>CAWJIB010000021.1:0-3909 GCA_963842835.1 uncultured Alphaproteobacteria bacterium | reverse complement strand
ATGCGAAGCATTCGGCCGCGGAGGGCGCTCGCGGCGGCGTGAAGAGGGCGGCGCGCGCCGCTCAAATCAGTTCGATCAAACTCTCGCCGCGTTCCAGCGCCGACAACACGTTCGGCAATGCGGCGTCGAACCACGCAAGCAGCTCGCGTCGCCGGGTATTCGGGATTCGGACCCAGACGACGCGAGGACCGCTTGCCGCAAGCGCCTTGCGCTGCGCGAAGTCCTCATCCTTGGTGATGATCACGGCGTCGCGCCGAAGCGCGAAATCCCACACTTGCGCGTCGGAGGCGGCGGCCAATTGCCGATCGGCGACGTGCTCGGCGTCGTGCCCCTGCTCGGCGAGCCGCCTGGCGAGCGCCGGCGGCAGTTGGGCGTCGACGAGGAACCGCATCAGGCGACGCGCAACACCGGGTGGTCGCTCTGGCGCGCCGCGTATTCGAGCGCGGCGGTAATGTCGCCGGCCTCGAGCAGCGGATAGTCGCCGAGAATTTCCTCGCGGCTGGCGCCGGCCGCCAGGAGATCGAGCACGTCCTTGACGCGGATGCGCAGGCCGCGCAGGCAGGGACGGCCGCCGCATTGGTTCGGATCGACGGTTATGCGGTTCAGTTCGCTCATCGCCGGCTCCATGGCGCCTTCAGGATTTCGACGGCATCCTCATAGCACAGCCCGCGAGCGCCCGCCTGCCTGCCATCGCCGTGCTCGCCGTCAAGTCGCGGCGAATGCGAAGCATTCGTCCGCCAAGCCGCTACGCGGTCGCTTCGCGAGCCTTGACCGCTCCGCGCGGCGCTGGCCCTTGGTTTCCAAGTCGTGTTGCTGACGAAAAGCGGCCCTTCGGGCCGCTTTCGCGCAGCAACGCGACTTGACAGCCCCTTGCCGCGCCGACCCGGCGCAGTCACCGCGAAGCGGCCGGAGCGAAGCGCAGGAGCGGCGCAGCCGCTTGACGGCGACGGGGCGGCGTGGCCGGTCGGGATTAGGGATTTGGTAAAGCGTCACCGGAACCCGCTGCTATTGGATGTCGCGCGTAACGTGCTCAAGCGCGGCAACGGCAGCATAGGCTGTTCCGCGATCGCACCGCTGGGCGAGACGAGTCGAACGCCCCGGATGAATTAGGTTTCTGTAATTTTTCGTGAGCCGCGCCTCGATGGACGTTTCCGGCCTGATGATCGCCAGATCGGCCGCAACCTCGATAAAATGATACAACGACCAATCGTGTATATCTTTTGGAGCGCCGGGGCTTAGACTCAATTTGTAAGCTGACGCAGCGGCTGCGGCCGGTCCCGGCGGGGTTTCTTGCAGTCGCCAGAGCAGCAAGGCTTCAATCGCCGATCCGGCAAGAACGTTGGCAGCTTTCCATTCAGCGCTCTCTAGCGCTCGACTTATCGCGCCAAGGTCGCTTCGAAGGCTCTCGCGCAAGGCATCATCTTTGATGAAGGACAATTCCGAGGTTGATTTTGGTGGATATTCATCCTGGCATTGAGATAGAACTCGATAAAGTACTGTACATACGTCTCTCCCATCGATCGCCGCCAAGTGCTTTGCAGTACCGCGCGAAATGTATGTTTTCAGGAACACCTCGATATGACTCTTTGCAAATACGAATTCCGCGTATTGATCGCTCGGTAATGCCAATAGTTCCTGCGGTACCTCGTTCGCCAAATTAAGAACACTCTGTAGCTTCTCAATCTGGCCGGGCCCCAATAGCCCGTCCCCCGGCGTCGGAGTCGTTACGTGCGGGAATAGTCGAACAATGGCCGCGACGGCCTGGCTTGGCATTACCTGTGCCACGATCCATCCCTCACATTAAGATTTTTGCAGCGCCTCACTCTTCATCCGCGGCACCGAACTTGTCGGCGGCCGGGACCGGTGCCATCATCTATTTCTCCGAATCGCTCCGGAAGCAATGACGTCATGGCTGAAACAAGCAAGGGAAAGAAATTTGTCAAGGTGAAGAGCTACACTCGTAATGTGGGCGGCAAGACGGTGAAGGTGCGCGCGGCTGATCGCTCGACGCCCCGTACCTCCACGGGAAAGAAAAAATAGGCGTCGTTGGGCGGTGAGCTAGCCTTCACTTATCATCGCTCGAGTTTCGGTTCATTGGGCTCGATCGTTTGCAATTGATCGCGATGAGTCAGCCATAGGTTCACTTGGGCCCAGCCGCGTCGATCATGCGGCAAATGTGCCAGCTTTGTTGCAGCCATCCGCCGGATCGCTTTTGAGCGGTTCGGGACGTGCGGTTGGGCGCGCCGCATGCGCGTTCTTGTCTTGTTCTCGTCGCCGCGCTATGGTCGCGGCATGTCCGACGCCCCCGATCGCCTCTCGGCCACCGCCCCCGAAGGCCTTGCCGACGCGCTCGCGTTCGCGCTGCGCTTGGACGGTCGCAAGCGGGGGCACGACGCCCCGAGATCATGGCGCGGATCGTCGCCAAGCGCCTTGTGGGCCTCCTGGAGCAATCGGCTTTGTCGTCATGAAGAGGCGGCCGAAGATGGCCCGTTATATGTATCCGGACCAGAAAGCTCGGCGCGCTTTCGATTTCCCTACAAAAATTGGCGACCAAAAGAGACATGACCATCTCAAACAGCCACCACTACGTCCCTCAGTGGTATCAACGAAATTTCCTCCCCGCCGAAGGCGGTGAATTCTTCGTTCTGGACAAATCGCCGAAGCTTGGCGTGATATGCCCCGACGGGGCTCGGAGGCCCATAGTAAGACCACGCCAGGTATTCACTAGTGGCGCGCATAAGTTATTTCAGTACGATGGTCTCTATTCAGTAGCTCTAAGGGGTGTGCGCGAAGACGTACTTGAGAGGTTTGTATTCGGACCGCTCGATGACAAGGGGGCGAGGGCTAACCAGCTTTTCTGCATATGGCCGACTTCGAGGGGTATCGGGCACCACGGCGACTATCCCGAGTCCTTCGGTAACCCCGGCCATAGAATGCACGACTTGGTCGAGTTCATGAATGCCCAGACCGCACGCACCCCGAGGGGCATTGCGCAGATCAAACTCGATCTCGCAAGGCGCGGACAAATCGGTGCCCACAACAACGTGATAATGCGTTACCTACAACAGCGCCGCTTCCAGAATTGCACTGTATGGGCGGAAGGAGTCTGGGAGATATTCTCGGCGAGAAATTCCGCTATCAAATTCATCCTCTCGGACGATCCGGTCGTGATCTACAACTGCGATTGCTACCCCGAAACTGATATGTGCCGCTTTCCTAAGACTCCTCATCCATTTTGGCGCGGCTCCCGTGTCATCTATCCTCTCTCTCCAGAGGCTGTTCTTGTGATCAGCCACGTCGAGCACGCAGACGATCCGAGCCGCACGAAGGCACGGCGGGATCGCCGAAACGCGCGCTCTAATGATGACGTGCTTATCAACTTCAGCGACATCCAAAATTATCGCGAGTTCGACGAGATCGCCGTATCGAAGATTAACTATGTAATTAAGATCCGGTCGGTACGGTATATCGCGAGCATCCATGAATCGCATCTATTTCCAGAGCGACTCGTAAATATGCCTCGCTGGTGTGACATCGACCAGTTATTCTACTCGGAGCACGGCTCTTCTCGCGGAAGCACGGAAATGATGGTTAGCTACCGAGACGGGACTATTTTGCACTCAAACGCGTTTGGCGAGCGCGACGTAGTGCCGGGTTGGTTCGTTCGACAGCAAGAGGCAAGACGGGCCGCCGCCGCGGCGGACCACAAGAAGGAATGACGAAGCCCGACCGTTAGGGCTTTGCACCGTGCGGCAGCTTGACGGCGTGGATGGCCGGGTCAAGCCCGGCCATGACGGGCTGAATTGAGTGGCCCCTTCAAGAGATCGCCCATCCACCCGCTTGCCCCCCATTCCCGAACCATGTTTCCCTGCCCCATGCCCCCCGCCCTGATTCGGAGCCAGACCCTTG
>CAWJIB010000020.1:0-46328 GCA_963842835.1 uncultured Alphaproteobacteria bacterium | reverse complement strand
GCCGCGTCGAGGGATTGGCGTTGTCAAAGTCCCTCGAAAGTGATCGTCTACGCCTCGGCGACGCCGTCGTCTGGCGGATGCCAGTCGGAAACCATACGATTTTCAATCCGAACGCGGGGAGCCAAGCATTTTGTCGGGGGTCAAGCCCGCAGCAACAAATGGGGCGTAAAAAGGGAATTGGCTCGCCGAAAACCCTTCCGCGTCCATGGCGTCTTTAGTCGGTGGTGAATCACGGAATTACGCCTGTGCCTATTCGCGCCTCCAGATTAGGCGACGCTTCGCTCGGTACTGACGCCTCGGTTCCGGTGGCGGCTAGTCAGGGGGAAGTCGCGCCCGCCCCGGGGCGGCGCGGCGTTTCCGAGCCGTCGCGCGTCTCGGTGTTGAGCGATGGGTCCATGCCGCGTTGGCGCTTCGGCGAGCGGCTCGACGCCGTGATCGAGGACGCTTGCCGACGCTACGCCGACTGGACCGCCATCGCGATCGAGGGCGCCGACATCGCCTATCGCGAGTTCGACGCGCGCGCCAATCAGATGGCGCGCCTTTTCATCCAGAAGGGCGTCAAGCCGGGCGATCGCGTCGCGGTGCTGCTCGACCGTGGGCTCGAGGGCTATGTCGCGCTGTTTGCGCTGTTGAAGGCGCGAGCGGTTTATGTTCCGCTTGACGTCAATTATCCGCCCGAACGCATTCGACACCTCCTCGCCGACGCGAAGGCCTCGCTTATCGCCGCGCATCTCCGGCTCGCCGATCGCTTCGCCGACTGCGGAGTTCCCCAGTTCATTCTCGACAAGGCGCGCTACGAGCTCGCCGCGCTGGACGACGGGCCCTTGCGCGGGGACGAGCGCGCTTCTGTCGCCGACGCGCTTTGCTATATCCTCTATACGTCGGGCACGACCGGCCAACCCAAGGGCGTCGCCGTCGCGCATGCGAGCATATGCAATTACGTGCGCGTGGCGAGCGAGCTCTATGGCTTTGGCCCGGGCGAGCGCGTCTATCAGGGCATGTCGGTCGCCTTCGATTTCTCGATCGAGGAATTGTGGGTTTCCTTGGTCGCCGGCGCGACGATCGTTCCCAACACGACGTCGACGAGCTTGTTCGGCGAGGACCTCGCCGATTTTCTCGAATCGCACGGCGTGACCTGCTTTTGCTGCGTGCCGACGCTGCTCGCCTCGATCGACCGCGATCTGCCCCAACTGCGCGTTCTGGTGATCGGCGGCGAAGTCTGCCCTCCCGCTTTGGTCAAGCGCTGGAGTTGGCCCGGCCGCACCGTGTTCAACAGTTACGGTCCGACGGAAGCCACGGTGACCGCGACCCTGGGGCGCGTGAGCCCGGAAAAGCCGGTCACCATCGGCCGGCCGTTGCCGACGTATTCGATCGTCATCCTCGATCTCCTGCGCGACGAGCCGGTCGGCCTGGGCGCAGCCGGCGAAATCGGCATCGCCGGCGTTGGGCTCGCCGAGGGCTACCTCAATCGGCCCGAATTGAACGCGGCGAAATTCATCCCGGATTTCCTGGCGCTCGCCAACAATCCGACGGGTCGCATCTATCGCAGCGGCGATCTCGGCCGCATCAACGGGGACGGCGAGATTGAATATCTCGGGCGTATCGACACCCAGGTGAAGCTGCGCGGCTATCGCGTCGAATTGACCGAAATCGAATCGGTTCTGCTGGAAATCCCCGAAATCGCGCAAGCCGCCGTCAGGACCTTGGCGCCAGAGCCCGGCGTGACGGAACTCGTCGCCTATTATTCGGTCAAACGTGGCGCGGCTGCGCCACAGTCGGGCGCGATCGCCGCGTTCCTGAAGGCGCGGCTGCCCGCTTACATGATGCCCGCCTATCTCGAGCGTCTGGATTTCTTTCCAACGCTGGTCAGCGACAAGATCGACCGCGAGAAGTTGCCCGCGCCCACTTCGGCGCGGCTGCTTCTGAGCGAGCTGCATGCGCCGCCGAGCACCCCGACCGAAGACCTGCTGTGCCGTGCGCTGTCGGAAACGCTTGGGCTCGAAGAGGTCTCCGTCGACGGCGACTTCTTCGAGGAATATGGCGCTCATTCGCTGCTCATGGCGCGCTTTTGCGCAAAAGTCCGCCAGCTCGAACCATCGATGCATGTCGCGATGCGCGATGTCTATACGAACCCGACCGTGCGTCGGCTTGCCCGCACCATCGACGCCGCCAAGCCGCTCGAGCCGGCCGAGCCGGAATTCGCGCCCGAGTATCGACCCTCCAATTTCGCGTACTATGGGTGCGGCGGCGCGCAGACGGCGTTTTACATTCTGATCGGCGCGCTCGGCGTTGGGCTCGCACAAGCGAGCTTGGAATGGACCTACGCGGCCGTCGACTCGCCGCTTGCGCTCTACGGGCGCGCCCTCGCCGTCGTCGGGGCCTGGTTTTTCGGCCTCAACGCGCTTGCGATCGCCGCCAAATGGCTTCTGCTCGGGCGCGCCCGAGCACAGGTCTTGCCGATTTGGAGCTTCGCCTATTTCCGCTTCTGGGCGGCCAAGCAACTCGTGCAATTGGCGCCGGCGAACATTTTCGCGGGAACGCCGCTCTACAACGTCTATCTGCGTCTGCTCGGGGCCAAGATCGGGCGCCGCGCGGTCGTCGCCACGAGCGACGTTCCGATCACGGCCGATCTCTTCAGCGTCGGCGATGACGCCGTCATCGCTAGGCGCGCGATATTGCCCGGCTGCTCCGCATTCGGCAATCGTCTTCACATCGACGAAATTCGTGTCGGCAAGAGCGCCTACGTCGGCGAGGCCAGCGTCCTCGACATTCGCACGGCGATCGGCGATTTCGGCCAATTGGGCCATGTGTCGTCTTTGCGCAGCGGTCAGCGAGTGCCCGAGGGAAAGCGCTATCACGGCTCGCCGGCCGAGGAGACGACGACCAATTTCCGGCTTGCGGACGAAGCGCCCAGCGGTCTGTTCCGCCGCGCGCTCTTTACCGCCGTGCAGCTCTTCGTCTCGCTCGTCGTCGTCGGCGCGCCGACGGACGGCCTGGTCACATACGGCCTTGCCTATTGGGCCGGGCATTGCGGCGTCATCGGGCCTACGTCCTGGGAATCCGCGCTGACGCTGGCGCCGGTCGCGTTGGCGACGTCGGGCGTCTTCTCGGCGGCGTCTATCGTCGTCGGCCTTGCCGGCGTTTACGCTTTGCCGCGCCTCGCCCATGCCTTTCTCAGGGAAGGCCGCGTCTATCCGCTTTACGGCTTCCACCACAGCATGCAGCGAATGGTGGAAACGTTCAGCAATTCGGCGTTCTTCAATCTCCTGTTCGGCGACAGCGTCTTCATCGAGTCGTATTTGCGCTTTGTGGGTTGGCGATTGGGCGGAGGCGATCTTCCCGGGTCGAATTTCGGCTGCGAACAAGGCCAGGACAATCCGTTCCTCTGCACGATCGGCCGCGGCACAATGGCTTCGGATGGTCTGCGGCTCGGCAACTTCACGATGTCGAGCCATTCGTTCAAACTCGGCGCCTGCCATGTGGGCGCGCGCAATTTTCTCGGCACAGACGTTTATGTGCCGCCGGGTTCGCGCACGGGGGAAAATTGCCTGCTGGCGACCAAGGTGATGGCGCCGATCGACGGCCCGTTGCGCGAAAACGTCGGCCTGCTCGGCTCGCCCTGTTTCGAGATTCCGCGCGCCGCCTGGCGCGACCTCGAACTTCTGGCCAAGATCAGTCCCGAGGAGCGTCGTCGGCGCCTTGCGCGAAAGACTCGGCACAATGTCGCGACCGCGGCGGCCTTGCTGGTCTCGGGCTGGTTCGTTCAGTTCTTGGCGCTCTGCGTCATGACTCTGACGGCGGAGAGATTCGGCGTGACGAATTTTCCGGCGATGGCGATTGCGGCGGGCGTCGTCTTCGTCAGCGCGCTCGGCGTCTTCATCGTCGTCGAACGCGCCTCGATCGGCTTCGGCCGCCTCAAGCCGGACTTGGCGACGATTTACGATCTCGCGTTCTGGCGCGTGGAGCGGCACTGGAAGCTGTCCGAGTCCCCCTTGTCGTTTCTGTTCAGCGGAACGCCGTTGCGCAATGTCGTTTCGCGGCTGCTCGGCGTCAAAATCGGCCGCAAAGTCTTCGACGACGGGTGCCTCCTCTCCGAGCGGACGCTGGTCGAGATCGGCGACTATGCGAACCTGAACCGCGCGAGCTTCATCCAGTCGCATTCGCTGGAGGAAGGCGTGTTCAAGTCGGACGTCGTGCGCATCGGCGCCGGCTGCTCGCTTGGCGTCGGCGCTTTCGTCCACTACGGCGTTGTGATGCACGAAGAAACCTGCCTCGACGCGGATTCGTTTCTGATGAAGGGCGAGATCACGCCGCCGCACTCGCGTTGGCGCGGCAACCCGGCGAGGCTCGTGAGTTGCGGGATCGCGCCCCCGACGGTTTCAAATCCAAAGTGAACGCGACGGACATGGCTGGCATCGCGATGCGCGACTGGGGCCTCGACCTCGCCTCCTTGAGCGCCGCGCTGTCCGCGTATGGCGTTCGCATCGCCGCGCGTCGCGTCTTGCCCGGGGACGAGGCGGCCTTTTCCGACCCGGGAGGCGTCGAGACCGCCGCGAACCTGCCGCGACGACGCGCGAGCGGCGCGGCGCGGATCGTGGCGCGTCGCTTGCTCGGCGAACTCGGCGGCGACGCCTCGGCGCCGCTGCGGCGCGCCCGGTCGGGCGCGCCTTGCTGGCCCGAGGGCGTGGTGGGGTCGCTCGCGCACGACGACGAGTTCGCGGTCGCGGCGGTGGCGCTGCGGCGCGATGTCGCGCGCCTGGGAATCGACATCGAGCCGGCCGAACCGCTGCCCTCGGACCTCGTCGATCGCGTCTTGAGCGTCGGGGAAAAGCGGCTGACGAAAAACGACCGCGTGATGAGCCGCTTGATTTTTTCAGGCAAGGAGGCGGTCTACAAGGCTTTGAATCCCGTCGACGGATCGCCGCTCGAATACGACGACATTGAAATCCGGCTCGCCGAGGCCACGGCCATTTTACGCGACGGGCGCTCGTTGCGCCTGATGTCCCAGGTCGGCGAACGCCTCGTCGCGGTGGCGTTCGCGTGAAAGCGGGCGGCGCCATGTGATTGCGCTTTTGCGCTTGTTCGCATTTGGCGATTCGTGTCTTACGATGGGCCGACGATCCGCGACCAACGCTAAGAGATGCGAGAGCCACAAGGGGGATTCGCAATGCCAGGGATGCAACGTTTCGAGGACGCAGGCGCGGTCATTACCGGCGGCGCATCGGGCATAGGCCTGGCGGTTGCGCGCAGGATCGTCGCCGAGGGCGGCCGGGTCGCGTTGTGGGATGTCGATCAGGACAAGCTCGAAGCGGCCAGGGCGCAATTGGGCGCGCGCGCCCATATCGCTCGGCTCGACATCACCGACCCGAGCGCCGTCGAACGCGCCGCGGCGGACGCCGAGAAGGCCGTCGGGCATATCGATGTTCTCGTTTGCAGCGCCGGCGTCGCCGGCAAGAACGCGCTGGTCGTCGATTATCCCATCGACGAATGGAAGAAAGTCTTCGACATCAACGTCAACGGATTGTTCTATTGCAATCGCTTCGTCGCGCGCTTGATGCAGGCGCGCGGCTATGGCCGCATCGTCAACATCGCCTCGATCGCCGGCAAGGAAGGCAATCCGACCGCTTCGGCCTACAGCGCTTCGAAGGCGGCGGTGATCGGCCTGACGAAGTCGCTGGGCAAGGAACTCGCCAAGGCCGGCGTCGTCGTCAATGCGGTCACGCCGGCGGCCGTCGAAACGCCGATGCTCGAGCAGGTTTCGGCGGCTCATCTCGCCTATATGCGCTCGAAAATTCCGATGGACCGTTTTGGCGCCGTCGACGAAGTGGCGGCGCTCGTCTGCTGGCTGGCGAGCCGAGAATGCTCGTTCAGCACCGGCGCCGTTTTCGATATCTCCGGCGGCCGCGCCACTTATTGACGGCGGGCGGCGGCTCGCAAACACGGCGACAGGCTCGTCTTGACCCATGTCAACGAGTCCGTCGCGAGGGCCTCTAGCATACACACAAGAAATTAGGTCGGCCGTTTCGGCGAGCTCGACGGCATCGGCTTGGGCGTCGTCTATTTCGCCTCAGCCGAGCTGAAATTCATGACGGGCGCGGAATTGACGATCGACCGCGGCTGCGCCGCTCAGCAATCGCGCCGGGCGCAGCGCCGGCGTTCAGCAACCCAGTCGCAAGAATGGATCCGAAAGGGGAAATCCGATGGCTACCATCAATTCAGATCTGAGTGAGCTGCACCGCGGCGTGAAGGCGGCATTGAACGCGCGTTGGGGGCTGTTGATGTTTCAGGGCGTCGCCTTGATCATCCTGGGCGTCCTCGCCATCGCGGCGCCGCTGGTCTCGACCTTCGCGGTCGAAATCTTTATCGGTTGGTTGTTCTTGATCGCCGGCATCGTCGGACTTGTCGCGATGTTCTATGCCGACGACATCGCGGCCTTTTTGTGGACCCTCGTCACGGCCGCCCTGTCGCTCGGCCTCGGCGTGTTGCTGCTCTATAGACCCATCGCCGGCACGGTCACGCTCACGCTTGCGCTGACGGCGTTTTTCGTCGCCGAAGGCGTCTTCCAGATCGTCACTTCGATCGCCTATCGCAAAGCGGTGCCCGACTCCTGGGTCTGGTTGCTGGCGAGCGGCGTCTGCGATCTGATCTTGGTCGCGATCATCGTCTACAGCTGGCCGCTGAGCGCCGCGTGGACCCTGGGTCTGCTGGCCGGCGTCAACCTGCTGACCTCGGGCGTGGCGCTCGTCATGACGGCGTTCGCCGCGCGCGATGCGATCAAGTCGGTCACCAGCGTCTTCAAATGACGGCCGCGTCGCCGTAATTGGGAAAGGCCGTCCGTCGCCGACGCGACGGACGGCCATCGGCGTCGAACCTATTTCTTGACCAGCGGGCACTCGCTCTGCGCCAGGGGACGGAAGGCCTCGTCGGCGGGAATCGTGCCGACGAGTTTGTAATAATCCCAGGGATATTTCGATTCCGACGGCGACTTCACCTCGAAGAGATACGCGGGGTGGATCACGCGCCCGTCCTCGCGAATGACGCCCTTGCCGAACAGCGGATCGTCGGTCGGCATTTCCTTCATCTTGGCGACCACCTTGGCGCCGTCATGCGGATTGCCGCCCATCGCGTCGAGCGCCTTGAGGTAGTGGACGACCGAGGAATAGACGCCGGCGTGCACCATCGTCGGCATCGATTGGTTCTTCATGCGCTCGGCGAAGCGCTTGGAGAAGGCGCGGGTCCCCTCGTTCATGTCCCAATAGAACGTCTCGGTGAATTCCAGGCCTTGGGCGACGTCGAGTCCGAGCGCGTTGACGTCGTCGATGAAGAGCAGCAACGCCGCGAGCTTTTGGCCGCCGGCGGCGATGCCGAACTCATGCGCCTGCTTGATCGCGTTCGTCGTGTCGCCGCCGGCGTTGGCGAGGCCGATGATCTTGGCCTTCGAGGCTTGCGCCTGCAACAGGAACGAGGAGAAGTCGGGCGTGTTGAGCGGGACGTTGACGCTGCCGACGACCTTGCCGCCATTGGCTTCGACGACGGCCGACGTGTCGCGTTGCAGCGCGTGCCCGAAGGCATAGTCGGCGGTGATGAAGAACCAGGTGTCGCCGCCGGCTTTGACCACCGCCTTGCCCGTCCCGTTGGCGAGCGCGTAGGTGTCGTAGGTCCAATGGATCGTGTTGGGCGTGCACGCCTTGCCCGTGAGGTCGGAACTCGCGGCGCCGGAATCCAGGAATACGCCGTTCTTCTCCTTGACGACCGGAGCGACCGCGAGGGCGACGCCGGAATTCGGCACGTCGACGATCACGTCGACTTTGTCTTCGTCGAACCACTTGCGGGCGACGCCGACGCCGATGTCCGGTTTGTTCTGATGGTCGCCGGTAACGACGTCGATGGTCCAGCCCTTCTTCGTCAAGCCGCTGTCCTCGACCGCCATTTGCGCCGCCAGCGTCGAGCCGGGGCCGCCGAGGTCGGCATAGAGGCTGGCCTGATCGCTCAGACTGCCGATCTTGACGACTTTGTCGTCTGCATAAGCGACCGTGGCGAACAGCAGGCTCGCGACGACCGTGCTCAGATGTGTCGGCTTCACAGTTTCTCTCCCTTGGCCAAGTCTTGTAAAATGATCAATTGCCGAGATATTCGCGCAACTCGTCCCTAGCGGCGCTCAACTCGGCGTCGAAAAATGAATCGATGATCTCGGCGTGACCGGCCTGCCCGACGGGCCCAGTCGCAATGTTAGCGCCTGCGCGGCTTCAACGCCAGTGCGGCCAGGTTTAGCTCCTAACGATCGAGGATGCGCTCGCGGACATCATTCACAGTTGCGCAAAACAATCTGACTGCAACCTTTGCTCTTGGGATCGAGGTCGATCGTGGCGACGATGACGAGCAGGCGCTGCACATTGCCGTCGTGAGCCATTGCAGGCCACTCCTTGGCGCCTCTGGCGAAAGGATGAGAGGATGAGAGAATTTCATTGCCATCCGCCCCGTCTTTAATTTCTAGCGTGGCATTTCGGAGCGGCGGCGCGCGAGCGATTGTCGACGGCTTCGGATTTCAAGCTGAGACACTATCGAAAACTTGGCGATTTGCGAGTTCGACTTGCCCTCGGCGCGTCCAGACACTGTTCTTGTAGATCTCTGCGGCCGTCCGTGCTTGCGAATAAGCAAAGAAAGGATCAAATATTTGCGAGGAATCGGCGACCATCTGGGAATGTCGGTTGAGCGGCGTGAAGACGGACTGGCGGTTGCGCAATGATGGGCGTCGACACGCAAAGGCAAGGCGGGCGCGGTCGCTGGCCCGGCGGTTGATCCACATCATTGTGCGCATGCGATTTCTCGGCGTGTCATGGCGCCAGGGAACGGGGAGGAGTTGATGCAGACCCACTACGATCGTTCAACAGGGAAAGCCACGACGTCTGACGAAGCCGACGATCTTCTGCAATGTCGGATGACGATTTTGGGTCTCGATAGCGGCGCCATTGAACGCGACTATCGGGAAACGTTCGACAGAATTAAGCGAAATTGCACGAGTTGCAGCGTTCGGGCGCCCTGCGCCATAGACTTGAAGCGCGACCCCACCAACTCGGCGTGGGAAGCGTATTGTCCGAACTCGGGCGTGCTCAACGCGCTGGTGGCTATCACCGAGGCGATTCATTGAGGGCAGCGGCGGGCTAGGGCGTCGCCGCAGCCTTCGCGTCGCAGATCGCGTGAGGAGGCGCGGCGCAGCGCGCCGCCGCCGTTGACGCGCCCTCGCGCGCATGGTTCGTTCCCCGCGCGCGGCTCCTCGCGTTTCCCGGCGCAGCCATGAAGCCTACCGTTCGCACCGAGATCGACGGCCCGGTCTCGACGATCCTGATGAGCCGCCCGCAGCGGCGCAATGCGGTCGACGGCCCGATGGCGGCCAAGTTGCGCGAGGCGTTCCTGCGCTTTGAAAATGACGAGAGCCAGCGCGTGGCCGTGCTGCACGGCGAGGGCGGGGTCTTCTGCGCGGGCGCGGACCTCGGCGCGATCGGCGATCCCGAGCGCCGTCATGAGCTCGACCCCGAGGGCGGGGGCGCAGGGCCGATGGGGCCGACGCGCCTTATGCTGTCGAAGCCGCTCGTCGCAGCGGTCGCGGGCTATGCGGTCGCCGGCGGGCTGGAACTCGCCTTGCTCGCCGATTTGCGCATCGTCGAGGAAAGCGCGGTCTTCGGCGTCTTCTGCCGCCGCTGGGGCGTGCCGCTGATCGACGGCGGGACCGTCCGTCTGCCGCGCCTCGTCGGCATGGGGCGCGCGCTCGACATGATCCTGACGGGGCGCCCCGTTTCCGCGCGCGAGGCGCTGGAGATGGGCCTGGCGAACCGCCTCGTCCCCGACGGGAATTCGCGCGAGGCGGCGGAGCGGCTCGCCCATGAGATCGCGGGCTTTCCGCAAACCTGCATGCTCGCGGACCGGGCCTCGGCCTATCGGCAATGGGATCTGCCGCTCGAGACCGCCCTGCGCGAGGAGGGACGCCGTGGCGCGCCGATCGTCGCCGCGGAAGGGGAGGCGGGCGCGCGCCGCTTCACGCAAGGCGCCGGCCGGCACGGGCGGTTCGGCGAGTAAACGCCGCCTTACCGCGGCGCGGCGCGCTTGACGATTCCCGCGAGATCGAGGCCGCGCGGCAGCGCGCCCCAATTGTGCTGGCCGCGCGACTCCAGCCGCGAGCGGCAGAAGGCCTCGGCATTGGCCGAAGGCGCGGATTTGACCATGGCGCTCGCCATGAGGCCGAGCGCGAGGCGGTCGCAGAGGTCGCGGGCGCGGTGCTCGAAATCCGAGAGGTCGCGCATGTCTTCCTTCAGCGCGTCGACATGAGCGTCCAGCGCGCGGTTCTCGCCGCGCGCGCTTGCAACTTCAGCGAAATAGGCTTCGAGCGTCTCGGACGAGCGACGGATCGCGCGCAGCACGTCGAGGCACTGCACGTTGCCGCTGCCCTCCCAGATCGCGTTGATCGGCGCTTCGCGATAGAGGCGCGGCATCGGCGAATCCTCCATTGCGCCGGAGCCGCCGATGCATTCCATCGCCTCGTAGGCGTGCGCGGGCGTGCGTTTGCAAATCCAGTATTTGCCGATCGGCGCGCCGAGGCGGATGAGCGCGTCCTCGTGAGGATTTGCGCGATTGTCGAGCGCGCGCGCCATGCGCAGGGTCAGGGCGAGCGAGGCCTCCGCCTCCAGCGCGAGATCGGCGAGCACGTTCTGCATCGCAGGCTGGTCGGTCAGCAGCGCGCCGAAGGCCTTGCGCTGGCGGCAATGGTCGATCGCCTGGGCGGCCGCCATGCGCATGCCGGCCGACGAGCCGATCATGCAATCGAAGCGCGTCGTCGCGACCATTTCGATGATCGTGGCGACGCCGCGCCCCTCCGGCCCGACGCGCCAGGCGAGCGCGCCGCGCCATTCCGTCTCGCTCGAGGCGTTGGAGACGTTGCCCATTTTGCGCTTGAGCCGCACCACCTGGATCGGGTTCTTCGTTCCGTCGGGGCGCCAGCGCGGCGCGAGGAAACAGGTGAGCCCGCCGGGCGCCTGGGCGAGAACGAGGAAGGCGTCGCACATCGGCGCCGAAACGAAGAACTTGTGGCCGACGAGTTCGTAAGCCTCGCCCGGCCCCTCGAGGCCGATCGGATAGGCGCGCGTCGTATTGGCGCGCACGTCGGAGCCGCCCTGCTTTTCCGTCATCGCCATGCCGATCGTCAGGCCCTGCTTCTCGGCGACCGGAACGTTGCGCGGATCGTAGACGCGAGCGTGAATCTTCGGCAGCCATTCGCGGGCGAGATCGGGCTGCAGGCGCAAGCACGGCGTCGCGGCGAAGGTCATGGTGACGGGGCAGCCGTGGCCGGCCTCGACCTGCCCCTGCATGTAGTAGCGCGCCGCGCGCGCGACATGCGCGCCGGGCCGCGGATCGGTCCAGGGCGAGGAATGCAGCCCCATCTCGATCGCGCCGCGCATCAGCGCGTGATAGGCGGGATGAAAGCGCACGAGATCGACGCGCCGGCCGTAACGGTCGTGCGTGTCGAGTTCGGGGGGAACGCGATTGGCGAGCGCGCCGAGTTCGAGCGTGTCGGCGGCGCCAAGCCTGGCGCCGAGCGTTTCGAGGTCGGCGCTCGCCCAGCCCGCCCCTTCGCGCGCGACGCCCTGCTTGAGCGCGGCGTCGCCGGAGAAGAGATTGAAGTCGACGAGCTCGAACGGCTGATTGAGGACTTCGTGCGTCGCGGCGCCGTAGGGATCGAGCGCGGAACGGTTCGTCCCGGTTTCGATGGGTTGCGCGAGCTTCGGCATGGTCGGCCTCCCTGAATACGCGTCCTTCCGGCCCTGAGGACCGGTGCTTGGTTTACATATACACCTTTCCCGGGCCGAGCGCTGCGAAATCCGAAAGTCGCAATGTCGCGCCCCCTGTACAATCGGCGGCCGAGGCGCGAGAAGAAGCGGCGCCGAGGAGCGAAGACGCGGCGCGCCGTTTTCGACGGCGTTCGAGGATCGCAAGCTGGAGGAGCCCATGCGAAAGCCGGGAAAGGCGTCGAACTATCGAGACCCTCGCGCGGCGATCCTGGCGGCGCTCGTCGCGCTGTTCGGGGGATCGTTCGCTCGCGCCAACGACACCACCGCGGAACTGACCACGGGCGGGCTCGTATTGGCCAAGACGGCCGACATCGAGATGCGCTCGGAGGACCTTGCGATCTCCGAGAAGCAAATCGACGTCCGCTATCGTTTCTTCAACCATTCCGCGCAAGACGTCACGGTCACGGTCGCGTTCCCCATGCCCGACGTCACCTTGAACGGCCCCGATTGGAATATCGCCTTTCCCGCGCCGGATTCGCCGAATTTCCTCGATTTTCATACGATCGCGGACGGTCACGAGGTTCAGGCCCAATACGAGCAGAAGGCGCTCCTGGGCGGGGTCGACATCTCCGCGCGACTGAAGGCGCTGGGCGTGCCGCTGGCGCCGCAGACCGAGGCGACCAGCAAGGTGCTGGACGGCCTTCCCCGCGCTGAGCAGGATGAACTCGTCAAGCTCGGTTTTGGCACGCCCTACGACGATAACGTCGGCCAGGGATGGCGACACCATGTCATACCGGAATGGACGTTCAAATCGACGTTCTATTGGAGCCAGACGTTTCCCGCCGGCCGCGAGATTGTCATCGAGCATCGCTACGCGCCGAGCGTCGGCGGGACCGTCGGCACGATGCTCGGCTCGCCGGACATCGATGCCAAAGACCTCAGCAATTACGAGACGCTCTATTGCGTCGACAAGGATTTCCTCGCCAGCGCGAAGCGGGCGGAGCGGCTGGACGCCTCCGGTTCTCCGCAGAGCCTCCTCTACGAGAAGCGCATCGCTTACGTCCTGACCACGGGCGCCAATTGGGCCGGGCCGATCGGCGATTTCCACTTGACGATCGACAAGGGCGCGCCGGATTCGCTGGTGAGCTTCTGCGCCGACGGGGTCAAGAAGATCGGGCCGACGCTGTTCGAAGTCCGCCACGCCAATTTCACGCCGACGCGGGATCTGCACATCCTCATCTTATATCGGCCGAAGATCTGAATTCACACGCGAGGGGACGCTCATGTCGTTTAGAGCCATACGCGCCGACAAGACGGAGACGGGACAGAATGTCCGCTTCGTCGAGATGGACGAGGCGGAATTGATGGGGGGGGACGTGACGGTCCGCGTCACGCACTCGACCGTCAACTACAAGGACGGCCTCGCGCTGTCCGGCAAATCGGCGATTCCTCGCCGCTTTCCCATGGTCCTCGGCATCGACCTGGCCGGAATTGTCGAAACCTCCGCCCATCCCGGCTTTCAAGCCGGCGACGAAGTCGTGCTCGACGGCTATGGCCTGAGCGAAACGCATTTTGGCGGCTATGCCGAAAAAGCGCGTGTGAAGGGCGATTGGCTGGTCAAGCTGCCCGCGGGTCTGACGCGGGCCGAGGCGATGGCGATCGGCACCGCCGGCTATACCGCGATGCTCTGCGTTCTCGCGCTCGAGGGCCAGGGCATGAAGCCGTCGATGGGGCCCGTTGTCGTCACCGGCGCGGCGGGGGGCGTCGGCTCGGTGGCGATCGCGCTGCTCGCCAAGGCCGGTTGGAGCGTCGTCGCTTCGACGGGCCGCGCCGAGGAGGCCGACTATCTCAGAGAACTGGGCGCCGCCGAGATCATCGAGCGCGCCTCGCTTTCCCAGCCGGGCAAGCCGCTCGCCAAGGAGCGCTGGGCGGCGGGCGTCGACAGCGTCGGCTCGCATACGCTGGCCAACGTCATCGCGCAGACCCGCTACGGCGGCGCCGTGACGGCGTGCGGGCTCGCGGGCGGCATGGACCTGCCGACGAGCGTCGCGCCGTTCATCTTGCGCGGCGTGCGGCTGATCGGCGTCGACAGCGTCAATTGCCCGATGCCGTTGCGGCTCCAAGCCTGGGCGAGATTGGCGCGCGACCTCGACCGCGCCAAGCTCGCGCGCATGACACAAACCGTCCCGTTCGAAAAGACGTTCGAGATCGGCGAGCGAATCCTCGCCGGCCAGGTGCGCGGGCGCATCGTGGTCGCAATCGCCGGATAGGAAGCGCCGACGCGAATGTGATTTGATCGCCGACGAGAGCGCCGGCAAAAGAGGGGCCATGACCGACATTTCCTTACCAGCCGCCGCGGGCGCCGGACTCTTGTCCTTCCTCAGCCCCTGCGTCCTGCCGCTCGCCCCTCCGTATCTCTGCTATCTCGCGGGAACCTCGGTCGAGGCGCTGGTCGATGAAGGGGAGACGCGCGCGCGCCGCGACATCGTGATCGCGTCGCTGTTGTTCGTGGCGGGATTTTCAACCGTCTTCGTGGCGCTCGGCGCGACCGCCTCGGTCTTTGGCGGCTTGCTGCGGCAATGGAGCCACGTGCTGTCGATCGCCGCCGGAATCGGCATCGTCCTGATGGGCGCGCATTTTCTCGGCGTCTTCAAACTGAGCGCGTTGCATCGGGAGAGGCGGATCGAAATCGCCAAACCGCCGGGACTTTGGAGCGCCTACCTGATGGGGCTCGCCTTCGCTTTCGGCTGGACTCCCTGCATCGGGCCCATTCTGGCGGCGATCCTCGCCGTCGCGGGCGCCCAGGAGACCGTCGCGCACGGCGCCTTGTTGCTGGCTGCCTATGCGTTCGGGCTCGGCGTTCCCTTCGTCCTGGCGGCGATCGCCATGGAGACGTTTTTAGGGTTCGCGCGCGGTTTCCGCGGGCAATTCGCCCGGCTCGAGAAGGCGGTCGGCGCGCTTCTGGTGCTTACCGGCGTGGCTTTCCTGACCGGCGGCTTTCAGAGCGCCTCCGAATGGCTCATCGAGACGTTTCCGACGCTCGGCCGGCTGGGATGAAGCCCAAGAACGAAAAAGAGCCCGCCGGTTGCACGGGCGGGCTCCTCTCATTTTGACAGGCCCCAGCGGGCTTGCCGCTGATCAGATCACAGCTGCACGTAGGTGATCTTGCCGTCGGCGCCCTTCTTCCAGACGTACCAGACGTAGTCGACCGTGGTGCGGTCGCCCTTCTTGTCGTAGGCGATGTCGCCGAGCACGGTCTTGAACGCCATGCCGGAATGCATGACTTCGGCCATCTTCTTCGGATCGAGCGAATTGGCCTTCTCCGCCGCCTGCTTCATGATCTGCATCGCGGCATAGGAATAGAGCGTGTAGCCTTCCGGCTCGAAGCCCTTGGCCTTGATCTCGGCGACGATCGCCTTGGCGTTGGGATTGTTGCGCGGCTCGGGGCCGAACGACATCAGCGTGCCTTCGACGCCGGGGCCGCCGATCGAGGCGAACTCGTTGTCGGTGATGCCGTCGCCGGAGATCATGATGGTCTTCATGCCCTGGTCGCGCATCTGGCGAACGATCAGGCCGCCTTCGGTGTGCAGGCCGCCCCACATGAGATACTCGGCGCCGGAAGCCTTGATCTTCGAGACGATCGCCGAATAGTCCTTTTCGCCGGTGTTGACGCCTTCGTAGAGGACTTCCTTCTTGCCGCCCGCGTTCATGAATCCCTTGGCCGCATCGGCGAGGCCCTGGCCGTAGGGAGTCTTGTCGTGGACGATGGCGATCTTGGCGTCCTTGAGCTTGGTCAGGGCGAGATCGGCCCAAAGTTTGCCCTGCTGGTCGTCGCGGCCGCAGGTGCGGAAGACGTCCCACAGGTTTCGATCGGTGACCTTCGGATTGGTCGCCGAGGGCGTGATCATCAGGACGCCGTTGTCGGCGTAGACCTCGGAGGCGGGGATGGTCACGCCCGAGTTGAAGTGGCCGACCACGAACTTGACGCCGTCGCCGACGAATTTGTTGGCGACCGAGACGCCCTGCTTGGGATCGGAAACGTCGTCGCCCTGTTCGATTTCGATTTGCTTGCCAAGGATGCCGCCGGCGGCGTTGAAGTCGGCGGCGGCTTGAGCGACGCCCGTGGTCAGCTGAGCGCCGAACGAGGCGTTGGGTCCAGTGATCGGACCGGCGACGCCCATCTTGATTTGCGCGTCCGCGGCGCCCGCGAAGGCCAACCCGGCGGCGAGCACGAGACCCGTCAACCAATATTTTTTCATACTACACTCCCTGAGTTTTGGGGGCGCGTACGACGCCCCCCGGCGGAACGTCCTCCCACCTTGGTGGGGATAAAAGCCTGTTTTTGAATGGGTGTCACCTCAAAAGCCGCGCGGCGCGCCTGAATCTTTCGTACGCCGCGACGAATGGCCACGCTGCTGCGTCAACGCGCGCGCCAGCGCAATCCGACTTTCTCGAAGGCCCAGGAATACTGCGTCGCCATCTGCCGCGCGCGCATCGCGGCGTAGCCGAACCAGGCCACGGCGAGCAGCAGAACGAAGGTGACGAGATAATAGTGGAGCGACAGCAGCTCCTCCTGGAACAGCGCGAAATGCAGGAACTGCACCGCCGCCGCGAGCGCCACCATCGCCGGCGCGATCCGCCAGAGCGGGCTCCAGCCGCCGGCCAAGGCGCGGCCGGTCGCGAAAGCCGCCGCGGCGCCAAGGCCGGTGAGCACGAAGAAAGCCAAAAAGCCGTAGTTGGTGTCGGCCCACAGAACTCCCGCCATCAGTGGCCCCCTTCGAGATAAGCCGCGCGCACTTCAGGTCGCGCGAGCAATTCCTGACCGGAGCCCTGCATGGTGATGAGGCCGTTGACCATCACATATCCGCGATGCGCGAGCTTGAGCGCATGGAACGCGTTTTGCTCGACCAGAAATACGGATATTCCCCGGGTCCGGTTGAGTTCGTGGATCGCGTTGAAAATCTGCTTGACGAGGAGCGGCGCGAGGCCGAGCGACGGCTCGTCGAGCAGAAGCAGTCGCGGGCGACCCATCAGCGCGCGGGCGATCGCCAGCATCTGCTGTTCGCCGCCCGAAAGCGTGCCGCCGCGTTGCTGCGCGCGCTCCTTGAGGCGCGGAAACATCGCGAAGGCGCGCTCCAGGTCCTCGTCGAAATGGGCGAAATTGTCGATCGAGGCGCCCATCTGCAGATTTTCGAAAACCGTCATGCGCGGGAAGATCCGCCGTCCTTCGGGCGACTGCGCGATCGACATGCGCGCGATGCGGTGCGTCGGCACGTTCGTGATGTCCTGGCCGTCGAAAACGATCGAGCCGCGCCGCGCGCGCGGGCTGCCGAAAATCGTCATCATCATCGTCGACTTGCCAGCGCCGTTGGCGCCGATCAACGTGACGATCTCGCCTTCGTTGACGTCGAGATCGACTCCCTTGAGCGCCTGGATCTTGCCGTAGAAGGTTTCGACGCCGCGAACCGTCAGCAGCGGTTTGGCGGCGGGCGAGGCCTGCGGCGCGTTCGGTTCTGCGCTGGTCTGGCTCATGCGCCGATCTCCGCTTCAACGCTCGCGAGTTCCTGTTCGTCGGCGACGCCGAGATAGGCGCCGATGACCTTGGGGTCGCTGCGCACCTCGGTCGGCGTGCCGTCGGCGATCTTGGTGCCGTAGTCGAGCACGACGACGTGATCCGAAATCTGCATGACGACCGACATGTCGTGCTCGATCAGCAGAATTGAAGTCTTGTGGTCGTCGCGGATCGAATGGAGCAACGCGTTCAGTTCGAGAGATTCGCGCGGATTGAGGCCGGCGGCGGGCTCGTCCAGGCACAGCATGACCGGATCCGTGCACATGGCGCGGGCGATCTCGAGCCGACGCTGCGCGCCGTACGGCAACTCGCCGGCCGGATCGTCGGCGCGATCGGTCAGGCCGATCTTTTCGAGCCAGTGCTTGGCGCGCTCCACAGCTTGGCTTTCGGCGGCGCGATAGGTGGGCGCGCCTAACAGGCCGAGCACGGTGAAACCGCTCGCCAGCATCAGGCGGTTGTGATGGGCGACCATGAGATTTTCCAGAACGGTCATGCCTTGAAACAGGCGAATGTTCTGGAACGTCCGCGCCACCTTGGCATGCCAGGCGATCTCGTTGCCGGGCATGCGCTCGAGAAGAAAGAGTTCGTTCGCCTGCGTGATCGCATGTTTGTTTGGCGAACGCGTGAGCGCCTCGACGTCGGCGGCCGAGGCCGAGCCCACGCGCGCAAGCGCCAGGCGCCCCTCGGTAGGCTTGTAGAAGCCGGTCACGCAATTGAACACCGTCGTCTTGCCCGCGCCGTTGGGGCCGATGAGCGCGGTGATGTCGCCGCGCCCGACCTGAAACGTGAGGTCGTTGACCGCGACGAGGCCGCCGAACCGCATAGTCAAATGCTCGACGACGAGCAGGGGATCAGTCTGCCAACGCATCAGCCGTGTCCTTCCTTGACGAGCGAACCAGACACCGCCTTCCGCTCCTTGAGGAAGATCGACGGGGAGCGCGTCGAAACAAAGCCGCGCGGCCGCACGACCATCATCACCACCATAGCGAGCCCGAACAACAAACCGCGATATTGCGTCGGATCGAAACCAGGAATGGCGAAGACGTCGAATATCGCGTCGGGCAGCAGGTGAAACGCCCGCAATGCGAGGACCGCGCAGACCAGGACGATCGCAACCTGCGCGGCGAGCCGACGCGATCGGATGACCCCGAACATGGCGACGACGAGGCATATCAAGAACACGCCTGTCCCATTCGACATCACGGCGCGGAGAAAATCGAGTTCGCGCAGCATTTCGAATCCGCCGATCAGGAACACCGCCGCCAACGCGACGCCGATCTGCGAACCCATTCCGCCGAGCACGACGATGGCGAGAATTGTCGCGGACTCGGCGAAGGTGAAGCTCTCGGGACTGATGAAGCCCTGCCGCACGGAGAAGAAGGAACCGGCCAATCCGCCGAAGAAGGCGCCCAGCGCGAAGGCCGTAAGCTTGGTGTTGGTCGTATTGATGCCGAGGGAGCGACAGGCGATCTCGTCTTCGCGCAGCGCCTCCCAGGCGCGCCCGATGGGCAGCCGTCGCAATCGCATGGAAACGAGGTTGGTGATGAGCGCGAGGCAGAGGATGACGTAGTAGAGAAACATTTTGCCGTGCAACGGCGAATAATCGAGATGGAAAAAATCGTCGAAGCCGCCGGGTTGATCGGCGAAGCGCAAGCTGAAGAAGGTGATTTTCGGAATCGAGGCGATGCCCGCGCCGCCGCCGGTGAAAGCCACCCAGTTGACGAGCACCATTCTGATGATTTCGCCGAAGGCGAGGGTGACGATGGCGAGATAGTCGCCGCGCAGGCGCAACACGGGAAAGCCGAGAATGATGCCCCAGAACGCGGCGAGCATCCCCGCGACCGGCAGACATATCCAAAAGGAGAGGCCGAACGTCGTCGCCAACAGCGCGTAGGAATAGGCGCCGACCGCGTAGAACGCGACATAGCCGAGGTCCAGCAGGCCAGCCAGTCCGACCACGATATTCAGGCCCCAGCCCAGCATCACGTAGATCATGATCTGGATGCCGTATAAGTCGACCCACTTCAGCGAACCGCCGGATCCCAGCAGCGTGAGCATGGCGAACGGAAACAGGAACAGCACCGCGAGGCCGATCGTCGGCAGGTATTTCGCGCTCGCGGCCCGAAGGGTCGATGAGATCTTGGACTCGACCTTGGCCTCCTTCTTCACGGCTGCGCCGGCGTTCGAGATGGCCAGCCGTCCGAAGAACGCGAGGAGGGCGAAGATCGCGACCGCCCCGGGACGCGGGATCGGATGCAGCACGCCGTCAATGTCCGCTTCGGCGTGAAACAAGATGATCGGCACGCAGAGAAAGACGGTCAGGACAGCCGCCGCCGCGGCGTCTTTGATCCGGGCGCCGAGGTCCGCGCCGTCCAGGGTCTCGGAAACAGCCGACATCGTCACACTTTCTCGATTTCAGGGCGGCCCAAAATGCCCGACGGCATGAAGATGAGGGTAATCGCCAGGATGGAGAAGGCGGCGACGTCCTTGTAGTCCGACGAAAAATAGGCCGCCCAGAAGACTTCGATCAGCCCGATCATCAGGCCGCCCAGCACCGCGCCGGGCAAGGAGCCGATGCCGCCGAGCACCGCCGCAGTGAAGGCCTTCACGCCCGGCAGGAACCCGTCGGAAAAATTCACCACGCCATAATACAACATATAGAGCGCGCCCGCGACCGCCGCGAGCGCCGCGCCGATCACGAAAGTGATGGAGATCGTCCGGTCGACGTCGACGCCGATCAACGCCGCCATCTTGCGATCTTGCTCGCAGGCGCGTTGGGCGCGCCCCAGCGCCGTCTTTTGCACTAGCCACCAGAAGCCGAACAGCAAGAGCCCCGTGATCACCATGATGACGATCTGACGATATTGCAGCGTAATGTCGTGGCCGGCGCCGCCCAAATGAATGATGTCGCTGAACATCGGCGGCACCGGCTTGTTGCGCGGGCCTTGCGCGACCTGGACGAAATTGGAGAGGAACGTCGACATGCCGATCGCCGAGATCAGCGGCGCCAGCCGGAACGAACCACGCAGCGGCCGGTAGGCGATCCGCTCGATCGTCCAATTCCAGACGGAGGTGAGCACCATCCCCGCCACCAGCACGATGAGGAACGCCAAGGGGAGGGAGGTGACCCCGAAGATCTGGGTGAGAACGAGAAAGACCAGCAAGGCGACGAACGCCGACAGCATGAACACGTCGCCGTGGGCGAAGTTGATCATGCCGATGATGCCGTAGACCATCGTATAGCCGATGGCGATGAGCCCATAGACCGATCCGAGCGTGAGCCCGTTGATCAGCTGCTGGATGAAATTGTCCATGCGTCGACCCGCCCCCTGGTTCCTCGTCCCCTTGCAGAATCCGCGCCAACGTTCGTCGGCCGGCCTGTCGTCTCGCTGTGCGCGCGCTTCGCGCCCACCATCGCGGTCAAACCCCGTAGCGCCCGACACGACGCGGTTGCAATAACCTTAGCAACCGCGCATCCGCCCCGCAATCGCCGGAATTCGCCATTCTTGTCAACTGCCCAAGCGCAAATTGACGCTCGTCGGGCCATACGAGCGCTCTCTCGCGCTTCCGGCCAAGCCGCGACGCGACGAAATTTCCCTCCCTCGGCGCGACGCCCAATTGCCGCCGCGCTCGTCCCCTCGATCGCGCATCGTTCGTTTCATCAGTCGTTCAATCATGATTGCGCCGAGGCTGCGCAATATCCAGCCAAATTATCGACCGGGAACGGCTGGTTCTGCGATAGGATGCTGCAAAATGGCCAATTCTCGGCATAGGATTGCGCTGGCGTCCCCCGCGTCGGAACAATCGTGCTCGAGCTTGTTTCGACGTCCTCGTTGTCCGCGTCTCGGCCGCGGCGCCGAATTATCGCGCAGCGGCGACGCCGGGCATTGCCCAAATTGTCGCCGTCTGCGATGCTTCATGCGCGGCCTGGACGATTGCGCTCGGCCCACGGCGATCTTCGTCGGCGCACGCGGCGCAGGAGCTTCGGCTTTGGCGCCGCGGACGTCAGTGGGAATCTTGCTTGGCGCTCTTCAGCGTATCGAGGCGATCCGAGCGCCAAGCGGGTCGACGGCTCCAAGGGTCGGAAAATTCGGGCGACGGCGGAACCTCCGCGCCCTCAGCATTGGATGGGAAAGGAAACGTGCATGGCGATGACGATGACCGGCGAAGTTGCGCTACCCGCCGATCGTTCGAGAGTTTGGGCGATGCTCAATGATCCGGCGGTCCTGAAGTCTTGCATCCCCGGATGCCAATCGCTGGAAAAGACCAGCGACACTTCGTTCGCGGCAGTCGCCAAGATCAAGATCGGACCGGTCGGCGCCACCTTCAAAGGCAGCGTGCAGCTTTCCGACATCGCGCCGAGCGAGGGGTATACGATCAGCGGCGAAGGCGAGGGCGGCATCGCCGGCTTCGCCAAGGGGGGCGCCAAGGTGGCGCTGGCCGACGCGGAGGGCGGAACCATGCTCAAATACGACGTCGAGGCGCATGTCGGCGGCAGGATCGCGCAATTGGGGTCGCGGCTGATCGACGGCGTCGCGAAAAAGATGGCCGACCAGTTCTTCGCCAGTTTCGCCGCCGCCGTAGGCAGTTCGGCGGCGTCGTGAACGAGCGCGCGGCGCGCTTGACGGTAAGCGCGCCGTTCGTCACGTTCTGCGTCGGTCCACTGGCGGGCGCAGGCAGCCCGAACGGCCGGCAAAGCGCCGATTTCTCACGTTCGCGGATTCCGCGATCGCGTCGCAAGAAAATCTAGGGCGCGAGGCGAGGGCGCCTCGACGGCGATCAAGAGTTGAGAGGGAGGTAAGTTCATGATTCAAGTTTCGATGACGGTCAACGGAAAGGCGGTTTCGGCGAATGTCGATCCGCGCACGTTGCTGGTCCAGTTTCTTCGCGAGCAGTTGCGGCTCACCGGAACGCACGTCGGTTGCGACACCTCGCAGTGCGGCGCCTGCGTCGTTCACGTCGACGGCCGCGCGATCAAGTCGTGCACGACGCTCGCGGCGTCCTGTCAGGGCGCGGAGGTCACGACGATCGAGGGCCTCGCCCGCGACGGCAAGCTGCATCCGATGCAGCAGGCGTTTCAGGACAATCACGGCCTGCAATGCGGCTTCTGCACGCCCGGCATGATCATGTCGGCCGTCGACATGGTCAACCGCAAGGGCGCGAATCTGAACGAGAGCACGATCCGCGAGGAGCTGGAAGGCAACATCTGTCGCTGCACCGGCTATCACAACATCGTCAAGGCGGTGAAGCAGGGCGCGCACGATATGGGCGCGCAGAGCCAGCCCAAGGCGGCCGAATGACGAAGCGCCGATCCGCCCCGGCCGTTTTTCGGAGCGGGGATTTCGTGGGGTCGTGAGTTCGATCCCCAAACGCTGAACCGACATCAGGGAGGGTTTCATGAGCGCGACCGGCATTGGCGCCTCCGTCAAACGCAAGGAAGACATTCGTTTCATCACCGGCAAGGGCCATTACACCGATGACGTCAATCGGCCCGGCCAGGCTTACGCCTATTTCCTGCGGTCTCCGCACGCCCACGCGACGATCGACAAGATCGACCTCGCCGCCGCCAAGGCCGCGCCGGGCGTCGTGGCGATCTTCACTGGCGACGACATCGCCGCCGACAAGGTCGGCGGCCTCATCTGCGGCTGGATGATCCATTCGAAGGACGGCTCGCCGATGAAAGCGGGAGCGCATCCGGCGCTCGCGCAGGGCAAAGTCCGCTATGTCGGCGACCACGTCGCCGTCGTCATCGCCGACACCTACGCGCAGGCGCGCGACGCGGCCGAAAAGATCGTCGTCCTCTATGGCGTGCTGCCGGCGGCGACCGACACCGCGACGGCCGCCAATGCCGGCCAGCCGCAGGTGCACGACGTCGCGCCCAACAACACCGTCTTCAACTGGCACATCGGCGACAAGGGGGCGACCGACGCCGCCTTCGCCGCTGCGGCGCACGTCACCCGGCTCGACCTCGTCAACAACCGCCTGATCCCCAATGCGATGGAGCCGCGCGCGGCGGTCGGCGAATACGATTCGGGCTCGGATTCGCTGACGCTCTATACGACGAGCCAGAACCCGCACGTCGCGCGGCTCGTGCTTTCCGCCTTCATCGGCATCGCGCCCGAGCACAAGCTGCGCGTGATCGCGCCGGACGTCGGCGGCGGCTTCGGCTCCAAGATCTTCATTTACGCCGAAGAGACCGTTTGCGTCTGGGCGGCCAAGAAGATCGATCGTCCGGTCAAGTGGACGGCCGACCGCACCGAGGCGTTCCTCTCCGACTGCCACGGCCGCGATCACGTCAGCCACGCGGAAATCGCGATCGACGCCAACGGCAAGATCACCGCGTTGCGCGCGCATACGATCGCCAATTTGGGCGCTTATCTCTCGACCTTCGCCTCGAGCGTCCCGACCTATCTCTATGCGCTGCTGCTGTCGGGGCAATACGACATCAAGAACATCTACGCCGAGGTCGACGCGGTCTACACGAACACCGCGCCGGTGGACGCCTATCGCGGCGCCGGCCGTCCGGAGGCGACGTTCCTGGTGGAGCGGATCGTCGAAATCGCGGCGCGCGAAACGGGCCGCGATCCCGCCGAGTTCCGCCGCGCCAATTTCATCGCGTCGTTCCCGCATCAGACGCCGGTGATCCTCGCCTATGACGCCGGCAATTACGCGGGCGCGCTCGACAAGGCGCTCGCGCTCGCCGATTACAAGGGCGTTCCCGCGCGCAAGGCGGCCTCGGCCGCCAAGGGCAAGCTGCGCGGCGTCGGCATCTCCGCTTACATCGAAGCCTGCGGCATCGCGCCGTCGGCGGCGGTCGGATCGCTCGGCGCCGGCGTCGGCCTATGGGAATCGGCGGAGGTGCGCGTCAATCCGATCGGCACGGTGGAGATTCTCACCGGCTCGCACAGCCACGGGCAGGGGCACGAGACGACCTTCGCGCAGCTCGTCTCCTCGCGCCTCGGCATCCCGTTCGAGAACGTCTCGATCGTCCACGGCGACACCGACAAGGTGCAGATGGGCATGGGCACCTACGGCTCTCGCTCCGGCGCGGTCGGCATGTCGGCGATCTCCAAGGCGCTGGACAAGATCGAGGCCAAGGCGAAGAAGGTCGCCGGCTACGTGCTGGAGGCCTCGGATCAGGACATCGAGTTCAAGGACGGCAAGTTCACCGTTCGGGGCACCGACAAGTCGGTCGACTTCGGCTCGGTCGCGCTGCAGGCCTATATCGCGCACAAGTTCAACGGGCAGGAACTTGAGCCCGGCCTGAAGGAAAGCGCGTTCTGGGATCCGACCAATTTCACCTTCCCGGCCGGCGTGCACATCTGCGAACTCGAAATCGATCCGCAGACCGGCGTCGTGACGATCGACCGTTGGACGGCGGTCGACGACTTCGGCAAGCTGATCAACCCGATGATCGTCGAGGGCCAGGTTCACGGCGGCATCGCCCAGGGCGTCGGACAGGCGCTGCTCGAGGGCGCCGTCTACAACAAGGACGGCCAACTGCTCACGGCGAGCTACATGGACTATTGCATGCCGCGCGCCGACAACCTGCCTTCGTTCCATGTCGAGACGATCGAAACGGTCTGTCCGTCCAATCCGCTCGGCATCAAGGGCTGCGGCGAGGCCGGCGCGATCGCTTCGCCGCCGGCGGTGATCAACGCGATCACCGACGCGGTCGGCCACGAGAACGTCGCGATGCCCGCGACGCCGCAAGTCGTTTGGCGCGCCGCGCAAAAGGCCGTGATGAAGCGCGCCGCCGAGTGATCAAGACGCGGGCGGCGGAGCCAAGCCGCCGCTTCGCCTTTGCCTCTTCCAGGAGATTTCGCCATGTACGCCTTCACTTATTATCATCCCACCAACGTCGCCGGCGCGCTTGCCGATCTCGCGCACGAGGACGCCAAGCTTCTCGCGGGCGGCCAGACGCTCATTCCGACGATGAAACAGCGTCTCGCCGCGCCCGCCGCCCTCATCGATCTGCGCAAGATCGCCGAACTCGTCGGCGTCAGCCGCGACGGCGACGCGCTCGAGATCGGCGCGATGACGCGCCATGCCGACGTCGCCGACAGTTCCGTCGTGCAAGCCGCCATCCCGGCGCTCGCCTCGCTCGCCGGCCACATCGGCGATGCTGCCGTGCGCAATCGCGGCACGATCGGCGGTTCGCTCGCCAACAACGACCCGGCCGCCGATTATCCCGCCGCGGCGTTGGCCCTCGGGGCCACCTTCGTCACCAACAAGCGGCGCATCGCCGCCGACCATTATTTCAAGGGCCTGTTCGAGACGGCGTTGGAGGCGAACGAGATCATCACCCATGTCCGGTTCCCGATCCCGCAGAAAGCGGCCTATGTGAAGTTCCCGAACCCCGCCTCGCGCTATGCGCTCGTCGGCGTGTTCGTCGCCAAGACGGCGGGCGGCGTGCGCGTCGCGGTGACCGGGGCGGGCGCGAGCGGCGTGTTCCGCGTCAAGGCGTTCGAGGATGCGCTGAACGCCCATTTCTCGGCCGCCGCTCTCGACGGCCATAGCGTTCCGGCGGCGGGGCTCAACGCCGACATCCACGCCGACGCCGATTACCGCGCCCATCTCATCGGCGTCCTCGCCAGGCGCGCGGTCGCGGCGGCGGGCTGAACGCCCGCCGATTTGCCAAATCACGCCCTTCGGCTTATCCCGAGGGCGCACGGCCTTGCCGATCGCGAAACCGCTCGCGGTCGGCGCTAAGCAGGGTTGCGGAAAAGCGCTACGCGGTTTTTCGCAAAAATCCCGCTTCTTCAAAGACTCTAAGCGGACGTTCGTTGGCGAGCCAACGAATGCCTGCTTGGGCGGTTCGGAATGGCGATGACCCAATCAGCTCCCCGGCCTGTCCCCCCGCCGGCCTCCATCGACGAAACGCTCGCGCTGCTCAGCGGGGCGTCCTATATCGCGGAACGCGCGCTGGCGACGGTCGTCTTCTTGAGCCTGCGCCTGGGCCGCCCGCTGTTTCTCGAGGGCGAGGCGGGCGTCGGCAAGACCGAAGTCGCCAAGGTTCTCGCGTCTGCGCTCGGGCGCCGGCTCATCCGTTTGCAATGCTACGAGGGCCTCGACGTCGCCACCGCCGTCTACGAATGGAATTATCCCGCGCAGATGATGGCGATCCGCCTCGCGGAGGCGGCCGGCGAGCACGACAAGGACCGCATCGAGCACGACATCTTCTCGTCCCGTTATCTCATCAAGCGGCCGCTGCTGCAGGCGCTCGAACCCACGACAAACGGGGTGCCGGTGCTGCTGATCGACGAAATCGACCGCGCGGACGAGGCGTTCGAAGCCTACCTGCTCGAAGTGCTTTCGGATTTCCAGGTGACGATCCCGGAGATCGGCGTCGTCAAGGCGCAAAGCGCGCCGATCGTCGTCATCACCTCGAACCGCACGCGTGAAATTCATGACGCGCTGAAGCGGCGCTGCCTCTATCACTGGGTCGACTATCCCGACGCGGCGCGCGAAATCGCGATATTGCGCGCCAAGGCGCCGGGGGCGCCCGAGCGCCTGACCGCCGAGCTCGTCGCCTTCGTGCAGAAGCTCCGCAAGCAGGATCTTTTCAAGTCGCCCGGCGTCGCCGAGACGTTGGACTGGGCGCGCGCGCTGACCGAACTCGACGCCGTCGCGCTCGATCCCGCGCAGGTCTCCGATACGCTCGGCGTATTGCTCAAATACCAAGACGACATCGTCAAGATTCAGGGCGCCAAGGCCCACGAGCTGATCGAGGAGGCGCGCGCCGAACTGCGTCTGGCCGAGCTGCGGTGACGGCGCGAAAGTCGCAACCAGAGGGAGTTGTGGCCGTGAGTTACGATTTCGAGCTTTCCTGCACGCTTCCCGCGTCGCCCGAGGCCGTGTACGAGGCGTGGCTGAACAGCGCCGCGCACGGCGCGATGACCGGCGGCAAGGCGAAGGCGTCGAAGAAGGTCGGCGCCGCCTTTTCCGCTTGGGACGGCTATATCGTCGGCAAGAACATCGAGCTTGTCCCGGGCAAGCGCATCGTGCAGTCCTGGCGCACCAGCGAATTCGGCGCCGACGATCCGGATTCGACGATTACGCTCACTTTGACCCCGATCAACGCGAGCGCGCGCCTGACCCTCTCGCATAGGAACGTGCCGGATGGTCAAACCAGTTACGAGAAGGGCGGCTGGCGGGACAATTATTTCGAGCCGATGAAGGTCTATTTCGCGCGGAAATCTCCGCGATGATCCCTAACAGAAGGATTTGCCGACGATGCGCAATGTGACGTTTCGCGCCGCCGCTTTCCTGGCGTTGGTCGTCTATGGCGGCGCTGCGGCGGCTGACTGCTACGACGTGTTCGGTTGCACCGACCGCGATCGCTTTCGCCTAAACGATCTGATGAGCGGGCCGAATTGCGAGTTCCTCTACGTGATGCGCAACCAAATTTATGCGCAGCATGGCTATTGCTTCCAGACGCCGCGGGCGATCGCGACGTTCGGCAACGCGGGCTGCGTCAGCAGCAACGTCAATGCGCTGGGGCTCAGCGCGATCGAACTGGGCAACGCCGCGACGATCCTCCAGGCCGAGCAAGCGATGAGGTGCCCTGAATGAAGGCATGCGAATTCGCCCCGCGGCGCGAATGACCGGCCTGATGGGGATGACTTGACGATGCTCGACAATTCACACGACGAAGCCGCGAGCGCTGACGGAACCGGCGCGCTCGCTCAAAACATCCTCTATTTCGCGCGCGCTTTGCGCGAAGCGGGCGTTCCCGTCGGGCCCGGCGCCGTTCTCGATGCGCTCGCGGCGGTCGAGGCGGCCGGCATCGGCGACCGGGCGGACTTCTATCAGACGCTTCACGCCGTCTTCGTCAAGCGGCGTGAACATTCGCTTCTGTTCGATCAGGCGTTTCGCATCTTCTGGAAGCGCAAGGGCTTCTTGGAAAAGCTCGTCGCGATGATGTCGCCGCAGGCGCGGCCGGACAAGCAGAAGAAGCAAAAGGCCGAGGCGGGGGCGACGCGCGTCGCCGACGCGCTCTTCAAACAAGGGCGGGACGAAGCCAAGGCGGCGCCGTCGCTCGATCTCGACGCGCGCCTGACCATGTCGCCCGACGAAATCCTCCGCGCCAAGGACTTCGCCCAGATGAGCGCGGCGGAAATCGCCGAGGCCAAGGCGCAGATTGCGCGGCTCGCCATGCCCGAGGCGCGGGTCCGCACGCGCCGCTTCGTCGCCGACGCGAGCGGACGGCGCATCGATCCGCGCCGTTCCTTCCGCCGCTCGCTCAAAGGCGGCGGCGCGGTAATCGATCTGACGTTTCGGGCGCCCGCCGAACGGCTCTCGCCCGTCGTCGCGCTGTGCGACATTTCCGGCTCGATGGCGGAATACACGCGGCTGTTCCTGCATTTCCTGCACGCGCTCGGGGAGACGCGGCGCGTGACGACCTTTCTGTTCGGCACGCGCCTGACCAACGTCACGCGCGCGCTCAAGGCGCGCGATCCCGACGAGGCGCTCCAGCGCTGCGCCGCCCAGGTCGCCGACTGGTCGGGCGGCACGCGCATCGGCGCGTCGCTGCATCGCTTCAATCGCGAATGGTCGCGCCGCGTGCTCGGGCAGGGGGCGATCGTATTATTGTTCACCGACGGCCTGGAGCGCGACGGCGTCGAGGCGCTCGCTCCGGAAATGGAGCGGCTGCACAATTCCTGCCGCCGGCTGATCTGGGTCAACCCGCTTTTGCGCTATGACGAATTCGCCGCCAAGGCGCGCGGCGTGCGCGCGATGCTGCCCCACGTCGACGAATTCCGGCCGATCCACAATCTCGCGAGCATGGCCGAACTGTGCCGCGCGCTTTCGCGCGAGAGGTCGGAGGCGAGCGATCCGAAAACCTGGTTGCGGCAGAGTGCGTGAGCGCGCAAGCGAACGAGGCGACGAGAAGGAGGCTCGAGCATGCTGACGAGGGATGAGGACGTTCTAGCCGCCGCCGAGCGCTGGCGCAAAGACGGCCGCGGAGTTGCGATCGCGACGGTCATCGAGACCTGGGGCTCCGCGCCGCGTCCGGTCGGCTCGCATCTGGCGATCGATGGCGAGGGCCATTTTCTCGGTTCGGTTTCGGGCGGTTGCGTCGAGGGCGCGGTGGTGAGCGAGGCGCTCGACGTCATCGCCGACGGCGCGCCCAGGACGCTGGAGTTCGGCGTCGCCGACGAGACGGCGTGGCGGGTCGGCCTGTCCTGCGGCGGGCGCATCAAGGTCTATGTCGAGCGGGTCGACTGATGCGGCTGGACATTCTCGAGGCGATGAACGCGGCGCGGCGCGAGCGGCGCGCGGGCGCATTGGTCACGCGGCTCTCCGACGGCGGGCAGCGCTTCGTCGAGGCGGAGGCGGTCGAAGCCGATCCGCTCGCCGAGGCGCTCGAAGCGGTGCTGCGATCGGGCAAGAGCGGCCTCGTCGACGACGCCGGCGAGAGCTGCTTCCTCACCGTGCTGGTCCCCCCGGTGCGGCTGGTGATGATCGGCGCGGTGCACATTTCGCAGGCTCTGGCGCCGATCGCCAAGATCGCCGGGCTCGACGCCTCGATTGTTGATCCGCGCACCGCCTTCGCGACGCCGGAGCGCTTTCCCGACGTGCCCCTCGTCGCACAATGGCCGGACGAAGCGCTCGCCGCCGCGCCGCTCGACCGCTACACCGCGATTTGCCTGTTGACGCACGATCCCAAGATCGACGATCGCGCGCTCGTTCGCGCGCTCAACGCCGATTGCTTCTACATCGGCGCACTCGGCTCGCGCAAAACCCACGCCAAGCGGATCGAGCGGATGCGCGCCGAGGGGTTCGGCGAGGCGGCGCTGGCGCGCATTCACGCGCCGATCGGCCTTGACATCGGCGCGGTGAGCCCGGCCGAAATCGCCGTTTCGATCATGGGCGAGATCATCGCCGCGCTGCGCAAGAAGCCGCTGCGTGGCGAAGGAGCGGCGTCGTGAAATTCGGCGCGATCCCGGTCGCCGAGGCCGAAAACGCGATCGTCGCGCATGGGCTGCGCCTCGACTCGCTGACGCTCAAGAAGGGGCAGATCGTCACAGCCGAGCGCCGCCGCGCGCTGAGCGCGGCGGGCGTCGAGAAAATCGTCGCGGCGCGGCTCGAGCCCGGCGACGTCGGCGAGGACGAAGCGGCGAGGCGTCTGGCCGAGCGTCTCGGCGGCGCCCATCTGCGCCTGGAGCCGCCGTTCACCGGCCGCGTCAATCTGTTCGCGCTCGAGCCGGGCCTCGTGATCGTCGATGCGAACGCGATTCTCCGCGTCAACAGCGTCGACGAGGCGATCACCGTGGCGACGCTGGCGCCGTTTCGCGCCGTCGCGGCGGGCGACATGGCGGCGACGGTCAAGATCATTCCCTTTGCGGCGCCCGGCGAGGCGCTCGCGGCGGCCTGCGAAGCCTTGCCGGCGGGCGGCGCCGTATCGATCGCGCCGTTTCGTCCCCTGCGCTTCGCCGTCGCCTCGACTTTGCTGCCCGGCCTCAAGACGAGCGTCGTCGCCAAGACGCTGCGCGCGCTGGAGGCGCGCTTAGCCCCCGCCGGCGCGAAGATCACCGCGGAGGAGCGCGTCGCGCACGAACCGCTCGCGCTCGCGCGGGCGCTCGAACGGCTTGCGGCGGATTGCGATGCGCTGGTCATTTTCGGCGCCTCGGCGATCACCGATCGGCGCGACGTCATTCCCGCGGCGATCGAGGCGATCGGCGGGCGGATCGAGCGTTTCGGCATGCCGGTCGATCCAGGCAATCTGCTGCTGCTGGCCGCGCGCGGCGACCTGCCGATCGTCGGCGCTCCCGGCTGCGCGCGTTCGCCCAAGGAGAACGGATTCGACTGGGTGCTGAACCGCGTTCTCGCGGGCGTGCCGATCGCTGGCGCCGACATCGAGGCGATGGGCGTCGGCGGGCTGCTGATGGAGATCGCCTCGCGTCCGCAGCCGCGCCTCGGCGATGTCTGAGATCGGCGCTGTCGTGCTCGCCGCGGGCCGGTCCGCGCGCTTTCGCGCCGCAGGCGGCCAGGACGTCTCGAAGCTGGTCGCCATGCTCGACGGCAAGCCGCTGGTGCGCCATGCGGCGGAGGCGGCGCTCGCCTCGCGCGCGCGCCCCGTCGTCGTCGTCACCGGCCATGCGCGGGAGGCGGTGGAAGCCGCGCTCGCGGGATTGCCGCTTCTCTTCGCCCATAACGCGGACTTCGCCAGCGGCCTGGCCTCGTCGCTCAAGGCCGGCATGGCGGCGTTGCCGGGCGACGTCGCGGGCGCGCTCGTCCTGCTCGGCGACATGCCGAGAATTGAGGCGCCGTTGCTCGATCGTCTGATCGGCGCCTTCGCGGCGCGCCCGTTCGCGCTCGCCGCCGCGCCGGTGCACGCCGGCCGGCGCGGCAATCCCGTGCTGCTGGCGCGCGCGCTGTTTCCCGCGCTGGCGCGCCTCGAGGGCGACGAGGGCGCGCGCCGCCTGCTCAACGAAGCCGATCCCCAGCGCATCGTCGAGGTGGAGGTCGAAAGCGACGGCGTGACGCTCGACATCGACACGCCGGGCGAACTCGCCGCGGCACGGAACTTGCGAAGCTGAAAAGCGCGGCGCAACGCTTCGTTAAGCTTTCGCGCGTGCAATGAGCGAATTGGCGGGTCGCGCTCACGGTCGTTTGATAAAGCAGGGTTTTATCGGAAAACCGGCGCCCACTTTTCCGAAATCCTGCCTGACAAGCCGACGAGCCGCGCCCGGCCTTGGGAAAGGAGGGTCGCGCCATGGCGTCACGCGTGTCCGAGGATTTCATTCGTCAGCTGCACGGCTTCAGCCTGACGACGGCCGAGATTCTCTACCGTTTGCCCGATCACTTGTCGCTGCTGCAAACCTATGTGTGGCAGGACTACGATCTCGCCCCGGAATTCCCCGAGCTGAAGAAATTCCTCAAATTCTGGCGCGCTTCGCTCGACGGGCCGCTCCATTCCGTCCGCGTCGCGCATGTCGGACTGATCCAGCCCGCGGAAATCCGGACCGTCCAGGCGCAGATGGTCTTGCATTGACGGCGTGAATTCGCCGAGCGCGGCTCAAATCAGCCGCAAGCCGCGCAAGGACGCGTGGCCGTGGCGGCCGATGACGATATGGTCGTGCACGGTGACGCCGAGCGGCGCGGCCACGGCGATGATGTCCAGGGTCATCTTGACGTCCTGGGTCGAGGGAGTCGGATCGCCCGAAGGGTGGTTGTGGACGACGCCACAGATATCACCCATCATATTGAAAATAATACAATAAATGTGATTGGCGTGGCGGGTTGGGGGCGGTTATTGGGGGCGGTATTGCGTGCTCCGGCGTGATCGTCACGCTGTCTCACCAGCGTCCACGCTGAGTTGCCTTGATGCACGGCAGGTCACGATATTTTTCTGATCCCATGCATCAAGCTCGGCGATCGGGTAGAGAACCGTCTTGCCGATTTTGACGAAGGTCGGCCCAATCCTCATAGCACGCCAGTTTCGGAGGGTGCCGACCGAGATTCCTCCGCGGTATCGCTCCGAAACTTCTTCAGGGGTGAGAAACCTGCCGTCAGCCATCTTCGTCTCCCTCCTCGTCGCCCCGAAGCCAGAGGCGGCGAAATGAAACCCATCCAGTTGTGGGGTGACGCCAGCCAACAGCGGTTGCGGCCTCGGCACTCCAGCGGGATCACGTTTAGGAAGGTGCCATAACCTCCAATCACGCTCCCGCACGCCCATAAATGCAGCGGGGGGACGTCTTGCGGAAGATGCGGAATGAGGGCGTCGTACAGACGGACACCGGGGGATAAACAAAGGAGGGGTTTGCGGTCACGGACACGATCATCGCGGTCATCGCCGCTCATCGCGGCAAGGATGGTGCGCCTCGCCCGAGTGCCGCAGACGCTTATATTGATCCGAACGGATTAGCCGCGACGCTACCTATGGTCGCTCGCGGCGAGGCAATTCCCCGAACAGCGCGGACGCCACGCAAGTCGTCCAGCGGCCCGTAGATTGATGAATACGGCGCAAGGTTCGAGGCGATCCGGATCACTTGCGTGATCGCCAGCGCGCCCGCGACAGCGCTCACGAAAGGCGCGGCCACGGATATCCCGGCGAGTTCAACCATACCGCAGCTGGCCTCGGCGCTTTTCCGCCCATGAGCTTGGTACGCGGGCAACTGCTTGATCGTCTCTATACGATCGGCGGTTTTGTCCTCCACGCCCTCAAAATGCTCGCCGGGAGTCCGGTCGGCGTCGAACACATTGACGCGCAACCGATGGAAGTCGTGGGCGTCCGCACCCAGACCCGCATCGATCACATAGTCGAATCCGGGAAAGCCCAGCAGCCGACGCGCCGGCATCCGGTCCAGTCCCGCAAGAGCAATGCCAGGTTCCGTGACCGTGCGCCTCATTTGCTCATCAAGGCGCCGATCGATGCGCCGCACCTTGTAGCCGCAGTGCTCGGCCCACTCCTCGGCGACCCTGGTCTTGAGGACATTGTAGCGGCCCCGCCGGACAAGGACGGACGTTCCCCAGTTCTCCTCGCCGACGAGATCGTCGTCCTGGAGAAATAGCGTCAGACGAGCCGGATCCGCGTAAGGCAGCCAGGTCAGCGACCACATGAACGCCTGCCCCAGGTTCCCAAGCCCCACCAGCCAGAGCGCTTCGGGCAGGAAGACCTCGCCATAGAGTGGTCCGGGATCGTCCATCCATGCCTGGCCAACCCCTCCACCAAGGTCTGGCGTCCAAAGGGATACGCCTTGCATTGTCCGGCCCGCGCGGCGGTCATCCTGCTCGGCGAAGAATGCGTGCCCTACGGCCAGCGCCCCGGCGGCAATGCCGGCCAAGGGGCAATCGCTCCGCCCGATCGTCACGTTCTGGCTGGCGGGCGCAATCCCGCCGCTCCATCCGTTCCAGATCGCGCGAACCGCCCAGCCCGGCTGCCCACTGCCGGAGCCGCCAATGAGAACCAGCCGGGACGGTGCCGAGCTAGGCTTCGTCTTTGCGCCGAACCTCTTCGCCGCGTCGCCAACGCACGCACCGCCGACCGGCAGGTCGACCAGGAGCGGGGCGTTGATCGCCCCGGTGATGGTGACGGTGCTGAAACAGCGCGCGCCGGTCAGGACCGCCGTCAGCGCCGCCGCTTGGCCGGCTGGGGTTGAGGCGACACTTTCATCCAGATGGATCGTCAGGCACATCGACGCCAGTTTCCGCTCGGCCTCCGGGAAACCGAACTTCCCGGAATTGACGAAGGCCGCCCTGATCCTTGACCGGTCGGAATGGATCTTCATTGCGGCCACCAGCCGACATGGAAGAAGCTGCGGCCCTTGTGGCTGTGATCGCTCCAGCGCCGCCCGCCGAGATACTCGTACATGCCGATCCGTCCGGGTTCCGGCCGGCGCCCGGCAAAGTGGGGCAGGATGAGCGCGAGATGCCCGCATTCGGCGATCATCGGATTGTGCTGATCGCTCGCGCTTTGCCCGTAGCCGCCGGGATGCACATGCACATCGGCGGCGACCGTGAGTCCCAGGTCGCGGCAGCGTTGCCAGACGATACCGAACTTTCGGCCGTCGAACTCGACGATCCCATTCCTGAAACAGGTGGGGTCAACATCGTCGTAAAATAGAAACGCCTCAATGCGGTGACCACCGCGAATGGGCCGCCCGAGGAGAAACGCGCCGCTCTCCTTTCGTCCGCCGGTGCGACGCCTCAGCTCTTCGGTCCCATTTCGCCAGATCGCGCTTGAACAGACGAGCCTAGGCGGCTTGCCCAACGCTGCGCGCGCAAGCGTTAAGATTGAGAAGCTCATGAAGGTCTTCCAGGATGAAGGTGATGTCGCGCTTCGGGTGCCAGGCGAACTGCGGATAGGTCTGATTCCAGTTGTTGTGAGCGCCGGCCAACCTGTCCCACGGCCGATAGACGGTGGGCTGGTTCCACACCTTGAAGGCCTCCACGACCCGCGCGCACCCACGCGGTCGCCTGTCTGCCGGCAACATCTTGTCGCCGGCGAAATCCCAGATGATGACGATCGGCGCCGTGCCCGGGAAACCTGTCAGGTCGAAGCGAAAGCCGTATTCGCTTGCCGCGCCATCGGGCTCGGTGGCGGCCACCGCCATGGTCAGGTTCGGAAAGGCGTAGTTGACCACTCGCCAGAATCCCCGTCGGACGCCGGAGCGAAACCGGCGGCTGCTCAGGTCGCTGTCGATGGCGGTCTGGGCCGGGTTCGCGATCATCACCGCAGCCCTCCGTTGGGGACGACCCCGCGAATGAGATCGAGCTCCAGGCAGTGATGCGGATGCGTCACATAGCGCCCGATATGCGCCTGCTTAGGCAACTCGACCGTCTGACCATGGAGCGCGAGTTCCATCTCGGGCGCGATCGGCGCGTCGATATTGAACTCCTTCACGCTCACGGCCCAATCGAGGACGCGTTGGACGCGGGCGGAGGGCGGGAAGTGCTTCGCCGGCTTCAGGCCCTTGTAATTGACCACCACCTCGATGTTCCGCGCGCGGTGCGCGTGGTGGACGATCGCGGCCCGGCTCTCCTCGACGAGGATGTCCAGGACCAGTGGCTCTTCGCCGTCTTCCTCAAACAGCAGCAATTCTTCGACCGGGATGCCGGTCTTGCTGCTGATCGCGACGACGATGGCGCGAACCGGGCTCCCGGTTTCGATCTCGATAACTTCGGGCTCGGCGAGGGCTTCGCCTTCAACGTCAATCTCGATGAGCATAGCGAGCCTCGCTCGGGTTGGGGGTGGCAGTCCCCAAACCCTAGCGGCGATTTGCCTCGATGTCAAATCCACACGCAATCTATTGCGTGTATTACGCACATTGCGTGTGACGTTGACATTGGGCGCGTCCAGGCATATGAACAGTCCGTGAACCCGCAATCCATTTATAGACATATCGGCGAAGTAATTCGGACCCGCCGCAAAGCGCTTGCGATGACGCAGGAAACCCTTGCGGCCAAGCTCGACATTTCGCGTGGCTCCCTCGCCAACGTCGAGACCGGTCGCCAGAATGTTCTTGTGCATCAGCTCTATAATTTTGGCCTCGCCCTGAACCTTGAGCCCACCGATTTCTTGCCGATCACGCCCAACGCCAGCGCGCGGCTTGATCTCGCGGAACTACCTCTCCCCGACGATTTGAAGAAGAATCAGAAGGAACAGCTCGCTCGGCTCATTGATGGCGTAGGGATGAGCGCAGACCAGACAGGGGAGGAAAGCCGTGCCAGATCAAATCGACGCCAATGATCCCGAACGCAAAGCGCAGGAGTTGTTGAACAGCTTCGGATCGGTTGGTTCCCCGGTCCCGGTGGAAAAGATCGCCAAGTCGATCGGCGTGCAGGTGCGCTTCTCGCCGCTCGACGACGAGCTGTCGGGAATGATCTACATCAAGGATGGCGTTCCGATCGTTGGGGTGAACTCGATCCATCACCCCAATCGGCAACGGTTCACCATCGCCCACGAACTCGGCCACTACCAGCTTCATCGTGACGTGCTTTCAAGCGCCGTCCATGTGGATAAGAACTTCCCTGTGCTGATGCGCGATGCCAATTCGGCCACCGGCTGGGACAAGCGGGAAATCGAGGCCAATCAATTCGCGGCCGCCCTGCTCATGCCCAAGTCCTCGATTGAGCATGCGCTCGGGGGCAAGCCCCTCGACATCGATGACGACCGCCCGCTCGAAGAGATCGCCAGGAAATTCCGGGTCAGCAAACAAGCGCTGGAATACCGAATCCGCAAGCTCCTGTACTAGCGGCGAGAGGCCCGGGCGATGAGTTTCGTTTTCTACGATACGGAAACAACCGGTACCGACACCTGGTTCGATCAGATCCTGCAATTTGCGGCGATCAAGACCGATGCCGATCTCAACGAGCTTGATCGGTTCGAGATTCGTTGCCGACTCTTGCCGCATGTCGTGCCGTCGCCGGGCGCGATGCGCGTGACCGGCGTCAGGGCGTCACAGCTCACCGATTTGTCCTATTGCTCCCACTACGAGATGATGCGCGCCATTCGAGCCAAGCTCCTCGAATGGTCGCCCGCGACCTTCATCGGCTACAACTCCCTCGATTTTGACGAACCCCTGCTGCGCCAGGCTTTCTATCAAACACTGCACTCGCCCTACCTGACCAACACGTCCGGCAACACGCGCAGTGACGCCATGCGGATGGTGCACGCCTGCAATGTTTTCGCACCGAACTGCCTCATCATCCCCATCGGCGACAAGGGGCGGCCCGTGTTCAAACTGGACCGCCTCGCGCCCGCCAACGGATTCAACCACGATCACGCCCATGACGCGCTCGCCGACGTCGAAGCCACGATCTTCATGTGCCGCCTCATCCTGGAGCGAGCGCCGGACGTCTGGTCTTCCTTCATGCGTTTCACGCGGAAGCCTGCCGTCGTCGATTACATCACGGCCGAACCGGTTTTCTGCCTCAGCGAAATCTACTTCGGCCGGACCTTGTCCTACCTCGTTACGGCGATCGGCCAGAATCCCGAAAACGGGAATGACTGGTATCTCTACGATCTAGCGATTCCGCCGGAAACGCTGGCCGCGATGACCGAGGCGCAGCTCCAACAGAGGCTCGCGATATCGCCGAAGCCGATCCGGACGCTGCGTTCAAACGGCGTGCCGATTATATTCCCCGGCGACGAAGCGCCGGCTAATTGCAAGGGCGCGGAGTTCGGACTTGGCGAGTTGGAGCGTCGCGCCGAAATGCTCCGCGACGACGATGCCTTCCGCCGCCGGCTCATGGTGGCGTACGCGGCCGGAAAGGAGCCCTATCCGGAGTCCCCACACGTCGAGCAGCAGATCTACAGCGGCTTCTTTGATTCCGAACAGCATCTTATGGACGCGTTCCACGACGCGCCATGGGAGAAACGCGCCGGAATTGTCGACCGGTTTCAGGATGCCCGCCTTAAGGCGATCGGATACCGGCTCATTCATGCCGAACGGCCGGATTTAATGGCTGGCGACCTCCGCCTGCGCCACGACGTGGAACTCGCGCAGAGGATCGCGACCGAAAACGCTGACCATCCCTGGCTCACCGTTCCGCGAGCGCTCGCGGACCTGGACGACCTGCTGGGATCATCGACCGGGGTTGAGGCGACCCTCCTTGTCGGGCACCGACAGTTTCTGCGCGACCTCCAGCAACAAATGATGCTGAGAGCTCAATGCGCCACATGACCGTAGGTAAGATCTCGCCACTTACAGTTCCATCAGACAGTTCTATTCAGAACGTGGGAACTGGCATTCCGATTCTCGACGTGTGGTATTGGCCGGCGCGAGTTGAATTTCCGCAGGTGACTGAAGGGCGGATGTTACGCATTGCTGGGGTAGCAGAGACTTGCCCCTCCGCCGGTCCTCCGAACATTGTGAGAGCCCACTCCAGCTCGGCGATTGCCATTGATCCGGCGCCGCCAATATCGGAACATCCGGCCAGTCAATCCACGGGCGGGGCACCGCGATTCGAGCAGCCACACCGGTGCCGGCTGCGAGGGCTATCGTCAGCCAGAGTCGAGAGTCCATGAGCGTTTTGCCCGGCTTCACCGCCTATCAGGCCAAATATTTCGCGCACTTCCTGACCCGTGAGGGGCTGGTTGAAGGCGATGGCCTGACCCAGTCGTTGTCGTCGGCGCGGGTAGACCTCAATCCGCACCAAGTGGACGCGGCCATGTTTGCGCTGCGCTCGCCGATCTCGAAGGGCGTTCTGCTCGCCGACGAGGTCGGCCTCGGCAAGACCATCGAGGCCGCGCTGGTGATGACGCAGCGATGGTGGGAACGTCGGCGCCGCCTGCTGCTCATCACGCCCGCGTCGCTCCGCAAGCAGTGGGCACAGGAGTTGTCGGAGAAGTTCTCTCTGCCGTCCGTGATCCTTGACGCCAAGCGGGTGAAGGAGATGGCCAAGGCGGGCAAGGACGATCCACTGACCGCCGCCGAGGGCGTCATCATCCTGTCCTACGAATACGCCGCCCGGATCAGTGACCGGCTGCGAGTGATCCCGTGGGACTTGGTTGTGTTCGACGAAGCCCACAAGTTGCGGAACGTCTACCGTGCACCGGAGACGTCGCGCGTCAGCGGTGCTGCGGGACGCCCTGGCCGATCGCCAGAAGCTGCTGCTGACGGCGACGCCGCTGCAAAACAACCTGATGGAGCTTTACGGCCTCATCACCGTCATCGACGACCAGTTCTTCGGCTCGCCCGACGCCTTCCGGGCCGAGTTCGGCGGCCGGGAGGATGGCAAGGCGCTGTCGATCTTGGGTCACCGGTTGGAGCCGATCTGCAAGCGCACCCTGCGGCGGCAGGTCCAGAAGGCGGGCCTGATCAACTACACAAATCGCCTGCCCAAGACCTTCGACTTCACGCCGGATCGGCTGGAATCCGACCTCTACGATCACATGTCCGCCTACCTTCAGCGCGAGGGCACGCTCGCGGTCGGCAAGAACGGTCGCCACCTCGTGACGCTCGTCCTGCGGAAGATTCTGGGGTCGTCGTCGTTCGCCGTCGCCGCGACCTTGGACAAGATGGTCAGGCGGCTGGAAGGCATGCAGCCGGTCACCGAGGACACGCTCGACGACATCGACGGCGTGGCCGAGACCGCCGACGAATGGCGCGAGGGCGATCAGGCCGCCGAGGCGGATGCGCTGGAAGACGAGACCGCCGCCGTCGCCGTTCAGATCGACCCAGTCGCCCTGAAAGCCGAGATCGCTGAACTGGCCCGCTACCGCGACCTCGCCGCCGGGATCAACACCAACGCCAAGGGCAAGGCCCTGCTGGAAAGCCTGCCAAAGGTGCTCGACGAGATCGTCGGCAAGGGCGGCGAGCGCAAGGCGGTGATCTTCACCGAGTCCGTCCGCACCCAAGCCTATCTGCGCGACCTGCTTGAAGCCCACGGCTTCGCGGGCCAGACGTGTCATCTTGAACGGCTCCAACGCCGACAAGGACAGCCAAGCCATCTACCGCGCGTGGATGGACAGGCACCGGGGCACCGAGGCGGTGTCCGGCTCGAAGACCGCCGACATGAAGGCCGCGCTGGTGGACGCCTTCAAAAAGGACCGCACCATCCTGATCGCCACGGAGTCTGGCGCCGAGGGCATCAACCTTCAGTTCTGCTCCCTGCTGGTGAACTACGACTTACCTTGGAACCCGCAGCGCGTGGAGCAGCGGATCGGTCGCTGCCATCGCTATGGCCAGAAGATCGACGTGACCGTCGTCAACTTCATGAACCGAGGTAACCAAGCCGAGGCCCGGATCGTCCAGCTTCTTGAGACCAAATTCCGCCTGTTCGACGGCGTGTTCGGCTCATCGGACGAGGTGCTCGGCGCCATCGAGTTCGGCGTCGATATTGAGCGTCGCATCCTCGACATCGTGCAGTCCTGCCGCACCAGCGAGGCGATCAACGCCGCCTTCGACCAGCTTCAGGCAGAGCTTGTGGTCGAGATCGACGAGGCCAAGAAATCGGCCCGCGAGCAAATTCTCGCGGCCATGGACGACAAGGTGGTCGAGCGGCTGAAGTTCCAACAGGGCGTGATCCATCAGCAGTTGGACGAGTTTCAGCGCGCCCTGCTCAATCTGGCCCGCGCCGAACTGCCCAACGCCCGCTTCCATGACGACCACGCCCAGCGGTTCGACCATGAGGGCGAAACCTACACGACCGAATGGCCTCTGGCGGACGACAAGGGCTGGCGGTTCTTCCGGCTCGCGGACGGCCAACTGGCCGACAGTCTGATTGCTCGGGCCAAGGCCCGCGATCTCGATCAGGCGACCGTGACGTTCGACTACGGCGCCTACACCGGCAACCTCGGCGATGTTGAAGCCCAGATCGGCGCCGGGGGCTGGATGCAGGCCGCCCGACTCGTTCTGGAAACCCCTGCTCGCACCTTCGACGAATTAATCGTCGCAGCCATCAACGACGACGGCGCCGTGCTCGAAGGCGAGACAGCCGCCCGGCTGATGCAGGTGCCCGCGAGTGTCACCGGCGCGGTGTCGTCACCGGCTCCAACCGCCGCGCTCGACGGGCTGATGGCCGACCGCCAGACGCTCTTCGTCCAGCAGGCCCAGACCCGGCTGGGCGCCTTCCTCGAAGAGGAGGAGGACCGGTTGGACAACTGGCGCGAGGACGCCAAGGTCTCGTTCGAGGCCCAGATCAAGGCCCTGACCAAGGAGGCGAAGGAGAAGACCAAGCTTTCCCGCGCCGTCCAAAACCTTCAGGAGAAGGTCCAGCTTCAGCGAGAAGCGGGTGCCTGCAAGCGGCAGGCAGACGACCTGAGCCACCAACTCTACACCCGGCTGCGGGAGATCGACGCGGAACGCGAGCGGATGCTCGACGAGATCGCCGAAAAGCTGAACCTGACGCCGACGCTCACACCCTTGTTCACGATCCGCTGGGACGTTGCCGCATGAGTAAGACGAAGTTGGAACTGACGTGGATCGGGAAGGAGCATCGGCCTCGTTTGGAGCCGCGCATCCTGATCGAGGACGAACGCTTGTCGCATCACGCGAAGGCGCGGCGAGAAGGCGATCAATTCGACAATGTTCTTATTCGAGGGGATAATCTGCTCGGACTTCGGGCATTGCAAGCATCGTATTCCGCTCGGGTAGATTGTATATTCATTGACCCTCCATACAATACCGGCGGTGCATTCACGCACTACGATGATGGTTTAGAGCATAGCATCTGGCTGACCCTGATGAGGGACAGGCTTGAAATTATGCGTGACCTTCTGAGTCCGACCGGAACGATCTGGGTGTCGATTGACGATAATGAGTGTCACTACCTCAAAGTTCTATTGGACGAGATTTTTGGAAGAAGCTGCTTTGTCGCCGGAGTGATCTGGCGGTCGAGTGATAACAGCAACAACGACGCCAAGCAGTTTTCAACAGACCATAACACGATACTCGTTTACTCAAGGGAGCCAGAGTGGCGTTCCAATCGGCTTGCGCGGAGTGAAGAACAAGCCTCGCACTACTCCAATCCAGACAATGACCCTCGCGGCCCTTGGTTTGACGGAAATCCGTTGGGGTCTCCATCCCCTCGGAAAAACCTGACCTACGATGTGATTTCGCCGACCGGCACGAAGATCAAGCCGCCAGCGAACGGTTGGCGTTGGTCGCGCGAGACGATGCAGGAGAAGATCGACTCGGGAGAGATCAGGTTCACGCCAGATGGCTCTGGCCTTCGCCGGAGGACGTATCTTGAGGACCAAGGCGGCCTTCCACCATCGACACTCTGGGCGGACCTCGACGAAACCGGGCATAACCGGCAGGCCAAATCTGAGCAAAAGAAGCTGTTTCCGCGATTGTCGAAGGAGGAGCTTTTCCCGACTCCCAAACCTGAAAAGCTCATTAAGAAAATCCTTGAGATCGCAACAGCACCGGGCGATCTCGTTCTGGATTCCTTTGCGGGTTCGGGCACGACTGGGACGGTCGCCCACAAGATGAGCCGTCGTTGGATCATGGTCGAACTCGGCGACCATTGCGAAACATACATCGTTCCGCGCCTCAACAAGGTGATCGACGGTGAAGACCCCGGCGGCATCACGAAGGTTGTCGATTGGAAAGGCGGCGGCGGTTATCGCTATTTCCGGCTCGCTCCATCCCTCTTGGAGAAAGACCAGTTCGGTCAATGGGTCATCTCCAAGTCTTACAATGCCGAGATGCTCGCCGAGGCGATGTGCAAGCACTTCGGCTTCACCTATGCCCCGTCCGACGAGCACTACTGGCTGCACGGCCATTCGTCGGAAACGGACTTCATCTACGTCACAACGCAACAGCCTAACCCACGAGCAGCTTCAGGTGATCTCTGATGAGGTCGGCGACGAGCGCACCCTGCTGATTTGCTGCAAGGCATTCCAAGGGACGAATGCCGACACCTTCACGAACCTCACGATCCGCAAAATCCCCGGCGCCGTCCTCGATAAGTGCGAATGGGGCAAGGACGACTATTCGCTGAAGATCGAGGCTCTGCCGCTGATCGAGGACGAGGACGATCCCGAGCCAGAGAGCGAGACGGGCGCTGGCGGTAAAGCCGAGGGGCCGCCCGCGCAAGGGCAATGACGAGCCCAGTCTGTTTGATGCGGAGAGCGACGCGTGATCGAAACTCGCGCCCTCCATCAAATCGGCCAACGCCTATCCCTCCGCAAACCGCAGACGGAGTCGCTGCGGCGGTTGGCCGATGTCATCGACCTGATTGATCCGTCCAAGGACACCGATGTTGCGGGCGCCCTTGAGGCTGTGCAGGCGGCTTATCCCGAGGTTGAGGATTTCGAGCGGGACTTCCCGTCGCTCTGCTTCGCGCTGGCGACCGGCGTCGGCAAGACGCGGCTGATGGGCGCGTTTGTCAGCTACCTGTTCATGACGCGGAAGGCAGCCGCAATTTCTTCGTGCTGGCCCCCAACCTGACCATCTACGACAAGCTCATCGCCGATTTCACGCCCGTCCAGCCGAAATATGTCTTCAAGGGCATCGAGGAGTTCGCGCACCAGCCGCCGCTGATCATCACGGGCGACAACTACGAGGAGGGGCGCGGCGTGCGCGGCGCCGATCTGCTCGGCCGCGAGGCGGCGATCATCAACATCTTCAACATCTCGAAGATCAACACCGAGGTGCGCGGCGGCAAGTCGCCCCGGATCAAGCGGCTTCAGGAATACATCGGCGAGAGCTATTTCGAGTATCTGGCCGGAGCTGCCACGATCTCGTCCTCCTCATGGACGAAGCGCACCGCTACCGGGCGTCGGCGGGCACGAAGGCCATCAACGAACTGAAGCCGATCCTCGGCCTGGAAGCTCACCGCCACGCCGCAAGAGCGTCGGCAGCGAACGCAGCCCATTTCAGAATGTGATTTACGACTACCCCCTGCCCGAGGCGATGGCGGACGGCTTCGTCAAGGAGCCCGCGGTCGGCACCCGCGAGAATTTCGATCCGAAATCATGTCGCCGGAGGAGATGCTCGAGACGCATCAAGCTGGAGGACGGCGTCCGCTCCACGAATACATCAAAGTCGAGCTTGAGATCTACGCCACGCAGAACGACGCCAAGCTGGTCAAGCCGTTCATGCTGGTCGTCGCGCAGGACACCGACCACGCCGGCGCAATCCGCTGAGTTCATCGAGTCCGAGGGGTTCTTCGCGGGCCGCTACAAGGAAAGGTCATCGAGGTTCACTCAAAGCAGACCGGGGAGGAGTAGGACGAGAACGTCGCAACGGCTGCTCAACGTCGAGCAGCCGACGCCCAGACGGAGATCGTCATCCATGTGAACATGCTCAAGGAGGGCTGGGACGTCACCAACCTCTACACCATCGTCCCGCTGCGGGCGGCGACCTCGAAATCCTGGTCGAGCAGATCCATCGGCCGGGGCCTGCGCCTGCCCTACGGCAAGCGCACCGGCGTCGACGCCGTGGACACGCTGACGGTCATCGCCCACGACCGGTTCAACGAAATCATCGAGCGGGCCAAGACCGCGGACGGCTTGGTCCATGCGATCAAGCAAGTGCTGATCGGCGATGGCGCGGACGTGCCGGTGTCGAAGCCGGTGATGGTCGAGGCGCCGTCGATCATCCAGAGCATGATTGACCAGGCCGCGTCGCCTGCTCCAGTGCAGGCGCCCGGCGTGGCCGCGCCCGAGGCGCCGCGCTTCACCTTCAACAAGCCGGAAGAAGTCGCGTTGGCGGAAACGGCCCTGAGCGTGGTGCTGCCCAACTTCCAGACCAAGCTCACCTCGGTCGGTCAGTTGAAGACCGCCAAAGTGATCCGTGAAATCGCGGCGGACGCCTTGGCGGCCCAACGCGCCTCAGAGGGCCTGTTCAAATCGGAGATCACGACAGAACGCGCCGAGGCCGTCGTCGCCGAGCTTTGCGCGGTGTTCGCCGAGCGCACCATCGCCATCCCGCAGATGGTCGTCACGCCGGTCGAGCAGGTGTCGTTCGGCTTCAAGGCGTTCCAGCTTGAGGGCCTCGGAAGCTGGAACTACCAGCCCCTCAGCCGTGAACTTTTGGTGCAAATTCTCCGCACCGAGAAGCGGTCATTCATTTCGGGCGCCGATGGCGGCGAGCGCGCCGCGCGGATGGAGGACTATCTGGTCCTTCGCCTGATCGACTTCCCCGAGATCGACTACGACGCCCATTCTGAGCTTCTCTATGACCTGGCCGGTCAGGTCGTGGCACGGCTCCGGTCATATTTGTCCGACGACGAGGACGTGAGAAACGTGCTGGTCAGCCGAGGCAATGAGATCGCCAACGCCATCTTCGCCCAGATGCAGCGGCACATGTGGCGGACCCAGACGACCTACCGCGTCACGCTCCATGCCCCGTTCACGATGCTGAAGCCGCAGGCGTTCGATGGCGCGGGCGCCGATGTCATGCGGGACTATCGGCAGGCGCCGCAGCGGCTCAGCGAGATCAAACGCTTCGTGTTCACCGGCTTCAAACGCGGCTGCTATTGGCAGGCCAAGTTCGATTCCGACACCGAACGCCAGATGGCCGTGTTGCTTGAAAACGATCCGGCTGTCGAACTCTGGATGAAGCCCGGCCCCGGTCAGTTCAAAATCTACGACACCGATGGCCACGCCTATCAGCCGGACTTCGTGGTCGAGACCAAGGTCGAGAAGCTGATCGTCGAGACCAAGCGTCGATCCGACATGAGGGACGCCGATGTCCAGCGCAAGGCCAACGCCGCGAAGCTCTGGTGCATGATCGCTACCGATCACCATGCCAAGCCCAACGGCGAAAAGCCCTGGCGGTACCTGCTGGTGCCCGATGACGCGGTGCAGGCGAATGCGACGCTGGCGGGCCTGATCGGCGCGTTCACACAGGCGCCGGACATGGATTTGATGGGGCAGTTCGAGTTGGCGACGGCTTAGGGGGCGTGGGCCACCTTGTTGAAGTATCCGCCTGGGATTTCGATCAGCGACGCGCACGAGCCCGCTTTAGGAATTCACATCGGCGGCTCAGGAAACCTCAATAGGAATTGGTGAATTTCTTTTGAGGTGTGTGTCAAAATAGCGGCCAAAACGAGCGTTGGGTTGAAAATAACGC
>CAWJIB010000019.1:0-6074 GCA_963842835.1 uncultured Alphaproteobacteria bacterium | reverse complement strand
GACATTCGCGACGACCGCCTCGAATGCCTCGATGACGCGTACGATCCGCATGTCGCTCGCCGCCAATGCAGTGACCGGCGTCGACATTTCGCCGCCCTACGAGGACAAGCCCGACCGCATTCCCTTGTCCGACAGCGACAAGCACGGGGTCGTCGATCCCATCGGCGCCTTCGTCATCCCCGCCCCGCCCAAGGGGCCACTCATCGGACCGGCCTCGTGCGACCGCACGATTCCCATCTTCGACGGCTACACCCGCTTCGACGTCAATTTGACCTACGTCGGCCAGCGCGACGTTTCGGCCAAGGGCTACAACGGCCCGGTGGCGGTCTGCGCCGTGCGCTACGTGCCGATCGCCGGCCATCGGCGCGATCGTCCCGCAACGAAATTCATGGCCGAAAACACGGATCTCGAAGTCTGGCTGGCGCCGATCGACGGCGCGCGCGTGCTGATGCCGTTCCGCGTCTCCGTGCGCACGATGATCGGCACGACCGTGATCGAAGCGTCCGAATTCAGCGTCGCCGCGAAATAACCGGGCTTTTCGCGGTTCAGTTGAAGTCGTCGGGCGCGAAGGGCATCGGCAGGACGCCGACGCCGTCCTCGATCAGCGCCTCGACTTCCGCTCGGCTCGCCTGACCGCGGATGGCGCGCTCCGGCGCCTCGCCGCTAGAGATCGCACGCGCGACCTCGGGAAACTTCGCGCCGACGTCCTCGGTGTGGGCCTCGATCTCGCGCCGCAAGTTCCGCACCGCCTCGCGGAGCGCGCGCTGGCGCGGGTCGATGAGCGCGACGGGAACCGCCGCCGGCGCGCTCGCCTCGCGTTCGGGTCGCCCGGCGCCGAGAACGGCCGGCGCCATGATCGCCTTGGCGACGCGCGTCGAGCTGCATTCCGGGCAGGCGATCAGGCCGCGCCGCGCTTGCTTCTCATAAGCCGCGCCGTCGGGAAACCAGCTTTCGAAGCCGTGGCCTTTATCGCAGGCAAGCGCGAATTTTATCATCGTTCATCCCGCGAGCAGCGCGTCGAGCCGCCCCGCGCCCTCGAGATCGTAGAGGTCGTCGCAACCCCCGACATGCTCGGCGCCGATGAAAATTTGCGGCACGGTCGACCGTCCGCCCGCCTTGAGAGCCATCGCGGCCTGGCCCGCGCGATCGCCGTCGACGCGGATTTCCTCGAACGGCGCGCCCTTGCGCCGCAGAAGATCTTTGGCGGCGTGGCAATAGGGGCAGCTCGATTTGGTGTAGATGACGATCGGCGGCAAGGCGAAATCACTCCTTCAGAGCCTAACGGCTGGCGTTCGACCACTATATGGGACGTCACGCGCCTGTCACAACCCGAGCGAAGACGACGAGGTCGACCTCAACCGCCCCGGCGCGCAGCAACGCCCGCGCGGCGGCGTTGGCGGTGGCGCCGGAGGTCAGCACGTCGTCGACGAGCGCGATCCGCCGCCCTTTCACGCGCGCCCCCGGCGGAGCGCGAAAAGCCCCCTGCACGTTCTGAGCGCGCTGCTCGCGGCTGAGGCCGACCTGGCTGCGCGTCGCTTTGACGCGGGCGAGAAGCTGCGGCTCGAACGGCTTGCCGGTCCGGCGGGCGATCGCGCGCGCCAGCGCCGCCGCCTGATTGAACCGCCGCGTCCACAGCCTGAGCGCGTGCAGCGGCACGGGAACGATCGCGTCCGCCTCGGCCAGCACGTCGGCGCCCGCTCTGGCCATCCAGGCCCCGAGCGGCCCTGCGAGTTCGCCGCGATCGGAATATTTGAGCCGATGCACGAGGCGGCGCGCCGGCCCGTCCTCGAAGCGCGCGACGGCGCGCGCGCGACGGAAGACCGGCGGATCGGCGATCGCCTGCGGCGACAGCAAGCCCTCGCCCAGATCCTGCTCGAAGGGCGTGCCGAGCCGGTCGCAAAACGGACGCTCGATGAAACGCATCGCCCGCCAGCAGGCCGGACAAAGCGCATCCGCCTGTCCTGTCGCCGCGCGGCAGGCCAAGCACGTCGGGGGATAGAGCGCGTCGAGCGCCGCGCGGCCGAAGCCGGCAAGCAGATCGCGCAGCCGGGCCCGCAGCGCGACAGGCGCGTCGAATTCGGCGTCGCTGGCGAAGGGCGAGCTCATGCCGGAGAATAAAGCAGGAATTTTGCGACAGAGGAATGGAATTTGCGCGCAGGAGCCAGTCCCCCGCGAACGCCACCCTGCGCCTAGCCTGGAGCGCGTTTAACTCTGTCCCTTCCACGGTAGGAGCCAGCGTTCGAGCGCGCGCATCGCGAAGGTGAAGATGAAGGCGCAGGCGGCGATCAGGCCGATGCCGACGAACACGACGTCGGTGGCGAGGAATTGCGAAGCCGACATGATGAGATAGCCGATGCCGCGCGTCGCCGCGATCAGTTCGGCGGCCACCAGCGTGCCCCAGCCGACCCCGAACGCGATGCGGATTCCCGTGAGAATTTCGGGCAGGGCCGAGGGCAGCACGATTTCGCGCAACAATTGAAGACGTGTCGCGCCGAGCGACAGCGCCGCGTTGACGCGCTCGCTCGACACGGAGCGCACGCCGGCTTGCGCAGAGAGCGCGATCGGAGCGAACATCGCAAGCGTCAGCAGCGCGATTTTCGACACTTCGCCGATGCCGAGCCAGATGATCATCAGCGGCAAATAGGCGAGCGGGGGCAACGGCCAATAGAATTCGATCGGCGTGTCGAAGACGCCTTTGGCCCACCGGCTGAGCCCCATCAGCAGGCCGACCGGCGTTCCCAAGGCAATGGCGATCGCCGACGCAGTCACGATGCGCGCGAGGCTCGCGCCGACGTGCTCCCAGAGCGAAGCGTTGGCATAGCCGTCCTGATAGATCGCGACCGCCGCGTTTGCGACCTCGCTCGGCGCCGGCAAAAAGAGATGCGGAACGAGGCGCGTCTGCGCGACGAGCTGCCAAAGCGCGAGCAGCGCCAGCCCCGTCGCGACGCTGATCGCCAGCGTCGGCCGTTCGCCCACGCCGAGGCTGCGCATCTTGACAAGCCGCGGCGGCGATTCCGCGAGCGGCGGCGAAAGCGAGTCCGTGGCGGCGATGTCGGTCATAGCGCGGGGCTCCGGTTCGGCTCGGTCTGGTGGACGATGGCGCGGATTTCTTCGCGCAAGGCGGCGAAGGCGGGCGCTGTTTTGACGGTCCGGGCGTCGCGATCGCGCGCGAACGTCTCGACGAAGTCGAGATCGTAGCGCGCGACGATGCGCCCCGGCCGGGGCGACATCACGATCAAGTGCGTGCCGAGGAACAGAGCTTCCTCGATCGAATGAGTGATGAAAAAGATCTGCTTGCGCGTGCGCGCCCAGACGGAAACGAGCAGCTCCTGCATCTGTTCGCGCGTCATACTGTCGAGCGCGCCGAACGGCTCGTCCATCAGGAGAATGGCCGGATCGGGGGCCAACGCCCGCGCGATGCCGACGCGCTGGCGCATGCCGCCCGAGAGCTCGTAAGGCGCGGCGTCGGCGAAATCCTCGAGTCCGACGAGCCGCAGCAATTCGAGCGCCCGCGCACGCCGCTCGGCGCGTCCCACGCCGGCGAATTTCAGACCGAGCGCGACGTTCTCCGCCACCGACTTCCACGGCAGCAGCGTATCCTTCTGGAAGACGACGCCGCGCTCGGCGCCGGGGCCTTCGACCGGATGGCCGTTCAGAGTGATCGATCCCGACGAGAGCGGAAGGAACCCCGCCATCGCGTTTAGCAGGGTCGACTTTCCGCAGCCCGACGTTCCCAGCGCGACGACGAATCCACTGTCGGGAATGTCCAGCGAGACGCGATCGAGCGCATGGACGGGGCGGCCGTCGCGCCCGGCGAAATAGACGGAGGCTTTGTCGATGCGGAGCACGAAGGACGCCTCTTCTCGCATCGAGGCGCGCCGCAAGCCGTGGCTTGGCGGCGCGCCTCGTCCGTTGTTACGAGCGGGTGTCTTTCTTCAGCGCGATGAGCGCGTCGGGCGTCACGAAGGGCGCGTAAGAGGGCAGAACCTCGGAAATCTTCTTCTGCTCCTTGAGGAACCCAGCCGTGTCCTTGAGAATCTTGGCGAGGCCCGACTTTTCGCCGCCGCCGAGCCAAGCGTCGGAAAGCTGAACGTCGATCGGCAGCAACGACAGGTTCTTCAGAGCGCTCGCCTGATCGGCGGGCGTGCCGCCGAGGAGGCTGGCAAGCAGCTTGGCGTTCTCGCTATCGGGTCCCCACGCCGCTTTGTCGCTGACAAAAGAGGTCTGGTATTTCGCGATCACGCCGGAGAAGGATTTGAGGAAGTCAGGATTGTCCTTGGCGAAGGGGGCGGTCGCCACCCAAGCCGAGAACGTCGGCGCGCCCCTGTCGGCGACCTCCTTCGACGTCGCCAGCACCTTGCCGTTCTTCTTCAGTTCGGTCAGCGCCGGATCCCAGACAAACCCGCCGTCGAGATCGCCGCGGTTGTAGCCGGCGACGATGTCGGGCTGCGGAATGGCGAACACCTGCACGTCCTTTTCCGTCAGGCCAAGGCTTTTGATGAGCGCGAGAAGCTGATAGTGATCGGTCGATACCGGCGCCGCGGCGAGCTTCTTGCCCTTGAGATCGGCGAGCGTGTTGATGCCCGAGCCGTTGCGCACCACCAGCGCTTCGTCGACGCCGGAAATCGAGGCGAGGTAAAAGGCCTTCACATCGAGGCCGCGCGACGCCGCGGCGGCGAACGGGCTCGAGCCGACATAGCCGACCTGCACGTCGCCCGAGGCGATCGCGGCGAAAATCTCCGCGCCGGAATTGAAGCGGCGGAAATCGATCTTGTGCCCGGTGGCTTTCGCGAATTCGCCGTTGGCGATCGCGACCGACGAGGGCAGCGCGTCGGTCTGGTAGCCGACGACGACGGTCTTGTCCGCCGCCTCGGCGTTCGCGACGCCCAGCAAGGCGAGCGCGCCGACGGCCGCCGCGAGAAGAGATTTTGTAAGTTTCATGGTTTTCATCCCCGAGTTGACGGCCGAACGGCCGGAGAGATCGACGTTAGAAAGTGTTGCCGGGGCGCCTGCCTCACTGCGGGCGGTCGCCGAGAATCGCCGCGCGATTCATGACGCGCGCTTGCGGGAGATAGTCGAGCGTCGCGTAATGGACGCTGAGGCGGTTGTCCCAAAAGGCGACATCGCGGGATTTCCAGCGCCAGCGAACGCTGAATTCCGGCTTGGCCTGGTGAGCGAACAAGAACGCCAGCAACGCCTCGCTCTCTTTGGGCGTGAGTTCGAGGATGCGCGAGGTGAAGCCGAAATTGACGAACAGGCCGCGCCGGCCGCCCTCTATCGTGCGCACGACCGGATGCACGACAGGCGGATTGGCGGCGACCGCCTTTTCCCATTGCGCCCTGCGATCGCCGACGCCCCAGCGATGGCGCGGAAATCCGTTCTCGAAGCTGTGTTCCGCCGACAAGCCGTCGAGCAGGCGGCGAAGCGGTCCCGACAGCGCTTCGTAAGCGGCCACGGTCGACGCCCACAACGTGTCGCCGCCGTGCGACGGTAGCACGCGAGGCGTCAGAACCGCGCCGAACGGCGGCGTCTCGATGAAGGTGACGTCGGTGTGCCAATTGTCATTGTCGGGAATGTAGTCCGGCCGCGTCTCGATCGACGTGATCTCCGGCACGCCCTCGACGTGCGGGAAGATCGGATGAATGTGCAGCACGCCGAAGCGCGCCGCAAAATCGCGCTGGGCGGCCGGGTCGAGAGTCTGGTTTTCGAAAAACAGCACATGGCGCTCCGCCAGCGCCCGCCGCAAGGCCGCGACCACGCCGTCGGACAGCGGCTTGGAGAGATCGAGGCCGGAGACGAGCCCGCCGACGGCGGGACTGAGCGGCGCAACGAGAAAATCGACTGAGCGGGCGTTCATGGGTCTTGTCCTTCGGCTGTGTCGCGGACTGGCGCGGCTGAGCCCGCCCCCGGGCGGCCGCGCTGTTTCTATTCTATCTATCATCTATATAGATTTATAGAGCGGGCGCAAGGCGAATTTTCGCGAGCCGGCGATTTCTTCCGACATTTGCGCTCGCAAAGGTCGGGTCCCAGCCGCGGGGCGACGCCGCCGGCGATTGTTCCCGCGGTCGAACTCG
>CAWJIB010000018.1:0-23732 GCA_963842835.1 uncultured Alphaproteobacteria bacterium | reverse complement strand
GCGGCGCCGAAATCGCGCGTCTCGCCGTAGCCGCTTTGCGAGGGCGCGCGGAATACGCGCGTCGTGAGCTTGATCGCGTCGATCACCCATAATTCGCGCACGCCAAAACTCGCGTACAGCGCGGCCTTTCGCCCCATGTCGTATCGCAACGAGGAATTGGCGATCTCGACGACGAGCAGAACGCCAGGCCCCGAAAGGCCACTCAACCCGGAGGCCCGCAGGTAGACGACGACATCGGGTTCGAGATAGGTGTCGGCCGAGAGCCTGAACGTCGTTTCCTGCGCGACTCTGCATTCGTCGGGGCGAAGGCGAATCCACCTGTCGACCAGCGCCGTCTTGACGACCTCATGCTGATTTCCTTTTGGCGACATCGGAACCAGCTCCCCCCCGATCAGTTCGACCCGCTCGTCCTCCTCCATCACGCCGGCCGCGACCATCGCCTCGACCTCGGCGACGGTGAAGCGGCGGCGCGGCAGGCCTTCGGCGGCGCTGGTGACGCGGGAAGAGAAAGGGACGCTCATGTCGGCGCTTTCCAACAATCGGGGCTCGTCGGCCGCGACTTCAATCCGGCGATAGAGTATCACAAGCGCCGCCGCGCGTCCGCTCGAAGATTGCCGAGCCCGGCCGTCGCACTCTGAAGGGCAGGGGAGAATGCCGCGCGCCATCGACCATCTCGTGATCCCCGCGCGCGACTTGGCCGCACAGGCCGAGCTCTACCGCCGTCTCGGCTTTCAGGTCGGCGCGCGCAACCGGCATCCCTGGGGCACCGAGAACCATATCGTCCAGTTCGACGGCGCTTTTCTCGAGCTGATCGGGCTGGGCGAGGGTTTTGCCGCGCCCACGCCGGAGCCGGGGGTCTTCTCTTTCGCCGGGTTCGTGAGCGCTTTCCTCCAGCGGCGCGAGGGACTGGGGATGCTGGTCATGCGCTCGCACGACGCGGAGGCGGACCGCCGACAATTCATGGCCGACGGCATCGGCGATTTCGCTCGCTTCGATTTCGCGCGCAAGGCGCGCCGGCCGGACGGCAGCGAAGCCGACGTCGCGTTCTCGCTGGCCTTCGCGGCGAGCCCGGCGCTGCCGGAGGCTGGCTTCTTCGTCTGCCAGCAGCGATTCCCCGAGAATTTCTGGAGCCGCGCGGCGCAGCTCCATCCCAACGGCGCGAGAGGGATCGCAGGGCTCGCGATCGCGCACGAAAATCCTCGCGAGGCGGAGGATTTTCTTGAGCGTTTCGTCGGCGCCGGCGCGGCGCGGCGCGAAGGGCGGGGGTTCGTCGTCGAGGCCGACGGCGCGCGCATCGAATGTTGTCCGCGCGCGGCGCTCGCCGAACGTTATGGCGCGTCGACGATCGGCGCGGATGGACCGCCCATGGCGCTGGCGCGCATCGCCGTCGCCGATATCGCGGCGACGCGCGCGATCCTCGAGGCGGGCGGCGTCGGCTATCGCGAGCGCAACGGCGCGCTGGTCGTCGGCGCGGGGGAGGCGATGGGGGCGGCGCTGGCGTTCGAGGCGGCGGTCTGAACGCGCGGCCTCGACCGCGCGCGCCATCGGCGTTCGCCGGCGGCGAGGCCGTAAAGGGCGCCGAACAGCAGATAGAGATGGCGCCAGTGGTCGGTGTCGATCTGGAGCCCTTGCGCCATCTGGACGAACAGACACGCCCATACGGGGATTGCGACCTCGCGGAACGGCGAGCGGACGAAGACGAGCCGCCAGCCGACATACAAGGTCGTCGTCGTGAAAGCGAGGAACGACAAGCCGCCGAGCCATCCGTAGGAGGCGAAGGCGTTGACGTACATCTCGTGCGGATCTTCGGGGAAGACGTGGCGGAATTGCAGCGGACCGAAGCCGAACGGCCGCTCCAGCAACAGCGGCAGCGAACGCAATTGGTTGCCGAAACGCCCCATCTCGCCCGCGTCGTAATCCTGAACGAGCGACGCGCGCGTCAGAAGCATGTCGCGCATTTCAGGGACCGACAACGCGACCACCAGCAGAACGAGGACGCCGACGAGCCCGACGAGGCTTACGGCGACGATGCGCTGCCGCAAGGCCGAGGACGAAGTGGTGACGAGGGTGAGTGCGATCATCAGCGTGACGGAGGCGGCGGCGGCGCCCCAGGCGCCGCGCGAGAAGCTGAGCAACACCGCGAAGATCATGAGGCCGAGCGGCGCGACGGTGCGCAGCAGCCCGGCGCCGCGCCGGAGCAGCAGATCCTGCGTCAGCCAGAGGATCGGCAGCACGAGGAACGGCCCGAACACGTTGGGATCCTTGAAGGGGCCGGAAACACGCGTGCCGTCGTAGAGCGTGAAGTGCGCGCTCAAGCCCGCGACATTGAAATAGCCGAGAATCCCGAGCGTCGCCGCGAATACGCCGGCCGCGAGATAGCCCGAGCGGATCGTACGCAAGCGCTCGAACGGCGCCTTGGCGACGAGCGCGGCGAAGAAGATCGCGGTGGCCGCCATATAGACGGAGATGAACGTGAAGCTCACGCTTTCGTGGACGTCGACGAAAGGAGGCAGCGCGATGAGGCCGCCGGCGTTGAAGGCCGCGAGGCCCACGATCAGCGGGATCATCGCCCGGTCGAATTCGAGATCGCCTGGAGCAAGCGCGAACGCGGCGACGAAGAACATGAATTCATACGGCGAGGGTTCGATTGCTGCGGACGCTCCGCAGGCCACGAACGTCCAAAGGACGGCGCGCTTGAGGGTCGCTGCGCGGATCGTCAGCCGATTCCCGCTCGGCCGCGATTCGCGTGGGACGGGCGGGGCGAGCGCGCTCATCGCCGTCAGAACGCGTTCTTGGTCTTGAGCAGCGAGGCCGGCGTGATCGCGAGAATGTAGAGGTCGAGCAGGATCGACCAGTTCTCGATGTAATAGAGATCGTGCTCGACGCGCTGCTGGATTTTCTCCTGCGTGTCGGTTTCCCCGCGCCAGCCGTTGACCTGCGCCCAGCCGGTGAGGCCCGGCTTGACGCGATGGCGGGCGAAATAGCCGTCGACGACTTCGTCGTACTGGCGGTTCGCCGCCTTGGCGTGAACGGCGTGTGGGCGCGGGCCGACGAGCGACAGATCGCCTTTGAAGACGACGTTGATCAGCTGCGGCAATTCGTCGATCGACGTCCTGCGGATGAAGCGTCCGATGCGGGTGACGCGCGGATCGTCGCGCGTGACGAGCTTGGAGGCCGTCGGATCGAGCTTGTCGACGTACATCGAACGAAATTTGTAGACCTCGATCAGCTCGTTGTTGAAGCCGTAGCGCTTCTGCTTGAACAACACCGGTCCTGGAGAATCCAGCTTAATGGCGATCGCGGTGAGCGCGAGCACCGGCGAGAGCGCGATCAAGGCGAGCGTTCCGACGATCTTGTCGAACGCCAGCTTGATGACGATGTCCCAATCCGCGATCGGTTTGTCGAAGAGATCGAGCACCGGCACCTGGCCGACATAAGAATAGGAGCGCGGCCTGAAGCGCAGCCGGTTGGCGTGCGCCGCAAGGCGAATGTCGATCGGCAGCACCCAGAGCTTGCGCAGCATTTGCAGGATGCGCTGCTCCGCGGTGATCGGCAGGGCGAAGATCACCAGATCGATGCGCGTCGAGCGCGCAAATTCGACGAGATCGTCGACGTTCCCGAGTTTGGGATAGCCTTCGACCGTATCGGGCGAGCGATCGTCCCCGCGATCATCGAAGACGCCGAGCATGCGCACCTCGGCCTGCGCGCTCTTGGAAAGATCGCGCAGCAATTCCGCGCCGATCTGGCCGCCGCCGACAATGACGGCGCGCTGCTGCAAGCGCCCCGCGCGCGAGAGATGGACAATCAAGCGCGAGAGGATCGCGCGCTCGATCGCGAGCGCGGCGAGGCCGAGCGCGAACCATCCGGCCATCCAGACGCGCGACACGAGGCCGTCGAGTTTGAGAAAGAAGATCGCGGCGAAGATGGCGAGAAACACCAGCGCCCAGCCGCCGCTGATGCGGAACATCTGGCGGACCGGATGGCGAAACGCCGGCGCGGTGTAGGATTGCAGCGATTGAAACGTGACGATCGACAACGCGGCGACGGCGACGATGAGGGGGAAGTAACCCGGCTGCTGGCCGATATTACGGACGACATAGACGAAATAGACCGCCATGCCCGTCAGCACGATCAGCGCGCATTCGATCGCCCGCACGACGCCGGCGACGACGACGCGCGAATAGGCCCGGATCGCCGGTTCGGCGGCGAGCTTGTGCAAAGCGTCGGCGTTGCCGCGGGGGGCGATCCGATCCCGATCGTGAACCGGCGCGGCGATCTTTTGCATGTCTCTTGCGGAAAGCGCAGCCATCGTCGGCCTCAGTTATGCGATTGAACCGTCGCGACGGGCGCTCCGGCGAGCGCCTGACGGCGTCGCGCCATGGCCTCGCCGTAACCGGCCATCACCGAATTCACCATGGCCTGGATCGAGAAATTCTCTGCCACGTAAGCTGCAAGATCGGCGGCCTCGCGCTGTCGCCGATCCGCGCGCGCGGCGAGCGCCGTCTCGATGCGCGCGCGCAGATCCTCGGCGTCGTCGGGCGGCCCGAGACGGGCGCAAAAGGGCCCGAAGATTTCGGGAATGCCGCCGACATTGGTCGCGATCATCGGCATGTGCGCGCCCGCCGCTTCGAGCACGACGTAAGGCATCGATTCAGCGCGCGAAGGCACGACGAGAATGCGCCCGAGCTTGAAGGCTTCGCGAACCGGCATGGGGCCGGGGAAGGAGACGAATGGCGAGACGCCCAGGCGCTTGGCTTGCTGGGTCAGCAAGGCCTGATCCGGTCCCGAGCCGACGAGCACGGTCCGCGGAACGAGACCGCCTGAGCGGCCCACGAGCGCGATGGCCTCGAGCAGCGTGTCGATGCCCTTGGCGGCCCGCAATTCGCCGACGTAAAGCAAATCGGCGGCGTCTTCGTTCGGCGCGACGGGCGTGAATTCCGCAGCGCCGATGCCATTGGCGACGATGCGGCGCACGCCGCTCGCGGCGCCGACGTACCGATCGAAACGGCCGGCGATAAAGGCGCTCTCGAACAAGAAGACGTCGGTCATCGGCGCGAGCAGCTTCTCGGCGAGCATGTAAGCGCGGTGCAGCGCCGAGCCGGGGCGGTAGTTGAAGCTGCCGCCGTGGGGCGTATAGGCGCGAATGGGCCCGCCGGAGCGTCCCAATCCGCTCGCGCGGGCGTAGACGCCGCCTTTGGAGCCGTGGCCGTGAACGACGTCGGGCTTGACCTCGCGCAGCCAGGCGACGAAACGCGCCATCGCCAAAACGTCGGAGAGTCCGGGATTGCGATGGATCGAGGCCGTTCCGGCGCCAAGTTTGAGTGCGCCGGGAATGCGTGCGAGCGCCGTCTCGACCCGCTCGCAAAGGCCGCCGCGGTCGAAAAACATGCCGACTTCGTGGCCGCGCGCGCTCTGTTCGGCCGCCAGGTCGACCACGTGGCGAAAGAGGCCGCCCAACGGCGCCCGAAAAACGTGGACGATCCTGAGCTTGTCGGTTCGCGCTTCGCTCGTTGCGGCCATAATTCCAACCTGTGGCGGACTACGGCTTCTCAACTAGCGCGATATCCTAAAAGAACCGTTCCCGAACCTGAATCGTATCGCCCGGCCGAACGGCGAACGTCAGCGGCACGGAGGCCGTTATCGGGCGGCCGTCGACCACGCGGGTGAGATCGACGCTGTCCTGCGCTCCGCGCGGGGTGAAGCCGCCGGCGACCGCGATCGCGTTCTGCACGGTCATGCCGTTGACGAAAGGATATTGGCCGGCGACGGTCACCTCGCCGAGAACGAAGAAGGGACGATAGGCCTCGACCTCGACGGAAACGCTGGGCTCGCGCAGGAAGCCTTGGCGCAGGCGCGCCTCGATGGCGCGGCTCAGCTCCGCAGTCGTCAACCCCTGCGCGCGCACAAGACCGATGAGCGGCAGGGAAATGTTGCCGGCGCCGTCGACCGAGAAGGAATTGGACAGGCTGTCCTGGCCGAAGACGATCACGCGCAGGCGATCGCCGCTCGCCAATTGGTAAGGCGCGTTGATCGGCGTGCGCAGAACTTCCGCATTATAGCGCGGCGCCGAACAGCCGCTAAGGGCGGCCAGCGCGACAGCCAGGGCGAGGCCGACGGTTCGATTCATGGCTCAGACCGCGCATTGAGAACTTTCATCCCCCGATTTAGCCGGGCATGGTTAACGAAAGAACAACAAGCCGCCTCGGCGCCGCGCCTGCGCTTAACCCGTCAGCAACCTTAATCGCGCATAAACGACGCGAATTCAGTTGCGTTGGCGATTTGGAGCGGCGGATGGGCGGCGATGGATTCGAGGACGGCGGCGCGCAGGCGGCCCGCGGCGAAGCCATCGACCTGATGCGCCTCACGCGCGCGCTGTTGCGGCGCAAGTGGTGGATCGGCGTCCCGACGCTGGCCTCCTGTTTCCTTGCGCTAGTCGTCGTGACCGCGATCAGCCCGCGCTACACCGGCGTCGCCAAGGTGCTGCTGGAGAACCAGGAGAGCTATTTCACTCGCCCGGACAAGGCGAGCGCCGATCCCGGCGCGAATTTCGATCCTGAAGGCGTCCAGAGCCAGGCCGAAACAGTCGCCACGACGGAACTCGCGCGCAAAGCGGCCGACAAGCTCGGTCTGGCCGAGCGCGACGAATTCAATCCGGCGAGCTCCCGCAATCCCTTGGCGCTGGCGTTCTCGTTTCTCGCCGGCGGGCGCGGCGGCGCGAACGCGACTGAGGATCGCGTCGTCGACGCGTTTCTCGCCCGCCTGACCGTGTTTCCCGTCGCCAAGTCGCGCGTGCTGCAAATCGAATTCGTCAGCGCGGATCCCGCCCTGGCGGCGCGCGGCGCCAACACTATGGCCGAGCTCTATCTGGCCGAGCAGGAAGACGCCAAGAAAAACGAGGCGAAAGCGGCAAGCGCCTGGCTTTCTCAGAAAATCGAGGAATTGCGCGCCAAGGTCGCCGACGCCGATGCGAAAGCCGAGGCCTTTCGCGCCAATTCGGGCCTGCTCGCCGGGGCCAACGGCATGACTGTGCCCGCCCAGCAACTGGCCGACATCAACGCTCAACTCGCGGCGGCGCGTGCGACGCACTCCGACGCGACCGCCAAGGCGCAGTCGTTGCGCACGCTGCTGCGTGAAGGCCGGCTCGACGAGATTCCCGACGCCGCCAAGGACGAGTCGCTGCGCCGTTACGTCGAGCAACGCGTCGCGCTGAGGGCGCAAATCGCGCTCGAATCGCGCACCCTGCTGCCCCAGCATCCCCGCATGAAGGAATTAAACGGAGAACTCGCCGGGCTTGACGGCGAAATCCGCCTGGCGGCGAACAAGGCGGTGCTGGCTCTGGAGAACGACGCCAAACTGGCAGGGGCCGAGGTGGACAGCCTGGGCGCCGCTCTGGCCAAGCAATCCAAGACCGTGGCGACGGGCAACGTCGACGAAGTGCAATTGCGCGCGCTCGAACTCGACGCCAAGACGTCGCGCGATCAGCTTGAATCCTACCTGCAGAAATATCGCGAGGCCCTGGCGCGAGAGGCCGACAACGCCGCGCCGGCGGACGCGCGCATCATCGCCAGCGCGACCGAACCGCGGACGCCGACATTCCCGAAGAAGGCGCCGACGGTGCTGCTCGCCACTCTCGCCGGTTTCCTCGTTTCCGCGGGCGTCGTCGCCGCGCACGCGTTGCTCACGGGCGCCGCCGACGCTTCGGACGATGCGGCCTCGACGCCGCTCGCAGGCGCGAGTGAGCAGGAGGACGAGGAGATCTCGGCGCCGAATGGCGGCGCCGCGGAATCCTCGGAGCCCGACGAAGTTCACGACTTCTTTTCCTCCGCCGAGGCGCTCGCCGACCGGCTTGCCGACGTTGCGCGGGACGGCGAAGCCTTGACGACGCTGTTCGCCGGAGAGCGGACAAGCCGCGCGCTGGGGCTCGCGTTGACCGCGGCGCGGCAATTGTCGAAGCGCGGGCGCGCCGCGTTGGTCGACCTCGGCGTCTCGCAGGATTGGCTATCCGATGTCCTCGATCGCGAGGGCGAGAGCGGCGAGAGGCTCGACGGGCTCGCCGAACTTCTCGACGGACGCGCGACCTTCGAGGAGGTCTTGCACCGCGATCTCTCCTCGAGTCTGGATATCATTCCGGCCGGCGCCGGCGAGATCGACGTCGAGGGCCTCGGCGAAGCGCTCGCGGCGCTCGCCACCAGCTACGAATTCGTCGTGCTGCATGCCTCGGATTGGCGATCGGCCGAGGTCGGCGCCGCGCTCGAGGCCGTCGCAGTTTTCGTCATGGTCGCGCCCGCCCAGCGCCTCGAGGGCGCCTTGCGACGCCTGCGCGAAAGCCTGGCGGAAACGACGATCACGACGCTTGGCCTCGTTTCGGGCGACCGCTCGGCGATCGAACGCGCGGCTTAGAACATCTTCCGATGAAATGTCTGCGGCGCCGTCATTGCGAGAAGCAATGATGATTCCAATCGGTCGGAGGGCGCAGTAGTCTCCCCGCGAGGCGAAACGTCGATTGGTTCGATGACAGGAGTGGGGACGATGACGGAGCAGGACAAGCCGGTTTGGTTCATTACGGGTTGCTCGACCGGCTTTGGGCGCGAACTCGCGCGCATTACGCTCGATCGCGGCTATCGGGTCGTCGTCACCGCGCGAAAGCCCGCCGAGATCGCGGATCTCGCCGTCGGCCATGAGGCGCGCGCACTGATCCTGCAACTCGACGTGACCAAGTCCGAGGAGATCGCCGCCGCCGTCGCGGCCGCGCAAGCGCAGTTCGGGCGGATCGACGTGCTCGTGAACAATGCCGGAATAGGCTATTTCGGCGCCGTAGAGGAAAGCGACGACGACGAAGTCCGCCGCATGTTCGAGATCAATTTCTGGGGCCTGGCCAATATGACGCGCGCGGCCTTGCCCGGCATGCGCGCGCGCCGCTCGGGCCATATCGTCAATATTTCCTCGATGGGCGGCGTTCGCGGCGCGCCGGGCGTCGGCTATTACAACGCCACCAAATTCGGCCTCGAAGGGCTTTCCGAGGCTCTTGCGCAGGAGGTGGCGCCGCTCGGCATCAAGGTGCTCATCGTCGAGCCGAGCGGCTTTCGCACGGATTGGGCCGGCCGCTCGGCCAATGAGACGCGACATCCGATCGCCGATTACGATTCCACCGCGGGCGCGCGGCAGCGCCAGATACGCGGGTACAGCGGCAAGCAACCGGGCGACCCGGCGCGCGCCGCCGCGGCCATCGTCCAGGCGGTCGAGTCGGCGGACGCGCCGCTGCGCCTGATGCTCGGCAAGGCCGCGCTCGCCGCGGGTCGGGCCAAAGTCGAATCCCTGAAGCGGGATTTCGAATCCTGGGCCGAGGTCAGCGAGGGCGCGGACTTTCCCGTCCCGTGAGCGCCGCCTGGAGCCTGCCCGAGGGCGGCCGAGTGGACCGACCTGGCGAAAACCGTGTGCTTGGCGTCCGACCGAAAGGGGCGCATCGGCTGAGGAGGCGGGGTTCGCAACCGATGTCCGCGCGTCGCCGGTGGACGTAGGTTTGCCTCTCCTTAACCATGCGGAACTCTTGGTCTCCGCGGGAGAACGCTGCGGCAGCCCAGTCATTATCGAGGCTAATCGGCTGCCGCCTGCAACTTTCGGAGGCGGCGCGGTCGAACGCCTGCGAAAGCGGCAGGCCGGATTAATCTCTTAACAATCAATATCGAGCATCGTCGTCCGTTACGACAAGTCTCATTAGTGAGATCGTCTTACATGATGGTCCGCCTCGCGTTACTGCCCAACGTCGAAACCGAGCGCAACGCGAGGCTGCGGGCGAAGCTGGAGCGTTGGTTCACCGTCACGCCCGCGATGCTTCAGTCGATCGATGAGGCGGGCCGGTTGATTGGCGCTAGCGATGCTTGGCTGGCTAAGCTTGGCTACAAGCGCGAGGAAGTCATCGGAAGACTATCGTCGGATTTTCTGACGCCGGAGTTGCGCGAACATGCGATCAAAAACGTATTGCCAGAATTCTTCCGGAGCGGTCGCTGCGAGAACGTCGAATACCAGATGGTGGCCAAGGACGGGCGCGTGATCGATGTGCTGTTGTCCAGCATTCTGGACGACGATTCGAGCGGTCAACGTCGCGCCTCGCTGACCGTCGTCACGGATGTGACCGCGCTGAAGGCCGCCGAGCGGCGGTTGGCGGAGAGCGAAGCGCGCTACAGGGGACTGGTCGAGGACCAGTCGGAGCTGGTGTCGCTCGCCACTCCCGAAGGCCAGTTGCGATACGTCAATGACGCTTATGCACGGCAATACGGGAGGCAGCCCGACGAAATGGTGGGAAAGAGTCTTTTCGACTTTGTCCCCGAGGAGGCTCATGCCTGCGTCGGCGAGCATCTGCGAAAGGTGTGCAGCGCCGATCGGAGCATCGAAGACGAAAACCAAGTGATTTTGCCGGACGGCCAAACCCGATGGATGTCGTGGACCAATCGAGCGCTCAGAGACGCCGAAGGAAAGGTGACCGCGATTCATTCCGTCGGCCGCGACGTCCAGCAACGCGTCGCGGCGGAGCAGCGCCTCAAGGAGAGCGAGGCCCGCTACCGTCTTCTGGCCGAGCACAGCACCGACATGGTGCTCGAGCTCGACCTCGACCTCAAGCGCCGATATGTCTCGCCGGCTTGCCGCGAGATCTTCGGTTACGAGCCGGAGGAAATGATCGGCGGCACGTCCGGCGCCATGGCGCATCCCGAGGACGCGCAGCGCTTGGCGCAGGTCTTTCGATCCCTGCTCGACGGCTGCGTGGACCGCCACTCCGTCATCGCCCGCAGACGCCACCGCGATGGGCGCTGGATTTGGGTGGAGACGCAATATCGGGCGCTCAAGGATCCCGGGACCGGCGCGCTTACCGGCATTATCGCCTCCGTAAGGGACATTTCGGCTCGAAAGGCGGTCGAGGATCAACTCGCGGAAGCCTATCAGCGCTTGGAGGCGCTGGCGCGGGAAGACGGGCTGACGGGCTTGGCCAACCGGCGAACCTTCGACGACGCCCTTTCCAGAGAATACAGGCGATCGCTGCGGGACAATAAAAGTCTCGGGCTGATCATGATCGACGTCGATTGCTTCAAGACGTTCAACGATCGCTACGGCCATCCCGCGGGAGACGAATGCCTGAGGCGGATCAGCAAGACGCTCACGAATGCGCTTTTCCGTCCGGGCGATTTGGCCGCCCGGTACGGAGGGGAAGAGTTCGCCGTGCTCTTGCCCGACACTGACGAACATGGCGCGGCGATCATCGGCGAACGAATTCGACAGGCCGTCCTTCACCTGGCGATCGAGCATGACGCCAGCCGTCGCCGCATCATGACTGTCAGCGTCGGAGCCGCCTCGGTTGGCCGAAATACGTTCGAGGGTGGGCCGGAAGCTCTCCTGCAATCCGCCGACCGGGCCCTTTATCGCGCGAAGGACGCCGGCCGGAACAGGGTCGTCCGCGCCGCGAGCCTCCGCCCTCCCGGCGCGATGCCTTCGACGGCCGCCTGACCGGGAAATCAGAGCGAAATCTCTGCGGGATCGCCGCTAAGCGCAGAAAGCCAATCGAGCGCGCCGTCCACGTATCGCTCGAAGCCGGCCGCCTAACAGGCGGGAACCCAGCGTCAGCATTCATCCCCGCAGCGCCCCCCGTTCAGCCGCCTGAAAAAGGCGAGAAGCCGCGGCGAGCGTTTGATCCGGCGCTTGGCGCGCTGTTTGGCCTTGAACGCGAGCGCCGCGACGCGGCCCAACGGGGTGACGGCGAAGGCGCTGTCGAACAGCTCTTCCTCGGCCTCGCACGCATCGTCCTTGTAGCGCGCCTCGCCTATGCCGAGATCGAAGGTTTTGAGGCCGCGCGCGATCGCCTCGCGCACCATGGCGTGGACGATGAGTTCGCCCGGGCTGCTGCGTGCGATTTCGGGATCGCCATCGTAGGAGAGAAACAGGCCGCTGAGCCGGTCGCCGGCGCTCAAGGCGCCGAAGGTCGCGACGATGCGATCGGCGACGAAAAGCCCATGGAGCTCCAGGCGCGGCGCGCCCTCGGCAAGGCCGCTGAGCGCAAGGCGCCGCAGGAACGCGCGCGCTTCGGCGCTCTCGTAGGCGTCGGCGATTCGCAGCGCGCGCGTCCGAGCGCGTCTTTGCGCGTCGAACGCGGCAAGGATGCGTTCGACATCGTCGGGATCGGCGGCGCGGCGATGGGCGAGGGGGCCCATCGCCTCGAGGCGCCTGGCCTTCTTGCGCAGTTTCTTTTGCGCGTCCCTGGAGGCGTGCGCGTCGCGCCAGATCGCGAAATCCCTTGGCAAGGCGCTCTTGTAGGCGAAGCTCGGGCTCGGCTGGTTCGGCGCGGCGGCCATCGGATTGGGCGTTCCCTGCCACTCCCGGGGCTGGTTGACGAACGCGAATGCGTCGACGCGCGGCGTGCAGAGCCGCGCGGCGGCAGCGAGCAGCGCCGCGATTTCCTCAGGCGGCCAGGCGACGCCCGGCCTGAACAGGCCTATGTTGAAGTTGGAATCCTTGCCGCCGAGGAAGGCGGCCAGCCGCAGCGGCCCATACGAAAACCGCCCGAGCGGCAGCAGCGCGGCGACGCCGCCCGCTTCGTCGCGCGCGACGACGATCATCGGCGCGACGCGCCGGGCGGCGCCGACGGTCTCCAACCAGATACGGGCGAATTCGAAATCCTGATACGGGCTCGCCGACGCGAGGGCGGCGATTTCGGCCCAGGCCTCGCGCGCCGCCTCGATGCGGTCGATCGCCTCGACGAAGGCGAAAGCGCGCGCCGGACCGGCCGCGGCGGCGCGCGAGGCCGGCGCGGCGCGTGTTGGCGGCGATGGGCGGGCGAGCGCGGTCGCGGGAGGCACGGCGGAACCCAGGAGCGGAGGGCGCCGAGCATAACGGCCAATGCGTCAACGATTTGTTTAAAGGCCAGCCTCGGGAGTGATCGCGAAAAACCTCGTCGGTAAATGCTTGGCAAGGTCCTGCGGCTAGATTGCGCGCGGGTGCGAGCCATGGCGCTAAAGAAATTGATCATCGACGCCGGCTTCGCCGCCTTCCGCGCCAGCGGCCTGCACAAGGCGTTGGCGCCGGCGACGCGCGGGCAGGGCGTCATTCTGACGTTTCACCACGTGCGCCCGTGGGAACCGGCGACGCCCGGCTTCGCGCCGAACCGTCTGCTCGAAATCACGCCGGAATTTCTCGACGAAGCGGTCGGCCTCGTCCGTCGTCTCGGATTCGAATTGGTCGCGCTCGAGGAAGCGCGGCGAAGGCTCGTCGAGGGCGGCGCGCGTTTCGCCGCGCTGACTTTCGACGACGGCTATCGCGACACGCGGGATTTCGCGCTGCCCGTACTCGAGCGGCACGGCGCGCCGTTCACCGTTTTCTTCGTGCCCGGCTTCATCGAGCGCTCCGCGCGCCTGTGGTGGCTGGAGCTGGAAGAATCGCTGCGCCGGCTCGATGAAGCCTCGATCGATCAGGCCGGCCTCGCCCTACGACTTCCCGCGCACTCTCCCGCCGAAAAGACCGCCGCTTTCGCTAAAATCTACTGGGCGTTGAGGGCGCGCTCCGAGCCTGAGCTTCTCGACGTCGTCGGCGCCTTGGCGCGCAAAGCCGGCGTCGGCAGCGCTGCGATCGCGGACGCGCTGTTCATGGACTGGGACGAGGTCGCCGCCTTCTCCCGCCATCCGCTCGTCACCGCGGGCGCCCACTCCATGACCCACCGCATGCTCGCCAAATGGCCGGAGGAGGCGGCGCGCGAGGAGATGGCGGGCTCGAGGGCGGCGCTCGAGGCGAAGCTCGGGCTCGACGTCAACGCCTTCGCCTATCCCGTCGGCGACGCGACCAGCGCGGGTCCACGCGAATTCGAGCTGGCGCGTCAGGTCGGCTTCACCACGGCGGTGACGACACGTCCGGGCATGCTTTTTCCCGAGCATGCGCGCCATCTGACCGCGCTGCCGCGCGTTTCCGTCAATGGCCTCTGGCAGGATGTGGGCGCGCTGGAAGCGCTGCTCTCCGGCGCGCCCTTCATGCTGTGGAATCGCGGTCGGCGGGTGAATGTCGGCTAGGAGTCCAGGGCGCCAGAGCGGGATTGGGCGAGAGCCTCTCGCCCAGCCGGCGCCGTCGTCCAGACCGTAAATCGCTTGCGACCGCTGCACGCCCAACGAAGGATTCCTCATGAAGCGCCTCGTCGTAATTTCGCTGCTCCTCCTCGGCGCCGCCGGCTCGTCCGGCCCGATCGGCTCTCCCGCCTTCGCCCAGGTACGGCAGTCCTGGGATGGAACATGGGCCGGCGGCTGGAGCGACAAATCGGGCGCGCAGATTATTTTCGCCGGCGACGAATTCATCGGAATCTACTGGCGCGACGATTACATCGAGGACGCCAAAGGCGCGGTCTCACCGAACGGCGCGACGGCGACGATCAAATGGTCGCGCGGCGAAGCCGTGTTGACGCGCGAGGGGCCGACGAGCGCCCGCGCCACGGTGCGCGAGCAAGGCCGCCCGGCGGTGTCTTTCGCGTTGAAGAAGGATTGAGCGGGCCGGGCGCTCAATTCCGCGCCGATCACATCTGCGGCTGGACGCCGCCGAAGAAGAGCCATGCGCACAAACCGAAGTCGGCCACGAGGAATCCCGCGTAGAGACTCAAGCGCGCGGCCCAGTGGCGGACGCCGAGCGCCGACCACAGCGCCCAGGCGGCGAGCAGCGGCAGGCCGACCACGATCAGGAAAGCAGTTCCCCAAAACGTCGCGATTTCGCTGACGCGATACGTCCGCAGGGCAGGGGCCTCGCCCGCGGCCGCCAGACCCCAGAAGAACACTGCGGCGCCGATGAAGAGACGGGCGGGCCAGGCTCGACGCCAGCAGGATCGGAGCGACGACACAGGACCGGACGACATCGACTAAGGGCGCCAGATCGCGGCGTTCGAGTTCAACACGCCCAGGCGCGGCACCCGCGCGGCGCGGCGGCTTGAATGGCGGCGGAGTCCGCCGGGGCGCCTTATGGCGCCTCGGCGAAGGCGACCTTGATCGAGTTCTTCGCCGCGTCGCTCAACTGGATCAGCACGAGGTCGCCAGGCGCGAGCTGGAAGCGCACGCTTTTGCGCACGCCCCCGCAACCCTTCGCGTCCGTGGAAGACATGGATTTCAGACGCACGCCATTTTCGAACACTTCGATCCAGGCCTCGTCCGATAGCGTCACCTGATAAGTCGCGGGCCTCGGCACGCCGAAGAACGTCACCTCGCCGCTGTAGCTGTCGGCTCGGGGACCGCGTTCGGGCGCCAAGAAAAATCGAACGTTCTTCGTCGGCAAAAGGGACAGTTCGACGGCGCGATCAATTCTGGAAAGCCGCGCGCCCGAAGCGCGACGCGCCAATTTTGCGTCGCCGAACCACGCGCGCTCTCTTTCGATTGGCCAGGCGAAAGAATCGCAAGCCGAGGCGCCGGGGTCCGCGGAATCTCGATCGCGCCGCGCGGCGTCGTCGGCCGCGGCGAAATCGACTGAGCAGAGGGCGGCGGCGAAGGCGAGAACGGTGGCGAAGCTTCCTGCGCGCATGAGCTTTGCTCCCTTGCCAGGCCAGGCTCAGCCGGCGGCGGGCGCCGTCGGCGCGCAGCCATAGCCGACAGTCTCGCCCGCCGATTGCGCGCCATGCCGGCAGGCGCTGTCCTGCGGCGCGGTGGGCCCGCGGTTCATTTTGGCTCCCGCAATCTCGAGACAACCGCCAAGCGGCGCCGAAAGGGCGATCATCAAGACGGCGCATCGCAGAACCTTGTAGGGCATCGCAAGCCTCCGGTCTTGGCCGACTCGAGCTCGACTCGGCAGGGGAGGGTCGCCGGCCGCGCGCCGTTCACCGGGCTTCGCCAGCGAGAGCCCTCATCGCAGGGGGCAGACGACACCGAGTCGCGACAGGCGACCCCCGGCCGGGCAGGGCGCTCTCTTGCGCGCGTCCCAAAGGCGCGGCGAACGACCAACGATCACATGCACAACAACGGATCTATGAGCAGCCAGTACGGATCGCAATAGTAGCCGTAGTACCCGCCGTAACCGCCGTACCCGCCGTACCCGCCGTACCCGCCGTACCCGCCGTACCCGCCGTACCCGCCGTATCGGCCATAACCTCCGGCGAAGCCGCGCCCGCCGAAGTGGCGACCGAAGCCTCCGGCGAAGCCGCGCCCGCTGAAACCGTGGCCAAAGCCTCCGAAGCCGCGCCCGCCGAAGCCGTGGCCAAACCCTCCGCCGAAGCCGTGCCCGCCGCCGCCGTGAAAATTGGCTGCGGACGCCGGCGCGGCGCCGCCAATTGTCGCGACAGCCAGCGCGGTTGCGGTGAGAATGCCGGCGACCGTAGTCTTGATCGATGCACGCATGACCATCTCCCTGGGAAAGCGGCGTCCGCGAAGCGCGCCCACAAAGCATCGCCGCCTCCGTCAAGGACATAATTAGCCTCGGCACTGGCGAAAAGAAGTAATCGCCAAAGTAAAATAGATTTTAGATTGTATATTTTTCTTTATAAAGGCCAGCTCGGTCCACAGTGTTGGCCGTCCGAATTGCGACGGCGCACACGCTGGCCTACTGGCGAAAAGTCGGCCAGATCGAGTTGAAAATTCTCAGCGCAACGAATTGACGGTTTTCCTCGTTCTCGCCGCAAGCGAGCGAAGGCGAGGGGCCCATTCCTTCTAGACGATCGTCGTCTCTCGCCCCTTGCCGGTGCGCTCCTGCCAGCCGTGGCGCACGAGCTCGGGGTCGTCGTGTTCTTCCATCGGCCAGCCCAGGCAGAGATAGGCGATCAGCTTGTGTTCCGCGGGCGTCCCCAGATCCCGCGCCGCGGCGGCGGGATCGAGGATCGATATCCAGCCGAGGCCGAGGCCGGCCGCGCGCGCGGCGAGCCACAGCGACGCGATCATGCCGACGACGGAGTAGTCCAACATTTCCGGCATCGTGCGCACGCCGAGCCCATGGCCTTGCGTCGTCGAGCGATCGCAGAAGACCGCCAGTTGCACCGGCGCCGCGTCGAGGCCGGCCAGTTTCAGCCGGGCGTAGAGCTCGGCCTGTTCGCCGCATTGCGCCGCCAGCGCCTCGGCGTTGCAGCGTTCGAAATTGGCGCGGACGGCGGCGCGCCTTTGCGGGCTTTCGACGCTGACGATGCGCCAGGGCTGGCTGTTGCCCACTGAGGGCGCGAGTTGCGCGAGATCGAGCAATTCGTCGATCAAGGCCGGGGAAACCGGATCGGGGCGAAAACGCCTGACGTCGCGCCGCCACGCGAACAACGACGCCAACTTGTCGCGAAAGGCGGCGTCGAAGACGGGCGGCTCGCGATTCATGACGGCGCGCGCATCAAAGGGAACTCCGGCGCGAAGTCACGCGCGCCTGTCGGGCCGCTCCATCCACTTGATGAGCGGCATGAGCGGCAAGGTCCAGGCCAGGCCCAGCACGATATAGCCGAGCGTCTGCACGAGGGCCGGCGCCTCTTGCAGCGGACGCGACTGGGCGAGCGCCATCGCGATCATCGCGTAAAAGCCGACGAAGGCGATCATGGCGACGCCGCCGATGAGTTTGCGGATGCGCGCGGACATGGCGGACCCTCACGAGAACTCTCGCCGCAAGCGATTTGCGGCGCGAAGCGCGACCGCTTATGTCTTGGCGCGTGCAACGATGCAAGCCGGGAAGCGGGAATGCCCCAACAAGGCCGTCAGGCGATGACCCGAGGGGAGACCCGCGCCGTGCGCGCGTGGCTCATCGCGGTCGCGGCGTTGGTCTTCGTGATGGTGATCGTCGGCGGGGCGACGCGGCTCACTGAATCCGGCCTGTCGATCACGCAATGGCGGCCCGTGACCGGCGTGATTCCGCCCCTCAGCCAAGCCGACTGGGCCGAGGAATTCCAGCGCTATAAGCAAATCCCGCAATATTCCGCGCTCAACGCGGATATGAATCTCGAGGGTTTCAAGACCATCTATTTTTGGGAATGGAGCCATCGCCTGCTCGCCCGCCTGACCGGCGCGGCCTTCGTTCTGCCCGCCCTGTGGTTCTGGCGCCGTGGCCGCTTTAAGGGCCCGCTCGGGCGCCAGATCGCGGTCGCGACCGGCCTGCTGGCGCTGGAGCCGATCATCGGCTGGTGGATGGTCAGTTCGGGCCTCGCCGAGCGCACCGAAGTCGCGCAGGATCGACTCGCGCTGCACCTTCTCATCGCCGCCGCGACCTTCGGCGCGCTGATCTACGCCGCCGTCGGCCTAGCCAAGCGCCCGCGCGAGAGCGCCGGCGCGGGGTTTGTCGCAGGGGCGGGCGTCCTTGTCGCGCTGATCTTCTGCCAGCTCGGCCTTGGCGCGCTGGTCGCGGGCCTTCGCGCCGGCCTGATCTACAACACTTGGCCGCTGATGGACGGCAAGCTGATTCCCGCCGGCCTCTTCGGCCTCGCGCCCTGGCCGCGCTCGATCGTGGATGACGTGACGACCGCGCAATTCGATCACCGCCTCGTCGCCTACGCGGTCGTCGCGGCGGCGCTTGCGCACGCGTTCGCCGCGCGCCGGCGCGCGCCTGGCACGTCGCTCGCCCGCCGCGCCGGCGCGCTCGCCGCGCTGGCGATCCTGCAGGCGGCGCTGGGCGTCGCCACGCTGATCCTGGTCGCGCCGATCGAATTCGCACTCGCCCATCAGGCGGTCGCGCTGCTGCTGTTCGGCATGGCGGTCGCGCACTGGCGGGTGACGGAAATCGAGCGGGCGGGGGGAGACGGCGCGATGACGGCTGCCGCGCCCGACGCGCGTCGCGGCCGCGCGCGCCAGGCCTCATGAAGATCGCCGCTTGGCGCCGGCTGCTCGTCGCCGGGTCGCGCCTGCGCGCCATCGTCCGCTCCAATGAACTCTCGCAGGTCGTCGTCGCGGCCGTCGTCGGCGCCCTGGCCGGCCTCTGCGTGACCGCGATGACCTTCATCGCGGAAAGCGCGCATGTCGCGATCTACGGCATCCCGTTCGATGTGCGATTGAGCGCGGCGGCGCGGATTTCCCCTCTCGCGGCGTTCCTCGCGCTTCCCCTCGGCGGGCTCGCTCTCGGGCTGATCGAGCGCTGGCGACGCGCCGAGAAGCGGCCGCCGGCGGTCGATCCGATCGAAGCCAACGCCTTGCGCGGCGGCCGCATGGCGATCGGCGAAAGCGCGCTCGTAGCCACGCAGACCGTGATCTCCAACGGCTGCGGCGCGTCGGTCGGGCTCGAAGCGGGCTATGCGCAGATCGGCGCCGCCATCGCCTCGCGCATCGGCTTGGCGTTGCAGCTGCGCCGCCAGGACTTGCGCATCTTGGTGGGTTGCGGCGCCGGCGGGGCGATCGCGGCGGCGTTTGGCGCGCCGCTCACCGGCGCCTTCTATGCGTCGGAACTGATCGTCGGCGCTTATTCGCTCGCCAACGCCGGCCCGATTTTCGCCGCCGCGCTCGCCGCGACCTTGATCGTCAAGGCGCTGGGCGGCGCCCCCTATGTCGTCGTCGCGCCGCCCGTCGCGCCTCTGGCCATCGGTCATCACCTCGCGCTGATCGGGTTGGGCCTTATAGCGGCGGCGCTCGGCGTCGGCGCGATGCGCGCCGCGGCCGTGCTCGAGCGCGCCTTCGCGGCCACGCGCGCGCCGCTTTGGGCGCGCCCGGTCCTCGGCGGCCTTCTAGTCGCCGCGATGGCGCTTCTTACGCCGCAAGTGCTCGGCGCCGGACACGGCGCCCTCGGGCTCGACTTTCCCGCGGCGCTTTCGGTCGCGACCCTCCTCGCGCTCATCGGCCTCAAACTGACCGCGAGCCTCGTCTCGCTCGCCTCGGGCTTTCGCGGCGGTCTGTTCTTCGCCTCGCTGTTCGTCGGCGCGCTGCTCGGCAAGCTCTATGGGCTCGGCGTCAACGCCGCGCTGCCCGCGCTCGGGCTCGATTTCGACCGCCTGCGTCCTGGCCGGCATGGGAACGCTCGGCGTCGCGGTCGTCGGCGGACCGCTGACGATGACGTTCCTCGTGCTGGAGAGCACCGGCGATCTCGGGGTGGCGGGCGGCGTGCTGGCGGCCTGCATCGCGACCAGCCTCGCCGTGCGCGCCACCTTCGGCTATTCCTTCGCCACGTGGCGCCTGCATCTGCGCGGCGAGTTGATCCGCGGCGCCCAGGATGTCGGCTGGCTGCGCGATCTGACCGTCGCGCGCTTGATGGTCCGCGCCCCGCCGACGACGCCGGCGCAGGCGACGGTGCGCGCCTTTCGCGACGCCTATCCGCTCGGCAGCGCGCATGGCGTCGTCGCCGTCGACGAAGCGGGACGCTATCGGGGGCTGGTTCTCGTGCCCGAGGCGCACGCCGTTCCCCTCGCGGACGGCGAGGACGGCGGTCCGATCTCGGCCGTCGCGCGCCTGCCGCAGACGACGCTGCATCCCGACATCGACGCGCGCTCGGCGCTGGCGATTTTCGACGCCGCGCAAACGGACACGCTCGCCGTCACGGAGCGCGCGACGGGCGTCGTCGTCGGCACGCTCAGCGAGGCCTTCGTCGCGCGCCGCTACGCCCAGGAGTTGAGCCTCGCGGCGCGCGGCGTTCTCGGCGGGGGATAGGCGAAGGCGCGGCCAACGCCGCTTCGCCTGCTTTCACGCCAGCGCCTGATCCAGGTCTGCGATCAAGTCCGCGACGTCCTCCAGCCCGATCGACAGCCGCACCACGTCCGGCCCGGCGCCGGCGGCGATTCTTTGCGCGTCGGCGAGCTGGCGGTGCGTGGTCGAAGCGGGGTGAATGACGAGCGAGCGGGTGTCGCCGATATTGGCGACATGGGAGAACAATTGCAGCTTGCTGACCAGGGCGACGCCCGCCTCGTAGCCGCCCTTGACGCCGAAGGTGAAAACGCCGCCGGCCCCTTTCGGGCAATAGCGCCGCGCCAGCTCGTTGTAGCGATTGCCGGGCAGTCCGGCGTAGGAAACCCACCCGACCTTGTCATGCCCGGCCAAATGCCTGGCCACCACGAGCGCGTTGTCGCAATGTCGCTGCATGCGCAGCGACAGCGTTTCGATTCCGGTGAGGATCAGAAAGGAATTGAACGGCGAGATCGCCGGACCGAGATCGCGCAGGCCGAGAACACGGCAGGCGATCGCGAAAGCGAAATTGCCGAAGGTCTCGGCGAGCGTCATGCCGTTGTATTCGGGCCGCGGCGCCGACAACATGGGGTAGCGCGCGTCGCCCATCCATTCGAACGAGCCGCCGTCGACGATCACGCCGCCCATCGAATTGCCATGGCCGCAAAGATATTTCGTCGCGGAGTGAACGACGATGTCGGCGCCGTGATCGAACGGGCGGATGAGGTAGGGCGTCGCCAGCGTGTTGTCGACGATCAGCGGGATCTTGGCGTCCTTGGCGATGGCGGCGACGCCTTCGATGTCGGTGACGACGCCGCCGGGATTGGCGATCGACTCGATGAAGATCGCTTTGGTCTTTTCGTTCACGGCGGCGCGCACGGCGTCGAGATCGTCGGGATTGGCCCATTTGACCTGCCAGCCGAAGTTCTTGAAGGCGTGGTTGAACTGGTTGATCGACCCGCCGTAGAGCTTTGTCGAGGCGACGAATTCGTCGCCGGGCTGCATCAGCGTGTGGAAGGCGATCGCCTGCGCGGCGTGGCCCGAGGCCACCGCCAGCGCGGCCGGCGCGCCTTCCAGCGCCGCGACGCGCTCTTCGAGCGCCGCGGTCGTCGGGTTGGTGATGCGGGTGTAGATGTTGCCGAACGCCTGTAGGCCGAACAGCGAAGCGGCGTGGTCGACGTCGTCGAAGACGAAGGCGGTCGTCTGGTAGATCGGGGTGATGCGCGCCCCGGTCGTCGGATCGGGCCTCGCGCCGGCATGGATCGACAGCGTCGAAAAGCCGGGCTCGTCGTTCGTCATGGTCCCCCCGTTTGGCGTCGGCGGCCCCATTTTGGCAAATTAAGCCGCGAAGGGAAAGCCGGCTGCGTCGATGCGTTCGCTCGCTCGGAGCGTTTGCCGGTTGACGGCGCCGGGCGCCGGACGCACGATCGCCTCATGTCGCGCCGCCAACAAAAATTCGAGATCACGCCCGACATTCTCCTGCGGGCCTATTCCATCGGCCTCTTCCCGATGGCCGAGAGCCGGGACGCGGCCAATCTCTTCTGGGTCGAACCCGAGCAGCGCGGCGTCTTCCCGCTCGACGGCCTGATCGTGTCGAAGAGCCTAGCCAAGATCGTGCGCTCCGACCGTTTCGAGGTTCGCGCCGACCGCGATTTCGCGGCGGTGATCGAGGCCTGCGCCGAGCGCGACAAGACCTGGATCAACGCGGAAATCGTGCGTCTCTATTGCGAACTCTTCGCGCGCGGCCACGCCCATTCGATCGAGGCCTACCGGGACGGCGAGCTCGTGGGTGGGCTCTACGGCGTGAGCCTGGGCGGCGCCTTCTTCGGCGAGAGCATGTTCCACCTCGCGCGCGACGCTTCGAAGGTCGCGCTGGTCCATCTCGTCGCGCGCCTGCGCCTGGGCGGCTTTCGCCTGCTCGACGCGCAATTCGTCACGCCGCACCTGGCCGCGCTCGGCGCGGTGGAGATTTCGCGCGAGGAATACCGGCGCCGGCTGACCGCGGCGCTCGACGCGCCCGCCGATTTCGACGCCTGGCCGGCGCGCGAGCCGATGGGCGGGGCGCAGGCTCTGGCGCTCGCGGCGCCGCGCCGATGACGGCACGAAGATTGCTTCGCCTGACGTGAATTGCGAGGGCTTGAAAGAGGTTGCGAGATGGGAGCGGGCGGCTCTTTCGACGAAATGGGGGTGGATGCCGGAAGCATACGCCCGCTCTATCGACAGATCGCGCGCTGGCTCGAGGAAACGCCGCCCGATGTCCTGGCCTCGCGCCGCGCCCAGGCCGAATATATGTTTCGCCGCATCGGCATCACCTTCGGCGTCTATGGCGACAAGGACGCGGCGGAGCGGCTGATTCCGTTCGACATCGTGCCGCGCGTCATTTCGCGCGCGGAATGGACGCGTTTGGCGGCGGGCCTCACGCAACGCGTCAACGCCCTCAACCTGTTCTTGAAGGACGTCTACGGACCGCGCGCGATTTTAAGGAAAATATCGTTCCCGAGGAACTGATCCTGCGCAATCCCTATTATCGGCCGGAAATGATCGGGCATCGTGCGCCGCACGACATCTGGGTGCACATCGCCGGCATCGACATCGTGCGCGTCGGCGAGGACGCGTTCTACGTGCTTGAGGACAACGCGCGCACGCCGTCGGGCGTTTCCTATATGCTGGAAAATCGCGAAGTCACGATGCGCCTGATGCCGGACCTGTTCGCGCGCCACCGCGTCGCCCCGGTCGACGACTATCCCGACGAATTGCTCGCCTGCCTGCGCTCGGTGACGCCGCGCCCGAGCGCGAGCGACGCTTCCATCGTGCTGGCCGACGCCGGGCCCATACAATTCGGCCTACTACGAGCACTCGTTCCTCGCCGACAAGCTCGGCGTCGAACTTGTCGAGGGACGGGATCTGTTTGTCGACGAAGACGTCGTCTACATGCGCACGACGCTCGGTCCCAAGCGCGTCGACGTCATCTATCGCCGCGTTGACGACGAGTTCCTCGACCCGCTCGTGTTCAATCCGGAATTGCTTCTTGGCGTGCCGGGGCTGCTCGGCGCTATCTCGCAGGCAATGTGACTATTGCGAATGCAGTGGGAACTGGCGTCGCCGACGACAAGGCGATCTATGGCTACGTTCCCGAGTTGATCCGTTTCTATCTCTGCGAGGAGCCCTTGTTGCAAAACGTGCCGACCTATCGCTGCC
>CAWJIB010000017.1:0-14213 GCA_963842835.1 uncultured Alphaproteobacteria bacterium | reverse complement strand
GAATTTCTTGTCCGAGCCCGGCAACGTATATTAGGCGCGAGACCTTGACGAAAGGAAAACCGGATCGTGCGGCAAGCGGTTAACGCCAAGCTTTCCACAGCCAAGTTATCCGGCGAATCCGTGGCGATCTCCGCGCTCGGCTTTCTTGCGGCGGAGGAGTCGCGGCTCGAGCGCTTTCTCGCCCTTTCCGGGCTCGGGCCGCACAATCTGCGTCAGGCCGCCGCCGACCCCGGATTTCTGGCCGCCGTTCTCGACTATATCGCCGCCGACGAGCGCCTGCTCGTCGCCTTCGCCGCCGGGGAAGGACTGGACCCCGGCGCGATCGCGCGCGCCAGAGAGAGCCTCGGCGGAGCGCCGCCGTCGTTCGACCCTTGAGCCCCGGCGAGGCGGAAGCGGGCCGTGCGCGCTTTTGCCGCGATTGTCTCGCCGAATTCGCCCTCGCGTCGGACAGGGGCGCGCGCTGCCCGCAATGCGCCTCTCCGCGAATTGTGTGCGCGCCTCGCGCGAGCGGCCTGACGATCGCCCATGTCGATTGCGACGCCTTTTACGCCTCGATCGAGAAGCGCGACGACCCTTCTCTCGCCGACAAGCCGCTCATCGTCGGTGGCGGCGGGCGCCGCGGCGTCGTCGCGACCTGCTGCTACATCGCCCGCACGTACGGCGTCCGCTCGGCGATGCCGACGGGGAAGGCGCTCTCGCTCTGTCCGCAGGCGGTCGTCCTCAGGCCGGACATGGCCAAATATGCGCGCGTCGGCCGGGAGATTCGCGAGCGGATGCAGCGCCTGACGCCGCTGGTCGAGCCGCTGTCGATCGACGAGGCCTTTCTCGATCTGACGGGCTGCGAGGGCGCGAACGGCGCCGGCGCGGCTGTCACCCTTGCGCGTTTCGCCCGCGAGATCGAGAGCCAAGTCGGCGTCACCGTCTCCGTCGGCCTCAGCTACTGCAAGTTCCTCGCCAAACTTGCCTCCGACCTCGACAAGCCCCGCGGCTTTTCGGTCGTCGCGCGCGAGGACGCGATCGCTCTCCTCGCGCCCATGGGCGTCGGCCGGCTTTGGGGGGTCGGTAAGGTCGCCGAGGAAAGGCTCGCGCGGCTCGGCCTGAAGACGATCGGCGATCTGCAAGCGCTCGATGAGCCGGCGGCGGCGCGCCTGGGCGACGACGGGCGGCGGCTTTGGCGGCTGGCGCGCGGGATCGACGATCGCCGCGTGACGCCGGATCGCGAGACCAAGAGCGTGTCGAGCGAAACGACGTTCGAGGACGACGTTTCCGATCAGGCCGAGTTGACCCGCGTCTTGCTCGCGCATTGCGAGCGCGTCGCCGCGCGATTGCGCAAGGCCAGGCTCGCGGCGGGCGGCGTCACGCTGAAATTGCGCACGCCCGACTTCAAGCTGCGAACGCGCACCCGCTCGGGGCTTGCGCCGACGCAGATGGCGCCGCGGCTCTTCGCGGTGGCGCGCGCGCTGCTCGAGGCGCAAAAGGAAGGGACGGCCTATCGGTTGATCGGCGTCGGCGCGAGCGATCTCAAGCCGGCGAGCGAGGCGGACGAAGCCGATCTCATCGAGGGGGACCGGGGCCGCGAGAAGGCGCGCGAAGCAGCGATCGACGCGTTGCGCGACAAGTTCGGCGCGACGGCGATTCAGCGCGGCCTCGCCTTCAAGCCGGGCGCCGCGCCGCGAAAGGGCTGACTATTTCGCGCAACTCGGCGTCGGCAGCAATTCCAGCTTGCTGAGCTTGGCGGTCAGAGCGAACGAGCCGTAGTCGAGCTTCAACGTGCCGGAAACGCCGTTCTCGTAGAGGTCGAAACTCAGGATATACTCGGGCGGCGCGTCCTTGGCCGCTTCGTCGAAATAGGAGACCGTGACCGGCCAGCGGCGGATCTTGCCGAGCGCGTCGGCGAAGCCGGTCTCGGGCGTGGGCGCGCTCGCCTCCCTGCCGATGACGGTCAAGGTATCGAAAACCTTCTTGCCGGTGTCGGAGCCGTCGTAGACGCGCGCCTGCATCGCGCCGCCGCCCTGTTTGGCCTGGGCGATGATGCGTTCGATGTGCTCGGTGGGGAAGAGAATGTCCTTGCCGAGATTTATGGTTTCCGTGGACGGCTTGCTCAGGGCGACGGTGGTCTCGCCGCTCCCCGCGCGCCTGGCCGAACCGACGATCGCGGGACCGGGATCGCCTGCGCTTTGCGAGTTGATCTGGAATTTCAGGCTCTTGGCGTCGCCGTCCTCGAAGGTGAGGGCGCGAATGTCGGAGGAGATCGGGTCGCCTTCGCTGCGTTCCAATTCGGTCAGTTGGCGAAAATTCGAGGCGTAGCCCTCGCAGGGCGACCCGGTGAATTCATAGGCGATGAGCCCGGAGGCGGCGACGGGCGTCTGCGAATTGGGCGCTCGCGCGGTGTAGGAATTGATGAGCGAGATTTCGTAGGCCGCGCGGTGCGAAGCCAATGGCAGGATGGATTGCGCGCTCGCGCCGCCGGCCGTCGCCGCCAAGGCGAGGATCACGAGGCAAACCCTAGGCTTCATCGTTGCACTCCCGCGCCCCGCGCCGACCGGGCGCGGCGGCGCCCGCTCTTCTTGTCGCTGCGATTTCCGGCGCTTTCGTGGCCGCGCCCGGGCCGCTCAGCGCTCGTCCGTCTCCCCGACGGCGCTCCACGCCTGTTCGAGCGGCGTCGGCCCCTCGAGCGGCTCCTCGTCGGCGCGCAGCCCCGCGTCGTCGTCGGGCTGCGGAATGCCGAAACCCGCCGGCAGCTTGCCGTCGAACAGGCCCGCGCCCTCCAATTCGTCGAGGCCGGGCAGGTCGCCGATCGCGTCGAGCCCGAAATGGACGAGAAATTCCTGCGTGGTGCCATAGGTGATCGGGCGGCCCGGCGCCTTGCGGCGACCGCGCATGCGCACCCATCCGGCCTCCATCAGCACGTCGAGCGCGCCCTTCGAGACGGCGACGCCGCGGATTTCCTCGATGTCGGCGCGCGTCACCGGCTGATGATAGGCGACGATGGCGAGCGTCTCGATCGCCGCGCGCGACAGCTTGCGCTTTTCCTGATCCTCGCGCGCCAGCGCCCAGGAGAGGTCCGTCGCCGTGCGGAACGCCCAGCGGCCCGCCACGCGCACGAGATTGACGCCGCGGCCGGCGTAGTGGCGCTGCAGCTCGGCCATGACCGCGCCGACATTGGCGTCCTCGGAGAGGCGCGCGCCGATCGTCGCCTCGTCGAGGGGTTCGGCGGCCGCGAAGACGAGCGCCTCGGCGATGCGCAAGTCCTCCGGCGCGAAGCGAGGCGGGATGGCGGTTTCGAACAATTGCGCGACGGTTCCCATCGATCCTCGCTCTAACTGAAGTCGTCGCGTCGGGCTAGCGCGTCCGAGCGGACGGCGCGCACCCACAGCGGCGCGAAGGCTTCGTCCTGCCGCAATTCGATCTGGCCTTCGCGAACCATTTCGAGCGAGGCCGAAAAAGAGGAAGCCCGCGCGCTGCGGCGCATTTTCGGTTCGATGCCATAGGCGATCAGCCACGAATTCGAGCTCGGTCCAGTCGCTGGCTTGGCCCATCAGGCGCGTCAGCGCCTCGCGCGCCTCGGCGAGCGACCAGACGACGCGCGCCTTGAGGCGCACATGGGCGCGAGCGTGTTTCTGGCTCTGCCGCGCATATGCGGACAAGAGATCGTAGAGGGTCGCCTCGTGGACGACCGTCGTGGACCTCGCGATCGCCTCCGGCGCGCCGCGGGCGAAAAAGTCGCGTCCGAGCCGCGCCCGATTGATCAGCGCCTCGGCGGCCCTGCGGATCTGTTCGAGACGCCGCAGGCGTTGCGCCAAGGCGTCGGCGAGATCGGCGGCGTCCGCGCCCTCGGCCTTCGCCGGCGCCGGCAACAACAGGCGCGACTTGAGATAGGCGAGCCAGGCCGCCATGACGAGATAATCGGCCGCCAGCTCCAGGCGCAATTTACGCGCCGCCTCGACGAAAGCGAGATATTGCTCGGCGAGCGCGAGCACCGAAATGCGCGCCAGATCGACCTTCTGACGACGCGCGAGCTCGAGCAGCAGGTCGAGCGGCCCCTCGAAACCGTCGAGATCGACGGTGAAAGCAGGCTCGCCGTCGGATCGCTCGACGCGAAAATCATCCTTCAGAATCGCGACGCCGGCCACGAATCACCTCAACTTCGCCATTCCCGGACCTTGGCGCGCGATGACGGCGACCGCAAGGCGGCCAAGCGGAGCTTCCACAGGAGCGGGCAGAGCGGGCGCGTCGGGCGGGCCGCGCGAGGACGCCGTGCGCGCCCTTTAACCATCAAAATTTAGGTAAATTTTCGGTTTCCGGCTCGCCGGCGCCCACAGCGGTTGCAATCGGCGATTGCGTCGGCGTACCGTCATCTTCGCGGGCCATAGATTGGCCAGCGACATACCCCGCGGGGTGCTCGGGTCCGCCGCATCTCCCGGGTCCGTGGGGTCGGCCGGCTCGGAAGCAGCTAGGAGTGGCCTCCTCAACGCTGTTTCCGGCCGGCCTCCAATTTAGGTCAATAACGGCGCAGCAGACTCACCAACTTGCCCTGGATGCGGACGCGGTCGGGTCCGAATATGCGCGTCTCGTAGGCCGGATTGGCCGCCTCCAGCGCGATCGAGGCGCCGCGGCGGCGAAGGCGTTTCAGCGTCGCCTCCTCGTCGTCGATCAGCGCGACCACGATGTCGCCGGTCTCGGCGGTGTCCTGCTTGCGGATGACGACGGTGTCGTTCTCCAAGATGCCGGCGTCGACCATCGAGTCGCCGCGCACTTCGAGGGCGAAGTGCTCGCCCGCGCCGAGGAGTTCGGGCGGTACGGCGATGGTGTCGATGCGCGTCTGGATCGCGGAGATCGGCGTGCCCGCGGCGATGCGGCCCATCACCGGGATCATCGCCGCGCGCGCTTCGGCCTCGGCGCTCGAACGCGGGCGCACGCGGCCTAGATTGCCGGGAATCACGCTCGGCGAGAATTTTTGCGCGCGCGGCGCCCCGACCGTCGCGGATTCAGGCAGGCGCAGCACTTCGATCGCCCGCGCGCGATTGGCGAGGCGGCGAATGAAACCGCGCTCCTCGAGCGCCATGATGAGCCGATGGATGCCCGATTTGGAACGCAGATCGAGCGCCTCCTTCATTTCGTCGAAGGAGGGCGGAACGCCCTCCGCCTGGAGGCGCTCATGAATGAAGCGCAGCAGTTCGCTTTGCTTTTTCGTCAGCATGGCAGGCTCCCCAGCGGCTCGCGCCGCGAATCGAAACGAATGCACAGATTGGCGTCGAGAATCATCATCAGGCGTAAACAAATCACGAACGATGCCTATCTGTTCGCGTTGCGTTCTGCAAGAGGGACGATTGCGGGGACGCCATATTCGAGCGTTTAAGTTGCGCGCCGAAGGGCGCCGGAATTCCTGCGCCAAGCGCGTGTCCGCTCGTCCTTTCGCGGTCTCCCGCCTGCCGTCGTCGTGCTCGCCGTGACACGAAGTTGAAAGGGGACGCGCCTCCTTCCCCCGCGAGGGGGAAGGGCCCTCAGCGCTTCGCCCGACAATCCGCCGACAATTTCCACCCCTTCAGGTCGGACGCCATCTCGATCATGAAGGCCTTTTGGCCTTGCGCGGGACCACTGAGATCGTTCGAGAACTGGCTGTGCGCGACGCTCACGCCGCGTTGGCGCGCGAGCCCTTGCGCGCGGGAGTCGAAATCGTCGCCTTCGGCGTAGAACTTGAACGCCTTGCCTGCGTCGGTGAATTCCGCGACGTAGAGGTCCTCGCCGGAAGCGTCGGAATGCGCGACGGCGACGACATACAAATTTTCCTTGGCTCGATGGAGGGTGAACGGCTCGGCGGATGATGTCTTGTCGTCCACGAACACGTACTGGGTCTTTTTGTTTGCGCGAAGCAAAATGAGCCGCCCTTGCCGCGCGCCCTCGACCTTCTTGCCTTTCGCGTCGTAGGAATCGCAGACATAGCCGCCGGACGCGGGCGAAACGGCGTCGCCGTCGTCGAGCGGGAAGGGCTCGTCGCTGGTCGAAACGCATCCGGCCAAAGCCAGGGCGGTTAGGAGGGCAAGGCGCGGCGCAATTGTCATGGGGTTTTCCCGTTTCGTCGCCCTGCGCGATGGCCGCTGTTCGCATTCCCCCGCCGTCGACGCGCCCGGACGCCAAGAGGCCATCGTCGCCGGCGGCGGTCAAGGCCCGTCGGCGAAATCCTCGCCGGTTGGGCGAGCGCTTGCCCGACGACGAAAGGTCGGCATGATGGGGCTCGATCTTGAAGCGGAGCAAGAGCGATGAGCGAGGCCAAAGCGGAAAGGGCGGCGATGTGGGACGAGCGTTACGCCGGCGAGCGCTTCGCCTATGGCGAGACGGCGAACGCGTTTCTCATGAGCCAGCGCGCGCGGCTGAGGCCGGGGATGCGCGCGCTCGTTCCCGGCGACGGGGAGGGGCGCAACGGCGTCTGGCTCGCCGAACAGGGGATGATCGTCGACACGCTCGATCTTTCCGCGCAGGGCGTCGCCAAGGCGCGCCGGCTTGCGCAGGCGCGGGGCGTGGCGCTCAACGCCGTTCAGGCCGACGCGCTTCGCTGGGACTGGCCGCGCGAGGCTTACGACGTGATCGCGCTGATCTTTCTCCATCTCGTCGAGGATGAGCGGCGTGCGCTGCACGCCAAGGTTCTCGGCGCTCTCAAGCCCGGCGGGCTCGTCATTCTCGAAGCGTTCCGGCCCGAACAGATCGCACGCCAGGCGGCTGGCGCGCGCGGCGGCCCGCGCGACGCCAGCCTGCTCTACGGAATCGAGGATTTGCGCGCCGACTTCGCGGCGCTGGAAATGATCGAGCTCGCCGAAGCGGAAGCCGATCTCGACGAAGGGGCGCTGCACGTTGGCCCCAGCGCCGTCGTCAGGGCGATCGGGCGGCGGACCTGATACGCGCTCTGCGACTCACGCGTCCTTGAGCTCGATGCGCACGGGGACGTGATCGGAGGCCTTTTCGCGCCCGCGCATCTCCTTGTCGATTTCGACCGAGCCGAGCCGATCGGCCGCCTGGGGGGAAAGCAGGAGGTGGTCGATGCGGATGCCGTTGTTCCTGGGCCAGGCGCTCGCCTGATAGTCCCAGAAGGTATAGAGCCCGCCCTCGTCGCTCGTCGCGCGCAACGCGTCGGTGAAGCCGAGCGCGATCAGCTCGCGGAACTTGGCGCGCGTCGGCGGCAGGAACAGCGCGTCCTTCGCCCATAGCTCGGGATGGGCGGCGTCGCGCGGCTCGGGAATGACATTGAAATCGCCCGCCAGCGCCAGCGGCTCCTCGAAGGTCAGCAATTCGCGCGCGTGACGGATCAGCCGGTCCATGAACGCGAGTTTGTAGGCGTATTTTTCCCCTGGCGCGGGATTGCCGTTGGGCAGATAGACGCTGGCCAGGCGCACGGCGCCGCGCTTGGCCGGAATCACCGCCTCGATATAGCGCGCCTGCTCGTCATGGGGATCGCCGGGCAGGCCGCGCGCGACCTCGATCGGCCGCTTGGCGAGAATCGCGACGCCGTTGAAGGTCTTCTGCCCGTGCGTGGCGACGTTGTAGCCGAGGTCCTCGATCTCGGCGCGCGGAAACGCCTCGTCGAGGCACTTGATTTCCTGCAGGCACAGCGCGTCCGGGCTCTTCTCCTTGAGGTAGTCGAGGAGAAGGGGAAGGCGCTGGCGCACCGAGTTGACGTTCCAAGTGGCGATGATCAGGGGCCGCTCCCGTAGCTCTCGAGCCGCCCCAGTCTCGCACGTTTGGCCCGCCGACGGGAAGCCAGCGCCTCAATCCCATCGTCGATGCGCCCACATCCATTGTTCCGGCGCCTCGCGGATGAACTCTTCGAAGCGCGCCTGCAGGGCCGCGGTCGCGGCCGCGACATCTGCATCGCGATCGGCGGTCTTGGGAACCTCGATTTTTTCGATGCGCATGGAAAAATGCGCGTCGGGAAGGCGCATGACGCGAGCGGCATAGAGCGGCAGGCCCGTCGTGCGCGCGATCAGCGCGGGAAACGGGTTCGATTTGGCGGGCCGCCCGAAGAACGGCGTCTCGATGTCGCGGCCGGCTCCGCGTAGATCGGCGACGAAGGCGGGATAGCCGCCTTGGCGCGCCAGGCGCAGCAGCGCGCGCGCGGTCCTCGGCGATTTGCCGAATAGGCCGCCCGGATACATCGGCGCGCGCATCTTGTAGATCCATCGGTCGACGAGCGGATTGGTGAGCTTCTGGTAGACGCCCGCCAGCGGCAGGCCGAAGCGCAGGCCCGCCTGCGAGGCGACTTCCCAATTGCCCATGTGAAGGACGCAGACGACGAACGGGCCGCCCTCGGCGATCGCGTGAAAGCGCTCGAACGGCTCGAGCGCGATCCGCCCCTCGGCCATGATCTGCGGCATGTGGAAAAATTCCGCGAAGGTGCGGCCGAGGTTCTCCCACATGCGCAAAGCGATGCGCTCGCGCTCAGCCGCGCTCGTCTCGGGCAGCGCCAGAGCGAGATTGTCGAGGGCGCGCTGATGGCGTCGCAAATGCGGGGCGACGGCGCGCCAGCCCAGGCCCGACCAGCGCGAGGCGATTTCGAGCGGCAGAGCGCTTATCAGCGCCGCGGTCAGTCGAAACACGGCGTATTCGGCATATTGGCGGGTGCGCACGAAACGGCTCATCGGCCCGGAAACCCCTTCGGCTCGAGGCCGTCGGCGCCTGATTGCGCAGCCGGGCCGCCGGCGTCAAGAGCGCCGCCGCGGCGTGGCGTCGCGGTTCATTTTGCGGTTCAACAATCTCGGCCGTTCATGCTAGCCTTCTTGATCCGCAAGCGTCCGCGAGACGAGGCGAGGGAGGGGAGTATGGGTGAGAGCGTCAAGATTCAGATGAGCGAAGAGCGCATCCCGCGCGCCTGGTACAACATCGCGGCCGATCTGCCGGCGCCGCCCCCGCCGGTGCTGCACCCTGGAACCGGCAAGCCGATCGGGCCCGACGATCTGGCGCCGCTGTTCCCGATGGCGCTGATCGGCCAGGAGGTCAGCGCGGAGCGCGAGATCGAAATTCCCGACCCGGTGCGCGAAATCTACCGGCTGTGGCGCCCGACGCCGCTCTATCGCGCGCGGCGGCTGGAGCAGAAGCTCGGCACCGGGGCGCGCATCTTTTACAAATACGAGGGCGTCAGCCCGGCCGGCAGCCACAAGCCCAACACCGCCGTCGCGCAAGCCTTTTACAACAAGCAGGAAAGGGTCGCGAAGCTTTCGACCGAGACCGGCGCGGGGCAGTGGGGCTCCTCGCTCGCCTTCGCCGGCGCTTTGTTCGGCCTCGAGGTGAAAGTCTACATGGTCAAGGTCTCCTACAATCAGAAGCCCTACCGGCGGGCGCTGATGGAGACCTACGGCGCCAAATGCGTCGCGAGCCCGAGCATGGAGACAGAGGCGGGGCGCGCCATTCTCGCCGCCAATCCGGACACGCCGGGCAGCCTCGGCATCGCGATTTCCGAGGCGGTGGAAGTGGCCGCCAAGAACCCCGACACCAAATACTCCCTCGGCAGCGTGCTCAACCACGTTCTTCTGCACCAGAGCGTGATCGGCATCGAGGCGATCGAGCAGATGGAGGCGGCGGACGCCTATCCCGACGTCGTCATCGGCTGCGCGGGCGGCGGATCGAATTTCGCCGGCATCGCGTTTCCGTTCATCGGCAAGAAGCTGCGCGACAAGCGCGACGTGCGCGTCATCGCGGTCGAGCCCGCCGCCTGCCCGTCGCTGACGCGCGGGCGTTACGCCTTCGATTTCGGCGACACCGGCCACCTGACCCCGCTGGTCAAGATGCATACGCTCGGCTCGACATTCATTCCGCCGGGCTTCCACGCCGGCGGCCTGCGCTACCACGGCATGTCGCCGCTCGTCAGCCATTGCAAGGAGCTCGGCCTCATTGAAGCGCGCGCCTATCATCAAAACCCGTGCTTCGAAGCGGGCGTGATGTTCGCGCGCGCCGAGGGCATCGTTCCGGCGCCCGAGTCGACGCACGCGGTGCGCGCCGCGATCGACGAGGCGCTGAAGGCGCGCGAAGAGGGCAAGTCGCCGACGATCCTGTTCAATCTCTCCGGCCACGGACATTTCGACATGCAGGCCTACACCGATTATTTCGCCGGCAAGCTCCTCGATCAGGACTACGATCACGCAGAGTTGGAAGCCTCGCTGGCGCAACTGCCGGCAGTGGCGGCCGAATAGGGCGGCGCGTCACGCCGTTTTCTTTCAGCGGCGAATTCGCGCCGCGCGCGCAGGGAGCGGGGGCTGAACGGCCGCCGCCGCCGAGCTTGCTTTGCCGCGCGCGCATGCTATCAAGCCGCGCCGCGGCGATCCCGCCGCTCTCATGAGGCTCGCATGCAGTTCTTCAGCCGCCGCGCCGTTCTCGCGCTTCCGCTCATCGCCGCCGCCGGCGCCGCTCTGGCCGAGGACGACGCGGGCGATACGCTGATCCTCACCACCAAGCACGGCAAGGTCGTCATCCGCCTGCGGCCCGATCTGGCGCCCAAGCACGTTGCGCAGATCAAGACGCTGGTGAAGCGCAAGTTCTACGACGGCATCGTCTTCCATCGCGTCATTCCCGGCTTCATGGCGCAGACTGGCGATCCCACCGGCACCGGCTCGGGCGGGTCGGATCTGCCCGACCTTCCCGCCGAATTCACCTCGACGCCGTTCAAGCGCGGCACGCTGGGCATGGCGCGGGCGAGCGACCCGAATTCCGCCAATTCGCAATTCTTCATCTGCTTCGCCGATGCGTCGTTCCTCAACGGGCAATACACCGTCTTCGGCGAAGTGGTCTCGGGCATGGACGTCGTCGACAAGATCAAGGCGGGCAGCCAAGCCAACAACGGCGCGGTCGACAATCCCGACAAGATCGTCACGCTGCGTCTGGCGAGCGACGCGAAATAACCCGGCGCTGCGCCCGCCAGAATCGATCAGGAGCGAAAAGAAAATGAGCAGCGAAGGCAACACGCTTACCCTGGAGACCACGAAAGGCCCGGTCGTCATCGAGATGAACCCGGCGATCGCGCCCGGCCATGTCGCGCGCATCAAGCTCCTCGTGAGCGAGGGGTTCTACGACGGGGTCGTCTTTCACCGCGTCATCGACGGCTTCATGGCGCAGACCGGCTGTCCGCACGGCACGGGAACGGGCGGTTCGAAGTATCCCGACCTTAAGGCCGAGTTCAACGACGAGCCGCATGTGCGCGGCACGGTGTCGATGGCGCGCGCGCAGAACCCGAATTCGGCCAATTCGCAGTTCTTCATCTGCTTCGACGACGCCCGCTTTCTCGATCGTCAATATACGGTCTGGGGCAAGGTCGTCTCCGGCATGGAGAACGTCGACAAGATCAAGCGCGGCGAGCCGGTGCGCGACCCCGACAAAATCCTTAAGGCGACGCTGAGCTGAGGGCGCAGCCCACGAGCGCGCTCACCGGAAACGGCCCTTAGATGCGCGTCGATCTGTTTGATTTCGATTTGCCGCCCGAGCGCATCGCGCTCGCGCCTGCCAGCCCGCGCGAAGCCGCGCGCATGCTCGTGGTCGCGCCGGACGGCGCGCTTCAGGATCGCCTCGTCGGCGACCTCCCGGACTTTCTTCGTCCGGGCGACGCGCTGGTCGTCAACGACACCAGGGTGATCGCGGCGCGCCTCGAGGGCGTTCGCCTGCGCGGCGAAAGCGCGGCGGCGATCGAGGCGACCCTGATCAAGCGCCTCGACGCGAGCCGCTGGCGCGCTTTCGTGCGCCCGGCCAAGAAGCTGAGGATCGGCGAGCGCATCCGCTTCGGCGACACGCGCGAAAGCACGGCCTGCCTGCTCGGCGCGCTGGACGCAGAGGTCGAGGCGAAAGGCGAAGCCGGCGAGGTCACGCTCGCCTTCGCCTTTCACGGCGCGGCGCTCGACGAGGCGATCGAGCGGATCGGCGCGCCGCCGCTGCCGCCCTATATCGCTTCGCGTCGAACCATCGCTGCCTCCGACCGCGCCGACTATCAGACCGTCTTCGCCCGCGAAGACGGCGCCGTCGCCGCCCCGACCGCCGGCCTGCATTTCACCCCGGCGCTGCTTTCGCGCATCGAGGCGGCCGGCGCGAGCGTCCATCGCGTGACGCTGCACGTCGGCGCCGGCACCTTCCTGCCGGTCAAGGCGGACGACACGCGCGACCACCAGATGCACGCCGAATGGGGGCGCGTCGACGCTGCGACCGCCGAAGCGCTCAATGCGGCGAGCGCGCGCGGCGGACGGATCGTCGCGGTCGGCACGACCTCGGCGCGCCTACTGGAAAGCGCGGCCGACGAGACCGGCGCGATCCGGCCCTTCGAAGGCGAAACCGCGATCTTCATTACGCCCGGCTATCGCTTCCGCGCGGTCGACGCGCTTCTCACGAATTTCCATTTGCCGCGCTCGACGCTGTTCATGCTGGTCTGCGCGTTCAGCGGCCTCGAGATCATGCGCCGCGCCTATGCGCACGCAATTCGGACGGGTTATCGCTTCTATTCCTATGGCGACGCCTGTCTGCTGCTGGGCGCCGCTCGGTCCCCTCGGCGCGGGGACATTTGATTCCTTCTCTCGGGCGTGCTTAGGGCTCGGCCGCGGGAGCGGGCGAGGCCGCCCGCGGCCCCAAACGCGAAGCGAAATGAGCGACGATTTTTCCTTTTCCATCCACGCGGTCGACGGCGCCGCCCGCACGGGCGCGATCACGACCCCGCGCGGCGTCATTCGTACCCCGGCCTTCATGCCGGTGGGCACCGCCGCCACGGTCAAGGCGATGTATCCCGAGGAGGTGCGTGCGCTGGGCGCCGACATCGTGCTGTCCAACACTTATCACTTGATGCTCGCGCCCGGAGCGGAACGGATCGCGAAGCTCGGCGGCTTGCACAAATTCATGAATTGGCCCCACCCGATCCTCACAGATTCCGGCGGCTTCCAGGTGATGAGCCTATCGAAGCTGCGCAAGCTCGACGAGCGCGGCGTCGTCTTTCAATCCCATGTCGACGGGTCGCGGCACGAATTGACGCCGGAAAGAGCGATGGAGATCCAGCATCTGCTCGGCTCCGACATTCAGATGCAGTTCGACGAATGCGTGCGTCTGCCGTGCTCGCGCGAGGAGGCCGAGCGCGCGATGCGCCTGTCGTTGCGCTGGGCCGAGCGCTCGAAGTCGGCCTTCGCCGCCGAGCCGGGTAGGGCGATATTCGGCATCGTGCAGGGAGGCGAGGAAAAGGACCTGCGCGTGGCGAGCGCGCGCGAACTCGTCGCGCTCGGGTTCGACGGCTACGCGATCGGCGGCCTCGCGGTCGGCGAACCGCAGGCGGTCATGCTCGAAATGATCGAGACGGTCGCGCCGCATCTGCCAAGCGACCGGCCGCGTTATCTCATGGGCGTCGGCACGCCCGACGATCTGCTCGAGAGCCTGTCGCGCGGGGTCGACATGTTCGATTGCGTAATGCCGACGAGGGCGGGACGGCACGGCATGGTCTTCACCCGGCGCGGGCGGCTCAATCTGCGCAACGCGCGCTACGCCGACGATCCGAGCCCGGTCGATCCGCTGTCGTCGGCGTCGGCGGCGCGAGACTATTCGCGAGCCTATTGGCGTCACCTCGTGAAATCCGGAGAGATCCTCGCGATGATGGCGCTGACGGCGATTAATCTCGCCTATTACCAGGACTTGATGGCCGGCGCCCGCAAGGCGATCGCCGACCGTCGTCTCGGGGACTACATCGCAGAAGTCAAGACGGGCTGGGCGGAAGGCGAAAAGCTAGGCGCGTAAGCGCCGATCCGCGAACAAAAAAAAGCAAGGCTTGGGATAGGCCCCAAGCCTTGCTTTCGCGCACCCTATCCCTGAATTGCGATCCCGGTTCGTCGCGTCTTTTGCGTCGCAATTCTTGCGCGCCGCGCGACCAACCGGTCAAACGCCCCGTCCTCCCACAAACTCGGCATATCCGTCGCCGGCACTGCCGGCGGCGGCCTCCTTTTCGCGAGGATATGACTGATAGTCGAAAATTTGGGCAATGTCACCAGCGCGAGCAGGGCTGCCATGCAAAATTTTTCTGCCTGACTTCGATTCGGTCAATTGCGCCTGGCCGACGATAAATGTCCGGCCCGCCGAATTGAAGCGCGTGCGTTTGCGCCGACTTCCGCCTGTAACGACATTCGCGTAAGAGCGCTGTCGGGTCGCGCGAGCTTTCGCGACGGCCGACCTTCGGGCGCGGCAAGGCTTCCTTTCCTTGTCCAACCGAAACGAGCATG
>CAWJIB010000016.1:0-15152 GCA_963842835.1 uncultured Alphaproteobacteria bacterium | reverse complement strand
GCGTCGACGAGGATCCTGATGACGGCGCTGCGCGACTAGACGGTCTTTCGGCGTCCAGGGCGCTATTCCGCCGCCGCGCGCAGCGCCAGGCAGCGGGTCAATAGGGCCCGCAACGGGGCCGGCTTCAGCGGCTTGTTGAGCAGGGCGACATCGGCGCGCGCGGCCGCCTCGCGCACCTCCTGGCTGCGGTCGGCGGTGGCCAGAATCGCCGCGACGGGAAAGCCGACGCTCTCGCGCAGCGCGGCGATGACGGCGAGCCCGTCGCCTTCGTCGAGGTGATAGTCGGCGATGATCGCGTCCGGCCCGCCGTCGAACGCCGCCAGCGCCTCGCGCGCGTCGCCGAGCCCACGGGCGATGGCGACGCGGCATCCCCATTTGCCGAGCAGCACGCGCATGCCGTCGAGCACGCGCGGCTCGTTGTCGATCGCCAGGACGCGCAGGCCGTTGAGCGTCTCTCCCGCCAGCGTCGGCTCCGCCGTGGGCCCGTCAGCGGCGAGGGCCGGGCTCGACGCGCCGAGCGGCGCGACCACCGCGAACACCGAACCGGCGCCGGGCTTCGAGCGCAGCGTGACGACATGGCCGAGAACCCGCCCGAGCCGCTCGACGATGGAAAGGCCGAGCCCGAGGCCGCGCGCCGCCCGCGCGCCTTGTTCGAGGCGCTGAAATTCCCCGAAGACCAGGCGCTGCTTGTCGGCGGGAATGCCGAGCCCGGTGTCCCAGACCTCGATGCGCACCGCGCCTTCGATGCGGCGGCAGCCGACGAGCACGCGCCCCTTCGGCGTATACTTGACGCCGTTGGAAACGAGATTTTGCAGCAACCGCCGCATCAGCCGGCGATCGGAACGCACGCTCAGCGACGAAGCGACGAAGCGCAGCCCCAATCCCTTGGCGCGCGCCGTCGGCGCGAATTCGATTTCGAGCTGACGGAAAATATCGTTGACGGGAAAGTCGACGATTTCCGGCCGCGTCGCGCCGGCGTCGAGCCGGGAAATGTCGAGCAGGGCGCCTAAGATTTCCTCGACCGCCTCGAGCGAGGCGTCGACGTTGCGCGCCAGCGCGACGCGTTCGTCCGCGCCGGCCTCGGCCGCGCTTTCGGTCAGCGAACTCGCGTAAAGCCGCGCCGCGTTCAGGGGCTGGAGAATGTCGTGGCCCGCCGCGGCGAGGAAACGCGTCTTGGAGAGATTGGCTTGCTCGGCCTCGGTCTTGGCGTGCGCCAGCGCCTGATTGAGACGTTCGAGTTCGGCCGTGCGCGCCTGCACCCGCCGCTCCAGCCGCTCGTTGGCCGCGGCCAGTTCCTCCTCGGCGAGCACGGTCTGCGTCACGTCGGTATAGGTCGTGACGATGCCGCCGTCGGGCAGCCGCGCCGAGCGGATTTCGATCACGCGCTGAGACGGATAGAGGCGCAGGCGCAACGGCTCGTCGTCGTTGAGCAGGCTCTCGATGCGCTCGGCGACGAAGTCGTCGGACGACCCCGGCCCATAAGCGCCGCGCGAGGCGTTGAACCGCACGATCTCGTCGAGTCCGACGCCGAGCCGCAGCATCGAGGGCGGCAGGTCGAACAGATCGGCGAATTCCCGGTTCCAGGTGGTCAGCGCGAGATTGCTGTCGAAGACCGTGATGCCCTGGCGCGCATGGTCGAGCGCGTGTTGCAGCTGATCGCGGCTCGATTGGATCGCCGCCGAGGCGTCGTCGAGCAATTTGAGCGCCGACTTGCCCGACATCGCGCGCCGTCGCAGCAGCAGCGAGAGCACCAGCCGCGAGGTCGAGGCGCCGATCGCCGGCGACAACAAATGCTCGGCGTGGCGGACGAGATGGGCGTCCGCTTCGTCGCTGGCGGAGAGATAGAGCCCGCGCTCGCGCATGAATGTCTCGAACGCGCGCCGCGCCCGCGCCGCCCCGAGATAGCGCGCGACGGTGGCCTCCAGCTCCCCCGTCGTCGCCGAAGCGCGCCACAAGCGGAACGCTTGCGGCTTGCCGGCCGGCGCGGCGGCGACGAAGGCCATCGCCTGCACGCGCTCCAACGGCGTCGCCTTGCGCGTCAAGGATACGAGAACGAAGGCCGCGACGTTGGCCCCCAGCGAAAGCGCGACGCCGCCGACCAGCGGATAGGCGGAAAACGCGATCAGGGAGGCCGGCCGAAGCCAGACGATTCCGAGCGGCCCGCCCGCCAGCAGATCGGCGAGCGCGCCGTCGGCGTTGAGGGAAGGCAGAAACAGCACGTAGAGCCAGACCAGCGACCCCAGAACCATGCCCGCGACGGCGCCGCGCGCGGTGCCCCGCCGCCACATCAGCCCGCCGAGGAAAGCCGGCGCGATCTGCGCGATCGCGGCGAACGACAAAAGCCCGATCGAGGCGAGCGCCGCGCCGTTCGCCAGCTGCGCATAGAGATAGCCGAAGAAGAGAACGCCGAGGATCGCCGCGCGCCGCACGAACAGCACGCGCGCGCCGATTTCGCCGGCGGCCGCCGCATCGGCCTGGCCGGCGCGACGGCGCAGCAGGATCGGCATGACGAGATCGTTGGACACCGTGATCGCGAGCGCGACGCTGTCGACCACGACCATGCCGGTCGCCGCGGACAGCCCGCCGAGCATCGTCGTCAGCGCAAGGCCGCGCGCGCCGGCGTTGAGCGGCAGGGCGAGAACCGTCAGATCGCGGTCGATCGCGCCGTCGGCGAAAGTCGCCAGTCCGGCGATCGCCAGCGGCGCGACGAACAGATTGATCAGCACGAGGTAAACAGGGAACAGCCAGGCCGCGGCGACGATGTCGCGCGCGTTGCGATTCTCGACGATGCTGACGTGGAACTGGCGCGGCAGCAGCAGGATCGCCGACGCCGAGAGCAGCGTCGTGGTCAGCCAATTCGCGGGATCGGGGGTTGATTGGATCACCGCGCCGATGCGCGCGTGGCTCTCGGCGACACGCGTCAATTCGCCGAGGCCGCCGGAAAGACCCCAGACGACGAAGGCGCCCACGGCGAGAAAGGCCACAAGCTTGACGACGGATTCGACCGCGATGGCCAGGATCAGCCCGTTCTGATGCTCGGTCGGATCGATGCGCCGTGTGCCGAAGGCCATAGCGAAGGCCGCCAGCACCACCGTCACCGCGAGATAGAAGGTCGAAGACGGCGCGCCGGGCGTCAACCGACCGTGTTCGAACGAGTCGACGACCATCAAGATGGTCTGCGTGATCGCCTTGAGCTGCAGCGCGATATAGGGCGCGGATGCCATCAGCGCAATCAGCGCGGCGAGCGCGGCCACCGCCTGGGACTTGCCGTAGCGCGCGGACACGAAATCGGCGACCGTCGTGAGGTTCTGCGCGCGCGCGAGAGCGGCGATGCGCGCCATCAGCCGATGGCCGAACCCGACGATCAGGATCGGGCCGATATAGATCGGCAGAAAATCGAGCCCATGGGCCGAGGCGAGCCCGACCGAGCCGTAATAGGTCCAGGAGGTGCAGTAGACGGCCAGGCTCAGCGCATAGACGAGCGCGCGCTGCCTGCCCACGACGAACCGCCGCCCGCCGTGATCGCCCCACCAGGCCACGGCGAAAAGGAAGCAGACATAGCCAAAGGACGCGACGAAGACAGTCGAACCGTTCATCATGGCGCGGCGTCGCGAGACGGGATGGCGGGCGGCATCAAAATATACTAGTGCGAAGCGCGGCTTCCGTCACGTGGTCGGAAAAGTCGACGTAGCTTTCATAAATGGAAGCCCTTTTGCGTTTGTCTCGCATTCTCCTGTTTCCCGCGAGGGCCCCTTGCCCATGAACAATCTCATTACCGATGTCCCGGGCGTGCGTGTCGGCGCCGCGCAGGACGCGCGGCTGGCGTCCGGCGTCAGCGTGGTCGTGTTCGACGAGCCGGCGACCGGCGGCATGGCGATCCCCGGCGGGGCGCCGGCGTTGCGCGACGGCGCGCTGCTCGCGCCGGAGATGACGGTCAACTGGGTCGACGGTTTCGTCCTATCCGGCGGCTCGGCCTTCGGCCTCGACGCCGCGGGCGGCGCGATGGCCTATCTGGCGGCGCAGGGGCGCGGCTTCGCGGTGGGATCGGCGCGCGTGCCGATCGTTCCCGGCGCGTCGCTGTTCGATCTCGACAACGGCGGCGACAAGGCCTGGGGCCGCCGCGCGCCCTATGGCGACCTCGGCTTCGAGGCGGCGGCGAGCGCCGGCGCGCAATTCGCGCTGGGAACGGCGGGCGCAGGCTATGGCGCCACGACCTACGATCTGAAGGGCGGGCTTGGCTCGGCGAGCGCGACGTCCTCACACGGCTTCGTCGTCGGCGCGCTAGTCGCCGTGAATACGGTCGGGCGCGCGACGCGCGGAACCGCCCCGCATTTCTGGGCGGCGGCCTACGAACGCGGCGCGGAATTCGGCGGGCTCGGCCCGGGCGGCGCGCCCGCCGCCGACGCGCTCACGCTCGCGCTCAAACGCGACGCGCCCGCCAACACGACGCTCGCGGTCGTCGCCACGGACGCGGCCTTCGGCAAGGCGCAGATGACGAGAGTGGCGATCATGGCCTCAGGCGGCCTCGCCTTGGCGATGCGCCCGGCTCTCGCGCCGGCGGACGGCGACGTCGTCTTCGCCGCCTCGACGGCGCGCGCGGCCCGGGCGCCGGACTTGCGCGATCTCACGGAGATCGGGACCCTGGCGGCCGAATGCGTCGCGCGGGCGGTCGCGCGCGGGGTTTACGAGGCGACGCCCCTCCCCTTCCCCGGCGCCCGGCCGAGCTGGCGCCAGCGCTACGGCGCGGATTAGCCGAATCGGTCCGCCCGGAACGGCTTAGGATCGACGAACGGCGTCTCGCCCGCCATCATTTGCGCCAGCAGCAGGCCGCTGACCGGGCCGAGCGTCAGGCCGAGATGCTGGTGGCCGAAATCGAACCACAGGCCCTTGTGACGCGGCGCCGGGCCGATGATCGGCGCCATGTCGGGCAGGCAAGGCCGGCTCCCCAGCCAGGGCTGCGGGTCGAGCCGTTCGGCGAGCGGAAACAACTCGCGCCCGCACGGCTCAAGACGATCGAGATGGGCGCTGGAGGGCGGATCGTCGCGGCGCGCGAATTCCGCGCCGGTGGTCAGGCGCACGCCGCGCGCCATCGGCGTGATCAGGTAGCCCCTTTCGAGATCGAGCACCGGCCGGTTGAGCGCGGCGTTCCCCTTGGCGCCGTAATGCATGTGATAGCCGCGCTTGACGCCGAACGGCAGGCGATAGCCGAACGCGGCCGCGAGGTCCCCCGACCACGGCCCCAGCGCGACGACGACTTCCGAAGCCTGCATCGCGCCGTCCTGCGTCGTCACCGACCAGCCGGCGCCGGAGGCTTGCAGCGAGCGCGCGTCGCCTTTGACGAGCTTGCCCCCGCGCTTGACGAAAAGATCGGCGTAGGCCTTGGCCAGAGCTTCCGGGTCGGGGGTCGTCAGCGGTTCGGTGAAATGCACGCCGCCCTTGGCGACCTCGCTCAAGTGCGGTTCGAGGGCAAGGAGTTGATCGCGGGTCAGCGTCGCGCTGGCGATGCCGAAGGGTTTCGTCTCCTCGATGTCGGCGAGCGCGAGATCCTCGCCGCGCGAGGTGCGGAACACCTTGATCCAGCCGCCCTCGCGCAACAACGCGCCCGCGCCCGCAGCCTCGGCGAGCGCGCGATGTTCGGCGATGCAGCGCAGGATCAGCCCGCGCGTCGCCAGCCCCACGGACAACCGCGATTTTTGCGAGGAGGCGAGAAAATATCGCCAAACCCACGGCGCGATCGACGGCAAGGCGCTGTAGCGAATTTGTACGCGCGGATCGAGATTGAGCGCGGCGACCGCGACTTCGGCGGGCGCGCGCGGAAACACGTAGGGGAAAACCGCCTCGCTCTGCACGATGCCGGCGTTGCCGAAGCTCGTCTCGCGCGCCACGGCGCCGAGGCGATCGACGAGCGTGACGGCGCGGCCGCGCGCCTGCACGTGCAGCGCCGCGCAGACGCCGACGATTCCCGCTCCCAGGACGATGACATCGGTTTTCGAAGTCGACACGCAGCCATTCTCCATGTTGCGGACCTGTCGCCCCAATGTGCCCGCCGGGGCGCGCTTCTGGCAATGGGCTATGACGACGCGGACGCGGGCCTCGATCTTTGCGCCGGCTTCCTATAGACCGCTCCTGCCCTTTTCCCAATGGACCGCTCGCATGATCCCGCGTTATTCCCGCTCCGAAATGGTCGCGATCTGGGCGCCGCAGACGCGCTTCAAGATCTGGTTCGAAATCGAGGCGCACGCCTGCGACGCGCTCGCCGAGATCGGCGTCATCCCGAAGGAGAGCGCGGCGGCCATCTGGCAGAAGGCGGGGAACGCGACCTTCGACGTCGCGCGCATCGACGAGATCGAGCGCGTCGCCAAGCACGACGTCATCGCGTTCCTGACGCATCTGGCCGAATTCATCGGCCCGGATTCGCGCTTCGTGCATCAGGGCATGACGAGTTCCGACGTGCTCGACACGTGTCTGGCCGTACAGTTGCAGCGCGCCAGCGACATCCTCATCGCCGACGTCGAGGCTCTGCTCGCGGCGCTGAAGCGCCGCGCCTATGAACACAAGCTGACGCCGACGATCGGCCGCTCGCACGGCATTCACGCCGAGCCGACCACATTCGGCCTCAAGCTCGCGCTGGCCTATGCCGAGTTCACGCGCGCCCGCGCGCGACTCGTCGCGGCGCGCGCGGAAATTTCGACCTGCGTGATCTCGGGCGCCGTCGGCACCTTCGCCAATATCGATCCGCGCGTCGAGGAGCATGTCGCGAAGAAGATGGGTCTCGTTCCCGAACCGATTTCGACGCAGGTGATCCCGCGCGACCGCCACGCCGCTTTCTTCGCCGCGCTCGGCGTCGTCGCCTCGTCGATCGAGCGCCTGGCCACCGAAATCCGCCATCTCCAGCGCACGGAAGTGCTGGAGGCGGAGGAATATTTCTCCGAGGGGCAAAAGGGCTCCTCGGCGATGCCGCATAAGCGCAACCCGGTGCTGACGGAGAACCTGACGGGCCTCGCCCGCATGGTGCGCTCGGCGGTGACGCCGGCGCTCGAAGACGTCGCGCTGTGGCACGAGCGCGACATTTCGCATTCCTCGGTCGAACGCATGATCGGCCCCGACGCGACGATCACGCTCGATTTCGCGCTGGCGCGGCTGACGGGGGTCATCGACAAGCTGGTGGTCTATCCCGAAAACATGCGCAAGAATCTCGACCGGCTCGGCGGCCTCATCCATTCCCAGCGCGTCCTGCTCGCGCTGACGCAGAAGGGCGTCTCGCGGGAGGACGCCTATGCGCTGGTGCAGCGCAACGCCATGCCGGTGTGGCGCGGCGAGGGCGACTTCCTCACGTTGCTCAAAGCGGACAAGGACGTCGCCAATGCGTTGAGCCCGAGCGAACTCGAGGCGCTATTCGACCTCGGCTACCACCTCAAGCACGTCGACACGATTTTCGCGCGCGTGTTCGGGGGATGAAGGCGGTTGAGAGCCCTCGTCCGGCCGACTTCGTCGGCTACCTTCTCCCGCCAGGCGGGAGAAGGGAATTCGTCGGCTACCTTCTCTCGCCAGGCGGGAGAAGGGAAAAAGCCCCTCGCCCGCTTGCGGGAGAGGGGTTGGGGTGAGGGCTTTACGCCTGCGGCCGATTGCGGCGCTCGTTCATGAAGCGCTCGAATTCCTCGCGATCCTTGGCCTTGCGGATGTTGTCGAGAAATTCGGAAAATTCGCGGTGCGCGTCTTCGAGCTTGCGACGCTCCTCTTCGAGACGGGCGAGTTCGGCCGCCTTCCATTGGTCGAACGCGGCGTTGCCGGTCGAAGGCGAATAGAAGCGCCCGCCGCTCCAAGGCGCGCCCGACTTCGACCACGACCCGCCCGCCATTGCGTTGCGCGCTTCGCTCCACTTGGCGGCGGCGAACGTCTGCAGGTCCTCGCCGCCGCTTTTGCGCTGCCAGAACTTGTAGCCGAGAATCGCCAGGCCGATCGGCCAGAAGACGATAAATCCGAGAATCATGGCGATGAGTTCGAACGCCGTCCAGCGGCTCGCACCGCAGCCGCGGCGTCTCCACGTCGCATTCGCCCATTCGCCGGAGCCCAAGTCCCGCGCGCCATTCGACCCGCCAAAACTGCTTTGCGCCGTGCTCATCGAGAGCCTCCGTCATGATGCGCCGCGCCCGCAGCCCGAGCCCGGCCGGGAAGACATTGGGACGCGCGCCGCAAGGCGCAAGGCCGCCGCCAGGAAATATCGCGCGGCGCGCCTCACGCCCACGCGACAACGATGACAACGCCGGCGATGCTGAGGGCGTCCAAGGCGAGGGCCGTCGCGATCCGCATATCGTCGAGCGTTCTCACCCGGTATCGCACAAAGCCGATGGTCGCAAAGCTCGAGTCGACGACCGCCGCGACCCATGCGTCCCGCGTCAGCACATAGGCAAGACATACGAAAAGCCAGACGACGACCAGCGGGGCCGCCCGCGCCCAGCTGTTCCATGGCGGAGCATGAGTGAAATGATAAAGACCAAACGCGACGCTCGAACCGGTCGCGGCCGCGACCGTCGCCCAGGGCGAGCCGAGCGTCGACCCGGCGAGCGCCTCCATCACGGCGAACAGAAGCGACAGGAAAACGAGAACTTCGGCAAGGCTGACCGCGAATAGCGCCACGAACAGCCGAAGAATATGGGGCAGCTCCGACGCCCGCGGCCCGCGCAAGGCGAGCGCGATCAGACCCAGGCCGACGACAAGAGCGAGACCCAACACGGGCGCATCGCGGCCATCGATGGGAAGATCGCCCTTGATCCACCCGCTTCGCGTCAACCATCGCGCGACCAAGAGCGGCGCGACCGTCCCAGCGAGCAGGATAACCGCCAGCGGATAGACCCACGCGCTGCGGCGGATCCGCAGGACGTGGTTGGCGAGGGTATTGGCGAGCGGCAGCGCGCAAGCGCCGAGGACCGCCGCCATGACGCCGGTCGCGGGAATTGGTGGACCTGACAGCATCGCGGGCGCCCTCTTCGACAAAGTCCCTGCGGTCTCCGTCGGGAGACATTCGCACGGAATGCGGGCTAACGGGGTAGAGAACGCTACGACGGCAATTCTTGCGCTGGAAGGACCGGCCCGGTCGGCGCACCGGCGGTCGGCGGGTCCATCCCGATATGCGGCGCCGGGGGGTCGGGCGCCGCGCTTCGGCCGCTCGAAAATCCTATTTCACGAACAAACCCAATGCTTCCGCAAGACCACGGGCGCCGAATTCAGGGATGCTCGATCGAGCCGTCGCGCGTATCCGGGCCGAGTGTCGGGCGAAGACGTTCGCGCAGGACCTCTCATGAGCCCAATATTCGTTGTCGGCGGCGGCGGCTTCATCGGCCGGCGCGTCGTCGGACTGCTGATCGAGGCCGGACAGCCCGTCGCCGCGCCGATCCCAAAGAACCTGCCGGTCGCCGGCGCAACCGCCGCTCGAGGCCGCGCTCGGCCCCGTCGGCGACCCGGATCGTCGCTTTGAGCCACGCTCGCTTTGCAGCGCGCCGGGCCGCGCCTATATCAAGGCCCCGATCCTCATTGAGAGACCCCGCCTTGCTCCGATTCGCCTTCGCCTTCGTCCTTTGCCTCGGTTTCGCTGCGGCGCAGGCGCAAACCGTCGAGAAGACGGCGCCGCAGAGCCTGGCGCAACTGCACCTGTCCTTCGCGCCAGTGGTGAAAAAAGTGCGGCCGGCGGTGGTCAACGTCTACGCCTCCCGCGTCGAGACGATGGCGCGCAATCCCCTGTTCGACGATCCGATCTTCCGCCAGTTCTTCGGCCAGCAGGGCCAGCAGTCGCGCGTGGCGCAATCGCTGGGGTCGGGCGTGATCGTCGACGCCAGCGGCCTCGTCGTCACCAACCACCACGTCATCGAGGGCATGACCGACGTGAAGGTCGCGCTGTCCGACCGTCGCGAATTCGAAGCCAAGATCGTGCTGCGTGATCCGCGCACCGATCTGGCCGTGCTGCAAATTCAGAGCCAGGAGCGCTTTCCCGTGCTCGAACTCGGCGATTCCGACGCGATCGAAGTCGGCGACTTCGTCCTGGCGATCGGCAATCCCTTCGGCGTCGGCCAGACCGTGACGCAAGGCATCGTCTCCGCGCTCGCGCGCACGCAGATCGGCATAAACGACTACGGCTTCTTCATCCAGACGGACGCCGCGATCAATCCCGGCAATTCCGGCGGCGCGCTGGTCGATCTCGATGGACGGCTCGTCGGCATCAATTCCGCGATCGTTTCGCGCTCGGGCGGCAGCATCGGCATCGGCTTCGCCATCCCCGTCAACATGGTCAAGAGCGTCGTCGCGGCGGCCAAGCAAGGCGGCGCCACGGTCAAGCGGCCCTGGCTCGGCGCCGGCCTGCAAAACGTCTCCAAGGACATCGCCGATTCGATCGGCCTGGAGCGGCCTGTCGGAGCTTTGGTGGTCAGCGTCTTCGAAGGCGGCCCGGCCGCGGGAGCGGGGCTGAAGCGCGGCGACGTGATCACGGCGATCGACGGCCAGAGCGTCGACGACGCCGAAGGCGTTGGCTTCCGGCTCGGCGTGAAGCCCTTGGGCGGCGTCGCGGCGCTGACGGTTCAGCGCGGCGGCAAGTCGCTCGTCCTGCCGCTGAAACTCACGGCGGCGCCGGAAACGCCGCCGCGCGAGGCGATCCGCATCAAGAGCCGATCGCCGTTCCAGGGCGCGCTGGTGATGAACGTCTCGCCCGCGGTGGCCGAGGAATTGTCGCTCGACAACGTCAGCGAAGGCGTCGTGGTGGCCGATGTCGCCGAAGGGTCGCTGGCCGCCGATCTAGGCGTGCAGAAGGGCGACGTCATCCTCGAGGTCAACGGCGCAAAAATCGCGACCACCCGCGATCTCGATGCGGCGAGCGGGCAGCGCCCGCGCGCCTGGGACCTGACGATCACGCGCGGCGGGCAAGTGATCCGCTCGCGCATTGGCGGGTAAATTTTCGCCGCGGGTAATCGCCTCGGCCTCACGCCGCCTTGCTGGCCGGCGCCTTGCCCTTGCCGCGCGCGATACGGCGCTTCAGCGACGCCCACAGCGTGCGCATTTCCTGCGCGGCTGCGCCGTGCGGGTTGATCTCGGTCACGCCCAGGCCGTGGCGCGCCGCTTCCTGATAGTCGACGCGAGCCAGCACGAGCGGCGAAATGAGGCCGCCCATCTCCTCGAGCGCGGCGATGGCGTTGTCGACGCGCGCGGTTTGCTGAGCCGGCGGGCACTGGTTGAGCATGAAGACGAAATCGCTGGCCGACGCCTTCAGGGCGGCGCGCGTCTGAGCGCTGGCCCAAAGGTCGAAAATGCTTGGGCGCGAGGGAATGACGTTCAGATCGGCCTCGCGCATCGCTGCCACCGAAGCCGCTCCGTCGGCGCCGGGCGTGTCGATGATCGCAAGCGTGATTCCCTTCTTCTCCAGCGCGCCGATCACCGCCGGCAATTTCGCGGCCGTCGTTGCGACGACGCCGATGTCGTCCAACTCGCGGGTCTTGGCCCAGCTGAGGAGGGAGGCCTGCGGATCCATGTCGATCACGCAGACGCGCTCGCCGACGTCCTTGGCGGCGACCGCCAGCGAAGAAGCCAAAGTACTTTTTCCCGACCCGCCCTTCTGAGTTACGAAAGCAATCGTGCGCATGGACCCGCCCTTTTTATTGCGCCCGGCCGCGAATCGCGGGCCGGATCAATGGTTGAAACTAGTGTCCATGTTTGTGGGCATTATGGTTAACAAAGTGTGACTATCCAGCGCGCCGGCAATGAAAATTCCTATGTTTCCATAGCGATACGCGTTTTCTTTCTGTATGATCGTCGCCGCTCGCCTTGCCTCACTCGCCGTCCAGCGGCGCCGCGCCCTTGGGCTTGCCCTCGGCCGACAGCGCGATCTTTTCGATGCGCATTTCGGCGTTCTTGAGCAATTGATCGCAATGCGCCTTCAGCGCTTCGCCACGCTCGTAGAGTTTGATGGAATCTTCGAGCGCGACGGCGCCCTTCTCCAGCTTGTCGACGATCGACTCGAGTTCGGCCAGCGCCGTCTCGAACGGCATCTTGGCGATTTCGGCGGGCGGTTCGGTCATGGCGCGATCCTCGGATTCCTCGACCGTCCTAGCGCGGCAGGCTCACAGCGGCAAGGCGGTCGTCTTCTTCACGGTGCGCAGCGTCATCGTCGACTGCACGCGGGAAACGCCGGGCAATTGCGTGAGAATGTCGGTGTGGATGCGTTCGAAGTCGCGCGCGTCGCGAAACGCGATCCGCAGGAGATAATCGGAGGCGCCGGCCAGAAGATAGCATTCGATGATCTCGGCGTGGTGGCCGACCTCCCGCTCGAATTGGTCGAGCGCCGCACGACCCTGCTGGTCCAGCGTCACCGAAACGAAGGCGGCGCCGGGAAGGTCCGCGGCGACCGGATCGAGCAGCATGACATAGCCCGCGATGATCCCGCTGTCCTCGAGCATGCGGACCCGCCGAAGGCACGCCGATTGCGACAGATGGACCCGATCGGCCAATTCCGCATTGGTCAGACGGCCGTCGCGCATCAGTTCGCGCAGGATCGCCCGGTCGCGATCGTCGATTTCGTCAACTCGCATAATCTCTCTCGAATTGAGCCATGATTCGCATATCATGCCGGCAGCCGGCGACAAGAGCCTCATTTGGGAGAGAAATTTCTTCGACGCCGCAGGATCATGCGTCTTCCACGCAACGGGAGGGTTCGATGCTTATCGGTGTGCCTAAGGAAATCAAGGACAATGAGTTTCGCGTCGGGCTGACGCCCGCCTCCGTCGCCGAGCTGACGCACCACGGCCATTCCGTGCTGGTCGAAAAGTCTGCGGGCGTCGGATCGGGGCTTTCCGACGACGAATATGTCGCGGCGGGCGCCGCGCTGGTCGATGCGCCGCAAGAGATATTCGCGCGCGCCGAAATGATCGTGAAGGTCAAGGAGCCGCTGAGCGCCGAGCGCAAGCAGCTTCGCCGCGGCCAGCTGCTTTACACTTATCTGCATCTCGCGCCCGACCTCGCGCAGACCAAGGACCTCGTCGCCAGCGGCGCGACCTGCATCGCCTATGAAACGGTGACTTCGCCCTACGGCGGCCTGCCCCTGCTGACGCCGATGTCGGAAGTCGCCGGGCGCCTCGCGCCGCAGGTCGGCGCGCATGCGCTGGAAAAGGGGCAGGGCGGGCGCGGCATCCTGCTGGGCGGCGTGCCCGGCGTGCCGGCCGCGGAAGTCGTGGTTATCGGCGGCGGCGTTGCCGGCACTCACGCTGCGACCATCGCGCTCGGCATGGGCGCCAACGTCACCCTGGTCGACAAGTCGAACGAAGCCTTGCGGCGCCTCGCGGCGCAGTTCGGCACGGGCGTGCGCACGATCTATTCGACGCGCACGACGATCGCCGAACTCGTCAAGCGCGCCGACCTGCTGATCGGCGCCGTGCTCGTCCCCGGCGCGGCGGCGCCGAAGCTGGTGACGCGCGCCATGTTGTCGACCATGAAGCCCGGCGCGGTGATCGTCGACATCGCGATCGACCAGGGCGGCTGCTGCGAAACCTCGAAGCCGACGACCCACTCGCACCCGACCTACGTCGTCGACGGCGTCGTGCATTACTGCGTCGCCAACATGCCGGGCGCGGTGGCGCGCACGTCGACCTTCGCGCTCAACAACGCCACCCTGCCCTTCGCCCTGGCGCTCGCGGACAAAGGCTGGCGCCAGGCGCTGAAGGACGACGTCCACCTGCGTGCGGGGTTGAACGTGCACGACGGCAAGGTGACGTGCGAACCCGTCGCGCAGGCGCATGGGCTCGCCTATACGCCGGCGGAGAGCGTGCTGGGCTGAGGCGAGCGCCTTCCTCCTTGCGCGCGGGGCGCCCGGCGAACGTTTCGTTCGCCTCGCGCGCCGCGAGCACGGCGCGGCGATGCAAGCTGCGATGCAAGCTTGCCAAGAACGCCAGATCGTTGCAGAATTGCATCAAACCGCCGTCTATTCGGCGAAAGGCGGTTAGTTGTGAATCGCTGATCAAATGGACGGCGGCGGAACCCATGCCGTTTCACAATAACCGTATAAATTGATCGTCAGATGAGCTTGGGACCCCTGTAAATAACACTCTTGTCTGTCTCAACTTCTCTGGCGAAGGACGATGGCGTCGATCAAACGAAAGCTGGACAGGGCCGGCTATTGGGCCCTTAACATCACGCGCGAGCTGGCGCCGCAGTTCCTTTTCAGGCGACGTCTGCGAGACATGCTCGCCCAGGCGGATCGTTACGACGCCGCATACCTCTCGCAGCGAGTTGGTTACTACAACAAGCTTTCTTACGCGCTGAGCGCTCAAGAATACTCAACGACAATCGCGAGCATCCCGATCGGCGCCAGCATGTACTACCTCGACCTGAAGGAGCACGCCCGCTACTTTCCCAGACACTTCCAACTCAATCACATATTCGGCGATGTCACTCATATTCCCGATCGTCCAAGTTTCGTGAAATCTCGGCCCATTTTCGGCGACAACCGGAATTCGATCTTGCTCAATCTGGACAAATTTCGACACTTCAATTTTCTCAACGATCAAATGAACTTTCAAGACAAGAAGCCGATGGCGGTTTGGCGCGGCGGCGGACATAACGCAAAGCGGGCCGCGCTTGTCCAGCGCTACTTCGATCATCCGCTCTGCGATGTTGGCGTGTCGTTAGGACAGCCGATAGGCGCTACACCCAAGCCATTCCTTTCCGCCACCGAGCAGATGCTTTTCAGATATGTGATCTCGGTCGAGGGCGTTGACGTAGCGACGAACCTCAAGTGGATTTTGGCGTCGAACAGCTTATGCCTGATGCCCGCGCCCTGTTATGAAACTTGGTTCATGGAAGGCCGCCTGGAAGCCGGCAAGCACTATGTGCTGCTGCGGGACGATTTCGAGGATCTCGAGGAGAAGATCCTTCATTACGAGAGCAACATCGGCGAGGCCGAGCAAATCATACGCAACGCGAACAGCTTTGCCGCACAGTTTCGTGACGCGACGCGCGAGCGGCTTGTGTCGCTTTTCGTCATGTACAAATATTTCGTCGCCACTGGGCAGCTCGAAGCCGACGATCGGATTTACAACTTAAATCCCCTCCATCGCGATGTGCCTATCGCTGCGAAAAGATCGGCGACAAGGCCGCTTGCTAAAGCTGACGATCTCCCT
>CAWJIB010000015.1:0-38951 GCA_963842835.1 uncultured Alphaproteobacteria bacterium | reverse complement strand
GATAGGAAACCGCTCTAAGCTTCTGACGAAATTGGATTGAGTGAGGTCAACGTGTGGAGCCGGTTCACATCCCGGTCATCGGCACTGTTGATTAGAGCGTTCTGCATTTAGGTTTCCGCATATCCCGCGTTTTTGAGATAATTGGCGCATTCGGCGTGGGAGTATGAGGCGAGGATATGGGCGATGGCGTCGGAAACGGCGTCGATTGTCCGAGCCGCGGCTTTACGGAGGAGGGTCTTGAGCTTGGCAAACACCTGCTCGATTGGATTGAGATCGGGCGAGTATTTGGGCAGAAAGACGAGGCGCGCGCCGGCGGCTCGGATCGCCTTTCGCACCGCCTTTCCTTTGCGAGAGCCGAGATTGTCGAGCACGACGACGTCGCCGGGCTTGAGGGTTGGGACGAGGAACTGCTCGACGTAGGCCAGGAAGCGCTCGCCGTTGATGGGTCCGTCGAACAGACAGGGCGCGTCGATGCGGTCGTTGCGCAAGGCGGCCAGGAATGTCGTGGTCTTCCAATGGCCGTGCGGGACCTTGGCGACCAGCCGCTCGCCGCGCCGCGCCCAGCCGTGCAGGCGCGTCATGTTGGTCTTGGCCCAGGTCTCGTCGATGAAGACCAAGCGCGAAGGATCGATTTGGCCTTGATATTTGCGCCAGCGTGTCCGGTGACGGCTTATGTCCGCGCGATCCTGCTCGCGCGCCACGAGCGTCTTTTTTTGAGCGTGACGCCCTCGCGGCGGAAGAAGCGGCTCATCATCGACGTGTCGGCCTTGACCCCGCGTTCGGCCAGCAGTCGGTCGCACAGCGCTTGGAGCGTGATGTCGGGTTTCTCGGTTCGCAGCGCCGCCAGGAACTCTCGATGCGGCTGCAATTTTGGGCGTAAGTAACCGCCCATTTTGCCGGCCGTGCGAGAGCCGCTCCGCTCAAAGCGCTGCACCCACTTGATGGCGATCGACTCGCTGACCCCGAACCGGTTCGCCGCGGCCCTGCGACTCATCCCTTCCAAAACGACCGCGTCGATCACGCGATCGCGCAAATCCTGCGAATAAGCTCTGGCCATCCCTGCTGGCCTCCGCCCAGCCTGCAGGTTGAATCAGAACTTCGCCGATTCGGGAATCCCAACGCGATTCAAATTAGATGCCGCATGCTCTAGAAGGCCCGCAGCTTTCATGCTGCGCGTGGTGGGCATGCCGTCAGCGGCGCCTTGAAAACTCTTGATTTGCCGAAGGAAGATTATGGAACCTGACCACCGAGTTCGGCCTGGCGCTTGCGAACTGGCACGTTTGACCCAAGTCGGACGTTCCGCCAACCGCGCCCAGCGACCGGATTTGGCGGAACGGCGGGTTTGGGCACTCGAAAGGTCCAAGCGGACGCCGTTAGAGGCGTCTCGCCTCGACGAACGGCAGAGCACCGGGCCGCGCGAGTGCTACTGCGTTGGCGCGCACCCGCCTACAGTCGATCAAACCGGCATCGACGAAATCGCAATAGTTCCCCTCGGCGACCGCGCGGCAGGCCTGTGCGACCTGGATCGCGGCGGCCGCCACCGCGGTCGACGATACCCCTAGACTGCGGCCGGCGATGGTCACGGCACCGCATCTGTCGATGCGCCCGGCATCGACGAGTGCCTGGAGAGATGGATCGAGCGGCCGTTCGGCGGCCGCATCCGGCTCGGGCCATGCTCGCTCCGGTGTCCGCAAGCCGGGGAATGCGTGAAGACGGATGTCGAAGATCTCCACGGCTGTGGCACCTAGCCCCGCGTCGAGCACCAGCTCGAAGTTGGAGGATGCCGCTGCGCGGCGGGCCGCGAGATTGTCCACGCCGACGAGCGCCAACGCCGGCTCGTCCGCCGAACGGAAGCTGCCGCTCACGAACCGGCTCTCGACGATCGTAGAAGAGAAGCCGCGGTCGTCCGCCCAAGCCGCAGCGGAGCGCGCCTTCTTGCGGCCGATCCATTCGGGCTTGGTGAGTATCTGGATCGGCAGGTTGCCGCCCTCGGACTTGTCAGCATCCTGAAGAAACAGTGTGACCGCGCCCGGATCGGCGTAGGGCAGAAGGCCGATCGTCCAGAGCGTGGCCTGTCCAAGGTTGCCCAGACCGAGCAACCAGTAGGCGGCTGGCAGATGGCGGAGTTCCTCCGCGGTCCCGTCGTCGAAGCCGGGCGAGAGGGCGGACAGCCTGGACGTTCTGCGGCCGGCGCGCAGATCGCCGAGCACCGCGCTGCGGAAGATCTCGCCGATGCCGAGTGCGCCCGCCAGCACGCCGCCGATCTCATTGCCGACCTTAGGCTGCACCACAGGTGCATTCGGGCTCACCACCGCCGTCCAGCCGTCGGCCCAACAGCGCAAGCCGCAATGCACGCCATGCGGATCGGGCCCGATGTGCAGCGCGATCGCGTGCTCGGGTGCCGCGGTCGTACGGCATCCGGCAAGTTCAAGGTGTCGGCGCATCGGCCAGCCGCGGAATTGGCCGACCACGGTCGGCCTGTCGAAGACGCCGGCGAGATAGACCCCGCCCGGAAACATGCGGACACCGCACTCGGCTGCAGTGAGGAGCGCCGCCTGCGCCCACGGCAGCGTAACGCTCGCGTCGGCGGTCAGCACGAGTGAGGCGCGGTCAAGCCGACGTCTGGATTCGTCGTATCCCTCGCCAGCGCTTCCGCTCATTAGAAGATGCGCGAGGCGATCGTGTTCGATCGGCAGATTCACGCGAATCTCCTCACTGCGAAATAGGTTTGGCCTTCCGCGCTCCGGTCGATCCACTGGCGCCGTCCGCGGTACTCGTAGATGCCGATGCCGCCGGGCAGGTAAGTGTTGTCCGCGAAGTTCGGCACGATCAGCGCGACGTGGCCGACCTCCGGGATCATCGGATTGTCTCGGTCCGTTTGGCTCTGGCCGAAGCCGCCGGGATGCGAGTGCACGTCGGCAACGACCTCCAGACCCCGGCGACGGCAGAGCTCCCAGACAGTATCCATCTTGGAGCCGTCGAAGAGGATGATGCCGCGGAGCGCGTTGGGGTCGATGTCGTCGTACGGCAGGAACGACTCGATGACGCGCGAGCCTCCGATACGGCGGCCGAGCAGAAAGCCGCCGCTCTCGCGGTTGCCGCGGCCCCGCTCACGCAGCAGTGCCAACGTGTCGAGCCACAAACTCCGGCGGCAGTTGAGTTGCCGCGGCGGGAAGATCAGCGCTCGCATACTCCGAAGAATCGAGAATTGCATGAACGGTCTCCAGCAGAAACGTGATGTCCTTGTCGGCGGTCCAGAGCATTTCTGGATGCAGCGTCGGCCACCGACCGTGGTCGCGTGCCAGCCTGTCGATCGGGTGGTAGAGGCAAGGTCCCCAGGTGCTGAATGCAGTCATGACGCTGCCTTGCCTGTTTCTCGGACGGTGCCTCTCTTCCAGCGGCTTGTTCTCACCGCCGTGCCACAATTGCGAATTGGGCGCCGTCCCCGGGTAGCCCGTGCAGTCGGACCTCAGCAGGAAGCCGGCGGGGCCGCTGGCGCGCGGCGGCGCCGCCAGGAAGAACATGACGAGAGGAAACCTCACGCCGAGTGCGGTCCAACGGCCCCGGCGTTCGCCGACCACGAAGGCCGGCGACGCCAGGTCGCGGAGCAGTGCTGCTTCGTCGGGCCGCATCGTCAGCCCTGCGGCTTGATCTTGAAGACGAGGTCCAGGACGACGGACTTCTTGTCGTGGGCCACCTGGCCCAAGTGGGAGTCCGGTGCGAGAACCTTGCCATCGTGCTTGAGTTGGAAGTCGTTCGGATCCTCGGTGATGCCGAGCTTCTCCACCGCCCACACCGTCACCTTCTCGATAGTGGCCGCCGGCCGGAACGCACGTTCCACGTGACGGCCCTGGTAGCGGACGGTCGTCTCGATCTTGCCCGGCTTCGCGACGTGCAGCGGCGCGAACTCGATGGAGAGGTGCTCGACTAGCAGCAGGTCGTGGCCGAGCGGTTCGTCGCCGTTCTCGACGTACACCTCAAGCAGGCCATTGATGCCGGTCTTCGTCTCCGCGATCTCCACGAATTCGCGGACGGTGGTGGTCGGGCCAATCTCCGCGCTGTAGTGGCCGGGATGGCCCTCGGCAGCGAAGAGGACGTCGAGCTGCTCGACGACCTCCGCAATTTTCTCGCTCATTTCGGAACCTCGGTCTTGTGCGGCCTCGGACTATTCCGAGCCATTCTGGAGTCCATGCGTAATAGCTATTTTTTAGCTAGTCAATAGCCGCACAACGGCTGATTTTCGTTGACACCACCATTGGAAGGCCCTAAATAGGCGTCAGCGGGAGGACATCGTGGCCGAGAAAAAGACGATGACGTTGAATCTGAGCGAGCCCGAAATGGCCGCTCTTGAAGCGCTCTGCGATCGCAAGGGGCTGTCGAAGACCACGCTGCTCCGCCAGGCACTGCGGCTCTATCAGTCGCTCGATGAGCGCCTCGACCGAGGCGAGAAGATTTTCTTCGAGGACCCACGCAGTAAGGAAAAGGCGGAGCTGATGGTCCTATGAAGACCCTGCTCGGCACGTACGACCTCAAGAACCGGCTAACGGGACGCTACGAGCCCGCAAGCCTGTTCGAGGGGATCGACGAGTTGAACCTTCTATCCTTCGAACGGGATTGGATGATCGCCTTCGCTGAGCGCCTTCCTGCGGACGCATCGACCGCCGAGCGGATCGCGGCCAACGCCCAGGACGCCCATTGGGATTGGCGTCGGCTAGCTGAGATCCGCGGCAATCCGCTGACCTATCAGATGTACGCCGTGGAGTGCGCCGGCCGCATGCAAGGCGTTATGCTGGTAAAGAAGGGCGGCGAGGGCTGCTTCAGCCGTCATCCGGATCACTTGAAGGCGGATCTGGTCTACATCGACAGGATCGCGACCGCACCGTGGAACAGGCCACGGTTTATGGGACAGCCGGTCTATAAGGGAGTGGGTCAGCTGCTGTTTTTGACCGCCGTGAACCTCAGCATGGAGGAAGAACTCGGCGGGCGGCTAGGACTGCATTCGCTGTCCGGCGCCGAAGACTTCTACCGTGACGTGATCGGAATGACGGACTTTGGCCCTGACCATGGCCACCACGGAATGAATTACTTCGAGCTATCGTCCGCTCAGGCACAGGCCCTCCTGAATCCGCAGGACGGGAACGGAGCGTAAGATGAAGATGCGATTTACCAACGAATGGCTGCGCCGGCGGATCGAGCGCGATGCCGATCTCGACAGCGATGCCGGTCTGCCTATCACGAAGATCGAAGTGTTGCAGGCTTTCCTGCCGGAGGCTGCGGCTGCCGTCGCGCCTGCGCCGGCGGTGTCGCTGGCCGCGCGCCAGTCGGCTGCCGTGTTCGGTCGTCTGCTGCGCCAGCTGCGACGTCGCGACAAGCTCGATCTACCGCGCTTGTCGGCGGCGGTGCGCGTGCCCGAGGAGGAACTGCGTGCGCTCGAAGAGGGCGTCGCGACCGCCCTGCGGCCGCGCACGCTCCATCAGCTTGCGACGTACTACAGGATTTCAGCGCAAGCCCTGCTCGCGCTATCGCCGTTCGCCGTTCGCCGCGACCCCAATCTCGACGACGCGGCGGTGCGGTTCGCCACAAACTCCGACGACATATCCAAACTCAGTCCCGACGAGAGAAAGAGTCTCAACGAGTTAGTGAAGTACCTCAGCGACTACGGAGGCCGCTCGTTCGATGGAAAGCGCTAAAGGTGACGTCGGAGAACAGGAGAAGGCGGATATCCGCGCCCAGATCGCGCGTGTCCTTCGCGACCTGGGCAATCCGGAGCCGCCGCTTGATCTTAACGCCGTCACCGACCAACTGAAGCTTGACCTTAAGTACTACACAAAGGCTGACCTCTCGCTGTTCGACGAGTTCGCCCACCACGTGAAGGTTGCCGGCAAGCTTGTGATCCGCGCGCCTGGGCGCATCCGCGACGTCATCCTCAAAGCGAAGCTTAACGCGTTGTGTTTTCCGAACAGTCGGCGCATTTTCATGGATGACGAGGTGCCGACGCCGAAGCAGCGGCATATCCATGCCCATGAGATCGTGCACAGCATCACTCCGTGGCATCAGACGTTTCTACTCGGCGACAACGAACTCACTCTCGACCCGCAGTGTCAGGCGATCATCGAAGCCGAGGCGAATTACGGTGCCGGTCAGTTGCTCTTCCTTCTGGACCGCTTCGCCGAAGACGCACGGGATAGCGAGTTAAACTGGAAGAGCCTGCAGGCCCTGAAGACCCGCTACTGCAACACGCTGACGACAACGCTCTGGCACGCCGTAGAGGAGCGCGACCCGGACACGCCGGTCCTGGGACTGATCGGCCGGCATCCCCGCCATCCGAAGATCGGCGGCGGCACCGACAACGTCAACGTCCGTCACTTCATTCGCTCCCGCGCCTTCCGCCTGTGCTTCCCGCAAGTGACCGCTGACGACGTGTACGGTATCGTGCGCAAATATGTGAGCTTCTCGCAGCGCGGCCCCTGCGGCCAAGGAACGTATCCGCTGGTCGACGCTAATGGCGACCGCTGGGAATTCAACTTCGAGAGTTTCTGCAATAGTTACGATCTGCTGACGTTCGGAATGGTCACCAGACGGACGCGTACGATCGTCGCTGGCTAGACTGACGATCATGGAGCTGTCATTGGGGTGGCGACTGCTTCCCACAGCAGTCGCGCGGAGTCCGTCGCTTCAACGTCCGCTTCAGAGGTGCAGCGACCTTCGGCTGAACGGCTAAGTTGGGCGCGTCGTGGCCGGAAGCGGACTGGCAGCTTTTCGGCGACCGATAGCGATATGCGGACCTTCCTGGAACGCCTTCAAGGGCACTTGGTGGGGCTGCAGATTCGGCGAACACGCGCCTGTGCCAAAGCACGAGGCTGACTGTTGTTGTCCCGCTGGGGTAGCGAAAAGGGTTCGTCATGAGGCGCTCCATCCCTCCCTTTCGGTCGTATCTTATGGAAAACATCCCTCTCGTGAACGTCTGAGAGCGCACAGCCCAGGATGTGAACAAGGTCGGTCAGACCGACGGAAACCAGGCCCGTTTCGGTCATAACTTTCGGAAGCTGCAACCCATTGAAATCGCCAGAGCGTTCTGTCCGGCGCCTTTAAGGCTTCGCGTCGAAGGTGATTTCGACCCTGCGATTGAGCGCGCGACCGTCAGGGTCATCCGATCCGTCGGGTTTGACATTCGGGGCGCGTGGCTTGGTCGCGCCGTATCCGATCACGTGGAACCGTATGTCGTGGATCCCGCCCTTCATGGTTAACCAACCATAGACTGCCGCTGCCCGTTGCTCCGACAGGCGCTGGTTATAGGATGGTGTCCCCTTGTTGTCGGTATAGCCTTCGATAGTCGCCTCCCGAACTTTGCGCAATTCCAGGATCGATGCTACACGCGCCAGAATAGGCTCCGCGCCGCTCTCGAGCTCCGCCTTGTCGAAGGCGAACATGACGTCCGAGGGCATCTCAACGCTAGTTTTGCCGTTATGTGTCTCGACCTCGATGGGAGGCTTGAGCAGCACCATCCCGCCGGCGGTCAACGACATGGAACCGACAAAAATCACGACAGCATAGAGCACACACATGAGGATCGTAGCCAGGACCACAGACCACTCCTCCCAGAGGAAGTTGGGATCCTTCCCACTGTTGCAGAAATAGTCCTTCCTGCTGGTCGGCGTGACGGACATCGGCCCGTAGGGCGGCGGCAACGATTTGTTTCCCGCCAACACCTGCTTTGCGGGCAATTTGAGCTTCAGCCCTACCAAGTAGCGTTCCGCATCATCACGGCATTTCAAGCACAGAACCAAGTAAGCGACGATATAGGCTAGCCCGACGGCCACGAACACGGTCAGCGATCCGATTGCGATCTGAATGAGCGTGTGTGTGTCGAACTGTCCGCGTCCCTGCCACCAGAAAAGGCCGGCGCCAACACCACACAGAATGGCGATGATGCGGACATAAAATGCTCGGGCTTCTATCGGTGGCTCGATCTTGCTTCCGCCACTCACGAAGGCCGCGAGAGCCAATCCGGCGTTGACCAGCGCTCCCGCAGCATCGACCCACGATTTGAGGAGCCCGTAATCAGCCATCTCAGAGGTTCACAATCGTCGAATTGTTCGACGCGCTGGCATAGTGCGGGGTCGAGTCCTTTCGCACGGTCGACCCACTGAGACCCTGGAAATAGTAGTTTCCGCTGGTGGGAAGGGACCCGAGCACGGGCCATGTCGGCACCGAGCCAAAACGCGTCGGCGAGTAGTTATATTGCGGCCAGCTCTCCAGGATCCATCCGCTCAGATTGCAATTGGCAGTGAAGGAAAAGCCCGAGCCGCCTCCGCCGGTAATCCCAGCGCCGCTCCCACTGCCTGAGCTCGCTACCAATCGAAGGGCGTCGGTGATCAGCGTCAAAAAGCTTGTGCTGGCCTCGCGGGTCGACGCAATTTCTACCGGGGCTCCACGATCTTCGAGCGACCGTGCCCAGTCGGGTGAGTAAGGCGGCGGAGGTAACGACGTTTCAGGGTCGCCTGGCTCGTCCTCTCGGAACCGGTCACCTCGCGCGAAAGCCTCGAGAGCGCGACGCGCGCGATCGTTGAAGATATCGACTATCACATTGAGGCCGAAGCCATTACCCAGGCCCTTGATCATGAGGATCGCGCCGTGCTCTCCCCCGACATAGACTCGTCTGATTTTCTCGAGCTCCTCGGCAAAAAATCGGCGCAGGCCGGTGGAGAGAAAACTCGGCCCGCGGTCGGTGTAGCGACCGACCTGCTGTTCGATCTGGTGCAAGAGACCATCGCGATCGACTGACCAATCCCCGTATTGCCGTGGCACTGGACCGGCCGTGAGAACGAGGCCTTGCAGCTCTTCAGCCAGTTTGAGAGCAAAGCGGGCGTCGCGCTCACTTCTCGGTCCTTCCGCCATCCCGCCCTTCCCCCGTTCGCCGACTTCGCAGTTTAATAATTGTAACCCGAATACTTGCCCGCCGCCAGCGACCCTGGGGATGATGACGCGGTTGAAACGTATGACCGAGGCCAGTGGTTGTCATTAACTGTGTTATTATGTTCTTTATTTCAGGGCCGAGCTATCAGAACCGCTTTCGGCGCTGTCGCTGCGCCACAAGTCTATCGCTCTGGATTGGACGCCGTTCAGCGCGCGATGGTTGGCACGGGTTGATTCCTCCGAAGCGCGGAGGTGCGCTTCCGAGAAGCGCCAGCAATGACCGGTAAGGGCGCGTCTTGGCCGTGAGCAGAATGGCGGCTTTGGCCAATCGAAATGTCCAAGTGGACATTCGCGCCTGCATTGCTCCGTGGCGGCTCTCGACGGAAGAATATGCGGGCAGGTACTATATCCCGCTTATCAGCTGCTCGTGCTAACTATGGCGGTGCCCAACGTGGGCGCTTGCGGAAGCGCGCGATCGAAGGAGTTGGGAATGTTTGGCTCTAAGAGTTTAGCGCTGGTTTCAAACGGCGCGATTTGGCAGCCGGACGGGATGACATCGAGCCGTCTGAAATTCGCGACTTTGCTATTCGATCGCCTCATATTTGTGGGGAAATATTCTGACATTATTGCCGAATACATATTTTCGGAAGACATTAATAAAGCCGAAATAACCGCGCCCGTACGAACTGCCATCAAAGAGTGTTGGACAGACACCGAAGGAATTGCGCCAAATTTCAGTATGTACGTGGGCGGTACGGGACTGTCGAGATGGCCATGGCATTCAGCCCCCGAGCAGTTGAAGGAAACAACCCGCGCGGTTTTGGAAGAGGTATACGCATCGGACGCTTCTGCGGAAGCACGCTACGAGGTTTACAAACTCGGCGGATATCTTATGAGTGACATAATTTATTGGAGCGAGCATTTTGGCAATACTAGTTTCATTGGAGATGATTTAACTGAAGAGGTCCTGAGACGGACAAATTTTTCCTTAATAAACGAGAGCAACGACCCTATAAAGTGGTATGAAACAAACGTACCGAACTGTAGCAACGTTTCGTGGAAGGATATTCTCGATCTGAGAAAATCCGAATTCTTGAAGGCCTTCCGTCAAAAGCATACAGAACTGTCGATGTCAGGCGAAATTGAACGTGTGTTCGACCTCTATTACGAAACTCTTGAGCGACTAGCCGACGTGGTAAAGCCCAGCTTAGCGAAAGAGATGGCTAAGGGTGTTCTCGGCAACATCCCCTTTCTTCCAGTGAATCCGGTCGCCATCGCAGCGAGTGCGGGTGACATTTACAAAGTTCACAAGCTTAAGAAGGACTTTGGGTGGGTGTTTTTTCTGAGAGCTTTGCGAGAAGCTCAAAACGTTGATCTCTCACCGAATCAACCTGAACGTTAGTCGCAAAACGGTTGAATTGGGCGAAGGTGAAACTCCTGGTCGCATCGTGTCTCGGTCATTCAAGTGGCGATGCCAAGTGACTGCTCACCACCTTTGGTCGCCGAAAGCGCCTCGCCGGCATTGGGTCCGCTTTCGAGAGCCGCCTCATTGTCCAGGACCGGCCGTAATGGGCGCGAAGCGGCAGTGATATTTGGCCGAAAGGAGACCATCCGGTTTCGGGCTGAGAGTTCAAAAAGGGTGCCTTTGGCGCGGTCTGCCGCGATCGGCCGTTTACAACCATTGCGTATCTCGCATTCCTTTGCCATGAACAGACTACCACGCTGTTTCACGCCATCTCAATGTCCATGGGGACGTGGTTGCCAGATGGGAACGCGACAATAAGCGGTTGCGCGGGCTATCGATAAGCAACTCAATCTCGTGAGGCGAAAGGCTTGCAGGCAAGAGCACTATGAGATCGCATTCAACACTATCGATGTAGAATCAGATGGGGCCAAGAGCCATGCAACCAGCAACGGACTTTCTTGCTGACCCGATCTGGCAGAGTCACGGCCATCCAAACCGAACGAGCCGTCAGGATTGAGATGGCCCGCACCGCTAAACCCAAAGCAAATGCACCCGCACGCCGAAAGGCGCCGGTGCGGCTGACCGGCGGCGCGGGCATTCGATACGAAAATCCGGTTGCAGCACGCTTTCTGCTGGACATGCTTGTAGGGTTGAACAGCCTTGGCTCCGACTTCGGCCGGATCACACGGATCGACTGGCAAGCCCGTGACGCGGGGTGGCTTGCCGACGATTTGGCGCTCACCAGCGAGCCATTGTCCCATGAGAGGCGGTCCGTCGGCATCTCGATAAAGAGCAACCAGCAGGTCAGCACGCGGGGCTTCCCGCAAGACTTCGTCGATCTCGCCTGGGGACAGTGGCTAGGCTGCGGTACGAGCCGAGTTTTTCAAAGAGGGCATGACGCAATCGTCCTCGTTACAGCCGAACTCCCGAATGGTGTGAAATCCGATTGGGCGGCCCTCCTCTCCGAAATCCTGCAGGGGACTGCCGACCGCATCGTATCCCGCTTGAACTCCAGTGCGCAGAACGGCTCCCAGGCTTCCGCTTTGCAGCGTGCGATCGTCGAGGGCTTTGCCTGTCCACCGCGATACCAGCATTCGCCGGATGCGACGGAGACCGTACGCCTCTTACATGACGTCAAACTCCTCGACTTCGATTTCAACAGCCCGACGTCCCAAAGCCGCGCGCACGCTCTGCGCGATTGCCAGAGTATTTTGACCTCGGGCGATGCCAGCGAGGCGCAGGATCTTTGGGATCGCCTGGTTGCCGTCGCCGATGAGAAGCGACCTGCTGGCGGATCCCTCGACTTACGCGAACTGCTCGCAACCTTGCGGGATCGCTTTGGCTTTCGCGATCATCCTGACTTTCGAGCCGACTGGGAAATGATCCTTCGCAGGTCACGCGACGCGATGGCCGACGTCGAGACGCGCATCGCCAATCTTGCTCAGCTTCCCAGATCCGAGGACCGCACTTCCATAAGGCAAAAACTCGCGTCTGCGGGGGTATGCGTCCTTGTGGGCGAATCCGGGAGTGGCAAGTCCGCACTCGCGAAGGAAATCTCGCTCGCCGACTACCCCCGCACAGTTTGGCTGACGGCCAACGTCCTCGACCACGATTCGCTAGTGGACTTCGAGAGCGCCGTGAACATACGTCACCCGCTCGTCGGCATCTTGCGTGCCGCTCCTGTGCGATGCCTGGTCGTCTTCGACGGTATTGAGGCCTACACCGACCGGGCGCTCCGTTTGGCGGCAAGGATCGCGACAGAGCTTTTCTCGTCCGACGCAGCTCACGTCCATCTGCTGATCAGTCTGCAATTCCAATCGGCCGACACACGGATGAGACAGTTGGCCACCCTCGGAATGCCGCATGACTTGCTTGAAGTCACACTGGTTGGCCGCCCGGAACCAGGCGAGATCCAGGAGCTTCTTTCTCCCTTTCCGGCTCTTCAGTGGCTTGCCCTGCTTCCGCAGCTTCGACCATTGCTCACCAATCTCAAAGTCCTGGATTGGTTCGCGCGCACCCTACCCAACTCGCAGTCGGCGACCGATCGGCAATATGTCGGCCTCACCACTGTTATCGACCAGCTTTGGCGGCTTTGGACCGAGAGCCCATCCGACGGCCTGGCGCGGTCGGCCCTTCTTATGGAGCTCGCCATCGCCGAGGCGGAGACCCTGTCGCGTGGCGTCCCACGAACGCATTTGGGCCATGCTGAACAACAGACCCTCCGGGGCCTAGAACAATCTGGCCTCATCCGCATTCGTGACGACCGCGTCTGCCTCGCACACGACCTGCTTGGGGACTGGGCGCGGTTGAGAGTGCTGATGGCGGAGGACGCCACATCGTCCAGCACCGAGAGCCGCGCAGCGTCGCCCCGTTGGCAGCAGGCAGTCCGCCTGTTTGGTCAACGCCTCCTTGAAACGTCCGCCGACGGCCAGGGACGATGGCGTCAATCGGTCGAAACCGTAAATGAAGCGTCTCCCTCGGCAGGACTTCTGCGCGACCTCTTCCTGGATGCGCTGTTTCAGGCCACCAACGCAATCGAACTCCTAAACCAAACCTGGGATGCGCTCACCGCCAGGAATGGCGCATTGCTGAACCGACTGCTGGATAGATTTCTATTCGTCGCCAGTCTTCCCGATCCTCGTCTCGCGGCCTTATCGGACGACCAGGAGCAGGCGACACGCCTTCAACACCTCCTTCGCATTCCGTTCTGGCCCTACTGGGGCCCACTCCTCACAGTCCTCCATGCACGCCGCGGCGACGTGGTCCGCCTGGCACCCTACAGTGCGGCGCGGATTTGCGCGCTCTGGCTTCGTACGACGCTCGACGAGGTAGGGCCGCATCAGCCCATGCCGTGGCGGACGCAAGCCGCGGAACTTGCCATCGAGATCGCGCGCGAGATTCAGGCGCGCAACGCGGAGGGCTACTACTATTCGGCCGGCAGCGATCGAGACGTTTACGAAGCCGCCCTCTACGCGGCGCCGCTTTTTCCGAATTCGGCGTCGGCACTGTGCCTTGAGCTGGCCGGAAGACAGGATCTCTCGCCCGCAATCGCCGACCGCGTCGCCGAAGCGCATCGCAAACGGCAGGAGGAGCGCGCCCGACGGGAATTGGAAGGGACCGGACGTAGCAAAGCACCGCCAGCTATCGGCATACCGCGTGGACGCCGGCGCCCCGCGTGGCCCGATGGCCCGCGCGAGAAAGTCGATCGGGAATTTCTGGAGGCTTGCCTTGCCGGGGCCCCGGTTACAGGTCTGATCAAGGCTAGCCCCGATGCGGCGCTCGAAGTCCTCCTCGCAGTGAGCATTGAGGAGCCGCAACACGAAGATTTCACGCGTTCGAGTTTGCCGGAATGTGGACTTTCTTATTGGCCGGAAGGCGATCCCCCCGCCTATTTTCGCGGGCCGTTTCTGCAGTTTTTCCATCTGGCACCGAACCACGCCCTTTCATTCGTGATTAGGCTGACGAATTTCGGCACCCATCGTTACACCGAGGAGCGCGTCTGGCTTGATGTGACGGTCGATGGCGAACCTCGACACTGGTATGGCGACTCAAACGTCTTTCGATGGCATCACGACTGGCCACTTTCGCACGGTTCCCAAATCCAGTCGGGCCTCATGGCGCTCGAACAATGGCTCTACGAGCAGATCGACAAAGGGATTGCCGTCGATCCTTGGATCGCTCGGATCGTTGCAGAGAGCGAGTTGTTGGCATTCGCCGGCCTGCTACTAGACGTTGGGAAGCGTGCACCAGAACTGTTTTTCACCGTTCTCGCGCCGTTATTCTTCACCTGGGAAATTTGGAATTGGGATTTCCAGCTCGCAACGCTTCGCCAATCTGAGCGGCAGCCCCCGGGCTATTGGGGTCAACAAGCTCCAAGACTTTTCAAGCTGGCCCAAGACTGGCATCAGCTCCCCCACAGGTCGGAAGCCCTGCTCTGGCCCAATGGAGCGATCGCGCGCGCGATGCTGGGGCACCGGCAGCTTCGCGCTTTTTTTGAAGACGTACGCTCTTCATGGAGAGGCGCGCTGCAGCAGGATGAAGAGCCTGAGCATTTGCGCCTGCTCATCGAGCGGCTCGATCCCGACAATTACACCTTCGAGCAGCACGGCAATGAAATTGTCCCGGTGGACTTCAACTGGCCGGAGGCGATCGCGCGAAAGAATGAGCAGGACCTCCGCAAGTTCGCCGAGCGCCAGACGATCAGTCAGTTGCCGTGGCGCTGCCGAAAGTTTCTCGACGCTGGCACGCCACTTCCGGCGGACCAACTACAGTGGCTCTGGAACTTCCTCCAAGCCCTCGACGCGAAGCCGCCTGAATTGCCGAGCGACTCCAGCGGGCCGCTTCTCCACCTGGAGGATGTCTTATGCGCCGGGATTGCGGTTCTCCTATCGACAAGCCGAGTTTGGCTCTCAGAAGACGCCAGCCGCATGGCGTGGTGTCGGCACAAACTTCAGGCGACCATCGACAATCCGCCAGCACCGCGGCGGTTCGATTCCGAGTTTTCGATCGGCAACGAGCGCTGGGATTGTTTCGCCGCAGAGTGCGGCATCCTGCTGCTCACGGCAGATCCAACCGACCTTCTCGCGAGGAAGTTGGTCGGTGCCGGGCTGCTCGCCTTCAATTACAACACGACCGCACTCACCATGGCCCGTGCCGCGGTGGCCCGCGGCCAGTTGGACAATGTGTTCCTGGAGATGGTGGCGTTCGTCATCCAATGGGCGGCGCTACGCCCTCTCCAAGTTCGGCAAGACGATCCTTCCCTCGCAGAGGAGCGAGAGCGCTTTCTTTTGCGCAAGCGCGCCCTGCTTGAAGGGTTCGTCGACGGCAGCGCTTCTCCGATCGCCGCTGATCTCGCGACGATAAATGCCGAGGCACGCGCAGCTCGCGACGCAATTCACGAGAAGCAATTTCGAGGATCGTCCTCCAGGCCACAACGCCATCGGAAGGCGGGGAAGCGGGGGCGCGAGGTTCTATATCCGGAGCACCTCGGCTTGGATCCCTACATGATGAAGGCCGGGTTTGGGTGGCTCGATGTTCACGCCGCGCAAACACCCGGGGAGCGGCTCGCGTGGCTAGGTCTCGTCCGGGAGATTCTCGGAATTGTTCTACAGTCCGTCCCGCCGGTCACGACACCGTTGACTCAAGAAATCGACGGTCTCCCGAGCGATTTTGACGACTGGGCGTTCAAGCTGGCGGCGCGAACGATCCCTCGCCTTACGCCGGCGGAACGCCCCGAGGAACTCTGGCAACCAATCCTCGACCGCGGCGCCCCCGCCCATCAATGGGTGGAGCGCTTTTTCTGGCAATGGTTCACCGATGGCCTCGCGGCATCGCAATCAGCGGCGGACTTCGTCCGGACTTGGCGCTCTATGATCACGCATGCCCTCGAACATTGGGCTTGGGATCCCGCCACCGTGATCTCGCACGACCTCGATGGGATTGTCGTCGAACTGCTGTGCTTCGATATCCGCTGGAACGCGATTGTCCGCACCGAAGACACCGCGCAGATCGTCGGCACGCTCGAGGATATTTTCGAGCGCGCACTCCAACGATGGGCCGGTAGGCCAAAGATCATCAGCGGGCTTGTGATGTTCGCCGTCCAAGCGGGCTCGAAACAACTTCTGATCCCCGCGCTGCGGTGGACGTCGGCGGCTGTAAGGAGTTTCGACGCGTACGATTGGAAGTATGGATTGGAAGAGAACGTGATCGAGTTCTTCCATACCTGCTGGCAGCAAGAAGGCCCTCGCATCGCACGGGACGAGACGTTACGAGCGTCGTTTCTCGCGGTGCTCACCATCTTGGTCTCCCGCGGGAGTCATGCCGCGATCGCTCTGAGCGCTCGGGCCGTCGGTTCGATCGGCGGCTGAGTCCGTCCTCCGGACCAGCGAACGTTCGCTTCCAGAGAGGCGCGATCACGCTGGCAATGTCTGAGATGGGCGCCAAGCCGACTTAGTCTTCGCCCACTGGACCCGAAAGTCGTAGCAGGAGACGGAATTTCGCGGTCTCTATTGGTCTTCACACGTCCACAGTCCGCACATGTCCCTGATATGTCGGACACATTCGCAGAGACTGAAAACGTAGTAAAATCAAGGAATTGGATGGTGGAGCCAGGCGGAATCGAACCGCGAACCTCTCTCTCGATGGATTCGCAAATTCTGGCAGACTGCCGACGAGTTTGACGGCTGGGCCTGCATTGGAGAAGTTGGAAGGGGACGTGGCTCGCGCTTATTCGATTCTGTAGCCGAGCAACCGATACCCAGCCCTTCGCTTTGCCGCCATCCTTGCCAACAGAGGGACATGTTCGTCGACGTAGTCGACGACGAGCGCATCGATCTTCCCGTCGTGCCGTCGGTGCAACCGGCCGACGTACTGCGCCAGCGTTCCTTTCCAGGAGATCGGCATGGTGAGGAATAATGTGTCGAGCCTGGCGTCGTCGAAGCCTTCGCCGAGGTAGCGGCCAGTCGCGAGAATGAGTCGCTCCTGGCCGACCGACGCGCGAAGGATCGCATGGGACGCGTCGCGCTCGGTCTTCGACATGCCACCCCTCAGAACAACCAAATTGCGAACAAAGCGCGAAAGGCGATCCTGAAGATAGTCCAAGTGGTCTCGGCGCTCAGTTAGAAGGACAGGCGAGCGCTTGGCGTCCAGCGCCTTCAACACGTCGTCAAAAATTAGGTCATTGCGCGACTCGTCCATGGCGAGAGCCGCGTAAAAGGCGGCGATCGGCGGGCGATCGGAGCTCTCCAATGTCGCCGGCAGCCGGAATTTCGTGGCGCGAAGCTTGGCGCGATGGGCGAGACCATTTTCGGCGGCCAGGGCCTTGGCATCGACGCGATGGCGTATAGGTCCGCATTGCATGAAGATGATTGGATGGTGACCGTCCTTCCTGGCGACGGTGGCGGACAGGCCAAGGATAAATTTCGCCTTCGACCGTTTGGCGGCCAACTCGAAGCTCGCCGCCGACAGATGATGGCATTCATCGACGACGAGATGGCCATAATTGGCGACGAGGTCCGCAGCCTCGCCGCCGCGCACGAGACTTTGAATCAGCGCGACGTCAATGACGCCGGTCGGCTTGCGGCGCCCACCGCCGATGACGCCAATGCACTTCGGATCGATCTTGAGGAAAGCCTTCAGGCGCTCCACCCACTGCGAAAGCAATTCCCGGCGATGAACGAGAACGAGCGCATTTCGCGCCCGGTGAGCGATCAGTGCGGCGGCGACAACCGTCTTGCCAAAGGCCGTCGTCGCCGCCAGTACGCCGATGTCGTGCCGCGCCAGCGCATCAAAGGCTTTGACCTGTTGACCGCGCAATTCGCCTTCGAACAGCGCATTCGGCGGGAGGGGCTGGCCGGCGGATCGAACGTCTTCGATCGCAACCTCGATGCCGTGATCGGTCAGCAACTGGGTGACGTCATCGAGGCAGCCGCGCGGCAAACCCACGTAGCGAGTATGCAATTCGGCGCAGGAGATAATGCGAGGCTTGCCAAAGGTAGGCAGCCGCATGGCCTGCGCACGGTAGAATTCCGGATTCTGGAAGGCATCCACGCGAACAAGTCGCGCCACCATGGCTGACGGCAGCTCCATGCGATCGACGTAGAGCTGATCTGCGAGGGTCAACGTGACTTTGGCCGGCAAGGGCGCGCCGATCAATCCCGGCGCTCGGCGTCGAGATGGGGTCATCTTCCACGGCTCTTCCGCGTCCTCCTCGTCAACCGGCATCCGAACGCTCAGAACCGCGCCCCGCGCCTCCGCTTCGCCGACAATCTTGTATGCGCTCTCGGCAGAAAGCCGAGAGAGCGAGGACAGGAACGCCCATTGATCCTCGTACGGGCGAAGCTCGCGGTCGACGAACAGGCTGTTGCCCTTCTCCCGCGCCGTGCGCTGCAAAGGGAGCGCGATCAGATTTCCGAAGCCGCCGATCGGCATCACATCCTGGCTTGGAAAGAAGCGATCGTAAGAGGCAAAACCGATCTCTGGACGACGCTCCATGGTCGCAGTGATGAGCATCGCGCCGAGTTGACGAGCGACGCGCGCAGAGATCGGCTCGGAAAAGAATATCCAGATGTGGCCGCCGTTGCCGGATCGGGAACGTTCGAGCGCGGCAGGTATTCTCTTGGCCAAGCTGGTTTCAAGCACCGCCAAGCAGTCGGCGGCCCAATTTTCCTTGTCGAAATCGGCTGCGAGGAACCAGCAAGTTTCGTCGGGCAACAGTGGGTAGACGCCCGCGACGAAGTCATCGGCCGACGAGCGCCCGCCGTCGCCCCCGCGCAAGTGCCGAGCAATCATCTCGTCCGACACAGGAATAAACGCCTGATGCGGGCACTCGCCGCATCTGACCCGGGGCTTATTGCATATGCCTTTAACCCATTCGTTCGCGCACGCGGGGGCGTAGCCGCCCTTGCCGGTCTTTCGGTTCTCCCAGCGAATTGGAAATACGTCCACACGACCTGCGAAGAGTTGGCGAAACAGCGACACTTTTTCGGCTGAGGACGAGGCCGAAGTGACGGGAGTGACCGCATTTATGTTCGGCGGCGCGTTCTCGGCGCCCGCGAATAGCGAGGGCTGGCACTCTAATTCATCGAGCCTGGCTTCAAGCGCAATCCGTTCGGAATCGAGCGCGTTCAATCGCGCTCGAACTCGCACGATTTCGTCGTCGATGTTGCGATTCGCTCCTCGTGACATCGGTTGAAGAATCCAAGCGACAGGCAGCGCATCATAATTCAGCCGGGACCAAAGCCGCCAGGGGCGCGGACATAGGTGTGGCGCCGACACAAGAAAAGGATCCTGGTTAGCGTCGTGCCCTTCACGAGGCCGGGAATCTCGTGAGGTTAGACTGGTCGTGGTCACGGACCAGTAGGCGACTTGGCGCCCCTTCGAAACGAGGCCGCGGATCGCGGATTTCGCGCGAGAGGCGATTTCACGCAGGGAATTTCAAACGGGCTCACGGGCAGACCGTGAGCGCTAACCATGAACCGTCATTTGCCCGTAAACGTCAGATTCCACTCGCTTTCATCCCGTTAAGGAGCAATGGTAGCGACGTGCCCAGGGGCGCTCAGGCGCCTGCAGATTCGACCCGCTGATGAGATGATCGGTGAATTCTTCGGCCCCGCCCGGCTCGTCTCCGGTCCGGGGCTCGCGGTGGTGACGGCGACAGCGCCGTTGAAACCGAGAGGGTGATCCCGATGAGTTCTCCAGCCAAACTTACTGACACGCAACTTGCGCTTCTGTCGGCCGCGTCGCAACGCGAGGATCGCTGCCTCGTTGCGCCGAAGAACCTGAAGGGCGGCGCGGCGCAGAAAGTCGCGGCCAAGCTTCTGGCGGCTGGCCTCGTGCGCGAGATCAAAACGAAGCCCGGAATGGAAGCCTGGCGCCGCGACGAGGAAGCGGGTCAAGAATATTCGTTGAAACTGACCGCCGCTGGACTGAAGGCCATCGCGGTCGACGAAGGTGACTCGCAACCCGGTCCAAGCACGGGCGCTTCGCCGAACGCGAACGAGGATTCGTCGAAAGCGAAGGACGCGGCGAATATGGCGGCGACCACGAGCGCAAGGGCCGTGCGAATCTCGCAAGCGCCCCGCCAAGGCACGAAGATCGCGCGCGTGATCGAGTTGCTCCAACGCGATCAGGGCGCGACGTTGGAGGCGCTGATCGCCGCCACGGGTTGGTTGCCGCATACCGCGCGAGCGGCGCTGACCGGCCTACGCCATCGCGGCTACGACGTCCGCCTGGAGCGCGGCGAGAAAGGGTGCGCCTCGGTCTACCGCGCCTTCGCGATCCTCGCGATGGCCTCGTGATCGCCGTGCGATCGAGCGCGACAATCTTGGCGCGGCGGCCGAAGGACAATCCGGCCGCCGACCCGCATGAACGGACCGACCCGTGGTCCGGTGGCCTCGACCCGCGCAGTTTGAAGTCGTCGCCGAACGGCAATTACGCTGAGCGCGGGGCTACGGCAAACGCGCCGGGCGGCGTGAGCCCGCTGTCGGATCGCCTGGCGGTCTTGGCCGGGCTCAGCCTCGCAGACCTACGTCTGGAATGGCGGCGGCTCTATCGGGCCGAGCCGCCAAGGTTGAGTCGCGACATCATGATGCGGGCCATTGCCCACCGGCTGCAGGAGATCGCCCATGGCGGCCCGTCCAAAGTGACGCAGCGCCGATTGATGACCTTGACCGCGGAGTTCGAAACCAGCGGAAGGATTGCGCCGCCGGCAGGGCCCAAGCTCAAACCCGGCTCGCGCCTCGTTCGGGAATGGCATGGACGAACCCACACGGTCTGCGTCACCGACGATGGCTTCGAGTTTCAAGGCAAGACCTACCGATCGCTGACCAAGATCGCGCGCGACATTACCGGCGCCCAATGGTCCGGGCCCCGATTCTTCGGGCTAACGAAAACGTCGGCGACTGCAACGGCGACGCCGGACAACGTATTGAACGGCGCCGAGACGATCGTGGAGCCCTCCAATGGCTGAGCCTCGCCAAAACACCTCCCCGGCGCGCGCAAAATTCCGCTGCGCCGTCTACACCCGAAAATCTTCTGAGGAGGGCCTCGAGCAGCAGTTCAATTCGCTCGATGCGCAGCGCGAAGCCTGCGAGGCCTATGTCACGAGCCAGAAGCACGAGGGTTGGACGGCCCTCCCGACCCTCTACGACGACGGCGCCTATTCCGGCGGCACGATGGATCGCCCGGCGCTGCAAAGGATGCTGGACGACATTCGCGCCGGCAAGATCGACGTGGTTGTCGTCTACAAGGTCGATCAGCTGACGCGATCACTGGCCGATTTCGTCAAGATCGTCGAGGTTTTTGACGCGCAGGGCGTATCGTTCGTGTCGGTCACCCAGGCGTTCAATACCACCACCAGTATGGGCCGCCTCACGCTCAACGTGCTGCTCTCGTTTGCCCAGTTCGAGCGCGAGGTCACGGGAGAGCGCATCCGCGACAAGATCGCCGCGTCGAAGAAGAAGGGGATGTGGATGGGCGGGCTGCCCTCGCTCGGCTACGATGTCAAGGAACGCAAGCTCGTCGTCAACGAAGCGGAAGCGGCGACCGTGCGCCACATCTTTCGGCGTTATCTTGAGCTCGGGGCGGTGCGCGCCTTGCAGGATGATCTCGCGACCACGGGCGTCGTCAGCAAGCGCCGCACCGCGGCGGATGGAAGCCCCTATGGCGGCCAGAGGTTTTCACGCGGGGCGCTGTATCTGATGTTGAAGAACCGGATCTATCGCGGCGAGATCGTCCATAAGGGCAAAGCCTTCCCTGGCGAGCACGCAGAGATTGTCGACGAAGAGCTGTGGCAGCGGGTGCAAAGCCATCTCGAAGAAAACCGGCTTGAGCGACGCGAGGGCGCCAACGCGACCGAATCGAGCTTGCTGACCGGCATCGTGTCCGACGCCAGTTCCGAATCCATGACGCCGACGCATGCCGTGAAAAAGGGAACGCGGTATCGCTACTACATCTCTCGCCGTTTCATCACTGGCCCCGCGACAGACAGTTCACACGGTCAGCGGGTCCCGGCGTCAAATCTCGAAGCGCTTGTCATCGGCCGCCTGCGCGCGCTCTTCGCCGATCCCGTCGAAGTCTTGAATGCGATCTCAAATGAGAAACGCGATGCGCCGATGCAAAAGAGGCTCCGGGACGCGGCGGCTGCGCTCTCTGCTCGGCGGGATCGTCTGCCAAAAGAATCGCTGCACGATTTGACGCGCTCCGTCCTCGTCAGGGCGCAGGTTCACACCGATCGCATCGACCTCGACGTCAGCTCGGCGCGATTGGTTAGCCGGCTTCTGAACGAAAGCGGCGGCGAGGTGATTGCCGATGGGAATCGGGCGTCGAACGCGAACGCCGATAGCGCCGAAGAGCCACTGATCAGGTTGAGCATTCCTGCCAGCCTGAAGCGAACCGGCGAGGAGATGAAGTTCATCGTCGATAGCGTCGCGAATTCCGCTCCGGCGGATACGACCCTGATCCGGCTGCTTGTGCGCGGTCAGAAAATCGGCAAGCGAATGTTCGAGCCCGGTTGTCCACCCCTCGAGGAAATCGCGCGTGAGGAAGGGTTCACGTCTTCCTACGCAACGCGCCTCGTGCGGCTGACCTTCCTCGCCCCCGACATCGTCGCCGCGATCCTGGCGGGAAAGCAACCGGCGGGGCTCACCGCCAACAAGCTGATGGCCGACACGCGTCTGCCCCTCGATTGGCGAGACCAGCGAGCCGCGCTGGGGTTCGCCTAAACCTTTAGTCCAACCCTTACGACTCCATCCGCTGCTCCAAGCTTCGCGCTCCCCGCCCAACGATGCATCGGCGACGAACACCGGCTCGTTCTGCGACTGGATTGTCGCCTCACTCGAAGACGCGCGGAGCGAAATATGATTCCGGGCGCCACGCAGTCACAGACGCCCGTACCTCTGAAAATGGCTTTCGAGACTTTCGCCCGGAGAGGGCGCATATCTTGCCGCGAAGTCGTCTCTGCTGACTTGCCGCGAGATGCATCGCCGGCAAGGCGCCGAAAGCAGGCGACAATTCGGCCTCTTCGGCGTCTAGTTGCTTTGTAATATCAGAGACTTAAGTCGTGGCGGAGAGGGAGGGATTCGAACCCCCGGTACGCTTGCACGTACTCCGCATTTCGAGTGCGGCGCGATCGACCACTCTGCCACCTCTCCGGGGGACGCGCCCGCGAGGCGCAAAACCTCGGCGCGGGGTCGGCGCGCCGCTTAGCATGGCGCGCCCGGGCTCGCAAGGCGCTTGGTCGGCGCCAGGGCGAATCGCCGCCGGGCGCATTTACGCGGGCGCGCCGTCTGCTGCGGGCAAGGCGACGGTCTGGCGGCGCGCCAGGCGATCGGCCGAGCGCGGATCATGGGTCGGAAGAAAGATCGTCGGCCGGGCGGCGGCGAGTTCCCGGAACCTTGAGAGCGTCGCCAGGGCGGTTCCCTCGTTGGGGCTAATCCCGTCAACGAGTCCTTCGACCAGGCTCGCCTCGCTATAGGCCGCGTCGCCGGCGATCACCACCGCGCTCTCGCCGTCCTCGACGACAATCGAGACGTGGTCGGGCGTATGGCCGGGCGTCGGCACGGCGACGACGGCGCCGTCGGCCGTTAGCCGGCGCGAACGCGCGAAGGGCCCGTAGGGCTCGGCGGCGAAGACGAGCGGCTCGGGATCAAAGCTCGCGGGCCAGCGCTGCGGCAGGTAGCCGCGGATTTGTCCGGCAAGGCCCGACGCGCCGCGCATTTCGCCCGGACTGACCAGCGTCCGGCTGTGGGGAAAGGCGCCGAGCCCGGCGTCGTGATCGATGTGCAAATGGGTGAGCGCGACGAGCTTGACGTCCCTCGCTCCGACCCCGAGCGCCCGCAATTGCGGGCCGGCCTCCTCTTCGGGCTCGATTTCGAAGCGGACCGCGAGGCGGAAATAGGGATGCCAGCGCGGCAGCCGCTTCAGCCCAGCGCTCGCGCCCGTGTCGACAAGAATGACGCCGTCGCGATGCTCGATGGCGAAGGCGAAGGTCGGCAGCCACTCCGACCAGGTTCTGTCGACGAGCGGGGCGAGGCGGCGCGCCAAGCCGTGGCCGCGCCCGACGAGCTGGCTCCGCTTGACTTGCACCCGTCCGGTCTGAAGGGCGTGAATGCGCATGGTCAAACTCGGCTTGTCAGTCGGCGTCGTCAGGACGCGGCGCGTCCGATCCGGCCGAGATGGGAATCGCCGAAGCCGGTCGCGTATTTCAGGCCGAAACCGAGCGCGCGGTCGAAGCCGATATGGGCGATCCAGACGAGAGCGATCGCGGGGACGGCGGGCGAGCCGAGCGCCACGCCCGCCGCGCCGAGCGCCAGCGGCGCGACGTAAGTATGCGCGAGATTATAGACGGAGGCGCCGAGCCGCGGCCCCGCGAGATAAGCGGCCATCGCGAGATCGGGCAGAAGGAACAGCGCGGCGAAGGCGGGCCAGGATGCGCCGGTCTGCGAAAACGCCGCGAGGGCAGCCGCGAAGACCGCCAGGCCCTCGAGCCGCAGCAGGACGGCGACGCCGCCGGCCACCGCCCCTGGCGCGGGGCGAGAGCGCGCTTCGGGCGCCAAGGCGCGCGGGGCCGATATGGCGGACGTGTCCATGGAGAGCTCCTTCGCGGCGGTTCGCGCCCCATCCCTAGAGCCGGCGGCGCTCCTCGGGGAATTGCCTATTTTCGCCGCGCAGCTATACGTTTTCGTATGAGCGAACGAGAGCCGCCATGGGACGCGCTGCGCACCTTCCGCGAGGTGCTGCGCGACGGCAGCCTGTCGGGCGCGGCGCGAAGGCTGTCGCTGAGCCAACCGACGGTCGGGCGCCACATCGACGCGCTGGAGGCCGCCCTCGGGCTCGCGCTGTTCGCGCGTTCGCCGCGCGGCCTCGCGCCCACGCAGGCGGCGCTCGACATCGAGCCGCATGTCGAGACGATGGTCGTCGCCGCGGCCGCGCTGCGGCGCGCCGCCGCTGGCGCTGCGGGCGCCGATCGCGGCGTGGTGCGCGTGACCGCGAGCGAGATCATCGGCTGCGAGGTTCTGCCGCCCATTCTCGCCGCGTTCCGCGCCGCGCATCCCGGCGTCGCGCTCGAGCTCGCGCTCACCAACCGCAACGAGGATCTGGCGCGGCGCGACGCCGACATCGCCGTGCGCATGATCCGCCCGACACAGAGCGCGCTCGTCGCGCGCCGGATCGGAGAGACGCCCATCGGCCTCTTCGCCCATCGCGACTATCTCGCCAAGTTCGGAACGCCGCGCACGCTCGGCGACCTCGCCGGTCATTGCGTCATCGGCTTCGACCGCGACGACCGCTCGTTCCGCGCCGTCGGCGCCTCGCTCGGCCCGTTTTCCCGAGAGAGCTTCGGCTTTCGCTGCGACAGCGATCTCGCGCAGCTCGCGGCGTTGCGCGCCGGCCTCGGCATCGGCGGCTGCCAGGAGGCGATCGCCCGCCGCACGCGCGAACTCGTCGCGGTCCTGCCCGGCGCGCTGCGCTACGAGCTGGAGATATGGCTCGTCATGCACGAGGACTTGAAAGCGACGCCGCGCGTGCGGCTGCTGTTCGAGCATCTGGCGGCGGGGCTGACGGATTACGTGCGCGGGCGCGAGGCCTAAAGCGCGATGTCCTTCTGTTGAAGCAAGCCTCTGTCGTCATGTATGGACGGCCCCCTCGTTGCAAGGCATTTTTCAGCGGCTTCGGCTTGAAGTCTGGAGCGGTCATGTATTCGGCCTTTTGACGCGGTTCATGACCGCTGGCCCCGATGGGTTTCGCGGATTGGGCTCCCTGCATTGCGGCGCGCTTTTGAGGCGCGATGACGGTTCGGAGTGTCCCAACCCAGGTCCTGACCTTTTTGCCGTCGCTACCGTTTGCTCCTTGCTTCGTCTCCGACCCTGCGTCGCCGCCTGGCCGGAAAGGGGTTGTCTGGCCTTGGCTCTACATTTTTCTCACGCCGCCTTGGCTTGCGCCGCGGGCCGCCGATAGGCCTCGCCCGAAGTCAAAACAGCCCAGGCGATCCGGGCGGTTTTGGCCGCCTGCGCCAGCACGGCGACCTTGACCGGGCGACGGGCGAGGATGGCGCGCTGCCACTCGGTGGCGCGGCCCGTGTTGGCGCGCGCGCCGCGCATGATCGTGCTGGCGCCCAACGCCAGCAGCGAGCGCAGCCGCCGCTCCCCTTGCCGGGTGATGCCGAGCTTTGTCGTCTTACCCCCGCTCGAACTCTCGCGCGGCGTCAGTCCCGCCCAGGCGGCGAAATCGCGCGCCGAATCGAAACGCTTTCCGTCGCCGATCGCCGCGACAATGGCGTGCGCCGTGATGGCGCCGACGCCGGGGATCGCGCATAGACGCCGCATGTCCGGGTTCTCCTTGGCCGCCGCCAGTATCCGCGCCTCGAGCTCGTCGATATCCCCGGCCAGACTATCGATCTGCCGGCCCAGCGCTTCCAGCGTCGCCCTCAGCGGCGCCGGCACGCGCGCATCGCCTACCCGAACCAACTCTCGCAACTCGGCAAAGCCCAACCGGCCTTGCGCCGCGATAATCCCCATCTCGGCGAGCAAACCGCGTAAGCAGTTGGAAAGCTGAGTCCGCTGCTTGATCAAAAGCTCGCGTCCGCGCTCGACCGCCCGCATCGCCTGTTGCTCGACGCTCTTGATTGCCACGTAACGCATGTCCGCGCGACCCATCGCCGCGCAAATCGCCGCCGCATCGCGGGCGTCGGTTTTATTGCGCCGAACAAAGGGCTTCACATAGGCCGCCGGAATTAAGCGAACCTCATGCCCGAGCGCGCGCAAGGCGCGGCCCCAATAATGCGCCGAGCCGCAAGCCTCCAACCCAACCGTGCAGCGCGGCTGCTTGCTGAAGAACGCTTCGAGCTGCGCGCGACGAAGCTTTTTCTGAAAGACGATCTCGCCCTTGGCGCCTTCGCCGTGGACTTGAAAAACCGACTTGGCCAAATCGAGACCGATCGTGATAGCGTTCATCTGGGCGGCTCCTATCGCTGGTTGGCGAATCGCAACAACGACCAGCTTGGCACGTCGATGCCGTCAGGGGCCGTCCACCCAGCATTGCGAGCAAAGCCAAGAAGCAGCGCGGCGTTTGGGCGATCGCGGGCGCCTCGCCGCCGCCCAAACTCGGCGACGTCGAATTCGTTCTGTTGCGCGCCAGCGGCACGCTGCGCGAGCCGATCGCCGAACTCAGCGCGGCCGTTCCGGCCAAGGCGAAGAATTCCGCCTGATGAAACAAAGCCGCCGGGGTTGAGCGCACGCACAAAATCGCCGGCCGCAACCGTCCGCGCCGCGCAAATCGACCGGGTCGGATACTCGCGGCGTTCGAGCGCCCATGAGACGTCCGGCGACGCCGTGTCGAGCCAAGCAAAGAGCTCGCCGCGCGTCGCCACGCCCGTCGCGATTACGCAGCGGCAATTGTGGCTTGCCAGAAACCCCAAATGATCGCAGATTTGGCGGGCGCCCGGCACTATTTGGGGAATGTCGGCCAAGACGCGCACTATACATTGGGGGGCTTAATCGTGAGCGATGTCGATCCCGATTCCAAAGGCAAAACGTCCTCGGCGCCCGGCGCTGCATCGGCTTCGACCGCGCAATGGCATGTTCACATCCCGCCGGACACCTATGGCCCCTACTCCGTGCAACAGCTTCGCGACTATGCGCAAGACGGCCGCCTGACCGGGGAAACCTTGGTGTGGACCGAAGGCGCCGACGCGTGGGGCAGAGCCGGCGATCAGGCCTCGCTCAAGGGCATTTTCGCCGCCGCCGTCGTCGCGCCGGCGCCTCCCCCGCCGCCCGCGCCAGCGGCCGCGCCGCGTCAGGCCGCGCCGTCGCGCGCGGCGAGCGGCCAGAGCGCCATCGTCGTGGGCGGGCGCACTGGCGGCGCGATCGTGTCGGCGTTCAAGGATATGATCACGCCGCGCCAGACGGCGAACGCCGACGGCGGGGCGTTCGCGAGCGGAAGAGCGATGACGTTCATGGAATTGGTGCAAACCTGCTTGCAGCTCAAATATGCGGGGTTTGAGGGGCGAGCGCGCCGTTCTGAATATTGGTGGTTCATGCTGTTCGTGACGCTTGTCATGGGCGTGATCGAGACGATCGCCTTCAGCGTGGCCATGGTGACGGCATACGACGACTCGATGTCGATCGTCGGGATCCTGGCGGTCATAGTGGCGGGCCTTCTCATGCTGGGCCTCATCGTGCCCGCGATCGCGGTGGCGGTCCGCCGCCTTCACGACCTGGGTTGGTCGGGATGGTGGTATCTCGCGCAATTGATCCCGATCGTGGGCGGCTTGGCTGCGCTCGCCATCATCATCGGCTTCATGATGCGCGGGAACGACGGGCCGAACAAATACGGTCTCGATCCGCTCGCTCCCGGCAATTTCTGACGAGGCTCAAGCGGGGCGCCCTTTGCGCTCGCGCGCGGCTCGGCGGGCGCGAACGCGCTCGGGCCGCGACCGCCTCTTTCGTCAAGCTGGCGTTCGGCTGTTAGCGAGGCCTCTCGCCGATCGGCGCACGCCGAGTTTCAGCGCGCGCGCGTCGCCTCGTCTCGCAAGAAACGACCGCCGGCGTCCGTCGGCTTCAGTTCGGCCAGCAGTGCCGGCCGTAAGGTCCGAGGTGGAAGCCCGGAGGGCACGGACGCCCGGCCCAATAGCCGCCAAATTGGCCGCCAGCTCGGCAGCCGCCATAGGGACCGCGATGTCCCCACGGGCCGCAGCCGCCATAGACCTGAATGATTGGCGACATCGACTTTTCGGCCGGCGCGATTTGCATCGCCGCCTGGGCGGGGACCGCAAGACCAATAGACAAGGCCAACGCAAGTGTAGATTTCAGCATCATCTTCATGCCCCTTGCTGCGCTTGATCCGGACGGGCGCGGCGCGGCGCCTCTCGGTCGGGTCGTTCCCGCCGCCTACTCGTATAACAGAATCGCGGCGCGCGCGACAGTTCGCACTTCGTCGCGCGTAACGGCGGCAAGTATAGTCGGAGGCGGCTTCCGTTTCTACGGCAAGAATATTCTTCCCCCCGGGGAAAGCCGGACCGAGCCGCCGCGCCGCAAGCCCTCGTCGGCGGCCGCCGGCGACCGAGCGGCGAAGCGGCGGACTAATTCGGCTTCTTTTCGCCGCGCTTGGAAATCGCGACGCTCGCGCGGACAGCCGGCGCGAAGCGCGCTGCGACGGCGAGGCCGATCAGCGCCAACGCAGTGAAGGCGGCGCCGGCGAGGAAGGTCGCGCGCGCGCCGAACGCGTCCCATAGCGCGCCGGCGAGGAGGCTGGCGACGAGCAAGGCGAGGCCGCTCGCCAGGTTGAAGATTCCGAAGGCCGCGCCGCGCTGGCTCGGCGGCGCGGCGTCGGCGACGAGCGTCGACAAGATCCCTTGCGTCATTCCCAGATGCAGCCCCCACAGGGCGACGCCGAGCGCCGCGCCGACCAGGCCGCCCGCCAAGGCGAGCGCGAGATCGGCTGCGATCAGAACCAAGAAGCCGATCGTCGCGATCGTCATCCGGTCGAAACGGTCGGAGAGAACGCCGGCCGGGTAAGCGGCGAGCGCATAGACGACGTTCATCGCCACGAACGTCATCGGCGCGAGCGCGACCGGCAGGCCGAGCCCTTGCGCGCGCAACACCAGGAAGGCTTCGGAAAAGCGGGCCAGCGTGAACACGAAGGCGAGCCCGACGACGAGCCAGAAAGCGCCGCCGAGTTGGCGAAGCGCCGCCGCGCTCAGCGGGAAACGCGCCGCGCGCGCGGCTCGGCTCGCCGCAGGCTCGCGCACCGCTGCGAGCAGCAGCGCCAGCGCGAGGAACGCAGGAAGGACCGCCGCCCAGAACACGATGCGGAACTGGTTCCCCGTCAGCGCCATCAGCCCGATCGCGACGAGCGGGCCGACGAAAGCGCCGACGGTGTCGAGCGATTGGCGCAGTCCGAAGCTCGCGCCGCGCAACTCGGGCGGCGCGATGTCGGCGATCAGGGCGTCGCGCGGCGCGTCGCGAACGCCCTTGCCGATGCGGTCGATGAACCGCGCCGCCATCACCCAGCCGACCGACGGGGCGAGCGGAAACACCGGCTTGGTGAAGGCCGCCAGGCCGTAGCCCAGCGCCGTCAGCGCCTTGCGCTTGCCGAGCCAGTCCGACAACGCGCCGGAAAACACCTTGGTGATCGAAGCCGTCGCCTCGGCGACTCCCTCGATGATTCCGATCGTCTCCATCGACGCGCCCATGACCGTGACGAGATAGATCGGCAGCAGCGCGTGGATCATCTCGGAGGAGACGTCCATCAGCAAGGAAACGAAGCCGAGCGCCCAGACGCCGAGCGGGATCGCGGAGAGGGGCGCGGGCTTCGGCGGGGCGGCTTGGCCTTGGCTCATAAAATGCCTCCGCGGCTTTGTTCCGTCGCTGGCGCTCGGTTGCGCGAATGCTAGACCTATCGCATCATTGGTCGTCCGGGAACGCCCAGAGCGCGGCGCCGGAGCGGCGAGTCGCGCGCCTGTCACATCCTGTAAGCGATCCTTGCGCGGCTTCCCCAAGTCCCCACGGCGCGCGCCGCCATAAACGGCCAGCGAGCGAACATCGAGTAAAACGGAGGGCTCATCATGCGAAAATTCTTGCTGGCGACCTGTTCGATTTGGATCGCATTGGCGTCGAACGCCATCGCGCAATCGCGCTGCCGCGTGATGGACCCGACGGGAACGCCGCTGAACCTGAGAACGGCCCCGAACGGACAAATCGTCGGCGCGCTGCCCAACGGATTGCTCGTCTCGGTCGTCGGTGAGGCCGTCGACGCGAACGGCAAGCCTTGGGCCTATATTTCTCGCTACGACAATGGTTTGGCGTTGGGATGGGTGTTTCGAGAATTCATCTCTTGCTTTTGAATGTCGTCGACGCATTTTTGACGTCGACTCCGTCACGAATCGCCAGCCAGGCGGGCAGAGCGACAGACCCGTCGCGGACCGTCGCCGCGGACGAATTTCGCATTCGCGTTGACGGCGAGGGCCGGCGTGGCCGGTCGGCATTGGGGATTTACGGGCGTGGCGCGTGACGCCGGTCAGGCCTAGTTTTTCTGAGCCTACGAACGAGAACAACTCGCTTGCGCCTTCCGCTCAAAGAAGGTCTGTTTGCGCCCAAGCCGGCGAATTGGCCGGCGTCACAGCGGAGGCTTCGAATGACGGCTCTGGAGCGCAAGGACTGGGCGCCTGCGCATTGCGAGCAATTCATCCATAGATTGGCCGACGAAACGAGCCGTCAAAGCTCGAAGGAAATCGCGGCTGCGATTGATCGCGCCATCGCGCTCAATCGGGCGATCCACGAGAGCGATTGCGTAAATCTCGACCCTGCGGCCAACGTCATGAACCCCAGGGCGGAAGCGGCCTTGGCGTCGGGTCTAAGCTCTCGCCCATCGCTTGGCCGCCCCGGCGACAAATACGAAATGGGCCTCGAGGGCATCGAGCAGATCGAGGTTATCGCGGCTGAACTCGCGGCCGAGACGTTTGGCGCCAAATACGCGGAAATCCGCGTGCCTTCGGGCGCCATCGCCAACCTCTACGCCTTCATGACGACGACGAAGCCCGGCGACAAAATCATTGTCCCGCCGCCGAGCATAGGCGGTCATGTGACCCACCACCGCGGGGGATGCGCGGGTCTTTATGGATTGGAAATTCACTTCGCGCCAATCCACGCCGACGGCTACACCGTCGACGTCGCCGCTCTCAGGGATTTGGCGCGCAAGGTGCGCCCGAAACTCATCACCATCGGCAGCAGCCTCAACCTTTTCCCTCACCCCGTCAGGGACATTCGCAAGATCGCCGACGAGTTTGGCGCCCTGGTGCTATTCGACGCGGCGCACCTTTGCGGCATGATCGCGGGTCGCGCCTGGCAGCAGCCGCTCGAAGAAGGCGCTCATCTCATGACCATGAGCACTTACAAGAGCCTCGGCGGCCCCGCCTCGGGGCTCATCGTGACCAATGACGCCGGAATTGCCGAAAGGCTCGACGCCATCGCCTTCCCGGGGCTGACGGCGAACTTCGACGCGGGCAAGTCGGCCGCGCTCGCGATCACGTTGCTGGATTGGAAGGATCACGGCAGGGCCTACGCGAGGGCCATGGCGGCCACGGCCAGCGCGCTGGCGCGGCGCCTCGCCGAGCACGGGATTCCGGTCTTCGCGACGAGCAAGGGTTTCACGTCCTCGCATCAATTCGCAATTGTCGCGGCGGAGTTCGGCGGCGGCCAAGCCGCGGCCAAGAAGCTGCGCGCCGCCAACATCCTGTCGTGCGGCATCGGTCTGCCGATCGAAGCTGTCGACGGCGACATGAACGGCTTGCGATTCGGAACGCCCGAGATCGTGCGCTGGGGCATGACCGTCGACGAGATGCCCGAGTTAGCCGCGTTGATCGTGCGCGCGCTGCGCGGCAACGAAACAAGCGAGCGGGTCGCCGCGGACGTGACCGCTTTCCGACGCCGTTTCAACACGCTTCATTTCGTCAATTGACGGCGTGATCGAGACGGGCGCGCTGATGCCGACCGTTCTCGAACCGATTTGCTGCGACGACGACGGCGACAGCGAGCCGCCCGCCATCGCCGTGCTCGCCGTCAAGGCGCGGCGAATGCGAAGCATTCGGCCGCGGAGGGCGCTCGCGGCGGCGTGAAGAGGGCGGCGCGCGCCGCTCAAATCAGTTCGATCAAACTCTCGCCGCGTTCCAGCGCCGACAACACGTTCGGCAATGCGGCGTCGAACCACGCAAGCAGCTCGCGTCGCCGGGTATTCGGGATTCGGACCCAGACGACGCGAGGACCGCTTGCCGCAAGCGCCTTGCGCTGCGCGAAGTCCTCATCCTTGGTGATGATCACGGCGTCGCGCCGAAGCGCGAAATCCCACACTTGCGCGTCGGAGGCGGCGGCCAATTGCCGATCGGCGACGTGCTCGGCGTCGTGCCCCTGCTCGGCGAGCCGCCTGGCGAGCGCCGGCGGCAGTTGGGCGTCGACGAGGAACCGCATCAGGCGACGCGCAACACCGGGTGGTCGCTCTGGCGCGCCGCGTATTCGAGCGCGGCGGTAATGTCGCCGGCCTCGAGCAGCGGATAGTCGCCGAGAATTTCCTCGCGGCTGGCGCCGGCCGCCAGGAGATCGAGCACGTCCTTGACGCGGATGCGCAGGCCGCGCAGGCAGGGACGGCCGCCGCATTGGTTCGGATCGACGGTTATGCGGTTCAGTTCGCTCATCGCCGGCTCCATGGCGCCTTCAGGATTTCGACGGCATCCTCATAGCACAGCCCGCGAGCGCCCGCCTGCCTGCCATCGCCGTGCTCGCCGTCAAGTCGCGGCGAATGCGAAGCATTCGTCCGCCAAGCCGCTACGCGGTCGCTTCGCGAGCCTTGACCGCTCCGCGCGGCGCTGGCCCTTGGTTTCCAAGTCGTGTTGCTGACGAAAAGCGGCCCTTCGGGCCGCTTTCGCGCAGCAACGCGACTTGACAGCCCCTTGCCGCGCCGACCCGGCGCAGTCACCGCGAAGCGGCCGGAGCGAAGCGCAGGAGCGGCGCAGCCGCTTGACGGCGACGGGGCGGCGTGGCCGGGTAAGGTTTGAAGATTTGCGAGCGAGTCGCGATAGTTTGTGGTTCGGGCGTCCGTGACGGGACGATTTCGAGGCTGGGTCATTGGCTGATACGGGGCTTTTCCTCGGCGCGGGAGCTTCATTCGAGTCTGGAATGCCGCTCGCATGGGATCTGAGCGCTGAGATTAGGGCGTGGCTAACTCCAGAAAAGCTGCGGTGTTTCAAACAGTGCCTGGCGCTCTCAGGGCAGCGGCCACCCCAATTCAGTCGTCGATAGTCTAGTAGAGTCACTTGTTAATCCGTTAATGCATTACGAGAACGTTCTGGGGAATATTGAAGTCCAGTTGCGTCGGCATTCGCAATTGCAGCAGTCATATCACGGCATGTATGCGTGGCTTATCGAATTGGTTTATATACTGCTTTATCAACGGCACATATTGAATGAAACTCTCATTGCTGGCAGCCTTCGATTTCTTGAGGGCATCGTGGGTTTGGCGCGCGCAAGTGCTCCATTGTGGGTATTTTCGTTAAATCATGACCTGATCATTGAGTGCCTTGCGGCCCATTACGACCTTCGCCTCGACTGTGGGTTCTCTGGGACAAATTCCCTTCCACTGCGAGACGAAAGGGGCTCGCGAATTGGCGACCTGCCCGTTCAATCACTCGACGGAGACAGATTCCGCGCGTCGGGACTTGATTTCAAGAGCCTGACGACGCCCGGAATCAATTTGATCAAAATTCACGGCGCGCTGGATGTCTTTACGATCAATGACGGGCGCGATCTCATCAAGCTTGCGCCGTTGGGCAGCGGAGTTCCTGGCGTGCTGAAGTCCCTCCGGGCCGCGAACGAGAACCTGCTTTACACCGAGCCTGGGTTTCCCGGCGGGAAAGTGAAGACGACAAATGAGATTTCCTACGCTGACGAGCAAGGCGTCATGCAGTTTATGCGACGAACCCTTCTCGCTGGCGCATTCAAATTCGATCAGCGCTCGCCACAGGTTCTACCCCATGCGTTTCTCGAACAATTTCGGGGGAACTTAAATCATGTCTCGCGCTTGGTATGCATCGGCTATGGGTATGGCGATGCCCATATCAACGCGATCTTGCGCCAATGGCTTGAGTTCAGCGGTAGCCGCAGAATTGAATTGGTCGCACCAGGGACACGAATGTGTCCGTCTTTCCTGGGGCACTTGGCCGGTCAGGTGACGCTCAAGGATGCCTTCGCAACGGATTATCTCGAACACTACGCGCTCTCGCCGCTGTCATTCTGGGAACGCACGAGCAAAGTAGGTCGTAGGCGCGCGCGGGCGCGCCAGCGGAGAGTGAACGGTTTCGCATAGCGAGCCTCGATCCACGCCCTACGGTACGAGGCCCTGTCGGCCGGTTTCGCCCAGCAACACGCCTTGACTACCCCACTTGACGGCGACGGGACGGCGTGGCTCGTTGGTTTCGGCGATGACGCGGCTCGCCATCGTATATTGATGTTGCCGCTGCACGCAATGAAGAGCACGCTTCATGGTATACGTCGATTTGAATTGGCAGAAGATCGATTGGAAACCGAGCGACACGTGGGCAAAAGACACAGTGCCAAAGCTAAAAGAATGCGGATTAAAGCTTGGCGAATTGCGCCGAAGCGTTTATGTAATAAGATTGAACGGAAATTACTGTATACATTATCCGAAAGGACAATCTCCTGCAATTTACATTGGTGAAGGTCGATTTAGTCAGAGAATATATAGCCATCGGTCTTGGGTTAAGGAACTTGAAGATCTTGTTCGCAATTTTTCGTTTGAGATAAGAGTTGCGGTGCCGAGAGTGAGGAACAGCGAGGATGCATATAAGGATGCGGAGGCTGCTCTGCTAATTCAATTCGCCGCTAAATTTGGCTCGGCTCCCCTATGGAACAAACAATTTGAAAATCGCCTTTTCGATCATTATGAATATCGTTGTAATGAAATGGATAGCGCGATTTGCAAGGGAGGCGGAAAGAAATATAAATGGGAAATTAAACCTATGAAAGCGTCGATGTTTTATAAATCGTACAATCAAGCTTAACCAAAGGCGTGGTAAATTGTAATATAAGAAATGTGCCTGGTTCGCGTGATATAGATACCGCTTTCCTAACGGTGGTATTCAATCAGCGGAGTGAAAACACTGTCTGATATTTTGAATATTTACATCGACTTCGGGGGGTTCTAAGTCTTTGATTTAAACCGCTAGGTCAAACTTACACTAAGGCCGGAAGACCTTTCCCCGGCCCGACGGTCGGGGTTCGCGAGAGGATTCACCTTCACCGGAGACCTCGACGACGACGGACAGACCGTGGGCTGCCCCCTCTCCCCCTCCCTTGCCCCCCATTCCCGAACCATGTTTCCCTGCCCCATGCCCCCCGCCCTGATTCGCGCGAACCCTCCGGACGACCTCAACGAGGCGCAGCGTCTCGCGGTCGAGCACGGCGTCGGCGACGCGCAAGGCCCTGCCCCTCTCCTCGTCATCGCCGGCGCCGGCTCGGGCAAGACCGCGACGCTCGCCCATCGCGTCGCGCATCTCATTCTCGCCGGCGCCGATCCCAAGCGCATCATGCTCGCGACCTTCTCGCGCCGCGCGGCGGCAGAGTTGAACCGGCGGGTGCAGCGCCTGTTGCAACGCAAGCTCGCGGCCGAGGCGGCGGCGCAATCGGTGCCCGCCTACGCCGGCACGTTCCATTCGATCGGCGCGCGGCTGATCCGCGAATATGCGCCGCGGCTCGGCCTCGATCCGCAATTCACCATCCACGACCGCGAGGATTCGGCCGATCTGATGGCCCTCGCGCGCCACGAGGCCGGGCTTTCGCAAACGAATGAGCGCTTCCCGACCAAGGCGACGTGCCTCGCGATCTATTCGCGCGTCGTCAACACGCGCGGCTCGCTCGCCGACACTTTGGGTAAGCACTTTCCCTGGGCGGCGGCGCACGAGGAGGCGTTGCGCGGCCTGTTCGCGGCTTACGTCGAGATGAAGCAGCGCCAGAGCGTGCTCGATTACGACGACTTGCTGCTCTATTTCGCGCAGATGCTCTCAGAGAGCGAAATCGCCGCCGATGTCGCCAGCCGCTTCGATCATCTGCTGGTCGACGAATATCAGGACACCAACCGCCTGCAGGCGGAGATCGTGCTGGCGCTGCGTCCGCAGGGGCGCGGGCTGACGGTGGTCGGCGACGACGCGCAATCGATTTATTCCTTCCGCGCCGCGACGGTGCGCAACATCCTGGATTTTCCCAAGAGCTTCGACCCGCCGGCGCGCGTCGTCACGCTGGAGCGCAACTATCGCTCGACCGAGCCGATCCTGGCGGCGGCCAACGCCGTCATCGCGCTGGCGCCCGAACGCTTCGCGAAAAACCTGTGGACCGAGCGCGCGGCGGGCTCGGTCCCCGCGCTCGTCACGGTCGGCGAGGAGGCCGATCAGGCGCGCTTCGTCGCGAGCCAAGTGCTGGAAAACCGCGAGGCGGGCGCGAGCCTGAAATCCCAGGCGGTGCTGTTTCGCGCCGCCCATCACAGCGCCGCGCTGGAGCTCGAGCTGACGCGGCGCAATATCCCCTTCGTCAAGTTCGGCGGGCTGAAGTTCCTCGACGCGGCGCATATCAAGGACACGCTGGCGCTGCTGCGCTTCGCTTCTAATCCGCGCGACCGCGTCGCCGGTTTTCGCGTCGCGCAATTGCTGCCCGGAATCGGCCCGGCGAGCGCGGCAAAAATCCTCGACGCGGCGGCGGCGGGCGACGGCTTCGCGACGCTCGCTTCGCTTAACCCCCCGGCCAAGGCGCGCGAAGCCTTCGGCGAATTCGCCGCGCTGCTCGCCCGCCTCGCGCATGGCGCGCCCTGGCCGAGCGACCTTGGCGAGGCCGTGGCGTGGCGGCGCGCCAGCCTCGAGGAGAGTTACGACAACGCCGCTTCGCGCGCGGCCGATCTCGACGCGCTGGAGCGCATCGCCGTGACCTTCGCCACGCGCGAGCGGTTCTTGAGCGAACTGACGCTCGATCCGCCCGACGCGACGAGCGACGAAGCGGGGCCGCCGCATCGCGACGAAGACTATCTCATCCTCTCCACCATCCATTCCGCCAAGGGCCAGGAATGGAAGTCGGTGTTCGTGCTCAATTGCGTCGACGGCTGCATCCCCTCGGACCTCGCCACCGGCTCGTCGGAGGAAATCGAGGAGGAGCGCCGCCTGCTCTATGTCGCGATGACGCGAGCGCGCGACGAGCTGACGCTGATCGTCCCGCAGCGCTTCTATGTCCACGGCCAGCCGAAGAACGGCGACCGCCATGTGTTCGCCAGCCGCACGCGCTTCATCCCGGCGCCGCTGCTGAAACATTTCGACCGCCAGGCCTGGCCGCTCGCGGCAAGCGAGCCGGCGCGCGTGGCCGACGGACCGAAGGTGGACCTGACGGCGCGCATGCGCGCGATGTGGCGGTAGTGGGCGGAGACTCCCCTCATCCGGCCCGCTGGCGCGGGCCACCTTCTCCCGCAAGCGGGAGAAGGGTTTCGCCCCCTCTCCCGCTTGCGGGAGAGGGCCGGGGTGAGGGGAAGCCTCCCTCCCGCGCCGCCTTCTCCCACACGTCAACCGCGCGCTCGCGCATCAACGCCTGAACGAACGCCCAGGCCGACTCGAGCCGCTCGGCGCCTTCGCGCGACAGCCTTTCGCCGAGGCCGAAGCTTTCGCCGCGAATGCACAGCGCAAAAGCGGGTGGCGGCGCGCGGCCCTTGATCTGCGCATAGACGTCGAGCACCGCTTCGGGCGCCAGCGCGTGGGTCGTGTGCGTCCTATCGCGGCGCGGCGCGATTTGGCGGAACGAGAAGGGCGCCGGCGTGTCCTTGCCCGCGTCGACGAACAGCGCGCAATCGCAACCTTCGATGTCGAGCGCGTGTTCGATCTGCAATTGATAATCTTCGACCGTGGTCACGTCGGCCCAGCCCGCCTCGGCGACGCGGGCCAGAAGCAGCGGCCCGAGGCCGTCGTCGCCGCGCGCCTCGTTGCCCCAGCCGAAGACGACGAGCCGCACTTCAATCGCCCTTGCGCGCCCGGCTCACCAGCGCGCCATCGGCGCCGACGAGATCGACTTCGAGCGGCATCTGCCCGAGCGCATGCGTCGCGCACGACAGACAAGGGTCATAGGCGCGGATCGCCACTTCGATGTGATTGAGCAACCCTTCCGTGATCTCGCGGCCGTTGAGGAAGCGCGCCGCGACGGCGCGAATCGCCTCGTTCATCGCCTGATTGTTGTTGGTGGTGGAGACGATGAGGTTGCAATAGCTCACGAGATCGTCCTCGCCGACGCGATAATGGTGGATCAGCGTGCCGCGCGGCGCCTCGATGACGCCGATCCCCTCGCCGCGCCGCGGGCCCTTGTCGGCCATCAGATCCGTACCGACGATATCCGCATCGTCGAGCATTTCGCGCGCGAGTTCCGCCGCGTGCAGCATTTCGATCATGCGCGCCCAATGATAGAGCAGCGCGCCGTGCAGGGGCGCGCCGCCCCCGAGCGCGACGAATTTGCGCCGCTGCTCTTCGGCCTGCGGCGTCGACAGGAAA
>CAWJIB010000014.1:0-165487 GCA_963842835.1 uncultured Alphaproteobacteria bacterium | reverse complement strand
CCGGAGACGACGAGCAGCGCCGCGCCGCGCGCCTCGATCGCCTCGCGCAAGCGTTGCGCCGTCCATTGGGCGAGGACAGGCGCGAGGGCCGCCCCGGTGGCAAAATCGTGGCGCGCCGGAGCGATCGTGCTCATTCGTATTCCTCGTTCCAGGTGCGCCCGTCCCGTTCGATCAGCGCGATCGAGGCGGCCGGGCCCCACGTGCCGGCGGCGTAGGGTCGCGGCGAATCATGCGAGTGCGCCCAGGCTTCGCGAATCGGGTCGATGAATCGCCAGGCCGCTTCCACCTCGTCTCGGCGCATGAACAGCGACGCGTTGCCGCGCAGTGCGTCCATCAGCAGGCGTTCGTAAGCGTCGGCCGAAGGCGCGGAAAACGTTTTGGCGAAACTCATGTCGAGCGGCACGTGCTGCAAGCGCATTCCGCCGGGGCCGGGCTCCTTGATCATCAGCCAGAGTTTGATGCCTTCATCCGGCTGGACGCGGATGACGAGTCGGTTGGCGGGGATGCCGTCGGCGTCCGTCTCGAAGATGGCGTGCGGCACGCGGCGAAAGCCGACGACGATTTCTGAAAAACGCTGCGGCAATCGCTTGCCGGTGCGAAGATAGAAAGGCACGCCCGCCCATCGCCAGTTGGCGACCGCGAGCTTCAGCGCGACGAAGGTTTCGGTTTCGCTCGCTTCGCTTTCGATGTCCTGGAGATAGGACGGCGCCGGGGCGCCCTCGGCGAAGCCGGCGCGATATTGCCCGCGCACGGTCGCCGCCGACGCGTTGGAGGCGTCGATCGGCGTCAGCGATTTCAGCACTTTCAGCTTTTCGTCGCGCAGCGCGTCGGTCTGCAGCGAGGAGGGAGGCTCCATCGCCACGAGGCAAAGCAGCTGCAGCATATGGTTCTGCACCATGTCGCGGATCGCGCCGGATTCGTCGTAATAGGCGCCGCGCCCCTCGACGCCGAGCGTCTCCGCGACCGTGATCTGCACATGATCGACATGCGCGTTGTTCCACAGCGGCTCGAGCAGCGCGTTGGCGAAGCGCAACGCCATCAGGTTCTGCACCGATTCTTTGCCGAGGTAATGGTCGATGCGAAAGATGTTCGTCTCGAGGAAGACGTCGCCGATCGCATCGTTGATCGCGTCCGCGCTCGCTCCATCCTTGCCGATCGGCTTTTCCACGATGATTCGCGATCGCGGGGTCGCCAATCCGGTTTCGCCGAGGCGCCTTGCGATGGGGCCGAAAAGATCGGGGCCGGTCGCGAGATAATAGGCGCGCGTGCGCTCGTCCGGGCCGAGCAGCGCCTTCAATTGCTCCCATCCGGGTTCGCCGACGGCGTCGACCGCGACGTAGTCGACGCGCTGAAGGAAGCGATCGAGGAATTCGTTCGGCCTGAGCTCCGCGGGGCCGAACTTGACGAGCGCATCCTTGACCGAGGCCCGAAACGCCTCGCGATCGAAAGGGCGCCGCGAAACGCTGATGATGCGCGTGGGCTCGGTGAACTGATCGCTCATTTCGCGGTGAAAGAGCGCGGGGAACAATTTGCGATAGGCGAGATCGCCCGTGCCGCCGAAGACGACGAGATCGAAGGGCTCGACTTTTATGAATTTGGCCGCCATGGGACTCTCTCTCGCTTTGGGTCGACTGGCGCTGCGCACGGGAAGATAGCTCGACGCTTGCGCGCGGATCGCGAAAATCAGGCCAGCGCGATCGGCGCGTCCTTAAACAACACTTCCCTGTCACGCGCAAAATTCTTGATCAGCGGCAACGCCGCGCCGCCGATTGCGCGCGCATCCGCGCCGATCGCGCCGGCGATGATCTTCACGTCGGACAAACCGCGCCGATCGAGCGTTTCGATCTGCGCGGCCACGCGCAAGCAGAGCTTCTGGCGGACGGCGACGGGCATCGCCCCGTCGATAACGATCGCTTCGACGTCGAGGACCGAGATCGCCGCGATCGTCGCATAGGCCAGCGCAAAGGAAGCCTCCTCGATCCATTCGTCGAGCAGCGGCCCAAAATCGTCCCAGGCGTCGGGAGTCCGCCAGATCGAGGAGGGATCGGTTCCCGCGGCTTCGACGCGCCGCTCGAGCTGATAGATCGACGCGCGGGCGATCAGTTGCGACGTCGTCTGGCGGCTGGGATCCTGCGGCGCGATCGGCATCGATCCGAGCGCCGCGGCGTTGCCGGTGCGGCCGGGATAGAGCGCCCCGTCCAGGACGAGCCCGCCGCCGACGAAGGCGCCGAGAAAGAAATAAAGGAAATCGCGATGCCGCCACGCCTCGCCGAAAAAGAACTCCGCCGCGCAGGCCGACGTCGCGTCGTTGCACAACGTCACGGCATAGGGGCACGAGCGCGCCAATTCCTCTTCGATCGAGAAGGATCGCCAAGCGTCCATCTCTTCGGCCGGCGCGCCGATCTCGGCCGACCAGTTCCACAATTGAAAGGGCGAGGCGACGCCGAGTCCCGCGATGCGCCGCCGCTGCGCGGGCGTCAGCGTCCGTGTCATCGGCTCCAGCGCGTCGGTGAAAAAATCCATGACCAAATTCGGCGTCGGGTAGGCGTAGGTTCGATGCGTTCGTTGTCGAATTCGTCCGCAGAAGTCGATCAGGACGAGATCGCAACTGCGGCGGCCGATCTTCAAGCCCAGCGAGAACGCGCCCTCGGGATCGAGCGACACTGGAACCGTCGGCTGGCCGACGCGCCCGCGCAACGGCGCCTCGCGGCGCAGTAGGCCGTCCACTTGCAGGCGATTCATGATGGCGGAAGTCGACTGCACGGAAAGTCCAGTCATTCGCGCAACCTCGATTTTGGAGAGCTGCCCGAAACGCCGAACGAGCGAGAGGATCAACCGCTCGTTGTAAAGGCGCACGCCCGTCTGGTCGGCGCCGCTGGCCGCGGGCGGCGATAGCGGGGGAGGCGCGCCGCTCTCGTCGACCCTTTCCGACATGAACTCTCCTCGCGCGTTTTCCCTGGCGGGGCGTCTTGGCGGCGGTCGCCCTTCTCGCTGCGCGTAGCATGCTAGGGCGCGGCCGGCCTGTCAATAATAAATCAAGCGGATTGATTTATCCATTGACTCCGCGCTCGGATTTTGTCCCTATGGCGGTGCGACGGTGCGGACCCGACTTGGCCAGAGTCGGTTTCGGCGCTTCGTCCACGTCATGCGCGAAGCGCAGACCCCGTCGCCAGTGCAGTTGTTTCGGGAGGAAACCATGTCCAAGAAGTTCGCAATTCTGTCGACCGCGGCGGCCGCGGCTCTATCGATTGGTATGATGAGCGCGCCGTCTTTCGCCGCCGAGACCATCATCGGCCTGGTCACCAAGACCAACACCAATCCCTTCTTCGTCAAGATGAAGGAAGGCGCGCAGGCCAAAGCCAAGGAACTCGGCGTCACCCTGCAGGCCTATGCCGGCAAGTTCGACGGCGACAACGACGGCGAGGTCGCCGCCATCGAGGCGCTGATGGCCGCCGGCGCCAAGGGCATTCTGCTCGTGCCCAGCGATTCCACCGCGATCGTGCCGACCGTGGAGAAGGCGCGCAAGGCGGGCATCATCGTGATCACGCTCGACACGCCGCTCGATCCGATCACCGCCGCCGACGCCAATTTCGCCACCGATAACTTCAAGGCCGGCTTGCTGATCGGCCAATGGGCGAAGGCGACGCTCGGCGACAAGGCGGCCACCGCCAAGATCGCCACGCTCGACCTCGCCGCCAACCAGCCGACGGTCGACTATCTCCGCCACAACGGCTTCCTCACCGGCTTCGGCATCGCGGTCAAGGATCCCAAGCACTACGCGATGAGCGACAGCCCGCAGATCGTCGGCTCCGACGTGACGCAGGGGTCGGACGAAGGCGGGCGCAAGGCGATGGAGAACATCCTGCAGAAGGCCTCCGAGATCAACGTCGTCTACGCGATCAACGAGCCGGCCGCGGACGGCGGTTACGCCGCGCTCAAGGCGGCGGGCAAGGAGAAGGGCGTGCTGGTCGTCGCGGTCGACGGCGGCTGCCCGGGCGTCAAGAGCGTCAAGGCGGGCGTCATTGGCGCCACCTCGCAGCAATATCCGCTGCTGATGGCCGCTGACGGCGTCGAAGCGGTCGTCGATTACGTCAAGACCGGCAAGAAGCCGGTTAGCATGGACACCGGCGAGAAGCTGATCACCGATCATCCCGTACCCGGCGTGCCCTCGATCGACAGCACCGAGGGCGCCAAGCTCTGCTGGGGTTGATTTCGTTGGCGTTTGATCGCTTAATGAGATGACAAGTCGGCGCTCGCGAGCTTCGTCTTCGAGCGCCGATTTCGCAAAGGCGCAAGCCTGCGGCGAAACAAGGGGGGAGCGAGCGATGAGCGAAGCCTCGCAAGGCGAGCGGCGCGCGCCGCAAGAATTCGAGCGCGTGCTCGCCGCGGCTGCGACCGTGCAGGCCTCTTTCGAGGAAGAACATCTTTCGTTCGCCAAACGCGCGCAGCGCTTCCTCCACGTTTATCCCACCACCGTTCCCTTCGTGGTGCTGGTTCTCGGCCTTTTGCTCGGCATGGCCGTCAATTACTCGCACTTTGTCACCGGCAGCAATTTGTCGACCGTGCTGACCCAGGTGACGATCATCGCCATTCTCGGCATCGCGCAGACCCTGGTGATCCTGACCGCCGGCATCGATCTGTCCGTCGGCGTGATCATGGTGATTTCGTCGGTCGTGATGGGGCGCCTGGCGGTCATCGACGGCGTGTCGATCTTCCTCGCGTTTCCGCTCGGGTTGCTGTGCGGCGTCGCCTGCGGCTTCCTCAACGGCCTGCTCGTCACGCGGATGAAGATGCCGCCGTTCATCGTCACCTTGGGCACGCTCAGCATCATCGGCGCGCTCAACACGTTCTATTCGCAGAGCGAGACCATTCGCGAGCAGGACCTCGAAGAAAAGGCGCCGTTCCTGCAAGCGATGGGCGTTCCCTTCGAGATCGGCGGCGCGCGCATCATCCTCGCCAGTTTCCTGTTGATCGCCTTGGCGATCGTCGTCTGGTACGTGCTCAACCGCACCGCCTACGGCCGCCACGTCTACGCGACCGGCGACGATCCCGAGGCTGCGCGCCTGGCCGGCATCGACACCGACCGCATCCTGCTCAGCGTTTACGTTCTGGCCGGGCTCATCTCGGCGATCGCTGGCTGGGCGCTGATCGGCCGCATCGGCGCGATCAGCCCCACGGCGGGCGCAAACGGCAACCTCGACAGCATCACCGCCGTGGTGATCGGCGGCACCAGCCTGTTCGGCGGGCGCGGTTCGATCATCGGCACGCTCATCGGCGCGCTGATCGTCGGCGTCTTCCGCTCCGCTGTCTCGCTCGCCGGGCTCGACGTGCTCTGGCAGGAATTCGCCATCGGCGTGCTGATCATCGTCGCCGTAGCGCTCGACCAATGGATACGGAGGGTTTCCAAGTGAGCGTCGAACCCATCCTGCAGGCCCGCGCGCTCGTCAAACGCTACGGCCGCGTCACGGCGCTCGACCACGCCGATTTCGATCTCTACCCCGGCGAGATCCTCGCCGTCATCGGCGACAACGGCGCGGGCAAGTCGACCTTGATCAAGGCGCTTTGCGGCGCCGTGATCCCCGACTCCGGGGAGATCAGGCTGGCCGGCGACGTCATTCATTTCCGCTCGCCGATCGACGCGCGCGAGGCGGGCATCGAAACCGTCTATCAAAACCTCGCGCTGTCGCCCGCCTTGTCGATCGCCGACAATATGTTTCTGGGGCGCGAGATTCGTTCGCAAGGGCTCATGGGCAAGGTGTTCCGCGCGCTCGATCGCCGGGCGATGCAAAAAGTCGCGCGGGAAAAGTTGAACGAACTGGGGTTGATGACGATTCAAAACATCAATCAGCCGGTGGAGACGCTGTCGGGCGGTCAACGCCAGGGCGTGGCGGTCGCGCGCGCGGCCGCTTTTGCGCGCCGCGTCGTCATCATGGATGAGCCGACGGCGGCGCTGGGGGTCAAGGAATCGCGCCGCGTGCTCGAACTCATCCTCGACGTGAAGAAGCGCGGCCTGCCGATCATCCTCATTTCGCACAACATGCCGCATGTCTTCGAGGTCGCCGATCGCATCCATATCCATCGGCTCGGCCGCCGCCTGGCGGTGATCGATCCCAAGAAGCAGACGATGTCGGACGCCGTCGCGATGATGACCGGCGCTTTAGCGCCGCCGGTCGATCAAGCCGCTTGATCGGCTCGATCAAGCCGCCTGGCAGATCTCGGGTCGACCCGCAAGGCGGGCGAGCGATAAATCTTTCGTGCGTTGCGAGGCGCGGGATCGCCGCCTAAATCTTCGAGGCTGAAGCGACGCGCCCGTTGGTCGGCGTCGGCGCAGTCAGGATTCGAGCACCAGGGAAATTCGCGCATGAAATACCGTCCGCTCGGCCGCACCGGCCAATTCGTCTCGGAAATTTGTTTGGGCACGATGACCTTCCACGGCGGCACAGGAATGTGGCGCGCCATCGGCACGGTCGAGCAGAAGGGCGCGACGGCGCTCGTCGAGCGGGCGCTCCAGGCGGGCGTCAATTTCATCGACACTGCGGACGTCTATTCGGAAGGCCAGTCCGAGGTCATGCTCGGCCAGGCTTTGCGCGATCTCGGGGTCAAACGCGAGGACGTCATCGTCGCCACCAAGGTGCGCGGGCGGACCGGGCCGGGGCCCAACGCGGTCGGACTGTCGCGCGGCCATATCATGGACCAGATCGCCGGCAGCTTGAAACGGCTCGGGCTCGATCACGTCGATCTCTATCAAATCCACGGCTTCGATCCCGTAACGCCGATCGAGGAGACCTTGCGCGCGCTCGACGACTGCGTTTCGCGCGGCCTGGTGCGCACGATCGGCTGCTCCAATCTCGCGGCGTGGCAGATCATGAAGGCGCTGGGGATTTCCGAGCGGCGCGGCTTCGCGCGCTTCGAGACCGTGCAGGCCTATTACACCATCGCGGGGCGCGAACTGGAGCGCGAGATTCTGCCGCTCGTCGAGGACCAGGGCCTCGGCGTGATGGTGTGGAGTCCGCTGGCAGGCGGCCTGCTGTCGGGCAAGTTCACGCGCGAGGGCGCGGGGCCGCAAGGCGCGCGGCGCGCTTCATTCGATTTCCCGCCTGTCAACCGCGAACGCGCCTATGACATCGTCGACGCGATGCAGCCGATCGCCAAGGCGCATGAGGTCTCAGTCGCGCGCGTCGCGCTCGCCTGGCTCTTGCAACGCAAGGGCGTCATGAGCGTCATCGTCGGCGCGAAAACGAACGAGCAGCTCGACGACAATCTCGCCGCCGCCAAGCTGACCTTAAGCGCCCAGGACATAGCGGCGCTCGACAAGGTCAGCGCGCCGGCGTCGGAATATCCGGGCTGGATGATCGCGCGTCAGAGCGAGCAGCGCGCGCCGGCGTCGAAGGAGTGAGCCGCGAGAGCCTAAAAGGGGGGAAGGGATGACGCGGAAAGTTTCCTGGGGCGTGCTCGGCGCCGCAAAGATCGGCATCGAGAAGGTCATTCCGGCGATGCAGCGCGGCGAGGTCTCGCGCGTCGACGCGATCGCCTCGCGCGACCTCGCCAAGGCGCGCCGCGCCGCCGACGGTCTCGGCGTCGCCAAGGCCTACGGCTCCTATGAGGAACTCCTCGCCGATCCCGCGATCGAGGCAATCTACAATCCCTTGCCCAACGAGTTGCACGTTTCCTGGACGATCCGCGCGCTCGAAGCGGGCAAGCACGTCTTGTGCGAGAAGCCGATCACGCTCGACGCGGCGGAGGCGGGCGCGCTGATCGAGGCGCGCCGGCGCTCGGGCAAGCTCGTCGCCGAGGCCTTCATGGTGCGCTTTCACCCGCAATGGCGGCGCGCGCGAGAGATCGCGCGTTCGGGGGCGATCGGCGACGTGCGCGCGATCCAGACGTTCTTTTCCTATCGGCTGACCGACGCCGAGAATATCCGCAACCGCCCGCCGGGCGGCGGCGGGCTCTATGACATCGGCTGCTACGCGATCCTCACCGCGCGCCACGTCTTCGCCGCCGAGCCGACGCGCGTCGTCGCCGCGCTCGAGGTCGATCCCGCCTTCGGCACCGACCGGCTGGCGAGCGCGCTGATCGAATTCCCCGGCGGCCGGCATCTGACGTTCACCTGCGCGACGCAGCTCTCCGCGCATCAGCGGGTGACGATCGTCGGCGAGACGGGCCGCGTCGAAGTCGCCATTCCCTTCAACGCGCCGATCGACCGGCCGACGCGCATTCTCGTCGACAGCGGCGCCGATCTCGTCGGCGGCGGCGCGCGCGTCGAGGAATTCCCCGTCTGCGATCAATATACGCTGCAGGGCGACGCCTTCTCGCGCGCGATTCTTGACGAGGCGCCGCTGGAATTCCCCATCGAGGACGCGATCGCCAACATGCGCGTGATCGACGCCGCCTTCCGCTCGGCGCGCAACGGCGGCTGGGAGAGGCCGTGAGGGCTCGGCGTCCCTCGTCCGCCGCCGCCAATCGGCCCGGCGCGGCTAGGCGCCTTCCTTTCCCGCCCCGCGCGTGTCAATACGCGGTCCCGACAGATTGGGACCCGCAGCCATGCCCCACGCCAAGCCGCGCGGCGCGCCGACGCCGCCCAGGGCCGCTAAGCGGCCGCACGAGAACCACGCCCACGGCGTCTCCTGGATCGACGACTACGCCTGGATCCGCGCCGACAACTGGCGCGAGGTGCTGCGCGACCCGGCTGCGCTGCCGGCGGACGTTCGCGCGTTGCTGCAGGCGGAGAACGCCTATGCCGACGAGATTCTCGGTCCGACGCGCGCTTTGCAAAGGCAGCTCGTGCGCGAGATGCGCTTGCGGCTGAAGGAGGACGACAGCGAGGTTCCGCAGTCGGACGGCCCTTACGCCTATTATTCGCGCTTCCGTCACGGCGGCCAGCACCGGATCTTCTGCCGCCGGCCCCGCGCGGGCGGCAAGGAGACGATCCTGCTCGACGGCGACGAGCGCGCCGACGCCAAGCCGTTCTTTCACCTGAACGCCGCGCGCCATTCGCCCGATCATCGCAAGTTCGCCTGGAGCGCCGACGACAAGGGTTCGGAGATGTACGCGATCGCGGTGCGCGACGTCGCGGCCGACGCCGACTTGCCCGACCTCGTGGAGAACGCCGCGGGCGAGATGGTGTGGACGCGCGATTCGAGCGCCTTTCTCTATGTCGCGCAGGACGAGAACCACAGGCCTTGGCGGGTGATGCTGCATCGCCTCGGCGCGCCGCAGAGCGAGGACGTCGAGGTCTTCGAGGAGGCCGATCCCGCCTGGTTCATCGCCATCGCGCCGACGCGGCTCGGCCGCAGCGCGATCATTTCCGTGCACGGCCACGACGCGTCCGAGGCGCGCGTCGTCGATCTCGACAACCCTGCGGCGCCGCCGCTGCTGATCGCGCCGCGCCGGCCGGGCCTGCGCTACGAGGCGATGGATCACGGCGACGTCTTCTACATCAAGACCAACAGCGGCGGCGCGCGCGACTTCCAGATCGTCACCGCGCCGCGCGAAGCGCCGGGGGAGGCCAACTGGCGCACCTTCGTCGCCCACAAGGACGGCCGCCTCATCGAGAGCGCCGCGCTGTTCAAGGATTACCTCGTGCTGCTGGCGCGCGAGGACAACGTTCCGCACCTGCTGATCCACGAACTCGCGAGCGGCGAGGCGCACGAGATCGCCTTCGAGGCGCAGACCTATTTCCTCAAGCTCGAGCCGGTCTTCGAATTCGATGCGCCGGTCATCCGCTTCAGCTTCTCCTCGATGGCCTGCAGCCAGGAAATCTACGATTACGACATCGGCGCGCGCCAGCGCATCCTGCGCAAGAAGCAGATGACGCCGAAAGACTTCGACGCCTCCGCCTATGTCACGCGCCGCGTCTTCGCGCGCGCCGACGACGGCGAGAGCGTGCCGATCTCGCTGCTCTATCGCCGCGGGACGCCGCTCGACGGGACGGCGCCGATGCTGATCTACGGCTACGGCGCCTACGGCCATGTGATGGACGCGAATTTCTCCACCAATCGGCTTTCCCTGGTCGATCGCGGCTTCGTCTACGCGATCGCCCATGTGCGCGGCGGCTCGGAGAAAGGCTGGCGCTGGTACGAGGACGGCAAGCTCGCCAACAAGCCCAACACGTTCGGCGATTTCCTTGCCGCCACGCGCCATCTCATCGCCGAAGGCTTCGCCGCCAGCGGCCGCGTCGTCGCCCATGGCGGCAGCGCGGGCGGCATGCTGATGGGCGCGATCGCCAACGCCGCGCCGGAGCTTTACGCCGGGATCATCGCCGACGTGCCTTTCGTCGACGTGCTCAACACGATGCTCGACGGCAGCCTGCCGCTGACCCCGCCGGAATGGCTGGAATGGGGCGATCCGATCCGCAGCCCGGAGGCCTTCGCCGCGATCCGCGCCTACAGCCCCTACGACAATATCCGCGCGCAGCGCTATCCCGCGATCCTCGCGCTCGCGGGGCTGACCGATCCGCGCGTGACCTATTGGGAGCCGGCCAAATGGGTCGCCAAACTGCGCGCGACGATGACCGGGGGTGGCCCGATCCTGCTGCGCACGGCGATGGAGGCCGGCCACGCCGGCGCGCCGGGGCGCTTCGATCGCCTCGACGACATCGCGCGCGCTTACGCCTTCGCGATCGCCTGCGCGAGCGGGCAGATCGGCGAGGAGGAGGCGCACGCGGGGGCGGCGGCTTGACCGGGACCGTTCGCCGCCGAGCCGGCGAACGACGGGCGCCGTCCTTGCGCCTTCGCCATTGAGACAAATTGTCGCAGGCAGAATTCCTTGACGATTTGATCCATGTCAATGACAAAGACGAGGTAGGCTAATTGCGCCCGTATTATTCGAGGAATCATCATGGAAACCGCCGGCCAGGCCGTCCTTCGACTTCCCGTTCTCGGCTGGCTCGTCAGGGACGCTATTCACGGATTGCCTGATGCGAAATACTATTTCTTTGCCAATTGCGTGCTGGTCCTGGGCTTGGCGGTCTATACGTTCGGCTATCCCCTCGTCATCGTGCTGGCGCTGACCGCCGCCTGGGCTTCGCTGGCCTTTCTGGTCTACATGACCGCCGCCGACAGCTTCTCCAAAGCCAACCGTCAGGCCTTGGCGCTCGAAGCGAAGCTGCGGCGAAGCCGGCCGATCTAATTTCGATCGCGCGTTGAGGCTAAGGCTCTTCCTCGCCCTCTGTGCTCGGCGGCTTGCCGCCGGGAATGGCATAGCCGCCCTTCAGCCAACGATGCAGGTCGATGTCGGCGCAGCGTTTCGAGCAGAACGGATAGTATTTTGGGTCGCGCGGGCGGCCGCAAACGACGCAGAGGCCCTTGGCCTTCTCGGCCGGCTGCTCGCGGGCGGGTTCTCTTGCGGGCTTGGCCATCGCTCAGGCTCCTGACGCCCAGGCGCGATGCGCGACGTAACCTTCGCTGGCGAGCAGCGCCGCCGTTTCCGCGAGCGGCAGGCCGACGACGTTGGTGTAAGAGCCGACGAGGCGCAGCACGAAGGCGCCCGCGAGCCCCTGAATCGCATAGCCGCCCGCCTTGCCTCGCCATTCGCCGCTCGCGAGATAGGCCGTCATTTCGCTGCGCGAGAGGCGCTTGAAGCGCACGCGCGTCTCGACGAGGCGGTGGCGCATTCCTCCGCTCGGCGTCGTCAGCGCGAGGCCGGTGTAGACGCGATGCGCGCGCCCCGAGAGCAGGCTCAAGCAATCTTCGGCTTCGTCGAGGATTTCGCATTTGGGCAGGATGCGGCGGCCGACGCAGACCACCGTGTCGGCGGCGAGAACGAGCGAGGGGCCGACGTCGGGCCGCTTGAGCGCGACGGCCGCCGCGATCGCCGCCTTTTCCGCGCTGAGGCGCTGCGCGAGCGAGCGCGGCGACTCGTTGCGGCGCGGCGTCTCCTCGATGTCGGCCGGAATGACCGCGTCGGGCTCGATGCCGATCTGCGCCAGCAACGCCAGGCGGCGCGGCGAGCCGGAAGCGAGCACCAGGCGAGGGCGTGTCGAAGTCTCGCTCACGCTGGAAACCTCACGGCGAAGCGTCCATCGACGGGGCGCTTATTTGAATCGGTAGGTGATGCGGCCCTTGGTCAGATCGTAGGGCGTCATCTCGACCAGGACCTTGTCGCCGGCCAGAACGCGGATGCGGTTCTTGCGCATCTTGCCGGCGGTATGGGCAATGATTTCGTGGCCGTTTTCGAGTTTGACGCGAAAGGTCGCGTTGGGCAGCAATTCCACGACGAAACCCGGAAACTCGAGCAATTCTTCCTTCGACATTGGGGCCTTTCTTGCTTTCGCCGCGCAGCTCGCGACGGCGAGGACCGGGAATGAGACGCTCGGCGGACCGGGCCGGCGCAAAATCACGCGGACCCTATATGAATTCCCGGCAAAGGGGAAACCGCAATTGTCCCTTCTCCCCGCCTCAGCCGTTTTCGCGCTGCAGCGCCCTGAACTGGCGCACGCTGAGGGGAATCGTCGCGAGATAGGCCAGCGACAGCGCGACAAGCGACTGAAGGGGGAAATTGATAATCAGCAACAGCGCGGCCGCCAAGCCGATCAGCACGACCGCGACATACTCGTGCGGAACGCGGCCGATCGTTTTTCCCGAGAAGTGCGGCACGCGGCTGGCCATCAGCAGCGCGACGCCCACGACATAAACGATCTCGAGTATGACGAAGCGCGGCTCCGCGGAGCCCGGGGACAGCAAGAAGCGCAAATAGACCGGCAGCAGCCCGACGATGGCGCCCGCGGGCGCGGGCATGCCGACGAAGAAATTTTTGCGCCAAGCCGGAACCTCGGGACCTTCGATCGTCACGTTGAAACGCGCGAGGCGCAGCGCGCAGGCGATGCAAAACACCAGCGTCGCCAACCAGCCCAGGCTCTTCATTTGGTCGAGCCCGGAAAAATAGAGCACGATCCCCGGCGCGACGCCGAAATCGACGAAGTCGGCGAGCGAATCGAGTTCCGCGCCGAAGCGCGAAGTGCCTTTGAGCGCGCGCGCGATCCGTCCGTCGAGGCCGTCGAGCACCGCCGCGGCGGCAATCGCGCTCACCGCCCATTCGATTGCGCCCTCGAAGGCGAAGCGGATCGCCGTCAGCCCGAGGCAGAGCGCCAGCAACGTGATGAGATTGGGAATGAGCAGGCGCAAGGGCATGGTCTTGAACCCGCGCAAGGGGTCGCGGGCGGGGCGCCCTTGCGGGACGGAGCTTTGCGGTTGGGTCTCGCTCATCGGGGATCGCCTTCCAGCGTCAGCTCAGGCGGAATTGCCGCAATCCCTCGCCGCGCCCCATCTCGGCGATCACGGTTTCGCCCGCGACGGCGCGCGAATGAAGGCCGACGAGGATCCGGGCGCCTTCGGGCATATAGACGTCGACGCGCGAGCCGAAGCGTATGAGGCCGAAGCGATCGCCGGCGCCGAGGCGGGCTCCCTCGTGCGTGAAGCAGACGATCCGGCGCGCAATCATGCCGGCGATTTGCACGACGCCGAAGACGCCCCCGGCGCCTTCGATCACGAGGCCGTTGCGTTCGTTAGCCTCGCTCGCCTTGTCGAGATCGGCGCTGAGGAACGCGCCGGGATGATAAGCGATGCGCGCCACCCGGCCTTCGACAGGGGCGCGATTGACGTGACAATCGAACACCGACATGAAGATCGACACGCGCGGCAAGGGCTGCGCGCCGAGCTCGAGTTCGGGCGGCGGGGCGGCATGGCCGCAGAAGCTGACGACGCCATCCGCGGGGGCGACGACGAGATCGGCGTGCAGCGGCGTCACGCGCGGCGGATCGCGAAAGAAAAAGGCGCACCACAGCGTCGCGATAAGCCCGATCCAGCCGAGCGGCGCCCAAAGCCAGCCCAAAATCAGCGTCGCCACGATGAACGCCGCGATGAAAATATAGCCCTCGGGATGGATGGGCGTGACCTGACGACGAACGGAATCCAAGACCGACATAGAAAGCGCCTCGAGCGAGGCAGTCTTTTGGCGCCAAACGCGGCAAAAGTCACGGCCGGGCGCTCGCGGCGCGCGCCCTTTCAATTTTGCCGACGCAGGCCCTAGGCTTTGAGCGCCGCTTCCGTCTCCTGCTCGGCGGTGTCCGCTCGCCGCAGCGCTTCTTGCGCCGCGTCGACTTCGCGTTGACGGCTCCACAGTCCGGCATAGAGCCCGCCGCGCGCCAACAGCTCCTCGTGGTTCCCGCGTTCGGCGATGACGCCCTTGTCGAGCACCAGGATTTCGTCGGCGTGAACGACCGTCGAAAGCCGGTGAGCGATGATCAGTGTCGTGCGCCCCTGCGAAACCCGCTCCAGCGCCGCTTGGATTTCGCGTTCGGTGAAAGTGTCGAGGGCCGAAGTCGCCTCGTCGAGCACCAGGATCGGCGGCCCCTTCAGCATGGTGCGCGCGATCGCGACGCGCTGCTTCTCGCCACCCGACAATTTCAAGCCGCGCTCGCCCACATGCGCGCCGTACCCTTGAGGCAGCGAGCGGACGAAGGAATTGATCTGGGCGTTCTCGGCTGCGGCCTCGACCTCCGCATCGCTCGCGCCGTCGCGGCCGTAGCGAATGTTGTAAAGGATCGTGTCGTTGAACAGCACGGTGTCCTGCGGCACCATGCCGATGGCGGCGCGCAGACTGGACTGCGTGACTTCGCGGATGTCCTGCCCGTCGATCGTGATGCGCCCCGCCGAGGGTTCGTAAAAGCGAAACAACAGGCGCGAGATCGTCGACTTTCCCGCTCCCGAAGGCCCGACGATGGCGATCGTATGCCCCGCAGGCGCCTCGAAAGAGACGCCGCGCAAGATTTTACGCGCGGCGTCATAGCTGAACTCGACGTTCTCGAACCGCACCGCGCCCTGCGCGACGACGAGCGGGCGCGCGCCCGGACGATCTTGAATCTCGGGGTTCTGCGACAGAATGTCGAACATCATTTCAATGTCGACGATCGCCTGCTTGATGTCCCGATAGACCATGCCCATGAAATTGAGGGGTTGATAGAGCTGCAGCATCATCGCGTTGAGCAGCACGAAATCCCCGATGTCGTTGCGATGGCTGCGGATGCCGTCGACGCACATGGCGAGAACGACGATCATGCCGATGGTGAAAATGACGGCCTGCCCGGCGTTCAGCACCGCGAGGGAGACGTAAGTCTTCACGCTGAGCCGCTCGTAACGCGCCATCGCCTTGTCGTAGCGCGCCGATTTGCGCTGTTCGGCGCCGAAATACTTCACCGTCTCGAAATTCAGGAGGCTGTCGATCGCCTTGGTGTTGGCGTCGGTGTCGCTTTCGTTCATCGAGCGGCGGATGCCGATGCGCCAGTTCGTCGCGATCGTCGTATAGACGAGATAGGCGAACACCGTGACGCTGATCGCCACGACGTAGCGCCAGTCGAACGAATAAAGGAAAGCGGCGACGATCAGCGAGAACTCGACGATGGTCGGCGCCGCCGTCAGCATCGAGGTGCGAATGATCGTCTCGATCGCGTTGCGGCCGCGTTCGAGAATCCGTGTGAGGCCGCCGGTCTTGCGCTCGAGGTGAAAGCGCAGCGACAATTGATGGAGATGGACGAAGACTTCGAGAGCGAGGCGGCGCACGGCGTTCATCGCCACCGCGGCGAACAGCGCGTCGCGCCCTTGCTGCGTCAGCGCCATGAGGATGCGCATCAGACCGTAGAGGACCGTCAACGCGATCGCGCCGGTCAGCGCGCCCGGCAATGCGGCCGCTTCGCCGGAAACGTTGGGCGCCAACGCGTCCGTCGCCCATTTCAGCGCATAGGGCGTCGCGACCGTGACGGCCTTAGACGCGAACATGAGCGCGACCGCGATGAGGATGCGAAACTTGAGATCGACGCGGTCGGCCGGCCAGATATAGGGCCATAGAAGCCTGACCGTTCCGATTAGGGAGCCTCGATCACGGCTGCCCGCGCGGGCGGCGACGAAACTCGACGACTTCTGATGTTGCATGGCGATCCGAGGCGCGAGGATTAGGCTCAGATATAATGGCCCTGCGGTCCAAAAGCACCCCCGGATCCGCGTCGCGCGCGCTGCGCCTTATTCAAGACCGCGGCGAAGAACTGACGTTACGTCGGGCGCCGAGCGACGGATCACCGGCAGTCTTGTCGTCGCAGGCGGCGCTGTGCAGCGCAATATTTGCCAGGGATGACTTGTCGAGACAATACAAAAAAGTTTTGAAACAGTCTTGAATTGCGAATTGTTTGCGCCTATGAAGACAGCGTTCTGTAAGCGAACGAGTCGAATTTCGGCGTTTCTGGACATCCTTCGACCGCGGCAAAGTGTCGCGTGATATCGCGATCCAATTCAACCAGGCCTGCGATGGCGCATTTGGAGCTGTTTTCGGTATGAGCGAATCGAATAATTATGTTGAACTCGCAGCCGAGATTGTTTCGGCTTACGTTTCCAACAACTCAGTGCCGGCGAGCGAACTGCCTGCATTGCTGAGCGATGTTCATGCGGCGATCGTGCGGGTCGCCACCGGCGCTGTCGCGGCGGTTCCCGAAGCGGCGAAGCCGGCGGTCGCTCCCAAGAAATCCATCACGAACGATTACATCGTTTGCTTGGAAGACGGTCGCAAGTTCAAGTCGCTGAAGCGGCATCTGCGCACGCAATACAACCTCTCTCCCGAGCAATATCGCGAAAAGTGGGGCCTGCCGCCGGACTATCCTATGGTGGCGCCCGCCTATGCCAAGGCGCGCTCGGCTCTGGCCAAGCAAATGGGCCTCGGCCAGCAGCGCCGTCGGCGCGCCAAGTAAGTCGGTCCCGACGCGGCGACGCGCTGTTCGCGAGCGCGCCGTCGCGTTTTCGCCGGCCGGCGGCCGGCCGCATCGAAGGGGATGCGGCGTCGGCGCCTTGACGCTCGCGCGGGCGTCGGGGCAAATCGGCTCATGGATGCGATTCGGAACATCTGCGTCTATTGCGGTTCGAGCCCGGGCGCCGATCCGCGCTTCGGCGAAGCCGCCGACGCATTGGGCAAGGCGCTCGCGCGCGCCGGGATCGGACTGGTCTTTGGCGGCGGCGGCGATGGGCTGATGGGCCGCGTCGCGCGCGCGGTCCTCGACGACGGCGGGCGCGTGACGGGAATTATCCCCAAGTTTCTCGTCAAACAGGAGCACGCGCTCTTGGCGGCGCAAGACCTGATCATTGTCGACGACATGCACCAGCGCAAGCAGATGATGTTCGACCGAGCCGATGCTTTCGTCGCTCTTCCCGGCGGAATCGGCACGTTGGAAGAACTCGTCGAGCAACTCACCTGGGTTCAATTGCAGCGCCACCGCAAGCCGGTCCTGCTCGCCGACATCGGCGGCTTCTGGCGCCCTTTGCTGGCGCTGTTCGCCCACATGCGCAATCTCGGATTCGTCCGCGAAGGTTTCGAAGTGCGCTATCTCGTAGCCGAGAAAATCGACGACGCGCTGCCGATGCTGATGGCCGCGGCGCATCGTCTGGCGCCCCGGCGGCCTGAGCTTTCGCCCGCGCGCAGTCTTCCCCTCGACGAGCGTTAATGCCATTGTCGCGGCCGTTAGCGGGGCGTTAAGGAAAAGCGCGCCCTGAATGGAGGATGCGGTATGAGTGCGAATAGCAGAATTTTGTGGGCGTTTGGGGGATTGTTCGCTGGCGCGCTCTTGGCCACAAGCGCCGCCACCGCGCAAGTCGTCGCCCCGGCGGCGGACGCCGCCGGCGCCGTCGCCGCGCCGAGCGACGCCGCTGCGGCGAAGCCGAAAGCCAAACCCAAGAAGGCCGGGCTCCCGATCGTCGACGTGGTCGTCGTCAATAATCGCGCCGTGGGGCTGACCGATCTTCTCGCCTCGCCCTCGGGATCGCCCGAGAGCAAGAAAATCGCGGGCCCGCTGGCGCCCGGCAAGAAGGTCGTCGTCCATCTCGCGCACGACAAGGCCTGCCTTTTCGACCTGCACGGCGTTTACGAAGACGGCACGACCACCGACGTGGTGGGCGTCGAGCTGTGCAAGGACAAGAAGATCAACCTGGTCGAATGATTGCGAAGCCGCTCCCGCGGCCCGGCGAGACAGCGCTCGCCGATCGAGGAAACGATCGGCGAGCGCGTTGACGGTCCGCGGCGAGACCGCGCGGCGCGTGAGCTTATTTGCTCGCGGCGTGATAGAGTTCCGCCACGTATTCCCAATTGACGAGATTCTCGACGAAAGCCTTGAGATAATCGGGGCGGCGATTGCGGTAGTCGAGATAGTAGGAATGTTCCCAGACGTCGACGCCGAGAATCGGGCGGCCTCTGTGGACCAGCGGGCTTTCGCCGTTGGCAGTCTTGGCGGCGACGATCTTGCCTTCCATGACGGCGAGCCAGCCCCAGCCCGAACCGAACTGAGTCGCGCCGGCCTGGATGAACTCCTCCTTGGCTTTCTCGACCGAGCCGAACGAATCGATCAGCGCTTTTTCGAGTTCGCCGGGGATCTTGCCGCCGCCATTCGGCTTCATCCATTTCCAGAAATGCAGATGGTTGTAGTGCTGGCCCGCGTTGTTGAAGAGGCCCGGATTCTTGCCGTGGGAGTGGCGCACGATCTCCTCGAGCGAGTTGCCTTCCCATTCCGTGCCCTTGAGCAGATTGTTGGCGTTGTTGACATAGGCCAGATGGTGCTTGTCGTGGTGATATTCGAGCGTTTCCTTGGACATGTATGGGGCCAAGGCGTCATGAGCGTAGGGCAGATCGGGAAGCGAAAAGGTCATCGACGTGGCTCCTTGACGGAAGGTGTGCGGGAATCGCGCGCCGAGTGAGCGATGTCGCTCGCACGCGGCGTCATTGTTAGACCGCCGTCGGGCGCCTCGCAACAGGGCGGGCGGTCGCCCGCGGCTGCGGCCGCGCATTCGCGCGAGCGCCTTCGCTTCGCGCCGCTTTTTTGACAAATTGAGCGCGTTGGAAGGCGAATGGCGATTTTCACGTTTATTCTCGGTTTCCTTTTCGTCGCGGCCGGAGCGGGCGGGCTTTTCGCCAGCTTCGATTTGCTGCCCACGGAGATCGGCCTTCTCTATGCGGTCTGCGGAACGCTGGCGCTGAGCGCAGGCGGCGTGACGCTGGCGATCGGCGCGCTGATTCGTCGCCTCGACGTTATCGCGACCGCAATACGGTCCTTGCAAAATCGCAACTCCTGGCAAGGCTTGCCGGCGGCGACGGAGGAAGCCGTCGCGCCGCCCCAATTCGAGACGCCGCGCGGCCAAGAGGCAGCGGAGCCGGCCCCCGCCGACGAACCGGCCGCGATCGAGGAGGAGCCGGATGCGCTGGCCGAGGACGATTCGGTCAATGAAAACCGGTCGGGCCATTTGCCGACGATCGCGGCGATCGAGCACGCGTTGGGCGAACCCGAGCCGTCGCCGACGCTCGTCGGCCGCTACACCGCCGGCGGCGCGAATTATATGATTTTCTCGGACGGCTCGATCGAAGCCGAAACCGAGAACGGCGCGTTCAAATTCGCGTCGATGGGCGAATTCAAGGCTTATCTCGCAGGCGCGCGCCGCTGACGAACGGCCACCTTCGACGTCAGGCGGCCAGATCGTTCTCGCGCGCAAGCGTCGCGAGCGAGACGAGCGGCCGGGCGCCCAAGTGCTGAATGATCTCGGCCGCGGCGAGCGCGCCGAGACGAGCGCATGTCTCGAGATTCGCGCCGTTCGCCAAGCCCGCCAGGAAGCCGGCCGAAAACATGTCGCCCGCTCCCGTGGTGTCGACGACGCGCGCGACGGGAAACGCTGGAACTTCGTGCGTCCTGTGGCCGTCGACCACCACCGATCCCTTTTCCGAGCGCGTCACCACGGCGAGCACGCCTTCGCGCCGCACCGCGTCGATCGCCTCGGCGAAATGCGTCGTCTGATAGAGCGACAGGATTTCGTCGGTGTTCGCGAATAGGGTGTCGACGAGGCCGCGGCGCATGAGATCGATGAATTCGCCGCGGAAGCGGTCGACGCAAAACGAGTTGGACAGCGTCAACGCCACGCGATGGCCCGCCTGGCGGGCGATTTCGGCCGCCTTCTGGAACGCCGACTTCGCCGCCGGCCGGTCCCACATGTAGCCCTCGAGATAAATGATGCGCGCCGCGCGCACCAAGTCCTCTTCGACGTCGGGCGGCGAAAGATAGGTGCTCGCGCCCAAATAGGTGTTCATCGTGCGCTCGCCGTCCGGCGTCACGTAGACGAAGCAACGGCCCGTCGCGGGCCCGTCCTCGGCGGGGAGCGTGGCGAAGCCGACGCCGGTGGCGAGCATGTCCTGCGTGAAGGCGTAGCCGAGTTCGTCGTTCTTGACCTTGCCGATATAGGCGCTCCGTACGCCGAACGAGGCGACGCCGACGATGGTGTTGGCGCCCGATCCGCCCGAGACGATCCGCGGGTCGACGCGCGCGGCGTAGAGCGCTTCGGCGCGGTCTTCGTCAATCAGCGTCATCGCGCCTTTGATCATTTCCTGGGCGCGCAGATACTCGTCGTCGGCATGCGCGATGATGTCGACGAGCGAATTGCCCAGGCCCAGAACGTCTACGGCTTCGGTCATGGAACGAGCGCCCCCTTGTTTCGGCGCGCCCTCCTCGCATCGCCGCGCGGCGAGGTCAATTCCCTGGCGACTGAGAAATCGCGAGGGCTCCGGTCGCCGCCCGTCACCGCCGGTCGCGGCGGCGCAGCCGGACGTAGAGCGCGCCGGCGCCGCCGTGCGCGCGTCCTGCTTCCTCGAAACCCAGCACCACCGCGCGCAGGTCCGCTTCGCGCAGCCAGTGCGGGACCAGCCGCCGCAGGACGCCGGGTTCGTCGATCCACGACGCGGCGTCCGGCCTGGATTTGGAGCCGCCCTTGCCGGTGACGACGATCACCAATCGGTCGCCTTGCGACTGCGCCTGGACGAGAAAGCCGCGCAACGCGTGATGCGCCTCGGCCTGGTTCATGCCGTGCAGATCGATGGCGCTGTCGACGGCGCTCCGCCCGCGCGCGAGATCGCGTTTCAAGCGGCGCTCCAGAGGCGCGAGGGGCGGAGGGCCCGACGGCTTGGGCGGCCTGGCGGGCGGCGCGGCGACGGGCGCCGCGGCCGGCGCAGGCGGCGCGGGCGGGTTCGGCGAGGCGAGCGTCGGCAGGCTCGCGCCGCGCCGCTTGGCCACGCTCTTGGCGACCTCGACCCACAGCGCGATCTCTTCGTCGCTGAGACGCCTCAGGCGGGAGGAACGCGGCCTATCCGTCGCCTCCTTCATGGTTCGTCCCCGTTGGGCAGCAGCGCCGTGAATTGGCCGCGATGGCGGATGGCGCCGGCGCGCGCGCCCGCCGCGTCGCCGCCGCCGAAATAAATGTCGGCGCGCGCCGCGCCGAGGATCGCCGATCCCGTGTCCTGCGCGATCATGAGGCGGCGCAACGGACTCGCGGCCTCGCCATCCCAGGGCAGCTCCGCTTCGATCCAGAATGGCGTCCCATAGGCCCAAATCGAGCGGTCGACCGCGATCGAGCGCAGCGGCGTCAAGGGAATCCCGGCGCCGCCGATCGGCCCCTGCGAAGGATCGAATTCCTCTTCGATCTTGAAGAAGACATAGGAGCGATTGCGCTGCATCAACGCGCGGCCTCTGTCCCCTGGCTCCAGTCCGTTTTCGCGCAGCCAGGACTTCAGCCGGGCGAGCGACATCTCGCGCTCCGGTATCTCGGCCGCCTCGATGAGCAGGCGGCCGATCGAGGTATACGGCTGGCCGTTGCGGCCGTCGTAGGCGAGGCGGACCTCGCGTCCGTCGGGCAGCGCCACGCGCGCCGATCCCTGGACCTGCACGAGAAAAACCTCAACGGGATCGGCGAGCCAAAGCAACGCTCGCCCGCCCTGGGCCTCGATCGTGGCGCGGTCGGGGTAGGGCCGCAACGTCCCGTCGCTGAGGCGCTGCGCGCCGGTCAACGCCGGATCGAAGCCGGCGGGCGCGGCGCCGAGGGGAAAGGCGACGAGATCGCGCGGCCGCGCCAGGATCGGCGCGGTGAACTCCGCCGTTCGCGTCGGCGACCCCTTGACGAGCGGTTCGTAATATCCGGTGAGGAAGCCCTTGCCGTCCGCCTCGGGCAAATCGACGCGAAAGGCTTGAAAGCGCGCGGCGAAAAAGCGACGCGCGTCGGCGGCCCCGCGGATTTCGGCCCCCAGCGCCTCGCGCGCGATCGCGACGAGCCGCGGCGAAGGCGCGCGGGCGGGGCGGGTCGGTGCCGCGCCGTCGCACAGCGCGCGCGCCGAGCGGACGAAAGCGGCGAAGGCGGCGAGGCCGTCGTCGGATTCGAAGCCGGCAAGATCGTCGAAAGGAACGGGTCGCAGGCGCGGCGCCATGGCGGTTCACCTGACCAAAGCGTTTCGAGCCAGCAATCCGGCGTCCACGTATCGCCGCGCTCCGATCAATGAACCGTTTGCGTCGCCGCGAGCAGCCAGTTGGGATCGCGCGAGCCGACGTCGCGCGTGAACGTCCAGATGTCGAGATGGTCGACGACTTCGCTCGCCGATCCCTCGACCACCGCGCCGGAGGCGTCGCGCGTCGCCGAAGCGAGCTTGGCGGCGAAGCGCACAGCGATTGTGGCGATCGAGCCCGCCAACCGCGCTTCGACGATATCGGCCGCATCGATGGAGACCAGCGTCGTCGTCATCGTTTGCCCGGCGGCCTGACGCGCCCGAATCGCTTTGTCGAAATTGGCGAGAACGTCGGGCGCGAGCAGCCTGCGCAAGGTCGTCATGTCCCCTGCCGCGAAAGCCCCGACGACCATCTCGTAGGCCGAGCGCGCGCCCGAGAGGAAGCTGGCGGGAGCGAAGCCGCGATCCGCGGCGGCGATCGCGTCGAACCCCGCCGCCACCGTCGAGCCCGGCTCGGCGAAACCTTTCCAACGCTCGGCGACCGCGCCCGCCTCGTCCGGCTGGCCGGCCGGCTTCGCGGCGAGGCCGAGCGAGATGACGTTGCCCCCAGTGGGCGCGCTCTTGAAGTCGCTCGGGCCGCGCGGCGGCGTGCGGTCGACGGGCGGCCTCTCCGCGCCACTGCGCGTTCCCAGCACCGAACGAAGCTTGAAGACCACGAAGATCGCGACGATCGCGAAGACGATCGTCGAAATGTCGAGATTCTGCATAGCCAGTTCCTCGGTTTGCGCCGCGCGGCCGCCGCCGCTCCGTTCACTGCAGCCGCCGCCCCTCTAGTTAGGCTCCCGAGGCCGATTTGGCTAGAACCATCGCCGACGTTGGAGTTGCGCCGCCCGCGAATCGATGATTTCAACAGGGGCGGCGGGCCGGCAATCCGTTCATGGGGGCGCTGCGTGAATCAGTATCAGAAGATCGGCGTCGCGGGGGCGGGCGCCTGGGGGCTCGCGCTCGCCAACGCGGCCGCGAGCGCGGGGCGGAGCGTGGCGATTTGGGGTCGCGACGCGGCGATGATGCGCGCGCTCGATGAAACGCGGCGGAGCGCGCGCCTTCCCGGCGTGGCGCTGGCGCCCACGGTTCGCGCGAGCGCGGATATGCGCGTTCTCGACGATTGCGACGCCATTCTCGTCACCGTTCCCGCGCAGGCGACGCGCGAAGCCGCGGGCCGGATCGCCACGACGCTGTCGCGGCCGAAGCCGTTGGTCACCTGCGCCAAGGGCATCGAGCGGGGGGCGGACCGCTTCATGACCGAGGTTCTCGCCGAGGTCGCGCCGGGATGGCCCAACGCGATCCTCTCCGGGCCGAGTTTCGCCGTCGACGTCGCCGCCGGCCTGCCGACGGCGGTGACGCTGGCGAGCGCCGACGAAGATCTGGCGCGCGGACTTTGCGCCGCGCTGCGGGGGCCGAACCTGCGGCTCTACCATTCGACCGATGTGCGCGGCGTCGAGATCGGCGGCGCCGCCAAGAACGTGCTGGGGATCGCCTGCGGCGTCGCGGCGGGGCTTAAGCTCGGCGCCAGCGCCGGCGCGGCGCTGATTGCGCGCGGCTTTGCCGAGCTCCGGCGCTTCGGCGAGGCTTTCGGCGCCCACCCGAACACCTTGATGGGCCTTTCCGGGCTCGGCGATCTCGTGCTCACCTGCTCGTCGGCGCAGTCGCGAAACTTCGCCTTCGGCTTCGCGCTCGGGCAAGGGCGCGCCGTTGCCGAGGCGAGCGGCGGCAAACTCGTCGAAGGCGCCTTCACGACGTCGGCGCTGATGCGAATGGCGCGCGCGCATGGCGTCGAAATGCCGATCTCGGCGACCGTCGAGGCGCTGCTCGCCGGAACGATCGACGCGCGAGCCGCCGTGGGCCAATTGCTCTCGCGTCCGCTGAAGGGCGAGGAATAAGCTGGGCGGCGACGCTTTACGATCGAAGCGGGATCTCCTAGCTTCGCGCGCGAAAGAGGGAAACGAATGCTCTTCGTCGCGACTTGCACCGACAAACCCGACAGCATGGCTTTGCGGCTCGAAAATCGGCCCGCGCATCTGGCCTATCTCGCCTCGCTCGGCGCGCGCGTGAAGCTCGGCGGCGCCTTGTTGACGCCGGATCAAAAGTCCGTTCTCGGCTCGCTGATCGTCTTCGAGGCCGCGGACGAAGCGGAAGTGGCGGCGCTTCTCGCCGACGACCCCTATGCGAAAGCGCAATTGTTTTCGAGCGTCGACGTCAAGCCGTGGCGTCAGGCCGTCGGCGCGCCGCTAGCTTGAGGTCGGCAATGGCCCACTGGCTGTTCAAGAGCGAACCCTCGGTGTGGTCCTTCGACGCGCAGGTCGCTGAAGGCGAAAAGGGCACGAGCTGGAACGGCGTGCGCAACCATTCCGCCAAGCTCAACATGATGGCGATGAAGGTCGGCGACGAGGGGTTTTTCTATCATTCCAACGAGGGCAAGGCCATCGTCGGGATCGTCGAGGTGATCAAGCCCTATTATCCCGATCCGACGGACGAGAGCGGCAAGTTCGGCATGGTCGACGTCAAGGCGGTGCGCGCTCTGCCGCGCGCGGTGACGCTGGAAGCGGTCAAGGGCGAGAAGCGCCTCGCCAAGATGGCGCTGGTCGCCAATTCGCGCCTCTCCGTGCAGCCGGTGACGGACGAGGAATGGCGGATCGTCTGCGCGATGGGCGGGCTTTGACGCCGTTCTTTAACCATTTGGTTATGCGGCTCGCGTTGGTCACCCTTCTTTAATCAGCTCAGGTTCAGGCTTCCCGCGCTCGTTAAGCCAGAGGATTCGATCATGTCGGTTTCTGCAATCGCCTCAGTCGCAGGACAAGCGGTCTTGCGATACGCGGCGGTGGCGCCGGTCGCAAAAGTCAGGCCTGTGCGTCGAGCTTCCGCCGCGCAGAGCGCCCAGCAAGGCCACAAGGGCGCGCCGACTTCCAACTCTCCGAGGATCGGCCGTTCACGTTCGCCGGCCGCCACCAGTTCGAGCGCCGTCCTGGCCGCGTTGACCAATTTGCAAACCGGCGGCTGAACGCGCCGAATATTGGCGATCGCTCCGGGCGTCGGCGATCCGACTTGCCCTCTCGGCTCGCCGCGTCGAGCGGCAGCCGCTCTACTCGGCCTGGGAGACGATCGCGGGAGCGAGAGCCGCCTGATTGGCGGGCAGGCGGACGGTGAGCAGGAAAAAATCCGGGCCGTCGGCCGAATCCTTGAGCGTCGCCACGCCGACGATCGGCAGCGAATTCTTTTGCAGCTGGTCGGAGGTCCCCAGGCCGTCCATGTTGGCGGGCGTCTCGAATTCGACGAGGCGGGCGTTCTTGTAGGTCATCTTATCCGCGGGGTAGGGGCCGGAGGGAAAGTTTTCCTTCGGCTCGATTCCTTCCGCGATCACGCTGGCGATGAAGGCTTGCTGCACTTCGGGGAAGAGCCGCGCCGAATATTTGGCCACCTCGAAGCGCCCGGACGTGCCGCCGAAGTCCAGGGTGGCGACCACGGCCGGGCCGGTCAGGGGGGCGCCTGTCGCGTTCTGCAGATTTCCGCTCGGCGCAACGGTCAGTCTGGCGCCGCTCGAACCATAGAAATAAAAGCACTTCCAACCCTTGGGGGCGAGAACGCCGAAGGAGTCGCGGGCCTGGTAAAAGGCGAGTTGGCGCGCCGCCGCGGCGTCGACGGCGACCGCCTTCGGGGCGCCTTTGGGGGCCGCGACCGGACCCATCTGTCCGTCGCCCGGGCATCCGACGAAAGGAACTTGTTCCGCCGCCTGCGCCCCAGCGAACGGCGAAGGGCAAAAGACTGCGAAGGCGAGGGCGCAGATCGCTGTCGATGTCCGCAGGAGAATAGGCATGGCGCGCGAGTTCCCGAAACGATCCGTCGCAACCTGCGATCGAGGCAGCGCGATTATGGCGGCTGGCCGACGCCTGCGCAACGCCGAAGACCCTCGGGGCGAAAACCCGCGGGGCCAGTCGAAGGAGTTACGACCAAAGGACCACCGGCGCCGGCTTGTCGCGCTCGCCCCCGTTGAGGCATATTGACGCCCGAAAAAGCGCCGCCGCGAGCGCGCGAGGGAGAAACCTATGTCCGAGAAGGTCTACGACGTTCCCGCCGAATGGGCGAAGCGCGCTTGGATCAACGAAAGCCAGTACGAGGAAATGTACGCCCGCTCGATCACGGACCCGCAAGGGTTCTGGGGCGAGCACGGCAAGCGCATCGACTGGTTCAAGCCCTACACGAGGGTCAAGGACACCTCCTTCGACACCCATCACGTCGCGATCAAATGGTTCGAGGACGGCGTCACCAACGTCGCCTATAATTGCATTGATCGCCACCTGGCCAAGCGGGCCAATCAAATCGCGATCATTTGGGAAGGCGACGATCCCAACCGCGCCAAGCACATCACCTACGCCGAGCTGTTCGATCGGGTCTGCCATTTCGCCAACGTGCTGAAGTGGCACGGCGTCAAGAAGGGCGATCGCGTCACGATCTATATGCCGATGATCCCCGAGACGGCCTATGCGATGCTCGCTTGCGCGCGCATCGGCGCGATCCACTCGGTCGTGTTCGGCGGCTTCTCGCCGGACGCGCTCGCGGGCCGGATCGAGGACGCCAAGTCGGAGGTCGTGATCACGGCGGACGAAGGCGTGCGCGGCGGGCGCAAGGTGCCGCTCAAGGCCAACGTCGACATCGCGATTGAAAAAGTCGGCGGCGTGAAGCACGTCATCGTCGTGCCGCACACCGGCGGCGATATCGCGTGGAATCCCGACCGCGACGTCTGGCTCAACGAGGCGATGGAGAAGGTCTCCGCGCATTGTCCGGCTGAGCCGATGGGCGCCGAGGATCCCCTGTTCGTGCTTTACACGTCGGGCTCGACCGGCACGCCGAAAGGCGTCGTCCACACGACGGGCGGCTATCTCGTGTTCGCCGCGATGACGCATCAATACGTCTTCGACTATCACGAGGGCGACATTTACTGGTGCACCGCGGACGTCGGCTGGGTGACCGGCCACAGCTATATCGTCTACGGTCCGCTCGCCAACGGCGCGACGACGCTGATGTTCGAAGGCGTCCCGAATTACCCCACGGTCAGTCGGTTCTGGGAAGTCGTCGACAAGCACAAGGTCAATATCTTCTACACCGCTCCGACCGCCGTTCGCTCGCTGATGGCGGCGGGCGAAGCTCCGGTGAAGAAGACCAGCCGCGCCTCGTTGCGCCTGCTGGGCACAGTCGGCGAGCCGATCAACCCGGAAGCCTGGGAATGGTATCACCGTGTCGTCGGCGAGCACCGCTGTCCGATCGTCGACACCTGGTGGCAGACGGAAACGGGCGGAATTCTGATCACGCCGCTGCCGGGCGCCACCCGGTTGAAGCCGGGCTCGGCGACGCGACCGTTTTTCGGAATCCTGCCCGAAATCGTCGACGCGACCGGCGCCGTGCTCGAAGGGGCCTGCGAAGGCAACCTCGTCATCGCGGATTCGTGGCCAGGGCAGGCGCGCACGATTTTTGGCGATCACGTGCGTTTCGTGAAGACCTATTTCGCCGCCTATCTCGGCAAGTATTTCACCGGCGACGGCTGCCGACGGGACGCCGACGGCTATTATTGGATCACGGGCCGCGTCGACGACGTCATCAACGTGTCCGGCCATCGCATGGGCACCGCGGAAGTCGAGAGCGCGCTGGTGGCGCACGCGAAGGTATCGGAGGCGGCGGTCGTCGGCTATCCCCACGACATCAAGGGCCAGGGCATTTACGCCTATGTGACGCTGATGTCGGGCGTCGAGCCGAACGAAGACCTGCGCAAGGAACTGGTCGCCTGGGTGCGTAAGGAAATCGGGCCGTTCGCCTCGCCCGATCTCGTCCAGTTCTCGCCAGGCCTGCCGAAGACCCGCTCCGGCAAGATCATGCGGCGCATCTTACGCAAGATCGCCGAAAACGAGTACGGCTCGCTCGGCGACACCTCGACGCTCGCCGATCCCGGCGTGGTCAAGGAGTTGATCGACAATCGGCAGAACCGCGGCAAGGCGTAGCGGCCGCCGCGGCCGCCCTCAAGGCGGGGCGGCCAGTTCGTGCATTTTCTCGATCTTGGCGGCCAGAATGACCGCCTGGGTCCGGCTCTCGACGCCCAGCTTCTGCAAAATCGCGGAAACGTGGGCCTTCACCGTGGCCTCGGAGACGCCGAGCTCGTAGGCGATCTGTTTGTTGAGCAGGCCCTGCGAAAGCATCATCAGGACGCGCACCTGCTGCGGCGTCAGCGACGAAAGCCGGCGCACCAGGGCGCTCGCTTCGCGGTTGGGCTGCGCGTTCATGTCGAGATCGGGCGGCGTCCATTGCCCGCCATCGAGCACCTTGCGGATCGCCGCGCGCATCGTCTCGACGTCGACGGATTTGGGGACATAAGCGGCCGCCCCGAACTCGATGCAATGGCGCATGACGGCGCGGTCTTCGTTGCCGGAGACGACGATGACGGGAATGTCCGGCCGTTCGGAGCGCAGGAACAATAGCCCGGAAAACCCGCGTACGCCCGGCATCGTCAGGTCAAGCAGCACCAAATCCATGTCCGGCGTCTCCTCGAGCGCCGCGGCGAGGCTTTCGAAATCGTTCGCCTCATGGATTTTGGCCCCGGGTATCGCGCCGCTCGCCGCCTGGCGCAAAGCGCCGAGGACAAGCGGATGATCGTCGGCGATCAGCACCCGCACCGTGTCGTTCAAGCCAACTCCCCCCATTGTCCCTGTCTTTGCGTGCGTCTCACGGGCTAAACATCGCGCGATTCGAGGAGATTGTCACGCCCGCGTCTCATTCGGCCCGGCCGCGGCGCCGGGATTGGCGCGGCTCGGACCCGGCTCGTCGCGCAACTGGCGCTGCGCTTCGCCCAGCGCCAGCGCGGCGGCGACGCCGACGTTGAGCGAGCGCAGCGGCGGTCGAATGGGAATTTTCACCCGTGCGTCGGCCCGCGCCCGCACCTGCGCCGGAACGCCCGCCGATTCGCGGCCGACGAGAATGACGTCGCCCGGGCGGAAGGCGAAGTCCCATAGCGCCGCTTCCCCCTTGGTCGTCAGCAGGACGAGGCGCCGCCCAACCCGCGCGCGCCAGGCCTCGAAATGCTCAAAGGACAGATGGCGCTCGATCGAAAGCGCGTCGAGATAGTCCATCCCGGAGCGGCGCAGGCGCCGATCGGAAATGGCGAAGCCGGCCGGCTCTATGATCGCGGCGTCGACCCCCAGACATGCGCAGGTGCGCAGCATCGCGCCGGCGTTCTGCGCGATGTCGGGCTCGTAGAGCGCCAGGGTCAGGGGAGCGGAAGGCGTCGTCATTGACTTCGTGCATAAGCAGGATTCTGCGCGCGTGTCATGCCCGCGGGCGCGCAAATCGTAGCCCCCGGGGCGCCGGCGCAAGCGCGCCGCCGCAAATTTCCTCACCTCCGCCGAGAGTTGCGACGCCAACGGCCGCGCCTTGACGGCGGCGGTCTCCCGCCCAGCGGAATTTGCGCCCGCAGGCCTATGGACAACCACGAAGAACGATGCGAAATAGCCCCGTCCGAACAGTGGCGCGCTCGATCGAGCGCGGGGATTTCCCAGCTCGGTTCGCATCGCGGGAGCCTTTGCGGGCGTCGCGAAGGCCGCGGAATTCATTTCGCCGACCAACCGGCTGGCTAGAACGATTGGGGGAGCATTTGTCGAGCGCGGCTATCGAGAATCCAAACCGCCGGGACTTCTTGTTCATCGCCACCGGCGCCGTCGCCGCGGTGGGGGTCGGCGCCGTGGCCTGGCCGCTCATCGATCAGATGAATCCCGACGCCTCGACGCTGGCGCTCGCCACGATCGAGGTGGACATCGGCGCGATCCCCGAAGGTCAGATCGTCACGGTCAAGTGGCGCGGCGGTCCCGTCTTCATCCGCCATCGCACGAAAAAAGAAATCGACGACGCGGTGAACACGCCGCTCAGCGACCTCAAAGACCCGCAGACCGATCAACAGCGGGTCAAAAGGCCGGAATGGCTGATCGTCGTCGGCGTTTGCACGCATTTGGGATGCGTGCCGCTGGGCCACGAAGGCCAGTACGACGGCTGGAAGTGCCCGTGCCATGGTTCGGTTTACGACACCTCCGGGCGCATTCGCCAGGGGCCCGCGCCGCTGAATCTCGCCGTGCCCGAATATTCCTTCCTGAGCGACACGAAAGTGAAGATCGGCTGACCCGTCAGCCGTCGCCTCGCATTCGAAAGCCGCGCCCCAAGCCCATCGCAGAGAACGGAAGCCATGAGCGGAACCTCGACCTACGTCCCCAAGAGCGCCCTCGGGCGGTGGTTTGAATCGCGCCTGCCGATCATGGGTCTGGTGCATTCCTCGTTCGTGGCCTATCCGGTGCCGCGCAACATCAGCTATCTCTGGGCCTTCGGCGCGATCCTGTCGTTCATGCTGGTCGCGCAGATCGTCACCGGGATCGTCCTGGCGATGCACTATGTCCCGAGCGCGGCGTTGGCCTTCGCCTCGATCGAGCACATCATGCGCGACGTCAACTATGGTTGGCTGATCCGCTATTTGCACACCAACGGCGCCTCGATGTTCTTCTTCGCCGTTTATGTCCACATCTTCCGCGGCCTCTATTACGGGTCCTACAAGGCGCCGCGCGAGGTGCTGTGGATTCTCGGCATGATCATCTATCTCCTGATGACGGCGACGGCGTTCATGGGGTACGTGCTGCCCTGGGGCTCCATGAGCTTCGCGGGGGCGACGGTGATCACCAATCTCTTCACCGCCATTCCGCTGGTCGGCGGGAGCGTTTCCCACTGGCTGTGGGGCGGCTACGCGGTCGGCGATCCCACGCTGAACCGCTTCTTTTCGCTCCATTATCTCCTGCCGTTCATGATCGCTGGCGTCGTCGGCCTGCACGTGTGGGCGCTGCACGTCGTCGGCCAGAACAATCCGGACGGCCTCGACGTCAAGAACGTCGAGCGCGACACCGTGCCCTTCACGCCTTACGCGACGATCAAGGACTTCTTCGCCCTTTCGGTGTTCCTGATCCTCTACGCCTGGTTCGTGTTCTACATTCCGAATTATCTGCTCGACGCGGACAATTCCGTCCCCGCCAATCCGCTGGTCACGCCCGCGCATATCGTGCCGGAATGGTATCTCTTGCCGTTCTACGCGATCCTGCGCGCGATCCCCAACAAGCTCGTCGGCGTCGTCGCCTTGTTCGCCGCGATCGCGCTGCTCGCCTTCCTTCCGTGGCTGGACACCTCGCCGGTCAGGTCAGCCAAATACCGGCCGCTGTTCCGCTTCTTCTTCTGGGTGTTCGTGGTCTGCTGCATCGGCCTGGGATATCTCGGCTCGCAGGAAGTTTCCGACGCGACGACCTTGGCGGCGCGGATTCTGGCGTTCGGCTATTTCGGCTTCCTCGTCATCGCTCTGCCGCTGCTCGGCCTGATCGAGAAGACCAAGCCCATGCCAGCCTCGATCGCCGACGCCGTTTTGGCCAAAAAGGGCGAAGCGAGCGCGCCGTCGGTCGCGAGCTGATTGGCGGCCACTCCCAGGGAAATCCGACCATGATCCGTTTGAAGACTTCCTTTTTCGTCCCGGCCGCCCTCGCGCTGCTGGTCGTGAGCGGCTCGATCGCGCTCGCCCAGGAAGGGACCGAGCAGCCGAAACCGACGCGCCAGAGCTGGAGCTTTTCCGGCCTGTTCGGCACGTTCGATCAGGCCCAGTTGCAGCGCGGATTTCAGGTCTACAAGGAAGTCTGCAGCAATTGCCACCGCTTGAGCATTCCCTTCCGCACGCTCGGCGATCCCGGCGGGCCGGGCTATGGCCTGGGCCAGATCGCGACGCTGGCGGCGAGCTATCAGGTCGTCAACGACGAGCCCAACGAGAAGGGCGAGATTTACAAGCGGCCGGGCATTCCTTCGGATGTTTTTCCGCCGCCGGAGTCGTTCCCGAACGACCAAGCCGCCGCAGCGTCTTTCGGCAAGGCGCCGCCCGATATGGCGTTGCTCGCCAAGGCGCGCAAATACGAGCGCGGCTTTCCCTGGTTCATTTTCGACGCGCTGCCGTTCGTCCAATATCAGGAAATCGGCGCCGACTATATCTATGCGATCCTGACCGGCTATACGAAATCCGACGATCCGCAATGGAACCTTTATTACCCCGGTCACAGGATCGCGATGCCGCAGCCGATCGCGGACGGGGCGGTCGCGTATAAGGACGGCACGCCGCCGACCCTGAACAATTACGCGAAAGACGCGGCGGCGTTTCTGAGCTGGGCCGCCGATCCGAGCTTGGCCGAGCGCAAGAAGATCGGCTTGCGCGTCATGATCTTTCTGATCGTTTTCTCGACATTGCTGTATTTCACCAAAAAGCGCATCTGGAGCGATCTGCATTGAGGCGAAGGGCGGAGCGAGCGGCGAGCCGCTCGCCCGTTTCCGGCGGCGTGAAGCGCCGCCGCCCGCTCGGCGGCGCCGGCTGACGATCCTATTCAGCGCGAGGGGGCTTCATGGCCAAGGCGATCGTCGGCGTAATCGGCGGCTCGGGCGTCTACCATCTCGAGGGCATGAGCGAAATCAGAGAAGAGCGCGTGGCTAGCCCCTGGGGCGAGCCGTCGGACGTTCTTCGCTTCGGGCGCATCGCGGACACGCAGGCGGTGTTCCTCTCGCGGCACGGCCAAGGGCACCGCTTTTCGCCATCCACGGTTAATTATCGCGCCAATATCGACGCGCTCAAGCGCGCCGGCGTCACCGACATCATCGCGGTCTCCGCCTGCGGCTCTTTCCGCCGGGAGCTCTATCCCGGCTTGTTCGTGCTGGTCGATCAATTCGAGGACCGAACCTTCGCGCGCCAGACGAGCTTTTTCGGCGCGGGCTGCGTCGCGCATGTCTCGATGGCCCATCCGATCGCGCCGCTCTTGAGTTGGCGCATCGCCGCCGCCGCCGAGGCGGAGGGAATTGTCTGCCGTCACGGCGGGACTTACATCTGCATGGAAGGCCCGCAATTCTCGACACTGGCCGAGTTGCTGGGTTATCAGGCGCGCGGCGCCGACGTGATCGGCATGACCGCCGCGACCGAGGCCAAGCTCGCGCGCGAGGCCGAAATCTCCTACGCGACGATCGCGATGGTCACGGACTACGATTGCTGGCACGAGGAACACGGCGCGGTGGACGTCGCGTCGGTCATGAAGGTGGCCAAGGACAACGCTGAGCGCGTCAACGCGCTCGTGGCGCGGGTTCTCAGAGACTTTCCCGCCGAACATGAAGCTTGTCCGGTCGGCTCGGATCGCGCTCTCGACGGCGCGATCATGACGCATCCGGACGCGCGCGATCCCGATCTCATGCGCAAGCTGGACGCCGTCGTCGCGCGAGTCCTCGGCCCGCGCTCCTGATTCACAAATCCTGAACCGTTCGACGGGCCGGCGCCCGGCGCCTCGGTCGCCGTTCGCTCGCTGCGCGTCGTCGCCCGCGAGAAGAAACGTCGGCGAGGCCTTGCCGCAGATTATTTCTGTCTATATACTCGATAGACAGAAAGGATTTGTGATGACCGTCGACTGGACCCATTTCACGCCGTTCTCGGCGCTTGCCGGCGGGGCGATGATCGGCGCGGCCGCCGCTCTGCTGATCCTCGGCGCGGGCCGCGTCATGGGCGCTGCGGGAATTCTCGGCGGCGCGCTCGAGGCGCGCGACGCAGACGTGGCTTGGCGCTGGTCGCTGATCGCCGGGCTTGCGTTGGCGCCGAGCCTCGCACAGGGCTTCTGGGGCGCGGCGGCGCCGACCTTCACGGCGAGCTCGCCCGTCCTTCTCGTTTCCGGCCTGCTCGTCGGATTCGGCGCGCGGCTGGGCTCGGGCTGCACCAGCGGTCATGGCGTTTGCGGCCTGTCGCGGCTTTCGCCGCGCTCGTTCGTGGCGACGGCGTTGTTCATGGGCGCGGGCTTCGCGACCGTCCTCGTCGTCCGCCACGTCTTGTTCTGAAACGTCTTGGCCTGAAAATCGGAGTCGCGCGATGCGCAACGGACTTGCCCTGGTCGTCGGCCTCATTTTCGGCCTCGGGCTCTGCCTTTCCGGCATGAGCGAACCCTCCAAGGTTTTGGGCTTCCTCGATCTCGCCGGGGCTTGGGATCCTTCGCTCGCCTTCGTCATGGGCGGAGCGGTCGCGATCGCGGCCCCCGCTTTCGCGCTGGCGCGCCGCCGCCGCGTCGACTGGCTCGGCGACGAAATCGAGCTGCCGGGGAGGCGCACGATCGACGCGCCGCTCGCGCTCGGCGCGCTCGTTTTCGGAGTTGGTTGGGGATTGGCCGGCGTCTGCCCCGCGCCCGGAATTGTCGACGTCGGCTTCGGGAGCCCGAGCGCGCTGATTTTCGTCGCGGCGATGGCGATCGGCATGCTCGCGTCCCGCCTCGCCGATTTGCGCTTGCGAGTTCCCAGAGTATTGACGCAGGATGCGTGAGCCTTTCGGGGGCTCGCGTGATCAAATCGTCATTCGAAAAAATTCTGTTCGCGAGCCGATGGCTGCTGGCGCCGTTTTACGTCGCGCTGATTTTCGCGCTGCTGGCGTTGCTCGCCAAAGCCGGCGTGCGCGTTTACGATCTGGCGACGCAGTTCGGCCATCTGGGCGAGGAAGACGTATTGCTGGCGGCGCTCGGGATCGTCGATTTGACGCTCTCAGCGTCGCTGATCGTCATCGTGATCGTCTCCGGCTACAGCAATTTCATTTCGCGCGTCGACCTCGAAACGCAACCGGATTGTCCGCGCTGGATGGCCGATGTCGATTTCGGCGAACTCAAGCTGAAATTGTTGGCGTCGATCGTCGCCATTTCCGCCGTCAAGCTGCTCGAGGCTTTCATGGACGTCGGCCGCGAGTTGGACCGCGATCTCGGCTGGCAGGCGGGCGTGCTGGCGATCTTCGTCGTTTCGGCGCTTCTGCTCGCGCTCGCCGACCGGATCGGCCGCGGTTCGAACGGAGCGCCCTGAAACGCCCACCGATCCCGCCTATTTCTCCAGCAGCACGCGCCGGCATTCCGGCGGCAGCTGCGCCAGCGTGAGCGGCGGCTTGGGCGCGGCGGCGCGCGGATGCAGCGCCTCGTCGGTGAACCACCAATCCAGCGATTTGTCGCATCCGTCGCCAGGCGGAACCGGGTCTTGCGGTTGGCACGCGGCGTCGCCGGCCGGGCAGGCGATGCGAATATGGAAGTGATAATTGTGCCCCCAATAGGGACGCACCTTGTTCATCCAAGGCTCGCCCTTGGCGGTTTCGCACAGGGCTTTCTTGATCGCGGCGTTGACGAAGATTCTCTCGACTTCAGGCTCCTCGGCGGCGGCCTTGATGACGCCCGCCTGCCGCGCCGTCCAATGCGCGGGATCGACCGAGAGCCCGTCTTCGCTCACCATGTCGACCGCCGACATCTCCTCGCGCTCGTCGCGGCCCATCGTATGATCCGGCATCGGCGTCAGCCACACGTCGGCGTCCAGCCCGATCTGGTGCGAAGCGTGACCGGTCAGCATCGGCCCGCCGCGCGGTTGCGAAATGTCGCCCACCAGAATGCCCGGCCAGACGCCTTCGCGAGCGGCCTTGCGCGAAAAGCGCTCGAGGAAAGCAATCATCGCGGGATGGCCCCAATTGCGATTGCGCGACAGGCGCATCACTTGCCAAGCTTCGCCGTCGATCGGCAAAGCCTTGGCGCCGGCCAGACAGCCGCGCGCATAAAATCCGATCGATCGCGTCTGGACCTCGGTGGGCGTCATCGCGCGCCCGAAAATTTCCTTGGCCGGCAGTTTCGGATCGGCGGGATTGGCGAGCGGCGGCAGAGGCGCGGGATCGAGAACGCCTTTGTCTTGCGCCTGCGCCCGCCCGCCGGCGCCGACGAGCGCGGCGGCGAGGCACGCCAAAGCGAGAAAGGCAAGTCGCACCGTTCACTCCCGCGACTTCGACATGATCCGCTCTCAAAGGCCGCGGCCTGTGAGATTCGCTATCGGCAATGTCGGCTTCGCACGAAGGACCCGTCAATCCCCTTCGGGCGTCTCGGCGCGTCGCGAGGCGACGATGAAGAGGCGCGGGAACGGCAGGAGCACGCCGCCGCCTGCGCGCGGCGCATAGGCGCCGGCGATCGCGGCGCGATAGCGCGCAAGGAAGGCCGCGCGCTCTTCGGCCGAGAGCGGGGCGAGAAAGGGCCGCAGCCCCGCGCTCTCGACCCAGGCGACGATTGCGTCGGGACCCTCCAGGCGATGGACATATACCGTGCGCCAGATATCGATGTCGTCGCAGAACGGAGAAAGCGCCGCGTCATAGTCCGCGAAGGAGCCGATCGTCTCGCGCGCGCCCGCCGCCTGCGCCAGCTTGTCGCGGAACCGCGGTTGCGCGGCGATTTCCCGCATGAGCACATGCGTCGGCTCGTTTTCGTTGTCGGGCATCTGCACGGCCAGGCAGCCGAGCGGCGCGAGCTGTCGCGCGAGGCGCGCCATGACCTGGATGTGATTGGGAACCCAATGCAGAACGGCGTTTGCAAAGATAAGATCGGCCGGCCCGCCGCGCCAATCCACAATGTCGGCCTGCATAAATGTCAGCTGCGGCAGACGCGCCCGGGCCGACGCGAGCATGTCGGGCGAAGCGTCCAGGCCCACGATCTCGCTGTCGGGGTGGCGCTCGGCGAGCAGTTGCGTGGAATTGCCGGGCCCGCAACCGAGATCGACGACCCGTCGGCGCGCGCGGCTGGGGACGCGCGCGAGAAGGTCGGCGGCGGGGCGGCTCCGCTCGGCCTCGAAGCGTCGGTACGCTCTGGCGTTCCAATCATTCATCGCTAATTATAATCCGAAAAGAGCAAAAATTTTTCAATTCTCTTCCTCGCGACAAAATTGCAACACATTTGCGACCGCGGCCAACGGATTCGCACGAGCATGAAAACATGATACTTTACAGAATGTTAAGGGCAAAGCGATTGCCTGGGTCGAATCGCTGCGGCGCAATGTGGCGAAATTGTTCCAAATTCTTGACGTAAGCCGGCCATTCACGAGAAAATCGCGCGAATTCGCCTCGCGGCGAACTTTGCCCGCTTATCAATCGCTTGCCCAAGTCGATCGGCGAGACATCGAACGGCCTCGCTGCGCGCGCCGGCGGCGCGCCGCATTATCGTCCGCAAGTGGGTTGCCCTGTCCGCGCGACCGTGCGATATTGTGATCACGCAAGCATAAATCGGCACGGTGCGGGAAGTGGCGCAGTTTATGTTGTATTTATCGCGATCAAGACGAGTATACTGGCGGAAGCTGTTAAATTGAGGGGGTTCTATAATTAGTTTTTGGAAACGACGTCTGTTTATTGGCGTCAATAATCAATGGATTTACTTGAAAGTTCTATAAACTTGGTGAAGCTAGAAATACTACCACCACAGTGCGGGCTGTGGAAGGAGAGGCCATGTCATTTCAACGACCTGCGGGATACGCGGGGGATTTGTCCATCGAGGACGCATACGCGATTCTGAGCGAGGACGAAAAATCCATCCTAGTCGACGTGCGCACACAGCCGGAATGGGCCTTTGTCGGCGTTCCCGATCTCGGCCGGCTGGGAAAGGCGCCTATTTTCCAGGAGTGGCATGTTTACCCGTCGATGCAAGTCGCCGCCGATTTCACGCCTCGGCTCGTCGCCGCGCTGACCGCCCGCGGCGCCGATCGGTCGACGCCGGTGATTTTCCTTTGCCGTTCCGGCGTGCGCTCGCGCGCGGCCGCGATCGCCCTGACCGGCGCGGGGTGGGCGCATTGCTACAATATCGCAGAAGGCTTTGAAGGAGGGCTGGACGAGACGCGCAAACGCGGCGCTCTCGGCGGCTGGCGGGCCAGAGGCCTGCCCTGGACTCAGTCCTGATCGGGTCCACGGATCCGACATTCGCCTCTTTCTTCAACGCCTCCTTTTCCTTCAAGAGATTCCGATGAACCAGAGCGCCAATTTGGCTGCGGCTCCGGCCGACTTGCGAGTCCTTTCCGCCGTGCGCGATATCGAGGACAGCTGGCGACGCTGCTGCAAGCGCCTGCGGGCGGAGCTGGGCGAGGATGTCTTCACCAGCTGGTTCGGCCGACTCGCGATCGAGTCGGTCGACAACGGTCGCGCGCATTTCTTCGTGCCGACCCGATTTTTGAAAAGCTGGATTGAATCGCACTATCACGAGCGCATCCTTGCGGCGTTGGAGGCCGAGATAGGCGGCGTCGCGTCGATCAGCATCTCCGTTCGCTCCTCGACCAGCGCGCCGGGGCCGCAAAGCGGGCCGCCGGCGGCCCAACCCAGCAATCCGAAGGCGCTCGAGGGGACGCGGGCGGGTGCGATGCGCGCGCCGGCGCCCGGATCCGCCGCGCCGCGCGCGGGACTTAAAAGCGAGAACGGCGGACACGACGAGACCCTGGCGGGCTCGCCGCTCGATCGCCGGCTTTCCTTCGCTTCCTTTCTTGTAGGGCGGTCCAATCAATTGGCCTTTTCGGCCGCTCAGCGCGTCGCCGAGGCGCGTCGCGGCCAGCCGCCCGCCTTCAGTCCGCTTTACGTCCACTCGGCGGTCGGGCTCGGGAAGACGCATCTCCTGCAAGCCACCGCGCAAGCGGCGGCCGCGCAGGGGCGCAGCGTTATTTATCTGACGGCCGAAAAATTCATGTACGGCTTCGTCGCGGCGTTGCAGTCGCAAACCGCGATCGCGTTCAAGGAGGCCTTGCGTTCGATCGATCTTTTGATCTTCGACGACGCCCAGTTCCTTCAGGGCAAGGCGATCCAGAACGAATTCGGCCATGCGCTCAACGCTTTGCTCGATTCCGGGCGCCAGGTGGTGGTCGCGGCGGATCGTCCGCCGGGGGATCTCGAATCCCTCGAGGAGCGGGTGCGCTCGCGGCTGGCCGGAGGGCTTTGCGTCGAGATGACCGCGCTGGACGAAGCGCTTCGCGTGAAGATCCTCGAGGCTCGGATCGCCTCGGCGCACGCGCAGAATCCCCATTTCGAGGTCTCGCCCGCCGTGCTCGCTTTTGTCGCGCGTTCGATCGCATCGAACGGACGCGATCTCGAAGGCGCGGTCAATCGCCTGCTCGCTCACTCGATCGTCGGCGCGCCGCCGCTCAATGTCGAAGCGGCGGAAATCGCGATCCGCGACCTCATCCGCGCCAGGGAGCCCAAGCGCGTGAAGATCGAGGATATCCAAAAGCTGGTCGCGAGCCATTACAGCGTCACGCGCGCCGACATTCTTTCTTCGCGCCGCACCGCCACCGTGGTCAAGCCGAGGCAAGTCGCGATGTATCTGTCCAAGGCGCTCACCTTGCGCTCGCTTCCCGAGATCGGCCGCCGCTTCGGCGGACGCGACCACACGACGGTGCTGCACGCCGTGCGCAAGATCGAGGGCCTGAGCACCTCCGACTCCGCTCTGCGCGAAGAGTTGGAATTGCTCAAACGCATGTTGCAGGAATAGGCTGGGAGCCGCAATGACGCTGATCTTCAAGATCGTCGGCGTCGAGGAATGGCGCGCCGCCGAGGCGGCCGGCGTTTTCGCGGGCGCAGCGGTCGACCGGGCCGACGGCTATATTCATTTCTCGACCGCCGCGCAGGCGCCGGAAACGGCGGCGAAATGGTTCGAGGGGCGGGCGGACCTGCTTCTCGCCGCGGTCGACGCCGAGGCCCTGGGGCCCGCGTTGCGCTGGGAGCCGTCGCGCGGCGGGGCGCTGTTTCCACATCTTTATGGACCGCTGGCGCTCGACGCGGTCGTTTGGACGCGGCCCCTTCCGTTGGGCCGTGAGGGCCGCCACCTCTTCGGAAGTCTCGAGGCATGATGCGCGTCCTCGGCGCGCTGGCGCGGCCGGTTCTCGCGCGTCTTCCGCCGGAGACTGCGCATCGCGCCACGATCGCGGCGCTGAGGCTCGCGCCCGGCGCGCGGCTGCGAGCGCCCGACCCGCGCCTTGGCGTTCGCGCCTTCGGGCTGGAGTTTCCCAATCCGCTGGGCATGGCCGCGGGATTCGACAAGAACGCCGAAGTTCCGCGCGCGCTGCTCGCGTTGGGATTCGGATTCGTCGAGGTGGGAACGCTGACGCCGCGCCCGCAACCGGGAAATCCGCGTCCGCGGCTCTTCCGCCTGCCGGCCGACCGCGCGCTCGTCAATCGGCTCGGCTTCAACAATCGCGGCTACGAGGCGGCGCGCGCGCGCTTGGCGGCGGGGGCGATCGAGGGCGTCGTCGGCGTCAATGTCGGCCCCAACAAGGACGCGGCCGACCGGCTCGCCGATTACGAACTCGGAGTGAAGACCTTCGCTCCCTTCGCGAGCTATCTCGCCATCAACATTTCCTCGCCGAACACGCCGGGCCTGCGCGATCTGCAACGACGCGACGCGCTCGACGAACTCGTGGCGCGCGTCGTCGGCGCTCGCGACGAGGCCGCGCCGCGCCGTCCGCTGCTGATCAAGATCGCGCCGGATCTCGATCTGCGCGCGCTCGACGACGTGGTCGAGGTCTGCGCGGCGCGCGGCGTCGACGGCATGATCGTCTCCAACACGACGATCGCGCGGCCGCCTTCCTTACGCGACGCGAACGCGCGCGAGGCAGGCGGTCTGTCGGGCCGGCCGTTGTTCGAGCCGTCGACGCGGATGCTCGCGCGCACCTTTCTGCGCTGCGCGGGAGCGTTTCCGCTGATCGGCTGCGGCGGCGTCGACGACGCGGAATCGGCCCTGGCCAAGATCGAGGCGGGCGCGACGCTGGTGCAGCTCTACACCGGGCTCGTCTATCGCGGCCCGAGCCTGATCGACGAAATTCTCGATGCGCTTTCCCGCGCCGTCGCGGCGCGCGGCGTTGGCGCTATCGCTGATCTCGTGGGAACGCGGGCGCGCGAATGGGCGCTCGCGCCTTGAGCGCGCGCAACCTCTGCGAGGCTGCCGGCCCGATGCGCGCACCGACGAATTGTTGCGCAACACCGCGGCCGCATCGCCGCAACGTTCGAACCGCGTGGCTTGGCGCTGGATCAGACGGCTAGCTCAGTCACTCCCGCGATGATCGCCTTTGCGAAACGGTCAGAACGTCCTGGAGCAGATGCCTCGCCGTGACCAAGGCGACGAGCATCGCCTCGTCGTCGTCGGCGCGCGTCTCACCCGATGATAATAGAAAGGAAATATCGGCGGCTGCGTATTGAACTTCGATAAGAGCCCCTTCGACGTGCCTCGTGACCTGTGCCAAACACATGAACTCGACCCCGTGCCAAAAACGATGCCCGGCGCTAAATTTTTTCGCGCTACGGACGAAGGCTGCAGGTTTGATTGGCGATTTTGCAACGATGTAACGGTTAATCCGGGGTTAACGGCGCCGCATAAAACGCGCGTCAAGCACGTGCCGAATGGCGCAAGACAGGCGTTCCGGACGAGGACGCGAGGAGGAGGGACTTCCGATGGGGCGATCGAGACCGTTCCACGGCCGCGGTCGAAGTCACGGCGTGGCGAGAGACTGGGAACGTCGCATCACATGGACGTTTCGTCGAAGAACCCCGCCGTGCGCAAGTCCGAGAGGAGTTTGGCCTTGATGTCGTCCGTGAGCGCGAGGCGGTCAAAGCCGGTGGCGACATCGGCCGCGAAGCCCGGATAATCGCGACGCAATTGTTGCGAGGCCCCTTGCACGCAACCTTGGTTCTTTTCCTTTGCGCAGACGGCGATGCGCAGGACAAGCCCCGTCGGGTAGCGCGCGGATGCGGCTAGGCGAGCGAACCGTCCCGCCGTCGCCTCGTCGCCGCGCAGATAGGCGGCGAACGCCAACGCCGGGACGGCCAAGTTCGGCGGTTCTGAGTTCGGGCCCTCTAGCCGGGACAGGAGCGCCACCCCCTCGTCGTAGCGACCGCGCGAGAGGTAGGCCATGCCGACTGTCGCGGCGAGGATTCGCGAATTCGGAAATTCCTCAAACAGCTGGTGCGCGATCTCGAATGCGTCGTCGAAATGCCGGGCGTAAAACCGGGTGACGAACAACATGAACGATGCCTCCATCCGGTGCGGGGAGCTCTCAAATGCCCGCTGCGCCAGTGCTTCGGCGCGTTCCATGTCCGCGAAACCCTTGTTGCCCGGCTGGAGGTCCATGTAGTCGCGGAAGAGAACGCCGGTAATCCACGTGAGCACGCGCGGATCCCGGGGATGGGCCGCAAATTCGTGTTCGACGCATTCCCGCGCCAGGGCCCGCCTTTCCAGGGAGCGATTGAGAACGTAATCGTAGGCTTCCAGCAGACAAAAGTAACCTCGCGGCGGCGCGCTCGACTGCGCGGCCCGCCTTCGCTGGTCCGCGATGACCGCGCCGCCATATATGTCGCCCACCGCCACGAGGACCGTTTGAATCATATCGCGGATCGTCGCGGGATAGCCGAGGTTGACTCCCGGAAAGGTCCGCGACCAAACGATCTCATTGGTCCGCAGATACACGAGCTGGAACGTGAAATCGTTGATCGCTCCCCCTGACGGACCCGCGTGGACCGACAGCGTGTAATCAGGCCGATTTGGACTTTTCGTTTCTGCTCGCCGCTCGATGACGAAATGGTCGAAAATGCTCAGTTTGCTTTGGGCGGCGACGACCGCCGCCTCGGTGACGTCCCTGGCGTCTTTCGTCGCACCGACGTCGTTCGCGCTTTCCACGACGACGATCGGCGGCCTGGGGTAGGGCTCGCCGTCCACGGCGATCTTCGCGGGCGTGGACAATCGGACGAGAAGCGCGGCGCTCGCGATCACGAGACATGCGACAGCGGCGATGCCGGCGACTCGCGATAAAGACGCCCCGCGAAGCCCGCGCGAGGACCGATTCGTCTTGGGCGGGTCGATGGGTCGCGCGACCGGCTCGGCCGCGGGGCGGCGCTCGAATCTCGGTTGATACGAACCGGGCGACAGCACGACGCGTATCGTCTGTTGCGAACCGGGGCCCCGATAATATTCCTCGAGCAGACTTCGCAGCCGCTTGGCCTGGACACGCACCGCGGAACTGCTTTGCGGGTCGAAGTCGGGGTGCCGCCCAAGGGCGGACGTCGCGATCGTAAAGCCCTTGAGCCGATCTCCCCGGCCGTCCAGCGCTTCTTCGACGACGAATTTGAGGAAATTCGCGGAATTCGTGTTTTTCCGAAACTGGGCGTCGCCTAGAATCTTCGCCAACGCGGCTTCAACCTCGCGGCGATCGAAATTCGCGTTATCCCGAGAGCGGTTCACGGTCGCGCCAAGCTTCCCATATCGAGTACGTCATCTTGCTAATTCATTGGCGCCTTTTATAAATAAGATTTAAAAATTAAGGTGTATTTTAGTCATGCTACGACCAATTGCTTATAATTTACGCGATGTTTCTGGTTTGGCGAAAAACCCTTGAGCGCGTGACTTGGTTCCGCCGCGGGCGCCCGAGAATGTTCGTCGGCAAGCGGCGACGGGACGACGCGCGCCGCTCGATCGGTCAACGCGGCCGCGCAAGAGGCGTCGGGGCTACCTCGCTCGGCGCGAATCCAGCAGCCGCAGCACGAGCCAGACGGGCAACACGACGAGCGCGCCGGTCGCCAGGATGCGGCCGATCTGGCGCACGTCGGTGAGGCCGAATTCGAGGGGACGATCGAGGCGGGCCCAAGCGCGCGGTCGAAGTCACGGCGTGACGAAAGGCCGATAACGTCGCATCACCCCGGCGCTTCGCCGAAGAACCCCGCGGCGCGCAGATCCGCGAGCAGTCGGGACTTGATGTCGTCCGCGAGCGCGTGGCGGAAGAAGGCGGTGGGGACGTCGGCGGCGAAGCCCGGATAGTCTCGACGCAATTGTTGCGAAGCCTCGAGCACGCAAGCCTCGTTCTTTTCCCTTCCGCAGACGACGATGCGCATGACGAGTCCCATCGAGTACCGCGCGGCCGCGGCGCGGCGGGCGAACCGTTCCGCCGTCGTTTCGTCCCCGCGCATGTAGGCGGCGAGCGCCAGCATCGGGACGGCGAAGTTCGGCATCGCCATGTTCGCGTCCTCCAGGCGGGACAAGAGGGCCATTCCCTCATCGTACCGACCGCGCGCAACGTGAGCTGCGCCGATTATCGCGGCAGGGAGGCGCGAGTCCGTAACTTCCTCGAGAAGCTCGTGCGCGATCCCAAAAGCGTCGTCGAAGCGTTCGGCGGCGAATTGACTGAGAAACAATAGGCTCGATGTCTCGACCCGATGGGGGGCGATTTCGAATGCGCGCTGCGCCAGCGCTTCCATGCGTTCGACGTCCTCGAGCCCCTTGTTGCCGGGCATGAGGTCCACGTAGTCATAATACAGAATTGTTGAAAGGAGCGTGAGCGCGCGCGAATCCTGCGGATTGACCGAGAGTTGATGATCGACGCACTCCCGCGCCGGGCCGCGCTTCGCGAGAGAGCGGCTGACGACGTAATCATAGGCTTCCGCCATGCAAAAGTAATTTCGCGGCGGCCCGCTCGATGTCGCGGCCCGCCGGCGCTGGTCCGCGATGACGGCGCCGGCAAAGACGTCGCCCACTGCTCGCACGACCGTCCAAATCATATCCTTGATCGCCGCCGCGTAGCCGATGTTGACTCCGGGAACAATCCGAGACCAAACAATCTCGTTCGTCGGCCGATGCACGAGCTCGAACGTGAAATCGTTGATCGTTCCCCCTGACGGACCTGCGCGGATCGAGAGGACGTAATCGGTCTGCTCCGAACTCTTCGACTCGGCTCGCCGCTTGACGACGAAATGGTCGACAGCGCTCAGTTTGCTTGCGATCGCGACGACTGCAAGCTCCGCGATGTCCTTCGCGTCTTTCGTCGCGTCGGCGTCGTTCGCGCTTTCTACGATGATGATAGGCCGCCCGAGGGAGAGCGCGGGGTCCACGGCGTTCTTTGCGCGCTCATACGGCCCATGCGAAAGCCAAATGAGAAGCGCGGCGCTCGCGATCACGAGACATGCGACAGCGGCGATGCCGGCGATTCGCGATAAAGACGCCCCGCGAAGCGCGCGCGGGGACCGATTCGTCTTGGGCGGGTCGATGGGTCGCGCGACCGGCTCGGCCGCGCGGCGGCGCTCGAATCTCGGTTGATACGAGCCGAGCGGCAGCACGATTCGCACCGAGTCGTGCGAACCGGAACCGTGATAATAGTCCTCGAGCAAATGCCGAAGCCGGTTCGCCTGGACGCGGACCGCGGAACTGGTTTGTGCGTCGAAGCTGGAAGAGCGCCCGAGCGCGGAAGTTGCAATCGTGAAGCCCTTGAGCCTGTCTCCACGCCCGTCCAATGTTTCTTCGACGACGAATTTGAGGAAATTCGCAGAATTTGCATTTTTCTGAAACTCGGCGCCGCCCAGAATCTTCGCCAACGCGGCTTCAACTTCGCGGCGATCGAAGTTGGCGTTATCCCGAAAACAATTCACCGTCGACCGAGCCTTTATGCATCGAGGCGAGCGAGGAGATTCACCGCGCGTCCCTTATACAGGGCGCTATCTACCTAAATAATTATTATAAAATGGTATTTAGCGCGCTCTGGCGGTAATATATGCTGGGCCGTTGGGAGGAGGATGGGCGAGGAACAAAAGCGGCTCGTCTTATCCGCTTATCGGTGCTTAGACGCCCAAGTTGGAACTCGCTCGATGCGAGCCGAGGCGCAGACGCGCGCGGCTCGATCGGTATCGGTCAACGCGGCCGCGCAAGAGGCGTCGGGGCTACCTCGCTCGGCGCGAATCCAGCAGCCGCAATACGAGCCAGACGGGCAACACGACGAGCGCGCCGGTCGCCAGGATGCGGCCGATCTGGCGCACGTCGGTGAGGCCGAATTGAACGAGGCGATGAACCAGGCGCATGAAGCTGTCGACGATATCGGCCGGCTCGAAGCCGAACGTGACCAGGATCATGCCGACGATGAAAGAGACGACGATCAGGCGCAGCGCCACCGACGCCGGAGAGCCGCCGAGAAAATTCGTCAGCATCGGACTGCTCATGCGAAGGGCCTTCTATTCGGAGCGCACGGAATCAAATCGGAACGCGGCGGGTTCTCGCCGAGGTTCATGACGACTTTGCGGCCGCGCCGCCGCGAATTCAAGCTCGGCTTGGCCGCGCCGTCGTTCGCGCAGAGCAGGGCGCGCCCTCTCGCGATCATTCCCTGGACGCGCGGCCCTTGGCCGACCTCCGGGCTGCGCGTCCGAGCGCAATGACGCATCGGCGGCGCGTTGATAGAAAGACGTCCGGGGCGGTCGGTGGGCTGGGGCTTGGGGCGCATTGAGCTATCTCATTCGCGACTATCTCGACGAACTGCTGGGTTCGTTCGGAGGCGCAGCGGCTCCCGTCGATTCGCGTGTCCTGAAAGGCCTTTACGATCGCAAGGACTATGCGTCCATGCTGGGCTGGATCAAGAATTCGATGCGGCTCGATCTTCGCGTGGGCCTGAGAATCGTCGACGGCGCAGAGCCGTCGCCGCCGATGTGGATCGAGATTCCACAACCCATGCCCAGTTACGGCAGCGAAGCGTTCCGCCGCGTGCGCGTGATCGTCAACGCTCGATGCGACGTTCTCGAAGGCAAGTCCTTCGCGTGCGTCGTCGCTGGATTCTCGCACGAGCTTTCGCATGTCGTTCTGTGCGCGACCGGGCACAGGCTGCAGCACGACGAGAAGGCAGTCGATCTCACCGCGATGATTCTCGGCTACCAATCCTTCATCGCCGATGCGGAAGTCACGAAAACCCAGTTCGCCCTTTGGTCGTTAGCGCTGACGGCCTTGATGCTGCCGTTCGGCGTGCTGTTCTGGCGCGGCCCGTCGAGGAAGACCTGGCGCCTCGGCTATCTCACGCGCGCCGAGGCGGCGGCCGCGCGCCAATATCTCGCGCTCGGGAAGGGCGCATTCTCGCCGTGAACGCCGACGAAATCGTCGGCGCCGCGAGCGCCGCCGCTTCTCACCCTCCCTTAGGGAAATGCACCACCGTCGCCGGCTTCGCGCCCTTCGGCGCTTCCGCCTCTGCTTCGGCGCCGATCGCCTTGCCGTTGAACGTCAGCGCGCCGTGCGACGCCCCGATCTTGACGGTTTCGCCGTCGCGGATTTCGCCGGCGAGCAGCATTTGCGCGAGCGGGTCCTGAACCGACTTCTGGATCGCGCGCTTGAGCGGGCGCGCGCCATAGGCCGGATCGTAACCCTTGTCGGCGAGCCATTGCCGCCCCTTGGCGTCGAGCGCGAGCGTGATCTTGCGATCCTCCAGCAGCTTGGCGAGCCGCTTGAACTGGATGTCGACGATCGCGCCCATGTCCTCGCGCCGCAGCCGATGGAACAGGATGATCTCGTCGACGCGGTTCAGGAACTCGGGCCGGAAATGCCCGCGCACCACCGCCATCACTTCCCCTTCGACCGCCTTGGTGTCCTCGCCCTCGCTCTGGTTGACGAGATAGTCGGAGCCCAGGTTCGACGTCATCACGATCAGCACGTTGCGGAAGTCGACGGTGCGGCCCTGGCCGTCGGTCAGCCGCCCGTCGTCGAGCACTTGCAAGAGAACGTTGAACACGTCCGGGTGCGCCTTCTCGATTTCGTCGAACAGCACGACCTGATAGGGCCGCCGGCGGACCGCCTCGGTGAGCGCGCCGCCTTCCTCGTAGCCGACATAGCCGGGCGGCGCGCCGATCAGGCGAGCCACCGAGTGCTTCTCCATGTATTCGGACATGTCGATGCGCACCATCGCGGTGTCGTCGTCGAACAGGAACGAGGCCAGCGCCTTGGTCAGCTCGGTCTTGCCGACTCCGGTCGGCCCCAAGAACATGAACGAGCCGATGGGGCGGTTGGGGTCCTGCAGGCCGGCGCGCGCGCGGCGCACCGCGGTCGAAACCGCCGTCACCGCCTCGGCCTGGCCGACGACGCGCTTGGCGATCTCCTCTTCCATCTTCAGCAGCTTGTCGCGTTCGCCCTCCAGCATCTTGTCGACGGGCACGCCGGTCCAACGCGAAACGACCTGCGCGACATGGTCGGGCGTCACCGCTTCGTCGACGAGAGCGCCGGCGCTCTGAACTTCCGTCGCGGCGAGCTTCTTCTCGAGATCGGGGATGATCCCATAGGCGATTTCGCCTGCGCGCTGATATTCGCCCTTGCGCTGCGCCTGGGCGAGATCGTTGCGCGCATTCTCGAGCTGCTCCTTGAGCTTCTGCGCCGCGCCGAGCTTGTCCTTCTCGGCGCGCCAGCGCGCCGTCAGCGCGTCGGACTTCTCCTGCAGTTCGCCCAGTTCGGTCGACAGCTTGGTCAGTCGGTCCCTGGAGGCCGCGTCGGTCTCCTTTTTCAGCGCCTCCTGCTCGATCTTGAGCTGGATGATGCGCCGATCGAGTTCGTCGAGCTCTTCGGGCTTGGAATCGACCTGCATGCGTTGGCGCGAGGCCGCCTCGTCGATCAGGTCGATCGCCTTGTCCGGCAGAAAGCGGTCGGCGATGTATCGGTTCGACAGCGTCGCGGCGGCGACGATCGCGGCGTCGGTGATGTGGACGCCGTGGTGAACTTCGTATTTCTCCTTGAGGCCGCGCAGGATCGAGATCGTGTCCTCGACCGTCGGCTGCGAGACGAACACTGGCTGGAAGCGTCGCGCCAGCGCCGCATCCTTTTCGACGTGCTTGCGATATTCGTCGAGCGTAGTCGCGCCGATGCAATGGAGTTCGCCGCGCGCGAGCGCCGGCTTCAGGAGGTTCGAGGCGTCCATCGCGCCGTCGGCCTTGCCGGCGCCGACGAGCGTGTGCATTTCGTCGATGAACAGGATGACGCCGCCCTCGGCCGCCGTCACCTCGTTGAGCACGCCTTTCAGCCGCTCCTCGAATTCGCCGCGATATTTCGCGCCCGCGATGAGCGCGCCCATGTCGAGCGACAGCAGCTTCTTGTCCTTGAGCGATTCCGGCACGTCGCCGTTGACGATGCGCAAGGCCAGGCCTTCGACGATCGCGGTCTTGCCGACGCCGGGCTCGCCGATCAGCACGGGATTGTTCTTCGTGCGGCGCGACAGCACCTGCATCGTGCGGCGAATTTCCTCGTCGCGGCCGATGACCGGATCGAGCTTGCCGGCGCGCGCGGCGTCAGTGAGATTGCGGGTATATTTCTTCAGCGCGTCATAGGCGTTTTCGGCGCTCGCCGAATTGGCCTTGCGGCCCTTGCGCAAATCCTCGATCGCCGCGTTGAGCGTCTGCGCGGAAACGCCCGAGTTGGCGAGTATCTTGCCCGCGTCGCTGCCCTTCTCCATCGCCACGGCGAGCAGCAGCCGCTCGACGGTGACGAAGGAATCGCCCGCCTTCTGCGCGATCTTTTCCGCGTTGTCGAAAATGCGCGCGGTGGTCGGCGCGAGATAGAGCTGGCCGGCGCCCGAACCCTGGACCTTGGGCAGCTTGGCGAGCGACAATTCGACCTGCGCCAGCGCGTCGCGCGAGCGTCCGCCCGCCTTGTCGATCAGCCCGGCGGCCAAACCCTCTTCGTCGTCGAGCAGGACCTTGAGGACGTGCTCGGGCGTGAACTGTTGGTGGCCTTCGCGCAACGCCAGGGACTGTGCGCTTTGAACGAAACCGCGCGCGCGCTCGGTGTATTTCTCCAAATTCATTTTTCATCTCCCTCTGGCCCCGCAAGCGCCCCGAAGCGACGCTAAGACGGTCCGGATGATGTCGAACGAACCGCTTTCGCGGCCTTGAGGCCTATGTAGGGGCGCAAACTCGGCGGCGGAAGGGCGGGGCGGGTGGTGCGAGGGCAAAAAGTTGCGCCGCGTAGGATTGGCGGCCCGGCATGGGCGGGCTCGCCGCCGGGTTGCCGCTCGGCCTTCCGGCCCAGGCGCGCTCTAACCGCGCTCCGCGAGCAATTGGGCGATATGGGCGCGCAGTTCGGCGACGCCTTCGCCGGTGCGGGCCGACGTGAAGAACGTTTCGGGATAGGCGGCGGGGCGCTTGCGCAGCGCTTCGAGCGTCGCCGCGATGCGCGCGGGCTGGTCGGGGCCCTTCACTTCGTCGCGCTTGGTCAGCACGACGGCGTAGGACACCGCCGCGGCGTCGAGCGCCTTCATCGTCGCCTCGTCGCTCTCTTTGATTCCGTGCCGGCTGTCGATCAGCACGAAGGCGCGCATCAGCGAGGGGCGCCCGCGCAGATAGTCGCGCGCCAGCGCGCCCCAGGAGGCGGACTTGTCCTTGGCGACGGCGGCGTAGCCGTAGCCGGGCATGTCGACGAGATTGAGCCGGCCGCCGAGATCGAAGAAGATCAGCTCTTGCGTGCGCCCGGGCGTGTGCGACGTCCGCGCGAGCGCCGAGCGCCCGGTGAGCGCATTGATCAGCGACGACTTGCCAACGTTCGATCGGCCGGCGAAGGCGATCTCCGGCGCGCCGATGGGCGGCAGCCCGTCGGACTTGGCGGCGGCGAAGAAGAATTCACAGGAACCAGCGAAGAGCTTGCGTCCCGCCTCGATCGCCTCGGCCGAGAAGGTTTCGCTCAGCGAAGCGCTCATGAGGTCCGCGCTTTAGGGAACAGCTTCTTCAAATTGTCCCAGAGCTCGACCTTCACGCCGGCTCTCGACATGATGAAGGACTGCTGGACCACCGTCAGGGTGTTGTTCCAGGTCCAGTAGATCACCAGACCCACGGGGAAGGAGCCGAGCATGAAGGTGAAAATGACCGGCATCCACGCGAACATGGTCTTTTGCACGGGGTCGGCCGGTTCCGGGTTCATCTTCATCTGGAAGAACATCGAGACGCCCATGATGAGCGGCCAGAGGCCGAGCGCGAGGAAGTGACCGAACATCGGCAACGCCGTCGGATCCCAGGGGATCAGCCCGAACAGCGTGAAGAGATTGGTCGGGTCGGGCGCGGACAGGTCCTTGATCCAGCCGAAGAACGGCGCGTGCCGCATCTCGATGGTGATGAAGATCACCTTGTAGAGCGCGAAGAACACCGGGATCTGAATCACCATCGGCAGGCAGCCGGCGACCGGATTGACGCCTTCCTTCTTGAACAGCTCCATCTGCGCCTGTTGCTGCTTCTGGCGGTCGTCGGGATAGAGGTCCTTCAGCGCGGCGATCTGCGGCTGAATCTTCTTCATCTTCGCCATCGATCGGAAGCTTTGATTGGCGAGCGGGAAGAAGGCGAGCTTGACCAGAACCGTGACGATGAGGATCGCCACGCCGAAATTGCCGACGTAGCGATAGATGACGTCGATCAGGCGAAACAGCGGCTTGGTGATGAAATAGAACCAGCCCCAGTCGATCATCAGATCGAATTTCTTAATGCCGAGACTTCGCCTCGTAGGCGTCAATGGTCGAAACTTCCTTGGCGCCGGCGAAGACGCGCGTGACGGCCTCGCTCGAAGCGCCCGGCGCGATCGCGAGCGCGGGACCGAGAAAGTCGGACTGATAATCTTCGGGCTGCGCCGCGCCGCTCGCGGAGAAGCGCGCTTCGATCGGTTCGGCTTGATCGGGGATGATCGCCGAGGCCCAATATTTGTCGGTGAAGCCGAGCCATCCGCCGTCGCCTTTGAACGAGCTGACCTTGCCGGTCGCCTTTTCGATGCCGGCGTAGGTGACTTCCTGCACCGATCCGTCGCCGATGACCCCGACGAAGCCTTCGTGCAGCACGGCGTAGCCGGCGACGTCCGGCTTGCCGCGGCGCAGGATCAGCGCATAGGGGCGCAGCGAAACCGGCTCGGCGCCGCTGTTCTCGACCGAATCCTTGATCGTGAACATGAACTTGTCGTCGACGGAAATGACGCGCTTGAACTTCAGCCCGGCGCCGTTGTCGTAAGTCAGCGTCACCGGCTTGTCGGCGGTCAGCTTCGTCGAATTGGCGCTCCAGACGGTCGAGCGGTTCGGCGTTTTCACGCCCGGCGCGTCGGTGACGAAGCCAGTTTCGGCCCAATACGGTTGAGGTCCGCCCTGCGGCGAGAACAAGGTGATGTTGGGGCTCTTGGGATCGATGGTCTCGCGATAGGCCTTCAATACGAGGTCGTCGACGAGGCCGCCCGTCAAGTCGATCGAACCGCCCAGGCTCGCCGTATCGATGGCGACGCGCGGGCTCGCCGCAAGCGCCTCGGCGCGGGTCTTGACTCCGGCCTCGGCCGGGGCCGCGCCCGGCGGCGCAATCGCGCCGGCGCCGCCGGCGGAGGGCGCGCCGAGATTGGCTTGCGCCGGCGTTTGCGTTTGGGTCTGCGCCTGCCGCTCCTTTTGCAGCTGCGGGGCGGCGTAGAAATAATTCCAGCCGATCAGCACAACCACCGAAAGGACGATCGCCAGGATGATGTTGCGGGAGTCCTCGGAGGTCATGATCGCTTTTCTCGGTCGGTTACGGACGTTTCGCGCCGCTGAGCGGCGCGGGCCGGCGGCTTGAGCCGGCTCATTTGGGCGAACGCTCGTTCGATGTCGGCGATCAGCGCGGGGAAGGGACGCGTCAGCGCCTCGCGACGCGCCATCAGCACGTAATCATGCCCCGGCGACGGCGCAACCTCTCCGGCGCGGCGCAGCGCCTCTCTCAGGCGGCGGCGGATGCGATTGCGCTCGACGGCGCCGCCGACTTTCTTGGTGACGGTGAATCCGACGCGCGCCTGCGGCGCTTCGCCCACATCGGCGCGCGGATTGGCCTGCAGCGTGAACGTCTCGGCCTGTGCGCGACGGCCCCGCGACACGCGCTGAAACTCCGCCCGTCGCTTCAGGCGTCCCCATAAAGAGGGCTGGCCGGATGCTCGCCTTGCGTCATTGCCCAAGGCGTCAGGCTCCATCATTGGGATTCTCGCGCGCGGCGCCTTTAGGAGCCGCGGGGCGGGTCAAGCCGAAAGGCGCTTGCGGCCGCGGGCGCGGCGCGCGTTCAGCACCTTGCGGCCTCCGACCGTCTCCATGCGCGCGCGAAAGCCATGGCGGCGTTTGCGAACGAGCTTGCTCGGTTGATAGGTCCGCTTCACGTCTTTAACTCCAAGAACCGGGAATTCACCGGGGAAAGCGCGTTAGGCTTTCCCAATAAGCCAACTCCGGACCTCGCCGCGCCGCCCCCTCTTGGAGCCGTCGGACGAGCCGGGAAAATGTCTGGCGGCGGCGTCGCCGTCGCGCGGGGGGCTTATAGGCGCGCCGCGCGCGCCAAGTCAATCGCGAGGGGCCGAGGGCGGCGCCATTTTCCGGCGGGCGTTCTCGATTTCAAGAACCCGCGGCGCAATTTTCCCCGGTTTCGGTTTGCGGCGCCGGGGAAGGCGACGCATTTGGACAAGGACGGGCCTAGCGCGGCAACGGCGCCGCGGGACGCTCAGGCCAGGCGGAGCACGTTCGACAGGCCGCCTTTGGGCCTGGGCTGGTTCCCGCGCATGACCCGATTGCGCCCTTCGGCCTTGGCGCGATAGAGCGCGACGTCGGAATATTCGAGCAGCGCGGCCAGCGCATGTTCGCCGTTCACGCTCGCCGACACGCCGCCGCTCACCGTCGCGTTGACCCCATGCTCGCCGATGAAGCGACAATTTTCCGCGAAAGAGGCGCAGATCCGGTCCGCGCGCACGCCGGCCGCCTCGATGCCCGATCCCGGCGACACCACGGCGAATTCCTCGCCGCCGAGCCGGCCGAATACGTCGTCCGGCCGGAGCGCCGCGGCGGCCACCTCGCAGAACTTCCGGATGACGTCGTCGCCGACCGCATGGCCGTAGGTGTCGTTGACCGCCTTGAACCGATCGAGGTCGAACATCATCACCGAAACCGGCGCGCTTTCGCGCCGGCACCGCTCCATGATCCGCTCGGCGCTCTCCATGAAGGCCGCTCGGTTTGCGATGCCTGTCAGCGCGTCGATGCTCGCGGCGATCCGGGTCGCGGCCTCATTGCGCTCCTTGACCAGGGCGAGAATGAATACGGCCGTGCCGAGCGCGAAGATGATGTGTTCAAAATGAATGAAGCCGAACAAGCTCGTCAGCGGCGGCGCATCGTCCAGGCTGGTGGAGCCAACGAAGAAACTATACGCGCCGATTGACAAGGCCGCGGCGTGCGCAGCCGTCAAGACGATGAACGGTCCGCGCGCGGCCAGCCGCTCTTTCCGAGCGAGCCATAGAGTGGTCGCAGCGGCGAACAAATAGACGGCGCCGACGCCGAGACTCAGCGACACGGCGAAGTTCCGCATGCCGGGAACGCCGCCCGCGAGCCCGACGACCGCCGTTCCGAGGAGCGCAAGGACCAGCGGCGCCGGCTTTGCGTCAAGAGTTAGCGCCGCCTTCCACATCAGGCCCGGCGCCAGCGCCAGTAGGGTGCCGCCGAGAGCCGACCAAAGCGGCTGGTGCAAAACCGGCCCCAGCATCAGGGAAAACACGCCTCCAGCGGCGGCGATGTTGGCGAATCCGAATAGCGCCAATGCCCATATTTTTCGGTTCTGCGACCAGGCGACGAACAGGATCGCGCCGACGCACGCCGCGACGAAGCTCTCCATTATCGTTAGGGTCGGTGTGTCGAGATTCATGATGCGATTTCCCACCGACGCTCCATCCCACACGCCGCCTCTGGCGCCGGGGCCCGGCAGGCGCGCTCGCACCGACGCCGACTGGCTGGACCTTCTTATCACGCTCGCTTTGGAAAACCCGGAACGCGCTAGTTACAATTGTAAGTAATGTAAGTAGTTTGTCCCGGATGAACTCAAGGCCCGAGCCTCGCAGCGGCCATTTGGGCCTTTCCGCCGACCGGGAAGGCGCGCCCGTCGCCGCGGCTTTCCCAAGCCGCCGGCCCCCCGCTTTTCCGTTCTCGAGCCAAACGGCTCGGTCGAGTCCATTCCAAATTCGTCGGCGATCGCCGCGCGAGCGGCTTAGCGCATCGTCGATTTCGCCAGATAATAATTGATAATTGTTAAATGGCCGTCTTCGGATTGCGGAGATGGTCCGTCTGGCTTTCGCCGTCCCGGGGCAGGGGGAGTCGCGAGCAGGCCTCCAAAGCCGTTGCGAACGCGCTCCTGCGACGCTGGATGCGGGTCGCGCGCCAAGGCTTCGCGCAGTCCCTTATCCGGCTCGCCGCAGGGCGCTCTTCCAAACGCCCTTTCTATCGGGCCGAGAGCGAGCGGCGCGCCAATCGACCGGAAGCCGCATGACGGGCTTTTCCATCGCGCATGGGGGAAATCGGGCGCCAGCGCCGCGGCGTCACGGCGTTCGCGGCGGCGCAGCCGCCGGCTCGACCCATTCGAGGCAATCGCGGCGGCCCGAATTCACGCAGTTTTCCAGCTTGCGGCGCTCGTCGAGCGTCTTCATCAGCCAGAAGGCCGCCAGCGCCAACGCGAGCACGACGATCGCGCCCACGAGATTGACGAAGACGCGGCGCCCGTCGTCCTCGCTGTCGTCGGCGGGCTCGACGGGTTCGCTCACGCGGTCAGGCTCGCCGCGCCGCCGGCTTCGAACACGGCTAGAGCCTTGGCGACGATCGCCTTGGCGTCGAGTCCGGCCGCCGCATAGAGCCGCTCGGGCTTGTCCTGATCCTGAAATATGTCGGGCAAGGTCATGGCGCGGACCTTGAGGCCTCTGTCGAGCGCGCCGCTTTCGCAAAGCAGGCTCAACACATGCGAGCCGAAGCCGCCGATCGAGCCTTCCTCGATCGTGATGAGCAGTTCGTGGGTTGCGGCGAGGCGCAGGACGAGCTCGCGATCGATCGGCTTGGCGAAGCGCGCATCGGCGACCGTCGTCGAAAGGCCGCGGCCGGCGAGATCCTCGGCGGCCTTCAACGCTTCGGCGAGGCGGGTCCCCAGCGAAAGGATGGCGATGCGCGAGCCTTCGCGCAGCACGCGCCCCTTGCCGATGGGCAGCGCAACGCCGCGCTCCGGCATCTCGACGCCGACGCCTTCGCCGCGGGGATAGCGCACCGCGATCGGGCCGCCGTCATGGGCGGCGCAGGTGGCGACCATGTGCACGAGTTCGGCTTCGTCGGCCGCGGCCATGACCGTCATGTTGGGCAGGCAGGTCAGATAGGCGATGTCGAACGACCCGGCGTGCGTCGAGCCGTCCGCGCCGACCAGCCCTGCGCGATCGATGGCGAAGCGCACGGGAAGGTTCTGGATCGCGACGTCGTGCACGACCTGGTCGTAGGCGCGCTGCAGAAACGTCGAATAGATCGCGCAAAACGGCTTGTAGCCTTCGCAGGCGAGGCCCGCCGCGAAGGTGACGGCGTGCTGCTCGGCGATGCCGACGTCGAAGGTGCGGTCGGGATAGGCGTCGCCAAAGCGATCGAGGCCGGTTCCGTGCGGCATGGCGGCGGTGATGGCGACGATTCTGTCGTCGCGCGCCGCTTCGGCGATGAGCGCGTCGGCGAAGATCCTCGTGTAGGCCGGCGCGTTGGACTTGGGTTTGGCCTGCGCGCCGGTGACGACGTCGAACGCGGTGACGCCGTGGTATTTGTCGTCGGCGGCTTCGGCGGGCGGATAGCCCTTGCCCTTCTTGGTGACGACATGGACCAGCACCGGCCCGTCCGGCATGTCTCGCACGTTTTGCAGGATCGGCAGCAGGTGGTCGAGATTGTGGCCGTCGATCGGCCCGACATAGAAAAAGCCGAGTTCCTCGAACAAAGTGCCGCCGGTCCAAAAGCCGCGGCCGAATTCCTCGGTGCGCTTGGCCTTGTCGTAAAAAAACTTCGGCAGGCGGCGCGCCAGCTGCTTGGCGGCGTCGCGCAGCGAGCGATAGGTGTGGCTCGAGACCAGGCGCGCGAGATAGGCGGACATCGCCCCGGTCGGCGGCGCGATCGACATGTCGTTGTCGTTGAGAATGACGATCAGGCGCGAATGCAAGGCGCCGGCGTTGTTCATCGCCTCGTAGGCCATGCCGGCCGACATCGCGCCGTCGCCGATCACCGCGATGACCGCGTTGTCGCCTCGGCTGAGATCGCGCGCCACCGCCATGCCGAGGCCGGCCGAGATCGAAGTCGAGGAATGGGCGGCGCCGAACGGGTCGTATTCGCTCTCGGCGCGCTTGGTGAAGCCCGACAGGCCGCCGCCCTGGCGCAACGTGCGGATGCGGTCGCGCCGGCCGGTCAGAATCTTGTGCGGATAGGCCTGATGCCCGACGTCCCAGATCAGTCGGTCGCGCGGCGTGTCGAAGACATAGTGCAGCGCCACCGTGAGTTCGACGACGCCGAGGCCCGCGCCGAGATGCCCGCCGGTCACCGAGACGGCGCTGATCGTCTCGGCGCGCAATTCGTCGGCGAGCCGCCCGAGGTCCCCGACCGGCAACTTGCGCAGATCGGCTGGCGTTCGAACCCGATCGAGCAACGGCGTTTTCGATTGCGTCACGACTATCCTCTGGCGCGGCGCCGGGCCATTCCGGCGTCGCGAAACCTCACGACTACACCAGAAACCGCGCGGGCGGCAATTCAATAGCCTCGCGCCGCCTATCGAGGTTTCCGACGGATTGTGCGCGATCGGACGGGCGGGTATAGGAATTGAGCGACGCCTCGAGCCGGATACAGGCGCGAAAGGGGCGCGATTGAGGGAGAGCGCAATGATTTCAAAACTGATCCTTGGCGCGTTGTTGACCGTCGGCCTCGCCGCTACGGCGCAGGCCGCCATGACCGTTCCGTCGGTGGACAAGGGGCCCGCCGTCACCCTCGTCGCCGAGGGCTGCGGCCCCGGATTCTGGCGCGGCCCTGCCGGGCACTGCCACCCGTTCGCGACCAATCGGATGTGCCCGCGCGGCTATCATCTCGGCCCCGAGGGCCGTCGCTGCTGGCCGAACTGAGCCGTTCCCCTCGGATTTCCTGCGGGTCGAAACTTTTCGCGGCCGGGCGGCTTCGCCCGGTCGTTTCGATTTCCGAGGGCGTGGGCGACAAGGGGTTGCCGCGCCTGGCTTCAAGCTTTCGCCGTCCGGTTGCGGCGGGCGCCGCGGGTGCGAAATACGCGATCCCAGAATCCGACGCTGACGCCGAAATTGGCCTCGTCGTGATAATGATGCGCCATGTGCCTGACGCGCGCCTCATAGAGCCAGTCGCCGGGCTGGATCGAGAAATGATGCGTCGCGTGATGGACGAACATGTAGCCGGCGTAGCCGATCAGCATGCCGCTCGTGAACCCGCTGGCGACGATCGGCTCATACGCGCGCAAGGGCAGGTAGCAGATCGCGACGACCAGCCCGCTCGACAGAAAGGACGGGACGCCGACGAAGGCGAGCGGTTCGCGGTGATGCGCGTCATGCAGCGCCGTCAGCACCGGCGCGCCATGGTAGACGAAACGGTGAATGAGATATTCGACCAGAGTCCACAGCGCGGTTCCGACGATCAGGCTCAGCGCCCACGTCGGCGCGGCTTCGAGGCCGCGGTCGGCGAAGGCGAAGCCGGCGAACAGCAGAACCGCTATCGGGATCACGGCAAAGTCGCCGAAGTAGAGGAATTTGCCGATCGGCATGGGCGCGCTCCGTTTCACGCAATTGACATCGGGACACAGGCAGGGCCACGCGCAATAATGGTCAGAAATTCAATTTTCGCAAGTTCATCTTAGCGTCCTGAGCGTCTTGGCGACCGCCACTCGCGACTTGGGAACTCGGCGCCAATAGCCATATTCGGGCGAAGCGGATGCGGGCTTGCGTTGGCGAGCCGCTCTAAGCGCGAAGAATCGCCGCGATGTCTACGGGCGCGTCGCTGCGCGCGGCAAGCGCGAGGTCGCCGAAAATATGATCGAGATGTTCGGCCATCGCCGCGGCGGCGCGCTCGCCGTCGCGCCGTTCGAGCGCGTCGACGAAAGCGAGATGCTCCTCATGGCCGCAAGCCGAGGCGGGACCGCGTCCGTAAAGCGCGATCACCAGCGAGGAGCGCGAAATGAGGCCGCGCAGAAATTGGGTCAGTGCGCCTTCGCCGCAAATCGCGGCGACGGCGACGTGAAAAGCGCCGGAAAGCCGGATCGCCTTCCGGCGCTCGCCGCGCCGTAAGGCCTCGCGCTCCTCGGCGAGCAGGGCGCGCAATTTGGCGATGTCCGCCGCATCGATCCGCCGCGCGACTTCGCGCGCGACCGCGGATTCCACGATCTTGCGGCTGAAGAAGATGTCCCGCGCGTCCGCGACGGTCGGCGCCGAGACGAAGGCGCCGCGATGGCGCTCGATCGTAACGATATGATCGTGCGCGAGCGCCTGGAGGGCGCTGCGCACGATCGTGCGGCTGGCGTCGAAAATCGCGCCGAGTTGTTCCTCCGTGAGCTTGGCGCCCGGCGGCAGTCTTTGATCGACGACCGCGTCGAAAATGCTTCGATAAATGGCCTCGGCCCGCGCGCCCCGGCCGACCGCGCCGCGCCCTCGCGCCGCCTCGGGCGCTTCCCCGGACATGATGGACTTCAACATGATGCGAACGCGCTTCGTGCGAACGTGACTCGGGCCTGAATAGGGCGGCGCAAATCCTGTCATGTTCGGACCCGCTTCGCCAATCTATTTTGTATACAAAAACGCTGAAATTGTAGACATCCGGCGCCCAAGCTTTTGGCGCAGCGGCGCAATCGGCGGCGGGCGCGCGCCGGCGTCAACCGCGGACTCCAACGGGATGAACGGGTTAGCGAGGCGTCCGGCCATGGCATGCGCCTTGCTCGGAGAAAGCCAACCTCTCCGGCGGTTCATGACTCTATGGCGGAACTCGGCAATCTCGAACTGGTGCGCGTCACGAAGCGCTATGGCGCGACGATCGCGGTCGACGCGATCGACCTGCGCGTTCCCGCGGGAAGCTATTGCTGCCTGCTCGGCCCGTCGGGCTGCGGCAAGACCTCGACGCTGCGCATGATCGCCGGCCACGAAAGCGCGAGCGAAGGCGATATTCTCATCGGCTCGGCCAACGTGACGGATTTGCCGCCGGCCAAGCGCGGCACGGCGATGATGTTCCAGAGCTATGCTCTGTTCCCGCACCTGAGCTGCCTCGACAACGTCGCCTTCTCGCTGAAGATGCGCGGCGTCGACAAGGCGACGCGGCGTGAGAAAGCGATGGAGTTCCTCCAGCTCGTCGCGATGGAGCCTTACGCCCAGCGCGTCCCCGCGCAACTTTCCGGCGGGCAGCAACAGCGCGTCGCGCTGGCGCGCGCGCTCATCACCCATCCGCAGATCCTGCTGCTCGACGAACCGCTTTCGGCGCTCGATCCTTTCCTGCGCGTGCGCATGCGCGGCGAGTTGCGTCGCCTGCAAAGTCGGCTCGGCATCCCCTTCGTCCACGTCACCCACGGCCAGGACGAAGCGCTCGCGCTCGCCGATCTCGTCGTGGTGATGAACAAGGGGCGCATCGAGCAGGCGGGGAGCCCGCGCGAAGTGTTCGAGAAGCCGGCGACGGAATTCGTCGCGCGCTTTCTGGGCGGCCACAACGTCATCGAGACGCCGGACGGGCCGGTCGCGGTGCGCGCCGATCGCGTGCGGCTGCTCGCCGCGAGGCGGGCGGCGAGCGCGCTCCCCGCGCGCATGATGGCCGTGGTTCGCGGCGTCGAATATCAGGGCGCGCATTATCAAATCGCGCTCGAAGGCGGCGGCGCCGCCGATCTGACGGCCGTGGTCGGCGACGCCGATTTCGCCGCCGCGCCGTTCGCCGCGGGAGACGAAGTCGCCCTCGCCTGGGCCGACGCGGACATCCACCCCCTTTCGCCGGCGCCATGAACGGCGCGGGTTCTTGCCAGAGGAGCAAACCATGACGAAGAAGCATATCAAGGGTCCGAACGGCCTTTCGCGTCGCAACGTGCTGAAAGGCGCGGGCGCGCTGGCGGGCGCCGCCGTCGGTTCGACCGCGATCACCGGCTTTCCCGCGGTGTGGGCGGCCGAGGAGAAAGTGCTGCGCTATCTCGGCACTGCGGTCAATCAGTCCGACGACATCACCAAGAAGGTGAAAGCGGAGACCGGCATCACCATCCAGAACATCGTCGCGACGACCGACGACGTCACCAAGCGCGTCATCACGCAGCCGAACTCGTTCGACATTCTCGACACCGAATATTTCAGCCTCAAGAAGCTTGTGCCGTCGGGCAACATCCTGGCGATGGACGCCAAGAAGATCAAGGAATTCGACAACATCACGCCCGTCTTCACCAAGGGCCAGTTGCCGAACGGCAAAGTCATCGGCGACCAGGGCACGGCGCCCAAGAAAGTGATGTTCCTCGAGGGCCAGCATTCGACGAAATTCTCGAAGACGCCGACCGAATGGGTGACGCTGATCCCGACCGTCTACAATGCCGACACGCTCGGCATCCGTCCCGATCTGATCAAGCGCCCGATCAACTCCTGGGCCGAACTGCTCAACCCGGAATTCAAGGGCAAGGCGGCGATCCTCGACATTCCCTCGATCGGCATCATGGACGCGGCGATGGTCGTCGAGGCCATGGGCAAATACAAGTATCCCGACAAGGGCAATATGACGAAGGCCGAAATCGACATGACGATGGCGGTTCTCACCGAAGCCAAGAAGGCCGGACAGTTCCGCGCGTTCTGGAAGGACTTCAACGAGAGCGTCAATCTGATGGCCTCGGGCGAAACGGTGATCCAGTCGATGTGGTCGCCCGCCGTGACCGCGGTGCGCACCAAGGGCATTCCCTGCGTGTTCCAACCGCTGAAGGAAGGCTATCGCTCCTGGGCCTCCGGCTTTTGCCTCTCCAAGGGGACGACGTCCAAACAGGCGGAATGGGCGTACGAGTTCGTCAATTGGTATCTGTCCGGCTGGGCGGGCGCCTATCTCAACCGCCAGGGCTATTATTCCGCGGTGCTCTCGACCGCCAAGGCCAACATGGAGCCCTACGAATGGGCCTATTGGATGGAAGGCAAGCCCGCCGAAAAGGACATCCATGCGCCCGACGGCTCGCTGCTCGAGAAGGCCGGCGCGACGCGCGACGGCGGCTCCTATGAGGACCGCATGGGCAATGTCGCGTGCTGGAACGCCGTGATGGACGAAAACGACTACATGGTCCGCAAATGGAACGAGTTCATCGCGGCTTAATTTCCGCGTCGGACTCGGACGAACGCCCTCATCCGGCCCTTCGGGCCACCTTCTCCCGCAAGCGGGAGAAGGGCCGCGTCCCCCTCTCCCGCATAGCCGTCGAAAGACGGGCGTTCTTCCGAACGCCCTATGCGGGAGAGGGATGGGGTGAGGGCCTAGCCCGCTCCACATTGCAATCGGCCGCTCCCTCATGCCCACCTCGCGCACTCGAATCGAAAACCCCGCGATTCCCGGCTGGCTTCAGGCCGCGCCGTTCGCGCTGGTGTTTCTCGTGTTCTTCGTCTTGCCGCTCGCCTTCGTCGTGATCGTGAGCTTTTGGGACTACAACGACTACGAGATGCTGCCGGCCTTCACCACGCGCAGCTACGTCGAGAGCTTCGAGGGCTGTTGGACCCAACTGCCCGATCTGTGCACGATATTGAAGACCTATGTCTCGACGGCGAAATTCTGCTTCATCGTCTGGGCCGCGACCCTCGTGATCGGCTTCACGGTCGCTTACTTTCTCGCCTTTCACGTGCGCAGCGTAACGACGCAGATGGTGTTGTTCCTTCTCTGCACGATCCCGTTCTGGACCTCGAACGTCATCCGCATGATCTCGTGGATTCCGCTACTCGGGCGCAACGGTCTCGTCAATCAGATGCTCATGAACGCGCATCTGATCGGCTCGCCGCTGGAATGGCTGCTCTATTCGCCGTTCTCGGTCGCGCTCGCCTTCGTCCACCTCTTCACCTTCTTCATGGTGGTGCCGATCTTCAATTCGATGATGCGCATCGATCGCACGCTCATCGAGGCGGCCTACGACTCGGGCGCGAGCGCCTGGCAGACGCTGTGGAGCGTCGTCGTGCCGCTGTGCAAGCCCGGCATCGTCATCGGCTCGATCTTCGTCGTCACCATCGTCATGGGCGATTTTCTCACCTTCGGCGTGATGGGCGGCCAGCAGATCGCCTCGGCCGGCAAGGTCGTCGAGACGCGGCTCAACGCGCTGCAATTCCCGCCCGCCGCTGCGAATGCGGTCATCCTGCTCGGGGTCACGCTCCTCATCATCGTCGCGCTCAATCGCATCGTCGACGTGCGAAAGGAACTCTAGTCATGAGGGAAGGCCGCTCGCCCGCGTTCTATGCGCTCGCCGCGTTTTTCGCGGCCTTCGTGCTGTTCCTTTACGGACCGATGATCGTCATTTTCATCCTTTCGTTTCAGGGACCGCGCGGCGGGCTGACGTTTCCCATGAACAGCGTGTCGCTGCATTGGTTCGAGCGCCTGTGGCGCGGCGGCGGCATCGTCGACATCGCCGGCGCCTTCGAGCGCTCGTTGCAGCTCGGGATCGTCGTGATGATCCTCACCGTGGCGCTCTCGCTGGGCGCGGGCCTCGCCTTCCGCAAGCGCTTCTTCGGCGCGAGCGCGCTATTCTTCGTCGCCGTGGCGAGCCTCATCGTGCCCTCGATCGTCACCTCGCTCGGCATCGCCCTGGAATTCCGCCTGCTCGACGATTTCCTCAAGAACCACGGCCCCGCCTGGATCGCCGACGATCTGACGACGACGATGGGCCTCTTCACTTCGGGGCTGGGCGCGCATCTGACCTGGACGCTGCCGTTCGGCCTGCTCGTGATGTTCGCGATCTTCAACCGCTTCGATTCCCGTTACGAGGAGGCGGCGCGCGATCTCGGCGCGACGCCGTGGCAGACGTTGCGCCACGTCGTCCTGCCGATCATCCTGCCCTCGGTGATCGGCGTCGGCCTGTTCGGGTTCACGCTCTCCTGGGACGAAATCGCGCGCTCGAGCCAGGCGATCGGCGAGCGCAACACGCTGCCGATGGAATTGCAGGCCTTGACCACCACGGTGACGACGCCGGACATCTATGCGCTGGGCACGGCGACGACCGGCGTTTCGTTCCTCGTCATCGCGCTCGCGCTCGGCGCCATCGCGATTCTGCGCGCGCGCCAGGCGCGCCACGGCTCCGACGCCGGTCAGGCGTGAGGCGCCATGCGGCTGCTTGTCGTCAATCCCAACACCTCGGCGGGGATGACCGCGCGCATCGGCGCTGCGGCCGGCGCGGCGGCTGCGGGGCGAACACGGGTCCGCGCGGTCAATCCCGCCAGCGGCCCGGCCTCGATCGAGGGCTATTTCGACGAGGCCTTCGCCGCGCCTGGCGTCATCGAGGAAATCGTCAAAGGGGAGGCCGAAGGCTTCCACGCCTTCGTCATCGCCTGTTTCGACGACACCGCGCTCGAGGCGGCGCGTTGCGTCGCCAGCGGGCCGGTCGTCGGCATCGGCGAGGCCGCGTTTCACTTGGCTTCGCTCGTCGCCCATCGCTTCAGCGTCGTGACGACGCTGTCGCGTTCGATCGCGCCGATCGAGGCCAATCTGATGAAATACGGCCTCGACCGGCGCTGCGCACGAGTGCGCGCGTGCGAGGTTCCCGTGCTCGCGCTCGACGATCCCTCGTCGGGCGCCTGCGACAAGCTCTCCCAGGAGATCGAGCGCGCCAAGGCTGAGGAAGGGGCCGAGGCGATCGTGCTCGGCTGCGCCGGCATGGCCGAACTCGCCGCTTCGCTCGCGCGCCGCCATGGCCTGCCGGTGATCGACGGCGTCGCCGCGGCGGTGAAGCTCGCCGAGGCGCTGGTGGGCCTGGGCCATGCGACCTCGAAACTGGGGCCATACGCGCGGCCGCTGCCGAAGACGTTTGCCGGGGCGTTTGCGGGGCTGTCTTCCGGCTAGTGAACGAATCAAACGCCTAGCGCCCAAATCGTCGGGCCGCTATGGGTCGATTTGAACCGATGGACGGTGCGCCAATAGATGACCGCTTCGGCGCGACGCTGACGATCATATTGTGCCGGCCCGAGAGACGCGCTCCCGCGCCCGATCGAGGCTGGTCGCGCGGGCTCTCGACCTGCCGGCGGCTTTCCGGCTCGTGCCCGCAATACAGGCGCGGCAAGTCGTCACGGTCGCTCAACGCCTCGACGCCGCGACGCCGCGATGTTGACGCCGGCTCTCGGCTCGCCGAAGCTCTCCGGCGAGAGGCGGAATCGGGGCGCCGGGGCGCGCTCGGCGCTTGGCAAGATAAGAAGGGCATCCGATGCATAGGCTTACGGTTATTTTTGCCGCCGCGCTGGCGCTTGGCTCACCTGGCTTCGCATCGGCGCAGACGCCCGACACCAAATCGCTTGTCTCGATGAAGGGGACTTGCGTCGCGCAATTCCTCGGCGAGCCGCTGGCTTGCGGACCGCAGGCCATGTACGCGGTCCGCACGAACGGGCAGGAGTTCGTCGCTTTCGCGACAGCCCAAGGCGTCGTCTTCTTTTTCGGCGATCAGATCAGCCAGCCGACGCCGACCGATCACGTCATCGCTATCAACAATTCGCGCGTCGACCTGCCCAACAAGGAGCGGTTCGAGAACAATCGCCTGCGCGGAAACTGCCATCTAACGACGAACGGCGCGGGCGGCGCGATCACGGCGATAGATTGCGACGCGACGAACCTGGACACCAAGGAGCGCGAACGCTTCCAGCTAAGCGGCATCACGATTATGCCGCCCCCAAAGTGAAAGTTTCTCCGACCCAGCGCCCAGATCGCCGTGCGTCGGCCCGTCCATCCCGTCGCCGTCATGTGACAATGCGCAGACCGTCAACTGGGTGTGAAACAGCGCGGGGGCCTAACGTCGATCGGCGAGGCATCGGTCCGGAACAGACGTGTTCGACGGGGTCAAAGTGCGAAGCTGAACAATAAAATCGCTCTTCAACTGCAACCCGTTTCGCGTACATCGGGTGTGGAAAATCGAATTGCCGATCGGCTTGAGGAACTGGCTCTCGCAGGGTCGGATTTGATTTGCGCCGCCGCGCCGTCTGGCCGATGAGATCGGGGGTCCCTTTTCACGCGAGTCGCCCATGACCGGATTCATCGACCCGACCAAGGAAACCTTCGCCGCCTTCCGCCAGAACGATCGCCCCGGCCCGATCCAAATGCTCAATCTCGTGCGCTTGCGCGAGCGGGCCGCCTATCCCGACGGCCGCCAGGCGACAGGCGCCGAAGCCTACGCCGCCTATGGGCGCGAGAGCGCGCCGGTCCTCAAACGGCTCGGCGGCGCGGTGATCTGGCGCGGCGCTTTCGAGCTGACGCTGATCGGCCCCGCTGACGAGCGTTGGGATCGTTGCTTCATCGCGCAATACCCTTCCGTCGCCGCTTTCGTCGAAATGATCCGCGATCCCGTCTACCGCGAAGCGGTCAAGCACCGGCAGGCGGCGGTCGAGGATTCGCGCCTGATCCGGCTCGCCGCGGTCGCGCCGGGCGAAAATTTCGGCGAATGATCGGTTTTTCGCCATCCGCGTTTCTTTCGCCATTGGCGCGTGATATCCGCGTGGCGCCGAAAGTCCCCCTCGCGAGCGCTTCCCCGATGCCGCCACCCGCCGCCCATTTCGTCAATCGCGCCGGCTGGCTGCGCGCGGCGGTGCTCGGCGCCAACGACGGCATTATTTCGACGGCCAGCCTGATCGTCGGCGTCGCCTCGGCCGGCGCGTCGCGCGGCGAAATCCTCACCGCCGCAGTGGCGGGCTGGGCGGCGGGCGCGATGGCGATGGCCGCGGGCGAATATGTCTCGGTCAGCTCGCAGGCCGATTCCGAGGCGGCCGATCTCGAACGCGAGCGGCGCGCGTTGGAGGATACGCCGGAAGTCGAAACGCGGGAGCTGACGCTGATCTATGAGCGGCGTGGGCTGGCGCCCACGCTGGCGCGTCAGGTCGCTGAGGAGCTGATGGCCAAGGACGCCCTCAGCGCTCATGCGCGCGACGAACTCGGCCTTTCCGACGCCCGCAGCGCCAATCCGATCCTGGCGGCCTTCACTTCGGCGATCAGCTTTTCCGCGGGCGCCGCGATGCCGACGCTCGCGGCGTTCCTGGCGTCGCGCGAGGCGACGGTCGCAGGCGTTTCGCTCGCGACCCTGGCGTTTCTCGCCGCGCTCGGCGCGCTCGGCGCCTGGCTGGGTGGCGCGAGAATCGTCATGCCGACGCTGCGCGTGGCGTTCTGGGGCGCGCTGGCGATGGCGGTGACGGCGGGGATCGGCGCGCTGATCGGCAAGGCGGTCTAGGCCCCGAAATTTCCGGAGCGCGAGGGATCAGCTCTGGCGCCCGCCGGTGAACGGCACGAACGGGATGATCGCGCCGCCGTAGATGTCGGAGCGCGTGACTGCGAAGCCGCCCTCCGCCGTTTGCGTCTTGACCGCCTTGATCACGTGCTGCGCGCCGGGCGGCCCGACGGGTATGACCATGATCCCGCCGGGCTTGAGCTGTTGCAGCAGCGGCGGAGGGATGTGGTCGATGCCGCAGGTGACGATGATCTTGTCGAACGGCGCCGCCTCTGGCCAGCCGTAATAGCCGTCGGCGTTCTCCGTTTGAATCGCGCGATATTCGCCGTAGCCGCGCACGATGAGCGAATCGTAGAGCGCGCGCGTGCGCCGCGCCAGCGCCGGGATGATCTCGACCGACCACAGCCGATCGGTGAGATAGCTCAAGTAGGCCGACTGGTAGCCCGAGCCCGTGCCGATCTCGAGAACCTTGTCGCCGCGCTTGACCGCGAGCGTGTTGGTCATGCGCGCGACCGTATGCGGCCCGGTGATGGTGACGCCGAAACCGATGTTGAGATGATGCCATTCGTAGGCGCGCGAGAGATTGTCGGCGGTGACGAATTCCTCGCGCGGCGTCATCAGGAAGGCGCGTTTGTCCGCCTCGTCCCAGACGTCGGCGTGGGCGATCAATTGCAGATAGCGATCCCAGCGCTGGCCCAAGAACCCGGCGCCCTCGCCGCGCTTCTCCTGCATCCAGGCGACGAAGGCCTCGCGTCCGCTCAGTGGCGGCCAAAGGCTCCAGTCGAAGGGCGCGGAGACATCGGCGTCGGCGGGCGCGCCGAGCGCCATGCCGGTCGTCGCTGCGGCGGCGCCAGAGAGAAAATCGCGTCGGTTCATGGGCCGGGTCTCGCGGCTCAGCGGGAGCTCAAGGAATTTGCGCGCGAACGCGACGGAGGGCAAGGGCGCGGCGCGAGCTTCGGCGATTTGCGCGACGGGGCCGTGAAGTTCCTCTGGTCGACATGCGCCCCGTCCTGTAGCCGTGTTTTACAAAAGCGTAATCCGCCGGCCACATTGTCGCCGCGGAAATTGAATCATTCCCGCATGGGGCTCCTGTCCGCGGCGCGCGCCCGTTTGCCAGAGGAACAGCATCGTGACGCACGCCGAAGTTCGGTTGCCCTTGGGTCTCGAATTTCCCAAACCCAGCCACGCCTATGGCGTCGATCCGCGCCGGCGCGAATATTACAGCCTGCGCCAGGCGCGCTACGACGCGCTCGCGGACGATATCGACGCCTGGGCGGCCGAGGCTGCGGCCGAGGGCCGCAAGCTCACGGTGATCGACGTCGGATGCACCTCGGGCATCTTGTTTCGCCATCTCGAACCGCGGCCGCATTGCGCCAACATCGAAATCGCGGCGACCGACATCAAGAACGAGCCGCTCTACCGGCTGGAGCGGTATGCTTCGTACACGATCGACGATCTCACGGCCGGCAATCCCAATACGCCTTCGAACGCCTTCGACGTCGTCGTCTGCGAACAGGTGCTGGAGCATCTGCCACGCATCGACGTCGCGATCGCCGCGCTCGAGCGCATGGCCAAGCCCGGCGGGAAAGTGTGCGTCGGCGTGCCGATCTTCCTTTCGCCGCTCGCCTTCGCGCGAGACGCCTATGTCCAGGCGTCGCTGGCTCTGCGGCCGCAAAAGAAGTGGAGCCATATTCAGACCTTCTCCCAGCGCTCCTTCCAGCGCCAGTTGCGACGCCATTCGCGTCTCAGGCTCATCGGGACGCGCGGGTTCCGCATCGTCTCCGGCGGTCTGCTGCGTCCGCTCGAAAATCACCGCTGGTGGTGGGCCTTCAATCGGCGGCTCGGCGCGCTGGCGCCCTGGGCGTGCATCGAGATTCAGGCGATTCTGGAAAAGCCGTCGGCGCCGTCCGCATGATGGCGTCTCCCGCCTGCGTGCGCTAGGATGAGCGCGCATCGGCCGCAACGGGAGGGCGCGAAATGCCGCTTGTCTTTTTCCGTCACGGCGGAACCGCTCTTTTGGCCGTCGGCGTCCTCGCGCTGATCCTCGCCTGGCTGGCGGGCGCGGCGACGTTTTCTCCGGGCGAGATCGTCCTCGGCGCGTTGCTCTTTTACGTCAGTGAATATTTGATGCACCGCTTCGCCTTCCATGCGCCGCCGGCGCCCTGGGCTTTCGTGCGCAAGCTGCAACATCGCCTGCATTACGATCATCACGCCGAGCCGGGCCGGTTGGACCTCCTGTTCCTGCCGGTATGGTTCATCGTTCCCAATCTGGCGGGCACGGCGGCGCTGGTCGCGCTGCTTCTCGGCGCCGGGGCCGTCGCCTCGGTCCTGCTCGGCGTGATGCTGGCGATGCTGCACTACGAATGGGTGCATTACGTCGCGCATATCCCTTATCAACCGCTGACGCCGGTGGGCCGCTGGATCAAGCAATATCACCTTCGCCATCACTTTATCAGCGAGAAGCTATGGTTCGGCGTCAGCAATCCTTCGTTCGACGTCGTGTTCGGCACCTACGGGAAAGCGAGGGACGTCGAAAGAAGCGTGACGACCCGCAAACTCCATTCCTGACCGGGACGGCTTGCACGGTTCTTGCTGGCCTGGGATTAACGGACGCGCGCCCCCGCGCAGGATGTGGAGACCCCCTTTGAGTGAGACGATCCCCGAAATTCTTGCGCGCCACGCCGGCGGGCGGCGCATCGCCGAGACGATCGAGTCGACTTATGCGCGCATCGAGGCGCATGCCGATCCCGCGCTGTTCATCGCGCTGCGCCCCAAGGCCGAAGCGCTCGCGGCGGCCGAAGCGCTCGCCGCCGAAGGGCCGGCGGGCAAGCCGCTCTACGGCGTTCCCTTCGCGGTCAAGGACAATATCGACGTCGCGGGCCTGCCGACTACCGCGGCCTGTCCCGCCTTCGCCTATCGGCCGGCGCAGTCGAGCTTCATCGTCGAGCGTCTGCAGCGCGCGGGCGCGATTCCCATCGGCAAGACCAATCTCGATCAATTCGCCACCGGCCTCGTGGGCGTGCGCTCGCCCTATGGGATTCCTCGCAACGCCCTGCGCGCCGATCTCATTCCCGGCGGATCGAGCTCCGGCTCGGCGACGGCGGTCGGCGCTGGGCTCGTCGCCTTTTCGCTCGGCACCGACACCGCGGGCTCGGGCCGCGTGCCCGCGGCGCTCAACGGAATCGTCGGGCTGAAGCCGACGCTGGGGCTCCTTTCGGCGAGCGGCGTCGTCCCGGCGTGCCGCACGCTCGACACGGTTTCCATCTTCGCGCTCAGCGTCGCCGACGCTTTCGCGGCCCTCGAGGCGGCCGCCGGGTTCGACGCCGACGACGCCTATTGCAAGCCTTCGCCCGCGCCGCGCGTCCTTGCGCCGCCGCCGCGCTTCACCGTCGGCGCGCCGAGGCCGGGGCAGCGGCTGTTCTTCGGCGACGACGAGGCCCAGCGCGCCTACGAGGCCGATCTCGCCAAGCTCGCCGATCTCGGCGCTCAAATCGTCGAATTCGACATCGAGCCGTTTTTCGCCGTCGCGCGCCTGCTCTACGAGGGGCCCTGGGTCGCCGAGCGTTACGCCGCGATCCGAAGCCTCATCGAGAGCAATCCCGACGCGCTGCATCCGGTGACGCGCAAGATCATCGAGGGCGCGCGCAAGTTCGACGCGGCCGCCTGTTTCGAGGCGGCCTATCGGCTTCAGGGGCTGAAGCGCGCGACGGCGGAGGCCTGGCGCGGCTTCGACGCGATGGCGGTCCCGACGATGCCGCGCTTCTACACGCGCTCCGAGGTCGAGGCCGAGCCGTTCCAGACCAACTCGAACCTCGGGACCTATACGAATTTCGTCAATCTGCTCGACCTCTGCGCCATCGCCGTTCCCTCGGGAATGCGGCGCGACGGCCTGCCGTCCAGCCTCACGCTGATCGCTCCGGCGGGCGCCGACGGGCTCATCGCCGGGATCGCCGCGCGCCTGCACGCCGCCTCCGGCGCGCCGATGGGCGCGACGGAGCGCGCGCCGCCGCCGGCGCCGCGGGTCGCAGCGCGCAGCGAGGGAATCGAGATCGCCGTCGTCGGCGCGCATCTCTCCGGTCTGCCGCTCAACGGCGAATTGAAGGCGCTGGGCGCGACATTCGCGCGCGAGGCGCGCACCACGCGCGACTATCGCCTCTACGCCGTGCCGAACACCGCGCCGCCCAAGCCCGGCCTGCTGCGCGTCGGCGCCGGCGAGGGCGCTTCGATCGCGGTCGAAATCTGGTCGCTTGCCCCCGCCGCCTTCGGCGCGTTCGTCGCCGCCATTCCGCCGCCGCTGGGCATCGGCGCGCTTCGCTTTGACGACGGGACGAGCGCGAAGGGGTTCTTGGTCGAGGCGGAGGCGGTCAAGGGCGCCGAGGATGTTTCGCGGTTCGGCGGCTGGCGGGCGTATGTGGCGGGGCAGGGGTGAGGACGGCATTCGCGAACGCGACATGCCGGACATGATTCCATGATTGCCGGGACGGTCGGCGCCCCGCGCCGCCGCGCGCCGGTCGTTTGCGTCGCTTTGACGTTTTGGATCCTTCTGCAAACGGCGATCGTCGCTTGTGCGAGCGATACGCCGTCCTCTCTCGCGACAAGCCTGAGGGAGGCCTATCCGAGCGTTCGCGCTCTCGTCGTCGCGCGCGGCGCCTGCGTCGTTTTCGAATATTACCGAAGGGGGATTACGGCCGAGACGCGCTCGCCGATCTATTCGGTGACGAAAAGCGTGCTCTCCATCCTTGTGGGGATCGCCATCGACAAGGGAAATCTGCGGCTCGACGAGAAGATGTCCGAACTCCTTCCCGAAGCTTCCGAAGCAAATATCGATCCGCTCGTCCGCGAGATCAGGGTTCGCGATCTCCTGACGATGACCGCCGGCTTCGCGCCGAACGCCGCCGCCGAGGCCGACGCGAAAATCGACGACGCGACGGCGCGGACGTGGCGGCTGCTGCTCGATCGCCCGATGCGGGATCCGCCGGGAAGCCGTTTCAGCTACGATACGTCGGAACAGAATTTGCTCTCGATCGCGCTGACTCGGGCGATCAAGCAGGACGCAAGGCGCTTTGCGCAGCGCAATCTCTTCGGTCCGTTGCACATCGAAAACTACGACTGGACCGTCGACGCCGATGGGCATCTGATCGGCGCGACGTCGCTGTTCCTGACGGCGCGCGACATGGCGAAAATCGGCGTTCTCTATCTCCAACAGGGCCGATGGGGCGAAAGCCAAATTGTTTCGGCGGCTTTCGTGCGCAACTCGACGACGAAGCAGAGCGAAGGCGGGCCTCCGAGCAACACCGCCTATGGCTATTTCTGGTGGATAAGCAAGACGAGCACCGGCGAGGACGCATTTTTCGCCGCGGGACAGAACGACCAGCTCGTCTACGTCGTGCCCAGGCGCGATCTCGTCGTCGCCCTTGCCGCGGAGTCGATCCCAGGCGGCGGGACGCGGCTGCTGAACGACGTCGTGCTGCCCGCCGCAGGCGAGAAGTCGGCGCCGTGCCTCGCTCGCTTGGCGCCGGCGTCGCCCGAGTGAACCGCCCGAAGCGCTGCGCGAGGATTCGCCTCTATTCGCCCGCGTCCGCCCCGCCGATCGCCGCGATCCCTCCGAATAGCTGTTGCTAATGGTACTAGATAATAGTATCGTTTTTGATATGAAGAGGCGACATCGCGCAACCTTGGTTCAGATATTCGCGCGACCGGTAAGCGGATCGATCCGGTGGAGCGATGTCGAGGCGCTACTGGTCGCGCTGGGCGCCGAGGTGACGGAAAGGGAAGGTTCCCGGATCGGCGTCTATTTGTTTGAGGAAATCCGTGTGTTTCACCGGCCTCATCCCTCGCCCGATACGGACAAGGGCGCTGTCGCGAGTATCAAGAAATGGCTGGAAAGCCATGGGGTCAAGCCATGAAGAACGTCATCGAAATCGACGGCCACAAGGCGGTCGTGTCATTCGACCCGGAGATCGGAATGATCAGGGGTGAATTCCTGGGCCTGTCCGGGGGTGCGGATTTCTACGCCAAGAGCGTCGAGGCGCTGGAGACGGAGGGGCGGAAGTCTCTCAAGGTTTATCTCGACCTTTGCAAGGAAAAGGGTGTCGAGCCGTATCGCGCGTTCTCGGGAAAGTTCAATGTGCGTCTCGATCCACGAACGCACGAGGCGGCGGTGATCGCCGCCGCGGCGGAAAACAAGAGTCTCAACGAATGGGTGGCCGAAGCCATCGAAGCGGCGGCCCGCGCGGCGTGACGACGTCTCAGCGGGTCGAATCGGCTTCACGCGATGGCGTCTGTGCGCGAAGAATCCCGCCGTCGATTCGGGGGCGCCAAGGGCCCGTTTCGCCGCCGATCGCCGCGATCGCCTCGCGCGCCGCCAGGGCCAGCGGCTGCGGTGGGGCGTCGAGGGCGAACCAGGCGACCTCGGCGAGCTTGTCGGGTTCGCGGTTCGCCGGTTCGCCGGCAAGGACGCGCGCGAGATAGACCGGCGAGACCCAATGCTGGTCGTCGATCCCGATCATCTCGGTGATTGCGAGCGCGCGAACGAGCGCGATTTCGACGCCGATCTCCTCGCGAATTTCGCGCACGACCGCGTCCTCGACGCGTTCGAGAAAATCGACCTTGCCGCCGGGCAGGCTCCAGTGGCCGGCTTCGGGCGCCTTGAGCCGTTTGACCAGCAGGATGCGGCCCTCGCGCACGATCGCCGCGCCGCAGCCGACGCCGGGCGCGCGCTGGCTCACGTCGCGAGCGCGGCGAGAATGCGCGCCCAGGATCGTGCGCCCTTGTGGAAAGATGTGCGCTCGTATTTCTCGTTGGGCGAGTGGATCGCGTCGTCGTCGAGGCCGAAGCCCACCATCAGGCTGTCCATGTTCAGTTCGCGCTTGAACGCGCCGACGACCGGAATCGAGCCCCCCGAGCCTACCAGCGCGGGCGGCTTGCCCCATTCGGCCTCCAGAGCGCGCCGGGCGCGGCGCAGGGCCTCGCCGCGCGGCGGCAGCGCGATCGCCGGGCTGCCGCCATGGGGGATGAACTCGGCGGTGACGTCGGCGGGCAGGCGCGCCTTGACGAAGGCCCGGAACGCCTGCGAGACGCGCTCCGGATTCTGCTTGCCGACCAGCCGAAACGAGACCTTGGCGCTCGCTTTGGCGGGCAACACGGTCTTCGTTCCCTCGCCGATATAGCCGCCCACGATTCCGTTGACATCGCAGGTCGGGCGCGACCAGATCATCTCCAGCGTCGAGCGGCCCTTTTCGCCTGCAGGAACGGAAAGGCCGACCTCTCCGAGGAAAGCCTCGTCGTCGAAATCGAGGCCGCGCCATTGCTCGGCGATCTCCTCTGGCAGCTCCTCGACGCCGTCGTAAAACCCGGGCAAAGCGACCGCGCCGTTGGCATCGTGCAGATCGGCGAGGATTCGTGCGAGCACCCGGATCGGATTGATCGCCGCGCCGCCGTAAAGCCCGGAGTGAAGGTCGCGCTTCGGTCCATGCAGCACGACTTCCTCGAGCACGAGGCCGCGCAGCATGGTGGTGATCGCCGGGGTCTTGGCGTCCCACATGGAGGTGTCGCAAACGAGCAGGAGGTCCGCCTTCAGCGTCTTGGCGTTCTTGGCGAGGAAGGCGGGCAGGGACGGGGAGCCCGTTTCCTCTTCGCCTTCGAACAGCACGCTGACGTTGCACGGCAGGCCGCCGTTCTGGCGAAAGGCGCGGCACGCCTCGAGGAAGGTCATCAACTGGCCTTTGTCGTCGCAGGCGCCGCGCGCGACGATCCGCTGCCCATTCGGGCCGTCCGCCAGCCGCGGCTCGAAGGGCGGCGTCGTCCAGAGTTCGAGGGGGTCCGCGGGTTGCACGTCGTAATGACCGTAGAACAGCACATGCGGCGCGTCGCGGGTCTTCGCCTTGGCCGATCCCACGACCATCGGCCGGCCGGGCGTGTCTTGCCGCGAGGCTTCGAATCCGAGGTCGCGCAGCTCGCGCGCGAGCCAGTCGGCGGCGCGGTCGCAATCGGGAAAATGGGCGGGGATCGCGGATATCGAGGGAATCGCGAGCAACGAGAAAAGACGATCCAGAGCTCCGCCTTGATTGGCGTCGATCGTCGAAAGCACATCCTCGAGCGTGGCCATGTAAACTCCGGCGCGCTGCGGCCGGACTGGGACGCCCGCCGCATTCGCCTCAGCTTCTATCAGGCGCGCGGCGCGCATCCAACTGCGGCGCCGGCGGGACGTTTAGGGGATTGAGCGGCGGGCGGCGGCGGGAGGTCATCCCCGCCGCCCGCCACGCCGCCAATCAGAAGATGTGGCGGAACAGGAAGTACAAGGCGCCCGACAGGGCGATGGCGACGGGAAGGGTCAGCACCCAGCCGAGCGCGATGTTGCGCAAGGTCGACCACTGGATGCCCGAGCCGTTGGCCAGCATCGTTCCGGCGACGCCGGAGGACAGCACGTGCGTCGTCGAGACTGGCAGCCCGAGGCCGTCGGCCGCGCCGATCGTCGCCATCGCAATGATCTCGGCGGCCGCGCCCTGGCCGTAGGTCAGGTGCGTCTTGCCGATCTTCTCGCCGACGGTGACGACGATGCGCTTCCAGCCGACCATCGTGCCGAGGCCGAGCGCGACCGCGACGACGATCTTGACCCAGGTCGGGATGAACTTGGTCGAGAGGTCGAGCTGCTTCTTATAGGCGTTGAGCGTCGAGACTTCTTCGGGCTTCAGCTCGGCTTGCTTGTCCTTGCCGAGGAAGCGCAGCGCCTCGGAGGCCAGATACATATCGTTGCGGACGTTCTGGACCTTGTCGGCGGGCGTCTTGGCGAGCGAGCCGTATTGCTGGATCTGATCGGCGATCTGCTTCACCAGGACCGAGAGCGAGGGATAGGTTCCCTCTGAGATCTTGTGGGCGTGCACGTAGTCGGTGACCGCCGGACGCGGATCGCCGATGATCGCATAGCCCGCGCCGTGAGCGTCGACGATCTTCGAGGCGGCTTGCGAGGCGCTCACGAACGTCGGCACATGGCTCTCGGGGAGCGCGCGGTTCAACGCGTAAGCGGTCGGCGCGACGCCGATGAGAATGAGCATGATGAGGCCCATCCCCTTCTGACCGTCGTTGGAGCCGTGGAAGAACGAAACGCCGGTGCAAGTAAAGATCAGCAGCCCGCGGATCCACAACGGAGGCGGCGCGTCGGAGGTCGGCGCGGAATAGAGCGCGGGCTTGCGCACCGCGAACCTCATGACCAGCAACAGCAGGGCGGAGAAGATGAAGCCGAACAGCGGCGACAACAGCAGCGAGTTGCCGATGTTCGTCACCTGGCTCCAGTCGACGCCGGAGGTGCCGTCCTGACCGCGCATGATGGCGTTGGCGACGCCGACGCCGACGATCGAGCCGATCAGCGTGTGCGAACTGGAGGCCGGCAGGCCGAACGACCAGGTGCCGAGGTTCCAGATGATCGCCGAGATCAGCAGCGCGAACACCATCGCGAAGCCGGCGCTGGAGCCGACCTGCATGATAAGTTCGACGGGCAGCAGCGAGACGATGCCGAACGCGACCGCGCCGGCGGAGGTCAGCACGCCGAGCAGGTTCCACATCCCCGACCACACGACCGCGACCTGAGGCCTGAGGGAGTGCGTGTAGATAACCGTCGCCACCGCGTTGGCGGTGTCGTGGAAGCCGTTGACGAATTCGAAACCGAGCGCGATCAGCATCGCCACGCCGAGCAGCAGGAACGGCAGGATCGTCGTCGGGGCGGCGCTGGTCTCCTCGATGTCGGAATAGATCGAGTAGGCCATGAAGAACAGGCCGCCCGCGAGAATCGCGAGGAAAACAAGCAAGGCGCGGATGTCGACCGGCTGATCCAGTTTGACGCGCGTGGTCGCCGATGTCGGCGCGGACGTTGTTGCGGCTGCGATAGCTGTCATGGCGTCGTCGCTCCCCTGCGGCGAAATGGCTCAGCTTCTATCGCCAAGACGCATGACAGGTTCGTGACGCCGCCGAGTTAAATTCCTGTTCAGCCGACTTCGGCAAGCAGCGACATTTGCAGCTTGTCGGGCTCGCCGTCCTGGTCGATCAGGCGCGTCGGATAGTCGCCAGTGAAGCAATGGTCGGTGAATTGCGGGCGCCGGTCGTCGCGCTTCTCGTAGCCCATGGCGCGATAGAGGCCGTCGATGGAAAGGAAGGCAAGGCTGTCCGCGCCCATGAAGCGGCGCATCGACTCCAAATCCATGCGCGCCGCCAACAGCTTGTCGCGCTCAGGCGTGTCGATGCCGTAGAAGTCGGGATGGGTGATGGGCGGAGAGGAAATGCGCAAATGCACCTCGCGGGCGCCTGCTTCGCGCATCATCTGGACGATTTTCACGCTCGTCGTGCCGCGCACGATCGAATCGTCGATCAGCACGATGCGTTTGTCGGCGACGACGACGCGATTGGCGTTGTGCTTGAGGCGAACCCCCAACTCGCGGATCGCCTGCGTCGGCTGAATGAAGGTTCGTCCGACGTAATGATTGCGGATAATGCCGAGTTCGAAGGGAATGCCGCAGGCGGCGGAATAACCGAGCGCCGCCGGGACGCCGGAGTCGGGCACGGGCACGACGACGTCCGCCTCCGCCGGCGCCTCGCGCGCGAGTTCGGCGCCCATCGCCTTGCGGGCGGCGTAGACCGGCCGTCCGTGCACGACCGAATCGGGCCGCGCGAAATAAATATATTCGAAGATGCATGGCCGCATTGTTTGCGGCGGAAACGGTTTCAGGCTCTGCACGCCATCGGCGTCGATGACGATGACTTCGCCGTTCTCGATATCGCGGACGAATTTGGCGCCGATGATGTCGAGCGCGCAGGTCTCCGAGCACAAAATCGGGCAGCCCTCGAGTTCGCCGAGCACCAAGGGGCGAATGCCCAGCGGATCGCGCGCCCCGATGAGCTTCTTGTTGGTCAGGGCCACCAGCGCATAGGCGCCCTCGATCTGTCCGAGCGCCTCGACGAAGCGTTCGACGATGCGCGGGCGCCGCGAGCGCGCCGACAGCAGGAGCACCACCTCCGTGTCCGAAGTGGACTGGCAGATCGCGCCGGCGCGGATCAGCTCGCGCCTAAGGGTCAGCCCGTTGGTGAGGTTGCCGTTATGGGCGACCGCGAGGCCGCCGGCGTCGAGCTCGGCGAAGAGCGGTTGCACGTTGCGCAGGATCGTTTCGCCGGTCGTGGAGTACCGGACGTGGCCGATGGCCGCCGAACCGGGCAGGCGTTCGATCGTCGCAGCGCTGGAGAAATGGTCGCCGACCAGGCCCTGCCGACGCTCCGAGTGGAACCGCGCGCCGTCGAAGGCGACGATGCCCGCCGCCTCCTGTCCGCGGTGTTGCAGGGCATGCAGGCCCAGCGCGGTGATCGCGGCGGCGTCGGGGTGTCCGAAAATGCCGAAAACGCCGCACTCCTCGCGCAATCGGTCTGCGTCGAGATCGAATCCCCCGGCTTCGGCCGGGACGCCTTGGCTGGTGCGAGAAGCGGAAATCGTGACCTCGCTCGGGTCGATGAAAGGAATTGCGCGGCTTCTATCCATCGGCGTTCAGGGTTTGAGGGGCGTCGGCACGATCGCCGGCGCCGCCGGCGCCGGCATCGGCACGCCCTTATTGATCAACGAGTCGAGCTTTTGTTTGTCCGCGCTCGTCGCGCCAGCGGCGGGGGCGTCTGTCTTCTTGGCCGGCGCCGGCGGGGGGGCAGGCGACGGGGCGGGGTTGGCGGCTGCAGCGCTCCCTTCGTCCGGCGGCTCCTCGGCGGCGACGCCCGCGTTCTTCGATTTGATCCAGCCCTCGATGGTGGCGGCGGCGTCGTCGGGCAACATCGCGATCACGCGGTTGGCCGTGTCGATCAGCGCCGGCCGCGTCTTCGCGGTCTTCACCCATTCCGGCTGCTGTTTTTCCGCCACCAGCCAATTGAAGATGGAGAAGGCGACGACCCCGAGCAGGAAGCCGCGCGCCGCGCCGAACAGGAATCCGAGCGAGCGGTCGAGCGCGCCGATCTTGCTGTCGAGAATGGCGTCGGACAGGCGAACCGTGAACAGGGACACGACGATCAGCGTCACGAAAAACACCGCCGCCGCCGAAACGGCCTGCGCGACGATTTCCTTGTGAATATAGGGCGTGGCGTAGGGCATGACGACGGGATAGAAATAATAGGCCGCCGCCGCCGCCGCGGCCCACGAGCCGATGGCGAGAACCTCGCGGGTGAAGCCTCGCATCATCGACAGCAACGCCGAGATGAGAATGATGCCGAGAATTCCAAGATCCAAATAAGAAGGCATTGCACCGAGCCTCGCACCCGCGCGGGAAAAATTGGGCCTTGCCCGACGGCCGCCCATCGCATCGTCGCCCGGCCTTATAGCCAAGCCGCTCGGCTTCGTCACCTCGCCTTCGCGGTCTTTGTCGCTACGCCCGCCGCCGCGATCTCCGCCACCAGACTGGCGACCGAGGCGATCGGCGTCGTCGCCAGGCGCGCGCCTTCGCCGTCCTTGCGGGACGCGGGCGCGACCGCTCGGGTGAAGCCGAGCTTGGCGGCTTCTTTAAGGCGCAGCGCGCTGTGGCCGACCGCGCGCACTGCGCCGGAAAGGGCGATCTCGCCGAAATAGACGGCGTCGTGCGGCAGGCTGACGCCGACGAGCGAGGAGATCAGCGCCGCCGCCGCCGCCAGATCGGCGGCCGGCTCGGCGATCCTGAGGCCGCCCGCGACGTTGAGATAAACGTCGTGTTGGCCGAGCTTCAGGCCGCCATGGGCCTCCAGCACCGCCAGGATCATCGCCAGGCGGCTCGGCTCCCAGCCGACCACCGCCCGACGCGGAGTGCCGAGCGTCGAGGGCGCCACGAGCGCCTGAATTTCCACCAGCACCGGCCGCGCGCCCTCGACGCCGGCGAACACCGCCGCGCCCGGCGCCGCGCCGTCGCGCCCGGCCAGGAACAGCGCCGAAGGGTTGGCGACCTCGGCGAGGCCGCCCCCCGTCATTTCGAACACGCCGACCTCGTCGGTGGCGCCGAAGCGGTTCTTGGAGGCGCGCAGCAGGCGGAACGCGTGGGCGCCTTCCCCCTCGAAGGACAGCACCGCGTCGACCATGTGCTCGACCACGCGCGGGCCGGCGATCTGCCCGTCCTTGGTGACATGGCCGACGAGGATCAGCGCGGCGCCGCGGGTCTTGGCGAAGCGGATGAGCGCCTGCGCCGAGCCGCGCACCTGGCTCACCGTGCCCGGCGCGGACTCGATCGAATCGCTCCACATCGTCTGGATCGAATCGATAATCACGAATTTGGGCGCGTCGCCGGAGCCGAGGGTGGCGACGATGTCCTCGACGAGGGTCTGCGCCGCCAATTGCACCGGGGCGTCGGCGAGGCCGAGCCGCGAGGCGCGAAGGCGCACCTGCTCGGTCGATTCCTCGCCCGAGACATAGACCACGCGCCCGCCACGCCGCGCCAGCGCGGCGCAGGCCTGAATCAGCAGCGTCGACTTGCCGATGCCCGGCTCGCCGCCGATCAAGGTCGCCGAACCCGCCACGAAGCCGCCGCCGGCGACGCGGTCGAGCTCGCCGACGCCGGTGACGATGCGCGGCTGCGGCTTGGAGGCGCCGGAAAGGTCCTCCAGCGGGAAGGGCCGCCCGGCGCCGCCGCGCCGCGCCGCCGCCGCCCCGATGCCCAGCGCCGCCGCCTCCTCGATGATGGTGTTCCATTCGCCGCAGGACTTGCACTTGCCCTGCCAGCGCTGCGTGATAGCGCCGCAATTTTGGCAGACATAAGAGGAGCGCGGCTTAGCCATGACGCCGACAAGTGGCAGGATTCGGGGCCCGCTGTCGAGGCGCGCGTTGGACAATGGCGAGAAAAGCGCCGCCGGCCCGCTCACGCCAGCGATTGATAAAGCGCGCCATACCGGCCGGCCGGGCCCGCCCAAGCGAAGTCCCGCGACATCGCCAGCCGCCGCATCGCGTTGATGCGGCCTCGCGTGGCGAACGCCGCCGTGGCGCGTCGCACGGCGCTGCACAGCGCGTCCCGGCTGCTCGCGTTGAAGAGAAATCCGGTCACGCCGTCCTCGATCGTGTCGGCCAATCCCCCGGTCCGATGGGCGATCGGCAACGAGCCGCTCTTTTGCGCATACATTTGGCTGAGGCCGCAGGGCTCGAACCGCGACGGCATGAGAAGAAAATCGCTGCCGGCGAATAACCGCCGCGCCTCATGGTCGTCGAAGCCGATATGCGCGCCGACCGCGCCGGGATGTCGCCGCCGCAGGTCCATGATCGCGTCTTCGAAACGTTTTTCGCCCCTCCCGGTCGCGACGATCTGCCCGCCGGCAGAAATAATTTCGTCGGCCGCCTCGATCGAAAGGTCGACGCCCTTCTGATGGACGAGCCGAGAGATGATCGCAAAAAGCGGGCCCTTGCTGACGGCCAGTCCAAAGGAATTGCGCACGGCGTCGGCGTTCGCTTCCTTCCACGCGTCGGGGTCGATCGGATCCTCGCCGGCGCCGCCCCCCGCAATACCCCAATCATCTTCGATTCCGTTGAGGATGCCCGTGAGTTTTCCCTCTCGCGCGCGACCCGCCAGCAGGCCGTGAAGCCCGCAGCCGGTTTCAGATCGGGTGATCTCCTGCGCGTAGGTCTCGCTGACCGTGGTGACGTGAGAGGCGTAGTAGATTCCCGCCTTCAGATAGGAAAGCTTGCCGTGGAACTCGACCCCGTTCTGGGCGAACGCGCCCTCGGGGATGCCGAGCCGGCCGAGCCTCTCGGGCGGGAACAGCCCATGAAAGGCCAGATTGTGAATCGTCATGACTGAGGACGCTCGAATGCCGAGCCATTGGAGATAGCCCGCCGCCAGCGCGGTCGGCCAATCGTTGAGATGCAGCACGTCGGGCGTCCATGTGGGGTCGCCGAGCCCCCCTGCCATTTGGGCGGCGGCGAGCGAGAGACGCGCGAACCGCAAATCGCCGTCGGCCCACTGCGTTCCCTGGCAGTCCGCATACGGAGTTCCCGCGCGCAGAAAAAGCTCCGGGCACATCAGAACGTAGACGACCAGCCCGTCGCTTGCGACGCATCGCGCCAATCCGCAGGGCGGAATGTCCGCCAGCCCCGGCAATTGCCCGACCCATTCGAGCGAGGATCGTCCCTCGATGACTTCGCGATAGCCGGGGATGAGGACCCGCGCATCGGCGAAGCCCTTCAACGCTCGCGGCAGGGCCGCCGACACCAGGCCCAATCCGCCGACCTTGACGAAGTCGGACATCTCGGGCGTCGCGAAGAGAATCCGTCGGCTTGACGCCGCGAGCAAATCCGCTTGCGCGGGCGGCCGCTCCCTTTCGAGACGCCTCCCGCAGGCGTTGACGAGCGCCGCCCCGTCCATCGGCTATGCCTTCTCTTCCGGATCGAGACCAACGAACGCTCCCGGCGAACATTTCCGCCGGGGACGAGGGAAAAGGGCCCGCAGCGCGCTTCCCGCGCTCACGAGAGCGGCGCCTCCCGTCGGCCGTTTGCTTTCTTGCGATCGTCGACGATCGCCCCCATCGTCTCGGCCAGAATGATCGCTTCGCCGCGATGGGCCTGGTCGTCGCCGCGACGCGTCGCGTCGATCTTCGCGGCGCCGCTCGTAGCGACCTTGATCTCGTTGGTCACGCCGACGACGCCGCGGATCTTGCGCACGTCCGCCTCCGCGGAGCTCCTTTGGTAGGCTCGGTCGACTTCGCCGGTCAGCGTGACCCAGCCCTTCTCGCATTTGGCGCACACCCGATCGGGCGGCACGGCCAGATCCCAATAGAGGGCGTTGAGAACGCTCGTGGCGACGTCGTCGAACGCTTGCCCAGGTTGCGCGCGAGCGCGAACTTCGAGTTCATCGACGACTTGCTCTACGCCGTGCACGCATCGGGCTTTGTTTCGGGCCGCCGACTTCTGCGCGTGGCTATTGACTTCGCCGGTCAAGGTCACAACGCCATCGCGCGCCGTCACGAGGATGCGGTCAGCGTTGATCAAAGGCTCCATGTAGAGCGCGCTGAGCACAGCTTGCTCTAAGGTTCGGTCCATTATGGCCTCCTCCTTTGTTCAGCATACGCGCCATCCCTTGCCGCAGGGCACGGCCGCGGGGCCAACGCCGATCGCTAGAGAAGCCTGACTCTCGAATCGGGCCGCCCGACTCGCTATGACGCTGCTGAACCCGTCCCCGTCCCTCTGGCTCTCGGATGAGCCGCGAATGTCTTCGTTCCTCCTATAGTCGTCGCTCCGCCGTTCCGCGACCGGAACCAAATTAAAAAATCTTAATGCTAGCCCGCTCTTGCGTGTTGATGCGCGTCAACCCTGTCGCTCGAAAGAAATACCAAGTTCGTTAGGTCAAAAGTGATTAAAATATATTTATTGTGAAGAATAGCACGCGATTGTGGCGGCAAGTTTACGCAATTGCGACGGGCGCTCCGATTCAAGCGCGCGCCGCCGCCCTTTGCGGCGCGAATGCGCAGGCCGCGAAGCCGAGCGCGCCGACGCCCATGACGAGCGGCGTCGCCATGCCGCCGCCGTATGCGGCGGCCAGCAGCGAAAGCGCGATCCCGCCGAGCTGTTGCGCAAGGCCGAGCCAAGCCGAAGCTTGCCCCGCCATGTCGGCAAACGGCCGCATCGCGATGGCGATCGCCATCGGCTGGGCGAGGCCCCAACCGACATAGAACGGCAGCACGCAGGCAAGGATGACCGCCCAATGGCGATAGCCTTCCGCCAGCGCGAAGGTCGGCGCCGCGGCGCCCAGCAGCAACAGCAGGCTCGCCGCGCGCAGAATCCCGATCGGCGAAAAGCCGCGCGCCAGCCGCATGCCGATCAGCGAGCCCACGAGATAGCCGGCCGAGCCGAGGACATAGATCGCCGACGCCTCCAGTTTGCTCATGCCGAGCGCGCCGATCAACAGGAACGCCGAGGTGCTGAGCCAGGTGAGCAGCATGCCGTAGCCGCAGGCGAGCGCCGCGGCGCCGGCGAGGAAGGCGCGATGGCGCAGCAGCCTCGCCAGCGCGCGGCGGATCGGGATCCTGGCGCCATGGCGGATCTCGCGAGGACGCGTCTCGGGCAGGAGCCGCCACAGCGCCAGCGCGAGCAGGGCGCCGTAGAGCGCGAGAAAGGCGACCGCGGCGCGCCAACCGCCGAGCGAAGCGGCGAGCGTGCCGATCAGCGGCGCCGTCAACGGCGCGATGGCGCCGTAGGCCCCGATCTTGGCGAGCGCCCGCCCGGCGTGATCGGGCGCGACGGCGTCCCGGATCAGCGTGCGCGACAGGATCGGCCCGCTCGCGGCGGCCATTCCCTGCAAGAAGCGCGCGGCGACGAGGACATCGAGGCTCGGCGCCGCCGCCGCCACGATGGAGGCCGCGCAGTAGAGGCCTATTCCGACGATCGCGGTCGGCCGCCGCCCGAAGCGGTCGGCGAATTCGCCGATGACGAGATGCGCAAGCCCGAAGCCGAGCGTGAACGCGAGCATCGTGCGTTGCGCCCCGGCGACCGCGACGCCGAATTCGCGCCCGAGATCGACCATGACGGTTAGATAGACGTCGGTCGAATAAGGCAGCACCGCGAAAAGCGCCGCGGCCATGGGAATGATCGCGGCGGTCGCAATGGGAATCTCGCGCCGGCTGGCGGGGGGCGGGGGTAAGGACATTGCGGGGCTAAAGCAGGTTTGACTGCGCAAGGCAACGAGGGAACCTGTGGGTTCGATCCGCAAACGCGCCGCGGCCGAGCGAGGCCGCGCGCCGGTTGCCAAGGTGGCCGAGTTGGGCGAACCTGTCGGCCGAGTCCTCATGCCTTCGGGAGCCGAGCATGGCCCTTCGCGCGTTTTGTCTCGTGAGCCTGGTGTGGCTGGTCAGCCTCGCCCAACCCGCGCGAGCCGATGACGGCTCCTTCGTCATCGGCATCATGAACGATCAGTCCGGGCCCTACGCCGATCTGGCGGGGCCGAGTTCGGTCGAGGCGGTTCGCCTGGCGATCGAGGATTTCGGGGCGACGGTGTTGGGCAAGAAGATCGAGCTTCTCGTCGCCGACCATCAGAACAAGGTCGATATCGGCATGGCGATCGCGCGCCAGTGGTACGACGAGCGCGGCGTCGAGGCGATTTTCGACATCACCAATTCCGGCGTCGCGCTGGCGATTCAGGAGCTCGCGAAATCGCGCCGCAGGCTGGTGATCTTCGATACGGCGTCCTCGTCCGATTTGACCGGCAAGGCCTGCTCGCCCAACGGCATGCAGTGGAACGCCGACAATTGGTCGAACGGCGTTTCGCTGATGCGCCTCTTGATCAAGCAGAAGCTCGACAGCTTCTTCTTCATCACCGCCGATTACGCGTTCGGCGCCTCGCTGGAGACGGACGCGCGCGACGCCATCGCCAAGGCGGGCGGAACGACGGTCGGCGGCGTCAGGGCGCCGCTCAACACCGCCGATTTCAGCTCCTATCTGCTGTCGGCGCAGGCGTCTCACGCGAAAGTCGTCGTGCTCGCCAACACTGGCGCGGACCTTTCCACCTCGCTCAAGCAGGCTAATGAATTCGGCGTCGCGCCGGCGCAATATATCGCGACGCCGATCACCTACCTGAGCGACGTCAACGCGATGGGCCTCGCCATCGCGCATGATCTCGTGTTCATGCAGTCCTGGTACTGGGATCTCAACGACGCGACGCGCGCCTGGGCCAAGCGCTTCTACGCCCGCACCAAGCGGATGCCCAACGACAACCAGGCGGTTCTCTATTCCTCCGTGCGCCATTATCTCGAAGCGGTCGCGCGCGTCGGGAGCGACGACGCGCTTATCGTCGCCAAGGTGATGCGGGACGCGCCGATCCACGACGTCTTCACCGACAACGGCGCGATTCGCGCGGACGGACGCGTCGTCTACGACCGCTATCTCATGAAGGTGAAGACCGAGGCGGAGTCGAAATATCCGTGGGACTATCTGACCGTCCTCGCCAAGATTCCCGCCGAAGAGGCGTTCCGCCCGCCCGGCGCCGGCGGTTGCGCTCTGGGCGTTCATTAGCGAAACGCAAAATCACGCCGAATTGCGGAGCGCCGCCGCGCCTGTCGCGCCCCCAAAAACCGGCGGAGCGGCGCCCATCGACAAGCCGCATCGGCGCTTCCGGTTTGCTCGACAAACCAAGATGGTGCAGGCTAGCGCCAAAATCAGCGGTCGTCTGGGATGTCGGACAAGGCCGCGCAGACGAGGGGGGCGCACTATGCTTGGGCTCATGCAGCAGCGTCCGCTGCTGATTTCAAGTCTTGTCGACTATGCCGCAACCTATCATGGCGATCGGGAGATCGTTTCGCGCGACGCCGAAGGGGCGCTTCACCGCTGCAACTATTGCGATGTCGCGGCGCGGGCGAAGCAGGTCGCCAACGCGCTTGAAGCCCTCGGCGTCGGTCATGGCGAGCGCGTCGCCACGCTAGCGTGGAACGGCTATCGGCATCTTGAGCTCTATTACGGCGTCACCAGCTCCGGTCGCGTCTTGCACACCGTGAATCCGCGCCTGTTCCCGGAGCAAATCCAATACATCATGCACCATGCCGAGGACGGCTACATTTTCTTCGATCCGATCTTCACGCCGCTGATCGAACAATTGGCTCCACGCCTTCCGCTGGCGCGCGGCTGGGTGGCGCTGTGCGACCGCGAGGCGATGCCGGCGGTGAACGTCGAAAACTTGCTCTGCTATGAGGAGCTCCTGGCGGCGGCGTCCGCGGACTATGACTGGCCGCTGTTCGACGAGAATACGGCATGCACGCTCTGCTACACATCCGGCACCACGGGCAACCCGAAGGGCGTGCTGTATAGCCACCGGTCGACGGTCTTGCACGCCTTCGCCGCCTGTTCGGCTGACGCCCTTGCGCTCTCCGCGCGCGATTCGATCCTCGTCGTGGTGCCGCTGTTTCACGCCAACGCATGGAGCCTGCCGTTCTCGGCGGCGATGTGCGGTGCGAAGCTGGTGCTTCCCGGACCCAAGCTCGATCCGGAGAGCCTCTATATGTTGCTCGAGCAGGAGGGTTGCTCAAAGGCGGGCGGCATTCCCACGATCTGGCTCAATTTCCTCGCTTGGCTCGAGAAAAATCAGGCGCAGTTGGATTTATCGCGTCTGAAGCTCCGCCAGGTCTTTTCCGGCGGCACGGCGGCGCCGCGCGCGACGATCGAAAAGTTCCATGATCTGCTCGGCGTGTTCTTGCTGCATGCCTGGGGAATGACGGAAACCAGCCCGTTGGTGACCGTTGGCTCGCCGTTGCACAAGCACGACGGGGCGACCCGCAAGCAACTCGTCGACATGCAGCTCAAGCAGGGGCGCCAAGTCTATGGCGTGGAATTGAAGCTCGTCGGCCGGGAGGGGCAAGACCTTCCACACGACGGCAAGTCGGTGGGCGAGTTGAAGGTGCGGGGCAATTGGGTGATTTCCGGCTACTTCAAGGGCGAGGGCGGCCAGGTCGTCGATAAGGACGGATGGTTCGGCACCGGCGATGTAGCGACGATCGATCCGGACGGATACGTGCAGCTCACCGACCGGCTGAAAGACGTGATCAAATCGGGGGGCGAGTGGATTTCCTCGATCGAGATCGAGAACCTCGTCGTTTCTCATCCGGATGTGTTCGAGGCCGCCGTCATCGCGATTGATCACCCCGTCTGGCAGGAGCGTCCGCTGCTGATCGTCCAGCCGAGGCCGGGCCGCAGCCCGAGCAAGCAGTCGATCCTCGATTTCCTCTCGGACAAGATCGCCAAATGGTGGATGCCCGACGACGTCGTGTTCGTCGACAGCCTGCCCCATACGGCGACTGGCAAGCTGCTCAAGACTGATCTGCGCGCGCGATACCACGGTCATCTGGCGGTGGGCGGATAAGATCGTTGAATCGCACGCGCGGCGGCAAGCTCGCTGCGCTTTTCCATGCTTGCCTTCACGCATGGCGATAACGCGACCCGAGTGGCCATTGTCATTGGTTCCACACCGGTTACGGCAGTCTGCGCGGCGCCGTCTTCGCTTGCCCGCCGGGATGGCGCGTCGGCCCTTACGGACGTAAGTGCTGGCCCAATCACTATGGCTTCGAGGCTCGAAGAAAGGCCGCCGGGCGCCCCCCGGTGGCCCCGTCGCTTGAGATTCCCATCCGCTGCGGCGCTTGCGCGGGCTAACAAAACGTCATACTCGTAACTCGTCATTGGCGATCCGGCGTGAGCCGGGTCAAACGGGAACGCGGTGCGGTTCGAGCCTTACGGGTTCGAGCCAATGCCGCGGCTGCCCCCGCAACTGTAAGCGGCGAGCCGCTCTCCATTTGATCCACTGGGACCATGGGTCCTGGGAAGGAGGGGAGGGGCGAGAACCCGCGAGCCAGGAGACCGGCCTTTGATCGTGCAACTCTAGCCGCCGTCGGTGGGACGGCCGGGGGAATCATGTTCAAAGCCGCATTCCGGCCCGCGAGTCGGGCCGCCCTGATTGCTATCGCGCTGCCGTGCGCGCTCGCGCCTTGCGCCCGCGCCGACGAATTGCCGGAAATTTCAGTGACGGCCGATCGGGTCGAAGAGCCGATCGGACAGACCGGCGCCTCGGTGACGATCATCCCCGCCGCCGAGGTCGAGAAACTGGGAACAAAGGGCCTGGCCGACGTCCTGCGCGGAGTCGCCGGCCTCGACGTCGACCAATCCGGCGGCGTCGGCTCCACGACCGCGGTCCGCCTGCGCGGCTCCAACGCCGGCGAGACCCTGGTGCTCATCGACGGCGTGCGCATCGGAGATCCCGCCCAGACCGACGGCTCGGTCGACTTCGGCAATCTTTCCGCCGTCGACATCGAGCGCATCGAGGTGCTGCGCGGGCCGCAATCCGCGCTCTATGGATCGGACGCGATGGGCGGCGTCATCAACATCATCACCCGCAAGGGAGGCAAGACGCCCCATCGCTCGGTGACGGTCGAGGCGGGCAGCTACGGCACGATCTCGACGCGAGCGACGATGTCGGGCGGCGACGACGTCTGGACCTATTCGCTGGGCGTCAACGCGCTGCACGCCGACGGCTCTCCCCGCTACGGCTACCGCATCGACCGGCCGCCGGCGCTCTTGTTCCCCTACACCAACCCGCCCCTGCCGCCCTTGCCGGCTGACGATCCGACCAACAAGGCAGGCATGAGCGGGCGATTTTCCTATCGCCTCTCCCAAGACGTCGTGATCGACGCCGGGTTCTCGCTGTTCGGCAATGCGCTGCGTTTCGACAATCCCTATGCGCTGTTTCCGGCGGACGTGTTCAGCCATTACAATGTCTCGCAGGCGACGATCGCCGATGGTTTCCTGCGCGCGACTGCCGATTCGTTCGGCGGGCTGCTGCGCAGCCAGCTCACCGTCTTCAGCAATGTCACGAACCGCAACATTTGGGAGACCGAGAGCTGCTACGACATCGCCGGCAACGCGTTCAATTGCCGCACGGGCTACCAGGGCGTGCGCTACGGCGCGGAATATCAGGGCGATCTGAAACTCGGCGCCTTCGGCGCGCTGACCCTGGGCGCGCGTAACGAGACCGAGACCGCGAGCACGTCGCAGAGCCCCAATCCGGACGACGGGTCGTTCACGCCGATCCGCGCGCAGCAGACGACGAATTCGGTCTTCGCCGAGCATCGCCTGACGCTTGCCGATCGCCTCGACCTCACGCTCGGCGGGCGGATCGACGCGATCGAAGGCGGGCAAACCTTCGAGACGTGGCGCGCGACGGCGGCCTATCGCATCGACGAGACGGGAACCAAGCTGCGCGCGAGCGTGGGGACCGGCGACAAGGCCGCGACGCTCTACCAGCGCTTCAGCCAATACGGCGATGCGACCCTGGCGCCGGAGCAGAGCTTCGGTTTCGACGTCGGGATCGACCAGAAATTCGGCGGGCGCTTCACCGCGTCGGCGACGGCCTTCGACACGACCTATCGCAATCTCATCAATTTCGGTTACGACAATTCGTGCACGGCCGCGCAAAACAGTCTCTACGGCTGCTATTACAACGTCGGCCGCGCCGAGACCAAAGGCGTCGAACTCTCGGCCGACGCGATCCTCGTTCCCGACGCTTGGCGCGCGCGCGCGAGCTATACCTATCTGGACGCGCGCGATCTCGAGACGGATACGCAGTTGTTGCAGCGGCCGCACAACAAGGGCGCGCTGTCGCTGATCTATGACGGAATCGCCAAGCTCGAACTGGAGGCGCGGCTGACCCTCGTCGGGTCGCGCTTGGACTACGGCACGATCTCGAACGTGACCCTGGCGCCCTACGCCAAGCTCGATGTCCTCGCCAACTACAAGTTCAACGACAGTTTCGCATTGTTCGGCCGCGTGGAGAACGTCACCGACGCGCGCTACGAGGAAGTGTACAATTACGGCACGGCCGGGCGCTCCTATTACGCAGGGGTGACATACAGTTGGTGACGACTTGCAGTTGGTGACGACTTGCAGTTGGTGACGACTTGACCAGTGCGCCGAAGCGGCGCGACGGGCGCCGAGCGCCTGGGCTAGCGCGTCGCCTTGCGCTCGTGGCGGCGCTGATCTGCGCCGCCGGAGCGCAGGCGGCCGATTCGGCGGGCAAGCCGAGGCGCGTCGTTTCCATCAATATGTGCACGGACGAACTGGTTCTGAGACTGGCCGATCGCGACGCCATCGCTTCCGTCACCTGGCTTTCGCAAGATCCGCGCAACGCCAATATGGCCGACGCGGCGATGGGCCTGCCGGTCAATAACGGGCTGGCGGAGGAAGCGCTCTCCTACCGTCCCGACCTGGTGCTCGCCGGCCCGTTCACGGAGCGCTCGACCCTCGCGCTGCTCGCCCAGGTCGGCGCGCCGGTGGTCGAATTCTCCGTTCCCGAGACGCTCGAGGGCGTCCGGCGCCAGATTCGCGAAGTCGCGGCCGTCCTCGGCGAGCCGGAGCGAGGCGAAGCGCTGGCGGCCGAAATCGATGGCCGTCTGGCGCGGATTTCCGTCGATCCGAGCCGGCCGCCGTTGCGCGCGATCATCCTGCGGCCGAACGGCTTTACGGTCGGTCCGGGATCGCTCGTCGACGAGATTCTGCGGCGCGCGGGCATGATGAATCTGGCCGCTGCGCTCGATATCGGCGCCTATCAGCAGATTTCGTTGGAGAGGCTGGCCCTGCTCGACGCGGATGTGCTGATCGTCGACGGCGAAAGCTTCGGGGCGCCCTCGCTCGCGACCGAGGCGCTTGGTCACCCGATCGTCGCCGAGCTTTCCCATCGCCTGAGAGTCGTTTCGCTGCCTTCGCGTCTGTGGACTTGCGCGGGCCCCGCATTGGTCGAGGCCGTCCAGCGGCTCGTGGACGGGACCGCGGGCCTCCGGGCGCGGGAGATGCGCAATTGAGCGGCGCGCGGCGGCGATCCCAACTTCTGCGCGCCCGGACCGCCTATTGGCCGCTCGCCGCCGCGCTCGGCGGCTTGGCGCTCGTCGCGACATGGGCGTCGCTCCTCGTCGGCGCCGTCCATCTCGATGTTCTCGCGGCGCTGAGCGATATCGCGCACGGCCGCCCGAGCCTTCCCGCCCTGGTGTTGGCGCAGCTGCGATTGCCGCGCGCCGTGCTCGGCTGCGCCGTTGGATTCAGCCTCGGGCTGACCGGCGCCGCGATGCAGGGGCTGCTGCGCAATCCGCTCGCCGATCCCGGCGTCGTCGGCGTCTCCGGCGGCGCGGCGCTCGGCGCGGTCGTCGTCTTCTATTCCGGACTCGCCGGCGCCCTCTCCCTGGCCCTGCCTCTCGGGGGCATCGCCGGCGCGGTCGTCGCCGCGCTGGCTCTTTATGGCCTTGCCGGGCGGGGCGCCGGGACGACGACGCTGATCCTCGCCGGGGTGACGATCAACAGCTTCGCCGGCGCGCTGACCGCGCTCGCGCTCAATCTTTCGCCCAACCCTTACGCCGCCTTCGAAATCATGTTCTGGCTGATGGGTTCGCTCACCGATCGCAGCCTGCCGCAAGTGTGGCTGGCGCTGCCGCTGATGCTCGCGGGATGGGCTTTGCTGCTGTCCTCGGCGCCGGCGCTGGACGCCCTGAGCTTGGGCGAGGACACCGCGAGCAGCCTCGGCTTCGATCTCGCCCGCCTGCGGCTGACGCTCGTCGCGGGATCGGCCTTGGCGGTGGGAAGCGCCGTCGCCGTCACCGGCGCCATCGGCTTCGTCGGCCTCGTCGTTCCGCATGTCCTGCGTCCGCTCGTCGGCCATCGGCCGGGCCGGCTGCTCCTCGTCAGCGGATTCGGCGGCGCGATCGCTCTGCTCTGCGCCGACATCGGGGTGCGCCTCTTGCCGATCCATCCCGAACTCAAACTGGGCGTCGTGACCGCCCTCGTCGGCGCGCCGTTCCTGTTCGGCCTGATCGATCGTCTGCGGCGGGAGGCGTGATGCGCATCGTCGCGACGAAGGCGACCGTCCGTTTCGGCGAGCAGAGCGCGCTCGAAGGGGTCGATTGCGCCGTCGGCTCCGGCGAGATGGTCGCTCTCATCGGCCCGAACGGGGCCGGCAAGACGACGCTGATGCGGGTCCTCGCCGATCTTCAGCCGTTGCAGGCGGGCGAGGCGCGCTATGACGGCAGGCGGGCGAGCGAACTCGGGCGCGGCGAACTGGCCAAGCGCGTCGCCTTCCTCGCGCAGGGCGGGACGGCTTATTGGCCCCTGCGGGTCGACCATCTCGTGGGATTGGGGCGCCTGCCGCATCGACGCGCGTTCGCGGCGCCGAGCGCCGCCGACCATGCCGCGATCGAGGCCGCGCTCGCCGCGGCGGACGTCGCGCATCTGCGCGCGAGGACGCTCGGCGCGCTTTCCGGAGGCGAGCGGGCGCGCGTGCTGCTGGCGCGCGCACTCGCCGTCGAGGCCGAAATTCTTCTGGCCGACGAGCCGGTCGCGGCGCTGGACCCGCTGCACCAGCTGCGCACGATGGAGCTTCTGCGTTCGGTCGCCAGGCGCGGCGCCGGGGTCGTCGCGGTCCTTCACGATCTGACCCTGGCCGTCCGCTTTTGCGATCGGTTGATCCTGCTCGCCGACGGACGCGTCGTCGCCGACGGCCCTCCCTCCGTCCTCACCGACGCCGTCATCGCGGCCGCCTATGGCGTCGACGCCCTGCGCGGCGAATATCGCGGCGAACCCTTCATCGTGCCGTGGGCGGCGAGCGAGGGTTCGCCAGCCGCGCGCCCGGGGAACGCCGGCGCCTGACCCCTCCAGGCTCGGCGCCGATCGCTATTCCAAGTCGTCGAGCGGCCACGGCGGGCCCTCGTGGCCGCCGGCCCCCCGGCCGAAGCGGGCCGGGTCGGCCCCGACGGGGGTCGGGGCGCCGGCGCGCGGGTCGGAGTCGGCAATATGAGCGTCTTCCTCTTGCGCGGCGCGCGCCCAGCGCAGCACCGCGAGCGCCTTGCGCTTGCGGTTCGACACATATTCCAGGGTCGCCAGCCAGGTCGGGCCGGGATCGCGCGGGCGCATGTCGGGCGCGCCTCTTTCGATATTGGCGGCCACTTCGACCTGCAGCGCGAGCCAGTCGATCAATTCACAATCGCGCAATGGACGAAATCGCTCCAGCGTCTCGCGCCAGACGTCGGAGCGCTTCGCGCGCGTTCGATCGCGAAAGGCGTGATGGCGCGTCCAGCGATGCAGCAACCGCCATTTTTCGAGACTTGCGCGATACGCTTCGATTTCGTCGGCGCGCGGCTCGTCCTGGAGCGCCGCCTCGCGCCGGACGGCCTCGCGCAACTCGGCGAGGAAGGCGGCCGCCTCGCTGCGTGTGAACGGCCGAGCGGCGGCGGCGAGGCGCACGAATTGCGCCTCGTCGCCGATTTCGCAAGCCGCGCCGCGCTCTGTCATGATCTCCTCGCGACTATGGCGGGCCTGGGAAGGGCGACTGACGTCGCGGCGCTCCTCGGGCCCTACCTGCGTCCAATATGGATGCGGGCCTGCCGGCTCGCCAGACCACGCAAGTGGAGGCCGCGCGGCGTCTTCGAGCCGCCTGTGCGACCGCGGTGGGGCCAGGCGGCGGGCCGGCGACCGCGTCGGCGCGCGTGTTCGACCTTTTCGTGAGGAAAGGCCCGCTTGCAAAGCCGCGTGTGAATTGCGATGGATTGCGGATGCCTCGTCAGTTCGTCATCGCCGACGATCATGCCCTCTTCCGCACCGGCCTGCGTTTGCTGCTGTGCGACGGCTGCGGGCCGGCCGAGGTGCGCGAGGCCGCGAGCCTGCCCGAATTGCGCGCTCTGCTCGACTTCGACTTGCACGTCGATCTCGCCGTCGTCGACCTCGCCATGCCCGGCATGAACGGCGGCGGCTCGATTCGCGAGCTGCGCCAGGCGTTCGCCCAGCTGCGGTTCGTCGTCATGTCCGGCTCGGAGCAGCGCCAGGACGTGCTCGACGCGCTCGCCGCCGGCGCGTTCGGCTATATCCCCAAATCGCTCGACCCCGAGGCGATGGTCGCGGCGTTCCAGCAAGTCCTCGGCGGCGGCATCTACGCCCCGACGCTGCTCCTGACCGAGCCCGCGAAGACCTTCGAGCCTTCGCCGTCCATCGACGCCGGCATCATCGCCATGCTGACGCCGCGCCAATGCGACGTGCTGCGGCTGCTCGGCAAGGGCCAGGCGAACAAGGAAATCGCGCGCGCGCTCGACATTTCCGAAGGCACCGTCAAGATCCACCTCGCCGCGATCTTCCGGCTGCTCGACGTGCGCAACCGCACCGAGGCGGTGCTGAAGGCGAGCGCGTTGGACATCTGACGAGGGCGCTCCGACGAAGAAAAACCGCGTCGCCCGCTAGCGCAGGAGCGCATGGATCAAGGTCGAGCGCAACGCCCGCGGATCGACCGGCTTGGTGAGCCATGGCAGGCCCGAGCCGCGCAACGCGGCGACCGCCTCGGCGTCGGTCGAGCCGCTGATCATGACGACGGAAGCCTCGGCGCCCCTGGCGCGCAAGGTTTCGACGAATTGCAGCCCGGTCGGCCCCTCGCGGAGGTCGTAATCGACCACCAGCGCCTCCGGCATTCCCGCGGCGTCGATCGAAGCTCGCGCGGCCGAAATGGAGGCCGCGGAGGCGACGACGGCGCCGTGATCGAGAAATTCCTGTTTCATCGCGGCGGCGCAAAGCGGATCGTCGTCGAGGATGAGAATGCGGCGGCCCGCGAGCGATTCGCCCTGGACCTCCGGGCGCCCCTCGGGGCGAGGCGCCGACGCGGCTTCCCGCAGCCAAAGCGTGAAGACGCTGCCCTTGCCAGGTCGCGAGCGCAGCGAGACCCTGCCGCCCATCAGCGCCGCCACACGCCTGGCGATGGCGAGCCCGAGGCCGATGCCCTCGTTGGGGCCGGTCGCGGTGATCTTGTCGCGATGAAATTCCTCGAATACGCGCTCGGCTCGGTCGGGCGCTACGCCGACGCCGGTGTCGGCGACGACGACGCCGATTTCGCCGCGCCGGCGCCGGGCGCCGAGCAGCACGCCGCCGCTTCGCGTGAATTTGAACGCGTTGGCGAGCAGATTGCGCAGCGCCAGCTCGATGAGCGTGCGGTCGGCCACGATCTTCGCGCCGGTCGGCGCGACGCGGAATTCGAGCCGCCGGTCGCGCGCCGTCGCGCTGAAGCCGGGACGCAACGCGTCGAACAGCTCGGCGAGCGACATCGGGACCAAATTCGGCTTGATGAGGCCGGCGTCGATCTTCGAGATGTCGAGCAGCGTGTCGATCATCGCGCGCAAGGAGCGCAGCGAACTGTCGATGTTGCCCACCAGTTCGGCCGCCTCGCCCTCCGCCAGGCGCCGCGACAGCGCGCTGACGAACAGCGTCATCGCGTGCAGCGGCTGGCGCAAGTCATGGCTCGCGGCCGCCAGGAACCGCGATTTGGAGCGGATGGCTTCGACCGCTTCGTCGCGCGCGGCTTGCAATTGGGCTTCGAACGCGCGCTCCCGCGTGATGTCGAGCAGAAGCAGGAAGCAGCCGAGAACGCGCCCGTTGACGTCGTGGTCGGGATAAGCGAAGCCGCGCACGACGTTGACCATGCCGCCGGCGAAATCGACCTGCGCTTCGAATTCGGCGTGCGCCCCGGCGAGGGCGCGCTCGATGTGGGGGCGCGCTCCGGCGGCGAACTCCCGCCCGACTTCGCCAAGGCGTCGGTTGAGATAGACGGAGGGGTTCGCCCCGGTCCACGCCTCGACTGTCGCATTGACGAAATGACAAACAAAATCAACGTCATAATAGGCGACGACTCCGGGAAGTCCGTCGGCCATGACGTTGAGCATCTGCGCATCGCACACGAAGTGCGTGCTGCGCTCCCTGCCGAGGCAATGAAATGGCGGTTGCGGCTTGTTCATCCCGCACGTTTCCTCAACGTCATCGATACCAAAGTTTACACCTGCCCGCCCGGCTCGCCAATGGCAAGCGCCCGAACGGCCTATGCCCTTCGGCATAGGTTTGAGCATAGCGCGTAAGGCGAATAGCGCCCCGCCCTGATTTGGGTCAATTGTTGCGGGCGGAAAACGCGGAGTTTGGCCATGACCATTGCAATTCACCCCTGCGATCCGGCATTGCGATTGACTCCTGATCATTTCGCGCTCGGCGATCTGGCGGCGCTGAAGCTTCCATATACCGACGCCGTCGTCGTTTCCTATGCGCCAGGTCAAGAAGTGGTCGGCGAGGGCGATCCGACGGAAAGCTATTTTCTGGTCGTAAGAGGCGTTTTTCGCGCGGTGAAGGTGACCCGCGACGGGCGGCGGCAGATTTTCGCCTTTTACATGCCCGGCGACATGTGCGGGCTCGAACCAGAGGAATTTCACGGGTTGACGGTCGAGGCCGTCAACGCCGGAGCCATGGCGACGCTTTCGCGCCCCGTGTGCCGCGCAAGGATGAACCGCGACCCCCAGTTCAACGTCGCGATCTTTGAGAACGTGACGCGCGCGCTGACGCACGCCGTCGAACATATGATGATGGTCGGACGCAGTTCGGCCGAGGAACGCCTCGCCTGGTTCTTGTCGATGCTGAGCGCGCGCGGCGCCGGCCGCCACTCCGATTCGATCGAACTCGCGATGCAGCGCCAGGACATCGCCGACTATCTCGGCCTCACCATCGAAACCGTCAGTAGAACGTTCACGCATCTGAAGGCGCGGGGCCTCATCGCACTGCCGACGACGCGCCGCATCGACATCCTCAGGCCCGATCTCCTGACGCTCTTGGCCTCGGCCGACCGCGACGCGCCGATCCGCGATTATCGAGCCGCCTGCTGAGGCGCCGCGCTTCATCCGCTTCGCGCCTTCGATGAGCGCGATCGCGGAAAAGCCGACGGTGGTCCTCCGACAAAAATGCCGCCTTATCAAAGAACTCTGAGCGCGCTTGCAGCGCCGGCGCGCCCAGTCTCAATTTGCGAAGAACATCGGCATGCGCGCCAGGGCGAGCGAAGCGCGCGTCGTACCGCCGTAGATCCATTCGGTGGCGCGCACGTGGCCGTAGCCGCCGAGCACGAGGACCGAGGCGCCGAACTGGTCGGCTTCCTCCGCCAACACCGTCGCAACGTCGCGCCCGCGGCTATGGGCGCGTCTGGTTTCGATCGGGATGTCGTGGCGGCCCATATACCGCGCGATGCTCGTGCTGGGATCCTCGGCGTCGCTGAAGGCGGAGTCTTCGGCGTCGACCGTGACGAAACGGGTCAGCCGCGTTTGCCGCAACAACGGCATGGCCTCGCGGAGCGCGCGCGTCGCCTCGCGGCTGCTGTTCCAGGCGACGACCGCGCGTTGCGGAATGGCGCGGAACGAATAGCCGGCGGGAACGACCAGGACGGGCCGGCCGGATTCGAATAGGCAGCTTTCAAAAAAGGCGCGCTCGATGTCGGCGCCGCCGCCCGGCGACCATCCCAGCACAGTGATGTCGGCGCTGCGGGCGTGACGCGCGCAGATGTGGCCGACCTCCTGCTCGAAGGCGTCGACGCGGCGCAACTCGTTATGCGCCGTCAGCTTGCCGTAAACCGCCCTGAGCCGCCTTTCCGACTGCTCCGCCTCTTCGCTCGCTTGGCGCTGGGCGTGAATCCAGGCCTCGGGAACCTTCGCGGCGGCGAGCGACATGGGATAAAACGGTACCAGCCCAAACATCAGCCCCGTCAAATGCGCGCCGAAGGCCGAGCAAAGCATGTCGGCGTAGACGAGCGCGTGTATGGCGGCGTCCGTTTCCTCCTGCGGCACGAGCACGTCCCGAATTCCGCTCGCCGCGGACTCCCTCGCAATCGCGAAATCGACGGCCGCCATGGCCTGAACTCTCCAGGGAACCTCACCGCGACGCCGCCCAAATCACCGCTGCACCGTCGCGTGCAGTAACGCTAATCGCATGCGGGCGAGGGCCCTTGACATAAGTCAAGCTGGCCCGTTCCCGCGCGCGTCGCCGTCGCCCGATCGCAGCCCGCCGCACGCAATCGCGCCGACCGCAAGGCGCCAGGCCGTTGGCGAGGACGGCCCAGGCTGCGACAGAGGGTCACATCAACTTGGCGCCGCGTTTCGCCGGCGTGACGCGCCGGCGCGCCAAAACGCCGGAAAACCGGGCATGGGCGCGTCTTCAGTCGGCGCCCGGCGATGGCCGCCCCCTTCGTCCTCCTTCGCCGCGCGCATCAGGGGGACTAGACGCACGCGCGGGCCACCGGCTAAAGCGCCTATGTCCAGGCTCGGCCGGCCAAGCCCGAAAGAATCCGATGACGGACGGAGCGCGGCATTGATTTGAGTCAAGATATGCGAAACTCCTTCGTCCAGGTTGCCACGAAGGTTTCGCTAGAGGTGCAGGGGGTTCCATATGCAGGCGGTCACGACGAGAAAGTCGATGCGCGGCGGCGAAGTCAGTCTTATCGCCGTCTTGGCCATCATAGCTTTGGCGTGCCTCTATATCGCGGCCAAGACGATCGAGCCCGGCTTCGCTTTTCACATGGCGCTGGGCGTCATCGCGAGCGCAGCGGGCATTTTCGCCATCTTCCAGCGCTACTCCAGCCGGCCGGCCGAGAGCCCGCCGCTCGAGATCGACGGCAAGCCCAATTATAATTTCGGGCCCGTCAAATTCGCGACGCTGGCGGCCTTGCTCTGGGGCGTGGCGGGCATGGCGGTCGGCATCTACATCGCCTTCGAACTCGCCTATCCCTGGCTCAATATCGCGCCCTGGTTCAATTTCGGCCGCTTGCGCCCGCTGCACACCTCGGCGGTGATCTTCGCGTTCGGCGGCAACGTGCTGCTGGCCACCTCGTTTTATGTCGTGCAGCGCACCTGCCGCGCGCGGCTGGCCGGCGATCTCGCGCCGTGGTTCGTCGTGCTCGGCTACAATTTCTTCATCGTGATCGCCGGGACCGGTTACTTGCTCGGCATCACCCAGGGCAAGGAATACGCCGAGCCGGAGTGGTACTCCGATCTTTGGCTGACCATCGTCTGGGTCACCTATCTCCTGGTGTTCCTCGGCACGCTGATGCGCCGCAAGGAGCCGCACATCTACGTCGCCAACTGGTTCTACCTGGCTTTCATCCTCACGATCGCGATGCTGCATCTCGGCAACAACGCGACGATCCCGATTTCGCTGTTCTCGTCGAAGTCGGTCATCCTGTGGGGCGGCGTGCAGGACGCGATGTTCCAATGGTGGTACGGCCATAACGCCGTCGGCTTCTTCCTCACCGCCGGGTTCCTGGCGATCATGTACTACTTCGTGCCGAAGCGGGCGGAGCGGCCGGTCTATTCCTATCGGCTGTCGATCATCCACTTCTGGTCGCTGATTTTCCTTTATATCTGGGCGGGTCCGCACCATCTGCACTACACGGCCTTGCCGGATTGGGCGCAGACGCTGGGCATGACCTTCTCGGTCATGCTGTGGATGCCCTCGTGGGGCGGCATGATCAACGGCCTGCTGACCTTGTCGGGCGCATGGGACAAGCTGCGCACCGATCCCGTCCTGCGCATGCTGGTCGTGTCGGTCGCCTTCTACGGCATGTCGACCTTCGAAGGTCCGGTGATGTCGATCAAGACGGTCAATTCATTGTCGCACTACACCGATTGGACCGTCGGACACGTTCATTCCGGCGCGCTCGGGTGGGTCGCCTATGTGTCGTTCGGCGCGCTCTACTGTCTGGTTCCCTGGCTGTGGAACAAGCGTGAAGTCTATTCGATCCGCTTGGTGAACTGGCACTTCTGGATCTCGACCCTCGGCATCGTGCTTTACATCACCTCGATGTGGGTATCGGGAATTCTTCAGGGGCTGATGTGGCGGTCGTATACGGCGCAAGGTTATCTCGAGTATTCCTTCATCGAAACCGTAGCGGCGATGCACCCCTTCTATGTCATCCGCGCGCTCGGCGGCGTCCTGTTCATCGCCGGCTATCTGCTGATGGTCTACAACGTTTGGATGACGATCCGCTCCGGCGAGGAAGCGGCCGCTTCCGCCCAACCCACCCTCCAGCCCGCCGAATGAGGAACTGAGCCATGAGCAGCGGGACGCAAACGCCCAATACCGCGGGTTTCTTCGCCAAGCATTACATCCTGGAGAAGAATCCGATCCTGTTGGTGATCGCCATCCTGATCGTCGTCGCAATCGGCGGCGTCGTTCAAATCGTGCCTCTGTTCTACCTGCAAAGCACGGTCGAGAAGGTCGAGGGCATGCGGCCGTATACGCCGCTCGAAATCGCCGGGCGCAACATCTACGTGCGCGAGGGCTGCTACCTCTGCCACAGCCAGATGATCCGCTCGCTGCGCGACGAGGTCGAGCGCTACGGCCACTATTCCCTGGCGGCGGAAAGCATGTACGACCATCCGTTCCAGTGGGGCTCGAAGCGCAACGGTCCCGACCTGGCGCGCGTCGGCCTGAAATACACCGACGCCTGGCAGATCGCGCATCTCAAGGATCCGCGCTCGGTTGTGCCGCAATCGATCATGCCGACCTACGCCTTCCTCGCCAATACCGAATTGGACACCCGCGAGGTCGCCGACTACATGCGCGCCAGCCGGCTCGTCGGCGTTCCCTATACCGACGAGATGATCGCCGACGCCGACGCCGACGTGAAGACGCAGATCAACCCGGACAGCGCGGACGCGGCGGCGTTCCAGAAGCGTTACCCGAAGGCGCAACTGCGCAAGTTCAACGCGGAGAGCGCCACGCTGACCGAGGCGGACGCGGTGGTGGCCTATCTGCAGATGCTCGGCACGCTGGTCGACTACAATCTCTACGACGACAAGGCCAACCTGCGCTGAGGGGGAGCGTCATGGGCTCGACGTATGAAATGCTCGCGCAATTCGCGCGGTCCGGCGGAACGGTTTACTGCTTCGCGTTGTTCCTGGGGGTGCTGGTCTATGCGCTCTGGCCGGCAAATCGAGAGAAGTTCAACGACGCGGCCCATATGCCGCTGCGCGAGGATTGAGCTATGGCCACGACAGAACCAACCCAAGTCGACAAGATCACGGGCCAGACCACGACGGGGCACGAGTGGGACGGCATCCGCGAGCTCAACACGCCGTTGCCGCGCTGGTGGCTATGGACCTTCTACGCATGCATCCTCTTCGCGATCGTCTATTGGGTTCTCTATCCCGCCTGGCCGCTGGTCAGTGGGTTCTCGCACGGCGTGTTGGCGTTTTCCTCGCGCGGTCAGGTCGCGGACGATATCAAGGCGATCCAGGCGCAGCGCGCTCAGACCGAAGCGGGCTTGGACAAGGCTAGCGTGACGGAGATCGTCGCCGACAAGAAGCTGCTGGGTCTGGCGTTGGCTCACGGCAAGGCGGCGTTCGCCGAAGACTGCGCGCCTTGCCACGGTTCGGGCGGCCAGGGCTCGAAGGGCTACCGTAACCTCACCAACGAAGACTGGCTGTGGGGCGGCACGCTCGACGACATCCAGACGACGATCACCCACGGCATTCGCGCCGACTACGACAAGGACACGCGCTCCAGCGCGATGCCGGCCTTTGGTCGCGACGGCATATTGAAGCCGGAGCAGATCCGCCAGGTCGCCAGCTACGTGCGCACGCTGAGCAAGCTCGAGCCGGAAGCGGGCGTGGACGTCGCAGCCGGCAAGAAGATCTTCGCCGATAATTGTGCGATGTGCCATGGCGAGGACGGCAAGGGCAACCTGGCGATGGGCTCGGCCAACCTCACCGACGGCCTGCAGCTCTACGGCGGGGACTTTAAAGACCTGATCCAGACGATTACCTACGCGCGCAACAGCACGATGCCGGCCTGGGGCGCGCGCCTCGATCCCGTGACGATCAAGTCACTGGCGGTATATGTGCATAGCTTGGGCGCTGGACAGTGATTCAATCGGAGATTGTAGGGGACCACGAGGTTTACCAGGATGGTCCCCTCTACGCGGCGGCGACAAAGATCTATCCGCAAAAGGTCAAAGGGACCTTTCGCCGCCTGAAATGGGCCTTGCTGCTGCTCTGCCTGGGAATCTACTACTTTCTCCCCTTCGTTCGCTGGGACCGCGGACCGAACGAGCCGCACCAGGCGGTGCTGCTCGATCTCGCGCACTCGCGTTTCTACTTCTTCTTCGTCGAGCTATGGCCGCAGGAAGTCTATTACTTCACCGGCCTGCTCATTCTCGCCTCGCTCGCGCTGTTCCTGTCGAACGCGTTGTTCGGTCGCGTCTGGTGCGGCTATTTCTGCTTTCAGACGGTCTGGACCGATTTGTTCATGTGGGTCGAACGTCTCGTCGAGGGCGACCGGCGCGACCGCATCAAGCTCGACGCGGCGCCGTGGGACGCCAACAAGATCGCCAAGCGCGCCGCCAAGCACGGAATTTGGGTTCTGATCGCCTGGTGGACGGGCGGCGTCTGGGTGCTCTATTTCGCCGACGCGCCGACGCTGGTGCGCGATCTCGCGACGCTCCATGCCTCTTTGGTGGCTTATGTCTGGATCGGCATCCTCACCTTCACCACCTATTACCTGGCCGGGCACATGCGCGAGCAGGTGTGCCTCTATATGTGCCCGTGGCCGCGTATCCAGGCCGCGTTGACCGACGTCGACGCGCTCAACGTTACTTACCGACGCGACCGCGGTGAGCCGCGCATGTCGGTCAAAGACGCGATCAAGACGCGGGCGGCGGGTCGGCCCGCCGGCGACTGCATCGATTGCTATCAATGCGTCGCGGTGTGCCCGACGGGAGTCGACATCCGCAAGGGTTCGCAACTCGGCTGCATCCAGTGCGGCCTCTGCATCGACGCCTGCGACACGGTGATGAAGAAGATCAACCGGCCGACCCGTCTGATTAGCTACGACACTGACGAGAACATCAAGCGCCGCCAGCGCGGCGAGGCGCCGGTTTACCGACTCGTGCGCTCCCGCACGATTCTCTATGCCGTAGTGATAGCGATCGTCGGCGCTCTCATGGTCTATCAGTTGGCGACGCGTCGTCACATGGGCCTGAGCGTGCTGCACGTGCGCGCGCCGATGTTCACGACCGCCAGGGACGGCGCCGTCCGCAACGGCTACACGCTGCGTTTCTCCAACAAGTCGAACGAGACGCACAAGTTCGCCATCGAGATCGGCGGGATCAAGGACGCGGTCGCCAAGAGCGAGGAGACCGACACGCTGTCGGACGGGCGCCTGATGGTCAGCGTCGATCCCGACTCGACACAGGAGATCCAGCTCTACGTGACGGCGCCGCTCTCGTCGGCGAGCAACGCAGGCGCTCCGATCGTCATGAAGGCGACCGACCTGCAGGACGGCGAGACCGTCAGCGTGAGCGACCACTTCTTCGGGCCGTGAGGTTGCGCCGATGTGTTGCGAGGGACTAGACATGATGCTTCTCAACTCGGATCGAGCGATGGCGCAGCGCGGCTTTCCCGAACGCCCCAACCTGAGAAAGCCGCTGACCGGCCGCTCGGTGGTGGTCCTGCTAGGGCTGTTCTTCGGCGTCATGTTCGCCGCCAACGGCGCGTTGATCTACACCGCGCTCAGCACGCTGCATGGCGAGGAACTCGAAAATCCCTATGACGCGAGCCAGGTTTACAACCAGCGCATTGCCGAGGCGCGCGCGCAGAACTTGCTGGGCTGGGTCGCCGACGTGACGACGCGCCAGGAGGGCGGCGGCGAGCGCATCGTCGCTGATTTCCGCGATCGCGACGGCGCGCCGATCCCGGGCCTGGACGTGCGCGCGCGCTTCGTGCATCCGTTCGACAAGGGCGCCGATCGCGAAGCGATCCTGACTTCCGACGGGGGCGCTTACGAAGGCGTCGCCGCGCCCCTCCATGCGGGCCGGTGGACCCTCGTCATCGAGGCGAAGCAAGACGGACAGCGCAAGTTCACGAGCCAGAACAGGGTCACGCTCGCGGAGACCGCTGTCGGGGATTAGCCGGTGGCCGAGACGCAGGATTTGTCGGTCTTCGTTCGCCACCCCGCCGAAGGGGTGGCGGCGATGGACCTGGTCGTCGAGGGCGTCCATTGCGGCGCCTGCATCAGCACGATCGAAAAGGGCCTCAGCCGCGAGGCCGGCGTGCGCGGCGCGCGCGTCAATCTGGCGAGCAAACGCGTCACTGTCGAATGGGACGACGGCGCGGTAGAGCCCGCGGCGATTCTCGACCGCCTGAGCGGCCTCGGCTACCCCGCCTATCCCTTCAGCAGCGTGACCGCCGACAGCGTCGAGGCCGTCGAGGAGAAGCGCCTGCTCAGATGCCTGGGCGTCGCCGCCTTCGGCGCGATGAACGTCATGCTCATCTCGGTCGCGCTGTGGTCGGGCGCGGCGGACGCGGTGGGTTGGGCGACGCGCGATTTCTTCCACTGGCTCTCCGCGCTCGTCGTGTTGCCGGCCGTCGCCTACGCCGGGCGGCCGTTCTTCGACAGCGCGATGCGGGCGTTGCGGCAAGCCTCCTTCAACATGGACGTGCCGATCACCCTCGGCGTCATGCTCGCGCTCCTCCTATCGGTCGTGCAGACGTTGCAGCACGCGCGCGAGACCTATTTCGACAGCGCAGTGATGCTGCTGCTGTTTCTGCTCGCCGGGCGGTATCTCGACCAACGCATGCGGCGCAAGACGCGCGACGTCGCGACCAATCTGGCGGCGATCAAGGCGGAAAAGGCGATCAAGCTTTTCGACGGCGGCGAGGCGCGGGAAACGCCGATCGAGGCGGTGGCGCCCGGCGATCTCGTGCTGGTGCGCGCCGGCGAACGGGTCGCGGTCGACGGCGTCGTGGAGGACGGACGGTCCGAGGTCGACCAGAGTCTGGTGACCGGCGAGACCGCGGCCGTCGCGGTCGCTTCGGGCGCGATGGTCTACGCCGGCACGCTCAACATGTCCGGCGCGCTGCGCGTGCGCGTCAGCAACGCCGCGACCGGCACGCTGCTCGACGAAGTCAACGCGCTGCTCGAGAAGGCCATCGAGCAGCGCTCGTCCTATGTGCGGCTCGCCGACCGCGCCGCGCGGCTCTATGCGCCCGTCGTGCATCTGACGGCGCTGGCGACGTTTCTCGGCTGGATCGCGGCGGGCCTCTCCTGGCAGCCGGCGCTGGTCGTCGCGATCACCGTGCTGATCATCACCTGTCCGTGCGCGCTCGGCCTGGCGGTGCCGGCGGTGCAGGTGGTCGCGGCGAGCGCGATGTTCCGCCGCGGCGTCATGCTCAATTCCGGCGACGCGCTGGAGCGCCTCGCCGAGGTCGACACGATCGTGTTCGACAAGACGGGGACCCTGACCCTGCCGCAGCCGAGCCTGGCCAATCTCGCCGACATCGCCCCGCACGATCTGGCGCTCGCCGGATCGCTGGCGCTGGCGAGCAAGCATCCGCTCGCCAAGGCGGTGGCCGTCGCGGCGGGGGCGAGGAACCCGCTCGCCGCGCATGAATTCCCCGGCCAGGGCGTCACCGTGTTCCATGAAGGCAAGCGCCTCAAGCTCGGCTCGGCCGTCTATTGCAAGGCCGAGGCCGAGGCGGCCGAGGTCGCGGCGCGATGGCCAGACGCCTCGCTGATCGCCTTTCGCGGCCCCGAGCGCGCCTTCGTCTTCGCGGTCCGGCAGGCGCCGCGCCCCGACGCGCGCGAAGTCGTCGCGGGCCTCGCGCGCGAGGGCTACGCGATCGAGATCCTGTCCGGCGATCGGCCCGAGGCGGTGGAAGAAGTCGCGCGCGAATTGGCGATCCCGCATTTTTCCGCGGGGATCAAGCCGGCCGACAAGATCGCGCGGCTGAAGGCGCTGAGGGAGCAGGGCCGCCGCGTGCTGATGGTCGGCGACGGCCTCAACGACGCGCCGGCGCTCGCCGCCGCGAACGTCTCGATTTCGCCGATCTCGGCCGCGCATCTCACCCAGGCGCAGGCCGACGCGGTGTTCCTCGGCGATCGGCTCGCCCCCGTCGCCGAGGCGCTGCATCTCGCGCGCAAGGCCAAGAGCCTGATGGTGGAGAACCTCTGGTTGTCGGCGATCTATAATTTCATCGCCGTGCCGATCGCGATCGCCGGCTACGCGACGCCGCTCATCGCGGCGCTGGCGATGTCCGGCTCGTCGATCCTGGTGACGCTCAACGCGTTGCGCGCGCGTAGCGCAGGGGCGAGACGATGAACGTCCTCGTCTATCTCGTGCCCCTCGCGCTGGCGCTCGGCGGCCTCGGCCTCGCCGGCTTCCTGTGGGCGATGAAGACCGGCCAGTTCGACGATTTGGAGGGCGCGGCCTGGCGGGCGATTTCGGACGACGATCTGCCGGAGGACGAGCGAAAGGGGTAGGGTGGCGCGCGGCCGTTCAAAGCTCCGTCGGCTCGCCGAAATGAGCCTCGACGTCCCGATGTCTTTCGAGAATATTCACGACCTCAAATCGATCCGCGACATAACGAAAGAAGATGACGTAGCCCTTGTAAGGGAAGCTTCGAATATCCGAGCGAAGCTCGGGGCGCGGCCGGCCGATCGTGCTCTCCAACGCCGCGAGTTCATGGCATTTTGCGCGAAGCCGCCGCACGAAGTCTTCGCCCAAAGCCATGCTTCCGCTGGCGTCGGCGATATAGGTGAGAATATCGAGAAGGTCGGCGCGGACGGAGGCGAGAAACGTCGCCCGCCTCAAGCGCCATATCCCTTCGCCCGCAACTCCGCGCCTTTAGCCGAAATCGCGGCATCGAGTTCCGCATCCGAGATTTCGCCCCCCTGAGCGATAGAGGCGTCCAGCGTCGCGCGCAACGCGGCCAGCTTGGCTTCGCGTTCCTCCACCAAGCGCAACCCTTCCCTCACGACCTCGCTGGCGGAGCCGTAGCGGCCTTCCCTGACCACGCGATCGACGAATCCTTGCCAACGATCCCCGATCGAAACGTTCATGGCGGCGACTCCTGAAGGAAACGGCGAGAGACATAACATAAATTGCGCAGTTTACGCTATCGAAATTGGGCCGCGCTCCGAACGGAAGACGTGAATATCGAGAGCATCGGGCTTTTCGTTCCCATGGCGCGCGAAAGCCTCGATCTCAGCGACCAAAAGCCGCCCGGCCAGGCGCGCCGCGTCGGGGTTCAGGCACATGCGAGGCCGGCGCAGGCTATCGGCGCCCTTCGGCTTGAGAAATGAGCGCCACCCCTCCCTTGCCCCTCCGTCCCCAATTTGCCACATAAGGCTCCCTCGCCGCACCCAAAGGCCACGCCCATGCCCGCTTACCGCTCCCGCACCTCGACCCACGGCCGCAACATGGCGGGCGCGCGCGGGCTTTGGCGCGCCACCGGCATGAAGGACGGCGATTTCGGCAAGCCGATCGTCGCGGTCGTCAATTCCTTCACCCAGTTCGTGCCCGGTCACGTTCATTTGAAGGACCTCGGCCAGCTCGTCGCGCGCGAGATCGAGGCGGCGGGCGGCGTCGCCAAGGAATTCGACACCATCGCGATCGACGACGGCATCGCGATGGGCCACGACGGCATGCTCTATTCGCTGCCCAGCCGCGAGATCATCGCCGACAGCGTCGAATATATGGCCAACGCCCATTGCGCCGACGCGCTGGTGTGCATCAGTAATTGCGACAAGATCACGCCGGGCATGCTGATGGCGGCGCTGCGGCTCAATATTCCCGCCGTGTTCGTCTCGGGCGGGCCGATGGAGGCGGGCAAAATCACGGCGAAGGGCAAGATCAAGAAGATCGACCTCATCGACGCGATGGTCGCCGCCGCCGACAGCGCCGTCAGCGACGAAGAGGTCAAGGTCATCGAGCGCTCGGCCTGCCCGACCTGCGGCTCGTGTTCGGGCATGTTCACCGCCAATTCCATGAACTGCCTGACCGAGGCGCTCGGGCTGTCGTTGCCCGGCAACGGCACGATCGTCGCCACCCACGCCGATCGCCGGCAATTGTTCGTCGAGGCGGGTCATCTCATCGTCGATCTCGCGCGCCGTTGGTACGACGAGGGCGACGCCGGCGCGCTGCCGCGCTCGATCGCCAGCTTCAAGGCGTTCGAGAACGCGATGACGCTGGACATCGCGATGGGCGGCTCGACCAACACCGTGCTGCACCTGCTCGCCGCCGCTTACGAGGCCGGCCTCGATTTCACCATGGCCGACATCGACCGGCTGTCGCGCCGCGTGCCGGTGCTGTGCAAGGTGGCGCCGTCGGTCGCCGACGTGCACGTCGAGGACGTTCACCGCGCGGGCGGAATCATGGGAATCCTCGGCGAACTCGACCGCGCTGGGCTGCTCAACCGCGACGTCGCGATGGTTCATTCCGAATCGCTGGAGCACGCGTTGTCGCGCTACGACCTCAAGCGCGACGCCGGCGAGACGACGCGCAGGTTCTTCGCCGCCGCGCCGGGCGGCGTGCCGACGCAGGAAGCCTTCAGCCAGGATTTGCGTTACGAATTGCTTGACGAGGATCGCGCGCGCGGCGCCATTCGCGACGCCGAGCACGCCTTTTCCCGCGACGGCGGCCTCGCCGTGCTCAAGGGCAATCTCGCCGAGGACGGCTGCATCGTGAAGACCGCGGGGGTCGACGCGAGCAATCTCAAATTCGAGGGACCGGCGAAAATCTTCGAGAGCCAGGACGACGCCGTGCAGGGCATTCTCTCCGGCGAAGTCGTCGCCGGCGACGTCGTCGTCATCCGCTACGAGGGGCCGCGCGGCGGGCCGGGCATGCAGGAAATGCTCTATCCCACGAGCTATCTCAAATCGAAGGGCCTGGGCAAAGCCTGCGCGCTGATCACCGACGGCCGCTTTTCCGGCGGCACGTCGGGCCTCTCGATCGGCCATGTCTCGCCCGAAGCGGCCGAGGGCGGCGCGATCGGGCTCGTCGAAGCGGGCGACCGCATCGCCATCGACATTCCCGGCCGCTCGATCCGGCTGCTCGTTTCCGACGCGACGCTCGGCGAACGCCGCGCCGTGATCGCGGCCAAGGGCAAGGACGCCTGGAAGCCCGCCGCGCCGCGCAAGCGCCACGTCTCGACCGCGCTGCGCGCCTACGCCGCCTTCGCCACCAGCGCGGCGCGCGGGGCGGTGAGGGAAGTGCCGTGAACGCCGGCGCAGGCAAGATCGGCGCGAGGAGGCTGCGATGCAAAAGCGAAAACTAGGCCATACCGACCTCAGCATCGCCCCGATGGTGTTCGGCGGCAATGTGTTCGGCTGGACGGCGGACGCCAGGGCCTCGTTCGCGCTGCTCGACCGCTTCGCGGAGGCGGGCCTCAATGCGATCGACACCGCCGACGTCTATTCGGCCTGGGCGTCGGGCAATAAAGGCGGCGAGTCGGAGACGATCATCGGCGATTGGATGAAGGCGCGCGGCAATCGCCATGCGATGACTGTCATCACCAAGGTCGGCTCGCCGATGGGGCCGGGCAAGAAGGGCTTAAGCGCCCGCTATATCGAGGAGGCGGTCGAAGCGTCGTTGAAACGGCTGAAGATCGACACGATCGACCTTTATCTCTCGCATTGGCCGGACGAAGCGACGCCGCACGAGGAGACGCTCGGCGCCTATCAGCGGCTGATCGCCAAGGGCAAGATCCGCTGGTGCGGCGCCTCGAATTTCAACGCGACGCAACTCGCCGCCGCGCTCGCCGCCTCGCGAGCGCGGAGCCTGCCGCGCTACGAGGTCCTGCAGCCCGAATACAATCTCTATGATCGCGCCTCGTTCGACGGACCCTTGCGCGATCTCTGCATCGCCGAAGGGATCGGCGTCATCACCTATTACAGCCTCGCCAAGGGCTTCCTCTCCGGCAAATACCGCGGCGAAGCCGACCTCGGCCAAAGCCCGCGCGGCGGCGGCGTCAAGGCCTATCTCAATGCGCGCGGATTTCGCATTCTCGCCGCGCTCGACGCCGTCGCGGCCCGGCTCGAGGCCAAGCCCGCCGAGGTTGCGCTCGCGTGGCTGATTCAGCGCCCCGGCGTCACCGCGCCGATCGCCAGCGCGACCTCGCTCGCCCAGCTGAACAGTCTGATCCGCGCGGCGAGGCTCACGCTGAGCGGCGAGGACGTCGCGGCGCTCGATCAGGCCAGCGCGCCGTAGCGACGGCGCTCCAGGCTGCGTCCGATGGTCGCGGGCGGCGATTGACCCGAATGTTATATGCTGTCTCGACGCCGGGTCAGCCGGCGTCGTTTCCATTGCGGGGAGGTTCATGCCGTTGCTTGATCTCGAGGCGCTGCGTCAGGCGCCGCTGGTGCGCGATCCCTTCAACTTCACGGTCGTCAAGCAAGCGATCCGGCCCGCGGACGCCGCGGCGATTCGCGACGATTTCCCCGATATCGAGGATTCCGGGCTGTTGCCCGTCGAGGCGACGCGCTACGGGCCGGTATTCCGCCGACTGATCCGGGAGTTGCAGAGCGAGGAGGTGGCGCGCGCCTTCTCGGAGAAGTTCGGCGTCGATCTCGTCCGCCGCCCGCAGATGATCACCGTGCGCGGGCGCTGCGCGGCCAAGGACGGGCGCATCCACACCGACAGCAAGACCAAGCTCATCACCGTCCTGATCTATTTCAACGATCAATGGGAGGCTGCGGGCGGGCGACTGCGGCTGTTGCGCTCGCCGACCGATCTCAACGACATGATCGGAGAGGCGCCGCCGGACTCCGGCACAATGATCGCGTTTCGCCGCTCGGACAGATCTTACCACGGGCATGAGCCTTATGAGGGCGTGCGGCGCTACGTGATGATCAACTGGATGACCACCGACTTCGCCGCGCGCCGCGAATTATTCCGGCATCGGGTCTCGGCGCGCGCCAAGCAGGCGATTTCGTTCCTGAAGCCGCGGCGCGCCGCCAAGGCGGGAGGCGTCCGTGATTGACGCCGCCTCGGTCGCCTCGAGCGTGATCGGCTGTCTCGACGTCAGCCGTTTCCGCGCCGAGCCCTTTCGCCATTGGCTGCTCGAGGGCATCCTGCCCGCGGGCATCTGCCTAGGCATCGACGCGATTCCCGTCGCGCCGCCCAAGATCGACGACACGCTCGGCAAGCGCGAAACGCACAACAGTACGCGGCTGTTCTTCGGCGCGGAGAATCGCGCGCGCTATCCCGTGTGCGACGCGCTCGCCGCGGCATTCCAGAGCTTGGACGTCGTCGAGCGCATCGAACTGCTTTGCGAGACGAAGCTGCGCGAAAGCCACCTGCGCATCGAATATTGCCTTGACACCGACGGCTTCTGGCTCGAGCCGCACACCGACATCGGCGCCAAGCTGTTCACGATGCTGGTCTATCTCTCCAGCGAGCCGGGCAGCGAGGCCTGGGGCACCGACATTCTCGACACCAGCCTGAACGTCGTCGCCACCGCGCCCTACGAACGCAACGCCGGCCTCATCTTCGTCCCCGGCAGCGACACCTGGCACGGCTTCCGCCGCCGCCCGATCGACGGGGTGCGGCGGTCGCTGATCATCAACTACGTCAAGCCGGAGTGGCGCAGCCGCCACGAACTCGCTTTTCCCGATCGGCTTGCGGGCGCCTGACGCCTCGGCGCAACGGACTCCCATGCGGCGCCAAGTCTCCGGCGCCGCCGCCTGCAGAGCGTGACGACGATTTGTTGGATCGTCGTCACGCTCTTTTTTCGCCTACGGACCTTCCCCGGAAGCCGGCGCGCACTCGTGCGCGATGGCGCTCTACGGCGCCGTGAACACGAGTTCCTGCGCCCCCGCGCGCTTCAGGTCGTCCTCGCTCCCCGCGAGCGTGATCGACTTGCCGTCGATCCACAGCGGCGCGAGGTCGCGATAATGGGGCGAGAAAATATGGCCGGATTCGCCGGTCGTGATCATGAAGCGCGACTTGTCGGGGTCGGCCAGATCGTAGACGCCGCGAAAGCCGGCGCCCTGCGTGCGCGCGAAGGGCTGGTCGGGCGGAACCTCGAAGCCGCCGCCCCGATCGAGCGTGTAGAAGTCGCCGCTCGAGGGCATGCTGAGGTCGCTGAGCCGATCCAGCAACGGAATGTGGCTGTAGACCTTGTGCTGCAGCAGCGCGATGTGTTCATGCCCCCATTTCCATTGGCTCATGTCGGCGCCGTCGCGCTTGACGACGAGCGCGAGCCCTTCGTCGAGGGCGCGCGCGAGTGTCGCGCGGCAGTCGGGGTCGGGCTTGCCCGGCGCGTCGCACCAGGACGGATGGTCGCGCAGCAGCGAAATCAGCGTGGTCACGGCGTAGGGGCCTTTCTCGCTCATGGAAAGGCCGACTTTCTCGACGAGCATGATTTGGTGCAACGCGTCCGTGAAGGCGGTGAAGATCAGCGGCTCCGGGCGATCCTTGTCCATCACGCCGTTCCAGCCGGCGAGCAGCGCCAGCGCTTGCCGCGCGCGCTCGTCGCTGGGCGTCACGCCCTTGAGAAACGGCAGCAATTCCCTGGCGGCGAGCGAGACGTGGTCGGCTTGCATCGCGGCCGAAGTGTCGAGGCTGTGCTTGTCGAACGTGTCGAAAAATTGCTGGATGCGCCGCGCGCGGAACGCTTCCTCCCAATCCTGACTGAGAGGCGGCTGATGATCGTCGGCGACGAGCGCGTTGTTGGCGTTGAACACGAAGCCGGCCGCTGGATTGCGCAACTGCGGCCATTGCTCGAAGGGAATCGTCCCGATCCAGTCGTTCTCGGCCGACGCGCCGTCGGCGGGGGTCAGCCCATCGCCCGACTTGCGCAGCGGCACGAGGCCGGCGCTGATGAACCCGATGTCGCCGGAGACATCGGCGTAGACCAGGTTCTGCGTCGGCGTCTGATAGAGGCGCAGCGCCGCGAGGAACTCGTTCCAGTCGCGCGCCGTGTTGACGCGCAGGAGGCCCTCGGCGGTCGTGTCCTGAGCGCTGAGGCCGGTATAGGCCAGAGCCATCGCCTTGCCGGGGCCCGCGAGCGCGGCGAGATCCGCGGCGACATCGGAGAGAACCGGTCCGTGCCGCGTCGCTCTCACGTGTAGCGCGACGTCAGGCCCGCCCTTGACGTGGATCGTCTCGTCGCGCGTCGCGAACGGCTTCGGTCCGTCGGGCGTCAGATATTGATTGGGATTGGCCGGGTCGATCGTCTCGACGAACAACTGCTCAACGCTCGTGTAGGCGTTGGTGAAGCCCCACGCGATGCGATCGTTCTCACCGAGCAGCACGGCCGGAAGTCCGGGGACGGTCGCGCCTTTCACCGCGCCTTCGGGCGTAACGATGCGGGCGAGGTACCAAAGGATCGGCGCGCCGATTTCAAGATGGGGGTCGTTGGCGAGAACGGGTTTGCCGCTCACGGTCCGCGCGCCCGAGACGACCCATTCGTTCGAGGCGCCGTGCCGCTCCGGCAGAAGCGCGCCGAGCTGATCGGCCGGGCTGTCGCTTTCGGCGTGGCTCGGCTTGGCGACGGGGGAAGTCGTGACCGGCCAATCGGCGTACGGCATGGGGAACAACCAACGCGCCTGCTCCGGCGACAGCTTCTGCTGGAGGTGGGCGCGCAACGCCTCGAGCTTGTAATTGACGCTCAGATTCAGGGACAGCAGCTTGCCCCAGACCAGCGAGTTGGCGGGCTTCCAGGGCTCCGGCGCATCGCCGAGGATCAAGAACTCCGGCGGCAGCGCGTTTTTGTGCGTTTCGATAAAAGCGTTGACGCCGTCCGCGTAAGCCTGCAGGCGCGCCTGCGCCCAGGGCGAGAGCGCTGAGAAACTGCTTTGCGCGAGGCGGTAAAAGTCAAGCGTGCGGATGAAGCGATCGACGCCGACGAGATCGGGACCGGCGATTTCGGCGATGCGGCCCTGACCCACGCGGCGCTGAATCTCCATTTGATAGAGCCGCTCGCTGGCGTGGACATAGCCGAGCGCGCGCGCCGCGTCGTCCAACGACTGCGCGAAGATATGCGGAACGCCGTAGGCGTCGCGCCAGACTCGCGTCTCCGCCGTGAGGCCGGGCAGGGCGGCGGCGCCGGAATAGGCGGGCATCGCGCGATAGAAGAGATAGAACCCAGCCGCGGCGCCGACGACGAGCAGCACGACGAGGAACTTCGCCAGCGCCTTCAACAGACGGAACTTCATGAACGCTCCCCCTCGGCGCTCGCCGCGGCGGCGCAAGTCAAGCCGGTTTGCCTTGGCTTGTCCATGCCTAGCCGGCCGAGGCGACGCCGCTGCGACGGAGCGCCGCGGTCGGCTCGCCTAAAGCGTCAGCTCCACCTTCACCGGCGCGTGGTCGGAAGGGCGCTCCCAGCCGCGCGCGTCGCGCAGCACGTGCATCGATTTCACGGCGTCGGCGAGCGCGGGGCTGACCCAGACATGGTCGAGGCGGCGCCCTTTGTCGGCCTTCGACCAGTCGGGCGCGCGGTAGCTCCACCATGTGTAGAGCTTTTCGTGGTCGGGAACGAACTTGCGCAGGGCGTCGACCCAGGGACCGGCGGCCTGCGCGCGGCCGAGCTTCTCCACCTCGATCGGCGTATGGCTGACGACGTCGATGAGCGCCTTGTGGCTCCAGACGTCGTGCTCCAGCGGCGCGATGTTGAGGTCGCCGACGAGGATGGAGCGACCGGCGGCCTTCTTTTCGTCGCTGAACCAGGCCGCCATTTCGTCGACGAAGGCGAGCTTGTGCGCGAATTTGTCGTTGATCGCGGGATCGGGTTCGTCCCCGCCCGCGGGCACGTAGAAATTATGGATTTCCAGACCGTCCGCCTTGCCCCCCAACGTCACCTGCAGGTGCCGCGAATTGCCCTTGGCGCAAAACTCGCGCGGGGTCGCCTCGACGATCGGCAGCTTCGAGACGATCGCGACGCCGTGATAGCCCTTCTGGCCGTTGATCGCGATATGCTGGTAGCCGAGTTCACGAAACTCGGCGTGCGGAAATTGCGCGTCGGGGCACTTGGTCTCCTGCAGGCACAGGACGTCCGGACGCTGTTCCTCGAGATAGCGCGCGACGAGCCCGATGCGAAGGCGCACGGAATTGATGTTCCAGGTCGAGATCGAAAAGCGCACGGGGAAACCTTTTCCAAAGGGGCCGGGCGAACATGGGCGCTTCGGGCGCGGACGCAAGAGACGCCGCCGACTTGCCCACAGGCGAGGCGGGACGCCGGGGCTGCGCGCCGGCCGCGCTATTTGCGCTTGTTCATATCCGAGGCCGGCGAGTTGTTGATGTAGAAGAGATCGGGATCGGGCTTGCTCGTCAGATCGACGTTGAACAGGGTGACGACGGTCTGAAAGCCCTGCGCGTCGAGGACGGTCCATTGCTTCAACGCGAAGGTCGCGGGATCGAACACCAGCGCGATTTCGGCCGTGCCGCCGAAAGTCGCCTTATCCTCGATCTCGATCGTGGCGGCGTTCTCGTCGATCGCGACCCGCTTGACCGTGGTGTCCTTGGCGATGTCGATGTGGTCGGCGAGCAGGAATTTCAGCGGCGTCTGGGCGATGAAATAAAGGTCCTGGGTGTCGAGGTTCTGGTCGCGCACCGCGACCGTGCGGCCGTCGGCGACGATTTCCAGCCGGGCGGGCGGGGCGAAGCGGAACAGCATCCGGCCCGGGCGCGCGACATAGAGCTGGCCTTCGGAACGTGTCCCGTCGGGCCCGATCTGCACGAAATCCGCGCTCATGACGCGCGCGCCGTCGAGATAGGCGTTGGCCTTGGCGACGGCGTCGGCGGCGGTCAGTTCCGGCTTGGGCGCGTCCTTGGCCGGGGCGGCGAGCGTGGCGGGCCTGACGGGCGGCGTCGGCGGCGGGTTGAGATTGATCGGCGCGTCCCCGGCGCAGGCGAGCCGCGCGAAGGCGAGAAGCGCCAGGGCTGACCCGGCGAAGGGCCGAAGGATCGTCATGAACTCTCCGCTTTCGCCCGCTCGAAGGGCGTGAATCGCCGCCGCGACGGCGGCGATCATGGGCGAATTCGCGCCGGCGGCGAAGCGGTCAGTGCCAGCCCCTTGCGCCCATTTTGTGGCGGCCGGGACCGGCCCGACGCCGATATCGACGCCATGATCGCAATCGCGCCCGAGCCGGCGCGATCGGGCCGTGATTTGCTGATTGCGCCTACCCTTTCGTAACCTTCTCGGCGGAATCTTCGGGTCCGGCGACCGATCGAGAGAATTTTAACGGTTCCGTTTTACAAAAATTCGTTCGAATGCGCGCATATCGATACAAATTATTCGCTCGACCCGTCGCGGAATTCGAGGCGACGTCATCGCAGCGAGCCGGACTTGGCGCGTTCCGACGATCCGCCGAGTTCAGACTGAGATCGGAGGCTCAGGCCTCACCTATCGCGAAGGCGCGCGATCGAGGCCTGGATGGCGCGGCGGCGCGCTGGCGCCACAACATCGTGAGTTTGGTCATGCCTTTTCCTGTTCCGCGCAAATTCCTTGGCGACCGCCGCGGCAACGTCGCGATGATGTATGCCCTGGCCATGCCGGTGTTGATGTTCGGCGTCGGCGTGGCGGTCGATTTCACTCACGCCGCGCAAGTGCGCACGGAGCTCAATGCGGCCGCGGACGCCGCGGTGCTGGCCGCCCTGACGCCGAGCATGATGCAGCAACCCAACGCGACGGCGCAGACCGCCGCGCAAAACATGTTCAACGGTCAGATCGCCACCATCACTTCGCTGGCGCCCGGAGACACGACCGTCACCATCACCATCACCAATCCGAACAACAACCCCCTCGTCCGTAATGTCACGGTCGCCTACACCGCGCAGAACGAGAACATTTTCGCGAGCATCCTCGGCGTTCCCACTCTTGCGCTCGCCGGCTCGTCGACGGCGAGCGCGTCGATGGCGGCCAACATCAATTTCTATCTGCTGCTCGACAATTCCCCGTCGATGGCCTTGCCGGCGACCCAGGCCGGCATCACCCAGATGCAGAACCTCACGCCGCAGCAGGGCAATTGCGCGTTCGCCTGCCATCAGGGAAGCACCAACAACGGCGATTCGGCGGGAAATCCGTGCTTGAAGGGCGCCACCTACTCGACCCCGACGCTCACCAGCAGCATGAAAAGCGGCGGCAATACGTACTGCTCTTCGACGCAAGGAACGCAAATCGACGACTTCGCGCTCGCGCGCAAAAACGGAATCCAGTTGCGCCTCGACGCCCTCAGCACGGGGGTCAGCAATTTGATGGCGGACGCCTACACCACCCAGCAGAACGCGGCCTCGATTCCTCCGGTGTACCAGTTCGCCGCCTATACGATGGATTCGTCCTGGCAGATCGGCATGTCGAGCTCCAACAATTACAATGATCTGATGCCTATGACGACCAATTACGTCTCCGGCTGGTCGACCGCCGCGCCGAATTTCGGCCTCATGGAATATTACGCCAACAACGAGGAATGCGGCAACGCCGCGTGCACCAGCAACGGCGGCGGCGGCGACTACGCGACGAACTTCGACAACGCCCTGGGCGCGATGAACACGATCATGCCGAATCCCGGCCTAGGCACCAACGTGGCGGGCGACACGCCGCAGGAAGTGCTGTTCTTCGTCACCGACGGCGTCGAGGACGAATCCACGTCTTCGTGCAGCCAGCCGGAGACCAGCGGTCGTTGCCAGGCGCCGATCAACCCGGCTCTGTGCACGGCGATCAAGAACCGCGGCATCCGCATCGCGATACTCTATACCGACTATTATCAGGTGACCGCGAACACCTGGTACGTCGATTGGATCGAGCCGTTCCAATCGCAGATCGGCCCGCAACTTCAGGCGTGCGCCTCGCCCGGCCTGTTCTACGACGCAGGGCTCGACAGCTCGAACCTCGGCGGAGCGCTGCAGGCGCTCTTCAACACGGTCGTGCAAACCGCGCACTTGACGCAGTGAGGCGAACGGCAGGCCGGAGGGCGACCTCCTTCGCCCTCGCGCTACGATATGGTCACGTCTCCAAGGCGCGCCCCTTCCCCGCAAGGGGGCTACGGCGTTCACACATCTCGGGATGGCCGGCGGCCACATCGGCCCGTCGCCGTCAAGTCCAGGCGAATGCAAAGCATTCGTCCGCCGCCGCGCGGCTGCGACGCTTCGCTTCGCCCGGACGAATGCTTCGCATTCGCCTTGGGGTGGCTGCGCCGCTCCGATGCGGCGTTTTGCTTCCATGATCTTTGCTGAGCGAAGCCGGCCCGCAGGGCCGACTTCTCGCAGCAAAGTTCATGGAAACCAAGAGCCTGAGCCGCGCGGAGGGGTCAATGTTTGCGACCCCCGGACTTTATCCGGGGGGAGCAACCCGCGCAGCGGGCGCGACATTGACGCCGAGCACGGATCAGGCAGCGCGGACCCAGAAGATATCGAATTTCGATGTGTGAATCCGATAGGCAAGGGGGGAAGGGGCGCGCCTTAACGAGGCGTATCTGTCCGATCTCAACAATAGGAGAACGATTGCGTGATTGCCGGAGCCCGCCACGGACGGGTCGCCAACGGCGGCGGAGCCACTCGCCCAGTCGTGTCGGAGCTCGTCGAAAATTCGACGCATCGAGGAGCCGTCGTCAGAAGCCCCACGTCGGCATCGTCGCGCATAGCGCGCAATGAGACGGACGGAAGGCGCCGGTTCGTTTCCCGGCCCTTCAGCTCGAGGGGGCGGTCCAGGGCGTCACGCAATTCGAGCAGGTGATGCTCCTCGACTGACGCGGGGTCAGATAGATCGAGCCGTACAGCGTGATCGGGCTCAGCAACTCGTAGAAATTCAGCGGGGTGTAATTGTAATGAACCTCGCCGAAAATGAAGTAATTGCCGGCCTGGCCGGTTCCGATCGTGCCCGGCAGCGTGAGAACTTGCCCGGCGGGCCTCGCCGTCCCGCCGTTGTAGGGCTCGCTCCAGGTGACCGTGGCGGTGGTTCCCGTGGAGCCGACGAGCACCTGGGAAACCACCATCGTCATGTTCGAGGCCGAGTAGGGCGTGAGGACCGAGGAGGCGACCTGGAGAAGATTGTCGACCGCCGCCTCGGTCATCACCGAGGATCCGTTGCTGTACTGCGTCGGCGTAGCCTGCGTGATGAGGTCGGTGACCGTGCGGGCGGTCATGGAGACCTTGCGGTCGATCGCGAAGCCTTCCGCTGCGTAGATGAGCAGGGCGAATATCAGCAGCGCCACCGGCGCGAGCAGGGCGCCCTCGACGGCCGCCATGGCGCGCGCGTCGTGGCGGAGCGCGCGCGCCAACCAGATCGCCTGCCGGCGCCATGGAGAAGTCCTACGCGCGTTGTCCATCAATTCGCCTCGACGATGAAGACCTGGGTGGACATCATGAGATAGGTGCCGTTGCCGAGGTTGGCGAAATTGAACCCGAGCGGCAGGCCGATGACCGGCCATTGATAAAGAACCTGGAGCACCGCGATCTGCCCGGGCGTCGGTTGCGTGTAGGGGAGGGTGGCGGACAAGGTTCCGCTCGTCGTGAACGTAGGAGCCGCAGTGCTGATCGAAGTGGTCGACGTCGCCGGCGCCAGACCGATCATGATGTTGCTGCAATTGAACAGCGCGGTGACGTTGTTGCACAGCGCCGTCCGGAACTGCGCCGCGGTCATCGACCCCGTCTGATTAGTCAGCACCAGACGGGCGGCGTCTTCCGCCGCGGTCTCGAGAAAGGCGTTGGCGAGATAGATGACCGCCACCTGCAGCGTCGCCAACATCATCACGATGAAGAACGGCGCGACGAGGGCGAATTCGGAGGCCGGGCCGCCGTCCTGCCGACGCGCGAACGCTCTGGCGGCGCGAAGCCCGGCGTCGATGATCTTGCGTAAAGAGCTCATGCGATCCGCGAGCGAAAACCGTTCCTGAAGAGCCGATTGTGACAGGCAGGGATTACGGGAGGGTTACGGCGAGCATCTAAAGTCTTCCGCTTTTGAGCGAAAATTCCCATCGGGGCGCGCCCTTCGGCGCGATCGGTCGCCTTTCCCCGCCGGGCGTCTGCGCCGGCCTCAAGGCCGCGCATCGGGGGTTGACGCCGCCGGCGCCGCGCCGGCCGACGATGGCGTGATCGACGCGCAATTGACCCGCCGTCGACAGCGCGCCGGCGCGCGAGCGCGAGAAAATAGCGTAAGTCCCGCCAATCGCTTATCGGTGAAATATCACACGGATCGCGCGGCGGGATACGCGATCCTTCATGATTGCGTCGTGGTCCAGCCGCGGTTACGTCCGCCGCGCGGCGCCGGCGCGAAAAGAAGAAAAAGCGCCGACGAAGAGGGGGCGGCGCCGGAGGTTTCGAAGGGCCCTTTGAGCCTTTTTGCGCTTACTTAAGGGCGCTGGAGACTTCGGTGAACTCGCTGCTGATGCTGGTGCCGAGAACCGACAAGGAACCAATGATAAAGACGGCGATCAACGCGGCGATCAACGCGTATTCGATCGCGGTGGCGCCGGATTCGTCGGCGACGAATGTTTTGAGCGTCCCGATCATGACTTTCTCCCGACCGTTGAATTTCCGCTACGTTCGCGATGACGCACGGAGTAGCGCCAACCTAAAGGGCGCGCAGCTTCCACGAGGTTAAACCAAACGCGGAAATCCGCCGGCATTCGCATTGGCGCGGCGAATGGTTAAGGCGCGGTCAACGTCGTTTAGCGAGAGTCCTCAAAAGCGGAATCTGGTCTTCCGATAAGAATCCTGCTCTATCAAAGAGCCCTAAGGAGAACTGTCGGCCGGATTCACCCGACATCCCGCAAAGGCCGCCGACTTCGGGGCCAGACCGCGCTGTTTTGGCCTGTCGGGCAATCCTGAAGCGCCAACGCGCCTTGTCGATGGGCGTCGGGCCGGCGTCTCGGGGGTTGACGAGGCGGGCGCCGCGCCGCACAACGGCCGCTCCGATCGAGACCCTCATGCCCGTCACCGCCGCCGACCTCGTCGCCCTCTTCGACATCGAACCGACCGGCCCGGACCGGTTTGTCGGCCGCTCCCCGCCAAACGGGTGGCAACGGGTGTTCGGCGGTCAGGTGATCGCCCAGGCGCTCGTCGCCGCCTCGCGCACAGTCGAGGAGCGCGCGCCGCATTCTCTGCACGCCTATTTCATTCTTGCCGGCGATCCGCTCGAACCGATCCTGTTCGAAGTGGATCGCATTCGCGACGGCCGGAGCTTTACGACGCGACGCGTCGTCGCCCGGCAACGCGGCGAGGCGATTTTTGTGCTGTCCGCCTCGTTCCACGTCGAGGAGGAGGGGTTCGACCACCAATTGCCGATGCCGCCCGCGCCCGAACCCGATCGCCTCGTCGCGCCCGTAGCGGCGGCCGCGCTGCTCGGCGAAAAGGCGCAAAAGCGGCTGCAGGGCCTGCTCGAGCGAATCCAGCCGATCGAATTTCTCCCGCTCGATCTCACGCGATACGCTCCGCCCGCTCCCGGAGTCGTTCGCGAGCCCAAGCAATCGCTGTGGATCCGCATCGGCGGCGCGCTTCCCGACGATCCCGCCATTCACCGGGCCGCGCTCGCCTATCTCTCGGACATGACGTTGCTCGACACGGCGCTGGTCGCGCACGGCCACACGGTGTCGGACGGCCGCATACAAATGGCCAGCCTGGACCATGCCTTGTGGCTGCATAGGCCGTTCCGCGCCGACGATTGGCTTCTCTATGTCCAGGACAGTCCGAATGCGCACGGAGCGCGTGGCCTGACGCGGGGCCTGCTTTATACCCGCGCCGGCGTCCTTGCGGCGAGCGTCGCACAAGAAGGCTTGATGCGCCCGCTGCAGCGCGAGTGGCAGCCCTGATTAATTTTTAGGCGCCTAAATTAAAGCCATATATTTTCTTTATGTCTGCGGCCGATCCCGAGATCGCCTTGGCAGACAAGAAACTTCCTAACTTGTCATCGGCTTAGCCCTCTCCAGCAAGCGTGGCACGCGACTTGTACAGACGTCGATGAGCGGCGCGCCGTCAGGCGTCCGATCGACATTGCACGAGGGGAGGCGCGTTTCATTTTCGATGCGCGTCGCGCCCTCCAAAATGGGGCGAGGCACATGAAAATTGTAATGGCAGTCATTAAGCCGTTCAAACTCGAGGAGGTGCGCGACGCGTTGACCTCCATCGGGGTGCACGGTCTGACGGTGACGGAAGTGAAGGGCTATGGCCGACAGAAGGGCCATACCGAAATTTATCGCGGCGCCGAATACGCCGTCAGCTTCCTCCCGAAGCTGAAAATCGAGGTCGCGGTCAATGCCGAACTCGTCGACAAAGTGATCGACGCGATCGTCGCCGCCGCGCGCACTGGCCAGATCGGCGACGGAAAGATCTTTGTCTACAACCTCGAAACGGCTGTCCGCATTCGCACCGGCGAAAAGGACAAGGACGCTCTGTGAGCGCGGCCCCATCCCATTTCAATCGGAGTCTCAAACAATGAAACTGTCTCGGTTTTTCACTGGCCTGGCGCCGGCGCTGGCGATCGCCGCGTTGATCGGCTTCGCCGCTCCCGCCCCGTCGCGGGCGGACGACGCGCCCGCTGCAGCGCCCGCAGCCACGGCGCCCGCTCCCGCCCCCGCCGCCAAGCCGGCTCCGCCGCCAACGCCCGCTTGCGCCGCCGCCGTCGCGGCTATCGACGCCACCGACAAATATGCGGCCGTCCCGGCCGTCCCCGCGGTCATGACGAACTGCACGCCCTCGGGCGGCGACACGGCGTGGATGCTGACCTCCGTCGCGCTCGTTCTGATGATGACCATCCCCGGCCTCGGCCTGTTCTATGGCGGCATGGTGCGCAAGAAGAACGTCGGCGACACCGTCATGACCAGCTTCGCGATCACGGCGCTGGTTACCGTCCTCTACGCGGTGGTCACCTACAGCCTGTCGTTCACCTCCGGCGGAGCGTTCATCGGCGGGTTCAGCCGGGCGTTCCTGCAGAACATCCTGAGCGACGTGAACAACGGCGGCATCGGCAATCCCAATAGCCTCGCGCCGACGATCCCCGAGACCGTCTATATGTGCTTCCAGATGACCTTCGCGATCATCACGCCCGCCCTCATCGCCGGCGCCTTCGCGGAGCGCATGAAGTTCTCGGCAATGCTGTGGTTCATCGGCCTGTGGGCGATCCTCGTTTACGCGCCGATCGCGCATTGGGTCTGGGGCCCGGATGGCATGTTCTCCACCGCCAATGTCGACGACAAGGGCAACTTCACGGGTTGGAAGGTTGTGCTCGACTTCGCCGGCGGCACCGTCGTGCACATCAACGCGGGCGTCGCCGGCCTGATGTGCGCCTTGATGCTCGGCAAGCGCCGCGACTCCGGCCCCGGCCACAACATGGTCTACACCTTCATCGGCGCTGGGCTCCTGTGGGTCGGCTGGTTCGGCTTCAACGCGGGTTCGGCGGTGAGCGCGGGCGTGCAGGCGGGCATGGCGATGACCGTCACGCAGATCGCCACCGCTGTCGCGGCGCTGACCTGGATGTTCGTGGAATGGGCGCATCGCGGCAAGCCGACCGTCATCGGCATCTGCTCGGGCGCCGTCGCCGGCCTCGTCGCCATTACCCCGGCTTCGGGTTATGTCGGCCCGATCGGATCGATGGTGATCGGCGTCGCCTGCGGCGTCGGCTGCTACCTCGGCGCCACCAGCCTGAAGCACGCCTTCGGCTATGACGACGCGCTCGATTGCTTCGGCGTCCACGGCATCGGCGGCATCATCGGCGCGATCCTGACCGGCGTCTTCGCGATCAACCAGTACAGCGGCCACTCCGGCCTCATCGAGGGCAATCCGGGCCAGGTGATCAATCAGCTGATCGGCATCGGCACCGTCATCGTCTACGACGGGATCGTCTCGCTGATCATCCTCAAGGTCATCGACGTGGCGATCGGCCTGCGCGTCAGCGACGACATCGAGCGCGACGGCCTCGACCTCGCGCTGCACGGCGAAGTCGTGCAGTAAGGCAATCGGATCCGGCGGCCTGGCGCCGCCGGATCCCCCGTTTCCTCCCAAACTCGGACGCCCCTCGGGCGTCCTTTTTTTCGTGTGATCGGGTCGTCGGCCCGGGGCCGGCGAAATCGGCCGAACGGGGCGGACAGGCCGTGCGTCGCTTAGTTCGGCAAGCCCTCGACCGCGAACGCGTGGAAAATCGACGCCTGGTCTCGGGCCGCCTTGAGTTCGCTCTGTGCGTCCGCGTATCGCTTGAACGCCGCAGGATCCTTCACCTCGATTTCGTTGACGACATAGACGGGCGGTCTCGCCTGCGCCATTTCGGCCGGGCCGAAATGGACCAGCTTCATTAAGGTTAGGCGGACATTAACTCCGCGCGCCTAGGTTCATCGGCGAGCGCGGCCCTTGCCGCGGCGGCGGTAGAGCGTTGCCCTATGCGTACCACGACATTCACGTTCTTCGACTATCTGCCCGACTCGCTGCGCGAAGTGCCGAAACGACGGGTGGCCGAGCTGATTGGCGTCTGCGTGCTGGCCAGCCTCGCGGCCTCCTGCGCCGCGCTGCTGACATGGTCGGTCGCCGACCCCAGCCTCAATCACGCGACGGCGACGCCGATCCACAATCTCCTGGGCCGCCCCGGCGCGGTCGTCGCCGATATCGCAATGCAATTTTTCGGACTCGCCTGCGTCGTCGCGCTGATCGCGCCCGCATTCTGGGGCTGGCGGCTCGTCACGCTCAAGCGCCTCGAACGGGTCCGAAGCAAACTCGCGCTCTGGCTCGCCGGATCGACGCTGGCGGCCGGTTGCGCCTCGTTGCTGCCTGCGCCGGCGAGCTGGCCGCTGCCCACCGGCCTCGGCGGCGTCGTCGGCGACGCCGTGCTGTGGACGCCGCGACATGTTCTCGCCGGGTCCGCGCTCGGCTTGGCGATCGTCGGACTGACGCTGGCGGGGCTGGCCATCCTCGCCCTGACGGCCGCGGCGGGATACCACCTGATGCCCTCCGCGGACGCCGACGCCGACGACGCGGCGCCCACGGCCAAGACCGCGCCGACGCGGCGCGCGCCGGACCGCTATGACGGCGACGACGAAGACAGCGACGGAGAGCCGGGTCTCGGACTCGTCTCGATCGGCGCCGTGATCCACACCGCGCTGAGCGTCAGAAGCGCGCTGCGCCGCTTTTTCACTCGCAAGACGACACGCCCGGCGTCCTCCGGCCCGGCGCCGCGCGCGCCCTGGCTCGGCCGCGAACCCGACGATTTCGCCGCCGACCTCGCCGCGTTCGCGCCGCGATCCGAGGCGCGCGTCGAGCCGCCGATGACCCGTCAGGGCGCGAGCGCGGCCTCGACGCCGCCCTCGGCCGGCCTGGGCGCCGGCGCGCCGCTCTCGCGCGTCGCCGCGCCGGCCGGCGCGCTCAAGGTCGGACGCCGCGCCGTCAGCGAAGCGCAGCTCTCGCTGCTCGACCGCGGCGCCTATCAATTGCCCCCGCTCGCCATGCTCGCCGAGCCCAAGAAGCTCGTCGCCTCGAAGATTTCCGAAGACGCGCTGGAGCAGAACGCGCGGCTCCTGGAGGGCGTGCTCGACGATTTCGGCGTCAAGGGCGAAATCATCAACGTGCGGCCAGGCCCGGTCGTCACGCTCTACGAACTCGAACCGGCGCCCGGCATCAAGTCGTCGCGCGTCATCGGCCTCGCTGACGACATCGCGCGCTCGATGTCGGCGATCTCGGCGCGCGTCGCCGTCGTCCAGGGACGCAACGCCATCGGCATCGAACTGCCCAACCAGCGGCGCGAGACGGTTTACCTACGCGAATTGCTGGCGAGCCAGGATTTCGAGAAATCCAAGCACCGCCTCGCCATCGCGCTCGGCAAGACGATCGGCGGCGAACCGGTGATCGTCGATCTCGCGCGCATGCCGCATCTCTTGGTCGCCGGCACCACCGGCTCGGGCAAGTCGGTGGCGATCAACACGATGGTGATGAGCCTGCTCTATCGCCTCAAGCCCGAGCAATGCCGGCTCATCATGGTCGATCCGAAGATGCTGGAGCTTTCCGTCTATGACGGCATCCCGCATCTGCTGACCCCCGTCGTCACCGATCCCAAGAAGGCGGTGGTCGCGCTGAAATGGGCGGTGCGCGAAATGGAGGACCGCTACAAGAAGATGTCGAAGGTCGGCGTGCGCAACATCGACGGCTTCAATGCGCGCGTCGCCGAGGCGAGCGCCAAGGGCGAGGCGATCACGCGCACGGTGCAGACCGGCTTCGACCGGGAGACCGGCGAGGCGATCTACGAGCAGGAGGAGATGGATCTCTCCGAACTGCCCTACATCGTCGTCTTCGTCGACGAAATGGCCGACCTGATGATGGTCGCCGGCAAGGACATCGAGGGCGCGATCCAGCGCCTCGCGCAAATGGCGCGCGCCGCGGGCATCCATCTCATCATGGCGACCCAGCGCCCCTCGGTCGACGTCATCACCGGCACCATCAAGGCGAATTTCCCCACCCGCGTCTCCTTCCAGGTGACGAGCAAGATCGACAGCCGCACGATCCTGGGCGAGCAAGGCGCCGAGCAGCTGCTCGGCCAGGGCGACATGCTGTACATGGCGGGCGGAGGGCGCATTTCGCGCGTGCACGGCCCCTTCGTCGCCGACGACGAAGTGGAAAAGATCGTCGCCCATCTCAAGACCCAGGGCCAGCCGGAATATCTGACCGCGATCACCGAGGAGGATTCCTCGGAGGACGACGACGTCGAGGCCGCGCCGGCCGGATCGCTCGGCTCGATGGACGCCGAGGAGGCGGGCGACTATTACGACCGCGCGGTCAACATCGTGCTGCGCGACCGCAAATGCTCGACGAGCTACATCCAGCGACGCCTCTCCGTCGGCTACAACAAGGCCGCCTCGCTGGTCGAGCGCATGGAGCAGGAGGGCGTCGTCGGACCGGCGAACCACGCGGGCAAACGCGAAATCCTGATCGGAAACGGAGTGGACCGCGGGGCGTTCGCGGGCGAGGAGGAGGATTGAGGCGGGGCGAGGCGGGAATCGCAGAGCCGCCTTGCTCACCGCCCAAAAGCATCGCCGCATAGCCTCGCGCCGATGCGGCTTCGGCCGCGGCGACGTAAGTCCGCCCGCGCGATCGCCGCGTCATTCGCAGTTTCAGGATTGCGCTTTATGCGAAGCGCGTCTTTGATCTACCCTTGCTCGGATGCGGCTGGAACGCTCGGTTATTCCGGACGCCGGCGTTGCGAACGACAAGACAAGGGGGAGGAACGCCTATGAGCGAGGATGTCGAGGGCGCCGTTCGACGCGCGAGAGAGCAGAGCATCGGCGACCTGTTGCGCCGTTCGGCGCGGCGCTTCGCTAGCCGCACAGCGATTCGCTGCGGCGACACGGTCTGGACGTATGCGCAACTCGACGCGCTGTGCAATCGGCTCGGCCGCGGCCTCATCGGGCTCGGCGCCGCCAAGGGCGAGCGGATCGCGGTGCTCGCGCGCAATTCCCACGCCTTCGTGGCGATTCGTTTTGCGATCGCCCGGATCGGCGCGGTCCTCGTGCCGATCAATTTCATGCTCAACCCCGAAGAGATCCGCTTCATTCTCGCCAGCTCAGGCGCCAAGATCCTCGCCGTCGGCCCGGAATTCGTCGAGACCGGGCGGGTGGCGGCCGCGACGGGCTGCGCCGTCCGCAGCTTCGTCTGGCTGCCGGCGGAGGAGCGGTCCGAGCCGCCGGCCGACATCACGACGTTCGACGATCTCTTGGACGCCGACGCGTCCGCGCCGGCGGTCGCGGTCGACGGCCGGGATCTGGCGCAGATCATCTACACCAGCGGCACCGAATCTCTGCCCAAGGGCGCGATGCTCACGCATGATGCGGTCATGTGGCAATATGTGAGCTGCATCGTCGACGGCGGCATGTCGGACGACGATCTGGTCCTGCACGCGCTGCCGCTTTATCACTGCGCGCAGCTCGACGTTTTCCTCGGCCCGGCGATCTATCTCGGCGCGACGAGCGTCGTCACCGGCAAGCCCGTCCCCGATTTGATCCTGTCGCTGATCGAAACCCACGGCGTGACGTCTTTCTTCGCCCCGCCGACCGTCTGGATCGGCATGTTGCGCTCGCCCGCCTTCGACCGGGCCAACCTATCGAGCTTGCGCAAGGGCTACTACGGCGCCTCGATCATGCCGGTCGAGGTTCTGCTCGAGCTCCAGCGCCGATTGCCGCAGGTGCGGCTGTGGAACTTTTACGGCCAGACCGAAATCGCGCCGCTCGCCACGGTGCTGAAGCCGGAAGATCAATTGCGCAAAGCCGGATCGGCGGGCAAGCCCGCGCTCAATGTCGAGACCCGCGTGGTGAACGCCGCGATGGAGGACGTGTCTCCCGGCGAGATCGGAGAAATCGTGCATCGTTCGCCGCATCTGTTGTCGGGCTATTACGACGCGCCGGACAAAACGGCGGCCGCCTTCGCCGGCGGCTGGTTTCACAGCGGCGATCTCGCCACCGTCGACGACGAGGGCTACATCACCGTCGTCGATCGCCTGAAGGACATGATCAAGAGCGGCGGCGAGAACGTCGCCAGCCGCGAAGTCGAGGAAACGATCTATCGCCTGCCGCAAGTGTCGGAAGTGGCGGTGATCGGCCTTCCCGACCCGCGCTGGATCGAGGCGGTCGCCGCGGTTGTCGTCGTCAAGGCCGGCCAGACGCTGGCCGAAGAGGCGGTGGTCGAACATTGCGCCCGGTCGATGGCCCATTTCAAGGTCCCCAAACGCGTCATCTTCGTCGACCATCTCCCGAGAAACCCGAGCGGAAAGCTGCTCAAGCGCGAATTGCGCCAGCGCTACCTGCACGGCGCGCCGGGCGCCGAATCGGCTGGCGGGCGTCCGGCGGGCTGAGCAGGGGCGGAGCGCGCGATTGCCTTACGCCCGCCTCGCCCGAAGACCTCGCCGACGCCCTGGCGTTCGCACTGCGCTTCGACGGTCGCAAGCGCGAGCGCGACGCTGGGGAGATGATGGCGGCGATCGTCGCCAAGCGGCTTGTGGAGCACCTCGAGCGCGCGGGCTTTGTCGTTATGAAGCGGCCGTCGATTGGGGGGCGGCGGCGCTTGGTCGCGGGCATGGCCGGCGATAGCAGCGCGCTCGGCTCAGGGAGCGAGCAACTGCTGTCGCAGCTTAAAGGCGTCTCTCGCCTTTTGCTTGTCTCGCGCAGAGCGCTGCCGCGAAAGGCGGGAACGCCACGCGACGGTGCCCTCGCATGCGTGGTAATCTGTCCCGCCTCATCGGCCGAGAGCGGAATCTGGGAATGGGCGAATCGAAGTTGCCTATCTACGCGTACGTGGATGAGACCGGAAACACGGGTCATAATCTATTCGACCGTGATCAGCCGGATTTCTTCACGGGCGCGCTAATCACCAAAGGAGACTTCGATGTCGCCTTCGGGAAGCGCACGCGCGACATCGCGGCGGCATTCGGCGCGGGCTCATTGCACGGCAAGGATCTGGGCGTCTACCGCCTGGAAAGCGTCGCGACGGACCTAATTCGGCTCTTCGAGAGCGCGAGGGCGCACTTCTTCGTCTCGCGCGTGGAAAAGAAGTATTTGCTCGCAAGCAAGATGTTCGACTCCCTCTTGGATTCTGGAGAGAACGCGGCCGTCGGCTGGCACCATTACAATATCCGACCATTGCGCCTGATCTTCGCATTCAAACTGGCGGTCATGATCGACGAGGACACAGCGAGGCGGTTCTGGAAATGCATCCTCGAACCTAACGAGAGGAAGGCATACGATATGCTGCCGCAGGTTTGTGAGGCGTTGCAGCGGAACATCGGCCGGGTTCCCGACGAGAGATCGCGGCAAGTGATTGGAGAGGGCCTTGAATGGGCTCGGACCCATCCGAGGGCGATCCAGATCCACACTGACAAGAAGACCGCGAGGCAGGGGCATTTCCCCAATCTCGTCGCGTTTTCGAATCTGCTGAGCGGTTTGGACGATTTCTGCAGGCGCTGGAACCGTCCGATGGCGAGAATCTCTCACGACCAGCAGAGTGAATTCCAGAAAACGCTCGAGGCTTGGCACGGGCTGTTCGCCAATGCGTCACCCGAGGAGATCCGCTGGGTCGGCGAGAGCTATCGCATGCAGAAGGTACCCGGCAGCAACTTCAGCGTGCTCGAGGATTCCCAGTGCCCAGGGATCCAGATCGCGGATGTCATCCTATGGCTCTACTCCCAGGCCCGGAAGGGCGACGCGCTTCCCCCCGGTTGCCTCGCCGTCTTGAGCTACGTTTTCGAGCACGGCTGGGAGAGCGACTTCTCGTTCTCCGGCGTCGAGCGACAGCTGTCCGGTACGCTCGACGAAATAATGGCGGCACCGTTTCCACCTGCGAAGGAAGCGGCCGCGAGGGAACTCCTCGAGCGCATGGAGGTGAATCGCAAGGCGTCAATGGCTCAGTTCGAGAAGGATGGCTTGCCGCCGTTCATGCGCTCGATCGCACCGTTCCTTGCGAGCGACGACACGGCGCGAGACGGATGACGCGGCGTCGAAGCGCGCCCCGAAAAGCCGGCCGGCCGCCAGGCGAATCGGCGGCCGTTTCGATTGCGTCGAGCGGCTGTTCCCGTTTCTCTCAATTCTTCTTTTTCAGCAAGCCGGCTGAGCGAGCTTTGCCGATGAGGTAGGATACAAAGGAGGCGCACGCTCCAATCATGAATAGTGCGTCCGTCTCGTCGACCTTTGCCGAGGGGCCGTCAATAAGTGGGTGTCGTATACCCTGTTCGTCACTCGTATAGCCGTAGATCGACAAGAATCCGCTTTTCAGACCGCCATGAATTGCTGCGGATTTCTCCAGGATAGCTAAAGCGTTGCTGAGTTTGCCAGCCGCCTCAAGGCTGCGCGCGACGGACTCGACGGCGTGGATGCTCTCGCGAATGCTCGCCGTGTAATCTCCGGCGGTAAGGGTGATTCCAGCCTCGCGCAAATGCGCTCGCGCGCCGTGAAATTCCGACGTCGCGAGATCGGCAAAAGCACGCTCAAGCGTCGATCGCTCGGCCTCCGACGCAATAGGAATGATAGTATCCCAATCAACAATTCTGTAACCCGCGCGAGCCAATTTCAGAGCTCCCTCAATTGCCTCGGTAAACTGTGGAGGTCGGTTCTCGTGTCGCAATACAAATTGTATAAAACCAAATATGCGAAAATATTGACCAGAATACATTATTCCTTTTGCTGTCTGTATTAGTCGGCCTGCATCGTTATTGTAGTCGTCCGCAGCCATGTGTTCGTGAAACACGTGGTAGTCAAACATAATCTTCGACCATTCCGGACCAATAGTAGCAACCGAAAAGCCCAAATCATCGCGCCTGATCGTTCTAGTCAGGCTCGCGTACACGGCTGCCCATAGTACCGCAGTGAGTTCTTGAGAAATCCGTTTCGGCTGCAATTGAGTGGGCAAAGGGTCAATGCCCTCAGCTTGCTCAAACGTCAGGCTCTTGCGGTCCGCATAGGGATCATCAGACATTCGGGTCACCGCTGCGAGAAGGTGCCAAGTACGAGCTTGGGGAAATGTTGTCCGTGTCGTTGTCCCGCTCGCGCAGCGGCCCTGGGTTTGGTTGGCGGCCCAGGCGCTAACGCCCTGAAAATGGTGGCTCCCCGAGCAGGACTTCGAACCTGCGACCATTCGATTAACAGTCGAATGCTCTACCAGCTGAGCTATCGGGGATCAGGCCGGATCGCGAGGGCGCGATATAGCAGAAATTCGCGCGATGAAAAGCGCCAAATTTCAATTCCCCCGGCCGGCCCTTGCCGGCGCGCGGTCGCGGCGCCACTCTTCGCGCCATGCTCGATCCTCGCCGCCACTGCGAATTGCTGACGCCCGCCGAAATGGGCGAGGCCGACCGGCTGACGATCGCCGGCGGCGTTCCCGGCATCGCGCTGATGGAGCGCGCCGGCGCCGCGGTCGCCGACGAAGCGGCGCGGATGGCGCGCAGCGCCGGCCGCATCGCGGCGCTGTGCGGACCGGGGGGCAATGGCGGCGACGGCTTCGTCGCCGCGCGGCTCCTCACGGCGCGCGGCTATCGCGTCAGCCTCGGCCTCCTGGGCGAGCGCGCGGCGCTGCGCGGCGACGCCGCGCTGGCGGCGGCGCGCTGGGAGGGGCCGGTCGCGCCCGCCGAGGCGCTCGATCTTAGCGCCGCCGATCTCGTCGTCGACGCTCTCTTCGGCGCCGGGCTCTCGCGCGATCTCGACGGCGCGGCGCTTCGCTGCGTCGAGGCCGTCAACGCGTTCGCGCGCCGGGGCAAGCCGGTGCTCAGCGTCGACATCCCCTCGGGCGTCGACGGCGAAACCGGCGCCGTGCGCGGCGCAGCGGTCGAGGCGAGCGCCAGCGTCACGTTCTTCCGCCTGAAGCCGGGCCATCTCCTGCTGCCGGGCCGCGCCTTGTGCGGGCGCCTCGCGCTCGCGGAGATCGGCAGCGCGCCGAGCGCGCTGCGAAGCATCGCGCCGCTCGCCTTCGTCAACGCGCCGGCGATCTGGCGCGATGCGCTGCCTCGCCCCGGCTTGGCTTCGCACAAATATTCGCGCGGCGCCGCGCTCATCCTCTCCGGCGCCGCGCATCGCACCGGCGCGGCCCGGATGGCGGCGCGCGCCGCGTTGCGCGCCGGAGCGGGCCTCGTCACGCTCGCCAGCCCCCTGGATGCGGTCCTCGTCAACGCCGCCCATTCGACGGCGGTGATGGTCGCGCCCTTCTCGGGGCTGGCGGGATTTTCGGCGCTGCTCGCCGACCCCAGGCGCAACGCCATTCTTCTCGGCCCCGGCGCCGGCGTCGGCGACGCGACGCGCGCGCTCGTCGCCGCGGCATTGGCCGAACCGAGCGCGGCGGCGCGCGCCATCGTGCTCGACGCCGACGCGCTGACGAGCTTCGCCGGCGACGCGGCGAGCCTCGCCGTCCTGATCGCCCAGCAGGCTCGCGCGACGATCCTCACGCCGCACGAAGGCGAATTCGCCCGGCTGTTCCGCGGCCGTCCCGAAATCCTCGGGCAGCCCAGCAAGCTGGCGCGCGCCCGCGCCGCCGCCGCGATGCTGAACGCCGTCGTCATCTTCAAGGGCGCCGACAGCGTCGTCGCGGCGCCCGATGGGCGCGCCGCGATTGGTTACGATCTGCCGCCGACCCTCGCCACGGCCGGCTCCGGCGATGTCCTCGGGGGTTTCGCCTGCGGCCTCGTCGCGCAGGGCATGCCGGCGTTCGAAGCGGCCAGCGCCGCGGTCTGGCTGCACGGCGCCTGCGCGCGCGCCGTCGGACCGGGATTGATTGCCGAGGATTTGCCCGAGGCGCTGCCGGGCGTGCTGCGGGCGCTGTTCGGCGAATGAGCAAGCCGCGCTCGACCCGGCCTCTGTTGTTTCCCGGGGGCGCTGGCTCCGCGAGCCCGGGGGCCGGGTGAGAAGCCGCTCAAGTCCCCGCGTTACGCGCCCCCCACCTGGAACCAGCCACCCACCCCTGCGGCGCGGTGTTCGGGGATCGCCGATCCCATCGGCCATTTGCCGGGGTTGTCGGCGACGAACGCGACGTGGACGGTCCGGCCCGGCGCGACGAGGACGGTGTCGCGCCAATAGGGCTCCCAGCCGTCGTCGAGCGCGTGCAGCAGGCGCCCGACATGGCCGCCGAGCCGCATCGCCTGCGTCACGGCGGTCTTGTTGACGAAGCCGAGCGTGACCGGCGCGCCGGGCGGGACGGCGAACAAAGGCTTGGCGCTCCAATCGGAAAAGCTCGCGCCGTTGATCGCGAAGGGCGCCGCGCCGCCGCCGGAAACCGTCAGATCGAAGCGCGTCGCGCGCGCCAGATCGATCTCGGCGGGCAGCAGCGGATTGGCGGCCAGACCTGCGATGGCGGGGCGCGCGGCCAAAGCCTCGCCCTTGGCCTCGAAAACCACCACCGGGCGGTCGGGCTCGCCGGGAATCGCCGCCGCTTCGCCACCGCGCAGGATGAAGCCGACCGCGACGCCGGCCTCGCGCGGCATGTCGAACATCAGCTCGAAGCGCGCGCCGGGCCCCATGGGAAAGACGTTGCGCAAAGGTTCGAACGGCTCGCTCGGTTGGCCGTCGACCGCGACGATCAGCGGTTTGACGCCGGCGACGCCGATCGACATGACGCGCGCGGTCGCCGCGTTGGCGAGCCTGAGGCGGATGCGCGCGCCGGGCGCGGTGGTCAGGGTCAGCGGCGCCGGCGCCGCGTTGGCGGTCGCAAGCGCGCCGAGCCGACCGGCGCCGCACGTGACGCTCGCGTCGGAAAAGTCGTCCCTGATCTCTCCGTTTTCGTCGAGCCGCCAGTCCGCCAGGACGACGATCGCCTCCAGATCCGCCGCCGGCGGGCTCGTCTCCTCGACGACGATCGGGCCGAAGAGCCCGCTGCCGATCTGCCTCGCGGTCGCGCCGCCGGCGTCGGGGCAATAGAGGTTGAAGCCGGAGTCGGGCGGCGTGAAGCGAATGTCCAGACTGGCGCCCGGCGCGATCGGCGGCTGCGTCAGACCGCCGATTCCCGCCACGGCGTTCGCCGCTCGCAGACCGGGGAAGCTCAGCGTGGTGCCTTCCTCGAGCCGGTTGACGAGCCGCAGCTTCAGCTCTTCGCCCTTGCGCAGGCGCAGCAAGGGGCCGGGGGAGGCGCCATTATAGGATAAGAGTTGCGTCGCGGGGGCCGGCGGGGCCGCGAGCTGCGCGGAGGCAGGCGCGGCCTCGAGGCGACGAAAGCCGTCCGGCGGCGTGGAGCCTTGCGCGAGCGCGGCGCGCCCCCAAGCCCAAAAGCTCGCCGCGACGCCGCCGCCGAGGAACGCGCGCCGGGTCGCGCCCAAGCCCATCGCGCCCAAGCCTATCACGCCCAAGCCCATCACGCCCAACCCCATCGCGCCCATCGGCCGGCGCCCGCCGAGGCCTGCGCCATTTCGGGACGCCCCTTCCGGCGCCGCTTTTGCGGGCGCAAGGGGATGTCCCCAGCGCTGCGGCGCCGTCGCGGGACAGGCGTTCGGAGCCGTTCCATGCGCAAGTTCATCGCCTTCCTCGGCCTGATCCTCGGTCTCGCGCTCGTCGCGATTACCGCGGCCTCGTCGCGATTCATAGACAGCGGCTCGAGCGGCGCAACCGCCCTGACGCTCGCGGGAGGGCTTTTCACCATCGCGCTGGCCGCCTACATCAGGGACTGATCGGCCGCGCCCGACTCGGGGGCCCGTGCATTTTTCTGTGGCGCGCGCGGCGCAAGCTGCTATAGACCGCGCCCGAAGCAGACCAGCCTCTCCTGCGGAGCGCGCGGGATGCGGGCGTGGCGGAACTGGTAGACGCGCCGGATTTAGGTTCCGGTGACCCAAAGTCGTGGGGGTTCGAGCCCCTCCGCCCGCACCATCTCCGCTTGGGCGCATCGCAGCCCTCCGCTTCGGGGGTTCTCTTGGGTTCGATCGGCGCATGCTGCGCGGGCGCGTATTAGGCTTTTGATATAGGGCGGTTTGAAATGCAGGTCACGCAGACGCTGAGCCAGGGGCTCAAGCGCGAATACAACATCGTTCTTTCCGCGAGCGATCTCGCTTCGCGCCTGGATGCGCAGCTCGCCGATCTCAAGACGAAGGTGAAGATCAAGGGCTTTCGTCCCGGCAAGGTGCCGGTCGCGCATCTCAAGCGCGTCTACGGCCGCTCAGTGATGGGCGAAGTCGTCCAGGAGGCGATCAACTCCGCCAACAAGCAGATCGTGGACGAGAACGGCCTGCGCCTCGCTCAAGAGCCCAAGATCGAGCTGCCGACCGACAAGGACGCGATCGAGGCGGCCCTCGAGGCGCGCGGCGACCTCGCCTTCAAAGTCGCGCTCGAAGTGCTGCCGAAATTCGAGATCGGCGACTTTTCCGATCTGACGCTCGAGCGGCCGGTCGCCGAGGTCGAGGAAAGCGAAGTCGAGGCCGCGCTCCAGCGCCTCGCCCAGGATCGGCGCGTCTATTCCGACAAGCCCGAGGGGGCCAAGGCCGAAAATTTCGATCGCGTCACGGTCGATTTCGTCGGCACGATCAACGGCGAGCCTTTCGAAGGCGGCTCCAGCGAGGGCATCGAGGTCGTCATCGGCTCCAACACCTTCATTCCCGGCTTCGAGGAACAGCTCCTCGGAGCGGTCGCGGGCGAGCGGCGCGCGGTTCAGGCGACGTTTCCCGAGGCCTATGCGGCGCGCAAGCTCGCCGGCCAGAAAGCCGATTTCGACGTGACGGTAAAGGCCGTCGCGGCGCCCGAGCCCTTCGCTCTCGACGACGAATTCGCCAAGAGCCTGGGCGCGGAGAGCCTCGATCAGGTCAAGCAGACGCTGCGCGAGCGCTTCCGCGCCGACTATGCCCGCGCCTCGCGCGAGAAGGTCAAGCGCAAGCTGCTCGACGCGCTCGCGGCGCGCTATTCGTTCGAAGTGCCGCAGGGCCTCGTCGATCAGGAATTCGCCTCGATCTGGGCTCAGGTCGAGCGCGAACAGCAGGCCTCGGGCCGCACCTTCGCCGACGAAAACACGACCGAGGAGGCGGCGCGCGCGGAATATCGCGCCATCGCCGAGCGGCGCGTTCGCTTGGGCCTGTTGCTCGCCGAAGTCGGCGCCAAAGCGGACGTCAAGATCAGCGACGAGGAAATGACGCAGGCGCTCGTCGCGCGCGCCCGCGCCTTTCCCGGCCAGGAAAAACAGGTCTGGGACTTCTACCGCAACAATCAGCAGGCGCTGGCCGAACTGCGGGCGCCCCTCTACGAGGAGAAGGTCGTCGACCACATCCTCGGCCTTGCCAAGGTCGAGGACCGCACGGTGACGGCCAAGGAGCTGTTGCAAGCCGACGAAGACGAAGTCTCGGCGAAATAAGCGCCTTCGGCCGGCGGCCATGAGCGTGGCTCCGGCCGATTTGGCCGCGGCGCGTTATCCCCGGTCGAAAGAGGCTTTTCGAAGCCCCTTTCACAACGCCGATAGCGCCCCTATCTTACTGCTTTGCGACGCCCGACCGATTCCCTGAAAGCGAGACCCATGCGCGATCCCGTCGACTATTACGTCAACCAACTCGTTCCGATCGTCATCGAGCAGTCGGCGCGGGGCGAGCGCTCGTTCGACATTTTCTCGCGCCTGCTGCGCGAGCGCATCATTTTCATGGTCGGGGCGGTCGAGGACGTATCGGCGTCGCTGGTGGTCGCGCAATTGCTGTTCCTGGAGGCCGACAACCCCAAGAAAGAGATCGCGATGTACATCAACTCGCCGGGCGGCGTCGTGAGCGCCGGCTTGTCGATCTACGACACGATGCAATTCATCCGGCCGAAGGTGACGACGATGTGCATCGGCCAGGCCGCCTCGATGGGCTCGCTGCTGCTGTGCGCCGGCGAGAAGGGCATGCGCTACGCGTTGCCCAATTCGCGCGTCATGGTCCACCAGCCTTCGGGCGGCTTCCAGGGGCAGGCGTCCGACATCCAGCGCCATGCCGAGGACATCCTCAAGGTGAAGCGGCGCCTCAACGAGATCTACGTCGATCACACCGGGCAAACCTACGAGGCGATCGAGCGGACGCTGGATCGTGACCATTTCATGTCGGCCGAAGAGGCCAAGGGCTTCGGAATTATCGACGAGGTCGTCGTCAAGCGCGCAAGCGAGCTCGAAGAGGCGAAACCGGTCTGATTAGAGCGCCTTAGCCAATCGGCGGAAGGTTCGAATCGGACGACCGGCCGCTGGGCCGCGCCGCTCGCGGCGGAGGCCGGCGGAGCGTTGGACTTGATTTTGCATGGCGATTGGTGGTTGCTTGTCGCCAAGGCCGTGCGTCCCGATTGGGGGCGTTGGGCTTACGACGGGTTGCGCGTCGGGCGCGGACGGAGCGGAGAAGTCCGGCGCTACGGTTTGTTAGGATGCTTTTAATACGCTGTGCAGTCGGGCGTCCGCTGAATCGCATCGACTGGAGCGGCCGGAACGGAGAATGACAATGGCCAAGGCCGAAGGCGACGCCAAGAGCACGCTGTATTGCTCTTTCTGTGGCAAGAGCCAGCATGAGGTGCGCAAGCTCATCGCCGGTCCGACCGTGTTCATTTGCGACGAATGCGTCGAATTGTGCATGGACATCATCCGCGAGGAGAGCAAGACCGCGCTCGTCAAGAGCAAGGACGGCATTCCGACCCCGCGCGAAATCTGCAAAGTCCTCGACGATTACGTGATTGGCCAGCCGCAAGCCAAGCGCGTGCTGTCCGTCGCGGTCCACAATCATTACAAGCGCCTCAATCACGCCACCAAGCACAGCGACGTCGAACTCGCCAAGTCGAACATCCTGCTGATCGGGCCGACCGGCTCGGGCAAGACCTTGCTCGCCCAGACTCTCGCGCGCATTCTTGACGTGCCCTTCACCATGGCCGACGCGACGACCCTGACCGAGGCGGGCTATGTCGGCGAGGACGTCGAGAACATCATTCTCAAATTGTTGCAGGCGTCCGACTACAACGTCGAGCGCGCGCAGCGCGGCATCGTCTACATCGACGAAATCGACAAGATCAGCCGCAAGTCGGACAATCCGTCGATCACTCGCGACGTGTCGGGCGAGGGCGTGCAGCAGGCGCTGCTCAAGATCATGGAAGGCACGATCGCCAGCGTGCCTCCGCAGGGCGGGCGGAAGCATCCGCAGCAGGAATTCCTGCAGGTCGACACGACCAATATCCTGTTCATTTGCGGCGGCGCGTTTTCGGGCCTCGAGCGCATCATCTCGGCGCGCGGCAAGGGCACGTCGATCGGCTTTGGCGCCAAGGTCCAGTCGCCGGACGATCGGCGCACCGGCGAGGTGTTCCGCGAGGTCGAGCCCGAGGATCTGCTCAAGTTCGGCCTGATCCCGGAATTCGTCGGCCGCCTGCCGGTCATCGCGACGCTCGAGGATCTCGACGAGGACGCGCTGAAGAAAATCCTGACCGAGCCGAAGAACGCGCTCGTCAAGCAATATCAGCGCTTGTTCGAAATGGAGAACACGGACCTCACCTTCCAGGACGAGGCGCTGAGCGTCATCGCCAAGAAGGCGATCGAACGGCGCACGGGCGCGCGCGGACTGCGCTCGATCATGGAGGGCATTCTGCTCGACACGATGTTCGATCTTCCCGGCCTCGACGGGGTCGAGCAAGTGGTGATCGGGCCGGAAGTGGTCGAGGGCAAAGCAAGGCCGCTCTACATCTATTCCGAGCGCGCCGAGAAGGTCGGCTGACCGAACGTCCGCGCGGAAGAATGGGCGCCCTTGACGCTTGAAACTCGCGCGGCGAGCCGCCATCTTGCTCGGTGATGGTTTTCGCCTCGGTATACGATGCGGACTCTGTTAAGCGTCGAAGCGCGGGTGCGGGATTTTGATCCCGGCCGGCGTATGGCGACGAAATCCGGCGCCGGTTTGATCTGGGTCGGGACTCGTCGGCTGATTGGCGTTTCAAGCTCGGGGCGGCGTTTGGCCCGCGCTCGGGTCACAAAGAAACAGGATCGTCCATGACCACCACCCGCAAGACTGTCGCTCCCGGATCGCTCGGAACCTATCCGGTTTTGCCGCTGCGCGACATCGTCGTGTTCCCGCACATGATCGTGCCTTTGTTCGTGGGACGCGAAAAGTCGATTCGCGCCCTCGAGGAAGTCATGAAGGCGGACAAGCCGATTCTTCTCGCCACGCAGCTGAACGCAGCCGACGACGACCCGGCGACCGACGCGATCTTCGCCACCGGCACGCTGGCCAAAGTCTTGCAACTGCTGAAGCTGCCCGACGGAACCGTGAAGGTTCTCGTCGAAGGCGAATCGCGCGCTCGAATCAAAGCCTATCTGCCGACCGAGGGCTATTACGAGGCGGAAGCCGAGGCGGTGGCGGACGACCCGATCGATCCGATCGAGGCGGAGGCCTTGTCGCGCTCGGTGGTGTCCGAGTTCGAGAATTACGTGAAGCTCAACAAGAAGATTTCGCCCGAGGTTGTCTCGGCCGTCACCCAGATCGAGGATTACGGCAAGCTCGCCGACACGATCGCCTCGCATCTGGCGGTCAAGCTCGCCGACAAGCAGGCGATCCTCGAGATCCATTCGATCGCCAAGCGCTTCGAGAAGTGCCTAGGCCTGATGGAGAGCGAAATCTCGGTTCTGCAGGTCGAGAAGCGCATCCGCACGCGCGTCAAGCGCCAGATGGAGAAGACGCAGCGCGAATACTATCTCAACGAGCAGATGAAGGCGATCCAGAAGGAACTCGGCGACGAGGACGGCAAGGACGAAATGTCCGAGCTCGAGGATCGCATCAAGAAGACCAAGCTCACCAAGGAAGCGCGCGACAAGGCGCTGGGCGAAGTCAAGAAGCTGCGTCAGATGTCGCCGATGTCCGCCGAGGCGACGGTGGTGCGCAACTATCTCGACTGGCTGCTGTCGATCCCGTGGCAGAAGAAATCGAAGATCAAGAAGGACCTGCCCGCCGCGCAGGCGATCCTCGACGCCGATCATTTCGGCCTCGACAAGGTCAAGGACCGCATCGTCGAGTACCTGGCCGTGCAGCAGCGCGCCAACAAGCTGACGGGGCCGATCCTCTGCCTCGTCGGGCCTCCCGGCGTCGGCAAGACCTCGCTCGGCAAATCGATCGCCAAGGCGACGGGGCGCGAATTCGTGCGCATGTCGCTCGGCGGCGTGCGCGACGAAGCGGAGATTCGCGGCCATCGCCGCACGTACATCGGCTCGATGCCCGGCAAGGTCATCCAGTCCATGCGCAAGGCGAAGACCTCCAACCCGCTCTTCCTGCTCGATGAGATCGACAAGATGGGGATGGATTTCCGCGGCGATCCGTCGTCGGCGTTGCTCGAAGTGCTCGATCCCGAGCAGAACGCGGCGTTCAACGACCATTATCTCGAGGTCGATTACGATCTTTCGGGCGTGATGTTCGTGACCACCGCCAATACGCTCAACATCCCGCCGGCGCTGATGGACCGCATGGAGATCATCCGCATCGCCGGCTACACGGAGGACGAGAAGGTCGAAATCGCCAAGCAGCACCTGCTGCCCAATTCGATGGTCAAGCACGGCCTCGATGCGAAGGAATGGGTGGTCGAGGACAGCGCTCTCATGGAGCTCGTGCGCCGCTACACGCGCGAGGCGGGCGTGCGCAACCTCGAACGCGAGATCTCCAATCTCGCGCGCAAGGCGGTGAAGGACATCCTCACCAACAAGAAGAAGAAGATCGTCGTCTCCGCGGCCAACGTGGCGGAATATCTCGGCGCGCCGAGGTATCGTTACGGCGAGATCGAGGCGGAAGATCAGGTCGGCCTGGTGACGGGTCTCGCCTGGACGGAAGTCGGCGGCGAGCTGTTGACGATCGAAGGCGTGATGATGCCGGGCAAGGGACGCATGACCGTGACCGGCAACCTGAAGGACGTGATGAAGGAGTTGATTTCGGCGGCGGCGTCTTACGTGCGCTCCCGCGCGGTCGATTTCGGCATCGAGCCGCCGCTGTTCGATCGGCGCGACATCCACGTCCACGTTCCCGAAGGCGCGACGCCGAAGGACGGGCCGTCGGCGGGCGTGGCGATGGCGACGGTCATCGTGTCCATGCTCACGGGCATTCCCGTTCGGCGCGACGTCGCCATGACGGGCGAGATCACCTTGCGCGGCCGCGTGCTGCCGATCGGCGGCTTGAAGGAGAAGCTGCTGGCGGCGCTGCGCGGGGGCATCAAGAAGGTGTTGATCCCCGAGGACAACGCCAAGGATCTCGCGGATATCCCGAGCTCCGTGAAGAACGGCCTCGAGATCGTTCCGGTGTCGCGGATGGAGGAAGTGCTGGCCCATGCGCTCGTGCGCCAGCCGAAGGCCATCGAATGGGAAGAGAGCGCCAAGGCCGCTGCGGCGCCTCTGGCCGCCGACGACGAGGGCGCCGGCATCCTCGCGCACTAATGCGACGCGCGCGCCGACAGGTCGCAGAAGGGCCGCGAATCCAGCCGGATTCGCGGCCTTTCGCGTTTTGGCGCCCTGAATTGCCGGGAAGACCTATATTTTTGTGAGTCGAACCTCGGCAGAGCCTTGCTTTTCCGCGGGCAATTGGCAAGCAATGGGATCACCTCGGGCGCCGATTCGCCAAAGCGGGCGACGGCCGGCTTCAGCGGTCGACGGGAGCAAGCGCGCGACGTCGCGGTAACGTCGAAACAAGCAAAGGAGAGGCCAAATGAACAAACTCGAGCTCGTCGAGCACATCGCGAAAGAAGCGGAATTGACCAAAGTGAGCGCCGCTGCGGCGCTGGAAGCCACGCTCGACGGCATCGCCAAGTCGCTCAAGAAGGGCGACGAAGTGCGCCTCGTCGGCTTCGGCACGTTCTCGGTGCGCGAACGCGCCGCCGGCAAGGGCCGCAACCCCGCGACCGGCAAGGAAATCAAGATTGCGGCTTCGAAGAACGCCCGCTTCAAGGCCGGCGCCGCGCTCAAGGCGAGCCTGAACAAGAAGGCCGTCAAGAAATAAGCGCAATCCGGCGCGCCCGAAGAGCGGCGCGGCGCAGGTTTTTCGAGGGCGGCCCCAGGCCGCCCTTTTCGTTGATCGCCACGACTTTGGATCGGGCCGAGGCGGGATCACACGAGGCGGGATCAGGCTTGGCCCGCGAAGCGCGACTGTGTAGGCTGTTCGGCGCGACGCGCGGCGCCGCGAGATCAAGGGCGGTTAGCTCAGTTGGTAGAGCATCTCGTTTACACCGAGAGGGTCGGCGGTTCGAGCCCGTCACCGCCCACCAGTCCGCTTCGATGCAAGAGAGTCCCCGATGCGGCGGCGCGCCGATCGCTGTGGATCGCCGCGTTGGTCGCGCTGGCGGGGGGCGCGATTGGAGACGCGGTGGCGGCGCGCGCCGGGCAAGCGCCGATGACGTTCCGCGCGGTCACTCTCGACACGCCGGACTGCGGCTCGAAATGTCCCGAGGTGATCGTCGCCGACGGCGTGATCGAAGAGGGCACGCCGCAGGCGTTCATCGATTTCGCGCGAGAGGCTTCCCTCTCGCAGAGGCTGCGAAGCGTCATCTTCATAAATTCGCCCGGCGGCAACGTCGTCGCGTCCATGGAGCTGGGAGTCGCGTTTCGCAGCCTGCGCTCGGCCGCCATCGTCGCGGGATTCGCATCGCAGGACGGACGTTCCGGTCCAGTCTCGGGGCAATGCCTGTCCGCCTGCGTCTACGCGCTCATGGGCGCGTTTCGGCGCGTCGTGCCGAGCACGAGTCGCGTCGGCCTGCATCGCATGTCGATCGTTCAGCCCGAGGAGGGCGAAGAGCGCGGCGCGGCGGCCGTCAGGCGCAACCTGGCCGACCCCCGCCTTGTCGCCGTGCTGGCCAGATACGCGGCGCGCATGGGCGTCGACCCCGCCCTCGTCTGGCGCGCCGAATTGCTTTCGTCCGGCGTGCTCCATATCCTCAGCGCGCGCGAGATCGCGCGCTGGCGTCTGGGCTCGGCGCGACTGTGACGGCCCGGCGCGCGCGTCGCCCTTGACTTGCGCGGCGCCGTGTCTTATCCGCTCAACGCCCTTATGGGGGAGTAGCTCAGTTGGTTAGAGCGCCGGCCTGTCACGCCGGAGGTCGCGGGTTCAAGTCCCGTCTCTCTCGCCATTTTCCCCCGATCGAAATCGCCGCGCCGCTTTCGCCCAATTGGGCCCTTCACGCCCTGGCGGCGACAATTTGCCCCCAAAGGATTGATCGCTAAAGGCGGGTTTCGTCTTGCGTGGTTCGCTGCGCTGCGATAGGCCTTCGCCAGTTCGCTTCGCGCCGCGAGCGCAATGATCGCTCGGCGCGTCGCGTGAGGCCCGGCGGCTCGCCGCCGATCGAAAAAGTCCAGCGGAGGCTCCGTGCCGAGTCTGATCACCGACTACCTGCCGCTCGTCGTCTTCATCGCGCTCTCCGGGCTGATCGGCTTGGCGTTGCTGATCGCGCCGTTCATCGTCGCCTACAAGAACCCTGACGCGGAAAAGCTCTCGGCTTACGAATGCGGCTTCAATCCGTTCGACGACGCGCGCATGAAGTTCGACGTGCGTTTTTATCTCGTGTCGCTGCTGTTCATCATCTTCGATCTCGAAGTCGCCTTTCTGTTCCCGTGGGCGGTCGCCTTCCATGATATCGGCGCGTTCGGCTTCTGGTCGATGATCCTCTTCCTCGTCGTGCTGACCATCGGCTTCGTTTACGAATGGAATAAGGGAGCGCTGGAATGGGATTGAACGCTGGCCCCGTTGTCGCTCCGGCGCCGCGCGGCATCCTCGATCCTTCGACCGGCAAGCCGGTCGGCGCCAATGATCCGTTTTTCGGCGCGATGAGCGATCGGCTCGCGGACAAGGGCTTCCTCATCACCTCGACGGACGACCTCATCCAATGGGCGCGCACGGGCTCGCTGATGTGGATGACCTTCGGCCTCGCGTGCTGCGCGGTCGAGATGATGCATATCGTCATGCCGCGCTACGACTGCGAGCGCTTCGGCTTCGCGCCGCGCGGCAGCCCGCGCCAGTCCGACGTGATGATTGTGGCGGGCACGCTCACCAATAAGATGGCTCCGGCGCTGCGCAAGGTCTACGACCAGATGCCCGAGCCGCGTTACGTGATCTCGATGGGATCCTGCGCCAACGGGGGCGGCTATTACCACTATTCCTATTCAGTGGTGCGCGGCTGCGACCGCATCGTTCCCGTCGATATCTATGTTCCCGGCTGTCCGCCGACCGCCGAGGCGCTGCTCTACGGCGTGTTGCTGCTGCAAAAGAAGATCCGGCGCACGGGGACGATCGAAAGGTGAGCGCCTTCCCCGGCAAGCGGGCGAAGGGGATACGAGAGGGGCAATGGACGACGCGTTGAAATCCATCGGCGACAAAGCCGTCGCGACGATGCCTGGCGCCGTTGTCGGCGCGCGCCTGGCCTTTGGCGAATTGACGCTGACGGCCGAGGCCGCGCGCATCGTCGACGTCCTGACGTTCCTGCGCGACGACGCCGCTTGTCAGTTCGTTTGTTTTACCGACATCAGCGGCGCGGATTACCCCGAGCGCGAGAAACGTTTCGACATCGTCTATCAACTGCTCTCGCCCAAGCTCAATCAGCGCATCCGCGTCAAGATCGAGACCGACGAGGCGACGCCGGTCCCTTCAGCGATTTCCGTCTATCCCGCCGCCAATTGGTACGAGCGCGAAGTCTACGACTTTTTCGGCGTGTTGTTCGAAGGCCATCCGGACCTTCGCCGTATCTTGACCGACTACGGCTTCGACGGGCACCCGCTGCGCAAGGACTTTCCGATGACCGGCTTCGTCGAAGTTCGCTACGACGACGAAGAGAAGCGCGTTCGCTACGAGCCCGTGCGGCTCAACCAGGAATTCCGGCAGTTCGATTTTCTGAGCCCGTGGGAGGGCGCGCCGCTGCCCGGCGACGAGAAGGCGAAATCCTGATGACCGAGCAGAATCTTCGCAACTTCTCCATTAACTGGGGCCCGCAGCATCCGGCGGCGCACGGCGTGCTGCGTCTGGTGCTGGAGCTCGACGGCGAAGTCGTCGAGCGCGTCGATCCGCATATCGGCTTGCTTCATCGCGGAACCGAGAAGCTGATGGAGGCGCGCACTTATCTGCAGAACGTGCCCTATCTCGATCGCCTCGACTACGTCGCGCCGATGAACCAGGAACACGCCTATGCGCTGGCGGTCGAGCGCCTGCTCGGCATCACGGTTCCGCGCCGCGGCCAGCTTATCCGCGTGCTCTATAGCGAGATCGGCCGCCTCCTTTCGCACATGCTCAGCATCACGACGTTCGCCAACGACGTCGGCGCGATCACTCCGCTGCTGTGGGGCTTCGAGGAACGCGAAAAGCTCTGCGTATTCTACGAACGCGCGAGCGGCGCGCGCTTCCACGCGGCCTACTTCCGTCCCGGCGGCGTGCATCAGGACATTCCGGCCAAGCTCATCGACGACATTCACGCCTTCTGCGATCCCTACCTCAAGGTCTGCGACGATCTGGAGACGCTGCTGACGGGCAATCGCATCTTCAAGCAGCGCCTCGTCGACGTCGGCGTCGTCAAGCTCGAGGACGCCTGGGCCTGGGGCTTTTCGGGCGTCATGGTGCGCGGCTCGGGCGCGCCCTGGGACCTGCGCAGGGCGCAGCCCTACGAGTGTTACGAGGAGATGGATTTCGACATCCCCGTCGGCAAGAACGGCGACTGCTACGACCGCTATCTCATCCGCATGGAGGAGATGCGCCAGTCCGTCAAAATCATGAAACAGTGCTGCGAGAAGCTGAACGCGTCCGGCGGCGAGGGGCCCGTCTCGGTCCACGACGGCAAAGTCGTCCCGCCCAAGCGCGGCGACATGAAGCGTTCGATGGAAGCGCTGATCCATCATTTCAAGCTCTACACCGAGGGCTATAAGGTTCCCGCCGGCGAGGTCTACGCGGCGGTCGAGGCGCCCAAGGGCGAGTTCGGCGTCTATCTCGTCTCCGACGGAACCAACAAGCCCTATCGCGTGAAGCTGCGCGCGCCGGGCTTCGCGCATCTGCAGGCGATGGATTTCCTCTGCCGCAAGCACATGCTGGCGGACGTCAGCGCGATTCTCGGCTCGCTCGACATCGTGTTCGGCGAGGTCGACCGATGAGCGTCGTCGAATCGCTGAGGCGCCGCGCGCGCTTCCTCGCTTCCGGATTTCTCTCGTTTCTCGCCGTCTTGGCGCTGATGCGCTGGTCGGGCGCGGAGCCGCTGGTTCAGCCTTCGGCGGACATCGGACTCGTCATCGGATTCATCTTCGTCGCCGCGTTTTTCGTCATGAACGACACGTACGGCCAGCGCGGGGGCAAGGCGCGATGAGCGCCGCCCGCCTCGCTTTTGCGCCGGCTCGGCCGTCGGCGCGCGCTCATGTGACGATCAAGAGACTGGGGTTGCGCTAAATGTCCGTTCGCCGTCTTGCCGAGGTTCAGCCTGAGACCTTCGAGTTCACGCCGGAAAATCGCGCGTGGGCGGAGAAGGAAATCGCCAAGTATCCCGCCGGCCGTCAGGCCTCGGCCATCATCTCGCTGCTGTGGCGCGCCCAGGAGCAGAGCGGCTATTGGTTGCCCAAGCCCGCGATCGAAAAAGTCGCCGACATGCTCGGGATGCCCTATATCCGCGCGCTCGAAGTGGCGACCTTCTACACGATGTTCAATCTGGAGCCGGTCGGGCGCCATCACGTGCAACTCTGCGGCACGACGCCGTGCCAATTGCGCGGCGCCGAGGCGATCAAAAAAGTCTGCAAGAAGCGCATCGGCGAGGAAAGACACGTCACCGCGGATGGCGCGCTGTCCTGGGTCGAGGTCGAGTGCCTGGGCGCCTGCTGCAACGCGCCGATGGTCCAGATCAACGACGACTATTACGAAGACCTGACGCCCGAGAATTTCGCGGCGCTCATCGAGGACCTCGTCGCCGGGCGCCCGGTGAAGACAGGTTCGCAGACCGGCCGCGTTTCCTCCGAGCCCGAGGGCGGGCCTCTCACGGCGCTGACGACCCTCTACGGCGCCGACGGCAAGAGCGGACCGGCTTCGACGCCGCTCGAGGGGCGAGGCGCGATGGCCGCCGCCGCCGTGCAAGCGCTGGCCAAAGAGTGAAGACGGGAAATCAGAGCCATGCTTGAGGACAAGGACCGTATCTTCACCAACCTCTACGGCTTCGGCGACCGCGGCCTCAAGGGCGCGCGCGCGCGCGGCAATTGGGACGGGACCAAGGCGATCATCGACAAGGGCCGCGATTGGATCGTCGCCGAGATGAAATCCTCGGGCCTGCGCGGCCGCGGCGGGGCGGGCTTTCCCACCGGCCTCAAATGGTCGTTCATGCCCAAGGTCGTCGATCCCAAGCGCCCGCATTACCTCGTCGTCAACGCCGACGAATCGGAGCCGGGCACCTGCAAGGATCGCGAAATCCTGCGCAACGATCCGCATACGCTGGTCGAGGGCTGCCTCCTCGCCTCGTTCGCGATGGGGGCTAACGCGGCCTATATCTACGTGCGCGGCGAATATATTCTCGAACGCAAGCGCCTTCAGGCCGCCATCGACGAGGCTTACGAGGCCGGGCTGATCGGCAAGGACAACGTCCACGGCTGGCCGTTCGACCTCTACGTCCATCACGGCGCGGGCGCCTATATCTGCGGCGAAGAGACGGCGATGCTCGAGTCCCTCGAGGGCAAGAAGGGCATGCCGCGCATGAAGCCGCCGTTCCCCGCCAATATGGGGCTCTATGGATGCCCGTCCACGGTGAACAACGTCGAATCGATCGCGGTCGCGCCGACGATCCTGCGGCGCGGCGCCGCGTGGTTTTCCAGCTTCGGCGCGCCCAACAACGTCGGCACCAAGCTTTTTTGCGTCTCCGGCCACGTCAACAAGCCGTGCAATGTCGAGGAGTCGATGTCGATCCCGTTCCGCGAGCTGATCGACAAGCATTGCGGCGGCGTGCGCGGCGGCTGGGACAATCTGCTCGCCGTCATTCCCGGCGGCTCGTCGGTGCGCATGGTTCCCGCCGCGCAGATCATCGATTGCCCGATGGATTTCGATTCGCTGGGCAAGCTGCGCTCCGGCCTCGGCACGGCGGCGGTCATCGTGATGGACAAGTCCACCGACATCGTCGGCGCCATCGCGCGGCTCGCGTATTTCTACAAGCACGAGAGCTGCGGCCAATGCACGCCGTGCCGCGAGGGCACCGGCTGGATGTGGCGCGTGTTGACGCGCATGGCGGAGGGCAGGGCGCAGAGACGAGAGATCGACATGCTGCTCGACGTGACCAAGCAGGTTGAGGGGCACACGATCTGCGCGCTCGGCGACGCGGCGGCCTGGCCGATCCAGGGCCTCATCGCCCATTTCCGGCCCGAGATCGAAAGGCGCATTGACCAATACGCGGCCAATCCGCATAGCGATCGCGTGCGCGTGGCGGCGGAGTAGGGGCGATGTCCAAGATCATCATCGACGGCAAGGAAATCGACGTTCCGCCGGAATACACGCTGCTGCAGGCTTGCGAGGAAGCCGGCGCCGAAGTGCCGCGCTTCTGCTTCCACGAGCGTCTGTCGGTCGCCGGCAATTGCCGCATGTGCCTGGTCGAAGTGAAGGGCGGGCCGCCCAAGCCGACGGCGTCCTGCGCGACGGCGGTTAAGGATCTGCGCCCCGGCCCGAAGGGCGAGCCGCCGGTCGTCGAGACCAATTCGCCGATGGCGCGCAAGGCGCGCGCGGGCGTGATGGAGTTCCTGCTCATCAACCACCCGCTGGATTGCCCGATCTGCGATCAGGGCGGCGAATGCGATCTGCAGGACCAGGCGATGGCCTACGGCGTCGACTCCTCGCGCTACGCCGAGAACAAGCGCGCGGTGGAGAACAAATATATCGGCGCGCTGGTCAAGACGTCGATGAACCGCTGCATCCACTGCACGCGCTGCATTCGCTTCACCACGGAGGTGGCCGGAGTCTCCGAGCTCGGCGCGATCGGGCGCGGCGAGGACATGGAGATCACGACCTATCTCGAACGCGCGCTCAGCTCCGAGTTGCAGGGCAACGTCGTCGATCTCTGCCCCGTCGGCGCGCTGACCTCGAGGCCGACCGAGTTTCATGCCCGGCCGTGGGAATATGTGAAGACCGAATCGGTCGACGTGATGGACGCGCTGGGATGCGCGATCCGCGTCGATTCGCGCGGGCGCGAAGTCGTGCGCATCCTGCCGCGCGTCAACGAGGCGATCAACGAAGAGTGGATTTCCGACAAGACGCGCCATATCGTCGACGGGCTGAAGACGCAGCGGCTCGATCGCCCCTACGTCAGGATCGAGGGCAAGCTGAAGCCCGCGACCTGGGCGCAGGCCTTCGCCGCCGTCGCCGCCAAGGTCAAGACGACGAGCGCGGCGCGCATCGGCGCGATCTCAGGCGATCTCGTCAGCGTCGAGGAAATGTTCGCGCTCAAGGGCCTGATGGACAAGCTCGGCGTCGTCAACGTCGACTGCCGCCAGGACGGCTCGAAACTCGATCCGAAGTTCGGCCGCGCCTCCTATCTCTTCAATTCCTCGATCGCCGGAATCGACGAGGCCGACGCGATCATGATCATCGGCGCCAATCCGCGGATCGAGGCGCCGGTGCTCAACGCGCGCATTCGCAAGCGCTGGCTCAAGGGCGATTGCCTCATCGGCGTCGTCGGCGAAAAGGCCGATCTGACTTATAGTTACAATTACCTCGGCGCCGGCCCCGACTCGCTCGCCGCTTTCGCCGAGCACCCGCCCGCCAACAAGTCGAAGCCGATGTTCATTCTCGGCGCCGGCGCTTTCGCGCGGCCGGATGGCGCCGCGGTGCTCAGCCTCGCCGCCAAGGCGGCGTTGTCGCTCGGCGTCATCAAGGACGGCTGGAACGGCTTCAACGTGCTGCATAGCGCGGCTTCGCGCGTCGGCGGCCTCGATCTCGGCCTCGTCCCGGGCGAGGGCGGGCTCGCCGCGCCGGCGATGGCCAAGGCCGGGGCGTTGGACGTTCTCTTCAATCTCGGTGCCGACGAAATCGCCGTCGAGCCCGGCGCCTTCGTCGTCTATGTCGGCGCGCACGGCGACAAAGGCGCACACCGCGCCGACGTTGTCCTGCCCGGCGCCGCCTATACGGAAAAGACGGGAACCTACGTCAACACGGAAGGGCGCCCGCAATTCGCCGAGCGCGCCGTCTTCCCGCCGGGCGACGCGCGCGAGGATTGGGCGATCCTGCGCGCGCTGTCGGACGCGATCGGCGCCAGGTTGCCGTTCGATTCGCTCGGCGCCCTGCGCGCCGCGCTTGGCGGCGCCCATCCCGATCTCGTCAAGATCGATCGAATCGCGCCGGCCGACGCGGGCGCGTTGAGCGCGCTGGCCGGCCTCGGCGGCGCGCTCGATCACGCCCCGTTCGCATCGAGCGTCTCCGACTTTTATTTCACCAACCCCATCGCGCGCGCTTCCCGCGTCATGGCCGAATGCTCGGCCCTGGCGAAGGGACAGATGCGACAGGCGGCGGAATAGGACGAACGATGAGCAGCGCCACTCCTTCCCGTCCCGCGCAGTCCAACTGGCCCGTCGTCGCCGCGGCCGTGGTCCTGCTGGCGATCGTCGCGCTGGTCGTTGCGGCGGTCTATTGGTTCTTCGCCAACGGCGCCGCGGCGGCGTTCGGCGCGTGGATGCACGCCTCGGCGCTCGGCGCCTTCGTGCGTTACCTCCTCGAAAGCCTGCTGCTGCTGGTCTGCGTCCTGGTCTCGACGGCGGTGCTCATCTATGGCGAGCGCAAGATCTGGGGCTCAATTCATCTCCGACGCGGGCCGAACGTCGTCGGTCCCTGGGGCGTGTTGCAGCCGTTCGCCGATTTCCTGAAGTTCATTCTGAAGGAGCCGATCATCCCGGCGAGCGCCAACAAGGGCGTCTTCGTCATCGCGCCTCTGGTCTCGGTCACGCTCGCGCTCGCGGCCTGGGCGGTGATTCCCGTCGCCGACGGCTGGGCGGTCGGAAACATCAACGTCGGCGTGCTCTACCTCTTTGCGGTCTCCTCGCTCGGCGTCTACGGCATCATCATGGCGGGCTGGGCGTCGAATTCGAAATACCCGTTCCTGTCAGCGCTGCGCGTGGCCGCGCAGATGGTGTCCTACGAGGTCTCCATCGGTTTCGTCATGGTCACGGTGCTGCTGTGCGCGGGCTCGCTGAACCTGACCGAAATCGTCCACGCGCAGGACACGCGGTTCGGCTTCCTCGGCTGGTACTGGCTGCCGCTGCTGCCGATGTTCATCATCTTCTTCGTCTCCGCGCTCGCGGAGACGAACCGCCCGCCGTTCGATCTGGCCGAGGCGGAATTGGAGCTCGTCGCGGGATACATGGTCGAATATTCCGCCTCGCTGTTCCTGTTGCAGTTCCTCACCGAACTCGTCGCGATCCTGGGCATGTCGTCGATCATGACGGTTATGTTCCTCGGCGGCTGGCTGTCGCCGTTGCCCTTCGCGCCTTTCACGTGGGTTCCCGGCGTCGTCTGGTTCCTGATCAAGGCGTGGACCGTCGCCTTCATGTTCACATTTGTGAAGGCGTTCGTGCCGCGCTATCGCTACGACCAATTGATGCGGCTCGGCTGGAAAGTGTTCCTGCCGATCTCCTTGTTCATGGTGGTGGCGGTGGCCGGCGTGCTCGAGGCGACGGGCTGGGGAGCGCATCACTAATGGGGCGGCTCATCGTGAGGACTTTTCCATGGCGCTGAGACTCGATTCGGCCGCGCGATCGCTTTTCCTGAGCGAGTTCGTCGCTGCTCTGGCGCTTTCCGTGCGCTACATGTTCAAGCCGAAGGTGACGCTGAACTATCCCCACGAGAAGTCGCCGCTCAGCCCGCGGTTTCGCGGCGAGCACGCGCTGCGCCGCTATCCCAACGGCGAGGAGCGTTGCATCGCGTGCAAGCTGTGCGAGGCGATCTGTCCGGCGCAGGCCATCACCATCGAAGCCGGACCGCGCCGCAACGACGGCACGCGCCGCACGACCCGCTATGACATCGACATGACCAAGTGCATCTATTGCGGCCTGTGCCAGGAGGCCTGCCCGGTCGATGCGATCGTCGAGGGGCCGAATTTCGAATTCGCGGTCGAGACGCGCGAGGAATTGTTCTACGACAAGGACCGGTTGCTGGAGAACGGCGCGCGCTGGGAGCGCGAGATCGCGCGCAACATCGCGATGGACGCGTCGTATCGGTGAGGCGCTGCCAATTCCCCCTCTCCCGCTTGCGGGAGAGGGCAGGGGTGAGGGCGGACGAAAGACCCCTCATCCGGCCCTTCGGGCCACCTTCTCCCGCGTGCGGGAGAAGGGTTTTAGTCCCCTCTGCCGCTCGCGGGAGAGGGTTAGGGTGAGGGCAAGGGGCTGACAATGCAGGCCGACGCGATTTTCTTCTGGCTGTTCTCGGGCGTGCTGATCGTTTCGGCGCTCGCGGTGATCCTCGCCCGGAATCCAGTGCATTCCGTGCTGTTTCTGATTCTCGCCTTCGTCAACGCCGCCGGGCTTTTCCTGCTGATGGGCGCCGAGTTCCTCGGCATGATTCTCATCGTCGTCTATGTCGGCGCCGTGGCCGTGCTGTTCCTTTTCGTCGTCATGCTGCTCGACGTCGATTTCGCCGAATTGAAGCAAGGCTTCGTGCAATATCTGCCGATCGGCGCGTTGATCGCGTTGGTCGTCGCCTTCGAACTCGGCTATGTCGCCGTCGGTTGGACGCGCTCGCCCGACGCCGCCGCCGCGGCCGCGCCGTCGGGAACGCTGGCCAACACCGAGGCGCTCGGCCGGGTGCTCTACACGCAGTATTTCTACTTCTTCCAAGCGGCGGGAATGATCCTGCTGACCGCGATGGTCGGCGCGATCGTGCTGACCTTGCGCCATAAGGAAGGCGTCAAACGGCAGACTATCGCCAAGCAGGTCGAGCGCACCCCCGCCACGGCGGTCGAACTGCGCAAAGTCCGCTCGCGCGCCGGCATCTGAAGGATCCGCCCATGATCATCGGCCTCGCCCATTACGTCACGCTCGCGGCGATCCTGTTCACGATCGGCGTCGCCGGCATCATCCTCAACCACAAGAACATCATCGTCATTCTGATGTCGGTCGAGTTGATCCTGCTCTCCGTCAACATCAACCTCGTCGCGTTTTCGACCCACACGGGCGACCTGACGGGCCAGGTGTTCGCGCTGTTCATTCTGACGGTCGCGGCCTCGGAAGCGGCGATCGGGCTCGCCATTCTGGTCGCCTATTATCGCAATCGCGGCTCGATCGCGGTTGAAGACATCAACGCGCTCAAGGGCTGAGGACGCATGTACGATCTGATCGTCTTCCTTCCGCTTCTCGGCTTCCTCATCGCCGGTCTTTTCGGGCCGCTGATCGGGGCGCGCGCTTCGGAACTCGTCACGACGAGCCTGCTGGCGGTGAGCGCGTTCCTCTCCTGGATCGCCTTGTTTTCCGTCGGCGCCGGTCATGAGGAGCAGGCGCTCGTCGTCCCCGTCGCGAATTGGCTGACTTCGGGCAAGCTCGCCGTCGCATGGGCGTTGCGCATCGACACGCTGACGGCGGTGATGCTGGTCGTCGTCGGCAGCGTCTCGTTTCTCGTGCATGTCTACTCCATCGGCTACATGGCCGAGGATCAGGGCCGTCCGCGCTTCTTCGCCTATCTCTCGCTGTTCACCTTCGCGATGCTGATGTTGGTGACGGCGGACAATCTGGTGCAGATGTTCTTCGGCTGGGAAGGGGTCGGCCTCGCCTCTTACCTGCTGATCGGCTTCTGGTACGATAGGCCCTCGGCGAACGCCGCGGCGATCAAGGCCTTCGTCGTCAACCGCGTCGGCGACTTCGGCTTCGCGCTTGGCATCTTCCTGATCTTCGTGCTGACCGGGTCGGTCGGCTTCGAGCAGATTTTCGCCGCCGCGCCGGGCCTTGCCGGCAAAACCATCCATATCTTCGGCGCCGACTGGGACGCGCTGACGCTGACCTGTCTGCTGCTGTTCATGGGCGCGATGGGCAAGTCGGCGCAGTTCCTGCTGCACACCTGGCTGCCCGACGCGATGGAGGGCCCGACCCCGGTCTCCGCGCTCATTCACGCCGCGACGATGGTCACCGCCGGCGTGTTCATGGTCGCGCGGCTTTCGCCGCTCTTCGACCTCGCGCCGACGGCGCTGGGCGTCGTCACGATCGTCGGCGCGACGACAGCGTTTTTCGCCGCGACCGTCGGTCTCGTGCAGAACGACATCAAGCGCGTCATCGCCTATTCCACCTGTTCGCAGCTCGGCTACATGTTCGTTGGCCTCGGCGTCGGCGGCTACAGCCTCGGCATTTTCCATCTCTTCACGCACGCCTTCTTCAAGGCGCTGCTGTTCCTGGGCGCCGGCTCGGTCATCCACGCGATGCATCACGAGCAGGACATGCGCGCCATGGGCGGCTTGCGCAGGGAGATCCCCTTCACCTTCTGGATGATGGTGATCGGCACGTTGGCGCTGACCGGCGTCGGCATTCCCTTCACCTCGATCGGCTTCGCCGGCTATGTCTCGAAGGATGCGATCATCGAGGCCGCCTACGCCTCGCACGGCGCCGGCGCCACCTACGCCTTCGCTTGCGTGGTGGTCGCGGCGGGCCTGACGTCGTTCTATTCCTGGCGCTTGGTGTTCATGACCTTCTTCGGCGAACGCGGCGACTGGGCCGCCTCGCTCGGCGCCGGCGCGCACGGCCAAGACGTTCATGCGCACGGCGATCATGCGCACGGCGGCCACGGGAGCCATCATGCCGCTCACGAATCGCCTATTGTGATGCTGGTTCCGCTCGCCGCGCTCGCGCTCGGCGCGGCGTTCGCGGGCGTCGCTTTCCGCTCCTGGTTCATCGGCGGTGGCTTCGAAGGCTTTTGGAAGCACGCTTTGTTCCTCGGCCCCGGCAACAAGATCCTCGAGGACATGGAGACGGTCCCCTGGCTCGTCTCGCTCTCGCCGACGTTGATGATGGCGGGCGGGTTCCTCGTGGCGTCCTACATGTACATGGTCAACCGCGCGGCGCCGAAGGCGCTCGCCGACGCCAATCCGCTGCTCTACCGCTTCCTGCTCAACAAGTGGTATTTCGACGAACTCTACGATTTCCTGTTCGTGCGTCCCGCGTTCTGGGTCGGCCGCGTGTTCTGGAAAGGCGGGGACGGCTTCCTCATCGACGGCTTCGGCCCCGACGGCGTCTCCGCGCGCGTGCTCGACGTCACGCGCAACGTCGTGCGCCTGCAGACGGGCTATGTCTATCACTACGCTTTCGCGATGCTGATCGGCGTCGCCATTTTCGTCACCTGGTATCTGTTCGGGGGGATCCGCTGATGTCCGGCTCTTGGATCCTCTCCGGGCTGCTCGTTCTGCCGCTGGTCGGCGCGGCCTGCATCCTCGTCCTGCGCGGCGAGGACGAAGCGAGCAACAACAACGCGCGCTGGATCGCATTGTGGACGACGCTGATCACGTTCGGCCTCAGCCTCGTCGCCTGGGCGCGCTTCAATCCGTCCTTGCCCGGCTTCCAGCTCGTCGAGCAGCACGACTGGTTCAGCCACGTCATTCTCTACAAGCTCGGCGTCGACGGCATTTCGATCCCCTTCGTGCTGCTGACCGCCTTCCTGATGCCGATCAGTATCGCCGCCTCGTGGACCTCGATCCAGAACAGGGTCAAGGAATACATGATCGCGTTCCTGGTCCTCGAGACGCTGATGATCGGCGTGTTCGTCGCACTCGATCTGGTGCTGTTCTACCTGTTCTTCGAGGGCGGCCTGATCCCGATGTTTCTCATCATCGGCGTCTGGGGCGGCAAGCGGCGCGTCTACGCCGCGTTCAAGTTCTTCCTCTATACGCTCGCCGGCTCGCTGCTGATGCTGCTCGCGATCATGACGATGTATTGGACGGCGGGCACGACCGACATCGAGGTTTTGCTGAAGACCGCCTTCGCGCCGGCGATGCAGAAATGGCTGTGGCTGGCCTTCTTCGCTTCGTTCGCGGTGAAGATGCCGATGTGGCCGGTGCATACCTGGCTGCCCGACGCGCATGTCGAGGCGCCCACGGCGGGGTCGGTGATCCTGGCCGCCATTCTCCTGAAGATGGGCGGCTACGGCTTCATCCGCTTCTCGCTGCCGATGTTCCCCGACGCAAGCCATGATTTCGCGCCGCTCATCTACGCCCTGTCGATCATCGCGATCGTCTACACCTCGCTGGTCGCGCTGGTGCAGGAGGATATGAAGAAGCTCATCGCCTATTCCTCCGTCGCACATATGGGATTCGTCACGATGGGCTTGTTCGCCGCCAATACGCAAGGCGTGCAGGGCGCGGTCTACCAAATGATCAGCCACGGCCTCGTTTCGGGCGCGCTGTTCCTCTGCGTCGGCGTGGTCTACGACCGCATGCATACGCGCGAAATCGCCGCCTATGGCGGGCTGGTCCACCGCATGCCGCGCTACGCCGCCGCGTTCATGGTGTTCACGCTGGCCAATGTCGGCTTGCCCGGCACCTCGGGCTTTGTCGGCGAATTCCTGACGCTGATCGGGACGTTTCAGGCCAATGCCTGGGTCGCGCTGTTCGCGACGACCGGCGTGGTCCTCTCGGCGGCCTATGCGCTGTACCTCTACCGCCGCGTGATTTTCGGGGTGCTCGAAAAGCCGAATCTGATGGGCATCGCCGATCTCACGGGGCGCGAGATCGCGATTCTCGCGCCGTTGCTCGTTTTGACGGTCTATTACGGCGTGCATCCGCAGCCGATCATCGATGCGAGCGCCGCCTCGATCGACGCGCTCGTCAAGGGCTTCGACCAGGCGATCGCCGTGACGAAGACGGCGGGGCTCTGAGGGCGACGGCGCGCCAACAATTGGGATTGATCAGCAAATGAACGTGACGGCTCTCTCGCTCCCGATGGTCCTGCCCGAATTCATAATCGCGGCTGGCGCGCTCGCGCTCGTGCTCTTGGGAGCGCTGCGCGGCGAACGCTCGGTTTGGCTGGTGACGGAAATCGCGGCGGCGCTGCTCGCCGCCGCGCTCGTCGCGGTGCTGGCCAATCACCGCGACAAGGGCGTCACTTTTTACGGCGCCTTCACCGACGACGCCTTCGGCCGCTTCATGAAGGCGCTGGCGCTGATCGGCTCGCTGACGACGCTGCTGCTGTCGATCGATTTCATGCGCAGGGAAAAGATCGGCGGCTTCGAGTTTCCCATTCTCATTCTGCTCGCGACGCTCGGCATGATGATGCTGATTTCGGCGAGCGACTTCATCGCGCTTTATCTCGGTCTCGAGCTGATGAGCCTGTCGCTCTATGTCGTGGCGGCCTACCGTCGCGACAATCTTCGCGCCTCGGAAGCGGGATTGAAATATTTCGTGCTCGGAGCGCTGTCCTCGGGCATGCTGCTTTACGGCGCTTCGCTGATCTACGGCTATTCCGGCACGGTCAGCTTCGCCGGCGTCGCGACGGCGCTGCACGAACATTCGAGCCTTGGCGTCGTTTTCGGGCTGGTCTTCGTGCTGGCCGGGCTCGCCTTCAAGATCTCGGCCGTTCCCTTCCACATGTGGACGCCCGACGTCTATGAGGGTGCGCCGACGCCGGTGACGACCTTCTTCGCTTCGGCGCCGAAAATGGCGGCGATGGCGATTCTGGTGCGCGTGGCCATGACCGCGTTTCCCGGCGTCGCGCAGGATTGGCGGCAGATCGTGACGTTCATTTCGATCGCCTCGATGGCGCTGGGCGCCTTCGCGGCGATCGGCCAGACCAACATCAAGCGGCTGATGGCCTATTCCTCGATCGGCCACATGGGCTTCGCGCTGGTGGGCTTGGCCGCCGGCACGGTCGAGGGCGCGCATGGCGTCGTCGTCTATATGGCGATCTATCTCGCCATGACGCTGGGAACTTTCGCCGGGATTCTGTCCATGCGGCGCGACGGCGCCTATGTCGAGGACATCGCCGATCTGGCGGGTCTCGCGCGCACCAACGCGCCGATGGCCTTCTTCCTCGGCGCGATGATGTTCTCGCTCGCGGGCATTCCGCCGCTCGCCGGCTTCTTCGCGAAGTTCTATGTTTTCGCCGCCGCGATGAAGGCCGATCTCTATGGGCTCGCCGTCATCGGCGTGTTGATGAGCGCGGTCGGCGCCTATTACTATCTGCGCATCGTCAAGATCATGTATTTCGACGAACCGGCCAAAGCCTTCGACCAACCCGGCGCGACGGCGCGCGTCGTGCTCGCGCTTTCCACCGCGGTCGTTATCTTCTATGCGCTGGCGCCGGCGCCCCTGACCGACGCGGCGATGGCCGCCGCCAAGTCGCTGTTTTGAACGTTTTCGATCGTCGAGCCGTAGAGCCGGAGCCATTGTTTGCGGGTTGGCGGGTCGCCCGCCACGCCCGTCTGGGGTCGACCAGCGACGAGGCGCGCCGCCGCGCTCTTGCCGGCGATCCCGGGCGTCTGTGGATCGTCGCCGGCGAGCAGACGCAAGGCCGGGGGCGCCATGGGCGCTCCTGGAGCTCCCCGCCGGGGAATCTCTACGCCAGCGCCCTCGTCGTCGATCCTTGCGAGGCGGCGATCGCGCCGCAGATCGGCTTTGTCGCAGGCGTCGCCTTGGTCAAGGCGGTGGAGGATCTCGGTGGCGTGGGCGTCGCGCTCAAATGGCCCAACGACCTCCTGTGGAACGGCGCCAAGCTCGCGGGACTGCTGGTCGAAGGGGTCGCGGCGCCGGGGCGGGCCCTCGCCTGCGCCGTTGGCGTCGGCGTCAATTGCGCCTCCTCGCCGCAAGGGCTCGCCTATCCCGTCACCGATCTCAACGCCGCGCTGCAACGCTTCGTTGCGCCGGACGCCCTGTTCCGCCGGCTTGCGGCTCGCTTTGACGAGGCGATCGGCCTATGGTCGCGCGGCGCCGGCTTCGCCGAAATCCGCGCGCGTTGGCTGGGCTCCGCCGCCGGGCTCGGCGGTCCGATTCGCGTCGTCGGTCCGCGTGGGTCTCGCGAAGGGCTATTCGAAGGCCTCGACGCGAACGGTCGACTGCTGATGCGCACGGCCGGCGCGATCGAGACGATCGAAGCCGGCGATCTCTTCCTGACGCCCCAGTCCGCCGGCGCGGGCGACGACCCGGCGCCGCACGCTAGAATTCTCGACGAAAGCCTCGACCGATGACCGATGACAACGAAATCGTGTTCGCCCCCCTGGGGGGCCTCGGCGAAATCGGCATGAACTGCGCGGTTTACGGCTTCGGCCCGCCGCGGAGCCGGAAGTGGCTGATGGTCGATCTCGGCGTCGCCTTCGCCGGCGAGGACCTGCCGGGCGTCGACCTCATCCTGCCGGACATCGCGTTCATCGAGAAGGTGAAGAAGGACCTCGTCGGCCTCGTCATCACCCATGCGCACGAGGACCATATCGGCGCGCTCGCCGATCTTTGGCCACGCCTCGGCGTGCAGGTCTATGCGACCCGCTTCGCCGCGGGCCTCGCCGAGACGCGCCGGCTCGCCGAACCCGGCGCGCCGAAGATTCCAATCAAGGTCGTCGCCCAGGGCGCGCGGCTCGACATCGGCCCGTTCAACGTCGAATTCATCGCAGTCGCGCATTCGATTCCCGAAAGCTGCGCCCTGGCGATCCGCACGCCGGCCGGCCTCGTCGTTCATTCCGGCGACTGGAAGATCGACGCGACGCCGATGGTCGGCTCGCAGACCGATGAGCGCCGTTTCAGGGAGCTGGGCGAAGAAGGCGTTCTCGCGCTCATCTGCGATTCGACCAACGTCCTGCGCGAGGGCGAGAGCCCTTCGGAAGCCGATGTCGCGAAGAGCCTTTCGGCCCTGGTCGCCAAGGCGAAGGGCCGCGTCGTCATCACCACCTTCGCCTCCAACGTAGCGCGCCTGCGGGCGGCGGCGGAAGCCGGATTCGCCAACGGCCGCCAGGTGATGATCATGGGCCGCGCGATGGAGCGCGTCGTCGCGGTCTCGCGCGAATGCGGCTATTTCGACGGCGTGCCGCCCTTGCTCGGAGCGGACCCGTTCGACCGCATTCCGCGCGCCAAGGCGCTCGCGCTCGCCACCGGCAGCCAGGGCGAGCCGCGCGCGGCGCTGGCGCGCATAGCGGAGGAACAGCATCCCAACGCCAGCCTGGCGAGCGGCGATCTCGTCATCTTTTCCTCGCGCACCATTCCCGGCAACGAAAAGGCCGTCGGCAAGATCATCAACGGGCTGGTGACGCAGGGCGTCGAGGTCGTCACCGATCGAACGCAGCTCGTGCATGTCTCCGGTCATCCGCGCCGCGCCGAGCTCGCCAAGATGTACGCTTGGCTCAAGCCGAAGATCGCGGTTCCCGCCCACGGCGAGCCCTTGCATCTTTCCGAGCATATCGCCTTCGCCAAGGCGCAGGGCGTCGGTCAGGTCGTACGCGCGTTCAACGGCGATGTCGTGCGCCTCGTCGACGGCGACGCGCGGGTCGTCGGCCGGCTCGATCACGGCCGGCTCTACAAGGACGGCGAGATCGTCTTGCCGGCGGGCGACGATTGCGTCATCCAGCGCCGCAGGCTTTCCTTCGCCGGAATCGTTTCGATCGCGATAGCCCTGACCGCCAAGGGCGAGATGGCGGGCGATCCGGACGTCCTGATCGCCGGTGTGCCCAAGAGCGCGCGCCAGGGCGCGGGCCTCGACGAAATCGTCGATTCCGCGATATTCGAAACCTTCGAGAGCCTGCCGCGCGGCAAGCGGCGCGACGCCGACTTCGTCTGCGGCGCGATCGAACGCGCCGTGCGCAACGCCGTCAACGCCGCCTGGGGCAAGAAGCCGACGGTGCACGTGCTGATCGTCGAGATTTAGGGGAGCCCATGATCGGCAGATTGAATCACGTCGCCATCGCCGTCGCCGATCTCGCAGCCGCAGCCACGCATTATCGCGACAGCCTCGGCGCGCGCGTCAGCGCGCCGGCCTCGCTGCCCGAGCACGGCGTCACGGTCGTGTTCGTCGAATTGCCGAACACGAAGATCGAGCTTCTCGAGCCGCTCGGCGACAATTCGCCGATCGGCAAATTCCTCGAACGCAATCCCGAAGGCGGCATGCATCATCTCTGCTTCGAGGTCGACGACATCCTCGCCGCGCGCGACCAGTTGAAAAATACAGGCGCGCGCGTGTTGGGCGACGGCGCCCCGAAGATCGGCGCGCACGGCAAGCCCGTGCTGTTCCTGCATCCGAAGGACTTCAACGGGACGTTGATCGAGCTGGAGCAGGCGTAGAAGGCGGCGTCCGCCCTTTGAAAATCGCCAGCCTGTGCAGGCTGGCGGAACGGGCGCCGCCGAACGCGCGCCCGATTCGACGACGCGACGAAGCCGATGGCGCTCTTACGCGGTGCGGGGCTCGGGCTGGGGCGCCGGCCTTGAACTGGCGTATCGTCGCGCCAGCGCGGCGCACGCCAGCAATTGGATTTGATGGAACAGCATGAGCGGCAGCACCGCCATGCCGACCTGGGCGAGCGGAAACAGCACGCCGGCCATCGGCACGCCGCTGGCCAGACTTTTCTTCGAGCCGCAGAACACGATGGCGATCTCGTCGGCGCGCTCGAAGCCCAGCCATCGCGCCGCCATCGTTGTCGTCGCAAGCACGATCGCCAGCAGCGCCGCGCAGACAACCAGCAGTTTTACGAGGTCGCCAACGCCAACCACTTTCCAAATGCCGTTGGCGACCGCCTCGCTGAAGGCGAGATAGACGACCAGCAGGATCGATCCGCGATCGACGAAGCCGACGGCCGCCCGATGGCGAGCGACGAAGGCGCCGACCCACGGGCGCAGGAAATGACCGGCGAGGAACGGCAGCAGCAGTTGCAGGACGATGGCGCCGACTGCGCTGAGTGAAACGCCGCCCTTCAGATTCATCAGCAACGCGACAAGGGCCGGCGTCAGGAAAATGCCGATCAGATTGGACAGCGAGGCGCTGCACACGGCGGCCGCTACGTTGCCACGGGCGATCGAGGTGAAGGCGATCGACGACTGCACGGTCGAGGGCAGCAGGCAAAGGAACAGCAGGCCGACGAGCAAGGAGTTGGGCAAAACGGACCCGAACGCATGGCGCAAGGCCACGCCGAGCAGCGGAAACAGCACGAAGGTCGAGCACAGCACGACCAGATGAAGCCGCCAATGCAGCGCGCCCGACAGCACGGCTTCTCGCGACAGCCGCGCGCCATGCAGGAAGAACAGCAGCGCGATCGCCAGTATCGTCAGGACATGGACAGCGTCGGCCGCCGCGCCGCCCGCCGGCAGAAGGCTCGCGAGCCCCACGCTGGCGACGATCGCGAGCGTGAAATTGTCGGGCCTGAACGTGGACAAAGAGCGCAGCAACGCCATTCCGCAACCCCCTCGAGGCCCGAATCTATTTAGCAACGGAGCGAACCCGCCCTCGCGTGTCAATGGGGCTTATAACGGGTCGCGCGTTTCTCGCCATCGAGCGGCGGCGCGGACGACGGGATTGGGCGGATTGCCGTGGATCGCGCGATGGCCTCAAAACGTCTTGCCGCCAAGCATCAGCAAATGCTCGACGATCGGACCCAGCGCCAGCGCCGGGAAATAGGTCAATAGCCCGACGATGACGATGACGCCAACCAGCAGGCCGACAAACAGCGGACCATGCGTCGGGAACGTCCCGGCCGACGGCGCGGCGCGCGTCTTGGCGGCCAGCGAACCCGCGAGCGCCATGACCGGGACGGCGTGCATTAAGCGCCCGGCCAACATGGCGATGCCCGTCGACGTGTTGAACCACGGCGTATTGGCGTTGAGGCCGCCGAAGGCCGAGCCATTGTCGGACGCCGTGGCCGCATAAGCGTAAATGATCTCGGTCAGGCCGTGCGGGCCGCCATTGCCGAGGCTGTCGAGGGCGAACTTGGCCATCGCCGCGACCATGCCGAAACCCAGAATGAAGAAGGGCGCGACCAGGAACGCGTACATGACCAGCTTCATCTCGCGCGTTTCGATCTTGTTGCCGAGATATTCCGGCGTGCGCCCGACCATCAGCCCGGCGATGAAGACGGCGATGATCGAGATCAACAGCATGTCGTAGAGGCCCGTGCCGACGCCGCCCGGCGAAATGCAGCCGATCAGCAGGAAGAACAAGGGCGCCGCGCCGCCGATCGGCGTCATCGTGTCGTAGGTCGCATTGGCTGCGCCCGTGCCGGTGCCGGTCGTCGCGGCGGCGAACAGCGAATTTTGCGCCTGACTGAAGCGCAGATCCTTGCCCTCCATATTGCCGAGCGAGGAATCGACGCCGAGGCTCGTCAGGATCGGATTGCCCGACGCCTCCATGTAATAGAGCACGGCGAGACCGAGCAGGAAGAATATGCCCATCGTATAGAGCAGCGCGCGGCCCTGGCGCGGATCGCCGACCATGCGCCCGAAGGCGAAAACCAACGCCACGGGCACGACGAGCATCGACCACGCCTGAAGCATGTTCGACCACACGCTCGGGTTTTCGAACGGATGGGCGGAATTGGCGTTGAAGAAGCCGCCGCCGTTGGTGCCGATCAGCTTGATCGCCTCCTGGCTCGCCACCGGGCCGAGCGAAATCACCTGCTTGGCGCCTTCGAGCGTCGTCGCCTCGACGGACGCCTGAAGCGTCTGCGGGACGCCCATCGCCACGAAGACGAGCGCGACCACGATGGACAGCGGGAGATAGAGATAGAGCGTCGCGCGGGTCAGATCGACTCAGAAATTGCCGATGGTTTTCGATCCGCCGCGCGCGATGCCGCGAATAACGGCGATCACCAGCGCGGTCGCGACCGCCGCGTCGAGGAAGTTGTTGGCGGTGAGACCGAGCATCTGCGTGAGATGGCTCATCGTCGTCTCGCCGCCATAGGCTTGCCAGTTGGCGTTGGTGATGAAGCTGATCGCCGTATTGAACGCCAGATCGGGCGAGACGGCGTCGAACCCCTGCGGGTTCAGCGGCAGCAGGTTCTGCAGCCGCATCAGGAAGTAGAGCAGGACGAAGCAGCCGCCGCAGAAGGCCAACATGCACAGCGTATAGACGAACCATCCCTGCTCGACCTCCGGATCCACCCCGGCGAGCCGGTAAATTCCGCGCTCCACCGGCGCCAACACGGGCGAGAGGAAGGTGTGCCTTCCCTCGAAAAGTTCGACGATGAAGCTACTGAGCGGATACGCGAGACCGACCATGAGGGCCAGAACGACGACGATTTGCAGCCAGCCGACGACGGTCATGGCGCTTCCTCCGCCCCGCGCTTGGGCGCAACGGGCTTACGCTGCGCCGCGCATCGACCCGCAAGCGCGTCCCGCGGCGATCTTGTCGCCCCGCTCGTCCCGCGAGCCAGGGGAATCCAATTTTCTGAGGTTTGAATGTCCATCGCTTCGGCGTCCTCATGAGGGAGGCATCGCGAATGCCGCGCCGGCGCGCGGCGGCGGTCAGGACGAACAGTTCAATTCGATGGGATCGGGGATGAAGCGGATGACGCTTCCGCGGCCGGCGCTCTCGAACTTGGCGTAGCGGATCGCGGCGTTTTCGCTGGCGAACAGGCCCCCGCAGAGGCCATTGGCTTCCTGAACAACCCAGTGGCCGCCGTGATCGCGGCCCAGCATGAAACTGAGGGGTTCGGGAGGGACTTCTTTTTCTTGGGCATCGGCGTCGAACAAGGAATTCTCCATCGGCAATGGGCGCCGAGTTCCCCGGCGGAATCCGGCGATCGAAACGCGATCGCGGGAACCTGCGTCCCATCGACGGTCACGCGCGGATCGATGCGCCGACCCGCCGGTCGGCGCGCAACGAACCGCTTCTTAACGAGCGCGCCCCGTCAGGGGAACCGCTCCGCATGATCGTCTTGCAAACGCGGCGGACGATCCCGCCGCGCTGGGAACACTGCGCTCGAACGGCGTAAAGGGTCCATGCCGAAGCGCGGCCGCGCGCATAAGCGGCCCATAAGGGCGACGCCGCCTCCCCCGGGCGGATTATGGCGATGGCGCGCTGGCGCTCAGGCGATCCTTTTTTCCGATCCGGGCGAGTCTTTCTCACGCCGCAGCGC
>CAWJIB010000013.1:0-321594 GCA_963842835.1 uncultured Alphaproteobacteria bacterium | reverse complement strand
CGGCCTAGGCCGTGTACTTATAAATCCGGCTCAACGTCCGCTTCGCTCCGAAAGCGACCGAAGTGCTGCATTGCCGCGAAACGACGCGAAGGGCCAATTGCCGACATTGGGGGAATTGCAGGACCTGAAATATGTTCACTCAATTGATTGGCCACCGACAGCCGTGACGCGTGCCGCGGATTGGGAAGGAGAAAAAATGAGTCTTGAAGATCACAAGTAGCGGACCTTGGCCGTGTCCGATTTAGCCATCGAGAGCAAGAATCCGCACTTGAGACCAATTACCAAAACATTGATCTGCATCAAGAATTGTGGCTGTACATTAAGATATGTTGTACATGATTGTATCGGTTGTCGAAAAATCGAGAGCAGGAGTGTAGCCTTTAGCAGAAGCAGGAGGAGTTCATGAAACCACTAATTGCAACTGCCGTTTTCGTCATGGCGCTGACCGCCGTTCCTGCAATGGCGCAGACAAACGGTTCGGATATTGGGAAGATTGAATACACCGAGAACTGTGCAGTCTGTCACGGCACGACGGGCGAAGGAAATGGGCCAATGTCCGGCTTGATGGCTTCTCGGACGGCGGACCTGACTACGATTTCCCAACGCAATAATGGGGTGTTCCCATTTGCCCGCATATACGGAATCATCGACGGGACTGAGGAGATCAAGTGGCACGGCACGCGTGAAATGCCGATATGGGGCAGGCAGTACACCGCGAAGGGATTCAGTACCATATTCGAAACTACTCCAAAAGACATCGAGTTGTATGTGCAGGGCCGGATCGTCGCACTGGTCGGTTATATCTATAATCTCCAGAAAAAATAGGCTACTCAACAACCAATTCCTGATTGGGCTCGTCTGTATGGTGCAATTCGATCAATTAGCATGGACCAATGGTCGAGTAGCGTGGCGGAGTGAGAATACTAGTTTTGTGCAGCTACGCCACGCTGCAAATTAGGGACGAGACTTTGCGCGACACCAGAGACGCGCCGGCTGTTGCAATGCATGAACTCGGCAAGACGCTGCTCGACGAGCTGGCATTATCAGTGAAACAGAATTCGCGAGCGGCCGTTCGGTGCTGTTTTTTTGGCTGATGTCCGGTTCTGGTCATTTTCGACCGACCCAGCCGGTTTTGCCTGCCGGTCGATGTCTGTTTCGCCTCGAAAGCGGACTTGCGGCCGGGCCGGAGCAAGACCAGACCGTATTGAGATTGGTCATAGCCCCGTGATTCAAGCTTCAAAACTAGGAGCTTCGAATCATGCGCTATGAACTCACCGACCATGAATGGGCTGCCATCAGGCCGATGCTGCCGAACAAGCCGCGCGGCGTACCACGGGTGAACGACCGCCGTGTCCTCAACGGCATCTTTTGGGTGCTGCGGTCCGGGGCGCCGTGGCGGGACCTGCCGGACATTTTTGGCCCGTACACCACCTGATACAATCGCTTCGTTCGCTGGCGGCGGGCGGGCGTCTGGGGCAATATTATGAATGCGCTGGCTGGCGCGCATGACGCGGCCGTGCAGATGATCGACGCCTCCATCGTCCGCGTGCATCAGCACGGTGCCTGCATTACTCGGAACAGAACACAGTCGATGGGCCGGTCAAGAGGCGGGTTGACCAGCAAGATTCATGCGGTCGTCGATACAAATGGGCTTCCGGTGCGGCTCGCGCTGACAGCCGGTGAAGCGCATGACAATCGGCTTGCAGGCAGACTTCTATCTCGCCTGAAGTCCGGAACAATGCTGCTCGCCGACCGTGGCTATGATGCCGATTGGATTAGAGCAGTCGCTTCCGAAAGGGGCGCCTGGGCCAACATTCCGTCGAGATGCAATCGCAACGAGCCCATCTGCTTCAGCCCGCGCCTCTCCCGTGCGCGCAACTTGGTCGAACGGTTCTTCAATAGGATTAAACAGTGTCGGCGGATCGCGACGCGCTACGACAAACTCGCGGCCAACTACCTGGCCTTCGTTCAGCTCGCATCAATACGGCTGTGGCTTCGTGTTAATGAGTCCACACCTAGTTGCCGCCTTCGAGCAACCTTCGCGCGATCACCTGCGCCTGAATTTCGGCCGCTCCCTCGAAAATGTTGAGGATGCGCGCGTCGCAGAGCACGCGCGAGATCGGATATTCCAGCGCGAAGCCGTTGCCGCCGTGGATTTGCAACGCGTTGTCGGCTGCGGCCCAGGCAACGCGCGCGCCGAGCAGCTTGGCCATGCCCGCCTCCAGATCGCAGCGGCGGCCTTCGTCCTTGGCGCGCCCGGCGAAATAGGTGATTTGCCGCGCGATATGGATTTCTACGGCCATCATCGCGATCTTGTCGGCGACGCGCGGGAAATGGATCAGCGTCTTGCCGAATTGCACGCGCTCCTTGGCGTAGCGCAATCCGAGCTCGAATGCGCATTGGGCGACGCCGACCGCTCGCGCCGCGGTCTGGATGCGCGCGGATTCGAACGTCTCCATCAACTGCTTGAAGCCCTGGCCTTCGACGCCGCCGAGCAGGCTGTCGGCGGGAATGGCGAAGCCGTCGAAGGCGATCTCGTATTCCTTCATGCCGCGGTAGCCGAGCACCTCGATTTCGCCGCCCGACATCCCCTTGGCGGGGAAAGGCTCCGCGTCGGTGCCGCGCGGTTTTTGCGCGAGAAACATCGACAGGCCCTTGTAACCCGGCTCGTTCGGATTGGTGCGGGCGAGCAAGGTCATCAGGTCCGCGCGCACGGGATGGGTGATCCAGGTCTTGGCGCCGTTGATCACGTAAGTATCGCCCTCGCGCGTCGCGCGCGTGCGCAGCGAGGCGAGGTCCGAGCCGGTGTTGGGCTCGGTGAAGACGGCGGTCGGCAGGATTTCGCCGCTGGCGATTTTCGGCAGGAAATGGCGCTTCTGCTCCGGCGTGCCGCCGACCAGGATCAGTTCGGCGGCGATTTCCGAGCGCGTGCCGAGCGAGCCGACGCCGATATAGCCGCGAGAAAGCTCCTCCGAAACGACGCACATCGCGACCTTGCCGAGGCCCAAGCCGCCGTATTCCTCCGGAATCGTCAGGCCGAACACGCCCATTTCGGAAAGGCCTGCGATCACGTCGAGCGGGATATATTCGTTGGCGCGGTGCCAGTCTTGCGCGTGCGGAACGACTTCGGCGTCGGCGAAGCGGCGCATTTGATCGCGAACGGCTGTGAAAGTTTCGTCGAGGCCGGGATCGCCGATCGCGCCCTCGTGCGCCTCGCCGATCAGGGCCGCCAGGCGCGCGCGCGCCTCGGTCGTGTTTCCCGTCTCGATCAGCGTCTCGATGGCGTCGTTGCGGAATTGGGCGATGTCCTCGCTCTTCAGGCCGAAATCGCTCAGGCGGACGATTTCGCCCTGGTTCATCGGGACGCCGCCGAAAATCTGCGCGAGATATTCGCCCAGGCCGATGCGCGTCAGCAGCGTCTCGGTCTCGCCGAAGCGCCCGTCAGCGCGCATCCGGCGGGCGTAGGCCGTCATTTCCCTGATCGCCTCGACATAGGTGGCGAGCCAGGCGAGTCCGTGCGCAGCGTGCTGTTCGCGCTCGATTTTTTGCGCGCTCAGACGCCCGCCGTCGCTCACCCTTTCGCACAGGGCCGACGCCGCGCGGGCAAGCAGCGCTTCGACGGCGTTCAGGGCTTGAGGGGCGAGATCGTCGAGCGGCACTTCGCTTTCTCCCGTTGAGGCGCTATTGCATCGCACAATGCTTCGCCCATGCGGCTGTGGCAATGCGCTTTTTGGGCGAGCGCGCGGTCGAGGGGGCCAAATCCCGAACGCGGCGTGATATAGGGGCGTCGCAAAGCAGCCGCCGAGGTCGCCGGGCGGGTCGGCGATTTCGACATTGGAGCGGGCTCAGCGGGCATGCGCAAGGCTTGGTCCATACTCTTCGACGCGGTCAATCACTTCGTGGCCGAGGACGGCTGGGCGATCGCCAGCCATATCGCGCTGTCGACGCTGACGTCGCTTTTTCCCTTCCTGATCTTCGTCACGGCGCTGGCGGGCTTCTTGGGGACGCAAAGCCTGGCCGACGAGGCGACGCGTCTCATCTTCGCCGCCTGGCCCGCCGTGGTCGCCGGACCGATCGCCGGGGAAGTTCACAATGTGCTGACGGCGCCGCGCGGCGGCTTGCTGACGTTCGGCGCGGTGCTCGCGCTCTATTTCTCGTCGAGCGCGATCGAAGCTTTGCGCACCGGCCTCAACCGCGCTTACGCCTGCGAGGAGAATCGGCCGTGGTGGCTTTTGCGGCTGCAATCCATCGCTTTCGCGCTCGTCGCATCGGCGGCGTTGCTCGCGCTCGCTTTCCTCGTCGTGCTCGGGCCGCTGATCTGGGCGAGCGTCTTGCGCTTCGCGCCGGCCTTGGCCCCGCTGCAATTCGTCGTGACCTTCACGCGGCTCGGAATCACGACTTTGCTGCTGGCGATCACGCTTCTCATGGCGCATCGCTGGCTGCCGGCCAAGCGGCTGCGCCTCGTCGAAATCGCGCCCGGCGTCGTCGTGACCTTCGTCAGCAGCATCGCCTTCGGCGAAATCATCGGCGCCTACTTAAGCGAATTCGCGCGCAATTACGTCTCGACTTATGCGGGGCTGGCTTCGGTGATGATCGCGCTGGTGTTCCTCTACGCGATGGCGGCGCTCTTCGTGTTCGGCGGCGCGCTGAACGCGGCGATCATGCACGCGCGCGAAGCCCAGCGCCCAAACCTGTATGTGTAGTGGGCGCGACGGCCGGGTCAGCCGCCCGCGAACACGCAGACGAGTCCCGGGACTTCGCGGCCCGCTTCGCGGCGCGCCGAGGCGTCGATGAAAGCGAGCGGTCGCAGACCCGCCGCCGCCGCGGCCTCGCGCACATAGGCGCGGGAATGAGTGAAACGCATCGCCGGGCCGAGGCGAAATTTTTCGCTCGGCTGGGTCTCGACGGTGAAGACGAAGAGGCCGGCGGGCGCGCGCGCGCGCGCGGCCAAGGCGACGAGCTCTTCGAGATCGCCGAAATAGGCGAGAACGTCGGCGGCGACGACGAGGTCGAATTCGCCTCGTTCGCGCGCCGCGAGAAAATCGACGACGTCGCCGACTTCGAGCGCGTCGTAGCGGCCCGTCTCGCGCGCTTTGGCGATCATCGCCGGCGAGAGGTCGACGCCGACGAGTTCGTCCACCCGCCCGCGCAGGGCGGTGCCCATGAGGCCCGTGCCGCAGCCCAGATCGAGGCCGCGCGCAAAACGGCGCGCGCCGGCGACGGCGTCGAGCGCGTCGAGGACGAGGGCGGGCGCGCGATAGTCGAGTTCGCCGGTCAGATGCCGATCGAAGCGCGGCGCATAATCGTCGAACAGGCGCGCGACATAGGCCCTGGGAAGCGATTTCGGCGCTTCGCCGACGCCGAGCAGCGCCAGCCGCGCTCCGGCGCCCTGCGCGTCGCTCGGATCGGCGCGAAGCGTCGCGCGGAACGCCTCGGTCGCGCCGGCCCGGTCGCCGAGCTTTTCCCTCGCTTCGCCGAGCGCGAACCATGCCGGCGCCCAGTTCGGCGCGCGCTCGAGCGCCTGCTCCAGCACTTCGGCCGCGGCGCGCCAGTCGCCGTCCTCAGCGGCGGACCGCGCGTAGGCGTAGCGGCGAAAGGCGAGAAGATCGCCGCAGGCGAGCGTGTCTTTCACCCTTTCACTTCACTTTGGGATTGAGCAGCGCCTGCTGCTTTTCTCCGTTCATATTGGCCTTGGTGATGAGGTTGGCGCCCGTGTCGATGAACGCCTCGACCTTCTCGCCCTTGGAGACGGCGAGCGCGGTCTTGATGCCGTCATAGCCCATCCGGTACGGATCCTGCACCACCAGGCCGGCGATCGTGCCGTCCTTGAGGAACTCCACGAGCTTGTCGTCGGAATCGAAGCCGATCAGTTTGATCGTGTCGGCCTTCTTGTTTTCTGCGATCGCTTGGCCGGCGCCCTCGGCCATGATCGGGTTCGAGGCGAAGACGCCGCGCAGATTCGGGTTGGCGGCGATGAGATCGGTCATGATGTGGAGGCCGGTCGTCGCCTGGCCGTCGGCGACCTTGTCGGCGATGAGCTTCAGGCCAGGATATTTCGCCGCGAGCTCTTCCTTGAAGCCCTTGGCGCGCGCGTCGAGCCAGCCGACGCCGGGCAGCGAGGCGATGAGCGCGACGTCGCCTTCCGCGTTACCGTATTTGGCGGCGATCGCCTCGGCGAGGCCATCGGCGGCGATGCGCCCGCCCCGGACGTTGTCGGTGGCCAGGAACGAGGAGAAGGCCTTGGAATTGGCCGAGGAATCGATGCCGATGATCGGCGCCTTCTTGGCGGCTTCGTCGATCGGCTTGCCCAGCGCCTTGAATTCGATTGGCGCGATGACGACCGCGGCGGGTTTTTCGGCCACCGCATTCTCGAGAATGGAAATCTGCCCGTTGATGTCGGATTCGGATTGCACGCCGAGTTCGGGGACGTCGACTCCGAGGTCTTTGCCGGCCTTGCGGGCGCCGGCGAGCACGATCTGCCAATAGAAGGAGGTCGTGTCCTTGACGATGATCGGGATGGTCGGCGTAGAGGCCGCGAAGCTCGGGGCGCTGAGAGCCGAAACCGAAACGATGGCGCTGGCGATAAGCAGTTTCTTCAACATTCTCATCTCCCACCATCGGCGCTCTGCGCGCTCGACGATACTTTGGGCCTTTGTTCCCCGGATGACGGTAACATGTTACCTCGGAGCCAGGCAATCAACCGCCGCGGCGCCTGTTGTCGCACCCCGGCGTGAAGCCGGCGCGACGGGCGGCAAAATTCGCGGTTGATTTTTTCGCGTTCCTCTGCTTGTTTGCCGGCATGCGAACGCGGTCCAAGACCCTGCTCTCGACCTTGCGACTTACCCGCCCGGCGCTTTGACCGCGCCGGGAGGCCAAGCTCGATTTCGCTTTTTCCAGAGTTTCGCATCGTTGCGCGCGCTGGCCCCCAAGAGGCGGCGACGCGCCGCCGTCGTAAGGGTCCGCCATGACAAACATGCCCATCAACAAATACCGCGCTTTCGCGCCGATCGTTTTGCCCGATCGCCAGTGGCCGTCACGCGTGATCACGAAAGCGCCGATCTGGTGTTCCGTCGATTTGCGCGACGGCAACCAGGCGCTCATCGAGCCGATGGGCGTCGACCGCAAGAACCGCATGTTCGACCTGCTCATCGCCATGGGCTTCAAGGAAATCGAGGTGGCGTTTCCCGCGGCCTCGCAGACCGACTTCGATTTCGTGCGCTCGATCATCGAAGGCGGCAAGATCCCGGACGGCGTGGCGATCCAGGTGCTCACGCAATGTCGGCCTGAACTGATCGAGCGCACTTTCGAGGCGGTGAAGGGCGCCAAGAAGGTCATTTTGCACTTCTACAATTCGACCTCGACGCTGCAGCGCGAAGTCGTCTTCCGCTCGGATCGCGCGGGCGTGCGCGAAATCGCGGTCGCCGCCGCGCGGCAAGTCAAGCAACTGGCCGACGCGACGCCGCAGACGGAGTTCGTCTTCGAATATTCGCCGGAAAGCTTCACCGGCACCGAGCTCGATTTCGCGCTCGAAATCTGCGAGGCGGTGAAGGCGGTGCTGCGTCCGACGCCGCAAAAGCGGTTGATTCTCAATCTGCCCGCCACCGTCGAGATGGCGACGCCCAACACCTACGCCGACCAGTTCGAATGGTTCGGCCGGCATATTTCCGATCGCGACAGCGTCATCCTCTCCGTCCATCCCCACAACGACCGCGGCACCGCGGTCGCGGCGGCGGAATTGGCTGTCATGGCGGGCGCCGACCGCGTGGAGGGCACCTTGTTCGGCAACGGCGAGCGCACCGGCAACGTCGACATCGTGACGATGGCGCTGAATCTGTTCACGCAGGGCGTCGATCCCGAACTCGATCTGCACGACGTCAACGCGATCAAGGAGGTCGCGGAATTCTGCACGCAATTGCCGGTGCATCAGCGCCACCCTTACGTCGGCGAACTCGTCTACACCGCGTTTTCCGGATCGCATCAGGACGCGATCAAGAAGGGCTTCGAGGCGCAGGAGAAGCGCAACACGCCGCTGTTCCAGGTGCCCTATCTCCCGATCGACCCCAAGGACGTCGGGCGCGACTACGAGGCGGTGATCCGCATCAACAGCCAATCCGGCAAGGGCGGCATCGCCTATATCGTGCGCGCCGATTACGGGCTCGACCTGCCGCGGTCGCTGCAGATCGAATTCTCCAAGATCGCGCAGGAGCGGATGGACCGCGACGGCAAGGAACTGACCTCGCCGGAATTGTGGACGCTATTCCAGCGGACCTATCTCCTGACCGACGCGCCGCTGGTTCTCGTCAAGCAGCAGACGGTCCCCACCAGCCCGGACAATCGCGAACTGGCGGCGACCTTGCGACGGGCGGACGGGTCCACCCTGACGATCGAGGGCAACGGCAACGGACCGATCGACGCCTTCGTCGATGCGCTCCAGCGCGCGTTCCACGTCGAGTTTTCCTTCCTCGATTATCACGAGCACGCGGTCGGACGCGGCGCCGACGCGACCGCCGCCTGCTATGTCGAAATCCAGGACGCGAGCGGCCGAATCCTGCACGGCGTCGGCATGGATCCCAACATCGTCATGGCGTCCCTGAAGTCGACGCTCAGCGCGGTGCAGCGCCTCCTCGCCCGCGAAGGGAAGCTCTGAGCTGGGCGAGGGCGCGCTATTGTTCGCCGTTCGCCCGTTGTCTCGATAGCGAACCCGCCGAGACCTGCGCGCTCACGGAGCCGCTGATCCTCACGCAGGCGTCGCCGCCCGGCAGGACGACGCCCGGCGCGCCGTCGATGACGCAGGTCTTGGCCTTCGCGGCCGGCCGCGCGTCCCGCGAGGGCAATTCGGCGGCGCCCGCGCCGGCCGCCGCCGAGACGGCGGCCGCCGAGCCGAGCAGGAGCGCAATGGCGAGCTTCACGCGAAACCTCCGAGCGCCGTCTTGGCGGCGCGACAGCAAGATTAAGCCCTCCGGCCGCGCTCGACAACCCGCCGATCAGGAACCCGCCGATCAGGAACCGGCGTCGCAGGCAGATTGACGCATCGGCGCACGCCTGCGACTCTCGGCGTAGCGGCGCGATGAGTTGCAAGCGCAGGTCCGATGCGCGAGGCGGGACGGCAGCGATGACGATGAACCAGACGGCCGCGCGCGCGCAACGCTCGGCCCTGGCGTTTGCGCTGATCGGCGCGCTCTTCGTCGCGGCCGCGATTTTTGCTTCGCTGAGCGCGCAAAATTGGATCGTCGCGGGCCTCGCCGGCGCGGCGGGACTGGCGCTTTGGCGGCGGGGGCTGCTCGGCGTTTGGCCGGCGACGCCGATCGCCTTCGACGCGGCGGCTTTCGCGATCTTCGCCTTTCAGCGCAACGATTTCCTCGCCTTCTGGCAATTGGCGGGGCCCTGGGCCGACGTGCCGCGCTTCAACGTCGCGGACGCGGCGATCGCCTATGCCGTTTACGTCGGCGGCGCGCTGGCGGCGCTGATCGGCGCCCATCGCGCGCTGCGCCCGATCGAGTCGGTCGGCCTCGTCGCGATCCCGTTTCTCTTCAAGCTCGTCATTACGTTGGGCGCGGATTGGCATATGGCGGAACTGGGCGCGCTGGCGACGGGGGGCCTCGTGGCGTCGTTTCAAGGCCGGGTTTACGTCGGCCGCGTCCTGGTTCTGTTCTGCGCGAGCGAAATCGGGCTCGAAATCCTCTCGCTGATGGGCCTTGGCCGCCTCGTGCGAACGCCGAAGTTGCATAGGCTCGTGTTCGCTATCGCCGCGTTCGGCGCGCTGACGCCGCTTCTGGCCAATTTCGCCCAGAGCGTCCCCGCCCCCGTGGCGGCGATCGGGTTCAGCGCGCTGGTCGCCGCGCTCGCGCAGGCCGGTCTGTGGGGGCTGGTCCATTTCGCCACCGGCCTCGCGCTCGACGCGCTCACGGCGAGGCCGCCGAGTTTTGTCTCGGTCCACGGCCATTGGCGCCACGGCTTCGTGAAGGGCGCGATCTACGGCGGCATGTTCATGTTCGTCGTGCTCGCAGTGGCGGCGCCCCTGCGCGATCCCGGCTTTGTGGCCTTCGCCAAGAGCTACGCCCATCTCGTGGCGCCGGCCGCAGGCGCGCTCGCCTTTCCCTTCGCGCAAACCCTCATCGGCAGCGCCGACGGCACGCCGCCGTTCTTCCAGCGCCTGTTCGCGGCCTATCGCAACCCGCGCGCCATGGCGCGCGGCGTCGTCGTCGGCTCAGGCGCAGCCTGGGCCTATGCGTTCGGCCTCGCTCACGCGAGCTCGAACCTGCGCTTCTCCTCGATGTTCGTCGTCGGCGCGTTCGCCTATGCGGGCATCGATCTCCTCTTCGATGCGGCGCGCATCGCTGACGGGGAGCGGCGCGAGATCCAGACTTGGCGCTTCTATGCGCTCGGCGCCGCGCTCGGCGGCTTTGTCGCGGGCGCCCTCGGCTGGTACTTCGACGCGCCGCAGGTCGCCGCCGTCGTCAACAAGTTCTGGGCCTACGCCGACGTCGATTTTCGCCTCAGCGGGCGCCCGCTCTTCGATTTCGTAACCTATCCGATCTTCAACAAATACGGCATGGTGAACCTGGGAGAGGTCGCCGGCGGCGTGCGGCTCTTCTACGCCGAATCGATTTCCGGCGTCATCAATTGGTCGCTGGCGGCGCCGCTGTTCGCGATCAACGCTGTCATGCTCGCCGCGTTGCTGGAGCGCAGTCTGGCGCCCATCAAGGCCCTCTTCAGCGGGCCGGGCCTGGAGAGCCTCGTCGAACTGGGCGTGCGCGTGTTGCGCTGGGGCCTGTGGATGGCGCCGATCATCAACACGTTCCTGCGCCAGTCCGGCCGCCCCTCCTGGTTCAACCAGGACGGCGCCGTGCGCTCGCTCGTGGCGATCGGCGGCGATATCGGCCTCTCGCCCGCCGATTTTCGCGACCTCAGCCTGATGATGTTCATCGGACTGCTCGCCTATGACTGGCTGCGCATGCTCATCTGGTTCGATCACATGGGCCTGCGCGTGGCGACGCTGGTCAATCTTACGTTCCTCGGCGGCGACCGCGTCGACGAAGCGGCGGGGCGATTTCTCGGTCACGGCGCGCGCACTCGCGTCATCCCCGACAGCATCCGGCGTTTCGCCACCTGGGGGCCCCTGCTCATTCCCTATTACATCCCGCGCGGCGCGGATTGGGACAAGGCCTGGACGGGCGCGGAGACGCTCGCCAGGGGCGGGCCGATGCCCGGCGCGGTCAAGGCGCTCGCGATCGCCTATGGAATTGCCGGCGCCGGCATCAGCCTGGCGGCGCTCGTCATCGCGGCCCGCGCGCGCGAGAAGCCCGGCGCGCCGACGCTCGCCCTGGCCGGCGCGCCCGCTGCGTTGAGCGACCTGCCGCACACTTTCGCGTTCAACAACGGGGCGGTCGGTCTCGATCTCATGCGCGACGGACGCGGCGCGGCTCATGTCATGGCCGACGAGCGCCACGGCTTTCCGATCGACCTCATCCGCCGACCGCTCGATCCGCTGCAAGCGCGCGGGCATTTCTTCTATCTCAGCGAAGACGGCGAGCCGCCGTGGTCGATCGGCTACGAGCCCGCGCGTCGCGTGGGCGAATATCGAGTAGAGCAGGTCGGCTTCAATCGGCTCGTCATCGCCAACACGTTTCGCGGCGTGCGCGCGATCATGGAGGCCGCGCCCGACGCCGAGGGCGCGATTCTGAGCTGGCGCATCCGCCTCGAAGACCTGTCCGGCCGGGCGCGCCGTCTGCGCCTCGTCAGCTTCTGCGAAATCGTCGGCCACGAGACCGGCGCCTATATGCGCGACATCGATTTCGCCCGCATGCATGTCGAGACGATTTTCGTGCGCGGCCTCAACGCGATTCTCGCGCGCAATCGCCTGCTGCGATCGGCGCGCGCCCATCGTGGCGAGACTTCGTTCTTCGCAGTGAAGCCCGGCGCCGGCGCCCGACTCGTCGGCTATGAGGATTCGCGCACGCGTTTTCTGGGCGAGGGATCGCTCGCCAGTCCGACGGGCTGCGAGCCCTTCCGCGCGCGAAAACTCGACGACGAGGGCAAGCTCTGGAGCTTCGATTCCGCCGCGAGCTTCACGCTCGAAGTCGAGCTGGCGGCTCAGGGCCACGCCGAAGCGGAGTTCATCGTCGGGCGCTCCGATAACCCGGTCTGGGCGTCGGAGCTGATCGTGCGGCGTCTCGGCCTGCCGCCGTTCACGGAAGCGGCGCTGCGGACGCGCCTGCACGAGACGCGCGCCCTCGAGCCGTCGCCAGCGCTGCCCGATCGCTGGCCCTTCGCCTTCTCGGCCGACGGAACGGCGTTGCATCTCACCCATCGCACGCCGCGCCCGTGGGCCCATGTGATGGCCAACGAACTCGGCGCCTCGGTCGTCGTTTCCAACGATGGCGAGGTCTATTCGGCTTTCGGCAATGCGCGTCACAACGGCCTGACGCCGTTTCGTTTCGACAGCGTGACCGTGCCGCTGCCCGGCCAGATCGTCTATATCCGCGACCTCGACAGGCAAGAGACCGACGCGCCGGGCTTCGCGCCGTTCCAGCGCGAGGATGCGGCCTACGCCGTGACCTACGAGCCCGGCCTCGCCCATTTCGCCAAGACGCGCGGCGATCTCGCGATGGACTACGACGTGTTCGTCCCTGCCGATTTCCCCGGCGACATGCGACTGCTGAGGCTGCGCAATCGCGGCGCGAAGACTCTGCGCTTGCGCGTCGCGCCGTTCTTCGACATCGCCCTCGACGAAGGTCCGAACGAGAGCGCGGGCAAGCTCAAGGACGAGACCGTCGGCGGAACGCTGCTGTTCGAAAACCCGCGCAATGACTTCCAACGCGGGATCGCTTTCGCCGCGACGAGCCTGCCCAACGTCAAGACCGAGACGATTCGCGCGCGTTTCTTCGACGGAGCGGGCCGCAATATCCGAACGCCCGCGCTGGTCGACACCGGCGCCAGCGACCTTTCGCAGCGCGACGACGGCCGCCGCGTCGCCGCTTTCGCCTCGGATATCGAGCTCGCGCCGGGCGCCGAAATGAAAGTCGCCATCGTCCTCGGCCAGGCCGCGACCCGCGTGCTGGCGCTCGCCGCGAGCGCCGCGGCGAAGGTCGAGACGGTGGAGGCGGAGCTCGCGGCGATGCGCGCCGTCTGGGGCGCGCGGCTCGGCAAAGTGCGCGTGACCACCAACCGGCCCGACTTCGACCGGCTGGTCAACACCTGGCTGCCCTATCAAATCTATGCGTCGCGCCTGTTCGGCCGCGTCGGGCCCAACCAGCGTGGCGGCGCCATCGGCTTCCGCGACCAGTTGCAGGACGTGCTGCCGCTGATCCTGCTCGAGCCCCGGCTTGCGCGGGCGCAGATCGTGCTGCACGCCGGCCAGCAATTCCCGGAAGGCGACGTGCTGAAATGGTGGCATCGCGCGCCCAACGGCGCGACCGGCGTCGCGCAGCGCTCCAGGGCGAGCGATCCGCATTTGTGGCTGCCCTACGTGCTCGCGCGCTATGTCCGCGAGTCCGGCGACGCCAGCGTGCTCGACGAGGTCGCGCCCTATCTCGAGGCGCCGCTCGTGCCTGCGCACGAGGACGCGCAGATCGTGACGCCGCGGCCCTCGTGCGAGAGCGGCGACGTCTACGAACATGCCCGGCGGGCCATCGAATACACTTTGCGCCACATCGGCGCGAACGGCTTGCCTTTGCTGGGCGCCGGCGATTGGAACGACGGCATCGACATGCTTGGCCGCGAGGGCGCGGGAACCAGCGTCTGGATGGGCTTTTTCTTCTTCGACGTGTTGAGCGGCTTCGTTCCGCTGGCGCGGCTGAAGCGCGACGAGGCCTTCGCCGAACGCTGCCAGGAGGCGCGCGAGGCCCTGCGGCCGGCGCTGGAGACCGCCTGGCGCGGCAATCATTATGCGCTCGATTTTTCCGACGACGGCCGCGCGGTCGAAATGGCCAACGCCATGACGACGGGCTGGGCGGCCTATTCCGGCGCCGTCGATTTCGACCGGGCGCTCGCGGCGCTCGAAGGCGGGCTGAAGGCCATCGAGCGGCCGGATCGCGTGCTGTTGCTGGAAAAACCCTTCTTCGAGCATTCCGAGCCCTATCCCGGTCGCATCGCCGATTATCCGCCGGGCGTGCGCGAGAACGGCGGCCAATACAGTCACGGCGCGTCGTGGATCGTCGACGGCTTCCTGCGCCTCGCCCGCGAGGCGCGCGCCAAGGAGGGCGAGGCCGACGAGGCGCAAAGGCTCGTCGCGCGCGCCTTCGAGATTTTCGAGAAGATCTCGCCGCTGAAGAAGACCGATCCAGAAAACATCGCGACCTACGGCCTGATCCCGATCCAGCAGCCCGCCGACATCTACGACGGCTACGGCCACGGCGGGCGCGGCGGCTGGTCGTGGTACACCGGATCGGCCGCGCGCATGCTCTCGGCGGCCTATTCGATGCTGGGAATTTCGCTGGTCGAAGGCGAATTGCGCGTTGCGGACGACCTGTTCGAGCCCAAGGGCGAACTCATGGTCGAGGCGCTGCGGATCGGGGAGCGGGAGTGGCGGCGGTAGGCGAGCCGCTCACGGCGCCGTCCTCAGAACTTGTACTTCATATAGGCCACGAGGAACGTGACGTTCTTTCCGAGCGCCTCCTGCACTGCCGGGCCCGACAGCAACTCCGCGGCGATCGCGCCGATCTGCAAATGCTGGTCGATTCGCCAGCGCACGTCGGCCGACCATTCGGTTCCCACGCGCGATCCCGTGGCCTTGCTGGTGTTCGCATATTCCACCATGGCGCTTCCGTAGAGGCCGTCGGTCGTCGAAGCGCGCCAGAGCGTGTCCCAGCCGAAGACCGCCTGGACGTCCTTCACCGGATTGAAGCTGAACACCGGCCGCACGTCTTTCACGTCCGCGGGCACGAGCAGGGACGTCTCCGCGAAATAGGGCAGGCGGGGGTACATCGCATTGAACGTGCCGATCGTCGAGGAATGGCTGTTGTCGCCGCTCGCGTCATTGGCTTCGACCTCGATTTTCGGCGTCCACGGTAAATCGCGGAAGGTGTAGCTGACGATTCCGGCGAGCATATAGGCGCGAATGTCGTGGTTGCGGAACGTGCCGGTTTGGCTCATGGCCTCCAGATTCCATTCGAACCCCTCGAGCTTGCCGAATATTCTGGAGCCGATGGTGCGGCGTTCCTCCACGCCGGTAAGGCCCCGATACTTGGCGGCCTCGTTCTCGTAATCGAGCCAATAGAGATCCGTCTTCAGCGCGGACCCGATCGGCAGCGTGGCGTAGGCGCCGGTCAGGGTCTGGGCGAAGTTGGTGGCGTCGTCGAACCCGTAGCCGGAGTTATCGGTGACCGGGTGCACGGCGACGAGATTGATCGACGCGCCGTCCATTTCGTCGGAGAAGCGAAAACCGTCGAAGGTGCGCCGCACGTTCGGCCCCTCGCGCACGGCGATCAGGCGCTGGTAGCCGAACAGCAGCTCTTCACGGCCGAAGCGGAATGTCGGCGCATCGCCGAAAGGCGTCGGCGGCATGAAGTCGACGAACGCCTGCATGAGATCGAACGGGTCGATATCGGTCGTCGACGGCACGCCTCGAACGCCGAAGCGCCGCATGTCGCCGAGTTGCACGAATGCGCGAAAATAATTCGTTATGTGCAGATCGGCGTTCACCAGCAGGCGCTGAAGCAAATAGGCGTTTCGCGCCGGCGCTTTGATGCCGAAATTGGGATTGACGTATGATTCGAACCGCTCCCGCCATTCGCCCCCGAGCGTCAGAAAGGTCGGGCCGAACTTGCCGTCGCTGATCGGGATGAATTTGAACTTGTCCCATAAGTCCGGTTTCTTGTTCGGCTCGGCCGGATGGGAGAAGTCGTCGGTGTATCTGAGGTTATGATAGAGGGGATCGTGCAATTCCGGGGCCTCCGCCCAGGCGCCGCCGCACGTGGCCGATAGGCAGCCCGCAACAGCCATTCCGACCAGCCTTCGAACGCAACGCGCCGCCATTCTCGAATTCCCCCCAATTCGAGCGACCCCCGATCGCCGCATGTCTTTCGGAATCGACCACCGCGCATTTCCCAGCTTATGCGCCGCCGCCGATGGTCCGACTTTGCCCGCCGACTCGAGCCCGGCAAAAAACTTAATTTAACTTAACAAACGACCGGCGATAGCGGTCAAAATGCCTCACCTGGGTCGACGAACGCCTGGCCGAGTGCGCCGCTTTCCCCGGCTCGCTTTCCCCGGTTCGTTGCGAGCCCCGGCGAAGTCTTCTATTCTTCGGCCGTCTGCGCAGGGGCGGCCCGGCGCGCCAAGAGTTTTTCTCTCCGGGGAATTGTCGATGGGCATGTTGGTGAACGGTGAATGGCGCGTCGACGGCGAATTCCCGAAGGACGCATCGGGGCGCTTCGTGCGGCCCGACACCGCCTTCCGCGATTGGGTGACCGCTGACGGCTCGGCTGGGCCGACGGGGGCGGGCGGATTCGCGGCCGAGGCTGGCCGCTATCGCCTCTACGTCTCGCTCGCTTGTCCCTGGGCGCATCGCACGCTGATTTTTCGCAAGCTCAAAGGCCTCGAAGCGATGATCGGCCTGTCGGTCGTCAATTGGCATTTGGGCGACGAAGGCTGGACGTTCGCGGAGGGCCGCGGCGTCATCCCCGATCCCGTGCGTGGCGCGCGCCGTCTCTATGAACTCTATACCGCCTCTCGCCCCGGCTACACCGGCCGCGTCACCGTGCCCGTGCTGTTCGACACGGCGCGCGGCCAGATCGTCAGCAACGAGTTGGGCGACATCATCCGCATGTTCAACTCGGCGTTCGATGGCCTCGGCGCGGCGCCCGGCGACTATTATCCTGCGGACCTGCGCGCCGAGATCGACGCACTGAACGCGCGCATTTACGCGACCGTGAACAACGGCGTCTATCGCGCCGGCTTCGCCGGCAAGCAGGCCGCTTACGAAGAGGCGGCCGTCGCGCTGTTCGAAACGCTCGACGCGCTGGAAGCCCGGCTCGCCGAGAGGCGCTTCCTCTGCGGCGATCGGCTCACGGAGGCGGACTGGCGGCTATTCCCGACGCTCGTGCGTTTCGACCCGGTCTATGTCGGGCTGTTCAAGTGCAACATCCGGCGCATCGCCGACTATCCCCATCTCACGCGATACCTCGGCGAACTCCGCTCCTGGCCGGGAATCGGCGAGACGATCGATCTCTTCCACATCAAGCAGCATTATTACGGCAGCCTTCTCTTCATCAATCCCACGGGGATCGTGCCTTTGGGGCCCGCCGAGACCAAATGAGGCCGGCCGCGAATTCGCGATCGCGTCTTGCGCTTGCGAGGTTTCCCTGGCCGGCGTCTCGCCGTACACTGCGCATATGCGGAACATTTGGCGGGCGGGTCGGATCGATTTTCTGAGCGGGGCGCGCGTGGCGCGGCTCTGCGCCGTCGTGGCGCTTGCCGCGGCGACCTGCGCGTCGGGCGCCCGCGCGGCGCCGCCGCCCAAGGTCGACGTCGTGGCCTTCGGCCTCTGGGGCGAACAGAGCGTCTTCGCCAGCGAAGCCGCGAGCGCGGCGCGCATCGTGGCGCGGCAATACGGCCACGGCGGCAAGGTGGTCGTGCGCGCCAACACGAGGCTGCACGGCGAGGCCACGGAAGAAAATTTGCGCGCGACGCTCGCCTCGCTCGGCGCGGCGATGGACCCCGAGCGCGATATCCTGTTCCTCATTCTCACTTCGCACGGCGACGAGCAAGGCGTCGGGATCGCCACGCCGAGCGAAAAATCCTTTATCACGCCGATCGAGTTGCGCGAGATGCTGCGCGAGAGCGGCGCGCGGCTCAGCGTCGTCGTCGTCTCCGCTTGCTACTCCGGAATATTTGCCCAAGCGCTCGCCGGACCCGACACGCTCGTCATCACTGCGGCGGACGCGGACCATGCTTCCTTCGGCTGCCGCGACGGCGCGAAATGGACGACGTTTGGCGAGGCGTTCTTCGGCGAGGCGCTCGCGCGGACCAAGACCTTGCCCGAAGCCTTCGCCCTTGCGCGAAGCCGAATTGCGGCGCGCGAACAGGCCGAAGGCTACGATCCGTCGAACCCGCAAATGGCGGGCGGCGCGCACGTGCTAGAGCGCTTGCCGGGCGCGCAATGAAGCGCGGCCGGCGCGTTTGCGCCGGTTCACTTCAACGCCGGGCCTTGCGATCACGACAATTTGAAGGGATTTTCGCAGAGAACGTCAAACAATGTGAAGCATCCTATCGCCTGTCGCAAGCCATGCGCCCCCGCCGCCGTCCCACCACGCCCGCTCAAACGCGCGGACTGGCGGCGTCGGGCGTCGAGCGGAAGGGGTGAAGCGATGGTCGAACGACTGCAAAAGCACTGGGGCCTCAAGGCGGCCGCCTGCGCGGCGATCGTCGTTTGGCAGATCTACGAGATGGCGAGCGCGAGCGTGTTGTCGGCGGGCGAGGGCAATTATCTCAGATATCTCGCCATCGCCGGCGCGCTCTTGGGACTTGTCGCCTCGCTCGTGAAGCTCAGCGCCGACTATTAGCGCGCGATTCGTCGCCGCCCGCTGGCGGCGACGCGGTCCGCAGCCTTGTTCGTAGGACTTGTCGGCTCGCTCGGCGGATCGCGCGAAGGCTGACAATCGTGTCCGTCCCCGCTATAAGCCGCGATGTTTGGCGCGCGCCAGGGCCGCGCCTGCCTCAGGGGATGCCCATGTCTGGTTCGGACCTCTCGAGCGCCGGGCTCGACGCGCGGCGGCGTCGCGTATTGTTTCGCGCCTGGCGGCGCGGCCTGCGCGAGATGGACCTTGTCATGGGCCAGTTCGCGGATATGAATCTGGCCGGCATGGACGAAGCCGATTTGAGCGAATTCGAACGTCTTCTCGACGTTCCCGATCCGCAGGTTCTCGCCTGGATCACGGGCGATGAGCCGACGCCGCTGAGCTTCGACACGCCGCTCTTCGCGCGTCTGCGGGCTGCGCCGCTCGAGGCCTTGATCCGGGACGCCGGCCGAAAGTGAAATCGCTCGCTGCGGCCGTCGGCCGTCTCGCTCACGGCGGCGCCGTCACGCTCTGCCGCGCGCCCGACGGCTTCGACGCCTTTGTCGTCGCTGAACTCGCCCACAGTTTCGCGCGCGCCGGCGAGGAGCGCGCGGCCGCGCTGGTTTTCGTCGCGCGCGACGGCGTGCGGGCGCAGAGTTTCATCGACGCGCTGGGCTTCGCCGCGCCGGAGATCGAGGCGCTCTACCTACCGTCCTGGGATTGCCAGCCCTATGACCGGGTTTCGCCTAACGCGGCGGTTTCGGCGCAACGCATGACCGCCTTGGCGCGGCTCGCGCGCACGCGCGGCGCGCTGGAGCGGCCGCGCGCGCTCGTCGTCACCGTCAACGGTCTCGCGCAACGCGTCCCGCCGCGGAAATTCGTCGCCGGCGCCGCCTTTTCCGCCGCGCCGGGCAACAGCGTGCGCATGGAGGATCTTGCGCTGTGGCTGGAGACCAACGGCTTCCTGCGCGCCGAGCTCGGTGCGCGACGTCGGGGACTACGCGACGCGCGGCGGCATTCTCGATCTTTATCCGCCCGGCGCGCCGGCGCCGATCCGGCTCGATTTCTTCGGCGACACCCTCGAGTCGATCCGCTCGTTCGATCCGGAGACCCAGCGCAGCGTCGGCCAGTTGCGCGCGCTCGATCTCGTGCCGGTGAGCGAGGCGCGGCTGACGAGCGAGTTTATCCGTCGTTTCCGTCACGCCTATACGGCGGAATTCGGCGCGCCGCGGCGCGGCGACGCGCTCTACGAGGCCGTCAGCGAAGGGCGTCGCGCAATCGGCCTCGAACATTGGCTGCCGCTGCTTTACCAGACGATGGACAGTGTGTTCGATTACGCCGTCGGAGCGCCGTTCGTGCTCGACGCGCGCGTCGAGGACGCCGCGCATGAACGATTTCAGCAGATCGCCGATTACTACGGCGCGCGCCTGGCGGCCTACGAGGACGACCCGGCCAAAGCCGATTACCTCCCGCTGAAACCGGATCGACTCTATCTCGGCGAGGAGGAATTTCGTCGGCGGCTGGCGAGCGCGCCCGTGGCGCGCCTGACGCCGTTCGAGGCCTCGCCGGGCGCCGCCGACGTCGTGGACTGCGGCGGGCGGGTCGGACGCGATTTCGCGCCCGAGCGCCTGGACGAAAACGTCAACGTCTTCGACGCCGCCGTTCGACATATCCGGGCTTTGCGCGACAAGGGCCTTCGGGTCGTCGTCGCCGGCTGGAGCGACGGCTCACGCGAGCGCCTCAGCCATGTGCTCGCCGAGCATGGGCTGAAATCGCAGGAGCTGGTTTCTTCCTATGCGCAAGTCAAGACCGCGCGTGCCGGCGCCTTGCCGCTCGCCGTGATCGCGTTGGAGCACGGATTCGAGTCGGACGATCTGGCCGTCGTCGGCGAGCAGGACATTCTCGGCGACCGCCTGGTGCGCCAGCAAAAGCGCAAGCGGCGCGCGCAGGACGTGCTGGCGGAAGCCGCGGCGCTCACTGCGGGCGACCTCGTCGTGCATGTCGATCACGGCATCGGCCGTTTCGTCGGCCTGCGCACGATCGAGGCGGCGGGCGCGCCGCACGACTGCCTGGAGATTCATTACGCTGGCGGCGATCGGCTGTTCCTGCCGGTCGAGAATCTCGAATTGCTGTCGCGCTACGGCTCCGAGCAAGGCGAACTCGATCGCCTGGGGTCCACGGGCTGGCAGACGCGCAAGGCGCGTCTGAAGAAACGCGTGCGCGAAATGGCGGGCGAACTGGTTCGCATCGCCGCGCAGCGCATGACGCGCTCGGCGGCGCGCCTCGTGCCGCCCGAAGGGCTCTATGACGAATTCTGCGCGCGCTTTCCGTACGAAGAAACGCAGGACCAGGCCAACGCCATCCAGGCGACGCTCGACGATCTCGCGGCGGGCCGGCCGATGGACCGGCTCGTCTGCGGCGACGTCGGATTCGGCAAGACCGAGGTCGCGCTGCGCGCCGCCTTCGCCGCCGCGATTAACGGCAAACAGACCGCGATCGTCGTTCCCACGACCTTGCTCGCGCGCCAGCACACCAAGAACTTCATCGAGCGCTTCGCGGGGCTGCCGATCCGGATCGGCCAGCTGTCGCGCATGATCAGCGCCGCCGAGCAGCGCGAAACGAAGAAGGGCCTCGCCGAAGGAGCGGTCGACATCGTCATCGGCACTCACGCGCTGCTCGGCAAGGCGGTCGTCTTCAAGGATCTCGGCCTCGTCGTCATCGACGAGGAGCAGCATTTCGGCGTCGCACACAAGGAGCGCCTGAAGGAGCTGCGCTCGGAGGTGCACGTGCTCACGCTGTCGGCGACGCCGATTCCGCGCACGTTGCAGCTCGCGATGACGGGCGTGCGCGAACTGTCGATCATCGCGACGCCGCCGATCGATCGGCTTGCGGTGCGCTCTTTCGTCTCGCCCTTCGACGCGCTGATCGTCCGCGAGGCGCTGCTGCGCGAGCGATATCGCGGCGGACAGTCGTTCTATGTCTGTCCGCGCATCGAGGATCTCGACGAGGCCGCGGCGTTCCTGCGGCAAAACGTCCCCGAGGCCAAATTCGTCGTCGCGCACGGCCAGATGGCGGCGAGCGAGCTCGAGGACAAGATCGGCGCCTTCTACGATGGCAAATACGACATTCTGCTGTCGACCTCGATCGTCGAATCCGGTCTCGACATCCCCCGCGCCAACACGCTGATCGTTCATCGCGCCGATATGTTCGGCCTCGCGCAGCTCTATCAATTGCGCGGCCGCGTCGGGCGCGCCAAGACGCGCGCCTACGCCATCTTCACGACGCCCGCCAACAGACCGATAACGCCGCAGGCCGAGAAGCGCCTGCAAGTGCTGCAGTCGCTCGACACGCTCGGCGCCGGATTCCAGCTGGCGAGCCACGATCTCGACCTGCGCGGCGCCGGCAACCTCCTCGGCGAGGAACAGTCGGGGCATATCCGGGAAGTCGGCTACGAGCTCTACCAGCAGATGGTGCAAGACGCGATCGAGCGTCTCAAGGCCGGCGTCGAGGAGCCCGCGCAGGAAATGTGGTCGCCGACGATTTCCCTCGGCGCCCCGGTGACGATCCCGGAGGCCTATATCCCCGATCTGCCGACGCGCCTCACCCTCTATCGCAGGCTTTCGGCGCTCGAGGAGGATGCGGACATCGATGCGATGGGCGCCGAGATCGTCGACCGGTTCGGTCCGCCGCCGCCCGAGGTGGCGCTGCTCTTGAAACTGGTGACGATCAAGGCGCTGTGCCGGCGCGCTCATGTCGAGAAGCTCGACGCCGGCGCCAAGGGGCTGACCCTCGCCTTCCGCGACAATTCCTTCGCCAACCCGGCGGGCCTGGTCAAATGGGTGGCGAGCCAAGGTTCGCTCGCCCGCGTCCGCCCGGACATGCGCATCGTCGTGGCCGGCGATTTCGAGGAGCTGCCGCAGCGCCTCGAGGGCACGCTCGCGATCATGCGTGAAATCGCGGGCATAGCGCGCAAGAAGGGGTAGGGCGGTCGCGGCCTCGCGCCGCGGATTAATCCCCGAATATCGACCGGCCCATGCGTCTGACGAGCCTGCCGGGGGCGAAGGCGCGCAGATGCGAGTCGCCGTTGCAATCGAGACTCGGCCGCCAGGCGGCGATCGAGGCCCGCAGCGCTCGACGGGACCGAACCGGATCGCCGAGGCCGTTTTTGCGATTCGTCACTCGGCGCCGGCGCGGAAATCGGCGAATGCGAAGGCGCCGAAGTGACCGAACGACGCAGGTGAAAGCGATTCGACCGGCGATCGTCAACGCCGTCCAGGAGTTCGGCGGCTCGCTCCAAGCCATTGCAACGGCGTTGTAATCTGATCGCGCGGCGCTGGCCGCGGCATGTTCGAAGCGGCGCCCAACGCCGGGCGCGGTCTACCGCGCCTCGCGTGGAAAATATCATCGTTAACACCGGCTCAACGGGTTTCCGCTACGGAAACTCTGCGCCGTCGCTCTTCCCTCACGCCAAAGCGGCGCCATGGGTGCATTATGACTATTGGCTGGAAGAATCTCGGCGTCCAGGCGCGCTTCATGGCGTTCGCCGCTGTCGGCATACTCGCGCTTGCCGCCGCCACGATGGCTCTCGTCAGCTGGTTTGAATACGCGTCTTTGGAAAGCAAGTTGCGACGCCTCTCGGAGAACGAGCTGATGTCGCTGAATGCGTTGGTCGAAACCGCAATGGAACAGCGGGCCGACGACCCGCAGAACGTCGCCATCAAGGTGTTCAACCGCTGGTTCGACAGCCGCAACAAAGAATATCCGGGAAAACTCTGGAGCGTGTGGAGCCCGAAGGTGACGGCCTACATGGCGCAAGCCTATCCGGATCGCGCCGCCAAGGCGCCGCTCGACGAAATCGACCGGGAGGCGTTGCGCACCGGTCGTCCGATCGCGCGCTTAGTCGACGGCGCCTACCGCTACAGCCTGCCGATCATCCTCGGCCAGACCTTGGCGGCGCCGAAGGAAAATTGCGAAGGCTGCCACGGCGCCGGCGCGGGGCTGCAGGACGGCGAAGTGATCGCCGTGCTGTCGAGCAGCATATCGACCGCAAAGGACATGGCTGCCCTGCGAGAGCTTCTGCTGCTGATGGCGGCCGGAACGGCCCTTGGGTGCCTGTTCTCGATATTTGCGATCCGGCTGATTCTCGGGCGGGTGGTCACTCGGCCGCTGACCGGCATGACGGGGGCGATGCAACGTCTGGCTGAAGGCGACACGACGATCGAGGTTCCCGCCCAGGATCGAGCCGACGAGATCGGCCAAATGGCCAAGGCCGTGCTCGTGTTTCGCGACGCGGCGGTCGAGAACGCCCGTCTCGAACGCGAGGCGGCCGAGCATCGCGCCCAGGCGGAACGCGAGCGCGACGGCGCCGATCAGGCGCAACGCGAAGCGATCCGGCAGGAGCGGGCGATCGTCGCCAATTCGATTGGCGTCGGCCTGGCCAAGCTCGCGGCCAAGGATCTGACCTTTCGGATGGCGACGGACATACCCGAGGCCTATCGCGAGCTGCAGGCGGATTTCAACGAAGCGATCGGCCAGCTTGAAGAAGCGATGCGGAGCGTGGCTCGAAGCACGAGCGCGATTCAGTCGGGGACGCGGGAGATATCGACGGCGGCCGACGACCTGTCGCTCCGCACCGAGCAGCAAGCCTCCAGTCTCGAAGAGACCGCAGCGGCGCTCGAGCAAATCACCACGACGGTGAGGAAATCCGCCGAAGGGGCGGCCCACGCTCGCGAGGTGGCCGCCGCGGCGGACGCGGACGCCAAGAACAGTTCGTCCGTCGTTCGCGAGGCGGTCGGCGCCATGGACGCCATCGCCAAATCGGCGCAGCAGATCAGCCAGATCATCGGCGTGATCGACGAGATCGCGTTCCAGACCAATCTGCTCGCCCTGAACGCCGGGGTCGAAGCGGCGCGGGCCGGCGAGGCGGGTCGCGGCTTTTCCGTCGTCGCGTCGGAAGTGCGCGCCCTGGCCCAGCGCTCGGCGGAAGCCGCCAAGGAGATCAAGGCGCTGATTTCCGCCTCGGCCACGCAGGTCGACCACGGGGTGAAACTCGTCGGCGACACCGGCAAGTCGCTCGAGCGCATGATGGCCCAGGTGGTCGAGATCAACGCCGTCGTCAGCGAGATCGCCGCCGGAGCGAAGGAGCAGGCCTTAGGGCTTGCCGAGGTCAACACAGCGATCAACCAGATGGATCAAGTAACGCAGCGCAATGCGACCATGGTCGAGGAATCGACCGCCGCGACCCATGCGCTTTCGCAGGAGACCGCGCGACTGTCCGGCCTGATCGGCCAATTCACGCTCGGCGAGGCGGACGAGGAGGCGGCGATGCGCCGGGAATTGCAGAGGGTCGCGCCGCATGCCGTATCGGCGGCTCCGAAGGCGGCGGCGAACGGCGCGCGAAAGCCGATGCGAGTCGTTTGACCGAATTGGGGATCGCGCCGGGCGCAAGGCCGGGCGTGACGGGGTGAATTGGATCAAATTTTTCCAAGGCTTTCCAAGGCTTTCCAAGGCTTTCCAAACTTTTCCAAGGAAAATCCAAGCTTTTCCAAAGGAAATTGCAAACGTAAATGAAATTTGCGCATGCCCCGCTGGCAGCCCCTCGCTGAGCCCCTTTCCCGTTGCAACGGTCGCCGGATTAGGCGAGTTTGATCGCCTCGCCAGGGAAAGGCCACCGATCCCGTCGCCGACTCGTCGCTTTGCGAGTTTAAACTAGGCGCGACGCCGAGCGGCGGCGCCGTGGGATCGGCCGCCGAGGCGGAAGGGGAGAAAGTCACGATGGCGATCAGGAATTTCGACGCGGAGACGCTGACGGCGGAAGCGCTTCGGAGCCTGGAGGGCGCAGAGAATCCGCGCGCCAAAGAGGTTCTGACGAGCCTGATCCGGCATCTCCACGGCTTCGTCCGCGAAGTCCGGCCGACGCCAGCCGAGTGGATGGCGGGGATCAAGCTGCTGATCGAGACCGGCCGATGGTGCGACGACAAGCGCAACGAGTTCATCCTGATGTCGGACACGCTCGGCGTGTCGATGCTGGTCGACTTTCTCAACTACGGCAAAGCCGAGGGCTGCACGGAATCGACGGTGCTCGGCCCGTTCTTCGTCGAAGGCGCGCCGGAGCTGCCGTTGGGCGGCGACATCGCGAGGGCCGGCACGCCCGGAGAGCCGTGCGTGGTCACCGGCAGCGTTCGCGATCGCGAGGGCCGGCCGATCGCGGGCGCGGCGCTCGACGTCTGGGAAGGCGACGGCGACGGCTTCTACGACGTGCAGAAGCAAGACGGCATGAATCTGCGCGGTCGCTTTCACACCGGCCCGGACGGCGGGTTCTGGCTCAAATGCGTGCGGCCGACGAGCTATCCCGTGCCGACCGACGGGCCGGCCGGGCGGCTGCTCGAAGCCGCCGGGCGTCATCCGATGCGGCCGGGGCATCTTCACACCATGCTTTCCGCGCCGGGCTTCGATACGCTCGTCACCCATCTCTTCGTGCGCGGCGATCCCTATCTCGATTCGGACGCCGTTTTCGGAGTGAAGGAATCCCTGATCGTCGATTTCGACAGGACGGAATCGCCTGCCGAAGCCGCCCGCTTCGGCATGGAGGCGCCGTTCTATCGCGCGCACTACGATTTCGTGCTCAAGCCCGCGGCGGCCTCCGCCCAGCGAAGCAAGGCCGAAGCCCTCACCGATTGATCTCCTCCAGCGCCAGTCCCCGCGTGCTCGGGCAGAGCGCGATGGCGACGATGCCGACGGCCATCGCGGCGCCGATGAAGACGGCGACGAAGGGCACCCCGCCGGCCTCCAACAGCAGGGCGATCACCAGACCGGCGAAGGCGCCGACCAGCCGGCTCCAGGAATAGACGAAGCCGATCGCGCGGGCGCGGATGCGCGTCGGATAGAGCTCCGCCTGGTAACTGTGAAACGCATAGGACATGATGTTCGAAGCGAGCGTGAAGACGATGCCGAGCGCGATGAGCGGCGCGGCGTCGCTCGCCTGAGAAAACAGCGCCATTGTGACGCCCATCGTGGCGAGCGCGGCGACGATCTGCGTCTTGCGCTCGATGCGGTCGGCGAACAGCCAGCCGACGAGCGGTCCGAACGGGCTAGCGATGGCGATGATGAAGGAATATTCGAGGCTGGTCGTGATGTTCACGCCGCGATGCATCAACAGGGTCGGAACCCAGGCGGCGAAGCCATAGAAGCCCACGACCTGCGCGGCGTTGAAAATCGACAGGTTGATGGTGCGGCCGAGATAGGGCGGGGCGAAGGCTTCGGCGAGCGACCCCGCGGCGACGAAATCTTCGGGCGTGGTCGGCTTCGGCTTGGGCAGAGCCGCGCGGCTCTCGGCGGCGACCTGGCTCTCGAGGTCGGCGACGATCCTCAGAGCCTCGTCGCCCCGGCTGTGCCGGGCGAGCCAGCGCGGGCTCTCCGGCAGGCCGAGTCGCACGAACCACACGATCACCGCGCCGGCCGAGCCGATCAGCATGATCACGCGCCAGTAGTCGAGGCCGAGCGGCGAGGTTCCCTTCAAGCCCCAGGCGAGCAGAGCGCAAATCGGCACGGAGAGAAACATGACGACTTGATTGAGGCAGAACGCGCGCCCGCGCGCCTCAGGGGGAACCAGCTCGGAAATATAGGCGTCGATGGTCACCAGTTCGACGCCGATGCCAATGCCCGCGATGAACCGCCATACGACGAGATCGAAGCCATCGGTCTGAAACGCCATGATCACCGTGGCGACGGAGTACCAAATCAGCGATCCCGTGAACACGCTGCGGCGCCCGAAGCGGTCGGCGACCTGGCCGAACGCCAGCGTTCCCACCCACAGCCCCGCGAAGGTCGCGAAGACGAAGACGCCGAAGCCGGCGACTCTCAAGGTCGACAGCGAGGCGAATACGCCCAGCGACTCCGGCTTGAACAGCCCGGAGGCGACCATGCCGGGCGCGACATAGCCGGTGAAGAACAAGTCGTAAAATTCGAAGAAGCCGCCGAGCGAGATGAGCAGCACCAGACGCCAAACCGCGCGCGTCGGCGGCAGTCGGTCGAGACGCGCCGCGACGTTGGCGTATTGCTGGGCTTGGACGCTTTGCTGGGCTTGCATTCGATTCCCCCCGAAGAGCCCGCATGCGATGCGCGGGACTTTTGCTTTTGCTTTTTTCGCCTTTTATCGCGATTCGCGATGGGTTGGGCGGACGGCGCCGAAGGCGGCGGCGGAGAAATTCAAATCCTCGCTCATGTCGCGCCGGCGGATCCGACATCGACGCGATCGAGATAAGCAATGAAATAGCAAAAGATCGGGAACGGCACGAGGCGCCGTGTGGCCCTGCGCATCGTTCGTCGTTCTACGACGCTCGTCGATACGCTGGTCATGTCTTCCCCCGTTTTTTATTTTGTATTTGTCCGCGAGCGGCCAGAGGGCGGGGCGTCTGGCTAGGCGCCGGCCCGAATTGGCGTTGTTGGAAAGATCAGGAATTCCGTCGGTCTTGGCGATCCTGAATTTGAGCATCAAGACAAGCGCGATGCAATGGCTCCGCCGAATCGTCTTTGCGAGCCGCCTTTCGGCGGTCTCGCGCTTCTGAGCGCATTCTCGTATATCCTGCGACAGGGCGATGCGCGTCGCATCGAGTTTTCGCCGGCGGCTTCGCGACGGTCCGGCGAGCGGAGGGCATTTGCTGTGAGCCGAATTGTCTATGTCCTGAACGGCCCGAACCTCAATCTGCTCGGCAAGCGTCAGCCTGCCGTCTACGGCCATGAGACGCTCGCCGACATCGAGGCGTCTTGCCGGCGTGTCGGCGTCGAATTGAGGTTGGAGATCGAATTCCGCCAGAGCAATCGCGAATACGAGATCATCGACTGGATTCACGAGGCTCGAGAGCGGGCGGGCGGCATCGTCATCAATCCCGCCGCCTTCACCCATACCTCGGTCGCGATTCTCGACGCGCTCAACACGTTCGAGGGGCCGATCATCGAGGTGCACATCTCGAACATCCACAAGCGCGAGCCCTTCCGCCATCACTCCTATGTCTCCGGCGTCGCCTCGGGCGTGATCGCCGGTTTCGGCGCTCAGGGCTACGCACTAGCGTTGCAGCGTCTGGCTCGGCTGTTCGACGAGAAAAAGGATTGAGGCGGACCTTGCGCGATCAATCCGGGCGTGGCGATGCGCGCTCCCGCGAATTGCGCGACTATGGTGCGGGCCGTTATTCCGCGGCTCGCCGGCGGCCTAGCGCCAGTTCGCGCGGCGCGAAGGCTTCGTCGGCCTCGGTCGGCCTGCCGATGAGATAGCCCTGCGCCAAATTGCAGCCTTCCATCCGCAAGCGCTCTAGCTGATCTTGTGTTTCGACTCCTTCGGCGGTGACCGACATGCGGAGTTTGGCGGCCAGATCGATGATCGCATGCACGATCGCGGCCGTGTCGCGACACTCGATCCCCTGTACGAACGAACGATCGATCTTGATCGTGTCGAAGGGGAAACGCCGGAGATAGCTGAGCGACGAATAGCCCGTGCCGAAGTCGTCGAGCGCGACTTGCACGCCGATTTCGCGCAACTGCCGGAGACTGTCCAGCAGCGAGTTGCTTTCGCCGAGCAGCGTGGTTTCGGTGATCTCCAGTTCGAGCCGGCGCGGCGCCAGTCCCGACGACGCCAGCGCGCGCGTGACGCTCAGCGCGAACTGCGGGCTTTGCAATTGCACGGCCGATACGTTCACGGCGATTCGCGCCGTGTCCGACCGCGCGGCCGCGGTGGCGCAGGCCTCCTGCATGACCCAATCGCCGATTGGCGCGATGAGGCCGGTCTCTTCCGCGATCGCGATGAATTCGGCCGGCTGCACGAGGCCGCGCTTTTCGCTGCGCCACCGCAACAGGGCTTCGAACCCGACGACCCCGTCGCTGGCGAGATCGAGGATCGGCTGGTAGTGCAAGGTGAATTCTTGGCGCGACAGCGCGCCGCGCAGATCGAGTTCGAGCACGCGGCGCCTGCGCACCCGCGCGTCCATTTCGGCCTCGAAGAATCGATAGGCGTTGCGGCCTTCCTGCTTGGCTCGATAAAGCGCGAGGTCCGCGACCCGCAACAGATGTTCCGGGTCCAGGCCGTCGTTCGGCGCGATCGCGATGCCGACGCTCGCCCCGACCAAAATGTGGTTTCCGTCGACGTAATGCGGCATGCCGATCGTCTCGATCACGCGTGTCGCCAACGCTTCGGCGTCCGACGGCTCGCCAAGGTCGGTCTGGAGAATGGCGAATTCATCGCCGCCGAATTGCGCGACCGCGTCCGTCGTGCCGCGAACGCATGCGCGCAGGCGCTCCGCCGTGCTCTTCAGCAGCGCGTCGCCGACGGGATGGCCGAGCGTGTCGTTCACCGCCTTGAAGCGGTCGAGGTCGACGCAAAGCACCGCGAAGGACCTGCGATGGCGCCGGCAGTCGGCGAGGGCGCGCTCCAACTCCTCGCAGAAGACCATGCGGTTGATGAGATCGGTCAGCGGGTCGTGGCGCGCCATGTGGGCGAGGCGCGCCTCGGCGCGCCGCCGGCCGATTTGGCTGTTGACGCGGGCCAATGCGACGGCGAAGTCCACGGGCTTCGTCACATAGTCGTTGGCGCCGTTTTTGAGGGCCTCGACGATGTCCTCCGACTGGCTCTTGGCGGTCACCATGACGACCGGCAGAAGCGAGGGCGAGAATTTCGCGCGGATCTGGCGCAGGACCTCGCTTCCATCCATACCCGGCATCATCACGTCGAGAAGCACGCAGTCGAAAGTCTGCTCGTCGACGAGTCTCAAGGCCTCGGGGCCGCAATCGGCTTCGATAATTTCAAAGCCGCGCCGTTCAAAGCGGCGGGTCAGCACGGCGCGATTGTCGGGGAGATCGTCGACGATCAGAAGCTTTCCGGCCGGAAACGGGCTTTCGTCCGGGTCCGATTGGCGCGTCGCCAAAGCCGTTCGCGAGAAATGGCTCATAAGGGTCGACTTTCTCCGGGGTTCGCTAGGCTGCCGCGGCGATCGCCGTCGCGGTGCTGCGGTCTTGTTCCATTGGGTCGGCGCCGATCCGCAAGATCGCCGGGACGCGAATGGTGAAGCAGGCGCCGTGGCCGAGTTCGCTGTCGGCGAAAATGGCCCCGCCCATCATCGCGCAGAGCTTCTGGCTCAGCGCAAGACCCAGGCCGGTGCCCTTGCTCTTGCGCGCCTCTTGCGAATTCACCTGCTTGAAGTCCTGGAAAAGGGTCGCCAGATCCTCGGGCGCGATTCCGATTCCTGTGTCGCGCACCGCGATCTCGATCCAGTCGCCGGCCTCCGCCTGGAAGCGCCGGGCGGAGAGGCTGACCACGCCGCGGGACGTGAACTTGGCGGCGTTGCTCATGAGATTGAGGGCCGCCTGACGCAGGCGCAATTCGTCGGAGGTCATGCGGCCGACGTTGGGATCAACGCGCACAACGAGCTGATTTCCATTGGCTTCAACCAGCTGCCCCGACGTCGCGGCGACATCCTCGATCAGACGTCTGACGTCGAAGGCGCCGATCTGCGGCTCCATCTCGTTGGATTCGATGCGCGTGATGTCCAAGATGTCCGTCACGAGCGAAAGCAGGTGCTTGCCGGCGGCGCTTATTCTCGACAGATCCTTGGCTCGCTGCGCGTGATCGGCCATGTCCGCGTCTTCTCGCAGGATTTCACTGTAGCCGATGACGGCGTTGAGAGGCGTCCTCAATTCATGGCTCATTTTTGCCAGGAAGATCGACTTGTCGCGGCTCGCCTTCTCCGCCTTTTCCTTCGCTTCGGCGAGCCGCGCCGCGGTTTGACGATGCCGTTGAACCTCTCGCTCGAGGGCGGACTCGGAAGTGAGCAGGAGACCGTAATAGATCGCAAGCCCGGCCATGTATAAGGTCGCGCTGGCGACCGACACGATTCCGACTTCCGACAGCTGCTCCATCGGAACCCGGGTGGGAAGATCGCCGTTCACCCACCAGATCGCCACGTAGGCCGCCACGCTCAGGATGAAGTCCACCAAGACGCTGGCCGGGCTGTCGCTCAGGTAGAAGAAGCCGTTGGCGAGCGCGATGAGCAGCCACGGCAGGAACGGCGAACTGACGCCGCCGTAGTTGTAAACGCCATACAGCGTGACGCCGATGAGCGCCTGCACCGAGATCGCCGCGACCAGCCGAAGGTTTCCGGTCCAACGCAACAGAAACGGGAGCAGCCAGAAAGTCGCGATTCCGCCCGCTATGACGGGGACATGGATCCCCGGGGACGGATCCGCCATGAAGAGGAAGGGGATGATCGAGGCCCCGCTGGTCGGCCCCACGATATGCGTGAAGACGAAGGTGCGCGCCCGCCCGAGGTCCGACTTGCTATGGCGGCATTGCTCGGGAATGAACCAGTCAATCGACTTTAACCCTATGGAAAGCATCTCGCTGAGTCCCGACGGCGGCGGATCTTCGCAGGGCCACCATCGGGAGGCCGGGTGAAGAATCTGTTGCCGCCCGGCGCCTCGTCGGCGTTTTCGCCGGCGACCAACGTGCAATCAGAAATTTGGGTTAACCCAGAGTAAGGATACCGAAGCGAGGCCTCGCATTAAAATAGTTGTGTGAATGTCGTTTACCACGCCGCTTAGATCGGCAGTAACACGTGGCTTGTACGAATGCGCGACCGGAAACGGGGATCGCTCATGTCGTTCAACGCCACGCTCACCCGTACGATCGACTGGTTCATACCAGCCGAGCTGCTGAACGACCGCGAGATGCGCGCGCGCGCGCGCATGTTCCTCCTTAGTCATATGTTCGGCCCGATCCTTGGCAACGTCATTCCCGCCTATTTGTTGTGGAGCGACCCAGGATCGGCGCGAACGCTCGCGGTGCTCGGCGGCTCCATCTGCTGTTTCTGGATTTTTCCCTTCCTGCTCAAATACACGGGACGCTACGCGCTGCTGTCGTTCGTATCGATCCAGAATCTGCTGTTCGCGATTTTGTGGGGTTGCTATTTCTATGGCGGCCTTTCGTCGCCTTTCCTGCCTTGGCTCGTTACGGTTCCGCTGCTCGCGTTCTTCTATCTCGGCGCCAGCGTCAAAACCTGCATCACGATCCTGCTGCAGATAACGCTGAGCCTGTCGGCCTTCATCGCTCAATTCATGTTCGGGGGCCAATTCCCGCACACGGTCGCGCTCGCCGACATGCAGGGGATCGGCATCATCTCGATCATCAGCGCCTCGATCTACGTCTCGATGATGGCGCTGTACTATGCCGGCATATTGGCTTCGCAGAGCGATTTCGAAAAGGAGGTGCGCAGGCATCTCGAGACGGCGGACCAATTGCGCAAGGCGACCTCCGAGGCCGAGCGCGCGAGCGCCGCCAAGGCCGATTTTCTCGCCAAGATGAGTCACGAATTGAGGACCCCTCTCAATGCGGTTATCGGCTACAGCCAGATGCTGCTCGAGGACGCCGATCCCGGCGTCGATCCGCAGGGCGTCGACGACCTGAAAAAAATTCATGCCGCCGGGCATCACCTTCTCGGTCTCGTGAACTCGATCCTTGATCTGTCGAAGATCGAGGCGGGCAAAATGGAGATATTTTCCGAGCCGATCGATTTGGCGGGCTTGTTGAAGCGGGTCGCCGACCGCTGGAGGCGCGACACACGGGCGAGCGCACGCGCGATCAACCTTCGGGTCGACGGTTCCGTCGGCGTGATCGAGGTGGACGCCGCGAAGCTCGAACAGATCCTGGACGCGCTCGTCGACAATGCCCTCCGCTATGCGCCTTGCGGCGACGTGGACATCGCCGCCCGCGCGCCGACATCGAGCGAAGCGACTGAGACCGTCGAGATTTCAGTGAGCGACAAAGGGCCGGGCATCGCCCGGGAACTCTTGCCGACGTTGTTTGAAACATTCAACGATTCCGACGACGCGAGCGCGACCAAGTACGGAGGCGCCGGCCTTGGCCTGCCGCTTTGCCACAGACTCTGCGGCCTGATCCACGCCTCGCTGTCCGTACAGACGACTTTGAGCGTCGGCACGACCATCAACGTCATCCTGCCGCGCCGCTGGCTCGAAACGAACCGCGCCGATCCGGCCATCGCCGATCTCGCCGAAGCCGCCTGACAGGACAAGAGCCATGCCGCGAATCCTTCTCGTCGAGGACAACGAATTCAACCGCGACATGCTGAGTCGGCGACTGACGCGCGCGGGATATGAGGTGTTGTGCGCCGAGGACGGGCCGCAGGGCGTGCGCATGGCCGGCGATACGAAGCCCGATCTCGTGCTGATGGACGTCGCGCTCGGAGCCATGGACGGCTGGGAAGCGACGCTGCTCATCCGATCGAACCCGTCGATCGCCTCCACGCCTGTCATCGCGCTGACGGCGCATGCGCTCGAAAGCGATCGCCGTCGCAGCATCGAGGTCGGCTGTTGCGACTTCGACACCAAGCCGGTCGACCTCGCACGGCTCATCGAAAAAATCGAACGGCGACTTTCCGCGGCCCCGTGAGGCGCCGCCGCTCAATGTCCAACCCGCGAAAACCAAAACCTGGAGAGGCAAAGAATGAATAAGTCTCAAGCGTCCACGCTGCCCTCGACTTTGACGGGGAGCCTGCGTGAATATCGCGTTGTGGAAGGTTCCGATCTGCTCAAGCGCGTCGAGGGTTTTTACAATTGGCAGAACCAGCGCTTTCACGAGGGGTTCTGGCCCTATTCCCGGTCGACAGACGCCGGCCCGCGCTCGGCCTGCGCCGTTTCCGACGATCTCGGGCGCAAGACCGACGGCGTGAATTTCGGCTCGCAGGATTACCTCAGCCTTTCGAGCCATCCCGCCATTCGACTGGCCGCGCATGAGGCGATCGAGCGCTACGGCGTCCACAGCGCCGGATCGCCGGCGTTCATCGGCAACACCACGCATTCGATCGCCCTCGAACGCATGATCTCGGAATTTCTTTGCATGGAGCGCACGGTCCTGTTTCCGACTGGATTCGCGGCGGGCTTTGGCGCGATCAAGGGATTGGTGCGCTCGAGCGATTACATCGTGATGGACAGTCTCGCGCACGCGTGCTTGCAGGAAGGCGCGGCCGCGTCGACCAAGAACGTGTACCTGTTCCGCCATCTCGAGACGGATTCGGTGCGCCGCTGGCTTTCCAGCATCCGTTCCAAGGATACGACGAACGGCATCCTCGTCGTGACCGAGGGCTTGTTCTCGATGGAGTCCGACACGCCGGACCTCGCCGCGCTGGCGGACCTTTGTCACGAATATAATGCGACGCTGATGGTCGACGTGGCGCACGACCTCGGCTGCATTGGCGAAGACGGTCGAGGCCATATCGGCCTGCAGAAGATGCTCGGCAAGGTCGACATCGTCATGGGCAGTTTCTCCAAGACATTCGCCTCCAACGGCGGCTTTGTCGCGACGCGGTCGCGCGGCATTCAGCAATATCTTCGTTATTTCAGCACGCCGGGCACCTTCTCGAACGCGTTGTCTCCCATCCAGGCGGCGGTGGCGCTGAAAGCCTTCGAAATTATCGGCTCGAAGGAGGGAAGCGACCGGCGCCGCGCGCTAATGAAAAATATTCTTTCTCTTCGGGAGAAGCTGATCGCTTCTGGAATGGAGGTCTACGGGGACCCTTCCGCGATCGTCGCGGTAAAGATGGGCACCGAAGCGCTGGCCCGCCTCGTCAGTCGGCAATTGGCGTATGCGGGGCTGGTCGCCAATCTCGTCGAATTTCCCGCCGTTCCCAAGGGCGCTGCGCGCTTTCGTCTTCAGGTCATGGCCGACCATACGGAGGCGCAGACAGCGGAAGCCGCCGCCATCATCCAGGAGGCCTATCACGCCGCGGCTGCGGAACTCGAGGCGATCGTAAATCCGGAGTGTCGCGCGATCGCATGAGCGGCTTGCGAGCGCGGCGCGGCGCGTTCGCTCGCGGCGAGCGGCGGTCCCCGCGGCGCGTCTCGCCGGCGCTCGACCTGTCCTTTTCCCTTCGTCGCCGAGGGGATCGAGACTAGTAGTTTCGCACGCGAGCGAAGGCGTCGGTGTGGAAAGCGTAGTCGCCGAACAATTCTTCGGCGACGCGCGCACGCTTCATGAAGAATCCGATGTCGAACGCGTCGGTCATGCCGACGCCGCCGTGCATCTGCACGGCTTCCTGCACGGCAAGGGTCGCCGTCCTTCCCGCGCGCGCCTTGGCGACGGCGACGGCCGGCGCCGCCTTTTCAAATTTCAGGTCGAGCGTTTGCAACGCCTTCAGCACGGCGGCGCGCGTGATCTCGATCTCGCTGTAGAGATGGGCGGCGCGATGCTGCAACGCCTGAAACTCGCCGATGGTCTTGCCGAACTGCTTGCGTTCGCGCAGGTACGCGACGGTGCGGCCGAAAGCCGCTTCGCCGACGCCCGAGAGTTCGGCCGCGACAGCGGCTCGTCCGACGTTCAATACGCCTTCGAGCAGGCTCCAGCCGTGATCGACCTCGCCGAGCGCCGCGTCGGCGTCGACGGCGACCGACTCGAAACGCACGCGCGCGCCGTTGTGCGCGTCCACCATGATCGTTCGTTCGATCTCGACGCCTTTGGCGCTGGGATCGACAAGAAACAGCGTCAGGCCGTCGGCTTCGCCGGGCGCGCCGGCCGTCCGGGCGGCGACGATCAGGCGATCGGCGACGTGACCGTCGACGACGAACGTCTTGGCGCCCGTGAGCGTGAATCCATTGCCCGACCGCTTCGCCTCCATCGCGATTTCGCGCGGACGATGTTTGGCGCGCTCGTCGACGGCGAGCGCGACGAGCAGGTCGCCGGAGGCGATCTTGGTCAGCATATCGCCGGCGCGCTCGGCGCTCGCCCCTCGCATCAGCGCCGTGACGCCGAGGAGCGAGGTCGACAGGAACGGCGAGGGCGTCAGATTGGCGCCGATCGCCTCCATGATGACGCCGGCTTCGACGTGGCCGAGGCCGGAGCCGCCATGCGCTTCCGGAACCAGAAGGCCGCAGAAGCCCATTTCCGCGAATCCCTTCCAGAGTTCGCGCGAGAAGCCGGTGGGATCGCGGTCGTCGCGCAATTTGCGCAGATGCGCGACCGGCGCTTTGTGCGAGAGGAAACTTTGCGCGCTGTCGCGAAGTTGGGATTGTTCTTCGTTGAGAATGAGCGCCATGTCAGTTTCTCCGGCCTCAAGCGCCTGGCAGGTCGAGAATGCGTTTGGCGATGATGTTCAGTTGAACCTCGCTGGTGCCGCCCTCGATCGAATTGGCCTTCGTGCGCAGCCAGGCGCGCGCCGCCTCGCCGCCGCGCGAACGCTCGCTCTCCCATTCCAGCGCGTCCGAACCGCCGGCCGACATCGCCAGTTCTTGCCGGCGTTTGTTGAGTTCCGCGCCATAGTATTTGAGCATGGAGGACATCGCCGGGTGGGCTTGCCCGGCCTTGGTCATATCGCCGAAACGCTCGAGAGCCAGTTGGAAGGCGGCGGCGTCGATATCGAAGCGCGCGATGTCGGCCCGCAGGATCGGGTCGGCGAGCGCGCCGTCTTGCGTGCCCAAGGCGTCGGCGGCGATTTGGCCGAGCGGCCGCCCCGAAGTCAGGCCCACGCCGCTGATCATCTCGCGTTCGTGCGTCAGCAGATATTTGGCGACGTCCCAACCCCTGTCGATCTCGCCGACGAGATTTTCCTTCTCGACGCGCACATCGTCGAAGAAGGTCTCGCAGAAGGGAGACTTGCCCGAAATGAGCGAGATCGGTCGCGTCGTGACGCCCTTTGTCGCCATGTCGAACAGGACGAAGCTGATGCCCTTGTGCTTGGGCGCGGACGCGTTGGTGCGCACCAGGCAGAAAATCCAATCGGCCTGGTCGGCGTAGCTTGTCCAGATCTTTTGTCCGTTGACGATGAAATGATCGCCTTTGTCCTCTGCGCGAGTTGCGAGAGAGGCCAGATCGGAACCGGCGTTCGGCTCGGAATAGCCTTGGCACCAACGGACTTCGCCGCGCACGATCGGGGGCAGGAATTTCTGCTTCTGCGCTTCGGTTCCGTACTTCAACAGAGCAGGGCCGAGCATCCAGATTCCGAAAGAGCTGAGCGGCGAGCGAGCGCCGATGGCTTTCATCTCCTGCGCAAGGATCTTATGTTCCTCGCGCGTGAGACCGCCCCCGCCGTAGGCCTTGGGCCATTCCGGAGCGGTCCAACCGCGCGCCGCCATTCGCTTAAGCCAAAGCCGCTGTCCTTCCGACTTGAAGATCCAATTGCGCCCACCCCAGCAATGATCTTCGTCGCGTTCGATCGGAGCGCGCATGTCGGGAGGACAATTCGCGGCCAGCCAGGCGCGCGCCTCCGCGCGGAATTTCTCCAGTTCTGACACCGCCTTGCACTCCTCGCTCATGGAACCGTCGCCGCGATCTTGCCGATGGCGCGCCGTCCCGATCGCTCCGCGATCGCAACGCCGGCGACTCGAGCGGCAAGCGCTCCGACACGTGCGTTCTTGTAAACGGTTCAGTCAGCTGGGCCAAATGCGGCCCGCAATTCGCGCTTGAGCACTTTGCCGATCGCGCTGCGCGGCAGGCTCGGCGCCAAGCGCAAGGCCGCGAGGCGCTGGGTCTTGCCGACACGGGAATTGACCCAGCTTCGCAATTCTTCCTCGTCCAACTGGAACCCCGGCTTCAACACCACGAAAGCGACCGGCGTTTCCCCCCATGCCGCCGACCGCGCCCCGACGACGCTGGCCTCGCCGACCTCGGGACGCTCGTGCAACACGGCTTCGATGTCGCTGGGAAAGATATTGAAGCCGCCCGATATGATCATGTCCTTGCGCCGGTCCAGCAGCGTCAGAAACCCGTCGGCGTCGAACCGTCCGATGTCGCCGGTACGGATGAAGCGTTTGCCCGTCGCGTCCCGCCATTCGGCGGCCCGCGTCTGCTCGGGCAGATTATGATACCCGACCATGGTCGCGCCGGAATGGCCGACGACCTCGCCGATTTCACCAGGGAGCAGTTCGCGCCCCTCTTCGTCGATGAGCCGAATGTCGTGTCCTTCCGCCGGTCGGCCGACCGTATGCAGCTTGTCCGGGTTTTCGTGCGCGACGAGGATGCAGGTCCCGCCGCCTTCGGTCATGCCGTAATATTCCACCAGTCCGCCTGGCCAGCGCTGCAGGATATCGCGTTTCAGCGTGGCGCTGAACGGCGCGCTGGTCGAGAATTTCATCCGGAAGCCCGACAGGTCGAACTCGTCGAAATCGGGCAGCGCCATGATGCGGTTGTATTGCACCGGCACCAGCATGGCGTGGGTGGCGCGATGCGTCTGCGCGAGACGAAGGAACTCGCGCGCGTCGAACTTCTTCATCAGCACCAGGGCGCCGCCCTGCGCGAGCGATGGAAACACGCTGACGAGCGTGGTGTTGGAATAAAGCGGCGTCGAGACAAGCGTGACCGCTTCTGGCCCATAACCGAACAGACCCGCGCGTTGAACATGCAGCCAGCGCATGAAATGCGGCTGCGCGATGCCTTTGGGCGCTCCAGTCGTGCCGGAGGAATAGATGATGTTGAAGGTCCAGTCCGGCGCCACGGCGACCGGAGACGGCTTCGCGCCAACCGGCGCCAGCCAATGGTCAAGGCTCTCACTGGTCCCATCGTCATCGAGCGAGATCCTGGCACAAGGGAGCTCGAGGGTTTCGAAAATTTCGTGCGTCGTCGCGTCCAGGAATAGCAGCTCGGCGGCGCAATCCTTGATCATCGCCGCCAGGCTGGCTGGCGTCGAGGAAGGCGCCAAGGGCGCAACGACGACCCCGGCGCGCAGGGCCCCCACGAAGACCGCGAGATACTCGATCGAGGCCGTCGCGCAGACGGCGACGGCGCTCCGCGGCGCGACGAGTCGGCGTTGCAGACTCGCCGCGACGCGATCGGCCAGCGCGTCGAATTCGCCATAGGCGATGTTTCGGCGGTCGTCGACGAGGCAGAGTCGCGAAGGCGCCTCTCTCGCGGTTGCAGCAACGGTTTCGGCTATGGTGGTGAAAGCCTCCAGGGGCGGCACGTTCGTCGTCATCTCGTCAGTCCCTGGAATTCGGTTGATCGCGCCGGAGGCCGCGTCCGGACATCAAACTTCGAGCCATTCCTTGCGAACCGCCGACGCGGCTTCCAGCGTCGCGGGCGCGCCTTCATAGACGATCTTTCCGTGCCCCATGACATAGAGCCGGTTGCTGACTTTCAGGGCGATCGTGAGCTTTTGCTCCACGAGCAGGATGGCGACCCCGCGAGCGGCGATTTCCTCCAGCAGCCGGCCGACATGCGCCACCATCATCGGCGAAAGTCCTTCGGTCGGTTCGTCGATCATGATGAGGTCCGGATCCCCCATCAGCGTTCGGCATACCGTCAACATCTGCTGCTCGCCACCGGAAAGGACTCCGCCCGGCATGTCGGCGCGTTCTTCCAGTTGCGGGAACATGCGGAACATGTCGCGCATCGTCCAGCGCGCGCCGACCTTGCCGGACTTCTCGCCGAGTTGAAGATTTTGCCGAACGGTCAGCCCCGGGAAGATGTCGCGCGTCTCCGGCACGAAGCCGAGCCCTCTGCGCGCTGTTTGGTGCGGCTTCAAACCGGCGATCTCTTCGCCCTTGAAGCGGATCGAGCCTTTGGGCGGAACGTCGCCCATGATCGCCTTGATTGTCGTCGAGCGACCGACGCCGTTGCGGCCAAGCAGGCTGACGATCTCGCCCTGATCGACGTGGAACGTGACGCCGTGCAGGATATGGCTCTTGCCGTAATAGGCATGGAGATCTTCGACTTCGAGCAACGGCGCGCGCATCAATGGCTCGCTTGTCCGAGATAGGCTTCGCGCACGGCGGCGTTCTCGCGAATGCGGTCGGGCGTATCGGTCGCGATGATCTGGCCATACACCAACACCGAGATGCGATCGGCCAGGTTGAACACAACGCCCATGTCGTGCTCGACCATCACCAGCGTCTTGCCCTCGGTCACTTTACGAATCAGGGCGACGGCGTGTTCCGTTTCGCTGTTGTTCATGCCCGCCGTGGGTTCGTCGAGCATGACGACGTCTGCGCCGCCGCCGATCGTGACGCCGATTTCCAGCGCGCGCTGCTCGGCGTAGGTCAGCACGCCCGCCGGCACATCGCGGCGCGCGGTCAGGCCGACCTGCTCCATCAGCCATTCCGAGCGTTCGCGAACATCGCGCAGGCGGTCGATCGACATCCAGAACGCGTATTTGTAACCGAGCGACCAGAGCGTGGCGCAGCGCAGATTCTCGTAGACCGACAGTCTGGGAAAGATGTTGGTGATCTGGAAGCTGCGCGACAGGCCGCGACGATTGATCTCGAACGGTTGCAGACCGGTGATGCGCTCGCCGTGCAGACGCACCTCGCCGGAAGTCGATCGGATGCGGCCGCTGATAAGATGAAACAGCGTCGATTTGCCGGCGCCGTTCGGACCGATGATCGCGTGCCGCTCGCCCCGGGCGATTTCGAGCGAGACGCCGCGAATGATCGCCGTGGGGCCAAAGCTCTTGCGCAGGTCACGCACAGACAGAGCGGCGGTCATGCTTGGCCTCGCACATGCAGGCGCGCGTTGACGGCGCCCCAGGCGTCGCCAACTCGGGGCCAAAGCCGCCGGACCATGACGACGCCCGCGCCAAACAGCAGAACCGCGACAATCCAGGGCGCCGCCGTCGATGCGTCGACATCGAAACCGAACAGGCGCATCGCCGATCCTTCGCTGCGCGCCACTGCGAGCTGTCGGTTGGCCAATTCAATCAACATGATTGCGCCGGCGCAGGCTGCGACGAGCGCCGGCGCCACCAGGGCGTAGGCGGGCGCAAGCCGCCACGCTTCCCCTTGGAGCGCCGCCTGTCGATGCAGCATCACCCATCCGACCACGCCGCCCGGCGCATAGAGCACGACGCCAATGAACATCATGCCGAAATAGAGCTGCCAGGCGCTCGACACGTCGGAAAGGGTGATCTGCAGGAATGTGATGATCACCGCGCCGACGATCGGCCCGGCGAAAGAGCCGATCCCGCCGATATAGGCCATCAACAACACGAGGCTCGATTGCTGCGCGCCGAGCTGCTGCGCATTCATGATTTCGAAATTGATCGCCGCGAGCCCGCCGGCGATCCCGGCGAAAAAGGCCGAGAAGCAGAAAGCGATCAGGCGCAGCGTGCGGGGGGAATAGCCGACGAATTCGACCCGCCCGGGATTGTCGCGCACCGCGTTGCACATGCGCCCGAACGGCGTCCGGGTCAGCGCGTACATCAAGACGATGCAGAGGAAGCACCACGCCGCGACGAGATAATAGACCTCGATCTGCACGCCAAACTTATGCCCGAAGAGCGGCGCCAGCTTGGCGCGATTGGTCGTAATTCCCTCCTCGCCGCCAAAAAATGTGCGCAGGATGAACGAACTCGACGACACGAGTTCGCCGAGGCCGAGCGAAATCATGGAGAAGACGATTCCGGCCCGCTTGGTCGAAACAAGGCCGAACAGGAAGCCGAAGCCGAGCCCGGCCAGCCCGCCGACGAGCGGAATGATCGGGACGGGCACGCCGAGCTTGGCGTGGATGACGGCGTTCATCGCGTGGATCGCGACGAAGCCGCCAAGCCCGAAATAGACCGCGTGTCCAAAGGACAACAGGCCCGTCTGTCCCAGCAACATGTTATAGGACAAGGCGAAAATAATCATCGTGCCCATGACGCTCATCATCGTCAGCGCGCCGCCCGACGCGAAGACCTGCGGCGCCAGCACGAACAGCGCTGCCAATGCCAGCCATGGCGTGAGCGAGCGCGCGGCCGAGGTCATGTTTCGCGGGTTCCCATCAGGCCGGTCGGCCGCACGATGAGCACGAGAACAAGCAGGATATAGGGAATGACCGGCGCGAGTTCCGCGATGGTCACCTGCCAGAGATCGCCGAGCCAAGGCGGCGCCGCGGAGCCGAAAATCTCGGAGAGCGAATAGTTCATCGCCACGGCGAATGTCTGCACGACGCCGATCAGCAACGAGGCGACGAAGGCGCCGGTGAGCGATCCCAGACCGCCGACGACAATGACGACGAACAGGATCGGCCCGAGCGAGGCGGCCATCGAAGGTTGCGTCACCAACGCAGGGCCGGCGATCACGCCCGCAAGGCCGGCGAGCGCCGCGCCCGCGCCGAACACCAGCATGAATATTCTCGGCACGTTGTGGCCCAGCATCGCCACCATGTCGGGATGGGTCAACGCGGCCTGAATGATCAACCCGACGCGCGTGCGGGTCAGCGCGGCGAGGAGCGCGGCGAACATCGCCACCGCCGTCAGCAACATGAACATGCGGTAGGCGGGATAGGTGGTGTCGAACAGGCGAAACGCGACGAAATCAAGCGAAGGCGGCACGCGATAGTCGACCGGCAATTTGCCCCAGACCATCTGCACGACTTCCTCGACGACAAAGGCGAGGCCGAATGTGAACAGAAGTTCCGACACATGGCCGAGGCGGTGCAGGCGCCGCAGGCCGTATCGCTCGACGAGGGCTCCGATCGCGCCGACGAGGAACGGCGCGACGACGAGCCCGGGCCAGAAGCCGATATGACGGCTGATCTCGAAGCCGAAATAGGCGCCCAGCATGTAGAAGCTCGCATGCGCGAAATTGAGCACTCCCATCATGCTGAAAATCAGCGTGAGGCCGCTCGCCATCATGAAGAGCAACATGCCGTAGAGCACGCCGTTCAACGTCGAGAAGATGATGAGCTGCAGCATCGGAGCCCGGCTTGTGAGAACGTCGGCGCGCGCGCGCTGCCGCGCTTTGGCCTTAACGGCGCGCCGGAAGGCTGTCGCCCGCCGGCGCGATGTCCCGTTAGGGCCGGTCCATCTTGCAGGTCGTCGGCAAGATGGTGTCGCTCGCCTTGACGACGCCGGCGCTCTTCCAGCCCCAGCCGGTTCCCTCTTCGTCGAATTTGGCGCCGGGGTCGAGAGGGCCGAAGCTGCCGATGTAGATGTCCTGGAAGAATTGATGATCGTCCTTGCGCATCCACGCATCGCCGCCGTCGAAAGCCTCGAATTTCATGCCCTCGAGCTGCGCGGCGACGGACTTGGCGTCGTCGGCTTTGGCTTGGGTGATCGCCTTGGCGAGCATGCGCATTTCATTCACGGCGCGCGGATACCAGAGGCCGATGCCGGTCTTGGCGCGGAAATCGGTCTCGAACTTTTGCGCCGCCTCGGGGGCCGCATTGGGGATGCCTTCGGCGATCTCGAAAACGCGATGCGACAACCCGGTCTGCTTGATCGCCGTGGGGCCACCGGCGCCGCCGGCGTAGTAGGTGTACCAGTCGGTCTGCAGGCCCGCGTCGGCCGCCGCCTTCAACAGGAGCGCGATGTCTTGGCCCCAGTTGCCAGTGATGACGGTGTCCGCGCCGGACGCCTTGATCTTGGCGATATAGGGCGAGAAATCGGTGATCTTCAGCAACGGGTGAAGTTCGTCGCCGACGATCTCGATATCGGGACGCTTCTCCTTGAGCATCGCGCGCGCCTGGGTGCGCACGGACTGCCCGAAAGAATAGTCCTGATTGATCAAATAGACCTTTTTGATGTTCGGCCGGCCCTTCATGAACGTCGTCAACGCCGCCATCTTGATGTCGGAATTCGCGTCCCAGCGAAAATGCCAATAGGAGCATTTGTCGTTGGTCAGAATGGGATCGACCGCGGCGTAGTTGAGATAGAGCATTTCCTTGCCGGGATTGCGGTCATTGAACTTGGTGACCCAGTCGGACAAGGCCACGCCGACCGAAGAGCCGTTGCCCTGCGTAATGATGCGGATGCCCTGGTCGGCGGCTTTCTGCGCCTGAATGAGGCTTTCCTGCGGATTCGTCTTATTGTCGAGCCCGACGATCTCGACCTTCTTGCCGTTCAGCCCGCCGGCCGCGTTGATCTGATCGGCTAGATACTGAAACGTCTTCAGGCCGCCTTCGCCAACCGAAGCGCCGCCCCCGGACAGGGGATCGATATAGCCGATCTTGATGGTGTCTTGCGCGAAAGCGGGCGCTGCGGATAGGCACAAAGCTAACGCAAAGCCGGTCGTCCTGAAATTCATCGCGTCCTCCCCTGTCGGCCCTCGTAACTCGTGGCCGGTTGCCGTGGCGCATGAATCATCGAGTTGACCGGCATTGTCCAGCACAATTTGAAACGCCGTTCCGTTTTTTCACGAAGGCGTGGACGTCCGTTCCCGGGTCTGGCACATTGGCGCGCACAGGGATGGATTTGACCGAGGGGACGCGCGATGGCGCCGTCGAAGTCCGTCGCCTCGAAGGGCGCCGGCGCCCCGCGAGACGGCGTTGCGGCAATCGATGACGACGACGGACGCTTCGTCAGCGCTCTCGCGCGGGGTCTTTTCATCCTGCGCGTTTTCGAAGACGCCTCGCAAACTCTCGCCAATGGCGAGCTCGCGCAGCGCACCGGGCTGCCCAAGGCGACCATCACCCGGCTCACTCATACGCTGGTCGCGCTGGGGTATCTCGAAAGCCTTCCTGGAGCGGAAAAATTCCGTCTGGGGCCCGCGGTCCTGACGCTGGGCGCCACTTTCCTGCGGGGCAATTCCTTTCCGCGGATCGTGACGCCATACTTGCAACGCTTGGCCAACCAGACCGAGTGCCACGTCGCGCTCGGCGTGCGTGAAGGCATTGACTGCGTATACGTGCAATTGTGGCGCGGCGCTGGGCAGACCATCATTCTGTCAAGCGGCGTCGGCCTGCGTCTTCCGATGGCGCGCACGGCGATGGGCATGGCCTTGCTCGCCGCCATGCCGGAGCCGGCGCGCGGGCTCGTTTTCGCGGAAATGCAGACCAGCGCCAATTCTGAGGGGGCCGCCTTGCGGCAGTGGCAGGAGCGTTGCGCGCAGGAAATTGCGCAAGGAGGCTTCTGCGTCGGGATAGGGCCGTGGCGGAAGGAGATCAACGCTGTCGCCGCCCCGCTTCCCGCATTCGACGGCTCGGTCTACGCGGTCAACATTAGCGGGCCGGCGTTTCTTCTCGAGGAAGCAGTGCTGCGCGAGAAGACCGGCCCGCTCTTGGCCGAGGCGATCGAACAGATGCGCCGCCTCGGCATTGTCGCCTCGGAAACTCCGGCTTCAGGAGAAACCTGAGGCCCGCTCGGGGCAAGGTGGACAAGCAACGCAACGCCTGCAATTGTCTGGCGTATGGATGTTCGACCCGCGGCTCCTCTGCGACAAACAAGGCGTTTTGAGAAAAAGCGCGAGGCCATACTCGGCGCCGCCGCCACGCTATTCAATCAAAGGGGCGTCAAGGGGGCGACGTTGGCCGACGTCGCGCAAGCGGTCGCGCTCATAACGAACAGCGTCACCTATTACTATCGCAAGAAAGAGGATCTCGCTTCCGCCTGTTTCCTGCGCACCATCGATGCGCTCAACGCGATCGTCGAGCAAGCGGCGCACGCCAATGGCTCTTCGGCGAGCGTGCGGGAATTGTTTCGGCTCTACGGTCTTTTGCTCGCTCGCATCGCGACGGGGGAACATCCCGATCTCGTCCATTTCCATGACATCCGCGCGCTTTACGGCCCGCACGCCGAAATGGTGTTCGCCGCCTATACCCGTATGTTCCGAGGCGCGCGGCGCTTGCTGCATCCAAGGGACGGCGAGGGCGGCGATCGCGCGAAAGTCAACGCTCGCGCGCATGTCCTCGTCTCCACTCTCAACGCCATGGGTTCGTGGATCAGCCGGTATGAGACTCAGGACTACCCGCTCGTCGCGGATCGCGTCGCCGATATCCTGATCGAGGGAATGGACGGGCGCGGCGTGCGCTGGGCGCCGCCTACGCTGCCTGAATTCTCGAACTCGGACGATTTCGAGGCCCCTGCGGAAGCGTTCCTGCGCGCGGCGACGGATCTGATCAATGAGCAGGGCTATCGCGGCGCGTCGGTCGTGAAGATTTCGGCGCGTCTCAACGTCAGCAAAGGATCGTTCTACCACTACAACGACAACAAGGACGACCTCGTCGCCAATTGCTTTACGCGCAGTTTTGAAGTGATCCGGCGCGCCCAGAACGCCGCCGCCGCGCTCGACGGCGATGGCTGGACGAAACTGACCGCCGCGGCGGCCGAGCTGGTGCGCTACCAGCTCTCCGGCTTTGGGCCGCTGCTTCGGTCCACCGCTTTGAGCGCGTTGCCCGAGTCGATGCGTCCGGAGCTGGTTCAGACGATGAGGCGGCTTGGAGAGCGGTACAGTCACTTCATCGTCGAAGGCGAAGTCGACGGCTCGATCCGGCCGGTCGATCAGGCGATCGCCTCGCAGCTCGTCTCCGACATGGTCAACGCCGCGGCCGAACTGCGCCGCTGGGCGCCTTCGGCAAACGAACGCACCGCGCCTGAACTTTTCGCCCGTCCGCTTTTTCTCGGGCTCTTCGCCGACTAGCGGGCGGTCGGCCAAGTCGCCAGGAGCGTGGTCAGGGCGTCGATAAAGGCCAGCGGTTGGTCGACCATCACGTGGTGATCCGCATCGGGGATCTCGATGAACGGCGATCCCTCCGGCAAGATGTTCATCACGAGGCTCGCGTCCTCGGGTTTCATCAGACGGGAGTCCGCGCCGCGGATCACAGCGACGGGACAACGCGCGGCGCCGATCTGCAGCATGGGATCCCCCATCCGCAAGTCGCGCCATAGGAACGGATCGAAGCGCCAGGTCCACCCCTCGCCGCCGCCCGCTCGAGCCGCGGGCCTCAGAGAGCGCCGGGCGATATAGTCCGCGATAAACAGATTGGCGCAGCGCTGAGAGGGGGCGAAGCGAAATCGCGCCAGCGCAGCTTCAAGACTCGCATAGACGCGATGTGGCTTCAACTCGCGCGTGCGCGGCGTGGGGCGTCTCGTATCCTCGGCGCGCTCGCGCGGACGCTCGAGCGAGTGGACCGGCGGATCGACGAGGACGGCGCCGTGGAACTTGTCGCCGTGCTCGGCCGCCAGAGCAATGGCGATTCTGCCGCCGAAGGAATGGCCGACGACGACCGGGGCTTGGCCCGCCGCGAACAGACCCGTGGCGTGCGCGACCTCGAGGGCTTCCGATATGAAAAGCTCGCGCGAGTATGTCTTGCGCCAGTCCGAGCCGCCCATCCCTGACCATGACATGGCGACGACCCGCCGCTCGCGAGTCAAGTGCGGAGCGATGAATGAATACCAGTGCGCATGCGCGCCGTTGCCGTGCAGCAGAAGCACCCCTGGACGCCCGCTCTCGCCCCAAGCAAGAGTCTCGATCCTGGCGCCTGCGACCGTCACAAAGCTCCGCTCGGCGGCCTGAGCCAATGCGCGCACAAACCAGCCCGGCGCTTGCGGTTTGGCGCCGCGGAAAGCGGCGAGCGGCGCATCGGTCTGCAGAGCGTTCATTGGGTCCCAGTCTCACGGCAAAAGCGGCGGAATCGCAGCGCGAAGCGCGACTTGTGAAATGATAGAATGTTCAGTATGTGTTTCAATCCCAATAATGATGGGCAAGATCCGGTTATTCGAACAAGCGGATTGGCCAGGCGGGGTTCCGCCGCCGACGCGCGAATTTTCGCGCCGCGCTGCGAATAGCGGCCTGGCGGGACCGGAACGACGAAAGAAAATTTGGTCTGGCGCGACGCCGGCAGCAGGAGGGGCCCATGGATTTTTCAATGTCGGATCGGCAGCGCGTTTGGCTTGACCGCGTCGCTGCGTTCATGAACGCGCACGTCTATCCGGCCATCCCCGTCTATGCCGCTCAAAGCGAGCAGGGCGAACGTTGGAAAGTCATACCGGTTGTCGAGGACCTCAAGAAGCTCGCGCGCGCCGAGGGGCTGTGGAATTTGTTTCTGCCGCCATCCTCGACTCACGACGAAGGCGCGTATCGCGGCGCCGGTCTGACCAATCTCGAATATGCGCTTTGCGCCGAACTGATGGGCCGCGTGAGCTTCGCCTCGGAGGTGTTCAACTGCTCCGCGCCCGACACCGGCAACATGGAAGTGCTGCATCGTTACGGCTCGCACGAGCAGAAGGAGAAATGGCTGAAGCCTCTGCTCGCCGGCGAAATTCGCTCCGCGTTTCTGATGACCGAACCTGGCGTCGCCTCTTCCGACGCGACCAACATCGAAACGTCGATTACGCGCGACGGCGATCACTACGTCGTCAACGGCCACAAGTGGTGGTCGTCGGGCGTCGGCGACCCCAGGTGCAAGCTCGCCATCGTGATGGGCAAAACCGATCCGAAGGCCGAAAGGCACAAGCAGCAGTCGCAGATTCTCGTGCCGCTCGACGCGCCCGGCGTCAAGGTGCTGCGCATGTTGCCGGTGTTCGGCTATGACGACGCGCCGCATGGGCACGCGGAAGTTCGGCTCGAAAACGTCCGTGTGCCGGCCGGCAATCTGCTGCTCGGCGAGGGCCGCGGCTTCGAGATCGCGCAAGGCCGTCTGGGACCCGGCCGCATTCATCATTGCATGCGCACGCTCGGCGCCGCCGAGGTCGCGCTGGAAAAGATGACCAAGCGCCTGCTGAGCCGCACCGCGTTCGGCAAGAAGATCGCCGAACACTCGATCTGGGAGCAGCGGATCGCCGAAGCGCGCATCGACATCGAGATGACCCGCCTGCTTTGCCTGAAGGCCGCCGACATGATGGACAAGGTCGGCAACAAGAGCGCTCAGCTCGAAATCGCCATGATCAAGGTCGCCGCGCCGCGCGTCGCGCTGAAGGTGATCGACGACGCCATTCAGGCTCATGGAGGGATGGGCGTGACCAGCGACGCAGGGCTGGCCAAGAGCTACGCCCATATCCGAACCTTGCGCCTTGCCGACGGGCCCGACGAAGTTCATTGCCGCGCCATCGCCCGCCTGGAAATGCGCAAATACATGAACGCCCGGACGTAGCCGTGCCGCAAGAGCCTCAGCGCGCCGAGGACGCTTTCGCGGGAACGAAGGCGGTCGAGGACCGCCATCGTTTCGACGCGGCGCCTCTCGAGGCGTGGATGCAAGCCCATGTCGAAGGCTATCGCGGTCCGCTCGCCGTTCTTCAATTCAAGGGCGGACAGTCGAACCCGACCTATCGCGTGAATACGCCCGAGCGGTCCTACGTGTTGCGACGCAAGCCGATGGGCAAGCTCTTGCCGTCGGCCCACGCCGTCGACCGCGAATTTCGCGTGATCTCGGCGCTGCACAGGGTCGGGTTTCCCGTCGCGCAGCCGTTCGGGCTCTGTCTGGACGATGGCGTCATCGGCTCGGCTTTCTACGTGATGTCGATGGTCGAGGGGCGCATTTTCTGGAACGCGTCGCTGCCCGATTCGACGCCCGCCGAGCGCCGGGCGGTCTTCGAAGCCAAACTCGGCGCGCTCGCCCAGTTGCACAACTACGATCCAGAGGCGATTGGGCTCGGCGACTATGGCAAGCCCGGCAACTATTTCACGCGTCAGATCGATCGCTGGACGAAACAGTACCGCGCATCGGAAACCAAGAGCATTCCCGCGATGGACCGGCTGATCGAATGGCTGCCGCGAACCGCTCCGCCGCAGGATCGCGTCTCCATCGTCCATGGCGACTACCGCCTCGACAACATGGTCTTTCATCCCACGGAGCCCAGGATTCTCGCCGTGCTCGATTGGGAGCTGTCGACGCTCGGCGACCCGCTCGCCGACTTCACCTATCTCCTCATGCACTGGGCGATGCCTTCGGATGGGCGAAGCGGCCTGGCGGGGCTCGATCTTGCAGCGCTCGGCATTCCCAGCCGCGAGGAAGCTGTCGCCTACTACTGCGCGCGCACCGGCCGTGCGGACATACCCGCGCTGGACTGGTACTTCGCCTACAACCTGTTTCGGCTCGCCGGCATCGTGCAAGGCATCGCCAAGCGCGTCGTCGAGGGAACCGCGGCGAGCGCGCGCGCGCGAGAGATGGGCGAGCGGGCCGCGCCGCTCGCCGAGACGGCCTGGAGCTTTGCGGTCAAGGCGGGCGCTTGAGTCCGCGCCGGCGACCGCGGGCGTTCTGTCGATCTAGTGGCGCAAATCTGGCGCCTGGCGCCCGGTCTTTGGACGACCGGCGGCGACCCGTTGCTGACGGTCCTGCACTGAGAGCTGAGAGCTGATTCGTCAGGAAACGCGCGAAAATTGCGCAGTTGCCTTCGCACGATTTCCCGTGGTCTATTCTAAGCGGCTATTCCGCATGTCGCATGCCACCCTGGGCTCATCGGATTACAAGACAGCAGGAGATATTATGCCGAAAACTGGCGATCACATCTTCATTGTCGGGGGAACGTCTGGCCTCGGTTATTCAATTGCGCAGGCGGCGGACGCCCTCGGCGCCAAAGTGACGATCGCGGGTCGGGGACAGGAACGCGCCGCCGAGCTTGCGCGGTCGATCAGTCCGCGCGCCAGTGGCCTTCACATCGACTTGGAGAACTCGTCGTCGATTGATGAGGCGCTCGCCAAGGGCGAGGCGATCGACCACTTGGTTCTCACGCCCGTTTATGGCGTCAACCAGAGCATCAAGGACTTCAATGTCGCGGAGGCCTCCAGGGCCGCACGAATCAAGATCGTCGCCTTCGCTGAAATCATAAGTAAGGCGCTTCCGCGCCTTAAGCCGACGTCTTCTATCGTGCTGTTCGGCGGCCTAGCGAAGGCGAACCCCTATCCCGGCTCGACCATGGTCAGCATTGTCAACGGTGGCATGGTCGGCATGGCGAGGACCTTGGCGGTCGAACTCGCTCCGATTCGGGTGAATGGCATTTCGCCAGGCCTGGTGGAAGATTCGCCCAGGTGGCAGCGGCGCATTAAGGAAGGCGCTGGCCCGACCATCGAAGCGATGCGATCACGCACGCCGTCCCGCCGGCTCGCGACGACCGAAGACATTGTCCACGGCGCCTTGTTTCTCATGGACAATCGCGCTGCGAACGGCATTGACCTTGAGCTTGACGGCGGTATCCAGCTGGTCTGACGATCGAGAAGCCGCGCGATTGGTTATTAGAAGTGTCTTTGACTTCGCCCGCGCCCAGCGTGAACGGCCGCGCCCCACCCCTTCGAGACATCAAGCCGACCGCGGGCGAGCGATCTTCACGATCGGCAGGAGTCGACCTACAGCCGACATTCGCTCCTACTGTCTAAATGAGCGGGATTGGCCGCGGAATGGCGGACTTCGAACAATCGGAAGCGAAAGCCGAGGTTCAGAGGACAGAAGTCACAGTGAATAGTCCGTCGGCCATCTCAGCCCGGTTGAGTTCGAAAGGAAGGTCGGATTAACCTATCCCGGTGTCCACGAAACCCGCAGCATGCGAGTTCGTCTACTTTCGCGCCTCAATCACCAAAGCTTGCAACTTGGTCTCGAACGCACCCGCGCCGAAGCGCTCGGCGATGGTGGCGGCAGCGGCCTGCGTGGCTGCGGCGAGCCCGCCTGGGTCCAATGCCTCGATTTCCGCACGTAGGGGCGAGCCGTGGCACAACCCCTCGGCCGGGCCTCCAGGGTTCGGCGCGAGGCCGATGCGCACCACGGTCTCGATTGCGCAATCGGTGAAGCCCCCGGCGCGCAAATCGCCGCGAATGACCGTCTGGTCGCGATATCCCATTGGAGTACGCTCCATGAACCAGGAAGGATGCGACGGATAGCGCCGCTCCAGCGCCACGATCACAGCATCCGCCAGTGGGTTCTCGGCACGACTGTCCCAGACACTGAAAATCATTCGTCCGTCTGGCTTCAGCACGCGATGCGCTTCCCTGTATGCCTGCACCTTGTCTGGGAAGAACATCACCCCGAACTGGCAAACGAGCGTGTCGAACGACTCGTCTTCGAAGGGGAGCGCCTGCGCATCAGCCTGTTGGAAACGCACGCGCGCCATTCCCGGTTTGCCCATGGCGTAATCCAGCATAGGCTGATTGAGGTCTGTTGCAGTGATATCGATCGATGCTGGGAGCGCCGCCGCAAGAGTCGCGGTGACGATACCGGTGCCGGCCGCAGTTTCAAGCAACCGGCCCTGCGTCATGCCGGCGAGCCGCGCGGCTATGTCGTCCGCGTAGGGCTGGAACAGTAGTTCCCGCATGTGGTGGTCGTAGAACTGCGGCATCGAGCCCACAAAGCCAGCGTCGTTCTGCGCCATCACGCCCTCCATCGAGATATCAGCGATCTTGTCCGGTATTTCCCAAATGCACGGACGAACCGTGCATCTTGGATGAAGGGTAGCGACCGACCCGAGGGCGGGCAAGATCGGCGTCCTCGCGACCGTACCTGATGGCGTGTGACCGGCGATGTGTTCGCCGCTCGGGCTCATGAATCATCTGCTGGGCGCACAGGATTTGAAGATTGATGCCGACCCCGGGGGCAACTCCGAGGAGATCAGTATTTTAGGACCGAGTGCGTCACCGATTGGCATTCGTTCAGCCGAGTCCGGCCGCGCTCAGTCCGCGATGGCGTTAGCGTGACTTGTTGAAGGGAAGCCTCACCGATCGGCACTTGGTCCCCTCACCGACGAGCAGGCTGACACGCAATTTCTCGTCGCTGACGATAAATTGGAAAGTAGGCCTTAGCGAGCTAGTGCGTGAATGACCGGCAGTTCTCCCCCCATCGAGACGGTCAAGCAGCCAACGGCGGGCCACGATCTTGACCGTCGTGAGTTGACCCAAAGCCGCCCTTCGCCCTGCATCGCCTCGTGCTAAGGTGGGCCCCGTATAGGGGACCCGATGACCGAAACACGCAGACTTGCCGCGATCATGGCGATCGATGTGGTCGGCTATTCCCGCCTGATGGGCGAGGACGAGGCGGGGACGGCGCGCGCGGTGCGGGAGCATCGCGAGGCGGCTCGCCCGCTGGTCGCGGGCCGGGCCGGTCGGATCGTCAAGACGATGGGCGACGGGCTGCTGCTGGAGTTTCCGTCCGTCGTCGACGCCGTCGAATGCGCCATCGCGATCCAAAAGCTGATGATCGAGCGCAACGCTCAGACGCCGGCAGACAAACGCATCGTCTACCGCGTCGGCGTCAATCTCGGCGACGTGTTGATAGAGGGAGAGGATATCCTGGGCGAGGGCGTCAACATCGCGGCGCGGCTGGAAGGCATCTGCGAGCCCGATGGGGTGCTGATTTCGAGCACGGCGTTCGATCACGTGCGCGGCAAGATCGATGCGAACTTCGTCGATCTCGGCGAGAAGGACCTCAAGAATATCGCGTGGCCGGTGCGGGTCTATAAGATCGCGACAAGCGTGACGCCACCCGCGCCTTCGGCGCCCGCGCGACCTGCGACGGGGACGCCGCGCCTATCTATCGTGGTGCTGCCGTTCGCGAACTTCGGAGGCGACCCCGAACAGGAATATTTCGTCGACGGCGTGACGGAGAGCCTGACCACCGACCTCTCGCGCATCCGGGGCGCTTTCGTGATCGCGCGCAACACCGCCTTCACCTATAAGGGCAAGCCCGTCGATCTGAAGCAGATTGGGCGCGAGTTGAACGTTCGCTATGTCCTGGAGGGGAGCGTTCAGCGCGGCGGTCCACGCATGCGCGTGAATGTCCAGTTGATCGACACGGAGAGCGGCAGCCACCTCTGGGCGAAGCGTTTCGACAAGCCGATCGCCGATCTCTTCGATATGCAGGATGAGATCGTCGCGCGATTGGCGAACGCGCTCGTGGCTCAACTCTCGGCGGCCGAGGCGCGGCGCGCGGAAGGGGTCCAGAATCCCGACTCCACGGACCTCTATTTTCAAGGGATGGCTTGGTTCAACAAAGGCATTACGCCCGACAACTTGAGCCGGGCGCGCGGTATCTTCGACCGCGCCCTCGATATTGATCCCGGCAACGTCGAGGCTCTCGTGGGTCGAGCCACCGCGGACGCCTATTCGGGGGGAGTTTTTGGGCCTAACGATCGTCTGACGCTTTTTGCGTCGGCGGAGGCGGGTCTGATGAAGGCGCTCTCGCTGGCGCCCGGCAATGCCGCCGCTCACGCGTCGATGGGCATGTTGTATAACTTCACCAACCGTGCTGAACGCGGCATCGCGCAATTCGAGCGAGCGCTCGCGCTCAATCGAAACCTGGCGACGGCGCATTGGGGTATCGGGGGTGCAAAAAACGTTCTCGGACGCCCCGAGGAAACGGAACCCCACATTCGCGAGGCGTTACGGCTCTCGCCGCACGACACGGCCGCCTACGTTTGGCAGGCGACCGTCGGCTTCGCCAAGTTCTATTTGGGCAAGGACGAGGAGGCGATTGTCTGGCTGAGACAATCGATTGAGATCAATCCCAATTTCTCCGTCGCGCATTTCTTTCTCGCCGCCGCCTGCGCGCATCTGGGTCGGATGGAGGAAGCGCGGGCCGCCGTTGAGGCGGGTCTTGCCTTCGATCCGAGCTTCACGATCGCGCGCCGTCGCGCCAATCCGTTCAGCCGCAACGAAACGTATCTGAAGCAGATTGAGAGATATTACACGGGGTTGCGTATGGCGGGGGCGCCGGAGGAATGAGGTCGACGCCTTCATCTGCGGAGAATGATTTTCGATCCGTAGGAAGGACGAGCGACTGGCCGGAATCCCCCCAACGGCGACGATCGCGGCGACCGTCGCAGGTCGACCCTAAGCGGACATTCTGCAACTTAATGGACGAGGCGCACAGGCCAATCGCGCACCAAGGTATCGAGGCGCCGGCTTGAGCAGAATCAAAATCGCCGAAGCGCCGGAATGTAAGTTCCGATCGCAAAACATTCTCTTTGATTCAGCGTCTAACTGCGCTGGGGAACATCGGATGAATTCTTTTTTGATTGCCGCCATGGTGCTGGCAGTCGTCTTCGCGGGAGGGGCGATCGGACTTCAACTGCAGCGCGCTCTGCCGGAGGGCTATACGACGGGCGGGGCCAGGGACATGGTCGGGGCTGTCACCGGGCTCGTGACCCTTCTTCTGGCGCTAGTGCTCGGGCTGCTGATCTGGACCGCCTTCGGCGTTTATTCCGCGCAAAAGGCGTCGATACAGAGCATGGCGATTGCCGGGCTCAAGTTCGACGCGGCGATGGTCGAATACGGGCCCGAGGCGGCTGAGGGACGGAAAATTCTCAAAGCGGGCTTCGAGCGCACGATTGGTCAAATCTGGGGCGGCGGGTACGACAGCGACTTCGTGATCAAGAACTATCGCTACGCCCTGTCCAATCTGAAGGAGAAAGAGACTTTCCTGAATTCGCTTCAACCGTCGTCGGACAAACAGAAGGCCGCTCAGGCGGAAGCGACGCAGGCGGAGGTTGCGATCGGTCAGGCGCGGTTGCAGATGGCGCTGGCCCTGGTCGATCCGGTCAACTATTCGCTCCTCGGCATCGTCGTGGCTTGGGCGACCTGTGTCTTCTGCGGCTATGGCCTGATGTCCAAACAGCATCTGATGTCTTACATAACGCTCGCGGTCGGCGCTCTGGCCATCTCGTCGGCGATTGAAGTTATTGTCGATCTGAGCGACCCTTATTTGGGACTGTTGCAGGTCACTCCCGCTCCGCTGATCGATGTGATGAAAGCCGTCGATTCGGCGGCGAAATAGTCGAGCGCGCGGCACTCCGAATCGAGGGCAGAAATTCTGCACGATCGATCAGCAGGAATCCCCCGGCCCCCAGTTCAAGTCGTTCACGCCCCCTCACGCGACCGGCGCGAGTTGACCCATTGCAGCCGCTCGGCGGACTAACGTGGGTGATGCTTGACCACAAAACTCAGCGGTCATCAGCCAAGATCGCCATGTCTCATTGCATTTGCCGAAAAGCAATGGACAGCGGGATTTCATGCTAGCCTTCATCTGCGAAATGATCTCTTAAGAGAAAAACAGCAGCCTCGATGTTATTGGCGGAATCCGGCCCATGAACGATTTCGAGCTCCCGGTCACCCGCTACGCCCAGAGCGGAGACGTGAACGTCGCCTATCAGACGATGGGCGAGGGGCCGATTGACCTGATCCTCGTGCCCGGCATCGTCTCCCACGTCGAGTTTGCGCACGAGTTCCCTGGATACACCCACTGGCTGCGTCGCCTCGCCAAATTCGCGCGCGTCGTCACATTCGATAAGCGGGGGCAGGGCCTTTCGGATCGCGTTCCCGGCGCCGTCCCGCTCGAGGAGCGCATGGACGACCTGAACGCGATCATGCGCGACATCGGATCGTCGCGGGTCGCTCTGTTCGGCTTCTCCGAGGGTTCCGCGATGAGCGCCCTGTTCGCCGCGACTTACCCCGATCGCGTGTCCCATCTCCTGCTATTCGGCGGCTTCGCAAGACGGACCCTGCCCGCGAATTTTGTCGAAAACAGAGTTCGCAATTGGGGCAATGGGGACATGATCCGCGTCTTGAGCCCGAGCATCGCCGACAACCCCGAAATGGTCAGGCTCTGTGGTAAGTTCGAGCGTCTGTCCGCGAGTTCCGGATCGGCCCGGGGCTTCATGCAATTGATCGAGGCCCTCGACGTCGGGCCGATATTGCCGACCATTCGCACCCCGACCCTGGTGCTGCACCGCAAAACCGACGTCATGGTTCCGATCGATCTCGGTCGCGAATATGCCGAAGGCATTCCTGGCGCACGATTCATCGAATATCCCGCGGGCGATCATGCGCCCTGGCTGGGCGACTTTGACGCTTTGTGCGGCGATATCGAGGAGTTCGTGACCGGGCGGCGAGAAACCGAGGATGCCGATATCGAGCGAGTTCTCGCGACCGTCCTGTTCACCGATATTGTGGATTCCACGCGCAAGGCCGCTGAGGCGGGCGATCGGCAATGGCGCCGCTGGCTCGACGAACATGACCGCATCGGGCGGCAAATCGTCGAGAAACATCGCGGCCATTGGATCAAGAGCACCGGCGACGGGCTGCTGGCGACCTTCGACGGTCCCGGCCGCGCGGTGCGTTGCGCGCTTGCGCTTGGTCCTGCGGTGCGCCCGACGGGGCTTTCGCTGCGCGCGGGCCTGCACACCGGCGAGATCGAAATGCGCGGTGATGACGTAGGCGGGCTCGCGGTCCACGCGGCCTCGCGCGTAATGGCGCAGTCCGAGCCCGGCGAAGTCTGGGTCTCGCGCGTCGTGACCGAACTGACCGCCGGCGCCGGCCTCAAGTTCGCTGAGCGTGGCGCTCGCGACCTCAAGGGCCTACCCGGGGCATGGGAATTGTTCGCGGCAAGCGCATAATCGCATAGTGACGTACGAGCGCCGTCATCGACCGGCCGCTCTCCCCCGATACTGTTGAAAAACTCGAATTTCAGCGTCGATCACAATTCAGGAGGCCTTGGGCGGGCTTGACGAAAAATCCGCCAGGGGTTCGGCGGAGCGGCCGGTTTTGCCGCGTGTGGCCCTTGCATGCGCTTTGCCGCAACGATGACTGTCGCGGGTCACAATCGGCGAGCGAAATCGAGAATTTCGCCATTGATCATTTTCCGAGTTTTTCAACACAATCCCCGCGAAGCAGACGGTCAGAGCCGGGCGCCAAGCGCTAGACATTCACCACTCTCATGATTGCTTGCAAGGGCATTGGGCATGCGCCACATCCCGCCGATTTTGCCGGACGGCAGAGGAACTTGTACGTCGATACGCGAGGCAGGAAGCGGGACGCAAACGTCGGTCAACAATCTCTCATTCGCGGATCTTGAGCCGCATGACCTTTCTTCGTCTGGGGCTGCCTCTGTCTAGAAAGCGAGCATCAAAGGCTCATAGTGGTGGCGAGGGCTCCCCGGCATTGTCCCGCTCCCAGCGTCGCGTACCAGCCGAGAGTGTTCAAGCGTCGTATGATCTCCTTTGCACAGTTCGTTGCTTTGATCACGCCACCTTCGGCGCGGATTGGATCGTGCAGGCGATTGACCAGACGAAGCCCACCATCTCGCGTGCAATTGCGACGGTGACGAGATTGGGGTTCTTTCCGAGCGCGCTCAGCCGCCGATATCGAGCGCACAGACGAACCTGCGCCTGCCACCCGATATCGCGCACCACCTTGGGCAAGGCTTCGATGCGATCGACTTTGTGTCGTCCGACGCGCGGCTTCATTCGATAAGCCCACGCGCCTTCGACCAATGCCCGGCGAGCGTAGGTGTTCCCCGTCTTGGTGATGCCGCCGCGCCGGACCTTCTCGCCGCTCGATCTTTCGCCTGGGACCAGGCCGAAGAAGGCCATGAGTTGGCGCGGGTTCGCGAAGCGCGTGAAGTCGCCGACTTCGGCGACCAGCACGACCGCGGTGATCACGGAGATTCCCCGCATCGCCTGCAAGGCGTCGACCACAGGCCGAAGGCTCCATTCGGAAAGAAGCGCGCCGATCTGTTCCTCGACACGCTTCAATCGCCGCTCGGCGTCGGTGACGGCGTCGACATAGTCATGAAACGCGATCTGCTGGGCCGGGTGTTCAAAAGCGAGGGTCGACAGCCACCGGCGGTACGCCATTTTCCAGGCTGTTCCTCGCCCATGCTTGCGTCCGTGACGCAAGAGAAAGCCTTGAAGGTGTTGACGCGCCCGCGTCACGACATGACGGACGACGCCGCGCAATCGAATCAGGTCCCGCATCGCTTCGTGGCCCGCATCAGGAACCCAGACCGGCGTCAGTTCTCCAGCCCGATGCAAGCGGGCGAGCATGGTGGCGTCGCGTCTATCGGTCTTGACGCGTTCGCCGGGCTTTCTCGGGATAAGCGACGGCGCCACCACGTCGCATCGATGGCCGAGGCCGATGAGCTGACGATAAACGCCATACCCGCAAGGACCCGCCTCATAGCAAAAGGACAAAACCACGCCCGGTCGCGCGAGGCGAAGACAAAGCTTGCTTATAGCGCTCGGCTCGTTATCGATCTCGCCCAGATATTCCAGTGCCGCCCGCCGGCCGCTGTCGGCCACCGAAACCGAAATCCGCTGCTTATGGACATCCAGTCCGACAAATCTGGTAGGGTGCATGAGGCCCGTCTCCTATGCATGAGGCTCTGCGCCGGCGTGCCGGCCTAACCCTCGTACCGTTGCATATCGGATGACGGGCCGCCCACAGGCCCAGCAATCATATGGACTAGGATGACAGCGGCGAGCCTAAACGCGACGCCGCTTTAAAGGTCGCGAAAGCCCTTGCCCTCCGCGACCAGTCTTTCCAGCAGCGCCGACGGTTTGAAGGCCTCGCCCATCGTCGCCTCGAAGCGCTTCATCGCCGCCAGAACTTTGTCGAGGCCCACCGTGTCGGCGTAGAACATCGGCCCACCGCGATAGACCGGCCAGCCATAGCCGTTGATCCAGACGATGTCGATGTCGGAAGCCCGCTGGGCCTTGCCCTCTTCGAGAATCTTGGCGCCCTCGTTGATCATGGGATAGATGCAGCGCTCGAGGATTTCCTGATCGCCGATCGCGCGGCGATTGACGCCCTTCTTCGCGGCGAAGTCGAGAACGATCTTCTCGACGATGGGCGAGGGCCGCGCGTCGCGATTCTCGTCGTAATCGTAGAATCCTGCGCCGGTCTTCTGACCGCGCCGATCCATCTCGCACAGGATTTCCCGAATCGTCGAAGACGTCGACGTCTCCTTCGACCAGCCGATGTCGAGCCCCGCCAGATCGCTCATCGCGAAGGGCCCCATCGGCATGCCGAAGTCGTAGAGCGCGCGGTCGACGTCCCAAGGCATCGCGCCCTCGAGGATGAGCTTTTGCGCTTCGCGCTGGCGCTGCGCGAGCATCCGGTTGCCGACGAAACCGTGACATACTCCGACCAGCGCCGCGACCTTGCCGATGGTCCTGGCGATCCGCATCGCCGTGGCGAGGACCGGTTTGGCCGTGCGATCGCCGCGCACGACTTCGAGCAGGCGCATGACGTTCGCCGGCGAGAAAAAGTGCATGCCCAGAACATGGTCGGGCCGCTTTGTCGCGGCGGCGATTTCGTTGATGTCGAGATAGGACGTGTTCGAGGCGAGAATGGCGCCGGGCTTGGCGATGGCGTCGAGCCGAGCGAATATGTCTTTCTTGATCGCCATGTTCTCGAACACCGCCTCGATCACGAGATCGCAGTCGGCGAGCGCGCCGAGATCGAGCGTCCCCTTCAAGAGGCCCATGCGCGCTTCGACGTCGGCCTCGCTCATGCGGCCCTTCTTGGCGGTGTTCTCGTAATTGCGGCGGATGACGAGGAGGCCGCGGTCGAGCGCCTCCTGTTTTGTCTCGACGATCGTCACGGGAATGCCGGCGTTGAGGAAGTTCATCGAGATGCCGCCGCCCATCGTGCCGGCGCCGATCACGCCGACTTGTCGGATCGGCAGGGTCGGCGTGTCGTCCGGCACGTCGGCGATCTTCCAGACCTGCCTCTCCGCGAAAAACACGTGGCGCTGGGCCTGCGACTGGGTGGTCTTGAGAAGGTCGAGAAACATAGCGCGTTCGCGCAAGGCGCCTTCGTCGAACGGCAACCCGACCGCGTTGCGCACCGCCTCGATCGCCTTCTCCCAGGCTTCGAAGCCGCGGAATTTGCGCGCGTTGGCCTTGCGGATCGCCTCGAAGATCTCCGGCTTGCCGCGCGCGGCGGCGATCTTTTCATCCGTGTCGCGCACCTTGCGCAGCGGCATTTTTTCGTCGATCGCCCTGCGCGCGAAAGCGATGGCGCCGGCGCGCAATTGACCCTCCTCGACGAGTTCGTCGACGACGCCCCATTCCTTGGCCTGCTTGGCGTCGAACGGCGCGCCCGAGAGGATGACGTCGAGCGCCTTCTCCGGCCCGATTAGGCGCGGCAAGCGCTGCGTGCCGCCCGCGCCCGGAATGAGGCCGAGCTTGATTTCCGGCAGGCCGAACTTGGCGGAGGGAACCGCCACGCGATAATGGCAAACCAGAGCCACTTCAAAGCCGCCGCCGAGCGCCGTGCCGTGAACCGCGGCGACGACCGGCTTGGGGCAATTCTCGAGCGCGGCCTGCGCTTCGGGCAGGCTCGCCCCCTTGAACGGTTTGCCGAATTCCGAGATGTCGGCGCCGGCGATGAAGGTGCGTCCGGCGCAGATCAGCACCACCGCCTTGGCGGCGGGATCGGCCGCCGCCTGGCGCATCCCCTCCGCCAAGCCCTCCCGCACCGCGGCCGAGAGCGCATTCACCGGCGGCGAGTTGATCGTCAGGACGGCGATGTCGCCTTCGAGGGTGAGATCGGCGACCGAATTGACTGACGTCATGGCATCCCCCTATCGGCTTTCCGCCCGACGGCATTTCAAACATTCGGTATGGCGGCGCTCTGCCGCGAATCCATACCATGCGATCAAATGCGGTGACCAGACGGTCAGATTAGAAAAGTCGGCTTGCCATTGCCCAGAGTCGAGCTAAGCTGTCCGATAACAACGCCCGGGGGAGCGATCCTCCGGGAAAGAGATCGCCGCAGCGGAGGAAACCAAATGTCGCTTTTCGGCCTCGACGGCAAGGTCGCCGTGGTCACGGGCTCCTCTCGCGGCATCGGTCGCGCCATTGTCGAGCGCATGGCCGAACACGGCGCGAGAGTCGTGGTGTCCTCGCGCAAAGCCGGCCCCTGCGAGGAGGTCGCCGCGGCCATTAACCTCAAATCGGGCGCGGGCCGCGCCGTCGCCATTCCGGCCAACATCTCGTCCAAAGACGAACTTCGCCATCTCGTCGACGAGACGAACCGCATTTTCGGACGGATCGACATCCTCGTCTGCAACGCCGCCTCCAATCCCTATTACGGACCGCTCGCCGGCGTTTCCGACGATCAGTTCCGCAAGATTCTGGAGAACAACGTCATCGCCAATCATTGGTTGATCAGTTTCGTCGCGCCGCAGATGAAGGAGCGCCGGGACGGATCGATCATCATCGTTTCCTCGATCGGCGGCCTCAAGGGCAACGCCGTCATCGGCGCCTATAACATCTCCAAGGCGGCGGACTTTCAGCTCGCCCGCAACCTCGCCGTCGAATTCGGGCCGCACAACATTCGCGTCAATTGCATCGCGCCGGGGCTCATCAAGACCGACTTCGCCCGCGCCCTGTGGGAAAACCCCGATACGCTGAAGGCCGCGACGGCGCGCACGCCGCTCGGGCGCATCGGCGAGCCCGATGAAATCGCCGGCGCCGCGGTCTTTCTCGCGGCCAAGGCCGGCAGCTACCTGACCGGCCAAGCCATTGTGGTCGACGGCGGCGCCACGATCACGTGAGCGCCAAGTCCATCGATAGCCAAGTCCATCGAGCGCCAAGTCCAGAGGATCGCGAGGCGATGTCCGATCTCGCGAACTTCTGAATTTATTCGGCGCCGCAGCCAAAGGAGAAGGAAATGTCCGATGCTCGCGCTTTTCCCGCGGTCAGCTTGGCGCAGGCCCACGCGCTGCTCACCATGCCGGGCTCGCCCTTCGAAATGGAAGAACGCGATGTTCTCGGGCGCCGTTTGCGCGTCTGGAAGAACGCCCCCCCGACACTGCGCGAGGCGTTCGAAGCTGGCCGTGCGCATGGCGAAAAGACCTACCTTGTCCACGGCGACGAGCGCGCGACCTATGAAGGGCTCGCGCGCGCCGCGCTTGCCGTCGCGCACGAGCTAAACAAGATCGGCGTGCGCAAGGGCGATCGCGTAGCCATCGCAATGCGCAACCTGCCGGAATGGCCGGCGGCATTTTTCGGAACCTTGCTGATCGGAGCCATCGTGACGCCGTTGAACGCATGGTGGACCGGGCCTGAACTTGAATTTGGATTGACCAATTCCGGCGCCAAGGCGGCGTTCGTCGATCGCGAGCGGCTGGAGCGCCTGTTCGAACATTTGCCCAACTGCCCGGCGCTCGAGCAAATCTACGTCAGCCGCGAGAGCGAGGAAGTGGCTCACCCGATCGTCGCCAAGCTCGAAGACGTGATTGGAGATGTGGCTCACTGGTCCAATCTGCCGGCGAGGCCGACGCCCGTCGTCGATCTCGCGCCGGATGACGATGCGACGATCTTCTACACGTCCGGCACCACGGGCAAACCCAAAGGCGCGCTCGGCACTCATCGCAATTCTTGCTCCACGATCATGGCGAACCCGTTTTCGATCGCGCGGGCCTACATTCGACGCGGGGAGTCGCCGCCGCAACCGGACCCCGCCGCGCCGCAAAAGTGCGTGCTCGTTTCGATACCGTTCTTTCACACCACCGGCTGTCAGGCGGTGATGATCCCAGCCTTCGCGCTCGGCGTGAAATTGGTCTTGATGCGCAAGTGGGACGCGGGCGCCGCGCTGGAGCTCATCGAACGCGAACGCGTCACCTCGGCGGGCGGCGTTCCCACCGTCGCCTGGCAACTCGTCGAGCACCCGGCTTTGAACCAATACGATCTCAGCTCTTTGGAGGGAATTTCCTATGGCGGGGCGCCGGCCGCTTCCGAACTGGTGCGCCGGATCAAACAGGTATTCCCCAAATCGGCGCCGGGCTCCGGCTGGGGCATGACCGAGACCTCGGCCACGTTCACGCACCATCAGGGCGAGGACTATGAGTTGCGTCCCGATAGCTGCGGTCCCGCCCTGCCTGTCTGTGAGATGCGCCTCGTGGGAGCGGACGGCAAGCCGGCGCCGGCCGGGGAATCGGGCGAGCTTTGGGTTCGCGGCCCCAACGTCGTCAAGGGTTACTGGCGCAACCCCGAGGCGACCGCGCAGACGTTCGTCGACGGCTGGCTGCGCACGGGCGACGTGGCCAAAATCGACGACGAAGGATTTTGCACGATCGTCGACCGCGCGAAGGACATGCTGATCCGCGGCGGCGAGAACATCTATTGCATCGAGGTCGAGAACGCGCTGTTCGAACATCCCGCGATCATCGACGCGGCCGTCGTCGGCATTCCCCATCGCACGCTCGGCGAAGAGCCGGGCGCCGTGGTGACGGTCAAACGCGGCATGCAGGTAAGCGAGGCGGACTTGCGCGCCTTCGTCGCCGAACGGCTCGCGGCGTTCAAGGTTCCCGTCAAGATCATCCTGCGCGAGGAATTCCTGCCTCGCAACGCCAACGGCAAGGTCGTCAAGGCCGAATTGCGTAAGCTATTCGCTCCATCGAAGACCTGAGGCTTGGCGCCGCGTCAACGACGGGGGCGCGTGAAGGGATGGGTGCTGGAAAGGCCGCCGTCGACGGGAAAAGCCTGGCCGTTGACGTAGGAGCTCTCGTCGCTCGCCAGGAACAGGGCCATTGCGGCGATCTCCTCGGGCGCGCCCGCTCGCAGCAACGGGTTGAGCTGCCCGATCTTGTCCGCCGAGCCGCGTTCGCGCGCGGCCTCGAAGATCGGCCGAGTCATGCCCGTTTCGATGAGGCCGGGGCAGATGGCGTTGACGCGCACGCCAGTCCCCAGCAACGAATTGGCCGTCGTCTGCGCAAGGCTGATGACCCCCGCCTTGCTCGCGCTATAGGGATTGCCGCCGGCATTGGCGCGCAGGCCCGCGACCGACGCCGTGAGAACGATCGAGCCGCGGCCGCGCGCGATCATGTGCGGCGCGCCATGCTTGATCGCCAGGAACGGCCCGATCAGATTGACGCGCAGAACCTCCTGCCAATGCTCGACCGTCTGCTCGAAGAGCGGCGTCAGCCCGCCGCTGATTCCCGCGTTGGCGTAGAGGACGTCAATGCCGCCAAAACTCTCGACGGCTCGGCCGACGAAGGCCTTCACCGCCGCCTCGTCGCCGACGTCGGCGGCGAATGTCGTCATCGCCGCCGCCGGCTGTGTGCAACGCAGCAGCGTCTCCTTCAGTCCCTTCTCGTCGCGATCGACCGCGAGCACCCCCGCGCCCTCGCTCACGAACAGCAGCGCGCTCGCACGGCCGATGCCGCTGCCCGCGCCGGTGACGATCGCAGCCTTGCCTTCAAGCCGCCCCACTGTGTCCTCCCTCTGCGGCGAAGGCCGCGCGCAGCGCTCCCCAGCTTGAAGCCGGGCGCCCGCCCGCATAGACAGACGCACGTTACGAGCCGAAGGATTGAACCTTTGTCGAAACCCCTCGCACAGAACACTATAGAGACCGCAAACGGCGTGGAAAAGGCTCTTGTCCGCACCCGCTGGTGGTGGGTTCGCCACGCGCCCGTGCGCGAGGACCACGGCCGGATTTACGGCCAGACCGATCTTGGTTGCGATTGCAGCGAAGTCCACGTGTTCCAAGCGCTCGCGGGCGCGTTGCCGAAAGGCGCGATCTGGGTCGCCAGCCATTTGCGCCGCACCCATCAAACCGCTGCGGCGATCTGGAAAGCCGGCCTCGATGCGCCGGAAACGTTGCTGCAAGAGCGCGATCTCGCCGAACAGCATCTGGGCGACTGGCAGGGCCTGGATCGCGCCGCGTTCTTGGCCGGGCCGGCGCCGGGCAGCCATTGGTTCGCCCCGGCCGACGAGCGTGCGCCGAATGGCGAAAGCTTCGCCGACGTCGTCGCACGCGTGCATGGCGCGGTCGAACGCCTTAGCCAGCAATGGAATGGCCGAGACATCGTCGCCGTCGCGCATGGCGGCACGGTCAAGGCGGCGCTCGCCATCGCTCTGGGTCTGCAACCCGAAGGCGGCCTGGCCTTCGCCGTCGACAATTGTTCCCTGACGCGCCTCGACCATCTCAAAGGCGAAGGCTGGGCCGGCTGGCGCGTCGGCGTCATTAACCACCGACCCTGGATGACCGCCGCCGGCGGCGAGACCAAGCTTGCCTGAAGGCCCCGCGACATCCCGAGGCCGATGCACCGAAAAGCCGAGCTCGAGATCGCCGATTTCCAGCCTGGTCAATTCGTTCGCTCGTCTCTTGTGCAATGCGTAACTAATGGACAGCGCGCCAATCTTATGGCGATGACCACGCTGTGTCCGGCCGGGTGCTACACGCTCACCGAGGCCGGACAAGTCGAAGTCGCGCCCGACGGCTGCTTCGAATGCGGCACGTGCCGCGTCATGTGCGAGCCGTCGGGGGAGGTCGAGTGGAACTATCCGCGCGGCGGCTACGGCGTGCTGTTCAAGTTCGGCTGAACGATCCGGTCCGCCTCGCCGCGATCGTCTACGACGACGGCGTCGCCGTCGACGCGCTGATGTCGGCCTTCGCGCGCGAACTCGTCGAGGCCGGCGTCGACGCGCGCGGCATCGTTCAACTGCCGCCAGAGGCGACGGGCTGCGGCCCGAGTGCGCCGATGCGGCTGCAGGACGTCGAAACGGGCGAAATCATTCCGCTGCGCCGGGATCTCGGGCCGGGCGCGGGAAGCTGCCGCCTCGATCCTTCCGCCCTCGCCGGCGCGGCGGCGCGACTGCGTTTTGCCGCGATGCAGCCGTCGGACATCCTGTTCTTCTCCAAGTTCGGCAAACAGGAGGCGAACGGCGGCGGCTTTCGCGCCGAACTCGCCTTCGCGGTCGGCGAAGGGCGCACGACGCTGACCGCGGTCAAGCGCGGGCTTGTTCCCAACTGGCTGGATTTCACCGGCGCCTTGGGAACCCTGCTCGACCATCGCCTCCGGGTCGTGCGAAACTGGTGGACGGACATTGCGATCGTGTCAGCAAGAGCGGCATGAGCGCCAGCTCGCCGGGCGCCGACGGCTCTCTATGGGAAGAGGAAGCGCTCCGACTGCTCCCGCTCGATCAAGGCCGCGCCTCTGGGAAGGACGCTCTTGGCGCCAATCATAAATGGCGCGACGACGTACGGCGCGAGGCATGGTGGGTCTAGCTATTCCCTTGGCGCCGCAGCCATTCGGCCCTTTCCGCGCCTCGCCGCGAGTGCGTCGCTGATCTTCAACGCCGGAATCGATCAGACCGAGCAGACGACCTCGAGCAGGACGAAGTTACCGCAAATCGGTAGAAGCGAATACTTCAAATCGCCGCCAAAGCCACACAATCCGGGATCGCGGAATTCTTTACGGGCGAATGAGCTTGGTGACGAACTTGTAATGAACGGCCACCGCTTCCAAAGCAATCACGAATGTTGCGGCTACAAGCAAAATAAATCGTAGACCCAGATTCGTGCCGAGACCGCCTTCGGCCAATCGAGCAAGTGCGACAAGCCCGACCGTCAGAGCAGTTACGGGCGCATACAGGCGGAATGCGTTTCGAAGGCGAACGTGTCGGCTGGTGAGCACCGACAATAGAGCAAGCGACAAAGCGTCGCCGATCGCTAGGCCGGCGATGATCGCCTCTAACTCTCTGTACCGCATCGCTAGAAGGAATCCGATTAAAACGCCAGCGCTGGAAATCGCATTCCCAGCGGTCAGCCGCGCCGTTTCGCTGTGGATGAGCAGAATGTTATTTGGGCCGCTACGGCAAATCCGGACAAAGGCGAGGCAGCCCATCAGAGCGCTAAAGGCCGGCGTCACTTGGTATTGGGCGCCATACACGAGCGGCACTAGCCGATCGAGGAAAAGCGCGACCGGCACTGCGTAAGCCGCCCCGACCAAAAGCACCGCCATGAGCATAATCAACGATGCGCTATTTGACGCGCCTTGATCAGCCCGTGCGCGAGCGACCAGCGGCATGCAAATCTTGCTAAGGATTCCGATCAAGATTGATGCGGGTGCGATGACGAGGTTGGCGGCCAGCGAGTATTTGGCCAGCGCAGCGAGATCGAACAGATTGACGACAATCACGCGGTCCAGCACGCCGAGCACCATAAGTGCAATTCCGTTGACGAGTAGCGGGAATCCAAACGTCAGCGCCGCTCGGCGCATCATCGGGTCGACAGCGGCCACTCGTCGTCGCGGCGCCAACAAATACGAGAGCGGCACGTTCACCAACGCCTCAACCATGAGACTGGCCAACATTGCGCGCTCGTCCTGAAACCACACAGCGGCGAGTACTGCCGCGATCACCGCACCGACCTGCCCCCCGACGTTACTAACCGTTTCCGGAAGATACCTGAATTCTTGCTGGATCTGAACGACGCTCAAGTTCCTCAAGCTGAAGATCGGCGGCACCACAGAGAGCCAAGCGACACTATGCGCGCTGGCGCCGAAAAGGTCGGCCAGCGCTGGTGCGAAAAGCAGGATCGCCGCGCCGAGAAGAAGACCACGCAAAAACGCGATCTGCTGCGCAGCGGCAACGGCCTGCGCCCGGTCTTCGCCAACCCGTACGAAGACAAATGAGTCAAGTCCGACCGTGGTGATCAACTCGCAGCTAGACAGAATTGTGTATAGCGCGACGCAGGCGCCAACGTGCTCAGGCGTGAGTAGGCGAGACAATATGATGGTGCGGAGAAAGCGAAACGCAAAGGATGCGACGGGCGAGACCGACGCGGACGAGAATGCTTCGAGGTATCGCTTCAGCAATGCAAGCTCACTTTAGCCTCAACAGGTCTCACCACGCCCCGGAAAACAACCTTAAGCGGACGCTGCCGTGAGCGCCACATTCGCTCGGGATGACCGCGCAAAATTTTGGTGCGACTCGATTCCGTAGCAACGAGAAAGCTGCCATGGGCGAACATAATCGAATTCTAACCGAGATGTCTAAATCCAAGAGCCCCCGGCGCTCCGCCAACGCGTTGCGATCGGTCCTTGCCCCAAAAGAATCATACGATGTCTCCGTTAATTTTCGATCACACCGGCGCGGTGGCGGCTCGGCGGCAGCGAAGGCGAACCGCACCCTTATGGCCCTGTGAAAAGCGAGCGCCTTCGCGGCGGTCATCGACGTTCGCCAATAAGTCTGGATTGCGATTTCTCAAGGCAACTGAGGAGCTCCGGCGACCGATGAGATGATGAACTTCCGCCAAGCCGTGGGAAAGAATCCGGCGCCGATCTCTTGCGCGAGATGGTCGGCTTTCCCGCCCAAGGCCTGATGGTGAGGGAGGTCGCCGGCCACGTCAACAGTGGCGAGAGCCCAGGCCAGCGCGGCGGGGTCCGAGTCGGCGATTTGAAGGTGTCGGAGAACGCGCCGCTTCGGGCCGGGCCCAGGTCATCGGTTGAATTATCGCCTTCAAATCGAGCGCGACTTAAATTACGGTGATAGACAATTGCTTTACGCCTCGGGAGTTGTGCACGCCATGGGCGAGTATTTTTATGTGGATGGAGCTAGCGCATGACATTGGAGCGCCCGCTTATTTCGGTCATCGTGCCTCATCTGAACGATTTGGAACTTCTCGCCGAGTGTCTCGACAGTCTCGACGCCCAGACGTTGGAGCGCGCCCGTTTTGAAGTGATTGTCGTCGACAATGGGTCAACTCAGCTTCCCACCGCAGTCATTGCGCGACATCCGGGGACGCGGCTACTCCAAGAAGCGGAGCCGGGGCCTGGAATGGCGCGCAATCGTGGTGTGGAGGAGGCCGTTGGAAGCGTGCTGGCGTTCATTGATTCCGACTGTCGAGCCCATCCCGATTGGTTGAGTAACGCTTTGGTCGCCATTAACGCCTCGCCGGATCACACTGTGCTTGGCGGAGACGTACAAATCTGGCGGAGTCGAAAGGACGACGTCACCGCAATGGAGGCTTACGAGAGCATTTTCGCATACCGCTTCAAGCTTTATATAGAGCAGCATGGCTTCTCGGGGACGGGAAACCTTGTGGTTCGCCGCTCGGACTTCGATAGGGTTGGACCTTTTGCCGGGATACAGATCGCGGAGGATATGGATTGGGGGCGTCGCGCTGTGCAGGCGGGCTGCAAGTTTCAATATGTTCCTCAAATGATCGTCTATCATCCCGCGCGTCGATCCATGCGAGAAATGTTCGTCAAGTGGGATCGCCATCTCCAGCACGCGGCGAACGTTTCCGATGGGACATTCGTTTGGAAATTCCGCTGGATCGCTCGGGCGCTCGCTGTTTTGGCGTCCCCGGCGATTGACTGGCCGAAAGTTATCTTTACCGACCGCCTTGACGGGTGGTCTTCCCGCATCAAGGCGCTTTCCGTGCTCTTGGCCGTGCGTCTCTACCGTTTCTGGAGGATGTTGGCTCTCCTGAATTCCAATGGCGGCGTCGTGTGGAACCGAGGCGGAACCGCCGTGAGCGCGAAGTCGCCGACGAAGTATCCCGAAGCCTATGAATAGAGTTGATTTTCTAGTTGTTTCCGTAATTTTTGTCGCGAGTGCTGCGACCCCTGCGCTTTCCTCCAAGTGAAGCTAGAGTCCGGACCGAAGGAAGGACCGGGCCATGAAGCGATCGAGGTTTACGCAAGAGCAGATCATTGCGGTTTTGCGCGAGCGGGAAGCACGCTCTCGCCGATTTGATCCCGTCCCGTATTTTCACGATCCGCTGCCGCGATGAAGATGCCGACGATTTGAATCGCCTGCGCCCCGACCCGGCGTTCAAGCTCGCCTGCGGCCGGTTGCCCGATACGGGCGACGACCTAGGTTCACAGCTCACATTGTCGCGTCTGGAGCATTACCTTGCCGCTGTTTTCGGAGTAATCTTCCGGGCGACGCGTGGGGCGGCCCAAGTGAGCGCCCATTTGATCGCCAATTGCGGTGTCGGCTGGTACTTCATGGCTGTCGACACAGCCCGCCGGGCCTGATCGAATTGCCCGGTCTCCAGATGCCAGTTTGCCCACGCGCTATGCACCGACCTAAGATTGCCGATAATCGTTCTGCGCACATCGGCTGGGACGTTGGCGGCGCGCAGCCATTTCTCATACATCGACTGCTGCGCGCGAAGCCGAAAATCCACCTGGTCCCAGCTTCGCAAGGCTACGGTGGGATCGATGTCGGCGTTGGTCCGTTCGATCACCGCCAAGGGCCGATTAACGTAGCAGTAAGCCGTTTCGAGCGCCAAGCGAAAGAGGAAATCATAGTCCTCTCCAAAATGGAGATCTGGGTCGAACCCGCCGATTTTTCGGACGAGATCGCTGCGGGCGATAAGCGTTTGAACCCAGACGCCGCCGAAAGCCTTTGCAAGACTTGGCGCCGGATCGGCGATGACGCCGATCAGCTCCTCGAATTGCCAGCCAGCGAGGTGGAATGCGGTTGTATCGAGCTGCCCGCGATCGACCAACCGCGCATCTGAGAAGCACCCGCCGCAACTCTCCTCAAACTGCTCGATCGCCCGAATTTGCGACATCAGCTTTTCCGGAAGCCATACGTCGTCTGAGTCGAGGAACGCGATCCAGTCCCCTTTCGCTTCCGCGATGCCCTTGTTGCGGGCTGCGCTTTGGCCTTGGTTCGACTGGTGGAAATACCGAATTCTCGGCGTTCGCCCGCCGTCCTCGGAGATCGAGCGAGACATGCTCTCGATTTTGTCGGCCGTGCGGTCTGTCGAGCCGTCATCAACGACGACGATTTCGAATTCGCGGTATGTCTGAGCGAGAACGCTGTCGATTGCGGCGGGCAGCAGCTGCTCGCGATTGTAAGTGGGGATGACTACCGAAACGAGCGGATCTTGCTTCATTCGCACACCCTTACGCTCCGGAAGCCCGCATATCTTCGGTGGTCACTAGTCCTCTTCGAAGATGAAAGCTTCCCTCAACGCACGGCCCGCCACTCGGCGCTTGCCCTCGAAATCCATGACGACGCGCTCGATCTCCGCCGGCTCGCGGCCAAGGGCTTTGGCGATCGCGCCGGCATCCAACCGGTTGGACATGGCGTAGAGCACGAGGTCCGCATCCGCCCAGGAGAGAGCGAAATAGAACTCCTCCTGGGTCTGGGTCAGGCTGTAGGTGTCGGTGCTGGGAGGTTCGCGCCGAATTTCTTCCGGAACGCCCAAATATTCGGCCAAGGCATAAACTTGAGTCTTATACAGGTGGGCTATGGGTTTAAAGTCCGCCAGCCCGTCTCCGCCGCGCACAAAGAAGCCAAGCTCGTACTCCAGCCGGTTGGGCGTGCCGAGCACGGCGTAGTTGAGGCGTTCGGCATGATAATATTCCAGATTTTTGCGAATACGCTGCTTGAAGTTTGTCGCCGCGACGATCTGTAAATATGCGTCAACCGCCATACGCCGCTCAAACAGTTCGCCGCTCGGACTTTGGACGATCAGATTAAAATGCGGCGTCCATGACTTGCCGCCAACGATGACGATCTTTTGCCGCCAACCCGCCCCGTAATCGGGAAAAAGCCTGCGGATCGCCTCATCACGCTGATGGTAACAGCCAATCGATTCAAGCGAGGAAGAAATATCCTCCTCGACGTGCCGGATCCCTAGGCTCTCGCAAAGGCGGCGAGCGCGCGCCCCGGCCTCCTTCGTCGACTCCCGTTCCGGCATGAGAAGCGCGATCACTCTCTCCGGTCCGATGGCCCGGACGGCCAGATGGGCGCACACCGCGGAGTCGACGCCCCCGCTGACTCCCAGGACACAGCCGCGGCGGTTGAGCTTGCGCAAGGTCGTCTGTATGAAATCATCGATCCGTTTCGCCGCCGCCGCGCAGTCAATGGCCAACGCCAAGGCAGGCTGCAGCGGACACGCAGTCTCGATCGCTTGGTCAGCCATACTGATCGCCTTAATGTTCAAATGCGGTTGCGGGGGCGAGGCTGCGCGGCGACCTCCCGTTATTCGACCGGTCGACGAACACATCGCACCGCATTCGCGCCAAACGCTCTTGGCCGTCGCGAACCCGCCCTGGAAATTGCGCGCCGAAGGCGTCGCTCAGCAGCTGCAAGGTGAGCACTCCGACCAATCCCATTTCCTCGCGTTCGCCCGGAAGCTCGCCGCGCCGCGCGTGCGTTTTCGCCAGCAGTCGAGCTATCGCCGGCGCATCGAAACACCCAGTCTGCGCCAAGCTTGCAGGCGACAGCATATCGTAAAACCTCTCTGCTTCCGGATCGAAAAGAGCCGACCCTATCGGCGCCCGGAAGGGCTGCTTACGCCGCCCCCATATCTCCGCCGGCAGGCGTCGTCGGGCGACACGGCGAAGCGCGAGCTTGTCGCGCGTCCCGATCATCTTGTCGCTCGTCTCCAGGGTGAAGCAGAAATCGACTAAATCGGGATCGAGGAAGGGATAACGCGCCTCAACGCCATGGGCCATCGCCACCCGGTCGCCTTGGCAGGACAACAGGTAGGACGACATAAAGCCTTCAATCTCGATATATTGGGCCCGAATAAGAGGCTCCCAATCGCGCCAGCCGGCCGGCAGATTGGCCTCCATCTCTCCCATCATCGACTCCAGCGGGAAGCTTTCGCGGATTTCGGGGGCGAGAAGACGCAAGGTCCAGCCTGTATTGCGCCAGCGGACCAAGTGCGAATAGAAGGGATGCCCGGTGTCAAGCAGTCCGTGGCCGAAGAAGCTCTGCCAAACCGAATTGCGGCGCGCATCTTCGCCGCCCACGTAATGGTGGATGCGCTGAAGCAGGGCCGGCCGCATGGATGAATCCGGCTGGCGCGCCCAAAACCGCCGAATTTGGTCCTCCTTGAAGATCGTGTAGCCGCATAGCAGTTCATCCGCGCCTTCGCCGGTCAGGACGGTTTTTATGCCCGCGGCCTTCACGGCCTGCGATAGGAGAAACAGCGGCACGGGCGAAGTTCTCAGAAGCGGCGTCTCGCAGTGCCATACCGTTTCGGCCAACGCGTCGCGAATGTCGCCCGCGGCGCAGAGGAGCTCATGGTGATTGGTTCCCAGATGCTTGGCGACAAGGCGCTGCTCGTGAGTTTCGTCGAAGCGCGGGTCTTCAAAACGGATGCCGAATGTCTCGACCGTCCCTGACGCTGCGACCGCCAGGCTGCCGATAACCGAGGAATCCAGCCCGCCGCTGACATAGGCCCCAACCGGAACATCGGCGCGCAGCCGCAACGCCACCGAGCGCGTCAGCTGCGCCTCAAGCGCGTCGGCCACATCCGCCGCCACCGAGGGTCTCGCATAGGACGGCCGCGCCGGATTCGGTCGCCAGTACCGCTCCACGCTCGGCTGGAGCGTGTCGTCGAAGCAAAGCGCAGTTGCCGGAGGAACCTGGCGGATCCCCGCGAATGCGCTACGCGGCGCCATGGCGGACCAGGTCGTGAATATCTCACTCAATCCCGCATGGTCGAAGCGCGGCGCGATCCGGCCGCTGGCGAAGATCGCCTTGGCCTCGGAAGCGAAAAGAACACGGCCCGACACGCTGGCGTAATAAAGGGGCAGAATGCCAAGACGGTCGCGCACCAGCCACAATTTGCGATGCCGGGAGTCCCACAGCGCAAAAGCGAACTGGCCGTTCAGCATCTCCCAGGCGCGCGGGCCATACTGCTCGTAGCAATGGACAATGACTTCACTGTCGCCGTTGGTGGAAAAACGGTGGCCCAATGCGGCGAGTTGCTGGCGAAGTTCGATGTAATTGAATATTTCGCCGTTGAACGTCAGCCATAAGGCGCCGTCCTGGTTGGACAGCGGCTGAGCGCCGCCAGCCAGATCGATAATGCTGAGTCGAGAATGCGCTAGCCCGACTCGATCATCGCGATAGAGACCATAACCATCCGGCCCGCGATGCGACAACATCGCGAGCATTTGCCGCAATTCGCCAAAGCTGACCGGCGCCGCGTCAGCGGCCCACATCATGCCCGCGATGCCGCACATGCCGTTAATCCCTTTGCCGGAGCGCCGTCTTCATGATTTTTCCCGAGTTGGTCTTGGGGAGGGTGGCGGACAACTCGAAGAATCTCGGAACCAGGAGCGGCTCGAGCCGACGCAGACACTGCCTGCGTAGCTGATCCTCCGATATGACGTGCCCGTCGCGAGCGACGACGTGAGCTTTGATCGCCATCCCGTCGGTCGGATGCGGGACCCCCACAACGGCGACTTCGGCAACGGAATCGAGCTCGTACAAGCACGCTTCCACTTCCCGCGGGCTCACCTTCTCGCCGCGGCATTTGAAAACGTCATCGCGACGGCCGACGAAATAGAGGTCGCCGTCCTCGTCCTTCCAGAATAGATCGCCAGTGAACAGGACTTTCTCACCGGCGATGTCGCCGTCGCGCAACGCCTTGGCGGTTTCCTCGGGACGCCGCCAATAGCCGTGCATCAGGCTTGTGCCGCGAACCACCAGCTCGCCAATTTCCCGCGGACCGCAGCGCCGTCCCTGCTCGTCAACAATATAAGTTTCGGAATTCGGCATCGCGCGACCAACCGACGTGACCTTTGCCTCGAGGCGTGAGGGATCCAAATAAGAGACGCGCGTGCATTCGGTCAGACCGTACATCGAGAAGATCACGGCCCGTGGGAGAAGCTTTCGAAGCGCCTGGATATGCGCCGCAGGAAATGGGGCCGCCGTGTTCGACAAGTAGCGCAATGACGATAGATCGAGGCCGTCAAATGGCGCGAACTCCAGCAGCTTGGCGAAGATTGTCGGCACGCCGGGCAATCCGGTGACACGGTGCTCGCCAATCCGTTTGAGGACGTCGTAGGGATAGGCGAACGACCGCTCGAGAACGACCGTGAAGCCGACCCGGGCGCCGGTCAGCACTTGGAACAAGCCGTAGTCGAACGATAACGGCAAGACGCAGAGAACCACATCGTCCGGCTGGTTGCCCAGATAGGTGGAAATCGACCAAACGTTATTATAGATGCTGCGATGCGACATCATCACGCCTTTCGGGCTGCCGGTCGAGCCCGAGGTGTAGATGATCAGAGACAGGTCTTGATCGATGAGCCCGGGGTCGGCCGGGGTCCGGTGCGGCTGGGCGAGGATCTCGCTCAGATGAAGCCCGGTCGCTTCGACGTTATCGCCGACCCAAATGGTAGCGCCGGAAAATGATGCTTGCGCGTTCGCGTCTTCCACCCGCCCACGCAGTGAAAGGGGCGCCACAAAGGCCGCTGCTCCCGAGTCCGCCAGCAGGAACCCGAGTTTGTCCGCCTTGACGCCCGGACTGACCGGAACAAATACGGCGCCGGCCTTGAGCGTTCCCCATAGGGCGATCACCAACTCAATCGAGTTTTCCAGCATCGCCGCGACCCTGTCGCCTCGGCTTATGCCCAGGCGCTGGAATTCGCTGGCGAGACGGTCGCTTCCTTCGTCGATCTCCTTGAAGCTGTGCGCCTGATCGGCGATAATCACCGCGGCTTTGGCGGGAAATCTGACTGCGGCGTCGTGCAGATAGTCATGGAGCAGCATCTGACGCTCCGCTAACCGGACTTTCGCGCAATGAAACTAGAAATATAATTCAGCGAATTCAGATTCTTTGAAACGATTTCCTCGTCGGCGATCGTGACGCCAAAGGTTGTCTCGAGAAAAGCAACCAGCTCGATCACTCCTGTAGAATCCAGAATGCCAGCCTCCATCAACTGGGTGCTGTCCTCCAGCTCACCTGCTGACCCGAGCAGAAAATTGTCAACAATATAGGTCCTAATCGGGCCTCGAATTGATGTCTCGTCCATAGTTGGCTCCGGTTAACGTGAAGTCAATTATGTGAGGCCCCAGGAGCGCCCGCCAACAATTGAGCCGGTGTTCCCCTAGGGCATGAACAATTTAACATAGGCCATAGACGCCCACCGAGCAAGTTAGCTGCGGCTGTCGCAGTTTGCGTCCTGCGCTGCGACCCCCGACGTTCAGCCATTTGACGTTAGAGTCGCGCTTGAGGTGAGCTTACCGCCGACGTTGGATCAGGCTGGCCGGGAAATTCCGGCCGACACGCCCGCCGGGCCGAAGGCGTGCGCCGCACGCTTCAGCAGCTGCTCCTTCCAGGCGTAGCTATGGTTTGGAGGAAGCTCGTCCTCGATCCGCTTCAGATTACGCCCGCGCGAACTGACGCTAATGGCGGCGCCCTATTGTCGGCGGGCGTCTTCGGCAATTCTATAGATATGAATTTGATAGGGGCTATCGAACCGGTCATGGAACGCGCCGTTGGCGATTGTTAGGTTTCGGTTTTCGCCGATCACCTCCGCGCGTCCGCTAGAAAAGTCGCCAAACGAGAATGAGGCTGAGCCGGTTTCGGCGCTGGTCGAACCGGCGAACAAATAGAGCGTCCCGTCATGTTCTTTGAGCATCGCCGCCGTCGAAATCGCCGAGGCCACGGCAAGTCGGCCCTCGATCGTTGGACTGTTCAGGACCGGAGCCAATTGCATCACGAACGCGTTCGTATTTCTAACTGCGTCCACGATTTCGGGATATCTGAACAGGCCGTCCTCGCGGAATCCTCCAGTCCACTCATGCGCGAAATAGACGATTCCATTCGCGCCTTCGATGAGCGCAAGCCACACTTCAGATCGCAATTGAGCGGGGCTGATCCTCGCTTCCTTCGATTCGATATGCGTGGTTTCAATGACCGCCCAGACGCGTTGCCCTTCGCGCGCCGCGGCGCGCAAGCGCTTCACGCCGCGCGACGGGTAATCCAGCCGGCCGGCCACCGCTGGCGTGTCCGACACGACGGGATAGATGTCGAACGAAAGAATGTCGGCTCCGGCGGCGGCGATATCGTAATAAGCCATGTCGCCGGTACAACTCCCTCGTCCTCGCCAAGCGGGATCGGCCACTCCGCGACCGAAGCTTATGAGCACGGGACGGGTTGGGTCTTTCGCCTTGATGTCGGCTGATCGTTTCGCGACTTCGTTGGCGGGAATACAAGAACCCCAAGAGCCTGACGCCAAGGGCTGTGCGTTATCCGGCTCGTCCGCCGCGATCCATCCGCGAACGACGCCTGCGTTCGGCGACTTCAGAGCGACATCGTTCTGCTCGGCGATGACAGGCATCTGGCGCTCGGCCAGCTCGGCGAGCTGCCCCTCCGTCGGGCCCTCATACAGGCCGATGAAGAGATTGACGCCGATCGCCTTGTATTCCGGCGCATTGGAGGGCGATTGCAACCAGACGCCAATAGGAAAATAGGAAGCCTCTGTGGGGAGGCCGTTCTTATAGACTTTGGGGGCGCTTCGATCGGCCGAAGCCGGTTCCGCGGGCGCGAGCGTCGCCGCCACGCCAAGCAGCGCGACCGCCGCGCAGATCATCGATTTCAACGTCACGTCTCGGACTTCACTCTTGAGACACCCCATCGGCATGGCGACATGCGTGCGAATGCGCTTTTCCGTCAGTTCGATGTCTTCCGACATATGCTCGCCTCGCGCGAAGTATTCCGTCGGGTTCGTCTCGCCGCCGTTGCCGAAGAGCGGCAGATCCTGCTTGTAACGCAGCCGCTAGCCTCATCCCTGTCGCGACACCAGTCGATCAAGGCGGGAGAGCCGTAGGAGCGGTCGCCCATCAGCATTGCACCCACGTCGTCGGGAAGCAAGGCGCCGCCCTCGGCTTTGCGCTGTTCGAGAAAGCCAATCGGGCCTTGCGTCTTCTTCATGCGCCGCGCCAAGGGCGGCGCCCGTCCGCCTGACGCGTAGCGACGCCATGATCATCTGATGGGCGTCGTTCACATTGCTCTGGTTGATCAACTCTAGGCGATTGCGCAGCAATCGTCCGGCCACAGTCGCGCGCCCGCCGGCCGCCGGCGCGCCCAGAACCTCGCGCGCGTAGGGCGCCTTCCCCTCATCGACATCGATCAGGTCGTCGCCGCGGATGCGGCTTATCCACAGATCGCACATGTCGAGGCGGTGTGCGCGGGCGACGCGACGGCGGCCAGTTCGTTCAGATTGACGCTGCGCGCATGCAGCGCCGTCGCCACCAGCGACGCGAGACCTTCACGCTGCCCCTTGTTCTGCGTTGGCGGAGCGGCCAGCAGGTCCCCACTCACCGCCGAAGCAACCGTTTCGATCGCGGCCATTCCCAACGCTCCGCCGACTCAAAGGCGGATTCTTCGAACGACATGAGGATTCCCAACAGGGCAACGAATCCATGTTAACAAAACACATGGAAATTTGTGAAACGTCCTGCGAAAGGCGAGAGATGTGGCATAAAAGCCACATTGCGAGACATTTTGAAAGAAATGCTGCGACGCTTTCGCATCGAGCGCCTTCGAAGCCGACTCTCATTGTGCGCGCTAGACTCTGTCCGTCGACGTGAGTGACGTAGTGGACCGTTGTCGCCAGTTCTTTATTAACTTGAATTCGTCGCGCTGGCATTCCCAAAGGTAATGAAGATCCGAAGGGTAGTAAGCCCTTTTAATCCTTTGAGGCCTTTTCACGGTTTTTGCGTGGACAAGGTCACAATATCTCCTCATTTCCTCCGCAGAGACTGGGCACTGTGAAAATATGGTTAACGGACGAGTTGGGATGATTAGCCAGTGACGCGATGCCGTACACGATGGGCGCCGGATTATTGCGATAGATGGCTTCGGCCGGCTGTTGAACCATGTCGCGGCAGTGAGGACTCCAGCGAAGGTGGCCGTCCGGCTCGGGTTGGGGGATGGGGCGCTGAGGTCAAGGAACCGATTTACGGAACGGACAGACCGATCTGGCATAGGAGTGGCTTTCGCCAATGAAATTGAAGCACGCAATCGGAACGTATGTGGCAAAGCATAAAGGAAGGCACGCCGACTTCGAACAATATTATTATACAAATCTTAATCGACAAAATCTATCTATTTCAAATCGAATGGCAATTCCTTACGGCATGTTAATTTCTTTCTGATGTTCTTGATTTCAAATGAACGGCAGCGTCGCCCTCGTTCCGCACGTGAAGACTCTCGGATCGGTGCGCTGACCTTTCACAATGACCGCCGTTCGCATTCCGGACCGGAATCCGTTGGGGTCGCCTGCGCGTAATTGAGATGGAGCCTGACGTGACAACTAAGTCTGGAAGCCGAACTACCGCTAGCGTGACAAGCGTCACGATCTCGCCGTCAACTGGCGATCTCGACGCGGGCGCGGTCGTCACGATCACGCTGACGACGAGCCAGACCGTGACAGTGACGGGGACGCCGACGCTGACCCTGAATGACGGCGGCGTCGCGACCTATGACGCCGCGCTGTCGACCGCGACAAAGCTCGTCTTCGTCTATACTGTGGCAGCCGGGCAGAACACTTCGTCGCTCGACGCCACCGCGGTCAACCTCAACGGCGGATCGATCGACAGCGGGGCGGGCCAGGCCGCGACTTTGTCCTTGGCCGGCCTCGCTCAGACCGGGCCCCAGATCGACACCACCACCCCGACGGTGACCAAGGTCGTCGCCTCGCCGGGGAGCGGCGACGAAGGCGTGGGCAAGACGATCACCCTGACGGTCGACATGAGCGAGGCGGTAAAGGTGACGGGGACGCCGACGCTGAGCTTGAACGACGGCGGCACGGCGACCTATACCGGCGGCTCTGGCACGAGCGCCCTGACGTTCAGCTATACCGTGGGCGCGAGCGACAGCAGCGTCGCGGCGCTGGCGATCACCGGCGTCAATCTGAACGGCGGCTCCGTAGTGAACGGCGCCGGCGCCGCCGCTACGGCGGGCGCGATTCTGACGACGTTCACCGGGTTGCAGATCGACACATCCACGCCGGCGGTGACCAAGGTCGTCGCCTCGCCAGGGACGGGCACGGAGGTCCCCGGGAACACCATCACCCTGACGCTGGATATGAGCGAGGCGGTGACGGTGACGGGGAAGCCGACCCTCACGCTCAATGACGGCGGCACAGCGACCTATACCGGCGGCTCCGGCACCAACGCCCTGACCTTCAGCTATACGGTTGGCTCGAGCGACAGCGCCGAATTGGCGCTGGCGATCACCGGCGCCAATCTGAACGGCGGCTCCATCGTCAACGGCGCCGGCGCGGCGGCCAATCTCTCGGGCGCGGCGGCGACTCTCACGGGCCTCGCCATCGCCGCCACCGCCACCCCGGCGGTGAGCGGCGTCACCACCGCCCCGACGGTGAGCGGCGTCACCACCTCGCCGGGGAGCGGCGACGAAGGCGTGGGCAAGACGATCACCCTGACGGTCGATATGAGCCAGGCGGTGACAGTGACGGGGACGCCGACGCTGAGCTTGAACGACGGCGGCACGGCGACCTATACCGGCGGCTCCGGCACGAGCGCCCTGACGTTCAGCTATACCGTGGGCGCGAGCGACAGCAGCGTCGCGGCGCTGGCGATCACCGGCGTCAGTCTGAACGGCGGCGCCGTAGTGAACGGCGCCGGCGCCGCCGCTACGGCGGGCGCGATTCTGACGACGTTCACCGGCTTGCAGATCGACACATCCACCCCGGCGGTGACCAAGGTCGTCGCTTCGCCAGGGACGGGCACGGAGGTCCCCGGGAACACCATCACCCTGACGCTGGATATGAGCGAGGCGGTGACGGTGACGGGGAAGCCGACCCTCACGCTCAATGACGGCGGCACGGCGACCTATACCGGCGGCTCCGGCACCAACGCCCTGACCTTCAGCTATACCGTTGGCTCGAGCGACAGCGCCGAATCGGCGCTGGCGATCACCGGCGCCAATCTGAACGGCGGCTCCATCGTCAACGGCGCCGGCGCGGCCGCCAATCTCTCCGGCGCGGCCACGACGCTCACCGGCCTCGCCATCGACCCGCCCGCCACCCCGGCGGCGAGCAGCGTCACCACCACCCCGGCGACGAGCGGCGTCACCACCGCCCCTGCGGTGAGCGGCGTCACCGCCTCGCCGGCGAGCGGCGACGAAGGCGTGGGCAAGACGATCACCCTGACGGTCGATATGAGCCAGACGGTGACGGTGACGGGGAAGCCGACCCTCACGCTCAATGACGGCGGCACGGCGACCTACGCCGGCGGCTCCGGCACCAACGTCCTGACGTTCAGCTATACGGTGGGCGCGAGCGACAGCAGCGTCGCGGCGCTGGCGGTCACCGCCGCCAATCTGAACGGCGGCGCCATCGTCAACGGCTCTGGCACGGCCGCCAATCTCTCGGGCGCGGCGGCGACGCTCACGGGCCTGCAGATCGACACGCTGACCCCGGCGGTGGCCAAGGTCGTCGCCTCGCCAGGGACGGGCACGGAAGTCCCCGGGAACACCATCACCCTGACGCTCGATATGAACGATGCGGTCACGGTGACGGGGACGCCAACGCTGACCCTGAACGACGGCGGCACGGCGACCTATATCGGCGGCTCCGGCACTAATGCGCTGACCTTCAGCTATACAGTGGGCGCGAGCGACAGCACCGTTTCGGCGCTGGCGGTCACCGGCGCCAATCTGAACGGCGGCTCCATCGTCAACGGCGCCGGCACGGCCGCCAATCTCTCGGGCGCGGTGACGACGCTCACCGGCCTCGCCATCGACCCGCCTTCGACGACGACGACGACGACAACGACCGCCGGCTATGTGGACGGCTCCGCCAATGCGCCGGCGGGGACGCCGCAGCTGCCGAACCTGTTCAGCGGCTACGCGACCCGGCCGCCGTGGGAGGTCGCCGGCGTCAACTATGCCGTCGGCGTGCCCGCTGGCATGACTCTCAAAGATCCGCTCTCGCTCACTTCGATGGCTGGCGTGTCCGTCAACACGACCACGCATCTGATCGAAATAACCGGCAACAACGTCACCCTCAATGGCTATGACTTCTCAATGGAAGGCGGTTGGGGGATCTATGTCCAGGGCAACAACGCTGTCATTCAGAATTGTAACTTTGTTGCCGGTTCCGCCATCGGTAACAGTCAGTACTATTTTATCAGTACGTCTAGTACTGTAAATAATCTCACCATCGAGGACAGCACGTTCAACGGTAACGGTCAGCAATATCAAAATTTTTCCGGGTTGGTCAGCTTCTCCGGAAGCGGCACCTTCACCGTTCAATACAATTACATGGAGAATTCGCCTCAACACTTCGTTGAGATGAACAACAGCGGCACGGCGACACTTATAGACCAATACAACGTGTTTATGAACGGCGCCTTCTACAGTGGGAGTGGCTCAACCCCGCACGAGAATATGACCCAGTTCACCGGCGCCGGTGCAACAAACAACAGCGTAATTCAATTCAACACGATGATTTAAGACCAGCCCAGCGGCAACATGATCGGCGGCGGACAGTTGATCCAGGTCTCGCCGTTGAGCGGTCCGGTAAATAATATGAGCGTCAACAACAATGTTCTGATCGCGCAGGGAGGCTCGTCAATCTCAATTTCCTACCCCATGGCGGTCTACCAGTCTAGCGGACAAGGCGCCGTAAACGGCGCGATCGTCCAGAACAACTACATTGACGCCAGCGGCGCCTACGGGGCTTTCTATCCCCCGGCCGGTTCGGGATTCACCTTCACGAACAACGTCAACTTAGTCACTGGCGCGCCATTCGCGAGCCCGTCGGGAACCGCCCCGAGCGACGTCACCAGCGTCGTGGCGTCGCCGACCAGCGGAACCCAAAATCCTGGGAATGTCGTCACCTTGACCGTCAACCTCGCCGAGGACGTAACGGTGACGGGCACGCCGACCCTCACGCTCAATGACGGCGGCACGGCCACCTATACCGGCGGCTCCGGCACGAACGCCCTCACCTTCACCTATACAGTCGCGACCACGGACGCCACGGTGGCGGCGTTGGCGATCACGAAGGTCAACCTGCCCAGCGGCGCGACGGTGAAGGATAGCGTCGGCAACTCGGCGAACCTGGCGGGCGCGCTCGTAACTTTCTCCGGCCTTGGGATCGACCCGCCGAATACGTTGCCCGTGGTGACGCAAGTCGTCGCCTCGCCAGGCAGCGGAATCGAGGGAATCGGCGACAAGCTCACCCTGACGGTCAGCCTGAACGAAGCGGTGACCGTCTCCGGCGGCGCGCCCACCTTGACGCTGAACGACGGCGGTGCGGCCACTTACGACGCGGCGGCCACCGCGGCGCTCGGCAATCCGACGCAATTGGTCTTCGACTACACAGTTACCGCGAGCGACGCCAGCACCTCCGCGCTTGCGGTGAGCGGCGTTTCGCTCAACGGCGCGACGGTGCAAGATGCAGTCGGCAACAACGCGAATTTCTCCGGCGCCCTCACACCGCTCACCGGCCTCGCCATCGACACCACCACGCCGACGGTGACCGGCGTCGCGGCGACGCCCGGCAGCGGCGTCGAGGGGATCGGCGACAAGCTCACCCTGACGGTCAGCCTGAACGAAGCGGTGACCGTCTCCGGCGGCGTTCCCACCTTGACGCTGAACGACGGCGGCACGGCGGTCTTCGACCAGGCGGCGACCTCGGCGCTCGGCAATGCCAGCAACGAACTCGTCTTTGACTACACAGTCGGGGCGGGGGACACGAGCGTGCCGGCGCTGGCGGTGACCGGCGTCAATCTCAACGGCGCCGCCGTGAGCGACGTCGCCGGCAATGCGGCCAATCTTTCCGGCGCCGCGACGACGCTGGCGGGGCTACAGATCGACGCGGTCCCGTCCCTCCACCTTCTCAGCCAGTACATCGCCACAGCGAATGCGTTCGGCGCCGCCGGCGGCGGACCCGGCGGCATCGTCCCAACGGCTCCGCTCCATCACGACACGCCGTTCCTCGCCAGCAACTCGGGCCACTTCACATGATAAGCCTGCGAGCGACCGGGTCGATCCTTTTCGGTCGCTTGGCGCCGCGTGCGTAGGGTCGCTTGGTCCACGCTAAGGTTGTGCGACCGTCGCAGCCGCCTCAAGGGCCGACGGCCCCTTGCCGGCAGCGTTGGGACGATCCGGAGCGAACCGGATCGAATATTGTCGAGGGTCACGGCCAACCCGACCCTCGACATGCCCGGCGCAACGCCATCATTTTCACGAGCTCCAGTGATTCGTCCAGCAAGCTGGGCGCTATCGCTTTGATCGTCTCTTCGCCCAATATTCGTCGAGTTGCGCTAAGCTGACTTGAAGGCTGCGGCTTTTCGCTTTAAATTAATTGTCTATGGGCTGGAGGCCTTCGTCCGTGATTTTCACCCCGACCGGGCCTCAGCGGTCCTTTCGACGTCGGCGATTTTCGCCGTTTGTGAGCCTAGTGGACGAGGTGCTCTCGACCCAGGAGACCTGCCGCATACTCGACATCGGCGGAGATCGGGACTATTGGGCCGATGTGGAGGACATGCTGGGGCAGCGGCGCTGGCATGTAACCTTGCTCAATCTGACGACATCTCCCGTCGAGGATTCGCGCTTCGCGTCGATCGCCGGCGATGCGCGAGATATTAGCTCGTACGCCGATATGAGTTTCGACCTTGTTCACTCGAATTCGGTGATCGAGCACGTCGGGGCCTGGCGCGACATGAAGGCGATGGCGCAGGAAGTGCGAAGGCTCGCGCCTCGCTACTTCGTTCAGACGCCCTATTTCTGGTTTCCGGTCGAGCCTCACAACTCCACGTTCTTCTTTCACTGGATGCCCGAATTGATTCGCGTGTCCCTGCTCATGCGTCGACCGCGCGGACGTTGGGGCCAGGCGCCCGATGTCGATACGGCGATGCGGCAAATACAAAGCGCGGTCCTGCTTGACAGGCGAATGCTCGCGACGCTGTTTCCGGATGCTACGATCCATCGCGAACGGATATTTGGGTTAACGAAATCGCTCGTCGCGATCCGGACGAGCGCTTAGCCGAGCGATGTCGCGCGCGAGTTCATGACCAGCGCGCAGATCCTACCGCGCGGGACGGTGACCGTTTGGCGCAGGTGAGATTAGCTGCGCCAGATGGACGTCCTTCCTAGTGATGGCCCGGTATCGACATGGATTCTGGGGTTCTTCAGCGGGGCCGATTTATTCCGCGATTTAGTTGGGATAACCAACGTACTATGGTAACTTAATTCAGTGTGTCACGCCGAAACCGGCGGGTGAATTGAATGAGGCCTCTCAGACGCGACTTTGACCGCGGGCTGATGCGCCAGTTCCGCGGAGCGGTCGTCACCTCTGACGCAGGCTTGCTTGCCTATCGAGAGCTAGACCAAGTGCTCGGTCTCACTTTCCGCGGAGGCCCAGGTGAGGATATACTTGCTTGCCGACAATGTATTTCGTTCGCTCCGCGAGCAGGGCATCGGCAGCACGATTGCGAAGGTGATACGTTACGTTCGCGACGGTCGGATCGTGGACGACTTCGATCGCCAATACGGAACCGATACCGCCGCGACGCGACCCATTTGGCAGCTCGATGTAAGCTCCAAAAATGCAAGATTTGGCGTAAGATATCAGCCGTCGAATGAGAGCGACATCGAAGCCGCGAGGGATTTCATCGGACAGTCGCCAGATCGTTTCACGTTCATAGACCTCGGCTCCGGGAAAGGCCGATGCCTGATCATCGCAGCGCGGCTCGGGTTTCGCTCGGTCGTAGGGGTCGAGTTTGCTCGCGAACTATCTGAAATTGCTCAGAGCAATCTTAAGAAGGTCGGCTTTGAAACAGCGCTTGCGCTGCATATGGACGCGACGGATTACGTGTTCCCGCCCGGCCCTATGCTCGTTTATATGTACAATCCCTTCCGGGCCGAGGTCATGTCAAAGGTAATCGATAATCTTCGGCAAAGATGTTCGCAACGGCCAGGAGACGACATCTACGTGGTCTATTTACGGCCCGAGTGCCGTGAACTGCTCGACGACGCCCAGTTCCTTGAACACTTGGGCCACCCAGTTGGCCGCGAAGATATCGTAATCTGGAAAGCGAAGTCCTGAGAGTCCGTTTTGAAAATCACGGATGAGCGTTTCTGCGGATGAGATTGCCGCCCATGGCGACGAGGATCATGGCGTGGGAGACGTCGATACGTTTTTCGTAATCGCGCACGAGGCGCCGCCAGCGGGTCATCCAGCCGAAGGTCCGCTCCACCACCCAGCGGCGAGGCAGGACTTGGAAGCCCTTTTGGTCGTCGGATCGGCGGATGATCTCGATGACGAAGTCGAGGTAGGCTGCCTTGTCCATGAGTTTCAGCCGATCGTAGGCGGCGTCGGCGAACAGATGCTTCACCCAGGGCCAGCGCGCTTGCGGACGGCGTCCAAGACCGCCTGCGCGCCGGCGCTGTCGGAGATGTCGGCGGGGGTGAGGTTGACCATCAGCAACCGCCCGTCAGTATCCACCGCGATGTGGCGCTTGCGGCCCACAATCTTCTTTCCGGCGTCGTAACCCCTTGTTTCGGCTTGGGGAGCCTTGACCGATTGGCTGTCGATCACCGCCGCCGAGGGGCTGGCCTCGCGCCCGGCCCGCTCGCGATCAACCATCAGCGCCAGGTCGTGGATGGTCTGGAACAGGAACCGTCGCGCCAATTCCCGGAACCAGCCGTAGACCGTCTGCCACGGGCCGAAATGGATCGGCCGCATCCGCCAACCGCAGCCGGAGCGTACGAGATAGCGCACCGCGTTGATCACTTCACGGAACTCCACCTCCCGCGGACGCCCCCGACGCCCAGGCTTGGGCATCAAGGGCGCGATCTCCGCCCACTCCTCGTCCGTAAGGTCAGATGGGTAGCGTTTGGTCTTCTTGGCGATCTTGGCCATCCGCCCACGGCTCTGCTCTGTCCACATCCAGAGCTTGAATCACGACCGAGCCCCCGGCGCCATCCCCTTCGCCGATTTTCAAAACGGACTCTGAGGCGGCATTGGACCTGACACTAGGGACCAGTAGGGACGACAAGCGCCACGACTGCGCGCGCAATTCGACAGCCCCGTCATCAGAGGCTAGATGCAGGATGATGAGCCGGATAACACACAATTCTCCAGTTTTGGACGAGCTAGATGACGTTTTCGACGGGTATAATGTACATCTATGCAAGATCCCGCAATTGGTCAAAGAGTGAATTGTTTTTGCGAACTGTGCGGGCGGGAAGTTTACCGGTGCGCAATACGGTTGCGCCATGCCCGCTTCACGTGGGGCAGTAAGTTGCTTCGCCGCAAGATCGCCCGCCCCACACGATCGATTGCCGCAACTAAGGTTTGAAGGGAATTGACGCCAATAGCCGTGGCCGTCGGCGCGAAGATGCATACCAACTCCTCGCGCGAGCTTTGGTTGCCAAGAATGGATTTCCACTCGGAGTTGCCGATGCCAAAATCAATCCGCGCGGCCTCCTGATTTCCATCCTCGCGGCGTATTTCTTCGATGGCGTTGATCACCAGATACATTCCCGGCGCATATTTGCCGTACTCCCGATCGAACGCCATGAATTCACTATAAAGAGTGCCGTTGTAGTACGAACAAATCCAGAATGAACACGGTTGATCGTTGATGTAGAGTATGTACGCGCGCAACCACTTCTTATGCGCCTCGAACTCAAGCCGTTTACGAATCTCATAAGTATTTGCAAAGCCAACCCCGAGGCCACGCTGATACGATTTTTCGGCTATTGTCTCGGCGTGCTCCATTAGGCGCTGCAGAGCGCTCGCATCATGGAAGCATTCGATCCGCACCTTATCGCCAAATGTCTCTGCAAGTCGCCGCGCTCGCCGCTTCTGGTTATTACGTTCATGCGATGATAAGCTTTGCATAAATGACTTACCATTCGGCAGATTTCTTATTTGGTGAATACGTGATTTGGCGAAATGATTGACGCGCATCGGGTTCGAGAGAGACCGTACGCAACCGTATAGCGGCGAGTTGACAGCAAGATATTCCAGAAACGCCGCATCGGCTTCGCCCGCCCGCAGCGACGCCTCAATGCATGAGATAATATCCTTGGCCTCGGCTGCCGAGGAAATGTCGCCGAGCACGCCTCCATACATAAAGGTCAATGCGCGAAGTCTGAGCCTGATGAGGCGTAAGTAACCGAACCTTATGTCGATGCTTCGATTCTCTAGGCGACCCGCCAGCAACGCGCGCGGCCGTCCGTCGCGGTAGAGGACGATGACGTGCGGTCGTATAACTTCAGTAGAATTGCGTAGATAGAAAAGATAAAAATCGAAATCCGAATCGCGGTGTGAAGGGCAGCTTGCCCAGAAGTCCTTCAGCTCATCGACGTGCGCAAGGTCGCGCACTGTCCTCACTCCGTTATCGATCTCGAGCGTGGTCATGATCTGAACCGACTTTCCCTATACGTCCTATGGATTCGCTAGCGGCGTCGATGTCACTCTCATTAAGCTATTGATCTTTTAAGCAAAAGCTTGCATTTCTGGTACTGGCGCCAAGCCGCCAGATGCGTCGCTTCGCGGCGGTATCGGTTCTGTATTGGCGCGAAAAGGGCTGGAAGGTCGCCCTTGCCAGCCCCATCACCTTGCACGGTCATCGGCTCCTCGCCTATACCGCTGAAACATTTTAGCAGGAACGGAAAGGAAGTAAATCGGCGCCGAATGGGAAGGTTCGGCGGCAATTTACGCACAGGAGAGGCGGTGGAGCACCGACAGCGAGAGGCAAGCAGTGTCTTGCGCGTGCGTGTCCGTGGTGTTTCGTCTTCGCCGTCGTGGTCTTTGGGCGGTTGTCGGCTTGCCTGACGCTTGGCGGCCGCTCAATGCCGCATGCCGACAAACGGCAGGCGAACTTTGGTCGATGCCGCTCATCTCAACAACTCAGCGCCTTCGATTGGGTGTGTTCGAACAAGCTCGCGGGAGGGCTGCATCTCGGCGTGCGAAAATTCGACATGTTTTGGCTCCCGATGGGCGACGGGTCCCCCCGGCACTCGTCGGCTGCATGCGGCGACCGTTTGGGCTTGTCAGTAACGCCAAACCGTTACAGATTTGGGGCAGAATTGGCGGTTATCCGGGCAATGCCAGCTTATCTGACGATGAAGGCTGCCCCGTTCTGGTCGAGTTGATCGAATTAACTTAAACGTCGGCGAGCGGCGAATAGCGTGAAGGCCCCTCAGTCGGAATCTCGCGACGGATCTGGATAGTTCGGCGCCCCGAACGGCGCGGCTTACGAGTTGAGCAAGGATCAACCATGAAGCAGATTTCGTGGGTGACAAGAAGCCAATCCGCCGACGGCGGTTGTCTTCTGCGTCAGCGTTCGGCGTCGATCGACTTCGACCTCGCTCGATATCCTGCTGAAGGTCCGTATCGTCCTATGCGCCACAGCCGACTTCAGAACGGGGGATTGCGCGGGACGCAAGTCCAAAGCGACAGCCGACGGGAGGACAAGATGGGCGGACTTGACCCACCACGGATGAGGTTGGCGTGAATTCGCGCCGCAAAGGGGCAAGACGGTCAAGACCGGAACATGAGGCCCGATGATGTCGATACGTGCTGTCCTATCCTGCATTTTAATGTCCGGTGTGTTGCTCGCGACCGCTCGACAAAACGGCGGGGAAGCGATGGGCGCCGAGGCGCGGAGTGACGGCTCGGTTCTCGCCCCAGCCGGGCCGCCCCAGCTGCCCAATCTGCTCAGCGGCTATCCCACTCGGCCTCCTTGGAAGGTCGCGGGCGTGGATTATGCCGTCGGGCCGCCGCTGGGCGCGATTTTGAGCGACCCGATTGCGATCTCTGCGCCGGGGGTTTCTCTTGACGAGACGAGACATCTCATCAGAATCAATGGTAATCACGTTACGCTCAGCGGTTATGATTTCTCGCGTGAAGGAGGGTGGGGAATCTATGTCGACGGCAATGACGCCGTCGTAAGAAATTGTAAATTTGCAGCAGGTCCAAATTATGGGACCAACGCTTGGTACTTCATCTGGACATCCAAATCCGCCACGAATCTTAAAGTTGAGAATTGCATTCTCGATGGTAACGGCCGGACATATCAGAATATGAGCGGCCTCGTCAGCTTCGCGGGAAGCGGTACGTTCACGGTTCAATACGATCTGATGGAAAATTCACCGCAGCACTTCGTTGAAATGACCAACAGCGGCGCGGCGACACTTATAGATCAATACAATGTCTTTATGAACGGCGCCTTCTACAGCGGGACTGGGGCGACTCCCCACGAAAATATGACCCAGTTCAACGGCGCCGGAGCTACAGACAACAGCGTAATTCAATTCAACACGATGATTTAAGACCAGCCCAGCGGCAACATGATCGGCGGGGGACAGTTGATTTAAGTCTCGCCTGGGCACGGTCCGGTAAATAATATAAGCGTCAACAACAATGTTCTCATTGCGCAGGGAGGCCCGTCAATCGCAATTTCCTACCCCATGGCGGTCTACCAGGCAAGCGGACAGGGCGCCGTAAACGGCGCGATCGTCCAGGACAACTACATTGACGCGGCCGGCGCCTACGGGCCCTTCTATCCTCCGGCGGGCGCCAATCTTAGCTTCACAAACAACGTTAACCTGGCAACGGGCAAGCGGTTCGCCAGCCCGCCAAAGGCGCCGCACGGGCCGTAGGGGACGTCCTACCGGGTCGCGTGCGGAGGAGGCCAACGGCTCGCGAGCGAAAGCATTTGCTGTGAAGGGTTCCGCGAGCGATCGACGCCGAGGCGCCCCAGCTCGCCAAGATGCGCTCTTAGCCCTGTTACGAGGCCGCAAAGAATCCAAGTGGTCCCCCAAAAATCGACAGTGAACCCTAGGAACACCAAAAGAAAAATCACGACGCCGAGCGCCGTTCCAAGTTTCGACTCCGCCATCGTCAGGTTAACCGTTGGACCGCTGGTTGGAAGGGACGCGGCGCCGATCATCGACAGGGCGATAAGAGCCGATCCGGGAACGCCGGATTTAATCGCTTCGACGAGCCAAAGCGAGTCGATGGAGTGGTTGATGTCGAGTTCGTCCGGGTACGGACCGAATCCGATACCGTACCAGGGGGACGGCGCTACGGCGTCGATTACCTCATTCCATGTCATATATCGGTAATATCCTGACGAAGGATCATAGGTGAGATGCCGAATGATCAACGCGACGGGCGAGTCGCTCAAAAGAAACAACAACAAAATGCCGATGGCGCCGACGCAGATCAGCGCAGTCCATCGACGGGGAAATCGGGCCAGCATTCTGCCATATATCAAGAGGCCGCAGCCGATAACGACAGCCTGAAGGGCTGCTGACGAAAATGCGAAGATCGCGCCCAGCGTGCTTGCGACTAAAACAATACCTCGCGAACGAATGGGAACAGACAATGCTATGATAACGGCGACGGAGCAGACGACAGCCAAAAGTATAGGATGCTCAAGCGGACCGGCCGCTCGTAAAAGCCCGTTTCTATATAAACCGGAAAGGTCTATCGGTCGTCCCAGACCGGGATATCCGGTTACGCTGGTGGATATCTCATGCGTGACGTAGCGATTTGTTAAAGGATCGAGTAACGCCAGCAAGGCAACGAAGGCTGTAACAAGACAAAGAAGGTTGACGAACGACAGCGCGTGTCCGTGCTTCGACAACATGGTGCGTGTCGCGAGGTACCCCACGCAGAACTCAAGGGCGTCTGGCCCGGCATGGTTTAGCGCCTGTTCCGCGCCAACGACATTTGCCGGCGCGTAAATTATCCAGAAGCCGGTCATCAGAACAAACAAATCCGATGCAACGAAGCGATAGCGCGCGGAGAACACCTTTTGAGCCATCCAGATACACGCGAACGGAAAAAGCAGGATAAGCCCGAGCCTCGCAGCCGTAAATCGCAATCCGGCAATATAGAAGGACGCCTCGATTGGCAGAAATGTGGCAATTACAATTAGAGCGAGGGCGATCGGAATTCTTACAGCGCGCGCTGAATCCCCGCGGAGCGAATGCGCTGCGAGGACGGGACTCGCCTTAAAGTCGGCCTCGATTTTTCGCGTCCACCAGAGGTCGGTTGGAGCAATTCCTCGCATTGCACATGGTCTTCCAGGATGATCGTGAAAGAATATAGCACATCCGTGCAAAACAAAATTTGGACGCCTCTAAAATAGCGGCGCATTGGGCCCCGTCGCGCGGTATCGCTGCTCCACCCATGAACGCAGCTGCGGGTCCGCCGGTGAAACGGCCTGCCAGATTGCCTCCTCTTCAGCATGGATATCGAAATCGCGCCTGAAGGATCGGCCGGGACGATCGTTCTTATTCCAAGAAAGGCGGGCGATCGCGGCGTGCTCGCGAACGAGAGCGTCAAGGTCGACTGCCGGGCTGAGGAGGCGCTGGGCTTTAGCGAGCTCAACGAAACGCTGGGGGTCGTCCAGCTCGGTCGCGGTCATATCGCAGACGACGCCGCCTGCAGCCTGCACGAGCCGGGAATATTCGCGCTGGCGGCGCTCAATCTCGAGCGCGTACCAAAAGATGAGCTGATAGTCCGTCATGCGTCGCCAGCCGGGAAGCGGCAGCGTCCTCGGATACCTCGGGCTCAACAGGTATTCGATGCCATAGAAGGTGCGCTCGGGCACCGTATCGCGATCAAAAAAGCTCAATGCGATAAGACGCGGATCACGCCTTAACACTATGAGGTTGGGCACGATGCCTAACTCAAGCAACGGCTCGAGAAAACCTTTGCAGAAAACGTGACTGAGCTCGACGTAATTGCGGGTCGGGAGATTGCCGATCCATGGCAATTTATAGTGCAGAAGAAATTCCTTCGCAAACGCCGGATCGCTCTTGATCCGGCGGAGATGCGCGTGAAACGCGGGGTCTGGCTCGTGCAGGCTCGTCGTGTTCGGCAGCAGTGAACACAATTTATGGAGGAAAAATGTGCCGCTGCGGCCCGCCGTCACCGTAAATGACAGGTTCATTCCCCGAACCTTGTCAAGCAAAGCAGCAGTATTGCAGTCTCGGCGATAACCTTCGGTAACGCGCACTAGGTAACGATGCCGACGGTAATACAACAGCCATTCGACCCCGAGCGGCCGAAGCACGCGTCGGAATTTAGGCGACTTGGTTAAAATTCGCACGATCCCTGCGATCGCGTCGCGGCGGATTCGAGCGATGCGTTGGGAAATTCCGAAGAACCTTAGAGCAACGTATACTCCTGCGCCCGCGGCGGCGAGGATGGGCGCAGGTGGGGCCAGCATCGCTATATTCGCCCGGTAGGTGCGGCCCCGCCCAACACCCACGCTTGCGTTGATGGATCGTAGTGCTTTGCGATCCTCGCCGGGTTGCCGGTGGCGATCGAGAACGGAGGTACGCTGCGGGTGACCAGCGAATTCGCTCCGACAACGGAATTTTGTCCGATCACAAGCTGACCCCCGTCGCACACGACAGCGGCTCCGAACCCGATCCAAGCTCCTTCTTCGATGCGAAGCGTTCCACCCTTCGTCACTCCCTGCAAACCGATAGGCCTGGTCGTGTCCCCAAACGCGTGGTTGTGATCCGTAAGGAACACCGACGGACCGAAGATTGCGTTCCGTCCGATATGAATACGATTTTTGGCCGCGATCACGCCACCTCGCCCAATCTTACAACCCTCTTCGAGAATGATTAGAGGTTCATCGTCGTCGGGTATCGCGGGGACGCTGATCCACACACGCGGACCAATTGTCACATTATGACCTATTCTGATATATTTTGCGATGGATCGCGGCAATTCGCACGAGCGGTGGATCGAAACGCCTTTGCCGAACGCGGCGAACGGATACGTCCATGCCAACCACAGATTGTGGATTTTGTTGGCTGCCCGCGAAAGCACGAAAACCGGATCCTCCCAGGGCTCGCCGCGTCGATTGCGCTCGCGTCGGGAGCTCATTGACTCTCGCAACTGAAACATTGCGCTTCCCCAACTCCCCTTTTTCAGGGCCGATCCTAAAGGGCGCACTAAGTCACGCAAACAACATACCTTATACCAACGGCAGAAAGCAATGACACGTCGTGGCCGGGCAGGGGAATCGGGTGAAGGGCTTTGGCGTGACTGCACCGAACTTGCACAAACTCTATCACCTATCGCGCATTAGCGAGGATAGGGCAAAGCACACTCGCGTGAAGGCGGCCGAAATGTCGTGCCTTTCGGGGCTGAGTTGCTTTGGCCCCTAGCCGCATTGGCGCTGCTTTCGGCGACCCTGCCGGCTTTGCGGAAGGGCTCTCGGACGACGGGTGCGGAGACGATCGCCCATTCGGCTCGAGCACTTCAAGAACGGCAAGGCGATCAAGCGGATCGCACGGGGCTTGCGAAGCCAAACAGCTCTACCCATCGCGGGACGAACAAGAGGCTCGGCACGCTCCCGCCGCATTTTCCAACGATTTCAGTGGCGCCGAGTTCAAGTCAACTACGCCGCTCGTGACCTTCCTTAATGTCCGATTATGATGCCGGTGGTGGCAGTTGTGCTGGCTCGGATGGCCGACTTCAATCCGTAAAAATTGGTTGCATAGAGAATTGGATCATCCGCAGTCGCCATGATAAGTTGTAAGTAGTTCAATACCTTCGATGTTTCCACGGATGCGGCATTGGAAGCGTAAATAATGTCTTTGTTTCGCATCTCGAACTGTTTCGCCAGGAAATACCCGGCAGGGTCACGGAAATTGACTTGGTAGATTACTGGGATTATTGGCCCGGTGAATTTGCTGCAATCCACGCCAAATTGTTCCGCCACACGGCGAGTCTCTCCGCGGTACAAAAATACCGACCCGGGATCCGCAAGCGCGTCATTGAGTCCACCCGCTTTCGCCACCGCCTCCGCCAGCGACAGACGCCAGGCGCCAAAACTGAATTGCCCCTGGGCCGCCGTCGTCGATGTCCCGACCGAGGTGGTGCTGATCACAGGAGCTAGGGCTCCGGCCGTCGCGCCAAAGACGACAAACGTCTGCGGTTCCAGATAGACATAAACCGTGTCGTTCGGATGGACAAAGATGTTATTCGAGGGCTCAAAGACAAGCGCCCCAAAGGGCGCCGCCGCCCGATGTCCGTCGCGCTCCAGCATCACCCACGTGTCGAATCCCTGGTCCTTTGGCCCGCCGGCGCGCGTGATGGCGTCCAGCAGATGTTCCGGCGCCGCGCTTGCGGGGAATCGCTCGGGATGGTTGACTTCGCCAAGCACGCTGATCATGGAGGTGCGCTGTTCGACCAAGGAAATGACAACTTGCGGTTCAACCGCACGGTTCTTCAGCGCATCAACTATTGATCGCTGAACCTCGACGACGGTTCGCCCGTTTGCGCGGATAGCCCCAGCGTAGGGAACCGAGATATTTCCGACGGCGTCGACAGTTTGATTGGGAAGGGTAATGAAATTGCCAGGCCGCGCGCTCGCCTCAGCGGGAATGAAAAGCCCTCCGGCGGCAGCCTCGAAGATCGTCACGCTGACCACGTCGCCTATCCCCAACCGGATATCTCCGGGCGGCCGCCGATCGGTGAATGCGCTGGACAGGCGCGGCAAATTCTGGGCCAAAATGTCGACAATCTTGGGCGTCAGCTGCACGAGCGCGTAGGGGAGGCGGTCTGGATCCGCAACTTGGCCCGCTTTGATGTCGCCACTCGCCGGGCCGCTCGCGGGCATTGAGCAGCCGGCAATAAGCAGCGCGCCGCCAAAGGCGCAAATTCGCACAAACATCGACGATCCCAGCATCAACATGCTCCCAGCCGCGCGCGGGTATGTTCCTCTGTATCACGAGAGAGGCGAAGCCCGCGTGATGAAATCACGCCTATCTCTGCGGCAGGAACAAATTTCCATTTGATGTTGCCCCAACGTAACAGTGAGTTTCGCTTCCGGACAACTTTGGTAAACAATTCAAGGCCATGGGTGCGGCGCCGGACGGGGCCGCAGTCGTCCGTGAAGAGCTAACCCGGGCGGATTTCCGGGTGCGGTGCGATTGGCTTAGGTGGAGATTGGTCGAATGAGGGTCTTGAGGGATTGGATGTTTGGGCCTCCGATCCCGAGACGCCCGCCGGTGAAATGGTAAAGCAATAGTTTGAGTTTCAAGCAAGCCCTCGCGAGACCGAGCATGATGTCGCGGGCGTCACGGCCGTTATCCCCGAGGGTTCCGCTGGAGATTTTTCCCTTGGTGACGAAGGCGCGGATGTCGTCTTCGGAGGCGTTTACGCTGAGAGGATTTCTGGACGATCGATGATCGGCTCGCCGAAATCCTGGGAAGCGGGGCGCGTCGGCTGATCGCCCAGGCGGTCGAGGCGGAATTCGAGACATCTCCGGCCTCGAAGGCCGATTTCGTCCTTCCGGACGGCCGCCAACGGAGGTTCGCCACGAGCGCGATCTGGTTCGCGCGATCCAGACGGGGATCGGCCCCTCGGCATGCAAGAGCCGACCGCTCGCGATCGCGGCGCGATGGCGGATGGTCGCATTCGCTTCGCTTCGACGACTCTGCCCAAACGGGCTTGTCGAACGAAAGGCCTCGACGCTCTGCCGCCGGTTCTCCACCTGCGTGGGATTTCCGCCGGCGATTTCCAGGAGGCTCTCGGTCGTCTGGTTACGATTCTCGCTTCGTGGGACGCGGAGACACTCGGTGGAGATTAATTATTAAGCCTCCGGGCATAATCTCCAATTTACACGTTCTTGCCGATGAAATTGGTTTACAAGTTGACCGCTCATAATATATTGTTTCGTTAAATGATGGCGTAAAAGGCCGAGTGAAACCGTGTCGATTAATCGCGATTTCGGTCCCCCCAAACCAGACATAAGCCCTCCTTTAACTGTAAGACCGGCGTCGTTAAGTAGTTTAATCGCGCTATCTTCGGTAAAAAAACGCATGTGTGTGCGGTCAAGAATTCCAGCATCCTGGTATTCGAATTTTCTGCGTAGCAAAAGAGGGACAGAAACGCTCAAGTGCGCGACGTTTGGCAATGAAACGATCACCGTGCCACCCGGAGTCAACAACGAGCACAATTGCCGCAGCGTATCTAATGAGTTATGCAGGTGTTCGAGAACATCAAGCAACAATATAAGATCGTACGAGCGGAGTTGTGGAATACACTCTTCAATCCGTCCGATAAGATATGTATCGGTATTATGACGCAACTCGTCCCGCATTGCTTGATTTAATTCAACGCCAGTTGTTTCGATAGCAGGAAAGATTGTTTTCAGCCATTTGAGCGTTGCGCCGGACGCGGCGCCAACTTCAAGAACACTACGGGGATTGCTTGGCAATAGTGGAGCAATCTCCCTGCGCACGAAATGATAGTAGGCATCCGGTTCGTTGCCGTATATTGGAGCTTGATTTTGCGTCATTTCGACAATCCGCGCAAAGAACTGATTGGATCAGGGTGGCCAGCCCACGGAGCAGTCCAATTTTATGGTAGGAATTGGACTCGCAAACAATAGCTGAACCTGCCTGCGACGTATAGCAGCCTCGTGACAGGGGAATCAGGCGAGGGGCTTGGACGCGATTAGGCCTCAGAGATATTGGATATCGGATCGTGTCCCCAAGCGCGGTGTAGCATCGGCGCGTTCGCCGACCTTTCCGGCGTGAGCCGCGTTGGTCAGGCGGCCACGGCGGGCAGCCCGACAATTGAATCGTCGCTCAAGAGCGCGCTGGACGGCCCATTTGTCGTTTTGTTCGAGCAGCATTTGCGCCCACGAGGCGCGTAATCGCCGCTACGTTGGGGAAGATGGCGCCGACCTCGGCGTCTCGCTTAAATTCATCGTTAAGTCGCTCCAGCGGCATTGCGCTGCGCAGCTCGGGATGGACCGCAATCTTGAGGCCGACGTCCTAGCAAAGTCTCCGTGTGCGCTGCGCAGCTGACAAGTGAACGACAGTGTCTCCGATTGATCGCATTGCTATGGCCATCGAAAAAGGATGAAAATTCCCTTCGCCCGTGATCTGCTCGAAAGGATTTGTTAACTATATTCAAGTGAAACAAATAGGTCCATTTGTCTCTGGGTTTGTTCGCAAATTGCCGCAGAGGCGCGATTAAATGAGTGTGGGTTGGATGTCCGGTTTCGAGACCCATGCTGTCAGCTTCTAGCTACGTGCATACCCATATGACCTTGACGACTTTCTTCGCACGCTTGCGATGCCCAACCGGATCAGGGACAGGTCTTCGATGAGCCTGACGGAGGAATTGAACGAGATCGACGCGAGAGCCGTGAGACACGGTCTCTACGTCGTTTTCCAGATAGACAAAGTAGGCATCTGAATGAAGCTCGTCGCCGCCATTGCGCCGATTATCATTGAACTTTTGTCGCCTGCTGATCCCGTGCCCGTGTGAAGCGTTCCGCTTTTGTGCGTTGCAGCCAAACTCGCGGGAGGCGCGCGTCTTGAGCCGAACGAAATCGGAAAATGCACGTGTCTGCACGACGAATTTAGCTGGTGCGGCCGGTTTTGTGCGCCGTGCGATAGAGGCCCTCTTGCCAAATTGCGGAGGCGGCGCAATCCTCGCGAGGAAGCCCCCGCTTATTCGCAAAATATATGCATTGCGTACGTCCGCCGGGCGTCGTGACTGGGCGTCGCGCACCGTAAGCTTGCGGGGGGCGTGGCGCCGCGGAGTGACAGTCGCGGCGATTTGCGGCGCGCTGTTCGCGTCGGCGGCCAAGGCCGAAACGATCGGCGGCGCTTTGGCCAAGGCCTATCTCGGCAACCCCGACATCAACCAGCAGCGCGCAGCGGTGCGCGCGTCTGACGAAAATATCCCCAAGGCCAACGCCGGCTATCTGCCGACCGTTTCCGCCGAGGCGGACGATTCATTGCAACAGTACAACACTACGGGCATTCCGGGCTACGCCAACGAGACGAGCCATCCTCGCGGCTACGGCGTCACCGTCACACAGAACGTCTGGAACGGCAATCGAACCCTCAATTCGGTGCGCCAAGCCGAATCCGGCGTGCTTGGCGCGCGCGAACAGTTGCGCAACACCGAACAGAACGTGCTGCTCAGCGCGGTCACCTATTACATGGACGTCCTCAGGGACACCGCGATCCTGGACCTCGACCGCAACAACGTCGAGGTTCTGCAGGAGCAGCTTCGCCAGACGCAGGATCGTTTCAACGTCGGCGAAGTCACGCGCACCGACGTGGCGCAGGCCGAGGCGAGCCTGGCCGGCGCGAGAGCGACAGCGCTGACGGCGCAATCGACCCTGCAGGCTTCGGTCGCCAATTATCGCAAGGCGATCGGCGAAGAGCCGAAGAGCCTCGCGCCTGTCGCGCCGGTGACCAAGCCGTTGCCGAAGACCTTGCCCGAAGCGGTGGCGATCTCGCAGGTGGAGCATCCCGCGATCGTGGCGATGCTGCATGGGGTCGACGCTGCCGCGCTCGCCATCAAAATCAGCGAAGGAGCGCTCTACCCAACGGTTGGATTGACGGGCCAAGTGTCCAAGCGCTTCGACGTCGCTGGCTACCCGAACGGCAGTCAGACGCTTACCGGTTCGCTGATGGGACAAATCACGGTCCCGATTTACGATGGCGGCGCGACTTACGCCGCCACGCGCCAAGCCAAGGAAACGCTTGGCCAACAGGAACTGCAAACCGACCTGCAGCGCGACAACGTGCGCGCGGCCGTGGTCGCTGCCTGGGGCGCCAACCAGAATTCGCTCGGCATCTTCCGCGCGGCCAAGGCGCAGGTCGAAGCCGCCGAGGTCGCGCTCGCTGGCGTGCGCGAGGAAGCCAAGGTGGGCCAGCGGACGACTCTCGACGTCCTCAACGCCCAGCAGACGCTTCTCAACGCGCGCGTCCAATTGGTGACCGCCCAGCACGATCAGGTCGTCAATTCCTACACGCTGCTTTCCGTGGTCGGCCGCTTGTCGATCAAGACTTTGGGGCTGGCGGTCGCCGAGTACGATCCGCGCGTGCACTTCGATCAAGTCAAGAACAAGTGGATCGGTCTGCGCACGCCCGACGGCAAGTGACGCGGACGACGAAGCGAATGATTGGGCTCTAAGCTCACTCGGAAGCGTCAGCAATATGTAATTTGAGCGAGCTTTCAGCCTTCGTTACGTTCATCTGTCGACGCCACCGGCTGCGTCAGATTCCCTCGATCCTGCGAGCCCGACAGGGCGGCGCGGTTAGCGGACCGTGACTTTGCCACAGGGCTGATAGCGAGTTTCTTGGTCGACGTCTCGTGACGGATTCGCGGCGAGTCCGTCGGGCCCAGGCTCCTAAATTTATATCGTTGTTTCCTTTGCCCGAACTACCAGCCGAATGGACAATAGGCGTCCCGCTATGGCGTTTCCAAGCCCCGGCGTGACGCTCACGGGAAGGCATTTTGCGAGCGCCCGAACGGCGCCCTCCACAAACGTTCTTTGAGCCTCCGGCGAGCCGACAAGCTGTGAGTGGCTAATTCTCGGTTTGCCGAGTAGAGCGCCGTTGCGCGTCAACGCAAAGACAATCGTCAATTCCGACCTCGCAGGGCCGCTCGGCGCCTTCACACAGGCGTTGAGTTCCGACGAGAGTTCGCGCAGCGAATTCGCCGGCTCGCTCCTTGCGGCGAGCGGACATGCCAGCCAGACAATGATCATGACTGCAAAACGAAACAGATATGACACTGATCACCTGCGATGCGGAGCGCTCGCGAAGTCCACGCGCAATTCAGGGGCGAACGATCCGCAAGCGGCAACGGCGGCGCCGACACTAAGCGACGCTTCGATATCACGCAATGTCGGGCGCAGCTGCGACGGACACGGCGGCATCTCGAAGTGTTCCTCGCGGCGCGTTCGGCGGATCTCGCGACAGCCGTCTAGTGTCTCAGTCCGCGGGACGCGCCCATCGCCCGGAAGAAGAAACGATGTTGATCGAGTGCTTGGCATCGCGCTCGGGCTCTTGACGATCCGGCGTTCTCGCGCCCGCCGTCGCCGCCAGGCGCGATCGTCAAGTCCCGAAAGATCGCGCCTCCGGTTTTTGGCGCTGTTCAGCGCACCGAAAGGGCAGGGGGCGGCAAGAGTTCGTCGCGGATCCGAATTGTCACGGCCGCGCCGCTCGACGATCGGAAAGGACAGCGGCGCTGACGTTCCGTCGGTTGGCCGCTGGGTCGCCGCAATGTTTGGCGCGAGGGGTCCTCCGGCGCCCCAAGCCAATGCGATCCTCCCAAAGGCGGCTTCGCAACCTCGACCGGCTACGCCGCCCGCGCTAGCCTCGAGGCCGCCCATGCACTAACATTTCTGTTGGACCAGTCCGTGGGCGCTGATCAGCATCCGCTCTGCTTTGACTTTGCCGCGCCGAATGCACGGCTCAAGCCGAGCGGCGCGCTGTTGCCGGGCCCAGCCTTGAACAGCGCTGAAGGGGAAGAGCGGCCGCGCACCTCCAGGCTGCGACAACCCAAAGCGCGACGCCGGCGGCGTCGGCAAGCTCTTGTCGGGTCCATCGGAGAAGCTCGCGCGCTTCGCGGCATTGGTCGGGGCACGTGCGCGAACTATAGCACGGGCGCGGGGTTGAGCCTCGCGACCGTCTGCATCGAGGTGGGGAGGCATTCGCCCGATATTTTGCGCCTGCTAACCGCTTGAAATCTCGGTGTCCGGATTGGCGTGCAAAATCCCTGACGTCTTCTCGTCGAAAAATGGCGCAACGGCCTACGCCCATTTCATACGAGGGTCGCGTCATATTCCTCGGTCGTCGCGGCCCAGGGCGTTCAATTAACCCCAATTGTTTAGGTAAACGAACGATGAACGTCAAACATAGCGTTTATTGATTTGTCATTCGGCTAAGCCAGGTTAAAGCTCGCTGCCCCCAAAGAGTGGATATTTTGAATTCAGAGCGGCCGCGTGAAACACCTGTCCCGAGATGATTCGAAGAAGTCAGGGTTGCCGACGGAGCCCGCGATGTTCGATGTCAAAATTGCGCCGTCATGCGCTCACGACGCCGCGGATAGCACGAACCCTAAGAGCGGGCGAATACTCTCACAGTTAGTTACTGTAATAACGTGGACTGGCGTCGGGGCTGCGATTTTCGCCACGTTGCTTTGGATAGGCTTGCTGGGCTGGCTGTTCATAAGAGCCATTAGAATTCTTTTTTGACAGGGGGCCGCTTCGCTCCGGACAGAGTCTCTGTGCATTCCGACGTTTAGGATTTGGCGCCCCATAAGAAGAGCCTGAACCGGCATTCGCTGGATAGAACATTGATTTTTAGCGTCTGAACCGCAATTAATCTGCTATAATTTATATATTAGGCCGATTTGAAGCCAGCCTTCGCGGCGAACTCGGCGGGTGAATGGAGCGAAGGCGTTCTCAGGCTCGATTTCGACCGCAGATTGACGCTCCAATTTCTTGGCAAGCTTTTTGACAAGCCAGATGGGGCGTTTGGAGATGCGCTTGCTGAAGGCCGAAAAGAACGTTTCGGCGCTCGCCAATCTGTCCGGCCAATGGATCGACAGGGTTCATGGCCGCCGTCCACAACCTACCCGGTATGTCGCGCGAAGATCAGGATCATTCGGATAATCGCGCCGTGATGGCCGGATCGGCGAAGATGCCACGATAGGAAAGCAAGGTCAGCGGCGTTCTCGCTCACGGGAATTGGGTGTCTCTCCGAATTGGCGGACGCCTCGCCACCGTGTCATCGGGATTGAAGGCGCGGAACCTCAAATTGACCCCTAACGCACATCACTCTCGATTTCATAATTTTTTGCATGCGCTCTGAGCACCGGCTGAATGTTGATTTGTCTCAAACTGCGCTAGGACATGAAATGCAATTCATTAAAAAAAAGCCTGAAGGGCTGCGGGAGTTACATGGAGGAAATGCCGATGCTTATATGGCTTGCTATTGCGTGGCTCGCATCGTTCGCGATCGTGCTCGAAATAATGGATCGCGCACCCGAAACGTTTTAAAGCCTAAGACTTCTTAGAGCCTGACTTAAAAGGCTACCCTCGCGCGAGTTGCCGTATAGCGATTTGGATGGACGTGATGACCTGTCATTGAATTTTCATCCAGCGACGATTAGAGCCAGCACACAGCCAACGAAGCGTTCCGTGAAGATTTGTCGGCGGGATAGAACCGCGCCGCAGCGGAACCGCCGGGCAATGATCGATAGCCGGATGCGCCGTCCGCAGAAGGGAAGGCCCATCACGCACCGCCGATAATGGCTGCGCACGCTCCGAGACGGGGCTCCATAAGACGCACAGACGCCGTCGGCGCTTCCGCGCCGCACAACGCGGTCGGCCGACCCGCCTGCCAAACAATGTCTTGAACGATGGATCCCGTCGGCGCGATCGACGAGGGCGAAATGCTTGGCTCATTTCGGTGATTCCTTTTCCGAAATCACCGCAGCCGGAACCCAGTTGCATCAAAAGTGAGGGAGACCCCCCATTGGACGCCGATTGACCGCCAGCCCCGATGACCTCTCCGACGCCTTCGCGTTCGCGCTGCGCTTCAACGGCCGCAACGGACGCGTGACGCCGCCGAGATAGTGGCGCGGATCGTCGCCGCCGGATTGTAGCAATTTTACCTTAACCGCGTAGCGGTCCCATCAGGCGGTTCCCACTGCCCGGACACGGTCTGATGCCCAGAGCGTTCAAGGCGGCGGCTGCGGGTTCACTTTCGGAATCCACTCTCGCGCCATCCGCTGCGCCTCGACAATCTCGGCGCGCGTCATACTGGCGGCCAACTCATCAAGGGCCTTCGCGGCTCTTTCGCGGGTTTCGGCGCTGGCTGTCGCGCTGGAAGCCCCCAAGCTGAACCACATATGGGCTTGCACATAGTTCTGCTCCACGCCTTGTCCGTGCTGATACATGACGCCGAGATTGTACTGCGCGGTAGCGTCCCCCTGTTCGGCCGCTTTGCGGTACCAGGTCACAGCTTTCGCAGGGTCCCGCGCTACGCCATGGCCGGTCGCGTACATGAAGCCGAGGTTGTTCTGCGAAAGGGCAAAACCCTGGGCGCTAGCCTTGAGGTACCATGCTCCAGCCTCAGCGTAATCCTGCGGCACACCATCGCCGTTGTCATACATCAAGCCGAGGTTGTGCTGCGCGCCGGCGTTCCCTTGCTCGGCCAACGGACGCAAGAGTTGCATTGCCTCGGCGTAATCATGGCGCTGATATGCCGCTACGCCGTCCTCAAGCGGTCCCGCCGCCGCGTCGCTGAACACAGCGAGTGATAGGAGGCCACCGGCAAGGAGAATTCTTATCCGCTGCTTCATGCGTGGCCCACCTCGGGCACAACAATCGCAGCGCGAGTAAACTCCCGCCGCCATACGGCCGTCAACCAGCGCGCATGCACGCCTTGCGCTGAATTGACGGTTCACGCTTACCGGGAACGCCAATCCGTCGCAGGTTTCGGTTGGATGTCGGGCGCTTACTTAAGCCGGAATCGGCCATCGCCATCGTCTGGCCCGCGCTACGCCCAAGAGGCTGCATGGCGCGACGATCATCGTCGCGCGAGCGATTGCGAACAGTTTCGCTCTATCATCGCCTTTTGGCCATGAACAGGCCGAGCGTGGAGTTTCGCGGCTGCTGGCACAGGGCGAAGGTGGCGCGGAAGCCTGCCGAGCCGGATTTGTCGCGTCGTGTGACTCAACTCCCCTTGTCTCGCCGTGCCAACTTCTCCAATGCTGCTTCGGCTCAACCAGAGAGTCTGGGCGACGTGCGTAACCGTGGCGTGCCGGCGTATCGAAGGGAGCAGAACTTTGACGTACGGTTCAGACGCCATCAAATTCATGTGGAGCTATCTAGAAAGCTATCAGGCAGACGTCGTTCTTGCCCTTTGTGCCGCGGAGTTGCTGATCTTCATCATAATCTTGATCTTGATCATGCGTGTTAGGCGGCTTAGCGGACAGATCGACGAGCTTTCTGGCGCTGTCAAGAGAGTTATCAACGATGAGGCGGCACGCTATACAAGAAGCATTCTTGGCCGCTCGAAGGACACCGACGCTCGGTAGTCTATGATAGGAGAGCTTTGCAATAGGCTGTTGGCTCGACTGATCGGCGGTTTTGAGGCCGCTCACGGAGCTTCGTGCGGCGCGGGACCGATCTGCGCGCCGGAGGTCGCGATGGCCCTGCGCGTGACAATCAATCGCATGCGTATGGCGACGCGGACTCGATCAATTAATTGGCTTCCGAGCGATTGAGATCTGAAAAAAAGCGATGATGCGTCAATTCAGGAAGGTCGGCTCTTTGGCCGAAGGCCCAGAGAATCCAGCCCAGCTCGTAGCTGCGGCACTCAAGACGAAGCTCCAATCGGTCCGCGTCGACTAAGCCTGAGGCTCGGCGCAAGGCCGAATTTCGGATTGCGCGAAACGCTCGCCATTTGTCGGTGTCGAGTTCGCCCTTTCGGACCTGCGATCGGATCGACAGATGCGTGGCCGGGTCGAACATGGGTCTAGCGAGCTGATTGGCGCCCAAGACCCAACCGAATCCCTTGATCAGGGCGTTGCGAGCCTCTGACACGCCATGACGTTCGGCAAATTCCAGCAATGCGGGCGCCATGCCATATTGATGTACAGAGTAAATTTCGTAGAAGTCCACGACCCGGCCGCCAGCGGCGTCAAAAAACCAGGGCCACTCGCCATTGGGCCCCTGCAGCGCGATCAGTTTTCGAACGCAACGGTTTGCCATTTCGATTGCACGAGCATCGGCCTTCAATTCGCCGTAACAATAGCAGCCCACAGCAAGGTAGACCTGCGAGGCGAAGGATGCAAAACGGCGCCGCGGTCCTGACGGCGCATCGCCGAAGAGCCCCGAAGGCCAACAGTATTCCGCCGAAATATGTGAAAATAACTCGTCGCCAGTTCGGGACCATCTGGCTGGAAGGCGGCGAGCTTGAGCCACAACGCCGGTAAGAATCATTCCAACATCTTGCGCACGCAAGGACCGCCAAACCCGCTTGTCGGCAAGAACGGCAACGACATGTTCGACAATATCCTCTGGAATTTCAAGACCAAGCTCCGCGGCCGACCACAGGGCGACCCCGAACGCGTATTTTCGCACCGGCAGCGTCATGAGCTGCCCGACGTTGCGCTGAAATATCTCTTCCACGCGAATTGTATCGGGGACGTGCGGCACTCGCGCTAACCCCAAAAGGACGTTCAGCGAGTAAAAGACGTCACTGCGAGGCACGGACTCATTGGGCGGTCGCCGGCCGTCCAGATGGTGAATATGCGACCAACGCCCATGCTCGGGAAGCCAGCACCGGGCAAGGCCCCTTAGCGCATAATCAATAAGGGGCGAATTTTCCGAAGGCGCCATATTGCGCTCAACCGGTCCCGTCCAGACCGACGCCGTCTGATCTTTAGTCATGTCGCAGCCCAGGCAAGAGGAGCATTGATTCAAGAGTCCCCGAGGAATCTGAATTCATGGTGCATGACAGGCGGTTTCGGAACTGACTGAAACCTCAAATGCAAGTCTTGGTTGGATTTTGTCAAGACTTCGGCTTCGGGCTTTAATGGGAAGCGATGCACGTCCCAATTGCGGGCGTCTTCGGCTGCACTGGCCTCTGAGAAGGTCTCCGATCGGCCCCGACATCGCGCTCCGCGCGGCCCTCCTCGGCAAAGGGCTATGACGCCAAAGCCAGCCGAGCCAGGCGTCCCGCAACCAGGAAATTTGTCCAGCCATTCGTATCGAAAGAACATCATCGAGAAGCCGGTCTTCTTCCCAAAAGTTCTCCAAAACGCAATCCGCCGAACATTGTCCGGCGCTGCCTCGACGCCACCGAAATATCGGACCTCGCCTCCACGTCCGCCCACGGCTATCGCAATCGCATTGCGGGTCTTGGCGACATCGATTCCAAGGAAAGCTGCTCGACAATGCTCCACGGCTCGTTCTCCTGCGACGAGGATCAGCTCGGCCCACCCGAGCAACCCTCGCAGGCGCGGCGTAAGGCGAGCCACCTCAGCTCAGCGGACATGCGGTCTCACATTCAACGCGCCAGTCTCAAGTGTTGGTGTGGACCGACCCGGAAAGAACTCGCCGAGGGCGCTGGCGCCAGTCCAAGGGTTCGTTAGGACTCCGGCGCCGCGACGCGCGCGTTGCGGGCGCGCAACATCCGCCGCATCGGCGTGTCGTAATAGTTGTGCAGCGCCCATGCGCCAACTACGAACGCCGCGATTAACGCGGGACCGCCCACCGGACCGACCGATCTCGACAACCCTCCAGACAAACGGCCGATGAGCGACGCGGTGAATTGCAGTAACGGGAAATGCACGATGTAGACCGCGTAGGAGGCGATGCCCGCAAAGGTCGCGGCGGGAACGAGGAATTTGGGGGGGTCGATGCGCGTCGCCGCGTAAACGATCGCCGGAAACAGGACGACGACCCAGGCGAGGCTCCAGACAGGCCAGCCGATAATTTCCGGCGGAACAAACAGCGCGAGGCCAATCGACGCAACGAGCGCGAGGAAACTTAGCCCGCTGCTCGAGGGTCCGTGGGGCGAAGGTAGGCGGGCGATGATAACGCCGAGTGAAAAGCTGAACACGGTGCGGATGGCGCCGATCCAGGCGGTGGCGAACTCCCAGCCGGCGTCGAGATCGCCGTGCGTGAATGCGATCGCGACAATCGCAGGGACGCAGAGCAGGCACACGGCAATGAGACGCCTTGTCGTAAGCCATGGCCACAGGGCGACGAAGGCGAAATTGATAAGCAGTTCGAAGAACAGCGACCAGGTCGGGGGGTTGAGTGGAAAAAGCTCCACGCCGCCCGAGGGGGAGGGGGCGGGCAGCATGAATAGCGCGAGGGCGAGGTCCTGCGCCAAGACACGAGGGGTCCAGCCTATGGCGCCGTGGCCGAAAAGGCTGGCGATCGCCACCAGCGCGGCGATGACGACGCTTAGCAGATAGAGCGGATAGAGACGGATGAGCCGAACCGTCATAAATTGCGACGCGGTCATCCCCGCCTTGAAGCGTCCTTCGTAGTTGCGCGAAAGGACAACCCCGCTCATCGCGAAGAAGAGATCGACAGCGAGCCCGCCGTTGCTATTCACGAAGGGCGCGAAGAAGGTGTTGTAATGCAAGAGAACGACGGCCAGCGCGGCGACGCCGCGCATCGCGTCGAGAGTGTGAAGCGGCCGCTTCTGAGGGTCCGTGGTCGGCATGTCGTTAGGCTAACCTACTCGTCGACTTGCCACGGCGTTTGTTGAAGTTGTCGTAAACGGCACACCCCCCCCGACGGTTCCCCGTACTCGCCTTCGCTCGGCTCCCGGTCAACTTACCGCCTAATCGCGCAACTACGGCACGCCCTTGATCCGGTATTCGCCGGATGAAGGCGGGGCCAGAACTCTTATCGCAGCCTTCGACAGTTCTTGGCAACAGCGAAGAGCCGGCGGGCCGACCAAACAATGTCTTGAACGATGAATCCGGTCGGCGCGATCGACGAGGGCGAAATGCTTGGCTCATTGCGGTGATCCCCTTTTTCCGAGATCACCGCAGCCGAAACCCCAACTGCACCAGAAGTGAGTCAGACCCCCATTGGACGCCGATTGACACCCATTCTGTTTAAGGCCTCTCGCCCGGCGAGTTCGCCAGCTGGCTCTCGTCGCGCGCGAGAACAAAATGTCACGAGTCATCGACGGTAAAAGCCGGATCGGCGACCTCAAGCGATCCGCTATAAAAAATTTGGGGCCCGGCGATCGGAAATCGAGCCCTGTCTCCTCAACAACCGCGTTGATTGGCTTCCCCTAAGGACGAATTCACCGAACCGTTGCCGCGCGGTAAACAAAGTGTTAAAAATTGCTGTCAGTCTGCAACGGTTTCGCGTCCATGGGGTGGGGGCGATAGTGCCTATTGCTCGCCAGTTGTCTTATGCGCCGCGCCCGGCGCCGCGTGATTTTGGTTTGCCGTATCAGGCGCTGCCGCCGATTGCCGCGGCGCTCGACGTTGGCCTGCTGCTGTTCGCGAGTGTCGCGGCGGAAATTTGCTACCAGTATTATACTGGCAGCATGTTTGCCTCACCCCACGGAGCGGTCGGGATCGGGTTGATGTCCGCCGCTCTGTTTACCCTGTCGGCGCGTGTGGAAGGGCTCTACGGACTTCAGGCTCTGTTGGCGCCGGTCCCGCATCTGGCCCGAATGACGGTGACTTTGGCGGTCAGCCAGCTTGCCGTGACCTGCATCCTATTCCTCCTGAAGGTCGGATCGGAATATTCGCGCGGCGCAATGATTGTTTTTGCTGCGTTTGCGTTTGCTCTTGCGCCAGTTGGCCGCCTGCTTGTCGGCGCCGCGTCACGCTACGGAATCCGCCAAGGCGCCATCAAGGGGCGGCGCGTGGTGACGCTCGGCGACGCCGTCGAGTTGGAAAGGTTGGGCGAAACCGACTTCCTGCAATTCGGGATGGAGGAGATCGCGCGGATCGCTCTGCGCGGCGATTCGCGCAGAAGCAACCGAGGCTTGGGCGAGAGGGACCGCGCTCGGATTGCGCAAGCGATCAAGGCCTCGCGCGAACTCCAGGCGCTGGAGTTCGCGTTGATTATGCCATGGAGCGGCGACAGCGTGCTTGCAGAGGTATGCAGTCTCCTGCGCGTTTCTCCTTTGCCTGTTCGGTTGTATCCGGACCAGAAGATTCGCAGCATTCTTCGTCAGCAGAAGGAACCCGGGTTCGACCCGCATTTCTCGATAAAGATCCAGCGCGAGCCGCTGAGCGGAAGTGAGCGCGCGCTCAAGCGCGCGCTCGATATCGTCATTGCGGCTACGGCGTTGGTCGCTTTGGCGCCGCTTCTGCTCCTAACTTCGCTGGTCATCAGGCTTGACAGTCCGGGGCCGGTCATTTTCCGCCAGCGGCGTTGCGGTTTCGACAATCGAGAATTCGTCATGTTCAAATTCAGGACAATGACGGTTCTGGAAGACGATGGCCCGATCGTTCAGGCTACGCGCGCCGACGCCCGCGTGACCCGCATCGGTAGGATGCTGCGCCGAACGAGCATCGATGAACTGCCGCAACTGCTCAACGTCATTCGGGGCGACATGTCTCTGGTGGGGCCAAGGCCTCACGCGCTGGCCCATGACGACGAATATAAAGCGCGCATCAGCAATTACGCCCTGCGCCATCACGTGAAGCCGGGGCTGACCGGGGCCGCGCAAGTCGAGGGTTTGCGGGGTGAAACGCGGCGCCTCTCGCAAATGGAGCAGCGCGTCGAGCGGGATCTCTGGTACATCAACAATTGGTCGTTGACGTTAGATTTTAAAATAATGGCCATGACCTGCGTGGCGCTGCTTCGCGATGAGGCCTATTAAGGCCGATCTCGCAAAAGCGGGCGGAGCAGCCTTCGCGCGATAAAATCAACCGGCTTTTTCGATAATGCGGCGGGGTAGCTTTGGTCTGGTCGCACGTTCGACGATTGTGACGCATATTCTGTTGGCTTGAGGGCAATTCACAGCGGGTCATTCCAAATCTGCGCTGCGACGACGAAAAGGCGTGTCGCCCTCGCGAAGAATTCCGATACTAGGCGAAAGAAGGCCGGCGGTCTTGCCGCATGTGTTTGGCGTCTGGGAGATCCGTTCAAACCGCCAATCGTCCAGATGCGCCGGCGCATCGAGACCCAGTTCGGACCTGAGGGCAAGCGGCGGAGAAAACGGTCTTGGGCCATGAAGCCCGAGACGTAGCCGAATTCGAATACTGTTACTGACAGCAATGTCGAGACCGCAGCCTGCAGGAGACCAAGATGCAGGGATGCGGCAAAAAAGATGGGAATGACAAGGAGCGCCAGCGCAAGCAGCGCATAGACGTTGAAGGTCACTCCGAGCACGAAGCCTGCTGACAGAAGAGCAAGGAGCGTCATTCCAGCGTCCCAAACAACTTAAAGTCCCGGGCTACGCACTGCCCTAACGTTAACAATTATCGATAAAAGGTTAACAAGGCGTTGCGTCCGCCAACTTCACGCGCGTCGACCGGTGAATTAGGCATCCGCGAAACAAGAATTCTGTCGGCCCGGTTGACCCGTCGAGCATCAGGCGCTCAACTGTCGCGGCGTGGAAACAGCCTTATAATGCAATGAAGTCAAGGCAGAGCTCTCTGAGTTGATTGGTTACGCCGAGGCGTGCAAAGCAATCGCGAACACATCAAATAGAAATGATAAGAATGTTCGTAGCTGATCGCCTTCGTGCGGCAGCAAGTATATTTAAAGCCTATTAGGTCGTTTGGACGGTTCGATCAAGTATTGTTTGATGGCGAGGCCGCCGAACGCGCTGACGAGGGATTGTGACGCGCTATCGCCGCATGCATCCAACAAGTCACGCCGCGCGAGCGCCCGAACTTCCTCGAGGCCGCCGGATATGAACCAACCTGATCGGAAACCCCTCTAACTTCGACGGGTTGCCCATCGCCTTTCATCTGACCGGCGGCGAAGCGAGCGGCAGTCGCAATTTCGAGACGTTGCTCGACGCAGGCCTCGAGATCACGCCTCGCGCGGCGCTCGCCCAACAAGGAAAATGATGCTCAAGCCAGCCGGCAAGCGGAACGAGCTTTGGGAAATCAGCCCTTATGCACAACCTCAAGGGGAGGTGAGCGGCTGCCAAAATGGCGAGTCGACCAAATTGGCCGAATCACTTAACCTGAAATACACAAATTTCAGATGAGGTTGATGCAGGGAGGTTCGAATGATCGTGATCGGGGTGATTTGTTTGTGCCTTGGCGCTGTATTGTCGCAATATTTCAGCGTCCTGATTCTGCTTCCGATGTTTGGCGTTGCTGCGGCGGCCGGTGCGATTACAGAATTGGCTTGCGGGCGCGGCCTCGTTTATGCGCCGCTCGCAGGGGCATCAGCGATATGCACACTCCAGTTTGGCTATTTTCTTGGATTGGGAAGCAATCGCCTCGCCGCCGGCCGAAGGAAGTTTTGGCCGAGTGCAGCGTGGCGGAACGGACTTGCTGGTCCTTCGCCCCATTGATCGCTTGCAAGGGTCACGGCTGAACTGCTACGAAATTGTCGAGTTGCAAGTGGTCGTGTAGCACTTCGGGAGCGCTTAGAATAACAGCGTTGCTTCGTACGAGCGGTGTTTTTGGCCTGCATCGAGGAGCGCGCGGAAGGCGTTGCGCGGCGGGCGCGCGGCGCTCCGCACGCACCTGGCGTCAGCTGCGATCAAACTGACAGATCGTCTACGTATTGACGAAGCTGGGACAATGGGATATCAAAGATCCATAATGTTTACTTGGTTTTTGAACGCTACGACGGCGGAAAGTTGATCGATGCCAACCAAGTCGGAGTTGCCGCTTTCCGAGGCTCAACTGGGATTTTGGTACGCACAAAAAGCTAGCACGTCGATATTAGCGCTTAACATTGCTGACTATACAAGAATCCGAGGCGAGATAGACCCGGAGCTATTTGAAACGGCGCTGCGGCAAGTTGTTGCGGAGACAGAGGCGTTGCGCGTGCGCTTTGTCGAGCGCGACAACGTTCCGAGCCAGTTGATAATGCCGCCTTTCGACTGGCCTATGATATATCAAGACGTTAGCTCGGAAGCCGATCCCATTGCGGCCGCTGAAGCCTGGATGAGGGCAAACTCGGCCCGGCCGATCGATGTCTGTCATGGACCGTTATTCACTTATGCTCTGTTTAAAGCGGCGCCGCGGGATTTCTTATGGTATGCGCGCAACCACCACATCGTGATGGACGCTTACGGCGGATCGCTGATCGCTCAACGCCTGGCGGAGGTTTACTCCGCTCTCAGTGGCGGATTCCCTGTCGATTGCTGCCCCTTTGGCTCTCTTGCGGCCCTCGTCGAGGAAGACGCCGCATATCGGGCATCCGAAAGTTTTGAAGCAGACCGGCAATTCTGGCTCGATTTGATGTCTGGCTGTCCGGCGCCCTTGACGCTCAGTAACCGCAAGTCAACGCCGTCCGCGCAATTTCTGCGTCTGACGACCGAGCTTCCGTCGACGACGGTCACGCAGTTGCAGCAATTCGCTCAGCGGCTGCGATTGACCCTTCCGCAATTCGCGATTGCGGCCATCGCTATCTTCATTCATCGGCTGACGGAAGCCGAAGATGTGGTGCTCGGCCAATACCTAACCGCGCGCATGACGGCAACGTCTAGCCGGACTCCGGCGATGATGAGAAACATCGTGCCGATGCGCTTGGCAATTGAACCCACGATGAGCGTCAAGGCGCTCATGATTTAAGTGCGCCGCATGGCGCTGCAGGCATTGCGCCATCAGCGCTATCGCATCGCTGACCTGCGACGCGATCTTCGTCGCATCGCCAAGCCCATATTCGGGCCGATAATTAATATTATGCCTTTCCAGGCCGATTTGCGATTTGCCGGTCATCCCGGCTCGAGGCATGTGATTTCCAACGGCCATGTCGATGATCTCGATTTTCACTTCGTCGCTCCCCCGTTGGGACGTGGCGCATTTCGCATTGAATTCAACGCCAACCCGGCACTTTACGACGAGGAGGCCTTGGCGCGTCTTCAGCGTCGATTGCTGCGGCTATTGGCGGCGATTGACGACCCGGATGAGCTGATCGGACGCCTCGATATTCTGCCGCCTGAAGAACGTCGGGAAACCTTGGTCGCCTGGAACCAGACGGCTTCTGAGTACCCGCGCGATCGATGCGTCCATGAACTATTCGAGGAGCAGGCGCAACGCACGCCGGATCGTGTCGCGATCGTCTTCGAGCGGCGTTGGATGACCTATCGCGAACTGAACGAGCAGGCCGATCGCATCGCCCGCCAACTATCTCTGCTGGGCGTCGGTCCGGATGAGCGCGTCGGTCTTCATGTCGAGCGTTCGCTCGAAATGGTCGTGGGTCTTTTGGGAATTCTGAAGGCAGGGGGCGCCTATGTTCCATTGGACCCGAACTATCCGCAAGACCGGCTCGCTTTTATATTAGACGACGCTCGGCCGCGGGTTCTATTGACCCAGCAGAGCCTACGCGATCGGCTTCGACCAGTGAACGCCGATGTCCTTTGCCTTGATGATTTGCCGGTTGGCGAGATTGGCGCCGAGCACGCCCGACCGGAAAGGAAACTGCAAGCAAGCGACCTCGCCTATGTGCTCTACACATCCGGGTCGACGGGCCAACCCAAGGGCGTGCAGATACCGCATCGGGCGCTGGTGAATTTTCTCAAGGCCATGGAGCATGAGCCAGGGATCACGGACGAAGACAAGCTGCTCTCCGTGACCTCGTTGTCGTTTGACATTGCCGGCTTGGAATTACTTTTGCCGCTCATGGTCGGAGCGCAAGTCACGATTGCGCCAAGCGACGTCGCCGCCGACGGATTTCGTCTCGCCTCGCTTATGAAAACGTGCGGCGCGACCGTTATGCAAGCGACGCCGGGGACATGGCGGCTCCTGCTGGCGGCGGGGTGGGAGGGCAGCCAGGATCTCAAGATCCTCTGCGGGGGGGAAGCCTGGTCCGCCGAACTGGCTCGGGCGTTGTCGGCGCGCTGCGCATCCCTCTGGAATATGTACGGTCCGACCGAGACGACAGTGTGGTCGTCTGCCCTGAGGATCGAGGCGAATCAGCCGGTCCTCATCGGGCCGCCGATCGCCAACACCACATTTTACGTTTTGGACGCTTTCGGCCAGCCCGTGCCGATTGGAGTGGCGGGCGAGCTTCATATTGGCGGCGATGGTTTGGCGCGGGGTTATCTGAACCGGCCCGACCTTACGCAGGAGCGGTTTATCGCGGATCCGTTCCGCGATGAACCGGGGGCGCGAATGTACAAAACCGGCGATCGCGTTCGTCAATGCCCGGACGGCCGCATCGAGTTTCTCGGCCGCCTTGATCAACAGGTAAAGATTTCCGGCTTCCGCATCGAGCTTGGCGAAATTGAGTCCGTCCTGAGACTTCATCCTGAGGTGCAAGACGCGGTGGTCGTGGCGCGAGACGGCGGGGCAGGAGACAGGCGGCTTTTCGCTTACGTGACCGGGAACGGCGACGAGCCTGTATCGATCGGCGACCTGCGCAGTTTCTTGCGGCAGAAGTTGCCCGACCATATGTTGCCGTCCGCCGTTCTCCCGCTTGACGCTTTCCCGTTGACGCCTAACGGCAAGGTCGACCGCGCGGCGTTGCCGCTCCCGGATGAGATACGCCGAGACGCGCATGAGGCGTATGTCGCCCCGCGCACGCGCATGGAGGAGCTTTTGGCGGGCCTCTGGCGCGATCTTCTGCGAGTCAAGCAAGTCAGCGTCTACGACAATTTCTTCGATCTGGGCGGAAATTCGCTGTTGAACCAAGTCATTTCGAGGATACACAAGTTGTTTGGAGTGGAAATGGAATTGCGAAATCTTTACGACACCATGACTGTGGCCACCATGGCTGAGAGTATCTCCAAAGTAAAATTTGCGCAAGAGAAGTATGTGGAAGCATTACTGCATCAGGAAATCGAAGAGATGGATGACGCTGAGGTCGAGGCCGAACTTGCCAGGCGAGGAGAATGAGAAAGTTGGCGAGTCGTAGGGAGAATCTAAGTGACTAAATCGACGAATACTCTCTCCCCAAAGAAGCAGCGACTCTTTGAATTGCGCCTCAAGGATAAGAGAGCCAATTCGGAAATGAAAACAATTCCTCGCAAAAAGGGATCGGATCCGGCTCTACTGTCGTTTGCGCAGGGGCGGCTGTGGTTTTTGGATCAGTTGGAGCCGGATAGCGCCGTTTACAACATTCCAATGGGGCTTCGATTCGGAGGTGCGCTCAACGCGCCTGTGCTGCAGCGGTGCTTGAACGAGGTTCTTCGCCGTCACGAATCGTTGCGTACCTGCTTTAGGGCGGTGGAAGGCCAGCCGGTGCAGGTGATCCAACCCGTGGCGTCCCTGGAGATGCCGGCTGTGGATTTGAGGGGTCTGCCAGAACCGGAGCGCGAAGCGAAGGCCAAGCAATTGTGCATGGAAGAGGCGCGACGTCCTTTTGATCTGACGCGGGACATCCTGCTGCGGGCCAGGCTGTTTCGACTGGGCGAGGCGGATCACATTTTCTTTTTGAACATGCATCATATCGCGTCGGATGGTTGGTCTGTGGGATTGCTGGTCCGCGAGTTGAGAGCGCTTTATGAGGCCTTTGTTGAAGGCAAGCCTTCGCCGCTGCCGGAGTTGCCAGTTCAGTACGTGGACTTTGCGGTGTGGCAGCGTGAGTGGTTGCAGGGGGAGGTGCTTGAAAAGCAACTAGGCTATTGGAAGAAGCAACTGGAGGGAGCCCCGGCCCTGCTGGAGTTGCCGACCGACCACCCACGATCAGCCGCGCAGAGCTATCGCGGAGCGCTGACGCCGTGGGAGTTGCCGAAGCCCCTTTTGCTTGCGCTGGGGGAACTGAGCCGGCGCGAAGGCGCAACGTTGTTCATGACTTTGTTGGCAGGTTTCCAGACGCTGTTGCATCGTTATACCGGCAGTGACGATATCCTGGTCGGATCGCCCATAGCGGGGCGCAACCGGACGGAGATCGAGCCTTTGATTGGCTTTTTTGTCAATACCCTGGTCTTACGGGGCGACCTGTCGGGTAATCCGTCTTTCCGAGCCTTTCTTGGCCGGACGCGGGAGGCAGCCTTGGGGGCGTATGCCCATCAGGACGTACCTTTCGAGAGATTGGTGGAGGAGTTGCATCCGGAACGGAACATGAGCCATTCTCCCTTTTTCCAGGTGATGTTCGTTTTGCAGAATGCTCCAGCGCAGTCTGGAGGTTGAGAAGGCACTGGATCACGAGCTTCCCTGCTAACCTTCGTATTCGACCTGACGCTTTTTGTCAGGGAGCGTGAGGGGGTGCTCCATGCAGCGGTTGAATACAACACGGATTTATTCGAGGCGGAGACCATTGGGCGGATGCTGGGTCATTACCAGACGCTGCTGGAAGGAATCGTTGCAAATCCGGAGCAGCGGTTGTCGGATTTGCCCTTGCTAACGAGTGCCGAGCGTCAACAAATCGTGGTGGATTGGAATCGGACGGAGGTTACCTATCCTAGGGATCGTTGCTTGCACGAACTCATTGAAGAGCAGGTCGAGCGCGCGCCGGACGCTGTGGCGGTCGTATTCGACGACAAGCAGTTGACGTATCGCCAACTCAATGAACGCGCCGACCAATTGGCCCGGTATCTGCAAGGGCTGGGCGTGGGACCCGACATGCTGGTGGCGCTCTTTCTCGAGCGTTCGCTCGACATGGTCGTGGGCATGCTGGGCGTGCTGAAGGCCGGCGGCGCCTATGTTCCGATCGATCCGACCCATCCGAGCAAAAGGCTCGCCTTCATGCTGGCCGATGCGCAGCCGCTGGTCCTGCTGACGCAGGAGCGGTTGCAGTCCAAACTGCCGCCGCATCGCTCACATGTGGTTGTGATCGACGCCGGCGGGCCACCGGCCGCGCGGCTCAAGCGTGCGTCGGCTCCCGACCGAGCGTGCAGCCCGGGCGATCTCGCCTATGTGATCTACACCTCGGGCTCGACCGGCGAGCCCAAGGGAGTCGAGATCAATCATAGCGCGGTGGTCAACATGCTTGCATCGATGCAGCGCCGGCCGGGCCTCAGCGCCGAGGATACGATGCTCGCCATCACCACGCTGACGTTCGATATTGCCGCGCTGGAGATATTCCTGCCGCTGGTGTGCGGTGCATGCGTCGTCATCGCCGGCAGCGAAACCATACGTGACGGCGTGGCGCTGATTAATCTTATAGAGCGGTCCGGCGCGAGCGTTTTGCAGGCGACCCCCGCCACCTTGCGAATGCTTCTCGATGCGGGCTGGGCTGGCGCTCCGCGCTTGAAGGTCCTGTGCGGAGGCGAAGCCTGGACGGCTGAGCTCGCGAGCCTTTTGCTACCCCGCTGCGACTCGCTCTGGAACATGTATGGGCCGACCGAGACGACGGTGTGGTCGGCTGTCGCCAAGGTGAAAGCCGGCCGGGCGATCGTGATCGGGTCGCCGATCGCCAACACGCAGATTCACATCCTGGACCGGCATCTCCAACCGACGCCGATCGGTGTGCCGGGCGAACTGCACATTGGGGGAATCGGGCTCGCACGAGGGTATCATAATCGGCTGGAGTTGACGGCGGAGAAATTCATTCCAGACCCGTTCCGATCGGAGCCCGGGGCGCGACTCTACAAGACTGGCGACCTGGCCCGCTATCTGCCCAACGGAGCGATCGAGTATCTGGGACGAATGGACCACCAAGTGAAGATTCGGGGCTTTCGGATTGAGTTGGGGGAAATCAAATCGGCGTTGGCGGGGCTTCCAGGAGTGCGGGAGGCGGTGGTGGTGGCGCGCGAGGATGTTCCGGGCGACAAGCGCCTCGTCGCCTACTTCACCAGCGCGGAGGATATCTCCGCCGCCGCACTGCGCGTCCACCTAGCGAGCGTCCTGCCCGAGTACATGGCACCCGCCGCCTATGTGCGCCTCGATGCCCTGCCGCTCACCCCCAACGGCAAACTCGACCGCCGCGCGCTCCCGGCCCCCGAGGACCAGGCGTTCGGCACGCGAGCCTACGAAGCCCCCGAGGGACCCCTCGAAACTGCCATCGCCGCGATCTGGGCCGAACTCCTGCATCTCGAGCGCGTCGGACGCCACGACAATTTCTTCGATCTGGGAGGCCATTCGCTGCTGGCGATCCGGCTTATCGGTCGCATCCGCGCCACAACGGGTGTCGAGATCGCCCTCACCAGTATATTTAAAGCCTCCACCGTGGCGGGAATGGCCGAGATTGTCGGAGGCCAGAGGTCGGTGCCCAGTTTTTCGCCCCTTGTGTTGCTGCGACCTGGCGCCAGCGGGCCGCCAGTCTTCATCGTCCATGGCGTGGGCGGAAGTGCGGTGGAACTGATCCCTATCGCAAAATCGATCAGCGTCGATCACCCGGTCTACGGCATTCAGGCGAAAGGTTTCGACGGTACGGGCGCGCCGCACGATCGGGTCGAGGCAATGGCGGAATATTATGTCGACGCAATCGCCGAGGCGCAGCCTGAAGGGCCTTACCTTCTCGCTGGCCTGTGCTTTGGTGGCCTTGTCGCCATGGAAATCGCCCGTGGCCTGTCAGAGCGAGGAGAGCGAGTTGGTCTTTTGGCGTTGCTCGAGACCTACCCTAATCCGCGTAACTGGCCGCTCCCGGTTTATCCTGAACGCTACTGATTGCCCGCCCTCAAGAAACACTGGTCGACGCTGAGAGCGGAAGGTTACGGTCAGGCCGTTGGGCATATCGTTACGCTGCGGGGGTTATCCCTCCGAAGGCTGGCAACGTTGGCGAGCCGAGGCCCGTCGTCGCTGTTAGGAACCGACGATTCCTTGCCTCCGGCAGCCAAGGCCGTGCTTGAGGGCGGTATCGCTGCAATCGAGAATTACCGTCCTCGCTACTATCCTGGCAAAGTGAATTATCTGAAGTGCGAAATCAACACTCTATTGCCAGACGATCCGACGCCCGTTTGGGGCAAGCTGGTGCAGGAGATCGAGGTCCAATCCGTACCCGGCGATCATACGCAAATGGTCTCGACTTCAACGGAGGTTGCGGACTGGCTTTCCCATCGCATCCAAGACTCACTGATTCGGCACGTAAACGGAAGCGCAGATGATCGGGATCCCGCGTTAACAGGCCATCGCTGTGATTTTCCACCGAACCGGGACCCCATCCGCAGGATCACCTAAATAGTTGATTTGACGTTACAATATTTGCATTATGGGGTGATGAGATTTGCATCGTGCGGGACCCCGCCGTCATGCGGGATTTTCACTTGTCGTCAAATAGTTGCGGCCACTGCGACGGGGGTACTTCTTCGGTGTAAAATCACACCAAGGTCGCCAGATACATCCTTCTCACTCGGAGAAATCGACATAGAAGCCTGCCCAACACGCACGGCCTCTGAAAGCACCTCGACCACATTGCCTCGGAGGTCATATCGAATTGACAGAATATACAGAAGTGGAGTTTAAGCGCTTTCCGACAAGATCCTCAAAACGCTTGTGCGTCGTACGAGAATATTTCGTTTGTCCGGTCCCTATCAAATCGTGGCTTTACAGATCACTAGGTCCCGAACGGCGGCCTTCACTGCTAATCCCGCCCAATGCCCGCCCTGGCGCCAGGACCGGAGACTCCAAGTTTCAGCTTCGGCGACGATAGATGGCAAGCGCCCGAACTGCGCTTCGCCACCTGGCGAAGTTCAATACGAACGCATTGAGCGCCAGGTTGAGGCCCAGTCCTAGCCCCTTCGCGTAGGCTTCCTTGACGGTCCATAGCGCGTCGAATTGATGATGACGTGCCTCGAGCGGGAGAGCGGACAACCAGTTCCTCTCCGAATCGGCGAAATAGCGGTCGGCAACGGACAAGGGGGCCGGGTATCGCGCGATTTCCAAATCGAACCCGATGTCAGCAGCAATATTACCGCGCAGCCGACAAGGCCGTCACATGCGAGAGACTAAAGCGCAACTGCCCTTTTGCGTCCTCAAGGTCGAGCTCGGGCCAGGCGTATCCAAACGCAAATCGAGGCTGCGGCTCAAGCCCCGTGTAGCGCGCGAGCGTCTTCCAAAGAGCTTCGCCGCCACAATGCTGTTCGGTCACAATTTTTAGAACCTCATGGCTCGGCCCCGCTCTTCAGCATTCAAAACCGACCAAGCCTTTTCGAGGCCGATTCCATACGTGCATCGGTGTCGAGGAGAAACACATGCACCTCGCCAGCCGAAATGATCAATTGCCCGACAGGAACATTGCGCGCTACCGTTCAGTTCGTCCCGCCCCACTCCCCCCGCCGCACGGTCGGGTTCATCGAGCGGCCTAGAAGGTCTCTCAGTCTGCCCGGCCCTTTCATAGGCGGCCCAGTTCGCGCATGAACCTAGACGGTCAGCAACACGAAGCGCAGAAAAGTTTCGCCATGCAAAATCAGGATGACGATGCAGTCCATTTTGCGGTGGTCAACTGCGAAGAACAATACTCGATTTGGCTGGCCGACCAAGAGCTACCCAGCGATTGAAATCTGGAAGGACGCCGAACTCGACGGAAGCCCCTGGGTGATCTCCGTTTCTGAGCCGGAGCCCCATTCCTGTCCAGGTTGTGGCGTGCGGTCAAAACTTCGGCGCAGCTTGTCTTTTCGGCAACTTAGAGAACTGCCGGCGCAAGGCGCTATTTTGGCTTTGGATTTCCGATTTTGTGGCGAGCTTGCACGCCCGCCAATTGTTCAATGGTCTGCCCGCTGCCGACCTGAAAAGGCTGATGTTGCAATTGGTGGACGAAATTGCGGCGCTGGATCAGTTGGTTGCGGCGCAGTGCGCGCAGATCGCGCGATTTAAGCGGTTGAAAAGTCCGCCTTCGATCTAGCCCTTCAGCGTGGAGTAGGCGAGCGTGGCGAACCGCCGGCCGGTGGGGGGCAAGCCCTGCGGTCGCGGCAGCAAGCAGATCGGCGGTGTCGCGATCGAGGATCGGATCCTGAAGGCCGAGGTGCCGGCGGGCTCGCGTTTCAAGGGCTATGAGATCCGCGCTCGCATCTTGCCGATTGCCTGCAGCTATGAGGATGCCGACGATCTCGATCACCTGCGCACCGATCCCGGCTTCAAGCTCGTCTGCGGGCGGCTGCCTGACTACCGGTGCCGATCCTGTGTTCGCAGCCGACCCTGTCGCGTTGGGAGAATGCGCCGACGCTGCGCGAGGTGATCCGGCATGACCTACGCCCTGGCCGATTATCTACTGCGCCAGCTACCGGCGTCCGCCTGCCGCCGTCACTCTCGATATCGACGACACCTGTCGATGTCGTGCATGGCCATCAGCAACTCGCCTTCTTCAATGCACATTACGACGAGCGCTGCTTCCAGCCCATCCATGTCTACGACACTGCGAACGCTCGCGCCCGGTCGCCGTCGCTGTTGCGTGCCGGCAAGACTCCGTCCGGCGAAGAAATCCGCGGCCATCTGCGGCGCCTGGTGCGCCGCATCCGCCAAGCCATTGGCCCAACACGCGCATTGACCATCCGTGGCGACGGACATTACGGCCGCCCCGAGGTGATGGCGTGGTGCGAGGCCAACGGCATCGATTAAGTGTCTTCGGCCCTTCCGGCACAACGCCCCTGTCGAGGACGGTAGACGAGACCGCCGATGCGGTCCGCACTGGACGCGCGCGCGGCGATAAGGCCGTCGTGCGCGGCTGCGCCGAGACGCGCCAAAAGGCCAAATCGCGGACCCGCGAGCGCCGCGCGGTCGCCCGCGCCAAGGCGCCCAGCCTCGGCCTCGACATTCGCTTCGTCGTCACCAATGTCGATTATGGTTCGGCGGAATGGATCTACGACAGCCTTTATTATTGCGCGCGAGGCCGGGCTGAGAACCTCATCAAGCCGCACAATTCCCACCTCGCGTCAGACCGCACGTCTTGTTGCTCGGCGCTCGCTAATCAGGTCCGCCTCATGCTGCGCACCGCTAGCCATTGGCTGATGCTCGCCGTCCGCGGCGCCATTCCAAAAGTGCACGACTTCTCCAAAGCCGAATTGGCGACGGCGCCGGATCCCAATTTCGGGCGCCACTTCAACGCGCGCTACCGAACCCAATCATAAATCTATTATCTATGATATCGATATCCATGATACCGACGCGGCCGATTTGTTAGATTGCCAAAATCCTTCAACAGGGGGAGACTAATTTCGTTTAAGCCCTCATCCGGCGGGGTTCGGTTGAAGTGGCTGGCAGATGGGCAGGCGACCGGCGGTTCGATGCCGGCTGTGATTGTCGGCTTGCACATCTGTCGACGGGAAGCAGAGTCTCGGGACGCCCGCGGGCCAAAGATTATGCCCTAGACTTCCGTCCCGAATATGCCGCTTGGGGATTGGCGCAGGAGAGCGGACGCGTAGTGATACGGATTTAACGCCGACGAGTTGCGATTGGGAATTAAGGTGCGAAATATGCTGGAAGCCAGTGATCAATTCTCTCCACGTGGCGAACCGGGCGGGGGTGCGCTCGATCAATCGTCCGCAGCAGACTGGCTCGCATACGCCAGAGGCTTCGTGCGACGACAATTTTTGGTTGTGTTTCTCTTTGTCGTGCTCGGAGCGGGCCTTGGCGCGTTCTATCTCGTCAACGTGAAGCCTAACTTTACGGGTACCGCGACATTGCTCCTCGACACGCGGAAGTTTCAATTTTCGCAACAACCGGCGATTCTGCCCCAAATGTCGTTGGAATCATCTGCGGCGGTGGAAAGCCAATTGGAGATTATTCGGTCCGAAGAGATTGCGCGCACCGTGGTCAAGAAGCTTCAGCTTTTGGAGGACCCCGAATTCGTTGCGTCCGGGCGGGGCATCAAGGCGATGTTATTCGGTGGCCTATTCGCACCCGCCCAGCCGCCAACTGAGGCCGAGCGCATGGAACGAGCTCGCGCAGTCTTGGCTAAAGAGCTGACAGTCAATCGGGTAGGAAACAGTTATGCAATCGAAATCGGGTTCGACTGGAAATCCGCCGATCGGGCGGCGCAAGTGGCCAATGCGGTCGCAGACGCCTACATCGACCAGCAACTAACTTCCCAATACAGCGCCACTCGGCAAGCAAGCGATTGGCTCGAAGGTCGTATCCGCGAGCTGCGCGACCAGAGCTTGGCCGCCCAGCGGGCGGTGGTCGAATACAAGACAAAAAATAACATCGTCGAAACGGCGACCGGCCAGTTGGTCAGCGATCAGCATCTCGCGGAGCTCACCAGCCAGCTGGACGCCGCCCGCACGGCGACAAACCAGGCCAAGATCAGGTTTGACCAGTTGGATGCAATCACGCGCGCGACCGCCCCGGACGCGATTTTGAATGCGTCGATCGGTGGCGACGCACAGAATGAGAACCTTGCCAAATTACGCCTGCAGTATCGCGAGCTGGCGGATCGGACGGCCGAATGGTCCGTAAAGTACGGACCTAACCACCTTGCGGTCGTCGATCTGCGCAATCAGATGCTTCAGATCCGTTCGGGAATCCTGGCCGAATTTGAACAGTTAAAAGCATCTTCCAAGAGTGATTACGAGATCGCCCAATTGCGCGAGTTGGGACTCAAGCAGGAGCTCGCAGAGGCGCTTTCGCAGTCCCAGACGGCCAATCACGCCCAGGTGGCTCTGCGGCAGCTAGAAGCTTCGGCGCAGACGTACAAGGCGTTATACGATAGCTTCTTGAGTCGCTATGCCGACTCACTCCAAGAACAAAGCTCACCGATCGCCGCGGCAAGCGTCATCACAAAAGCGAGCCCGCCCGATTCAAGAAATTACAAGAAGACATTCGCCATTGCGGCGTTATTTCCTTTCGCGGGGCTCGCCCTCGGCTTCGGCATAGCGCTGTTGCGCGAGCATACGCGCAGGGTTTTCTGGACGGCTAAACTCATTGAATCAACTTTGCACATCCCTTGTCTCGGAATTCTGCCAAGGGTTGGAGTTGCGGAAAAGCCGCTGCGGTCGACACAAGTAGCGCTGAGCGACGCTGCGTTTGAGAAACGATGGGTCGTGACCGGAGGCATGGGCGTCAGCTGGACAGTCGTGGCCCGCCCATTCTCGCGCTTCTCCGACGGCGTGCGCGCGATTAAATTAGCGGTCGATGTGGGGGCCAGAACGCGATCGAACAAGGTCGTTGGCTTCACTTCGGCCCTTCCAAATGAAGGAAAATCGACCGTTGCGCTGGCATTCGGACAGCATGTCGCACGGACCGGCGCTCGAGTCATCGTCGTCGATGGGGACCTCAGAAATCCGTCGCTTACAAAGTCGATAGCGCCGGCTGCCACAAGCGGGATTTTGGAATTGATCGCTGGGCAGGCCTCGTTCGAAGAGATCGTCTGGAAGGACCGATCCACGCAGATGGAGTTCCTTCCGGCGGTCCTGAATCACGAGCTTGCCGACACATACGAAATCCTCGCCAGTAATGGAATGAATAAGGTCGTCGACGAGTTGCGAACGATGTATGATTTTGTTATTGTAGATCTTTCGCCGCTCGCGCCAATAGTGGATGTTTCTGCGACGGCGCGTTTCGTCAACTCGTACGTGCTTGTAGTTGAGTGGGGCAACACAACAATAGACGTCGTCGAGCACGCTCTTCGCGCCGCGCCAAGTGTCTACGAGTCCTTGCTCGGCGCAGTTCTAAACAAGGTCGATGTAAAACAGCTTGCAGGCTATGATTCGCGGTTGATGGGTTATTATTATAACATGCACTATGGGCGGTACGGGTATGCCGATACATGATTCATGACCTACCGTCGAAGCGCTGGCTCGGCTTGTCTGAACTAGTTTCTGCGAATGATCATTGGCGTTCTGCCGCTTCTCTCGGGTCGCTGTGACCCCCCGATTTTCCTCCCCATGGAGCTGGAGTCCGGCCCGAAGGAAGGACCGGACGCTGAAGCGATCGAGGTTTACGGAAGAGCAGATCATTGCGGTTTTGCGCGTCGCCCGCGAACTCGACGCCATCGTCGCCCGGCGCGGCAAGCCGGACCTGATCGTCTGCGATCACGGGACCGAGTTCGCCTCGAACGCGATGCTTGCCTGGGCCCAGCGCAGCCGGGTCGCCTGGCATTTCATCGCGCCGGGCAAGCCGATGCAGAACGGGATCTGCGAGGCGTTCAACGGCCGGATGCGCGATGAGCTGCTGAACGAGACGATTTTCGACGATCGCGATCACGCCCGCTCCGCGCTGGCGCGATCGGCCGCCGGATACACCCAGCAGCGCCCGCACTCGGCCCCTCGGCTACCTCACCCCGACGGCTTCCGCCGGAACCTTCGCCATAACGGGCGATCGGCTTCGCAACCCCGACCAGCTACGCCGATCGCCCCTTGCTCCGCCGGCGCTCTTGCGCCAATCTCAACCCAAGACTCTGGCGTCAAATGGATGAACGTCCGGGATCACAGCGCCAAGTTTATTGGCGCTATCGCTCGTGAAAACTCTCCTGCCGGACCCTCATGAACGGCGACAGCAAATAGCTGAGCATCGTCCGCGAGCCTGTCTTTATCTCAACAGTGACCGCCATTCCAGGGGACAGGCTGAGCAATTTATCGTCGATCTTCATCTGGGTGTGGTCGAGCGATACGTGGGCGGCGTAGGCGAACTCCTGGCCTCTCGGTTCGCTGGTTCCCTCTTCAGTCCCCTGGAGATTTTCGCTGGATTTGTCCCGCGGCTTATCGCGCGTGATGGCGTCCGGCGAGACGCTCAAGACTTCGCCCTTGATTAGCCCGTATCGCGTGAAATTGAACGTATCGACCTTGACCTCAGCTTCTTGCCCCGCGTGAACGAAGCCGATGTCGCGGTTGGCGACCAAAGCCTCGATTTCTAGGCGGCTGTCGCTGGGCACGACGGCCAGCAGCGCCTGAGCCGGAGTGACGACGCCGCCGACCGTATGAATGGCGAGCTGCTGCACGATGCCGTCCACCGGCGCAGTGAGCTTTTGGAGCCTGGTCATTTCGTTGGCTTTGTCCAGATCGTGGGCGAAACCTGTGGCCTTGCGTTCGGCCTCGGCGAGCTCGCCGAGCAGAGTGCGTTGGTATTCGGCCTCGGCTTGCACCCGGGCCTGCGTAACGGCGGCGAGCTCGGCCTCAGCTTCGTCCAGCTTGCTTTTATCGATCGCCAATTCCTTGTTGCTTTCGAGTAGCGTTTGAAGAAACTCAAGATAGGCCAGTTTCGATCCGGTCTGATGATCGAGAAGGGTCTTATGGATTTGAGTCCGTTGCTCAACCACAGGGATGATCCCACTGAGCTTTTCAATCGCCGCCGCAATACTGGCGCACTCGGCTTGCTTTTGATTTCGCTGGTCGTCGAGAGTCGCCAGTTTCGCGAGATGCTCGCTTGTTTGTTGGATGAGATAGTGGCGCTGCGTCGCGACAAGGTCCGGGCTCGCGTCCGCGGGGGGATGAAAGTCGTCGGCCGCGCTATTCAAATTTTCCGCCGTCGCGGCTTTAAGCCGGGCAATGTCGAGCTGCGCCGCCACAAGATCGCTTTTGAGGTGGTCGCGCTCCGCCTCGTTCATCGTGGGGTCGAGCTCGATCAGGACATCGCCGGCCGCCACCGACTGACCATCGTGCACATGGATCGCCCGCACCACGCCCGCCGCGAAAGGCTGCACCAACTTGACGCGGCCGCTCGGAACGATTCTTCCGGGCGCGGACGCGACGATGTCGAAGCTTCCGAAGCTCGCCCAGGCCAGCGCAAGGCAGAAGAAGAGCATGATCGTCAGTGTGATCGCTCGCCCGATCGGCGACGGCGGCGTCTCGACGATTTCCAGCGCCGCGGGCAGGAAAGCGCGCTCGTCCCGGTTACGGCGGTCGGGGCGAAGCACGAATTGGAAGACGTTCTTAGCGGACGTCATTGAGGCCGCCTTGTAGCCCATAAAGGGCGGCGTAGCGCCCGCCCTTCCTGATCAGTTCGTTGTGGCTCCCGTCCTCTACAAGACGGCCGCCCTCGATGGTGATGATGCGGTCGGCCAAGCGGACCGCCGACAGCCGGTGTGCGATGATGAATACGGTCCGCCCCTTGGCGATCTGGCGCATGTTCTGTTGGATAACGCGCTCGCTCTCATAGTCGAGCGCGCTTGTCGCCTCGTCGAAGATCAGAACGCGGGGATTTGCGACCAGGGCCCGGGCGATGGCGATGCGCTGGCGCTGCCCGCCGGAGAGACTGTCGCCGCGCTCGCCAACAATCGTGTCGTAGCCGTCGGGCATCGCCAAGATGAAGTCGTGCGCTCCGGCGAGCTTCGCGGCCTCCATGACCTCCTCGATCGGCATGCCGGGATTGGAGAGGGCGATGTTGTCGCGCACCGAGCGATTGAATAATATGCTTTCTTGCATGATCAGACCGATCTGTCGGCGCAGCCAGGCGGTATCGACGACGGCGAGATCGACCCCGTCGATCAGCACGCGGCCGCTTTCGGCGGCATAAAGCCGCAGAATGAGCTTGGCGAACGTGCTCTTCCCAGAGCCGGAGGGGCCGACAATGCCGATGATTTGTCCCGCCGTCACGCTTAGCGAAACGTCGTGCAGCACTTCCGGACCGTCGATGCGGTAGCGAAATGTCACGTGCTCGAATGTGACGTCGCCACGAATGTCCGGTCGCGCGGCGCGCGTCGGGCGATAGCTCGGTTCGGCCGGGGTATTCAAGATGTCGCCGAGCCGCGCCACCGATAGCTGAGCCTGCTGGAAATCCTGCCACATCTGCGCAAGCCGCAGGACAGGCGCGCTAACCCGTCCGGCCAGGATGTTGAATGCGACGAGCTCGCCGACGGTCAGGTTGCCGTCGATCACCTGCTTAGCGCCGAAATAAAGTATCCCCGCTGTGACAAGCTTGCTGACCAGCTGCACACTTTGGCTCGCGGTGTTGCCGAGGCTGAGCACGCGAAAGCTCGAGGCCACGTAGCTGGCGAGCTGCTCCTCCCAGCGCTGTTGCATCTGCGGCTCGACCGCCATCGACTTCAAAGTCTCGACCGCGGTGACGCTTTCGACGAGGAACGCTTGGTTTTCGGCGCCCCGCTTGAATTTCTCGTCGAGCCGCCGGCGGAAAAGCGGCGCCACTCCGGCTGATATCCCGATGTAGATCGGGAATGACCCGACCACGACAAGACTCAGAAGCGGAGAATAAAGGAACATGACCGCGACGAAAACGACCGCGAAGACAAGATCGATCACCAGGGTTAGGGCTGAGCTCGTGAGAAAATTGCGGATGTTTTCGAGTTCGCGCACGCGCGCGACCGAGTTGCCGACCCTTCTTGACTGGAAATAGGCGATCGGCAACGCGAGCAGATGGCGGAACAGCCTGGCGCCCAACTCCACGTCAATACGGTTGGTGGTATGCGCGAAAAGGTATGTCCGCAGGATCCCCAGGACAGTCTCGAACACGGCGATCGCAACGAGGCCGACGACAAGCACATCGAGCGTGCTCATGCCCCGATGCACCAGCACTTTGTCGATGACGATTTGGAAGAACAAAGGAGATACGAGCGCGAACAACTGGAGGAAGAACGACGCCAGCAGCACTTCTCCGAGCAATCCGCGATATTTGTGGATCGCCCCCATAAACCACGTTATGTCAAAGCGGCGCGATAGTTCCACGAGTTCCGCGCGGCGCGTCATCAACAGCAGGCGACCGTCCCAGACCGCCTCGAGCTCGGCCTGTGTGACGAGTTGAGGCCGGGCGGGAAACGCGTCCTGGACGATAGCTGCGTTGTCGGAAACCTTGCCTAAGATCAGGAAGCCGCCATCGCGGAGCATGGCGATCGCCGGCATCGGCGTGGCGGCCAGCCGCTTCCACTGGGTCTTGCAAACGCGCGCCTTGAGGCCGAATTCCTTTGCGCAGAGCAGCATCTCCGGAAAACCGATGCGCTTGGCGCCGAATCGGTGCCGGATCTGCTCCGGATCGGCCGGAACTCCATAGAAACGCATGAGCATCGTCAGCGCCGCCAATCCCTGGTCGGCGCCATTCGCGCTTGCCGCATTTTCGTTTTGACGCTCGACCATCGTGCTCCTTCAGCCGTTCCGGATCTGGCGCAACCGGCCACTAGTCGCAACGCCAACCAGACCAGTCGCAACTATCGAGAGGCCCGAGCCCCGCAACGCTTGACTCGGTCGCGACGCGTTATCACGCCACGTCAATTAGAATCAATTCACGCCGAGAATACCATGTTCTGATGACTACTCGCGCCGGTAAAGCTCGCTTTCCGGCGCTGCCGGCCCCGTCGCTGAAACGGCGAAACTCGCGTTCGCGGTTTGACCATGCTGTTGCCTTCACTGTCGCGCCTTTGTCAAACATTTTACCGGCGCCGGTCAAGTCGCCGACTTGGATGGCTTCAGCGACCAATCCGAGCAGCTTGCGGTCTAGCTCGCGCCGGCTGCCTCACGGCGGCCTTTAATTTTCGCATCGGCAACCCCTAGCTCACAGGTCATCGATGAAGATAACCATGCCCGAAGCGTGTTAGGAATTCGCAAAAACTGATGGCCGAATTGTGGGCATCGCGCCAAGGAGTCCGTTAAGTTCCTTAACGACAGGGACTGGAGCGACCCAAGCAGCCAATCACGAATATTTAGTTAGGTGTGACTGCCCCCTTATTTATGACGTCCTTGCCGTTGGGATAGCCATTGGGCGGGTTGATTTTGCGCGCACGTGGTCGTTGGGATTTTTCGCCCACTGAGTATCGTACTTTTTGCGGACCCGCTGGAGTGATCTGAACGGTCGAACAAGGCGCTATGTCCCGGCGATCATTGTCCGCAAGCAATCAGTGCGCCGGGCAAGCGGCGAAAAAGATCGGCCTCGGGACATGCCGCCGCCAAGGCGAGACGCATGCGGTTGCTGGTCTCAATGACGCGCGCGGCGATCTTGATCGGACGTGACCGCAACGTCATGAATTTGGCTTTGGCCAAGTCGCGCACTTTTGCAATGGCCTCGCGGACAGCGAGTATCGGCCAATAGCCGGCGTTGTGCAGCACGAGGCGGACCTGATTAGCGAGCGCCGAGCGATAACCCGCGCGGTCCGACGCAAGCTGGGACTTGTGCGGCCTGATGGGGATCTCAGCCTGGCCTCGCGCGCAATGAGCCATGCCGGAAACTGGGTGATGGGGCCAGGAAGGCGGCGTAACCGGGCTCGTGGTCACGCTGCCCGAATCTCCAAGAAGGGGCGTTACTCTACGGATAGGAATGGAGTTATCGCCGGTCTGCTTCGAAAGAACGCCGTCGGGACGTCGGCCTTCTTCCCAAAGGTTCTCTACAAGGGGCGCGGCCGTATCGAGCAGGCGGTCGGCAAAATCAAGCGCTTCAAGCGCGTTGCCCTAAGATGCGAGAAAACCTCAAAAAACTACGACTTCTTCGTTGCCTGGCCTTTGCATGGATTTTGACCAAATCCGTCCAAAAGGCCTAACAAATCCCACTTGTTGCTTAGCGTACGCCATGTTAATTTCGGTGACGTTAGGAAACGTGACCAAGCGGCCGCTAATTTGCGAAGGGGGCAACTCGGAAGGCCGGTCGCTTGAACGGTACAGCGTTGTCACTACGAAGATCGTTAACGATGGTAGTTAGTTTGCACGCGGGCGGCGCCGCATGCAAGTTGGCGGAGCGTTGGAAGGAGCTTCGAGGCGCGTGCTTGCGTAAATTGAACTGTCAGGCCTAGCTTAAATATCTGCAGGACCCCATACTAAACTCGATTGAGCTTGGTGGTGTGGCGGTTGTGTCTTTTTACCAAGCATATTCGTCCGACATAATCTCGATGCCGACAGGCGAAGTGCTTTTTGCAGCGCAAAATTCGTTTGCATTTTGCCTATTTCTGTTATATCATCTCGATGAGATTACGTAGCGTTTGGAATGCGCGGTGAAGTGAAGGTGCAATTTGTTGCGCTGTCGCCACCGAAGGCGCCGAGGTTAGAGCGTGGGAGTCTCCGATGCGTACCGAGCTGATGGGATGTCCAGTCGATATCTTAACGATGGCGGAAACCATCGACTTGGCCCGGACCGCAATGCGCGAGCGCGTGAGAATGCAGCACGTTGCTCTGAACGTAGCAAAACTGGTCAATATGCGATTTGATCCTGTGCTCTCTTCCGACGTTGCTGGCAGCGACGTGGTCGGCATCGACGGCATGGGCATAGTCTTCGGCGCGCGGGTGCTTGGAATTCACGTGCCGGAGCGCGTGGCGGGGATTGACCTCTTTCTCAACCTTATGGCTGTTTGCGCGGAAGAGCGCTTCCGGCCATTTCTTCTCGGCGGCGCGGACCGCGTCGTTCGCAAGGCCGCCGCGGAAATCGCCACGAGGCATCCCGCGCTTTCGTTCGCGGGCGTCAGAGACGGCTACTTCACTCCCCAGCAAGAGCCCGAAGTGGTCAATGCGATTCTGCGCAGCGGCGCCGATTGTCTTTTTATCGGGATGCCCACGCCGCGGAAGGAACGTTTTCTCGCAGCCTATAGGGATTCGCTCGGCGTTCCCTTTATCATGGGCGTCGGGGGCTCATTTGATGTTGTGGCGGGCCATGTCAATCGTGCTCCTTCTAGATTCCAGGAATACGGTTTGGAATGGCTCTATCGCGTTTATCAGGAGCCGCGTCGAATGTGGTGGAGATACGCTAAGACAAATACAGTATTTGCCGGTCTGATCCTCAAAGAAATCGCAAGACGTATGGTTATTAAACGTCCTCACGCGCATATTTACCCACAATGACCGATAGAAAACATTGTCTTGTGTTGGTCGGGACCAGGCCAGAAGCAATTAAACTCTTTCCGATTGTTAACCAACTGAATAAAGAAAAAGGGGTAAGAGTAACGGTTTGTGCGACCGCGCAGCATCGCGAGCTTTTGGACAAAGTGTTGAAGTTGGCGAACATAGTCCCCGACATTGATCTCGATTTGATGAGACCGAACCAGTCTCTTGACCAACTTAGCGCCAGGCTTTTGCTCGCGGTCGGCGAAGTTCTCGACGCAGCGCATCCTGACAGGGTGATTGTGCAAGGCGATACAGCCACAGCGATGATAGGAGCAATTGCCTCGTACTACCGTCGCATACCGGTGTCTCATGTGGAGGCGGGCCTACGAAGTGGAGATATCTATGCTCCGTGGCCCGAAGAGGTGAATAGAAAGATCGTATCCGCGATCGCCGACCAGCATTTCGCGCCGACGCAGCGCGCAGCTGAGGTGCTGAAGCGAGAGAACATTCCGGACGACCGTGTCTATGTGACCGGAAATACGGTCGTAGACGCCCTTCTCGCTACAAAGGCTCTAATAGACGCCAATCCAGAGCTTGCGTCCCGCTCACGCGAAATTTTGGAGCGCCAGGATGGCCGGCGCATTATTCTGGTTACGTCGCATCGGCGAGAGAACTTCGGCGAAGGCATGAATCGGATTGCCGGCGCGTTGCTTCAAATTCTCAAGAGGCCGGATGTCGCGATAGTATTGCCGCTGCACCCCAATCCCAACGTGCGCGACGTGCTGGGCGTTCGCCTCGCCTCGCATCCGCAGGTCGAGATCATCGCGCCCCAAGAATATCCGGACTTCGTCGCCCTTCTCTCGGCGGCGGAGATTGTACTCACCGACTCCGGCGGGATCCAGGAGGAGGCGCCCGCGCTAGGGAAGCCTGTGCTCGTCATGAGGGACACGACGGAACGGCCAGAAGGCGTCGACGCTGGAACAGCGCGCCTCGTCGGAACCGATCCCAATCGTATTTTATCCGAGGTTCGGCGATTGCTCGATGATCCCGATCACTATTCTGCAATGTCGCGCGCTCATAATCCCTTTGGTGATGGACACGCGAGCGAGCGTATCGTGAGGATCATGCTAGATGGTGGAGCTTCCTAGGGTTAACGTCATTGGCCTTGGCTATATCGGCCTTCCGACCGCCGCGGTCGTAGCCAGCCGCGGGATCAGCGTCCTGGGCGTGGACGTGAACGAGCGGGTCGTCAAGACTGTGGCGGCAGGGTCGATTCACATCGCCGAGCCCGATCTGGACGGGCTCGTCCAGAAGGTCGTTTCAAACGGAACGCTTCGCGCGGCTTCCAAACCCGAGCCCGCGAACGTGTTCATCATCGCGGTCCCAACTCCTATCGACGCAGACAAGCGTCCCGATCTGCGAAGCGTTTTTGCGGCCGTCGATGACGTCTGCGGCGTTTTACAACCAGGCAATCTGGTTATCCTCGAGTTGACGTCGCCGATCGGCACGACCGAGGAAATCGCGAAAAGGATCGCCGCTCGGCGGCCGGAATTGACTGTCGGCACAGGAGAGAAAGGCGATGGATCCATTGCGGTCGCCTACTGCGCCGAGCGCGTTTTGCCAGGCCGGATCTTGACGGAATTGGTCAACAACGATCGTTGCATTGGCGGGATTACGCCTAACTGCGCGCGTGAAGCCCAACGCTTTTATAAAATGTTCATCCGCGGGACTTGCACAACGACAACGGCCCGCTGCGCCGAGATGGTCAAGCTGACGGAAAACGCTTTCCGTGACACCAATATCGCATTTGCCAATGAGCTCTCGCTGATTTGCGATCGATACGGAATCAACGTCTGGGAGGTGATTGACATCGCCAATCGCCATCCACGCGTCAATGTACTGCGTCCAGGACCGGGAGTAGGGGGACACTGCATTGCGATCGACCCGTGGTTTATCGTCGATTCGGCGCCGGATATCGCAAGGCTCATCAGAACCAGCCGCGAGGTGAACGATTCGAAGATCACGACTACGGTCGAACGGGCCGTAGCGCTGATCGAGGAACAACCATTCGCGGAAGTCGCCTGCTGCGGCCTGGCGTTCAAAGCCAATGTCGACGACTTAAGGGAAAGTCCGGCATTGGAGGTCGCCCGTCAGCTCTCGGAGCGGTACGGCTCCCGCATCAGGATTGTCGAGCCATTTATTCACGAGTTGCCGGCTGAAATCGCCAAGCATGGAGCGAAATTGAGCGATCTCGACGAGGCCGTGCGGCAATGTGAGGTCGCGATCGTGCTGGTCGACCATGATCAATTCAAAAACATCCCTCTAGCGGAACGTCGACATTTGGCGGTCCTCGATACGCGGGGAATATGGCAGGATATGCCCAATCGCAACTTCGCCGCTCGGGGCCTAAATGACTAGCCGTAGCGGCCGAGTGGCTGTCCTGATTGTGGCCTACAAAAACTCACGGGACAGTCACTCGTGTCTGGCCGCCCTTTCACGAGCGACGCCAGATCCGCCGTTCGATATTCTCGTTTGCGAAAATGGAGGAGAAGCCGCTTTTCGAGAACTTAAGGCTGCCCTGTTGGCGCCCGGCGTTTCGCAAAATCGCTAACGGATTTCGGACCATATGGGGCGCAAAGCTTTATGCCGAGATCCAAACGTTCGTCCAAACCGCCCGACGCCGCCCAATCGGCGCTCTCGAGGCCATCCGGCTCACCCTCGCCGACAAGCGCCTGCCAATCCCGGCCTGACCGGAGCAGGGCGAGCAATTGCAAACCGCCTTGTCGGTAACGCAGAAATGATGTAGGCATCATATAGGGAATGTCGATCAATTGAGGCGCCAAAATGGTCGAATTATTGTGTCAGAAATATTACCGCCGTGTCCGATGGTAGTTTGCACGCCTAAGCGAATGGTCAACTGCGTCGAAGGAAGGTGTAGAATTTTCCGCACAATACGACAAACGTACCCGCGGGCGTCGTTTCTGAATTGCTTAACTCTCCAGTGCAGCAACAGGCCGTTTTTCGCTCGCTGTATGATGAGAATCGACGAGGCGCTCAGATTCTCACAGGGCATGCACTTACAGTCGACTTCCGGGAACGGGAAACTAACGGTTGCCTTCGGCTTCCCCGGGTTGATTTGAGAGCTCACTATAGCCGAAGGGGGGTCTCAGATCCAGGCCAACCCAAGAAAGGAACGCCCTTTAGCAATCAACTAGGGTTGAGGCGCAGAATAAGAGCTTCGAGCGTGGCGAAATGGGGTGTGCGATATGCTGAAGCGAGCCATCAATTTGTGCGGGAGCCTGTTTGTCGCAGCGTTCGATCGACTCGGCGCGCTTATGTGTAAGCTCATCGGCCGACAGCCGCGCGGAACTTGCGTGGTGCTTGCCTATCATTCCGTTACGCAGAAGCAGCGCGCACAATTTGCTCGGCAGATGGACGATTTAATTCGCCGCGCACAGCCGATCCGAGCAGATGTGAGAAGCCTCCCGGACACAGGCGGACGCTATGTGGCAATTACTTTTGATGATGGTCTTGAGAATATTATTGATAATGCGCTTCCGGAGCTCAAGAAAAGGCAAATACCTGCGACTTTGTTCATCGTAACAGAAGCGCTTGGGAATAATCCCAGTTGGGAGTACTTCGGGGGAGACGATCCGTCGCGAGAAAGAGCGATGACCGAGGATCAGCTTCGCCAATTGCCGTCCGAATATGTGGCGATTGGATCTCACACAATGACGCATCCGGTCCTTCCCGCCGTCGATGAGCGGCGTCTTGCGGAAGAATTAGTGGGTTCGCGAGCGAAATTGGAGTTGATGTTGAATCGCGAGGTGAAGCTTTTCAGTTTCCCGTACGGCGCCTTCGATGAACGCGTTGTTGAGAGATGTCGAGAAGCGCGCTATGAGCGCGTGTTCACTGCGTTGCCAATTCTCGCTTTCACTAAACCGCAGGAATTTGTCACGGGACGCGTAGGGGCTACGGCGAGCGATTGGCCGATCGAGTTCCGTCTGAAATTGGCTGGGGCGTACCGGTGGCTGCCGTACGCATTTGCGTTGAAGCGTCGATTGTTTTCTGTCGTGCGCAAAAGCGAGGCCGCTCCCTTCGGAGTCCAACCTCGATAGACACGCTGAAGGATGAGATTCCCATGAGCGAAAACGAGAACCGCATTGTCGACATTTTGGTCGAGATCATGAAGGCTAAGGGGCTTGCGGTGCCTGCTCTTGCCCCAGATGCCGTCTTGGAAGACCTGGGGTTGGAATCGCTGGACTTTGCCGAAGCAGTCATTCGATTGGAGGAAATAACAGGCAAAGATCCATTCGCAACGGGCGCCGAGCACAACATCAAAACATTATCCGACCTTGCCGCCCTATACGACAATCCGGCAGCCTAAACCATGCTGGGGAAGCTCGTTTTTGAAGAGGAAATACCGCTGGAGCAGCAGGCGGTCGTCACCCCCTCTCATTCGACGACGTGGGGTGAACTTCGCGCTGAAGCTACACACATCGCGCGTTGCCATCAGTTGCTTGCGAAACGTCGCGTCGGGCTTTGTTTTGCGCCTGCGGCAGCAAGTTACGCAGCTCTGGCTGCGTTCGACTGGTTGTCTTGCGATGTTTTTCTGTTCGATGCACGAGCTCCACTGGAGGAGAATATTCGGCTCGCGAAGCGACTCAGACTGGGGGCTCTTCTTGTACTGCCAAAGGACCGAAACCTGTCGAAACTTGAGGCGCACGAGTTGCCCGACGAGGGAGCGTGGAGCGGAAGTCCCAGCGTCACCATTCTCACCTCGGGGACGACAGGGGAGCCCAAGGCAGTACGACATACATGGAATAGCCTGAGCAATCCTGTGCGAAGAGGGCCGGCAAGCCTTGCGCCGCGGTGGCTTCTCGCCTATAGGCCGAATCTTTATGCCGGATTGCAAGTAATGTTGCAGTGTTTCGCGAACCGAGGAACGTTGGCTGTTGTAGATATTGATTTAGATCCTCAGGCCATAGCGCAGTTTATGTACGACGCAGGGGTCCAATTCGTCTCTGCGACGCCGTCTTACTGGCGCCGCCTTCTGTTGTTTTCCGATCAAAAGATTTTAGAAAAGGTTCCTGTCCAGCAAATAACTTTAGGCGGTGAAGTAGTGGATCAGTCAATTCTCGATAATCTGCGCCGCCGTTTCCCCAAGGCACGCCTCGTTCACATCTATGCTACGACCGAGCTCGGCCGGTGTTTTTCTGTGAGCGACGGCTTTGCCGGTTTTCCAACCGAGTTCCTTGATAGGGTGCTCCATGACGGGGTCGAATTACAAGTGCGAGAGAACGAGCTGCTGGTTCGATCCCCCAATTCTACTGGTAAGTACGATCCCCTGTCTTCGCAACAGGGATCGATGTCAGACTGGACTGCAACGGGCGATCTCGTGGAAGTTAGCGAGGGACGCGTGTATTTCACGGGACGCCGTACAGATATGATCAATGTGGCCGGCAGCAAGGTATACCCGGTAGAAGTGGAACGTGTGATACGGGCGATCCCTGGCGTTGCGGATGTGCGCGTCTTCGGCAAAGCCTCGTCGATTGCTGGCGAATTGGTCGGCTGCGAAATTGTCCCCGCGTCCGGGGTGTATCATGAAAGCCTGAAAGAAGAAGTGATTCGTACGTGCAGGATCAGGCTTGCGTCTTATCAGCAACCGAGATTGATCAAGATTGTTGAACAGGTGGCGCTGTCAACTGCAGGAAAAACTCTCCGGAGCAGGATTTCATGACAACAAGAATGGAGGCGCTCGGCCGACACATTGTCATCAGCGGCGGTAGCCGTGGACTCGGAAAAGCAATCGTAAAAGGCCTTCTGGATGCTGGTTACAGCGTCAGCACGTTTAGCCGAAACAAGACTGCCTTCGTCGAACAACTGGCAGAAAACAGCAAGTTTCATTTTGGCCTTGCCGATCTCGTCGACGGAACATCCACTTTGGCATTCTTGAAAGCTTCCGAGAAGAAATTTGGCATACCCTATGGACTCATCAATTGTGCGGCCATCGCAGCAGATGGATTGCTCGCGACGATGCCAGAAGAAAAGATTGAGACGCTAGTCGCTGTGAATGTCGCGGGAACCCTCAAATTTACCCGGCTCGCTGTGCGCCGGATGCTTCTAGGTAAAGCCGGCGGAGTAATTGTGAACATCTCCACGATTAGCGCGATGAGAGGCTTTAGGGGTCTTGCAGCCTATGCTTTCACGAAAGGGGGCATCGACTCATTTACGCGCGCGTTGGCCCGAGAGCTCGGTGAGCACAAAATTCGGGTCAACTCGGTTGCCCCGGGTTATTACGACACGGAAATGTCGCGCAATCTGAGCGAAGAACACAAGAAACAAATTCTGCGCCGCACTCCACTCGCGCGGCTCGGTCGCCCGGAGGATATCGTAGGGCCGGTCTTGTACTTGTTTTCCGATCAGGCAAGCTTCATTACCGGCCAAACATTGGTTGTCGATGGCGGGAACACAGTTTAGAATTTATTGAAACGTACTGACGCCAAAGGGTCTGAATCGGAACGCTCCAATGTTCCAAACGGATTTACGGGAGGGGGGCGCCTAAAATGCGCGAAAGGACTCATCGGCAATGGTAGGCGTGCGCCCATTTAGTGAAGCTGATGCTCCACCCGTGGCAGACTTAGTCTGGAAAGTCTTGCATGAGCGGCAAGGGCCCGCCCCTCCGAGTTTGAGGCGATATTTCTCCGAACTCTTTTTGCACAATCCTTGGCGCGACGATGGCATAGTCTCCCACGTCTACGAAGACGCCCAGGGGCGAATTGCGGGCTTTTTCGGAGCGGTGCCGCGCCGTATGTCGTTTCAGGGTAAGACCATCCGGTTAGCATTCGGCAGTAATTTCGTGATGGAACCGGGAAGCCGAGCCTCGATGGCGGCCATTCAGCTAATTCGTGCCTTCTTGAAGGGAACGCAGGACATATCCATCACTGACTCGGCTAACGAGAACAGCAAGCGGCTTCTGCGGAGCCTCGGGTTTACAGTTGTTCCGATTTATAGCCTGTTGTGGGCCCGTCCTCTGCGGCCCTCGCTCTACGCTCTCGATGGAGTAACCCGCCTCAAAAAAAGTGGCTTGGCGGTTAACATCGGCACGATCTTAAAGCCTTTCGGTCGAGTGGTCGATGCGCTGGCTACAAATGTTTCGCTCAGTCCTCTTCATCAGGCGCGCCCCGAAACCACGGCCGAGGAACTCAGCTCGGAAACATTGCTTGAGCTTTTGGCGACTATTCCCGCTAAGCATTGGATGCGTCCAGAATACGACAAGCACTCAGTCGACTGGGTTTTCGATTTTGTAGGTCGAAGGAGGGCGTTTGGTGATCTACGTCGAATGGTCGTGCGCGACCATGAGCGCAAACCCATCGGTTGGTACATCTATTATGCGTCGCCGGGCGGTATAGGCGAGACTTTACAAATCGGCGCTGAGACCGCGTCGGTAGGCAAAGTGTTGGATCATCTATTCTACGAGGCTTGGCAAAATGGTCTCAACGGCTTGCACGGCCGACTGGAACCGCAGTTTATGCAAGAGCTGACCATGAAATCTTGCTTCTTTCTGCGCAATGGGAGTTGGACGCTGGCCCACTCAAGCAGATTGGATCTCCTTAATGTGTTGCAAAGCGGCACCGCCTTTTTCTCTCGTTTGGACGGCGAATGGGCCCTTAGGCCAGGGCCAAGCGAACTCGAAGCTGGCGAGGTGGAAGGACGGTAGTGCAGCGGGTCAAGTTCAGTCCTTGCGGGATAAACGGGGCGGGGATCGGTTAACGGGTGCGCTTGTTGCTGGGCCATTGCGCGCTGCGAATTTTCTTTCGATGAGTGTGTGATCGTCAGCCGGCGGCCAAGCTAAGCTGTTCTTCAGTAGGTGGAATTGGCAACCTATTGATTGCAAGTGCAAACCAGCGCTGTAAAAGCGCTTTGGCATTACATTTTCGCTCGTCGGAGCGGTTGGATCAGGCGTCGGCGAGCTCTCGCATGGTGGGCGGCAGGGGCGATGCCAGCGGCGCATAGGGCGAGGCTTGCGGCGGGGGCACGGCGCCGAACGAAGAAGAAAACGCTTGCCGTCTTGTTCGGCCTTGGCCTCGGTCAACGCTGGCGTGATAGTGGCGGAAGGCGCGATCCGCCGTAAGCGTGAAGACGCATGGCATGTTGTCCCCTTATACTAAGACTTGGCGATCAGAATCCATGCACCCAATCTCGCAGCCCAAGGGACATGATGCGCCAGGGTTGGTCGGCGAGTTTGTTCCAAGCTTCGCAGCTTCGCAGCAATGATCAAGTAGGTTTTCATCGGATATGGAGACCCGGTTGGAGAGCCAATTTTCGCGCATGAACTGCCAGACGTTTTCGGTCGGGTTGAGCTCCGGACATTTGGGCGGCAAGGGAACCAGCGTGATGTTCGCCGGCACGGCATGTCGGTTGGGCATGTGCCATCCCGCCTGATCGAGAAGACGAACGGCGTGTTTGCCTGGCGCGACACAGGCGGCGATTTCCTGGAGATGGAGGTCCATCGTCTCCGTGTTGCAAACGGGCAGGACGAGCGCCGCGCCCTTGCCGTCCCTGGGGCAGATGGCGCCGAAGATAAAGGTCGAAGCGGTGCGCTGATCGTGCGGGGCCGAAGGCCTTGCGCCGCGCTCGGGCCAGCGCCGCGTGATCTTGTTCTTCTGCCCGATACGCGGCTTGCCGCGCGCCTCAAAATGCAGAATAGAGAGCAGACAAAATGTGGGATCTAGACATGCTAAATGGCGCAAAAGTGCCGGTTGTCATTGTCGGCTTTCGCAACTCGGCAGATGTCGAAGGGTGCTTGTCGGCCTTGGCTCATGCGCGGAGTGAGCCCTCATTCGCCGTTCTAATCTGCGAGAACGGTGGACCACCGGCTTTTGATGGGCTTGTGGCTGCGCTATCGGCTCCTAAGGCGCCGTGCCAAGGCCAAGCCGAGTCGATCTCTCCACCCACTGGCGAATTCATCCGGGTTTGCCGCCTTCGCCTGGGGGCGAACGGACCATTGGTCTTCGTGGGCGAGGCAAGAGAGAACCTTGGGTATGCGGGCGGCATTAACGCCTGGCTGCGCGTTCTACAAAACATACCCGGATGGGAAGGTGTTTGGGTGCTGAACCCCGACACGAAACCTGAGCCGGACGCTCTTGCTGAACTCGTGGCGTATTCCCGCAGTTCGGGAAAGGGGATGCTTGGAGGCCGAATTATACGGATGGACCAACCCGCGTTGGAGCATTCACGCGGTCTCCGTTGGAGGCCGTGGCTCGCGAGCATGGAAGCTCTCGACCTCTATGCGTCGGCGTATATTGAGCCGGACATCGCTGCAGTTGAAGCACGTATCGATTCGCCTTCTGGGGCTTGTATTTACGTAACGCGCCCGTGCCTAGCGCGCATAGGGCTAATGGACGAGCGGTATTTTCTATATTTCGAAGACGTAGAATGGGGCATGCGCGCGAACCGCGCCTGCGGCGTAGGCTATGCTTGGAAAGCCGTGGTTTACCATCGTATAGGCACAACAATTGGGACCGCTGGCGCGCGGTCGGCCAGTTCGCCCCTATCGGTTTACCTTGAATTCAGAAACCGCCTCCTCTTCGTCCGTCAATACTACAAGAAATGGTATCCTTGGACGGTTTTTGTATTGGCGGTTCGAGCGCTTGAGTACGGCGCCGTTTGGCGCCTTGCAAATTTGAGAGCTGCCTATAGGGGATTAGGGGCGGGGCTTGCTGGAGAAACCGGGCGACCGGACAGTTTTATGTCCGCAACCAGTCTCCCGCCTGCCTCCACCAGAGTGCGCTAACCAAGGCTGTCACATTGATGCGTTTGCTCATGCCTCGAGCAGCTTGGTCAAGCAGCGCACGGGCGGGCCTTGGAGCTAGCGCGGATTCCTAGCGGGGTGAATCGGCTTGGGAGTCTCGAATCGGGCTCGATCTGGTTCAAGCTATGCGCCGGCGAGGAGGGCCGGGAGGCGTGGCTCTTTCGGACGATCTTCGGGAACGGTTGGTTGCGGCGGTGAAGGCCGGGCAGTCGCGGCGAGCGGCGGGCGAGCGATTTGGGGTGAGCGCGGCGAGCGCGGTGCGCTGGATACAGCGAGTGCGCGAGAGCGGGAGTTTCGCGGCCAAACCGTCGGGGGCGACAATCGCTCGCAGCGCATTGAGCGCCATGCCGATTTCATCCTGGCGGCGGTGGCGGCGCAACCGGACGTGACGCTCGCCGAACTGCGGGCGAAGCTGATTGATGAGCGCGGCGAAACCTTCGGCGCGACGACGATCTTGCGCTTCTTCCAGCGCCGCAGGATCGCGCTCAAGAAAAGTCCACGCACGCCGCCGAGCAAGAGCGGCCGGACATTCTGAAGCGACGCGAGGAATGGTTCGACGACCAACTCGACCTCGATTGTCAATAATCATGGAAACGGGACCCCTGATTTGTGTCGAATAGGGACCCCGCTTTTGGTGACGCGCACCGGCGGCAGCGTTCGCCCCGGCGGAGCTGGTGAGGGTTGCGCAGCCGGGGCGAATGCGGTCGCGTGAGGCCCGGTTCTCTTGAGGGTCAGGCGCGGTTCTTGAAGCGCCAGCTTTCGTTGCCGGTCTCGACGATATCGCAATGATGCGTGAGACGATCGAGCAACGCGGTGGTCATTTTGGGATCGCCGAAGACGCTCGGCCATTTGCCGAAGGCGAGATTGGTTGTGACGATGATCGAGGTGCGCTCGTAGAGGCGGCTGATCAGGTGGAACAACGATTGTCCGCCGGCCTGGGCGAAAGGCAGATAGCCCAGCTCATCGAGGATGACGAAGTCGAGGCGGGTCAGGTAATCGGCGAACCCTCCCTGGCGGCTGGCGCGCGCCTCGGCTTCGAGCCGATTGACAAGATCGACGGTGGTGAAGAAGCGACCTCGCGAGCCCGCGCGGACGCGCTTCGCGCAGCTCTTCGCCAGGCAAAATCAAGATCGACACGTCATGATCGAAATCGCGTCAGCCCCAACGCCGCAACTCGCCTCTCTTTTGTCGCGGGTCGTTCGAACCCGCCGACGCCACTCGCCCAAATATGCCGCGCACGCCCCTTGCGAGCACGGTCACGGCGACCAATGCGATCCGATTGTCGACAGCCAAAGCCCTTTCGCTGAGTCAGACACCTGGAAATCGCCGTTCATGATCATTGCGACTTCCCGACAATTGCCGCCAGCGGCGCCCAAATCCCCATAGCTCGCGGCGGCGGCGACAGCGCCCTTCCGACCCGCGGTTTCCTTCCTTGGAGGCTTTCGAACGCCGGCCCTCGCGTCATGACCGCAAGCGTCTGCCAAGGGCCGGCATCCGAGAACCTTTACACGAGCAGACGTTCGTTGATCGCGCGCCGAGCGCCTCTGTCGCGCCGGTTGCCGACGGTGGCTCCACCTCCAATGCAGACGTTCACCGACGCAAATGCGCCTTTGCTGTTTATCGGCAGGACGATGCGTCTTCACATCGCAGCCTGATCACGAGACGATGCGACCGCCCGAAAGTCGAAAGTCCGCGCCGCCTTGACGGGGGTGACCGAGCCGACTAGCTTGAATGGCGCTTGAAGAAGGGGCGGACGCTCGATGACGGGGTCTGGCCAGTTGACGGCTCGCCGCGTGCTCTGCGTGTCGCCGCGGTACGCGCCGTCGTTCGGCACTTTCGAATACGCCTATGAGCTGATGAACGGCGTCAAGGCCTTCATGCCGCCCCAAGGGCTGCTAGTCATCGCCGCCGCGGCGCCGCCGTCGTGGCAGGTCCGTTTTGTCGACGAGAACCTGACGCCGGCTACCGACGCCGATTTCGCCTGGGCCGAGGTGGTGTTCGTCAGCGGCATGCACGTTCAGCGCCGGCAAATCGACGACATCTGTCATCGGGCCCACATGGCCGAGCGGGTGACCGTGCTCGGCGGGCCCTCGGTGTCGGCCTGCCCGGACTATTATCCCGACTTCGATTACCTTCACCTCGGCGAGTTCGGCGACGCGACCGAAGAGTTGTTCGTCCGTCTGGCCGCGGATTGCTCCCGGACGCCAAAGCAGGTGGCGCTGACCACGAACGAGCGGCGACCGCTCACTGAGCGCCCGGCGCCAGCCTACGAACTGGCCCAGATCGATCGCTACTTCCTGGGCAGCGTCCAGTTCTCCAGCGGTTGCCCCTACCAGTGCGAATTCTGCGACATTCCCGACCTTTATGGCCGCATTCCGCGGCTGAAGGCCCCCGAACAGATCACCAGCGAGCTCGACAAATTGCTCGAACGCGGCGTCAACGGCGCGGTTTACTTCGTCGACGACAACTTCATCGCCAACCGAAGGGCGGCGAAGCAGCTGCTGCCGCACCTGATCGCCTGGCAAAGGCGCAACGGCTACGCGATTTCCTTCGCCTGCGAAGCCACGCTCAACATCGCGCGCGCGCCCGACCTGCTCGCCATGATGCGCGAAGCCGGTTTCGACACGGTCTTTTGCGGCGTCGAGACGCCCGAACCCGAGGCGCTGAAGGCGATGTCAAAGTCGCACAACATGATGGCGCCGATCCTGGAGAGCGTTGAAACCCTCAATCGCCACGGCATGGAGGTGGTCTCGGGCATCATCCTGGGTCTCGACACCGACACCCCGGCCTCCGGCCAACGCATCCTCGACTTCATCGAGGCCTCGCGCATTCCCATGCTGACCATCAACCTGCTGCAGGCGCTCCCCCGCACGCCGCTGTGGGACCGGCTCCAGCGCTCCGGCCGGCTGATCGACGACCACGACCGCGAGTCCAACGTCGATTTTCTGCTCCCGTACGACGAGGTGGTCGCCATGTGGCGCGAGACGATGGCGCGCGCCTACGAGCCAGCGGCGCTGTTCGCGCGCTACGAGCACCAAGTCCAGGCCACTTACGCCAACCGCTTCCCGCGGCCAGCCAGTCCGCAGCGCGCCTCGTGGCGCAACATCCGCATGGGCCTCGCCATGCTGGCCAAAATCCTGTGGAAGGTCGGCGTCCGAAGCGACTATCGGCGGGAATTCTGGAAGTTCGCCTGGCCCAAGTTGAAACGCGGCCAGATCGAGCCGGTGATCCAGGCCGGTCTCGTCTCCCGCCACCTGATTCGCTTCGCCCGCGAGGCCTCCTCGGGCGCCGTGAACGCCTCGCACTATTCGTCCAAGCTGCGCGATTCGGTCCAGGTTGCGGCGGAGTAGGGCGTGATGTCGGCGAGGAAAGGTCTTGTCGGGTTATCGGCGGCGAGTTGCGTCAAGACCCGCCAGGCGCCGACAAGGGGCATCGCGTTGCCATTAGGGCGATCGTCCGGCGCAGACGACCATCCCGCAAAGACGATCGACGAACTCCTGCCATGGAACTGGAAGGCCTGCCAGAGACGCGGCGGCTCAAACGACGCCCCGCTGCTGTCGCGGCTTGAACGATCCGGCGCCGTTCGTCCAGCGCGCCCTGGGTGCATGTCGGGCGCATACCCATAAAGCCGGCCGTCTGATCGCCGCCGCCTGAAAGTTCAGTCGAAGGTTATTACCCACCATGGGACTTTGGGGACCACTGGAGCCCACCAAGCCCCACTGGATCCCCACTAAAGGGCCACAGAATTAGAACCCTCACGCCACACGCACCGAAGTACCGACAGAGGGCGTCCAGCATCATGGACGACGAATCCCTGGCCTCGAATGACAGAGGGCTCGAAGCAATTTGAAGCAATTTCGCGACGCTTCGATTTGCTACGAAATGCTGCATTTTGTTGCGTTTTGATTCTTCCACACCTGTGCGCCTGCGGTGCTATCCTGTCGCGCGCGACGTCCCCAGATCAATTCCGCGCCGGACGCCGTCCAGACATGGCAACGCCCTGCCGAGCCACTTCAGGGACCACAAGCCCGAAACGGCGTGACAGTACGATCTGGGTTATTCCAACTTCATCAAGCGTGATTACTCGCGCTTGCGGGTCGCCAGCAGCGCCGGCTGGAACAACAGCGCCGCAGCGAGCGTCGTCACCAAGGCGAGCGCCATCAGCTTGCCCATGCTCGACGTGCCGGGATGATGCGACAGCCAGAGGCTGCCGAAGGCGGTGGCGGTCGCCAAGGCGCTGAAGAAGACGGCGCGCGTCAGGCTTAACTGCAGGAAATTGGTTTCGCCGGCGCGCCACGCCATGACATAGTAGATCTTGAACGCCACGCCGACCCCGAGCAGCAACGGCAGAGCGATGATATTGGCGAAGTTGAGCTGCAGGCCGATCAGCACGCAGATCTCAAGCGTCGCGATGATCGCCACCATGAGCGGCGCCAAGGTCAGGGCGACGTCGACCGGCCGCCGCAGCACGACGAACAGCAGGAGTGCGATTGAGACGATCGACCAGAGGCCCGCCTGCCAGAAGGCCATGACAATGGTCTTTGCCGCCTCGAGAACGAAGACCGGCGCGCCGGTCGCCTCGGGCGCAACCTCGCGGACTGCATCAGCGAAGCGGCGCATCGTCGCATTGTCGTTCGAGTCGCCCTTCGGCGCCACCTCAATTCGCGCCCTCCCGTCGCTTGCGATCCAGTCCTGGACCAAGGATTGCGGCAGGCTCGCGACCGCGACGGGCGCGGCGTTAAGCAGGTTGCGGACCTGGTCAAGCGTGACCTCCAGCGGCGTGACGAGGGCGTCGCCGACGATCCGCCGGGATTCCGGCCGCCCGTCGGCCAGGTTGGCAAGGAGACGGCTCAACCGGCGTGCGTCGCCAGCCGCCGTGCCGCTGGCGTCGCCGATCGAATTGAGCAGATCCTGCGCCACGATCTTGATGGCCGCCGCGTCCTCGGCGTCCGTCGGGGCCGGTCTGACCGATTGGGGATTGAGTGTGTTTTGCAGGAAGAAGCCCGCGTCCTGGATGATCGCGAGCTTGTCGTCCTGTTGCGTCGGCACGAAGCTTTGCAGCGTCCGCGTTTCGGCGACTTCCGACTTCTCGGCGATCTTGGCCGCGAGCGCCGTCGCCTTGGCGAGATCAGGCGTCAACACGTCGATCGTGTTGGGGCTGGTGCGCGGATTTCGCATCAGATCGAGCAGGGTCGCCACCGACTCGGCGCTGGCGCTGCGCAGATTCAAGGGATTGAAATCGAACCGCAGCTCGAAGAGAAGCGGCGCCCCGAGCAGCGTCGCCGTCAATGTCGCGCCGACGATCCAGAAGCGCCAGCGCGCGAGGAAGCGGTCCAGCGGGGCAAGCGCCGCGAAGCCGATCGGATCCGGCTCGCCGTTCGGATTGAGGGTCGCGATCAAGGCGGGCAGAAGGGTTATGCTCGTCGCAAAGGCGATGATCATCCCCGTTCCCGCGATCAGGCCGAGTTCGGAGAGACCGCGATAGGCGGTCGGCAGGAAGGAGTAAAAGCCCGCGGCTATTGACACCGCCGCCAGCAGGAGCGGGCCGCCAACGCCGGCCGCCGCATTGCGCAACGCCTTGGCGACGTCGCTCTCGCTGCGGCGCGCGTCGCGGTAGCGAACGCTGAACTGGATGCCGAAATCAACGCCCAGTCCAACGAACAGGACCGCGAAGGCGACCGAGATCAGGTTCAGCGCCCCGACCATCCACAGACCGAGCGCCGCCGTGAGCGCCAGCCCGGCGATCAGATTAACGAGAACTGCGACGATGAGACGTGGCCGCTTCAGCGCCAGCCAAAGAATCAAGACGACGGCGCATGCCGTCGTCAGACCGTTCACGCCGGCGCCGTCGGCAATCGTGGCGAATTCCTCGTCGGACAGCGCCACGGGACCGGTCAGGCGCACTCTGACGCCGTGATCGGGCGTCAGCGAAAGCGACTTGACGGCATCGCGGATGGCCGCAGTGGCCCGCCCGCCCGGCTGCAGATCCGTGTAGTCGAGCTTCGGCTGGATAGTGACGAATTGGCGCAGGTCGGTTTCGTCGGGCGTTCGTCCGGTGATCAGGGGCCGCCATGAAAATGCGGGATCGCGCCCCGCGGCCGACTGTTCGAGCGCGTCTGCGATGAGCGTCAACGGACGCTCGAGGTCTGCGAGTTTGGCTTCCTTGAGGCGTACGCCCTTGAGCGCCTGCGACAGCGCTCCCATGACGCCGCGCAGGCTGGGATCGGCCGCTAGCGCCCCGAGAAATGGCTGCGCGCGGATGAGTTCGTCACAGTCGCGGCGGACCTCCTCCACTGTCTCGAACAGGAGGGCGTTCCGGGCGAAGAAGGGATCGCCCTCGGGCCACCGTACATAGCGGAACAGGTCGGCCCGCGGCGCCAGACTTTCGCTCAACGCCTTGGCGGCGGTTTGGACGCCTTCCGGCGTCGTTGCGTCGACGACGGCGACGATCAAGTCGGCGCGCTGGGGAAACTCTCTGTCGAGGCTGATCTCTTGTTGTCGCCAGGGCAATGATTCCGACAACAGCTTGTCGCTGTCGGTGGTGATGGCGAAATTGTGAGCGAGATAGAAGGCCGACGCGAGAGCAAGCAACAGAAACCCCGCGATGACCGCCCAGGGATTTCGGGTGCAAAAGACGACGATCCGCACGATCGCTGCCACAATCATCAGGAACTCGTCATCGCGTGTCGGACGCTCGCTCGTTCGAACCGGCCTTCTGGACGGCCGCGCCGCCTCCAGTCAAGGCTCCGATCGGCAATACGAAAAGCAAACACCGTTGCGAAAATGCATCATAGCGGGGATAGTGATTGAATAGACGGAGGAATTCAGTCAGGCGGCTCGCTGGTCGCCGGGGGGCCGAGCGCAAAAGAGCGAAAGGAGCGGAAAAAGGCGACGCGCCAACGCCGAATTGTGTCGAAACCCATCCGCGCTCGATTGCCCGCCGCGGCGTCGGGCGGTAGATTCCCTGTGCGGGCTGGGTCCAATCCGCGAATCTGTCACGGTGTGGCGCTGCGCGTTCGCGCGGCGTCCGTCTTTGTTGCAAGTCTTTCGATGGATTGGTCCGCGGCCGATGGCATCGTGCGCAAAACAAACGGTCTTGGGCTTGGCGACGCTGAGTTTGATGCTTCTCGCCGGCTGCGCCGGCGCGCAGCGCGAGCCGATGGCCCGGATCAACGATCCCAATGAAGCGGGCAATCGTGGAGCGCTCGCCGTAAACCAGGCCATATTCGGACCGATTTCGAGTGGATATCACGCCATTACGCCGCCGATCGTTCGGCAGGCGATCGGCAACGTCAGTTCCAATTTGAGCGAGCCGCGCGTCTTCGCAAACGACCTCCTGCAGCTCCGCTTCGGCGCTGGCGCGACGACGGTGGGGCGATTTCTCGTCAATTCGACGTTCGGCGTCGGCGGACTCTTCGACGTCGCGAGCATGAGCGGTCTCCCGAAGCAGACCGGCGACTTCGGGCAGACCCTGTTCGTCTGGGGCGTCGACGATGGTCCTTATCTGGTCTCGCCGTTCCTCGGGCCTACCGACGCCCGCGACGCGGTTGGCTATGTCGTCGACGAGGCGGGCGATCCCGCCAGCTGGGCGCTCAGCCTCGCATTCGGCTACCGCGCGACAGTGGGGCTCGCCGGGATGGGCTTCGTCACGCAAGTCGACCAACTCAAGCAGGCGGAGAACAGTTCGATCGATTTCTACAGCTTCCTTCGTTCGTCCTATTATCAAACCCGGCGCGCCCAGTTGCGCGAAGCGATTGGCCTGCCAGTGAGCGTGGAATTGCCTGCGGATATCGGCTCGGCGACGCAGGCGCCGCCGAAGCCGAGCGCGCCGCGCAAACGCCCCGCTACGAGCCAGTGACCGGCCGCGGGCGATCCATCAGCCGCCGAGCAACTGTAGGGTGCGCTGGCGCAGTTCCGTAGTCAGTCGTTCGGCGCTGCCGCTCGAGGCCAGGATCGATGAGAACTCGGCGCGCCGCGCCGCGAGTTCGCTGACCGTGCCGTTGGCGTAGATGTCGACGATGCGCCCTCCGCGCACGAGGTAGTCGATCTCGGTCGAACCCAGCCAAGTCTTGACGATTTGGTCGCCGCTGCGAACTTCTACGATCGGGTCGACCTTATAGCCTTCGCCCGAATAGTCGCCGAGTTGGTTCGCGTAATCGGCGACCATGAACTTGCCGAACGCGTCGATCGTCTGTGACCTCTCGGACGCGGAAAAGCGCGACCAAGCGGGTCCGACGGCCAGCCGCGTCATCGTGCCGATGTCGAAAGCGCCGAGGACTGCGGATGAAATGCGCCGCGCGCGCTCCGCGACCCCTAGGCCGCGCGCGGCATTAACGGCCGGCAGCAGCGTGGCGTAGTAGGATTCGATGCGCCGAGCCGCCGGATCCATCGCTTGCGCGAGCGACGAACTCACACCGCGCGTGGCAAAAGCAATGGCGACGAGCGCTCCCACCGCGAATTGGCGGCGGTCAAAGTCATTACGCATGCTGCTGCTTCCTTTTCGCATTCAAAACGGATCGTGTCGCGCTACGTCGTGTAGCTCTCAGGGCATCGCGGTTCCCCGGCATAGCCGGGTAGGTCAGGCTGCCACGGCGGACAGGATGACGATGGGCTTATCGCTGATCGGAGCGATGGTTTCCAGGCCCAAGACCTCGCGCCGGCCGTCGCCGTTGACGCCGATGGCCCGGACGAATGCTTTTTTGCATTCGCCTTGAGATGACGACGGCCGATACGATGCGGCCGGCCCGACGCACCTTCACGCAGGTCGCGTCGAGCCGCATGCACGGCCAATCCCCTTCGATCGGGCGGCCGAGGAAGGGTTTGACCTTCTCGGCGATTTCCTCGCACAGCCGACTGACCTGGCTCTTGGAAACGCCGTCCATTCCCATGGCTGGAACCAACTCGTCGACCGAGCGGGTCGGGACGCTCTGGGTGTAGCTTCTTGCGCAACGGCGGCGATGGCCTTCTCCGCCATGCGACGCGGCCCGAGAAAGCTGGGAAAGCAGCCGCCCTTGCGCAGCTTTGGGATGCGCAGCTCCAACATCCCGGCGCGCGTCTCCCAGTCGCGGTCGCGGTAGCCGTTGCGCCGGGCCAGACGGTCCGCGGAACGTTCGCCATGGGCGGCGCCGGTGCGGCCTTCAATGTCCAGCTCCATCGGACGCCGGGCGGCAAAGCCGATCATCGCGCGAAGATAATCGGCCCTCGAAGACCAAGCGTCCATCTTCGTCAATGACGCAAACTGATGTCTCTTTCTGCGAGACGTCCGACCCCACATATTGTTTCATGGCTCCCTCCAGACGTGCCGATGCGGCGCGTCGCGAAAATCGCCGACATGCCGAAGTTTCGCTCGAAAAGACTCTGCCCGGCAATTACGTCATCGTGTCAGGGGTCTTTTCCAAAAGGGCTTGCAGGCCCATTCTGTCGTTGGTCATCGTCGGTTCCTCGGTTGCGTTGATGTTCGCAACCCGGCCGTACCGGAGAATCAGCGATGACCGCCGCAAGCCGCTCGCTCGCTACGGCGCTATGGAGAGCGCGCTTCGCGAGCGGCTTGCTCCCGAAGCGCTACGCCAGCAGTTGGGACACGATCCAGATTTGCAACCATTGGCGGGCTCTCGCTGGGCGATAAAAGGCGCTATGCTAACAACGCCGAAGCGGAAGCGAAGGTTCATTCGTCTTCCAAAATTTTTGCGGAGAAAAAGGTCCGTCGCTAGCGGCGACCAGCCTATCGCGCCTTGCCGACCGCACGCTCGGCAGGCTGTTTGGCACAAAAAAAGGCGAGAACCGTCGGCATTGCAGAAACGGGAGCGTCAACGCATTTTTCATTCGGCCCTAACGTGGGGGGCTCAGCGGAGACTGTTAACGAGGTGTGAAAGCGCGTTATCTGAATTGAGAGGCCGCGCCCTTTTCAGTCGATCAAAGGGGACATGCCGTTGTCGACGGAGGGTATCAATGAGTGTTTCCCATGAAGCTTTCTTGTCGCAGCTGAAAAGTGTGGCGAGCGACACCGAGGCGATGCTGAGCGAGCTTCTGACGCAGACGCCGGCCGTAGACGAGCGTGACCGCCCCGCGCGTCTGCTCGAGGCGATGCGCTATTCCAGCCTGAGCGGCGGCAAACGCATCCGCCCCTTGCTGGTCGTAGCAAGCGGCGATCTGTTCGGCGTCCCGCGGCAACGCTCGCTGATGGCAGGAGCGGCGCTTGAACTCATCCACTGCTACTCGCTCGTTCATGACGATCTGCCGGCCATGGACAATGACGATATGCGGCGCGGCCGTCCCACAACTCACAAAGCTTTCGACGAAGCGACCGCCATCCTTGCCGGGGACGCCTTGCTCACCCTGGCTTTCGACGTGGCCATGCGTCCCGCGGTCCATCCGGAGGCTGAGGTGCGCGTCAATCTGGGGGGCGCGCTGGCGCGCGCCGCGGGGATCGGTGGGATGGTCGGCGGTCAGCTGCTGGATCTCGCCGCTGAAGGCCGTTTCGCCGACGGTAAGCCGCAGGCGCTCGACGAAACGGCGATCAGCACGTTGCAGGCGATGAAGACTGGCGCGCTGTTGCAATTCGCCTGCGCGGCCGGCGCCATTCTCGGCAAGGCCAGCGTCGCGGAACGCGAAGCGCTCGATCGATTCGGCGTGGCTGTCGGCAAGGCGTTTCAAATCGCCGACGATCTGCTCGACGTGGAAGGCGACAGCGCGACCCTTGGCAAAGCCGCAGGCAAGGACGCGGCCGCCGGCAAGGCGACGCTGGTCGGCATCCTTGGCATAGAGACGGCCAAAGCGCGCCTCAAAACTCTGGTCAGCGAAGCGGGGACGGCTCTGGCGCCGTTCGGGGAGCGGGCGCAAGTGCTCGTGGAGACGGCCAAGTTTACCGCCGAACGAAGGAAGTAGGAGGCGGCGAGGCGGCCCACAAGGCGTCGCGAGGAAAGGGCCGGCGAGCGTGCCGGGCTTTTCGCGTCGCGGTTTGCCGAGTATCCGCTGGTCAGCGCGCCGACAACAGAATTCGCTTGCCCCTTCGCGGACATGTTAGAATTTCTGGAGTAGGCGCAAGATGCTGGGGGCGACACATCATGAGCGATACGCGCATGCTCGACCAGATTGAGATACCTCGCGATCTGCGGAAGCTCGCGGAAAGCGAATTGACAAAGCTTGCCGGCGAACTGCGCCAGGAGACCATCAATTCGGTCTCCGTCACAGGCGGCCATCTCGGCGCCGGCCTCGGCGTCGTCGAGCTCACCATTGCCCTCCACTATATCTTCGACACGCCCGATGACCGGTTGATCTGGGACGTCGGCCATCAGGCCTATCCCCACAAGATCCTGACGGGGCGCCGCGACCGGATGCGTACGCTGCGACAGGGCGGCGGTTTATCGGGCTTCACCAAGCGCTCCGAGAGCCAATACGATCCGTTCGGCGCTGCGCACTCCTCGACCTCGATCTCTGCGGCCCTGGGCATGGCGGTCGCGCGTGATCTGAAGGCCGAGCAGCGCAACATCATCGCCGTTATCGGGGACGGCGCGATCTCGGCGGGCATGGCCTATGAGGCGATGAACAACGCTGGCGCTCGAAACGAGCGGCTGATCGTCGTCCTCAACGACAACGACATGTCGATCTCGCCGCCGACTGGGGCGATGTCGGCCTATCTCGCGCGTCTCGTGTCGGGGGGCGCCTATCAGGGCCTGAAGAAGCTCGGAAAGCGGTTCGCGACTCATCTGCCGCAATACTTTTACGAAAGGGCGGAGCTAGCCGAGAAATTCGCCCGCAATTTCTGGACAGGCGGCACGCTCTTCGAGGAACTCGGGTTCTTCTATGTGGGCCCCATCGACGGACACAATTTCAACCATCTGCTGCCCGTGCTACGCAATGTGAAGGCGGCCAAGAGCGGCCCGATCCTCGTCCATGTCGTCACGCAGAAAGGCAAGGGCTATCCTCCTCCCGAAGCGTCCCCCGACAAGTATCATGGCGTGGTTCCCTTTGACGTTGTTTCCGGACGGCAGGCGAAGGCGAAGCCTAATTCGCCGAGCTACACAAGGGTCTTCGGCGAAAGCCTGATCGCCGCCGGCCGCAAGGATGATAAGATTGTAGGGGTCACCGCCGCCATGGGGTCGGGCACAGGGATCGACCTCTTCGAGAGGGAGTTTCCGAGACGTAGCTTCGACGTCGGAATCGCCGAGCAGCATGCCGTGACCTTTGCGGCCGGCCTCGCGACCGAGGGGATGAAGCCGTTCTGCGCGATCTACTCGACTTTCCTGCAGCGCGGCTACGACCAGGTGGTGCACGATGTCGCCATCCAGAACCTGCCGGTGCGCTTCGCGATCGACCGGGCCGGTCTGGTCGGCGCGGATGGACCGACGCATGCGGGATCCTTCGACATCGCCTATCTTGGCTGCCTGCCAAACTTCGTCCTGATGGCCGCCGCCGACGAAGAGGAACTCGTTCATATGGTGGCGACGGCTGCAGCCCATGACGGCGGTCCCATCGCCTTTCGCTTTCCCCGTGGCGATGGCGTCGGCGTCGATCTGCCGCAGGTTGGCGAGCCGCTGCCTATCGGCCGCGGCCGCGTCTTGCGGGAGGGCGCGCGCATCGCCATCCTGTCCTACGGAACCAGGCTCGCGGAGGCGCTGAAAGCGGCGAACGAGCTTGATGCGCGCGGTCTCTCGACCACTGTCGCCGATGCGCGCTTTGCCAAGCCGCTCGATCTCGACCTCGTCCTACGACTTGCGCGAGAGCACGAGATCCTGATCACAATCGAGGAAGGGTCCGTCGGCGGTTTCGGTAGCCACGTGCTTCAGGCGCTCGCAAACAACGGCGCCCTCGATAAGGGATTGAAGGTCAGGGTCATGACGCTGCCCGACGTCTTCATCGAGCACGACAAGCCCGATATCATGTATGCGAGGGCCGGGCTTGACGCCGCCGGCATTGTAGCCAAAGCTTTCGAGGCGCTCGGCAATCCGGCCGCGTCGAGCCTGGCGCGCAGCGAGGAGAAGAAGCGGCGCGCTCGAGGCGCTTAGGACAAGGTCATGTATCATCATGAACGGAGGCAGCCTCGCCCCCCCTCGCGCGATTGCTCGTCTCCGAACGGCGTCGGAGCCGGCGCCGCGGCGGCTGAAGGCGTGACAGGGTCGTCGCCTCTTTCGCCGGCGCTCGTCACGGGCGCCAGCGGCTTCCTGGGCTCGGCGATCGCCGCCGCTCTGCGGGCTCGCGGCTGCCACGTGCGCGCGCTGGTGCGTCCGTCGAGCCCACGCACGAATCTCGTTCCCGGAGACTCGCTGTGCGAGGGCGATCTGCGCGACCGCGCTTCGCTGGCGAACGCGCTGAAGGGCGTCCGCTTCCTCTTCCACGCTGCCGCCGATTATCGTCTCTGGGCCCGAAATCCCGAAGAGATCATGCGCAACAATGTCGAGGGCACGCGACTCCTCATGGAGGAGGCGCTGCGCGTCGGCGTCGAGCGCATCGTCTACACCAGCAGCGTCGCGACCTTGAAGCTCGTCGACGGCGGTTTCGCGACCGAGGACCGGCCGCTGGCCGAAGAAGAGGCGATCGGCGCGTACAAACGCAGCAAGATCGCGGCCGAACGTCTCGTCGAGGCGATGACCGGCCGGGACGGGCTGCCGGCCGTCATCGTCAACCCGTCGACGCCGATCGGCCCGCGCGACGTGCGGCCGACTCCGACCGGCCGCATCGTCATCGAGGCCGCGTTGGGACACATGCCGGGCTTTGTCGACACCGGGCTGAACCTCGCCCATGTCGACGACATTGCGGCGGGCCATGTCGCCGCGCTGCTGCGCGGCCGGATCGGCGAGCGTTACATCCTCGGCGGCGAGAACGTCTTCCTCGCCGACATGCTCGCCGACATCGCCTGCCTTGTCGGGCGGCGGCCTCCCAGGCTGAAGATACCGCGAGCGGCCGTCTATCCCGTCGCCTACGGGGCGGAGCTAATAGCGAGGATTCGCGGCGTCGAGCCCTTTGTCACGCTGGATGGCCTGCGCATGGCGCGCCATCACATGTTCTTCGACGACGCCAAGGCGCGGCGCGAACTCGGCTATGTCTCCAGGCCCTATCGCGAGGGCCTTGCCGACGCGATCGCTTGGTTCCGCGCCCACGGGCGGCTTCGATGATCGTCGCGGCGCTTTCCTTCCTTCCGCTCGCCGTCTGGGCCTATCTCCTGCTTGGCAGGGGGCGGTTCTGGCGTTGCGGCGAGCGCGACGACGCGGTCGCGGCGGCGAGCGGATCTCGCTCCCAGGAGGCGCCGATCGCCTGGCCCAGCGTCGTGGCCGTCATCCCGGCCCGCGACGAAGCCGATTTGATCGCGCAAAGCGTCGGCTCTCTCCTGCGGCAGGACTATCCCGGGCGATTTTCGCTAGTGGTCGTCGACGACCAGAGTTCGGACGGGACCGCCGCCGCGGCGTCAACGGCCGCGAAAGCGACAAACGCCGCCGACCGTCTAAGTGTTATTCGGGGAAGCAATGTCCCCTCGGGCTGGACCGGGAAACTGTGGGCGATGCGCCAGGGCCTGGCGGCGGTGGAAGCCGGCGCGGCGCCGCCCGAATTCGTGCTGTTCACCGACGCCGACATCGCCTATGCGCCGCAGATGCTCCGCCGCCTCGTCGCCATCGCCCGCCTGAAGGACAGCGTCCTCACATCGCTGATGGTGAAGCTGCGCTGCGAAAGTGAGGCGGAACGCTGGCTGGCGCCGGCCTTCGTCTTCTTTTTTCAAAAGCTGTATCCCTTCGCCTGGGTGAACGATCCGGGACGAGGTGCGGCGGCGGCGGCGGGCGGCTGCATGTTGGCGCGACGCGAGGCTCTCGGCGCGGCGGGCGGCCTGGAGGCTCTGCGCGGCGCCCTGATCGATGACTGCGCCCTCGGCGCGCTCATGAAGCGGCAGGGTCCGATCTGGCTCGGCTTGACCGAAGACGCGCGAAGCCTGCGCGCCTACCCGGCCTTTGCCGATTTCGGACGGATGGTGGCGCGCTCCGCCTTCGCCAAGTTGCGCTATTCGTCGTTTCGGCTGGCCGGGGCGATCGCCGGGATGGGCCTCGCCTATCTGGCGCCGCCGCTTTTCGCCTTGTTCGCGCATGGCGTCGCGCAATGGACCGGGGCGCTCGCCTGGGCGATGATGGCCTTGAGCCTGGCGCCGACGCTCCGCCTTTACGGTCGGCCGCTCGCCGGCGGCGTCGCTTTGCCCGCCATCGCCGTCGCTTATGTCGTCTTCATGTCGGAATCCGCAGTGCAATATTGGCGCGGACGCGGCGGCTATTGGAAGGGCCGCTTTCAGGCCCCGACGAGGGAGGCGGGGGGCGCATGACGACTGCGACCAAGACGCTCTCCGGCAAGACCCGTCGCGACGAGAACTTTCCCGTCGGGTCATGGCTCATGAGCGTTCGCCATCGCGGCCCCATCCTCGCCTTCTATCGCTTTGCGCGGGCCGCCGACGACGTGGCCGATCATCCCTCGCTTTCGGCGGATCGGAAACTCGCGCTGCTCGACGATCTCGGCGACGCGCTTTGCGGCGGCGGCCCCCGGGATCCGGAAGCCGAACCTCTACGCCTCGCCTTGCGCGAGCGCGGCCTCAGTCCCCGGCACGCCCTCGATCTCCTTGACGCGTTTCGCCTCGACGTGCGCAAGAGCCGCTACGCCGATTGGGCCGAACTAATGGATTACTGCCGGCTGTCGGCGGCGCCGGTCGGCCGTTTCGTTCTCGACGTGCATGACGAGGACAAGGCGACTTGGCCTGCCTCCGACGCGCTGTGCGCGGCGTTGCAGGTGATCAACCACCTTCAGGATTGCGCCGAGGATTATCGCCGCCTCGACCGCGTCTACCTGCCTCAGGACGTTCTCGCCGCGCACGGCGCCGCGATCGAGATGCTCGGCGCGGCGCGCGCCTCTCCCGCCTTGCTCGGCGCCATTGCGGAGCTTGCCGGCCGCGCTCGCGAACTGACGGAGCGCGGCGCGACGCTCGTCCCGCAGATCGCCAGCGTCCGCCTCGCCCTCGAGATCGCCGCGATCCAGAATCTCGCGCGGCGCCTCGCGCGCGGCCTCGAGACTCGCGATCCGCTGAGCCAGCCCGTCCATCTCGGCAAGGCCGGCTTCGCCTGGGTCGGCGGAGTCGGCGTCTTGCGCTGTCTAGCCTCGATGCTGATCGGCGCCGTCCGAACCCGGCCGAAGATCCGCGCATGACCCCGCAAGCGGCGCCTGCGGCGAACAGCTCCTTCTATCTGGCGATGCGCATCTTGCCGAAGCATCGGCGCGAGGCGATGTTTTCTCTCTACGGCTTCTGCCGCGCGGTCGACGATATCGCCGATGAGCGGGGATCCTCGTCCTCGTCGCAGCGCATGGCGGAACTGGAGCGCTGGCGCGCCGATATCGCTGCGCTCTTCGCCGGACGGACGCCGCCCCATCTCGCCTCGCTCGACGAGGCGGTGCGCCGCTACGGCCTGAGGCTTCAGGAATTCGACGCCATCATCGACGGCATGGCGATGGACGCCGCTCGCGATATCCGCGCCCCGGATTGGGGAACGCTGGATCTCTATTGCGACCGCGTCGCAAGCGCGGTCGGGCGACTGTCGGTCCGCATCTTCGGCCTCGCTGCGGAGCCCGGCGAGGCGCTGGCCCATCATCTCGGGCGTGCGCTTCAGCTCACCAATATCCTACGCGACGTCGACGAGGACGCCGCGATCGGCCGGCTCTACCTTCCGCGCGAGGCGCTCGCCGCGGCGGCCGTGACGACCGACGAACCGCTAGCGGCGGCGGCGGACCCCAAGCTCGCGGTCGCCTGCGCCGAGGTTGCGGCGCGCGCACGCTGGCATTTCGATCAGACGCAACCCATCATGGCGACTGCGCCGCGCGCGACGGTGCGGGCGCCGCGGCTGATGGCCGTCGCCTATCGCTCCATCCTCGACAGGATGGTCGCCGAGGGTTTCGCGCCGCCCCGAAGGCGCGCGAAGGCGAGCCGGCTGCGAATTCTGGGCGCCTTTTTGCGCTACGGCGTCTTATGAGCGGCCGGATCGTCCATGTCATCGGGGCCGGCGTCGCCGGCTTGAGCGCCGCGGTGCGCCTCGTCGACGCGGGCCTTCGCGTCGTCGTGCATGAGGCGGCGCGCGCGGCCGGGGGGCGCTGCCGGTCTTACTACGACCAGTCCCTCGGCCTCGTCATCGACAACGGCAACCATCTGCTGCTTTCCGGCAACCGCGCGGCGCTCGACTATCTCGGTCGGATCGGATCGCTCGACGGTTTGCACGGGCCACCCTCCGCCGTCTTCGATTTCGCCGACTTGCGCAGCGGCGAGCGCTGGCGGCTACGGCCCAACGAAGGCCGCGTGCCCTGGTGGCTCCTCGATCGCAGCCGGCGCGCGCCCGGAACAAGGCTCGCCGAATATTTCGCTCCGCTCGCCACGCTCTTCGCGCCGGCGACGGCGACGCTCGCTCAGGCGATGTCCTGCGCCGGTCCTCTCTATGAACGGCTGTGGCGCCCGGTGCTGCTCGCCGGACTGAATACCGACCCGCGGGAGGGCTCCGCCGCTCTTGCCGCCGCGATCCTGCGCGAGACCCTCGGGGCAGGCGGACGGGCGTGCCGCCCGCTGATCGCGAGCCAAGGGCTTTCTCGGACCTTCATCGATCCGGCGTTGGCCTTTCTCGCGGCACGGAACGCGACGATGCGCTTCGGCGAGCGACTGCGCGGCATCCGATTCGAGGGAGGGCGCGCCGTCGATCTCGATTTCGAGGCCGGGCGCCACACGCTCGCCCGCGACGAGGCGGTGGTGATCGCCGTCCCGCCCTGGGCGGCTCAGGATCTGCTTCCAGGCCTTGAGGCGCCCGACGAGTTCAGGGCCATCGTCAACGCCCACTTCCGGACGGCGCCGCCGCGGGGTCAGCCGACGATCCTGGGCGTCGTCAACGGATTGACGGAGTGGTTGTTCGCCTATCCCGAGCATCTGTCGGCGACGATCAGCGGCGCCGACCGGCTGCTCGATCGCCCGCGGGAGGAGCTTGCGGCGGAAATCTGGCGAGAGGCGGCCGCGCTGAGCGGCCTCCCCAAGGATTTGCCGCCCTGGCAGATCATCAAGGAAAGGCGCGCGACATTCGCGGCGACGCCGGCGCAGGACGCCAAGCGTCCGGCCTCCCGCACACGCTGGGATAATGTCGCGCTGGCTGGCGACTGGACGCGGACCGGCCTCCCCGCGACCATCGAAGGCGCGGTGCGTTCCGGCTATAAGGCGGCTTCGATCATCGTCGAGATGCGCGCCTCCGCGCCGCAAGCCCGTGTCGCCACAGGTGTCTGGCCATGAATATTGTTTTCGACCGCGCCCAGGAGGCGCCTTCGCCCGAAGCGCTGGAGCGTCATATATCCCTGGCGTCGAAGGCGCTGCTCGCTTGTCAGCATGGCGACGGACATTGGTGCTTCGAACTTGAGGCCGATGCGACGATCCCGGCCGAATATGTGCTGCTGCGGCATTTCCGCGGCGAGGAACCGGATCTCGAATTGGAGCGCCTGATCGCCGTTTATCTCCGGCGCGTCCAGGGCGCCCACGGCGGCTGGCCGCTCTTCCACGAAGGCGCGTTCGATATGAGCGCCAGCGTCAAGGCCTATTTCGCCTTGAAAATGATCGGCGACGATCCGCAGGCGCCGCATATGCGCCGCGCGCGCGAAGCCATCCTCGCACGAGGCGGCGCCGCAAGGAGCAATGTCTTCACGCGCTTCCTGCTCGCGCTCTACGGCGCCATCCCCTGGAGCGGCGTTCCGACCATGCCGGTCGAGATCATGCTGCTGCCGCGCTGGTTTCCCTTCCATCTCGACAAGGTCTCCTATTGGGCGCGCACAGTGATCGTCCCGCTCCTCGTGCTGCAGGCGCTGAAGCCGAGCGCCGTCAATCGGCGAGGCGTCGAGATCGCGGAACTCTTCGCCGCCCCGCCCGACACGGTGCGCGACTGGCCGACGGGCGCGCATCAGGCCTGGGGATGGGTGAAGTTTTTCGGCGCGATCGACAGGCTGCTCAAGCTTGCAGAGCCTTTCTTCCCGCGCGCGCCGCGCCGCCGCGCCATCGACGCCGCCGTCGCTTTCGTGACGGAACGGCTCAACGGCGAGGACGGCCTCGGCGCAATCTATCCCGCGATGGCGAACGCCGTGCTGATGTTCGATGCGCTCGGCTACCCGGCGGACCATCCCCATCTCGTCGTCGCGCGCAAGTCGATCGAGCGGCTGCTCGTCGTCGGCGAGGACGAAGCCTATTGCCAGCCCTGCCTGTCGCCGGTCTGGGACACGGCGCTCGCCGCCCATGCGTTGCTCGAAGCGGGCGACGCGGCGAGCGCCGCGCAAGCGCGCGCCGGACTCGAGTGGTTGACGCCGCGCCAGGTCCTCGAGGCGAGAGGCGATTGGGCCGCGCGGCGCCCCGACGTCCGGCCGGGCGGCTGGGCTTTCCAATACAACAACCCGCATTATCCCGATCTCGACGACACGGCCGTGGTGGCGATGGCGATGGATCGCGCGGACCGCGACCGCTTCGGCGCAGCCGGCGGACATCATGGGCAGGCGATCGCCCGCGCGCGCGAATGGCTCAAGGGATTGCAAAGCCGCGACGGCGGTTGGGCCGCTTTCGACGCCGACAACACCTATCACTATCTCAACAACATCGCCTTCGCCGACCATGGCGCCCTGCTCGATCCGCCCACCGCCGACGTCACCGCGCGCTGCATCTCCATGCTCGCTCAGCTCGGCGAGACTCGCGAGACGAGCGCGTCCCTCGCGCGAGGAATTGACGCGCTGATCGCGCACCAGGAAAAGGACGGAAGCTGGTTCGGCCGCTGGGGCATGAACTACATCTACGGCACATGGTCGGCGCTTTGCGCGCTCGGCGCGGCCGGCCAGGATCTGCGATCGGAGCCTGTGCGCCGCGCCGTCGGATGGCTGCTGCGCATCCAGAACGCCGACGGCGGCTGGGGCGAGAGCGGCGACAGCTACAAGCTCGATTACAAAGGGTTCGAGCCGTCGACCAGCGTCGCCTCGCAGACAGCCTGGGCGCTGCTCGGGCTGATGGCGGCCGGCGAAGCCGATCATCCGGCGGTCGCGCGCGGCGTCGCCTATCTTGCCTCGACACAGGGAAAGGACGGCTTCTGGAATGAGGCGTTCCATACCGCGACGGGATTCCCGCGCGTATTCTACCTGCGTTATCACGGCTATTCGAAGTTCTTCCCGCTTTGGGCGCTCGCCCGCTATCGCAATCTGAAGCGTGGCAACAGCCGCGCCGCGATGTTCGGCATGTAACCCCCTTGGTGAACGCCTCGCCGTCCTCTCGCCTTCTCCTCATCAGCGGACTCAAACGCGAGGCGGCGATCGCTCGCGCGCCGGATACGTTGGCGATCTGCGGCGGCGGCGCGACCTTGTGCGTGAAGCTCGCAGAAGCGACGACGCCCTTGCGACTGACGATCAGCTTCGGACTGTGCGGAGGCCTCGATCCGGCGCTGCGCAGCGGCGATGTCGTCATAGGGACGCGGGTCGTCGTCGGCGGCGCCAGAGCGTGATGGCCGACGAGAGCATCGCGCACAAACTCGCAGCGCGTCTGCGCGCCGCCGGCGAACGCGTCAGCCTCGGCGCCGTCGCCGGTGTCGACGCGCCTGTCCTGACGAGGGCGGCGAAAGCCGAACTCCGCAATGCGACGATGGCGGCCTCGGTCGATATGGAAAGCCAGATCGCGGCGCGCTTCGCGGCGGATCGCGATGCGCCCTTCGCCATCCTGCGTGTCGTCAGCGATCCCGCCGACCGCGATCTGCCGCCTCTCGTAATGAAAGCCGTGAGGTCCGACGGAAGCGTTGATCTCGGCGCTATGGCCTTTGGCGTGATCAATCCGCCCGCTCAGGCGCCGGGCGTGATCGCGGCGGCTCGCGACAGCGCCGTGGCCTTCCCAGCGTTACGCCGCTGTCGCCGCCTTGCTGGCCTTTTCTTCGGCCTCGGCCTTGCGCATCTCTGAAAGCTTCTGCGAGACATTGTGCTGGAATAGGAATTCGGCCGGGCGCTGTCGATCGAGCGGAATCTCCGGGGCCATCGGTCCTTCGGTCTTCACGCCACGGAACGTCACGCCCAAAGCCTTCCAGGGCCTCGCCACCGTATCCTTCACGGCCGTCGCCTCGAAGCCGCTATGGACCATGCAATCGGCGCATTTTGCGTAGTTGCCGGTTCCATAAGCGTCCCAGTCGGTCTCCTCCATCAGCTCCTTGAACGTGGCGGCGTAGCCTTCGCCAAGGAGATAGCAGGGGCGCTGCCAGCCGAAGACGGTGCGCGTCGGATTGCCCCAGGGCGTGCAGTGGTAGGTCTGATTGCCGGCCAGGAAGTCGAGGAACATGCCGGACTGGTTGAACGCCCATTTGCGGGCGCCGTCGCCGCGTCGGAAGATGTCGCGGAACAGTTGCTTGGTCGCCGAGCGGTTCAGGAAATGCTTCTGGTCCGGCGCGCGCTCGTAAGCGTAGCCCGGCGAAACGGTGATGCCGTCGACGCCGAGCGCGGTGACGGAGTCGAAGAAATCGGCCACTCTCGCGGCGTCCGCGTCGTTGAAGAAGGTGCAGTTGATGGTGACCCGGAAGCCCCTGGCCTTAGCCGCCCTCAACGCGGCCACGGCGCGATCATAGACGCCGTTCTGGCACACGGATTTGTCGTGCATCTCCCTGTCGCCGTCGAGATGGATCGACCACGTGAAATAGGGGCTCGGCTTGTACTGAGCCATCTTCTTCTCGAGCAGAAGCGCGTTGGTGCAGACGATCGCAAACTTCTTTCGCGCGATTACGCCCTCGACGATCGCCGGCAATTCCTTGTGCAGGAGGGGCTCGCCGCCGGCCATGACGACGACGGGGGCGCCGCATTCGTCCACCGAGGCGAGCGCGTCCTCGACCGAAATCCGCTTGTCCAGGATCGCATCGGGATAATCGATCTTGCCGCAGCCGGCGCAGGCGAGATTGCAGCGGAACAAGGGCTCCAGCATAAGAACGAGCGGATAGCGCTTGCGGCCCGCAAGGTGTTGCCGGACGATATAGGCGCCGACCTTCGCGATCTGTCCGAGCGGAATACCCAAGCGATGCTCCTTCAAAGCATTGTCGGCTTTAAGGCGTTATCGGCGCAAGCCGTCTCGCGCGGCCTCCGGCGCGCCGCGCCCGTCGCCCGGCTCAGCCCGAGAATCCCGCGCTTCCCGCTTCACTTAGCCCACCCACACGGCAGGCTCAAGATAGGAGCTCGGCCGGCAGGCGGAAGCTGACGCTTTCCTTTAGCCCATCGAAGTTCGACACCTCGGACGGTTCGATTCGCATCAAAGCCTGGACCACGTCGTCGACCAGAACCTCGGGAGCCGACGCGCCTGCCGTGACGCCGACGACGCGGGCGGTCTTGACCCATTCCGCCTTGATGTCGCCGCCGTCGGTGGCGAGATAGCTCGGCAAGCCCGCCTCTTCGCCGATCTCGCGCAACCTGTTCGAGTTGGAGCTGTTGGGCGCGCCGACCACGATAATGACGTCGCAGACCCGCGACAATTCTCGCACCGCCGTCTGCCGATTCTGGGTCGCATAGCAGATATCGCGAATCTCCGGCCCCTCGACGTCGCTGAACCGACGGTGCAGCGCAGCGATGACGCCGCGCGTGTCGTCGACGCTGAGCGTCGTCTGCGTCACATAGGCGATCGGGGCGTCCGGGGCGATCGGCAGCTTCTCGACGTCCTCTTCGCTCTCGACGAGATGCAATTCGCCGTCGATCTGGCCAAGGGTGCCCTCGACTTCAGGATGGCCTGCATGGCCGATGAAGACCAGGATCCGCCCCTGCGCAACATAACGCCGCCCCTGATTATGCACCTTGGTGACGAGCGGACAGGTCGCGTCGATTGTCGGGAGCGCCCTCGAACGGGCCTCGTTCTCGACCTTGCGGGATACGCCGTGTGCGCTGAAGATCGTGACGGCGCCCGGCGGCACCTCGCTCAATTCCTCGACGAAGCGCGCTCCTTTGCGCCTCAACGATTCGACGACATGGCGGTTATGCACGATCTCGTGACGCACGTAGATCGGGGCGCCATGCTTTTCGAGCGCGCGCTCGACGATCTCGATCGCGCGGACCACGCCGGCGCAAAAGCCGCGTGGCTGGGCAAGAATGATCTTCATTCATTTGATCCTAACACGAGGCCGAGCTTCGAAACGGCGCCGCCGCGCGGATACCCAAGTGCGGCCTATAACGCGGTGGCGTTGATTAGACAAGAAAGCGCGGCGACGGCGATCCAGCGCGGCATCGGGTCAATTCACGCCGGCAAAATCGCCATAGCCGCCGAGGACGGCGCCGGAATGACGCAAGGCGTCCCGGCAGAGCGGCGACAGAAGCGCCGAAAACTCCTCGCGATAGCGATAGCCCGCAGCCGAGCCTGGAAAACCCCCTGATGTCGCCGGATGCGCATAGATTTCCGTCCGTCCCGGAGACAGTCCCGCGATCAGGCCGGCCAGGCGCGTTTCCGTCATGGCGCCAGACCAGGCTAGACCGAACACGCGATCCGCAACGATGAGCCCGGCGGCGCGGGCGCGCGCCCGCATCAGCGCGGCCCAAGGCGCCGCGAGCCTGGCGACCATCGAACGCGGCGTCGGCTCCACGGCGCACAGCGACGCCCTCGGTTCGAACGGCACGCGCAGAGCGTTCATGCCGTAATCGCGGCCGATGTCGAAGAGTTCGGCCGTTATCACGGGATGAAGATGGTAGTGCTGATGCGCATTGACATGGTCGAGGGCGAGCCCTGTGGCGCGAAAGGCTTCGAACTGCGCGCGAATCTCGCACCGAAGCTGGCGGCGCACAGCGGGTCGAATCATGATCGCGAGACCGTAGGCGGCAAGGTCGGTGCGCAGGCGACCCGAGCCGTCGACGAGATCGGGAATATCCGCCGTCGGCGCGACAGGCCGGCCCTCGACGAGGACGAGATGCAGTCCGATTCGCAGGCGCGGCATGCGTCGCGCCCGCGCGACGGCGTCCGCCGCAGCCGGGGCCCCGACCATCAGGCTCGCCGCGCTCAGGACGCCATGCCTATGGGCCTGCTCGACCGCCTCGTTCACTTCGGGCGCGAGGCCGAAATCGTCCGCGGTGACGACGAGCCGCTTCAAATGACGGCGTCTTCCCTGTGGCGGAGGAACTGGAAGAACTCGACGCCTTCGCGCAGGCGGCGCTTCATCATTTCCGGGCTGCGAACCATCTCGCCGACGATCGCGGCGATCTTCGACGGGCGGAAATAGAATTTCCTGTAGAAATCCTCGACCGCGTTAAAGATTTCGCTATGGCCGAGATGCGGATAGTCCAACGGCGCGATCTGCGTCCCGTCCTCGGTCAAGAGATCGACGTCTTCGGCGAACCAGCCGTTCTCTCTGGCCTGCTTGTAGAGGAACGTCCCGGGGTAGGGAGCGGCAAGAGACACCTGAATGGTGTGCGGATTGATCTCCTTGGCGAAGTTCAGGGTTTCCTGAATGGTTTCGCGCGTCTCGCCCGGCAGGCCGAGGATGAAGGTGCCGTGGATGACGATGCCCAGTTCGTGGCAATCCTTGCTGAACCGGCGCGCGACGTCGACCAGCAATCCTTTCTTGATGTTGTGCAGGATTTTCTGGTTCCCCAATTCGTAGCCGACCAGCAGCAGGCGCAAACCGTTGGCCTTGAGAATTTCGAGGGTCTTGCGCGGCACGTTCGCCTTGGCGTTGCACGACCAGACGACGCCGAGCTTGCCGAGTTCCTTGGCCAAGGCCTCGACGCGCGGCAGGTTGTCGGTCAGCGTGTCGTCGTCGAAGAAGATCTCCTTTACCTCCGGGAAGGCCTCGCGGGCGTATTTGACCTCGGCGATCACATGCTCGATCGAGCGCACCCGGTAATTATGGCCCCCGACCGTTTGCGGCCACAAGCAGAATGTGCACCGCGACTTGCAGCCGCGCCCGGTGTAGAAGGACAGGTACGGGTGCTTGAGATAGCCGCCGAAATAGCGGTTGATGTCGAGGTCGCGCTTATAGACCGGCGTCACGAACGGCAAAAGGTCCATGTTGGTCAGGACCTCGCGATCCTCGTTATGGACGATCGCGCCCTCGGCGTTGCGATAAGAAATGCCCTTGATGCACGCCCAGTCCTGCCCGTCCGCGACGTCCTTGATGGTGAAGTCGAACTCGTTGCGCGCCACAAAATCGAGCGCGGTCGTCGCTTGGAGGCTTTTTTCCGGTTCGACCGCCACCTTGGCGCCGATGAAGCCGATCTTGCAGGTCGGATTGATCGCCTTGATCATCTCCGCCGTCCTGACGTCGGATTTGAACGATGGCGTGGAGGTGTGCATGACGATGAGCTCATGGCGCATCAGGTCCGGCTGGATGTCCTCGAAGGACAGGCCGTGCGGCGGCGCGTCGATCAGCTTCGAGCCTTCGACGAGCGCGGCGGGTTGGGCCAGCCATGTCGGGTACCAGAACGAGCGCACTTCGCGCTTCATCTGGTAGCGCGCGCCCGCGCCGCCGTCATAGCCGTCGAAGGACGGCGCCTGCAGGAACAAGGTTCGCATCATGGTTCCGGTCTCTCAGTCCGCGGTCAGGCGGCCATCGGCCCGCATATGGTAACTCCGGCCGCGCCAGGTCAGGTCCCTGCCGCAAAAGCTCCAGACGAACACGGCGAACGACAGGAGATCGCGGATCGGCAGGAGCCAGTAGGGCTGCGCGGCAAGCCTGAAATTACGCCTTACCGCGCGCAAGAGCACAACTCGGGAGGCGATGGCAAGCGCGCCAACGCCCGTTCCCAACGCGGGAGCCCCCGCCGCAACGGCGATCAGCGCCCACGCCAGGGGGTGCGTGACCAGCGATCCGGCATATCCGGCGGGATCGACGCTGCGGATCGTGCGCGCCCACCGCAATTCGTGGCGCCATAAATTAACGAACGACGATTCTGAACAGCTATGCGCGACCAGCATATTCGGCGCCTCCACCCGAAGGCCCCTGGCGCGCACGGCGTCGCCGATGGCGTAGTCATCCGCAAGGCGGTCGGCGAAGGCTTCGAACCCGCCGATCTCGGCCAAGCGCTCGCGCGTCAGCGCGATGGTCGAGCCGAAGCAGGGCGCCGCGAGACCGGTCCGTAGGCCGACCAGCACATTCGGCAGGAAATGCGCGTCGATGGCGAGCGCCGACAGCCTCGACCAGAAGCCTGTCGCAGCGACGCCATGGTAGAGACAGGTCACCGCGCCGACGCCGGAGGCGGCAAGCGCAGCCGTCACTTGCGCAAGGTAGCGCGGCTCGACGCCGATGTCGCTGTCGGCCAGGACGATGCAGTCATGACGAGCGTGGCGCGCCATATTGATGAGATTGGCGACCTTCAGATTGGCGCCATGCGCGGTTTGGTCGACGACGAGTTGCAGATCGACGCCGGGAAACGAGGCTTTCAGGCGCTCAACGGCGCCGATCGCCGCATCCTGGGGATCCTGTACGCCGCAGATGATCTGGACCGGCGCCGGATAGTCTTGCGCGCAGAAGGACGAGAGATTCTCGAAGAGACAGGGTTCGGCGCCCTTGAGCGGCTTGAGAATTGTCACCGCGGGCGAGGACGCTGCCGGCGCCGGAGCGCTCTTGGGGAACTCGGCGGCGGCCGCCGCGCAGAGCAGGTAGAGGCAGCCGGCCGCGGCGATGAGGAGAAAGACTGCGGATATCACCGGCCTCGCCCGCCTTCGGCGCCGGCGGCGAGTCCCAGAAGCGCCCGACCCTCGAGAACCTGCCAGCCTACCAGGCTTGGAATGCCGAAGACGAGGTCAGGGACCCGTTTGATCAGCGACATGGCGATCGCCGCCTCGGCCGGGACGCCGAAAATCGCGCATAGCACGACTAGGCCCCCCTCTTGGGCGCCGAGCGCGCCTGGAATGGCGAAAGCGGCGCCTCTGATGGCTTGCATCAGGCTCTCCACGACCAGCGCTTCCGGATAACCCGACGGATATCCCATGAAGGCCAGCATCGCCCAGACCTCCAACGCGCCGAACAACCACACTAAGGAATGGATAAAGCTGGTGGTTATGACGCCTCTGCGGTTCGCATAGATGGAGGCGAGACGGGAGTAGAGCGCATCGATCGCTCCGAAGGACAGCCATTCTCGCTCGCCCACGACGCGTTCGAGCAGCGCCTTGACGAAGCGCTGCCCGACCGGCCGCTGCGCGAGGTAAAATCCACCGAGGGCCGGGACGGCGATGACGATCACGATCGCGACCGTCCCTCGGACCGCATCGCTGTCGCGCATCGAGGCGAGCGCCGCCAGGCCGACGGCCGCGAACAGGAACTGGGTCACGGCCTGAACGAGAACGTCGACGATGACGCTCGCGGCCGACAGCGAGGCGGGCGCGCCGCGCAAGGTCAGGACGCGTGCGCCGATCACGTCCCCGCCGATTTGCGTTATCGGCAACAGCGCGTTGGCGCCTTCGCGCAGAAAGCGGATGAGCACGCAGGTCCACGCGCTCGGACGTAATCCGGCAGGGAACAGGAAGAACCAGCCAACGCCGGCGGCCGAGACTGCGACGCCTCGCAAAACGACAACGGCAAGAACGCCCCACCCCGCCGCCGCGAGCGCGCCGAACACCGGGCCGGCTCCGCTCCAGAGGATCAGGCCCACGGCGGCGCAACCGCTGGCGAACCAGACGAGCTTAAGGATCATTCCCATGCTGAAAGCCTGCGATTGCGCTCGAGGCGTTTGACCGCCTCCGGCGCAAGCCTACTTGGCCGGCCGTGTCTCCGCCACCCGATTGTCCTGTGCAGCAGGAAGCTTGATTGCGGCGATAATGGGGGCCACAGCGCCTGCAGAGTGAAGAGCCGCGCCGCGTTTCGGATCAGCGCGATCCGCGGGGCCGCCCCGATCGACGCACCGAAGCCCGCCCGCACGTTCGCCTGGCATATGGCGCCGCCGAAAGAGGTCGGCGGCAGGAAATCAGGTTCTGGCCATCGGATGCGCTTGGCCGCCTCGCGCGCCTCGGTGTCGTCCAGATGGATAACGAAGATCGCGTGCTCCGCTTCAGCGCCTTGGCGCATCGCCCTTACGGTGCGTTTAAGGACGCTTGCCTCGCCCAAAAGACGACGCTGGCCGGGGTCGCCGCCGGCTCGGTGCGCTCGATCCGATCCAACGATCGAGGCTTCGGCGGTAATAGGCGTGTCGTGGAAAAGCTGAGCGTCAAGCGCTCCGGTGTCCATCGAAGCGTCGTGAGGGCGAAATGATGGCGCGCGCTCCGCTCATCGGCTCGGGCCGCGAGAGGGCCCGGTCTGCGATGGCGGCGCGCTTCAGGGTTTCGATTTGTTCCAAGGCGACGGCGAGGCTGATCGCCTGCGCTTCGGACGGCGACAGCTCGCCTCGGCGGACTTCTGCGAGAATGGGTTCGCTCATGTGGGTCAAGATCGCCGTCAGGCGGCGCGCTTCGTCCCAGTCTTTCGTGCTCAGGCTGACGATCAGGACGCCGCCAAGTCCTGTTCCGGGCGCGGCGGGGATTTGCCGGCGCCAATAGTATACGGCGCCGCGACGCAAGACATGGCATACGGCCGGTATGTGTCACACCCATGTGTTACAGGCATGTGCAACAAACCGGCGTTTTCCTTACCCAACTAAGCGGGTAAGGCGTTATTTTTCAAAGACTTAGACTACGGTTGGCTGGGGCGCCAGGATTCGAACCTGGGGATGGCGGAATCAAAATCCGCTGCCTTACCACTTGGCTACGCCCCACCGAGGCGCGAAGGCCGGGGCCGGCGTTCGCGAAGCGGGCGGACCATAGTGCGAGGCCTCGCGTATCGCAACACCCTAAACCGCGGCCGCCGCCGCGAGAGAAGCGAGATCGGCGTTGGCGCCGCAAACGAGCACGCCGACGCGCTCGCCGGGCGCCGGGCGGTAGGCGCCGCTCGTGAGAGCCGAGTAGGCCGCCGCGCCGCCGGGCTCGGCGACGATCGAGAAATCGCGCCACAGGCCGAGCTGCGCCGCCCGAATCGCCTCGTCCGTCACCAGCGCGACGTGATCGACCGCGCGCCGAGCGATCGCGAGATTGAGTTCGCCGACGCTGCGCGAGCCGAGCGAATTGGCCGCCACCGATTGCACGGAGACGTCGACCGGGCGCCCGGCCGCCAGGGCGGCGTGCAGCGCGCATGATCCCTCCGGCTCTACGCCGACGATCCTGGCGCGGCCCTCGAACCACGCCGCGACGCCGGCGATCAGGCCCCCGCCGCCGACCGCCACGAGAATCGTGTCGAGCGGCGCGGCGCCGAGGCGGGTGAGGTCCTCCTCCCATTCGAGGCCGACTGTCCCTTGTCCGGCGATGGTTTGGGGCGACGCATAGGGATGAATCGCTAAGGCGCCGCTCTTGGCGACATAGGCGTCGCAAAGCGCCTGCGCGTCGAAATAGGTCGCGCCCTCGACGACGACTTCTGCGCCGTAGGCTTTGATCTTGGCGATCTTCACCGGTGCGGCGATCTCCGGCACGAAGATGCGTGCGCGCAGGCCGAGCTTCGCCGCGGCATAGGCGACCGCCGCGCCGTGGTTGCCGCCCGAAGCCGTCGCGCAGCCGATCGCCGGCGCGCGGCGCGTCAGGAGGTTGAGGAACGCGCCCCGCGGCTTGAACGAGCCCGTGTGCTGCAAGAATTCCAGCTTGAGCGAAATCTGTGGCGCGCCGGCAAGGGGCGAGGCCGTCTCGAGGATTGGCGTGCGTCGGACATGAGGCGCGATCCGCGCGTGCGCGGCGCGAATTTCGGCGCGGCCGAGCGTCGTCGACGGCGTCTGCTGCGGCTCGGAATCGCGGGTCATTTTGCGCTCGTTTGTCTAAACGGGGATGACGTCGACTTCGACATCGAGCTTATGGCCGCCCGAAGACAGGATCACACCCTCCACCGGCGGCACGTCGGAATAATCGCGGCCGCGCGCGACGACGATGTGATCGTCGCCGACGGCGAGCGCGTTGGTCGGGTCAAGTCCCAGCCAGCCGAACGCCGGCCCGCACCAAAGCGCGACCCAGGCGTGGGAAGCGTCGGAGCCGGCCAGGCGCGCCTTGCCGGGCGGCGGGATCGTGCGAATGTATCCGCTGACATAGAGCGCGGGCAGGCCGAGCCCGCGCAGCCCGGCGATCATCACATGGGTGAAATCCTGGCAGACGCCGCGCCTCTGCGCGAAGGCCTCGGCCGGCGAAGTCGTCACTTCGGTCGCTTTGGCGTCGTAGACGAAATCGGCGTTGATGCGCCGGCCGAGCTCGCTCGCCGCTTCAAAGATCGGGCGGCCCGGCTTGAAGCTTTCGCGCGCATAGGCCGTCGCCGGCTCGAAGAGCGGGACGAGCCGGCTCGGATAGATCGCGAAGGCGGGCGAGTTGGCGGTGAGCGAGGCGGTCGCGGCGGCGAGCGCCGCGACGTCCTCCCATGGCGGGGTCAGCGCGGCGAGCGGGGGCGCCGGCTGCTCGACGACGATGCGCGCGCGAGACTCGATCAGGAGTTCGCGGTGCGGCGTCTCGATGCGCATATGCACGACGCGGTTGGCGAAGGAATCGGCGCGCTCGACGAACGTCTGCGGGCGCGGCGTCACGTCGATATGCGCGGTGATGACGCGCTGGCCGACCTCCGAACGCGGCAGCAGGCGCAGCACGCACGTATTGACGGCGACTGGCGCGCCATAGCGATAGCGCGTGAGATGCGTCACGTCGTAGATCACGCGAGGCCCGTGACTTTCTCAGCCCGGCCGTGTGCCGCGCCCTGGAGGAAATATCGCGACGCGATCGATTCGGCCAAAGTCATCAGCCGTTGCTCGATCGCGAGAATGCGCGAATCCTCGAGCCGCTCGGGGTATTCGGTCGCGAGTTCGGCGCGCAGCAGCGTGGCGAGCCGGCGCGGCTCCTCGGGCACGCCGTCCTGCCGCAGCACCGGCAGGGCGCCGATATGGTCGTCGATGACATTGGCCTGAAACGCGACCGAGCGCGGATTGAACGGATCGAGCAACGCCATGTCGCGCACCGGCGCGAGCGCGACGCCGATCAGGGTGCGCGAGCGATAGGTGATCTGCGAGTTGATGAGATCGAGCAGCACGTCGAGATTGTATTCGGTGGCGTCCTGGCCGGCGAATTGGCGCGCCAGGCGGCACGTGTTGATGCCGCGCTCGATGCGTCGGCCGAGCTCATAGAAAATCCAGCCCGCGCCGCGGTTGAAATTCTCGTCGAACAGCCCGGCGAGCGCGGCGATCGCAGTCAGCGCCTCGTCGACGCAGTCGAGGATCTCCGATTCCGCGAGCGGGCGTCCCGGCGCCTCCAGGATGATCGTTTCGAGCCGGCCGATCAGCTGCCAGGTCTGCGGCGTCAGGCGCTCGCGGATCACCGAGGCGGCGTAGCGCGCCGCGCGGGCGATCGACAGTGCGGAGCCGTAGCTCTCGCTGTCGCGCAAGGCCGCCTCGCCGGCCTGGGCGGAGGTCTCGCGCGCGGCCTCGGCGTCGATGGCGCCCCAGGACACGAGCAGGGTTTTCAATCGCTCGATCGATTGGCGCGAGCCATTCATCGGCGCGTCGGGATCGACGGCGCGCGCGCACAGGCAGCGCACGAGTCGCAGCGTCCCCTCCTCGCGCTCGAGATAGCGGCCGAACCAGAACAGATTGTCGGCGGCTCGGCTTGGCAGATTGCCGAGCATGCGCACGATCCGCACCTTTTCCGGCCTCGGCAGAAGGGTCGTCGCTTCCACGGGCCGGTCGGCCAGCACCCAGACGTCGGCCGATTCGACGCCCTCGCCCATCGACACCGCGCGCGCGTCCGGCTTGTCGGAAATGCGGCAGAAGCCGCCCGGCATCACGCGCCAGCCTTCCGGCGTCGCGGCGACTAAGACGCGCAGCACGAAAGGGCGGGGGACAAGGCGCCCTTCCTCCCAGCGCGGCGTCGTCGAGAGCCGCACGATGTCCTGGCCGACGTAATCGACGCCGCGCGTCTCGATCGCGGCGCGCAGCGCCGCGCGCTTTTCGGGCCCGAGTTCGGCGCCTACGACGCCGCGGCGCCCGTCGAAGCCGGGCACGGAATTGCGGAAGGCGCCGGCGATCGAAAAGGAATCGAGCGAGGCGAGAACGCGCGCCCGCTCGCTCGGCTGGCCGCACCACCACGTCGCGATATTCGGCATCGCGAGGTCCTCGCCGATGAGGCGGCGGGCGAGAGCGGGCAGAAACGCCAGCAGCGCGCGCGACTCGACGAGCCCCGCGCCCGGCATGTTCTCCACCGCGACGCCGCCGGCGCGGATCGCGTCGACGAGGCCCGGCACGCCGATGCGCGAGGCGGCGTTGAGTTCGAGCGGATCGCACCATTCGGCGTCGACATGGCGCCAGAGCACGTCGCAACGCTTGAGTCCGGCGATCGTGCGCACGAAGACGCGGCCGTCGCGCACGACCAGATCGTCGCCTTCGACAAGCAGGAGGCCGAGGTAGCGCGCGAGATAGGCTTGCTCGAAATAGGTCGCGCTCAGCGGGCCGGGAGTCAGAATCCCGATGCGCGGTTCGGTGCGCTCGCCGCTCGCCTTGAGCCCAGCGCGCAATTCGCGAAAGAACGGCGCGAGGCGTTCGACGTTCATCTGGCTGTAGAGGCTCGAAAACGCCTGCGAGATCACGAGCCGGTTTTCCAGCGCGTATCCCGAGCCCGATGGCGCTTGCGTGCGATCGCCCAGCACCCACCAGCGCCCGTCGGGTCCGCGGCCGATGTCGGCGGCGTAGAGCCGCAGCCAGCGCTTGCCCGGCGGCGCGACGCCCCGCATCGCGGCGATGAAGTCGGGCGATCCGGTGAGGGCGGCCGCGGGCAGGACGCCCTCGGCGATCAGGCGGCCCTCGCCATAGACGTCGGCGAGCACGCGTTCGAGCAATTCGGCGCGCTGCGCGACGCCGTGGGCGATTACGCGCCATTCGGCTTCGGGAATCACCAGCGGCATGCGGCTGAGCGGCCACACCCGTTCGGACGTTTCGCCCTGCACGCGATACGACATGCCGCGATTGCGGATGCGCCGGTCGGCCGCGGCGAAACGTTGCGCGATCTCGCCGGGTTCGAGGGCCGCGAGCGCTTGCAGCAACCGCTGCCAGTGCGGACGGCGCGCGCCATCGGCCCCGATGAACTCGTCGGGAATCCCCGGAAGCGGCGCATAGCCGCGCGTCCACGCGGCGACGCGCGCGAGCGCGTCGTCGTCGTGCGTCGCAGCGGACCGGGCGCTAGCGGGCAATGGGCCTCCGTAAGTCCAACGTCATCGGAAATTCGCTCGACGACTCGTCGGGGGGAACGGGCGCCGCGCCCGCAGTATGACCGTGATCCTGGAAGCGCGCCAGTCGCCGCGCCTCGGCCTCGTAGGAATTCACAGGCGAAGTCTCGTAATTGCGCCCGCCGGGGTGGGCGACATGGTAGACGCAGCCTCCGAGCGAGCGCCCGTTCCAGGAATCAAGAATGTCGAAGGTCAGCGGCGCTTGCGGCTCGATGGTCGGGTGAAGGCTGGAGGCCGCCTTCCAGGCCTTGAAGCGCACGCCCGCCACCGCCTCGCCCGCCCGCCCGGTCGGCTGCATCGGCAGTCTGCGGCCGTTGCAGGTCAAGATATGGCGCCCGGCGATGAGGCCCTTGGCCTTGGCTTGCAGTCGCTCGACCGAGGAATTGACATAGCGCGCCGTGCCGCCGCCCGTCGCTTCCTCGCCGAGCACGTGCCACGGCTCGAGCGCCTGGCGGATTTCCAGCTCGACGCCGCCATGGGCCACGCGGCCATAGGTGGGAAATCGGAATTCGCGCTGCGCCTCGAACCATTCCGGCTCGAAGGCGTAGCCGGCGCCAGCGAGGTCGGCGAGGACGCCGAGAAAATCCTCCCAGACGAAATGCGGCAGCATGAAGCGGTCATGCAGGCTCGTGCCCCAGCGCACCGGCGCGCCGCGCTGCGGCTCGCGCCAGAACCAGGCGATGAGCGCGCGAAGGAGCAGTTGCTGGGCCAGACTCATGCGCGCGTCCGGCGGCATTTCGAACGAGCGGAATTCCACCAGGCCGAGCCGCCCGGTCGCGCTGTCCGGCGAGTAAAGCTTATCGATGCAGATTTCGGCGCGATGGGTGTTGCCGGTGACGTCGACGAGGAGATTGCGATAGAGCCGGTCGACCAGCCACAACGGCGCCGCTTCGCCCGGCGCGGGCGTCTTCGAGAGCGCGATCTCCAACTCGTAGAGCTGATCGTCGCGCGCTTCGTCGAGGCGCGGCGCCTGGCTGGTCGGACCGAGGAACAGCCCGGAAAACAGATAGGAAAGGGACGGGTGGCGTTGCCAATAGAGGATCAGGCTCGCCAGCAGATCGGGGCGGCGCAGAAATGGCGAATCCGCCGGCTTGGCCCCGCCGAGCACGACATGGTTGCCGCCGCCGGTGCCGGTGTGGCGCCCGTCGGCCATGAACTTGTCCGTGCCGAGCCGCGACTGGCGCGCGTCTTCATAGAGGCCTGTCGTCGTCGCCACCGCCTGGCGCCAGGAGGCGGCGGGATCGATATTGACTTCGATGACGCCGGGGTCGGGCGTCACCTTGATGCAATCGACGCGCGGATCGAACGGCGGCGTATAACCCTCGATGCGGATGGGAAGCTTCTTTTCGCGCGCGATCGTTTCGACCGTGCCGAGCAATTCGAGATAATCGTCGAGCTTGGGCGTCGGCGGCATGAAGATGCAGAGCACGCCGTCGCGCGGCTCGACGGTCAACGCGGTGCGCACGGCGCCTTCGGCGGCGAATTGTTCGATTTGCGTCTGCTGTTCCGGGCCGGCCTGCGCATGGCCGACCTGGCGGAACTGCACCGGCTCGGGCAACTCGCCGCGCGGGTCCATCGGGTCCTGTTCGTGAACGAAGGGGTAGTCCGACGGTTTCACATGGGGCAGCGTCTTCATCGGCAAGCGCAGGCCGACCGGCGAGTTGCCGGGCACGAGAAAGAGCTTGCCGCGCCTGAGCGGCCAGCGCTCGCTGCGCCAGGCGGGATTGGCCCCGGCGTTCCAGCGTTGCACCGGCAATACGAAGCCGGTCGGACGCGACAGGCCGTGGTCGAAGGTGCGCACCATGCGCGCGCGCTCTTCCGGATCGTCGATCTTCGGGTCGCTGGGATCGACGTTGATCGGCAGCGCGCTCTCCCGCAGCAGCCAATAGGGCGCGTCCTCGTAAGCCGGGATGACGTAGTCGGGCTCGATGCCCAGACGCACGGCGACTTCGCCGGCGAGCGCCTGAGCGTCCGCTGTCGTCGCGGCCGCGCTTGCGCCGGCCCCCGCGATCAGCAGGGGGTCTCGCCAGATCGGCTTGCCGTCCTTGCGCCAATAGAGCGCGAAGGCCCAACGCGGCAAGCTCTCGCCGGGATACCATTTCCCCTGGCCGTAATGCAGGAAGCCGCCGGGCGCGAAACGCGCCTGCAAGCGCCGGATCAGCGTCTCGGCGCGCGCCTGTTTGTTTCCGCCGACGGCCGCGGTGTTCCACTCCGGCGCGTCGTAATCGTCGATCGAAACGAAGGTCGGCTCGCCCCCCATGGTCAAGCGCACGTCCTGCGCGACGAGGTCGCGATCGACCTTTTCGCCGAGCGCGTCGAGCTTGCTCCAGGCGGCGTCGGTGAACGGCAGCGTCACGCGCGGCGCCTCGCGCAGCCGCGTCACGTTCATGTCGAAGCTGAAGGTGACCTGCGCCGGCTCGACGAGGCCGGTGATCGGCGCGGCGGAGCGGAAATGCGGCGTCGCGCACAGCGGCAAGTGGCCTTCGCCGCAGAACAGGCCCGAAGTCGCGTCCATGCCGATCCAGCCGGCGCCGGGGACATAGACCTCGGCCCAGGCGTGCAGGTCGGTGAAATCCTTGTCCGTGCCGCGCGGGCCTTCGATCGGATCGACGTCGGCCCTGAGCTGGATGAGATAGCCCGAGACGAAACGCGCGGCGAGACCGAGCCGGCGCAGGATCTGCACCAACAGCCAGGCCGAATTGCGACATGAGCCCGAGCGCAGCGCCAGCGTCTCGTCCGGCTCCTGAACGCCCGCCTCCATGCGGATGACGTAATGGATCATCCGTTGCAATTCGGCGTTGAGCGCCACCAGGAACGGAATGGTCCGTCCGCGCCGCGTCGCGATCTCCTCGAGATATTTCGTCAGCAGCGGGCCGCCGGGCTCTGGCGCGAGATAGGCGGCGAGTTCGGTCGCGAGTTCATCCGAATAGGCGAAAGGAAATTCTTCGGCGTAGGGCTCGACGAAAAAGTCGAAGGGATTGACGACCGCGAGTTCGGCCGTCAGATCGACCTCGATCTTGAATTCCTCGACCGGCTCGGGAAAGACGTAGCGCGCGAGCCAGTTGCCGTGCGGATCCTGCTGCCAATTGACGAAGTGATTGGAGGGCGTGACCTTGAGCGAATAGCTCGGCACGCGCGTGCGGCAATGGGGCGCCGGACGCAGCCGGATCGACTGAGGCCCCAGCGCGACCGGCCGGTCATAGGCGTAGCGGGTGACGTGGTGCAGGCCGACGAGAATCGCCAAGGGGTCGCCTTTCGAGACAGGACGCTGTCGCTCGCGTGCAAGGCGCGGGCCGCGCCATGATTTGGGCGCATAGGCGGTCGTCATGTCAACGCGGAGCGGCGGGAACAGGGCGGGCGCGCCTAATTGGGCGGCGCTCGGCAGGCAGGGTGATTAACGAATGGGCGGGGAGCGAGCGCAAAATACCGGCGAGCGCGGCCTTCCCGGCGGCGCGCGCATTGAATTACGCCGCGCTTGCATCGACGTCCGCGTTGCGGCAAAAGGAGCGGCGTTAGGAGTGTAGCTCAATTGGTAGAGCACCGGTCTCCAAAACCGGGGGTTGGGGGTTCGAGTCCCTCCTCTCCTGCCAGCGGCGTTTTCACCGCCGAAGCCTGAAACCGGCGCGGGTTGCCCGGCCGGCGTGGGCGGGATTGTCACATTTTGCTTGGCGATTGGCCCTTCGATCCTATATGAGGCTTGTTTGGCGCGGCGCCGAAAGGTCCCGCGCCGCGAATTTTTCTGGCCGGGCGCGTCGCTTCGAAAAGCGGCGCCTCAAAGCCGACGGAACCGGGAACCATGGCCAATCCATTTGAATTCCTCCAGCAGGTTCGCTCCGAGGCGTCGAAGGTCGTCTGGCCGACGCGTCGCGAGACTTTGATCACCACGGGGATGGTGATGCTGATGGTGGTGTTCGCCAGCGTCTTTTTCCTCGTCGTCGACGAAGTGCTGCGGGTCGTGGTCAGCTTGGCGCTCGGCATCGGCCGAGGAGGCTAGGCGCGGTTTTATCGCGAGCGGGCGGAGCGCCGCGTTCGCTCGCCTCGACTTAGGAACGTTTTTGGGATGCCGACATGAGCATGCGCTGGTATATCGTCCACGCCTATTCGAACTTTGAGAAAAAGGTCGCCGAGTCCATTCGCGAGCAGGCCGTCCAGCGTGGCCTCGAAGACAAGTTCGCCGAGGTCATGGTGCCGACCGAACAGGTCGTGGAAGTGCGCCGTGGGCGCAAGATCAACTCGGAGCGGAAGTTTTTCCCCGGCTACGTCCTGGTCAAATGCGATTTGACCGATGACGTCTACCACCTCATCAAGAATACGCCGAAGGTGACGGGCTTCCTCGGCGCCGACAAGAAGCCGATGCCGATTCCCGACAACGAGGCCGAGCGCATCAAGGGACAGGTCGCCGAAGGGGTCGAGCGGCCGAAGGCGTCGATCCGCTTCGAGATCGGCGAGAGCGTGCGCGTCGCCGATGGTCCTTTTGCTTCGTTCAATGGCGTCGTCGAGGAAGTCGACGAGCAGCGTTCGCGCGTTAAAGTGGCGGTTTCGATTTTCGGCCGCGCGACCCCGGTCGATCTCGAATTCGGGCAAGTCGAGAAAGTTTGACAGCGCCGGCGTAACAATCGCCAATCTCGCGCCGAAGTTTGGGCTTAAGGCGCCAGCGGGTTCCGGTCTTGTCCGCAGCCCGCTCGCCATGAGCAGGATCAGCTTCGCGAGGTTCAGGCATGCGCTATCATCGTCGCCACGGCTGGGAAATTCGCGCCGGCGAAACGACCCCCGAATCGATTTTCCTCGATCGACGCGCCTTCGTCGCCGGCGCCGGGGCTTTTGCGGCCTACGCCGGGCTCACGCGCCCGGCCGGCGCCGACGAGCCGGATCCGACCGCCTCGCTTTATCCGGCCAAGCGCAACGGCGCCTATGCGCTCGATCGCGACGTGACGCCGGAAAAGATCAATCTGAACTACAACAATTTCTATGAATTCAGCACGAGCAAGCACTTTTCGGCCGACGGACTGAGGACCCGGCCGTGGACGGTGACGATCGACGGTCTCGTCGAAAACGCGCAGACCTTCGACATCGACGACCTCGTCAAGACGATCGGCCTCGAAGAGCGCCTCTATCGCCATCGCTGCGTCGAAGCCTGGTCGATGGCCATTCCCTGGACGGGATTCGCGTTGCGCGCGCTGGTCGAAAAGGCGCGACCGCTGTCTGCGGCGAAGTTCGTGCGCTTCGAAAGCTTCCTCGACAAGAAGAACGCGCCCGGCCAGCGCTCTTTCATGCCTTGGCCCTATGTCGAGGGCCTCACCATCGCCGAGGCGACCAACGACCTCGCATTCATCGCCACCGGCGCCTATGGCAAACCGCTCGCCAAGGTGCAGGGGGCGCCCATTCGGCTGGCGACGCCGTGGAAGTACGGGTTCAAATCGGCCAAATCGATCGTCAAGATCAGCTTCGTCGACACGAGGCCGTCGACGTTCTGGGAGACTTTAGGCCCCGACGAATACGGCTTCTGGGCCAATGTGAATCCGGACGTGCCCCATCCTCGCTGGAGCCAGGCGCAAGAGACCTTTCTGACCACCGGGGATATGCGGCCGACGCTCCTCTTCAACGGCTATGGCGAGCAGGTCGCCGGCCTTTACAAGGGCCTGGAAAAAGAGCCGCTCTATATGTGAGCGCTCGCGTCGGGGCTTAGCGCTCAGTAGCGCCATCGCTGCGCCTTGGAGACGAGGAAGTCTCGGAACGCCTGCACGCGCGCCACGTTTTTCATTTCCTCGGCATAGACGAGAAAGCAATCCATCTCCGGCATGTCCGCCTGCGGCAATAGACGGACTAGGCCGGAATTCGGCAGCACGCAATAATCCGGCAGCACCGCGATCCCGACGCCGTGCTCGACGGCGCGAATGATCGCGGCGAGGTTGTTGATGGCGATGTGGGGAGCGCGCGGATTTTTCGGATCGCGCCCGACAGTCAGCAGCGAATTGAGATCATAGAGCAAGTGCGTCGCGGTCGGCGCGCCGAAGGCGACCAGGCGATGATGGTCGAGGTCGGCGATGGATCGCGGTTGACCGCTTTTCTTGAGGTAATCGGCCGATGCGTAGGCATGAAAATGCACGGTGAACAGGCGCCGGCGGATCAAGTCGGGCTGCATCGGCTCGCGCAGCCGAAGCGCGACGTCGGCTTCGCGCATGCTCAAGTCCAGTTCGTCGTCCGACAGCAGCAGCTGCAATTTGACTTCCGGGTAGAGCTCGACGAACTCGCCCAGGCGCGGGGCGAGCCAATTGGCGCCCAGCGCCAGGGTCGTGGTGACGCGCAAGTCACCGTGCGGCTTTTCGCGGGTGTCGATCAGTCGGCTGCGCACCGCGTCGAGCTTGAGCACGACGTCTTGCACTGCTTCGCGCAGCATTTCGCCCTGTTCGGTCAGGATGAGGCCGCGCGCGTGACGGTGAAAGAGCGGCGCGCCCAGTTCCTGTTCGAGCGCGCCGACCTGCCGGCTCACTGCGGATTGGCTGAGCCCCAGGGTCTCGCCGGCGTGGGTGAAGGAGCCGGCGTCGGCCGCGGCCTGAAAAATGCGCAGCTTATCCCAGTCCATCGCTTCCTCTCCGGCACGCCCGGCCATTCCCATGGCGGACTTCGTGTTGGGGACCGCGACGCGGGACGCGCGACGGCGAATTCGTTAGTTCGACGCTTCGTATAGCAAGTTTCGCGCCCGATTACTCAGCCGCCTTGCGCGCGGCCGCCTGCGCGGCGAGCCAGCGTTCGGCCTCGAGCGCCGCCATGCAGCCGAGGCCGGCGGCGGTGACCGCCTGGCGAAAGACATCGTCCGCGACGTCGCCGGCGGCGAAAACGCCTTCGACGCTGGTTGCGGTCGAGCCTGGGGTCGTCAGCACGTAGCCGTTCGGCTTCAGCGCAAGCTGGCCTCGCACCAATTCGCTAGCCGGCGCATGGCCGATCGCGATGAAAACGCCGTCGACGGAGATTTCTTCGCTTGCGCCGGTCTGTGTGTCGCGCAGGCGCGCGCCCGTCACCTCGGGCGGATCGCGGCGGCCGAGGATCTCGTCGATCGCGCGGTTCCATTTCACCGTGACATTGGGCCGCGCGGCGAGCCGTTCGCAAAGGATTTTTTCCGCGCGGAACGAATCACGGCGATGAACGACCGTGACTTCGGCGGCGATGTTGGAAAGATACAGCGCCTCTTCGACGGCGGAGTTGCCGCCGCCGACGACGAGCACCTTCTTGCCGCGGAAAAAGAAGCCGTCGCAGGTTGCGCAGGCCGAGACGCCGGAACCCTTGAAGGCCTCCTCGCTCGGGAGGTCCAGCCATTTGGCTTTGGCGCCCGTGGCGAGAATGATCGCGTCGGCGGTCAGCGACCGGCCGCTGTCGCACCGAATGCGGAAAGGGCGCTGGCCGAGGTCGAGCGCCGTGACATATTCGTTTTCGATGCGCGCGCCGACATGCTCGGCTTGCGCGCGCATCTGGTCCATCAGCCAGGGGCCTTGGATCGGCGCGGCGAAGCCGGGATAATTCTCGACGTCGGTGGTGATCATCAACTGCCCGCCCGGCTCGAAGCCGCTGAGCAGCAACGGCTCGACCATCGCGCGCGCGGCGTAGATCGCAGCGGTGTAGCCCGCGGGGCCAGAACCGATGATGACGAGACGTTCATGGGCCTCGGAGGGCAGGGACATGCAAACCTCTTTGTCAATTCGACGAATGCGCGTTTCGGAATCGCTAGGCGGAAAGCGAAAACGCGGCGTCATATATGGGCGCCGGAGCGGTTCCGGCAATATGCGAGGGCTGGAACGTCCAGCGCGTCCTGGGTTGCAATCGCGCGCCAAATATCGCGTTATGCGCGGCGCACGGAGGTGCCAATGCTTGTCTTGCGATCGTCGCCCGCTTCGCCTTTCGGGCGCAAAGTCAGGATCGCCGCGGCGATCCTCGGCCTGAGCGAACGAATCGAACTCGTCGCGGCCGACACCAACGATCCCAACGAATTGCTGCGGCGGCAAAACCCGCTCGGCAAGATTCCCACGCTGATTCTCGAGGAAGGCGAGGCGATTTTCGACAGCCGCGTCATTCTCGAATATCTCGATTGGCTCGCAGGCGCGGGCGCGCTCATTCCCAGCGATTCGGCGACGCGCTTCAAGATTCTGACGCTTCAGGCCTTGGCCGACGGAATCATGGAGGCCGCCGTTTTGCAGATCTACGAACTGCGCTTTCGCGAGCCGGCGATCCGATCGCCTAAGTGGATCGAACATCAAGCCGGTAAGGTGGCGCGGGCGCTCGCGGCGCTGGAGGGGCGTCCGCCCGAGGCTTCGGCGCGCCACGCTGGCGCAATCGCCTTGGCCTGCGCCCTCGGCTATCTCGATCTGCGCTTCGAGGGGCTCTGGCGCTCCGCCCATCCCCGCCTCGTGGCCTGGCTCGAGGCCTTTTCGAACGGCGTCCCGGCGTTCGAGGCGACGCGCTTCCGCGGATGACGGGCGACGCTGGAAACAAAAAAAGCCCGGCGGGTTTCCCCGCCGGGCTCGAAAGCCGAGAGCGATCGGCTCAGAACTTGTAGTTCAGGCCGGCGCGGACCAGGGACAAGTCCAGGCTGCTCTTTTGCCCCAGGTAGGTCTGGTCCTGGAGCGGCGCGAAGAGATACTCGACCTTGGCCGAGATGTTGTTGGTGAAGGCGTATTCGACGCCGCCGCCGATGACGCCACCGCTGCGCCAATCGCTCTGCGAACCGAACGCCGGGAAATTGATGTTCGTATCCGCTCCGGCATAGCCGCCCGTCACATAGAGCAGGGTGCGATCGATCGCGTAGCCGGCGCGCGCGCGTACGGTCAACAAGGTGTCGATGTTGGTGTTGTATGCGCCGACCGCGTTCGTGCCGCCGCTCGTCAGGTTGGCCCAGTCCACGTCGCCTTCCACGCCGAGGACGAGCTGGCCCATCTGATAATTGTACCCGGCGGTGCCGCCGACGAATCCGCCGGACGGATTGCCGAAATCCGAACTCGACCCGCTGTTGACCCCGTAGCCGCCGTTCACGCCGACATAAAAGCCCGTCCAGGTAAAGATCGGGGGAGCATAGACTGCGGGCGCCGGGGGCGCTTTGCGGGTGGGCAGGTCGGCGGCCAAAGCGCTCGTCGCGACGCCCGCCAGAAGCGCGGCCAAAATGAATTTCTTCATCGTAATCTCCTCGTTACAGACCATAACGGAGGGAACTCCAACCACCCCGCCGGCATGGAAATCATATAGAGGAGATTTCTCCGAAAGTCTGTTGCCACGATATCACAATTCAGCGACCCAATGTGGCGGGAATCTGGCAATAATAGGTAAGTAATTTGATTACAAATTGAGCGGCTTTACGACCGTAGTGCAGCGCAATAACGACGGTATATTCAGATATGAAATCGCAAATAGCCAAGAAAAAGCGAAGTGAAAACTGGTAAATGAATTATTTACATCGAATTCTATCCTGAAAATCGCCACATTTCCGCGACCGATTTGGCGCAGAATGCGCCGCGGCGCCACATTGGGAAGCGCAATGGCGGGGGAATGCGCGAGGACGAAGCCGCGCGCGGCGGGCGAAATGCGCTGTCACGACCGCCGCCCGCGGGTCCATCGGTCGCCGCCGCCTCGCGAGTGCGCCGGACAAAAGCCGGAAAAAGAAGGTCCGCCGCCCTCAGTCCGCCGTCGGCAATCTCCGCATGACGAATTCGATCTGGCCGTCCGCGCGTTCGCGCCAAAACTCGATTTCCGTCATGTAGGCGGCCTTGGGATAGCGCTCGAACCATTCGCGCGCTTTGGCGCGCGCTTCCACACGCGGAAGGCAGAAGGATTCGCGCCGCCACAAATCCGCGTCCAGACTCCGGTTCTGGCGCAAGGCGCGCCGCTTGGCGACGCGCTCGACAAGGTCGCTGGGTCTGTTGCGATCGATCGCCATTCCCGCCTCCTTGGCTCGATCCTAGCGCGCTATCGCGCGGTTGGGGAGTCGCAAAGGCTTGGCGGCGCGGAGACTTTCGATCGAGGGCGTTAACGTCGGGCGCGCGCGCGCAGCGCGCTTGGCAGCCGTCCGTCGATGAAGGCGAGGCCGACGGCGATGAGCGCGAGGCCGACGAAATGACGCACCGCCAGCCGCTCGCCGAGGATCGCCGCCCCGAGCAGAATCGAGGTCGCCGGCGCCAGCAGGGTCACCAGCACGACGTTGGTCGCGCCCGCGCCGGCCAGGATGCGGAAATAGACGATATAGGCCAACGCCGTCGAGAGCGACGCGATCGCGATCACCGCGCCGATCGTCGCGAGGCTCGGCGTGGGCAGATGCCAAGGACGATCGACGAAGAAGGCGAGCGGAATCAGCATGAGGCTCGACGCGGCGACCTGTCCCCCGGCGACGTCGATCGGCGCGAGACCGAGGCCGCGAAATCGCCGCGCGAAGATGCTCGCCAGGGCGTAGAACAGCGCGGCGGCGAGCGCCGCGAGCTCGGCCGCGACATTGTCGGCGAGGCCGCGCGCGAAGTCGGGCCCGATCATCCACGCCACGCCGACGAACCCGCACAGGGCGCCCGCGACCTTGCGCGCGTTCAGGCGTTCGCTGGCGGTGAGAAAATGCGCGGCGACCACGGTGATGACCGGCGTCGTCGCGTTGAGGATCGAGGCGAGGCCGCTCGCCAGATGCGTCTGCCCCCAGACGATGAGCGTGAAGGGAATGGCGTTGTTGACGAGGCCGAGGACCGCCAGGGCCGGGGCGTTGGCGCGAATCCTTTCCGGCGACAGGCCGGTGAGCGGCGCCGTCAGCCAAAGCAGCGCGGCGGCGAGGGAAACGCGCGCCATCACGATGGTCAGCGGCGGCAATTCCTGCACCGCGACGCCGATGAAGAAGAACGAGCCTCCCCATAGAAGCGAAAGCAGCAGCAGTAACCCCCACTCGACGGGCGTCATCGCGCGTTGGGGAATAGCGGCCATCGCGTTGTCCTCTTTTCGGTTCGGCGCGGGACATAGACGCCGGCGCGCGCGATGTCCGCCCGATTCCGACGATCGCATGCAAAGCCGGAGGATTCGGCGGATCCCTCAGCTCGCCGAACCGATTTCGTGCGTCTCCGGTCCGCGGGGCGTTTCTCCCTGCGCATGAACGGTCGCGCTCATTTGCCGGCGCGCAGGCGCGCCCATTCGGTTTGGACCGCGCTCGCCAGGCGCGCGTCATAGGCGCCTTCGGGCCACAGATGTTTCAGGATTTCGTCTTGGCCTCCCGCCTGCGCGCTGACGAGGCGGGCGGCGCGCGCGTCGCGCGCGGCGATATCCGGCCGCAGCAGGAAATCGAGCAGCGCATAGGCCTCGGCTGGATCGGGCGCGTCGCGCGGAATCGCGAAACCGTCGATCGATAGCGCGCCGCCTTCCCTGGGCGGAGCAAAGCGAACGTTCAAGGGAGCGCCGCCTTCGCGGCTGCGCGCGCTCGCGGCTTCGGCTTCGCCGGCGTCGCCAACCGCCAAGCACGCCGCGCCGCTCGCCAGCGCACCGACGACGTCGGGCGCCGGGAATGCGCGCGCGATTTGACGAGCGCGGGCGATCAGAGCGCCCGCGCCCTTGATGTCGGTCGCCCTCGCTCGCGCCGGATCGACGCCGAGCGTCCGCCAGGCCGCGATGAACAGCGCGTCGCGCGCGTCGGGCAACACGATGCCGCAATCGGCCATTTTTCGCGCCTCGGCGGGCGCGAATAGGCTCGCCCACGACACCGGCGGCCCGCCGAGCCGTTTGGCGGCCTTCTCCGAGTCATAGAGGAGGCCGGTCGCGAACCAGCCGGCGGCGACCGCGTAAGCGCCGCCCGGGTCATAGGCGGCGAGCTTGGCGGCGACGAGCGGTTGGATCCCGCGCGCATTGGGAATCCGCGCCTTGTCGAGCTTGCTTATGGCTCCCAGGCTGATCTCGCGCGCCAGCGTCGGCCCGGAGAGGACGACGAGATCGTAAGGCCCTTCGCGCCATTTGTCGGCGACATCAGCCGCTCCGTCATAGGCGTCGTAGGCGACCTGGTAGCCGCTTGCGCGCTCGAATTCCTCCAGCGCCTGCGTGTCGAAATAATCGGCGAGCGCGAGCAGCCGCACGATTTTCGGCTTGGGCGCCGCGGGAGGGATGAACGGGGAGGCGCTCTGGGCGAACGCCGCCGGCGCGAACGCCATCGCCGCCGCCAGAACCAGCCGCCGGATCATGAAACGCGCGCGGGAACGGCGACGGCGCTCAGGCGATCAAGCGCGGCGTCAAGCGTCGCATCGCGCTTGGCGAAACAAAAGCGCACGACCGTTCGAATGGGATTCTGCGCGTAAAACGCCGACACCGGGATCGCCGCGACGCCGTGCTCTTCAACCAGGCGGCGGCAAAACGCGACATCGTCGTCGCGCCCAAGCGCCGCGATGTCGATGTTGAGGAAATAGGTAGCCGCGCTCGGCAGCACATGGAAGCCGCGCGCCTTTAGGCCGTCGCTGAAGCGGTCGCGACTGCGCTGGAACGCAGCGCGCATCTCGGTGAAATACGCGTCGTCCTTCATCAGCCCGTAGGCGACGGCCGCTTGAAGGTTGGGCGGAGTCGTGAAGGTGATGAATTGATGGGCCTTGGCGAGGACGCGCAGAATCGGCGCGGCGGCGCAGACGAGGCCGACTTTCCAGCCCGTGAGCGAAAAGATCTTGCCCGCCGAACCGATCTTGACCGTGCGCTCGCGCATGCCCTCCATGGCCATCAGCGGAATGTGCCGGCGCCCATCGAAAATCACGTGCTCCCAGACTTCGTCGCACAGCGCGACGACGTCGTGTTTGACGCAGGCCCTGGCCAGGATTTCCAGCGATTCACGGCCATAGACGACGCCCGACGGGTTCAGTGGATTGTTGAAGAGGACGACGCGCGTGCGCGGCGAGAACGCCGCTTCGAGATCGGCCTCGTCGAAGGTCCAGAACGGCGGCTTCAGCGTCACGAATTTGGCGACGCCGCCGGCGCGCCGCACGAGCGGCAGATAGGCGTCGTACATCGGCTGAAACAGCACGACTTCGTCGCCCGGCTCGATCAAAGCGAGCAGTGCGCCCGCGAGCGCCTCGGTCGCGCCGGAGGTCACCATGATCTCGCTTTCGGGGTCGAGCGCCAGCCCCTGGAAACGCCGGTAGTGATGGGCGATCGCCGCGCGCAGCTCCGGGAGGCCGAGCATCGGCGGGTACTGGTTCCAGCCGTCGAGCGCCGCCTCGGCCGCCCTGGCGCGCACGTCCCGCGGGCCCGGGTCGTCCGGGAAGCCCTGACCGAGATTGACCGCCTCGCGCTCGCGCGCCAGACGCGACATCGTCTCGAAAACGCTCGTGCCGAGTTCAGAGAAAATCGAATTCATCGGGCCCTTCGCATGCCGTGCGTCGTTTTCTTCTAGCATCGGCCCCGCCAGGCGGGAAAGCTCGCGTTGCATCGCCGCGCGCCGCGTGACACCAAGGCGCATGGATCCATTCGTCGCCCCCAGCGTCGAATGCCGCGCCGCGCTCGTTCTCGGCGGCGCGCGTTCGGGAAAAAGCCTCTATGCGCAGGCCCTCGCCGAGGCCGCGGCGCCGGAGCGCCTCTATCTCGCGACCGCGTCGGCGGGGGACGCGGAAATGGCGGCGCGGATCGCCCGCCATCGCGCCGAGCGCGGCGCGGGTTGGCGGACGCTGGAGGAGCCCCTGGAACTCGCCGCGGCGTTGCGGGCCGAGGCCCATGAAGGCCGTGTTGTTCTTGTGGATTGCGTGACGCTCTGGCTCAGCAACCTCCTTCTGGCCGACCTCGATCCAGCCGAGAAAATCGCCGATCTGGTCGAGACGATCGCCACGCTCGGCGGGCCGGCGGTGTTTGTCTCCAACGAGGTCGGGTCGGGCGTCGTGCCCGCGACGGAGCTCGGCCGGGCGTTCCGGGATTGGCAGGGCCGGGCGAACCAGGAGCTGGCGCGCGGCTGCGACGCCGTGGCGTTGGTCGCCGCCGGCCTGCCGGTCTTGCTCAAACCGGCTCCGCGCCCAAATTTGCGGCTGCGGTGAGCCGCGAAAACCTGCGAAAACTCTGGCGACTCAACGCGGGCCTGCGCTAGCATTCGCGCTATGTTGCGCCTGTTTGAACGTCGAACGCCAGCCGCTCCGGTCGCGCAAATCGAAGTTGCGCACGCCGGGGAGGTGTTTCGCGTCGCCTTGAAGCGTCTTTCGACCTCGCAGCGTTTCACCTTACGCGTGCGCGCCGCCACCCGCGACGTCTTGCTGACCATGCCCGCGCGCAGCTCGCTCAAGTCGGCGCGCGAATTCGCCGAGCGCCATGCCGCGTGGATCGGCGCCCGTCTGGCGCGGCTGCCGCGGCCCGTCGCTTTCGCGCCCTCCGCGGTGACGCCGTTGCGCGGCGTCAATCACACCATCGTCCATCGCCCTGGCGAGCGCGGCGTCGTGTGGACGGAAACGGGCGCGTACGGGCCGCAGATCTGCGTGAGCGGCGAGGCGCCGCATATCGCGCGCCGCGTCGCCGACTTCCTCAAGCGCGAGGCGCGCAGGGACATCGAGGTGGCGGTCGCGCGTCACGCCAAGCGGCTGGGCGTCGCCCCGCGCCGCATCGCGTTGCGCGACACGGCGAGCCGCTGGGGCTCCTGTTCGTCGACGGGCGGGCTCAATTTCTCCTGGCGGTTGATTCTCGCGCCGCCGGAAATTCTCGACTACCTCGCCGCGCACGAAGTCGCGCATATCGTCCACATGAACCATTCGCCGATGTTCTGGAAATTGGCGCGTCGTCTCTTCCCCGAGACCGAACGCGCCGAGGCGTGGCTGAAGATCCACGGCGCCGATCTGCACCGCTTTGGCGCGAGCGGCGATTGAGGCCGCCTTACGCGAGGCCGTCGATCGCTTCGAACAGCAGGGCCAGATCTTGCGGTCGCGACAGCCGATGATCGCCGTCCTTGATCAAGGTGAGCGTCACGGGATCGCCGGCCATGTGCTCAATCAGGGTCAGCGCGTGGCGGTACGGCACGTCCTCGTCGCGCATGCCCTGCAGAATCCGCGTCGGACAAAAGCTGCGCACGGTCTGGCCGAGCAGCAAGTGGCGGCGTCCGTCTTCGATGAGATCGCGGGTGATGGGGTAAGGCTCGTCGGAATAGGCCGAAGGGCGCTTCCAGACGCCCGTTTCGACGATCGCGCGGCGCGCCGCCTGCGTAGCGTTAGCCCACATCAGCGCCTCGGTGAAATCGACCGCTGGCGCGATGAGGACCATGCCGGCGAGGCGCGCCGCCTCTCCGGCCGCCGCGAGCGCGCGCGCCGCGAGAAGCGCGAGATAACCGCCCATCGACGACCCCACCAGGATTTGCCGACCCCTCGTCTCGGCGCGGATCGCGGCGAGGCTTTCCTCGAGCCAGCGGGAAACGGTCCCATCCTCGAACCGGCCGCCCGACGCGCCGTGGCCGGAATAGTCGAATCGCAGAAGCGCCTGGCCGCGCTGGGCGCAATGCTCATCGAGCGCGGACGCCTTCGTCGAGCCCATGTCGGATTTGAATCCGCAGAGCCAGACGATTCCGGGCAGGTCGTCGCGCACTGGCGCGCGACGGCGAAAAGCGATAGGGCGACGCAGCGGCCCCGCGCCGACGTCGAGGAATTGCGGTTCGTCTTGGTTCACGCTCAAATCGTCCCCATGATTCGTTCGCGCCCCGCCGCCGCAACGCAGCGCTCGGCTTCGCCCTCCGGCGCCGAGGACTTGGCCGAGAGCGCTGCGCTCGTCAATGCCTGCGCGTCGGCTCGCGCCGCGGCGCGGCGATCCTCGCGACGACGGACGACGGCGTGAGCGCCGACACCCTCGCCCCCTTCGGCCGCGCCGAGCGCGCCTCGCTGGCGGGCCGCACGATCCTGCAAATCATTCCGCGGCTCGACGCGGGCGGCGCCGAACGGACGACCATCGACGTCGCCGCCGCGCTGGTGCGGGCCGGGGCGCGCGCGTTGGTGGCCTCCGAAGGCGGGCGGCTGGCGAGCGAGCTGCAAGCGGTCGGCGGTCTGCTGACGCCGTTTCCGGCCGCGACCAAGAATCCGCTGGCGATGGCGCTGAACGTGCGACGGCTCGCCCGGCTCATCGTCGAGGAACGGGTCGATCTCGTTCACGCCCGTTCACGCGCGCCGGCCTGGGTCGCGCTCGGCGCCTGCCGCAGGACCGGCCGACCTTTCGTCACGACCTATCACGGCGCCTATAGCGGACGCTCCGCGCTTAAGCTGCTCTACAATTCAGTGATGGCGCGCGGCGACGCCGTGATCGCCAATTCCCAGTTCACCGCCGACGAGATCGCGCGGCTCTATCCCTTCGCGCGCGACCGCTTGCGCGTCATTCCGCGCGGCGCCGACTTGAAGCGTTTCGCGCCCGGGGCGGTCGAGCCGGCGCGGGTGGCGCGGTTGCGCGAGGCCTGGGGCGTCGCGCCGCACGAGCGGGTCGTGCTGGTCGCTGCGCGACTGACGGAATGGAAGGGCCAGAGGGTTCTCATCGAGGCGGCGCGCTTGCTCGCCGAGCGCGGGCTCAACGAAGTCCGCTATATCCTGGCGGGCGACGCGCAAGGCCGAGAGGCCTATGCGCGCGAACTCGACGCGCTGATCGAAGGCGCTGGGCTGACCGGCGTCGTGTCGAGGGTCGGTCATTGCGCCGACATGCCGGCCGCGCTGGTCGCCGCGAGCGTGGTCGCCGTGCCCTCGACCTCGCCGGAGGCTTTCGGGCGCAGCGCGGTCGAAGCGCAGGCGATGGGAGCGATGGTCGTCGTTTCCGATTCCGGCGCGGCGCCGGAAACCGTCCTGGCGCCGCCGCAGACGCCGCCGCAGCTTCGCACCGGCTGGCGCTCGCCGCCTGGCGACGCGCGGGCGCTCGCCGACGCGCTCGAAAGCGCGCTGACGCTCGGCGCCACCGCGCGCGAAGTCGTCGCCCAGCGTGCGCGCGCGCATGTCGAGCGTCATTTCTCGCTGGAGCGGATGACGGCCGACACGCTGGCGGTCTATCTCACGGCGCTCGGAGGCTAGAGCGCTTGCGATTGTCGGGCTGCGGCGCTGGCGTCGCGACGATGCCGCGGGCCGCCCTATTTAATAAACGAGCCGTCGCGCAAATCGGTCAGCGCCTGGCGGATCTCGGCCTGCGTGTTCATCACGATCGGGCCGTGCCAGGCGATCGGCTCGCGCAAGGGGCGGCCGGAGATTAGGAGGAAACGGATCCCCTCCTCGCCCGCCTGAACGCTCACCTCGTCGCCCGAATCGAACACCACCAGCGAGCGATTGCCGACGGGATCGCGCACGACGACTTCCTCGCCGCCGATGACAGTCTCGCGCAGCGCGCCGAACGGCTTCGAGGCGCCGTCGAAGGTCCCCGAGCCCTCGAAGATGTAGGCGAACGCCTGGCGGTAAGTCTCCACCGGCAGGGTCTTGCGCTTGCCCGGCGGCACGAAGACGTCGAGGTAGCGCGGGTCGGCGGCGACGCCGTCGACCGGGCCGGCCTTGCCCCAGAAATCGCCGCAGATCACGCGCACGCGCGTGCCGTCGTCGTCGACGATCTCGGGGATGGCGAGGCTCGGCACGTCCTGATAGCGCGGCGCCGTCATTTTCAGGTTCGAGGGCAGGTTGGCCCAAAGCTGAAAACCGTGCATGCGGCCTAATTGATCGCCCTTGGGCATTTCCTGATGCAGGATTCCTCGGCCCGCGGTCATCCATTGCACGTCGCCGGCGCTGAGCACGCCGGCATTGCCGAGGCTGTCCCCGTGCGCGACCGCGCCCGCGAGCACATAGGTGATCGTTTCGATGCCGCGATGGGGATGCCAGGGAAAGCCGGCCATGTAGTCGCTCGGCGTATCGCCGCGGAAATCGTCCATCATCAGGAACGGATCGAAATCGGAGGTGTCGCCGAAGCCGAAAGCGCGACGCAGCCTGACGCCGGCGCCCTCCAGCGTCGGGCGGGATTGGCTGATGCGTTTGACGGGGCGGATGGACATGGGAAGCGCCTTTCGGGCATTGCGGAGCGCCCGATTTAGGGGCCGCGGCAGCACATTTCCAGCACGATCCATTGCAATTTTGCAAATGCTAGTTGCGCGCTTCGCTTGGCGCGGGGCGCCCGCCGAGGATTTCCGTCGCCGCGGCGCCGGCGGCGGCGGCGCGCGCGAGGCCGTCTTCGATCGACAGGCCTTGCAGCCGCGCGGCGAGAAAGCGCGCGACGAAGGCGTCGCCGGCGCCGGTGCTGTCGAGCGCGTTCGCTGCAGGCGCGGCGACGCGCCATCGCCGCTCGCCTTGTATCGCTTCGCAGCCCGCCGCGCCGCGCTTGATCACGACGAGCGGATAGAGCGCCGCAAGGCGCACGCCTTGCTCTTGGCCGTCCTCGGTTCCCGCGAGCACCGCGGCTTCCTCGCTATTGGGAAACAGCATCGTCGCGCCACGCGTCCACGCGAGGAAATTCGTCGCGCCGACTTCGCGCAGGAATTCGGCCGAGGCGGGGTCGACGCCGACCGGCCGGCCGCCGGCGCGCGCCATCACCCCGGCGACGGCCGCGCGCGGGCAGGGCGAGAAAAAGGAATAGCCGGACAAGTGGATGAGATCGGCGCCGGCGACAAGCGCGTCGGGAATGTCCTCGCTTGCGAGCGCCTCGTTGGCGCCGCGATCGGTGAGGAAACTGCGCTCGCCCGAGGCGTCCACGAGGGCGATCAGCCGGCCCGTTTCGTGGCTCGAATCCCCGGTCAAATGGGCGTCGACGCCCGCGCGGCGCAGAAGCGCGGTCTCGCGCTCGCAATCGGCCGCGCCGACGCGAGCGACGAAATCGACCTTCACGCCGAAATGGGCGAGCCAGACCGCCTGGTTGGCCGCCGATCCGCCGGGCCGGCGGGCGATGGCGGCGCGCCGATCCGAACCGGCGGCGATCGGGCCTTCGGGACGCACGATATAGTCGATCATGACGTCGCCGATGACGAGAACTCGCGGCGCGCGCGCCGCCGGCGCAATCATCCTACAGACGCGTCAGTTCGACCGCGACCTGCGCCGCGAGAATGGCGTTGTTCTCGACCAACGCCATATTGGCCTCGAGGCTGCGCCCCTCGGTCAATTCGACGATTCGCCCGAGCAGGAACGGGGTGACCTCTTTCTTGGCGACTCCTTGCGCCTTGGCTTCGGCCACCGCCTCGACGATGCGCGCCTCGATGGCGCGCGCGTCGAGCGCCTTGTCCTCAGGGATCGGGTTGGCGATCAACAGGCCGCCGGGGCCGATTTCGCGCTGCAGGCGGACCATGCGCGCGAGATCGTGCAGGCCGTCGCAGCGGTGATCGAGCTTGACGCCGCTCGAGCGCGCGTAGAAGCCGGGAAATTCGTCGCAGCGGAAGCCGCAGATCGCCACGCCCTGCGATTCGAGATATTCGAGAGTCTTGTCGATATCGAGGATCGATTTCGCGCCGGCGCAGACGACGGCGACCTTGGTGCGCCCGAGTTCGACGAGATCGGCGGAAATGTCGAAGGTCTCCTCGGCGCCGCGATGCACGCCGCCGATTCCGCCGGTGGCGAAAATCTCGATGCCGGCGAGTTCGGCAATGTACATCGTCGCCGCCACGGTGGTTCCGGCCGCGCCGTGACGCGCGACGACCGCGGCCAGATCGCGCCGCGACGCCTTGATGACGCCGCCGGAGAGGCGGCTGAGAGCCTCCAATTCGGCGCGGTCGAGCCCGACCTTGAAGCGGCCGTCGATGACGGCGATCGTCGCCGGCGTCGCTCCTTGGGCGCGCACGGCATCCTCGAGCATCAACCCCGTCTCGAAATTCTGGGGATAGGGCATTCCGTGCGTGATGATCGTCGATTCCAGGGCGACGATCGGGCGCTTGCCCGCGAGCGCCTTGGCCGCGTCCCCCGACAAATCCAACAACGCCTTCGCGGCCATGCCACTCGCCTTCGTTTCTGGCGCGCCCAAGCGCGGGACAAGCCGGTCTTGATTACCAGCATTCGCAGGCCGCGATCAAACGCGCCCAGTTCCAACGCGCCGGCATGGCGGCCAAGCTTTCGCGCGTCCAGGTCCATTCGAGGCCCTTTACGCCCGGCGCCGTTGCGTTAACGTGGGACCACAAACGCCAGAGACGGAACATGGACGAGAGAAAATCCGACCACCTCAAACCGGTGCCGCCGAGCTTGCGGTCGGCGATCCGGCGCGCGCGCGTCGAGAGCGCCGAGCAGAGCGAGGCGGTCGCCGACCTCAGAGAGGCGGAAGTCGCGCGCCTCGAATTGCTGCTCGAGGCGATTCGCCCGGTCCTCGATCAGGCGCCCGAGGGGGTCGAGTTGTTCGATCCCGGCATCGCCCGCGGCGACCGGCCGAGGCTGTTCCTCGACATGATCAGCTTTGTCGACCTGGGCCACGACCGCCGCACCTATCGCTTTTTTCAGGACACACGGCATGGCCGCGTGCTGATCGCGGAAAGCGCATTGATCGAGCGGATCGTCGCCGCGATGACCAATTACGTCGCCCGCCGGCTGGTCGAGCGCGAGCAGGCGCTCGCCTCGGACTGGCGCAGCCGGGAGGCGCCCTCGAACGAGGCCAAGGCGAGCAGCCGCGTGTTGCAATCGGCCGGCCCGGCGCGCGCCAGAGACGCATCGAGGCCGCCCGCCGACGGCTCGGGGCGGCCCGCCGCCGCGACGGGCCTTTCGCTCAAACGCCGGGGATGGCTGGTCGTGGCCGGCGATCTCTTCAGTTTCCTGCTGCTGACGCTCGGCTCGGTCACGTTCGTCGCGCTGGTTTGCCTTGGCGCCTACGCCGCCTGGAACGCCTGGGGGCGCGCGTTATGGACGGCCCGGTTCGGTCCGCCGCCGATCTAAATCGACGGCGCTTCCCGCTCGCCGATCTCGTTGCGCCCCGGCAGCATGCCGCGCGCGCGAACGCCAATGCGCCAGAGTTCGCCGGCGCGCTCCAGGCGGATCAGGTGATAGGCGGCGCGTTGGCGCAGGTCCGGCGACGCGGCGACGGCGGACGGGACGCCGAGTATGGGGATGCGTCCGCCTTCGGTGCGCGAGGCGGGGGACTCGAGATGATGGACCATGCGCTTATGCGTGTGGCCGTGCAGCATCGCTTCGGCGCCGAAACGGGCGACGACGGCCTCGAGCGCGCGCGCATCGGTCAGGCCGCGCAGCGGCGAACCGCCGCGCGAGAGCGGGGGATGATGAATCAGGATGACGCGCGCCAGCCCGCGCGCGCCGGTCTCCTCAAGGAGATCGCCGAGTTCGGCGATCTGCCGCGCGCCCAGCCGGCCGGTCGCCATCAGCGGCCCGGTCGGCACGCCCGAGCTGAGGCCGATCAGCGCGACGTCGCGGCGCACGCGCAGGAAAGGAAAGCGATTACGCCCGTCGGCGTCCGTATCGCTGGATGTCCATGGCGCGAAAGCCTCGGCGAGACCTTCCATCGCGTCGCGCACATAGGCGTCGTGATTGCCCGGGGTGAAACTGACGTCGGCCGGCTCGCCCAAGGCGTGCATCCACGCGGCGGCCCGGCGGAATTCGGCCGGGAGCCCGATATTGACGACGTCGCCGGTCATCGCGACATGGTCGGGCGACTGCGCGCGCAAGTCAGCCACGAGGCGGGCCAGCATCGCCATGTCGTTGAGGCGCTCGCGCCCGCGCTTCCAATTGACGAAGCCCATGACGCGCTTGAGCCGCATCTCGCCGAGGCCCGGCCAAGGCGCCGGGCCGAGATGGGCGTCAGAAAGATGCGCGATCGTGAAACTCATGGACAAATCGATTCCGGGTTGGACCTTCCGCTCGCCTCGGGCTTGCGGCCGCGCTCGTGCCGACCAGGCGGGAATTGGAAAGAGCGGGCGGCCGGCCTTTCTAATAGAAATCCCGCTCGATCGAACAATCCCGCGCGAGGATTCGTTGGCGAGCCGATGAATCCTTATTTAGGGTCGGATGCGGCCAAACCTATGGGCATGGCCGAGACGAAGAGACCCTTACGGAGACGAATCCGCCGATGCAAGAACAAAGCCGCCGCTCTTTTCGCGAACGCCTGACGACGCGGCTCGCGCATATGAGCTTTCTCGTCACGCGGCCGATGACGCTAGGGGTCCGGGCGGCGGTCATCGATCGCGACGACCGGGTCCTGCTGGTGAAGCACGGCTATGTCGCGGGCTGGCACTTGCCCGGCGGCGGCGTCGAGATCGGCGAGACCTTCGAGAGCGCGCTGACGCGAGAGCTGTCCGAGGAGGCCAACGTCGTCCTCGAAGCGCCGCCATCGCTGCACGGCCTGTTCTTCAACGCCCATGTCTCGCGGCGCGACCACGTCGCGGTCTATGTGGCGAGGCGGTTCCGCGTCACGGGCGAGCGCGCGCCGGACCGCGAGATCGTCGCGGCGCGCTTCTTCGCCCGCGACGGCCTGCCGCCCGACGCCACCCGCGCCACGCGCGCCCGGCTCGACGAAATTTTCGGAGTCGGTCCGATCTCGGCGCTATGGTGAGCGCTTGGACCGGCCCTTCCGCGCGCCGCCTCGTCCATGCTAAGCCGCCCTCCCGCCCTTCCTAGACCCCTAAGAACCCGTCATGACCGAATTGTCGCTTGTGCTCGAACCGGAGACGCCCGCCGACGGCGAATCGATCCTGCGGCTCAACGAGCGCGTGTTCGGGCCCGGCCGTTTCGCGCGCACCGCCTATCGCCTTCGCGAGACGACGCCGGCGGACTTGTCGTTGAGCTTCGTGGCGCGCGTCGGCACGCTGCTGGTCGGCGCGAATGCGATGACGCCGATTTTCATCGGCGCGACGCCGGCTTTATTGCTGGGGCCGCTGATCGTCGAGCCGGTGTTCCGCAGCCAGGGCATCGGCGAGGCGCTGGTGACGCGTTCGCTCGAAGCGGCAAGGGAAGCCGGCGCGAAATTGGCGATCCTGGTCGGCGACGAGCCCTATTACGCGCGCATGGGCTTCAAGCGCGCGCCTGCCGGCCGCATCGTCCTGCCCGGCCCGGTCGACCCGGCGCGCGTGCTCTATTGCGAATTGCAGCCCGGCGCCTTCGAGGGCGTGAGCGGCAAGGTGCGGGGTGCGTGAGCCGCTAGCCGACCACGCCCGCCGCGCGCAGACCCGCGATCTCGCTCGCCGACAGACCCAATTCGCGCAGAACTTCGTCGGTGTGCTCGCCGAGGCGCGGCGCCGCAGTCTCCGCGGCGGCGGGTTCGCCGTCGATGATGAGCGGCGAGCGCACCGAGGGCGCGGCTCCCCCGCGCGCGCCGGTGGCGGGAAGATCGAGCCGTAGCCCACGCGCCTTCACCTGCGGGTCGGCGAAGACCTGCTCGACGGTGTTGATCGGCCCGGCCGGCACGCCCGCGCTTTCGAGCGCTGCGAGCAGCGCCGCGCGGGGCCTAGTTCGCGCCGCTTCGGCGAGGGCGGCGACGAACGCCTCGCGATTGCGCACGCGGTCCGCGTTGGTCGCATAAGCGGGGTCGGCGGCGAGCGCGTCGAGGCCGAGGATGCGGCAGAAATCGCGCGTCTGGCGATCATTGCCGGCGGCGACGATCAGCGGCCCGTCAGCGGCCTCGAACACCTGATAAGGCACGATATTGGGATGGGCGTTGCCGAGGCGCCGCGGCGATTTTCCCGAGACGAGGAAATTCAGCGCCTGATTGGCGAGTACGCTCACTTGCGTGTCGAGCAGCGCCATGTCGATCTCGCCGCCGAGACCGGTGGTCGCGCGGCGGAGCAGCGCCGCCTCGATCGCTGCGACCGCGTAGACGCCGGTGAAAATGTCGGCCACGGCGACGCCGACCTTCTGCGGCTCGCCGTCGGGTTCGCCGTTCAGCTCCATCGCCCCGCCCATGCCCTGGACGATGAAGTCGTAGCCGGCGCGCGCCGCATAGGGGCCGTCGTGGCCGAAGCCGGTTATCGAGCAATAGACGAGGCGCGGGTTGAGCGGCTTCAGCGAGGCGTAGTCGAGCCCGTATTTGGCGAGCCCGCCCGTTTTGAAATTCTCGATCAGCACGTCGGCGCGCGCGGCGAGCCGGCGCACGATTTCCTGGCCCTCAGAGCGTTCGAAATCGACGGCGAGCGATCGTTTGCCGCGATTGCAGGAATGAAAATAGGCGGCGTCGAGCCGCTCGCCGTCTTCGCCCTCGACGAAGGGCGGGCCCCAGCCGCGCGTGTCGTCGCCGGCGCCGGGCCGCTCGACCTTGATGACCTCGGCGCCGAGGTCGGCGAGCGTCTGGCCCGCCCAGGGGCCCGCGAGAATGCGCGCCAGTTCCAAGACTTTCAAACCCGCGAGCGGCTTCAATGCGCTGGCTCCATCAAAAAAGCGTCGTCGCCTGGACGGCGCCCGCCAGCGCTAGCCGATCGGCGCCGCTACGCGCAAGCCTCGTCGACCGCGGCGGAGAATTTCCGGCGCGGGGGAATCGGCGTAACCTCTTCGCCCGCCTTCCCGCTCGCCGCCCAACCCCGAGGCTCCCCGTGTCCGAGCTTGCCGATCTCTTCCCCGGTTTTGCGACCCATCGGCTCGAAACCGACGCCGGCACGCTTTTCGCGCGCGTCGGCGGCTCGGGGCCGCCGGTCGTTCTCGTGCACGGCTATCCCCAGACCCATGCCGAATGGTGGCGCATCGCGCCGCGGCTCGCCGAGCGCCATACCGTCGTCGCGCTCGATCTGCGCGGCTACGGAAGCTCGGACGCGCCGCCGAGCGCCGAGGGCGCGCTCTATACGAAACGCATCATGGCGGCCGACGTCGTCGCGGCGATGGCCCGGCTCGGCCACGAACGGTTCGCCTATGTCGGGCACGACCGCGGCGCGCGCGTCGGCTACCGTCTGGCGCTCGACCATCCCGAACGGCTGAGCCGGCTCGCCGTGCTCGACATCGTGCCGACGTTGGAGATGTGGCGCGGCATGGGCGCGGCGCGCGCGATGGCGGTCTATCACTGGCTGTTTCTCGCCCAGCCCGAACCGCTGCCGGAGACGCTCATCGGCCGCGCCTCGCGCGAATATGTCGATCACACGCTCGCCAGCTGGACCAAGACGAAGAGCCTCGACGCCTTCGATCCCAGCGCGCTCGCGCATTATCGCGCCTTCTTCGCCGAACCGAAGCGCATCCACGCCTGCTGCGAGGACTACCGCGCCGGCGCGACGCTCGATTGGGCGTACGACGAAGCGGACCTCGCGGCCGGCCGCACGATCGACATTCCCGTGCTCGCGCTGTGGGGCGGCGCCGGGCTGCCCGCGCAAGGGGAAAATCCGCTCGACGTCTGGCGCCGCTGGGCGCCTCAGGCGCGCGGCCGCGCCATCGACGCGGGCCATTTCCTGCCCGAGGAGGCGCCCGAGGCGACCGCAGCGGCGCTCGTCGAATTTCTCGCCTGAGCGGCGCGGCGAAGGGCGCTCGGCGGGGTTGACGGCGCCTCGCCGTTCGTCGTTGATGGCGCGCGAAGAATTGCGGCGTGGGGAGGGATCGAGCGATGGATTTGCGCTTCACCGAGGAGGAGATCGCGTTTCGCGACGAGGTGCGCGCCTTCGTGCGCGCCAATCTGCCCGCTTCCATTCGCGACAAGATCGCTGGAGGGCGCCATCCCAGCAAGGACGACATGGTGCGCTGGACGCGCATCCTCGCCGCCAAGGGCTGGTCGGTTCCCCATTGGCCCGTCGAGTGGGGCGGCACGGGCTGGAGCCCGATCAAGCGTCTGATCTTCAACGACGAATTGCAAAGGGCCAATGCGCCGGAGTCGCTCGCTTTCGGCACCAGCATGGTCGGGCCGGTGATCTATGCGTTCGGCTCGCAGGCGCAGAAAGAGCGCTTCCTGCCGCGCATTGCCGATTTGAGCGAGTGGTGGTGCCAGGGCTTTTCCGAGCCGGGGGCCGGATCGGACCTCGCGGGGCTGCGCACGACCGCCAAGCGCGACGGCTCCGAATGGGTGATCGAGGGCCAGAAGACCTGGACGACGCTCGCCCAGCACGCCGACTGGATTTTCGTGCTGGCGCGCACCGACCCGAACGTGAAGAAACAGGAGGGCATTTCCTTCATTCTCGTCGACATGAAGTCGCCGGGGGTGACGGTCCGCCCGATCCAGACGATCGACGGCGGGCACGAGGTCAATGAAGTGTTCTTCGACGCCGTGCGGGTCCCACTCGAAAATCTCGTCGGGCAGGAGAACAAAGGGTGGGACTACGCCAAGTTCCTGCTCGGCAATGAGCGCAACGGCATTGCGCGAGTCGGGCTCTCCAAGGCGCGGCTCGCGCGCATCCGCCAACTCGCGGCGCTGGCGACCTATGGCGACCAGCCGAAGATGGCGGATCCCATTTTCCGCATGAAGCTCGCGGCCGTCGAGGTCGAGCTGAAGGCTCTGGAAATGACGCAGATGCGCGTCATCGCGGGAGAACGCCGCGCTGAGAAGGGCAAGCCCGATCCGGCCTCTTCCGTGCTCAAGATCAAGGGCTCCGAATTGCAGCAGGCGACGACCGAGCTGCTGATGGACGTCGTCGGTCCCTACGCGCTGCCCTTCGAGCCGGAGCGCGAGGACGGCGAGCGGTGGAACGAGCCGCCTATCGGACCGGACTGGGCGGCGACCATCGCGCCCACCTATTTCAACACGCGCAAGGTTTCGATCTATGGCGGGTCGAACGAAATTCAGCGCTCGATCATCGCCAAGGCGATCCTGGGGCTTTGAGACATGGACTTCGATCTGAACGAGGAGCAGCGGCTGCTCGCCGACAATGTGGCGCGGATGATGAAGGATCGCTACGGCTTTGAAAGCCGCAAGGCCTATCGAGCGGCGCCGCTGGGATTCAGCGAGGAACTTTGGCGTCAGTATGCGGAGCTTGGCCTGCTCGGCGTGCCCTTCGCCGAAGAGGACGGCGGCTTCGGCGGCGGCCCCGTCGAGACGATGCTGATCATGGAAGCGTTCGGCCGGGCGCTCGCCCTGGAGCCTTACCTCGCCGCCGTCGTACTCGCGGGCGGCCTCGTCAGGCGCGCGGCCAGCGCCGAGCAGCGCGCCGCGCTGATCCCGCAAATTGCCGCGGGCGATCTGCGCCTCGCTTTCGCCCATAGCGAACGCCAGTCCGGCTGGGATCTCTTCGATGTGGCCTCGAGCGCCCGCAAGGACGGCGCCGCCTATACGCTCAATGGCGAAAAGGGGCTCGTGCTGCATGGCGACAGCGCGCACAAGCTGATCGTCTCGGCGCGGAGCGCCGGCGGACGGCGCGAGCGCGGCGGCGTCGGCCTGTTCCTCGTCGACGCGTCCGCCCCCGGCCTGGCGCGGCGCGGCTATGCCACGCAGGATGGGCAGCGCGCGGCGGAAGTCGCGCTGACCGACGTGCGCGTCGAGGCGCACGACGTGATCGGCGATCCCGAGGGCGCCGCGCCGGCGATCGAGCGCGTCGTCGATGAGGCGATCGCCGCGCTTTGCGCCGAGGCGGTCGGGACGATGAGCGAAGCGCTGGAGATCACGGTCGACTACCTCAAGACGCGCAAGCAGTTCGGCGTTCCCATCGGCTCGTTCCAGGCGTTGCAGCACCGCGCCGCCGACATGGTCGTGGCGCTCGAGCAGGCGCGCAGCATGATGATGCTGGCGACGATGACGGCCGGCGACGACGACGCCGGCGAGCGCTCCAAGGCGATCTCGGCGGCCAAAGCGCAGATCGGCCGCTCCGCACGATTCATCGGCCAGCAGGCGACGCAATTGCACGGCGGCATCGCGATGACTTACGAATACAAACTCGGCCATCTCTTCAAACGGATGACGATGATCGACATGACCTTCGGCGATATGGACTCCCATTTGCGGCGCCTGAGCGAAGCGGATAGCCTGTTCGGATGATGGGACCGGGGTTTCGCGGCGTTTCGGCCGAGAAAGGCCCCGCCGTCTCGAAGAGGCCGCTGGAGGAATCGCTTGCAACCCGATCCGCGTTTCTTCCTGGGCGTTGACGGCGGCGCGACGCGCTGCCGGGCGCGCCTTCGCGACGCGGCGGGCGCGCTTCTCGCCGAGGTCGAGGGGCCGGCGGCCAATATCTACGTCGATTTCGAAGGGGCGATCGCCACCGCCCGCGCGCAGATCGAGGCGGCTTGCGCCAAGGCGGGGCTCGCCGCGGCGGATCGCGCGCGCCTCGCTCTTGGTCTCGGCCTCGCCGGGCTTTCGAGCGCCGACGACGCCAAGCGCGTCGAGGCGCTCTTCGGCGGAATGGCCGGCGCGCGCGCCGCCAACGACGCGATGACGGCGTGCCTGGGCGCCCATGGCGGCGCCGACGGCGCGTTGGTCATCGCCGGCACCGGCTCGGCGGCGATCGCGCGGGTGCGCGGGCGCGAAATCGTGATCGGCGGGCGCGGGTTCCTGCTCGGCGACGACGGCTCGGCGGCGCGCGTCGGCGCCGACGCCATTCGCGCCGCTTTGCGCGCGCACGACGGCCTCGGCCCGACATCGCCGCTGACCCAAGAAGTCATGCAGCGCTTTCGCGACGATCCTCTTGTCGCGATCCAGTGGGCGGTCAGCGCCAAGCCGGCGGGCTACGGGGCCTTCGCGCCGTTGGTTTTCGAGCGCGCGGGGGCGGGCGACGAAATCGCGCTCGCGATCGTCCGCGCCGCCGCGCGAGCGATTGACGCCCTGATCCGGGCCGTACAGGTCTTTGGCGCTGAACGCGTCGCCCTGGTCGGCGGCTTGAGCGGGGCGCTCAGGCCCTATCTCGAAGCGCCGCCGCAGGCGGCGCTGCGCCGGCCATTGTTCGACGCCGTGGACGGGGCGATCCTTTTGGCGGGCGGGGTTGTGCTTGCGAGGGAAAGCGGCGAGACGTGAGCGGTGCGAGCAGGCTGCAAGTCTTCTATGGCGCGCGCCTGTTCGACGGCTTTGCGCTGCGCGAGGATTGCGCGCTCGTTGTCGAGGACGGCGCAGTTCGAGAGATCGCGGCGGTCGCCGAGCGTCCGCGCGGCGGCGCACAGCACGATCTTAGCGGCGGCGTTCTTGCGCCGGGCTTCGTCGATTGGCAGGTCAATGGCGGCGGCGGCGTGCTGTTCAACGCGACGCCGACCCCTGAGGCGATCGGCGCGATCGCCGCCGCTCATCGGCGCGAGGGAACGACCGCGATCCTGCCGACCGTGATCACCGACGCGCCCGAAGTTCTCGCCGCCGCGCTGGAGGCGGCGCACGAGGCGGTCAGGAGCGCGCCCGGTGCGTTCGGGGTGCATGTCGAGGGCCCCTATATCGACGCGCGGCGCAAGGGAGTCCATCAACCGGAATTCATGCGCGCCATGCGGGAAAAGGACGCGGAGCAACTCATTGCGGCTGACGCTGGCGCGATGGTCGTGACCTTGGCGCCGGCCGCGGCCGGAGTCGATTTGATCGCCAGGCTCGCGGCGGCGGGGCTGATCGTCAGCCTCGGCCATGCCGAGGCAAGCGCCGAGGAGGCGGCGGCGGCCTTCGCGGCCGGCGCGAGGGCGGTGACGCATCTCTTCAACGCGATGAGCCAGCTTTCATCGCGCGCGCCGGGTCTCGTCGGCGCCGCGCTCGCTGACCCCAACGTCGTCTGCGGCCTCATCGCCGACGGCCATCACGTGCACGACGCGGCGATGCGCGCCGCTTTCAACGCCAAGGGCGCGGGAGGGATCGCGCTCGTTTCCGACGCCATGCCTCCGGCCGCCGGCGGCCCGCCGGTCTTCGCGTTGCAGGGGCGGCGCATGACGCGCGCGGGAACGCGCTTGGTCGCCGAAGACGGCGCGCTCGCCGGAGCGGCGATCACGATGCTCGACTCCGTGCGCTACGTCGTCGAGACGCTCGGCCTGCCGCTCGCCGACGCGCTGCGCATGGCGACGTCGACTCCGGCGCGGCTGTTGCGCCTCGACGGCCGCATCGGGCGCCTCGCGCGGGGGCTTCGCGCCGACCTCGTGCATCTCTCGGACGATCTCGGCCTCGCCGGCGTCTGGGTCGGCGGTCGGGCGGAGCGCGAAACCGAGCGATAAAGTCGACCTTCGCGCGCCCCTCCCGCCGCTTGCGTTTGCGCGAGGATGATGCGCAATATCAGCCAGCGCGAAGGCGCGTCCGATCGATGTCGACACATCGGCGGCGACGCCGACAAACGCGATCGATGAATTTGGGGAGGAGTTTCCATGGCGACGCCGTTTCAGTCTCGTCGATTTGACCGCCGTTCGGTCCTCAAGGGCGCGGCTGCGCTGGGCGGGCTGGGCGTCGCATCCCCCTTCGTCATCGCGGCGCGCGCAGAGACGCCGATCCGTATCGGCATGATCGATCCCTTGACTGGCGTCTATGCGGCGGTGGCGCAAAACGAAGTGATGGGCGCCAGGCTCGCGGTCGATCAGATCAACGCGGCCGGCGGCGTTCTCGGGCGCCCGGTCGAATTGCTCGTCGAGGATTCGGCCAACGACGTCGGCACCGGCGTGCAAAAAGCCCGCAAGCTGATCGAGCGCGATCAGGTTTCTTTCCTGATCGGCGACGTGAACTCGGGGGTCGCTCAAGCGATCGCCCAGGTCAGCAACGAGAAGAGAATTCTCCACATCGTTTCAGGCGGCCACACCGACACGATCACCGGCGCCGATTGCAAGTGGAACGTCTACCGCGTGTGCAACACCACCAGCATGGAGGCGAATTCGGTCTCCAACCTTCTGTTCAGCCAATACGGCAAGAAATGGCATTTCATTACGCCCGACTATGCCTTCGGTCATACGCTGCAAAAGGCGGCCGCCACTGATCTGGCGAAACTCGGGGGCACGGTGACCGGCAATGAACTCACGCCTCTCGGCACCACCGATTTCTCCGCTTACCTCATCAAGGCGCAGGCTGCGAGCCCCGACGTTATCCTGGTGCTGCCGCAAGGCTCCGACATGGTGAACTGCCTCAAGCAGATCGTGCAGTTCGGCCTCAACCAGCAGGCCCATGTGGCGGGCCTTCAGCAGGAACTCGAGTTGCTCGAGGCGATGCCCCCGGAAGCGCGAATCGGGATTTGGATGTTCGAATGGTACTGGAATCAGCCGGGCGTTCCGGGGGTCGACAAATTCGTCGCCGACATCCGCAAGGTGAACGGCGGCAAGGTTCCGACCGCGCGCCATTGGTTCGGTTACACCTCGGTGCACACGCTCGCCGGGGTCGCCAACCAGCAAAAGACCCTCGACTCGGTCGCGCTCGCCAAGGCGCTCGGCAATTTCGAATTGCCTCCTGAAATCAAACTGCAACCCAACAAGTGCTATTATCGCGTCGGCGATCATCAGTTGATGACTTCGGCCTTCGTCGGCGAGGCGCAATCCCACGGCGCCGGCGATCCCGAGGATCTGTTTCGCGTCGACCACGTCATCGCCGGCGACAAAACGGCGCCGGCCGACGGCGAGACGGGCTGCAAGATCCAATGGCCGGCTTAGGCCGCAATGACGCAGCTTCTGCTTTTCAACGTCACCAACGGGTTGATCATCGGCGCCTTCTATGCGCTGATGGCGCTCGGCCTGTCGCTGATCCTCAATTTGAGCAATGTGATCAATTTCGCCCATGGCGGGTTTCTCGTCATCGGCGGCTACATCGCCTACTCGATCGCCCCTTATGTCGGCTTCTGGGGCGCGCTGCTGATCGCGCCAGCCCTTACCGCAGTCATAGGCTTCGCGGTCGAGGCGGTTCTGATCCGTCCGCTCTACGGCCGCGATCCGCTCTACAGCCTGCTCATGACCTTCGGTCTGGCGTTCATCATTGAAGACGGGACGCGCTTCATCTGGGGCGCGCAAGGCAAGCCGGTGACGATTCCGCCCTTTCTCGCCCGGCCGCTGAGCCACGAATTCTTCTTCATCACGGGTTATCGCCTTTTCATGGTGGCGACGGTCACGATCGCGGTGGCGCTGATTTTCGCATTGCTGCGCTATACCCGTGTCGGCATTCGCATTCGCGCCGCCACGCTCGACCTCGAGACAGTCGCGGCGATGGGCGTCAACGTGCGGATGCTGCGATCGCTCAACTTCGCCGGCGGAATTTATCTTGCCGGGCTGGCCGGCGCGCTTGCGGCTGGGCAACTCGGCCTCGAGCCGACCATGGGAACCGGCCTGCTGATGCCGAGCTTCATCGCCATCATCATCGGCGGCGTCGGCAGCCTGGCGGGAACCTTGATCGGCGGGCTGCTGATCGGCGTGGCGTCGGGCGTGACGGCGGTGTTCGCGCCGGCCGCGAGCGAGGCGGTCATGTATGTTCTGATGGCGATCATCCTGCTGGCGCGCCCGCGCGGCCTGCTGGGCGAAGAAGGCATGATGACGTGACCGGAGCCGTCTCGACGCGAAAACTGGCCGTGCAATTGGCCATCTGGGCGGCGTTGGCGCTTGCGCCGTATTGGATGCCCTCGCTGGGCGGATACACGGCGCTAGGCACGCGCGTGCTCGTGCTGGCGCTCGCCGCCATGTCGGTGAATTTCCTTCTGGGGTTCACCGGCGTGCTGTCCTTCGGCCATGCCGCCTATTTCGGCCTGGGCGCCTACGGCGCCGGCTTCGCCTTGAAATTCCTCGCCCCGAGCACGCCGCTCGCGCTTCTCTGCGGCATGCTGCTGGGCGGGCTGATCGGCGCGCTGTTGGGGACCGTCATCGTGCGCAAGCGCGGCGTCTATTTCGCGATGGTGACCATCGCGATCGGGCAGGTGTTTTACTATATCGCCTTCCAATGGAGCTCGGTGACCGGAGGCGACGACGGTTTGCGCGGCTTTTCGCGCCAACCGCTCGACTTCGGCCTGTTTTCGCTTGACATCCTATCGAACGCCAACGCTTTCTATTACTTCGTCCTCGTCTGCTTCGCCCTGATCGTGACGATCATGGGCTTTATCCTGCGCTCGCCGTTCGGGCGGACCCTGATCGCCATCCGCGAGAACGAGCGTCGGGCGCGATTTCTCGGAATCGCGGTCGAACGCCACATCTGGATCGCGTTCTCGCTGTCCTGCTTCTTCATGGGCTTCGCCGGCGCGCTCTACGCGCTGCTGAACAATTTCGCCGATCCGCGCGGCCTGCATTACAGTCAATCCGGCGACTTCGTCATGATGGCGGTGATGGGGGGCATGCGCAACTTCTGGGGCCCGCTTCTCGGCGCCGCCGTGTTCGTCGTGCTGCAAGACTATCTCTCCAGCGTCACCGTCAACTGGATGTCGGGCGTGGGCGTCCTGTTCGTTCTCATCGTGCTCTTCTTTCCGCGTGGCCTTCTCGGCTTCGTCAAACGCAAGAGCGAAGCATGAGTTCGGCGCCGGACATGAAGATCCTGGGCAGCGCGGCGCCCCAACCGCGCTCCAAGGTCTTGGAAGTCGCCAACCTCGCAAAGCGCTTCGGCAGTCTGGTGGCGGTCAACGACGTTTCGCTCACCGTCGAGCGCGGCGAATTACGCGCGATCATCGGGCCGAACGGCGCGGGAAAGACGACCTTCTTCAATTTGATCAGCGGCTTCTTTCCGCCCAGCGCGGGCAAGATCGTTTTCGACGGGCGTGACATCACGTCGATGCCCGCGCATCGGCGCGTCGGCATCGGCATGGCGCGAACCTTTCAGATCACCGAAATATTTCCCGAGCTCTCGGTCTATGAGAATTTGCAGATCGGCGCCGAGAGCGCCGCCGGCTATCGTCTGCGGCCGTGGATCAGTCGCGCCGAGAAATCGGCGATCCGCCGCCAGATCGACGAAATCCTCGATCTCGCGGAATTGGCCGCCAAGGCCGATCGTCTGGTCGGCGAACTCGCCCACGGCGATCAGCGAGTGGCCGAAATCGCCATGGCCCTGACCTTGCGACCGCATCTCCTGCTGCTCGACGAGCCGGCGGCCGGGATGGGCGATCAGGAAACTTACGCCGTGACCAAGCTCATTCGCGATCTGCACCGCGGCGGCCAGATGGCCATTGTGCTGATCGAGCACGACATGCGCGTGGTGTTCGGCCTTGCCGACCGCATAACGGTTCTCGATCAAGGCGGTCTGCTCGCCGAAGGCTCTCCCCAGGAGATCGCGGCCAACGCGGCAGTGCAACAAGCCTATTTGGGGAAAGCGGCATGACGGCGGCGCTCGCGGCCGAAGGCCTTCACACCTACTATGGCAAGAGCCACATCCTCCACGGCGTCGACATCGAGGTCGCCGAGGGGAAGATCACTGCGTTGCTCGGCCGCAACGGCGCCGGCAAGACGACGACCCTGCGCAGCCTTATGGGGCTGACGCCCGCGCGAAGCGGCAAGATCACGATTTTCGACGAGGAAACGACGCGCTGGCCGACCTATCGCGTCGCCGGCTGGGGCGTCGGCTATGTGCCGGAGGGGCGACGGGTCTTTCCCAATCTCAGCGTCGAGGAAAACCTCAAGACGCCGATCGAGCGCGAGGGGCCATGGACGATCGCGCGCGTATATCAGCTTTTTCCCAGGCTCGCCGAGCGGCGCCAGAACCGAGGGCGTCAGCTTTCGGGCGGCGAACAGGAAATGCTGGCGATCGCGCGCGCTCTTATGCTCAATCCGCGGCTGCTCATTCTCGATGAGCCCTCGCAGGGGCTCGCCCCGCTCGTGGTCGGCGAAGTCTTTCGCATCGTGGCGACGATGCGCGACCAAGGCATATCGATTCTGCTCGTCGAACAGAACGCCCGCATGAGCCTGGAAATCGCCGACCACGCCTATGTCCTCGACAACGGCGCGATCGTGCATTCCGGCCCCGCGCGAGAACTCGCGCGCGACGAAGCCCGCGTCCAGGCGCTAGCCGGAGTCGGCGGCGGGGACTGGACGCAGATCTAGCGCCGCTCTGGCGTGCGTCGTCGCCCGCGGCGAGGGTTCGGCTAGGCTTCGCGGCCGCGCGAACATGAGCGAGCTTGGCGCTTCATGCCGTCGCCGCGGCGTTCGCCGACGAAGGGCGCGAAGAAGCTTAATCGATGGGGGATCGCTTGCGAGTTCTGGCCTTGGCGTTCACGCCGCGATTTATCGTCTTCACGCTATCGATCCTCATCGCCTTGGCGTTTGCGACTGCGATCGGCGCGTCGATGGCTCCCGGCTGGAACACGGCGCTCGTCATCGGCGCCGTTGTGTTCGGCGGTCTTTCGGCGCTCGGCTTTCGCGACCTCGCGCAGAGCCGCCACGCGGTGTTGCGCAACTATCCGATCTCCGCGCATTTGCGCTTCTTGCTCGAGGAAATGCGCCCGGAGATGCGGCAATATTTCTTCGAGAGCGAGACCGACGGGCTGCCGTTCTCGCGCGATCAGCGGGGCATCGTCTATCAGCGCGCCAAAATGGCGCTGGACAAACGCCCGTTCGGCACGCAGCTCGACGTCTACGCTCAGGGCTACGAGTGGTTGCGCCATTCGATTGCGCCCAAGGCCGTTGCGACCGAGCCGTTTCGCGTCACGGTCGGCGGGCCCGATTGCGCGCGGCCTTATTCGATTTCGGTGTTCAATATTTCGGCGATGAGTTTCGGCGCTCTCAGCGCGAACGCCATTCGCGCGCTGAACAAGGGCGCTGCGCTCGGCGGCTTCGCCCATGACACCGGGGAGGGCGGCTACAGCCCCTATCACCGCGAGGGGGGCGGCGACGTCATCTGGGAAATCGGCTCCGGCTATTTCGGCTGTCGTCGGCCCGACGGCGGCTTCGACCCGGACAAATTCGCCGCCGCGGCCGCCAACGACCAGATCAAGATGATCGAAATCAAGCTCAGCCAGGGCGCCAAACCCGGGCACGGCGGCGTGCTGCCGGGCGCCAAGGTGACGGCCGAAATCGCCGCGATCCGCGGCGTCGAAGCGGGCAAGGATTGCCTGTCGCCGGCGCGCCATGGCGCATTTTCGACGCCGATCGAGATGATGAATTTCATTGCGCGATTGCGCGCTCTATCGGGCGGCAAGCCCGTCGGCTTCAAGCTCTGCGTCGGTCATCCCTGGGAGTTTCTCGCGATCTGCAAGGCGATGCTGGAGACGAAAATTCGCCCTGACTTCATCGTCGTCGACGGCAAGGAGGGCGGCACCGGCGCAGCGCCGCTGGAGTTCTCCGATCATTTGGGGATGCCGATGCGCGAGGGGCTCGTCTTCGTGCGCAACGCGCTCGTTGGCGCGGGCTTACGCGATTCCATCCGCATCGGCGTCTCGGGCAAGATCGCCAACGCTTTCGACATGGCCCGCGCGATGGCGCTCGGCGCGGATTGGTGCAACGCCGCGCGCGGCTTCATGTTCTCGCTCGGCTGCATTCAGTCCTTGAGCTGCCACACCGACCGTTGCCCTACCGGCGTCGCGACGCAGGACAAGTCGCGCTCTCGCGCGCTCGTCGTCGAGGATAAGACCGAAAGGGTCCATAATTTTCACCGTTCGATGCTGCATGCGCTCGCCGAGCTGACCGCCGCGGCGGGGCTCGATCATCCCCAGGATTTTTGCCCTGTTCATTTCTCTCGCCGCGTGAACGCGTGCGAGGTCGTAACTTTCGCCGAGCTGTATCCGACGGTCGAGCCGGGCGAACTGATCGCCGGCGCGCGCGACGAATCGTTGCGCAAGCTCTGGGGGATGGCGCGCGCCGACAGCTTCGCCGTCGTGATGTAGGACGCGCGTCAGGCCGATTCCAGCACGATCAAGTCGTCGCGGCCGAAATTGACCGCGACGCGCTCTCCCGGGACGGGCAGGTCGGCCCCGCCGCGGTTGAACGTGTCGACGATGACGGCGACTTGCGCGAGCCGCACGCGCACCCGCACCACCGCGCCGAGAAAGGCGACATCTTCGATGACGCCCTCGAGCGTATTGCGATCGCCGCCGCCCGCGCCGAGACGCAGCGCCTCGGGCCGCAGCGCCATCGCGCGGACATCGCCGGCCTTGGCGCCGTCGAGCTTGCGCCGCGTCGTCGCGCGCTGCCCGTCGATTTCCACCGCGCCGACGGACTCATCGACAATTCTTCCCTTGAAAAGATTGAGCGTGCCGACGAAGGAGGCGACGAAACGCGTGCGCGGCGTATTGTAGATTTCCCTCGGCGTTCCGATTTGCTCAATCGCGCCATCGTTCATCACGACGATGCGGTCCGATATCGAGAGCGCTTCTTCCTGGTCATGAGTGACGAAAATCGTCGTGATGCCCAGTTTGCGCTGAAGCGCGTGGATTTCCTCCCGCAGCGAGAGGCGGATGCGGGCGTCGAGGGCCGAGAGCGGTTCGTCGAGCAGCAGGATTTGCGGGCTCGGGGCCAGCGCGCGCGCAAGCGAAACGCGCTGTTGCTGACCGCCCGACAACTGATAGGGGTAACGGGCGGCGAGTTCCGGTAGTTTGACCATGGCAAGCAATTCGTCGACCCGCGCCTTGATTTCGGCCGCCGGCTTGCCGGCGACGCGCAGCCCGAAGCCGACATTGGCGGCGACGGTCATGTTGGGGAATAAGGCGTAGGACTGGAACACCATGCCGATGTTCCGACGATTGGCTCGCAGCCTCGTGACGTCGTGACCGTCGATGCTGATTTCGCCGCGCGTCGGCGATTCGAAGCCGGCGATCAGGCGCAAGATCGTCGTCTTGCCGCATCCGCTCGGCCCGAGGAGCGTCACCAGTTCGCCGCGTGCGACGGCGAGATCGAAATTCCTGACCACCGCGTTGGCGCCGAACGATTTCTCAACGCCGGAAAGCTGCAAGAAGGTCATTGGCGAACTCGTCGTCATCGCGGCGCCGCCGATCCAGGGGCGCCGCCGCGCCCGAGAAGCTGAATGAGGCCCATGCACGCCCAGGTGATCGCGAACGCCATGACCGCGAGAGCGGACGGTTCATAGGCGCGCGAAGCGCCGATGAGTTGGAGATAGGGCCCGAACGCAGGGCGATTCAAAAGGCTCGCGATCGTGAATTCGCCGATGACGATCGCAAAGGTCAGAAACGCGCCGGATAGGATCGCCGAGCGGATGTTGGGCAGAATCACGCGAAGGAGAATGGTCGCCAAACCCGCGCCTTGGCTTTCGGCGGCTTCCGTCAAAGTGCGCACGTCGATGGCGCGCATGCCCGTTTCCACCGAACGATACATATAGGGCAAGCCCAGCGCGACATAGGCGAGCATCAAGAGGATGTCAGAACCGAACGCGCTTCCGGTCAACGGCAAGAACGACGAACTGCCGTAGAGCTTGATGTAGCCGAAGACCAGCACGATGGCGGGAATGACGAGCGGCGACAAGGTTATGAATTCGACGACGCCGCGCAGGCGCGGCAGGCGCAGCTGAACCCAGTAGGCCGTCGGCACGACGATAGCCAAGCCGACGGCGATCGTCGCCAAAGCGAGAACGGTCGAATAGAGAAACGACGCCTGGAAGTCGCCGCTGGCGAAAACCAGCCGATAGGCTTCGAAGCTATATTCTCCGCGCTTGAGGCGCAGCGAGAATTCGAACGTCGCGATCAGCGGCGAAAGGAAATAGATCGCGCCGAGGACCGCCGCGACCGCCGCGGGAAGGGAGCTTCGCCTCATCGCAGCCAGCGCTCGGAGCGCGCGCGCAGAAAGAGATAGGCGAGATTGGACAGCCCGGTGATCGCCAGCATGCCTAACGCCAAGGCGAAGCCGAGATTGGGATCGTGGAGCACATCGCCGCGGATTTGCGCGTAGAGCAGGATTGGCGCGATGTTGAGCAAGGACCCGGTCAACGCATAAGCGGTCGCGATCGCCCCGAACGCGTTGGCGAAAAGCAGCAATGAGGCGCCGAGAATGCTCGGCCACAGCACGGGCAACGCGATCATGCGCCAATATTGCCAAGCGTTCGCGCCGAGCATCTGCGAGGCTTCGCGCCATTCGCGCTTGACGCCGTCGAGAGCCGGCGTAATCACGAGGATCATCAACGGGATCTGAAAATAGAGGTAGGTCAGCGTCAGGCCGGTGAAGGTGAAGATGTTGAACCCGGCGGCATAGAGGTCGAACCCGATGAGATTGTTGAGGAGGATGGTCAAGAAGCCTACGCGGCCGAGCGTCGCGATGAAAGCGAAGGCGAGCGGCACGCCGGCGAAGTTCGAGGCGACGCCGGAGAACGTCATCAACGTCGGCCGCAACCATCCCGGTAGCCCGCCGCGCAACACGGCCAGCGCGAGAAGGAAGCCGAACAGCGCGCCGAAGAACGCGGACGCGGCGCTGATCTCGACGCTCAGCCAATAGGACGCGCGGATCGAAGGCTGGTTCAGCCGCGCGATATTGTCGAACGTGAACGTCCCGTCATGGGTCTGGAAGGCGCCGATCAGCAGCGAAGCCGTCGGCGCGATCAGGAACATCAGCGCGAAGACGAAAAACGGCGTTACGCCGAGCCAAGCCGAGAGATTGGAAGCGCGACGCGCGCGCGCGGAGATCGTCGTCATCGCGCGCATGGATTTGATGGCTTCGCCATTCCCAGAACTCGAGGATTCGGGCGCTCGGTCGACGCCTTACTTCGCGATCGTAGCGCCGACTGTCGCGTCCCATTGCTTGGCGATCACTTCTTTAGCCGTTTTTTGCTCGTCGAGCGTCGGGAATTTCGCCTTGGCGTAATTCTCGGCGGCGGGAAGATTGGCCAGGATGTCCGCGGGAACCTTCTTGTTGGCGACGAGATCGTTGAAGCGGATGGGATGGCAATAGCCTTTCAACCAGCCGATCTGGCCTTCGTCCGAATAGAGATGCTCGAGCCAAAGCTTGGCCGCCGACGGGTGCGGCGCGTATGCACTGATCGCCTGAACGTAAACGCCGGCGATGACGCCGCTCTTGGGCACGACCACGTCGACCTTTGGGTTGCCTTTCAGATTGTCGCGGCCGGCCAGCGCGTTGTAGTCCCACAAGATGACGACGGGCGTCGTCCCCTGCGCGAGCGAGGCCACGCCGGCCGTCACCGGCACGAAGTTGCCGTTCCTTTTTAGCTCGGCGAAGAAAGCCAGGCCGGCGGCCGCCGCCTTCGCCGCATCAGTCTCGCCGCTGGCCAGACCGGAAGCGTAAACCGCCATCGTCGCCTGATTGGCCGTGCGCGGGTCGCCGACAATGGCCACGGACCCCTTGAACGCGGGGCCCTGCAAGTCGGCCCAGTCCGTCGGCGGCTTCTTGACGATGTCGGCGTTCACCGCGATCGCCAGCACGCCGTAATAGTCGCCGGTCCAATATCCGTCGGCGTCTTTGGCCGAATCCGGAATCGAAGCCCATGTCGAGACCTTGTAGGGCTGGATCAGGCCGTCGGCTTTCGCGGAAGGGCCGAAAGCGAGGCCGACGTCGATCACGTCGGGCGCTTGCGGGCCGGTGTTGCCCTTGTTCGCCTTGATCGCCTCGATCTCGTCGCCCGAGCCGCCGTCAGGGTTGAGTTCGTTGACCGCGATGCCGTATTTGGCCTTGAAGCTGTCGATCAGGGCGCCGTAGCCGCACCAATCGTGCGGCAGCGCGATGACCGTGAGCTGACCTTCCTTCTTCGCCGCGGCGACCAGCGCGTCCAGGGGGCCGGCGAAAGCGGGAGCGGCGAAAATCAAAAGCGAACCCGCGGCGATCGAGCCGAACAATGTCCTGCGACAGTTCATCCAAGCTGTGCTCATGGCCAATCCCCGATTTTGCCGGCGCGTCGGCCGACTTTAGGCGATAATTGGCGCTAAGCCCATGCTGTGACACGGGCGTGTCGGCCCCGACGCGCTGCCCTCGCGTCCTCGTAGCGCCGATCGGCCTCCGGCGCTCGCAGAAGGATTGCAACGTCCCGACCGACACGCACTGGGGCGCGACGCGTTGCCGGCCAACGCCGCGCCTCGAAAATAGTCGCTGGCGATTCGTGGGCCGGCGAATTGCGAACAAGCCAAGGACGCCGGCAGCGTCGGCAAAGCACAAAACGCACCCAGGAATCGCATCGATCGGCCAGGGACGAAAGCGAATCGACGATTTTTCCGCCTTGCAGCCGCGTTCAAGCGCGCCAAAAGCGGCGCGCCGCCAACGCGGTCAGCGGTTTCAACGCCTGAGTTGCGAACCGCGCCGGCGAGCGGCGCGCGCGGCTCACTTCTTCGAGCCCGGGGAGCCCGCCTGCGGTCCTTGTTTGGCGAACCCGCCAGCGGCGGGGGCGCCGGCCGCAGCCGACTTCGCCTTGTCTTTCTTTGGTTTTTTGGCTTCCTTGTTGCTTCGCAGCTGTCCCTTGGCCATCGCGCGTCTCCCGCGGTCGCCCGGCGGCCGATTCGCCGTCGGTCGTCGATCGCAGAAATTCTTATAGCGCTTTCGCAACTTGGGCGCCATCGAAGGACGACGCGACCGTCTCCACCGGCGCTTTCCGCGGCTCAAGGCGTCTCAACAGGGTCGGCCGGCATGGCCTTGTTGTTATAACGCCACTATCGCGCCATTTTATCGTCTAAGGTGCACATGTCGAGCGCCACGCTCAAAACGGTCAGTTGATCTCATCCCGTGCGCATAATTCTCACGCTTGTCGCGGTCGCGCTGGTCGTGGCCCTGTCTGCGGCGCTTTTCGCGCCGTTTTTTGTCGATTGGTCGCTTCATCGCGCGCAGATCGAGGCCGAACTCGGTGACATTCTGGGCGCCCGCGTTGTCGTCGCCGGTCCCATCGACATGCGGTTTTTGCCCACGCCCTATCTGCAGCTGAAGAATGTGACGATCGCCGACGCCGGCGACGACGGAGCGCCGGTCTTCGCCTGTGAAAACGTGCAATTGGAAGCCGCGCTCGCGAGTCTGCCGAGCGGGCGAGCGCGCTTCACGCTCGCGCGACTCGAACATCCGGTGTTGACGCTGTCGCGCGGGTCCGGCGGATCCCTCCGTTTCCCGCAATGGCGCCTCAAGGCGCAAGCCGACCGCGTCGCGCTGGACCGTATCGTCGTGACCGGAGGCCGGCTGCGCATCGTCGACGGCGGCGCGCCGCTCGACGTCGCAGGGCTCGACCTGGACGCCATGGCCGCTTCCTTGATCGGGCCTTACCGCGGCTCCGGCCGCATCTGGACGCCGGAGGGGCTTGAGGCCGAATTCCATTTCGCGACCGCCGCGCTCGCGAACTCCGCGCTGCCACTCAAACTCGAGATCGATCCGGCCGCGGGCCTGCCGAGCGGCGTTTTTGACGGCGCCCTCGCTTTCTGGCGTCGCGCGGGGGACGCCGGCCTCGACCTGGCTTACTCCGGCGCGGCCGCCATTTCCGGTTTCTCGGCGCTGAAGGATTCGGGGCCGCCGTCGCCTTGGCGCGTTTCGGGCGCGCTTCACGCCGACCTCGGCGGCGCGACGGTGGACGACCTTATTTTGCGCTTCGGCCCGGATGAGCGCGCGCTCGAGGCGAGGGGAGCGGCGAGGCTCGAAATGGGCCCGACCGCGCGTCTGTCCGCGGATATCAAGGCCAAACAACTCAATGTCGACGCGCTGCTGCGCGAGAAAGGCGAGGATTCGGTTTCGCCGGCCCGCGCTCTGGCCGCGCTGGCGAGGGTTCTGTCGCCGCTCAACGCTCGAGGCGGATCGCCTTTGGCCTTGCGGATCGCCTTCGCAACCCCGACGGTGATCGTGGGCGCGCAAACGCTGGCCGATGTCGCTTTCGACGCGACGGCGCCGGCCGGGGCGCCGATCGAAGGCAATCTTGAATTTGGCTTGCCGGGGCAATCGAGGCTGCGCCTGTCAGGGTCGTTGGAATTGGGCTCCGCGGCGGGATTCAAGGGCCGGCTCGATGCGCGCCTGGGCGATTTCGCGCAGTTGCGCGACTGGGCGACGAAGGATGAGCCGGAACTCGCGCAGCGGCTCGCGGCGCTCGGCGAGGCGTTGCCTTATCGTAAAGCGTCGGCGGTCGGCGATGTCGAGGCCTCGAGGGTCGCGTTTTCCGCGCGCAACCTGCAACTCGTCGTCGATCGCACGACGTTGAGCGGCGCGATGGCGTTCACGCGCTCGCTCGGCGACGAGCGCGGCCGCTTGTTCTTGGACTTGCGAAGCGACGCCCTCGACGTCGACGCGTTGCCCAATTTGGGCGCGAGCGCCGACTTGCTCGGCGACATCGATCTTTCGCTTGCGCTGGATGCCGCGAAGTTGCGCGTCGCCCGCGTCGGCGAGGCCGCGATCGACAGCGGTTCGCTGTCGCTGAAGGTGACGAAGACCGGGGCCGATCTTTCGCTCGACCGCCTGTCCGTCGCCGGCCTTGGCGGAGCGGCGGTCGAGGCGCGCGGGGCGTCGGGGCCGCAGGGACGATGGCTCACGCTGCAACTCGATGCCGGGAAATTGCGCGATTTCGCGGCTTTGATCGGACGCGTCGCGCCGGGACGTCTGAGTCGGTTTCTCGTCCAGCGTGCCGATGCGCTGTCGCCGGCGAAGGCGACCCTCGAAGCGCGGGCGAAGGGCCCCGGCGCCATTGGCGGTTTCGCGCTCGATTCCGTGAAGGCGCAGGGCTCGGCCGGCGAAAGCCAGTTCACGCTCAGGGCGGAGCGTTCGGGCGAGTCGACCGCCGGCGTCGCCGTAACCTTCACGCTCGACGCGCCGGAGGGCGCAGCTTTGCTGCGGCAAATCGGCCTGAAGCCGTCGTCCGTATCGAGCGGACGAGCGCGGATCGAGGCTTCGGCGAATGGGGGATGGGATAGCGGTTTTGACGCGCGAGTCGCCGCATCGATCGCAGGCGCGAATTTCACATGGCGCGGACGCGTCAGACCGGATGCGAAAGCCGACGACGACGCGGTCCTGTTCGGCGCCGCGACCGTGAAGGCGGACAACGTCATGCCCCTATTGGCGACGCTCGGCCTCGGCGCGCCCGTTCCGACCCCCGCTGTTCCCGTGGATCTCTCGGGCGATCTCGTGCTGCGCGGCGCGCAGGTCGGCTTCCCCCGTCTGGCGGGAACAGCGGCGGGCGCAAAAATCACGGGGCGCCTGGCTTGGCGCCCCGCGGTCGAGCCGATTGCGGCCTCGTCCATCGATCCCGACGTCGCGCTTGCGCAATCCATCGCGGGCGAACCGCAAGCCGCGTCGACGGCGCAGATCGACGGCGAGCTTTCGCTCGATCATGCGAGCCTCGCGGCGTTGCTCAGCCTGCCGCTGGGCGCTCCGCAATCGGCCAAGCCAGGCGAGAAATGGTCGGGGGCGAAATTCGCTCCGCCCCTCGTCGATCCGCCTCCGTTCGACGTTCGGCTGAAGATCGGCGCGCTCTATGTCGTCGACGCATTGCAAGCGCACGGCGCGACGGCGCGCCTGAAGATGGAACGGGGAAGGTTCGACATCGACGAATTCGCGATGGAGGTCGCGGCGGGGCGCGCCTCGGGCCGCTTGACGTTGCGCCGCGACGGCGCGGTCGCGACGCTGACGGGACAAGCTTCGCTCGACTCGGTCGCCGTGGATCGCGCCGGTTTGCGTGGTCGTATCGGCGCCTCGCTCGCCTTTGCAAGCACGGGGCAAAGCCCGAGTGCGCTAGTGGCGGGATTGGTCGGGGAGGGACAGGTCGAGACCGCCGGCGTCGCAATCCCGCGCCTCGATCCCGGCGCGCTGAGCCGCGTCCTCGCCAAGGCGCAGGCGCCGGACAGCAGCATCGACGAGACCAACATCGCGCATTCGCTCGGCGTCGAACTCGACAGGCAGCCGATGAGCCTTCCCGACGGGAGGGCGCCGGCGCTGATGAACGCCGGCGCCATCCACGTCGGCCCGGTCGATATTGTCGAGCAGGGGGGCCGCGCCTCGACCAATGCGGATTTCGACCTAAGGTCGCAGAATTTGACGATCCGTGCGACCTTCGCCGAGACCAGCGGCGGGAAATTTTGGAGCGGGCCGCCGCCGAGCGTCGACGTTGCAGTGGCCGGATCTGTTGACGCCCCAGCCCGCCAAATCAACGCGGCTGCTTTGGCGGCCGGGCTGGCGGCGCAGGCGATCGCACGAGAGAGCGATCGAATCGCCGCGCTCGAGGCGGATATACGCGAGCGCGCCTTTTTCAATCGGTGCCTGAAGGCGGAGCAATTCATGCGCCTACGCGAGGCGGAACTGGACGCCTACGCGGCCGATCAGGCGCGAATCAAGTCCGAACAGGACCGCAAACGCGTCGAGGACGAACTCCTCAAGGCGAGCAAGGCGCAAGAAAAGACGGGCGCGCCCATGACGGTGGCGCCCGCCGTTCCCTCAGGCGCGCCGCAAACCTCGACCGCCGCCACGACAATTGGCGCGACGGTTCCGGCGCCCCCGCTCGCGGCGCCCAAACTCAAGGTCGATCAGCCCGACCCGACGGCCGGCGGGCTCTATTGAAGCGCGCTTTCCAAGACGAAGACGCGGATCGCCGATGAGAGATTGGCGCTTCCGCGCGAAGCGTCGATCTCGGCGATGAGCGCGCTGAGCGAGAGCGCGCGCTCCGCCGCAAGCGCCTTCAGCCTTCTCCAAAAAGCCTCTTCGAGGGAGACGCTGGTGCGATGACCCGAAATCGTCAGTGAACGCTTGACGATACCTGTGCGCGGAGCTCCCGCGGCAGCGCTGGAAATCATTCGCCGTCGCTCGAATCGGCGAGGCGATGGTCATCGAGGCGGCGCTCGGCGAGTTCGCGCTCCGCCCGCGCTTCTCGCTTGGCCGCCTTGGGCACGCCGAAAGCCGCCCGATTGGCCGCCGCCGCCTCCTCCTCGCGCAGGCGCGTCTTGCGCTTGCGCGCGCGTCGGAGGTTGACGATTTCGCTCATCGGGGTCCCTCAGCCGCGGCTATTTCTTGCGGAACGCGTCGATGGAGACGACCTTCGCGGCCTCGCCGTCCTTCAGCTTTTCCGGCTTCTTGGTCGGACCTTCGACGGGTTTCGGCGCCGGCGCGGGTTGGGCCTGCTTTGGCGCCGGCGCCGCGCCCGTGGACTGGACCTCGCCTTTTTTCCCCGCTTCGCGCCCGACCGGGGTCGGCTTCGCTGGCGCGGGTTCGGCCGCGAGCCGCGGCTCCAGCTTGAAACCGAAGGGCACGGAAGGGTCGCTGAAACCGGTAATGGCGTCGAAGGGAATGGTGAGCCGTTCCGGCTTGCGCGAGAAGTTCAGGCTGACCTCGAACGCGTCGGCGGTCACCGCCAGATCCCAGAATTCGTGCTGCAGGATGATCGCCATTTCGTCGGGATATCGCTGGCGCATCGCTGGCGGAATGACGACTCCGGGCGCCTGCGTCTTGAAAGCGATATTGAAATGGTGTTCGCCGGGAAGGCCGCTCCGGGCGGCCTCGGTCATCACCTTGCGCACGACCGAGCGCAGCGCGTCCTGCACGAGCAAATCATAGCGGATGTAATCAGTCGGCATGGAATTCTGCGCTCGAAAGCCTTGTGCGAAAGCTAGCCGAGAGAGGTCGCTATTGCAATTGCGGGAGGCGGGAGAAAAGTGGAGGCTTCTGTTGCCAGGCGCCTCCGGACCCCGCCTAAAGGAGCAAACCCTTAGGACTTGAATCCCAGTACCAGCGCTGCATTACGCAGCGAGGGCCACCGGAGCATAGTTGTCATTCGCAACTATAGGTTTGACCCGATAACGGCGGTATCATGCCGAGCGAAAGAGCACCCTTTACGTCCCCCGTCGAACCTATTTCGCCCCCGCCGAAACCCGCTTCTCGCGCGGGCTTGGGTGGAGGCGCCGGGTACCGCCCCCGGGTCCGAAAGACTTATTCCGATGTCCATTTATCGCCGTAGCCGCCTCGCGGCGGCGACCTCAATATAGGGGCTGCGCGCCGATCTGCAAAGGGCCGGGGCGACGCCCCTCTGGATGAGCCTTCCGCCGTGGCCCCGAGCGCAAGCCTCGCGGCCTGCTCAAGCGCCGGTCGCCTTCACCAGCTTGTAGTCGATCGCGTCCACCAGCGCCTGGAACGAGGCGTCGATGATGTTTCCGGACACGCCAACGGTCGACCATCGCGCGCCGCTGGAATCGCCGAATTCGATCAGGACGCGCGTCACCGCGTCGGTCCCGCCCTGAAAGACGCGCACGCGATAATCCAGCAGTTCGAGATCCTGGATATGCTTCTGGTAGACGCCGAGATCCTTGCGCAGCGCGAGATCGAGGGCGTTGACGGGGCCGTTGCCTTCGGCCGCCGAAATCAGCGTCTCTTCGCCGATGCGGATTTTGACGACCGCCTGCGAGGCCGAATAGAGCGCGCCGGCGGCGTTGAATTTGCGCTCGACGCTGACGTGGAAACTCTCGACGTCGAAAAAGTCGGGCACGCCGCCCAGCATGCGGCGCGCCAGCAGTTCGAACGACGCGTCGGCCGCCTCGTAGGCGTAGCCCTGCGCCTCGCGATCCTTGACATCGTCGAGCAGCCGGGTGAGCCGGGGATCGTCGGCCTGAACCTCGATCCCCATTCGCGTGAGCTGCGCGATCAGATTCGACCGTCCCGCCTGATCGGAGACCAGAACCGCGCGGGCGTTGCCGACGCTTTCCGGCGGCACGTGCTCGTAGGTGCGGGGGTCTTTGGCCAGGGCGGAGGCGTGAATGCCCGCCTTGGTCGCGAAGGCGGAGGCGCCGACATAGGGAGCGTGCCGATCCGGCGCCCGATTCAGCAGTTCATCGAAGGCGTGCGAGATCTTGGAAATCTCGCGCAGCGACTCTTCGGAGACGCCGATCTCGAATTGCGCGGCGAGATCGGGCTTGAGCGCCAGGGTCGGGATCAGCGAGACGAGATTGGCGTTGCCGCAGCGTTCGCCAAGTCCGTTCAATGTGCCCTGGATCTGACGGACGCCGGCCCGCGCCGCCGCCAGCGAATTGGCGACCGCGTTGTCGGTGTCGTTGTGTGCGTGAATGCCGAGATGGTCGCCCGGGATGGCGCGCGCGACTTCGGCGACGATGCGCTCGACCTCGTCGGGAAGCGAACCGCCGTTGGTGTCGCAAAGCACGATCCATCGGGCGCCCGAACGATAGGCGGCGCGCGCGCAGTCGAGCGCGTAGGCGGGATTGGCCTTGTAGCCGTCGAAGAAATGCTCGCAGTCGACCATCGCCTCGCGCCCCGCGGCGAGCGCCGCTTTCACGCTGTCTTCGATGCAGGCGATGTTTTCCTCGAGGGTGCAGCCGAGCGCGACGTGGACGTGATAGTCCCAGGTCTTGGCGACGAACACGATGGCGTCCGCATCGGCGGCGATGAGCGCGGCGAGGCCGGGATCGTTCGCGGCCGAGCGGCCGGCGCGTTTGGTCATGCCGAAGGCGCAGAAGCGGGCGCGCTTGGTCGGCTTGCGTTCGAAAAATCGCGTGTCGAGCGGATTGGCGCCGGGATAGCCGCCCTCGATATAGTCGACGCCGAGCCGATCGAGCAACGTCGCGATCTGCAGCTTGTCTTCGAGCGAGAAGTCGACCCCGGTGGTGAGCGCGCCGTCGCGCAACGTCGTGTCGAAGAGATAAAGGCGTTCGCGCGTCATGGGCTCGTCCTTCAGTGGCGCGTCGGCGAAGCCGCGCCGGCGCGGGGCGCCGCAAGGCGCTTGGTCATGGTCGTGTTCGCCAGCCACTGATCGTCGAGCTGAACGAGATTGCGCCGCTGGGCGACAAATCCCTGGCGCTCGAAGAGGGGACGCGCGGTGTCGCTGACTTCGCTCGTCAAACGCTCGGCGCCGCGCGCCTCGGCGAGCCGAGTCAGAGCGTCGATCAGCGTTGCGCCGACGCCGCGCCGGGCGAAACGCGGATCGACGTAGAGAAGGTCGAGAACGTCCACGCCAAGCAGGCTGGCGAAACCCGCCACCGCGCCGTCGATCACCGCGACGAGAGTCAACGCCTTGGCGAGTTGCTCCGCGAAGGCCGCCCGATCGTCGGCCTTGGCCGCCCAGGCCTCGCATTGATCGGCGCTGTAGTCCTCGCTCGCCAGCTCTTCGACGCTGGCGCGAAAGATGTCGGCGCAGCGGCCGGCGTCGGTGGGAAGATAGGGCCGGAGCGCGATCGCGCTCATCGCTTGAACTCCCATGTCGTGCCGTCCTTGGAGTCCTTGAGGACGACGCCGAGACTGGCGAGCTGGTCGCGCAGTCTGTCCGATTCTTTCCAGTTCTTGCCGGCTCGAGCGGCCGCGCGGTCGGCGACGATTTTCGCCACAAATTCGGGATCGACCGCGGCCTCGCTCAGGGCCAAGGCTCGCCGCTCCGATTTTGTCTGTCCCAGCAGGCCGAGCAGATTAGCGCTCGCCTTCAAGAGTTCGGGAGCCCAATCTTGTCCGGCCTCGGAGAGACCAGCCTCAGCCACTCCCGCCACTGCCGGGGTCGCCAGACGATGAAGCTCGAAGAGGGCGGCTGGCGTATTCAGATCGTCGCAAAGCGCGGCCTCGACGCTCGGCGCGATCTCACCGGCGGGCTCCACATCCCCAACAATCTCGTACCAGCGGTCGAGCGTGCTTTCGGCTTCCTCGAGCGCTTTGACCGTCCAGTCGATCGGTTGCCGGTAGTGGGTGCGCAGCATCGCGAGCCGGAGGACCTCGCCGGACCATTTGCGCCCGCCAAATCGTGTCGTGCGCAGCAACTCGTGGATGGTGATGAAGTTGCCGAGGCTTTTCGACATCTTCTCGCCCTCGACTTGCAGAAAGCCGTTGTGCATCCAGACGTTCGCCATCCGCGCGGCGCCGAACGCGCAGCAGGATTGCGCGATTTCGTTTTCGTGGTGGGGGAAAACGAGATCGACGCCGCCGCCGTGAATGTCGAAGACGTTTTTGTGGGGATCGTCGCAGGCGAGACCGCCCCCGAAGGGCTGCAGCAGCTTGGCCATCGACATGGCCGAGCATTCGATATGCCAGCCTGGACGCCCCCGCGCGGCGATGCCGCACGGGCTCGGCCATCCCGGCTCGTTCGTCTTGGAGGGTTTCCACAGGACGAAGTCCATCGGATCGCGCTTGTAGGGCGCGACGTCGACGCGGGCGCCGGCCAACATCTCGTCGAGCGAGCGTCTCGCCAGCGATCCGTAACGCGGGGCGCCGGGGAGCGCGTTCATCGCGCTGGGGGAGAACAGCACATGATCTTCGGCGACATAGGCGACGCCGCGCGCCGCCAGCCGCTCGATCAGAGCGACCATCTCCGCGATATGCGCGGTCGCGCGAGGCTCGAAGGTCGGCTTGAGGCAGCCCAGCGCGTCGACGTCCTCGTGGAACTGCCGCTCTGTCCCCTCGGTCACGCGGGCGATCGCCTGGTTGAGCGGGAGGTCGGGAAAATCGCGCGCGGCGCGCGCGTTGATCTTGTCGTCGACGTCGGTGATGTTTCGGACGTAGACGACGTTGTTCGCGCCGAAGCGGAGCCGCAGCAAGCGAAACAGCACGTCGAAGACGATGACCGGGCGGGCGTTGCCGATATGGGCGAAGTCGTAGACCGTCGGGCCGCAGACGTACATGCGCACGGCAGCCGGATCGAGCGGCTCGAAATCCTCCTTCGCCCGCGTCAGCGTATTGTACAATCGAAGCGGAATTGTCATCGGGCTTCCAAAGCTGATCTCTTCAACGAGGGCGCGCGCAGGCGCCGGACCGGCCGGATGATCGCTTCTCTTAGAATTGAGAAATGGAGACGCGAACCAGCCAGCCCAGAAGCTAGCGGCTAATGATAAGGATCCGGCAAATGCGGGTCGTCAGCGTCATGGCGGCATCCATCTCGCAGGACCATGCCGATGTCAAGATCGCGGTTGCGCGTGGGCGTCGATGGCGTTAACCCGAAATTTATCGATTTGCCACAGAAGTTGTTTACCGAACCGGTTTATCGCCCTCGCGGCCGCTGATTTTCGAGCTGCTCAATGCGTCATTTCCCATATCGGATCGCCGCCCCGTTGATGCTCGCTGGATTCGTCCTTTGCGCGGCGCAAGTCGACCGCGGCCGGGCGGGCGAAGCGCATTCCTTCATCGTTGCGGCCAATGACGGCTATGGGATCCAGGACTGCCTCGGCGAGGGCGGCGAATGCGGCCGCGTGGTCGCCGACGCCTGGTGCGAGGCGAACGGCCATGGCGCGGCGCTCACTTTCGGGCGCACGGATAACGTCAGCCTCGCCGCGACGCCCGGCGAAGGCGCCGAGCCTTATGTAGTCACCTGCGGCGACTAATCCCGCCTCGCGCGCTTAACGCAGGAAGTCGGCGCATTTCGGCGGTTCGCCGCTCGCCGTCCCCCACGGCTCGATCGGCACCGTCGAGGTCGAGTTCTTTGGCGAGCCCTCGACCAGTTTGTCCGTATAGGTCATGTATATCAGAATGTTGCGCTTGACGTCGCAGCCACGCACGATCTGCATCTTCTTGAAAAAGATCGACCGGCGCTCGGCGAACACGACCTCGCCCTGTTCGAACTTGCCCTTGAACTTGACCGGGCCGTATTGGCGGCAGGCCAGCGAAATGTCCGACGTCTGTTCGGCCAGACCGAAAGCGCCGGCAAGGCCGCCTCTCTCCGGCGCCGTAAAATGGCAGGCGACGCCCTCGACCACGGGATCGTCGATGCCGTAGACTGCGAGCTTATCGTTGGGCGTCAGCAACTTGAACGTCGTCGACTTGCGGAAGATGAGATCGGGCTCGGCCGACTCGGCGAACGCCGGCGCGGCCGCGGCCAGGGCGAACAAGAGTCCGGCAAGGCCCCAAAAAAAATTCGCTCTCATGTCTTTGGCTCCAAACGGTCGGCGCGATCGACGCAAACGCCGGCGGCGTGCGCGCCGGCCGAGGCCAACATAAGGGCGGCCCGCCATCCGGCAAGAGCCGGGAATGCCGCAGAGCGAATGCGGTGGGGAGGCCGAGGTTTGACCTTGGCGCGCGGAATTGCTCAAACCGCGCCGAATTAACCTCTTTCACGCGTCGGACGCTACCCGGTAAGGTCTCGAAATGAACGTCTTGATTCTTGGCGCCGGCGCTCGCGAGCACGCTCTTGCGCTGGCTGTCGCGAAATCGCCTTTGCTGGAGCGGCTCTATGTCGCGCCGGGGAACCCGGGTTGCGCCGCTGTCGCCGAAAACGTCGATCTGGACATACGGGATCACCGCGCGGTCGTTGACTTCTGTCGTTCGCGGGCGGTCGCTCTTGTCGTCGTCGGCCCCGAGGTGCCGCTGGTTGCGGGCGTCGCCGACGATCTCAACGCGGCGGGGATCCTCTGTTTCGGGCCGAGCAAGGCGGCGGCGCGGCTTGAAGGCTCGAAAGGTTTCACGAAGGATTTTTGCCGGGAGTTCGGCGTGCCCACCGGCGACTATCGTCGCTTCCGCGACGCGGGCGCCGCGCTCGCCTATGTCCGCGCTAGAGGCGCGCCGATCGTCGTCAAGGCGGATGGCCTAGCCGCGGGAAAGGGCGTCGTCGTCGCGACGTCGCTCGGCGAAGCGGAGAGCGCGATCGAGTTGATGTTCGCCGGCGCTTTCGGCGCCGCCGGCGCTGAGGTTGTCGTCGAAGACTATTTGCCGGGCGAGGAGGTTTCGTTTTTCGCGCTATGCGACGGAACGCGTGCGACGCCCTTCGCCAGCGCGCAGGACCACAAGCGCGTCGGCGAGGGCGACACGGGGCCGAATACCGGCGGCATGGGCGCCTATTCGCCGCCGCCGCTCATGACGCCGGCGCTGAGCGAGCGCGTGATGCGGGAAATCGTGACGCCGACCGTCGCCGGCATGGCCAAACGCGGCGCGCCGTTTCGCGGCGTTCTTTTCGCAGGCTTAATGATCGGCGGGGACGGCCCCAAGCTCATCGAATTCAATGTGCGTTTCGGCGATCCCGAAGCAGAGGCGATTCTGGCCAGGCTGGAAGACGATTTGCTCGAATTCATGCTCGGCTGCGCCAAAGGCGCATTGCCGGATCGCGCGCCGAAATTTTCCGATCAGACCGCGCTGACCGTCATCATGGCCGCGCGCGGCTATCCCGGAGCGGTCGAGAAGGGAACGCCGATCAAGGGTCTCGACGCGGCGGCGCGCCTGCCGGGCGTGTCGATCCTGCATGCCGCGACGCGCCGCGAAGGCGACGTCGTCGTTTCCGATGGCGGGCGCGTCCTGGCGGTCACCGCGCTTGGCCGCGACGTGGTCGAAGCGCAGTCGCGGGCTTACGCCGCGGTGGATCGCCTGGACTGGCCGGGCGGCTTCTGCCGGCGCGACATCGGCTGGCGAGCGATCGGACGACGACGCGGGAGTTGAACGAGCGTGAAAGCGGCGCGAAAGCACGGCAAGGCCCGTTCGCAGCCCTCGGTCGCCATCGCGCTCGGCAGCGGGGGCGCGCGCGGCCTTGGGCATATTCTGGCGCTCGAAGCGCTCGATGAAATGGGAATCGCGCCGATCGCGATTTCCGGCACCTCGATCGGCGCGATCATCGGGGCCGCGTACGCCGCCCGCATGGAGGCGAAGCAAATTCGCGCCTATGCGCAAAGCGTTCTGCGCAATCGCACGGAGGTCATGGGCAAGCTGCTGCGGGCGCGCGTCGGGCGTTTTGCCGATCTTGTGTTGCGCGGCCGCGGCAATCCTGTCCTTCTCGACGGCGAAACCTGTCTCGACCTCTTCTGGCCCGAAGCCGTGCCGGATTTCTTCGATGAATTATCGATCCCGCTCCATGTCGTCGCGACCGACTTTCATAATCGCCGCGAAGTCGTTATCGCAGACGGCGCACTGGGGCCGGCGGTCGCGGGATCAATGGCGATTCCAGGTCTGGTAAAGCCGGTCGAGTTCGACGGGCACGTCCTCATCGACGGCGGCGCGGTCAATCCCTTGCCCTACGATCTCTTATTCGATCACGCCGACATCGTCGTCGCGGTCGACGTGACTTTCGGCGGCCGCGCGCGCGAACGTCGGGTCCCGACGCCGTTCGAATCGATGTTCGGCGCCGCGCAAATCATGCAGGGCGCGATCACCGCGCAGAAGCTGAAGATGCGCCCCCCCGACATCCTCGTGCGGCCACCCGTCGAGCAATTCGCCGTGCTCGATTTTCTGCGCGTCGGTCAGATCCTGCGCGCGGCGGAAGGGGCCAAGGATGAGTTGAAGCGCAAACTCAGCGCGCGGATGGAGGCGTCGCTGAAGGATTGAACCGCGCTCCGGTCGCGATTTTCGCGCCGCGCATGAGTTCGGCGCCGGACATCGCGGATTTGCCGGCGCGCTGGGCTTCGATGATTTGGATCGCGCCCATGCCGCAAGCGACAGTCATCTCGCCGTCAAGGACAGCGCCGGGCGGCCCGGAGAGGTCGACGACGGCGGCGCGCAGAATTTTGATCCGTTCCGTCCGTCCGCCGCATTCGATCTCGCCATACGCGCCGGGCGAGGGGGAGAGGCCGTGGATATGGTTGCGCACGCGGATCGCGTCGGCCGTCCAATCGATCGGAGCTTCGCTTTTTTCGATCTTGCGCGCGTAGGTCACGCCCTCCGAATTCTGCGGGCGAAAATTCAGTCGTCCGGCTGCGAGGTCCGGCAGGCTCTCCGCGATCAGCTTTGCGCCGAGCGTGGCGAGGATTTCCGTGAGATCACCGGCTGTGTCGCTCGCGCGGATCGGCGTGCGAATCTCGCGGGCCACCGGGCCGGTGTCGAGGCCTTCCTCCATGCGCATGAGATCGACGCCGGTCTCGGCGTCTCCGGCCATGATCGCGCGCTGCACCGGCGCCGCGCCGCGCCAACGCGGCAGAAGAGAAGCGTGAATATTGAGGCAGCCGAGCTTCGGCGCGGCGAGCACCGCGGGCGGAAGAATGAGCCCATAGGCGGCGACGACCGCGACATCGGCGTCGAAGGCGCGAAACTCGGCTTGCGCTTCGGCGGTGCGCAGCGTGGCCGTCGTCACGACGGGCAGAGCGTGAGCCTCGGCGAGCCGATGAACAGGCGTCTTGGTGACTTCGAGCCCGCGCCGGCCCGCCGGCCTCGGCGCACGGGTGTAGACGGCGACGACGTCATGGCCCTGCTCGACAAGGGCGCTCAAGGTCGGCGTCGCGAATTCGGGGGCGCCCATGAAGATGACACGCATGGCGGGCGCATATCATCGCGCGCTTCGAGCGTCAAAAGCGCGCGTCGCCTCTTTGCGCGACGCCGCGCCCGGTTTACCCTCGCCCAATCCGTCGGCGCGATGCGCCGATCGACGCAGCGAAACCGCGAGCCCGATGACGACACCAACGCCAAGCCAACACCTCGATCTGCGCGTGTACTACGAGGACACGGATTTTTCCGGCCGTGTTTATCACGCTTCCTATTTGCGCTTCATGGAGCGGGGGCGCACTGAATGGCTGCGCGCGCTCGGCTTCGAGCACGGCGCGCTGTCGGGCGAGCAAGGCCTGGTCTTCGCCGTGCGCAGTCTGGAAATCGAATATCTCGCCGCCGCTGTGATGGACGACCTTCTGCGGGTCGAAACGCGTCTGACGGGAATTCGTGGCGCGGTCATCGAATTCGCTCAGCTCGTTCTTCGCCGGAGCGAGAGAATCGCGGAAGCGAAGGTTCGCGTCGTCGCGCTGAAGAACGGCCGCGCCACGCGCATCCCCCGGGAATTGCGGGCACGACTGGACGCGGCGCGTTAGCGCGTCGGCGAGCGCCGTCAGGATTCGAGGACGCGGTCGAGCCTTGCCGCGAGCGCGTCGAGCCGCTCGCCGATATGCTCGTCGAGGTCGCGCAGGTCCGCGCGGGTTGGCAAAGCGCCGATGGTCTCCCGCAAACGATAGTGGTCGTCGTGCAATTGACTGAGTTGGTCGGCGAGGCGAAGCAGCGCCGCCTCGCCGGACTGCCTCGTCGCATCGATGTCCTGGCGTTGACGCGCGAGCGAGGCCTCGATTGTTTCGAGACGCAGCATCAATCGCCAGACGAAGGCGCCCACGCTCGCCAGGATGGTCGATAGGCCCGTGATGGCCCATTCGGCGAATCCCCATGGCGCATTGTCGGTGGGCGGCGATACCGGCATTGTCTTTGCCTCGTTGGGAAGCGCCTAACGCACGGCGCGGCGCCCGCCGCCGCTGGCGGCCGGCTCGCTCGAGGCGGCGCCGACTTTCGCGGCGGCCGCCTTCATCGCGACGATCGCCGCGATGACGAGACGCGCCTGGTTGGGCGGGATGTTGGGCCGATTGGCCGCGGAGCAAACGGCGTCGGCGACGGAGACGACACGCAGCAATTCGATCGAATTCGGATGAGCATCGCCGAGTGCGTCGATCAGCGGATCGGTCGCCGAGCAGATCGCCGGCAGATCGGCGTAGACGCCGGAGACGACCTGCTCGCCATGGATCAGGGTGATCGCCCATGGCGCGGTTGCGACGCCGCCGGCGCCAGTCAACAACGCCACGACGGCGGCGACGGCGGGAGCGGCCATCAGTTCGAAGCCGCGGGCGCGGCGGTCGCGGTCGGGCCGAAGCCGGCGGCGGCGCAAATGTCGGACGCCACCGCGCCGCTTGGGCCGGCCTTGGCCAGCGCCGCCTTGACGCTCGCGGCGACGTTTGCGTCGGCGGCGATCGCCTTGCCGAGGCTGACGCTGGCGTTGACGATCGGGCAGTTGACCTGGGCGAGCGCCTGCGCGAGATGCGCGGTGTTGGCGATGACGGTGGCGTCTAGCTGGATCAGGGCCGAATTGACTGTGCCGATCGCTTGCGCGTCAGTCGCGGCGTTCTGAGCGAATTGCTGCGTTTGTAAAGTCGAGCAGCCGGCGAGGCCGAGCGCGGCGAGCGCCAGCGCGCCCGCGAGAGCGAGGTTCTTCATGTCGGGATTTCCTTGTGCGGGTGCGCCGGACGCCGCCGGCGCGCGGAGTTCATTTCACGCGCGAGACGTAGAGCCCCATCGCGTGATTGGAGCGCGGATCAGCGAGCGCCGAGCCGAGCGTCGGGCCGTCGGCGCCGTGCAGGTAGCCGGTCAGGCGCGGCGGGACGGAGACGACGGGATCGCCGGCGTTGCGGTATTCGACCGCCTCGAGTCCGCGCCGAAGCAGCCGGCGGAAATGAGGATTGAGCCAACCGGCGCGCGGCGTGCCGAAGCCAACAAAACGGAACGGCTGTTTGGGTCTGCGAATGGCATGCAGACCGGCGAGTCCCTCCGCGATTGCAGCGCCGAGGCTGTGTCCGACGTAGGAGATGAGGCCGTCATGGCGCATCTCGCCGTCGATAATCGCCCACGCCGCTTCGGCCCCCTTGCCGAAGCCCGAGTGCATCATCCCGAGGCCGCGAATCCAACTCGGCAACGCGCGCGCGTCGCGGATCAGATCAAGCGCGTTTGCCGGGTCGGTCCCCGGTACGGCGACGACAAGTTCGCCGTCGCGCGGCAGCAGGTCGTATTTCACGTCGAGCGCCGCCAAGCCGGACCATGGCCCGCGATAGACGTTCTGAGCGATGACGGCGAGGTCGTGATGCGAGAGCATCGTCGACTTACGCCTTCGCCGACGCGAGCGCCTGGTTGACGCCTTCGGCGAGCATCTGCACGCCGAGCTGAATCAGGCCGGCATAGGGGCCGAAGCTCGACCAATCGACATGGCTGAGATAGCCGACGAGGCCGGTCGCTGCGGCGCCGGCCGCGCCGATGGCGAGATGGCGCCAGAAGTCCGCGGTGAGTTTCATCGTTTGGTTCTCCTCAAAGAATCCCGGCCGGCGAGGAGGCCGCGCGGCTCCGCCGGGAGGCGCCGCGCGGCGTTTGGTTAGGCGACGAGGAGCGCTGCGATCGTCTGCTTGCCGGCGATTCCATCGACGGTCAGGCCGTGCGCGCGCTGGAACGTCATCACCGCAGCCTCGGTCTGCGGCCCGTCGAGGCCGTCGATGGGCAGCATCGAGTTGACGCCGAGCGTCACGATTCTTTGCTGAACCCATAGGATCGAGCCGATGACGGCGGGCGCTGAGATTTCGCCCGGCTCCTTGCGAACCGTGGCCGAGGGCCTCCATCCCGCTGGCGCGGGCGGCGGCGGCGAAACGGCAAGCGGCGCGGGCGTGCCGTGCAGGCCCCAGGCCGGCAGAGGGCCGGCGGCGAATTCGGCATAGGCGCCTTGAACGCGCGCGAAGAACGCCTGCCAGACGGCTGGATCGGTCGTGATGTCGTCATGACCGCCGCCGAGCTGGCCGAGATCGTAATGGGAGCATACGCCGTCGCCGAGGCCGTGTTCGGCCCAGCGGCAGGGCAGTCCGTAGGCGTGAAGCAGCCACGCGATGATCGCCGCGTCCGCGCCGAGTTCGGCGCCGCTGAACCCGGCGTGGGCGTAGCCGGCGATCTCGACGCCGATCGTCGTCGGATTGAAATTGCAGGCGTGCCACGCCTTGTCGCCGAGCGCGACGCATTGGGTCGCCTGCGTCCCGTCCTCGCTCAGCACGATATGCGCGCTGACCCGGCTCGCGCGCTGCGCGAACCACGAGACCGCTCCGGCATAGGAGCCCTCACAGTCGTGGGCGACGATCTTGGAGATGCGCGCGCCGCCGCGGCTGGAATAGTTCGGCGAGGGGACTTGGCGGAGGGCGGGAAGGGCGAGCGTCATTGGTCATCCTCGACATGCTTGTTGGGAAAGAACACGCGCACGGCCGCGAGATAGAAGCCGGCGCCGAACAGCGCCCAGAACGCCGCCTCGTCCGCCAGCGCAGGTTCACGCGAGGCCCAAGGCGGCGAGCCATAGCGCCCATGCGGCGAAGGCGCTCGCCTGCGCGTCGAGAGCGACGTCGCGAAGCCAGAGCGGGGCTGCACTCGATCGGCCATTGGCAATCAGGCGTCACTTCACCTCCACGAACGCGACGACGAGCCCGCGCGGGATCACCGCCCGCGCGACGCGATGCGCCCAATTGCCCGAAATGATCAGGATCGAGCCTTCGCCTTCTATTCGCTCGACGATGCCGACATGGCCGGCCGCCGAGCGCCGCGTCCGCATCACCACGAGATCGCCGGGACGGGGCGACGCGGCGCGCGGGCCATAGAGCAGCGCATCCGCCGCCATTCGGCCCGCGAGCGGGGCGTGGCCGGTCCTGCGCAGCACGAAGGAGACGAAATCCGCGCACCACGGCCCCGGCAATTCCGTCATCTTGCCAGAGCCGATCCAGCGCGTCGCCTCGGCGAGCGCCGACGAGCCGCGAGCAGCCGGCGAGGCGAATTCGACCATCGCCGGCTCTTGCCAGCCACGGCCGCCCGCGTGCGCGCGGCCGGCGAAGAAGAACAGGATCGCCGCGAACGCAGCGAGGAATCCGAGGCGCGAAAACGCGCCTTGCGGCAAGCGAGGGTCGGACATCATGGATTCCTTTGTGAGGGTCAGTCGATCGCCAGCCGCGGCTCGTTTACTTCGCGTTCAGTAGCGCCGCGACCCACGAGGCGATCACGACGTATCCAGCCGCGTTCGGATGAAGCTGGTCGTACATCAGCCCGAGCGCATTGGCGCCGGTCCAAGAGCCGCCGCCGAACGTCGCCTGCACATCGATCGTCACGCAATTGTTGGCTTGGGCGAGCGACAAGACGATGTTTGAATACAGCCGTTGCGTCGTCTGATTGGCATCGGACCCGACGCCGAATTCAGAGGCGTTTCCGGTCATCAATACGCAATCGCCCGTCGCCTTCGCCGCCGAAATGATCGTCTGCAATTCCGACGTATAGGTTGTCGTGTTGGTCTGCGCGTTCCAGTCGTTGATCGTCAGATCGATGAACGTGATGTCCGGCTTGATGTTGTTGGCGGCGATGAGGGTCGGTTCCCACGGCCCGTTGCTCGTGTTCGAGAAATCCGCCGCCACCGCCGAGCAGGAGCCGCCGTTGAGAAAGGAGACTTCTTTCCGCGCCGAGTTCGTCGCGATGACGCCTATGACATCCGAGTAGTAACCCGTCGAGTTATAGGCAAAGTTTGCGGTGTGCGCGCCCAGCGTGGTCGTGAACGTCTGTGTCCCGATGGACAACGAGCCGTTTTCGTTGATCGTCGTCGGCGAGCCGGCGTCGATCGAGAAGGCGAACGTTCCTAGGCCCGTATTGTTCCCGTAGAAAATCTGGAATGTATCGACATTGGTGGTCGGCGTGAAAGTCAGGTTGCCGCCCGATGAACTGTCGGCCAGCGGGACATAGCCGCCTACGGTGAAGACCGTCGAGAATGTGGCGCCCCAGCTTCCCAGGCTCATGCGGCTGTCGAACGTCGCCAGGGCTATATTTTCCTGGCAGTTGTTGCCGAACCAACTCGACGAGGATCCGTGCGGGACCAGCGCCGCCGCCTGCGAGGGAAAGCTGTTGGCGAAGTCGTTCACATCGCCGGAATTGGCTCGCGCGCCGGCAGTCGTGCTATCGCCGATGAACAAGACGCGGGCGTTGCGCGCGCCCGCGTTGACCGCCGAGCGCGCCGCGCGCCAATGCGAGAGATAGGCGCGGTTGTAATTGACGAGGCCCGGAATGTTCGGCGCGACATAGGAAGGCGAGCCGAGCAGGACCGCCTCTTGCCACGGCGCCACCGCCTCGACCGGCGCGACGGCGCCGAGCAGCGCGAACCACGCGGCGAGCCCGAATTTGGCGAAGCGAGCGCGCATCAGTTCAAGACCTCCGCCGTTAACGTGAACGTCTTCGACGCCCCGGTGACGCCAGACGCCGACACGGCCTGCAAACTCCAATAGATCGCCTGCCCGGATGATAGCTTGGGCAGGCTCGCGCTGCCGACGTTCGGCGAGCATTCGGCATAGGCCCCGTCGCCGTATTCCGCGCTCATCGTGCAGGAATAGGAGCCCAGGTGGCTTCCCGTTCCCGTCGCCGGGCTCCACGTCCCGCGATCTCCGTTCGCCCACGTCGGCGCGGCCGACCACAGATCGACTTGGATCGAAACGCCGCCCCAAGCCGTCGAAGTCGTATCGTTTGTCGCGAGCCGCAGGCGGGGAATGAGCGCGCCGCCGCCGCTGTTGGCGATGGCGAAGCTCGGCGTCGCGACGCTCGCCGCCGTGGCGTTATTGGCGATCAACTGCCCCGCGGCGTAGGCCGACGTCGAACCGGCGAGCGTCAGCGTCGAGGTCGGGTTCGTTAGCGCCGCGCTGGACGTCGCGGCGAACGCCGTGTTGCCGATCGAGCCGCCAGCCTGGAAAGGCGAATTGAGCGCGGCGATCAGCGACGAGAGGCGCTGCGCCACGCGCTGCATCAGCGCGTTGATGTCGCACGATCCGGTGTCGCTCGAGCAGGCCGCGTCGCCCGGTGTGCCGAGATCCGGGTTGCGCTCGACGAGGCTGGTGTCGGTCTGCGCCGCCGGCGTGCTCGCCGCCTTGACCGTGGCCGCAGTTCCCGTCGGCCCGACGACCTGCGTCTCCTGCGAGCCGTTCATCTGGTTGGCCGCGGTCGCCGCGCCGCTCGGCAACGGCAACGACGGCGGCGCCTGAATGGCGATCTGATGCGAGGAATTGACGCCGACCTGATTGACGCCCGCATAGTCGGTGACCGACATCGGCCATGCGTTGGCGGCGGTGTTCGGCGACCCTTGCGCGACCGTTCCGCCGCTTCCACCGCCTCCGGCGCCCGTCGCCAAACCAGATCCGCCAGACAGGTTCAGCGTGGTCGAACCGCTCGCCGTAATCGCCGCGAGATAGGTGTTCGCCCCGACCGTGAACGCCATCCATCCGCCGGCGGGAACCACATCGGCGCCCGTAGTCGCCGTGACGCTTGAACCGCCGAGCTTCACATAGGCCGCGACCGACCCCGTGTTGTAGACGACGACCGTCGCGCCTGTCGGGAGCGCGACGTTGCTCGACGACGAACTCGCGCTGAGCGAGGCGTAGGAGGCGCCGGGGGCGAAGCCGCTAAGGGTCGCTGAAAACGTCCCGCTGATAGGCAATGGATTCGACGAAGTGACCGGTCCTGTGCAGGCGCCGCCCAAATCGCACCCCACCAATGGGACAAAGCCGGAAACGATCGTGCCGCTGTAGTCGTGATAGGTCTGCGCCATGGCCGGCGCGCCGCACATCGCGGCGGCGAGCAGCGCCAGCGCGCCCAGGAGAGACTTTCGAAACATGATGGACTCCCGTTGAAAAGATCAGCTCTGCGGCGGGGTCAGCAGCGCGTATTCGATCGCGATGCGCACGGCGCCTCCGGTAAAGCTGCCCGAGGTCGCGGTGATCACGATGCTGGTCGCGCTGTAGAACGCCATCGGTCCGATGGCGCCGAAGTTGGTCGCCCCGGCCGAAACGCTCAACGACCCGCCGAATTGCGTCGTATTGCCGCTTACGCCGACGTCGTAGGACGGCGCGCCGGTGATGGCCGTGACGGTGCGCGAGCCGACGGCCAAAACGATAGCCCCTGGAGGGATCTGGATCGTCGACGTCGTCGAGGAGCCGGACAGCGTGATGAGCTGTTCGAGGATTTCAAATTTGATGCTCGATCCCGAGGCGCCCTGCGCCGCGACGGATTGCGCCGCCGGCGTGTTCTGCTCGACCGCGGTCCATTGCCCGACGCCGTTGGATTCTAGCTGCACGGAGCCGTATGCCAGAGCGACGACCGCGCTGGTCGCGCCGTTGATCGTGTCCGACCCGGCGCAGCTTACCGTGATCCTGTTGATCGCCGAGCAATTGCCCGATTCGTCGATGATCGTCAGGCGCGTGCCTGTCGGGTAAGCCGAGGCCACGGGCAGCGTGACGACGCGCGCCGCGCTCAGAGCGGTGTAGGCGACGAGGCGATCCGTCGTCAGCGCGCTGTAGGCGGCGTCCGACACCGCCGTTCGCGTGTTCGTGACGACTTCGCTCAGCTTGGCCGCCGGCCAACCGCCGGGCGTCGAGCCGTCGTTCACCACGGCGCGATTGTTCGTCGTGTCGACGACGACCTCGCCTGGCGCGCCGGTGAAGGCGGCGACCTGCGTCGCGGTTCCGCGTCGAAGCTGAAGCTGTTCCGTCATCAGGCTGTTCCAAGATCGAGCGCGCCGAGAACGGCGCTGGGGCCGACCGTCCCGAAATCGTCGGAGAGGGCCGGGGTGAGATTGACGAAGCCGAGATCGAGGGGCATTCCGCCCGCGAGCTGCGCGGCGATCGGATCGGCGACTCCCGCGCCGGCAGGCGCGTACGTATAGACCGCGCACGTCGACAGGCTCTGCACGCCGGCGCCGAACACGTTGAAGCTCTGGAACTTGAAGTAGAGCGTCCGGCCGATGTAATTCGCCGGCAGATCGTAAGTCGCGACAGCGCCGTCGAGCCGCGCGAAGGGCGCGCCCGACGAATGCGCGGCGGCCGCCGTCCCGTAGAGACCGCGCTGAAGTCCGGTCAGATTATAGGCGCTCGTTCCCGTCAAGGTCGCGCCCTCGTAGGCGAGGAGTTCGCCGTCGACGAGCGAGCGCGTGGAACCCTGCTGCGCCGAAGTCTGCGAGGTTCCGCTCAGCGTCCCGGCGCTCTCGACCAAGTTGACCGAAAGCGTATCTGTCGCGTCCCAGCCGCTCGCTAGAGGCAGTGCGGCGGTCAGGAAGCCCTGGCGCAGCGGTTGCATGATGACGGCGATCTGCGAATAGGTGACGTCGTCGAGCGATATCCAGACATAGGCGCCGCCCCAGTTGGGATCGGCGACGCCGCCCGAGCCGCCCGAAGCGCCGACCCAGACTTGCGGCGTCCCGCCGGTGAGCGCCGCGGGCGGCTCGTAGATCAGCGGCGTATTGACCGGATCGGCCGCGGCGCCCTGGTTCGGCAGATAGCCGGCCGGCCCGGAATTAGGATAGAGAACGGGCGTCGAGACGCCGACGGTCAGCTCCTCGGCGGTGATCGTCAGCAGGCCCTTGTCGTCCTCCTCGATCGAGACGATGCGCACGGGATAAGCGGAGAGGCCGAGGTTGGCGTCAGTGATCGCGACGACGTCCATCGGGTCGAGCAGGCAATACTCCCAGGAGAGCTTGAAGGTGAAATGCGCGCGCACGTAGAGCTGGCGCTGCAGGACGGTCTGCGCGACGATCGGCCCGATGGCGATCTCGTCGCAGATTTCATGCGCCTGGATCGTCGAGCCGACGCGCGGGCCGTAGAGCTCGATTTGGCTCTGGTCGCGCGCTTCGACCGGCGTCGCGCCATACTGGTTGGCGCGCGAGAGGCACTCGATGCGCTGGATCGTCGGCAGCGAGAATGGATCGACCCGCGCGGCCCGGACGGGGTCTTTATTGCCCTTCTCATCGACGAAATCCAGATCGGTCAGGCTGTAGACCGGCGTCAAGTTCGGGACGTAGCTGGCGGCGATCGCCGAAGTGAAGGTGATCGCAACGACCTGGCTCTCGTCATAGCCGCAGAAGACGTAAGTCCCGTTCGGCGAGATCGCGTAGGTGCCGGCCGCTGTCGGCGGATTGGTGGAGACCTTGGTGAGCGCCACGCCCGCGAAGGCGTAGGTCACGCCGCCGTCGGAGACGAACGCGGCTGCAGGACAGACCGCGATCGAGGGCGGCGGCGTCGTCCCGGAGCTCGCCGTCGCCGGAGTCGGGATCGGATATCGTACCGTCTTCGTCACATTGCCGGCGACGATCGCTTCGTCGCCGTACGGAATGAACTTGAGCATCCCGCCGCTCCACACCGCGGCGCAATTGAGGACTTGCAGCCAGCGCGACAGGATGCTCGATGCCTGTTCCTGGTCGACGAGCGCCGGGCTGAAGGCGATGCCCATCGCCTTGCAATAGGTCTGTAGGCTCGCGTCGCCGCTCGAGCCGTATAGCGTCGTCGCGTCGATGCTGGCGGCCGAGAAGCCCGCGCCATATTGCGGGTTGGTCAGAAAATCGTTGATGACCTCCGCTGGATCAGCGTCGATTCCATTGACGCCGCTGCCGGCGAGAATGCCGATGATCTCGAAATTGTGGTTGCCGATGTTGGCGTTGTCGCCGAGCGCGTAGCTCGCCGCGCAGGCATAGGAGGTCCCCTGATAGGCGAGGGCTTCGACCGAATAATTCGCCTGAAGATAGCCCCAGGTCGTCTGCGGCGTCGAGCCGACAAAGAACGTTAGGCCGAGTTCGGCGAGCGTATAGGTCGACTGGTCGCGCCAGATGAACCCGATGCCGGAGACCGGCCCTTCGCACAGCGCCATCATCAGATCGGCGCTATAGGCGTAGCCGCTCGTCGGCGACTTGAAGACGCCGCCCTTGCCGCCACCGCCGCTGCCGTGCGTCTGGAAATTGGCGTACCAGATCACGTTCGCCGCCGCTTTGGTCCGGCCCCAGATGATCGGGATCGGCAGCGTGTTGACGGAGGTTTGCAGTTGCAGCCCGGTGTAATCGGGCTTCTGGCTGTTCTTTTGGCGAAACCAGCTCATGGCGCTGGGCTCCAATAGCTGGCGAATTTGGCTTCGCTCAGGCGCGAGGCGACTTCGATATTGCGTGCGATCTCTTCCTCTAGGACGACGCGCGCGGGATGAAACGCGTGGACCATCGTCAGCGGGTCGGCCCGCGTGACGACGCCGCCATGGGAATAACAGCGGCCGTATTTGAACAGGATCACGTCGCCGGGCAGCGGCGCGGCGACCTCGTGCGCGCGCGCCAGCAGGAAGGTCAGATAGCGCTCCTCGCCGCGGTGCAGATGCCAGTCGCGCGTATAGGGCCGCGGATCGAACGGCTCGACGAAACCGAGATCGCAGAACACGCGCACCAGCAGCATCGCGCAATCGCAGCCGACGCCCTTGACGTCGGCCATGTGGTGATAGGGCGTGCCGATCCATCCGCGCGCCGCCGCCACGACGGCGGCGCGAGAGCGAAGCTCGTCCATAAGGGCTCCAATCGGGTTTGAAACGAAGCATGGGGTCGCGCGTCTCGACAGCGCTCCGCGGTGGGCGAGGCTGCTCAGGTTTGCGAGAGCGCGGAACGGTTTTGTCCGCGGCGCCTCTACGCCGCCTAAAAAGGGGGCGCACGAGTGGGCGACCATTACGCCGATTTCGTCGCCGACGATCCATGGCTTCGGCCGAAATCTGCTCGAATTGAGCAGGCTTGCGAGTTCCTTCGCGGCCAATTGGCGTCGTCGCGCGAGATTAGGGTTCGCGACAAGGAGATCGTCTCTGTCTTCTTTTCGCCCGGCGGGAGCTTCCGAACGCACTGCCCAGGTTGCGGCGCGGAGCTTCCCCGAGAGGAGCTCGCGGCTTGGTTAGACGAGGATTATGCTAGGGATGTCGGCTTCCATCTCCAGCGCCGCGCCATGCCGTGTTGCGGTTCGCCGATCGCTTTGAACGAGCATCAGTTCGCGTTCGCCCGGTTCGGCATTCAAGTCCTAGATCCCGTGTGGAAATTCCAAAAAGCGTTGCCTTCGGAACGGGCGGTCGAGGAGATGTCGCGCAACCTCGAATGGGTTCGCGCTAAGGGCGAGGAATGGCTCGCCAGACACGCGAAATGGGGCGCGGATTTGGTCGCCGGAGAGAAGGAAATCGCCTCGAAATTGGAAGCGATTCTGGAATGCGGAATTGTCCTTGTGCACGAGAGGATTGGAACGCACTGCGCGCCATCTGGGGATCAACTCGATGGATACCGTGCCGCGCTGAGGTCGACCAAGCGTCGGCGAACCAATTGCCCCGCCGACTTACGACTGCACCGGCCTGATCGCCGCCTCCATCGCGCGCGCGCGCGCCATGTGGACGGGATTGTCGATGGTGAACGGCTCGTCGCAGAGGGTCGCGATGACGCCGCCGTCGTCGAGGCGCTCGACCTCGATATCTCCAGGTATCGTCACTTTGGCGGCGAGATCGGCGGGCAGATAGGTCAGCCAGCCGACGCACGGCCAAAGGAACCTGCCCCTCAGCGGATTGAGAATCTGCAACCTAACGGGTAACGCTCGGTGACGCAGCGCCAGCGTCTCGTCCGGCACGGTCGGCCTCAGGTCGCCATAGCGCCAGCAGTCCACGCTCATTTCGCGCGGCTGCCAGATGCGCAGCACGAGCGTCATGAGAGGGCGCAATTCCGAAGCGCGCCAGGGCCGGTTGGTCGCGATCCTCTTCTTGCCAATCCAAACCCCAAGATCATTGCAATGCGGGTTCGCGTCGGCAAAGAAGCATCCGACGTGCATGCTCGTCGTCATGAAGTATTCGCGACGCCCTTGAAATTGGGCGGGGCCATGATGGCCGCCGCCGAGCCGGAACCCCATCTCCGGCCAAATCTTCTTGGGACGATCGTAGCGAAGCTGGGCCTTCTTCGCCACGCGCAAGGCGCTGTCGAGGTCGAGCGGAACGGGGAATTTCGGCTTGGCCGCGGGCATGTCCGTCAGCCAGCTCTCGAATATCGGGTCGATCGCCGGCAGGGCGTTGACGAAACGCCGCAAGGTCTCGGCGCATTCCTCGACGGTCATCGGACGTGCGACCCAATAAGCGTGCAGGCAGTAGCTTTCTTCGGTCATCGTCGCGGCCAGGGATCGTAACGGACATCGATATTTGTCAGGCTGAGTTCCTTCGCCCATTTGCGAAAGACGTCGTCGACGGGCTCCTGCTGAACATGCCATTCAACCTCTCGGCCGTCGAGCGCGGCGGCGGCCGACTGCGCCTTCATTTGACTTCGGATACTGTAGTAAGAACCTTCGCCTAGATCCATGTTCCACGTGCCGTCCGGATCGAGGAAGAACGCGCAATTTCCTTTGGCCTCGAGCATATGGCCGTTGAGCTGATTGCACCCGTCGAACCAGACCCCGTTGAGCCATATGGCCAACTCTGGCCCGAGGCCGGTGACATATTGCTGATAGGCGCGCGAATTGGCCGGCCATCCTTCATTGGATTCCCGCGACGGTTCGGGGCAGAGCTTAGGCCCGCCGCGTTCGTTAGAGGAAGCGTTTTGCGGCGGCTGACCGCCGGTCCCGTCAGCGAGGGTTTCGCGCGCGCGATCCAGCGCGCCCATGTCGACGACCAGCGCGTCGCCGGCGGCGCGCGCGATGACGTTGCCGTCGGCGTCGCGATAGAATTGGTTGAGGCTGTCGCGCCCAGCGGTCAGCGTGACCCGATGGCCGTCGATGAAGACGCGAAAGAGAACCTGTCCGGCGGGCTTGTCCCAGCGAAATTGCAGATCGGTTCGACCGGGGACATTGCCCTCGGCGACCCCGCTCTTGCTCGCCGACGGCACGAACAGCGTATCGAACACGATCGAGGGAATGCTGCTCCGCGCCGCAAGCCGCATAAGGCCTTGGACAACTCGCGCCGGGAGATTTTCCGAAAACAGCGAATCGTCGTCCGACGGAGGCTCGTCGCTGGCGCAGCGCCGTGTCTCATCAGGCCGTCGCTGAAGAACACGCGTCTCGCCGCCTCCAGCGGATCTCGCAACGGCCAGTAGCCGGCCATCGCGAGATACGTCGACGCGAGCAGCGCGTCGCCTTCGGCGCGCTTTTCGAGGGCGCGGCGAAGATGGGCGAGCGCGCGATCGGAGACCGGCGCGCCATAGGCCGCCGACAACGGGCGATCATGCAGGCTTCGCCGTCTGCGCATCGCCGACCCGCGATGGCGATCTCGGTCTGGGCGCCGAGCATCAGGCGATCGCCTGCGAAGGTCGGCGCGCTCAGGATCGGCCCTGCGACGCTCACGCCGCCCAGGCCTTCTCCAGCTCATGCGGGATCATGGCGAACTCCGCCGTTCGCGTGTTCGGAAGATTTTCAGGAAGCGCCGGTCAGTAGGCGATCTGCGGCGGCGGCACGAAGGGGAAGCCGCGGAAGTTGGCGAGTTTGGCGATTCTCGACCGAAGACCGCTGTGTTGAGGCGTCGCTCCGAAGACGCTATTGATTGGGCCGCCGCCCGCCGATCGGGACGGGGCTGAAAGCCTATGGCGACGCAGAACGAACATGGCCGCTTGATCGCCGCGGCGGCGAAAGCCGCCTTGTCGCCGATCGGATGCGTGCGCCGCGGACAATCGCGGGTCTGGCTTTCCGATCAGCGTTACTGGGCGATCATGATCGAGTTCCAGCCTAGCGGCTTCTCCAAGGGCACTTATCTGAACGTCGGCGCAAGCTGGTTGTGGTACGAGAGGCCTGGAATGGCGTTCAATGTCGGCGATCGCGTCGAGGGCGCCGGTTTCATTCCGTTTGAGAATGCGGCGCAGTTCGGCCCGCTTGTCGAGAAGATGGCGGCTCGCGCGGCGGAGGAAGTCCTCGCCATGAGGAAGAGATTTTCCTCGATCGCCGCGATCAGCCGCTATCTCTGCGCGAGACAATATACGCTGGCCTCCCAAATCCGTCATACCGCCATTGCGGCGGCGCTCAACGGCGAATTCGACGCATCGCGTCGCTTATTCCAGCAGATTCAAAGCTGCCCCATCCACTTCGACGTGGACGCGAAAGTTCATTCCGACGCAGCGGCTCTTGCGGCGCTCCTCGATGATCCCGCTCAATTTCGTTCGGCGGTTCGGCGCATCGTTGACGCGCGCCGGGCCCAGGCCCGCCTGCCGCCGCTCGCCGATTGCCTCGAGGGGGTGAAGGCGACTGCGGCGCGCTAGCGCCGGTCCGGTCGATATCGAGCTAATTGCGGTCAGCTCGAATTTCGAAGACGACAGCGTTGGCGCCGCCCGGGACCCTGCTCATCAACTCCCGCACTCTCGCACCCGATAGCCTGGCGCCGCCGGTCTTCAGGTCGTAAACTGCGATGACGTTTGTTTGTGCCTCGTCCCAGAGCGCGACGTCGGTTCTGATGGTGCCCGCCTCGCCGTAGTCTGCCACGTCCTCCAGACTGAAGCTCTGCTCGACGCCCCTCGTTCCAATGCCGGGAAGATTTAGCGCGCGCACCGCGTTGGCGAACGCGACGTGCAGCGCGGTCCCGTAGAGCGGTCCCACACCTCTTGGAATGCCGGCGTCGACCGCCGCGAGCGTATCCAGCAACATGTCGGTCGTCTTATCGATTCGGGGATCGCCGGTATGAGGAACCTTGGCGATTGCAATCTGGGCGTATTGCTCTCTCGGCTTGATCGGATCGGGATTGGCGTCGCTGAGAACTTGATCGGGTTGAGACGGTTGTCGAAGGGTTACAGAAATTTCAGTCGATTCATGCGAATCGCTCGAGCCGGTGTCGCTGCCGATCGGTGATTTACTGTCCGATGTTCCTACGTGTCCTGCTCCGGGACGAGAAGACGGAGTTGGCGTTGCTGCGTCTCCAGCTCCGTCGCGCGTCCATTGGCCGCTGGGCCGCCCGTTGCCGGCAGGCACGCGCGGTTGGTCGGGAGAGTATTTATTGATCCAATCGAGCGGCGCCGGGTCGAGATCGAGCGCGCGCATGAGATCGAGCGGCGTCATGCCCGCCTTCATCAAACCATCGGCCATGAATAGTCGATAGGCCGCCTGCTTCGGCTGCTTCAGCGGCCACAGGCCGGTCATCGCCAGGTGCATCAAGGCGAGCGTCGCATCGCCTTCGCTATGCTTGACAATCGCTCGTCGGACATAGCGAAGCGCAGCGGGTTCAAGGGGCCGTTCGTAGGCGGCGCAAAGCAACGCGCTGATGCGCGCGTCGTCGCTTGGCGGCGCGTAACCGCCGCGTTTCGCCAAGGCTAGCCTTGTTCCGGCCCCAAGCACCAGCCAATCGTCGACAAAGTTCAGCGCGGCATGCAACGGCGCGCACGAGCCATGCGCGTCCCGTTGCTTGCGCAATTGCTCGAAAAGCATCGCACACCTCACAATATCGGATGGATTGATCACGAAGGCGGCCCGCCCGCGGCTAACTCCTTTCGCTGCACGCCACTTCGGCGCGGGCGTCCGGGTCGCGTTGAGAGACGCCGTCGAAGCCAAGGCGTTCCAGCAGCTCTTTCAAGCGGCACGCTTCGCTCGCCGTCGCTCCGCGCTCCGAAGGAGAAGCCGGGCGCCGTTCAGTACGCGATTTGCGGCGGCGGCACGAAGGGGAAGCCGCGGAAATTGGCGAGGTTGGAAAAGCGCGACGAACAGGTCGCCTGCGTATGGTCGCAGCCGGCGTAGACGGTGAAGCCGTCGCCCGTCGCGGGCGGCGAGGGGAGGGGATACATCAGCGACAGCGAGACGCCGGCGGCGACGCTCTTCACCGTCGCGCGCAGATTGGCGTTGACTCCGGACGTGAACACCATCGAGCCCTGCGCGTGAGTCGCCAGCGCGCCGGAGAAATTGATGAGAGTCGCCGTCGAGCCGGCGCCGACGGTTCCGCTCGCAGCGTAGGTTCCGCGCACCACGCCGCACCCGGAGTTGTAGAGCGTATGCAGACAGGTCGGCGAATAGAGATTCCTCGGCATGTCGTAGTCGAGCACGACGAGGTCGGACGCCACCGTGATCGTCGCGCTGGTGCGTCCGATCTGATCGACCGTCGACACCCGGCCGTGGAACAGCGTCACGCCGCCGATCGGCGTCTGGCCCAGCGCGCTCATGAACACGCGGTCGCGTTGCGCCGTCGCGCCGTCGAAGGCGCCGTCGCGCAGCGCGTTGAGGAACGGCGAGCCATTGACGAGATCGGTCGGCCGCGCGGCAATGACGATTTGCTGCTTGTCGACCTCGAGCCCAACCGAGGCCTTGTACTTGAGCCCCTGCACCAGCGGGCCGTCGGAGCGAAACGTGAGGCCGTTGTAGACGACCGGCTGATCGACATTCGTATAGGCGAGGATCGTTCCCGTCGCGAGCGTGAAGGTGAAGCAATCGGCGAAGGCGATCGGCGCGTCGGGGTTCGCGCGCACGGCGTTGAGGAAAGCGATGAGCGCGGTCGAGGCTGACTTCATGACGTTCGCACCGATCGGAATTTGAGGCTTTGCAGCGTCCACAGGTTCTGCATGAACTGCTCGAAATCCGCCGCATCGTCGTCGAAGCGGCATTGGAAAGCGTACGCAAACGACGCGCCGATCAGCGCGCCGTTCGCCGGCGCCGTCGCGAAGACGAGGCTGTTCGGCGTCGAGAGCGACCAGCCGGAGCCCTGCGCAACGCCGCCGATCATCACTTGGGCGACGCTCGTCACCCACCCCACGGGCTCGAGGAAGCCGCCGAGCGCGCGCGCGAAAGTGAACGTCGTGGTCGACCCGTCACCCGTCGCGAAGGTCTGGTTCGTCGCGGAATTATCGGTCGGGTCCGTGTAGAGGAACGTCCCGAATTGCCCCTGGCATTGCAGGAACAGCCCCATCAGGCTTTGCAGCGATTGCGCGCCCAGGCCTGGATAGGAAACCGAGTCCGAGGCGAGGCCGTCGAAGCTCAGTTCGAACCGCCAGATCGGGTTCTGAAAGAGCGCGTCGCGCACCTCGCGGCCCGAGACGTGGGCGGCGACGATCGTGGCGAAGCTCGGCGTCTTATGGACGCTCCAGCCCTGGCCGGGCAGGGTAGGGAAGGTGGGCGGCGTCGTCACGGCCTCACCGTCGTCAGCTTCACCGTCGTCAGCGTGAACAGCATCGCCATGAACTCCTGGAAATCGAGCGCGTCGTCGACAAAGCGGCAGAGCCATAGGACGCCAAAGTCGGCGGAGACGACGACGCCAGCGGCGGGAGCGCTCGCGAACTGGATCGCCGGCGCATATCCTGATGTGACCGACCAGGCCGTCCGCGGCTGCGCGACGCCGTTGAGATAGACGGCCGCGACGCCCGACGTTCCCGCGACCGGCTCCGTGTAAGTTCCGAACGAACGCACGAGCGGAAAGCCCGTCGTCGATCCGTCGCCGAGGCCGAGGATCTGTCCGGTGACGCTTGAAAGCCCCGGCGGCGCGATCCAGAACGGCGTCGCCGCTCCGGACATTTGCTCGAAAAATCCGGCGATCGCCTGCATCTCGAGATGTGCGGCGTCCGAGCGCAGCACATCGTAGGTCAGTTCCATGTCGTAATAGGCGGACGCGTAGCGTGCTCGCCGGCCCGACCGGCCCGAGACATGATCGGCTATTTCGGTGGCGAACCTTGGCCTGACATGCGTCGACCAGCCTGCTGTCGCCAGCGTCGGGAAGCTCGCGAAAGGACCCGGCGTCGGCGCCAGCGAGGGAGGGGGCGGCGGAAGCGCCGGTCCTCGGCCGCCGATCCAATCGCCCGTCTGCCAGTCGCCGGCGTCGCCCCATTGGCTCGCGAGCAAGGGGAAGACCGGGAACGGTCGCGCGTCCCAGTTCCAGACGCAGGAGAACGCGAACTGCGCCATCGGCAGGCCGCCGCGGGACGACGCCTCGTTATGACCGTCCGTGTTCCAATATTCGTAGACCGCCTGCAGCGCGAGGCTCGCCAAAGTGTCGTCGCGCTGCGGCAGGTATCCGCCGCCCGGCGTCGGCTGCCAGATCGACCAATAGGGCGTCGCGCTGCCGCTCGACTTCGGGTCGAAGAAGACGTTCGGCTGGTTGGTCGCCTTGTCGCAAGCGGGGAAGCCGTATTCGATGAAGGCGATCGATTTCGATTGCGCGACCCATTCCGTCGGCGGCCCGTGCGGCGCCCAGCCATTGCCGTCGCCGTCGTCGTAGATCGCCTGGTGCGGGTTGTTCCACCACCAGCGCAGCTGCTTGTTGGCGAGCAATTGCTGGTTGGAGGAGTAGGGATTGCGCGCCTGCGCGAGCCGATCGCCCTCGGGCAACGAGACGAGAAGATCGGAGCCGTTGGGATTGAGGCCACGGCCGTCATTGTTCCCGCCGCTGTAGTACCAGTTGAACTTCTCGCCGCCCTCGATATTGGCCTTGAGATAGGGCAGCGAGTAAATCGTCGGCGCGCCGGAAAGCCCGAGGCCGTTCATGGCGCTCGGCGACGGCGGCCAGGCGCCGGACGGCGCCGGGTTCAGCCAGTTGACGGCGTCGAGTCCGCCGATTCCGGTCGTCCAATCCGACAAAGGCAGATAATTGTCGAAGCCGACGAGATCGATGTCCGGCGAGGCCCACAGGGAATCGAGATGCGGCCATTGGCCGTTCGCGCCCGGATGCTGGAAGCCCATCCAGTCCGACCAGTCGGCGGAATAGGCGATGAGGTTCGAAAGCGTCGAAGGATTCTTGGTCAGGCCTTGTCCGTCGAAGATCGCGCGCACGTCGGCGGCGAGCGCCTGCAGCCCGGCGACGAACGGGTAGTCCCACACGGCGCAGCCCGAGCCGTCCGTCGTTCCCGCCTTCGTCCAGGCCGGCCCGCGAATCGTCTCCAAGCCACGCAATTCCGAGCCGAGCAGGAACAGATCGACCCCGCCGGCGATCGTGCACAGCCAGGCGTAATGCAGGATCATGCGGCGATACGCGTAGTCGGTCGGCGAGCCGGAATAGGCCACCGTCAGATTGACCGTATCCGGCGTGAACTGCGACGTCGTCGCCGAGCCGAGAAAGGCGTCGACCGCGCTCGTCGCCGCGGCGCTGACGTCTGGCGAAGTGGTGATGAGCCCGCGCCAGGGATAGCCCGCCGCGGTCATCAAAATGAAGGGATAGAAGACGACCTTGAAGCCGCGCGCTTTCAAATCGCGGATGCAGCGCACGATGCTCTGATCGGAGGGCGTTCCGCCATAGACGTTCCGGCCGCCCGACAGCGTCAGGATGGGAATGAGGCCGCTCGACGATTGCGTCAGACCCGACACGCGCCAGCTGTCGGCGACATAGGCGCTGCCGTTCCATTGCTGAAACGACCCGCCGATGTAATTCGTCGAGGGATAGATTTGGCAGTTTGCGGCGTCGAGCGAATTGCCGAACCAAGCGCAGACGACTGAGACCGTCGTGCACTCGGGATGCGCGGCCTGCAATTGGTCGATCGCATAGGAATAATCGGTCTTCGATCCGTCCGGCGCGTAGAAGGTGTTGAGGCCCGCGAACGCGCCGCCTGAGGCCGCGCCCCGGTGCGCGACGACGTCATAGGTGAACTCGCCGGTGGACGGCAGGAGATGAACGCCCAGCACACTGACCATGGCGCCGCCTCACTTTGTCGCGAGCCGCCGGAGCCCCAGCGCGGCGCCGTGGCGCACCGCCTCGTCCATAGCTTTCAGCATCGTCGCGCTATTGGCCTTCATCCATTGCGCGACGGAGCCGGAATCGACCGCCGAGACGTGAAAATTCGTCGTCGGATGAATATGGACGGCGCCGCCCTGCGCGCTTTCCGTCGCCGGCGTCTCGCCGGACAGCATGTCGCGAAACGCGCCGGCCTGCGCGGCGGGCATGACGAGTTCGTTATGATGGACCAGCGTCAGCATGTCCTGCGGGACTTGCCACATGCCGATGTCGGCCGAGGCGACCGCGCCGGCCATCCCTGCGACCGTCGCCTGCGCGGCCGTCGCCGGGCCGGCGGCGAACGGCCCCATGATCGGCGCGAGAAAGCCGAACACGCCGGCGAAGGCTTCCGCTGCGGAGGAAAGGATCGAGCGGACGATCGAGGCCGATTGCGTCGCCAGCGAAGCCGCCGCGCCCGCCTGCTCGGCGCCGGTGCGCGCGGTCACGCCGGCGCTCGTGGCCGCGGTCTTGGCCGCCTCGGTCGCAATCTGCCGAACGACGGTCGCCTCGCCCCATTCGATGAATTTGATCAGCAGGTCTTCGAGAACGTTCTTGAACGCGGTGTGCCAGCTCTCCGTGCCCGAGAGCAGGCCGTGCAATTGCGAATTGAAGGCTTGCGTGACCGTACTGCCGAACGACTGATATTCGCGCTCCTGTTCGTTGATCGCATTGCGAACGAGCGCCGTCATCTGGTCCTGGTGATGCAGCTCGGCCTCGAGGATTTGATTGTCGATGCGTTGGTGTTGCGCGCCCGACTGATCTCTGAGCGCGGCCTCGCGCTGCAACGCCGAAATCTGCGCGACGTATTCCTCGTCGAGGGCCTGACGCGACAGCGCGACCTTCTGCATCTGGGTGATCTGGTGCTGCCGCGCCTCGTCCGCATAGAGCGCGAGCTTTTGCTTCAGGCCGTCTTCGACTTCCTTGATCTCTTCGGCAATCGCCAGTTTCGCCCTTTGGATCGCGTCGGCGGATGTGGCCTCGTCGCTCGTGCGGATCGCCTCGGCGGTTTGCGCATGGGCGGCGGCAAGCGTCTTTTCGAGCGAAGCCGACGTCGAGAGCGCGCTGTCGAAGGCCTGCAGGCGTGTCGGAGAGAACGCCTCGCCGATCGCGGCGCCGAGCGCGGCGTATTGGCCATTGAGTTCGCCGAACGGCGCGGAAAGGCTCGCCAGCGCGTCCTTGGCGTCGGCGACGCCGGAGACGAGGTCGCCGACCGATGCGGTGAAACTGACGGCGATATTGGCGTCGGTCATGGGCGCGCCTCGTTGCGGGTTGGGTCAAAGTTTGCCGCCGGGGAAGGCGGCTTTCACTTCCGCGACCGTCGGCTGACGCGCCGGCGACGTGGCGTCGCGGTCGGCGGGGCGATATCTCAGCGCAGCGGCGAGAAGCCAATGCGCGGGCGGGTTGACGCGCCACTCCGCCGCAAGCGCGAGGAAGCGCGGCACGGTGAGGCCATCGAGCGCCTGGTCCCAGGTCCAGCCGGTATTGGCGACGACCTGCGCGATCAGACGGTCGAAATCGACTTTCCCGCGTGGGGCGACGCCTCCCGCGTCGCATCCGATGGCTCGACCGCGCGCAGGCCCGCCGCCTTGGCGAGCGCGGGAAAGGCCTGGATCAGCTCGCCGATCGAGAACGGCAGGTCGAGAAACGCGTCGTAGCTGAGCGCGGGATCGACGACGGCGATGGCGCGCCACGTCGCTTCGGCGAGGCGATCGAACTGCGCCTCGCCGAGGCGGGCGACGCTCGCGGTCGAGAGTTCCGCGCCGCCCGCCTCGGCGTAGACTTGGAAAAGCGCCGGCTGAATTGCCTTGATCGTGCGGAACGGCAGATGCGGCAGCGCCCACCGGCGCCCGGCGAGCGCGATGACGAAGGTTTCCTCGCTCACGCGGCGTCTCCGAAGTTGAGCTGGCACACCTGGCCGGCGGCGTTGGCGAAACAGGCGAAGTCGAGCTCGGGCACCATGAAGTCCTCGAGCTTGGTGCCGAACGCCAGCTTGTCGGCGACGCAATTGTAGAGCAGCACCGAGAACTGCTTGCCGGTGGTCGGGTCCGAGGCGAAGAGATTGGCCGAGAACGTGATCGAAGGGCCGATGAGCGCCGAAGAAACTGCAATGCTCTCGCCGCTCGACGCCACCGTGTAGGTGTAGGAGATTAGCACCGCGGCGCCGGCGTCGCCGGCGGAGAAAGTGTAGACGCCGGCGGAGACCGAGTATTGCCCGGTCGTCGGGCTTGAGGCGACCTGCTTCAGCGGCAGCGCGCTGGCGGCGTAAACGACGCCCTGGTCGGCGACGAAGGTCGTGTGCAGGCTCGTCGTATACGCATAGGGCGAGGACGAGGGAACGCTCGCCGCCTCGCCGAACTGCGTCTGCACAGCGCCCGCGCTTGGGCTGACTCCGAAAAACAGCGAGCCCAGCGCCTGGCCGGAAATGCGCGCGAGCTTGGCCTTGCCGGTCATCTTGCGCGTGCCTGAGCCGATCGCGACGGGAAAGTTGTACTGGCCGTAGAGCGCCTTGGTGGAAGTGGCGACGTTCAGCGAGATTTCCTGCGCGAGGCCGAAATTGATCGGCGTCCCGCCTTGCGGCGTGCCGATCAGTACGCCGGAGCCGAATACGAACATGGGGGAGGTCTCCTAGGGTGAGGGTGGCGTTTACGAGTTGAAAGAATGGAAAACGGCGCCGTCGTCGCGAGCGCGCCGCCACGGGTGTTCAGCGGTTCTTCAGCGGCGGCTGGCGCGCTTCGATCAGGCGGAAGTCGGCGGGCATGAATTTCATCATGCGCCGGCGCGCCGAATTGCCGCTCATCAACGCGTCGAAATAATCCTGGAACTGCCGGATCTGGTCGATCGTCCATTCCTTCGGCAGGGTCGCGAACGCGTCGGGCGCGGAGCTGGTGCGATAATAATCCAGCGTCGCCACATCCCGGCGCAGCGCGATGTTCACCGTCAGGGCGATCTGCTCGACCGGGCTCATCCCATAGAGCCGGTGCGCGCGAACGTTGCGCGGGAGATACAGCAGCTCGTCGGAGGAGAAATCCGCCGCGGGGACGCCGTGCAGAATCTGCTGATAGGCGGGATCGGGCGGCTCGGGCGAGCGCCCGTCCTCGCCGATCAGCGGCGTGATGGTGGAGCCGTCGATGACGTCGAGGCTGTACAAGGAACCGTCGCGCGGAAACCGGGGATAAACGCAAGCCGCGTCGATGACCAGCATGTCCTCGAGCAGCATCCGCAGCCAGGCGGAAAACGAATGGCGCCGGTCGGGGCGGACGAGAAACGCGAGGGCGGCCTTCGCGCGCACGGCGGCCTCGGCCACTCGCGCAGTCTCGTCCGCGACGACGCTCGTGGCGCCGCCGCGTCGCGCGTCAGCGCGATGAACTCCGCCGCGGGAGCAAGCCTAAGAATTCGTCTCCGCGAGGAGGTCGCGCACCGTCTTGAGCAGCATCCGTCCTCCGCCGCCGCCGCGCGTGCCGAGCGCAGCGCCGATCATGTTCCAGATCTGGTCGAGTTCGTCATTGGTGGCCTTTTCGAGCACGGCGTCTAGATACGAGACGACGGCCCGCATCTCGTCGTTCGAAAGGCGCGTGCGTTTGATCGCGACCTTCGCCCACTCGTCAAGATGGTCGATGCCCCATTTGTAGTCGTCTTGAAGGAAGCGATGTCCGAGCTTGCGCAATTCAGGCGGAGGAAGAAAATCGTTGTCCATGGCGTGAAGCCTTTCGCGATGCGACGCTTATACACTGGAATTCAAATCTGCGCCCCCAAAACGCCAAGTGTTTCCTAAGTCTAGAACGGAGTAGGCGTGAGCGGGTAGGAATTGTCGTCGTTGGTCGGGTAGGCGGTTTCCACGCGATAGCCGCGAGGAACGCGGGCGTCATACACGATGAATACGCCAGCGTTGTAAGTCTTGCGCACGATGAGTTGACCCAACGCGTCAGGCGTGGCCTCGATGCCGGTGGGGTAACCAATTCGGTCTTCGATCCATTGGTCAGGCCATTGCCCACTCGCAACCATGTCGACTTCTGCGGTATGCGCTTGCAAGAGACGATTGACGAAATCGTTGGCCGCCTCCCATGAGAGATAAGAGCTTTCTGACTTCCGATATATACTTAATATTCCCCCTTCCACGGATATGTCTTTTCGATTGGCCTCTTGTTCGGCGATCAGCTCGTCGGGCGTTTTCCCGACATGGTCCTTGACTGCGTGGCCGCCCCAAAGCTCCTCTTCCGCTTGCAAGTTCACCGAATACTTCGATGTCCCGAGGCGCGGCTCGCCCTGGCCTTGGGCGGCGAGTTGGTCAGTCGAAGAACTATGCGGCATTTGCGCGGCGTCGGCATCTACGCGCGCGTCCGTTCGTGTATCAGTGCGAGAGGCGACCTGGAGGCCCGTCGGCGGCTTGGCGCCTTGCGCGCCCGGCTCGACTGCGTCGTCCGCCGTCGCGAAGCGCCCGCGCTCGTCGTGATAATGATTGTACTTGCCGACCGCCGGCCCGGCCTTGCCGCCCTCCGGCGCCAGCCCCAAATCCGCCCGCGCTTCCTCGACGGTCTTGATCCCCGCGCCGACGAGGATGTTCAGCGTCTGCGCCTGTTGCAGCGGATCGACCGCGTCGTCGCCGATCCAGATGAATTCGAGGTCGGGCTCGCCGAGGTAGACCTGGATGACGTGGTCGAGCGCGCCCTTGATCCAGGCTTTCAGCGGCACGAGACCTTCTTGCGTCGCTTGCATGCGCAACGTCTCCGAGGTCGCGCGGTTGACCTGGGAGACGAACGCCGAGGCCGGCACGGAGAACGCGTAACAGATGACGCGCGCGAGCCATTCGTCGTACTGGTCCTTCAGCGGCGGCTGGCGCGCCTCGATCAGGCGGAATTCGCTCGGCATGAATTTCATCATCCGCCGGCGCGCCGAATTGCCTGACATCAGCGCGTCGAAATAATCCTGGAACTGCCGGATCTGGTCGACCGTCCATTCCTTCGGCAGGGTGGCGAAGGCGTCGGGCGCGGAGCCGGCGCGATAGTAGTCGAGCGTCGCCGCGTCGCGCCTCAGCGCGATGTTGACGGTGAGCGCGATCTGTTCGACCGGGCTCAGCCCATAGAGCCGATGCGCGCGCACGTTGCGCGGGAGATAAAGTAGTTCGTCGGACGAAAAATCCGCGGCGGGGACGCCGTGCAAAATCTGCTGATAGGCGGGGTCGGGCGGCTCGGGCGATCGGCCGTCCTCGCCGATCAGCGGCGTGATGGTGGAGCCGTCGATGACGTCGAGGCTGTACAAGGAACCGTCGCGCGAAAAGCGGGGATAAACGCAAGCGGCGTCGATGACGAGCATGTCCTCGAGCAGCATGCGCAGCCAGGCGGCGAAGGCATGGCGCCGGTCGGGGTGGGCGAGGAAGGCGAGGGCAGCCTTGATGCGGGCCCGCGCGCCCTCGGCCCCGGCCGGATCGCGCGCGCGCACGGCGTAACTGAGGCCGGCGATCTGGTCCTTGCGGGTTTCGATCACCGCGCGCAGCAGCGGCAGCGCGTCGGCGAGGGCGCGCAGTTCGGCGAAGGCAATGCCGCCGGTGGCGCGCGGCACATAGGAAAGGTTGACGCCGAAGGGATAGTCGAACTGCCGGCCCTTGACCTCCGGCGGGGCCTGCGGGGCCAAAGGCTGCTGCGGCCCGAACCAAGTGTCGGGGGAGACGCCCGTGATGGCGTAGCGCGCCGCCGTGGCCAGACGTGCGAACAGGCTCGGGGGCAGCGGCGTCTCGACGGCCTCAGATGGCATGGCGTCATGTCCTCGAACGAATGATTGAGGCGGAATAGAGGGGCGGTGGATCGGCGAACGTCGGCGCTACGGCGGCGCCAGCCTGACGCTCACCATCGCCAGCCCGTCGCCGTCGAGGTCGCCCACGTCGCGCACGCGAACGCCGGTAATCTTGCAATCATGGACCGCGCCGCTGAGCGTCTGGCGGCCGACAGCGAGAACGCGGGGGCTCAGTCTAAGCGCGATGCGGCGCCATGACCGTGTGCGGGTGGCTCAAACCTGCTTGTCCCACGGAAATTGTTGGGAGGCCGGATCGCCCGGCGCCCCTGGCGCCACTCGGCATCCCGATCCGGTAAGAGACACGATCGCGCCGTCGAACTTCGAGATCGACATCCGGATCGGCGTAGGGTCGCCAGGAACAGCGTTCGGCTTCGTGACCAAGCTGCCGCGGATTTTCCAGACGTTTGCCCCGTCTTCGACGATCAGGGGTTGCTGCGCCCGGTACTCGGCCTCGCCTTCCCAGTCGATGATCAACATCTTGCAGATCGCTAGAGCCGTCTCGCGCGAGATCAATTGCTGCCCAATCGCGATGCGAGCGGTCATGGACCCATCGCGCGTCGGCTCTTTAGTCATCGAGCGCGGATACGCCGCTGTCGGTTCGAGTGCCATCCGAAATCCCCAGATCGTGTGACTAAGCTCATCAAGGCTTCAGGAAGCTAGACATCGGCTCGAAATGCATTCGCGATCCTGGGCCCGGAGCATACAGGACCACCGCTTCGATCGGCGGCCACGGTTCGAAAGGCGCTAGGCCCAACTGCGCCACCCTCGGGTCGGGCGAAATGATGACGCCGCCAGGATATAAGATTCTCTGCGCCGCGGTAAATTGGGGATCGTCGCCGGTTTTCACTTCGATAGCGAACAGTAGGCCGTTGGCGTTCCGCAGCAATATATCGATGCGAGCGGAGGGCGGCGGCGGGTTTCCGGCCATCACAAGCGGAACCTCTGTGAGGACCGTGTTACCCGCGGCCCTCAAGCTATCAGCGAAGTAATCGCGAACGATGTCATGATACTTGCCTTGGTAGGCAGTTTCGACAATGGGCAGGAGACTTGGACGCTTGGTTTTCGGAGGCGGACTCGTTGCTGACCCACTGGAATTGGCGCCAACCCATTGTCCACTCGGCCGACCGTTGCCCGCCGGGACGCGCGGCTGATCGGGAGAGTATTTTTCCAGCGACAGGTCGCAGGTCGCCGGATCGGTTCCGAGCCCGCTCACGATCATCAAAGGATCGGCGCCCGCCTCCAACAGCGCGTCGATCATGAACAACCAGCGCGCATCTTCTCGCGGATCGGCGAGCTTCCCCAATCGGCTCAGGGCGATGTGCATGAAAGCCAGTGGCCCTTCGCCATTGTGTTCGGCCGCCAGGGCGCGCTGGATATGGCGCAGCGGCGAAGCCTCGATCGGCCGGCGATGCGTGGCGGCGAGCCGCGCGACAAGGCTCAACTCGTCGAGAGGCGCGCCGACCTTGGCGAGGCGAGTTCCGGCGCCCAACACAAGGAAACCATCGGCGAAGGTCATTTCCGGGACGATCGGATGCTTGGTCGCGTGTTCGTCCCAGCGCTTGCGCAAGTCCTCGATCCGCATATTCGAAGCCTCATTCACGGCGCCACCAGCCGCACGCTCACCACCGCCAGCCCGTCGCCGTCGAGATCGCCGGCGTCGCGCACCGGCACGCCGACGATCTTGCAATCATGCACCGCGCCGCCGAGCGTCTGGCGGCCGAAGGCGAGATCGGTCAGCGCCGGAGCGAGGGCCGCGTCGAGCGCGTCGAGCGCGGCGTTGATCGCGCTCGAGCCGGGCGTTGTCGGATCGCGCGCGTCGAAATAGAGGAACAGCTTGGCCTCCAGCGTGCGCTTGGGCGTCGCCGGCGAGGCCCATTGATAGGTCTCCGGCCCGGATTCCAGCTGGAACAGGGCGGGACGCAGCGCGGCGGGGACTTCGCTCCACAGCTTCATGCGCCGCGAGGCGAGGCCCCAGGGATAGGCGGCCGAGACCACGGCGAAGAGAGCGGAGAAGGCGGCTTCGCGGCTCATGCGTCCTCCCAAGTCTCAGCGGGCGTCGCGGCGAGCGCGACGACGATGTCCGCGCTCATTTCGTCGAGGCTCGATCTGAGATACGAGCGCTCGGGGATGATCGAGCCGGGGTGTTCGACCCGGCGCGCGAAACGCATCGCGCCGCCGACGAGGAAAGCGAGGACGTTGCCCTTGACGGGCAGGATTTCGTGCGCGCCCGTCTTGCCGCCGTATTCCTGAATCGCCGCATATTTGACGTCGCCGAACGAGCCGACGGAAGCCGAAACGTCCTCGCCGTCGCTCGAAACTTCGGCGCCGATCGAGGCGAGAAGGGCGCCCGAGCGCGCGTTGAGAACTTGGCCCGAAAGCTTCTCGAACTTGACCTTGTCGGCGAGCGCGTTGGCGAGATCTTGCGCCTTGGCCGCGAGATCGCTCAGCACGGCGGCGGGGAAGGCGTCGAGCCGCGCTTGCAGCGCCTCGGCGCCGTCGATCGACAGGTTCAGCATCAGACCGCCACCCGCCGATAGGGCTGCAACAGCGCCAGCACCGGCGCCGAGATCGCCGAGACGTCGTAGTCGATCGTCTCCTGCCCGCCGAGCGACTTCGAGCGCAGGCCGATGCGCTCGGCGGCGCGGAAGCGCTCGGCGGCGAGTTCGAGCGCGGCCTGCGCGATGTCCTGCGGGACGTAGCCGTAGGAAATCGCGATGGCCGCGTCCGCGTCGCCGGCGCTGAAGGTATAAGCGCCGCCGGCGACGCTGTATTGGCCGGTTGTCGGCGCGGCGGGAACCGCGCTCAGCGCGACGCCGGTGGCGGCGTAGACGACGCCCAAGTCCATCGCCCAGGGCCCGTAGGGCGCGAGCGCATTGACGGTCCACGGCGTCGCCGAGGGAACGGCCCGCGCCTCGCCCTGCACGGCGTAGCCGGCGACATAGTCGACGACGAGATTCTGCCGTCGACGCCGCACGCACCGGCCGAAGATGTCGAGCGCCTGCTGTCGCCCGGGCGGCGCGCCGTCGTCGGGCCGCAGGAGATAGCCGAGCGCGGGCACGGCGCCCGCCGGCGCCGGCGGGATTGCCGGGCCGTCGAGCGTCACCGAAGTCACTTGCAGCACCGGCCAATGACGCAGGAACAGCCGCTCGCTCTCGCCGTCGACGACCTCGCTGTAGCTTTGCGGCAGCAGGCTCGGGCGGCTCAGCGCGGCGTAAACGGCTCGGCTCGCGGCGGTGATCAATGCTGAGAGCGTCGCATCGTTGGGCGAGGCGCCAGCAGGCAGGCCGAGCCAGGCCTTGAGCGCGGCAAGATTGGTGAGATCGTAAGGCGACATGGCGGCTCGCAGGCGGGAGGGCGGAGGCCGGAAAACGGCGGCGAGAAGCCGGAGGCGGTAGGACGGACTCTCGTCCGTCCTCCGTCCTCGGCTATCCGTTGCCGATATTGGTGAGGATGCCGATGCCGAACGGCGCGTAGACGGCGAGCGTCTCTTCGGCATAGACGCCGAATTCGCGCCGGCGCGTGTGCAGCGGCCAGTCGACGCGATAATAGTCGCGGCGCGTCAGCACTTCCGCGACGTTGGGCGTCTGGTTGGACTGGTACCAGACCGGCAGACGCTCGCAGAGCGCGAGAATGGTGCCCGGCGGCAGATCGGGATGGACCTTGACGGGAATGTCGAAGCCGCCGTCGACGCTGAACGGATTGTAGTACCAAGCGCACGACGCCCGAAGCCGACACGCCGTAGGGTCCGCCGTTGTCACTGTCGGCGGCGACGTTGTAGCGGATCAGCGGGCCCGAGGCGTTGGTCAGGCACTTGTTGGTGATGTTCTTCTGCTCCTGCGCGTTGACATAGAGCACGGTGGGCGAAAGCCGATACGTGTTCCACATCTGCACCAGCATGTTGTCGATCTCGACGACCGAGCCGCGGCCCGAGGCCGTGAGGAACGTGCCGGTTCCCGCCGTTCCCGCCGCGAGCGCCTGGACATAGGCAGAGTTGGCGGGATTGAAGCCGACGGTGAGCAGGCCGTCGAAGGCGAGCGTCGCGTTGCGCGAATTGTCGGCGCTGATGACGCTCGCCGCCTGCTGACCGGAGGCGAGCGGCGCGGAAAACGCGACGCTGTTGATCGAGGTGATCGCCTGCAGCGTCTCCGAGCCTGCGGTCCCCACGTACCAGGCGTAGGCGACGGCGCCGTTGACGATCGGCCCCGCGGCGTAGAGCGTCTGGCCGAGCGTCACCGCCTGCGTCGTATTGCCAGACTTGTTAGACGAACCGCCGTTGAGCGTATACGTGTTGCCGTCGTTGCCGGTGATGGTCTTGGTGGTGGCGACGCCGCCCGCAACGCTCGAATTGCGATAGCCCTCGAAGCTCAGCGCGACGACGATCACCGAATAGGTGGCGGCGGGCAGAGTGGCGCCCGTGCCGGAGGCGGAAAGCGTCGGCGCGCCAGGCGTGCCGAGCGCTAGCGAAGTGTTGCCGCCGAGCAGCGCGGTCTCCTCCTTGCGCATCGTCTTCTGCAACAGGCGCAGCGTCGCGGTGGCGTTGATGTCCTCGTAGCCCTGCGCGGCCGCCTCGGCCTCGAAGGTCACCGTGTCTTCCTCGCCGAGCGTCAGATAGGGCGCGACCTGCAATTGCGCGGCGTAGGACATGCTCGCCGTGCGCTGCCCCTCGGGCACCCAGCCCATCGCGTCATAGCCCGAGCCGGTGACCGAGGTGATGGTGCGCCAGCGCGCGGCGTCGCCGGGATTGAGCCGCGCGACGCGCGGCAGCGAGTTCCTGAGCGGCGTGATGACGGGATAAAGATTCTTGGCCGGCGCCTGAAGATCGTAGGCGGAAAGGCCGGTGGCGAGCGTCACGCTCTTGGTGAGCGACTCTTTCATCAGACCTAGGGTTTCTTGCGTGGTCTGGGCAATGTTCATGGGATTTTCCTTGTGGGGTTGGAGGGGATCGGGCGTCGAAAAAAAGCGCGCGCCGACGGCCGCGGCGCCGTCGGGCGTCGCGGGCGGGCGGCGGTGAGGTTGCGAGGGAAGGCGAGGCGCTGCGCAGTTGCACGCTGCGCGGGTCGGCGGGAGGCTACGTCGCCGTTTGCGCGACGGCGGCTTCGGCGTCGTCGAGGATGTGATTGATGTAGGTTTCGGGGGTTAGGCGCGTCGTATCGATACCGTTGGCAATCCACATCGAATGGGTCAGCAGCGACGCCTTCGTCTTGTCCCTCGCGACGCCGAGCGTACGCGCGAGATAGGCGACGAGGGCGGCGCGGTAGTAGGGGCCTCGCATGTACCAGCGCAGCGGCTCCCGGTCGCTTTCGAGAAAGTCGTGCAGTCGTTCGACAGTCGTGACGCCGCCGATGCAGGGGATGAGCTTGGACTGAATCGGCTCCAGGACAGAGCGGGCGAGTTCGTCTGGAGAGAAAGCCCAAATGTCGAGCGAGCCAACTTCCCATCCGAACAAAGACCCGATCGAGAAATGCATGGGACAAAAATACGGCGGGTAGACGTAGCCGCCTTTTGGCATGCATTGGAAATAGCCCTTGCTGGCGTAGCGCTGCTGACATTGCTCGGCGAAGGCCTCGGCCTTCATATTTCGGAGCCCCGCATTTCCGGTGAGGTATTGCTTAGGATTGCCATTGGTGTCGAACGACAGAAACTGCTCGACGTCGTCCGTGCTCCAACTGGCGCGATAGGTCCGCTTGGCGACTTTCTTGTAACCAACCTCGGCAAGGGCGGGCGCAAGGATATCGTCGAGTTTCATTCGTTTCCGACTGACGTCGCCGGCGGCGGCGTCCGAATGCTCCTGCAGTCGCGGGTTCACATTCCAGCCGGCCGAGCGCGGAGAGCGGTCGCGAACCCGCTGGAGCGCGTTCAGCATTTGCCTGGCGCGCGCTTTTTCCTCCAGCGACGCTTCGCCGGGAACGACGCCGATCACGCCGGCGATCGTTTGCGGCAGATCGAGCGTCGCCGATTCCGAAGGCCCAACTGCGCCCTGATCGGCTGCGCTGGATCGCGGCGACGGGTCTTCCGTGGTCGGTTTCTTCATCCGATTGATCCCTAGTCGAGCTCGTCCTGGCCGGGAAACTGATAGGCGCGCACACGGACGCCGGTCTCGTAAAGCCTGAGCACGAGACCCGCTCTGCCTAGATTGACCATCGGGCAGTATGCGCAAAACGCCTCGTATGCGACTCTTGTCATATAGGCTTTTAAGCTCGGCGCGTAGCCGCCTGGGGGCGTGCATATGGCGACATCCTTGTCGACCTGCGAGACGTCGAAAAAAATCGTATCATACATCGTCGTCTTGACTTCGACGCCGATGTACGCCCCTGAAGCAGGGTCGAGGACAACGAAGTCGTAGAGGCGTGGAGTTGCGAACCCAGGCACGTTCACGGCTACCGCGCCGGGGGAGGCGGGTATGAATCCGTGGGCTTGATAGAGCGCCCTCGCGCGGGCGACGCCCGCTTGGTGTTGCGAGTTTGGTCCGACGCCGTTGAACGGAGGTCTTCCGGCTTCCTGCGCCTCCGCTGAGCCGACCCGGCTGAGATACTTGGGCCAGTCGTCGGAATCGTCCGCAATTTGAACGCCTCGAGCCCCGTTACTGGAGGGGCTATTCTGGGCGCTCGGCGGCGAAGCTGCGTCGTCCGCGGCGCCGTATTCTGTCCATTCCCCGCTCGTCCATTGCCCGCTCGGCCGCCCGTTGCCGGCGGGCACGCGCGGCTGGTCGGGGTTGTAGGCGCGTTCGAGCGTTTCGCGCGACGTCGGACCGAGTCCGAGCGCCTCCAGCAGCTCGCCCGGCGCCATGCCGCGCTTCATCAACTCGTCCGCCGCCGACAACCGCCACGCGGCCTCCGCCGGCGGTTGCAGCTTCGGCAGGTTGGCGAGCGCGAGATAGACGAGCGCGAGCGGCGTCTGACCCTCGCTTTGCTTTTCAAGGGCGCCGCGGATGTAGGCGAGTTCGGACGGCGTGATCGCGCGTCCGTAGGTCGCCGCCAGCAGAGCCGCGACGCGCGCCTCGTCGAAGGCTTCGCCGTCCTGCTTGCGTAGGCGCAAGCTGCGCCTGGCGAGGCCCAGCCTCGTTCCTGCGCCGAGCACGAGCGATAGCGCCGCCGACGAAGCGTCACCGGGCTTGCGATAAAACTATGTGCCGATGAAAGCTCGCCTCGCGCGAGTTGAGCGATGAGGGGGTCGCCTCAGTTGGGCGCCGGCGGATTGGCGGCCTTCGGCTTCGGTTGGTAAAGCGTCCATCGCAGCTCGACGCCCATCTCGCCGAGATACTGCTTCGCGTTATTGACCAACAACTCTCCGTTGGGAGTCAGCGGATGGAGCGAGATAATGTTGATTGTGAAAGATCGGTCCTTGAGTTGCGGATACCGTTCAACGATTTCCCCCGACTCGATTCCATCGAGATAACGATAGACCTTCGTTTGCAGGAGAACGAGATGATCGCCCTCGTCGATCGTCCACGGCAAGTGGTCGCTGATCGTCAGCAGCGCCTTGCCGGTCGCCTTTTCGACTGTGACGAAATCGATGATATCGGGTTGCTCGATCGTCATCGCATGCCCCCTACGGCTGACGGATCACTTTGACTCTTGTTGGAGGGATCTTCATTCCGCCGGGAAAGCCAGGCTTGCCAGCGCCAACGATCGTCGCCCCGCTCAGTTCAATTTCAGGGAAAGCCCGTTCTTGGTTTCCCGTCAAGGAAGCGATCGCCGAGGATTTGGCGTCGACGACCCCGAGCGCGCCAGTTACGGGATTTCGGGTCAAGAAGTCTACACGGGTCCTGACTCCGCTGGCGGTGACCAGAGTGAGCTGCTCACCGATCTCTAATCCTTCTTCGAGAAGCTGATCGCGGACGACGTTTTCGAACGCTTGTCCCGCCATCTTGTTTGCGGCCAACTGCGCCGCCCTCCGCAGGGCGTCTTCGGCCTCGGTCTCCTCGCCGAATGTTACGACGCCCAGCGCCGCGTCGAGAAGCGCTGCGGCTTCATAGAGGGCGAATCGGGAATACGCGCCCTCGTGCAGCGCTTGCGCGGCAAGTTGACCGTAAAACGCCCCGGGAACCGAATTTGTAAAACTCGTAAGCAGGGACGGCACGACGGATGGAGCGTCGGCGACCGTCGGCGTAGCCAGCGCCGGCGAGGCGTCGGACTCGATCTCGTGGCCCCGTGTGTTCGAGGCGTCCGCCACTTGCACGCGCGGGGCCTCGGTCTGTGCGGAAACGCTCGCCTCAGCTTGCCAGTCCGCACTCGTCCATCGTCCGCTAACGACTCCGTTGCCGGCGGGCGCCCGCGGCTGGTCAGGGTTGTAGGCGCGTTCGAGATCGGCCGGCGCCAGCGCGTCGTCGCTCAGCGCCAGGAGGATCGAGCGCGGCGGCACGCCAGCCTTCATCAGGCCGTCGGCGATGAACAGCCGACGCGCGTCCTCGCACGGATCGTCGAGGCGCCCGGCGCCGGCGAGCGCGAGATGGGTCAAGGCGAGCGGCGCGTCGCCCTCGCGGGCCTTGGCGAGCGCGCGTCGCACGTGCGTCGCGGCCGAAGCGTCGAGCGGGCGCCCGAGAGCGACCGAGACGAGCGCGACGGCGCGCTCGCCTTCCGCCGCCTCGTCACGCCGATTGCCGCGCGCCTCGGCGATCTTTGTTCCGGCGCCGAGCGTGAGCGCGCCGTCGTCAAACTCGGGCAGAGTGTGGACGCGCGCGTTCGCTCCGCGCGCGGTCCAATCCGCGCGCAGCGTCTCGACGAGCATGGCGACGCCCCGGGCTTAGAAGCGCGGCGGGATCGGGTTGGCGAGGCTGAGCTTGGTTAGCGCAAGCGCGCGCTCCTGCGTGGGCAGGGCGGCGAGACGCTTGATCGCTTCGTCGACGCCGCGGCTGGGCTCGCCGAAGGAATCGCCGCTCTTCGGCACCGCGCGCAGCGCCGCCTTGGCGGGCAGCGGCTGGGCTTCCAGCGTAGCGAGGCGTTTGGCGAGGTCGGCGATTGTCGGCGAGAGGTCGGCGAGCGACTTGCGCAACGCCGAGTTCTCTTCGACCGCCCGTTCGAGCTTCTGCGCGGCCTGCGATAGCGCCTGGGCGGCTTTGGCGAGCGCGTCGGACGGACTGGGCGCCGGACTGCGCGCAGCTTCGGCGGGCGCGGCTTTGGCGGCCGCGGCCGGCGGCGCCTCTTGTTCCTGCGGAGGCGCGGCCGGGGCCGCATCGACGGACTCGGCCTCGCCCTCCGCCGAGGCAGCCACGAACGCGCGCTTCTCGACGACGCCGTCCTTGACCACTTCGAAGGTCGCGCCGGGCACGCAGGGCAGGTCGACGAGCGAGATTTCGCTGGGGTCGGCGGTGTAACGCGTCAGGCCGCTGTCGGGATCGGGCCAGCGCTTGACGTAGCGGCCGCCCTGGCTGAAGCCGGTGTAGACGCCCTCCGTCACCTTGCGCCACTCGTCGTCGTCGACGATCTGCGCAGCCACGAGAATGCGCTTGCCTTCATCGTCGAAAGCGATGTCGGTCAGCTTGCCCGCGGCGACGCGGCCGTGCATCGCGCGCACCGCGCCAAGCGACTTGCCGCCGCTGGCGGCGAGCGCCTCGGCCGACCAGGCTTCGAAATAGGGCTTGGTCGAGGCGTAGTCGCAGATTTCGCCGACGCGGTCGGGCACTTCAGCGGTCGCGACGCCCTGGACGATGCGCTGGTCGAGATCGACCTTGGCGAGAGACAAGAAGAGGTCAAGCGTCGACATGCGTCGCGGGCTCCATTGACGGGAATGAAAGGGCAGGGCGCGGGCGAAGCGGCGCTTCGGCGGCGCCTCGTCGGGAGAGTTTTTGGCAAGGGCGGGGTGCATGCGTCGCGCCGGGCCGGCGTCTTGCTCGGCCGCCTCGGCGCCATTTCCCCATTGTTGATGATTATGCCGTGAACGGCGTAACGAGGCAAGCAAATGTTCACGGTTTGTTCTGCCGAAAGTCCGCAGCCGCAGCCTCTCGGATGCGGCGCGGTTGACCTGGGAGACGAAGTCCGACGCCGGCGCCGAGAACGCGTAACAAATGACCCGCGCGAGCCACTCGTCGTACTGGTCCTTGAGCGGCGGCTGGCGCGCCTCGATCAGGCGGAATTCGCTCGGCATGAATTTCATCATCCGCCGGCGCGCCGAATTGCCTGACATCAGCGCGTCGAAATAATCCTGGAACTGCCGGATCTGGTCGACCGTCCATTCCTTCGGCAGGGTCGCGAAGGCGTCGGGCGCGGAGCCGGCGCGATAGTAGTCGAGCGTCGCCGCGTCGCGCCTCAGCGCGATGTTGACGGTGAGCGCGATCTGTTCGACCGGGCTGAGGCCATAGAGGCGATGCGCGCGCACGTTGCGCGGGAGATAGAGCAGTTCGTCGAAGGAGAAATCCGCCGCGGGGACGCCGTGCAGGATTTGCTGATAGGCGGGGTCGGGCGGCTCGGGCGAGCGGCCGTCCTCGCCGATCAGCGGGGTTATCGTCGAGCCGTCGATGACGTCGAGGCTATAGAGCGCGCCGTCGCGCCAGAACCGTAAAGGTTTCCAAGGAGCCGGTTCCGTCCTTTGTCTCTAAGTGCGAGTCGGACCCGCCTTGCTCCAATCGACGTCGAACACGTATTCGAGAATTTGCCCGTCAGACTGCGAAATTTGCATCCGGACGGGCCCACCCCAAGTGGGCTGTCGAGGATGCTTAGCGTTGAAGTCCTCGTTGTTGCTGCCGGTTACAATCCAGGTATCGTCGGCAGCCTCCACTTTCAGCGGCTCATTGCGCGCCACTTCAAGCTGGCCGTATCGCTCTCTCGTAATGAGGCGAGCAATTTCCATGGCGATTTCGGCCGAAATCAGTTTCGTGCCAAGCGACTTGTGCAGCCACATGCTGCTCGCCGTGCGGTCCGACTCCGAAGTAGTCATGGTTCGCTCCCAAGTTTGCGCATAATTCGTAAGCAGCATTTCGCCGGCCGTGCGACCTGAACGAATCCCTACTACCTAGGCCCAATCAAATACGGCACATAAGGCAGGCCGGGTCCCGGAGCATACAGGACGTAAAGAGTGATTGGGGGGAGCGGAACACCAGGAGCGAGCCCCAATTCGCTAATTTTCGAGTCTGGGGACATGACGTCAAAGCCTAAGATCGCGTGAGGGTATACAATTTTTTGCTCTTCCGTGTAATCCGAGTTGAGTCCTGTCTTGATTTCGATCCCGGACAATATGTCGAACCTGTTGATACAAAGGATATCCAGTCTGGCAGTTACGTCGTCGAAGGTCAACTTCACTTCGGAGATGCATATATTGCCGGCATTGCGTAGCTGGTCAAGATGTTCTCGTTCCACTTGGTCGTGAAAATCACCCGGGTAAGCAGCCGGGATTATCGGAGGCGTTGATTGGCCGCTCTCGATGCGGTTAGCCTCTGGTGGCCTGATGTCAGGCCCGCCCGCGTCCGTCATCGTCCCGGCCGCGTCGTTGAACGCGCCCTGCACGCCTTTGGATTGTTTTGATCCTTCCGGGTCGGCCCTGCCGTCCGTTGTCCACCGTCCCTGCCCGTCGCGTGGCTGGTCGGGGTCGAAGTTCCATTTTCCGAGCGCCGCCCCCGCCTTCCCGCCTTCCGGCGCCAGCCCCAGATCGGCGCGCGCCTCTTCGCGCGTCTTGATGCCGGCGGCGACGAGAATGTTGAGCGTCTGCGCCTGCTGCAGTGGATCGACCGCGTCGTCGCCGACCCAGATGAATTCGAGATCGGGCGCGGCGAGGTAGACTTGGATGACGTGATCGAGCGCGCTCTTGATCCACGCCTTGAGCGGCACCAGCCCCTCTTGCGTCGCCTGCATGCGCAGCGTCTCGCTTGTGGCGCGATTGACCTGGGAGACGAAGGCCGAGGCCGGCACGGAGAACGCGTAGCAGATGACGCGCGCCAGCCATTCGTCGTACTGGTCCTTCAGCGGCGGCTGGCGCGCCTCGATCAGGCGGAATTCGCTCGGCATGAACTTCATCATCCGCCGCCGCGCCGAATTGCCTGACATCAGCGCGTCGAAATAATCCTGGAACTGCCGGATCTGGTCGATCGTCCAGTCCTTCGGCAATGTGGCGAAGGCGTCCGGCGCGGAGCCGGTGCCGTAGTAATCGAGCGTCGCCGCGTCGCGCCTGAGCGCGATGTTGACGGTGAGCGCGATCTGTTCGACCGGGCTCATCCCGTAGAGCCGATGGGCGCGGACGTTGCGCGGGAGATAGAGCAGTTCGTCGCTCGAAAAATCCGCTGCGGGCACGCCGTGCAGGATTTGCTGATAGGCGGGGTCGGGCGGCTCGGGCGATCGTCCGTCTTCGCCGATCAGCGGGGTGATGGTGGAGCCGTCGATGACGTCGAGACTGTAGAGCGCGCCGGCGCGGGTGAAGCGCGGGTAGAGGGTCGCCGCGTCGATGACCAGCATGTCCTCGAGCAGCATGCGCAGCCAGGCGGCGAAAGAATGGCGCTGGTCGGGGCGGGCGAGGAAGGCGAGGGCGGCCTTGATGCGCGCTTGCGCGCCCTCGCTCCCGGCGGGATCGCGCGCGCGCACGGCGTAGCTGAGGCCGGCGATCTGGTCCTTGCGGGTTTCGATGACGGCGCGCAGCAGCGGCAGCGCGTCGGCGAGGGCGCAGTTCGGCGAAGGCAATGCCCCCCGTGGCGCGCGGCACGTAGGAGAGGTTGACGCCGAAGGGATAGTCGAACTGCCGGCCCTTGACCTCCGGCGGGGCCTGCGGCGCCAACGGCTGCTGCGGCCCGAACCACGCGTCGGGCGAGACGCCCGTGATGGCGTAGCGCGCCGCCGTGGCGAGGCGCTGGAACAGGTTCGGGGGCAGCGGCGTCTCGACGGCTTGCGTTGACATGCTGGCTTTCCCCATGGATTGGCGCGACGTGCGCTTGCCTCGGCCGGCGCTCGCGCTTAAGGCGGGAAGCCAAACGGAGCCCGCCGTCATGCGCTCGCCCGCGACGCGAATTTGTCTTGCGCTGCTGCTCGGCGCCGCGCCCGCGCGGGCGAGCGCGGGCTGGACTTTCTGCGTCGCCGCGTCGTCGGGCGGCGAAGACGTCTGGATCACCGACGTCTTCGCGGCGGTGCGCGATCGCGAACGACTCGAAGTCGATCTGAAGGGCTATCTCAAAACCCAGGGCGTCGCGGGCGCGGTCGCGCAATGCCCTCTGCCCAAGGACGACAAGACCGAGGTCGTCAACGCGCAGTTCACCGCGGCCGAGTTCAATCGCAAGCTCGGCCACACGCTGCACGAAGTCGCCGCGCCGGAATTCGAGCCGCGGCGGTGAGGGGTCATATCAATACTGAGAGCCTCCAACCGCCGTCATGCCCGCGCTTGTCGCGGGCATCCACGCGGTAGAGCTGCCTCCATCTGTCAGGAAGAGGATGCGGCGGGACGGCGTGGATGGCCGACACAAGGCCGGCCATGACGGTCATCGATTGCAAACCGTTGTATCACCCGCCCCGCGCCGCCTCCGCGTAAAAATCGATCAGGCCCTGCGGCCCGGCGCGCTCCAGCGCGATGAGGTCGGCGATCGCCCACACCAGCGCGTCGGCGCGGTCGGGCGAGAAGCCGGAGGCGCGCGCGTCGAAGTCGGGCGTCAGCGCGCAGAGCTGGTCCTCGAGCTTGCCGAAGGCGCCGAGGTGATGGACGATTCCGCGCTCGTAGGCCGCCGCGACCGGCTCGGCGCGCAGGAACTTGCCGCGCGTCGCCGTCACGGTGCGCACCGGCAGGTTCGGCTCGCTCTGGCGCAGCACTTCAACCACCATTTCGCCGCCGTTGTTGATTTCCGCGACGACGCGATTGGCCTTGAAGCGGCGAAAGGCGGCGGCGACGCGCAACGCCCATTGGCCCGGCGTGTCGCCTTGGCTGGTGAGGTCGGCGATGACGTGGATCGCGCCCGCGGCGGTCTTGCCGACGACGACGATGCCGCATTCGTCCGCCTTGGCGCCCGACTTGGCGGGCGGATCGACGCCGACGACGACGACGATCTCGGCGTAATCGCCGGGCGCGGCGCTGGCTCCAAGGCGCTGACGCTCGATCAGCGCGCGCGTCCACAATGCGCCGGGCGCCTCCTCGACGATTTCGGCGAACAATTCCTGGCGGCCGATCGCGCGGCCGGCGTAGCGCGCGGTGATGCGCTGGATGAACGCCTCGGCCAGGTGATGACGATTGTCGAAGGTCGAGCCGCGCGTGACGATCGCGTCCTTGTCCTCGACGAGCTGCTTGATGATCTTGGTCGGCCGCGGCGTCGTGGTGATCACCGCTTGCGGCTTTTCTCCGAGGCGCAGGCCGAGCAGCGCTTGCTCGAAGGCGTCCGAATGGCGCCAGGCGGCGAGTTCGTCGCACCACAGCTTCATGTGCTGCTTGCCGCGCAGCCGGTCGGGCTCCTCGGCCGAGAACAATTGCGAGACCGCGCCGTTGGGCCAGGCGAGACGGGCGGAGGCGCGCGCGTAGCGCGGCCTCTCCTCCCTGGGGCAGATCGCCATCAGTCCGGATTCGCCGAGCACCATGATTTCGCGGACGTCGTCGTGCGTCGCGCCGATGAGATTGACGAGCGCGAAAGTTTTCGTCCATTCGCGCACCGCCTCGGCGCCGGTGCGCGTTTTGCCGGCGCCGCGGCCGGCCAGGATCAGCCAATAGACCCAGTCGCCTGGCGGCGGCGTCTGCTCGGGCCGCGCCCACAGCGACCAGTCGTGAAACAGCTCCTCGACTTCCTTGCCGCTGAGCCCGGCCAGCAGCAGCGCTCGCTGGGCCGGCGAGAGCGCGAGCAGATCGCCGATGTTGCGGATCATCGCGGCGCCGCCGCCGGCGCGGCCCTTCCAGCCCCGCCCGCGCGGCGCGCGCGGCTTCCGACCGGCCTTCGCGCAAGCGTTCACGCGTCGGCCTTCGGCGGCGGGATCATGCGCGCCGCCATGGCGTTGAGCTTGGCCAAGAGTTGTTCTCGCGCTTGCTCGTCGTAAGCGGCGGTGGCGGGCGTCAGCCGCGTGAAGCCGTGATAGCGATCGAGCCGGTCGAGGATCTTGAGCACGCGGTCGATCGCCGGCAGATCGCCCTTTTCGGCCTTCGCCGCGAGTTTGGCGCTCATCGCCTCGAGCCGGGCGATCTGCAGCCGCGCGTAGTCCTCGATCGGCGCGACCCAGCGCCGCCGCAGTTCGTCGCGCAGGATCGTCTCGATCCTTTTGCGCGAAAGCCCTTCCTTTTCGGCGATCGCGTCGACGCTCTCTCCGGCGACGAGCGCGACGAGGATTTTCGGCCCTCGCCGGGCGGGCGCGGCTTTGCGCGCGCGAATGGGCGCGACGGCTGGGGGCATGGACGATCCTGAAATGTCGGGGGAAAGCGGCGGGCGCTGCGAACGCGCCATCTCCACTGTGGCTAAATATGCCTCAAGCGGCGTAACACGGCAAGCAATTGTCGCGTCCGGGGGGCGAACGACCGTGATTATGCCAACAAGATCAGTGTATTAGGCCTTTCGGCGGCGCATCAACGTTTGCGGCTCCCGCCGAAGCCGAGTTCGATCACGTTCCATGCGACGATCGCGAGCGCGACCGCGTCGAAGGCGTAGACGAGCCCCAGCGGCATCGTCCCTTCCGAGCGCGGCTGATACCAATGCGCCGCGCCGGCGAGAAGCAGCGAGAACGGCGCGAGGCCGGCGAGCGCCGGCGGCTTGCCGCGATCGGCGAAGCGCTTGGCGCTGACGAAATATTCGGCCACCGCACAGAGGATCAGCGCGAAGGAATAGACGAGGAAATAGGCATGCGTCGCCACGACGAACGGGTCGATAAACGCCTCGCGTGCGAGGTCGCGCGGCCCGCTCGGCGCGATCGCCAGCCAGAACGCGGTCATGACGAGCGCGATCGCGACCGGCGGCAGGCTCGCGCGCGCCCAGGCGCGCCGATCGATGACGCCTTCGGCCTGACGGTAGAGGAAGCGAAAGCGTTCGGCGCTCGGGTCTTGCGCCATCAGTCTCTCAAGAGATCGTTGATGCCAGTCTTGGCGCGGGTTTGCGCGTCGACCGTCTTGACGATGACCGCGCAGTAGAGCGAGGGGCCCGGCGAGCCGTCGGGAAAGGGCTTGCCGGGCAGCGAGCCGGACACGACGACGGAATAGGGCGGGACATAGCCGACATGGACCTTGCCGGTGGCGCGATCGACGATCTTGGTCGAGGCGGAGATGAAGACGCCCATCGAGACGACCGAACCCTCGCCGACGATGACGCCCTCGACGACTTCCGAGCGCGCGCCGATGAAGCAATCATCCTCGATGATCGTCGGGTTGGCCTGCAGCGGCTCGAGCACGCCGCCGATGCCGACGCCGCCCGACAAATGCACGTTCTTGCCGATCTGCGCGCAGGAGCCGACGGTGACCCAGGTGTCGACCATGGTCTTCGCATCGACATAGGCGCCGAGGTTGACGAAGCACGGCATCAGCACCGCGTCGGGCGCGATGTAGGCGGAGCGGCGCACGATGCAGCCGGGCACGGCGCGAAAGCCAGCCGCGCGAAAGGCGTTCTCGCCCCAGCCCTCGAATTTCGAGGGGATTTTGTCCCACCAGGTCGCTCCGCCCGGCCCGCCGGGGATCACCGCATTGTCGTTGAGGCGGAACGACAATAGAACCGCCTTCTTGAGCCACTGATTGACCTTCCAGGAATTCGGCCCCGTCGCGCCGGGGATTTTCTCCGCCACACGCGCTTGGCCGCTGTCGAGCAGCGTCAGCGCCCGGTCGACCGCGTCGCGGACGTCGCCCGAGGTTCGCGCGTTGATCGCGGCGCGATCCTCGAAGGCCCGTTCGATGAGGGATTGCAGCTTTGCGTCGGACATGAGCGTTTCCGGAGATTGGCGCGGCGAGGTTTCTTCGCTGGCGCGGCAGATGTCAATGCCGGGCGGACCGCCATCTCGCGGCAAGCGACATGGACAGGGCGCAGAGGGAAGCGCTAAGGGCTCGGGGCCGGACAGTTGCGTCCGGCGATCCCAAGGGAGAGGCGTGCGATGAGCGAAACCAGAGATTGCAACGGCGCGCCGCTCGCAGAGGGCGATTCCGTCACCTTGATCAAGGATCTCAAGGTCAAGGGCACTTCGGTGACGCTCAAACGCGGCGCGATGATCCGCAACATCCACCTCACCGACGACCCCGAGGAAATAGAAGGCCGCAGCGACAAGGTGAAGGGTCTCGTGCTGAAGACCAGCTTCCTGAAGAAGGTCTGAGGGGCTCGACGCGCCGCGCGATTGACCTGGGAGACGAAGGCCGACGCCGGCGCCGAGAACGCGTAGCAGATCACCCGCGCCAGCCATTCGTCGTACTAATCTTTCAGCGGCGGCTGGCGCGCCTCGACCAGGCGGAACTCGCTCGGCATGAATTTCATCATCCGCCGCCGCGCCGAATTGCCGGACATCAGCGCGTCGAAATAATCCTGGAACTGCCGGATCTGATCGATCGTCCATTCCTTCGGCAATGTGGCGAAGGCGTCCGGCGCGGAGCCGGTGCGGTAGTAATCGAGCGTCGCCGCATCGCGCCTCAGCGCGATGTTGACGGTGAGCGCGATCTGCTCGACCGGGCTCATGCCATAGAGCCGATGGGCGCGGACGTTGCGCGGCAGATAGAGCAGCTCGTCGGAAGAGAAATCCGCCGCGGGGACGCCGTGCAGGATTTGCTGATAGGCGGGGTCGGGCGGCTCGGGCGAGCGACCGTCCTCGCCGATCAGCGGGGTGATGGTGGAGCCGTCGATGACGTCGAGACTGTAGAGACTGCCGTCGCGCGAAAAACGCGGATAGATCGTCGCAGCGTCGATGACGAGCATGTCCTCGAGCAGTATGCGCAGCCAGGCGGCGAAGGCATGGCGCCGGTCGGGGCGGGCGGGAAAGCGCCTCGCCGCCTAACTTTGCAGTCGGCTCTGCAAGCCTTTACGAAGCCCCTGGCGGACCTTTGATTTCTACTTCATCCATTTGGCGTCGAATTTTCGTCAGGAATGCGCGCATCGCCCCGGGTCCCGAGACGAAATACGAAGGGCAGGTGGACCACCAAATGTCTTGAAGCGCTTTATCGTCGCTTTGCGCGAGGAGCTGGTCGAGGAACGCCTTCAGCGCCCGGACGCCACTCGGAGGCAAGTGGGTCAATTGCAGCGCCTTCTTGATCCATTCCGTCTCGTGTTTGACGCCCCAGTCGAATTCGTCTTGTAGGAAGCAGTGCGCTAGACGCTGAAATTCTGCAGTAGCAATCAATCAAGCCTCCTACAGAAACGGTTGATCCCGCTGATGGTGGAGAGCAGGCGCATTGAAACCATTGGATTCCGCGTCGTGCGTCGACGCCGCTTGGCGCGACGATGATAACTTGGCGTATGCCGCGTCGTTGTTTAGAGGATAGGCGGTTGTCGCTCTATACCCGCGCGGCGAGCGGGAGTCATGCTCGATCCAAACGCCAACATTATAAGTTGGTCGCGTATATACGACGAGTCCCGCGCCAGGCGTCGCTTCGACACCGGTCGGGGAGCCGATCCGATCCGCCAACCACTGGTTGTCCCATGCACCGGAGGAGACCAAGTCAACCTCGCTCTTGTGATTTTGGAGGACTCAACTTACGAGGTCGTTTGCGGATTCGAGCGACACAAACGAGCTTTCGGAGCGTATCTTCCGTGAAATGACGCCGCCCTCGGTCGGGATTTCTTGCAGCGTGGCGTCGACCGCTTCGATCAAGGATTGTTTGGTTCGGCCGACGTGCTTCTTGACGGTGTGCCCGCCATATTTCTCGTCTTCCTCCTGCAAATTGACTGAATATTTGTATTTGTCGTCGGCGCTCGCGGCGACAAATTGGATATTTGCTGCGCCCGCTCCCTCCGCCGTCGTGAACCGCCCACGCTCGTCATGATACAGGTTGAACTTCCCAAACCCTTCGCTCTTCCCGCCCTCCGGCGCCAGCCCCAGATCCGCCCGCGCCTCCTCGCGCGTCTTGATGCCGGCGCTCACCAGAATGTTCAGCGTCTGCGCCTGTTGCAGCGGATCAATCGCGTCGTCGCCGACCCAGATGAATTCGAGATCGGGCGCGGCGAGGTAGACCTGGATGACGTGATCGAGCGCGCCCTTGATCCACGCCTTGAGCGGCACGAGCCCCTCTTGCGTCGCCTGCATGCGCAGCGTCTCGCTTGTGGCGCGATTGACTTGGCTGACGAAGGCCGACGCCGGCACCGAGAACGCGTAACAAATGACCCGCGCCAGCCATTCGTCGTACTGGTCCTTGAGCGGCGGCTGGCGCGCCTCGATCAGGCGGAATTCGCTCGGCATGAATTTCATCATCCGCCGCCGCGCCGAATTGCCTGACATCAGCGCGTCGAAATAATCCTGGAACTGCCGGATCTGGTCGACCGTCCATTCCTTCGGCAGGGTCGCGAAGGCGTCGGGCGTCGAACCCGTGCGGTAGTAATCGAGCGTCGCCGCGTCGCGCCTCAGCGCGATGTTGACGGTGAGCGCGATCTGTTCGACGGGGCTGAGGCCGTAGAGCCGATGGGCGCGGACGTTGCGCGGGAGATAGAGCAGCTCGTCGCTCGAAAAATCCGCTGCGGGCACGCCGTGCAAAATCTGCTGATAGGCGGGGTCGGGCGGCTCGGGCGAGCGGCCGTCCTCGCCGATCAGCGGGGTGATGGTGGAGCCGTCGATGACGTCGAGACTGTAAAGACCGCCGTCGCGCGAAAAGCGAGGGTAGATCGTCGCCGCGTCGATGACCAGCATGTCCTCGAGCAGCATGCGCAGCCAGGCGGCGAAGGAATGGCGCCGGTCGGGGCGGGCGAGGAAATCGAGCGCGCTTCTAATGCGCGCCTGGGCGTCCGAGGCCCCGGCGGGATCGCGCGCGCGCACGGCGTAACTGAGGCCGGCGATCTGGTCCTTGCGGGTTTCGATCACCGCGCGCAGCAGCGGCAGCGCGTCGGCGAGCGCGCGCAGTTCGGCGAAGGCAATGCCGCCGGTGGCGCGCGGCACATAGGAAAGGTTGACGCCGAAGGGATAATCGAACTGCCGGCCTTTCACCTCCGGCGGCGCCTGCGGCGCCAGCGGTTGCTGCGGCCCGAACCACGCGTCGGGGGAGACGCCCGTGATGGCGTAGCGCGCCGCCGTGGCCAGACGTGCGAACAGGCTCGGGGGCAGCGGCGTCTCGATCGCTTCGGTCGGCATGCGGTCTTTCCCCAGTGGCGGCGGCCATCGCCGGGCTTGGTCGGCAGCGGCGATTGGAGAAAGGATACGAAGGGATCCCCGATCTGACAAGAACAAAACAGGAATACGCGAAATAAGAGAACGAAAGCAAATAGATAGATAGGAATCCGGCAGGCGCCGGCGCGACCGCGGCTCGCCTCGGCCGGCGCGGAAGCAAACGCCCGCGCAGCTCCTTGATATCGTTCGATCGCCGGAAAACGGCGCCCCCGTTGCTAGCGCACCAAGACGTTCCTGAACTGCCAGGGGTCGGACGCGTCGACGTCCTCGGGGAAAAGACCCGGCCGGCCCGTCAGCGGCGTCCAGTCGGTATAGGCGCCGATCACCGGGCCGAGATAGGGCGTCTGCACTTCGAGGCAACGGCGGAAGTCCATTTCATCCGCCTCGACGATGCCGGCGTTCGGGTTCTCCAGCGCCCAGACCATGCCGGCGAGCACGGCCGAGGTGACCTGCATGCCGGTGGCGTTCTGATAGGGCGCGATGGCGCGCGTCTCCTCGACCGACAATTGCGAGCCGTACCAATAGGCGTTGCGCTTGTGGCCGTAGAGCAGCACGCCGAGTTCGTCGATCCCGTCGAGAATTTCGGCTTCGCCGAGGATGTGGAATCCGGTCTGCGCTTGTCCGGCGCGCCCGAACAATTCGTGCAGCGACAGCACCGCGTCGTCGCAGGGGTGGTAGGCGTAATGGCAGGTCGGGCGGTAGACTGCCGCGCCCTTGTCGTCGCGCACGGTGTAATAGTCGGCGATCGAGATCGACTCGTTATGGGTGACGAGGAAGCCGAACTGCCCCTGCGCGGTTGGCGTCCACGAGCGCACGCGGGTGTTGGCGCCGGGCTGGTTGAGATAGATCGCCGCGCCGCAGCCGCTCTTGTGGAAACCGGCGTTGGCGGGCGTCCATTTCTCGTGCACGCCCCAGCCGAGTTCGGCCGGCTGCATGCCCTCGGAGAGAAAGCCTTCGATCGACCAGGTGTTGACGAAGACGTTGCGCGGCCTCGGGCTCTTGGCGCGCTGCGTATCGCGCTCGGCGATATGCACGCCCTTGACGCCCAGACGCTGGGCGAGGCGGCCCCAGTCCTCGCGCGTTTTGGGCTCGTCCGCCTTTTCGCCGAGGTCGCCAATGAGATCGCTTTGGAGATTGACCAGCGCCTGCTTGACGAACCAGGACACCATGCCGGGATTGGCGCCGCAACAGGAGACCGCGGTCGATCCGCCGGGGTGGGCGCGTCGCTCCGCGAGCACCGTCTCGCGCAGCGCGTAGTTCGAACGCGCTTCCGGTCCGAGATTCTTGTCGTAATAGAAGCCGGGCCAGGGCTCGACGACGGTGTCGATATAGAGCGCGCCGATCTCGCGGCAGTAGCGCATGATGTCGAGCGAAGAAGTGTCGACCGAGAGATTGACGCAGAATCCCTGGCCGCCCCCAGCGGTCAGGTATTTGCCCAGCACTTCGCGATAGTTGTCGCGCGTAATCGCCAGGCGCGCGAATTGAATGCCGCGCTCGTCGGCCAGCTTGCGATCCGAATCGTCGGGATCGATGATGACGAAACGCTCCTGGTCGTAGTCGAAATGGCGCTCGATCAGCGGCAAGGTTCCCTTGCCGATGGAGCCGAAGCCGATCATCACGATCGGGCCGTCGATACGCGCGTGGCGGGGCCAATGCGACATGGCGTCTGTTCTCCAAATGGGCGGGCAGGGGACGCCATGCGTCTTGCGCGGCGCTTAAAAGCAAGCCGCGCGCCCGCCGTCAATAGGGCCGCGGCGCCACATTCCGTCGCAAATCCGTCATCGAGAGCCGAGTCGCCGCAATGCTCAGAGGCCTTCGGCGCCGCCGTCCGAGCGCGGATCGTGCGCGGCGGCGACGCCGCCCTTGGCATCGCGCAGCAGCGCGCCGGCATGCCCGAACAAATCGCGCTCCGCCGCGCCGCGCCATTCGATTTCATGGCCGGCCCTGGCGAGCGCCGAGACGACCGCGTCGTCGTAGCCCTGTTCGAGCTTGACGCTCGCGGTCGCGGCGCCCCAGGAGCGGCCGAACAAGTGCCGCGGCGCGCTCACGGCTTGCGCGAGCGTCCGGCCCGCGGCGATGCGGGTGAAGACCTGCGCCTGGAATTGCGGCTGTCCGTCGCCGCCCATCGAGCCGTAGGAAAGAACGCGGCCGTCGTCGAAAACGGCGAGCGGCGGGTTGAGCGTGTGCATCGGCCGCCGTCCCGGCGTCAGCGGATTGCGCGCGTTTTGGTCGAGCGAAAACGCGAGGCCGCGGTTCTGCATCAGCACCCCGGTTTGCGGCAGCACGCAGCCCGAACCGAATTCCCAGTAGACCGACTGAATGAACGAGACGGCGCGCCCCTCGCCGTCGATCGCGCCCATCCAGACGGTGTCGCCCTTCTCCGGTGGCAGCGGCCAAGGGGCGGCGCGGCCCTTATCGATGCGCGAGGCTTCGCGATCCAGCCTCGGCGCGGAGAGCAGCGCGGCGAAATCATGCGTCGCATGGGCGAAATCGACGCAGGCCTCGTCGCGTATCGTCAACGCGCGCTTGGCGGCCTCGATCAGCGCGTGCGCATGGGCGAAGCCGTCGAGGCCGCGCACGTCGAGGCGCTCGTAGAGGCCCAGCAGGATCAGCGAGGCGAGGCCTTGCGTCGGCGCCGGCGTGTTGTACAGCGTCGCGTCGGCGAGGCGCAGGGACAGCGGCTCGCGCCACGCGGCTTGGTAGCGCTTGAGATCGGCGCGCGTCACCGGCGCGCCGATGCGCTCGAGGTCCGTCGCGATCTCTCGCGCGACGTCGCCGCGATAGAAGTCGGCCAGGCCCGCATGCGCGAGCTGGGCGAGCGTTTCGGCGAGGCGCGGCGCCCGGCGCGTCGCGCCGGCTTTGGCCGGCTTGCCGTCGATCAGATAAGTCTCCGCGAAGCCCGGCGCGGCGATCAGCGCGGCGTCGTTGGTCGGGTCGAAGCGCGCTTCCGAGGCGGAAACCGGGTAGCCGGCGCGCGCATGCCGTTCAGCGTTTTCCAGCAACGTCTTCAGCGGCAGGCGGCCGCCGAGAGCCTTCGAGAGCTCGAGCGCCAATGTCCACCCGCCGATCGCGCCGGGGACCGTCAGCGCCGCCATCGCCCCGCGCGAGGGAATGGCGGCCAATTCGCGGCTGCGGTAGTTCGCGATTGTCGCGCGCTCGCCGGCGTAGCCGCAGGCTTCGATCGCGCGAACGCGGCCGCCGCGCTCGCGGATGAGCCAAAAGCCGTCGCCGCCGATCGCGTTCATATGGGGATAGACGACGGCGATCGTGGCGGCCATCGCGACCATCGCCTCGATCGCGTCGCCGCCCTGCGCGAGAATGTCGCGCCCCGCCTCGGCGGCCAGAGAGTGCGGGGCGGCGACGGCGGCGTGAGAAAACTGGGCGGTGTCGTTCAAGGGGCGGCTCGGGCTGGAGGAAGGCGGCGCCACGCGAATCTTGCGCGCGCGATTTCTATGGTATAGGGGCGAACGCCCCACGCAAAGGTTGGAGTTCCCTTGGCCGCCGACGCTCCCATCAATTGGACCAACGCCACGACGCTCGCCAGCGTCGCCGTGCTCGTGGGCACCGAACTCGTCGGCGCCGGCGGCGCGGCGGGTTGGGCGATCGGCGGGCTTTTCCAGCTCGGCGACCTGTTGACCCACGCGCTCGAGGCGGTTTTCATCCTGACGGCGCTGACGGGCCTCTACTACTTCCTGCGCGCTGCGCTCGCGCACGAGCCGATCCGCGGCTGACGGTTAAGGCGAAGGCCCGCCGCCCGCCCGCCGCGCGATCGCCTCGCGCACCGCCGGCGCGACGACGGTTCCCAACAGTTCGATCGAGCGCAGGATCGCCTTGTGCGGCATGGCGCCGACGCGCATCTGCATCAAATAGCGCTGATGGCCGAAAATCGCGTGCTGCGCGACGATCTTGGCGATCGCCTCGTCGGGCGTCCCGACCGTCAGGTGGCCGCTGGGCGAGCGCCCCTGATCGAATTGCGCGCGCGTCATTCCCGGCCAGCCGCGCTCGCGGCCGATGCGCGACATCGTTTCGACATAGGGTTCGTAGAACGCGTCGATCGCCGCCTCGCTCGTGTCGGCGAGAAAGCCGTGGCCGTTGACGCCAAGCGCGAGGCTTCGCGCGTCATGCCCGCCGCGCGCGCCGGCGTCGCGATAGAGCCGGGCGATCGGCGCGAAACGCTCGGGCTCGCCGCCGATGATCGCCAGAGCGAGCGGCAAGCCCAGCAGGCCGGCGCGCGCGACCGATTGCGGCGTGCCGCCGACCGCGATCCAGACGGGCAGGGGATCTTGCAAGGCTCGCGGATAAACGCCGAGGCCCTTCAGCGGCGCCCGGAGGCGTCCCTCCCAGGTCACGCGCTCGTTGGCGCGGATGGCGAGCAGGAGATCGAGCTTCTCGGCGAACAATTCGTCGTAGTCGTCGAGGTCATAGCCGAACAGGGGAAACGACTCGATGAACGAGCCGCGCCCGGCCATGATCTCGGCGCGGCCGTTCGACAGGAGATCGAGCGTCGCGAATTGTTGATAGACGCGCACCGGATCGTCGGAGCTGAGCACCGTCACGGCGCTGGAGAGGCGAATGGTTTTCGTGCGCGCCGCCGCAAAGGCGAGCGCCACTGCCGGCGCGGAAACCGCGTAATCGGGCCGATGATGTTCGCCGAGCGCGAAGACGTCGAGCCCGACGCGGTCGGCGAGTTCGATCTCCTCCATCGTTTCGGCGAGCGTCCGCTCGACGTGGGTCGGCCGGCCCGTCGCGGGATCGCGCTCGGTCTCGACGAAGGTGTAGACGCCGAATTGCATGGTTAGGGCCCCGGGGCGACTCGTGGATGAGATTGCGCGACCCCTGATATCCTCGCCGGCGCCGACAGGCAAAATCGCGCGGCGCCGCGATCGGCTGCGACGCGGCGCCGCTTTGGGGCGCCGCCGCGAAGTGCTAGGCTGCGCACTCCCGTCGATCGCTTAAGAAAGCCAACGCCATGAGCGCCAAGCCGATCAGCCGTTTTTCCGTTCCCGATCTCGTCGAGGCGCCCGACGACATTCGCGAACGGATTATCAAGGTGCAGGAGAAGTCGGGCTTCGTGCCCAACGTGTTCTTCGTCCTGGCGCGCCGCCCGGGCGAATTTCGCGCCTTCTTCGCCTATCACGACGCGCTGATGGAGAAGCCTGGCGGACTCAGCAAAGCCGAGCGCGAGATGATCGTGGTGGCGACGTCGGCGGCCAACCAGTGCCATTATTGCGTCGTCGCCCACGGCGCGATCCTGCGCATTCGCGCCAAGAACCCGCTTCTCGCCGATCAGGTCGCGATCAACTATCGCAAGGCGGACATCACGGCCAAACAAAGGGCGATGCTCGATTTCGCGCTTAAGGTCGCGACGCGCTCGCACGAGGTCGACGACGCGGACATCAAGGCGCTGAAGGAGCACGGCTTCGCGACGGAGGACGTCTGGGACATCGCGGCCATCGCCGCCTTCTACGCCATGTCGAACCGGCTGGCGAACGCCGCGAGCATCCGGCCGAACGACGAGTTTTACGCCCTGGGGCGGGGTGAGCGAGACGAGGGCTGAGGCGCCAATTGCGTTCCGTTCGAAGACCGCACCCGCGGCGGGCGCGAAGGCGAGAGTTTTCGCTAAATGAAATCTTGGCCTTGTGCCGCTTGCTGCCGTACAATTTTCATTATTGATATTTCTCGGCTGAGCCCATGACCAAGTCCGCGCGCCTCGAAGCTCGCATCACGCCCGATCTCCAAGCCCTCTTAAAAATGGCGGCGGAGCTCGAGGGCCGTTCGGTCAGCGACTTCGTCGTGACCGCCGCGCGAGAGGCGGCGGAGCGGCGCGTCGAGCGGGCGCAAGTGATGCGGCTTTCGATCGAGGATCAACGCGCCCTCGTCGAAGCCATCCTCAACCCGCCCGAACGGACGCCCTCGCTGCGCCGCGCGTTTCGCCGTCACCGCGAGTTGATCGCGCAGTCGTGGCGAAGGGCGGCTTCGTCATCGAGCCGCTGGCGGCTCACGACCGCTCGACTTTCTCCCGCAGTTCGCCGCCGCTCGATCGCTATCTTCGCGAACAGCCTTCACAAGACGTCCGGCAACTCCTCGCGAGTTGCTTCGTCGCGGTGGAGACGGCTTCGCAAACTCTGGCCGGCTATTACACGCTCGCGGCGACGAGTGTCCTCGCAAACGATCTGCCGCCGGAAATTCTGAAGCGACTGCCGCGCTATCCCGTCCTGCCGGCGGCGCTGGTCGGGCGGCTGGCCGTCGACCGACGATACTCTCGCCGCGGCCTCGGCGGCGTCCTTCTCGCCGATGCGGCGCTGCGCGTTCTCAGAAGCGATACGAAGGCTTTCGCGCTCGTCGTCGACGCGAAAGACGAAAGCGCCGTCGCGTTTTATCGGCGACAGGGTTTCCGAGCGTTCGCCGGCCGGCCGATGTCGGCATTTCTGCCGGTGGCGACGGCCAGGAAGGCAATGGGCGACGAAGCGGGGCGGTGAGGCGCGGGGGCGTCGGGGTCACGCAGAAGCTTGATGCAAAACGGCGAGCAGGCGCAATTCGCAACAGACTTGTGAAACGGAAAACTGCTTTCCGATCAAAGGGCTAAGTTTGTTGCGAGAGTTTTGATTTTCGCACAAAGCCAACATTCTCCAGCTTGGTCGAATCGGCGTGGCCTTCGGAGCCGAACTTAGTAGTCGGCACGTCTAAACTCGTTGTTGCGCCACAGCTTCTACCGCGATCAACAGGCTCAGTTGCAGGGGAAAGCAGGCACTATAGCGAGCATAACGAGTGAGGAAGCTACGTATTGGCGCTCTCCAGGGTGGTCCCTGAGGAAGTTTGTAACGATGTCGGCGATCTGGCCGGAAGTTGCGTTCGAGGGTAAGCAGAACGTTTTCGCTAGGTGTAGCAACTCACGAGACATGTAGTCGTCGTCAATCACCCCCATTGCGTAGGTAAAGCATTCCGTGCGGCTGTATTGACAGACGGTGTAAAGCTTGTTCCCGTCGTACCAAAATCCATCAGCGCAGGCACCCCCAGCGCCAGCCATCAGAACAGCCACGGCGATCAGCGCACGCATGTTCGCCTCCTACCAAGGGTTGAATGGTAGGCCGAACACTTCCACCCTTCAACCGGCTCGCCCATTACACCGGGGCTGACTCAATCCGAAGCGCTCAAACGCATCAGCGTGCCCGACTAGCAGCTTCCATCCGTGTGCCGTCGGGTCGCCGGCGTCAGTCCAGTCACCGCGCAACGCTGAGGAATACTTCGCCGCGTCGGGCGTCAGTAGGAATATTTCGTGCTCGCAGTTGCGTGTCGTGCGGCAGAACAGCGCCATGCCGGGCGGACCGAGAAGCGCCTCGAATACTGCCGCGAACGGATCCTGTATTCCCTCGAAGTCGCCCGGGAACGGGGTCGTGCACTGCTTCCAACCCATCATCATCTCCTAGCCCCGTGTTGTTGTCCGTAGCTGGTGATGGCACGTGCCTCGTGCGAGGCACTGCTCGCCGAGTTGCCAAGCTGACGACCGCACCTCGCGCACGAGGCGGATTGCTCGCTGTCGCATAAGCTCCATTATGGAACCCAACTCCGCAAGGCTCCCGCGCGCTCTGTCACCCCTTCTTCCCCCACCCCCCGCCCGTCGGCGTCACGATCTCGATCGCTTCGCCCGCCTCCAGCACCGTCTGCGCGCAGCCCGGCAATTCCTCGCGGCTTCCGTCATTGCGGCGCACGATGTTGTGGCCGAGTTCGCCCGGTTCGCCCCCCTCCATGCCGAAGTTCCTCACGCGGCGATGGCCGGTGAGCAGGGCCAGCTCCATGCTTTCGCGAAAGCGCAGGCGGCGCAAAGTGCCGTCGCCGGCGTTCCAGCGGCCCTTGCCGCCGGAGCCGCGGCGGATGTGGAAATCTTCGAGCACCACGGGAAAGCGCTGCTCCAGCACTTCCGGGTCGGTCAGGCGCGAATTGGTCATGTGGGTGTGCACGCCGCTCGCGCCGTCGAAGCCGGGCCCGGCCGGCGCGCCCGAGCAGATCGTCTCGTAATATTGGTAGCGCGCGTCGCCGAAGGTCAGGTTGTTCATCGTGCCCTGGGCCGAACCCAGCGCGCCCAGCGCGCCGAACAGCGTATCGGTCACCGCCTGGCTGGTCTCGACGTTGCCGGCGACCACCGCTGCGGGATAGCGGGGCGAGAGCATCGAGCCTTCGGGAATAATGACGCGGATCGGCCTCAGGCAGCCCGCGTTCATCGGGATTTCGTCCTCGACCATGACGCGGAAGACATAGAGCACGGCCGCGCGGGCCACAGGCTCGGGGGCGTTGAAGTTGTTCGGCTGCTGCGGCGACGTGCCGGTGAAATCCACCGTCGCCTCGCGCGCCGCGCGATCGACCGAAATCTTCACCTTGATGACCGCGCCCTGGTCGGTTTCGGTGGAAAATTCGCTGTCCTTCAGGCGGTCGATCACGCGGCGCACGCTTTCGGCGGCGTTGTCCTGGACGTGGCCCATATAGGCTTGCACGGTGGCGAGCGAGAAGGCCTCGACCATGCGGCGCAATTCGCGCGCGCCCTTCTCGTTGGCGGCGATCTGCGCCTTGAGGTCGTTGACGTTCTGCAGCGGATTGCGCGCGGGATAGGGGCCGCTTCGCAGCAGTTCGTATAGCTCCTTCTCGCGAAATCGGCCGCGCTCGACGAGGAGGAAATTGTCGATGTAGACGCCTTCCTCCAGGATGTCGGTCGCACGCGGGCTCATCGATCCCGGCGCGATGCCGCCGATGTCGGCGTGATGGCCGCGCGAGGCGGTCCAGAACAGGATCGTCTTGCCCGCCTCGTCGAACACCGGCGTGCAGACGGTGATGTCGGGCAGATGCGTGCCGCCGTTGTACGGCGCGTTGAGCGCGAAGACGTCGCCGGCGCGCACGCGCCCGTCGTTCAGGCGGATGATCGTTTCGACCGATCGATCCATCGAGCCCAGATGCACCGGCATGTGCGGCGCATTGGCGACGAGGCGCCCTTGCGCGTCGAACACCGCGCAGGAGAAATCGAGCCGCTCCTTGATGTTGACGGAATAGGCGGTGTTCTGCAGCGTCACGCCCATCTGCTCGGCGATCGACATGAAGAGATTGTTGAAGATCTCCAGCATGACGGGGTCGACCTTGGCGCCGATCGCGTCGCGGCGCGCCGCAGCCTTGATCCGTCGCAGCACGACGTGATTCTTGGGCGTGACCTCGGCGCGCCAGCCCTCTTCGACGACGATCGTCTGGTGCGGTTCGATGATCAGCGCCGGGCCGGCGATATGGGCGCCGAGCGGAATATGCTCCCGCACGAAGACGTGGGCGCTGCGCCACGCGCCGTTGGAAAAGAATTGCGCGGCGCGCTCGGGAACGGGCGCGGCGGCCGGGCGGATCGGCCGCGCGCGCTCGGAAAATCGCGCCGCGCCGCCGATCGCCTCGACGCTGACGGCTTCGACGACCAGCGCCTTGGCCCGGTCGATGAAGCCGAAACGCGCCTTGTGCGCCTTCTCGAAAGCGCGCCGCATCGCCGCGAGGCCGCGGTATTCGACCTCGAGCGCGGTGTCCGAGCCGGCGTAGCGCAATTGCGCGCGCGGGCGCAGCTTGATTTCTTCGCGCGCGACCCCTTGTCCCGCGACTTCCCGCGCCGCCTCGTCGCCGAGCCTTTCGACGAGGCCCGCGAGCCGCGCCAACGCCTCTTCGTTCAGGGATTCCTCGACGCCCTGGCCGCGATGGGCGGTGATGTCGGCCAGTCCCATGCCGTAGGCCGAAAGCAGCGACGACAGCGGATGGATCAGCACCGTCTTGATCGCCAACGCGTCGGCGACGTCGCAGGCGTGCTGGCCGCCCGCGCCGCCGAAGCAATTGAGCGCGTAGCGCGTCACGTCGTAACCGCGCGCGACGGATATCTTCTTGATCGCCTCGGCCATCTTGGCGACGGCGATGGCGATGAAGCCATCGGCGACCTCTTCGGCGCTGCGTCCGTCGCCCACCTCGCCGGCCAACGCTTCGAAGGCGGTCCGAACGCTCTCCGCGTCGAGCGGCTGGTCCTGCGAGGGGCCGAAAATCCTGGGAAAATAATCGGGGATCAACTTGCCCGTCATGACGTTGGCGTCGGTGATCGCGAGGGGACCGCCGCGGCGATAGCATTTGGGTCCGGGATCGGCGCCTGCCGAATCCGGACCGACGCGAAAGCGCGCGCCGTCGTAATGCAGAATCGATCCGCCGCCCGCCGCGACCGTGTGGATCATCATCATCGGCGCGCGCATGCGCACGCCCGCCACCTCGGTCTCGAAGGCGCGTTCGTAGGTTCCGTCGAAATGCGCGACGTCGGTCGAGGTTCCCCCCATGTCGAAGCCGATGACTTCGCCAAATCCGGCGCTCCGTCCGGTTTGCGCCATCGCCACGACGCCGCCCGCCGGACCGGACAGAATCGCGTCCTTGCCGGCGAAGAGTTCGGCGGCGGTCAGGCCGCCCGACGACATCATGAACATCACGCGCGCGCCGGTCCGCTTGGCGTCGAGCGCTTTCGAAACGCGCGCGACGTAACGCGAGAGAATCGGCGAGAGATAGGCGTCGACGACGGTCGTGTCGCCGCGCCCGACCAGCTTGATCAGCGGCGAGCATTCGTGGCTGACCGAAACCTGGGCGAAGCCGAGGGCGCGCGCGAGCTTGGCGACCTGGCGCTCGTGTCGGGGATAGCGATAGGCGTGCATGAAGACGACGGCGACGGCCTCGAATCCTTCCGCCTTAGCGCGCGTGAGCTCGGCGCGCACGATGTCGAGGTCCGGCTCGGTCTCGACCGTCCCGTCGGCGAGCGTGCGCTCGGCGATTTCGACGACGCCGGAATAGAGCTGCTCCGGCTTGACGATGTTGCGGGCGAAGATTTTCGGGCGCGCCTGATAGCCGATCTCCAGCGCGTCGCGAAATCCCTTGGTCGTCACCAGAAGCGTGCGCTCGCCTCGGCGCTCCAGCAGGGCGTTGGTGGCGACCGTGGTGCCCATCTTGACGACGCCGATCGCCCCTTCGGGGATCGGCGCGCCGGGGCTCAGACGCAGGTGGTCGCGAATTGCCTGCACGGCCGCATCGGAATAGGCGGGACTTTCCGAAAGGAGCTTTCGCGCGTGAAGCCGCCCCTGAGGATCGCGGCCGATGACGTCGGTGAACGTGCCGCCGCGGTCGATCCAGAAATCCCAGCAGCCGCGCCTGATCCTGACATTCTTCTCGCCTTTCGCCGTCACCGCCGCTTGCCCTCCGCTTGGTCTGGATGTTTTGGCATGGCCTGCCGGGGCGGTCTATAAGGGCGGCGAAACGCGGCGAGAGGAGAGCGTCATGGACTACGTGCGATTCGGCAAGACTGGCATGAAAGTGTCGAAGCTGTGCCTGGGCTGCATGACTTACGGCTCGCCGAAATGGCGCGACTGGGTGCTCGACGAGGAGGCTTCGCGCCCCTTCATTCGTCAGGCGCTGGAGCGGGGGATCAACTTCTTCGACACGGCCGATATGTATTCGGTGGGCGCGAGCGAGGAAATCCTCGGCCGGGCGATCAAGGAATTCTCCCGGCGCGACGAGGTCGTGATCGCCACCAAAGTGTTCAACCCGATGGGGCCGGGACCGAATGCGCGCGGTCTTTCGCGCAAGCACATCATGGAGGGAATTGACGCGTCCTTGCGCCGCCTCGGCACAGATTACGTCGATCTCTATCAAATCCATCGCTTCGACCCGGATACGCCGATCGAGGAAACCGTCGAGGCCTTGAGCGACGTCGTGCGCGCCGGCAAGGCGCTCTATGTCGGGGCGTCGTCGATGTGGACCTGGCAATTCGCGCGCATGATCGCGGTCGCAAGGGAGAGTCGCGACGCCGAATTCGTCTCGATGCAGAATTTCTACAATCTCGTCTACCGCGAGGAGGAGCGCGAGATGATGAAGTTCTGCGCCGATCAGGGAATCGCGGTCATTCCCTGGTCGCCGCTGGCGCGCGGCTATCTCGCGGGCTCCGGCCTCGGCGAGGGCGCTTCGACCGTGCGCGGGCGGACCGACGCCTACACCCGCGCGCTCGGCCTCGGCTCGCGCCAGGACGAGGCGATCCGGCGCAGGGTCGGCGACGTCGCAAGCAAATTCGGCGTCAAGCCGGCCATCGTGGCGCTAGCCTGGGTTCTCTCCAAGCCCTACGTGACGGCGCCGATCATCGGCGCCTCCAAGCCGAATCATCTCGACGACGCAGTCGCAGCGCTGTCGCTGAAGCTCGACGCGAAAACCATCGCCCGGCTCGAAGAGCCTTATCAGCCTAAGGCGGTGGTCGGGCACGTGTGAGCCAACGGCGCTATTCCCGGCGCCATTCGGCTCGCGCGAAAACCGCGGTGACCGCCGCGGGAATGTGTCTAGGCGTTTCGATCAGTGGATCGGCGCCGGCGCCGGCGAGTTCCTCGGCGTCGCCATAACCCCAAAGCGCGCCGATCGCCGGGATGCCGACGGCGCGCGCGCCCAGCGCATCGTGCCGACGGTCGCCGATCATGACGACGCGTTGCGTCGCGCCGATGCGCTCGCGGCCCAAGAGATAAGTCAGCAATTCGCTCTTGGCGGAACGCCGACCGTCCATTTCGGCCCCGTAGATCTGGCTGAAATATTTGGCCAGTCCGAAGTGATCGAGAATTCGGCGGGCGTAAGGCTCCGCTTTCGAGGTCGCGACGAACAGGCGATAATCGAGCGCCGTCAGACGTTCGAGCGCCTCGACGACGCCGTCGTAGAGCGAATTCTCGAACAGGCCGATCGCCGAATAACGCTCGCGAAAAAGGGCGAGCAAAATCTGGGCGCGATCGGCGCCGACGAGCTTGACGAAGCTTTCTTGCAGGGGCGGGCCGATGATCCAGCTCAACTCCGTCACAGCGGGAACGGGAAAATCGGCCTGGCCGCCCGCGTTCATCCGCTCGAGCGCCAGCCGCGTTGATCGCAAGATGCCGGGACCGGAGTCCGTTAGCGTGCCGTCCAGGTCGAAGACGACCGTCGCCGCAACGTCTCTCATTTCAGCAGGACGAAAATGTCGACCTGTAAACTCGGGTCGTCCGTCGTTTTGACGTCGTTGAGATATTCTTCAATGAACGTATCTTGCGCGTCGATCCCTTTTTCGTCGAGATAGGCGGTGATCGCCTCATAGGTCGCGTCGATGTCGTCGTAAGCGCCGCGATGTTCGAAGCGCATCGCCTTGCCGACCGGCGTCAGTCCCAACTTGACCGCATCGGATAGCGCGGTCTTGCCTTCCGGAATCGATTCGAGCGGAACGGCGGCTCGATACTTGAATCCGACATCGTCCGCTTCCAGGAAAATTGCGATCGGACGGCCCGCGGCTTTGAGTCCGGCCTTGGCGATTTCCGTGCGGATCAGGCCGATCGAGCCGGTGATGGCGCCAAAGACTTCGTCGTGATTGGCCTTCCCCTCGATCAAGGCGGCCGGACGAGGGACGAGTTCGATCGTCTCTCCCATCGAGGCGCCCTCGCCGGGCTTTGTCGCGTCGGGGTTGGCGGGCGCCGGCGTCGGGCTGGTCGAAGGCGAAGACGACGGCGAAGGAATGGGAGCAGGCATCGCCGAGGCGGCCGGGGTCGGGCTGGCGGGCGCCGCGGGAGCTGGAGTGGCGACCGGCGACGCGGCCGCCGGGCTCGGCGTCGTGGCTGGCGCTTGCTGCGCCAGCGTCGGCGCGAGAAACAGAGGGCCCGCGAGGAGGGATAGGCCCGCGAAAATCACCGCCCCCGTTCGAGCCATCCTCTGACGGACCATCGCGCGGCCTTTCCTGCCGGTTGGAACCCATGCCGTAACAGTATGCGGGCAAGCGCGCGCGGCGCCAAGCCGACAATAGCGGCGCGCGGGCCGATTCTTTGGCCGTTCACGCCGGCGCGGGCTTCGTCCAGCGCAGAATCGGCTGACGGGCGGCGCGCGTTTCATCGAGCCGTCGGCGTGGGGCGTCGCGCGGCGCGTCGACGAAGCGCTCGCGTTCGCCCGCGAGCGCGCTCATCGCCAAATCCCGCAAGGTCATGATGAAGAGGTCGAGGCTCGCCTTCGACTCGGATTCGGTCGGTTCGATTAGCATCGCCCCATGAACCACCAACGGAAAATAGATCGTCATCGGGTGGTAGCCCTCGTCGATCATCGCCTTGGCGAAATCGAGCGTCGTCAGGCCGGTGTCCTTGAGCCATCGGTCGTCGAACAAAACCTCGTGCATGCAGGTCCGTTCGCCGAATGGCGCGGACATCAAATCGCTGAGCGAGGCGCGAATGTAATTGGCGGCGAGGACCGCGTCCTCGGAGGCCTGCTTGAGCCCGTCGGCGCCGTGCGACAGGATGAAGGCGAGAGCGCGCACGAACATGCCCATCTGGCCGTGGAAGGCGCTCATCCGGCCGAACGCCCGGCTGTCGGCGTCGTGTTCGACGAGCTCCAGCGCTTCGCCGCTCTTGACGACATGGGGGACCGGCGCGAAGGGGGCGAGGCGTTCGGAAAAGACCACCGGGCCCGCGCCAGGACCGCCGCCGCCGTGCGGCGTCGAGAACGTCTTGTGCAAATTGATGTGCATGACGTCGACGCCGAGATCGCCGGGCCGGGTCTTGCCGACGACGGCGTTGAAATTCGCGCCATCGCAGTAAAAATACGCTCCGGCTTCGTGCATGGCGTCGGCGATCGCAACGATATCGCGCTCGAACAAGCCGCAAGTGTTGGGGTTGGTGAGCATGATGGCGGCGACGTCCGGGCCGAGCGCCGCGCGCACGGCTTGCGCGCTCACAATGCCGTCGGCGCCGGCAGGCACGGCGCGCACGGAAAGGCCGATGAGCGCCGCCGAGGCGGGATTGGTGCCGTGCGCGGAGTCCGGAACGAGCACGACATTGCGCGTCTTTTCTTCGCCGCGCGCCGCGATGGCAGCCTTGATGGCCATCATGCCGCACAGTTCGCCGTGCGCGCCCGCCTTCGGCGACATCGCGACCGCGCTCATGCCCGTCATCGTCAAAAGCTTGCGCGCCAGCGTGTCGATCAGCTCGAGCGCGCCCTGAATTGTCGAGATCGGCTGGAGCGGATGAACGTCGCAAAACCCCGCAAGGCGCGCCATTTTCTCATTGAGGCGCGGATTGTGCTTCATCGTGCACGAGCCGAGCGGATAAAGCCCGGCGTCGATCGAATAATTGTTGCGGGACAGGCGCACGTAATGGCGCACGGCCTCCGGCTCGGTGAGGCCGGGAAGGCCGATTTCGCCGGCGCGAGCGTGGCCGCCGAGCCGCGAGGCGAACGGCGCGGGCTCTTCGATGTCCACTCCGGTCGCGTCTGACCTCCCGGTTTCGAAGATCAGCGCCTCCTCCATGTCGAGGGCGCGATTGCCGGTGAAGGAGCCGCGGCGCGCCGGGCTGTCGGAAGCTGGCCGGGTCGGGCGGCCCTGGATGTTCATCGGTCTCTCCATGATTCGGCGAGAGGCGCGCGGCTCACAGGCATTGCGCCAACGCGGACGCGTATGCCGCGCGATCCGCGGCGGTGTCGAGTTCCGTCGCGGCGACCACGACGAGGTCGTCGAGTCCGGCGTCCGGCGCGAGACGCGAAACCGGCAGGCCGCCGATCACGCCGCGACTCGCGAGATCCTCGACCAGGCCCTTGGCGTCGCGCGGCGTGCGGATCGTGAATTCGTTGAAAAAGGCCTCGTTGAGCACGCTCACCCCCCCGATCGCGCCGAGCCGCTCGGCGAGGTCGACGGCGTGGGCGTGATTGACCCTGGCGAGGCGGCGCAAGCCGGCCTCGCCGAGCAAGGTCAGATGGATGGAGAAGGCGAGCGCGCAGAGGCCGGAGTTGGTGCAGATGTTGCTGGTCGCCTTTTCCCGACGGATGTGCTGTTCGCGCGCCGAAAGCGTCAGCACGAAACTGCGCCGGCCGTCGGCGTCCACGGTTTCGCCGGCCAGGCGTCCCGGCATTTGCCGCACGTGTTTGAGATGGGCGGCGAACAGTCCGAGATAGGGGCCGCCGAAATTGAGCGCATTGCCGATGGACTGGCCTTCGCCGACGACAATGTCGGCGCCCATCTCGCCCGGCGAGCGCACGGCGCCGAGGGAAACCGCTTCGGTGAAGACGGCGACGAGCAGCGCGCCCTTGGCGTGGGCGGCGGCGGCGATGGGCGTAAGGTCGCGCAAATTGCCGAAGAAGTCCGGGGTCTGCACGATTACGCAGCTGGTCGAATCGTCGATTTCGGCGCCGATGTCCTCCGACGCGCGAACGTCGAGCGGCATTCGGACGATTTCGTCGCCCGCCATCTTGGCGAGCGTCGCGGCGACGTCGGAATATTGCGGATGGAGCCCGCCGGAGAGAATCGCCTTCTTGCGGCGCGTCAAGCGATGCGCCATGAGCATCGCCTCGGCGCAGGCGGTCGAGCCGTCGTACATCGAGGCGTTGGCGACTTCCATGCCGGTCAGCGCGGCGACTTGCGTCTGGAATTCAAAAAGCGCCTGCAGGGTCCCTTGCGCGATTTCGGGCTGATAGGGCGTGTAGCTCGTCAGGAATTCCGATCGCTGGATCAGGTGATCGACGCTCGCGGGAACATGGTGGCGATAGGCGCCGGCGCCAAGGAAAAACGGGACGGACCCGGCCGCGACGTTGCGCGCCGCCATCGCCGTCAACGCGCGTTCGACCTCGAGTTCGCTCATGCTGCCGGGCATGTCGAGGAGCGCGGACAATCGCTTGTCGGCGGGAATATCGGAAAAAAGCGCGTCAATGTCGGCGGCGCCGACCCGGGCGAGCATGAGGGCGCGATCGGAAGCGTCGAGCGGGAGATAGCGCATGGCGGATCACGCAAGAGTCTTGAGGAAAGCTTCGTAGTCCGATTGGTTCATCAGCCCGTCGAGTTCCTTTGGGTCGGCGAGCTTGATCTTCATGATCCAGCCGCGGCCGAACGCGTCCTGATTGATCAGGCCGGGCTCGGCGTCGACGTCGCTGTTGACGGCCACGACCTCGCCAGAGACGGGGGCGAATATGTCGCTCGCCGCCTTGACGCTTTCGACGACCGCCGCGCCGGCGCCTTTGGCGAATTTGGCGCCGAGCGCCGGCAATTCGACGAAGACCACGTCGCCCAATTGCTGCTGCGCGTGATCGCTGATTCCCACCGTCCCGACATCGCCGTCGACGCGGACATATTCGTGGTCTTTGGTGAAGCGGATTTCCGACATCGGTTCGTTCCTTTTTCGGAGGGAATTGTCAGCCGCGGTAATAGGCGTGCGGATGGAAGGGCAGGGAGGCGACGCGCGCCTCGAGCGGTTTGCCGCGCACGAGCAAAGCAAGCGGCGTTGCAGGGGCCGCGTGGGCGCTTGCGACATAACCCATCGCGATCGGCGCGCCGACGCTGGGTCCGAATCCGCCTGAGGTCACGCGGCCGATCGGTTCGCCCGACGCGCCGACGATTTCAGCCCCTTCGCGCGCGGGCGCGCGCCCCGCGAGCCGGATTCCCACCCTGCGGCGGGCCGGCCCTTGAGCGAGCGCAGCCTGGATGCGGCCGGCGCCGGGAAACCCGCCCTCGACGCGGCGCCGCTTCTGGATCGACCAGGCCAGACCCGCTTCGATAGGATCGATCGTCTCGTCGAGCTCGTGGCCGTAGAGACAAAGGCCCGCTTCGAGGCGCAGCGAGTCGCGCGCGCCAAGGCCGATCGGCTCGATTTCGCTCTCGCGGAGCAGGCGGCGCGCGAAGGCTTCGGCGTCTTTCGCCGGCAGGGAAATCTCGAAGCCGTCCTCCCCCGTATAGCCGGATCGCGAGACCTGCGTTTCGAAGTCTTCAAATCGGATCGGCCGCGCGCTCATGAACGGCATCGCGGCGATTTCGCTGCCCGGCGCCAGGCGCGCCAGCGCGCGCGCCGCGGCCGGACCCTGCACCGCGATCAGCGCCGCTTCGTCGAGCTTCGTCAGGCGCACATTGGCGGGCAGCGCCGCGTCGAGAAGCGCGAAATCAACCGCCTTGCGCGAGGCGTTGACCACGAGGTTCAGCCGTCCGTCCGCGCCGGGAGGCCGCGTGACCATCAGATCGTCGATGACGCCGCCGTCGGCGTTGAGGAATTGCGTGTAGCGCTGCCGTCCGGGGGCGAGCCCGAGCATATCAGCCGGGCACAGGCGCTCGAGCGCGCGCGCGGTCGTCGCATGATCGGGGCCCTCGAGGCGCGCCTGGCCCATGTGGGAGACGTCGAACAGTCCGGCGCTTGCGCGCGTGTGCAGATGTTCGGCGAGAATTCCCTTGGCGTAGTGGATCGGCATTTCATAGCCGGCGAACGGCGCCATCCGGGCGCCGAGCTCGACATGCAGCCCGTGAAGGGGCGTGCGCAGAATCGCGGGTTCCGACATGATCCACCGGTCGCAAGCGAGAGCACGACCGCCCAACGCTCGAACGCCTGGTGCGGTCGAACACTCGGCGGCGCCCCCTCTGTCTCGTGACCTGAGAGATTTCCCGCCATCGAGCGGCGGTTACCCCCGTCGGTGGGCCGGCGCGAAAGACGCGCCCGCCGCTTTCCAGAGCGTCATCACCCAACGGTCCATCGGCCTGAGCGTTTCCGGGGCGGTTGCGCCTTCGGCGCCGGAAAGAACGAACTTTTCCGGTCTCTTCCGCTGGGTGTCTTAATCTGACCGGGAGAACAAGCCCGAAGCCGACCGCTTTGTCAATGCGCGTCGTTCGCCTTCACGCGAGGTCGCTTGCGCGGGCGCGCGACCTCCGCGGGGTGGCTGCTGTCGAAGCCGACGACGACCGCGTAATCGTCGGCCAACTCGGTGCGGGTCATCGGCAGGATGATCGGCTCGGAAACCAACTCGAACGGCGCTTGAGCGCCGGCGGCGTTCGCCTCCACCTTGTAGACCTTCGAATAGACGGGCTTCTGATCGACTTGGCTGCGCACGGTGATTTGCAGCAGCGCGCTATAGGCGCCGGGCGAACCGGCCGGACCGATCAGCAGGTGGCCGGAAACGCCGACCTTGAGGCTGAATTTGTCGCCCTGCGGGGCGCATTCGCGCGCGGTTTGCGCAATATCGAATTGGTAGCGAACCGAGGCGTTCTCGGTTCCGCCGACGCGAACGGATGCGCCGCCGTCCTGGACTTCGACGCTCGGACAATCGAGATCCGACGCGCTCATCGGCAGCCTGACGACCTTCTCCGATTCGGGAACGTTCTCTCCCTTGTTGGCCGCGGTCAACGCAGGCCTGTTCGCCGTCAACGACGGCGAGATTATGTTCTCCATCGAGCTGCAGGCGCTGCAAAGTCCCGCCGCGCAGAGCGCCAGGGCGAACCGCAGGTTTTTGGGAAAGGCGCTCGCAATCATCGATTCACGCTCCGGCAGGCAGATTGGCCATCTATAACAAAATTCACGTCGACAAGGCGGAAGGGTCAAGGCAATTGATCGAAACCTTCCTTGAAGCCCGCGAGCGAAGCCGGCACGCCGATTCCTTCCTCCGGCGTCTGGAAGAGAACGAAGGTCACGGTTTGCGCGCTCTTCATCTTTTCCAGCACTTTGTCTTCGAGCATGACCTCGGCGACGCATCCGTTGGGCAGGCAGCGCACGAAGCTCATGCGCCCGAAATCCTCTTGGTCGAGCTTCAATCCGAGGCCAGTCGGGATCAGCACGCCGAGCGGGGCGATGACGCGCAACAATCGGCTCTTGTGGTCGGCGGTCTTCAGGGCGATGACGACCAGGGTGATGTTGGGCCTGTCCTCGTCGACGACGCTCTGGACGATCGCGCACTGCTGCGAGGAGGCGCCGGGCGGCGTTTCGCAGCGCGTTTCCCACGCGCCGTGTTTATCCGTGACCGTGGCCAGCGCGGGCGTCGGGCCGCCGCTGAGCGCCAATAAGAAAAGCCCGAAAATCGCGGCGCCGACCAGCCGAGCGGCTCTTCCCGCTCCGATCCCGCCGTCGGGAAAGACCCAAACCATGAACACCGCTGTCTGTTCGCCGAACGAGGGCATGGCGTACCAAAAGTCCCGTCGCTGTCAAGGCGCGATTCGATCCGCGCCGCCAAGGCCGCGCCGCCGTCGCGAGCGATGGCGGTCGCGGCGTCTTTGTGGTTTGCAAAACGCGAGAATGCGGTATGATGTCGCAGCGGATGCGGCAAAGCGACGCAAACAATGCGGCGGCGAGAGCCGCCGTGGGCGCTCTTCAAGAGCGAAAGCGAGAGGAACGGGGCGGGAAATGAAGGCATGCGGACGAATTGAGTCGCCCCTGGTCGCTGGGTGGGCGGGGGGCGCTTTCGTCGGGTTGTTCTCGGCCTCGGCCGCCTGGGCCGACAGCTACGGGCACGCCGAACAGGGCCAGATGGGATTTCAGCAGCCGGTGACGGAACTCGCCCGCTACCTCCAATGGTTTCATAATTCGATCCTTTTGCCGTTGACCGTCCTTATTTGCCTCTTTGTTCTGGCCTTGCTCGTCTTCGTCGTCTGGAAGTTCCACGAAAAAGCCAATCCGACGCCCTCGAAGACCACCCATCACGCGGGTCTCGAAGTGGCGTGGACGATCGTGCCGGTGATGATTCTCGTGGTCATCGCGATGCCGTCGTTCCGCTTGTTGACCATGCAACTGACGATTCCGCCCGCTGACGTGACGATCAAGGTGACCGCGTCGCAATGGCACTGGGCCTACGCCTATCCGAAGGACCAAGGCGACTTTTCCTTTGAATCCTACATGAAGGAAGACGCCGACCTGAAGCCGGAGAACGGCGACCTGCGGCTGCTTGCGGTCGACAACGAGGCCGTGATCCCCGTCAATAAGGTGGTGCGCCTGCAGATCACCGCCTCCGACGTGATTCATTCGTTCGTCGTCCAGTCGTTCGGCGTGCGCATCGACGCAGTTCCCGGCCGCCTCAACGAGACCTGGTTCAAGGCCGACCGCGAGGGCGTCTATTACGGCCAGTGCTCGAAAATCTGCGGCAAGGATCATGCGTTCATGCCGATCGCCTTCCGCGTCGTGAGCGAAGAGAAGTATCAGGCTTGGCTCGCCGATTCGAAGAAGAAATTCGCCGCGACGGGAAGCGCGATCCGGCTGGCGAACGCCGACGCCGCCTCCGTTCGCCAGTAGCTCGCGCTCGCGAGGATCCGGCGACTTACCTAAAAACAAAACATTGTGTCTCGAGGGAAGGGTTTCATGGCGACCGACGCTGCAATTCACGATGACGGTCACGCGGATGAAGGGCATGGCCACCCCACCGGCTGGCGCCGATATCTCTTCTCGACCAATCACAAGGATATCGGCACGCTCTATCTGGTCTTCGCCGTGATCGCGGGGTTGATCGGCTCGGCGCTCTCCGGCGCGATTCGCATGGAGTTGATGGAGCCGGGCCTCAAGGTCTTCCCGGCGATTTCGGCGATTCTCGCCGGCGACGGCTCGCTCGACGCCGCCAAGAACATGTACAACGTGTTCATCACGGCGCATGGCGTCATCATGATCTTCTTCATGGTGATGCCGGCGCTGATCGGCGGGTTCGGCAATTGGTTCGTGCCGCTGTTGATCGGAGCGCCGGACATGGCGTTCCCGCGCATGAACAACATCTCCTTCTGGCTGCTGCCCGCCTCGTTCCTGCTGCTCATCCTATCGATGTTCGTCGAGGGGTCGCCGGGCATGCACGGCTTCGGCGGCGGCTGGGTTCTTTATCCGCCGTTCTCCTCGAAGGTCGGCACGCCGGGGCCGGCGATGGATTTTGTCATTCTGTCGCTGCATTTGGCAGGCGCCTCGTCGATTCTCGGCGCCATCAATTTCATCACGACGATCTTCAACATGCGCGCGCCGGGCATGACGATGCACCGCATGCCGCTGTTCGTATGGTCGGTGCTGGTGACGGCGTTCCTGCTGGTGCTGTCGCTGCCGGTTCTGGCGGGCGGCATCACGATGCTGCTGACCGACCGCAATTTCGGCACCACCTTTTTCGATCCGGCGGGCGGCGGCGATCCGATCCTGTTCCAGCATCTCTTCTGGTTCTTCGGCCATCCCGAAGTCTACATCCTGATCCTTCCGGGCTTCGGCATCATCAGCCAGATCATTTCGACCTTCTCGCGCAAGCCGGTGTTCGGCTACCTCGGTATGGTCTATGCGATGGTGGCGATCGGCGCGGTCGGCTTTCTCGTCTGGGCGCACCACATGTACACGGTGGGCCTGTCGCTCAATACGCAGCGCTATTTCGTCTTCGCGACGATGGTCATCGCGGTGCCGACGGGCGTGAAGGTGTTTTCCTGGATCGCGACGATGTGGGGCGGGTCGATCTCGCTGCGCGCGCCGATGGTGTGGGCGATCGGGTTCATCTTCGTGTTCACGATCGGCGGCGTCACCGGCGTCGTGCTCGCCAACGCAGGCGTCGATCGCGCCCTGCACGAGACCTATTATGTCGTCGCGCATTTCCATTACACGATGTCGCTCGGCGCGGTCTTCTCGATCTTCGCCGGATTCTATTACTGGTTCCCGAAGATCACCGGCTATATGTACGACGAACGTCTCGCCAAATTGCATTTCTGGCTGTTGTTCATCGGTATCAACGTGACGTTCTTCCCCCAGCATTTTCTGGGTCTGGCGGGCATGCCGCGACGCTACGTCGATTATCCCGAGGCCTACTGGCAGTGGAATTTCGTTTCCTCGATCGGCGCCTACATCGCCGGCGTGGCGACGCTCGTCTTCCTCTACACGGTCTACGAAGCGTTCGCCCGCAAGCGCGTGGCCGGCGACAATCCGTGGGGCGTCGGCGCGACGACGTTGGAATGGACCTTGCCGTCGCCGCCACCGTTCCACCAATACGAAACCCTGCCGCGCATCACGGGCTTCGATCACTGATCTCCCGCTCCAGCCGTCTCGCAAAGGCGGCTGGAGCGCCGCGCGTTCGGTTCGGAGAACGCGCGAATTCGCAAAGTGACGCTTATGACCATGCTCGGCCAAGATAGTTCCCGTCTCGACGCGGCGACCATCGGCTATGTCTCGGGGCCGCGCGAATTCGTGTCGCTGCTCAAGCCGAGGGTGATGTCGCTCGTCGTCCTCACCGCCCTGGCGGGCATGCTGTGCGCGCCCGACCCCGTTCACCCCGTCATCGGATTCGCCTCGCTGCTCGCCATTGCCGTCGGCGCGGGGGCCGCCGGCGCGCTCAACATGTGGTGGGACGCCGATATCGACGCGCTGATGGCGAGGACCCGGTCGCGCGCGATTCCCTCCGGACTCGTCGATCCCGGCGAGGCGCTGTATTTCGGCCTGACCTTGGCGTTCCTCGCGGTCCTGACGCTCGCCGCCGCGGCCAATTTGCTCGCCGCAGGCCTGCTCGCCTTCACGATCTTTTTCTATGTCGTCGTTTACACGATGTGGCTGAAGCGTTCGACGCCGCAGAACATCGTGATCGGCGGCGCCGCCGGAGCCTTGCCGCCCGTCGTCGGCTACGCGGCGGCGAGCGGCGGCGTCACGCTCGACAGTTTGCTGTTGTTCGCCATCATATTCGTCTGGACGCCGCCGCATTTCTGGGCGCTGGCGTTGGTCAAGAGCCGCGACTACGAGCGCGCGGGCGTGCCGATGATGCCCAACGTCAAGGGGCCGTCGCGCACGCGTCTCGAAATCCTGCTCTATTCGCTGCTGCTGGCGCCGCTCGGCGTCGCGCCCTGGCTCACCGGTCTGGGCGGGCGCCTCTATGGCGCGGCGGCGATCGCCTCGGGCGTGGGCATGGCGGCCATGGCGGCGCGCGTCTATCGCACGCGTGAGGGAGCGGCGGCGAACAAGGCGGCGATGCAATTGTTCGGCTACTCGATCTTTTATCTCTTTCTTCTCGTCGCCCTGCTCGTCGTCGAGCATGGGTTCGGGCTCATCGAGCGCTGGGGCCTGTGAGGGGAATTTCGATGGACGACAAAACGCTGCAACCGAACCACGCGCTTACGGCGGACCAATTGCGCAATCGACGCCGGCGCAATTTCGCCATCGGCCTGAGCGTCGCGTTTCTCGCCGCGCTCTTTTACGCGATAACGATCGTCAAGCTTGGGCCGAACGCCCTGCGGCCGATGCCGTGAAGCGCGCAATGAGAACCGGCTCTCCACCCCATCAGCGGCAGGGCAACCGGCGGGTCGGCGCGATCGCGGCGTTCTCGGCGCTGGCGATGATCGGCGCCGCCTACGCGGCGGTCCCGCTCTACGCGGCGTTCTGCAAGGCGACGGGCTTCGCGGGAACGACGCAGGTCGCCAAGGCCAACTCGGGCGTGAGGGGCGAGCGGACGCTCACGGTTCGTTTCGACGCCAATGTCGCGCCCGGACTCGATTGGAGTTTCGAGCCGGAAGTCGATTCGGTGACGTTGCGCACCGGCGCCACGGCGACCGTTTTCTTTCGCGTACGCAATCGCCAAGCGCGCGAGACCTCGGCTGTCGCGGTCTACAACGTGACTCCGGAGGTTTCCGGCGCGTGGTTCGACAAGATTTCGTGCTTCTGCTTTTCCGAGCAGCGCTTGGGTCCAAACGAAAGCGCCGAATTGCCGGTGGTGTTCTTTCTCGATCCGCGCCTCGAGCAGGATCACACGATGGACAAGGTCGAGGCGATCACGTTGTCCTATACGCTTTTCGCTCCGGCGAGCGCTTCGAAACCCGTCGCGCTCGCGCAGCCGAACGGCGTTGACGGGCCGAAATTGTAGACCGCGCGCGCGCCGCTTGACGGCGCCCGTGAAACGTAGCAACCGGACCGGCGGAAACGCCGGTCGGAAAGACGCATAGGGGACCCGAATGGCCGACGCGCACGCCAAGCCGCATCACGATTATCATCTCGTCAATCCGAGTCCGTGGCCGCTGGTCGGCTCGATCTTCGCCTTCATCATCGCCGTCGGCCTCGTCTTGACGATGCACTCGAAGGAGATGGCGCTCGGGCGTTTCGGCGTTCCGCTGCTCGGCGTCGGCGTCGCGGGCGTTCTCTACGTCATGGCGTCGTGGTGGTTCGACGTCGTCCACGAGGCCCAAACCGGCGACCACACGCGCGTGGTCCAGATCAGCCTTCGCTATGGCATGATCCTGTTCATCGCCTCGGAAGTGATGTTCTTCGTGGCATGGTTCTGGGCGTTCTTCGACGCTTCGCTTTTCTCCAACGAGACGATCCAATATGGACGCGTCGCCTTCACCGGCGGCATGTGGCCGCCCAAGGGCACCGAGGTTCTCGATCCGCTCAATCTGCCGCTGCTCAACACGCTGATCCTGCTCACGTCCGGCGCGACTGTCACTTGGGCCCATCACGCGCTGCTGCACAACGACCGCCAAGGCTTGAAGACCGGCCTCACGCTGACGATCCTGCTCGGCCTGACCTTCACCGGCGTCCAGGCCTGGGAATACGCGCATGCGCCGTTCTCGTTCGCGAATTCGATCTATGGGGCGACGTTCTTCATGGCGACCGGCTTCCACGGCGCGCACGTGATCATCGGCACCATCTTCCTCCTCGTCTGCCTCGTGCGCGCCAACGCCGGGCAGTTCACGCCGCAACAACACCTCGGCTTCGAGTTCGCCGCGTGGTATTGGCACTTCGTCGACGTCGTCTGGTTGTTCCTGTTCTGCTGCATCTACGTCTGGGGCTCGTGGGGCGCGACGATCGAGGGCGCGGCGCGTTGAGGCGACCGCGCCGGCCCGCGGCGGGGCGCAAGAAGCGCAAGGGAGCCGCCGGCCATGCCCGCTGAGGAGCGTCGCTACCCACCGATCTCGCCGGTTTCGACGGGCCTCGCCGGGCGTTGTCCGCGTTGCGGCGAAGGGCGGATGTTTTCCGGCTTTCTCACCCTCGCGCCCAAGTGCGAGGTCTGCGGCCTCGATTATGGCTTCGCGGACGCCGGCGACGGGCCGGCGGTGCTGGTGACTCTTTTCGCCGGCTTCATCGTGCTGGGAATCGCGCTGGCGGTCGAGATCGCCTACGAACCGCCGCTTTGGGTTTACGCAGTCGTTTTCCTGCCGCTGACGCTCATCGTGTGCCTGGGGATGCTGCGGCCGCTGAAGGGCTTCCTGATCGCCTCGCAATATTGCAACAAGGCGGCGCCCGGGCGGCTCGAGCGCTGATGCGCGAGCGCGCTCGATCGCTGGTCGCGCCGGCGCTGGCGACCCTGGTCGGCATCGCCGTTCTCGTCGGCCTCGGCGTCTGGCAGCTGCGGCGCCTCGCCTGGAAGGAGGCGCTCATCGCCGCAGTGGAGTTGCGGGTTCACGCGGCGCCGGTCGACTTGCCGGCGGAGGCCGATTGGTCGAGGTTCGAGCCGGCTGACGCCGAATATCGCCATGTGCGCGTCGCCGGCGTCTACGACGGGAGCCGGCAAGCGCTGGTGTTTCGCGCTCTGGGCAGTCCGCGCGGGCGTTACGGCGGTCCAGGATATCTCGTGATGACGCCGCTGAGGCTCGCGAACGGCGCGGTGGTTCTCGTCAATCGCGGCTTCGTGCCGCAAGATCGCAAGGACCAGGCCGCCTCGCGCGGCTTGGGCGCAGGAGAAACGCTCGTCACCGGGCTCGTGCGCGCCAGCGAGGAGCGGACCTGGTTCACGCCCGCCGACAATCCCGCAAGCGGCCAATGGTTCACGCGCGACGTCGAGGCGATGGCGCATGCGATGGGCTTGTCTCGTTACGCGCCGTTCTCGATCGACGCCGACGCGAGCGCCGATCCGGCCGATCTGCCCGAAGGCGGCGAAACGATCGTCGCCTTCCCGAACAGCCATTTGTCTTATGCGATGACGTGGTTCGGCATGGCGCTCGCGTTGGCGGGCGTCTTCGGCGCTTATGCCGTCACGCAGCTTCGCGCGGGCGAGAAAAACGAGGGGCGACCCGCGCCGGTCGGCGATGGAGATGGTGGGCGCTAGAGGGATTGAACCTCTGACCCCTTCCATGTCAAGGAAGTGCTCTACCGCTGAGCTAAGCGCCCAACTCCATCGGGCCCCGTCAAGAGGCCTCGCGACCGCGAGTGCGGCGGGGTATAGACAATCGCTTCGCCGCGCGCAATGGCGTTTTCTCTGGAAAGGTCGGGAGCGACGGCACGGCGATGGTCTCGAGTTTGACGCTTCGGCCCGCCACGCTCGCCGACTTGAACGCGATCATGGCGATCGAGCGGACGCCCGGTTTCGAGCGTTTTGTCGGACGCTCGTCGCAGGCCGAGCATCGCGCCATGATGGCGTCCTCGAACTACGCCTATTTCGTCGGCGAGGCGGCCGACGGCGCGATCGCGGCTTTCGCCATTCTCCGGGACCTGGAGGACGCGCATGGCAATCTCTATTTGAAAAGAATTGCCGTCGCCCGGCCGGACGAGGGCGTCGGCGGCGCGTTTTTCGGCCTCGTCGTCGCGTGGGCCTTCGCCCATACCGCCGCGCACCGCTTCTGGCTCGACTGTTTTGCTGACAACGCGCGCGCTCAAAGGGTCTACGAGAAGCTCGGCTTTTCCCGAGACGGCGTGCTGCGGCAAGCCTACCGCGCTCCGGACGGACGCCGCCTCGATCTGACGATGATGGCGCTCACGCGGCCGCAATGGATGGCGAGGACGGACGGGACCTGAGCGACGCGCTCCGAGCGACAGCCCCTTACGACCCGCGCCTTTCCAGAATAGCGAGCGAGCCGTAGACGCGGGCGTTGGCTTCGATGCGCAGAACCGCGGGCTGGTTCGTCTTCAGGGTGAACCATGGCGCGGCAGTCGCCTGGAGCGCCGCGACCGCGTGAGCGAATTGGCCCGAGGGGAGCAGCAGATAAGGCGCTTCCCAGGTCGTCTCGACATTGAACGCGACGAGGCCGCCCGGCGCCGTTACGCGGGCGGCGGCGCTGAAAAACCCCTCGAGATCGCCGAGATAAATGACCGAGTCGGCCGCGAAGACGAGATCGAAGCATTCGGACGTCTCCTCGAGAAACGCGACCATCTCGGCTTCGACGAGAGAATCGTAGACCTGCCGGTCCGCCGCCTTGGCGAGCATGCGGGGAGACAGATCGACGCCGACGAGCCGCGATCGCGCCGGTCTCAAATATGGCCCGGCAAGGCCCGTCCCGCAGCCGAGATCGAGCGCTCGCGGCAGGTCCTTGCCCGTCGCCGCGACGAGCCGGGCGAGCTTCTCCGGCACATCGTAGCCGAGCACGTCGACGAGTTGCTTGTCGAAGCTCTCGGCGAAACGGTCGAAATAGGCGACGAGATAGTCGCGCGGGGCCCGGTCGAGCTTTTCGCCCGCGACCGCGTCGAGGAGATAGCGCTGGATCGGATCGTCCTGCACGCTCGCCAACTGGACCCGACCCAGACGCAGCGCCGCGTCGCGATGACCGTACGCGGTCAGGATCTGAAAGGCGGTTCGCGCCACGCTGTCCGAATCTTCCGCGTTGGGCCCGGCGGCGTCGCGGTAGGCGTCGAATGCGGCCGCGACGTCGCCGTCGATCACGGTTTCGATGAACCGCGCGAGGGCGAATCGCTGGATGAGCTTTTGGTCGGTGGCGCCCGAGGCGACCTGCCTCGCCAGGGCGTGGGAGGCGCCGACGAAATCGCCGGTGAAGAACAGCGCCTGTCCGAGGCCCGCGTAGACAAGAGCGTTTTGGCAGCCGGCCGCGACGGCCTGCCGCCAATATCGCGCAGCGTCCGCGTAGCGCCGTTGTTCGAAGCACAGAAGGCCGAGGCCGAAGGCGGCTTCGGCGAGCTTCCGATCGCGCGCCAGCGCGGCCTTGAAGGCCTCCTCGGCGCGATTTTTGTCCGAAAGGTCGTTGGCGACAAGGGCGAGGCCGAGCCATGCGCGCGCCGGCTCCGGATCGAGCGCAATCGCCCGTTCGAAGACGGAGCGGGCTTCGGCCGCGTCCCCCGCCGCGTGCAGCGTTGAGCCGAGGTCGAGCCACAGCGCCGCGTCGTCCGGCGCGATCGCCGCCGCGGTCGCGAGCACGACGCTCGCCGCTCTCGGATTGCCCGCCGCCCAGTGGGTGAGGCCGAACCGCCTCAAAGCGTCCGCGGGCGGCGTCCCCTGCAGGAACAAAGCGTCGAGCGGCCGGCTTCCTGCACGCCAAGCCCCGATCCGCGCCGTGATCTCCGCGGCCTCGAGACGCGCGACGATTTGCGGCAGATCGAGGTTGGCGGCGCTCGGGAGCGGCGGGATATGACTGGCGTCCGTCGTTTGAAGACCCAGATCCTGCCAGGACTGGAGCAACGCGCCCCCCTCGTTGGAGCTGGACCGCTTGCGCGCACCACGCGAAACGCTTTTCGTCATTCCGATCTCCCGCGATGGCCTGGGATCAAGGCCAAGATTTTGCAGAATTGAATTGCGAGACTGGCGCGAACCTGACCAACCGCCAGGGGAGCCGGAGGGATCGGCGTCGGCGCGACGGCGCGTTTCCTTGCGCTCGCGCGCATTGACTTCGGTCCCGCGACGTGGTTTCCAGACGTTTGCTTGACGCCTTCGGCGCCATGATCGGACCCTTGCGATGACGCGCCGCGTGTCGAAATCGACGAGCAAATCGCTCGCCGCCGCTAAAGGCGGCGCGACGCATTAGCTGCGCCTCGGCTCCGGCACCTCCCCCGGCGGGGCGTCGAGGAGCCTGCCCTGATGGGCGAAGCGGGGGAAAAACCGCCAGCACAAGGATCAACTCTCATGCAAGGCTTCAAGGTCGCGGTCGTCGGCGCCACCGGCAATGTCGGCCGCGAAATGCTCGCCATTCTCGCCGAGCGGCGCTTTCCCGTTTCCGAGGTCGTCGCCTTGGCGTCGTCGCGTTCGATCGGCAAGGAGGTGTCCTTCGGCGATCGGGTTCTCAAGTGCAAGGCGCTCGAGAATTACGACTTTTCCTCGACCGACATTTGCCTGATGTCGGCGGGCGGCGCGGTGTCGAAGGATTGGTCGCCGCGCATCGGCGCGCAGGGCTGCGTCGTCATCGACAATTCCTCCGCCTGGCGCATGGACCCCGCGGTGCCGCTGGTCGTGCCGGAAGTGAACGCCGAGGCGGCCAAGGATTTCGGCGCCAAGAACATCATCGCCAATCCGAACTGCTCGACGGCGCAGCTGGTCGTCGCGCTGAAGCCGCTGCACGACAAGGCGCGCATCCGGCGCGTGGTGGTTTCGACCTATCAGTCGGTGTCCGGCGCCGGCAAGGACGCGATGGACGAACTCTTTTCCCAGACCCGCGCGGTGTTTGTCTCCGACCCGGTCGTGCCGAAGAAGTTCCCCAAGCGCATCGCCTTCAACGTCATCCCGCAGATTGACGTGTTCATGGACGACGGGTCCACCAAGGAAGAGTGGAAGATGGTGGTCGAGACCAAGAAGATTCTCGACCCCAAGATCAAGCTGACCGCCACATGTGTGCGCGTGCCGGTCTTCATCGGCCATTCCGAGGCCGTCAACATCGAATTCGAGAACCCGATCAGCGCCGACGAAGCGCGCGAAATCCTGCGCGAGGCGCCGGGATGCCTGGTGATCGACCGGCGCGAGCCGGGCGGCTACATCACGCCGCACGAATCCGCCGGCGAGGACGCAACCTATATCTCGCGCATCCGCGAGGATCCGACCATCGACAACGGCCTCAACCTGTGGTGCGTCTCCGACAACCTGCGCAAGGGCGCTGCGCTCAATGCGGTGCAGATCGCCGAGGTTCTCGCCAACCGCGGCTGGCTGAAGCCGAAGCAGAAAGTGGCGTGACCGTCATGGCCGGATTGAGATCCGCCATTCCGGCCGACGCTGTCCTGCTGCCGATCGACATGCAAAGAGGCTTCGACGCGCCGGGCCGCCCCGCGCTCAGTTCGCGCCCCGACCGGCCGGCCTTGGGCTTGCTCAAAGCCTGGCGCGAAAGCGGCCGGATCGTCGTTCACGTGCGCCATGACTTCATCGAGCCCGGCTCGCCCTTCGCGCCGGGTCTTCCCGGCAACGCGCTGCGCGATGGGTTTTCGCCCGAGCTGGGCGAAGCCTTGGTCACGAAGAGCGTCAACGCCGCCTTCATCGGCACCGACCTCGACTTGCGGCTGCGCAGACTGGGAGCGACGACGATCGTCGCTTTTGGCCTGACGACCGACCGGTGCGTTTCGACGACGGTGCGGGTCGGCGCGAACATGGGCTACCGCATGATCGTGGCGGCCGACGCTTGCGCCGCCTTCGATCAGCCAGGCCTCGACGGCGCGATCATCTCCGCGGCGCAAGTGCACGCCGTCCATCTCGCGACGCTGGCGAATGAATTCGCCGAAGTCGCGAACGTCGAGGACATCGTCGCTTGCCTCGGTCGGGCTTGACGGAGGGGCTCGGCGGCGCGACGGCGCAAGGCCGCACGATCATGGCCTCCCGCGCCTCATTTCTGCTAGGATGCGGCGGCACGTTCCGCCCTTCACACCGGTACCCCTACGATGGCGCCTGACTCGGACATTCGCCTGCTTACGTCGCCGCGCATCTTCCTTGTCGGCATGGCGGCCTTCCTTATTCTGGTCGGCTTCGTCGTGCTGATCCTCTACAAGCAGATTGTGATCGCCTTCGGCGCCAACCCCGGGCTCAACGGCCTCATCGTCGGCGTCCTCGCGATCGGGTCCTTGTTCGCCTTTCGACAGGTTTTCCGGCTGTTCCGGGAAATTCACTGGGTCAATTCGCTCGTCGCGCCGGAACGCCGGGCTCGCGTCGCGTCGCCGCGCCTGCTCGGACCGATGGCGACGATGCTCAACGCCGGCGCCGGCGCGCGCGGCCTATCGACGACGACGACGCGCGCCATCCTCGACTCGGTCGGCACGCGCCTCGACGAGGGGCGCGAGCTTAACCGCTATCTCGTCGGCTTGCTGGTCTTCCTGGGCCTGCTCGGCACCTTCTGGGGCCTGTTGGAGACAGTCCATTCGATCAGCGGCGTCATCGACAGCATGAAGACGGGCGCCGATACGACGACGATGTTCGACGATCTCAAGAGCGGCCTTTCGGCGCCGATCGCGGGCATGAGCGTTTCCTTCACGTCGTCGCTGTTCGGTCTGGCCGGCTCGCTGATCCTCGGCTTTCTCGACCTTCAGGCCGGACAGGCGCAGAATCGATTCTATACCGAGCTGGAGGACTTTCTCGCGAGCCATGTCGAGACGAGCCCGCCTCCGGCGTTCGAAGCGCATGCGGAAAAGGCGGTCGTCGCCGGCGATGGGTTCGATCAGCGCAAAGGCGCCGCGGCGATGGCCAGCCTCGCCGAAGGCATCCAATCGCTGGTCACGCACATGCGCCAGGAGCAGCAACAAATTCGCGATTGGGTCGAGGCGCAAGCCGCCCAGCAGGAGGACATCCGCAAGCTCCTGCGACGGCTGGTGAGCGAACGCGAGACGCGCTGAGCGCGTTCGGCCGAAGGCGCGATTGCGCCGAATCATGGAGTTAAACGATGGCGCTGTCGCGCAGCCGCCGCTTCGAGAGTGTGAACTATTGGCCAGGATTCGTCGACGCGCTGTCGACGATGCTGCTGGTGATCATCTTCCTGCTGTCGGTCTTCATGCTCGCGCAATTCTTCCTCTCGCGCGAAGTGACGGGCAAGGACACGGCGCTCGCCAGGCTCAACCGCCAGATCGAAGAGCTGACGAGCCTGCTCGCTTTGGAGCGCTCGCAAAAGAGCGAGGACCAGACGAAGATCGCCACGCTCTCGGCGACGCTCGAAGCGTCGCAAACCGAGCGGCAGCGTCTGCTGGACGCGGCCTCGCAGGGCGGCGCCAGCGCCGATGCGGCGAGCGACAAGGCGAGCGCCGCCGCCAACGCGCTCGATGCGCAAAGGCAGATCTCGGCGCGCGCGTTGGCGCAGGTGGACATTCTCAATCAGCAAATCGCGGCGCTGCGCAAGCAATTGGCGGCGATCCAGGAGGCCCTCGACGCTTCGCAGACTTCCGACAAGGAGGCGCAGGCCAAGATCGCCGATCTCGGTCAGCGCCTCAACATCGCGCTGGCGCAGAAGGTGCAGGAGCTCTCGCGCTATCGCTCGGATTTCTTCGGCCGCCTGCGCCAGATTCTCGGCTCGCGGCCGGACATCCGCGTCGTCGGCGACCGCTTCGTGTTCGAATCCTCGGTGCTGTTCGAGTCCGGCAAGGCGGATGTCAGCGCGGCGGGCCGCCAGTCGCTCGACAGCCTGGCCGCCGCCGTGCTCGATCTCGAGCGCGAGATTCCGCCCGATATTCCTTGGATCCTGCGCATCGACGGCCATACCGACTCCAAGGCGATCACCGGCGGGCAATTCAAGTCCAACTGGGATTTGTCGGCCGCGCGCGCGATCGCCGTCGTGCAATATCTCGTCTCCAAGGGCATCGAGCCCACGCGTCTTGCCGCCGCCGGCTTCGGCGAATTCCAGCCGATCGACACGGGAACCGACGAGGAAGCGCTGGCGCGCAACCGCCGGATCGAATTGAAGCTGACGGAGCGGTGAGCGCATCGCGTCGCGTCGTGCGAGCCTTCGAGCCGTCCGACATGGACGGCGTCGCCGATCTCTGGGTCGCCGGCTGGAAGACGACGGGCCTGCCGATCGATTTCGACGCGCGCCGCGATTGGCTCGTCGGCCGATTGGGCGAACTCGCTAAGGAGGGCGCGGCCATCCTCGTCGGCGTCGACGCGCAGGGGCGCCCCGCCGGCTTCGTCACCATCGATCCCACGAACGGGTATGTCGATCAGCTCTGCGTCGCGCCGAACGAGCGCGGCCGCGGCCTCGCGCGCGCGCTCCTCGACGAGGCCAAGCGACGCGCTCCTGGCGTCGTCGACCTTAACGTCAACGTCGACAATCCCCGCGCCTGCCGCTTTTACGAGCGCGAGGGCTTCCTCGCCGTCGGGGTCGGGACCAGCGCCCTTTCGGGCCTGCCGATGCTGCATCTGCGATGGCGGGCGGAGAGGGCGTGAGGCGGGGCGGCTTGGCAAGAGGCTTTTCAAGTCGCGTTGCTGAGCGAAAGCGGCCCGAGGGCCGCTTTTCGTCAGCAACGTGACTTGATGGCCAAAAGGCCGGCGCCGCACGCAGCCGTCAAGGTTCGCGTCAGCGACCGCACAGCGGCTCGACCTTGACGGCGAGCACGGCGATGGCATGCGGAAGAGAGCGAACGGAGCGCGGATCGTTGAGCCGCCCGTTCGTCACCCTTATTCCCGCTCGCGCGCTTGCCTTCAAACATCGCGCGCGGCAAAGTTCGACGATGCTTTCCTGCTTCCGCTTTTCCTTGCCACGCGTCCTCCTCGTCTGCGCGCTCGCTGCCCTCGCGGCGCCGGCTTCGGCGCAGACCCGTCTCGACGACATCCTCGCGCGCGGCGCGCTGCGCGTCGGCACAACGGGCGACTACCCGCCTTTCACCGCGCGCGCGGCCGACGGGGGCTATTCCGGCCTCGACATCGACGCCGCGCAAGCGCTCGGCGCGGCGCTCGGCGTGCGTGTCGAATTCGTCGCCACGCGCTGGGCCGACCTGATGCGCGATCTCGACGCCGGGGCCTTTGACGTCGCGATGGGCGGCGTCTCGGTGACGCTGGAGCGGCAGAAGAAGGCCTATTTCTCCGCGCCCTATCTGCGCGACGGCAAGACGCCGATCGCGCGCTGCGCGGACAAGGGCAAGTTCGAAACGCTGGAGGCGATCGACCGGCCGGGGGTGGCGGTGATCGTCAATCCCGGCGGCACCAACGAGAAATTCGATCGCGCGCATCTGAAGGCGGCGCGGATCGAGGTTTGGAGCGACAACCTCTCGATTTTCGATCAGCTCGAAAAGGGCGGCGCCGACGTGATGATCACCGACGCGACGGAAACGCTCTATCAGCAGAAGCTGCACGCCGGCGCGCTCTGCGCGATCCACCCCGACGCGCCGTTCGATTTCAGCGAGAAGGCCTATCTGATGCCGCGCGACGAGGCGCTGAAGGAATTCGTCGACCAATGGCTGCACATCAGCCTCGCCAACGGCGCTTTCCCGGCGATTCGCGCGAAATGGCTGCAGTGACGGAGCGGGCGCGAAGACCGTGCCGAGAGCAGCTTCGTTTGGCCAGATCGGGCCTCATCGCTGACCGTCATGGACGGATATCTGATCGGCGCGCAAGCCGCCGAGACGTTCGTGGATGCGCGGGCCCGTCGCCATGACGAGACCGTATACCAGCTCGTTTGGCCGCGGAGCGTCAGCAAAGCCGATGTCGAACACGTTGAAATGGCTGCGAACATAAGCTGCGTTGATGTGGTGCACAGGCACATGCAGGCGAAAGCCCGCCGACGCGACGGCTTTGGCGGCGGGCACGATCGCCTTCGAGTTGAGCGCCGCACGCATCGCCCATCCGCCAGCTTCATGCCAGATCGCGCCGTGCTCGAGTTCTCCCGCGACCCCGACGATCGCTCCCTTGCCGTAGGCTTCGACGCTGTTCCGGCCGCCGAGCGCGGCGACGAGTTCGGCCGTCAATTGGTTGGCGAGCTCTCGCGCATCGGCCACGAAGGCGTCGAGATTTTCGACATAACGGCCGGCGAATGGGTTCTCTACTACCGCGACCGCCGAGCCCAGCCGCAACGGAACGGCGGCGACTGGACCGCCTTCGTGCCAGACGGTCTCGATGTTGAGCGACTTCTTTCTCATACGGATCATCGACACGGCGTTCACTCCGGGCTCATGCGTTGGAAAGGTCGGCGCCGCTGGCGAAGCCACATTGGCGCGCCGCGGCCCGGTGGTCGGCAGGGATTGGCGATGTTGTCACGCTCTGCGTCCCTGCTCCAGCGTCAGAAGACTTTGGCGGGGTCGGCGGCGGCGGAAGCCTCGCCGAACTGCTGCTTTCCCCAGCGCTCAAAGTGCTCGATCGTTCGCGCATAGTCCTTGGGCCCGTCGCCCTGCGAGATGGCGAAGGAAAGGAACTGCCTCGCCATTGGGCTGACCCACAGGGCGACGCCTGCTTTTTCCGCCTCGTCGAGGCAGAGTTTTACGTCTTTGTGAAGGAGCTCGGTCGTAAACCGCATCGGGAAGTCGCGGTGCAGAATGCACTGCGGAATTTTCTCCAAGGTAGCGAAGGACCGGCCGCTCGAGACGTTCAAGATGTCCAGCATCGTCTTCGGCTCGAGGCCGGATTTGGCGCCGAACACCAGAAGCTCGAAGCTCGCCACGGCGGACACCGCACAAAGCGTGTTGTTGATGATCTTCATCGTCTGGCCGAGACCTGGGTCCTCGCCGAGATAAAAGATGTTCTGGCCGATGCACCGCAGCGCGGCCACGACTTCGTCAAAGGCCTGGCGGCCGCCGGCCGCCATGACGGTCAGAGTTCCCTTTTCGGCCGCGACCGTGCCCCCGCTGACCGGAGCTCCGAGAAATTCGACGCCTCGCTCCGACATTCGCTGTGCGATCGCCTTGGTGGTCGATGGGCCGGTGGTCGACAGATCGACGACGATCTTGACCGCGGAACCTTCCAGAACGCCGCTTGGGCCGGTCGCCACCTGCTCTACGACCTGGGGCGTCGGCAGACTGAGAAAGACGACGGCCGTCCGCGAAGCGAGATCGGCCGCGCTCACCGCAGAGGCGGCGCCGAGACGCTCCAGGCGCGACATCGCGGCAAGGTTGGTATCGAAAACAACAAGGTCGTTGCCTGCGCTCAGGAAGCGAGCGGCGAAGCGCTCCCCCATGTTGCCGAGACCGATCAATCCAATCTGCATGAAGACAGCTCCCTAGACCGACCCCGAGCGCGCTTTTACGGCTCTGGCTTTGACGCGGCATCGGCGCTGCCGCGTCTTCCGCTCTCATGCAACGGACGACAGCGCTGCGTGATCAATACCCGTTTATCGAACGGACTTAGCTTCACGTTACGGCCCGATTGAATTGCAGCGCGCCCCACGCAGACATCGGGCTGAAAAACCCCGTCGCCTCTCACTCCGCCGCTTCGGCCTCGCCTCGCAACGCCGCGGCGCCGGTCTCGAATTGCAGCCGCGCCAGGCGGGCGTAGAGCCCCCCGGCCGCCAGCAGGCTCGCATGCGTGCCTTCCTCGACGATGCAGCCGCCGTCCATCACGAGAATGCGGTGGGCGTTGACGATCGTCGCCAGACGATGGGCGATGACCAGCGTCGTGCGCCCTTTCATCAGCGCGTCGAGCGCGCCCTGCACGAGGATTTCGTTCTCGGCGTCGAGCGCCGAGGTCGCTTCGTCCAGCAACAGCACCGGCGCGTTCTTGAGGATCGCGCGCGCGATCGCGAGGCGCTGGCGTTCGCCGCCCGACAAGGTCACGCCGCGCTCGCCGAGCAGCGTATCGTAGCCTTGCGGCAGCGCGGCGACGAAGCCGTCGGCCGCCGCGCGTTTGGCGGCCTCGACGATTTCTGCGCGCGTCGCGCCCGGCGCGCCATAGGCGATGTTGTCGGCGACGCTGGCGCCGAATATAAAAGCGTCCTGCGGCACCAGCGCGATCTCGGCGCGCAGCGCCTTCGGATCGACCTTGGCGATGTCGACGCCGTCGAGCGTCACCGCGCCGCGCGTCGGATCATAGAAGCGCTCGAGCAATTGAAACAAAGTCGATTTGCCCGCGCCCGACGGCCCGACGATCGCGACGACCTCGCCCGGCGCCACGCGGAAGCTCAAATCGTAGAGCACGTTTTCGTCCGGACGTCCGGGATAGGCGAAGCTGACGTCGGCGAAGGCGACTTCGCCGCGCGCCGGAGCGGGCAGGGGCAGCGGATTCGCCGGAGCGGTGATGAGAGGTTTCACCGCGAGCAGATCGCCGATTTGCGCGGCCGCGCCAGCGGCGGCGGAAACTTCGCTCCATACTTCGGAAAGCTGACCCAACGCGCTTGCGCCCAAAATCGCAGATAGAACGAACTGCGCGAGAATGCCCGGACTCATGTTGTGCGCGATCACGTCCTGTGCGCCGATCCAGAGCACGACGACGACGCTGGAAAATGCGAGGAACAGCGCGGCCGTCGTGACGATGGCGCGCGAATACATCATCCGCCGCGCGGCTTCAAAGGCGCCCATCGCCGCCGCGCGATAGCGCGCCGCAGTGAAGCCTTCCGCCACGAAGGCCTGCATGACACGCACCGCCGAAAGGCTCTCGGTGGCGAAGGCGGTGGCGTCGGCGAGCGTATCCTGCGCAAGGCGCGAGCGCACGCGCACGGCGCGCCCGGCCGCATAGAGAGGCAACACGATGACGGGAATCGCAACCAGCACAAAGGCGGAGAGTTTCGGCGAGGTCGCCACCATCATCGCGAAGCCGCCGACGAACAGGAACAAATTTCGTAGCGCGATCGAGGCGGACGAGCCGAACGTCGCCTTCAATTGCGTCGTGTCGGCGGACAGCCGAGAAATGATTTCGCCAGTCTTTTCAGCGTCGAAGAAACCGGGGTCGAGCCGCGTCAAATGGGCGAAGAGATCGCCGCGCAGATCCGCAACGACGCGCTCGCCGAGCGTCATCACGAAATAGTAACGCGCGCCCGAGGCGAGCGCGAGCACCGTGACGACGCCGATCATCGCGATGAAGTAATAACGGATGTGCCCGGCGTTGGCCTCGGAGAAACCGTAGTCGATCATCCGCCCGACCGCGATCGGCACCGCCAGGGTCGCCGCCGATGCGACGATCAGCGCGGCGATCCCGGCGATGATCTGGCTGCGGTACTTCCACGCGTAGGGCAGGAGGGGACGCAAGGCGTTCAGCGAAGCGCGCGCCGGCGCCTTTGGCGCCGCGGGGGCGGGTGATGTCATCGTGTCCAGGGCTCCGAGCGGCTTTCAAGGTTGGGTCTTACTTACCACTTTTGGCCAAAAATCAAGCGCCGCGGCTTGACCGGGGCGCTTGTGTCGCACAGTTCCGTGCATTATAGAACCGCCAATCGCAAGAGCCGCCGGCCCCCGGACGGCTCTCATTTTGTTTGCCGAGGACCGGACGATGAAGGCCGACATTCACCCGAACTACCACATGATCAAGGTCGTCATGACCAATGGCGAGGAATTCTATACCCGTTCGACCTACGGCGAAGAAGGAGCGACGCTCCATCTCGACATCGACCCGAACACCCATCCCGCTTGGACCGGCGGCTCGCAGCAGCTGCTCGATCGCGGCGGCCGCCTCTCGCGCTTCAACACCCGCTTCGGCGGCCTCGGCATCGGGACGAAGAAGTAACGGCGCGCCCGCCAGACGCCTCTCGAAGGCGCGCCTCGTTCCCCGCAAGGGGCGAAGGGGGCGCGCCGCTTTCGAGACGCGCGAACGCTGCGGCCGTTAGACGGCGGGTGCGATCCTTCGGATCGACGTGATCGCCGCGTTGGCTGTTTCCTCGATGCGCGCGCGCGCCACGGCGAGCGGCTCGCTGGCGACCTTCATGTGCCAGCCGTTGGCGTGCAGCAGCGTTTCGGCGTCGCGCATGACGCCGACATGCCCTTTCCAGAAGATCAGATCGCCGCGCCGCAGATGCTTTAGCGCTTCGTCGACGGGCGCCGGCGATCCGAGCGTCGCCTCCATCATGTCGGTGTCGCGCGGCGCCTTGACGCCGGCAGCGCCGAGCGCGCTCTGCACGAGGCCGGAGCAGTCGATTCCCTCCGATGTGCGCCCTCCCCAGAGATAGGGCGTTTCGGCGAAGCGCTCGGCGACCGAGACGAAATCGGGCTCGAAACTGTCGATCGGCGCGAGATGCCTGGCATAGACGCGCAGCCCGTCGGGCGTGACGGCGAAATCGCCGTCGAGCGCTTCGACGCGGACGAGCGCGCCGAGCGACAGCGCGAAGCGTGGCGGCTGTCTGACGCTGGCGCCGGGATAGGCATGGGTGCGCAGCGCCGCGACGCGGTGCGTCGGTTCGATGGGCGCTGCGAGGGCGGCGGTCGGAAGGTAGCCGACATAGAGGTCGCGCGCCAATTGCGCCCACGCCCATTCGCCGCCCTCCTCGTAGGCGACGACGGTTTCGCCGTGCAGGGCTTCGGTCTCCAACGGCGCTTGGGGGTCGGGCGCAAGCCGCAGCGGCGCGCTCGCGCCGACGATGCGCCGCTTCCACCCCTCGACGAACCGGGCCGCCTCGACCTTTCCGCGCAAGGAGGCCGCGGCGAGGTCGGAGCGCGCGGGCGTGACGCGGCGGTCGAAGGCGGGCAGGGGCATGAACGTGTCTCGCAGGCGCGGGGCGCCGATTCCCGAGAATCGCGGGTTAGGGTTGGCGAAGAGTTAATAGGGCGCGGGCGTCGCCGCGGCCTTCGCGCGGAAAGAACTCGCGGACGCGCTCTATTGCGTTCGGCGCAAGGAAAATTCGCCTCGGCGGATGCGCTCGGCCAGACCGTCGGCGATCGCGGCGGCCCGGTCCTCGCCGTAATTGGCGACCAGTTCGCGAAAGGCGGCGCACAGCGCGGCGTCGGCGAAGGCGTCGACATCGATGCCGTCGAGGACCGCTTCGGCGAAGGCCTCGCTGACATAAGCAAGCGCCGCCCGACGCGCGTCGGCGGCGTTGAGTTCTTCAAGAGAGTCTTTGAGCACCGGAAACATCGCGGGCACTTTACGGCGGGGCGGGGCGACTCGCGACGAATGTCTTTAGTAAGGGTTAATTCAACTGGGAAAGATGGGGTTAACCGGCGCTTTTCACCCGCAGAGAACGCTCGAGGCGCGCTCGAACCGCGCTGAAGCGGGATTCTTCGGTCGTTTCGATCAGCGCCTTCGCCCGCTCGAGCAAGCGAGCCATGACGACGCCGATTTCGCAGCAAGCGGCGATTTCGTCGGGCGACAGCCGGCCCCCGGCATTCTCGCAAATCGCGACCGCGGTCGAACCGAGCGTATTCAGGCCGGCCACCACCGCGTCGAATGCGTGGCGCGCCAGGGGGCTGAGCGCGCCGTAGCCGTCGATCGCTCCGCCGTCGCCGGCGCCGCGGGAATATTCGACGAGACTGTGCGGTCGCCAGTTTCGGACGTCTTCGGCCAGATCCGGCAGGCGGTCGATCAGTTCGATCATCATTACGATTCGATTGAAATGGCCGAGAAAGGCCCGCGCGGAGCTCGTGACGCCCGCTCCGGGATCGCCAGAGGCCTCGTGCGCGGGCGGCGGGAAGTTCGGTGACGTATCTTCATCTGGCGAGCCGTCGCGCATCGATCCATCCCGTCTTTTCGGCGCGTCACGATCGAAGGACGAGTGCGGTCGTTCGAACGGGACGCCCGTGATGCGTGTATTGCAGTCACGATGCCCTTATAAAGTTTGGAAAGCTGTGCCGATTTACGAACGATTTTTCCTGTTTTTGGCGGTAAACAGCGCATTGGCCTTGCGCCGATCGTGAGTGCGCTTGCGGGCGCGGGGAGGCGAGGATGTGCGGACGATTTGCGGTCACGCTGCCGCCGGAAGCGGTGCGCGCTTTCTTCGCCTATGCCGAACAGCCCAATTTTCCGCCGCGTTACAATATCGCGCCGACGCAGCCGATTCCGATCGTCATGGCTCGCGCGCACACGGGCGGGCGGGAGCGCCATTTTCTGCTCGCGCGCTGGGGCTTCCTGCCCGCCTTCGTCAAAGACCCCAGAGAATTTCCGCTCATCATCAACGCGCGCGCAGAGACGCTGGCGCAGAAGCCGAGCTTTCGCGCCGCGCTGAGGCGGCGCCGCTGCCTCGTCGTTGCCGACGGCTTTTACGAATGGCGGCGCGAGGCGCCGGGCGCGGCGAAAGCGGCGGCCAAGGCGCCCTTTCTTGTCCGCCGCGTCGATCGGGCGCCGATGGGCTTCGCCGGCCTCATGGAAACCTGGAGCGACCCGAGCGGCGGCGAGATCGACACCGCCTGCATCATAACCACCACGGCCAATCGCCTGATGACGCGCATCCACGACCGGATGCCCGCGATCCTTTCGCCCGAGGCCTTCTCGCTCTGGCTCGACAATGACGGCGTCGAGCCGGCAAGCGCGACCGCGCTGCTGCGGCCGACCCCGGAGCCCGCGCTCGAATTGATCCCGATCGGCGCGGCGGTGAATCGGATAGCGAACGACGCCGCCGCGGTGCAGACGCCGGTCGGCGAGCCGATTCGGGCTGCGCCGCCGGACAAGGCGCGCTAAGAAGCGCCATGGCCGAGAAAGCAAAACCCGTTCGCCCCGCCGCCGTCCTCGCCCACGCGGACGGGCTCAGCCGCTGTCCCTGGCCGGGCCTCGATCCGCTTTATGTCGCCTATCACGACGAGGAATGGGGCGTGCCGGAATGGGACGACCGGGCTTTGTTCGAAAAACTCGTTCTCGACGGATTTCAGGCCGGGCTCTCCTGGATCACGATCTTGCGCAAGCGCAAGGCGTTCCGCGCCGCCTTCGACGGCTTCGAGCCCGGAAAAATCGTGCGCTACGACGCCGCCAAGGTCGAGGCGCTGATGGCGAACCCCGGCATCGTGCGCAACCGCGCCAAGATCGAGGCAACGATCGCGCTCGCGCGCATTACGCTCGATCTCGCCGAGCGCGGCGGCCTGGCGCGCCATCTCTGGGGCTTCGTCGATGGGCGGCCGATCGACAACGCGCGCCGCTCGATGAGCGAGATCCCCGCGGAAAGCGAAGTCTCGCACGCCATCGCCAAGGACCTGCGCCAGCGCGGCGGCAATTTCGTCGGGCCGACGATCGTCTACGCCTTCATGCAGGCGACCGGGATGGTGAACGACCACCTCGTCGAATGTCATCGCCACGCCGCGTGCCGCGCGCTTGCGACGAGCGCGCCGCGATGAGCGCGAGCGCCAAGCCGCGCGCCTGGCAGCGCATGCTCTCGGGGCGCCGGCTCGATCTCATCGACCCTTCGCCGCTCGATATCGAAATCGCCGACATCGCGCACGGTCTGGCGCGCGTCGCGCGCTGGAACGGCCAGACGCGCGGGCCGGAGATCTTTTCGGTGGCGCAGCATTCGCTGCTCGTCGAGGCGGCGTTCGGCGCGGCGGCCCCGCAGGCGACGCGTCCCGAGCGCCTCGCCGCGCTGCTGCACGACGCGCCGGAATATGTGATCGGCGACATGATTTCGCCGTTCAAGGCCGCGATCGGCGGCGATTACAAGATCGTCGAGCGCCGGCTTCTCCAGGCGATCTTCCTTCGCTTCGGCCTGCCTGCCGAGATGGCGCCGGATCTCGCCAAGGCGGTCAAGGCCGCCGACCGCGTCGCCGCCTATCTCGAGGCGACCGCGCTCGCCGGCTTTTCCGTCGCCGAAGCGCGGAAATTCTTCGGCGCGCCGAAACTTGCGCTGAAGGCTTTCACCGCCTATCTCCAGCCGCTGCGGCCCGCCGAGGCGCAGGGGCTGTTCCTGCTGCGCTTCGAGGAACTCGATTGCGCGCCGCCCGCGTCGGCGTAACGCCGCGGAGCCGAAGGGAGGCCGCCCATGCCGCGCATCCACGTTTGTTCCCTCGCGCTCATCGGCGAAACCGTCGATCAGACCGGCGCGCGATCGCTGGTGACGCTGCTCAATCCGGGGACGCGCGTCGCCCGGCCGAAGCAAATCGCGCCCGAACGCCACCTTTATATCGGCGTCGCCGACATCGTCGAGGACGCGCCGGGCCATACCCTCCCGGCGGACTCGCATGTGCGCGAATTGCTCGAATTCGTCGGCGGCTGGGATCGCGCGGCGCCGCTGCTCATCCATTGCTTCGCCGGCGTCAGCCGCTCGACGGCGGCGGCGTTCATCTCCGCCTGCGCGCTCGCGCCGCGGCGCGACGAAGGCGAAATAGCATTGGCGCTGCGCGCGGCTTCGCCGACCGCGACCCCCAATCCGCGCCTCGTCGCGCTCGCCGACGCCGTGTTGGGGCGCGAGGGCCGCATGAGCCGCGCGATCGAAGGAATTGGACGAGGGGAGGAGTGTTTTGAGGGCGTGCCCTTCGCGCTGGAGATCGGTTAAGGCCAACGGTCGAAAATACGAACCGCCGTCATGGTCGGGCTTGTCCCGGCCATGGCGCGCCATCGCTTGTAGCCGTTGGCATAGAAGGCGCGGGGAAGGCGAAGCGACCCGCCCCGCGCCCGCGATGAGCGATTTCGATCGGGGCCTTCTCGCCTTCGTCGAAGCGGGGGCTGGGCCCGTCGAAATCACGCGAGCATCGATTTCGTAATTATGAGATGAGAGCGGGGCCCTGTGACGTTCGAGAGCCACGGGCGCGAACGACGATCGCCAAACGCGGTCTCTGATGATGCTTCGGGAGGACACATGCTCGACCAGGCGGCGGTGGATGTCGGCGAGATCATCGAGCAACAGAAACTAAGCCGCTTTTTGATCCGTCTCGTATCCCTGTCGTGGATCATTACGTTCTTCGATGGTTTCGACATGAACGTGATTTCCTATGCGGCGCCGTATCTGGCGACCGCCTATCGTCTCGATCGCGTGATGGTCGGCAATATATTCAGCATCGGCCTTGTCGGCACGATGATCGGCGGCTTTCTCTTCGGTTATCTCGGCGATCGCTTCGGGCGTCGCCCGGCGATCATTCTGGCGACCGCCTCCTTCGGCGTTCTCACGCTCGGCTTCGCGCTGGCGGAAAGTTACGGGGCGTTGTTGGCGCTGCGTTTGATCACCGGCATCGCCATCGGCGGCATGCTGCCGTTGAGCTGGGCCCTCAACATAGAATTCGCTCCCAAGCGGTACCGGTCGACGGTCGTGACCTTGGTCATGATCGGCTATTCCTTGGGAACGGCGATGGGCGGGCCTGCCTCTCTTTGGCTCATTCCCAAGTTCGGGTGGCAAGCCGTTTTCGTTTTCGGTGGCCTGGCGTCGATCCTTGCCGCTGTCGCGCTGGTCTTCTTCCTGCCGGAATCGATCCGCTTCCTCGCCAGCAAAGGAAAGCGCCCTGACACGATCGCTCGAATCCTGCGGCAGCTGGCGCCGCTGACGCCGATACCCGCCGGCGCCCGTTTCGAAGTCGTCGACGAAGCGAACCGCAACACATCGTTCAAGTTTTCCGCGCTTTTCCTAGGGGAGCTGCGGCTCGTCACGCCGCTGCTTTGGATCGCCTATATTTTCAGCTCGATGACGACCTTCTTCCTTGCGACGTGGACGCCCCTCGTGTTCGAGGCGGTCGGATTCACCCGCGCCACCGCGGCCGCGGCGGGAAGCGTGAATACCTTGTGCGGCGCCCTGGGCGGGCTGCTTCTCATGCGGTTCACCGACAACAAGGGCCCCATCGCGATTACGGCCATGCCGGCATTGGCGATTCCGTTCCTCCTCGTGACGGGGCTCGGCGATCTCGGAGACGCCGGTTTTCTCGTCGCGAACGCATTGGTCGCACTCTTCGTCATCGGCGGCCATCTCGGTCTGCACAGCATTGCCGGCATACTCTATCCCAGCGCCTACCGCGGCAATGGCGCTGGCTGGGCCACCTCGGTCGCAAAAATCGGTTCGATCGCCGGCCCGTGGCTCGCCGGGCTGATCCTCTCGACGCATCTTCCGGTCAAGAACATTTTCGCGATCGTCGCCGTCTGCCCGGCCGTCTTCGTGGTTTGCATCTTCATCGTCGGCAGACAGAGCGTCAGCGCCCGACATGGACCGCCTTCCCCGGAATGAGGGAATCTGACGAGATCCGCCTTGGCTCCAAGGCTATCGTCTGCGCTTCCGCTCCAAAGAGCCGTCGGGATTGCGAGCCGAGAAGATCGGCGAGACGGCTTGCTGCGGCGGAAGGACGCGCGAATGAACCGAAATAAGGGCGCCGCGTCGAGGGATTGGCGTTGTCAAAGTCCCTCGAAAGTGATCGTCTACGCCTCGGCGACGCCGTCGTCTGGCGGATGCCAGTCGGAAACCATACGATTTTCAATCCGAACGCGGGGAGCCAAGCATTTTGTCGGGGGTCAAGCCCGCAGCAACAAATGGGGCGTAAAAAGGGAATCGGCTCGCCGAAAACCCTTCCGCGTCCATGGCGTCTTTAGTCGGTGGTGAATCACGGAATTACGCCTGTGCCTATTCGCGCCTCCAGATTAGGCGACGCTTCGCTCGGTACTGACGCCTCGGTTCCGGTGGCGGCTAGTCAGGGGGAAGTCGCGCCCGCCCCGGGGCGGCGCGGCGTTTCCGAGCCGTCGCGCGTCTCGGTGTTGAGCGATGGGTCCATGCCGCGTTGGCGCTTCGGCGAGCGGCTCGACGCCGTGATCGAGGACGCTTGCCGACGCTACGCCGACTGGACCGCCATCGCGATCGAGGGCGCCGACATCGCCTATCGCGAGTTCGACGCGCGCGCCAATCAGATGGCGCGCCTTTTCATCCAGAAGGGCGTCAAGCCGGGCGATCGCGTCGCGGTGCTGCTCGACCGTGGGCTCGAGGGCTATGTCGCGCTGTTTGCGCTGTTGAAGGCGCGAGCGGTTTATGTTCCGCTTGACGTCAATTATCCGCCCGAACGCATTCGACACCTCCTCGCCGACGCGAAG
>CAWJIB010000012.1:0-320581 GCA_963842835.1 uncultured Alphaproteobacteria bacterium | reverse complement strand
GCGTTTAGGCGCGCTTGCGGTCGGGGTCGAGTTCGGCCAAGCGCTGTTCCTCCTGCGGGCTCAGCGCCGGGGTCGGCGGCGGGGGGCGGCGGGCGGCGAAGGCGATGGCGAGGGCGCCGAGGGCGAGGGTGAGCGGCGCGCTGAGCCAGAGCAGCAGCGTGTGCGGCTTGAGGCGCGGCTGCAGGAGGATGAAGTCGCCGTATCGCGAAACGAGGAAGTCGCGCACGGCTTCGTTGCTTTCGCCCTTGGCGATGCGCGCGCGGATCAGCAGGCGGATGTCGCGCGCCAGCGACGCGTCGGAATCGTCGATCGACTGGTTCTGGCAGACCATGCAGCGCAGTTCGGAGGACAGCGCGCGGGCGCGCGCCTCGAGGGCGGGGTCCTTCATCACTTCGTCCGGCTGCACCGCATGGGCGGCGGCGGCGCAAAGGACGAGAGCGAAGAGGAGGGCGGCGCGAAGGGCTTTCATCGTCAGCGCGCCGCCGCCGGCGCCGCCGCGGCGCTGGATTTGGCGCGCGCCGGCGCGCCGAAGCGCAGGCGCCGGTCGGTGAGCGAGAACGCGCCGCCCAGCGCCATCAGGCAGGCGCCGAGCCAGATCAGCGTCACCAGCGGCTTCCAATAGAGGCGCGCGGGCACGCCGCCGCCGGCGTCGGGATCGCCGATGGAGACGTAGATCTGGCCGAAATGGAGCGTGGCGATGCCCGCTTGCGTCGTCGCCATCTGGCGCGTGGCGAATTGCCGGCGCGCCGGCTCGATCGAGGCGACGACGGCGCCGCCCGAGCGGATCGTCATCGCCGCCACCGTTTCGCGATAATTGGCGCCGTCGCGCTCGCCGACCGAGTTGACGACGATCTCATAGGGACCGACCGTCTGCGGCGCGCCGACGCGCATCGTCGCGATGGTCTCGGCGCCGAAGCCCGTCGCGGCCAGGCCGAGCAGGGCGAGCCCGGCGCCGATATGGGCGAGCGCGCCGCCCCAGAACGACAGCGGCAGGCCGCGCGCGCGGGAGAGGGCGGTCGAGAGCGGGACGCCGCGCCGCCACGCGCGCGCGACGATTTCGGCGAGCGAGCCGAGCACGACGAAAATCGCCAGCCCCGCCGCGATCGGCGCCAGCACCGGCCCGCCATGCACGTAAGCGATCAGCGCGACGAAGGCGACGGCGCCGCCGACGAGCGCCACGCTCAGGCGCTGGGCGACGCCGAAGAGATCGCCGCGCTTCCAGGCGAGCGAGAAGCCGAACGGCGTCAGGAAGCACAGCGCCAGCAAGAGCAGCCCGGCGGTCATGTTGAAGAACGGCGCGCCGACGGTGATCTTCTCGCCGGTGAACTCTTCCAGAGCGAGCGGATAGAGCGTGCCGAAGAACACCGTCGCGCAGGCGGTGGTCAGCAGCAGATTGTTGAGCACCAGCGCGCCCTCGCGCGAAATCGGCGCGAACAGCCCGCCCTGCTTGAGCAGCGGCGCGCGCCAGGCGAAAAGGCTCAGCGAGCCGGCGATGAAGAGGGCGAGAATGATGAGGATGAACACGCCGCGCCGGGGGTCGCTGGCGAAGGCGTGCACCGAGGTCAGCACGCCCGAGCGCACCAGGAACGTGCCGAGCAGCGAAAACGAAAAGGCGAGAATGGCCAGAAAGATCGTCCACACTTTCAGCGCGTCGCGCTTTTCCATCACCGCCACCGAATGGACGAAGGCGGTCCCCGCCAGCCAGGGCATCAGCGAAGCGTTCTCCACCGGGTCCCAGAACCAGAAGCCGCCCCAGCCGAGCGTGTAATAGGCCCAATAGGACCCCATCGCCACGCCGAGCGTCAGGAAGCACCAGGCCACCAGCGCGAAGGGGCGCACGAAGCGCGCCCAGGCCGCGTCGATGCGTCCCTCGATCAAGGCCGCGGCGGCGAAGGAAAAGACGATGGAGAAGCCGACATAGCCGAGATAGAGCAGCGGCGGATGGATCGCCAGGCCCGGATCCTGCAGGATCGGATTGAGATCGCGCCCCTCGAACGGCGCCGGCGACAGGCGCTCGAACGGATTGGACGTCAACAGGATGAACAGGAGAAAGGCCACGCCGATCAGGCCCTGGACGGCGAGCGCGTTGGCGCGCAGGCTCGCCGGCAGCGCCCGGCCGAACGCCGCCACCAGCGCGCCGAAGGTCGCCAGGATGAGCACCCACAGCAGCATCGAGCCTTCGTGGTTGCCCCAGATGCCGGAAAGCTTGTAGATCGCCGGCACGGCGCTGTGCGAATTCTCGGCGACGTTGAGCACCGAGAAATCGGAGGCCCAATGCGCCCAGGCCAGCGCGCCGAAGGCGACGACGGCGAGCGCGAATTGCCCGATCGCCGCGCTCGAGGCGACGCCCATCAGCGCGCGATCGGCGCGCCAGGCGCCGATCAGCGGCGCGACCGACTGGACCAGCGCCAGGGCGAGCGCCAGGATCAGCGCGAAATGTCCGATTTCCACGATCATGGCGTGGCGCCCCCTCTTGCCAGCGGCCTTGCTTCTTCAGCGCGTCCACGACTTCGCGCGGCATGTAGCGTTCGTCGTGCTTGGCCAGGATCGTTTCGGCGCGCAGGCGCCCCGCCGCCTCCAGCACCCCCTCGGCGACGACGCCCTGGCCCTCGCGAAACAAGTCGGGCGGCAGCCCTTGATAGGAGACTTTGACTTGGGCGGCGCCGTCGGTGATGGAAAAATCCAGCCGCTCGCCCGCCGCCTTGACCACCGAACCGGGCGCGACGAGGCCGCCCACCCGCATCCGCGCGCCGGCCTGAACGTTCTTGTGCAGAACCTCGCTCGGGCTGTAGAAGAACACGATGTTGTCGCTGAGCGCATAGAGCGCCAAGGCGGCGGCGCCGGCGACGACGCCGAGCGCGACGGCGATGAGTACGAGCCTGCGGCCTTTGCGCGTCACCGATCAGCCTCCAATGCCCAGTTCGCGCGCCAGCGCGTCGAGGCCGGCCCCCGCCCCCGCATCGCCCGCCAGCGCCTTGCGCGCCGCGGCGAGCGCCTCGCGCGCCTTGTCCGCTTCGTGCATCACGGAATAGGCGCGAATAAGGCGGCCCCATTGGCTCGCGTCGCCCCCGCTCTGCGCCAGGCGCGTCGCCAGCCGCTCGACCATGCCGCGGATCATCGCCTGCTGCGCGTCGTCCGACCCGGCCGACGCTTGGCTCGAAGCCGCCGGCGCGGCGGCGTTCGCCTCGCTCGCCGGCGCGGGCGGGGCCGCGTTCGCCTCGCTCGCCGACGCCGATGAAGCGTCGCCGCCCTCGATTCCCAGCTGCCGCGCCAGCGCGTCGAGGCCGGCCCCCGCCCCGGCGTCGCCCGCCAGCGCCTTGCGCGCCGCGGCAAGCGCCTCGCGCGCCTTGTCCGCTTCGCGCAGCACCGCATAGGAGCGAATGAGGCGCCCCCATTCGTCCGCGCTGCCCCCGCTCTGCGCCAGGCGCGTCGCCAGCCGCTCCACCATGCCGCGGATCTGCGCCTGCTGCGCGTCGTCCGACCCCGCCGCGGCCGACGCGTTCGAAGCGGATGGGGCGGCCGCCGCCTGGCTCGCCGCCGCGGCGCTCGCGCCTTCGCCCTTGACCGCCGCCAGCCGCGCCTGCAGCGCCTCGATCCACGGCGCCCCGGCCGGCGTCTCGCTCAACAGCGCCTGGTAAATCGCCATCGCCTTCGCCTTGTCGCCGTCCTGCTCGGCGGCGAGCCCGAGATAGAAGCGCGCCGCGGGCAGGCCCGGCTCCTCGGCGAGCGCCTTGTCGAAGGACGCGCGCGCGTCCGCGGTGACCACCCCGCCCGCCGCCCCGACCAGCGCTTCGCCGTAAGCGGCGCGCTGCGTCGCGCTTTCGCCCTCGACCCGCAGGATCTCGCCAAAGGCGCGCGCCGCGTCGTCGAAGCGTCCGAGATGCATGTAGACCGGCGCGATCGCCGCCCAGCCCTTGGCGTCGTCGGGCGAGGCGGTCAAATGCGCTTCGATTCGCGCGATCGCCGCCTCCACGCCGTCGGCCGCCTTGACGTCCGCCATGCGCCCGGCGAGCGGCGCGTCGGCGACGTCCGGGCGCCCCAGATCGGCGTAAAGGCCCAGCGCCACCAAGGGAACGACGATCAGGATCAGCGCCGCGGCGATGCGTCGCGCCATCACGCCTTCGCCCGCCGCGCTTCTTTCCGGCGCCGCCGCGCTCGCCGCGATCAGCCGCCGCGCCGCCTCGGCGCGCGCCCCGGCCGCTTCCCCGGCCGGCAATTGCCCGCGCTCGACGTCGCGATCGATCTCGCCGAGCTGGGCCTTGTAGAAAGCCGCTTCGCTCGAGGCGCCGGAATCGTTCTTGCGACGAAACGCCAGCGGCCACAGCGCGCACAACACGGAGAGGCCTGTCATCCCGGCGAGAACGAACCACAGCATCAATGCGCCCTTTCAGCGCCGCGGCGCGCCAACCAGACGGGGCCGGACGCTTAGCTTCGACCGGCGCCGGCGTCGCGCCGGACGGCGCGCGGCCGTTCTTAAAGCATGTTTCCGCCGCTGGGAAATAGGCAAATGCTCCTACCGCTCCCCGCCTCCGGCCGCGCCCTCTCGCCCGCCGCGGCGAAGTCGCGCGCGCCGCCTCAAAGCCTGGGCAGCCGCAGGCTCGCCCGCAAACCGCCCAGCGGGCTCTCCTCGAGGCGCAGCGAGCCCCCGTAAATCGAGGCGAGCTCGACCACGATCGAGAGCCCCAGGCCCGAGCCGGGCCGCGATTCGTCCAGCCTTTGGCCGCGCACCAGCGCCGCGGCGCGCGCCTGCGGATCGAGGCCCGGGCCGTCGTCGTCGATCTCGGCGATGAAGTAGAGCCGGCCGGCCGCGTCGGCGACGGGATCGCGCGCGGCGCGGATGACGACCCGCGCGCGCGCCCATTTGCCGGCGTTGTCGAGGAGATTGCCGACGAGGTCGGTCAGATCCTGCGATTCGCCGCGAAAGCGCAGGCCCTCCTGCGCCTCGACGGAAAAGGCGAGCGCGCGCTCGCGGTAGACCTTCTCGAAGGTGCGCGCCAGCCCCTCGATCACCGGCCGGACCTCGGTCGCCGCGCCGGCGGAGCTGGCGCGCGCGGCCGCCCGCGCGCGGTCGAGATAGAAGCTCACCTGGCGGCGCATCACTCCCGCCTGCTCGCGCACCTTCTCGGCGAGCCGCGGGCTGTTGGAATCGGCCTCGTTGACGATGACGCTGAGCGGCGTCTTCAGCGCATGGGCGAGATTGCCGACCTGGGTGCGCGCGCGCTCGACCACGCCGCGATTGGCCTCCAGCAGAAGATTGACCTCGGCGGCGAGCGGCGCGACGTCCTGCGGAAATTGCCCGCTGATCCGCTCGGCCTCGCCGCGCCGCACCGCCGCCAGCCCTTCCTGCAACACCCGCAGCGGACGAAGGCCGAAGCGCACCGCCAGCCCCGTCGAGCCCAGAAGCGCCACCGCCAGCACCAGAAACGTCGCCGCCAGCGCATATTCGAAATGTTCGATCTGCCCCTGGATCACCTCCGCGTTGGCGGCCACCTGGATGAGGTAGCGACCCTCCTCGCCCGCGTCGATCTCGCGCTCGATCATCCGCAACGGGCGATCGCCGGGCCCCACGACATAGCCGCTGCGCACCGCGCCGCGCTCGGCCTTCTCGCCCGCTCCCCCCAGCCCCGGCAGTTGCGTCGCGAACAGCGAGCGCGACGTGCGAATCTCCGGCCGCTCCACGTCCAGGCGCGTGATCTGCCAATACCAGCCGGAAAAGGCCAGTTCGAACTGCGGATCGATCACCGGCGAGGCGCCCGCCCGCGCCTCGTCCCCGGCCACCGCGACATTGGCCACCAGCGCCTTGAGATAGACCCCCAGCTGCTCGTCGAAGCTCGCCTCGCTCGAGCGCGCGTTGAGCGCGGAAAGCCCGAGCCCGGCCACGACCAGAATCGTCGAGCTCCAGAACGCCGCCGAAAGGAACAGACGCGAGGCGATCGATTGCGCGTTCAGCGCTTTGAACATGCAGGGCTCCGAATCCGGGTTAACGCCAGCGCTCCCGCGATGCGAGGGTCCCCGCCGTCGACCTCTTGGAAGCAAAAATTCCGACCGTCCGAGCCTGTCAAGGACTTTAGCCGCTGCGCGGCGGCGCCATAGGGCGTCGAAAGACGCCCGTCCAAAAAGGACGGGCTATGGCGCCGTCCTTGACAGGCTCGGACGGTCGGAATTTTTGCTTCCAAGAGGTCGATGGCTTCGAGCGTCTGCCAACCCGAGTTCGGAGCCCTGCTTGAACATGGCCGCGATCCCGATCGGCCGCGCCGCGCCGGGGCGCCGATCAGCGCGCGCTGCCGCGCTTGGAAGCCGCCGCGCCCGTCTCGGCGTCGGCCTCGATGATGTAGCCCAGACCCCGCGCCGTCTGGATCACGTCGACCCCCAGCTTGCGGCGCAGCCGCCCGACGAAAACCTCGATCGTGTTCGAATCGCGATCAAAATCCTGGTCGTAGAGATGGTCGACGATCTCGCTGCGCGAAACGATCCGCCCGCAATGGTGCATCAAATAGGACAAAAGCCGATATTCGTGGCTGGTTAGCTTGACCGCGGCGCCGTCGACGCTGACGCGCCCCGCGCGCGCGTCCAGGCGCACCGGACCCGCCACCAGCTCGCTCGACGCATGGCCCGCCGCCCGGCGCAGCAGCGCGCGCAGCCGCGCCAGCACTTCCTCCATATGAAAGGGTTTGGCCACGTAATCGTCGGCGCCCGCGTCGAAGCCCTGCACTTTGTCGCTCCAGCGATCGCGCGCCGTCAAAATCAGCACCGGCATCGCCCGCCCCGCCTTGCGCCAGGCCTCCAAAACCGAAACGCCGTCGCGCTTAGGCAGCCCGATGTCCAGCACCACGGCGTCATAGGGCTCGGTGTCGCCCAGAAACCAGCCTTCCTCCCCGTCGAAGGCGCGGTCGACCGCGTAGCCCGCCCCCTCCAGCGCCGCCACGACCTGCCGGTTGAGATCGCGATCGTCCTCGACAACGAGCAGGCGCATGATTCGGCCGCATCCCTTCCCATCAAATCTTCGGCGCCGGCTCGCGCGCGTTGCGCGCGCCCAAAAGCTTGCCCGTCGCCGCGTTCATCACCACGTGCACCAGCCGGCCGTCGCGGTGAAGAAGCGCAATCTCGTAAACAAATTCGTCGCCCAGATGGCAAAGCTTGGCCGAAAGCGCCTCGGCCTTGAATTGCGCCGCCGCCGATTTGAGAACCGCGAACGGCTCCAGAAGACGCCGGGCCTTCACAACCTCCCGCGTCTCGCTCTGAGGAAGACACGAACGCTTGACCGCAACATGCGTCTCCGCCTCGCTCGCCCGCGAACCCGCCGCCGCGCAAACCCACGCCGCCCAAAAACCCAAAACGAGGAAAATCGCCGACTTGCGCCCCATGCCGAAGTCTTTCCTCGTCCGCCTGAACAAGAAGTGAATATAGCCGAGGGTTCCCGCCAAGGCCAATCCTGGAAGACGGCCTGGGCTTGCCCGCGCGGGCCTTAAAGCGCTAGCCAGGGACATGATCCGACGAAGACGACGCGCTTTCTCGATCGCCCGCGCGCTGGCGTGGCTGGCGGCGGCGAGCCTTGGCTGGGCCGCTCCCGCGGCGGCCGTGGTCGGCGCGGCCGACGAAGACCTCCGCTTCGCCAATCACGTCGTCATGGTGTTGACGCGCGGCGCCGACAAGGCGGGCTTCTGCTCCGGCGTGGTTCTCGGGCCGCGCGTCGTTCTGACCGCCGCGCATTGCCTGCGTCCCGTCGGCGACATGCTCGTCCATTATCGCGACGAGGCGGGAAGGCCGGTGGTCGTACGGGTTGAGGCGGCGGCCGCCCACCCGCTCTATCGCGCCGACGCGATCGCCCAGCGGGTCGTCTCGGTCGATCTCGCGCTGGTGGAGACCCAGACGCCGCTCGCCTCGCGCTTCACCGCGCCGAGCTTGGCCTCGGGCGACGGGCCGGCGGTCGGCGAAACCGCGATCGTCGCCGGTTATGGGATTGCGCGCGAGGGCGAGCCGCTGACCGGCGGCGCGTTGCGCAGCGCGAGGCTCAAGGTGCGCGCGCCGCAATCCAAGATCCTGCTTTGGGCCGAGGACGCCGATCAAGCCGGCGCGGGCGCTTGCGCCGGCGATTCCGGCGGCCCCCTCTTTTCCGGCGACGGCGAAACGGTCCTGGCGATCGTCGCGTGGACGTCCGGCCCTCGCGGGCGCCATTGCGGCGCGCTGACGCAGGGGCCGCTCATCGCCCCGCAGCGCGCCTGGATCGACGCGACGCTCGCGCGCTGGCGCCCTTAGACCCAAGGCGCGCGCCCGTAGACCCTCATTTGCGCGAGCGCCGCGGCGGCGGCCGGTTGGGCCAGCGCACGATGTGCTCGGGCCAGAGTTCGATCGGCAAATCCTCTTCGCTCGCCGTCACGCGTCCGCGCACGGAAACGCCCGCCTCGTGCACCGTCTCGGGCGAGCCGGAAATCAGGGGATGCCACCACGCAAGTTCGCGCCCTTCGGCCAGAACCCGATAGGCGCAGGTCACGGGCAGCCAGCTCAGCGAGCGCACGGCTTGCGGCGTCAGCTTGAGGCAATCGGGGACGCGCCGCTGGCGGCGGCGGTAGTCGAGGCACCGGCAGGTCTTGCCGTCCAACAATTTGCAGCCGAGGTCGGTGAAGTGGATTTCGCCGCTGTCCTCGTCCTCGAGCTTGACCAGGCAGCAGCGCGCGCAGCCGTCGCACAGGCTCTCCCATTCTTCGCTGGTCATCGCCTCCAGGGACTTGACGCGCCAGAAAGCGCGCGAGTTTTGCGATCGCATGAGGTCTTGGGATTGCTCGGGCATGCAGACTTCCTGTTCTTCGACTTCGCGGCGGCCGCGCCGCGAAGTTCCAGAGCCAAAACGAATTCGCCGGCGCGGCGCGGAATTTGAACCGCCCGGACGGATTGTCCGCCGCGTCGCATTTTGATCCAGGCCGGCGGGCTCCGGGCGTGGCCATGACGCGGACCGGAGCGCGCGTCAAGTCGTTCAAATTGCGTTGGATTGTGTTAAGGATCGCTGGCGGACGCGGCGAGGCGTTGGACGCGGGGTGGCTTTGTCGAGCGAAAGAGGAATGTCCCGGTTCCGGAAAGCCGTCGCGCGAGGGCTGCTCGCGTTCGACGCTTTCGTGGATTCCTCGCTCTACGACGCCCAGCGCCGGTCGATCCGCGCGCTGCAGGCGGTGGCGGCGTTTTCCGATCGTTTCCATCTCTCGGGCGCGCGCAAGTTGCTCATCGAGGCGCTTTGCGAAGGCCTGAACCTCGGCGTGGCGGGACTGATCGTCGTCCTGACGTTGGCGCAGCCGGCTTTTCACGAGACGAGCGACGAGGACTGGCTCAAGCGCGAGGATCTCGCGGTGACGTTCCTCGACCGCTACGGCGTGGAGGTCGGCCGGCGCGGCATCAAGCACGACGACGCGATCCCGTTCGAGCAACTGCCCGATCATTTCATCAAGGCCGTGCTCGCCACCGAGGATCGCCGCTTCTTCGACCATTTCGGCATCGACGTCATCGGCACGCTGCGCGCCTTGACCGTCAACGCCCACGCCGGCGGCGTCGTGCAGGGCGGCTCCTCGATCACCCAGCAGCTCGCCAAGAACCTGTTTCTGACCAACGAGCGCTCGATTTCGCGCAAGATCAAGGAAGCCTATCTCGCGCTGTGGCTCGAGCACCATCTGACGAAGAAGGAGATCTTGAGCCTCTATCTCGATCGCGCGTATATGGGCGGCGGCGCGTTCGGCGTGCAGGCGGCGGCCCAATATTATTTCGGCAAGTCGGCGCGCGACATCAACCTCGCGGAGGCCGCCATGCTCGCCGGCCTATTCAAGGCCCCGACGAAATATTCGCCGGACGTCAATCTGCCCGCCGCGCGCGCCCGAGCCAACGATGTCCTGAGCAATCTCGTCGACGCCGGCTTCATGACCGAGGGGCAGGTCTATGCGGCGCGGCGCAATCCGGCGACCCCCGTCGCTCAGAACGGCCGCTCCAGCCCCGATTGGTATTTGGACTTCGCCTACGACGAAGTGAAGGGGCTCGCCGACGCGGGGAAATTGCGCAACGAGCGGGTCCTCGTCGTGCGCACCGGCCTCGACAGCAACCTGCAGCTCAAGGCCGAAAGCGTCATCGAGGATATGCTGCGCGTCAACGCGCCCGCCTACCACGCGCATCAGGCGGCGGCGGTGATCGCCGACCCCGATGGCCTGGTGCGCGCGATGGTCGGCGGGCGCGATTACGGCGCGAGCCAGTTCAACCGAGCCACCGAAGCGGCGCGCCAGCCCGGCTCGTCGTTCAAGATCTTCGACTATATGACCGCGCTGCTGACCGGCAAGTACCACAAGGACACGACGGTGCAAGCAGGAGGCATCTGCATCGGCGACTACTGCGTGCATAATTTCGGCGGCGAGAGCGGCGGCGCAATGCCGCTCTATCAGGCGCTCGCGCAGTCGTACAACACCGCCGCGATCTGGATCTCGGTGAAGATCGGCGAGGCCTACTGGCCGGCCGGCAAGCCCTATCACCAAGCCAAGATCGCCGAGCTCGGGCGCTCCAAGATCATCGAGACGGCGCGAAAAATGGGGCTGACGACGCCGCTCGTCGACACGGTGTCGCTGCCGGTCGGCGCCGACGAGGTCAAGATGATCGATATGGTGGGCGCCAACGCGCTGCTCGCCAACGGCGGCAAACGCGCGACGCCCTATGCGGCGATCGAAATCCGCAATTCGCAAGGCAAGGTCATCTACACCCACGAGGCGAACGGGACGCCGCCCGTCCAAGTGCTGCCGCCCGACAAGGTCGCCGAGATGAACAACATCCTGACCCACGTGCTCACCGAGGGCACCGGGCGCGGGGCGCAGATCCCGGGCCTCGTCATCTCCGGCAAGACCGGCACGACAAATGGGCCGACCAACGCTTGGTTCAACGCCTACACCGGCAACCTCGTCGGCAGCGTGTGGTTCGGCAACGACGACAACTCGTCGATGTCCGGCAATATGCAAGGTGGCGCGCTGCCGGCGCAGACCTGGCGCGCGATCATGGCTTACGCACATCAGGGCCTCGAGGCGAAGCCGCCCTTCGGCGTCGCCGCGCCGGCGCCGGGAGCGGCTGGAGAAATCGCCGCCGCGACGGCGGTGAAAACCGGCGCCGGCATTGTCGAGGCGCCGCGGCAAATCGGCCTGTCCCAGCGCTCGGCGCGAATCATCCTCGAAATCGGAGATTTCGCGCGTTCCGCGCAAAAGCACGGCGCCGTCTTGGGATCGCCGAACGAATACGCGGCTCAAACGAACGCCGGGGTGACGATCGTTCGCGGCGGGGTCCTGGCGCCCTGATCGGCGCGCGCTTGACTTCGCAAGGCCGTCTCGCGATTTATCGATCGCGGCCTGTTGTCGATCGAGGTCTGGCCGGTTCGGGACTTCCCGCGTGACGATGTTCGTGAAAGCAAGTGTGGCCTGTGCGATCGGCCTTGCGCTCGGGCTTTGGGCGAGCCGGGCGATCCTGGCCAATGGCGGCCCGTTCGGCGTCGTCGCCATCGGCGCCTGGAGCGTCGCGGCGACGGCGGGATCCCTCGAGGCGGACCCCTATACGCGCGCCGGCCTGGAGCGCAGCGGCGAGATTCCGCTGGCGCTCGGCGAAGGGCTGCAACTCGTCGCGCGCGTCGACGACGCCGGTCGGCCGCTCGATGCGCGCTGCGCCTACCGCGTGGGATCGCGCACCCCCGCGGCGCGGTACTGGACCTTGAGTCTGGTCGATCGCGAAGGCTTCCCAGTCGAAAACGCGGCGGGGCGTTACGGATTCCGATCGAGCGAGATTCTGCGCGAGGCCGGCGGCGGATTTTCGATCTTCGTCTCGGCGAGCGCGCACGCCGGCAATTGGCTGCCGATCGGCGCGCCGTCCCCGTTCGCGCTGGTGTTGCGGCTCTATGATTCGCCGCTCAGCGCCACGGCGGGCGGAATCGAAAAGAACGCGGCGCCTTCCATCGTTAGGGAAGGTTGCGTATGAGCCTTCGCGAACGCCTGGGCGGCGCGGCGACATTCCTGGCGGTCGTTGTGGTCGTCGGCGCCCTCGTGCATTTCGTCGTGATCCTCCTCATCCCGGTCGTCGCCACGCGCGACGCCTACGCGCGCCTCGAGGACCTCGGCCCCGTCGACGCCACGATCGCGCTGGCGCGGCCGAGTCCGGCCGAGCGCCGCTTCCCCTACGCCGATCCGGCTCTGGCGAGCGCGTTTTGCCGCTTCGACCTCGCTAGCGGGCCGGTGCGCGTCAAGGCGGCGGTCGGACGCGCCGGCTTCGCGTCTCTGTCGTTTCACACGCGACGGGGCGCGGTCTTCTACGCTTTGACCGACAAAGCCGCGACGCACGGAGTCATGGAGGCAGTCGTCGTCACGCCCAGCCAATTGCGCGCATTGGTCGCCCGCGACGACGAAGACAACCCCTCACAGGATCTTCGCGTCGTCTCCACGACGACGGAAGGATTCGTTTTGATGCGCGCCTTCAGCGAATTGCCGAGCCTCTACGCGGCGGCGGAGGCCCAGGCCAAATCGCTGAGCTGCGCGCCCGAGCCGGCGCCGAAATAAGCGTCGTTCGTCGCGGCGCGCGCAACAGTGGACATTCCCGCGCAATCCGGCGATGCTTACGCGGGGGGACGGAAGCGCTTATCGCGAGGATTTTGCTCGGTGACGACGTTGCTGGTGACCCATGCGGCCTGCTCGGCGCACGACATGGGCGAAGGCCACCCGGAAAGGGCGCAGCGTCTGCGCGCTGTCGACCAGGCGCTGGAAGACGAAATGTTTCATCTGCTCGTTCGCGAGAGCGCGCCGCGCGCCGCGATCGAGGCGCTGACGCGCGTTCACCCCTCGGACTACGTCGCCGCGATCGAACAATCCTCGCCGAGCCAGGGACGTGTTCAGCTCGACGCGGACACCGCGATGTCGCCGGGAACCTGGGAGGCCGCGCTTCGCTCGGCGGGCGGCGCGATCTACGCGGTGGACGAAGTGGCGGCCGGGCGCGTCGACAACGCTTTCGTCGCGACGCGGCCGCCCGGACACCACGCCGAAACGGCGACGCCGATGGGCTTTTGTTTCTTCAACAACGCCGCGGTCGCCGCGCGCCACGCCCAGGCCGCTCATGGGCTCGAACGCGTCGCGATCGTCGATTTCGACGTGCACCACGGCAACGGCACGCAAGACATCTTCTGGAGCGATCGCAGCGTCATGTACGCCTCGACCCATCAGATGCCGCTTTATCCCGGCACGGGCGCGCGAAGCGAATGCGGGGAGCACGACCAGATCGTCAACGCGCCGTTGCGGGCCGGCGACGGCGGCGAAGCGTTCCGCGAGGCCTTCACGCAGGCGATCCTGCCGCGGCTGGAGGCGTTCAGCCCCGATCTCGTCATCGTATCCGCGGGGTTCGACGCGCATTATCGCGATCCGCTCGGCAATCTCAACCTTCGCGAGGCCGATTTCGCCTGGGCGACGCAACGCCTGATGGCCATCGCGCAGACGCGTTGCGGCGGGCGCATCGTCTCGCTGCTCGAGGGCGGCTACGATCTCGAGGGTCTCGGCCGCTCCGTGGCCGCGCATGTCGGGGCGCTCATGGGCGGCTGAGCCGCGGCCCACGAGATTCATTGTCAGCCGTCGATCGCCTCGATCGCGGCGATTTCGATGCCGAAGCCGGAAAGACCGACGTATTTGCGCGGGTTTTCCGTGCGCAGGCGGATCGAGGACACATCGAGATCGCGCAAGATTTGCGCGCCGAGGCCGATTTCTCGCCATTGAGTCGCGCGCGCGCCGTCGGAGCCGGAAGGCTCCGCGCCGCTCAGGTTCGCCGGCACGCCGGCCGCGCCGTCGCGCAGATACACGAGCACGCCGCGCCCTTCCTCCTTGAACCGCTGCAGCACGCGCGGGATGACGCCGCCGCCGAAAATATCGCCGATGATGTCGGCGCGGTGCAGACGCGCCGGCATGTCGCGCCCTTCGCCGATCGCGCCATGCACGAAGGCGAAATGCAGCACGGGATCGAAGGAGGTGCGATAGGCGTAGCCCATCAACTCGCCGATCGGCGTCTTGACCGGAAAGCAAGCGACGCGCTCGACGAGTTTCTCGCGCGCCTGGCGATAAGCGATGAGATCGGCGACCGAGATGCGCGCGAGACCGTGCTTGGCGGCGAAGGACTCGATCTGCGGCCCGACCATCACCGTGCCGTCGTCGTTAGCCAGTTCGCAAATCACCGCCACCGGCGCCAATCCCGCGAGCTTGCACAGATCAACCGCGGCTTCGGTGTGCCCGGAGCGCATCAACACCCCGCCTTCGCGCGCGATCAGCGGGAAGACATGCCCGGGCCGCACGAAATCGCCTGCGCCCATGTTGCCGTTGGCGAGCGCGCGCACAGTGTTGCAGCGCTGTTCGGCGGAAATGCCGGTCGTCATGCCGTGCTTCACGTCGACGGAAACGGTGAAGGCGGTGCCGAGCGGCGCGTCGTTCATCGCCACCATCGGCGAGAGATGCAGGCGGCGCGCCTCGTCGGAGGTCAAGGGCGCGCAGACGATGCCGCAGCAATTGCGGATGATGAAGGCCATTTTTTCCGGCGTGCAGAGCGAAGCGGCGACGATGAGATCGCCCTCGTTCTCGCGGTCGTCGTCGTCGGTGACGACGACGATCTCGCCGCGCGCGATCGCCTCGATCGCTTGGCTGACATGATGCGACATTTGGCTTCCCCAATCCGACGGAACCGCGCCGTCGAGAAAATCGTTCGGCGTGACCGCGCCGCGCGTCTCCACGAGGATGCGTTGGGCCGTCTCGCGCGACACCCAGGCGCCGTCCTCGCGGCAGATCTGCGTCACCGCGCCCGGCGAAACGCCGATGCGGCGCGCGAAATCGGCGCGCTTGACGCCGTTGCGCGTGAGCCACTCGGCGAGTTTCATGGCGCAGACATAGAACGCGCCGCCCTTAAGCTCAACTCAATTCGTGGCGGATATTTAGCACAGGTCAAATGAGCTTGACGAGCATCTTGCCGAAATTGCCGCCATGCAGCAGGTCGACCAGCGCTTGCGGCGCGCTTTCGAGGCCTTCGCGGATCGTCTCGCGCCACTTGAGGCGGCCCGCCGCGACGTGGCCGGCGAGTTCGCCGAGCGCCTGCGGCCACAGCGGCTGATGGTCGGAGACGATGAAGCCTTCGATCTTGATCCGCCGCACGAGAAACAGCCGCATGTCCGGCAACGCGGTCGGCGGACCCTCGTAGGAGGCGATGAGGCCGCAGATCGCGATGCGCGCGAAATCGTTGAGCCGCCGCAGGCACTGCGCGAAGGGCTCGCCGCCGACATTCTCGAACAGGCCGTCGAGCCCGTTCGGCAGCGCCGCCTTCATCTCCTCGGCGAACCGCGGCGACTTGTGATCGACGCAGACGTCGTAGCCGAGCTCGTTCACCGCATAGGCGCATTTTTCGGCGCCGCCCGCGACGCCGACGGTCCGCGCGCCGGCGATTTTCGCCAGCTGGCCGACCACCGAGCCGACCGCGCCGGTGGCGGCGGAAACGACGACCGTCTCGCCTTTCTTCGCCGCGATGATCTTGTTGAGGCCATACCAGGCGGTGACGCCGGGCATGCCGACCGTGCCGAGATAGGCCTGAAGGGGAATCGCCTTGGCGTCGACGACGTTGAGATCGCGCCCGTCGCTGAGGCCGTAGAGCTGCCAGCCGCCCATGCCGACGACGAAATTTCCCGGTTTGAAACGCGGATTGTTCGAGACGACGACCTCGCCGACCGTCCCGCCGCCCATCGTCGCGCCCAGCTCCTGCGGCTTGGCGTAGGATTTGGCGTCGCTGAGCCGACCGCGCATGTAGGGATCGAGCGAGAGATAATGATGGCGCACCAGGACTTCGCCGGGGCCGGGCGTCGGCAGCGGCGCCTCGACGAGGCGGAAATTCGCCGGGGAAACCTTGTCGATCGGTCGGGAGTCGAGGAGGATCGCCTTATTCATCGTCATACGAAGTCCTTATGTTGCGGCAGGGCCGACGGGCGAGCCTATACGAAAACGAGGCGTCGCGCTTTCCGATGTTTCGCGCCAAGGCGGCGCAGGCGCCGATGCGCTGATTTCGACGATATCCCGGGCGCTCGATCGAACAAATCGCAATCAGGCCGGTTAAGATCGCCGCTTTCGCATGGACGACGAACCGACGGCGCCGCCAACGCGCGGTCTAGAATATAGAATTCATTTTACACCGTTTCTTAACTGGCGGCCCGTACACCTTTCAGACAGACGGTTCATCGGCTTCGCTTAGAAGTCGATGACGGCATGACGCCGCCGCGCGGGGTCCGCGCTGATCCGACATGTCCCTCTCTCGCTCGATATCTCGAACTTGTCTTCTCGCCGACAGGCGGCCGGACCGCGTCCGTCCGTAGCGCCTTTCGCGCGGAAGAAAATGAACGGCAAGACGCGCGCCGGGTCGCAATCCGTTTCGAAAATGCAGGGGTTGGTTACGATGTTTCATGCGGACTTTGGCGGCGACGCCAAGCGCACTCTTAAGGCGATCGGCCGTTCCCTGGCCATCATCGAATTCCAACCCGATGGGAAAATCATTACCGCCAACGAGAATTTCTGTCGCGCGCTCGGCTACGAACTGGGGGAAATCAAGGGCAAGCATCACAGCATGTTTGTCGAGCCGGATTACGCCAGAAGCCCTGAATACCGCGAATTCTGGGCCAAGCTCGGCCGCGGCGAATTCGCCGCCCGCGAATACAAGCGGATCGGCAAGGGCGGCCGGGAAATCTGGATTCAAGCCTCCTACAGCCCCGTTTTGAGCGGCTCCGGCGCCGTTGACAAGGTCGTCAAGGTCGCGATGGACATCACCAGCGCCAAATTGCAAGCCGCCGAGAATGCGGGAAAGCTGGACGCCATTTCCCGCGCACAGGCCGTCATCGAATTCTCGGTCGATGGAAAGATCCTCACCGCGAACGAGAACTTCCTCAACACGCTCGGATATCGCCTGGAGGAAATCCAGGGTCAGAATCACCGGATGTTCGTCGAGCCGGCTTACGCTCAGTCCGCCGAATATCAGGAATTCTGGCGGAAGCTGAATCGCGGCGAATTCGTCGCCGAGCAATTCAAGCGCATCGGCAAGGGCAGCAAGGAGGTCTGGATCCAGGCGTCCTACAATCCGATCTTCGATCTCAACAAGCGCGTCATGAAAGTGGTCAAGTTCGCCACCGACATGACGGGCCGGGTCAACGCCGTCAACCAGATCGCGACGGCGCTCAGTCGTTTGACCGAAGGGAATCTCGAGCACCGCATCGAGGTGGAATTCATTCCTGCCCTCGATCGGCTTCGCGTCGACTTCAACGCCTCGATGGAGTTGTTGGAGCAATCGATGTTGTCGATCAGCGCCAATACGCACGCGATCCGTTCGGGGACTGGCGAGATCTCCTCGGCCGCCGACGATCTGTCGCGTCGCACCGAGCAGCAGGCCTCGAGTCTCGAGGAGACGGCCGCCGCGCTCGAGCAGATCACGGCGACGGTCAAGAAAACCGCCGAGGGCGCCAAGCACGCGCGCGACGTGGTTTCGACCGCCAAGGTCGACGCCGACAAGAGCGGCGACGTGGTGCGCGAGGCGATGACGGCGATGACCGGCATCGAAAAGTCCTCGAAGCAGATCAGCCAGATCATCGGCGTCATCGACGAAATCGCCTTTCAGACCAATCTTCTCGCGCTGAACGCGGGCGTCGAGGCGGCGCGCGCCGGCGACGCCGGTCGCGGTTTCGCCGTGGTGGCCTCCGAGGTGCGCGCGCTCGCTCAGCGCTCCGCCGAGGCGGCCAAGGAGATCAAGGGGCTCATTTCGGCGTCGACGGCGCAGGTCGACCAGGGCGTCACGCTCGTCACGCAGACCGGCAAGGCGCTCGAACGGATCGTGGCGCAGGTCGTGGAGATCAACGCCATCATAACCGACATCGCCGCCAGCGCGCAGGAACAGGCGACTGGCCTGCAGCAGGTCAACACCGCCGTCAACGAGATGGACAAGGTCACCCAGCAGAACGCGGCGATGGTCGAGGAAACGACGGCGGCCTCCCATTCTCTGGCCGGGGAGACGGAAGAGCTCGCTCGGCTGATCGGGCGCTACCAAACACGGCAAGTGGCGGAAGATCCCCTGCGCGCCCAATTGAAGAAGGCGGCGCCGCACGCGTTCCGCGAAGCGCCGAAGAAGGCTTCGCCCGCCGAAGGATCGGCGACCGCCCGCGCCAAGCCGGAACCGGTTCGCCGACCGGCGCAGAAAGCCGTCGTCAACGGCTCGGCGCCGCGGGCGGCGGCGCGCGGCGACGACGAAAGCTGGCAAGAGTTCTGACGCGGCCGCGCGGCGAATCGAATCGGTTCGGTTCGCCGCGCCTCTTGGTTTCCCTGAAATGAGCAAACTATGGGTGCGCAAATGAGCGAGAGCGTAAAAGTCGGGACCGGCAAAGGCAGCGAACTGATCGCCTTCAATATCGGATCCCAGGAATTCTGCATCGGCACCACTTCGGTCCGGGAGATCAGGGGCTGGACGCCGGCGACGGCGCTTCCGCACGCCCCGGTCTTCGTGCTCGGGGTCGTCAATTTGCGGGGCGTCGTCCTGCCCATCGTCGACCTGGCGGTGCGGCTGGGCTTTCGGCCGACCGAACCGACCGCGCGTCACGCCATCATCGTCGTCGAGTTCGGGCGTCAGGTCGCGGGCCTGCTGGTGGATGGCGTTTCCGATATTTTCACCGCCGGCGAGGAGCAGATCCAGCCGACGCCGGACATCGCCGCCGAGACCGCCAAGCTTTTTCTGCGCGGCGTCATCGCCATGGACGGACGTCTCATCGGCGTCATCGACATCGCGAATCTTTTGCCTTCGCCGGAATTGCTCGCCGCGTGAACGAGCGCGGCCGACCTCGTTCGTCCGGTCAAACCGATCGCGAGTTTGACCGCGCCGACGATTGGCCGGCGCGAGGTGGGCGAGGAGCCCCTCGCCGCAAAATTTTGCGCGCGCTAGACGCTTGATGTTTCATCATCGAACCGGCGAGCGGGCTTGTCGATGTCTTCAGGTTGGGCGCGATGGCGCCGGCGTCGGCGTGTCCGCCGCGCAAACGACGCCGGTCGCCAACCCAGCCGTCCTGCCCGCCGTTCGCGCCCCGCCCCCGCCGGCTTGCAAGGCATTTTCGACATCAGCCGGATCGAGGCCGAACGCGCAAAGCCGCGCGCTCTGCGAGGCTGAGAGGCGGGCGGCGACGCCACTTCCTCTCAGCCGAACAGAGCGCCTCTTCGTGCTGCGGCGCGAAAGCCGTCGTGCGGGCCTAACTCACGGAACGAGCAAACCGGATCGAGGCCGGGATGAACATACGGCGTCCCGCCCTCGACCGGCAGCTTGCGCTGGGCCATGTCGACACGTTACCGGGAGACGCAAATGAGACGGATAAGCTCGAAATTATATCGCGACTGATAAATTCTGGACGAGCCGAACACACTTTCACGGCAAATAATCGGTGAAATATAATCAATACTTAGCATTAAGGCACATTAAAAAATGGTTAATTTTGCGAGGCAAGTCTAAAACTGCGCCCAAAAGCTCTTCTTTAGGTCTGCAAGCGGACATTCCAATCCAGATTCGGATAGTTGTGTCCATAGCAGACGTTCTCGGCGCTAGCTGCAGTTGACGGCCATGTGCAGAATGTGGGCTGACGTAGCTGATCAACGGAACGCCGACAGCGTCGCCGCACAACGAAAAACCCCCAGCTCTCTCAAGCTGGGGGCGAAAGACCCTATCATTTACGCTTGCTACACTTATACGCGGGAGGTCAGAATGCGCGTGGCTCCGCGAGCGGGCAAGGGCGTAAACCTTTCGTGATGTGCGACATTTGCGCGCAGGGGCATGTGCGCCGCGAGTAAGTCTGAACTCACATGCGTTAAGGCGCTTCGTCCTGAACCGGGCGGATTTATATTAACCCGTTGTGCGAGGCAGGCCCCGCTCCGTCGGATCGGGAATGGCGGCCCCGTAGCGACGTCACGGGACTCGCTGATCCGCGTGATGACGCGAAGGGACGGGTCGCCCGTTCCCCGAACGTCGCGGCGATCGAAAAAGGGCGTCGCAACCAGCGGCGGCCCGACGGCCGGGACGCCGCAGGCGCTTGCGAGCGTGCGGCGGTCTTGACTTTTGCCGCGTCGCGAATGACCGCGATGATTCGGTTGCGATCGTCCGATGCGCGCGCGCCGAGCGTGAGATTTTCGCCAGGCGCGCTCGGTCAGGCGCGAAGACGCCGATCGCCGGGGCTAGATCGCCCCGAACAATTTGTTGAGGAGGCTCTTGTCGCGCGCCTGCGGCGCGGCGGGCGCGTAATTATCGACATTGGGGATCGGCGCGGGCGGCACGGGGGCGTCCGACACGGCCGGGGCGAGCGCGCGCTTGGCCGGCGCGGCGGGCGCTCCAGAGGCCGCATCGCCGCCCCGGCCGATCGTCAGCGGCGCGCCGACGGCTTCGGGCGGCGCGAGCGGCGCGGGTTCAGGGGCGGGAGCGTCGGCGTTGCGCCACACGCCCGACGGCAGCGCGGCGACCGGCACGCCCTGATGGGCCGCCTTCATGAAGCGGCTCCAGATTTCGACCGGCAGATTGCCGCCCGAGACCTTCTTGGTCGGCGCGCCGTCGTCGTTGCCGAGCCAGACGCCGGCGACGAGATAACTCGTGTAGCCGACGAACCAGGCGTCGCGCCATTCCTGGCTGGTGCCCGTCTTGCCAGCCGCCTGCCAGCCCGGCAGTTCGGCCTTGTGCGCGGTGCCGGTCAGCAGGGTTTCCTGCATCATCGCGTTCATCATCGCCACATATTGCGGATCGATCACCCGGCCGAAGCTGGCGTTCTTGCGGGTGTAGAGCAACTTGCCGTTGGCCGTGCGCACGCGCGCGATCACATGGGGCTGCACGCCGATGCCGCCGTTGGCGAAAGCGGCGTAGGCGGCGACGAGTTCGAGCGGCGTGACTTCCGACGTTCCCAGCGCGATCGAAGCGTTGGGCTCGAGCTCGGACGTGATGCCGAGGCGATGGGCGGTGCGCACGACCGTCTTGGGCCCGACTTCCAGGCCGAGCCGCACGGCGACGGTATTGAGCGAAAGCGACAGCGCCTTGGTCAGCGTCACCGGCCCGAAATATTCGCGCGAATAGTTTTCCGGATTCCAGCCCTTGATCGAGATCGGCGCGTCCTCCCGCACCGTGTCGGGCGTCAGGCCCTTCTCGAGGGCGGCGAGATAGACGAAGGGCTTGAATGCGGAACCGGGCTGGCGCTTGGCCGCGACCGCGCGGTTGAACTGGCTGTCGGCGTAGTTGCGCCCGCCGACCAGCGCCTTGACCGCGCCGTCGGGATCGAGCGCCACGACGGCGCCCTGATCGACGCCGAATTTGTCGCCCTTGGCGTTCAGCTCTTCGGTCAGCGCCCGCTCGGCGTTGGCCTGCATCGTCGGGTCGAGCGTCGTCGTGACGACGATGTCCTCGTCAATCGCGCCGACGGTGTCGTCGAGCATGTCCATGACGTAATCGGCGGCGTAGTTGATCGACCCCGCGCCTTTCTCGCGCACGACCTGAGCGGGAGCGGAAAGCGCGAGCTTGGCCATCGCCTCGGTGATGTGGCCTTGTTCGGCCATCGCGGTGACGACCTGCGCCGCGCGCTCGTTGGCCGCCTTCAGATTGTGATTGGGCGCGAGCCGGGTCGGCGATTTCATCAGGCCGGCGAGAACCGCGGCCTCCGAGAGATTCACCAGCTTGGCGCTCTTGCCGAAATATTTCTGCGCCGCCGCCTCGACGCCGAAGGCGCCCGAGCCGAAATAGACGCGGTTGAGATAGAGTTCCAGGATCTGGTCCTTGGAATATTTGCGCTCGAGCCACAGCGCGAGAATCGCTTCCTGAATCTTGCGCGGGAGCGTGCGCTCCTGCGTGAGAAAGAAATTCTTGGCGAGCTGCTGCGTCAGCGTCGAACCGCCCTCCATGCCGCCTCGTCCCGTGAGGTCACGGATGACGGCGCGGCCGATGCCGATCGGGTCGATGCCGAAATGCTGGTAGAAGCGCCGGTCCTCGATCGCCACGAAGGCCTTGGGCAGATAGGGCGGCAGCTCGCTCAAATGCACCGCCGCGCCGCCCGTGTCGCCGCGATTGGCCAGCAGCGAACCGTCGTCGGCGAGAATGGCGATATTGGGCGGGCGCTTGGGCACCGCGAGTTGGTCGATCGGCGGCAGTTGACTGGCGTAATAGGCGAAGAGGCCGGCGACGCCGACGAAGCCCCAGACGGCGAGCACGAATCCCCAATAGACCAGTCGGCCCAGGAAGGAGCGCCGGGACTTCCCGCCCGAGCCGCGCCGGGCGCCGCCCGAGCCGCGGCTCGCCTTCTTGGAGCGCCGTTGCGGGCGATCGGCCGGGTCGGCGCGCAAGTCGTCGTCGCGGGCGCGGCGGCGCGGCGAATCGTCGAGTCGCGGTTCGATCCGCTCCGCGTTTCGCTTGCCGCCCCTGCCGAACATCACGCGATCCCGCCCGAGCCCTTCGCGGGGAAGCTCCCCGAAACGACGCCGCCCGACCCAATCGAAGCTAAAGGCGGCGATTTAAGGGCCGGTTAAGGTTGCCCAGGTCTTGCGCGCCGTCGGGCGAAATTCAGTCGAATCCATCGGAGCGCGGCCCCGCCGCTCTTGCGCATCCCGCATCTCCTTGGCAAAGTTCGCGCCCCGCGCGATAAGCCGGGCCGTGTCGCCGGGACGACGGAGCGATCAAGAGGGGCCGCGCGCGTTGCAATTCTTTGTTTGGAAGCGCGGCCGCGGGCGTAAATTTGGGATGACGCGATGAAGGTCACCATAGAGCGAACGGCTCTTCTCAAGGCGCTGGGCCATGTCCATCGCATCGTCGAACGACGCAACACCATCCCGATTCTCTCCAACGTGCTGATCGAGGCGCGTGAGCGTCAGGTGACGCTCAAGAGCACCGACCTCGACCTCGAAGCGACCGAATCGGCGCCCGCCGACGTCGCCCAGGCCGGCGCGACGACCGTGCCGGCGCATGTCATTTACGACATCGTGCGCAAATTGCCCGAAGGCGCGCAGGTCAGTCTGGAAATGACCGGGGATGCAGGCCAGCTGCTGCTGCGCTCCGGCCGCTCGCGCTTTTTCCTGCAAAGCCTGCCGGCTTCGGACTTCCCCGACCTGACGACCGGCGAATTCACGCACCGCTTCGTCCTCCCCGCCGTCGATCTCAAGCGTTTGATCGACAATACCCAGTTCGCCATCTCGACCGAGGAGACGCGTTACTATCTCAACGGCATCTTCTTCCATACCGTCGACGTCGGCGGCGTGAGCCTGCTGCGAGCCGTCGCCACCGACGGCCATCGCCTCGCCCGAGTCGAGATTCCCGCGCCTCAGGGCGCGGCTGGCATGCCCGGCGTCATCGCGCCGCGCAAGGCGGTCAGCGAAGTGCAGAAACTGCTCGAGGACATGGCCCAGGAAGTCGCCATCGAGATTTCGACCACCAAAGCGCGTTTCCAGTTCGGCGACGTCGTGCTGACGACCAAGCTGATCGACGGCACCTTCCCCGATTACACGCGGGTCATTCCCACGCACAACGACAAGCGCCTCGTCGTCGACAAGGAGCCTTTCGCCAAGGCGGTCGATCGCGTCTCGACGATTTCCTCGGAGCGCGGCCGCGCGATCAAACTGGCGATCGCCGACAACAAAATGACGCTCTCCGTCAACAATCCGGATTCCGGGTCGGCGAGCGAGGAGATCGAAGTCGACTACGATTCCGCGCCGATCGAGATCGGCTTCAACGCGCGTTATCTCCTCGACATTGCGGGGCAACTCTCGGGCGACACGGCGCTGATCAAGCTGTCCGACCCCGGTTCGCCGACGATCATCCAGGACCGCGAGGGCTCGGCCGCGCTCTACGTGCTGATGCCGCTCAGGGTCTAGATCGCGCGAGCCCTCGGCGCGCTCAGGCGCGCCCCGTTCTCAGCGTTCTCAATACGACCGCGACGATCGTCTCGAATCGGCTCGCCAGCGCGACGCTCGCCGCGTCCCTGTCGAGCCGCAGCGCGATCGGATGGATGAAGCGATGCGCGGCGTCGAAGATCAGCGACATGGCCCGGCGCCGGTCGGTCATGGCGAAGGCGCCGGAGGCGACGCCTTCCTCGACCACGCGCTGGATTTCCGACTGCACGCGCGCGCGGTGTCGGCGCGCGCTGCCGCGATCCTCCTCGAGCGCCTCGATCAGCAGATCGAACAAGGCGGGGTCGCTCTCCAGCTTCTGGCGGTAGGCGCGATGAATCGTCATCAGCATGTTTTCGAGCTTGTCATAGGCGGGAGCGGCGCCTTCGGCCGCCTCCCGCAAGCGCGTCTCGATCGGGCGAAGCCAGGACGCCGTGATCTCCTCGAACAGCGCCGCCTTGGAGGGAAAGTAGCGATAGACGTTGGCGTGCGTCATGCCCGCCTCTTGCGCGACGCCGACGACCGTTGCGCGCGCGGAGCCGAACCTGCGCACGTGAGCCTGCGCGATTTCGAGGATCCGCGCTTCGACGGATTCGGCGGGCGACGATTGTGACAAGTCCAGTCGGTCTCCGGCAAGCCGCGCGATGCTGGCATGAAACGCAAAAGTGCGCCAGCCAAGTAGGAGTTCGGAAAAGCGGACACCGGTTTCTTCCGAGAAAAATCCCCCTCAGGTCTCGACCAGACCGCCGAGGTCGCCCGAACTCGAGCGATCTCCGCCGCCGTGCGGCTCGCCGAGATAATCGACCGAGCGCATTTCGATGAGGCGCGAGGCGGCGCGGGCGAATTCGAACGCTTCCGCACCGGTCGCCGCGGGATAGAGGTCGGCCGGTTCGGCCTCGGCCGAGGCGATCAGCTTCACCTTCATGTCGTAAAGCGCGTCGACGAGCGTGATGAAGCGCCTGGCCTCGTTGCGCTCGTCCGGGCCCAGCTTGGGGATGCGATCGACGACGAGCGTATGAAAGCGTTCGGCGACGGCGAGGTAGTCCGACGCGCCCAGGGGACGGCGGCAAAGGTCGTCGAAGGAAAAGCGGGCCACGCCGTCGAACGCCTGTGGTACGCGCAAGCTGCGGCCGAGCAGCGCGATGTCCATCGGCGCGCCGCGTTCCGCGCCGGTCAGGCTCTGGAACGTCGCGTCGAGCGCCGCTTCGGCGCGCGCGTCGTCGGGGCAATAATAGACTGGCGCGCGCGCGAGCTTTTCCAGGCGAAAGTCGGTTCGCGCCCTGAGTTCGACGATGTCGAGCCGCTCGCGCATCAGCGCGACGAAGGGCAGGAACAGCGCGCGGTTCAGGCCGTCCCGGTAGAGATCGCCGGGCGCGACGTTCGATGTCGCGACGACCACGACGCCGGCCGCGAACAGCGCCGCGAACAGGCGTCCGAGGATCATCGCGTCGGCGATGTCGCGCACGCCGAACTCGTCGAAGCACAGAAGCCAGGCTTCGCCGGCGAGCGCCGCCGCGACGGGCGCGATCGGATCGTCGCCGAGGATTTCGCCGCGCTTGCGCATCTGCCGCCAGCGATGCACCCGCGCGTGAACGTCGGCCATGAAGGCGTGGAAATGGACGCGGCGCTTGAGCGCGAGCGGCGCGCCCTCGAAGAAGAGGTCCATCAGCAGGGTTTTTCCCCGTCCGACCGCGCCGTGAATATAGAGGCCGCGCGGCGCCCCGTTCGGCCTGGCGCCGATCAGGCGCCCGAGGGCGCTCGCGCGGCGACCCGGCCGATAGCCGGCCAATTGCGCGCCGAGCGCTTCGAGGCGCGCCGCCAGCTCGGCTTGCGCCGGATCGGCCTCGATGCGCCCCTCGGCGACGAGCGACCTGTAGCGCCCGAGAACGGAGAGGCTCATCGCGGCGCCGGGCGCGGTCATCGAGCGGAAGGGATCAGCCATCGATCAACAGTCTGCCACCCTCGCGCGCAGAACGGGACACGTCGCGCGTGACGGGGGTAAGGGGATTGGAACCATGCGCGCGGGCGGAGAGCCGGCGCCGTGAAGCCCCAACTCGCCGCCCTTGTCGCCGCCGGTTTCTGTCTTTTTGCCGCTGCGGAGTCAAAGGCCGCGCCCGCGCGGCGATAGCCGCCGCCGCGCGCATTGTCTACAATCGCCCCATGACCCAAGCTTCCCGTCCGGTCGGCCCCGGCGACCACGTCTTTCTCGTCGACGGCTCGTCCTTCGTCTTTCGCGCCTATTTCCAGTCGATCCGCCAGGATCAGAAATACAATTATCGCTCCGATCGCTTGCCAATCGGCGCGGTGCGGCTGTTCGCGACCAAGGTGCTGCAATTCCTGCGCGACGGCGCGGCGGGGATCAAGCCGACGCATCTGGCGATCATTTTCGACAAGTCGGAGAATTCGTTCCGGCGCGAAATCTATCCCCCTTACAAGGCCCATCGGCCCGATCCGCCGCCGGACCTGGTGCCGCAGTTCCCGTTGATGCGGGAGACGGTGCGCGCGTTCGGCCTGACGCCGATCGAGCAGGACCGCTACGAGGCCGACGATCTCATCGCCACCTACGCGCGCCAGGCGCGCGAACGCGGCGCCGACGTGCTTATCGTCTCCGCCGACAAGGACCTGATGCAGCTCGTCGGACCGGGCGTGGCGATGTTCGATCCGGCCTCGGGCGAACGCGAGGAGCGGCGCATCGGCCCGGAGGAAGTCGTCGCCTATTTCGGCGTCGGCGCCGACAAGGTCATCGACATCCAGGCGCTCGCCGGCGATTCCACCGACAACGTGCCCGGCGCGCGCGGCATCGGCGTCAAAACGGCGGCGCAGCTGATCGGCGAATATGGCGATCTCGATACGCTGCTCGTGCACGCGAGCGAGATCAAGCAGCCCAAGCGCCGCGAAATCCTGACCGATCCCGAATCGGTCGCGCTGATCCGGCTGTCGAAGATCCTGGTCACGCTGGTGCGCGACGTCGACGTCGCAGTCCCGCTCGACGCGCTCGGCGTGCCCAAGCTCGACGGCGCGCCGCTGATCGCCTTTCTCAAGGCGATGGAGCTCGCCACGATCACCCGCCGCGTCGGCGAGATTTGCGGGCTCGACGCGAACGCCATCGAGCCCGACCCGCGCTTCATCGGCCCCGGCGGCTGGCGCGGGCGCCACGGCGAGACGATCGCGCCGAGCCTCGCGGCGCCCGTCGCGGCGCCCGCCGCTGCGCCCGCCGCGCCCGCCAAGGCCGCCGGCGACCGCACGCCGAAAGGCCTCGCCACCGAGCGGGCCGCTCGCGCGCGGGAGGAAAAGATCGACGTCACGGCTTATGCGACCGTTGCTTCGGCGGATGCGCTGCAAGGCTGGATCGCGCGCGCGTTCGAGGAGGGGCTGGTCGCCTTCGACACCGAGACCACTTCGCTCGATCCGCTGCAGGCCGATCTCGTCGGCGTCTCGCTCGCCGTCGCGCCGGGGCAAGCCTGCTACATTCCGATCGGCCATCGCACCGGCGACGCCGATCTCTTCGGCGGCGGCGGGCTGGCGCCCGGCCAAATCGGCGAGGCCGAGGCCATCGAGCTTCTCAAGCCGCTGCTCGAAGACCCGAGCGTGCTGAAGATCGGCCAGAACGTCAAATTCGATTGGCACGTCTTCGCCCGGCGCGGCGTCGAGGTCGCCCCGTTCGACGACACGATGCTGCTTTCCTACACGCTCGATTCGGGGGCGAGCGGCGACGGCCACGGCATGGACGCGCTTTCCCAGCGCTGGCTCGGCCACAAGACGATAGCCTTCAGCGAAGTCGCGGGCTCCGGGCGCAATTTCATCGGTTTCGCGCGTGTGCCCATCGACAAGGCGACGCAATACGCCGCCGAGGACGCCGACGTGACGCTCAGGCTGTGGCGCGTCCTGAAGCCGCGCCTGCCCGCCGAGGGGATGACGACGGTCTACGAGACGCTGGAGCGCCCGCTCGTCGTTCCGCTCGCGCGCATGGAGCGGCGCGGCGTCTCGATCGACCGCGAGATGCTTTCGCGCCTGTCGGGCGAATTCGCGCAAGGGATGGCGCGGATCGAGGCCGAAGTGCAAAGACTGGTCGGCGCGCCGTTCAACCTGAGTTCGCCCAAGCAGCTCGGCGACATCCTGTTCGGCCAGATGGGCCTGGCCGGCGCCAAGAAGACGGCGAGCGGCGCCTGGTCGACCTCGGCGCGCGTGCTGGAGGATCTGGCCGAGGAGGGCCACGAGCTGCCGGCCCGCATCCTCGAGTGGCGCCAGCTCGCCAAGCTCAAATCGACCTATACCGACGCGTTGCCGAGCTTCGTGGACCCGCGGACCCGCCGCGTTCACACTTCCTACGCGCTGGCCTCGACGACGACCGGGCGCCTCTCCTCGTCCGATCCCAATCTGCAGAACATTCCCGTGCGCAACGAGGAGGGGCGCAAGATCCGCCGCGCCTTCATCGCCGCGCCCGGCTGCAAGCTGATCTCGGCCGATTACAGCCAGATCGAATTGCGCCTGCTCGCCCATGTCGCCGACATCGCGCCGCTCAAGAAAGCCTTCGCCGACGGGCTCGACATCCACGCCATGACCGCCTCGGAAATGTTCGGCGTTCCCGTCAAGGAGATGCCGGGGGAAGTGCGCCGGCGCGCCAAGGCGATCAATTTCGGCATCATCTACGGCATCTCGGCCTTCGGCCTCGCCAACCAGCTCGGCATCTCGCGGGAGGAGGCGGGGGCCTATATCCGAAAATATTTCGAGCGCTTCCCCGGCATCCGCGACTATATGGAGGCGACGAAGAAACAGGCGCGCGCGGAAGGGTTCGTGCGCACGATCTTCGGCCGCAAGTGCCATTTCCCGCGCATCAACGCGTCAAACCCCTCGGAGCGCGCGTTCAACGAGCGGGCGGCGATCAACGCGCCGCTGCAAGGCTCGGCCGCCGACATCATCCGCCGCGCGATGGCGCGCATGGACGGCGCGCTCGCGCACGCCGGGCTCAGCGCGCGCATGCTCATGCAGGTGCACGACGAACTGGTGTTCGAGGCGCCCGACGACGAGGTCGAGGCGACGATCAAGCTCGTCACCAAGGCGATGGTCGAGGCGCCGGCGCCGGCTGTTCACCTCAGCGCGCCGCTCGCGGTCGACGCGCGGGCGGCGGAGAATTGGGACGAGGCGCATTAGCGGATGGCTCGGCGCCCGCCGCCTGAGTGGCGCTTCACGACCGATGAGGTCGGAAAAGTCGCGTTTCCGCGTCCGTCACAATTCAGAAGGCGGCGGGCGCGGCCGACGGCGTCGCCGCGCCAACGCCGACAAAGCGCGAAAATCGGCCTCGATTGCGCCCCGCCCTGCCCTACCCCAGCGCCTTCTCCATCACGCGACGAAGGCGCGCGGCGAAGGCGGGGGCGTCGCGCAAGGTCTCGCCCTCGGCGAGCCGCGCTTCGTCGTAGATCAGCCAGGCGGCGTCCTCGACGAGCACCTTGTCCGGGTCGGCCGCGAAGCGGCGCGCCAGCGCCAGGGTCAGCGGATGGCTCGGGTTCACTTCGAGCACGGCCTTGGCGCGCTCGCTCAGACGCCCATGCGCGGCGAGCATCCTTTCCAGCTGGCGGTCGGGCCCGAATTCCGGCGCCACGAGACAGGCGACGCTGTCGGTCAGGCGGTCGGAGGCGCGCGCGTCTGTGATCTCGCCGTCCAGCGTCTGCTTGAAAAAGGCGAGCAGGGTCGCGACCTCGGCTGAAGTCTCGGCGGGCGGCGGAGCGCCCGCCTTGAGCGGGATCGTCTTGATGTCGGCGACGCCCTGGCTCACCGACTTGAACGGCTTGCCGTCATAGCCCGCCGCGCTCGAGATCCAGAACGCGTCGACGGGATCGGCGAGCAGCAGCACCTCCACGTCGCGCGCGCGGAATCCTTCGAGCTGCGGGCTGGCGGCGACGCGCTTGGCGTCCTCGCCGGTCAGATAATAGATCGCGGTCTGATTCTCGCGCAAAGCCCCGACATAATCGGCGAGCGTGCGATCGCCGCCGGGGTGGGTCGTGCTCGTGAAGCGCGCGATCTTGAACAAAGCGTCGCGACGCTCGGGGTCCTCATAGAGGCCTTCCTTGATCACCGCGCCGAAATGCTCCCAAATCTTGGAGAATTTCTCGGGCTCGCTTTCCGCGAGCTTGGTGAGCTCCTGCACGACGCGGTTGGTCACGCCCTTGCGGATCGCGGCGAAGACGGCGCTCTGCTGGATCATCTCGCGCGAGACGTTGAGCGGCAGATCGTTGCTGTCGACCACGAGCCGGACGAAGCGCAGCCAGCCCGGCAGCAGGTCCGCGTCCTGCGTGATCAGCACGCGCCGGACATAGAGCTTGTTGCGGCTCTTGCGCGCGGGATCGAAGAGGTCGAAGGGGCGCGAGCCGGGAATGAACGCCAGCGCGGCATATTCGTGCCGCCCCTCGGCGCGCCAGTGCACGGTCAGGGCGGGTTCGTCGAATTGCCCGGAGAGGCTGCGGTAGAATTCCGCGTATTCTTCCGCGGTGATTTCGCTCTTCGGCTTGGCCCAGATCGCCGCGCCGTCGGCGACGCGGCGCGGCTCGGCGCCGGGCTTCTCCACGAGGTCGATCGGCACGGCGACCGCGCCCGAATGTTCGCGCACGATGCGCTCGAGGCGATGCGGTTCGAGGTACTCCCGAGAAGCCTCGTTGAGATGAAGAATGACGCGCGCGCCTCGCGAAGGCGCTTGGTCCAGCGACAAATGCGCAATGGTGTAGGCGCCTTTGCCGTCGGAGGACCAACGGCAGGCCTCGCCCGAGCCTGCGCGCCGGGTTTCAACGACGACTTCGTCCGCGACCATGAACGAAGAATAGAAACCAATGCCGAATTGCCCAATGAGGTTGGCCGCCTCTTTGCCGGCGTCTTCCGCGGCGAGCCTGTCGAGGAAGGCCCGCGTGCCCGAGCGCGCGATCGTGCCCAGCGCCTCGATGAGCTCCTCGCGGCTCATGCCGACGCCGTTGTCGCTGAAGGTGATGGTCTTCGCGTCGGGATCGAGCGCGATCTGAATGGCGAAGGGCCCGCCGGCCTCGATCAGCTCGGGCTTGGCGATCGCCTCGTAGCGCAGCTTCTCGCAAGCGTCGGCGGCGTTGGAGACGAGCTCGCGAACGAAAATGTCGCGATCCGAGTAGACGGAATGGACCATGAGATGGAGCAGCCGCGAAACGTCGGCCTCGAAGCTCTGCGTTTTCGCGTCGTCGCTCGCCGGGGAAGGGACGTCGGGGGTCAAATTCGCCTCGTCAAGATTGGAATGCTCGCGCCGGACCGCGCGCAGGCGCGCCGGCGGCGTTCATATCGCCGCAAAGACGGGAGGTTTCAAGTCGCCCTGAGAAGCGCCGATCAAGGCAAAAAAAAAGCGGATCGGCTGGGAGGGGGCCCGCCGATCCGCTAGCCTGCGTGGCAATCTTTCGGTCTGACTTGCCGCTCGGGGGCTGGGGGGCAAAAAACACCGAGCAAAGCGCCGAACCGAACCATCGCGGCTCGATAGTGTTTTGCCTGCCCGTTGCGGCGCCCGCTTGACGATAAACGGGCTAAACTAAGGCATTTTTCACACGTTTGTGACGCCCCGACGCGGCGCGAAAGGGCCGCGCGCAGCGCGCTAATGGACCGGCGCGGCGACCGCGTGTTCGTCTTTCTTTTTCACCCCTCTGGCCAGCCTGACGTGAACGGCCGTCTTGGCGGTCACGCCGGCCTTGCCGGGCCTCGTAAGCGAAGCGTGGGCCACGCTCTTATCGGGCTTGGTCGGGCGCAGCGCGCCTTGCAGCGCGATCGGCGCGCTCTGGGGATCCCCGGCATCGACGACCGAGGGCTTGTCGCCGGCATAGGCGCTCGCGATCGACGCCGAGCCCGCGGCGGGTGCCTTGTCGGGAGGGCGCGCGGCCAGGACCGGGCCGGTCCAGCCGGGCTTCGGACCGACAAAAACAGGAATCGGATCGAAATGGACGGGCTGCGCGACCATTTCCGGGGTCATCGGCGCGCTCGATCCGACGATGGCGGCGAAGATCGTGTTCCGGCCGGCGACGCCGCCCGGCGCGGGGGCGGCCTCCTCTTCGGCGGCGGCTATGGCGGCGCGGTTGCGGCGCGAACAAATGTCCTGGCGCATATCGGGCGCCGAGCGCGCGCTCGACGGCGGCAGGTTCTCCAGCGGGCCCTCGCCGCCACCCCATTTGGCGAAGCCTTGATCGAACAAATGCGCCGCTTCGATCGTGCGCGCGCTCGCCGTGGGCGCGCCGAGCACGACGACGATCAGTCGGCGCCCGCCCTGCGTCGCGCTCGCCACGACGTTAAACCCGGCGGGGCAGGTGAAGCCGGTCTTCATTCCGTCAGCGCCGGGATAGCGCCCGAGCAAGCCGTTGTGGTTGGGAATGATCTCGTCGCCGAGCTGAAGCGCCCCGATGTCGAAGAGATCGCTGTGCTCGGGAAAGTCCTTGAGCAGCGCGCGTCCGATCATCGCCATGTCGCGCGCCGAGGAGACATGCGCGGGGTTGTGCAAGCCGTTCGGATTGATGAAATGCGATTCTTTGAGGCCGAGGCGCCGACCCGTCGCGTTCATCTCGTCGGCGAAGGCTTCGACCGAGCCCGAGACGCTTTCCGCGATCATCACCGCGACGTCATTGGGCGATTTGACCATCAGCATCTTCAGCGCGTTGTCGAGCGTGACCTCGACGCCGGGGCGGAAGCCCATCTTCGAGGCCGGCATGTTCGCCGCCCGCGCCGACATCGTCAGCGGGGTGTCGAGCGTCAAACGGCCGTCGCGCACCGCTTGCAACGCGACGTAGGTCGTCATGAGCTTCGTCAACGAAGCGGGATACCAGGGCGCGGTCGCCTCGCGCTCGAACAGCGTCTGGCCGGTGGCGACGTCGACGACCAGGGAGGGCGTCGCCGACGCTTGGCCGGCGCCGAGCGCCAGCGCACACGCGAGCGCCGTGACGCGCAGCCGATTTGTCAAAGTCGCTCTCAACGTCATCGTTCGAAGCATCTCCGCGGTTTCGGCCGCGCGCTTGCGCGGAGCGGGCGCAAAGGCGCTCCGTCGTTTAGAGAATAACGCGCACGACCTCAAGCCGCGCGATCTCGAGAGATCATACGACATGAAAATGTTGGCGAGGCTGGGGCGCTTTGTCGCCCGCAGGGGGAAAGGCCGGCTCCAGCAGATCGGCGCAACGCGCGGCCGCGTTCGCCAGCGCCTCGGCGGGGCCGCGTTCGCGTAAATCGGCGACGAGCGCGTCGACGAGCCCCTGCCATTGGCTCTGCGCGATCGCCTGCGAGGCCGCTTCGGCGGCGACGACACGCGCGTAGCGCTCGGCCAGCGAGACATAGACGAGCACCCCATTGCGTTCGGCGGCGCGGTCGAGCCCGCGAACCGAGAACTGCGCCAGCGCGGCGCGATGGGCGTTGGCGCGCCGCACGCCGAGGGGCGTCAGCCGGTTGCGCAGCGGCGTCAGCGAAAAAATCGCCATCGCGGCCAAGCAGACCGCGAGCTGCGCGACGAAGATCCGCTGCGCCGAAAGATGGGTCAAGATCAAGAGCGGCCAGGGCGTGATCAGCCCGAGCAGGCCGCTCCACAGCAGCGGCGCGAACTCGTAATTGGCCGAAGCCCGCGCCAACACGCAGACGATCGGCGCGCGCGTGCGTCGTTGCGCGGCGCTGAAGGCCGCTTCGATATTCGCCTCTTGGCGCGGATCGACCGGCATCACCAACTCCCCGAGGCGCCGCCGCCGCCCGACGATCCGCCGCCGCCGGAAAAGCCGCCGCCGCCGCCGAAACCGCCACCGCCGAAGGGGCCGCCGCCTCGTCCCATGCCAGCCGACAGCATGAGGATGTTGGCGAGAAGGCCGCCGCCGCCGCGATGGCGCGTCATGATATAGAAGACGAACAGGATGACCAGCAGCACGAGAAACGGCGAGATCGCGTCGAGAAAGGCGGCGTCGTCCTCGGCGCGCAGTTCCGGCTTCTTCTGCCAGTCCGCCGAATCCGTCGTCAGCACGGTGATGATGTCATCGACGCCGCGCGCGACGCCGCCGTCGAAGTCGCCGGCCTTGAAGCGCGGCGTGACCGCGTTGGCGATGATGAGCGAGGACGTCGCGTCGGTCAGCGTGCCCTCGAGGCCGTAACCGACTTCGATGCGCACGCGATGCTCCTTGGGCGCGATCAGGAAGAGGACGCCGTTGTTCTTCTTGGCTTCGCCGAGCTTCCAGGCGCGAAACAGCTCATTGGCGTAAGGCTCGATCTCCTCGCCGCCGAGCGAGGAGACCGTCGCCACGACCAATTGAATTCCCGACTTGCTCTCGAGATCGGCGAGTTTGCCCGCGAGATCGGCGCGCTCGGCGGCCGAAAGCACTTGCGCCTGGTCCACCACCCGGCCGGTCAGAGCGGGAAAATTCGTCGCGGCGCGAACGGGCGCCGGGACGAGCGCCGCGACGGCGGCCAGGGCGAGCGCGGCGACGAGGACGCGCAGCCTTATGGCCAGGGCGAGACCCTTCGTTTGCAGAAGTCCTCGAAGGCGAGGGACTTTTGTCGGAAGACCGGTGTCCACTTTTGCGAAATCCCGGCTAGAATTTCACCTTCGGCGCGGCTTCCGAGCCCGGCGTCGCCGTGAATTCGACCATGGGCTTGTTGGCGCGGAACGCGGTCGAAGCCCAGATCACGGTGGGAAACGTGCGCAACGCCGTATTATAGGCGCGGACCGCTTCGATATAGTCCCTGCGCGCGACCGCGATGCGGTTCTCCGTGCCCTCGAGCTGCGCCTGCAAGGCAAGGAAATTCTGGTTCGACTTGAGATCGGGGTAGTTCTCGCTCACCGCGAGCAGCCGCCCGAGAGCGCCCGACAGAGCGTTTTGCGCGTCCTCCATCTGCTTGATCTTTTCCGGATTGGTCAGTTCCGAGGCGTCGACATGGATCGACGTCGCCTTGGCGCGCGCTTCGGTGACCGCCGTCAACACGTCCTTTTCCTGCTTGGCGTAGCCTTGGACGGTCGCGACGAGGTTGGGAATGAGATCGGCGCGACGCTGATATTGGTTCTCGACCTCGGCCCACTTCGCCTTGGCGTCTTCCTCGAGCGTCGGGATGGTGTTGTAGCCGCACGACGAAACGACGAAGCCGATAATCGCTATGGCGACGAGCGCGCGAAGGCGCGAAAAAATGGCGGACACGGGCATTCTCCTTCGGCGCCGCCTCATGCGGCCCGCCCTATGTAGGACGCCGGATTCGCGGGCGACGCCGCCCCGCATGCGCTCGAGATCGCTTCAGGCCCAACATTCGGAGTTCGTCTGCGCGACGGTCCAGCTGATCGGCATGGCGACGACGAATCGGACAATTGCCGCGATGACGATCGATGCGCCGGCTTGGCTCCGCTCCGACGGCGCCGCCGGAACCAAAGCGCCCGCAAGAACCGGAGCGAGGAACTCAAAGAACAGGACGGCGACGCGCCGCACGGCCACCCCCCTTCCGTCTCGAAGGCGCCGCATGGATTGATGGGCGCTTCAATGGGCGCAGACTTTGACCGGCGTCAAAAATCACGCACGGAGCACGCGGCGCCGCTCAGCTTCGCGTGGTGAGGCCCCAGCCCCAGCGCAGGAGTGCGTCGTTGGTCGCCGGGCCTTCGAGGAACTTTGCGATGCAGTTCGCGCAGGGAACCCCGTAGGTGAAGCCGAGCACGGCGGCGACCGGGATCCACAGCGTAGCCTCGGCCGAAAGAGGCGGCGTCACGAGAACCGCCACGATCAAAATCCCGGTCAGCACGGGAGCGGTGAACACCCAGCACAGCGCGACAATTCGCCACATCCCCATTTCCTCCCTACGCCGGTATATATCTCGTGGGGCTTTTCGCCCTTTTTTCCGGCGCAAAAATTGTACCGGCGATTTTGCGCGCCGTCAAAGAGGTTTCGCGCCCTATTTGGGAAGCCGCCGATATTCGTTCGAGCGGCGGGATTTGCATGTCCGGCGGCGCGGCGCGCACGGGCGCGCTTGATCACCGCGAGCGCTTTCTCTAGAAAGCCGCGGTCGGCTTGGCGGTTTTCGCGCCTGCCCCTTTCACAACGAAGCAGCGTCGCAACGCCAGCGAAGGACATCACATGCGCGTTTATTACGATCGGGACGCCGATCTCAACCTCGTCAAGGGCAAGAAGGTCGCGGTGGTCGGCTACGGCAGCCAGGGGCACGCCCACCTCCTCAACATGCGCGACAGCGGCGTGAAAGACATCGCCGTGGCGCTGCGGCCGGGCTCCTCGTCGGCCAAGAAAGCCGAAGCGGAAGGGATCAAAGTGCTCGACGTCGCGAGCGCCGCCAAATGGGCCGACGTCGTGATGATGCTGACGCCCGACGAATTGCAGGCCGACATCTACCGCGACGCGCTCGCGCCCAACATGAAGCAGGGCGCGGCGCTGATGTTCGCCCATGGCCTCAACGTTCATTTCAACCTGATCGAGCCGCGCCCCGATCTCGACGTGCTGATGGTGGCGCCCAAGGGCCCCGGCCACACCGTGCGCTCCGAATACAAGCGCGGCGGCGGCGTGCCGTGCCTCATCGCGATCCACCAGGACGCCAGCGGCAACGCGCACGACCTCGGCCTCTCCTACGCCAGCGCGATCGGCGGCGGGCGCGCTGGAATCATCGAGACCAGCTTCCGCGAGGAATGCGAGACCGATCTCTTCGGCGAGCAGGTCGTGCTGTGCGGCGGCCTCGTCGAATTGATTCGCGCCGGTTTCGAGACGCTGGTCGAGGCGGGATACGCGCCCGAGATGGCCTATTTCGAATGCCTGCACGAGGTGAAGCTCATCGTCGACCTCATCTACGAGGGCGGCATCGCCAACATGAACTACTCGATCTCCAACACCGCCGAATACGGCGAGTACGTCTCCGGGCCCCGCATCATCACCGCCGAGACCAAGGCGGAAATGAAGCGTGTGCTCGACGACATCCAGTCCGGCAAGTTCACGCGCGACTGGATGCTCGAGAACAAGGTCAACCAGACCTCGTTCAAGGCGACGCGCGCCCGCAACAACGCCCATCAGATCGAGGCGGTCGGCGAAAAACTGCGCGCGATGATGCCCTGGATCGGCAAGAACAAGCTGGTCGACAAGGCGAAGAACTAAGCGGCGAGACGAGCGGGATTCGTCCCGCCCGCGTTTCGACTGGACAGCGCCCGGCGCCTTTGCTACATGCCGGGCCTCTTACGGGGAGCGCGCCTCCCCGTGATTTCGATGGGCGCATAGCTCAGTTGGTAGAGCAGCTGACTCTTAATCAGCGGGTCCAAGGTTCGAGCCCTTGTGCGCCCACCATCGAAGCCTCTGAAACTATTGACGTTTACGCCAAAGCATGGGAGACGGTTGCGGCCTCCCGCTTTTGTGCGGACCTGCGGCGGACCCATCGGGACGAAATCGCGACTCAGACCGCGCCGATGGCGATTTGGTTCGCCCCGCGCTTATCCGTTAGCTCCCCTTCCGATCGCGCTCGCGCCGCCGACCGGCGGCCTCTTCATGATGACGAAGCCGGCGCGCTCCATGTGCTCGACAAGCCGGGCGGCGACGATGCGCGCCATCATTTCGGCGGCGTCATGTTTCCGCTTGCGGCCGTCGAAGCGCAGCGCGAACGCAAGCGCGTCGGCGATGTCGTCGGGCTCGGCGGGCGTGAGGCGTTCGGCGTGGTCCGTCATCGGACAACGATAGCCGAGGCGATCGAACGAAACAAGAACAGGCCGGTTGCGTCCGGGTCGAACGCCTTCCCGCGAGAACCCGCACCGCAATCTCGGTTCTGGCGACGCGCTCGCCGACCGACCGCCAGCCGCCCAATCGCCGACAGCTCGCCCCCCACCCCTTCGTCAGATCGGCCATAAAACGAGCCGGGGTTCGAAAATCGAAGTCGGCGCGTCCCCTCGTAATTCACATGCGCGCGATTTTTTATGCCAGATTTTCTTGGTGTCAGATTATCCGCGGCGCTCGACTCTTCCGCTGCCCCGCTCCAGAATGTACAATTCTAGGGGGTGTCATGAAAATATTTGCGGTTGTCGCGAGCGCTTTGGCGCTCGGAGGGTGCGCCACGCGCTCGGAAAACATCTCGGCGGCCTACGTTTCGCCGATCCAATATCAAAGCTATTCCGGCGCCCAGCTTCAAGAGGAAGCGGCGCGCGTGTCGGCGCGGGCGGCGGTCGCCAGCGGCGCGCAGGATCAGAAAGCGACGACCGACGCGGTGGCTACCGGCGTAGGCGTGGTGCTCTTTTGGCCCGCGTTGTTCTTCATAAAGGGCGATGCCGGCAGTGCTCAGGAGGTCGCGCAACTCAAGGGCGACATGGACGCAATTGAGCAAGCCAATATTCAGAAAAAATGTGGGCTCCAGTTTCGGCGCCCCGCACCGCCGCCATCGTGAGCGGTGCGGTTCGTCGAGGCTGGCACACTTGATCGCCGCGAGGCTGACGGCATGATCCGGACGGGCGCCCATGACGGTAGGATCGCCGCATCCGATCATCCAGCCGTGTCTCGGGCAGAGGCATGCGATTGCTGCCGAAGGCGTTGAGGGGGGAGTGAGATGCTTATCGTGTCGGCTGCCAGCTTCATGTTTGGCCCGAAATATTGGTGGGGACCCGCCGTGCTGACGCTGCTTCTCGTTTCCATAGATGTATCTGCGGGGTCCAACTATCGACTGTCAGTCAACTCGGGGTACTCGTTACCGGCTGATTTTATCAATAAATTCGTCGGCACCGACCTCGTCGCTTACGCGTCGTTCTTCCTCGGGATTTGGTTTCGCGCGAGGTGGCCCAAACCCGATCTGAAATGATCAGAGAAATAGTGAGAGACTGGCTCGTCGTGCGAGGCATTCTGCCGCGCGACGGAGAGACGGAGGGTAGTGTATGCGATCGTTGCTGGTTGCGTCATCGGTAGTATTGGTATTCGCCTCTTCCGCGCGAGCCGAAGATGACTCACGGTACGACGCAATTATCGGCGGTATTTGGGTTTGGAGCAATAGTAGCAATAATAAGAATTACGGTTTTAGGTCTACGTGCTACGATTTACTTAAGCTTGACCTTACGAAAGCGGCAGCGCATTTAGAGCGGTTTCCTAGCTGGGTGAATCGGCCTGGGATTCCCAAGTTTGGATTAATCTGATTCAAGCTATGCGCCGGCGAAGGAGGCCGGGAGGCATGGCTCTTTCGGACGATCTTCGGGAACGTTTGGTTGCGGCAGTGAACGCCGGGCAGTCGCGACGAGCGGCGGGCGAACGATTCGGCGTGAGCGCGGCGAGCGCGGTTCGCTGGATGCAGCGCGTGCGCGAGACGGGGAGTTTTGCGGCTAAGCCGTCTGGCGGCGACAATCGCTCGGACCGCATTGAAAACCAGGCCGACTTCATCCTGGCGGCGGTGGCGGCCAAACCCGACATCACGCTCGCCGAGTTGCGGGCGAAGCTAATCGACGAGCGCGCAGAAGCCTTCGGCACGACGACGATCTGGCGCTTCTTCCAACGCCGCAAGATCACGCTCAAAAAAAGTCCGCGCATGCCGCCGAGCAAGAGCGGCCGGATATCCTGAAACGGCGCGAGGACTGGTTCGACGACCAACTCGACCTCGATCCCGAGACGCTCGTCTTCATCGACGAAACATGGGCCTCGACCAATATGGCGCGTCGATATGGGCGCGCGCCCAGGGGTCAGCGGTTGCGCGCCGCGATCCCGCACGGTCACTGGAAAACGACGACTTTCGTGGCGGGGCTACGCGTGACGGGCATGACAGCTCCGCTCGTCTTCGACGGGCCGATCAACGCCCAGGTCTTCGAGGCCTACGTGGAGCAATTCCTCGCGCCCACATTGAGACCCGGCGACGTCGTCATCATGGACAATCTGTCGAGCCACAAGGGGCCGAAAGTGCGCGCAATGATCGAGGCGGCCGGGGCAAGCCTGCGCTATCTGCCGCCCTACAGTCCCGACTTCAACCCGATCGAAAAGGCTTTCGCCAAGCTCAAGGCCCTCTTGCGAAAGGCCGCCGAGCGAACCGTTGAAGGCTTATGGTCAGCCATCGGCCGATGCGTCGACCTCTTCAGCCCCGGCGAATGCCAAAACTATTTCGTCGCCGCTGGATACGATGCAGTCTGATCGGAAACCGCTCTAGATAAATGGATTGTTACAATCGACTCCCTGATAGACGGCGAGAGGCTTCAAATCGAAGGCGCCAAGAAAGACCTGGGAGATAGATTCGAAAGCAATGGCGGCGACATGGAGAACAACTATGTCAAGAACAAGATGTTTGTATCGCGCCTTCTCTCTTGCCGCATGACCATCAACGAGAAAATAGAGTAATATTACCTACTTCCACGAAATCTGCCGCGCTCGCTCGGGCGCGTTTTCGCCGCGCTGCCGCCGCTCGCGCAATCCACTGCCGAACATAGGCCGCCCTCGCCTCGCGCGGTTCAATCCCAAGCGCGCGCACATGCCGCGCGACAGTCGTCGGATGCAAACCGAGCGCCCTCGCGGCTTCGGCGACCTTAAGCTCGCCGCTCGCGACAAGGGCGATGACTCGCATTCGCTTGGCGTCATCTTGTCGGCTCGTCACCGGCGGCGCGCCTCGGGATCGCGCGGCCTCAACACGATTTCGAGGCCAAGCGTTTCCAAGACCAAGCCGAGCGAAAGGTCGCCAAAGTGGCGGGTGCCGCATTCGAGCTTGTTGACGTAGCCATCTTGCAGACCGGCGCGGAAATTGACTTCGAACTGTGTCAGGCCGAGCGCGCGCCGGCGCGCGGCTATTGCCGCGCGGAAAGAAGAATAGTCGCGGACGACGGCGAAGCCCTCGCTCAAGCGACCGTCTCCGGGTCGCGGGGCTTCAAGCGGGTCGCATAGCCGGACTGCGCGGGCGCGGGAGGTTCAGAGACCCGCTCAGGTTCGCGCGGACGGGCGGCGCGCTCGGTCTGTTCGATCGTTGGCGCGCGCTCACTGTGGCGGGCGGTTCGTTCGCGTTCGTAGGCGTCTCGGAACGTCCGCGATTTCAGCAGATGACGTAGTGCGCGCCGCTGAAAGCGACATGACTTCGCAGCGGCGAAGGGCTCGGTGCCGCAGAGCAGCAGTTCGATGAGCGCATGCATGGCGGGCGTCAATTCCGCCGGGCCGCCGTATCGCTTGCAGCGCCGCCGTCCGGTGTCTAGGGCGGCTGCGATCTCGTCGTCATCGTCTTCGTCCTCGATGGGCGGAGCGGCCGGATTGGGGGCGACGCCACGCCGTTCGGCGTCGAGGCGCAGAAGCTCCCGGAACTGCTTGTTCGAACTGAGCATCAGGCGTCCCCGCTGGCTAAGGAGTTGCGGCTTTGACTGGGCGTGACGCGCGTGCGCGTCGACCGCAACGCACTGGGGCTTGCCGGTTGGACGGCGGATGAGCTTGAGTGACGGCCCAACAAAGAGGCCGCGATGAAGCCGACGCTAGAGGAACTGGTCCTGTCGCTTTTCACTGGGCCGGCGCCAGTCCCGCTCGGTGGCGGCGCGACGGTGCATCTGATCGACAAGGCGACGACAGTTGGACCGGGGCGCGAATTGGCCGGATGCATCCTGGTCGAAACTGCCGATGGCGCGTTCCATAAGATGACAGGCGCGGAACTTGTCGCCTTCGCGACATCCAACCCCTGGGTGAAGCGGTGGCGGCTGGACGGTTGGCGCGAGGAGGAGGGGGAAGAAGGCGAAGAGTGATGCCTTAAACGCGCGGCGCGCGCTGCCAGAGAATTTCTGTCACGCCTGACAGCGCCAGCGCTGACACGTCGGGTCTGACGCGCGTTCACTGGCCACTCCCATCGATCAAGTTGAGCGCCGTGCCGAGCGGCCCCTCGTCTCGGCCGGCGAGCGCGTGGCGCAACGTTTCCAGCGGGCAACCGCTCTGCAAGGCGAGGCTCGCCACGATCGCCATATCCTGCGCCATTTCGGACAGCGGATCGACCTTCGCAGCGGCAAAGAAAATCTCGCCGACGCGGCCGTCAGGGAAGCGGCCGACGGTCAAGGTCCAGCGGCGGTTATTGTGCCAGAAGTCGATCGCCTCGGCGCCGCGGCGATCTAGCAGGCGCTCGCGGGTCACCGACCGCCCTCGCGCGTCATGCCGGCGACGGCGATCAGCGCCGCCTCGGCGCGGCCGTCATCCTTCGCGCGGGCGAACAGGGAAGCCTTCGCCGGCCAGCGCCGGATCGCTTCCGATCGCGCCGCGTCCTTGGCACCTTCCCGGCCCGGAGGAATGCCTACAGACCGCTTCCACGCGGCGGGCGCTATGTGAGCGGCCGGAACCCCGCAAGCGCCCAGGACGCCCTCGACAACGCCGCGCGAGCGGCCGAACGCAAACGCGCCGACCGCTCCCTCGCCGGGGCGAGCGCCGACGAACTCGACGAACGCGCGAGAGGCGCGCCAGCGGTTGACGATCTCCGCGAGCAACGGGCCGTTGACGGTCGGGCGGCCCTTCGGCCCGTCGCGCAAGATTGGCATGTCGGCCACGTCGATAAGTTCGCCGTTGTCGGCGAGCAGCGCCAACGCGCCGGCTGCGCCGATGTCAATGCCGATGGTCAGGGTCACGATGGGGTCCTTTCGATGGGAGGGGGAGAGGCAACCAGCCGTCTCAACGATGGCGGGGGAGCCGCCGAGGGGCCGCCAAGGCCCCGAAAAGGCGGCTTCCAACCGCCTGGGGGTTATAGGGGGTTGGAACACACCCCGTTGGTAGGGTCTCGGAAGCCGGTCAGCACGGTGGTTGGGCGGGTGGTCGGAAGGCGGTTGGAAGGTCAAAATTCCGGTCGGAAGGCGGTTGGAAGGCTGGCTCATTGGTCGCCCTCCGCTTCGCTTGCCGAGACCGGCGGGTGCCCCGCGACAATGCGCTGGCGCTGCTTCGACGGCGGCCCGCTGGTCTCGTTGTGGATGCGGTCGGCGGCGAACAGGCGTTGCATCGCGGCGTTGAGGCGGCCGCCCGAAAGGCCCTTCGCGCTCGGATGCTCCGCGAACCGCGCGGGCGCGAACGTGCTGCACTTCGCGGCCGAGACCGGGCGCCCGGAGCGCGCAAAGTCGGCGAGGATCGCGAGGAACGCACGATCGTCCTCGGCGTCGGCTGCCAACTTGTCGGGGCGCGCGGCTCCGTCGAGGACGAAGACGCCCTCGCGCCAGCGCAAGACGCGCTCATTGCCTATGCGGCCATAGTTCGCCTTCTTGGTGGTCAGGACGCGCGCGTCGGCGTCGTCATCGTTGTCATCGCTTCCCCGCGGCCGTTCGAAGTAGAGGCGCGAGCGGACCGAATTGCTCCACGCGGTGCTGCCAGACGTGCCCGCGCCGCTCGCCATGCCAGACTGAGACGGATGGGAAAGCAAGACGATCGTCATGCGAAAATCGAGCGCCAGCCCGCGCAAGAGGCCGATGAACTGGCGCGCGTGCGGTCGCTTGATCTCGTCGCCGCCGAACAGGTCGGCGAGAGTGTCGAGGACTAGCAAATCCGGCCGCCTGGCTTCGATCTCGGCGCGGATGGCTTCAAAGAGCCGCGTCGGCGAGAGCGGTCCGTCGCGCTTCACGGGAGCCGCGATCACCGCGTCCTTGCCGGCGAGCGGCAGAAATTCGAGCCTGTCGAGTTCGGCGATCTCCACGTGTTGGGCGCGAGCGATGGTCGCGAGGCGACGATGCAACTCCGCAATATCGTCCTCGGCCGAAACGAACAGGACGCGCCCGCTGCTCGGAAAGCTCCCAACCCATTCGGTCCCGGCCGCCGTCGCCACGGCAAGTTGAAGCGCCAGAAGTGACTTTCCGGTCCCGCCGTCGCCGGACAGCATCGTGATTTCGTACTTGGGAATGAGGTCGGGGACGTGCCATTCGCGGGGCGGCGGATTGCTACCCGCGAACGACGCGGCGTTGACGATGGTCAACGCCGGCAAGGGCGCGGCGTCGATCGGCTCGCCGGGCGGCCGCGCGTCGCGCTTGTCGTCCTGCGGCTCGTAGAAACCGGCGAACTCGTCGGGGCCGGGTTGGCGGGTCACTTTGAGCCCTCCGCGGGGCGCTGGACAAGGATGCGCGGCGGACGGCTCATGTGCGGCGTCAGGCGCGCCAGAAGCAGCTTGCGGAAGCGCTCGCCGTTGACGCCGAGCGTGTGGCCTTCGAGATGCTCGGCGGCGCGGCTGTCGTCGATGCAAACGAGGCCCTCGCGTCCGGCGCGAAGCCAATCGAGCGCGGTCTCGGACACCATGAGCGGCGCGCCGATGCGCGGTTCCAGAATACGCTCAGCGCCAAGCAGAGGCGCGATGCCGCGCCACGTCGCGAATGTGCCAGTGTCGAGGCTCCATGCGGCGAGGTCGGTGATCCGGCCTTGTTCATCGTGACATGGAAATATGATCGCGGCGACGGCCCCGCGCTGGTCATCTAAGTCGCGAGCAAACTCAAAGCGCGACGAAGAGCGGAAGCAGATCGCCTCAAATTGAATGTGGTCGAAAAAATGTCGCCCGCGAATGGCCGCGTCGTTGACGCCGAGGTCGTGCAGCCGGGCGCGAAGCTCGGGGTTCAGCGCGACGGGCCAACACAGGTTCAACGCGTCAATGAATTCGCCAAGCCGACCATAGCCAAGGCCGTGCCCGCCGATTGCAAGGGCGGCGGTGTTGATGCCAGCTTCGTCCGGCTCGCTGTGCTGCTCGTCGTCGTCCTGGGAAACAAGGCTTGGATCGACCGGCTCGGACCGCTGGTCAACACCTTGGGGCTCACGGTCGCCGCTACGGCCGTCGAGCCCCAACGCCCTCGAATGATCCACAGATCACGCGACCTTCGTCGAACCGGGGGCGGGGCGGCGGCGCGAGGACAGCCAAGCGTTGAGGTCGTCTTCGGCGATGCCGACGCGGCGCCTCGAAATCTGGATCGTCGCCGGGCCTTCGCCAACGGCGAGCAACCGTTCAAGGGTGCGGCGGACGATGCCGGCGCGCATCGCGGCTTGATCGAGGCTGAGAACTTGCACTTGGGCGACCCTTTCGTGTTGTGTCGCGCCAAGCGTCCCATCAAAAAAATCGGACGCGAAAATCGGAATATTCGGAATTTCTGCGGGGCTGCTTTCAGCCTCTGGGGCGTCCGCGCCTTCCTTGCGCGCCTGCTTCCTTAATCGCGGCATAGGCCACTTTTGTCTGTATCCGACCGCCGAAATTTAGCTCGGCGGTCTCGTGCGCCTCCTCACGATTTTTCGGTGCTTGACCGCTCGCTACGAGTTTTTTGAAATACGCTACGAGATCGCCGTGGTCGCACGTCGCCCGACTGTTGGGGCCGGTCGAAGTGTCGTTCGTCGTCGCCGGCATAGCGTCACCCTTGATTGCGTTGGCGGGCCTGCGGCTCGCAAGCTTCACCACGTCCGATCGGAACAGCCTTACATCGCCGTATCCCCTGCAAACGCGACTTAGCTCCAATCCCGATGGCACAAGCCATTGCAGCCCGCGCATCTTGTCGGAGATTGGCCCCTTGTAGGTCGGCAGAAATTTCCAGGTAGCCCATAAGTCCGCATCAATCTCGATGGGGTCAGCAGCCCCGACAGCCGGAATGCCTCGGCTCCTCACTTCGCCGAGCCTTAATGCGCGCAAAAGGCGATCGGTCGCGGCCGGCGCGTCGTTGTCGGCGAGCAGCGCAACGGCAGTTAGAAACGGTATCCAGTCATGTCTTGTCACGTCGCGAGCCCTCGCGAGCGCCCTGGGGTGCGCGGGGAAGCGAGAGGGCTTGTCTCGCTTGTCGGCTGGCCGGCCTATCCCCGCGCGTCTCTGCAATGCCGCTCAAGAGCGGCGGCGAATGTTCAGACGAGCGAAGGAGTCATGACCGCCGCGCCAAACAGTTCGGCGCTGAGGTTTTCGAGAAATTCCGCGATCTCGCGCGCGTAGGGCTGGCCGTCCCGCCGTCCCGCGTCGCGCCGCCAAAGCGCGGCTTGATCCTCCATCCATTCGACGAGGGTTGCCGCGTCGTTGTGGCGCGCGAGCGGAAGGATCACGCGCTCGAAGTAGCTATCAATCTCGGGGGGCGTCGTCGTCATTTTGTCGTTCTCTCCTTCTCGCAGTTGGATTTCTTACGCGCTCTTGGCGCGGATCGGCGTCACGTTGTCGGGGGCCTCGCGACCCTCGACGATCGCCCCGACATGCTCGCCCCACGCTGTCAGCGCCGCCCGCTTCTCGGCGGCGTAGTCGTGACGCTGGTAAACGCCGACGATGCCGGCGCGACTGCCGGACACGTGGTTGAGGACGGCTTCCGTGACTTCAAGCCGGACGCCAAGCTTTTGCAGCCCGGTCGCCATCGTGCGGCGAAGATCGTGCAGACGCCACTCCTTGACGCCGCTGTCGCCGTCGAGCGCAGCCTTCGCCTTGCCGAACCCGTTGAACGGGCCACGCAAGCCCGGAAAGACAAGCTCGGGCTCGTCGGCTCTCTCGTCGTCCTTTCGCTCGCGGCGGGGCGCGGCCTTCAACATCGACTGCACCTGAGCCGACAACGGCACGACATGAGCGGCGCCGTTTTTGGCGCGGCTGCCGGGGATAATCCACGTCGAGAGGTCGTCCGCGATCTCGCTCCACGTCATTGCGGCGACTTCCTCGCGGCGCTGGCCGGTCAAGATGAGCATCCGCACGATAGCGCTGAACGGGCCGGGGCCGGCGGTCGCCTGCCAGGCCGCGCGCAACTCGGCGTCCGTCAGCACGCGCTCGCGTTTCGCGACGGGCGCGAGGGGAAGGTTTAGGAAGGGGTTGGAGGCGAGCTTGCCGCGTTTGACCGCCCATTGATAGCAGGCGCGCCCGTAGGCCGCTGTCCGGCTCGCCATCGCGGCCTTGTCATCCTTTGTCAAGCCGTCGAGTACGCGGACAACGGCGGCGCGATCGAGGTCTGCGGCGGGGGATTTCAAATGCTTTGGGAAGGCATGGCGAACGGCTCGCACGGCTTCCGCCGCGTAGCGCTCGCGCTTGTCGGCAAGGCGCAGGCTTTCCCAGTCTTCCAAGAGAGCGTCGAGGGTAAGGGCCTCGTGGGCGGCTTTGCGCTTGGCTTCGCGTGCAGCCTCCTTGCGGTCGGTCGCTGGGTCGCGCCGCATGGCAACCTCGCCGAGGATGGCGGCTGTCGCCTTGCGCGCCGCGTCGAGCGATATTGCCGAGCATAAGCCGAGGGGGATGCGCCGCTTCATTCCAGCGAACGTGTATTGCGCCATAAAGCTCTTGCCGCCGCTCGCTGTCACGCGAACGCCGAGGCCGGTCTGCTCATCGTCAAAGACGAGCGCATCCTTCTTCCCCGCCGGGCATTTGAGCTTCTCGATCTTGAGCTGTGTCAGCTTCATCGCTCGCTCCTGCCACCCCAGGTCCGCGTCGGGTCCGCGGACCTTGCGCGGACCTTGCCAGCGGACCTACTGTGACGTTTTGTGTCGTCTCATGTCAGCGGGTATATCAGGAGCACAGCCAATTGCAAGTAGTTATGTCGGGTCCGCGCGTCGCGTGGCGTCCTATGTCGCCTTCTCCACGCTTACTCTTAATCAGCGGGCCCAAGGTTCGAGCCCTTGTGCGCCCACCATCGAAAGCAAAGATCTCGATCGACATTTCGGCAGTCGAGTCGAGAAGGAGCGCGGCGGCTTGCGCCGTTCGGCGATTTCCGCTCCTCCCTTCCCCTTCCGGGCGTTTTCGCCCATATAGGCGTCCTCGCGCATTCCCGCCGCGAGCCAAGATTTCCCGATTGACCTTTTTCACGTCCAATCCCTCCCTCGCCCGTGCGCTGGAGGCGCGCGCCTATGTCGAACCGACGCCGGTGCAGGCCGCCGTGCTCGCCCCGGAGGCGTCAGGGCGCGATCTCCTCGTTTCCGCCCAGACCGGCTCGGGCAAGACCGTCGCTTATGGCCTGGCCATGGCCGAGACGCTGCTGGGCGAGGCGGAATCCCTGCCGCCGGCCGGCCCGCCGCTGGCGCTCGTCGTCGCCCCTACGCGCGAGCTCGCCTTGCAAGTCGAGCGCGAACTGACCTGGCTCTACGCCTTCACCGGCGCGCGCATTTGCGCTTGCGTCGGCGGCATGGATGCGCAGCGCGAGCGGCGGTTCTTGCAAGCCGGGGCGCATATTGTGGTGGGGACGCCGGGGCGCCTGCGCGACCATATCGAGCGCGGGGCTCTCGATGTCTCCCGGCTCAAGATCGTCGTGCTCGACGAAGCCGACGAAATGCTCGATCTGGGCTTTCGCGAAGATCTCGAATTCATGCTCGAGGCCATGCCGGCGGAAAAGCGCAGCCTGCTGTTCTCGGCCACCGTGCCCAAGGGCATCGCGATGCTGGCGCGCAGCTATCAGCGCAACGCCCGGCGCATCGAAGTGGAGCGCGGCAAGCAGGGCCATGCCGATATCGAATATCGCGCCATCCGCATCTTGCCGCACGAGAGCGAAGCGGCCGTCGTCAACCTGCTGCGCCTCCTCGAGGCGCCGACCGCCATCGTCTTTTGCAATACGCGCGAGGCGGTGCGCCATCTCAGCGCCACGCTGGCCGAGCGCGGCTTTTCCGCCGTCGTGCTGTCGGGCGAACTCAGCCAGCACGAGCGCAATCAGGCCATGCAGGCCCTGCGCAACGGCCGCTCGCGCGTGCTGGTCGCCACCGACGTCGCCGCGCGCGGTCTCGATCTGCCCAGCGTCGGCATCGTCATCCATGCGGATCTGCCGCACGACATCGAGACGCTGCAACATCGCAGCGGACGCACAGGGCGGGCGGGCCGCAAGGGGATCAGCGCGCTGCTCGTGCCCTATGGCAAGCGCCGCGGCGCCGAGCGATTGTTCGCGGAAGCGGGCGTTCAGCCGACCTGGAGCGGCCCGCCGACGGCGCAGGACGTGCGCGCGCTCGACGCCGAGCAATTCCTCGCCGATCCCGCCTTGAACGAGCCCGCCGCCGAGGACGACCTCGTCATGGCGCGCCAACTCTTGGCCAAGAGGACCGCGGAAGACATCGCGGCGGCGCTGGTGCGCATCTATCGCGCGCGCTTGCCGGCGATCGAGGATGTCTCCGACCCCGGCGACCGGCCCGCCTCTCGCGAGGGCCGCGCGCGGCCCGTTTACAGCGAGCGACCGGCGCCCCGAGGGCGCGGCGAGCGACCCACGGCGCAGACGCGCGATTACGCCAATCCATCGCGCTCGCGCGCCAAACACGCCCTGGGCGGCGGCGGCGGCGGGGTCTGGTTCAGGCTGGACGTCGGTCGCGCCAAAGGCGCCGATCCGAAATGGCTGCTGCCGATGATCTGCCGCGCCGGCAATCTGACCAAGGCCGACATCGGAACGATCCGCATCTTCGATCACGAAACGAAGTTCGAGATTTCCGCCGCGGCGGCGGCTCAATTCGCCGAGGACATCAAGAAACGCACTGGGGAAAACGTCCGCATCGAGCCGCTGGGCCCCGCGGCGGAGGGCGGCGCCACGCCCCGCGCCGGCGGCAAACCCGACAAGCGAACGCGTCTCGCGCGCAAGGCGAGGCGGACCGGGACGGGGACGGAGGGAGGGAATGCGCCGCGAAAGTAACGAGGATCGAGGCGTTGCGAGGCGGGCGCCGTTTTCCGGCTCCAACCTCTCGTGTCGCCGGCGAGGTCGATCTTTCCCGGCGTCTGGGCGTGCCGCCCGCTAGTCCCTGGGCCGCATGTCGAGCACGCGCTTGGCCTTGCCGATCGAGCGATCGATGGCGCCGGGATCGACCACGTTGACGCGAACCGACACGCCCACCACGGCTTTGACATGGTGGACGAGTTCCTTGGATTGTTGCGTTCGAGTTCGACGAATCGAGCGCGTCGGAGCGCGCCTCGACGAGAACGCTCATCGTGTCGAGCCGCCCATCGCGACCGAGTTCGATGACATAATGGGGCGCCAGACCCCGGCATTTGAGGATCTGCTCCTCGATCTGGCTGGGAAACACGTTGACGCCGCGCAGGATAATCATGTCGTCGGAGCGGCCGCTGATCTTCTCCATCCTGCGCATCGAGCGGGCGGTTCCCGGCAACAGGCGCGTCAGGTCGCGCGTGCGGTAGCGGATGATCGGCATCGCCTCCTTGGTGAGAGAGGTGAAGACGATTTCCCCGTGCTCGCCCTCGGCGACCGGCGCGCCCGTTGCGGGATCGACGACCTCCGGGTAGAAATGATCCTCCCACAGGGTCGGGCCGTCCTTGGTCTCGACGCATTCGCTGGCGACGCCCGGACCGATCACTTCCGACAGGCCGTAAAGATCGAGCGCGTCGATGTCGAGCTCGCTCTCCAGCTCTTGGCGCATGGCGTTGCTCCAGGGTTCGGCCCCGAACATGCCAATCTTGAGGCTGGAGCGGCGCGCGCTGGCGCCGACGCGCCGCATCTCGTCGAGAATGGCGAGCATGTAGGACGGCGTCGACATCACGATGTCGGGCTTGAAGTCGGCGATGAGCTGCGCCTGGCGCTCGGTCATGCCGCCGGAGACCGGCACGACCATGCAACCCAGCCGCTCCGCGCCGGCATGGGCGCCAAGGCCGCCGGTGAACAGGCCATAGCCGAAGGCGATGTGGACCATCATGCCGGGCCGGCAGCCGGCCGCCCGCATCGAGCGCGCCATGACGTCCGCCCACATATCGAGATCGCGCTTGGAATAGGCGACCACCGTCGGGCGTCCGGTGGTGCCCGAGGAGGCGTGAACGCGCGCAATCTCCCCTTGCGGCATCGCGAGGAGGCCGAAAGGATAGTTCTCGCGCAGGTCCTGTTTGGTCGTGAACGGGAATTTGGCCAGATCCGACAAGCGCTTCAGCTCGCTCGGATGCACGCCGGCGGCGTCGAACTTGGCCCGATAGTAGGGAACCTTCTCGTAGGCGTGCTCCAGCGTCCACCGCAGACGGGTCGTCTGCAGCGCGGTGAGTTCGTCGCGCGAAGCCATTTCGATCGGCTCCAGCCCGTTCGGTTGCGACAGACGGCCCTTCATGGCGCTCCCGGCTTCCGCAGCCCCTATCGCCAACGGGCGCGGGCCTCCTGACGCTCCTCGCGACAATCGGGGGCTGTCAGTGCGCTTGCGTTAGCGCGTCGCCATCGGCTGTTTTTGACCGGCGTCAATTTGCGGCTGCGATGAATTGGGCAGCGTCCGGGCGAGGCCACAGGGTCCTCGCCGGGCCAGAAAGCGTCCTCGTGCGGAGATTTCGGTCGCCAAGGCGCTATGCCGCATTGCGCGGCGGCTTAGAATTGGCGCAAAGACCAGCGCTTGGGAGGATCGAGGCCGAAATGAACCAACGAGCCCGGATCGTGGAATCCGAAGCGGCGACGGAGATTCTGCCGCTGACGGGCAACGAAGCGATCGCGCGCGGCGCCTGGGAAGCGGGGGTGCGCGTCGCCGCGGGTTATCCCGGCACGCCGTCGACCGAAATCCTCGAGGCTATGAGCCGCTATCCCGCGAGCGACGTCTATGCGGAATGGTCGACAAACGAGAAAGTGGCGCTCGACGTGGCCATCGGCGCCGCCCTATCGGGCGTTCGCGCCATGGCCGCGATGAAGCACGTCGGCCTCAACGTGGCCGCCGACTCGTTGATGTCGCAATCTTATATTGGCGCGCATGCCGGCCTGGTGCTCGTCGTGTGCGACGATCCCGGCATTCATTCCTCGCAGAACGAGCAGGATACGCGCCTGTTCGCGCGCTTGGCCGGCGTGCCGGTTCTCGAACCGTCCGACGCGCAGGAGGCTCATGATTTCACCAAGCTCGCCTTCGAAATTTCCGAGGCCTTCGACACGCCGGTGATCGTGCGCTCGACCACGCGCCTTTCCCATACGCGCAGCGCCGTGCGCGTCGGCGCGCGCGAGAGCATCGCCGCCAAGGGCTTTATTGACGCGCCCAACAAGACCGTGACCATTCCGGCCAATGCGCGCCGCCTGCATCCCAAGGTTATCGAGCGCGAAGCGAAGATCGGCCGCTATCTCGAAACTTCGCCGTTGACCCGATGGGAGAAGGGCGGGTCCGGCTTCGGCGTCGTCACCGGCTCGACGGCCTATCTCTATGTCAAAGAGGTCGCTCCCAACGCCTCGATCCTGAAGCTCGGCGCGGCCTATCCGCTGCCCGAACGCGTCATTCGTGATTTTGCCGGCTCCGTCGGGCGCTTGCTGGTCGTGGAGGAACTCGAGCCCGCGCTGGAAAAAGAAATTCGCGCGATGGGCTTGGCGGCGGAAGGCAAGAAGCACTTTCCGCGGTTCGGCGAGCTCTCGCCCGAACTCGTGCGCGCCGGCCTCGCCGCCGCAGGAGCAGCCGAGGCCGCGCCGGCGCCGATTTCGTTTCACATCGAACCGATGGCGCGCCCGCCGGTGCTGTGTCCGGGCTGCCCGCACACGGCGACCTATCTGGCTTTGCGCGGCCTCGAGGCGCGGGTCGCGGGCGACATCGGCTGCTACACGCTCGCGGCCGTCGAGCCGTTGCGCTCGATCGACACCACCGTCTGCATGGGCGCGAGCATCGCCAACGCGATCGGCATGGCTGCCGCCGGCGAAAAAAAGCCGGTGGTGGCGACGATCGGCGATTCGACGTTTCTGCATTCGGGCATCCCGCCGCTCATCGACGCCGTCTACAACAAGGCCGACATCACCGTCGTCATTCTCGACAATTCGATTACGGCGATGACGGGGGGCCAGGACCATCCCGGCACTGGGCGCACGTTGCGCGGCGAGGCGACCAACAAGGTCGATTACGAAGCGATCTGCCGCGCCCTCGGCGTCGACTGGGTGCGCAGGGTCGACCCTTACGAAGTCGGCCATATGTACCAAACGCTGCGCGAGGCGATCGTCCACAAGGGCGTCTCGGTCGTCATCTCCGAGCGCCCCTGCGTGCTGGATCCCGTGAAGATCAAGGGCTCGCCGCTCGCGGTCGCGCTCGCGGGCTGCGTCGCCTGTCAGTCCTGCATGAATCTCGGCTGCCCCGCGATCGTCTGGTCCGATGAAACCTGCGAGGGCCGCCACAAGGTGAAGATCGATCCGGGAAGCTGCATCGGCTGCACATTATGCGCGCAGGTATGCCCCTCCGACTGCATCCAGCCGGTGGCCTCGTGAGCGCGACATCGGCCGATCCCTTGGAGGCGCACGCTGTGGCTGACGCCGATAGGCCCGCCGTCGCCGCGCGCAACATCATGATCGTCGGCGTCGGCGGTCAAGGCGTGCTGATGATTTCCAAGGCGCTCGCGCTGATCGGCCAGAAGCAGGGCTTCCAGGTCAAGCAGAGCGAAGTGCACGGCATGGCCAAGCGCGGCGGCGTCGTATTCAGCCACATACGCTTCGGCGCGCAAGTGTGGTCGCCGACGATCGCCAAAGGCGAAGCGGACGCGTTGATCGCGCTCGAATGGGCGGAGGGGCTGCGCTGGCTCGACTATCTCAGGCCGAACGCCGGCGTCTTCATCGCCGACACGCGCCGCATCGTGCCGCCCTTCGCCTGCCGCAACCGCAAGTTCGGCGCAGCGACCGATTATGCGCTGGAAACGCCGTCCCAAATCGCCGCCAAGGTCGCCGAGAGCTACGCGCTCGACGCGACGGCGATCGCCACGCAACTAGGCGAGCCCCGCGCGGCCAACACCGTGCTGCTCGGCGTCCTGTCGGCGTCGATGGACTATCCCCTCGACGATTGGCTTTCGACCCTCGAAGCCTTGGCGCCGAGCAAGGCCCGCGCGATCAACCGCAAGGCGTTCGAGGCCGGCCGCGCCTGGGCGGAAGCGGCGCGCGCCGATCCCTCCCAGCGGTTCGACTCGACTTTCTCCGGCTACGCCGCCCCCTTGGCGCAGCCGGAGGTGGTCGTCACGCTCGAAATCAACGCCGCCTGGTGCAAGGGCTGCGACATCTGCGTGAAGCTGTGCCCCGAGCGGTGCCTGACGCTAAGCGCCGAACAAGTCGCCGTCCTGAAAAACCCCCAGGCCTGCACGGGCTGCCATATCTGCGAATGGCTTTGCCCGGACTTCGCCATTTCCGTGCGCACAACGTCGCGCGAACCCGTGGTCGCCTGAATGTCTTGTTCGCTTGCTTCTTTGCCCGGCAATCGCGCCTGCGCACTCGCTGCGGTCGCTGCGGGATGCCGCTTTTTCGCCGGCTATCCGATCACGCCGTCCTCGGAGATCGCCGAAACGATGTCGCGCGAACTGCCGCGCGTCGACGGCGTCTTCATCCAAATGGAAGACGAGATCGGTTCGCTCGCCGCCGTCATCGGCGCTTCGCTGGGCGGCGCCAAGGCGATGACCGCCACCAGCGGACCCGGATTTTCGCTCATGCAGGAAAATCTCGGCTACGCCGCGATGACGGAAACGCCGTGCGTCATCGTCAACGTGATGCGCGGCGGTCCTTCGACCGGCATGCCGACGCGGCCGGGGCAAGGCGACATCATGCAGGCGCGATGGGGAACCCATGGGGACCACCCGATCATCGTCGTGACGCCGGCGTCCGTGCAGGAGATCTACACGGAGACCATTCGCGCCTTCAATCTCGCTGAGGAATTCCGCACGCCGGTGATCGTGCTCTATGACGAAATCGTCGCGCATCTCATCGAGTCGGTTGAGGTTCCCGCTCGCCAAACCATCGTGACGGTCGATCGAAAATGGGCGGCCGGAACTGAGCGCGATTTCGCGCCCTACGCGCAGACCGACGACCTCGTGCCGGCGATGGCGCGCCCGGGCGACGGCCTGCGCGCGCATGTCACCGGCCTGACCCACATGCCCGACGGCTTTCCCACGCAGAAGCCCGACCTCGCCTCCAAGGCGTTGCAACGCGTGCTCGACAAGATCGAACGCCATCGCGCCCGAATCGAAAGCTTCGAGACGCTGCAGACCGAGGACGCGCAGGTCGTCATCGTCGCCGTCGGCATTGTCGCGCGCGCCGCGCGCCGCGCGGTGCAGGACCTGCGCGCCGAAGGCGTCAAGGTCGGCCTGTTGCGCCCGATCACGCTTTGGCCGTTCCCGGAAGGCGCGGTGCGCGAAGCGGCCGACCGTGCGCGACGCGTCCTCGTGCCGGAGATGAACGCCGGCCAGCTCGCGCTCGAAGTCGAGCGGCTCGCCGGCGCGCGCGGCAAGGTCGTCGGCCTCAATCGCATCGACGGCGAGCCGATCACGCCCGCCGAAATCGCCGCCAAGGTCAGGGAGTTCGTCGCCGATGAATGAAGTCGTCCGCGGTCTTTTTGACATCAAGGACTATCTCAGGCTGCAGCTGATGCCGCATTTCATGTGCCCAGGCTGCGGCCACGGCATCGCGCTGCGCGCGCTGCTTTGGGCGGTGCATGAGCTGGGCATCGACAAGAACAAGCTCGCCGTCGTTTCCGGCATCGGCTGTTCGGGCCGCGTCGGCGCCTATATCGACGCCAACACCTACCATACGACGCACGGCCGGCCGCTCGCCTTCGCCACCGGGCTGAAACTCGCCCGTCCGGATCTCAACGTCGTCGTCATTACCGGCGACGGCGATTGCCTGGCGATCGGCGGCAACCATCTCATCCACGCCTGCCGGCGCAATCTCGACCTCACCTGCCTGATGCTCAACAACGAGGTCTATGGCATGACCGGCGGCCAGGTCTCGCCGACGACTTCAATCGACCGCATCACGACGACGACGCCGGAAGGCAACGCCGAGCCGACCTTCGACGCCTGCAAACTCGCCGAGGCGGCGGGCGCGAGCTTCGTCGGACGCGAGGTCACGCGACAGGCGCCGGCGCTGAAGAACCTGATCAAGGCGGCGTTCGCTCACGAGGGCTTCTCTTTCGTTGAGGCGATCTCGGACTGCACCGAAATCTACGGACGCAAGAACGACCTCGGCGAATCGCCGGAAATGATCCTCAGCCAGAAAAGCGATATGCGCCCGGAGGCCTACGGCGACGTGGCCGACGAGCCGTTCCGGCCCAATCGCCTGCGCACCGGCATCCTCGTCGAGCGCGATCGGCCCGAATATGGACGCGTCTATCGCCAGCGCGCGGCGATCGAACGCGCCAGGGAAAGACGATGAGCGGAACCCGAGTCGAAATCCGCCTGGCCGGCAGCGGCGGCCAGGGCCTCATCACCGGCATGCATATTCTCTTCCGCGCGCTCGCGCTGGAGGGCAGGCGCGCCGCGCAGTCGCAAAGCTACGAGCCGACCTCGCGCGGCGGCTTTTGCTATTCGGACCTGATCGTTTGCGATGACGCGGCGGATTATCCGCTGGCGACCAAGCTCGATATGGTCGCCGCGCTTTCGCAGGTCGGCCTCGACCGCTCGCTGACGCTCATCAAGCCGGGCGCGCTCGTCATCGTCGACGAACGGCTGGTTCCCGAGCCGCCCAGGCGCGGCTTCGATCTGCACGTCCTGCCGATCAGCGAGCGGGCGATCGCGATGGGCAGTGCGCGCATCGCCAATGTCGTCGCGCTCGGCGCGCTCGCGCGCCTGTCGCGCCTGTGCTCCAGCGACTCCCTGGAACAGGCGGTGCGGCTGGAGACGCCGGCGAAATTCGCCGGCCTCAATCTCGCCGCGGCGCGGGAAGGTTTCGCGCTCGCGGCGACGGCGCCCGCGGCGTAGCCGCGCCCGATCCTCAGGCCTCGGGCCTCAGAAGCGTGCGGGCGATGGCGTCGCGCCAGCCTTCGAGCCGCGCCGCGCGCGTCGCCTCGGCCATGGCGGGGGCAAATGCGCGATCGAGGCGCCAGGTTTCGCCAAAACATTCCGGCCCGGCGAAGACGCCGGCGCGCCATCCCGCGAGAAAGGCCGCGCCGAGCGCCGTCGTCTCCAGATTCTCCGGCCGCTCGACCGGCGCCTCCAGCATGTCAGCGAGGAACTGCATCGTCCAATCGCTGGCGGACATACCGCCGTCGACGCGCACGACGGGCTGGATCGGCGCCGCGCCGTCCGAATTGTCGTAATCGGCCCGCATCGCCAACAAGAGATCGCGCGACTGGTAGCCGACGCTCTCCAGCGCCGCGCGCGCAAGCTCCTTGCGCGTCGCGCCGCGCGTCAGGCCGACAATCGCGCCGCGCGCCTCGCTGCTCCAGTATGGCGCGCCCAATCCCGCGAAGGCGGGAACGAGGTAGACCGGCTGCTCCGGATCGGATTCGGCCGCCAATCGCCCCGCTTCGGCCGAGGATTCGAGGACGCCGAGACCGTCGCGCAGCCATTGCACGGCAGCGCCGGCGGCGAAAATCGAACCTTCGAGCGCGTAATGGCGCGCGCCGTCGAATTGATAGGCGATCGTGCTGAGCAGGCCGTTGGTCGAGCGAGCGATTCGCGGGCCCGCGTTGAGCAGGACGAAGCCGCCGGTGCCGTAGGTGGCCTTGATCATTCCCGGACGCATGCAGGCCTGCCCGATCAGGGCGGCCTGCTGATCGCCCGCCATCGCCCGGATCGGGATATGCGCGCCGGGACGGCCGGCGGCGATCGCGCCGAACTCGCCAGCGGTGTCGCGCACCTGCGGCAGCATGGAGGCGGGAATGTCGAAGAGCGCCAAGAGCTCGTCGTCCCACGCGCCGGTCTCGATGTTGAGGAGCAGGGTCCGCGAAGCGTTGGTCGCGTCGGTGGCGTGGACGGCCCCATCGGTCAATTTCCAAAGCAGAAAGGAATCGACGGTGCCGAACGCCAGTTCGCCGTTGCGCGCCCGCGCCCGCGCGCCGGGGACGTGACCGAGAATCCACGCGATCTTGGTCGCCGAAAAATAGGGATCGAGCACCAGGCCCGTGCGCGCGCGGATCATCGGCTCCCGGCCTTCGGCTTTCAGCCGCGCGCAATGATCGGCGGTGCGGCGGTCCTGCCAGACGATCGCGTTGTAAATCGGCTCGCCGTCGGCGCGGCTCCACACCAGCGTCGTTTCGCGCTGGTTGGTCAGGCCGAAAGCGGCGACGCTTCGCTCGCCCTGCGCGCTCGCGCCAAGAACCTCGCGCATCGTCTCCTGCGTCGTCTCCCACAGATCGGCGGGATCGTGCTCGATCCAGCCGGGATGAGGATAGATCTGACGAAACTCCTTTTGCGCGGAGGCGAGAGGCGCCGCCCGCTCGTCGAAAAGGATCGCTCGCGTCGAAGTCGTCCCCTGATCGACGACGAGAATGGCAGGCGTCACGACTTTCGTCTCCGATGAAACACCGCGGGCGGAATCCGCGCGCTTGCCCCGCGCCGAGCGCCGTCGAACGGGAAGCGCGCTTGAGACTACAGGCTCTCCCGCCTCCGCGCCATGAATTGGTCGAGCGCGAATTGGTCGAGCGCGGCGGTCTCCTCGCTCGACATGCGCAGGCCGAGCTTCGAGCGCCGGCGCGAAGCAATCCCGCATCAGGCGAGAAACGGGGACATCCCTCCCCTGCGGCGCGTCCGCTATGGCGCGTCGGGCGGCGACGTTGGAATCGGCGTCGCCAAGATCGCGCGTCGCCGGCGACAAAAACGAAGAAGGGCGTCCCTCGCGGGACGCCCTATCTGCATGCGCGAACGATCGAGGCCGCTGGCGAGATGGATCGCGATCCCATCCCGCTCCGCCCCCGCGTCGTCAGGCGGCTTCTTCGATCGCCGCGTCTTCGCCTTCGGCGGTCTCGGACTTCGCTCCCCGGCGCTGAGCCTTCTTCAACTGCCCCTCGATCACCTTCAGGGCGTCGATTTCGCTGAGTTTCTGCACCGCGGCGATTTCTCTCATCATTCGATCCAGCGCCGCTTCATAGAGCTGCCGCTCGGAGTACGACTGCTCGGGTTGGGCGTCCGACCGATAGAGATCGCGCACGACCTCGGCGATGGCGTTGATGTCGCCCGAGTTGATCTTGGCTTCGTATTCCTGCGCGCGCCGGGACCACATCGTGCGCTTGATCCGCGCGCGCCCCGTCAAGATATCGAGAGACTTCTTGGCCACGTCCGGCTCGGAAAGCTTTCGCATGCCGACGCCGACCACTTTCGAGGTCGGGACGCGAAGGGTCATCTTGTCCTTCGCGAAGTTGATGACGAAGAGCTCGAGCCGAAACCCCGCCACTTCCTGATCTTCGACCGCCACGATCTGCCCAACGCCGTGCGCGGGGTAGACGACGAATTCATTCAGTTTGAAGCCTTGGCGATGGCTCGGCGGCTTCGCGGCCTTTGGCGCCGAAGCTTCCTCGTCACGCTCGATCGCGTTTTCCGGCGCGCCCGGCTTGGGCGCCTTGGCCGCGACCGGCGCCCGCTTCGCAAGAGGCGGAGCGCTCGCCTTGGCGATCGGGGGCGCCGCGACCGCCGCTCGCGGCGCCGCCGGCGCTTCGCGCGTGGCCTTGGCCTCGGTCACGCCCGCCGTCTTCTGGTCGAGCGCTTTCGACGATTCTCTTGCTTGGTTTTCGCTAGCTTGCAATTTCACATCCACAGGTTTGCCGGCCTTCGCCGCCGTTACGGGCAGCGCGCGCGCCAAGGCGCGCGCCGGTCGCGTTTTTGTCTTCGCGCTCTTGGGCGTTTTGGCCAAAGCGCTGGAACGCCGCACGCTTTCACTCTTGCCCGACTTCGCCTTTGCGGACCTGGCGGCCTTGCTCTTGGCCGCCGACCGGGACGGCCGCGCGGCGGAAGCGACGGCGACGGCTTTGCGCTTGCGGGACGGGGACGATCCTGCGGACGCCTTAGTAGTTTTCTTCGAAACGGTCCTGGACGATTTCTTGCTCGCCTTCTTTCGCGCCGCCATAGCCGAAACTCTCCAAACACAGGACGACTCGCTGCCGGCGCAAATCCACAGCGCCGGCGTTGGTCGCCCAATTGTAAACGCAGTTCGCCCTCGAACTCAGGGCTTCGAGGGACAAGATAATCACGCCGGGAGCCAAAAACACCCCTTTAATAAATCCTTTAGCACAAATTTCCCGAAGAATCAAAAGCGACAGCGACACAGCGTTAACTCGCTCTTCGCCTGCCCAACTCCTAGGCGCCCCCGCTTGCTTGCGAGAGGCTCAATCGCCTTCGCCCGGCTTTGGCGAGAAGAACTCATCGTATTTACCGGATCTCCCGTCGTACTCCTTCGCGTCGGCCGGCGGCTCCTTCTTGGTCGTAATATTCGGCCAAATTTTGGAGTATTCCGAGTTTATGCGCAGCCAGGACTCCAGACCCGGCTCGGTGTCGGGCTTAATCGCCTCGGCCGGACACTCCGGCTCGCAAACCCCGCAATCAATGCACTCGTCGGGATGGATGACGAGCATATTTTCGCCTTCGTAGAAACAATCGACGGGACAGACTTCGACGCAATCCATGTATTTGCATTTGATACAGTTTTCGACGACCACATATGTCATAGACCTGTCCCTTGCCCGATCGAACTCCGACGGCGATACGCCCAACGCGCCGGCGCTCACTGCCGATAAAGACGCTATATATAGCCATCCCCTAACAATAATGACATTCTCTGGCCAAGGCGATCAATTGCCGCATCGCGATTGCGCCGGCGCAGCTTTCGCGGCTTCCCAGTCGCGCACGCCGTCCGCAATCCGGTTCTCGATCGACCCGCCCGGCGCGATTCGGCGCCCGGCAGCGCCGAAACTCTCTATTTCGTTGTGTCGCGCGACTTCAGCAAGGGCTTAAGATCGAGCAATTTCGCGAACGGCGAGTCGAGATTTACGCTCGGCTTACGTTGTTCCGGCGGCTGCGCGCGCGGTCGCGCCTTGTCGGCGCTCGCCGGCTCGGCGCTTCGGCTGTCGTTGTTTCTCGAACCCTTGAACGAATCGCGCCGCCAGGAGGGGCGATGCCCTTCGCGCGCCGGATCGGCTGGAGGGTTTTGCGCGCCGCCCGACGGATTTGGATCGGCCGGTCGCGCGCCCTCGGGCTGCGCCGGACGCGGCCCTCCGGAATGACGCCGATCTCGCCAGGGCTTTCGCCGCTCGGTCTCCTGCGGCTGGGCTTGCGGCTCGGCGGGCGCCGCCGGCTCGCCGCCCCGCGAGGGGCGGCTGTGGTCGCGGCCGGCGTGGCGCGCCCGCCGGGGGGCCGGCCGCCAAATTTCGATTTGTTCCTCTTCGTCGGGCGTTGCTTGCTCGGCGGGCCGGACGCCCTCCTCGGGGTCGCCCGCCTGAGCCGCGGCGGGCGGCGGCGCGGCCGCGCCGTCGTCGTGAGGGGGCGAGCCTTCCACCGGTGCCGTTTCGCTTTCGCTCGCCGCCGATTCGTCGTTCGCGGCGGGCGCAGGCGCGAATTCCCCGGCGGACGTCGTCCGCGCCGCGTCCGTCTCCGCTTCGAGCTGTCCGCTTTCCTCGCTTGGCGCCGGCGGCGCCGGCGCGACGGCGCTCGCCGCGGCGGCGGCTTTGCGCGCCGCGGCGAGAAACTCCGACTTTTTCACTTTGTGGCTGGCAAAACCGAGAGAGCGCAGGATCGAGGCGAAATGCTCGCCCGAACAGCCTGTCAAAGACGTCATCTGATTGGTGACGACAAATCCCTCGCCGCTTTCCTCCGCCGGCGCGCGCCCCCCGGACTGCGCGTGACGCGGCAAGGCGGCGCGGATCAGATCGGTCAGTCGCTCGACGATATCGACGCGAACCGCGCGATCCCCGCAAAGGCGGAAACCGGCGACGCGATAGACTTCGCTCGATGCCGGAGGCTCCACCGCGAATGAAGTCCTTCCCGACGACGCGAAATGCAGCAGGCGCTCGGCGACCGCTTCCTTCTCCGCGTCCCCGCGACGCAGCGCCCAGAGTTGCGTGCATAGGGTCCGGGACGCCGGCTTAAGGAGGGCGGGAACGTAAATGTAAAAGGCGCCGAAACGCACGCCCATCTTTCTCAGCGCGCCGCGCGCGTTCTGATCGAGCGCCTTCACTTGCGCCTTGACGCGTTCGCGCTCGAGAACGCCGAGCGATTCCGAGAGCTTGAGGGCGAGATCGCGCACGCCGTCCGGAACGGATCCAGGCTCGGCCAGCATGAGCAGCGGGCCGAGCGCCTTGCGGACATGGGCGACGAGCCAAAGCGCGACGCGTTGTTGCACCGCTTCCCTGCCCTCCGCCGACAGCGCGTCGTCGGCGAGGATGATGGCCCTCGGCTTCAGCGCCTCTTCGCCGGCGACGAGCTTGGCGATGGGATCGCCGAGCCAGCGAATGGTGCCGTCATTGGCGAGCACGAGGGCTTCGTCGATGGCCTCGGCAAGGCGCGTCGCGCGCGCCGCGAACTCCTTGGCCAGCTCGAGCTTGCGCGTCTCCTCGTCGAGCCGGTTCGCCTCGGGCTCCTCGCTCGCGACGGAAGCGTCCTGGCCCAGGACGGGCGGCGTTTGGCTCGCGACGGGCAAGACCTGGCTCGCGACGGGCAAGACCTGGAAGCCGCGAATGTTCGTCAGGTCCAAGGCCCGCGCGGACGGCGTGTCGGCGGGCGCATCGCCATCCTGCGTCGCTTCTGCCTCTGCCATCGCGCTTCCTTCGAAATCGTCGTCTTCAATCGCCGGCCCGCCGCCGTGGAGCCGTTGCCATCCACGGGGCGACCGCAGCACGGCGAGGTTCTTTACCTGACCGTTGGGGCGCTGCCAATGCCGGGACGTTCACGGGCGCGGCGGCAAGCTCGGGTCGACGGGCCTTCGGAGCCGTCGACCTCTTGGAGGGCCTCGTTTCCCGGCGGGCGGGAGCCCATCGCAACGACTTGGCGCGCAGCTGGGCGAAAGCCGTCCTGGTCCGCGCCGAAGAGCCCGATCCACGGCCGGAGAATCCTGCCTACGCGAAACGCAATATTCGGAATAAACGCGTCAGTCTGCGATTCGGCGCTATTCTTCCCATCGGTGATTCGAAGCCAAGGCATGTACCGAAACTTCATTTCCGTAGGCGGCTTCACCGCGTTGTCGCGGTTGACGGGATTTGCGCGCGATCTCATGATCGCGGCGATTCTGGGCGCCGGCCCGTTGGCCGACGCTTTTTTTGTCGCCCTTCGCCTGCCGAACCAATTTCGGGCGATCTTCGGCGAGGGCGCGTTCAGTTCGGCCTATGTGCCGACCTATTCGCGGGTGCTGGTCGCCGAAGGCGAAGAACGCGCGAAGACGTTTTCGAGCCGGATTTTCACGCTGCTCCTGATCTCGCAACTGGCGCTGCTGGCCGTGGCGTATCTATACACGGCTCAACTCGTCGAGATCATCGCTCCGGGCTTCGAAAAGGATCCGCAGAAATTCGCCTTCGCCGTGGGCATGACGCGCATCACGTTTCCCTATCTGGCGTTCATAACGCTCGCGACTTTGCATACGGGAACCCTGAACGCGCATGGGTTTTTCAGCGTGGGCGCCTTCGCCCCGGTCGTGCTCAATCTCTTCGTCATGGGATTTCTCGCCCTGGCGTTCCTGTTTCCCGACGCCGGCGTCGCCGCGAGCTGGGGCGTCGCCGCCTCGGGGCTAGCCCAACTCGTCCTGCTGATGTTCGAGGCGCGTCGGCGCGGCGTTCTCGAGCGCTTGGCCATCCCGAGATTTGACCGCGACGTTCGGCAGTTCTTCACCGCCTTGGGCCCGGCGGTCATCGGCTCGGCGGGCCAGCAGATCGCCATCCTGGCCGACACCATTCTGGCCTCGGTCCTGCCGACGGGCGCCGTGTCCTCGATCTATTACGCGGAGCGGCTTTATCAATTGCCGCTCGGGGTCATCGGCGTGGCGGCCGGAACCGTGCTTCTGCCGGAGATGAGCCGCCTGCTCGCGGTCGGCGACGTCGAGGGAGCGGCCGGTTCGCAGAACCGGTCGATCGCGCTCACCCTCGCCCTGTCCGCGCCCTTCCTCGTCGCGTTCCTGATGTTGCCCGACGAGGTCGTGCGCGGCGCGTTCCTGCGCGACAAGTTCGACGCCGAAGCCGCGCTGAGGTCGGCGGCCGTGCTCGCGGCCTACGGACTCGGCCTGATCCCGATGGTCCTCATTCGCTCCGCCGTCGCGGGCTTCCAGTCCCGCGGCGACACGACAACGCCGATGCTGTGCTTCTTCGCCGGACTCGCGGTCAATCTCGCGCTCAAAATCGGCCTTTACCGCATCTATGGCGCCGTCGGCCTCGCCACCGCGACGGCCACCGGGGCCTGGATCAATTTCGCCCTGCTGATCTTCATCGGCCTGCGCCGCGGTTGGATGCGGCCCGACGCGAAACTGATCGAAAACATCGCGATAACAGCGTTCTGTTCAGGCATGGCGGCGACGGCGGCGCCGTCTCTATTCAGTGCGGTCGACGGGTTCGTTCAACGTTTCCATTTCATGAGAAACGAGATCGACATCGCGCTGACCGGCATTGCCGCGATCATGGTCTACACGGTGATCTATATGCTGGCGTCGCTCATCTTTGGGCGCTCGTTGAGACGACAATTGCTGTGAAATCGTCGCGGCGGGCTCGCCGGGAAAAGCCGACCGGCCTCCAAGGCGCGGGTATCGCCAGGCGGGGAATTTATGATAGGCGGTCGGCCGCGAGCGCCTTTGGGCCGCGCTCGCGCCTTCGTTCGCGCCGCCGAACGCTGTCGGCCCAATCGTCTTGCCCCCGGGAGAAGCCATGTCGCGCCGCTCGATCGTCATTGTCGGAGCCGGTCACGCGGGAGTCCAGGCCGCCGCGAGCCTGCGCGAAGAGGGCAGCGCGGACGAGATCGTCCTGCTTTCCGGCGAAGCGGAATTGCCGTACCAACGCCCGCCGCTGTCGAAGGCGTTTCTCAAGGGGAATTTGGATCTCGCCGGCCTGCCGCTGCGCGCCGAGCAATTTTATCGCGAGCACGAAATCGATCTGCGCCTGGGCGAACAGGCCTTGCGCATCGACCTGCGCTCGAAGCGCGTCGAGCTGTCCTCGGGCGGGGCGGCGCCGTTCGATCATCTGATCCTGGCGACCGGCGCCCGGCCGCGACCGCTCGGCGTCCCGGGCGTCGATCTCGGCGGCGTCCTCGGCTTGCGCAACATCGTCGACGCCCAGGCCATTCGCGAGCGCCTGGGGCCGGGTCGCCGCGTTATCGTCATTGGCGCGGGATTCATCGGCCTGGAAATCGCCGCTACCGCGTTGGCCCTGGGCGGCGAGGTCACGATCGTCGAGATCGCCGAGCGCCCGTTGGGGCGCGCCGTTTCTGCGTTGACGTCTTCGTTTTTCCTCGAGGCTCACGAGGCGTTTGGCGCGAAGTTCCGCTTCGGCGTCGGCATCGCCGCGATCGAGGGATCGTCGGGTGAAGCCGAAGAGGTCGTCCTGTCGAACGGCGAGCGCCTTCGCGCGGACGTCGTCATCGTCGGCGTCGGCGTCTTCGCCGAGGACCGCCTGGCGCGCGAAGCCGGCCTGGCCTGCGCCAACGGAATTGTCGTCGACGAATGGCTGACGACTTCCAATCCCGCGGTTTCCGCAATCGGCGACTGCGCGCAATTTTCGCACGCTTCGCTCGGCCTTCCCGTGCGTCTTGAGTTGGTCCAGAACGCCACCGACCAGGCGCGTTGCGTCGCCCGGCGACTGACGGGCAAAGCCGAGCCCTACGCGGCGACGCCGTGGTTCTGGAGCGACCAGGGCGACCTCAAGCTGCAGATCGCCGGCCTGTCGCATGGCGTGGATCGCTGGGAGCTGCGCGGCGATCCGAAATCGCGCGCCTTTGCGGCGTTCGGCTTTCGCGGGCCGACGCTCGCGACGGTGGAGACGGTCAACCGCGGCGCCGAGCACATGGCGGCGCGGCGAATCATCGGCGGCGCCCTGCCTCTGACCCCGGAGCAGGCCGCCGATCCGCAATTCGATTTGCGCAAGCTCGCGCTGTCGTCGAAAGCGTGAGGCGCGCCCCGCGCCGCCTCTCCGGCGGCCGAGGAAGCCTCAAATCGACCATTTCAGCGCTTTGCCGATCTCCCCGACGATGCCGCGGCGAAACAGCAAGACGCAAGCGACGAAAACGGCGCCTTGAATCACCGTGACCCATTGGCCGTATTGCGCGAGATAGTTCTGCATGGAAACGACGATGAGCGCGCCGACGACCGGGCCGTAGAGCGTGCCCATGCCGCCCAGCAGCGTCATCAGCACGACCTCGCCAGACATGGCGAAGCCGACATCCGTCAGGGAGGCGTTTTGCACCACGATCGCCTTCGTCGCGCCCGCGAGCCCCGCTAGCGCGGCGGAAAGAACGAAGGCGGCGAGCTTGTAGCGCGCCACGCGGTAGCCCAGCGAAATCGCACGCGGCTCGTTCTCACGGATCGCCTTGAGGATTTCGCCGAACGGCGAATTGACCGTGCGATAGACCGCCAGAAAGCCGAAAAGGAATATCGCCGCGGTGAAGAGATAAAGCGCCGTCGGCTTCGACAAATCGATCAGGCCGAGGACGTGGCCTTGCGGAACCGCCTGGATCCCGTCCTCGCCGTGGGTGAACGGCGCCTCGACGCAGAAGAAATAGATCATCTGCGACAAGGCCACGGTGATCATCGCGAAATAGATGCCCTGAGAGCGAATTGAAAGGGCGCCGGCGACGAGGCCGAGCAGCGCCGCGCAGCCGACGCCCACCAGGATCGCCAGCTCCGGCTCCAACCCCCAGACCTTGGCGGCATGGGCGCAGACGTAGCTCGCCGATCCCAGAAACATCGCGTGGCCGAAGGACAGCAGCCCGACGTAGCCGATCAGCAGGTTGAACGCGCAGGCGAACAGCGCAAAACAAAGCGCCTGCATGACGAAAAAGGGATAGGCGACGAACGGCGCGACGCCGATCAAGAGCAGCATGATCAGAAAGGCGACGCCGAATTCGCGGCCCTCGCGCGTGAACGGGCTTGTCGGCGCCGCGACCGGGTTTGTGTTCATCTTATGCGACTTTTCCAAAGAGACCGGCCGGTTTGATGAGGAGGACGATCGCCATGATGACGAAGACGACGGTGTTCGACGCTTCCGGGTAGAACACCTTGGTCAGGCCTTCGACCACGCCGAGAACGAAGCCGGTCACGATCGATCCGAGAATCGAGCCCATGCCGCCGATCACCACGACCGCGAAAACGACGGCGATGATGTCGGCGCCCATGCCGGGGCGAACCTGATTGATCGGCGCCGCGAGCACGCCGGCCAGCGCCGCCAACCCGACCCCGAATCCGTAGGTCAGCGTGATCATCCGCGGCACGTTGACGCCGAACGCGCGCACCAGAGCCGGGTTTTCCGTCGCCGCGCGCAAATAGGCGCCGAGCTTCGTCTTCTCGATGGTGAACCACGTCGCCAGACACACGGCCGCCGAGAAAACGATCACCCAGGCGCGATAGTTCGGCAGGAACATGAATCCGAGATTGCGGCCGCCGGACAATTCCGGCGGGATCGCGTAGGGCATTCCGGACGCGCCGTAATAATTCTGAAACAAGCCTTGGATCACCAAGGCGAGGCCGAAGGTGAGAAGCAATCCGTAGAGCGGGTCGAGGCCCCTCAGCCGATAGAGGAGCGTGCGCTCGATGACGGCGCCGAGCGCGCCGACGATCAAAGGCGACCCGATGAGCGCCCACCAATAATTGAGACCCAGGCCGTGCAAGAGGAAATACGCGCCGAACGCGCCGACCATATAGAGCGCGCCATGGGCGAAATTGACGATGTTCAGCATGCCGAAAATCACCGCCAGGCCGAGGCTCAGCAGCGCATAGAACGAGCCGTTGATGAGCCCGATCAGCAGCTGTCCATAAAGTTGCTGCGCCGAGATGGCGTGCCCGAGGAACATCGTCTCAACTCTCCTCGGTCGATCGCGATTGCGCGCGATTCCCGCTGGGGAAAAGCCCGCCGCGCGACGTGCGCGGCGCAATCGCGCCTGGGTCGGCCAAGATCGCCGACGCCGTCCGCCAACTCGCGAGGTTCGTTCTCGGACCCCACCTATTCACGCGCATCCTCCCCCAAGAGACCTTCATCGATCGAGCCGGGTCAAACGCCGAGATATTCGTGCAGTTTCTGCATATTCGCGCTCAGTTCGGAATTGGCGAAGGCGTCGATGACTCGACCGTGTTCCATGACGAAATACCGGTCGGCGACCGTCGAGGCAAAACGGAAATTCTGCTCGACCAGCAGGATCGTGAAACCCTCGCGCTTGAGCTCGGCGATCGTGCGCCCGATGTGTTGAATGATGACCGGCGCCAAGCCTTCGGTAGGTTCGTCGAGCATCAGGAAGCGCGCGCCGGTGCGCAGGATTTGCGCGATCGCCAGCATCTGTTGTTCGCCACCCGACAGTTTCCCGCCGCCGCTGTTCAGACGCTCCTCGAGGTTCGGGAAGAGCGCGAAGATGCGTTCGAGCGTCAGCCCGCCCTCTTTCGTGATCTTCGGCGGCAACATGAGGTTTTCCCGCACGTTCAGGCTAGCGAAAATGCCTCGCTCCTCCGGGCAGATCGCAACGCCGAGCCGCGCGATCCGATCCGAGGACAGGCCGACCGTCTCCCGCCCCGCGATCTTCGCCGATCCGCTGCGCTTGCCGACGATGCCCATGATCGACTTGAGCGTCGTCGTCTTGCCCGCCCCGTTGCGCCCGAGCAGCGTGACGACCTCGCCGGGACGAACGTCGAAATCGACGCCGTGCAGAATGTGCGATTCCCCGTACCAGGCTTGCAGACCCGCGACGGCGAGAAGCGGCTGCGTCGCGGCGGGCGCCGCGTCCGCCGCGGCGCTGGAAAGCTCAGCCATTGCCGACCCCGAGATAGGCCTGCTTCACTTCGGCGTTTTCCGACACGGTCTTGTAATCCCCTTCCGCGAGCACGCGCCCGCGCGTCAGCACGGTGATGCGATCCGACAGGTTCGCCACCACATGTAGATTGTGTTCGACCATCAGAATCGTGCGATTGGCGGAAACGCGCCGGATGAGCGCGGCGATGCGGTCGATGTCTTCATGGCCCATCCCCGCCATGGGCTCGTCGAGCAACATCATTTCCGGATCGAGGGCGAGCGTCGTCGCGATTTCCAGAGCGCGTTTGCGGCCATAGGAGATCTCGACGGCGATCGAGCCGGCCCAATCGGCGAGCCCGACGTCGGCGAGCAGCGCCATCGCCCGCTCGTTGAGCGGCTCCAGAACCCGCTTCGAGCGCCAGAAATCGAATGAGTCGCCGCGCTTGCGCTGCAACGCCACGCGGACGTTCTCCAGCGCGGTCAAATGGGGAAAAACCGCGGAAATCTGGAAAGAGCGGACCAGCCCCAAACGAGCCACGTCGGCCGGCCGGACCCCGGTAATGTCGCGGTTGTTGAAAAAGATCCGGCCCGAGGTCGGTTTGACGAATTTCGTCAGCATATTGAAGCAGGTCGTCTTCCCCGCCCCGTTGGGCCCGATCAAGGCGTGGATCGACCCGCGCTTGACCCTGAGGTCGACGTCGCTCACCGCGGCGAAATCGCCAAAAGATTTGCCCAGGCGCTCAGTGACAAGGATATAGTCCTCGCTCATCGCCGCCGACCGCCCGTCCGCATGCCCGTCCGCCCCAATCGCCGTTTCCCTAACTCAATATTTTGTCGCCGTCATTGTACGTTGTCGCCGTGATTGTAAAGCCCGTACCTTGGGCGCCGCGGCCAAACCGTCCCCGATCGCGCCGGCCCGGCCCGATCAGCTCGGCCGATTATGCAAGCGCCGTTCCCAATCCAGCGCCTGCCGGACGATTTCGTCGAGGTTGTCGCGGCGGGGGCGCCACCCCAGCACGCGCCGCACGCGCTCGGCCTCGGCGACGATGGCCGCGGGATCGCCGGCGCGCCGCCCGACATGGTTGACGGGGAAATCGACGCCGGAAACGCGTTTCACGACGTCGATGACTTCCTTCACCGTCGCCCCGTGGCCGTAACCGCAATTGCACGTCAGGCTGTCCCCGCCTCGGCGCAGATAGGCGAGCGCCGCCAGATGCGCGTCGATGAGATCGGTGACCTGGATGTAGTCGCGCACGCAAGTGCCGTCGCGGGTGGGGTAATCTTCGCCGAATATGTCCATGCTCGGATAGCGCCCGAGCGCCGTCTGGACGCCGCGCTTGATCAAGTGCGTCGCGTTCGGCGTCGACTGACCCAGGCGCCCCGCGGATCCGCGCCCGCGACGTTGAAATAGCGTAACGCGACATGCCGCAAATCATAGGCGCGGCTCGCGTCCTGCAGCATCCATTCCACCATCAGCTTGGAGCGGCCGTAAGGAGAAATCGGATTGAGCGGGGCGTCCTCGCCGACCGGCTCCGAGGACGTCTCGCCATAGACGGCGGCGGTGGAGGAGAAGATGATGTTTCGCACGCCGCCCTTGACGGCGCACTGGATCAGGGAGAGCGCCTTGGCCGTGTTGTTGAGGTAATAGCCGATGGGATCGCTGACCGATTCCGGGACGATGATTTTCGCGGCGAAATGCGCGATGGCTTCGATTTCGTGCTCCTGGATGAGGCGCGAGACCAATTCGGCGTCGCCGAAATCGCCGACCACCAGTTTCGCCGTTTCCGGAACCGCCCAGGCGAAGCCGGTCGACAGATTGTCGAGAACGATCACCTTCTCGCCCGCGTCGAGAAGCCCCAGAACCATGTGGCCGCCGATATAGCCGGCGCCGCCCGTGACCAGAACCGCCATTTTCGCCTCGCAATCCCCTAAAACCCGCGTCATTTTGACAAAGTCGCTTCAATCAAGGAGTCATGCCCGCAAGCCGAGCGTCTCGTACGAAATTCACTGCGATCGGCTTAATGGCTGGACTCGCGCGCGTCATTGTCTTTTTTTTGGTCGCCGCGCCGAGAATTCGTCTGGAAAGGCTTCACTCGAATGTTCAAACCCATCCGCAAGGCGGTCCTGCCCGTCGCCGGCCTCGGCACTCGGTTCTTGCCCGCGACCAAGGCGATCCCCAAGGAAATGCTCACGGTCGTCGACCGGCCGATCTTGCAGCACGTCGTCGATGAAGCGCGGGCGGCGGGCGTCGAACAGTTCATATTCGTCACCGGACGCAACAAGGGCGTCATCGAGGACCATTTCGACATCGCCTACGAACTCGAGGACACGCTCAGGAAGCGCGGCAAGCAGAAGGAGATCGACGCCTTGGCGGCCGACATGCTGCCCGAGGGCAGGGCGAGCTTCACGCGTCAGCAAGCTCCGCTCGGCCTCGGCCATGCCGTCTGGTGCGCGCGCGACCTCGTCGGCGACGAGCCCTTCGCGCTCCTCCTGCCCGACATGGTCACGGCGACCGGAGCGCGACAGAGCCGCTGCCTCGCCCAGTGCGTCGAAGCATACGCCCAACACGGCGGCAACATCGTCGCGGTCGAGGAGGTTCACCCCGACGAGACGCACCAGTACGGCATCGTCGCGGTCGGCGCCGACTTCGGACATACCTTCGAAATCAAGGGAATGGTCGAGAAGCCGCCGCGAGGCGCGGCGCCCTCGAACCTGATCATTTCCGGCCGGTACATTCTTCAGCCGGAAATCTTCAAGATCCTAGAATCCGTCGAGAAGGGCGCCGGCGGCGAGTTCCAATTGACCGACGGCATGATCGAACTGGCCAAGACGCAGTTCTTTCACGGCGTGCGCTTCGACGGGCGAACCTACGATTGCGGATCGAAATTGGGCTTCCTGACGGCGAATATCGCCTTCGCGCTGGAGCGCGAGGATCTATCGGCGGCGTTGCGCGCGGAAATCAGGAAGTTCGCGCTCTGATCGAACGGCGCGGGGGCTTGGCGTTCCGCCAAGCCCGTCTCTCACCGTTGCAGGCGCAGCCCCAGCAGGAAGACGTTGGCGATATAGTTCGAATTGGGCGCGCTCGATGCGTATTGCTGGCGCGTTGCGCTCGCCTTGAGAACGAAATCGCGCGACAGATGATATTCGGCGCGCAGCCCCAGGTTCATCGTGGAATCGCGGAGCGCGACGCCGACGTAATCGTCGATCGCGTATCCCGCCGAGACGCCCAGCGTGAAGCTGCGCGTCAGGGCGTGAGCCACGTCGATCGTGTAGGCCTGCGCCACCGCGCCGGATGCGCCGGGCGTGATCGTGTCCGCGAGATTGGTCTGCGCCTTCGCCGTCAGCGTGGTCAACGGCGTCGCCGACCAGATCAGCGAGGCGTCGATGAGCGGGCTGCGCATCTCGGGCAGCCGCGGATCCTGATACGCGCGCTCGCCATACCCCAAGCTCGCTTCGCCCGTCAGTTGCTGAGTGAAGGCCAGCGTCGCGCCGCCGCGGCCCAGGACGCCGTCGGAATCGCGGGCGTAGCCGTTGAAGTCCACGCCGGCGTCGTAGCGGCGGGCGTCCAGCTCGACTTCGACGAAGGGCGAGATGAACGGACTGATCTGGTAGGAAGCGCGCGCGCGTAGGCCCCAGTCGTTGAAATCGTCGCTGGAGAGACGCGCGAGCGCGCCGTTGGGGAGCGTCGCGTTCTGATAAAGCGTGCGATCGAGGGTTCCGTGCAGCGCCAAGGTCAGGTCGCCGAATTTTTGCGCGGCGCCGACAGTGGCGCCGAAAGTCTCAACCAGAGGATGTTGCGTCGCGCCGGCTGCGGCGCCCGACACCAAGCCAAGCGAGGCGAGCGTCTGCTCGCTGACGTTGAACCGGCCTTCCGCGTCGAACGACAGATCGCGCGTCACGTCGAGCCGACCGTCCAAGGCGCCGCTGCCGTAAGGGGCGTTGTCGCGAGGAGCAGAGAAATAGTCGGTGTAGCCGCCCTTCAGCGCGCCGTGCAGATCGCTTCGCGACCAGTCGGACTGCAGCGCCAGGCCCGCTTCGCTGGTCTCGAAGGCCGAGCCCTTTTGCGGGCCGGGCGCTAACGCGGGGTTCGAGGCCCAGCCGAGATCCTCCTCCGCATAGGGCGTCAATTTGAGATCGCCGACGTTGATTCCCACCGGATCGAAAGGCTTGTCGTCGATCGCCGTGCGACGCCGGGGAGGCGGGGTCGGGATCGCGGCGATCGCCGGCGAGGGCGTCTGGCCGGAGACGAGATCGGCCGGGCCGCCGCGCAGGCCGAGCCGTTGGGCGCCGCGATAGGCGCTCAGCGACGGCGGGGACTTCGCCGCTCCCTTGGCGCGCGGTTTCTTCTTCTGGGTCGTAGGTTTGGCTTCGTCGGGCGCGGATGGGCCGAGGCTCGCTGCGGCCGGGGTTCCCGTGGGGCTCGCCAGCGCCCCGGTTTCGTCGCGCAGGCCGAGCGGGTCCGTCGAGGCCTGCTGCGCGAAGCCCGGAGCCGTCGAAACGCAAGAGACCAGCGCCAGCGCGCCCAAAACGATGCGTCGAACTCGGCCAAGCCCGGAAAGGCGCGACTGCACAATCACTCCTTTCGCGCGCGCGTGTGCCCGGCCGCGCAGTCGTTTCGAGGGTTAGGCCGGTATGGTTAATTCCGTCTTAAAAGGCTCGCTCTGCGGATCGTCGGCGCCTGCGCGCAGGCGAGGAAGCCCCGGGGGTGCATTGGGATGGCGCCTTGTGTTAAGAGCGCGCCATGATTTAACAAAGCTCTAGCGCCGTCGCCTCCGCCCTACGCACGATATCGGTCGAACAGCTCGGACTTTCCGCTCTCGCCGACGCCTTGCGGGCGCCTGAGGGCGATGGGCTCGGCCCGGCGTTTCAGCGCGCCGTCGAGACGATCTCTCGCGCGCAGGGGCGCGTGATCGTGACCGGCATGGGAAAGTCCGGTCACGTCGCGCGTAAGATCGCGGCGACGCTCGCCTCGACCGGGCAACCCGCCAGCTTCGTCCACGCCGCCGAAGCGAGCCACGGCGATCTCGGCATGGTGCAAAACGGCGACGTCGTCGTCGCCGTCTCGTGGTCGGGCGAAACGGCCGAACTGGCGGCGGTCATCACCTACGCCAAGCGATTCGCCATTCCTCTGATCGCGATCACCGCCAACGGCGACAGCGCGCTGGGCCGCGAAGCCGACATCCGCCTGCACTTGCCCAAGGCTCAGGAGGCCTGCCCGAACGGCTTGGCGCCGACGACCTCGACGACGATGCAGCTCGTGCTCGGCGACGCGCTGGCGATCGCGCTGCTCGAGGCCAAGGGCTTCACCGCGCGCGACTTCAAGATTTTCCATCCCGGCGGCAAGTTGGGCGCCAAGCTCGCCTACGTCCGCGACGTCATGCACCGCGGCGAACGCATTCCGCGCATTCGCGTCGGGGCCAAGATGGCGGACGCCATCGTCGAGATGTCGTCGAAGGGCTTCGGGTGCGTCGGCGTCTTCGATAGCAGCGGGGCGCTCGTCGGCATCATCACCGACGGCGATCTGCGCCGGCACCTCAAGTCGAACGTGATCGTCGACACGCCGGTCGAAGAGGTGATGACGCGCGCGCCGCGCACGATCGCGCCGGACGCCCTCGTCGCGGAGGCGCTGGAGATCATCAGCCGCAAGATTTCCGCCCTGCTCGTCGTCGAGGAGGGCAATGTCGTCGGCATCGTCCATTTTCACGATTTGCTGCGCCTGGGAGCGGCCTAGCGCCGGCGCCGCTCGCATGGGAAGACGGCGAAGCCGAATTGGCGTTCTTGCGTTGGCCGCGGGCCTATGGCAAAAGCGCGGCGTTCGCTTCGGCGTCCCTTTTCGTCGCGCCACGCGAGACGCTGCAGTAGCTCAGTGGTAGAGCACTCCCTTGGTAAGGGAGAGGTCGAGAGTTCAATCCTCTCTTGCAGCACCATTCTTTTCAATGTCGCGGGGCGTGTCGCTCCACGTCCGCCACGCTTCACGCCGCCCAGTCGACGACGGCCAGCCCAGGCACGCGCTCGAATTCGCTAGTGTTGGCGGTGACAAGAGTTGCGCCGCGCCGCCGCGCCTGCGCCCCGATGAGGAGGTCGAAAGGGCCGATCGGCGCGCCGCGCTGTTCGAGAAAAGCCCTAATGTCTCCGGCCTCGCGCGCGTCTTCGGCGTCGAAAGCGGGCGTCTCGAAGCCGGCCGAGAGGAATTCGTCGAGCATCGCGCGCGCCTGCCCGCGGCGCTCGCTCTTCGCGATGCCGTAGTCGAGCTCGAAAAGCACGACGGCCGGTACGATTAGCGCCGCGCCCGCCTTCAGCTCCGCGGACAATTTCTCGGCGATCTTGGGCCGGCGCCGGTTCAACGCGAAGATGACGACATTGGTGTCGAGGCAGAACATCGGCCGCGTCAATCGAACGAAACGGCGTGGTCGGGCGTGAGCGGCGGATCGTCCGGCAAGCCGTCGGGCAAGAAGTCCCTCGCTCCCAAAGCGTCGAGCTTCGCCCACCAGGCCTCGACGTCGAAAGCCGGCTTTTCCATCGGCTCCAGGATCACTTTGTCGCCGACCTTGCTGACCCGCACCTCTTTTCCAGGAAAACGAAATTCCTTCGGGAGTCGCACCGCTTGGCTTCGCCCGTGCATGAACAATTTCGCAATCGCGCCCATCATGCGCCCCAGATTCATAATGATGCCTATCATTGGTAGATATCGCGCCCTGGCCGCGTTCGTCAACGCCTCGGGAGTTTCGGCCAAGGCGACGACGCATCCGTCTGGCCGGGTCGCGCCGCTCCTCTTGCGACCCCGCGCGCTCTTGACGATCCGCCTAGCCGTTATAGTCTGACGGATATAGAGGGCGTGCTTCACGAGCCCGATTCCGAAAGGCCTCTCATGCGCCGCCTGCCGTTCGCCTTCGTGTCGTTGTTTCTGGCTTTGGCGCCCGCGGGCGCGCTCGCGCAGGACAAAATCGTCGTCTTCGCCGCGGCGAGCCTGAAGACGGCGCTGGACGGCGCGGCGGCGGACTTTCACGCCCATGGCGGCGCGGAGGTCGTGATCAGCTACGGCGGCTCGTTGAGCCTGGAGCGGCAGATCGCCGCGGGCGCGCCCGCCGATCTTTTCGCCTCGGCCGACGAGGACTCCATGGACACAGCCGCGAAGGCCGGCGCGATTCGTGAAGGCAGCCGCGTCGATCTCTTAAGCAATCGTCTGGTCGTCGTCGCCCCCAAGGCGGTGCCGATCGACGCTCTCGCGTTCGAGGCAAAGGCGTTCGAACAGGCGATCGGAACGGGAAAGCTCGCGACCGGGGAAATCAACACCGTTCCCGTCGGCAGATACGCCAAGGCGTCGCTGACCAAGCTCGGCCTGTGGAGCGTCATCGAGCCGCGTCTGGCGATGACGAGCGATGTGCGCACGGCGCTGGCCTTCGTCGCGCGCGGCGAGGCGACGCTCGGCATCGTCTATGCGACGGACGCCGCCGCGGAACCCGCGGTCAAGATCGTCGCGACGTTTTCCGACGATTCCCACCCGCCCATTCTCTATCCCTTCGCCCTGACGGCCGCGTCCCACAATGCGGCGGCGGAGAGCTTTCTGGCCTATCTGAAGTCCGCGGCGGGGCGCGCGTTCTTCACCCGGCAAGGCTTCGCCGTCATCCCTTAAGGGCCGGCAGGCGGCGCGCGGAACTTGAATACGCCGGAGCGCTTGATTTCCGCGTCTTCCAGCGCGCGCGTCACCGGCACCCCATATTCGATCAGGCACTCCAGACGATCGAGGGCGAGATAGCTGCGTCGGGGATCGCCGACGAGGACGAGCGCGCCTCGGCGCGCCAGCCCATCGAGCCAGGGGGTGACGGCTTCGGCCATGTCCCTTTGATAGGAGACGTCGCCGGCGAGCGCCACATCCCAGCCGCGATCCCAGCCGACGACGTCCTCAGCCAGAACGCGAACGGCGACGCCGTTCTGGCGCGCGTTCAATGCGATTGCGGCTTGCGCGAATTCGTCGATCTCGCTCGCCTCCACGCTCGCGGCGCCCGCCATGGCGGCGGCGATCGCGACGAGCCCGGAGCCGGAGGCGAAGTCGAGCACGCGCTTGCCCGCGACGAGTTCGGGATTGTCGCCGACGTAACGCGCAAGCGCCTGCCCGCCCGCCCAGGCGAAAGCCCAGAACGGCGGCGGCAAGCCGATCTCGCCCAATTCCTCCTCGGTCTTATGCCATAGCGCGACGGCCTCGTCGGCCAGGTGCAGGCGCATGTTCGGGGCCATCGGCGGGGCGAGAAGGCGCGTATTCTCGCGAACGAACGCCTCCCGGTCGCAGGGCGGCCGGCTCATGTCTTCCAATGCAGAGCGGAGATCAGAGTGAACAGGCGGCGCGAGGTGGCCTCGTCGATCTCGACCTTATCGGCGATTTGCGCGGCGATGAGCGAGGCCCCCTCGTTGTGAAGCGCCGAGCGCTCGCGATCGATCGCCTCGATCTGACGCGGGCTGGCGGTCCGAATGGCCGAATAATAGGTCTCGCACACCAGGAAATAGTCTTTCAGCAAGGGGCGGAAAGGCGTCATCGAGACCGCGAATTCGAGGACCCGTTCGCCCGCCTTGGAGCGCACCTCGAAAATCAGCCGTGATTCCGATTGCGCGATCGTCAGGCGGTAGGGCCCTTCGTCGTGGCCTCGCACGCCAAAACTATTGTCCTCCACGAGATCGAAGATCGCAACGGCTCGTTCGTGGTCCCGGTCGGCGACGCCGCGCGGAATCGTCGCCTCGTCGAGCAACACTTCATCGAGACGGTTGCGCGATCGCGAGGCGGTGCGGCTCATCCCACGCCTTCCCTCGATAGGCGCATGGCCACCGAGCGCGCATGGGCCTGCAGGCCCTCGGCCTCTCCCAGGACGACGGCCGACGGCCCCAACGCGGCCAGCGATTTCGCATCGCACTTGAGGAGCGAAGTGCGCTTGAGAAAATCGAGCACGCCGAGCCCCGAGGAAAAGCGCGCCGAACGCGAAGTCGGCAAGACGTGATTGGAGCCGCCGACATAGTCGCCGATCGCCTCGGGCGTATACGGGCCGATGAAGATCGCGCCCGCGTTGGCGATCGATCGGCTCAAGGCGTCGGCGTCCCGCGCGATGATTTCGAGGTGCTCGGGCGCGAGCCGATCGACGAGCGGCGAGGCCGCGGCCAGGTTCGGCGCGAGGATGATCGCGCCGTAATCGCGCCAGCTGGCGCCGGCGATCCTCGCCCGCGGCAAATCGGCGAGCTGGGCCTCGACCGCCTCGCTCACCGCCCGCGCCAAAGCGGCGTCGTCGGTGACGAGAATCGACTGCGCGGCTTCGTCGTGTTCGGCCTGGGCGAGAAGATCGGCGGCGACAAAACGGGGATCGGCGCTGGAGTCCGCGAGGACCACGACTTCGGACGGACCGGCGATCATGTCGATGCCGACCACGCCGAACACGCGCCGCTTGGCGGCGGCGACATAGGCGTTGCCCGGCCCGACGATCTTCGCCACAGGCTCGACGCTCGCCGTTCCGTAAGCGAGCGCGGCGACCGCCTGCGCGCCGCCGACACGATAGATTTCCGTTACGCCCGCGATTTTCGCCGCCGCCAAGACGAGCGGATTGAGCTTGCCCTCAGGCGTCGGGACGACCATGGCGATGCGCCGGCAGCCCGCCACCTGGGCCGGCGCCGCATTCATGATCACCGAGGACGGATAGCTCGCGACGCCGCCGGGAACATAGAGCCCGACCGAGTTGATCGGGCGCCATCGCCAGCCGAGTTCGACGCCGAGAGCGTCGACGAAGGAAACGTCGCTCGGGCTCTGACGGCGATGATAGGCGAGGACGCGCTCATGGGCGAATTCCAGCGCGCGCAGCGCTATCGGATCGCAGGCCGCGAGGGCCGCGTCGATTTCTTGGGCGCCGATGCGGAAACCGGATCGCGAAAGATCGACCCGATCGAACCGCAGCGTATATTCGGCGAGCGCAGCGTCGCCGCGCGCTCGCACGTCGGCGAGGATCGCGGCCACCGCCGCGTCCACGTCGACGGCCGATTCGCGTTTGGCTTCCAGGAGCGCGCGAAATCGCAGTTCGAAATCCGCCGCGCCCATGTCGAGGGTGATCGCCATCATGAACTCCGCTAAGGCCGGTCAGATCCCCTCCGCGCTGGTCAGCGCATGTCCCGGGCATTCCTGCGCGGGGCGGCGCGGGCCGATGTCGCGAAGTTCGGCTTCCAGGCATTCGACCTCGAGGCGCACGATGGCGCCGTCCGCGAACGCGAGCAGCACCATGCCCGACGGCGGATCGGTCTTCTCGAATGTGACTGCGAGCAAGTTCAGCACCGTGTCTTCGTCGCGGCCGGTCAGGCCGAGATGCGACACCTTGAGAACCCGCTCGAAGCGAAGCACCGAACCGATGCGTTCCGCCCGGCCCTCTTTCGCGCCGGCCCAATCGAATCGCATCGCGCTCAAGAGGAAGCGCTTCTGCTTGGGCAGCCAGGTCATGTCTGCGCGCCGCAGGCACGAATCCTGGACGTGCGCGGAAATCACGCCGAGGCCTTCGCGATCGAGCGCGACCAGTTTGAGCAGGTTCGAGGACAGGGGCATGACTCAGCCTGAAACTCTCGTGATGTCGGCGCCGCACGCGGCGAGCTTGTGTTCGAGGCGCTCGAAACCGCGGTCGAGGTGGTAGACGCGATTGACCGTCGTCTCCCCTTCCGCCGCGAGCGCCGCGATGACCAGAGAGACGGAAGCGCGCAAATCCGTCGCCATCACCGGCGCGCCGAGCAGCCGCTCGACGCCCTCCACCACCGCGGTGTCGCCATCCAGTTTGATGCGGGCGCCCAGCCGCGCGAGCTCCTGCACATGCATGAAGCGATTCTCGAAGATGGTCTCGGTAATGCGCGAAGTCCCGCGCGCGCGGGTCATCAGCGCCATGAACTGGGCTTGCAGGTCGGTCGGAAAACCAGGAAACGGCGCCGTCGAAATATCGACCGAGCCGATGCCGGCGCCGTTTCGCGTGACGCGAACGCCCCTGTTGTCGCTCGAAACGCCCGCTCCGGCTTGGGCCAAGGCGTCGAGCGCCTCCTGAAACAGATCGGGGCCGATCCCTTCGAGCAGGATGTCCCCGCCCGTCATCGCCACCGCCGTCGCATAAGTCCCGGCTTCGATGCGGTCGGGAAGGACGCGATGGCGCGCGCCGTTGAGGCGGGCGACGCCGGAAATCTCGATGGTCGAAGTGCCCGCGCCCTGAATGCGCGCGCCCATCTTGTTGAGGCAATCCGCGAGATCCTTCACCTCGGGCTCTCGCGCCGCGTTGCGCACGAGCGTCGAGCCGCGCGCGGTCGCCGCCGCCATCATCGCAGTGTGCGTTCCCCCGACCGTCGCCTTGGGAAATTCGATCTCGCCGCCGATCAGGCCGCCCGGCGCCTTGGCCACGACATATCCCGCCTCAATGCTGATCTCGGCGCCGAGCCGCTCGAGCGCCATCAGCAGGAAATCGACGGGGCGCGTGCCGATCGCGCAGCCGCCCGGCAAAGAGACGCGCGCTTCGCCCATTCGCGCCAGGAGCGGCGCGATGACCCAGAAGCTCGCGCGCATGCGGGACACGAGTTCGTAGGGCGCCGTCGTGTCGACGATGGTCTTGGCGCGCAAATGCGCGGTCTGGCCGGCGGTCGCCTCTTCGCCAAGCCGCTTGCCGTCGAGCGAATAGTCGACGCCATGGTTGCCTAAGATGCGCACGAGCTGACTGACGTCGGCGAGCCGCGGCAGGTTTTCGAGGGTCAAGGTCTGGTCGGTGAGCAAGGAGGCGATCATCAGCGGCAGCGCCGCGTTCTTGGCGCCGGAGATCGGAATCGTTCCCTGCAGCTTCGCGCCGCCTCGGATTTGTATGCGATCCATTCCTCGATCCTTCTCACCAATTCCAATCAGCGCCGCCCGATCAACGGCTCGGCCCTTCGTCCGCGGTCGTCGACGGCCCTCCGGGCGGGGTCGCTTCTCCCGTCGCGACGCGGCCGCGCCGCTGAGCCTTGCGGCGCTTCAAATTTTCTCGCAGCGCCGCCGCCAGGCGCTCGCGCCGCCGCCTCTCTCCGATTTCCCGCCCGTCGTCCCGGATCATGGCAGCCTCGCCGCATCGACAGCGCGCTTGATAGGCCCGCGACGGAAGCCGGGCAAGCCAAAAGCCGCGACGCGCTCAGGCCGCTCACGCCGCCGAGGCTCCGCTACCCCGCCTTTTCGATCAGGCTCTTTGCCGCCAGGCGCGCCGCGCCGGTGATTTCCGCGCCCGCGAGCATCCGCGCGATCTCCTCGCGGCGCGCCAGCGGATCGAGCGAGAGCACCTGCGTCGCCACGCGTTCGCCCTTGCCGACTTCGTTCTTCACGATCTTGAAGTGCCGATGCGAGCGGGCGGCGACCTGGGGGGCGTGGGTGACGGCGAGAACCTGCGCCTTGACCGCCAGGCGAGCCAGCCGCTGGCCGATCGCGTCGGCGACCGCGCCGCCAACCCCTGTATCGATCTCGTCGAAAACGAGCGTCGGCGCGGTCCCGCGCTCGGCGAGCGAGACCTTGAGCGCCAGGAGAAAGCGCGCGAGCTCGCCGCCCGAGGCGACCTTCATCAGCGGCCCCGGCCGCGAGCCGGGATTCGTCTGGACGCAGAACTCCGCGCGGTCATAGCCGTCGGCGGAGATCACGCCGTCGTCGCGGGTGATTTCGACGCTGAAGCGCGCGCGTTCCAGTTTCAGCGCCGGCAGTTCGGCGTTCACCGCGCGCTCCAATTCGCGCGCCGCGTCCTGGCGCGCGTTCGACAGCGACGCCGCGGCCTTGACGTAAGCCGCGGACGCTGCGCGCGCCTCCCCTTCGAGCGCGACGACCCGTTCCTCTCCCGCGCTGAGATTCGCCAATTCGTCGGCGTATCTTTGCGCCAGCGCCGGCAGGCCGTCGACAGGCGTCGCGTACTTGCGCGCCGCGCCCCGCAACGCGAACAAGCGCTCCTCGCATCGCTCGAGTTCGCGCGGATCAAAATCGCAGGCCGCGAGCGCGCTTTCGACCGCCTGGGTCGCGACCTCCAGCGCTTCCATCGCCTCGTCCAAGGCCAGGACGCTCGGCTCGATCAGCGCGGGCGCCTGCGGCATGCGCCGCTGCAGACGGCGCGCGATCGCCGACAGCACGGGCAGGATCGCCGCGTCGCCGGACAGATTCTGATGCGCCTCGCGGATGTCGGCGGCGACCTTCTCGCCCTGCATCATTCGCGACCGCCGTTCGGCCAGCGCTTCCTCCTCGCCCGGCTTCACGTCGAGCCGCGTCAGTTCCTCATGAGCGTGGCGCGCGAAGTCAGCCGCGGCCCGCGCGGCGGCGACGCGCGCGCGCTCGCTCGCCAATTCGGCCTCGACTTCGCGCAGCGATGCAAAGGCGGCGCGCGTCGCTTTCGTCAGCGCCTCGTGTCCGCCATAGGCGTCGACGAGCGCGCGATGGGTAGAGGCGTCCAGGAGAGCGCGTTCGTCGTGCTGACCGTGAATCTCCACGAGGTCGGCGGCGACGGCGCGAAGCGTCTGCGCGCTGACGCTTTGATCGTTGATGAAGGCGCGCGTGCGGCCGTCGGCGAGTTGAACGCGCCGAAAGATCAATTCGCCGTCCGCGCGAATTTCCTGGCCGGCGAGCGCCTGAAAGGCGCGATGGTCCGGCGGCAGATCGAAGGTCGCCGTCACCTGCCCCTGGGCCTGGCCGTGGCGAACGAGCGCGCCGTCGCCGCGCGCGCCCAGCGCCAGCGACAGCGAGTCGAGCAAGATCGATTTCCCGGCGCCGGTTTCGCCGGTCAGAATGGTCAGCCCGTGCGAAAATTCGAGATCCAACTGATCAATCAGCACGATATCGCGGATCGAAAGCCGGGCGAGCATGGTCCGCGGCCTCGGCCGATCAGGACGGAACGACGGCGTGGTAGAGCTTGGAAATCCAGGATTGCTGGTTCTCCCGCGGCTCGAGGCCGCCGCCTTTTAGCAGATTATAGGCGTCTTTATACCACTGTCCATCGGGAAAATTGTGGCCCAGCACCGCCGCTGCCGTTTGCGCTTCGTCGGCGATGCCGAGTCCCATATAGGCCTCGGTCAGGCGATAGAGAGCTTCCTCGGAGTGACGCGTCGTCTGAAAGCTGGTCAATACGTTGCGGAAGCGATTGATCGCGGCCGTATAGTTGCGCCGATTGAGATAGAAACGGCCGATGGACATTTCCTTTCCCGCGAGTTGATCAGAGGTCACCTGTATCTTGAACTTGGAGTTGCTGACATATTCCGAATTCGGGTAGTCGTGCACGACCTTTTGGTACAAATTGAGAGCCTTGGCCGCGCGATCCTGATCGCGCGAAACATCCGGTATTTGATTGTAATAGGCGCTCGCTTCGAGATAGAGCGCGTAGGCGGCCTCGGTCGACTTGGGATAGAGCTTCACGTAGCGTTCCGCGGACTGCTCGGCGCTGTCGTAATCGGCCGCCTGAAACTGCGCGTAGGTCGTCATCAGCAGGCCTTTTCGCGCCCAGTCCGAATCGGGGAATTTCGTGCCGAGGTCGGTGAACTTTTTCGCCGCCTCGCTCGGCGCGCCCTCGGCCAATTTGCCCAGGCCCTGATCGTAGACCTTGCTCGCGGGAACGTCGGGCTCGATGACCATTTTGTATTTTTCGGCGCCGAACGGATTGAAGTCGTCGAACATCGAGCATGACGCCAGAGAGACCGCGGCGCACAGAGCCAGGATGCTTTGCGCGCCCAAACGCCGCGCGCGACGGACGAGAACGGACACGCTGGGATTCAAAGCGGCATATGTCATTCGTTGAACTCAAAAAGTTGCGCGCGGCGAACGGCGGCTCATCCGGTTCGCGCTGTTTACCTCAGTCCGCGGCGGCGCGCCACCCGGCCGCGCTTGCGCGACGGGCGCATTAAACCGACGGATTGTGGCGCGAAAGCGCCGGACCGGTCGATCGAGCGCGGATGGCGCGGTCCAAGTTGTCGCGCTTTCGCCCTCGCGTCCTTCCGCTCCGGATCGAGGTTCGCCGGAGATTGGCCGGGCCGACGGGCGAAGGTTCTCAGTCGGCGTTCGCGGCGTAGGCGGTGGCGACCCGTCCGATCGCCCCGGCGCCGACCGAATAGATCTTGCGCGGCGAATTCTCGACGATTTCGTAAGCCTTGCGATCGGCGAAAAGCGCCGACAGCGCCATGGCGTTGATCGTGTGTCCAGGCCGATACGTCCGGTAGCAGCCGATGATCGGCGCGCCGGCGAGCGCGAGATCCCCGATGGCGTCCAAGGTCTTGTGTCGCACGAACTCGTCGCTGAAACGCAGGCCTTCGGGATTGAGGACGGCGTCCCCGTCCAGCGCGACCGAATTTTCCAGCGAAGAACCGAGCGCGAAGCCCGCTTGCCACAATTTCTTCACGTCGCTGACGAAGCCGAAGGTGCGAGCCCGCGCGATGTCTTTGCGGAACACGGCCGGATCGAGATCGAACGCGCGACGCTGACGTCCGATCGCCGTCGCGTCGAAATCAATTTCCACGTCGAGGCGAAAGCCGCGGCCGGCGGGGCGCAATTCGGAATAGGAGCGCCCCGACTCGACCCGCACCGGCCGAAGAACCCGGATATATCGGCGCGGGCGCGATTGCTGGACGACGCCGACCGAGTTGATCGCGTCGACGAACTCGGCCGCCGAGCCGTCCATGATTGGCATTTCGGGTCCGTCGATTTCGACGAGCGCGTTATCGACGTGAAGGCCGGCGAGCGCCGCCATCAGATGTTCGACCGTCGATACGGCCGCGCCGGTCGAATTGCCGAGCACCGTGCAAAGCGCGGACTGCGTCACGTTCGACCACTTGGCCTCGATCAGGCGCTCGCGCCCGTTCGGCAGCCCCGTGCGCAAGAGGACAATTCCGGAGTTGACGTCGGCGGGATGAAGAACGACGCGGGCCGGAGCGGCAGAATGAACCCCGAGGCCATTAATTTCAACACGGTCGCGAAGCGTCGTCTGGAAGCCCAGTTTCATCTATCGAACGTCCCCAATTCCACGACGGACGCCGAAGAGTCCGTGAGCGCGACGCCGACGCTTCGGGCGCTGGTTCGGCGCTCTTCGTCATCCCTGGCGTTCGCTCGGCCGCCGTTCAAGGCGCCGGCGCCAAGTCCAGCGCGTCGTCTGCAGCCGGCCGGGACCATAGGCACGTCTCGGCTATCGGCCAAATCACCTTTCGTGAACGATCATTACACCATTCGGAAACTATATTTCATAGAGATGTAACAAAGCCTTAGGCGAAGGCCGGGGGACAAGGCGCCGCGATCCTCGCCGACGCGAAGCGGCCGCGGGGGGCCGGCGGGCGTCGGCGAATCACAGGAAACGACTTACGAGTTCGACTGCCGTCGCAGGAACGCGGGGATTTCCAGCTGGTCGTCCTCCATTTGCGCGGCTCGCGCCGCAAGGCGGCCATGCGCATCCAGGTTGCCCTGCGCGGGGCGCGGGGCGGCCGGGCGGGGCTGCGGACGGCCGTATTCCGCGTGAAGAGCCGTCGCGTTCGGCTTGGGGGGCGCCGCCGCGATCGAGCGAGGCGCGGCAACGGGGGCCTCCTCCTCGTGCCTGCTGATGCCGAAGGCGGCAAGTTTCTCGAGCAGCGATCGCCGCCGCGTTTCGACGGGATGGGGGACCGGCGGCGCTTCGCCGCGATGCGCGCGAAGCTGATTTTGCGCCACGGGCGGCAATTCCTCGATCTGCGGCATGCGCGGCTGGCGAATCATCGGTTGTTCCGGCGCCGGGGGTATGAATTCCTGCTCGATCGGCTCTTCGGGACGCTGCGCGACAGGCTCCACGTACACCGCCGGCTTGGGCGCGGCCGGACGGACTTCGACTTCGCTCTGCCCGCCCTGCGCCGTCGCCGCGGGGAGAACCGGCGTCGTCTCGACGAAGCTCTCCGCCGCGATCGGCGTCGGCAACGTGCGCGGCGCGGCCGGACGCGGCCGCGAGGGAAAGTCGATGCGCGCGGCCTGCGGGACCGGCTCGATTTTCTCGATCGCCGCCTGATCGATGCCGGTCGCGACGACGGAAACCCGGACCACGCCGTCCAGCGCCGAGTTGAAAGTCGCGCCGAGGATGATGTTGGCGTCTTCGTCCACTTCCTGCCGGATGCGGCTGGCCGCTTCATCGACCTCGTAGAGCGTCAGGTCGTTGCCGCCCGTGATCGAGATGAGAAGACCGCGCGCGCCCTTCATCGAGGTCTCGTCGAGCAGCGGATTGGCGATCGCCGCTTCGGCGGCCATCACCGCGCGCCGCTCGCCGGTCGCCTCGCCCGTCCCCATCATCGCCTTGCCCATTTCGCTCATGATCGAACGGACGTCGGCGAAGTCCAGATTGATCAGGCCTTCCTTGACCATGAGGTCGGTGATGCAGGCGACCCCGGAATAGAGAACCTGATCGGCCATCGCGAACGCATCGGCGAAGGTCGTCTTCTCGTTGGCGACCCGGAACAGGTTCTGGTTGGGGATGACGATCAGCGTATCGACCGATTTCTGCAATTCGTTGATCCCGCCCTCCGCCAGACGCATGCGCCGGCCGCCCTCGAAATGGAACGGCTTGGTGACGACGCCGACGGTGAGAATCCCCATTTCGCGCGCCACGCGAGCGATCACCGGCGCGGCGCCGGTTCCCGTGCCTCCGCCCATGCCGGCGGTGACGAACGCCATATGCGCGCCGGCCAGATGATCGCGAATTTCCTCGAGCGCCTCCTCGGCCGCGGCGCGTCCGACTTCGGGCTTCGAGCCGGCCCCGAGCCCTTCGGTCACCTGCAGGCCCATTTGGATGATCCGCTCCGCGCGCGAAGAGGTCAGCGCCTGCGCGTCGGTGTTGGCGACGACGAAGTCGACCCCGCAGAGCCCCGAGACGATCATGTTGTTGACCGCGTTGCCGCCGGCGCCGCCGACCCCGCAGACGATAATTCGGGGCTTCAATTCCCGCAGTTCCGGAGCCTTCAGATTGATCGACATAGCTGGCCTCATTCTTTGGACGCCCGCCGGCGTCGGTTCAAACGCGTGAATTCTCCACGACCGAAGCTTTGGCGCGCGCCGCCGCCTCGCATCAAAAACTCTCTTTCAACCATCGCCCGACGCGAGCGACGTAACCGTCGTCGGGCGCGCCCGGCGCATGACTTGAACGGCGCGGCTCGAAATGCTCGATCCCCGCCACCTGCGGATAGACCATCAGGCCGACCACCGCGGCGAAGGCCGGACTCTTGGCCGATTCGGGCAGCCCTTCGACGCCGAGCGGCCTGCCGATCCGCGCCTGGCTCGAAACGATGGCGCGAGCGAGTTCAGGCAAGCCGGTCAGCTGGCAACCGCCGCCCGTAAGCACGAGCCGGCGTCCGGCATGGGCGGCGTGGCCCGCCGCCTTCAGCCGGTCGCGCACGAGTTCGAGAATTTCCTCGACGCGCGGCCGGATGATCCGCACAAGTTCGGATTTCGGCAGATGGCTCGAATGATCCATGTCGTCGCCGACGCGGTGAATCGCGATCGAGTTGCGATCGTCGGACGGCGAAGCGATGCAAGCTCCGTACAGCGTCTTCAATCGTTCGGCGTCCGCAAGGCTCACCGAGAGACCGCGCGCCACGTCCATGGTGATGTGATTGCCGCCGACGGCGACGGCGTCGACGTGAACGAGCCGGCCGCCGACATACACGCCGACGCTGGTCGAACCGCCGCCGAAGTCGATCAGCGCCGCGCCCATCTCGACCTCATCGTCGACGAGCGTCGAAAGCCCTGCCGCATAAGGCGTTGCGACCATCGCAGCCACCCGCAGGTGACAACGCTCGATCGCGAGCATGAGATTGCGCGCCGCGGCCGCATCGCACGAGGCGACGTGCATTTCGGCGCCAAGTTCGTCGCCGATCATCCCCTTGGGGTCGCGCACGCCACGCGTCGCGTCGAGCCAGAAGCCCGTCGGCACGGCGTGAAGAACGGAGCGGCCGTTATAGGCCCCCGCCGCCGACGCGGCTTCGAGCACCCGATGGATGTCGTGTTCGCCGACCGCCTTGCCGCGCAGCGCCACCTTGGCGTCGTATAGGCGCGAGGAAAGACGCCCGCCGGACATGTTGACGACGACGCTGTCGACCTCGACGCCCGCCATGCGTTCGGCGGCGTCGATGGCCAGGCGAATGGCGCTCTCCGCGGCGTCCAGATCGACGATGGCGCCGGCCTTGATCCCGCGTGAGCGCTGATGGCCGATGCCGAGAACCTTGCAGCGATGCGTGCGGTCGGGAAGCGTCTCAGAGCGCTCCATCGGGGTCAGCCGCGCGATCAGGCTGACGACTTTCGAAGCGCCGACGTCGAGAACCGAAAGCACCGCGCTCTTGCGCGAGGGAATTTGCCGCATGCGCGGCGTCAGCGGTTTGAAGCTCATAGCGGAGCGGCCTTCTTCAGGCGCGCCGACGCGCGGGCCGCCGCCGCTTCCTCGGAAAGCCGAGCGAAAACCTTGCCCGGGACCCGCAAATCGAGCGACAGGACGTCGCGGTCGAGAATCGGGATTGACGCTGAAGAGCGACGAGAGTTGCCATCGCAGACAAAGGATCGCTCTCGGGCAGCTTGACGTCGATCCCCGATTTCATCTTGAGGTTCCAGCGCCGCTCGCCAATCAGCACGCCGGCGGCGATCTTCGGCCTCAGTTCCGCCGAAGCGTCGAGCAACGCCATGAATTCTCTCAGCCGCTCGTTGGCGCCGTCTCCGACGACGAAAGGAAGCGAGGAAAAGCGCTGATCGCGCATCTCGTCGATGACCGCGCCGTCCACCGCGATCGTCCGAACTTCGCCGTCTTTTTGCCAGAGCGCGACAGGCGTACGCTCGACGATGTCGATGACGATCCGGTCGGGGTAGAGTTTTCGCACGCTCGCCTGCTTGATGAGCGGCAAGGCCTCGAGATTCTTGCGCGCCCGCGCGGCGTCGAAGAACGGCAGCGAATCCTTTGGAGTGATGCCGGCCAAGGCGAGGATGTCGGGTTCGGTGAGTTGCGCCTCGCCGGCGATGGTCACCACCTTGATGTCGAAGCCCAGCGCGCGCGCCACAAAGTCGCCGATTCCGCCTTCGCGATCCACGAACGCCTGGTATTGCCCGCCGAGCGACGCGCCGAGCGCCGCCGCGCCCAGCAGCACGCCGGCCGCCAGGGCGACGCCTAGGCCGCGCGGCGCCGGGCGATCGAGCCGCAGCCTCCAGCGCATCGCGCCGCGCGCGGCGCGCTCGCCGCGCAAGAGCACGCGAGCGGGGGCGCCGGACGGGCGGGCGAGCGCGAGCGCCGGCTGCGTCGCGGGCGGCAACCCGAACGTTTCGCTCAGCGATCGCAAGAAGCGTCCTCCACCATCCATTCGACCAACTCACCAAAGGATAGGCCGGCGTAAGCCGCCATTTCCGGCACCAACGAGGTTTCCGTCATTCCCGGCTGCGTGTTCACCTCCAAGCAGACCAGTTCCCCGGATTCCCCCTTCGATTCGTCCCAGCGAAAATCCGCCCGGCTGACGCCGCGACAGCCGAGCGCGCGATGCGCCCGCGCGGTCAACTCTTGGACTTCATGGTAAATTTTCGGTTTAATTTTCGCGGGAAGGACGTGAACGGAGCCGCCCTTGGCGTATTTTGCGTCATAACCGTAGAAGGCCTCAGAGACCGGCTGGATTTCGATGATGTCGAGCACCCGCTCGCCCATGACCGCGCAGGTCAGCTCCTTGCCGTCGACGAATTGCTCCGCGAGCAGCCGATCGCCATAAGGCCAGTCCTCCCGACCGACCTCTTGCGGCGGGTGCGCGCGATCCTTCTTGACGATCACGACGCCGAAGGACGAACCCTCGTTGACCGGCTTGAGCACATAGGGCGGCTCCAGAACGTGCCGGCGCGCCGCCTCGTGGCGATCCACCGTCACCCCATAGGCGACCGGAACGCCCGCCGCCTGCAGCACGACCTTCGCGAGGTCCTTCTGCATCGCCAAAGCCGAGGCCAGCACGCCCGAATGCGTATAGGGAATGCGCAGGATTTCGAGCACGCCCTGAATAGTCCCGTCCTCGCCGACGCGCCCGTGCAGCGCGTTGAAGGCGACGTCGGGCTTCAGCTTGGCGAGCGTAGCGGCGATATCGCGATCGACGTCGACGCGCGTGACGCGATAGCCGCGCTTCTCCAGCGCGTCGGCGCAGCCTCGCCCGGAATTGAGCGATACCGGGCGTTCGGCCGACCAACCGCCCATCAGCACCGCAACGTGTTTCATCGCTCCTCCAAGGCCCGCGCGCCGGACGCGGGTTAAGTTAGAATTAATGCTAGGGCGTTAATGGGGCCTTAACCTCAGCCGCGCGAGGGGAAATTGAGCCGAGCGGCGGCCTGGACGGTCGGCCCTTTCGCCGGCGGAATTGGACGCGGGCGTTTCATCGCGTTGGAACGCGTCACCGAAATGCCTCAAAGATCGGCGATTTGCGATAGCCAATGACTGACAGCCCCTTGCAATCGCCCTCGCCGTCCGGCCTGCCGGACCCCCAGCGGCTTCCCGGAATTCTCGCGCGCTATCGCGATCCCAATCCCGCGTGGAGCCTGACGGAAATCGCCGTCACCTTCGGACCCCTCGTCGCGCTTTGGACGGCGATGTGGGCGCTCATGCATGTCAGCTATTGGTTGAGCCTCGCCTTGGCCTTGCCCGCGGCGGGATTTCTGGTCCGCTTGTTTCTCATCCAGCACGATTGCGGCCACGGCGCCCTCTTTCGTCATCGCGCGATCAACGACTGGGTCGGACGCGCGGTCGGAATCGTCACGTTGACGCCCTATGATTATTGGAAGCGAACGCATGCGACCCATCACGCCACCGCCGGCAATCTCGACCGTCGCGGCTTGGGCGACATCGGTACGCTGACGGTCCAAGAGTATTTGAGTCTTGGCTGGCGCAAGCGCCTCGCCTACCGGCTCTATCGCCATCCGCTGGTCATGTTCGGCCTTGGACCCACCTATCTGTTCCTGCTGCAGCATCGCGCCCCGCTCGGCCTCATGCGCGGCGAGGGCTGGAAGCCGTGGCTGTCCACGATGTCGACCAACGCCGGGATCGCGCTTCTCATAGCCCTGCTGATGTGGCTGGTCGGCCCCGGCCCCTTCCTTATGATCCACGGCCCCATCTTCATGCTCGCCGCGACGATCGGCGTCTGGCTGTTCTACGTCCAGCATCAATTCGAAAGCACGCGCTGGGCGCATGAGGCGGACTGGAACCTGCCGGAGGCGGCGCTGCATGGATCGTCGCATTACGACCTGCCGATCGTTCTGCGCTGGTTCAGCGCCAATATCGGCGTGCATCACGTCCATCACCTCTCGAGCCGCATTCCCTTCTACCGCCTGCGAGAAGTCCTGCACGATCATCCGGAACTGGGCAAGATCAGCCGCTTGACGTTGTGGCAGAGCCTGCGCTGCGTGAACTACACGCTGTGGGACGAAGACGCGCAGAGGCTAATCTCGTTCGGCGCCTTGCGCCGGCGAATGCGGGAAAGCCGCACGGGCGCGTGAGCGGCGCGAGCGCCGAAAGCACGAAATCGCGGTGAACTGCGCAGCCGCGCGCGCTATCGCGGCCTTAGTCCAGAATCCGCGCGGCCTATGCGGCCGCCCCCACCCGCTTGATCTCCCACTCCAGCTCCACGCCGCTCGCCGCCTTCACCCGCCGACGCACCTCCTCGCCGAGCGCCTCGATGTCGGCGGCGCTTGCCGCGCCGCGGTTGATCAGGAAGTTGCAGTGCAGGGTCGAGACCTCAGCGTCGCCGAGACGCAAGCCGCGGCAGCCGGCGGCTTCGATCAACCGCCACGCCTTGTGGCCCGGCGGGTTCTTGAACGTCGAGCCGCCGGTCTTTTCGCGGATCGGCTGCGAGGCTTCGCGCTCGCGCGTGATGCGCTCCATCTCGGCCTTGATCGTCTCGGGGTCGCCGCGGCGTCCCTGAAATACGGCGCGCGTGAAGATGACGTCCTCGGGCGCCTCGCTGTGGCGATAAGAGAATCCCATCTGCGCGTTGGCGAAGACCCGGACCGCGCCGGCGCGGTCGATCCCGCGCGCCTCGATCAAGCAATCGCGCGTCTCCGCGCCATGCGCGCCCGCGTTCATGCGCAGCGCGCCGCCGACCGATCCGGGCACGCCGCGAAAAAAGGCGAGGCCGTCGATCCCCGCCTCGGCGGCGGCGCGCGCGACATGAGCGTCGAGCGCCGCCGCGCCGGCGATCACGCGCAAGTCGGGCGTCGTCTCGATCGCGCCGAACGCCTTGCCGCCCAAGCGGATCACGACGCCGCGAATCCCGCCGTCGCGGATGATCAGATTGGAGCCGAGGCCGATGACCGTGACGGGAATCTCGCGCGGCAGGCTCTTCAGGAAATAGGCGAGATCGTCCTCGTCGGCCGGCGAGAACAGGATCTCGGCCGGACCGCCGACGCGAAACCAGGTGAACGGCGCGAGCGGCGCGTTCGCGGTCAGGCGCCCGCGCAGGCCCGGCGCAAGCGCGGCGATCTCGGAAAGGCTCATGCTTTCGCGCCATCCAGCGCCGCCAATTCTCCCGGCAGCGCATAGGCCCACTGCGTGATGTTGCCGGCGCCGAGGCAGACGACATAGTCGCCCGGCTTGGCGATCCCGTGAATGATCCCGGCGAGCTTGTCGGGCGAGGGCAGCGCAATGGCGTGACGGTGGCCGTGGGCGTTGATCGCCGCGGCGAGCGCTTCCTTGTCGACGCCCTCGATCGGCGCTTCGCCCGCGGGATAGACGTCGGCGACGATCACCGTGTCGGCGTCGTTGAAGCAGAGCGCGAAGGAATCGAACAACGATTGCAGGCGGGTGTAGCGATGCGGCTGCACGACCGCGATCACCTGGCCCTTGGTCGCGGCGCGCGCGGCGCGCAGCACGGCGGCGATCTCGACCGGGTGGTGGCCGTAATCGTCGAAGATCGCGGCGCCGTTCCATTCGCCGGTGCGGGTGAAGCGGCGCTTGACGCCGCCGAACGCGGCGATCGCCTTGCGGATCGTCGCGACGGGCGCCTTCAGTTCGTGGGCGACCGCGATCGCCGCGGTGGCGTTGAGCGCGTTGTGGCGGCCGGGCATCGGCAGGGCGAGATCGTCGATATAGGTCGCCTGCCCGCTCTTGCGGTCGCGGATCAGCACGGTGAAGCGCGTCACGCCGCCGGTCAGATCGACATCGAGCAGGCGCACGTCGGCCTGGGGGTTCTCGCCATAGGTGATGACGCGGCGGTCCTCGATGCGCCCGACCAGCTCCTGCACGGTCGGATGATCCAGGCACATCACCGCGAAGCCGTAGAACGGCAGGTTCTCGACAAAGGCGAGGAAGGCCTCCTTGATCGCGTCGAAAGTCTTGAAATGATCGAGATGTTCGGGATCGATGTTGGTGACGATGGCGATGTCGGCGGGCAATTTGAGGAACGTGCCGTCGCTTTCGTCGGCCTCGACCACCATCCAGTCGCCCTCGCCCAATTTCGCGTTGGCGCCATAGGCGTTGATGATGCCGCCGTTGATGACGGTGGGATCGAGGCCCGCCGCGTCGAGCAGCGTCGCCACCAGCGAGGTCGTCGTCGTCTTGCCGTGGGTGCCGGCGATCGCGACGCATTGTTTCAGGCGCATCAGTTCGGCGAGCATTTCGGCGCGCCGCACCACGGGAATGCGCCGCGAACGCGCCGCCGTCAGCTCGGGATTGTCGCGCTTGATCGCGGTCGAGACGACGACGACGGCCGCCTCGCCGAGGTTGCCCGCGTCATGGCCGATGAAGACGCTCGCGCCCTTGTCGCGCAGCCGCTTGACGTTGGCGTTGTCGCTGGCGTCCGAGCCCTGGACCTTGTAGCCGAGATTGATCAGCACCTCGGCGATGCCGGACATGCCGATGCCGCCGATGCCGACGAAGTGAATGGGGCCAAGCTCGCTCGGCAGTTTCATGAGGCCAAGTCTCCCAGGCGCGGCGCTGCGGGCCGCACGGAATGTCACGAGCCCGACATAAGCCGTTTTGCCGATTCGGCCAAATGGCTCGTCCGGCTCGGGGGCCGGTCGGCGCCGCCTCCGCCAAGACGTCGCATCGGGTCAGGACGGCGCTTTCGTCGTCGACAAATTCGCGATCGCGTCCACCGTCAGCGGCGCCCCCGCGAAATCGTCGAGGTGGCGCGCCAGCGCCCAAGCGCCCGTGAAATCTTCGTGCGCGCTGTAGAGGCTCGGAGTGACGACCACGCGCAGTCCCGCCGCGCGCGCGCCGATGAGGCCGTTGCGCGAATCTTCGAAGGCGACGCAGCTTTCCGCCGGCAGCGCCAGCCTTTGCAGCGCCAGGAAATAGGCCTCCGGGTCCGGCTTTTTGCGTTGCACGTCCTCGCCGCAAACGATCACGGCGAAGAGACCCGCGCCCCCGAACGCCGCGCTCAGCAGCGCCTCAAGATTGGCGCGGCTCGTCGTCGTGACGATGGCGAGGCGAATGCCGCGCGCGTGCGCTTCCTCCATGAGGCGGCGCACGCCGGGCCGCAACGCGCCGCCGCTGGACTTCACCCATTCCGCGTAGCGCGCGTTCTTGGCTTTGTGCAGATCATCGAGCCGCGCCTCGATGGCCGGAAGGGACTCCGGATCATGAGCGCGCGCGTGATGCAGCATGCGCTCCTTGCCGCCGGTCACGCGCAGCAAGTCGCGATAGTGCTCTTGCGCCCAGCGCCAGGGAAACCCGAAAGCCGCGAAGACCGCGTTGAAGGCCTCGCGGTGGCCTTCCTCGGTTTCGGCGAGCGTGCCGTCGACGTCAAACAGGAGCGCTTGCAGAGCCGCCACGGTCGCCTTCACGTCACCACGCTCGGCGTCTTGCGCCCGGTGCGCGCCTCGATCTCCGCCAGCGAGCGCGAGAGCGCGATGAGGTCGGCGAGCGCGACTTGCGCGTCAAGGCCGAGGTCGCCGCTCGGCGGCTCGTAGCGTTCGATATAGACGCGCAAGGTCGCGCCGACCGTGCCGGTGCCGGACAGACGGTAGACGATGCGCGAACCACCCTCGAACAGCACGCGCACGCCCTGCCCCCTGGTGTCCGAGCCGTCGACGGGATCGTGATAGGAAAAATCGTCGGCGGCCTCGATGGTCAGCTCGCCGAAGCTGCGGCCCGGCAGGTTCGGCAGCGCCGCGCGCAGCGCGTCCATCAAGGAATTGGCGGCGGTCAGGTCGATCTCGTCGAAGTCGTGCCGCGTATAATAATTACGGCCGTAGGTCGCCCAATGCTCGCGCGCGAGTTCGGCGACGGAGACGCGGCGCTTGGCGAGAATGTTGAGCCACAGCAGCACCGCCCACAGGCCGTCCTTCTCGCGCACATGATTCGAGCCGGTCCCTGCGCTTTCTTCGCCGCAGATCGTCGCCAGCCCGGCGTCGAGCAGATTGCCGAAGAATTTCCACCCCGTCGGCGTCTCGTAGGCGCCGATCCCGAGCTTGGCGGCGACGCGGTCGGCGGCGGCGCTGGTCGGCATCGAGCGCGCGATCCCCTTGAGGCCCGCGCAATAGCCGGGCGCGAGATGCGCGTTGGCGGCGAGCATGGCGAGCGAATCGGACGGGGTGATGAAAATGCCCCGCCCGATGATGAGATTGCGGTCGCCGTCGCCGTCGGAAGCCGCGCCGAAATCGGGCGCCTGCGGCGACATCATGAGGTCGTAGAGCTCCTTGGCGTAGGTGAGATTGGGATCGGGATGGTGGCCGCCGAAATCGGGCAACGGCGTCCCGTTGACCACCGTGGCCGCGCCCGCGCCCAATTCGCCTTCGAGAATGGCGTGGGCATAGGGGCCGGTCACCGCGTGCATGGCGTCGAAGCGCATGCGGAATCCGCTCGCGAACAGCGCGCGGATCGCGTCGAAATCGAACAGCGTCCGCATCAGCGCGGCATATTGGCTGACGGGATCGACGATCTCGACGCTCGCGCCGCCAAGCGCGACGACGCCGAGCGCGTCGAGATCGACGTCGCCCGTTTCGATCGTCTTGTAGGCGGCGATCGATTTCGTGCGCGCGAAGATCGCGTCGGTGATCTTCTCCGGCGCCGGGCCGCCGTTGCCGATGTTATATTTGATGCCGAAATCGCCGTCGGGGCCGCCAGGATTATGGCTGGCCGAGAGAACGACGCCGCCATAGGCGCCGAGCGCGCGAATGAGGGCGGAGACGGCGGGCGTCGACAAGAGGCCGCCCTTGCCGACGACGACGCGGCCGAAGCCGTTGGCGATGGCGATCCGGATGACCGCCTGGATCGCCTCGCGATTGTAGTAGCGCCCGTCGCCGCCGACCACCAGCGTCTTGCCGGAAAAGCCGTCGAGCGAATCGAAGATCGACTGGACGAAATTCTCGACATAGTTCGGCTGCTGAAATACCGGCACTTTCTTGCGCAGGCCGGAGGTGCCCGGCTTCTGGTCGAGATAGGGCTTCGTTTCGACGATGCGGATCATGCCGGGCGGCCTCCCTCTCTTATGCGTTGCGCGACTGTAGCGGGGCGGGGGCGGGGGCGGCAATGGCGGGGACGCGCAAAGCGCCGAGGCGCCGCGCGAACCCGGCGCGCCCGCGCGAGCGATCAATCGTCGTAGCTGTCGATGACCGTATCGGCGATCGCGCGTTTGGTGATGACGCCGACGATGTCGCGCGCCCTCGGCCGCTCGGCGCCGCTGAAGACGATGGCGGCGCCGGCGCGGTGGCGCTTCAGCCTCGCGAACACCAGGCTCAAGAGATCGACATCGCGGCAAACGACCACTCGGCTTTCGACGAAGCGGTCGACGAGCATGTCCGGATTGTTCCTGGATTCGATCCACAGGCCCGAGCGCGGCGGAACGAGGCCGACAATCCGCCCCTCGCGTTCGACGACGATGGCGCGTAAGTCCTCGGTGTCTTCCGCAGCGAGCGTCTCTTTGAGCGACGTCCCCGCCTTGGCGAGGATGAAGCGCCGCTCCATGATGTCCTGCGCCTGCTTGACGAGATAGAGATTGATGTGCCGCTCCTTGGGGATGCGGTGGCCGCGGTGGCGCAGCTTGATCGTGTAGATCGTCTCGCCGATCAGCGCGCGCCGGACGCCTGCCGCCACCGCGACGGCGACGATGACGGGAACGATGATCGCGTAGTCGCGCGTCATTTCGAAGATCATGATGATCGCGGTCATGACCCCGCCGGTCCCCGCGCCGACCATCGCCGCCATGCCGACGATGGCGGCCGAGGGAATGGTCAGGCCGGTATGGGGAAGAACCATGCCGACGAACGCGGCGAAGGCGCCGCCGAGCGTGGCGCCGAGATAAAGCGAGGGCGAAAAGATGCCCCCGGAGGCGCCCGAACCGAGGCTGATCGTGGTGGCGAGCATTTTCAGCGCGAACAGCAGCGCCATCAGGCTCACCGCCGTCATGTTCTTGTTGAGGATCGACTGGATCACGCCGTAGCCGACGCCGTCGACGTAAGGGTGGCCGAAGGCGTGCGTCAGAACGACCATCATCAGGCCGATCGCGGCCATGCCGACGATGTTCTGCGTGTAGGCGTTGCGGGGCAGCTTGGGAAAGCCGTCCTCCATGATCACGAGCAGGCGAATGAACGCCCAGGAGGCGATTCCGCAGAGAACGCCCAGCATCACGAACGCGACCGCGTCTTCGACCCGGAACGATTTCGCCAAGGAGAACTGAATCTCGGGAACGATGAAGGCGGGATCGGGCCCGATCAATCGCCTGCCGATCGTCGTGGCGGCGCCGGTGGCGATGACAACGGGAAGAAAGGTCCGGTTGGAGACTTCGGGCAGCAGAATCTCCAGCGCGAACAGCACGCCGCCGAGCGGCGTGTTGAAGGTCGCGGCGATGCCGGCGCCTGCGCCGGCGGAAAGCAGGGTGATCTTCTGCCAGGTCGAGAGCCGGATGGCCTGCGAGAAGGCCGAGCCGAGCGCCGCGCCGATCTGAATGATCGGGCCTTCGCGGCCGACCGCCGCGCCGCTGCCGATCGACAGGGCCGAGGCCAGCGACTTGATGAGCGCGACCTGGCCGCGGATGTTGCCGCCCTTGTAGAAGACCGAGTCCATCACCTCGGGAACGCCGTGGCCCTTGGCCTCCGGGGCGAAGCGTTGCACCAGGAACACCACGATCAGGCCGCCGATAATCGGCGAAAGCAACACGAAGTCGCCGAATCGGCTCGGCCCTTCGCTGACGTTGGCGTCGTACCAGATCGAGAACGCGCCGTTGTAGAAGACGTTGTGAACGAGCCCGATAAGGGCGCGCAGCGCCACCGCGCCGACGCCCGTCATGATCCCGACGACCAGCGCCAGCAGGCAGAGAACGAGCAGGCCGACCCGCCGCTCCTCCGCGCGGGCCGGCGGACCGCTGACGAGGGCCGGTGGGGCTTCGGCGGCGGAGGGGAAGAGGGCGTCTGAGGACATGAGGGCCTGCGAGGGTCTGCATCGGGGCGGTCGCGAAAAGGCCGCCATATAGGCTGAGGGCCGAATGTCAAATTGTCTTAGGGCGCGAGAGCGCGGAGAACCGCTTCCCCCTCGCGGGGGAAGGCGATCGCCGTCAAGTTCGGCGGGGAGCGGTTACCTCCGCAACGCCTCCAACACCTTCGCCGACGCCCGCCCGTCCTGCTTCAGCCCGTTCTTCCCCTCGAAATCGGCGATCGCCGCCTTGGTCTTGGTCCCGATCGCCCCGTCCGGCTCACCGACGTCGTAGCCGTGCTTGTTCAGCAGCGTCTGCAATTCGCGGCGCTCGGCGCGCGACAGGCCGGGGTCGTCGGTCGGCCAGGGCGTAACGATTCCGCGCCCGCCCGCGAGCCGCTGCGCGAGGATCGCGATCGCCAGCGCGTAAAACTCGGCGGGGTTGTAGGAATAGAGGGCGTCGAAGTTGTGCGTGACGAGGAACGCCGGCCCGTTGGCGCCCGCCGGCAGCAGCAGCCCTGCCTGCCCCTCGCCGAGCGCGCCGCCGTCGATGCGCGTTATGCCGCGCGCCGCCCAGGCCGACATCGGCTGTTTGTTCTTGCGGCCCGAGGGGCCGGAATAGCCCGGGGGCAATTTCACCTCGAAGCCCCAGGGCTCGCCGGACGTCCAGCCGGAATGCTTGAGATAATTGCCGGTCGAGCCGAGCGCCGCGGCGGCCGAATTGACGATGTCGCGCCCCGACCCGTCGAGATCGACCGCGAGGCGCTCGAATTCCGAGGGCATGAACTGGGTCTGGCCGAACGCCCCCGCCCAGGAGCCGGTCAGGCGATCGAGCGGGATGTCGCCGCGATCGGCGATCTTCAGCGTCGCCATCAGTTCGCCGCGGAAGTAGCTGGCGCGTTCGCCCAGGCACGCGAGCGTGGTCAAGGACTGCACCAGCGGCCGCTTGCCCATTTCGCGGCCGAAATCCAATTCGACGCCCCAGAGCGCGGCGAGGACATAGCGGCTGACGCCGAAGCGCTGTTCGGCCAGCGCCAACGCCTTGGCGTTCTGCGCCATCGCCGCTTTGCCGTCGGCGACGCGCTCGTCGTCGACGAGCCCCGCCATGTAATCCCAGATCGGCGTCTTGAACTCGGGCTGGTTGGTCTGGAACTCCAGCACCTTCATGTCCGGCTGCAATCCGCCGAAGGCGGCGTCCAGCGTCGCTGCGGAAACGCCCTTGGCCGAAGCGTCGGCGCGCAGCGAGGCGACGCAGGAGGAGAAGTCCGCGCGGGCGGGCGCGGCGGCGGCGATGAGGGCGGCGGCGAAAATGAGGCGTTTCACTGCGCCATCATCGGCGATTCGGGCGCGGGCGTCGAGGCGGAGGCGTCACCTCGGGCTGACTATCCTCGCCCAGTCAAACGGCAGCGCGCGAAGTTTCTGTGAAATAATAGTTGTTGATCTTACTTCGGCTGCCATGAACTCGCCGTAAATTACGGGCGGACTGTGTCGTCGTGACGCTAGCGTCGACGTGTTTGTTGAGCTTCCGCACGGCGCCTGTTGGCCCGATGCCTCGCCTCAGCAGTCGGTGGAGCTATCCACATTCAACTTATTCTAATTAATTGTAATTTCGTGTTTGAGCAGAAAAGGTGACTTTGCGGTAAAGTTTCGAATTATGTTCAGTTGGCCAACCTAACCACCAAAATTCAACGAAGGGAGATGCGCCATGTCTTGGACGAAGCACCGAAAAACACCCTATCATCAACAGGATACAGACTATTATTGCGGCGCGGCGACCGCCCAGATGATTCTCAAATCCATCGGTGCGGGCATCCTCGACCAAAATACGCTTTATGCCTCCAATCACGCGCATTCGACGCCCAACTGGTATACGTCGCCCGGCGGCTTGAATTTCACGCTCAACGCCTTCATGCCGCCGCCTCCGAGGTTCAACAGCTTTTTCGTCGTCGAGCGCGGCAACACGGAGCCCCAGGGCTCGGAAAACATCGTACGAACCTTGTATTGCTTCGATGTGGCGACCGGCACGTTGGTTTACGGGTGCGGTCATTGGGTGGCGGTGCGTGGCGTTCGCACCAATGTCGAACCCCGTGCGGGGTCGTCCTATACAATTAAAGGATTTTGGATCAACAATCCGTGGCCGCCAACGCCGAGCGCCTCCAACCCGTCGCTCGCGCCGCCGCCGCCGCACTCGCATCACGACGGATGCGGAAGCGGGGGAGATCGGGGTGTCACGAACGAATACGTAACCTACGCGGATTGGCAGAGCACGTATCACACGGGATGCGACGCCTACGGGGTGGGACACCTCCAATTCATCAGCGTTTGCGACCCGCGGCGGCCGCCGCTCGGCACACTGATACTTGAGGGCCAGGAAAAATTGACCGACGGCGCCAACCTCATATCAGTCGACGAAGCGATAGCGTTCGTCGCACGCGCAATCGAGGATCACGAGCTTGCGAAGGAAGGCCCTATGGTCGCGGCGCTCAGCGGCGCGCGCCCGACCGATGCGCAGTTAGTGCAACGGCTCGACCGCGCCGATGAATATTACTATCTCGTAAGCGTGCGCCGTGGCGGAACTGCAACGGCGCTGGCCCGGATCGACGCGTTGCACGGCGCCCTTTTGGGCGTGCTCGCTTCGGAGGGCGACACAGGCGTTCACGCCCTTCTCGATCGCGAGGGCGCGCTACGCATTCTTAGGGAGCATCCCATCGTTGACTTCGGCGCCGAGGAGGGCCGCCTCCCGATCCGTGAGGGGGCATATTCGCTCTATCCAGCGCTGGTCTGGCGTCCGTGTATGGAATCCCGCTCGCCATACTATCCGTTCCACCAAGTGACGATCGGCGGAAAGACGATCTTCATCGGATTCGATGGGCGAATTTATCCCGCCCTCCACGACCTCGGTCGCGGCTGACGCGCCGCGCGAAAGCCGTCGAGAGCGACGATAAAAGCGCGTTCGACTTTTGCTGTAATCCGCCACAATTCGCAGGCGCGGAGGCCTCCTTCGAGATTCTCCGCGCCATGCGCCGGCGGCCTCCGGCGCGCCAACGGACGCACACGCTGCCCTGTGCCCGCCCTCACAGCCAGGGATGCGCGGCGGCGGCTTTCTTCTCGTGGGCGGCGATGGCGGGCGCTTCGACCATGGTCAGGCCGATGTCGTCGAGCCCTTCCATCAGGCAATGCTTGCGGAAGGCGTCGATTTCGAACTTGACGACGCCGCCGTCGGGTCCGCGGATTTCCTGCGCCGCCAGATCGACGGTCAGCGTCGCATTGGCGCCGCGCCGCGCATCGTCCATCAGTTTCTCCAGATCGTCCGGCGACACTTTGACCGGCAGAACGCCGTTCTTGAAGCAATTGTTGTAGAAAATATCGGCGAAGTCGGTCGAGATGACGCAGCGGATGCCGAAATCGAGCAGCGCCCAGGGCGCATGCTCGCGCGAGGAGCCGCAGCCGAAGTTGTCGCCGGCGACGAGAATCTTGGCGTGAGCGTAGGCCGGCTTGTTGAGCACGAAGTCGGGATTGGGCGAGCCGTCGTCGTTGTAGCGCATCTCGGCGAATAGGCCGGCGCCCAGGCCAGTGCGCTTGATCGTTTTCAGGTATTGCTTGGGGATGATCATGTCGGTGTCGACATTGTCGATCTCGAGCGGCGCCGCGACGCCGGTCAAAGTCGTGAATTTGTCCATCGCGAGGTTTCCGCTGGCCTGATAAAGAGGGCTCGACGCAGCCTTTAGCAAATGTGCGCCGAGCGGGCAAACCGACGCGGCGCGTAGGGATCGATCGATGTCGAAATTCCATGAAGCGCTCGACGACAAGCTGATCGCCTTCATTGAAGCGCAGCCGATGTTCTTCATCGCCAGCGCGACGGCCGAGGGGCGGGTCAACCTCTCGCCCAAGGGGCTCGACACGTTTCGCGTGCTCGGGCCGCGGCTGTGCGCTTATCTCGACGTCACCGGCTCGGGCGCCGAAACGGCCGCGCACGCGTTGGCGGGCGGCCGGGCGACCATCATGTTCTGCTCGTTCGCCCGCAATCCGTTGATTCTGCGTCTCTTCGGCCGCGCCCGCTGCGGCGCGCCGGGCAGCGCGCTGTGGCGTGAGCACGCCGGCCGTTTCGACGCGTTCCCCGGCGCTCGGCAGGTCGTCGTCTTCGACGTCGATTCGGTGCAAACCGCCTGCGGCTTCGGCGTGCCGCTGATGACGCTGCAGGCGCAGCGCTCGACCTTGACCGACACTTGGATCGCCAAAGGCGAAGACGGCGTCGCCGAATACCAGCGGCGCAAGAACCGCGTCTCGATCGACGGCTTGCCGACGGGGCTCGGCGAGGCATGAGCGCCTCGCCGCTCGCGGGCGCGCCCGGCGTGCTCACCATCGACCTCGCCGCGCTCGCCGACAATTGGCGCCTGCTCGCGCGCCGCGCCGCGCCGGCTCAGTGCGCGGCCGTGATCAAGGCCGATGGCTATGGTCTGGGGATCGAGATCGTCGCGCAGACGCTCTATGCGGCGGGCTGCCGCGTCTTCTTCGTCGCGCATCTCTCGGAGGGGCGCCGCGCGCGCGCGGTCCTCCCCCAGGCGGACGCGCGCCTCTATGTTCTCAACGGCCTGCAGAGCGGCGCCGACCCGCAAGCCGACTATTCCGCGTTCCGGCTCGCGCCGGCGATCGGCAGCGCCGAGGAATTCGCGCGCTGGGCGGCGTTCGCCGCGACGCGAGCGGCGCCGCCGCCCTGCGCTCTGCATCTCGACACCGGCATGAACCGTCTCGGCTTCGATTCCCTGGACGACTTGCGCGCGGCGACGGCGCGCGCCGGCGGAACCTGCGGGGCCGATCTGCTGATGAGCCATTTCGTTTCCTCCGAGGCGTCCGGCGATCCGCTCAACGCGGTTCAGATCGCGCGTTTCGAAGAGGCGCGCGCGGCCTTTCGCCCGCTCGCCGCCTCGCTGGCCAACTCCTCTGGCCTGTTCCTGCCGGCTTGGCCGATTTTCGACCTCGCGCGGCCGGGCTACGCGCTCTACGGCGGCAATCCGACGCCGGGAGCGCCAAACCCGATGAGGCCCGTCGTCACGCTCGACGTCGCGATCCAGCAGACGCGGTGGATCGAAGCGGGCGAGACCTGCGGCTACAACGGCCAATGGACGGCGCGCCGGCGCACGCGCCTGGCGACCTTGCTGGCCGGCTACGCCGACGGCCTGCCGCGCGGCGCCGGCGCCGTCGACGGGCGCGAAGGGGCCGAGGTCGTCGTCGCCGGGCGGCGCTGCAAGCTGGTCGGGCGCATGTCGATGGACCTCTGCATCGCCGACGTCACCGACGTCCCCGAGGACGCGGCCCGGCCGGGCGACTTCGCGCGGTTCCTGGGCAAAGAGATCGGCGTCGACGAATTCGCTCACGCGTCGGGAACGATCGGCTACACCGTGCTCACGAGCCTGGGCGCGCGCTACCTCAGGCGCGTCGTCAACGGCGAGGGATCGGCGGGCGATTCGCGAACGCGCTCTTAGGGCGCTTGCGAACAGATTCAATTGCGCTGCAATTCGGCGCCGGCCTGGCAATCGAGCCATTGTTCGCGGGGAGGCTGTTTTTCACCCTTGAGAGCTTGCCAATGACGCACGCGGCGCCCCGCCGCCGGCAAGCGCATGTCGCCGTTCGACTCTGGAATTTTCTCGCGCGCGGGCGTAAGGCAAGAGCGTGAGGCCGCGCGGCGTGGATTGGATCGCCGCTGTCGGGAAAGAAACCGCAATGAACAGACTGGAAAAGCGCCCGCCCGCCGCGTCGGAAGCGCAGATTCAATACCTCGACGGCGATATTCGAGTCATCCGCCCCGGCGCGTTCGTTCGTTGCGCCGTGACCGGCGTGCCAATCGCGCTCGACGAATTGCGATATTGGAGCGTCGACCTCCAGGAAGCCTATGCCGACACCGAGGCGGTCCTCAAGCGCCTCGCGGAACGAGGCGCTTAGAGTCCGACTGAATCCCAGGCCGCGAACGTCCTCGGCGAATTGCCGCTTGCGCCGCGCGCGATAATGGTTCATATATAAACGATGTTCCGCGACGGGCCTTGCAGCGACCGGCGCGGTTTGGCTTTCTCCATGATCCGCGGACCTCGAAATGCCCAGCTACAAAGCTCCAGTCGACGACACGCTGTTTCTCATCACGGACGTTTTCGATTTCGACCGCTACGGCAATCTGCCGCGCTTCGCCGAGGCGCCGATCGACGTCGTCGAAGCGGTGCTGAGGGAAGGCGGCAAGTTCGCCGAGCAAGTGCTGCAGCCGCTCAACCATTCGGGCGACCGGGAGGGCTGCACACGCGACGCCGACGGCAATGTCGCGACGCCGAAAGGCTTTAGGCAAGCCTATAAGGCCTATGTCGAAGGGGGCTGGGTGGGGCTGGCGGGCGACCCGGCCTACGGCGGCCAGGGCCTGCCGCATTTTCTCGCCGTCGCGCTCAGCGAATACACGATCGCCGCCAATCTCTCTTTCGCGATGTATCCCGGCCTCACCAACGGCGCGGCGGCCGCTTTGTGGGTCCACGGCGACGACGCGCTGAAGCGCGTTTATCTACCGAAAATGACCACCGGCGAGTGGACCGGCACGATGAACCTCACCGAGCCGCATTGCGGCACCGATCTCGGGCTCATCAAGACGAAAGCGGTTCGACAGCCGGACGGCTCTTTCGCGATATCCGGCCAGAAGATCTTCATTTCCGCCGGCGAGCACGACCTTGCCGACAATATCATCCATCTCGTGCTCGCGCGCATCGAAGGCGCGCCGGCCGGGACCAAAGGCATTTCGCTCTTTCTCGTGCCCAAGACGCTGGTCAAAGACGACGGGTCGCTGGGGGCGCGCAATGCGGTCGTCTGCGGCTCGCTCGAACACAAGATGGGCATCCACGCCAATTCGACTTGCGTGCTCAATTACGACGGCGCCAAGGGCTGGCTGGTCGGCGAGGAGAATCGCGGCCTCAACGCGATGTTCGTGATGATGAACGCGGCGCGGCTCGGCGTCGCCGTGCATGGCCTTAGCCTCTCCGACGTCGCCTATCAGAACGCCGCCGCCTACGCCAAGGACCGCCTGCAGGGGCGATCGCTGACGGGCGCCAAGGAGCCGGGCAAGCCGGCCGATCCCATCATCGTGCATCCCGACGTCAGGCGCATGCTCCTGGAAATCCGCGCCTTCAACGAGGCGGCGCGCGCGCTGATGCTGTGGGTGGCGCTCTCCGAGGACGAAGCGCTGGAATTGCCCGACCCCGCCGCCAAGCGCGCGGCCGACGATCGCATCGGCCTGCTCACCCCTGTCATCAAGGGCGTGTTCACCGACATCGGCTTCGCCAATGCGGTCAAGGCGCAGCAGGTGCTCGGCGGCCACGGCTATATCGCGGAATGGGGCATGGAGCAGTTCGTGCGCGATGCGCGCATCACCATGATCTACGAGGGCGCCAACGGCATCCAGGCGCTCGACCTCGTCGGGCGCAAATTGCCCAAAGACGGCGGACGCGCCGTCACGGCCTTTTTCGGCGAGATTTCCGGCTTTCTCGCCGCAAACAAGGAGGACGCCGCGCTCGCGCCCTATCTCGCGCCCCTCAAGACCGCGCTCGGGCAATTGCAGCAGGCGACGATGTGGCTGATGCAGAACGCGATGAAGAATCCCGACAACGCCGGCGCCGCCTCGAACGACTACATGCACCTCTTCGGCCTGACGGCGCTCGGCTATATGTGGGCGCGCATCGTCAAGGCGGTCCTGGCGCGGCAGGCCAAGGGAACGAGCGACGAGGCGCTTGACTCCAAGCTCACGCTCGCCAAGTTCTTCAACGCGCGTATGCTGCCCGAGGCCGGCGCGTGCCTCGCGCGGCTTTCGAGCGGCGCCGAAACGCTGATGGCGCTGCCCGCGGCGGCGTTCTGACCGGAGGCGACCGCGGCGCCGGGGAGGGAAGAGCGAATGGACGCCGACAAAGCGCGCGCTGGCCTGACCGGCGGCTGCCAATGCGGAGCGGTCCGCTACCGGCTCGAGGCCGCGCCGCGCGGATCGAACATCTGCCATTGCCGCATGTGCCAGAAGGCCGGCGGCGCGCCGTTCATGGCCTTCGCCGGCGTCCCCCGGAAAGACTTCGTCGTCACGCGCGGCCAAATCGCGACCTTCGTCAGTTCCGACATCGCCGAACGCGGGTTTTGCGCGGGCTGCGGCACGCCGCTGACCTATCGCGGAACGAACGGCGCGCACATCAGCGTAACGGTCGGCAGTCTCGACGAACCCAACGCCGTTGCGCCGGAGATCCAGCTCGGCGTCGAATTGCGAGTGAATTGGCTGGCGAACGCGCTCGCGCTTCCCGCGATGACGATAGCGGAATGGATGGCGCGAAAGAAAATTGCGGCGATCCGCAATCGCCAACATCCCGACCACGAAACCTGAATCGAGCGCGGCCCGAACGCCGCAAGGGAGACCGAACCATGGCCGAAGCCTTCATTTACGATCATGTCCGCACGCCGCGCGGACGCGGCAAGCCCGACGGCTCGCTGCACACCGCGACGACGTTGCACCTCGCGGCGACCGCGCTGAAGGCGATCAAGGACCGCAACCATATCGACGCGGGCGAGGTCGACGACGTCGTGATGGGCTGCGTCGATCCCGTCGGCGAGGCGGGCGGCGACATCGCCCGCATGGGCGCGCTGGCGGCCGGCTTCGGCGACGGCGTTCCCGGCGTGCAGATCTGCCGCTTCTGCGCCTCGGGCCTCGACTCGGTCAATTTCGCCGCGGCGCAGATCATGGCCGGCCAGCACGACCTGACGATCGGCGGCGGCGTCGAATTGATGAGCCGCGTCGGCCTCGGCGCCTCGGGCGGCGCCTGGCCGGTCGATCCTTCCCTCGCGGTTCCCGCCTATTTCATGCCGCAGGGCGTCTCGGCCGACCTCATCGCCACCAAATACGGCTTCTCGCGCGACGAAGTCGACGCCTACGCCGTGGAGTTGCAGCGGCGCGCCGCCGCGGCGTGGAAGGCCGGATATTTCAAGAATTCCGTCACGCCCGTGCGCGACGTCAACGGCCTCACGCTGCTCGACCACGACGAGCACATGCGCCCTTCGACCGACATGCAGTCGCTCGCGGCGTTGAAGCCGTCCTTCGTGATGATGGGCGAGCAGGGCGGCTTCGACGCGGTGGCCGTCCAGGCGCACCCGGAAGTCGAGCGCGTCATCCACGTCCACCACGCCGGCAATTCCTCAGGGATCGTCGACGGCGCGGCGGCGGTGTTGCTCGGCTCGAAAGACGCGGGCGCCAAGCTGGGCCTGAAGCCGCGCGGACGAATCCGCGCTTTCGCCAACATCGGCTCGGAGCCGGCGATCATGCTGACCGGCCCGGTCGACGTGACGAAGAAGGTTCTCGCGCGCTCTGGCATGAAAATCTCCGACATCGATCTCTTTGAAATCAACGAGGCCTTCGCCTCGGTCGTGCTGCGCTTCCGTCAGGCCTTCGAGCTCGACGCGAGCAAGGTCAACGTCAACGGCGGCGCGATCGCCATGGGACATCCCCTCGGCGCGACGGGCGCGATGATCCTCGGCACGGCGCTCGACGAACTCGAGCGGACCGGCAAGAGTACGGCCCTCATCACCCTTTGCATCGGCGGCGGCATGGGCACCGCCACCATCATCGAACGCGTCTGATCGAACGGAGCTGAACGCCATGAACCCCACGAACTTCCGCTTCGAGACCGACGCCGACGGCGTCGCGCTGATCACCTGGGACATGCCCGGCCGTTCGATGAACGTGCTGACGCCCGAAGTGATCGAGGAACTGGCCGGCCTGGTCGAGAAGGTCGCCGCCGACGCCGCGATCAAGGGCGCCGTCGTCACCTCCGGCAAGGAGGGATTCTCCGGCGGCGCCGACCTCACGATGCTGCAAGGCATGGGCCGGGAATACGCGCGCGTCGCCAAGGCCGAAGGCGAAGAGGCGGCGATGCGCTTCTTCTACGACCGCTCGCGCCAACTTTCGCTCGTCTATCGCAAGCTGGAGACCTGCGGCAAACCCTTCGCCGCCGCGATCAACGGCGTGTGCATGGGCGGCGCCTTTGAGCTGGCGCTTTCCTGCCACTATCGAATCGTCGCCGATTCCGACAAGGCGCGCGTCGGCCTGCCGGAGATCAAGGTCGGCCTCTTCCCCGGCGCGGGCGGCACGCAGCGAATCGCGCGGCTGATGCCGACGCCCGACGCGTTGCAGATGCTGTTCAAGGGCGACCAGCTCAAGCCCGCGGCGGCCAAGAAGATGGGGCTTGTCCATGACGTCGCGCCCGCGAGCGAAATCGTCGCGCGCGCCAAGGACTGGGTGAAGGCCAATCCGAACGCCAAGGCGCCGTGGGACGATCCGAAGTTCAAGCTTCCCTCGGGCAAGGTCTTCTCGCCCACCGGCATGATGATCTGGCCGGCCGCCAACGCGATCTACCGCCGCGAAACTTATGACAATTATCCCGCGGCCAAGGCGATCCTGACGAGCGTGTTCGAGGGCCTGCAATTGCCGATGGACCTGGCGCTCGCGGTGGAGAGCCGCTACTTCGCCAAGATCCTGCGCTCCAAGGAGGCGGCGGCGATGATCCGTTCGCTGTTCGTCTCAATGGGCGAACTGAACAAGGGCGCGCGCCGGCCGCAAGACATACCGGCGACGAACCTGCGCAAGATCGGCGTGCTCGGCGCCGGCTTCATGGGCGCCGGCGTCGCCTATGTGTCGGCGAGCGCCGGGCTCGAAGTCGTGCTGATCGACCGCGACCAGGAATTGGCCGACAAGGGCAAGGCGCATTCCGAGAAGCTGATCTCGAACCAGATCGCCAAGGGCCGCGCCAAGAGCGCCGATCGCGACGCGCTGCTCGCGCGCATCCATCCGAGTGCCGATTACGCCGATCTGAAGGGCTGCGACCTCGTCGTCGAGGCGGTGTTCGAGGATCGCGCCGTCAAGAAGGAGGCGACGCAGAAGGCGCAGGCCGTGCTGGGCGAGGGCGTGATCTTCGCCAGCAACACCTCGACGCTGCCGATCGCCTCGCTCGCCGAAACCTCGCAAAAGCCGGAGAATTTCATCGGCATCCATTTCTTCTCGCCGGTCGACAAGATGATGCTCGTCGAGATCATCATGGGCGCGAAGACCGGGCCGAGGGCGCTGGCGACCGCGATCGATTTCGTGCGCGCGATCAAGAAGACGCCGATCGTCGTCAACGATTGTCGCGGCTTCTTCGCCAACCGTTGCGTCGGCAATTACATTCGCGAGGGCCATCTCATGCTGATGGAGGGCGTGCCGCCGGCGATGATCGAGAACGCCGCGAAAATGGCGGGCATGCCGGTCGGGCCGCTCAGCCTCAACGACGAAGTGGCGATCGACCTCGCCTGGAAAATCCTTCAGGCGACCAAGAAGGACCTCGGCGCCGGCGCCGTCGATCCCGCGCAGGAAGCGCTGCTCGAGGCGATGGTCGTCAAGGAGCAGCGGTATGGGCGCAAGAACGGCAAGGGCTTCTACGACTATCCCGCGAGCGGACCGAAGACGCTGTGGCCGGGCCTCGCCAAGATCGCCGGCGAGGCTCTCGATTCCGACAGCGTCAGCGTGCGCGATCTGAAGGACCGCTTCCTCTTCACCCAGGCGCTCGAAGCGGCGCGCTGCATGGAGGAAAACGTCGTCACCGATCCGCGCGAGGCCGACGTCGGTTCGATCCTCGGCTTCGGCTTCGCGCCCTACACCGGCGGCGTGCTTTCGCTGATCGACGGCCTCGGCGCCAAGGCGTTCGTCGCGCGCGCCGAGGAGCTGGCGGCTCAATACGGGCCGCGCTTCGCGCCAAGCGCGGGGCTGAAGGAAATGGCGAGCCGGGGCGAGACGTTCTACGGCAAGGCGGCGGCCAAGGCGCAGGCGGCGTGAGGGGCGCCCGACGGCGCTGACGCTCCCCCCCAAATGAGAAGGACCGCTCCTTGCGGGAGCGGCCCTTCCATTGTCGCGACCACGCAGAGATCGCTCGAGGTCTGGATTGCCTAGCGTCTGCTATGCGCGATAGTCCTGCGCACGGACAATGTTCCAGGCCTCGTAAATCTCACATGGCGATTGACAATGAGACACTGGATCACCTCCTTTCAGGTTGTTGACGACACAGATCAGAATAAGGTGATTTGTCGATTTTGAAAGCCCAGAATTCGCGCATTCACGGCGCGATTTTGGGGATAGGCGCCCGAGAACGCGGCGCCGGCGCTCACGCCGCCGCCTTCGCCACCGCCTCGCAGACGTCATTGACCAGCGTGTCGACGAGGGCGCGATCGTCCGCCTCGGCCATGACGCGAATGACGGGCTCCGTCCCCGACGGGCGGATGACGAGACGCCCCTGGGCGCCGAGCCGCGCGGTCGCCGCGGCGATCGCCTTGAGCACCGATTCGTCCTCGAGCGGGCGGCCGCCCTTGAAGCGCACGTTGCGCAGCACCTGCGGCAGCGGGTCGAAGCGGCGGCAGACCTCGCTCACCGGCCTGCCCTGCTTTTGCACGACGGCCAGCACTTGCAACGCCGCGACGAGACCGTCGCCGGTGGTCGCATGATCCGTCAAAATGATATGGCCGGACTGTTCGCCGCCGACGTTGAAGCCCTTCTCGACCATGCGCTCCAGCACGTAGCGGTCGCCGACGGCCGTGCGCTCGAGGCAAAGGCCGAGCTCGGCAAGGCGCCGCTCCAACCCGAGGTTGGACATGACCGTCGCCACGATGCCGGGCTTGGCGAGGCGTCCGTCCGCATGCCAGCTTTCCGCGACCACCGCGAGAATCTGATCGCCGTCGACGACGTGGCCTTTCTCGTCGACGATGATCATGCGGTCCGCGTCGCCGTCGAGCGCGATGCCGACGTCGGCGCGCATTTCCCGCACCTTCTGGGCCAGCGCCTCGGGGGCGGTCGAACCGAGGTCGAGATTGATGTTGACGCCGTTGGGTTCGACGCCGATCTTGATGACCTCGGCGCCGAGTTCCCACAACGCCTCGGGCGCCGCTTTGTAGCCCGCGCCGTTGGCGCAATCGACGACGACCCTGAGGCCGTCGAGCGAAACGTCGCGCGGCAGCGTCCGCTTGGCGTATTCGACGTAGCGCGCCTGAACGTCGTCGATGCGCTTGGCGCGGCCGAGATCGGGCGCCTTGGCGAGCTTCGAGACGAGGTCGCCGTCCATCAAGTCTTCGATGCGCGCCTCGATTTCGTCCGACAGCTTGAAGCCGTCGGGGCCGAACAATTTAATGCCATTGTCCTCGTAGAGGTTGTGCGAGGCGGAAATCATCACGCCGAGGTCGCAGCGCAACGAGCGCGTCAGCATCGCCACCGCCGGCGTCGGCGCCGGGCCGAGCAGCAGCACGTCCATGCCGACCGACGTGAAGCCGGCGACGAGCGCATATTCAATCATATAGCTGGAGAGGCGGGTGTCCTTGCCGATGACCACGCGGTGGCGATGTTCGCCGCGCTGGAACACCAGCCCCGCCGCCTGCCCGACCTTCAGGGCGAGCTCGGCCGTGATGTTGCCGTTTGCGCGACCGCGAATGCCGTCGGTGCCGAAATACTTGCGCGCCATGTAGAAAACCCCGAGTTCGAACCGCGACTCCGTCCCCAATACCCCATAACGCCGCGCAAGAAATTCAAAAATCGTTGCAAATCGTAAATGGGAGCCGAGGCAAAGGGGCATATTCTGTTTCGCTGAGCGGGCGGCGAACTCGGCGCGCGGCGCCGTCGAGCGGCTGTTCCCGCAGGCAAGAGCGGCCGCATGGACAGCCGAAGAGGCGGCGGCCCCGGCCGCCCGCCGGCATTGCAAAATCGTCGCCGGTCTCAAACTCCCTCGCGTCTGGGCCGGCCCGACCCTCGCCGCGTTCGCGGCGGCGCTTCGATTACGCCTTGGCGGGCTGCTTCACCTCGACGCCCGCTTCGATCAGCATCGCCGCGAGTTCGCCCGACTGAAACATTTCGCGCGTGATGTCGCAGCCGCCGACAAACTCGCCCTTGACGTAGAGCTGGGGAATGGTCGGCCAGTTGGCGAATTCCTTGATGCCCTGACGGATTTCCGCGTCCTCGAGCACGTTGACGCCGACGATCGGCGCGCCGAGATAATCGAGAATTTGCACGACCTGGCCGGAAAATCCGCATTGCGGAAACTGCGGCGTTCCCTTCATGAAGAGAACGACGGGGTTTTCGGCGATCAGTTTCTGGATCCGCTCTTGAACGTTCGACATGGCGCGTTGACCTTTCCTGACGGGGTTCAAGGCCCCGCCTCCGACCCCACCCATATAAAACACCGACGCGGCTCCCGCCAGTCGCCGGCGGCAAATAGTCGCCTTTCGGCTATCCGCCCGTCACGCTCATGTGCCGCCCTGTCGAGGCGTGGCTGCCGGCCCGCTCGATGACGAAGTCGTGCCCCTTGGGCTTGCGCTGAATGGCGGCGCGGATCGCCGCGACGAGCAAATCGTCGGCCTCGGAGCGGCGCAACGGCTCGCGCAGGTCCGCGGCGTCCTCCTGGCCGAGGCACATATAGAGCCTGCCGGTGCAGGTGACGCGCACGCGGTTGCAGCTTTCGCAGAAATTATGCGTCAGCGGCGTGATGAAGCCGAGGCGCCCGCCCGTCTCCTTGACGTCGAAGTAGCGCGCCGGTCCGCCGCTGGCGTAGGGCGAGGGCGTCAGCGTCAGGCGCTCTTCCAGCGAGGCGCGCAACTCGGTCAGCGGCAGGAATTGATCGAACCGCTCGCGCTCGACCGCGCCGAGCGGCATGACCTCGATGAAGGTCAGGTCGAAGCCGCGCCCGTGCGCCCAGGCGACGAGCGAGGGGGCCTCTTCGTCGTTGAAGCCCTTGAGCGCGACCGCGTTGAGCTTGACCTTGAGGCCCGCCTCGCGCGCGGCCTCGATTCCCGCCATGACCTTGTCGAAATCGCCCCAGCGCGTGACGGCGCGGAATTTCGCGGGGTCACGCGTGTCGAGCGAGACATTGACGCGCCGGACGCCGCAATCCCGGAGTTCGGCGGCGTAGCGCGCGAGTTGCGAGCCGTTGGTCGTCAGCGTCAGTTCGTCAAGCGCGCCGCTGGCCAGATGCCGCGAAAGCGCGCGAAACAACGTCATGATGTCGCGCCGCACCAGCGGCTCGCCGCCGGTGATGCGCAATTTCCGCGTTCCCAGCCGCACGAAGGCCGAGCACAGCCGATCGAGTTCCTCCAGGGAAAGCACGTCGCGCTTGGGCAGGAAGTTCATGTCCTCGGACATGCAATAGGCGCAGCGGAAATCGCAGCGGTCGGTGACGGAGACGCGAACATAGTTCACCACGCGCCCGAACGGATCGACGAGCGGCGAGGAGTTGAGGGGCGAGTGCGCGTTCATCAAAACAATATAGCGGCCTCGTCGAGGGAAAGAAAGGCGGGCCTCCCCTTCCCCCTTGCGGGTGAACGTGTCGGCCTTCGGCCGACCGATGAGGGGTCGCACCGTAAGGCGCGGTTGCCGTTCCAGCGGCGATCCGCGGCAATTTGTTGGGAATGAACGACCAAGCGCGCGTTAAGGTCGAAGCAACGCGCCTTGCGGCGCGACCCCTCATCCGGCCGGCTCCGCCGGCGACCTTCCCCCGCAAGGGGGCTATCGGATTCACACATCGAAATTCGATATCTTCTGGGTTCGCGCTGCCTGATCCGTGCTCGGCGTCAATGTCGCGCCCGCTGCGCGGGTTGCTCCCCCCGGATCAAGTCCGGGGGTCGCAAACATTGACCCCTCCGCGCGGCTCAGGCTCTTGGTTTCCATGAACTCTGCTGCGAGAAGTCGGCCCTGCGGGCCGGCTTCGCCCAGCAAAGTTCATGGAAGCAAAACGCCGCATCGGAGCGGCGCAGTCACCCCAAGGCGAATGCGAAGCATTCGTCCGGGCGAAGCGAAGCGCAGCAGCCGCGCAGCGGCGGACGAATGCTTTGCATTCGCCTGGACTTGACGGCGACGGGCCGATGTGGCCGCCGGCCATCCCGAGATGTGTGAACGCCGTAGCGCAAGGGGGAAGGGAGGCTCGCGCGCTCAGCGCATGACGACGACCCTGGCGCCGACGCTCGCGCGTTCGTAGAGATCGACCACGTCGTCGTTGGTCATGCGGATGCAGCCGGAGGAGACGGCCTGGCCGATCGTGTCGGGCTCGTTGGAGCCGTGGATGCGGTAGAGCGTGCCGGCCAGATACATCGCGCGGGCGCCGAGCGGATTGTCGATGCCGCCCTCCATGTGGCGAGGCAGATCGGGGCGGCGGCGCAGCATTTGCGGCGGCGGCGTCCAATCCGGCCATTCCCGCTTGTTGGCGATGTGGGTCACGCCCGCCCAGGTGAAGCCGGGCCGGCCGACGCCGACGCCGTACTTGAGCGCCTGACGCCCCGGCAGGACGAAATAGAGCCGGCGCTCGCTGGTGTTGATAATGATCGTCCCCGGCGCGTAAGGGCCGTCGTAGCCCACGGTCTCGCGCGGGATCGGCGAAGCGAGCGGGCGTTCGTCCCCGCTCGTCGAGGACGGGGCGAACAAGAAGAACGGAGCGGCGAAGGGCGCCGGCGCCGACGAAAGGATCAAGCCGACGACGAGGCCGGCTCTGAGAAGAGCGATGCGGCGCATTCAAGAATCCCTTGCAAGAATCTCTTGGCTCTCGACTGCGTGGCCGATCGACCGCGTCCGAATCGAGCGGTCCGCCTCTCGCGCAAGCCCGAGATTAATCGGAGAAAGGGGGCGCGCGCGCAACCGTCTAGAGCGGGTCTCAGGGGCGGCGGGCGAGATTTGGGTTAAGGCGTGGCCAAACCGCCACACTGGCGCGCCGCCCTGTCCTGGCGCGGCCGCATCGCAGCCCCGGGTCGACGCGGCGGACGCTCGATGATTTAGAAATGCGCTTTCGCAGATGACTTGATGCGCCTCAACGCCTTTGTCCGCGCTGGGGATCATCTTGGGACGCCAGCAATTGGCGGCGGGGAGCATCGAAGCGGCATGGCGCTTTTGCGCCGCGCGGAAAGGTCGGCGATGACGGCGATAATTTTTTTGCTTGCGTTCGCAAGCTCTCTGCCGACGGTCGATATCGGCGTTATTTGTCGGAGTGCGCGAGCGGCTGCGCTCCCTGAGGACCAGTCGACCGCATATGCCGGCTGCTTGCGCGAGGAGCAAGATGCGAGGGACCAGTTGCGGCAGAAATGGACGAAATATTCGCCGGACGCGCATGAGGCCTGCACCCAGACCGGCGCGTATTCGTTTAGCTATGTCGAATTGCTGACCTGTCTGGAAATGCAACCAGGGGGCAGCCTTAGCATACAAGCGCCGCCACCGGGCCGCCGGCGCTGATCGGGCTCTCCGCAAGCTCGCCATCGGCGGGCGGTCCGGCGGTCGCGAACGCAGGGGTCGGCGTAATTTGAGATCGATGTGGCGAAGCGCGCGAGCTATCCCGCAAACCCGACAAAGCCTGCCGAGGCCGCACGCGTCGCCCCTTTGGGTTGTCGCGGCGCGAGGGCCGGTCGCAGTCGGCCTCTGTCCCCGCCACGGCCGATCGCCTCGCGGACAGCAACGCGGTCTGCATGCCATAGCAGCCGATCCAGTGGGCCATGGTGGCGGACGCAGTCTGCGCGAACCGGTCTCTGCGAGAGAATTCCCTGGTATCAGGGAATTTATCAGGGAATTTCGCCAATACGCGGGAGTCAGACCGTTCCCACCGCCCCTATAGCACTGATTTAGCGAGAGTTTCTTAATCGAGGACCGAAAATTCCCTAGCACTACTTTGGCAGAATAAGAGTTTCTTAACCAAGTTGGATCGAGGATCCGCGCTCTGATTTGGGAGCGCAGGGATGTCGGACTGGGAGAAGGATCTGTCGGATTGGCTGGCGCCGTTCTTGGTGCTGTTCGGCCATAAAGCGAGGCGACGGATGTGCCCGCTTTATGTGGCCGGGTTGATCGGTCCGGGCGATCGCAAGAGCGTTGGCCCGATGGCCGAACGGGTTGCGCCGGGCGATTACGACCAACTCCATCATTTCGTATCGGCCGGGGTCTGGGACGAGGCTCCGTTGGAGCGGGAGCTCGCCAATCAGGCCGACAAGCTGGTCGGCGGGGCGGACGCGTTCCTGGTCATCGACGACACGACGTTGCCGAAGAAGGGAACGCATTCGGTCGGGGTCGCTCCGCAGTACGCCTCGGCTTTGGGCAAGACCGCCAATTGCCAGACCTTGGTGTCGCTGACGCTGGCGCGCGGCGAGGTCCCCGTGATGGTGGGCCTGCGGCTGTTCTTGCCGGAGTCCTGGACCGGCGATCAAGCTCGACTGGAACGCGCCGGCGTGCCCGTCGAATATCGCTCGGCGCGGGCCAAGTCGGAGATCGCGCTCGCCGAACTCGATCGTCTGATCGCCGCCGGCGTGCGCTTCGGAGCGGTCCTCGCTGACGCCGGCTATGGCATGAGCGCCGAGTTTCGTCAGGCCTTGAGCGCGCGCAGCCTCGCCTGGGCGGTCGGCATTCCCCGCCATCAGAAGGTTTACCCGCGCGATGTCGAACTCGTCTTCCCGGTCTCCGCGCGTGGCCGCCCGCGCCAGCGGCATGTGCCCAATGTCCTCTCTGTCAGCGCCGAAGACATGCTGGCGGCCAACGCGAAATGGCGCACGCTCACCTGGCGCAAGGGAACGAAGGGACCCCTGAAGGCCCGTTTCGCCGCCGTCCGCGTGCGCGTCGCCGACGGGCCGCCGCAGCGGATCGGCGACAAAGGCATGCAGCATATGCCGGGCGAAGACGTCTGGCTCGTCGGCGAGCGGCGCGCGTCCGGCGAGCAAAAATACTATCTGGCCAACCTCCCTGATGACGCCGACCTCAGGACGTTGGCCGCGACGATCAAGGCGCGCTGGGTCTGCGAGCAAGCTCACCAGCAGCTCAAGGAAGAACTCGGCCTCGACCACTTCGAAGGCCGTTCCTGGCGAGGTCTTCATCGTCACGCGCTGATGACCATGATCGCCTACGCCTTCCTCCAGCATCTTCGTCTCGCCGCCGCGAGCGGGGGGAAAAAGAACCTCGGCCGGCCCGCCTCAACCAACGCTGCCGGCCCTACGCAAGGCCATCGTCGCCGCCCTGGCGCGCGCTCCGCCCTACCGATGTCCAAATTGCCGAAGACGAGTCCGCCGATCGCTCGAATGAAACTGCCAAAGTAGTGCTAGGGTCCAGACTCATAACCAGTAGCTGACGGCAGCCGCGATGCAGACGGCGGCGAGGAAATTTACGGCGTTTCGATCATATCGGGTTGCGACGCGGCGGAAGTCCTTCAAGCGGCAGAACATGCGCTCAATGGCGTTGCGGTTGCGGTAGAGGAAGGGCGAGAAGCAGTTCTTCCATTTGCGATTGGCCTTGGGCGGAATGTTCGGCATCGCGCCGCGTTCTTCGACCTGCCGACGGATGGAATTGGCGTCACAGCCTTTGTCGCCGTGCAGGATGTCGCACTCGGGAAGCTGTTCGAGCAGGGCCGCGCCGGCGGTGCAATCGGCGACTTGCCCGCCGGTGAGCATGAAGGCGAGCGGACGACATTCAGCATCGGTCAGCGCGTGGATTTTGGTCGTGCGACCGCCGCGCGAGCGGCCGATGGCTTGATTTTTCTCCCCCTTTTCCGCCCGCAGCCGAGCGATGCGCTTTAACGGCGGAGCTATCGATCAGAACCTGTTCGGGCGGTCCCCCGGCTTGGGCGAGGGCATGAAACAGAGCGACCCACACGCCTTTCGGCACCCAGCGCACATAGCGGTTGTAAAGCGTTTTCTTCGGCCCGTATTCGGGCGGCGCGTCGATCCATCGCCCGCCCGATTTCAGTACGTGAACGATGCCGCTGATCACGCGCCGATCATCGACGCGCGCCTTGCCGCGCGTGTCGGTCGGCAGATGTGGCTCGATCTTCGAAAACTGCGCGTCCGTCAGCCAGAATTGGTCCCGATTCATCCCTCGCTTCCTTTCGGAAGCCGTCAATCACAACCCGCCGATCATGCCAACACTTTTATGGGTCCTGACCCTAGCACTACTTTGGCAGTTTCATTCGAGCGATCGGCGGACTCGTCTTCGGCAATTTGGACATCGGTAGGGCGGAGCGCGCGCCAGGGCGGCGACGATGGCCTTGCGTAGGGCCGGCAGCGTTGGTTGAGGCGGGCCGGCCGAGGTTCTTTTTCCCCCGCTCGCGGCGGCGAGACGAAGATGCTGGAGGAAGGCGTAGGCGATCATGGTCATCAGCGCGTGACGATGAAGACCTCGCCAGGAACGGCCTTCGAAGTGGTCGAGGCCGAGTTCTTCCTTGAGCTGCTGGTGAGCTTGCTCGCAGACCCAGCGCGCCTTGATCGTCGCGGCCAACGTCCTGAGGTCGGCGTCATCAGGGAGGTTGGCCAGATAGTATTTTTGCTCGCCGGACGCGCGCCGCTCGCCGACGAGCCAGACGTCTTCGCCCGGCATATGCTGCATGCCTTTGTCGCCGATCCGCTGCGGCGGCCCGTCGGCGACGCGCACGCGGACGGCGGCGAAACGGGCCTTCAGGGGTCCCTTCGTTCCCTTGCGCCAGGTGAGCGTGCGCCATTTCGCGTTGGCCGCCAGCATGTCTTCGGCGCTGACAGAGAGGACATTGGGCACATGCCGCTGGCGCGGGCGGCCACGCGCGGAGACCGGGAAGACGAGTTCGACATCGCGCGGGTAAACCTTCTGATGGCGGGGAATGCCGACCGCCCAGGCGAGGCTGCGCGCGCTCAAGGCCTGACGAAACTCGGCGCTCATGCCATAGCCGGCGTCAGCGAGGACCGCTCCGAAGCGCACGCCGGCGGCGATCAGACGATCGAGTTCGGCGAGCGCGATCTCCGACTTGGCCCGCGCCGAGCGATATTCGACGGGCACGCCGGCGCGTTCCAGTCGAGCTTGATCGCCGGTCCAGGACTCCGGCAAGAACAGCCGCAGGCCCACCATCACGGGGACCTCGCCGCGCGCCAGCGTCAGCGACACCAAGGTCTGGCAATTGGCGGTCTTGCCCAAAGCCGAGGCGTACTGCGGAGCGACCCCGACCGAATGCGTTCCCTTCTTCGGCAACGTCGTGTCGTCGATGACCAGGAACGCGTCCGCCTCGCCGACCAGCTTGTCGGCCTGATTGGCGAGCTCCCGCTCCAACGGAGCCTCGTCCCAGACCCCGGCCGATACGAAATGATGGAGTTGGTCGTAATCGCCCGGCGCAACCCGTTCGGCCATCGGGCCAACGCTCTTGCGATCGCCCGGACCGATCAACCCGGCCACATAAAGCGGGCACATCCGTCGCCTCGCTTTATGGCCGAACAGCACCAAGAACGGCGCCAGCCAATCCGACAGATCCTTCTCCCAGTCCGACATCCCTGCGCTCCCAAATCAGAGCGCGGATCCTCGATCCAACTTGGTTAAGAAACTCTTATTCTGCCAAAGTAGTGCTAGTGCGCCGAAAAAAGTGAGGGCGGCTCCAAACGCCGCGAGAATGATGCGCTTCAATAGCGTTTCCTCTTGTCCGACATCCCCAGATGGCCGCCGATTTCAGGCTCAGCCCACCGCCTCGCGTATGTGACCATTCCACCGTGTGGGACGAATGGGACTATGGCGCAGTCACCAAAGCATTCGGCGAGTGAGCACCATTATCATGCGGCCGCTCATCATCCCGCCGCGGCGCATCATCATCATCATCGGGCGGCCCATCATCACGATCTCGGTCAGCACAAAGAGGCGAAGGAACACGCCGCTGCCGTTATCGAACATAGCGAGCACAGCCACAAGCACAGCGCGACCGCCCGCGGCCATTCTCACAAATAACGTGGACGTGAGGGAGAAGACGGCGATGTCGTCTCCTCGTAATCGTCTTCTCGTGGGAATTCCTTGCGACCAAGACCTACGTCCGCACGCTCCGTCAAACGCGGTCAACCATGGCCGGTCATGCTATCGTAAAAGTTTGCCGGCCACGTGACTGCATTGGGCAGAGCCTGCCCGACGCTTGTGGCGAGGTCTGATGCTGAAGCGCTATTCCACTTGGCCTGAATCGTGGGCGCCAGCACGACGCCAACGCCGACAAGATAGATGATCACTATCAAGGCAATCAGTACACGCATGATGATCGGCTCCTATTCCGATTAAGGCGCGACGCACGATAACGCCTTCGGCGCCGCCGGACAGGGTCGGAAAATACCTATTCAACAATGTCGCCACATCGGCGACGGCGGGCGCCGAAGCCCTGGCATGGTCGATCGCGGCGATAAGCGTGGACGAAACCTGTTCGCGGACTTCGGCGGCAGGCCGAAGCCCGCTAATGCGAACGAAGAAAGCACTCGTAGACCTCCGCATTGGGGAGATGTTCGGAGCGAAATCCCTGCTCACAAAGTCGCCATCGCAGCCGGCCTCCCTCGCATAGTCGCGATTCGGCGGCGTCATGGCTTGTGGCGCACGTCAAGTCCGCCACCTGTTCGCCAAGCCCCGCAGCCCGTCCATCGGACTCCTGCTCCGCGCGCACCGCATTCGCTGCGAAAAGCAATGCAAATAATGCGGCTCCGCTGAGCCAGATCAGATTGTGAATCAACATGGTTTGCCTGCTTTCCGTTCATGGCGAGACGCACGATACCGCTTCTCGAGCCGCCGCATAGGGGCGGAAAATACCTAGGGGCAACGCCGCCAAATCCGCGGCTGCGGACGCTCGAATACGTTCGGGGTCGATGGCGCGGATCATTAGAGCGGTTTCCGATCAGACTGCATCGTATCCAGCGGCGACGAAATAGTTTTGGCATTCGCCGGGGCTGAAGAGGTCGACGCATCGGCCGATGGCTGACCATAAGCCTTCAACGGTTCGCTCGGCGGCCTTTCGCAAGAGGGCCTTGAGCTTGGCGAAAGCCTTTTCGATCGGGTTGAAGTCGGGACTGTAGGGCGGCAGATAGCGCAGGCTTGCCCCGGCCGCCTCGATCATTGCGCGCACTTTCGGCCCCTTGTGGCTCGACAGATTGTCCATGATGACGACGTCGCCGGGTCTCAATGTGGGCGCGAGGAATTGCTCCACGTAGGCCTCGAAGACCTGGGCGTTGATCGGCCCGTCGAAGACGAGCGGAGCTGTCATGCCCGTCACGCGTAGCCCCGCCACGAAAGTCGTCGTTTTCCAGTGACCGTGCGGGATCGCGGCGCGCAACCGCTGACCCCTGGGCGCGCGCCCATATCGACGCGCCATATTGGTCGAGGCCCATGTTTCGTCGATGAAGACGAGCGTCTCGGGATCGAGGTCGAGTTGGTCGTCGAACCAGTCCTCGCGCCGTTTCAGGATATCCGGCCGCTCTTGCTCGGCGGCATGCGCGGACTTTTTTTGAGCGTGATCTTGCGGCGTTGGAAGAAGCGCCAGATCGTCGTCGTGCCGAAGGCTTCTGCGCGCTCGTCGATTAGCTTCGCCCGCAACTCGGCGAGCGTGATGTCGGGTTTGGCCGCCACCGCCGCCAGGATGAAGTCGGCCTGGTTTTCAATGCGGTCCGAGCGATTGTCGCCGCCAGACGGCTTAGCCGCAAAACTCCCCGTCTCGCGCACGCGCTGCATCCAGCGAACCGCGCTCGCCGCGCTCACGCCGAATTGTTCGCCCGCCGCTCGTCGCGACTGCCCGGCGTTCACTGCCGCAACCAAACGTTCCCGAAGATCGTCCGAAAGAGCCATGCCTCCCGGCCTCCTTCGCCGGCGCATAGCTTGAATCAGATTAATCCAAACTTGGGAATCCCAGGCCGATTCACCCAGCTAGGAAACCGCTCTAGGCATTGTGTGAAGGGGTGCGCGCGGGCGTGTCGTCGTCGACTTCGGTACGTCCCGGCACTCTTCGCAACTGTGTCGGCGGTGGTTCCGGCTTGCTGCGAAGCTGAAACAGTAGCAGATTTGGCTTGAACCGGCGGCCATCTGAAGAACGTCGCATAAATAGTGAACACCTGCATGGGCGGCTTCGGATCGGGACGCCGCAGCGCGGCTCCGAGCGCGACACGGTCAAGGCTTGCCGCTCGATCGAAGTGAGCTCGCTGCACGAGGCGGCTCGGATTCGCGCGGGCTGGGCAGGCGGCTGGCGATGGCGGCGCGACGGCGACCCCGGTGCATGAAGGAGGCGGGCGGCCATGAAGATTTTGGCGGCGGCTTTGGCGTTCTTGATCGGCCTCGGACTGCCGGCTTTCGGCCAGACGAAGTTCGCGCCCATGCGCTACATGAATTTGCCGCAGCTACGCCCATGGACTGGCGATTTCGATGGCATGTTGAAGCGGCGCAGGGTGCGCATCCTCGTGCCCTATAGCAAGTCTCTGTTCTTCGTGACTCGCGGCCAACAGCTCGGCGCCGTGGCCGAACTCGGCGGGCAGCTCGACCAATGGCTCAACGCCAAGTACAAGACCCGGGCGGAGCGCATTAACGTCTGGTTCATTCCGGTTCCCAGAGACGACCTGCTGCGCGCCTTGAAAGACGGGCGGGGCGACATCGCCGCCGGCAATCTCACCATTACGCCCGAACGCCTCGCCGAAGTCGATTTCACCGAGCCCTGGAGATCCAAGGTCGACGAGATCGTGGTGACCGGACCGGCCGCTCCGCCTGTTCACACAATCGAGGATCTGGCCGGACGCGAAGTCTTCGTGCATCAGAGCAGCGCCTTTGCCGAGAATCTGCGCGCGCTTAACGAGAGCTTCGCCGCCAAGGGTCTGAAGCCCATCACCTTCAGACCGGCGGACGGCAATCTCGAGGACGAAGACATCCTCGAGATGGTGAACGCCGGGCTCCTGCCCCTCGCCGTCGTCGACGACTACAAGGCGATCTTGTGGTCATCTGTCTACCGCTCGCTCGTCCCCCATCCCGATCTCGTCGTCAACTCCAGCGGCTCTATCGCTTGGGCGATCCGCAAGAACAGTCCTCTCCTCAAGAATGAACTGGCCGCCTTCGTCAGTCAGCATCGGTTTGGCACGGCTTTCGGAAACGACATCCGACGCCGCTACTCCGCCGTCGGCCAAATCGTTCGGAACCCGTATTCCGATGCGGACAGGAAGCGATTTCATGCGTTGGTCGACATTTTCAAGAACCAAGGCAAGGCTTACGGCTTCGATTGGCGGATGTTGATCGCGCAGGGATATCAGGAGTCGCAACTGGACCAGAGCCTGAAAGCCCCAGGCGGAGCGGTCGGGGTCATGCAGATCTTGCCGAGCACGGCCGCCGCGAAACCCATGAGCGTCACCGGCGTCGCGACGGACGCCAACCGGAACGTTCAAGCCGGCGCCGCCTACATGCGTTATCTGATCGACGTCTACATCGGCGACGAACCGTCGGTGAACGAACGAAATCGCATGTTGTTCGCATTCGCCGCTTACAACGCGGGGCCTGCCAGCCTGACCAAATTTCGCCGGCTCGCGAAGGCGGAGGGGTTGAACCCGAATGTCTGGTTCGACAACGTCGAGCACGCGGCCGCTCAAGTCGTCGGCATCGTGACCGTTCGCTACGTGAGCAACATCTATAAATATTACATCGCCTATACGCTGGCCGCGGAGCGCGAGGCGGCCGCGAACACGGCGCGCGAACAAGGCGTTGATGGCGCGGCCCCTAACTCGGCCCCTAAGTAGAGAGCGAAGAGAGAGGACGCCGCCGCCGCTGGGAGCAGGCCGTGCGTCGCTGAGCAGGAGCTTTCCGTCGCGGGGCCCGCCTGCCGCTGGCGCATGCGACTTGATTTGGATTAATGCGATGAGCCCGCTCAATTGCGAGTTTCATCGCCGCGCGGCGTTCGGATGGCGATTGAGGAAATTACTGGAAGCTGGCGCGGCGGCGAATGAACATCTGCTGTCTCAATGTGCGGTTAGGCGCTGCAACGGGAGATAGACTATGTCGATCGGACTCATACTCATCATCATCCTCGTCATTTTCTTGCTTGGCGGCTTCAGCGGCCGCTTTGGCGGCTACGGCTACGGCTATGGTCATGGCGGCGTCGGCGTCATCGGCGTGATCCTGATCGTCCTCGTCATACTGCTTCTCGCGGGCCGGCTTGGATGACAGGCGGGACGTCGAACGCCGGAGCTTGAAGAAGCGTCGATTCGCGGTCATTGCGCCGGGATCGGATCGAAGGTCGCCCGCGGTCGGGGCCGAAAACGCTTGTATTTTCGTCTCGCCATGAACGCTGGACTCCAGGCGGCGCGACACTGAAATCGGCGCATATCTGCGCAACGCCGAAGAAGCGAAAAGGAGCGCAAGAAAATGAAAATGCTTCTGTCAAATCGTCTGATTGCGGGCCTCGCGGCGCTTGGTCTGATCGTCTGTTGCTTCGGCGCTGAGGCAAGTGATCTGAGGGTCGCAATTCACGGCGTAAGGTCATCGTCGGGCTCGCTCATGATCGGGCTCTACGACAGTGAAGAACACTTTAAGTCCGCTGTCGCGCGTGCCGGCAGCCTAGGCCTAGTGACCAATCCTTCGCGCCTCGTCGGAATAGCCATGAGAGCGATTGCCGGAACGCAAACCGTGGTCTTCACGGAGCTCAAGCCGGGCGCCTATGCGGTCATCACGTTTCGCGACGAGAACGACAATGGCAAGCTCGACGAGAACGCGTCGGGGCTACCCACCGAGGGCTACGGGTTCAGCAACAATGCCGAAGGATTCTTCGCCGCGCCTTCCTTCAAGGAAGCCGCCGTGACGCTTGGCAGCCATAACAAAGCGATCGACATCACGCTCAAATATCCGCAGAAGTAATACGGCGGCGAGAAGCGAGATCGAAGCGGACCTTATCGGCGGAACCACTTGACCCGGTTTCTTGGTCGAGCTCTATTCGAGTCGGCCGCCGAATTCGTCGGGTTTACAACGCAATTCGTGGATAATCTCTTCGCCACATAAGGTCTGGAGGCGCGGTCGGCGCTCTCATGGGGTCTTTAGAGGCCTGCATAGGGGGCCCCGGATTTTGTGGCCATCGCGGCTACTGGCGCCGCCATTGCTGGATCGACCGTTGGGGCCATCGGGTCTGCGATTGATAGAAACTATGCGAGTGTTCATTGTTTGGGCGCGAAAAGAGAGAAACGTCAGCGTGCGTCGTCACGCTGAAGCTTCTCAGTAGACGCGGACGATGGTAGCATTAGGAGCTTCGCCGCTAAACTGACGGGGGGTCGCGGTGGTTTCGCTCGTAATCGGAATCCTCATCACCATCGTTATCGGCGCGATCCTGTTTTGGGCCATCGATAAATTTTGTCCCGATGCGCGGCTGGCGCAGCTCCTCAAGCTGCTCGTGGTGCTGTTATGTTTGGCGTCGATCGTGAGCCGGCTGCTTCCGTTGCTCGGGTATCCGTCTTTCCTATAGCCGCATCGATGATTCTTGCGCGCGCTCGCATACCCTCGCCCTAGGCTTGCTGGCGCTCTGAAGCCTGTTGTGTCGCGCCATCACGGCAAGCTCTCGCGTCGTGGCCGACGAACGTTCGACATGGGCGCTGAATGGAAGCGCGTAGATTCCGAGGCTACCCACGCGGGCGCCGCCGGCATAAGCGAGAGAGGGGCGATTGGATTGGCCTCGGTTCGTTCCGTGGAGCATTCGGAGAGACGCCATGTCGAGTGAAAGTCTAATCGTTATACTCGCGGTCGGCCTCATTGCGGGATGGTTGGCTGGGCAGATCGTCCGAGGCACCGGATACGGGATCGTCAATGACCTTGTCATCGGCGTCATAGGAGCCTTCATCGGCGGATGGCTGTTGCCCCGACTGGGCATCCACCTTGGCGCGGGCATTATCGCTGCGATCATCAACGCCACGATCGGCGCGCTGTTGCTCCTTTTGGTTCTCAAACTCGTTCGCGGCGGAGGCCGTTGGGGAGGGGGATGGCGTAGTCGTTGGCGTTGGCCATGGTAAGTGTCGCGAGCCGGACAATGCGGCCACGATAGGCGGCGAGTTAACGGGGCTCTTTCCTGCGCTGACGCCCTTTGGCTAGATAGGTAGCGTGGCTTTCGCTGAAGTCGGTTTCTGGCGCCCGAAGCCGTTCTCTATCTCGCATCAGCTCGAAGGCGCCGGAGCTTCTGCACTACGGCGATGAACGCGTGGCGCGTGGCGCTCGCGGCGGCTTGAAAATACACGAGACGCGCGCATGCCGCGTTTTTCGTTCGACAACGCCGCAAAGCCTGTCGGAGTCCTTCACCAGACGACGGCGGGGGCCGCGCCTGCCGTATGTCCGCTCGACGGGCGTCAGATCGACCGAAGAACGCTTCGCCTTCCAACGGCGCGGTGTCCTTGATGGGCACCGGTCGGATCGCCTGCGATCGGCCCCGGCTCAGTGACGGCGGGTTCCGCCCGCATGTCCGCCCACGCGTCCGCCCACATGTCCGCCCACATGTCCGCCCACATGTCCGCCCACATGTCCGCCCACATGTCCGCCGCGGTGTCCGGCGCCACTCCATCCGCCCGCATAGCCGGGCCCGCCATACCCATAATAGTCGTAGTTATCGTAGTCGCCGTCGTCGATCGCAGACCCGAGTATCGCTCCGAACAACCCAAAGGCGATCGCCGGAACGGCGGGATAGCGGCGATAATAGCGCACGTCGACGATCGGCGCCTGCGGCGTCACAATGGCGGCTCCGGGAAAGCTCATCGGCCCGGCCTTGGCCAAGCCAGGAGCGCAGAACGCAAGCAGGACGCCGGTCAGCGCCCCTGCGGCGCGCGACTGTCTAGAGTGAAACATGATGCGAACTCCTTTTTGTCCGATCTGGCCGGACGATGAACTGGACTGGGTCGATATCGCCTGACCGCTTCCCTCTGGAGCAACGCGGCGCGACGCTCCTGCTCGAGCGTCGAGCGCCATGGTCTCTCGCAGCGAAAGCTCCACGTCGATCACCGGCGCGCCGCATGGCCGACGAGCGGCCGCGACGGTTGCGTCAATACCCAGCCCGTCGCCGATGCCCTTTGAAGATATAGTCGGCTTGTTTCTGCTGAGCCGGCGTCATGGCGTTATAGAGCGCCTCAAAGGCCGGGATAAGTTTCTTCAGACCATCGGAATGCTCTTCGGCGATGATCTGAAAAAACTTGAGATCGTCGACCGCGGACATCGTGTCCCGATTGGCCAACCGATCCGCCACGCTGGCGTGAAGCGTCGCCGCGTTGTCCCGCATCGTTTGAGCGACGACGCCCCACAGCGTTTCCTGCGCCGCCGTGATTTGCAGCCTGTCGTGGAGTTCGCTGATCCTGGCCTCGCTGCGACCCGCCGCATGCTTGGCCTGGTCCGTCATGGCCGGCGCTGCGGCTTGCTGGGCGTGGCCCGCTTGCATCGGGACCGTCGACAGGAAAGCTCCGAAGAGCGTTGCGGCCGCGATGGCGGTTCCAGCTCGAATTGTGAACTTGGGCATTTCGATCCTCATTTGGTGATGTTCAACAACAGAAATTCTCGCGCCGCCCCTGCCAGTAAGCCAAGCGGCGTCTAGCTTTTAACTAGATAAACAAAAGTACTTGCGCAAAAAGTGACGCGCCTTGATCTAACTCAAAGAAAATTCAACAGCTTGAAAAGAGCATAATTGCTATTGACGATAACAGAACTGTAATACCTGCGATAGGCTGGTATTGGCGTGAGCGCTTCGCCTCGTTGACGCCGCGCCGCTGAGGCCCGAGGCTGCCGTGAGAGGGCCAGCGCTCGGAAAGACACCACCAACGCCGGCGACGACCCCATGATCGCGGCGGCGAAACCGGCAGCGACAGCGAATAAACGAAGCCCCTTGAAAGCCGAGGCGAACTCCTTGTGTCGTCCGCGAACTTCATGTGGCCTCGATGGGTCGCATGCTCATTCTCGGAATTGTGCGTGCGCGAGTAGTTCGGCTCGCGTTCGAAACACTACACGGTGGCGAGCCAGCGAATATAGGCTCGGAAACTACTCAGGCTTCGCCGTCGGTGAAGCGCGTCGCGCGTCAGCGATTGTATCTGCGGATCGAAGCGTTTCGCCAGGCTGGTCAGCTTGATCGCTGCCGACGACCGTTCCGCCGATCGGAGTCATGTCCACAATCGGCAAGGCGCGACGTTGCAATCGAGAGGCTCGTCGCCGCTCTTGGCCGTGGGTAGTTTCCGAGTCTCCCGCTCAACGAACGGACGGCCTATCCAGGTCAAGTCGGGGCCATGTCCTAAAGCGATGGGGCGCGGCCTTGAGAAATTCGCGTCGATCGACGCAAAACAAAATAGGAGACCTCTATGAAAGCGCTTTTCCTATCGGGCCTCGCGCTCGCTATCGCAGCGGGGATCGCCCTGCCGCTGGCGGGCGCGGCCGAAGCCGCAATTGGCGGCGCTCTCCCTTCGGCCCAGATTCTCCCCGTCGAAAAGGCGCAATTCTTTTTCAACGGCCAAAACTACTGTTGGTACGACGATGGCTGGCAAGGCCCGGGTTGGTACTGGTGCGGCTATGCTTGGAACAATGGCCAAGGCTGGGGCGGCGGCGAAGGCTGGCACGGCTGGAGCCGCGGTACGCACATGGCGGCGCCTAGAGCCCCGAGGGTCGTCGCGCCCCGCGTCCACGTTGGCGGCGCCGTGGGCGGTCATGTCCATTTCGGCGGCGCCCGTGGCGGCTTCAAACATGGCGGCGCCGGTCATGCCGGTCATGCCGGTCATGGCGGCAAGAAGCGATAAATTCCGCAAGGGTTAGCCCGACTTTGCGCGCCGCCCCTTCCGCGTTCGAGCGGCGCGAAGCGGGATCGATAACGTCCAGTCGCCATGCGGCGACTGGAAGATGCGGCGCGAGGGAATGCGCATGAGGATGTGGCATGCGTATCGGAGTGGTCGTGCGCAGACCTCGGGGCGTGAGGCCCGCTTTGACCAAAAATAACAATCATCTCTGAAGCCCGCGCCTTTCCAAGACAACACAATAGGAGCGCACGCCCATGACCCTCAGCATCGCCCACCTTCAACCCATCGTCTCCCTGATCGCCGGCGTTCTCATTCTCATCATGCCCCGATTGCTCAACTACATCGTCGCCTTCTTTTTAATCGTGTCGGGAATCATCGGCCTCGGGCTCGTTCACTGACGCTTGTCGCAGGCCAAACGCCGGCATCCCTCGCAACGCGAGACGTCGGAGAGCGATCCGCCAAGGACAAGCCATCGTGAGCGACCCCAAGAGCGGCATTTCATGAGTCTCGGACATGTTTTGTGCGCGCTCGCGCTGAGCACGGCCCTGCTGGGCGCCTGCGCGAGCGATCCGCGCACGCCCTTCACCGAGGCCGAGCAGATGACCGCGGTCGCCATTGGCGCGCCCAATATTCGATATTGGGCCGACTCGACGGCGAGCACGGTCCAAGGGGTCGCGCGACGCGCCGTCGTGCAGAAGGGGCGACCGTTCGTCTATCTCGCGCTGTCCGGCGGCGGCGGGAGCGGCGCCTTTGGCGCGGGCGTTCTCAACGGCTGGAGCGAGTCCGGGACGCGACCGGAATTCACCATTGTCTCCGGCGTGTCGACCGGGGCGCTGATCGCTCCCTTCGCTTTTCTCGGACCCGATTACGACGACAGGCTCAGGCAAATCTACACCAACGGCGAGGCGCAACGCTTGATTGGACAGCCCAATCCTCTTGGAGCGCTGTTCGGCCCTGGCGTGTTCGGTCGTGGGCGGTTGCGCCGGCTCGTCGAGCGCTATCTCGATGACGACCTCATAAGGGCGATCGCGCGCGAGGATCAAAAGGGGCGTCGCCTGCTGGTCGTCACGACCAATCTCGACGCGCAGCGCGCCGTTGTCTGGGACATGGGCGCCATCGCGGCAAGCGGCGAGCCGAAAGCCTTTGAACTGTTCCGCGACGTTCTCGCCGCCTCCGCGAGCGTTCCCGTGGTCTTCGCGCCGCAACTCATCGATGTCGAAGCGAACGAGAAAGTCTTCCAGGAGATGCACGCCGACGGCACGCTGAGCGCGCCCGTCTATACGTTGCCGGACGCGGTGCTCTTCGGCGGCAAGGCGATCTGGCGCGCCCGACGTCCGGCCCTGTATGTCATCGTCAACGCCCGCATCGATCCGGGCTTCGCGGTCGTGCCGGACCAAGTCGAAGCGATCGCGGCGCAGTCCCTTTCCACCTTGAACCGGGTCGGCACGAAGGCGGTGCTCGCCCAGACCTATAGCGTCGCCACCCGCGAGGGCCTGAGTTTTCACCTCAGTTATATCGGCCGAGATCACCCCGACAGCGGCGGCACCGGATTCGAGACGGACGCGATGCGCCAGCTCTACGACTACGGTTACGAGAAGGCTCGCTCCGGCGCCTTTTGGGTGACCGAGCTATCTCAGATCGAGGCGGCGAAGGACGCGGCGAAGGCGGCCGCGGAGTAGACCCTTCGTGCGTGGCGCGCGGGCAGTTGAACAGCGTTCGTCGCGCTCAGAATTTGACGAGGGACACGTCGATCGTCCCGTGACGTCTCGCGACAAGCAGTGAACCGGCGGTCGCCGCCGGAAATCAGATTGGATAAGTCCATGCCAACCCCAGCCGTCAGTGAAAAGGTCTCGACCGCTCGATCGGGCGCCGACGTGAACGGGGCCGCGCCGACAGGCCTGACGAGCGATGAAGCGCGCCGCCGCCTGGAAACATTCGGCCGGAACGCCATGCCGGACACCAGCGTCCATCCCTTGCGCCGGGTGTTCGAAAAATTCTGGGCGCCCGTTCCGTGGATGCTCGAAGCCGCCATCGTGCTCGAGCTGTCGCTCGGCAAATACACCGAAGCTTCGGTCAGCGCCGTGTCGGTCTGGGTCATCCCCACCAACGAAGAATTGATGATCGCGCAGCACACGCTGGCGCTCATCCGCCCGTAGAGGAGGCCCCACGTGTTGGCGGCGCCGCGAATTCCCGAGACGTAAACGCATAGGGAGGGAGACTATGTTCAAATTCATCGAGGGCCTGCCGCCGGACGTGATGGCGATCGAAGCCAGTGGCAAAGTAACGCACGAAGATTATCGCAACACGCTTATCCCCAAGGCCGAAGCAATGATGGCCAAAGGTCCGTTCAGGATGCTTTATGTCATCGGGAAGGATTTTACAGGCTTTGAGCTTGAGGCGTTGTGGGATGATAGCGTATTCGGGATCAAGCACTGGCACGATTTGAGCCGCATCGCCGCGGTCACTGATCACGCGTGGACGAGCGCAATGGTCAACATGTTCAAACCATTCTTTCACGGGGAAGTCCGGCCGTTCAGGCTCGCCGAATTGCCTGCCGCGAAAGACTGGATCGCGGGCGCTCCCGAAAGGGCATGACCACGAAGACAGATATCCCGCAAATCAGGAAACTTGGGGCATCGCAAAGACAGAAAGAACCCCCATTATGGCATCCAACGACGCCCGTTCCCAAGCTGCGGTCTCCAAGCCGGGATCGAAGCCCGATCCGAACGAAGCCCTGAAATCCCTTTCGATGCCTGACTTGCAGGCAAAATTGGGGTCGTCGTCGGATGGTCTTACGCAAGCCGAGGCGCAAGAGCGGCTGACCCAATATGGCCCCAACGAAATCGAAGAGAAGAAGACTAACGAGATCCTGAAATTCCTCAGCTATTTTTGGGGTCCCATCCCATGGATGATCGAAGTGGCCGTGATCCTTTCGGCGGTAGATCGACATTGGCCGGATTTCGGCATCATCCTCGTTCTGCTTCTGGCCAACGCCATGGTCGGATTCTGGGAAGAGCACGAAGCGGGCAACGCCATCGCCGCCCTGAAGGCCACACTGGCGATCAAGGCCAGGGTGAAGCGTGACAGGAAGTGGGTCACGCCGGCGGCGCGTGAGCTGGTGCCGGGCGATGTCATCCGCGTCCGTCTCGGCGACATCGTGCCGGCGGACGCGCGCCTGCTGGAAGGCGACCCGGTGGAGGTGGATCAGTCCGCGCTGACAGGAGAGTCGTTGCCCGCCACTCGGAAATCCGGCGAGGCAATATTTTCCGGTTCGATCATTCGCCAGGGTGAAATCGGCGCCATGGTCTACGCCACCGGCGCCAAGACCTATTTCGGCAAGACCGCGGAACTGGTGCAGGAGGCGCACGCCGTCAGTCACTTCCAACGCGCGGTGTTGAAGATCGGCGATTACCTGATCATTCTCGCTGTGGCTCTGGTGTCGGTGATTATTGTCGTCGCGCTCTTCCGCGGCGACCCGATCCTCACGACTTTGCAGTTCGCCTTGGTGCTGACCGTGGCCGCGATCCCCGTGGCGATGCCCACGGTTCTCTCGGTGACAATGGCGGTTGGAGCGCGCCTGCTCGCCAAGAAAGAAGCGATTGTGACGCGGTTGTCGGCCATCGAGGAACTCGCCGGCGTCGACATATTGTGTTCGGACAAGACCGGCACGCTGACCCAGAACAAGTTGACGCTAGGCGAACCGTTCAGCGTCAATGACATCCCTGCCGATCAAGTCGTCCTGAACGCCGCGTTGGCGTCGCGCGCGGACGATAAGGACACCATCGACTTGGCCGTGCTGGGCGGCCTAAAGAGTGATCAGGCCCTGAAGGGCTACCAAGTGGTTCATTTTCAGCCGTTCGACCCGGTGCATAAGCGCACCGAAGCCACAGTCAAGCGCGCGGACGGAAAGCAGTTCAAGGTCGCCAAGGGCGCGCCGCAGGTGATCTTGGCGCTGTCGGCCAATGCCGGTGAGGTGAAGCCCGCCGTCGACAAAGCCGTCAACGAATTCGCCGCGCGCGGCTTTCGCTCCTTGGGCGTGGCGCGAGCCGAGGGAGACGGTCCATGGCGGTTTCTCGGCGTGTTGCCGCTGTTCGATCCACCGCGGGAAGACGCCAAGGCGACCATCGCGACCGCTCGGGAGATGGGCGTAAGCGTCAAGATGGTCACCGGTGACGCGCTGGCCATCGCTCAGGAAACCGCCAAGAAACTGGGGATGGGCGCGAATATCCTCGACGCCAGCGGCTTCGGCGACTCGAAACGTCACGAGACGGCGGAGCTGGCGGAGTTGATCGAAAAGGCGGACGGCTTCGCCCAGGTCTTCCCCGAACACAAATTCCACATCGTGGATGTCCTGCAGCAAGGCGGCCACATCGTCGGCATGACCGGCGACGGGGTGAACGACGCCCCGGCGCTGAAGAAGGCCGACTGCGGCATCGCCGTTTCCGGCGCGACCGATGCGGCGCGCGCCGCGGCGGCCATTGTGCTGATGACGCCCGGCCTGTCGGTGATTGTCGACGCGATCAAGGAGAGCCGGAAGATTTTCCAGCGGATGAACAGCTACGCGATCTACCGCATCGCCGAGACGTTGCGCGTGCTGCTGTTCATGACGCTGTCGATCCTGATCTTCAACTTCTACCCGTTGACGGCGGTGATGATCGTGATGCTGGCCTTGCTCAACGACGGCGCCATCCTGTCCATCGCCTATGACAACGTTCATTACAAGGACGCGCCCGAGGCCTGGAATATGCGCATGGTGCTCGGCGTCGCCACTGTGCTGGGCGTCGTTGGCGTCGTGTCTGCGTTTGGCCTGTTTTATCTCGGAGAGCGCGTCTTCCACCTCGACCGCGCACACATTCAAACGCTGATGTACCTGAAGCTGTCTGTCGCGGGACATCTGACAATTTTCCTGACCCGCACGCGCGGCCCCTTCTGGTCGATACGTCCCGCACGGATTCTGCTTCTGGCGGTGTTCGGCACGCAAGCCGTGGCAACTTTGATCGCGGTTTATGGGTTGTTTATGACGCCGCTCGGCTGGGGCTGGGCGCTGTTCGTGTGGGGCTATGCTCTGGCGTGGTTCCTCGTAAACGATCGCGTGAAACTGGTTGCGTACCGGATTTTCGACCCAACTGCCGCGCCTCTATTGGCCAAGGAGCCAGTCGATATGACGCCTCGGATCGCCACTCGGGCATATCAGCTATATGAGCGGCGAGGCCGCCGTGGAGGCTATGCAGTTTCGGACTGGCTTCAGGCGGAGCGGGAGATTCGGGATGAGTGCCGCAAGTGAACCGACACGACTGAGGCGGCCGGCGCCAGCGGGAGGGGGAAAATGAAAATAAATTCAAACGATTTTCGGCTGCAGGAAGGAGACGCGGTCGATCTCGAGAAGTGGCCGACGAAGGTTGATCCCGTGTATGAATTGAAGGAGCGATACCAAAAACTGCTGGAAGAACACGTCGCCCGGTTGAGCGCGCTCCAGGAGCTTCACTATGCGTCCGACCGTTACGCCGTCCTGCTGATTTTTCAGGCCATGGATGCGGCGGGAAAGGACGGCGCGATCAGGCACGTGATGTCGGGGGTTAACCCTCAAGGCTGCCAAGTCTTCAGCTTCAAGCATCCCAGCCCCGCCGAATTGGAACACGATTTTCTCTGGCGCACCACGCGTGATCTGCCAGAACGCGGGCGGATCGGCATCTTCAACCGATCCTACTATGAGGAGGTGCTGATCGTCCGCGTTCATCCCGAAATTCTCCGCGGCGAAGGGCTCCCAGACGCGCCGCGTGGCGACAAGACGGTCTGGCGCGACCGCTATCGTTCGATTGTGGATTTGGAGAGACACCTTCACGTCAACGGAACCCGCATCGTCAAGTTCTTCCTCCACCTCTCGGAGGAAGAGCAACGGAAGCGCTTTCTCGAACGCATCGACGAGCCGGAAAAGAACTGGAAACTCAGCCTTGCGGACATCGAAGAGAGAAAATTCTGGAAGCGCTACATGAAGGCCTATGAGGAATGCCTCGGCGCCACGAGCACCCATCACGCCCCCTGGTATGTCGTTCCCGCCGACGACAAGGAAAACGCTCGATTAATTGTATCCCAAATTGTCCTCGATACGTTCGAAGGACTCAAAATGAGTTAGCCAAAAACGAGCGCCGAGCGCGAGCAGGAATTGCAGTCGATCCGCAAGCGGCTCGCCAAGTGACAACGCGGCTTCGCTTGCGAGGGAGGGCCAAACATTTCCGTGGCCGGAGCTTGGAAAATAGCTCGTGAGAAAATGGACGATCGGGCAAGACGAGCTTACGGCGTCGGGCGCGCCGATCGTCGAACGATTTCGCTTAAGCGCCGGATCCCGGCCAACCGTAATGCTTATGGAGCCGCTTCGCATAGTCTCGATTGAAAGCATCGAGGGGATCCCATGGCGGGCTCGACTTGACCTGTTCGCGCGACACGTTGAGTTCGACGTGGCGATCGAACCAATCGATCGATTTCACCGCGAGTGGCGAAATCAGCACGCGCTTGCCAAACCACCAATTCCGGGTGTCGACGACGAAATAATGGATGCTCCAATCGGCGTCGTCGATCATGAAGTTCTCGATATGGCCGATTTCGCCGTCGACCGCATGAAGGCGGTATCCCTTCACTTCTTCGACGCTGCGCAGGTGCGGATCGGCTCCGTGCAAACTCGCGCGCTTGGCATGGCGCTCGTCGGTGCTCAGGCCCAAGCCGAAATAGGGCGGCGCCATATAGGGCCAAGCCATCGCGCCGGGCGTCTCGCTGAGATAGGGGCCGCTCCAGAGCGGGTCCCACCCATAGTAGCTATAGAGTTGGTTCTCCATCTGCTGCGACACCGGCTGGTCCTCGGCCAATTCCGGGCTTTTCTCGACCTGGGCCTTCGTCAGCGACACGATAAATCGTTGCTGTTCCAGGTCGGCTCGTGAAATCGCCGAGGGATGGATCAGCGCCTTGCGCCCGGGCAGCCAAGCGCCGCAATTGACGACGAGCCAGCGCACTTTCCATGTCGTGTCGTCGAACAGGAAATCGGCGACAGTTCCGATCCTGCCGTCTTTCGCCTCGATCGCGAAACCCCTCAGCGGTGAAATGACCTGCATCATAGCTTGGCGCCTTTTATGAATGGGTCTGACGGCCAACTGGTGGGGGGCCGAGAGGTTCTTGCCAAGTACCAGTATTGACCGGCGAACTTATCCCCGTCGATCCGGGCGGCTGGGAAACGCAAGCGGGCCCAGCGCGTCCAGCGGCGATCAGTAATTCGTATAGTGATGATAGTGGCGCCAATGGCGATGATGGCGGCGATGCGGGACGCCCATCTCCGTCGCGACGGTCGGGCCCGTGACTGCCCCGACCACGCCGCCGACGACGGCGCCCGCCGGCCCGGCCACCGAACCTCCCGCCACGGCGCCGACGCCCGCGCCGCTCAACCTCTCGCCCGACGTGGAACAAGCGGCAAGGCTCAGCGCGGCCAAGCCGAGGAGGGCCATATTCAGTGTGGATATCGACATGTTGCAATTCCCCATTTGAGCTGAATCGCCAGGCGTCCAGACGCGGTCGACTTGAAAGCGCCGGCGGCGAGCGGATCGCCGCATTATCCCCAGCATCGAACGAGCCGGCTTCTTGTGCGCGCCGAACCGCCCGAAGCATCAGCATAAGGGCGATCCGGCGGGAAAACAGGTTCGGAAACTACCTAGCCCCACGGCGCCGGATTCGACTGCTGAAGCGGGGCCTCCGTAGAGCCTATTGGCGTTCGCGCCTTGAGCCCGTCCGATCCTTCGGGCGCGCAAAACTCGATCGACAGAAGCGCGACGCGGTCGCTCGGAACTTTGTCGGCACGCGAAACGAAACTTCCATTCGGCGCCGCCGAAGTTCGAGGCTCCGCCAAACCTAGGTAATTTCCGACGCTGCCGCCTCTCGAATGATCCCGCTACGGTCTCGGTACGAAACGGGAATGGCGTAATTCCAGGCGCCGTCGCGTGTCGCTACGAAGCAAACGGAGAGCGCAGCCATGGACAAGAACAGAATCGCCGGTTCGGTCAAGGAAGTCGCGGGCGCCGCGAAGGAAGCGGTCGGCAAGGTGATTGGCGACGCCAAGTTGCAGAGCGACGGCAAGGCCGAAAAGGCCGTCGGCAAGATTCAGAACGCCGTCGGCGGCGTGAACGACGCGGTGCGGGACGCACTGAAGAAGCCGTGAAGCCCGCCGCCTCCGCCGAGGCGAACCCTATCAGCCAGGAGGCTGGATCATGAGCCTGATTCTTATCATCATATTGTTGGTGCTTCTCTTCGGCGGCGGCGGTGGATATTACGCGCACAGTTACTATGGCGCCCCCGGACTCGGCGGCGTTCTCGGCGTCGTCTTGATCGTGCTTCTCGTGCTGTGGCTCGTCGGCCGCTAGCCGATCGCAAACGTACGACGCCGCGACGCGCGATGTCCCTTGCAAAGGATCGTCAGTGCCTGACTTGGACGCCGCGCCTTCGATCCTTCCGATCCATATCGAAGAGACGATCCAGTCGATCGCTCGGCTCCACGCCGAGCACCACGCCAACGCCACGCAGCATCAGCGCGTCGTCGACCGCATCACATCCCTGTTGGGCCGCCCTGTCTTCATCGCGGCCCTGACGGTTGTCGTCGTCGGCTGGGCGAGCCTGAACGGGCTCGCCGGGGCGCTGGGCTATCGCGCGCTCGACCCGCCTCCCTTTCCTTGGCTGGCCGGCGCTGCGTCGTTGGCGTCCCTCTATTTGGTCGTGCTGATCCTCACGACTCAGAGGCGCGACGATCGTCTCACCCAACGCCGCGAGTTGCTGAATCTGGAGCTGGCCATTCTGAGCGAGCAAAAGACCGCGAAGGTGATCGCGCTTCTCGAGGAGCTTCGCCGCGATAGTCCGCTCGTTCGCAATCGAGTCGATGAACTAGCCGATGTCATGGCGCGACCCGCGGACCCGCAATCGGTGATCGACGCAATCCAAGAGACGCGCTCCGAGGCCGCGCACGCTTCCCGCGCGGCGGAGGGAGTCTAAGCGCGCCATCATCGGACACCTCATAGGAATCGAATGAAAGGACGCCGAACGCGGATGCGTTTCGCGGCGTTGATTCCCTGCTGATTTCCCGCCGAGCTGATCGAGCGCGCAAAACAACGCGAAGGTTGCTCCATGTCTCCATGAGTGGTCGTAGGTAATATCCGACCCTATTACTCGCTCGCGAGGCTGATAGCATGCCGCAATCGTTGTCATATCGATTACGAATTACATTCGATGCAGCGAGATCGATCTCAATCAATTCATAACAATGGACGTGTAAACATGACAAATAACATGCTCAAATATGGCGCCGTGCTGCTTTCCCTGTTGGCGCCGATCGGCGCTCACGCCCAAGGCGTCATCGGCGGCGCGGCCAACGGCGCGGATCAAGGAAATGCCGCCGCTGGCCCGGTTGGCGCCGTGGTCGGAGGCGTGGTCGGCGGGGTGACGGGCGGCGTCGACGGTCTGCTCGGCATTGATCAACGTCCGCGTTTTCGCGATTACGTCGTTCACGAGCATCATCCGTCCTACCGCTATAATGAAGCGCTGCGAACCGGCGCCGTTCTGCCGATGGAGGGCGTCCAATATTATGACGTGCCTCCCGAATATGGCGTCAAGGTGTATCGTTACGCCATCGTCAACGATCAGACGGTTCTCGTAGACCCGAGAACGCATGAAATCGTTCAGATCGTCAACTAGCGGCTGAAGACGCTTGGCCGGCCTCGCCTTGCGAATAGCGAGCCGGCTAAGCCTTTCGAAACTATTTCGCGCATCAAGAACCAGGCGCTAGAGCCGCCAGACCCAGCGGCCGCTGTTCTTACGGCGCTTGTCGCGGCTCGGCGACGCCGCCCGCCGCGACGAGCGCCAATCGGGCCAGCTCCGGAAGCGACTTCGATCCGGTTCTCTTCATGATCGATGCGCGATGGTTCTCGACGGTGCGTTGGCTGATGCCGAGATCGGCCGCGATGTTCTTGCTGGGGTGGCCGGCGAGCACCCTTTCCATGACCTCGCGCTGTCGCGGCGTGAGACCCGCGAGGTGAGTCGCCGCCGATTCTCGCCATTCCAGCAACTTGACCGAGTCTTGCGACATTTCGAGAGCCCGCTCGATGCTTGCGATCAATTCCTCGCGGCCGATCGGCTTTTCGATGAAGTCCAACGCGCCCGCCTTCATCGCCTCGACCGCGATCGACACGTCGCTGTTGCCGGTGATCATGATCGCCGGCAAGCGATGGCCGTCGTCATGGAGCTTCCGTAGCAACTCGAGCCCGCTCATTCCCGGCAGATAGGCGTCGATCAGCAGACAGGCGGATTTTTCGGGGCGATAGGCCGCGAGAAACGTCTCGCAGCTCGAATAGGATTCGACGATGCGGCCGTCGTCCTCCAGCACGATGCGTATCGCCTCGCGAACGTCGTCGTCGTCGTCGACGACGAAGATCTTGGAACGTCCGGAGGCGCCTGACGCTTCGGCCGGGTGAACGGGGCGCGGCGCGGCGGGCGGCTTCGCCAGGAGGTTCTCGATGGCTTGCATCAACGGTCGCAACTTGACGGGTTTGTTGAACTGAACGCAGTCGTGAAGGGCGATGTCGCGCAAGGCCTGGGTCGAAATATCGCCGGTGAGAACGATGAAGGGAATTTGTCGATTGAGCTCCTGCCGCAATTTCTCGGAAATCTCGATTCCGTTCATGCCGTTCGGCAAATTGTAATCGGCAAGGACGAGATCCGGCCGCATCGTCCTGCGAGCCGCCAATTCCAGAGCGGTGGGGCCGTCGATGGCCGTCACGGTGTTATAGCCCTCTTCCCCCAGGAAGAGTTCGAGGTGCTCGCGCACTTCCGGATCGTCTTCAATGATCAGGATCGTTCCTGTGCGAGGCGTCGTCTGCGCGGAGGCTTCGTCCGCGCCGCGCGGTCGATGGTCGGGCAATGACGCGGCGTCGCCCGGCGTCAGCGGGACCTCGATCGAGAACACGGAGCCCTTTCCGCGCAGCGAACGCACGTTGATCGGATGGCCGAGCAATTCGCCTAAACTCTTGACGATGGACAGCCCCAGGCCCAGGCCGTGGCTTCGCTGGCGGGCGGCGTTGTCGAGCTGATGGTATTCTTCGAAGATCGCCTGCAGCTCCGATTCGGGGATGCCGATCCCAGTGTCCCAGATTTCGATGCGCAGCTTTCCCTTGTGGCGGCGGCACCCGACGAGCACTTTGCCTTGTTGGGTGTATTTCAGGGCATTCGAAAGCAGGTTGCGGATCATCTGCTCGAGCAGACGCGGATCGCTGCGAATGGACAGCGCGCAAGGCATCACGCGCAAGGCGAGGCCCGCCGCCTGCGCGTGGTAGGTCAATTCTTCCCTAAGGCGGTCGAACAGGTCGTTCATGGGAAAGTCGACCGGTTCCGCCTTAACGGCCCCCACTTCGATCTGATTGATGTCGAGCAGCGTATTCAGCATGCCCGTCATGGCGCCCAATGCCTCGTCGATGCGTTCGACCAGTTTCTGGGCCTTCTCCCCGACCACCTTCTTCGCCAGCAAGCCCTGCAGCAGGGCGAGCGTCTGCAACGGCTGGCGCAGATCATGGCTCGCCGCCGCCAGAAAGCGCGACTTCGCGACGCTCGCCAATTCCGCTTGTCGCTTGGCGGCGGTCAGCGCATCCGCCGTGCGCCGCCGCTCCGTCACGTCTTCAAAGGTAATGACGACGCCCTCGGTCTTCTCGTCGCTGGCGCGATAGGGCAAGATCCGGCGTATGAACCAGTAGCCGCTCTGACCCTGGATTTCCCGCTCGACCGGCGTATGGTTTTTCAGGACCTTGCGGGCGTCGTCCAGAAGAGCCTCGTCGGCGGCCAGCGACTTGAGATCTGTGAGCGGGCGCCCCACATCGCTCGGAATCACGTTGAAAAGCGCTTTCGTCGCCGGCGTGAAAAAGCGGATGTTGAAGCGGGTGTCGAGGAAAATCGTCGCGACGTCGGTGCTGTAAAGGACGTTCTGCAAATCGTCCGCGGTCGTGCGCTGCCGATCGAGCGTTTCCTGCAACTGGGTGTTGAGAGCGTTCAGCTCCTCGTTGAGCGATTGAAGTTCCTCTTTGGATGCGAGCAGCTCCTCGTTGGTCGATTGATATTCCTCGTTGATGGACAACGCCTCCTCGTTGATCGCCTTCTGCTCTTCGCTCGAGGTCTCGAGATTGCGGATGGCGCCCTGGAGTTCGATTTTCGTCGCCTCGAGCTCCCGTTCGAGCTCCACGACGCGAGGAACGTCAGCCGGCGTCATACGGCCGCCCACGGCGGTTTCCGGCTCCGGCTCTTCGACGAAGCATATCAATAGCAATTCTTCGCGCTCGCTCGGCGCCGGTTCGACGACGATGCTGAATGACGAGGCGCCGGCTTCGCCGTTCGTCCGCCCGCCGGGCACGACGACGCGCGCGTTGTCCTGCAGCGCGCGCTGAACGGCCGACCTCAGCTTGGTGCGCACGCCCTCGCGCGCCATGGCGATCAAATCGTGCGCGGGACGGCCCGACGCGACCTTGAGATAACGATCTGTGGGTCCCTGAAGATACAGACATTCGAGTTTGCGGTTGACCAGCACTGCGGCCGGACCATAGGTCTCCAACACCATTCTTCGACAAAGCTCGGCAAGCGAAGCTTGGGGCGAAGGCGCCGGCGCCGGTCCGGAAAGCGTACGCATCCGTGGCCCGTCGCCGGCGCTCAGGGACGAGCCGAGGTCGCTGGGCCGGTTACCGCCAACGCGCCGATAGAGGCGCTCGGCTTTGGACACGACGGCAAACCGGCCGTCGGCGACCGCCACCGTCTCGGCATTGCCGAGCAGCAGCAGACCGCCTTCGCGCAACGCAAAATGAAGGATTGAGACGACTTTCGCTTGCGCCTCGGGGCGCAGATAGATCAGCAGGTTGCGGCACGAAACGAAGTCGAGACGCGCGAACGGCGGGTCCGCCAGCACGTCCTGCACCGTGAACACCACGCTGGAACGTAGGTCGGACGAGACCCTGTAGGAGCCATCTTCCCTTGAGAAGAAGGCGGCCAATCGACCTGGCGAAACGTCGGCCTCGATCGATTGGGGATAGAGACCTTCACGCGCGATCGCCACCGCATCGGGATCGACGTCGCTGGCGAAGACTTGCAGTGTGATGTCGCGTTTCGAGGCGTTGATCTGCTCACGGAACAGCATGGCGAGGGAATAGGTTTCTTCGCCGGAACTGCAACCGACGACCCAGATCCGCAGCGGTCGATCCAGAGCGTGATCGCGAACGAGTTTGGGAACGACGCTCGTCTCCAGAAAATCAAATACCGGCGCATTACGAAAGAAGCCCGTGACATTGATCAGCAGGTCCCTGGAGAGCTGGTCACGTTCGTTGGCGTCGCGAAGCAAAAGATTGAGATAGTTGCTCGCGGTTTTGATCGCCGCCATCGCCATCCGGCGCTCGACGCCGCGTTCGAGCGTGCCATGCTTGTAAAGCGTGAAATCGTGAAGCGTTTTTGTGCGCAGGAGATCGATGATCTTCGGCAGCAAATCCTGCACTGAATTTTGCGAGCCCAATTTCCTCGACGTCGGCGCAAAGGCCGCGCCCTGTTCGTGGTTGACGAGCGCCTTTGCGATCTTCGCTGCGGGAAGCACAAGGTCCACTGCGCCCGTCGCGATGGCGCTTCGGGGCATGCCGTCATAGTCGGCTTCGCTGACTTTCTGCGCGATGACGAGACCGCCCTTCGCCTTTACCGCCTTAAGCCCAAGGCTGCCGTCGGCGCCGGTTCCCGAGAGGACCACGCAGGCGGTGCGCGCGCCATATTCGCTCGCCAATGAATTCAGCAGGAAATCGAATGGGAGGCGCGCGCCGTGGCGCTCCTGCGGTCTCGAAATCCGCAACGCCCCTTCGCCGGCTGACAGGTAGACGCCGGGCGGAATGACATAGACGCGCTCGCGTTCGATCGCCATTCCGTCGGTCGCCTGCAAGACCGGCATCGAGGTGTGGCCCGCGAGCAAATCGACCATCATGCTGTCGTGGGTCGGGTCGAGATGCTGGACGATTATGAAGGCCATGCCGTTGCCCGCGGGCAGCGCGTCGAGCAGCTTCCTGCAGGCCTCGAGGCCGCCGGCCGAGGCGCCGATCGCGACGATCGGGAAATCCGCGTGGCGGCTGGCGGAAAGGGGCTTCTGGATCCAACGCGGTCGCGCCGCCTTGGACTGGTGCGGACGACTTCCGAGCATTGCGTTATTTTTCTCTGGAAGCGGCGCTCCAAAGGGAGCGGCGCAGCAATTCATAGCACGATCCGCGCGCTAACACGACCTGTCTAAACCTGGAGACGTCAACGGCGTCCCCATCGGCGCCGGCCGAGCGACGCTCTTCCCTCGGGCCGGTGAGCATTAGCGCCTCGCCGATCCAAACCAGCGATGCAGTTCCTTTCCCGTGCGGTCGTCGACAACGATAAACCCATCTGGAGGCGTTTTCGTGTGCCTCAGCCTCACGGCTTCAAGCCTAATTATGGACTTTGAAATGGCCATACTCAACTGTTGATACCCGCATTTATCCGATTCGATCGGCTCTTCCTCTTTGCAGCGGGCGACCCACTTGACGGTAAACATCGGCGACCCCCGACATCGACATGTCTGCCCTAAGTCTAGGACCTCGGTTCGGGTCGGCTTTGAGCCAAGTCAAGAGCGGAAACTTTCAAAATAAGCGGCTTTGGACATCGCTCCGGCGTCTGGACGCGGGGCTCGCCGGAATATTCGGCGGCGGCGAGAATTAGACGCCGCTACGAAAAACGCCCTCCGGCGGCTCCCTGTCACGCCGCGGCATGAGTAGTTCCCGAGGCTGTCGTTCGCCGTGCTGCGTCCGCTATCATCCATTTAGAATTGTCATCGCCTCGCTCCGCGCGCCATGAAGGCTTCGCTCGTCAGACGGGCGCCGAGGCGCGGCGTTCGGCGATCGCTTTGTCGCAACCTAGAGGCCCGACCATGCAGCCGACCCACAACACATTATCCGAGAACATTCGCACTCAGGCTGTCGAACTGCTGAACAAACACTTGGCGGCGGCGATCGATTTGCATGGCCAGCTGAAGCAGGCGCACTGGAACGTGCGCGGACCCGCCTTCATCGCCGTCCACGAGCTGTTCGACAAGGTCGCCGGCGAGGCGGAGAGCTATTCCGATCTGATCGCCGAGCGCGCCGCGGGCCTCGGCGGCGTCGCCGAAGGAACGATCCAGGTCGCGGCCGAGCGCTCGTTCCTCGTCCCCTATCCCCTGCGCATCGCGCACGAAAACCAACACATATTCGCGGTCGCCGCGACGCTCGCGGCGTTTGGGCAATCGGCCCGCGAGGCGATCGGACAGTCCGCCGCCATCGGCGACGCCGATACGGCCGATCTTTTCACCGAGATATCGCGCGGCGTCGACCATCAACTCTGGCTCGTCGAATTGCATGTCGCGCCGAAATGAGCGGAACAGCGGACCTTGCAATGACGGGACAGGAAGGTAAGTCGATGAAGGCGCTGCGCATTCTGGTCGTGGAGGACGACCTGATGATCGGCGGATTGCTTGCCGAAACGCTCGAGGACCTCGGTCACACTGTTTGCGCCGTGGAGACCAAGGCCGCCAACGCGGTGGCCGCCGCTGCGCGTCATCACCCCGATCTGATGATCGTCGACGTCGGGCTGGGAGAAGCGAGCGGCATTGCCGCGGTCAACGAGATCCTCAGGGCCGGCTTCGTTCCGCATGTTTTCGTGACGGGCGATGCTTTGAGGGACCTGTCGCTGGGACCGGACGCCGTGCTCATACAAAAGCCCTTTCGCGAACCGGACATCGTTCAGGCAATTGAGCGGGCGCTGGCGGCGAAGCCGGCCCGCGCCGGCGTCGCGCCGGCGGTTCGGTGAGGACCCGCCTGATCGCGAAGAACGCGGATCAACGCCGCGGAACGGCGCGAGAGACGCGACTGGCCACGATCACGGTGATGAGCCGCGAACTTCCGTGGCCGAGACAGCTTTTGCGATGACTTCTGGTTGCGGTTCCGGCTCTGGCGCGCGCGATCGCCAGCTTGATATCCAGTCCGACAACTCGTCGAGATAAATATAAATGACCGGCGTCGTGAACAGCGTCAGGGCTTGGCTCACGAGGAGGCCGCCGACGATCGCGTAGCCGAGCGGCTGTCGGAGTTCCGAGCCGGTGCCCGTCCCGAGCATGAGGGGCACGCCGCCGAGCATCGCCGCCATGGTGGTCATCATGATCGGCCGGAAGCGCAGGAGCGCCGCGCGGCGCACGGCGTCACGCGCCGACAAGTGATCGTCGCGCTCGGCGACCATGGCGAAATCGACCAGCATGATGCCGTTCTTCTTGACGATGCCGATGAGCAGGATGATGCCGATGAGCGCGATCAAGCTGAAGTCGAAATGGAATAGCATCAACGTTGCGATCGCCCCGACGCCGGCCGAGGGCAGGGTCGAGATGATCGTGATCGGATGGATGTAGCTCTCATAGAGGATGCCGAGGATCAGGTAGACGACCACCAGCGCCGCGACGATCAGGATCCAGACCGTCGAGAGCGAATCCTGGAAGGCCTGCGCGTTGCCCTGGAAGCTGGCGATGATGGTCGCCGGAAGCTGCAGGTCGCTCTGGGCGCGCTGGACTGCGTCCGTCGCCTGCCCCAGCGCCACGCCAGGGGCCAGATTGAAGCTGATGGTGACCGCCGGGAACTGGCCTTGATGGCTGATCGACAAAGGCTGGACGGGCGTCGTCGTCCATTTCGCGAATTCCGAGAGCGGCGTCTCGCCGCCGGTCGTCGGCGACCTCAGAAATATTCTGTCGAGCGTCGTCAGATCGTTTTGCAGGCTCGGCAAGATTTCCATGATCACTTCATAGCTCGAGAGCTGAGTGAAATATTGGGCGATCTGGCGCTGGCCGAAGGCGTCGAAGAGCGTATCGTCGATCATCTGAGCCGTCAGTCCGTATCGGGCCGCCTGGCCGCGATCGAAAGTCAAAGTCAGGGTCGTTCCCGCTGTCTGCTGGTCGGTGGCGACGTCGCGCAGCTCGGGCAAGGTCTGCAACTTGGCGAGCATTTTTGGCGCCCATACATTCAGCGCGTCGGGATCGGAGCCCTGCAAAGTGTATTGGTACTGGGTGCGCGAGGCGCGTCCGCCGACGGTCAAGTCCTGTGCGACTTGCATGAACAATTTCGCGCCCTCGACCTTGTCGAGCTGCGGGCCCAATCTCGCGATGATCTGATCCGCGGTCGCGGTGCGCTGGCCACGCGGCTTCAGAGTAATGAAGAGCCGCCCGGCGTTGAGCGCGTTGCCCGTGCCGCCAATGGACATCGCGACATGAGCGACGGCCGGATCCTTGAGAACGATCGCGCCGAGCGCCACCTGTCGCCGCGCCATTTCGGCAAAAGAGGCGTCTTGCGCAGCCTGCGATATGCCGTTGATCTGCCCCGTATCCTGCTGCGGGAAGAATCCTTTTGGGATGACGACGAAAAGGTAGACGGACAGCGCGAGAAACGTGAGGAAAACCAGCAGGGTGGCGAAGCGAAATTTGAGCGCGACGTCGAGACCGCGCTCATAGCCCTTCAGCAGCGCCGCAAAGCCGCGCTCGCTCAGAGCATAAAGCCGCCCATGACGGGCGTCCTTCGAGCCGGCCAAGAAACGCGAGGCCATCATCGGCGTCAGCGTCAGCGACACCACGGCCGATACGGCGATCGTCATCGACAGCGTCACCGCGAATTCTCGGAACAGCCGCCCGACGATGCCGCCCATCAGCAGGAGCGGAATCAACACCGCGATCAGCGAGATGCTGATCGAGACGATGGTGAAGGCGATTTCGCGCGAGCCCCTGAGCGCGGCCGCGAACGGCTCCTCGCCCTCTTCGATGTAGCGGGTGATGTTTTCGAGCATCACGATCGCGTCGTCGACGACGAAACCAACCGAGATCGTCAGCGCCATCAGCGACAGATTGTCGAGGCTGTAGCCGGCGACCCACATCAGCGCGCAGGCGCCGAGCAACGCCAGCGGCACCGCCACGCTCGGGATGATCGTCGCCCATAGGTTACGCAAGAATATGAAGATCACCATCACCACCAGCGCGACGGTGAGCAGGAGCGTGAACTGCACGTCCTGAACGGAGGCGCGAATGGTCTGCGTGCGATCGCTCAACGTGAAGATGTCGAGCGACGGCGGCATCGAGGCCTTGATGCGCGGAAGCTCAGCCATGATCTGATTCACGATATCGATGACGTTGGCGCCCGGCTGCTTGTAGATGACGAGGAAGACGCTGCGCTTGCCATCGGCCCAAGCCGCCTGTGTCGTGTCCTGCGGGCCGGTCACCGCCTGGCCGATATCGCTCACCCGCAGCGGAGCGCCGTTGCGGTAAGCGACGATGACGTCGTTCCAATCCTTGGAGCGGACGAGCTGATCGTTGGTGTAAATGGTGAAAGAGCGGGCTCCGCTGTCGATCGCGCCCTTGGGCTCGGCCACCGTCGTGACCGAGAGCGGCGCGCGCACGTCCTCGAGCGACAGCCCTTTGGCGACGAGCTTGGCGGGATCGAGTTGGATGCGGATGGCGGGTTTCTGCTGACCCCCGATGCTGACCTGGGCGACGCCCGGAACCTGACTGATCTGCTGGGCGAGCTTGGTCTCGACATTATCGTCGACCTCGGTCAGCGGCAGGATTTCAGAGGTTGCGGCGAGCAGGAGAATGGGAGAATCGGCCGGGTTCACCTTGCGATAAGTCGGCGGGCTCGGCAGATCCTTCGGCAATTGCCCGCTGGCGGCGTTGATCGCAGCCTGCACATCGGTCGACGCCGCGTCGATATCGCGGTCGAGGTCGAATTGGATGGTGATGGCGGTCGAGCCGAGCGTGCTCGTCGACGTCATCTGCGAGACGCCGGAAATCTGCGCGAACTGCGTCTCGAGCGGCTGGGCGACTGCGGCGGCCATGGTGTCGGGACTGGCGCCCGGGAGCTTGGCGGAAACCTGGATGGTGGGAAAATCGACTTGAGGCAGCGGCGCGACCGGCAATCTCGGATAAGCGATGACGCCGACGAACAGGATGCCCACCATCAACAGCGAGGTTGCGACGGGATGCCGAATGAACGGCTCGGAGATGCCGCCCGCCACAGTCAGGGCGCCTTCACGGGGGCGCTCGGCGCCGCGATCGCAGGCGGCGCCGTGGAGCCCGCCGCGCTCGACTGAACCAGAGAGCCTTGAACCAATCGGTATTGGCCGGCAGTGACCACGTTCTCGCCGGGCGCCAAACCCGTCAAGACGACAGATTGCCCATCGCCTTCTTCGCCGACCGTAATGTCCCGCATCTCGACCTTATTGTCGCCGCCGACGACGAAGGCATAGAGGCCGTTCGGGCCGCGTTCGACCGCGCCGTCGGGTACGACGGTGACCTGCTTCAGCGTGTCGACCAGCAAGCGCGTTGCGACCGACAGGCCGGGCCACAGCGCGCCATCGGTGTTTTCGAAGGTCGCCTTCATCCCGATGGTCCCGCTCGCCGGGTCGATCGCGTCGTTGACGACGGCGAGATGGCCTTGCGAAAGCGTCTTCAACCCGTCCGAACTCAGCGCCGTTACGGGCGCGGCGCCCGCGGCCAGCGCCTTATTGATCTGCGGCACATCCTCCTCAGGCGCCGTGAACACGACGGAGATCGGTTCTAGCTGCACGATCGTCACAATGCCCGTCGCGTCGGCGGCATGCACGATGTTGCCGGCGTCGACAAGCCGAAATCCCGTCTTCCCCGTGAGCGGAGACCGGATCGTCGTATAGTCGACCTGCGTCTGCGCGTTGTCGATGATCGCCTGATCGCCCTTAATCTGCGCAATCAGCTGGTCGACCGTCGCCTGCTGCGTGTCGTACTTCTGAGCCGAAACGGAATCCTCATTGGCGAGGCTGGCGTAGCGCACAAGGTCGAGCCGCGCGTTTTTGAGATTGGCCTCGTCTTGCGCCTTCTTGGCGACCGCCTGATCGAGCGCCGCCTGATAGGGCCGCGGATCAATCTGCACGAGAACATCCCCCTGCTTCACCATTTGGCCCTGCTTGAAGGCGATTTTGGTGACCTCGCCATCGACGCGGCTGCGGATGAGAACGGTTTGGTAAGGCTCGACGGCGCCGAGCCCGTTCAAATAGACGGGGAAGTCGGCCTTTTTCGCCTGTGCGATGGTGACGGGGATGGGCGCCGGCGTTTGTGAGCTATTGACCGCGCCCCGACCCGCCGTCCCAGTATCGCCGCCGTAAAAGTGGCGCCAGCCGAAGTAGGCGCAGAGCGCGGCCGCGATTACGACGGCTACGAACGTCCAGCGACTTCGGAGAAGCGATAAGCGAGGCGAGGCCAAAACGCGCTCCCAAAAGTGGCGAGTCGACAAACTCAGCGGCTTGCCAACTATTCGGCGGCCCCTCGCTTCCGCATGAGGCTGCTATGTTAGGGATAGCGGACAGCGGGCCCAGCAAGGAGGATCGGAAAATACTTAGGCGCGGTCAGAATTGACCGGTCGCCGTATTCGCTGCGCGGTCGACTGACCGCGCCTTCCCCATCGAGCGCGCCGATGTGCGAAAGACCGAGTGTCGCCGAACTGGGTTCGGCTCAAGATTTCACGATTAAGCGCCCTCAGATCGGCGAGCCGAGCTCTCGGCTACGTCGCGGGCAGACGATGTGGGTAGTTTCCGAGTTTGACGGCGCCCGTCGTCGCGCTCTATTGATTGGCGCAGATCGATGCGGGGAAAGCCGGGCGTCGCTTTGCTCGCTACTTGGCTTCCGCGTTAAAGGAGAGAATCGGCTGTCGACATGACCCATGCCGCCCTAACGCCTCTCATCGGAGCGGAGTTCGACAAATTCCTTTGCGCGCCGATCGGCGAGGATCGAAACGGAACGACGCTCAGCGTCCTTTCCGCGCTTGCGCGGCTGGATGTCGATCCTTGGCAAGAAGCCGCCAGCCTGGCGCGAATGCCGAGAGAGGCGGCGACGGAGCGACTGACTGCGTTGATCGCGGCGTTGACGCACGAGCCCACAGCGGACATTCCCGCCAAGACGATCGCCGCTGATCTCATTGCGCTGTTGCCGAGGACCAGCAGTTTCAATATCCGCTCTGCGGATAGTGTGTTTGCGGCTGTTGGCCCGCAGCGGGCGCAGGTCCGCATGGCTTTGAGCGCTCTCGCCATCGTGATTGCTATCGCCTTCATGCTCTCAGCCAATCTTTCGCCGGAGCCTGGAAAAGGGGCCAAGCCGTCGGCCCCTCCCGCGGGTGACGCCACGACGGTTTTGCCGCGCAAGCTTGATCCTTAGAATTTCGACAGGTCATGACGTTGCGCTTGCTTCCCCGGCGTTGTGCGCCACCACCGCGAATGCGCAGCCAAATTGCTGAAGGCTCGGCTCAAATGTCTTGATAACGCGAAATCATCTATGATCGCCAGCGCTCGACGCGCCCTCGTTGGAGCAAGTCGAGTTTGGCGACCGCTGATTTTCACGCTGAAACGAGCGCGTTCTCGCTGCCGATCTCTGCGACCACCCGTTAGCTTACCTTGCTGCTTTCAAGCGGCGGCATTGGCAGGAGACGCCGGCGGGGCGACGGCGTTCGCGTCCCGATGAATGTCCAGTCGCGAAGGATTGGTCGCGCCGAGGATCGCCTTGGCGCGAGCGACTTCTTCGGCCGTGCCCCGCGCCATGACGAGAAACCTGTCGGCCTTGAGGTCGGTCTCGTATTGGATCACGCTGTCTTTCGGCACGCCGATGCTATAGAGCGCGGCGGCCAGCGCCGCCACGCCTCCGACCAGAACGGCGTTCTCGATGGCGGAAACGATTATCGTCGCGAGAAAGCCAAGCACCACGACAGGCCCTGTTGCGGGCGTGGCAAGGAAGAGTCCGCCGAAGAAAAGACCCCAAAAGCCGCCCCAAAAGGCGCCGCGAGAGCCCCAGAACTTCACCCTGTCGCCCGCGGTATAAAAGCCGACGACCTTCTCTTCGGAGTGATAGCCCTTGCCGACGACGCTGAGGTTCTTCATGGCGAAGCCGGCCGCAGTTAGCGTTTTCACCGCGACTTCCGCCGCATCGTGACTCGGAAATACGGCGATTGCCGTTTCTAATTTGTCCATGCGAGTCTCCTTAGGGATGACGCGGCGCCGAGCAAACGCCCTGCGCGATGCTTGCGCGAAGCGGCCACAGGCGAAGCGAACTATTCGCCAGCACGTCGTCCAACGGTGCGACATTAGGCGCGGGCGCTCTCGTGAGGACAGACTCGGAAACTACTCAGCCCGCTTAGTCGCCTGCGGACGTCGACGCCGAAGACGAAGACATGCGCTAAGAGTCCGTTTTGAAAATCACGGATGAGCGTTTCTGCGGATGAGATTGCCGCCCATGGCGACGAGGATCATGGCGTGGGAGACGTCGATACGTTTTTCGTAATCGCGCACGAGGCGCCGCCAGCGGGTCATCCAGCCGAAGGTCCGCTCCACCACCCAGCGGCGAGGCAGGACTTGGAAGCCCTTTTGGTCGTCGGATCGGCGGATGATCTCGATGACGAAGTCGAGGTAGGCTGCCTTGTCCATGAGTTTCAGCCGATCGTAGGCGGCGTCGGCGAACAGATGCTTCACCCAGGGCCAGCGCTTGCGGACGGCGTCCAAGACCGCCTGCGCGCCGGCGCTGTCGGAGATGTCGGCGGGGGTGAGGTTGACCATCAGCAACCGCCCGTCAGTATCGACCGCGATGTGGCGCTTGCGGCCCACAATCTTCTTTCCGGCGTCGTAACCCCTTGTTTCGGCTTGGGGAGCCTTGACCGATTGGCTGTCGATCACCGCCGCCGAGGGGCTGGCCTCGCGCCCGGCCCGCTCGCGATCGACCATCAGCGCCAGGTCGTGGATGGTCTGGAACAGGAACCGTCGCGCCAATTCCCGGAACCAGCCGTAGACCGTCTGCCACGGGCCGAAATGGATCGGCAGCATCCGCCAACCGCAGCCGGAGCGTACGAGATAGCGCACCGCGTTGATCACTTCACGGAACTCCACCTCCCGCGGACGCCCCCGACGCCCAGGCTTGGGCATCAAGGGCGCGATCTCCGCCCACTTCTCGTCCGTAAGGTCAGATGGGTAGCGTTTGGTCTTCTTGGCGATCTTGGCCATCCGGCCACGGCTCTGCTCTGTCCACATCCAGAGCTTGAATCACGACCGAGCCCCCGGCGCCATCCCCTTCGCCGATTTTCAAAACGGACTCTAAGTAGTTTCCGAGCCTATCTCGTCGGTGCCCAACGATCCAAACTGCTAAACTGGGTTGAATATTGAGTGATTTAGGCGAATAGGGGACTACCTCTCTTGCCCGGGGCGTTGATGAATTCCTGCGTGAGGCTTCCGGGCTCGGTGAGATGATCGGATGGGATCAACTTCCCATGATCGAAGCGTCACACAGCGATGATCCAGGCGAGGGTGGCGTCCTCGCGATCGGAGGCAAGCCTGCTACCGTCCATCCGGCGGATTGCAGGGCCCCCGCGCTCGATATCAGGAGGCGTAGGGCGGCGGTTGAGCGCCAATTCGGCGCGGCAGGCAGCCCTATGCTGGCAGACAGGGGTGCAATCGAGCAAATCGGCGACGCCAGATCCAGTCTCGCTCTCGCAAATCTGCGGGGTCTTGTTATTGTTGTCGTGCTGGCGTTCCATTCCGTTCTGCCGTACCTCTGGTACGCAAGCGCGTCCGCGTTTCCTTTCGATCAGCCGCCTTATGGATGGCGCGCATTTCCCATCGTCGACAGTCAGCGCTGGTTCGGGTTCGATCTGTTCTGCGCCTGGCAAGACGTTTATCTGATGTCTTTGATGTTTTTTCTCTCGGCTCTATTCGCGTGGCCCAGTCTCACGCGCAAAGGAAGCCGGAAGTTTCTAGGCGACCGATTGCTGCGGCTGGGCGCGCCATTTCTTTTCGGCGTGACCGTCGTCGTGCCGCTCGCGCTTTATCCCGCCTACCGCATGATCGCGGTCGATCCAAGTCTGATCGCCTATGGGCGGCGCTTCCTGGCGCTGCCCTTCTGGCCCAACGGGCCGATGTGGTTCTTATGGCTGCTATTGGCGTTGACCATCGCGCCTGCCGGGCTGCACCGCTTCGCCCCCCATTGGGTCGCGTTTCTCGGCCGTTTGTCATCCCACGCCACTGCCCGTCCGGGCCGGTACTTTATCGGCCTGGCGACGGTCGCCGCCCTCGCCTATGTTCCGCTGGCGCTTGCCTTTACGCCCTGGAATTGGTCCGAGCACGGACCGTTCTCGCTCCAGCTGAGCCGCCCGCTGCTCTATGCCGTCTATTACCTCGCGGGTCTCGGGGTTGGGGCGCACGGCCTTGAGCGCGGCCTGCTCGCCCCCGAGGGAATGCTGGCGCGGCGCTGGAGCGTCTGGCTTGTAAGTGCGCTCGCTTCCCTGCTGCTCTGGATGGGGCTCACCGGGCTGACATTGTCCTATGCGACATCCACCCCGTTGATGCTGCAAATCGCCGCCGACGTCAGCTTTGCGTTGGCTGGCGCGAGCGGCTTCTTCTTCGTGATGGCGGCTTGCCTGCGCTTTGGCGCTGTTCGTTCGCGACTATTCGACGGTTTGTCGAAGAACGCCTTCGGTATTTATTTGCTGCACTATGCGCCGCTCGTCTGGCTGCAATACGCCTTGCTGGACGTTCCGTTGTTCGCCATCGCTAAGGCCACGATCGTCTTTGGCGGCACGCTGCTCCTCGCCTTCGCGGCGACCGCCGCGATCCGCTTTGTTCGGTTCGGGTCTCGACTCATCGGCGAGGAGCCGCGGGCGTTGGCGAGCGCGCCATCGCCCCGGCGGATTTTGGCTCGTGAAAGCCAATATGAGAACGACGACCGGAAACCCGTCAGGTGAACATTGAGGATTACCGGCATTGGGTCATTCGCCTGTCATTCGGCGTGGGGTCTGGAGTGGGCCTCCCGGGGCGGACCGCGTCGGCGGTCTCGTCCACCTTCTTCGACAATGGCGTCGTGCCGGCAAGGCCAAAGACGTAATCCCACATCGCCCGTGAGCGACGCTCTAGGATAAAGGGCTAAAGTCATTTATCCGAGCAACACGGCCGAAATCGATCACGCATTGTGCAGTGGAATTGCATCCGAACCGGCAGGTTCTGTGCGAGCATGCAATCCCATCGCGATCAGGGCGACGCCACCGAGAATCATGTTGATCCCGACTAGGAGGCCCATCGTCCAGGCAGAGGTCCCCGGAAGACCGAAAATAATGATGCTCGCCAAAACAATGTCGACGACACCGCTTGCCAACATCCAGGCCCAGCGCCCAGAGAACTGACGTCGGTGTTCGAAAGCGAACATGATGGACGCGCCTCCTTCGACTAGGAAGAACAGAACCAATATCAGACGCAGCGGGCCGACTTCCTCAAATGGCCATCCCATCAGACCGCCGTACAGATGCTGCGGTATGTTCGCGATCAGGACTATACCGACAGAAATCGCGAGCAAAGCAGATACGAGGGACCACCAGAACCCTGGCGCCTGTCGCGCCCAGTAGGTTGTCGCTAAACCTACGGCTCCGCTGACGAGAAAGAGCCACCCCAGAACAACGGTTACGCTCACGCTGGGGATTGATGGAACAACGATTGCCAGGAGGCCCAACAAAATGAGGACCACGCCTTCGACAAGAAAGAGAATCCAGTGGTCATGGATCGATTTTGCGAATGTTCCTGGAACGCGATCGCTGTCAGAATGTCGGTTCCCAGCCATTTGAGGGCGTATCCCTGCGGTGAGACGATAGCGTCATTAGGCGACGTGAGACTTCGGCTGAGGACGCCTAGGCTTTCCGAGGTCAGCGAGAGTTACCGCAAGCACGGTAGCGCCCAGGTCAGCAAACCCCGCTATGCAACTTGCCGCCGCAATGCGCGAGCATGTCTCGGCCGATTGGAAACGAGACATGCTTAGCGCGCTCTAGCGATACCAGCAATGGCCATGCCGGCAGACGCGCTCGTGTGGGTAGAGGACGGGAGGACCGGCGCAGAAATGATACCAATGATATCCGGTCAAGCCGAGCCGGTAGCAACCAGCATCGGCCGTGGTCGGCGACAGGGTTACGGCCGACAGCGTCGCCGTGACCGCGACCAGCATGGCAAGCTTACGCATCTTTCCCCTCCGATGTTAGGTTTGGTAGGGCGTGTCTCTTGGTGGCGAGCTCAAACTACACAAAGGCGGGCAACAGCGGCGCCCTCGGAATCTACTCACGGCCCGAAGGCGGAGGACCGCAAACCCGGTTGGCTGTTGATCCGACACTCCCCAGATAGCCACCGGTTCCGGCCCAAATTTGCAGCGATTTGGCGTTCCTGCCAAGCCCGATCCATGGTTGCATGCTGTCGACGAGCACCGGGGCGGCCCCACCGGCCCATTCCTTGCGACGCCGCGCGCGCCGCCTCGCCGCCTCCTACTTCCTTCGTTCGGCGATAAACTTGGCCGTCTCCACGAGCACTTGCGCCCGCTCCCCGAACGGCGCCAGAGCCGTCCCCGCTTCGCTGACCAGAGTTTTGAGGCGCGCTTTGGCCGTCTCTACGCCGAGGATGCCGACCAGCGTCGCCTTGCCCGCGGCCGCGTCCTTGCCTGCGGCTTTGCCAAGGGTCGCGCTGTCGCCTTCCACGTCGAGCAGATCGTCGGCGATTTGAAACGCCTTGCCGACAGCCACGCCGAATTGATCGAGCGCTTCGCGTTCCGCGACGCTGGCCTTGCCGAGAATGGCGCCGGCCGCGCAGGCGAATTGCAACAGCGCGCCAGTCTTCATCGCCTGCAACGTGCTGATCGCCGTTTCGTCGAGCGCCTGCGGCTTGCCGTCGGCGAAACGGCCTTCAGCGGCGAGATCCAGCAGCTGACCCCCGACCATCCCACCGATCCCCGCGGCGCGCGCCAGCGCGCCCCCCAGATTGACGCGCACCTCAGCCTCCGGATGGACCGCGGGACGCATGGCCACGTCGAAAGCCAGGGTGAGCAAGGCGTCCCCGGCGAGGATGGCGGTCGCTTCGTCGAAAGCTTTGTGAGTTGTGGGACGGCCGCGCCGCATATCGTCATTGTCCATGGCCGGCAGATCGTCATGAACGAGCGAGTAGCAGTGGATGAATTCAAGCGCCGCTCCCGCCATCAGCGAGCGTTGCCGCGGGACGCCGAACAGATCGCCGCTTGCTACGACCAGCAAGGGGCGGATGCGTTTGCCGCCGTTCAGGCTGGAATAGCGCATCGCCTCGAGCAGACGCGCGGGGCGGTCACGCTCGTCTACGGCCGGCGTCTGCGTCAGAAGCTCGCTCAGCATCGCCTCGGTGTCGCTCGCCACACTTTTCAGCTGCGACAAGAAGGCTTCATGGGAAACACTCATTGATACCCTCCGTCGACAACGCCATGTCCCCTTTGATCGACTGAAACGGGCGCGGCCTCTCAATTCAGATAACGCGCTTTCACACCTCGTTAACAGTCTCCGCTGAGCCCCCACGTTAGGGCCGAACGAAAAATGCCTTAACGCTCCTGCTTCCGCGATGCAGACGGCTCGCGCATTCTTGCCCCAAACAGCCTGTCGAACGCGCGGGACCATACGAGAACTCGTTGTCCGGGGTCAGACCGCCAAATTTGGAATGTGACGCAGGCGGCTGATCGAACTCCTTGGGATATCGTAGCCGGCGCGTTCGGGGCGATAGCGATGCGGTTTCACTCCTGCGTCGATGCAGGCCCGACGGATTCCTCGGGAATGTCGGCCGGCGCTATCGCGTCGTCGGGCAGGCGCGTCCAGACTTGTGTCTGGCCAAGAAGCGGAATGCCCAGATAGCCCCGCACCGAGAGTTGCTGCCCGTCCGCACTTAGCTCCATTTGAGCGTGATAGACCGTGCCGTCGCGGGGATCGAGGATGCTGCCCTTATCGTATTTGTTGCCGTCGCGCTTCATGCCCTTGACGATGGTGAGGCCCAACATCGGCGCGTCCTTCTGGTCTCCTGTGCACTTTTGGCAAGTGTCGATTAGCTGTTGCTCCCCGGGCCTCTTGAACATTTTGACGAGCCGGCCGTCATAGAGCCCGTTCCGCTCGGTGAAAAAGAACCAACCTCCGACACGGCCCTGATCGTCGACCTCCTGCCAAAATCCGGCCGCGGTCTTGTAGTCGTTCGGCGCCGGAGCGGCGGTTTTGGATGCGTTCGGCGCCGGAGCGGCGGCTTTGGATGGGTTCGGCGCCGGAGCCGCGGTCTTGGACGGGTTCGGCGCCGGAGTTGCGGTTTTGAATGGGTTCGGCGCCGGAACTGGGATCTCGTCTTAATTCGACGCCGAACGAGCGTAGCCCGTTGCCAGCATCGCGCTCGCTATCGCGGCGGCGAACCTAAGCCTGGTTCTCATCTTCCATTTCCCGAGGCGGCGACGGAAACACACCTGTCGTGGCGACAGGGGCATACCGTCTTGTGTCGTTCGCCGATGCGGCCGACTGATGGAGAAATCCCGTCGCTGGAACGTCGACCTGGGTTCTCTTGATCGGCCGCCCAGCGACAGTCACTTGCCATGGTCTTTCAACACGTTTCTGCACGCCTCGGACAGGTCGTCGCGATGAAGCTCGAGGCATCCAAGAAAGGCTTCATTGCCTTCTTGCTCCTTGATCGTATGGCAGAACCGGCGAACATCGGGACGGCACGCGCTTTGCTCCGTAGGCGTGCCGGATTCCGCGATCGCCAAGGACGAGACGCCGACAAATACTGCCGAGAGTAAGAGCCTGGAGATTATCATTGAGTTCCTCTTTTCGCGTAATCAGGGATAGTCAGCTTCCCGATGGCGAGTTTCGTGGCTTGCCCATCAGGATTGGTTGAAACAGCACCGCCGCCGCCAGCGTGCATACGAGCGAAAGAGCCAGCAGCTTGCCCATGCTCGATGTGCCTGGATGACTCGAGAAAATGAGACTGCCGAATGCCGTGGCCGTCGTGAGCGCGCTGTAGATGACCGCGCGGGTGAGACTGGTCTGCAAAAGGTGAGTTTGCCCTTCGCGCCAGGCCATAATGTAATAGATCTTGAACGCCACGCCGACGCCCAGCAGCAGGGGCAGGGCGATGATATTGGCGAAGTTGAGCGGCAGGCCCACCAACACAGTGAGTTCTAACGTCACCACGCCAGCGAGCATTAGAGGAATGAGCGTCAACAGAACGTCGCCGATGCGCTTGAGCACGAGCCACAACAGGATCGCTATCGATAGCAACGCTAATACGCCGGCTTTGACGAAGGCGTGCACAACCAAGTCGCCGGCCTCCAGAATGGAGATCGGCCCTTCGGTAGCGTCGGGCTCGACGGCCAGCACCGCGCGGGCGAAGCGGCGCATGGCTTCATTGTCGCCGGGATCATCCTTGGGCGCGATTGAAACACGGGCATGGCCGTCCGACGTCACCCAACCCCGCGTCAGGTCCGGCGGCAGCGATTGCTGCGTGACGATCTGCGTCTGAAGCGAGGCTTGCAACGAGCCCAAGACCTGCGCCAGCGGCCAAACGAAACTGTCCGTCGCCTTATCGCGAGCGGTCTGAGTTGCATGCGCTAAGTTGGACAGGTCGAGAGAAAGTCGCCGCGCGGCGTCGGCCCCGGCTCCCTTCTGATCGCCCGCCGCCTCCGTCAGCCGCTGCGCGCCCTCGTTCAACGCATCGACATTTTCGGCATCGGTCGGGGCGGGCTGAACATTCTTTGGGTCGAAGGCGGCGGCAAGCTTATATGCGGCGTTTTGAATGATGGGGAGCTTTTCCGCCTGATCCTCCGGAATGAAGCTCGAAAGCGTCACGACATGCGACACCTCCGGAAGCTTCGAAACTCGCGCGCCGATCGCATTCCCCTGTTCGAGCGACGGCGCTAGCACCTGGATGGCGTTGGTGTCGGTGCTGGGATCGCGACTGAGCTCGAGATAAGTCGCGATCGACTCTGTTTTAGGACTCTGCAGATTGATCGGATTGAAGTCGAAGCTGAGCCAATAAAGTAGCGGCAACCCACTGATCACGACGATCGCCGTGCCGGCGATGATGCCTATCCGGTGCCGATTCATATAGTCGTCGACCGGCGCGAGCGACGAATATCCGAGCGGCTCCGGCTCTCCGGGCGGGTTCAGCAGGACGATCAGCGCCGGCAGAAGCGTGATAGTGGTGGCGAACGCGATCAGCATGCCGCAGCCAGCGATCTGGCCCAATTCAGACACGCCCTTGTAGTCCGTGGGCAGAAACGACAGGAACCCCGCGGCGGTCGCGAACGCCGCGAGAGTAAGCGGCGCGCCGATGCGAAAGCCTGCGCTTTGAATCGCTTTCACAAGATCGCCGATATCGTGCCGTTCGGAGCGATAGCGAACGCTGAATTGGATGCCGAAATCGACGCCGATGCCGACGAAAAGCACTGAAAAATAAACAGAGATGAGATTGTACGCGCCGACCATGAACAGGCCCAGAGCCGCCGTCACTGCGAGGCCGACGAAGAGATTGACGGCTATCGCGGCCATGAGCCGCCCCGAGCGTAAGGCGAGCCAGAGAATGAATGCGACGATCGCTAAAGTGATAAGAGCATTGCGAACCGCATTTTCCTTAATTGTCCCGAACTGTTCGTCGTTCATCGTCACCACACCGGTGAGACGCATGCTCGCCTGATATTTTGGGAAGATATCCGCCGCGATCCGGCGAATGGTCTCGCTCGCTCGAAGTCCCGGCTGCAGGGCGCTGAAGTCGAGCGCCGGATGGACCTCGATAAAGCCGCGAAGATCGTTCGGGGCCGCGGGCTTGCCTTGCATCAAAACGCGCCACGAAAAACTCGCCGGCCGCCCCGCGAGCACATTGTCCAGCGTATCGGACGCCTGGTTCAGAGGGTGGCCGAGATCGTCGAGCTTCACGCGATTGGACTGAAGACCGAGAAGCACGTCCTCGAGCCCCGCGATCAACCCGCGCAGGCTTCGGTCGGAGGCGAGATCCTGAATCAGCGCTTCGCCCTGAATCAGACCTCCGAGATTTTTCTCCAACGCCTGCTTGGGCAAGAACAGAAGCCCGTGCTGGGCGAAAAACTCCGTCGCGCCGGCGTTCGAGACGTCGGGAAACTGTGCCTTCTCCTTGGCGAGCGCCTGCGTCAATTCGACGGTGGCCGCTCCGGTTAACTCAGGCGTCGGCGCCTCGACGACGACATCGATGATTCCGAAACGGCCAAAGGCGCTTTCGAAAGCGATGTCGCGTTTACGCCAGTCGAGTTTGTCCGAGAGCAGGGCGTTGATGTCCGAGTTTAGGCGGAAGTGGCTTGCCGTGTAGACGCTCGATCCGGCCGCGATCAGCAAGCCGATACCAACCACCGTCCAGGCGTGACGAATGCAAAACCCGACGATCCGAACGATGATGGACGTGAGCATGGATTACAACCAACACCTTAATTTGCGGCCGCTTCGCACCAAACGGAAACATTCTTGATTGCGAAGCCGATCGTTCGAGGAAGGAGTATTACCGATTAATGCGCCAGAGTTGAAGGCTTCGATTCTAACGCTTTGATGGAGTCGTCTTTCGGTTGGACCTTGGCCGGCATCGTTTCGACATGACGGGAATAGACGTAATCCGCCGGCCTCTGCTGATCGAGCGAGATCTCCGGCGCCATCGGGCCGTCCGTGCGCACGCCGCGAATCGCCATCCATGTCGCTGACAAGGGACGGCTCATCGTCACATTCGCCGCCGTCGGTTCATAACCGCAATGCGCCATGCAGTTGGCGCACTTTTCATATCGGCCGGTTCCGTAACTGTCCCAGTCCGTCGTCTCCATCAGCTCTTTGAATGAACCGACGTATCCCTCGCCCAGGAGATAGCAGGGTTTCTGCCAGCCGAAGACGTTGCGCGTGGGCATGCCCCAAGGCGTGCAGTGGAATTCGCGATTGCCGGCGAGAAAGTCCAGGAAGAGACTGGAATGCATCAACTGCCACTTCTTGCCTTTGCCCAGTGAGAAGACGCGGCGAAACAGCTCCTTAGTCTTACGGCGATTGAGGAAATGCTCCTGGTCGGGTGCACGCTCGTAGGCGTAGCCGGGCGAAATCGAGACGCCGACTTCCAATTCTTTCGCCAGATCGAGGAAGGCTGCAATATCTTCCGCCGCATGGCCATCGAAGATCGTCGCGTTGACGTTGACGGCGAATCCCTTGGCCTTCGCCTTCTTGATCGCCGAGATCGCAATGTCGAAAACGCCGCTGAGCGACACCGACTTGTCGTGGTGCTCCTTCAATCCATCTAGATGCACGGAGAAGAAAAGATAAGGCGATGGCTCGAACAGGTGAAGCTTCTTCTCGAGCAGAAGCGCGTTTGTGCACAGCGAGACAAATTTCTTGCGCGCCACGATACCTTTCACGATCTCGCCGATATCGCGGTGGATCAGCGGCTCGCCGCCTGGAATCGCAACCATGGGCGCGCCGCATTCGTCGACCGCGTCCAGGCACTCTTTAACGGATAATCGCTGATTGAGAATTGCATCTGGATAATCGATCTTGCCACAACCCACGCAGGCGAGGTTGCAGCGGAACAACGGCTCGAGCATGAGCACGAGGGGATAGCGGCTTCGGCCCGCTAGTTTCTGTTTGAGCAGATACAGGCCAATTTTCGCTTCCTTGAAAAAAGGTATCGCCATAACTTGTCTTTCGGTGACTGGTCAGGCCGCGAGTTTTTGGAAGCGAGAGCCGATTACGCTCGCGCCAGGTGCACAGGTAACCGAAACTGTACGGACTCATTGGGGCCATCCAGGGTCGAAATTTCGACAGGGCCAAAGCGGCGGAGCCAACGAACGACGCCTTGCACGAGTTGCTCGGGCGCGGAAGCGCCGGCGGTGACGCCGACGGAGCGGGCGTTCTCCACCCACTCGTGACGAAGATCGGTGCTGTCGGCGATGAGATAACTCGGCACTCCCATTTCCGCACCTATCTCACACAACCGATTTGAATTAGAACTATTTTTGGCGCCTACAACTATGATCACGTCCACTTCTTTGCACAAGTCGCGAACCGCCGTCTGACGATTTTGCGTCGCGTAACAAATGTCGCGTGTGTCAGGACCGACGAGATCGCTGAATTGCTGATGTAAGGCGGCGATGATTCCTTTGGTGTCATCCACGCTCAACGTCGTCTGCGTCACATAACCGACCGGTGTGTCGGCGGGAATCGTGAGGCTTGCGACATCGCTCTCGGTCTGAACGAGCACGACCGGAGCGGAAACCTGCCCCAGCGTGCCCTCCACTTCCGCGTGGCCCGCGTGACCAATGAGGATAAGCGTTCGTCCCTGCATCACGTAACGCTTGGCCTGGATATGAACCTTGGTGACCAAGGGGCACGTGGCGTTATGGACGATGAGCTGACGCGCCGCCGCCTCCTGCTCCACCTTCTTCGGCACGCCGTGCGCGCTGAATATTGTGATGGCGTTGTCCGGGATTTCGGACAGCTTCTCGACGAAGCGGGCGCCTTTAGCCTTTAGACCGTCGACGACGTGCTTGTTATGAACGATCTCGTGGCGCACATAGACGGGCTGGTCGTATTTCTCCAGCGAGCGTTCGACGATTTCAATCGCACGCACGACGCCAGCGCAGAAGCCGCGCGGCTGAGCGAGAATAACTCGCATGGGGGCGCGACGTCGCGGCGCTACGACGGACGCGATCGCCTTCACGTTGGCGTCGACCGGGCGGATTTGACTCGGGTTGCCGCCGAGAACGTCGAGTACTTTTGCGACGATCCCCTCGGCATCAAGCCCGGCCTTAGCGTACATCGCCTCTGGGCTGTCGTGCGCTAAGAACTCGTCGGGTAGAACCATGGAGCGGACTTTGACGCCGCGGTCGAGCTGCCCGTGCTCGGCCAACGTCTGCAGCACGTAAGAGCCGAAGCCGCCGATTGATCCTTCTTCGATCGTGATGAGCATTTCGTGCTCACGAGCGAGCTTCAAAATAAGATCGACATCAAGCGGCTTGGCGAAGCGAGCGTCCGCGACCGTGGTGGAAAGACCAAGCTTAGCGAGTTCCACTGCGGCCTTCGAACATTCCGCAAGGCGCGCGCCAAACGAGAGCAGTGCGACTTTGTCGCCTTGGCGAACAATTCGTCCCTTGCCGATTTCGAGCGGAACGCCGACTTTCGGGATCGCGACACCGAGGCCGTCGCCGCGCGGGTAACGAACCGCGGAGGGGCGATCATCGATCGCGGCGGCGGTGGCAATCATATGCGTAAGCTCAGCCTCGTCCGCCGCGGCCATAATTACGAAGCCTGGGAGGCAGCCGAGATAGGCGACGTCGAATGAACCGGCGTGTGTGGGACCATCGGCGCCGACAAGCCCAGCCCGGTCGATCGCGAAGCGCACGGGCAACGATTGAATCGCCACATCGTGCACAACTTGATCGTAACCGCGCTGCAAAAACGTCGAATAAATAACGCAGAACGGCTTGTAGCCTTCCGCGGCAAGGCCCGCGGCGAACGTCACCGCATGCTGCTCGGCTATACCTACGTCGAATGTTCGCGTCGGGAAGGCTTTGCCGAAAATATCGAGCCCCGTGCCCGCCGGCATCGCTGCCGTTACGGCCACGATGCGATCGTCCTTCATCGCCTCCTTGACAAGGCTTTCTGCGAAAACCTTGGTGAAAGACGGCGCCTTTGCCTTGGCTTTCGATTGTTCTCCCGTCGCGACGTCGAATTTTGCGACGGCGTGGTATTTGTCGCTAGAGGCTTCCGCGGGCGCGTAGCCTTTGCCCTTCTTCGTTACGACGTGCACGAGGATCGGGCCGTTGCGGGCGTCACGAACGTTTCGCAGCACAGGAAGGAGGTGGTCGAATTTGTGGCCGTCGATCGGCCCCACATAAGAAAATCCAAGTTCTTCGAACAGCGATCCGCCGGTCCAGAAGCCGCGCGCAAATTGGTCAAGGCGCTCAGCCTTGATTTCTAGGGATTTCGGCAGTCGCCGGGCAAGTTGCTTGCCAATATCGCGCAGGGAACGATAGGTTTGGCTCGAAATCAGGCGCGAAAAATATCCGGACATGGCGCCGACCGATGGCGCGATCGACATGTCGTTGTCATTGAGGATTACGATCAGCCGACTATTCATCGCCCCGGCGTTGTTTAGGGCCTCGTAAGCCATCCCGGCCGACATCGAGCCGTCGCCGATCACCGCTATGATGTTGTGTTTCTCATTTCTCAAGTCGCGCGCCACCGCCATGCCGAGGGCGGCTGAAATCGAGGTCGAGGCATGCGCGGCGCCGAACGGGTCGTATTCGCTTTCGGATCGTTTGGTAAAGCCCGAAAGGCCTCCTGCGGTCCGCAGCGTACGAATCCGATCTTTGCGACCGGTCAGGATTTTATGGGGATACGCTTGGTGCCCGACGTCCCAGATCAGCCGGTCTTTGGGCGTGTCGAAGACGTAGTGCAGCGCTATTGTCAGTTCGACGACGCCAAGACCCGCACCCAGATGGCCACCGGTAACGGAAACAGCCTTTATAGTCTCGGCTCTGAGTTCTTTTGCGATTTGCTCAAGGTCCGCCGACGCGTGGAGCCGCAAATCTCTCGGACTGTTGATGCCTTGGAGCATATTGCCTCGCAATTTAGAGCCTCCAACGACGAGCGGTCACGAGACAGACTGGTCATTGGCGACATAATTCGCCAATCGGTCACCAGACTTTTCTGCCAGTTCACGGATTGCACAGGCAATCGTGACCCCATTGGCTCAAAATATACCCAGCTTCGATCTCGCGTAGTCAGACTCGGAATCTACTCATGGCAGCTCAGGGGCCTTGTAGCGACTCGCGGTTGTTTCGTCCCTTTCAGAGCCGCAAAGCCGCCGCTCGACGACGCGGCGGACCGGGGCAATCTCATTTCAAAATTGGGCGAGCAACGTCGAGATATAATCGTCAATCCAACCCGCTCGCTTGAACTTGCCATGCAAGGACCCTTCGGATGGCGTCGTCACGTTGTTGAATCAAGATCGTGAAAAGGCTGCCGTTCCGAAAATTTCAAGCTGCCGCGACCGCTGTAATGGCTTGCAACGCCCAACGCGCCCGGATTCAGCCGCGGTTCGGCGCCGATCCAAAACAATATCTTGGCCAAGATGCAGTAGCCGATCGCGGCGAACCAAAACATCAGCGGATTCAGTAGCACGGCCAGCACCGTCGCGGTCAACAAAACGAAATCGGCGATCAGCCATACCGTCCGCTCGATGTACAAGCGGTCAGTCGGGACGATGTAAATGCCCCTGCGACTTGCCATAATTTTTATTTACCTCCGACGGCTCGGTGCAAGATCGGCGGCTAGTTTCAATAAAAGCTAGATGATATTTTTTGCGTCGCATTGATCTGCATCAGAACATCAGACCCAGTGCGAGCAGCAGGCCGAACTGATCAGCCCCCGGCGACTGGTGCAAGGCGAATGTTAGTTCAAGGTTGGTCTCTGGGCTAGCGCGGGCGGCGGCGCTGGTCGGGGTTGCGACGCCGCCCGCGCGGCCAAGGCGGGCACGAAGATTGTGAAGCGGCTCGACATGTTCACCCCCACTCAACTGAATATCGTCAGAAGGTTAGCGCACCGATCGGCATTCGGACCCCGCGCCGAATTACAACCAATCTCCCCGCCTGTGATTCAGCCGCCGCGTAGCCCGGCGGCCCGTCTGCTTTTGTGGGGCACGCTTCGGCGCTCCGTGATCCGTTTCGCGTCGCACCGCCGCCGTCGCGTTCACGAACGCCCCTGCGCCATGGTCGCAGTTAAGCTGGCCAATGAGTAGATTCCGATTCTATCGCGTCGCCGCTGTAGCGATATTCTGCCTTCCGCAGCAGGACATTCGGAGAACGGGTCGATGCGTTTACTCATCGCTTTGCTGGTGATCATCTATCTTGTCGGGGTTGGCGTCGCGCTAGCGCCCACGATCAAGGACAAGTGGAATAGCGCTTCAGCTTCCGAACTCGCCACGAGCGTCGCGCAGGCTCTGCCCAATGCGCTCGCGTGGCCGGCAAGGGCCTACCGCAGCATGACCGAACGTGGTTGATCGCGAGACCGCCGCCGGGGAACTCGGCGGCCCCATCTGCGCAAAGGCGAGCGCGCCAATTCACCCGCTCGATTACGCCTCGTGCCGATCAGTCCGAAGGATGTCCGCTAAGAGAGCGCCCGCGATGACCTATATCGACAGCATCCTCGAACCGGGCGAGCAGGTCCGCTACCGCACCACCGTCAGCTGGACGAGTTACACGCCGGCGATTCTGCTGGCGATTTGCGCGCTAGAGCGGTTTCCGATCAGACTGCATCGTATCCAGCGGCGACGAAATAGTTTTGGCATTCGCCGGGGCTGAAGAGGTCGACGCATCGGCCGATGGCTGACCATAAGCCTTCAACGGTTCGCTCGGCGGCCTTTCGCAAGAGGGCCTTGAGCTTGGCGAAAGCCTTTTCGATCGGGTTGAAGTCGGGACTGTAGGGCGGCAGATAGCGCAGGCTTGCCCCGGCCGCCTCGATCATTGCGCGCACTTTCGGCCCCTTGTGGCTCGACAGATTGTCCATGATGACGACGTCGCCGGGTCTCAATGTGGGCGCGAGGAATTGCTCCACGTAGGCCTCGAAGACCTGGGCGTTGATCGGCCCGTCGAAGACGAGCGGAGCTGTCATGCCCGTCACGCGTAGCCCCGCCACGAAAGTCGTCGTTTTCCAGTGACCGTGCGGGATCGCGGCGCGCAACCGCTGACCCCTGGGCGCGCGCCCATATCGACGCGCCATATTGGTCGAGGCCCATGTTTCGTCGATGAAGACGAGCGTCTCGGGATCGAGGTCGAGTTGGTCGTCGAACCAGTCCTCGCGCCGTTTCAGGATATCCGGCCGCTCTTGCTCGGCGGCATGCGCGGACTTTTTTTGAGCGTGATCTTGCGGCGTTGGAAGAAGCGCCAGATCGTCGTCGTGCCGAAGGCTTCTGCGCGCTCGTCGATTAGCTTCGCCCGCAACTCGGCGAGCGTGATGTCGGGTTTGGCCGCCACCGCCGCCAGGATGAAGTCGGCCTGGTTTTCAATGCGGTCCGAGCGATTGTCGCCGCCAGACGGCTTAGCCGCAAAACTCCCCGTCTCGCGCACGCGCTGCATCCAGCGAACCGCGCTCGCCGCGCTCACGCCGAATTGTTCGCCCGCCGCTCGTCGCGACTGCCCGGCGTTCACTGCCGCAACCAAACGTTCCCGAAGATCGTCCGAAAGAGCCATGCCTCCCGGCCTCCTTCGCCGGCGCATAGCTTGAATCAGATTAATCCAAACTTGGGAATCCCAGGCCGATTTACCCAGCTAGGAAACCGCTCTAGCGGCGCTGCTCGCCGGTGCGAGCTATGCCGAAATGGTGGATATCAGCTGGTTCGCCGCAATTGTCTTCGCCGTCGCGGCCATCGTCGCGTTTCTTCCCGCCTGGTTTCGCCGCTGGACGACGGAAATCGCCGTCACCGACCGCCGCATCATACTCAAGCGCGGCCTGATACGCCGGCATACAGTCGAAATGAATATGCAGAAGGTCGAAAGCGTCGACGTTGATCAGACGCTGATCGGCCGACTATTCAACTACGGCAACGTCACGATCCGCGGCACGGGGAGCAGTTTCGAGAAACTTAGAATGATCGACTCACCTCTGAAGCTGCGCACAACTGTGACCGCCGGGTGAGGGAACGGCGGCGGAGCGTTCGCAATGTCGGCGATCACGGCGCGCGGCGTGTTATCGGCGCGGGTGCAACGGCACGCGCTTCGAGTTCGGGCGCGTTCGGCACGGCGACAACCGGCTTCCCAAATACCTGCACCATGTCGTGCTTTGAGAGCGACGCGATCAGCGGCAAGGCTTCATAGGTCGCGAGCGCGCATGATCGACGCCGGAACGTGTCGAGGCGGTAGACGGCGCAGCGCCATCGAGCCGATCACTCTAGAATGGAACATCAGTGGCTGTTGATTTGCGGAATTCATGGCAAGACCGAAATGATCGAGAAAATCCCGCATCACGTTCGAGGCGCGATCAATTCAACATTGACCCGCCGTGTCTTCCTCGCTGGCGTTCTCGCCCTTCCAGCCGGGTGCAACGCCCCCGGGACTGGCTTAGTAAGCGCCGGCGCCAACTATGGCCCTGTGGCCAACGAGCCATTTCCGATCACCGGCATTGACGTCAGCGCGCGCGATCCAGAATTACTTCGACAGGAAGTCGCATTTTCAGGGCCTTATCGACCTGGAACAGTGGTCGTAAACATTGCTGAGCGCAGATTGTATCTAGTTCAGGCAGGCGGACGCGCGCTTCGCTACGCCGTTGGAGTCGGACGGGAGGAGGCGCTCAATTTTCAAGGCTCTGCGATTATCGGGCGCAAGGCGGAATGGCCGAGTTGGACGCCAACGGCGACCATGATCAGCGCCATCCCGCGATACGCAGCCTACGCCGGAGGCATGCCGGGGGGCATAGATAATCCCTTGGGGGCTCGGGCCCTCTATCTCTACCGTGATGGCGAGGACACGCATTTCAGGTTGCATGGAACGATGGAACCGGAGACGATTGGGACGGCCGTCTCCAGTGGTTGCATCCGCCTCGTCAACCAAGACATCATCGATCTTTACGATCGAGTTCCCATAGGTGCGCCTGTAATCGTTTTGCAGAAGTAGCGTAACCGGTACGAGCACCCCACTGCGGATACCGGAGGCCTATGGATAGCTGGGCGTCTTGGATTGACGGCAGAGGTGCGCGATGGCCGCGATCTGGCTGAGGAGCCGCGCCATGTTGATCGAAGACCAGCTTCGTGAGCGACTGAGGAAGGTGGAGGCGTTGTTCTTCGGGGCGACGACGGCCGGGGGTACGTGAAGCGGCCGGCGCCGCGGCCGAATGGCTGAAAGCGAAGCTGGAGGAGGCCAGCCGCCGCGAGTTATCGCCGACAGACGCGGGCTTGCAGCGCGTTGCGTTGGGTCAATGCGTGCAACTGCCGGGTCGCCGACACTTTTTGGGGAGATTGGTTCACCGAGGATGGCGTTGTGGGCGAAGCCGAAATCAAGCCAATCGTCGTCGTTGAAAAGATGATGGAGCCGCGGAATTGCAGCGCTTTGTGGAGACCATGATGCGCGTGCTCTTCGTATCTTCCGAGATCTACCCTCTCATCAAGACCGGCGGCCTCGCCGATGTAAGCGCGGCGCTTCCAAAGGCGCTGACCGCGCTCGGCGCCGAGATGCGGCTGCTGCTCCCGGGCTATCCGAAAGCCATCGAGTCCGCAGCCAACAAGTCGGTAGAGGTCGAACTCGCGGATTTCATGGGTGCAGGTCCGATGCGGCTGATCTCCACGCGCACACCTGATACCGCCCTCCCCCTCCGGCTCGTCGACTGCCCTTCGCTGTTTCGGCGTTCCGGCGGCCCTTACCAGGACGAGAATAGGCAAGACTGGCCCGACAATGCGCAACGCTTCGCAATGTTCAACCATGTCGCTGCTCGCCTTTCGCTCGGCTTGCTAGCGCCGGATTGGCGGGCCGACGTTGTCCATGCCAACGATTGGCATGCCGGGCTCCTGCCGGCGATCTTGGCCGGAACCTCCGGTCAAAGGCCTGCGACGTTGTTCACGATACACAACCTCGCCTTTCAGGGTCTGTTTCCCGCTGACCTCTTTCCCCAACTCGGCCTTCCTGGCGACAGCCTTATCCCGAACGGGCTCGAGTTCTATGGCAAGATATCGTTTCTCAAAGCCGGCATCAGCTACAGCGATCGTCTGACAACCGTGAGCCCCACATACGCGCGGGAGATCCTCACTGCCGAATATGGCTGCGGGCTCGAAGGGTTGCTGCAACTTCGCGCGAAAGATCTGGTCGGCATCCTCAATGGGGCAGATTACCGGATTTGGGATCCCGCGACCGACGCCCATCTCTCCGCTAACTTCAATTTGCAAAACATCGCCGGCAAGCGGGTGTGCAAGACGGCGCTGCAAGCGGAACTCGGTCTCGATGTGGATTCGGAGGCCGCGCTCGTCGTTTTTCTGGATAGGATCACGGAACAGAAGATGGCGGATGTGGTTGCCGTTGCGTTGCCCAGGATCATCGAGAGTGGCGCCCAATGCGCGCTGGTCGGGGACGGAGATCGCCTCCTCGAAGAGCGCTTTGAGCTGGCGGCGCGCCAGTACCCGGGTCGGATCGCGGTCCGCATCGGCTACGAGGAGCCGCTTGCACACCGGTTTCTCGCGGGCGGCGACATCTTGCTTCATCCGGCCCGCTTCGAGCCGTGCGGGCTCACGCAGCTATATGGGATGCGCTACGGCGCCTTGCCCGTCGTGAGACGCACAGGTGGGCTCTGCGATACCATAGTGGCTGCGACCGACCGCTCGCTCCGTCAAGGTACAGCAACCGGGTTCGCGTTCGAGAGCGCGAATGCCGCCGATATGCTTCACTGCCTCGAACGGGCGCTGGCGCTGTACCGGCAGCCCGTGGCTTGGCGCAAGGTGCAACGACAGGCGATGGCTCAGCATTTCGGTTGGTCGGAATCTGCACGCCGCTATCTCGCGCTCTACCACGAGCTCGCGCCACGGGCAGTCGCGATATCTGAGGCCGTGACGGCCGGCTCCGCGCTCGAAAAGGCTTCTCGATAGGAGGTAACGTGCGATGATCCCCGACCCTCACACCGAGATCGCGAAGCGAGCCTATGCCATGTGGGAGGTGGAGGATTGGCCGACCGGAAGAGACCTCGAGCATTGGCGCCGGGCGGAGGCCGAGTTGGAGGCAACACAGAACGCGCAAACGGGAAACGAGGCGCGGCCAAAGCGACAGCAGCCCACACGTAACCGTTCCTAATCAGTATGCCCGAAGGTGGGCCGCCGCGTTATCGCGGGCGTGGCGATATGCTGGCCGGGGTCGTGGAGATTATCGGTTATGGCAAGTGAACAGCGGCAACTGGTGGACGCCGCAGCCGCGGCAGCGATCGTCGCGGGTGACCACGGCGATCCGTTCTCGGTGCTGGGTATGCACGGGCCGGACCTCGCCGGCGGCATGGTGGTCCGTGCTTTTCATCCGAAAGCGGACGCGGCCGCGGTCGTCGAAGCACGAACCGGCGAAACTCGGCTGGAACTCGAGCGCGTCCACGCTGGTGGTCTTTTCGCGGGCCGCTTGGACGCCGAAGGCCCGTTTCCCTATCGGCTGCGCTTCGCGATCGGCGGGAACGAACGCGAAGTTGAAGATCCATATCGGTTTCCTCCGTTGCTCGGCGCGATCGACATTCATCAGCTGGCCGAAGGGACACATTGGTACGCATACGAGAAACTTGGGGCGCATCTCGTAACGATCGATGGCGTCAGCGGCGTCGGCTTTGCCGTCTGGGCCCCGAATGCTCGCCGCGTCAGCGTCGTGGGTCCGTTCAATCAATGGGACGGGCGCCGCCATCCGATGCGCGAGCATCCATCCTGCGGCGTGTGGGAAATCTTCATTCCTGGAATTACGTCAGGTGAGCTCTACAAATACGAAATCAAGTCTCACCGCGGGGAGCTTTTGGCGCTCAAAGCTGATCCCTTTGCTTTCCGCGCTGAGCGGCCACCGGGAACAGCGTCAATCGTCTGCGATCTTCGCAACGATTGCTTCCAAAACAGTGCGTGGCTGGAGCGCCGCTCCGCCGCCGCGGCGCGCGACGCACCGATTGCGATCTACGAAGTTCATCTCGGATCGTGGCGGCGGCGGCTCGCCGAGGGCGGCCGCTATCTTACCTACCGTGAGCTCGCCGAAGAGCTGATCCCCTACGTTCGCGATCTCGGCTTCACGCACATTGAACTCATGCCGGTGAGCGAGTATCCCTTCGACGGTTCATGGGGCTATGAACCGATCGGGTTGTTCGCGCCGACCAGCCGTTTCGGCTCGCCCGACGAGTTCGGCGAGTTCATCGAGCGCTGCCATGGTGAGGGCATCGGCGTCGTCATCGACTGGGTCGCCGGCAATTTCCCCGCCGATCCGTGTGGGCTGGGACACTTTGACGGCACGGCGCTTTACGAGCACGCCGACCCGCGCCAAGGCCGCCACCGAGATTGGGATACGTTGATTTTCAATTACGGCCGGCGCGAAGTGACGAATTATCTTCTGTGCAACGCCATGTTCTGGCTCGATCGGTACCATGTCGATGGGCTACGGGTCGATGCCGTCGCCTCCATGCTTTATCTCGACTACAGTCGAAAGGAGGGCGACTGGATTCCAAATCGCTTCGGCGGCCGCGAAAACCTCGAAGCGATCGATTTTCTGCGGCGCATGAACGAAGCCGTCTATGCGCGCGGCAACGGGGCCGTCACTATGGCGGAGGAGTCAACCGCTTGGCCGATGGTGTCGCGCCCGACCTATGTCGGCGGTCTCGGCTTCGGCTACAAGTGGAACATGGGCTGGATGCACGACACTCTGCTGTACATGGGCAAGGACCCTGTGTACCGCAAGCACCATCATGGCAGCCTCACCTTCGGACTTCTTTATGCGTTCACCGAAAATTTCATTCTGCCCCTGTCTCACGACGAGGTCGCCCACGGCAAGGGCTCGCTGCTGGCCAAGATGCCAGGCGATCGGTGGCAGAAATTCGCCAATCTGCGCAGCTATTTGACTTTCATGTACACGATGCCCGGCAAGAAGCTCTTGTTCATGGGCGGCGAATTCGCTCAGGAGCGTGAATGGAACCACGACATCGGGCTCGACTGGCAGCTGCTCGACAGTCCGATGCACGCAGGCGTGCATCGCCTCGTGGGCGATTTGAATCGTTTATACCGCAGCATTCCGGCGCTGCACGAGTTGGATTGCGAGCCGGAAGGATTCGAATGGATCGATTGCCACGACACCGAGCAAAGCGTCATTTCGTATATCCGGCGCGGCAAGGACCGCAATCAGTTTGTGGTGATCGTTTGCAATTTCACGCCCGTGGTGCGGCGCAATTACCGCATCGGGGTATCTCGCGGCGGATACTATCGGGAGCGCGTAAACACCGATTCGGAGGTATATGGCGGCGGCAACCTGGGAAATCTCGGTGGCAGCGTTGCCGAAGCAGAGCCTTGTCATGACCAACCATTCTCGCTGGCGCTGACTTTGCCGCCGCTTGCAGCTTTGATCTTTACCTCGCAAGGGTCTTGAATCTGCGAGATTGGGGAGGATCGCGCGATGGTCGACAGTTCCTCAGGCAGCAAAAACGAGACGACGACGCCGGGGACCCGAAATTCGGTTGGGGAGTCCAAAGGCGCGACGGAATTCGGCACGCGCGTGTGGCCTGGTAGCCCACATCCCCTTGGGGCCACCTGGGACGGGAAGGGGGTCAACGTCGCGATTTTCTCGGAGAACGCCGAGCGCGTCGAATTGTGCTTGTTCGACGAGCAGGGGAAGCGCGAGACGGCCCGTATCGCGTTGCCGGAGTATACGAATCAGAAATGGCACGGTTATTTCCCTGATCTGCGGCCGGGACAACTCTACGGCCTTCGCGTTTACGGCCCTTACGATCCCAAAAACGGCCATCGATTCAACCACAATAAGCTCCTGCTGGATCCCTATGCCAAACGACTGAGGGGCCGGTTCATATGGAACGACGCGCTCTACGGCTACACGGTCGGCCATAAGGACGCCGATCTATCGTTCGATGAGCGCGACAGCGCGCCGTTCATGCCGAAATGCGCCGTCACGGACACCGCACATACCTGGGGCGACGATCAGCCGCCGCGCCGTCCGTGGACCGAAATGATCATCTACGAGGCGCACGTGCGGGGGCTTACCAAGCTGCATCCGCAGGTGCCCGAGAGTTTACGCGGCACCTTCGGCGCGCTCGCCGCGCCTGCCGTTCTCGACTATCTGCGCGACCTCGGCATCACCGCGATCGAATTCCTGCCCGCTCAGGGTTTCATCGACGAGGCGCCGGTCGCTGCGAGAGGGTTGGTCAACTATTGGGGCTACAACACCATAGCTTTCTTTGCGCCGGAGGCGCGTTATTTCAGCAACGGGGAGCTCGGCGAATTCAAGACGATGGTCAAGGCGCTGCACGAGACGGGCATCGAAGTCATTCTCGACGTCGTATACAACCACACCGCCGAGGGCAATGAGCTCGGCCCGACGTTATCGTTCCGCGGCATCGACAACGCATCTTATTATCGTCTCGATGGGAACGATCGCCGCTATTACGTGGACTTCACGGGTTGTGGCAACTCATTCAACCTGCATCATCCGCAAGTTCTTCATCTCGTGATGGATTCGCTGCGCTATTGGGTTCAGGAGATGCATGTCGACGGCTTTCGTTTCGACCTCGCCACGACGATCGCGCGCGAGCAGGACAGCCGTTTCGACCTGTTCTCCGGATTTCTCGACGCCATCGGGCAGGATCCGGTCCTCTCGCAGGTGAAACTCATCGCCGAACCGTGGGACGTGGGCCCCGATGGCTATCAATTGGGAAACTTCCCGCCCGACTGGGCGGAATGGAACGACCGCTATCGTGACGCCGTGCGGCGCTTCTGGAAGGGCGATGACGGCGTCATCGGAGAGCTCGCACTGCGTATTACCGGGTCGAGCGACATTTTTTACCATAAGGGGCGGCGCACGTCGGCGAGCGTTAATTTCATTACCGCCCACGATGGATTCACGCTGCGCGACCTCGTCAGCTACAACGACAAGCACAATAAGGAGAACCACGAGAACAACCGAGACGGAACCGATCAAAACCACAGCTGGAACTGCGGAGTTGAGGGGCCAACGGACGATCGGGCGATCCGCGAATTGCGTGCACGGCAAAGCCGCAACATTCTTGCGACCTTACTTCTGTCCCAGGGCACGCCCATGCTGCTGGCCGGCGACGAAATCGGTCGCACGCAGAGGGGCAACAACAATGCCTATTGCCAGGACAAAGAGGTCAATTGGATCGATTGGCAGGATCTTGGCGCGGAGACAGTGAAACTGCGCGATTTCGTCCGGAAGCTCGTCAAGCTGCGGCGCGAGCACTCCGTTTTCCGTCGCGGCCGCTTCTTTCATGGCTCGCCGATACCTGGAACGGAGATCAAAGACATCACCTGGCTACGTCCAGACGGAAAAGAAACGGAACCGCAGGACTGGGAACGCCCATCCGCTCATTTTCTCAGTTTCGTGCTCAGTGGCGAGGCCGGCCGGTATCACCTGACCGCTGCCGGCGAGCCGGAAACCGACGACACGTTTCTTGTGATCATGAATGCTCACCACGAGCCGATCGGTTGTCGAATGCCGAGCCTTGATACTTCGGTGGTATGGGAATTGGCGTTCGATACATCTGTGGCGGATGGCCTCGATGGCGGCGGTCGGCAATTCAAGCCGGGCGACACGTATGCGGTAACGCCGCGCTCGTTGCTGCTTCTCTCCCGCCAAAAGTCAGAGGCCATCAAGGGATGAGCTAAATGCCGCTGCGCCGGCGCCATCGCATGCCGTTCGATGCCGCGATCCGCGAATTGGGCGGCGCCTGCTTCCGTGTTTGGCCGCCAGTCGCCTGCACGGTTGATCTCATCATCGGCCCGCAAGCGGACGGCGGCTGATGCCCGCTTCCTCGCCCCCTTGCGCAACTTACCGGTTGCAGTTCAGGCGCGACTTTACCTTTCGCGACGCCGAACAGCTCGTGCCCTATCTGCACGCGCTCGGAGTGAGCCACGTCTATGCTTCGTCGTACCTCAAGGCGCGGGCAGGAAGCAGCCACGGCTATGACATCACGGACTACAACGCGCTCAATCCGGAAGTCGGGAGCGAGGCCGATTTCGATGCAATGGTCGCCGCGCTCGCACGCAACGGCATGGGGCAGATCCTGGACATCGTGCCGAATCACATGGGCGTCGGAGGAGCCGACAACGTCTGGTGGCTCGACGTTCTGGAGTGGGGCCAAGCCTCGCCCTATGCCGACTTTTTCGACATCTGCTGGAACGCGCCAAAGCCGGATTTGCGCGGCAAGGTGCTGCTGCCCTTTCTCGGAGATCACTATGGGGCCGTGCTCGAGGCTGGCGAACTCGTCCCCTGCTTCAATGAGCGCGAGGGCAGCTTCAGCGTCTGGCGCCACGAGCACAAGTTTCCCCTGGCGCCGCACACCTATGCGACGGTTCTTGCGGCGGCGGCGAACGGCGGCGGCAAAACGCTCGACGATCTGACGGCTGCGTTCCGCAAGCTCAAGCCGGTGTCGGCGCCCAGACGAGCTCGTGCGGCAATGCGCGCCCGCGCCGGAGCGCTCAAGCGCGAGCTCGCGCGATTGGCGGCGAGCGATCTCGAACTGCGCGCGGGCGTTGACCGGGCCATTCAAAATCTACGCGGCGTAAAAGGCGATCCGGCCAGCTTCTTGCTGCTGCACCGGCTGCTGGAACGACAACACTACCGGCTCGCCTGCTGGCGTGTCGCAGCCGATGAGATCAACTATCGACGCTTTTTCGACATTAACGAGCTTGCCGGCATTCGCATCGAGCAGCCCGAGGCGTTCGAAGCGGCGCACCGGCTGGTCTTGCGTCTCCTTGCTGAAGGCAAGATTGACGGGGTCAGGATCGATCACGTCGACGGCCTGTTCGATCCCCTGCAGTACTACAAGCGGCTGCAGGCGCGAATCGCCGATGAATTGCGTGGCGACGCGAGACACTATCTGGTGGTCGAAAAAATCCTCGCCCAGCACGAGCCGCTGCGCCGCGACTGGCCAGTCGCCGGCAGCACCGGTTACGACGCGCTCAATCTCATCAATGGGGTTTTTGTCGAGGGGCGCGCCGAGCGGGCAATCGACCGCGTCTATCGACGCTTCATCGGCCGACATCTCGATTTCGACACGGTTCTCTACGAGTGCAAGAAACACATCATGGATACCGCGGTCGCGAGCGAGTTGGAGATGCTCGCCGTCGAGCTTGATTCTATCTCGGAAGAGAACTGGAACACACGGGATTTCACTTTGGCGGGCTTGAAGGCGGCGATCCGGGAGGTCGCCGCCTGTTTCCCCGTCTATCGCACCTACACAGCCGAGCTTGGACCGAGCGTGGAAGATCGACGCGATATCGACTGGGCCGTGGCGCTCGCGCGCAAGCGCAACACGAGACTCGAGACAACAATTTTTGATTTCATCCACGGCGCGCTGACGACGGATATCGTGCGCAAGCGCCAGCGAACGTTCAATCGCCGAGCCGTCGTGGTCTTCGCCATGAAATTCCAGCAATTCACCGGTCCGGTCACCGCCAAGGCGTTGGAGGACACCGCCTTCTATCGCTACACGCGGCTTCTATCGCTCAATGAGGTCGGCGGCGATCCCCGCCGATTCGGCACGACGATCACGGCTTTCCATCGCCTCAATGAGGAACGTGCAAAGCTTTGGCCGCACACGATGGTGACGACGGCGACGCACGACACCAAGCGCGGCGAGGACGTGCGTGCGCGGATCAACGTGCTCACAGAGTTCCCCGAGGAATGGGATCGGCGGCTGCGTCGGTGGAGCGCTCTCAATCGGCGAGCCAAGTCCGAAGTGGACGGCGTACTGGCGCCGTCGCCCGACGACGAATATCTTCTCTACCAAACCTTGGTTGGGGCATGGCCGATAGAACTCTTCGCCCCCGATGAACCCGCAGCATTGGCACTGGAGCGATTCCGCGAGCGTGTCAACGCATACATGATCAAGGCAGCGCGCGAGGGGAAGCAGAGTTCTAGCTGGGCGACGCCCAATACGGAATATGAAACCGCACTGTCGAATTTCGTGCGCAGGATTCTCGATCGGGACCATTCTCACTCATTCGTGATCGATCTTCAGGCTTTCGCAACGCGCGTCGCATTGCCGGGGATGGTCAACTCGCTGGCTCAAGCGGTGCTCAAGCTCACCATCCCCGGCATCCCGGACATCTATCAGGGATGCGAATTATGGGACCTCAACCTCGTCGATCCCGACAACCGGCGTCCGGTTGATTTCACGCGACGTTCTGCGGCCCTCGATATGATGCCAAGGCCGCCCGCTGCGAGGCGGGCTGGAATCGCAGCGATGCTCCGGACCTGGCATGACGGGAATATCAAACTGTTCGCCACCGCAGAGTTGCTTGCGGAGCGTCGTCGCCGCCCCTTGCTATTTAGCGACGGCGCGTACACGGCATTGGACGCAACAGGCGAGCGGGCCGAGAACCTGCTCGCCTTCACGCGCACCAGGGACGAGGCGGCAATCGCCGTCGTGGCGCCTCGACTTGTCGTGAGCCTGGGCGCCGCGGAGGGGAGGATGCCGATTGGCGACGCCTGGACGGACAGCGCCGTCATTTGTCCGCCGACGTTGGCCGGTCGACGTTGGACGAACGTCTTCACCGGCGAGGTGGTCGCAGTGCATGATGAGCGGCAAGATCACGTATGGAAGGCACGCGACCTTTTCGTGGACTTGCCGATTGCCGCACTGACTGCCTCGGAGCCGTAAGCCATTATCGCGTCACGGCATCGGCGCTATGTTGTGGCGTGAGTCATTTTTCTCGGGCAGCGCTATCGCTTCAATCGGATCGAAGACGCAAGCGCCTCCACGCTCCACGTCCGCAACAGCCGAGGCCTTGATTTCCACGTTCGAACGGGCAGCCATGGCTGCACCACATAGCCTCCAAGGCTTGACCGCCTACGCCCGCTGCGCCCTTGTTGGAGCGGCACTGCGCATCGGCATGCGTGAGGACATCCTCGCGGCTGATCTTGTCGAAGAGGGCGTAGAAGCGATAGCCGGCTTCCGCTTTCGCGTGCAACGCCGTCTGCAGTTTCTGAACACTCTGCGGAATGGATAGGTTGCCCAATCTCCACGCCGCTTATTATATCATGCGCCTGTCTTGAACTGAGGTCCCTTCCCTTCCCGGCGTTACCCGCCTTCAGCGATGCCACGAACCTCTCCTCCACCGCACAGCGGCCGGTCTGTCCCTCACGCGCGTCCGGTTGGTCATCCCTGACCACGCGCTGGGGCTTCCCGTGTTGCGTACGCTTCCCTTCCGGGTCGAGACCAACGAACGCCGCCGCCGAACATTTCCGTCGGCAATAAGAAAAGAGCGTCTCACGCGCAAGAGGGCGCGCGCTCGCCGCGCTTACGAGCGCAACGCCGGACGTCCGGCGGTCACTTTGCGATCGTCGGCGATCGCCCCCATCGACTTGGTCAGCAAGATCGAGCTGCCGGGAGCGGTCGTATCCATCTTGGTGGTGCCGCTCGAACCTATCTTGATCTCGTTGGTCACGCCGACGACGCCGCGAGTCTTGCGAACGTCCGCCCCGGCAGAACTCTTTTGATAGGGTCGGTTGACCTCGCCCGTCAGCGTGACCCAGCCCTTCTCGCATTTGGCGCTCACCCGATCGGGCGGCGCCGCGAGGTCCCAGTAGAGGGCGCTCAAGACGCTCGCGACGATGTCCTCGATACGTTGCCCGGATTTCGCGGGGGCGCAAACTTCGAGTTCGTCGTCGACTTCCTTTGCGCGGGGCACACATTGGGCTCTGCACTTGGCCACCGACTTCTGCGCGTAGGTGTCGACTTCGCCTGCCAAGGTCACCCGCCCGTCACGCACCGTTACAACGATGCGGGCGGCATTGATCAAAGGCTCCAAATAGAGCGCGCTGAGCACAGCTTGCTCCAAGGTTCTGTCCATCATGGGCTCCTCTCATTGTCAGCTTACGCGCCCTCCTTTCCCACAGGGCACGGGGCCCCTTCGCATTTGCGTGAGTACGCGCCGTGCCGCGCGGATGGATTGTCGAGCGAGCGGAGAGGCATTTCGCATGATCGAGGCTGTGCGCCTGGGCTTCGCGTTCGAGTTCCTTGAACCCCCTTTGTGACGAGAATCTTCGAAAAATGCCGAACTCGGGACGGACCGTGCATGCAGCGCGTTAAGAAGGTTGATGTTATTGGGCGCTCAATTTCGAGGGGGCATCAATCACGGTCACGGTTCCTCTTATGCGTCGGACCGGTTTGTCTGGGTTCGCCGAGAATGACGCGCCCAGCGACGAGTAGGCGCCGACTTGCCGTTGCGACGCGCCCGCGCGCTCCATCGCAACCAGGGCCGCGCGCAAATCTTCGGGCAGAGAGGGCGCTTGCGACAAGGCGACAAAGTCCGAGGACGTGACCGAACGAGTCTTCGCGCCCTGAAACACCAGGAAGCCTTTGGGCGTCATGACCAAATCGCCCTTTCGCAGCGTGGGATCAGTCAGTGATGACGCGGAATAGCCGCTAACGAGCGAGTGACGACAGCTGCAAGTGTTGTCGAACGTGGTTCGATAGCGATTGGCCACGGGCAGAGCGGAGTAGAGCTCGCCGCGCGTCGAAACCGCGTCCTCGATCCTGTCCGAGCCGGCCGGCTCCGTGTAGCGCGCGGTGGGCGCGTCCGGACACTGGACCGCGCAATCGTCGTCGCCGCCCGAGCTTGTGGCGCTCGGAAAGAAGAATCCATCGCAGAGGCGCACGCAGACGGCGAGGCCGGTGGCTCTGGTCTCTTTTCGTTTGGGGTCCGTCTGAATGGCGACGGCCGGCGCCGTGTCGTCGTGGGCCGCCATATCCGCGACGGGCGCGGAGATTTCGCGCCCGCCCCCGCCACGGGCCCACGCTAACCCGCCTGCGAGCAGGATGGCTCCCGCCAGGAAAATCGCGGTTGCTGCGAGAAAGGCGGCGCTCGGACGCCGGCGCGCTGCGTTTCGAATCTCGGCCCATCCGCTGGAAATGCGGGCGCGGCCTGGAAATCCGTGTTCGCAAGGATCTCTTTTCAAGGCCTCGCCTCGCGAATGGCGATCTTCTCGACATTGCGCATTGCATGCACGACCGTGAGAGCCTCTTCGGCGGCGACAACCCGCACGTCGAATTGCTTACGGACCTCGTCAATTTTCGCTAAGAGGCTCTCAAACTCGCTCTCCAGCGATTCTGAAACAGGCGGGAACAGCGTCTGGGGAAATCGGTTTTCATCGAGGCGGTAGCGCATGAGAGCACCTGCATCCGATCATGATGCATCTCTAGCCCTGTCATCGGACGGCGATAGCGCCGGAATATACTCAGTGTCGGCGTGGCCGCGAGGCGGGCTCTGAAACGTTATCGAGCGGATGTGATCGTGGCGACCACTGGGGCGAGCATCCGCGCATCCATCTCCTGGACACCATCTTCATTTTTCACGAGAAACAGCCGCACCCCGATGACGGAGCGCGGCTCGAAAAGCAGCGGCGGCCGGAAAGATCTGCCGGCTTAGTTCCGCGCGGTCTTCTGCACCGCCTCAATCTGCTTCTTCACCGGCTCGAAAGCCGCAGTGAACACGGCAGCAGTCAATTGGGCAATGTTCTGGCTATCACGGACGGCCGCGTCGACGCCATCCTTGATCAACCTCTGCTGTAGTTCGATGAACTCAGTTGGCTTCTTCACGGCGGTAAGCGCCTGGATCGCTGCGGTTAGGCTCTTGGCATTCTTGGCCGCCAATTCCTGATACGCTTTGGTCAACTCCTGAAAAGCGGCGCTGGAGGCATTGCCGCTATCGGTCAGAGCGTCGGCATTACCTTTCACAATCTGTTCTGCGGCAAGACCGCTCTTGCTCAGAGCGTCGGTGTTGGCTTTAGCGATAGACTCAACGGTGGGGTTGGCCATGACAGGAAATCCTTTGCTATTGAGGTCCGCGGTGCGCGGGCAGCGGCCACCGGCTGATGACCATGTAACCCATGCAGGGTAAGCGGCCAGGGCAACGAGTCCAGGTTAACGGGTTTGGAGGTTGAGGGCGTCGAGGAGGTAGTTGGTGTCCCAAGTTGCGAGCTTTCGCTTTCCCTTGATGGATTGTTTTCCTGGCATGGCGCGGATGAGGTTGAGGGCGAAGTGGCGCACGAGAGCCATGTTGTTGGCTCCATGGCCGCGCCGCAGGCGCGATTGGTCCTCCTTGAACTCGACGTCGAGAACCCAGTGCAGGCCGTTTTCAATACCCAATGGGCTCGTGCGGCTTCGGCGAAGGCTTTGGCCGTCAAGGCGCGCGAGGAGACGTAACATCGCCGTTCTAATTTGATTTGTCCGCCCGTTTCGATCCGCGTCTCGATCATGGCGATGGCGCGCAGGGCCTTGAAGCGCGGTTCGTCGGGATAGCGGCGTTTGCCGCTCATCCAGTCGACGCATTGCGAGACGAGATGGCGGCGCGTCTCAATGCGTCCGTGGGCTTTTTCGACCTCGACCAAGACGTCGCTGCCGCTGCTGGGAGCGCCGTCGAAATAGAGTTCGATCTCGGCATGCGCGGTCTTCTGGTTGTCCTTGGTCGCCAGAAGATAGTCGCCGCCCAGATCGACGATTTTCTCGGCGACTTCAGACTGGCAGCCCATGGCGTCGATAGTGACGAGGCTGCCCGCCAACGCTCCGGACGCGGCCAGTTCGTCCAAAAGCAAGGGAATGGCGGTGATTTCATTGGATTTGTCCGCCACCGCTTGGCTCCCGAGCACCAACCGGTGGGTCGTCGCATAGGCCGAGACAAGATGCAGAGCCACCTGGCCGCGCCCCCGATCATGGCTGCGCCGCGAGGTCTTGCTGTCGATGGCGATCTGGCCCACCGCTTCGGGCAGTCGCTCAGCCACGAAGTTCAGGAAGCACGACGCGAACAAATCCGGCCCAATCCGGTTCATCACCCCCCGCAGCCAGTCGGCGCAGGGAATGCCGAAATGATAGGGTTGCAACCGCCGCAGGACGTCGAGGTGCTTGTTCCCCCACAAGACGATGTCGTCGTAGTCGTCGCAAGCCGCCATCGTGGCGCAAACCACCAAAAGCAGAACTTCGCCAAGAGGATACATAACCTTGCACGACTGGCGTGTGTCTTCGATCGCCGAAAAATGCTCCAAAAAGCTCTTGCGGCGTGGCGCAGCGGCTTCGGTCAAGGGTTCCTCCCGATTCGTCGGAAGCCCCTTGAATCACGCCATGCCACATCCCGTCATAAAATCATCCAGCCCGTTAACCTGAACTCGTTGCCGTGCTTTGTCCCTGTAGACGTCCCTCTAGACGTCGCTCTAGACGTTGAGCAGCACCGTGAGCTAGTCTATGCTCGGATGGCAGCCAGGGGGCTTTATTGATCGTTATCACAGGCCTGAGAGCAGAAGCCAGGATCGCCTCGGCGCCTGGAGTGAGCGTATTCGCCTGCGGAGGAAACGTGGAGCTCCGGGCGCATGCAATCAAGAAAGCTGTTTTCGCCGGCGCGTCGGCGATCGTCAGCTTCGGTATTGCCGGCGGCCTCAGTTCGCACTTGACTGCGGGCGATTGGGTCATCGCGACGGGCGTGATGTCAGGCGATCGGCGCATTGAGACCGATATCGAATGGTCGAGCCAACTCGTGGAGCGCCTCTCAGGCGCCGAACTGGGCGACATCGTGAGCGTTGCAGCTCCTGTGCTTCACCCGATCCACAAGCGTCGTCTCCACGCAAACACCGGCGCCTCGGCCGTGGACATGGAATCGTTTCAGGCTGCCGTTCTCGCCGATGAACTCGGCGTGCCTTTTGCTGCGGTGCGTGTGATCGCCGATCCTGTGTACCGAGAACTACCTCCCGCTGCGCAACTCGGTCTACAACCGGACGGCGCCGTTGCAATCGGCGCCGTGGTGCAGTCGCTGCTCCGAAAGCCCTCCCAAATTCCGTCGCTGGTGCGCGTCACAAATGACGCTTTGATCGCTTTCAGGGCGCTCCTCCGGGGCCGCAGCAAGCTTGGCCCTCACTTCGCATCGCTATTGTGCCCAACGGTATTGGAAAGCCATCTCTTGGATGCAGTAGGTCCAACCCTGCAGCGAGCCGAGCCGCTCTCAGCCTAGCCAAACCCGGGCCGCCGATCTCGCGCCTTCAATGAGTGTCTTGCCAAGCGCCCAGACGGGCCCGGGCACGGTAAGCATTGCCGGCTTCGGCCCGATCACCGCCTCGGCGCTGACGGCGAGCGTTCAGGATGCGTCCAGCTTCGCCCGCCCGCGCGAATTGGCCGCCTCCCTGGGGCTGACGCCCAAGCAGAACTCCTCCGGCGGTAAGCAGCGGCTGGGGCGCGTCTCGAAGATGGGCAATCGGTATTTGCGCAAATTGCTCGTCGTGGGCGCGCAGACGGTGCTGTTTCATCGCAAGCCTCACACCGACGCTCTGTGGATGTGGGCCAAGACTGCGCGAAAAAAAGTGGCGGCGGCCTACCCGGATAAGCGGACCTGAGCCCCGCCCTCAACGGCGGGGCTTTTCGTTTCTCTGGCCCCCGCCGCCTCACCGAGCGCTCCGTCCTTGCCCCTCGAATAGATCGGCCGCCCGATCCATGCCAGGGGGCGATTCCAGCCTCACGGCCGCTATAGGCCGTGGGGGCCTATCCCCTGGAATAGCTTGTGCTTAGATCGTAGGCCCCGCGGGGCGACGGTAGCGCGAACAGCATTAACTTGCGCGGCTTAATCGGCCAAGAGGACGCCCCGCGGGGTGTTCTTGCATTGTTCTCGTGGGCGCGCTATATGCCGGTCACGGACAAGCTAAGTTGAGGTTGAGTCATGCTCAAATTCGACAATGTGCCGGACAAGGTCAATCGTAACGATCTCGGCGGGGCGCCAAACGCCGTCGACGCGAGTTTTCGTTCAGATGGCCGGGAAACCGAGCGGAGTATCGATTTTATCGTTTGGCCCGCGCACGACGGCGACCGCAAGGTCAATGTACGAATCAGCACCATGGAGCTAAGCGCCCTCGCTGGAGTTCCATTCGGAATTGGCGGTGCGAAAATAACTACTGCATTACAAAATAACCGACGGTATCTTGAACGCCGCGCAAACGACGAATTGCCTGCCGGCGCAAGCGAAGTCGTGCTCGACGTCGGCGCGCTGGTCCCTGTTCGTTAGATACAGTTCAACTGAACGCGGTATCGCTTCGCAATGACGGAATAGCTGACGACCTTATCTCTGCCGCGGCGCACCAAAAACATTTCTAAGCCAATTGTATGAACCTGACGCTAGCACTTTTACAAGTTCAAACACGATTCCTATAATAACAAGTCCAATAACCCATTCAACACCAAAAAATCTCCAATCATTAACACTGCCAGAGCCGTTATTTATGCGATGCAGTTGGTTAGTGAAAGCTTGTATGAACGAATCATATTGTTCGGTAATTCCTTCATTTACACAACGAGTGTACTCGGACGGAGTGCTGTCGAACGTACAGTCGCGAAGCGCGGCGTCAACGCCCTCAAGCGGTCTCGCCGTCGCTACGCCGAACACCCCGAGCGCGAACGGGGCACCCGCACAGAGAGTTGTGATCCACTGTTTCATAGCGCATCCCCGTGTCCATCGACACGCCGCAATAGACGGCGCTGAGGGGGAATGGTGGGCGCGGCAGGGATTGAACCTGCGACCCCTCGCGTGTGAAGCGAATGCTCGTACCACTGAGCTACGCGCCCGAATAAGGTTCCTTTCGTTCAACTCGATTCGGGAGTCAACCGTGAACAGCACTTTTCGCGGCGACGTCGCGGAGATGATGCGGTCGCCGAACTCGTGCGGCGCGGCTACATCGTCTCGCGCCCCCTCACGAACGGCGCGGCCTATGACCTCTTGGTCGACGACGGGCGCAACGTCCTGAAGGTTCAGGTCAAGCGGACCAGCATCGATCGCGAAAACGATTCTGCTGCGGATTCAGCTCTCCAGTTCGAAGTATCATCGGGGCCGCGTCGGCGTCAGCTACGAAGGCCGCGTCGATCTCATCCTCGCTGTCGACTGCGAGGCCAACGCCTTCTATGTCGTAAGCGGCGACGACCTGGGGCAATGGGAAATCCGCCTGCGGACGAAGCCGGCGCGGAACAATCAAACCGTTCGCGTCCGGCTCGCCGCGGATCACGCGATCGAGCGGACTTTCCCCGTCATCGAACGGCATTCAATTGAACCGACGCCACGACGCAGAAGTTCAGGTTCGTCCAAGAAAGCTTCGCAGTCGAAGGGGGCGCCCTAGCGCGGAGCCAATTTCCCCTGCCGCGGGGGCAACTTCGACGAACCGCGATACGCGAGCTCGCTCCGCCCGGCTCGCTCGCCTAAAAGCTCACCCCGCCGCCCCCTCTCCCAGCAACTTCTCCGCCGCCTCGAACAGCGCGTCGAAATGCGAGATCACCCGGTCGGGCCCGAGTTCGGCCACGGGAATGTCGGTATAGCCGAAATCGACGGCGACGACCGGCGTGCCGGCTGCGCGCGCGGTCTCGATGTCGGTGCGCGAGTTGCCGACCATCGCCGCACGCTTGGGATCGCCGCCGACTTTGCGGATCGTCTCCAGCAGCGGCTTGGGATCGGGCTTGGCAACGCCGAACGTGTCCTGGCCGCAGACGAAGGCGAAGCGGTCGGCGACGCCGAGCTTGCCGAGCAGGAGATGCGAGGAGCGTTCGAGCTTGTTGGTGCAGACCGCGAGCCGCCAGCCGGCCTCGGCGCAGCGCGTCAGGCACGCTTCGACGCCGGGAAAGAGCGAACTCTCGTCCGCGATATGCGCGTCGTAACGGACGAGGAAATCGGCGAACAGCGCGTCGAGTCGGGCCGGCGCGAGTTCGCGCCCCGAGAGCTTGAAGCCGCGCGCGATCAGCGCCCGCCCGCCCGCGCCCAGCAGCGAGCGCGCCGCGGCGAGCGGCACCGGCTCTATTCCCTCGCCCGCCAGCACGAAATTGAGCGCGCCGATGAGATCGCCCGCGGTTTCCGCGAGCGTCCCGTCGAGGTCGAAAACGAGGGTCGGCGCCATGGACATGAGGTTTCTCGCGGAGCGAAGGTCAGGAATTCCAAAAGTCGGGCTCGGCCGGCGCGAGCGCGCCGCCAATGCGCAACGGCGCGATTTTGCGCGCGAGGCCGTCGGCGCCGGTTTCGACCGCGACGCCGCAAAGCGTCGCCGTCCCGCTCGCCGCCTCGAACCGCCCGGAGGGAATGCGGCGGGTGAAGCGGCGCAACGGCTCGTCCTTCTCCATGCCGATCACCGAATTGTAATCGCCGGTCATGCCGACATCGGTGATGAAACCCGTGCCGCCGGAAAGGATGCGGCAGTCCGCGGTCGGCGCGTGCGTATGCGTGCCGACGACGAGGCTGGCGCGGCCGTCGACGAAATGGCCGAAGGCCTGTTTTTCGCTGGACGCTTCGGCGTGGAAATCGATTATCGCCGCGTCGCAGCCGATCCCGAGCGGGCAGGCGCCGAGCTCCTGCTCGATGCGCTGGAAGGGATCGTCAAGCGCGTCCATGAATACGCGCCCCATCATGTTGACGACGAGCGCCCTGGCGCCGTTGGCGGCCTCGATCAGGTTGGCGCCGCGTCCCGGCGTTCCCTTCGGGAAATTGGCGGGGCGGATGAGGCGCGGCTGGCGCTCGATGAACACCAGAGCCTCGCGCTGGTCGAAGGCGTGGTTGCCGAGCGTGATCGCGTCGACGCCGGCGGCGAGGAATTCGTCGCAGATCGCTTCGGTGATTCCGAAGCCGCCGGCGGCGTTCTCGCCGTTGACGACGACGAAATCGAGCCGCCAGCGCGCGCGTAAGGCCGCGATATGATCGAGAAGCACGGCGCGGCCGCAGCGGCCGACGATGTCGCCGATGAAGAGCAGGCGCATCAGGCAAAACTCCGTGCGGCGATCCATTCGCGCTCGGTCAGAATGAAATCGAGCGGCTCGTCGTGCGCCTCGTCGGGCACGGCCGCTACCTCGCAGACGGAATAGGCGACGCCGACCGCCCGGACTGGCCCCGCCGCGCGCAGGCGCTTCAGCGTGCGGTCGTAGTGCCCGGCGCCGTAGCCGATGCGATGGCCGCGCCGGTCGAAGGCGGCCAGAGGCACGAACAACAGATCGGGATCGACGGCGGGCGCCTCGGGGCTCGGCTCGGGAATATTCAAAGCGCCAGCGACGGTCGGATCGCCAGGGCGCCAAAGCCGGAAGGTCAGCGGCGCGCCGCGGGAAACCGTGACGGGCAAAGCGGTCGCGAAGCCCTCGGCGCCGAGCGCGCAGAGAAGCGCGAGCGCGTCGGGCTCGTCGCGAATGGGCGAGAAAGCCGAAACGATTCGAGCGCGCCATTGGCGCGCGCAGGCGAGGCCCTCCTCGACGAGGCGGGCCGTCAGCAAAGTGCGCGTCTGCGGATCGAGAGACCCGCGGCGCGCCAGCGCGCGCTGGCGCAGCAGCGATTTGGGTTCGGCGGCTACGGACATGTTCGCGTCGATTCGCCGATCCCTTTGATGAAGCGCGGGGCCGAGAAGGCCGTTGGACGGAGATCCCGGGCGCCTACGTAAGTAGGTGGGCGCCGTGTGCCCAAGCCCACGGGCAAGGACAGGGACAGCTCCCATGGGGATCGTACGGCCCCGAGGAATATGGTCCTGACGCACCCCCCAGCTCCGCGATTGGCTACTTAAGCGCTGGCGGGGCAAAACGCTAGGGCCCGGAGGCGGCGCGCTTCAGCGCCGAGCAAAGTTGACCTGGATCGCCTCGCTGTTCGCGGCGCGCGAATAGAGCTCGAGGGTGATTGTCGGGGCCGCCGTCTTGCTGGCGAACGCAACCATGATCTGCCGCACCATGCCGATCTCGGGCCGCAAGCTCTTGCCGTCGACCGAGTTCACCTCCATGCCTATGAGATTCTTGGATCGGGCCAGCGCGCAGTTGGGTTGTCCGTCGACGCAGCCGACGAGCACGACGACCTGCTCGCTCTTTTGGTAATGCGGCCCGTTGACGGGCCCGAACTGTACCTTGACCGATTGGACCGCGAAGCTCAGACCGCCGGCCTCGCCCATCGGGGGACCGCGGTCGGGCGTCGGCAAGATGTCTCCTCGAGCGGTCGAGACCGCCAGCATCAGCGCAAGACAAGCCAATTCGATCCGGCGGCCCATGCTATCCTCCTCGGTGGTTGGCGACGGCGTTGCTGAATGATCGAGGGAACGGATGATATCGATGACGGAGGCGCAAGCCCTTTTCGTCTCCGCGGCGATCGAGGGTCCGATCGCCTTCGCGATCGTCCGCGCTACGAAATGGCCGAGCCGCGGCCCCCTGCACGTTGGCGTCGCGTCCGCGGTGGCGACGGCGGTGACGCATCCTCAGCTCTGGGCCGCCGCTTTCTGGGCCTATCCGCGTTTCCCCTATTGGCCGGCAATCCTCGTTCTCGAGGCGCTGGTGATCGCTGCCGAGGGCGTGCTGATCGCCTGGATGGCTCAACTCGCTCTCCCCCGCGCCATGATCGTCTCCTTTTTCGCCAATTCGGCGTCGTTCCTGTTCGGGCTGTGGCTCGCGAGCTGAGCGCCGGCGCCTGTTTCGGCCGTGGTCTCTACGCTTCGCGCACCGTCCGACCAGCGCGTCGGCCGTTCCGTCGAGGCTGTTGGAGAGCAAGAACGGCATACGCGTTCGACCGGCGCGCCCGGCGCCCGGGCGATGCGCCGGCGCCCAATCGAGGCCGCAGTCGGGGGATTAATCCGCCTGCCCGTTGTTGTTGGCGGCGGCACGGGTGTAGCAATTGCCCGTAATCGCGAGTTCGGCCCCCGCCCTGACGCGGCTCTGCTGCAGGGACCTGTCGTAGAGCCGGTCCGGGAACGCGATAACGGGGGATCGATCGCCAAGGACCCTGGCGTAACGTCGGTTGCGCCGGGCGGCGAAGCGGCCGCCAAGATTAGCGCGCTCGCGGATGTCTGCACAGACGCCGCCTATGGCCGGACGCGATCCTCCGATCGTTCGCCCGCAAGTTGAACTCCACCGCGCCGCTGCGAAGACGTCATTGAACTCCGTCAATTCCTCGCGACGATCGGGCGGAGAAACCGGCTCGCCTCGTTCGCTGGCCCTCAACGCCGGGAGAATTCGACCCTGACCTTTTCGCCGGTCGAGACGTTCGAATCGAAGTCGAGCTCGATCGTCGCCGGCGCCCCTTCGCGATTAAAAGCGCCGATGATCTGATCCGCGACGTTCTGGTCGTCGCGAAAATCCTTACCGTCGACTCCGCGCACCTTCATCCCGATGAGGTTTCTCGATCGGGCCAGCGCGCAATTCGGGCGCCCGTCGACGCAGCCGACGAGCTCAGCGACCCGCCGGACCGGATGGGAATAGTCGCGCAGAATGATTTGAAAATTCAGGCCCCCGGCGGCGACATTGGCGAATTGAACCGGCGGCGGCGCAAGGTCGGCGCGAGCGGCGCAAACCGTAAGGGCCATTGCGAGACCTGCAAACAATTTCCGGCGGCGCATGCAATCTTCCCGTCGATTGTCGCCGCGGCGAAAGGCCGAGCGGCGGCGCATCCTGCCGCGGCTCGGCCATGCGGACAACGTGTCGCGGGGTCGCGCCCTCGGCCTCCGGCGGGGCGGTCTCCTTTTCAGTTTTCTTTTCCTTCCCGCTCGCCGCCCGCCCGTATCCGCGCTTGAGCCTTTCATTCCGCGTCGCTAAGTGTGCCCAAAGCGCGGAAAGGCGCCGTCGGGGAGGGGTGACGGGCATTGGATCGTATTCGCTTCTCCCGCGCCGCCGCGCTCTTCGGCGTTAGCCTCGTCGTCTGCTTCGCCTCAGCTTCCGCGCGGGCCGACGACGACGACGCGGGGGCCAAATCCGGCAAGGCCGCGAACCCCTATTTCGAGCTCGACACCAAGAACCTGTTCGGCTTCCTCGAAGGCGCCGATGTCGGAGACAAGGGCGATCGGTCAGTGGAATTCGAGACGACAGGCGCGTTCGGGCTTCGTAACGGGCGCTATGCCTCGATCGAGCAGGAGCTGATCTACGAAACCGTGCCGATCGAGCGTCTGGGCGTCGAATTCGGCGCGCATTTCTTGGGGCAAGACGTGGCGAATGTCGGCCTGGCGCCCGATTTCCACGGGGTCAATTTCGGCGGCCTCAGCTGGGAATTGCGCTATGTCGCCATTGCCCGCGGCGATCATTCGCCGTTTCAGCTGACGCTGACCGCCACGCCGGAATGGGCAAGGGCGAACGGCTTCGGCCAGCGGCTCCAGGACGCGACGACGACCCTTCGCGCGATCGCCGACTCCAGGTTCTTCGACGACCGGCTCTATATCGCCGGCAATCTCTCCTACGCGCCGGAGCGGACCTGGACGCCCGGACAGCCTCCGTCGAACTCGTCGACTTACGGCGCCTCGGCTGCATCGTCCTATCGCGTTTCGCCCGATTGGATGTTCGGCGCCGAGTCGGACCTCTTCTTCGCCTATGACGGGCTCGCGGCGGGCGGTTTTCTCGGCCACGCGCTCTATCTCGGCCCGACCTTTCACTATCAGATCAACAGCAGGATCGATCTCTCCGGCGCCTATCTCGAACAAGTCGCGGGCAAGGCGAACGGCGATCCCGGCGCCCTCGACCTCACCGATTTCTCGCGGCGCCTCGCCAAATTGCGGCTCGAAGTGGCGTTCTAGAGCATGACGCGTTCAGGCGGAATCGCCATCGCGATTTTGCGCCGCCCTGTCAGTCCCGCGAAAGCGGGAATCCAGTGGTGTGAGCAAGAGCTTGTGGTGCGAGCAAGGGCTTGCGGCCAAGTCTGGATGCCCGCTTTCGCGGGCATGACATTCGGAGATGTTTCCAACCGAACGCGCCACGCTCTCGGCAGAGCAGCGCCGCCCTGGCGCGCCGGGATCCCGTTCGAATCGCGGGGTTGATATCCGTGCGCGCTCGTCTGTCCGGTTCCGCGGTTCTCAGGGCGGGCTCGGGCCTCAAAACCGCGATTCCCGGGTTGCGACTTCGCGCCTGCGAAACTATGGTGCGCCGCCCTTGGCAACGGCGCCCGAACAAGAGGAACCCCGATCATGGCCTTCATCGCCGACATCCTTTCTCGCGTTAAGCCTTCCGCGACCATCGCGGTGACGCAGAAGGCGCGCGATCTCAAAGCGAAGGGGCGCGACGTGATCTCGCTGTCGGTCGGCGAGCCGGACTTCGACACGCCCGACAACATCAAGCAGGCGGCGATCGAGGCGATCCGGCGCGGCGAGACCAAGTACCCCCCGGTGCTCGGCATCCCGCCGCTGCGCGAGGCGATCGCCGCCAAGTTCAAGCGCGAGAACGGGCTCGACTACAAGGCTTCGGACACCATCGTCGGCACCGGCGGCAAGCAGATTCTCTACAACGCCTTCCTGACGACGCTGAACAAGGGCGACGAGGTGATCATCCCCGCGCCCTATTGGGTCAGCTATCCCGACATGGTGCTGATCAACGGCGGCGAGCCGGTCTTCGTGCCGACCACGATCGAAAACGCCTTCAAGCTGCGGCCCGAGGACTTGGAGCGCGCGATCACGCCGCGCACCAAGTGGGTGGTGCTCAACTCGCCCTCGAACCCTTCGGGCGCCGCCTACACCCGCGACGAACTGAAGGCGCTCACCGAGGTGCTGATGCGCCATCCCCACGTCTATGTGCTCGCCGACGACATGTACGAGCATCTCGTCTACGGCGATTTCGTCTTCACCACGCCCGCGCAGATCGAGCCGGGGCTCTACGAGCGCACCCTGACGATGAACGGCGTGTCGAAGGCCTATGCGATGACTGGCTGGCGCATCGGCTACGCGGCCGGCCCGGCGCCGCTGATCAAGGCGATGGACATGGTGCAGGGCCAGCAGACCTCGGGCGCCTGCACGATCGCGCAATGGGCCTCGGTCGAGGCGCTGAACGGCCCGCAGGACTTCATCCCCGTGCGCCGCAAGGCCTTCGAAGAGCGGCGCGACCTCGTCGTCTCCATGCTCGGCCAGGCGCAGCATCTGCAGTGCCCGAAGCCGGAGGGCGCGTTCTACGTTTATCCCTCCTGCGCAGGCGCGATCGGCAGGAAAACGCCGTCGGGCAAGACGATCGCCACCGACGAGGATTTCGTCACGGAATTGCTGGAGAGCGAGGGCGTCGCCGTAGTGCACGGCTCGGCCTTCGGCCAGGGACCGAATTTCCGCGTCTCCTACGCGACCTCGCTGCAGACGCTCGAGGACGCCTGCCGCAAGATTCAGCGCTTCACCGCCGCGCTGCGGTAAGGCGGGAGCCGCGCGCAAGCGCGGGTTCGTTCGCGTTCGCGCCGAAGGGGGTTCCATGTCCGATTGGCCGCAATCCCTCGTCCTCGTCGGGGCGGGCAAGATGGGCGAGGCGATGCTGCGGGGGTGGCTCGCCGCCGGCCTCGAGCCGACGCGCGTCGCCATCCTCGAGCCGGCGCCCTCGCCCTCGATCAAAGAACTCGCGCCCCGGCTCGCCATCCCGCTCAACCCCCCGTCGAGCGCGCTCAAGGCGCCCGAGGTTCTCTTTCTCGCCATCAAGCCGCAGACGCTCGATGCGGCCGCGTCCGACATCGCGCCGCTCGCGGGCGCGAACACGCTGGTTCTGTCGATCCTGGCAGGCAAGACGATCGGCGATCTCAGGACGCGCCTGCCGGCAGCCGGCGCCTTCGTGCGCGTCATGTCGAACACGCCCGCCGCGGTCGGCCGCGGCGCTTCGGCCGGAGTTGCGACGCCTTCGGCGAGCGCGCGGCAGCGCGAGTGGGCGCAAGACCTGATGGGCGCCGTCGGCGCGTTCGATTGGCTCGCCGACGAGCGGCTGATCGACGCGGTCACCGCGCTTTCCGGCTCCGGCCCCGCTTACGTCTTCGCGCTGGTCGAGGCGATGGCGGAAGCCGGCGAACAACTCGGCCTGCCCGCCGAACTCGCGATGAAGCTGGCGCGCGCCACCGTCGAGGGCGCGGGCGAGCTGCTGCATCGCGAGCCTTCCGTCCCGGCCGCCAAACTGCGGGAGAACGTCACCTCTCGGGGCGGCACCACCGCCGCGGCTCTGGCGGTGCTGCGCGCCCCCGACGGGCTCGCGGCGCTGATGGCGCGCGCCGTCGCGGCCGCCCATCGCCGGGCCCGCGAACTTGCGGGGTGACGGGCGTTGGCGGAACGCACGCGAGCGCATACATTAAATGCCAAAGCCGGTGAGGAGTCCGCCATGACCAGAGAGCCGAAAACCGCCCCCGCCCACGCCTCGATCGACCCGCGCGCAAAAATCATCGACGCGCTCATGGCGCTCGCAGCGGAGCGGCGCTTCGAGGAGATCGCCATGCGCGATATCTGCGAAAAGGCGAAAGTCTCGCTCGCCGATTTTCGCGACGCCTTTCCCTCCAAGGGCGCGGTTCTCGCCGGATTCACCCGGCGCATCGACCACGCCGTGCTGTCCCAAGGCGAGGAAGAGATTTCGCGAGAGGCGCCGCGCGAGCGCCTGTTCGACGTGCTGATGCGCCGGCTCGACGCGATGGCGCCCTACCGCGAGGCCTTGCGCGAAATCACCGCCTGGCTGAGTCGCGATCCCGTCGCGGCGCTGGCGATGAACCAGTCGGTGGTCAATTCGATGCGCTTCATGCTGGAGGCGGCGGGCATCGAAAGCGAAGGCGTGGCGGGCGCGATCAAGCTGCAGGGCCTGGCGCTCGCTTGGGCGCGCATCGTCGCGGTGTGGCTCGACGATTCCGAGCCGGGGCTGTCCAAGACCATGGCCGAACTCGATCGCGAGCTGACCCGCGGCGAACGCGCGGTCGCCGGGGTCGAGCGGCTCGACCGCCTCGCGGCGCCCCTCAAGGCGCTCGCGCGCGCCCTTCTCGATCAGCGCAGCCGGGCGCGCGAAGCGTTCCGCCGCCGCCCGCGTCAGGCCGACGAGCCGCGCGACGCCGACGCGTTCTGACCCGCCGCGCGGCCCCTCGTGAACAAGGGCGCGAACGAATGCGTCAAATTTGACGTTTTCGCGAAATCCCGCGCCAGCCATGTCGCGCGAAAGTGGCCGATAAGACCCTGATTCAGCGAGGTTTAACCACTTCCGTTAGGTCGCTTTGAGCCGCCGGCCGCCAATCTCTGCCGCATGATCCTTGGGTCAGGGGGAGACTTGGCGATGCAAACGGCTCCAAAGCACAGCGCCTTCGCGCCGCGACGGTTCGCGGCGCCGGACCCGCGCGCCGACGGACATCGACGGGTCGTGCGGCTGGATGGCGAGAACGTCGTCATCGCGCGCGTCGTCGCCGGCGTCTTCATGAACGTCACGGTCGCGACAAGCGCCTATCGCGGCGTCATGCTGCGGATCGTCGGCGCGCGAGAGGACGGCTTTTCCTATGAAATCCGCCTCGTCCATGCCGATCCCGACCTTTGCCTCGTGCTCGCCGAAGCGAACGACGATTGGGACGTGCACGCGGAATGGCGGCTGTGGGCGCGGGTTCTCGGCCTGCCGGCGCTGGTCGAGCGCGTCGAGGGCCGCGACGAACCGGACCGGCCGCTGCTCGGCAAAGTCGCGGTGCGCGCTCCTGCGCCGCGGCGGCGGGGCAAGACGATCGCCGCACGGCGCGCGCGCTTCCTGACCCGCCGCAAGGTCGGACGGCCCGAGCTTTGCGTGTCGGTCGCAGAGGGCGCGCGCGAATTGTTCGGCGGGGCGAAGCCGGGACGCTGACCCCGCCGCCTGCGCGCGGGCGACAACGGCCGGCGAGCGCTCCCGGCCGGCGCGCGAACGATCCTCTGTACCGTTCGTTCCGAGGTACGCTTCGGCCGGATCGGACGCGATTGTCCCTGGTCGCGCCGATCGACTCGGGGTAGGCGATTGCGAAACGCCCGTTTCGCGCCGAACTTTCGCGAGCCCCCGATGCGCACCGATGTCTTCGCCGCCATGGCGGCGTTCTGCTTCGTCTCCGGCGTCACGCCCGGCCCCAACAATCTGATGTTGATGACATCGGGGGTGAATTTCGGTTTCCGGCGCACGCTTCCCCATCTCATGGGCGTCGTTGTCGGCTTTTGCCTGATGGTCGCATTGGTCGGCCTGGGCCTCGACGCCATCTTCGCGCGCTTTCCCGCTCTCTTGCCGGCGATGCGTTATCTCGGCGCGGCCTATATGCTTTGGCTCGCCGGAAAAATCGCGTTCGCGGGGCCGGCGCCCGAGGGCGAAAGCCGCGGGGCGCCGCTCGGCTTCTTCGGCGCGGCGGCGTTTCAATGGATCAATCCCAAGGCCTGGGTCATCGCGGTCAGCGCCTTGACCGCCTATTCCGTCGTCGACGACTACACGCGCAACGTCCTCATCGTCGCGCTCGCCTATCTCGCGATCGGCCTGCCCAGCAGCGGCGCCTGGGCGCTGCTCGGCTCGGCGATGCGCCGCGCGCTCAGCGACGCGCAGATCGCGCGCCCGTTCAACCTGACGATGGCGGCGCTGCTCGTCGCTTCGATCGTGCCGGTCTTTTACGAGGGATAGAGCGCGTCGTCTTTAGGCACGTCCGTCGCGGCCGTCATGATGACGGCGGAAGTCTGGTTCGATCCAAAGACAGCGCGCCGCAGCGCCTCAGCGGAACGGCGGCTCATCGAAGCTGCGCAATTTGCGCGAATGCAGCGTCTCGTGCTGGTTTTGCAGCGTCTCCAGCGCCGCGATGCCGATCTGCAAATGCTCGCCGATCGCGCGCTCGTAGAAGGCGTTCGCCGCGCCGGGCAGTTTGATTTCGCCGTGCAGCGGCTTGTCGGAGACGCACAGCAGCGTGCCGTAGGGCACGCGCATGCGAAAGCCCTGCGTGGCGATCGTGGCCGATTCCATGTCGACCGCGATGGCGCGCGAGAGATTGATGCGCCGGCGCTCCTGCGTCCAGCGCAATTCCCAGTTGCGGTCGTCGTTGGTGACCACGGTTCCCGTGCGCAGGCGCCGCTTCAGCGCCTCGCCGCGATCGCCGGTGACCCGCGCGACCGCCTCCTGCAACGCGACCTGCACTTCGGCGAGCGCCGGGATCGGCACGTCCGGCGGCACTGCGTTGTCGAGGATGTTGTCCTGCCGGAGGTAGGCGTGCGCGAGCACGTAATCGCCGATGCGTTGGGATTGGCGCAGGCCCGCGCAATGGCCGACCATCAGCCAGCAATGCGGGCGCAGCACCGCAATGTGGTCGGTGATGGTTTTGGCGTTCGCCGGTCCGACGCCGATATTGACGAGGCTGACGCCGCGTCCGTCGGCGCGCACGACGTGATAAGCGGGCATTTGGAAGCGATGCCAGACCATGCCAGTCGCCCGCGCCTCGGCTTCGTCCGGCGTCAGGCTCGCGTCGATCACGATATTGCCGGGCAGCACGATTTTTTCGACGGCGCCGGCCCACAATTGCTCCAGGCCCCAGCGCACGAACTGATCGACGTAACGATGATAGTTCGTCAGCAGCACCCAGGGCTGCATCGCGCGCCAGTCGGAGCCGGTGTAATGCACCAGCCGGCGCAAGGAATAATCGACGCGCGCGGCGTCGAAGAGAGCGATCGGGCGCTCGAAGCCGGGACGAATGTCGAACGCGCCGTCCGCGATTTCATCGCCGACGACCGCGAGCGAGGGCACGGGAAAGAAGCGCGCGAGCTCGGAAGCCGTCGCGCCGCCGCGCCCCAATTCGTCGCCGCTTTCGAAGACATAGGGGTACGGGATTTCCTGCACGCTGACGCCGACCTCGATCTCGGCGCCGAATTCGGCGACCAACGGTTCGAGCTGCTCGAGCAGATAGGCGCGAAAATCCTCGGGCTGGGTCACGGTCGTGGAATAGACGCCCGCTTCGGTGAATTTGGCGAAAGCGCGCGCGTTCGAAGGCGGCACGCCCTCGGGCTGATAGGTCACGCGCAATTGCGGATAGCGAAAATGCGCGCGCGCCTGCGCGCTGGGCGGAACGCCGTCGGCCAGGAAACTCTCGACCGCAGCGCGCAGCGACCCGGCCGCCTGCGCATAAAGTTCGGCGAGGCGATCGACGGCCGCGGCGGGCGTCGCGACCCGTTCGAAGGCTCCCGTCAAGCCGCCCTCCGGAGGTTTGTTCACGCCCTCGTCTTCCTATTTTGACGGTTTGGCCGCGACGCAGGCGATCTCGACGCGATAGGCGGGCGCGGCGAGCTGGGCCTCGACCGTGGCGCGCGCGGGCGTTGCGCCCTTGGCGACCCAGCGGTCCCAGACCGCATTCATCTCCGGGAAAGTCTTGATGTCGGTCAGATAGATCGTCGCGGAGAGGATATGCGTCTTGTCCGAGCCGGCCTTGGCGAGCAGGCCGTCGATTGCCTCGAGAATTTCCTGCGTCTGCTCGCCCACGCTCTTGCCCGCGGTTTTGTCGGCGACCTGACCGGCCAAATAAATTGTATCGCCATGGACGACCGCTTGCGACATGCGCGGGCCGACGCCGATTCGTTCGATGCTCATGAAATGCGCCTTACCGGATTAGAGAGGGGGAAAGTCAGACCAGCGAAAAGCCGGGAACGACGCCGAGAAAATCGCGCTTGCCGATGGGGACGCCCGCGTAGCGCAGGATGTCGTAAGCGGTCGTCAGGTGAAAGTAAAAGTTCGGCAATGCGAAATGCACGAGGTAGTTCGCTCCCTGCATTTTCGCGTTGTTCGGCCCGACGCGAAAAATGATCTCGCGCTCGCCGCCGGCGTCGATCGACTTCGCATCGAGGCCCGCGAGGGCGTCGAGCGTCTTCTTGATGCGCGCCTTGATGTCGTCGAGCGAAGCCTCGTTGTCTTCGAACTTCGGCGCTTCCAACCCGGCGAGCCGCGCGGCGCCGTTCTTGGCGTGGTCGCAGAAGACCTGCGTCTGACGCACGAAGGCGAACATGTCCGGGCGCAACCGCATCGTCAGATAGATGGAGGGATCGAACTTGCACGCCGCCGCGTGCGCCGCCGCCTTGTCGAGGATCGCGGAAAAGGCGTTCAGCGAACGTTCGAATACGGGAACGCTGGATTGGTAAAGCGAAAGGGACATGCGTGTCGTTTCCTCGTTGCGTTCGCGACGGGCGCGCGAAGGCTCGCAACTTGCACACAATGACGGATGAGTTCAACGGGCGGCGCGAAGGCGGTCGCCGATCGCTACTTCGCCGGCGCCGGCGCCGGCTGCCCCTCGGTTTGCGGCAGCGTCGGATCGAAGCACGCCCATGTTGGCGCCGAGCGCGTCCAAATCACGCCGCCGGGCTTGCCGAGTTCCGGGTCGTCGAGCGTGCCCACGCGCACGATGATCTGATGCGGGCGCGGCTCGGCCTCGCTGAACAGGGGCGTGCCGCAAGCAGGGCAGAAGGTGCGATGCATCACCGAGCCGCTGTCGGCGATCGACGTGTAGACCGCGGTTTCGCCTGTCGCCTTCACCGCGTCCTTGCGAAAAACCGCATTCACCGTGCCGCCGCCCGCGCTCAAATACTGGCACACGCGGCACCAGCACAAGCGCGCGCCGAGCGGCTTGTCGGCGGCGATTTCGTAACGCACCTTCTTGCAGAGACAGCCGCCGGTGATCGCCATTTCGCCTCTCCCTTCCCGATGCGTCGAAGGCGCGACGATAAGTCGATTCTCTGGCGACCGCCAGCGCCGCGTCAGCCGAGGTTCAGCTCCTTGAAGAAATCATTGCCCTTGTCGTCGATGACGATGAAGGCGGGGAAATCCTCGACCTCAATGCGCCAGATCGCCTCCATGCCGAGCTCGGGATATTCCAGCACTTCGACCTTTTTGATGCAGTCCTGGGCGAGCCGCGCGGCGGGGCCGCCGATCGAGCCGAGATAGAAGCCACCGTGACGCGCGCAGGCCTCGCGCACCTCGCGCGAACGATTGCCCTTGGCGAGCATCACCATCGAGCCGCCCGCCGCCTGGAACTGTTCGACGAAGGAATCCATCCGCCCCGCGGTCGTCGGTCCGAACGAGCCGGAGGCGTAGCCCGCCGGCGTCTTGGCCGGGCCGGCGTAGTAGACGGGATGGTTCTTCATGTAGTCGGGCATCGGCTCGCCGCGCTCGAGGCGCTCGCGAATCTTGGCGTGCGCCGAATTGCGCGCCACGATCAACACGCCGGTGAGCGACAGGCGCGTGCGGATGGGATGCTTGGACAATTCGGCGAGGATCTCCTTCATCGGCCGATCGAGGTCGATTTTCACCACCGGCCCGCCGAGGCTCGCTTCGTCGACAGAGGGCAGGAAGCGCGCGGGATCGTGCTCCAGTTCCTCGAGGAACACGCCGTCGCGAGTAATCTTACCGAGCGCCTGGCGATCGGCCGAGCAGGAGACGCCGAGGCCGATCGGCAGCGAGGCGCCGTGGCGCGGCAGGCGAATCACGCGCACGTCGTGGCAGAAATACTTGCCGCCGAACTGCGCGCCGACGCCGAGCTGCTGGGTCAGCCTGTGGATTTCCTCTTCCATCGCGAGATCGCGGAACGCGTGGCCGTCCGCGCCGCCGCTGGTCGGCAGCGTGTCGAGATAGCGCGTGGAGGCGAGCTTCACCGTCTTCATCGTCTGTTCGGCGCTCGTGCCGCCGATGACGATGGCGAGGTGATAGGGCGGGCAAGCCGCGGTGCCCAGGGTGAGGATCTTCTCCTTGAGAAAGGCGATCATTCGATCGTGCGTCAGGATCGACGGCGTCGCCTGATAGAAGAAGCTCTTGTTGGCGGAGCCGCCTCCCTTGGCGATGAACAGGAACTTGTAGGCGTCCTCCCCCTCGGCGGCGATTTCGATCTGGGCGGGCAGATTGTCGCCGGTGTTCTTCTCCTCGAACATCGAAAGCGGCGCGACCTGGCTGTAACGCAGATTCTTGATGCGGTAGGCGTCGCCGATCCCTTGCGCGATCGCCGCTTCGTCGTCGCCCTCGGTCCACACAAGGCGGCCCTTCTTGGCCACGACGATCGCGGTGCCGGTGTCCTGGCACATCGGCAGCACGCCGCCCGCCGCGATATTGGCGTTCTTCAGGAGGTCGTAAGCGACGAACTTGTCGTTGGCGGTGGCTTCCGGGTCGTCGAGAATCTTGGCGAGCTGCGCGAGATGGCCGGGGCGCAGCAGATGGTTGATGTCGATCAGCGCCTGCTCGCTCAAGCGGCGCAGCGCTTCGCGCTCGACGACGAGAATGTCGCGCCCGAGCGCGCGCTCGACGCGCACCCCCTCGGAGCTCAGTTTTCGGTAAGGCGTCGCGTCGGCGCCGAGTTGAAAGAGAGCGTGATAGGCTTGGCTCATGCGGCGCCGCTCCGTGGCTTACGAGGGACGGAAGGGATGTAGTCGTTCGCGCGACCCGTTCCAAGCGCCGCGCGAAGGAGCGCGCGGCTTCAGTTCGCGGCGCGGGAAAGCGTTTCGATTCCTTCAGCGACCGCCAGCGTTCGGCGCGCCATCTGCTCGTGCAGCAATTCGACCATGCGGCCGTTGAGCTGAATGACGCCCTTGCCGGCGTTTTCCGGCAGAACGAAAGCGGCGATGATCGCGCGGGCGGCCTCGACCTCGTTCGAGGTCGGCGCGAAGGTCGCGTTGCAGATGTCGATCTGATTGGGGTGGATCAGCGTTTTGCCGTCGAGGCCCATGTCGCGGCCCTGCTCGCACTCGGCCTTGAAACCGGCGAGATCGCTGAGATCGTTATAGACGCCGTCGATGATGTCGCAGCCGTGGGCGCGCGCGGCCGCGACGCACAGCGCGAGCCAGGCGATCAGCGCGGGGCGCCCCGGCGTCAGGCGGGCGCGCGTCTCCTTGGCCAGATCGTTGAGGCCCATCACCAGCGTCTCCAGCCGCGAATCCGGATCGGCCGCGGTCGCGGCGATCGAACCTGCGCTCAGAATCGCCATCGGCGTCTCCATCATCGCCCACAGGCGCGTGCGTTTTGGCGCGCCCGCCTCCCGCAACGCGCGCGCGGCGACCATGATCGCCCCCGGCCCATCGACCTTGGGCAGCAGAATCGCATCGGGCGCGGCGGCGATCGCGGCGTTGAGATCCTCGCGGCCCCACGGCGTATGGGCGCCGTTGACCCGAATCACCACCTCGCGTCCGCCGAACCCCCCCGCGCGCACGGCTTCGACCGCCAGATCCCGCGCCGCCGGCTTGGCGTCCGGCGCGACCGAATCTTCGAGGTCGATGATGATCGCGTCGGCCGCCAGACTGCGCGCCTTGGCGAGCGCCTTGGCGTTGGAACCCGGCATATAGAGCACGCTGCGGCGCGGACGAGCGACCATGACAAACTCCTGACAGTCGCCCCTACTTAAATTGTGCGGCGCACGCACGCTAGAGGCATGATTCGCGCCGCGTCCTAAGACTTAAGGGGAAGCCGAGCCCGCCGATCGAGCCAATTGGCCGCCAACGGCAAGGCGGCGCTGATGACGACGAACCGCGCGAGGTGATGGGCGCCGACGAACAGCGGATCGAGGCCGAGCGCGAAAGCCATCATCGTCATCGCCTCCAGGCCTCCCGGAGCGAAGGCGACCAGCGCCTCGGGGAAAGGCGCGTCGACCGCCAAAGTCGCGAGATAGGCGAAACCCGCCGCCGCTGCGAAAGCGGCGAGGAAGGACGTCGCCGCGGCGATGAGCGTTCGATGCAGGAGGCCCCAGTCGAAGCCGATGAAACGCGTGCCGATCCAGGCGCCGATCAGCGTTTGCGCGCCGATCTGGATCGGCGGCGCCAGGCGTCCGGGCGCCCAGCCGAGGCCATGGGCGAGCGCGGAGACGACGATCGCGGCGTAGAGCGCGCCGCTGGCGACGCCGAGCCGCTCCAGAGCGGCGCCCGCGAGCCCCGCGGCGGCGACCAGAAGCACGGTCGTCGTGACGGGATCGACGACGAAGCCGATCGAGGCGGCGACGAAACCGGCGCGCGAGGCCACGATCGGCACGAGCGCCATCAGGACGAAGATCCGGAACACCTGGATGACCGCGAGCCGCGCCATGTCCGCGCCGGAAGGCTGCGCGACGATGAAGACGTAGGAGAGCGCGCCGGGAATGGCGCTGTAGAACGCCGTCTGCCGCGAGAAGCCCCGCGCGCGCAGGAGCACGAAATAGGACGCGGCGGTCATCGCCGCGATCGCTCCGACCATGAGGGCGAGCGAAGCCGGATACCGCCCCAGCGTATGCAGCGTCGCCGGCGTCAGCCCCGATCCCATCCCGACGCCGGCCAGCAGGATCGCGAGCTGTCGCAATCCGGCGGCGAGCGGCGCGGCGGCGCCGATCGCGGCGAGCGCCGCCACCCCGATCATCGCGCCCGAGAGCCAGCCGGCGGGGACGCCGGCCCTTGCGAGCGCTCCGCCGCCTACGAGCGCCGCCGCCAGGACGCAGGCTTGTTCGAACGCGCGCCGAGACGCCGAGCGAACCGCGAGCTGGCGGGTCAAGACGGCGCTACCTCGCGAGCCAGCGCGCGAATTGGCGCGTCGCCTCGGCGATCTCTGCGGGCGCGCGCGCGAAGCAAAGGCGCAGATAGCCCTCCCCGCCCGGACCGAAAGCGGAACCGGGCGCCGCCCCGATCCCCGCCTCATCGATGAGCCGCAGCGCCAGCGCACGCGAATTGGCCTCGCCGTCGACCGCGCAAAAGAGATAAAACGCGGCTTCCGGCGTCGCGAAGCGCACGCGCCCCGTCGCGGCCAGGCCCCGGGTGACGATGTCGCGCGCCTCGCGCATCCGCGCGATCTGATCGGCGATGAACGGCTCGCCCTCTTCCAGCGCGGCGACGGCGGCGCGTTGCGTGAAGACGGGAACGCCCGACGTAGTGAATTGCACGAGATTCTCAATCGTCGCGCCGAGCGCCGGCGGCGCCTCCAGCCAGCCGACGCGCCAGCCCGTCATCGCCCAGTTCTTCGACAGCGTCTGCACGAAGAGAATCTTGTCGCTGGGCGCCATGACGTCGTGAAAGGACGGCGCCCTTGCGCCGTTATAGGTCAGCCGCCCGTAGATTTCGTCGGCGACGACCCACAGGCCGCGATCGCGCGCCAGCGCCAGGATGGCCTCGAGCTCTTCGTGAGTGGCGACGAAGCCGGTGGGATTGGCCGGCGAATTGACGAAAATGACGCGGGTCAAGGGCGTGACGGCGCTCGCGAGACGCTCGGGATCGAGGCGCCAGCGTTCGCCGCGCTCGAGCGGCACATAGACCGCGCGCGCGCCCGACAGCGCGACGGCGCCGGCGAAATTCGGCCAGGCCGGCGAAGGAATCAGCGCTTCCTCGCCGGGCCCGACCGTCAGGCGCGTGGCGATATCGAGCGCATGCATGCCGCCGATCGTGACGAAGAAGCTTTCGGGCGAGAAATCGCCGCCGCCCGGCGCCGCGCCATAGACGCGCGTCATGTAGCGCGCGATGGAATCGCGCAGTTCGGGGATGCCGCGCTGGTGGGTGTAGAAGGTCTCGCCGCGATCGAGCGAGGCCTTGGCCGCTTCGGCGATGAAAGGCGGCGTCGGCAAGTCGCCCTCGCCGACCCAAAGCGGGATCAGACCCTGGCGGCCGCGCCCATAGTTGAAGACTTCGACGATGCCGCTTTGCGCCACGGCGCGCATGGCGGGCTGAATGGCGCCGAGCCAGTCGGGCATCGGCGGCGCGGTTGGGGAAAACGACAGGTCCATCGCCGCGTCATGGACGGGGTTGCGATCGACCGCAAGAGGCGGGCGCAAAAATTGTCGTCGGTCCCGGGCGAGGCCTCGCCGGCGCGAGCCCCTCGTCTTTTCCGGTTCGCGTTCAGCGCTTGACCAGGGCGTCGCGAATCTGCGTCAGCAATGCGACTTCCTCGCTTGGCGGCGCAGGAGCGGCCGGAGCGGCCGGCTCCGACTTCTTCATCGCGTTGATCGCTTTGATGGCGAGGAACAGCGCCGCGGCGACGATGAGAAACTGGATGACGTTGGTGATGAAATCGCCATAGGCGAGCACGCCGCCCTGCTTCCTCGCGTCGACCAGATTGGTCGCGGTCACGGCGCTGGAAAGGGGAAGAAAATAGTTGGAGAAGTCCGCCTTCCCGAAAATGCCGATGATCGGCATAATGATTCCGTCGACCAGCGAACCGACGATCTTGTTGAACGCCGCGCCGATGACCACCGCCACCGCGAGATCGATGACGTTGCCCCTCATTGCGAATTCTTTGAATTCCTTGAGCATGGCGCCCTCCAAAAATCGCGTCGCCGCGAGCGCGCTCGGCAGAAGCTCGGGGCCCCGACGCCTCGTCACGCTAGCCCAGGCGGAAGCGGAGATAAAGCCGGCGGCGCCGCGTTCCCGCGCGAACCCGGGCGTCGTCAATCCGGGGCGGCGGAGCGCCGCTCGAGCGCGTCGATCCGTGCCTTCAAGCGCGCGGCGTGCGCCTGCGCCATCTGGGAGGCGCAATATCCGTGAACCGCCTCCTTCTCGTAATCGCGACAAACGTCGTCCCGCTGCGCGGGAAAATCCCTCTCGTCTCGCGCGGCGTCGTCGGCCTCGGGCCGACCTTTGAACCGCGCCTGGAGCGTGCGAAGTCTGCCCGCCGCCGCCGCGTCGGCGCGCGCGCGCCGCCGCTCGATCGATTTGGCGTCGTTTTCCAGATTGGCCCCGTCGGGGCCCCAAAGGCCGCCGGGGCTCGCCTGGCAATCGGCCGCCTGGAAGACGCAGGCCGTGTTTTGCGCGGGAACCAGCACGGCGCCGTCGAGAAGGTCGAAGGAGAACGGGCAGGCTGGGATTTGCGCTTCGTACCTCGCCAATCCGTCGGGCCTTCCCAGGCTTTTGGCCTCGATCGGCGCGTCGCCGACGATATCGATCAGGCACTTTCGCGAAGGGTCGGAGATCACTTCGCCGGCCAAGCTGAACTTATCGATGCGCAGAACTTTGCCGCGGCGCGAAAACAATAACTGGCCCGCGTTCCCGTTGAGCCGAAGCGGCCGGCCGACGATGTCCGCGGCGCCGGAGGCGAATTCGGCCGTCGGCTTTTCCGCCTTCCGCGTGGCGGGGGCGGCGGCGGGCGCGCCAACCGGCGTCGGGGCGACGGCGCCGGGCAAGGCGAGTTGCGCGCGGGCGAGGCCGCAGCTCGTCGCTAGGACGCCGAGCACGGCGACCGAGACGCCCAGCGCGGCGATCGGAAAACGTGTCATAACGTAAGCTTAATTTCGGAACGGGAAAATGGGAAGCGCCGAGCGCGCGGCGGCGCGAAGGCCCGAGGCAAGCCTTGAGATTTCTCGCCGCCGACGAGCGCTTCAGCGCCTTGCGCCGGTGTGGAGCCCCACTTATATACGCGCCACCTGTGCAGCGTTGGGGCAAGAAAGTCTCGCCTGCGGAATTTGAAACCGTGCATCGGGGACCGGGATGCGCGTCGCCAGCCAGTTGCTGGAGGGGGCCGCGTATTTCCAAGGCCAGGCCGCTTCGGGGCCTGGCGGTCTTGCGAAACAATGAGGAATGGGACAATGGCTAAAGTTATCGGCATCGACCTCGGGACCACCAATTCCTGCGTCGCCGTCATGGAAGGCGCGACCCCGAAAGTCATCGAGAATTCCGAGGGCGCGCGCACGACGCCGTCGATCGTCGCATTCACCGACGAGGGCGAGCGTCTGGTCGGCCAGCCCGCCAAGCGCCAAGGCGTGACCAACCCTGAGCGCACCTTTTTCGCGATCAAGCGCCTGATCGGCCGATCGTTCGACGATCCCATGACCAAGAAGGACATGGGTCTGGTTCCCTATAAGATCATGAAGGCCCCCAACGGCGACGCTTGGGTGGCGGCCGACGGCAAGCAATATTCGCCTTCGCAGATTTCCGCCTTCGTCCTGCAGAAGATGAAGGAGACCGCCGAGGCGCATCTCGGCTCGCCGGTCACGCAGGCCGTTATCACCGTTCCCGCTTATTTCAACGACGCCCAGCGCCAAGCGACCAAGGACGCCGGCAAGATCGCCGGCCTCGAGGTGCTGCGCATCATCAACGAACCGACGGCGGCGGCGCTCGCCTACGGCCTCGACAAGCGCAAGTCCGGCACGATCGCGGTCTACGACCTCGGCGGCGGCACGTTCGACGTCTCGATCCTCGAGATCGGCGACGGCGTCTTCGAAGTGAAATCGACGAACGGCGACACGTTCCTGGGCGGCGAAGACTTCGACATGCGCCTCGTCGAATATCTCGCCGGCGAGTTCAAGAAAGAGCAGGGCATCGACCTGACCAAGGACAAGCTCGCGCTGCAGCGCCTGAAGGAAGCGGCGGAGAAGGCCAAGATTGAGCTCTCCTCGGCGATGCAGACGGAAATCAACCTGCCCTACATCACGGCCGACGCCGCGGGCCCCAAGCATCTCGCGCTGAAACTGACTCGCGCCAAGTTCGAGGCGCTGGTCGACGACCTCATTCAGCGCACGGTCGAGCCGTGCCGCAAGGCGCTCAAGGACGCCGCCCTGTCGGCGGGCCAGATCGACGAGGTCATTCTCGTCGGCGGCATGACGCGCATGCCCAAGGTGCAGGAGATCGTCAAGCAGTTCTTCGGCAAGGAGCCCCATAAGGGCGTGAACCCGGACGAAGTGGTCGCGATCGGCGCCGCAGTCCAGGCCGGCGTTCTGCAAGGCGACGTGAAGGACGTGCTGCTGCTCGACGTGACGCCGCTTTCGCTCGGCATCGAGACGCTCGGCGGCGTGTTCACGCGCCTCATCGAGCGCAATACGACGATCCCGACCAAGAAGAGCCAGGTCTTCTCGACGGCCGAAGACAATCAGACCGCCGTGACGATCCGCGTCTTCCAGGGCGAGCGTGAAATGGCCGCCGACAACAAGGCGCTCGGCCAGTTCGATCTCGTCGGCATTCCCTCCGCTCCGCGCGGCGTGCCGCAGATCGAGGTGACGTTCGACATCGACGCCAACGGCATCGTCAACGTCACCGCCAAGGACAAGGCGACCAACAAGGAACAGCAGATCCGCATCCAGGCCTCGGGCGGCCTGAGCGACGCCGACATCAACAAGATGGTCAAGGACGCCGAGGCCCACGCTGCCGAAGACAAGAAGCGGCGCGAGGCGGTCGACGCCAAGAACCACGGCGAATTGCTCGCCCACGACGCCGAGAAGGCGCTCAAGGAATACGGCGATAAGGTCGCCCAGTCCGATCGCAGCGCGGTCGAGGCGGCCGTGGCGGCTCTGCGCGCTTCCCTGGAGGGCGAGGACGTCGAGGCGATCAAAGCCAGGACGAACGACCTCATGCAGGCGCAAATGAAGCTCGGCGAAGCCATGTACAAGGCGCAGCAGGCGGCGGGCCCCGGCGCCGAAGGCGCCGAGGCGGGCGGAGAAAAGGCCAAGGACGACGTCATCGACGCCGAGTTCCGGGAAGTCGACGACGACAAGAAGAAATCCGCCTGACGATCTCGAGTTCGCGCGCCCCTTTTCCCAATGTGGCGAAGGGGCGCGCTCGACCTCGCCGGGCGCCCAGGAGGATTTCCTTGAGGGGCCGCCCTGCGAGGCTCGCTCGAGGCGGGGCCGAGACATTCGAGAGCAATTGACGAGGCGGCCTATGCCTACCATAGGTGGTCGATTCGGGCGCCTCCAAGAAAGACCGGGTTGCTAAAGACGTGGCCAAACGCGATTTCTACGAAACCTTAGGGGTCGCCCGGACCGCCACGGACGCGGAGCTGAAGGCGGCTTTCCGGAAGGCGGCGATGCAATGCCATCCCGACCGCCATCCCGGCGACAAACAAGCCGAATCACGGTTCAAGGAACTCAACGAGGCCTACCAACATCTGTCCGACGGGCAGAAACGGGCCGCCTACGACCGTTACGGCCATGCCGCTTTCGAGCACGGCGCGGGCATGAACGAAGGCTTCGCCACGTCCATGTCGGATATCTTCGACGATCTCTTCGGCGACATCATGGGGCGCCGCGGCGGGCGCAATCCGTCCGGCAAGGAACGCGGCGCGGACCTGCGTTACAACCTCGAGATCACCCTGGAGGAGGCCTATCACGGCAAGACCGCGACGATTAAGCTGCCGACCTCGGTGACATGCGAAGGCTGCGCCGGCTCGGGCGCGAAGGCGGGCTCGAAGCCGACGACGTGCAAGACCTGCGCGGGGCATGGACGCGTTCGCGCCCAGCAGGGATTTTTCGCGATCGAGCGGACGTGCCCGAGTTGCGGCGGGCGAGGCCAGACGATCGACAACCCTTGCGAAAAATGCGCCGGCTCCGGCCGCGTCACGCGCGAGCGCACGCTTTCCGTCAACATGCCGGCGGGAGTTGAGGACGGCACGCGCATCCGCCTTTCCGGCGAGGGCGAAGCGGGCCTGCGCGGCGGGGCCGCCGGCGATCTCTATATTTTCCTCTCGCTCAAGCCGCATCCTTTCTTCCAACGCGACGGCGCCGACCTCTATTGCCGCGTGCCCATCTCGATGGTGCAAGCGGCGCTGGGCGGCGAATTCTCGGTGCGCACGCTCGACGGCGGCGACGCCAAAGTGCGCATACCCGAGGGAGCGCAATCCGGACATCAGATGCGCCTGCGCGGCAAGGGCATGCCGATCCTGCGCTCGCGCGATTTCGGCGATCTCTACATCCAGGCCAATGTCGAAACGCCGCAGAATTTGACGCGGCGCCAGCGCGAATTGCTGATGGAATTCGACGCGGAATTGTCCCACAAGACCCAGCCCGAGAGTTCCGGCTTCTTCGCCAAGATGAAGGAATTCTTCGAAGGACTGAGTTAAGTCAGTCGACGCGCCGGCTGCGGCGCGGACGAGCCGACGGTCAACGCGCTGCAGGACGACAATGGGGCATTCTTCGACGAAACTTCCCTCCGATCAACCGGGCCGGCGCTCCGGGCGGCTGTTCGGCGACGAGACGCATTTTTTCAGGACGTTGTTTGGAAACCCGCGCCTGACCGGCGCCGTGGCGCCGTCGGGGCGGTTTCTCGCGCGCGCGATGGCGCGGGCCGTCGATCCCCGCCGCGAAGGCCTCGTCGTCGAGCTCGGCCCGGGAACGGGGCCGGTGACCCGCGCGCTGATCGAACACGGCGTCGCTCGCGAGCGCCTCGTGCTGGTCGAATATGACGCCGGCTTCTGCCGGCTCCTCGCGGAACGTTTCGCGCCCGTCCGGGTGGTCCAGGGCGACGCCTACGATCTGCCGCGCACCTTGGCAGGGCTCGAAGGCCGGCCGATCGCCGCGGTCGTCTCCAGCCTGCCGTTGCTCAATCAGCCTCCCGCGTTGCGGGCGAAGCTAATCGCGGACGCTTTCGCGCTGATGGGACCGGACGGCGTCTTCGTCCAGTTCACTTACGGCCTCGCCTCGCCGATTCCGCGCGAGACCTGCGCCAACAGGTTTTCCGCCCATTGCAGCGCGCCGATCTGGTGCAACCTGCCGCCGGCGCGCGTCTGGACGTATCGCGTCGATCCGAACGCCGCATTCGCCGAACCCGTGATGACGCGAATCCGCCGGCGCGCCGACCGGCTGATGGGCGGCGGCCGTCCGGCCGCCAAATGAACGCTGGCGCTTCCATGACCGCCCGGCGCGCGAACCTCATCGATCCCCGCGACCGCTTGATCGTCGCGCTCGACGCGCCCGACGCGATCGAGGCCGAGCGTCTCGTCGCCGAACTCGGCGACAACGTGCGGTTTTATAAGATCGGCATGGAGCTCGCCTATGGCGGCGGCTTGAGTCTGGCGCCGAAATTCGCGCTCGCGGGCAAGAAAGTCTTCATCGACCTGAAACTGCACGACATCCCCAACACGGTCGAGCGCGCGACTGCGCAAATCGCCAAGCTCGGCGCTTATTTTCTCACCGTCCACGCCTATCCCCAGACGATGCGCGCGGCCGCGGCCGGCGCCAGGGGCTCGCAGCTGAAGCTGCTGGCGGTTACGGTTCTCACTTCGTGCGACGACGCCGATCTCGCCGAAGCCGGCTACGCCTTGGGCGTCAGGGCGCTGGTGGCGCGCCGCGCCGCGCAGGCGCAATCGGCCGGCGTCGACGGCCTCGTCGCCAGCGCTTCGGAGGCCGCCATGCTGCGCGCCGCCGTCGGCGATTTGCTGCTTCTCGTCACGCCGGGCATTCGCCCCTCCGGCGCTTCGGTCGGCGACCAGAAGCGCGTCGCCACGCCCGCTGAGGCGATCGCTGACGGCGCCGACTACCTCGTGGTCGGGCGCCCGGTGACGCAAGCCTCCGATCCCCGCGCCGCCGCGCAGCAGATCGTCGCTGAGATCGCCGCCGCGCTGTGACTTGCCATCTCGCGCGCAGGCGCTAGTCTCGCGGGCCAAACCCGACCGGAGTCGCTCATGCCCAAAGGCTACGTCATTGCGCGCGTCGACGTCACCGATCCCGTCGCCTACGCGAGCTACGCCGCCGCCGCGACGAAGGCGATCGCGGATCACGGCGGGCGCGCGCTGGCGCGCGGCGGACGATACGAAGCGCTCGAAGGAGCGGCCCGCGCGCGCAACGTCGTGCTGGAATTCGAGAGCTACGACGCGGCGCGGCGCTATTTCCACTCCGAGCAATATCAGGCCGCGCGAGCCCTGCGCCAAGGCGCCGCCGAGATCGAGTTGGTCCTGGTGGAAGGCGCCTGATCGTGGCCAAGGGTTACTGGATCGCCCATGTCGATGTCGCCGACCCCGAGGCCTACGAGGCCTATCGGAGCGCCAACGCGGTCGCCTTCGCCAAATACGGCGCGCGGTTTCTCGTGCGCGCGGGCTTGAGCGAGCCCAAGGAGGGCGCGCTGCGCTCGCGGCACGTCGTCATCGAGTTCAAGGACTATGCGACGGCGCTGGCTTGCTACGAGTTGCAGGAATACCAACGCGCGCGGGCGTTGCGCGAACCCGTCTCGCAAGTCGACGCCGTCGTCGTCGAAGGCTATGACGGCCCGCAACCCGGCTGAGTCACAACAATGAGGGACGCCATGGCCGACATGCGGCTGGTCGTGACCGGCGCCGCCGGGCGCATGGGCCGGATGCTCGTCAAGACGATCGCGGAAACGCCGGGCGTCATGCTGAGCGCGGCGATCGAGCGCGCCGACGCGCCCGCCCTGGGCCAGGACGCAGGGCTTTTGGCCGGCGTCGGCGCGACGGGAGTGAGACTCTCCGACGATCCGCTCGCCGCCTTGCTGAACGCCGACGGCGTGATCGACTTCTCCGCGCCGGCGGCGACGGTCGAGATCGCCGCGCTCGCCGCCCAGGCGCGCATCGCCCATATCGTCGGCACGACGGGCCTTTCCGAAGACGATCTCGCGAGCCTCGCCGCGGCGGCGCGCCACGCGCCGATCGTGCGCTCGGGCAATATGAGCCTCGGCGTCAATCTCATCGCGCGGCTGGTGCGCGACGCGGCGCGCGCGCTGGGACAAGAGTTCGACATCGAGATCGTCGAAATGCATCATCGCGGGAAGGTCGACGCCCCGTCGGGCACGGCCCTTCTGCTCGGCGAAGCGGCCGCCGAAGGACGCGGCGTCACTTTGAGCGAGCATTCCGAGCGCGGGCGCGACGGCCTCACGGGCGCGCGCAAACCGGGCGCCATCGGCTTCGCCTCGCTGCGCGGCGGCACGGTGATCGGCGACCACAGCGTGATCTTCGCCGGCGACGGCGAGCGCATCGTGCTCTCCCACCATGCCGAGGACCGCGCCCTGTTCGCGCGCGGCGCGCTCAAGGCCGCGCTGTGGGCGCGCGGCCGCAAGCCGGGGCTGTATTCGATGGCCGACGTGCTGGGGTTTTCCAACGGCTGACGCGTTGCGCATTGTGGACGCCGTCGTTGACCGCGTCCGGCAGCGCTCTCGCCAAATGTCCGAATCCGCTCGCGCTTGCCGCAGCGTGCGTGGGTCCTGGCGAGCGAATCGTCGGGAAACCGCACCGGGCGTCAGCGCCCCGCTATGCAATTGCGCGAACGCCGATCATGCGCGCAGGCCTCAAGATTTGCGCCAATCGTCGGCGAGCCGGTAGTGATCGGACAGCGTCTGGAACAGCCACTCGCGCTCGACCTCGGCGCACTCCTTGGCCAGATCGAAACGGGCGGCGCCGACGTCGACCGTCAGGCGGTTGGCGTCCCCGCCTTCGCGCAGCCGCAACGTGAAGCGCTCCGGGATCGTCGGACGCACGATGCGGTAGAGCGTGAACAAGGCGAACCCCTCGCCCAACGCCCAACCGGCCAGCCAGAACCCAAGGAACAGCTCGCTGTTGCTGGCCCGCCCGGAAACGAGCGTCCGCGCCGCTTGAATTCCGCCGAAGGTCCAACCGCCAAGCCAGAACAAGACGAACATGGCGACAAAGATCGCCATCGCGCCGCGCGAAGGCGGCGGCGCGACGATCGTCTGCTGGCCGTCGATCCACTCAACCGAAAGGCGCGAGCCTTCCGGCGGCTTCATGCCTAAGCTCATGGCGATAAGCACCCGCTCGTCCCGGCGCCGCGCCCTTCACTCCTTGCACTGGAAATCGAGCTTCGCGGTCTTCTCGCTCTTGCCGGCGCGCACCTCGATGGCGAGCGGCATGCAGGTCGCCCCTTCCAGGAAGAACGCCTTGTGTTCGACGCCGTCGGCGCCGAAAATGAAATTGGTGAAGGCCTTGTGCGTGACGATCCGCTGGCCCGCCCTGCCGGACTGGATGATGTCGACCGTCGCCGTCGCATATTTGGGCGCGCTGTTCTTGTCGCCGGAGAAGGTGAGGTCGACGAGGATCCCCGTCGCGGTCTCGTGGTTGGGCCCGCCGCCCTTGGGCAGGTTCACGAACGGCGGCGCGCCGACGACGTCTTCTGACAATTTGCCCGCGCGTTCGAGAAACAAATAGGCCTTCACGTCGGCGATTCTCACCTCGGCGCCCAGCGCCTGGCCGGATAGCGCCGTAAGCGCGGCGGCCGCGACGGCGAAGCGTTTCATCGGCGGGCTCCCCAATCTCTGCAGATGCGACTATTGATAAATTATTGCATAAAAAAAGCCCCGGTCCGCTGCGCGCGGGCCGGGGCTCGTTTCTTCGCTCGAAGGCTCAGCTCCGGCGGTCGCCGGCGAGCATGAGCAGCATCTGGAACATGTTGATGAAGTCGAGATAGAGCTTCAACGCCCCGTAGATCGACTTCTTCTCCGAGGCTTCGTAGCCGTCGCCGGCGAAATAATTCTCCTTGATCGCCTGCGTGTCCCAGGCGGTCAGGCCGGCGAACACGCCGATGCCGACGATCGAAAGCGCCCATTGCAGACCGCTGCTCTGCAAGAAGATGTTCACGACGCTGGCGATGATGAGGCCGAACAGGCCCATCACCATGAACGAGCCCATCGCCGAAAGGCTGCGGCGCGTCGTGTAGCCGTAAAGGCTCAACGCGCCGAACGCCGCCGCGGTCTCGAAGAACACGCGCGCGATCGAGGCCTGCGTGAACACCACGAAGACGGTCGAAAGCGAAAGCCCGATCAGCGCCGCGAAGGCGAGGAACACCGCGCGCGTGGCGCTGACCGACATCGCGTTTCGGCCGGCCGAGATCGCGAACACCAGCGCGAGCGGGGCGAAGATCACGACCCAGCGCAACGGCGAGACGTAGATCGCGTGGCCGAATGGGGTCAGCCCGACGATGTGGCCGCTCGCCGATTCGACGGCGCCGAGCTTATAGGCGACATAGGCGACCACGCCGGTCAGGCCGAGGCCGAGCGTCATGTAATTGTATACGCCGATCATATAGGCGCGCAGGCCCTGATCGATCGCGCCGGCGCCGGACCGGGCGAGGCCAGCGCCGTATCGGGCGTTGGCGAAGCGGTCATAGTCGGACATTGAAAACCTCGTCATGTGGTCGCGGCGTAAGAAGACCGGCCCCGGGCCGGCGCGCCGCGCTCACCACGTAATATGGTCGGGACGGCCCTCGCGCGCAAGGCCTTCCCGCGGCCGGCGTTTCGTTAATGGCCGCCGCCGCCTGCCCCCGCCATCTGCGGCCGGCGCATGAAGGCGGCCAGGGCGACCAATGCGAGAAAGATCACGGTCAACCCGAGAAACACGTCGCCGAGCGCGAGCACTTCGGCCTGCCGGCGCACCATGAGAGCCAGTTCGCGCGTCGCCGCGAGTCCGGCGTCCGAGCCGCGCGCCGCCAGCCCCGCCGTTATCCCGGCCAGGGCCTCGTCCGCGGCGGATCGGCCCCAGACCACGACCTCGCGCAGACGCTCCAGGTGCAGGTCCATGCGCTTGTCGAGCGTCGTGTTGATGAGCGCCAGGCCGAAGGCGCCGCCGAGATTGCGCATCAGGTTGAAGAGGCCCGAGGCGTTCTTGATGCGCTGCGGCGGCATGGTGCCGAGCGCGAGATTGTTGATCGGCACCATGCAGAGCATCAGCGAGAAGCCGCGAAACATCTGGGGAACGAGCAATTCCCAGAAATCCCAATCGGCTGTGATGAACGAGGCCTGCCACGTGCCGATCGCGAAGCCGACGAAGCCGACCGCGATCATCAGCCTGGGATCGACCTTGCCCATCAACCGTCCCGAAATCGGCGCCATGATGAACATGCAGACGCCGGTGACGAACATCGTCTTGCCGATCATCAGCGCGGAATAGCCGCGCACCGCGGCGAGGTAGACGGGATAGATATAGGTCAGGCCATAAAGTCCGATGCCCAGGACGAACGCGAACAGCGAGCCGACCCAGAAATTGCGATCCGTGTAGGCCGTGAGGTCGACGATCGGCTGGCGCGCCGTGAACGCGCGCCAGAAAAAGACGATTGCGCCGAGCGCCGATATGACGAGGGCGGCCGTCACCGGCTCGCTTTCCAGCCAATCCTTCGACGGGCCGTCCTCCAGCGCATATTCGAGCGCGCCGAGAAAAGCGGCCATGGCGATAAAGCCGGTCCAGTCGAAATTCTTGAGCAGCTTCAGGTCGGGCTTGTCGAAATCGATCAGGTACCAGCACGCGACGGAGACGACGATCCCGGGAATGATGTTGACCAGAAACAGCCAATGCCAGGAAAAGAGGTCGGTCAGATAGCCGCCGACCGTCGGCCCGATGGTCGGCGCGAGCGTCGCCACGAGCCCGATGATCGGCGCGACGACCGGCAGCTTGTTGCGGGGAAAGATGGTGTAGGCCGAGGCGAAGACGGTCGGGATCATGCCGCCGCCGATGAAGCCCTGCAACGCCCGCCAGACGATCATTTCGTCGATCGAGGTGGCGCGCGAGCAGAAGAAGCTCATCACGGTGAAGCCGGCCGCCGAGGCGACGAACACCGTGCGCGTGGAGAAGGCGCGCGACAGGAATCCCGACAACGGGATCATGATGACTTCGGCGATGAGATAGCTGGTCTGCACCCAGGTGATTTCGTCCTGGGACGCCGAAAGTCCGGCCTGGATTTCGGAAAGCGAGGCGGAGACGATCTGGATGTCCAGAATCGCCATGAACATGCCGAACACCATGAAGATGAAGGCGGCGAGGCGGCGCAGGTCGAAGTGCTCGGCCGCCGCCGCAGGCGCGGGCGCGGCTTGGAGAATGGCGGGCGCGGCCGCGCCTCGGGGGATCGCGGGCGCGGCCGCGCTCACGGCTTGGCGCCCTTTCTCCCGCCGAGGCGCCAAATCCCAGCGCGCCGAGCAGCGTCGGCTTCGGCAGGCTTTCGTCGCGCGTATGCACGGAGGCGACGACGGACAGGCCCGGCCGCAGCGTTGCGTCTTTGAGCGCTTCCGGCGCCACCGCGATGCGGACGGCGATGCGCTGCACGACCTTGGTGAAATTGCCCGTCGCATTGTCGGGCGGCAGCAGCGAGAACTGCGCGCCCGAAGCCGGCGCGATCGAGGCGACGACGCCGGGAATCACCCGCCCGCCGAAGGAATCGACGGCGAGGTCGACCTTCTGCCCGGGTCGGATCGAATCGAGCTGCGTCTCCTTGAAATTGGCGTCGACATAGGCGCTGCCCAAAGGAACCAACGCGAGCAGCCGCGTGCCGGGCAGCGCGTATTGGCCGAGCTCGACCGCCTTGTTGCCGACGACGCCGTCGAAGGGGGCGCGAATTTCGGTGAAGGAAAGGTCGCGTTCGGCCTTTTCCTCTGACGTGACGAGCTCGCCGCGCATGCGCACGGCCTCGGTCTGTTGAGCCTTCAGCACTTCGAGATTGGCCTTGGCGCCGGCGAGCGCCGCTTCGGCCGAGGCCTTGGCTGCGCTCGCCGCGGTCATCGCCGCGGCGGTGCGCGAGCGATCGGCCGCGGCCTGCTCCAGGCGCTGCTGCGAACCAAAGTTCGTCGCCGCGAGTTTTTGCGAGCGATCGAATTCCAGCGCCGCGCGCTGCTCATCGGCCTGGGCGCCCTGCATCTGCGCGCTCGCGGAGCCGACCTGCGCCGCGGCCTGCGCGATGACGGCGCCTTGCGCCTCGATCTGCCGGCCGATGCGCGCGATCGTCGCCTCCTGCGTCGCGATCTTGGCCTTGGCGGCGTCGACCGCGTTGCGATAGTCGCCGTCGTCGAGCCCGACGAGCAGGTCGCCCGCATGGACGAAGGCGTTGTCGGCGACCGCGACCTCGGTGACGTGGCCGGCGACTTTGGCCGCGATGATCGCCGTATCGGCGCCGACATAGGCGTCGTCGGTGCTGACGAGGAAGCGCCCTTCGACGAACCAATCATAGGCGAAATAGCCGCCATAGCTCAGCGCGGCGATCACGATGACGGGCAGAATGAAGCGGCGCGGCGAGCGGGAAACGCGCGTGGCGGGCGGCGCGGCGGCGGCCTCGCGCGCGACCGCCGGCGCGATCGGCGCATGTTCCCGCGTCGGGGCGAAGGCGATCGGCGAGGCTTGGGTCTCGTCCTGCGACATTCGAAGGCATCCAAGGGTCAGACCGAACCGTTCGGTCATTTTCATATTGACTTAGCGGCAAGCCGCGACTAAATCAAGGCCGAACTGAACGGTTCGGTCATTTTTGATCGAAGTCATTACGACAGAGGCCAGAGCGGCGATGGAAGCCGAGATCATTGACGAAACTGGAGCGCCGTCCAACGACGGCGGCGCCAAACGGCGTCAGGTCATGGACGGAGCGCGCGCCGTCTTTCTGAACGCCGGCTTCGACGGCGCCAGCATGAACGACATTGCTCGCGCCGCGGGCGTCTCCAAGGGAACGCTCTACGCCTATTTCGACTCCAAGGAGCAATTGTTCGAAGCGCTCATTCGCGAGGAGCGCGGTCAGCAGGCCGAGCGGCTCTGCGCCTTTCCTCCCGAGCCCAGCGATCCCGACGCCCAACTGCGGGGATTCGGGCGTCGCTTGGTCGAGATGATGGCGCGGCCCGAAACGGTCGCGCACGTGCGCGTGGTGATCGCCGCGACAGGGAAATTTCCGCGCCTCGGTCAAGTTTTTTATGAGGCGGGGCCGCACTACGGCGTGCAAAAGCTCGCCGAACGGCTCCAGGTTTTCGTTGAGGCGGGCGCGCTGGAAATCGCCGATACGGAACGCGCGGCGCGGCAGTTCATCGACCTCTGTCTGTCCGGCGTATACAAGCGGCTGCTTTTCGGCGTCGTCGATTCGGTGGCGCCGAGCGAGATCGACGACGCCGTCGACGCCGCGGTCGAGGTCTTTCTGAAAGCCTATCGCTCCCCCGCGATCGCTTCGCCTCCCCCTTGAGGCGGCCGGCGCCGCGAAGGCCGTTCGCTCGCCTTGCGTTCCCGCCGGCGCGCCGATATAGAAACGGCCTTGATCCGCCGCTTCCCGCGCTCCCATCGTCTAGCGGTCTAGGACGTCGCCCTCTCACGGCGAAAACAGGGGTTCGATTCCCCTTGGGAGCGCCAATCATTTACTATTCCAGCCCGATCGAAAAGCCTTCGCGTCTGCGGCGAGTGAATCGCCGGAGATGATCGCGGGCTAGCCCTGCGATAAACGCGGCGCGAGATCGAGATTTCCGCGACCGCTCGTCTTGCGAGTTTTTCAACAGCATCCGAGCAGCGCGATCTCTTGGACGAACCGCGCCGCGGGCGGCGTCCCCGCGGACGACGAAGATCGCCCGCCGCTTCGGCGCGCGCGGGCCACGAATGCCTTTCCATTGCGAGACCAAGCGATCTGACGCACTATTGCAGCCGTTCCGATCTCGAGCGAGCCAAATGCGAAGGAGGACTTCATGTACGCGGCCATTCGCCAGGGCAAGGCAAGAGCGGGCATGGCGGAAGAACTGGCGAGCAGGATCAAGGAAGGCGTGATCCCGATCGTCAGCAATGTCCCGGGATTCATGGCTTATTATGTGGTCTATGCGCCCGACGACACCGTGACGGCCATCGGCATCTTCAACAATGTCGAGGCGGCCGAGGAGTCAAACCAGCGTGCGCTTTCATGGATCGAGCAGAACCTTGGCCCGCTGCTCGTCGGTTCGGTTACGGCGGTGGCTGGGCCGGTGATCGTGCACACAATGGCGTAGGCGTAGCGGACGGCGCTGTTTCCTCGCGGCGCCGAGGCGCCGCGGTTCGAGCGGCGATTTCGGTGAGACCGCGCGGCCGTCGACGAACATCGATGCCGACGTCAGCGAAACGACGCCGGCCCTCGCTCTCGTCAAAGTCGACTCGCCGGCGCCGCCGGGCAAAGGCTCCGCGCAGGGGATCGCGAGTTCGGCCACAGCTCAGGCCCGCTCCTTGACGAAATCGAAGCTGCGGGACGGGCTCTGGATCAGCAAGAACTTCGCCGGCTTGGCGGCGCTCGCGTTCGCGATTTCGTGCGATAGGCCCGGCGGGACGAGGTTCACCGCTTGCGGCCCGCAACGAACGGTTCGAACCTCGCCCTCTTCAAGAAAGCGAGCCTCGATTTCACCCTCGACGACAAACGAAATGTCCCAGGACGCGGAGTGGCGATGCATCGGAACGCGACCGCCGGGTTCCAGAAGATAGACGCTGACCTGGACTTCGTCGGTGCGATGCAAGAGCGCCTTCAGCGCGCCCAAATCCTTTCGGTCGTAGGAAAGCGACGAAAGGTCCGCAAGCGTCGTGGCAACGGCAGGCGTCATCACGGTCTCCCCGGCGTCCCCAATGCGGCGCCGATTTGAATGATAGCACGCCTGCGCGCGCCCGCCTCGCCGACTCGCGCGCGCGTCGCCGCTCCAGACCCGGCCCTTGCGCGAGCGATCGGGACAGCCAAAGTCCCGGGGATCGCGGACATTCGGCTAAGCTCCTCTATTCGAGGGGTTTTGAAGGAGCAGCGATCCCTGCGAAAAGCTCCCGTCGTCATCGTCTCCGACGGCGCCCTTTTCGCCTCGCTTCGCGCCGCAAAGCGCCGCCCGTCGCATTTTCTTGACAGTTTCGCCGCCGCCTACCTATAAGCGGCCCGCCCGACCGGGCGAGCCTCGTTCTCGAGGCGTGGCGGGGTAGCTCAGCTGGTTAGAGCAGCGGAATCATAATCCGGAGGTCGCCGGTTCGAATCCGGCCCCCGCTACCAACTTTCTCAATAACGCGAAATCGGGCTGACTCGTTCGCGGCGCGCAAGACCGGGCGCGTTCATTCCGGCGCTTGCGGCGCCGGCTCGACGCCGTTCCATTGCGCCACCAGGTCCGACAGCATCGGCACATAGGCCTCCCCATGACCGCCGCCGACCGCCAGCGCGTAACCGTTGCGCACCGCGGCGCCGATCGGATTGGCGACGCCGAGGGCCTGAGCGAAGCCCGCGAGGTAGGTGACGTCCTTGTGGGCGTTCGCGATCGTGAAGCGATGCGCGTTACGGTCGCGCTCAAGGACGTATTTGAAGAAGGTCTGATAAAATCCACAATCCATCCGGCCGCCGCGGATGACGCTATCGAAGACCTTCGCCGACAGCCCGGCCTTGGCGCCGATCATCAGCGCCTCGGAATAGAGCGCGGCATAACCCATCGACAGAAAATTGTTGAGGAGTTTCATCGTGTGGCCCGTGCCCACCGGCCCGGTCGGGATAATTCGGCCGGCGAAGGCCTCGAGAACGGGCCTCGCCCGCTCCACGACCTCAGGATCGCCGCCCACCATGACGTCGAGCGAGCCTTCCCAGGCGTCCTTCGGCGTCCGGCTCAACGGCGCGTCGATGAGCGTGATGTGTTTCGCCGCGAGCGACATCGCCAGGCGCGTCGTCACCGCGGGCTCCGAGGTCGAACAGTCGACGATGAGCAGCGGCTTTCCCGCCGCCGCCAAACCCTCCTCGCCGTGAATGAGCGCCTCGACTTGCGGCGAACCGGTCACGCAGAGCAAGACGACGTCGCAAGCCGATGCGAGCTGGCGGGGCGAAGAGGCCTCGCTCGCGCCGCGCGACTTGAGATCTTCGACCGCCTCGCGTCTGCGATGGCCGAGAACCGTCAGGGGCCAGCCCTTCTCGACAATGTTCTTCGCCATGCCGTGGCCCATGAGCCCGACGCCGATGAAGCCGATCTTTTCTTTCATCGTCCGCGCCCTCCCTGGGAGCCGTCGCCATTCACGGCGACGCGCCTCACGCCGCGCGAGCGAGCGTCGCAAATTTTCCCGGCGCGCGCAAATCCGTTCCTTGCCCGGCGCCGCGGCCGCCGGCCTCGAAACGATCGCATCGCGAAGTCTTGCCACGCGGCTTCGCAAGGCCCGAGCAAGCTTATGCTGTTGTGTTGAGCGCCGACACGACCGCGCTCTTCACGCGGGCCTGAGAGGCGCTCGATTCGGGATCGCTCCCAAAGAGCCGATTGGCGACGGCGTTTGCGGGTTCGTTCCAACCGACCCTCGCGACAAATTGGAAAGCGGATGACGGAAGATCGGTTCTTAATCGAGGGGCTGCGCATCCGGCTTCGCGACGATCGCGACAGCTCGGACCTTCTCGAACTCTTCAACGAAGAGCGATTTTTGCGCTACGCTTCCGCGAGAGGGCCGTTCTCCTCGACCGACGAACTGCAGATCTGGCTCGCCAACATCGCCTGCGCGAAAAAATTCGAGGCGGTCGGCGTCTTCGCGGGCAAGACGATCGGGTTTGGCGGCCTATACGTGATGGGGGACGGCCTCGGCCATTCCGGGTGGATTCTTCTGGGCGTGCGCGAAGCCTTCCAGGGGCGCGGAATCGGCGCCAGACTGCTGCAGATATTGATGGCGACCGCCAGCATAATGATCGGATTGCGCCGGGTTCAGTTGACCGTCTTCGGCGACAACGATCCAGCCATAAAACTCTATCGCCGGTTCGGCTTCGAAGTCGAGGGCCGCCACCGAGACTTCGTGCGGCGCGGCGACGGCTTCGTCGACGCTCTCACGATGGCGAAACTCTACGACGGGCGCGAGGCCACGCCTGCGACCATCGAGGCGTCGCAGCGGATCGAGCCGACGCGCCAACCGCAATCGGATCCGCCGTGCCGCGAAGCGCCCCGCCCGCATTGACTCGCCGCGTCTCTCGAAGCGTCGGCGCCCCGTTCGCGCATCGCCCGGCCGGTCTCGATCGACTCGCGGAGAGGCGAATTCCGAACAAGGCGCCCGTCCGGCCGCCAGCGGACGGCGAGGGCGGCCCGTGAAGCCGGATTCATCCTTGCGCAAGACTTCGGCGATAAAATCATTAAGAAAGTCGTCCGGCGGTCGGCGCCAAGAAGTCGCCGCGAATCAATGGGCCCATTGCGGATACGGAAAACGGAATCAATCTCAGCAACGAGCGCCTGGAACGAGAGTGAATATGCCGGCACGGAAGAATGGTCCCATGTTGGACGAGAAAAGACGCGCCCCTCGAACGCGATGCCTGCGAGAGGGACATTGCGTGTTCAACAACGGATGTTCAGACCTTAACGTGCTCATCCGCAATATTTCTTCGACCGGCGCGAAATTGTCCGGCGATGAATTGTTCTGCCTGCCGGACGAATTCGAATTGCGGATTCACGATGGATTTGGCGCCTTCACTTCGCGCCGGGTGAAGCGAATCTGGTCCCGCGCGGGCTTCGTCGGCGTCGCATTCATCGACGCCGCTCACGAGCTTTCTACGCATCCTTAAGCTCCGAAGCCGCAAAACGCCTTCTCCGCGGCTTCTCGCGGTCCCGGCGGAGCCGCCTGAAGCTGGCGCGAGCTCGCAGGGCGCGCTTGGCGAGACGGTCCGTGAGATCGGGACCAATCGTCCGAGGCCGCGGGCCGTTACTGGCGCTGCTTGGCTTGCGCGTTGGAGAGAAAAGTGAATTCCTGAATTCCCATGTCGACGACGATGTCGCCGTTCAGGCGCGCGTTGACATTCTTGATCAAGGCCTTCGTCATCTTGTTCAGATCGAACGTATCGAGATGGTCGAAGTCGATCGTAGGGTCGTTGTAGATATAGCGAAACGCCTCGTCGACGATAAACGCGTCCGGCGGGAGCGGATTTTTCTTAACGGCGGCCGAGTCGACGACATAGGAAAGCTGCGTGACGATATAGCCCTTGACGGCGCCGTCGCGGATCTTGGGAACATTGATCTCTTTTGTCTTCTTGAGTTCTCGCGGCGACGCGGCGGCGGCGATCGGCGATTTCGAGGTCGCCTCGCGCAGATGGCTCATGGCGTAGCTCGCCGCGAGCGTGGTCAGGCACGCCCAAAAACCGACGAGGATGATCTTGATCATTCCTCGCCGTCCAACCAGGGACGGGCCGAATAGGTGCCGTCGGACTGGCTTTCGCGGATCGCTCGCGCGATGATTTTGGAGACCGCTTGCGCCGCTTTCAACTGCGTGCGCAGCATGCGACGGTTGGTCTCCAGCTTGGTGTAGAGATCGGCGAGCGCCACCCGAAGGACAGGGCCGACCTGCGTGTCGGCGAGCGCGGGCGCGAGACGTTTCAATTCCAGCAATCCCTGACTCTTGCGCAAGTTGTATGCGTGGTAGTCGACCGACCCGCGCCGCGCGATGTCTTCGTTTTCCTCGTCGAGCGTTCGGCGCAGGCGATCGACGACCGGAAGAATCATGGCGACCGGGCTCTGACCGCGGCTCGAACTGGCGGCGGCGAGGTTGGTTTGGCGAGAAATTGAGGCGCTCATGAGCGTTTATGACCGGAAAAGAGGAAGGCTCCGTTGGCAACCGCGGCGCCGCTAGGCATCGATAAAGCGTTCGCGCTCATTTGCGCCGCCTCATGCGCGTCCACGGCGTCGAGACGGCTCGCCCGCTCCAACGATTCGCTCGCCGACAGCGGATGCGCCGCGAACAGTCGTTTGGCGATTCCCAACGCGCCGGATTTGGCGATTTGCCGCGAAACCTGATCGGCGAGCATGGATTTCCACATATCGCCCGCCAAGCCCTGGCCAAAGGTCGCGGATCCGTCCTTCGGCAACATCTCGTTGACGAATCCATTGAGCAGGACGGCTTCGAAATCGACTTGCGCCTTGGCCGCTTTGTCGCTCGCGGCGAACGACGCATCGGCGAGTCGCGATCGGGCGTCCGCCATTCCCGGGAGCAGCGGGGCAGCGGGCGAGGCGGGCCGCGCCGTTTGCGCGAGCGTCTCGGAAAAGCCGCCCGTTTCCGCCGCCCCCGCGCCGGCGAGTGCGTTGAGCCGTTGCGTAGTCGCCGCCGCGCGGGCCGGATCGGCGGCCTTCAGCACTTCGAGAACGACGTCCGAGGGAGGATCGATGGCCATGAAACCCGCGAGAAGCGTTGAACTTTGTCGAGCTTCCTCCCCCAGCCTTACGCCGAGCTTGACTTCGGATTGCGCAGCGAGCTTTCGATGAGATCGGCGAGCTCCTTGCGCTGCTTTTGGTCGCGATATCGCGCGTCGGCGTTTTCGCGGACGCGATCCGCGAGTTTGGCCCGGATCCCCTGATCGATGGTCCGTCGCGTCTGCGCTTCAAACTCGGCGGCGGCGGCGGCGATCTCCCTCTCCAACTTGCGGATGCGGCGCATCGCGGCGGCCGCCGGCGCCCCGTAAAAGACGACGCCGCGCCCTATCGCCTCCAACATTTCGCGATGATTGTCGGCCAGACCATCGCGCTCGCGGCCGAGCGCGGCCAGTCGCCAAACCGCGAGATCATGCATTTTCTTTTGCAGCCGCTCGATCTTCTCGAGGGCCTCGAGCCGCTTTTTCATTCGCTACCCCGATATGAGCCACGCCGCGAAGCTCGACATGAACTCGTCCAGGAGCGGCTTGATCGAGAAATACAGCAGCATCAGCCCTCCACCGACGATGAAGGGCGTAGCCACAAAGAAAATCGCGATCTGCGGCGTCAGACGATTGATGAGGGCCATCGCGAGATTGACGACGATCGCATACATAAAAAAGGGCGAGCACACCCGCAGTGCGACGCGAAAGGATTCGCCGAGCGTCGAGGCCGCCTGCCGCAGTGAGTATCCCGGGTCGAACTCGGCGCCGATCGGCAACGCATGATAGGACGCCGCCAGGCCGCGCAAGACTTCCCAATGGGTGTCGGTCACGAAGATCAGCGCCGTCGCCGACAATGTCACCAGGCTCGCGAGCGGCGGCAGCGCTTGATTCGGCTCCAGCTCGATTCCAAACGGATTGGCCATGCCGAGCATCATCGACGCTCCCGTCGCCATGGTCTCCAGCGCAAGAAAGAAGAATCGACCGAGAAGGCCGATCAATCCGCCGATCGCCGTCTCGATCGCGATCAATCGCAGCGCCGGGATCGGGTCGGCGCTGAGCGCGCGCAACGGCGCCTCCGCGAGAAGAAGCGGCGCCAACGACAGCGTCGTCGCCACCGCGATGAACAAGCGAATCTGCACCGGTATTTGCGCGCTCGATATCCCCGGCATCAGCATCAGACACGCGCCGATGCGGCAGAACAGAATGAACGTCGCCATCGTCACGTTGGGATTGAGGATCGCGCCGGCGCCCGCGAAAATGTCGTCGCTGGCGTTCACTAGGATATCGCGCCGAGCGACTTGACCTCGAACCCGCGCGCGATCTCCAGTTGGGACAGCACCGCCAGCGTCGGGAACATGCGCTCGATAATCATCCGCACATAAGGTCGCGTCTCGGCGGTCGTGACGAGGGCGAAGAGATGCTTTTCCTCCATGCGTTTGCGGATCGCCGCGGACGCCTCGGTGGCGAATTGCTCCATCAACCTGGGATCGATGTCGAATTCGCACACCTCGCCCTTGGCGTCGCGCTTGAGGCTTTGATGAAAGACGAGATCCCAGCGATTGCCGAGCCGCAGCACCCTCAACACGCCCTGATCCTGAATGTCGCCGCAGATCTGCTGCGACATGCGAACGCGCACGTGCTCCACGATCTGCTCGGGACGGCGCACATGCGGCGCGATCTCGGCGATGGCCTCGAGAATCAAGTTCAGGTTGCGAATGGAGATACGCTCGGCGAGCAGCAGCTTGAGCACCGCCTGCAGTCCCGAATAGGAAATCTGAGAAGGACAGAGATCGTCGATGAGCCGCTTGTATTCGGGCTCCAGCCTGTCGAGCAGCCCGCGCATATCCTTATAGGACAGCAGTTGCGCCAGATTGTTGTGGATCACTTCGCTCAAGTGCGTCAGCAGGACCGACACCGGGTCGATCGGCTTGAACCCTTCGCGTTTCACGTCCTTGATGTAGGCTTGCGAAATCGAAATCGCCTTCATTCCAAAAGCCGGCTCGCGCACTTCGTCGCCGGGAACGTTCGGGCGTTTGCCGTCGCCGACGATCACCAGGAATTCGCTGGCGCGCAATTCCTGCGTCGCCACGACTGTGCCGTGGATGCGGATCTGGTAGGTCTTGCTCGGCGTCCTGATGTCGTCGGTGAGCTTGATCTCCGGCACGACAAAACCGTATTGCCGCGCGAATTTCCGACGCATCTTGGCGACCCGCGAGGCGATCTCGTCGTGCGAGGCCAATAACGTAGCGGTCAGTTCCTTGCTGAAGCAAAGTTCGATCTCTGCGGACTTCAACTGCTCCTTGATCGAGGAGCGCGCCTCGGCGCGGGCCCTTTCTTCGCGGCTCGCTTTCTCGGCCGCCGCGATCGCGCGTTCCTTCGCCTGTCGGCTGGGAATGGCGACGCCGACAAAGGCCATCAGGCCGCCGAGAAGCGCGAACGGAAGAAACGGCAGACCGGGGATCACGCCGAGCATGAACATCAGCAGCGCCGCCATGAACAGCGCATTGGGATAGTGGCTGAGCTGATCGATCACCGCCTTGTCGGCGGAGCCGCGCGTGCCACCCTTGGCGACGAGCATGCCGGCGGCGAGGGAAATGATCAGCGCCGGGATTTGCGAGACCAAGCCTTCGCCGACCGAGAGCTTGGTGAAGATGTCCGCCGCGGTGGACAATCCAAGACCGTGCCGGGTGACGCCGATGACGATGCCGCCGAAAATATTGACCGCGAGAATGATGAGGCCGGCGATCGCGTCGCCGCGCACGAACTTCGACGCGCCGTCCATCGAACCGAAGAACGCGCTTTCCTCCTCGAGTTCGCGTCGGCGTTGCTGGGCGACCTTCTCGTCGATCAGACCGGCCGACAGGTCGGCGTCGATCGCCATCTGCTTGCCGGGAATGGCGTCGAGCGTGAATCGGGCGCCCACTTCCGCGATGCGGGTGGCGCCCTTGGTGATCACCAGGAAGTTGATGATCACGAGGATGAGAAAGACGATAATGCCGATGACGAAGTCGCCGCCCATCACGAGGCTGGCGAATCCGCCGATGATGTAACCGGCGGCCGTCGTCCCTTGCGCCCCGTGCGACAGAATGAGCCGCGTCGTCGAGATGTTCAGCGCGAGCCGAAGAATGGTCGCCACGAGCAGCACGGTGGGAAAAGCGGAGAATTCGAGCGGTTTGTGGATCCACAACGCGACCATCAAGATCAGCACGGAAAGCGCGATCGACAGCGCAAGGCCGAGATCGATCATCATCGCGGGAACCGGCAGGAAGAACAGGCACAGGATCAGCACGATGGCGACGGCGAAGCCGACGTCCTTGCCTCCGCGCCCTACTGCCGACTCCGCCGCCGCCGTCGTCAATGACATTGCGCTCTTTCCCCGTTGCGTCGCGCCGACAATGAGGGCCAAAGCTTGCGCGGGTCTCGCCGACCGCGCTCAACGGCGGCGGCGCGGCGAAGCTTCGCTGCGCTAATCGCTCGCGCGAAACCCCGCGGCGGTGCGCGAAGTCAGCGGCGACGCCAACGCGGCGGAGCGGCCTTGGCGCCGGTCAGTTCCCGAATCCGTGTTCGATGCGCGCGTAGACGTTTTCCGTGAAGACGTAGAATTGTGCGCCGATAAAGGACCCGGTGAGGCTGACGACCAGGAAAATCACGATGATTTTCGGCACGAACGTCAGGGTCATTTCCTGAATCTGCGTCAGGGCCTGCAGAAGCGCGATCGCCACGCCGACGACCATGGCGGCGCCGACCGCCGGGCCAGCGCCGACGATGACCATCCAGATCGCCGATTGAATGACGTCGAGCGCATCGCCCTCGTTCATTCGACGTTAGCGCCATTGGCGAGCGGAATCGTGCTTCCGTTGGTGAGGGTCGCGGTGGCGGCGCCGGCGGAGGTGACGTTGACCGACGTCACCTGACCGGACGTCTGTCCGTCCGACGAGCTGATCGTGGAGCCGACCGCCAGTTCGGCCTGGGTCAAAGAGCTCGTCGTCAGGAGCGAGGCGAGAGTCGCGTTGGTTTGGACGGCCTGCTGGACCTGGGAGATCGTCGCCAATTGGGTCACCATCGCCGTGGGGTCCATCGGCTGCGTCGGATCCTGGTTCTTCAATTCCGCCATGAGAAGGGTCAGAAACGAGTTGTAACTCAGCGACGGCGTAGCGGAGGCCGACGATGCCGACGATGCCGACGCCGCGGCGGCGGCGCTCGTGACTGGGGAAGTGGCCGTGATGGTCATTGTCGGTCCTTTCAGGCTGCGTGCGACTTGGAGGGCGCGCCGCTGGGGGACATTTCCCGCTCTTCGAGCGGAAACAGGGCCCGCAACGCCTTCAACGCCTCGAAATGGCGCGAACGGTCGATCTGCTCGGCGATCGTCTTGAGGCCGGCGATGATCGTGGGGTTCTCGAACGCCGTCAACGCGGAGCCGATCAGGCGGCGCGACAGGCTGGTCGCCGGGGCCGTGGCGCCGGGGTCCATCAGCATGACCTGAACCGCGAAGTAGATCTGGCGAAGCGGGGTCGTGGCCTGATCCGCCTGCATGACGTGGTTCTCCAGCAGAAAGGTCACGTCGTTCAGCAACTCGATCGTCGCCTTCCGATCGACGCGAATCACCGCGCCGTTGATGTAGAGCTTTTCTCCTGCGCGAAGAGTAATATTCATAAAGTCCTCACCTCAGGCCGTCGCGAATGATCTCGTTGATCTCGATCATGGGAGTGAGATCGTTCGTTTGGCCGGCGCGCACGCGGTCGATCTCCTTGTTCATCCAGATGCCGATCGAAACGATGCCGGCCCGCAATTGTTCCGGCAATTCGTTCTCCGGGTTTCTCAAGTCTTCCAGAAAAATCGCCCATAGGCGGCGCAGGTAGAACAGCGCTTCGACGAATTCGCGCGTGCCGGGCCCGCGGGCGCGCGCCGCGCGCAGCAGCTCGATGACGCGATCCATCGCCTGACGCTCCTGCGCGCGCATCAATTGCGGCGACTCCTCGATGACCTCATTGTAGAAAAACTCGTACATCGGCGATCCCGAGGGTTAAGCGATGGGAAGATATTGGGCCAAGCTCAGCTTCTGCAGCTGGGCCGTGAGCTCGTAAGCGGTCTGCAGTTGCGTCGACAGCGTGCTGATTTGCGCGGCCACGGCGGCCGAATTGACGTTATCGAGATTGCCGATCTGTGTTTGCAGGATCGTCATTTGCGAGGACATGGAACTGTTGGCGTCGCTGACCCGCTTGAGCGCCACGCCGACGCCGGCTTCGGTCTGCGTTATCGAGGTCACTCCTTGCGCGATCAGCGAGTTCGCGGCGGAGGCCACCGCCTGCTGCGCGGCGGAGCTCAGCGACGAGCCGCCGAACTCGGCGAGCATCGCGTAGCCCTCGGCGAGTTGCTGGAACCCAGGCTGGTTGGCGTTCGTCGAGGCGTCGATGGTTTCGTCGGGCGCGATCTGGGCGGTCGGATTGGTGCTCGAAGCCGACGACCAGTTGCTCGTCCAATTGGCGCCGCTGAATTGGGCGGCGAAGGCGCCGCTCAGAAAACTCTGCATTTGCGAGGCGGTGATCGTCGAGGCGGCCGCGTCGGTCGGCAAGCAGCCGAACGCCGTCTGAAACGCCGTATCGATCGCCGTCTTGGCGGCCGACGTCGTCGAGGAGAAATAGTCGGCCATCGGCGCGACGCTCGAGTTTATTCCGCCGAACACATACTGGCCGTTCGACGTCGTGTTGGTCGTGGCGATCAGCGACTGCAGCGCGTTGACGCCGACGCTCTGCAACGTCGCGCCCGAATTGACTTCCGTCGACGTCCACTCCGTCAAGCTCTGCATCGCGCTTTGAGCGTCGGAGCGAATCGAATCGAGGGCGGCCTGCGAAGTCTGCAGGCTCGTCGTGACGAGGCCGTTGCTGCTGGTCAGCGTCTGCAGGAGATCGTTCTCGTTCTTGAGCGACAACTCATAGCCGGACTGGTCGCCCAGTTGCAGACCGATGTTGGCGTATTGGCCGGTCGACGCTTCGACCTCGAGGTTGGCGAGCGTCGATTGCGTTTGCGTGACCGAAGGAAGCAGCGCGGTCGCCAAATAGTTGGTCGAGACAAATGCGGTGGTCATGGCCATCAGACCGCGTTGATCAGCGCTGTGAACATGGCGTTGACCGTCGTCAGCAATTTGGCGGTCGTCGTGTACGTGTTTTCGATGTTCAGCATGTTCGTCATTTCCGTGTCGAGGCTAACGCCGGTCGTGTTCGACAGCGCCGCGGTCGCTTGCTTGACCAGCGAATTTTGATAATCGACCTGATTGCTCGCTTGCTGGTTTTGGGCCTGCAGCCAACTTACGGACGCGTTGGCGTAATCGCCGAGGCTGTCGGACGAGCCCAGGCCCGCGGCGGGATCGAACGACTGCGTCGCCGTCGTCGCCCCGATCAGCTGTTGGATTCGGCCGGTGTACCCGGCGGCGCCGGTGGCGTTGTAGGTATAGGCCGGGTTTCCCGGATCGGATATTCCGCCATTTTGCAGCAAGGCGACGTTGCCGCCTTGCGAGGGATCGACGTTCGGGTTGACCTCGATGGAGGCCGCGAGGCCGGTCATGTCGTTTGTCGCCGGCAGGCCCGTCGCGCCGGGGTATGTGAACAATCCCGGCAGCGAGGGCAGAGTTGGCGTCGCCGACTGGTCGCTTTCGGCGAAGGCGTTGACGAGGCCGCCGGCGATTTGATCGAGCTGCGCCTGATATTGCGGCGCCACCGTGTCGCGCAAGTCCGCCAGCCCCGCGAGCGCGCCGGACTGGATCGCCATCGGCGACGAGGCGCCGGTGATCGGCACGCCGTCCACCGTCACCGGATTGCCGCTCGCGCCCGCGACCAAAGTCGCGGTCGGCGTGAAAGAGACCGTGCGCGGAGTGTCCTGGAACAAGGTCACGCCGCTGTCGGTGTAAATCGACATCGAGCCGCTCGGGCTGGTGGTGGTCGAAATGCCGATCTGTTGGGAAAGCTGGGTAAGGATCGTGTCCCGCGTGTCCTCGGCGCCGCTGACGTTGGCGCCCGTCGCCAGGCCGCTGACGATCGCCGTATTGACTTGCGTGAACTGATTGAGCAGCGAATTGATGGTCGAGACGGAGGACGCCATGTTCGCGTCGGCCTGCTCGCGCACTTGTTGAACGGCGGCGGCGCCGCTGTTCAGCGACGACGCGAGGTCGGACGCTGCGGTGACGACGGCTTGGCCGGCCGAAGCGTTGCTCGGCGAGGCCTCGTAAGTCGTAAGCGCGCTCTGCAGGTTCGCCAGCATCGCCGACGGCGAGTTCCCGTTCTGCGTCGAGCCCGACGTGGAGGAACTGGATGCGCTGTCGCTGACCGTCTGCGCGAGCGTCGTCAATCCGTTCGCCAGCGCTTGCGCGCTCGCCGCCTGCGAGGTCGACGTGTTGACCTGCTCCAGCAGCGCGCTATTGGCCTGCCGAGTGACCGAGGCGACATCGGAGCCGCCGTAGGAATTGGTGAGGACGTTGGCGATTTCGCGCGCATAGCCTGGAGTGTTGGCGTTCGAGATATTGCTCGAGATGACCGCCGACTGCGCCGCGTTCGAAGCGAATGCGGAATTAATGATGCTGAATGCGGAGGACAAGGTCATCGCGCGGCCCTGGAAAGTTGGTGGATCGGATTAGGCTTTCAAGTTGTTGAGAATTTGCAGGAGGTCCGCGCCGGTCTGGAACACCTTGGAATTGGCCTGATAGGCGCTCTGGGCCTCGATCATTTGCGTCAGCTCGGTGGCCAGATCGACGGTCGAGTTTTCGAGCGAGGACGAGACGATCGTGCCGAGGCCGCTTGTTCCAGCGGTTCCGTACACTATCGAGCCGGAGTTCTGATTGGACTGAAAGACGTTGCCGTTCAGCGAGGTAAGATTGTCCGGGCTCGCCACGTTGGCCAGCGGAATGTCATAGCCGGCGTTGGACGCTCCATTGCTGTATTGGAAATCGAGCGTGCCATCGGCGCTGATCGTAACGCCGGTCAGGCTGCTCGGCGCATTGCCGTTGGCCGTGTTGGTGTTGACGCTGAAACTCGACGCGAGCTGGGTTGTCCCGCTGATGTCAAGAGCCATCGTTTGGCCATTCGGAATCGGAATGTTGAACGGCGAGCCGGCGGTCAGCTTTCCGGTCGTCGGGCTGAATGTCAGCGGCTGCATGGCCAACGGGGCCGCCGAATAAGGGAAGCCGCCGCTTGCCGCGGCGTCGGCGGCGTCGTAAGCGGTGATTTGCCAGGTGTCCTGTGGCGGGGGTCCGGCGATCGGGCCCGTATTGGTCAAATAGACATTGATCGTGTGTGCGCCGCCCAGGTTGTCGTAGGCGACGACCGAGGTCTCGGCAGTGTAGGCCACGGTCGCTACGTTGGGGTAGACCGAGGGCAGGTTGGCCGCGTTGACCGTGGACGAAGCCGAGGGAAGGTTCACCGACAGCGTGCCGGCGGTCGTCGCCGTCGGCAAGTCGCCCGACGCGGTGACATTGACTTTTTGGGTGGGAACCGCATCCGCCTGGCCGCTTCCGGCAGTGTTGCCCATCAAGTAGTAGCCGGCCGAATTGACGAGATTGCCGGACGAATCCGGCACGAAGGAACCGTTCCTCGTGAGATAAAGGGCGCCGCTCGCATCGGACACGACGAAGAATCCTTCGCCTTGAATCGCGAGGTCCGTCGTGGTCGAAGTTCCGACGACCGTGCCCTGCAGCGAATTGAGCGAGCGTAAGCTCGCCTTGACGCCGGCGAGGCTGTCGCTGGCGCCGCCGGCTTGATCGACCAGCGTCGAAAACTCGGTTTCGGCGTTCTTGTAACCGGTTGTGTTGGCGTTGGAGACGTTCTGCGAAATGCTCGAAAGCCAGTTCGTGTCCCCCAACATGCCGGAAACGGCAGTGCCCATCATGCTCATCGATCGTTCCCCTCGGGATTTCGCGGCTCCACTAGACGATCATTCCCTTGCGCGAGGCTGGTTGTGTGCGGCGGCGTCGCTCGGTTCAGCCTCGTCAATTGACCGATCGCACCAAGCTGCCGACGAGCAGATTCCAGCCGTCGACCAGCACGAAGAACAAGATCTTCACTGGCAGCGAGATGACTGACGGCGGCAGCATCATCATGCCCATCGACATCGTGAGCGCGGCGACGATCATGTCGATCACCAGGAACGGCAAGACGATCAGGAACCCGATCTCGAATCCCCGTCGCAACTCGGAAATCATGAAGGCGGGAATGAGAATGCGCAGGTCCACGGTCGTGCGATCCTTGATCTGAAACTTCCCCTTCGACAGGTCTTCGAACAGCGCGATGTCCTTCTCGCGAACCTGAGCGAGCATGAAATCGCGAAACGGCTGGGTGATGGCGCCGTAGGCCTCCTTCTCGCTGATCGTATTGTCCATCAGCGGCTTGAGGCCGTTCTCCCACGCCCGGTCGAACGTCGGCGCCATGACGAAAAACGTCATGAACAGCGACAGGCTGATCAGCACGAGGTTGGCCGGCGTGCTCTGCAACCCCAATCCTGACCTTAGAAAGGAGAGCGCGACGGTGAATCGCGTGAAACTGGTGACCATGATCAGCAGACCGGGAGCGACCGACAGGACGGTCAGGACCGCGACCATTTGAATGATGCGCGCGGTGACCGACGCGCCGCCGCTCGGGATCAGCGCGCCGAGATCGACGGTCTGGGCGCTGGCCGCCGAAACAGTCAGGGAAAACGCGATCGCGGCGGCGCTTGCACGTTTCATTGCACCACCAGGGTTCGAATGATCAGTTCGCTGACCTTGCCGCCGGAGCGGACCAAGGCGCGCTCGTTGAGATCCTGTCTGATATTTTGCAATCCGATCGGGCCCTCGATTTGCGCCAACGTGATGGTGCGCAGATAGGCGAGTTCGTCGGCGGCGATTTCTCCGGCGACGAGCTCGGGATGGGGAAGAGCCTTGGCGTCGAACACGATCGACGCCTCCAGGCGAACCCAGATCTCTTGCGGCGCGCCGATATTCGTGACGATTGGCGGCAAGTCGAACAACCCGGCGGCTGCCGGCGCGCGCGCGCCCGGCGACGGTTCGTCCTTTTGGCTCGGCTCCTCCGGCGTCGCCGGGATTGCGAACAAGGCGCCCATCGCCGCGGCGATGACCGTGACGACGATCGCCGCGGCGATCGTTTGCTTGATCGACGGCGTCGACGCCGCGGCGCCGGCTTGATCGGTCGCGGGCGTGGATGCGGTGGCCATGGAGCGATCCTCCCCAACGTTTCAGAACGGCTTCACGAAATCGTAAATTTCCTGGCCCCAGGAGGGCTGCTGGACTTCGCTCAATCGGCCTCGCCCGCCATACGAGATGCGCGCCTCGGCGATGCGGTCGTAGGCGATCGTGTTGTTGCGCGAGATGTCGTAGGGCCGCACGATGCCCGCGACGGTGAGTTGGCGCAATTCGTAGTTCACCCGCACCTCCTGCGAGCCGCTGATGACGAGGTTGCCGTTGGGTAAGACTTCGGTGACGACCGCCGCCACCGACACCTGGATTTGTTCCTGGCGATCGATGTTTCCCTGGCCTTGGGTCGACGACGTCGACGTCGTGCCCAGCGTCACTTTCGAAGGCTGGGACGACGACGAGCTGGAGCCGCCCTGGGTGTAACCCCAGTCGGCGTCGAGCTCCGTAGTGGCCGACTTCGAACGATCCGTGGCGTTGCCGAACGTCGCCTTGTCGTTGATCGAGATGATCACCGTCACGATGTCGCCGACATTGGCGACGGTTTGATCGGCATAGAGATTGATCGGCTCTCTGGGAATCCGCTGAGCGCCCCTCGGGTCGAGAGCGCTGGCGGCCGCGTCTTCGTTGGCGCGCGCGGTCGCAGCCGCCAGACCGCTGCCGACGGGCGAGAGATTGGGCTCGCGCATGAATTCGGACGGACCGCCGGCGCAGCCGGCCAAACTCGACGCGAGCAGCGCGATGAGGAAGACTCTTCGCTCGGGTCCGCGCATCACGACTTCTTTTCGACGACGGCGGCCCCGGACATGATGGCGGTCAGTTTGCCGGCCTTAGCCGCCTCCATTTCATTGAGAATCGCGCTCGCCGCGTGCGTGTTGAGCTTGCTGAGAATCGCCGCGGCCGTCGCGTCGTCCATTGACGCCAATTGCGCCGCAGCGGCTTCCGGCTCCATTTTGCTGTATATCGCCACCACGCCTTGGCTTGCCGAATTCAGCAGGGTCTCGCGTTTGGTCACCCAATCGCGCGCTTCCGCCTCTTTCTTGTCGAGCTCGGCGATGCGTTCCTTGACCTGCTCTTCCAATTCGGTCAGGCGTCTCGTCTGCCAGGCGATGCGGGCCTCGGCCGCCAACGGAGCGACATTGGCGCAATAGCGCGCGACGCCGCCGTCGGCGCTCTTTTCCGGCGCGCCTGCGTTCGATTTTTGCTTCGCGTCGTTCTGGGCGAAGGCATGGCTCGCGCAGGCGGCGGCCAGGATGAACACGCCGATGACGACAAAGCGATTGGTGGCGGTGGACATGGCGGCGGCGCTGACGTGAAGGAACTCGATGCGCGCAGCTTGCCGCGCGCGCCTTACGCCGGGCTGACTCGGCTATTGCACGACGAGTTCGGCCTGCAATGCGCCGGCCGTCTTGATCGCCTGGAGAATAGCGATAATGCCGCTCGGCTTGACTCCGATTCGATTGAGGCCGTTCACCAGCGCGCGCAGGCTCGCGCCGCCGACGATCGCCACTTGGCCGCCCTGTTGCTCGGCGTCGATTTGCGTGCGTGGCGTCACGACTGTGGTTCCCTTCGAAAACGGCCCTGGCTGAGACGCCGTGGGGGTCTCCGTGACCCTCACGGAAAGCGTTCCGTGCGTCACTGCAACCGTCGAGATTTGAACGTCCTGGCCGATCACCACGGTGCCGGTTCTGGCGTCGAGAACGACGCGCGCCACGGTGTCGGGCTCGACGGCCAGTTCGCCGATCTCCGCCATGTAGCGCGTGACGCTGATCGTCGGCGGATGAAACAATTCGACGGTGCGGCCATCGACCTCGAACGCCGAGCGGCGGCCGAACCGCTGTTTCGAATAAGTGTTTATCTCGTCGACGATCCTCACGGCAGTGTTGTAGTCGGGATTTTTCAATTCGAGAATCAGCCGCAGTTGGTCGGGCGGCGCCGGCACGGATCTCTCGACGATGGCGCCATTGGAGATCCGCCCGGCCGTCGGCACGCCTTGCGACAAGGTTTCGGCCTGGCCGGCGGCTTCGAAGCCGGTGACCGACACGGCGCCTTGCGCGCTCGCATAGACCTGCCCGTCGGTGCCCGATAATTGCGTCAGCAACAACGTGCCGCCCATCAGCGAGGGCGCGTCGCCGAGGGCCGACACGGTCACATCGAGACGCGACCCGGCGTCCATCCCGAGCGGCAGATCCGCGGTCACGATCACCGCAGCCACGTTGCGGTTTCGCAACTGGCCTCCGCGCACGTTGAGGCCCATGCGATCGAGCATCGCCTGAATTGCCTGCTCCGTGAACGGCACGTTGCGCAGAGTGTCGCCGGTCCCTTGCAGGCCGACCACCAGACCGTAGCCGATCAGTTGATTGTCGCGCGCGCCGCGCAGCGACGTGATGTCCTTGATGCGCACCGCAGCCAGCCCTTGGCCGGCGAACGCGCAAAGAATCAGCGTGAGGATTAAGCGTCTCATCAGCCCCCGCTCACGCGCACCGTGCCGTCCGGTTGGACGGCCCCCGAAACCGTCACGCCGCTGTCGCTGTTGCGCACCCTTATGACGTCGCCGGCGGCGCCGTCCTGCAACGCCGCGCCTGTGGTGACGATCGTCAGCCCGCCTTCCGCGTAAACGAGCTTGACTTCGGCGCCGTTGGAGACGAGGCGCGGATTGTCGATCCCGGCGAGCGGAATCGCGGCGCCGGGCAAGAGGGTTCGGCGCGCCATCTTGCCGACCACTTGGGATCGCGTTTCGGCGAACGGGCCCACGCCCCTGGCCGTTTCGGCCGGCAGCTCGGCGAGCATGTCGTCGCGGATGATGTCGCCGGGGTAGATGACGATTTTGGGGGTCGGGGCGGCGGCGTCCTGCGCGAGCGCGCCGAAGCCGGGCGCAAGCCATAGCCCCAATGACGCCAGCAAGGCGGCGATCCGATTCACGCGCATGGCGCCCTCTCCTTAGCTCCTCATATTCGATATCGTCCCGGACATTTGATCGGCGGCCTGAATCACCTTCGAATTCATTTCGTAGGCGCGCTGCGCGCCGATCAGATTGGTGATTTCCGACACCGGATCGACGTTCGAGGCTTCCAGATATCCCTGCTGAAGGATGCCGAACGCGGTATCGCCGGGCACGCCGGCGGTGGGCTGACCCGACGCTGCCGTTTGTTGAAAGAGATTGTTGCCGAGCGCTTGGAGCCCGGCCTCGTTGATGAAATTGGCGATCGTCAATTGGCCGAGCTGTTGCGGCGCTGTCTGCCCGGGAATCGTCGCGGTGACGAGGCCCGTCTGGCTTACAGTGACGCTCGTGGCGGTTTGCGGGATCAGAATCGGCGGAGTCACGGTATAGCCGTCGGCGGTCACCAATTGCCCCGACGCGTTGGTGTTGAACGCGCCGTCGCGCGTATAAACCGTGTCGCCCGACGGGGTCGTTACTTGGAACCAGCCGCGCCCGTTAATCGCGAGATCGAGCGAGTTTCCGGTGTTGGTCAGCGCGCCTTGGATTTGCAAGGTGCGCACCGCCGCCGTGCGCACGCCGAGCCCGACTTGCGCGCCTTCCGGCACCGTGGCGTCGCGGCCTCGGCTGCTGACGCCGCTCACGCGTTCGGTCTGATAGATCAGATCGGTGAACTCCGCGCGCGAGCGCTTGAACCCGGTCGTGTTGAGATTGGCGATGTTGTTGGCGATGACCTCGAGATTTTGCTCTTGGGCGTTCATGCCCGTCGCCGCGATCGCAAGCGCTTTCATGCTTCGAACTTTCTGTTGTGCGGACGCCTCAGATCGTCATCCGCGAGATTTCCTGATATGCGGAAACGGCCTTGTCGCGGATCGCCAGCGCCGATTGCAGCGTGCGCTGCGCGCCCATGACCGCCTCGACGACCTTGAACGGCGCCAGAGTTCCTTGCAGACCCTGAATGGCCGCGGCCTCGCCGGTTTGCATCGTGCCAATCCCGTCGTTGACGACCTGGCCCAACGTCTCCAAGAACGACGGCCCCGAACTCGATGTCGAGGCCGCTGCCGCGGCCCCGCGCGAAGCGCCGAGTTCGAGTTGCGTTCCGGCCGCGCCGAGCGCGGAGATGCCTTCAATCGCCATTGCGCCCGCGCGCGCCAACCCCGGCCATGCCGAAGACCTGCGCGCCTCCCTTGTTCGAGTGATAAACCCTGCCAATTTCTTGCCGCGGCGCTCCATGCGCCTTGACGCCCCAGCGGGCGGCGCGGCGGCGATCGCCCGCTTGCGCGGCCAAGCCTTGTCGGAGACGATCGCGGAACACCATGGAAACTCCGATAGAGACGATCCGGGCGGGGCTGCCGCCTCCTTGAATTTGTCGGGCCGGCCGAGCGCGTCAAACGTCCCTAAGCAAATTGACGGTCATGCCCAACAGATCCGCCGATTGTTTCGCGACCTGCAAATTCGCTTCATAGGTTCGATTCGCCTCGCGCATGTCGGCCAGCTCGGTCAGCACGTCCACGTTCGGCATTTTGACAAATCCGTTTTCGTCGGCGGCCGGGTTGCCGGGGTCGTGTTCGACCTTGAACGGGGTGTCGTCGAGACCGACGCTCTTCACGCGCACCAGGGACAGACCCGCGGCGCGATCCAACACGTTGTCGAACGACACGGTCTGGCGGGCGTAGGGATCGGCGCCGGGCGTCTTCCCCGTCGATTGTGAATTCGCGATGTTTTCCGAGATGACGCGCAGTCGCACCGACTGCGCTTCCAGACCCGCGCCGGCGATGCGCAACGATGATTGCAAGGGATCGGACATCGTCGTTCACTTCAGCGCTGAGAGCATCATTTGATGGATAGCCCTCTTGATGTTCGTGCCCATGGAATAGTCGCGGTTCACTTCGCCGAGCTTCATCATTTCCTGTTCGAGGCGCACCGAGTTGCCGGACAACGTTTCGTCCGAAGGGTCGCTTTCCACGACCCGCGCCGAGGTGAGATCGTCCTGGGTCGGCGCGAAGTGCGCGGGGTTTGTCGTAACCATCGAGATCTGCGTGCTGTCGAGCACCGCCGAAAACGGTTGAAGGTCAGTCGCCCGATAGGCCGGCGTGTTGGCGTTGGCGACGTTGCTGGCGATGAGCGATTGACGCGCCGACAGCCACTGCGCCCTTTCCGTAGCGAGCTGAAAAACGTAGGGTTGAGACACGCGTCAAATCCCATCCAATGGATCGTGTCGCGAGGCTACGCGTCCGGCCTTGCTCCAGGCTTGCGCCGCGTCTGTGTCCGGGCCGGGGCGATGTCGCGAAGGGGAGCCCCGGCCGACGCTCGAGGCGGTCGCAGACGCGCGCCGGCGATCGCGGCGGACAGGCGCTGGTCTTTTGCGTCTCCATCGAGATTGTCGTCGTCAAAAAGGACTTCGACGATGTCGACGGCGGCGCGCTTGCGGCCGATCACCAAACGAAAGAACGCGCAAACAGCGGCATAGCGGAATTCCATATCCAGTCGGATGATCGGCGTCGAATCCCACTGGACGTCGCACCCGGCGGACAGCGCGTATCGCAGCGTGCCGCTCTTGAAGAACAGCTCGCTCGACGAGTTGACCAAGTCGGCGATGTTGGCCGCTTGCTCTCCTCGAATCATCAGGATCAGTTCGGACGGATCGGCAAGCCGCAATTCCGTCGCGACATCGACGATCGCGTTGGCGATCATTTCCTCCTGGGCAAGGCGTCGAGATTCGACATGCCGATCATTCATGACCTTACGTGTTCCTTGTCAGAGGCCAGAAACTTTTCTTTTCCTGAATCAAATGCACGATCTCGGCCACAGCTCTGTAGAATTCAGGAGGAATCGCGCTGTCGACCGCGACGGCGTTGTACAGCGCGCGCGCGAGCGGCTTGTCCTCGACGGTCGGGATGGAGTGTTGCTCCGCGATCTCGCGGATCTTGAGCGCGACGAGATCCACGCCTTTGGCGAGCACGATCGGCGCGCCGCCCTCCGCGCGAACGTATCGCATCGCGATGGCGTAATGAGTCGGATTGACGACCACCATCGTCGCTTTCGGCACGGCCGCGAGCATTCGCTTGCGCGACCGATCGAGCCTAAGCGAACGCAGGCGCGCCTTCACCAAGCGATCGCCCTCCGTCTGCTTGAGCTCTTCCTTGACTTCGTGCCGGCTCATGCGCTGGTCGCGAAGCCAGTGAATGCGCGCCCAGACGACGTCGGCCGACGCGACGACGAGAGTGGCCACCAGAACCGCCGCGATGACGTGGACGCAGAGTTTGACAATGCGCTGAGGCAAGTCGGCGACGTCGAGAAACATCGCCGCCGTCAGGACATATCTTTGCCCTCCCAGGATCATTGCGACGACGACGGCGACCGCGACGATTTTCAGCGTGCTTTTGAAAAATTCCGTCCAACCCTTCGGCCCGAACACGCGGGACAGGCCCGCGCCGGGCGAAATTCGCTTAAGGTCGGGCATGATGCGGTCGGGCACGAAGCGCGGAGGATTTTGGGCGATCGACGCCACCACGCCAAAGACCATCAGCAACGCCGCGGTCGGCGCGAGAAAATCGGCGGCGGCGATCAACATGACCTCGCCGAGCGCAATGACGTCGCTCGCGCGCTCGAGCCTCCAGCCCGCGGGATCGTCGAGGAAGTGAATAAGGGTTCCGACGAACCGCTCCGCTCGCGACGGCAGCACGAACACCAAAATGATCAATATGGCGGCGAGCGAAGCAAGGATCGAGACTTCGCGGGAAACGGGCACGACGCCGCGCTCGACGGCGTCGTGAAGCTTCTTCTCCGTTGCTTCCTCGGTCTTGCTGTCGGGATCGTGATCGTCGCTCATGGCTGCGTCCGACTGAGGCTACGCCGCTTCGACGCCTTCGGGAGGGGATATTTCGATTTCGTTCCTCTGCGCCATCTTGAGCACGAGATCGACGATTTGCTTGCGCGCCTTGGCGATTTCGTGCGGCGGCGCGCTGGACGCCGTGGCGAGCTCGCCCTCGACCAGACGGCGGGCGCGCGAAGCCATCGAGGAAAGCACGACGTCGCGAAATTCTGCATCGGTGCCTCGCAGCGCGAGCACGACGACTTCGGTGGTGAGCTTGTCGAAGAGGGTGGCGCGCGCGCGTTGCGAAAGGCGAGGCAGATCGTCGAACGAGAACAGCATCTTCATGACGATTCGCGCTTCCTTCGGCCGCGCGGCGATGAGCGTTTGCATGACCTCGCGAGCTTCGAGGGGTTCAAGGTTGTTGATGATCTCGGCGATGCGCGTGTGACTGTCGAGCCCGGAGGCGCGCGCTGCGAGAGTCGCCAGATCCTTCCGCACCGCATCTTCGATGACGCGTTGCGCCTCCTCGGAGAGCGAGGGCCGTGAAATCATGGCGCACAGAACCTCGTTGCGCATTTCGCGCGGCAAATGCGTGACGATCTGCGCCGCAAGGGACGACTCCAATTTTGAAAGAATGAAGGTCGCCGTCAGAGGGTGCTCGTTCCCCAGATGCGCCGAGAGGACCGCTTCGGGAACGCTGCCCATGGCCTTCCAGACATTTGCGCCAGCGCCGCCGAACACGTCCGACATGATGTCGGCGACCTGCTCAGGCGGCACTGCGTCCGTCAACATTTCCCGCGCCTGTCCGACGTCGCCGAGAAGGTTCGCGCCGGTCGAGAACTCCGACGTGAATTCCTCGACCAGCGACTCGAGCGCGGCCATCGACACGGCGCCGAGTTGCGCCGCTGCGCGCGTGACCTCACGCAACTCGTGCGGCTCGAGATGCTTCAGCAACCGGGTCGCGGGCGGCTTGCCCATCGCGAGCAGGATCGCAGCGGCCTTTTGTGCGCCGTCGAATTTGCGCGCGTCGTCAGGCGAGTCGGCGGCCGTGTCCCTGTTCATCGCTTCCCGGCTCCCTACGCGGCGCGATCGTCGCGCGAAGAGGCGACGATCTCGATCAGGGAGACGCCGTACCGAGCGCTCTCTTCATCGACGACCACCACTTCGCCCCGCGCGATCACCCTGCCGTTGACGACGACACTGACGGGGTCGCCGACTTTCTGATCGAGCGAAATGACCGCCCCGCGCCCGAGCTTCATGAGGCTGGCGACAGGCATCGTCGTCGCCCCGAGCACGACTTGCACGGTGACGGGAATCGACAGGATCGCTTCGTATTTCGGCGCGGTCGGCGACGAGCCGGCGCTTGCGGCGTCCGGTTCTCGCTGCGCGCCTTGCGTTTGAAAACTGTCATCCATGGTTCAAGCTTTCTTTCTTCGTTTGCTCGTAGCGTCTGCAAAGCAAGCCGGCTAATGGACGCGCGCCGCTTCCAGGGGATCATTTTCCTGCTCGATCGGGTCCTCGATTTCCAGTGAGTAACGGCCCTCGCCCGCGCCGAGTTTGCACCAGAACATTTCGCGCCCGGCGCATTCGAGCCGAACGCGACCCATGCCGGCGCCGTGCAAGTTCAGCACCTTCCCGACGGCGAGATCGGCGATGTCGCCCAGCGTCATTTCCAACTCGTCCAGCACCGCCGTGACGGCGATCCGCGCCTTCGTCACCCCGACTTCCATTTGCCGCGTCCAGCGCGGGTCGGACATTGACGTTTCGTTGCCGGGATCGAAGGAAAAATTCTTGCGTATCGGCAGAAGCAACGTCTGCGGCAGGAGAAGAGTGAGGGGAATGGCGCCTCCTGGCGTATCGATGGTCAACCTCGCCGCCACCGCGGGCATGTCCCGGCGCCCAAGAGCGTAGACGTCGACGAGCGTCTCCAGCCGCTCGAAAGTCAACGCCAGGCTCGCGATCTGAGCGAATCCCTTGTCCAGCGCCTTTCCCAAAGAGCGGGCCAGCTCGGCGACGAGGCTGTTCTCGATGCCGGTCCGGGGACGGTTCGGGCGCGCCGGCGTCGCCGCCGCGCGATCCGTCCCTGCTTCGTCGCTGAAGACTGCGGCGACGAGCGTGTCGGCGATCCGCTGATCGAAAACCAGCAGTACGCGCGCATCGAGCTGCGCGCTGTGCAGAACGGCTGCGGTCAGGCCTTCGCATTCGCCGATGAGTCCGAACAGGCTCGTCGGCTTCACCTCGTCGACCGTCCCGGACGAGGACGCCTTGCAAAGGGGCGTCAGCGCCTCCGAGACGCTCAGGGCGAATTGCTCGAGGGCGAAGACGAGTCCGGGCATGCGCTCGATCGAAAGACCGGGCTGATCGGACTGCGAACTTTGCAGCCAGGGCGCCGTCGGCGCGCTATCGCGTTCCCCGATCGCCATGGGTTAGGCCGCTTCCTTGATCGCCGCGTCGGCGGCGGGCGCGGGTCCGGCGATCGTTTCGTTCTCGACGGTGTCGATTGTCGGGCGCTCTTTGGAGGGAATGGTCTTGCGCCCGAATTCCACCGCCACTTGCGGCATCGCGCCGTTCATGAACGCCAGCAGACTTTGCTTGACCAAGGTGAAGAGGCGAAGCTGCTTCTGGCGGACTGTCTTGATTTTCAGCGCGACCGGGGCGACGACGGCGTAGGAGAGAAAAATGCCGGAAAACGTGCCCACGAGCGCGGCGCCGATCAGCCCGCCAAGGATGTCCGGCGATTGGTCCAGGGCGCCCATCGCATGGATGATGCCGAGCACCGCCGCGACGATGCCCAGCGCGGGAAGGCCGTCCGCGACCGCGTGGAGCGCGTGAACCGGCTTGTAGCGATCATGGGAGAGCGTCTCGATCTCCTCGTCCATCAGCGCTTCGATTTCGTGAGTCTTGGCGTTGCCGATGACGAGGAGCCGGCCGTAGTCGCAGATGAACGTGAGAAGATCCTTATTGGCGAGCAGCCGCGGAAATCCCTTGAAGATTTCCGACTCCGTGGGATTGTCGAAATGCCCTTCGACCTCGCCGCGGGACTTGCTGCGCAATTCGCGCATCAGCGCGTGCATCGCGCTCAGGACGTCGAGGAAGTCGCGCGGTCTGGGCACCTTGTCGGTGACCGCCTCGACGACGGCCTTGCCACAGTCCTTGATCGTCGGCAACGGGTTGGCGACGATGAAAATGCCGAGCGCGGTGCCGCCGATGATGAGGAACTCGAACGGCTGCATCAGCACCTCGAGATGGCCGCCGAGCGCAGCGTATCCGCCGAGGATGCTGCCCACGGCGATGATCAGTCCGATGATGAAGTTCAATGCGCTCTCCCGTCGCTCGGCCTATCGACCCTGCAGCCTTAAACTTACGCCAGGCTGTTTCTCGGAGGTCAGCCTCATGCAAGGCGCAGGGCCAATCTTTCCCGGCGGGCCGGCCACGACGCGCCGGGCGCCCGCTACGGGTCTCGGCATGCAGAACGGTCTTTACGTCGCCTTGTCGGCGCAGGTTGCATTGGAACGGCGATTGGAGACGATCGCCAACAATGTCGCGAACATGAACACGGTCGGCTATCGCGCCGATGGCGTGTCCTTCGAGACCGAGGTCGCCAGAGCCGGCGACAATCGGATCTCCTATGTTTCGTCTGGGTCGACCTTCATATCCCGGCAGACCGGCGCCTCGGTCAAGACGGGCAATCCGTTCGACGTCGCCGTGCAGGGCGAAGGCTGGATCGCGATCAACACCGCCGACGGGGTCGCCTATACGCGCGACGGCCGCATGCGCATTTCCGAGACCGGCGCCCTTCAGACTTTGAACGGCAACGCCGTTCTCGACGCGGGCGGCGCCCCGATCATTCTCAACCCGGCGGCCAGCGCGCCGACGATTTCCGGCGACGGCATGATCGCTCAAGACGGCAAGCAGGCCGGCGCGATCGGCCTCTACGCGATCGACGCCGACGCAAAGCTGACGCGCACCGAGAATTCCGGCGTCGTCCCCGATAAACCGGCGACGCCCATTCTCGACTTCACGCAAAACGGCTTCGCCCAGGGGTTCGTCGAAGGCGCCAACGTCAATCCGATCGAGGAGATGACGAAGCTGATCGCCGTGACGCGCGCCTTCGACGGCGTCAACTCGCAAGTGTCGCAGACGGAGGCGTCGCTGCAAGACGCCATCAAGACGCTCGGAGCTTCCGGCTAAGGGTCGCGTGCAACCGAAGTCAACATTGGGATGGGCGCATGACTGGGAACAAAGAAACTTCCGTCCGGCGCCTTAGCGCGCTCGATCGGCTCGAAAGCAAGATTGCGTGGGGCGCCAAGGCCTTGCCGCGAACCCGGGTCAGCGGCGTCGTGACGGAAATCTCGATGTCGCACTATCGGGTGGCCGGCCTGTCGCGATTTCTCAGACTCGGAGAATGCGTCAGCGTCGACGTGGGCGATCGCATCCAGCTCGGCGAGGTCGTCAAGATCGAAGACGCCGCCGTCACCCTGAAGCCGTTCGACGCGCGTTGCGACGCCGCGATCGGCGCGCGCGCCTGGCGGGCCGACAGTCTTTCGCTTAGGCCGCATCCCGAATGGAAGGGTCGGGTGATCGACGCGCTCGGGCGCCCGATCGACGGGGCTGGAGAACTCCGGCCAGGCGAGCGCGCGATGCCGCTCGACGGCGAGCCGCCGCCCGCCTTGCAGCGCTCTCGCGTCAACAAGCCGATCAAGTCGGGAATTCGCGTGATCGACTTTTTCACGCCGCTTTGCGCCGGCCAGCGCATCGGCGTTTTCGCCGGCTCGGGGGTGGGCAAATCGACGCTTCTCTCGATGCTCGCGCGCGCCCCCGACTTCGATACGGTGGTGATCGCGCTCGTGGGCGAACGAGGTCGCGAAGTGCGCGAATTTCTCGACGACACGCTTGCCGCGAACCGCCAATCGGCGATCGCCGTCGTCTCCACGGGCGACGAGAGCCCGATGATGCGGCGCCTCGCGCCGAGGACGGCGATGGCCGTCGCCGAATATTTCCGCGATCGCGGCGACTCGGTGCTGCTGATCGTGGATTCGGTGACGCGCTTCGCGCACGCGGCGCGAGACGTGGCGTTGGCCGCCGGCGAGCCAGCGGTCGCGCGCGGTTACGCGCCGAGCGTGTTCAGCGATCTGCCGCGGTTGCTCGAGCGCGCCGGTCCCGGGGTCGAGGGCTCCGGGTCCATCACCGGGGTGTTTTCGGTCCTAGTGGACGGCGACGACCACAACGATCCGGTTGCGGACTGCATTCGCGGCACGCTCGACGGCCACATCGTGCTCGATCGCGCGATCGCCGACCAGGGGCGCTTTCCCGCGGTGAATATCCTCTCGTCGGTTTCGCGCCTCACGCATCCCAACTGGACGCCCGAGCAGCGCAAGCTCGTCTCGAAACTGCGCTCGCTGATCGCCCGTTACGAGGAAACACGGGATCTTCGGCTGATGGGCGGCTTCACGCCCGGTGCCGACCCGCTGCTCGATCAAGCCGTGAAGTCCGTGCCGCGCATCTATGAAGCGATGACCCAGACGCTGTCGTCGCCGCCCTGCCAAGATCCGTTCATCGAGCTCGCCGCGGCCCTGCGAAACGACGCCAAGCCGGACGAGACGCCCAGTGCGCTTGCGGGCTAACGGCCGCTTGGACGGCTCACGAAAGCAGATCGCATGAAATTGCTGGATTTCTCCGCCTTTCGCCTCATCGCCTCGACCGCATCCGGCGTCTCGCGCCACATCATATTGACGTCGCTCGGCGATTTCGCGCTCATCGGCGCAGGCGTGGCGATGGCGGTCGGATCGATCGGCTTCGCCGGCTACATGCTTCTCCAGGACAATCACGAACCCCGCGTCAACGGAATGCAATATCTCGCGATTTTCGCGAAGCCGCGAGGATCGTCGCAGCCGGCCTTCGCCTCGTCGCCGCCTGTTGCGGGGGCGAGCCGTCGCGTCGCCGACGACGGTCTCGACATGGCGCCGACCGGGTCGATCGCCCACGTGGCGGCCGGCGCCGAAGGCTATCGGATCGTCGCGGTCGAGCCGGGGGTGGCGTGGTTGAGCAACGGCTCGGAGATAAGGGTCGTCAAGCCCGGCGAAGTCGCGCCAGGTCTTGGACGCGTCGCCTCGATCGTGAAACGCGACGGGCGTTGGGCGCTGGTCGACGAGTTTGGCGCGACGCTGTTGACGAACGACAAGCCGGAGACGGAAGGTCGCGACAATAGGGATGGACCGTTCGCGCGACGGATGATCTTCGGGGCCGGCGATTGACCTTTGGCGATCCGAGCCCGCCGCGCGATCGCGCGGGCGATGGTTACGGCGCGCGCCGGCGTCTCGTGAGCGCGCTTTGCGCGCGGTCGACGAGCATATTGGCGATCGCCACGCGTCGGTTGGCGAGTTCGCGCGGCACATCGGGACGACGATCCGGGTGGTTGTTCCACATGAATTGGCGCCGCGCCCGGTTGAGTTCGTCATGCGTGAGCGCGCCGGTCAGGCCGAGTTCCGCGGCGATCGAGTTGGCGTTGTCGCTCGGCGCGCCCGCCATATTGGGCGCGCTCGCCGCGTCTTGCGGCTCCGCGATCCAATCGAGCGCTTGATCCCAACGCTCGGTCGGGCCGTATTCGCGGCTTAAGTCGGACTGTATGGGAGGGGCGAGGGTCGCGAACGGATGGCCGTGAGCCATGCCTGCTGGTCCGAACCGTCGCTCCGAATTGTCGGAGCGCACGACTTCGTCCAGCACCTGGCTAAAGGTCGAGTCGTCCCTCCGCCTCATGGATTCCGGTCCGACGAAGTCGCTCTTCAAACTTCGACCTCGCGTTCGGTCTCGCCCGCGGTGTCGACCAAGACCCGATTCCTCCCATTCGATTTTGCTTCGTAAAGCTTGGCGTCCGCGCGGCGGATCAGATCCTCCGCGGACTTGCCGGCCTGCAGTCTCGCCACGCCGAACGAAGCCGTGATGACGCCGATGCGCTCGCCGCTCGCGGCGACCGCCCATTGTTTGCTCTCGAGCTGCTTTTGAATTTGGCTGACCGCCGCGGTCGCTTCGCTGAGCGAGGAATCCGGAAAGAGGATTGCGAATTCCTCGCCGCCGAATTGCGCCGCCTTATCCTGGCGCTTGATGTTCATGGTCAAGACTTCAGCGAACAATTTCAGCACCATATCGCCCGCGACATGCCCGAATTTGTCGTTGATCCTCTTGAAATGATCGATGTCCGCGAGCGCGACGCACAACTCGTCGCCAAATTCGCGCGCCTTTGCGACTTCCTCCGCCAGCGCGTTGTCGAAGAAGCGGCGATTGCCCAGCGCGGTCAGCCCATCGCGATTGCCGATCTCCTCGGCCCTGGTCAGGCTCGAGCGCAGGCGCGTGATTTGAAATCGCGAGTGCTCGAGTTTTTCGGATAAGGCGTTCACCTTGTTCTGCATTGCGCGATTGTCGTTGATCAGCGTGAGGACGATCTCGTGTATCGTGTCGTAGGAATTGCTTCGCGAAAGCTTCCGATCGGCGCCGGTCAAAAACTCCTGGAACTTGGCCCCCTCCGCGACCTGATCGTGGATCAGCTTGAGAACATGGGCGAGCGTCGCATCGACATTCTGTTCGAAGTCTCGGCGCTCTATCGCCGTCGCGCGAGCCTCGTTGCGATCGGATTGCGAGATCCGCGCGTATCTCGTTCCGCCGACGGCCAGGCCGATGGTGCCCACGCAGATCAATGCGAGCACGTAAGCTTCCGTCACGGGATTGCTTCGCGACTGCGCTGCGCTGAGCGCGCTGAGGGCGATAAAGGCGAGCGCCCCGCCTAACTGAAGGGACCGCTTGACATTGAAGGCGAGCCTCATTTCGCGCTCGCGACGAAACGGCGCGTCGGGATCGGCCGCCGTAGCGGCGGGATGCGAAGCGAACGCGCGGACCCGCGAATGGCCAACACCGGCATGAGGACGCGACCCTTCGCTCTTGCGCCTCGGCGGCCGTCATGGCTGCGAGGACGCGCCGCCTCGCGATGGCGCCCTGATGCGGCTGAAAGCGTCCGATTCATTCGGACCAAACGAAGTTAGCGGGTACTGCTTACTTTTTGGTTATTCACCATTTGGGCGATAGACAATTTGGCGCTTCCCCGCGCTCGGCCGTTCGGGCGTCGAAGCGCACGGGACGAACCGAACGGGGGCGCTTTGCTCATTTGCAAAATTCGCGGGCGTTCGGCGTCCACTGTCCCAATCCGCTTGCGACCATGTTTCCGATGACTGCGCAGACGTAGATCTTCTGGGCCCTGGGGTTGTTGGGGCCGGCGTTGTAGCGCGCGACCGCGAGAGTCCAGTTGCCTTCTTGCGCCTTGAGCTCCTTCAAGTAATTCGCTGCGTAATCGACGTTCCGGACCGGATCGAACATTTCGCTAAGGGAATTGAAATGCGCGGCATGCCAATGGTGGTTGATCTGCATGCAGCCGACGTCGATGAGCTTGGCGCCCCGGGCCCGCTCGAATGCAAACCGCGCCAGAGCCTCGCTCAGGCTCGCCGAGTGGACCGCGCGGCCGTCCACGTTCATGTCGTAAGGATTTAGCGTTCCTTTCTGGCCGGTTTCGGTGAGGCCAACGGAATAGAGAATGTTCAGGGGTATGCCGTTCAGTTGGGCGGCTCGCGCCATCTCCTGCTCGCAGAGCTCCGTCGTCGCGCCCCGCGCGAGGGCGAGGCTAAACAAGCAGATCGCCAAACCCACGGGCAGACGCAGGCGGTCGCGCCATCGCCTGACGGTTCCACGGATCTGCGGCGCTTTCGCGGCGCGACTGCTGCTGCCCACTGCCCTGAGAATCGCGATTTGCGCCGCCTTGCGGGTTCTCCCGGCTTTCAGCCTTCTGATCTGGGGCATCGTTGCTCTCGGCATTGGTCTGGCTCGTTGCGGTCGGCTTGATGATCAGGCTTTCGAGCGACTGAGCGGTCGAGCCTAGTCGATCGGTAATCGCGTCACGCTCGCCCTCCACCGCTTTAAGAGTGCTCGGCTTCGAAACCTCCATGACGATCGACAGCTTGCCGTCGGTCAATCGCATCTTCACCGAGACCGCGCCGAGATCGGTGGGATCGAGCTGGATCCGGAGTTCCTTGACAACCTGGGCGCTTCCGACGCTCGCCGCGGGAGCCGAGTTGGACGAGGTTGTCGTCTGCGACGTCAGCGCGCTCGCCTGCGTGGCGAGACTCTCCGGCAGTTGGTCACAGGCGATCGGACCGATGCTGGTCGCGAGGGGACTGACGCCGGGATTGGCGAGGGCGGGCGAAGCGCTGGGGCCGACCGCGGCCGGCGCGCTCTCGGCGGACGGGTCGGGAACCGAGACGCTTTGCGATCCGTTGCGGCCCGAAGTCGACCGCTTTTCGGGCGGCGTCTCGTTCCCGGTCGGCGCCGGCGCGGCGTTGTCGGCCGCAACGGTCTGCGTCGCGCCGGACTGGCTCGACACCGTCGCTTGCGCGGCGGAGCGCGCCTGCGAGCGCCAGATCGGACTCCTGGCTTCGCTTTGCGCGGCGCTGTCGACCCCGAGATAGGTGCGGGATTGTATCGCGCTGAGGCCGAGAGAGGGGTCGCCGTTCACCGCCATTTGAAACGTCTTTGGCCCATCGACGACCCCCGCAAGCGCCGCAGCGTCGCGACCGGCGGGCGCCTGATCGGAACTCACGCCTAAGCCGCGTCCCTCCAGAGCGCGCCACAGCGGGCCGCCGACGGCTGGCCACCCATTGGCGGCGGCGGAGTTCAACCCGGGAGCGCCTTGCTGCGCGACGTTCTTCTCGCTGGCGTCGGGAGGAGCGTATTGGCTGGGCGTCGCGCCGACGGGCGCGGCGAGCGCGCCGTAGACGAGCCCGGCGAGTCCCGGATCGATTGGGCCCGATTGTTGCGATTTCAGTGGGTCTTCGCTTGGCGAAGCGCGATCTTGCGCGCTGGCGGCGCCTTTGGTCGTGGCGGGGCGCGCATTCGATTGAGCAGTCTCGCCGGCCAGCGCGCTATAGACGAGCCCGGCGAGTTCCGCGTCGATCGAGCCCGATTGTTGCGGCTTCGGCGTGTTTGCGCTCGGCGAAGCGCGATCTTGCGCGCCGGCGGCGCCTTTGGCCGCGGCGGCGCGCAAGATCGATTGAGGATCTTCGGCGGCCATCGCGCTCATGATCGCGGTGAACTCCGAACCGCCGCCCGATTTGCCGCCGAGGTCGCGGTGATGCTCGCCGAGGGTCGGCGCGCCGCCGATCGAAGCTTTGAGCGCGAGAAGGCTCATAGGTTTCCTTTCTCGGCGACGGTCGCCAGGGCGGCGGCGCGGCTGATCGCGGCCTCCGCGAGGGCGATCGTCGCCGCCGCTTCGTCGTTCTCGCCCTGCGGCGGCGCCGGCGACGCTTGCTCGTGTCCGGGGTCGACGTCGCCCGGCGGTTCGCGCAGATAAGCGGCGACGCCGCGAACGGCCCCCAGCAGGGCTTGATCGCGCTTATCCAATTTCGACGGCGCCACGCTTTGCAATTCCGCGACGCCATTGTCGTATTCGGGCGTCAGGATTTGGGCGGCCGCTTCGTAGAGCCTGCCGCGCGCCTCGTCCGCGCTGTCGCTCGGCGCCGCCCGCAGCGCTTCGGCCGAGGCCAAGCCGGCGATGGCGAATTTGCCGTCGAGCGCCTCGGCCCGCGCGATCGTCAGCAAGAAGCCACGCCGGATATCGGGCGTCAGCGAAGAAAGGAGAACGCTGAATTTTTGAAAACTCGGGAAATCCTCGATCAGGGACGCTTGCAAGACGGCCGCCGCCAAGCCTTGCAGGAAATTGTCCGCATACACAGAACTCCCGAAACGCGTCGCATATTGTCGGGAAAGCGAAACGAACCGATCGATGTCGCGCTGATTGCCGGCGAGCAAGATCTCGCGTCTCAAGGCCGCTTCCTCGACCAGGCTACCAGGGGCCAACAAACGCGCGAGATCGAGGAGAGCGATCGCTTTCTTCTCGTCCCGCGAGGTCTCGATGACGGATTGCGCGAAGGCGACCTGGCCGGCGAGCCTGAGATCGAGAGTGCGCGGGTCGATGTCGCCCAGAAGCTTCTTGGCTTCGGCTTCGTTGCCCACGATGTAGGCGACCGCGCCGCGCATGAACGAAACCTCGCTCTTCGGCACGGCGCCGCTCTCCAGCAATTGCACGATCTCGCGAGGCTGCCCGCCGCTCAGGAGATAAATGATCGCGGCGTCCGTCTCGCTCTTGGATTGCCAAACCTCCGGCTTGGCGGCGACGATCGCCGCGCCGATCGCCTTCAGACGCTCGGGTTGAGCCGCATAGGCCGATTTATCGCCGGACGCGATTTGGACCTGAAGCGTCTGCAGGTCGGCCGCCAGCGCCGAAATCGATTGCGCGCTCGCCGGCGCGCAGGCGCCGAACCCCAGCGTCAGAACGACGAACGCGTCGACGAGGGGCCGGGCCTTCATGGTTTGGGTTCCCGCAGCAGGATTTCGATGCGTCGATTTTCGGCGGCGAAGGGATGGCTGGGATCCCTCAGGCGGCGGTCGGCGTAGCCTTCAATCCGCTCGAAGCGGCTCTCCGGGAGGCCGGCTCGCGTGAGCATGTAATAGGCCAGCTGCGCTCGCGCCGAGGAAAGCCGCCAGTTGTCATAGGTCGCCGACTTGTAGGGGTGACCATCGGTGTGTCCGCGCACGACGATCATGCCCGGCCGGTCTTTCAGGCTGCGGGCGACCGCGTCCATCGCCTGCACCACCTGGCGCTGAGGCTCCGCCGAGCCGATGCCGAACATGCTGAAGTTCAGGCGGTCGGTCAGGCTGATGAGCAACCCCTCGTCGGTCGCTTTCACGTCGATGGCGGGGCCAAGACGCGAGGTCCCGAGCGCGCCGACCTGCAGCTCCAACTCCTTCTGCAAGCGCGCGGCCGTCGCCGCGAGAGGCTGCTGCGCCTCGGACGCGACGGCGCCGCTCGAGGGCGCAGCGGCCATTGCCGGTTTGGCGCCCTCGCCCGGCGGCGGCGAAGCGGCGCTCGGGGTCCGCGGTGGTTCGCTCGCGCCGGCGTTGAGGGCGTTCGTCGCGACTTCACGTCCGATCGGATGGAATGGATCGCGAAGAGCGTTCGGATCCGCCGATCCCGTCTCGGTCGCGTTGGTCACGCTTTCGCGCTGCGCGATGGCGCGCGCGTCCGGCGACGAAGGGCCGGCGATGGCGTCAAGACTGCGGTAGGGGTCGGCGAACAGCACGCCCTCGGTCATCGTGGGCTTTGGGTTCGCCGGGTCCGCCGGTTCGGCCAAAGCGCTATTTCCACGCCGCTCGTGACCGTCCACGCCGTTGCTATCCGAAAGCGCGCCGGTTTTGGGCGCGTCCGTCGCGCCGCCGCTCGTGGTCTTGCCTTCGATCGGTCCCGCGGCGCCGGACGAGCCCTGGTTGTTGGGGCCGGGAACGTCGGCGGCGGCCCAGGCCTCGTCGCCATGGATGCTCTTGGGCGACCTCATGGACTCTTCCAACTTCACCGGATTGAAATATCGCGCGATCATCGTCTTCGTCTTCGGATCGGTCGCATTGATGATCCAGAGCACGAGGAAGAACGCCATCATCGCCGTCATGAAATCGGCGAACGCGATCTTCCAGGCGCCGCCGTGGTGCTCCTCCTCGTGGTTCGAGCGGCGCCTGACGATAATGATTTCCGGATGGTGATCGTCCATCGCCCCGCCTCAGTCGACGAGCGAAGCGATAACGTCGGCCCACGGCTGCAACTCCGACCTGATCATCGTGTGCTGCGCCTCGATCGTCGCCTCGACGCTGTCTTCGACGACAAATTCGACATCGACGGGCAGGAAGGAAGCGCGATCGCGCAATGCCCGGAGCAGACGCTCCGGCCCGCGGATCTTTACCAATCCCGACGATCCGCCGGCGCGAAGACGCGCGATATGATCGCACAACTCGTCGACGACCTGCTTGGAGAGCTCACTCGTAAGGAAGGGCGCGAGAATCCGCGCCACGCTCGAGGCGATTCGTTGCTCGATCTCGACGAGCCCCGCTGCGATGACGTCGGCGAGCCGGGCGTATTCGTTCAGTTGAAAGTCGAGCCGCTCCGCCAGCGCTTGCTCTTGTTGACGGGCCCGCTCTCGCGCCAGCGCTTCGGCGTCTTCGGCGCGCGCGGCGGCCGAACCCTCGCGCAGGCCGCGATCAAACGCTTCGGCGATCCGCGCCTCGATGTCGGGATCGGGCGGCGTCTCGCGCAGCGGCGAGCGCGCGGCCTCGCGGCTCGATGATCGTTCGTCCGAAGCGTCGCGTTCTTGCCCGTCATCGAGCGCGCGCTCGCGCACCGCGCGGCTGAAAGCGAACGGAACGCGGGGCTCGGCGCCCTGAACCATGCGGATGGCGCGCGGCTTGAACGGCGGGGTTTCCCGGCGCGGCGATTGCGGGTCGGCTTGCGCCACCCGCCCAATGTGATCCAAGTATTGCGAAATCGGCACCGGTTTCATGTGTTCGCTCCCTGGCGAATCCACTGCCTCAGAATTGCTGCGGCAACTTCTTCATCGAACTCAACCAACTTCTGAAGATGACGTTGCGGGCTCTTGTCTTTGCGCGCGAGCAGAGTTTCGAGAAATTCGTCGCGATCGTCTCTCGCCTCGATCAAGAAATTTCGATCGGACGGCTCCGCGCCGTCGAGCGCGGTAAGCGGGGCCGGCAACTCGCTGAGCGGCATCCCCATGGCTTCTTGCGTTGGCTCGGACGGCAGCGCGAGAAGCGCCTTCGTGGCCGGCCTGAGACCGAACCACAGCAACATCAGCGCGACCAGCACGATGGCTCCGGCGCTGACGAACGAGCCGGACTGGCGAAGCAGGAGCTCCACGAAAGACGGCGGCTCGACCGGCGCGAGGTCGCGACCGCCGTCTGCGAAATCGACGACGGATATCTTGACCGTGTCGCCCCGCTCCTTGCGCAGCCCCGCCGCCGTGGCGACGAGCTGTTCGATTTCCTTGATTTGCTTGTCCATGGCGTCGGGCGCCGCCTTGTCGCCGAGCGAGGCGGCCAGCGCCGAGCGGTTGACGAGAACCGCCACCGAAAGCCCGTCGACCACGAAGCCGGCGCTCGTCGTCGTGATCGACTTGGTGGAAATCTCGTAGTTCGTCAGTTCCTCGCGCTTGTCGGTCGCGTCGTTCGACTGCTTCGTTTCGGTCGAAGCGTTCTTCGTCTTCGGCAGATTCGCGTCGACTCCGGCGGGCGGCTGACCGGCGGCGTTCTGGGAATTCTGTTTCTCCTTGACCACGCGCACGGAGCGCTCAGCGCGCGACTCGGGGTTGTAGATCGTTTCGTTCGTTTGCGTCTTGTCGGCGTTGAGGCGCGCCGCGACGCTGACCTGGAAGTTGTGCAGGCTCAAATACGGCGCCAGCGTCGCGGTGATTTTTTCGCGCAGTTCTTGCGAGACGTCCTTTTCCAGCGCGAGCAAATTGTCCGGGGATTTTTCCATCGAATCGGAGCCGCTGGCGAGCAGTCGGCCGTCGACGTTGAGCACCGTCACTTCGTCCGTTTTCATATTGGGGATCGCGGCCGCCACGAGATGGCGGATGGCTTGGCCGGTCATGCGATCGTCCGCGCCGTCGGTGCGTATGATCACCGAGGCGGACGGGGCCTGCCGCTCGCGACGGAACGAGCCCTCGTCGCTCATGACAATATGAACGCGCGCGGCCTTGACGCCGCGCATCATCTGGATCGTGCGCGCCAATTCGCCCTCGATCGCGCGCACACGCGTGACTTCCTGCATGAACGAGGTGAGGCCGAGCGAGCCGAGCTTGTCGTAGAGCTCGTTGCCGACGCTGCCGCTGTGCGGCAGCCCTTTCTCCGCCAAGGTCATGCGAGCGAGCGCCGCCTGACCGACCGGGACCATGACGCTGGCGCCGTCGGCCGTCACGTCGAAGGCGATCCCCGCTTCTTGCAGCGTCGACCCGATACTGACCACGTCGTCCCGATCCAGCCCGGAATAGAGCGTTTCCATGCTCGGGCGGCTGAGATAATAGCCGGCGAATCCGGTCGCCGCGAATACGGTCACGCCGATCATGGCGAGCGCCGCCAGGCGCTTGCCGCCCAGCGCAAGAATATTCGCCCAAAGTCGCTCGGCTTGCGCCAATGCGTTGTTCATTTCACCCGCGCCCGCGCTCCGCCAAAAATCCCGAAGCGTATCCCCGGCTCTACGTTCGAGGGATTCGCTCCGATGCGTCGCGCCACTGTTTACGTCGGAGCTTGCGCGGACATTGCGTTCGCGCGTTCGCGCGCGGTTGATTTCGCCGGAGGCGGGTCCGGGCCTCCCGCGACGCCCTCGCCTGCCTTTTCGCGGGGGGGGTCAGTCGAACTTTACACATTCTTAAGAGGTCTGGAGCAAGCTTCGGCCAGCTGAGTTGTTCCCGGCCGGGTTTCCTGGCTCCGGTCTTGGCGTCACACGGCGATTAGGCTCGAAAAACCGGGCTTAAAGGCATAAGGCCGCTTCGTCGTCTCGGTGCAAATCCGAAATGTCACAGGCTTTCGTGATTTAACGGATAGGAGCACCCTCATGACTTCAATTCTGACGAATCCTTCGGCGCTCAGCGCGTTGCAGGCGTTGCAAATGACGCAACAGGAAATGCAGCAGACCCAGAACCAGGTCTCGACCGGCTTGTCGGTGGCCAGCGCGGCCGACAACGCGGCCTATTGGTCGATCGCGACCCAGCTGAATTCCGACAGCGGCGTCGTCACCGCCGCCAGTCAGGCGCTGACGCAGAGCCAGTCCGTCCTGGACACCGCCTCGTCGGCGATCAGTTCGATCATCACCACGATCAACGCGATCCAGACGGCGCTCACCGAGGCGACCAACCCCGGCGCCGACATGAACAACATCCAGACGACGCTCACCGGGCTCGGCCAGCAATTGACCCAGGCGGTCGAGGGCGCTTCCTTCAACGGCCTCAACGTCCTCGACGGTTCGCAGTCCGCGGCGGCGTTGAATTTCGTTTCCGGCTTCAACGCGACCGCCGTCGGCGGTACGATCAACACCATCACCTTCACCACAGAGGCGCTGATCGCGACCCCGGCGGGAATAACCGCGGGCGCCACCGCCGCCTCCGGCATCCTGGAAGGCGGCACCGGCAGCGCGGCGGGCGCCGGCACCAACCTGCTCACATTGGGGACGGGGGTGACGAACGCGGCCACCGCCAGCACCGCGCTGCAGGGCGTCGCGACGGTGTTGGCCGCGGTGACCAATTACGCCGCGACCATCGGTTCGGCTCAGGACCAGATGACCGCCGCCTCGACGTTCAACTCCGCGCTGGCGACGAACTACGCCGAGGGCGTCAGCGGCCTCGTCGACGCGAACATGAATACGGCTTCCACGCGCTTGCAGGCCTTGCAGACGCAGGAACAGCTCGGCATTCAGTCGCTGTCGATCGCCAACCAGAACGCTCAGCTCATCCTGAAGTTGTTCCCTTGAGCTGAGAAGCAAGCTGCGTCGTCGGCGAATAAGCCGGCGACGCGCCGGATAGAGAAGCGAAAGAGAGCCGGCGGCGCCATCGCCGCCGGTTTCTTTTGTAGACGCGCTCGCCGAGCGCGTCCGGCGCGAAGCGCCTCGTCGCCACAATATCGATGCAAGCCGGACGAGCGCGGCCAGCGGCCGCGCCTACAAGGCGCCGCTTGTAGACGCGCTCGCCGAGCGCGTCCGGCGCGAAGCGTCTGTCGCCACAATAACGATGCAAGCCGGACGAGCGCGGGCAGCGGCCGCGCCTACAAGGCGCCGCGCGAGCGGATCACCGCTTTTCGATGCAATAGCCGAGATATCGCTTCGAATCGATCGGGTCGAAGCCGAGGCGATATTTCAGCTTCTTGCGCAGCTTGCTGATGTGGCTTTCGACGACGTTTTCGTCGACGTTCTCGTCGAACAGGCCATACACCGCGTTGAAGATTTGCGTCTTCGTCACGCGCCGGCCGCGATTTCGCACGAGATATTCCAGAATGCGGCATTCGCGCCGCGGCAATGGCAGAGGCACGCCCTTCACCTCGGGTTCGCGCCCATCGAGATAAACGCAGAGTTCGCCAATCGTCACGTGGCCCTTCTCTCCCAGGGAGCGCCGATGGATGGCGCCGACGCGGGCGAGAATTTCCCGGACGTGAACCGGCTTGCGAAGCACGTCGTCGACGCCCGCCGCGAAAAGTTCCAAGGTCTCGTCGAGCGATTGGCGATCGTTGAGGCAGAGGACCGGCGCGCTGGAGCGTTCGCGGATGAGTTTAGGAAACAGTTCGCGATTGGTGCAGTCGCCGATAAGGAAAGCTTCGACAGCGCGCACGTCGATATCGCTCACTTTACCGATCCATTCTCGGAATTCCCTGGGATCGATGCCTGCAGTAGAGACCCCCTCTCGATCAAATCCGGACGCGTAACCACCTGCGACGATATTGCGCTCATCCACAATTATGTACATGATTATGCCCCGATTAATAATTAATATCTTGCGCGCCAACCATATTATACGCATGGCGTTCTACACGTACGCTAGTACAAAATTGCCGTGCGCCGCCTAAATGCGGCAAATACAAGTTACAGAGAACCCGCACATTGTTTATGTCCGCAACGATACTTCTTGTGCTATGCCCCTCTGCGATTGCTTATTCTGATCGGAGCCGCTCCGAATCATGTTTGTGAATCGCAATTCTTGTTTCAAAAAGGTACACGCCGTATGGTTAACAAGCTGTTAATGCCCTCGGCCGAAACGTCATTGGCGCATTAACCAGAGCTGACACGGCAATTGACGTAGAGTTAGCCGGGCGGCGTGGGGCTCGTGTCGATCAGCCGGACGGCCGGAAACCAGTCGGCAACGGTTTGGCAACCTCTGTCGGCTTAAGTTCCGCTGCGCGATCCAGACGGCGGGTTGGCCGCGCGCATTTGGGCGACGCCCGCGAGAGTCATGACGCGACGAAACGATGACAGACACGCTTGACGGCGTCCGCAGGCCAGATCGGCCCAACGATCGCGAAAGGGCGCGCGCCCTGGCGCAAAGCGGCCAGGTCGCCTATTCCGTCGTCGAATTGGGCCGGGACGAAAAATCGGCGGATGAAGGTCGCCGCGACCCTCGCGCCGCCAAACGGCGGCGCACGCGGCTTCGCTCGGCGAAGATCCTCGACTCGGCCAACAAGTTCGTGTGCGATTGCCTCATCCATGACCGCTCGGCCAACGGCCTTCGCCTGACGCTGGCGCGAAACCTCGGGCTGCCCGTCCATTTCCGGCTGCATGACGACGAGACGGGCAAAGTGGACAACGTCGAGACGGTGTGGCGGCGCGGCGCCGTGCTCGGCGTGCGCTACAGCCAAGCCTTAGGACCCGTGTCGATCAAGCCGAGCGCCAGATCGGCGCTGCGCGGGCGTTTCTATGCAGTTCCCGATTGATCGCGCGCCGTCCGTTCTCGATCAGGCGTAGCACTTCTCCTCGACGATCGCCGAATTGAACAAGCGGTTGATGTCGCGCTTTATCGCCGCGCGCCGATCGTTGGTGATGTAGACGGAGCGCGCCAGCGCGACGAACCGTTCGCCGAATTCGTCGTTCTTTTCGCACACGCGGATTTCGTCCTCGACGACCCAAAGCCGCTCGTTGACCGCGGCCAGGTCGGCCTTCAGCGCGCCGAGAAGAGGATGATCGAGCCCGGCGCTCCTCAGGCTTTGGTCGAGCAATTCAAGTTCCCTGCGAACGTTGCGCAATTTGTCGCCGTCCGAAATGCGGCGCGATTTGATTTCCAGGATGGTGATCTTGTCGATCAACTCGCCGACGGCGCCGGGAATGGCGATCAGCCGCTGCGCGCCCCGATCCTGGCCGTGCGAAGCGAGGCGCTCGGCCATCTCAGTGAAGACGCTGGTCCAATCGCCGCGTCGTTTCTGACGAAAGAGCCGCATCGTCGGATACCACGGCGAATCGTCGCGATCGCGCAACCAGCGCCATTCCGCATCCTTTTTCAGGGCGACCCAGACGGGCCGGCCGAGCGCGCCCGCCAGATGGGCGATCGACGTGTCGCAGGTGACGACGAGGTCGAGATGCGCGATCGCCGCCGCCGTGTCGACGAAGGCGTCTGGTCCGGCGTCGAAATCCTCGCCCAGCGTTTCGACCCGCATGCCCGGCGGCAGGTCGGCGAGTTGCTCGACGCCGAAGCCCTTTTGCAAGGATATGAGACGCGCGTTGGGCGCACAGGCGAGCGGCGCAAACGCGGAAAGCGGCATCGAGCGGGCCATGTCCGCTTCAGGATTGGCGTTGCCCTGCCAGACGATCCCGATCTTCGCGCCGGCCGGGCCGATGCGCGCGGCCCATTTCTCCGCCAATTCCGGTTCGGCGCGCAAGTACGGAACGGGCGCCGGCACGTTGTCCAGGCGCGTCGCGAAAGCGCGCGGCAAGCTGCTGACGGCGATCTGCGCGTCGAACGATTCGCCTTCAGGCGTTCTTGCGACGAGCCGGACGCCACTTTGCGAGGAGAGCAGTCGGTGCATCTTCGGGGGGCACAGAAAAGTGGGCGCCGCCGCGGCGCGAAGCATCATCGGGAGATAGCGGGCGAACTGAATCGTGTCGCCGAGGCCGTGATCGTTCAACACGAGCACGCGCTCGCCCGCTCGTCCCGGCCCGCGCCATTTGGGAAAGCGCACGCCCAGCGCCTCGTCGAGCGATTTTCCCGCGATCCAGCGCGCTTCGTAGCCTTCCCAACCGCGTTCGAAATCGCCGAGCGTGAGATCGAGGCAGCCCTTGCCGCTGACCGCCTCGACGTTGCCGAGCCGCTCAGCCTTTTCGAACGCCTCGCGCGCTTCCTCGAGGCGGTCGAGCGCGCGTAGCGCCAGCGCCTGGCCGCAGAGCGCGGCGGAAAAATCCGGCTTGATCGAACTCGCCAGGCGATAGGCCTCGAGCGCCTCGGCGACCTGGTCGAGCTTCAGCCGCGCATTGCCGAGATTGAGCGCCGCTTCGGCGAAATCCGGCCGCAGGCGGAGCGCTTCGCGGGCCGCCGCGGCCGATTCGTCCAGCCGGCCGAGTTGGCGAAGCGCCCCGGCGCGACTGTTCCAAAGGTCGGCGTCGCCGGGCTGCAGGGCGAGCGCCGCTTCGAAGGCGTCGAGCGCCTCGGCGAAGCGGCCAAGCTCGAAAAGAAGCTTGCCGGAATTCGACCAGGCGGCCGGCAAATCGCGCTTGAGGTCGATCGCGCGCCGGTAAAATTGCAGAGCCGCCTCGCTCTTGCCCGACTCGCCGAGGATGTAGCCGCCCATGCACAGCGCCTCGGGAAAGTCCGGATTCTCACGTAACGCCGCGTCCAGCAGCGCGATCGCCTGCTGGCGGCGCCCGCCCTGCCACATCGCGACGCCGCGCGCGTAAAGCGCTTCCGGCGACGCGCCGGGCGCATGCCCATCGAGAGCCGGGTCGCGCGGCTGGGCCGTCGCCGGACTCGCGCGAGACAAGAGAACAGCTGCAGCCGAATGTTCTTGTTTCAAAGCGATGCGTCCGGGCGCGGCGGCCAATTCCGCGGCGCGCGCCGCCTGGCAAGAAAGCGCGCGACGCTTGCCTGAGACTTACCGGCCTTCCCACGACGCGCCGGTTCGCGTCGCGATGCTCGGCGCCCTAGCCGCCGAGCGTGAGACCTTGCAGGCTCGCCATCATGTCGCTGCTGAACGCCGCAGCGGAGGAGGAGAGGCCGCCGGCGCTGCTGTTCGAACTGATGAGGTTGCTCAGAATCGTCGTCGCCGCCGAGACGGGCGTCGACGAGTTGCCGTCCGACGAAATGGTGAGCGGAGCCGCGGTGGAGCCGGGTCCGTAAGTCGCATCGTACATCGCGGTGAAGCGTTCGGTCAGTTGCTGCAGCTTCTTCGGGTCTTGAAGCGCGGACGTCGGCACGAGCTTGGAGATGACCGACGCCTCGGCGTCGATATTGGTGCCGGCCGTTTCTGGCGGAAGGCCGAATATGGTCTGGACGACGTCGAGCAGGTTCACGTCGCCCATGATGCCGAGGCCAGTGGATACGTTCGGCGCGACGCGCTGGAAATAGAGCGCAAGTTGAACGCCGGGATCTTGTTGGCCCTGGTTGCTTTCCAGCTGCTGCTCGACGTAATCATTGGTCGTGGTCTTGATCGCGCTCGCCGTCGAGACCGAAGCGGCGCCCGCGCCGACGAAGTTGAACGCCGCCGCGAACTTCGCCCAGTTCGGGTTGCTCAAGGTGTTGGCGAGGCTCTTGGGGTTGCTCACGCCCCCTTCGAGCACCTGCGTGACCAGCGCGGTCGAATTGACTTCGTTGCCGAGCCCGTAAGCGTCCAAGGCGTAGGAGAGCAGCCGGTAATTGCCGACGAAATCCTTGATGGAGGTGACTTTGCCGATATTGGCGGCGTAATACTCGCTCGCCGTTTTGACCGCCCCCTGGTCGGCCGTCATCGTCTGATATCGGCTCAGATTTTGCGAGACGGCCAAATAGGTTGCGGTTGTCGTCGTCACCAGGGAGCCCCGTCACGCCCGTTCGTTCGCGCTGGGTTCGCGGCGACCGCCAACCTCGCAGCGCATTTCAAGATAGCCCGCCTGATGCATGGCTGGAATTGGTTACGAATTTGTTAACGCGCCGAGCCGGCCCGACCGCCGCGATTGGGCGGCGGCGCGCCCGGCCCGGCTCCAGCGCACGCTCTACGCCAAAAGGCGCCGCGCGGGCGCTACGCGGAAGCGATTCGCCACGAAGGCCGAATTGGTCAGGCAGGCGTTGCCGGCGGGATTCCCGCCCGTCACATGGAAGTCGGAAAAGGCCGCGGACTGATTGACGAAAATATTGCCCACGAGGTTTATCGACAACGCGACATTGGCGGCGGCGAACGCGTCCACGGCCGCTTCCGCGACAGCCTCGCTGGTCGTATAGAGCGCCGCGGTGATCGCGCCGTGCTCCCTGATGGATCGCGCCGCCCGCGAAAGGGAATCCTCGATAGACGCGGTGGCGATCACGAACGAAATCGGCCCGAAGCGCTCCTCCTGGTAGGCCGCCTCGTCGGCGCCGTCGACCGCCAGGATCAATGGCGTGGCTCCCCGCGCGAGGCCCTCGACCGGACCAGACCGACGCACGACGCGCCCGAGCGTTTCGCTGTCTTTGACGCGCTGCAGGGTCGCGTCGCTTTGGATGGCGCCGAGAACGCCCGCAGCCCGCGCGGGGTCCGCGAGCAGGCGGTCAACCGCCTGCGCGACGCCGTTCGCGACGTCGTCGAACGACTTATGGCCTTCGTCGGTTTCGATGCCGCCGCTGGCAACAAAGATATTTTGCGGCGCCGTGCACATTTGTCCGGAGTAGAGCGACAGTGAAAACGCGATGTTGTCGCACATGGCTCGAAAATGGGACGTGGAATCGATGACGATCGCGTTGAGGCCGGCCTCTTCGGTATAGACCTGTTTGTCCTTCAGCGCGCCGCGCAGCCACGAACCGAACACGGGACCGCCCGTGAAGTCGACGATCTTCACCGCGGGATCGCTCACGAGATCCTTGGTGATCGGCGCCGCGGCCTCGTCGGCCGCCAACAGGACCACGTTCGGATCGAAGCCGGCTTCCGCCAAAACCTCGCGCGCGATCTTCAGCGTTATCGCGAGGGGCAGAATGGCGCCGGGATGCGGCTTCACGATGACCGTATTGCCGGTCGCAAGGCTCGCGAACAGTCCGGGATAAGCGTTCCATGTCGGGAAAGTGGCGCAGCCGATCACCACGGCGACGCCGCGGGGCACAATGCGGAACGTCTTCTCCAATTTCAACGGCTCGTTCTTGCCCTGCGGCTTCACCCAGAGGGCATGTTTGGGCAGACGCTTCATTTCGGCGACGGCGTAGGCGACCGCTTCCAGAGCGCGGTCCTGCGCATGCGGGCCGCCGGCCTGAAACGCCATCGGGAACGCCTGTCCCGAGGCGTGCATGACGGCGTTGGCGATCAAGAAACTCTGCTTGTTGAGACGACTGAGAATTTCAAGCAGCGCGCCCGCGCGCTCGTCCGCCGAGGCCCGGCCCCACGCCCCGCCGGCCGCCGCGCTCGCCGCAATCAATCTGTCGACCGACGCGGCCGGGTATTTGACGGCAAGCGCTTTTCCGTAGGGCGAAGTCTCGGCGCCGACCACTCCATCGGCGGGATGCGCGGCGTCGAACACAAACGTCTTGCCCAGCAGCGCCTCGAATGCGGCTTCGCCGTCCGCCTTCGCCGTCTCGCCGTAGATCTTGCCTGAAGCCGTCTCGGGATAGGCGCTCCAATAGCCGCGATCGCCGATCGCTTCGATGGCGCGCGAAAGCAGTTCTGCGTGCCGCGCCGAGAAATCCGTCATCCCCGCCTCCCTGGTGCGCCGGGTTCGACCCGGCTTGGCGAAGCGTATTATTGACTAACCGGACGGTCAATCGTAAACTTGGCTTTGATAAAGAATTTCGAAACGATCGGGAATGGGGCCGGGGAGGAGATCATGAGCGCTCATACAGGCGCATCCGCGTCGGGAGTTTTGCTGGAATCGCTGGACAAGGGCGTGCTTGCCCTCACCCTCAATCGACCCGAGCGGTTCAATTCGTTCAACACGGAATTGCACGCGGCGCTGGCCGCCGCATTGAACCGCGCGCGCAACGACGACAGCTGCCGAGCGGTCTTGCTGACGGGCGCGGGCAAAGGGTTTTGCGCCGGGCAAGATCTGTCGGATCGCTCGGTCGCGCCGGGGGCGGCCCGCCCGGACTTGGGCGAGTTGCTTGAAAATCGGTACAATCCGCTCATCCGGGCGATAAAGGCTCTGCCCAAGCCGATCGTCTGCGCGGTCAACGGCGCAGCGGCCGGCGCAGGCGCCAATCTCGCCCTCGCCTGCGACATCGTTTTGGCGGCGAAGTCGGCGAAATTCCTCCAGGCGTTCGCGCGCATCGGACTTCTTCCGGACTCCGGCGGCACATGGACGCTGCCGCGCCTGGTCGGCGAAGCGCGCGCCCGCGCCGCCATCCTGCTGGCCGAGCCGATCAGCGCCGAACAGGCCGAGGCCTGGGGGATGATCTATCGCGCCGTGGACGACGACGCGCTGGCGAAGGAGGCTCGCGCCATCGCCGAAAAGCTCGCGTCCGGCCCGACTTACGGCTACGCGCTCATCAAGGAAGCGCTGAACGCCTCGTCGGCCAACAGTCTAAACGCGCAGCTCGATCTCGAACGCGACCTGCAGCGCAAGGCCGGCTTCTCGGACGATTACGCGGAAGGGGTCGCCGCCTTTTTCGAAAAGCGCGCGCCGAGCTTCACCGGCAGGAGGCCCGCGCAGTGACGCCGGAAGAAATCGCCCGCAAATGCGCCGATCTGCTTTGGGCCGACGACAAGACCAGCTCGGCGCTCGGCGTGACGATCGAGAGCGTCGGCCCGGGGATGGCCGAACTGAGCATGGCGGTTCAAGAGTCCATGACGAATGGGCATGGAACCTGCCACGGCGGCTACATCTTCGCGTTTGCGGATACCGCCTTCGCTTTTGCCTGCAACACCCACAATCAACGCTGCGTCGCGCAACATTGCGAGATCACCTACCTCGCTCCGGCCCACAAGGGCATGCGCCTTCGGGCGACCGCGTGCGAACGCCGGCGCGTGGGGCGCAACGGCGTCTACGACGTCACGATCGCCGACGAGACCGGCGCGATCATCGCGGAATTTCGTGGTCTCAGCCGCACCGTTCCCGGCAGCTATTTCTGAATTCCATATCGAGGAAACGCCATGTTCGATCTGTCCTCTGGAAGGAACGAACTCGAGCCCATTGAACTGGCCTCGCGAGACGAAATCGTCGGCCTCCAGCTGCAACGGCTGAAGTGGTCGCTACGCCACGCCTATGAAAACGTGTCGCACTATCGCAAGAAGTTCGAAGCCGCCGGCGCGCATCCGGACGACCTGAAGTCGCTTGCCGATCTGGCGAGGTTTCCCTTCACCACGAAGCAAGATCTGCGCGACACCTATCCCTTCGGAATGTTCGCGACGCCGATGGAAAAGGTTGCGCGCATTCACGCTTCGTCCGGCACCACCGGCATGCCGACGGTCGTCGGCTACACCGCCGCGGATATCGAAACTTGGGCGAACGTCGTCGCCCGATCGATCCGCGCAGCCGGCGGGCGGCCGGGGATGAAAGTGCATGTTTCCTACGGCTATGGACTCTTCACCGGCGGGCTCGGCGCCCATTACGGCGCGGAAAAGCTGGGTTGCACGGTGATCCCGGTTTCCGGCGGCATGACCGAACGGCAAGTGCATCTGATCGAGGATTTCAAGCCGGACATCATCATGGTGACGCCATCCTATATGCTGGCGATCCTCGACGTGTATCGCGCGGAGGGGCTCGATCCGCGCGCTTCGAGCCTTAAGGTCGGAATTTTTGGCGCAGAGCCGTGGACGAACGCGATGCGCTGCGAGATCGAGTCCGCGTTCGACATGCACGCGGTCGACATTTACGGTCTCTCCGAAGTGATGGGCCCTGGCGTCGCGATGGAATGCGTGGAGACCAAGGATGGTCCGCATGTCTGGGAAGATCACTTCTATCCCGAGGTGATCGATCCGGAGACCGGCGCGGTCCTGCCGGACGGGGAACCGGGCGAGCTTGTCTTCACCTCGCTCACCAAAGAGGCCCTGCCGATCATCCGTTACCGCACGCGCGACCTCACGCGCCTGTTGCCGGGAACGGCGCGCTCGATGCGCCGCATGGAAAAGGTGACGGGCCGCTCCGACGACATGATCATCCTTCGCGGCGTGAACGTATTTCCCACCCAGATCGAGGAGCTGATCCTCAAATGCAGCGGATTGACGCCGCATTTTCAGCTCGAGTTGAACAAGCAGGACCGCATGGACGTCATGACGGTGATCGTCGAGGCGCGCCCGGAGGCCGCGGACGAGGCCACGCGCGCCCTCCAGGCCAAGGAGCTGATGCATCACGTCAAGTCGATGGTCGGCGTCTCGGTCTTCGTTCGCGTGGTCGATCCGGGCGCGGTTAAGCGTTCGGAAGGAAAAGCCAAACGCGTTTTGGACCTTCGCCCGAGATCACGATAGGCGACGCTCGTTCGCCCCAACACGAGAAGGCGATCCCTTGGCACGACATCGCGCCGCCGACTATGACGACAAACGCAACGCATTGCTCCAGGTGGCGGCCCGTCTGTTCGCGCGCGATGGATTTGACCGGACGTCGATTTCCGGCATAGCCGAGGCCGCGGACGTCTCGAAGGCCTTGCTTTATCACTATTATGCGAGCAAGGACGCGCTTCTGTTCGACATCATTCACGGGCATCTCCTGGATCTGGTGAGCCAGGTTGAAGCGGCGGACGACTCGAATTTGTCGCCCGAAGAGCATCTGCAGAGGCTGATCGCGACGGTGCTGTTCGCCTATCGCGACGCGGACGCGATGCACAAGGTGCAGATCAACGAACTCGACAAGTTGGCGCATGGCCAACAGCGCGTCATTCGCGCGCTTGAGCGCAAGCTCGTCGACGTCATGGCGAGGGCGTTGACCCGTCTCAACCCGGACCTGAAGGGCCGGGGCGAGCCGCTGCTCAAGCCGATCACCATGTCGCTCTTCGGGATTCTGAACTGGAGCTATCTCTGGTTTCGCGACGACAAGCCGATCAGCCGCGAGACCTACGCGCAGTTGGTTACGCGCCTCTTCGTCGACGGCGCCGCGCGGCTCACGCCCGCCGCGATCGGAGAGGGCGCGGCGCCCTGGCGCGATCGGGGCTGACGCTTGGCGCGGGCGCGTCAGACGGCGTCGAAGTCGAGTTTGACCTTTTGGCCCACGGGGCGCGACTGGCACGCCAGCACGAAGCCGGCCTCGATTTCCCAAGGCTCGAGCGAATAGTTGGCGTCCATGACCACTGCTCCCTCCACCACCTTGCAGCGGCAGGTGCAGCACATGCCACCCTTGCAGGAATAGGGAAGCTCCACGCCTTGCTCGTGGGCGGCGTCGACGACATGTTGGTCGGCCTTGACGTCCAGATGGTGGGTGACCCCGTCCAGCACGCAATCGACCTGGGCGGCGGTCGAGGGCCGGTCCCCGGGGCTGACGGCGATCGGAGCGGGCTTCGGCGTCCCGTCCGTCGAAAACAGTTCGATCTTGATGCGCTGGGGGTTCGCGCCCGCCGCCAATAGCGACGCGCGGCCCTCCTCGACCAGCCCATAGGGCCCGCAGAGGAAATAGCCGTCGACCTCGTCGGGCCGGACATTCATGAGTTAGATGGTGCCGCAAGAGGGATTTCGAACCCCCGACCCCCTCATTACGAATGAGGTGCTCTACCAGCTGAGCTATTGCGGCGCGCGCGGCGGCGAAGCGTAATGGCCTCGCGCCGGCGGTCGGCTGTCTCTTAGCCAGATCGCCCGGCATTAGCAAGATTGCGCCGGCGGCGCGGCGAGAAAAACGCGGGGAATGGCGACCGTTCGCCGGCCGAGGGTTTCCCGCCCGGCGATCATTCGCGCGCGAAGAGCCGAAATCCGGCCTTGCCCTCGCTTTCGTCGTTCGGACCGGGATCGTCCGGCGCGCTGGAAGGCAACAGAACGACCGTGCCGGCGCCGCGCGGCGGCTCCGGCTTGGGCGCCGAGGCGACCGGCGGCGCGGGCGCAATCCCGGGCCTCGAGGCCACGAGGGCGGGAGCGTCGGCGGCCGGCGGCGGCGGCGCGGGAGACGGCTCCGGCGCGCTTAGGCGCTCTTCGGGCGTGCGCCAGACGAAGGCGTCGAGCGCGCCCGAGGGCGACACCGGCGCCCAGCGATCGCTGATGACCCCGTCGGCGACCCAGGCCCGATCGCGCGGCGCGCGCGCGGCGCGGGCGAGCCATTCGCGCACCGCCCCTTCGGCGCCCGCCGCCTCCTCGATGTCGGCCATCAGCAGACAGACGCGCGCGGTCGGCCGGCCGCTCGGAGCGCCCGGCGCCAGAAGCGGCGCGACCGCCGCGCGCGCCGCCGGGAGGCCGCGCGCCTCCAGCGCCGCGCGGCCGATGGTGATCTGGCTTTCCGAATCGAAGGGCGCAAGGCGCGCCAACGCGCGAGCGCGCGCGAGCCGGTCCGCCGCCGAATTGCCGCGCCGCAGCCTGACGTAGGCGCTCGCCAGATCGGGATGCGGCGTCTGCCGATAGGCCGCCTCCAGAATTTTCGCTGCGCGGCGATAATCGCCGTTGGCCGCGGTCAAGCGACCGCAAAGGGCGGCCGCGGGAACGAGGTTCGGCGCCAGAGCGCAGGCCTCCTGCGCGAGGGCCAACGCGGCCTTCGCGTCGCGCTCCGCCAGATCCTGCGCCATCGCCGTCATGAGGACGGCCCGCCAGCGATTGGCGGTCGGCTTGTCGATCAGCCGCGCGGCGGCGTTGGATTCGACGATTCCCAAGGCGCCGGCCCAGTCGCCGTGCGCGGCGCGATCGTCGAGCAGCGCCTGCGCCGCCCAGGGCAGCGCGGCGTGTTTGTGCGCGCGCGTCGCGAACTCCAGCGCGGCCTCGTGGTCGCCGCTGCGCCGCGCCTCGATATGCAGGCCCCGAAGTCCGAGCGCATGGGTTTGCGGATGCTCAAGCATCTCGCGGAACGCGGCGACCGCGCCGGCGCGATCGCCCGCGAGTTGCGCCGCTTGCGCGCGCAGCAATTTCGCTAGCGGTTCGTCGCCCAAATGCTTGCCCGCTTCGGCGGCGTGACGGCTCGCCGCGCGCGCGTCGCCCGAGCCGACCGCGACCATGCCGCTGGAAAGAGCGGCGTAGCCCTTTTCCCTTCGGCGCGCCTTGGCCGCGAGCGAAACCAGCGAGGGAAGGCGAAAAACGAAACGGACGACGCCCCAGGCGAGCGCGAGAAGGACCGCCAGCCCCGCCACGACGCCCAACGCGACCATCAGCGAGGTCTTATATTCGACGCCTTGCCAAGCCAGCGTGACCTCGCCGGGGTTCTCGGCGAGCCACGTCAGGCCGTAGGCCGCTAGGGCGAGCGCGGCGAGGAACAGCAACAGGCGAATCATGGCGTCTCCGCTTCGAGCATCCCGGGGCGTCAGCATAATCCCTAACGCGCCGCGCGTGAAAAATCCTCCGCCGCTCGGCTAATTCTTGGCCGCGGCGAGGCGCCCGACTGCATCCGCGCGCAGGCCCTCAGCAGCTGCGCCCGCCGCCTGGCGGGCTTCGGCCGCTTTGGCCCAGTCCCGGCTCGCCTGACGCGCCGCGTCCGGCAGGCGATCATAGGCCTCGAGCGCGGCGGAAAGATCGCCGCGCGCGAGCGCCGCCGAAATCCGCGGCGCGAGCGCCTCGGCGTCGTCGCCGGCGGCTTCGCCGACCTTGCGCACGCGCACCAGCTTGCGCATGTGATCGAGCAGCCGGTCCATCACGCCGCCGCCGCTCGGCGGCGTCGCCGCCGCGATGACGTCGGGAGCGATCTTGGCGAAGGCGGCGCCGAGCGCGGCGAGGGTCGGCGCGCCCGCGTCGGCGAAAGGCTTCAGCGCGGACAATTTGCCGTCGTCGGCCCCCAGGCGCGCCAGCGCCGTCAATTCCGGCGCGAACGGCGCACCCGCGTTCAGACGTTCGTTCAACGCAATGGCGAGGATCGCCTCGGCCGCCCCGTCGCGATTGAGCGCGACCTCCGCCGCAGCGACGCGCGCCCCGCTCTTGGGCGCGGCGAGCGCGCTTTCGATCTTGGCGAGGCGGTCGTCGAACTGGCCGAGATCGGTCTCGCGGGACTTCAGCCCCGCCAGTTCGCCCTCCAATTTGCCGATCCGCGCCTCCAGCGCGCTGGCGTCGAATGGGGCGGGCGCGCCGCCCTGGATCGGCGCCGCCGCCGCTTGTCCCGTTCCGGCCGCGAGCGCGAGCGCCTTAGCGGCGTCAGCCCGCGCTGCGCGGGCTTCCTCCAACGCCGCTTGCGCCGCTTCGCCTTGGCCCGCTGCGCCTTCGAGCGCGGCCACGCGGCGGCCGAGCGCCTCGAGAGCCGCAGCCTTCGCGGCGCCGGGCTCGCTCGCCTCGAGCGCAACGAGGCGCCTGTCGAAATTGGCGTTGGCCTCGGATTGGCCTTCGGCGCCGCGTTCCAGCGCGGCCAGATGCGAGGTCGCCGCGCTGAGCGCGGCGGCGCGCGGATCGACGAGCCAGGCCGCGCCAAGCGCGAGCGCCGCGCCGAAGAGAGCGCCGAGCCCGCCCGCAACGAAGGGGAAGAAGGACGAGCGCGTCCTCGGCCGCATTTCCGGCGCGGTCGCATCCGCGGCCGGTTCGGCCGCCCGTTCCTCGCTCGCCGGTTCGGCGGCCGCCGGCTCGGGCGCGGCTTGGTGAATTTCGCTCGCTTCGCCCTCGATCACGCCGGGATCATGGCGCGGCTCGCGGCTCGGCGGAGCGGCGCCGGCCGCGGGCTCGGCGATTTCGGGTTCGGATTTTCGGCTCGCGTCGTCGGCCATGGGCTCTTGCTCTCGCTTCGCAGTTTTCTATAGGCGAGGCGCGGGGGGATGAAAACCCGCGCGTCGTCGCGGGGCGCCGCGCCGCCGATTCGATCACGTCAGCGCGCGTTCGAGGGCGTCGATGAGCCGCTCTTCCCTCGGCTCCGAGGCCCAAGCGAGGCGCGGCGCGCCCATGGCGCGCAGCGGTTCGCCGGCGTCCGGGGAGAGGCAGACATGAAGAAGCGCGCGAAAATGCTCGGCGAGGCCCGCCCGCTCGGCCAGCGCCGCCGCCAGCGCGGCGGAGCGGCGCGAATAGTGCAAGGCCGCCCCGCATCCCGCCACCGCGCGCGCCTCGTCTTCGTCCCAGGCGGCGCGCGCCTCGGCGGCATAGACTTCCACCGGCGTCGTGAGATGGCCGGCTTCGCTCAGGGCGGCTTCCAGCGCGCTCTTGCGTTCGCGGCCGGCGAGGTACAGCACGCGCGAACGGGGCGCAAGGCGCCGGCGCAGCGCCGCGATGAGCGCGGCGACGTCCGGCGCGGCCTCGCACGCGACCGCAATCCCGGCTTGCGCCGCCGCTTGCGCGGTCTGTTCGCCCACGACAAAGAGCGGCGGGCCTGCGATCGCCGCGCGCGCCGCCGGAACGAGGAGCGCGATCGCCTTGGCGCTGGTCGCTGCGACCGCATCGAACCGGCCCGGCGGCGGCGAGGCGCCGGTCGCGCGGATTTCCGTCGCCGGCGCGCGCGCCACGGCGAAGCCGCGCGCCAGCAGCAGCGCCGCGCTGCGCGCCGCGTCGTCGCGCGCTCGCATGAGAGCGATTTTTGTCTTCAAGGCCTCGCCATCGTCGTCGCGACGCTCCTCGCGCGGGCGGCCGCCTCGGGCCGCCCTCCTTTCATTATGCCCTGGGCAGTCGCGCGCCAAGCGTATAGAGACGGCCCCGGCCGCGCGACGCCTTGGCGCGGCGAGCTTGCGGAACTTGAACCGAAGATGCGCGTACTGGGAATCGAGACCACCTGCGACGAGACGGCGGCGGCGGTGGTGCGCCTGCGGCCCGACGGCGCAGGCGAAATCCTCGCCGACGAAGTGATGAGCCAGATCGCCGCCCATTCGGCCTATGGCGGCGTCGTGCCGGAGATCGCCGCCCGCGCGCATGTCGAAATCATCGACGGCCTCGTCGTGCGAGCGCTGCGCCGCGCCGAGGTCCGCCCGCGCGACCTCGACGGCGTCGCCGCCGCGGCGGGGCCGGGCCTGATTGGCGGCGTGCTCGTCGGCCTGATGACGGGCAAGGGGATCGCCTTGGCGGCCGGCAAGCCTTTCCTCGCAATCAATCATCTCGAGGCGCACGCCCTCGTCGCGCGGATCTCCGGCCGTCTGGCGTTTCCCTATCTGCTGCTGCTCGCCTCGGGCGGGCACACCCAGATCCTCGCGGTCAAGGGCGTGGGCGACTACGACCGTCTGGGCGCGACGATGGACGACGCCATCGGCGAGGCGTTCGACAAGACCGCCAAGATGCTCGGCCTGCCCTATCCCGGCGGGCCGGCGGTCGAAGCAGCCGCCAGGGACGGCGATCCCGCGCGATTCGCCTTGCCGCGCCCGCTGCTCGGACGGCCCACCGCCGATTTCTCCCTGTCGGGACTGAAGACCGCGACGCGGCTGGCGGCCCAATCGATCGCGCCGCTTCGCCCGCGCGACGTCGCCGATCTCTGCGCTTCGTTCCAGGCCGCGGTCGTCGACATGATCGAGGATCGCATGCGCGTCGGTCTCAGGCTGTTTCGTCAGCGCGTCGGCGACGCGCAGGGCGTCGTCGTCGCCGGCGGCGTCGCCGCCAACGGCGCGATCCGCGAGGCGATGGCGCGATTTTGCGCCCAGGCCGGCCTGCCCCTCGTGGCGCCGCCGCAAAACCTCTGCACCGACAACGGCGCGATGATCGCCTGGGCGGGAATTGAGCGCCTTCGGCGCGGCCTCGTCGACGATATGGCGACGCCCGCCCGCCCGCGCTGGCCGCTCGACCCGAAGGCCGAGCGATCCTTGAACCGCAAGGCGTGAAGGCGGGGTTCCGCGAACGCCCGCGCGTTCTTCGCCCACGGGCGAGGATGGCCCGGCGCTCATTGCATTCTGGCGCGGCGGCGCCTATAAAGAGATAATTCCCTCGAGATTGAAAGATTTGAGGCTACGCCTCGCCCCTCACAGAGGGCGGCGGCGCGCGCCGCACAAATCCAAGGAGTTCGCCTATCATGACCGAAGCGCCGCTGATGCCCAAGGCCACCGCCGTCTGGCTGGTTGAAAACACGTCGCTGACGTTCGACCAAATCGCCGAATTCTGCAAATTGCATCCCCTCGAGGTCAAAGGCATCGCCGACGGCGAGGTCGCCACCGGCATCAAGGGCTACGATCCGATCTCCACGGGACAATTGACCCGCGAGGAAATCGCCGCCGCCGAGAAGGATTCGTCGCGCCGCCTGCAGCTCGCGACCGCCAAAGTGCGCGTGCCGGAATTCAAGAAGCCGCGCGGAGCGCGCTACACCCCGCTGTCGCGCCGGCAGGATCGGCCGAACGCCATTCTCTGGCTGCTGCGCAATCACGCGGAATTGAAGGACGCGCAGATCATGCGCCTGGTCGGCACGACCAAGCACACGCTCGAATCGATTCGCGAGCGCAGCCATTGGAATTCCCCCAACCTCCAGCCGATGGACCCGGTGACCCTTGGCCTGTGCTCGCAGATCGACCTCGACTTCGAAGTCAATCGCGCCGCCAAGGACCGGCCGAAGGTCGAGGAAGACCGCAGCCAAACCCTGCTTTCGGCCGAGGTGACGACGGCCAAGCCGTCGCCGGTCACTCAGGCCGAGGTTTTCGGCGCTCCCTCGGCCAAGCCGAAGGCCAGCGAAGAGAAGATCGACGTCGATTCGGTGTTCGGCAAGCTCAAGGAACTCAAGAGCGCGGGCTGACCTCGCGCTCCGCTCAGCGCCCCACGGCCAGGGCGATCCCTGCGACGGCGGACATGAGCGCGACGACGAGGGGCGGCGCGCGCCAGACGACGAGCAGGACGAACCCGGTCGCGGCGATCGCCAAATCCGGGGGCTCCCGCACCGCGCTCGTCCATACCGGATTGTAAAGGGCGGCGCCCAGCAGCCCGACGACGGCCGCGTTGACGCCGCGCATCGCCGCTTGCGCCGGGGCTAGCGCGCGCAACTCATGCCAGAACGGCAACGCGCCCACCAAGGCCAGCATGCCCGGCAGGAAGATCGCGACGAGCGCGACGAGCGCGCCGGCGACGCCGGCCGGCGGCGCGCCCGCGACCGCGCCGAGATACGCGGCGAAGGTGAACAATGGTCCGGGAACAGCCTGGGCGGCGCCATAGCCCGCCAGGAAGGCGTTGTCGGAAACCCACCCCGGCGTCACGACAGCGTCGCGCAACAGCGGCAGCACGACGTGGCCGCCGCCGAACACCAGGGCGCCCGAGCGATAGAAGGCGGCGAACAGCGCGAGCGTGCCGCCCTGGACCGGGACGAAGGAAAGAGCCAGCAGCGCGAAGAACGCCGCGAGGCAGGCGATCCCTAAGCGTCGGGACACCGGCATGGAGAAGCTGTCGGGGACCGTCGCGCCGCCGTCGCGACAGAGCGCCAGCCCCGCCGCGCCGCCGAGCGCGATCGCGCCGAGCTGGGCGAGCGAGCCGGGGACGAAGAGCAGCAGGACGAGGGCGGCCGTCGCGATCGAGGCGCGCGGCCGGTCCGGACAAAGAGAGCGCGCCATGCCCAAGACGGCCTGCGCGACGATCGCGACCGCGACGAGCTTGAGCCCGTGCAGCAATCCGACGCCCCAGGACGAGTCGGCGAGACTTCCCGCGCCATAGGCGAACAGCAGCATGAGAAGGGCGGACGGCAGCGTGAAGCCCGCCCAGGCGGCGAGACCGCCGAGGCGGCCGCCGCGCATCAGCCCGATCGCAAAGCCGGTCTGGCTCGACGCCGGACCGGGAAGAAATTGCGAAAGCGCGACGAGATCGACATAGGCGCGCTCGCTCAGCCAGCGCCGGCGCTCGACGAATTCCGCGCGGAAATAGCCGAGGTGGGCGATCGGCCCGCCAAAGGACGTGAGGCCGAGCTTGAGGAAAGCGAGGAAGATCTCGCTCGCCGACCCTGGCGGGTTTCCGACTTCGGCCAGGCGCGAAACTTTGGCGTCGGCGCTCACGACGACGGCGCCGCCGCGACATCGGCGGCGACATCCGCCGCCTTCGGGACACGCCGTTTCAAGCTAGCCATGAACACCCCCGCGTCTCGCCGGCCGGAGGGCCGGCGACGACGGCCCTGGCGTCGAGACGCCAGAAGCATATTGTCCAATTCCGGCGGCGCCAAGGGACAGAGGCCGCCGTCGCTGGACGCCGCGCGAGGCGCGCGTGTCCGCGCTCGACGAAACGCCGCGGCCGCGGCTTGTCGGATTTGGCTCTGAACGGGAGGAATCGGCTCATGAGCGCTTCGGAACGCCAAGATCACTGGGAAAATGTATACAAGAACAAGGGCGAGACGGAGGTGAGCTGGTTTCAGGAGACGCCGGCCCCGACCCTGGAGCTGTTGGCGCTGATCGGGGCGACGAGCCGCACCGCCGTCATCGACGTCGGAGGCGGCGCTTCGCGCCTCGTCGACAGCCTCGTTTCGCAGGGCTATGAAGACATTACGGTCCTCGACCTGTCGCAAGCGGCGCTCGCGGCGGCCAAGGCGCGCGTCGCCGACAAGGCGGATCGGGTGCAATGGATCGCCGCCGACGTCACGACATGGGAGCCGTCGCGGACCTACGACGTCTGGCACGACCGGGCGGCGTTTCATTTCCTCACCGGCGCCGCAGACCAGGCCGCCTATCTCGACCGCCTGCGACGCGCCCTGCGCCGCGGCGGATACGCCATTATCGGGACGTTCGCGCTCGACGGCCCGCAGATGTGCAGCGGCCTGCCCGTCGCTCGGTGGGACGCTCGGGGTCTCGGCGCGCTGCTCGGGCCCGATTTTGTTCTCGTCGACGCGCGCCCCCACGAGCACGTGACGCCTCGCGGCGCGAAACAGTGCTTCCAGTTCAGCACGTTTCGTTTCCGCCGGCAGAACGAGGGCGGCGCTTGAGGGCGCGCAAGGAGGCGGGCTGGGCAGCGCGCTCTTTTGCGCTGACCAAAAGAGTCTTAAAGTTTGTGGCGAGGAGGCCGGCCTCAAAAAGGAAGCGACTATGAAAGCGTCATGCGCGAACTGGGTCGCCGCGGGTTTGATCCTGGCCGCCGGCTCGGCGGTCTTCGGCTCGACCGGCGCCGCGGCGGGGTTGCATCCGCCTGTTTCCTCACACTCGACCGTTTCGGTTTGGCGCGGCGACGACCGCCGCGCGATCGAGGGCGCCAGGCGCCGCGCCGGGCGCGATCGTCGAGGCCAGCTCGATTTCTTTGGCGCCGCCGGCCCAACGGAAGGCGAAACGCCCGCCGTGCAAGAGGAAGAGGCCCCGCAAGCCGCGACCCTCTGTCCGCCGACGATCCCCGGATTTGGCCGCGTCGCGGCGGAATCCGCGGGGCCGAGGATCATCGAGATCGGCAGCCACGCGCTGGGGGCGCGGCGCGGCCCCTTGCCCGTCGTCGTCTACGGCGATCCCTGGCGATAGACGGCCGGCCGTCGCTGCGCAAGGCTCTGGCCGGGCAAGGCGCGCAAACGCGCGGCGTTTTATTTGACTTCGCGCGTCGCGCCCTCTATAGGAGACGCCGCTCACGCGCGGCTTCCAGCCGCGTTTTTGCTTTTCCGCGTCCCGCGGCGAGGCGGGGCGAAAACCAGCAGGTTCCCACTGCAAAGAAGCTGGCCGCGCGGGCTCCCGCGCAGAGCCAGATTGAACACGGAGAAAACGATGTTCGCAGTCATCAAAACCGGCGGCAAGCAATACAAGGTCGCCGCCGAAAACGAGATCACGGTCATGGCGCTGGACGGCGAAGCCGGCGCGCAAGTGACCTTCGAAGAAGTTCTCGCGCTGTTCGACGGCGAGACGAACCAGATCGGCGCGCCGCATGTCGTCGGCGCCCGCGTCCTCGGCGAAATCGTCGAGCAGACGCGCGGCCCCAAGGTCATCGCGTTCAAGAAGCGCCGCCGCAAGAATTCGCGTCGCAAACACGGCCACAAGCAGGATCTGACGATCGTCAGGATCACGCAGATCTTGGCCAGCGGCGCCAAGGCGGCGCCGGCGGAATAGACGGCCGGGACCGAACGCGCGGGCCGAGGGTTTCCACGGTCGGAAATATGAATTATATACGCGGGAAATCAGCGCCTTTTTAGCGCGCCGCATTGGATTTGGAGCGGGTGACATGGCTCATAAGAAGGCAGGCGGTTCGTCGCGCAACGGCCGCGATTCGGACGGGCGCCGTCTCGGCGTCAAGAAATTCGGCGGCGAACAGGTCGTCAGCGGCATGATCATCGTGCGCCAGCGCGGCACGAAATTCCATCCCGGCCGCAATGTCGGCATGGGAACCGATCATACGCTGTTCGCCACCGCCGCCGGCGCCGTGGCGTTCGAATGTAAAGCCAACGGTCGCCAATACGTAGCAGTAGTCGCGCAAAACGCGGCCGAATGAACGGCGGGGATGTGACGAGATCCCCGCCGCGGCGACAGCCCCCGCGGACGATCTCGAGCATCCCCCGAGAACGGGAAGGCGAAAGCCCTTCCCAAAAGTCCGGTAAGCCGAAGCGCTTATGAAGGGGATGCGGGGCGCTGCATCTCCTTCGTCGTTTTGGGGCCGCATCGCCGAGCCCCTCGCTGGTCCGGAGTGGAAATGTTTCCCGATCTTGCCCGAGACGATGTCTTTCGCCTGGAGACGGCGAGGCTGTGGCTGCGCTGGCCGCGCGCCGCCGACGCGCCGGCGATCCATCGTTATTGCAGCCGCCGAGAAGTCGCCGAGTTCACCGCCCGCATTCCCCATCCCTATCCGCCGGGCACGGCCGAACGGTTCATCTTCGCCGCGCGCGAAGCCAACGCCTCGGGCCGCGATCTGACGCTCGTCATGACCCCGATCCGCGACAAGCGCGAGGCGATCGGCGCCGTCACCCTCGAGGCGAGAGGCCAGGACCGCCTGACGCTCGGCTACGCGCTCGCGCCGGAATTCTGGGGCAAGGGTCTGGCGAGCGAAGCGGTCGAGGCGATGGTCGAGGCCGGCTTCGTCTTGACCAACGCGATCGAGATCGTCGCCAGCGCGCGCGTCGAGAACACGGCTTCACGCCGCGTGATCGAGAAGGCGGGACTTCAGTTCTCCGGCACGGGCCTTCAGGGCGCGCCGGCGCGCGGCGGCATGGTCCCATGCGATCGCTTCGGCCTGACCCGCGAAGTCTGGGCCGCGCGGCGCGCGGCGCTGACCCAGCAGGCCGCGGCGGTCAACCAGGAAGGCGCCCATGAAGTTCCTTGATCAAGCGCGGGTCTTCGTCCGCTCGGGCGACGGCGGCGCCGGCTGCGTTTCGTTCCGCCGCGAGAAATTCATCGAATTCGGCGGGCCCGACGGCGGCGACGGCGGACGCGGCGGCGACGTCGTCGTCGAATGCGCCAGCGGCCTGAACACGCTGATCGACTTTCGCTATCAACAGCATTTCAAGGCCAAGACCGGCATGCACGGCATGGGCAAGAACCGCGCGGGGGGGCGCGGCGCCGACGTCGTCTTGAAGGTGCCCGAGGGAACCCAAGTCTTCGACGAGGACGGCGAGACGCTGCTCGCCGATCTCAAGAGGCCCGGCGAGCGCGTCGTCCTCGCCAAGGGCGGCAACGGCGGCTTCGGCAACGCGCATTTCACCACCTCGACCAATCGCGCGCCGCGCCGCGCCAATCCCGGCCAGCCGGGGATCGAGCGCACGCTCTATCTGCGCCTGAAGCTGATCGCTGACGCCGGCCTCGTCGGCCTGCCCAACGCCGGCAAGTCGACCTTCCTCGCCGCGGTCTCCGCCGCGCGGCCCAAGATCGCCGACTATCCCTTCACGACGCTGCATCCCGGCCTCGGCGTCGTGCGCGTCGACGACCGCGACTTCGTGCTCGCCGACATTCCCGGCCTGATCGAGGGCGCGCACGAGGGCCTGGGCCTCGGCGACCGCTTTCTCGGCCATGTCGAGCGCTGCGGCGCGCTGGTGCATCTCGTCGACGCCACCGGCGAACACGCCGGCGCCGCCTATCGCACGATCCGCGGCGAACTCGCCGCTTACGGCGGCGGCGTGGCGGAGAAGCCCGAGATCGTCGCGCTCTCCAAGGTCGACGCGGTCGACGAGGAAACCCTCAAGAAGCAGAAGGAGCGCCTGAAGCGCGCGATGCGCACTTATGGCCCGCCGCTCGCGGCCGGCGCCAAACGCGCCCCCCCGCTGGAACTCTCCGCCGTCGCGCAACGCGGCGTGACGGAGGTCTTGCGCGCGGCGCTCGCCGCGATCGAGGCGAGCCGGGCGCGCGAAGCGGTCGAGGCGAAGCCCGAGCCGGCTTGGACGGCTTGAAGGGGCGCCCGCGGGCGCCGAGCGCGGGGCCGCGATTCAGCCGCGCGGCGGAATGATCGTGACGACGAAGCCGACAGGCTCGCCCTTGTGACCGAGGAAATCGTGAGCCAGCGAGATTTCTGTCCGCGTCGATTGCGGCGTGGCGAATTTGGCGCTCAGAAGCAGGCACTCGGCGTCGGTGGTCTCGCAAACCGCGAGCAGACCATGCGCGACGAGGGCCTCCGGCGTGACCCAGGGGCTGCGAAGGAAGTCGAAGCGATCGAATCCATGCGGCGCGTCGGGGCTGTAGAACACCACCGCAGTGTAATAATTGAAGCTCCCGGCGACATAGGAAAGCGGCAGCGACGTCTTGTCGCGCCAAAGCCGCGTCGCCTCGATTGCCAACTCCTTGCGCGGCTCGGTTTCGACGCTGTCGGTCCCGAGCCAGGCTTTGCCCAACGCGACCGCCGGCGAAAGCGCGAGCGCGCCGAGCGTGAGAGCCGCGGCGAGTTGCGAGCCGGTGCGGCGGAGGCGATCGACGCGACCCGGTCCGGCGATTTCGATCGCGAGCAACGGAACCAGGCTGAACACGCTGATCATCATGTTCGTCGAGATTTTCATGCCCACCGCAAGCGCCGCCAAGATCGTGAGGATCAGGGGGGCGAGCGCGAGGGTCGTCAGCACGCGAAACTTCGGGTCTCCCCACTTCAGACTGAAGGAAGCGATCCATTCCCGCGGCGAAGTCCGGCTGACGAACGCCGCGACGAAAAGGACCACGCCGTTCTGCGCCACGGCGCCGAAAAACGCCGTCGCTACGTAAAATGTAGTCGACCCGGACCCTCGTCCGGCCTCGCCGGCGAAGTAGCGCATCGGCGGCGCTCCGCTCGTCAAGAGCCACCAGAGGTGAGGACCGCAAATCGCGACGGCGACGACCACCGAAACGTAAGGCGACGCGGAAGCGAAATACCGGGAACGAGAGGGATGTTGGACCGCTGCGAGAAGACACGCGCCGCCCAGGATCACGGCGTAATATTTCGACAAGAGGGCGACACTCATCAAGACGCCGAAGAGCAGGGAGTCGACAAGCCGGCGGCTTTCGATCGCCCGCATGAAGAAGTGCAACGTCCAGGGCCAAATCGATAAGAATATCGAATTCGCGTTATATTTATACGATAGAAATGTGTAGAATGGCGTGAGGAGCAGCAGGACGGTCGCCGTCAGTCGCTTTTCGCCTTCGGCGAAGTTCCCGATCAGCATCCAGGCGCCCCACAGGCCAATGCCCGCGTTCAAACTGGTCAGGATGGCGAAGGCCCATCCTGCGCGGGGGAAGATCAAAAACCATAGGCCGCAGATCCATGCCCAGAACGGCGGGTGTTTGGGGTACCCGAGCTGGAACTCGCGTCCCCAGACATAGGCTTCCGCCGCGTCGTGGTGGATCGCCGCCGGCGCGTCGGCAATCGTGAAATACAATGTCCAGATCGTCACGAAGGCCGCGAGAAACGCCAGGATCAGCGGCAGGCCCGGCTCGTTCGCCATAAGGGACGCTGGGACATTCCACCCTTTCCGGGCTTCCACGCTCGTACGCGAGACACTCGCCATCCACTCAGACTTTTCTTCCGATATGCGCCAAACCACCGAGGCGCGCACCCTCGCAGTCGCGATCGCTACGCGTCGACCGCCGCGCGCCAAGCCTTCCTCCGAGGCGATTATCGCGCGGAGCAAGCGGCAAGCGGGCCCGTTTGATCCCTCGAGCGCTCGATGCGAATCATCTCGCGGGGAGCGGCGTTCTTACTAAAAATATTTTAATAAGAATATGGCTTTCCTCGGCTTCTCGCGGCGGCCCGAGGCGCGCCCGAGCGTCGCGGGCGATGTCGGCGCAGAGGGCGAACGAGCTTTTCGATCGAGACAGCTTTGGAATTCTTCAGTTCTCGCGCTTGTCGACCGCGTTCGGGCGGACGTCCGGCTGGCCGATCCTCTCGGCCACGACGAACAGCGGGCGCGCCTTGACCTCATCGAAGACCCTCGACAGATATTCCCCGAGAACGCCGAGCGAGATGAGCTGGACGCCGGCGAAGAACGTGATCGAGACGATCAGCGAGGGAAAGCCGGGCACGTCGACCCCGAAGACCAGGGTCTGGATGGCGAAATAGAGGGCGTAAGCGATCGCGCCGGCCGAGACGACGATCCCGAGATAGGACCATATTTTCAGCGGCAGGGACGAGAAAGACACGAGGCCGTCCGCCGCGTACCGCGCGAGCCGGACGAAACTCCAGCGCGAGCCGCCCTCGCTGCGCTCGCCTACCGAGAACGGGACGCAAACGCTGGGAAACCCGATCCAGGCGTAAAGACCCTTGCTGAATCGGCAGCGTTCGCCGAGGGAGTTCAAGGCGTCGACCGCCACGCGGTCGAGGAGGACGAAGTCGGTCGCGCCCTCCGGGATGGAGGTCTCGGAAACGAGACGAAACAATTGATAGAATAGCCGCGACAGACCGGTTCGCGCGGCGCTTTCCCCGACGCGGTCCTGCCGCAGGCCAAAGACGACCTTGCTTCCCGCTCGCCAGGCGTCCACGAAACGGAGGATGAGTTCCGGCGGATGCTGGAGGTCGGCGTCCATGATGACGACGGCGTCTCCCGAAGCGTGCCTGAGGCCAGCAGCGAGAGCGGCCTCCTTGCCAAAATTGCGACTGAGCGCGAGGGCGCTGAAGCGTCGGTCGGCGGCCGCGAGCTCGCGCAGCCGCGCCAGCGTTCCGTCCCGCGAGCCATCGTCGACGAAGAGCGCCGACCAGGTCTCGTTCAGCCCTTCCAGCCGCTGCGTCAGGCGCTCCGCCAAGAGAGGGACGTGAGCCTCTTCGTTGAAGACGGGCACGACGATCGTGATGGCCTTCGAGACGGCTGCGGGTTGATCGGACATGTTACGCTACTCCACAGCAGGGTTGACCCGAGCGGCAGTCGGAAGAAGGGTTGCGCGGGCGAGTTCGAAGCCGGTTACGGCGACAATACGCATCGCTTCGTCTCCACGGGGCTGTCGCCAGCCCCCAAGAGTGCGAGGCGCCAAAGAGCAGACCTGACCGACAGCCGTCAATTCCCCCGGCCCCGACCGCGCCGCCCGCGCGCGGACGATCTCGTAGACCGTGCGCCCCGCCGGGCGGAGCGCGCGATGGCGCATGGCGATGAGGATACAGGGCTGCGAGAGACCGCTCGGCGGAATTGCCGGCGCGCTAGAGCCGAGCCATGGCGACGAATCAATCCCGCGCATCGATACGCCAGGGGTCGCTTGCCGAGGCGAGCGAAGCCTTCGTTCGGCGGCGCCCCGCCATGACCCTCCGATCCTTCGGAAGTCGCCCTAACCCGCGCGCTCGACCTCCTCAATCGCCAGCCGCGCCATCAGCGGCACGGCGGCGCCCATCTTGCGCGCGCGTTCGGGGTTCGAGGCGTTGCCGTCGAGCGCGCGCTTGTAGACGCCCTGCACGATCGCGGCGACGCGAAAAAAGCTGAAGGCGATGAGGAACGTCCAGTCCGGGATCTTGGAAATCCCCGCGCGCCGGCAGTAGGCGGCGACATAGGCCGCTTCGTCGGGAATCCCGAGCGCGGCGCGATCGACGCCGGCGAGGCCGCGAAATTCGCCGGCGTTGGGCAGGCGCCATTGCATGCATTGATACGCGAGGTCGGCGAAGGGATGGCCGAGCGTCGACAATTCCCAGTCGAGCACGGCGAGGAGGCGCGGCGCCTCGGGAGCGAAGATCATGTTGTCGATGCGCCAGTCGCCGTGGACGAGCGCGACGCGGCCGTCGTCGGCCGGCGTATGCGGGCCGAGCCATTCGATCAGCCGGTTCATGTCGGCGATCTCGGCGGTTTCGCTGGCGCGATATTGCTCGCTCCAACGCTGCAGCTGCCGCGCGAAGTAATTGCCGGGCTTGCCGAAGTCGGAAAGGCCCGCCGCGGCGACGTCGATCGCGTGCAGCTTCGCCAGCGCTTCGTTCATCGCGTCGTAGACGGCGGCGCGCTCCTCGCGCGTCGATCCCGGCATCGCGGGGTCCCAGAAGATGCGCCCGTCGACATGGCTCATCAGATAGAACACCGACCCGACGACGCCTTCGTCCTCGCAGAGCGCGAGCGGACGCGGCGCGGGAAAGCCGGAGGCTTCCAGCGCGACGAGCACGCGAAATTCGCGTTCGACCATATGCGCCGATTTCAGCAGCTTGCCGAGCGGCTTGCGACGCAGAACATAGCGCCCGCTCGGACTCGTGATGAGATAGGTCGGGTTCGACTGTCCCGTGGGAAATTTCCTCGCCACGCTCGGCCCGGCGTAGCCCTTCACGCGCGCGCTCGCCCAGGCGTCGAGCGCGCTCGTGTCCTCGGGAAATCCCGGCCCGCTCATCGCGTCTCGCCCGCGTTGGCGTAGCGCTTCGGCTCCGCTTTGGCGATGACGCGCCGATGCGCCGCGTCGGGGCCGTCGGCGAGGCGCAGAGCGCGCACGGCCGCGATGAGCGGGCGAACTTTATCGGTGACGCCGAGATCCAAAGGCTCCTCCTAAAGGCTCCGTCAGTCGCCGGATTTGACCCGCAATCGGCCACTCGCGCAAGGACGATTGGCGGACGCCCGGCAGGAATTGCCGGCTGACGGCGCGCCGCCCGGGCGGCGGTCGCCGGCCGACGAACGGGGCGCAAGGCTCGCGTTGGCGCCGGTTCTTTGCCAGACGGAGGGACTTGCACTAACATGTCGCTGCGGCACGACGGCTTGTCGGAGGCGCCCGATGCGATCGCCCAGCGAAACCGAAGCCCTGTTCGGGATCCTCAGACGATCGGCCGCGCCGGCTTCGGCGAGCGCCATCGAGGTTCTGGTGCGGGAGGGGAGCGAGCGCGATCTCTGCCGCGTCAACGCGCTGGATTTCGCGGCCAAGCGCGGCCTCGACGAGGAAGAGGCGGTCGCCGCCTTCCTCCACGCCACGCAGCTCGGGCTTTTCGATCAGGCCTGGAACGTGCTCTGCCCCGGCTGCGGCGGCGTGCTCGAAAGCGGCGCCACGCTGAAGACCGTCGATCGCGCGACCTATTCCTGCTCGCTGTGCGCCATGGGCTACGAGCCGACGCTCGACGAAATGGTCGAAGTGACCTTCACGGTGAGCCCCAACGTGCGCCGCATCGCCGCGCATGACCCGCACAGTCTGCCGGCGCTGGATTACTATCGCCAGATCTTCTGGGGCTCAGGCGTCGATCTGCCCGATGACGAAACGCTCGAGCGCAGCTTCCAGGAGATCACGCTCAACTCGCTCGAATTGCCGCCCGGCGAAAAGGCCAGCGTCTCGCTGCAGGCGCCGGCGGCGTTTCTTATCGTGATGGACCCCGTCACCCACACCGCGCAATTCATCGACGTCAAGGGCGACCCGACGCGCGAGCGCCAGACGCTCACCGTCTTGCTCAACAGGCAGCACGCGCCGGCCGACATGGCGACGATGCGGCCGGGCCCGCTGCGCATCCTGTTCGAGAACCGCTCGGACGCACGCACGCTGCCCAGCGTCTGGGTCGGCGGCGAGCAGCTTCACGCCCTATTGCGAAAGCGCCGCCCGTTCCTCACGGCCAAACGGCTTCTCACCAACCAGACCTTCCGCGATCTCTATCGCACCGATACGATCGACGTCGATCAGCGGCTGAAGATCACCAGCCTGACGTTCCTCTTCACCGATCTGAAAGGCTCCACGGAGCTCTATGACCGCGTCGGCGATCTCGCCGCCTATGATCTCGTGAATGCGCATTTTCGCGCGCTGCAAGAGATCGTCGCCGGCGAGGGCGGCGCGGTGGTGAAGACCATCGGCGACGCCGTCATGGCGACGTTCGCAACGCCCGACCGCGCCGTCGCCGCGGCCTTGCGCATGCGCGAAGCGATGCACGGCCTCGCCGGCGATCTCGTCCTGAAGATCGGCATACACGAGGGCCCGTGTCTTGCGGTGATGCTGAACGAGCGGCAGGATTATTTCGGCCAAACCGTCAATATCGCGGCGCGCGTGCAGGGCCTGGCCACCTCGACTTCGATCTTCGCGACCGGCCAGGTGCTCGGCCATGACAAATCAGCGCGGTTGCTCGAGAGCAGCGGGATCACGCCGCTGCCGAACGAGCAGAAGCTGCGCGGCATCGCCGAACGGCTGGCCGTGTTCGAAATCCCCTGATCGCGGTTACGCCGCCGGCGCCAAGATGGTCCGTTCGCCCTACTTCGGGAAGGGGACCGGGCTCTCCGACAGGGTCTGGAGATAGGCGAGAATATCCGCGCGCTTATGGGCGTCCGACTCGCCGGGGAAGCTCATTTTCGTCCCCGCGACGAAGGCGGACGGCTTGGTGATCAATTTGTTGAGCTTCTCATAGGTCCATTCCGCGCCCACGGCCTTCATGCCGTCGGAATAGGCGAAGCCCGCGATCGAGGCGACCGGGCGGCCGACGACGCCGTAAAGCGGCGGGCCCACCTTGGCCGCGCCGCCTTTGTCGAAGGAATGGCAGGCCTGGCAGGGTTTCGTGTCAGCCTGTCCCTTGGCGGGATCCGCCTTGGCGAGCAGGATGGAAAGCGGTTCCTCGGCCGCGGCGGCGGCGGGCGCGGCGGCGGTTTCGGCGATGCCGGGCAGCGCGTAGCCGGGCTTCGGCAGCGGGTTGGGCGCGAAAACCGCGTTGGAAAAGATTCCGAGCGCCATCGTTCCCAGCAAAGTGCCGAGGACGGCGAGAGCGATCTTGTTGGCGTTCGTCGTTTCCATCCGCGCATCAGCCCCAGTCTGAACGTCGATCGGCGGGGCGCTTGAGGCCCCGCCGGAAATCTTGATTAGCCGCTTTGCGTCGGACTTGGCAACACGTATAAGCGCCGCGCCGCAGCCTTTTTTAGCCGGCGCGAGCCGAGCCCGTCCATGTCCAACCCCATCGTCCTGATCCCCGCGCGCATGACTTCGACGCGCCTGCCCGGCAAGCCGCTCGCCGACATCCACGGCGAGCCGATGATCGCGCATGTCTGGCGGCGCGCCCTCGAAGCCGACGTCGGACCGGTTCTGGTCGCGGCCGACCATCCCAGCATTGTCGCGGCGATCGAGGCGATCGGCGGACGCGCCGTGCTGACGCGGCCCGACCACGCTTCAGGCTCCGACCGGATTTTCGAGGCCGTCTGCGCCTTCGATCCCGGCGCTAGCTACGACGTCGTCGTCAACGTGCAGGGCGACCTGCCGACCATCGAGAGGAGCGCGGTGCGCGCCGCGGTGGGTCCCCTGAGCGATCCGACCGTGGACATCGCGACGCTGGCGACCGAGATCACGCGCGTCGAGGAGCGCGACGATCCCAACGTCGTCAAGGCGGTGGGGACGGAAATCGCCCCCGGGCGGCTGCGCGCGCTCTATTTCACGCGGGCCCGAGCGCCCTGGGGCGAAGGGCCGCTGCTGCATCACATCGGCCTCTACGCCTATCGCCGCGAGGCGCTGGCGCGCTTCGTCGCATTGCCGCCTTCGCCGCTGGAGCGGCGCGAGAAGCTCGAGCAATTGCGCGCGCTGGAAGCGGGCATGCGGATCGACATCGCGCTGGTCGACGTCGCGCCGCTCGGCGTCGACACGCCCGAAGACTTGCGGCGCGCCCGCGAAATGCTGACGCCGAGGGAAAAGCCATGACCGAAGCCAAGACGATCGCCTACCAGGGCGAGCCGGGCGCCAATTCGCATATCGCCTGCCTCGACAATTATCCCGACCACACGCCGCTGCCTTGCGCGACCTTCGAGGACGCCTTCGCCGCGCTGCAGGAGGGCAAGGCCGATCTCGGCATGATCCCGATCGAGAATTCGATCGCCGGGCGCGTCGCCGACATCCACGCCCTGCTGCCCGCTTCCGGCCTCCACATCGTCGCCGAGACCTTCCTGCCGATTCATTTTCAGCTTCTCGGCGTTCCCGGCGCCAAGCTCGAAGGTCTGCGCAGCGTGCACAGCCACGTCCACGCGCTCGGTCAATGCCGCAAGATCATCCGCAAACACGCCCTCAAGGCGATCGTGGCCGGCGACACCGCCGGCTCGGCGCGCGAAGTGGCGGAATGGCGCGATCCGACCCGCGCCTCGCTGGCGACTGGGCTCGCGGGCGAAATCTACGGGCTGACGACGCTCGCCGCCGACGTCGAGGACGAGGCGCACAACACCACGCGCTTCGTCGTGCTCTCCAAGACGCCGCGCTGGGCGGCGGCGCAAAACGGGCCGCTGGTGACGACCTTCGTCTTTCGCGTGCGCAACGTCCCCGCCGCGCTCTATAAGGCGCTCGGCGGTTTCGCCACCAACGGCGTCAACATGACCAAGCTCGAAAGCTATATGGTCGAGGGCGAATTCGCCGCGACGCAATTCCTCGCCGACGTCGACGGCCATCCCGACGATCGGCCGCTCGCGCGCGCCCTCGAGGAGCTGGACTTCTTCTCGCGCGAAGTGCGCGTTCTCGGCGTCTATCCCGCGCACGCCTTTCGCGTCGAGACGCAGAAGCGGGCGGAGTAGCGAAGGGCGGGCGTCGTCGCTTGCAGGCCGCGTCGTTCGCGCGTCGCGGCGACGGCGAGGCCGATTTCCCCGCTCCTCACCGCACCCCTCGCAAAAGGGGGAAGAGGGGAGGAAACGGCGCCTCGGGACCCGATCCCGCCATCGACGCAAGCGAAGCGCGCCGCTTCGGGTCCGTAGGGCCTGTTTTCAAGACTTTGGGCGCCATTTTCTGTGCCTTCGCGGCAGGGCGGGGCGAACGGAAAGGACACGCGCCCAACATGACGAGCCGCGTGCGCGGAGGGAGCGCGATCGGCGGCGCTGAGCTTGAGGGGTGCCGGGTTTCATGATGTCTGATGTCGATGTCGTGATATAAGTTCCCCGCGTTCTATTCTCACCACTACGCTCATGCGCGCCAATTGCTACCGACTCTCATTTGACAACGTATTATTAACTCTTTGTTTTTCTTCCTTTGTGGCCTTTTCCAGGCGGAAATCCTGCTGACGAATGTCATTAACGAGACGGAATATCTCCGAGAATCTCAATCCAGCGGAAATCACCGTCACGCGAACTAAATACTGACCGGAACCGAGCCTCCACTCTTGGTTGTGCTTATCGGCAATCGAATAAACTTCATTGTTCCAGCCATAACAGTCATTCTCATTTTTGAACCTAACAGCGACGTCGAGAACCTCAACTTCGCCTGGCACGATGTCCGCGTTTAACCCGAAATTCAACCGCGATAAATCCCAAATAGGACGCTGACTTCCGTCGGGCATAACCATTATAAGCGGTGCCGGTTCGGGCTGGCTCGCCCATCGAGTTTGCATTTGCCGAGCAAAAACATCATGACCTGTGTCACGGTGATGGAATGTTATCTTTCCGTGGCACTGTGAAGCTGGCGCTCGCATCATCCAACGTGCGTATCGTGGCAAGTCCTCGTTTTTCACATTGAGTCGCAATGACCTCAGAAGGTCAAAATCAAACGGATCGACGATACTAATTCGCAATTGCGGCCTACGCATACTCTCAACAACTATCGTAACCACAATTGATATGATGCCGCCGACGACGACCCCGATCGCTGCAAGCGCAATTTCCCCCATCGTAGCCTCCTACAATGTCTGATTCGCATTTCCCGTGACAGGCATCTGGCGCGCGCCGATCGCGCTTGGCCCCACCGTCGCGATCCCTACCGAACAAGACGCTTCGCGCCGGACGCGCTCGCCGCGCGCGTCTGCATACCATTACTTCGTCCCGAACATCCGATCCCCCGCGTCGCCGAGGCCCGGCACGATGTAGCCGTGGTCGTTGAGCTTTTCGTCGATCGCGGCGGTCCAGACCTGCACGTCGGGATGGGCCTTGGTCAGGCGCGCGATGCCTTCGGGAGCCGCCAGAAGGCAAACGAAGCGGATGTCCTTGACGCCGCGGCTCTTCAGGCGGTCGATCGCGGCCACCGCGGAATTGGCGGTGGCGAGCATCGGGTCCATGACGATGACCAATCGATCGGCGATGTCGGCGGGCGCCTTGAAGTAATATTCCACCGCCTCGAGCGTCTTGGGATCGCGGTAGATCCCGATATGGGCGACGCGCGCGCTCGGCACGAGATTGAGCATGCCGTCGAGAAACCCTACGCCGGCGCGTAAGATAGGCGCGAAGACCAGCTTCTTGCCGGCGATCACCGGCTTCATCGTCTTGGCCAGCGGCGTCTCCACCTCGACCAGCTCCAGCGGCAGATCGCGCGTCACTTCGTAGCAGAGCAGCATGCCGATTTCGTTGAGCAGCTGACGGAACCCCTTTGTGGAGACCGTCTTGTCGCGCATCAGCGTCAGCTTGTGCTGCACAAGCGGGTGATCGACGACGTGCACATTGGACATGGCGGGGCTCCCCCAGGCGGACTTGGCGCGACATTAGACCAAGTCGCGCCGCCGCCGTTGTCGCCGCGCCGATCATCCCCAGATATTCGCGGATGGAGCGCCGCGGGCGCGAGGCCCGCGACGGGTCTATTGACGCCGGGCGGCCTTCAATGTCTTTTGGCGGGCGCATGGCTAATTCCCCCGCGCGCGTCGCCAATCGCAACTGGAACCTGCCGAACCTCCTGACTTATGGTCGCGTGGCGGCGGTTCCGCTCGTCGTCGCCTTTCTCTTCTGGCCGAGCGAGGCGTGGGCGCGCTGGACCGCGCTGGCGATTTACGCGGCGGCCGCGATCACCGATTTTCTCGACGGCTATCTCGCGCGCGTCTGGGCCCAGCAATCCTCGCTCGGGCGCATGCTCGACCCGATCGCCGATAAACTGCTGGTCGCCGCGGCGCTGTTCGTTCTCACCGCCGACCGCACGATTTCCGGCCCCTCGCTTTGGGCGGCGATCGTCATTCTCTGCCGCGAAATCCTTGTCTCGGGACTGCGCGAGTATCTGGCGGAGCTGCGCGTGCCCGTTCCCGTCACCGCCGTCGCCAAATGGAAGACGACGGTGCAGATGATCGCGCTCGGCTTCCTCATCGCCGGGCCGGCGGGCGAAGCGATTCTGCCCGGTTCGATCCAGATCGGCATTGTGCTTCTCTGGATCGCGGCGATCCTAACGCTTTACACGGGCTGGGATTATATGAAGGCGAGTTACGACCATGTCGGGAGCGATTGAGCGCCGATGAAAGCGGTTTATTTCGCCTGGGTGCGCGAGCGCGTCGGCAAGAACGAGGAGGCGCTCGACCCGCCCGCCGAGGTTGTCACGGTCGGCGACCTCATCGCGTGGCTGTCGGCGCAGGGCGAGGGCTACGCGCACGCCTTCGAGAAGCCTCACGTGATCCGCGCCGCAATCGACCGCGCCCACGTCAAGCACGATGCCGGGATTGCGGGCGCGCGCGAGATCGCGTTCTTTCCGCCGATGACGGGCGGCTGAGGCGATGCGCAAAGTGCGCGTCCAGTCGGAGGATTTCGACGCGGCCGCCGAGGCGCGCGCGCTCGTGGCCGGACGCGTCGACGTCGGCGCGCTGGCGACCTTCGTGGGCCTGTGCCGCGACGAGGGCGGACGTCTGGCCGCGCTGGAGATCGAGCACTATCCGGGGATGGCCGAGGCGGAGATCGCGCGCGTCGTCGAGGCCGCCGAGACCCGCTGGCCGCTCCTCGGCGTCACCGCGATCCACCGCTACGGAACGCTGGCGCCCGGAGCGCAGATCGTCCTCGTCGCCGTGGCCGCCGCGCATCGCGGCGAGGCTTTCGCGGCGGCGGAAATGCTGATGGACTATCTGAAGACCCAGGCGCCGTTCTGGAAGCGCGCGCGCCGCGCCGACGGCTCAACTGACGAATGGATCGAAGCCAAATCGAGCGACGACGCGCAAGCGGCGCGCTGGCGCGCCGCCGATCCGGCCTGACCCGACGCCGGGCGCGCGCCGGCTACGAGCGGGCCGCGATGTTGCGGTAGACGAGCAGCACGACAACCGCGCCGCCGACCGCGAGGACGAGGCTGAGAACGTTCACGCCGGACACGACGCCGAAGTGCAGGAGAGCGCCGATATAGCCGCCGACCACCCCGCCGACGACGCCGAGCGCGAGGTCCAACACCAGGCCTGAGCCGGTCTTGTCGACGATCTTGCTGCCGATGAAGCCCACGATCAGGCCGAGAATCATCCAGCTCAGATATTCCATGACGTGACCTCCGGCCGATTGATCCCGCCGTAGCGGCCCTCCCGATCGAGATCTTGGGCTTGCCGAGGCGCGAGCACAACTTTTGCGTGATTCTTAGGAAGTATGCAAGTGTCTCGCGTGGGCGTCGAGGCGGGCGGCCGGCCGGTCGGCGGCTAATCGGCTTGGTGCGTCACAGATGGACGGCGTCGGCTTATTCGGCGGCCTGTCGCTTGCTCGCGTCCATCGCAGCCAAAGCCTCGCCCAAATCCTCGATCAGGTCGTCGGCGTCTTCGAGACCGACAGAGAGACGAAGCAATCCCGGCCCGATGCCGAGCGCGGCGCGCTGCTCGGGCTTGAGTCGCTGATGCGTCGTCGTCTCGGGATGGGTGATGAGGCTCTTGGCGTCGCCGAGATTGTTGGAAATGCCGATGATCGACAGCGCGTCGGCCATCGCGAAGGCTCCCGCCTTGCCGCCCTCGACCTCGAACGCGACGAGCGTGCCGCCGCTCGACATCTGCCGTTCGGCGACGGCCCGCTGCGGATGATCGGCGCGTCCGGGATAGATGACGCGCGCGATTTTGGGATGGCCGGCGAGATAATCCGCGATTTTTGCCGCCGAGCGGTCCTGCTGGGCGACGCGCAGCGGCAGCGTCTCCAGCGATTTGAGCATGACCCAGGCGTTGAACGGCGAAAGGCACGGGCCGGTCTGGCGCAGGAAATTGTGGATGTGCTCGGCGATGAACGCTTCCGAGGCGAGAATCACCCCGCCCAAGGTGCGCCCCTGTCCGTCGATGTGCTTGGTCGCGGAATAGACGACGCAATCCGCGCCGAGTTGCAGCGGATGCTGCAGCATCGGCGAAGCGAAGACATTGTCGACCACCAGCGTCGCCCCGCCGTCGTGGACGATTTTCGCCACGGCCGCGATGTCGATCACTTGCAGCGTCGGATTGGTGGGGCTTTCGAGGAAGGCGGTTTTGGTGTTGGGGCGAATCGCCGCGCGCCAGGCGGAAAGGTCCGTCCCCTCGACCAGCGTCGAGGCGACGCCGAAACGCGGCAGCAGTTCCTCGACGACATAGAGACACGAACCGAACAGCGCCTTGGCCGCGACGACGTGATCGCCGGCCTTGACCTGACCCAACAGCGCGGCGGTGACCGCCGCCATGCCGCTCGCGGTCGCGCGCGCCGCCTCGGCGCCTTCGAACAACGCCATGCGGCGCTCGAACATCGACACGGTGGGATTGGCGAAGCGCGAATAGATGAACCCCGGCGCGTCGCCCTTGAAGCGCCTCTCGGCCTCTTCCATCGTATCGTAGAGATAGCCCTGGGTGAGGAACAGCGCCTCGGACGTCTCCCCAAACTGCGAGCGCATCGCGCCGCCGTGCACGAGCCGGGTGGCGGGACGCAAAGTCCGGGGATCGCGGGTCTTGCGGGGGGTCGTCATAACGCGCTCCTTTCCTGCCCGAACTCGCGTCCGGGCGCGGGCTTGAGAACAGGGCGCGAGTTCGAGAAGCCCCGATCTTTTAGCCCTTTGTTTTACGTGGCGGCAAGCCGACCGGCTCAAATGACCACGAACGCGCCTCTTTAGCCCCGGTGGGACAGGCGCGTCAATGCGGGATCGATTCTCGATTGCGCGCGCGGCGCCTTTGTCGCCATGATGCGCTGCGACCTCGCCAGGCGACGGGGCGGCCGGGAGGCGGCTTTCTTGATCCGGCCGAAGTCGCTATAGGGCTTGGATGCGCCGCCTTCCCGTCAATCCCGCCGCGAGCCCCGCTTGACCCGCCCCGCAGACGTCCCGACCGATTTTCTCGATGCGGCGTCGTTCGGCCTCATTGCGCGCCAGAGGATCAAGGCGATGGCGAGCCGCGGCTGCGTCGCCGCGACGCCGGCGATCGAAGAGTTGCAGTTCCAGCCGGCGAGCCTCGATCTGCGCTTGGGCGCGCAGGCGTTCCGCGTGCGTGCGAGCTTTCTGCCGGGTCGCGGACGCAGCGTCGTCGAACGCCTGGCGAGCCTCAATCCCGAGCGCGTCTCGCTGACCGGCGCGGGCGCGGTGCTGGAAAAGGGCATCGTCTATGTCGCGCCGCTGATCGAAAGCCTCGCCTTGCCGGCGCAGGTGTCGGCCGCCGCCAACCCCAAGAGTTCGACCGGGCGCCTCGATATTTTCACCCGCCTCATCGTCGACGGCTCCGAAGCGTTCGACTCGGCGCCGGCGGGTTATCGCGGGCCGCTGTGGGCCGAGATTTCCCCGCGCAGCTTCAGCGTGCGCGTGCGCGAGGGGTCGCGGCTGAACCAGCTGCGCTTTCGCCATCACGACGGCCGAGGCGCCGCCGACTTCGCGCTCGGCGCGGACGCGCTTCGCGCCCGCCACGCGGCGAGCCCGCTCGTCGAGGGCGAACTCGCCCTGCGCGACGGCCTGATCGTTCATATCGGCCTGCGCGGGCTCAGCGGCGAGATCGTCGGCTATCGCGCGATCAAGAACGGCGACGTGATCGACGTCGACCGGCCGCGCGGCTACGCCGCCGAGGATTTCTGGGAGCCGATCCGCGCGCGCGCCGACCGGCGTCTCATCCTCGACCCGGACGAGTTCTATATTCTCGCCAGCCGCGAGAAAATGCAGATTCCGTCCGATCTCGCCGCCGAGATGGCGCCTATCGATCCCGCGATCGGCGAATTTCGCGTCCACTACGCCGGCTTCTTCGATCCCGGCTTCGGCCAGGGCGCCGACGGCGCGCCGAGCGCGCGCGCGGTGCTCGAAGTGCGCAGCCGCGACGTGCCGTTCCTGCTCGAGGACGGCCAGCCCGTCGGGCGCCTCGTCTACGAGCCGCTCGCGGACGTCGCCGACGAACTCTATGGCGCGAGCGCGACCTCGAACTACCAGGGCCAGGGCCTGAAGCTGTCGAAGCATTTTCGCGACTTTCGCGAGGGCTGAAGAATCCCGCTTCGCCGGCTTGTCGCCCGAGCGCGCGGCGGGCTATAAGCGATTCCGCGCCGTCCCCTCAACGGGGAAAACGCGGGCGTAGTTCAATGGTAGAACGGAAGCTTCCCAAGCTTCATACGAGGGTTCGATTCCCTTCGCCCGCTCCATTTTTCGCAACAAGCCGCTGATTTCGCCAGGATTGCGCGATCACGTCCGCCGCCCGGTCGGCGGAGGCGCGCGACGAGCGCCCCCGCCTTCGACGTCGAGGCCGGACGGCCTCGCGCGGCTCAGTTTTGCGGGACCTGATCCCAGGTCGGGCAGCTTCGCTGGTCGACGGGAACGTCATAGGGTCCGAGGTTCGATTTCTCCACCACCACGGACGGCTGCGTCACTTTCTTCGGCACGGGCTCGTGGCGCAGATAGCGGATCGCGATCATCGTGCCGATGCAGCCCTGAACGAAGCCGTTGTAATCGCCGCTCGCCAGCATCTTGCCGGCCTTGATCGCGTCGACCGCTTCTTTCGTGCCGTTGATGCCAACGATCAGCGCCTTGGTGTTGGCGTCCGCCAGCGCGTCCATCGCGCCGATCGCCATCGCGTCGTTCGCCGCCATCACGCCCGCCACGTTGGGATTGGACTGCAGGAGATTCTCCATCACCTGCATCGCCTGCAGGCGCTGGTAATTGCCCGGCTGAGAAGCGACGAGCTTGACCTCCGGAAACTCGGCGATGGCGTCCTTGAAACCGCGCAGGCGATCCTGCGCCGTGGCGGCGCCGCGCACGCCCTCGATGACGATCACGTCGCCTTTGCCGCCCATCGCCTTGAGCAGGACGCGGCCGGTCTCCTTGGCGATCGTATAGTCGTCCGCGCCGACGAAGGCGACGAAATCGCCGCCGGCGCTGCGGTCGGTGACGTTCACCACCGGAATATTGGCCGCGTTGATCTTCTGCACGCCGGCGACCATCGCCTTGTAGTCCACCGGCACCATGACGATCGCGTCGGGCTTCTTGGTGACGACGTCGTCGATCTGGCTCATCTGCTCGGGAATGCTGTCAGGCTGCGTCGGCACATATTGCAGCACCTTGGCGTGCATGTCGGCGGCCGCCTTGGCGGCGCCGACGCGTTCGGACTGGAAGAACGGGTTGGTCTGGTTCTTGGTGAGAACGGCGATGGTCTCGCCGTCCGCCAGCGCTCGCGGCGCCGTCGCCGCCGTCATGGCGAGCGCGAGGACGATCGATGCAGTACGCTTCATAAGGCTTTCTCCTTGTCGTCAGTTTCGGATGCGATGACCGCGCAGGTCGAGCCATACCGCGGCGATGATGATCACGCCGGTCACGAGCGGCTGCCAGTTTCCCTCGACATGCAGCAGGTTCATGCCGTTCAGCACGAGGGTCAGCAGTAGCGCGCCGACGAAGGTGCCGCTCAGCGTGCCGACGCCGCCGAACAGGGACGTCCCGCCGATGAGGACCGCCGCGATCGCCGGCAAGGTCAGGGCGCCGCCGATGTCGGCCTCGGCCGAATCGAGCCGCGCGAGAAAGACGAGCGCCGCAAACCCGGCCGCGAGGCCGCTCAGCGTGTAAACGAGAATCAGCCTGCGCTTCACGGGCACGCCGGAAAGCCGCGCCGCCGCCGGATTGGCTCCGATCATCGTGATCTGCTGGCCCCAGACGCTGCGCTGCGCGAACAGCGTGCCGACAAGCAGCAGAGCGGCCATGACGAGGACGGGGATGGGAATGCCGATGAAATAGCCGTTGCCGAGTTCGCGGAACCCTCTGGGAAAGCCATAGACCGTGCTGCCGGCCATGAACGTGTAGGTCAGCCCTTGCAACACCCACAACATGCCGTAGGTCGCGATGAAGGAGGGAATGCGCAGCAGGCTGACCATCATGCCGTTCAACAGGCCGACCGCCGCGCCGACCGCCAGCGCCGCCGCGACGCCGAGCCACGGATCGCCCGTGGTCTTGATCAGCATCCCCGCCAGGCAGGCGGCAAGACCGATGGTCGCGCCGACGGAGAGGTCGAGCCCGGCGGTGATCACCACCAGCGTCAGGCCGGAGCTCATGAAGAACAGCAGCGCGGCCTGGCGCAGCACGTTGACCAGATTGACCACGCTCAGGAACGCGCCGCTGAGGACGCTCAGGGCGAGGCCGACGAGGAGCACCGCGGCGAGCCGCAGGAGCAAGCGAAGCAATTCCGGCGGAAGGGCGGGGCGCGAAGGCGCGGCGTCGGTGGCGGCGATCATGGCGTTTGCGTCCGAAAGGCTTCCAGCGTGAAGGCGAGAATGACCAGCAGGCCGATGCAGCACACCTGCAGGGCGGACGACACGGCCAGCAGGTTCAGCCCGTTGCGCAGGACGCCGATGGCGAGCACGCCGAGCAGCGTTCCCAGCAGCCAGCCGTTGCCGCGCTCGAACGACGTGCCGCCGAGGGCGACCGCGGCGATGGCGTCGAACTCCATGCCGATCCCGGCCGTCGGATGGCCGGAGTTGAGTTGTCCGGCCATGAGCAGGCCGGCAAGACCGGCCCAGGCGCCGGCGAGGACATAGACGGTCACGAGCACCCTTCGCCATGGCACGCCGGCGAGCGTGAGCGCCTCGCGGTTGCCGCCGAGCGCGAAGACATAGCTGCCGAACCGCGTGCGATAGAGCAGCGTGTGCATGAGCGCATAGGCGGCGATCATCAGCAGAATCGGGACGCGGACGCCGAGGATTGACCCGCCGTAAACGAAGATCAGGCTGTCGGGCAGTCCGGTGACGCTCTGGCCGCCGGTGACGATGAGGGCGAGGCTTTGCGCCACGCCGAGCGTGCCGAGCGTCGCCACGAAAGGCGGTATGCGGAGGTAGGCGACCAAGGCGCCGTTCAACGCGCCGAAGAGACCGCCGGCGAGGAGCGCGACCGAAAGCGTCGCCATGAAGGATCCGGTCGCCAGCGCGGTCTGCGCCAGCACGACCGAACAGAGCGAGAGTACGGCGCCGATCGAGAGATCGAGCCCCTCGGTCAGGATCACGAACGTCATCGGCAGCGCGATCAGCAACAACACGCTCGACTGGAGCAGGATGTTCAAGATATTGCCGGGCGTCGTGAAATCGCGGGTCGCGACGGCGAACCCGCCCAACATGACGGCGAGCATCAGCAGCAGGCCCGGCGCGCGCAACCGGCTGGGAACGGCGAGCGCGGTCATTGATGCATCCCCAGGCGCACGATGTTCTCCTCGGTGAGTTCGGCGCGGCCGAGTTCGCCCACTACGCGCTTGCCGCGCATGACATAGGCGCGGTCGCAGACATGAACGATCTCCGCCTGCTCCGAACTGATCATCAGCACGCCGGCGCCGGCCGCGACGAGTTCGTCGATGAGCGCAAAAATCTGGGCCTTGGCGCCGACGTCGATCCCGCGCGTCGGTTCGTCGAAAATGAAGAGCCGGGCCTTGGCGGCGAGCCATTTCCCGATCACCACCTTTTGCTGGTTGCCCCCCGAAAGCACGCCGACCTGTTGCTGCAACGAGGTGACGACGATGCCGAGCCGCTTGACGATCTCGAGCGCCACGTCGCGCCCCGCGCCGGCGCGCAAGAGGCCGGAGGGAAACAGCGACGGCAGGCCGGCGAGCAGGATGTTGTCGCCGACGGTGCGGATCAGCGCCAGTCCTTCGCTCTTGCGGCTTTCGGGGATCAGCGCCATGCCGAGGCGGGTGGAGCCGTCCGGCGAGCCGGGATGAACGCGGCCGAACACCCGCACCTCGCCCGAAGTGACCTTGTCGGCGCCGAAGATCGCGCGCGCGACCTCGGTTCGGCCCGAGCCAACCAGTCCGCACAGGCCGACGATCTCGCCTTCGCGCACAGTCAGGTCGACGCCGGCGACGCCGGACGCGGCCGAGAGTCCGCGCACTTCCAGCATCGTGGCGCCCGGCTCGCGGAAGCGTCGGGGATAGGTCATGTCGACCGTGCGCCCGACCATCAGCCGCACCAGTTCGTCGGGCGTCGCCTCGCACGGCTGCAGGCTGCCCACGCGCTTGCCGTCGCGCAGCACGGTGATGCGGTCGCCAAGCGAGAAGACCTCGGCCATTCGGTGCGAGATGTAGACGATAGCGACGCCGTCCGCCTTCAGCCGCGCCATCATCGCGAATAGCCGTTCGCTCTCGCGGTCGGAGAGGGAGGCGGTCGGCTCGTCCATCACCAGGATGCGCGCCTTCTGCGAAAGCGCCTTGGCGATTTCGACCATCTGCTGCTGGGCGACGCCGAGCCGATGGACGCTCTCGCGCGGATCGACGTCGAAGCCGATCATGTCGAGCACACGGCGCGTTTCGGCGTAGAGGCGCGCGCGGTCGATTGAGCCGGGCAGGCGGCCTCGCGGCGCGCGGCCAAGGAAGACGTTGTGCGCGATGTCGAGATGAGGAACGAGCGAAAACTCCTGGAAAATGACGGCGATCCCGAGCCGCCTCGCATCGGCGGGCGAGGCGATCGTCGTCGGGCGGTTCTCGTAGAGAATCTCGCCCGAATCGGCGGACACCGCGCCGCACAGGATCTTCATCAGCGTCGATTTGCCGGCGCCGTTCTCGCCCAGCAGCATGTGCGTCTCGCCGGGCCAGACGGCGAAAGACACGTCGTTCAGCGCACGCACGCCAGGAAAGCTCTTGCAGATTCCGCGCAGTTCGAGCTTCGGCGGAGCGAGACTCTGGGCGGCCTGCGCCGGCGCTTTCATCGCCGCGCTCACGCTGCGGCCGCCTCGCCGGCCAGCGGCGCGTCGAGGAAAATCTTGCCGGGATTCATGATGTTCAGCGGGTCCAGCGCCTGCTTGATCGCGCGCATCGTCTCAACCGCCTCGCCCAGCTCCTGCACCAGATACGCCCGCTTGCCCGTGCCGATCCCGTGCTCGCCTGTGCAGGTTCCGTCGAGCGCAAGCGCGCGCGCGACGAGCCGCGCATGCAGCGCGCGCGCCCGCGCGATCTCGGCTTCGTCGGAAGGGTCGACGAGCAGCAACAGATGGAAATTGCCGTCGCCGACATGCCCGACCAGCGGGGCGAGCAGGCCGGAACTCTCCAGGTCGCGACTCGTCTCCTCCAGACATTCGGCGAGCGCGGAAATCGGCACGCAGACGTCGGTGATGATCGCCTCGCAGCCCGGCCGAAGCCCCCGGCCCGCATAAAGCGTGTTGTCGCGCGCATGCCAAAGCCGCGAGCGCGCTTCCGGCTCGCGCGCCCATTGCATCTCGGCCGCGCCATGTTCGGCGACGATCGCGCGCACGAGCTCGGCCTGCTCCTCGACCGCGGCGGGCGTGCCGTGAAACTCGATGAACAGCGTCGGAAGCTCGGGATAGGCGAAGCCGGCATAGCGATTGACGCCGCGCATCATCACCGCATCGAGGAGTTCAATGCGCGCGACCGGAATCGCCCCCTGCATCACCGCGATCGTCGCGTCGACTGCGGCGCGCAGCGCAGGGAACGGACAGACGGCGGCCGCGATCGCCTCGGGGATCGGATGCAGGCGAAGCGTCACTTCGGTGATCACGCCGAGCGTGCCTTCCGCGCCGACGAAAAGGCGCGTGAGATCATAGCCCGCCGCGGACTTGCGGGCGCGGCGGCCGGTGCGGATCAGGCGCCCGTCGGGCAGCGCGACCTCGAGCGCCAGCACGTTCTCGCGCATCGTGCCGTATCGCACCGCCATCGTTCCCGAGCCGCGCGTCGAGGCCATGCCGCCGATCGAAGCGTCGGCGCCGGGATCGATCGGGAAGAACAGGCCTGTGTCGCGTAAAGCCGCGTTCAACGCCTTTCGGCGGATGCCGGGACCGACCCGCACGTCCATGTCGGCGGATCTGACGGCGATGACCGCGTCCATCGCGCTCATGTCGAGGCAAAGGCCGCCCTGAACCGCCGCGGCATTGCCTTCGAGCGAGGTCCCGGCGCCGAAGGCGACCACGGGCACGCGCAGCTCATAGCAGGCGCGCAGGATTGTTCGCACCTCCTCGGCGTTGGCCGGACGCGCCACGAGATCAGGGGGCGAGGGCCGGCGATAGGCCTCGCTGCGGCCGAACTGCTCGCGCATGCTCGCGGCGTCGCTCACGCGCTCGCCGAGTATCGGGCGCAGGCGATCCGTCAGGGCGGCGGCAGCGGGACAAAGCAACTTCGTTTCCTCTCTTCGCGCGTCCCTTCGCGGGATCTCGCGCATGTTTCGTTACGCCGGCGCAAGGCCGAACCGATCGCGCGGCAGGCGGCGGGCATGCGGCACCGCCTAGCCTATCACGCCGGCCGAGGCTGCGATCATCGGAGTGAAGGCCGGCTTGGCCAAGCGAGCCTCCTCCGCTTCGCCAAGGTGACGCCGCGCGCGCGAGAAGGCCGTCATCGCCGGGCGCGCCACTCGAACGCCGCGCGCGGGCCGGAGGCGAGCGCCTCGGGGCCGAACGCGATCCGCGCGGGATGCGCGGCGGTGACGAAACGATTTTGCATTGGCAGAAGCCGTTCCCTTCCCGTGCTTCCGGCCGCGCTGGGCCGAGAGGCGTCCATCCTTCTTGGCGCGGAAGCTAGGCCTGGCGCTCGGAGGGGTCTAGCGCGCAAATGGTCATTTTGGATATATTGACGCCCATGAACGAATTCGAACTGCTGCGGGTCGTCGAATATCTGGAGCGCACGCGAAGACCCTACCGCGCGCTGTTTCCGATGGCCGAAGAAGACCCCGTCTGGAACATCCTCGCGCATCTCGTCAAAAGCCATCTGCGCGGCGATCTCGTCACGATTTCGACGCTCGCCGCGGCGGCGAACGTGCCCTATGCGACGGCGCTTCGGCGCATCGAGGCGATGATCGCGGAGGGGCAAATTATCAGAAGGCCGCGCGGGCCGAAACGTTTCAGCCTTCATCCCAGCGAGACGACGCTCGCTGACTTCCTCGCCTACGCCCAGCATATCAAGTCGCTCCTGGCGCAGGTGATGGGGGTGCGTCCGGCCGAGGAAGAAGTGGATGATTATTATTTCGGCGGCTCCCGGCTGGAGGCCCAACTCGCGCCGCCGCAAGGTTTCTCGCGCCGACGTCACGACGGCGACCGCCTGCGCTTCTTGATCCACGCCGACAATTATTTCGCCTCGCTCCAGAATCTCTGGGCTGATTTCCGCGCCAACCGCGGCTCGCGTCGTGATTTCGACCCGCGGCCGCTGCCAGATCTCTACCGCCGCGCAACCGAGAACGCTTCCCAGCCGGTGTCCGACTATGACGTGATCGTGCTCAATGTGCCCTGGCTGGGAGAATTCGTCGAGGCGGGCCGAATCCGGCGCGCTGAACCCTTCCTCTATTCCAGCGGCATCGACAGTCTGGATTTCGATCCCAGAGTCTGGGCGACGGGGCGGTGGAAGGGTCGGCAGGAAGCGGTCCCGGCGTTTTCCTCGATCGAATTGCTCGCCGTGCGCAGCGACCTGATCGACGAAGCGGGCCTGCCCTATCCCAAGACCTTCGCCGACGTTCTGCATGTCGGGCGCAAACTGCACGCGCCGCAGCAAGGCCGGTTCGGCATCGCCTGGAACGCGCAGCGCGGCATGGCGTTGGCGTCGACTTTCGCCTTCCATCTCGCGTGCTGCGGCGGCGCGGTGCTCCATTTGCCGCGCGGTCGCTCCGACTGGTCGCTCGGCGACATCGACTCGCGCGAAATCGCCGTTGGCGTCGACAGCGAAGCCGGGCGAAGGGCGTTGGACTATATGCGGGAACTGCTGGCGATCTCGCCGCCCGGCGCGCTGGAGCTCGACTGGAACAGTTCGCTCGAAATTTTCATGACGGGCAACGCCGCGATGGCCTATTGTTGGTCGATGCGGGCGGCGCGCCTCGAATATGACGTGCGCTCGCGCGTCAAGCGGCGCGTGCGCTATCTGCCCCACCCGGCCGGCCTGAAAGGGAGCAACGTGTCGCCGCTCGGCGGCTTCGTGCTCGCGGTGCCCTCCAATCTGCCGGAGCCGCGCGTCGAGGCCGCCTTCGAGGCGATCCGCTGGATGACCTCGTGCGAGGCGATCCAGACCCACATCAAGACCGGTTTCCCGGTGCTGCCCCGTTTCAGCATGAGCGCCGATCCGGAGATCGCCGCGGGGTCGCCGATCGTCTATGCGGTCAATGAGCTGGCGCGGCGCGACTTGTTGCAGACCTGGCAGCGCCCGCCCTTGCCGCAGTATACGCGGATCGAAGCGGTGCTCGGAGAGGAAATCCACGCCGCCCTGCGCGGCGAGAAGCGCATGGCCGCCGGCTTGCGCGACGCCCAAGCCGCAATCGAGGCAATCCTGGAGACAGCCCGGCGCGCCGTAGCGTAAGGGCTGACGGCCCCTTTAGATCAACATCCGGCGCGGATCGGCCAAAAGGGCCGCATAGCGCGCAAGGAAGCGCGCCGCGTCGACGCCATTGATGACGCGGTGATCGTAGGACAGATCCAGCGGGACCATCGGCACGGGCGACCATGCGCCGTCCTCCCAGACGGGGACGGTCTCGGTGCGGGTGAGCCCGAGAATCGCAACCTCGGGCGGGTTCACGATGGGGGTGAATGCGGTTCCGCCGACGCCGCCGAGATTGGAGATCGACATCGAGGCTCCCCCCATCTCTTCGGCGTGGATCTTCCGGGACCGCGCGCGCGCGGCCAGTTCGGCTATGTCAGCCGCAACCCGCCACAGGCCCTTGACGTCGGCGTCGCGGATCACCGGGACCATCAGCCCGTGCGGCGTGTCGACGGCGATGCCGACATGCACATAGCGTTTGAAGATCAGCGTCCCGCCGTCGGCCGTCAGCGAGGCGTTGAAGCGCGGAAATTCCGTTAAGCAGCGCGCCAGCGCCTTCACATGGAAAGCGAGCGCCGTCAGCTTCACGCCGCGCGCCGCGGCTTCCTCCGCCAGCGACTCGCGGAACGCCTCGATGCGCCGCATGTCGGCCCGATCGTGATGCGTGACCTGCGGGATGACGGCGTTCGCGGCCGACAGGTTCGCGGCGGCGATCTGCGCCATGCGCGGCATCGGCTCTTGCGTGACGAGGCCGTACTGGCCGTGATCCACGTCCCAATACCGGCTGTAGTTCGACCCGGCGGAGGCCGCCAGGCTGTCGCCCGACAGGCGCCGGTCGACGTCGTCGCGCGTCAGCGTCGCGCGGCCGGTAGCGGCGGCGAGGGCGCCCAGATCGACGCCCTTCTGAGCGGCGTAGGCCCGCACGGCGGGGCTTGCGACAAAGCTCATTGCGCCCTCCTCACCAATTGGCCGAGATGTATTGGGTTTCCATGAACTCGAGCATGCCCTCGTGCGCGCCCTCGCGGCCCAGGCCCGATTGCTTCGTGCCGCCGAAGGGCGCGGCGGGGTCCGACACAAGGCCCCGGTTGAGGCCGACCATGCCGTAGTCCAGCCGTTCGCAGACCTGCATGCCGCGCTTCATGTCGCGGGTGAAGACGTAGGCCACCAGGCCGTATTCGGTGTCATTGGCGCGCGCGATGACCTCCTCCTGATCCGTGAAGGTCTGGATCGCGGCGACCGGGCCGAAGATCTCGTCATTGAGGCACGCCGCGGTCTTCGGCACCTTGGCGAGGACGGTCGGCGGGTAGAAGAAGCCGGGACCGTTGGGGACGGTTCCGCCAAGGCGCAATTCCGCCCCCTTGGCGACGGCGTCCTCGACGAAGGCCGCGACCTTGTCGCGGCTCTTGGCGTTGATGAGAGGACCGACATCGACGCCGTCCTCCAGCCCGTTGCCCGTCTTCAGCGCGGCCATCCTCGCGGTGAAGCGGCGGGTGAACTCCTCGGCGACGGCCTCGTGCACGTAGAACCGGTTGGCCGCGGTGCAGGCTTCGCCGAGATTGCGCATCTTGGCCAGCATTGCGCCTTCGACCGACACGTCGAGATCGGCGTCCTCGAAGACGATCAGCGGCGCGTTGCCGCCCAGTTCCATCGCCGGCTTCAAGACCCGATCGGCGGCGGCGTGCAGGAGCTTGCGGCCCACTTCGGTGGAGCCCGTGAAGCTGACGACCCGGACGCGGGGGTCGTGCAGCAGATGATCGACCAGCGCGCCGGTCTTCCTCGAGGGCAGAACGCTGACCAGCCCCCTCGGCACGCCCGCCTCTTCCAGAAGCGGCATCAGCGCAAGCATCGTCAGGGGCGTTTCCGACGCAGGTTTGATGATGACCGGGCAGCCCGCGGCCAAGGCGGGCGCGATCTTACGAGTGCCCATGGCGGCCGGGTAGTTCCAGGGCGTGACCAGCACCGCAATGCCAGCGGGCTTGTGATGCACCACGATCCGCGCGCCCGATGAGGGCGCGTGGGCGACCCGCCCGTCGGCGCGAACCGCCTCTTCCGCGAACCAGCGGAAGAATTCGGCGGCGTAGGCGGCCTCGCCCATGGCGTCGGCGCGGGCCTTGCCGTTTTCCAGCGTGATCAGGCGGGCGAACTCGGGCAGACGCGCGGTCATCAGTTCGAACGCCTTTCGCAGCACCTCCGAGCGTTGGCGCGGGGTGCGCCCCGCCCAAGCTGCAAACGCGGCTTCTGCGGCGTCGAGGGCGGCGTCGGCGTCGACGATCTCGGCCGAGGCGACCGAGGCGAGCACCTGCTCCGTGGCCGGGTTGATCACGTCAAAACGTTCGCCCGCGGCGCCTTCGCGCCATGTCCCGTCGATGTAGAGGTTGGTCAGGTCCATCGTTCTCTCCAGTCTCAGAGGAGATGGCGGAGCGGCTCGGCCAGCTGCCCGGCAAATCCGGAAATCAAGTCGACTGCGGCCTCCGGCTTCAAGTGGCCGGGCGCGCATTCAAGGGTGACGAGCATGTCCGGGCCGTCGCGGATGACGCTGAGCACGGGGGCGGCTTCAACCCCCATCCGTAGGGCGGTGATCCCAGTTGCGCGCAGATCGCGCAGGATCAGAGCGGGGGCTTGCGAGGGCTCGGCGGCTTTCGCGCGCCCCAGTCCGAGCCGGTCGGGATCGGCGTAAAGGCGCTTTCGGCCAAAGGCCTCGGCGGCGACGATCAACGACCCGTCCGGCGCGCCCTGCCGCAGCGCCGCAGCGGCCATGCCCGCCATAACCGATGTTGCGTCCGGAGAGGCGCCGGTTTCCGCGCGCATCCACTCGAGGAACGCCACAAAACCCTCGCCGCGCACGCGGGCCGTGAGGTGGCGCGAAGCTTGCGCCGTCTGCGGCGCCGGGGCGGCGAGCGCGCCGGGCAGGGCCCGCAACGTCTCGAGATCGCTTACGTGATAGGGTTGAGGCGCGCCGGCCGCGACCAGCCGCGACAAGTCCAGCCCCTGTTCGGCCGCCAGACGCCGCACCTTGGGCGAGGCGAGGATACGTCGGCCGGTCGTCTCCCGTTCGGGTTCGGCGGCAGGTTTCGCGGCTCGCCCTTCGGCCGGGACGAGCGCGGGCTCCGTCTGCACGGCCGGGACGGGGGCGTCGCCTTGCGGGCGCATGGCGGCCGCGGGCCCCGGCGTGGCGGGCGCGCCCGAGCCGGCGGGGCTTTCCGAAATCAACGCGATGACTTCGCCGACAGGCGCCGCCTCGCCCGCGGCGGTTCGCACATCGGTCAGAAAGCCGTCGGCCTGGGCCTCGACCTCCATGACGGCCTTGTCCGTCTCGACCTCCATCAGCGCGTCGCCCGCCTTCACCGCTTCGCCCGGCTTCTTGAGCCAGGCGACGATCAAGCCCGTTTTCTGCGCCATGCCGAGGGCAGGCATGATCACCTCATGCGGCATCGAACAGCTCCCCCCTCACGGACCGGCGCGCGCGCTCGACCACGACCTCGCGCGTCGGCACGGTCAGGTCTTCGAGCGCTGGCGAAAAGGGCACGGGAACGTCCATCGCCCCGATGCGCTGCACGGGCGCGTCGAGATGATAGAAGGCCTTTTCGTTGATCCGGCTGGCGATCTCGGCAGTGACGCCGAAGCTCTGATGGCCCTCGTCAATGACAATGGCGCGACCGGTCTTGCGCACGGACGTCAGGATCGTTTCCTCGTCCAACGGCACGATCGTGCGCGGGTCGATGATCTCGGCGCTGATGCCGTGCTCGGCGGCCAGCGTCTCGGCCGCCTTCTGGGCCACCTGCACCATGGACGAGGTGGCGATGAGGGTGATGTCGCGGCCTTGGCGCAGGATGTTGGCCACGCCGAAGGGGATCAAGTATTCTTCTTCCGGCACCGGGGCCTTGTCGTTGTACATCATCTTGTCTTCGAAGATCACGACCGGGTTGTCGTCTCGGATCGCGGTCTTCATCAGGCCCTTGGCCTCGTAGGCCGACGACGGCAGGGCGACCTTCAGCCCGGGAATATGGGCCACCAGCGCGTGCAGCGACTGGGAATGTTGCGCCGCCGACCGCCGTGTGGCGCCGAGGTTGGTGCGCAGCACCAAAGGCACCTTCAGCTTGCCGCCCGACATGTAATGGGTCTTGGCCGCCTGATTGCAGAGCTGATCCATCACGAGGAAGATGAAGTCGCCGAACATCAGGTCCACGATAGGGCGCGATCCGGTCATCGCCGCGCCGACGGCAATGCCCATGAAGCCCGGTTCGGAAATCGGCGTATCGATGATGCGCTCGCGGCCGAATTCCTCGACGAGGCCCGACAGAACCTTGAAAGGCGTTCCGGCCTCGGCCACGTCCTCGCCCATCACGAAGATGGTCGGGTCGCGGCGCATCTCTTCGGCGATGGCCTCGTTGACGGCCTTGGCGAGGGTGATCTGTCGCATCGTCGTCTCCTCAGGCCGCATTGTCGGCATAGACATGCAGGCGCACCTCGGCCGCCTCCGGATACGGGGCGGCCAGCGCATAGGCGACGGCGGCCTCGGCGTCGGCGCGCACGGCCTTGTCAATGGCTTTCAGTTCGTCCTCGGCGGCGATCTTCTCCTCGACCAGCCACGCGCCGAAATTGGCGATCGGGTCGCGCTTCGTCTTCCAGAACGTCTCTTCTTCCTTCGACCGGTAGTATTCGCGGTTGATGTCGCCGACGTGGTGGCCGTAGTAGCGGTAGGTGTCGAGCTGGAGGAAGAACGGCCCTTCGCCCTTGCGTGCGCGCTCGACCAGTTCTCGCGTCAACCGATTGACGGCGAGCACGTCCTGCCCGTCCACGACGTGCGTCTCGATGCCGAAAGCCGCGGCGCGGGCCGTCAGCGCGCCGGCGGCCATCTCCTCGAGCTTGGTGTATTCGCCGTAGAGGTTGTTCTCGCAGGCGTAGATCACCGGCAGCTTCCAGAGCGCGGCCATGTTCATGGCCTCGTACAAGAGCCCCTGACCGAGCGCGCCGTCGCCGAAAAAGCACACCGTCACGTCCTTCGTGCCGAGTCGCTTGGCCGACAGCGCCGCGCCCGTGGCGATGCCGGCCGAGCCGCCGACGATCGCATTGGCGCCGAGGTTGCCGTTAGCCTGATCGGCGATGTGCATCGAGCCGCCCTTGCCCCGGCAGTAGCCCTCGGCCTTGCCCAGAAGCTCGCAGAACATCTCCTTGAACTCGGCGCCCTTGGCGACGCAGTGGCCGTGGCCGCGATGGGTCGAGGTGATCTTGTCGCTGACCTCCAGCGCCTCGCAGATGCCGACGGCCACGGCTTCCTGCCCGGAATACATGTGCGTCAGGCCAGGCATCTTTGCCGAGAGGTAAAGCTGGTTAGCGTTGTCCTCGAACACGCGGATGCGCACCATCTGGCGATACACGCGCAAGTAATCTTCGGAATTTGTCTTATTCGCGGGGCTCATGTCCCATCCTCCACGCAGCAGGCCCGGCCGTCGGCGGCCGGGCCGCTTCGATCAGTACCGATTTGCGATCGGCAGTTCTTCGGCGGGGAAGAGGCTGATGACCTGGCAACCCTTGTCGGTCACCACGACCTCTTCCTCGATCCGCGCAGCCGAATAGCCGTCGGACGCCGGGCAATAGGTTTCCAGCGCGAAGACCATTCCGGTCTGGATCTCCATCGGGTTGTCCAGGCTGACCGCGCGGCTGATGATCGGGCGTTCGTGGAGCGCAAGGCCAAGCCCGTGCCCGAATTGCAGGCCGAAGGCGGCCAGTTCGCTTGGGAAGCCGTAGCTCTCGGCGGCGGGCCAGGCGGCCGCCACTTTGTCGGTCGTCACGCCCGGCTTGATCAGCGCGATCGCCGCGTCCAGCCAGTCGCGCGCCTTCACATAGGCGTCGACCTGCGCGGGAGTGGAACGGCCGATGTTGAAAGTGCGGTAGTAGCACGTGCGATAGCCCTGATAGCTCTGCAGGATGTCGAAAAACGCCTGATCGCCGGGGCGGAAGTAGCGGTCGGTGAAGTTGTGCGGATGCGGGTTGCAGCGTTCGCCCGAGATGGCGTTGATCGCCTCCACATCGTCCGAGCCCATTTCATAGAGCATCTTGTTGGCCATCGCGACAATGTCGTTCTCGCGGACGCCCGGCTTCAGCTCTTCCCAGATCATGTGATAGACGCCGTCCACCATGCTGGCCGCTTGGTTGAGCAGGTGGATTTCGTCCACGTTCTTGATCTCGCGCGCCGATAGCATGATCTGCTGGCCGTCGACGATCTTCATCCCCGCCTCTTGCAGCGCCATGAACATCGCCGTTTCGGCATAGTCCACGCCCACGGGCATATTGGCCACGCCGGCCTTTTTCAGAAGGGCGTAGATTTCTTCGGCATAGCGTTTCATCAGTCCGAAAGAGGGCGGGATGGTGCCGCGCATGCCGACGACGCCGGCCAGGCAACGTTCGGGGTCGAGCCAGTCGCAATATTCCCTGTGATGGACGGCGGCCGAGCCAAAATCCCAAACGAAGGGTTCCTCGTCCCCGGCAAGCAGGCTGAAACGGCACATCTTGTCCCGTTCCCATTCGCCGATCTTGGTGCCGGTGACATAGCGGATATTGTTGACGTCAAACAGCAACAGCGCGCCGCAATCGGATTTCTTCAGCGCGGCCTTGGCGCGGCTCAGGCGGTAGCGGCGCAGCCGATCATGATCGACGCGGCGTTCGAAATCGACGGCGGTGTGACCGAGCGCGGGGATGTGCTTGTCCCAGCGCCAGTTCGGGTCGATGTCGCCCGGGCGCAGGATGCGTGGACTGAGAGCGGTGGTCAGCGTCATGAGAGTCTCCTTCACGCCCGGCGGGCGCCCTGGCTGAGTGTTGGTTTTTCAGGAAAGATCGGGCCCGAGCCCTGGGGTCGTTGCATGGCCACGCCGCCGTCGATCATCAACAACGGGCTGACGACGGAGTTGGATTTCGGGCTTGCCGGCGAGGCGCGTCGACGCCGGTCGAGGCGGCGTCGAGGAAGTCGATAGTCGCCAGCGCTTCGGCGCTAGCGCCCCGCAGGGAATTCACACTGACGGCCTCCCTTCCGTCGTTATGTCCGCTTCGGACACTTTCCATTTGCGCTTCGTTCCCTTTGACCCTTTGCGGCCGGGGCAGTCGGGGTTGCATCGGCTCGCGCGTTGGTTTGTCCCGGTGACGTTATCCAAACCGAGCGGCCCGCGCCCGCGCGAAAAAATCCAAAATGGATATCAAGACGGTCAAAATGGTGAAAACGCGTGCGGAATTGCGCGAAAGGACTGCGCGGAGACGCGCGCGGCTCAGGGGTGGGCCGGAAGCGTCCCGAGCTTCGCGCCTGGCTTCGATTCCTTTCGGCCGCCGCCGCTTTGCGCCGATTCGCCGATTTTTCTCAAAGCCTCGTCCTCGGCGGAGCGGAGCCGCGACATTCGCACATCTCGGCCACCGCGCGGCCGATCGCGAGAATCCGACGCCGCCGCCATTATCATTTCTGGCACGCCGGGCAATAAAAACTCGAACGGCCGCCCTGCGTGATTCGCACGATCACGCCCCGGCAGCGCGGCCGCGGGCAGGGGGCGCCCTCGCGATCGTAGACTGCGAAGGCGTGCTGGAAATAGCCGAGCGCGCCGTCGGCCTGGCGATGATCGCGCAGCGTCGAGCCGCCCGCTTCGATCGCCTCCTGCAGCACGTCGCGAATGGCCTTGACGAGCGCCTTGGCGGCCCGCGTTGGCGCGCCCTTTGCGTCGACGAGCGTCCCGGACTCGCGCAGCGGCGAAAGCCGCGCGCGATGCAGCGCCTCGCAGACGTAGATGTTGCCGAGCCCGGCGATGCGGCTTTGGTCGAGGAGCGCGCTCTTCAGCGGCGTGCGCGCGCCCGCCAACAGAGAGGCGAGGCGCGCGGCGTCGAATGCCGCCGAGAGCGGCTCGACGCCGAGATCGCGGAACAGCGGATGCTCGGCGAGGCCTTGCGTCGGCGCGAGAATCATCGAGCCGAAGCGCCGGGGGTCGTTGTAGACGACCCGCGCGCCGCTATCGAGCGTGAACACGACGTGGTCGTGCGCGGCGAGTTTCGGGCGCTCGCCATGGAACGGGGGCGCCAGCGTCTCGCCGTCGCGTTCGACGCGAAATGAACCGGACATGCCGAGATGCATGACGAGCGTCTCGCCGCCCTCGAGCGCCGCCAAGAGGTATTTGGCCCGCCGCGTCAGTCCCACGATCCTTTTGCCGGTCAGGCGCTCAGCGAAGCGACCGGGAAACGGAACGCGCAGATCGCCCCGCCGGGTCTCGACGCGCGTGAAGCGCTTGCCCACCATGGCGGGCTCGAGCCCGCGCCGCACCGTCTCGACTTCAGGCAGTTCAGGCATCGGCGTGGTCCCGGATCACCGCGAGGAAAGCCGCGCCGTATTTTTGCAGCTTGGCGGCGCCGACGCCGTGGATGGCGGCCAGATCGTCGAGCGTGCGCGGCCGCTCAGCCGCCATCTCGATCAGGCTGCGGTCGGGAAAGACGACATAGGCCGGCTGTTTCTGCGCCCGCGCCATCGCGCCGCGCAGCGCCTTGAGCGCCGCCAGAAGGTCGGCGCCCGCGTCGCCCGGCGCGGCGGGCGTGCGGCTTTGGCGGCGGGGCTTCTTGGCGGCGATGTCCTCGCGCAGCGCGAACGGCGCCTCGCCGCGCAGCACCCTTCGCCCCTCGTCGGTGACGATCAGCCGGTCGCGGTCGGCGCGATCGTGGTCGATCAGCTTGGCCGACAAGAGCTGGCGCAGGACGCCGCGCCAGTCCGCGGGCGCGCGGTCCTTGCCGACGCCGAAGGTCTTGAGCTGGTCGTGGCCGTGGCGCGTCACCGCCTCGCTCGCCTTTCCCGCGAGGATGTTGGCGAGATGGCCGAAGAAGAAGCGCCCCGACGTGCGCAGCACCGCCGAGAGCGCCTTTTGCGCGTCGAGCCGGCCGTCGACGAGCCGCACCGCGCCCTGGCAGACGTCGCAATGGCCGCAAGGGCCCGATTCCTCGCCGAACATACCGAGCAGCACCTGGCGGCGGCAGCGCGCGGTCTCGCACAGCGTCACGAGATCGTCGAGCTTGGTCATTTCGATGCGCTTGCGCTCGTCGGGCGCGCCGCTTTCGGCGATCTGGCGGCGGCGCAATTCGATGTCGCCGGCGCCATAGAGCGTGAACGTGTCGGCAGGCAGCCCGTCGCGGCCGGCGCGGCCGATCTCCTGATAATAGGCCTCGATCGAGGACGGCATGTCGGCGTGGAAGACGAAGCGCACGTCGGGCTTGTCGACGCCCATGCCGAAGGCGATCGTCGCGCACATGACGACGCCGTCTTCTTGCAGAAAGGCGTCCTGGTTGTGCGAGCGCACGACGTGCTCGAGGCCGGCGTGATAGGGCAGCGCGCGCCGTCCGGCCGCGGAAAATTCATGCGCCAGCTCCTCGGTGCGCCGGCGCGAGGCGCAGTAGACGATGCCGCTCTCGTTCGCGTGCGCTTCGAGGCGCTCGGTCAGCAAGCGCGTCGCATTGCCCTTGGGCCGCATCGCCAGAAACAGGTTCGGCCGGTCGAACGAGCGCACGAAGACGCGCGGGCGGCGCAGGAAGAGGCGCTCGACGACGTCGTCGCGCGTCGGCGCGTCGGCGGTCGCGGTCACCGCGATCGTCTGCACGCCGCCGAGCGCCTCGGCCGCCTCGCGCAGACGCATGTATTCGGGACGGAAGTCGTGGCCCCATTGCGAGACGCAATGGGCCTCGTCGATGGCGAAGAGGTCGATCGCAGCGTCCTTCAGCGCTGCGAGCGTATCCTCGCGCATCAGGCGCTCGGGGGCGACGTAGAGCAGGCGCAGCGACCGATCGCGTAAAGCGCGCGCGATGCGCTGGCGCTCGGGCGGTTCGGTCGCCGAATTCAACGCCGCCGCCGGCACCCCGAGTTCGCTGAGCTGGGCGACCTGATCGCGCATCAGCGCGATCAGCGGCGAAACGACGAGCGTCAGGCCCTGGCGCGCCAGGGCGGGCAATTGGAAACACAGCGACTTGCCGCTGCCGGTCGGCATCACCGCGAGCACGTCCTCGCCCTTCAGCACCGCGGCGACGATTTCCTCCTGCCCCGGCCGGAAGCCGGAAAAGCCGTAGACCCGCGCGAGTTCGCCGCGCGCTTTGTCCATGAGGCCTCTCGCGCCGCTCATCGCCCGTCCGCCGCCGGGTCGAACACCGGCGTCCATTGCACGTCCTCGATCCGCTCGGCGCCGCAGGCGAGCATGACCAGCCGATCGAAGCCGAGCGCGGCGCCGCTGGCCTCAGGCATTTGCGCGAGCGCGGCGAGAAAGTCCTCGTCGATCGGATAGGCCTCGCCGTAGACGCGCTGCTTGACGGCCATTTCGTCTTCGAAGCGGCGCCGCTGCTCGCCCGCGTCGGTGAGTTCGCCGAAGGCGTTGGCGAGTTCGACGCCGCAGACATAGAGCTCGAAACGCTCCGCCACTCGAGGATCGTGCGCGCAAAGCCGCGCCAGCGCCGCCTCCGAGGCCGGATACTCGCAAAGGAAAGTCGGCCGCCCCAGGCCGAGACGCGGCTCGATCCGGTCGCTCAGGATTCGGCTGAAGACGTCCGACCAGCTGTCGTCGTCGGCGACGCGCAGCCCGATTGCCGCGGCCTGACGCGCCAACAAATCGCGGTCGGGCTCGCCGCGCGCCTCGTGCGGCAGCGATTCGAAGAGATCGATCCCGGCGTGCCTGAGGAACGCCTCGCGCACGGTCAGCCGTTCGGGGACGGCGAAGGGGTCGGCCTGGCGACCGCGAAAGGAAAAGCGCTGCGCGCCCGCCTCGCGCGCCGCGAGCGCCAGGATCGCCGCGCAATCCTCCATCAGCGCCTCCAGCGGGGCGTCGACGCGATACCATTCGAGCATCGTGAATTCCGGCGCGTGCAGGGCGCCGCGCTCGCGATTGCGAAAAACCCGCGCGAGCGCGAAAATGCGCGTCTCGCCGGCGGCGAGCAGCTTTTTCATCGCGAATTCGGGCGAAGTGTGCAAATAGGCGGGCCGGGCGCGTCCGTCCGGCCCGATCATGGACGTGGAAAATCCGTGCAGGTGCGCCTCGTTGCCGGGCGAAGCCTGCAAGACGGCGGGCTCGACCTCGACAAACCCTTGGTCCTCGAAAAAACGGCGCACGGCGCTAACGATCCGCGCGCGCGCGGCGAGCCTCGGGCGCCGGTCGGCATGGCGGCTCGGGCGCCAGAAGGGCGGGGCGGGATTCACGGCGCGGGCGTCCGGGCGGGGAGAAACGGCAAAGGTTTGTTCGATCCTATCTGGCCTTTAGCGGCGAAATCGGTATGGTGCGCGCCGCATTCGCGCAAGCCAAGGCTTGAAGACAAAGTCGCCGCCGCGGTTCCGCGCGCGCCAATTCTGGGGATAAAGACGTGAGAGTTATCGCAAGCTCGATTCGCAAGGGCAATATCATCGAGCGGGAGGACGGTCAGCTTTGCGTCGTTCTTTCGGCCGAAAGCTTCCATCCGGGAAAGGGCACGCCGACGACGCAGATCGACATGCGCCGCCTTTCCGACGGCGTGAAAGTGACCGATCGTTTCAAGACCACCGAGCAGGTCGAGCGCGCCTTCGTCGAGGACAAAAATTACGATTTCCTCTATTCCGACGCTGACGGCTATCACTTCATGAACGGCGAGACTTTCGACCAGATCCAGGTTCCGGCCGACATCATCGGCGATCAGGCGCAATGGCTGCAGGAGGGGATGAAGGTCATCTTGTCGATCTTCAACGAGACGCCGGTCGCCATCCAATTGCCGCCGCGCGTGACGCTGGAGGTCGTCGAGACCGAGCCGGCGATGAAGGGCCAGACCGCGTCCTCGTCCTATAAGCCCGCCAAACTCTCCAACGGCGCGCGCGTCATGGTGCCGCCGCACATCACCACGGGAACGCGCGTCGTCATCCAGACGGAGGACGGCAGCTACGTCGAACGCGCCAAGGACTGACGCGTTCGTCTTTTAAAAGGAAGGCGGCGCGATGCAGCTCGGCATGATTGGCCTCGGCCGCATGGGCGCCAACATCGTCCGCCGGCTCATGCGCGCCGGCCATTCCTGCGTCGTCTTCGATCGCGATCCCGGCGCCCGGCCTGGCGCTCGCAGCGGAGGGCGCGCAGGCGGTCGAGTCGCTGAGCGCGCTCGTCGCGGCGCTCGAGGCGCCGCGCGCGATCTGGATCATGCTGCCCGCCGGCGCGCCCACCGAAGCGACGATCGAGACCTTAAGGCCGCTGCTCTCGCCAGGCGACGTCGTCATCGACGGCGGCAACAGCTTTTGGCGCGACGACATCCGGCGCGGCGCGGCGCTTAGCGCCGAGGGGCTGCACTATGTCGACGTCGGCACGAGCGGCGGCGTCTGGGGGCTCGAGCGCGGCTATTGCCTGATGATCGGCGGGGATCGCGAGCCGATCGCGCGTCTCGACCCGATCTTCAAGGCGCTGGCGCCGGGCCGCGGGGCCATCGCGCCGACGCCGGGTCGCGAGGGACGCGATCCGAGCGTCGAGGAAGGCTATCTGCACGCCGGCCCCTGCGGCGCCGGCCATTTCGTCAAGATGGTGCACAACGGCATCGAATACGGCCTGATGCAGGCCTATGCCGAGGGCTTCGACATCCTGCGCAACGCCGATGCTTCCGGCGTCAGCCCGGAGCATCGCTTCACCTTCGAGATCGCCGACATCGCCGAAGTGTGGCGGCGCGGCAGCGTCATAACCTCGTGGCTGCTCGATCTGACCTCGAGCGCTCTCGCCCGCGAGAGCCGGCTCGATTCCTATTCCGGCTACATCGAGGATTCCGGCGAAGGCCGCTGGACCTTGATGGCGGCGATCGAGGAGGCGGTGCCGGCCGAAGTCCTCTCCGCCGCGCTCTACGCGCGCTTCCGCTCGCGCCAGGGCCACACCTACGCGGAAAAGATCATCTCGGCGATGCGCAAGGGATTCGGCGGCCACGTCGAGCCGCCGGCGGGGAAGGGGTGATCCCCCTCTCCCCGCTTGGCGGGGAGAGGGCTGGGGTGAGGGGCCGGGTCGTTCGCCGCTCCGTTGCGGCTCATCGCCCGGCCCCTCATCCTAACCTTCTCCCCGCGCGCGGGGGAGAAGGGATCGCCCGCCCGATGCGCCCGAACGGAGTTTGCCGCCGATAGCCGGGGCGTAGCTCGTCCACCGATGGACCGATGCGCGGGAAGTCCGCCAGAAGGCCAAAGGTCCGCTCTAGCCCCGCGTGATAAGCTTCGGCCTGATACGGACCGAAGGCGCCTTCGGTGAAGTCGTAGATGTCGATGAGGTCCGCGCGGGCGCGATCGGAAAGCCGAAAATCAGCCATGCCGTCGCGCGGCGACACGCTGCCGCGCGGCGGCAAGGACATCGCCCATGCTCGCGTCGGCGATCCGGTCGCAAGCCGGGTCCGCCAGCGCTTCACGATAGCGGCGCGTCTGTTCGTCCCGCGACAGCGCGTTCCAAGCCGCAAGCTCGGCTTCGTCGGCAATGGTGGCGGACGGTTTCACGTCTGCTCGCGTGGTTACAGAGTTGGTCATATGCGTCAATATAGCGCGATCGCCCGATGACCGCGAGGGGCGAATGCGGAGCATTCGCCCGATTGCGTCGACAGCCGCTCATTTCCCGTTTTCTCGCTCTTCGGCTTGGGGCGTGACGGAGAAAGCCCGGCGGCATCGGCTACGGAAAGCGAAATTCGGCAATTCGTATCCCGTCCCCGCAAACCCAAGGCCGCGCGGGCCGAAGCCGGGGAAGGGCGTCGACAGTGGTTAAATGCACTGTCACCGTAACCCTGTCACCGTAACCGTGTCTCACTTTAGGGGCGCAGCACACTCGGTTGCCTCTCATATGTTACAGAATTGTAACCGCGACATGGCATACCGCCAGCCAATGTATTATCCAATTTCATACATACTGCACTTATCCAATAATGATCGCTATCCGTATTGTCATCCCCAAACGCAACTAACGTCCAAACAAACATAGCTTTTTTCCCAGTGCCTATATCCGCAATTTCCGCATCGCTAATCGAGTGCACTTCGCTTAACCCGGCTAAATGATTCGGCGGCATTTCTATTCCAGCCGCCGCCATTCGGCCAGATTCGTTTAGTTTAGTTCTAGCTGCTTCCATATGCGCAATCGCTATCGGCATATTAATATCATCCGCCCCATCTATTAAGTAGACACCGCCGAACATCGACAGATAACTGGCTGGTATCGGTCCGGAATTAATAAATTGTATTTGTGGATAATATCCAGATTTACCATTCAGTTTCGCTAAGGTCACACGAGAAAATTCCATCCGTGCGTGTGGCCTATCAGGTTCTTTTTCAAAGAACACAGCGAAGAATACGATAACGGCCGTTATGCCGATGACTACCGTCATCGCCGCGACAATTAGTAGTTCCTTCAATGGAGCGCCAGAATACGTCTCGTTTCGCGATAATAGCTTGTACGCTTTGACGTAATGATCAAAATATATCCATGTCGCTGCCCCGCAAGAGAGAAATGCGAGCAATAGGCCAAGGGAAATTAAGAGATGGGCGGCCATCATGCCAATCCCAATTCCGCCGCCGCCCAATAGGAGCGCCGTTGCCGCCACAACACGCGGTTCAACGAGTACGTGTATCTTTGGAGACGGGTTATCCGACATGGCGCAATTCCTGACTCCGCTCGCGCAATAGCGCAACAGCAATCAGACGGCGCGCTCCACGTGGCGACGTTCATAGTGCGCCGCCCGTTGTGACGTTTGCGCCAGGATACCGGATTACCCCGGTATTAGGTAGCAAGCGCACCTCGCGCCGGCCGCGGTGGCACGATGACAGTGTGGTTGGGGCGCTATAATCGGCCGCATGGCTGAAATCCGAACCGTCACAACCCTTGTCGCGAAGCGCAACGAAATTGAGGCGGCAATCGCGGCCTATGAGAAGCGGCTAGACCAAGCCCGCGCCGATCTGTCGCACATTAACGCGACGATCTCGATTTTCGAGGCGAGCGGCGACCGTGAGTTAATGACGGCATACACGGACATTCATCGCCTGTTTCAACGCGGCGAACTGACGGCGATTTGCAAGGCTGCACTCGTTGAGCATGGCCCGATGAACACGCGGGCGCTGGCTGCCCATATATTAAGAGCAAAGGGCTTGGACGCGGGGGACAAGGTGCTGGCGAAATCCGTCGCGGGGCGCGTCATTCATGCATTGAGGATGCAGGCGAAGCGCGGGACAATCGGAAGCCAAGGTAAGCGCAATGGCGTGAGAGTTTGGGTTTGCTGACTGCGCCTCAGGCGAAACTTTAGTTTTCGGGAGAGAATCGCAGCGCACGCCTCGCGCAAGCCCCCCAAATTAAACCGATGTCAAGTGTTTCCTTTGCTATTTATGGCAAGAAACCATATGGTCGCCTTAACCTGCGACGGTGTGGGTACGCGACACAGGGAGAATACAGACATGTCAACAACTTACGTTATTGACGATCAGGTAAGCGGCCCAAACGCCTTACGGATTGAACACGAAAGACACGACATCGGCTCCGAGAGGAACAGAGACGTCGACGATCTGCTGGATAAGGCCAGAGGCCAAAGCGTCCTGAGCGTTTTTGGTCGTGGCTTTTCGGAAGAGCTCCCGAGCGCGGCGCGCTTGGATGGTCGTTCTATCGACAATAATGTCACCAATTCTCGCTTGGTCCGCTAGGATTCCGCCTAGAAGCTCCCTAGCGTTCTTTTCTTCCAAGCGAAGTGACTTGATGTCGAATCCGACGCCGTGAAACATAAATGTTGAATGTGGGCAAGCAAATCTAGTATTTGCTGCAAGAAATATCGCGTTTCCTATCGAATTTACGTTTCCGATATTGTGCATCGTAACAGTAGCAGGTATGCCGCGTAGAAAATTATAGGCAGTCATACCGCTAGGTACTTCGCCGCCCGGCGTTGAAAAGAGAATATAGAAGTCGTTAACCCCAGCTGACATCTTTTGACTTATGACCGTCATCAGATTTTGAGTTGTGAACGGATTTATTGCTGCGTGAAAATTAATATAAGTCGTGGGCATGCGATCACGGTTATCCTTGTTGTGCTGTCGAGCGCTGCCAATAACCCTTCCACTGGCGCGAGACAGGATGCGCCAACGCGGCGTTAACTGCAATCAGATACTGCTCGCCATTTGAGACACGGCGATTGTCCTCGCGCCAAGCCATTTCGGCGGCGTAGGCGCCGAGATACGCGCCGGCGATGCGATGATGCGTCCCGATCTCGGCGCGGCGGATGCGCGAGAAAAACGACTCGGCTTGGTTGGTGCAGGCACCTTCGTCCGAATAGGCCCATTCGTGATTGATGCGCTTAGTCAAGAACTTGGCGTGCAGCGCGTCCCAATGCGTCGCTTCGTCGGCATGGACCGTTGAGCCGGGCAGAATGGTTTGCGAGAGGGTCGGGAGCGAGGCCGCTTCGCTCTTGAAGACGAAGGGAAGCGTCTTGCCGCCATGTTCGCGGGCGATGACGACGACGCGACGCTTGCCGTTTTGGTTCTTGGCGAGGCGACGATCGCGACGGTTCTCTTTGTAATTCGAGGGCTTCACGTAGCCGCCGAAATAGGCGCCGTCGACCGCGACCGTACCGGAAACGGTTTCGCCGATCTTCTCGGCGGCGAGGGCTTCGCGGATTTTGTGGGCCATGACGAAAGCGGTCTTGTACTGGACGTCAAGATCGCGGCTCAATTGCAGCGCGCTATGGCCCTTGGCGCCGTTGACGAAGATCGCAATCGCCAAGAGATAGTCGCGGACGGGGAGCTTGCGGCTGGCGAAGATCGTCCCGGACGTGACGCTGAACTGATGGTCGCACGCCTTGCACTTGAAGATCGGGCGGGACTTGTAGCTGTAGATCGCGAGGCAACCACAGGACGGGCACACCGGCGCGCCTTCGGTCGAAGCCCAACGGATTATGCGGAAGGCGTCGCGGGCTTCGTCGTCGCTCATGCGCGCAACCTTCGCCAAAGAGAGAGAGCGGGCGGCGGACGAAAGGAGGAAGTGCTGCGCCATATCCGTAAGTCCAACGTTTTCCGTTGGCCTTAGTGATAAGCGTTGATAACATCGATGTCAACGAAAATCGTTGACGTTGACGATTATTTTCGTTGATGCTACCGTTTTCCGATGACACCGGAACAATGTCGTGCAGCGCGGGCATGGTTGGACTTGTCGCAAGACGAGCTAGCCGCCGCCGCGCGCGTATCCCAATCCACCGTTCGGGATTTTGAGAAGGGGCGTCGCGTCCCGATTGGGAATAATCTAGCGGCAATTCGAGCTGAATTGATGAAACGCGGGATTGGCTTTCTTCTCGGCGATGAGATCGCATTGGGAATTACCTATACGAAGCCGGACCTCCCGCCGAGTTGACGGAGTCCAAATTCTGCGTTCCTCTGACAAGGTGGAGGCGGTGGGAATCGAACCCACGGGCGCCATGGCTGGACAACCAAGAACCCGACCGTCCGCCCCCACAAATTCGCGAGGGCTTGGGCGATTTCTCGCCCAAGCCCTATTTCCCTTTCCGCCAGTTACCCGTATTGGGATTGTCTTTTGGGGACTCTCAGTCAGCATTAGGTGCGCCGAGGAGGCCGCCTGTTGGTTAAGTGTGCGGTATCACTAATTTGTTATATCGGTCAATCCTGCAACGGGGATGCGATAGAACTTTTTTGTGATAATGGGTGTTGAAATGTGGACGCTCCTACAATATAATGGGGCGTACGACGCGTTGATGAGCGAATGCGACCAGGGCATGCGCGATGCGCTTATGCCGAGACTCTCCACTCTCCTTATCAAGGGAAACGGTGCCAGATATCCAGTGACGGAGTCTCTCGACGACGGGTTATTTGAAGTTCGAGCGAGGTCTGGACGAACGCAAATCCGACTCCTGTTTGGCTTTCTCCCTGGACGAAGAATCGTGTTCGTGTGGGGTGGCACGAAGGATCAAAAACGATTGAGGGCAGATATCATTGCGCGTGCACGAGTGCTCTTGCTTGAAGCACAGGCAACGCAGGAGAGGCTTGGTAATGTTAGAATTCATTGATTTGGGCCTACGTGACCTTCTGGCGGACCCCGTACGCCGCCGTGCGTTCTTTCGTGCGATTACGCAAGACGAAATTGCTTCTCAAATTCGTGGGTTGAGGAAAGAGCGCAAGCTGACGCAGGCGCAGCTTGCGCAGCTTGCCGATATGAAGCAATCGGCGGTCTCTCGGATTGAACAAGCCGAATATTCGAGTTGGACCTTGAATACGTTGTTTAAGATTGCGGATGCGCTCGACGCCCGACTGCGAGTTATTATCGAGGATGCGGAAGCGGCATCAATTGAGTATCAAGAAGCCGAAAATAACAATCGGCGTGCCGCGATCGAAACTATAACCTTGTCGGGGCACGAAGGCGCTGGTGCGTATACGGTCCCTAACGGTACTGTGTATCTCAATGAAGTTCGCAATGACGCGATAATGGCTGGGGTGGCATGATGAGCGATGGTATCGGGCCGGCTCCAACTGCGTCTCGTATTGTTATGACTACAACGAAACCGTCAATAATTCAGTCGACACAATGGCGCAATTGTTACTCAAACGGATTTTCGTTTTCGTTCACAGCGCAGGATTTTAGCATAGGCTTTCTAGCAAATATCAATATGAACGGAGTGGTATGCCAGGTTGAAGAGGTCCAAGTGCAGTTGACATTTAGTAGCTTGAAATTGCTTTCCGAACATATTCAAGCAGCCATTAAAGTATACGAGGAAGAGCGTGGACCGATTAAGGTTCCGGTAGCAGGCCGACCGAGCAGCGGAACAAGCGGAATCTATGCGCAATATGATCCGACAAAACAAGATGGCTGAATAAGATCGGCTTGAGAACCGTTGATCGCTCTGCATACTGCTTCGTTAATTTGTGGATATGGACGCCTAAGTCGGCGCGGCAATTTAGGTGTGCTTGCTACCTAATACCGGATTACCCCCG
>CAWJIB010000011.1:0-5486 GCA_963842835.1 uncultured Alphaproteobacteria bacterium | reverse complement strand
TCTAGAGCGGCTCGATCGCAACATGCGCCACGCCGGCGCGGCGGAAGCCCAAGACGTCGGCGGCGCTGGTGGAGACGTCGATGATGCGGCCGCGAATGAAGGGGCCGCGATCGACAATAGTGACGACGGCGCTGCGGCCATTGTCGAGATTGGTCACCCGCACATGCGTGCCGAAAGGCAAGGTGCGATGCGCGGCTATCATGCCGCTGTGATGAGGATTGACGTAATAGGTCGCCTGGCCCCGCTCATCCGCCCGCGCGCCCGAGAAAGCGAGAGCGAGGCCAGAGGCCGCGAGAAGAAAAGATTTCACCATTCGGTTCCCTTACGATTTAAACTGCCCCCCAACCCTGCCGTCGATCGGCATCCGTGATTTAACATTGCGTCAAAACGACGGCGGCCATGATTTCGCCGCCATTTCCACGACAAAGCATGTAACATGTCGGTTTTCACGAGCGACAGTCCGAGGGAGATGGCAGCGTCTTGAAGATTCTCGTTATTGGCGCCGCTGGGATGATCGGGCGCAAGCTTTGCGAACGGCTGGCGCGCGACGGCTCGCTCGCGGGAAAACCCATCGAAGCGGCCCACTTGGTCGACATTGTCGCGCCGAGCCCGCCATCCCCAGCGGGCTTTCCGACGACTTGCGAGGCTTTCGACATCGCGGCGCCTTATGTCGCGCCGAAGTTGATCGCCGGCCGCCCCGACGTCGTCTTCCTCCTCGCCTCGATCGTCTCCGGCGAAGCCGAGAGCGATTTCGACAAGGGCTATGCGATCAACCTCGACGGCACGCGCATGCTTTTCGAGGCGATCCGGCGCGAGCATCGGCTTTCCGGCGGCGTCTATCGTCCCCGGCTCGTCTTCACCTCGTCGATCGCGGTCTTCGGCGCGCCGTTTCCCGAAACCATCGACGACGATTTTTTCTCGACGCCGTTGACGAGCTATGGAACGCAGAAGGCGGTCTGCGAATTGCTGCTCGCCGATTATTCGCGGCGCGGTTTTTTGGACGGCGTCGGCTTGCGGCTGCCCACGATATGCGTGCGCCCCGGCCCGCCCAATCGCGCCGCCTCCGGCTTCTTCTCCGGCATCATTCGTGAGCCGCTGGCGGGGCGCGAGGCGATCCTGCCGGTCGCCGAAACCGTTCGTCATTGGCACGCCTCGCCGCGCTCGGCGGTCGGGTTCCTCGTCCACGCGGCCAATCTCGACCTCGCCAAGCTCGGCGCGCGGCGCAATCTGACGATGCCCGGCGTTTCCGCGACGGTCGGCGAGCAGATCGAGGCGTTGCGCGCCGTCGCCGGCGAGGCGGCGACGAGGCTGATCCGCCGCCAGCGCGACGAGACCATCGAGCGCATCGTCGCGGGATGGCCGAGCCGGTTCGACGCCAGCCGCGCACTCGGCCTCGGCTTCACCGCCGAATTGAGCTTTGCCGAGATCATCCGGGTTTATCGGGAAGATGAGCATGTCGGCCCTGTCTCATGAAGAGGTAGCCCCGAAGACGGCGCGGACGTCGATCGTCGGCGCGCAAGGCGGTCCGGCGCGCGCGAGCGCCGAGGCCGGCGCGGCGGCGGCGAGCGCGCCCGCCCGCCGCCACACGCTCGGATTAGCGGGGCGTTTGCTGCTGCTGACGATCGGCTTCGTGTTGGTGGCGATGGGAATGTTCTACAGCGCGCGCCTTTCCGCGTACCGCGAGAATTGGCTGCGCGACCGGTTGATGGTGGCCCATACCGCGATGTTGCTTTTCGGCGGGACGGGCGACGAGGCGCTGCCCCAGGAGCTCGCAACCAAAATCCTCAATAGCGTCGGCGCCAAGACCATCGCCGTCACCCTGCCGGACCATCGGCGCCTTCTCGCGACTTCGGGAATCCAGCCGCCGGTCAGCGACACCTTCGAACTCGGCGACCCGTCGATGATGGAGGCCAATCAGGCCGCGTTTCGCACGCTTTTCGCCCAGCCCGGCTCCGTCGTAAGGGCCATCGGGCGCGCGCAGAGCGACGGCGCGCTCGTCGACATCACGCTCGATCAAACGCCGCTCGTCGACGCCTTGTGGCGGCTTTCCCGCAATTTCCTGACGCTGTCGCTGATCGTATCGGCGGTGGTGACCTGCGTGCTGTGGGCGGCGCTGTGGTGGATGGTGATCCGCCCCGTGCGGCGGCTCACCTCGAGCATCATCGCCTTCGGCGAGCGCCCGCAGGAGGGCGCGCGCATCGTCACGCCGAGCGGCCGCAACGACGAAATTGGACGGGCGGAAACGGCGCTCGCGGCGATGCAGGGTTCGCTCGCCCATGAGCTGCGCCAGCGCAAGCGCCTGGCCGAACTCGGCATGGCGGTCGCGCGGATCAACCACGACTTGCGGAATATGCTCTCCGCCGCGCAACTGATTTCGGACCGCTTAGCCACCATTCCCGATCCGCTCGCCCAGCGCCTCGCGCCGCGTCTGGTGGCGACGCTCGACCGCGCGATTCTCTTTTGTCAGTCGACGCTCACTTATGGCGGCGGGCGCGAACAGGCGCCGGCGCGCCGGCGCTTCGACCTGCGCGAACTGGTGCGCCAGATCGTCGAGACGGCGGAAGCCGAGCAAGCGGGCGCGATCGAGTACGCCATCGACATCCCGCCGAAATTCGAGCTTTTCGCCGATCCCGATCACGTGCTGCGGGTGATCGAGAACCTCAGCCGCAACGCGGCGCAAGTGCTGCGCAATCACGGCGCGCAGAACGGCCGCCCGCCGGCGATCCGGCTGGCGGCGATCCGCACCGACAGCGTCGCCCTGATCGAGATCAGCGACACTGGCCCCGGCTTTCCGCCGGAGCAGACGGCGCGCATTTTCGAGCCGTTTCACCTGTCGACGCGCGAGGGCGGGGCCGGCCTCGGCCTCGCCATTGCGGCCGACCTCGTCGCGCGGAACGGCGGCTCGATCACTCTCGCCGCGGCCAAGGGCGACGATTTTTATTGCGGGGCGCGCTTTCTCATCACCTTGCCGACGCCTGGAGAAGGCGCGCGCAAGCCGGGCCGCGCTTTGCTCGACGCCTGATCCGCGCGCCGCGCGGACGACGGAAGTCGTGTTTACGCGACGCCCAGCTTCGATTATTGCTCGCGCCTCCTGAGGGGGGACAATGCATGGCCGCGCGCAAGAAAGCCGCGAAAGAGACCGCGGCGAAACGGATCGACGCGATCTGCTTCTTGTCGTCCGGGGCGCCGGAAGCCAACGAGGCTCTGGATAAACTCGTCGCGCGCTACGGCAATTGCCCGCCCGAAAAAGCCGACGTCATCGTCGCGCTCGGCGGCGATGGGCTGATGCTGCAGACCCTGCATCGCACCATGAACGCGCCCAAGCCGATTTACGGCATGAATCGCGGCTCGGTGGGCTTCCTCATGAACGAATACGCCGACCGCGGCTTGCGCCAGCGCCTCGCTGCGGCGCGGCCCTCGATCATCCATCCGCTCCTCATGCGCGCGAAGAACATCAGGGGAATCGAAACGACGGCGCGCGCCATCAACGAAGTCTCCTTGCTGCGCCAGACCTATCAGGCGGCCAAGCTCGCCATCAGCGTCGACGGCGCCGTGCGCCTCGGCGAACTCATCGCCGACGGCGTGCTGGTCTCGACCCCCGCCGGGTCGACCGCCTATAATCTTTCGGCCAACGGCCCCATCCTTCCGCTGGGCGCGCCGCTGATGGCGCTGACGCCGCTCTCGGCTTTCCGGCCGCGCCGCTGGCGCGGCGCGCTGCTGCCCGACAGAGCGCGCGTCAGCATCGAGGTTCTGGAAGCGGACAAGCGCCCGGTCGCCGCGGTCGCCGACCATTACGAAATCCGCGATGTCGTCCGCGTCGACGTCGAGACCGACCATGCGACCTCGCTGATCCTGCTGCACGACCCCGGCCATTCGCTCGACGAACGGATCCTGCGCGAGCAGTTCGGATATTGAAACCCTGTAGGATCCGGGCGCGACGACGAGCGGCGACGAGGCGCCGGCGGCGTTCGACGGAAAAAGGACGGGCCGCCATGGCCAAACGGGTGAGACTTCTCGGAGAGACCCTGATCGCCGAGGGACGATTTCGCCTGACGCGAACGCGGGCCGAAATCGAGGAGGCGGACGGCGCGCGGCGCACGATCGATCACGAAATCTATCACCAGGAGGGCGCTGCGGCCGTGCTGCTCTATGATCGCGCGCGCGGCGTCGTGCTGCTGGTCAAGCAGTTCCGCCTCGGCGCCTACCTGGCCGACGGCGCGCTCGAAACGATCGAGGTCTGCGCGGGCATGCTCGACGGGGAGGACCCGGTTGACTGCGTCGTGCGCGAAGCCTGGGAAGAAACGGGCGTGCGCGTCCTCGCTGCGCGCCATGCCTTCGACGCCTTCATGAGTCCCGGCGGGATGACCGAAAAAATCGCCTGTTTCGTCGCGCCCTACGGCGCGGCGGACCATGTCGGCCGCGGCGGCGGCGTCGACGCCGACGAGCAAATCGAACTCATCGAAATCCCGTTCGATCAGGCCCTGGCGATGATCGAAACCGGCCAAATCCGCGACGCCAAGACGATCGCGTTGCTCTATTACGCCAAGGCGAAGGATTGGTTCGGGCCGACGGTCGCCGCCGGCTAATCCTGCGGCATGGCGAGCGGCTGCGCGGGGATCGCGGAGGCGACCGGGCCGGGGCCGGCGCCGTCGCGTTGGTAGACGTCCGGGCGGAACTGCACGATGCCGTCGGGGGTCGCCCAGGCCGTGATATAGACCCAGTAGACGTTGACCGGCGTCGTCAGCTTGACGTCGACGCGCTCGCCCGAGCGGATGACTTCGTCGATCTGGTCGCGCGTCCAGCCGGGATTGTCCTTGAGCAGCCAGGCGACATAATCACGAACGTCCTGCACGCGCACGCAGCCCGACGAGACGAATCGGAAGTCATCGCCGAAAATGCCCTTGGACGGCGTGTCGTGCATGTAGACGCCGTAGGGGTTGGGGATGTTGACGCGCACGAAGCCGAGGGAATTGATGTCCGCGCCCGTGTCCTGGCGGTATTTGTAATTCGTCGCCTCCAGGGAATTCCAGTTGATGGACTGGGGCGAGACCTCCTGCCCCTCGCGATTGAAGACGCGGATCTTCTCGTCCGTGAGATAATTCGGATCGGCCTGCATCTTCGGAATCAGGTCTTTCTTGATCAGCGACGGCGGCACCGTCCAGAACGGATTGAAATTGATTTCCGTCGCCTTGGTCTGCATGATCGGCGACTGGCGGTCGATCTTGCCGACGCCCGCCGCGTGATGCGAGTAGACCACCCCGTTCTCGACCGTTTCGACGGCGGCGGCGGGAATGTTGACCATCACGAACCGCGCGCCCAGATCGCCGGCGAACGCGCGCAAGCGCACGATATTGGTCTCCAACTGCTGCAGTCTCGCGTCGGCGGTGACGTTCAGCTCGGTAAGGGTCGCATCGTTGACGACTCCGGTCGGACCGAGGCCGTGACGAATCTGGAAGCGCTTGACCGCCGCTTCGACGAAGGAGTGA
>CAWJIB010000010.1:0-207017 GCA_963842835.1 uncultured Alphaproteobacteria bacterium | reverse complement strand
GGAGTGCATGATATGTTCATTGTTTGTTCTCGTCAAGGCGGGCGCCGGCGGCGGCCGAGCGCTCCCGCGCCATTCGCGCCTGAGCGGCAGGCAAAGCCGATTGCGGCGGCAATTGGCGGCAGCGCTGGAAAACCTCGCCCCGCGGCAAATCGGCATGTCCGGAGCTATTGCCGACGAATAGGCTCCGTGTCAGTTTCGGCCCCATGCGAAAAGGGGGCCTCTGATGCGCGCGCGGTTGGCTAAATCGGTTCTCGCGGCGGAGGCGGGCGTGGGGTTCGCGGCGTTGGCGCTTTTGTCGTCGACGGCGCTCGCCCAGGATTCCCTTAGGGCCCCGGAGGCGTCCGCCACCCCCGAGTGCTGGCAGATCATTGCCGGCGTCGAGAAAGTGGCTCCCAACGGTCCGATTCTTCTCAATCGCTGCAATGGCGCGACGTGGGTGTTGGCGAGAACGACGACTTCCGCCGCAACCGCAAAATCACCCGAGGAATATACGTACAGATGGTATCCTATATCGCTGGAAACCAAGGAAGCTGTTTTGACGAACATCCTTCCGCCGCCAAAATAGCAAGAATTCCTAGACCCTTACGTCGTCATTGCGAGCGCAGCCAAGCAATCCACGGGTCAGCCGCTGCATGGATTGCTTCGTCGCTGCGCTCCTCGCAATGCTGGGTGGACGGCCCCTGACGGCATCGACGTGCCAAGCTGGTCGTTGTTGCGATTCGCCAACCAGCGATAGGAGCCGCCCAGATGAACGCTATCACGATCGGTCTCGATTTGGCCAAGTCGGTTTTTCAAGTCCACGGCGAAGGCGCCAAGGGCGAGATCGTCTTTCAGAAAAAGCTTCGTCGCGCGCAGCTCGAAGCGTTCTTCAGCAAGCAGCCGCGCTGCACGGTTGGGTTGGAGGCTTGCGGCTCGGCGCATTATTGGGGCCGCGCCTTGCGCGCGCTCGGGCATGAGGTTCGCTTAATTCCGGCGGCCTATGTGAAGCCCTTTGTTCGGCGCAATAAAACCGACGCCCGCGATGCGGCGGCGATTTGCGCGGCGATGGGTCGCGCGGACATGCGTTACGTGGCAATCAAGAGCGTCGAGCAACAGGCGATGCGGGCGGTCGAGCGCGGACGCGAGCTTTTGATCAAGCAGCGGACTCAGCTTTCCAACTGCTTACGCGGTTTGCTCGCCGAGATGGGGATTATCGCGGCGCAAGGCCGGTTGGGCTTTGCCGAGTTGCGAGAGTTGGTTCGGGTAGGCGATGCGCGCGTGCCGGCGCCGCTGAGGGCGACGCTGGAAGCGCTGGGCCGGCAGATCGATAGTCTGGCCGGGGATATCGACGAGCTCGAGGCGCGGATACTGGCGGCGGCCAAGGAGAACCCGGACATGCGGCGTCTATGCGCGATCCCCGGCGTCGGCGCCATCACGGCGCACGCCATTGTCGCGGCGATCGGCGACGGAAAGCGTTTCGATTCGGCGCGCGATTTCGCCGCCTGGGCGGGACTGACGCCGCGCGAGAGTTCGAGCGGGGGTAAGACGACAAAGCTCGGCATCACCCGGCAAGGGGAGCGGCGGCTGCGCTCGCTGCTGGCGTTGGGCGCCAGCACGATCATGCGCGGCGCGCGCGCCAACACGGGCCGCGCCACCGAGTGGCAGCGCGCCATCCTCGCCCGTCGCCCGGTCAAGGTCGCCGTGCTGGCGCAGGCGGCCAAAACCGCCCGGATCGCCTGGGCTGTTTTGACTTCGGGCGAGGCCTATCGGCGGCCCGCGGCGCAAGCCAAGGCGGCGTGAGAAAAATGTAGAGCCAAGGCCAGACAACCCCTTTCCGGCCAGGCGGCGACGCAGGGTCGGAGACGAAGCAAGGAGCAAACGGTAGCGACGGCAAAAAGGTCAGGACCTGGGTTGGGACACTCCGAACCGTCATCGCGCCTCAAAAGCGCGCCGCAATGCAGGGAGCCCAATCCGCGAAACCCATCGGGGCCAGCGGTCATGAACCGCGTCAAAAGGCCGAATACATGACCGCTCCAGACTTCAAGCCGAAGCCGCTGAAAAATGCCTTGCAACGAGGGGGCCGTCCATACATGACGACGGAGCGGGCGTCGAGTAGCGTTTTTTGGCGCTCGGCGCCCCATGCCCCCGCGTCGCCCCTCTTCGCCGCGAGGCCTCCATGTCCTTGAGCCCGAGAATGGCGGTCTTCACGACGGTCGGGGCGCTGGCCTATCTCGGGCTCGCCGTCATCGGCGAAGCCGGGTTCGCCGCCTTTTTCTCGCATGCGGCGCTGATCGCGCTCGCATGCGTTACGCTCGCGCTCGCCGGCGCGGCGCTGTTCACCAAGGGGAACCTCAGCTCCGGCGTGCGCGAGGATCGCGCCAATCGTTGGGTGCTCGGCGCCTTCGCCGTGATCGGGCTGCTCGACGGCTATCTGCCGGCGCTCGCCGACCGGTTGGAGTTCTGGACCCTCGACGGCGACGCGATGCGCTGGTTCGGCGTCGCGCTGTTCGCCCTCGGCGGCGTTCTGCGCATCGCGCCGGCTTTCGTACTCGGCGAGCGCTTCAGCGGCCTGGCGGCGATCCAGCCGGGGCATCAGCTCGTCACCGGCGGGCTCTATCGCGTCATCCGCCACCCCAGCTATCTCGGGCTGCTGGTGAATTCGCTGGGCTGGGGCTTGGCGTTTCGCTCGAGCGTCGGCGTCGTTCTGACGGCGCTGCTCATCCCGCCGCTCATCGCGCGCATTCGCGCCGAGGAGGCGCTGCTCGGCGAGCGCTTCGGCGCCGAATACGCCGCTTATCGCGCGCGGACTTGGCGGCTCATTCCCGGCATCTACTGAGCGCGCGTTAGAGCCGATCCCGTTTCGTTGGAATCGGGATCGGCCCTAAGTTCTTCGTGGAGCGCGTCTTTATCGGAAAACCGGTTCCCGCTTTTCCAAGACGCGCTCTAGCGCGCGTCCTGGTCGAGCTCGGGGTAATGGCGGAAGATGCCCGATTCATTGAAGGGCAGGCGGCGCGGCGACTCGAGGTAACTCGCGATGGTGGGCCGCGCGCGCACCGTTTCGCGAAGCGCCGCCAGCGCGGGATATTTTGTGGAAAATTTCGCCATCGCGCGGGGGAAGGCGTAGGCGAGACCCTCGCCGAGCTGGAACAGCGACAGATCGACCGTGCTCAGCCAGGCGCCGACGCTGTGCGCGGGTCCGGCGGGATTTTCCTCCACCACGCGTTCGAAATAGCCGAGGAATTTCGGCAGGCGGTGCTCGAGGAACGCGGCCGCGCGGGCCTTGGCCGGCTTCTTCTGGTCTTCGTAATAGAGCTCGCCCGAAATCGGATGATGGGTGTCGTGGATTTCGGCGACGAAGTCGGTGATCGTCAGCTGCAAGCCGTTGGCGAAGAAGGACAGCTTTTCCGTGCGCGGGGCGAGGCCGAGTTTGGGTCCGAGATAGGCCAGGATATTGGCGACATGCGAGACGACGAAATCGCCGTCTTTGAGGAACGGCGGGGCGAAGGGCATCAGCGCGCCGCTCTTGCCCCGCATGATTTTCGTCATCGCCGCCACGCCGCGGCCTTCGCCGTGCTCGCGCGCGACATCGACATAGGGCGCGCCGACTTCCTCCAGCGCCAGGCGGACGAATTCGCCGCGCCCTTGAATGCCCGGCCAGTAGTAGAGTTCGTAGGCCATTGGAGTCTCGACCTCGCGATCGGCGGCGAATTACGGCTGGGGAGGGATGCGGTCGGCCGCTTTGACGAAGCGGCGCGCATGGGCGACGAGTTCGCCTTCGCCGGGCTTTTCGACCGCTTCGACGCCCTCGACTTTGACCATCATGCCGGGATGGACGCGCTGGATGTGCGCGACGAGTTCGTGCTTCTCGTCGGACGGGCCGACCACGAGAATCGCCTCGGCGTCGGCGACCGCCTCGGTGACCTGTTCGAGGAAGGGCTGATCCTCGGCGAGGCCGCGGCCGGCGGGCTTCTCCGCGCGCTTGAATTCGACGATCGGGTGCTCGGCGTGGACGACGATCTTGTCGGGGTCGTCGGCGCTGAAACGAAAAACGCGGGCGTGGCTGTGATCGATCCAGACGACGGCGTGGTACTGACCTGGCATCGGGCGGGCTCCTGATCCCGTGTTCAACTTTTACATGAAAGCCCAAAAGGCGGGCCAAGTCCTTGACCTCGATCACATCGCGCCGACGCGGCGGCGCCTATCATGATCAATAAGCTTGCGCTATAGGCGCTTCATGCAGGCCTTTCCTCTCATTTTCGCCGGCGCGTGTCTGGGCGGCGCGCTCCGGCTTTTCCTCGATCGGACACGTCCATCGCCAGCACGGAGCGTGACGTGAGCGCGCCCGACAAAGTCGTGAATTATCCGATCGGCGAGGACGAGGCGGGCATGCGGCTCGACCGCTGGTTCCGCCGGCGGTTCCCCAATCTGCCGCAAGCCCATCTCAACAAGATCGTGCGCAAGGGCGAGGTGCGCGTCTCCGGCAAGCGGGCGGAGATTTCGACGCGGTTAGAGGCGGGCCAGAGCGTGCGGGTGCCCCCGCTGGGCCTCGCCGCCGCGCCGGCGTCGAAAGCGCAGCCCGTGAACCCGCGCGACGCCGAGGCGCTGCGCGCGATGATCCTGTTCGAGGACCGCGACCTGATCGTGCTCAACAAGCCCTACGGCCTGGCCGTGCAGGGCGGCTCGGGAACCAAGCGCCACATCGACGGCATGCTGGAAGCGCTGCGCGACAAGAAGGGCGAGCGGCCGGTGCTGGTGCATCGGCTCGATCGCGACACTTCCGGCGTGCTGCTCATCGCCAAATCGCGCAAGATCGCCGCCGAGCTCGGCGCGACCTTCCGCTCGCGCGGCGCCAAGAAGATCTACTGGGCCTTGGTCGAGGGCGTTCCCAAGCCCGCCCAGGGGCGCATTTCGTTGTTCCTCGCCAAGGGCGCGGGCATGGGCGAAGAGCGCGGCGGGGCTAGGGAGAGCCGCGCCGACATCGAGCGCATGCGCGTCGCGCGTCACGGCGAGCCGGACGCGCAGCATTCCCTGACGCTCTACGCCGTCGTCGACAAGGTCGCGCCTCGCCTCGCCTGGCTGTCGATGCGGCCGATAACGGGGCGCACCCATCAATTGCGCGCGCATTGCGAGGCGATCGGCCACCCCATCATCGGCGATCCCAAGTACAACCGCCGCCCCGAGAACGATCCCGCGCGCAACGATCCCCTGCGCGCCGTGCCGCCGGGCGTCGAGCAGAAGCTGCACCTCGTGGCCCGCCGGCTCATCCTGCCGCATCCGCGCGGCGGCATGATCGACGTCACCGCGCCGCTGCCCGAGCACATGAAGAAGAGCTTCGACATGTTCGGCTTCGACATTTCCCAGCGCGATCCGATCGAGGACGCGCCCGATGAGTGACGCGCCGCCGCAAGACCCGATGCGCGCGGCGCAGGCCGCCATGCGCCCGGCCGCGATCAAGCGCTTCTTCAAGACTGCGAGCGTCGGCGAGGCCGAAGGCGGAGGCTTCGCGCTGCTGCTCGACGGACGGCGCGCGCGCACGCCCGCCAAGAAGCCGCTGATCCTGCCGACCCGCGCGCTCGCCGAAGCGATCGCGGCGGAATGGGCGGGGCAGGGCGAGACGATCGATCCCGCCAAGGCGCCGCTGACGCGCCTCGCCAATTCGGCGCTCGACGGCGTCGCCTCGGCGATGGCGGCGACCCGCACTGAGGTCGCCGGCTACGCCGGGTCCGACCTCTTGTGCTACCGCGCCACGACGCCCGAAGCGCTCGTGGCGGCGGAGTCGGAAGCGTTCGATCCCGTGCTCGACTGGGCGGGGCAGGCGCTCCGGGCGAAGTTCCTCGTCGCCGAGGGCGTCCTGCATGTGCGCCAGCCCGAGCCGGCGCTGGAAGCGGTCCGCGTCGCGCTCGAGGCGATCGCGAGCCCCTTCGCGCTGGCGGCGCTGCATGTGATGACGAGCCTGACCGGCTCGGCGCTGCTAGCGCTCGCCGTCGCGCGCGGACGGCTAAGCGCCGAAGAAGCCTGGCGCATCGCCCATGTGGCTGAGGATTTCCAGATCGCGCAATGGGGCGAGGACGAAGAAGCCAAGGCCCGCCGCGCGGCGAGGTGGCGGGATTTCGAGGCGGCGGCGCAGATGATCGGGGCGACTGCGGGTTGAAAGGGCGCGCAGGGTCGGCCGCGCTCCGCGAGCGCGCGCCAATCGCGCGTCATCCGATCGTCGCACGTCTCCCCCGTTCCCGCCCCGCCCACGCCGTGTTATATCCGCCCCGAAACGCCTACCGCCGTCATGGCCGGGCTTGTCCCGGCCATCCACGCCGTTAAGCCGCCGGTCGGACTCAGGGCGAAGCCGCAACAGCGCGGCCTTTCCTCGAACCGCAAGGCGATTTGACCGCGTGGATGGCCGGGACAAGCCCGGCCATGACGTGGCGGAGACTTTGGCGCGTGGCGTTTAACCACTCCGCCGCGCATTCCCGAACCGGAGCTCCCCCGTGAAACAGATGCTGGCCCGATTGGAACGTCGCCGCGCCCGCGCGCGCTTAGGGGGCGGGGAGCAGCGCATTTCGGCGCAGCACGCCAAGGGCAAGCTCACCGCGCGCGAGCGCATCGACCTGCTGCTCGATCACGGCTCCTTTGAGGAGTTCGACATGTTCGTCGAGCACCGCTGCGCCGATTTCGGCATGGAGAAGACCAAGATTCCCGGCGACGGCGTGGTCACGGGCTGGGGCACGGTGAACGGGCGCACGATCTTCGTCTTCGCCAAGGATTTCACCGTGTTCGGCGGTTCCCTTAGCGAAGCCCATGCGCAGAAGATCACCAAGATCCAGGACATGGCGGTCAAGAACCGCGCCCCGATCGTCGGCCTGTTCGACGCCGGCGGGGCGCGCATCCAGGAGGGCGTGGCGGCGCTCGGCGGCTATGGCGAGGTGTTCCAGCGCAACGTGCTCGCCTCGGGCGTCATTCCGCAGATTTCGCTGATCATGGGCCCCTGCGCGGGCGGCGACGTCTATTCGCCGGCGATGACCGACTTCATCTTCATGGTGCGCGACACCAGCTACATGTTCGTCACCGGCCCGGACGTGGTCAAGACCGTCACCAACGAGACCGTGACCGCCGAGGAATTGGGCGGCGCGCACGTCCACACGACGCGCTCCTCGATCGCCGACCGCGCTTATGACAACGACGTCGAGGCGCTGCTGCAGATGCGCCGGTTGATCGACTTCCTGCCCGCGTCCAATCTCGAGGCGCCGCCCAAGCTGCCGAGCTTCGACGACCCCGAGCGCATCGACATGTCGCTGGACACCTTGATCCCCGACAATCCCAACAAGCCCTACGACATCAAGGAGTTGATCGTGAAGATCGCCGACGAGGGCGACTTCTTCGAAATCCAGGAGGCGCACGCCAAGAACATCGTCACCGGCTTCGGGCGCATCGAGGGGACGACGGTCGGCATCGTCGCCAACCAGCCGTTGGCGCTCGCGGGCGTGCTCGATTCCGACGCCTCGCGCAAGGGCGCGCGCTTCGTGCGCTTCTGCGACTGTTTCAACATCCCGATCGTGACCTTCGTCGACGTGCCGGGCTTCCTGCCGGGCACCGCGCAGGAATATGGCGGGCTCATCAAGCACGGCGCGAAGCTGCTGTTCGCCTATGCCGAGGCGACGGTTCCCAAGGTCACCGTCATCACCCGCAAGGCCTTCGGCGGCGCCTATGACGTCATGGCGTCCAAGCACCTGCGCGGCGACATCAACTTGGCCTGGCCGACCGCGCAGATCGCGGTGATGGGCGCCAAGGGCGCGGTCGAGATCATCTTCCGCGCCGACATGAACGATCCGGCCAAGATCGCCGAACGCACGGGCGAATACGAAGCGCGCTTCCTCTCGCCCTTCGTCGCCGCTGAGCGCGGCTATATCGACGAAGTCATCATGCCGCACGCGACGCGCCGGCGCCTGTCGCGCGTGCTGGCGATGCTGCGCAACAAGAAGCTCGAGAACCCCTGGAAGAAGCACGACAACATTCCGCTTTAAGGGGACTGCGGGCTTCTCCGCAGGTCCTCGTTGGGCGCGCGGGGCGTTCGCCGGCTGTTGACATGCGATCCGCATGCGCTCATGCTCTTCACATGTCCGCCATGATTTAAATTCGCAATGTTCCGGACGCGCTGCACCGCCAACTCAAGGCGCGCGCCGCGATGGCGGGCATGTCGCTGTCGGATTATCTGCTCGGCGAAATCCGCCAGGCGGCCGAGCGGCCGACGCTCGATGAGCTGCGCAGACGCCTGGCGCAGCGTCGAGCAGTCACGCCTTCCGTGACGCCGGCTGAGGCGGTTCGCGTCGAACGCGACCGCCTGTGATCGTCCTTGACGCCTCGGCCGTGATCGAGGCGCTCTTGCGCACGCCGGCGGCCGAGGCGATCGAAGCGCGACTATTCGACCCTCGCGAAACACTGCACGTCCCGCATTTGCTGGACGTCGAGGTTGCTCAGGTGATCCGTCGGTACGCAGCCAACGGCGACATCGACCGGCAACGCGGTGGCGAGGCGCTCGCCGATCTTTCGGACCTTCCGTTGCGACGATATCCGCATGATTTCCTACTGCCGCGGGTTTGGGAACTGCGCAACAACCTTACTGCCTACGACGCCGTTTACGTTGCGCTCGCCGAAGTGCTCGATGCTCCGCTGCTCACGCGGGATCGGCGTCTCGCTCGAGCGGCTGGTCATCGCGCGCGGATCCAGTTGGCGTGAAGACTGCGTCAAACCGCTGATCGCAACCGCGTCGACCGCCGCGCCTTTGCCTGCATTGGCGACCTTCATCTTCTTGAAACCATGCGCCTTTGCGACGCCTTAACTCTGTCGGCAAGCGCTTTGGCGGATTCACGACCTAGCAAACCTTCGCGCCCAAACTCGTCTGACATAACAAGCCGTCCAACGAGACGGCGGGGGCGTTGGATAGGGTTGCGTCATGGCGTTCACTGTGGATAGGAGCCGTACAATCATCACCGCGATGATTCACGGCCGCAAAGTCAGCGCGATGGACGTCGCCTGGCTCCGGCGCGAAGTGTTCGCCGGCGGCGAGGTGTCGCGCGAGGCGGCGGACGAGCTTTTTGCTGTCGAGCGCGCCGGGCTCGCCAACGCGCCGGAATGGACGGAATTCTTCGTCGAGATGATCGTCGAGCACGTCGTCTGGCAGGCGCGGCCGACCGGAATCGTCAGCGAGGCGCAGGCGGAATGGCTGATCGAGCGCGCCGACGAATGCGCCTCGGTCAATGCGCTGGCGGCGCTCGTCGCCGTCCTCGGCGAGGCCCACCGCGCGCCCGCCTGGTTCCTCGCGGCCGTGCGCGCGCGCGCCGCGCGTGGCTGGCCGGGGGTCGAGGCGGCGCTGACGGCCGCGAGCGCGCGGTAGTCCCTTTTGTTAGCAGGCGCGGGCCACGGCGCTGTTTACGCGCCGCCCGCGCTCCAATAGAACCACCGGAGCGACAAGGGCCCGGACCGAGGGGCCGTCCTCCGAGGGGGCAATGTTCAAGAAAATCCTGATCGCCAATCGCGGCGAGATCGCGTGTCGGGTCATCAAGACCGCGCGCCGCATGGGCATAAAGACGGTCGCCGTCTATTCCGAGGCCGACAAGGACGCGCTGCACGTCGAAATGGCCAGCGAGGCGGTCGCGATCGGGCCGCCGCCGGCCGTCCAGTCCTATCTCGTCATCGAGAAGATCGTCGCCGCCTGCAAGGAGACCGGCGCCGAGGCGGTGCATCCCGGCTACGGCTTTCTCTCCGAACGCGCCGCTCTCGCCAAGGCGCTGGCCGACGAGGGCGTCGTCTTCATCGGCCCGAACCTGCGCGCCATCGAGGCGATGGGCGACAAGATCGAATTCGAAGAGATTCGCCAACGCCGCCAAGGTCTCGACCGTTCCCGGCTTCCTCGGCGTCATCGAGACCCCGCGACACGCGGCGGAGATCGCCGACGAAATCGGCTATCCCGTGATGATCAAGGCCTCGGCGGGCGGCGGCGGCAAGGGCATGCGCATCGCTTACTCCCGCCAGGAAGTCGCCGAAGGCTTCGCGCGCGCCAAGTCCGAGGCCTTGTCCTCGTTCGGCGACGATCGCGTCTTCGTCGAGAAATTCATCGTCAATCCCCGCCATATCGAAATCCAGGTGCTCGGCGACAAGCACGGCAACGTCATTCATCTCGGCGAGCGCGAATGCTCGATCCAGCGCCGCAACCAGAAAGTGATCGAGGAAGCGCCCTCGCCGCTGCTCGACGAGGAAACGCGGCGCAAGATGGGCGAGCAGGCGGTCGCGCTCGCCAAGGCCGTCAACTACGATTCGGCCGGCACGGTCGAATTCGTCGCGGGGCAGGACCGCAGCTTCTACTTCCTCGAGATGAACACGCGGCTTCAAGTCGAACATCCCGTGACCGAACTGGTCACCGGCGTCGACCTCGTCGAGGAGATGATCCGCAGCGCCTATGGCGAGCGGCTGCGCCTAAGGCAGGCCGACGTGAAGCTGACCGGCTGGGCGGTCGAGAGCCGCGTCTACGCCGAGGATCCCACGCGCGGCTTCCTGCCCTCGACCGGGCGTCTCGTCAAATACCGCCCGCCCGCCGAAGGGCGCGTCGAGGGGGTCACGGTGCGCAACGACACCGGCGTCTATGAGGGCGGCGAAATCTCGATCTACTATGACCCGATGATCGCCAAGCTGGTGACCCACGCCGGCGATCGCCTAAGCGCGATCGAGGCGCAGGCGAACGCGCTCGACGCCTTCGTCATCGACGGCATCCGCCACAACATTCCCTTCCTGTCCGCGCTGATGCAGCATGAGCGCTGGCGCTCCGGGCATTTGTCGACCGGCTTCATCGCCGAGGAATTCCCCGAGCGATTTTCCCCGCTCGTCGCCGCCGGCGAGACGGAAGCCATCCTGGCCGCCATCGCGGCGCATGTCGATCATGTCCAGAACGTGCGCAAGCGCAGGATTTCCGGGCAATTGCGCGAGGCGGGGAGCCTGCGCTTCGAGGCCAAGCGCGCGGTCCTGTTGGGCAAGACGCGCATCGACGTCGAGGTTGAGCCGCGCGAGGACGGCCTCGACGTGGTTTTCGCCGACGGGCGCCGTCTGCGGGTCGATTCGCCGTGGACGCCGGGAGAGCCGGTCTGGCGCGGCGACATCGAGGAGAAGCCGGTCGTCGCGCAGGTGCGCGCGATCCTCAACGGCTTCGCTCTCGCCCATCGCGGCGTCGCGGTCGCGGCGCGCGTCTATACCGAGCGCGAGGCCGAGCTCAGCCTGCTGATGATCGAGCGCAAGGGCGCGGATCAATCGCGCACGCTTTTGTGTCCGATGCCCGGCCTCGTCAAATCCATCGCCGTGCGCGAGGGGCAGGAGGTCAAGGCGGGCGAGCCCTTGTGCATGGTCGAGGCGATGAAGATGGAGAACGTGCTTCTCGCCGAGCGCGACGCGACGGTAAAGAAGATCCTCGCCAGGGAAGGCGATTTGCTCGCCGTGGACGCGGTGATCATGGAGTTTGCATAGCGAGCGGAGCGGCGCCGACGCTTCCGCAGCCTGTAGTCAAGGAGTGCGCTCATGTCGGCCCGCCGACTCATTTCTTCCGGATCGCCGTTCGAAACCGCCTGCGGCTATTCGCGGGCCGTTTGCGACGGCGAATTCGTCTTCATTTCCGGCACGACCGGCTATGACTACGCGGCGATGACGATACCGGACGACGTCGTCGCGCAGGCGCGCGCCATCTACAAGACATTCGCATCGGTGCTCGCCGAAGCGGGCGGAGGGCTGGAGAATATCGTGAGCCTGCGCACCTTCGTGACCAGCGCGGACTATTGCGTGCCGGTCCTCGAGGTTCAGGGCGAGGTCTTCGCCGCGATCCGGCCCGCGGCGGCGATTTATGTGATCTCGGGATTGCTCAGGGACGAGATGAAGGTCGAGATCGAAGCCGTGGCGCGGCTCGAACCGCGCGGCTGAATTGACGCTTCGCCGTCCCGAACGCCCGCACGCCCTGCGTTGCAACGAAATGGCGGATTCCAAAGGGGAGGGCTCGATGTCGATTTCGCCCAGAGGCGCGGCCGCAATGTTCGCGATCCTCACCGGCCTCGCGGCCGCTTGCGCCGCTGCCCCCTCGGATCGAAGGTTTCTCGGCGGGCCGGCCATCGGGATCGCTCCGGCGCAGGCGCAAGAGACGGCGGCGACCGGAATCTTTCACGGCGTCGGCGTCGTCAAGGCGATCGACGCAGCGACCGGCGCGCTGACGCTCGACCATGAGGAGATCAAGGGCTTCATGGCCGCGATGGAAATGATGTATCGCGTCAAGCCGCCCGAACTCAGCGCCGGTCTGCGCGTCGGCGACAAAATCGCCTTCGACATCGACGCCGGTCATTACACGATCGTCGGCGTCGCAGTCGTCGAACACGCGAGGTGATGCGGTTTCCCCGGCGATTGGCGCGCCAATCGCCTGTCCCGCAAAGGGGAAGGGGAGGCGCGCCAGCCGGTCGGATGACGGTCGAGCCGAACTCGCCAATTTTTCAAGCGCAGACCGCCTCAGTTGGCGTCGGGCAGAATCGCGACGAAGTCGCGCCCGAATGCGTTCGATACGGCGTGATGGCAAGCCATGCAGCTCGCAGGGGAGTCCTGAGCGTAAGTCTCCATGGTCACGTTGGCGAGGTTTTGGTCCGGTTCGCCGTTCTCCGCGGCTATCTGATAGGGCTCGGCCGGCGTCAGCGGATCGATGCGCAGGCCGGGAAAATATCGGCCGTCGTTCTCCGAGGTCGACGGTTGCGTCACCGTCGGCCATTGCGTCGCGACGAGCATGTAATGGACCCATGCGGTCCCGCGGACTTCCGGCAGCGACCAATAGGCCCGGTTCATCGCCATGGTCTCGGGATTGACAGGATGCTTGCGCACGACCTGCATCGGCTCAGGATCGACCCGGGGCGGATTGTCCGACCCGACCGGCCGCGCCAATGGCGAACCTGCGGGCGGCGCGACTTCGCTCTGCTCGCCGGCGGGATCATTGAAGGAATAGGGTGCGCCTGCGTCCTTGGCGTCGGGTTCGCGCGCTTCGCCGACGCCGACGGGCGGCACGTTGTCGACATGCTCGAACGTGCTCCACAGCCATTGCGGCCGGTATTTCGTCTTGACCGCGATATGCAGGCCCACGAGCGCGACGTCGCGCTTGGCGCAGACGGTCTTCCCCGCTGCGAGGCTTTTAGCGACGTCGACGACTTCAGCGTCCGTGACGACATAGTAGCGGCGCCGGACTGCCGGAGAATCGGCGTCGGTGAGGATGCGCCAGGCCGCTTTCACCGCGACCGATCCGACATTGAAATGGGCCGGCGCTTCCAGCGTCGGCAGCAAATCGCGGATGAACCAACGGTGATCGACGATCGAGTTGAATTCGGCCTCGTTGAAGCGCACCTCGTAGCGCGTATAGGTGCGATTCTGCGCGACGAGCGGGCTCAAGAATTTGCCCGGCGTGAAGCTCGCCTGGTTCAAATCGGCGAAGGGAGTGAACGAGGCGAGCGTCTTGGTCCGATTGTCGACTTCGGCGCCGCAAGGATTCCGACCTTCGTAACTCGCCCACTTCGCCGGCGGCAGCGCCCGCCCGTCCGAACCGCGCTGAAACACTTCGTAACGCGACTTGAACGTCTCCCACACGCGGGGGCCGGGATCGCCGAGCGTCTTCGTGCGATCGGGCTCACCGCGATGGGCCGGATCCGTCAGCGCCGGCCAGGCGAGCGCCACGAACGCCCGCCAGGCGAAATTGTCGAAGGCGGGAAACGGGTCCGGCCTAGTTGAGGGGACGTCCTCGATACGGTCGGGCGAAACCTTGGGCTCGACGTCCTCGCTGGCCGCGGAACTCGGCGCAAGGACGGCGGCGGCAAGCGCGGCGGCCATCGCAACGCGCAGCGCCGGGGACAGCGCCCGACTGCCGACGCTTCCGCTTCGCGCGACTCCGTCGCGAGGCATCGTTCGCCTCCCCTATTTTTCGTGCCTTCCGACTCGAAGCGCGCGAACGCGCCGGCCGTTCGGTTCAACGATCCGCCATGATGAAGGCGATCACGTCGTCGATGTCCTTCTTGCTGCCCAGCCCGGGAAACGTCATCGCCGTGTTCGGATTGTAACGCCGGGGGTTGGCGAGGAAAGCCGGGAGGTTGGCGTCGCCGACGCGGCCGGTGTACGGCAGCGCGGCATGACACGTATGGCAGATTCTCTCGAAGATCGCCTTTCCCGCGATCGGATCCCCGGCCCAACATAAATTCGAAGTCGCCAGCGCCGCAACCGGCGCCGCGAGCATGAGCAGACCCCTCACGCTTCCCTTCATTTCCGAACGACGGGCCCGCGAATCTCGCCGCCGGGAAACTTCGGCGAGTGAAGATTGAAATACCAGCGGCCGATCTTAAGGTCTTGGGCCTGCGTGGCGTCGATCGTGGCCTTGCCCTTGAACGGGCTCGACAGATTGCCGGGGGTTCCCACCTGGATCGGCGCATTTTCTTCCGACGTCGCGCCGATATAGGAAACAGGTCCGTGGAAATGCGCGCCGATCGGCGCTCCCGTCAGGCCCGAATAGGTGCACGTCCAGGTCAGCGTGTTGGTGCTCGTGTCCAACGTCGCCTCGACATGCCCCGTCGCCGTGGCGTCGTTGGGCGGCACCTCTCGCCCGCCAGTGAGATCGGCCTGGAAATTGAGAGTGTCCGCCAGGGCGACCGATCCCGTCGCCATCAGTACGGCGATTGCGAGCGCGCCAACGCTGGAACGTAAAGCCACCCTTGGCGCGTAGGCCCAGTTTCGACTGGCGAGCCGCGGAGAACCCGCCATTTCGTGTCGAGCCGACGCGCGCCCAACAAGCTCCCCACCGTCGTTGCCTTCAGGACACATCGCTTCCCCCGTCAGTCGCGTCATCGTCGGGGCCACGCCCAAAACGACCCTTGATTGCCTATACCTACCCCGATGCGACTCGATGCGCCATCGCCGAGCGTTACCGGACCGTTCGGCTCAGAAGGCGAGCCACGCATAGAGGAACAGCGTGTTGTTGCCCGACGCGTTATGCGTGCCGCCCGCGCCTGGAGTCCCAATCATGCCGTCGAAGTTCCCGTTTCCGCCGTAGAGCTTGAGATACTGGACGTATTGGATGCCGATGCGCGCGTTGTAAGTCGAATAAGGCCCGGGGCTGCCGTGGCTGAACGGCAGATAGGCGGCGTCGAAAATCAGACCGGCGCCGTTCGGGCTGCTGACCGCGCCCGCTCCTCCGTAAGCCGCGGTATCCCAAGTCGGATCGCTGGTTCCCGACACGTTGAAATAGCCGGCCGACAACGAATAGGTGTGATCCCACACGAACGAAGCGTTGGCCTTGAAGCTATTGAGCCGATCGTCGAGGTTCGACGACCCCCCCTGAGCGAACGTTGAATTGAACTTTTGGTATTCGATGATATCAGACAATTTCACGGTGAGGCTGTATTTGTCGCCATCGTACTGGTACTGCGAGTCGAAGCCGATGTCGGTGTAATTGTCCGTTCCGAAGCCGAACACGCCTCCGGGAACCGTCTGGCCATACATTCCGAACGTGCCGATCATCAGGTAATGGTCGCCCCAATGCGGCTCCAATGCGACCCGCCAGTAGGGCATGACGCCCCGCTGCACGTCCGGCGACGGGCCGGGCTGCATGCCGAAGGCCTCGAGGGTGTACTTGTTATATCCGCCGTAGGCCGTCAGCTCGGCGTAGAGCATGTCGTTCCAGAAGACGTAGGCGCCGGCGCCCGCGACCGACTGGGCCAAGGAGTCGATATGCGTGCCCGGCGGCCCGAAGGCCGGAGCGATTGACGAGCTGAGTTCAGGGAAACTCCAGGCGTCGGTCGTGTTCCACGCGTCCTGCACGGTCGGCGTGTTGTTGACCGTCACGCCCCAGAAGGCGTCGGCGCCGAACAGCTTGAACGAGTTGACGTAGCGCACGTCGGAGGCGTCGAACCAGACCGCCCCTCCCACAGGATCGCCGCTCACCTGAATGAAGGCGCCGAGATTGCCGTAAATGCGGCCCGCGTAGAGGCCGGTCACCTGTTGGGTGACGAAATTGTCATTGGTCTTCAATCCCGGCGGCTGACTGCCCGGATCCATGGCGGATTGCGTATGCGTGAAAGACGGCATGAGCATCAGAGCGACCGGCGGGATCTTGGGATCGCCGCCCTGCAGCGTATACCCGCTGAGCTTGAATTGCCGGCCGAACGGGGTCAGTTCCGGAAATGCGGTGTGACAGGCCGCGCACGGCTGGCCGGTCTGGCGCGCGAAACTCGGGACGGCGGCAGCGGGCTGAACCGTGACGAGCGAAGCGATCGACAGAGTTGCGAAAAAAACCAGCGCGGCGGCGGCCGAGACGAGGCCGCGAGGCGAGCCTCCGACCCAGTCTCGCATCGCCGAGCCGGGACTTCGCCCCATTTGCTGCATCTCCTGCTCCCCGCCTGAAACCCGAATCCCACCGCTGTCCCGGGGCCGCTATCGGGCCCCGGCGCTCGGGGAAAAGCCCCCCTGATTCGAAACCTAAATTTAACACCTGCACTCATGCAAGCAAAACAAGGTTACCGATTTGTTATGTCGCCATTAGGCCTTTTTGACCCAGAGCTTGCACCAGCCCTTCGGCGAGATCTCGCCCGCCACGGACTTGCACGCATTCGGGGCGACGAAGAAATTGCATCCGTCGCATTGTTTGCCGTCCTTCGGCGAGCTCTGGTAGGCGACGGCCGACTGCGGCAGTCCGGCCGCCTTGGCGCCGCTCGCGCCGATCGCCAGCAACGGCGCCGCGCCCGCCGCGGCGAGCAAGACGGTGCGGCGATTTACGCATTTGGAGTTCAATTCGTTCATAACGCTTTCCTTTCGATAGTGCCTGATGTCCGAACAGCCACGATGTTCTTACGCGCGGCGGGCTTTGGATACATCGAAACGCGGTCCCGCGGCGAGCCGAACCGACGAACGCCCGCTTGCATTTTCGCATGCGAAGCCATTCCGTCAATTAAGAAAAGTCTAAATGCGGCCAAAGGCCGCGCCGGCGGGCGCGCCCGGGGCAAGGCGGCCGCGATCGAACGTTTGCTCGCTTTCGCGGCGCCGGCGTGCTAACGGCCTCGTTTCGCCGGGGCCGCGCCCTTAAGGCGATAAGACGCAACGAGCAAGACGATGAGCGACATATTTCAGGAAGTCGATGAGGAAGTCCGCCGCGACAAGGCGGCCGAATTCTGGAAGAAACACCAGAATCTGATCATCGGCGCGGCGGTCCTCATCGTGCTCGCGACCGCGGGCTATCGCCTTTACGAGAATCGCCGCCTTGCGGCCGAACAGGCGGCGGGGGCCGCGTTTCAACAGGCGCTGGCGCTCGATCGCGACGCCAAGGGCGCCGAGGCCGACGCCGCCTTGGCCAAACTCGCCACCGAGGCGCCGCGCGGCTACCAAACTCTTGCCCGCCTCTCCGGAGCCGCGATCAAGGCCAAGACCGATCCCAAGGGCGCTCTTGCCGCCTATGACGCGCTCGGCGCCGACGCTTCGATCGGCGCGCTGTTTCAAGAAGCCGCGCGACTGCGCGCCGCCTTGCTGCGCCTGGACGCCGGCGAGGCCGACGCCGCCAAGCCCGCGCTCGAAGCGTTGGCGGGAAGCGGCGGCGTCTATCGCCATACCGCGCGCCTGGCGCTGGGCGTCATCGCGCTGAACGCGGGAGATTACGACGGCGCCGGCAAATGGCTCGACCAGGTGGCCGCCGACGCCGAAGCGCCCGACACGGAAAAGCGCAGCGCTGAAAGCCTGCTCGGCCTGGTCGCCGCCAATCGGCCGGCGGCCAAGTGAGCGCCGCGCGCCGCGCTTGCGCGAGCCGGAGCAACCGTCTTTGAGTCGTCGCCCATGAGCGCGAAAGTCGCCATTATCGGACGCCCGAACGTCGGCAAGTCGACGCTGTTCAATCGCCTCGTCGGGCGCAAACTGGCGTTGGTCGACGACCAGCCCGGTGTCACCCGCGATCGGCGCGAGGGCGAAGCGCGGCTCGGCGATCTCGTCTTCACGATCGTCGACACCGCCGGCCTCGAGGAGGGCGACGGCGTTTCGCTTGCCGGCCGCATGCGCGCGCAGACGGAGGCGGCGCTCGCCGATTGCGACGCGATCCTCTTCCTCATCGACGCGCGCGCCGGCGTGACCGGGGCCGACCGGCATTTCGCGCAGGCGGTGCGCCGCGCCGGCAAGCCGGTCATCCTGATCGCCAACAAGGCCGAGGGGCTCGCTGGGCGTCAGGGCGCCTATGAGGCGTTCGGCCTCGGCCTCGGCGACCCCATCCCATTTTCGGCTGAACATGGGGAGGGGCTGGGTGAACTGCATGAGGCACTGGACGCTGTATTGCCGGCCTCGGCGCGGATCGGCGCCGACGAAGAGGAGGAGCCCGCGCCGCTGATTCTCGGCGACGAGGAGGACGGCAGCGAGGCGGACCCGACTAAACCGTTGCGCATCGCCGTCCTCGGGCGTCCGAACGCCGGCAAGTCGACCCTGCTCAACCGCATTCTCGGCGAGGAGCGCCTGCTGACGGGCCCCGAACCCGGCCTGACGCGCGATAGCATCGGCTTGGAGGCGACCTGGCGCGATCGGCGCCTCAAGCTCTATGACACCGCAGGACTGCGCCGCCGCGCGCGCGTCGTCGAGAAACTGGAGAAACTCGCGGTCGCCGACGCGCTGCGGGCGGTGCGCTTCGCCGAGGTCGTCGTTCTCCTGCTCGACGCGACGATCCCGTTCGAGAAGCAGGACTTGACGCTCGCCGATCTCGTCGAGCGCGAGGGCCGGGCGCTGGTGATCGGCCTCAACAAATGGGATCTCGTCGAGAACAAGAGCGCCAAGGCCCAGGAGTTGCGCGCCGAGGCGGACCGGCTGCTGCCGCAGCTCAAGGGGACGCGCGTCATCCCCGTCTCCGGCCTCACCGGCGCGCATGTCGACAAACTGCTGGAAGCGGTGATCGCCACGCACGAAGTGTGGAACAAGCGCATCTCGACCGGGCGGCTCAACCGCTGGCTCGCGCCGGTGGTCGACGCGACGCCGCCGCCCGCCGTCGCCGGCCGCCGGGTCAAAATCCGCTACATGACCCAGCCCAAGGCGCGCCCGCCCTTCTTCGTGCTGTTCGGCAATCAGGTCGAGAGCATCCCGGAGAGCTATAAGCGCTATCTCGTCAACGGCCTGCGCGAGACCTTCGGCCTCTACGGCGTGCCGATCCGCTTGTCGATGCGCTCGGGCGGCGAGAACCCTTACGCGCCGAAGCGCAAGCGCGGGTAGCGTCCGCGCGCCTGGGTCTTCCGGCGCACGCGCGTGTGTGGCACATTCGCGCCGCTGCGAAGGGAGGCGACGCCATGTCCGACGATCATCCGATCACCATCGCGCCGGTCGGGGGCCGCGTCGTCGTTCGCTGGCGCGGCCGAACGATCGTCGACACGCGGCGCGCCCTCGAGCTGCGCGAGCGCCGCTATGCCCCAGTATTCTACGTGCCGCGCGAAGACGCCGACATGAGCGTGTTCGCGCGCGGCGCGAAGGAGACGACTTGCCCCTATAAGGGCCGCGCGAACTATTTCTCCTTGCGCGATGGTGAAAACGAAGACGCCGACGCGGTCTGGACTTACGAGCAGCCAAAAGCAGGCGTCGCAGCGATCAAGGACCATCTGGCCTTCTACCCCGACAAGGTCGAGATCGCGCGCGGGATGATTTGAGTCGCCCATGTCCGTCGAGGAATTCAAATTCGCGCGCGATTTTCTGCTTGCGGTCGGCGGCGATTATTCCGCCGCCAAGGCCGGATTCGTCTGGCCCAGGCTGGGCCGCTTCAACTGGGCGCTCGACTGGTTCGACGGCGAGCTCGCCAAGGGCGAAGCGGGCGCGCGGCCGGCGCTGAAAATTCTTGGGGCGCAGGTGGAGACCTATTCCTTCGCCGAGCTCTCCGAGAGCTCCTCGCGCCTCGCCAACGGCCTGCGCGCGCTCGGCGCCAGGCGCGGCGATCGGCTGCTGCTGATGCTCGGCAATGTCGCGCCGCTGTGGATTTCGATGCTGGCGGCGATGAAGCTCGGCCTCGTCGTGATCCCGGCGACGCCGCAACTGGCCAGCGCCGACATCGACGACCGACTGGCGCGAGGCCGCGCGCGCTTCGTCATCGCCGACGGCGCGGACGCCGGCAAATTCGTCGGTCGCGGCGAGGGCGCCCAGCGCATCGCGGTCGGCGCGGCGCCCGATGGCTGGCGCGACTACGCCGCGCTCGTCAAGCACAGCGCGCATTTCGAGCCGGACGGCCCGACGCGCGCCGACGATCCGCTGCTGCTCTATTTCACCTCGGGCACCACCGCGCGGCCCAAGCTCGTGCTGCACAGCCATGCGAGCTATCCCGTCGGCCATCTCACGACGATGTTCGGCCTTGGCCTCAAGCCCGGCGACGCGCATCTCAACATCTCCTCGCCCGGCTGGGCCAAGCACGCCTGGTCGAACTTCTTCGCGCCGTGGAACGCCGGGGCGACGATCCTCGCGCTCTCCAGGCGCTTCGACGCGCGCTCGACCCTCGACGATCTCGTCGCCCATGAGGTGACCTCGTTCTGCGCGCCGCCGACCGTGTGGCGCCAGCTCGTCCAGCTCGATCTCAAGCAATGGAAAATCGCGCTGCGCGAAGTCTGTTCCTCCGGCGAGCCGCTCAATCCGGAAGTCATCGAGCAGGTGCGCCGCGCCTGGGGCCTCACCTTGCGCGATTCTTACGGCCAGACGGAAACGACGATGATGGTCGGCAATTCTCCGGGCCAGAAGATCGTTCCCGGCTCGATGGGCCGCCCGCTGCCGGGCTACCGCCTCGTGCTGCTCGACGCCGACGGTCTGGAGGGCGACCACGGCGAGATCGCCATCCCGCTCGCCCCGCGCCCCGTCGGCCTGATGCGCGGCTATCAGAACGAGGCGGGCGAGATCGTTCCCATCGAAGGCGATTACTACCGCACCGGGGACGTCGCGACGCGCGACGCCGAAGGCTACACCACCTATGTCGGGCGCGCCGACGACGTGTTCAAATCGAACGACTACCGCCTGAGCCCGTTCGAGCTGGAAAGCGCGCTGATCGAGCACCCCGCGGTCGCCGAAGCCGCGGTCGTCCCCGCGCCCGACCCGATCCGCCTGACGACGCCGAAGGCCTATGTCGCGCTGGCCGAGGGCCACGCCCCCGACCGCGCCACGGCGCTGTCGATCTTCGCCTTCCTGCGCGACCGGCTCGCTCCCTATAAGCGCGTGCGGCGGATCGAATTCAGCGAACTGCCGAAGACGATTTCCGGAAAAATCCGCCGCGTCGAACTGAGGACGCGCGAGGGCGAGCTGGCGGAAACAGGCGCCCGCGCGCAGCGCGAGTTCCGGGTGGAGGAGTTCGACGAATTGGCTTGACGCCTCAGTTGAACCAGAAGGCGTAACCGAGGAAATTGCTGCGGAAGGGCTGGTTCCACAGGTTCCATTCGGTCCATGAAAGCGTCGGCCCCTCCTCCAGGTAGGGCGCGGCGCCATAGCCGGCGATCCAAAGAACCAGATCGAAATCGCGCGGCTCGAAGAAAACGCGTTTGAAATTGAAGCCTTGGACGAAGCGCCAGTGCGGCACGAGCTTCGCCCCATCCAACGCGGCGTCGAAGTCGTCGAGGGCGCGCAGCCAGGCGTCGACCTGGGCTTGCGTGACGGGCATGCTGGTTATCACGCCGTTCTTTTGCTGCGGGCCGGGAATCCATTCGCGATCGTCGTCGGTCTCGGCGAGGATCGATTTCCAGCTCGCGCGGCTCATCGCCACGACCTGCTTGAGGTGCGCATGGGCGCTTTGCATGCGCGCCGGTTCCTTCAGCGGCCAGCGAATCTCGTGGATCAAGACGATGAAATCGGCGATCTGGCCGGAGTCGCCGAGGAACCCGCCCTTGGCGCCGACCAGACGGGCGTTGGCGGGGAACCGCCGCGGCGCAACCTTGGGATAAAACAGGCTCCCGGCCTTTTCGAACGTGTCGCGCCAATCGTAGGCGAGAGCAAATTCGAGCGATGCGGACAGCAGGTGGCAATAGCCTCGTAGCCAAAACGCGTCGCCGTTGTCGAACTTGACCTCGAAGGGTCCGGATTCGATCGGCGCGCCTCTCGCGCCCCACGGCGATCGCAGATTGGCTAAGATCGAGCCTAGCGTTTCCATGCCCTCGGTCTTGCCGTCGCCGCGGAAGTCGAATTTGACGGCGTTGAGATCGATGACGATCTTGGTTTCGTTCGCGCTCATCGGCGCCAGCGTCGCCTCGACCTTGGCGAGATCGTCGATGAGGCCCTGCAGGTTCTCGCGCTGCTTTTCGTAGGTCAGCTCTTCGGGCGCGGCGTTGACGGGCACGGGCAGTCGAAGGACCGGAATGATCGCATTGGCGGGGGCGCGCAGGCCGTAGCGATATTGACGTTGTCCGAAACGCTCGAGCGCTTCGGCGAAGCGGATCATTCCGAGGCCGAACCGCGCTTCGTTGTCCGAGGGGTCGGCGGCGACGCGCGCCGCCAGATCCGTCTCGCCGGCTTCGAGATGGCCGCTCTCCAGCGTCTGACGGGTCACGTTCGCGGCGTCGCCGGCCGCGGCCGAGAGCGGGAGCATCCAAGCCAGCACCAAGGCCAACGCGATTGAACGGAGCATGGGCCACCCCTGTTTCGGAATCCGGCGATCTCTTCAGCGTGGGAACGCTACGCGGCCTCCACAGTGGGGGCAAGGCGCGAAACTCCCGCGAAACTCCTATCGCCGCGTAGCCGATGTCAATGAGGCTCCGCGCGCCGCCGATCCCACTCCTTGGCCGCAGCGCAGGCGGCAAGCGAAAACGGCCCCGCCTTCGCCAGGCGGGGCCGCGCGAAACGCTTCGGGAGGCGCGCCTTACATCGGCTGCAGCATGCCGTGGCCCTTCGGCGTCATCATGCCTTCGCACGTGCCCTTGGCGACGTATTTCCAGTGATGGGGGTCGTAGTCGACCGTCGACGTGCCCGCGCAGCTCGTGCCGGCGCCGGCGGCGCAATCGTTCTTGCCGGCGAGTGCGACGCCGTAGCACTTGTCGGCGCCGGGCTGCATCGGCGCGGGGCCCGCCTTGGCGGCGGAGGCGAGCGCCAGCGCGACGGCGAGCGAGGCAGCGGTGAAAGCGGTCTTGGCGTTCATAGGCGGTGTCCTCGTTGAAAAGAAAAGGGTTTTCTTTGAGCGTCGGTTGTCGCCGCGCCCGCCGGCCGAGCCTGTCGGCCTTGCAGAGGGTCTTTCGCGCCGCCGGCGCCGAGGTTACCTCAGGCGCGATCACGAAATCGTGAGCGTCGCTCGCGGCGCGCGCCCGCGGCGACTTGCCCTTTGCGCGCCGATGGGGCCATAACGCGCGGCGCGCGGCCTGTCGCGCGTTTCGTCGATTCGCCGGTCCCGTTCGGCCCGACCCTTTAGAAGTGCGAGCCCATGCGTCTTTCCCGCTATTTCCTGCCGATCCTCAAGGAAACGCCGAAGGAGGCGGAAATCGTCTCGCACCGGCTGATGCTGCGCGCCGGAATGATCCGTCAGGAAGCGGCGGGCATCTACGCTTGGCTGCCGCTGGGCCTCAGGGTATTGCACAAAATCTGCGCGATCGTGCGCGAGGAGCAGAATTGTTCCGGCGCCATTGAAGTGCTGATGCCGACGATTCAATCCGCGGACCTGTGGCGCGAATCCGGCCGCTACGACGATTACGGCAAGGAGATGCTGCGCATCCGCGACCGCCACGAGCGCGACATGCTGTTCGGGCCGACCAACGAGGAAATGATCACCGAGATTTTCCGCGCCAACGTCCGCTCATACAAGGATCTGCCGCTCAACCTCTATCACATCCAGTGGAAGTTCCGCGACGAGGTGCGGCCGCGCTTCGGGGTGATGCGCAGCAGAGAATTCCTGATGAAGGACGCCTATTCCTTCGATCTCGACGCCGCCGGCGCGCGCCATTCCTACAACAAGATGTTCACGGCCTATTTGCGCACCTTTTCGCGCCTCGGCCTCACCGCCATCCCGATGGTCGCCGACACCGGGCCGATCGGCGGCGATCTTTCCCATGAATTCATCATCCTCGCCGAGACCGGCGAGAGCGAAGTGTTCTGTCACAAGGACTATCTCAAGTTCGCGCCGCCGCCCGAGACGATCGACTTCGATAGCGCCGGCGCGATGCAGGGCGTGTTCGACCAATGGACTTCGCTCTACGCGGCGACCTCGGAAAAGCACGACGCGGCGGCGTTCGAGCGCATCGATCCCCATTCGCGAATTTCGGCGCGCGGCATCGAAGTCGGCCATATTTTCTACTTCGGAACGAAGTACTCCGAGCCGATGAAGGCGGTCGTCAACGGCCCCGACGGCAAGGAGCGTTGCGTGCATATGGGTTCCTACGGCATCGGCCCGAGCCGCCTCGTCGCCGCGCTGATCGAGGCGGGCCACGACGAAGCGGGGATGGTCTGGCCCGAAGCGGCGGCGCCTTTCGCGGTCGGCTTGGTCAATCTCAAGGTCGGCGACGCCGCTTGCGACGGCGCCTGCGCGCGCATCTACGCGGCGCTGGGCAAAGCCGGCGTCGATGCGCTCTATGACGACCGCGACGAGCGTCCCGGCGCGAAATTCGCCGCGATGGACCTGATCGGGCTGCCCAACCAGGTCATCGTCGGGCCGAAGAGCCTCGCCGAGGGCAAGGTCGAGATCAAGAACCGAGCGACTGGCGAGCGCGAACTCGTCGGCGTCGAGGCCGCGATCGCGCGGCTCGGAGGCATCGCGTGAGCGGGCGCTCGATCTCCCTCTCCCCGCGCCAGCGGGGAGAGGGCCGGGGTGAGGGGCGGGGAGTTTTGCCGCGCCGTTGCGGCTCGCCTCCCGGCCCCTCATCCCGGCCTTCTCCCCGCACGCGGGGAGAAGGGGGGGAGCGCAGCGCCGCATGACCGCCGCCACCCTCGACGTCCCAACCGCCGCGCCGCCCATCGCCCCCCGGCCGTTCTCCGCCTTCGAGTGGATGGTCGCCTTGCGCTATTTGCGCGCGCGGCGCGCGCAGGGCTCGATTTCGGTGATCGCCGGATTCTCGTTCCTCGGCATCGTGCTGGGCGTCGCCGCGCTGATCGTGGTGATGGCGGTGATGAACGGTTTCCGCCACGATCTGATGGAGAAGATGATCGGGCTCAACGGCCACATGTTCCTGCAAGGCGTCGACACGCCGCTCACCGACTACGACGCGGTGACGCAACGCGTCGCCAAGGTTCCCGGCGTGACGCTGGCGCTGCCGCTCGTCGAGGGGCAGGCTTTCGCCTCCACGCCCTTCGGCTCGTCCGGCGTGCTCGTGCGCGGCGTCCGCGAGGCGGACTTGAGGCGCCTGCCGGGCGTCGGCGAGCACGTCAAGCAAGGCTCTCTCGACGGCTTCGACGCGGGTCAGGGCGTGGCGATCGGCGCCAAGCTCGCCGAGCATTTGAGCCTGCGCGTGGGCGACAAGATCACGCTGATCGCGCCGCGCGGCGCACAGACGCCGTTCGGCGTCACACCGCGCATGAAGGCCTACAACGTCGCGGCGATCTTCCAGATCGGCATGGCGACCTTCGACGGCACCTTCGTGTTCATGCCGCTGCCCGAGGCGCAGGCCTATTTCAATCTCGACGGCCAGGCCAATGTCATCGAGGTCTATGTCGACGATCCCGACCATATGGACGCGATGCGCGCGCGCATCGATCCGGCCGAGCAGCGGCCGATGATCGACACCGACTGGCGCCAGCTCAACAAGAGCTTCTTCGATGTACTGGCGGTCGAGGCCAATGTGATGTTCGCGATCCTGACGCTGATCGTGCTGGTCGCCGCGCTCAACATCATTTCCGGCCTCATCATGCTGGTGCAGGACAAGGCGCGCGCGATCGCGGTGCTGCGCACGATGGGCGCGACGCGCGGCGCGGTCATGCGCATCTTCCTCATCACCGGCGCGACGATCGGCGTCGTCGGCACGGCCTGCGGCCTCGCGCTCGGCCTTCTCGTCGCGCACAACGTCGAGGAGATCCGCAAGGGCCTGAGCTGGCTCATCGGCGTGAACCTGTTCCCCTCGGAATTCTACTTCCTCTCGCAACTGCCCTCGCGCGTCGAGGCGCACGACGTGATCGCGGTCGTCGTGATGACGCTGTTCCTTTCTCTCGCGGCGACGATCTACCCTTCCTGGCGCGCGGCGCGGCTCGATCCGGTCGAGGCGTTGCGCTATGAATGACGCGGCGCCGGCGCTGTCGCTGGAAAGAATAGAGCGCCGCTATGGGCGCGGCGAAACGGCGATCGAAGTCTTGAGCGGCGCCGATCTCGCGCTGTGGCCGGGCCAGTCAGTGGCGCTGATCGCGCCCTCGGGGGCGGGCAAATCGACGCTGCTGCATCTGGCCGGCCTCCTGGAAAAGCCCGACGCCGGCGAAGTCTATGTCGGCGGCGCCGCGACCGCGGCGATGTCGGACGACAAGCGCACGGCGCTGCGCCGCGTCGAGATCGGCTTCGTCTACCAGTTCCATCATCTGCTGCCGGAATTTTCCGCGGTCGAGAACATCGTCCTGCCGCAGATGATCCGTGGCTTGTCGCGAGCGGAAGCGACGGCCCGCGCGCGCGAACTGCTCGCCTATCTCGGCCTCGCCGCACGCGAAAGCCATCGCCCCGCCGAACTCTCCGGCGGCGAACAGCAGCGCGTCGCGATCGCGCGCGCCGTCGCCAACGCGCCGCGCGTGCTGCTCGCGGACGAACCCACCGGCAATCTCGATCCCAAGACCGCCGAGCACGTGTTTGCGACTTTGACCGAGCTCGTAAAAGCGAGCCGCGTCGCCGCCCTGGTCGCCACCCACAACCTCGACCTCGCCGCGCGCATGGACCGGCGCGTAACGCTGCGCGAGGGGCGGGTGGTGGAGATGGCGTAGGGACGGGCCGGATTGCGGGCGGGGGCAGTGGTCTCAGGGGCTTGCGATGCGGTTTTCCGCCGCGCTGCAGTCGGCGCCGGCTCAATTCGATCGCAAACGGCTCGAAGAGCGCCTAGCCGTGAATGTAGTGCTCGAGCTGGCCAATCGTGAATTGCTGATCGCCGATTATGCTTTTCACGAGATCGCCGATGGAAATGACGCCGATCAGTTTTTCTCCATCGACGACGGGCAGATGGCGAATGCGCTTGTCGGTCATGATGGCCATGCATTGTTCAACGGATTGTTCCGGCTGCGCAACGACGACATGTTTTTCCATGATGTCGCGTATCGGCGTCGCGGGAGACGTCTTGCCCTTGAGAACGACGTTCCGCGCGTAGTGCCTCTCCGTGATCATGCCGACGATCGCGTCGCCATCCATCACAACCAGCGAGCCGATGTCTTTGTCAGCCATTTTCGCGACGGCGTCGAAGACGGTGGCGTCCGGACTAATGGACCAAATTTTCCGACCTTTCTGGTCGAGCAATTGTCGCACTGTGGTCACTGGCGTCCCGCCTCATCCGCACGCCTCGGCGCGAGTTTGCCAACGATCCGCCAAATCCGCGGGAAAGCATTGATTCGCGTCAATCCGCTGTCGCCGGCGGAGCATTGATCGCCATCAACGATTTCCCACACGATCAGTGACAGCATGTTTGCTGTCCAAGCGTAGCGTCGCGGCGCGGGGAGTATCCCAAGCAAGACGGTCGGATTTTCGGAACGGGCGGTCCGAACCGCGCGGCGACTGGGATATGGACCCAACCTCGCAGCGATCATCCCTGCGTTCGTCCGCGCAACGGGTCTTTTGCATGGGGCCGGTTCGTGATCAGGAACATCGGCACGCCGGACATCTCGGGAGAATGGGGTTATTGTGACGAATACCCGAATCGCGGATGGGGTTTCCGCTTGGCCGCGCACAAATAGGTCCGCATTCCCAGGCCGCTGAGGATTCTAAACGCCGCTAGCCCGGCCTCAAATCTGCTCCACCGCCTTCACCGCCTCCGGCAGAAAGTGCTTCAGCAGGTTCTCGATTCCGTGCTTCAGCGTCGCCGTCGAGGAGGGACACCCCGAGCAGGCGCCTTTCATGGCGAGATAGACGATCCCGTCGCGAAAGCCCTTGAACACGATGTCGCCGCCGTCGCCGGCCACGGCCGGGCGCACGCGCGTTTCGATCAGTTCCTTGATCGTCTCGACCGTCTCGGCGTCCTCGGCGTGAAAGAATTCTTCGCCCGCGGCGGGGGCGTCGCCGCTCAGCGCCGGCGCGCCGGAGAGGAAGAATTCGGTGACGACGCCGAGCACCGCCGGGCGCAAATGCTGCCACTCGCCCTCGGTCTTGGTCACTGAGATGAAATCGGGCGCGAGGAACACGCCGCCGACGCCGGGCAGCTCCATCAGCGCCTTGGCGAGCGGCGAGCGCTCGGCTTCGGCCGCGTCGCGCGCCTCGAACGTGCCGGCGTCGATGACGGGGCGGCCGGGCAGGAATTTCAGCGTCGCGGGATTGGGCGTGGCTTCGGTCTGGATGAACAAGGCCGGCTCCTGGAATGATAAGGCGTCAGGCCAAAAGAGATAAGCGCTGCGGAACGCCTGCGCAATCCCCTCTCCCGCTCAGGACGAATGCTTCGCATTCGCCGTGGGGAGAGGGCAGGGTGAGGGCCTTTGAAAACCCTCATCCGGCCGCGCTTCGCGCGTCCACCTTCTCCCGCTCAGCAGGAGAAGGGCTTGAGCCGCCATCTCATTTTCTCGCGCCGCCCGGTCGAAAAAGCGGTTCCCACCTCGCTCCTCTTGTCGTTAGAGTGGGCCGTCGAAGCAGGGAAAAGTCATGGCCGATCCAACAGGCGCCGGGGCTGCGAGAGCGGGCGAGGGGCGATGAGCGGCGCGTTCCGGTTGAGCCGGGGCGGGCGCGTCGACCGCGCCAAGCCCGTCCGTTTCACCTTCGACGGCAAGAGCTACGTCGGCTGCGCGGGCGACACGCTCGCCTCGGCCCTCATCGCCAACGGCGCTCATCTCATCGCCCGCTCGTTCAAATATCACCGCCCGCGCGGAATCCTGTCGCTCGGCGCCGAGGATCCCAACGCGCTCGTCACGCTCGACGCCGGCAGGGGCCGCGTCACGCCCAATCTGCGCGCGACGCAGATCGAGCTTTACGAGGGCTTGCGGGCGCTCAGCCAGAACGCCTGGCCCTCGCTCGAATGGGACGCCCTTTCCGTCAACGGCCTGTTCTCGCCGTTCATGCCCGCCGGCTTTTACAACAAGACCTTCATGCATCCGAAGGGCGCCTGGCAGGCGGTCTACGAGCCGATCATTCGTAACGCCGCGGGCATGGGCAAAGCGCCGACCGAGGCCGATCCCGACCACTACGCCTTCGAATACGCGCATTGCGAAGTCGCCGTCGTCGGCTCCGGTCCCGCCGGCCTTGCAGCCGCCCTGGCGGCGAGCCGAGCCGGCGCGCGCGTCATGCTGTTCGACGAACAGGCGGAATTCGGCGGCTCGCTGCTCGCGGAGAAGAGCGCCATGATCGACGGCGCGCACGCGGCCGATTGGCTCGTCGCGACCCTTGCCGAACTCGCCTCTTCGTCGCGCGTCAAAATGCTGCCGCGCACGCAGATCTTCGGCTATTACGCGCAGAACTTCCTCGCGGGGCAGCAGCGCCTCACCGATCATCTCGCCGACCCCGATCCCAAGATGCCGCGCGAGCGGCTGTGGCAGGTCCGCGCGAGCCAAGTCGTGCTCGCGACCGGCGCGCACGAGCGGCCGCTGGTCTTTCCCAATAACGATCGACCCGGCATCATGCTCGCCGAGGCCGCGCGCGCGCTGGCGACGCGCTACGCCGTCAGGCCGGGGAGGCGAATCCTCGTCGCCGCCGCGCACGATTCAGCCTATCGCGCCGCGCTGGATCTGGCCGAAGCCGGCTGCGAAATCGCCATGATCGCCGATCTGCGCGCCGAGGCCGACGGTCCGCTTCCTCAGGCCGCGCGCCGCGCCGGCCTGCGCGTCGAGGCCAACGCCGCGATCCTCGGTTCTTATGGAGGCCGGCGCGTGACCCACGCGCTCGTCGCCAAGCGTTGGGCCGACGGCGCGCCGGGCAAGGGCGAGGCGATAGCCTGCGACGTGATCGCGATGAGCGGCGGCTGGACGGCGAACGTGAGCCTTTATTCGCAATCGCGCGGCAAGCTCGCCTTCGACGAAGCGACGCAGAATTTTCTGCCCGGCGCCGCCGTTCCCGATCAGCGCTCGGCAGGCGCGTGCCGGGGGATTTTCGATCTCGAGGCCGCGCTCGCCGACGGCGCGAACGCGGGCGCCGCGGCGGCGGGCGCTCCGCCGCCGGCGCCGCCTCGGGTCGAGGGCGCGCCTGCCGCGAGGGGCGGCGCGCTTGGGCTCGCCGCCGGCGCGAGCGGAACGGAAATCGCCAAGGCTTTCGTCGACTTTCAAAACGACGTCAGCGCGCGCGACATCCAATTGGCGACGCGCGAGGGCATGCGCTCGATCGAGCATATCAAGCGCTACACCACCACCGGCATGGCGACCGATCAAGGCAAGAACGCCAACATGAACGCGCTGGCGATCGCCGCTCAGGCGCTCGGCAAGCCGATCGCCGAAGTCGGCCTGACGACGTTCCGCTCGCCCTACACGCCGGTGACCTTCGCGACTTTCGCCGGCCTTGCGCGCCGCGACATGTTCGATCCGATCCGTGAGACGCCGCTGCACGGCTGGTCGGCTCGCCAGGGCGCCAAATTCGAGGAAGCGGGCTTGTGGAAGCGCGCATCCTATTTCGCCAGGAGTGGCGAGCGCCTGGACGAGGCGGTGCGCCGCGAATGCCTGGCCACGCGCGCCAGCGCCGGAATCATGGACGCCTCGACGCTCGGCAAGATCGAAGTCGTCGGCCCCGACGCGGCCGAATTCCTCAATCGCCTTTACGTCAACTCCTTCGCCAAGCTCGCAGTCGGGCGCTGCCGCTACGGCCTGATGCTGACCGAGGACGGCTACATCTACGACGACGGCGTCGTCATGCGCCTCGCCGGCGACCGCTTCCACATCACCACGACGAGTTCGGGCGCCGCGCGCGTCTTCGCGGTGATGGAGGATTATCTGCAGACGGAATGGAGCGATCTGAAGGTCTGGTTCACTTCGATCACCGAGCAATTCGCAACAATAGCGATCAACGGCCCCAACGCGCGCAAGATCCTGGAGCCGCTGGCAGCCGGGATCGATCTTTCCAATGCGGCCTTCCCGCACATGAGCGTGCGCGAAGGCTTCATTTGCGGCGCGCCGATGCGGCTGGCGCGCGTCAGCTTCACCGGCGAACTGGGCTTCGAGGTCAACGTGCCCGCCGATTTCGGCGAAAGCGCGCTCGAAGCGATCTGGGCGGAGGGGCTTAAAGTCGGCGCCGTCGCCTACGGCCTGGAGACGCTGCACATCTTGCGGGCCGAAAAGGGCTTCATCGTCGTGGGCCAGGAGACCGACGGCACGGTGACGCCCGACGATGTCGGCATGGGCAGGATGGTCGCTTTCTCCAAGCCCGATTTCATCGGCAAGCGCTCGCTGACGCTGCCCGACCTGAAGCGCGAGGGCCGCAAGCAGCTTGTGGGCCTGCTGCCGCTCGACCCGACCTTGGGGGTTGAGGAGGGCGCGCAGATCGTCGCCGACGCCGCGCCGCCGACAGGAACGCCCGCGCTCGGCCACGTCTCGTCGTCCTATATGAGCGCGACGCTGGGCCGCAGCTTCGCGCTCGCACTGGTGGCGGGCGGCCGCGCGCGGCTGGGAGAGACGCTTTTCGCGACGACGCGCGACGGCACGGCGCCGGTCAAGCTCGTCGAACCCATCTTTTACGATAGGGAAGGCCAGCGCCTTGACGCCTGAAGCTTCGCCGCCGCAAGCCGAGCGCCGCTCGGTTCTCCAAGGGCGCGCCTTGCCCGACAACGCCAAGGTCAAGGCCGTCGCCGCGCCCTTCGCGACGCGCTGGATCTTGCGCGGCGCACCGGATGTCGCGGGCCCGGTCGGCACCGCGTTCGGGGCGCCGCCGCCCTTGCAGCCGCTGCGCGCCGCTGTCGAGGGACCGCGCGCCGCGCTGTGGATGGGCCCGGACGAATGGCTGCTGATCGCCGAGGATCCGGAGCCGGGGCTCGGCGCGAAGCTCGAGGCGGCGTTGGCGGGCGTTCCGCACGCCCTCGTCGACGTCTCGCATCGGCAATGCGCGATCGAGGTCAGCGGCGCCGGCGCGGCGCGGCTCATCAATGCGGGTGCGCCGCTCGATCTCGATCTCGCGGCGTTTCCCGTCGGCATGGTCGCGCGTACGCTTCTGCTGAAGGCCGAGATCGTGCTTTGGCGCCGTGAAGCGGAGCGCTTCCGCGTCGAGACCGGACGCTCGTTCGCTCCCTATGTCGCCGCCGTCCTCGATGCGTCGGCGCGCGATCAGGAGCTGTGCTGAGGACGATAGAGACAGGGGAGCGGCGCCTGATCCGGGTTTACGAACTCTTCAAGGTCGGCATCGGGCCCTCGTCTTCGCACACCGTCGGGCCGATGAAGGCGGCAGCGGCTTTCGCCGACGGCCTCGCGCAAAGCGGGGCGATCGAGCGCGTCGGCAGCGTCGTCGTCACGCTGTTCGGCTCGCTCGCTTTCACCGGCAAAGGCCACGCGACGGACAAGGCCGTGATCCTCGGCCTCAGCGGAGAAAGGCCAGAAACGATCGATCCCGACCGCGCCGAGGCGCTCGTCGCCGACGTCGATGCGCGCAAGTCGATCATGCTCTGCGGGCGGCGCGCCATTCGTTTCGATCCCCAGAGCGACATTCGCTTCGACTACGTCACGCCGCCCAAGCGCCATCCCAACACGCTCGCGTTTTGCGCGCGCGCCGCGGACGGAGCGGTTCTGAGCGAGGAGACGTGGCTGTCGGTCGGCGGCGGATTCATCGTTCGCGAGGATGAGGAGCCGGCGGCGGACACGACGGGCGCCGCGTTTCCCTATCCATTCCGCAACGCCGCCGAATTGCTCGCCCGCGCCGAGGAGAGCGGCCTCGAAATCGGCGAATTGGTGCGCGCCAACGAGACGGCGACGCGCACGGGTCGCGAGATCGACGCGCATCTCGATGCGGTGATCGGCGCGATGTTCGCCTCGATCGATCGCGGCCTCGCGCGCGAGGGGCTTCTGCCCGGCAGACTGAAGGTCGCGCGGCGCGCCAAGGCGATTTTCGGTCATCTGATCGCCAACGCCGGGCGCAACGCGCGCGCCGCGCATGAAATCATGGACTACATCAGCGCCTACGCGATGGCGGTCAACGAAGAGAACGCCGCCGGCGGACGCGTCGTCACGGCGCCGACCAACGGCGCGGCGGGAGTCATCCCGCAGTCCTGCGCTATTATCGCGACCATTGCGCGGGCGCGACGCCCGATGGCCTGAGGACGATCATTCTGACGGCGACGGCGATCGGGGCGCTGTTCAAGATGAATGCTTCGATTTCGGGCGCCGAGGTCGGCTGCCAGGGCGAAGTCGGCGTCGCCTCGTCGATGGCGGCCGCGGGGCTCTGCGCCGCCCTGGGCGGCTCGAACGCGCAAATCGAGAACGCCGCCGAAATCGCGATGGAGCATCACCTCGGCATGACCTGCGATCCTGTCGGCGGCCTGGTGCAAATTCCCTGCATCGAGCGCAACGCCTTCGGCGCGGTCAAGGCCGTCGCCGCTGCTTCGCTGGCGCTGCACGGGGACGGGCGCCACAAGGTCTCGCTCGACAGCGTCATCGCGACGATGCGCCAGACCGGCGCCGACATGCAGTCGAAATACAAGGAGACTTCGCTCGGCGGGCTCGCGGTGAATTTCGTCGAGTGTTGAGCCGAGCGCCCGCTTCCCCCGCAAGGGGAGAAGGGGCGCGCGGCCTCACCCTCGCTCCACGCGCACCCAGCCGTTCAGGCCAAGCCGCTCCTGTGGGAGATAGGCGGCCTTGTAGGCCATTTTCTTCGACCCCTCGACCCAATAGCCGAGATAGACGTGCGGCAGGCCCAGGCGGCGCGCCTTTTCGATATGGTCAAGGATCATGAAGGCGCCGAGCGAGCGGCGCGACTCCTGCGGGGCATAAAACGAATAGACCAGCGAAAGCCCGTCGGCGAGCCGGTCGGTGAGGCAGGCGCCGAGCAGTTCTCCCTCGCCGCGCCCGGCGATGAACGAGCCGACGCCGCGCTGGCGATATTCGGTGAGCAGGGTGTCGATGTGGCTGTCCTCGACCATCATGGAGTAATCGAGCATCGACATATCGGCCATGCCGCCGTCGGGATGGCGGGAATCGAGGTAGGCGCGAAAGAGCGCATATTGCTCGCCGGTTGGTTTGGCCGGCGCCGCCTCTCCCACGAGGTCGGCGTTGGCGCGCAGGAGGCGGCGCTGGCTCGCGCTCGGCTGGAAGTCGTCGACGAGAACCCGGACGGAAACGCAGCCGCGGCAATTCTCGCAGGCCGGGCGGTAGGCGATCGTCTGCGAGCGGCGGAACCCGGTCTGGGTCAGCGTGTCGTTGAGCCCGATCGCGCGCTTGCCGACGAGATGGGTGAACACCTTGCGCTCCAGCATGCCCGGCAGATAGGGGCATGGGGAGGGGGCTGTCAGATAGAACTGGGGGGCGTCCCGCAATTCCCGCGTCACGCTTTCGCACTCCTCGAGGCGTCGCAAGATAACGCAAGGCTAAAACGGATCGCGGCCGACGGGAATGGCCGCGCGCAAAAATTCCCGCAGAAAATTACATCCGGCGGACGACCGTAACGTCGGCGAGGATGTCGTGCAGGCAGCGTTTCCGGGAATTGATCAGGGAAACGAGGAAAACCGGCGGGAAAAACCAGCTGAGATAGAAAAACAAAGCGTGCGCGGCGGCGTTGACGAAGGGAACGCGCGCGCCGGTGTCGTGCATGCGCATCTCCAGGCCCATCGCGCGCATGCCCGGCGTCGCCATTTTCGCGCCGGAGACGGTTAGGCCATTGTAGAAGAACGCAACGAGCGGGAACAAGGGCGGCAGGAAGAACAACGACAGCCCCAGCGTCAGGATCAACAGCGCGAGCCAAGTCAGCGCCGCGAGCACGGAGACGAGGACGAGGTCCAGCGCGAGCGCGAGGATGCGGCGCGTGCGCACGCCTGAAAAGGCGTCGCCGCGCAGCGCCGGGGCGCTCAAAACGTTGGTCATCGCGGGCCTCCTCGAAGCGCCTTCGCAAACTCGGCCTCGACGATGTGGTGGGCGCGCTCGGACGAGTCAAGAGCGCACGCCCAGGATGCCGCCCGGCCGCAGCACGAGGACGATCGCGAGCAGGCTGAACACCGCGACGTCGCGATAATCGACGGCGAAATACGTCGACCAGACCGCCTCGAAAGCGCCGACGACGAAGCCGCCGAGGAAGGCGCCGGGGATCGAGCCGACGCCGCCGAGAATGGCGGCGATCAACGCCTTCAGCCCGAGCGCCGTCGCGGCGCCGTAGCCGACCGATCCGTAATACATCGTCATGACATAGCCGGCGAGGCCGGCGAAGGCGCTCGCCAGCGCGAACGTCTGGGCGAAGATCGCGCGCGGGCTGACGCCGAACAGCCGGGCGCCGAGGGGATCGTCGGCATAGGCGCGCCAGCGCCGCCCGAAGCGGGTCCGGCCCATGAGAAGGACCAGCGCGAGGCCGGCGAGCAGCGCGAAAGCCCCGGCGAGCAGCGCGTTCGGCGCCGTCGTGACGATGAAATCGCCGGAGCGCGCGACGCCGAAGGGCGCGTTGAGGATCGGGCTGACCCAATTCGGCCGATCGCCTTGCGTCAGGCGCAGGAATTCCTGCACGAACAGCGCGAGGCCGATCGATGCGATCAGCGCCTGTTGGCCGCTCGCGCGATGCAGCGGCTGAAAGACCCAGCGGCTCGATGCGACGCCCCAGAACGCCGCGGCGGCGGCGCCGAAGGTGAGGGCCACGGCGAGGATCGTCGCGGGCGCTTGCGTCGCGGCGAGGATGGCGCCGAACGCCGCCGCATAGCCGCCCGCCGCCGCGATTTCTCCGAAGGCGAGGTTGATGCGCCCGACGAGTCCGTAGACCAGCGAATAGGCGGCCGCGAGCAGCGCGTAGACCGCCGCCAGGGGCAGGCCGTTGATCGTCTGCTGCAACGCATAGGCGAGGGCGGGCGGCACGACGGGCAGGGCCCCGACGTCGCCGAGCGGTGCCGGATCGGCGGCGCGCGCTTCGGGCGTCGCCAGCCAGTAGCGAATAAGGATGGCGAGCCGGACCGACGAAAGCGGCCCGTCGTCGGTTCTCAGAGCGACGAGATCCTCCGAGTGTATCGGACGCCCCGGCGACTTGAAGCGGCATTCCGCGAAACGCGTCTGCGCCGGCGCGCCGAGGCCGCTCAGGCGATAATCGACGCGCAGGCCGCGCCCGTCCGGGAATTCGCGCTGCTGCAGGATCGTGACGATCGCGTCGGGCGGCGCCAGCGCCGGCAGCGCCATGCGGCACAGACGCGCCTGGTCGGTTTCGACGAGGGTCGCGCAGGCGGCGAGCGCAAGACAAATTGCGACGAAGGCGAGGCGGCGGATCACCGGCGTAGAGTTGCGCAGGTGGAGGCGGAAGGAAAGGCGCTCTCGCGGCGCGCCGCGAGGGGATGCAGACGCTCGGCGCAGGCTCGAACGCCCGCGCACGATCCAAGCGCTCGTTTGGCGCGTCTCCTTTCTGGCGAGGCCTGATGCGCGCGACGCCCGCAGCCGTCGACCATAGCGCGGTCATGGAATAGCGCGACGGAGAGGCTTATTGTTGACGCCGCTTTTGCGCGGCGGCGGGCGCGGCGACGAAATAGGCGGCCGCCCGAAGCGCGGATCGGCGATTTATGCGGCGTTCCGAAAGCGCGGCTCGGTGGGAGATTGCCAATGGAAATGCGAATTGCCTCGGCTTGGCTCGTCGCTCTCGGCTTTGTCATGGGTTCGGCTTGCGCCGAGGAGGCGGGCGCGTCCGCCGACGTCCAGGAAGGCCGTCGCCTCGCGCTCGAGATTTGCGCCTATTGTCACCTCGCCGCGAGCGATCAGGAAACTCCGCCCTTCCTACGGCCGCCGGCGCGGTCGTTCGAATTGATCGCTCAGGGTTCCGACATCAGCGCCGACTCCTTGCGAGTATTTCTCAATACGACGCATCGGAGCGTCGGCGCGAAGAGCGGCATGCCGAACCCCCGGTTGCTCGACTCTCAAATCAGGCAAGTAGCGGCCTACCTCTTGAGTTTGCGCAAGAAACCGTGAATTTCGCCGATAGGGGAGGCGCCGTTGCGGCGATCACGGCGGCGCCCGCGCCCGCGCGCGGCGTCGCGAGATCGCCGCGCAAGCCGCATTGTCATTTCGGCTTGTCACATGCGCCCGCTCGAAGCGCCATGACACTCGCGACGCGCTCGGCCTACGGACGGTCGTGCAGAAGGCGAGAAGCGGCGGTCAGGCCGTAGGGGAGGGGACGTAGTCCAGATCACGCAGTTCTTGCGGCGCGCCGTTCAGGCGCGCGCCCAGTGCATCGCGACGGAATTCGAGGGGCGCGTCAGAACCTGGCGCGAATTCGAGGGGCGCGTCGCGGCTTTGGCGGGCGCGCTCGCAGCGCTCGGCTACCAGCCGGGCGATCGCATCGGCATGCTGTCGCTCAATTCGGACCGCTATCGCGAATATTTTTTCGCCATGGCCTGGGGCGGGTTCGTCTTCGTTCCCATCGACACGCGGCTCGCCCCGCCGGAAATAGCCTTCTGGCTCACGGATTCCGGCTGTTCCGGTCTTTTCATCGACGACGCCTTCCTCCCGGCGCTTGGGCGATTTCCGGTCACGCGCGCCCGATCTTCGCCATATCGTGCGTGTCGGCGGCGGCGATTTTCCCCGGGCGTCGAGCGCTCAGGTTCGCGCCCTGAGCTTCTCGGCCGCCCTCGGCGCGAAATAGGTCAGCACGCCGTCGGCGCCGGCGCGCTTGAACGCCATCAGGCTTTCCATCATCGCCTTGTCGCCGTCGAGCCAGCCGTTCTCGGCGGCGGCCATGATCATCGAATATTCGCCGCTGACCTGATAGGCGAAGGTCGGCGCGCCGAACGCGTCCTTCACGCGGCGGACGATGTCGAGATAGGGCATGCCCGGCTTGACCATCACCATGTCGGCGCCCTCGGCGAGGTCGAACTCCACCTCGCGCAACGCCTCGTTGGAATTGGCGGGGTCCATCTGATAGGTGCGCTTGTCGCCCTTGAGCGCGCCCGCCGAGCCGACCGCGTCGCGGAACGGGCCGTAGAAGGCCGAGGCGTATTTGGCGGCGTAGGCCATGATCTGGACGTCGATGAAGCCCTCGGCGTCGAGCGCCGCGCGGATGGCGCCGACGCGCCCGTCCATCATGTCCGAGGGCGCGATGACGTCGGCGCCGGCGCCCGCCTGGTTGAGCGCCTGGCGCACCAGCGCGGCGACGCTCTCGTCGTTGAGGATCGTTTCGCCCGCCATCAGGCCGTCGTGGCCGTGGCTGGTGTAGGGATCGAGCGCGACGTCGGTGACGAGGCCGAGGCCGGGAAACTCTTTCTTGATCGCGCGGCACGCCTTGCACACGAGATTTTGCTCGTTGAACGCCTCGCTGCCGTGCTCGTCCTTGAGGCTCGCTTCCGTATAGGGAAAGAACGCGATCGCAGGAATGTCGAGCTTGACCGCGCGCTCGGCCTCGCGAACCGCTTCGTCGACGCTGAGGCGCTCGGCGCCCGGCATCGCTGCGACGGGAACGCGCGTCTTATGGCCCTCGATCAGGAACAGCGGCCAGATCAGGTCGCCGGTCGTCAGCACGTTCTCGGCGACGAGCCGGCGCGCCCACTCGGCCTTGCGATTGCGGCGGGGGCGGTGGACGAGATCGAGGCGGGGCGCGGGGGCAGGGTGGGGCGTCTTGGACATGGGCGGGGCTCCTTGCGGCGCCTCCATACACCAGAGACGACGGAAATTGCGAGGGGCTAGGCGTCGGCCGCGCCTGAATGTCCTCAATCAACAGATAGAGACGGCGCGGCTCGCTTGGCGACTCGGCAAAGCCGAAATGTCGATAGAAAGAAGCCGCCGCGTCGTGCCTCGCGCGGACGGCGAGCGCTCGAACGATTGACAGCAGGCCTCGCCGAATGCGTCAATCCGCTCAGTCGCGACGGAGGAGGATGGAATGGCCTTTCAGGGAAAGACCGCCTGGGTGACCGGCGCTTCGTCGGGCATCGGCGAGGCCTTGGCTCGTGGACTCGTCGCGCGCGGCGCGGCGGTCGTTCTCTCCGGGCGCCGAGCCGGCGCCTTGAAGCGCGTCGCCGATGAAATCGGCGAAGAAACGCTGCTCCTGCCGTTCGAAGCGACCGATTACGAGGCGCTGCCGGGAATCGTCGCGCAAGCGATCGGTTGGCGCGGCGGCGTCGACCTCTTGATTAACAACGCCGGGATCAGCCAGCGCAGTCTCGCGCTGGATACGGATTTCTCGGTCTATCGGCGCCTTCTCGAGGTCGACTTCTTTGCGCCCTTGCGCCTGACCCAGCTGACGCTTCCGCATATGGTCGCGCGCCGGTCCGGCCAGATCGCGGTCGTCAGCTCTGCCGCCGGCAAAGTCGGCGCCCCGCTGCGCACCGGCTATTGCGCGGCCAAGCACGCTTGCGTCGGATTTTTCGATGCGCTGCGGGCGGAGGTCGAGACGGCCTACGGCGTCGACGTCAGCGTCATTCTCCCGGGTTCGGTGAAGACGGCGGTCGCCGTCAATGCGCTGACCGGAAAAGGGGCCGCCAACGGCCGCTCTGACGCCAATATCGAGGGCGGGATGTCCGCCGATGCGGCGGCCGAGGCGATCCTGGCGGGCCTGGCCGCCAAGACGCGGGAAATCGTCGTCGCCGAAGGCATGGAGCTGAACGCCATACGGATGCGCGCGGCGGACCCGGAAACGCTGTTCGCGTTCGCCGCCAAGGAGGGCGCGCGGCTGTCGGCGCTTCGCGAGCAAGCCGGCAGTGATTTCGCGCCGGAGAACAGTCGCTTCAACTCAGTGACGTGACTTCAACCGTGGTCGCGAGCGAAGCCGGACGAATGCCTCGCGCTCGCCCTGGGAAGCGATCGAGAATCAGCTGCGGCGCCAAACTCAAGCGTGGTTGGCTTCTCCGGCGCTCGCCATGACGGGTCAGCGCGTTCCCGCGTCGGCGCCTACACCCGCATCTTCACGTATTCCCCCGGCGCGTCGCAGATCGGCTTCAGCTTGCCGCCGCCCGGCTCGCGCGGCGCGACTTTTTCCGGCGCCTGCGCGGTGACCCATTGGACCCAGTCGACCCACCAGGAGCCCGGGTGCTCCTCGGCGGCGTCGAGCCACGCGTCGAACGCGCCGCTCGGCGGCCCGCCGGTCCAATATTGATATTTCGGCTTGTCCGCGGGATTGACGACGCCCGCGATATGGCCGGAGCCGGCGAGCACGTAGCGCACCGGCCCGCCGAAGAACTTGGCGCCGGTGAAGACGGACCTGGCCGGCGCGATGTGGTCTTCGCGCGTCGCCAGTTCGTAGACCGGCATCGTCACCTTGGAGAGATCGATCGTTTTGCCCTCGATCGTCATGCGGCCCTTGGTCAGATCGTTCTGGAGATAGCAATGGCGCAGGTAGAAGCTGTGATTGGCGGCGGGCATGCGCGTCGAATCGGCGTTCCAGACCAGGAGGTCGAACGGCATCGGCTCTTTGCCCTTGAGGTAGTTGTTGACGAAATAGGACCAGATGAGATCGTTGGGCCTGAGCATGTTGAAGGCATTGGCCATGTACGAGCCGTCGAGATAGCCGGTTTCGGCCATCCTGCGCTCGATTGTCTTGAGCTGCTCGGCGTCGACGAAAACCTTGAGATCGCCGGCGTCAGTGAAATCGAGCTGGGTGGTGAAGAATGTCGCGCTGACAATGCGCTTGTCGCCGATCTCGGCCATGAAGGCGAGCGCAATCGCCAGCAAAGTGCCGCCGACGCAATAGCCGATCGCGGCCACCTCGCGCTCGCCCGTCGCCGCCTCGACCGCGTCGAGCGCCGCGAAAACCCCCTCGCGCATATAGGCTTCGAAGCCCTTGTCGGCATGGCGCTCGTCGGGATTGACCCAGGAGATGACGAACACCGTCAGGCCCTGCGCCACAGCCCAGCGGATGAAGGATTTCTGGGGATTGAGATCGAGCACGTAGAACTTGTTGATCCACGGCGGCACGATCAGCAGCGGGCGCTTGTAGACGCTCGGCGTCGTCGGCGCATATTGGATGAGTTCGATCAGTTCGTTGCGATAGATCACTTTGCCGGGCGTCGCGGCGAGATTGACGCCGAGCTCGAACTTCTTCGCGTCGGACTGACGGATGCGCAGGTTGCCGCGCCCGGCCGTGATGTCCTCGGCCATCATGTGCAGCCCGCGCACGAGATTCTCGCCGCTTTCGGCGAGCGTCGTGCGCAGCAATTCGGGGTTGGTGGCGACGAAGTTCGACGGCGACAGGGCGCTCGTCACCTGGCGCAGGTGGAACTGCGCCTTGTCGCGCGTGTGCGGATCGAGGTCCTCGGCTCGCCTGACGAGATCGTTGGCCCAGCGCGTCGTCAGCACATAGGCCTGCTTGAGAAAGTCGAAATAGGGGTTCGACCGCCATTCCGGATCGGAAAAGCGTTTGTCGCCCGCCTCAGGCGCGGCGACCGGCGCGGCGTCCTCGCCGTGCAGCCGGCGCAGCGTCGTCGCCCAGAGATCGATAAATTGCTTCGAGAGGTCCGTTTGCGCCTCAAAGGCGCGCTGCGCGTCGGAGACGTAATATTCCGCGACGCGTCCGAGCGATGTAACGATCTCGGTGATTTCGTCGCCGGGCTCGGACTGGGTCCCGCCCGCCTCGCGCGGCTTGAGATAGGCCGCGATGACCTTGCCGCCTTCCTCGATGAGGCGGGCGATGTTGCGCGAGAGCGCCTCGATGTTCGGCAGGGGCGTTTCGCGACGCTCCTTCGCGCCGGCCTCGCCGGCGCGCGGGGGCTCCGCCTCCTTTTTCGGCGGGACCGAAGCCGCGGGCTCGCTCTGGGGAATGGGCCGGGGCGCGCTTGCTGGCGCGGCCTTTCGCCCTTGCACGGCCGAGGGCGCGGCGCCGGATTTGTTGGCTTGGCCGGTCGCGGGCTTCCGGCGCGGCGGGGAAGGCGAGCGTTCCCCCGAAGCCGTTTCCTTCGCCGAGACCGTTTCCTTCGCCGAGACCGTGTCGTTCGCCGAGACCGAGCGCTTCGCCGAAACGCGAAGCGGCGGACGTGCGGGCGTGGGTTTCGTTGGACGATCCGAAGAATTCCTGGGCATGCGTTTCCTCACGCGGGGCGCTCGCGTCTTTAGTCCCGTTTCCGACATAATATGCCGCTAGGCTCTTCTCTAGCTATAGGTTAGTTGCTCTTCATGACGCCAGCGAGTTTTTGGGCGGGCCAGGCGGCGTCGGAACAATGGATTTTGGCGGTTTTCGATGATGTCGGGACTTTGGCGCGAAGGCATGCGAACGGCGCCGCTGATCGTCGTCGCGGCGCTTTTCGGGACGCTCGCCGCTTCTGCATCGAGGGCTCAGGACGCGCCGCAGTCGGAATCGCCCGTTCGATCGCTGATGAGAGGCATGGGCCTCGCCACTGACGTCGATCGGCCGCCAGATTTCGTCATGCAATCGCGCCCTGCGCAAGAGCCGGCGCCGATTCCGGCGTTCAAGACGCCCGCCGAGCCCCCGGGGACGATCAAGACGGCCAAGGAATTGGAAGCGACCGACAGCGATCTCCAAGCCGTGGGAAAGAGCCACGACGCTTTGCGCGCCGCCTTTCCGCCGGCGGCCAAGGCCGCCGCCGACGCCGCCGCCGCGAAAAAGGCCAAATCGGAGAAGAAGGCGGCCACGAGCGGTGCGGCCCCGAAGTTTTGAGAGAAAGTCGGCCGCGAGCGGCCTCTAGGCGAAGTTTTAGGTTTGCGGCGCGCTTCCCGGCGATGGTAACAGATTCGACGCCCCGGCCGCGCCGGAGGCGTGCCGAGAAAGGGAATTTTTCGCGATGTCTGAATTCCACAGCGTGCGGCGCCTGCCGCCTTACGTCTTCGAGCAAGTCAATAAGCTCAAGGCCAAGGCCCGCGCCGCGGGAGCGGACATCGTCGACCTCGGCATGGGCAATCCGGACTTGCCGGCGCCCAAGCACGTCATCGAGAAATTGGTCGAGACGGTTGGCAAGCCGCGCACCGATCGCTATTCGGCCTCCAAGGGCATCCCGGGTCTGAGGCGGGCGCAAGCCGGCTATTACGCGCGTCGTTTCGGCGTCAAGCTCAACCCGGAGACACAAATCGTCGCGACGCTCGGCTCGAAGGAAGGCTTCGCCAATATGGCCCAGGCGATTACCGCGCCCGGCGACGTCGTGCTGGTCCCCAACCCCTCCTATCCCATTCACGCCTTCGGATTTCTGATGGCCGGCGGCGTGATCCGTTCCGTGCCGGCGGATCCGACGCCGGATTTCTTCGTCGCGATGGAGCGCGCACTCGTCCATTCCATCCCCAAGCCGATCGCCGTGGTCGTCTGCTATCCCTCGAACCCGACGGCGATGGTGGCCTCGCTCGACTTTTACAAAGACCTCGTCCTTTTCGCGAAAAAGCACGAGATTTTCGTCCTGTCCGATCTCGCCTACGCTGAAGTGTTCTTCGACGAGGATCCGCCCCCCTCGGTGCTGCAGGCGCCGGGCGCCTTCGACGTCGCGGTCGAGTTCACCTCGATGTCGAAGACTTTCTCGATGGCCGGCTGGCGCATGGGATTCGCGGTCGGCAACGAGCGCCTGATCGCCGCCCTAGGGCGCGTCAAGTCCTATCTCGATTACGGCGCCTATACGCCGATCCAGGTGGCGGCCGCGGCGGCGCTCAACGGCCCCGACGATTGCGTCAAGGAGATGCGCGCGATCTACAAGCGCCGGCGCGACGTGATGGTCGAGAGTTTCGCCGCCGCCGGCTGGGCGATCGATCCGCCGCGCGCCTCGATGTTCGCGTGGACCCCGGTGCCGGAAAAATTCCGCCATCTCGGCAGCCTCGAGTTTTCCAAACTGCTGATCGAAAAGGCCGACGTCGCCGTCGCGCCGGGCGTCGGCTTCGGCGAACACGGCGACGATTACGTGCGCCTCGCGCTGGTCGAGAACGAGCAGCGCATCCGCCAGGCCGCGCGCGGCGTCAAGCGCTTCTTCGAGGGGGCGGACGCCACGCTGCACAACGTGGTGAAGCTGAAGAAGCCGGCGTGAGGCGCTGACCTCTCAGCTCAAGTCGAGTTCGTCGAGGCGCAGGGCGAAGACGTCCGGCGCGAACAGCGGGACGAGCCGCTCGGCGGCGCCGAAATCGCGCGTCTCGCCGTAGCCGCTTTGCGAGGGCGCGCGGAATACGCGCGTCGTGAGCTTGATCGCGTCGATCACCCATAATTCGCGCACGCCAAAACTCGCGTACAGCGCGGCCTTTCGCCCCATGTCGTATCGCAACGAGGAATTGGCGATCTCGACGACGAGCAGAACGCCAGGCCCCGAAAGGCCACTCAACCCGGAGGCCCGCAGGTAGACGACGACATCGGGTTCGAGATAGGTGTCGGCCGAGAGCCTGAACGTCGTTTCCTGCGCGACTCTGCATTCGTCGGGGCGAAGGCGAATCCACCTGTCGACCAGCGCCGTCTTGACGACCTCATGCTGATTTCCTTTTGGCGACATCGGAACCAGCTCCCCCCCGATCAGTTCGACCCGCTCGTCCTCCTCCATCACGCCGGCCGCGACCATCGCCTCGACCTCGGCGACGGTGAAGCGGCGGCGCGGCAGGCCTTCGGCGGCGCTGGTGACGCGGGAAGAGAAAGGGACGCTCATGTCGGCGCTTTCCAACAATCGGGGCTCGTCGGCCGCGACTTCAATCCGGCGATAGAGTATCACAAGCGCCGCCGCGCGTCCGCTCGAAGATTGCCGAGCCCGGCCGTCGCACTCTGAAGGGCAGGGGAGAATGCCGCGCGCCATCGACCATCTCGTGATCCCCGCGCGCGACTTGGCCGCACAGGCCGAGCTCTACCGCCGTCTCGGCTTTCAGGTCGGCGCGCGCAACCGGCATCCCTGGGGCACCGAGAACCATATCGTCCAGTTCGACGGCGCTTTTCTCGAGCTGATCGGGCTGGGCGAGGGTTTTGCCGCGCCCACGCCGGAGCCGGGGGTCTTCTCTTTCGCCGGGTTCGTGAGCGCTTTCCTCCAGCGGCGCGAGGGACTGGGGATGCTGGTCATGCGCTCGCACGACGCGGAGGCGGACCGCCGACAATTCATGGCCGACGGCATCGGCGATTTCGCTCGCTTCGATTTCGCGCGCAAGGCGCGCCGGCCGGACGGCAGCGAAGCCGACGTCGCGTTCTCGCTGGCCTTCGCGGCGAGCCCGGCGCTGCCGGAGGCTGGCTTCTTCGTCTGCCAGCAGCGATTCCCCGAGAATTTCTGGAGCCGCGCGGCGCAGCTCCATCCCAACGGCGCGAGAGGGATCGCAGGGCTCGCGATCGCGCACGAAAATCCTCGCGAGGCGGAGGATTTTCTTGAGCGTTTCGTCGGCGCCGGCGCGGCGCGGCGCGAAGGGCGGGGGTTCGTCGTCGAGGCCGACGGCGCGCGCATCGAATGTTGTCCGCGCGCGGCGCTCGCCGAACGTTATGGCGCGTCGACGATCGGCGCGGATGGACCGCCCATGGCGCTGGCGCGCATCGCCGTCGCCGATATCGCGGCGACGCGCGCGATCCTCGAGGCGGGCGGCGTCGGCTATCGCGAGCGCAACGGCGCGCTGGTCGTCGGCGCGGGGGAGGCGATGGGGGCGGCGCTGGCGTTCGAGGCGGGGGCTCCCGGTAAGGTTACCTTACGCGACTGCTTGCCTCGCGCTGTCGATTGACCGATCCTTCGCCGCGCATTCGGAGGCGCGAAGACCATGGGCATCGCAGGCCAATTAGCGACGACGTCGGCCGTTCTGGCGGTCTGAACGGCGCGAGCCTCGACCGCGCTGCGCCATCGGCGTTTCTGGCCGACCGTTGCGCCGCCTGGGCTACGACAGCCGAGAGCTTTGGGCCTGGGACAATTACCGCGCGAGCGTCCTCGCCTTCGTCGAGACCTGCCGCCGCAGCGGCCGGCATGAAGACGGCAAAGTTCGGGTGCTGGAGATCGGCGGCGGAAGAGGGCCGTTGCTGACGCCGAGCGAAGCCGAGGAGGCCGGCGTCGCACTCACGGTCAACGACATCGACGCCGGCGAATTGGCGCTGGCGCCGGCCTTCTTCGACACCGCGCAATTCGACGTCGCCGGCGATTTCGACCCGAAATTGGCCGGGCGTTTCGACCTCATAATTTCGCGCATGGTGTTCGAGCACGTTCGCGGCGCGCCGCGCGCCTGGAGCAACATGTGCGCGCTGCTCGCGCCCGGCGGCGTAGCGCTCGCCTTCCATCCGACGCTCTATGCGCCGCCTTTCGTGATCAATTGGCTGGCGCCCGAGGCGCTCACCGCGCGCGTTCTGCGGCTCTTCTTCTCCGACCGTCACCAAGGCGATTATCCGAAGTTTCCCGCCCGCTACGAAATGTGCTTCGGCGATCCTTCACGCGTCGAGCCGATCTTGAGGCGCAGCGGGTTCTCCTCCGTGCTGGTCGCGCCGTTTTGGGGGCATCGCTACTTCCGGCGTATTCCGGGTTTGCGGGAATTCGACGCGGCGGTCGGCGACCTCGCCGAGAGGCGCGACTGGCGCCTGATGACGAGCTACGCCTATACGATCGCCCGGCGCTGAGGTTCCGCACTGACGCGATAGCGTCGCTCCGCCGCCGGCGAGGCCGTAAAGGGCGCCGAACAGCAGGATAGAGATGGCGCCAGTGGTCGGTGTCGATCTGGAGCCCTTGCGCCATCTGGACGAACAGACACGCCCAGATCGGGGATTGCGACCTCGCGGAACGGCGAGCGGACGAAGACGAGCCGCCAGCCGACATACAAGGTCGTCGTCGTGAAAGCGAGGAACGACAAGCCGCCGAGCCATCCGTAGGAGGCGAAGGCGTTGACGTACATCTCGTGCGGATCTTCGGGGAAGACGTGGCGGAATTGCAGCGGACCGAAGCCGAACGGCCGCTCCAGCAACAGCGGCAGCGAACGCAATTGGTTGCCGAAACGCCCCATCTCGCCCGCGTCGTAATCCTGAACGAGCGACGCGCGCGTCAGAAGCATGTCGCGCATTTCAGGGACCGACAACGCGACCACCAGCAGAACGAGGACGCCGACGAGCCCGACGAGGCTACGGCGACGATGCGCTGCGCAAGGCCGAGGACGAAGTGGTGACGAAGGTCAGCGCGATCATCAGCGTGACGGAGGCGGCGGCGACGCCCCAGGCGCCGCGCGAGAAGCTGAGCAACACCGCGAAGATCATGAGGCCGAGCGGCGCGACGGTGCGCAGCAGCCCGGCGCCGCGCCGGAGCAGCAGGTCCTGCGTCAGCCAGAGGATCGGCAGCACGAGGAACGGCCCGAACACGTTGGGATCCTTGAAGGGGCCGGAAACACGCGTGCCGTCGTAGAGCGTGAAGTGCGCGCTCAAGCCCGCGACATTGAAATAGCCGAGAATCCCGAGCGTCGCCGCGAATACGCCGGCCGCGAGATAGCCCGAGCGGATCGTACGCAAGCGCTCGAACGGCGCCTTGGCGACGAGCGCGGCGAAGAAGATCGCGGTGGCCGCCATATAGACGGAGATGAACGTGAAGCTCACGCTTTCGTGGACGTCGACGAAAGGAGGCAGCGCGATGAGGCCGCCGGCGTTGAAGGCCGCGAGGCCCACGATCAGCGGGATCATCGCCCGGTCGAATTCGAGATCGCCTGGAGCAAGCGCGAACGCGGCGACGAAGAACATGAATTCATACGGCGAGGGTTCGATTGCTGCGGACGCTCCGCAGGCCACGAACGTCCAAAGGACGGCGCGCTTGAGGGTCGCTGCGCGGATCGTCAGCCGATTCCCGCTCGGCCGCGATTCGCGTGGGACGGGCGGGGCGAGCGCGCTCATCGCCGTCAGAACGCGTTCTTGGTCTTGAGCAGCGAGGCCGGCGTGATCGCGAGAATGTAGAGGTCGAGCAGGATCGACCAGTTCTCGATGTAATAGAGATCGTGCTCGACGCGCTGCTGGATTTTCTCCTGCGTGTCGGTTTCCCCGCGCCAGCCGTTGACCTGCGCCCAGCCGGTGAGGCCCGGCTTGACGCGATGGCGGGCGAAATAGCCGTCGACGACTTCGTCGTACTGGCGGTTCGCCGCCTTGGCGTGAACGGCGTGTGGGCGCGGGCCGACGAGCGACAGATCGCCTTTGAAGACGACGTTGATCAGCTGCGGCAATTCGTCGATCGACGTCCTGCGGATGAAGCGTCCGATGCGGGTGACGCGCGGATCGTCGCGCGTGACGAGCTTGGAGGCCGTCGGATCGAGCTTGTCGACGTACATCGAACGAAATTTGTAGACCTCGATCAGCTCGTTGTTGAAGCCGTAGCGCTTCTGCTTGAACAACACCGGTCCTGGAGAATCCAGCTTAATGGCGATCGCGGTGAGCGCGAGCACCGGCGAGAGCGCGATCAAGGCGAGCGTTCCGACGATCTTGTCGAACGCCAGCTTGATGACGATGTCCCAATCCGCGATCGGTTTGTCGAAGAGATCGAGCACCGGCACCTGGCCGACATAAGAATAGGAGCGCGGCCTGAAGCGCAGCCGGTTGGCGTGCGCCGCAAGGCGAATGTCGATCGGCAGCACCCAGAGCTTGCGCAGCATTTGCAGGATGCGCTGCTCCGCGGTGATCGGCAGGGCGAAGATCACCAGATCGATGCGCGTCGAGCGCGCAAATTCGACGAGATCGTCGACGTTCCCGAGTTTGGGATAGCCTTCGACCGTATCGGGCGAGCGATCGTCCCCGCGATCATCGAAGACGCCGAGCATGCGCACCTCGGCCTGCGCGCTCTTGGAAAGATCGCGCAGCAATTCCGCGCCGATCTGGCCGCCGCCGACAATGACGGCGCGCTGCTGCAAGCGCCCCGCGCGCGAGAGATGGACAATCAAGCGCGAGAGGATCGCGCGCTCGATCGCGAGCGCGGCGAGGCCGAGCGCGAACCATCCGGCCATCCAGACGCGCGACACGAGGCCGTCGAGTTTGAGAAAGAAGATCGCGGCGAAGATGGCGAGAAACACCAGCGCCCAGCCGCCGCTGATGCGGAACATCTGGCGGACCGGATGGCGAAACGCCGGCGCGGTGTAGGATTGCAGCGATTGAAACGTGACGATCGACAACGCGGCGACGGCGACGATGAGGGGGAAGTAACCCGGCTGCTGGCCGATATTACGGACGACATAGACGAAATAGACCGCCATGCCCGTCAGCACGATCAGCGCGCATTCGATCGCCCGCACGACGCCGGCGACGACGACGCGCGAATAGGCCCGGATCGCCGGTTCGGCGGCGAGCTTGTGCAAAGCGTCGGCGTTGCCGCGGGGGGCGATCCGATCCCGATCGTGAACCGGCGCGGCGATCTTTTGCATGTCTCTTGCGGAAAGCGCAGCCATCGTCGGCCTCAGTTATGCGATTGAACCGTCGCGACGGGCGCTCCGGCGAGCGCCTGACGGCGTCGCGCCATGGCCTCGCCGTAACCGGCCATCACCGAATTCACCATGGCCTGGATCGAGAAATTCTCTGCCACGTAAGCTGCAAGATCGGCGGCCTCGCGCTGTCGCCGATCCGCGCGCGCGGCGAGCGCCGTCTCGATGCGCGCGCGCAGATCCTCGGCGTCGTCGGGCGGCCCGAGACGGGCGCAAAAGGGCCCGAAGATTTCGGGAATGCCGCCGACATTGGTCGCGATCATCGGCATGTGCGCGCCCGCCGCTTCGAGCACGACGTAAGGCATCGATTCAGCGCGCGAAGGCACGACGAGAATGCGCCCGAGCTTGAAGGCTTCGCGAACCGGCATGGGGCCGGGGAAGGAGACGAATGGCGAGACGCCCAGGCGCTTGGCTTGCTGGGTCAGCAAGGCCTGATCCGGTCCCGAGCCGACGAGCACGGTCCGCGGAACGAGACCGCCTGAGCGGCCCACGAGCGCGATGGCCTCGAGCAGCGTGTCGATGCCCTTGGCGGCCCGCAATTCGCCGACGTAAAGCAAATCGGCGGCGTCTTCGTTCGGCGCGACGGGCGTGAATTCCGCAGCGCCGATGCCATTGGCGACGATGCGGCGCACGCCGCTCGCGGCGCCGACGTACCGATCGAAACGGCCGGCGATAAAGGCGCTCTCGAACAAGAAGACGTCGGTCATCGGCGCGAGCAGCTTCTCGGCGAGCATGTAAGCGCGGTGCAGCGCCGAGCCGGGGCGGTAGTTGAAGCTGCCGCCGTGGGGCGTATAGGCGCGAATGGGCCCGCCGGAGCGTCCCAATCCGCTCGCGCGGGCGTAGACGCCGCCTTTGGAGCCGTGGCCGTGAACGACGTCGGGCTTGACCTCGCGCAGCCAGGCGACGAAACGCGCCATCGCCAAAACGTCGGAGAGTCCGGGATTGCGATGGATCGAGGCCGTTCCGGCGCCAAGTTTGAGTGCGCCGGGAATGCGTGCGAGCGCCGTCTCGACCCGCTCGCAAAGGCCGCCGCGGTCGAAAAACATGCCGACTTCGTGGCCGCGCGCGCTCTGTTCGGCCGCCAGGTCGACCACGTGGCGAAAGAGGCCGCCCAACGGCGCCCGAAAAACGTGGACGATCCTGAGCTTGTCGGTTCGCGCTTCGCTCGTTGCGGCCATAATTCCAACCTGTGGCGGACTACGGCTTCTCAACTAGCGCGATATCCTAAAAGAACCGTTCCCGAACCTGAATTGTATCGCCCGGCCGAACGGCGAACGTCAGCGGCACGGAGGCCGTTATCGGGCGGCCGTCGACCACGCGGGTGAGATCGACGCTGTCCTGCGCTCCGCGCGGGGTGAAGCCGCCGGCGACCGCGATCGCGTTCTGCACGGTCATGCCGTTGACGAAAGGATATTGGCCGGCGACGGTCACCTCGCCGAGAACGAAGAAGGGACGATAGGCCTCGACCTCGACGGAAACGCTGGGCTCGCGCAGGAAGCCTTGGCGCAGGCGCGCCTCGATGGCGCGGCTCAGCTCCGCAGTCGTCAACCCCTGCGCGCGCACAAGACCGATGAGCGGCAGGGAAATGTTGCCGGCGCCGTCGACCGAGAAGGAATTGGACAGGCTGTCCTGGCCGAAGACGATCACGCGCAGGCGATCGCCGCTCGCCAATTGGTAAGGCGCGTTGATCGGCGTGCGCAGAACTTCCGCATTATAGCGCGGCGCCGAACAGCCGCTAAGGGCGGCCAGCGCGACAGCCAGGGCGAGGCCGACGGTTCGATTCATGGCTCAGACCGCGCATTGAGAACTTTCATCCCCCGATTTAGCCGGGCATGGTTAACGAAAGAACAACAAGCCGCCTCGGCGCCGCGCCTGCGCTTAACCCGTCAGCAACCTTAATCGCGCATAAACGACGCGAATTCAGTTGCGTTGGCGATTTGGAGCGGCGGATGGGCGGCGATGGATTCGAGGACGGCGGCGCGCAGGCGGCCCGCGGCGAAGCCATCGACCTGATGCGCCTCACGCGCGCGCTGTTGCGGCGCAAGTGGTGGATCGGCGTCCCGACGCTGGCCTCCTGTTTCCTTGCGCTAGTCGTCGTGACCGCGATCAGCCCGCGCTACACCGGCGTCGCCAAGGTGCTGCTGGAGAACCAGGAGAGCTATTTCACTCGCCCGGACAAGGCGAGCGCCGATCCCGGCGCGAATTTCGATCCTGAAGGCGTCCAGAGCCAGGCCGAAACAGTCGCCACGACGGAACTCGCGCGCAAAGCGGCCGACAAGCTCGGTCTGGCCGAGCGCGACGAATTCAATCCGGCGAGCTCCCGCAATCCCTTGGCGCTGGCGTTCTCGTTTCTCGCCGGCGGGCGCGGCGGCGCGAACGCGACTGAGGATCGCGTCGTCGACGCGTTTCTCGCCCGCCTGACCGTGTTTCCCGTCGCCAAGTCGCGCGTGCTGCAAATCGAATTCGTCAGCGCGGATCCCGCCCTGGCGGCGCGCGGCGCCAACACTATGGCCGAGCTCTATCTGGCCGAGCAGGAAGACGCCAAGAAAAACGAGGCGAAAGCGGCAAGCGCCTGGCTTTCTCAGAAAATCGAGGAATTGCGCGCCAAGGTCGCCGACGCCGATGCGAAAGCCGAGGCCTTTCGCGCCAATTCGGGCCTGCTCGCCGGGGCCAACGGCATGACTGTGCCCGCCCAGCAACTGGCCGACATCAACGCTCAACTCGCGGCGGCGCGTGCGACGCACTCCGACGCGACCGCCAAGGCGCAGTCGTTGCGCACGCTGCTGCGTGAAGGCCGGCTCGACGAGATTCCCGACGCCGCCAAGGACGAGTTGCTGCGCCGTTACGTCGAGCAACGCGTCGCGCTGAGGGCGCAAATCGCGCTCGAATCGCGCACCCTGCTGCCCCAGCATCCCCGCATGAAGGAATTAAACGGAGAACTCGCCGGGCTTGACGGCGAAATCCGCCTGGCGGCGAACAAGGCGGTGCTGGCTCTGGAGAACGACGCCAAACTGGCAGGGGCCGAGGTGGACAGCCTGGGCGCCGCTCTGGCCAAGCAATCCAAGACCGTGGCGACGGGCAACGTCGACGAAGTGCAATTGCGCGCGCTCGAACTCGACGCCAAGACGTCGCGCGATCAGCTTGAATCCTACCTGCAGAAATATCGCGAGGCCCTGGCGCGAGAGGCCGACAACGCCGCGCCGGCGGACGCGCGCATCATCGCCAGCGCGACCGAACCGCGGACGCCGACATTCCCGAAGAAGGCGCCGACGGTGCTGCTCGCCACTCTCGCCGGTTTCCTCGTTTCCGCGGGCGTCGTCGCCGCGCACGCGTTGCTCACGGGCGCCGCCGACGCTTCGGACGATGCGGCCTCGACGCCGCTCGCAGGCGCGAGTGAGCAGGAGGACGAGGAGATCTCGGCGCCGAATGGCGGCGCCGCGGAATCCTCGGAGCCCGACGAAGTTCACGACTTCTTTTCCTCCGCCGAGGCGCTCGCCGACCGGCTTGCCGACGTTGCGCGGGACGGCGAAGCCTTGACGACGCTGTTCGCCGGAGAGCGGACAAGCCGCGCGCTGGGGCTCGCGTTGACCGCGGCGCGGCAATTGTCGAAGCGCGGGCGCGCCGCGTTGGTCGACCTCGGCGTCTCGCAGGATTGGCTATCCGATGTCCTCGATCGCGAGGGCGAGAGCGGCGAGAGGCTCGACGGGCTCGCCGAACTTCTCGACGGACGCGCGACCTTCGAGGAGGTCTTGCACCGCGATCTCTCCTCGAGTCTGGATATCATTCCGGCCGGCGCCGGCGAGATCGACGTCGAGGGCCTCGGCGAAGCGCTCGCGGCGCTCGCCACCAGCTACGAATTCGTCGTGCTGCATGCCTCGGATTGGCGATCGGCCGAGGTCGGCGCCGCGCTCGAGGCCGTCGCAGTTTTCGTCATGGTCGCGCCCGCCCAGCGCCTCGAGGGCGCCTTGCGACACCTGCGCGAAAGCCTGGCGGAAACGACGATCACGACGCTCGGCCTCGTTTCGGGCGACCGCTCGGCGATCGAACGCGCGGCTTAGAACATTTTCCGATGAAATGTCTGCGGCGCCGTCACTGCGAGAAGCAATGATGATTCCAATCGGTCGGAGGGCGCAGTAGTCTCCCCGCGAGGCGAAACGTCGATTGGTTCGATGACAGGAGTGGGGACGATGACGGAGCAGGACAAGCCGGTTTGGTTCATTACGGGTTGCTCGACCGGCTTTGGGCGCGAACTCGCGCGCATTACGCTCGATCGCGGCTATCGGGTCGTCGTCACCGCGCGAAAGCCCGCCGAGATCGCGGATCTCGCCGTCGGCCATGAGGCGCGCGCACTGATCCTGCAACTCGACGTGACCAAGCCCGAGGAGATCGCCGCCGCCGTCGCGGCCGCGCAAGCGCAGTTCGGGCGGATCGACGTCCTCGTGAACAATGCCGGAATAGGCTATTTCGGCGCCGTAGAGGAAAGCGACGACGACGAAGTCCGCCGCATGTTCGAGATCAATTTCTGGGGCCTGGCTAATATGACGCGCGCGGCCTTGCCCGGCATGCGCGCGCACCGCTCGGGCCATATCGTCAATATTTCCTCGATGGGCGGCGTTCGCGGCGCGCCGGGCGTCGGCTATTACAACGCCACCAAATTCGGCCTCGAAGGGCTTTCCGAGGCTCTTGCGCAGGAGGTGGCGCCGCTCGGCATCAAGGTGCTCATCGTCGAGCCGAGCGGCTTTCGCACGGATTGGGCCGGCCGCTCGGCCAATGAGACGCGACATCCGATCGCCGATTACGATCCCACCGCGGGCGCGCGGCAGCGCCAGATACGCGGCTACAGCGGCAAGCAGCCGGGCGACCCGGCGCGCGCCGCCGCGGCCATCGTCCAGGCGGTCGAGTCGGCGGACGCGCCGCTGCGCCTGATGCTCGGCAAGGCCGCGCTCGCCGCGGGTCGGGCCAAAGTCGAATCCCTGAAGCGGGATTTCGAATCCTGGGCCGAGGTCAGCGAGGGGGCGGACTTTCCCGTCCCGTGAGCGCAGCCTGGAGCCCGCCCGAGGGCGGCCAAGTGGACCGAGCTGGCGAAAACCGTGTGGTTGGCGTCCAACGGAGAGGAGGGCGTCGCCGGGGGAGGCGGCGTTCGCAACCGATGTCCGCGCGTCGCCGGTGGGCGTAGGTTTGCCTCTCCTTAACCATGCGGAACTCTTGGTCTCCGCGCGAGAACGCTGCGGCAGCCCAGTCATTATCGAGGCTAATCGGCTGCCGCCTGCAACTTCCGGAGGCGGCGCGGTCGAACGCCTGCGAAAGCGGCAAGCCGGATTAATCTCTTAACAATCAATATCGAGCATCGTCGTCCGTTACGACAAGTCTCATTAGTGAGATCGTCTTACATGATGGTCCGCCTCGCGTTACTGCCCAACGTCGAAACCGAGCGCAACGCGAGGCTGCGGGCGAAGCTGGAGCGTTGGTTCACCGTCACGCCCGCGATGCTTCAGTCGATCGATGAGGCGGGCCGGTTGATTGGCGCTAGCGATGCTTGGCTGGCCAAGCTTGGCTACAAGCGCGAGGAAGTCATCGGAAGACTATCGTCGGATTTTCTGACGCCGGAATTGCGCGAACATGCGATCAAAAACGTATTGCCAGAATTCTTCCGGAGCGGTCGCTGCGAGAACGTCGAATACCAGATGGTGGCCAAGGACGGGCGCGTGATCGATGTGCTGTTGTCGAGCGTTCTCGACGACGATCCGACCGGTCGTGGTCGCGCCTCGCTGGCCGTCATCACGGATGTGACCGCGCTGAAGGCCGCCGAGCGGCGGTTGGCGGAGAGCGAAGCGCGCTACAGGGGACTGGTCGAGGACCAGTCGGAGCTGGTGTCGCTCGCTACTCCCGAAGGCCAGTTGCGATACGTCAATGACGCTTATGCACGGCAGTACGGGAGGCAGCGGGACGAAATAGTGGGGAAGAGTTTTTTCGACTTTGTCCCCGAGGAGGCTCATGCCTGCGTCGCCGAGCATCTGCGAAAGGTGTGCAGCGCCGATCGGAGCATCGAAGACGAAAACCAAGTGATTTTGCCGGACGGCCAAACCCGATGGATGTCGTGGACCAATCGAGCGCTCAGAGACGCCGAAGGAAAGGTGACCGCGATTTATTCCGTCGGCCGCGACGTCCAGCAACGCGTCGCGGCGGAGCAGCGCCTCAAGGAGAGCGAGGCCCGCTACCGTCTTCTGGCCGAGCACAGCACCGACATGGTGCTCGAGCTCGACCTCGACCTCAAGCGCCGATATGTCTCGCCGGCTTGCCGCGAGATCTTCGGTTACGAGCCGGAGGAAATGATCGGCGGCACGTCCGGCGCCATGGCGCATCCCGAGGACGCGCAGCGCTTGGCGCAGGTCTTTCGATCCCTGCTCGACGGCTGCGTGGACCGCCACTCCGTCATCGCCCGCAGACGCCACCGCGATGGGCGCTGGATTTGGGTGGAGACGCAATATCGGGCGCTCAAGGATCCCGGGACCGGCGCGCTTACCGGCATTATCGCCTCCGTAAGGGACATTTCGGCTCGAAAGGCGGTCGAGGATCGACTCGCGGAAGCCTATCAGCGCTTGGAGGCGCTGGCGCGGGAAGACGGGCTGACGGGCTTGGCCAACCGGCGAACCTTCGACGACGCCCTTTCCAGAGAATACAGGCGATCGCTGCGGGACAATAAGAGTCTCGGGCTGATCATGATCGACGTCGATTGCTTCAAGACGTTCAACGATCGCTACGGCCATCCCGCGGGAGACGAATGCCTGAGGCGGATCAGCAAGACGCTCACGAATGCGCTTTTCCGTCCGGGCGATTTGGCCGCCCGGTACGGAGGGGAAGAGTTCGCCGTGCTCTTGCCCGACACTGACGAACATGGCGCGGCGATCATCGGCGAACGAATTCGACAGGCCGTCCTTCACCTGGCGATCGAGCATGACGCCAGCCGTCGCCGCATCATGACTGTCAGCGTCGGAGCCGCCTCGGTTGGCCGAAATACGTTCGAGGGTGGGCCGGAAGCTCTCCTGCAATCCGCCGACCGGGCCCTTTATCGCGCGAAGGACGCCGGCCGGAACAGGGTCGTCCGCGCCGCGAGCCTCCGCCCTCCCGGCGCGATGCCTTCGACGGCCGCCTGACCGGGAAATCAGAGCGAAATCTCTGCGGGATCGCCGCTAAGCGCAGAAAGCCAATCGAGCGCGCCGTCCACGTATCGCTCGAAGCCGGCCGCCTAACAGGCGGGAACCCAGCGTCAGCATTCATCCCCGCAGCGCCCCCCGTTCAGCCGCCTGAAAAAGGCGAGAAGCCGCGGCGAGCGTTTGATCCGGCGCTTGGCGCGCTGTTTGGCCTTGAACGCGAGCGCCGCGACGCGGCCCAACGGGGTGACGGCGAAGGCGCTGTCGAACAGCTCTTCCTCGGCCTCGCACGCATCGTCCTTGTAGCGCGCCTCGCCTATGCCGAGATCGAAGGTTTTGAGGCCGCGCGCGATCGCCTCGCGCACCATGGCGTGGACGATGAGTTCGCCCGGGCTGCTGCGTGCGATTTCGGGATCGCCATCGTAGGAGAGAAACAGGCCGCTGAGCCGGTCGCCGGCGCTCAAGGCGCCGAAGGTCGCGACGATGCGATCGGCGACGAAAAGCCCATGGAGCTCCAGGCGCGGCGCGCCCTCGGCAAGGCCGCTGAGCGCAAGGCGCCGCAGGAACGCGCGCGCTTCGGCGCTCTCGTAGGCGTCGGCGATTCGCAGCGCGCGCGTCCGAGCGCGTCTTTGCGCGTCGAACGCGGCAAGGATGCGTTCGACATCGTCGGGATCGGCGGCGCGGCGATGGGCGAGGGGGCCCATCGCCTCGAGGCGCCTGGCCTTCTTGCGCAGTTTCTTTTGCGCGTCCCTGGAGGCGTGCGCGTCGCGCCAGATCGCGAAATCCCTTGGCAAGGCGCTCTTGTAGGCGAAGCTCGGGCTCGGCTGGTTCGGCGCGGCGGCCATCGGATTGGGCGTTCCCTGCCACTCCCGGGGCTGGTTGACGAACGCGAATGCGTCGACGCGCGGCGTGCAGAGCCGCGCGGCGGCAGCGAGCAGCGCCGCGATTTCCTCAGGCGGCCAGGCGACGCCCGGCCTGAACAGGCCTATGTTGAAGTTGGAATCCTTGCCGCCGAGGAAGGCGGCCAGCCGCAGCGGCCCATACGAAAACCGCCCGAGCGGCAGCAGCGCGGCGACGCCGCCCGCTTCGTCGCGCGCGACGACGATCATCGGCGCGACGCGCCGGGCGGCGCCGACGGTCTCCAACCAGATACGGGCGAATTCGAAATCCTGATACGGGCTCGCCGACGCGAGGGCGGCGATTTCGGCCCAGGCCTCGCGCGCCGCCTCGATGCGGTCGATCGCCTCGACGAAGGCGAAAGCGCGCGCCGGACCGGCCGCGGCGGCGCGCGAGGCCGGCGCGGCGCGTGTTGGCGGCGATGGGCGGGCGAGCGCGGTCGCGGGAGGCACGGCGGAACCCAGGAGCGGAGGGCGCCGAGCATAACGGCCAATGCGTCAACGATTTGTTTAAAGGCCAGCCTCGGGAGTGATCGCGAAAAACCTCGTCGGTAAATGCTTGGCAAGGTCCTGCGGCTAGATTGCGCGCGGGTGCGAGCCATGGCGCTAAAGAAATTGATCATCGACGCCGGCTTCGCCGCCTTCCGCGCCAGCGGCCTGCACAAGGCGTTGGCGCCGGCGACGCGCGGGCAGGGCGTCATTCTGACGTTTCACCACGTGCGCCCGTGGGAACCGGCGACGCCCGGCTTCGCGCCGAACCGTCTGCTCGAAATCACGCCGGAATTTCTCGACGAAGCGGTCGGCCTCGTCCGTCGTCTCGGATTCGAATTGGTCGCGCTCGAGGAAGCGCGGCGAAGGCTCGTCGAGGGCGGCGCGCGTTTCGCCGCGCTGACTTTCGACGACGGCTATCGCGACACGCGGGATTTCGCGCTGCCCGTACTCGAGCGGCACGGCGCGCCGTTCACCGTTTTCTTCGTGCCCGGCTTCATCGAGCGCTCCGCGCGCCTGTGGTGGCTGGAGCTGGAAGAATTGCTGCGCCGGCTCGATGAAGCCTCGATCGATCAGGCCGGCCTCGCCCTACGACTTCCCGCGCACTCTCCCGCCGAAAAGACCGCCGCTTTCGCTAAAATCTACTGGGCGTTGAGGGCGCGCTCCGAGCCTGAGCTTCTCGACGTCGTCGGCGCCTTGGCGCGCAAAGCCGGCGTCGGCAGCGCTGCGATCGCGGACGCGCTGTTCATGGACTGGGACGAGGTCGCCGCCTTCTCCCGCCATCCGCTCGTCACCGCGGGCGCCCACTCCATGACCCACCGCATGCTCGCCAAATGGCCGGAGGAGGCGGCGCGCGAGGAGATGGCGGGCTCGAGGGCGGCGCTCGAGGCGAAGCTCGGGCTCGACGTCAACGCCTTCGCCTATCCCGTCGGCGACGCGACCAGCGCGGGTCCACGCGAATTCGAGCTGGCGCGTCAGGTCGGCTTCACCACGGCGGTGACGACACGTCCGGGCATGCTTTTTCCCGAGCATGCGCGCCATCTGACCGCGCTGCCGCGCGTTTCCGTCAATGGCCTCTGGCAGGATGTGGGCGCGCTGGAAGCGCTGCTCTCCGGCGCGCCCTTCATGCTGTGGAATCGCGGTCGGCGGGTGAATGTCGGCTAGGAGTCCAGGGCGCCAGAGCGGGATTGGGCGAGAGCCTCTCGCCCAGCCGGCGCCGTCGTCCAGACCGTAAATCGCTTGCGACCGCTGCACGCCCAACGAAGGATTCCTCATGAAGCGCCTCGTCGTAATTTCGCTGCTCCTCCTCGGCGCCGCCGGCTCGTCCGGCCCGATCGGCTCTCCCGCCTTCGCCCAGGTACGGCAGTCCTGGGATGGAACATGGGCCGGCGGCTGGAGCGACAAATCGGGCGCGCAGATTATTTTCGCCGGCGACGAATTCATCGGAATCTACTGGCGCGACGATTACATCGAGGACGCCAAAGGCGCGGTCTCACCGAACGGCGCGACGGCGACGATCAAATGGTCGCGCGGCGAAGCCGTGTTGACGCGCGAGGGGCCGACGAGCGCCCGCGCCACGGTGCGCGAGCAAGGCCGCCCGGCGGTGTCTTTCGCGTTGAAGAAGGATTGAGCGGGCCGGGCGCTCAATTCCGCGCCGATCACATCTGCGGCTGGACGCCGCCGAAGAAGAGCCATGCGCACAAACCGAAGTCGGCCACGAGGAATCCCGCGTAGAGACTCAAGCGCGCGGCCCAGTGGCGGACGCCGAGCGCCGACCACAGCGCCCAGGCGGCGAGCAGCGGCAGGCCGACCACGATCAGGAAAGCAGTTCCCCAAAACGTCGCGATTTCGCTGACGCGATACGTCCGCAGGGCAGGGGCCTCGCCCGCGGCCGCCAGACCCCAGAAGAACACTGCGGCGCCGATGAAGAGACGGGCGGGCCAGGCTCGACGCCAGCAGGATCGGAGCGACGACACAGGACCGGACGACATCGACTAAGGGCGCCAGATCGCGGCGTTCGAGTCAACACGCCCAGGCGCGGCACCCGCGCGGCGCGGCGGCTTGAATGGCGGCGGAGTCCGCCGGGGCGCCTTATGGCGCCTCGGCGAAGGCGACCTTGATCGAGTTCTTCGCCGCGTCGCTCAACTGGATCAGCACGAGGTCGCCAGGCGCGAGCTGGAAGCGCACGCTTTTGCGCACGCCCCCGCAACCCTTCGCGTCCGTGGAAGACATGGATTTCAGACGCACGCCATTTTCGAACACTTCGATCCAGGCCTCGTCCGATAGCGTCACCTGATAAGTCGCGGGCCTCGGCACGCCGAAGAACGTCACCTCGCCGCTGTAGCTGTCGGCTCGGGGACCGCGTTCGGGCGCCAAGAAAAATCGAACGTTCTTCGTCGGCAAAAGGGACAGTTCGACGGCGCGATCAATTCTGGAAAGCCGCGCGCCCGAAGCGCGACGCGCCAATTTTGCGTCGCCGAACCACGCGCGCTCTCTTTCGATTGGCCAGGCGAAAGAATCGCAAGCCGAGGCGCCGGGGTCCGCGGAATCTCGATCGCGCCGCGCGGCGTCGTCGGCCGCGGCGAAATCGACTGAGCAGAGGGCGGCGGCGAAGGCGAGAACGGTGGCGAAGCTTCCTGCGCGCATGAGCTTTGCTCCCTTGCCAGGCCAGGCTCAGCCGGCGGCGGGCGCCGTCGGCGCGCAGCCATAGCCGACAGTCTCGCCCGCCGATTGCGCGCCATGCCGGCAGGCGCTGTCCTGCGGCGCGGTGGGCCCGCGGTTCATTTTGGCTCCCGCAATCTCGAGACAACCGCCAAGCGGCGCCGAAAGGGCGATCATCAAGACGGCGCATCGCAGAACCTTGTAGGGCATCGCAAGCCTCCGGTCTTGGCCGACTCGAGCTAACTCGGCAGGGGAGGGTCGCCGGCCGCGCGCCGTTCACCGGGCTTCGCCAGCGAGAGCCCTCATCGCAGGGGGCAGACGACACCGAGTCGCGACAGGCGACCCCCGGCCGGGCAGGGCGCTCTCTTGCGCGCGTCCCAAAGGCGCGGCGAACGACCAACGATCACATGCACAACAACGGATCTATGAGCAGCCAGTACGGATCGCAATAGTAGCCGTAGTACCCGCCGTAACCGCCGTACCCGCCGTACCCGCCGTACCCGCCGTACCCGCCGTACCCGCCGTACCCGCCGTATCGGCCATAACCTCCGGCGAAGCCGCGCCCGCCGAAGTGGCGACCGAAGCCTCCGGCGAAGCCGCGCCCGCTGAAACCGTGGCCAAAGCCTCCGAAGCCGCGCCCGCCGAAGCCGTGGCCAAACCCTCCGCCGAAGCCGTGCCCGCCGCCGCCGTGAAAATTGGCTGCGGACGCCGGCGCGGCGCCGCCAATTGTCGCGACAGCCAGCGCGGTTGCGGTGAGAATGCCGGCGACCGTAGTCTTGATCGATGCACGCATGACCATCTCCCTGGGAAAGCGGCGTCCGCGAAGCGCGCCCACAAAGCATCGCCGCCTCCGTCAAGGACATAATTAGCCTCGGCACTGGCGAAAAGAAGTAATCGCCAAAGTAAAATAGATTTTAGATTGTATATTTTTCTTTATAAAGGCCAGCTCGGTCCACAGTGTTGGCCGTCCGAATTGCGACGGCGCACACGCTGGCCTACTGGCGAAAAGTCGGCCAGATCGAGTTGAAAATTCTCAGCGCAACGAATTGACGGTTTTCCTCGTTCTCGCCGCAAGCGAGCGAAGGCGAGGGGCCCATTCCTTCTAGACGATCGTCGTCTCTCGCCCCTTGCCGGTGCGCTCCTGCCAGCCGTGGCGCACGAGCTCGGGGTCGTCGTGTTCTTCCATCGGCCAGCCCAGGCAGAGATAGGCGATCAGCTTGTGTTCCGCGGGCGTCCCCAGATCCCGCGCCGCGGCGGCGGGATCGAGGATCGATATCCAGCCGAGGCCGAGGCCGGCCGCGCGCGCGGCGAGCCACAGCGACGCGATCATGCCGACGACGGAGTAGTCCAACATTTCCGGCATCGTGCGCACGCCGAGCCCATGGCCTTGCGTCGTCGAGCGATCGCAGAAGACCGCCAGTTGCACCGGCGCCGCGTCGAGGCCGGCCAGTTTCAGCCGGGCGTAGAGCTCGGCCTGTTCGCCGCATTGCGCCGCCAGCGCCTCGGCGTTGCAGCGTTCGAAATTGGCGCGGACGGCGGCGCGCCTTTGCGGGCTTTCGACGCTGACGATGCGCCAGGGCTGGCTGTTGCCCACTGAGGGCGCGAGTTGCGCGAGATCGAGCAATTCGTCGATCAAGGCCGGGGAAACCGGATCGGGGCGAAAACGCCTGACGTCGCGCCGCCACGCGAACAACGACGCCAACTTGTCGCGAAAGGCGGCGTCGAAGACGGGCGGCTCGCGATTCATGACGGCGCGCGCATCAAAGGGAACTCCGGCGCGAAGTCACGCGCGCCTGTCGGGCCGCTCCATCCACTTGATGAGCGGCATGAGCGGCAAGGTCCAGGCCAGGCCCAGCACGATATAGCCGAGCGTCTGCACGAGGGCCGGCGCCTCTTGCAGCGGACGCGACTGGGCGAGCGCCATCGCGATCATCGCGTAAAAGCCGACGAAGGCGATCATGGCGACGCCGCCGATGAGTTTGCGGATGCGCGCGGACATGGCGGACCCTCACGAGAACTCTCGCCGCAAGCGATTTGCGGCGCGAAGCGCGACCGCTTATGTCTTGGCGCGTGCAACGATGCAAGCCGGGAAGCGGGAATGCCCCAACAAGGCCGTCAGGCGATGACCCGAGGGGAGACCCGCGCCGTGCGCGCGTGGCTCATCGCGGTCGCGGCGTTGGTCTTCGTGATGGTGATCGTCGGCGGGGCGACGCGGCTCACTGAATCCGGCCTGTCGATCACGCAATGGCGGCCCGTGACCGGCGTGATTCCGCCCCTCAGCCAAGCCGACTGGGCCGAGGAATTCCAGCGCTATAAGCAAATCCCGCAATATTCCGCGCTCAACGCGGATATGAATCTCGAGGGTTTCAAGACCATCTATTTTTGGGAATGGAGCCATCGCCTGCTCGCCCGCCTGACCGGCGCGGCCTTCGTTCTGCCCGCCCTGTGGTTCTGGCGCCGTGGCCGCTTTAAGGGCCCGCTCGGGCGCCAGATCGCGGTCGCGACCGGCCTGCTGGCGCTGGAGCCGATCATCGGCTGGTGGATGGTCAGTTCGGGCCTCGCCGAGCGCACCGAAGTCGCGCAGGATCGACTCGCGCTGCACCTTCTCATCGCCGCCGCGACCTTCGGCGCGCTGATCTACGCCGCCGTCGGCCTAGCCAAGCGCCCGCGCGAGAGCGCCGGCGCGGGGTTTGTCGCAGGGGCGGGCGTCCTTGTCGCGCTGATCTTCTGCCAGCTCGGCCTTGGCGCGCTGGTCGCGGGCCTTCGCGCCGGCCTGATCTACAACACTTGGCCGCTGATGGACGGCAAGCTGATTCCCGCCGGCCTCTTCGGCCTCGCGCCCTGGCCGCGCTCGATCGTGGATGACGTGACGACCGCGCAATTCGATCACCGCCTCGTCGCCTACGCGGTCGTCGCGGCGGCGCTTGCGCACGCGTTCGCCGCGCGCCGGCGCGCGCCTGGCACGTCGCTCGCCCGCCGCGCCGGCGCGCTCGCCGCGCTGGCGATCCTGCAGGCGGCGCTGGGCGTCGCCACGCTGATCCTGGTCGCGCCGATCGAATTCGCACTCGCCCATCAGGCGGTCGCGCTGCTGCTGTTCGGCATGGCGGTCGCGCACTGGCGGGTGACGGAAATCGAGCGGGCGGGGGGAGACGGCGCGATGACGGCTGCCGCGCCCGACGCGCGTCGCGGCCGCGCGCGCCAGGCCTCATGAAGATCGCCGCTTGGCGCCGGCTGCTCGTCGCCGGGTCGCGCCTGCGCGCCATCGTCCGCTCCAATGAACTCTCGCAGGTCGTCGTCGCGGCCGTCGTCGGCGCCCTGGCCGGCCTCTGCGTGACCGCGATGACCTTCATCGCGGAAAGCGCGCATGTCGCGATCTACGGCATCCCGTTCGATGTGCGATTGAGCGCGGCGGCGCGGATTTCCCCTCTCGCGGCGTTCCTCGCGCTTCCCCTCGGCGGGCTCGCTCTCGGGCTGATCGAGCGCTGGCGACGCGCCGAGAAGCGGCCGCCGGCGGTCGATCCGATCGAAGCCAACGCCTTGCGCGGCGGCCGCATGGCGATCGGCGAAAGCGCGCTCGTAGCCACGCAGACCGTGATCTCCAACGGCTGCGGCGCGTCGGTCGGGCTCGAAGCGGGCTATGCGCAGATCGGCGCCGCCATCGCCTCGCGCATCGGCTTGGCGTTGCAGCTGCGCCGCCAGGACTTGCGCATCTTGGTGGGTTGCGGCGCCGGCGGGGCGATCGCGGCGGCGTTTGGCGCGCCGCTCACCGGCGCCTTCTATGCGTCGGAACTGATCGTCGGCGCTTATTCGCTCGCCAACGCCGGCCCGATTTTCGCCGCCGCGCTCGCCGCGACCTTGATCGTCAAGGCGCTGGGCGGCGCCCCCTATGTCGTCGTCGCGCCGCCCGTCGCGCCTCTGGCCATCGGTCATCACCTCGCGCTGATCGGGTTGGGCCTTATAGCGGCGGCGCTCGGCGTCGGCGCGATGCGCGCCGCGGCCGTGCTCGAGCGCGCCTTCGCGGCCACGCGCGCGCCGCTTTGGGCGCGCCCGGTCCTCGGCGGCCTTCTAGTCGCCGCGATGGCGCTTCTTACGCCGCAAGTGCTCGGCGCCGGACACGGCGCCCTCGGGCTCGACTTTCCCGCGGCGCTTTCGGTCGCGACCCTCCTCGCGCTCATCGGCCTCAAACTGACCGCGAGCCTCGTCTCGCTCGCCTCGGGCTTTCGCGGCGGTCTGTTCTTCGCCTCGCTGTTCGTCGGCGCGCTGCTCGGCAAGCTCTATGGGCTCGGCGTCAACGCCGCGCTGCCCGCGCTCGGGCTCGATTCGACCGCCTGCGTCCTGGCCGGCATGGGAACGCTCGGCGTCGCGGTCGTCGGCGGACCGCTGACGATGACGTTCCTCGTGCTGGAGAGCACCGGCGATCTCGGGGTGGCGGGCGGCGTGCTGGCGGCCTGCATCGCGACCAGCCTCGCCGTGCGCGCCACCTTCGGCTATTCCTTCGCCACGTGGCGCCTGCATCTGCGCGGCGAGTCGATCCGCGGCGCCCAGGATGTCGGCTGGCTGCGCGATCTGACCGTCGCGCGCTTGATGGTCCGCGCCCCGCCGACGACGCCGGCGCAGGCGACGGTGCGCGCCTTTCGCGACGCCTATCCGCTCGGCAGCGCGCATGGCGTCGTCGCCGTCGACGAAGCGGGACGCTATCGGGGGCTGGTTCTCGTGCCCGAGGCGCACGCCGTTCCCCTCGCGGACGGCGAGGACGGCGGTCCGATCTCGGCCGTCGCGCGCCTGCCGCAGACGACGCTGCATCCCGACATCGACGCGCGCTCGGCGCTGGCGATTTTCGACGCCGCGCAAACGGACACGCTCGCCGTCACGGAGCGCGCGACGGGCGTCGTCGTCGGCACGCTCAGCGAGGCCTTCGTCGCGCGCCGCTACGCCCAGGAGTCGAGCCTCGCGGCGCGCGGCGTTCTCGGCGGGGGATAGGCGAAGGCGCGGCCAACGCCGCTTCGCCTGCTTTCACGCCAGCGCCTGATCCAGGTCTGCGATCAAGTCCGCGACGTCCTCCAGCCCGATCGACAGCCGCACCACGTCCGGCCCGGCGCCGGCGGCGATTCTTTGCGCGTCGGCGAGCTGGCGGTGCGTGGTCGAAGCGGGGTGAATGACGAGCGAGCGGGTGTCGCCGATATTGGCGACATGGGAGAACAATTGCAGCTTGCTGACCAGGGCGACGCCCGCCTCGTAGCCGCCCTTGACGCCGAAGGTGAAAACGCCGCCGGCCCCTTTCGGGCAATAGCGCCGCGCCAGCTCGTTGTAGCGATTGCCGGGCAGTCCGGCGTAGGAAACCCACCCGACCTTGTCATGCCCGGCCAAATGCCTGGCCACCACGAGCGCGTTGTCGCAATGTCGCTGCATGCGCAGCGACAGCGTTTCGATTCCGGTGAGGATCAGAAAGGAATTGAACGGCGAGATCGCCGGACCGAGATCGCGCAGGCCGAGAACACGGCAGGCGATCGCGAAAGCGAAATTGCCGAAGGTCTCGGCGAGCGTCATGCCGTTGTATTCGGGCCGCGGCGCCGACAACATGGGGTAGCGCGCGTCGCCCATCCATTCGAACGAGCCGCCGTCGACGATCACGCCGCCCATCGAATTGCCATGGCCGCAAAGATATTTCGTCGCGGAGTGAACGACGATGTCGGCGCCGTGATCGAACGGGCGGATGAGGTAGGGCGTCGCCAGCGTGTTGTCGACGATCAGCGGGATCTTGGCGTCCTTGGCGATGGCGGCGACGCCTTCGATGTCGGTGACGACGCCGCCGGGATTGGCGATCAACTCGATGAAGATCGCTTTGGTCTTTTCGTTCACGGCGGCGCGCACGGCGTCGAGATCGTCGGGATTGGCCCATTTGACCTGCCAGCCGAAGTTCTTGAAGGCGTGGTTGAACTGGTTGATCGACCCGCCGTAGAGCTTTGTCGAGGCGACGAATTCGTCGCCGGGCTGCATCAGCGTGTGGAAGGCGATCGCCTGCGCGGCGTGGCCCGAGGCCACCGCCAGCGCGGCCGGCGCGCCTTCCAGCGCCGCGACGCGCTCTTCGAGCGCCGCGGTCGTCGGGTTGGTGATGCGGGTGTAGATGTTGCCGAACGCCTGTAGGCCGAACAGCGAAGCGGCGTGGTCGACGTCGTCGAAGACGAAGGCGGTCGTCTGGTAGATCGGGGTGATGCGCGCCCCGGTCGTCGGATCGGGCCTCGCGCCGGCATGGATCGACAGCGTCGAAAAGCCGGGCTCGTCGTTCGTCATGGTCCCCCCGTTTGGCGTCGGCGGCCCCATTTTGGCAAATTAAGCCGCGAAGGGAAAGCCGGCTGCGTCGATGCGTTCGCTCGCTCGGAGCGTTTGCCGGTTGACGGCGCCGGGCGCCGGACGCACGATCGCCTCATGTCGCGCCGCCAACAAAAATTCGAGATCACGCCCGACATTCTCCTGCGGGCCTATTCCATCGGCCTCTTCCCGATGGCCGAGAGCCGGGACGCGGCCAATCTCTTCTGGGTCGAACCCGAGCAGCGCGGCGTCTTCCCGCTCGACGGCCTGATCGTGTCGAAGAGCCTAGCCAAGATCGTGCGCTCCGACCGTTTCGAGGTTCGCGCCGACCGCGATTTCGCGGCGGTGATCGAGGCCTGCGCCGAGCGCGACAAGACCTGGATCAACGCGGAAATCGTGCGTCTCTATTGCGAACTCTTCGCGCGCGGCCACGCCCATTCGATCGAGGCCTACCGGGACGGCGAGCTCGTGGGTGGGCTCTACGGCGTGAGCCTGGGCGGCGCCTTCTTCGGCGAGAGCATGTTCCACCTCGCGCGCGACGCTTCGAAGGTCGCGCTGGTCCATCTCGTCGCGCGCCTGCGCCTGGGCGGCTTTCGCCTGCTCGACGCGCAATTCGTCACGCCGCACCTGGCCGCGCTCGGCGCGGTGGAGATTTCGCGCGAGGAATACCGGCGCCGGCTGACCGCGGCGCTCGACGCGCCCGCCGATTTCGACGCCTGGCCGGCGCGCGAGCCGATGGGCGGGGCGCAGGCTCTGGCGCTCGCGGCGCCGCGCCGATGACGGCACGAAGATTGCTTCGCCTGACGTGAATCGCGAGGGCTTGAAAGAGGTTGCGAGATGGGAGCGGGCGGCTCTTTCGACGAAATGGGGGTGGATGCCGGAAGCATACGCCCGCTCTATCGACAGATCGCGCGCTGGCTCGAGGAAACGCCGCCCGATGTCCTGGCCTCGCGCCGCGCCCAGGCCGAATATATGTTTCGCCGCATCGGCATCACCTTCGGCGTCTATGGCGACAAGGACGCGGCGGAGCGGCTGATTCCGTTCGACATCGTGCCGCGCGTCATTTCGCGCGCGGAATGGACGCGTTTGGCGGCGGGCCTCACGCAACGCGTCAACGCCCTCAACCTGTTCTTGAAGGACGTCTACGGACCGCGCGCGATTCTTAAGGAAAATATCGTTCCCGAGGAACTGATCCTGCGCAATCCCTATTATCGGCCGGAAATGATCGGGCATCGTGCGCCGCACGACATCTGGGTGCACATCGCCGGCATCGACATCGTGCGCGTCGGCGAGGACGCGTTCTACGTGCTTGAGGACAACGCGCGCACGCCGTCGGGCGTTTCCTATATGCTGGAAAATCGCGAAGTCACGATGCGCCTGATGCCGGACCTGTTCGCGCGCCACCGCGTCGCCCCGGTCGACGACTATCCCGACGAATTGCTCGCCTGCCTGCGCTCGGTGACGCCGCGCCCGAGCGCGAGCGACGCTTCCATCGTGCTGCTGACGCCGGGCCCATACAATTCGGCCTACTACGAGCACTCGTTCCTCGCCGACAAGCTCGGCGTCGAACTTGTCGAGGGACGGGATCTGTTTGTCGACGAAGACGTCGTCTACATGCGCACGACGCTCGGTCCCAAGCGCGTCGACGTCATCTATCGCCGCGTCGACGACGAGTTCCTCGACCCGCTCGTGTTCAATCCGGAATCGCTTCTTGGCGTGCCGGGGCTGCTCGGCGCCTATCTCGCAGGCAATGTGACTATTGCGAATGCAGTGGGAACTGGCGTCGCCGACGACAAGGCGATCTATAGCTACGTTCCCGAGTTGATCCGTTTCTATCTCTGCGAGGAGCCCTTGTTGCAAAACGTGCCGACCTATCGCTGCCGGGAGCCGCAAATGCTGAATTTCGTGCTCGAGCGGCTCGATCAGCTCGTGGTCAAGGAAGTGAACGGGTCGGGCGGCTACGGCATGTTGGTCGGCCCGCACGCGAGCGCCGCGCAGCGCGAATTCTTCGCCGCCAAGCTGAAGGCCGACCCGGCCAATTACATCGCCCAGCCGACGCTCGCCCTGTCCACCTGCCCCGCGTCTTTCGACAGCGGGATTTCGCCGCGCCATGTCGATCTGAGGCCATTCGTGCTCTCCGGCGCCAACGGCGTCAGGATCGTGCCCGGCGGCCTCACGCGCGTCGCGCTGACCAGGGGCTCGCTCGTCGTCAACTCCAGCCAGGGCGGCGGCACCAAGGACACCTGGGTCGTCGACGACGACGCGGCGCCCGGGGAGGACTGACCCATGCTCGCTCGCACGGCCGACAACCTCTTCTGGCTCGCGCGGTCGATGGAGCGCGCCGACTTCATCGCGCGCATGATCGAAGCGACGCTGCGCTTGGAATATCTGCCCCGGAGCGGCGTCGACGACCCGGCGGTGGAATGGGCGGGCGCGCTCAACGCGGTCGGCGTCGACGAGGCGTTCCACGCTACGCGCGACGAAATCGACGAGGCGAGCGCGATCGACTTTCTCACTTTCGATCGCGCCAACCCGTCTTCGATCTGCAATTGCCTGGAAAACGCGCGCGCCAACGGCCGCGCGGTGCGCACCGCCCTGACCGTCGAGACCTGGACCGCGATCAACGACGCCTGGCTCGAACTCAAGCGCTTCGAGGCGACGCGGCGCGCGGGCAAGGATTTCGACCGCGAGGCGCTCGCGCGCTTCCTCGACTACGTCAAGAAAGCCTCGCTCGATTTCGACGGCTCCTGCTATCGCACGATGCTGCGCAACGACGCCTACTGGTTCAATCGCCTCGGCATCTTCGTCGAACGCGCCGACAACACGGCGCGCCTGCTCGACGTGAAATACCATCTGCTGCTGCCGGCCGCAAATGCTGAATTTCGTGCTCGAGCGGCTCGATCAGCTCGTGGTCAAGGAAGTGAACGGTCGGGCGGCTACGGCATGTTGGTCGGCCCGCACGCGAGCGCCGCGCAGCGCGAATTCTTCGCCGCCAAGCTGAAGGCCGACCCGGCCAATTACATCGCCCAGCCGACGCTCGCCCTGTCCACCTGCCCCGCGTCTTTCGACAGCGGGATTTCGCCGCGCCATGTCGATCTGAGGCCATTCGTGCTCTCCGGCGCCAACGGCGTCAGGATCGTGCCCGGCGGCCTCACGCGCGTCGCGCTGACCAGGGGCTCGCTCGTCGTCAACTCCAGCCAGGGCGGCGGCACCAAGGACACCTGGGTCGTCGACGACGACGCGGCGCCCGGGGAGGACTGACCCATGCTCGCTCGCACGGCCGACAACCTCTTCTGGCTCGCGCGGTCGATGGAGCGCGCCGACTTCATCGCGCGCATGATCGAAGCGACGCTGCGCTTGGAATATCTGCCCAGGAGCGGCGTCGACGACCCGGCGGTGGAATGGGCGGGCGCGCTCAACGCGGTCGGCGTCGACGAGGCGTTCCACGCTACGCGCGACGAAATCGACGAGGCGAGCGCGATCGACTTTCTCGCTTTCGATCGCGCCAACCCGTCTTCGATCTGCAATTGCCTGGAAAACGCGCGCGCCAACGGCCGCGCGGTGCGCACCGCCCTGACCGTCGAGACCTGGACCGCGATCAACGACGCCTGGCTCGAACTCAAGCGTTTCGAGGCGACGCGGCGCGCGGGCAAGGATTTGGACCGCGAGGCGCTCGCGCGCTTCCTCGAGTACGTCAAGAAAGCCTCGCTCGATTTCGACGGCGCCTGCTATCGAACGATGCTGCGCAACGACGGCTACTGGTTCAATCGGCTGGGGATCTTCGTCGAACGCGCCGACAACACGGCGCGCCTGCTCGACGTGAAATACCATTTGCTGCTGCCGTCGAACGAAAAGGTCGGCGGCTCGCTCGACTATTTCCAGTGGGTGGCGATCCTGCGCGCTGTGTCGGCCGCCACCGCCTATCATTGGGTCTATCGCGACCGGGTCAAGCCGTGGCTGATCGCCGATCTCTTGATCCTGAAACCGGCGATGCCGCGCTCCCTGATCTTCTGCTACGAAAGCATCGACCTCGCGCTCGATTCTCTGGCGCGCGCGGACGGCCGCAGCGGCGCCGCGCAGCGTCAGGCGCGCGCCATGCTCGGCGCGCTCGAACGCGCCAGCATGAGCGAGATCTTCCAGGACGGCCTGCACGAGTTCGTCACGACTTTCATCGAGGACAACGCGCAGCTCGCCGCAACGATTTCCGAGCAGTATCTTTTCGTGTGACGAAACCTAGGCGCCCATCAGGAATCCAACCAATCGAAAGGCCGTCATTGCGAGCAAAGCGAAGCAATCCAGACTACGCCTCAGACGTAATCTCAAGGCGAACGCGAAGCGTTCGTCCGCCCACTGGATTGCTTCGTCGCTGCGCTCCTCGCAATGCTGGGTGGACGGCCCCTGACGGCATCGACGTGCCAAGCTGGTCGTTGTTGCGATTCGCCAACCAGCGATAGGAGCCGCCCAGATGAACGCTATCACGATCGGTCTCGATTTGGCCAAGTCGGTTTTTCAAGTCCACGGCGAAGGCGCCAAGGGCGAGATCGTCTTTCAGAAAAAGCTTCGTCGCGCGCAGCTCGAAGCGTTCTTCAGCAAGCAGCCGCGCTGCACGGTTGGGTTGGAGGCTTGCGGCTCGGCGCATTATTGGGGCCGCGCCTTGCGCGCGCTCGGGCATGAGGTTCGCTTAATTCCGGCGGCCTATGTGAAGCCCTTTGTTCGGCGCAATAAAACCGACGCCCGCGATGCGGCGGCGATTTGCGCGGCGATGGGTCGCGCGGACATGCGTTACGTGGCAATCAAGAGCGTCGAGCAACAGGCGATGCGGGCGGTCGAGCGCGGACGCGAGCTTTTGATCAAGCAGCGGACTCAGCTTTCCAACTGCTTACGCGGTTTGCTCGCCGAGATGGGGATTATCGCGGCGCAAGGCCGGTTGGGCTTTGCCGAGTTGCGAGAGTTGGTTCGGGTAGGCGATGCGCGCGTGCCGGCGCCGCTGAGGGCGACGCTGGAAGCGCTGGGCCGGCAGATCGATAGTCTGGCCGGGGATATCGACGAGCTCGAGGCGCGGATACTGGCGGCGGCCAAGGAGAACCCGGACATGCGGCGTCTATGCGCGATCCCCGGCGTCGGCGCCATCACGGCGCACGCCATTGTCGCGGCGATCGGCGACGGAAAGCGTTTCGATTCGGCGCGCGATTTCGCCGCCTGGGCGGGACTGACGCCGCGCGAGAGTTCGAGCGGGGGTAAGACGACAAAGCTCGGCATCACCCGGCAAGGGGAGCGGCGGCTGCGCTCGCTGCTGGCGTTGGGCGCCAGCACGATCATGCGCGGCGCGCGCGCCAACACGGGCCGCGCCACCGAGTGGCAGCGCGCCATCCTCGCCCGTCGCCCGGTCAAGGTCGCCGTGCTGGCGCAGGCGGCCAAAACCGCCCGGATCGCCTGGGCTGTTTTGACTTCGGGCGAGGCCTATCGGCGGCCCGCGGCGCAAGCCAAGGCGGCGTGAGAAAAATGTAGAGCCAAGGCCAGACAACCCCTTTCCGGCCAGGCGGCGACGCAGGGTCGGAGACGAAGCAAGGAGCAAACGGTAGCGACGGCAAAAAGGTCAGGACCTGGGTTGGGACACTCCGAACCGTCATCGCGCCTCAAAAGCGCGCCGCAATGCAGGGAGCCCAATCCGCGAAACCCATCGGGGCCAGCGGTCATGAACCGCGTCAAAAGGCCGAATACATGACCGCTCCAGACTTCAAGCCGAAGCCGCTGAAAAATGCCTTGCAACGAGGGGGCCGTCCATACATGACGGACAATTCGGTCTAATCGCCCAACGCGAACCCAGAGCGACGCGCGCATGCGAATCAAGATCTCTCACCAAACGACCTACGCCTATGCGCCGGCGGCCCGCTCCGTCATCCAGAACCTTCGACTGACGCCGCGCAGTTTCGACTCGCAATACGTGCTGCGCTGGCGCGTCGGCGTCGATGTCGACGGCTCGCTGCGCCAGAGCGAGGATTCTCTCGGCAACATCGTGCACGCGTTTTCCTATCAGGGCGCGATCGAGCGCTTCACCGTCTCCGCGATCGGCGAAGTCGCGACGAGCGACGCGGTCGGCGTCGTGCGCGGCGCGGTCGAGCCCTTGCCGACGCAAATGTTCCTGCGCGCGAGCCCGCTGGCCCATGCCAACGGCGTGCTGCGCGAATTCGCCCTGGACGCGATCGCGACGGCGGCCGATCCCATCGAGCGGCTGCATCGTCTCATGAACGCGATCCACGGCGCGATGGCTTTCGATCCGGAGACGATGGAGGCCAAGGGCGCCGCCGCCGAGGCTTTCGCCTTGCGGCGCGGCGGCGCCCAAGATTTCGCGCATGCGTTCATCGCCTGCGCGCGCTGGCTCGGAGTTCCCGCGCGGTTCGTCAGCGGCTATCTCGCGCCGCGCGACGCGCCGCCGCCGCAGGGCCTGTTCGCCTGGGCCGAGGCCGAAGCGCCGGTGCTCGGCTGGGTCGCCTTCGATCCCGTCCACAATCAGTGCGCCGACGACCGCTATGTCCGCGTCGCCGTCGGCTTCGACGCGCAAGGCGCCGCGCCGTTCCGCGTCGCCCAATCCGGCGGCGGCGGCGAGGCCGTCAGCGCCGCAGTGCGGATCGAACAGGCAGCCGGGCAAAGCCAGAGCTGAGAGGCCGCGCTGAATTCGAGACGACGTCGCCCGACGTCATCCAAATGCGCCATACGCCCGTTTTAGCGAACCGCAGGCGTCCGAGCGGCAATGCGCCGCAACGCCCAATTCGTTGCATTGGGCGTCGCTCGGTGTAGGATGCTGCGTCGTCGGCGCGATGGGGGCGTCCAAGCGATTGTCGGACGCGCGCCGCCAGGAAAAACTCTAAGGGGGGAAAGCCGTGACGCTGCAAGCGAAAGTGACCTGGGCCGCCATAGCGGTGATCGGCGCGATTTCTCTCGCGATCGTCGCGCTGGCGCGCGGAGAACCGGTGAACGCCGCCTGGCTGGTCATCGCATCGGTCTGCATCTACGCCGTCGCCTATCGCTTCTACGGCCTCTTCATCGCCAACAGCGCGCTCGGGCTCGATGCGACGCGGCAGACGCCGGCTTATGGGCGCAACGACGGCCTCGACTACGTGCCGACCAACCGTTACGTGCTGTTCGGCCACCATTTCGCGGCGATCGCCGGCGCGGGGCCGCTGGTCGGCCCGGTCCTGGCCGCGCAAATGGGCTATCTGCCGGGCACGTTGTGGATTCTCGCCGGCGTCGTGTTCGCCGGCGCGGTGCAGGACATGACGGTGCTGTTCCTCTCCACCCGGCGCGACGGCCGCTCGCTCGGCGACATGGTGCGCGCCGAGATGGGCCCGGTCGCCGGCGGCGTCGCCAGCCTCGGCGTGCTGCTGATCTGCGTCATCGTCCTGGCCGTGCTCGCCCTCGTCGTGGTCAAGGCCCTGATGGGAAGCCCGTGGGGCGCCTTCACGGTGTTCTGCACCGTCCCGATCGCGCTGATCATGGGCCTCTACACGCGTTTCTTTCGACCCGGTCGCATCGGCGAAATGTCGGCCATCGGCGCGGTCCTGTTGTTACTGGCGCTGGTGTTCGGCCGCGCGGTCGCCGAGAATCCGGCGCTGGCGCCCTATTTCGATCTCTCCGGCCCGACGCTGGCGCTGACTATCATCGGCTACGGCTTCGTCGCCTCGGTGCTGCCGGTCTGGCTGTTGCTGGCGCCGAGGGACTATCTCTCGACCTTCCTCAAGATCGGCACGATCGTGCTGCTGGCGATCGGCATCGTCATTGTTCATCCCGATCTGCAGATGCCGTCGGTGACCCGCTTCATCGACGGCAGCGGGCCCGTGTGGGCGGGCGGGCTGTTCCCGTTCCTGTTCATCACCATCGCCTGCGGCGCGGTGTCGGGCTGGCACTCGCTCATCTCCTCGGGCACCACGCCGAAGATGATCGAGAACGAGAGCCAGATTCCCTTCATCGGCTACGGCGCGATGTTGATGGAATCGTTCGTCGCGATCATGGCGATGATCGGCGCCTCGGTCCTGCATCCCGGCATTTACTTCGCGATGAACAGCGGGGCGGGGGTCATCGGCGGCACGGTCGATTCGGCGGCGCAGGCGATCTCGTCCTGGGGCTTCGTCGTCACGCCCGACGTCCTGACGCAGATCGCCCATGATGTCGGCGAGACCAGCATCCTGTCGCGCACCGGCGGCGCGCCGACGCTGGCGGTCGGCATGGCGAGCATCCTGGCGAGCTTCCTGGGCGGACGCGCGCTGATGGGCCTCTGGTATCATTTCATCATCCTGTTCGAGGCGCTGTTCATTCTAACCACGGTCGACGCCGGCACGCGCGTGCTGCGCTTCATGATCCAGGATTTCGTTGGCGCGGTCGTCCCGGCGTTCAAGGAAACGCAGTCCTGGGCCAACAATCTCATCGGCTCGGCGCTGGCGTGCCTGCTGTGGGGCTATATCCTCTACCAAGGCGTCATCGACCCCTACGGCGGCATTTACACGCTATGGCCGCTGTTCGGCGCCGCCAACCAGATGCTCGCGGCGATCGCATTGACGCTGTGCACGGTCGTCCTCTTCAAGATGAAACGCGAGCGCTACGCCTGGGTCACCATCGCGCCGAGCGTGTGGCTGGTCGTCACCACGGTCACCGCCGGGCTGGAGAAGGTCTTCAGCCCCGACCCCGCCGTCGGCTTCGTCAGCCATGCCTGGCGGTTCTCGGCGGCGTTGTCGCAAGGCAAGGTGCTGGCGCCGGCGAAGACGGCGGAGACGATGGCCCGGGTGATCTTCAACGACTACGTCGACGCGGCGCTGGCGGCCCTGTTCGTCGCCGTCGTCGCAGCGACCGTGGTCTATGCGGCGCTGGAAATCCGCAAGGCTCTGGGCAACGCGAAGAGCACAGCGGTGGAGGTCGGCGGCGCGGCGATGGCGGGGAGCGGGCGGTGAGCGAGGCGACGGGAGTCCGGTTCGCGTGCGAGATGGTGGTCAGGACCGCCCGCCTGATGGTCGGCGTGCCGGACTACGACGCCTATGTCGCGCATCGCCGGGTCAACCACCCGGACCAGCCGATCATGACCTACAAGGAGTTCTTCCGCGAGCGTCAGGAGGCGCGCTACGCCGTCGGCAAGGGGCGGTTTCGCGGCTGCTGCTGAGGAGGGGCCGATGCGCCGGGCGAACGACGAAGCGCCGAAACTCGAACAAATCGAATTGAGGAATCATCGCCAGCAGATCATCGCCGACGTCAACAAGCTCGTCGAGAAATACCGCGCCATCTTCGATTGGGACGTTCCCGAAATCGACCAGGCCGCGGCCGACAAGTTGATCCTGCGCGAAATCGGCAAGGCCTTGGACCAAATCGAAAGGAAATTGTTGGCCTAGTCGAGGCGCGATCGCCGGCGTTGTCCGCTTGCTTGACCGGTCAATCGGATGCGGCGAAAATCGATTCGGCCTGGTTGAGCCGGGCGTCGAGCGCCATTGGCGCCTGCGGCGCCGCCCGTTCGGGCCGTGCCGCGGCCTGTTTGCGTTCGACCGCCGGATCGCGCCCCTTCGCGACTTCGATCATGATCGCCCGCACGATTTCGCGCGCGTCGTCGAGCGAAATGGCGGCGCAAGAACCCAGCGGAATGCGCCGCCTGGCGCCGGCGCGGGTGTATTGGGCGAGGAACGTCTTGCGTCCGCTCGCCGTCACGCGCACGCCGAGGCCCGCTTGCTTGTCGTCGAACGCCATCATGTCGCGGCGCCCTGCCGGACATAGGAGGGTTTCAATATAATCTTGTGTGAGCCTCATCGACACTCCTCCGCGTTCGCCTAGCGGATCGCCCGAGTCGTCTTCGCCCCCTGTCTCAAGTCAAACATGTTAGCGCCTGGGGAGGTACTAAGAAATTTTTTAGACTTGTACCAGCGTTCGGCGATGCCGCTTATTCCGGCGTCGGCGCGATGGCGTGCCTTCTATATTCACCATCTTCTTTCGGCGATTTCTGGGCGCCTCTGTCATTTCGCCCGCGGGGCGAAAGTCTGCGAGCGTTCGAGAGCCGCAACGCGCGGCGCCGGCCCATCGCGCAAAATCGGAATAATAGAGCGTCATCAAGCGCTCGAAGCAGGCGACGAGGTTGGCAGGGCCTCGCCGGCCTCGCGCAACGGCGTGACGAAAATATTGGCCAGGCGCGCCGTGACGAAGGCGCCGACGCCCGCGTTCGCGCCGCTCTTCGCCGAACAGGGCCGGTTTGTCGCCGAGCATGGCGGTCGGCTCTCCAGATCGCGGCGTCCGAGTGTGGCGATTTCGTGCGCGCCGCGTCGTCCGAGGCCCTTACCCTCCGGCCTGTTGCGCTCAGGCCGGCCCCGTCGCCACCGGGCAATCGTCGCGTCCGCCCCATTCGGCCCAGGAGCCGTCGTAGAGCCCGGCGACGCGCCCGCCCGCCTCCTCGACCGCCAGCGCCAGCATCGCGGCGCTGACGCCCGAGCCACAGGTGGTGATGACCGGCTTGGCGAGATCGACGCCGTGTTTGGCGAAGGCGGCCGCGAGCGCCTCTCCGGTCGTCAAATGTCCGTGCTCGACGATTTCGACGAACGGCAGGTTGAGGCTGCCGGGCATGTGGCCGCTGCGCAAGCCGGGGCGCGGTTCGGGCGCGCGGCCTTCGAAACGATCGGCCGGCCGCGCGTCGACGACCTGGGCGGCGCCGCTCGCCAGCGCCTTGCGCACGTCGTCGATCGAGGCGAGAAAGCCGTGGTCGAGGCGAGGGGTGAAGCGCCGGAATTGAGGATGGGCGTCGCCGTGGTCGAGCGGGCGGCCCTCGCGAATCCATTTGGGCAGACCGCCATCGAGAATCTTGACGTCGACGACGCCGAAGGCGCGGAGCATCCACCACACGCGGGCGGCGGCGAACAGGCCGTGGGTGTCGTAGACGACGAAGCGCATGCCGTCGCCGAGGCCGAGTGCGCTCATCTCCTGGGCGAACTTCAGCGCGTCGGGCAGCATGTGCGGCAGGGCGCTCGAAGTGTCGGCGATGACGTCGATGTCGAAGAAAACCGCGCCGGGAATGTGCTCCACCCGAAATTCCGCTGCGCCGTTGCGTCCCGTCGGCGGCAAATGCCACGACGCGTCGATGATCCCAAGTCCGGGTTCGCCGAGATGCGCGGCGAGCCAGTCCGTGGAAACGAAATTCTCATGAGCCATGGCGAGCGTCCCGACAGCGCTTTCGATCCTCGCTCTTTATCAGAGCCGCGGCGGGACGCTAAGCGCCGTTGTCCACGAGCGCGATGCGCACGCGCCGGTTGATCTTGCCTTTCTTTTCGATGCCCGTGACCCGCGCGCCGCCGATTTCGCCGGTCCGCGCGACATGGGTGCCGCCGCAGGGCTGCAGATCGAGACCGACGATCTCGACCAGCCGGACGCGGCCGGTCCCCGTCGGCGGCTTGACCGACATGGTCTTGACGAGGCCGGGATTGGCGGCGAGCTCGTCGTCGCTGATCCAGCGCGTCCTGATCTCGGCGTCTCTGGCGATGAGTTCGTTGAGGCGCCGTTCGATGTCGCCCCTTTCGAGAGCGGCCTCGCCGGAATCGAAATCGAGCCGGCCCTCGCCGTCGCCGACCGAACCGCCGGTGACGGGGTAGGGCAGCACGGCGGTCAGCAGGTGCAGCGCGCTATGCGCGCGCATGCGCGAAAAGCGCAAGTCCCAGTCGAGCTTGGCCAGCAGGCTGTCGCCGGCGGCCGGCAGGCGGGCGCCCTCGGCGGGAACATGCAGGATCGTCCGTCGGTCGGCGTCGTAGAGCGTGTCGAGAATTTCGATCGACGTGCCGTCGGCGAGCAGGAAGCGGCCGCGATCGCCCGACTGGCCGCCGCCGCGGGGGTAAAACACCGTGGCGTCGAGGACGATTTGGCCGGGCGCGGCGGACAGCACGCGCGCCTCGACCTCGCGCCAATAGGCGTCTTCGCGAAAGAGCGGTTCGGTCATTTCACACAAAAGCCTGCGGAGCGCTGGCGCGACGTTCGAGCCAGGAGGGGACGGGGAGGTTCTTGGCGCGCAGAAAGGCGGCGTTGAACAATTTCGAGGCGTAACGCGCGCCCGAATCGCAGAGCAACGTGACGATGGTGTGGCCCGGGCCGAGATCGCGTGCGAGCCGGATCGCGCCGGCGATGTTGATCCCCGACGATCCGCCGAGCAACAGGCCTTCGCGCTCGACGAGATCGAAGACGATGCGCAGCGCTTCCTCGTCTGGAATCCGATAGGCGAGATCGACCGGCGCGCCTTCGAGATTGGCGGTTATTCGGCCCTGGCCGATGCCCTCGGTGATCGAGCTGCCTTCGCTCTTGAGCACGCCTTCAGTGTAATAGGAGTAGAGAGCCGCCCCGTAGGGATCGGCGAGCGCGATCTTGATACGCGCGTCGCGCTCCTTGAGCGCCATGCCGACGCCGGCGAGCGTGCCGCCGGAGCCGACCGCGCTGACGAAGCCGTCGATGCGCCCCTCAGTGTCCGCGTAGATCTCCGGCCCGGTCGTCTCGTAATGGCCGCGACGATTGGCGACATTGTCGAACTGGTTCGCCCACACGGCTCCATTGGGCTCGGATTGGGCAAGGATATCAGCGAGTCGTCCGGAATATTTGACGTAATTGTTCGGGTTGGAATAGGGGACCGCCGGCACTTCGACGAGTTCGGCGCCGACGAGGCGGAGCATGTCCTTCTTTTCCTGCGCCTGCGTGTCGGGGATGACGATGACGCTGCGAAATCCCAGCGCCGAGGCCACCATGCCGATGCCGATGCCGGTGTTGCCGGCGGTGCCCTCGACGATGACGCCGCCGGGGCGCAGCGCGCCGCGCGCGATCGCGTCGCGGATGATCGCGAGCGCGGCGCGGTCCTTGACCGAGCCGCCGGGATTCATGAACTCGGCCTTGCCCAGAATGGTGCAGCCGGTCGCCTCGGAGGCCGCCCTGAGCTTGATCAGCGGCGTATGGCCAATCGCTTCGACGACGGTAGGGCTGAAAGGCATCGGGACCCCTTTTTCTCAACAGGCTAAGCGAAGCCGCGGCGCCGGACAAGAACGGGTGCGGCCACGGACGGCCTGCGCCCGCTCCGCGTTCGGGGACGACGTTTAAAGGTCTAAGATGATAATCTGGATAGATTGACAAGCGAAAATTCAAACGGCCTTGAGAAAATCTCAATTTTCCCGTCATTCCGCGATTTCTCGACGGGCCAGCGTGAGATAGGGACCGATGTTTTTTGTCGCATCCAAGATCCTGTGGTTCGCCGCCGCGCCGATCACGCTGCTGATGGCCGGCGCGCTCGTCGGCGCCTGGCTCGTCCCCCGGCGCGTCGGATTTTTTCGCGCGCTCGCCTTCGCCTGTTCGGGCGCGCTGCTTTTCGTCAGCGTCGCGCCGGTCGGCACGCTGCTGATCGCGCCGCTGGAGGACCGGTTTCCCTCGCCTCCCGCCGACATGCCCGCGCCCTACGGAATCATCATTCTCGGCGGCGCGATCGACGACGAAGCGAGCGCGGCGCGCGGCCAGGCGATTTTCGACGAAGGCGCCGCGCGCCTGACCGAGGCGGCGATCCTAGCGCGGCGCTATCCCGCGGCGCGCCTCGTCTATACCGGGGGCAGCGCGTCCCTTTGGGGCTCGAATTCGACCGAGGCGTTGGAGGGGCGCAAGCTTCTCGTCGCGCTCGGCGTCGATCCCGCGCGGGTCGCGATCGAGGACAAGTCGCGCAATACCGACGAGAACGCCCGCTTCACCGCGGCGCTCGTGCATCCGCAGCCTGACCAGACCTGGCTCACCGTCACCTCCGCCTATCATATGCCGCGCGCGATGGGGCTGTTCCGCAAGGCGGGATTTTCGGCCCGCGCCTACCCCGTCGACTATCGCTCGCTGGGCGACGCCCGTGACTGGCGGATGAATCTCCATCCCGCGCTCGGCCTGCGTCTGTTCGATCTGGCCGTCCACGAATGGATCGGCCTGATCGCCTATCGCGCGAGCGGACGGATCGACGAGTGGTTTCCGGGACCGTGAGCGCGCCCCGTCACTCGACGTTCGGCGCGCCGAGCCGATAGACGCCGCGAAAATCGTGGGGATCGACCGGCTTGCCCTTGCGGTAGATGACGAGCCGGCCGGCCTCGGCGAGGCGCACCGCGGCCGCGCGCACGCCCTGCAAGTGCCCGCGCCAGCCCAATTCCCCTTCTCCGCGCGCGGCGGCGAAGGCCTGGGCGGCGTCGGTGGGGCAGATCGTGCGCCCCGGGCGCGCCTGCGCGCACAGCGCAAGGATCACGCTTTCCAAAGTCGGGGGCGAATCGGGGGTTGCGGAGGGAGCGCTCATGGCGGCCTCATGCGGCGGGCCGAAGGCGCGGTCAAGGCGCGGCGCGTGCGGGGAGGGGGCGGCTCTATCTTGGTTTCGGCTCGCGGCTCGGGTCGGGCAAAGGAAGCGCCTCTCTCACGGCGCTCAGATACTCCGCCAAGGTCGCGTCGAGGCGCTCGTGCATAAAGGTCTGGAACGGGAGCAAATCCTCGGCGAGCGAGCCGCGTTCGAGAGCGTCGAGGTAGGTCTTGCGATCCTCTGGACGCACGGCGATCGGCGGATAGCCGCCGCGGATCAAAAGGAGGTTGGTCAGGAGCCGCGCTGTGCGCCCATTGCCGTCGCCGAAGGGATGAATGGCAGTCAGGCGAAAATGCGCGGCGAAGGCCGTTGCCGGGTCCTGCGCCGCGCCTGCCAGCCAAGCGCCGAATTCTTCCATGAGTTGTGGAATCTTGGCGGGGTTCGGAAAGACGACCGGCGAACCCGCGATGCGTCGTGGAAGCCGGCTATAGATGCCGGCAATCTCGGGTTGGCTGCGGGCGACGATGCGACGATGCAATTCACATACGACGCTCTCGCCGATGGACGTCGTCGTGGCGGCGAGGCCGCGCACCCACAGCAGCGCCTCGTAATGATCGGCGGCTTCGAGATGGTCGCGCAGCGACTTCCCGCCGACGGTTATGCCGTGCTCGATGACCTCCGCCGTTTCTCGAAGCGTTAGGGTGTTTCCCTCGATCGCGTTCGACGTGTAAGTCAGTTCGACGTCGTAGTGCTTCTGAAGCTGCGCCAGGGCGGGCGCGGACGTCGGGCGCAGCCGGTCGAGTTGCGCCTTCTTCTCTTCGATACGGGCGATCAGGGTCGTGAGCATCGAAGGTGCGTATCACATTGTCTATTGCACGTCATGTCCGGGTATAATCTGGCGAACGGCCGGGAAGTGGGGCCATTCGTTGAGTGTGGATAACGCGTGGCAGGACCAAGCCCACCAGACTCATTTACCAACTGATCGCCCAAGCAGCGCCGTCGTAGGTTTGGCATTCCCCGTTGCCGTGACCCATCGTCGTACTCGTGCCCCGGCACAAAATCTGCGTCTTGGGTCCTGTCGCCACGAACTGAACAGGGCCGTCGCCGATGACGATGGCGGAGGCTGATTGCGCTCCAGAGAAAGCCATTCCGACTGAGGTGCCGAAGGCCACGCGATATTCGCCAGTCAAGACTTCCCCATCCGCCATCGTGATCGTGACGGGGCCTCGCCCAAGGCCGGTTCTTTCAAAAGTAGCCTTCACAGGTCCAAGCCGCTGAGCGGCGGCGTTCTTCGGAAATACGTCTGCGGTGTCGGCGCACCCGCCTAGCGTCATTAGCGCCGCCAGGCCAACCGCGCCCTTTGTTGCAAGACGCCCCATGCGCCCCTCCCCTGTAGTCATTTGCCTGTCGGCTGGACCAATCGAAGAAATCTCTTTCGTGAACGTGCTTACGCCGTTGTTGTTGCTAATTACGACGACGCCTGCGGACTGGCCAGCCGTTTGAGGCTCCCGGCGCGGGACGGACAGCCATCGTCCGCGACGATGTTGCCCGTCTGCTTCGCAAGCGCAACGAAGGCCACCGGGGCCGTGTCCAGAATAAATAGACCGTCGAAGACCGCTTCCCACATCGGTCTCCCGACCTCCTCAACCGCCGGAGCGACGACGTTATCGAAGTCATATTCAATGGTGTCGAATCCGCATCTGGGCGCAAAGATGAGCAACCAGCATCTGCTGTATGTCGGCTTGATCTTGTTTCTTAGCGCCTTCACAATGCCGGCACGCCACTCGTCCAGTTCATTTTCCTCGGAACGCGCTCGTGGTCGCGAAACAAAGCCTCCTGGAAAGCTGAACCCCTCAACGTTCGCATGCTTCACCTCCAACTTGCGAAGATGTCCGCCCTGCTTTCCAACGAAGTCGGGTCGCTCGGCAAAGGCCATCGTGCATTGAACCCGGAGAGCTTTCCCTGAAGCCCTAAATTCAACGTCCGCAGCGCCATCTGGCGTCCAATAAAACGTGTCATCGTCTGTCAAGCTGATGCGGTCCGCGAGGAGACTGCACGGATAGATTTCTTCTTGCCATGACTTCGACCAGGGGATCGCTTTCTGATCTTGAACGCGCATTCGGGCCGCAAAGTCTGCGTCGGCGCGCGTCCTTTCCAGAATTTCTTTTGACACCGCTCTTAGCTGGCCGACCGAATACCATCTCGCTGGCAAAAATGGGGCCGCTGGGGGATTTGTCGTAAGCATCGAAGGCCGCCTCAAATTATCGTTTAGCAATCAAGCGGACTCGCAGCAATAGCGTCCTTCCTCGTTTCATGGAGACCGGCCGGTTCTCACCCGTTGCATCAATTCAAACTGACCCACTGCCGAGCGACGCCCTCCCTTGACACCGCCCCGGCGCCCGTCGATTGATCGACGCGTCCGTCGAGGGGAGCGCTTATGCCGTTGAAGCTCGTCATCGCCAACAAGGCCTATTCGTCCTGGTCGTTGAGGCCGTGGATTCTCCTCGCGCATTTCAAGATTCCGTTCGAGGAGGTGGTGATCCCGCTCGACCTTCCGGAGACGCGGGCGCTGATCCTCAAGCATTCGCCGACAGGCAAGGTTCCGGCCTTGCGCGACGGCGCGATCACAGTCTGGGAATCGTTGGCGATCGCCGAATATATCGCCGAGATCTATCCGCAAAAGGCGATCTGGCCGCGCGGCAAGGCGGCGCGAGCCCATGCGCGCTCGCTCTCGAATGAAATGCACGCCGGTTTCCAGGCTCTGCGGCAGCACTGCCCGACCCAGTTCCTTCGGCCGGTGCGCAAGATTGCGCTCACCGAAGCGGTCGAGGCGGACGTCGCGCGCATCGAGGCCGCCTGGGCGCATGCGCGCAAGAACTTCGGCGGGGCCGGGCCGTTCCTGTTCGGCCGCTTCAGCGCCGCCGACGCGATGTTCGCGCCGGTCGTCAACCGCTTTCACATTTACGACGTCCCCGTGTCGCGCGCGACGCGCGAATACATGGACGCGGTCATGGCGCTGCCGGCCTGGAGAGCGTGGATCGCCGACGCCGAGGCCGAACCATGGCGCATCGAAAAATACGAGGCGGTCTAGCGGCGCGGCTGCGCGCGATTTTCGCCGCGCCGCGCCGCAAGGCCGCGCGTTCGCAACTGCGCTCTCTGGGCGGGCGAAGAATCGTCGCGGACGGCCTCGAGCACGGCCTGTGGACCGATTTCTACCACAACGCGATGACGGCGACCTGGCCGGTGTTTTTCGGCGCGCTCGCCGCGGCCTTCGTGGCGATCAATCTCGTTTTCGCCTTCGTCTACGCCGCCGGCGACGAGCCGGTCGCCAACGCGCGGCCGGGCAGCCTCTCCGATCTCTTCTTCTTCAGCGTCGAGACGACCTCGACCGTGGGCTACGGCGACATGCATCCGCAGACGCTCTACGCGCATATCGTCGCGACGAGCGAAAACTTCATCGGCCTGGTGATGCTCGCGGTGATGACCGGACTGGTGTTCGCGCGGTTCTCGCGGCCGCGCGGGCGGCTCATCTTTGCGAAAAATCCAGTTATCGCCGATCATGACGGGACGCCCACCCTGATTTTCCGCCTCGCCAACGCGCGCAACGCCTTCATCAGCGAGGCCACCGCCAAACTCTGGATGTTGCGCGCGACGGCGAACGCCGAGGGGCGACGGTTCGTCGGCTTTCAGCCGATGCGGCTGCTGAGAAGCGAAAATCCGGTTCTCGCGCTGAGCTGGACGCTGTTTCACCCGATCGACGCCGACAGCCCGCTCCACGGCATGAGCGAAAGCGACCTTCTCGCCAGCGAAACCAATTTCGTGGTCAGCATCAAAGGTTTCGATGAAACGTCGGCGCAGACCGTCCACGCGCGGCACACCTTCACGGCTCAGGACGTGCGGCCCGGCCACGAATTCGTCGACATCCACAGCCTCGACGAGCACGGCATGCGCCATATCGACTACGCCAAGATTCACGAAACGAGACCGGTTCCGTCTCGGCCGGCTTCCCTCTTGTGAGGAGCGCGGAGCGGTCGTGTTTTCCCGGCCTGTCGCTCCGAATCGACCAAGGCGGCGCGAATTCGAGCGATTCCTCCGGCTTTCCCATGGCTGCGTCGGGATGTAATGGCTTTCAAATCTGCAAAAGAGTCCCATGAAAATTGGAGATGAAGCCCATGACGGTAATTCCCAGCGCTCCGCGGCCCGATGCGGCGGCCGACGAAGCCAATCGGGCGGCATGGCGGGGGCTGCTGGATGAATTGAGCGAGCGCCGGCGCGTCGCCGCCGAGGGGGGAGCGCCGAAGGCGCGCGAGCGCCACGTCGCGCGCGGCAAGCTCTTGACGCGCGAGCGCGTCGCCCGGCTGATCGATCCGGGATCGCCGTTTCTCGAAATCGGCGCGCTCGCCGCCTACGGCATGTACGAAGGCGACGTCCACGGCGCCGGCATGGTCGCCGGGATCGGCCGCATCCATGGCCGCGAGGCGATGATCGTCGCCAACGATCCGACGATCAAGGGCGGCGCCTATTACCCGATGACGGTGAAGAAGCATCTGCGCGCGCAGGAAATCGCGTTGGAGAACGCGCTGCCCTGCGTCTATCTCGTCGATTCCGGCGGCGCCAATCTGCCGCATCAATCCGAGGTCTTTCCCGACCGCGAGCATTTCGGGCGCATCTTCTACAACCAGGCGCGCATGTCGGCGGCCGGACTCGCCCAGATCGCCGTGGTCATGGGCTCGTGCACGGCGGGCGGCGCCTATGTCCCGGCGATGTCGGACGAGACGATCATCGTCGAGAAGCAGGGCACGATCTTTCTCGGCGGACCGCCTCTGGTGAAAGCGGCGACCGGCGAAACCGTTTCGGCCGAGGATCTCGGCGGCGCCGACCTGCACACCCGCGTTTCCGGCGTCGCCGATACGATGGCGCGCGACGACGCCCACGCGCTCGCCCTGGCGCGCCGGGCGCTGGCCAATCTCAACCGCCCCGCCAAGCCTTGCCCCGACATCGCAGCGCCGGTCGAGCCGCTCTATCCGGTCGAGGATCTCGAGGCCATCGTTCCCGTCGATCTACGCAAGCAAGTCGACGCGCACGAAATCATCGCGCGGCTCGTCGACGGCTCCGAATTCGACGCATTCAAGGCGCGCTACGGCACGACGCTGGTCACCGGCTTCGCGCGCCTTTCCGGCATATTGATCGGCATCGTCGCCAGCAACGGCGTTCTCTTCTCCGACAGCGCGCTCAAGGGCGCGCACTTCGTCGAACTCTGCGCGCAGCGCAACATCCCCTTGCTGTTTCTGCAGAATATTTCAGGCTTCATGGTCGGCCAGCGCTACGAGGCGGGGGGCATCGCCAAGGACGGCGCCAAGCTGGTGACCGCGGTCGCCTGCGCGCGCGTGCCGAAGATCACGCTGATCGTCGGCGGCTCGTTCGGCGCCGGCAATTACGGCATGTGCGGGCGCGCCTATTCTCCGCGATTTCTTTTCACCTGGCCGAACGCGCGCATCAGCGTGATGGGCGGCGAACAGGCCGCGAGCGTGCTCGCGACGCTGCGGCGCGACGCGCACGAAGCGCAGGGCAAGCCATGGTCGCTCGAGGAGGAGGAGGCCTTCAAGGCGCCGATCCGCGCGCGCTACGACGCGGAAGGCTCGCCCTATTTCGCGACGGCGCGGCTGTGGGACGACGGCGTCATCGCGCCCGCGCAGACGCGCCGCGCGCTGAGCCTGGCCTTCTCCGCCTGCCTCAATGCGCCCGCCGAATCGACGCGCTTCGGCGTGTTCAGGATGTGACAAGGCGCGGAGATCCGCTCTCGGCGAGGGTGGCGAACTCATCGAAGGACCGGGACTGGCGACCTCGACGATCCGCGGTCGCGTCGGGGTCCGCGTCGAGAAGGCCTACGAGGCCGAACGCATCGACGAGGAGTGTTTCCTTGGATAACGGAGCGGGCGGCAGCCAGGCCGCGCTGGCCTTCGCCGCCGCTTCGGCTATATCGTCGCCTCGCTTCAGGGAGCCGCCATGTTCGCCAATGTCCTCATCGCCAATCGCGGCGAGATCGCCTGCCGGATCATCACGACGGCGCGGCGGATGGGATTGAGAACCCTGGCGTTGGCGACGCCCGCCGACCGCGGCGCCCTGTTCACCCGCCTCGCCGACGAAACGCACGAAATCGGCGTCGGCGCGGAGGGGTACCTCGACGCCGACGCGATCATCGCGCTGGCGCGCCGGGTCGGCGCGCAAGCCTTGCATCCCGGCTACGGCTTCTTGTCGGAAAACGCCGATTTCGCCGAGGCCTGCGGGCGCGCGGGAATCGTCTTCGTCGGCCCGTCGCCCGCGGCGATGCGCGCGATGGGCCTCAAGAGTTCGGCCAAGGCGCTGATGGCCAAGGCCGGCGCGCCGATCGTTGCCGGCTATCACGGCGACAATCAGAGCGCCAAGTTCCTCAAGGAGAAGGCCTACGAGATCGGCTACCCCGTGCTCATCAAGGCGATCGCGGGCGGGGGCGGGCGCGGCATGCGCCGCGTCGACGCCCATGTCGACTTCGACGCCGCGCTCGACAGCGCGGCGCGCGAGGCCGAGACCGCCTTTGGCGATTCCCGCGTGCTGATCGAGAAATACATTTCCGCTCCGCGCCATATCGAAGTGCAAGTGTTCGGCGATTCGCACGGCGGCGTCGTGCATTTGTTCGAACGCGATTGCTCATTGCAGCGCCGCCATCAGAAGGTGATCGAGGAGAGCCCGGCGCCCGGCTTGCCCGAGGCGACGCGACGCGCGATGAGCGAGGCGGCCGTCGCGGCGGCGCGCGCCGTCGGTTATGTCGGCGCCGGGACGGTGGAGTTCATCGTCGATTCGGCGCGCGGCCTCGGCCCCGACTGCTTCTTTTTTCTCGAGATGAACACGCGGTTGCAGGTCGAGCATCCCGTGACCGAGGCGACGACCGGGCTCGATCTGGTGGAATGGCAGCTTCGCGTCGCCGCGGGAGAGCCGCTGCCGCTCAAGCAGGACGAGATCCGCAGATCCGGATGGGCGATCGAGGCGCGGCTCAACGCCGAGGATCCGGAAAACGGCTTCCTGCCCAGCCCAGGGAAAATCCTGGCGTTGCGGCTCGAGCCGGGCGCGGGGTTGCGCGTCGACGCGGGCGTCGAAGCGGGCGACGCCGTGACGCCGTTCTACAACTCGATGATCGCCAAGCTGATCGCCCACGCGCCGACGCGCGCCGAGGCGATGGCCAAATTGCGCGCCGCGCTCGCGCGCGCCGTAGTGATCGGCCCCAAGACCAATCTGGCTTTCCTGAGCGCGCTCTTAAGCGCGCGCGAAGTCGAGGCGGGCGCCTTCGACACCGTCTTCATCGACGCGAATGCGTCGCGGCTCGGCGCCGAGCCGCACGAGGCCGACCCGCGCGCAATTCTCGCGGGCGCCGAGGCGCTCATCGCGGCGCCCGCTTCGCGGCAGGATCGCGGCCCCGCCCATGATCCCTGGAATCTCGCGGATTCCTTCGAACTGACGGGGCCGCGTCGCGTCGGATGCGAGGTCCGCGTCGAGGGACATGTCGAACGGCTGGTCGCGATCGACGACAACGGGCGCCGAACCCTGGCCTTCGCCGACGGCCGCGCGCTCGGCGGCGCCGACGAGGCCGCGCCGCAAACGGTGCTGGCCGCGGGCGAGGCGGCGTTCGTGCTCAGGGGAGGCCGCCAAATCCGCGTCGTCCGGGTCGATCCGCTCGCCGGGGGTCTCGCCGGCGCGGGCGAGAGCTCGGGCGAGATCGCCGCGCCGATGCACGGAAGAATCATCGCGCTCTACGTCGAGGAGGGCGAGCGGGTCGAGGAGGGCGCCCGCCTCGCCGTGGTCGAAGCGATGAAGATGGAGCACGCGCTGGTCGCCCCGCGCGCCGGCCGCGTGGCGAATCTGACGGCCCGTGTCGGCGACACGGCGGAGCAGGGGCAAAGGCTGATGACGATCGAGGCGCAGGAGGCCTAGCGCGGGCGGCGCGCAGGGGTCAGCCGCTCGATTCCGCCGCCCCGAAAGAACGGAAATCGGCGAATCCTCAGCACAACCGTTAATAGGCTATACACCGCCACACTCTACTTTCGCGCGCATCGACGGATTTCGTCACTCTGGATCGGACGCGCGAGTCCCGTGTTGAACTCTCATAGGCTCGAGAACGATCTCCCGGTCGACCGCGGCGACGCAGTCGGCGCGCTCGAATCGCGGCGCATCCCGCCGGGGATGTCGACCCTCCTCGCGCGGCTCGGGCGATGGCTCGACGGAGATCCCCTCGCATTCTCGGATCGGCCGCTCGCGCCGCTCGAATGGGAGCGCGTGCGTCTCGAGCAATTGGCGGCCGTGCGACGCGGCGCCATGGCGTCGCTGGGGGCCTTGATCCTCGGCGCGGCGACGCTGCCGATCGGCATGTGGAACAGCCCGGCGCGCGCGCCGCTGATCGCCTGGGCGCTGCTGCTCGCTGCGCACATGATGATTTTCCGCGCGTTCCGGCGGCGAATTGACACTGGCCGCGCGGATTCGGCGTTCGGCGCCGTTCGCGAGCTCAGGCTAGGGACAATCCAGGCGATTGGCGGCGGCGCGCTCTGGGGATGCGGTTTCGTCCTTGCTCAGAGTTACGCGGACGCGGGTCAGCGAACGCTGATCGCGACGCTGTCGATGAGCGTGATGAGCGGCGGAGCGCTGCAACTCGCGACCGCGCTGCCGCTGGCCTATGGTTTCATTGCGCCCGTAGCGCTCGGCTGCGTGCTCGGCGTAGTTCAGAGGCCCGACGCGATCGCGCTTCCCGTCGTCGCCGTGCAACTCGTCAACGCCGGCTTCCTGTTGATCCAGGCGCATTTTCAGGCGACGCAACTCGCGCGCCGCACGATCGCCCATTTCGCCGACGAAGTGGCCGCACGCCTCGACCCGCTCACGGGCCTTGGCAACCGCCGGGCGTTCAACGAGCGATTGGCCGCGGCCTTCGAACGGATGGGCGAGGCGGGACAAAGCTTCGCGCTGATGTGCTTCGATCTCGATCGCTTCAAGCTCGTCAACGACACGTTCGGCCACGTCGCCGGCGATGAAATGATCGTTCGCGCCGCTCGCGCGCTGCGGCAGGCGTGCCGGGAAATGGACTTCGTCGCGCGGCTCGGCGGCGACGAGTTCGCGCTGATCGCGCCGGAAATGCCCAGCCGCGAGGCGGCCGAGGCGCTCGCGCAAGAGATCGTCGCCGAATTCCGGCGGCCGTTCGCTTTCGCTTGGGGCGAAAGCGCGTGTTCGGTCAGCGTCGGCGTCGCGCTGGCGCCGGATCACGGCGAGGACGGCGGTCGCCTCGTGCGCAACGCGGACGCCGCGCTATACAAGGCCAAGCAGATCCGTCGCGGCTCGATCGCGTTCGTCGACGACGCGGAAAGCAGCGATGCGCGGGAGCGGCGCGAATTGGAGACGGCGCTGCGCCAAGCGCTGCGCAACGGCGAAATGCGTCTCGACTTCCAGCCCCTCGTCGAAGTCGCGAGCGGCGCGACGAAGGGCTTTGAAGCGCTCCTGCGCTGGCGCCGCCCGGGGCTCGGCGACGCGCCGGCCGGCCTTTTCATCCCCGCGGCGGAGGAATGCGGCTGCATCGAGGAGATCGGCGTCTGGGCGCTTCGCGAGGCGACGCGCATCGCCGCGTCCTGGCCGAGGCGGCTGCGCGTCGCCGTCAACGTCTCCGCCTTGCAACTGAAAACCCCCTCTCTGGCGGCGGCGATCCGCGAAATCGTGGAAATGCGGGGATTCGATCCGCGCCGCCTCGAGCTGGAGATCAAGGAGTCCTCGTTCATTGCCGACTTCGCGGCCGCGGCCGAGAGCCTGAACGCGTTGCGCCGCCTCGGCGTCACCATCGCGCTCGATGATTTCGGCGCGGGCTATTCCTCGATGACCTCGATCGCGCGCCTGCCGCTGGACCGCATCAAGATCGACCGCGCCTTCGTCGTCGACGCCCTGGCCAATCCGAGATGCGCGGCGGTGATCCGCTCGGCGGCGAGGTTGGCCCGGGAACTCGGCCTCGCGCTGACCGGCGAGGGCGTCGAAACCTGCGAGCAGTTCGATCTGCTGCGCTCGGCCGGATGCGACGAAGTGCATGGCTACCTCTTCAGCCGACCCTTGCCGGTCGACGCGCTCGCGTCGGTGTTCGAGCGCTGTCCGACGCCCTCGCGGCAGGCGAGCGAAGCCTGCAAAGGTTGCCAGCTCTCTTGGTGCGAGAAGGCCGGAAAATGCCAGCGGCTCGCGGCGGCGGGGTGACAGGCGGGAGCGGCGAGGGCGCTCGCGCCGCGTCGGGACGCGAGCGGGCGCATATGCGAAAATACTTCTCTGCGCGAGCCCGTGCCGGGGGCGCCCAAGCGATGAGCGAAATCGCCGAGACCAAGGCCGCGCGCGACCGAAGTCGGCGATACCCAACGGCGGCGGCTTAAGACTCGCCGGGCGTCTTGCGGGTCTCTGAGTCCCTCAATTGCTCGAACAGCTTCCGTTGTCGGGGGGATAGCCGCTCCGGCACATGCACCTGTAGTCGAACATAGAGATCGCCACGCCCTTCGCCGCCGAAGCGGGGCAGGCCTTTGGCGCGGACTCGCAACATCGAATCCGGTTGGGCGCCGGCGGGAACCTTGAGAAAGATTTGTCCGTCGACCGTCGGCACGTCGATGCTGGCGCCGAGCGCCGCATCGACGACATCGATCGTTTCAATTCGGTAGAGATCGGGGCCGTGCCGTTCGAAGCGCGGATCGTCGGCCGTGTGAACGACGACGAAGAGGTCGCCTGCCGGAAGTCCCGGCTCTTCCGCGGGCAGACCGCGGCCTGGCACGCGCAGCGCCATGCCTTCCTCCACCCCCACGGGAATGCGCACGGTGAGGACCTCATCGCGCAAAATTTGTCCCTTGCCGCCGCACTCCGGGCACGGCATGTCGATGAAGGCGCCGCGGCCTTCGCAATCCGGGCATGTCGTGATCTGCTGCACTCTGACGCCGCCCTTGCTCTGGCTGCGAACGAGCTGCCCGCTGCCGCCGCACTTTGGGCAGGCGCGCGGCTTCGTGCCGGCCTTCGCGCCGGAGCCCTGGCAGGCCTGGCACGAGACGGTCCTGCCGACATGCACCGTCTCCTCCCCGCCGTTGAGGACGCGTTCCAGCGGCACGGCAATGGCGATCTCGATATTCTCGCCCCGCCGAGGCGTGGCGCGGCGGCGGAAAAAGCGATCGAATGGACCCATTCTCCCGAAATCAAAGCCGAGACCCCCGAAGACGTCCTCGAAATTGACGCCGCCGAACAGATCCTCGGCGGAGAAGTCGGCGACGCCGGCATAGCCGCGCGCATCGTACTCCGTGCGCTTCTTGGGATCGCTCAAGACCGCGTAGGCCTCGGCGATCTCCTTGAAGCGATCGGTTGCGCCAGGTTCCTTGTTCCGGTCGGGGTGGTACTTCAGGGCGAGCTGGCGGAAAGCGTCCTTGATCGTCTTCTCGTCGGCGTCTCGCGGAACGCCGAGCACCTCGTAATAATCGCGCGGGTCGGCCACGGCTTATATCGCTCTCTAGCGCGCGCCGCCGCCGCCCGCCTCACGGTATTCGGCGTCGACCACCCGGCCGCCGGCGGCGGGCCCTGACGGGCGCGCCTCGCCGCTCGGCGCGCCGACGTCGGGGCGCGGTTGCGGGCCGGGCTGCGGCGCCTGGGCGTAGAGGGTCTGCCCGGCTTCCTGCAGCACGATCTTCAACGCATCCGACTTTTGTGACGCCAACGCGGCGTCGCGCTTGCCGAGCGCCTCGCGGGTTTCGCGCAGCGCCGTCTCGACGCGCCGGCGCAGATCGTCGGAAAGCTTGGCGCCAAAGTCGGCAAGCGTGCGTTCGGCCTGGTAACACATGGAATTGGCGGCATTGAGCTTCTCCGCTTCCTCGCGTCGCTTCTTGTCTTGTTCGGCGTACTGTTGCGCCTGCTCGATCATGCGTTGTTTTTCGGCGTCCGGCAGCCGAGTTGAGCCTGTGATCCGGATCGATTGCGACCTCTGGCTCGCCATGTCCTTAGCGGCGACGTTGAGGATTCCGTCGGCGTCGATATCGAATTGCACCTCGATCTTCGGCACGCCGCGAGGCGCCGGCGGCAGCCCGTCCAAGTTGAATTGGCCCAAGCTCGTGTTGTCGGGCGCCATCGGCCGCTCGCCTTGGAATACGTGCACGGTGACGCTTGTCTGCATGTCGGCGGCGGTTGTGAAGATCTCGGAACGCTTGACCGGGATAGGCGTGTTGCGGGCGATGAGCGGCGTCGCCACGCCGCCCAGCGTTTCGATGCCGAGCGTGAGCGGGGTCACATCGACCAACACGATCGAACCGACTTCCCCGGCGAGCACGCCGGCCTGAATCGCAGCGCCTTGCGCCACGCATTCCATCGGGTCGACGCCCGTCTCGCCCTTGTGCGCAATCAATTCCTCGAAAAACGCGCGCACCATCGGCATTCGCGTCGGCCCCCCGACGAACACCAGGCGATCGATCCGGTTGGGCTCGATATTGGCGTCGTGGAAGGCCTGAAGCACAGGATCGCGGCAGCGCTCGACCACCGGCCGCACAACGCGCTCGAGTTCGGCGCGCGTGAGCTCACAGTCGAGATGGACGGGTCCCGACGGTCCAGCGGAGAGGAAGGGCAAAGTGATATGAGTCGTCGCGCTGGTGGATAATTCGATCTTGGCGACTTCGCCAGCTTCCCTCAGTCGCGCCGCCGCCATTCGATCGCCGCGCACGTCGACGCCGGTTTGAGCGCGGAAACGGTCAGCCAAGTGCTCGAACACAAGCTTGTCCATATCGGTTCCGCCGAGCTGCGTGTCGCCGCTCGTCGCCTTCACCTCGAACACGCCTTTGCCGAAGTCCATGATAGTGACGTCGAGCGTCCCGCCGCCGAAGTCGACGACGGCGATCCGCAATTCCTGCGCAAGCCGGTCCAGCCCATAGGCGAGCGCGGCCGCCGTCGGCTCGTTGACGAGCCGCACGACCTCGAGGCCGGCGATGCGGGCGGCGTCCTTGGTGGCGTTGCGCTGGTTGTCGTTGAAATAGGCGGGAACCGTCAGCACCGCTCGGCTGACCGGTTCGCCGAGAAAGGCCTCGGCGTCGCGCCTGATCTTCTGCAGCAGAAAACCGGACAGCTCCTCGGGCGAAAGCTCGCGATCGCGCAGCCGCACTTTTTCGCGACGGCCCATCAAGCGCTTGAAAGCCGTGGCGGTGCCGTCGGGATTGACCGTCGCCTGCCGGCGGGCGGGCTCGCCAACCAGGGTCTGTCCGTCCGCGGTCAATGCGACGTAGCTTGGAAACGCCTTGCCGCCGAGGGTGACGCCCTCGGCGCTCGGGATGATGATCGGGCGTCCGCCTCTCAGGACTGCGGCCGCCGAGTTCGACGTGCCAAGGTCGATGCCGATGATTGGCATGGCGCCACCTTCCTTGCTGTCGCGAAAAGTATCAGCGCCTCCTGGCCTGGCTTTGACCTGCCTCAACCTGACAAGAAACTGGCGCGCCGCGCAGATCATGGCCCGCGCCAGCGCCGCCTTGCGGCGAACGCCAAGCTGGTCATCAAGCTTCGTCGTCTCGTTCCGGCGCGATTTGACGCAGATCAGTGCCGCAACTTTCGATCCGGCGTTTGATTTGCGCGCGGATATCTGGCCGCGCATTCCCTATGCTTCAAAGACGACGTTGCGCATTGTCTCAGAGCGCGGAGATCGATCGGAGAAGCAGGCTTCTCTCGTGCGAGCGCGCCTCTTGCCAGCGCGAGAGGCGGAGCGCGCTTGCGGCTTTGAGCCGTTGAACAACAGGAGAAATCGCGATGGTGGAAGCAGCAACCAAACTCCCCGTGAAAGTCGAAAAGAAGACCGCTCCGGCGATGGGAGCGATGGCGCCGTGGGCGCCCTTCGAAACGCTTCGCCGCGAAATCGATCGCGTCTTCGATTCCGTTGGCGGCGGTTCATGGCCACTTGCGTTCGGCCGTCCGGCGTTCCAATTCGATCTGCCTTGGCCGCGCGAGGCGGGTTGGGCTTTGACCCCGGCGGTCGACGTCTCCGAGAAGGACAAGGAATTCGAGATCGCCGCCGAGTTGCCGGGGCTCAGCGAAAAGGACGTTGAGGTCAAGCTGGCGAACGGCAATCTCGTGATCAAGGGCGAGAAGAAGGAGGAAAAGGAGGAGCGGGAGAAAGATTATTATCTCTCCGAACGTCGCTTCGGCTCTTTCGTCCGTTCGTTCTCTCTTCCCGAAGGCGTCGACGCCAGCAAGATCGAGGCGACCTTCGCCAAAGGCGTGCTCACGATCAAACTTCCCAAGACCCCCGAAGCGCAAAAGCACGAAACGAAAATAGCCGTGAAAGCCGCGTGATCGTCGCAGCGATTGTCGGCGCCAGCATTGCCAAGGGCGGCGGAGCTGGCGCCGTCCCATTCCGCAGCGGCCGGGAATTACCGGCGCAAAAGGACCGGGATTTGTCGAGAATCGGCCTCCGTCGTGGTGGCCGGGCTTGTCCCGGCCCTCGCAGAGGCCGCGCTCGCGCAATCATGCCGTCTCGGTTTCGTACATGCCTTTGACGAGATGGTCATGCAGGTCGGCGTCCTCCAGGAGAGCGGCGCTCGTTGCGGTTTCGCCCAAGAATTGGGCGTCGGAGATTCCGCGGTGCCATTTTTGCGCGGCGAGATCGCCTTGACCGATGCGCATGAGAGCATAGAGCTCCGCGCGCGCGGCGGGCCCGAGCGAGGCGATCGCCTGGCGCAGATCCGTTATTTGCGCGGAGTCCGGCGACAAAGGTTCGAAGCCGAGCGAGGCCGTCGGATTATGCTCGCCGCGGAGGGGTTCTATCCCGCCCAAATCCTCTTCGGCGACATTGCCGAGCAGCTTGTCGCGTTGAATGCGGGTCGTCTTCGCGAGCAGCGCAATGAAATGCGCCTGCTCTTTTTTCAATTCGCGCAACATATCCACTCCTCCTGTCGGTTCGTCGTGGAGCTTCCCTTTGCCGATCGTCTTCGACGCGCGCTTGGGAACATGCGCCAAACGCCGGCGCGCGGGGAAATTTCAATCGAGACCTCAGTGCGGGCCGCCGCGGCGCATGGGCGCAAGCGCCGCTCAACATTGTCCTTTTGTCGCGCATCGCGAAGCCGCATTCGCTGACATGGGTCAAATCGGCGAAACGGACCCACGGCGATGGTCGGCTTTTGAGGTTGATTGGGGAGGCAAGAGGGGCGAGGCGAAGCGGGCGCGGCCGTCAGGGCCCGCCGATGGCGCGCGAGGCGGCGTAGATCAGCAGACCGACCAGTCCGCCGACCAGCGTGCCGTTGATGCGGATGTACTGGAGATCCTTGCCGATCTGCAGCTCCAGCCGGTTGACCAGGGTCGCCGCGTCCCAGGCGTCGACGACGTGGGCGATATAGGCGCCGATCTCGGCCCGGCGCGGCAGCAGCGCGCGCAGCGCGAGCAGCCGGAGCCGCCGGTTGAGCCGGGTCCGGCGGCGCGGATCCTCCTCCATCCATCTTCCGAATTCCCGCAGCGCCGCCGCGACGAGGCCGGCGGCGGCGCTGTCTGGGCCGGAGAGCTGCGAACGCAGGCCGGCTTCGATTTCGCTCCATAGCGACTTCGCCTGTTCGAGGAATACGGGATTGGCGATGAGATCGGCCTTCATCGCCTCGCCGCGCGCGTACAAGTCGGGATCGGCGGCGAGGTCGCGGATGAGCCCGTCGACGAGGCGCTGCGCTTCGGCGCGCCAGGGATGGGAGGGCTCGCGCATTTCGCGCATGGTTTGAAGAAGGCCGTTCAAGACCCTGTCGGCTATGATATTATCGATCCACTTCGGCACCCAGCGCGACGATTGCTCCGATACTTTGCGCGCAATGAAGGCGCGATTGCGCGCGAGCGCGCCCTCGGAGTATTCGAGCCCCTGCTCGAGCAGGGCCTGGGCCGCGCCCTGCGCCCACAGGATCGAGAGCGCCCGCGAGGCGAGCGGCGCGGCTGGGATGGCGGCGAGGCCGCGCCGTGCGGCTTCGCCGACGAATTCGCCCAGGCGCTCTTGGGGGATTTCGGCGACGGCCTCGGGCAGAAGCCGGCCCACCCAGCCGGCGAGTCTTTGAGAATTTTCTCGGTCGCCGATCCATCGCGCGAACATCAGCAGCGCGTCGACGCTGGCGAGCCTCTCGCTCGCGACCCGGGTCGACAGGAAGTTGTTCGTGATGAAGCGGCCGAGCGCCGCGCCGATCCGCTGCTTGTTGGCGGGAACGACCGCCGTATGCGGGATCGGCAGCCCGAACGGCCGCCGGAACAAAGCGACGACCGCGAACCAGTCGGCGCAAGCGCCGACCATGCCAGCCTCGGCGAAAGCGCGCAGATACGGGAGCCACGGCCAGGGCGCGTGCGTCGCGCTCGCTGCGAAAAAGACCACGGCCATCGCCGCGAGAAGCGACGTGGCGATCGTTCGCATGCGCCGCAAGTCGGCGAGCTTCTCCTCAGGGCTCTTGGCGCTCGCCGGACCGTTTGGAGTCTGGGACATCATCGGCGCGGCAATCTCCGAGGCTCGTCCGCCGGCTGCTCGGCCTCCAGACTCTGAAAGTACGAGCGCACGGCCTCGACGCCGCAGAGCCGCTCGAGCCGACGAACTGTGAAATGTCCGTGAGCGACGCGCTGGAAATGGTTCATGAACAACGCGTTGACGCTGGCCCCGCCGAGGGCGCCGAGCACGGGCAGGGCCGAGGCGGCGGCGCGTTCGGACACGACGACGCCGAAGCGGCCGGCGATTTCCGCGACCAGCGAGCCGACCGCGGGCGCCGAGGCCGTCGCCGCGCCGCGCTCGATGAACATGGCCGAGGCGTCGGCGGTCAGCCGCGCCAACATCGCGCGCGTCGCGTAATAGCCGACCTCGACGTCCCCGTGCGATCTTCGCGCGCCGAGTCCGAGCACTTCGAGGCAGGCGAGACGGGCCTCGATCCGCGAAAGGTCCTCGCCGTGATGGCGCGCGATATCGGCGATCGATCGCAGCATCAGCGTCGTCGTCGCCGGCAGTTCAAGAGCAAGCGCGACCGGCCCGAAAAAGCCGCTGACGCCGCCGCTCACGGTCGCCAGCACTGTCGAGGCGGCGCTCGAGGGCCGCGCCCTCGGTCGCTTGCCGAGCGAGCGGATGGCGACGCCGAGGCCGGCCAGGATCGCTTTCTCAACCGCTTTGCTGAGGCGATCGTTGAAATCGCGAGGGACCATGCGCAGGGCGCGATCGAGGGGCCGACCGGCGTATTGCGCGATTCGCGCGGCGAAATCCGGACGCTCGAGGAAATCGTGGGCGCGCCGCAGCGCGAGTTTGCGCCGAGGAGTGAGAGCCTCGACGAGTTCCGGTTCCGTCATTGGTAGCGGAGGATCGGCCGCATTCCATTCAGGCTCGCGATGATCGCCGAACCGTTGCTGACAAAGGCGGTCGTGACCGGGCTGACGAGACCGCCGGGCAAGGCGAGGGCCAGGGCGATCGTATTCATGCCCGCGACGATCGCATAGTTCTGCCGGATCAGGCCGACCGCGTCGCGCGAAATTTCAACGGCCTTCACGAGCTTCTGCAAGGAGTCCTCCATCAGGATGACATGCGCGGATTCGTGCGCGACCTCGGCGCCGTGACGCATCGCGATGCCGACGTCGGCGTAGCTCAGCGCCGGCGAATCGTTGATGCCGTCGCCGACCATGGCGACCACGTTGCCTTCGCGGCGCAATTGCTGGATCACGTCGGCCTTGTCGGCCGGCAGCATGTCGGCGAACTGGCGGGAAAGCCCGAGGCGCCGCCCGACGGCGCGCGCGACCGTGGCGTTGTCGCCCGTCAGCATGATGGTGTTCCTTACGCCCATTTGACCAAGCCGACGGATGACCGCCCGACTGTCGGCGCGAATTTCATCGGCATAGGGAATGAGCCCGGCGAGGCGTCCGTCGACGGCGACGTGGAGGCAGGAGCAGCCGCGTTCGTCGAGCGCGACGCAATCGCTCGCGGCGACCTCGACCGAGATGCCGCTCTGTCGCATGAAGCGCTCGCTGCCGACATGCAGATAATAGCCGTTGACCTGGCCTTCGACGCCGAGCCCGAGCCGGTACTTGGTTTCGTCGCAGGCCGGCACGTTGACCAGCAATTGGCTCGCCTTGTTGCGCAAGGCCTCGGCGACGGGGTGGGTGAGGCGCGTTTCGGCGGCGGCGGCGAGCCCGACGAGGTGATTCGGCGTGATCGAGTCGATGTAGGAAATGACATCGATCACCGTCGGGGAGCCGTAGGTCAGCGTTCCCGTCTTGTCGAACACGACCGTATCGACCTCGGCGAGCCGCTCCATGTGGGCGCCGCTCTTGATGATGATGCCGGCCCGGGCCGCATGCGTCATCGAGGAAAGCACCGCCGTCGGCGCGGCGACGCGAATGCCGGTTCCATAGTCGACGATCACCAGGGAGAGGAAGCGGTCGAAATCGGCCGTCAACGTCGCCACGGCCGTCGCAAGCCCCAACGAAGGCAGAACGAGCCGATCCGCGAATTTCTCCGCATGGTTCTGCATGCGCGTGTCGCCGAGCGGGGCGTCGTCTACGAGGCGCGCGATCTGCCCCGCCATCGTCTCCACGCCGACGCGCTGGGCGCGGATCGTCAACTGGCCGTCGTGAATGACCGTGGCCGCGAACGCGGTCTGCCCGACGCCGCGCGTGACGGGCAGGCCCTCGCCGGTGATGGCCTTTTGATCGACGTGCGCCGCGCCCTGGATGATCTCGCCGTCGATCGGAATCATCTCCCCGGGATAGACGACGACTTCGTCGCCGACGGCAAGCTCGATCGCGGGAATGGAGATCACCGCGCCGTCTCGGACGACCCACGCGGTCCTCATGCGGAATTCCAACAGCTCGCTGACGGCGCGGCGCGAGCCGGCCGCGGTGAGGTCGCGAATCCAATCGCCGAGGCGGACCAGCCAGATCACGACGGCGCCCGCCATCGGGTTGCCGTGCGCGAGCGAGGCGCCGATCGCGAGCACGTCGAGGAAATCGACGTTGAGCCGACGCTCGCGGCTCCAAACCCGCCACGCCCGCAACCCGATGGGATAGGCGTTCCACAGCATCAACGGTATGTTGATCGCGGTGACGATCGGATTGGCGCTGAACGCCAGCCCGAGCGAAACCGTGGGCAAGGCGAGCGGCGCGCGTCGCGACACGAGGTTTGGCGCCTCGGCCCGCCGCGTCCCGGCCTGCGGCGCCTCTTGCGCCGAGCCGGAAAAGGCGATCAGGGCGGCGAGTTCGTCGGGCGTCATGAAGCGCAGGCGGCCGATCAGGCCGCGCAACAGGCCGTCGCGCGCTTTGTCGTATTCGACGACGAGACTGGAGCAGTCGTAATTGATGCGCGCCGCGGCGACGCCGCTCTGCTTGCGCAGCCAGGAGAGCGCGGATTCGGCGAGCGCGCGCCGGCGGCACAGCGTCGGCGCATAGAGCCGCACGCGGCCGGGAAAATAATGACGAATTTCGAATTCCATCGCGCGACGCGCTCCCTGGCTGTCGAGCGCTAGCGCGCCGCCACGCGCGCCGGCGCCGGCCGAGCGGTCGGGCGATGCATCTCGACGTAATGGTTCGTCGCGAACAGCAACAGCGTGACCCAGACCGGCGTCGCCGCGGTGGCGCCGACTTCGAGGACGGTCACAGCGATGACGCCGGCCGCCAGCAGCATCTTCAGGTCGAGGTTGTTGCCGGTGGCGATCTTGATGTCGCGGTCGACGGTCTTGCAAAAATCCACCACTGCGCGGGCGGTCGCCGAATGCTCCGCGAGGAATTGCGCCTCTTCCTCAATCTTATTGGCGAGGGCGTCGATCTCGGTCGGCGGCGCATGCGGAGCGCCCCCGGGGCCGTGAACATGGCCGCTCAGAGCGCCATGAAACTCGTTATGGCGCTCGGTGTCGTAGTGCAGCACGACGCTGCCGGTCGCCTCATTGACGGCGACGCGTTCAATTCCGGGAATTTGGCCGAACACGTCCGCGACCTGCCGCAGCAGGTCGGGATTGCCTTTGGCGGACGGAATCTTCATTCGCACCCGGCCGGGGACCTGATGCGCAATCTTGAGCTTCAGATTTTTCATGCCTCAAGCGGCCGGGGTCGCCGACGTGGATTTGACGGTGGCCGGCGCCAACGGGGCGACCTCGCTTTCGGCGTGGACTTCGGCGACAATGTCGTTAACGTGCTCCTGCGCCTCGGCGACCATCTCCTTCGTCTTCTGACCGAAGACGTAGGCTCCGCGCACGGTGGTGCGCACGAGCGGGGCGATAGCCGTGCCGACATTGGGGAGCACTTTGGGAACCAACATGGCGGCCACGCCGAGCACGACGCCGGGAAGCAGCGCCGCTTCGAACAGGGCCACGCCGACGCCGACCACCGCGACCGTCGCCGCGGTCGCCAGCAAGTTGCGCTGGTCGTCCTGCACGTCCTCGATCGGATCGCGCGGTTCCGGCGCCAGATGGGCGTTGTTGATCTCGTGCGCCTCGGCGCCGTCCAATTTCGCCTTCGCCATGACAACTCCTCGTTTGGCCGGCGCTCGATCGAGCGCGGAGGCTCAATCTCGACTTTCCACAATCTTGTGTCAGCGCCGTGAAGGCATTGGCGCCGCTGCCGGCTTCGATTTTTTGTCCGGACGCGTCATAATCGCCTCATGACCCTTCATCTGATCAAGCTCTGCGTCGGCGCCGAGTTCGATCGCCGATCTCGAGGATTGGATCGCGCGGCGCGTCGCCGAACGGGTCGGGCGCGGCGAGGCCCGGCGGCACGCCCATGTGACGCGCATGGTCCCCAAGCGCGCCGAAGAGCTGCTCGACGGCGGCTCGCTTTATTGGGTCATCAAGGGCCAACTCGCGGCGCGCCAGCGGCTGCTGGATGTCGAGCCTTTCGTCGACGCCGACGGCGTCGGGCGCTGCCGGCTTTGGCTCGATCCCGCCGTCACGCCGGTTCGGCCGCGGCCGACGCGGCCGTTTCAGGGCTGGCGCTATTTCGCGGAGAAGGACGCGCCGGCCGACCTCGACGCGGCGGGCGAGGGCGCCGGCGCGATGCCCGAGGACTTGCGGCGCGCGCTCGGCGAACTCGGGTTGTTGTGAAATCCGCCGGCCGCACTTGCGGCGGCGCGGCGCGGCGCCGATCTTAGAAATGCGCGCATGCTGCGCGAGGAGGCGAGCCATGGGCACGCAGAGCGGCGAGCCGCCGCTGGCGCCGCGCGAGCGCAGCGCCGAAATTACGAACTTCGTCGAGGCGGCGCGACGGGCGCCCGCGCCGGCGACGGCCGATCGCGGCCGAATGATCTTCGCGCTCGACGCGACGATGAGCCGTCAACCGACCTGGGATCTCGCCCAGAGCCTTCAGGCGCGGATGTTTCACGCCGCGGCGAATTTGGGCGGGCTCGACGTGCAGCTCGTCTATTTCCGCGGCATGAACGAATGTCGTGCTTCAGGGTTCGTCTCCGGCGGCCAGGGGCTGGCCGATCTGATGGGCCGCATCTCGGTGCGCGGCGGGACGACGCAGTTGCGCAAGGTGTTGGCCCATGCGCTGAGCGAAGCGCGGCGCGCCAAGGTCGGCGCGCTGGTTTTCGTCGGCGACGCGATGGAGGAGGCCGTCGACCCCTTGATGCGGATCGCCGGCGAACTCGCGCTCGCCGGGGTCAAGGCCTTCATGTTTCAGGAGGGCGACGATCCGGCGGCGCGTCGCGCCTTCCAGGAGATCGCACGCCTCACCGGCGGCGCCTATAGCGCCTTCGACGCGGGCGCGGCCGGGCGGCTCGAGGCGCTGTTGCGCGCCGCCGCGGCCTATGCCGCGGGCGGGCGCGCCGCGCTCGAGACCCAGGCGATCGGCGACAGCCATGCGCGAGCGCTGCTGGAACAGATGCGCGGCACGTGAAAGAAGAGTAAATTGCCGTCGCCGCGCCGACCCTCGAGGCGTCTGGCCAGCGAGAGTTAACGCTTTTGTCGATCTAGAGAATTTTCGCCATGCCGACCTTCATCGCCGGGCTTTTCGCCCTTTATCTCGTGCTCGTCGCGATCAAGCAGTTCGGGCGGCTAAGCCCGGCCGCGGCGGCGAAGATCGCACGCAAGGGCGGCGCCGCGCTGAGCCTTTTGGGCGTCGTGCTGTTCGCGCTGCGCGGCGGGTTCGGCTTCGCCTCGCTCCTGGCGAGCCTCGCCCTCGGCCTGACGGGCTTGAACAAGGCGAGCCCTTTCGGCGCGGCGTTTCGCGCCGCCGGTTCGCGCGCGCGGGCGAAACGGATCACGACCGCGCGTTCGGCGACGATCGAGATGCGCCTCGATCACGATTCGGGCGCGCTCAGCGGCTCGGTTCTCGCCGGGCCCTTCCAGGGGCGGGCGCTGGACATGCTCGCGCGGCCCGACTGCCTCGCCCTCTACGCCGCGTGCCAGCGCGACGATCCCGAGGGCGCCGCGCTATTAGAGACTTATCTCGACCGCCGGTTTGCCCGCTGGCGTGAGGCAGACGAGAGTCAAGGCGAGGCGCGGCGGCGGGCTCGCGGCGGCGGCGACGCGATGACGCGCGACGAAGCGTATGAAATCCTGGGCTTGCCGCAAGGCGCGGGCGCCGAGGAAATCGTCCGAGCGCATCGTTCGCTGATGAAGAAGCTTCATCCAGACCATGGCGGCTCGACCGCTTTGGCTGCGCGGGTCAACCAGGCCAAGGATGTCTTGCTGAACCGACATGGCTGAAACCCGATCTCAATCGTGCGCCGCGAAACAGGAGAATCCGCTCTTTTTCAGCGACCGGCAGGCCGATTCGGCGGTCGCGGAATCGAGGCCGGCGAAGCGGGCGCGGTAGAATACGTCCTCGCCCTTCTTGACCTTCTCGGTGAGCGGCTTGGCGGACGCGAGCATCGCGCGGTCCTTCGCGCGCGCGCGGATCAGGAGATCGTTGGCCTTGTTGGCGTCGTCGGTGGCGCCGATCTGGATGATCCAGCCCGTCCGATCGCCGGCACGCGTTTCCTCGTTGCGCGGCGCTTCAGTTTCTTCCCTCGGGCGCGGCGCCGGCGCGGCGGCGAGGGGCTTGGCGGGCGGCGGGGCGGCCTTGGGGGCGGCTTGCGGCATGGCGGAGTTCGCCGCATCGGGGCCCTTGACCCATCCGAGTTCCTGCGGCGTGGCCTCGGCGACGCGTTCGGGACGCGCGGGCTGGGGCGCGCGGGGCGGCGCCGCCGCCAGGCGCTGAGCGATCTTGGCCGGGGGAAGCACCGCTGCGACGCGCGGAGCGCCATCCTCGTCGTCCTCGGCGCCGCTGTCGCCCTCTTCGACCTGCGAGGCCGAGGGGCGCGCGGGCGGCGAGGGAACGCCGGCCGCAACGACCGTCGGAGTTGGGCGAGCGGAGGCCGGCGCCGCGGCGGCGAGTTGAACCGGAGGGAGCGGAGCGGCGGCGGGTTCGGCCGGCGCGGCATCGGCGGTCATCGTCGCCGTATGACCCTTGTTCGAGGCTTCGGCGATATGGTCGGCGATCAACGACTCCATGAGGGCGTCGCGCGCGCCCGAGGTGCGCCCACCCATCACGACCGCGACGAGCGAGCGCCCGTCGCGATGCACCGAGGTCAGGAGATTGAAGCCGGAGGCGCGGGTGTAGCCGGTCTTGATGCCGTCGACGCCGTCGACGCGGCCGAGCAAATGATTGTGATTGCCGATGATCTCGCCATCGTACTCGAATTCGTGGGTCGAAAAATATTTGAAGTAGCGGGGAAAGCGCTCTTCGGTCGCCCGCGCGAGGATCGTCAGGTCGCGCGCGGTCGTGACCTGCTCGTCGTTGGGCAGGCCGGACGCATTGCGATAGACGGTGCGCGACATGCCCAGGGCGTGCGCCTTGCGGGTCATCATTTCGGCGAAGGCGCTCTCGTCGCGGCCGATCGCCTCGGCGATGGCGACCGCGACGTCGTTGGCCGAACGGGTGACGATCGCCTTGATCGCATTCTCGACGGAAATCGTCTGGCCGGGCTCCAGGCCGAGCTTCGAGGGTTCCTGCGCGGCGGCGTGCTCTGACACGGGAATCTGCGACTGCAGCGTCAGGGCGCCTTTGTCGAGCTGCTCGAACAGAAGATAGAGCGTCATCACCTTGGTGATGGAGGCGGGGTGGCGCAGGTCGTTCTCGTTCACGCCGTAAAGGGTGCGCCCGGTGTTGGCGTCGACGACGATGGCGGCGAAAGCGGGGTCGGAGGACGCGCCTTGCCGGCGCGTCGCAGTCGCATAGGCCGCGCGATACCTGGCGGCATAATGGGCATGGCGATGATAATGGCGCCAAGGATGGGCGTCGGCCGGCGCCGCGAACGTGGCCAGCGTCGAGAACGCCAAGCAGGCGCCGGCCGTTATTCGAACAAGACGCAAGATTTGGGAAACGGAACCACGCAACGCCATGAACGCGCCCTATCCAGTCGATTTCGCGAAACGGCCGCGCAGGACCGTTGCACGATGCACACAGCCCACAAGCCTATGGGAATGCGGTTACGGCGCCGTTAACGGCGCGCGGCGTTTCCCCGAAATTCGCGGCCAAGCCGATGACATTTCAAGGAAATCGCTGCGGCAGCCGCTCGTCTGCAATATCAACATATTTAATTAAATTATTGTAATCCATGTGGAAATACGGGCGCATGACGCGTTTTACGCCGGCCGCGCGGGCGGCAAGATCATTATTGTTGCGGTGCAACAAATCTCTTGACAATTTATTGTGCGTTGCACATTATGCTTGTGATGATGCCGATGCTTCGCGACATCTTGCCGTGCCGACCTAGCCGACCTAACGAAGCCAAGCGAGGTTCCGCCATGACCACCCCGAACTTTGAAGAATTCCAGAAATTCAGCAAGCAGCAGCTCGACGCCGTCAACGCCGCGACCGCGACGATGGCCAAGGGCCTTCAAGAGATCGCCGCCGAATCTTCGGACTATTCGAAGAAGGCTTTCGCCGCCACGTCGGCCGTCGTCGAGAAGCTGCTCGGCGCCAAGTCGGTCGAAACCGCGATCCAGATCCAGACCGAATACGCCAAGTCCGCCTACGAGGGTTTCGTCGCCCAGGCGAGCAAGATCAACGAGATCTACGTGAAGCTCGCGACCGAAGCTTTCAAGCCGGTCGAGACCGCTTTCGCCAAGGCTCAGGGCAAGTAAGGTTTCGCCGCGCGACGGCGCGGGAAAGTCGAGCGTCCGCCGACCGGATCGTGTCGGCGAAGAGTTTTCGTGCGTTCAGGGGCCGGCTGTCAAGCCGGCCCTTTTTTGTGGCGCGCCTCTTGCGTAGCGACGACAAAGCCTCTTGCGCAGCGCCGACAAATTGGTGATCCTGTCGTTCTCGCGTCGGCCTCTGGCGCCTAACGTTCGCGGCGCCTAGATGAGGCAGGTGGGGGATGTGCGGCGAGCCCCCCGACGCGAGGGCGTCGGGCCGCCCGTATTTCATAGAGGTCGAACGTGATCGCCGAGACGCATCCGCTGGTCAGTCGCTTCCGGGCTGGAATGGCGCGGTTGGCGCGTTTCCTTTTCACGCCGCGCGGCGCGGCTTCCGTCCAGCCGATCGATGTCGTCCTCGCCTCTCGCGAGCCGCGACGCGGAGTCGACGCGCCGGGCAGCGGAGCCGCCGTCATCACGCGAACGCGAACGCAGACCAAGCGTCCGAACATGTACAGGGTCCTGTTGCTTAATGACGATTACACGCCGATGGAGTTCGTGATCGCCATTCTTCAAGCGTTTTTCAACAAGAACCCGGAAGAGGCCACGCAAATCATGCTGCATGTGCACAACAACGGCGTCGGCGAATGCGGCGTCTACACCTACGAGATCGCGGAGACGAAAGTCGCGCAGGTGATGGACCACGCCCGCAAGAACCAGCATCCATTGCAATGCATCATGGAAAAAAAGTGAAAGTGAAAGTGAAAGGCTTGTGATGCCCGTATTCTCACGCGCGCTGGAAAAGACCCTTCGCAAGGCGCTCGCGCTCGCCAACGATCGGCGCCACGAATATGCGACGCTGGAGCATCTGCTGCTTGCGTTGATCGACGATCCGGACGCGGCCGCGGTCCTCAGGGCGTGCAATGTCGATCTCGACCTGCTGCGCAAGAACGTCGTCAACTATATCAACACCGAACTGGAAAACATCATTGTCGAAACGGCCGACGAGGCCAAGGCGACAGCCGGTTTCCAGCGCGTCGTGCAACGCGCGGCCATCCATGTGCAGTCGTCCGGACGCGAGGAAGTGACCGGCGCCAACGTGCTCGTGGCGATTTTCGCCGAGCGGGAAACCCACGCCGCCTATTTCCTGCAAGAGCAGGACATGACGCGCTACGACGCGGTCAACTACATCAGCCACGGCATCGCCAAGCGCCCCGGCTTGTCCGACTCCTCGCGCTCGCCGCGCGGCGCCGACGAAGATCCCGAATTGCGCGAGTTGAAAGAGTTGAAGGAGCCGTCCGAGGGCAAGAAAAAGGAAGGCGCTCTCGACGCCTATTGCGTCAACCTGAACAAGAAGGCCCGGGACGGCCGGATCGATCCGCTGATCGGCCGCGAGGCCGAAGTGCAGCGCACGATTCAGGTTCTCTGCCGGCGCCAGAAGAACAATCCGCTGCTGGTCGGCGATCCCGGCGTCGGCAAGACCGCGATCGCGGAAGGGCTGGCGCGCAAGATCATCGGCGGAGAGGTTCCCGAAGTGCTCGCTGGCGCGACGGTGTTCGCCCTCGACATGGGCGCGCTGCTCGCCGGCACGCGCTATCGCGGCGATTTCGAGGAGCGCCTCAAGCAGGTGATGAAGGAGATCGAGCAGCACAAGGACGCCATTCTCTTCATCGACGAGATTCATACGGTCATCGGCGCCGGCGCCACCTCGGGAGGCGCTATGGACGCGTCCAATCTGCTCAAGCCGGCGCTCGCTCAAGGGACGCTGCGCTGCATCGGCTCGACCACCTACAAGGAATATCGCCAGTATTTCGAAAAGGATCGCGCGCTGGTGCGGCGGTTCCAGAAGATCGACGTCAAGGAGCCGAGCGTCGCCGACGCGGTGGAGATCCTGAAGGGCCTCAAGCCCTATTTCGAGGAGTTCCACAAGGTCCGCTACACTCAGGAGGCGGTCAAGGCGGCGGTCGAATTGTCCGCGCGCTACATCCACGACCGCAAATTGCCGGACAAGGCGATCGACGTCATCGACGAAACCGGCGCCTCGCAGATGCTGGTCGCCGAGGCCAAGCGCAAAAAAATCATCGGCGTCAAGGAAATCGAGGCGACGATCGCTTCGATGGCGCGCATTCCGCCCAAGTCGGTCTCCAAGGACGACGCGGAAGTGCTCCAGCATCTCGACGAGACGCTAAAGCGCGTCGTCTACGGCCAGGACGAGGCGCTGAGCGCGCTCGCCTCGGCGATCAAGCTCGCGCGCGCGGGTCTGCGCGATCCGGAAAAGCCGATCGGCAGCTATCTCTTTTCTGGCCCGACGGGGGTCGGCAAGACCGAAGCGGCGCGCCAGCTCGCCTCGAGCCTCGGCCTCGAACTGATCCGTTTCGACATGTCCGAGTATATGGAGCGCCACACGGTCTCGCGGCTGATCGGCGCGCCGCCCGGCTATGTCGGCTTCGACCAGGGCGGGTTGCTGACCGACGCGATCGACCAGCACCCGCATTCCGTCCTGTTGCTCGACGAGATCGAAAAGGCCCATCCCGACCTCTTCAACATCCTCCTGCAGGTGATGGATCACGGCAAGCTGACCGACCACGCGGGCAAGCAGATCGACTTCCGCAATGTGATCCTGATCATGACGACCAACGCCGGCGCGCAGGATTTGGCCAAGGAGGCGTTCGGCTTCCACCGGGCTAAGCGCGAAGGCGACGACACCGAAGCGATCAACCGGCTGTTCTCGCCCGAATTCCGCAATCGGCTCGACGCGATCGTGCCGTTCTCGCGACTGCCGGAGTTGGTGATCGCCCAGGTCGTCGACAAGTTTGTCATGCAGCTCGAAGCGCAACTCGCCGATCGCAACGTGACCATCGAGCTTTCCGACGAAGCGCGCGCCTGGCTGGTCAAGAACGGCTACGACGAGGCGATGGGGGCGCGGCCGATGGCCCGCGTCATCCAGAGCCAGATCAAGACGCCGCTCGCCGATGAAGTGCTGTTCGGCCGGCTGAAGAACGGCGGCGTCGTGCGCGTCGTCGTCACCGCCGACGACAGCGGCGTCAAGACGCTCGGTTTCGTCTATCCCGAGGGCCCGCCGCAGCCGCGGCTCGAACGCGATCTGATCGTCGCCGGACGCAAGCGCGCTGAAGGCGAACCCGAGACGCGCAAGGGCCGGGCGCGCAAGCGCGCCGACGGTCCGACGGGGCCCGCCGAGGACGACGACACGCCCGGCGAAGTTTCGCCGAGCGAACCGCAGGCGACTTGAGGGGCGGGGAGCGCCATTTCGCAGACGCGACCGCTGGCCGCGTCCGGCGTTAGGCGGCTTCTTCGCTCCGCTGCGGTCGCTGCTCCACTGCGCGTTTTGCTTCCGCGATCGTTGCCGCTGAAGCCGGCCGCAAGGCCCGCTTCAGCGGCAACGATCATGGAAGCCAAGGGTCCGAGCCGCGCGGAAGGCGCCCAAGTTTGCCAGTCATAGGCAGTCGAGAGCCGGGCGCTCTCGCGAAGGCCCTATGTCGAGCAATCGGCCAAGCGCGCGTGACATTGACGCCGAGCACGGATCGGGCAGCACGGCTGCGCCGCCGCCAATGTTAAACACCTTATGTAAAAGCCGCTTTTAGATAGTCGAGCCCTTCAGCCAGGACTGGCGTTGTGGTCAGTCTTGCGCAATAAGGAAAAATAGCAAACGCCGATGCAGAATAACAAAAGAACGGGTTTTGACCACGGGTCAAAAAATTTCATAACCTGATAACCTAACGCGCCCGTGCCCAATGCAACGCAAGCTGCGCCGATTGCCAATCCTGAATATATTTTCCGCGTCGCGCACAACAAGTACGCGGCAAGCAAGCTATAGGGAATTGCCATCATAATGTAGGTGTTTATTTCCGCGCGCGGGTTGAATAAAAGCATATAGGAACAGGCGAGCGTCGCCGGCGCCACCGATGCTGTCAGATAGTCCTTTTTGCGCATCAAGCTCAACGCGGCTATAAATGTCATAAGCGCGGCGAAGATCTGTATCGCGTGTATTATGAGTGCGTCAAGCGATAGCCCAAATGCTCTAATGATCGCCATGAAGTCAGCCCATGGCGCGCTGCGTCCAAGCTCTGGCGATATATTCGACATCATTGCGATAAATTGCGCATAGAGAGAATAGACATAAGTTGTATCAGCAAAAGCGAAAGGCGCTAATAACGTAATTATGAGAAAGCTTAAAAGCCATGGCAAGGACTTCGGTCGCGTTGCCCCGATCAATAGCCAAACGACAATTCCCAGCGGCTTTGCGATGACGGCAAGCGTAGCCCAACCCGCGGCTCTGGCGAAGTTCCGATCGTAAGCCGCATCGAAGGCAAGAAATGTCGCGGCCAAAAGCAGAGGCGTCGATTGCCCGTTGCGCACGGCGCCAGCCGCGCCGAATATAGCGAATAGTAGCGTAAGCCCCATTATCTCGAAACGATCATGTCCCGCATTCACGCGGCGGACCGCACGCAGCAAGGCGAACGAAAGCACAAGAAGAATTAGCGTTCGCCATATTAAATTACAAAGCAATGGACCGAAAATGGTCATCGGATAGAATAGCGCCGCGAAAACGGGCAGATATAAGAAGCCTCCGCTTGCTTCAGGCGTGTAGAAATTGCTTTGAGCGAAAAATTCGGCGGCCGCCGATATATAGACAGGGGTAACCGACCGTTTAGTCGGATCGATCACAATCATGACGGCCATGGCCACGAGCGCGCAGATGGTCAGGATAATGCCGAGCCGCGCGGCGACGCTGCGCGCGCGATAAGAATTAGGATTTGAAATCGCCATTGCGGGAAATCCTAGTGCGCTGGCGTTGACATCGGATTCACGCCGGCCGCCGAATGCGCAAATCCCGCGGCATGATCGTCAACAGGCCGAAAGGGTTAACATTGCTTTCTCCCGGATAGGAGTGGCGCGCGAAGCCTACGCGACGAGCGCCGTCAAAGCGATCGGCGCGAGGGCAGGGATCGGCAGATTCGCTCGTATTGCGGCGATGGAGCGGACGGCGCCCCAGACATGAGACAGGCCAATCCAGAGACATGCTTTTCGAAGGGCGAGCATGTCGGACCGCTCGCAGGCTGCATTTTCGACGGAGCTTAGGGAACGCGCAGTCTTGCCGCGCGAGGCCGCAAGGAGGCTTGCGGCTGCTGCCGATGCGCTGGGCGTGCGACGCTAGCGTCTTCACGAACGCGGCCCGCCCAATCCCGACAGCAGCACCGCGACGATGCCGGTCAGGAACACGCCGTCGAAGGTTCCCGCGCCGCCGATCGAGGCGACCGGCGCGCCCAAAGTTTGCAATTGATCGAGATTGCTGAGGTCGGCGCCGATCAGGACGCCGAGACTGCCGCCGACATAGGCGAGCGGCGCGGCGTATCGGCGCGACAGCAGCACCGCGATCAGCGCCGCCACGAGCGGCGGCGCGAAGAGAGGAACGGAAATGCCGACGCCCGGTATCGGCGTCGCGAGCTGATGAACGACCACCGCCACGACCACCGTCGCGACCGCGCTCAAAACGAGAATGCGGTTGTGGACGACGAGATAAAGCGACAGCAGAATGGGAATGAGCGCGCCGCCGACATTGACCGCGAGGATCGTGCCGGGCCAGTCCACGATCTGCGGGACGAGATAGGGCACGCCGAACGCGTCGACGACGGTCTTCGTCACCACGTGCGCCTCGGGCAGCCGCGCGATCGGGATGTTGAGATAGCCGCCGATTAGCGAGGCGAGCAGCACCAGCATCGCGACTCGCGGCTCCAATCCGAGGCGCCGGTAGGCCGTGTTGAGCAGGCCGATCTGCAGCGCCAGCAGCAGGCCGAGGATGAGCGCGCCAAGCAGCAGAAAGACCAGGAGCTGCCCGGGAAGATAATGCAGATGGCTCGAATACATGGGCGGCTCGAAGGCTTGGGCGGCTCGGCGTCTCCTTGCCTAGTTCACGCCAAGGAGGATGTAACCCGGCCTCGCGCGGGCCGCGGTCACCTACGCCTTCGCCGCGGCGCGAATCTTGGCGGCGTGGATCTCGAGCTCATCGGCCGTGAGCATCGGGCCGCCGGGCGGGCGCAGCGGGACGCCGCTCCAGCGCGGCAATATATGAAAATGCAGATGGAACACGATCTGCCCGCCGGCGCTTTCGTTGAACTGTTGCACGATGATTCCGTCGGCCGCCATCCCCGTTTTGACGGCCAGCGCGATGCGCTGGACCGACGGCATGAAGCGCGCGAGTTCGGCGGGCGCGATGTCGAGAAGGTTGCGCGCCGGCGTCTTCGGAACGACGAGGACGTGCCCGTCGGCGCGCGGCATGATGTCCATGAAGGCGAGCGAGACTTCGTCCTCGGCGACGCGCACGCATGGCGCCTCGCCGCGCAGGATCTTGGCGAAGACGTTGTGGGGATCGTAATGCTGGGTCATGGGCTCTCCGGGGACAGTCGGCTCGGCGGGCGTCAGCCCTCCCGCCGGAATGGGAGTTGTTCGGCGTATTCGGCGAGCGCTTCATCGACGGCGGCGCGCTCGCGCGCGAGATAGGCCGCCACGGCCTGTTGAAAGCGCGGGTCGGCGAATTCATGCGCGGAATAGGTGGGGACCGGACGATAGCCGCGCGCCAATTTGTGCTCTCCCTGCGCGCCCGCCTCGACGCGCTTGAGGCCGCGCCTTATCGCGAATTCGATCGCTTGATAATAGCAAATCTCGAAATGCAGAAACGGCCGCTCCTCGATCGCGCCCCAGTTGCGCCCGTAGAGCGCGTCGTCGCCGAGATAGTTGATCGCGCCTGCGATGTAACGCCCCGCGCGCTTGGCCATGACCAGCAGGACGCGCTCCGCCATCGCCGCGCCGACGCGATCAAAGAAATCGCGGGTCAGGTAGGGCCGGCCCCATTTGCGCGACCCAGTATCCATGTAAAACACGAAGAACGCATTCCAATGCTCTGATTTGATATCGCTTCCCGTAAGCAGTTCGACGGCGATGTCGTCGCCGAGGGCTGCGCGACGCTCGCGCTTGATCGCCTTGCGCTTGCGAGAGGCAAGGGCGGCGAGAAAATCGTCGAAATCGCGATAGCCCTCGTTGACGAAATGAAATTGCTCGCCCGTCCGCGACACGAAACCGGCGCGCTGAAGGGCTTCGCTATCCCGGCGGTCGGGGAAGGTGACGTGGATCGACGACGCGCCGGCCGCCTCGCGTAGCGCGCGCAACCCCGCGATCAGCGTCTCGCAGGCGCCCTTGGGCGCATCCGGCGCCACGAGCAGCCGCCGGCCCGTCACCGGCGTGAAGGGAACGGCGACCTGCAGCTTGGGGTAATAGCGCCCGCCCGCGCGCTGATAGGCCTCGGCCCAACTGTGGTCGAAGACATATTCGCCCTGGCTATGGGTCTTCAGGTAGGTCGGCGCCGCCGCGACGAGCCGGCCGCCGGAATCTTCCACGAGCATATGCGCGGGCGTCCAACCGGAACGCCCGCCTACCGAACGCGACTGCTCGAGCGCAAGGAGAAACGCATGCGCGATGAAAGGATTGAATTGCTCGCCTTCGGCCGCGTCCTCGCCGAGGGCGGGCGGATTGGCGCAGGCGTCCCACGCGTCGGCGGCGACCTCGGCGACGGACGGGACGGTGCGGACGGCGAGGGCGGCGGTCATCGACTCTTTGCGGCGAAGGGGAGCGCGAACGAAAGCACCGCCATCATAGCGCGCCGCCGCCGCGCGCCAAGGCCGAAACCGCGGCGCCGCTCAGGGCGCGGACCGGCGATCGCGGAACCAGAGCGCAGTCGCCGGGGCGCCGACTTCGAACGGCGTCGCGTCGGTCCAGAAACGCTTGGCGAAGCGGCTTGAGTTGACGCGATAGGGCCGGTCCCACTGAAAGCGCATTTCGCGCATTTCGCTCAAGACCGGAACAAACAATCCGAGCGGTCCGAGCGCCCAAATCGGTAGGCCGGAGACGCGCGGCTTCACGCCGAGCGCCGCCGCGCCCAGCGCCAGAATTTCGCGCGGGGTCCGCGTCGGCGCGCAGGGCACATGCCAGGCCTGGCCGAATGCGTCGTCGGGCGCGTCGAGCAGTGAGACGACGGCGCGGGCGAAATCCGGGACATAGGCGAAGTCGTGCGGCGTGTCGGGCGAGCCGATCACGTTGGCGGCCTTGCCCCTGGCCAGCGCGCCGAACGCCGTCTGGCCCAGGTGCGACTGCGCGACGCCGGGCCCATAGAAATCGGGGGCGCGCAGCGCCGCGACGCGAAGCCGGCCCGCCTCGCTCGCCGCCATCCAGATGCGCGTGACCTCGGCGCGCGCGGCCGGCTTGATCCCAACGTCGGTCAGCGGCATCGTTTCGACCAGAGGCCGCGTCTGCGGGCCGTACATATAGAGATTGTCTGCGAAGATGAGGCGCGCGCCCGTTTCCGCGCATGCCTCGACGAGATTCGTCATCGCCCGCGGCCATGCCTCGCGCCAGAGCGCGCCGACGTAGGGAAAGCCGATCGCCAGCACGGCTTGGGCGGCGCCGCGCGCCGCGGCGCGCACCGATTCGCGATCGAGCGCGTCGCAGCGGACGAAGGAGGTGCCCGTGGGCGCGGCCTCAGGCTCCTTGCGCTGCGCGATCCGCACCGCACGCCCCCGCGCGCACAGGATTTCCGCCGTCGCGCGGCCCACCGGCCCGAAGCCGAAAATCGCGATCTCTTCGCTCATCGCGCGCCTCGCTCTCGTCATCAACTCTATAAGGACATCGTCGATAGCGTGATCGTTCGTCCGTCATTTCATCAACAGCGAGACTCGTCGCCATGCGCCGTCTCAACCGCACACTTATCGTTTTCGCGTTGCTGACCGGCGCCGCGCAGGCCGCAGGCCCCGATGTCAGCTTAACCTCTCCGGCGCCGCTGGCAAAAAGCGTCGCGGCGTTTCCCAAGCTCGCCGCGCGCGATCCGGCGGCCGACAGGATCAACGCCGCTCTTCTCAAACTGGACGATCGCGTTCGAAGGGCGCGCGCTGAATGCGTCACGTCAAAGGACGCCGACTGGTCGCGCTCGATCGACGTCGCCATGCGCGGCCCGCGCTACCTCAGCTACCTCGTGTCTGACTCCGTCGATTGCGGCGGCGCGCATCCGGACTCGTCGAGTTTCGCGCTGGTCTATGACCTGACCACGGGCAATCCCGTGGACTGGGCCAAGCTGCTGCCGAAATCCATTGTCGAGACAACGTCTTTGGATACGGCGGCGGACGGCGCGAGAATCGGCGTCGTCGGCTCGAAAGCGCTCAGCGCTCTCTATGTCGCCAGGCTCGGCAAGGGCTTGGACGCCGACTGCAGGGAGGCTTTGACGGGCGCCGATCTGAACTTCGTTCTCTGGCCGGACGCCAGGTCCAAGGGCCTCGCGATGCAGACCATTAGCCTTCCCCACGCGGTGCAGGCTTGTGCGGACGTCGTCGCCATTCCGACGGCGAAGCTTCGCGAATGGGGCGCGGCGCAAAGTCTGATCGACGCGCTCGAGGCGAAATGACTTTCGCTCGGCCGCGCGTTCGCGCGGCCTATCGCGACGGCCGCGCTTCGGCCTTGCCCGTCCGCGAATATTCGAGAGCGCGGTAAATGGCGCCATAGCGACGCGCCGAGTTGTCCCAGTCGAACTTCAACGCCATGGCGGCGCGGCGCAGTTCGTTGAGGCGCTTGTTCGAGGCGTAGACTTCAAATCCGCGACGGATCGCTTCGCCGAGGTCCGCGGGGTCAGGACGGTCGAACAGGAACCCGGTCTTGCCGTCGTGGATCGTTTCGCTGAGACCGCCGGTGCGACGCGCGATCGGGATCGCGCCGAAACGCTGGGCGTACATCTGGCTCAGTCCGCAGGGTTCGAAACGCGACGGCATGAGAACGAAATCGCTGCCCGCGAACAGGGCGCGCGCATCCTGCGCATCGAAACCGACGCGGACGCCGACAGCGTCGCGGCGGCGGTTGCCAAGCGCGGCGAATGCGGCCTCCATCTTCGGCTCTCCCAGGCCCATGACAACGAGCTGCCCGCCGAGTTCAGCGATTTGTTCGCCCGCCCGGAGGACGAGATCGGCGCCCTTTTGATGAACCAGCCGCGAAACGAATGAAAACAAGGGCGCGCGCGACAAGGACAATCCGAACATGCCGCGGACGTAATCGGCGTAGCGGCCTTTCCAGCGTTGCGGATCGTAGAGATAGGGGCAATTTCGGTCTTTTCGCGGATCCCAGGATTCGTCGACGCCGTTGACGATGCCGGTCAGGCGGCCTTGCGAGGCGCGCTCCAGCAACAGGCCGTCGAGCCCGCAACCGTATTCCGGGCGCGTGATCTCTTCCGCGTAAGTCGCACTGACGGTGGCGACCTGCGCGGCGTAGTTCAATCCGGCCTTGAGAAAGGAAACGCGGCTGAAGAACTCGACGCCCTGCATCGTGAACGCCTGTGGGGGAATGCCGAGCGCCCTCATTCGCGAGGCCCCGAAGAGTCCCTGGTGCGCGAGATTGTGGACCGACAGCAGCGCCGGCGCGTCGATGGCGTTCCAGGCGAGATAGCCGGCGGCGAGGGCCGTCTGCCAGTCGTTCAAATGCAGGCTGGCGGGTTTCCAACCGTCGCAGCCGCGCTCGGCCATTTGCGCCGCCGCCAGGCTCAGGCGCGCGAAACGCAGGTCGTTGTCGGCAAAGTCGGCGCCGCCCACGTCGGCGTAAGGGGAGCCGTCTCTTTTGAAGAGTTCCTCGCACAGTACGACATAGACGATCAGGCCGTCGTCGAGCCTCGTCATGCCGATGGAGCAGGGAGGGACGGCGCTGCGGCCGGGCAGATGCGCCACGATATCCATCGTGCGCGCGCGATCGAGCACCTGTCGATAGCCGGGCAGCATCACGCGGACGTCGCCATATGGTCTAAGCGCGCGCGGCAGCGAAGCCGAAACGGCGCCGAGACCGCCGACTTGGACGAAATCGCTCATTTCGGAGGTGACGAACAGCACGCGCGGTCGCGGCGGCGTCATGGGGACGATGCGCGCCGTTTCGCGTGGGCTCGCTGGTCTGGGATCTCTCGTCGGGGCGCTGACGGTTACGAGGGCGGCCGGCTTGTTCACGAGCACTTCCCAGACTCAGTTTTCACTGCGGGAAAACATAGGGCGCAGGCGTAGCGGAATGGTTAATCGACAATAAATCAGGTTCTGGCCGCGTATTTCTCGCCGCTCGACAGGCTTAAATGGCGCAGGCGACGCCCGCGAAAAGCCCTGGCGCCTCGATCCGGCCCGTCGACGCGGGATTATCGGGAAATCAAAGGGCGCCGATAAGGGAAAAGCGACCTGCGCGAAGAATCGCCCCCGGGCGATTTGCCGGGGGCGACGTCGCCAAGCTGCCGGCGCCGCGTATAGCGACGTTTTGTCGCAGCGCTCACCTGCAATACATGATGAGGCATGTGGCGCCGCGCGGCGTTCGCACGGCGCATTCCCGCAGAGCTATGCCTTTCGCCTGGCCCAGACTTCCGGACCTACCCCAGCCGGTGGCGCCCGTCGTGCCCCGCGCCGAGCAATACCAGGCGTCAGCAGGCGTAGAGGCCACGATGGCGAGACCGCCAAGAGCGGAAAGGCTGCCAACCAGCGCCAGTGCGATACGGATCGATTTCATGCTTCCCTCCAGTAATCTTGCCGCAGGGAACACCTAGCGCGTTTACCAAGAATGGCGCTTGACGAGTGATAAAAAGTCGGCGCGGGCGGGGACGGCCGGCGACCGCCTGCGCGAGCGTGCGAGTTTGGCGGCAGCCCGAAGGGAGAAACGTTCGGTTTTGACGGCGAGCGCCGCTTCGATAGAACCGGGCGCGACGAGAGGTTGCTGGCCGGCCTCGCGCCGCGAAAAGGCGCAGCGGTCGACTGGCGGTCGTATGAGCTCGATGCGCGGCATTGCGGCTAATCGACAGAGATAACCGACGACGATCTGGTGGATGCGGAGTGAGGGAGCGCGCAATGACGGAGCCGTTGGAGAAAATTCGGGTCGGCATGTCCGGGCGAAAGGAGGTCGTCGTGACCCGCGAACTGACGGTCGGCGGCCATGTCGAGGGCATGCCGTTGGTCTATGGCACGCCGATGATGATCTTGGCGATGGAGATCGCCTCGGGCGCGGCGATAGCGCCGCATCTGCCGGCGGGCTGGGTCTCCGTCGGCAGCGAGGTCAACATTCGCCACCTCGCCCCGACCCCGATGGGCCGCACGGTCGTGGCGACCGCGCGCGTGATCGAAATCGAAGGTCGTAGCGTGCTGTTCGCGGTCGAAGCGCATGACGGCGAGCGCAAGATCGGCGAGGGCACGCACCGCCGCGTCGCGGTCAATTTGGAGAGCTTCGCCGAACGCTACGGCGGGTTCTGAGGTCGGTTGACGGCCATAGGGCGGCAAGCGTCTACTGGCGCCGCGTTCATTGCCCCGAGGCGACGACTCATGCGTCACATCATGGTGGCTACCGACGGCTCCAGCGGAGCCAATCGCGCGGTTGACGTTGCGGCAGAGCTTACGAAAGCAGTGGCAGGCAATCTTCTGATCGTGACAATCGGGGGAGCTTTGTTAGGGGAAGAAGCGCAGCAGTTTGCGCGCGCCGAAGGAGGCATGGGCGATCTGCTCGAGGCGGTGACAGCTCAGATACTGCACGCCGCCGAGGCCCGCGCGCGGCGGATAGGGGTCTCGAATATCGAGGTCCAGGCAGGCTGGGGCGATGTCGCCCAGTCGCTGATCGAAATCGCAACACAGAGCTCGATCGACATGATCGTGCTTGGCCGGCGCGGCCGCGGCCAATTGGCCGGACTGCTGCTCGGCAGCGTCTCCCAAAAGGTCGTCAGCCTCGCCCCCTGCGCAGTGCTCATCGTTCCCTAAGTGCGTGATCCACGCGATGGCGACGCCACGTTTTGTTTAACCTTGCGCCGACGGTTTCGAGCCGACGCCGATGAGACGGCCCGCCGCGAATGGGCCGGCGGGCCGTTTCCTTTTTGGGCGCTTGGTGACGACGAAACCGGAGTCCAGGCGTCTGAGGATGTGCGCGTCCCAGGCCGCTGATTAATCGAGCTACCATTGCGCTAGGAGCGACAGCGCTGTCGGCTCGCGTCCAACGCCGTGCGCGGAAATGCCCGCTGGCATATTGGCCATTTATTGGACAGGCCGGCCGGAAAATCTCGTAAGTCTTTGATTTTGTTGGCGCGCCCAAGGGGAATCGAACCCCTGTTTTCGCCGTGAAAGGGCGACGTCCTGGACCGCTAGACGATGGGCGCTGGCCGGCGTTTCGGCTTAGCCGGAACGCTGCTGCTATAAAGTCGTCCGGCGAGGCTGGCAAGGCCGGCAGGACGAATTCGCGGATCAATTGTCCCGGCTTTCCCTTTCCAGCGGTTTACGCCTGAGATTTGACGCGGAATGACCGCCAAGGGGTGGAAAACCCGGTTTCGCAACGCTTTTTCCGCCCAACCGGCTTGCGCGCGGCGCTGCGCAGGACAATCATGGCGCGTTCTCGACGGGGACGGGAGGGGAAACATGCGCGCGATTCGTATCCACCACACCGGGGCGCCCGACGTCATGCGCCTGGAGGATATCGAGATCCCGCCGCCCGGGCCGGGAGAAGCGCGCGTGCGCCATCACGCGATCGGCGTCAATTATCTCGACGTCTATTATCGCTCGGGCTTCTATCCGCCGCCGCCGCGCCCCTTCACGCCCGGCAACGAGGGCGCCGGCGAAGTGGTCGCGGTCGGCAAGGGCGTCAAGGATTTCAAGGCCGGCGACCGCGTGGCCTACGCCTCCACGCTCGGCTCCTACGCCGAGGAGCGCAACGTCGAAGTCAAGCATCTCGTCAAGCTGCCCAAGGCGATTTCGTATGAAACCGGCGCGGCGATGATGCTCAAGGGCCTCACCGCGCAATATCTGTTGCGCCAGACCTACAAAGTGAAGGCCGGCGACACGATTCTCGTGCATGCGGCCGCGGGCGGCGTCGGCCAACTCCTTTGCCAATGGGGCAAGGCGCTGGGCGCGACGGTGATCGGCACCGTCGGCTCGCCCGAAAAGGCCAAGCTCGCCAAGAAGGCCGGCGCCAAGCACGTCATTCTCTACCGCGAAGAGGATTTCGCGGTCCGCGTCGGCGAAATCACCAAGGGCGCCAAGTGCCATGTCGTCTACGACGGCGTCGGCAAGGCGACCTTTCCCGCTTCGCTTGATTGCCTCAGACCGTTCGGCATGTTCGCCAGCTATGGATCGGCTTCGGGCGGCATCGAGGCTTTCAATCTCGCTCTGCTCTCGCAAAAAGGTTCGCTCTTCGCGACGCGGCCGACATTGTTCACGTTCCTCGCCGATCGCGCGCGACTCGACAAAATGGCGCGCGATCTGTTCGCCGTCGTCACCTCCGGCGACGTCAAGATCGGCGTCACGACGCGCGCGCCGCTGGCGGACGCCGCGCGCATCCACGCCGCCTTGGAGGCGCGCCAGACGACCGCCTCGATGGTTCTCGTTCCCTGACGCGCGCCGCGATCGGCGGCGGCGCATCTTGCGAATTCCCGAGTAAATCCTTTGGCGCGGCGCGATTAAATCAGACGCGTCCGCGCCTAGCCAAAACCGCCGATCCGGTTAGGATGGGTTTGCGTACGCGCGTCGCAGGAACGTTCGCGCGACGCGAGGAGGAATGCTTGAGCTCCGCGACCGCCGCGCCCTCGTCGAGCATCGTTTCGGAAGCGGCGCCGCTGTTGGCAGCGCGCGCCATCACCAAGCGATTCGGCTCGTTCGTCGCCAACGATCGCGTCGATCTCGCGCTCGCGCGCGGGGAGATTCACGCCCTGCTCGGGGAGAATGGCGCGGGCAAGTCGACGCTGGTCAAGATGCTCTACGGGCTCTTGAGCCCCAGCGAGGGCGAGATCCTCTGGCAGGGCGCGCCCATTACGCTGGCCAATCCCAACGCCGCGCGCGAGCTCGGCGTCGGCATGGTGTTTCAGCATTTCTCGTTGTTCGACAACTTGACCGTCGCCGAGAACATCGCGCTCGCGCTGCCGACTTCGGAACGGCTCGAGACGATCCCGGCCCGCATCGACGAAATTTCGCGCGCCTATGGCTTCGCCCTCGAGCCGGACCGGCCGGTCTATTCGCTTTCGGCGGGCGAGCGCCAGCGCATCGAGATCGCGCGCTGTCTCTTGCAGGACCCGAAGGCGCTCATTCTCGACGAGCCGACGTCCGTGCTCACGCCGCAAGAATTGGAAAGGCTCTTCGAGACGCTGGAGAAGCTCAGGGCCGAGGGCAGGGCGCTGCTCTATATTTCGCATCGCCTTGAGGAGGTGAAACGGCTCTGCGATCGCGCGACGATCCTCAGGCTCGGCAAGGTCGTGGGAACCTGCGATCCCAGCGCCGAGACCGCGCGTTCCCTCGCGGCGCTGATGGTCGGCGCGCAGATCAAGGAGGTCCGCTCGCAAGGCGGCCATCGGCCGGGCGAGCCGCGCCTCGTCGTCTCCGATCTCAGTGCGCCCTCCGCCTCCTTGCACGGGGTTTCGCTCAAGGACGTTTCGCTTGTCGTGCGCGGCGGCGAACTGGTGGGCGTCGCCGGCGTCGCGGGCAACGGGCAGTCGGAACTTTTCGCCTATCTCTCGGGAGAGCTGATCGCGGGCCGGGCCGGGGCGATCCTCATCGACGACGAGCCGGTCGGCGACGTCGCCATCATGCGCCGGCGCGCGCTGCGGGCGGCGTTCGTGCCCGAGGAGCGCAACGGCCACGCCGCGGCGCCCGATTTCACGCTTTCCGAGAATATCGTGCTGACGGGACATGGCGCCAGCGGCATGACGCACGCCGGCCTCATCGACGCCAAGAAGGCGCTCGACAAATCGAATGAAGTCGTCGCGACCTTCGACGTGCGCAAGTCCGGCGCCGATCCGCTGGCGCGCACGCTGTCCGGCGGCAATCTGCAAAAATTCGTGGTCGGGCGCGAAATCCTGAGCGAACCCGGCCTTTTCGTGGTCAACCAGCCGACCTGGGGCGTCGACGCGCTGGCGTCGGCCGCGATCCGTCAGGCGCTGCTGGATTTGAGCGCGCGCGGCGTCGCAGTGCTGGTCATCAGCCAGGACCTCGACGAACTCTTTGAGATCAGCGACCGCATTGCGGTCATTCACGCCGGGCGATTGTCCGAGCCGCGCAATACGCGCGAAACGACGCGCGAGGCCATCGGCCTGCTGATGGCGGGAATGGACGAGGGCGATCATGCGCATTGACCTCGTGGCGCGCGCGCAGCGCTCGCGCATGCTCGAAGTCGTGGCGCCCGTCGCGGCGATGGCGGTCGCGATTGTCATCGGCGGGTGCGTCGTCGCTTTGATGGGGCGTTCGCCGGGGACCGCCTTCGCCGTCTATTTCGTCGAACCCTTGACGCAGTCCTATTCGCTGCAGGCGATCGCGGTGAAGGCGACGCCGCTCGTGCTTATCGCGACGGGTCTGGCCTTCTGCTATCGCGCCAATTTCTGGAACATCGGCGCCGAGGGCCAGTTCATCGCCGGCGGCGCGCTCGGCGGCTGGCTCGGGCTGCTCACGCACGACGGCGCGCTCCAGGGCGCGCTCGGAAGCTGGTGGATCCTGCCGGCGATGATGATCCTCGGGGCGATCGGCGGCGCGCTCTACGCGCTGATCCCTGCGCTGCTCCGCGTCCGGCTCAACGTCTCGGAGATTCTCACCAGCCTCATGCTGGTCTATGTCGCCCAGCTCGCCCTGGATTGGCTGGTGCGCGGACCCTGGAAGGATCCGGAAGGCCACAACCTGCCGGTCTCCGTCAATTTCGATCCCGAGGCGAGCCTGCCGCTTCTCGTCGACGGCGGCTCGCTGCATCTGGGCGTGCTGTTCGCTCCCCTGGCGGTCGCCTTCGCGACGCTGGTCTTTTCGAAGACGCTGTTCGGCTATTCCGTGCGCCTGGCCGGTTCGTCGCCGCGCGCGGCGCGCTTCGGCGGCTTCGACGATCGGAAGATCGCGATCTCCGTCTTCATGATTTCGGGCGCGCTGGCGGGGCTCGCCGGCGTCGTCGAAGTGTCGGGCAAGATCGGCCAGCTGCTGCCTTCGATCTCGCCGGGCTACGGCTTTTCCGCGATCATCGTCGCCTTTCTCGGCCGCCTGTCGCCGGTCGGCATTCTCCTTGCCGGGCTCGTGCTGGCCTTGACCTTCGTCGGCGGCGAGGACGCGCAGATCGCGATGCATCTGCCGGGCGACCTGACGCTCGCCTTTCAGGGCGTGCTGCTGGTCTGCGTGCTCGCGGCGGACGTGCTCGCGCGCTATCGCTTGTTCTTCTCCTTGGGATGGGGCGCCCGATCATGAACGCGCAAGCGATCGTCGACATCCTGATGATCGTGGTCTCCGCCGCTACGCCCTTGCTGATCGCCGCGGTCGGCGAAATCGTCGCCGAACGCGCCGGCGTGCTCAACCTCGGCCTGGAGGGCATGATGATCGTCGGCGCGGCGACGGGTTTCGCCTTCGCCTATCTCACCAATTCGACGCTCGCCGGCGTTCTCGCCGCGGCGCTGTGCGGCATGGCGCTGTCGGGCGTGTTCGCGTTTCTCGTCCTCGGGCTCGCCGCCAATCAGGTCGCGGCCGGACTGGCGATGACGATTTTCGGCCGCGGCCTTGCCAATCTGATCGGCGCCGGCTTCGTCGGCCTCAAACGCGCCCGCGCCCCCGAACTGCGCATTCCCGGCCTCAGCGATCTGCCGATCGTCGGAAAGCTGCTATTCGGCCAGGATTTCTTCGTTTATTCCGCCATTCTCCTCACCGGAATCGTCGCGTACTGGCTGACGCGCACGCGGGCGGGGCTCACGCTTCGCGCGGTCGGCGAGAACCACGTTTCGGGCCACTGGCTCGGTTTGCCCGTGCGTTCGATCCGTCTGGCGGCGATCCTGTTCGGCGGCGCCTGCGCGGGCGTCGCCGGAAGCTATCTTTCGCTCGCCTATACGCCGTTCTGGTCGCCGGACATGACGGCGGGGCGCGGCTGGATCGCGCTGGCGCTGGTGGTGTTCGCGTCCTGGCGGCCCTGGCGCGCGCTAGCGGGCGCGTTGCTGTTCGGCGGCGTCGCGGTGCTGGCGCTGGCTTTCCAGGGATTGGGCGTGCCGATCCCCGCGCAGGCGCTCAACGCGGCGCCCTATGTCACGACGATTCTCGTTCTCGTCGTCTTGTCCGCGCGCGACGTGCGCGGCGCGACGGCGCCGCAATCGCTGGGCGTCTCGTTCATTCCTGACCGTTAAGGGCGCGCGGCCGGCCTCGTGGGGACGCTCCCGGCGAGGGTTTCGTCTAGCTCGAGGTTTCGGAAGCGACCGCCGAAATCCTCTCGAAGGGGTCGACACGGATTGAAGCAAAAGGAGGTAAGAACATGCGTGCATCAATGACGGGAGTCGCGGCGACCGCGCTTCTCATGGCGCTGGCGGGCGGCGCACAGGCGGCCGACAAGGTCAAGGCCTGTTGGGTCTACACCGGGCCGGTCGGCGATTTCGGCTATTCCTATCAGCACGACCAGGGCCGCCTCGCCGCGGCCAAGGCTTTGGGCGACAAGGTCGACGCGACGACTTTTGTCGAGAACGTTCCCGACAGCGACGCAGAGCGAGCGATCGAACAGCTCGCGCGCAGCGGCTGCAATATCGTCTTCACCACCTCGTTCGGCTTCATGGACCCGACGATCAAGGTCGCCAAGAAGTTCCCCAATGTGAAATTCGAGCACGCGACCGGCTATAAGCGCGCGCCGAACGTTTCGACCTACGCCGCCAAGTTCTACGAGGGGCGTTACGTCATGGGCGAGATCGCGGGCAAGATGACGAAATCGAACACCATCGGCTACATCGTTTCGTTCCCGATCCCGGAAGTCGTTTCCGGCATCAACGCCTTCGAGCGCGGCCTGCAAACGACCAATCCGAACGCCAAGATCAAGATCGTCTGGGTCAACACCTGGTTCGATCCGGGCAAGGAAGCGGACGCGGCCAAGGCGCTGATCGCCCAGGGCGCCGACATCCTGACGCAGCACACGGATTCGGCCGCGCCGCTGCAGGAGGCCGAAAAAGCCGGCGTGCTGGGATTCGGCCAGTCCTCCGACATGGCGAGGTTCGCGCCGAAGGCGCAACTGACCGCCAACACCGACAATTGGGGTCCCTATTACACCCAGCGCATCCAGGCGGCGATCGACGGGACGTGGAAGTCGGAAGACACCTGGGACGGCATCGGCAAGGGCATGGTCGTGCTCGCGCCGTTCGCCAATATGCCCGACGACGTGAAGGCGATGGCGACCAAGACCACCGCGGACATCGCTTCGGGCGCGCTGCACCCCTTCGCCTGTCCCGTGCTCGATCAGGAGGGCAAGGATCGTTGCAAAGCCGGCGCCAAGACGCTCGAGGACGGCCAAATCCTCGGCATGAACTGGTACGCCAAGGGGATCGACGACAAAGTGCCGCAATAAGGGACGCAAAGCCCCGTTTCGAGCGTTCCCCGGGGCCGATTTGAGGGAAAATCCAGGGGGCGGCCTTCGCGCCGCCTCTTTTTTCTCGGAAACGAGGGTGGCCTTCAGGCCGCCTCCCTCCTATTTGAAGAGGGCGATCCGGGCAGCGCTTGGCGAGCCGGGAGCGGACTTGTATAGGATGGCGCGGGGCGCGCGGCGCGCCGGACTTCGCCGCCAACAGAGGCTTATTCATCCATGAGCGAACCGAACACCCTCAAAAGGGCCGTCGACGCGCCCGCCGTCAAGGAAGAGGGCTGGTGGGAGACGGTCAAGGTCATCATCGAGGCGCTGATCATCGCGCTGGTGGTGCGAACGCTGTTGTTTCAGCCGTTCAACATCCCCTCGGGCTCGCTCGTTCCGACGCTGCTCGTCGGCGATTATCTCTTCGTGTCGAAATATTCCTACGGCTATTCGCATTATTCGCTGCCGGGATTTCTCGACCTGGCGCCGGCCTCGATGCCCGGCCGCCTCTTCGCCTCGCAGCCCAAGCGCGGCGACATCATCGTCTTCAAGCTGCCGCGCGACGGCGAGACCGATTACATCAAGCGCCTGATCGGCCTGCCCGGCGACAAGATCCAGATGATCAAGGACCGGCTCTACGTCAACGGCCAGATCGTCGAGCGCGAGCCGCTGCCGCCGTACGTGACCACCGGACATTTCGGTTCGGCCGAAGAGGTTCCCCATTACCTCGAAACGCTGCCGGGCGGCGTCAAGCACGAGATCATCCAGCTCGACGGCGATAACAACCCGATGCCCTACACCGCCAATACCGACGTCTATGAAGTTCCCTCCGGCCAATACTTCTTCATGGGCGACAATCGCGATAATTCCAGCGACTCGCGCGTGCCGCCCGACAAAGGCGGCGTCGGCTACGTGCCGTTCGACAATCTCGTCGGCCGCGCCGAGGTGATTTTCTTCTCGATCGACGGCGCGCCGGCGTGGGAATTCTGGCGTTGGCCTTGGACCGTGCGCTGGAATCGCATGTTCCATGCCGTGCATTGAGGCGCGCGCCCGCGCGGCGACGGGCGCGAGCGGCGCGCGAGAATGAGCAAAAAGGCGAAAGCGGAGCTCGCGGCGCTCGAAGCGCGGATCGGCCATCATTTCCGCGACCGCGATCTCATGGCGCGCGCTTTGACGCATCTCTCGGCGCCCGCGGCCGGCGGCCAGGGTCGCGTCCAATCCTATCAGCGGCTGGAATTTCTCGGCGACCGCGTCCTGGGCGTCGTCGTCGCGCACATGCTCTACGAAGCCTATCCGCAAGCCAGCGAGGGCGAGTTGTCGATGCGGCTCGCCAAGCTGGTGCGCCGCGAGACCTGCGCCGCCGTCGCTGAGGAATGGGACGTCGGCCCGCATGTCGTGATGGGGCAGGGCGAGGCGCGGGCCGGGGGGCGCAAAAAGGCGGCGATCCTGTCGGATATCTGCGAATCCATCATCGGCGCGGTGTTTCTCGACGCCGGCTTCGAGGCCGCGCGCGATCTGGTGACGCGTTCCTGGCGCGCGCGCATGGACGCCGACCTCGAGCCCGAGCGCGACGCCAAGACCGCGGTGCAGGAATGGGCGCAGGCGCGCGCGCTGCCGGCGCCGCGCTATGTCGAGGTCGCGCGCAGCGGCCCCGCGCACGCTCCGCAATTCGTCATGCAGGTCGTCCTCGACGGCTTCGATCCGGAATTGGGCGAGGCGAGTTCGAAACGAGCCGCCGAGCAAGCCGCCGCGCAGGCGTTTCTCGCGCGTTGGAGCGCGACATGACCGAGACGCGATGTGGCTTCGTCGCGCTGATCGGCGCGCCGAACGCAGGCAAGTCGACGCTGCTCAACGCTCTCGTCGGTTCGAAGGTTTCGATCGTTTCGCGCAAGGCGCAGACGACGCGCACAGCCGTGCGCGGCATCATCGTTGAGGGCGCGTCGCAGATCATCTTCGTCGACACCCCCGGATTGTTCGCGCCCAAGCGGCGGCTCGATCGCGCGATGGTCGCCTCCGCCTGGGGCGCGGCGGGCGACGCCGACGCGCTGGCGCTGCTCATCGACGCGCGCCAGGAAATTCTCGCCGCCGGCAAGGCGGGGCTCGAGGCGCCGAACGCCGAATTGAGCGAGCCGACGCAGGCGATCCTGAAGACCTTGAGCGAAAGCAAGGCGCCGAAGTTCCTCGTCCTCAACAAGATCGATCTGGTCGAGCGCCCTCATCTGCTGGCTCTCGCCGCCAAGCTCAACGCGGCGCTGAAATTCGACGACACGTTCATGATCAGCGCCGCCACCGGCGACGGGCTTGATCGCCTGCGCGAAAAGCTCGCGTCGACGATGCCGCCGGGGCCCTGGCTCTATCCCGAGGATCAGATCGCCGACGCGCCGATGCGCGCGCTCGCCGCCGAGATCACAAGGGAAAAGCTGTTCGAGCGCCTGCACGACGAACTGCCGTATCAAACGACGGTCGAGACCGAGTCGTGGAAGGATTTGCCCGACGGCTCGGCGCGCATCGAGCAGACGATCTACGTCACGCGCGACAGCCACAAGAAGATCGTCATCGGCGAGGGCGGGCGCACGATCAAGGCGATCGGCGCCGCCGCGCGCAAGGAGATCGCCGCAGCCAACGAGACGCCGGTGCATCTCTTTCTGTTCGTCAAGGTGCGCGAGAACTGGCTCGACGATCCCGAACGCTACCGCGCGATGGGGCTGGAATTTCCTAAGGGGTGAAGGCGCGGCCCGGCGCTCCTTGGGGCCGGTCAGGTCGGAGGAGCGCCGCTTGACGGAGCCGCCGGGGCGCGCGCTTGGCCGAGCGTCTGCGTCAACGCCGTTATCCCGGCCAGGCCGCCGAGCTGCATCGTTTCGACCGCGGTGCTCGGCACGATGACGATGGTGGCGTTGTCCCGCTTCAGCCCCTCGTAGAGCATGTTCATCGCGCGCAGATGAAAGGCGGTCGGGTTGTTGGCGTAGGTCAGCGCCGCCTCGGCGAATTTCTCCGCCACCTGGCGCTCCGAATCGCCGAGGATGACGCGCGCCTGGCGTTCGCGCTCCGCCTGCGCCTGCATCGACATCGCATCCTGCAAGGCCGGAGGGATCAGGACGTCCTTGACCTCCACCGAAATGACGTTGATTCCCCAGGGCTCGGTGCGCACGTCGATGATTTTCTGCAGTTCGGCGCTGATCTTTTCCCTTCCCTCCAGCATGTCCGCGAGCATGGTCTTGCCGATGACGTCGCGAAGCGCCGTCTGCGCCGCCCAGTTGATCGCCCCGTAATAGTCGGCGACGTCGAGCGCCGCCTTCTTTGGGTCGATGACCTTCCAGAACAGCACGGCGTCGACGTCCACCGGCACGGTGTCCTTGGTGAGGGTCTTTTCCGCCTTGAACGCGCTGGTGATGACGCGGGTGTCGATCCAATAGGGGACGGTCTCGATGATCGGAATGATGAAAAACAGCCCCGGCCCCTCGAGCGAGCGGAAGCGCCCGAGCCGCAGCACCACCACCCGTTCCCATTGATCGGCGATTTTAATGGCGTAGGCGACGATGAAGGCGACGACCAAGGCGAGGATGGCGATCCAGGCGCTCGCGAGGTAATCGGGCGGCGCCGCGGTCGAATAGGCTAGGCCTAAGCCGAGAGCGAGGATGACGACGAAGATCAGCGTCGGCAGGGCGTTGGATTTCCTCATGCTGTTGCTCCTCCTTCATGCCGGAGTCGGGCGCCGGATGTCTCCACGCGGGCGATGACTGCGTCGGGCGGCCGCGCCGCCAAAGCGTCGGGAAATTTGCCCCGGTCGCGAAAGAAACGGGCTACTTCTCTCATGGCGGCGCGTTCTTTTGATGACGGCCAGGGAACGCCGACCGCGCCGCTTGTTTCTTGCCCCAAGCGCCACGGTCCGTCCTTGAGGCCCGTCAATCCGCGCCGATTGTCGCGCGCGGCCGCCGCAGGCATGATCGAAGGCCGCAACGTCGGGAAAGAACCGCCTCATGCCGACCAACGTCCGCAATGTCGCCGCGCGCCTCTTCGCGCCGACCCGCAAAGCGCTCGCGTTCTGGTGCGCATTCCTCTTCTTCGGCTCGCTCGCGCTGTTCCTGTGGGGCCTCGGCGCGGCGCGCGACGTCTATTTCGACGAAACCTGGTACGTGCCGACCGCGCGCACGTTGATCAAATCCGGAGAGATGCTGCATCAGGAACATCCTCCGCTCGGCAAGCTCCTGATCGCCGGCGGGATGCTGATCTTCGGCGACGACGCTCTGGGCTGGCGCGCGATGAGCGCGTTGTTCGGGTCGCTGACGCTGGTGGCGATGCTGATCTGGTCGTTCGCTTTGCTGCGCGATCTTAGCCAAGCGCTGTGGGCGAGCGCGATCACGCTGTTCGATTGCGTGCTCTACGTCCAGGCGCGCATCGCGATGCTGGACATCTTCCTGATGGCCTTCTGCGCCTTCGCGCTCGCGTTCTTCACGCTCAGTCTGAAGGAAAGACAATCGCCGGGCAAGTCGTTGGTCCTGGCGATGGCGATGGGCGTCAGCCTCGGGCTGGCGAGCGCGTGCAAATTGTCGGGTTTGTTCTTGCTCGTCGGCATCCTTGCCGTGCGCTTGCTGATCGGCCTTTTGCGTCTGTGGCGCGTGCGCTTCGAAGACGCCAGGCAAACGGATTTCTTCGCGCCGGACGCCTGGGCTGCGTTAACCCCGCCGAAGACGTTCCTCGTCTTCGTCGTCGCGCCGTTCGTCCCCTATTTCCTCGTTTATCTCCCGCAAATGATCCACGAGGGCTCGGCCCTCGAATTTTTCTCTTCGCAACGCCGCATGATCGCGATCATGACGGGGGTTTCGGCGACGCATCCCTATTCGAGCCTGTGGTTCGATTGGCCGGCGATGACGCGACCGGTCTGGTATCTCTTCCATGTCGAGGGCGCCGGCGTCTCGGCGTGGAGCGAGACAAATCCGGCCCAAGCGATCGTCGCGCTCGCCAATCCATTGGTCTTTTATGCCGGCGAGGCGGCGATCCTCGTCATGGCGTGGCGGTGGATTTGGCGCCGCGAAATCGATGGGATGATCGTCGCCGTCGCATTCTTCTCGCAATATCTGCCGTGGGCGCTCAATCCCAAGGGGCTCGAATTCTTCTATTACTATTTTCCCGCGCTGCTTTGCCTCGGGCCGGCGCTGGCGCTGGCGTTGTTTCGCGGCGGCGCGCGGCCGCGCAATGGGCCGGCGCTGGGCTGTCTCGTCCTGGCGGGGCTGACCTTCGTCTATTTCCTGCCGGTGCTTTCCGCCCAATTCCCCGTCGGCCCGGACGCTTTTTCCCAGCGCATCTGGTTCAATTCGTGGCGTTGACGGGGAACCCGCGCGCTTCGGCGAGCCTTTTGCTTTCGTTCTCGGCCCATGGCGGCTAGGAAGCGCGCATGTCCTCCGGCGACTCGCCCCAGCCCCGCCCCAGCCTGCCCAGAATTTCGCGCTCCGACGCGGCGTTCTGGCGCGTCACCGGCCCTTTGTTCCTCGGCGGCTTTTCCACCTTCGCGCTGCTGTACAGCGTGCAGCCGCTGATGCCCGTGTTCGCGCGCGAATTCGCGGTTTCGCCGGCTGTCGCCAGCCTCTCGCTGTCGGTCGCGAGCGCCGTGCTCGCCGTCGCGATGATCGGGGCGGGCGCGTTTTCCGAGATTCTCGGACGCAAGCGCGTCATGGTCTTTTCGCTTGCCGCGTCCTCGCTCGTCACGATGCTCGCCGCGCTGGCGCCCGACTGGCCGACGCTACTGGCGCTGCGCGCGCTCTGCGGCCTCGCGCTCTCAGGCCTGCCGGCGGTCGCGATGGCCTATATCGCCGACGAGATGGACGCCGAGGCGATCGGCTTGGCGATGGGGCTCTACATCGCCGGCAGCACGCTGGGCGGAATGGCCGGACGCCTCGTCGTCGCCGCGCTCAGCGACCAGCTTGGCTGGCGTCCGGCGATCGCGGCGGCGGGCGCGGTCGGACTCGTCGGCGCGGCGCTCATCGCCTTGGGCTTGCCGGTCTCGCGCGGTTTTTTGCCGCGCCGGCCCGACTTCGGCGGACTCGCCGGCTCGCTCGCGGGGCATTTTTCCGATCCCGGCCTACGCCTGCTGTTCGCCGAGGGATTTCTATTGTTGGGGTCGTTCGTCTGCGCTTACAATTACATTGGCTTTCGCCTGGCGGCGCCGCCGTTTTCGTTCAGCCAGACCATTATCGGCCTCGTCTTCGTGCTCTACCTCCTGGGCGCGGTCAGCGCGCCGGTGATGGGGGATCTGGCCGGCCGTTATGGACGCCGGCGCATGCTGTGGATCGCCATCGCGATCGAATTGACGGGCGTCGCAGTGACGCTGCCGGACAATATCGTGGCCATCGTCGTCGGCGTCGGCTTGATAACCTGGGGCTTCTTCGGCGCCCATTCGATCGCCTCGAGCTGGGTCGGGCTTCGGGCGCATGGCGCGCGCGCGCAGGCCTCGGCGCTCTATCTCTTCTTCTATTATGTCGGGGCGAGCCTGGCGGGCTCGGCAGGCGGCGTATTCTTCGCGCGGGCAGGGTGGCCCGGCGTCGCCGGGCTGCTCGCGGCGCTAACGGGAGCTGCGCTCGTCATCGCGCTGCGCCTTTCAAAAGTCCCGCCGCCGCGCCATCTTACCCTGCGTTGAGTTGGAGCGGCGCGATGGAATGGCGCGACGAAGGCATCGTCATCGGCGTGCGCCGCCATGGCGAGAGTTCGGCGATCGTGGAGGCGATGACCCGCGCGCACGGACGCCATCTCGGCCTCGTGCGCGGCGGCCGGTCGACCCGCCTGCAAAGCGCGCTGCAGCCGGGCAACAGTCTCGGCCTCGTCTGGCGCGCGCGCCTCGACGAACATCTCGGCGCCTATTCCGTCGAACCGCTCGCGCTGCGGGCCGGGCGCCTCATCGCCAGCGCGCTGGCGCTCTCCGGCGTCGGCTATCTCGGGGCTCTCCTGCGTCTGTTGCCCGAGCGCGATCCGCACGAACGGCTGTTCGAAGCGCTGGGGCTGATCGCCGATCATCTCGACGACGCCGGCCTCGCGCCGGCGCTGGTCGCGCGTTTCGAGGCGCAGGTGCTCGCCGAATGCGGCTTTTCGCTCGATCTCGAGCGCTGCGCGGCGACCGGCGCGCGCGAGGATCTGATCTACGTCTCGCCGAAGTCGGGCCGCGCCGTCAGCGCCGCGGCGGGCGAGCGCTGGCGCGAGCAGCTGCTGCCGCTGCCCGCTTTCTTGCGCCCCGGCGCGCAGGCGCCGGCGCCAAAGTCCGCCGAGATCGCCGATGCGTTCCGCCTGACCGGCTTCTTCCTGACGCGCGATCTCTTCGCCCCGCGCGGCCTGCCGCTGCCGGATTCACGCCGCGCGTTCCTGGCGGCGGCGGCGAAGGCAGGGCGGGGAGAATAGGGGGATGAAATCGGACGCGATGGCTCGGGCCCGCCTTCCCCGGGCTGGATCGCGGCGCATCGGGACGGGCCGGATCAACGTTGGCTTCCTCAACGCCTTCATAATGACTATAGATTGCTTTTTGCGACCGAGGCGGCGCGTCGCCGCACGCCGAGAAGGCCATAGACGGGAGGAGTTGGACCATGGCCGACATCCTGCTTGACGCCAACATTGCCAGAGCGATCGGGCGCGCTCTTCAATCGCAGGTCGGCGATATGCCCGCGATGGATTCATTCCATCGCGCGCTGGCCGACATCCTGCTGACCGCGTGCGAGGCGGAAGAGACGCCTGAGGACGCCGAAATCCGCAGAGCGATCTCCTCGCAAGTCGACGCCAAGGGAGCGGACCGCCACGCCTTGATCAGCGTCAGCGTTCACGATGGCGTCGTGGAATTTCGTGGGACGACTCCGAGCGAGAGTCATCGCCAAGCGCTGCTTGCGGTCGCGCGGAACATGCCGGGCGTCAAGGCGGTGCACGATCATCTGATTTGGATGGACGAAGCGACGGGAGTCTTCATGCCGTCGCCCGAAGATTCATCGCCGGGATGACGCGGAGGGCCGCAAAGGGGGTCCTGCGGATCGCAGGCATTGTCGAAAGCGACGTCGCCATCGCCAAAGCCGGGGGGCTGGATGGGGTTGCGCGCAGCGCTCCAATAGTCTGCTCTTCCGTGAACTTGGTTCTCTTCATCTGTCCGGACATGACAATGCCGTCTCGCTCTCCGCTCGCGCCGAGCGATATTGTCGCGCTTGACGCCATGATGGCGGCGAAGTCGAGGAGGCTCATCTCGGCGCGTCTTCCAGGACCGAAAGACCTTGCGCATCGATCCGGATGATCGAGAGGCGATTAGTGGCGTAGGCGCCGGTGTCTATATTCACCCTGTTCGGCAGGAACTCGATGGCGTCGACCGGCGTATGCCCGTGCACGACGACACAACCAAAATCGCCGGCGAAATTTAAGAAATCCTCGCGAATCCACACGAGGTCCTCGATAGACTGCTTCTCGGCTGGGATGCCGGGCCTGAGCCCCGCATGGACGAAACAATAACGACCAAACCGGCGGAGATTCTCGAGGCCGGAAATAAACTGTAGATGTGAGAGGGGAATCCTTTCCGCGAGATCGCGATGTGAAATTGTCCCGCCGCGCGCTAACCGCGCGCGCGCGTCGACGCCGTAAGAGAGGATAGTCTCAAGCCCGCCCAGCTTCCGCCAGTCGTCAAAAGGCGTCAGACCCCGCAGGAATGACTCCATGATGATTTCGTGGTTGCCCTTCAGCAACACCATGCGCGTCGTGCTAGCGCGCTCTATGAGGCGATCGATCACCCCTTTTGAATCCGGACCGCGATCGACATAGTCGCCAAGATAGATCTCGACCGCACGATCGCGATTTCCCAGGCGGCCGATATCGCGATCGATGAGGGCATGCGCGCCCGCCAGGCAATCCGACCGGCCGTGGATGTCGCCGATTGCGTAGAGCACCACGCCCTCCGGCGCCGGCGGATATGTTTGCTCGCGACGGACAAGAGTTTTGAGCCAGGAAAGCATCGGTCGCTCGATAGCCGCGTGATGGCGGGCGCCGATCGCCCCCAAAGACTGGTCCAATGGAAACGTTAGTGCAGATTTGGCCTCGCGGCCAGCGCGGGCGGCGCAGCTGGTCGCGCCGGACGAATGCTGCGCATTCGCCTTGAGTTGCAAAGCCGCCCGCGCGGCGCGCGCGCCGACCAAGAAGTAACTCCCCGTCATAATCGACATTGCCTAGGCCAATGCTCGCCACATCGGCAGAGTTCCCCGAGACGCTCGCTTTTGCGCGCCGCTGCCGGCGCAAAAAGCGTGTCCACATTGCTGACATAATTATCCGTAAAAACGCAGCCAATCGTATCGCGCAATAATGTGCGTCTGTTGGAAAATTAATAAGAACATACAGTTCCAACAGTAGACGATTATAGCTATCCACAAGAGTCTCCTATCGCGAGAGATAGCCATGCTCTCTGTGGGTTTGATTGCGCCTATAATAAAAATGGAGCGAGTTGTTGAATAGAACACTTATTGCGGCCGCTGTCGTGGCGGCCTTTTTGTTGCCGGGCGCCGCGCTGGCGCAAAGGTCCGGCGCGCCGTCGGTCGCTTCCGCTTCGCCCGTGCAAGCGCGCGCAGGGGGCGACGTGCTCGCCGAGGCGGCGCGATGGCTCGGCTCCGGCAATATGACCGGCATGGCCGGCCCGTGGTGCGCGGACGCGGTTTCCTTCTGGCTGCGCCGCACCGGCCATAGGCCGCTCGCCAACCGGCTCGTCGCTTCGGCGCTCGATTACGGCCCGCGCCTGTCCGGCCCGAAAGTCGGCGCGCTCGCGGTGATCCGCACCCGGCGCGGCTGGGCCGGCCACGTCGGCATTGTCGAAGGCGTCGAGCCGGACGGCTCGATCCGCCTCATTTCCGGCAACTGGGGCCACCGCGTCGCGCAAGCGACCATCGCTCGCAACGCCGTCGTGGCGTTCGTCGAAGTGCGGTAAAGGACGCGGGTCTCAACCCGCTCGCGTCAGCCGGGGAAATCCGGCGCGCCACGGCGGAGAGCGCTGCAGCGAGGCCCGTCCACGCGGGCTCGGGCCTCGCTCCATTGCGGGACGCCACGACAGCTTGTGACGTCGTAAGGCGGCTTGCTAAGCTCTCGTCGCAATCGAGGAGACCGCATGGCTCGCCCGATCATCATCGACGCCGATCCATCTCCCGACGACGCGGTCGCCTTCCTCATGGCGCTCGGCTCTCCCGAAGCGCTCGAAGTCATCGCCATCACGACGGTGGGCGGCAACGCGCCGTTGCAGCTAACGACGAAGAACGCCCTCAAGGCGCTGGAGTTGACGGGGCGGGGCGACGTGCCGGTCTACGCGGGCGCCAGCGGTCCGCTGTGCCGCAAGCTGACGACGGCGCAGCACGTTCACGGCGCGAACGGCTTTGAGGGCTACGACCTGCCGGAGCCGAAGCTCAAGCCCGCGCAGGGCTTCGCCCTGGACGCGATCGTCGACCTCGTCATGTCGCGGCCCGAGCGGACCGTCACGATGTGCTGCCTCGCGCCGCTGACCAATCTCGCCCTCGCCCTGGCCAAAGAGCCGCGGCTCGCCTCGCGGCTGGATCGGATCGTGCTGATGGGCGGGGCGCACGGCGAGGGCGGCAACGTCACGCCCTCGGCGGAATACAACATCTACGTCGACCCTGAGGCGGCGCGCGCCGTCTTCGCCTGCTCGGCGCCGATCGTCATGATCCCGCTCGACTGCACCCACAAGGCGCTGACCAGCAAAGCGCGAATGAACGCCTTGCGCGCGGTCGGCTCGCCGCACATGGAGGCGTTCTATCATCTGCTGACCGCCAACAAGCGGTTCGACGAGCGCAAGTACGGCACCGACGGCGGCCCGCTGCATGACCCGACCGTCATCGCTTACCTGCTCAGGCCTGAACTCTTCTCCGGCCGCAAGGTCAACGTCGAGATCAGCTGCGACGCCCTCACCCGCGGGATGACGATCGTGGATTGGTGGGGCGTGACCGGCCAGCCGGCCAACGCCCTCGTCCTCAAGGAGATCGACGCCGACGCCTATTTCGAGCTGGTCATCGAGCGCTTAGGCCGATCGGCGCGGCCGTGAGGCGGGCGCCGCTCGCCCTCGTTCTCTACGCCCCGAGCGCCGCGAAGCGGATGATGCGGCAGGCCTGGCCTGGCCCGGCGGGCGGCGCGTGGGGCGCGCGCACGATCAGCGCCTCGGCGCGCGCGAGCGCCTTGACGAGCGAGGAATCCTGCGATTCGACGGGGCTGGCGACAAACGCGCCGTCGCCGTCGCGCGCGAGGGTCGCGCGCATGTAATCCTGGCGGGCGCCGTTGGCGGGCAGCCCGACGGCGAGGCGCGCGGGTTCGCTGGGGTCGGCGCCGGCCTCGGCGTCGCCGACCAGCGCGCGCAGCAACGGCCTGAGGAACAGAATCGCGCAGACCGTCGAAGACGTGGGATTGCCGGGCAGGCCGAGCACGCTCGTCGCGCCGAGCCGGCCGTGAATCAGCGGTTTGCCCGGCCGCATGGCGATGCGCCAGAAGCCGAGCTCCATGCCGGCCTCGACGAGCGCCCTCTGCACGAGATCGTAATCGCCGACCGAGGCGCCGCCGAGCGTGACCAGCACGTCGGCCTTAGCCTCGCGCGCCGCCGCGAGGCTCAGCGCCAGCGCGTTTGCGTCGTCGACGGCGATGCCGAGGTCGATCGGCTCGCCGCCCGCCGCGACGACGATGCCGGCGACGGCGAAATTATTGGAGGCGACGATCTGAGCAGGGCCGCGCGCCGCCCCCGGCGCGACCAGTTCGTCGCCGGTGGCGAGGATGGCCACGCGCGGGCGCCGGCGCACGACGAGCGTAGGGTGATCGGCCGCGGCGGCGAGCGCGACGTCGCGCGGCGTAAGGCGCCGGCCGGCGGCGAGCGCCAATTCGCCTTCCTCGAAATCGAATCCCGGCGTGCGCACGTTTTCGCCGGGCGATACGCTCGCCGTCAGCGTGACCGAGGCGCCCTCGCGCCGCGCCTCCTCCTGCACGACGACGGCGTCCGCGCCCTCCGGCATCGGCGCGCCGGTGAAAATCCGCACGGCCTCGCCGCTGGCGACGCGACCGCCAAAGGCGTGCCCCGCCGCGGACTCGCCGATCACCTCGAGCCGCGCCGGCGCTCGCGCCGCGTCAGCCGCGCGCACGGCGTAACCGTCCATCGCCGAATTGGCGAAGGGCGGCTGGGCGCGCAACGCGCGCACTTCGCGCGCGAGCGTGCGCCCCAACGCGTCGCCGAGCGCGACGCTTTCCTCGCCCAAAGGCTCGCGAGCCGATGCAAGCACCCGCGCCAGCGCCTCCTCGACGGAAATCAAGCCGCCGCCCGTCATCGCGCGGCCTCGGGAGCGCGCCAAAGCCCCGACTTGCCGCCGCGCTTCTCGATCAGGCGCAGGCCTTCGATGCGCATGCCGCGATCGACGGCCTTGGCCATGTCGTAAATCGTCAGGCACGCGACCGCGACCGCGGTCAGAGCCTCCATTTCGACGCCGGTCTGGCCGTGCGTCCTGGCCTCGGCGCGCACGATCACGCCGGGCAGCGCCTCGTCGGGCGTCAGGTCGAGGACGACCTGGGTCAGGGCGATGGGGTGGCAGAGCGGGATCAGCTCGTGCGTCCGCTTGGCCGCCATGATCCCGGCGATCCGCGCGGCGCCGAGCACGTCGCCCTTCTTGGCGTCGCCGGAGAGGATCAGCGCCAGGGTAGCGGCCTGCATGGCGACGCGCCCCTCGGCGATCGCGACGCGGGTCGTTGCTTCCTTGTCGGAAACGTCGACCATGCGCGCCTCGCCCGAGGCGCCGATATGGGTGAGCGCGGTCATGCCCGTATCAACCAAGATTCGCCGCCGCTGGCAATGGCGTCGTTCCGCCCGTCTGTTGCCTCGCGCTCCAGTGTCGGATAATTCGATGCCGATGCTCCAGACCCGATCCCAGCCCGCCGGCGGCGCGGCCCGCGAATGCGGAACCTGCGCTTTGTGCTGCAAAGTGTACCACGTGCCCGCGGTCGACAAACCGGCGGGCGTCTGGTGCCGGCACTGCGAACCCGGCGTCGGCTGCTCAATTCACGCGACCAGGCCGCAGCATTGCCGCCAGTTCTTCTGCCTTTGGATGACCGACGCCAACGTGCCCGCCGCGTGGAAGCCGGATCGGTCGCGGATCGTGCTGTCGATCTTTCCCGGCAACGGCTTCCTCTACGCGCAGGTCGATCCCGGCTCGCCGCAAGCCTGGCGAAAAGCGCCCTATTACGACGACTTGCGCCGCATGGCGAAGCGTCTCATCGAGCAGAATCGCCACGTCATCGTGTTCGTCGGCGACGTCGCGACGCTGATCATGCCGGAAGAATCCGTGCCGCTCGGCAAAATGAGCGCGCAGGACAATTTTCGCGTCGAGGCGGCGTTCGGCCCGAAGGGTCCGACCTACCGGGCCGTGCGCGCATAAGGCTTGAGAAAGCCGGGCAAGCCTGAAACATTGGCCGGCGCCGCGCCCACACCTTCCGGAGGCCTATCATGCGCCAACTCGCCGTTTCCTTCGCCCAAGAGCGCGCGCGATGAGCGACGCGGTGGCCTATCTCGCGCGCGCCGTCGAGCAGGGGCGCGGCCTCGCGCGCGCCGATCTCGTGCTCAAGGGCGGGCGCGTCTTCGATCTCGTCACGGGCGAACTGACCAAGAGCGACGTCGCCATCGCCAACGACCGCATCGTGGGAACGCAGGGCGACTATCGCGGCGCGGTCGAGATCGACGTTAGCGGCAAGATCGTCGTTCCCGGCTTCATCGACACGCATCTGCATGTCGAATCCTCGTTGATCACGCCGCTCGAGTTCGACCGATGCGTGCTCGCGCATGGCGTCACCACGGCGATCTGCGATCCGCACGAAATCGCCAATGTGCTGGGCGTCGCCGGTCTGCGCTATTTTCTCGACGCGTCGATGGCGACCGCGATGGACCTGCGCGTGCAGCTTTCGAGCTGCGTCCCGGCGACGCATCTCGAGACCTCGGGCGCGCGGCTGGAGGTCGACGATCTCCTGCCGCTGGCGCGCCATCCCAAGGTGCTGGGCCTCGCCGAATTCATGAATTTCCCCGGCGTTCTCGCGCGCGATCCGGCGTGCCTGGCCAAGCTCGCGGCGTTCCAGGGCCGGCCGATCGACGGCCATTCGCCGCTGCTGAGCGGCCTCGATCTCAACGGCTATTTGAGCGCGGGAATTCGCACCGATCACGAGGTGACCAACGTGCCGGAGGCGCTGGAGAAGCTCGCCAAGGGCATGCAGATTCTGGTGCGCGAGGGCTCCGTCTCCAAGGACCTGCACGCGCTGGCGCCCATCATCACCGAGCGCCATTCGCCGTTCATCGCCTTCTGCACCGACGACCGCAATCCGCTGGACATCGCCGAGGAGGGCCATCTCGACTTCATCATCCGCACCGCGATTGCGCTCGGCGCGCCGCCGCTCGCCGCCTATCGCGCCGCCAGCATTTCGGCCGCGCGCATTTTCGGCCTCGCCGATCGCGGCCTCGTCGCGCCGGGCTGGCGCGCCGATCTCGTGGTGCTCGACGATCTCGAATCCTGCGCGGTGTCGCGCGTCGTGACGGCCGGGCGGATCGTCGGCGACGAACTGTTCGCCGCCCGCGGCGCCGTCGCGCCGGTCGGACGCCACAGCGTCAAGGCGCGGCGCGTCTCGGCGGGCGATTTTGCCGCGCGCGGGCAGGGGCCCTCGACCCAGGCGATCGGCGTCGTGCCGGGCAAGATCATCACCGAGCGCGTGCCGGCGATCCTGCCCTTCGCCAATGGCCTGCGCGGCGTCGATCTCGACCAGGACTTCGTCAAGGTCGCTGTCGTCGCGCGCCACGGCGTCAACGACAATATCGCCACCGCCTTCGTGCACGGCTTCGGCATGAAGCGCGGCGCCATCGCCTCCTCGGTCGGTCACGACAGTCACAACATCACCGTCGTCGGCGCCGACGAGGCGGATATGGCGGTCGCGGTCAATCGCCTTATCGAGATCGAAGGCGGATTCGTGGTCGCCGAAGGCGGGCGGGTCGTCGCCGAACTCGCCTTGCCCATCGCCGGGCTGATGAGCCTGCTGAGTTTCGAGGAGGTGCACAAGGCGCTGATCCCGCTGCGCGCGGCGGCCAAGAGCCTCGGCGTGGTTCTCGCCGAGCCGTTCCTGCAAGTCGCCTTTCTGCCGCTGCCGGTGATCCCGCACCTCAAGATCACCGACAAGGGCCTCGTCGACGTCGATCGGTTCGAATTCGTGCGCGATTAATCCCGCGCCCGCGCGGCGCCGGAGATGAACGCGATCGCCAGCGCGAGCCAGGATAGGATCGTCAGCGAGCCGCCGGTCGGCGCAGCGAACGGGAACAGCCGGCCGCCGAGAAAGGCGCGCGCCGCCAGGTCGCCGCTGAACAGGATCGCGCCGCCCGCCAGCGCGAATCCGGCGATCACGAGGCTCTTCGAACCCTCGCCGATGCGCGCGTGCGCGCTCAGCCCGACGAGCGCGGCGGCGTGCAAGATGAGGAAAAACGACGCCGTCTTAGCGAATTCGCCGCCGTCGGCATGGGCGGCGAGCGCCGCAAGAGCGACGCCGCCAGCGCCCATCAAGGCGGCGAGGGCGGCGAGGATATGCGCGGGTCGGGACAATTGCGGGCTCCGTCGTCGATGCGCCGCCATCTTATGGCCCGCGCGCGAGGGCGGATGTCAAACGTTCTGAATCATATTAATTTCCCGTATAACAGAATCGTGACGAGCGCATCACGATTTTTGCGTACTGCAACATTGCGCGCCCTCTTGGCCGGCGAGCTGTTCCGCATTCACGGAGGTAGGCGATGCACGCATTGACGAGACGAAGCTTGCGCATGGCCAAGGCGACGGCGCGCGCGGGCGCCGACGCGGTTTTGACGATCGCCGCGCGAAGCCACGGGTTGCTGACCCCAGGCATCGATTCTTCGGGCGAAAAGGCGCTCGAGGCGCAGCGCATGGTGCAGGAGAAGCTGGCCGTCGCGGTCGAAGGGGTCTTTGCCGCCCAGGTCGCGTGGGGGTCGTTTCTATTCAAGGCGGCCATGGGCGGCGTGCGCGACGCGAGCGACGTCACGCACGGCTTGGCCGATGTCGCGGAAGCGGCGATCCGGCCCGCGCGCCGGACGGTGCGCGCCAACGCGCGCAGGCTTACCGGCGCGTGACGGCCGGGTTAAGAAGGGGCCTCGCCGATCCCCGCGCGCCCTGAGGCCCGCCCATGCTGTTTCTGCATCAGCTGCATCATTTCGTTGCGGAATACGGGTATTTCGCCGTCTTCGTCTTAGTCGCGCTGGAGAGCGCGGGGGTGCCGATGCCGGGCGAAACGGCGCTGGTGAGCGCCGCGGTTCTCGCGGGGCGCGGCGATCTCCATATCGGCCTCGTCATCGCCTGCGCGGCGGCGGCGGCGATCCTCGGCGACAATGCCGGCTATTGGGTCGGGCGCGAATTCGGCTTCCCCTTGGTCTACAGATACGGAAGCTACATCCGCGTGGACGAGGGGCGGCTCAAGGTCGCGCAATATCTGTTCCAGCGCCACGGCGGCAAGATCGTGTTCTTCGGCCGCTTCGTCGCGATTCTGCGGGCTTTCGCGGCGTTTCTTGCCGGCGTCAATCATTTGTCCTGGCCGCGGTTTCTCCTGTTCAACGCGCTCGGCGGAGTCGTCTGGGCGACGATCTTCGGCCTCGGCGGCTATTTCCTCGGGCGGGCCTTCGAGCATTACGCGCGTCCCGTCGGAATCGCCGCGCTGATCGCCGCCGTCGTCGGCGCCGTGGCGGCGAGCCGGTTCATCGCCCATCACGAAAAGATGCTGCGCGCCGAGGCCGAGGCGGCGCTGCCGGGGCCGCTGGTCGCGCCGAAACGGCACTGAACCGCCGACTTATCCCCAGCTTCTCCCCAGCTTATCCCCAGGCGCGGCGCTCAGCTCGCCCGCGGCAAAGCCGCCAGGGCGCGGTCCTGCGGACCTATCCACAGCCGCAATTGCTCGGACCTGCGGAGAAAATCGACGCTTACGGTGCGGTTGATCTTGTCGGCGTCGAGCTGGCGCACGAGGTCGCCAACGCTCGTCACCGGCTTGCCGTCGAGGGCGATGACGAGATCGCCCGACAGCAGACCGGCGTGCGCGGCGGGGCCGCTCTGGTCGACGCTGATGAGCCGCGCGCCGGTCGCCTGGCCGAGCCCCAGGCGCACAGCGATGCGGCGCGGGATCGCCGTCGTCGCGGCGCCGACGCCGATATAGGCGCGGCGCACGCGCCCGTGACGCGCAATTTCGCCGGCGACGAAATGGGCAGTGTTGGAGGCGACCGCAAAGCAGATGCCCTGCGCGCCCATGATGATCGCGGTGTTGATGCCGATGACCTCGCCGGCCGAGGAGACCAGCGGCCCGCCGGAATTGCCGGGGTTCAACGCCGCGTCGGTCTGGACGACGTCCTCGATCATGCGGCCGGTGCGCGATTGCAGCGACCGGCCGAGCGCCGAGACGACGCCCGCCGTCACCGTCGCGTCGAACCCTAAGGGATTGCCGATGGCGATGGCGATCTGGCCGCGCTTGAGATGCGCGCTGTCGCCGAGCCGCGCCGCCGGCAGCGTAACGTTTTCATCGACGCGCAGCAGCGCCAGATCGGTGTCGGGATCGTCGCCGAGCACGCGCGCCTGGAATTCGCGCCCCTCCAGCGTCGTCAGCGCGACGCTGCGGGCGCCTTGCACGACGTGGCTGTTGGTCAGAGCGAGGCCGTCGGGCGAGATGATGACGCCCGAGCCCGAGCCCGCTGCTTTGCCCCCGCGGCGAAGGTCGATGCGCACGACGCTCGGCCCGACGCGATCGACGACTTCTGTGACGACGCGCGAATAGGCGTCGAGCGCGGCGCCGTCGGATGCCGCCGACGGCAGGCCGGGGCCGCTCGAGGCGCCGTCGCCGTCGATTGCGTAGACAATTTCGGGGGAGGGGATGGAGCCGAACATGCGTCGCATATGGGAGGGCGCGCGCCCCGCGGCAAGGCGGTCATTTCGGCGCGGCGAACAGCGCTTCGATCTCGTTCATCAGCGGACGGGAGATTCCGCGCGCGCGCATTTGCGCGAAGCCCGTTGTCGCCACGGTCTCCCAAGGCTTGCCGCCGAGCGAGGTCTCCCCGCGGTGCTTCAGATAGAGCGCGCGCGCTTCGTCCGGCCGGTCAAGCAGCATCAGACAGGCGGCGCGAACAAGATCGAGCCAGTTCTGGTCGGGGGCCGTCGGCGTTGCGTAATCAAGCGCGGCGAGCGCGGCTTGGAATTCGCCGGCGATCAGCATGGCGTTGGCGGCAAAGCCGATCTTGTCGACGCTGGTATGCAGGGCGCTGGCGAAAGTCGCGTCGGCTTTGTCGAGCGCGACAAGCGCGGCCGCGGCGTCGCGTCCGCTCTCATAGGCCGCGAGCGCGCCGGCGCGATCGTCTGGGGCCAATTTGGCGTCGCCGAGGTTCGTGGCGACGAGCCAGAGCTCGCGTTGATATTGCGCGCGCGACGGCTCGCCTTGAACCAAAGCGCGCACAAGCGGCAGGGCTTCCGCGAACGCCTGCGCCGCCCCCGCCGGGTCTTTGCTTCGTGTGAGCATCCAGCCGACGCCGTTGAGCGAAATCGCCAAATCGTGGCGACTGTCGGCGTCGGCGTCTGCGCGCGCGTTCAACGCACGGGCGATCTGCAAACTCTCGCGAAACGTCGCGAGCGCGCCCGCGCTGTCGCCTTGGGCGGCCAAAGCATTGGCGATTCGGTTGTTGTCGATCATTTGCGTTTGTCGATCCAGCCGATCGTCCGGCGCCTCGTCAGCCAGTCCCTTGCGCAACGCCATCGCCGTACGAAAAGCGGCCAGCGCGCCGACGAGATCGGCTTGCTGTCGCAGAGCGTCCCCTATCGTCTCCTGCTTGAACGCGGCGTCGGCGCGCAAAGCCCTGACGGACGGGTTCGCCTGCAGCAGGCGCTGATCGATGGCGAGACTCTGCCGATAGGCGTCGATCGCTCCCTGGGAGTCGCCCTTGTGGCGCAGCGCGTCGCCGGCGCGTTCGAGGGCGCCCGATTCCTCGCGTGGCCAGAGCGGGTTGGCGGGCTCTTCTTCGCCGAGCGCCTTCGTCAATGCCGCGCTTTCGCGAAACGCGGCCAGTGCGTCGTCGTCGCCGCCTTGTTGCAACAGAAGATGGCCGATGCTGACGAGCACGACGGACAATTCACCGCGTCGTAGCGCGCCTTTCGGATCGGCGGCGATCAAGCGCCGTTCGATCGCTTCCGCTTCGCGATAGTTGGCGAGCGCGCCGGCGAAATCGGGGGTCATAGTCAGGACGCCGGCGATCTTGGTCAGGCTCACATCGAGATCGCTCTCGATATCGGTCGTATCCGGATGTTCGGCGGCAAGCGCGCGCGCTCCGGCGAGCCCGTCGCGATAGGCGGCGAGCGCGCCGTCGTTATCCTGCCGGGCAAGGAGTGTGTCGCCGATCTTGTTGTCGGAGTAGACGACGTCGCGACGCCAATCCGTGTCGGTGGGATTGCGATCGACGGCCGCCTTGGCGACCGTCAGGCCTTCTCGGTAGGAGTCGAGCGCGGCGGCTGGCTCGCCGTGTTTCGCCAGCGCGTCGCCGAGCGTGTTCAAAGCGCTCCAATAGTGCGTCCGCCATTGCACGTTGGTAGAGTCGCGCGTCGTCAGCGCCTTGTCGATGCGGACCGCGTCGCGATAGACGGCAATCGCGCCGGCGACGTCGCCGAGCGCCATCTTCGCTTCGCCGATCTCGTCATCGCCGATGGCGAGGTCATATTGCCAGTCGAGGTTGGAGGGATCCTTAGTCGCCATGGCGAGCGCCATCGCCTGGCCGTCTTCGAAAGCCTTGAGCGCGCCCGCGAAGTCGCGCTTGACGGTCAGCGTTTCGCCCAGTCGTTCCTTGCTCACGGAAAAGTCGCGCTGCAGCGTGGTGTCGTCGGGATTCTCGCGCGCCAACCCCTCGGCGACGACGCTCGCTGCGTCGAAGGCCGCGGCCGCGCCGTCGAGATCCTTCTGCTTCAGCAGCACGTCGCCGACATGGCGTTGCGCGACGGCTAGGCCGTTGCGTCGCTCGACGCTCTTGGGATCGCCGTCCGCCAGGGGCTTGGCGATCGCGAGATCCCGGCGGAACGACTTGAGCGCCGCCGCTAGATCGCCGCGGGCGATTTCGACTTCCCCGAGGCCTTCGAAAACCTCGGCTTGGTCGCCGAGAATCTGGGGATCGCTCTTGGCCTTGGCCGGCGCCTGATCGATCGTCGCCTGGGCCTGCTGGTAGGCGGCCAGCGCGCCGGCGAGATCGCCTTGACGGCGCAAGATGTCGCCGATCGTCCGGTCGGTGAGCGCGAGGTCGTGAATATAGCGGATGTCGTCCGGGGCGCCGGCGAGAACCTGCGCGTAGATGTCGCGCGATTGGCGGGCGAGCGCGAGCGCGCCGTTCGCATCGCCGAGCGCGAGCATGGTGACGGCGGTTTCGCCGAGCGCGCCGGCGTGGTTCGATTGTAGTTTCGGCGTCGACTCGCCGCCTTTGAGCAACTGCTCTTGCAAGCCCCGCGCGCGCTGAAGGATGTCCATGACGACCGTCTTGGGCATGCCCGTGACGCCGCGGAATTTTTGCGCGAGATCGAACACCAGGCCGTCGGCGGTTTCGGTCGCCAGAGCGAGGCTGTGTTCCGCCCGGTCGCGTTGCGCCTGGGCGTCCTTCTTCGCCGCGTCGGCCGCGATCCACTGCCAGCCCGCCAGCCCCGCCAGCGCCAGCGCGGCGAGGAGGCCGATCCCGGTGCGCCTGGCGATGCGTTGGTTGGCGGCGGCGATCGCCTGGGCGTCGGCGAGGCGGCGCTCTTGCTCTTTGCGTTCACGGTCGCGCCGGGCCTCAGCGGCTGCGCTCGCCGCGGCGACGAAGTCGCGCGTCGCCTGGGAGGCTTCTGCGCCGTAGCGCGCGACGTAGCGCTCCGCGCCCTCGAGCAGGGCGGGGGAAATATCGAGATGGCGCGCCTTGTCTTCGCTCGGCGCCTCGGCCCATTCGCGCGCGATCGGCTCCAGCGCGTGGCGCACGCGAATGAGGTGCGCGGCCTCGGCGATGATCGCCACGGCCTCGGGCCAGATGCGCAGCAGCGCCTCGTGCGTCGGGCGAACGCGCTGGCTCGCGGCGTCGCCCTCGGCGGTGAGCAGGCGCTTGGCGACGAAGGCCTCGACGAGCGCCCTGCGCTCGGGGCGTCCCGCCTCGAACCGGGCGCGATCGAGCGCGCCGATCACGGGGGTCGGCGCGCCGGTCAACGGATCGGCGGCAACGTCGCGCACCAGCCCCGCGATCAGGTCCGGCAATTGGCCGCGCGCAGAAGATTCGAGGCCGGCGAGCGCCTCGTTGGCGGTTTCCGTCACCGCCTCGTCCATCCCGTGATAATCGGCGAAGCGCAGCACGCCGTCGCCGCGCGCCGCTTCCGCCACGCTGAGGCGCGAAAGGGTCATTTGCAGCAGCGGCAAGGCGTCGCCGCCGCGCGCGTCGGCGACGAGCTGGGCTGCGAGCGAGCGGCCGTCCTTCTGCTCGAAGCTGAGCGGCGGATCGCACAAGGCGACGGGCCGCGTCGTCATGTCCTCGAGCTCGCTTGGCGTCGGCGGCAAGAGATCGAGCGTCGCGCCGGCGTCGCGCAGGGCGACCAGCGATTCGATCGCCTGGAAACGCGCGTAGGCGTCGCTGCGCAGCGCCATGACGACGGTCGCCAGGCGATGGCGCGCGAGGGCCGAAAGAAGCGCGCAAAAGCGCTGGGCGAGCCCCGCCTCGGTCTCGCTCAGCAGCCGTTCGGCCTGATCGATTCCGATGAGCAGGCGCGCGGGACGCGGCGCCTCGAATTTCTGGTCGGCTTGGCGCGCCGCCGCCGCTCTGTCGAGCGCGTCGCGCAATGGCGCGATGGCGGCGTCGGGGTCGCCCGCCAATTGCTTGGCGAGCAATTCCTTCGCGCGAAACGGCCCTTGCGCCAGTTCCGGCCCGAGCGCCTCGGGGGCGACGAGGCTCTCGGCGAGCGAGGCGAACGGGTCGGCGCCGGGAACCGCGAGCGCGCGGCGCCAGAGGTCGATTTCAGGGAACACGCCGGGCAGGACGATGCGCGGGCCGAGCCCGGCGCGCAGCAGCGACGACTTGCCCGATCCGCTCGCGCCAATCAGGAGCAGAAAGGGCGCGCGACGGGCGTCGCCGGGCGGCGCTTCGACTTCGCGCAGGCGGCGGATCGCCTGATCGACGACGAGGCCGCGGCCGAAGAATACGCTCTGGCGGGTTTCATCGAAGGCCGCGAGCCCCGGAAACGGCGAGCCCAGGCGCGCGCGATCCCAGACCGCCCCCTTGGCGGCGAAGCCGCGCCGCGCCAGCCACTGGCGCAAGCAATCCTCGACCTTCTCGGCGAATTCGTCGGTGGTCGAGAATTCCTGGAATGCGGCGAGGAATTCGCCGGAGCGATTGCGGAACCATTTTTCGAAAAATTCGGTCAGCCGGCGCCACTGCGCTTCGATCTCGGCGCGATCGCTCGCGTCCAGAGCGACGAGCGGCGCGCGCGGCCGACGAAAGACATAGATGTCGGGAACGCCATGGCCCTCGCGGCGCGCCTCGATCGCGCTCAGGACCTCGTAGGCCGTGCCGCTGGGGTAGGGCTCGCCGGTTGGCATGGGGGGAAAACGCGCCGGCAGCGGCGAGCCGAGCCGCGCGCCGAAGATCGCGACGACGAGATCGCAGGCCGCCGCCTCGGGGATTTGGGTCTGAAAGGTCTCGTGCGAGGAATAGTAGCGCGTCTCCCAGCGGATTGTGCGGATCCGCGCGCGCCCCGCGAATTCGGCGTTGAGCCGCTCGACGACGAAATCGACGCGCTCGCGTTCGCTCTGCACGTCGCCGGGCGAGGAGACGAAAAGATTGAGGATCCTTTCGCCCGCCATCGCTCGTGGTTCCCTAAGCGCCCGTTGCGAACGATAGCGGCGGCGGCCGCCGGCCGCAAGGAACGGCCGCCCGCGATGAATCGCCGCTAGGGCCTGCGCGCCGCCAGCGCCGCCAGAATCTCCCGCGCGCGGGGCGAGGCGAACAGCGCCTCGACGTCGAGGGCGAGCTTGTGGCGCCAGTTCGGGCGCTCGCGGTCGGTGCCCGGCAGGTTGGTGGCGGTTCTTTCGCCGGCGAGATCGTCGAGTTGCGCGCTCGCGAGCAGCGAGCCGGCGCCGGCGAGCAAGGCGTGAACGGCGGCGGCGAGGGCGTCGGACATCGGCGCCGCGAGATCCGGGCTTTCCGTGACGAGATCGAGGCCGACGAGGGCGGCGACGAGGGAGCGCTTTTCGTTCAGGCGCTCGCCGATCTGAATTTGCGTGTCGTCGAGGCTGACGAGCCCGAGGGCGAGGCGCTCGGCGATGTCGGCGCCCGACCACCAGCCGGCGAGCGTTGGCAAATCATGCGTCGCCACGCAAGCGACGGACAGCGCGGGGTAGTCGGCGGGGCTGAGGAAATCGGCGCCGCGCCGCTCGAACCACAGCACGCGCATGCCCAGAATGTCGGCGCGCGCCAGCGTGTCGCGAAAGCCGTCGGGCACAGTGCCGAGATCCTCGCCGACCACCATGCAGACGCGGCGCTGGCTCTCCAAGGCGACATGGCCGACGAGATCGTCGAGGGGATAGGCGAGATAGGCCCCCTCGGCGGGCTTGGCCCCGTCGGGCACGACGAACAGACGCGTCAGGCCCATCGCGTGATCGATGCGCAGCATGCCGGCGTGGCGCATGTTGGCGCTGAGCAGCGCGCCGAAGCCGCGCCAGCCGTCGCGCGCCGAAGCGATCGGGTCGGGCGGTTGGACGTTCCAGACTTGCCCCTGCGCCGAGAACGGGTCGGGCGGCGCGCCGACGCTGACGCCAAGCGCGAGTTCGTCGGCGCGCGACCAGCTCTCCGCGCCATCGGGCGCCGCGCCGACGGCGAGATCGCGAAAAAGGCCGATTTCGAGCCCGGCGGCCTTGGCGCGCGCCGCAGCGCCCGCGAGCTGCCGGTCGGCGAGCCATTGCGCGAACAGGACGAAGGCGATCTTTTCGGCATGTTCGCCCGCTTTGCGTTCCAGCGCCGCAGCCTCGGCGTCGCGCAGCGCCCGCGGCCAACGGTGCCATTCTTCTCCTCTTCGTTCGTCCGCTATGGCTTGGAAAATCGCAAAGCGCCTGAGCGCCTCGCCGCCTTCGCCGATAAAGCGCGCGTGGTCGGCGAACAGCGGGTCATCAGAACGATTCGCGCGCGCGCGCTGGAAGGCGGAAAAGCGCGCTTCGAGCGCGGCGCGTTTGATCGTCCACACCGCGTCGTAATCGACCGCCGCGCGCATCGCCGCGGCGTCGATCGCGTCGGCCTGCGCGGCGAGCCATGCGTCGAATTCGCCGTCGCGCGGCAGGCCGGAATCGTCGAGAACGTCGATGTGAATGGGATCGAGAAAGCGCCGGTCGGAGGGATGGTAGGGGCTGCATCGCGCGCGATCCCATTCGAACATCGCGTGCAGCGGGTTGATCCCGAGGAAAGCGGCGCCGCAGCCGCCGGCCCTCTCGCCGGCGAGCCCCAAGGTGGTGAAATCGCCGATCCCCTGATCGCCCGTGGCGCGTAAGCCGCGCCGACGCAAAGCGTAGAGCTGGGCGGAGAGGCCGAAGCGTCGGCGCAGCGCCGCCTTGGCCCCGAAGGCCTCCGGCGGCGCGACCGTCAGCGCGCATTCCACGCCGTCGAGCACGAGCCGATGGCGGCCGATCGGCAGCGCCGGCAAGGCGATCGCGCGCTCGATGACGGCGCGCCCGTCGGCGAGCAGGCGCCGCCTCGCTTCGCCCCCGGCCGTGCGCCAGGAAATCGCGCGGCCGTCCTCGGTGACGACGGTCGGCTCAACGGAGCGCGGCGGCGCCGCGGGATCGCAGCGCACGAGCGCGCAAAGCGGCTGGTCGAAGCGCAGCGCCAGAGAGAGCGGCAGGCGGCGCGCGCCGGTCTCGTCGACAAGACGAGCGAGGCTTTCGCGCAGCTGCGCCTGCGAACCGGCGGGCAGACGCAGCGCCGCCAGCAGGGCGAGCTTGGTCTCGGGGGAGACGACAGTGCGCCGGCCCGCGACGTCCCACCAATCGGCCGATATCCCCGCGGCCTCGGCGAGAACGTCGATGTCGCGCGCCTCGGGCGGGCGGAGCCCCGTCATCCCGGCCGGCGCGTCGGCTTCGGCGAGGATGAGCGTCGCGCGCGCGGCGATGCGCGCGCGGTCGGCGACGGGCAAGCCGACATCGGCGATCGAATTGTCCGACGTGTCGACGAGCGCGCGCCAGACCTTGCCCTCCCTGGGCTCGGGCAGGCGCAGCGAGGCCGCTCGCGCGCCGCGGTTGAAGGCGAGGGCGACGCGGTCGACGCCGTCCGCCGCCGGCGCCGCGAGAACCGCGACGAGAATGTCGCCGTTCGAATCCTCCCATTGCGAGGCCGAGGTCAGCGGCCATTCGGCGTCGCGCCATTCGACGTCGGGCAAGCCGCTTTCGTCGAACGACTGGCCCGTCAGCCAGACCGCTCGCCAGAGCGCGGGATGCTCACGCCGCGCCTTGGCCAAGCGTCCCGTGAAGGCGATCAACGCCGCGTCGGCGGCGCTCCAGTCGATCCAGGAGATCGCGTTGTTCTGGGCGTAGGCGTTGTTGTTGCCGCGCTGGCTGTGGCCCAATTCCGACCCCATCGCGAGCATCGGCGTTCCCCGCGCGACGAACAGCAGCGCGAGGAGATTGCGCATGTCGCGCGCGCGCGCCGCCTGAACCGCGGGATCGTCGCTGGGGCCCTCGACGCCGTTATTCCATGAGAAATTTTCGTTCGCGCCGTCGCGATTGTGCTCGCCGTTGGCCTCGTTGTGCTTCTCGGAATAGGCGACGAGATCGGCGAGAGTGAAGCCGTCGTGCGCGGCGACATAATTGACGCTTTTGGCCGGCGAGGGCGCGCTCTCGAAAAAATCGCGCGAGCCGGCGAGGCGCGTTGCGATTTCGCCGCGCATCCCGGCGTCGCCGCGCCAGAACCGGCGCGCCGCGTCGCGGAAGCGATCGTTCCATTCGCCCCAGCCTTCCGGGAAGGCGCCGAGCTGGTATCCGCTTGGGCCAATGTCCCAGGGTTCCGCGATCAGTTTGCCTCGGCTGAGAACCGGATCGTCGGCAATCGCGGAGAAGAACGGCGCCTGCGGATCGAAGCCGGAAGCGCGCCGGCCGAGCGCGACCGCCAGATCGAAGCGGAAGCCGTCGATTCCGCCGAAAGTCATCCAGCGCTTCAACGCCGCGAGCGCCATGCGGATGACCACAGGGCGATCGAGCGCGAGGCAATTGCCGCAGCCCATGTCGTTGACGTAGCGCGCGGGGTCGTCGGGCGCGAGACGAAAATAAGAGGCGTTGTCGAGGCCGCGAAACGACAGCGTCGGCCCGAACTCGTCGCTCTCGCCGTTGTGATTGAGGACGACGTCGAGGATCGCCTCCATGCCCGCCGCGTGAAGCGCGTCGGTCGCGGCGCGCACCTCCGCCCAGCCGCCGGGCGCAAGGCGCGGGTCCGGCGCGCCGAACACCACGGGATTGTAGCCCCAGGCGTTGGAAAGGCCGAGCGGCGGCAGATGCCGCTCGTCGACGAAAGCGTCGGCCGGCATGATCTGCACCGTGGTGACGCCGAGCGCGCGCAAATGCGCGATCACGTGGGGATGCCCCAGGCCGGAAAAACAGCCGCGGGCCGCCTCCGGGAGATCGCCGCGAAGCTTGGTCAGGCCGCGCAGGTTCGCTTCGTAAACGACGGTGCGGTCCCAGGGAACGCGCTGACAGCCGGGTTCCCCCGGCTCGAGCGCGAGCGCGATCGATTTGGGCGCAAACGGCCCGCTGTCGACGCCGAAGGCGAACATCGAGGGATGCAAGCGAAAAGGCCGGTCGAGCGCGACCGCGTAAGGGTCGGCGAGCAGTTTGGAGGCGTCGAAGCGGGCGCCGCGCAAGGGGTCGAACGGGCCGTCGGCGCGCAGGCCATAGCGCGCGCCCGCTTCGACGCCCTCGATGGAGCCGCTGTGGACGCCGTTCGAATCGGCGTGAAGGCGCACGCGCGCCGTCTCGCGCTCGCCCGCCGCGTCATAGAGACAGAAATAGACGGCGTTCGCATGCGCGGAATAGACCGCGACTTCGGCGCCTTGAGGCGTCAGGGCGACGCCCAGAGGCGCGATCGCGCCGCTCGCCCCGCTCACGCAGCGACCCGCGCCAGCGCGCGGTAGATCGCGGCGTAGCGCTTGGCGGGGCGGCGCCAAGACACGTCGGCGCGCATGCCGTTGAGACGAATGCGCCGCATCGTCGCGGCGTCGCGATAAAACGCGAGCGCGCGCTCAAGCGCGTAGGACAGAGCCGGCTCCTCGGGCGGCCAAAACTGTATGCCGGTGGCGACGCCGGCGCCGATCGCCGCGTCGTTGGCGTCGATGATCGTGTCGGCAAGCCCGCCGACGCGCGCGACGACCGGCGTCGCGCCATAGCGCAAGGCATAGAGCTGGGTGAGCCCGCAGGGCTCGAAGCGGGAGGGCACGAGGATGAAGTCGGAGCCGGCCTGCATGAGATGGGCGAGCGCTTCGTCATAAGCGAAGGCGCAGCCGACCGCGCCCTTATGGGCGAGCGCTGCCTCGGCGAAACCGTCCTCGAGCGATTTTTCCCCCGAGCCGAGCACGGCGAGCTGCGCGCCTCGGGCGAGAAGATCGGGCAGTATGGCGAGCAGCAGGTCGAGACCCTTTTGACTGGTCAGGCGCGAGACGACGCCGAACAACGGGGCCTCGTGGCTCACGGCGAGGCCGAACCGCTGCTGCAAAGCCGCTTTGTTGCGCGGGCGCATGTCGATGCGCAGCGCGCTGTAATTCTGGGCGAGGTTCGGGTCGGTGGCGGGGTTCCACACCATATCGTCGATGCCGTTGACGATGCCCTCGATGACGCTCGCTCGCGCGCGGAGCAGGCCGTCCAGCGCCATGCCGAACTCCGGCGTCATGATCTCGCGCGCGTAGGTCGGCGAAACCGTGGTGATGCGGTCGGCGAACTGCAAGCCGGCCTTCAGGTATCCGACGCCTGCGAAATATTCGACGCCATCGATCGACAAGGCGTGCGCGGGCAGGCCGAGCGCGCCGAGCAGCGTCGCGGGATAATGGCCTTGAAAGGCGAGGTTGTGGATGGTGAGGATGGTGCCCGGCCGCGCGCCGCCGTCGTAGTGCAGATAGGCCGGCGCGAGCGCGCCCTGCCAATCGTGGGCGTGGACGACCTTGGGAACGAAGCCGGCGATCGCGCCCTTGGCGATGTCCGCGCCGACGCGCGCGAGCGCGGCGAAACGGTGGGCGTTGTCGCTCCAATCGAGACCGTTGGGACCGAGATAGGGGTTTCCCGGACGGTCGAACAGATGCGGCGCGTCGAGGACGAAGAGTTCGAGGCCGTTCGCTCGGGCCGCGAGGACTCTCGCCGGCCCGCCGAACAGCATGGGATAGCAATGAGCGGGCTGCGCCGCCTCGAGCTTGGCGAGGATCGCGGGATAGCCCGGCGTGAGCGTGCGCACTGCAATGTGTTCGCGCGCGAGCGCGCCGGGCAGCGCGCCGGCGACGTCGGCCAGACCGCCGGTCTTGACCAGCGGGTAGATTTCCGAGGCGATGGAGAGAGCGACCAGCGCGGTCATTGGCCGAGCTTGTCGAGCATGGGCTGGGTGATCAACGTGACGCCGTTTTCGCTGCGCCGGAAGCGCTTGGCGTCGAGCTCCGGGTCCTCGCCGACGACCAGGCCGTCTGGGATGGTGACGCCGGCGTCGATCACCGCTTTTTTCAGCCGGACGCGGCGCCCGATCTGCCCGTAGGGCAGCACGACCGCCTCGTGGATGGTCGAATAGGAATGCGCGCGCACGCCCGTGAACAGCAGCGAACGCGAAACCGCCGCGCCGGAAATGATGCAGCCGCCCGAAACGAGCGAGGAGACTGCGACGCCGCGCCGGCCGTCGACGTCGTGCACGAATTTGGCCGGTGGCGTGATCTCGCCATAGGTCCAGATCGGCCAGGCGCGGTCATAGAGATCGAGATCGGGGACGATGTCGGTCAAGTCGATATTGGCCGCCCAATAGGCGTCGACCGTCCCGACGTCCCGCCAATAGATGGGTGAATCCTTGTTGGCGACGACGCAGGATTGCGAGAAGTGATGGGCGACCGCTTTGCCGTTGGCGACGATGTAGGGAATGACGTCCTTGCCGAAATCGTGCGACGAATTGGGATTGGCGGCGTCGCGCTTCAGCTCTTCGATCAGGAACTTGGTGTCGAAGACGTAGATGCCCATGCTGCACAGCGCCGCGCCGGGCTTGCCGGGCATCGCCGGCGGGTTCGCGGGCTTCTCGAGGAAGGAGAGGATCTTGTTCTTCTTGTCGACGTGCATCACGCCGAAGCCCTTGGCCTCCTCGAGCGAGGCTTCGAGGCATCCCACAGTCACGTCGGCTTTCGACTCGACATGCTGCTGGAGCATTTTCTCGTAGTCCATTTTATAGATGTGATCGCCCGCGAGTAGGACGATGAACTGCGGCGCGTAGCCCTCGATGATGTCGATGTTCTGATAGACGGCGTCGGCCGTGCCGAGATACCACATCGTCTCGGAGACGCGCTGCGAGGCCGGCAGGATGTCGAAGCTCTCATTTCGCTCGGGGCGGAAGAAGTTCCATCCCCGCTGCAAGTGTCGGATCAGGCTGTGAGCCTTGTATTGCGTGGCGACGGCGATGCGGCGGATGCCGGAATTGAGGGCGTTGGACAGCGCGAAATCGATGATCCGGGATTTTCCGCCGAAATAGACCGCGGGTTTGGCGCGCCGGTCGGTCAGTTCCATGAGGCGGCTGCCGCGCCCGCCCGCCAGCACATAGGCCATCGCGTGGCGCGCGTAAGGCGCGCCGGGCGGCGGATCCCTTGTCGCGTCCTTGGGGTTCATCTTTCCCTCCCGCAGCTTCTTGCATTGTTTCGCGCTTCCGCCGAAGCTGGGATTTACGGCGTTTCGTATTGGAGAAAAACCGTCGCCAGCGGCGGCAAAGTCAGCGCGGCCGACGCCGGAAGCCCGTGCAGCGACCGCTCCTGCGCGACGACGGCCCCCAAGTTGCCGACGTTGGAGCCGCCATAGAGTTTGGCGTCGGTGTTGAGCGCCTCGCGCCAGCGCCCGAGATGGGGCAGTCCGACGCGATAGTTTTGGCGCACCTCAGGCGTGAAGTTGCTGACGACCGCGACCGGCGGGTCGTCTTCGCCGCCGAAGCGCAGGAACGCCAGCACCGACTGCGCGTCGTCGTTGACGACGATCCAGCGGAAACCCTCGGCCTCGCAATCGCGCGCGTAAAGCGCCGGCGTGTCGCGGTAGAGCCGATTGAGATCGCGCACCAAAGCCTTTAGACCTTGATGCGGCCAGTAATCGAGCAGCCACCATGGCAGGGACTCGTCGCAGTTCCATTCGCTGGTCTGCCCGAACTCCTGGCCCATGAACAACAGCTTCTTGCCGGGATGGCCCCACATGAAGCCGTAATAGGCGCGTGCGTTGGCGAAGCGCTGCCATTCGTCGCCCGGCATTTTGCCGACCACCGATCCTTTGCCGTGAACGACCTCGTCATGGGAAATCGGCAGGATGAAATTCTCGGCGAAGGCGTAGAGGAGCCCGAAGGTCATCTTATCGTGGCTCCAGCGCCGATAGATCGGATCGCGCGCCATGTATTCGAGCGTGTCGTGCATCCAACCCATGTTCCACTTGAAGCCGAAACCCAGGCCGCCGAAATTGGTCGGCGTCGAGACTCCCGCGAAGGCGGTGGATTCTTCGGCGATCGTCATCGCGCCGGGAAACGAGCCGTAGATCAATTCATTGGCGCGCTTCAGGAATGCGATGGCGTCGTGATTTTCGTTGCCGCCTTCGGCGTTGGGCGCCCATTCGCCGGGCTTGCGGGAGTAATCGAGGTAGAGCATCGAGGCGACGGCGTCGACGCGCAACCCGTCGACGTGATAGCGGTCGACCCAATAGAGCGCGCTGGCGTAAAGGAAATTGGCGACCTCCTTGCGGCCGAAATCGTAGATCGCGGTGCTCCAGTCGGGATGAAAGCCTTTGCGCGGATCGGCGTGCTCGTAAAGCGCCTCGCCGTCGAAACGCGCCAGACCGTGCGCGTCGGTCGGGAAATGCGCGGGCACCCAGTCGAGGATCACGCCGAGTCCCGCCGCGTGCGCGCGGTCGACGAAACGCGCGAAAGCTTCGGGCTCGCCGAAACGCCGCGTCGGCGCGAAGAGACCGATCGGCTGATAGCCCCAGGACGCGTCGAGCGGATGCTCGGTGATCGGCAACAACTCGAGATGCGTGAAGCCGAGATCGACGACATAGGGAATCAATTGATCCGCGATTTCGTCATAGCTGAGGAAACGGCCGTCGTCGCCTCGCCGCCATGATCCGAGATGGACCTCGAAGATCGATATCGGGCGGCGGCGCGCTTCGCCCTGCGCGCGTCTTTCGAGATAGTCGGCGTCGGTCCACGAAAAATCGGACGTGCGGGCGACGACCGAGGCGGTCGAAGGCCGCATTTCCGCCTGGAAGCCGAAGGGGTCGGCTTTGAGCGGCTGCAACACGCCGTCGGCCGAGACGATTTCGTACTTGTAGACCGCGCCGGCGCCGATGTGCGGGATGAAAATCTCCCAAAGGCCGCTGTCGATGCGTTTGCGCATCTGGCAGCGGCGTCCGTCCCACTGATTGAAATCGCCGACGACGGAAACGCGCGACGCGTTGGGCGCCCAAACCGCGAACAGGACGCCATCGGCGCCCTCGTGCCGGCCGAGCTGCGCGCCCAGGCGCCGATAGAGCTCCCGATGCGCGCCTTGCAGCAGCAGATGATCGTCGAGCGGCCCGAGCGTCGGGCCGAAGGCGTAAGCGTCCTCGTAGAACTCGACGCCGGCGGCGCGCGTGACTTCGAGCCGGTAGGTCGGGCGTTCCCTGGCCTCGGGGATCAAGGCTTCGAAAAAATCGCCCTTGCGGCGGTCGAGTTCGGCGATCGGGACGCCCTCGCGCGTGACCGCGCGCACCTGCAGCGCCTCGGGGACGAACGCGCGGATCGCCCAGCCGACTTCGGTGAGGTGCGGCCCAAGGACGGCGAAGGGATCCTGCTGTCGAGCGGCGGCGATCGCGTCGACGTCCTCGTCCTTCGCTCGCCAGGTCTCGAGCATTTCGCTCTCCATTTCAGGCGAGGGGTCGGAACGGAGCGTTCCAGATTTCCTTCGCGTATTCGCCAATCGTTCGGTCGGACGAGAACCAGCCGACATTGGCGGTGTTGAGGATGCTCGAGCGCAGCCATCTCTTCTTGTCGCGCCAGGCTTCGTCGATCTTCATTTGCGTGGCCCAATAGGCGTCGAAATCGGCGCAGAGCATGAAGTAATCGTGGTGCGTCAAGGTGTCCACGAGGCCGCGATAGCGTCCGCGATCGTCGGCGGAGAAGATGCCGGAGGCGATTTCGTCGAGCGCCTCGCGCAGGATCGGGGAGGCCGCGATCCGCTCGCTGGAATCGATGCCGAGCGCGCGCGAGGCCTCGACTTTCGAGGCGGTGAGGCCGAAGATGAAAATATTGTCGTCGCCGACGAGACCCTTCATCTCCACATTGGCGCCGTCGAGCGTGCCGACAGTCAACGCGCCGTTCAGCGCCATCTTCATGTTGCCGGTGCCCGAGGCCTCCATGCCCGCGGTGGAAATCTGTTCGGACAGATCGACCGCCGGAATGACCGTCTCCGCGAGACTCACGTTGTAATTGGGCAGGAACACGACCTTGAGCAGTCCGCGCACGGTGGGATCGGAATTGACGACGCGCGCGACGTCGATGGCGAGCTTGATGATGAGCTTGGCCTGCACATAGCTCGCCGCCGCCTTGCCGGCGAAAATCTTCACGCGCGGCGCGAAGTCGATCGTCGGATTGGAGCGGATCGTGTTGTAGCGGCCGATCGTTTCGAGGATGTTGAGCAACTGACGCTTGTATTCGTGGATGCGCTTGATCTGGACGTCGAACAGCGCGTCGGGGTCGATGCGCTGATTGAGCGTTTCGGCGATATGGCGCGCGAGGGCGACCTTGTTGGCGCGGCGGGCGAGGGCGAACTGCTCCTGCATCGCGGAATCGTCGGCGAAATGCGCGAGGCCGCGCAACGCCCCGGCGTCGTCGAGCACCTTCTCGCCGAGCGAGGACGTCAAGATCTGGGTCAAACGCGGATTGCACTCGATCAGCCAGCGGCGAAACGTGATGCCGTTGGTCTTGTTGGTGATGCGGCCGGGATAAACGACGTCGAGGTCATGGAAGACGGTCTCGCGCATCAGATTGGTGTGCAGGCCCGAGACGCCGTTGATCTTGTGCGAGCCGATGAAGGCGAGGTTCCCCATGCGCACGCGCCGCCCGGCGTGCTCGTCGATGAGTGAAATCGACGCCAGCAGATTGGGATCGCCGAGGCCGCGCTTGCGCGCTCCGTCGAGATGGGTCGCGTTGATGAGATAGATGATCTGCATGTGGCGCGGCAGCAGCCGTTCCATCAGCGGCACCGGCCAGCTTTCGAGCGCCTCGGGCAGCAGCGTGTGGTTGGTGTAGGAAAAAACGGCCTGCGTGATCGCCCACGCCTCGTCCCAGTCGAGGCGGTTCATGTCGACCAAAATGCGCATCAATTCCGCGACGGCGATCGCCGGATGCGTGTCGTTGAGCTGGACCGCCACATGGTCGGCGAGCGTGCGGATGTCGCGATGCTGTTTGACGTGGCGGCGAACGAGGTCGAGCAACGAAGCGGAGGCGAAGAAATATTCCTGCCGCAAGCGCAGTTCCTGGCCCGCCGGCGTCGCGTCGCTGGGATAGAGCACCTTCGAGATCGCCTCGGCGCGCACGCTGTCGGTCAGCGCGCCGACATAGTCGCCGGCGTTGAACGCGTCGAGCTTGAGCGGGTCGAGGGCCCGCGCCGACCAAAGGCGCAGCGTGTTCACGTGCCGTCCACGCCAACCGACGATCGGCGTGTCGTACCCGATCGCTTCGACCGTTTCGTCGGGGTGCCAGACGTGATGGACCTTCTCGTCGCCGTTCGCAACCGCCTCCACCCAGCCGCCGAAGCCGATCGCATAATTGCATTCCGGGCGTTCGAATTCCCAGGGGTTGCCGTGCATCAGCCAATCCTCGGGCACCTCCTGTTGCCAGCCGCCGCGGATGATCTGGCGGAAAAGCCCGTTGTCGTAGCGAATGCCATAGCCGTGGGCGGCGATGGAAAGCGTCGCCATGCTGTCCATGAAGCAGGCGGCCAATCGGCCGAGCCCGCCGTTGCCGAGCGCGGCGTCCGATTCGACGCGGCGCAAAGCCGCCAGATCGAGGCCCAATTGCGAAAGCGCTGCGCTCATCGGCTCGGCGATGCCGAGGTTGGTCATCGCGTCGAACAGCATCCGCCCGATGAGAAACTCCAGCGACAGGTAATAGACGCGCTTGCGATCGTCGGCGTAAGTGGCGCTCGTGGAGTCGATCCAGCGGTCGACGACGATATCGCGCGTGGCGAACGCGACCGCCAGAAACCAGTCGCGCTGACTGGCGGCGACGGTGTTCTTGCCGACCGAATAAGTCAGCTTGGCGAGGACCGCCTCCTTGAGCTCCTCGGCGCTGTATCGGCGCACGGCCGAGGCCGCCTTTTCGGCCACGCCCTTCGCGCTCGGTGGCCTCTTCTGGTCCATTTTCGATTCTCTCCAGTGCGCGCCAGCCGCTCGGTTCTAACATGGTTGAGAATCTTCTCAATGTTCTCTATCGATCGGCCGGGCCGCGAGCGAAGCGTGATTTCGTCAGGCTCGAGGCTCGAGGTTTGCGCACGGAGGTCGAAGCGATGAAGGTGGACGGACGCGCCTATCGCACGATCTGGCCGGCACCGGATGGGGCGGCGATCGAAACGATCGACCAGACGCTGTTGCCGCATCGGTTCGCGACGGTGCGGATCGACGATCTCGACGGCGCGATCGCCGCGATCAAGACCATGGTCGTGCGCGGCGCCCCGCTCATCGGCGCCACCGCCGCTTATGGTCTGGCGCTGGCGCTGCGGCGCTCGGCGGACGACGACGCGCTGCGCGAGGCCTACCGCGCCCTGCTGGCGAGCCGGCCGACGGCCGTCAACCTTCGCTACGCGCTCGACGACGTCAGGGCCGTCGTCGCGCCGCTCGCCCCAGCGAAACGCGCCGAGGCCGCGTGGGAGCGCGCGGGCGTCCTTTGCGATGAGGACGTCGCACTCAACCGGCGCATCGGCGAAGCGGGCTTGCCCCTGATCGAAGCGGTCCATCGCGAACGCGGCCGCACGGTCAATATCCTGACCCATTGCAACGCCGGATGGCTGGCGACCGTCGACTGGGGCACGGCGACCGCGCCGATCTACATGGCGCATGATCGCGGCGTGCCAGTGCATGTCTTCGTCGACGAGACGCGACCGCGCAATCAAGGCGCGTCGTTGACGGCGTTCGAACTCGGCCAGCACGGCGTGCCGCACACGATCATCGCCGATAACGCCGGCGGCCATCTCATGCAGCACGGGCGTATCGATCTGGCGATCGTCGGCGCGGACCGGATCACCGCGCGCGGCGACGCCGCCAACAAGATCGGCACTTATCTCAAGGCGCTCGCGGCGCGCGCCAACGGCGTGCCGTTCTACGTCGCGGCGCCGCACACCACGATCGACTGGACGATCCGCGACGGTCTCGGCGAAATCGAGATCGAGGAGCGCGACCCCGGCGAGGTGACGCATGTCGTCGGGCGTCTCGACGACGGCCGGATCGCGCGCGTGGCCTTGACGCCGCCCGGATCCATAGCGCTGAACCCGGCCTTCGACGTCACCCCGGCCGCGTTGATCGACGGTTTCATCACCGATCGCGGACTGTGCCGGCCGAGCGAGGAAGACCTCGCCGCCTGCTTCGCTTAGCGCGCCTATTTCGGCGCAGGCTCCTCCCCCGCCTTGGGGGCCGCGTCGAGGTTCTGCTGCGCGGCCTGCGCCTTGGCCTGGATGTCGGCGAGATTGCGCGCCGCGTCGTCGATCCGGCGTTGCAGGTCGGCGAATTGCGCTTGCGCCTCAGTGATTTGGCCCTCGAGCGCGCTCAGTTGATCGGTCGCGCTCTTCAGCTTCGCGTCGACCGCCTGCAGCTCGCGGGTCTTGACGCTCGCCTCCTCCTGCGCGCCGGATACGGCGAGCTTGGCTTCGCTGATCTGCTTGGTGAGGTCCGCGAGGTCGTTCTGCGCCGAGGCCCGCGCGGCGACAGCGTCGGCGAGCGCCGTCTGCGCGTCTTTCGCCTTCTTCTGCAGATCCGTAGCGGTCCCCGCCGCCTTTTGCAGGTTTTGCAGGTCGGCCGCCATGCCCTCGCGCGCGTGCTCGGCGCGCTTCAGCGCGTCGTCCATTTGCGCCCGCACATCCGCCGCCTGCGACCAGAAATAGGAAACCAGCAACCAGCCCACGATCGCCAGCGCGGCGAGGGCCAAGGGCACCGGTCGGCGGAAATCATCGGTCAAGTCATAAGCCATTGCAGCTCCCCTTCGCGATGGCGCGCCGGGCCGAGACGGATCGGCGAACGCAGCGGCGCCATATTGGGGCCGGCGCGGCGTCCCGCCAAGCACAAAATGCGCAGAACGCCGCCGGCGGCCGGTCTTCGGGCGCGCGAGCCGCTCGGGCATGACAAAGTTGCGGGGCGGCATTGAACAATTGGGGGCGCTTTCGGCTTCGCGCGAGCCTATGGAGACTAGACGAAGCGCGCCGCAGGCGACAAACTCGCGGCTTCGCCCGGGAGACTTCGCGCCTTGAAATTCTCATTCGCCAGCCTCGCCCGTCAGGCTTTGAGCGGGCACCAGGGATGGCCGGAACAATGGCGTTCGCCCGATCCCAGAGCGTCCTACGACGCGGTGATCGTCGGCGCGGGCGGGCATGGCCTCGCGACCGCCTATTACATGGCCAAGGAGCACGGCCTCAGGAATATCGCGGTCGTCGAAAAGGGCTGGCTCGGCGGTGGGAACACCGGGCGCAACACCACGATTGTGCGCTCCAATTATCTTTGGGAGGCCTCGGAGGCGATCTACGGCCACGCGCACAAATTGTGGCCGACGCTTTCCCAGGAGCTCAACTACAACGCGATGTTCTCGCCGCGCGGCGTTATGCTACTAGCGCATAGCCATCACGACGAATACGCCTTCAAGCGTCACATTCACGCCAATCGCCTCACCGGAATCCCCAATGAGTGGCTGACGCCCGAACAGGCCAAGGAATTTTGCCCGATCCTCAATATCGATCCGGGGATCCGCTATCCCGTCGTCGGCGCCGCCTTGCAGCGCACCGCCGGCACCGCGCGCCATGACGTGGTCGCGTGGGGCTACGCGCGCGCCGCCTCGGCGCTCGGGGTCGACATCCTCCAGAATTGCGAGGTCAAGGCGATCCGGCGCGACGCTTCCGGCGCCGTCAGCGGCCTGGAGACGACGCGCGGCGCCATCGCGACGAAGAAAATCGGCGTCGTCGCCGCCGGAAACACCAGCGTCGTCATGGCGATGGCGGGCGTGCGCCTGCCGCTGGAGTCGTTCCCCTTGCAGGCGTTGGTCTCCGAGCCGCTGAAGCCGGTCATGCCCTGCGTCGTGATGTCGAATACGATCCACGCCTATATGTCGCAATCCGACAAGGGGGAACTGGTGATCGGGGCGGGGACCGACGCCTATGTCTCCTACAGCCAGACCGGCGGACTGCACATCGTCTCGTCCACGCTCGAGGCGATTTGCGAGATGTTTCCGATCACGTCGCGCGTTCGCATGATGCGCAATTGGGGCGGCATCGTCGACACCACGCCCGATCGCTCGCCGATCATCGGCAAGACGCCGGTTCCCGGCCTCTACGTGAATTGCGGCTGGGGCACCGGCGGCTTCAAGGCGACGCCGGGCTCGGGCCATGTCTTCGCGCATCAGGTGGCGACCGGCGAGCCGCATCCGATCGCTGCGCCGTTTTCGCTCGACCGGTTCCGCTCGGGCGCCCTCATCAACGAAGCGACCGCCGCCGCCGTCGCGCATTGAGGCAACACCATGCTGTTGATCCGCTGCCCCTATTGCGAAATGGAGCGCCCCGAAGTCGAATTCAAATACGGCGGCCAGGCGCACCTGATCCGCCCGGATCCGAATAAGGCGAGCGACGAGGAATGGACCGACTTCCTCTATTTTCGCGCCAACGATCGCGGGACCCACGCCGAGCGCTGGCGCCACGCCGTCGGCTGCGGACGCTTCTTCAACTGCGTGCGTGACACGGTGAGCGACCGCATCGTCGTCACCTATAAGTTTGGGGAGAAGCGGCCGGACTTGTCATAGGCGCGCGCCTTCTCCCGCATAGGGCGTTCGTTAGAGCGCCCGTCTTGCGGCATGCTATGCGGGAAAGGCGGAGGCGTCCCCCACGCCGCCCTTGCCGCGACTCGTCCGAGCGGCTAACCCCTGCGGCCATGGCCAAAGCCCTGCCGCCCCCTCCGCCGCCGCCCTCGGCGCCGATCGACGTCCCGTTACGCGAGGCGCTCGAGGAGCGCTATCTCGCCTATGCGCTCTCGACCATCATGGGCCGGGCGCTGCCCGACGCGCGCGACGGGCTCAAGCCCGTCCATCGGCGCATCCTCTACGGCATGCATATCCTCAAGCTCGATCCCGGCACGGCGTTCAAGAAGTGCGCCAAGATCGTCGGCGACGTCATGGGCTCGTTCCATCCCCACGGCGACCAGGCGATCTACGAGGCGTTGGTGCGCCTCGCTCAGGATTTTTCCTCGCGCTATCCCCTCATCGAGGGCCAGGGCAATTTCGGCAACATCGACGGCGACAACGCCGCCGCCTATCGCTACACCGAGGCGCGCATGACCGACGTCGCGCGCCTGCTGCTGGAAGGGGTCGACGAGGAAGCGGTCGACTGGCGCGACAATTATTCCGGGGACGCGAAGGAGCCGGTCGTCCTGCCCGCGGCGATCCCCAATCTGCTCGCCAACGGCGCGCAGGGCATCGCGGTCGGCATGGCGACCTCCATCCCGCCGCACAATGTCGCCGAGCTCTGCGACGCCGCGCTCTATCTCATCGCCCATCCCAAGGCGGAGACGCAGGCGCTGCTGACCTTCGCGCCGGGGCCGGACTTCCCCACCGGCGGCATCGTCGTCGACGATCGCGCCGCGATCGCCGAGACCTATCGCACGGGGCGCGGCTCGTTCCGCCTGCGCGCGCGTTGGATCAAGGAGGAGACGGCGCGGGGCGGCTGGGTCGTCGTCGTCACCGAAATCCCCTATGGCGTGCAGAAGTCGCGCCTGATCGAGCAGCTCGCCAATCTCCTGAACGAGCGCAAGGCGCATCTGTTGGGCGACGTGCGCGACGAATTGGCCGAGGACGTGCGCATCGTGCTGGAGCCGCGCAGCCGCGCCGTCGAGCCGGCGATGCTGATGGAGCAGCTCTTCAAGCTCAGCGAATTGGAGACGCGCGTCGCCGTCAACATCAACGTGCTCGTCGACGGCGTCGCCCCGCGCGTCATCGGCCTTTCCGAGGCGCTGCAGCAATGGCTCGACCATCGCCGCGCGGTGCTGCTGCGACGCTCCGCGCATCGCCTCGCCGCGATCGACCGCCGGCTCGAATTGCTCGCGGGGATGATCGTCGTTTTTCTCAATCTCGACGAGGTGATCCGCATCATCCGCGAGGACGACGAACCGAAGGCGGCGCTGATGGCGCGCTTTTCGCTCTCCGAGACGCAGGCCAATTACGTCCTCGACACGCGGCTGCGCGCCCTGCGCCGCCTCGAGGAGATGGCGCTGCGCAAGGAGCAGAAGGCGCTGAGCGAAGAGAAGGCCGCGATCGAGGCGCTGATAGCCAGCGAAAAGAAGCAATGGCAGGCGATCGCCTATGAAATCCGCGACGTGAAAAAGAAATATGGGCCGGAGACCAAGCTCGGCAAGCGGCGCACGACTTTCGAGGCGCCCCCGGAGGTCGTCGTCGATCTCGCCGAGGCGATGATCGAGCGCGAGCCGGTGACGATACTGGTCTCGCAGAAGGGCTGGATTCGCGCGATGAAAGGTCATGTCGCCGACCTCTCCGGCGTCACGTTCAAGGGCGACGATGCCCTCAGGACCTCGTTTTTCGCGGAAACCACGTCGAAGATTCTCGTCCTCGCCGGCGACGGCAAGGTTTTCACCCTCGACGCCGCGAAGCTGCCGGGCGGTCGCGGGGCGGGCGAACCGATCCGCCTGATGGCGGACCTCGACGAAGGCGCCGACATCGTCGCGGTCTGGCCCCATGCGCCGGGAGAAAAGATGCTGGTGGCGACCTCGGACGGGCGCGGGTTCGTGGTCGGGCAGGACGAAATGCTGTCCTCGACGCGCAAGGGCAGGGCGCTCGTCAATGTCGACGCTCCGGCCAAGGCGCGCTTGGCGGTTCCAGCCGCCGGCGACCATGTCGCCGTGATCGGCGAGAACCGCAAGATGCTGGTCTTTCCGCTTTCCCAAGTCCCGGAAATGGCTAGGGGCAAGGGCGTGCGCCTGCAACGCTACAAGGACGGCGGGCTGTCCGACGCGCGCGTCTTCGCGCTCGCACATGGCATGACCTGGCGCGATTCGGCGGGACGGACCTTCACGATCGGCAAAGCCGACCTCAAGGATTGGATCGGCGCCCGCGCCGAGGCCGGACGGCTGCCTCCCAAGGGGTTTCCCAAGAACAACCGGTTCGAAGGATGAGCTCGGCGCTATAAGGGGGCCTTGCGAGCGCGCCGCCCGGGAACCGCATCATTTTTGCGCTTGCCGGCCCCTCGAAATTTGGGTATATACCCGCATTATGGCTTCAATCTGCTATTGTGCGGCGTTGCGCGCCGCCGCCCGCAAGACCACGGCGATCTATGACGCCGCCTTGGCGCCGATCGACGTCAATCTCGCGCAGTTCAGTCTGCTGCGCAAAATTCAACGGGCCGGGTCGGTGTCGCTTTCCGAACTCGGCCGTCTCGCCGAATTGGATCGCTCGACGGTCGGCCGGAACGTCAAAGTGTTGCAGCGCATGGGATTGGCGCGCATGACGCCCGGCGTGGATCAGCGCGAGGCGACGGTGACGCTCGACGAACGGGGTTTGGCCGTGCTGCGCGAGGGCGGGCCGCTTTGGGACGATGCGCAACACAAGGTCGAAGCGGCGCTGGGCCCGGATGACGCGAAGCATTTGCGCAGGCTGCTCGACGCCTTGTGATTTTTTGGACCTAATGCGGGTATATGCAACATATCGCGCGGGATAAGCCGCTGCCCGCGATCCACGAAAGGCGCTCGACATGATTTCCACCCGACTGGCCGCCTATCTCGAGGCGCGGGGCGTCCATTACGGCTGGGTCGTCGTCGCGATCACCTTTGTCATCATGCTCGCGACGGCGGGCGCGATGGGGGCGTCGGGCGTGATCCTCGAACCGCTGCAGCGCGAGTTCGGTTGGGCGAACGCCGACATTTCCTTCGCGCTGGCCGTTCGGTTGCTGCTGTTCGGGCTGATGGGCCCGTTCGCCGCCGCATTCATCAACCGCTTCGGCGTTCGCGCCGTCGTCGCTTTCGCGGTGGCGCTGATTTCGATCGGCATCGTCGGCACGATCGCGATGCGCGAGGTTTGGCATCTCCTGGCGTTTTGGGGCGTCGTCGTCGGGCTCGGCACCGGCATGACGGCGCTGGTCCTGGGCGCGACGGTGGCGACGCGCTGGTTCAGCGCGCGGCGCGGCCTGGTGGTGGGAATGCTGACGGCGAGCAACGCGACGGGGCAATTGGCTTTTCTGCCGCTGCTGGCGAGCGTCACGCAACATTGGGGTTGGCGCGCGGCGCTCGCGCTCGTCGTTTCGCTGCTGGTGACGGCGCTCGTTTTCGTCGTCGCGCTGATGCGCGACCGGCCGTCCGATCTCGGGCTGGCGCCGTTCGGCGAACGCGCAATCGTTCCCGCGCCGGCGAAGGCCGCCGACATCAGGACGTTGCTGCTCTCGCCGCTGGTCGCGTTGCGCGAGGCGAGCGGCAGCCGGGTGTTTTGGATCCTGGCCGTCACCTTCTTCGTGTGCGGACTCAGCACCAACGGCCTCATCCAGACGCATTGGATCACGCTTTGCGGCGACTACGGCGTGGCCCCGGTCAGCGCCGCCGGCATCCTGGCGGTCATCGGCATATTCGACTTCGTCGGAACGATCCTCTCCGGTTGGCTCTCCGATCGCTTCGATAATCGCTGGCTGCTCTTCTTCTATTACGGCCTGCGCGGGCTGTCGCTGATTTATCTCCCGTACAGCGAGTTCTCGGTGATCAGTCTCTCGCTCTTCGGGGTGTTCTACGGGCTGGATTGGGTGGCGACGGTGCCGCCGACAGTTCGCCTTTCCGCGGACGCCTTCGGGCCGGAGCGCGCGAACGTCACCTTCGGCTGGATCTTCGCGGCCCATCAGATCGGCGCCGCCTGCGCCGCCTTCGGCGCGGGCGCCGCGCGCACCAGCTTTTCCAGCTATCTGCCCGCGCTCTATGTCGCCGGCGCGGCGTGCCTCGTGGCCTCGGCGTTGATCGTGACGCTGGCGCCGCCGCGCAGGCGACGGGCGGCGCTCGCCTAGCGCCGCGCCCTTTAGACGGAGAAGCTCACGCCGCAGCCGCAGGACGCGACCGCGTTGGGATTCTTGACCTTGAAGGCCTGGCCCATCAGGTCGTCGACGAAGTCGAGTTCCGAACCCCTGATCATTTCCAACGAGGTGGGATCGACCACGACGCTCGCGCCCTCGCGCGTGATGACGAGATCGTCCTCGGCGTGGCTCTTTTCGATGTCGAAGGCGTATTGGAAGCCGGAGCATCCGCCGCCCTTGACGGAAATGCGCAGGGCGGCGCCGGCCTCGCCGGCCAGAACCTGCGCCAAGCGGCGCGCCGCGCTTGCGCTGATCGAAAGGGGCGCTTGCGCGCCGGCGGCTTCAATGGTGTCGCTCATCGGTCCATCCCGGCTCGAAGACAATCGGCAACAATATTTATGATAACATAAGCTTGATGAGGCGAAGCGCAATGTGGGGGCCAGGGATGAAGGGCGAGGGATTCGCGGGGCGCGCGCCTTACGCCGCCGATCCCGCTCGCACGCGCGGGCGTCTGTACGCCGAGCCGCCATCGCCGACCCGCGGCGATTTCCAGCGCGACCGCGACCGGATCATCCATTCGACCGCGTTTCGCCGCCTCGCACACAAGACGCAGGTCTTCGTCTACCACGAAGGCGATCACTTCCGCACGCGTCTGACCCATACGATCGAGGTCGCCCAGCTCGCGCGCGCGCTCGCCAAGTCGCTCGGGCTCGATGAAGAGCTCGCCGAGGCGGTGGCGCTCGGCCACGATCTCGGCCACACCCCGTTCGGCCATACCGGCGAAGACGCCCTCGACGCCTGCATGGCGGCCCACGGCGGCTTCGACCACAACAGCCACGGTCTGCGCCTGGTCACCGAGCTGGAGCGCCGCTACGCCGATTTCGACGGCCTCAATCTGACGCAGGAGACGATCGAGGGTCTGGTCAAGCACAACGGCCCTCTCGTCGACGCCGAGGGCCGCCCGCTCGAGCGCTACCGCGAGCGCGGCGTGCCCGAGGCGATCCGGGCCTACGACCGACGGCAGAGCCTCGCTCTGGCCGAATTCGCCAGCCTCGAGGCGCAGGCGGCGGCGATCGCCGACGACATCGCCTATGACGCGCACGACGTCGACGACGGGCTGCGCGCCGGCCTTTTCGACCTCGAGGCGATCCGAGCGGTCCCGTTCGTCGCCGCGCTCCTGGAGGAAATCGCCAGCCTACATCCTGGCCTGGAGCGCGGGCGGACCATTCACGAACTCGTCCGCAGGGTCATCACGCGTTTCGTCGAAGACGCGATCGAAGAAAGTCGCGCGCGAATCGCCGCGGCCGGCGTCGCCTCGGCCGACGACGCGCGCCGCGCGGGCAGGGCGCTGATCGGCCTCTCCCCGGCGATGCAGGCCGCCGATCACGACATCAAGACGTTCCTGTTCGCCAACATGTATCGCCATCCGCAGGTCAAGCGCGTGCGCGAAAAGGCCGACGCGATCGTGCGCCGGCTGTTCCAGGCCTATTGCCGGGATCCCACGACGATGCCCGCGGAATGGGCGTCCAAAGCCGGAGACGCCGAGGACGGGCGGGCGCGCGCCGCGGCCGACTATATCGCCGGCATGACCGATCGCTTCGCCCTCGGCGAATATCGGCGCCTTTTTGACCCCGCCGCGAACTTGCGATAAAGCCGCCCCTGCTTAGGTATTCTGGCGGAATTCATGAACATTTTCGAGGATTTCCAGGCCCGCGTCGGCGCGCTGCTGGAGGCGATGGTCGCCGCCGGACGTCTGCCCGAGGGGTTCGATCTCCAACGCTTCGTCGTCGAGCCGCCGCGCGAGGCCGCGCATGGCGATCTCTCGACCAACGCGGCGATGGTCTACGCCCGCGAAGCCAAGGCGGTCGGCTCCAACGCGCGCGCCCTGGCGGTCGAACTCGCCGCCGCGCTCGCCGAACAACCCGACGTCGAAAAAGCGGAAGTCGCAGGTCCCGGATTCATCAACATTCATTTACGGCCAGTGGTTTACGCTGGAGTGCTGAGGTCCATTCTCGATCAAGGCGCCGCCTATGGCCGCAAAGCGAGCGCCGCGGAAAGCGCGGTCAACGTCGAATATGTCAGCGCCAATCCGACCGGGCCGATGCATGTCGGCCACGCTCGCGGCGCGGTGTTCGGCGACGCGCTGGCCAATCTTCTGAGCTTCGCCGGCCGAAACGTGACGCGCGAATATTACGTCAACGACGCCGGCGCGCAGGTCGACGTGCTCGCGCGCTCGGCTTACTTGCGCTACCGCGAGGCGCTCGGCGAAACAATCGCGGCGATCCCGGAGGGGCTCTATCCCGGCGACTACGTCAAGCCGGTCGGAGAGGCGCTGGCGCGCGAATTCGGGCGCTCGCTGCTGGGCAAGCCGGAAGCGGAATGGCTGGCGCCGGTGCGCGCGCGCGCCATCGCCGCGATGATGGCGATGATCAAGGACGATTTGCTCGCGCTCAACATCGAGCACGAAGTTTTCGCCTCCGAGCGGGCTCTCACCGGCGCCGACGGCGGGGTGGACGCCGTGCGCGAGGCGATCGAGGATTTGCGCCGGCGCGGCATCGTCTACGAAGGGCGCCTGCCGCCGCCCAAGGGCCAGCCGTCCGAGGATTGGGAGGATCGCGAGCAAACTCTGTTCCGCACGACCGATTTCGGCGACGACATCGATCGGCCTCTCATCAAGTCCGACGGCGGCTATACCTATTTCGCCAGCGACATCGCCTATCACAAGACCAAGATCGATCGCGGCTTTCTCAGCCTCGTCGACATCTGGGGCGCCGATCACGGCGGCTATGTCAAGCGGATGCAGGCGGCGGTGGCGGCGCTCTCCGCCGGCAGGGCGCGGCTCGACGTTCGGCTGTGCCAGCTCGTTCGGCTGATGCGCGCGGGCGAGCCGGTTAAAATGTCGAAACGTTCCGGTGAATTCGTGACGTTACGCGAAGTCGTGGATGAAGTCGGCGCGGACGCGGTGCGCTTCATCATGCTGATGCGCAAGAACGACGCGCCGCTCGATTTCGACCTCGCCAAGGTGATCGAGCAGAGCCAGGACAACCCGGTCTTTTACGTGCAGTACGCCCATGCGCGCGCGCGCAGCGTGCTGCGCCAAGCCCGCGCGGCTTTTCCCGATTTCGATCTCGCTCCGACGGCGCTCGCAGGCGCGGACTTTTCGCTTCTGACGGACGAAGGAGAGCGGAGCCTTCTGCGTGCGCTGGCCAGTTATCCCCGGTCGATCGCGCAGGCGGCGGAGGCGCACGAGCCTCATCGCGTCGCTTTTTACGCTCACGATCTGGCGACGTTTTTCCACGCCCATTGGAATCGCGGCAAAGATTCGCCACATTTACGATACGTTAACGAAGGTAATGCAAATTTAACTTATTCGCGCACAGGCCTGGTTATGGCCACGGCCTTGGTGTTGGCCTCTGCGTTATCTATTTTAGGCGTCAAAGCGCCTGAGGAAATGCGCTAGCGGCGCCGGTTTCGGGCCGGCCGCGGCGCCAGGCGCGGGAAGGGAAGTCGCATGAACGTCTCGGGCCGGTCTTCGGCGGGGACGGCGCGGCGACCCCCAGCGAGGTAGATCATGAGCGGCTCCACAGCCAAGATAGTTCCGGAAATCAATCTCGACGAGTTCGAACGACGCCTGCGCTCCGCGGGCGCGACGCAAAGCGGCGCCGAGGATCCGCTCGCCGAGCTGACGCGGTTGGTCAACATGATCAGCCGAGAGAACAACACGGGCGACGGGGTCGTCCAAGCCCCTGAGGCGCACATGCCCAAAGCGGAGAGTTTTCCTCCGGCCGCCAACGACGAGCCCGTCGCTCGTTTCGAATCGGGCGCGAGCCAGGCCCCGCGCGGCGAAGCCCACCGGGAGCCGCCGGAAGCGCCGTCCGCTTTCAAAGCCGCGACGGCGCCGTCCGGCGCCGCCGAAAGCCACGATTTCTCCGAGGAGGACCACGCCGCGCTGCTGGCGGGGGTCGGCGAGGCGGAAGCGCCGAAGGGGCGCCCGCGCTCCTGGTATTTCAAGACGGCCGGTCTGGCGGCGATCGGCATCGCGCTGCTCGGCGGCGCGGCGGCTCTGAAGATCGGCGCCGTGCCCGGCCTGGCCAAGAATCCGCCGTTCATCGCGGCCGCCGAGGGGCCGACCAGGATTCAGCCGCCGAGCGACGCGACGGTGCAGTCGGGCGGCGATTCGGCGGCCTTGCTGATGAAGGATTCAGCGACGGCGGCGCCGGTCAAGGTCGTCTCCACCGAAGAGCAACCGGTCGACCTGCGCACGCAGACGCCGAGTCCCACGCCGGTCGCGGTCGCTCCGGCTCCAGCCGCGTCTCCGGCTCCGGCCGCTGCGGCCGCGCCCTCGCCGGTAGCGCCGGCCGCCAACACGCCGATCGTTCCCCCCGCCGAGACCTCGGCGACCGTCGCCCCGCTTTTCCCCGAGGCCAAGCCGGTCAAGACGGTTTCCGTGCGTCCGGACGGAACGCTGATTTCGGTCGATTCGCCGCCGCGGCAGCCGCCGCCACCCGCGCCGGCGGCCAAGTCGGCGACGCGCGTGGCCGACAATTCGCCGGCGGGAGCGGCCGCAGCCGCGGCGGCCGAACCCGCTACGCCGAAGCTCGATCTGCCGACCAAGCTGTCGCCGCCGAAGTCCTCGGCGCGGGTCGTCGCCAAGACCGACACGACGGCGCCCGCCGCGGCGACGGAAACGAGCCCGAAGGGCCCGTTGCAGCTGGGATCGCCCGCGCGCCCGAGCAAAGCGACGAAGACGCCGCCCGCCAAGGCCGCGACAACCGTCGCCGACGCCGCGGCCACGGACGCGGCCCCCGCGGCCGCGCAGCCAGCCGCGGCGGATCCGGCCGGGGCCGGCGGCGGTTGGGCGGTTCAGTTCGCCGCCCCGCACTCCGAGGCGGACGCGCAGACCGCGATTTCGCGTCTGAAGAGCAAATACGCCGACGCGCTCGGCGGCGCGGAACTCGGCGTGCGCCAGGCTGACGTCAACGGGCAGACGATCTATCGCGTGCGCGCCGGCGGTCTCTCCAAGGCCGACGCCGCGGCGCTTTGCGCCAAGATGAAGGCGAGCGGCGGCGACTGCTTCATCGCCAAGAATTGACCGTTCGCGGTTCGCGGGGGACGCCGAAATGACGCTCGCCTTCGTCTGCGGCTGCGCGGGGGCGTCGCTTGCGCCGGAGGAGCGCGCCTTCATTCGCGACGCGCGCCCGTGGGGCCTGATCCTCTTCAAGCGCAACGTCGTCGATCGCGAGCAATTGCGCGCGTTGACCCACTCGTTCCGTGATTGTGTCGGACGCGCCGACGCGCCCGTGCTGATCGATCAGGAGGGCGGGCGCGTGCAGCGCCTGGGACCGCCGCATTGGCCGGCCTATCCCGCGGCCGCGCGCTTGGAGGGGGCGAGCGATCCGCCGCGCGCCGCCTGGCTCGCCGCGCGGCTCATCGCCCATGACTTGCGCGAAGTCGGCGTCACCGTCGATTGCGCGCCGGTGCTCGACGTCGCCGACGCCGGCATGCACGCCGTGATCGGCTCGCGCGCCTTTTCCAGCGCGCCGGAGCGCGTCGCGGCGTTGGGCCGCGCCGTCTGCGATGGCCTCCTCGCGGGCGCAGTCCTCCCCGTCGTCAAGCATATTCCCGGGCACGGACGGGCGAGAGCGGACAGCCATCTCGAATTGCCCGTCGTCGCCGTGAGCCGGGCCGAACTCGCAGCGCGCGATTTCGCGCCGTTCGCGGCGTTGCGCGACGTGCCGATGGCGATGAGCGCGCATGTCCTCTACAGCGCGATTGATCCCGACCGTCCCGCGACGACCTCGCCGATCGTCGTCAGAGAGATCATGCGCGAGGCGATCGGCTTCGACGGCCTGATCCTGAGCGACGATCTCTCGATGAAGGCGCTGGGCGGCCCGTTCGCGGAGCGCGCGCGCGCGGTTTTCGCCGCCGGTCTCGACGTGGCGCTGCATTGCAACGGTGACCTTGCCGAGGCGCACGCGGTCGCCGAGGCGAGCCCGGAGCTCGCCGGGGCCTCCCTTCGCCGCGCGGAAGGCGCCCTCGCGCGCATCGCCGGCGGGCCGCAGCCATCCGACGTCGAGGCGGCGCGCGCCGAACTCGAGGCGACCATGGGGGCGGCCTCGGCCGCCTGAGGCGTCTTCAACTGGGACCGCTCGGTTCCGCCCGGGTCTTTGTGCGAAACTTAGTCCTGGGAGTGGGGCGCGATGACCGAGACGCGAAAACTCGCGGCGATCCTGGCCGCCGACGTGGTCGGCTTCAGCCGGCTCGCCGGCGCGGACGAGGATCGCACGTTGGCGCGGCTGCGCGCGCTGCGCAGCGACCTGATTGATCCGACCATCGCCGTGCATCACGGACGCGTGGTGAAGCGCACCGGCGACGGCGCCGTCTACGCCGCGTCGGCGCTGACGCGGTTGCGCCCTTCCGCCTTGGCGCGATAGAGCGCGCGGTCGGCGCGCCGATAGAGCGAACTCGCGTCGTCCTCGGCGCCGCGTTCGGCAAGGCCAATCGACACCGTGACCGGGATCATGCGGCCGGAGGGGTCGATGACGAACTGCTCCTGCTGGATCGCCAGGCGCGCGCGCTCTGCGATGCGCGCGGCGGCCTGGATATTGACGCCGGGCATGACGATGACGAATTCCTCGCCGCCCAGGCGGCACAGAAGGTCGCCGCCGCGGATGATGCCGCGCAGGCGATCGGCGAAGCCCTTGAGCACCTCGTCGCCGCAATCGTGGCCATAGGTGTCGTTGACCCGCTTGAAGTGATCGATGTCGAGGATCATCAGCGTCAGCGACGCGCGGCGCACGCGCGCGTTGTCGAGCATCGTGGCGAGATGATTTTCCATGAACCGGCGATTGTTGAGGCCGGTCAACGGATCGAACAGCGCCATTTCGATCGACTGCTGCACCTTTTCGCGCAAGCTGTCGGCGTAACGCTTCTGGCGCAACTGCGTGCGCACCCGCGCGAGCAGTTCGTTGCGATCGACCGGACGCGCCAGGCAGTCGTTGACGCCGAGGTCGAGACCGCGCAGCACGCGCTGACGATCTTCGATGTCGGCGACGACGAGGATGGGAAGGCTGCGCGTGCGCTCGAGCGAGCGGATTTGGCTGCACAGCCTCAGTCCGTCATAGCCGCTGAGGCCGAGGCTGACGATGATGATGTCGATATTGTCCTCGGCCGCCTTGAACAGGGCTTCGTGCACGTCCGGCTCGACGTGGACGTTGTGATGCGTGCTCAGCGCCTGGGCCAGGCGCTCGGCGGAACTCGCGCGATCGTCGACGATCAGGACGCGGCCGCGCCGGCCGTCGTCGGCGTTCGGCGTCGCGAAGGGCGCGATCATGCCCAGCGCGACGGTCGTATTGGCGCGATTGCGCAATTCGTCGATCACCACCTTGAGCCGGGCCAGCGAACGGACCCGCGCGATCAGCGAGACCTCGTCGATCGGCTTAGTCAGGAAATCGTCGGCGCCGGCTTCCAGGCCGCGCACGCGGTCCGCCGGCTGGTCGAGCGCCGTGACGAGGACGATCGGCAGATGCGCCGTCGCGAGCTGGCCCTTCAAGTGACGGCAAACCTCGAAGCCGTCCATGCCCGGCATCATCACGTCGAGCAGGACGATGTCGCAAAGCCCCTGCTCGCAGATCGTGATCGCGTCCGGGCCGTTGGTCGCGGTGAGGACGTCGAAATATTCCGCGTTGAGGCGCGCCTCGAGCAGCTTGACGTTGGGAAGGATGTCGTCGACGACGAGGACGCGCGCGGTCATCGCTTCACTTGGCTCCGAGGAAATGGTCGATCGTGTCGAAGAACTTCGCGACGGATATCGGTTTGGACAGATACGCCTCGCATCCCCCCTGCCGAATTTTCTCCTCGTCCCCCTTCATGGCGAAAGCCGTGACGGCGATCACCGGGATCGAGCGCAGCTCTTCGTCGTCCTTCAACCACTGCGTCACTTCGAGGCCGGACACTTCCGGCAGCTGGATATCCATGAGAATGAGGTCGGGATGGTGACGGCGCGCGAGTTCGACCGCCTCGACGCCGCTGCGGGTCTGCAAGATGCGACAGCCCCGTGTCTCGACGAGGTCGTTGAAGAGCTTCATATTGAGCTCGTTGTCCTCTACGATGAGCACGGTTTTCGACATGGGATGGTCCGCGAGAAGCGCCGGGGGCGGCCGAATTTCTTGTCCGAGCCCGGCAACGTATATTAGGCGCGAGACCTTGACGAAAGGAAAACCGGATCGTGCGGCAAGCGGTTAACGCCAAGCTTTCCACAGCCAAGTTATCCGGCGAATCCGTGGCGATCTCCGCGCTCGGCTTTCTTGCGGCGGAGGAGTCGCGGCTCGAGCGCTTTCTCGCCCTTTCCGGGCTCGGGCCGCACAATCTGCGTCAGGCCGCCGCCGACCCCGGATTTCTGGCCGCCGTTCTCGACTATATCGCCGCCGACGAGCGCCTGCTCGTCGCCTTCGCCGCCGGGGAAGGACTGGACCCCGGCGCGATCGCGCGCGCCAGAGAGAGCCTCGGCGGAGCGCCGCCGTCGTTCGACCCTTGAGCCCCGGCGAGGCGGAAGCGGGCCGTGCGCGCTTTTGCCGCGATTGTCTCGCCGAATTCGCCCTCGCGTCGGACAGGGGCGCGCGCTGCCCGCAATGCGCCTCTCCGCGAATCGTGTGCGCGCCTCGCGCGAGCGGCCTGACGATCGCCCATGTCGATTGCGACGCCTTTTACGCCTCGATCGAGAAGCGCGACGACCCTTCTCTCGCCGACAAGCCGCTCATCGTCGGTGGCGGCGGGCGCCGCGGCGTCGTCGCGACCTGCTGCTACATCGCCCGCACGTACGGCGTCCGCTCGGCGATGCCGACGGGGAAGGCGCTCTCGCTCTGTCCGCAGGCGGTCGTCCTCAGGCCGGACATGGCCAAATATGCGCGCGTCGGCCGGGAGATTCGCGAGCGGATGCAGCGCCTGACGCCGCTGGTCGAGCCGCTGTCGATCGACGAGGCCTTTCTCGATCTGACGGGCTGCGAGGGCGCGAACGGCGCCGGCGCGGCTGTCACCCTTGCGCGTTTCGCCCGCGAGATCGAGCGCCAAGTCGGCGTCACCGTCTCCGTCGGCCTCAGCTACTGCAAGTTCCTCGCCAAACTTGCCTCCGACCTCGACAAGCCCCGCGGCTTTTCGGTCGTCGCGCGCGAGGACGCGATCGCTCTCCTCGCGCCCATGGGCGTCGGCCGGCTTTGGGGGGTCGGTAAGGTCGCCGAGGAAAGGCTCGCGCGGCTCGGCCTGAAGACGATCGGCGATCTGCAAGCGCTCGATGAGCCGGCGGCGGCGCGCCTGGGCGACGACGGGCGGCGGCTTTGGCGGCTGGCGCGCGGGATCGACGATCGCCGCGTGACGCCGGATCGCGAGACCAAGAGCGTGTCGAGCGAAACGACGTTCGAGGACGACGTTTCCGATCAGGCCGAGTTGACCCGCGTCTTGCTCGCGCATTGCGAGCGCGTCGCCGCGCGATTGCGCAAGGCCAGGCTCGCGGCGGGCGGCGTCACGCTGAAATTGCGCACGCCCGACTTCAAGCTGCGAACGCGCACCCGCTCGGGGCTTGCGCCGACGCAGATGGCGCCGCGGCTCTTCGCGGTGGCGCGCGCGCTGCTCGAGGCGCAAAAGGAGGGGACGGCCTATCGGTTGATCGGCGTCGGCGCGAGCGATCTCAAGCCGGCGAGCGAGGCGGACGAAGCCGATCTCATCGAGGGGGACCGGGGCCGCGAGAAGGCGCGCGAAGCAGCGATCGACGCGTTGCGCGACAAGTTCGGCGCGGCGGCGATTCAGCGCGGCCTCGCCTTCAAGCCGGGCGCCGCGCCGCGAAAGGGCTGACTATTTCGCGCAACTCGGCGTCGGCAGCAATTCCAGCTTGCTGAGCTTGGCGGTCAGAGCGAACGAGCCGTAGTCGAGCTTCAACGTGCCGGAAACGCCGTTCTCGTAGAGGTCGAAACTCAGGATATATTCGGGCGGCGCGTCCTTGGCCGCTTCGTCGAAATAGGAGACCGTGACCGGCCAGCGGCGGATCTTGCCGAGCGCGTCGGCGAAGCCGGTCTCGGGCGTGGGCGCGCTCGCCTCCTTGCCGATGACGGTCAAGGTCTCGAAAACCTTCTTGCCGGTGTCGGAGCCGTCGTAGACGCGCGCCTGCATCGCGCCGCCGCCCTGTTTGGCCTGGGCGATGATGCGTTCGATGTGCTCGGTGGGGAAGAGAATGTCCTTGCCGAGATTCATGGTTTCCGTGGACGGCTTGCTCAGGGCGACGGTGGTGTCGCCGCTCTCCGCGCGCTTGGCCGAACCGACGATCGCGGGACCGGGATCGCCTGCGCTTTGCGAGTCGATCTGGAATTTCAGGCTCTTGGCGTCGCCGTCCTCGAAGGTGAGGGCGCGAATGTCGGAGGAGATCGGGTCGCCTTCGCTGCGTTCCAATTCGGTCAGTTGGCGGAAATTCGAGGCGTAGCCCTCGCAGGGCGACCCGGTGAATTCATAGGCGATGAGCCCGGAGGCGGCGACGGGCGTCTGCGAATTGGGCGCTCGCGCGGCGTAGGAATCGATGAGCGAGATTTCGTAGGCCGCGCGGTGCGAAGCCAAGGGCAGGACGGCATTGCGCGCGCGCGCCGCCGACCGTCGCCGCCAAGGCGAGCGATCACGAGGCAAACCCTAGGCTTCATCGATCGCTCTCCCGCGCCCCGCGCCGACCGGGCGCGGCGGCGCCCGCTCTTCTTGTCGCTGCGATTTCCGGCGCTTTCGTGGCCGCGCCCGGGCGCGCTCAGCGCTCGTCCGTTTCCCCGACGGCGCTCCACGCCTGTTCGAGCGGCGTCGGCCCGTCGAGCGGCTCCTCGTCGGCGCGCAGCCCCGCGTCGTCGTCGGGCTGCGGAACGCCGAAACCCGGCGGCAGCTTGCCGTCGAACAGGCCCGCGCCCTCCAATTCGTCGAGGCCGGGCAGGTCGCCGATCGCGTCGAGGCCGAAATGGACGAGAAATTCCTGCGTGGTGCCGTAGGTGATCGGGCGGCCCGGCGCCTTGCGGCGACCGCGCATGCGCACCCATCCGGCCTCCATCAGCACGTCGAGCGCGCCCTTGGAGACGGCGACGCCGCGGATTTCCTCGATGTCGGCGCGCGTCACCGGCTGATGATAGGCGACGATGGCGAGCGTCTCGATCGCCGCGCGCGACAGCTTGCGCTTTTCCTGATCCTCGCGCGCCAGCAGCCAGGAGAGATCCGTCGCCGTGCGGAACGCCCAGCGGCCCGCGACGCGCACGAGATTGACGCCGCGGCCGGCGTAGTGGCGCTGCAGCTCCGCCATGACCGCGCCGACATCGGCGTCCTCGGAGAGGCGCGCGCGCGATCGTCGCCTCGTCGAGCGGTTCGGCGGCGGCGAAGACGAGCGCCTCGGCGACGCGCAAGTCCTCCGGCGCGAAGCGCGGCGGGATGGCGGTTTCGAACAATTGCGCGACGGTTCCCATCGATCCTCGCTCTAACTGAAGTCGTCGCGTCGGGCGAGCGCGTCCGAGCGGACGGCGCGCACCCACAGCGGCGCGAAGGCTTCGTCCTGCCGCAATTCGATCTGGCCTTCGCGAACCATTTCGAGCGAGGCCGAAAAGGAGGAAGCCCGCGCGGTGCGGCGCATTTTCGGCTCGACGCCATAGGCGATCAGCCACGAATCGAGCTCGGTCCAGTCGCTCGCTTGGCCCATCAGGCGCGTCAGCGCCTCGCGCGCCTCGGCGAGCGACCAGACGACGCGCGCCTTGAGGCGCACATGGGCGCGGGCGTGCTTCTGGCTTTGCCGCGCGTATGCGGACAACAGATCGTAGAGGGTCGCCTCGTGGACGACCGCCGTGGACCGTCGCGATCGCCTCCGGCGCGCCGCGGGCGAAGAAGTCGCGCCCGAGCCGCGGCCGGTTGATCAGCGCCTCGGCGGCCTTGCGGATCTGTTCGAGACGACGCAGGCGCTGCGCCAAGGCGTCGGCGAGTTCGGCCGCGTCGGCGCCCTCGGCCTTCGCCGGCGCCGGCAACAACAGGCGCGACTTGAGATAGGCGAGCCAGGCCGCCATGACGAGATAATCGGCCGCCAGCTCCAGGCGCAATTTACGCGCCGCCTCGACGAAAGCGAGATATTGCTCGGCGAGCGCGAGCACGGAAATGCGCGCCAGATCGACCTTCTGGCGACGCGCGAGTTCGAGCAGCAGGTCGAGCGGCCCCTCGAAACCGTCGAGATCGACGGTGAAAGCCGGCTCGCCGTCCGATCGCTCGACGCGAAAATCGTCCTTCAGAACCGCGACGCCGGCCACGAATCACCTCAACTCCGCCAATTCCAACCTTGGCGCGCGATGACGGCGACCGCAAGGCGGCGAATCGGAGCTTCCACAGGGGCGGGAGAGGGCGGCGCGGCGCCTTTCCCCGCGCTGGCAGGGGGAGCCCGACGCCGCTCCTTCGGCGCCGCGAGGCTTCGAGCGCGACGCCCTCTTCGCCGAGCGCGCGCCTCCCCCTCGATCCGTCCAGGCGGCGCCCTGGCGGGGCCCATGGGTGGATGAATGGCTTTGAGGATTTGGTAAGTCCTCCTCCTTAGAACGGTTAAATCAACGGATCGCCCAGGAGCCTCGATGACGATCTCAGGCAAGGCGCCTTTTTCGGGATCGCGATCTTGGTTCTCCTTCGCCGCCGCGAATCCGGCGCGGGCGAAGCGGCAATGGCCGGCCGCGGACAGCGGCGAACGTTCGACATTCCCCGTTCCGGCAACCCACCGTCCTTCTTGGCCTCGTGCGGATTTTCGTCATCTGGTTCGCGGCGTGGGCGCTGTTCGCTCACGAGCGCGATTCGTTGCTGCGCGAGAACGAACGCGACGCCTCCAACCTCGCGCTGGTTTTCGAACAGAACGTCAGCCACACCGTCGAAGACTTGGATCGCATTCTCAAGTTCCTTCGCCGGGCCGCCGCTACGTGACGGCGGCGAGGTCGATTGGCCGTCTCTGGTGAAAGAGGATTACACGGTCGACGATCAAACGGTTGAGATCAGCGTCATCGACGCGAAAGGCGTCATGGTCGCCAGCAGCGAAATGCCTCATCCGCAAGCCAAGATCGACCTTAGCGATCGTGAACATTTCCGAGCGCCCCTTCAGTCGAACGAAGACAGATTGTTCATCAGCAGGCCGGTGTTAGGCCGTGTTTCCGGCAAATGGACGGTCCAATTCACCCGCCGGATCACCGACGCCGAAGGAAAATTCGCCGGCGTCCTCGTCGTGTCGCTCGATCCCAAGCTTTTCGCGCGCGATTACGCCGACTTGAAATTTGGACAGGGCGGCGGCTTCGCTCTCGTCGGCGAAGACGGTTACGTGCGCTTGGGGACGGGCGTGTTCGCCGACTTCATGGCGCGGCAAGTTCGTCCGCCCGACATCGTGCGCCCCTTCAACGGCGGGCAGTTGGCGTCGCTCGCGCAAGGCCCGAACGGCGAGGATTCGTTCGCTCTGACGCGCGCGGTCAAGGGTTTCCCGCTGAAGGTCGTGGTCGCCATTCCCGGAGTGGAATTCGACGAACGGCTGCTGTGGTGGCGCACGGTCAGTTTCGGCGGCGCCGCGCTGCTGTCGGCGCTCGTGTTGCTCACGACGATCGCCGTGGCGTTCGGCAACTTTCGGTTCGAGAGGAAGATCGTTCATCTGGCGCGGCGCGACCCGCTCACCGGCCTTGCCAATCGACTGGTCGTCGGCGAGAAGCTCGACCAATTGTTCACGGCGCCGGCCGCCGAGCGCAACTACGCGCTGCATGTCGTCGATCTCGACCGCTTCAAGTTCGTCAACGACACCTACGGCCACGCGGCGGGCGACGAATTGCTCCGCTTCGTCGCCGGCCGTCTGAACGAACTCGTGGGGCGGGACGACCTTGTCGCGAGGCTGGGGGGCGACGAATTCGCCGTCATCCAGCGGGTCGACAGTTTCGCGGACGACGCCGCGGCGCTCGCCCGGCGCGTTTGTCGGGAACTTTCCAAGCCGTACGAAATCGGCTCGATCAACGCCATCGTCGGCGCGAGCGTCGGGATCGCGTCCGCGACGGGCGACGGAGCCGCGACCAGCGAACTCCTGAAGGCGGCCGACTTGGCCCTCTACGCGGCAAAGTCGAAAGGCCGCGGAAGTTTCTGCTTCTTTCACGGCGACATGCACAAGATCGCGCAGAACAAGGTCATGATCGAAAACGGACTGCGCTTCGCGATCGAGCGTGACGAGCTTCAGCGTATTCTATCAGCCGATCAAGAGCGCGCGCGAGCGAAGAAACCGTCGGATTCGAGGCGCTGTTGCGCTGGCGTCGTCCGGATCTGCCCGACGTTCCGCCCGCGCGAGTTCATCCCGATCGCCGAGGAAACCGGCCTCATCGTCGCGATCGGCGGGTGGGTTCTCGAACGCGCCTGCGCCGACATCGCCAAGAGCTCGGCGAGCCTGCGCGTCGCGGTCAATTGTTCGCCGGTCCAGCTCGAATCGTCCGACGTGGCCGCCCTGGCGCGAAAGTGCCTGGACAAGTCCGGTCTTGCCGCCAACCGCCTGGAAATCGAGGTCACCGAATTCGTTCCTCATCAACGACAGCCCGCGCGTGGCCGCGCAATTGCGACGGCTCAAGGCGATGGGCGTCCGTATTTCGTTGGACGATTTCGGCACCGGCTATTCCAGCTTGAACTGCCTCGAACAATATCCGTTCGACAGCGTCAAGATCGATCGCTCCTTCATTCAGAAGCTCACCAGGCGCGAAGAGACGCGCGCCACGGTTCGCGCGATCATCGAGTTGGCCTCGAGTTTCGGCATGAGGACCATCGCGGAGGGGATCGAGACGCGCGCCCAACTCCAGGCGGTGGCGGAGCTCGGCTGCGCCGAAGCTCAGGGATTTCTCTTCAGCGAGCCCAAGCCGCTCGACGAGATCATGATGCTCACCTCGCTCGAACGCTCCCCGGCCTCGAACGCCGCGCGGACGCCGATACGGTCGCTCAAGATCGGCGTGGGGAGCGTGAGCGGCCTCGACGTTCACGCCAGCGTCTGGCGATATTGCACGAAGCCGGAACGTTCGGCGACCTGATCATAAAGGCGCATGGCCTTCGCGTTCGTGGCGTGGGTCAGCCAATGCACGCGCGAGCAGCCGAGTGCGCGCGCCTTGCCGGCCACCGCTTCGATCAGCCGTCTGCCGATGCCGGACGCCGCGACTGTCCGGTGCCACGAAGAGATCCTGGAGATAGCAATAATCGCCGGCGGTCCAGCACGAGCGGTGAGTGATCCAATGGACGAGGCCGACCGCCGCGCCGTCCGCGTCGCGGGCGAGAAAGCCGCCCATCGGCTCCGCGCCGCCGGTCAGGCGCGCGAAGGTGAGGTCGTCGTCGCGGCGTCGACCGAGGCGCGGTAGAAATCGAGATAGCCGCGCCACAGCGGCGCCCACGCGGCGAAGTCGTCGGCGCTGAGGGCCGCGATCGCGATCGAGGGCGGATTTGCGTTCATGCCATCGTCTAGCAAATTCCTGCCCTCGCGGCCAGATCGGCGCGTGCGGGCGACCCGCCGCCTCAATAGAGGCTGTCGAGATAGGAAACGACCATCAGCGCGAGGCCGGCGATCACCGCGAGAATCAGCACGCCGATGATGGCGACGCGGTCCTCGCGCAAGGCTGGCGCGGGCGAAGGCTCGCTCGGCGCTTGCGGCTCCGGCGGCTCGAGCGAGGGAGCGCTCGGGCGCGGCGCGGGGGCGAGCGCGGCGCGGACGGCGGCTGCGCGCGCGGCTGCGCGGGCCGCGCGACGCGCGCGGCGCGGGACGGCCCGGGGTCAACCAGCCGTTCAAGAACACGAACGCCGCGCCGAGCGCGGGCGCGATCGCGACGAGGCCGGGCGCGTTGAGGTTCGCCCAATTGGCGAGCGAGGGGATCGGAAACCGCCATGTCGCCCGCGATCCAGCCGAGCAGCGCCGCGCCGATCGCGATGAGGCCGGGCGCGTTGCGAAGCAGCGTCGAAAGGATCAGCCCGCCATAGGCGAGCACGGGAATGGAGAATGCGACGCCCACCGCGAGCAGCCAGAAATTGCCGCGTGCGATCGCCGCGAGCGCGACGACGTTGTCGAGGCTCATCGCCGAATCGGCGACGACGATGACCGTCGCCGCCGACCACAGATCGCCGCGCGCGAGCGAGGGTGAGCGGTCGACGTCGTCGTGCGATCCGCGCTGCGCCGTCACGTTGAGAGCGATGACGATCAGCACCCAGGCGCCGACGAGCTTGACCAGCGGCAGCGCGAGCAGCGAACTCGCCAGGACCGTCAGGACGAGCCGCAGCACGATCGCGCCGCTGGTGCCGAGCAAGATCGCCCTGCGCGTTTCCTCGGGGCCGAGCGAACGGCAGGCGAGCGCGATCAACAGCGCGTTGTCCGCGCCGAGCAGCAGATCGACGAAGAAGATCTGGACGGGAATGACGAGCCAGGCGGCTCCGTCGCCGAACTCCATCCTCAGTCCCCCGGCCGGCGGACGCTCGAGGCGCGCCGCGCCATCGCGCCGCGCTTCATGGCGCGTTCCCCGTCGCGGCGGGCGGTGCGGCGGCGGCGGCGGCCCGCTCGGGACCGTCCTTGAGGACGCGCAGGAAGTCCGCGTCGGGCGAAAGCACCAGCGTCGGGCCGGAATCGGCGAGGGCGCGGCGGTAGGTCTGCAAGGCGCGATAGAATTGATAGAATTTCGGGTCCTTGTCGAAGGCGTCGGCGAGCAGGCGGTTGGCTTCGGCGTCGCCTTCGCCGCGGCTGATCGTGGCGGCGCGCTGCGCTTCGGAGAGGATGACGGTGCGATCGCGGTCGGCGCGCGCCTGGATCTGCTGCGCCCATTCGAATCCTTGCGCGCGCAGCTCCTTGGCTTCGCGCTGACGCTCGGACTTCATGCGATCGTAGATCGCCTGGCTGGTCTCGAAAGGCAGGTCGGCGCGATGGAAGCGCACCTCGTCGATTTCGATGCCGAGCGGCTGCGCCTTGGCCGCCACTTCGTTCTTGATGACGTCGATGATCTGCGGCGCGCTGGTTCGGTCAGCAGCGCCTGCAGCGGAACCTGGCCGAGTTCGCGGCGCACCGACGAACTCACGAGCTGGGCGAGCTGCGGCGCGGGCCTGATCGATCGTTCGCAGCGCCTGGTAGAAGCGCAAGGGATCGACGATGCGGTAGCGCGTGTAGGATTGCACTTCGAGCCGCTTCTGATCGCCCAGGATCACCTGCTCGGTCGGCGGCTCGAGCAGCAGCAGGCGGGTGTCGTAGACGAACACGCTGTCGATGAACGGCGCCTTGATCTTGAGGCCCGGCTTCGAGGCGACGCCGATCGGCGCGCCGAGGCGCACCAGCAGCGCCTGTTCGCCTTCGCCCACGACATAGAGCGAGGAGGCGAGCGTGAACGCCGCCGCGCGCGATCAGCGCCAAGACGAAGAGCCAAGCCCGCGCGATCATTTGGCGCCTCCCTGAGGCGGCGGCGGCGATGGCGCGGCGTGGACGGCCGCGGCCTGGTCTCGCTCACGGGCATGTAGGGCACGACGCTCGAGACGCCCTTGCCGGAGGTGTCGACGATGACCTTCGTCGCCTTCTTCAGGACTTCGTCGACGCTTTCGAGATAGAGGCGCCAGGCGGTGACGTCCTTGGCGGTCTGATAGCTGGCGTAGACCGACAGGAACGCGTTGGCCTCGCCCTGGGCGAGGTTGACGACCTGGGTCTTGTAGGCTTCGGCGTCCTGGCGAATGCGCTCGGCTTCGCCGCGCGCGCGCGGCAGGATATCGTTGGCGTAGGCCTCCGCCTCGTTGCGCGCGCGCTCCTGGTCGGCGCGCGCGCGCTGCACGTCGTTGAAGGCGTCGATCACCGCCAGCGGCGGCTCGACGCGCTGCAACTGCACCTGCGTGATCTGAATGCCCGCCTGCTCGGAATCGAGCAGCGATTGCAGCAATGCGCGCGTCTGGTCGGCGATCTGCTGGCGCTTGTCCGACATCGCGGCCTGGATCGGGGTGCGGCTGATGACTTCGCGCAGCGCCCCTTCCGCCGCGATCTTGACCGCCGCCTCGGGCGCGTTGACGCGGAACAGAAATTGTCCGGCGTCGCGGATCTTCCAGAACACCGCGCAATCCGCCTCGACGATGTTTTCGTCGCCGGTCAGCATCTGCCGATCGCGTCCCGCCGCGGCCCGCCGGCGCCGCGCGGCGCGTTGCCGAGCTGAATCTGGTTGATCTGCGTCACCTTGGGAAACAGCACCGTCTCGATCGGGATAGGGCAGATGGAAGTGCAGGCCCGGCTCGGTCGTGTCGACCCATTTGCCGAAGCGCAGGACGACGCCCTGCTCGTCGGGCTGGACCTTGTAGATCGACGTCGCGGCCCAGGCGAGCGCGACGAGCGCGACGAGGAGCCAGCGACCGCGGCGGTCGAAGCGCGGCAGGCGCATCAGACCGCCGAGGCTGTCGCGCAGAATCGCGGCGAATCCGTCGAAGTCCGACTTCGGCGTCTGTCGTCGTCGGCGGCGGCGATTCGGTCATGGGCCGTCCTTGATCGCGGCGGTTGTCGGGGCGCGGGACGCCGGGCTCCGCAAAGCGGCTTCGGCGCCGCCAGGGGGAAGACGCGGAGGGCCGCCTTGCGCTGCGTCAATCCAGGCCAACGGCCAGATTCTCCTCCAGCATCAGGCGCGCGCGGGCGCGCAGCTTTTCGGTTTCGCTCTTCAGCTGGCCGCAGGCGGCGAGAATGTCGCGTCCGCGCGGCGTGCGCACCGGGCTCGCGTAGCCCGCGTTGAAGACGATGTCGGAAAAGCGCTCGATGGTCGCCCAGTCCGAGCATTCGTAGGGGCTGCCGGGCCAGGGATTGAACGGAATGAGGTTGATCTTGGCCGGCAGGCCTTGCAGCAGACGCACCAGCGCCTTCGCTTCGGCGGGCGAATCGTTCACGCCTTTCAGCATGACGTATTCGAAGGTGATGCGCCGCGCGTTGGAGGCGCCGGGATAGTCGCGGCACGCCTTCATGAGCGCCTCGATCGGGTATTTCCGGTTGAGCGGCACGAGCTTGTCGCGAAGCGCGTCGTTGATCGGCGTGCAGGGAGACCGCGAGCATCGTGCCGCATTCGCGCCCCAACGCGTCCATTTGCGGCACGACGCCGGAAGTCGAGACGGTGATGCGTCGCTTCGACAGCGACAGCCCGTCGCCGTCGGTCAGGACGCCGATCGCCTCGCGAACGTTGTCGAAATTGTAGAGCGGCTCGCCCATGCCCATGAAGACGATGTTGGAGACCGCGCGCACGCCCTCGCCCGAGGGGACGAGCCCGTCGGTCGGCGCGACGCCGCCGGGAAAATCGCCGAGCCGATCGCGCGCGACGAGAACTTGCGCGACGATCTCGGCCGCGGTCAGGTTGCGCACCAGCGCCTGCGTGCCGGTGTGGCAGAACGTGCAATTGAGCGTGCAGCCGACCTGGCTGGAGACGCAGAGCGTGCCGCGATCGGATTCCGGGATATAGACGCACTCGATCTCGGCGCCTTTGTCGCGCGGGCCGGCCGGCGGCATCTTGCAGCAGCCATTTTCGCGTGCCGTCGGCGGAAACCTGTTCGGCGACGATTTCGGGGCGCGCCAGCGTGTGGCGCTCGGCGAGCCTTTCGAGCAGGGGCCGCGCGATATTGCGCATCGCGGAAAAATCGCGCGCGCCGCGATGATAGATCCAATGCCAGAGCTGCGCGGCGCGCATGCGCAGCTCCCGCTCGGGCACGCCGATTTCGGCGAGCGCAAGCGCCAGTTCGGCGCGCGTCGCCCCGGCGAGGACGACGGGCGCTCGCGGGACAATGGCAAGGGCGGCGGCGGTCATGGCGGGGCTTCTAGCACAGGCGGGCCGGCGGAGGAACGCTCCAAGACGGGACGACGCCGAGGGCGCCGCGACCGCCGCGCGCGGGCGACGGCGGCAATGCCCGCGCTAGGCCGATTTCGCAATTGGCGCCTATGGAGACATCTGGTATGAAAACAACAATCGGTCCGATATCGGCACGCGGGTCAATTTGGCGCAAACGGTCAAGATCATCGAGGGCGGCAAGCTCGTCATTCCCGCCAAGATGCGAAGGGCGATGGGCATCGAGCGCGGCGATTCCGTCGTGGTCGAGCTCATGCCGGACGGCGATTTGCGCGTGCGGCCTCTCGCCGCGGCGGTGAAGCGCGCCCAAGCGATCGTGCGCGGCTTCGTCAAGGGCGAGGGAAGCCTGGTCGAAGAACTCATCGCCGAGCGCCGGGCGGAGGCGGAGCGTGAGTAGGGTTTACGTGCTGGACGCCTCCGCCTTGCTGTGTCTGCTTCTGGAGGAGCGCGGCGCGGAAAAAGTGCTCGCGGCGCTTCCGGGTTGCGTGATCGGCGCCGTTAACCTCAGCGAAGTCGTCGCCAAGCTTTCCGACCGGGGCGGCGCGCCCGCCGCGATCGACGCCGCGTTGAGCGCGCTCGATCTCGAGGTCGCGCCCTTCGACGCCGAGCAGGCGCGGCTCGCCGGCTTATTGCGCCTGCAAACGCGTGGCCTCGGCCTCTCGCTGGGCGACCGCGCCTGCCTCGCGCTGGCCTGCTTGCGAAAGACCGTGGCGCTGACCTGCGACGCGAACTGGGCCAAGCTCGAAATCGGCTGCGCCGTCGAGCTGGCGAGGTAAGGCGGGCGGGCAAGGAGGGCGCGCCCGCTACCCCCCGAACACGTCGTTGGTCTGCGCGGTGACGCGCACGAAGGTGGTGCGCTTGGGCACCTCCTTGAGCTGCGTCGCGCCGATATAGGTCATCATCGAGCGCACGCCGCCCATGATCTCGCCCATCGTATTGTCGACCGGGCCGCGATAGGGCGTCTCGACGCTCTTGCCCTCGGCGGCGCGGTAATGGGCGACGCCGCCCGAATATTTCTTCATCGCCGCCTCCGACGACATGCCGTAGAACGTCATGCGCGACCGGGATCTTCTTGCCGTCGCGCTCCTCGTAGCGGATTTCGCCGGCGCATTCGTCGTGGCCGGCGAGCATGCCGCCCAGCATGACGAAATCGGCGCCCGCGCCATAGGCCTTGGCGACGTCGCCGGGCGCGGTGCAGCCGCCGTCGGCGCAGACCTGGCCCTTGAGGCCGTGGGCGGCGTCGGCGCATTCGATGATCGCCGAAAGCTGGGGATAGCCGACGCCGGTCACTCTGCGCGTCGTGCACACCGAGCCGGGGCCGATGCCGATCTTGACGATGTCGGCGCCGGCGAGAACCAGCGCCTCCGTCATGTCGCCGGTGACGACGTTGCCGGCCATGATCACGGACTTGGGGTTTTCGTCGCGCACGCGCTTGACCGTTTCGAGGAATTTTTCCGCGTAGCCGTTGGCGACGTCGATGCAGACAAAGCGGACCGGCGCCTTGCTTGCGCACCGCCGCGAGCTTTTCCAGATCGGCGGCGGTCGTGCCGATGCGAATAGAAGGCGTGCGCGCCGTCTTCGCCGGCGAAGAATTCGGCGAGCTCGGCCTCGGGATAGTGCTTGTGCAGGGCGGTGAGCGCGCCGTGCTTGCCCGAGCGCGCGCGCCATCGCCATCGTGCCGGTCACGTCCATGTTGGCGGCGATGAGCGGAAATCCCTTCCATTCGCGCGCCGGTGTGCAGGAAGCGGAACGCGCGGTGGATGTCGACCGCGTTGCGCGAGTTGAGCGTCGAGCGCTTGGGGCGGATGAGAACGTCCTTGAAGTCGAGCTTGACGTCGTTTTCGATACGCATGGGACTTGTCCAATGGCGAGGCGCGGCCGTCGCCGCGCGAGGCATGTCTGGGCCGCAGACTAGCATCGGCGGCCGCGATCGTGAATGGCGGCCCCGCCGTCGCCGCTCGCGCTCCGGCGGATCGAGGCCAGGAACGGCGGCCGATGTTGAATCCGGCGACCGGCCGGGACGGCGAAGTCGCCCGTTTCGACGGCCGCCGACGGCGTCACCCCGCCGTCCGACGAAATCCGCCCGCCGTCAAGAGCGGCTGTGGCTTTCTTGCCTTCTACGGCTGGAAGCGAGAACGGCGCAATCGTATTGTCGGTCGTGGCGGCGGCGGCTGAAGCGAAGGCGCGCGAAGGGTCGCTGCAGGCAAGGGAATTCGACACGAATTCAGAGATTTACGCCACCTCCGCCAGCCTTGAAAATCGCCCGTGATGAATAAGACAAGCCAGTATAACTATTTCATATTTTACTTTTCTTTCCAATAATTTACGCTGGCGGGAAATCTTACGTCGCGAACGGCGGGCCAAGAAGTTGAAAATTCGCTCGATTACGGCTACCCCCGTCAATATCCCCTTGGAAGCGCCGATTTGGTGGACGGGAGGACTGTATCCAGGGACGTCAAAGGCGATCGTCGAGGTGGAAACCGACGAAGGATTGACCGGGCTTGGAGAGGCGCCGTCAAGCGACGTGGCCGGCCTCATCCAAAGCCTGGGCGAGCGGTTGCGCGGCCTCGACCCCATCGATATCGCGGCCTGCGAGAGTCGGTGTCTGCCTCCATGGCAGATCGTCCAGAATACCGATGATTCCTCGGTGGTCAAAGCTTTTGGGGCGATTGAAATCGCGTTGTGGGACCTGCGTGGCAAGGCTTGGGGTCGGCCGCTTTGCGAGCTCCTGGGCGGCAAGGTGCGGGATGCGATTCCCTTCACGGAATATTTCAGCTTTCGGCCGGGAAGAGAAATGTCGCCCGAGGCGATCGTCGACTATTGCCTAAAAATGAGGGACTGCCACGGCAGCACTTATTTCGAGGGCAAACTCATTCTGGGCGATCCCAAGATGGAGGTCGAAACCGTCCGGCGATTGCGTGGCGCACTCGGGGCCGATGCGATGATACGCCTGGATTCGAATATGCAATGGTCGCTCGCGACAGCCAGACAAGTGTTGCGCGAACTGGCTGACTTCAATGTGCGCAACTACGAAGACCCTGTAGCGACCTTCGAGGAAATGAAAGCGCTGCGGCAGCACTCCGACATCTCGTTTTCGACCCATATCCCCGACATTCGAAAGGCGGTCGCGCTTGGCGTGCCCGACTATTTCGTGACCAATTTCGCGGTTCTCGGGGGCATCAATCGAGCAATTCGATTCATTGGCGCCTGCGAGGCGATGGGCGTCGGCTTCTGGTGCTATTCGGGCGACGCGGGCATCTGCACCGCTGCCTATCTCCACATGTCCGCCGCGATGCCATGGATAACCGAGCCAAGCCAATCGCTGTTCCGGTGGCAGATCGGCGACGTTATCGAAGGCGGGCCGTTCCGACAGAAGAACAATGTCGTCGCGGTCCCCGACGGCGACGGTCTGGGCGTCGCGTTGGATCGCAAGGAGCTCAAGCGTTGGCACGAGCATTTTCTCGCCAACGGGCCGATCGATCACTTTTTTGATCCTGGCCGGCCTGGGATCAATCGCCACTTGCCGCTACGCTGATCGCCGCACGCGCAGGCGAAAATAGGGCGGCGACTCTTGCCAGCCTCAGTCGGGAGGAAACGCGACAATGGAATCGGACGCCACAATCCCGTCGGGCCAGGAGGCTCGTTCCCGCCACGGTCGCGCCGCTCGCCAGCGCCAAAGGTCTTCCGCTTCGACGGCGATACTTGCCGGAGTTGTGCGCAAGACGCCGGTCTACGAGATATTGGGCGAGGAGGGCCTTTGCCAGATCGAGGCCCATGCCGATCGGATCTTGCAGGAGATCGGCATCGAATTTCGCGGCGATGCTGAAGCGCTTCGGCTTTGGAAAGAGGCCGGTTGCGACGTTCAAGGCGAATTGGTCCGGTTTGCGCCGGGACACCTGCGTCAGATTTTGCGCACGGCGCCGCGAAGCTTTGTTCAGCACGCGCGCAACCCCGCCCGCTCGGTGACGATCGGGGACGATTCCGTCGTATTCGCTCCCGCCTATGGCTCGCCATTCGTCAGCGACATCGAAGGCGGCCGCCGCTATGGAACGCTTGCCGACTTCGAGGCGCTGGTCAGGCTCACGTATTCAATTCCCTGGCTGCACCACTCCGGCGGGACCATCTGCGAGCCCGTCGATATCCCCGTGAACAAGCGTCACCTCGACATGGTGGCGGCTCATCTTCGCTATTCGGACAAACCCTTTATGGGATCGGTCACTGCCGAGGAGCGGGCCGAGGACTCTATCGAAATGGCGCGTTTGGCGTTCGGCGCCGAGTTCGCCGATCGCCATTGCGTCATTCTCGGCAATATCAACGTCAACTCGCCGCTTGTCTATGACGCGACGATGACCAACGCCCTCAGGGCCTACGCTCGCGCCAATCAATGCGCGGTGGTCGTGCCGTTTATCTTGGGCGGGGCGATGGGACCCGTCACGACGCCCGGCGCAATTGCTCAGTCCTTGGCGGAGACCATGGCTGGCTGCGCGCTTACGCAATTGGTCCGTCCCGGATGTCCGGTCATCTTCGGCAATTTTCTGTCGTCGATGGCCCTTCGCTCCGGCTCTCCCACATTCGGCACTCCGGAACCGGCGCTCGGGTCGCTGGTCATAGGTCAACTCGCTCGCCGATTGGAGCTTCCTCTGCGATGCTCAGGCGCATTTACCGCGTCCAAGATCGCCGACGCCCAAGCGATGCAGGAAAGCACCATGTCGATGATGGCCGCCGTGCAATGCGGCGCGAACTTCATTCTGCACGCCGCCGGCTGGCTCGAGGGCGGATTGGTCATGGGCTATGAAAAGCTGGTGCTCGACGCCGATTTCTGCGGCGCGCTTCACACTTGGATGAAGGGGCTCACCCTCGACGAGAATCAGTTCGCGATGGACGCCTTTCGCGAGGTCGGACCGGGCAAACACTTTTTCGGCTGCGCGCACACGCTGGCGAACTATGAGCAGGCGTTCTGGGATTCGGATGTCGCGGACAACAATTCTTTCGAGCAGTGGCGGGACGCTGGGCAGTCGTCGGCGACCGAGAGGGCCGCTGTCCGCGTGAAGAAGCTGCTGGCGAGCTACGAACGGCCGCCAATTGAACCGTCGGTCGATGAGGCGCTTGTCGACTACGTCCGTCGGCGCAAGTCCGAAAATCTGGACCAGTGGTACTGACTACAGCGCATCGCTCTGACGAGGGCGTGAGCGCAAGTCTTTGAGAGGACGTGGTCGACGGCCCCGCAAGAATCATCGCCGCGTCACTTCTTGGTCCGGCTCCGAGCGTTCGAATTCAATGACCATCTTCCAATTTCGCTAACGTCTTGGCCGCCAAGCTTTGGAATTCACCGCCCGACAGGCTTCAGAAAGGGGTGGACTGTTCGGGCGCCCGAACCGAGCAGACGTTCGATGCCCCGCGCGGCGTGAATGCGATCGGAGCCTTCGAGGCTAAGAACATCCGGCCGTCGTAAAGCGCGTCGCGCGTGCACAACCTTGGAACATTCGGGAGCCGTTCGATGAGCTTGTCAAACGCAGTGATCGTCTACGAGACCGAAGCCGCGGCGCGGCGCCGGCTCGTCTCATTCGGCTATGCGCCCGCAGTCGCCGCCGAAATCTCCGTCTATCTTGGTCAGGCGACCGACTTGCCGGACTTCTTCGACGACATCGCGGGGGCCGCAAGGCGCGCCGACATTGAAGTCGAGTTCGTCGAGGTCGATCATCTGCTGGCGCGTCTGCCCGACTATTCGGCGCGGCGCGACCGCACGATCGTTTGGTCGATGACCGACGGCGTTCGCTTCTATCTCGGCTCCGCCGTGTCGGCGGTTTCGCGATTGGCGGGATTCGCGCGTTTCGGAGCGCCCGCGACGGCGCAGCACTTGTGCCAGGACAAGTTCGCCAGTCTCGCGCTCGCCTCGGCGGCTGGCCTCGTTGTCGCGCCCACGAAGTTGGTGGAAGGAAATGTCGAAGTCGCGACGCTCGGAAACTGGTCGCAGCGGGTCGAACCTCTCTTCGTCAAGCCGAATACGCTGGGCGCCAAGATCGGGATTTTCGCCGACAGCCGTTGTGGCGCCCTCGCGGAGGCGAAAGAGCGCGCCTTGCGCATTTGGGAGCGCTATCATGACCGAGCCTTGATTCAGCCTTTTGTCTCGGGCGACGACGTCCGCGTCAGCTTCATGGATACGGGCGGCGAATTTGGCGAACAACTCGGCATCGACCAATTGACCAAGGATCCCGCCAGCGAGACGGGCGGCGCGTTCATGACGATGAAGGACAACGAAACGTTGTCGGGGGCAAAAGACACATTCGGAACCCGCGGCGGCTTTGGCGTCGACCGCGCGGCTGCGTTTGTTCCCAGAATGATCAATTTACGGCAAGCGAACGACCCTCGCTCGCAGAGGGCGGTCGCCGAAATTCTGGGCATGTCCGAGCGTTTGGCGCGTCTCGTCGGCTTGCAGGACTATTTCTCGCTGGACTTCAGAATCGATGGGGAAGGGCGGGCGACTTTTTTCGAGTTTGAGGTTTGCCCTGGCGTGACGATCTACGACTTCCATAATTACCTGGCGACGGTTCACGGCCTCAGCCTCGGCGAGGCGCTGGCGCGAGCTTTCAAACTCGCCTTTGGCCGCGCTCGCACAATCGGCGAAGCATGACGACGAGGCGGTCGCGCGCGTCTTTTCAGGTTCACGAGGGATCGAATTCAGGCCACGGCGAACGCACGTTCGAGCTCGTCGTGTATCAGGCCCTCGAGCCGCCGCGCGGCAGGGTTCAAGTCTTTCCCAAGGCTGATCAAGTAAATCGGAACGGGATCGAGGGCGGGCAGCCAATCGGTCGCGGCTGTCTCATTCAGGCCGTCGGGCGCCGTGCCGGCGGCCATCGAAGTGACCGCCGCGCCCGCGCGCACGGCTGCGATGACGCCCGCGTGGCTGCGGCTCTGCACGGCGACGCGCCAACGCCGCCTTTCCTTCTCCAAGGCGCCGATCATCGCCCGCCGGAATACGCAGCCCTCGGGATAGGCCGCCAGGGCGATTCCTCCCTCGTCGTCGGGCCCGATGAAATCGCCGTGATGTATCCAATGCAACCGCGCTTCGATGGCGAGCCGCGCCGAGGGCGGGCGCGCCGCCAAAGTCGCCAGGGCGATGTCGAGGTCCTGCCGATGAAGCGACGCGTACAGGTTGGCGCTCAAATCGCAAAGGATCTCCAGCTCCACGTCCGCCAACTCGAGCGTGAAGCGGCGAAGCACGGACGACAATAGGCCGAGCGCATAATCGTCGGGCACGCCGATCCTGATCCTGTAGAGCGGCGCCCTGCTTCGAGATGTGGAGAGCAGTTCGTCGTAGGCCGCCAGCACGGTCAATGCTTTTGCGTAGAGCTCGCTGCCTCTCGACGTAGGCTCGAGCCTGTGGTGTCGGCGCAGGAACAACTCTCCGCCGACCTCTCCCTCCAGCATCTTCAGCCGCATGCTCATCGCGGCTTGGGTGCAGGCGAGCTTCTCCGCCGCGCGCGAGACCGAACCGTGTTCGTAGGTCGCCACAAAACTGCGCAGCAGCCGGACTTCAATGTCCATCCGAGCATCACCAGGGCTTATGCTGACATAAGGATAATTTGCTTGTCACCATAAGGCGAGGCGCTCACCATTTCAAATCGACACGATAGGGGAGAGCGCGGCGCATGATCATTGGCTTTGTCGGCTTGGGCACGATGGGTCGTAACGTCGCGTCGAATATCCGTCGAGCGGGCTTCGACATGGTCGTCTACGACATCCGCCCCGAGGCTGCGGAACCTCTCCTTCAAAGGGGCGCGCGGCGCGGCGAACATCCCGCTGACGTGCTCGATCGTTGCGACGTGGTTGTCACGATGGTCTTCGGCCCGAAGGAGATCGAGCAGGTTCTGCGCGGGCCGAACGGGTTCTTTTCAACGTCGTGCGCAGGTAAATTTTGGATCGACCTGACGACGAGCGGTCCCAGACTTCATGCGCGATCTGGCGAATGCGTTTCGCTCCCAGGGCGGTCGCCCCATCGATGCGCCCGTCACCGGTTCGGTGGACTCGGCTATCCGCGGCGACATGCTGATGTTTGTCGGGGGCGAGGACGAAGATATCGAGCGGGCGCGGCCGGTGATCGAGGCGATGGGCCAGATCCGGCGCGTGGGCGGATACGGCAACGGCTATGTCGCCAAGCTCGTCAACAATCAATTGTGGAAGATTCACGCCGCGGCGATCGGGGAGGCGATGGTCACCGCCAAACTGGCCGGACTCGAGCCCGACGTGTGGTGGCGGGCGATGAAAGGCGGCGCCGCAGATAGTTTCGTCTTGCAACATGACGTGCCGTCGATTTTCGCCGGCCACTACGATCCGTCCTTTCCCATAGCGCTGTGCCTGAAGGATCTTGGATTGATCGAAGAACTGATTGCTGAGACGGGGGCGCGCCATGAACTGACCAGCGCCACCCACGATCGATTTAAGGAGGCGCGCGCGCGATATGGCGATTCGGCGGGCGAAATGACGGTCTGCAAGCTCATCGAGGACGACGCGGGCGTTTCGCTTCGCGTCGCCGGAGACTGGATCAAGCCCTGGGAGGTGACCCACCCCAACGAATGAGTTGATTCGAAAAAGGCCTGCGACGATCAGACTTCTTGGAATTTTATGCCGCAGATATGTTTTTTTGTTGCTTTTTCCTATGCGCGAGCAAGGATAGATTGAGAAAAGTCTCTCGCAGAAGGGACCCCGACCGGCTTCGTCGACGCCCTTGCGGCGTGCGACATGCGGCGCACCAGAACGACAGAGTGGAGGAGACCTTATGAAGAATCCAAGCAAAGATGGCAAAGATCTGCCGGCAGCCGTGAAAGCCTTGGCCGCCGAGGCCAAAGCCGGGAAGATGGACCGTCGCGAATTCCTCGCTCTGGCGAGCATTTTCGGCGCCTCGACGGCGGCGGCCTACGGCATGATCGGGCTTGCGGCGCCGAGCCGCGCGCTCGCCGCCACGCCCAAGAAGGGCGGCGTGCTCAAGGTCGGGATGTTCGTCAAGGACCAGAAGGACCCGCGAACCTACGACTGGCCGGAAATGGGCAACGCAAGCCGTCAATTCCTTGAGCCGCTGGTGAAATACACGCGCGAATTCACGTTCAAGCCGATGTTGCTCGAAAGCTGGGACGTGAACCCGGACGCCACCGAATATACGCTGCACGTGCGCAAGGGCGTGATGTGGAACAACGGCGACAAGTTCGACGCCGACGACGTCATCTTCAACCTCAATCGCTGGTGCGACAAGGGCGCCGAGGGCAATTCGATGGCCGCGCGCATGGCCTCGTTGATCGATCCCGACACCAAGCAGGCCCGCGAAGGGCGCGATCACCCGCGTCGACGACTACACGGTCAAGCTGAAGCTGCAAAAGCCGGACATCACCATCATTCCCGGCGTATCGGACTATCCCGGGCTCATCGTGCACCGGAATTTCGAGCAGGACGGCAAGGACCTGATCAAGCATCCGATCGGCACGGGTCCGTTCGAACTCGTTTCCTACGCCGTCGGCTCCAAGGCGGCGTTCAAGAAGCGAACCAACGGCAAGTGGTGGGGCGGCGACGTCTATCTCGACGGCGTCGAGTTCATCGACTACGGGCCCGATATTTCCGCGACCGTCAGCGCCTTCGAGTCGAAGGAGCTGGATTGCACGATGAAGACGGAATTCGGCCTACATCCCGATCCTCGACAAGGCCGGCCTCGTGAAGTCCGAAGTCAAGACCTCCGCCACGATCGTGTGCCGAACCAACGTCAAGCAGAAGCCCTATGACGACCAGCGCGTGCGCAACGCCCTGCAAATGGCGGTCGACAACGCCACGATCCTGAAGCTCGGCGTTTCCGACCATGGATTTGTGGCCGAAAACCACCACGTCTGCCCGATCCATCCCGAATACGCCGAACTGCCCAAGAAGACGCGCGACATCGCCGCCGCCAAGAAGCTGATGACGGAGACCGGCCAGATCGATTTCGAGCACAATCTCATCGGCTCCGACGAGGAGTGGTACAAGAATACCGGCGACGCGATCGCCGCGCAACTGCGCGAGGCGGGCTTCAAGGTCAAGCGCACGGTTCTCCCGGGTTCGACGTTCTGGAACGATTGGACGAAGTATCCGCTGTCGACGACGGACTGGAATATGCGTCCCTTGGGGGTCCAGGTGCTCGCCTTGGCCTATCGCACCGGCGAAGCCTGGAACGAGACGGCGTATTCAAACCCCGAATTCGACGCCAAGCTCGAAAAGGCTCTCGCGATTCCCGATCCGAACGATCGGCGAGCGGTGATGAAGGACCTCGAAAAGATCCTTCAGGACTCGGGCATGATCATTCAGCCTTACTGGCTGTCGCTCTATAATCACGCGACTCCGAAGGTGAAAAACTACGGCATGCATCCGACTTACGAAGTCAATGTCGAAGACGTGTGGCTTGACGTCTGAAGTCTGAGCCTCGCATTCTAGGGAGACCGGCGGGGTCGCGCGTTCAGCGCCCCCGGCCGGTCTCCTCGTTTTCGACTTGGGGCAGGACAAGGAATGGCGTCGTTCTTGCTTCGTCGGCTCGGCCTGATGGCGTTGACGATGCTGTGTCTGACGCTGATCGTTTTTTATCTCGTCAACCTCGAACCCAACCTGCGCAAGCTCGCCATCAGCCAAACGGAGATGCATGCGTCGAGCGAGCATATCGAAGTCCTGGCTGGTGAAGAACGGCTACCGGCGCCCGTTCCTCGAACGCTACGCGGCGTGGGTCGGCGTTTGGCCCAAGCGACCCAACATCGATCCCGCGACCGGCGTGGCGAGTCCGCGTTTCCCCTATTGCGACGAGGCCTCCACGGTCGCTTTTTCCGGCGTGCTGGAAGGGGACTTCGGGTGCTCCACCAAATTCAGGATCAAGGTCGCGGCCAAGCTGGAGCCCTCGTTGGAGGCCACGGCGATCTTGATGTTCTGGGTCATGGCGATAATGGTTCCGGTCGCCCTCGTCATCGGCGTGGTTTCCGGCATGCGCGAGGGATCGCGGCTCGATCGCGCGCTCTCGATCCTTTCGATCGCGACGACTTCGACGCCCGAATATGTTTCCGGCGTCGTGCTCACCATCATTTTCGCGACCTGGCTGGGTTGGCTCAACGGCTCGGCCGCCTCGGCCACCGGCGATAGGATCACCTTCTACAATTTCACGCTGCCGGTCGTCACTCCGGCGATTTACGGCATGGGCTACGTCGCGCGCATGACGCGCGCCTCGATGATGGAAGTGATGAACGCGCAATATATTCGCACCGCGCGGCTGAAGGGCCTCAGCTTCGCCGGCGTCGTTCTCAAGCATGCGTTGCGCAACGCGCTGATCGCGCCCTTCACGGTCATCATGCTGCTGTTTCCCTGGCTGCTCACCGGCGTGGTCATCGTCGAAGTGATGTTTCGCTATCAGGGCTTCGGGCTCGCGCTCGTCGACGCCGCCGGCAACAACGACATCGATCTTCTCCTCGCCTGCTCGCTCGTTTCCGTGACGCTCGTTCTCGCCACGCAACTGATTTCGGACATTGGTTACGCCTATCTCAACCCTCGCATTCGCGTGCAATAGAGAGAGCTTGTGCAATCCCTGACGCCGTTTGAAATCGTCCTGCGCGTTCTCTATCAACTCCTGCCGGTTTGGTTGAGCCTCGCGATCGTCCTGAGCGCCAGTTTTGCGTTTCGCCGCAGGCTTGGCCTTTATGGACATATTATCGCGACGGGGCCCGGGCTCGCGGGCGTTATGCTGCTCGGATTCTGGCTATTCGCGGCGATTTTCGCCAAATGGATCTTGCCCTTCGACCCGCTCGGCCAAATCGCGGAAATGCAAGACGCCCTGCCGGGCGCGATCGAGCCCAACTCCGGCCTTCCCTATCTTTTCGGCGGCGACATGCTCGCGCGGGACGTGTTCAGCCGAGTCATCGCGGGGAGCCGCATCGTCCTGGTGATCGCTCCGCTGGCGACCGCGTTGGCCTTGTCCGTCGGAATCGCGCTCGGATTGCCGGCGGGCTATTTCGGTCGCTGGATCGACGCACTCCTATCCTTCCTCGCCAATCTCGTGCTCGCCTTTCCGATCATTCTGTTGTTTTACCTCTTGGTGTCGCCGGGGATTCTCGAGACGCCTATTCCTTACGCGCTGGCGGGGATCTTCTTCCTGTTTCCGATCGGCTTGCTGTTCGCTCTTTTCTATTCCGGCTATAAGAGGCAACCGGCTCAACTCGCGCTGCGGCTCGGTTTGACGGCGATCGTAGGCGCCTGGCTGTTCGCGACCTTCGTGTTTGACGCCGATCCTCTCGGCGTAATCAGGGTCAGCCCGAGCACGTTGAACATCTTTGTCGCGGTGGCCCTGGCCTCCGGGCCCGGCATCTTCCGCATCGTGCGGGGCCTGACGCTCGACATCAAGACACGAGAATATGTGCTCGCGGCCCAGACGCGCGGCGAAACGCCTTGGTACATCATGCTGTGGGAGATTTTGCCCAACGCGCGCGGCCCGCTGATCGTCGACGCTTGCCTGCGCATCGGCTACACGACGATCCTGCTGGGCGCCCTCGGCTATTTCGGACTGGGGATGCCGCCGGAAAGTCCGGACTGGGGGACCGCGATCAAGGAGTCCAGCCGGTTCATCCGGCTGTTCATCCATCCCGCGCTGCCGCCGGCTCTGGCCATGATGTCGTTCGTTCTCGGGCTCAATCTGCTCGCCGACGCGCTGCGCGAACAATCGCTTCGGGATTGAGGGAAACCGTCGTGGCCGAGCCCATCCTCGAGATCGACAACCTCTGCATTTCGTTCTTGACCCGCGCGGCGGAAATTCCCGCGGTCATGGATTTTTCCTGCAAGGTCCACGCTGGACAGTCGATGGGCCTCGTCGGCGAGTTCGGGTTGCGGCAAATCGACCGTCGCGCTCGCGATCATGCGCGATTTGCCGAAGATCGGCCGTGTGACGAGCGGCGCGATCCGATTCAAGGGGCGGGACATCGCGACCCTTTCCGAACGAGAACTGCACGCCATTCGCGGCTCGAAGATCGCGATGGTCTATCAGGAGCCGATGGCCTCGTTGAATCCGACGATGAGGATCGGCCGGCAATTGATGGAAGTTCCGCTCATTCACGACAAGGTGTCGAAAGCCGAGGCCCATCGGCGCGCGATCGAAATGGTGAAATCGGTCCGGTTGCCGGACCCCGAGCGGATCATGCGCGCCTATCCGCATCAATTGTCGGGCGGGCAGCAGCAACGCATCGTCATCGCGATGGCGCTGCTGTCCAATCCCGAACTGCTGATCCTCGACGAACCGACGACGGCGTTGGACGTGACCGTCGAGGCGGGCATCGTCGAATTGGTGCGCGATCTCGGCGCGAAATACGGCACGTCCATTCTGTTCATCTCGCACAATCTCGGGCTCATCCTCGAGACCTGCGATCAAGTGACGGTGATGTATTCGGGCGAGGCGGTGGAGGTCGGCGGAGTCCGGGACGTTTTCGGATCGGTCCGTCACCCCTACACGCAAGGCCTGTTTCTCTCGATGCCGATGCCGGGAACGAACAAGAACTCCAAGCCATTGATTCCGATCCCCGGGCAGTTGCCGCTGCCGCATGAACGACCGAAGGGCTGCAACTTCGGGCCGCGCTGCCGTCATTTCGTCGGCGGCGTTTGCAACGACGCGAAAGTGCCGATGAATCCCGTGCCGGACCATGCCGGGCACGCCAGCCGTTGCCTGCGCCTCGATGAGATCGATTGGGACAAGCCCGCGATGGCAAGCGAGCGATCCGTCGCGATTGCCATCGGGGCGACGGTGCTCGACGTGACCAATCTGAAGAAGCATTATCGAGTCGCGGCGAGCCAGCTATTCGGCGGCTGGGAAGGCCGGACCGTCAAGGCTGTCGAGGGCGTAAGCTTCGTCGCCAACGAAGCGGAGACCGTCGCGATCGTCGGCGAATCCGGTTGCGGCAAGTCGACGCTCGCCAAGGTTCTGCTCGGGCTGGAGACCGCGACGGACGGCGCGGTCTCGTTCAACGACCGCTTCATTCAAGACACGCCGATTGAGAAACGCGACGTCCACACCATCGCGTCGGTCCAAATGATATTCCAGAATCCGTTCGATACGCTGAACCCCAGCTACTCCGTAGGGTCTCAGATCCTGAGAACCCTGGAGCGCTTCGGCATTGGCGCAAGCCAGAAGGAGCGGCGCGAGACGATGTTGTCGCTGCTCGACATGGTCAAGCTTCCGCGCGCCTTCGCGCAGCGGATGCCCCGGCAATTGTCGGGCGGTCAAAAGCAGCGCATCGGCGTCGCGCGGGCCTTCGCCGGCAAGCCGCGCCTGATCATCGCGGACGAACCGATGTCCGCGCTCGATGTGTCGGTTCAGGCGGCCATCAGCGAGCTGCTGATGAATCTCCAGCGCCAGTCGAAGACGACGATGGTCTTCATCAGCCACGACCTTTCGGTCGTGCGATATCTCGCGGACCGGGTTATCGTGATGTATCTCGGCCATATCGTCGAACAAGGCGCAACGCAGCAGATTTTTTCGCCGCCCTTTCACCCCTATACGGAAGCGCTGCTGTCAGCGATTCCGTTGGCGGACGCGACGGTCAAGAAGCGGGTCGTCGTGCTCGAGGGAGAGATTCCCTCGGCGCTTTCGCCGCCCACGGGGTGTCCGTTCCAGACCCGCTGCGGCTGGAAGTCGCGGGTTTCCGGCGGGCTTTGTGAAAGGGAGGTTCCGCCGATGCGGACCGTCGCGCACGGACATACGATCAAGTGCCACCTTGCCGTCGAGACGCTCGAACATATGGAGCCCGTCTTCTCGTGAATGCGCAGGGCTTCCCGATCGGCGCGACGAAGGGGCGTTCGCCGCCGCGCCCTCGCCGTCAGACGATCGAACTCAAACCGTAAAGCCATGACTGCAAGGTCGATTTCCCGCCATGTCCTCCGCCGATCCGCTCCTCCAGCCCTACACCCTCAAGCATCTTGTGTTGCGCAACCGGCTGATGTCGAGCGCGCATGAGCCGGCCTACACCGACGAGGGCATGCCGAAGGATCGCTATCGGCTGTACCACCTCGAGAAGGCGAAGGGCGGCATTGGCCTGACGATGATCGGCGGGTCTTCGGTCGTCGCGCGCGACAGTCCGCAAGCCTTCGGCAATATATTGCTTTACAAGGACGAAGTCGTTCGGTGGCTCCGTGAACTCGCCGACGATGTCCATGCGCACGGCGCGGCGGTCATGATCCAGATGACGCATTTGGGGCGCCGCACGAGTTGGGCGAAGGACGATTGGCTGCCGGTGATCGCGCCGTCCTACGTGCGCGAACCCGCGCATCGCGCATTTCCGAAAGTCATGGAGGACTGGGACATCAGGCGTGTGATCGCCGCTTACGCCGACGGCGCCGAGCGCGTCAAGGCGAGCGGCCTCGATGGGCTGGAAATCGAGTGCTACGGCCATCTCGTGGATCAGTTCTGGTCGCCCGCGACGAATTTGCGCAATGACGAATACGGCGGCGATCTCGCCAATCGAACCCGGTTTGCTTTCGAAGTCCTGCGCGCGATCCGCGATCGCGTCGGCGCAGAGTTCATCGTGGGCGTGCGCATGGTGTGCGACGAAGACTGGGAGCGCGGTCTCTCGAAGCGCGAGGGGCTGGAGATCGCTCAGCGGCTCGTCGCGTCCGGCCTGATCGATTTCGTCAACGTCATCCGCGGCCACATCGATACTGAGGAAGCCTTGTCGCACGTTATCCCCGGCATGGGCGAACGTTCGGCGCCGCATCTCGAATTCGCCGGCGACATCCGCGCGGCCACCCGAATTCCGACCTTTCACGCCGCTCGCATCCAGGACGTCGCGACGGCGCGCTACGCGATCGCCAGCGGCAAACTCGATCTGGTCGGCATGACCCGCGCGCACATGGCCGATCCGCATATCGGCCGCAAGGTCGCCGAGGGCCGTGAGGACGAGATCCGTCCGTGCGTCGGCATGGGATATTGCATCGACAGCATTTATTCCGGCCAAGCGCTGTGCGTTCATAATCCGTCGACGGGTCGCGAACTGTCGATGCCGCACGTCATCGCGCGATCCAGCGGTCCGCCGCGAAAATTCGTCGTGGTGGGCGCCGGCCCGGCGGGACTTGAAGCGTCGCGGGTCGCGGGCGCGCGGGGCCATAAGGTCGTCCTGCTCGAGGCGGGCGACCAACCTGGCGGACAGGTCCGGGTCGCCGCGGGGCTCGCGCGCCGACGCGAAATCATCGGCATCGTCGACTGGCGCGTCGCTCAATGCGCGAAATACGACGTCTCGCTGCGCACCAACGCCTTCGCGGAGGCCGCCGACGTGAGGAACGAGAATCCCGACGTCGTCATCATCGCGACCGGCGGCGTCCCGAACCTCGGATTCCTCGACGCGGGCGAAGATCTCGCGACGACGAGCTGGGATGTGCTCACGGCGGTCGTCAAGCCGGCGGGCTCGGTGATCGTTTACGATGACAACGGCGCGCATCCCGGCGTCTCCGTCGCGGAATTCGCCGCGCGTTCCGGCGCGAAGGTCGAATTCGTAACGCCGGAGCGTTCCGTGGCGCCCGACGTCGGCGCGACGAGCTTTCCCCCGTACTTGCGGGCGTTTTCGGAACACGGCGTCGGCGTAACGCTCAACCTTCGGTTGGAGCGCATTCGCCGGGAAGGCAATCGCCTGGTTGCGACCTTCTTCGACGAATATGGGCGCAAGCGGATCGAGAAAGCCGCCGATCAAGTCATTGTCGAACATGGCTCCAAGCCGGTCGACGACCTCTACTTCGAGCTGAAATCGGGTTCCCGCAATCACGGCGAAGTCGACTATGCCGCGCTGATCGCGCAAAGGCCGCAGGCCGTCGAGCGAAACCCGGAAGGGGGCTATCAACTCTACAGAATCGGCGACGCGGTGTCCTCGCGCAACATTCATGCCGCGGTCTACGACGCGCTACGTTTGGTAAGGACGATGTGACGGGGTCGACGGCGCGATCCGCGGCAGCCCGATGTCCGCAACGCCCAACTCGGGGATATCGGGAAAAGAGGCTTGTCCGCAGACGAAGGGAGCGAAAGGCAAGACATGTCCACGTCGAGCGAAAGGCGCGCTTGCGCAGTGGAATTGCTTGCGCGCGCCGTCCTGCTTCAATTGACTTCGCTGCCTGCCGCCGCGTTCTTCCTCACGGACGCGCCGGTCCTCGCGGCGGTCCGCGCCCCGGCGCCCGGCGCCTGCCAGTCTGCGGCTGGTTGACGGATCTGGCGAAACTTGCGGCGCCCGCAACGAGCGGTCTCGTGCAAGAATTCGTCGGGGCAGCCGACGCCCTGGAATGGCGGCAAACCTATACGACGGCCGATTTCGGTCGCGAATTTCTCGACCGTTACGGCTGGACGGAGTTGATCGGCCTGCGTGGTCCGATCCCCAGCCAAAGGATCGCCTGCGGCTTCTTGATGCTCGGTCCCGAGATCGAATATCCGGCCCATGCGCATGAAGCCGAGGAGCTCTATCTGCCGCTTGCGGGCGAAGCGCTCTGGATGCGCGGCGAGGAAGGCTTCGTCGCCCGCGCTCCGGGCGCCCTGGTCGAACATCCCTCGTGGATGCCGCACGCCATGAGGACTGGACGGAACCCCATGCTGGCGATCTACCTATGGCGCGGCGGCGATCTTGCCGCCAAATCGAAGATCATCCGGCAAGGCCGACAAATCCCCTCTCGGGCGTAAAACGAGTTGGGAAGGCGCGAGGGGCGTCCGCTCGATTGGGACAGGCGATCAATGAAGCGTTTCGACAGGGAGAGCGCGATCGAACTCGCCCACGCGGCCAGCCTGGGCGCCGGCGCCAGCGAGGCGGCGGCTCGATCCCTCGCGCAGGCCACCGTCTCGGCTGAACTTCACGCAAAGGCCTCCGCCGGGTTTCAACATTTGCCTGACTATTTGGCCGCGTTCGCGGCAGGTCGCATTGTCGGCGCCGCCGAGCCCGAACTGTCCTACCCGAGCGCGGCGCTGATCCAATCGGATGCGCAAGGCGGAATCGCCCAACTCGGATTTGACCGGGCGTTCGAGGAGTTTTGCCGACGCTGCGCGGCCCAGGGAATTGCAATGTTCTCGCAACGAAATAGTTTCACCACAGGCGAACTCGGCTATTACGTTCGTCGGCTCGCGGAACTCGGCTTTGTCGCTCTCGCGGCGTCGAATGGACCGGCCCTCGCGACCGTGCCCGGCGGCGTCGCTCCCGTTTATTGCACAAATCCGATCGCGTTTGCTGCGCCGGTCGAACACGGCCCGCCGCTCGTGATCGACCAGGCGACCACCGCGACGGCCTTCGTCAACGTCCGAAAGCGCGCGGAGCGCGGCGAGAAACTTCCTTCGGGTTGGGCTGTCGACGCCGACGGCGACGAAACCACGGATCCTAACGCCGCGATGCGGGGGGCGCTGTTGACGTTTGGCGGCGCGAGGGGCGCCAATATCGCTCTCATGGTGGAAGTCCTTGCCGCAGGGCTCACCGGGGCGAATTGGTCGCTCGACGCGCCTTCGTTCACCAGCGGGGCCAGCTCACCGGGCGCCGGCCTCTTGGTCATCGCGATGGCGCCAAAATCAATAGCGCCCGGCTTCGCGGGCCGCCTCGAAATTCAGATAGCGCGATTGGCTGACGCGGGCGTCTATATTCCGGGCCGGAGCAAGGTCAATTCAGGCGGGCGAGCGACGCCGATCGAACTGCCTTTGTCGCTGGTCCAGCAAATCGAAGCGTATCGGCTCCCTGCGCCCGATACGACGGTTTGAAGTCTACGCCCAGATCGTTCGCGAGGCGGCGCCAGCCATCTGCGGCCATTTCCTCGCGACTGTTTGGATGAAGTCCGGGGCGCGACGGCCGGAACGCCGGGGATTTCCTTGGCAAACTCGCCGCCCGTTATCGAGTCCACCGGCGGACATCGTCGTTACTTGCCGGCGCGAAGGCGCTTCGACTGTTAATCGGCGAGAGGTCTCGACGTCAATCGGCATTATATGTCTCTGATAGAGCT
>CAWJIB010000009.1:0-1339158 GCA_963842835.1 uncultured Alphaproteobacteria bacterium | reverse complement strand
ACTAGTGTCCATGTTTGTGGGCATTATGGTTAACAAAGTGTGACTATCCAGCGGGCCGGCAATGAAAATTCCCATGTTTCCATAGCGATACGCGTTTTCTTTCTGTATGATCGTCGCCGCTCGCCTTGCCTCACTCGCCGTCCAGCGGCGCCGCGCCCTTGGGCTTGCCGTCGGCCGACAGCGCGATCTTTTCGATGCGCATTTCGGCGTTCTTGAGCAATTGATCGCAATGCGCCTTCAGCGCTTCGCCACGCTCGTAGAGTTTGATGGAATCTTCGAGCGCAACGGCGCCCTTCTCCAGCTTGTCGACGATCAACTCGAGTTCGGCCAGCGCCGTCTCGAACGGCATCTTGGCGATTTCGGCGGGCGGTTCGGTCATGGCGCGATCCTCGGATTCCTCGACCGTCCTAGCGCGGCAGGCTCACAGCGGCAAGGCGGTCGTCTTCTTCACGGTGCGCAGCGTCATCGTCGACTGCACGCGCGAAACGCCGGGCAATTGCGTGAGAATGTCGGTGTGGATGCGTTCGAAGTCGCGCGCGTCGCGAAACGCGATCCGCAGGAGATAATCGGAGGCGCCGGCCAGAAGATAGCATTCGATGATCTCGGCGTGGTGGCCGACCTCCCGCTCGAATCGGTCGAGCGCCGCACGACCCTGCTGGTCCAGCGTCACCGAAACGAAGGCGGCGCCGGGAAGGTCCGCGGCGACCGGATCGAGCAGCATGACATAGCCCGCGATGATCCCGCTGTCCTCGAGCATGCGGACCCGCCGAAGGCACGCCGATTGCGACAGATGGACCCGATCGGCCAATTCCGCATTGGTCAGACGGCCGTCGCGCATCAGTTCGCGCAGGATCGCCCGGTCGCGATCGTCGATTTCGTCAACTCGCATAATCTCTCTCGAATCGAGCCATGATTCGCATATCATGCCGGCAGCCGGCGACAAGAGCCTCATTTGGGAGAAAAATTTCTTCGACGCCGCAGGATCATGCGGCTTCCACGCAGCGGGAGGATTCGATGCTTATCGGTGTGCCCAAGGAAATCAAGGACAATGAGTTTCGCGTCGGGCTGACGCCCGCCTCCGTCGCCGAACTGACGCACCACGGCCATTCCGTGCTGGTCGAAAAGTCCGCGGGCGTCGGATCGGGGCTTTCCGACGACCAATATGTCACGGCGGGCGCCGCGCTGGTCGATGCGCCGCAAGAGATATTCGCGCGCGCCGAAATGATCGTGAAGGTCAAGGAGCCGCTGAGCGCCGAGCGCAAGCAGCTTCGCCGCGGCCAGCTGCTTTACACTTATCTGCATCTCGCGCCCGACCTCGCGCAGACCAAGGACCTCGTCGCCAGCGGCGCGACCTGCATCGCCTATGAAACGGTGACTTCGCCCTACGGCGGCCTGCCCCTGCTGACGCCGATGTCGGAAGTCGCCGGGCGCCTCGCGCCGCAGGTCGGCGCGCATGCGCTGGAAAAGGGGCAGGGCGGGCGCGGCATCCTGCTGGGCGGCGTGCCCGGCGTGCCGGCCGCGGAAGTCGTGGTTATCGGCGGCGGCGTTGCCGGCACTCACGCTGCGACCATCGCGCTCGGCATGGGCGCCAACGTCACCCTGGTCGACAAGTCGAACGAAGCCTTGCGGCGCCTCGCGGCGCAGTTCGGCACGGGCGTGCGCACGATCTATTCGACGCGCACGACGATCGCCGAACTCGTCAAGCGCGCCGACCTGCTGATCGGCGCCGTGCTCGTCCCCGGCGCGGCGGCGCCGAAGCTGGTGACGCGCGCCATGTTGTCGACCATGAAGCCTGGCGCGGTGATCGTCGACATCGCGATCGACCAGGGCGGCTGCTGCGAAACCTCGAAGCCGACGACCCACTCGCACCCGACCTACGTCGTCGACGGCGTCGTGCATTACTGCGTCGCCAACATGCCGGGCGCGGTGGCGCGCACGTCGACCTTCGCGCTCAACAACGCCACCCTGCCCTTCGCCCTCGCGCTCGCGGACAAAGGCTGGCGCCAGGCGCTGAAGGACGACGTCCACCTGCGTGCGGGGTTGAACGTGCACGACGGCAAGGTGACGTGCGAACCCGTCGCGCAGGCGCATGGGCTCGCCTATACGCCGGCGGAGAGCGTGCTGGGCTGAGGCGAGCGCCTTCCTCCTTGCGCGCGGGGCGCCCGGCGAACGTTTCGTTCGCCTCGCGCGCCGCGAGCACGGCGCGGCGATGCAAGCGCGGCGATGCAAGCTTGCCAAGAACGCCAGATCGTTGCAGAATCGCATCAAACCGCCGTCTATTCGGCGAAAGTCGGTTAGTTGTGAATTGCCGATCAAATGGACGGCGGCGGAACCCATGCCGTTTCACAATAACCGTATAAATTGATCGTCAGATGAGCTTGGGACCCCTGTAAATAACACTCTTGTCTGTCTCAACTTCTCTGGCGAAGGACGATGGCGTCGATCAAACGAAAGCTGGACAGGGCCGGCTATTGGGCCCTTAACATCACGCGCGAGCTGGCGCCGCAGTTCCTTTTCAGGCGACGTCTGCGAGACATGCTCGCTCAGGCGGATCGTTACGACGGCGCATACCTCTCGCAGCGAGTTGGTTACTACAACCAGCTTTCTTACGCGCTGAGCGCTCAAGAATACTCAACGACAATCGCGAGCATCCCGATCGGCGCCAGCATGTACTACCTCGACCTGAAGGAGCACGCCCGCTACTTTCCCAGACACTTCCAACTCAATCACATATTCGGCGATGTCACTCATATTCCCGATCGTCCAAGTTTCGTGAAATCTCGGCCCATTTTCGGCGACAACCGGAATTCGATCTTGCTCAATCTGGACAAATTTCGACACTTCAATTTTCTCAACGATCAAATGAACTTTCAAGACAAGAAGCCGATGGCGGTTTGGCGCGGCGGCGGACATAACGCAAAGCGGGCCGCGCTTGTCCAGCGCTACTTCGATCATCCGCTCTGCGATGTTGGCGTGTCGTTAGGACAGCCGATAGGCGCTACACCCAAGCCATTCCTTTCCGCCACCGAGCAGATGCTTTTCAGATATGTGATCTCGGTCGAGGGCGTTGACGTAGCGACGAACCTCAAGTGGATTTTGGCGTCGAACAGCTTATGCCTGATGCCCGCGCCCTGTTATGAAACTTGGTTCATGGAAGGCCGCCTGGAAGCCGGCAAGCACTATGTGCTGCTGCGGGACGATTTCGAGGATCTCGAGGAGAAGATCCTTCATTACGAGAGCAACATCGGCGAGGCCGAGCAAATCATACGCAACGCGAACAGCTTTGCCGCACAGTTTCGTGACGCGACGCGCGAGCGGCTTGTGTCGCTTTTCGTCATGTACAAATATTTCGTCGCCACTGGGCAGCTCGAAGCCGACGATCGGATTTTACAACTTTAAATCCCCTCCATCGCGATGCGCCGATCGCCGCGAAAAGATCGGCGACAAGGCCGCTTGCTAAAGCCTGACGACTCCCTAGAGCATCGGACGCTCAATTGAATCCGTACCCGGCTGCGGTGAAGTAGTTTTTTGCATTCGTTTGGTTGGAAGAGGTCGCAGATTTGTCCGATGGCCTTCCAAAGCTCGTCGATGGTGCGGACGGCCATGGCGCGCAGATGGGCCTTCAGCTTGGCGAAGGCCATTTCGATCGGGTTGAGATCAGGGCTGTAGGGCGGCAGGAACAAAAGCCATGCGCCCCTGTCGCGGATAGCCTTTTCGGCGACCGCACTTTTGTGGGCGGGCAGGTTGTCCATGACGACAATGTCGCCTTTTTCCAGCGTCGGGGCGAGCTGGGTTTCGACATAGGTTTCGAAGATGCGCCGATCCATGGGCGCATCGATGACGAACGGGGCGGTGAGGGCGTCGCAACGCAGCCCGGCGACGAAGGTCTGCGTTTTCCAATGCCCGAACGGGGCTTTGGAGCGCAAGCGTTGGCCCTTGGGGCTTCGACCGCGCAAGCGCGTCATTTTCGTGGTCGTCCCAGTCTCGTCGAGGAAAACCAGCCGATGCGGTTCCAGGCGCATCTTGGGTTGCCGTTCAGCCTTCCATTCCTCGCGCGCCTGCCGAATGTCGGGACGATCGCATTCGCTGGCCAGCAGCGTTTTTTTTAAAGCGGTAGCCGTTGCGGATGAGCCAGCGCGACAGCGAGGCCGGGTCGGCCCGCGTGCCGCACTCCGCTTCAAGCTCGCCCGCCAATTCCGGCATCGTGATGTCGTCCTTTTCCGCCACGCGCCTGAGCAGAAACACGCGATGCGGATCGAGCTTGGCGTGCCGCCGCCCCCCGAGCGGCTTGGGGGCCAGGTTGCCGCGCGCCTGGTACGCGGTCATCAAGTTGACGACAAACGACGGCGAAACGTCGAAATGCGCCGCGGCGGCGCGCCGGGAATGGCCGGCCTCGACATAAGCCACAACACGCTCACGAAGATCCTGCGAATAAGGTCTCGGCATCGCGAATCACCTCCTTACGGAAATAAATCACGATCCGCGCCTCACAGGAATCCCTCTCGATTCGACCTGACTGTCCGGCGCTCTAGAGGGCGACATCGTCGAGAGACCCCGGCAGGCGGCGCGCTAGGTCGCCGCCAAGAGGAGCGTCGGCTCAGCGCGCCGCGCCGGCCTGAGGCGCCGCCGCCGCCACTGCCGCGGCGGCTGGCGGCAGGTCGCCGCGCCCGTTGAGGGCGCCGGGGGCCCAGTTCAGACCGACGCGCATGGCGTAGAAGATATGCGCGCCGATGCGATCGACGCGGCGCAGCGAGGGCGCCCAGAACGGATAGACGTAATTGGCGTGGTAGTTGAGCGCCTCGGCGACTTTCGAATTGTAGTTGACGCCGCTGACGACCTCCTGCGCGATGCGGGTCGCCACCGTCCAGGCGCTGGGCTCCTCGACGCGCAGCGATTTGCCTTCGCAGGCGAAGGAGAACTGGCAGGCGAAGGGACGGTTGCGGTCCTGGTAGACGACCGCGCAGACGTTGGTCGGGAAAATGCCGCTGCGCACGCGGTTGAGCACGACCTGCGCGACGGCGGCCTGGCCCGCCTCGGGTTCGCTGCGCGACTCGAAATAGATCGCCTCGGCGAGGCAGCGCATCTGCCGGGCTGAGTCCTTGGGGTCGATCAGCGCGGAATAATCCGGCTTGCCGTTGACGTCGGATTGCGCCGCCACCGTCGTTTGAGCGGCTGGGCGCGCGGCGACCACGATCACTTTGCCGTCGCTCGGCGTCGGCGTCGAGGAATTCAGCGCCAGTTCCAGCGGCACGCTCGGCGTCGCGCCGTCGTCGAATTGCCGTCGCGGCAGGCTCGCCGCGAAGTCCGCGCCGGAGGCAATCGCCGCCGGGCTGCGCGAATCCTCCGGCTGGTTCCCGGCGCCGTCCTCGCCGGACGGGACCGGGCGTCGCCAATGGGCGTCGAAGCCGGGGCGAAGGACGATGACGGGATCGCCTTTGCGCGTGCGGTCGATCGCGGGGAAAATCGCCTCGCCCTGTTTGATCGTGGCGTTCGGTTCGATTTCGTCGGCAATCGCGGCGAGCTCCTCGGGCGCGCCTAGGGTCAAGCGGGCCTCCACGATCGGATAATCGTCGCCGTCGCGGGCCGTGGAACGCGCGGGCAAGCCGAACGTCGAGGCCAGAAGCGCTTCGCGAATAGGAGAGGCGCGGTCGGCGCGAGCCTTTTGCGCGACGAGGCCGCCGCTCCCGCCGGGATCCTGTCCGGCTTGCGCCGTGATCGACACGATAAGCCCGAGCGCGATGCCCCAGGGCGCGACCGCCGAACCTGCCCAGGCTAAACGCGAACGACCCATACGCAACTCACGCCGTGAATGAACGCCATCGCCGATGCCGCTTCGAACGTTTGCCCGTCGCGCTTTTGGCCCGTTGCGCCGGGCGGCATGACCCGCCGCGCGCAATCGAACGATTTTCTTCATAACGCCTTAAGGTTGCGGGCGCGTTACCGCGCAAATGTCGGTCGCGTCCCGCAATGGGTCACACGCAAGGGCGGATTTCCGCTCAGAAGGTCGGCGGCGTGCAGGCGGAGACGACCACCAGTTCGCCGTCGCCGGCGTTACGGAAGGCATGCGGCTTGCGGCTGTCGAAGCAATAGGCGTCGCCCGTCTGCAGCTCGTAGCGCCGGCCGTCGACTTCCAGCGACAGGCGTCCCTTAATGACGAGGCCGGCCTCCTCGCCCTGGTGGGAGAGCATCTTGGCGCCCGACTGGGCGCCGGGCTTGTAGCGCTCGTGGATCATCTGAAGCGCGCGGCCCTTGAGGTTGGCGCCGACCTGACGGTAGGACACCGCGCCGCCGGCGATCTCCGTCAATTCGTCGGCGCGAAAGACGATCCTTTCGCCTTGCTCCTCCGCCGCGGCGAAGAAGTCCGCGATGCCGACCCCCAGCGCCGACAGAATTTGGCGCAGCGCGGAAACCGACGGGCTGACGTGGTCGGCTTCGATCATCGAGATCGTGGCGTTCGACACGCCCGCGCGCCGCGCCAGTTCGCGCTGGGAAAGCCCCAGGCGCAGGCGCTGCGCCCTCAGGCGCGGCCCGACTTCGATATCGCGATCGCCCGTGTTCATGTGTTCACTATTTAGAACAGCATGAACAGCGCGACAACTGGACAATCGACATGAGCGCGGGCATTGTTCAGAAAATCAATCAAGTCTGGGAGACAAGCCATGTCCGCCGCCGCTCAGCGCGCCGAAGTTCCCAACGATCTCGCCGCGTTCTGGATGCCGTTCACGCCTAATCGCGCGTTCAAGAAGCGGCCGCGCCTGATCTCGCGCTCGAAGGACATGCACTACTACACGCCGGAGGGGCGCGAGATTCTCGACGCGACGGCGGCGCTGTGGTGCTGCAACGCGGGCCACAACCGCCCCTCGATCGTCGCGGCGATCCAGCGCCAGGCGGCCGAACTCGACTTCTCCCCGAATTTTCAGTTCGCCCATCCCCTCGCTTTCCAGCTATCCTCGCGTCTGGCCGCGCTGGCGCCCGGCGATCTCGACCATGTCTTCTACACCAACTCCGGCTCGGAGGCCGCCGACACGGCGCTGAAGATCGCCATCGCCTATCACAACGTGCGCGGCCAGGGGTCGCGCCAGCGCCTGATCGGACGCGAGCGCGGCTATCACGGCGTCGGCTTCGGCGGCATTTCCGTCGGCGGCATGGTCAACAACCGCAAGTATTTCGGCGCGTTGCTCGTGGGAACCGACCATCTGCCGTCGACCTACAGCCGCGAGCATCAGGCCTTCACCAAGGGCGAGCCGGAATGGGGCGGGCACCTCGCCGACGCCCTCGAGGGGATCGTCGGTCTGCACGACGCCTCGACCATCGCCGCCGTCATCGTCGAGCCGATGGCCGGTTCGACCGGCGTGCTGCCGGCGCCCAAGGGGTATCTGCAGAAGCTGCGCGCGATCTGCGACAAATACGGCATTCTGCTGATTTTCGACGAAGTCATCACCGGCTTCGGCCGTCTCGGCTTCGCCTTCGCCGCCGAGCGCTACGGCGTCATTCCCGACATGATCACTTTCGCCAAGGGCGTCACCTCCGGCACGGTGCCGATGGGCGGCGTCATCGCGCGCAAACATGTGCACGACGCGTTCATGCAGGGGCCGGAGTCCGCGATCGAGCTGTTCCACGGCTACACCTATTCCGGCCACCCGCTAGCCTGCGCGGCGAGCCTGGCGACGCTGGACGTCTATCGCGACGAAAATCTGTTCGAGCGCGCCAAGGCGCTCGAGCCGAAGTGGTGCGACGCGCTGATGACCCTCAAGGGTCTGCCGAACGTCCTCGATATCCGCTGCGTCGGCCTGACCGGCGCGATCGACCTCGCGCCCTCGAGCGGCGGCGCCGGCGTGCGCGGCTATGCGGCGCTTGAATATTCGTTCCACGAGGCCGGCATCATGCTGCGCCTGTCCGGCGACACCATCGAACTGACCCCGCCGCTGGTGATCAGCGAGGACCAGATCGGCGAAATCGTCGACAGGGTCGGGCGGACGATCAAGGCGGTGGCGTAAGCCCCGGAGCGCGGGAACCGAGGTCCCTATCGAAACGCGAGCGGCGCGTCCGCTCGCGCAGTTCGCGCGGCGCCGGGTCTTTCGCGATACAAAATTTCATGGATAATGCGTTCCCTCGTGGTCACGCGGGGCAAGAGTGGACGTTCCCATGAAGATTCGCGCGGGATTGCACGGCGCCATGGGAGCGCTTCTGATCGGATTCGCGCCTTCCGCTTTCGCGGCCGATTGCAAGGCGCCGGCGTGGGCGCCGACGCCCCTGCCCGGTTATGTCATCGAGTCCTGCGAAGAGAAGGCCTGGGCGTCTCTCGACCTGCAATTGGCGGACGAATCGAAAAGCGTGAGCGGCCGCCGCGACTCCGTCACCTACCAATTGTCGGACGAGAGCAAGAACGCCTCCGCCGACGCGGCCCGCGAGTTTTATGTCGCTCAGGCCCTGAAATCGGGGGCGACGCTGCGATCGCAGCCGGGCGGCTATCAAGCCACGCTGAGCCAGACGCTCGGCGGCGCGCAGGCCTGGTACGTGTTCGCGCACGGTTCCGGCAACGAGGAATCGACCGGATCTTATACGCTGACGACTCTCGTCGAGACCCCCTTCGCGCAAGAGGTGGAAGCGCGCGCGATGCCCGCGGAGGGCCTGCAACCGCCGGGTAAGACCTGCGGGCCGCCGCCCTGGCTGACCAAGCAGTTCAGCTATTTCAGGGCGGACGAATGCGATTACCGTGACTTCGATTCCATCAAGCTCGACGTGCCCGACGGCGAGCGAACGCTCGCCGGGAGAATCCTGACGACGCATTTCGTCCTTGACGATCCCGCACGGGACCCGGTCGCTATCCTGGTGACGCAGAACTATCGCAATGCGATGAAGGCGATGGGCGCGAACATAGTTTCCGCGCCGGACGACCCTTGGAGCGTCGCGGCGACCCTTCAGACCGACCACGGCGAATACTGGTTTCTCTACCGACACGGCGACGGCAGCGACTCCTCGACAGGAAGTTACGAGCTGACCACGATCCAGATCGGCGGGCCGCCGCCGAAATCCTGCACGCTCGAAGTCTACGGGGTGAATTTCGACTTCGACAAGGCAAGCCTGCGAGCCGAACTCGACGCCGGTGCTTCAACAGGTGCTGGCGCTGTTCGCCAGCGACCCCGGATATTCCGCGGAGATCGGCGGTCACAGCGATAACGTGGGCAAGCCCGCCTACAACTTGAAACTCTCCGACGCCCGCGCGCAAGCGGTGAAAGCTTGGCTCGTCGCCAACGGCGTGGCGGCCTCGCGCGTGAGCGCGCACGGATATGGCGACGCCAAACCGCTGGTCGCCAACACCAGCGATGAAAATCGCGCCAAGAACCGGCGCGTCGAGCTGAAGCGGGCGCATTGCCAGACGTGAGGTTCGAACTCCGCCACTAACAATGAAGGTCAGCCATGCACGGACGCCCGCATGACGATGGCCGTCCGGCGCGACGGGCCAATATGCCCTGTTTGCGGGCGTCCAGGGACTAATCGATTTTGTCGATTGAATGGACAACAATAATGCGTTGGATCGATCGATAATAATCCACGATGAAGGGCGAAATCCCACGGAGTTCGCCCTTTGACCAGTATCGACGCCCAGGCTGCGCTAACCCCCCGCTTGGGCCCCCTTCCCGCTTTTGCGCCCGGCCTCGCCCTGACCGCGGGCATCGCGGCGCTCGCTTTCGCCTTGCGCCTCATTCCCGGCGTGTCGGTGCTCAGCCCGATGATCCTGTCGGTCCTCATCGGCGTCGTCGTGCATAATTTCGCCGGCGCGCCGCACGCGGCCCGTAAGGGCATGGCCTTCTCGCTACGCGCCATCCTGCGCTTCGCGATCATGCTGTTGGGCTTGCAGATCACGGCGCGGCAGGCCGCCGAGCTCGGCGGCGGCGGCCTCGCCATGATCGCCGCCGCGCTGGTTTCGACCTTGGCCTTCACCCTCCTGATGGGCCGCGCGCTGGGCGTCGCCCGCGGGCTCGCGCTGCTGATCGGCGTCGGCACGTCGATCTGCGGCGCCTCGGCGGTAATCGCGGCGAAAGCCGCGACCGGCGGCGAGGACGACGACGCGGCTTACGCGGTCGCCTGCGTGACCCTATTCGGCACGCTCGCCATGTTCGCCTATCCGCTGGCGCAGGGCTTCCTGCACCTGACGCCGCGCGCTTACGGCCTGTGGGCGGGCGCTTCGATCCACGAGATCGCTCAGGCCGTCGCGGCGTCCTTCCAGGGCGGCGGCGACGCGGGACAATTCGGAACGATCGCCAAATTGACTCGCGTCGCGATGATGGCGCCGGTGGTGATCGGGCTCGGCGAAATGACCGCCCGGCTCGGCCTGGCGGGCCAAGGCGAACGGCAGAAGCCGCCCTTCCCGTGGTTCCTGATCGGCTTTCTCGCCCTGGCGACATTCAACAGCGTCGTCGCCATTCCCCATGAGATCGCCGCGCCGATCGGCGTCGTCACGACCTTTCTGCTGTCGATGGCCATGGCGGCGATGGGTCTGGTAACCGATCTCGGGCATATCCGCGCCCGCGGCCTCAGACCCTTGGCGCTGGGATTCTTCGCCTCGCTGTTCATTTGCCTCGTTAGTCTGGTAATGGTGCGCCTGATCCCTTGAGGGCAGGCGCCGGTGACGCTGGAGCAATTGCGCGTTTTCGTATCCGTCGCCGAATGCGAGCACGTGACGCGGGCGGCGCGGCAATTGAACCTGACGCAATCGGCCGCCAGCGCGGCCGTCGCCGCGCTCGAGGAGCGTCACGGCGTCAAGCTCTTCGACCGGATCGGGCGGCGCATCGCGCTGACCGCGGCCGGGCGGGTGTTCTTAAGCGAGGCGAAAGCGGTTCTCGCGCGCGCCCTGGCCGCCGAACAGGCACTCGCCGACCTTGCGGGCCTCAAGACCGGCGAGCTCGTCCTCGCCGCCAGCCAAACCATCGGCAGTTACTGGCTGCCGCCCCGCATCATCCGCTTTCGCGCGCTTTATCCCGGGGTGACGATCAGACTGCGCATCGGCAATACGTTGAGGGTCGCGGCGCTGGCGAGCGCGGGGGAGGTCGATCTCGGCTTTGTCGAAGGGGAAGTCTCTGACCCCTCCCTCGTCGTCAAGCCGATCGGCTGGGATGAATTGGTCGTCGTCGCCGCGCCGACGGAGCGCAGCGTCTTGGACGGCTTGGGCGCGGGCCGGCTGACGGCGGCGCCCTGGGTGGCGCGCGAGAAAGGCTCGGGCACGCGCGCCGCCTTCGAGGCGGCGCTGACCGCGTTCGGCGTCGACGCATCGAAGCGAAACATCGTGCTGGAGCTGCCCTCGAACGAGGCGATCCGCGCCGCGGTGGAGGCGGGCGCGGGCCTGGCCGTCATGTCGCGCCTCGTCGTCAGCGCCTCGATCAAGGCGGGTTCGCTGATCGCTTCGCCGCTCGCCCTCCCGCGCCGCCGCTTTTTCCTGCTCCGTCACAAGGAGCGCTACGAGTTGCAGGCGGCGCGGGCCTTCGTGCGCGCGATCGAGAATTACGTCGAAGCGACGGGCGAGAGCCTCGGCGTCACGCCGTGACGCCGAGCAAGGCCGGCAATTCGGCAAGGGTGCGGATCTCGAAGTCGGGGGCGCCCGGCAGGAGCTCGCGGCGCTGGCCGTAGCGATTGCACCAGACGACCCGCATGCCGAAATCCGAGGCGGCGTAGGCGTCCCAGGCGTTGGACGACTGGAAGGCGACCTGCGTGGCCTCCAAGCCGAGGCGGTCGAGCGCGTATTGATAGACCCGCGGATTGGTCTTGAAGACGCGCACCGCTTCGACCGACAGCACCGCATCGAACAGAGCGCTCAGCCCGGCGCCCGCGACCGCCTCTTCCAGCATCCGCGGCGAACCATTGGAAAGAATGGCGGTCGCAAAACCCGCCCGGCGCAGCGCGCACAACACGCCGGGAACTTCGGGGAACGGCGACAGCGTGCGATAGAGGCCCATCAATCGATCGCGCAACCCAGGCGTCTCGAGGCCGAGGCTGTCGAGCGCGAAGTCCAATGCGTCGCCGGTGATCTGCCAAAAGTCGACGTAGCGCCCCTGCAGCGAACGCAGCCAGGTGTATTGCAGCTGCTTGTCGCGCCACAGCGCGGTCAACGCGGCGCGCGGGCCAGGCTCGATCTCGGGGCAGGCCGCCGCCGCCGAGGCAAAGTCGAACAGCGTGCCGTAGGCGTCGAAAACGCAGGCGCGAACGCCCTCGAGACGGGTCATCGGACGAACTCCGCTTCTTAACGCAAATCGGGCGGCGCGTAGGCCGCGCCGCCCGAAAAATTCAGCAATGCGAGCGCCTGCTTAGGGCTCAGCTCTCGGCGGACGCCTTTTCGACGACCGGCCCCGAATCCTTGCCCTTGGCCTCGACGTCGCGGTCGACGAATTCGATCACCGCCATCGCCGCGTTGTCGCCCTGACGGAAGCCGGCCTTCATGATGCGGGTGTAGCCGCCGTTGCGCGTCTTGTAGCGCGGCCCGAGGACGTCGATCAGCTTCTTCACGAGGTCGGCATCGCGCAGGCGCGCGATGGCGATGCGGCGGGCGTGCAGGTCGCCGCGCTTGCCGAGCGTCACCAGCTTTTCGACGACCGGGCGAAGATCCTTCGCCTTGGGCAGCGTCGTGACGATCTGCTCGTGCTTGATCAGGGCCTGCGCCATATTGGCGAACATCGCCTGGCGGTGTTCGGCGGTCCGGTTGAACCGACGCTTCGCGTGTCCGTGATACATTTGGCTCTCCTGTTATGACGGCCGCCGCGCCACGGTACGGCCGTTCGTTTTATTTGAACGCCCCCTCTCCCGCTTGCGGGAGAGGGTTGGGGTGAGGGGTCTTCAACACCCTCATCCGGCCGCTACGCGGCCACCTTCTCCCGACATAGGGCGTTCGCAAGAACGCCCGTCTTTCGACGGGCTATGCCGGAGAAGGGATTCTCAGTAGTGCTCCTCGAAGCGCTTGGCCAGCTCCTCGATGTTCTCAGGCGGCCAACCCGAAACTTCCATGCCCAGGTGCAGACCCATCTGCGCGAGCACTTCCTTGATTTCGTTGAGCGACTTGCGGCCGAAATTCGGCGTGCGCAGCATTTCGCTTTCCGACTTCTGGATGAGGTCGCCGATATAGGTGATGTTGTCGTTCTTCAGGCAATTGGCCGAGCGCACGGAGAGCTCGAGCTCGTCCACCTTCTTGAGCAGCGCCGGGTTGAAAGCGAGCTCGGGGATTGCATGCGCCGCCTCCTCGCGCCGCGGCTCCTCGAACGTGACGAACACGGCGAGCTGGTCCTGCAGGATGCGCGCGGCGTAGGCGAGCGAGTCCTCCGGCGAGATCGCGCCGTTGGTCTCGATCGTCATCGTCAGCTTGTCCTTGTCGAGATCCTGGCCCTCGCGGGTGTTCTCGACGCGGTAAGAGACCTTCTTGACCGGCGAGAACATGCTGTCGATCGGCATCAAGCCGATCGGCGAATCCTCGGCGCGGTTGCGATCGGCCGGCACATAGCCCTTGCCCGTCGTCACCGTGAATTCGATGCGGATGTCCGCGCCTTCGTCGAGCGTGCAGATGACGAGCTGCGGATTGAGGATCTGGATGTCGCCGGTGGTCTGGATGTCGCCGGCGGTGACGGCGCCGGGGCCGCGGCGCTTCAGGATGAGGCGCTTGACGCCCTCGCCCTGCATCTTGACCGCGATGTCCTTGACGTTGAGCACGATGTCCACGACGTCCTCGCGAACGCCGGGAATCGACGAGAATTCGTGCAGCACGCCGTCGATGTGAATCGAGGTGATCGCCGCGCCCTGCAGCGACGAAAGAAGCACGCGGCGCAACGAATTGCCGAGCGTCTGGCCGAAGCCGCGCTCCAGCGGTTCGGCGACGACGGTGGCGACGCGGCGCGGATCGTCGCCATGAATGACTTCGAGCTTCTTCGGCTTGATGAGTTCTTGCCAGTTCTTCTGGATCACGACTTGAGCCTTCCGTTCGACGAAGCTGCGGGGCGCGCCCCGAGGGGTGAGGGGTCCGGCCCGCGCAGCGATATGAATCAGACGCGACGACGCTTGCGCGGGCGGCAACCGTTGTGCGGGATCGGCGTCACGTCGCGGATCGAGGTCACGTTGAAGCCGGCGGCCTGGATCGCGCGAAGCGCCGACTCGCGGCCCGAACCGGGACCGGAGACCTCGACCTCGAGCATGCGCATGCCGTGTTCGGCGGCCTTCTTGACCGCGTCCTCGGCGGCCATCTGGGCGGCGAAGGGCGTGGACTTGCGCGAGCCCTTGAACCCCATCGTTCCCGCCGACGACCACGAGATCGTATTGCCCTGAGCGTCGGTGATGGTGATCATCGTGTTGTTGAACGTCGAGTTCACATGGGCGACGCCCGACACGATGTTCTTGCGTTCGCGGCGGCGAACGCGGGTTGCTTCCTTAGCCATTGGTTCGTCCTTCAAGCGCGCCAGCGGCGCGAAAAACCTTCAAATCCTCAGCGATGCGGTCGGCGATCACTTCTTCTTGCCGGCGATCGCCTTGGCCTTGCCTTTGCGCGTGCGCGCGTTGGTGTGCGTGCGCTGGCCGCGCACCGGCAGCTGCTTGCGATGGCGCAGACCTCGATACGCGCCCAGATCCATCAGGCGCTTGATGTTGATCGCGACTTCGCGTCGCAGATCGCCCTCGACCATGTAATCGCGATCGATCGTCTCGCGAATTTGCAGCACTTCGCCGTCCGTCAGCTGGGCGACGCGGCGCTCCGGGGGGATATGCACCTTCTCGCAAATCTCCTCGGCATTCTTCGCGCCGATGCCGTGAATATATTGCAGCGCGATGATGACGCGCTTGTTCGTGGGTATGTTGACGCCTGCTATACGAGCCACGGCCCATGCTCCATTTCGGCGGCGCCCCGGCCCGAAGCCGATGCGCGGCGGTTGAAAAGCCCTCGACGTCCGGTGGAGGCCGGCCCTTGCCAAGAGAGCCCAAAACGCAAAAAGTCCCATGCGCTCGCAATGGCGCCGGGACCCTGAACGCGTTCGGGATGGCGCGTATATAGAGCGGCGAGCCCCGGCCGTCAACAGGGGGCCCGCCGCCTTTGCGCCCGAGCGCCCGTTGGGCTATTGCGGCCCCTCGCCGCTTCAATTTCCGGGAGATCCATCGTGACTCGCAAGATCCATAGACGCGGCGGCGGCCTCGGCCCGCAAGAAACGCGCCCCGCGGCAAAGCTGGGGAAGAAGGCGAACGGCCGGTCCGAGCGCCCGCGGTCGCGCCAAGAAAGCCCCGGCAGATCGGCCCCGCCATCGCCGCGCCAGCCGCGAAGCGCCGACGTCGTGCAGATCTACGGCTTTCACAGCGTCGCGGCGGCGCTGCGCGCGCCGCGACGCAAGCTCATCCGCCTCTATGCGACCGCCGCGGCCGCCGAGAAGCTCGCCGACGAGATCGCCGCGCGCGGCCTCGAGACGCGCATTCTTGAGCCGAACGAAATCGCGCTGCGCGCGCCGCGCGAGGCCGTTCACCAGGGCCTTCTGCTCGAAGCGCGGCCGCTCGAGCCGATCGACATTTCCGAATTGCCGGCCAAGGGCCTCGTCGTCGTGCTCGATCAGGTCACCGATCCGCACAATGTCGGCGCGATCCTGCGCACCTGCGCGGCCTACGCCGTCGACGCGCTGGTGACGACCGAGCGCCATTCGCCGGAGTTCACCGGCGCGCTGGCCAAGTCGGCATCCGGCGGACTAGAGCATGTGCCGATCTGCAGCGTCACCAATCTGGCGCGTGCGCTGGGCGAGCTCGGCGATCTCGGTTACTGGCGCGTCGGACTGGATTCGGAGGCGCCGCAGACGCTCGCGGCGGCCCGGCTCGCCCGCCCCCTCGCGCTCGTCCTCGGCGCCGAAGACAAGGGCTTGAGGAGGCTGACGCGCGAACATTGCGACGTCATGGCCCGGCTCGACCTGCCCGGCGCGATCAAGAGCCTCAACGTGTCGAACGCCTGCGCCATCGCGCTGGCGATCGCCAACGGCAAATTGTCGGAGCCGGCTTAGCAGACGCGGCGCAGGGGCGGCGACGGCGCTAATTGAGCGGCGGGACCGTCTTCGCGTAATTGAGATCGAAGGTCTTGTTGCGGAGCGGATCGAGCGGCGTCCCCTCCGAGGCGTCGAACACGCGGGGGCGAGACGGCGACGAGGCCGCCGGCGAGCCGACGGAATTTTCGAGGCCCGCGACGCGCGCGTCGGCGCTCGCGGGATCGGCGTAACGCGCGATGCGGGCCTTCTGATCCGCGAGCGCGGCCGGCGAGAGCGGAACCTTCGTGATCGAGTCCGCCGTCGCGCCGGCGTCGTTGTCTTCGGCGAATGCGAGGCCCGCCGGAGCGTCGTTGACGCCGGTGACCACGGCGCCGAGGCCTTCGGGCGTCTTCCCCGTCACTTTCGTCGGCGACAACGAACCGTCGGCCCCCAGCAGCGACTCCCGAACGCGCAGCTTTTCGCCGAGCTTGGCCAATTTCGCGCCGAGCGCGCCGCCGTTGTCGGCCGAGCCCGACGCGGCGGCGAGCGCCAGAGCGCCGAAAATTCTTGGATCGGGCGGCTCCAGCGCCCCGTGCTTCGCGGCGGGCGCGGCGGCCGGGGCCGGCGCAGCGTCGGGCGCGAGCTTGTCCTTGGCGTCCTGCTCGATTTGCCGCCAATGCGCGACGTTCTTGAGATGCTGGTCGAGCGTCTCGGCGAAGGCGTGGCCGCCCGTCCCGTCAGCGACGAAATAGAGCTCCTTCGTGCGCGACGGATTCGCGGCCGCCTCGAGCGCCGCTTTGCCGGGATTGCAGATCGGTCCCGGCGGCAGGCCGTCGATATTGTACGTATTGTAGGGCGTCGCCTGATCGAGCTCGGCCTTGGTGATGGAGTGCCCGAGCGTGCCCTTGCCGAATACGAGCCCGTAAACGATCGTCGGGTCCGATTGCAGCTTCATACGCTTCTGCAGCCGATTGACGAAGACGCCAGCGACTCGCGGGCGCTCGTCGACCTTGCCCGTCTCCTTCTCGACGATCGAAGCCAGCGTCACCAGTTCGCCCGGCGACTTGATCGGCAGATCTCCAGCCCGCTTTTTCCAGATTTCGTCGACTGTCTTGGCCTGCGCTTTGGCCATTCGCGTCACCATGGCCTGGCGCGTGTCGCCGCGCTCGAAGAAATAAGTGTCCGGAAGCAGCGAGCCCTCTCGCGGGGGCTCCTTGATGTCTCCGACGAGCACGTCGTCGTCCCGCAGGCGTTGCACGATTTGGTCGCTCGTCAACCCTTCGGGGACGCTGAGCTTGTGCTGCACGACCTTGTGCGCGATCAGTTCGGCCTCGACCTGACGCAGGGTGACGCCCGCCTTGAACGCGTATTCCCCGCGTTTGAGTTCGCCTCGGCTGCCGTCGAGAAGCGTCATCGCGGAGAACCAGATCGCGCTGTCGATGACGCCCTCGCGTTCGAGCTGATCGCCGATCGGGCCGCCGTCGTCCTCGCGAGTGATGACGACGATCTTGTCGGCCGCCAAGGGGCCAGGCTTGCGCGCCTCGATCATCGCCCAAGCCAGCAGCGCGAAGCCCGTCAGCGCGCCGAGCAACGCAAACGACAGGAGACCGCTCAGACTGGAGAGCCCGGATCGCCGCGTCCGGCGCGGCGGCGGCGGCGCGGGCGGCGACGGCTCGGCGGCCGCGCGCGCGCGGGCGCGCCCGCCGAAAAGGCTGACGCGCGGCCGCGTCTTGGCGTCGTCGCCCTGATTCTTGGCATCGTTGCCCTGATTCGACGTGTCGTTCATCCGGGCCCGCCGTAACTCGACTCATCGCGCTGTCGCGCCGCGCGCCAGTCTAGCCACTTTTGCGGCGAAATGAAGTTACCGGACGTCAGGCGCCGACCCCAGGCGGCTCGCGCAAGATCAGCGACGCGTTCGTCCCGCCGAACCCGAAGGAGTTCGACAGCGCGACACGGATCTTTCGCTTCCTGGCGACGTGGGGCGCCAGATCGATCGCCGTCTCGACTGAAGGGTTATCGAGATTGAGGGTCGGCGGCGCGATCTGGTCGCGCAAGCTCAGAATGCAGAAGATCGCCTCGACCGCGCCGGCCGCGCCCAGCAGGTGGCCGATCGAGGACTTGGTCGACGACATCGTCGTCGTCGCCGCGGCGTTGCCGAGAAGGCGCTCCACGGCGCGCAACTCGATTTCGTCGCCCACCGGCGTCGACGTCCCGTGCGCATTGACGTAATCGATGTCGGAGGCCGACAGCCCCGCGCGCTTGAGCGCCGCGCTCATCGCGCGATAGGCGCCGTCGCCGTCCGGAGACGGCGACGTGATGTGATAGGCGTCGCCGGACAGTCCGTAGCCGATGATTTCGGCGTAGATGCGCGCGCCGCGGGCCCTGGCGTGGTCGAGCTCCTCGAGCACCACGCAGCCGGCGCCCTCGCCCATCACGAAGCCGTCGCGATCCCGATCATAGGGCCGCGAGGCTTGCTTCGGCCGATCGTTGAAGGCCGTCGAAAGCGCGCGGCACGCCGAGAATCCGGCGAGCGCAAGACGGTTGACCGCCGATTCCGCGCCGCCGGCGACCATGACCTTTGCGTCCCCGAGAGCGATCAGCCGCGCCGCGTCGCCGATGGCGTGCGCGCCGGTCGAGCAGGCGGTGACGACGGAATGATTGGGACCCTTGAGATTATGGACGATCGAGACGTGACCGCTCGCCAGATTGATCAAGCGTCCGGGAATGAAGAACGGCGAAATGCGCCGCGGGCCTTTTTCGTGCAGGACGACGGACGCTTCGTAGATGCCTTGGAGACCGCCGATGCCCGAGCCGATCAGCACGCCGCTTTCGATCTCGTCTTCGTAGCTCTTGGGCGCCCAATCGGCGTCGCGCAGGGCCTGGGTCGCCGCAGCCATCGCGTAGACGATGAAATCGTCGACGCGCCGCTGCTCCTTGGGCTCCATCCAATCGTCGGGATTGTAAGCGTCGGGCGAAGAACCGCGCGGAAGCTGCGCCGCGATCTGGCAGGCGATGTCCGACACTTCGAAACTCTCGACGCGCGCGGCCGCCGATTCGCCCGCGAGAAGCCGGCGCCAAGTCGCCTCAACCCCGCAGGCCAAGGGCGTGACCATGCCCAATCCCGTCACCACGACGCGTTTCATTCCCGCTCCTTAGCTCCCATCGACCATGGAATGTCGCAAAAGGACTCGATCCCCGACGCGACAAGGGCCGGACTTTCGCCGGCCCTTCCCTAGCGCGCGGAACATGGCGACCCGGCGAGCGCCGTCACTTGCCCGCGGACGCCTTTTCGAGAAATTTCACGGCGTCGCCGACCGTCACGATGGTCTCGGCCTGATCGTCGGGAATTTCGACCCCGAACTCTTCCTCGAAGGCCATGACGAGCTCAACCGTGTCGAGCGAATCGGCGCCGAGATCGTCGATGAAATTTGCATTGTCGACGACCTTCTCAGCGTCAACGCCGAGGTGCTCGACGACAATCTTCTTTACCCGCTCCGCGACATCGCTCATTTGCCTTTTCCCTTATGCGGCCGGGCGCGAACGCCCGCCTGTGATTGATCCCCAGTATCGATCGCCGATTGATCGAGCCATCGCCAAGCGTCCTCCACGACGGGCGCCGAACTCCAGCGGACCGCGCCTCGAATACGATCCCACGCGGATTACCCCCTCCGACATGAACGGCGCTTCGGCGACGAAACGGCTCGATAGCATATCTCTCCAGTCAAGGCGAGAGGCGGCGCAGACGCGTTCGACGCGTCGCTCGATCATGGCAATAGCTTCAAATCATTGCCATTCCGCCGTTGACGTGCAGAGTGTGCCCAGTGACGTAAGCCGCCTCGGCGCTCGCGAGATAGACCGCCGCGGCGCCGATATCCGCCCCCGCTCCGAGCCGGCGCATCGGAACCGAGGCCAGGATGCTTTCGCGCTGCTTCTCGTTAAGAGCGTCGGTCATCGGGCTCGCGATGAAGCCCGGCGCGATGCAATTGACGGTGATGGCGCGGCTCGCGACTTCCCCCGCCAGCGCTTTGGACATGCCGATCATCCCCGCCTTGGCCGCCGCGTAATTGCCTTGTCCCGGGTTGCCGGTGACGCCGACGATCGACGTGATTCCGATGATGCGGCCCCAGCGTCGGCGCATCATTCCCCTGAGGCTCGCGCGGGCGAGGCGAAACGCCGCGGTGAGGTCGACCGCGATGACGGTGTCCCATTCGGCGTCCTTCATGCGCGCGAAGAGATTGTCGCGCGTCACGCCGGCGTTGTTGACGAGAATGTCGAGCGAGCCCATCGCCGCTTCGGCGGCGGGGACGAGCGCCTCGACTGCGTTTTGATCCGACAAGTCGCACGGCGTCACGTGTACGCGAGCCCCCAACTCGCCAGCCAAAGCCTCCAGGGCCTCGCGCCGCGTGCCCGAGAGCGCGACGGTCGCGCCTTGCGCGTGCAGGGCGCGCGCGATCGCGCCGCCGATGCCGCCCGAAGCGCCCGTCACCAGCGCCGTCTTCCCCGTGAGATCGAACACGCTCGTTCGCCTTTCCTGTTCCCAAGCCTTCAGTTCGCGGCGGACGCGTTGAACGCCGCCACATCCGCCGGCGTTCCCACGCTCGACACCGTCGCGCCGTCGGCAATGCGCTTGATCAGCCCCGCGAGCACCTTGCCAGCGCCGAGTTCGACGAAGCGCGTCACGCCGTGTGCGCTCATAGTGAGCACGCTTTCGCGCCAGCGCACCGTTCCCGTCACCTGCGCGACGAGGTTGTCGCGAATGACGGCGGGGTCCGTGACCGCGCTTGCGCTGACGTTGGCGACGAGCGGCGCCTTGGGCGCGAGGATCGTCGTCGTCCTCAGCGCTTCGGCCATCGCCTCGGCCGCCGGCCGCATCAAAGAGCAATGGAAGGGCGCCGACACCGGCAGCGCCAGAGCGCGCTTGGCGCCCTTCAGCTTGGCGAGCTCCATCGCCCGCTCGACCGCCGCCTTCGTGCCGGAGATCACGACCTGGCCGCCGCCGTTGTCGTTGGCCGCCTCGCAAATCGCGCCGGTCCGATCGAGATCGCTCGCGGCCTGCGCGGCGATTTTCGACACTTCGGAAAATTCGAGCCCGAGGATCGCCGCCATCGCGCCTTCGCCGACGGGCACCGCCTTCTGCATCGCCGCGCCGCGAACGCGCAGCAGCCGCGCCGCGTCCTCCAGCGTCAGCGCGCCGGCCGCGCAAAGCGCGGAATATTCGCCCAGCGAATGGCCGGCGACGAAGGCCGCGTCGCGCCCGACGTCGAGCCCGGCTTCGCTTTCGAGCACGCGCACGACCGCCAGGCTCGTCGCCATCAGGGCGGGCTGCGCGTTGGCGGTGAGCGTCAGCTCCGCCTCCGGGCCCTCGAAGATGATGCGCGACAGCGATTCGCCGAGCGCCGCGTCGACGCGCGCGAAGACCTCGGCGGCCACGGGAAACTGGTCGGCGAGCGCCTTGCCCATGCCGACTGATTGCGAGCCCTGCCCGGGAAACACCAAGGCCGTCGTCATTCCCTTACCTTCGCCAATAAAAGTCGCGGGCGGAAAGACACGGCTTGCGCCGGGCTGTCAAGAGCGGGCGGACGAGGGGCGAGGTCGGGGCGGTTGGCCTTATCGGCAAATTAACCCGCCGTTCTTAGCCTGCGCCCTCGATTTATCGTCGTTTCGGCACGGAAAATCTCGGGCGCCGCGGATGAACGCTTTGGCTTTCAAGGCTTGGGCCGCCCTGCGCGACGCCGACTGGCTGAATCGCGAGCGGGCCGTCGCCTATACGCGCATTCTCTTCTTCTTCACTTTCGCGCTCGCGCTGATCTGGATCGCGCTCGCGCATGGCGGAATTGATCGCGCGGGCAAGCCGATCGGCGCCGACTTCGTCAGCTTCTGGACCGCTTCGCAGCTCGCCTTGAGCGGTCGCGCCGCCGACGTCTACGACGTCGCGGCCCATTGGGACGCGCAAAAGGCGCTGTTCGGTCCCGACGTCGCCTACACCGCCTTCTTCTATCCCCCGCTCTATCTCCTGATCTGCCTGCCGCTCGCGGCGCTGCCCTATTTCGGGTCGCTCGCGGCCTGGCTCGGCGCGACGGGCTACGCCTATTGGCGCGTGCTGCGCACCTTTGCCGGAGCGCGCATCGACGCCATGGCGATCCTGGCTTTCCCCGCCTTTCTCGTCAACGCGGAACACGGCCAGAACGGCTTCTTGAGCGCCGCGCTGATCGGCGGCGGGGCGCTGCTACTCGACAAGCGCCCCATGCTGGCCGGCCTGTGCTTCGGCGCGATGGTCTTTAAGCCGCAACTCGCCGTCATGATTCCAATCGCGCTAATCGCGTCGCGGCGCTGGACGGTTCTCGCCGCCGCCGCAGCAGCGGCGAGCGCGCTGGTCGCCGCCTCGTGGATCGCCTGGGGCGACGCGATCTGGCGGGCGTTCCTGGCCTCCGCCCCGTTGGCGCGGGCGACGCTCGAGCGCAATCTCGTCGGCTACGAAAAAATGCAGAGCGTCTTCGCGGCCGTCCGGCTGCTGCATGGCGGCCTGACGCTCGCCTACTGCCTGCAGGCGGCGACGGCCCTCGCCGCGGCCGCCGCGCTCGTCTGGCTCGCCAGGCGCCGCTTCCGCTGCGAGGCCGAGGGGCCGGCGATGGTCATGGCGGCCCTGCTCGCCAGCCCCTTCCTGCTCGATTACGATTTGACGCTGCTGGCGATCCCGCTGGCCTGGATCGCCCGCGAAGGCCTGCGCAGCGGTTTCGCGCCCGGCGAAAAGAGCGTGCTCGCCTTCGCCTATGTCTTGCCGTTGTTTTCGCGCATCGTCGCGGGAAGCTTGGGCCTTCCCGTCGCGCCCCTGGCGATCGCGGCGTCATTCTATTTTCTGTTGAAGCGCGGAGCGGCGCCGGCGAACCCCGCGCCGTCCCGAGCTCGGCCAGCAAAAACATTGCTCGCCGCCGAAGAATCATAGAGGGACGTACATCCGCGCCACGGCGAATCGGCGCCGCGCGGGACGAGAGGACGACGTGGCTCCCGCCCCTGGCAAGACTTGCGGCCCCTGCACGCTGTGCTGTTCGGCCCTGGAAATCTCCGAATTGAAAAAGCCCGCGGGGCCGGCCTGCGCGCATTGCGCCGCGGGCTGCGCGATCTACGCCAGCCGACCGCAGGTCTGCCGCGATTTCGAGTGCGACTGGCTCACCGATCGCGCCCTGCCCCTCACCTTGCGCCCCGATCGGGTCGGCACGATCCTGATGGAAGCGGACGAGGGCGACGAATACCGCGCGGTCTGCTCGCCGCAAAAGCCCTTGGCCTGGCGCAACGCGCTCGTGTTCGCCCATCTCGTCAAGATCGCCAAATCCGGACGCACGGTGGTCGCCAAGGCGGGGCTCAACTCCTGGCGTATTTTTGCTTCGGGCGAATGGGGGCCGACCGTGTAAGCAATTTGATTATTTTCTGGGCGCCATGCCTATCGCGCGAGCAGCCGAGGCGGCGCTAAGCCGGCTTTCGGCGTCCGGCCTTGCCCGGCCATGGCGTCGGCTGAGAACCAGTGCTATGGACCAATCTTCATCTGTGAACTTGTCGCGGCGATGATCGCCTGCGAAAGGGTCGGCAAAGCCCTCGCGCGCGAAAGGGGAGACCTCGGCGGCCATGAAAAAAATTGAAGCCATCATCAAGCCCTTCAAGCTCGACGAGGTCAAGGAGGCTTTGCAAGAAGCGGGCGTTCAAGGCATTACGGTCCTCGAAGCGAAGGGATTCGGCCGTCAGAAGGGCCATACCGAACTCTATCGCGGCGCCGAATACGTCGTGGATTTTCTGCCCAAGGTGAAAATCGAAGTCGTCGTCACCGACGAGAATCTCGCCGCCACGGTGGAGGCGATCCGCAAAGCGGCGCAGACCGGGCGCATCGGCGATGGCAAGATATTTGTATCGCATATCGACGAGGCCATTCGCATCCGGACCGGAGAAACCGGAGCGGACGCGATTTAGGCTTGTTTTCGACCGATCGGACTCATTTAAGGGCTTCCCGCCGCTTCGCGGCGGCGGGCGGGGAACAACCGAACGAGACTAGGAAAGGCACACCATGAAGACCGCCAAGGACGTCCTCAAGGCGATCAAGGACAACGATGTAAAATATGTCGACCTGCGTTTCACCGATCCGCGCGGCAAGTGGCAGCACGTCACTTTCGACCAGACGATAATCGATGAGGACGCTTTCGCCGACGGCCTGATGTTCGACGGCTCCTCGATCGCCGGCTGGAGGGCGATCAACGAATCCGACATGACCTTGATGCCGGATCCGACGTCGGCCTGCATGGACCCGTTCTTCGCGGCCTCGACGATGGTCATCAATTGCGACATTCTCGATCCGGCCAGCGGTCAGCCCTACAACCGCGATCCGCGCGGCATCGCCAAGAAGGCGGAAGCCTACTTGAAGTCGACCGGCATCGGCGACACCGCCTACTTCGGCCCGGAAGCCGAATTCTTCGTGTTCGACGACGTCCGCTACAAAGCCGATCCCTATAACACGAGCTTCATGCTCAACTCGGTCGAGCTGCCGATCAACGCCGACACGCCCTACGAGGGCGGCAACCTCGGCCACCGCATCCGCACCAAGGCCGGCTACTTCCCGGTTCCGCCGCAGGATTCGGCGCAGGACATGCGCGGCGAAATGCTCGCGGCGATGGCGCAGATGGGCGCGACAGTCGAGAAGCACCACCATGAAGTCGCCTCGGCGCAACATGAGCTCGGCCTCAAGTTCGGCCCGCTGACGACGATGGCCGACAACATGCAGATTTATAAATACTGCATCCACATGGTCGCGCAGAGCTACGGCAAGACGGCGACCTTCATGCCCAAGCCGGTCTACGGCGACAACGGCTCGGGCATGCACGTCCACCAGTCGATTTGGAAGAACGGCAAGCCGGTGATGGCGGGCAACAAATACGCCGACCTCAGCCAGGAATGCCTCTACTACATCGGCGGCATCATCAAGCACGCCAAGGCGCTCAACGGCTTCACCAACCCGTCGACCAACAGCTACAAGCGTCTGGTTCCGGGCTTCGAGGCGCCGGTGCTGCTCGCCTATTCCGCGCGCAACCGTTCGGCGTCGTGCCGTATTCCGTGGACGGCCAATCCGAAGGCCAAGCGCGTCGAAGTGCGCTTCCCCGACCCGGTGGCCAACCCCTATCTCGCGTTCTCGGCGATGCTGATGGCGGGCCTCGACGGCATCCAGAACAAGATCGATCCGGGCCCGGCGATGGACAAGGACCTCTACGATCTGCCGCCCAAGGAGCTCAAGAAGATCCCGACGGTTTGCGGCTCGTTGCGCGAAGCCCTCTCCAATCTGGACAAGGACCGCGCCTTCCTCAAGGCCGGCGACGTGTTCAACGACGACTTCATCGACAGCTACATCGAGCTGAAGATGGCCGAAGTGCACCGTTTCGAGATGACCCCGCACCCGGTCGAATTCGATATGTACTATTCCTCCTGAGGCGGTCTCGTCTCGGTTCGGGAAAGGGCGGCCGCAAGGCCGCCCTTTTCTTTTGGCGCGGCGAAATCGCGGCGCGCCGCCCGTTCTGGACAGCGCGCGCGCCCGGCTTCATTCTGGCGCCGTTCGCGCCCGCCCGGGCGCCGAATCGGAGCAGGAAGAAACGCCGATGACAAACCCGAAAGCCCGCGCGCCGCTGCACGGCGCATCCGCCCTTCGGCGCCGTTCGGCGGGCGCGCTTCTGGCGGCTCTGGCCGCCTTCGGCGCCGCCGCGAGCGCCTGCGCCGCCGACGTCCGTCACGGCGAGAGGCTCGCGCGGCGCTGGTGCGCGGCGTGCCACATCGTCGCGAAGGATCAGACGCATGGCCAGGACAATGTCCCGCCCTTCACGACAATCGCGCGCATTCCCGGCCTCGACGCCGACAAGATCGCGCTGCTCCTGCGCGACCCGCATCCGAAAATGCCGGACATGCAGTTGTCGCGGACCGAAACCGAGGATTTGGCAGCCTATATCATGCGTCAGGCGCAATAGCCGCCGCAGCCCCGCTCAGGCGGCGATCAGCCCGCTCATCGGCTTGACGCCGGGCGTATCGGGAAACACACGCGGGCGAGCGCGCCGGCGGAAAGGCCGGGATGCTCGGCGAGCTCCCCCTTGAGCACGGCGCGCAGGTCCGTCGTGGCTTTCAGATCGCGCTCTTCGTAGAGATCGGCGGTCTTCAGGCCCGGCCAATCCGCAACGACCCTGCCTCCCGCCAGGACGCCGCCGGCGAGGAAGGCGACCGTCGCGATTCCGTGGTCGGCGCCGACCGTGCCGTTGATGCGCGCGGTGCGGCCGAATTTCGCGATCGCGACGAGGACCGTGTCTTTCCAGCGTGGCCCGAGTTCGGTCTCGAAGGCGGCGAGACGCCGTCGAGGCCCGCCCGCAAAGCCCCGGCGAGCGCGGGGTCGGCGTGGTCGTAAAGGTCCATCAGCCGCGCGCCCGCGCTCCATTTTGCGCCGCAATTCGTCGGCATAGACCGCTTGCAGGATCTGCGGCGTACTGGAGAGGGCGGCGCCCTCGAGGCGCGCGCCGCCCGGCGTGGCGAGTTCGCTCAACAAGGCTTCGCGCGGATCGCCCGAGAGCATCCGCGAGCCGGGCCGAGCGCCGAGGCCAAAACGACTGAATGCGAGGAACCATGCCGAATTGCCGGCTCACATCGCCCGCACCGTCAGTTGCGCTCCCCAGCGGACGCGATTAAGCGGATCGATGCTGACCGAAACATGAACGGAACCGCGACGCGCGGCGCACTGGTCGCCTCGCTCGCGCAAACAGACTATATTGAGCAATTCGAGACTTAGCAGAGACGCGATCCCATGACCCAGACGCGCCAAATCCTCATCGTCGACGACGACGCCGATTTGCGCCAGGCGCTGACCGAGCAGTTGGCGCTGCACGCCGAATTCAGGGTGTCCGAGGCGGCCGACGTCGCCGCCGCCCGCCTTGCGGTCGAGAGCGCCGCGCCCGATCTCATCATCATGGACGTGGGCCTGCCCGACATGGACGGGCGCGAAGCCGTGCGGCTCTTGCGGGCGGGCGGGTTCAAGCGTCCGATCATCATGCTGACGGCGCGCGATTCGGACGCCGACACGGTGATCGGCCTCGAATCAGGGGCCAACGACTATGTCGCCAAGCCGTTCCGTTTCGCGGTGCTGCTGGCGCGCATCCGCGTGCAGTTGCGCCAGCACGAGGCGAGCGAGGACGCCGAGTTCCAGATCGGCCCCTACGTCTTTCGCCCCGCGACCAAGAACCTCGTCGACGCCAAAGGCGGCAAACTGCGTCTGACGGAAAAGGAGGCGGCGATCCTGCGCTTTCTCCATCGCGCCGAGCGTCAGCCGGTGCCGCGCGAAACGCTGCTGCGCGACGTATGGGGCTATAACGCCAACGTCACGACGCACACGCTGGAAACGCACATCTACCGTCTGCGCCAGAAGATCGAGGACGACCCGGCCGACGCGCGCCTTCTCGTCACCGACGCCGGCGGGTACAAGTTGCTGTCATGAGCGCGGCGATCGGAGCGCGGCCCCATGAGCCTTGAAGCCGACGTGCGGAGAATGGCGCGCACGCGCCCGTTCGATCTGTTGCCGCGCGAAGCGTTGCAGCTCATCGCTTTTTCCTGCGCTAAGAAGACTCTCAAGGCCGGCGAAACGCTCTTTGCGGAAGGCGAGCCGGCCGACGCGGCTTATTTCGTGCTGTCGGGCGCGATCGATATGGTCGCCCGCGGGGCCGAGCGCCGCGTCGAATCGGGTGCCTTGATCGGCGAGACGGCGCTGATGACGAGCGTCTCGCGCCGGGCCAGCGCGCGCGCGGCGGAAGATACGGTGGCGCTGCGCATTCCCGGCGACGTGTTTCGCCGGGTCCTCTCGGAATTTCCGCAGGCGGCGGCGAAAGTCCGCGCCGACGCCGCCACGCGCACGCACGACTTTCTCGAACGGCTCGAAGAGGTCCGCGCGCGGGCGTTCGAGAGCTAGAGCGGTTTCCGATCAGACTGCATCGTATCCAGCGGCGACGAAATAGTTTTGGCATTCGCCGGGGCTGAAGAGGTCGACGCATCGGCCGATGGCTGACCATAAGCCTTCAACGGTTCGCTCGGCGGCCTTTCGCAAGAGGGCCTTGAGCTTGGCGAAAGCCTTTTCGATCGGGTTGAAGTCGGGACTGTAGGGCGGCAGATAGCGCAGGCTTGCCCCGGCCGCCTCGATCATTGCGCGCACTTTCGGCCCCTTGTGGCTCGACAGATTGTCCATGATGACGACGTCGCCGGGTCTCAATGTGGGCGCGAGGAATTGCTCCACGTAGGCCTCGAAGACCTGGGCGTTGATCGGCCCGTCGAAGACGAGCGGAGCTGTCATGCCCGTCACGCGTAGCCCCGCCACGAAAGTCGTCGTTTTCCAGTGACCGTGCGGGATCGCGGCGCGCAACCGCTGACCCCTGGGCGCGCGCCCATATCGACGCGCCATATTGGTCGAGGCCCATGTTTCGTCGATGAAGACGAGCGTCTCGGGATCGAGGTCGAGTTGGTCGTCGAACCAGTCCTCGCGCCGTTTCAGGATATCCGGCCGCTCTTGCTCGGCGGCATGCGCGGACTTTTTTTGAGCGTGATCTTGCGGCGTTGGAAGAAGCGCCAGATCGTCGTCGTGCCGAAGGCTTCTGCGCGCTCGTCGATTAGCTTCGCCCGCAACTCGGCGAGCGTGATGTCGGGTTTGGCCGCCACCGCCGCCAGGATGAAGTCGGCCTGGTTTTCAATGCGGTCCGAGCGATTGTCGCCGCCAGACGGCTTAGCCGCAAAACTCCCCGTCTCGCGCACGCGCTGCATCCAGCGAACCGCGCTCGCCGCGCTCACGCCGAATTGTTCGCCCGCCGCTCGTCGCGACTGCCCGGCGTTCACTGCCGCAACCAAACGTTCCCGAAGATCGTCCGAAAGAGCCATGCCTCCCGGCCTCCTTCGCCGGCGCATAGCTTGAATCAGATTAATCCAAACTTGGGAATCCCAGGCCGATTCACCCAGCTAGGAAACCGCTCTAGAGCGCGCGGCGTTCAGGCGGCCGCGACGCCCGCTCGGAGGCCTGCCGATCGCCGTTCCGAACGGCGCCGGCGTCGCGAACCCCGCCGGCGATCCCCTCGCGATCTGCGGATCGCGTCGCCTCGCTTAATGCAGATCGATGGCCTGGTAATGGCCGGCCTCGTCGAGCTGGGTGCCCCACACCTTGTGGGAGCCCTGATGATCGTTCGGGCTGAACGTCACCAGCGTTCCCAACCCCATGTCGAAGTCGCGCATCCGTTCGAGTTCGTCGACGAGTTTTTCCGGGTCGATTTGCGGGCCGACGCGCCTGACGGCTTCGGCGAGTATGATCCCGTCGATGTAGCCCTCGAGCGAGACATAATCAGCGGACTCGCCGGGGAAATACTTATCAAGCGCCGCCTTATACTTCAATATGATCGACGCGTAGCTGTTCACCGCGGGGACGACCTGGGTCACGACGACGCCGCTGGCGTATCGAGGGCCCAGGAGCATCAACTCGTCGGCCAGCGCCGTGCTGCCGACGAAAGAGACGTTGGTGTAGATCAGCGCGGGGTAAAGGTCCCGCGTCTTTTCGATGAATTTCGCCGCCGCGCGGTACGTGGCGACCATGACCACCGCCTTGATTTGCCCCTTGTACGCGCGCAATTGCGCGACCGCCTCCTGCACGTCGACGGTGTTGCGCTTGTAGCCGACGCGCACGACGTCGGCATTCTCGCCGGGCAGCGAGCGCACCGCCTTGGCGACGCCTGCGTAGCCCGAATCGCCGTACGTGTCTTGCTGCGCGAAGACGAGGATTTGGCTCGGCTGGATCCGCCTCACCTTGACGAGATAACGCACCACGGCGTCGGTTTCTTCGGCGTAGCTCGCTCGATAATTGAAGACGTAACGGTCGGGCGGATCGCGTCGAAGAATGCTGGCGCCGGTGAACGCCCCGAAGAACAGCAATCGGTGATCGAGCGCGAACGGCAAGGCGACCGCGGCGGTCGGCGTGCCGACGTTGCCGACGAAGCCGAAGACCTGGTCTTTATCGTAGAGCTGTTGCATGGCTTCGACCGTGCGCGTGGGCTCATAGCCGTCGTCAGCCGCCACCAGTCGCAATTGCCGCCCGCTCACGCCTCCGGCCTCGTTGATCTGGTTGAACGCGGTCTCGACGCCGATCTTCATTTGACGGCCGAGTTCCCTTGCCGCGCCGCTGAACGGCGCCGCCATTCCAAAGCGGATTTCCTTGTCGCTGACGCCGCGAACGGCGCTGTCTACGGCCGCGGAGGGCGCGGGCGACGGCGACGCGGCGTTGACCGCCATGACCGCCGGCGCGTCGGCGACGTTCGCCGAATCCGGCGGTGGGTCTCCGGTCAAGGCGAGCGCTGGGGTCGTAAATTGCAGTTGAGCCGCGCGGTCGGACCAATTCTCCGGCGCCGGTTGCGTGTCATCGCCGCTCGCTGTCTGGCGTTCGGCTGGCGAGGCCTGCGCCTCGGGGATCGCCGACAGCGCGAATTGGCGATCGGGCGCGTCGCCGATCGGCGTGTTCGCCGCGATCGTCAGGGCCAGCGCGACCGCGACCGCCAAACCGGCAGCCAGGCGATGTCCCCTGCGTCGCGGCCTGGAATTCTCCGCCGGCGGCTGGGCCGACGCCGCATAAGCGAGCGGCGGCGAAGCGACGTCGTTGTGCGGATGGGCGCTGGCGAACGCGGCCGCCTCGCCGACGATGGCCAATCCCCGCTCGTATAACTCGGAGGCCGTGGGAAGCTCGCTCCCTTCGTCAGGCGCGCTCTCGACCGCATCGGCGGCGCGGCCCTGACTTTGCACAATCAACGCTGAGGCCTTGGGAAGGGCGATCGCCCCGTTCGGCTTGGTCGGCGTTTCCTCGCTTGGCTTTTCCTCATTGGGAAGTGAGGTACTCGAGAATTCGGCTTGGCTTTCCTGCGTACTCGACATGGAAAAACCCTCAGTCCCTGTACGTGAATATATCGAATTCGACTGGGTACGCTTCGTTTAATTCTTTCTTATGTCCTAATCTGGCTTGTAATAATCCCCCAAGAGCGGGGGAGTTAAACCACGGCCAACAAGAAACAGCAAATTTGTCGAATCGAAGCCGAAATTTGGGCAGAGTGGCGCAGCCGAAATTGCAATTTATTCAAGAGGATCGTCGGTTGCGTCGGCGAGGGTCGAATCACTCGCCCACGGCGGCGTCGCCGGGATGCGTCTCGGATCGTGGTCGAGCCGACATTCGCCCTGTTTCGGCCTTCGCAAAATCGACGAAGCGGTCCTGTTTCGCCACGATCGGGAACGTCGCTCGTGGCGCGCCGCGGCGTCGGCTCGGGAGATCGCGCGCTTGCTTCGCGCCAATGCGGGCGGCCGGCGTCGGGCGCCGCCCGTCCAGGGTTCACCACGCGTTCGCGCTTGCGAACGGGCCGGCCGCCGCGGACCGGCGAAGCGCGGCGACGCCGGCCGGCGAAGCGACGAATTCGGGCGCGCTGACTTGACCGTGACGCGCGCTCGGGGCGCCGGCGGCGGCGCGCGTCGGTTGCAGATCGATCATCGCCGCGACCGCCAGGACCGTCAGTCCGGCGCTGAGAGAAAGCCAAAACTGCCGGCGCGCCGTCGAGGCGTCGAGGCCGAAGCCGATTTCGTCGACCTTGAGGAGAACGGCGTTTGACATGGGCCGCTCCAAAAGCTTGTGTCGCTCTCACGCTTACGGTCCGCCTTCGCCATGGGGCGTCGGGCGCCGTCCGCGCGGGAAAGACGAATTCGCCATGACCGATTCGCCCGCCCATTCCGCGCTCCGCGCGGCGCGCGCCCCGAGCGCGGCCGACATCGACGCCCTGGCGCAGGCGGCCTTCGCGCAATTGCCCGCCTCGTTTCGCCGGCTCTGCGAGGGCCTCGTGATCCAGGTCGTCGATTTCCCCGACGACGAGACGCTCGATGAAATGGGCGCGGAGACCGAATTCGATCTGCTCGGGCTCTTTCGCGGCCGCGGCCTGCCCAATCGGCCCGCGGTCGAGGAAACCGGCGCGCTGCCCAATATGATCTGGCTCTATCGGCGTCCGCTGCTCGATTTCTGGTGCGAGGGCGAGGACACGCTGGGCGCCGTCGTCACCCACGTGCTGGTCCATGAAATCGGCCACCATTTCGGCCTTTCCGACGCGCATATGGCGGCGATCGAGGCGGCCGCGAGCTGAAAAGGGGGGTGCGGCGAGAGCGCCCTTCACAAGGGCGTCATGCTCGCTGTAGATATAGGCGTCGTCGGAATCGGTCCGGCGACTCAGTGTGCGGGGGAACGGAGCGTCTTCTTGACGGTTCATGTTCAGGCGGAGTCGCCGGAGACTTGCCCGGCCCTGGTGCTCAACGCGGACTTCCGTCCCCTGAGCTACTACCCTCTTTCGATCTGGTGCTGGCAGGACGCGATCAAGGCGGTGTTTCTCGACCGCGTGAACATCGTCTCGCAATACGATACGTTGGTGCGCAGCCCGTCGTTCGAGATGCGCCTGCCCTCGGTCGTCTCGCTCAAGAGCTACATCAAGCCCTCGCGCTTTCCCGCCTTCACGCGTTTCAACGTGTTCCTGCGCGACCGCTTCACCTGCCAATATTGCGGCGATCGCGATGATCTGACCTTCGACCACGTGATTCCGCGCTCGAAAGGCGGCGTCACCAGCTGGGAGAACGTGGTCGCGGCCTGTTCCGTCTGCAACCTGAGGAAGGCCGACCTCCTGCCCTCGGTCGCGAGGATGTGGCCAGCGTGCGAGCCCTATCAGCCGACGGTTCACGACCTCCATCAGAACGGCCGTCTGTTCCCGCCCAACTACCTCCATAGCTCCTGGATGGACTATCTCTACTGGGACAGCGAACTGGAGCCTTGAGAGCCGCCGCGCGACTGGCGGACGAGCCTCTCCGGCGGCGACCGTCTGTCTCGCGCGCGAAGGCGCGAATTTCCGCGCCGCCGAAATTCGCGTTTCTCGCGCGACGAAATCGCTGCGACTGGGTCATCGTTCCGTAAAGTCCGCAACGAGGATTCCGCCGCGGGCGCCGCGCGCGGACCGCATAAGCAACGATCGTTTAATGCTATATTTTCACGGATTGGTCATCGCGTATTTCTCGGTCGAGAATTCAGCAAACGTTTACCTCGGGCGTGTTCATTCCGGGCGCCAATCCCGGAGCGGCGAGAACCCGATGCACGCCAAGGCGCCCAACGAGCTTTCCAAGTCCGCCCCTCTCTTCGAACCGAAGGACATCGCCGAACTTCGCCGGCGATGGCGTGTCGCGCGTCCGATAGGCGAGCCGCTGCCGCCCTACGAAGAGCTGTTGCTGGGCAGTCTAGGCCGCATCGACGACAATATCGTCCTTCTCGCCAGCGATTCGGCGGACTGGAACATTCACCGCGCCGGCCGCGACGTCAGGCGTTGGATCGAAGGGGCCGACAGGAACGTGCGGCTTTCCCAACTGGAGCCGGATTTCGCCTGGGCGCTGTCGAACGCGGCCCGATGCGCGGTCAAGAACGGCGCTCCGCATCTCACCGAGGCCTATTTCGCTCGGCATGGCTACGTGCAGTGCTACGACATTCTCGCGCTTCCCCTGGCGAACCGATGGGGGCCGCCCTTCGTCGCGGTCTATGTCGGAGAACGCGGCCAGCGATACAGCTTGGTCGACTCGATCTTTCACTCCAGCGACGACGGCGTGGTCGCGCTCGCCGTGATCCGGGACGAGGACAGGCGCCCGATCGATTTTCAGATCATCGATCTCAACGCCCGCGCCACCAGCCTGCTCGGCCAGAGCGCCGAGCGCCTGCGATGGCGCCGCCTCGGCGAAGGAGAGCACGCGTTCGCCTCGGATCGCGTAATCCGGCATCTCTACCGTTTGCTGGAAGAAGGCGGCGGCCAGGAACGATTCGAGCTCACGACGCAATCGCACGGCGAAACGATCCATGTCGGCGTCAGCCTCACTCTGATGGGCGACCTCATTTGCGCCTCGTTGGCGGATGTCACCGCGCTGAAGCTGCGCGAAGAATCCTACCGGCTGCTTTTCGACGCCAATCCCATGCCGATGTGGATCGTCGACGCCCGGAGCAGGCGCTTCCTGGCGGTCAACGACGCGGCGACCGCGCATTACGGCTATTCTCGCGATCGTTTCCTCGAAATGACGGCGGACGAAATCTGCTGCGCGGACCTGCGAGGCAGCCCGCAATGCGCGCCCTGCGACGCCGATCAATCCGATCGAAGCTGCCGGCACATTCGCGCCGACGGCGGCGAAATCGAGGTCCTCACTTTCGCCCGGAAGGTCGCCTACCACGGCCACGATGGTCAACTGGTGGCGATCGTCGATATTACTGAGCGCAAACGGGCCGAGGCCGAGGTCGCTTATCTCGCTCATCACGACGCGCTCACCGGACTGCGCAATCGCGCCTATTTCCGCGACCATCTCGGCGCCTCGATCGATCTGTGCCGGCGCAAGAAAGAGATGCTTGCCGTTTGCTGCGTCGACCTGGATCTGTTCAAGGAAGTCAACGACACCTTCGGCCATCCGACCGGCGATCGCTTGCTGCGGATGGTCGCGCTCCGGCTGGCGGGCGCCTTGAGCGACGGCGATCTGGCGGCGCGACTCGGCGGCGACGAATTCGCGGTCATCCTCAATCAGGTCGCCTCGCCCTCGCAGGTCGGCGACATTGTGTCCGAGCTGATCGAGCTGCTTTCGCGGACCTACAATATCGATGGGCTGGATATCGCGATCGGCGCGAGCATCGGCATCGCCTTGTTTCCCGACGACGGCCAGTCGGCGGACGAACTTCTCAAGAACGCCGACATGGCGCTTTATCAGGCCAAATCCGAAGGCCGGAGCCGGCATCACTTTTTCCAGAGGGACATGGATCGGAAAGCCCAGGAGCGGCGCGCTCTGGAGGCCGATCTCAGGAACGCCCTTACCGGGGGTCAACTCGAACTGCACTATCAGCCGCTCGTCGATATTTCCGGCAACCGAGTCAGCGGCTTCGAGGCGCTTCTGCGCTGGCGTCATCCCACGAAGGGCATGATCCCGCCCAGCGACTTCATTCCGATCGCCGAAGCGACGGGCCTGATCATTCCGATCGGCGAATGGGTGCTCAGGACCGCCTGCGCCGAAGCCGCGACGTGGCGGGACGGGATCACGGTCGCGGTCAATTTGTCGGCGATCCAGTTTCGCGCGCTCAATCTCGTCAACACCGTGATCGGCGCGCTCGCTCACTCGGGCCTGGCCCCCGAGCGGCTCGAACTCGAGATCACCGAAACCGTGCTCCTCGCCGAGACCGAAACGACGCTCGCGACGCTGCACAAGCTTCGCGACTTCGGCATTCGCATCGCCTTGGACGACTTCGGCACGGGATATTCGAGCCTGAGCTATCTCAGAGGCTTCCCCTTCGACAAGATCAAGATCGACCGGTCCTTCGTGAAGGATCTCTCCGATCGCGTGGATTGCACGGCGATCATCTCGGCGATTTCCGGCCTCGCCAAGAGCTTAGGGATCGCCACGACCGCCGAAGGCGTCGAAACGCAGCAGCAGCTCGATTTTCTCAGGCTGCAGGGCTGCACGCAGGCCCAGGGCTTTTTGTTCAGCCCGGCGATGCCCCGCGCCGGCCTCGCCGAGCTCGTCGGCAAAATCAATCGGCACGCGGACAAGGCCGCCTGAACGCGGCGCGTCGGCGCGACGGCGCTACACGCGCCTTTCGCTGTCGAGATGCGCCATCGCCAACGCGGGATAGCGCTCGCCCTTCTCGGCGCCCTTGGGAATCGCGGCTTCGATCGCGCCGAGGTCCGCCGCGGAAAGATTGAGCGCGGCGGCGGCCGACGACTCGGCCCATTGGGCGCGCCGGCGCGCGCCCACGAGAGGCAGAATGTCCGCGCCCTGCGCCAGAACCCAGGCGACGGCGATCGCCGCGACGCTCGCTCCGCGCGCCCGCGCGATTGCGCGCAAGGCTTCGACCAGCGCGAGATTGTGATCGAGATTCTCGCCCGCGAAGCGCGAGGCGGCCCGGCGCGTGTCGGGCGTTTCTTCGCGCGCCTTCGACCAATGGCCGGAAATGAGCCCGCGCCCGAGCACGGCGTAGGCGGTGACGCCGATGCCGAGTTCGCGGCAGGTCGGCAGGATTTCGTCCTCGATCATCCGCGCGATCAGCGAATATTCGATTTGCAGATCGGCGATCGGGCGGACGGCGGCGGCGCGGCGGATGGTCTTCGCGCCGACCTCGGAAAGGCCGACATGGCGCACGTAGCCGGCGTCGATCAGCTCACCGATCGCCCCGACCGTGTCCTCGATCGGCACGTCGGGATCGAGCCGCGCGGGCCGGTAGATGTCGACGTACTCCACGCCGAGGCGCTTGAGCGAATAGGCGAGGAAATTCTTGACCGCTTTGGGCCGGGCGTCGTAGCCGCCCCAGCCGCCGCCGGGATCGCGCAGCGCGCCGAACTTGACGCTGAGGACGAAATCCTCGCGCCGCCGGCCTTTTAGCGCCTCGGCGATCAGCAACTCGTTATGGCCGGAGGCGTAGAAGTCGCCGGTGTCGATCAGGTTCGCGCCCGCTTCGAGCGCCGCCGCGATCGTCGCCAGGCTCTCGGCGCGCTCCGCCGGCCCGTAGAAATCCGACATGCCCATGCAGCCGAGCCCGATCTCGCCGACCTGCGGCCCGCTTCGCCCCAACTTGCGCCGCGCCATCGCCATGTTCGCGTCTCCCTCGCCTTAAGCCCCGAGTTTAGCCGGACGTGGCGACGGGACAACGACGGCGGCTGCGCTCGGCGGCGCCCGCCCTACGTCGCGCCCGCGGCGGGATAGTCCGCGCTCAGGCTCGTTTCGTTCCAAAAGTCGAATTCCTGCAGCATCGCGTTGAGCTGGTTGCGCGCGATCTCGAGGCCCTGGCGGCCGAGCACGAGATGGTGCGGCGGCGTAGGCGACTGCAGCGCCTTAATTATGGCTTCGGCGGCGCGCGCGGGATCGCCCGGTTGCGTGCCGCTGTATCCCTGGATCTCGCGGCGCCGCTTGCCGGCGGTTTCCGCGTAATCAGGAATGACGTTGGGCGATTGCTTCAGGGAGCGGCCGCCCCAGTCCGTGCGGAACGGACCCGGTTCGACCAGCAGCACGCGGATGCCGAGCGGCTCGACCTCCTGGGCGAGCGCTTCCGAGAGGCCTTCGACCGCGAATTTGGTGGCGGCGTAATAGCCCCCGCCGGCCGACCCCCGAAGGCCGCCGACCGAGGCGATGTTGACGATGGCGCCGTGGCGGCGCGCCCTCATGCCCGGCAGGACCGCCCGGATCATTGCGACGAGGCCGAAGAAATTGGTCTCGAACTGGGCGCGGATTCCCTTGTCCTCGCCTTCCTCCACGGCGGCCATGTAGCCGTAGCCGGCGTTGTTGACGAGCACGTCGATGCGGCCGAACGCCCGTTCGGCCTCGGCGACGGCGCTCCTGATCTGATTTGGGTCGGTCACGTCGAGGGCGAGCGCTTTCGCCTCGCCGTCGTGCCCAGCGACGATATCGGCGACCTGCTGGGGATCGCGCGCGGTCACTGCGACGCGAAAGCCGTGCCTGAGCGCCGCGCGGGCGAACTCGCGGCCGAAGCCGCTCGAGCAGCCGGTGATCAGCCACACCGGGGATTGGCTTGGAGTCTTCTCCATGGATCGCTCTCCTGCATCGGACGGAAGCGCGCTCGCGTCGTCAGCCGCGCGGCAAGCAAAGCAACCTCCAATTTTACGACGTTCGGCGGCATTCGCCGCCACCGCAGGCCCGGGCTTGCCGGCGCCGCCAATGCGCCGGAGCGTCGTTACGACGACCTCGCCGCGCTTCCACAGCCGCTCTCAGTCGACGCACGCCGAGAATTGTTGCGCCTCGCCATTCACGCCGAATGTGCGAAGCGTCGCATTGACGGCGGTCAAGTCGCTCTCGCCGATGCGCCGCCGCCCATCGCTTGGCGCTTGACGGCGGCGCGCGGCCGGATTAGATATTTGTTCATGATTTGTTCCGGACAACGACCATGCCCGCCCCGCAATCGAAACTCGTCGACGATTCCCAACGTGTGACCGTCGCGCGCCAGCTCGGCGCCGCCTTCGCCGACCGGCTCGTAGCCTCGGAGCGCCGGCGCGGACGCGGCGCGGCGTCGAACGCCTCGGGACGGTTCGAGATCGTCCGCCGCGAGGATTTCGACGACGGCTGGGAGCTGGACGAGGCGCCGGCGCGTCTCGAGACGGAGATCACCCTGGAGCGGCCGCGCACGATCATCACGCGCAACGAATCTCCCGATATCGCGTTCGATCGCTCGATCAATCCCTACCGCGGCTGCGAGCATGGCTGCTTCTATTGCTTCGCGCGGCCGAGCCACGCCTATCTCGGCCTTTCCGCCGGTCTCGATTTCGAGAGCAAGCTGTTCGTCAAGGACGGCGCCGCGGCGCTGCTGCAGCGCGAACTGGCGGCGCCCAAATATCGCCCGCGCGTCATCGCGCTGGGCGCCAACACGGACGCCTATCAGCCGATCGAGCGGCAGTACCGCGTCACCCGCTCCGTTCTCGAAGTCCTCGCCCGCGCGCGCCATCCCGTGGGGATCGTCACCAAGTCAAATCTCGTCCTGCGCGACCTCGATTTGCTGGCGCCCATGGCCGCCGAAGGCCTCGTCAAGGTCTTTGTCTCCGTAACCACGCTCGATCGCAGCGTGGCGCGCCGCATGGAGCCGCGCGCCCCGACGCCCGCCCGCCGTCTCGAGGCGATCGAGCGGCTGGCCGCGGCGGGGGTTCCCGTCGGCGTGATGGCGGCGCCGATCATTCCGGCGGTCAACGACGCCGAAATCGAGACGATCCTGGCCCGAGCCTATCAGGCGGGCGCGCGCGAGGCCGGCTATGTCTCGCTGCGCCTGCCGCTCGAGCTGCGCGACATTTTCCGCGAATGGCTCGCCGTGAACTTCCCGGACAAGCTCAAGCACACGCTGTCCCTCACCCAATCGATGCACGGCGGCAAGGACTACGATTCGCAATGGGGCCGCCGCATGGCGGGCTCCGGCCCCTACGCCTGGATGATCGGACGCCGGTTCGAGATCGCGGCCAAGCGGCTGGGCTATCGCGAGACGCCGCTCGAACTCAGGAACGATCTCTTCCGCGCGCCGGTCCTCGACGGCGCCGCCGAGCCGAGACAGCTTTCGCTGTTCTGAGAGCGCCGGATGTTTTCCCTTCTCCCCGTTCGCGGGGACAAGGTTAGGATGAGGGGCCTGGGCGAGGATGCTCGCCGTCGCGGTCAACGGCTCTGCCCCTCGCCCCGGCCCTCTGCCCGCGCGCTGGGGGGCCGCCGGCCCCGCTTGTCAGCTCGCCGCGCGCCAAAGCGCGGATTGCAAGCCCTCGCGTTTGCGCAATTGCGCCTCCCGCTCGCCGACATAGTCGCGGGTGCGCGGCACGACGTCCTGCCGTTTGGCGAGCTGAATCTGGAACACCATGTGGCCGTAAACTCGGAACGAGACTTCCGAACCCGCGAGATAGAATTCCCACATCCGGCAGAAGCGCTCGTCGTACAGAGCCTTGGCCTCATCGCGATGCGCAAGAAAGCGCTCGCGCCAGGCCTTCAGCGTGTCGGCGTAATGCAGTCGCAGAATTTCCGTATCGGTGACATAGAGGCCGGATCGCTCGATCGCGGCCATCACCTCGGACAGGCTCGGGATATAGCCGCCGGGGAAGATGTATTTTTGAATCCACGGATTGGTCGCGCCCGGCCCGTCGCTGCGGCCGATCGCGTGCAACACCATCACCCCGTCGTCCTTCAGCAGGCGGCGGGCTTTGGTGAAATATTCGTCGAAGCCGGCGACGCCGACATGTTCGAACATGCCGACGGAGACGATGCGGTCGAATTGCTCCTCGACGTCCCGGTAGTCCTGCAAGCGAAAGGCGGCGCGATCGGCGAGGCCGGACTCCGTCGCGCGCCGCGAGGCGACCGCGAGCTGCTCTTGCGACAGGGTCACGCCGGTGGCGCGCGCGCCGGCGATTTGCGCGAGATAGAGCGCCATGCCGCCGAAGCCGCAGCCGATGTCGAGGACGGAATGCCCCTCGTCGACGAGGAGCTTGGCCGCCAGATGTCGCTTCTTGGCGAGTTGCGCCTCTTCCAGCGTTTGACCCTCGCGTTCGAAATAGGCGCAGGAATATTGCCAATCCGCGTCGAGGAAGAGGCGATAGAGCCGTTGGTCGAGATCATAGTGCCGGGCGATGTTGCGCCGGGCGTGCCTGCGATCGTTGCGTTGGTGGAAGCGGCGCAGCGCGATGCGCGCGTCGTTCAGCAGCGCGACCCAAGTCAGCCCGACGTAAGAGCAGAGGTTGCTGGCGCCGAGCGCGAGAAGGTCGTAGAGGTCGCCGTGCGTCAGTTCGAGGCGGCCGTCCATGTAAAGCTCCCCGAGCGCCAGCTCGGGATCGAGCGTCAACTCGCGCTCGGCGGCGCGGTCGGCGATCCTGATGGCGAGCCTCGGCCCGGTCCGGTCGCCGAAAACCCGCACGACGCCGTCGCAGGTCTCGACCTCGAGATGGCCGCAGCGGATCAATTTAGTCAGGAAGAACGCGAAGAACTGAGTCATGCGACGCCCCAAGCGGAACGAGCCTGGGCGCCAAAGGCCCAACAGGCCACCGAACTCTAGACAAAAGTCTACGCATGAAATTCCGGAATTTCAATGCGTCCAATTGCCAGTTCCCGGGTTCAAGCGCAGCGCGGCGCGCGAGCCTCGTCATTGACAAGGCCGGCGGCGGCGCCTATCTCAGCCCGCGATCTGTCCCGTGGCGCGAAAAAGGACGCAATCGCCGTCATTTTTTCGCGCTTTTGTCGTCGTCATCGCCTGATATGCTGGGCGGGTTTCCGCAAGGAGTTTCGGCGCCCGAGCGCGGATGCGTTGGGAATGTCCAGCCAGCGCGGCCTCGCAAGACGCCGCTTGGGCGCTGCGGTCAACGGGATCGACGAAGTCGTTGCGGGGTCGGAAAGGTCGGAAATGCTCGGCTCTTATTTAAAAATGGTGTTCGGCTCCGCGAATGATCGGCGTCTGAAGGGCTATCGGCCGAAAGTCGCCGCCGTCAACGCCCTGGAGCCGGAATTCGCCGCGCTGAGCGACGAACAATTGCGGGGCAAGACGGAGGAATTCCGCGCCGCGCTCGCCGCCGGGGCGAGCCTCGAGGATCTCGCGGCGCCGGCGTTCGCGGCGGTGCGCGAGGCGGCCAAGCGCACGCTCAAGCAGCGCCACTTCGACGTCCAGCTCATCGGCGGGATGGTGCTGCACGAGGGCGCCATCGCCGAAATGCGAACCGGCGAAGGCAAGACGCTGGTCGCGACGCTCGCCACCTATCTCAACGCTCTGGCCGGCCAGGGCGTGCACGTCGTCACCGTCAACGACTATCTCGCCCGCCGCGACTCCGAATGGATGGGCCAAATCTACAAGTTCCTCGGCATGAGCGTCGGCGTGATCGTGCACGGCCTCGACGACGAGGAGCGCCGGCAGGCCTACGCCGCCGACATAACCTACGGCACGAACAACGAATTCGGTTTCGACTATCTGCGCGACAACATGAAGTACGACATGGCGCAGATGGTCCAGCGCGGGCACAACTTCGCCATCGTCGACGAAGTCGATTCGATTCTCGTCGACGAGGCGCGCACCCCCCTGATCATCTCCGGCCCCTCCGAAGATCGCTCGGGCCTCTACGTCGGCGTCAACAGCTTCATCCCGCAATTGAAGCGCGAGGATTTCGACATCGACGAGAAGCAGCGCGCCGTCAGTTTGACGGAGACCGGCAACGAGCACGTCGAAGCGCTGCTGCGCGCGGGCGGGCTGATGAAGGACGGATCGCTTTACGAAGCGGCCAACGCGACCCTCGTGCACCACGTCAACCAGGCCCTGCGCGCGCACAAGCTGTTCCAGCGCGACAAGGACTATATCGTGCGCAACGACGAGGTCGTCATCGTCGACGAATTCACCGGCCGCATGATGCCGGGCCGGCGCTATTCGGAAGGCCTGCATCAGGCGCTCGAGGCCAAGGAAGGCGTCACGGTTCAGCCGGAGAACGTCACGCTCGCCTCGATCACGTTCCAGAACTATTTCCGCCTCTACAAGAAGCTGGCGGGCATGACCGGCACAGCGGCGACCGAGGCCGACGAATTCGCCGAGATTTATAAACTGATCGTCGTCGAGATCCCGACGCATCGACCGGTCAGCCGCACCGACGAGGACGACGAGGTCTATCGCAGCGGCGAAGAGAAGCTGCGCGCGGTGGTGCGCGAGATCGAGGAAGCGAACGCCAAGATGCAGCCGATGCTGGTCGGCACGACCTCGATCGAGAAGTCGGAGCAATTGGGCGACGTCCTCGAGCGCCGCGGCTACAAGAAGATCGACTTCACGCAGCCGAACGCGATGACCGCGCTCTACGCCGCCGCGCGCGCCGGCAAGCCGTCGAAGAATTTCGCCATTCTCAACGCGCGCCACCACGAGATGGAGGCGTTCATCGTCGCGGAAGCCGGCGTCCCCGGCGCCATCACCATCGCCACCAACATGGCCGGCCGCGGCACCGACATTCAGCTCGGCGGCAACGTCGAGATGCGCGTCAAGCAGGAGCTCGACCCGACGGCCTCGCAAGAGGAGCGCGACGCCAGGGAAGCCGCCATCCGCGCCGAGGTCGCCGCCTTCAAGCAGAAGGCGATCGAGGCCGGCGGGCTCTATATCGTCGGCACCGAGCGTCACGAGAGCCGGCGCATCGACAATCAGCTGCGCGGCCGCTCGGGGCGCCAGGGCGATCCCGGCCGCTCCAAGTTCTTCCTGTCGCTGCAAGACGACCTCATGCGCATTTTCGGCTCCGAGCGCATGGACGCGATGCTCAAGCGCCTCGGGCTCAAGGAAGACGAGGCGATCGTCCATCCCTGGATCAACAAGGCGTTGGAGAAGGCGCAGCAGAAGGTCGAAGCGCGCAACTTCGACATTCGCAAGAACATTCTCAAGTTCGACAACGTGATGAACGACCAGCGCAAGGTCATCTTCGAGGACCGGCGCAAGATGATGGCGACGGATTTGCTCGAGCCGACGATCGCCGAAATGCGCGCGGGCGTCATCGACGATCTCGTCGCCAAGCACATTCCCGCCGACGCCTATCCCGAGGCCTGGGACGTGGCAGGCCTGAAGCAGGAGGTCGCGAGCAAGCTCAATCTCGATTTGCCCGTCGACGCCTGGGCGAAGGAAGAGGGCATCGCCGACGAGGAAATGGCCGAGCGCCTGCACAAGGCCGCCGAGCAGGCCTATGCCGAGCGCGTCGCCCGCAACACGCCCGAGGCGATGCGCTATGTGGAAAAGCAGGTCATTCTGCAATCCCTCGACCATCTCTGGCGCGAGCATCTCGTCACGCTCGACCACTTGCGCCAGGTCATCGGTTGGCGCGGCATGGCCCAGCGCGATCCGCTCAACGAATACAAGTCCGAGGCGTTCGACCTCTTTCGCAACCTGATCGCGCAATGGCACGAGGCGGTGATCGCGCAGATGATGCGCATCGAAGTGCGCTTCCAGGCGCCCGAACCGCCTCCCCCGCCGATGCAGTTCCAGCACCTCGATCCGCGCACCGGCGAGAACGAGTCGCCGTTCGGCGAAATCGCCGAACCGGTGGACGGCGGCCCCTTTTCCGCCCTCGCCGTCGCTGCGACGGCGGCGCCGGCGTTGGGCGCAATCGCCGAGCGCGATCCCGCCGACCCCAAGACCTGGGGCAAGATCGGCCGCAACGAGCCGTGTCCCTGCGGCTCGGGCAAGAAGTTCAAGCATTGCCACGGTCAGCTCGCCTGACGGGGCGCGGCGCGCTTCACGCGCAAACGACGCGGGCCGAGGCGCTGGCGGTCCTGACGCGCGCGATGCGCGACGTCGTCGATGAACCCGCGCGCGAAGCGGGGCTGCTGCTGTGCGCCGCCAGCGGCCTCAGATCGGTCGACCTCATCGGCGCGCCCGAGGCGCCGCTCGGCGCCGCCGCGTCTCGGGTCGAGGCCTTCGCGGCGCGCCGCGCCGCGGGCGAATCTCTATCGCGCATCCGCGGTCGGCGCGAATTCTGGAGCCTGACGCTGGCGATCTCGCCCGACGTGCTCGACCCGCGCCCCGAAACGGAAACGATCGTCGAGGCCGCGCTGGCGAAATTCGCCGAGCGGCGCGGCGAGGCGCTGCGCGTGCTCGATCTCGGCGTCGGTTCGGGCGCGCTGCTATGCGCCATTTTACGCGAATTTCCCGCCGCGCGTGGGCTCGGCGTCGACCTCAGCGAAGGCGCGGCGAGGATCGCGCGCGCCAACGTCGAGGCGCTCGGCCTCGCCAGCCGCGCCGAAATCCGCGCGGGCGACTGGGGCGCAGGGCTAGACGGGCCGTTCGATCTCATCGTCTCCAATCCGCCCTATATCCGCAGCGGCGAGATCGCCGGCCTTGCGCGCGAGGTGCGCGACCACGATCCGCGCCTGGCGCTCGACGGCGGCGCCGACGGGTTAGAGGCCTACCGCGCGATTCTCCCGCAAATCGCTGGGCTCCTCGCGCCCGCTCACGGTTGGTTCTTCCTCGAAGTCGGCGCCGGCCAGGCCGAAGCGGTGAAGGACCTCGCGGTCGAGGCCGGGCTCGCCGATCTCGCGATCCTTCCCGATCTCGCGGGCGTCGCGCGCGTCGTCGGCGGCCGGCTGGCGCAGGGACCGACGCGACGCTAGCCGCTTGCGTCCAGCCCCTATCCCCTTCACATTCGTCGGCGCCTCCTCGAGAAGAAGCCGGCGCCCCCCATGTCAGCCACAGACGCCTCCCTCGAACAACCGCACGGCGAACTCACCGTTCGCCTGATCGCCATGCCCGCCGACACCAACGCCAACGGCGACATCTTCGGCGGCTGGGTGCTCAGCCAGATGGATCAGGCGGGCGGCATCGCCGCGGTCGAACGCGCCCAAGGGCGCGTGGTGACGATCGCCGTCGAGGCGATGACCTTCATCCGCCCGGTCAAGGTCGGCGACGTGCTCTGCGTCTATACTTCGGTCGATCGGGTCGGGCGCACCTCGATGAAAATCCACATCGAGGCTTGGGCGCGACGCTTTCGCACCCATGTGCGCGAGAAGGTCACCGACGCCTATTTCACCTTCGTCGCCATCGACGAAAATGGCCGCCCGCGCCCGGTGCCGCCGACGCCTCAGGGGTGAAAGTCTAACACTTGGCGCCCGGCTCGCATCTGTCTGCGTTGGGTAGAGTCGGGATGTGGCGCGGTGACGTTAGGCCGAGCATGTCTGTTTCCGCCCCTTTCGTCTGGCGGCGCCTTAGTGGCTCGTCCGTAGCTCCGTTTCCACACCCCTCTCATCGAACGTGGCGTGCGGATTTCCCGCACCACGGGGCAGTCCAGCGACATCTTGATCAGATGCAGCACGCGCCGATCCACGATCCGGCGCGATACCGACTTCAAAAGCTCGGCATGCGGAATGCTCCCGAAGTAGTCCGCGAGGTCCGCGTCTACGACTTCCGGGTGGCCGCGAAACAGCAGCTCTTCCACCTCGACCACCGCCTGTTGAGCGTTTCTCCCGGGACGGTAGGCGTACAATTCTGATGGAAGATCGGCTTCGAAGATCGGTTCCAGCACCAGCATCGCTGCTGTCATGCAAACTCGATCCCGCAAGGTTGAGATGCCCAGCGGCCTGAGTTTGCCGTTGGCCTTCGGTATGAACACTCGTCTGATAGGGTCCGGTTGGTAAGTCTCCTGCCTGAGCGCAAGCGCCAGTTCGCCAAGCCATCGCTGCACCCCATACGTCTCGATGTCCTCGAAGTGCTGACCATCCACGGCCGGCGCCCCCTTGTTGGAGCGGCACTGGGCATAGGCATGCGCCAGAATGTCTTCGCGGCTGATCTTGTCGTAGAGGGCGTAGAACCGATAGCCGGGCTCTGCCTTCGCTTTCGCGTGCAACGCCGTTTGCAGTTTCTGAACGCTGTTCGGAGTTGATAGGTTGCCCAATCTCCAGGTCCCTCACTACGTCTTGCGTCTGTCTTGAACTGAGGTCCCTTCCCTCCACCGGCGTTTCCCGGCTTCAGCGGTACTACGAACCTCTCCGCCACCCCAGAGCGCCCAGCCTGTCCCTCGCGGGCGTCTGGTTGGTCATCCCTGACCACGCTTTGGGGCTTCCCGTGTTGCGTGCGCTTTCCTTGTGTACGTGCTGCCGCCACTACCCCGGTGCAGCGGCTGGGCGTAGTCTTCGCCCTTCTCGCCCAGCCGTATCAGCCTTCGCCGAAACCCCTATCGGGTCGGCCTGCACATCGACCTTTTCGAGGATTGCTCGGCGTTCACTCGCGTTGCGGCCCGCACACTCGCGCTGTCACCCATTCGTGACAGCTATCCGAGGGCTTCAGACATTTCGTCGCCTCCATGCCTGCCCCGGTTGCTTCCGGCTGGAGCGGTTGCCGGGTGGGCCTCGCACCCACCGGAAAGCGCCGCCTTTCACGGCGCACCGGGATTGCCGACATTGCGATGCGCGCCGCGGTTCGTGCCAAAGGTCGGACACTCTCACCAAACACAGCGGCCAGCAGGCGCAGACCAGGACGCGCCAGGTGAATGTCACGCCGAACTTTGTGCGTCGCTTCGAGCCGGGCGCCGGACTCGTGCTTCGCGCATGCGCGCGGGCCTCCCCGTCGCTCGACTATCGCATCGGGAACTCACGGGATTGCTGGGCAATCGCGACGACCGCACTCTTCCCTCCCGTGAGACATATCGTGCCGCAGCGGCATAATTATAGTATGTCTATATAAATACTTGATTATGAAAAATCGGCCGCTATAATCAAGTGGCCCGACGGTTTGTGAGACCCATGGAGCGGCGGCCGCGGCCGAAAAACCCAGGCGGAATATCCTAACGGATATCACGATGCGGACTTTTCCAGGGCTTTCACGGCACCGCCCGCATGCGGCGTTGGCGGGAAACACCGACGGACTGGACGAGGCGCGGTTTACGGCTGGGAATTCAAAAATGGTCGCCAGCGCGAAAGACGCGGCGACGCGGAAGAAGTGGGGCAAGATATGAAATATTTTAAAGGGGTTCTCATGGCGGGCGGAGCCGGCTTCGCGCTCGTCGCCATTGCCCAGGCGGCCGACCTGCCGACAACGAAGACGCCGCCCGCGCCTGCGCCGACGACCTCGTGCTTCGACAGCTTTTATGATTACGTCCGCACAAGCGCGCAGGACTGCCCGCTGACCTGGAAAGGCGTCACCCTTTACGGCACGGTCGACGTGGGCGCGGGCTACAGCTCACATGGCGCGAACCTCAACGGCGCTTATCCGCAAGGCGTGCAAGAGCTGATCGCCAAGTTCAGCCAGGGTCCGAAATATCAGTTGGTCCCCGGCGGCCTCAGCCGTTCGAACGTGGGCGTCAAGGGCAACGAAGAATTGGCGCCGGGGTGGTTGCTGGTGTTCAACGCGAATACGGATTTTGATCCTTACTCGTTGCAGCTCGCCAACGGCCCGGAGTTGCTGGTCCAGAACAACAACAAGACCATCGGCAATCAAAGCGCGAACGGCGATTCGAGCCGCGCCGGTCAATGGGACAATACGCAGGGTTATATCGGGCTGAGCAATAGCGCGTACGGCACGTTGACCGCCGGGCGTGAGAACTCGCTGACTGCCGACGCCGTCACCAACTATGATCCGATGGGCGGCTCTTACGCGTTCTCTTTGATCGGCAACTCGGCGACTTACGTATCCGGCATCGGCGACACAGAGACTACGCGGTATAACACTTCGGCCAAGTATCAGGTCAATATCGGCAATTTCCGCGCCGGCGCCGTCTGGCAGTTCGGCGGCTACGCGCAAGGCAACGGTTCGGACGGCGCCTATCAGGTCGATGTCGGCGGCGACTACGCCGGATTCTCCTTCGACGCGATCTATAGCTACGCGAAAGACGCGGTCTCTCTCTCCGCCTATAGCGCCGATCCGCTTCTCGCCGGTGTTAGCCAGGATGACTTGAAGGCGACGCTCGCGGATATCGGCGGGGTGGTATTGGCCGGAAAATACGCCTATGGACCGTTCAAATTTTTTGGCGGATACGAATATGCGCGGTTTTCGCCTCCGAGCGACACATACCCCAATGGCTTCGGATCACTGGGCGGCTACACCGTCCTGCCTAGCGCGGTCAGCGTGACCAACTACATCGATAAAAAGATCCTGCAGGTCGCCTGGGTCGGCGCGAAATATGCCGTTCGTAGCGATATCGATATAACGGGAGCCTACTATTTCGCCCACCAAAACGACTATGCGCCTCCGGGTTCGGCGCCCACGGTCTGTGGGCCGAACACCAAGGCGCCGGTCCCGGGCGGGAGCCCGCAAGGCGCGCTCAATTCCCACTGCGCCGGCAATCTGTACGCCTTGTCGGCCTTGATTGATTACCGCCCGCTCAAACGCCTCGACGTCTATGCCGGCTTGATGTACTCCCAGGCGAGCGGCGGCATCGCCAGCGGCTATATCCACAGCGACAACATCGATCCGACGATCGGCCTGCGCCTGAGCTTTTGACAGACCGAACTTCTAATCCAATATGGCCCCGGGCCTTGCACCGGGGTTTCTATTTCCGTTGGCGCGGCGGGCGGTTGGGCCAGCGGCCGATATGCTCGGGCCAGTCGTCCATCGTCCTCGCTTTGGGGCATGCGCCGGGAAGATTTTTACCGCGATCGACAGTCCGCTTAGGGTCGAGTCCGGTCAGTTGGCGCGGGAACCAAGCGTCAGATTTTGACCGCTAGGGCGAGGCGTGCGCGAAAATGTCCATCTCCGCGAAGCCGGCAAGGTCGAGCCGGACGCGTTCGGGCAGGTAACCGAAGGCGGCGCGCGCGAGCCCGTCGCGGCCCTCGCGCGTGAGCATCGCGTCGAGCTTGTCGCGTAGCGCATGCAGATAGAGCACGTCCGAAGCGGCGTAGGCGAGCTGCGCCTCGCTCAGCGCCTCCGCGCCCCAGTCGGAGGACTGTTGCTGCTTGGATATCTCGATCCCGATGAGTTCGCGCGTCAGGTCCTTCAGGCCGTGCCGATCGGTGTAGGTGCGCGCGATCTTGGAGGCGATCTTGGTGCAATAGACCGGCGCCGGCATCACGCCGAAGGCATGGCACAAAGTCGCCATGTCGAAGCGCCCGAAATGAAAGAGCTTGAGGACGTTCGCGTCGGCAAGCAGCCTTTCAAGATTGGGCGCGCGCGTCTGTCCCAGCGCGATCTGGACGATGTCGGCGCTTCCGTCGCCGCGCGAAAGCTGCACGACGCAGAGCCGGTCGCGGCCGACTTCGAGGCCGAGCGTCTCGGTGTCGATGGCGACGGCGGGGCCGAGATCGAGACCGTCGGGAAGGTCGCCCTTATGGAGGCGAATGGTCATCGCGCACCGCTCGCCCGCGCCGCGCGGCTTGCCGTGAATTCGTCTAATACATTGAAATATATCATCTTTTTAGCTCGCAAGAGGCCCCGCATGATTAGCAGGCGGCTATCGGAGCGTCAAGCAAGCGCGGAGAACGCGAGCCGGACTTGCGCTGCGACCGCGCCGCGTTTTAGCTTCGGCGCCGAAATGACCGCGCAAGAAACACGCAGCGCAATGCAGCCCGCCGCGAGGGCCTCCAATCTCGCCGAAACGGCGCCGGCCGATCTGTGACCGACGCCGAGGCGATTCCGCTGCACGTCGTGACGGGCTTTCTCGGCGCCGGCAAGACCACGCTGATCAACCGCCTGCTGCGCGCGCGCGAACTCGCCGACGCGCTCGTCATCGTCAACGAATGGGGAGAAGTCGGGCTCGACCATCTCTTGTTCGAGGCGATCGAGGGCGACGTGGTCCTCATGCCGTCGGGCTGCCTGTGCTGCTCGTTGCGCGGCGATCTCATCGACTGCCTGCGCGACCTGCTCGGCCGCCGCAACTCCGGCGCGCTCGCTTGCTTTTCCCGTATCGTCCTGGAGACGAGCGGCCTCTCCGACCCCGCGCCGATCCTGCACGCGCTTCTGGCCGATCCGGTCTTGGCGCGGCGGACGATTCTTGCGGGGGTCACGACGCTCGTCGACGCCGTCAACGGCCAGGCGACGCTGGAGGCGCATGGCGAAGCGCGGCGGCAAGTCGCCCTGGCCGACCGCATCGCGCTGACGAAGAGCGATCTTCTCGAAGCGCGGTACCGCGCCGCGCGGCTCGCGCGGCTGCGCGCGACAATCGTCGATCTCAATCCCGTCGCGCCGATCCTCGACGCCGCGGCCGGCGAATTCGGCCTCGAGGACTTCCTGTCGGAGTCGCTCGACTTTTCCCCCCGCGCGGGCGGCGCGGACGCGAGCGTCCATTCCAGTTCGATCCGCGCCTACGCCTTCGCGCAATCGGCTCTGATTGGCGCGCCCGCGCTGGCGCGCTTCCTCGAAGCGTTGCGCATGATGCTCGGCCCGCGGCTGTTGCGGGTGAAGGGATTGGCGGCGATCGCCGAACATCCCGACCAGCCGCTGCTCATTCACGGCGCGCAACATATTTTTCACGCGCCGCGCCGTCTGCCGGCCTGGCCGCGCGGCGAACGCGGGACCCGCATCGTCGTCATCGTCGACGGCGTCGAGCGCGCGGCGGTCGACCGGCTGTGGCGCGCCTTGTCCGGCGATCCGCAAATCGACGCGCCAGACCTGGAAGCGCTCTTAGAAAACCCGCTAGCCCCGCGGCCCGGCGGGCTGTTAGGCTAGGCCGCTATGCGGCAGAGGCAACCGATTCGAAGCGCGGCTTGCCATTTTGGCAAACTCGTTCATAGATGAACCATCGCAATCGCATTCGCTTCGGAGAGGCGGCGTCGGCATGCTGGCTCGATTGAAGAGCGAAATCGCCTATGCGAAAGGCATCTTGCGCGCTGTGTCGCGAACGAAGGCGGTCGCGCAGTCGCCGACCTTGACGGTCGGCGATCATCTCGAACGTTGGGCCGCGAACTACGCCGACAGGCCGGCCCTGCTCGGCCAGAGCGAATCCTTCACTTATCGCGCGCTCGACGCCCGAGCGAACCGCTACGCCCGCTGGGCGCTCGCCCATGGGCTCGGCAAGGGCGACGCGATTTGCCTGATGATGCCCAATCGGCCGGAATATGTCGCGATATGGATGGGCTTTGCCCGCGTCGGCGTGGCGACGGCGCTGATCAACACCAATCTGACCGGTTCCTCGCTCGCTCACTGCGTCGCCATCGTCGGCGCCAGGGCGGCCATCGTCGACGCCACGCTGGCGCCGCAATTCGCCGGCGCGCGCGAGCGCCTGGACTGCGACCTCGACGTGTTCGTCCATGGCGAGACGGCGGGCGGCGAGCCGCGCGTCGACGAAGAGGTGGAGTCGTTCAGCGCGGCGCCCCTCGCCGCGCACGAGCGTCCCGCGCTGACGATCGCCGACGGCGCGCTTTTCATCTTCACCTCGGGCACGACCGGGCTGCCCAAGGCGGCGCGCATCACCCATTCGCGCGCGTTGCGCATCATGCTCGCTTTTTCCGCCGCGGCGAACGCTCAACGCGAGGACCGCATCTATAATTGCCTGCCGATGTACCATTCCAACGGCGGCGTCATCGCCATCGGCGTCGCTCTTTCGGTCGGCGGGTCGTGCTATATCCGCGAGCGCTTCTCCGCGAGCGAGTTCTGGAGCGATGCGATTCAGCACGGCTGCACGTTGTTCATCTACGTCGGCGAATTGTGCCGCTATCTTCTCAACACGCCGCCGAGCCCTGGGGATCGCGCGCATCGAATCCGACTATGCGTCGGCAACGGGCTGCGGCCGGATATTTTTTCGGCCTTTCAGAGTCGTTTCGGCATTCGCGACGTGCTCGAATTCTACGCCGCGACCGAAGGCAACGTCGTGATGTTCAATTTCGATTCGCATCCCGGCGCGGTCGGACGCTTGCCGGGATGGGCCGCCAAGCGCTTCCCGGTCAAGACAGTCGCCTTCGACGTCGACGAAGGCGTCGAGAAGCGCGACGCGCAGGGCCGTTGCATCGAATGCGGCGTCGACGAACCAGGCGAATTGCTCGGCGAAATCCTCGAGGATCCCAACAAGCCCGCCGCCCGCTTCGACGGCTACGCCGATCCAGCCGCCACGAGAGCGAAAATCCTGCGCGACGTCTTCCGGCCTGGCGATTCGTGGTTCCGCACCGGCGACCTGCTCAGGCGCGACGCGCGCGGCTATTACTATTTCGTCGATCGCATCGGCGACACTTTTCGCTGGAAGGGCGAGAACGTGTCGACGACCGAAGTCGCCGAGACGATCGCGATTTTTCCCGGCGTGCTGGAAGCGATCGTCTACGGCGTCGCCGTTCCCGGCCACGACGGACGCGCGGGCATGGCGGCGCTCGTCGTCGACAATGTCGCGACGTTCGATCTGGCGGGCTTGCGCGCGCTGATCGTCGAGCGCCTGCCCGCCTATGCGCGCCCGGTCTTCCTGCGTTTTCGCCCGAAGCTCGATCTCACCGGCACGTTCAAGCCGAAAAAGACCGAGCTGGTCGCGCAAGGCTTCGATCCTGCGCGCGCCGACGATCCGATCTTTTTTGACGATCGCGGCCAAGGCGTCTATTCCCGCGTCGACGCGGACTTTGTCGCGGGCGTCGAAGCCGGAGCGATCAAATTGTGACGGAGCCGAAGGCCGGCGACTCGGTCCTTGTCGAGACGCCGGACCCGCATGACCTCGCGCGCTGCGAGGCGGCGTGGCTGGACCTCGCCGCCCGCGCCGCCGAACCCAACGTCTTCGCCGAAAGCGCCTTCGTCATACCCGCGCTCTTGCGCCTCGCTCCGGCGGGTCGCGTCGCGACGCTGCTGGTCTGGAGCGACGCGGCGCGGGAAACGTTGATCGGCATGGCCGCGCTCGAATTTCCGCGCCTGCCGCTCGGCTTGGCGCGGGTCTGGCAAAGCGAACAGGCCGCGCTGGCGGCGATCGCCCTCGATCGCGACGCCGCTGGGCGAGCGCTGAGCGCGATCCTCGCCTGGCTCGCGCGCCAGCGGCGCGGCGTCCAGGGACTCTTGCTGCCATCCCTGGAGACGAATGGAGCGATCGCTCGGGCGGTCGAGGCCCTCGCCGCGCGCGAATTGTTGCGCCTGGAGACCCTCAATCCGCGCCGGCGCGCCGTGCTGCCGGCCAGCCCGACGTCGCGCTTCGAAGCCGGCCTCGACAAGAAGCGCCGCAAGGAATGGGCGCGCCAGCGCCGGCGCCTGGAGGAGCGCGGCCGCGTGGAATCGACGGCCGACGACGGGGCGGGCGGCGTCGAGGCGTTTCTGGCGCTCGAAGAAAGGGGCTGGAAAGGCGCGCAAGGCTCCGCGCTCGGCGCGGACGCCGCCCGCGCGGCGTTCACGCGCGAAATGCTCGCGCGGTTCGCGGCGCGCGGCCAGCTTCGCATCCACAGCCTGGCGCTCGACGACGAACCGATCGCCATCGGCCTTGTGCTGCGCTCGGGCGCCCGCGCGTTCTATTGGAAAACCGCCTATGATGAGCGTTTCGCCGATTATTCGCCGGGTTTGCAACTGACGCTCGACCTGTCGCGCCGGCTTGAGCGCGAGCCGGGCCTGACGCTGATCGATTCCTGCGCGATTTCGGGCCATCCGATGATCGACCGGCTGTGGCGCGCGCGGCTCGATCTGGTCGATCTCGCGCTGGCGCTTCGCGCCGGCCCGGCGCGGGGCTTCGCGCTCGGGCTCGCCGCGGCCAATGCGGAAAAACGGCTGAAGGAACTCGCCAAGCGCGCGATCAACCCGCTGCTGGGACGCAAACGCTCCTGAGCTGTGCAATCCGATCAGGCGCCGTAGCGAGCGCGTCAATGCCGCCAAGGAGCGTATTATTGGCGTCACGGTCATCCCGTAACGACGAAGTGACTGGCCGTTGCGGCCGGCTGTCGGCAAATCAGTGGCGCGGCGGACGTCGTTCGCCTAAACCTTCGCCGTATGGGAAAGATTCGGTAAACTAGTCCGCTTTATGGTAACCGAGTTCTGAACTGGGGGCAGTGGGCGCGGGATGATAGGCAAGATTTACACGATTGGCGCGGCGTTCTTGGCCGCCGCGTTTTTGAGCGGTTGCTCTCCCATCGACACGCAGATGGGCGTCGACACGCATCTGACCGCTCGCGACAAAGCGATGTTGGCGCTCGCCCCGCCGGAGGAATGGTCGATCCCGATCGTGCGCAATCGCGTCATCGACCCGACCGGTGAGCCTCCGGGAACGATCGTCGTCGACACGGGGTCGAAGCACCTCTATTTCGTGCTGCCGGGCAAGCAGGCGATCCAATACCAGGTCGCGACCGGCGCGGAAGCCTACGGCTGGACCGGCCGCGCAACTGTCGGCCATATGGTTGAATGGCCGCAATGGATGCCGACCGCCTCGATCATGCAGCGCTGGCCGGAATTCAAGGTCTATCTCTCGCACGGCCCGCTCGCCGGCGCCTACGACAACCCGCTGGGCGCGCGCGCGCTCTATCTCTATCAGGGCAGTCGCGACACGCTCTACCGCATCCACGGCACCAACGAGCCCGACGAGATCGGCCAAGCCGTTTCCTCGGGGTGCATCCGCATGCGCGATCTCGACGTCATCGACCTCTACAGTCGCGTTCACGTCGGCACCCCGGTCGTGGTGAAATAATAGGCTCGACGGCCCGGCGCGCGCCGATCGAGCGTGGCAAGGGGGCGCTGGAAAGGAGACCGGACGATGTTTTCGCCTGTCAAAACGCTCGTCACCGCGACCGCCGTCAGCACCGGCGGCCGCAATGGCCATTCCGAAACGACGGACAAGTCCGTCAGCGTCGATCTCTCCGTAGCCAAGGAAATGGGCGGCCCCGGCAAGCCGGGAACGACGACGCCGGAGCACCTCTTCGCGGCGGGCTACGCCGCCTGTTTTGGCGGCGCGCTCGATTTCGTCGCGCGCAGCCATAAGAAGAACGCCAGCGCAGCGAGCGTGACCTGCTCCGTCGGCGTCGGCCCGCGCGAGGCGGGCGGGTTCGGCATCGCCGCGAAAATGCGCGTCGTCGATCCCACCTTGCCGCAGGCCGACCTCGAGCAATTCGTTCGCGAGGCCCACGAGAACATCTGCCCCTATTCGCACGCGACGAGAGGCAATGTCGCGGTCGATTTCGAGGTCCAGGGCGGCTAACGTCCGATCGCGCAGGCCGCGAGCTTGAGGAATTGCATCAGCGTCGGCGCGAGGCTCGCGCCCCGGCTTGCAATTTGGCGGCGAAGCCATCAAGTTCCCGCCGGCCGAGACAAGGCGACGCGGGGCGTCGAGATCTTTGTCTGCGATCATCGGGAGGCGGGCCATGGACGATAGACCGAGCGCCGCGCTCGATTCCCTTTCGCAAGTCACTCTGGCCGATCGTTTCGACCTGACGAAGTCGCCCGTCCTGCTCAACGGCGCGCAGGCCATCGCGCGCTTGCTTCTCGCGCAAAAGGAGCGTGACCGGCGCGCGGGACTCGACACCGGCGGCTTCGTGTCGGGCTATCGCGGCTCGCCGGTCGGCGGGCTCGATCAGCAATTCGCCCAATTGGCGGACCTGTTCGCCGCCAACGACATCCATTTCGAGCCCGGGCTCAACGAGGAACTCGCGGCGACCGCGATCTGGGGCGCGCAGCAGGCCGAATTGCGCGGGGAAGGGCGCTTCGACGGCGTGTTCGGGCTGTGGTACGGCAAGGGCCCGGGCGTCGATCGCAGCGGCGACGTCTTCCGCCACGCCAACCTCGCGGGAACCTCGCGCCACGGCGGCGTGCTCGCGTTGATGGGTGACGATCCGACCGCCGAATCCTCCACCACCGCCCATCAATCGGAATTCGCTTTCCTCGACCTGATGATGCCGGTGCTGTCGCCGGCCGGCGTGCAGGAAATTCTCGATTACGGCGCGCTCGGCTGGGCGCTCAGCCGTTACGCCGGCGTCTGGGTCGGCTTGAAGTGCATCAAGGACACCGTCGAATTGACCGCCGTCGTCGACGCTTCGCTCGACCGCGTCGCCCCGGTCGAGCCGGCCGATTTTCCCATGCCGCCGGGCGGCCTCAACATCCGCAGGAACGACGGCGTCCTGACGCAGGAAGCGCGCCTGCACGAGGAAAAGCGCGCCGCCGTCGTCGCCTGGCTCGCCGCGAATCGGCTCAACCGCATCGTCGCCTCGGGCGGCGCGAATCCCAAAATCGGCGTCGCGACGATCGGCAAGTCCTATCTCGATGTGCGCCAGGCGCTCGACCAGCTCGGCATCGACGAGGTGCGTTGCGACGCGCTCGGCCTGCGCCTCTACAAGCTCGGCTGCGCCTGGCCGATCGAACCGGCGGGCCTGCGCGAATTCGCGGCCGGCCTGTCGCTGATCGTCGTCGTCGAGGAAAAGCGCACGCTCGTCGAGGCGCAGCTTCGCGAGGAGCTTTACGGAGCGGCGAATCAGCCCGTGGTCGTGGGCAAGCGCGATGAAGCGGGGCAATGGCTGTTTCCCGCCAAGGGAGCGCTCGATCCCAACGACATCGCGATCGCGATCGGCGAACGCTTGCTGAAATTCAGCCCCGACCGCGATCTCGAAGCGGCGCTGACGCGTGTCCGCAAAACCCGGGCCGAACTCGCGGAGATCAAAGAGGCGGCCTCGCGCACGCCCTATTTCTGTTCGGGCTGCCCGCACAATCGTTCGACGGTGGTGCCTGAAGGCGCGCGCGCCTATGCCGGCATCGGCTGCCATTTCATGGCGCAGTTCATGGGCCGCAGCACCGAGGGCTTCACCCAGATGGGTGGCGAGGGCGCCAACTGGATCGGCGAATCGCACTTCTCCAAGCGACGCCATGTCTTCCAGAATCTCGGCGACGGCACCTACAATCATTCCGGCGCGCTGGCGCTGCGCTGGGCGATCGACGCCAAGGTCAACATCACCTACAAGATTCTGTTCAACGACGCCGTCGCGATGACCGGCGGCCAGCGCCACGAAGGCGGGCTCAACGTTCCCCAGATCGCGCGTCAGGTCACGGCCGACGGCGCCAAACGCGTCGTCGTCGTCGCCGACGACGTCGGCAAGTATCCGCCGGGAACGCAATGGCCGCCGGGCGTCAGCCTGCGTCCGCGCGACGAGCTCATCGAAGTCGAAAAGGAGCTCGGCGCGGTCGAGGGCGCGACGGTGCTGATTTATGATCAGACCTGCGCCGCCGAAAAGCGTCGCCGGCGCAAGCGCGGCCAATATCCCGACCCCGACAAGCGCGTCTTCATCAACCACCGCGTTTGCGAGGGCTGCGGCGATTGCGGCGTCAAGTCCAACTGCGTTTCGGTGCAGCCGCTGGAAACGGAATTCGGGCGCAAGCGCCAGATCGACCAGTCGAGCTGCAACAAGGACTATTCCTGCGCCGACGGCTTTTGCCCGTCTTTCGTCACGGTCGAAGGCGCGCGGCCCAAGGCGGCGCTCGCCAAGGCGATCGCGGCGCCTCAAGTCCCCGAGCCGAGCCGGCGCGAAATCGGCGAGCGCCCTTACGCGATCATCGTCACCGGCGTCGGCGGGACGGGCGTCGTGACGGTCGGCGCGATCCTCGCCATGGCCGCCCATCTCGAGGGCAAGGGCTGCGGCGCCATCGACATGGCCGGGCTCGCGCAGAAGGGCGGCGCGGTGTTCAGCCACGTCAAGCTCGCGCGCCGCCCCGAGGACATCCATGCGATCCGCGTCGCGGCGGGCGAGGCCGATCTGATCCTGGGCGGCGATCTCGTGGTCTCCGGCGCAAGGCAAGCGCTCGCCGCGATGCGCGGGGCTGAGACCGGCGTCGTCGTCAACAGCGCCGAGGTCTTTCCCGGCGACTTCACGCATAGGCCGGATTTCTCGCTGCCGGCCGAACGGGTGAAACAGTCCATCCAGTCACGGTGCGAGGGCAAGGCGCGCTTCGTCGACGCCAGCGCGGCGGCGGCTGCGCTGTTCGGCGCCGCGATCGGCGCCAACATGTTCCTGCTCGGCTACGCCTACCAGGCCGGCTACGTGCCGCTCGGCGCTGCGGCTCTGCGCCGCGCGATCACTCTCAACGGCGAAGCGATCGCGATGAACCTCGCCGCCTTCGATTGGGGACGCGCGGCCTTTGCGGATCCGTCCTGCCTCGCGCCGTTCGTCAAGCCGATCGCGCCGCGCGCAGCCGAGGACCAAAGCCTCGAGGCGATCGTGGCGCGGCGCGCCGAGTTTCTCGCCGCCTATCAGAATCGCCGTTACGCCAAGCGCTATCGGGCCAATGTCGAAGCGCTCGCGCGCGCCGAGCGCGAGCGCGCGCCGGGCGGCGACGCGCTGGCGAAGACGGCGGCGCGCAATCTCTTCAAGCTGATGGCGCTCAAGGACGAATACGAGGTCGCGCGGCTCTATGCCGACGGCGCGTTCGAGCAGCAGCTTCGCGGTGCCTTCGACGGCGATCTCAAATTGACCTTCCATCTCGCGCCGCCGCTGCTGGCGCGCAAGGATCGCGTCACCGGCGAAGCGAAGAAGACGAGCTTCGGGCCGTGGATGATGAAAGCGTTCCGCGTTCTGGCCGCGATGCGCGGCTTGCGCGGCACCCGCTTCGACATCTTCGGCTATTCGGCCGAACGGCGCGCCGAGCGCGCGATGATCGGGGAATACGAAGAATTGTGCCGCGAGTTGGCGGCGGGACTGACGCCGGACAATCGCGAGACCGCGCTTGCGCTGGCGGCGCTGCCGGAGACCATCCGCGGTTTCGGCCACGTCAAGGCGCGCGCGATGGCGGCGGCGGATGAAGAGCGGCGGCGGCTCATCGCACTCTGGCGCGCTCCGCCGGAGCGGCGGCTGGCGGCGGAATAGCGGGACGGACTGCGCCAGGACAATTGTTTGTCCCAGGGGGAAAGTCCAAACGAAACTCTCTCCAACGTTCCAAGCGAAGCTCTCTGCGTCATTGGGAAAGATCCTATCGCCTGCCTACGGCCCGTGCCCGGAGTTCGACCGCGCCTGTCGCGGCGAAATGCAATGGCAGCCAAAAGAGGGGCACGTTCCGCGTGGATTTCTTGGCGCCTGCGGCGAACCGGCCGAAGTTGAGTTGATTTTGGTCTTCGCAGAGCCGGGCGGCCCTCATGCAGAAGAGGACTATGAGGAAGACTATGAGAAGGATCGCTCGGGGCGCATCGTGTTGGACCGCGTGTATAAGTACGCGACACACGCCGTCGAAATCGGGCACGATCAATTCCATAGAAATTTGCGTTATATACTCGACATGTGCTGGCCAAACACTTCGTTTGAACCGCAACTGCGCAAAGTTTGGCTTACTGACTCGGTTTTGTGTTCAGCGCCCTCGGAGGGCAGCAGTGTAAGCCGGTCAGCGACCAGTGCCTGCGGAGAGCGCTATTTTCGAGCCCAGTTGGCAGTCTTTCCAAGAGCGCTCGTTGTTGCCGTCGGAAGTAAGGCCAAGCAAATACCCCGTCTGCTGAACTTGCGCGACGGGGCCGACTTCATCCATGTTCGTTCGATAGCCCCTCTAGGTTGCAACTTTCGAGGATCGCGAGAATCTTGGGGGAAAATTCCCACGGAATTGAGTTGGCGAAGGGACGCTTACGAGAGTCCGTAGGCACGGCGTGCGCGGCGGAATAGTCGGGAAAACGCGTTTCGGCGTTCTGTCGCGCGCTCTTGCAGCGCCCCCTTTATGGTGGTATGCAATCGCCATGGAGAAGCGTCGGCCGACCTACGATCTCGAGGCCATCAAGCTTGCGATCGGATCGTTCGACTCCCTGGCCATAACCACTTCGGCTTTGCGCGACGCGACGTCCCTAGGGTTCGATCGAGGCGGCATCGTCGAGATCATTGTCGGCATCGAGCGGCGAATGTTCTTCAAGTCCATGACGACGTTCGCCGATCATCGGGTCTGGCAGGACGTCTATCATGTGCCGGCGCGCGGACTGACGCTTTACGTGAAATTCCAGGCGGACGTCATAACCGAGTTCACGGTCATGTCGTTCAAGGAGAAGTGACCATGGCGACGCAGGTGAAGAAGAAGCTACCCGAGACGATGACGTCGCCGGAAACCGGCGAGACGCTTGCGCGCGGCGTGCGTCCTTTCGTCGTCACTTACAAGGGCGAGAGCGTCACCGTCGATTTGCCCGGATACTATCCCAAGAGGGCGGGCGAAGGCGTGCATGTCGGGAAGGACATGAGCGTCGTCGATGACGCTTTGCGCTCGCTCAAAGAAAAACTTGAAGGCGTGCCTTCCCCCGCGACGATCCGGAGGGTTCGCGCCAAACTGAAACTTTCGCAGCGCCAGGCCGGCGCGTTGCTGAAGGTCGGCGCGAACGCCTTCGACAAATACGAGCGTGGGCTCGTCGAGCCGAGCGGACCGACGAGCCAATTGCTCAAAGTTCTCGATCGACATCCGGAGATCGCGGACGAGTTGGGGTAGCCGACGAGGTTAGGCTTCTTGCCGGAACAAGGACCGCCGTCAGATCGACCCGCAGTCGAGCCCATACTGTTCCTTCATCTGGCGCCGCTCTTCAGCCGAAGCGTGCGCGAGCGCGGGGCAGGCCGTGGCGTTGCCGACGATCTTGCCGTAGCTCCGATACATCCAGTCGCCGATGTCCTGACGCGTGAAGTGGACGGTCTGGCCAAAGGTCACATTGCGCAATCGCTCGGGATCGTTGCCGAGACGGGCGGAAAAGTCAGCGCCGTTCACGCGCAAGTCCGTCGCCCAGAACCATTCGACCGGGCCGGCGACGGGCGCGTCTGGACGAACGGCCGCGTAACCGGGAAGGCCGGGAGCATCCGTCAAGCCGATCTTGACGACGAAACGCGCGGCGCCGGGCGGCGGATCGCGCCACTTGGCGAGGAAATCGTCGAGCGTCGCCGCCGCGCGCGCGAACGCTGCGCTCATCGCGGGGTCTCGCTTGGGGACCTTCGCGACGGGATTGGGATCGTCAGCGACGGCCGCCGTCCAATGCGCGGACGCCAGGAGAATGGCCGCCAAAAGCGCGACTTTCGACAGCGCGCGGAACCCCGCCCAGCGGTGACGCATTCGTGATGAATCGACCATGCGCCCCCCGGCGACGAAGCGGTCAACCTATCGCGTTCGCCGCCGAGCGCAATGGTCCCGCTCGGCGGTCGGCGCCCTACTACACCGCCTTCACCGCCGGATTGTTCGGATGCGCCGTCCAATTGCGCGGCGGCTGCGCGTAGCTCAGGCCGGTGCGCGGATCGACGCCTTCGGTCTTGTGGACGAGCGTGATGCAATTTTCCACCGGGCAGACCAGCACGCAGAGATTGCAGCCCACGCATTCCGCGTCGTTGACGACGAATTTGCGCTCGCCGTTCACGGTCGGAAAAATCGCCTGATGCGAAGTGTCCTCGCAGGCGATGTGGCAACGCCCGCATCTGATGCACAGATCCTGGTCGATCTCGGCCTTGGCGACGTAATTGAGATTGAGGAACTGCCAATCCGTGACGTTGGGAATCGCGCGGCCACGGAAATCGTCGATCCGCCGATAGCCCTTGGCGGCCATGAAATTCTTCAGGCCGGAGGTCAGTTCTTCGATGATCTTGAAGCCGTAGGTCATCGCCGCGGTGCAGACCTGCACGTTGCCGGCGCCGAGCGCGATGAACTCGGCGGCGTCGCGCCAAGTCGTCACGCCGCCGATCGCCGAGATCGGCAGATCAGCGGTTTCAGGATCGCGCGCGATTTCCGAAACCATCGACAGCGCGATCGGCTTGACCGCCGGGCCGCACATGCCGCCATGCGTGCCCTTGCCGTCGATCGGATTGGCGGGCGCCATCGCGTCGAGATCGACGCCCATGATCGAATTGACCGTATTGATCAGCGACACGGCGTCGGCGCCGCCCTTCTTGGCCGCGCGCGCGGGAGGGCGGATATCGGCGACGTTGGGCGTCAGCTTGACGATGACGGGCATGCGCGTGTGCGCCTTGCACCAGCGCACGACCATTTCGATATACTCGGGCACCTGGCCCACCGCCGAACCCATGCCGCGCTCGGACATGCCGTGCGGACAGCCGAAATTCAGCTCGACGCCGTCGCATTCCGTTTCCTCGACCCGGGCGAGAATCTTCCGCCAGGAGTCTTCGTCGCACGGCACCATCAGCGAGACCACCAGCGCGCGGTCGGGCCATTCGCGCTTGACCTCCTTGATCTCGCGCAGATTGATCTCGAGATCGCGGTCGGTGATCAGTTCGATGTTGTTGAGTCCGATCAGGCGCCGGTCGGCGCCGTAAATGGCGCCGTAGCGCGCGCCGGAGACATTGACCACCGGCGGCCCGGCCTCGCCGAGCGTCTTCCAGACGACGCCGCCCCAACCCGCGCGAAACGCGCGTTCGACGTTGGTCTTGCGGTCCGTCGGCGGCGCGGAGGCGAGCCAGAACGGGTTGGGCGACTTGATGCCGAGGAAATTGGCGCTGAGATCGACCATGTCGTCCTCCGTCAGCTCTGGGGCCGAGATTTCCAGATCTTGGGTTAAGATTTCAACGCCGCGTCGATCGATCGCGCCGCCTGCTTGCCGTCTTCGACCGCGCTGACCGTCAGGTCCTGCCCGCCCGCCACGCAATCGCCGCCCGCCCACACGCCGGAGAGGCTGGTGCGCCGTTCGCCGTCGACGACGATGCGCCCGTCTTGCGCGCATTGGATATCCGCGCCGGCGAGCGCCTCGGGCGCTCCCTTCTGGCCGATCGCAGTGAAGACCACGTCGGCCTCGATGCGGAACGCGCCGCCGACGCCGATGAGCGCCCCGCCCTCTTCGCGCGTGCGCTCGAAGAGGACGCCGCTCACGGCGTCGCCATGACTTTCCAGCGCGACTGGGCGCGCCCAGGAACGAATGAGCACGCCGTTGGTCTGCGCGAGGTCGCGCTCGAAACGGCTCGCCTTCATCTGGTCGAGGCCGCGCCGATAGACGATCGTCACGCTTTCGGCCCCCAGACGCTTCGACTGCACTGCAACGTCCACGGCGGTCATGCCGCCGCCGATGACGACGATGCGCCGTCCGACCGGCAGCTTCGTGCGATCCTCGGCCTGCCGAAGCTCCGCGATATAGTCGACCGCGTCGATCACGTTGGCGAGTTCTCCTTCGCCCGCCAGGCCGAGTTTGTTGGTCGCGCCGAGACCGACGCCAAGGAACACCGCGTCATAGTCGCGGCGCAGCGCGTCGAGCGAAAGATCGCGTCCGAGCGCGAGGCCGTAGTTCACCGATATGCCGCCGATCGAGAGGATGAAGGCGGCTTCCCTGGCGGCGAAATCGTCCGGCGCCTTATAGGCGGCAATGCCGTATTCGTTGAGGCCGCCCGGTTTCTCCCGCCGCTCGAAGATGGTCGCCTCGTGCCCCGCGACCGCGAGCGCATGCGCGCAGGCGAGGCCCGCCGGGCCCGCGCCGACGATGGCGACGCGCTTGCCCGTCGGCGCCGCGCGGGTGAACGGGGTCTTGCCGGATTCCATCTGCGCGTCGACGGCGTGGCGCTGAAGGAGGCCGATGAGAACGGGCTTGCCCTCGGCCGCTTCGCGCACGCACGCCTCTTCGCACAGCGTTTCGGTCGGGCAGACGCGCGCGCACATGCCCCCCATGATGTTGGCCTCGAGAATGGCGCGCGCCGCGCCGAAGGCGTTGCCGGCGGCGATCTGGCGGATGAACAGGGGGACGTCGATGGAGGTCGGGCAGGCGCGCTGGCACGGGGCGTCGTAACAGAAGTAGCAGCGCTCGGCCTCGACCCTCGCTTGATGCACGCTCAACGGCGGATGCAACTCGACGAAATTCGCATCCAGCGCCGCGCGGTCCAAGCGGGCCGGCGCGACGTCGGCGATTCCAGGCGGTTCGGAGACGATTCCCATGACGGCTCTCCTGCGGCTCGGGGCGCCGAGCGCGTTCCGGAAAAATCCTGACCAATCGGTCAAGAGGCTCGCTCGCCTTTCAAGTCATGTCAAGTGCGGGAGAGCGCGTTGCGCGTGGGCCGCGGCGCGGCTAGATTCGCGCCAGACATTCGCGCTGCGCGGCGGAGCGAGAGAATTGTCCAAGCGCGGCAAAATTTCGTTGCGCGGATTTCGCTCGCCGTCGGCGTTGGAAAATCGTGATGAAGCGCCCAACCGTCCATGTCATCGGCGCGGGATTTTCCGGACTTTCGGCGGCCGTCCATCTCGCGGCGACGCCGAACGCGGATGTTGTCGTTCACGAAAGCGCCGCGCAGGCGGGCGGCCGACGCCGGTCTTTCTACGACGACGCGACATCCATGACCATCGACAGCGGCAATGATCTCGCGCTTTCGAGCTGGCGCTCCGCCGTGGCGATGTTCGAGGCGATCGGCGCGCGCGCGCAATGGCGCGAGGCCGCGTCCGACGGGATCGCTTTCGCCGACATGGCGAGCGGCGAGCGCTGGACGCTGCGGCCCAACCGCGGACCTGTTCCCTGGTGGATTTTCGACCCGCGCCGGCGCGCGCCGCGCACACGTCCGAAGGACTACTGGCCCGCGGCGCGGCTGCTGCTGGGCGCCCCCGCGACCGCCCTGCTGCGCGATTACGCGCCCAGCGCTGGTCCCGCAGCCGAACGCCTTTGGCGCCCCTTCGCGTTGGCCGCGCTCAACACCGGTCTCGACCGCGCGTCGGCGCGTCTGGCCGGCGCCGCGCTGCGCGAAACGTTGCGCGGCGGCGCGCGGCCGCTCATGCCCGTTCACGGACTGGCGCGGGCGTTCGTCGAGCCCGCGTTGAAAACCCTGCGTCGGCGCGGCGTCGCGATCCGCTTCGAGCGCCGCCTCGCGGCGGTCGACTTCCACGGCGAGAATGCGGCCGGACTCGAATTCGAACACGACCGCATCGATCTCGCGCCCGGCGACGCCGTGATCCTGGCGACGCCGCCGCGAGTCGCGGCGGCTCTGGCGCCCGGATTGAGCGCGCCGCAAGAGTTCAACGGCGCGATCTCGGCGCATTTTGCGATTCCGGCGCCGCCCGGCGCGCCGCGGATCCTCGGAATCGTCAACGGCGCGTTCCACTGGATGTTTTGCGGCGACAGTCGCATTTCCGTCGCGATCAAGGACGCCGAAGCGTCGATGGCCGCGCCGCGCGAAAAGCTGGCGGCCGATCTGTGGCGCGACGTCGCGGCGCTGACGGGATTGTCGGACGCGATGCCGGCCTGGCGCGTCATCCGGCAAAGGCGCGCAACCTTCGCCGCGACGCCAGGGGAGGACGCGCTGAGGCCGAGCCTCGAGACATCCTGGCGCAATCTCTTTCTCGCCGGCGCCTATGTGCAGAACGGGCTGCCCGACACGCTGGAAAGCGCGGTGCGCTCAGGCGTCGCCGCCGCCGAGCGCGCGCGGAAATGGCTCGACGCGCTATGACGCCAAATCGCTTGGGTCGCAGGCTGCGAGATTGGATGTTCAGTAATAGATCGCGCCCGCCACGCCCCCGCCGGCGGCGATCGCGTCGCCGTTGATCGCGACTGATTTCGGCGAGGCGAGGAACGCGACGATGTCGCCGATCTCCTCGGCCGTGATCAGCCGCCCGACGAGGTTGGCCGCCGCCATCCTCTTCTCGACCTCCGCGACGTCGAGCCCGAGCGCCTGCGCCCGGCGCTCGACGACGCCGGGCGTCTTTTCCGTGCGCGTCGTTCCGGGATGCACGCAAACGGCGGAAATGCCCTTGGGCGCGAGTTCGTCGGCGAGATTCTTGGTCAGCGCGGCGACGCTGATGTTGCGGATCGTGCCGATGATGCTGCCGGTCGTTCGCGCCGCGAGGCCGCTGATGTTGACGATGCGCCCGCCCCCTTGCTCCGCCATCGGCTTGGCGACTTCGCGTGCGGTGCGCAGATAGCCCATGACCTTGACGTTGACTTCGGCCCAGAGCGCCTCGGTCGTGATCTCCGCCAGGCTCGGCGGCTTCGATTGCCCCGCCGGCTGCGCCGCGCAATTGACGAGAATGTCGACGCGTCCGAAAGCGGCGAGAGCCGCCGCGACCATCGCCCTGACCGCGTCGTCGTCGCCGGTGTCGGCGGCGACCGGCTTGAGCCGGCTCCCTGTCGCCGCGGCGATCTCCCCCGCCGCGGCGTCGAGCGCGATGCGGTCGCGGGCGACGAGCGCGACGTCGGCGCCTTCGCGCGCGAGCGCCGCGGCGACCGCCTTGCCGATGCCGCGGCTGGCGCCGGTGACGATGGCGACCTTGCCGGCGAGTTCGAGATCCATGACGGTTCCTCAGATGTGAGAGCGATCGCTCGGTTCACGCGGTCACGACGCGCCGGATCGATCCCTCGGGTTCGGCCCAGCGCAGCTCGCCCATCGCCAGCATGTAGTTGACGTGCGCCAGCGCCTCGGAGAACGCGAAGGCCATTTGATGGAAATCGAGCTTGCGGTGAAACAACACGCGGAGAAGATCGGCGGGCGGGCGCGGCTCGCGGCAGGCCTCGGCGATCAGCTGGCAACGGTGGCGATGGTGCTCGGCGAGTTCGTCGATGCGCGCATGCAAGCCCACGAAAGGCAATTGATGCCCCGCCAGGGTCAGCGCGTCGACGGGAACCGTCGCCTTCAGGCCGGCGAGCGAGCGCAGGTACAATCCCAGGGGATTGCCGAACGGGTCCATCGCCTGCACGCTGACGTTCGGCGAAATATGCGCGAGGACCTGGTCGGCGGCGAAGAACAGCTTCTCCTCGGGAAGATGCAGCATGATCTGCTCGGGCGCGTGGCCCTCCCCCGAGAGGACGGCGAAGTTTCGGCCGCCGATATTCAGGGCGTCGCCGACGATCAGGCGGCGATAGGTCGACGGCAGCGGCGAGATCATGCGCAGGTAACCGTGGCCGAGCGTCGTCAGCGAGCGCATTGTCCCCGCGTCGACGCCGTTGCTGGAATAGAAGTCGCGGTAGACCGCGGCTTCGAGCCGGCCCGGCTCCAGCGATATCGCGAGGCAGTCGAAATAGGCCGACAGGCTCGTGTAGATCGGGATGCCGAAGCGCTCGACGAGCCATCCCGCGAGGCCGATGTGATCGGGGTGCGAATGCGTGACGATGAGCCGCGTCAGGCGGCGGCCCGCGAGCGGACCGGTGAGAAGCGCGTCCCAGGCGGCGCGCGAAGCGTCGTCGCTGATGCCAGCGTCGACGACGGCCCAACCGTCGCCGTCGTCGATGAAATAAAGGTTCACGTGATCGAGCGCGAACGGCAGGGGCAGCCGCGCCCAAAGAATTCCGGCCGCGACCTCGATCGCCTCGCCGGGCGCCGGCGGCGCGGCGAAGGGAAAGCGCAGCCGCGCGTCGCGAGCCAGTTCGTTCATCCCTCTCGCCTCACGCCTCGCCAGACCCGTCCGGCGGTTAGGCGCTGGCCGCCCCGATGTCAAATCGAGAGAAGCGCGCTGGCGATCACGCCATCGCGAGCTCGAGCCGCAGCGGGCTGCGGAAGGTCGACGACGGCATCCAGGGAAGGTTGTCCTCGGCGCGCCGGTAGTTCGGCGCGAACTTGTGGAACTCCTGCATCGCGATTTTCACCGCGAGCCGCGCGATCGTCGCGCCGAGGCAGGCGTGCACCGAGCCGCCGAAGCCGAGATGGCCGCGCGGCCTGCGCGCGAGGTCGTAGACGTCGGCGTTGGGATATTGCCGATCGTCGCGGTTTCCCGAGCCGTAGGCGAGGCAGACGAAATCGCCCTCGCGCATGAGCTGGCCGTGCAATTCGACGTCCTTGGTCAGGCATCGGCGGAACCTTTGCGCCGACGTGTTGTAGCGCAGCGACTCCTCGATCGCGTCGGGCAGAAGCTCGGGATTGGCGACGACGGCCTCCCGCACTGCGGGCAAATCGGCGAGATTCAGCGCGAACATCGCGAGGAACCCGCCGAGCGACTCGACGCCCGCCATGATCAGCGTCGTGGTCGTCAGCAGCACCTCGCGCTCGTCGAGCCGGTCGCCGTCGATCTCAGCCAGGGAAAAGTGCGAGATGAGATCGTTCTGCGGATTGGCGCGGCGTTCGGCGATCACCTTGGCGGCGTAATCCTGCATCCACGCATAGGCGGCGATGTGCTCGGGCCCCTTGGCGCGCGTGACCGCGTCGGACTGAACCATCAGCACCGCCCTCTCGCGCACCACCGCTTCGTCGCCGAGCGGCAAGCCGAGCGCGGCGAACAGCACGCGGACGGTGAATTTCGAGCTGAAGTCGTCGATGAAGTCGAAGCTCTCGCGGCCGTTGAGCGCGCTCGCGGCGTCGCGCGCGATTTCGCGAATGGGCCCCGCCAGCGACTCGAGATTGCGTTTCATGAACGCGTATTGGACGAGGCCGCGCAGACGGTCGTGGCGCGGCGGATCGGTGGTGCCGAGCGTCGCGCCGGCGCGGTTGGGCAGCTCCGTCATCAAGTTGCCCTTGGCCGACGAATAGGTCGGCCAGTCGTTGAGCGCCGTGACGATGTCGGAGAAACGCGAGAGAATCCACGCATTCGCCTCCTCGCTCCAGAAGCAGGGAAATTCCTCGCGCAGCCGCCGGTAGGCGGGGAAAGGATCGGCGTCAACCGCCGCCGAATAGGGATCGAAACGGAACATAGGACCTCCCTGACGGCCCCCAGTCGCGCGCCTCCTTGAGGCGATCGCGCGCCGGCCGTCTTGTTCGTTCGTCGTCGCAGGTCTCTGCCGACCCTTGTTCCTTGCCCTTTCGCGACAGCGGTAGAAATGGACGAAGGGCGGCAAATTCTGTATTTTTCCTTCATCAGATCGAAACGGCGAATTGTCGGATGAGTCTTGGAGACAAAGGAAAAGGGACCTCGCGCCGCCGAAGCGCGGTCAATACGCCAGGGAATGTTCCTGTATTTTCTCTTTACGGCGAAGCTCGCGAACGGCCTGACGACGATTTCGTCCATATCGAGGAGATCGCCTCAAGATCCCAACGCTATGGCTGGGAGATCGACCGCCATGTTCACCACGGCCTCTGTCAGATTCTGACGATTCTCTCCGGCGGCGTCGATTTTCGGCTCGACGACGTCGCGAGCGCGCGCCAAGCCCCCTGCGTGGTGATCGTGCCGGCCTCGACCGTGCACGCCTTTCGCTTCACGCCGGGCACCGTCGGACAGGTGCTGACTTTCGCGGAGAGCCGGCTCGCCGGCGGCGCGCCCGAGCGCAGGGCTCTGGTGGAGGCCGTCTTCGCCCGCCCGGCGGCGATCGATCTTGCTGGCGCCGACGGCGTCGCTGAGCGGTTGGCGCGCCTCGTCGACGGAATCGCAGCGGAGTTTCGCGAGCGGGCCCCCGGCTGGACGATGATGCTGGAATGGCAGGTGTCGAGCGTGCTGGTGACGATCGCCCGACTTCAAGCGTCGGGATTACGCGGCGAGGCCGCGAGCGGTCGCGAGGCCGAGCTTTTCGCTCGCTTCCGCACTCTGCTGGAGAAAGCCTACAGCGAGCACCGATCCGTCGGCTGGTACGCCGACGCGCTCGGCGTGAGCGAAAGCCGTCTCGACCGCGCCGCGCGCGCAATCGTCGGCCAATCCGCTTTCGAGACGATGCAGGACCGCTTGGTTCTCGAGGCGCGGCGGCGGCTCGTCTATATCGCCGCGCCGGTCGCCAATATCGCTTACGAGCTCGGCTTTGAAGATCCCGCCTATTTCTGGCGCTTCTTCCGTCGGCGCACCGGCGTGACGCCGGCTGAATTCCGCCGGACGGCGCGCCGCCGCGCGCTGGGCGGACCCGAGAGCGCGTGACGGCGAGGCGTGCGCGCCGTCCGCCTTTTCACGGATCTTTTCCCGCTGGCGAAGGTTCGAGCTCGGCGAGAATCATGTTCGCGAGGCTGCGGTAATCCGAGGGATCGCCGTCCCGCGCGCTGAGGCGCAGCTCGCCCACCCGCTGTTGCCAGCCGACGGCGGCGTGCGACATCGCGCCCTCGAGGCCGAGCAGGTCGACGGTGAGCGCGACCTCGCGCATTTCCGCGGCGCGCCGCACCCCATAAGTCATCACCCGCTCCAACATATAGGCGGAGCGCTTCTTCCAATCGAAGCCGGGAAAGGTTTCGTCGAGCGAGGCGAGCACGACTTCGTCGACCCCGGCTTTGCGCCCGGACAGGACGCATTCGCAGACCAGCGCCTCCAGTCCCTTGATCATGACCGAGCGGATCATCTTGATCGCCGACGACGAGCCGACGGGGCCGTCGTGGATCCTCGCCGCCATGTCGAGCGCGGCGAGCGCCGGCGCCGCCGCTTGCGCTCGCGGGCCGCTGATCAAGAGGGCCGTGCGATGCAGCCAGGGATGGACGGGCGCCATCACCGCGACGTCGACATAGCGCCCGCCCGCCGCCTCGATGCGTTCGGCCGAGCGCGCCTTGGTCTGCGGCGCGCAAGAATTGCAGTCGAGAAAGAAAGCGCCGGCCGGCAGGCCCGGCAGGGCGGCGAGCGCCGCCGCATGCGCCTGATCGGCGGTGACGACGGAAAAGACGAGTTGCGCGCCCGCGACCGCTTCGCTTGCGCTCTCCGCGCCCGCGACGCCGGCCGCGGCGTAATCGGCGCGCTTTGCCTCCCGCACGGCGGCGTCGGAAGAATCCGTCTTGATGTCGTAGGCGGCGACGCGCGCCTGGAAACCGGGCCGCGTGCGCCAACCCTCGAGGAAGGCCTGCGCCGCCTCGCCAAAGCCGAGAAAAGCGATGTGGTCGATGCTATCAGGCGATTCCGCCATGTGTCCTGTCTCTGTTCGCACGTTCCCCTGCCCTCGCATCTACGATCGAACGGCGAGCGGCGCCGAGGTCGAAAGGCGCCGCGCGCTATTCATTTTCTCTATAGTCGGGACGCGCCGCGGTCCGGTCATAGCCCGTCGCGCGCCCCGCGGAGATGGTCGATCAGGATCGCCTGCGTCGTCGTCGGCCGCCAGCCGCGGCGGAAGGTGAGGCCGATCCGCCGCGCGCCGATCGGCACGCGGAAAGGCGCCAGCGCCAACAGGCCCTGATCGAGTTCGTATTGCGCTTGGCGCGCGGAAAGAAGGGTGACGCGGTCGCTCCCCGTGAGAACGCCGCGCAGCAGCACCAGGGAACTCGTCTCGAACATGCCGGGCATTCGCGCCAGGTCGTCCGCCGAAAACAGCTTATGGAAGACGGCGCGGGTCGGGGTTTCCTCGGCCGGAACGACCCAGGGGTAGGCGATCAGATCTTCGCGCGAAACCTTGTCGCGCAAGGTGAGGGGGTGGCCGCGGCGGACGACGACCGCAAGCGGATCGTCGAAGAGCGGCTCCTGCACGATGTCGTCGATCGGCGGCGGCTCGCGCAGCGCGCCGATGAGAAAGTCGATCACGCCATAGCGCAGCCGGCCCAGAAGACCGTCGTAAGGCGCCGAAATGACCTTCACGCGCGCGAGCGGCCGCTCCCGCGAAAGCTGGTTCAGGGCGTCGGGCAGCAGCTTGGTGCGGGCGAACGGCATCGAGCCGACGACGATCAGTCCGGGATCGCGGCTCAGCGTCTCCGAGACTTCCGCGAAGCCTTGAAGAAGCTCGGCATGCGCGAGCGCCGCATGGCGCGCGAACACCGCCGCCGTTTGCGTCAGCTCAACGCCCTGCCGCGTCGCGACGAATAGGGTCGCGCCCATGATGCGCTCGAGGTCGCGGGCGGCGCGATGGATCGAAGGCTGCGAAAGATCGAGTTCCCTGGCGGCGAGGCTGAAGTTGCGCGTGAACTGCATCGCCGCGAGGGCGCGCAGTTGCGCGACCGTGAGCAGCTGCTCGAAATGAGCGAAGCCCGCGCTCGATCGCCGGCTTTCGCCGCGCATCGCCTCGCGGGCGCCGCTCTCGATCAAGGCGAAAGCGCGCACGACGCGATCGTAAAAGAGACGCCCGACTTCGGTCTGCTTCATGCCGTCGGCGCCGACCGCGAACAGCTTCGCGCCCAGCCGCGCTTCGAGCTTGGCCAGCGCCTGGGTGATCGCGGGCTGCGAGAGGTGGATTTGCTCCGCCGCCCGCGTCGCGCCGCCGAGCTTCACCACTGCGGCGAAAGCGCGCAGGTGCCGCAAGTTGGGAATTTCGGTCCACATTTCAAGCGATTCCGATCGTCAATTTGGCGCATTATAGCAAAATCTTATGGCGTCGGACCAATTCTAACTGGCGTCGAAATGCGCATGGGCGAATGATCCCCATGCAGACGCGGTCACGCGCGGCTCGCAGGAGGAAACTGGAGATGAGCGACAAGACGGCGCTGATCGTCGCCGGCGAACTGGGCCTCGATGTCTACAAGACGCGCGAGCGCCTCGCCGAGCGGGGGCCGAAACATGGCTGAGCGCGAGCCCACATCGGCCCGCTGCATGTGGATGCGCGGCGGCACCTCCAAAGGCGGCTATTTTCTCGCCTCCGACCTGCCACAGGACATTGCCGAGCGCGACGCCTTCCTTCTGGCGGTGATGGGCTCGCCCGACCGGCTGCAGATCGACGGCATGGGCGGCGCCGATCCGCTGACCTCCAAGGTCGCGGTGATTTCCCGTTCGGCGCGCGAGGGGGTCGACGTCGACTACCTCTTTCTTCAGGTCTTCGTCGGCAAGCCGATCGTCACCGACGTGCAGAACTGCGGCAACATCCTCGCCGGCGTCGGGCCCTTCGCCATCGAACGCGGCCTCGTCGCGGCGTCCGGCGAGGAGACCGCAGTCACGATCTACATGGTCAACACCGGGCAAGTCGCGGTCGCGCGCGTGCGCACGCCGAGCGGGCGCCCGACCTATGCGGGCGAGGCGCGCATCGACGGCGTGCCGGGAACCGCCGCGCCGATTCCGATCGAGTTTCGCGATACGGCGGGGTCGAGCTGCGGGGCGCTGCTGCCGACGGGGCGCGCGGTCGACGTCATCGACGGCGTCGAGGCGACGCTGATCGACAACGGCATGCCCGTCGTCGTGTTGCGCGCGCGCGATCTCGGGGTCACCGGCGAGGAAAGCCGCGAGGAGCTGGATGCGAACGGCGCGCTCAAGGCGCGGCTCGAATCCATCCGGCTGAAGGCCGGACCAATGATGAACCTGGGCGACGTCGCGGACAAGTCCGTGCCGAAAATGTCGCTGGTCGCGGCGCCGAAGGCGGGCGGCGCGATTCTCACGCGAACCTTCATCCCCCATCGCTGCCACGCCTCGATCGGCGTGCTCGGCGCGGTCTCCGTCGCCACCGCCTGTCTCTTGCCGGGCTCCCCGGCCGCAAGCCTGGCGGCGCTGCCCGAGGGCGCGCGCAAGTCGCTCGCCGTCGAGCACCCCAGCGGAGAAATGACCGTCGTCGTCGATCTCGACGAAGGCGGCGGGGTCCGCTCCGCCGCCCTGCTCAGGACCGCGCGCAAACTCTTCGACGGAATCGTCTTCGGCCGCTGAAACGCTTGGGGCTCGCCAATGAACCCGAATGACACGCCCTTTCACCCCAATCCGTCGCGGCCGACCTACCCGCCGCCGCGGGCGGGCGACGCGCATCGCCATATCTTCGGAGCCGACGACGGCGGTCCCGTGAACATGATCCCCCGGATCGCCCCGTCGCCGGCCCAACAACAGGCGCCGCGCGTCGACAATCCGATGCGACTTTACTGGTCTCGATGAATCCAAACCTGGATGGGAGGACACATGATGTCCGCGCAAGCACACGCACACGCATTAGATGAAATCCCGGGAACGACTATCTTCGACGGCGCGCAGGCCATGAAAGGCTATGCGCTGAACAAGATGTGCTATTCCTTCAACAAAGCCGAGAACCGCGAGGAATTCCGTCGCGACGAAGAAGCCTTCATGACGAAATACGGGCTCAACGAGCAGCAGAAGGCGGCGATCCGCGCGCGCAACGTCCTCGCGCTGATCGAGGCGGGCGGCAACATTTACTACCTCGCCAAATTCGCCGGGATTTTCGGTCTCGGCGTTCAGGACGTCGGCGCCCAACAGACGGGCATGAGCGTCGAAGCCTTCAAGGACATGCTCAAGAAGCAGGGAGAATGACGCCATGGCCAACATCATCGGAGGACTGACCTCCTCGCATATTCCGGCGGTCGGAAACGCCTACGCCAAGCAATTGTTCGAGGATCCCTATTGGAAGCCGTTCTTCGACGGCTATCCGCCGGTGCGCAAGTGGCTCGCCGAACAGAAGCCGGACGTCGCGGTCGTCTTCTACAACGATCACGGCCTCAACTTCTTCCTCGACAAAATGCCGACCTTCGCGATCGGCGCCGCTTTCGAATACGAGAACCAGGACGAGGGCTGGGGCATCCCCACCATCGGCAAGTTTCAGGGCTATCCCGAACTCTCCTGGCACATCATCGAAGGCGTCGTCGCCGACGGCTTCGACGTCTGTTCCTGCCAGGAAATGGCGGTCGACCACGGCTTCACGGTCCCGGTGCAGTTGTTCTGGGGCGACCAGACCAAGAACCCGATCAAGACGATCCCTATCTGCATCAATACGGTGCAGCATCCGATCCCGACGCCGATGCGCTGCTACCGCTTCGGCCAGGCGATCGGCCGGGCGATCGCCTCGTTCCCGGGCGACGAGAAGGTGGTGATCCTGGGCACCGGCGGCCTGTCGCACCAGCTCGACGGCAAGCGGGCCGGCTTCATCAACAAGGAATTCGACCTCATGTGCATGGAGAAGATCGTCGACGAGCCCGAAGAACTCGCCGCGATATCGACGCATGATCTCATTCGCGAGGCCGGCGCGCAGGGCGCGGAATTCATTCTCTGGCTCGCCATGCGCGGCTGCCTGCAGGGCAAGGTCAAGCGTCTGCACCAGAACTACCACATCCCGATCTCCAACACGGCGGCGGGCACGCTGCTGCTGGAAAATCGGGCGTGACGGGCAGGTTCGCGCAGACCTTCATCCGGCCCTTTGGGCCACCTTCTCCCGCTTGCGGGAGAAGGGGTCGACGCCATAAGGCCCCTCTTCTGTTTACGGGAGAGGGGTTGGGGTGAGGGCGAGCTTTCCCAACCGTCCTCGCCTTACTGGCGGAACGTGTTGCACGAATTGACCTGTCCGCTGTTGAGGCCGATCGTCAGCCATTTCTGACGCATCGCCGACGATCCGTGGGTGAAGCTGTCGGGGACGGCGTAGCCGTGCGCCGCCGTCTGAAGGCGGTCGTCGCCGATCGCCGCCGCCGTCGCCATCGCTTTCTCGATGTCGCCGGGATCAAGAATTTTCCACTTCTGATTGGCGTTGGCCGCCCAGACCCCGGCCAGGCAATCGGCCATCAGTTCGACGCGCACCGAAAGCGCGTTGGCCTGAGTGCGGCTGACGTTCTGCTTGGCCGCGTCGACCTTGTCGAGAACGCCGAGCAGATCCTGGACGTGATGGCCGATTTCGTGGGCGATCACGTAGGCGTAGGCGAAGTCGCCGCCGCCGCCGTATTGGGTCTGCATGTCGCGGAAGAACGACATGTCGAGATAGACCTTCTTGTCCACGGGGCAATAGAACGGCCCCATCGAAGCCTGCGCGCCGCCGCAGCCCGACGAGGTAGCGCCGCTGTAGAGCACCAGCGTGGCGTTGGCGTAGGGCACGCCCGTCTGCGCGCGCAGGATCTGCGCCCAGACCGCCTCGGTCTCGCCCAGCACATGGGCGACGAAGGTCCGCATCGGATCGGCGCCGCCGGCCGCGGGCCGCCCGACATTGGCGACCGGCGCTTGAACCGCCCCATGGGAGCCGGCGCCGGTAAGGATTTGCGCGCCGCCGATGAGAACGCGCGGATCGATGCCGGTGAAATAGCCGATCAGGGCGAGAACGACGATGACGCCGAGGCCAAGTCCGCCCGTGCCGCCGCCGAGCGGCCCCCCGCCGCCCGCGCCGCGACGATCCTCGATATTCGTCGACTCGGGGGTGTTTTCCCATTCCATGGCGGTCTCCCGGCGACGGTCGGCGATATCAGGACGAACGGGCGCTTCCTAGCAGAGACTGCGGCGCGCGAGTAGAGGCGCTCGAGACCGGCGGGTTACGTCTTTCTTAAGCGTTAGCCGCTAACGCTGATCGAGCCGCTTTCACGAAAATCAGCGCCGCCATGACTCCCGTCTATTCGCTGGTCATACCCATCTACAACGAGGAAGCCGTCCTGCCGATCTTGCTGCGTCGGCTCGACGCCCTGCTCGATGCGCTCGACGGACCCGCCGAAGCGATCTTCGTCGACGACGGATCGCGCGACGCCAGTCCGATCGTCCTCGAGGCCAAGGCGCGCGCCGACCGCCGCTACCGCTTCGTCAAGCTGTCGCGCAATTTCGGTCACCAGATCGCGATCACTACGGGGATGGAACGCGCCGCAGGCCAGGCGATCGTCGTGATGGACGCCGATCTGCAAGATCCGCCCGAGGTCGTGCTCGACTTGATCGCCAAGTGGAAGGAGGGCTACGAGATCGTCTACGCCGAGCGCCTCTCGCGCGAGGGCGAAAGCCGGTTCAAGCGCCTCACCGCCGATCTCTTCTATCGCCTGCTGGGCAAGCTCAGCGACGTCGAAATTCCTCACAACGTCGGCGATTTCCGCCTTGTCGACCGCAAGGCGCTCGACAGCTTTCTCGCCATGCCGGAGCGCGACCGCTTCGTGCGGGGCATGTTCGCCTGGATCGGCTTTCGTCAGGCGGTCGTGCAGTTCCATCGCCCGCCGCGCGCGGCCGGCGAGACCAAATATTCGCTGACCAAGATGATCCGCCTCGCCGCCAATGGCGTCGTCTCGTTTTCCGACGCGCCGCTGCGCGTTGCGCTCTGGGCGGGGCTGGCGATCTCGAGCCTCGCCATCCTCTATGGGATTTGGGTCATCGCGCTCTGGGCGATGAACGCCAATCTCGCGCAAGGATGGAGTTCGATCATCGTCGTCGTGACCTTCCTCGGGGGCGCCAACATGCTGATGACCGGCGTCCTGGGCGTCTACGTCGGACGCATCTACGCGGAGGTCAAGCGCCGCCCGCTCTACATCGTCGACAGAGCGGTGGGCTTCGAGACCGCCGCGGAAGAGCCGGCGAAGCGCCCGCAGACCCGCGCCGCCAACGTGAAGCGCGCGTGAAGAGCGTCTCACGAGCGGCCGGCGCGGCGATGCGACGCCCGAATGGACGGACAGCGCCGGACGTGTCCCTTTCCTCACCCGCCGCGATCCCGCGCGGACGCTTCCCGACGTCGGCTCGGCGCCTGCCCGCCGCAATCGGGCTGTCGCTGGCGATCGGCGTCATCGCAGTCGCCCTGCAGGCGCGCTACGGCCTGCTCGGCGACGTCTCCTGGCTCATCACCGCCGACGAAAAATGGCTCGACGGGCAGACCCCCTACCTCGACTTCATCGAGATCAACCCGCCCGCCTCGCTTCTTCTTTATTGGCCCGCGATCGCCCTGGCGCGCCTCGTCGGCGTTTGGCCGGAGTTCACCGTCGCCGCCTTCGGATTTTTGAGCATCGCCGCGAACCTCGGCCTCGGCGCCGCGATTTTGCGCCGGGCGGGGCTGATGGGCGGGATCGGTCCGCTCGCGCTCGGCGTCGCGCTCATCGCTCTCGCGGTTCTGCCTGGCCAATCCTTCGACGAGCGCGATCACCTGGCGGCTGTTTACGGCTTGCCCTTCCTCGCGCTCGCCGCCGCGCGGGCCGCGCGCGCTCCCATCGATTGGCGGATGGCGCTCCTGGCGGGAGTCGGCGCCGGCGTCATGGTCGCGATCAAGCCGCCCTACGCCCTGGTCGCCCTGGCCCTGGCCCCGTATCTGGCGAAGCGGATCGGCGCCCTCGCGCTGATCGCTTCGGTCGAATTCTATGCGGCGGCGGCGGTCGGATTGGCCTATTTGGCCATCGTCGCGTTGGCCTTCCCGCATTATGTCGCCGACATCCTGCCGCTCGGCCTGGCAGTCTACGCGCCGATCCGCGAGTCCTTTCCCAGGCTGCTGAGCGAACCCGGCGTTCTGCTGACGCTCGCGCTCGGCGCGGCGCTCGTGCCGATCGCGGGCCGGGAACTCGGCGAGCCGCGGGTCGCGGTCCCTGCGTTCGGCGCCCTGGGCGCGCTCGCCGCCTATCTCGTGCAAGGCAAGGGTTGGCTCTATCAAGCCTATCCCGCGCTGGCCTTCATGATCCTGGCCGCCGGCTTCGCGCTCGAGCTTGGCAGGCCCGCCCCGCGCCGAATTGCGATCGGCGCGCTCGCCGGCGTCGCGGCCGCGTTTCTTTTGCTTTGGCTCGACCGATGGCCGCTGCCGATCGCCTTCGCCGCGGCGATCGGCGCGAGCGCGCTCTTAGCCGCCCTCGAACGGACTAGGCGGACCGGCCAGCCGCGCGAATGGAAAACGGCGCTCGCCGAAATGGGGGTCGCCGGCGCGATCGGCGCCGCCTGCGGGCTGTTCGCCATGGACGGCGTGCGCACGCCGGCCCTGGCCCGCGCGCTCGCGAGCCTGGGCCCGCATCCGACGGTGCTGGCGATTTCCGAAAGCCTCGCCTTCGGCCATCCCATGGTGCGCGCCGTCGGCGGCGTCTGGGTGCAAAGGGTGCCCAGCCTGTGGATCACCTCGGCGGTTCGCCGCCTCGTCGACGAGCATCCGGGAGACAAAGCGCTCGCCGAGCGCTTACGTCCCTATATCGATCGCGATCGCCAAATGCTGGTCGAGGACATCGGGCGAAACCGGCCCGACGCGATCCTGGTCGGCAGGCTCGACACGCGCTTTCACCAGTGGGCGTGGAGCGATCCCGCGATTGCCGCCGCGCGTGCGGATTACCAATTCTTCGCCGCCAACCCCGACAAGGATTTCCCGGCGGAGCTCTACGTGCGCAAGGACTTGATCGGCTTGCGCGCGAGGCTCCCCGGCCTCGCCGAAGGCGGCGCGGACGCCGCGCGCGCGCCGGGCCAGTCCCCGTGAAGCGCCGCCGACCCATCGCATGGACGCGGCGGCCCGGACCTCGTATGAATTGCCGCATGAATCGCTCCATGCAGTGTAACAAGGCGTCGGCTCGCGCGCGGACCGGAATGACCATGCGAATGCGACGCGTCGCCTGGCCGCGGAAGAGGCGGTGGGGATGCTGACCAACAAAGGCAAGTACGGACTGAAGGCGATGGTCCACCTGGCGGGGCTGCCGCTGGGCCAGCCCGCGTTGGTGGCCGACATCGCCGCGGCCAACAACATCCCGAAGAAGTTCCTCGACGCCATTCTCGGCGAATTGCGCACCGCGGGCCTCGTTCACTCCAAGAAGGGCCGTGGCGGCGGCTATGTCCTGGCCAGGAGCCCTTACGAGATCATGGTCGGCGAGATCGTTCGCGCGCTCGACGGCCCGCTCGCGCCGATCGCCTGCGCGAGCCGCAAGTTCTATCGCCGCTGCGACGACTGCCCGGCGGAAATCCAATGCACCGTGCGCCTGATGATGATCGAGGTGCGCGACGCCATCGCCTTCGTTCTCGACAACCGCTCGCTGGCGGCGATGCGAGCGATGACCGAGTTGAGCGAGGGCGATCTGACGTACGAGATTTGAGCGCTCGGGCGGGCGAGGCTCGCAGGCGGGCCAAGCGGCGCGCCCGGGATGGACAAAGCGCGATGCGAGCCCTTCTGCTTCAGCGTGCGGGGGTTGATCGGAATCAACGCTGATTCGAGCTTTAGCGAATAGGGAATAACGATACGCGCTTGTGTCGGCGGCCTGCGCGCCGCTCATGGCCTCGATAGCGCCGCGGGAACCCCATGCAGGCCGTCGCGTCGATGGGAAGAGTGGTATCCGTTCGCGGCGCCGTCGTGGACGTGGCTTTCGACGGCCAGCCGCCGCCGATCAACACCGCCCTGATCGTGCAATGGAGCCGGCCGGAGTCTCTGGTTCTCGAAGTGCACGGCCACGTCGATCCCTTCACGGTCAGGAGCATCGCTCTCCAGGCGACGGCCGGTCTGTCGCGCGGCGCGCCGGTGCGCGCGACGCTGGAGCCCCTTTCGACCCCGGTCGGCGCCGCGGTTCTCGGCCGGCTCCTCGACGTGACGGGGGCCGTGCGCGACCTCGGATCGGAATTGCCGGCCGATACGCCGCGACGCGGGATCCACAATCCGCCGCCCGCGCTCAAGGACGAGACCTCGGCTACGGCGCTGTTCGAGACCGGCGTCAAGATCATCGATCTTCTCGCGCCGCTCGCCCAAGGCGGCAAAGCCGCGATGTTCGGCGGCGCCGGCGTCGGCAAGACGGTGCTGGTGATGGAGCTGATGCACGCCATGGTCGAGAAGTACCAGGGCATCTGCGTCTTCGCCGGCGTCGGCGAACGCTCGCGCGAGGGCCACGAACTGCTGATGGACCTGCGGAGCTCGGGGGTGCTCGCCCGCTCGGCGCTCGTCTACGGCCAGATGAACGAGCCGCCGGGCGCCCGCTGGCGGACGCCGCTGACGGCTTTGACGATCGCCGAACATTTCCGGGACGAGAAGCACCAGAACGTCCTGCTTCTCATGGACAACGTCTTCCGCTTCGTGCAGGCCGGCGCCGAGGTCTCGAACCTGCTCGGCCGCCTGCCGTCGCGGGTCGGCTATCAGCCGACGCTGGCGACGGAAGTCGCCGCGCTGCAGGAACGCATCGCGTCGGTGGCCGGCGCGTCGGTTACGGCGATCCAGGCCGTCTACGTCCCGGCGGACGACTTCACCGACCCTGCGGTGACCGCGATCTCCACCCACATGGACAGCATCATCATGTTGTCTCGCGCCTTGGCGGCGGAGGGCTTCTATCCCGCCGTCGATCCGCTCGCGTCCTCGTCCGCGCTGCTCGATCCCGTCGTCGTCGGCGAAACGCATTATCGCGTCGCCGAGCAGGTCCGCGAGACGCTCGCGCGCTTCAACGATCTCCAGGACATCATCGCGCTGCTCGGCGTCGAGGAGCTCGGCGCCGGCGACCGGCTGATCGTCAAGCGGGCCCGCCGGCTTCAGCGGTTCCTCTCGCAGCCCTTCGCCGTCACGGAAGCCTTCACGGGGACGCCGGGCCGTAGCGTGCCGCGCGCGGAAACGATCGCCGGCTGCCAGGCCATCCTCGACGGCGTGGCCGACGATTGGGCGGAACGTTCGCTCTATATGGTCGGAAATCTCGAGGAAGCGCGCCAAAAAGAGGCTGCCAGCGGCGCGCAAGGGCAAGCGTCATGAGGCTGCGGATCGTCACGCCGTTCCTGATCGTCGTCGATGAAGACCGCGTGCGCGCGCTGCGCGCCGAAGACGCCAGCGGCAGTTTCGGCGTCTTGCCTGGCCATGCCGATTTCCTGACCAGCCTTTCCATCTCCGTCGTGAGCTGGAAAATCGCCGGCGGCGCGCAGCGCTATTGCGCGGTGCGGCGCGGCGTCCTCTCCGTCACCGCCGGCCGGGACATCGCCATCGCGACCCGCGAGGCGATTCCGGGCGACGACTTTGCGAGGCTCGCCGAAACGGTGCTCGAACGCTTTCGCGCCGACAGCGAAATCGAGCGCCAGGAACATGTCGAGAGCACGCGCCTGCAGTTGATCGCCATACGCCAAATCATGCGCCGCCTCCGCCCCGAGGGACGCGAAGCGCCGAGGTGGAACGCATGACGCCGCGCGAACCCGAGCCCAACCAGCATGATCCGCTCGTCTCGAGCGTCCGGCTGCGCGGGGAAAGACGCCGAAAATCGCAGCGCGAGGGCGAACTGTCGGTGGCGCGCGGCCTCGCGCAAATCGGCGTTCTCGGCGGGCTCATCGTCGCGCCGATGCTGATCGGCATAATCTTGGGTCGTTGGCTCGACCATGTCTTCAATTCGGGCGTTTTCTGGACGGCGTCGCTTCTGCCGCTCGGATTGGCGCTCGGCGGCTGGTCGGCCTGGAAATGGATGAACGTCCGGTGAGCTTGCTTTCCGCGAACGGCTCGGCGGCCGTCGCCGCCTTCGGCGGTCTGGCCGCACACCTTGCGGCGGGCTTCGCGCTCGGCCTTGTCTATTTTCTCGCGATCTGGCGGAGCGCGCGCCTGTTCTGCGAGGGCGGACGCGCGCTCTCCGTCCTCTCCCTGACGATCGCCCGGATCGCGCTTCTCGGCGGCGCGCTGACATTGGCGAGTCTCGAAGGAGCGCCGCGGCTGTTGGCGATGGCGCTCGGGGCGCTCATCGCCCGCGCCGCCGTCGTCCACAAAATCGGCGGCGGCGCGTCATGACTTCGCCGCTCGTCAACCTCGCCCTTTTCCATATTGGCCCGGCGCCGATCACCGAGCCGGTTCTCGTCACCTGGGCGATCATGGCGGCGCTGGTCCTGGGGAGCCTCCTCGTCTCCCGCCGCCTGACGCTCATTCCCTCGACGACCCAAGCGGCCTTCGAACTCGTCGTCGACGCCCTCGACAGCCTGATCCGCGACACCATGCGCGCCGAGCCCGAGCCCTATCGAGCGTTGATCGGAACGCTTTTCGTCTTCATCCTCGTCGCCAACTGGTCCTCGATGGTTCCGGGGATCGTGCCGCCGACGGCGCACATCGAGACCGACGCCGCGCTGGCGCTCATCGTTTTTGTCGCGGTGTTTTGGTTCGGCATCCGCTCGGGCGGTGTTCTCGGCTATCTCAAGACCTTCGCCTCGCCGAGCCCGATTATGATTCCGCTCAACTTCGTCGAGAGCCTGACTCGGACGTTTTCGTTGCTCGTGCGCTTGTTCGGCAATGTGATGAGCGGCGTGTTCGTCGTCGGCGTCGTCCTGTCGCTCGCGGGCCTCTTCGCGCCCATCCCGCTGATGGCGCTCGAACTGCTGACCGGGGCGGTGCAGGCCTATATCTTCGCGGTTCTCGCGATGGTCTTCATCGCCGGCGCGATCAGCGAAAAAAGCCCAGCCTCCGATGCTTACGAAGAAGGGACGCCGTCATGAACTGGTTAGCCATCGTCAGCATCATATCGGCCGCTCTGGCGGTCTCCTTCGGGGCGATCGGCCCCGCGCTCGCCGAGGGACGAGCCGTCGCCGCGGCGATGGACGCGATCGCCCGCCAGCCCGAGGCGGCGAACACGATCTCGCGCACGTTGTTCGTCGGCCTGGCGATGATCGAGACCATGGCGATCTACTGCCTGGTGATCGCCCTGCTGCTGCTTTTCGCCAACCCCCTGTTGAAATGACGTCATGACCATCGACTGGTGGACGCTCGGCTTCCAGACCGTCAACGTCGGCATCCTGATCTGGCTGCTCGGGCGATTCTTCTGGCGTCCCGTCGCCGCGATGATCGAGGAGCGCCGCGTCTCGACCCAACAGACGCTCGCCGAAGCCGAGGCGCGGCGCGGCCAGGCGGACGCCGCGCTCGCCGAGATCGAGCGCACGCGCGCCGGATTCGCGGGGGAACGCGAAGCGATCCTCGCCGCCGCGCAGGAAGCGGCGGAACAGGAAATGGCGTTGCGTCGCGACGAGGCCGCCAAACAGGCCGAGGCCATCGAGGCGGCCGCCCGAGCGGCCATCGAGCGCGAAAGGGAAGCCGCCGAGAGAGCCTGGGCCGAGCAGGCCGCTCGCCTCGCCGTGGAGATCGCCAGGCGTCTGGCCGCCCGCCTCGACGGCGCCGCGGTGCGCGCGGCGTTTCTCGACTGGCTCGTCATCGCGATCCGCGCTCTGCCGGAAGAAAAACGGCGGGCTGCGGCGACCGACGGCGTCGCGCTCGAGGCGACCAGCGCGACGCCGATCGACGCGATCGAACAGGAACGCGCTCGCAAGCGGATCGCCGAAGCGTTCGGAAGCGAACCGCGAATCGCGTTCAAGACCGATCCTTCGCTGATCGCCGGCCTCGAACTCAGCGGTCCGCATCTCGCGGTCAGCAACAGTTGGCGGGCCGATCTCGCTCGAATTCTGGCGGATATCACCCATGCCGACGAATACTGACGCTCCCGCGAACGCATGGCTCGAGCGCGCCCGCGCCAGGCTCGGCGCCGCCGCGTTCGGCGCGCGGGTGGAGCAAATCGGACGCGTCGAGGAGGTCGAAGACGGCGTCGCGCTCGTGTCCGGACTTCCCGAGGTCGGGCTCGACGAGCTGCTGCGCTTCGACAAGGGGCAGTTCGGTTTCGCCCAGGCCCTTGAGCGCGACCGCATCGGCTGCGTGCTGCTCGACGACGTCGATACGGTCGAGGCCGGCGACACGGTGCGCGGGACCGGCAATGTCGTGCGCGTGCCGGTCGGTCCTGGATTGCTCGGGCGGATCGTCGATCCGCTCGGCCGCCCGATCGACGGCCGCGGGCCCATCGAGGCGGAATTGCACGAACCGATCGAGCGGCCTGCGCCGGGAATCCTCGAACGCGATCTCGTGACCGAACCGGTTCAAACCGGTCTCCTCGTCATCGACGCGCTGTTCGCGCTCGGTCGCGGCCAACGCGAACTCATCATCGGCGATCGCGCGATCGGCAAGACCACGATCGCCGTCGACGCGATCATCAATCAGAGATCGAGCGACATCGTCTGCGTCTATGTCGCGGTCGGCCAGAAGACTTCGAGCGTCCGGCGCGCCATTGAGGCTATTCAAGCTCATGGCCGATCCGACCGCTGCATCATCGTCGTCGCGGAAGCCGCGAGTTCGCCCGGCCTGCAATGGATCGGGCCCTTCGCGGGCTTCACCATGGCGGAGTATTTTCGCGATCGCGGCCAGCACGCGCTGATCGTCATCGACGATCTCACCAAGCACGCCGCCGCCCATCGCGAGATCGCGCTGCTGACCCGCCAGTCGCCCGGTCGCGAGGCCTATCCCGGCGACGTGTTCTACGTGCATGCGCGGCTTCTGGAGCGAGCGGCGAAGCTCTCCAGGGAAAAAGGCGGCGGCTCGCTGACCGCGCTGCCGATCGCCGAGACCGACGCGGGCAATCTCAGCGCCTATATTCCCACCAATCTGATTTCGATCAGCGACGGCCAGATCGTGCTCGACGCCCGGCTCTTCAACGAGGGGCGCAAGCCGGCCGTGGACGCCGGCGTCAGCGTCAGCCGGGTCGGCGGCAAGACGCAGGCGCGCGCGCTCAAAGAAGCGGCCGAGCGGCTCCGCCTCGATTACGCGCAATTCGTCGAGCTCGAGATATTCACTCGGTTCGGCGGCATGCCCGACGCCCGGGTGCGCGGCCAACTGACGCGCGGCGCGCGAATCCGCGCGATCCTCGATCAACCCAGGCACACGCCGCTGCGGCTCGCCGACGAAACGGCGCTGGTCCTGGCGGTGCAGTCCGGTCTCCTGGATTCGCTTGCGCTTCCCGCGGTCGCGCAGTTTCGGCGGGACTTGCCCAGCGCGGTCGACCACCGGGCCCCGGATGTCGTGCGCCTGATCGAGGAGACGGGAGCGCTCGACGAAGCGAGCGCGCAGGCCTTGCGCGAAATGCTGCGCGCCTTCGCTCAGACGTTCGCCTTCAGCGCGCCCCCGCCCAAGGCGGCGAGCAAGCCATGACCAAACGTTTGGCGGACGTCAGCGCGCGCATCGAAGGCATTCGCCAGCTCGGCGCGGTGGTCAACGCGATGCGCGGCATCGCTTCGGCGCGCGCCCAACAGGCGCGCAGCCAATTGGTCGCCGTCGAAAGCTATTCGGCGACGATCGCCCTCGCGATCGGGCGCGTCCTCGCCTTGGCGCCTTCGATCGGACGGGACGGCGCGCGAAAGCCGACCCGCCCGGCGCTGGTGCTGTTCTGCGCCGAACAGGGATTTGCCGGCGCTTTCAGCGAGCGCGTGCTCGACGCGGTCGGCGCCCAACTCATGGCGTCCGTTCTGTTTCTCGTGGGCTCGAGAGGCCGAGCGGTCGCCGCGGAGAGGGGCGTCGCCGCCCATTGGAACAGCGCCATGCCATCGCAATCGCTCGGCGTCTCCAGACTGGCCGACCGCATCGCCGAGGCGATTTACGCCCGCATCGGCGCCGGCGGAATCGATCGCCTCGACGCCGTGTTCAGCCAATGGCGGCCTGGCGAGGGCGTCCATGTCGAACGTCGCCGCCTCTTTCCCATCGACGTGCAGGCGTTCGCGCATCCGATATCTGGCGAGGCGCCGCTATGCAACCTCCCGCCCGACGATCTCTTACGCAATATCACGGCGGATTATATCCACGCACAGCTCTGCGACGCCGCGCTGCACGCCTTCGCGGCCGAGAATGAAGCGCGCGTCGAAGCGATGGCCTCAGCGCGCAAGGAGATCGACCGCCAACTTGCGTTGCTCAGAGCCACCGAGCGGCAGGTGCGCCAAGAGGACATCACGGCGGAAATCATCGAACTCGCCGCCGGCGAAACGGCGAGTCGGATGATCGGCAGATCGGCGGCGGCAGCCAAGCGCCGCGCGGCGAGCGTGTGAGACGGCCTCCCGGCGATTGACGCGCCGCTCGCCGGCCCCCGCGCCCTTCAAACGGCGCCGATTCCGGCGCGCGCGTTGGCGATCGCCCCTTGCAGCACGTCCTCGCGCAACGGCAGCGTCGGCTCGTTGAACAGGATCGCGCGCAGCCAGTCGAGCGCGAGCGCCAGCAGCGCCTCGTCGTCGGTGGCGAGCTTGGGCCGCATTTCCGGCTCGATCGCGTAGCGCTCGAGGAAGCTCGTCTCGAACACGAAACGGCGGAAGGCGTCGAGGTCGGTCGTCGCCATGAGGAACATCTTGCGGGTGCGTTCGTCCGGCTCCTTGCCCCACGGCCCGCCGAGCGATTTCCAAGAGGCGAGCTTCATCAGGATGTGAATCCAGCCGCGGTTCGCCTCGTCATAGGGCTCGACGCCCTCGTCGGCGCGAAACTCGGCGACCGTCCTTTGCCGCGCTTCGTCATGGCCCTTGCAGTGCGGCTCCTTGACGAGGAAGTAGAAGTCCTCCGGCGCGTCGTGCCCCTTCATCTTCACCGAGGCCAGACCGAGCGGGTAGTAGCGGCAGGCCGCCGGCCGATCGGCATAGACGAAGCAGCCGCTCTTCCCTTCGAGGAACACGCAAGGACGCTTTTCCTCGCCCTTGTCGACGCGCTTGAGCTTGAGCACGGGCATCCCAGAGGCCTCGTGCACGCCCGGCGTTCCGAACATGCGCCCGACTTCGCCCGGCTTCAGATCGAGATGGCGCGCCAGACGGATGAGATCGTAGGGCGTCAGCGTGATGTCGGTGTCGTGGCAGCATTCGTTCCAGCAGGAAACGCCAGAATGGCAAGAGAAGCAGAAGGAGTCGCCCGCCGTGAGGCGCACCGGCACGACCGGGCCGGCGGTCGTTTCCTTCAGCGCGGAGACGATCGGCACGTCGAGATCGGATTCGGCCTCGCGCCGCCGCGCCTCCTCGTCGGCGTAGAGCCGCTCATCGCCCGCAAGCGCCTCGACCTCGTCTTGCGGACCCTCGCCGCCGCTGGAATTTGCCATCCGTTTCCTTCACATTCGATTGGCGCCGCGAACGCGCCGCGGTGCTTCAGACGTGACCCGCGGCGACGACGGCGTCGCGTAGGACATCGACTTCATCGCGCGTTTCCCCGAGCCGCGCAACGATCGTGTCGCGGATCGACAACATGCCGACGACCCTGGCGCCCTCGACGACCGCCAAGTGACGAATGCGGTGGTCGTTCATCAGCTTCTGCGCGGCGGCCATGCTCTCTTCCGGCGCGCAAGTGACGACTTCGCGCGACATCAGATCGCGCACGCGCCGCTCGCGCAATCGCGCGCTGTCCCTGGCGAAGGCCCTCACCAGATCGCGTTCGGAAATGACGCCGACCAGCGCGCCGCCGGCGCCACAAACCGGCATGGCGCCTATGTCGCACGAACTCAATCGCACCGCGACCGTCTCGGCCGTCTCCTCCGCAGTGCAGGTGACGAGCTGTTGACGGCTCGCTTTGAGAAAATTGCCGATTCGCATGGTTTCCTCCCTCTCTCGTTCTTTTGTGCGGGCCTTTTTGGCCCTTTGTCTCGCCGGCGGCGTCATTGCGGGGAGCGGAGCGACGAAGCAATCCATGCGGCGGCGGCGTGGATTGCTTCGCTACGCTCGCAATGACAACGTCGGACTGTGCTGAAAAGCCGTCGGCGGCTTTCTTTTCGCGAAATCCTGCTTGAAAAAACCGGGGCTGGCGACGCCGGCCCCGGCCTGGTTTGGCGTCGGCTAGTGCTTGGCTGCGCCATAGGTCTTGGGAACCAGATCCTTGTGCGGCACTTTCTTGAGCGCCCAGGTCTTGGTTTCCGGATCGAAGCGCGAGTTGACGAACACCTTCCAGTTCGCGTCGTCGAGTTCCGGGTAGTCGGCGCGATAATAGAAGCCGGGATAGCGGGTCTCCTCGCGGAACGCGATGTGCCGCATATGAGCCTCGCCCGTCCACAGGCGGTGGTAGTTCTCCCACGCGCGCATCAGCTCGTGCAGATCCTTGGCGCGCATGTGGACGCTGTCTTCCTTGAGCAGCGTGAGATAGTGCGCCGCCCGCTTCAGCATCTCGCCGTTGGTCTGGTAGAAGGTGGAGACGCCCGCGACATACTCGTCCATGATCTTCTGCAGGCGCATCTGGAACATGCGCGGCGTGATGTAGAACGGGTTGACGTCCTCCGCCGTGGTCTTGTCCTTGTGCTCGAAATAGTTGCGCACGGGACGATAGATTTCCTCGGTGATGGCTTTGATGTCGGCCTTCAGCGTCGGCTTGTAATCGGGATGGTCGAGGCAGAACTTGACCATGTTCTTGCCGGCGATGCGCCCTTCCGCGTGGCTGCCCGAGGAGAACTTGTGGCCCGAGGCGCCGACGCCGTCGCCCGCGGTGAACAGGCCCTTGACCGTCGTCATGCGGTTGTAGCCCCACTGCCATTCCGGCGGCGCGATGTCTTCGGGACCCGACACCCAGATGCCGCAGCAGCCGGAATGCGAGCCGAGGAGATAAGGCTCGGTCGGCATGAGTTCGGAGTCCTGCTGCTCCGGACGGATGTTGAGACCCGCCCAGACGCCGGCCTGGCCGATGCACATGTCGAGAAAGTCTTCCCACGCCTCGGCCTCGAGATGCTTGACTTCCTTGGGCGTCAGCGTCTCGCCGAGCTTCTTCATCGCGCCCGGCGTGTCCATGAGGATCGGGCCGCGCCCTTCCTTCATTTCCTTCAGCATCGCGTGGTTGCGCAGGCAGGAGGGAACGACCATCGCCTTATCGTAGGGCGCGAACTGAGTGAGCATGTCCGCGTTCTTAGTGACGTAATCCTCGCCGAAGGCGTTGGTCGCCTTGGCCTTGAACAGCAGGAACCACGCGCCGACCGGGCCGTAGCCGTCCTTGAAGCGGGTCGGCACGAAGCGGTTTTCCATCATCGTCAGTTCGGCGCCCACTTCGGCCGCCATGGCGTAGGTCGAACCGGCGTTCCACACGGGATACCAGACGCGGCCCATGCCCTCGCCGGTGGTGCGCGGACGGAACACGTTGACCGCGCCGCCGGCGACGTTGAGAACCGTCTTGGCCTTGAAGACGTAAAGCTTGTGCTCGCGCACGGAGAAGCCCACCGCGCCGGCGATCTGATTGGGATTGTTGGCGTCGAGCAGATACTTCACGATGAAGACGCGCTCGAAGATGTTCTCCATGCCGAGCGCTTTCTTGGCGGCTTCGGCGACGATGGTCTTGTAGCCTTCGCCGTTGATCATGATCTGCCAGCGGCCCGAGCGCACCGGCTTGCCGCCGTCCTTGAGCGCCTTGCCGCCTTGCTTCTGCCAGCTCGCGCCGTCGACGCGGCCGCCTTCCATTTCCTTCCAGACCGGCAGGCCCCATTCCTCGAAGAGATGCACGGAATCGTCGACGTGACGGCCGACGTCATAGACGAGGTCGTCGCGCGTGATCCCCATCAGGTCGGCCGAGACGTAACGGCAATAATCCTCGGGCGTGTTGTGGCCGAGATAGGTGTTGATTGCGGAAAGGCCCATCGCGACGGCGCCGGAACGATCCATCGCAGCCTTGTCGACCAGCGTGATCTTGACCTTGTCGCCGGCCCAACGTTTCGCCTCGAAGGCGGCGCCGCAGGCGGCCATGCCGCCGCCGACGATCAGGATGTCGGTTTCGTGTTCGACGATTTCAGGATTGCCAAAACTGGGTTCGCTCATTGTGAAAGTCTCCGCCATGCGTCTCCTGGCAAGCTCGGCCCGGCCCGCGCATCGTTGAGGTCAAGAAGGGTTCAAGCGCCGCTGCCGCGGGCGCTCACGAAATCTTCGCCAGCTGCTTGCCGGCCTCAGTGAAGAAGCGCTGATCGGCGATGTCGCCGGGCTCCGGCGTATTGCCGTAAGGGTCGATCGAGCCCACGGGCGTGGTGCGCACGGGAAACTTGAAGCGCTTCACTTCGCCGTCGCGGAACTTGATCGTCCACATGATGGCGTTGTCCGTGCGCAGCGGGATTGCGGCGCCGCCCATCGGCACCCAGTCGGCGAACGAGCGAACCTCGATGGCCTGTTGCGGGCATGCCTTGACGCAGCACTGGCATTCCCAGCACTGGTCGGGCTCCTGATTGAAAGCTTTCATGCGGATGGTGTCGAGCTTCATCAGGTCGTTCGGGCAAATGTACATGCATGCCGTGACCTGACCCCCCTTGCAGCCGTCACACTTGTCCGTGTGCACGAATGTCGGCATTTACCGTCCTCCCTGACCAAATTCTTGTCCAACGACGAAGCTCAAGTCGCACGCGGGGCGCCCAACGAAATCTCCGGCGAGCCGGCCAGCGTTACGATCGCGCAACGGCTTTATACCATGATAACCGCATATGACAATATCTTCAACAATGCGCGCGGCGGCGAGCCTCGCCTCTCTGGGCCCCGTCGAGCCGGCGTCTGCGACGCATTCGGCGCCGGCGCGGGCTCGAGAAGAAAATCCGCAGCGCCCGTTCTCGCCTGCTTTCCCGGCGATCCCGCGGGTTCGCGCGGCGCGCAAGACGCCGAAGCGTCGCCGCAGGCGTCTTTATTTCGCCACGCGACGCCGCAGCAGGTCGGCCGTTTCCGACTTGCCGCGACATTCCGCCACATCGAGCGCCGTGCGCCCCGCGCCGTCTTCCGTCCCGGGGTCGGCGCCCGCGGCGAGCAACAGTTCCACCACATCGAGCTTGCCGCGCCCGGCCGCCCAATGCAGCGCCGAGCCGCCCCGGTCGTCGCGCGCGTTGGCGGACGCTCCCTTGGCGAGGAAAGCATGGACGATCGCCACATGCCCTTTCTTGATCGCCTCGATCAGGTCGCGATCGAGGCCGAAGCGGCCCGTGTCCCAACCGCCGATCGGCGCAAGAACCAGGCGCTTTGCGCCGTCGGCGGACAGAACCTCCTGCAGCATCGGCGCGTAAGCCTGGGCGAGCGTGTCGACGACGGCGGCGCCGATCCCGTATTCGAGCGCGACGATTTCCGCCGCCTCCGCGCTGTCGAAGCCGAAGATCGCGCGGCCGTCGGGCGACCGCGCGTAATAGCGCCGCGGACTGGCCAATTCGCTAGCCCGCCGCGAAGGGGTTCGAATATTTCATCGCTGCCTCTCTACGCCGCCGCCGGCCGCGGCAGGCCTTCATCGCGATTTGGCGTTCAGCCCTTGATAATAGCCAATCAGGATCTTGGCGACTTCGGCGCGCGCAACCTCCGGCGGCGGCGCGATGCCGGCGCTCAGCATCTCCCGCACCCTCGTGCCCGTCAACGTGATGAAATCGTCCTTGGTGTGATTGGGCGCTTCGCACCGCATCAGCACTCTCCCGAGTTTCTTCGAATAGGCGGTGTCGTCGGCTTTGAAGATCTTAATGTCGAGGCTGCCCGGCGGGATTTCGTCGAAAATCTTATGCGCGTCGAACGGGCCGTAATAATCGCCGACGCCGGCGTGATCGCGGCCGACGATGAGATAGGACGCGCCCATGTTCTGTCGGAACACGGCATGCAGCAGCGCCTCTCGCGGACCGGCGTAGAGCATGTCGAAACCGTAGCCCGTCACCATCACGCTGTTCGCGGGGAAATAGAGCTCGACCATCTTTCGGATCGCGGCGTCGCGCACCGGGGCGGGGATGTCGCCCTCCTTGAGCTTGCCCAGCAGCATGTGGATGACGAGTCCGTCGGCATTCAGGCGCTCCATCGCCATCCGGCACAATTCCTCGTGCGCGCGATGCATGGGATTGCGGGTCTGAAAGGCGACGACCTTCGTCCAACCGCGCTCGACAATCTCGTTGCGAATTTCCACCGCCGTGCGGAAAGTGTCGGGGAACTCGCTCTGAAAATAGCTGAAGTTGAGCACTTCGATCGGACCGGACAGCAGCGTGCGCCCTTGCGCCGTGAATGCCTTGACGCCGGGATGGTTCGGATCGGTCGTGCGAAAGACCTTCTCGACGATCAGCCCGTTCTCGGCCTCGCTAAGGGTCTCCACCGCCTTGACGTTCATGATCGCCAGCGCCGGGGCGCCCGGCAAATTCGGATCTCTGAGCGCGACGCGGTCGCCTGCCGCGACGCCGGAAGCGTCCTTGACGAGGTTGACGATCGGCACTGGCCAGAAGAGACCGCGGGTCGTTTTCATGTTCTGGGCGACCGAGAGCGCGTCGGCCTTGTCCATGTAGCCGGTGAGCGGATTGAAATAACCCCCGCCGAGCATCACCGCATTGGCCGCCGCCGCCGAGCTGACGACGATCGAGGGCAAGGCTTCCGCCTCTTTGCGCAGCCGCTCGTTTTCGGCGGGGTCGTAAACGAAAAGGGGGTTAAGGGCTTCGGAGCCGTGGGGCTTGATGAGCTTTGACACCTGTCGTTCCCTCCGCTGGTCGTTTTTTGACGCGCCGAACGCCCGGCGCCTTTCGCTCGGCTCCGAGCGAACGTATTTTTTGCGAAACGCCCTTCCGGCTTGCAGCGGCGGGCCGTTCAGCATAATATTCAAATACACGAATTATTGAATTGAAAAAAGCGCGCGGTGGGCGCGTCCAGGGTCTGCCAGGCCCACCAGCGGGCAAGCGCGACGAGGGAAGGCGCGGGAGCGGGGATGAGCAAGCCGAAATCGCGAGCAAAAGCGGGAACTCGCCTCCGCAGGGCAGAATGAATCGGCAGGACCGCGACAAGTTGCCGCACGAGCGTTCACAGCGATAGATCTCGGGGAGCACCCGAGCGAACAGGGGGAGGAACGATGGCGACCGATGGCAAGGGCGACGGCCCGACGAGCCAGACGATTCTCGTCGTCGGCGGCGGAATCGCTGGGATCACGGCCGCGCTCGAGGCCGCCGAAGTCGGGCAGGAGGTCATCCTCCTCGAACGCGAAGCGAGCCTGGGCGGCCGCGTGACGCGGCTCAACCGCTATTTCCCCAAGCTTTGTCACCCGACCTGCGGTCTGGAGATCAACTACCAGCGGCTACGCAAGAACCCTCGCGTCAAGGTCCTGACGATGTGCGAGGTCGTGGGCATTTCCGGCGCTCGGGGCGATTACAAGGCGACCGTCAAGCGCCATCCGCGATTCGTCAACGAGCGTTGCGTCGCCTGCGGCGACTGCGCCAAGGCGACCGAGACGACCGTGGCCAATCCCTTCAATTACGGCCTCGACAAGGTCAGGGGCGCCTATCTGCCGCACGAGCACGCCTTCCCCATGCGCTATGTGGTGGCGCCGGAGGCGATCGCGGCGGGCGAGGGCGATAAGCTCGCGGCCGCCTGCCGCTACGGCGCGATCGACCCGAAGGACAAGGGGGAAAGCTTCGATCTTCGCGTCGGCGCGGTGGTGTGGGCCACCGGCTGGCGACCCTACGATCCCAACAAGCTCGACGCATACAGCTACAGCCACAGCGCCGACATCATCACCAACGTCGAGATGGAGCGGCTCGCCGCGCACGACGGGCCGACGCACGGCAAGATCTTAAGGCCCTCGAACGGCGAGCGGGCCAAAAGAATCGCGCTCGTGCAATGCGCGGGTTCGCGCGATCTCAACCACCTGCCCTATTGCTCGCGCATTTGCTGCCTCGGCTCGCTCAAGCACGCCGCTTATGTGCGCGAGCAATATTCCGACGCCGAAGTGCACATCTATTACATCGACATTCGCGCCCACGATAAGCTCGAGGCCTTCTACAACAGGGTCCGATCCGATCCGCAGGTCACGTTCATCAAGTCGAAGCCCGCGCATATCCGCATCGGCGAGGACGGCAGGCCGGTCCTGCACGGCGAGCGCACCATCGAGCGCGAGATATACGCCGAGCCTTACGATCTCGTAGTGCTCGCGACGGGCATGCAACCGAGCGCGGTCGCCGGCTATCGCCCGCCGTTCGACGTCGTCGTCGACGAATATGGCTTCCTCACGCCGCAGGAGGGCGACGGCGCGGGCGTCTTCTCGGCCGGCGTCGCGGCGGGGCCGCTCGACGTTTCGATGTCGGTGCAGTCGGCGACGGCGGCCGCGCTGAAGGCGGTGCAGGCGGTCAGGGGCGCGTAGCGGGGCGACGGCCTACGACGGCGGCGCGAAAAGGGAGATGGCAAGCGTGTCCGAGAAAAAACCCGGCGTCTACCTCTGCAAGGGCTGCGGCATTGCCGACAGCGTCGACATCGACGCCCTGGAGACGGTCGCCAAGACGGAATTCCGCATCGGCCGCTGCGTCGCGCGCGAAGCCTTGTGCGCGCCCGAGGGCGTCGCCGAAATCAGACGCGACATCGAAGAAGGCGCGGTCAATCGGCTCGTCGTCGGCGCCTGTTCGCCGCGCGTGATGACCGATCGCTTCCGCTTCGACGGCGTCGCGCTCGTGCGCGCGAACCTGCGCGAGCAGGTCGCGTGGTCGCAGCCCGCGCGGGCGGAGGACACGCAAATGCTCGCCGCCGACCAGATCCGCATGGCGGCGACTCAAATGGCCAGAATGGAGACGCCGACGCCCGCCGCGCTCGGCGAAGTCGCGCGCAAGGTGCTGGTGGTCGGCGGCGGCGTCACCGGCCTGACCGCCGCGCTGGAGGCCGCCAAGTCCGGCTATGACGCGCTGATCGTCGAAAAGAGCGCCGCGCTCGGCGGCTGGTCCGCGAAGTGGTCGAAACGCACTCCGCACCTGCCGCCCTATCGCGATCTCAGGCCCAACGACATGGACAGGCTGATCGCCGCGGTGGAGGCCGAGCCGCGTATCCGCGTCTTGACGAGCGCGCTCGTCAAGAGCACCGCCGGCCAACCCGGCGCCTTTTCCGTCGCCATCGTGCAGGGCGGCCAGGAAATAGTGGAGACGATCGGCGCGATCATCGTGGCGACCGGATGGCGCCCCTATGACGCGACCAAGCTCGGCTATCTCGGCTATGGCGCGACGCCGGACGTGGTGACCGGCGTCGAGTTCGAGGCGATGCTCGCCAAGGGCGCGCCGAAGCGGCCTTCGAACGGCGCGCCCGTTCGCGCCATCGCCTTCATCCAATGCGCCGGCAGCCGCGACCCCGACCACCTGCCCTATTGCTCGTCCGTCTGTTGCTCGGCCTCGATCAAGCAGGCCTTGCAGGTCGTCAAGAACGACGCGAGCGCCTCCGCCTATATCGTCTACGAGGAGCTGCGCACGCCCGGCACGGCCGAGGAATTCTATCGCGAGGCGCAGCGCAACGGCGTCGTCTTCATGAAGGGCAAGGTGAAGTCCGTCGACGGCGCGGCGATGACGGTTTCCTACGACGACGAATTGCTCGGGCAGGACGTACCGCTCGCCGGGCTCGATCTCATCGTGCTCGCCACCGGCATGGTGCCCAATTCGACCGACGTCGACGCGCCGGCGATCGAGCCGGAAAAGAGCGCGTTGCAGCTCGCCGACGACATCAATCCCGTCGCGCCGATCAAGGTCGCGGGCTTCGCCAACGGCGAGGGCTCGCCGTGGCCGCACATCGACAAGGGCGTTCCGCCGGGCGGGCCGATCCTCAATCTGCAGTATCGGCAGGGTCCGCATATCCCGATACTCGCCGACGGCTTCTCCGACAGCCACTACATCTGCTTTCCCTACGAGACGCGCCGCACCGGCATCCATACCGCCGGCCCGGTGCGCCGGCCGATGGACATGGCCGAGAGCGCCGAGGACGCGACCGGCGCGGTCATGAAGGCGATCCAGGCGATCGAGGGCGCGAGCGGCGGCGCGAGCGTGCATCCGCGCGTCGGCGATCTCTCCTTCCCCAAGATCGGCCATGACAAATGCACGAAATGCCGGCGTTGCACGGTCGAGTGCCCGTTCGGCGCCATCGACGAAGACGAACAGGGCCGACCCGTCGTCAATTTCGCGCGTTGCCGGCGCTGCGGCACCTGCATGGGCGCCTGCCCCGTGCAGACCATCACCTTCGACAATTACCATCCGCAGATGGTCAACGCGATGATCGAGGCCAACGAGATCCCGGACGAGTTCGCGGAAAAGCCGCGCATCCTCGTGCTCGCCTGCGAGAACGACGCTTATCCCGCGATCGACATGGCCGGCGTCAACCGCTCCTCATGGTCGCCGTTCGTGCGCATCATTCCCGTTCGCTGCCTCGGCTCGGTGACGCTGCAATGGGTCTCGACGGCGCTGCAGAAGGGCTATGATGGCATCATGCTGATGGGCTGCAAGTCCGGCGACGATTATCAGTGCCATTTCGTCAAGGGCTCCGGCATCGCGCGCGAGCGCATGTCGAAGGTCGGCGAGACGCTCAAGAGCCTGATGCTGGAAAAGGAACGCATCGCCTTCGAGGAAATCTCGATCGGCGATTCGGCCCACGCGCCGAGGGTAATCGACGCGTTCGCCGAACTGATCGGCGCCCTGCCGCCCAACCCGATGAAGGGCTTCTGAAATGACGACGCCCGCTCCCGCCGCCGCAAGGAAATACGACCTTTCCTTCGCCAAATGGGTCTACGAAAACGTCAACGGCGGCGACAAGCTCAGCCTGTGCATGCAATGCGGCGCCTGCTCGGGCTCCTGCCCGATCGGCGTGCAGATGGACCACGGCCCGCGCAAATTGTTCATGATGATCCGCGCCGGCATGAAGGAGGAAGTGCTGTCGGCGAACACGCAGTGGAATTGCACCAGCTGCTATCGCTGCGTCGTGCGCTGCCCGCGCGGCGTTCCCGTCACTTACATCCTGCAGGACCTGGCGGCCAAATCCGTCGAATTCGGCTACGCCAAGGGCGCGCACGAGAACAAGAACTTCGCGCAGTCGTTCTGGTGGTCGGCCAGGTCGTTCGGCCGCACCGACGAACGGCTGATGACGATGCGCTATTTCTTCTCGCTCGGCCTCGGCGAAGGCTACAAGCGCGCGATGGCCAATCTCAAAATCGCCCTCGGCATGGTCAAGGCGGGCCGTATGCATGTCGGCCTGCCGCACCGGATCAAGGGCCGCAAGGGCCTGCAGGCGATCCTCGCCAAGGCGCGCGAAATCGAAGCGCGGCATGGATCGGCGGCGGAGTGACGGACATGAGCGACAAGAAGACCATGACCTATTACCCCGGCTGCTCCTCGCAAGGCAGCGGCCGGCATCTCGACGAATCGTTGCGCGCGGTCATGCCCGAGGTTGGCGTCGCGCTCGACGACATCGAGGACTGGAACTGCTGCGGCGCCTCGGTCGGACACATCGGCGGCGGGCAACTGCCCAATCTCGCGCTCACCGGGCGCAATCTCGCCAAAGCTCAACAGAAGGGAACCCAGGACGTCGTTACCGGCTGCGCCGCCTGCTACCTCAACACTCACGGCGGCAACGAGAAGATCAAGGCCGACGTGAAGAAGCGCGCGGCGATCAACGAGGCGCTCGACGCCGGGGGACTAAGCTACACGGCCGAGCTCAAGGTTCGCCACGCCTGCGAGGTGCTGGTCAACGACGTCGGCCTCGAAGCGATCGAGAAGCGCGTCGAAAAGCCGCTGACCGGCCTCAAGGTGGCGGGCTATGTCGGCTGCCAGACCGTGCGCCCCTTCGCCGGCACCGCGGCGGGCGGCGATTACGATTCCTACGACGATCCGACCTTCCTCGACGACTTCGCCAAGGCCTGCGGCGCCGAGCCCGTCCCCTTCGCCCACAAGACCGCCTGCTGCGGCGGCTCGGTGGCGGTGATGAGCCCGGAGCGGACCCTGCACCTCATGAAGGCCATCCTCGAAGAGGCGACCAAGGCCGGCGCCGACGTCATCTCGACGCCCTGTCCGCTCTGCCAAACCAACGTCGAGATGTACCAGCCGGCGATCAACGAGAAATTCGGCACGAACTACAATATTCCCGTCGTCTTCTACAGCCAGCTCATGGCCGTGGCGTTCGGCATGGACGGCGTGAAAGACGCCGCCCTCCACCGCAACACCATTCGTTCGGAAAAGCTCGAGGCGATGGCCAAGAGCGGCGGGAAGGGGTAGCGGCGGGCGTCGAGACCTATTCGGCAGCCACGCGCGCCCGCGCCGCATCGCGCGCGGCGGCGCGGCCCGCCATCGTCCGCGCGATGGCGGCGAAGGAGACGGGCGCATAGCCGTGGCTGTCGACGCCGACATCGAGGCTGAGGCCGAACGGTTCGCGGTCGAGCCGCCCGTGGACATGGCCGAACAAGTGCCAGGCGCCGCGCCAGGCGTTCGGCCAGTCGCGCATCGGGTAATGGCAAAGGAAAATCCGCTGCCCTTCGAGCGTCAGTTCGCGCATCTCGCCGACCGTGGCGAAACGCCGCGTCCCCGCGATCGCGTCCGCGTCGTCGTTGTTGCCGAGGATGAGATGCAGGCGGCCGCGCAGGCGATCGAGGATGGGGCCGAGGCTCTCGCCTTCAAGAGAGGCGAAATCGCCGAGATGATAGACCTCGTCGTCCTCGCCCACCGCGGCGTTCCAGCGGGCGATCAAAGTCTCGTCCATCTCCTCGAGGCTCGCGAAGGGGCGCTTGCGCACCGCGAGGGTGCGCTCGTGCCCGAAATGCGTGTCGGACGTGAAAAACACTCTGGACATGCTTCTTCAATTCCTTTCGAGGCGTCAAGCGCCCGAGCTATCGGCGCGGTCCTTTTACCGATCGCCTCGGTGGGCGCGACCGTCTGAAATCGCCATCGCGAATTGCCGGCCGTTCTTTGGCCGACCCTCGCGAAGGAAACAAGGGCGAAGGCGGCGACGAGGCGTTCGCTCGGGTTACGCGGACGACAAATTAAGCAAATGCGGGCGCGCCCTCGTAAGTCCGCCGCCCGCGCGCCGACGGACGGGGGACGCGACCAAACTTTTCCAAGCCTTTCCAAGGATTTCCAAACTTTTCCAAGGAAACTCCAAACTTTTCCAAGCTTTTCCAAAGAAATTGCAAATATATTCCTTGGCGGTTTCCAACGAAATCAAGGGGTTGGCGGCGGCGGCGGCCGATTTCGGCTTTCTCGAAGCCTCTCCGTTCGAATTCCCCTTAACTCGGAACCGCGCCCGGCGAGCGCCGCCATGCGGAAGCCCTCGTCGAAGTTCGATTTCAAGCTACCATGACTTCTGTTTTTCCAGAAGACAATATCGCGGCGCTTCGACGAGCGGCGCAACCGCCGCCGCCGACCCACCGCGGCGTCGACCTCATCGAGGCCAGAACTTCCGAAGCCATGAGGCTTGTCAAGGGTGCGCCTTTCGGCGCGCCGCCGCAGGCGGGCTACGCCCCTTGACAGCCTTCTGGCTTCGGAAAAAGACGCTTCCATGAGGTCGACGGCGCTCTCTGCCGAACCTGCGCCGGGAGACAAATCGGGAGGCAAATACGGGCGTGGCGCCGCAATCCGTAATCCCGCTCTCTTGCGAAGCGGGAGAGCGCTTCACGCGAAGGATGACCGATGAGGAGCCGCGCGAGGTCAACCGGCGCGAGCACGGCGGGGAGCGCCGTCTTTCCTCATGGAAGCCTTTTTTGAAGTCTCGATGCTGTCGATGGCCTTCGACCGCCCTTGACAGGCTCGAGACTGCGGAAGTTCATGCTTCCATCGGACGGATGCTTCGCATTCGCCTTGAGAGCTGGACGGCGCAGTGTATAATAAATGAAAATGACGGTTGATTGCCGAGTGAGGAATTACGCAATTCGTATCCTGTCCCCGTCAGCCGTCCCGTAAGCCGTCCCCCGTAAGCCCTGCCCCCGTAAACCGTAAGCGCAGGGTGGGAGAAAATCCATGTCCCGTAAATCTCTGATCCCGCTTCTGGCCGTCATGGTCCTCGGCGCCCCGTTCGCCTTCTCCAAGTCGGCCCAAGCCTTCAAGTATCTTGATCAGACGACCCCTTTGAAGATAGCCAAGCCCGTGGTCGGAGCCACTGGGCGAACCTCCAAGATCGTAAAGGGATCGCAAAAATCACCTATCCACAAGAACGCCATTAGCGACGATACCAGCCCAATGCCCATGGACCGTTGACCATCGCGTCTCGGCCATCGGTAGATCGAGCGACAACGGCCTTGGGATAGCTTCTAATAGGCCCATGTACGGGATGTACGGGGGCAGGATGCGAGTTGTCGAAAATTGGATCGTCTGCGCCGCATCGCGGAAACCTAGTTGCGTCGAGCCGGCGCAAGACCGCGACGCGCATTGTGTCCCCCGCAAAATCCGTTCTCTTGCGAAGCGAGAGAGCGCTTCACCCGAAGCATGACCGATGAGGGGCGGCGCGAGCTTGACCGGCGCGAGCTCGGCGGGGAGCGCCGTCGAGCTCTCAAGGCGAATGCGAAGCATTCGTCCGATGGAAGCCTCTTTTTTCCGAAGTTTTGCGGCTGTCAATGGCGCGCTTCGCGCGTCGCCTCCGGCGGTCGAAGACCATTGACAGCCGCAAAACTTCGGAAGTTCATGCTTCCATGAGGTTGACGGCTTGGTGTGTGGCGGAGAGGGGCGGGGCGGCTGCAGTCGAAAAAGCCTGGAGCCTCCTGTCGGGTCGGGAAATTGTGCAATTCGTATCCCGTCCCCGTAAATCCGACTATCTCGACGAACTGCGGGCGGCGGTTTAGGGCGAGCGGCGCGCGGCGCACGACGCCCCGGCCCGCGCGGCGTCGCGAGTAACACCCCTAATGCTGCAGAGCCTCCGCCCGCAAATCGGCGCGAAGGTTTCAACTGGAAGTCGGTGATCCTGAGCTGAGACCATCCTGATCCAATAGCTTTATCGGCTTTTCGTGTTTAGCAACACCCGCTGCGCGTTTGCCACTTTCGCCGTCGCAGCGCTCGAAGCGGTGATTGAACCACCTAACCTGACTTAGATCGGCTCCGTCTGGCACCTCAATTCCGGCTAAATACCGTTTCCCTTGCCAAAAGAAACCAAAGGTTTGCGCCGGACCTTTCCGCCAGGTGCCGACGAGTTGAGGCGCACCGCCGCTGTATCGGTCCTTTCCTTCATTCAACGCATTGCAAAACGACCAAATTGCCGCCCGGCTGGTTCCCTTCGAATTGGTATTGATCCATTCCAAACCACGTTTCCTCACATACTCGCCTCCCGTGCCATCAATACGTGCTAGATATGATTGATCCGCAATGAGATTACACTCACCGTCGCTCCAAGTAACTGTTCTCAGTTTTGAGTCAACGACGACACGCGTTTCCCAAAGCCTAAATTTGCTCTTCATCAGTTCGCCATCGCGTGAACCGTGAAAAATCGAGAAACTTGAGATGGGCGCACGCTGTTGTCGGTCAACAGCGTGCTTTAGAATTGCCAAAGCAAGCGCGTGTCGTTCGTCGGCTGGCATACCGTCGGCACACAAGACGCCACGATTAATAAGCTCGATGACTTGATGAATTATTGCAGGAGGAAAGAACGCGTCTCCGCAAAACCCAAAGATATCCGGGGTGCGTATCGAGGCAAAAGTCTTTTGACCGGCATCCCAATGCGCGCCGGGTCCCCACGAAAACCGGCTGTCGGTGATGATGTAGAGTGCAGCAGGGCCACGTTGGTCAACCGCCAGGGCGACCGCCAGAGAAGTCATTGTTCTTTCCCATTAGTGACGCTACATGAGCAGGAGTGCCCCAAGTCGATTGTCCTGGGCAGACGCCGCAACTCCTAACCGCCCTCCTGTGGGGTGTCCGAGGTGGAGGCCCGTCAGTCGAACGACTGGCGGGCTGTTAGGTCTTTCCCAGGGGACATCTTAGAGCGAACAGCGCGAAGTGCCAGGCCCTGGGCTAGCGACACGGACATTTGGGGCCTATATTGATCCCCATGCAATTGAACGGAGGGAAGGCCTGCGAGGCCGTCCTCCGGCACCTAGAAAGACGTGACGGCGCGGTGCGCTCCAACCTCCGAGGGCCAGAGGAGGAGCACCGCGCCGGACCTGGGATTTCCGCGCTATCGGCCAATCCTCGGCACGGCGATTGCTCGTTTATTTCAGGGACGGACACAACGGAAGTACAAGCGCGAACATGGGGCGTGATGAATTGCTTTCTTGAATACAGGAAGCGGGGGGAATGACGCTAACCGCGCCTGATTTTCCTTTGCTAAGCTCCCCATAACTCGGTTCGAAAATTGGCGTCTTCCCTCGCCGGGCTACAGCGTCTCGCACCAGACGATTTCGAGGCTTGAAAAATGACGATCATGCCCGAAGCGGAGAAACAGATTGGGGATTTTTTTGCCTCGGTCGAGGCTAAGCACATCACCGGCGCGGGCACGCAATTCTGCTACCTCGCGGTGAAGACAGAGGGTCAATTTCGTATAGTTCAGGCGCGCCTGTTGTTTAATTCGATTCGACCGAAAGCGCAGTCACCCACATTCTCATCCGAGAATATTCGCGCCGGGGTATGCTCGTTAGAGGAATTGAATCTGACACCACGGCAGCTCGCGGAAAACTTATTAGAGGGTCATATAGATACGCCGCACGGCGAATTGTTTTTTGTTGGAAATGACACTGGAACTTTCGGCGCACGGTACGACCCTTTACACCCGGATGGATTAAAGACGCAGCTTAGATTCGAAATTCTATTGCTAATGGGGGGACGCAATGACGAGTTGATGCGGGGGCAGATGCTAGATTGGGAACTTAAAGCGTCAGAAACGCCCTATGATAGCATTCAGGATTTGGCGTTTGATTATTATGTTTCCGAGATACGGGATTTTTGCAACGTAGAGTTCGTGCTGCTAAACCTTGCAGCTTTCGACTTTACATCAACGGTCGTAGGCGAGAAAGCGACGATTGCAGCTCTCTTAACGACCGGGCTGCCCACCAAGGAAATGACAGTCGGATACCGCGTCTTTAGCGGCGGGAACATCGTCAAACGGTCGCGGATTAATGGCAATGACATGCAATGGACGCAGACATCGGAGCGTCAGCGCGGTTCGGTAGAAATCGACGTTCCGAAGGCGGCCGTGTTGAACTGTGTTGTTAGTTTTGCAGGGGTTGCGCAGCATCATGGTTGGGTTGGCGACCCCGCCGCGATGCAAAACCCGCGTCGAGCCGTCTATGAGGTTTTCGATCCAAAATTGGAGTCCTTGAACGACATTATTACCAAGGCACATACGAGAGGCAGGGACGCCCGAGATTTAGAAGCTGGGATCGCGTGGCTCTTATGGATGCTGGGGTTCAGCGCGGCCCATATTGGTGGATTGCCGCGCACCCAGCAGGATTTTGCCGACTTAATCGTGGCGACGCCAGCGGGGCATTTTGTCGTTGTGGAATGCACAACTGGCCTTCTGAAGGCGAACAACAAGTTGCCGTTGTTGGTTCAACGAACCGAGCTTGTGCGTCAGGCGCTTGTCGCATCGAACAATCAGCACCTTCGCGCATTGCCTGTCTTAGTAACCTCGAAGGCGCGAAGTGAGATCGTAGCCGACATCGAGCAAGCAGAGAGGCTTGGCGTTCTTGTCGCAACGGCCGAAACTCTGGCGCAAGGGCTGGAAAGGACGGCCCTGCTGCCGAATGCAGACACGATGTTTACGGAATTTGAAGCAGCGGCAACAGCGGCTTTAGCCAAATACAATTAGGCGGCTAACCGGCAGACTCTCCGGCATAACGGGCATAACGGCGACACGCCCTTATTTCACTTTTCCATAACGGCGACACGCCCTTATTTCACTTTTTGCCATCGAGCAGCGGCCTTACCCATAGCCCCTCGCCGCGCGAAACGCCCGCCGCCTCAAGCCTCCCCGCGATAGATCGCCCCGCTCAAAAACTCCGGCCAGTCGCGCTCGAAATAGGCGGTCCGCGCGCGGTCGCGGCGGCGTATTGGCCGCGTCTCGCAGACGAAGCGTCCGCCCTCCCAACGCACCACGATCTGCCGCTCGCGGTCGCTCTCGCGCTCGGTGCGAAAGCGATAATCGTCCAACGGCCCCAGCCGCGATTGCGGCGTCGCGCCGCCCGCCGCATCGCACAACGCCCGCGCGCCGCGGCTGCCACCGCCCGCGCCGATATAGGCGTCGAGCGCGGCGAGCACCGCTTCGGAGCAAAGCGCCATCTGCCGCCATTGCGCCGCCTTGGTGGCCTGATCGGCGCGCGCGACTCTCACGCCCTCGGCGCGAATGCGCGCATTGAGCGCGCGCGCGCCCTCGAGAGCGCCGCGCACGCCGTCCGCCGTGCAGACGAAGCCGGCGTGATCGCTCATGCGCGCCTGCACCTCGCGCTCGATTTCGCGTGGGCTCAGGCCGCCTTCTTCGCGAAGGCCGCGCGCCAGCGCCGCCACGCCCGCTTCGATCTCTTCGATCGGCGTCGCCTCGCGCGCAGCGGCGCCGCGGCTCGCCGCGATATGCTCGGCGCAGCGCAGGCCGAACACCTGGCCGGCGTTCAGCGCCGCGCCGCCCGGCCGCGTGACGCCATGGGTGCCGGCGGCCTCTCCCGCCGCATAGCAGCCGGCGAGGCTGCTGCGGCCCCATATGTCGACCGCGATCCCGCCGTTCATGTGCTGATTGTTGACGGCGAACGCCAGCGGCTCGCGCGCGATGTCCTTCTTGTAGCGCTTGTAGAGCTCGATCGCGAGCGGGTTCATGCGCCTCAGCCGCTCGATCGGCTTGGCGAGCAGAGCATCGTTATTGGCGAGATAGGCGTGGACGTCGGCGTCGAGAGAATTGAGCGAGAACGGCGCATCGCCGGGCACGGGCTCGGGATTGCGGTTGAAGTCCATCCACACCGTGCGCCCGGCCTGCGTCTCGCGAAAAATCGCGAGGTCGACGAGGCTGGAGCCGAAGTCCAGCATTCGCGTCGCATGAAACGGCCATTGATAGCCCTTGCGGAAGACGTTCGACGCGAGCTCCCGCGTCGTGCGGAAGTAATCGGCGAGAAAGTTGATCTCCCGCCCTTCGGCGTCGCGCGAATGGATATAGGGCATCGACTGCGCATAGGTTCCCGAGAGGTTCCAGGGAAAGCCGTCGCGGCGGGTGCCGATGCCGAACTGACTCTCCGTTAGATTGACCGCCTCGATTCCCGCTTCCAGCGCCAGGCCGAGCGAACCGAAGCAATGCTTGGGATAGACGCTGTCGCGATAGAGTTCGCCGGGGCCGCCGGCGGCCAGAACCAGCGCGTCGCAGAGGAAGACGACGAGCCCGAGCGGATTGTCGGCGGCGCGGGCGCGCGCGCCGATCGCGATGAGGCCGACGGCGCGCCGCGGCGGGCCCTCGGAGACGAGGATGCGGACGCCGACCGTGCGGTTGATCACGGGGACGGCGAGCCGCGCCGCCTCCTGCGCGAGGGCCTTGACCATCAGCCGCGAGGTGCGCGGCCCGCAACTGGTGGCGCGGCCCGCCTCGTCATGGTCGGTCTTGTAGCGCAGCGCGCCGCCGAAGCGGTCCTCAGGGATCGGCAATCCCATGAACTGCAACGAGGCGAGCGCCCGGAGCGAGCCGACCGCCTCGACATAGGCGGTGTCCTCGTCCATGGCGCCGCCGGCGCCGAGCGCGGCGGCGAGGGCATGAAAATCGTCGCCGCCGCCGCTGCCGCAGGCCGTGTGCAGGGTCTGCTTGTCCGAGCCGGAGCAAGCCGACGTGCCGCCGTAAATGTTTTGGGTGACGACGATGACGTCGACATCGCGACGCTTCATCTCGACGGCGGCGCGCAGGCCCGCCGCGCCGCTGCCGAGCACGAGGGCCTCGCAGCGATGAAGCGGCAGCGTCAGGCCGTGCGCGCGCAATGTTTCGCGGGTCGCGCGGCCGGGGGGAGGCTTGGGCATCGCGACGTCGGTCAGGGCGTCGAGAATGGATTGCGCGAGCGGGACGGCCAAGCGCGAATTCCTCCCTGCATTTCGTGTTGACGAAGTCTCGTCGATGCGTTAGCGATAATTTGTAACGTTCCAAAAGACAAGAGCCGGACTACGCGGCGCCACGCGTTTTGCAGTGCAACGCCGCGCGGGTTCTACGAACAAGAATAAGTGGAACGTTCCAAATTTGGGTGGAGGCGATGTCCGAGTTGAGCGACAGGGAGGAGTCCGGCGAGCGCGGCGAACGCGTGACGATCGTCGACGTCGCGCGCCGCGCGGGGGTCTCCAAATCGACGGTTTCGCTCGTGCTGTCGGGCAGCGAGCTGGTCGCCGAGCCGACGCGCGAACGGGTCACGCGGGCGATGCGGGCGCTCGGCTATGTCTATCATCGCGGCGCGGCGAGCCTGCGCGCCGCATCGTCCGATTTCGTCGGCATGGTCATCAGCGACCTCACCAACCCGTTCTTCGCCGAACTGGCGGTCGGCATCGAGGACGCCCTCTACAAGCTCGGCTTCACGCCGATCCTCGCCAACACCAACGAGAATCCGGAGCGGCAGGCGCAAGTGTTGCGCTCGCTGCGCGAGCACAACGTCGCGGGGATCATCATGAGCCCGGCGCGCGGCACCGACGCTTGGACGCTGGCGCAACAATGGCCGCAGGCCATTCCGGCCATCATCACCATGCGACGGATGATCGGCAGCCCCCTGCCCTATGTCGGTCCGGACAATCGCAAGGGCGCGCGCGACGCCGTGGAACACCTTTTGCGGCTCGGCCATCGGCGCATCGCCTATCTCGGCGGCGACAAGAGCATGACGACGCAGCAGGAGCGCGTCGGCGGCTGGCGCGACGCCTTGAACGGATGGGGTCTGGCCGCCGACGAAACCCTCATCATCGAGTCGCCGCCGACCCGCAACGGCGGCCGCCAGGCGATCGAGCGCGCGCTCGAATTCGCGCAGCCGCCGACCGCGGTCGTCTGCTACAACGACATTGTCGCGATGGGCGCGACGCGTGCGCTGACGGCGCGCGGCATCGCCCCTGGCCGCGACATCGCGGTCGTCGGATTCGACGACATCGCCGAGGCCGAACACAACGCGCCGCCGCTGACGACCGTCAGCGCCGACACGCGCGAGATGGGCGCGCGCTGCGCCGAAAGCCTGCTCGGCCTCATCCGGCGCGAAGACCCTGCCGGACTTTCGTTTGCCGGCGCGGCGCGACTGGTGGTGCGCGAGAGCTGCGGCGCCGGACTGCGCGACAGGAGAGCCTCATGAACCAAGCCTTGCGATGGGGCCTGATTGGCGCCAGCACGATCGCCGCGCAGCACATGATCGGCGCGATGCGGGAAAGCGGCGGCCAAGTCGTCGCCGTGATGAGCGCCAGCGCTGATCGCGCCAAGGCCTTCGCCGCGGCGCACGGAATTGCGCGCGCCAGCGCCGACCTCGCCGCGTTCGTTGCGGATCCCGAGATCGACGCCGTCTATATCTCGACCACCAACGAGCTGCATCGCGACCAGCTCTTCGCCGCCGCCCGCGCCGGCAAGCACGTGCTGTGCGAGAAGCCGCTGGCGCTGACTCTCGCCGACGCGCGCGCGATGGTCGCCGCCTGCCGCGAGCGCGGGCTGATCATGGGCGTCAACCACCACTTGCGCAACGCCGCGACGCATCGCGCGATGCGCGAGGCGATCAAGCAGGGGCGCATCGGCAGGCCGCTGTTCGCGCGCGTGTTTCATGCGGTCTATCTGCCGCCCAATTTGCAGGGCTGGCGAATCGACAAGCCCCAGGCGGGCGGCGGCGTCGCGCTCGACATCACCGTGCACGACGCCGATACCCTGCGCTTCGTGCTCGACGACGAGCCGCTGGCGGTGAGCGCGATGACGTCGAACAGCGGCATGGGCCACGCGGGCCTCGAGGACGGCGTCATGGGCGTCCTGCGCTTTTCCAGCGGCCTGCTCGCGCAGTTCCACGACGCCTTCACCACCCGCTATGCGCCGACCGGCTTCGAGGTCCATGGCGAAGAGGGGTCGCTGATCGGACGCGACTGCATGACGCAGGCGCCGAAGGGCGAAGTGCTGCTGCGCAGCGCGGCGGGCGAAGCGAGCCTGCCGATCGCCCACGAGAACCTCTACGTTCGCTCCGTGCGGCTGTTCCAGGACGCCGTGGCCGGGCGCGGCGCGCCGGCTGCCAGCGGCGAGGACGGCGTGCGCTCGCTCGCCGTCGCGCTGGCGACGCTCGAAGCGGCGCGCGCGGCGCGCGAAACCAGCATTGAGGCTTGAGACCAGTCATGGCCAAGCCTCGCGTCCTTTCCGCCGCCGAGGCGGCCCGCCTGATCCCCGATGGCGCGGTCGTCACGGTGTCCTCGTCGTCGGCGCTCGGCTGCCCCGACGCGGTGCTCGCGGCCCTGGGCGCGCGCTTCGACGCCGAAGGCCACCCCAGAAACCTGACCACGCTGCACCCGATTGCGGCCGGCGACATGTGGGGGGTCAAGGGAATCGACCATATCGCCAAGCCCGGCTGCCTCGCCCGCGTGCTCGCCGGCTCCTACCCTTCCGGCCCCTCCTCGGCGGAGCCGCCGCTCGTCTGGAAGATGATCGGCGAGGACGCGCTCTCCGCCTACAACGTCCCTTCCGGCATCCTGTTCGACATGCACCGCGACGCGGCGGCCAAACGGCCGGGCGTATTGACGCAAGTCGGCATGGACACGTTCGTCGATCCCGCCCGCGAGGGCTGCGCGATGAACGCCAAAGCAAGCGCCGCGCCGATCGTTTCGCGGGTCCGTTTCGCCGGCGACGACTGGCTGTTCTTCCCGACGATCGTTCCCGACGTCGCGATCATCCGCGCCACCACCGCCGACGAGCGCGGCAATCTCTCCTACGAGCACGAAGGCGGCATTCTCGGACCGCTCGACCAGGCGCTCGCCGCGCGCAACAATGGCGGACTGGTCATCGCCCAGGTCAAGCGGCTCGCCGCGGCAGGCTCGTTGCGCCCGCACGACGTCGTCGTGCCCGGCGTGATGGTCGACGTCATCGTCGTCGCGCCGGATCAATTGCAGACCACGCATACGCCCTACGAGCCGGCGATATCGGGCGAAATTTTCCGTCCCTTGTCGTCCTTCGAGACGCCGCCGTTCGGCGTCGCCAAGGTCATCGCGCGCCGCGTCGCCCAGGAATTGCGCGACGGCGACGCCGTCAACATCGGCTTTGGCATTTCCGCCAACGTGCCGCGCATCCTGATCGAGGAAGGACGCCACGGCGCGGTGACCTGGGTGATCGAGCAAGGCGCGGTCGGCGGCGTGCCGCTGCTCGACTTCCAATTCGGCTGCGCCTCCAACGCCGAGGCGATCGTGCAGTCGCCGCATCAGTTCACTTACTTTCAGGGCGGCGGCTTCGACATGTCGCTGTTGTCCTTCCTTCAGATCGACCCCAAGGGGTCGGTGAACGTCTCCAAGCTCGGCGTGCGCCCGCATGTGACGGCGGGCGCCGGCGGCTTCGTCGACATCACCGCGCGCGCGAAAAAGATCGTGTTCTCCGGCTATTTCACCGCTGGCGCGGGGCTCGACGTCAGCGACGGCGCACTCGTCGTCGCAAGGGAAGGCAAGGTGAAAAAGCTGGTCGAGGAGGTCGAGCAGGTCTCGTTCTCCGGCCCGCGCGCGATCGCGCAGGGACAGGAGATCGTCTACGTGACGGAGCGCTGCGTGATGCGCCTGGAAAGCCAGGGCGTGAGCGTCGTCGAGATCGCGCCCGGCGTCGATCTCAAGCGCGACGTGCTCGACCAGTCGCAATTTCCGCTGCGCGTCGCCGACAATCTCAAGACGATGGACGCCGCGCTGTTTCGGCCCGAGCCCTTCGGTCTGGCGCTGCGGCCCGCCCTGGAGCACGGACGATGAGCGCGCATGTCGATCTCGCCTTCGATGGGCCGATCGCCCGCATAACGCTGAGGCGCGCCGATAAGCTCAATGCGCTCGACCGCGCGATGATCGAAGCGCTCGCCGACGCGGCGCGCGCGATCGACGACGCGGCGGCCGTGCGCGTGGCGATTCTGAGCGGCGAGGGCAAGGCGTTTTGCGCCGGCGGCGACATCGCCGCCTGGGGCGGGCTGCCGGCGCTCGACATGTGGCGCGACTGGACCCGCCTCGGCCACCGCGCCTTCGAAGCGCTGGCGCGGTTGCGGGTTCCGCTGATCGCCGCGCTGACCGGCCACGCCTTCGGCGGCGGTCTGGAACTCGCGGCGGTCGCCGACATCCGCGTCGCGGAGACCGGGATCAAGCTCGGCCTGCCCGAGACCGGTCTCGGCATGGCGCCGGGCTGGTCGGGCACGCAGCGCCTGGTGCGCCGCTTCGGCGCCTCCGTCGTGCGGCGCATGGCGCTCGGCGGCAGGCTCTTCTGCACAGAGGAGGCGCTGGGGCTCGGCCTCGTCGACGAAGTGGCGGCGCCGGGCGAAGGTCTCGTCCGCGCCGAGGCGATCGCGGCCGACATCGCCAAGCGCGGACCCGTCGCCGTTCAGATCGTCAAGGCGATGATCAACGCGGCCGAGGGCGAGGATCGCGACGCGCCGATCGAGGGCCTCGCCGGCGCGTTGACCGCTTCGACGCAGGATCTCGCCGAAGGCGTCGCGGCGTTCCGCGCCAAGCGCCCCGCGACGTTCTCCGGCCGATGAAAGGGGGCGAGCCGTGAACGCAACGACGCCGATTGTTCTCGACAGCGAAAGGCTCGCCCAAGCCCTTGCCCGCTTTCCGCGCGAGCGAGCGATGTGGATCGACGGGCGCGACGATCTCGGAGCCGGCGAGACGATTGCGCGCTGCTCTCCCGCGCATGGCGCGCTCGTCACCCGCGTCCCGCGCGGCGGCGCGAGCGACGCGCAGCGCGCCATCGCGGCCGCGCGCAAGGCGTTCGACGCCGGCGCCTGGCCGCACGCCAGCGCCTCCGAACGGTCGCGCGTGCTGCTCAAGACAGCGGATTTGATCGATCGCGACCGCGAGGAGCTGGCGCTGCTGGATACGCTCGAGTCGGGCAAACCGATCGCCCAGGCGCGTTCGGAAATCGAAGGCGCCGCCGACATCTGGCGCTACGCCGCCGCGCTCGCGCGCGTTCTGCACGGCGAGAGCTACGCCTCGCTCGGGGCCGACCGCCTCGGTTTCGTGCTGCGCGAGCCGATCGGCGTCGTGTCGATCATCACGCCGTGGAACTTTCCGCTGCTCATCGTTTCGCAAAAGCTGCCCTTCGCGCTCGCCGCGGGTTGCGCCTGCGTCGTCAAGCCGAGCGAGATGACGTCGGCCTCGACCCTGCATCTCGCGCGTCTGCTCGCCGAGGCGGGACTCCCCGACGGCGTATGCAACGTCGTGACCGGCTACGGGTCCGAAGTCGGCGCGCCGATGACGACCGATGCGCGCGTCGACATGGTTTCGTTCACCGGCTCGACCGCGGTGGGACGCGCCGCGATGGCGGCCGCTTCGGCGACGCTCAAGAAGGTGTCGATGGAGCTCGGCGGCAAGAACCCGCAGATCGTGTTCGCCGACGCCGATTGGGAGGCTGCGCTCGACGCTTGCGTCTTCGGCGCTTATTTCAACGCCGGCGAATGCTGCAACGCCGGCTCGCGGCTGCTGCTGCAGCGCGCGATCGCCGCGGACTTCGTCGCGGTGCTCGCCGAGCGCGCGCGCGAGGTCGAGATCGGCGATCCGCTCGACGCGCAAACGAAAGTGGGCGCGATCATCAGCGCCGAGCATCTGGCGAAGATCGAAGCCCACGTCGCGGCGGCGAAGCGGGCCGGAGCGAGATTGCGCGCGGGCGGCGAACGGCTCGCCTCGAACGGCCTGTTCATGGCGGCGACGATCGTCGACGACGTCGCGCCGACGATGGCGATCGCGCGGGAGGAAGTGTTCGGCCCTGTCGTGTGCGTTCTGCCGTTCGACACGCTCGACGAAGCGGCGGCGCTCGCCAACGACGCGTCCTACGGCCTCTCCGCCAGCGTGTGGAGTTGCGACGTCGATACGGTGATGGGCGTCGGACGCAAATTGCGCGCGGGAACGGTGTGGGCCAACACATTCATGGACGGCGCGCCGGAGCTGCCGTTCGGCGGCGTCAAGCAGTCGGGGCTCGGCCGCGAGCTTGGACGCCGCGCCGTCGAGGACTACACTGAAGAGAAGACTTTCCACGTTCACAACGGTCCGCGCACGAGCTGGTGGCTCCCGCGCCGCGACGGACGTGAGTAAAGGCGGGAGCCGAGCTTGGTTCCTGAAACGGCGCCGGACCGAATCCGGTGGGAGAGATACGCTTTGGAAGGGTAAGTCATGAAGCTTCGCTCAATGCTGCTGGCGAGCGCGATGGCCGCGTCGGTCGTCGGATTCGCCGCCTCGGCCCACGCGGCCGACATTAAGGAAGTGCAGATGCTGCACTGGTGGACATCGGGCGGCGAAGCGGCCGCGCTCAACGTCCTCAAACAGGATCTCGCGAAGGAAGGCTACGCCTGGAAGGACGTGCCGGTCGCCGGCGGCGGCGGCCAAGGCGCGATGACGGCGCTGAAAGCCATGGTCGCGGCCGGCAATCCGCCGACCGCCTCGCAGATCCTCGGCTATTTCGCCATCGACTACGCCGAGGCCGGCAAGCTCGGCGACATAACCGCGCTCGCCCAGAAAGAGGGCTGGGACAAGGTCGTGCCGAAGGCGCTGCAGAAATTCACCACCACCAATGGCAAGTGGGACGCCGTTCCCGTCAACATCCACTCCGTAAACTGGGTCTGGCTCAACAAGGCGGTGATGGACAAGATCGGCGGGGCCGAACCGAAGAATTTCGACGATTTCGTCGCCCTGCTCGACAAGGCCAAGGCGGCCGGCGTCATCCCGCTCGCGCTCGGCGGCCAGCCCTGGCAGGAAGCGCTCATGTTCGACTCCGTCGTCGCGACGACCGGCGGCATCGACTTCTACAAGAAGGCCTTCATCGATCTCGACGAGGGCGCCTTGAAGTCGGACACGATGAAGAAGGCGTTCGACAATCTCGCCAAGTTGCGCGCCTATACCGACCCGAACTACGCCGGCCGCGACTGGAATCTGGCCACCGCGATGGTCATCAAGGGCGATGCGCTGGTGCAGGTGATGGGCGACTGGGCCAAGGGCGAATTCAAGGCCGCCAACAAGGAAGCGGGCAAGGATTTCCTCTGCTATCGCTTCCCCGGCACTGACGGCTCGGTGATCTACAACACCGACATGTTCGCGATGTTCAAGGTGCCGGCCGACCGCCAGGCGGCGCAGCTCGCCCTCGCCGACGCGACGATGAGCATCAGCTTCCAGTCGGCGTTCAACGTCGTCAAGGGGTCGGTCCCCGCTCGCATGGACGTTCCGGACACAGACTTCGACATGTGCGGCAAGAAGGGCATTGCCGACGTGAAAGCCGCCAATGCGGCCGGCACGTTCGTCGGCTCGATGGGTCAGAACTACGCCCAGCCGCCGGCGATCGCCGGCGCGTATCAGGACGTCGTGACGAAGTTCTTCCATGGCGAGATCAAGACCTCCGACGCCGCCGTGACCGAACTCGACAAGGCGCTCAGCGCGGCCAAGTGACGTCGTCGACCCTCCCCCGCTCCCGCGGGGGAGGATTTCGCTGCTTGATACTCGAGGCCGAATTTTTAGGGGCCAAACATGACCACGACAGCTGCATCGATCGCGGCGGCGACGCGCAAACCTCGCATATCGCTGCGCGCGCGCTTTCAGGACCTTTTGCCGAAACTCGTGCTCGCGCCGTCTTTCGTGCTCATCCTGATTTTCGTCTACGGCTTCAATCTGTGGACGCTGTTTCTGTCGTTCACCAATTCCAAGGGCTTCGCCTCGACGACGCTCGTCGGCCTCGCCAATTATCAGAAGCTCTGGACCTGGACCTTCGAAACCGACCCGCCTTCAAACTGGTACACGGCGCTCGTCAACATGGCCTTGTTCGGCGGGCTCTATGTCGTCCTCTGCCTCATCCTCGGCTTGATGCTGGCGATCTTGCTCGACCAGAAAATCAGAGGCGAAGGAATCCTGCGTCCGATCTATCTCTATCCGCTCGCGCTCTCCTTCATCGTGACGGGGACGGCGTGGAAGCTTTTTCTCGATCCCGGCATCGGGCTCGAAAAGGCGGTGCATATCTGGGGTTGGACGAGTTTCAAATTCGACTGGGTCGTCAATCCCCGCATGATGATCTACTGCGTCGCCATCGCCGGCATCTGGCAGACCTCCGGCTTCGTGATGGCGATGTTCCTGGCGGGATTGCGCGGCGTCGACGGGGAAATCATCAAGGCCGCGCAGATCGACGGCGCCTCGGCCTTCGCCACCTATCGGCGCATCATCATTCCGATCATGCGGCCGGTGTTCCTCTCTGCGCTAATCATCCTGACCCACATGGCGATCAAATCCTACGACCTGGTGCTGTCGGTCACCGGCAAGAATCCGGGCGGCGCGGCCGAGCTGCCCTCGACCTTCATGTATTCCTACACGTTCACCCGCAACCAGATGGCGGTCGGCTCGACGAGCGCGGTGATCATGCTGATGACGATCGCCGCGATCATGATTCCGTATCTCTATTCCGAGCTCAAGGAGAAGAACCGATGAGCGCCGCCGATCTCGCAACCGCGGCGCCGCGCCGCGAGCCGGCGCGTCACTCCAACACGACGCGCGTGGTGATCTACGGACTGTTGCTCTTTTTCGCGGCGATCTACCTCGTGCCTCTGGTCGTCATGGTGATGACGTCGCTCAAGCCGCTCGACGAAGTCACCGGCGGCAACATGTTCGCGCTGCCGCGCGCGCCGACGTTCGACCCCTGGGTGAAGGCCTGGGGCGAGGCGCGCATCGGCGTCTCCGACACCGCCGGAATCAAGGGTTATTTCTGGAATTCGATCAAGATGGTCGTCCCCGCCGTGCTGATCTCGACGCTGCTCGGGGCGCTCAACGGCTATGTCCTGACCAAATGGCGCTTCGCCGGCCATAAGCTGGTGTTCGGGATGATGCTGTTCGCCTGCTTCATCCCGTTTCAATCCGTCATCATCCCCATGGCGGTCATCCTCGGCATGCTCGGCGAAATCGGCAACACGCTGGACGATTTGACGGGATACTCTTTCGGCTTCGGCAATGCGACCGTCAATCTGGTGATCGTCCATGTCATCTACGGTCTCGGCTTCACGACGCTGTTCTTCCGCAATTACTACGAGGCGTTCCCCACCGAACTGGTCAAGGCGGCGATGATCGACGGGGCCGGGTTTTTCCAGATTTTCCGACGCATCCTGTTGCCCAACTCGGCGCCGATCTTCATCGTTACGGTAATCTACCAGTTCACCAACATCTGGAACGACTTCCTGTTCGGCTCGACATTCGCCGCCGGCGACCAATCGCCGATGACCGTCGCGCTGAACAATCTCGTCAACACCTCGACCGGCGTCGTCGAATACAACGTCAACATGGCCGCCGCGATCATCGCCGCGGCGCCCACGCTGTTCGTCTACATCGTCGCCGGTCGCTATTTCGTGCGCGGCCTGATGGCCGGCGCTGTGAAAGGATAAGTCATGGCCTTCCTCGAAATCAGCGCCTTGCGCAAGCGCTTCGGCGCCGTCGAAATCCTCAAGGGAATCGATCTCTCCCTCGACAAGGGCGGCTTTCTCGTGCTCGTCGGCCCGTCGGGCTGCGGCAAGTCGACGCTACTCAACACGATCGCCGGCCTGGAATCGATCAGTTCCGGCGAAATCCGCATCGACGGCCACGTGATCAACGATCTGCACCCCTCCAAGCGCGACATTGCGATGGTGTTCCAGTCCTACGCGCTCTATCCCAACATGTCGGTGGCGCAGAACATGGCTTTCGGCATGGAAATGCGCGGCGTGCCCAAGCCGCAGCGCGACAAAGCGGTGGCGGACGTCGCCAAGACGCTGCAGATCGAGCATTTGCTCAACCGCCGGCCGAGCCAGCTTTCGGGCGGCCAGCGCCAGCGCGTCGCGATGGGCCGCGCGCTCGTGCGCCAGCCGCGCGTGTTTCTGTTCGACGAGCCCTTGTCCAATCTCGACGCCAAGCTGCGCGTCGACATGCGCGTCGAGATCAAGCGGCTCCACCAGCAAACGAAGACGACGGTCGTCTACGTCACCCACGACCAAATCGAAGCCATGACGCTGGCTACGCGCATCGCCGTGCTGAAGGACGGCGAATTGCAACAGGTCGGGACGCCCTACGAGGTCTATAATTCCCCGGCCAATCTGTTCGTCGCCGACTTCATGGGATCGCCGTCGATGAACCTGCTCGAGGGCAAGGTCGCGCGCGCCAACGGCGCGGTCAGAATCGTGCTCGCGCGCGCAGGCGACGCCGAGCCGATCGTCATGCCGGCGCCGTCGAGCGCCGATGCGAGCAAGCTGCAGGACGGCGGCGCGGTGATCCTCGGCATCCGGCCGGAAGCGGTCAGCGATTCGGAAAGCATCGACCGCAATTCCAAGAACGTGGCGACCTTCGACGCGCTGGTCGACATCGTCGAGCCGGCAGGCTCGGACACTTTCGTCGTGACCAAGATCGCCGGCAAGGAAGTCACCGGACGCATGCGCGCCGACGCCGACGTGCGCGTCGGGCGAATGCACGCCTTCGCTTTCAATCTCGACAAGGCGGTGCTGTTCGATCCGACGACCACCCGCCGGATCTGACGCCGCGGCGCTTCGCGCGACAAGCCGCGTCGGATCGCCTCGCCGTTTGAGAAATCCCGGAGCCGAACGCTTCATGAACGATTCGCAGACAGTCGACATCGTCATCATCGGCTCCGGCATGGGCGGAGCGACCTGCGCCGCCGGGCTCGCGCCGTCGGGCGCTGAAATCCTGATCCTCGAGCGCGGCGAACGTTTGCTCGATTCTCCGCAAACGCGCGACGCGCGCGCGATCTTCCAGCGCGGCGTCTTCCGCCCGCAAGAGACCTGGATCGACGGCGCGGGCGAGCCGTTCAATCCCGGCAACTACTATTACGTCGGCGGCAACACCAAGTTATACGGCGCGGTGCTCATCCGCTACCGCGCGCGGGACTTCCACCCGATCCAATATTCCGAGGGCGCGACGCCGGGCTGGCCGTTCGATTACGACGAACTCGAGCCTTGGTACGCGCGCGCCGAGGCGCTCTATCAAGTGCGCGGCGCGCTTGGGCAGGACCCGACGGAGCCGCGCCATTCGACGCCCTACCCGTTCGCGCCCGTGCCGGACGAACCGGCTATCGCGGCGGCCCGCGCGCGCATGGCGCGCGTCGGCTTGCACCCGTTCTCGCTGCCGCTCGGCGTCGACATCGACAAATGGCTCGCGCGGGCGAGGACGACGTGGGACGCGTTCCCCGACACCCACACCGGCAAGATGGACGCCGAGACCTGCGGCCTCAAAGCCGCGCTCGCCCACCCCAGCGTCACGCTGCAAACCGGCGCGCGCGTCGAGCGCCTGCTGACGGAGGCCGACGGCAAGCGCGTCAGGGGCGTGGAATATCGCGTCGGGGGAGAAACGCGCGTCGTCGCGGCCAAGCTCGTGGTGCTCGCCGCCGGCGCGGTCAATTCGGCGGCGCTGCTGCTGCGCTCTTCCGAGCAAGGCCTCGCCAACCGCTCGGGCAAGGTCGGGCGCCATTTCATGAACCACAACACGTCCGCCGTGCTCGCGATCGATCCGCGCGTGGTCAACGACTCGATTTATCAGAAGACGATCGGCGTCAACGATTTCTATCTCGACGACGGACGCGGCGGCCCGCCGCTCGGCAACATCCAATTGCTCGGGCGCGTCACCGGACCGATCCTCAAGGCCAACGTCAAGCTCGCGCCGGAATGGGCGCTGAACTGGGTCAGCCGACACGCCGTCGACTGGTACGCGATGAGCGAGGATCTGCCGAACCCCGAAAGCCGCGTCACCTTCGCGGGCGACCAAATCCGGCTCGACTGGAAGCGCAGCAACTGGGCCACGCACGTCGAACTCGTCAAACGCCTGCGCGAGCGCCTGCGCGCGGCGGGCTACCCGATCGTCCTGGCGCGCCCGTTCGATCGGCGCACGCCTTCGCATCAAAGCGGCACCGTGCGCATCGGAACGAATCCCGCGACGGCGCCGCTCGACCCCTACTGCCGCGCCTACGACCATTCCAATCTTTTCGTGGTCGACGCGTCGTTTCTGCCGACTTCGGCGGCCGTCAACCCTTCCCTGACCGTCGCGGCCCAGGCGCTGCGGGTCGCCGACCACATCGTCAAGACGGATCTGCAGAGTTGAGGACGGGACCCATGGGCTACGACTACGTCATCGTCGGCGGCGGTCCGGCCGGCTGCGTTCTCGCCGGCCGGCTGAGCGAAGACCCGACGATCAACGTGCTGCTGCTCGAGGCGGGCGGCGGCGATTGGAATCCGCTGTTCAAGATGCCGGCCGGCTTCGCCAAGATGACCAAGGGGGTGGCGAGCTGGGGCTGGAGCACCGTGCCGCAGAAGCATCTCGACGGCCGCGTGATCTGGTACACCCAAGCCAAGATCATCGGCGGCGGCTCGACGATCAACGCGCAGCTCTATACCCGCGGCAACGCCAGGGATTACGACGCCTGGGTCTCGGAAGCCGGCTGCCCGGGCTGGAGCTACAAGGAAGTCCTGCCCTATTTCAAGCGCTCCGAGGACAACCAGCGGCTCGTCAACGCCTATCATTCCTATGGCGGGCCGCTCGGCGTCTCCTATCCCGTCAATCCCGTGCCGATCAGCTTCGCGTTCGTGCGCGCCGCGCAGGAGGCGGGCATTCCCTTCAACGACGATTTCAACGGCGCCGTCCAGGACGGCATCGGGCATTACCAGCTCACCACGCGCGACGCGATCCGCAGTTCCGCGTCCTCGGCGTTTCTCAGGCCCGCTCGCGGGCGTCGCAATCTGACCGTGCGAACGGGCGCACACGCGCTCAAGGTAGTGGTCGAGAACGGCCGCGCCGTCGGCGTGAGCGTCGCCGGACGCGCAGGCCGCATCGAGACGATCCGCGCCGAGCGCGAGGTCATCGTTTCCTGCGGCGCCATCGGCTCGCCGCGTCTGCTGCAACTCTCGGGGATCGGACCGGCCGATGCGCTGCGCAAGGCAGGCGTCGCCGTCGTGCACGACCTTCCTGGCGTCGGCGGCAATCTGCAGGACCATCTCGATCTCTACGTCATCGCGGAATGCACGGGCGATCACACCTATGACCGCGTGGCGCGATTGCACCGCACGATTTGGGCGGGGATGCAATATCTGCTGTTCAAGACCGGCCCGGTGACCTCGACCTTGTTCGAGACCGGCGGCTTCTGGTACGCCGATCCCGACGCGCGCTCGCCGGACATCCAGTTCCATCTCGGCCTCGGCACGGGGATCGAGGCGGGCGTCGCGCAGATGCGCAATCCCGGCGTCACGCTCAATTCCGCTTTTCTGCGCCCGCGCTCGCGCGGCACGGTGCGCCTCGCCAGCGCCGATCCGGCCGCCGCGCCGCTGATCGATCCCAACTACTGGGCCGACCCTTACGACCGCCAGTGCGCGCTGAAGGGGCTGCGGCTGGCGCGCGAAATCATGCGCCAGCCCGCGCTCAAACCCTTTGTGCTCGCCGAGCGCCTGCCCGGCCCCGGGCTCGAAAGCGACGAAGAGCTCGCGCAGTACGCGTATCGGTCGTGCAAGACCGACCACCACCCCGTGGGAACCTGCGCGATGGGGAGCGGCGAGGGCGCGGCGACGACTCCCGATCTGCGCCTGCGCGGGCTCGACGGCTTGCGCGTCGTCGACGCCTCGGTGATGCCGTTCGTGCCGTCCTGCAACACCAACGCGCCGACGATCATGGTCGCGGAAAAGGCCGCCGACATGATCCTCGGCCGGCCGCCGCTCGCGGCGGCGAAGATCTGACGCGGGTTCCTCCAGGCTCGTATCGCGCTCTATCGCGGGATGAACATCCAGACGGCCGCCGCGCCCATGATCGCGGCGCCGATCCAGCCGAGGACGACGAGCGACCCGCTCGCGGTGTAAGGGCCCATCACCGACTTTTTCGAGGCCATAACAATTATGACCGCCATGATCGGGGCCGCCACGATTCCATTCAACACCGCGCTCCAGAAAAGCGCCTTCATCGGACTGATCGGCGAATAGAGGATGGCGAGGCCGGCGAGCACGCTGACGGCGATGACGCCATAGAACCCGCGCGCGTCCGTCGACTTGCGTTCGAGGCCCCATTTCCAGCCCATGGCCTCGCACAGCGCATAGGCGCCGGAGCCGGCGAGCACGGGCACGCCGATGAGACCGACGCCGAGTATGCCGAGCGCGAAGAGCAGATAGGCGAAATCGCCCGCCAAAGGCCGCAGCGCGCTCGCGGCCTGCGCGGCCGTGTTGATGTCGGTGATCCCCGCCGCGTTGAGCGTGACCGCGGTCGCCAGGATGATGAAATAGGCGACGATGTCGGAATAGAACATGCCGCTCCAGGTGTCCCAGCGGATCCGCCGCAACTCCGGGCCGGCTCTGTCGGCGTCGAGCACGAGCGGCGGCGCGCCTCGCATGTCCTCGATCTCCTCCGACGCCTGCCAGAAGAACAGATAGGGGCTGATCGTCGTGCCGAAGACGCCGACCACCACCGTGGCGGCGTCGGCATTGAGCGTGAATCGCGGCCAGATCGTGCGAAGCGCCACCTGGCCCCAGGGAACATGGACCGTGAACAGCACCGCGACGTAGGCGAGCAGCGAAAGAGTCAACCACTTCAGGTAAGAGACGTAGCGGTGGTAGGGGACGAACACCTGCAACAGCAGAGACAACAACACGAAGAACACCGTCATGAGGCGCCGGTCGACGCCGACGACGAGTTCTCCGACTTCTCCCATGGCCGCGATATCGGCGGCGATGTTGCAGGTGTTGGCGACCAGCAGCAACAGCACGACGCTCCGCAAAACGATCGGCGGGAACGTCGCCTTGATGTTGGCGGCGAGGCCCTTTCCGGTGACCCGGCCGATCCGCGCGCAAATGGATTGAATCGCCGCCATCAAGGGAAAGGCCAGCGGCATGGTCCAGAGCATATCGAAGCCATACTGCGCGCCCGCCTGGGAGTAGGTGGCGATGCCGCTCGGATCGTCGTCGGCGACCCCGGTGATCAGACCCGGCCCGAGCCGGGACAGAGGATGCTCCTTCAGGCGCTCCCACGCGGTCCGTAACGCGCTCGAACGTCGAAGACCGCCGATTTCATCAGGGGGTGGCGGCGCCTTCACTTTCAATGGGCGTGACCTGGGGAAAAGGGCTTCGCTGACGGCGAGTTGAGGCAGACTATATGTCGGCGACGGGAAACCCAAATCGGCAAACCGGCGAAACGGCCCCGCGCGGCCGGAGCGTTCCGATGTCGGAAAAATGCGAAGAGCCGCCCGAAGATATGAGGGTCGCCGAACGGCGCCACGGGCTAAGCGTTTTCGCCGCGGATCGCTGCGATCGCCGCGTCGGTCACCGCGCGCGTCGTCGCCGCCCCGCCGAGGTCGGGCGTGTGCAGCGAAGGGTCCGCGGCGACGCGCTCGATCGCGCGCATCAAGCGGTCCGCCGCGGCCTTTTCGCCGAGATGTTCGAGCATCATCGCCCCGGCCCAGAACGAGCCGATCGGATTGGCGATCCCCTTGCCGGCGATATCGAACGCCGACCCGTGAATGGGCTCGAACATCGAGGGGAACTGGCGTTCCGGGTTGAGATTGGCGGTCGGCGCGATTCCGAGCGAGCCGGCGAGCGCGGCCGCGAGATCGGACAGAATGTCGGCATGCAGGTTCGACGCGACGATCGTATCGAGGCTCGCCGGCTTGATCGTCATACGCATGGTCATTGCGTCGACCAACATCTTGTCCCATGCGACGTCGGCGAATTCGCGCGACACTTCGGCGCCGATCTCGTCCCACATCACCATGGCGTGACGCTGCGCGTTCGACTTGGTCACTATGGTGAGCAATTTGCGCGGGCGCGAGCGCGCCAGCGCGAAGGCGAAACGGAAAATCCGCTCGACGCCGGCCCGCGTCATGATCGACACGTCGGTGGCGACTTCGATCGGCAGGCCCTGATGCACGCGTCCGCCGACGCCCGAATATTCGCCCTCCGAATTCTCGCGCACGATCACCCAGTCGAGTTCGGGACCGCTCACGTGGCGCAGCGGGCTGACGATCCCCGGCAGGACACGCGTCGGACGGACATTGGCGTATTGGTCGAACGGCTGGCAGATCGCGAGGCGCAGGCCCCAGAGGCTGATGTGATCGGCGACGTCCGGCGCGCCGACTGCGCCGAAATAGATCGCGTCGTGGTTCTTGATCTGCTCGCGGCCGTCATGCGGCATCATCAAGCCGGTGGCGCGATAATAGTCGCATCCCCAGTCAAAATGGTCGAAGCTGAATTCAAACCCACGCTCGCGCTGCGCGAGCGCCGCGAGAACTTCGACGCCGGCGGGAATGACTTCCTTGCCGATGCCGTCGCCAGGAATGACCGCAAGTCGATAGCGCCGCATGAGATGGGCTCCAAAGCTTCACGCCCGCTTCTTAACGCTTGGCGTCGGCGCGAGGATCGGCAAAAACAAGGAGGCGCCGAAGCGCCTCCTATTCGATCTCGCGCCGAGACGAAAGCGGCGTCGGAGGCCAATTATTTCTGGATGCAGGTGTCCGCCGTCGCCTTGGTGCACTCGTCGAGGCCGGTGAAGACGGGATCGGCGACCTTCTTGCCTTCGATCAGGTCGATCATGACCGTCGGCGCCTTGTATCCCATCTCGAACGGACGCTGGCCGACCAGCGCTTCGACGCGGCCTTCCTTAGCCAGCGGGACTTCGTCGCCGATCGTGTCGGCGGCGACGATCACCAGCGACTTGTCCGCGATCTGCTTCTTGTACTGATCGGTGAGTTGCCGATAGGGCTGCGGCGCGCCGAACAGCGGCCAGCCGCCCTCGATCACGAAGGCGTCGAGCTTCGGATTGGCCGTCAGAATGTCGGACATCGCCTGCACGCCCTTCGGGCCGTCGTCATTGGTGAAGACCGGGCAGCCCGCGATCTCGGTCCAGCCGCCCTCGCCCTTCAGCATGTCGAGGCCTTTCTTGCCTGACAGCGAGTCACGCGTGCCGGACGCGCGGCGCAGAATATTGTCCGCGGCGGCGTTGCCTTCGATGAGGCAGACCGTGCCGCCCTTCGGCTGGGCCTTCTTCAGATACTCCCCGAGCCTGAAGCCCATGAGATAGTTGTCGGTGCCCAGATAGGTCTTGCGCAGCGCCGAATCCTCTTTCTTGAGGTCGGCGTCGACCGTCATGATCGGAATTTTCGGGTTGGCGGCCTTGATCGCATTGGCGATCAGCGGCGCGTTCGAGGGGGAAATCGCGACGGCCGCCGTGTCGGACTTGCCGAGGATGTCGCCGACGATCTGCGCCTCGCCGGCTTCGTCTGATGTAGACGCCGGGCCTGTGTAGAAGCAGCTGTAAGGCGAACTGGCGTTCTCCTTGTTCCACTTCTCGCAGCCTTGGTGGATCGCCTCGAAGAACGGATTGTCGAGGCCCTTGACGATGATGACGAGTTGCTTCTTTTGCGCCAAGGCTGAACTCGCCGACAGAGCGAGCGCCGCGGCGGCCAACGCGAATGCGACCTTCTTCATTGCCTTCCTCCCAGGTTTGGCGTCCCCGCGAGAATTCGCGGAACGCCAAGCTCTTCGAATGACGAGTCCCAGAGTGGCGCCCGCGGTCGAGCCGCGAGTTCATGGCCCCCAAGCCGACGGAACGCACCCTTGGCGATCCGTCCTCATGACGCGCGCTCGCGCCCATTCGGGCTGTCGGCGCGCAATCTCGTCAAACAATCTCGTGGGAAAGCTCGGCCGATATGGTCCGCGGAATTCGAGGAAAGTAACTGGCTGTCGCCGCATTCGTCGACGATCGCGTCCGCTCCGGCCTTGGCGGTCCCAAAAGCTCATTCGAGGCTAGCCGCGTTATTGCAGAGCGTCAATCCAATTATCGTACAAAATGCGCCACAGCATTGACGCCGCAACGCGGGCTCGGTAACTCACGCTAAGATCGGGTCCGGGAAATCCGGCGCCGATTTGGCAGATGCGCGATTTCGACGCGTCGAACGGGAGGTCGGGCGCAGCTATGGCGATCCTCGAATTGGAGAACGTCTCCAAGCATTTTGGCGCCATCCACGCCCTCAACGACGTTTCGATCAAGCTGGAGGCCGGTCAGGTCGTCGGGCTGATGGGCGACAATGGGGCGGGGAAATCCACGCTGGTGAAAATCATCGCCGGCAATTACCGCCCCTCGCACGGCGCCATCCGGATGGATGGAGCCGAACTCGTGATGCACCGTCCGGTCGAAGCGCGCCAGCACGGCATCGAGATCGTCCATCAGGATCTCGCGCTCTGCGACAACCTGACCGCCGCCGCCAACGTCTTTCTCGGCCGCGAAAAGCACAAGGGCGTCGGCCCGTTCAAAGTCCTCGACTACGCGACGATGTATCGGCGCGCCGCCGAAATCTTCACCGAGCTGAAATCCGAGACGCGGCCGCGCGATCTCGTGCGGCAGATGTCCGGCGGCCAACGTCAGGCCGTCGCGATCGCCCGCACGCGTCTCTCCGACGCCAAGATCGTGTTGATGGACGAGCCGACCGCGGCCATTTCGGTGCGACAGGTCGCCGAAGTGCTGAGTCTCATTCAACGCCTGCGCGACCGCGGTGTCGCGATCGTGCTGATCAGCCACCGCATGCCGGACGTCTTCAGCGTGGCCGATCGCATCGTCGTCCTGCGCAGAGGTCGCAAGGTCGCCGACAAGGCGATCGCGGCGAGTTCGCCCGAGGAAGTGACGGGGTTGATCACCGGCGCCATCGACAACGCATTCTAACGACGGATCGGCGCACGACGCGCAACCGACTTAAGGCTCAGACCATGGCAAGCGCTTTGGACGTTCCGACACAACAGCGCCAGAACGACTGGCTTTCCTGGCTGACGTCGCGCCAGGCGTTCTGGGTCTTTTTGGCGGTCGTCTTGGCGTGTCTGTTTCTGTCCTTCGCGACAAATTCCTTCGCCACCCCGAACAACCTCTTCAACATAACGCGCAATTTCACCTTCACCGCCGTCATTGCGCTCGGCATGACGATCGTCATCATCACCGGCGGCATCGATCTCTCGGTCGGATCGGTGCTTTGCCTCTGCAGCATGATCCTCGCCGTCGTCATGCACGCGGGCTACAGCATCGAGGTCGGAATCGCGGCGTCGCTGGGAACGGCGCTGATCATCGGCGCGATCAACGGCGCGCTGATCGCCTATCTCGGCATTCCCCCGTTCGTGGTCACGCTCGGCATGCTGTCGATCGCCCGTTCGCTCGCCATGGTCGCCTCCAACAACACCGTCGTGTTCCAGTTCGGCCCCGATCAGGACAAGTTGCTTTTTCTCGGCGGCGGCGCGCTGCTGTTTGGAATTTCGAACCCCGTCGTCTACATGGTCGCGCTGGCGCTGATCGCCGGCTTCACCTTGCGCTGGACGCGATTTGGCCGCTATGTCTTTTCCATCGGCGGCAATGAAAAGGCGGCGATCCTGACCGGCGTGCCGGTTCGCCGGATCAAGGTCGCGGTCTACGTCATTTCGTCGCTTTCGGCGGGCATCGCCGGCATTATCGAAACCGGTTGGCTCGGCGCGGTCACCACCAATCTCGGCGCCGGCATGGAACTGCAGGTCATCGCCGCCGCGGTCATCGGCGGCGCCAATCTGGCCGGCGGCATCGGCACGGCGTTTGGCGCGCTGATCGGCTCGGCCTTGATCGAGGTCATCCGCAACAGCCTTAGCCTTCTCGGCATCAACGCCTTCTGGCAGGGAACCTTCGTCGGCGGCTTCATCATCATCGCGGTGACGTTCGATCGCATCAGGAATTTCAGCCAGGCCGAATAGCCGCAAGGCCGTCGCCAACTTTCGTCAGTGGAGTTGAGAAACACCATGTCCGCGAAACACATCGTCTTCACCGGGGGAACGGGCAAGGCCGGTCGGCACGCCGTCGCCCATCTGCTCGTCAAGGGCCATCATGTCCTCAACGTTGACCTGAAGCCGCTCGACCTGCCCGGAGTCCCCACCTTGATCGCCGATCTCACCGACAGCGGCCAGGCCTTCAACGCCCTGAGCACCCATTTCGGCTTCGAGGGTTTCGATCTCGGCCATGTCCCGCGCGCGCCCGACGCCGTCGTGCATTTCGCGGCGGTCCCGCGCGTGCTGATCCAGCCCGACAATGCGACCTTCGCCACCAATGTCATGAGCACGTACAACGTGATCGAAGCGGCGATGAAGCTCGGCGTGCGCAAGGTCGTCATTGCCTCGAGCGAAACGACCTACGGCGTCTGCTTCGCCGAAGGCGACAAGGACTTTCACAGTTTCCCGCTCGAGGAAGACTACGACGTCGATCCGATGGACAGCTACGGCCTGTCCAAGGTCTGCAACGAGAAGACCGCGCGCGCCTTCGCGATGCGCTACGGGGCCGACATCTACGCCTTGCGCATCGGCAACGTCATCGAGCCGCACGAGTACGGCCAGTTCGAGGCGTTCCTCGCCAATCCGATGATGCGCAAGCGCAACGCCTGGAGCTACATCGACGCGCGCGACCTCGGCGAGATCGTGCATCTGTGCCTGGAGAAGGACGGCCTCGGCTTCCAGGTCTTCAACGCCGTCAACGACACGATCACGCTCAATACGCCGACCCGCGACTTCCTCGCGCGCCATTGTCCGCACGTGCCGGTGACGCGCCCCCTGGACAAATTCGAGGCGCCGCTGTCGAACCGCAAGGCGCGCGAAGTGCTGGGATTCAAGGAGGCGCACGATTGGCGCCAATATGTGCGTCGCGCTTGACGCCGTCCGGCCGGCGCGATCGGCCTGAACGACGCCGTCGAGCGGCGAAAGCGGCTTTCGGCCGCCGGCTAGCGGCGAGGATGGGCCGATTGCAGCGCGGATTTCCCGGCGCCGAGCGTCCTGCCGGCCGTCAGTGGCGGTATTGCTGGATGCGCGTCGTGCGCAGGCCGGCGAGGCCGAATTGATCGATCGAGACTTGCCAGCTCAGGAATTCGTCGACCGTCAGGGTGTATCGGGAACACGCCTCCTCCAGCGAAAGGAGGCCGCCGCGCACGGCGGCGACGACTTCGGCCTTGCGGCGAATGACCCAACGCTTGGTCGATGGGGGCGGCAGATCCGCGATCGTCAACGGGCTGCCGTCCGGACCGATCACGTATTTCACTCTCGGTCGAAGCGCTTCACTCATTTGACTCTCACACCCGAACGCAAGTCCAACTTGGTGGAGTGTAGGGCCTGCAACTTAAGATTTGCCTAAGCGCGACGTGACGAAATTCATAACAAAACGTTTCAAAACGTGCTGATATCGTTTCGATATTGTTGACGCCGCGAGCGGCCGAGCGCGGGACGCCCGCCATCGGCCGGGCCGGCGGGCGGCGACATTTTCCCCCCATTCCCCCAGCGTCTGATGATATAGGAAGCAAACAGATGGCCTGATCGGCCTCGGACGAAACCTGATGTTGGCCCCGCAAATCCCTCGAGTCGCTTCGGCGCGCCCTCTCAATAGCCTCGGCCTGCCCAAGGCCCCCGCGGATACCCGCGTCGTCGTCGCGATGTCCGGCGGCGTGGATTCGAGCGTCGTCGCGGCGCTGCTGGCGCGCGACGGCTACGACGTCGTCGGCGTCACCATGCAGCTTTACGATCACGGCGCGGCCACCCACCGCAAAGGCGCATGCTGCGCCGGCCAGGACATTCACGACGCGCGCGACGTCGCCGCGCGTCTTGGCGTTCCCCACTACGTCCTGGATTACGAGACGCGGTTTCGCGAGAAGGTCATCGAGCCCTTCGCGCGGGCCTATGTTTCGGGCGAAACCCCGATTCCGTGCGTGGCCTGCAATCAGCACATGAAGTTCGCCGATCTGTTCGAGGCCGCCAGGGACCTGGGCGCGGACATTCTCGCGACCGGCCATTACGTCGTCTCGGGCGACGACGGCCGCGGCGGGCGCGCCCTCTATCGCGCGGCCGACGCCGAGCGCGATCAAAGCTATTTTCTCTTCGCCACGACGCGCGACCAGCTCTCTCTGCTGCGCTTTCCCCTGGGCGCGCTGCCCAAGCCGGAGGTGCGCGCCCTGGCGCACGAATTCGGTCTGGCGATCGCCGACAAGGCGGACAGCCAAGACATCTGCTTCGTGCCGGCGGGCCATTACAGCCAGATGATCGAGCGCCTGCTGCCCGGCGCCGCCGAGGCCGGCGAGATCGTCCATATCGACGGGCGCGTGCTGGGCCGCCACGCCGGCATCCTGCATTACACGATCGGGCAGCGGCGCGGCCTGGGGATCGCCGCCGCGGAGCCGCTCTATGTCGTCGCGCTCGACGCGCGGACGGCGCGGGTCGTCGTCGGGCCGCGCCAGGCCCTCGAAATCCGGCGCATTCACTTGCGCGACGTCAACTGGATCGGCGAGGGAAGCTTCGCCGATATTCCCGCCCGGGGCTTGCCCATCGCGGCGCGCGTGCGGTCGACGCGCCCGCCCGCGCCCGCGACGCTGCTTCCCGGCGGCGCCGTCGAATTCGACGAACCCGAGAACGGCGTCTCGCCGGGCCAGGCCTGCGTCTTTTACGCCTCGTGCGACCCGCGCGCGCGGGTGCTGGGGGGTGGGTTCATTGTCGGCGGGGACGCGGCCGGCTGAGCCGGCGATCTTAAACCAAGAGCGCGAAGCGATCGGCCTTGTCGTAGGCCGCGCGAATGCGGTCGAGCCGCTTGTCGAGCCAGGGCCGCATGTCGGCGTGCGTGAAGATATAAAGGTCGTCGTCGCGGATTCCTTGCAGGGTCCGCGCCGCGACCTCCGCCGGGTCGAGGCCGGTCTGGACGGCCAGCCGAACCTGCGCCGCGCGCTCGGCTCCCGCCTTGGAGACCTTTTGCGCCGCCTGCGGGGCGAGCGGGTTGGGCCGGTCGTCCGCGATGCCCGTCTTGGCGAAGCCCGGACACAGCACGCTGACGCCGATATTCGTCCCCTTCAATTCGTGAGACAGCGTTTCCGACAAGGCGACCACGGCGGCCTTGGTGGCGCTGTAGGGTCCCATTTGCGGTTGCCCAAGCATGCCGGCCATTGACGCGGTGTTGACGAAATGGCCGCCCTCGCCGTGCGCGCGCAGATGCGGCAGGAAGATCGCCGCGCCGTGCGCGACGGACATCAGGTTCACGCGGATGACCCATTCCCAATCCGGCCCGGTCAATTCTTCCAGTCCGGCGCTGCGGCCGCCGACGCCGGCGTTGTTGAAGACGAGATGGACGCGCCCGAAAGCGCGAATCGCTTCCGCCGCCGCCTGTTCGAGCGAGCTTCGATCCGACGCGTCGCAGGCCAATCCCAGGAGACGGCCGGGCGGCGCCTGCAACTCTTCGACCGCGCGCGCCAGCGCGCGTTCGTCGACGTCGGCGAGCGCGACTTTCGCGCCTTCCGCCAGCAGCGCCTTGGCGAAGGCGCGCCCGAACCCGCCGGCGCCGCCGGTTATGAACGCCGTCCTGTCAGTGAAATCGCGCATCGTCAGCCCTCCTGGCGCCGCGGCCAGTCTACAGAACGGCGCCCCGACGCGCCAACTGGGCAAACCCACGGGAATCGCGCTATGCTTTGGCCTGGCGGATCGGCGCGATCGATTTCCGAGGAGACGCGGTCATGGGCGCTTTCGACGAGGACGCTCTTTTCGGCGCCAAGCGCCCGAAGCCTCCGGCTCATGGAATCGGGCAGCCCCTCGACGATCTCTCCGCGCCGGAACTCGCCGAACGAATCGAGACGCTCAGGCAGGAAATAGCGAGGCTGGAACGCGCCATCAAGGCGCGCGAGGCCACTCGGGACGCCGCGAGCGCGTTCTTCAAGACCTGACCCGAAGGCCTTTCTTTCGCAGCGGTGTCGCGTTTTGGCGCAGGAGGCCCCGCCTCGAGGCTGGCCGATCTCGAGATTCGCGAATTCGCTCGTCGCGGCGACGCCTTGCTAACCGATCATTAACGATTACCAATTATGAATCGATTCGACCCAAGTTTCGGGTTCTGAATGGCTCCTATCCGTTCTGTTCGATGCCTCCCATCATCTAATTCCTTGGCCGCCCTTGGGCGGCTATTTTTTTCAATTGTTCGCAATTCATTAAGAATTCGTTAACCTTATCGAAAAGTAAACGAGCGGCCGGCAAAGAGCGGCGTTAATCTTGCGTTAGCTCGTGGCGGAGAGCCGCGCGCTCGAAATCGGGACGCATGGCGCGCCAATTTCATGCGGATAGGAGAACGAATCATGGGTCGTCACAACGGGTCGAGGCAGAGTCTGTCGGCGGCCGACGAGCCCGAGGCGAAGACGGTTTCCTTCATCCACAAGCTCGCCGCCTCGGACGCGTTCAAGTCCCTGTTCAAAGAGGGCATGACCCTGGTCGAGGAAGCGGCGGCCTATCTCGACGGCCCCGGGCGCGAGGAGTCGCGGCGCCTGAGCCGCCCCGTCGCCTTGGCCTATGCGACGGAGAGCATGCGGCTCACGACGCGGCTCATGCAGGTCGCCTCATGGCTGCTGCTCCAGCGCGCGGTCAACGAGGGGGAATTAACGACCGCGCAGGCCCTGTCCGAGAAGCATAGGGTCCGGCTCGCCGAGCAGGATATCGCCTGCGGCGCCGATCTGTTCGAACAACTCCCGCCCGCCCTGCGCCAATTCAGCCTGAAATCCCTGCGCCTGCAAGCGCGCGTCGCACATCTCGACCAGTCGATGGCGGTCGCGAACGGGCTCGCTCCGGCGCCGCGGCGCTCGGCGGTAGCCACTCAGGTCGAGCGGCTGCGGGAGGCCTTCGCGCGATAGTTCGCGCCGGGCGCTCCACCGGCGCCGGCGAGATTTGGCGAGCCCTTGGGGTTGCGCGGCCGCACTTTTGGCCGCATTGGTCGGCAATCTTCTTTTCAAACGGAAATTTGACCGCGCGCCATGGCCGCCGCTTCCTCCTGCCGCCTCTACCTCATCACGCCGCCATTGGGGGTCGCTGACCTCGCCGCTTTCGCCCCGCGCTTCGCCGAGGCGCTCGGCGCCGGGGACGTGGCGAGCGCGCTCGTGCGCATCGACCCGGCCGCGGAAGGCGACGCCAAACGAATTGTCCAGCGCCTCGTCGAACTCGCGGCGGCGCGCGATGTCGCGACGCTCGTCGAAAACGACCCGCGGCTGGCCGCGCGCGCCGGCGCGGACGGCGCACATATCACAGGGGTCGGACCGGAGCTCGCCGAAGCCCTGACGAGCCTGCATCCCGCGCGCATCGTCGGGGCGGGGGGCTTGCGCTCGCGCGACGACGCGATGGCCGCGGGCGAGGCGGGCGCGGACTACGTCATGTTCGGCGAGCCCCGACGCGACGGTTTCACGCCGCCGCTCGCCGAAACGGTCGAGCGCACCGCCTGGTGGGCGGAGATCTTCGAGACACCCTGCGTCGCCTTCGCAGGGGCGCTCGACGCCGTAGCGCCGCTGACCGCCGCGGGAGCGGATTTCGTCGCCCTCGGCGACGCGATCTGGCAAGCGCCGTCGGCTGCCGCGGCCGTGGCCCAGGCGCAGGCGCTTGTGGCGAAAGCGACGGTGTAGAGCGGCCCATGAAAAAAGCGATCGGCATAGGCTTCGCCCTCATTCTCGCTCTGGCCGCGCCGGTCGCGCCGCGCGCCCAGACCTTTGCGCCGCCTTACGCGCCGCCTCCCCAGGGCAATGGCCCGACGCCCGCGCAAGGGCCGGCGCCCGATCTCGCCTTCGCCGCCTATCAGCGCGGCTTTTACATGACTGCGTTCAGGGAGGCGATGAAGCGCGTCGCGGCGGACCCGAGGGACGCCGCCGGAATGACCCTGATCGGCGAGATCTACCGCGACGGCTACGCGGTTCGACAGGATCTGGCGGAGGCCGCGCGCTGGTATCGCCTGGCGAGCGGCATCGGCGACCGGGAGGCCGCGTTCGCTCTCGGCGCGCTCCTGCTCAACGGCGCCCCCGGCGTCGACAAGGATCGCGCCGGCGCCAAGGCGCAGTTCGAAAAGGCCGCGGCGCAAGGCCAGGCCGGAGCGCTCTACAATCTCGGCGTCATGGCGATCGCGGGCGACGGCGCCGACAAGCCCGACTTCGCTAAGGCCGCCGATTATTTTCGGCGCGCCGCCGAGGCCGGCGACGACAACGGCGCCTATTCCTACGGCGTTCTCCTGCGCGAGGGGCGCGGCGTTCCGCTCGACATCGAGGAAAGCGCGCATTGGCTCAAGCGCGCCGCCGACGCCGGCATCATCGCCGGCCAGGTCGAATATGCGATCATGCTGTTCAACGGCGTCGGCGTCGAAAAGAACGAGGCCAAAGCGGCCAAGATCTTTCTCATAGCGGCGGCGCGCAACAACCCGATCGCGCAAAACCGCCTCGCCCATCTCTATGTCAGCGGCCGCGGCGTGCCCCGCGATCTGGTCGAAGCGGCGACCTGGAATCGCTTCGCCAAAGCCGGCGGCATCGACGACCCCGAACTCGACGCCGCGACCGCCCATCTAACGCCGGAGCAAAACGAGCGCGTTAACCAACTCGTGCGCCGTCAGGTGGCGTTCTAGCCGGGAATTTCTGACGGGGGTGGCCGACTTCGATCGTCTCAAATGGGGGGGAGCGGTCACACGGCGTCGCCACTTGAATGGCAGAGAGGCGCCCGGTATTGCCGTACAACGAGGTGACGCCGGTTGTCACAAGCGGACATTTCATCGAACGCCGCCTTTCACAGTTTCCACGGATCGCCGCTGGCGATCCAAAAGGCGCGAAGACATTTGGGCGTAATTTATGCAAAGGAGCGAACGGAAATTCGCGCGACGAGGAAAGATTACACGGGGATGGCCGACTCTGTTCGACGCGAAAATGGTTTAATATGGAGAAGTCGGGCTTTATCCAGCCGACCGCGTTCCCCACTGATTGCGAAGACCGCTGCTAATCGGGGAATCCCTCTAATGTCCGCGCCCCGCAGATGACGAGACCGCCGACCGAAAAAAAGCCCGCAGCGTGAAAAACGCTCCGAGGACCTCATCGAATTGCTGCGCCGCCGTCGCGACAATGCGACAGCACCGCTGCGATGCTTCCGTCCCATTCGCGGATTGGATAGTGTCTGATGCGACGGACGGCCTTGATAGAATGGAGGCTTTGGTGGCTTCAAATAGACAAGCTCTCTCGCGTTATGCTTTCTTCCAGCAAGCGCGCCAGACGTCGAATCGCCCCGAGGATGCGCTTATTCCGCTCATATTGCCTGCACTTTCTGGAAAGGCGGGCGAGGTTTTCGTGTCCGATGAGTTGGCGAAACAGCTGACCCCGCTCTTCGGAAGCGACTTAGTCAGCGATATTGCCGCGTCTATGGTGGAACCACTCGCCCGCAGCGGATATCTAGAGCGAGTCACGACAATAGAGGACGGTTCTATTTATAACTACTCAGATAAAGTCAATTCCATTCCGATATCCGCGTCGCTTTCAAGTGCCGATCGCGACCTGCATGATATAATGATGGCGCTTGCGGATTTTATTTCTGTGACCAAATCCCTAAAGCCCATAACGGACGACCCATCCGTTTTACGCGACAAATTTGTCGACTGGATTACGACGATAGAGGCGTCAACGTTACTTTCTAATGACGAGTCTGACAATCCACCTTATAATTCGAAGCAAATAGATACGACGGTAGATGATACTATAACGCTGCCACCTTATTCAACGTTGGTATTTTCATCTTTTGTTAGATGGCTATACAGGGAACGTTACAATGTTTTTGAGAAAGTTGTGAATTTTACTGAATTAGGATTAATAATAGATTTGGTTTCTGAAATCCGCTTTCCTACTAAAAAATTGAATAAAGTCAATCTAAATGTCGTATTGGATACGAGGATTCTTCTAGAATTGCTTGGGCTATACGGCGATGCTGCCCAGCAATCGATACAGCGCCTCCTTGGTCTCTGTAAAAAATACGGAGTCAGTGTCTGTACGCTGACTCATCTTGTTGATGAGGTAAAATCAATCGCTCATGGGTCGTTGGAAAATCCTTCTTCGTGCGGTTACGGCTCGGTAAATGAAGCTGCGATATTTCATCGAAACGTAAAAACTATCCTGAGGAAGGTTTATGCCGCGCCAGACGCTTTGATTAAGGCTCACGGTATTACAATCTCACCGTACACTATATCTCCAGACAAAACTTCAGAGCGCTTCTTCACTGGCGATGACATAGCCAGATTCACGGACGAGTTGCCATACGACAAGGCTAAACCCAATATGGCAAAGCGGGACGCTTGGTCGCTAGCGTTCGCGGTGAGACGTCAAAACGGCTCGCACTCGTCGCTGGTTTTTGATTCGAGATGTATGGTGCTCACACGTAGCCCTGTTTTTGTTACCAGCGCGCGGCGATATTTACGTAGCGACCACGTTGCATACCCCTCATTCGCAATTATTCCGGTCATGGAACTACGTCACTTTTCTACTTCAATTATGCTTGCATTCGGGAGCAATGCGACTCGCGATTTTGTTCGCGCTGAGCTGGTCGCGAGCTGTGATCGGGTGCTTAGAATTTCACCTGATTTAACAAACAGAATTAGAGCTGTTTTGCACGATTTCGGCAAATTGACCGAAGACCAGATCGACGCTGCCCTGAGTGACCCGGCGACGCTCGCCGAATTTGCGCTTACCACCGCTAACGATCCCTCTATCGCAAATTCCGCCAACAGTGCGCAAATACTCAACGTGGTCTATTCTGTTGGGACGAAGGATCATGAGCTACGAAGCATCGAAGCTGAGCGTAAGCTAAAGGAAGAACATGCGGCGGAGCTAGAGGCGGAGCGACGGAGGACTGTTGATAAGGAAAAAGAAATAGAGCAATTGCGCCTGAGTTCGTTTCAACAAGCGGAGCAGGTCGGTGTACTTCAAAACCAATTGGATGCTCAATTTAATATCAACGTAAATATAATATCTGGAGCGATTAAGGATAAGTCTGACCGCGTTTGGGTTTTCATTATAGGTGCAATATTTGTAATTTGCGTGGCTCTGGCTGTCGATAGCGTTTTTCATTTTACGGAGAGCGGAGGATTATGGGCGCGAGCAGCGGCGTCTATCCTGGGGATAATTGTTGCATATCACACATTTGCAGCGTTTATGCCGAACATTGCGCCAGATTTATTGCGAATAAAAATAACAAGGGCCATCGCGACGAAGGAATTGTCTAGAATTGCGGACCCATTACTTGAAAGTGCTGTATTGGGGCGCCTAAAAGTCTAGGATGCGCACGCGGCGCTGCTGGATTTTGCCGAGGCGGGATAAGGATGTTCGAACGTTGCCACTGGTCGAGCGAATCCGCTGGAGCCGCCAATCTGTCGTGAATTTCAATCATCACGGTGTTGCGGAAGCTGGAGGCGCATTTTGCGTGATCGTTACGTTCAACTCGCTCATTGAACGTCTGCCTGGCCTTCTCATAGACCGATACCCGCCTATCCGCTCTCGGCCAGTCCTGCCATGGGCCGACGTCGCCAGCGAACGTCTCAGATGGGTCGAACGCGGCCCTTTGGCGGGCGCCAAGCGTCAGGGTTCATCCAACGCGGCGGCTTGCGAGCGAGCGATGCGCCCAAGCCGCTTCAGTGCGAAAACCGCGGGCCGCGCCGCGCTTCCGCGAGACCTTGAGCAAGCGTCGTCGCGAATTCCGCCTTTTGGTCCGGGCCGAGGAATTTGGCGACTTCCCAGCGCCGGCCGCGGCTGAGCAGCGACAGCCTTTGCGGCCCGAATTCCTGATGATCGATGCGCTCGATGCGCACCCAGGCCGGATTGAACCGCCATTCCCGCCTCGCGCCGCGCGCGCTCACCCGCGCGAACAGCAATTCGAAATAAGTGAGATGGAAATCCTCGTAGGCGCGCGCCGCGTGAAAATTGGCGCGGAAGGCCAAATAGAGCAAGGCGACGTCGAGCCCGAAGAAGCCGACGATCGGCCACGCGCCGATGAGGTAGAACGGCAGGCTGACGACCGCGCTCACGGCGAAAGTCGCCGCCATCAGGACGCGAACGGCGGCGGGATCGAGCGAGCGGTGCGGCGTCAGCCGCACCGCGAGAATCGGCGCTTCGTTCGTCAAGGGCGCATCAATCATGCCCGGCCTCGCGCGCGGCGACCGGCCTTGGCGGCTCCGCGACGCCCGACTATAAGGCCGACATGGCGCAAGGCAAATCGGCAGTCTCCGTTTCGTCAGACCGGCGGGCGGGCAACTCCGCCGGCGCCAAGCCCGTCGCAGCGATGCGCGAGCGCGCAGCGGCGATTTTCGAGCGCCTCGCCGCCGCCTGCCCCGAGCCCAAGACCGAACTCGAATACCGCGACGCCTTCACCCTGCTCGTCGCCGTCGTCCTGTCCGCCCAGGCGACCGACGCCGGCGTCAACAAGGCGACGCGCGCGCTCTTCGCCCTCGCCGATACGCCGGCCAAGATGGCGGCTCTCGGCGAGGCCGGGCTCGCCGAGCGGATCAAGACGATCGGCCTTTACAGGAACAAGGCGAAGAACATCATCGCGCTGTCGCAGGCGCTCCTGCGCGATCACGGCGGAGAAGTCCCTCGCGATCGCGACGCGCTCGAGGCGTTGCCGGGCGTCGGGCGCAAGACGGCCAATGTCGTCCTCAACGTCGCCTTCGGCGAACCGACGATCGCCGTCGACACGCATGTCTTTCGCGTTTCCAACCGCATCCCGCTGGCGCGCGGCAAGACGCCGCGCGAAGTCGAGGACGGGCTGATGAAGGTCATCCCCCAGCGCTTCCTCACCCACGCGCACCACTGGCTGATCCTACACGGCCGTTACGTCTGCAAGGCGCGCAACCCGGCCTGCGCGACGTGCGCGATCGCCGACTTGTGCCAATACGAGGGCAAGACCGTTTAGGCGAAGCACGCCTCGTCCGATCGCTCGCTCCTACACCACCGCCAGCTCGACCGCCGGTCCGTCCGACAGCGCCTGGTTGAGCTTGGCGCGATCCAGCTCCCCCTCCGAGGCGGCGATCACGATCGCGGCGAGGCCGTTGCCGCAGATGTTGGTCAGCGCTCGGCATTCCGACATGAACTTGTCGATCCCCAGCACCATCGCCATGCCCGGCACGAGCGCGGGATTGACCACGGCCAGCGTGGCGGCCAGCGTGATGAAGCCGGCGCCCGTGACGCCCGAAGCGCCCTTCGAGGTCAGCATGGCGACAATGAGGATCGTCATCTGTTCGCCGAGCGTCAGATTAACGCCGAGCGCTTGCGCGATGAACAAGGTCGCCAGCGTCATATAGATGTTGGTTCCGTCGAGATTGAAGGAATAGCCGGTGGGCACGACCAGCCCCACGACCTGCTTCGAGCAGCCGAGCCGCTCCAGCTTCTCCATCAATTGCGGCAGCGCGCTTTCCGACGACGAGGTGCCGAGCACGACCAGCAACTCGGCCTTGATGAAGGCGAGATAGCGGAAAACGCTGAAACCGGTGAACCAGGCGATGGCGCCGAGCACGAAGACGATGAAGATGATCGACGTCGCATAGAACGTCGCAATGAGGAAGAACAAGCTGCCGAAGAATTTGGGGCCGTTGACGGCGATCGTGTAAGCCATCGCGCCGAAGGCGCCGAGCGGCGCGGCGCGCATGACGATGTTGATGACGCCGAACATCGCCCTGGCGACGTCGTCGATCAGGCTGCGCAGCCCGGCGCCGCGCTCGCCCATGAACATCAAGGCGAAGCCGAACAGAATCGCGAACAGCAGGACCTGCAGCACGTCGCCGCGCGCGAAGGCGCCGACGACGCTGTCGGGAATGATGTGCAACACGAAATCGACCGGCTTCATTTCGCTCGCCTGTTTGGCGAATCCGGCGACGGCGGCGGCGTCGGTCTGGCTGGCGGAGCCGGCGCCGGGCCTGACGACATTGCCGATGACGAGGCCGATCGCGAGGGCGAAGGTCGAGACGATTTCAAAATAGACGAGCGCCTTGACGCCGATGCGCCCGACGCTCGCCGCGTCCTTGATATGGGCGATGCCGGATACGATCGTGCAGAAGATGATGGGCGCGATGACCATCTTGATCAGGGAGACGAAACCATCGCCCAACGCCTTGATCCAGTCGCTTTTGGCCAGCCACGGCTCATAGGCGCCGAGCAACCCTCCCAGGACGATGCCGATCAGCACCTGAACATAGAGAACAGAGTACCACGGCTTGCGTCCTTGCATGAGTTCCCCCCGGCTTGCCGCGGCGCCTCAGCGCGCGAATTGCGACTCGCGTCTTTTCGCGCGCGGGCCCCCTGGGGGTCTTGATGGAGCGCAAACCGGTGGCTGGCAAGAAAATTATCCTTGCGTCGCGGCGCCGTCTGCGAGGGATCGGGACAATTGGGCGCATGCGCGCCCCGCGCCGCGAATTCGGCGATTCGCTCGGAGGAGCCGAGGCCGAAGCCGCTCCGCGTCGCGATGGTACCGCCACCCCGGCTCGAACGGGGGACCTCTAAATCCACAATCTAGCGCTCTAACCAACTGAGCTATGGCGGCCCGGACGGCGACGGCCGGCAAACTAAATTCAAAGCCCCGCGGTTGCAAGGCCCAAGCTATCAGGCCCAAGCTATCGGCCCAAGCTATCGACTGGCGCAAGCCGCGAATCGTTCGACGCGGCGGCGCCCCACGCAAAAGAGCGCCGCCCCGAGACGGGGCGGCGCTGCGGAGCGGCGCGAGGGAGGAGGCGCGCCGCTTCGCGAAGCAAATTGTTAGACCGCGATCTTGAAGGTCTTGGCGACCTGTTCCTTGATCGGCTCGGCCGTTTCAGTCGCGCATTTCTGCGCGAGCGTCCCGATTTCCTTGGCCTGGCCAGTCATCGCATCGATCTGCTTGCGCGTAAATTCGCTCTGCAACGCCACGTAATCCGCGACATTCTTGACCGCGAAAACGGATTTGACGAAATCGAGGTTGGCGTCGACGTTTGCGCGCAGGGCTTCGAGCGTCTTGGCGTTGATCGCGGTCACGCCCGCTTTCGCCGCGGCGTAGCTGGTCTCAAGGGCGTTGGACGCTTCGTCCGCCGCGGTCTTCGCTTTGGAATACGCCGCGCGCGTCTCGGAAAGGCCCTTTTCGACGACGGAGCGCAGGTTGCTTTGCAGCTCGGTCAGGGAAGCGGCGGGCGCTTCGAAGGCCTTGGCGGCCTCGGTCAGGGCTGCGGATAGGGCTGGAACCGGCGCTTCCGCCGCGGCCGGCGCCGGGGCGTCGAAAGCGGTCGGGGCGGCAGCGGCGGCGGCGGTCTTCTTGGGGGCTGTGGCCATGATCGGATTTCCTTCAGTCAAGGTCGGTCTTGCGGATTTTGAGGGTTTATGGGGCGCTCACTTCGCGCCGGGCGTCGCGCTCTTCTGGAGCAACGCGCCGATTTCCTTCGCTTGAGCCTGAAGAGAGCTCAGCTGCGTCTTGAGAAATTCGCTTTGAAGCGTCAAAGCTTCCTGGGGATCTTTCGCCTGCACCAGCTTGTGCGCGAGATCGAACGCGGCGTTCACGTTCTGCTCGGCGAAGCCGAAAACCTGGGCGCCGACGGATTTGACGTTGCTTTGTGTGGTCTCGGCGGCGGCGTCGACCGTTCCAGCCGCCTTCTGAGCGACCGAAACGAAGCCTTCGAACGCCTTGCGCGCCTGTTCGACGCTCCGGTCGGCAAAATCACGCAATTCGTTAGGGATTTCAAACGGGGCATTGGCCATGACGATCCTCACCTTCTGAACCTGGAACCGGCGCTCCATTTTGCATTATGTGTATACCCGAAGTTTTGCTGCACTGCAACATGATTTTGCATCGCAGCGCGAATCTTAACCCTGACGTAAAGCGAGGGCGCTCGCGGCATGGACGAAATGCGAGCGAAAGCGTTAAGCTTTTGGTAAGGATCGAGGCGGAATCGCCGCTCCCGTCGCTCCGGCCCTTCGACAGGCCCATTTTCGTCGAACGAGATCGCATCGCCGCCCATGGACGCCGCCGACCGAGAGATCATGAGTTCCCAGAATACGGCCGGCCTCGTCGCCGGATCGCCGTTCGCCGAGCGGCTCGAGCGCGGCGCGCCGCTCATCGTCGCGGCGGGCCGTCCGGCGCGCGTCCAATTCGCCACGCCCACGGCGCTGGCGCTGTTCGGCGTCGAAACGCTCGCCGCGCTCGACGCGGTCGCCCTGGCCGCGCAAAGCCCCGGCGCCCGGCGATTGCGCCATCTCGCCGAGGCGCTCCCCCAGGGGATTCCCCCGCGCATGGAATCGCTGCGATTTTACGCGGGCCGATTGCCCCTGCCGGTCGGGCTCATGTGCGCCCGGATCGCCTCGTCGCAAGGTCGGGATTTCCTCGTCATGGCGACGCCGCCGACTCCGAGCGAAGCCGAGCCCCCGGCCTTGGCGGTCGCCGAACCGGCCGCAGGCGAAGCGCCGCGCGTCGAGATCGCACCGGCCCGACGCTTTCTGTGGAGCCTGGACGCGGAGAACCGTTTCGGCCAGACCGATCGCGCGCTCGAGGAAGCCGTCGGCTCCCACGCGCCCAAGGCCGGCGAATTGCTGGCCGCGCTGCGCGCTCGCGTCGGCCTCGACCCCGCGGGCGATCTGGCGCAGGCGATCGCGGGGCGCCGAACCTTTTCCGCGCTGCGGCTCGACTGGCCCGAACCCGATCGCGCGAGCGCGCGGATCGCGTTGATTTCCGGGACGCCGATCTTCGACAAGGAGCGGCGTTTCGCCGGATTCCGGGGGTTTGGCCTCTTCACCAGCGAAACCATCCCCTACCAGGGCGCCGAGCGGACGCCGGGCGAGATTTCGCCGCCCGCCGCCGGCGCGCTTGCCGGCGCCGTCGAGGGGCCGGCCGCGCCGCCGATGCCAGAGGCGACCGTCGAATTGCGCGGCGAGGAGACCGCCGGACCGGGCAAGCTTGCTTGGCCGCCGCAGCCCGGCGACCGCACGGCCGAAATCGTCGTTTTGCGGCAACCCGGCCCTGGGCAGGCGGGCGCTCCGAACGTCGTGCCGATCCGCCCCGGCGCGTTAAGCGCGCTTTCGCTGCTGCCCGAGGAATCGCGGCGATCCGGCGACGAGCGCGAAAGCGTGGAGCTGACGACGAACGAACGCGACGCCTTTCGCGAGATCGCGCGGGCGCTCGGCGCGAAACTGCCTTCCCAGCGCGAAGAGAAGCCCGCCGGCGCCGCCCTCGAGACGAGCGCGGCGCCCCTTCTTGCTCCGCCCGCCGCGCGCGATTTGATCGACGTCGCCGAGCCGCCTTCCCCGGCCCCGCCGGAGAGCGCGCGCGAGGCGCCCATCGAGCAGGCCTCCGAAAGCGCGCGCCGCAACGCCTGCGCGCTGCTCGATCATCTGCCGATCGGCGCGATGGTTCTGCGCGGCGGCGAGCCGCTCTATCTCAATCGGACAATGCTGGATCTCATGGGTTATCGCGACCTCGCGGACTTGCGCGCGGCCGACGGGCTAGCGCACATGTTCAGGGGCCGCGACGCCCAAATGCTCGCGGAGGCCAGCGAAGGCGGCGCGATGCCGCTCGTCACGGCCGGCGGCGAACTGATCGCGGTGGACGGGCAGGCGCAATCCGTTCAATGGGACGGCGCTCCGGCGATGCTGATCGCGCTGCGCCGCTCGCGCGACGCCGAATATCAGGCCGAGCTGCGCGCTCTCGAGCGCGAGGCGCGCGCCCACGAGGCGACCGCGCGCGATCTCACGGCGGTCCTGGACGCGGCGGCGGACGGCGTGGTCGCGCTCGACGCCGCAGGCCGCATCGTCTCGATGAGCCGTCCGGCCGAAGCGCTCTTCGGCTACGAACAGAACGAAGCGGCGGGCGAAAGCTTCCTCATGTTGTTCGCGCCGCAAAGCCAGAGCGAAGCGGCTTCCCGCTTCGAACGGGTCAAGCACGACGAGGCAAACGCGTGCGCCGGCGCGGGCGAGGAACTCGTCGGCCGCGACCGGCGCGGCCAGTCGATCTCGCTGCTCCTCACGATGGCGCGCATCGCCACGCCGCAATCGCCGTCCCGGTATTGCGCGTTGGTTCGGGACGTGACGCGCTGGAAAGCGATCGAGCGGACGTTGGAGACGGCGCTCGGCCAGGCCGAAAAGGCCAGCGCGCGCAAGACCGACTTTCTCGCGCGCATCAGCCACGAAGTCCGAACGCCGCTGCACGCCATTCTCGGCTTCGCCGAAGTGATGATCGAGGAGCGTTTCGGACCGATCGGCAACGAGCGCTACAAGGACTACATCAAGGACATTCATGCGTCCGCCAAGCATGTGATGAGTCTCGCCAACGACCTCCTGGATCTCTCCAAGATCGAGGCGGGCAAGTTGGAACTCGAGTTCGCGCCGGTCGACGCCAACCGCATCGTGCGCGAATGCGTCTCGCTGATGCAGCCGCAGGCGGCGCAGGAACGCATCATCATGCGCTTGTCGCTGTTCGACAAACTGCCCAACGTCATGGCGGACGAACGGTCGCTGCGCCAGATCCTGCTCAACCTGATGTCGAACGCCGTCAAGTTCAACGAGCCGGGCGGACAGGTCATTGTCTCGACGGCCCTCGACGAAGCCGGCCACCCCGTCATCCGTGTGCGTGACACCGGCGTCGGCATGAACGAGAGCGAAATCACCGCCGCGCTCGAGCCGTTCCGCCAGGTGGGCGGCGCCCGTCGCGCCGGCGGCGCCGGCCTCGGCCTGCCCCTGACGAAGGCGCTGGCCGAAGCGAACCGCGCCGACTTTTCCATCAAGAGCCGCAAGGAGCAGGGAACGCTGGTCGAGGTCGCATTCCCCAGCGTCAAGGCGGCGCAGTAAGATCGCGGGATCGAGGCCCGAGCGCCGGCGCGTTTAACTCGCTGGCCGAGGCTGCGCGTTCGCAGTCGGAGGCGAAAGCGTCCGTCGCCGTCAGGGCGAGCCCCGCGGCCGCAAGGCCGAGGGCGACGGCGAGCCTCATTTCGATTTCGTCCACGCCACCGACTTGCAGATCCATCCGCCGAAGACGCAGCCCGCCGTGACGAGACTGTCGCCCGACATCGTCATCTTTCCCGTGTAATTCTGGCCGTCGTCGGGATTGAACGCCATGCCCGCCCAGACGTTCTCGCCGCTCGGCTTCATATCGAAGAACACCTGCTGGCCGACTTTGGCGGGACCCGCCGGGTCCCTCAGCCAGATGACGCGCCCGCACACCGCTGCGCCGCAGGCGGCGAAACGAACTTTCGCCTTGCCGTCGTCGCGCGCCCATTCCCCGACGACGTCGCCCGCCAGCGCGAAATGCGATGAAGCCGCCAGGGCGGCGACGGCCAGAAGAGATCGACGAAGCATGGTTTCCTCCCCGTGAGCGCGCGCGAGCCGCGCGCCTATTCCAGCCGCTCAGCGGCCGGTTCGCGTCGCAACAAACGCGTCAGATCGCGAAAGGCGGGCGATTGTGACGGCAAGACGCGCGCGCGGTCAAGGCGGCGCATGATCCCGTTTCGATTGCCGACGCGCCGCTCACGGCCCGCCGGAAGATGTCATCAGCGACGCCGGCGCGCCCGCCGGCCGCTGGGGTTCGGCCGCCACTTCCATCGCCCAGTAGACCCGGTACTGCGTGCGGGCGTCTTTCGCGACGGCGATGCCGAAGCGCGTCGCGCGCGCGATCAGAAGATTGGCGTCGTGCTCGGGCGATCCGCGCCAACCCGCCAGCGCCTCTTCGGTCGAGTAATAGCCGCCGCCGACGTTCTCGCCCGCCTCCGTCGCATCGACGCCGGCCCCGGCGAGGCGCGAGGAAAAGCTCCCGCCGACATCGTGGGAGAGCGCGTTCGCGGCGACCATCGCGTCCGCCTGGCGCTGCGCCATCGCCGTCAGCGCCGGATCGAGCCGCACCGGGCCGAGGCCTCGGCTCGCGCGGTAGGCGTTGAGCGTCGCCGCCGCGGCGGCCGGATCGACACGGACGCTGGCGACGGAACGCAGAACCCGCGGATCGACCGCGCTGGTTCGCGGCGCCTCCCCGCCGCCGCAACCCATAAGAGCCAACGCCGCCAAGGGCGCGATTGCGTTCCTGAGCCTCATGACGATCTTACTCGCTTCTCGCGCGCGGCTGCGCGGTTCGATGAATTCAATTGCGCGGGCGTCGGCATCCCTAACCCCGGCGCTTCATGCCGAGGCGCTGTCCGCCCAGCGCGGAGAATAGCCGGCGGCAAGCGCGCGCACGATCGAAGGCGGCGTCAGAACGCGGGCGAGGCCGGCGCGAGGCCGGGACCGCGGCGCGTCGTAGCCTTCAAAGCTCCAGGGCAGGATCGAGTCGCCGCGCAATGCGAAGGCGCGCCCGTCCCGCTCGATCATCGCGCCGTCCGGCAGGCGCTCGATTCTCGCGTCCCACAGGCGCTTGGCGCCGTGATCGAGCCGCTCGCGGTGAAGGATCGCATCCATGCTCGGCGCGCTCGGCCGCGCGCCTTCGCCGAAGGCGACGCGGAACGCCTCGGCCTCGGCGCGGCGGCATTCGAAGCAAGGACGGTGTCCGGCGGCGAGCGCGGTCACTTCGTCCGAGAAGAACAGCTCGGTGTAGCCCTCGCCCCAGACCGACCGCCGCCTGCCTTTGAAGGCGCAGAGGCATGCGATCCATTGTTTGGAGGCCCAGCGGCGGCGACCCAATGTCCGATCTCGGCGATGAAACCGCCCGCCGCGATTGCCCATCAGCGCCCCGCGCGCGGGCGTCGCGAAGAGCTCGCCATAAGGATCGACGCGATTTTGCAGCGGGCCGGCGGCGCTCATTGCAAAGGGGCGGGAATTGGCGAGGGGGCGGAAAGCGGCAAGGGGAAGAAGCTCGGCGCCGCCGGCGGCGCGGCGCTCAAAGCGCTGGCCGTCGCCACGCCGCTTGCGTCGACGCCATAGACGTCGTCGCGAAAATTCGCGACGCCGTCCTGATTCGACCACCCCGTGAGATAGACCCAGATCACCGGCACGGGCCGCGCGAGCTTGATGTCCTCGCGCGCGCCCTCCTTCACTTTCGCCTGCAGCGCCGCCTTGTCCCAGGCGCCGGACGGCCCGCCGCTCGTGCCCTGCAACAGCCATTCCGCATAGTCGTAGACGCCTTGGACGCGCACGCAGCCATGGCTCAGGAAGCGATAGTCGGAGCCGAACAGGCGCTTCGAAGGCGTGTCGTGCATGTAGACCGCGAGCTTGTTGGGCATGCCGATGCGGATCGCGCCCAACGAATTGCCGGCGCCCGAATCCTGGCGCAGCGTGTAACTGGCCGCCCGCTCGGTCGCCCAGTTGATGGTCTTGGGGTCGACCTCGGTCCCCGAGGCGTCGAGGATGCGGATTTTCTGGCGCGCGAGATAGCCCGGGTCCTTCAGCATCTTCGGAATGATCTCGTTCTTGATGATCGAAGTCGGCACCGTCCATGTCGGATTGAGGTTGATGACGGAGATGTGGGCCGCGATCTCGGGCGAGGGATGCTCGACGTCGCCGACGATCGCGACGTAGCGGTGAACGACCCGGCCGTCCTCGACCGCTTCGACCGAGGTCGAGGGCAGATTGACGACGACGTAGCGGTCGCCGAAGGAAAAATTGACCCCGGCCAGCCGTCGCGCGCTCGCAGCGAGTTGCATCGAGCGGACGCTGGCGGGAACGTTCATGGCCTTGAGGGTCGCGCCCGCGACGAGCCCGTTCTGACGCAATCCCGTGCGCGCCTGAAAGCGCTTCACCGCGGCGGTCAAATCCGCGTCCCAGGACTCGCTGGCCGGCCCCTCGGCCGCCTCCGCCGCGTCGAGGTCGCCCTCGATGGCGAGCCGCTTGCGCAATTTGGCGACGGCCGGCCCCTTGGCGCCCGGCCTCAGCGGCGCGACGTCCGTCGGCCAACCGCCGGCTTCGACGATCGCGGCGTAGCGCTCGGCGACCTTGGCGGTAGCGAAGAACGTGTCGGGCTGGAGGGTCGGCGCCGGGTCGCTCGACAGCGCGGTTTCGAGCGGCGGCGCAGGCGGCGCGATCTTCTTTTTCGGCTTGGGCGGCGCGCCCGCATTGGCGTCGACCGGGATGGGCGCGGCCGAAGCGGCCGCCGGCGGCGGCGCGGCCGCGGTCGGAGCGGGGGTCGCGGCCGGCGTCGCAGCGGCGCTCGCGGCCGGCGTCGGAACGGGCGTCGCCGGCGCGCTCGACGCCGCAACCGGCGCAGGCGAGGGCGCGGGCGCCTCCTGTGCGGCCGCCCCGGCGCAGTTCAGCGCCAGGCACAAGAGGCCGCCTGTGAACGTAACCCTAATCGCCATTATCGAAGGCCCAACGTCGAAACGGCCGCATGCTTCATCAGCTATCAAGCACGTCTTGGTTACTAAATCGCCACGGAGGCTACTTTGCGGCGCCTGCCTCGTGGGAAGCGCCGCCGACGACGACGATGTGCAGGCGGCGGGGGCCGTGCGCGCCCAGCAGCAGCGTCTGCTCGATATCGGCCGAGCGCGACGGGCCGGTGATGAAATTGACCGTGCGCGGCGCCGCGCCGACGCCATAGGCGGCGCGCAATTTCACGAAGACGCTCTCGTAATCGCCGACGAGGTCGTCGGCGAAGACGACGACGACGTGATTGTCGGGCAGAAAGTTGAGCGTCGTCGGATTGTCCGGACCCGAGACGAGCACCAGGGTTCCGCTTTCCGCCACCGCGGCGAAGGCCACGCTCACCGCGTTGAGATCATGCCCGTCAGAGGGGCCGCGCGAAACGTCGAGCGCGGTCGCGCTCCAGGGCATCGCGGCGAGGCGCGCATCCTCGCCCATGCGCAAAGTCGCAGCCAAATTGCTTTCGCGCAGGAAGCGGGAGACCTCCGCCGGGACGTCGGCGGCCTCGGCGACTTCGGCGAGGCTCGCCTGCGCGCGCGCCGCCTCGGCCTTGAACGTCGCCGCGCGCTCCCCCGCCTCGCCCTGTCCACGCCGGGGAATAATTCCCGCCGGGGCCTGCGCCAGACGCGCCTCCACCGCCGCGCGGCGCGGCGCTTCGTCGCCGCTCACATGCAGCGAGCGGCGAACGGCGGCGAGAATTTCGTCGCGCGCGCTCATTGGACGCTCCCGCTTTTCGCGCGCCATTGGCTTTGAAAGGTCGCGCCCTGCGGCGCCGTAAGATCACGGTATTTTGTCCAGCCCCCGGCGAGCGGCAGCCAGGAGAAACGCCCGCGCCTCCGGCCGGCCAGATGCATCGCGCGCATCGCCAGATCGGTCGTCAGGCGGTAGAGCGCCGGGCGCTTGGCGAAGAACGCCCAGACGCCGAGCCCGGAACGCGCCGCGGCGGGCGAAAGATGGCGCTCGAACTCGCGTTCGCGCCAGTGGCGCATCATCTTGGGCAGCGGGATGCGCATCGGACAGACTTCTTCGCAGCGCCCGCAGAAGGTCGAGGCGTTGGGCAATTGGCCGCCCTCGGCGACGCCGATCAGCGAAGGCGTCAGCACCGCGCCCATCGGGCCGGGGTAGACCCAGCCGTAGGCATGGCCGCCGATCGCGTGATAGACGGGGCAATGGTTCATGCAGGCGCCGCAACGGATGCAGCGCAGCATGTCCTCGAATTGGCTCCCCAGCATCGCCGAGCGGCCGTTGTCGAGAAGGACGACGTGATATTCCTCGGGGCCGTCCCCATCGCCGGGCCGGCGTGGGCCGGTCGACAACGTCGTATAGACCGACATGTCCTGGCCCGTCGCGGAGCGCGCGAGCACGCGCAGCAATTGCGCGGCGTCGGCGAGCGTTGGAACGATCTTTTCCAGCGACGCGACGACGACGTGAACCTTGGGGAGGATCTGCGTCAGATCGCCGTTGCCCTCGTTGGTGACGATGATCGAGGTTCCCGTCTCCGCGACGAGAAAATTCGCGCCGGTGACGCCGATGTCGGCCGAGAGAAACTTGTCGCGCAGGATCGCGCGCGCTTCGCTCAGCAGTTGTTCGGGCTGCGAAAGGTCGCGCGTCGCCGGAAGATCGCGATGAACGCGGCGAAAGTCGGCCTCGACGTCGGCCTTGGTCACATGGATGGCCGGCGCGATGATGTGCGAGGGCGTCTCGCCGCGCAGCTGGATGATGTATTCGCCGAGATCGGTCTCGATCGCCTCGATCCCTTCCGCCTCGAGAGCGGCGTTGAGGCCGATCTCCTCGGAGATCATCGACTTGCCCTTGGTCACCGCCTTGGCGCCGCGCTCCTTGCAGAGGCGGAGGATAATCTCGTTCGCCTCGGCGGCCGTCCGTGCGTAATGCACGCAGCCGCCCAATTCCGTCACCTTGCGCTCGTAGGCCTGGAGATAAAGATCGAGGTGGGCGAGCGTGTGGTCCTTGATCGCGCGCGCGCTGTCGCGCAGCGCCTCGAACTCGGGCAGCCGCTCCGCGGCGGCGGCGCGGCGGCCGATGAAATTGTGGGCGTGCTGAAGCGCGCCTTGCAGGCGCTGGTCGTGAAGCGCCTCGTGGACGTTGTCCTTGAAACGCGGCGTCGTCGCGACGACGGTCATGGCTTGGCTCCCCCCGCGCTTTCGCCGATCGGCGGATCGTCGGTCAGCCCCGCGAGCACCTCGGCGACGTGGCGAACCTTCACCGCGCGGCCTTCGCGCTGCATTTTTCCCGCGATGTTCATGAGGCATCCCAGATCGCCCGCGAGCAACGTGTCGGCGCCGCTCGCCGCGACGTTGGCGCTCTTCTGGGTGACGATCGCATCGGACAATTCGCCATATTTGACCGCGAACGTCCCGCCGAAGCCGCAGCAGACGTCCGCGTCCTTCAACTCGACGAGGCGCAACCCTTCCACGCTCGCCAGCAGTTTGCGCGGCTGGCTCATCACGCCCATCTCGCGCAGGCCGGAACACGAATCGTGATAGGCGACGGCGCCCTCGAAGCGCGCGGAGACCGCCGTGACGCCGAGCCGATCGACGAGGAAGCTCACCAATTCATGGCATTTGGCGGAAAAGGCGTTGGCCTTGACCGCCATTTCCGGCTCGTCGAGGAAAAGCTCGGGATAGTGCCTGGCGAGCATCCCGGCGCATGAGCCGCTCGGCGCGACGACGTAATCGCAGGTCTCGAAGGCCTCGATCGTCTGACGGGCGATCGCGCGGGTCGTGGCGCGATCGCCCGAATTGTAAGCGGGTTGGCCGCAGCAGGTCTGGGAGGGAACGACGACTTTGCAGCCCGCCTCCTCCAGCAACTTCACCGCGGCGAAGCCTATGCTCGGGCGCATGAGGTCGACGAGGCAAGTGACGAAGAGCCCGACGCGGATCGCAGGCTTCACGGCTTCATCCACGGACGCATCCTTTGCTGTTTTCCGGTCCGGCGGGCGCCATTGAGCGGAGTTGCGCGCGCGCCCTTGTCGCTCGCCGCGCCCCACCCTAAGCTTGCGCCATGATCCCGGATATCGCCACACGTGTCTACAATCACACCTTTCGCATCGACCCGATCGTGCGCACCCTGCTCGATACGGACTTTTACAAGCTGTTGATGCTGCAAATGATCTGGAAGCTGCATCGTCGTCGCCGCGTCACCTTCCACCTCGTCAATCGCACGACGCAAGTACGCCTGGCCGACATCGTCGACGAGCGCGAACTCATCGACCAGCTCGATCACGCGCGCACCCTGCGCCTCGCCAAGAACGAGCTGATCTGGCTCGCCGGCAACACGTTTTATGGAACCAAGCAGATTTTCGAGCCCGACTTCATGGAATGGCTCAGCGAATTTCGCTTGCCCGAATACGAGCTGACCCGCCGCGACGGCCAGTACGAATTGCGTTTCGAGGGCCCGTGGACGGGCACCACGATGTGGGAGATCCCGGCACTCGCGATCATCAACGAATTGCGCGCGCGCGCCGCGGTGCGCGCGATGAGCCGTTTCGATCTCGACGTGCTCTACGCCCGCGCCAAGGCCAAGCTGTGGAGCAAGGTGGAGCGCTTGCGCGTGCTGGCCGCCGAAGGGCCGCTGAAGGTTTCGGACTTCGGCACGCGTCGGCGCCATGGATTCCTTTGGCAGCGCTGGTGCGTCGAGGCGATGCAGGAAGGGCTGGGCGACAATTTCATCGGCACGTCGAACGTCAAGCACGCGATGGACACCGGCCTCGAGGCGATCGGCACCAACGCCCACGAACTGCCGATGGTCTACGCCGCCTTGGCGAACAGCGACGAGGAGCTGCTCCGGACCCCCTACGACGTGCTGCGCGATTGGGCGCGCATATACGACGGCAATCTTCTCGTCGTCCTGCCGGATTGCTTCGGCACGACGTCGTTCCTCGAACGCGCGCCGGACTGGGTCGCGGACTGGAAGGGCGCGCGGCCCGATTCCAAGGAGCCGATCGCCGCCGCCGAGGAATTGATCGCCTGGTGGAAGCGGCGCGGTCGCGACCCCCGGGAAAAACTGATGGTGCTCTCCGACGCCATGGACATCGATACGATCGAGGCTTCGGTGCGCGCCCTGCGCGGCAAGATCAATCTCTCCATCGGCTGGGGCACCAACCTCACCAACGACTTCAAAGGCTGTGCGCCGGCCGGGGTCGACGGCGAATTGCGGGCGATTTCGATTGTGTGCAAGGTGGCCGACGCGGACGGGCGCCCCGCCGTCAAACTCTCCGACAATCCCAACAAGGAGTTGGGAACGCCCGAAGAGATCGAGCGCTACCGCCGCGTCTTCGGGACAGCCGGCATGACGGCGATGCCGGTGCTGGTGTAGGGCGGCGCGCGTCATCTTTAGGCCGCGACGATGTCTTGCCGCGCGAAACGGCGAAGGGAAGCGGCCTGTCGCAATTCGTCGCGGCGGATCTCGTCATGCGTCGCGCGAACGAACGCGATGTGCTTGGCCGCGGCGGCTTCGGCCTTGGCGGGATCGCCGGCGAGGACGGCCTCGCCGATCCGCAGATGTTGCTCGAGCAGCGCATCGCGCACGCCCGGGCGGCGATAGAAACTCTCGCGATTGAAGAACACTCCCTGGCGCAACAGGTCGGCGAGCGCGCGCATGACATGCAATACGACGACGTTGTGCGCGGATTCGTAGATTGCGACGTGAAGGCGCACGTCCGCTTGCGCTTCGTCCGTCGGGTCGGACAATTCGTGCGCCCGCTTCATTTCGTCGAGGCATTCGCGAATCAAATCGCGGTCGGTCTGCGTCGCGCGCTGGGCGGCGGACGCGGTCGCATGCGCCTCGACCACGGTGCGAAACTCGAAATAATCCGCGCTGACCCGTTCGTTGTCGCGAAACAGCTCCGCGAGGGGATCGGCGAGTTTCGACAGATAGGGCGCGACAGTCGTTCCCGACTTGCCGACGACGAGCAGGCCTTTGGCCTCGAGTTGGGACAGTCCGTCGCGCAGCGAAGGACGGGAGACGCCGAGCCTGCCCGCCAGCTCGCGTTCGGCGATCAGTTTCTCGCCCGGCCGCAGCACGCCCTCGAGGATCATCGCCTGAATGCGTTCGGCGATGGCGTCGGCGAGCCGCGCTGGTTTGAGAGTCTCGCTCACGCTTGTCCTCCCGCGAAGGGCGGCCGTCGAAATCCAATCCGCGCCGACCCTATACGCTAAGAGGTAATTGAATTTATCCAACGCAGTCAATGGCGAGGCCGCTTGACCCTAATTGACCTGGCAATATAGCATTACCAAAGGGCCGCGTACTGCATGGCCTGCGCTCAGCGACGCCCGATGGGGCCGCGGGCGAATAAGGGGGGAGGAAAAACGTGTTTCAACAACTCTTGACGCCGGTGGCGGGCAGCCTTGCGCTGTCCTTCGCGACGGCGAGTTTACCCATTCTAACCGTACTCGTCATGCTCGGCGTGCTTCGCCGGCCGGCCTGGCAGGCTTCGCTCGCCGGGCTGATCGTCGGTCTCGTCATCGCCGTCGGCGTTTGGAGCCTGCCCGTCGGCCTCGCGGTCGACGCCGTGGTGAACGGCATGGTGTTCGCGCTATGGCCGGTCATGTGGATCGTCGTCAACGCGCTGCTGATTTACAATATTTCGGTGAAGTCCGGGCGTTTCGAGGCGTTCCGTTCCTGGCTCATCCAGCACTTGCCCGACGATCGGCGCATCATTCTGGTCGTCATCGGCTTCTGCTTCGGCGCCTTGCTCGAGGGCGTCGCCGGCTTCGGCACGCCGGTCGCGATCACCAGTTCGCTGCTCATCCTCGTCGGCTTCGCGCCGCTGGAGGCGCTGGTTTTCGTGCTGATCTTCAACACCGCTCCCGTCGCGTTCGGCGCGCTCGGCGCGCCGGTCACGGTGCTCGGCGCCGTCACCGGCCTTCCCGCGAGCGTCCTGGGCGCGATGATCGGCCGGCAGCTGCCGTTCATGGCGCTAATTCTGCCATTTTACGTCATGTTCGTTTATGGCGGCTTGCGTTCGATGCGAGCGATCTGGCCGGCGCTGCTCGTCTCGGGCGGCAGTTTCGCGATCTGCCAATTCCTCGCCTCGAACTATATCGATTATTCGCTGACCGACGTCCTGGCCTCGCTGGGCTCGCTGGCCGTCACCCTGGCGTTTCTACTGGTGTGGAAACCCGCGCCGGATCCTGAATACGCCATCGCGAATTCCTCGGTCAGCAGGCCGAAAAACGACGTTCCGGGCTGGCAAGGCTGGTTGCCCTGGCTCATCGTTTCGGCCGTGGTGATCGTTTGGACTTCGTACAAGATTTTCGCCATAGGCCAGATGTCGATCCCCTGGCCGGGCCTCGACAAGGCGATTTCGATCACGCTCTACAACAACAAGCCCTACGCCGCCGTCTGGGTGTTCCAGCCGCTGGCCTCGGGCACGGCGATTCTCCTTTCGGCGATCGTCATCGCGCTGGTCGTTCGGCTTAGCGTGGCCGATTTCGTCGACTGCATCGTCCGGACGATCCGCCAGATCTGGCTGGCGGTCGTCACGGTCTGCCTCATCGTCGGCCTCGCCTATCTCATGAACTATTCCGGCCTCGCCTATACGCTCGGCCTGGGCGTCGCCTCGGTCGGCGCGCTGTTCGTGCTGCTCTCGCCGTTCCTCGGCTGGATCGCGGTGTTCCTGTCGGGCAGCGACACCTCCGGCAACGCCCTGTTCGGCAATCTGCAGGTCGTCGCCTCCAAGCAGCTCGGCCTCAGCCCGGTGCTGTTCGCGGCGGCCAATTCCTCGGGCGGGGTGATGGGCAAGATGATCTCGCCGCAGAACATCGCCACCGGAGTGTCCGTCACCGATCTCAAGGGGCGAGAGGGCGAGGTCTTCGCCCGCACTTTCCCGCACAGCGTGATCCTGACGATCATCTTCGGTCTTCTCGTCGCGCTCCAGCAATACGTCATCCCCTGGATCATTCCGGCCGTTCCCGGGCAGTGAACGAAGGGGGGCGCTCTCGCTTCCTCGCGGAGCGCCCCCCATATTCTCCAGAAGCCGAGGAGCCTCGCCATGTCGCAAATCGCCTTTCCCCCAGTGGACGCCTCGATTCTCGCGCGGCGCGACGCGATCCTTTCCGGTCTCGGCGCGATCCTGCCCGAGGATTGCCTCATCGCGGACCTCGTCGGGCGGCGCGCTTTCGAGACCGACGCGCTCACCGCCTATCGCCGGCTGCCGCTCGCCGTCGTCCTGCCGCGATCGAGCGAAGAGGTCGCGCTCGTGATGAAATTCTGCCGCGATTCGGGCGTCAACATCGTGGCGCGCGGCGCGGGAACTTCGTTGTCCGGCGGCGCCATTCCGCAAGAGGACGCGATCGTCCTCGGCCTGAGCAAGATGAGCCGCATTCTCGAGGTCAATCTCGCCGACCGCTACGCGCGCGTCGAGGCCGGCGTCACCAATCTCGCGATCTCGGAGGCCGTCGGGCCGGAGGGGTTCTTCTATGCGCCCGATCCCTCCTCGCAGCTCGCCTGCACCATCGGCGGCAATATCGCGATGAACTCGGGCGGCGCGCATTGCCTCAAATACGGCGTGACGACCAACAACATCCTCGGCGTTCGCCTCGTCACCCTCGAGGGCGAGATCGTCGACGTCGGCGGCCCACAGCTCGACGCGGGCGGGCTCGATCTTCTCGGCCTGATCTGCGGCTCTGAGGGGCAGCTCGGGATCGTCACCGAGGCGACGGTGAGGCTGCTGCGCGCCGCCGAGGGCGCCCGGCCGGTGCTGTTCGGCTTCGATCGGAGCGAGGACGCGAGCCAATGCGTCGCGGCGATCATCGGCGCCGGCATCGTTCCCGTCGCGATGGAATACATGGATCGCCTCGCCATCGAGATTTGCGAGAACTACGCGCACGCCGGCTATCCGCTCGACGTCGAGGCGATGCTGATCGTTGAAGTCGAGGGTGGCCAAGAGGAAATGGCGGCCGAACTCGCCAAGATCACGGCGATCGCCAGAGCGCATCGCGTGCGCACGATTCGCGAATCCATGTCGGCGATGGAGAGCGCGCAAATCTGGAAGGGCCGCAAGTCCGCTTTCGGCGCGACGGGCCGCGTCGCCGACTATATCTGCATGGACGGCACGGTGCCGACGGGGCGCCTGCCGGAGGCGCTGCGGCGCACAGGGGAAATCTGCGCCGCCTACGGCCTGCGCGTCGCCAACGTCTTTCACGCCGGCGACGGCAACATGCATCCGCTGATCCTCTACGACGTCAACGATCCCATCCAGCAGCAGAAGGCGGAAGACGCGGGGATGGACGTGCTCAAACTCTGCGTCGAGCTCGGGGGTTGCCTCACTGGCGAGCACGGCGTCGGCATCGAAAAGCGCGACCTCATGCGCCGCCAGTTCACCGAGGCGGACCTCGCGCAACAGATGCGCGTGCGCGCCGCGTTCGATCCACAATGGCGGCTCAATCCGGCCAAGGTGTTCCCGCTCGACGGGAGAGCGGCGTGAGCGTCGTCGATCGACGCAACTATGCTCCCGCCGACGAGGCCGAGGCGGCCGAATTCGTGCGCGCCGCGCTGAAGGATCGAATCAAGCTCGACATCGTCGGCGGCGACACGCGCGGCGGATTGGGTCGCCCGCGCGAAGGCGCCGAGCGCCTCGACACGGCGCGGCTCGCCGGCATCGTGTTCCACGAGCCGGCGGAAATGACGATCTCGATTCGCGCCGGGACGCCGCTCGGTGTCGTCGAAGAGGCGCTCGCCGCCCACGGACAAATGCTTCCCTTCGAACCGATCGACCATCGCGCCCTCTACGCGAGCGCAGGCGAGCCGACGGTCGGCGGCCTTGTCGCGACCAACGCCTCGGGGCCGCGGCGCATCAGCGCCGGCGCGGCGCGCGACAGCCTCATCGGGCTGCGGCTCGTCAATGGGCGCGGCGAATGCGTCAAGAGCGGCGGCCGGGTGATGAAGAACGTCACCGGCCTCGATCTCGTGAAATTGATATGCGGCGCGCACGGGACGCTCGGTCTCGTCACCGAGGCGACGTTCAAGCTGCTGCCGAAGCCGCAGAGCGAGGCGACGATCGTCATCCGCCGCCTCGACGACGAACGCGCGGTCGCGGCCATGACGCGCGCGCTCGGCTCGCCTTTCGGCGTCAGCGGCGCCGCGGCGATCGGCGCCGGCATGGGCCGCGAATTTCCCCGCACGTTTCTGCGCGTCGAGGGCTTCGCGGAATTGGTCGACTATCGCGTCGAACGGCTGATCGCGCTGCTCGCCGACCTCGGCGCCAAGCACGCGCTGCGCGGCGAGGAATCGCAACGTCTGTGGCGCGCGGTCCGCGACGCTGAATTCCTCGCCGAACCCCGCAGCCACGCGATCTGGCGCGTCAGCCTCCCGCCGTCGAAGGGGCCGCGCTTCGTCGCGCGCCTCGGCGCGGGAGCGTTGAGCCATTTCTACGATTGGGGCGGCGGCCTGGTCTGGCTGGCGAGCGAGCCTACGGAAGGCGCCGCCGCGGCGGTGCGCGCCGCGCTGGCGCCGCTCGGCGGCCATGCGACGCTCATTCGCGCGCCCGACGAATTGCGCGCCCGCGTCGACGTGTTCGAACCGCCGGCGCCTGCGCTCGCGCGCCTGACGAGGAGCGTGAAGGCGAGCTTCGACCCGGACGGACTGTTCAATTTCGGCCGCATGATTGCGGGGATGTGAGGGGCGATGCAAACCCATTTCACCCCCGAGCGGCTCGCCGACCCGCATTTGCAGCCGCTGGAGAAGATCCTGCGCTCCTGCGTGCATTGCGGCTTCTGCACCGCGACCTGCCCGACGTATCTCGTCACTGGCGACGAGCGCGAAAGCCCGCGCGGGCGGATTTATCTCATCAAGGACTTGCTGGAGACCGGGCGCGACGCCACGGCCGAGGACGTCGGGCCGATCGACCATTGCCTGTCGTGCCTGGCCTGCATGACGACCTGCCCGTCCGGCGTCGACTACCGCCGCCTCGTCGACCATGCTCGCGCTGCGATCGAGACGACGTACAAGCGCCCGCTCGCCGATCGGTTGATGCGCGCCACGCTGGCGTGGCTGTTGCCCTCGCGCGAATTGTTTCGCGCCGGCATGGCTCTGGCCGGGATCGGCCGGCTTTTCCAGCCGATCCTGGCGCGCGTTCCCGGCTTCGGCGACAAGCTCGCGGCGATGCTGGCGCTGGCCCCCAAGGCGGCGCCGCGGCGCTCCGAAGCGGCGGGCCCCGGCGAATTCAAGGCGCCGGCGCCGAGCGCGAAACGGCGCCGCGTCGCGCTGCTCACGGGCTGCGCGCAAGAGGCGCTGGCGCCGCAAATCAACGCGGCGACGATTCGGCTGTTGAATCGCACCGGCATCGACGTCGTCCTGCCCAAGGGCGAAGGCTGTTGCGGCTCGCTGCTGCATCACATGGGCCACGAGAGAAGGGCGCTCGACCAGGTGCGCGCCAACGTCGACGCCTGGATTCGCGAGGCCGACGGCGCCGGCCTGGAGGCGATCGTCATCACCGCCTCGGGATGCGGCGCGACGATCAAGGACTACGGCTACATGCTGCGCGACGATCCCGCCTACGCGGAAAAGGGAGCGCGCGTCGCCGCGCTCGCGAGGGATGTCAGCGAATATGTCGCCGGCCTCGAACTCGCGTTTCCCCATCCGAAAAAGCTCGTCGTCGCCTATCACGCCGCCTGCTCCCTGCAGCACGGCCAGAAGATTCTCGAAGCGCCCAAGGCGCTGCTGCGCCGCGCCGGCTTCGAAGTGCGCAATCCGCCCGAGGCGCATATCTGCTGCGGCTCGGCGGGAACCTACAATATCCTGCAACCGGAAATGGCGGCGAAACTGGGGGCGCGAAAGGTCGCCAACCTCGCGCGCGTAAAGCCCGACGTGATCGCCGCCGGCAACATCGGCTGCCTCGCGCAGATCGCGAGCGGGACGATGACGCCGGTCGTGCATACGGTGGAGTTGCTGGACTGGGCGCAGGGCGGGCCGGCGCCGGCGGGGCTAGCGTAAGGCGCCGCCAGGGAACAACCGCCTCCTCCGTCATTGCGAGGAGCGCAGCGACGAAGCAATCCAGACTTGGGATTGCGGCGGCGGCTTAGTCTGGATTGCTTCGCTGTGCTCGCAATGCTGGGTGGACGGCCCCTGACGGCATCGACGTGCCAAGCTGGTCGTTGTTGCGATTCGCCAACCAGCGATAGGAGCCGCCCAGATGAACGCTATCACGATCGGTCTCGATTTGGCCAAGTCGGTTTTTCAAGTCCACGGCGAAGGCGCCAAGGGCGAGATCGTCTTTCAGAAAAAGCTTCGTCGCGCGCAGCTCGAAGCGTTCTTCAGCAAGCAGCCGCGCTGCACGGTTGGGTTGGAGGCTTGCGGCTCGGCGCATTATTGGGGCCGCGCCTTGCGCGCGCTCGGGCATGAGGTTCGCTTAATTCCGGCGGCCTATGTGAAGCCCTTTGTTCGGCGCAATAAAACCGACGCCCGCGATGCGGCGGCGATTTGCGCGGCGATGGGTCGCGCGGACATGCGTTACGTGGCAATCAAGAGCGTCGAGCAACAGGCGATGCGGGCGGTCGAGCGCGGACGCGAGCTTTTGATCAAGCAGCGGACTCAGCTTTCCAACTGCTTACGCGGTTTGCTCGCCGAGATGGGGATTATCGCGGCGCAAGGCCGGTTGGGCTTTGCCGAGTTGCGAGAGTTGGTTCGGGTAGGCGATGCGCGCGTGCCGGCGCCGCTGAGGGCGACGCTGGAAGCGCTGGGCCGGCAGATCGATAGTCTGGCCGGGGATATCGACGAGCTCGAGGCGCGGATACTGGCGGCGGCCAAGGAGAACCCGGACATGCGGCGTCTATGCGCGATCCCCGGCGTCGGCGCCATCACGGCGCACGCCATTGTCGCGGCGATCGGCGACGGAAAGCGTTTCGATTCGGCGCGCGATTTCGCCGCCTGGGCGGGACTGACGCCGCGCGAGAGTTCGAGCGGGGGTAAGACGACAAAGCTCGGCATCACCCGGCAAGGGGAGCGGCGGCTGCGCTCGCTGCTGGCGTTGGGCGCCAGCACGATCATGCGCGGCGCGCGCGCCAACACGGGCCGCGCCACCGAGTGGCAGCGCGCCATCCTCGCCCGTCGCCCGGTCAAGGTCGCCGTGCTGGCGCAGGCGGCCAAAACCGCCCGGATCGCCTGGGCTGTTTTGACTTCGGGCGAGGCCTATCGGCGGCCCGCGGCGCAAGCCAAGGCGGCGTGAGAAAAATGTAGAGCCAAGGCCAGACAACCCCTTTCCGGCCAGGCGGCGACGCAGGGTCGGAGACGAAGCAAGGAGCAAACGGTAGCGACGGCAAAAAGGTCAGGACCTGGGTTGGGACACTCCGAACCGTCATCGCGCCTCAAAAGCGCGCCGCAATGCAGGGAGCCCAATCCGCGAAACCCATCGGGGCCAGCGGTCATGAACCGCGTCAAAAGGCCGAATACATGACCGCTCCAGACTTCAAGCCGAAGCCGCTGAAAAATGCCTTGCAACGAGGGGGCCGTCCATACATGACGGCTCCTCGATTCCGCCGGTTTCTCATGGACCCGAAGGCGGGATTTCGCGGCAAGCGGCCCGCCGCATCGCGGGCGGGCCGCGGGGCGTCGTTTTCCGGCGCGAGGGTCTGATTTCAATCGCCTACAAAACGATTTTCCGCCGCGTCGGCAAGCGACGTCACCGCGGCCGAAAAACTCGCGTCGCGCTGCTGCGCGAGCTTACGGATCAAAGAATTGTCGGCGGTCACAAAGCGCGCTCCATTGGCCATCGCGAGCGCCTGGTAGACGCAGCCATAGGCCGGACGGGAAAGCGCGATGGCGATCCGCGTCGCCGCGTGCATCAGCCCGCGCATCGGCATCAGCTCGATATCGGAGCGCTCCAGTAGCCGCGCCGCGAGATCGGCCTCCTCGGACGTGAGTTCGCCGCGCTGCGTCTTCTTCCACAGGATGTCGGCGCATTCGGCGACAAGCAAGTCCGGCGCAATGAGCCGAGCGCTCTTGCGCAAGGCGAGCGCCTGCGGCGTTCCCTCCTCCTCGACGACCCACTTGATCGCGATGCTGGCGTCGACGACGAAGGTTTTCACCGCTCCTCGCGGCCTTCCCTCATCAGCAGTTCCGACGGCGTCTGCTGGCGGCGCGCCGTCATCGCGCGAAGCTGCGCGGCGAGATCGTCGAACGAGGCCTCCGGCTCTTCGCTCAGGACCTGCCGCAGGATTTCCCGATGCTCGGCCTCGGCCGATCGGCCGTGGCGGAGCGCGCGGCGTTTCAACCGGACGATGATTTCGTCCTCGACATCGCGAACGCGCAGATTACCGGCCATGGAGACGTTCCTCGCTCTCATTGGGCGCATTGATAGCAATCGCGGCGCTTGGCGCCGAGGCTCACGCTCGCGACTTTGCCGGCGAGCCCCGGTGGGTTAGGCTGACGCGCCGCGCCCGGCCATCCCGGCCGCGCGCGCACCGTCGCGAACCATGGAACAGCTTCCCTGCACCTGCGGCGCCCGAGCCGACGTGCGCCTGACAACCCGGCGCGACGAGAACGGGCGCGACGAAATGGTCTACCGCGTCATCTGCCCCGTCTGCGGGCAGCGCGGTCCCGCGGTCGCGGCGGCGGGCAAGGACGAAGCCGCCGCCATCGCCGAGGCCGTCGCCGCGTGGAATGCGCTGGTCTCCCGCGACCGGCGGCGGATTGGACCGGCGGGGGCTGGGGCCCGTTGACTTTTCGCCTTGACGGCGCGAGGAGCGCGACGCCTAGCTTGCGACGGAGCGGCCGATCCGCGGCGGACGGGCATGAGGAAGGTGCAATGATCGAGCCGAAGCGCGCGCAGCGGCCGAAGCGGGGTTCGGGCGCGGCAGACGGACGAATGAGCGCGCGTCGCCGTCATTCCGATCGTCCTTCGCGGGAAAGCGCTCCCGCGCCGTGAAACGCCCGGACTCCGCAATGCGGCTCGTCGGGTATGAAAGACCGAACAGCCGCGAGACCATCCTGCTCGCATTCGCAGCGGCCGCCGTTCTGGGGCTTCTTCTCGCCACGCTGCGCCAGGCCATCGTGATGGGTCAGGGCGATGCACAGGTGTTCTTCCGCGCGGGCTGGGCGGTGTGGACGGGATATCCGCTCTATCAAGTCGTCGACGACCACGGCTGGTCGTACCACTATCCGCCGCCTTTCGCGCTCCTGATGGGGCCCTTCGCGGACCCATTGCCCGGTTTCTCGAAGCCGGCTTGGGCGGCGCCTTATCCGTTATCCCTGGCGCTGTGGTACGCCCTCGGCGTCGGCGCGCTCATCGGCGCCATGCAAATTCTCGCCAACGCGATCGCGCGATTTTCGGGCGCGTGGCTGCGCCCTGGCATGGACAACCCCTATTGGGCGCTTCGGCTCCTGCCGCCGCTCGCCTTGGTCGTCTTCGTCGCGGGGGGTTGGGCGCGAGGCCAGCCCACCACGATCCTCGTTCTCCTGATCGTGATGTTTCTGGTCTTTCTCAGCGAGCGACGGCCGTTCGCCGCTTCGATCGCCTTGTCCATCGCAATCACGATCAAGATATTTCCCGCGGCGTTCCTCCTCATCCCGATCCTCCGTCGCGACGTCCGCACGATCGCCTACACGGCTCTTTCGACGGCCGTTCTGCTCATCGCGGTCCCCCTTGTCTGCCTTGGGCCCGACACGACGATCGGCCTCTATCATGCCTTGTGGACGGAGAGGCTGCAGGGTCTCGCCACCGGACAGGTGAACCCGCGCATCGCGAGCGAAATCTCGCCCTGGGGGATCAACATGGTGAGTGTCGGGTCGATGCTCGCCCGCACTTTTGCGACGCCCACGCCGGCGGCGCCCTATCGGCTGCCGGACTGGGCGGAATATTCTCAGTACGCCGTCGACCTCTTGATCATGCTGGCGATCGCAGCGGTCGGATATCGGCGCTTCTGGCGCCTCGAAGGACCGCAACCGAACGCGCCCTATGCGATCCTCTTAGCAGGCGCGATCTTGTTCGCGGCGCTTCCGGCGATGCTCCCTGTTGCGACGCCGCACTATTGGGCTCAAGAAATCCCGCTCGTCGCGATTCTCTTCGTCGAAGGGTGGCGGCGCTCCGGAAGCGTCAGGCCATCGGTCGCGCAGATCGTCTGGACGGCGGCTGCTGTTTTCGCCTTCGCCGCCAGCGGTCCCGATGCGCCGGGCGTTCTTTCCCGTTTGGGTCCGACGACGATCGTCATGCTCGCGCCGATCGTGGCGGGATTGATCGCATTGCGAAGACTTTCCGACGTCGACGCGGCCTCGCCGACGACGCGTCCCGCGACCGAAAACTGACCGAGCGCGCTAATCGCTCCGACGAGCCCCGCCCTTCGCGACGGTCAATTCAGCGGCGAGCCTGTCCCGGCGCCGAAATCAGCTTTCGAACCCCGGCGGCGCGGCGAAGCCGCCGAACTCGCGCTCGATCAGTTCCGCCAGCTTGATCGTCGTGCGGTCTTCCAGCCACGGGCCGATGATCTGCGCGCCGATCGGCAGGCCCTCGGGCGACCGGCCGATCGGAATGGCCGTCGCGGGCAGGCCGGGCGCGGTGGCGACGCCGGGCCATAGGAGCTGCGCGAGATAGGGCTGCGGCTCCCCGTTGATCAAAATGCGCCGCGCTTGCTGGTTGGGCGAATGATCGTGGGGGAAGGCGGGCGTCGGCGTGATCGGGCAGATCACCGCATCGAAGACGCCGAAAAGCGCCCGCCACTGCGCGCGCAGCGCGTTTCGCCGCCGGTCCGCGGCAACCCAGTCGCGATGGCTGAGCACCGCGCCGCGAGCGAATTCCGCGGAAAGGCTGACATCGTCGTCCTTGAGCGCCGCAGCGGCGTCTTGCATGGCTGCATAGACCTCCGGCGGCCAATTCGCCGCCATGGTCGCCATCAACAGGCGGGTGTAAAGCCGAGCGCCGTTGTCGAGATCGGGCAGGAGAGCGCTGTCCTCGGCCACCGTCACGCCCGATTTCGCCAGCCGCGCCGTGAGATCGCCGATCGCGGCGCGGACGCATTTTTCGGTCGGAACCAGCGGATGCTCCGCGAGCACGAGCACGCGATAATCTCTCAGACTTTCGTGGCGCGCCGCCGGCAGCGCCACACGATAGCCGACGCCGTTTTCGAGTTCGTCCGGGACGGCGATGATGTCGAGCAGACGCGCGAGGTCGGCGGCGGAGCGCGCCATCGGGCCGATCACGGCGAGATCGACGAGGCCCGGCAGCGCGGGCAATCCCGGCGGCGTATGACCGCGCGGGGGAGCGAGCGCGAAAGTCGGCTTGTGCGCCAAGACGCCGCAGAAATTGGCGGGCACGCGAAGCGACCCGCCGATGTCGGAGCCCAGCGACAGCGGGCCATAGCCCAGCGCCAGCGCCGCCGCCGAGCCGCCGGAGGAGCCGCCGGGCGTGCGCGCGAGGTCGAAGGGATTGTTGGTCACGCCGTAGATGTCGTTGTAGCTCTGCCAATCGGCCAAGGCGACGGGCACGTTGGTCTTGCCCAAGATCACCGCGCCGGCGGCTTTTGCGCGCGCGACCGCCAGCGCATCCTCGGCGGGCACGAAATTGCGTTGCGGCGCGAAGCCCCAGGTCGTCGGCGTCCCCGCGAGGTTGAACGACTCCTTCACCGTCATCGGGACGCCGAGCAGCGGCGCGCTCTCGCCGCGCGCCAGCGCCCTGTCTGCCGCGCGGGCCGCATCGAGCGCGCGCGAGAAATCACGAACGCACATTGCGTTGACGCGCTCCTCGCAGCTCTCGATGCGCCCGATCGCGTCGCCGGCGAGTTCGACCGCGGAAACCTGCTTGGCGGCGAGCGCGTCCGCCAATTCGCCGGCAGTCTTATACGTCCACTCGGACTGCGCCACGGAGCGCCTCCTTGAAGAATTGGCCGGCGACAAGCGCGGACCGACGCATCGTGCCCAACGCCCAAGAGACATGCAAGTCGGCGGCTTCGCCGAGCAGTGCTATAAGGGATCGCGAATAGCGCAATGACGCCTCACGCCATGGCGCCCAACCCAGCAGAGTGTCTCGACATGTCTTTTCAAGGCTTCGGCCCCCAAGCGCTGCCCTTTCTCAAGGCGCTCGGCTTTCACCAGACCAAGGAATGGTTCGAGGACAACCGCGCCACTTACGAATCCCAGCTCAAAGGCCCGCTCGGCGATCTCGTCGAGGAACTTTCTTCCCGCTTCGCCGGGTCCGGGACGCCCCTCAAGGGCGACCGCAAGGCGTCGCTGTTCCGCATCAACCGCGACGTGCGCTTCGCCAAGGACAAGAGCCCTTACAAGACCAACGCCGGCGCCGTGCTGACGCGCGGCGGGGCGAAGAACGACGTCGGGCTCTTTTATATTCACGTGGCCGCCGACGGCTGCTTTTCGGCGGCCGGCTTCTATCAGCCCGAGCCGGACGAGCTGAACTCGGCTCCGCCGCGCGATTGCGCGCGCGCCGAAGGCGTGGACGAAGGTGACGGCTGAACTCGCCAAGGCGGGCCTCGCGCTTTCGGACGAATATGCGATGAAACGCGCGCCGCGCGGCTTCGAGGACCTCGCCGATCCGCTCGTCGCCGCCGCGCTGCGCAACAAGTCGTTCATCTGCTCGCGGCCCATCGCGGAATCGCGCCTCTCGGCGCCAGGCCTTGTCGACGATCTCCAAGCCTTCGCGAAGGACGCGATGCCGCTGCTGGAATGGGGATGGAGCGCCGTCGTCGACGCGCGTTGAGGAGCGCACCGTCGTTTTCGGGTGGCGCGGCGGGCCGGAAAGCGCAAGGTGAGGAAAAACCGCATCGGATAAGCGTCATGCTCGACATGCCCAACATCCCCGTCAATCCCGGCGCCGACTACCCAACCGTGAGAAAAGCGATCGAATTCATTTCGACGCATTGGCGCGACCAGCCCTCGATCGAGACGATCGCGGAACACGTCGGCCTCTCCGCCTCGCACTTTCAGCACGTGTTCAAGCGCTGGGCGGGGCTGACGCCGAAGGCCTTTCTGCAGGCGATCACCATCGAGCGCGCGCGGGAACTTTTACGCGACTCCGCGAGCGTGCTCGACGCCGCCTATGACGTCGGCCTTTCCGGCCCGAGCCGGCTGCACGATCTCTTCGTCGCGCACGAAGCGCTGACGCCGGGCGACTATCGCCGCGAAGGCCTGCGCCTAGCCTATGGCTTCCACCCTTCGCCGTTCGGCGAAGCGATCGTCGTCGCCGCGCCGCGGGGTCTTGCGGGCCTCGGCTTCGTCGACGAGGGCGCCCGCGCCGCCGCGCTCGCCGACATGCAGCGCCGATGGCCGCGCGCCGCCTTCATCGAAGACGCTAAGGCGACCGCGCCGCTCGCCGCGCGCGCGTTCGATCCTCGTCTCTGGCGCCCGGACGCGCCGCTGCGCATCGTCATGATCGGCACGGATTTCGAAGTGCGCGTCTGGGAGACGCTGCTGGCGGTGCCGATGGGCGGCGCGACGACCTACTCCGACATCGCGCGCCATCTCGGCAAGCCCAAGGCGGCGCGCGCGGTCGGCGCGGCGGTCGGGCGCAACCCGATTTCCTTCGTCGTTCCCTGTCATCGTGTCCTGGGTCGCTCGGGCGCGCTCACCGGCTACCACTGGGGCCTGGCGCGCAAGCAGGCGATCATCGGATGGGAAGCCGGACGGACGCAGGCGAGCTGAGCGACGCGCCGCCGGCCCCAAAAACAAAAACGACCCGCTCCCGGCGGACCGGGGGCGAGTCGTAATTGTGTCTCCTTGCCGGTTCATCCGCGGTCAAGGAGAAAAGGCGTTATCCGCGGGGATCAGACCGCGCGGAGATTGTCGGCCGAGGACTTGCCCGTCCTACGATCGGCGACCAGTTCGAACGAGATCTTCTGACCCTCGTTGAGGCCTTTCAGACCTGCGCGTTCGACCGCGCTGATATGAACGAAGACATCCTTGCTGCCGTCATCCGGCTGAATGAAGCCGAAACCTTTTTGCCCATTGAACCACTTCACGGTTCCTTGCGCCATAGACCTATTCCTTTAAGTGTGTGCGAAATTAAACCGCGCGCGAGCGCGGCCGACGAGATTCGAGTTTTGGGAGAAGGTCGTCAGTCTGACGCGAATCGCGCCGAGGCCAAGTCATTCGGCCGAAGCCCGATCGCTGCGATATAATGTTTTTTTATTGGATTCGCAAGCGCCGATGCGAAATATTTCGGAGCGATACTTATCGCTCCAGTGAATTGCATCGAATCGACAAATTGTTTCCTCCCCTTATAAATATCGACGCCCTCAGCAAGCAACCAAAGTTCGTCGTCAGCGCCATGTCCGAAATCGCGCCCACCGCCGCCACGAACGCCTTGCCCGGCGGTCTGACGAGCGAGGAGGCGCGACGCCGGCTCAGCGAGTTCGGCCCCAATGCGACGCCCGACGCGGCGCCGGCGACCCTGCGGCGCGCACTCGGCGCGTTCTGGGCCCCGGTTCCCTGGATGCTGGAAGCGGCGATCGTCCTGCAACTCGCGCTCGGCGAGACCGTCCAGGCCGCGGCGATCGCCGCGCTTCTCCTGTTCAACGCTCTCATCGGGTTCTTTCAGGAGAGCCGCGCTCAGGCGACGCTTCAGGCGCTGAAATCGCGCCTCGCCCTCATCGCCTCGGTGCGGCGCGACGGCGTCTGGAGAAATCTCCCCGCCGCCGAATTGGCGCCGGGCGACATCGTGAAACTGTCGCTGGGCGGAGTTGTGGGGGCGGATGTGCGCTTGATCGCGGGCGAGGTCCTCATCGACCAATCGACCCTCACCGGCGAATCCTTGCCGATCGAGGCGGGCCCCGGGCAGGAGACCTACGCCGGGGCGCTGGTTCGGCGCGGCGAGGCGACCGCTGAAGTCACGGCGACGGGCGCCCGCACGCGATTCGGACGGACGGCCGAGCTCGTGCGCACCGCCGGCGCCGAGAGTTCCCAGCAAAAGGCGGTGCTGCGCGTGGTGCGCAATCTCGCCCTGTTCAACGGCGCCGTCGTCGTCCTGCAGACGGCCTATGCCCTGGCGCTCGGACTGCCGGCAAGCGAGATCGTCGCGCTCGTCCTCACCGCGATGCTCGCCGCGATCCCCGTGGCCCTGCCCGCGACATTCACCCTGGCGACCGCCATCGGCGCGCGCGCGCTCGCCCGGCGCGGCGTTCTGCCGACGCGGCTGTCGGCGGTCGACGAAGCCGCTTCGATGGACGTGCTGTGCGCCGACAAGACCGGCACGCTGACGCAAAACGCGCTCGCGGTGACCACGGTCCGGGCCATGCCCGGCTTTGACGAAACGCGCGTGCTCGCGCTGGCCGCGCTGGCCAGTTCTGATGGCGGACTGGACCCCGTCGACGCGGCGATCCACGCCGCGGCGCGAAACGCGCGGCCGAGCGAAGCCCTCGCGTTGACGAAGTTCGCGCCCTTCGATCCCGCGACCAAGATGGCCGAGGCGCTGGCGACGGATTCGGCGGGTCGGGAGCTGCGGATCGTCAAGGGCGCTTTCGCGCGGGTCAGCGCCCTTGCCGAACCGGACGCTCTGGCGGGCGCCGTCGCGGACGAACTCGAGCATCGCGGCTACAGGGTTCTGGCCGTCGCCGCGGGACCGCCGAACGCCTTGCGCCTCGCCGGGCTCGCAGCGCTGAGCGACCCGCCGCGCGACGACGGCGCCGGGCTCGTCGCCGAACTCGCGCAAATGGGCGTGCGCACGGTGATGGTCACCGGCGACGCGCCGCAGACCGCCGCGATCGTGGCGCGGGCGGTCGGGATCGAGGGCGCCGTCTGCCCGCCCGGGACCCTGCCCGAGGTTTTGCGTCCCGAGGATTTCGCGGTTTTCGCCGGCGTCTTTCCCGAGGACAAGTTCCATATCGTCGAAGCCTTCCAGAAGGGCGGCCATACGGTCGGGATGTGCGGCGACGGCGCCAACGACGCGCCGGCGCTGCGGCAGGCGCAGATGGGGATCGCGGTTTCGACGGCGACCGACGTCGCCAAATCCGCGGCCGGAATCGTTCTCACCCAGCCCGGCCTCGGCGGCATCGTCGCCGCCGTGCGGGAAGGGCGCGTCACCTTTCAGCGCATTCTCACCTATACGCTGCGATCGCTCACCCGCAAGATCGATCAGTTGCTCTTCCTGACCGTCGGGCTGGTGATGACCGGGCACGCCGTCCTGACGCCCATGCTGATGGTCCTCGTGATGACGACGGGCGATTTCCTCGCCATGTCGTCCACGACCGACAACGTGCGGCCATCGCCCAAACCGAACGTCTGGCGGATCGACGATCTCACGATCGCCGGGATCGGGATGGGCGCCTGCACTCTGATTATTTGCAGCGGCGCCCTCGCCGTCGGCAAGTTCGCGCTCGGTCTCGACATCGCGGGTCTGAGAACCTACGCCGCCTTGATCCTGGTGTTCAGCGGCGAGGCCGTTCTCTACGTCGTGCGCGAGCGTCGCCATATCTGGAGCTCGCGCCCGAGCGTGGCGTTCATGCTGTCGTCGGTCGTCGACGTCACGATCTTCGCGACGCTGGCGCGGACGGGAATTCTGATGGCGCCGCTACCCTTATCCGTCGTCGCCGGGCTGCTGGTCGGCGCGATCGCCTTCGCTTTGGTCCTGGACGGGGTCAAGGTCGCGATTTTTCATCGCTTGAAAATGGCCTAGCGCGGCGCTGGCGAAGCCGAGCCGACAAAGGGCGCCCTCGGTTCGCGTCTGGCGACCGCGGATAAAGCCGGAATCGACATCGCGAGCCTTTTACGTCGCCTGCGCGGCGACCGACCGGAAGCGCACGATGGCGAGAGCGAAGAACAAGCCGCCGATCAGCGCGACGAGGACGAAATGCGGCCACACCACGTCGATGCCGGCGCCGCGATAAAGAATCGACTGCGCAAACGATACGAAATGCGTCGACGGCGACGCCTGCATCACCATCGCAAGCCAGGGCGGCATGCTCTCGAGCGGCGTATTGGCGCCCGAGAGCATATTCATCGGCAGATAGACCAACATATAAAGCAGCCCGAGCTGCGGCATGGACCGCGCCAAGGTGCCGAGAAAGATCCCGATCGCGGTGGCGAAGAACAGGTAGATCACGACGCCGACCATGAAGAGCGGTATGGAGCCGGCGATAGGAATGCCCAAAAACGTGCGCACCTCGATGTAAAGCGAAAAACCGACCGCCACCGTGATCACCAGCCCGTTCGCCCAGACCTTAGACATCGCGATCTCGAATGGCGTCAGCGGCATGACCAGGAGATGGTCCATCGTCCCGTGCTCGCGCTCACGGACGATCGCCGCCCCGGACAGAATGATCGCCAGCATGGAGACATTGTTGATGATGCCCATCACGCTGCTGAACCATGCTGTCGTGATGTTCGGGTTGAATGCGATGCGCACGTCGAGATTGACCGTCGACAATGGCGCGCCTTCCGCATTGGAGAGGAAGTCCGCTATTTCGGTCGTGACGATCCGCTGGGCGTAGCCGGACCCGAGACCCGCCTGCACCATCGCGGTGGCGTCGACGTTGATCTGGAGCCCGGGACGGCGTCCGCCTAAAACATCCCGCTGGAAGTTCGGAGGGATATCGAGGACGAAAGTGTATCGTCCACCATTCATCAGGGGAATGATGTCCCGCTCGGCGATCTCCTGCGGCGCCTGGAACAGAGGCGGCAAGAACGCATGGGCGATCCGCCGCGAGAGCTCGGAATGATCCTCGTCGACGATGGCGATCGAGGCGTTGTGCAGTTCCTGCGAATAGCTGCGCGCATGTAGGGTCACTGCGAAGGAGAACGCATAGACGACCAGCCCGAAAAGCACGAAATCACGCAGAAAACTGCGCAGTTCTTTGACGCCGAGCCAAAAGATGTTCGCCGCTTTGCGCATCGGCCAGGCCCCTCCTAGCGTTGCTGCTTGCGCAGCAGCAGAACGTTCAACACGGTCAGAATCGGAACAAAAACCGCCAGAGCCGCCAGGTCCGCGCTGAGGTCGAGAAAGCCCAATCCTTTGGTGAAGGTTCCGACGCTGATCGGCACGAAATAGGTCATCGGGAAGGCGCGGCCCATGAGCTGAGCGCTCCCACCCAGCGACGAGACGGGGGTCATCATGCCCGCGAACTGCGTCGCCGGCAGCACGGTCAAGATGGAGGTGCCGAACAGCGCGGCGATTTGCGTGTTCGTGAACGACGAAATCACCATGCCGTAGGCGGTCATCGTGGTGACGTAGATCAGCACCCCAAGAAGCAGGGTCGGAAAGCTGCCCTTGAGCGGAACCTGGAAGACGAACAACGCCATCAGGAACAGCAACGTAAAGTTGGCCATTGCGACGGCGATATACGGAAGCTGCTTGCCGACCAGAAATTCGATGCGCGTGACGGGGGTCACATAGAGATTGGTGATCGACCCCAGCTCCTTTTCGCGCACGACGCCCAGCGCCATCAGGATCGCGGGAAACAGCCCGAGCATCAAGGCCATGGTCGCGGGCACCATCGCGTAAATGCTGTCGAAATCCTGGTTGTATTTGAACCTGAGTTCGAGATCGGCGGGCGGCGGCGCGACGGGCGCCGTCGTCTTCACGGCCGGGTCCGTCAGATACAGCGCGTGCATGCCCTGCAAGTAGCCGCGGATGGTCTCCGCCCGGAACGGCATGGCGCCGTCCACCCAAGCGGCGACCCAGGCGGGACGCCCGCGCTTGATGTCGCGGCCGAAGCCGGGCGGAATTTCAACGGCGGCCTTGATGTTCCCGCTTCTGATACGATTTTCGAGCTCGGCGTAATTGGCGAGCGGCGCCTTCTCCACGAAATAGCTCGAGCCCCTGAGCTCTTCGAGATAGCCGCGGCTCTCGGGACTCTGATCGTGGTCGAGCACGGCGAAGGAGAGATTGTTGACGTCGGTCGAAACGCCGAATCCGAAAACCAGCATGAGGAGCGCCGTGCCGAACAAGCTGAACGCGAGCCGAATCGGGTCGCGCAGGAGCTCCAGGGTCTCGCGGATCGTATAGGCGAACAAGCGCCGCAGGCTTAACCCGGAACGCTTCGGCGGCGCCGTTCGCGCCGGAGCGGCGGTTTCTCCGAACGCGGCGGGCGCGGCGGGCGCGGAAGCGCGCGATCCCGTCGCCTCCTCGAGATAGCTGATGAAGGCGTCCTCGAGCGTGGCGACCCCGCGAGCCTTGACGAGCTCCGCCGGCGCGCCGGCGGCGAGCACGCGTCCCGAATCCATGAGCGCGATCCGATCGCAACGTTCGGCCTCGTTCATGAAGTGGGTCGAAACGAAGATCGTCACGCCTTGGTTGCGCGAAAGGTCGATCAACGCCTCCCAGAACCGGTCCCGCGCCAGCGGATCGACGCCCGAGGTCGGCTCGTCGAGGATGAGCATTTCGGGTTCGTGGACGATGGCGACCGCCAGCGACAGCCGCTGGCGAATCCCCAGCGGCAGATCCAAGGTGCGCTGATCGAGATAGTCCTCGAGACCGAACCATGCGACCAACTCGGCGATGCGCGCCTTCGCCTTCTGGGCCGACAGGTGGAAAAGGTGCGCATGAAGATCGAGGTTCTGCCTCACCGTGAGTTCGGTATAGAGAGAAAACGATTGCGACATGTAACCGACGCGATAGCGCGAACTTATGTCGCCGGCTTCGAGGGGTTCTCCGAATAGGAGCGCCTCTCCTTCGCTCGGCGCCAGCAAGCCGGTCAGCATCTTCATGGTCGTGGTCTTGCCGCAGCCGTTCGAGCCGACGAAGCCGAAAATCTCGCCGCGTTCGATGGTGAAGTTCACCCGATCGACCGCCGTGAAATCGCCAAAGCGGCAGGTGAGATCGCGCGCGGCGATGACGGGCGCGCCGCCGAAAATGCGGCGCGGCGGTATGCGCAGCCGCCGGTGGCCGCGGCGTTCCTCCTCGGGAAGCAGCGCGATGAACCCTTCCTCGAGCGTCGCCGCGCCGGCCCTCGTCTTGATCTCGGCCGGGGATCCGGTCGCCAGCACCTTTCCCGCGCTCATCGCCGCCAGCCAATCGAACCGCTCCGCTTCCTCCATATAGGCGGTGGCGATGATCACGCTCATGCCCCGGCGGCGCGAGCGCATCCGCTCGATCAGCTCCCAGAATTGCCGGCGCGAGAGCGGATCGACGCCGGTGGTCGGCTCGTCGAGGATCAGCAGGTCCGGGTCATGGATGAGACAGCAGCAAAGCCCGAGCTTTTGCCGCATGCCGCCGGACAGCTTCTTCGCCGGGCGATCGGAAAAGGGCGCCAGCCCGGTGCTCTGGAGAAGCTCGGCGATTCTCAATTCCCGCTCGGAACGGGATTGTCCGAACAGCCGGCCAAAAAACTCGATATTCTCGCGGACGCTGAGGTCCGCATAGAGGTTCTTGCCCAATCCTTGCGGCATATAGGCGATGCGGGGGCAGATCGCGCCTCGATGCGCCGCCTCCTTTATGTCGCCGCCGAGGACGAAGGCGTTTCCGGTCTGGATTTGCCGCGCGCCGGCGACGATGCTCAGCAGCGTCGACTTTCCCACTCCGTCGGGCCCGATGAATCCCGCCATGCAGCCGGCCGGAATTTCGATCGTGACGGAGTCGAGCGCGACTGCGGCCCCATAAATCTGCGTGACGCCCTCGGTCCGCGCGACTGAGGGTTCGCGCTCGATCATCGCGGCACATTCCCTTGCAACTGGGGCGGCCAGGCGACCGCCGGATCTTGTTTCACATAGGCGACCCCAGGCAGACCGCTTCTGACCAAGGCGCCGCGCGCGCGCAATCGTTCGGGATCGATCTTCACCCTGACCCGGAACATCAGTTTGTCGCGTTCGTCCTTGGTCTCCACCGTCTCCGGCGTGAACAGCGCCTGCGTGGCGATGAACGAAACCTTTGCCGGGATCGCGAGATCGGGTCTGGCGTCGAGCACGATGCGGGCGTCCGCGCCGATCTTCAGCTTGCTGGTGTCGGCCGTCGGAAGATAGATGTCCATATAAACGTAAAAGATGTCGAGCATCGTGAAGACTCTGCCGCCAGCGGGCAGCACCTCGCCGATGTTGGCGATGCGGTATTGGATGCGGCCGTCGTGCGGCGCGACGAGCGTATTGTCGGCGATGTTGACCTTGTAGAGCTCGACGTCGTGGGTGGCGGCGTCGAGCGCCCGCTCGGCTTCGCCGACGCGATCGTTTGCGGCGTTGAGCGCGGCGTTGGCGCCGTTGAGGGCCTGCCGGCGCTGATCGAGCAGCTCGTAGGTGGCGAAGCCGCGCGCGACCAGCGCGTTGGTGCGGTCGAACTCCTGCTGCGCGAGCGTGAGCTGGGTCTTCTGCTGCTCGACATTGGCGTGCGCCTCGTCGAGGCTCCGCTGCGCGGCCTGGACTTGAGCCTCGGTCTTTCGAAGCGAGGCTTCGAGGTCTCGGGTGTCCATGCGAGCGACGACCTGGCCGGCTTTGACCATGTCGCCTTCGTCGGCGAGCATTTCGGCGATGCGGCCGGCGAACTTGGTGTCGATGTCGATCTCGTCAGCCACGATCCTGCCGTTGCCCGATGCGATCCCCAGGGGCAGGCCGCCCTGGCGCGTATGCCACCAATAGGCGCCGCCGCCGGCGCCGATGATGACGAGAGCCAGCAACGCCCAGCTTTTCCATCGCGATCTTCGACGCGCCGGGGAAGGAGGCTTGGGCGCGACGGGCAGCGTGGAAGGCGCGGGTACGAGCGCCGTCTCGGAAGGGGCAAGGCCATCGTTGCGCCCGACCTCGACCTTGCTCGAAGGGGCGGGCGGAACCGGAGTCTCGGTGTCGTCGCTATTCATGATCGGCGCCTGTCGGGTCGGCCCTGAAAGTCATAACATGGGGTCGCGACGGAGGTCTCGCCAAACCCCTTGGTCGGATCAATCGTGCTGTTCATGCGCGACTTCGCCTTCTATCACTTTTTTGCGACGGCGTTCGGCGTCATCCCGGCGACGGTTGCGCGCATGACGCCGCAACTCGGCCTCCTCGGCATGCTCCTGGCGATGCCGACGAATGCCGATAAGCCGCCGACGCGCTCATAGGGCTGGGCGTCGCCCGTCCGACCTTTAACGCCCTGAGCCTCAGCGCCGAACGGGGCGTCCGATCATTGTGCGACGTTCGCCTGCAACCGGGGCGGCCAAACGGTCGCCGGATTAAATCGTATGTAAGCGACTCCGGACAGACCGCCCCTTACCGCAGCGGCGCGCCCGCGCAATCGCTCGGGATCGACCCTCACCCTGACCCTGAACATCAGTTTGTCGCGGTCCTCCTTCGTTTCGACAATCTTGGGAGTGAACTGCGCTTGCGCGGCGATGAACGCAACCCTCGCGGGGATCGCGACATCGGGCCTGGCGTCGAGCACGATGCGGGCGTCGGCGCCGATCCTCACCTTTCCGACCTCTTGGGTGGGAAGATAGATGTCCATGTATACGTAGGAGGGGTCGAGCATCGTGAAGACCCTGCCGCCCGCGGGCAGCACTTCGCCGATGTTGGCGATGCGGTATTGGATGCGGCCGTCGCGCGGCGCGACGAGCGTATTGTCGGCGATGTTGACCTTGTAGAGCTCGACGTCGTGGGTGGCGGCGTCGAGCGCTCGTTCGGCTACGCCAACGCGATCGTTTGCGGCGTTGAGCGCGGCTTGGGCGCCGTTGAGAACCTGCCGGCGCTGGTCGAGCAGCTCGTAGGTGGCGAAGCCGCGCGCGACCAGCGCGTTGGTGCGGTCGAACTCCTGCTGCGCGAGCGTGAGCTGGGTCTTCTGCTGCTCGACATTGGCGTGCGCCTCATCGAGGCTCCGCTGCGCGGCCTGGACTTGCGCCTCGGTCTTTCGAAGCGAGGCCTCGAGGTCTCGGGTGTCCATGCGAGCGACGACCTGGCCGGGTTTGACCATGTCGCCTTCGTCGGCGACCAATTCAGCGACGCTCCCGGCGAACTTGGTGTCGATGTCGATCTCGTCAGCCTCGATCCTGCCAGCGCCCGATACGATTCCCAACGGCAGGCCGCCCTGGCGCGTATGCCACCAATAGGCGCCGGCGCCGCCCGCGCCGATGATGACGAGAGCCAGCAACGCCCAGGCTTTCCATCGCGATCTTCGACGCGCCGGGGAAGGAGGCTTGGGCGCGACGGGCGGCGTGGCAGGCGCGGGAACGAGCGCCGTCTCGGAAGGCGAAAGGCCACCATTCCGCCCGACCTCGACCTTGCTCGAAGGGGCGGGCGGAACCGGAGTCTCAGTGTCTTCGCGGCTCATGATCGGCCTGTCGGATCGCGCTCGGAAACCATAACACGGGGTCGCGAGGGCGGTCTCGCCAAAATACCGCCGCCGCGACGGTCGCGCCGCTCATGGCCGGCGCCGGTTTCGCCGTCGTCTGGCCGGAATTTCTTGCGGTCGCGTTGATCGGCGGCCTGTTCTTCGCGCTCGCGCTCTGGCGACTCCGGAGAGTTCGTCGGCATGAGGCCCGACCTCGAGCCTCGACGACGGCGCCGGGATCGCGGCAAACGCGCATAGCGTGGCCGCCTCGCCCAGGCGAGGGGCGGCGCGACGCGCTGACGCACCCGCGGCCGCGCCATTGCCACAGGTGACGAGTTGCGCCAGCGTGACAATTCTATCCTACTGATTCGGGCCGCTTTTGGCCTACGTCAATTCTCTCGGAAGCATGGAGGACCGCGATATAAAGCTATTGACAGTCCTCGCTCTGATCTTCGTGGCGAACGCCGGCTTGTTGCTCTGGGGCGATGCGCCTCTGGTGTGGTCGACTTCGACCAGCAATCAGTGGAATTGCAGCTGCCGTTATTACTACCCCGTTCGCACGTTCGAGGTGGTGTTGCCGCTGAGCCAAGATTGTCCGCGCTGGATGCGTCCGCGCTGACTCCTGGGGATCGGCGAAGAAAAGACATAGGGAGCGAAAATGCCAGGAAATTCGGGGGCTGCGGCCGCGACGATCGGCGGCGCGAGCGGGGAGGAAATCGGCGTCGGCCGCATCGTGCTGGCGAGCCTCGTCGGCACGACGATCGAGTTTTACGATTTCTACATTTACGGCACCGCCGCCGCGTTGGTGATCGGCCAGACCTTTTTTCCGCAATCGGCGCCGGGAACTCAGGCGCTCAACGCGTTCCTGACCTTCGGGATCGCGTTCCTTGCGCGGCCGATCGGCGCGGGCCTGTTCGGGCATTTCGGCGACCGGATCGGGCGCAAGACGACGCTCGTTGTGACAATGCTGACGATGGGCGTGTCGACGACGCTGATCGGCCTTTTGCCCGGCTATGCGCAAGCGGGGGTCCTCGCGCCTTGGCTGCTGTGCCTGCTGCAATTCGGCCAGGGCGTCGGGCTGGGCGGCGAATGGGGCGGCGCCGCCTTGCTGGCGACCGAGTATGCGCCGCCGGGGAGCCGCGCCTGGTTCGGCATGTTCCCGCAGCTCGGGCCGCCGCTCGGCTTTCTCATGGCCAACGGCCTCTTCCTGCTGCTTCTCCTGGGCCTCGGCGAGGCGAACTTCGTCGGCTGGGCCTGGCGCATCCCTTTCTTGATGAGCGCGGCGCTGGTGGCGATCGGGCTCTACGTCCGGGCCTCAGTCGCCGAAACGCCCGCCTTCCGCGAGATCGTGGCGCGCCATGAACGCGCCGAGGTTCCGCTCGCCGAATTGCTGCGCGGCCATTGGCTGCCGTTGATCCAGGGCTCGCTGGCGATCGTGGTCTGCTATGCGCTGTTCTATGTCTCGACGGTGTTCGCGCTGGGCTACGGCGTGAACGCGCTGCACATCGCGCGCACGGATTTTCTCGGCATGCTGTGCTTGGCCGTGCTGTTCATGGCGGCGGCGACGCCGCTCTCCGCCGCCCTCGCCGACCGGTTCGGGCGCCGCCCCGTATTGCTCGGCGCGAGCGCTCTGGCGGCGCTGACGGGCTTCGCCTTGCCAAGCCTCTTGGGCGGCGGCGCGATCGGCGCTTTGGCGTTCCTGTCGCTCGCCCTCGGCGTCATGGGCCTGACCTTCGCCCCGCTCGGCGCCCTGCTGCCCGAGCTCTTCCCGGCCCGCGTGCGCTACACCGGCGCTTCGAGCGCCTATAATCTCGGCGGCATTCTCGGAGCGTCGCTGGCCCCCTACCTCGCGCAGATGCTGCTGGAGCGCGGCGGCCTTGCCTGGGTCGGCTATTACATCGTCGCGGCCGCTGCGATCAGCTTTTTCAGCCTGCTCAGCATGAAAGAAACCGGCGAGGCTCGCGCCGCGCGATAAGCCGGCGTCGGATATGGCTTGTCATCGATCAGACGCGCGCCGCCGCCGAACAGGAGCGGCGGAGACGCCTATCGCCCCTACCTCTCCTGGAACTCAAAGCAATAATCGCTAAATGATAACTAAATTTGTTGCGCTCATCGATTGGTACAAATCTTCGTAATTTCTCCTGCGGCCATTTAGGTTATTTCTGTCGTTAACGCTAGAAGGGTTGACAGAAGGTAACTTTGACGACAACCTTGCCGGCCAACGTCAACGTGAGAAGACTCGCCATGACGAAGCTCTCTATTTCGACGGATTCCGATAGCCGAGGCTCATCGGGATTACAGGCTGGCAACCATCGATACTTTGACCTGGACGCTTTATTCGGGAGAATCGAACGGTTCGAGGCGAGGCGCAATAGCGGCCGAACCGGCGCTGTGACGTCGCCTCCGCAGCGCCTGGACGCCAAGCTTCTCGAGGAAGGCGAAAATTTCGAGGCGGCGTGGGCCTACGAGGTCGCGACCTTGATCGCGACGAAGCGGCTCAACACGCCGGAAGCGGACGCCATGGCGCGATCGGCGCGGGCGGCTACTGCGCGCGTCGCGGCAAGGATCGAAGCGGCGCGCGCGATCACGCTTGACGGCCTGAAGGTCAAGGCGCGGGCGATCCTGTGGCGCCGCAACGGCGAACCCTTGGGGACGATCGGCCCCAGCGAACGGACCTCCAACGATTCGCGGGCGCCCGAGGCGGGCGTCGCACGCCCCGTGACCGTCTAGGCCGCCCTCCCTCGCGAACACGCCCCTGTTCCGCTCCGCTTCGGCCGCTCATGAGGCCCTCGGTGCGTCGAGCGCCTCGCTAAAGGCCCGCGCCAAGCCGGCCTGGGAACGGCTGGAGCGACCCACGCCCGCCGCGCCGGCCGTGTAAGATCGTTCCGCTAAATCGCGCGCCCTGTCGCCGAACCTTCCGCCGCAACGGCCGAGGTCGCTCATTCGCGGGAGCCTTCACGCAGCCTCGCTCAGAGGCCGTCGTTTGCGCCGGACGCCGGATTGCCCCGAGAAATGTCGGCGAGCGCGCGCGGACGTCGCCGGCCGCAAGAGCGGCGCGCCGGGCATGCGCCGGCGAGGCAAAGGCGTCGATCGCCGATCGTCAAGATTCGGACGATTATCGCTAAATTCGCCTACAAGTCTATATTAAGACTTAAGCCCAGCAATTTGCTGACATTACGTAACGTAAGCATTTATCGTACTTACATTCTCGCCACGGCGGCAGTTGACATACAGTAATTATGGCGCAACACTTGTCCATCAGCGTTAACAAGAGGAGAGTCGCCATGAGTGTATTCTCTATTACGATGGACTACGAACGCCGTTCCTCTTCGAATCTTGCTGCTCGCGCCCGCCAAGAGATTAACAAAGGCGCCCATTCCAGGCGAATGGAGCAATTCGACGCGAGGCGCAACGGCGCTCGAACCGGCGCGGTGACGTCGCCCCCGCAACACCTGGACGCCAGGCTTCTTGAAGACGGCGAGGCTCTCGAGGCCGCTTGGGCTTACGAGATCGCCACGCTGATTGCGAAGAAGAGGCTCAGGACGCCTGAAGCGGAGGCCGTCGCTAATGAGGCGCGGGCGGCTGCGGCGCTCGTCGTGCGCAGGATCGAAGCGGCGAAGGCGCTGACGCTGGACGGCCTGAAGGTCAAGACGCGGGCGATTCTGTGGACCCGCAACGGCGAACCCTTGGGAGCGGACCTTCCCGACGGTCAGAATTACGAGGACGCGTAGATCGCGACGCGGATATTGCGCGATCGACGAGCCTCGGAGGCGGGGGTCGCGTCGACCTGACTCGATCCCCAGCCCGTTCTGCGCCTATGGCGCTGGCTGCGGCGGCCTCCAGCGAAGCGCGAGCGCGGCGCCCCTTGACCCGAACGCTGGCGAATTTTGCGGAATGGCGCCCAGCAAAGGAATGGCTGGTTCCAGGGCCAACAATCAACAATATCAGATACTTGCGCCCCGCAGTCGCCGAGCGTTTGTATCACCGATTTGGACTCCCGCCAAGCCGAAGTGGCCCACGAAAAAGCTTCGAGAAAAACTTTCGAGACCCCTTCGACGTTCGCGACGCGGAGGGTTTCCCCCTGGGGGGCGGGTGGCGCACAACTTTTTCTCTACGGCGCTCGGCCTTGGTCTTTGCCCGCTCCGCATGCAACATTCCGAAAATGTCCGACTGTTGAAAAGGGAAAATTAGACCCGTTTCGATTCCGCATCGAACCCGCTTTGATTCCACTTCGTTCCGGGACGTTCCGTGAACTTACGACTTCTTCAACAGCCTGCTGGTCGAGTTGCCTGCCGCGCCGCCGCATCGAATGCCCGCCCTCGCCTTGCCAGATTCCACCGGAAACAAAGGGTTCGGATGCTGGCGCGAGGAAAGCTTGCCAAGGGTGCACGATTGTCGAATACTTGGGCGCTCCCTTTGGACGGGAAGCGCTGCTGTCGCTTGGTGGTAGGCTCACCACGCCGCTATCCTTGCGCCAAAGTCGGAAACGGAACCGGAGCCGAGACAATGCGTCATTCACTCTTCCTGGAGAGCGACGTATCCCCGCTTCTTGTCGTGGGCACGGTAGTACTCGCCATTGTGATCTTTATTGCCGACACGATCGCCAGCCTGGAAATCGCGGTTGCGATGCTTTACGTCGGCGTTGTGCTGATTTGCGCCCGCTTGTGCACAGAGCGCGGCATCATCCTCGTCGCCACGTGTTGCTGGTTCCTGACGGCGCTGAGCTTCTACCTGACGATGGGAAGCGAGCCCGCATTTTCTGGAGTCGTCAACACAATCCTCTCCATGGCGGTGATTGCGCTGACAACCTTCCTTGTCATCTACGGCCAACCGTTTACGATCGAGCAGACGGCGGCCAAGCTTCGCGCGATATTCGACCAATAACGCTGCAGATTGGGGTTGGAACCGACGGCTATCTGGGGAATGTCGATTAAATACCTTTTCACTCTGCCAGCCGAAGTCCAAGCTAGGATGACCCCCAAAGACCGCCAAGTGACGAGCTAACCAGCCCGGGAGCAGGTCGGAAGCGTCGGGTTTCGCGACAAGGAGCCTCGGAGCAAAGAACCATTGGTCGGCACATCGCGCATCTGGAAGCTCGAGCGAGCAATATCTATAATTGCCAAACGATGATTTCGCGTTTGCCGATGATGTCACGAAGATCGTCAGGGACGGCCTTGCGGAAACGATAGACGCCGGTCTTCGGGTGCTTGCTTGGTCGCGCCGTCGCCAAGGTCATATGGTTCCCTCGTTTGTATCACCGAGGGACAGCTAAGCCGCTGATATCGCTTTTTCTCTTTGCCTATCAACAGCTTGAGAAAGGGATGGTGCCCAGGAAAGGCATCGCATTTAGCGACTAAGTCATTGTAAAACAACAATCAAAGATATGCGAAGAAAATGAATACCAACAATTATACCAACGAATTGAATCTAGCCCCTCTCCCACGGAATTGGCCGGCGGGCCGCCGAAGTAAGTTGCCCCCTTTGGTTTCAAAGGATCAAGCCGCAAAAAATCTGCGCATGGGGTTGTGTGCGGTTGCTCGCGCACGTGCGGTAGCGAAATTAACCCCTTCTAGGAAGCCAAGTGGTTTCCCATGGGCCAATCCCGAGCCTTCACGCCGCCCGGCGAAGGACGAAGGCGCGACCGTCGGGCGAATGGGCGTGGCCTAGGCGCGCAAGGGAGGCGAGCACGCGGGCGATGGCGGGCTCGGCTTTGGCGCCTTGGCGGAACGAGCGGGCGAGGCTTGCGGCGTCCAGCGGCCTGTCGGCTTGCATGAGCGCGGCGAAGACGGCGGCGGTGCGCTCCAGGTCGCTTGTGGGGAAAAGTGGCTTTTGCGTCTTGGCCTCCGCGAATTCGAGCTTGGCTTCGATTTGCGCCTCGGCTTCTCCTAGACGTCGATGTTGTCGGTGAGACAGTGATCTGCGGTCAGCACGAGCTTGTATTGCTTAGAGATCAGCGTGCCGGTGCAGAGACCCTTGGGATCGCCGACAGGGCCAGCCTTGACGATGAAATTCGTGGCATCGATGTCGGCGTTCATCGATTTCCATTCGGCATGCGCCAGGCGCGGCCCGAAAATGGCAAAGACGCAAGCGAGCGCGAGCGCGGCGACGAATCCGAGGCGCGCGAAAGCGTCTCGCAAAAGGCGAGATTCAGGCATTGCTTATCCTCTCTTTGGGGTTAGGCGTCGTGCGGCGATAGGATCATGGGCGCACGCGTGCCGCCGCGTGATTGCGTGCAACGCGCACAGCTAGTCTGCGCCGTGCAGGAAAATGCCTTCTTCAAAGCGCTGCCGACCGCTCTTCATCGTCTCTGGCGCCGGCGCCCGAAAGGGAACAAACTCGCCATTCTTGCGCAGCACGAAGTCGATCGACATGGCGTAGTCACAGGAGTTCAGCCGTTCGAGTGACGATCGGCCGCTCCAATGCTCATTGTAAAGCTTCTGGATCAGCGACGGCGTCGGGTTCCACTTGTGGCCATATGGCGCGCTGTCGTTCCTCGAGTCCCAGATGTAGCGCCAGTCGGGAACGACAATGCCGATGCCCCCTCCGGGCTTGATGATATCGAGCCAGTGATCGACGACGCCAACAGGGTCTTCGACGTGCTCAAGCATGTGGAGCGCCACAATGTAATCAATCGTCCCAGGCTTGAACGGCAAATCATCGGGAACGGCAAGGAATGCGGACGACAGGAGTTCTCCGTGTTCGCCAGATACGCGGCCAAGGACGCCCTCTCGCATGATATCGACCTGCAGCAGATACGGCGAAATGGTCCGCGTGCCGCAGCCGATGTTCAAGCCGATGAGGTTCTTTAGCTCGTATCCGCGAGGCGCGGCGCTCATTGCCGCATCCTCTTCGGCCTTTTGCAACGCGGGCACCTCGTCGCCGAAGTAGAAGACAAAACTCTTGGTCTCGCGCGCCAATTGCTCCCGCTGCTTGATCGAGAGGTGCCCCAGCAGTTCGATATTCCGGGAGTTGGTGATCGGATGGATTATCTTCTCCTTGAGAGAAAACATCTCTTCTCGCGTTAGCGGGCGCTCGGCGATCGATTTCCGTCCAAACATTGCGCGCTCTTTTCGCTTGCTGTCGGGCTGACAAGCTACACGCCAGCAACATTCGCTTCAACCCCGGAGCGCGCGCATTTCAATACCCCACGTTGTTGTTGTTGACGCTGCCCGACTGGATCGAGAAGTTCCCCGTCGTCATGTTCATTGACGTGTTGCCCATGAACACGTTGCTGCTCGGCGCGCCGCTTCCGGCGTTCAGTTCGTAAATACCCCAGCCGATGCGGGTCGACCGTCTTCAATTCGTAGCCGGCGAACCGGCCTTGCTCGGAAAGCGAGGCAAGCGCTTCGAGCACTTCGCCTTCGAGGCGTTTCATCAATTCGAGCGAGACATAGAGAAAGTTTCCGGTTCCGCACGCGGGATCGAGAATTTTCGTCTCGCAAAGCCGTTCGTGAAAGACCTCAATTTCTTTCGCCGCGCCCCTGGGGTCGCCGTCAGCGCGCTTGGCTTCGGCGGTGGCTTGGACGTTCGCCCATTCCGCCCGCAAGGGCTCCAAGACGGTCGCGACGACAAGCCGCTCGACATAGGCGCGCGGCGTGTAGTGTGCGCCGAGCTTGCGGCGCTCGGCGGGGTCTAGCGCCTGTTCAAGCAGCGCGCCGAAAATGGCGGGTTCGACCTGTCTCCAATCGGCCTTGGCCGCTTCATAGAGTTCGCCGATTTCCTCTTTCGGCAAAGGCAAGACGGTTCGATTCTTGAAGAGATAGCCATTGAACTTTCTCACTTCGCGTTCGATAGCGAAGGCGAAGCCGCCGGTATCCATCGCCTCCGTATTACGGTGTATTACGGTGACACGCCCGTATTTACCTAATTGTTAATTGTCGGTCTCGCAGTGCAGTGGTCACGGCGGCATCTGCAACTAACGGGAGCACCTTTTGGCTCATTCTCGCGCGGAGCCCCATGACGCCGGCCGACGCGGTGATCCGAGGCGGCAGAAATATGCCTCGCAGGCGGTTGAAATCATTGTGCCGCGCCGGAAACCCGCACGCGACCGTCGCAATCGCATCCGGCGCCGCGAAGCCCTCGCCCCATCGCTGTTTCGCAGGATCGGCCAACGCGCTAGCGCCGGCGACTCGAAGGCCGCCGAGCCATGGCGCGCGGCGAGGCCGGATGGTGCCCAGGAAAGGACTCGAACCTTCACGGCTTGCACCGCTGGTACCTGAAACCAGTGCGTCTACCAATTCCGCCACCTGGGCACGGCGCGCTTCATAAGGGCGGGCGCGCCAATCTGTCAATGCTCGAGGGGAATCGGCTCGCTTCTCGCTTTCTATTTCTCCGCGCGTTGGCTAGTGCTTCGGCGCCACTTCGAGCGGAGCCCTGCGATGTCCTACGCCAATATCCTCGTCGAGACTCACGGCCGCGTCGGCCTTATTCGCCTCAATCGTCCGCAAGCGCTCAATGCGCTCAACGCGGCGCTGATCGAAGACCTCAATCGCGCGCTCGAGGGTTTCGAGTCCGATCCGGCGATCGGGGCCATGGTGCTCACCGGTTCCGAGAAGGCTTTCGCCGCCGGCGCCGACATCAAGGAGATGCAGGACAAGACCTTCGCCGACGTCTTTCTGCAGGATTTCATTTCGCGTTGGGAGAACGTCGCGCGGACGCGCAAGCCCATCGTCGCGGCGGTGGCGGGCTTCGCGCTCGGCGGCGGCTGCGAACTGGCGATGATGTGCGATTTCATTCTCGCCGCCGACACCGCCAAGTTCGGCCAGCCGGAGATCAAGCTCGGCGTCATCCCCGGCGCCGGCGGCACGCAGCGGCTGACCCGCTTCGTCGGCAAGTCCAAGGCGATGGAAATGGTTTTGACCGGCCGCATGATGGACGCCGCCGAGGCCGAGCGGTCGGGACTCGTCTCGCGCGTCGTGCCCGCGGCCGCGCTCGTCGAGGACGCGCTGAAGACCGCCGCCGCCATCGCCGCGCTCTCCGCGCCGGCCGTTTACGCGGCCAAGGAATGCGTCAATCGCGCCTATGAGACGACGCTCGCCGAGGGCGTGCGCTTCGAGCGCCGCGTGTTCCACTCCCTGTTCGCCACCGACGACCAGAAGGAGGGCATGCGCGCCTTCGCTGAAAAGCGGCCGGCCGCATTCAGCAATCGCTGACCTTCATCCTGGCGAGCGCGCGGTCGATGTCGAGCGCGCTTCTCAGGCCGATGGAATTGATGTTTTGCGAGGCGAGGCGGGCTTTTCGCCCGCGACGCTCATTGCGCCGTCCAGCCGCCGTCGATCGACAAATTGGCGCCGGTGATCTGCGAAGCGGCGTGCGAGCAGAGATAAACGACCAGCGCCGCGACCTGATCGGAGGTGACGAATTGCTTGGTCGGCTGTCCCGCCAGCATCACGTCGTTGATTACCTGTTCGCGCGTCATGCCGCGCGTTTTCATCGTGTCGGGAATCTGGTTTTCGACCAGCGGCGTCCAGACATAGCCGGGCGAAACGCAATTGGCGGTGACGCCGAAGGCCGCAAGCTCCAGCGCGACGGTCTTGGTGAGGCCCGTCAGTCCATGCTTGGCCGCGACATAGGCGGATTTGAACGGCGAGGCGACGAGCGAATGGGCCGAGGCGGTCGAAACGATGCGCCCCCATTTCTGCGCCTTCATGCCCGGCGTCGCCGCGCGGATCGCGTGGAAGGCGGCGGAAAGGTTGATCGCGATGATCGCGTCCCATTTCTCGATCGGGAAATTCTCGATCGGGGAAACGAACTGGATGCCGGCATTGTTGACGAGAATGTCGAGCGAACCCATTTTCGTCTGCGCGTCGGCGATCATCGCCGCGATTTCCCCATGCTTCGCCATGTCCGCGCCGTTATAGAACGCCTTGACGCCGAACTCCTTCTCGATCCCTGCGCGTTCGGCTTCAATTTGCCCCGCATCGCCCATGCCGTTGATGACGACGTCGGCGCCTTGCCCAGCGAGCGCGCGCGCGATCGCGAGACCGATGCCGCTGGTGGAGCCGGTGACGAGGGCATGGCGTTTGGCGAGGGACATGGACGAACTCCGATCGGGGAAAAGACCGCGTGGCGCTTGGCGCGGCGCGAGAAAACATATTGCATCGCAGCGGCGAAGGCGAGAGGCGCATACGGCCCGCGGGAGACGGCGCTATGGCGCGGCGGCCGGCGGCGCCCAATCCTCGCGGCGAATTTGAATTTCGGCGGCCCGGCGGGCCAGAGCGTCCAGCAAGGGCATGGATCCCGCGTCGTCGAGGCGCCGCATCTGAGCGATCTGCTTCTCGGTCAGCGTTTCGCCGAGCGCGGCGCTGAACCACTCGGCTTCGAGCTTCATGTCGTAACGCAGAAAGCGGAACAAAGGACCGCGCGGCGCCGGCACGGCGCCGAGATCGCCGACCTCGGAATTGATCGGCCAGGCCGTCGGGCTTTCCCCGAGCAGCGACATCAGCATCAGGATGAGCTGCTGATTGTCGCCGATCTGCTGGATCATGGCGCGCAAGGCGAGTTTGGCCGAGGGCCCCTTGCTCAGCGAGCGCGAGTCGAAGCGGTCGCGGAAGGTTCCCGCGCCGATCGAGACGATGGTCAGCTTTTCCGGGTGGGCTTCCCACGCCAAGCCGTAGCGCGGCACGAACGCCGTGAGGAACAGCGCCAGCGATGGATTGTTGTGCGGCGTCAAACCGCCGTCGACGAACAGGCCGGGCGGCTCGCCGGCGACGATCTCGATCTCCTGCGGATCGAAATAATGCGGCGCCGCCGTGCTCGCGCGAACGATCTGCGCCAGACGATAATTGCGGTTGCCGATGAAGGAATGGTCGGCGGGGGTCTCCCAGAACGCCGAGCGCGGATTGTTGGTCAGAATCCAGGCGCTGCCGGTGTCGATGCGCTTGAGCATGACGCCGATGCCGGTCTGCAGGTCCTCGGTGTCGAGCCGGCGATCGCCGATGACGCCTTGCAGTTCGCTCGCCAAGGCGCGGGCGTCGAATAGCGCTTTCCAGCCGGGAACGCGCAGCCACGGCGGGCGGAACACCCGCGGCGCGAGGCGGAGGTAAAAATCGTGGATCTGATCGACGTTGTGGCCGAGCGCCAAGCCGACGGCGATGATCGCGCCGGTCGACGTGCCGCCGATGAGATCGAAATAATCGCACAGCCGCACGAACTTGCCGGCCTCGGCCTCCAGCGTCTGTTCGATCTTCTTGAGAAACGCCAGCGCGACGATGCCGCGCACCCCGCCGCCGTCGAGCGCCAGAATTCGCTTCGCGCCGGGAGCGAAGAGATGACGATCGCGGGCGGAGGCGATCGTAGTCGTCGCGTCGCTCATCGAACCCTCCTCGTTATCGCGGGATCATACGATCTCCATGACGCGATCCCAGGACGAAACGTCTTCGTTCATGATCTCGGCGGCGCGCGTCGCCGCGGCCCGCGCCACCGTCGCGCTCGGCGGGGCGCCGTCGAGCGCGCGCCGCAATCCGCGCAGCGCGAGACCGATGCGCGCGGCGCGCGAGGCCTGCCGCTCGACGTCGAGCTGGCTGCGCAGGCCGTTCAACGCCGCGTAAAGACCCGGGCCGGCGCTCAGCGCCAAGCCGATCGCGCCGAGCACGGGGATCTTCATTGTCGAAACGCCAACGATCGCGACGATCGCCAAGACGGCGCCGACCGCGATCGTCGCCAGGAGCGCTACGACCGCGGCGCGCCGCAAATGCGCGTTCAAACGGCGAAAGCGTCGAAAAGCCCCTCTGTGATAGGCGATCTGCCGCTCGATTTCGACTTCGCGGAGATAGGCGAGGAACGGCCCGGCGTCGGCCTCGGACAGCGGCGCGGCGGGCTCGCCGCGCCGCAGAATCCGCTCCAGTCGCCAATCGATCCATGACGGGGGCGTCGATCCGAGCAACGGCGCGCCCGCCAGCACGCAAAAGCGCGCGATGCGCGTCGCCTCCGCCGCGCGCCGATAGTCGATCCATTTGCCGCGCCACCGTCGGCGGCCGGAGACGCGTTGATCGAGGAAGAGGAGCGCCGAGACGGCGAACTGAACGGGAAGCGTCACGAGCGAGAGCTTGGGGAACAGCGTCCCGATCAGGCCCGAAAGCAGGTTGGCGCCGAAGAGCAGGAACGAGCGCGCCGCCAACGTGCTGCGCCAACGCCGGCCATAGGCGAGCGCCAGGGCGTCCGCCCGCTCGTATTCGGCGCGCAGCCTGCCGAGCGTCGCGCCGCGGTCGAGGCCCGCCGTCGCGTTGAGCTCGGCCGCCCGGTCCCAGGCGTCGTCTTCGACTGTGGCGTCCGGCGATCGCTCGCCGATCAGCCGCAGAAGGACTTCGTATTCGAGGCGCAGCGGCCGCGCGCGAACGTCCTCGCCCTCATAGCCGCGCAGCTTGCGTCGCTCGACGAGCCCGCGCGGCGGCGCCAGCAGCGCGTCGGCGAGAATTTCGGGCGTCGCGGCGACGTCGCCGCGGCGCGGCGCGACGCCGTCGAGACGAGTCCCAGCCGCCTCGCGCGCGGCGAACCGCATCGGACCGCCGCCGGGCGCCGCGATCAACGCGGGCAGCCGCTCCGGGATCGCCCCGAAATCGCGAGAGGCGAGGATCGCGACCTGGCATTTTGCGTCCGCGGCGCCGTCGGTCCGCTCGCACGGCTCGCCGACCAATCCCGCGCGCTCGGCCGCCGCCAGAATCGCCGGCGCCGGCGGATCGTCCCGCGCGTAAAAGAGGCGCGCGAGCGCGGGGGCGCGATAAAACTCCGGCCAACGCGCCGCCGCGAGCCGCGCCGCCCCGGCGAGCGCGCCGAACGCGCCCAACGCCGCCGCCGGCTCCGCGGCGGCGCCGACGGCCCACAGGATGTTCAATACGGGGTGAAGTCTCTGGTCGTCCTCACCGGGCGGCGGAGCGGTTGGCTGCGACATTTCAAGGCCGATGGGTGATGAAAGCCGGATCGGAACCCGATAAGAACTTGAAATTCAAACCAACGGCAATGTCGAGCGAAAAATCGCTTGAAATCATCCGCGATCCGCAGACGAATGGCCGTCTCCGCGGGCGCTGGAGCCAGACCGCCGTGATCGACCACCCTCCTAAGCCGCGTCTAGCCTTGACGATCGGCGTCACCGGGCATCGCTTGCATCGCGATCCACCCCTCGCGGGCCGGGCCGAGGCGAACGCGCGCGCCTTCGACATCGAGGCCGTCGAGCAAGCAATCGGCGATTTCTTTCGCACGACGGTCGCCACCTTCGCCTCGGTCAAAGAGGGAGTGAGCCAATCGTTCGACCCCGCGCCGCCGGCGTTCACGCTCATTTCCTCGCTGGCCGAAGGAGCGGATCGCATCGCCGCCAGGGCCGCCCTCGCCGCGGGCTTCGCGCTCGACGTCGTGCTGCCCTGCCCGGCGTCGATCTACCTCAGGACTTTCGCCGACGACGCCTCGCGCGGCGAATTCGACGCTCTGATGGCGTCGGCGCGGGCTTGCCTCGTTCTCCCGCTGGCGGGCAAGCCCGAGAAGGCGATCGCGGACCGCCTGCCGCGATCCTATGAATTGGCCGGCCTCACGATGCTCGCGCAATCCGACATCCTCGTTGCAGTCTGGGACGGGAAGCCTGCGGACGGCCGCGGCGGCACAGGCCAGATCGTCGACGAAGCGGCGCGCGGAGGCGTGCCGGTCGTCGTCGTCGACCCCGCGAGCGGCGCGACGCGCATGCTCTGGCCGGACGATTTCTCGGGCGAAACTTTCGCGCGCCACGCCGAGGACATCGCTCCGCGCACGGTCGAATCCTGCCTCGCCGCCGTCATCCGCCGGCTGATATCGCCGCCCGCTTCGCTGAACGAACGGCTGGGCTTGGCCGAATATATGTCCTGCCGACTGGGCGACGGGCGCGCCAAGGCGAGGAGCGCCTCGCGGGCAAGCTTCGTCTTCGACGGCAAAGACATCGAGCGCTCGCGCTCGCAATGGCCCCGCGTCAGCGCGGCGGTGACGGCTTGGCCGTCCAACCTCGGCGCCGCGAGACGCTATTCCGAAGCGCTGCTGGCGGCGGAGGAGGTCGCGGGACGAAGCGCTGGTCGCTATCGGCGCCTCTTCCTGTTCAGCTCAGCGGCGAGCGCGGTCGCCGCCTTGCTCGTCGCCGGCGCGGCCCGCTTTCACGACATGCATGAACTGGCGGCGGCCTTTGAATTCTTGACCGTGGCGCTGGTGGGAAACCTCGTCTTTTTTGCGACGCGCCGACGCTGGCACTATCGATGGTTCGAAGCGCGCGAGGTGGTCGAGCGGCTGCGAATCGTCGCCATGCCGTGGCTGCTCGGCGCGTGGCCGGCCAGCCTGAAACCGGGCCAGGCCGCCTGGCCGGGATGGTACGCGCGCGCGATCGTCCGGGAACAGCCGTTGTTTTCCGGCGATCTCGCCGATCTCCTGCACGAAGCGCGCGACATCCTTTTGGCGCTCGTCGAGGAGCAATTGTCCTACCACTCGGGCAACGCCGAGCGGCTCGAGCGGCGCGACCGCGTTTTCGAAAGCGTCGGCCTGTCGTTCCTTGTGGCGTCGCTGGGCAATAACGGGCTCTATCTCGTCGCCAAATTCATGCACTGGGCGAGCATGTCGGAATTTGAATCCTGGGGTCTGGCGGCGTCGATCTTTCTGCCGGCGGCGGCGACCGCATCCTATGGCGTTCGTCTCTTCGGCGATTTCGAGGATTTGGCGCGTCGTTCGCGACGCACCGCGACGCAACTGGAAGCGCTGAAGACCCGCCTCGTCGGCGAGCTGGACCTTCCCGCCCTGCGCGCGCTCGCGGGCCAAGCCGCCCGCGCGATGTTGTCGGACCTCGATGCGTGGCGCGTCGCCGTGGAAAGCCGCCGCCTGTCGGCGTCCTAGGGCTCGAAACCCTGCCGGCCCTCAGGCCTCGCCCTCCGCCAAGACGTCCTCGAGCCGCCGCCGCCAGCCCCAGGGATCGAAGGCGGGCGCGCTGAAATCGATCCGCGCCGCCAAGCCCCCGGCGGCCAGGTCGAGGCCCTGGGCGTCGAGGCCGATCGCGCGCCAGACCCGCCGGCCGGGATCGTCGCGCGGGGCCAGGCGCGCGGCGAGCGCGCCGTCGGGCCCGTTGACCTCGTCGAGCAGGCGGTCCTCGGCCTCGATCAGCGCAGACGCGTCCGCCTCGGGCGCGAGGATGTCGGCCGGCGTCAGCGGGTCGGCGCGGCCGAACCCGCCGTTGAAGTGAACGGCCTCGATACGCATCCGGTAGATCGCGAAATCGGCGAACGGCGCGTAGAGCTTGGCTTTGGGATTGCGCTGGAGATAGCGCTTGCGCGCGTAGGGGTCGGGATGGGGCCGGATGGGGCCGCCGACGCTGATGCGGGGGTGATTGAGCGGATCGCCGCGATCGGGCGGGCTCGTCAGCAGCAGCGAGCCGCGCGGGTCGAGGGCGAGATTCTTGGTGTGCTGGGCGAGTTCGGAAAACAGGAACAGCGGCGAACCGTCGAAATCGCTGGCGCAGCCGACCCAGGTCGTCAACGGCGCGCCCGCCTCGCGACCAAGCGTCGCCAAGGCGCCGGTCCGCGAAATCCTCAGGAGCCGCTTGGCCTGCGCCGCCGCGCTAGGAAGCGTTTCTTCCGGCTCGGAGGCGGCCATGGGGTTCGATCCTTTTGGAGACGCGCGGGCGTCGGCGCGCGGCGCCGCGCCGACAGGGGCGAGGAAAAAAGCGCGGCGCAGCCGCCAGGTCAAGCCGAGCCCCAGCCGGTCGCCCCGGCGGCGCCTGCGCGGCGAAGCGGTTGAACATTCGCCAAAGCGGCTTATCTTGACATATTATTGTAGATATTTGGCCGCGAGCGGCGCGAGCGCGCCCGGCCGATGGCTCAATGAAGCCACACTTCGGCCGCGAACGGCTCTATTGTGCCCTCGTGGGGTGTATGATGCACGGCCGCGGCTGACCCGCGCGGCGCAGTGGAATTGAAACAGGAGCTTCATGCCGACGATCGCCCTGGTCGACGACGACCGCAACATCCTAACTTCCGTTTCCCTTTCGTTGGAAGCGGAAGGCTATCGCGTTCAGACGTACACGGACGGCGCCAGCGCGCTGGACGGCCTGAAGGCCAACCCGCCGGATCTGGCCATCTTCGACATCAAGATGCCGCGCATGGACGGCATGGAGCTGCTGCGCAGGCTCCGGCAAAAGTCCGATCTGCCGGTGATTTTTCTCACCTCGAAGGACGAGGAAATCGACGAGTTGTTCGGGCTCAAGATGGGCGCCGACGATTTCATTCGCAAGCCGTTCTCCCAGCGCCTGCTGGTCGAGCGCGTGAAGGCGATCCTGCGTCGCGCCAATCCCAAGGACGCGGCGTCGCAAAAGGAGAGCGAGGCCAAGATCCTCGAACGCGGGCGGCTGAAAATGGACCCCGAGCGCCATACCTGCACGTGGGACAACGTTCCCGTCACGCTGACCGTGACGGAGTTCCTGATCCTTCAGGCGCTCGCGACGCGCCCTGGGGTCGTCAAGAGCCGCAACGCGCTGATGGACGCGGCTTACGACGATCAGGTTTACGTCGACGATCGCACGATCGACAGCCACATCAAGCGGTTGCGCAAGAAGTTCAAGGTCGTCGAACCGGATTTCGAAATGATCGAGACCCTTTACGGCGTCGGCTATCGCTTCAGGGAAGCCTGACGCGCGGGCCGCGCGTGAATACCGGGGCGCGGCGCCTTCGCCGCCGCGCGTAACGATGAGCACCGAGACGCACAGCGATCCGATTTTCGCTTCCGCGGGCGCGCGCTGGCGCAAGTCGCGCGCGCGCGTGCGCGTGCGCGCCGTCTGGCGCGCGATCGTGTCGCGCTTCTCGTCGTCTTTGACGCGCCGCATCGTCGTGCTCAATCTCGGCGGCCTGCTGGTCCTGGTGATCGGCTTCCTGCTGCTCAATCAATTCCGCGCCGACATTATCGATGCGCGAACGCAAAGCCTGAAGACCCAAGCCGGCATCATCGCCGCCGCCATCGCCGCCTCCGCCGCCGTCGAAACCGACACCATCACCGTCGATCCGGAGAAGCTGCTGCAACTCGCGCCCGGCGAAAATGCGACGCCCGCGCCGAACGACGAGGATTCGATCGAGTTCTCGATCAACCCGGAACGCGTCGGCCCGGTCCTCCATCGCCTGGTGACGCCGACGCGCACGCGCGCGCGGATCTACGATCGGGATGGCTTGCTCCTGCTCGATTCGCAAACCCTTTCGGCCCGCGGCGCGACGCTTCGCGCCGAACCGGGCGAGAGCGCCGGCGAAGACCTGCCGTGGTGGCGCCGGCTCTGGGCCGAAGCCCGCCGCTCTTTCGCGCCGACCAAGAAGCTGCGCGTCAACGACGATTGGATAACCGACGGCAAGGCGCTGCCCGAAATCGTGGACGCGCTGAAGGGAAAGACGGAATCGGCCGTTCGCATCAACGCGGGGGGCGAAACGATCGTCTCGGTCTGCGTGCCGATCCAGCGAACGGCGAGGATCCGCGGCGCGCTGCTGCTCTCGACCCAGGGCGGCGACATCGACTCCGTCATCGCTTCGGAGCGATGGGCGTTGCTGCGATTCTTTCTGGTTCTGGCGGCGGTGATGCTGGTGCTGTCGCTGTCCCTGGCCAACACGATCGCCGAACCCGTGCGCAAGCTCGCCGAGGCGGCCGAGCGCGTGCGGCGCGGCATCAAATCGCGGCAACAGATTCCCGACTTCACCGATCGGTCGGACGAAATCGGGCATCTCTCGGGCGCCCTGCGCGACATGACCCAGGCGCTCTACAACCGGATCGACGCAATCGAGAGCTTCGCAGCGGACGTCGCGCACGAACTCAAGAATCCGCTCACCTCGCTGCGCAGCGCCGTCGAAACCTTGCCGCGCGTGAAACCTGGGCCCTCGCGCGACCGCCTGCTCGGCATCATGCAGCACGACGTGCGGCGGCTCGACCGACTGATCAGCGACATCTCGGACGCTTCGCGCCTGGACGCGGAACTCGCGCGCGGCGACGCCGGGCCGGTCGACATGGCGTCGCTGCTTCGCGCGGTGGTCGCGATGGCGGCCGATTCGCCGCGCAGCAACGGAGCCTCGCTGCGCCTGACGGTCGAGGAGGCCGACGCCAAGGCGAAGACGCCGGCCTACGTCGTGCTCGGCTACGATTCGAGGCTCGCCCAGGTGATCACCAATCTGCTCGACAACGCCTGCTCGTTCTCGCGGCCGGGCGGCGAGGTGCGAATCGCGCTGAGCCGAGCGCGCGGCATGACGACGCCGGAAGGCGAGCGCTTGGGCGATCAAGTCGTCGTTACGGTCGACGACGACGGCCCTGGAATCCCGCCACACGCGCTCGAACGCATCTTCGAGCGCTTCTACACCGATCGCCCGGAACAGGGCTTCGGACAAAACTCCGGGCTAGGCCTGTCCATTTCACGTCAGATCGTCCAGGCGCACGGCGGGCGGATATGGGCGTGCAATCGGCCCGCCTCGCCCGAGACGACCGCTGGAACCGCCGGCGAGCGCGATGCGGCCGTCGTGCGCCACGGCGCGGGAGCGCGCTTCGTCGTTTCCCTTCCGGCGATCGGCCCATGAGGGCGCCCGCCGGCTGGTCGAGCCTCCACGCAACCGCGCTCGTCGTCGGCGAGCGCGGCGTGGTGCTGCGCGGCCCTTCCGGGGCGGGCAAGAGCACGCTCGCGCTCGCATTGATCGCCCGCGCGCACGAAGCGGCGATTTTCGCCGCGCTGATCGGCGACGACCGGATCTTCCTGCGCGCCTGCGGCGGGCGCCTACTGGCGCGCGGCGTTCCGGGGTTCGAGGGGCTCGTCGAGCGCCGTTTCGAGGGCGTCCTCGCGGTCGCCCATGAGCCCAGCGCCGTCGTGCGGCTCGTCGTCGACCTGACCGGCCGTGGCCAATCGCCGCCTCGAATGCCGGAGGAAAGCGAGAGAATCGCCGAATTGCTGGGCGTCCGGCTGCCCCGAGTGGCGCTCGACCCGGCGCATGGCCCGCTCGACCACGCCTATGCGGCCCTCGAAAGCCTTGCTAGATTGTTCTGACGTCGGTTGGCGTTTTTTGCGAATTTTGCTTGATCATTGCGCCGCACTGCACAAAAATGCCGCTCTTGACTATTGACCGTTCGCTGGCGCGGCGGCGGCGCCTGAAACAATGGATTGTTGATGATTGGAATGGTCCTTGTGACCCACGGCCAGCTCGCCACTGGTTTTCGGGCCGCGCTTGAGCACGTCGTCGGGCCGCAATCGCGATTCGAAACGATTACGATCGGCCCCGAGGACGACATGGAGCAGCGGCGCGCGGACATTCTCGGCGCGGTCGCCCGGGTTCAGGACGGCAGCGGCGTCGTCCTGCTGACCGATATGTTCGGCGGCACGCCGTCCAACCTCGCCATTTCCGTCATGGACGGCGGTCGCATCGAGGTCATTTGCGGCATCAACCTGCCGATGCTGATCAAATTGGCGACGCTTCGCGAGACCACGGACCTCGATCACGCGGTGATCGAGGCGCGCGACGCCGGCCGCAAATACATCACCGTGGCGAGCAAGGTGCTCACAGGAAAATGACCGAGTCGACGGAATTTCGCCAAGACGAAGGTCGCGAAGACGAAGACTGTCCGCCGCCCCCGATCCACGCCGGCGCGCATGCGCGGGACATGCGCATCGTCAACCGCAAGGGACTGCATGCGCGCGCCACCGCCAAGTTCGTGCAATGCGTCGATCGCTTCGACGCGCAAGTCAAGGTCACGCGCTGCGGCGAAACCGTCGGCGGCGATTCCATCATGGGCATCTTGATGCTGGGCGCCGGTCTCGGTTCGACGATCACGGTCTCCGCCCTGGGCGCGCAAGCCGTCGAGGCGCTCGACGCGCTCGAAACGCTGGTGGCGAACCGCTTCGACGAAGACGAATGACGCGCGCCGCGCAACGATAGCGCCGAAATCGCACGCCGCGAGGCTACATGCGGAAGTCTTCGCCCAGATAATATCGGCGGACGTCCGGGTGCGCGACGATCTCCTCGGGCGATCCTTCGGTCAGCACGTGGCCGCTGTGAATGATGTAGGCGCGATCGATCAGGCCGAGCGTCTCGCGCACGTTGTGATCGGTGATGAGGACGCCGATGCCGCGCCCCTTGAGATGGCGCACGAGATCCTGGATATCGCCCACCGCGATCGGATCGATGCCGGCGAAAGGCTCGTCGAGCAGCATGAACGACGGCTTGCCGGCGAGCGCGCGCGCGATCTCGCAGCGCCGTCGCTCGCCGCCGGAAAGCGCGATCGACGGCGCCTTGCGCAGGCGCGCGATATCGAACTCTTCGAGCAGCGAATTGAGCGTCGCCTCGCGCGCCTTGCGGTCGGGCTCGTTGACCTCCAGAACCGCGCGAATGTTGTCCTCGACATTGAGGCCGCGAAAGATCGAAGCCTCTTGCGGCAAGTAGCCGATGCCGAGGCGCGCCCGTTGATACATGGGCAGCGTCGTCACGGGAAAACCATCGAGTTCGATGACGCCCTTGTCCGGCCTGACGAGGCCGGTGATCATATAGAACACCGTGGTCTTGCCGGCGCCGTTGGGGCCCAACAGCCCGACGGCTTCGCCGCGGCGAACCGACAGGCTGACGTCCTGCACGACCGCGCGCGCGCCGTAGGTCTTGCCGAGATTATGGACGGCGAGAAATCCCTCCCCGGCGCCGCCCGCCAAGCGCCCGTCGGGCGCGAGCGCCCCAATCCCCTGCGCGCGGGTGCGCGCCTCGATCGACGAAGCGTCGCTCAAGACAGGGCGATCCGGGAGCGGCGAGCGTTTCTCATGACGGATGGGCGAGAGGAATCGAAGCAAGGGATATATCTACTTCGGGGCTTTGGTTTTGTCATCGCCGCCGGAATCATTGGAGCCGGGAATGAAGAGTCCTTTGACGCGCTTGGTCACGGGGCCCATCTCGACGGTCGCCTCGCTGGTCGTCAAGTCATAGGTCAGTTTCTCGCCCTTGGTGACGTTGCCGCCGTCGCTCAGCGTGACATTTCCGGTCAGCCAGACCTTGTTCTGCGCTTGGTCGTAGGAAGCGCTGTCGCCGGTGGCGACCTGCGTTTTCGACACGACGGCGACGGGACCGGCGGCGTCGAGATGCTTGACGCGACTCGATCCCGCGCCCGGAACGGCGCCGGCCCCCTCGCCGGCCTTGGCCGGATCGCCCGCCTTGGCGGCGCTGGGCTGCCCAGAGTCTGGAGTTTTCTCCATAAAGATGGTTAACGCCGAACATGTCATCTTCGCGTCGCCTTGAATGATGATGACGCTGCCGGTGTAAATCGCCTTCTGTTCCTTGTCGAAATAGACGAGCTTGTCCGCCTCGATGGAAATCGGCGCCTTGGAATTCGCGCCCGGCAATAGCGGCGATGCGGCGGGTTTGCTCGCCGCCGGGGTGAGCGGCGCCGGCCCGGTCGGCTTAGTGGGCGCCGCGCTGAGTTGCGCGCTCGCGCCGATGAGCGCGATCGCGAGCGCCGCCGCCAATCCGGCCCGCGCCTCAAAACCCTTCATGGATTCGTTCCCTTCATTTCGGCGGGCGCCGCATCGGCGCGCGCATCGCGCAAGAACACCGTTCGCACGTGGCCCGAGAAGGTCAGTTCGTGGCCGTTGTCGCGCGCCAGAACCGAATCGGCGGACACCGTCGCGCCGTTGGCCGTGACGATGGTCACGGGCTCGTTCGATCGATAGACGCCCGCCTTGAAGTCGATGTTCGCGCTATTGAGCTTCACGTCGTACTCGGAATCATGAATGCGCACGTCCCGCGACAAATCCAGAGATTGGCTGGCGCTATCGTAGAAGCCGACCGCGGCGGTAATGTGGAGCGAAGTGTTGTCCGGCATGCCGAACTCGCCATCGACTTCCCGCAATTCGACGAGGGTCGGGCGGGTCACATCCTGAATCGCCTTGGCGGCGTTTAGGACATAGGCGCGTCCGTCGCGACGAAAGCCGGTCAGCTTCGGTCGGCCCATGACGACCTTGACGCCGTCGACGCTCAATTCGCCGATCGACAATTCGCTCACCTTCGCGCGGAACGGGTTGAAGACCGCGCCGACGATCAACGCCCCCACGACGACGACGATGATCGCGGGCGCCGCGACGCGCAGGAAGCCGACAAGCCGGGAATGACGCTGCGCGGCCGCGAATGCGCGCAAGCGGGCCTCGTCGCGTCCGACGGGCGAGGGCAAGCTGGCCGCAAACCTGCGGCCTTGGGCCGCCCAGTCCGCTCTCGATGCAGGCGCCGACATGCTGTCCCACGTTGTTCGCGGCGGCGCCGCGTCCCGCCGCTAAGATAATGAGAACGGCAAAGAAAAGAAATGCATGGCGAAGTTAGGGCGGGCGGGCCGGGCCGAAGGCTCTTCGGCCGATTGCGTTGCGCCGGCTTTTGCGTTTAATGCCGTTCCCGGTGGCGCCCGCTCCGGGCCGGTAGCTCAATGGTTAGAGCCGGCCGCTCATAACGGTCTGGTTGGGGGTTCGAGTCCCTCCCGGCCCACCAGGGCGACCAAGGCATCCGGCGGATATCGACCAAATTTGGGTTAGCGCTCTGCCCGAAGACGCAGCAAATCCCCCTCCTAGGCGCCGGGGCTCTCGGGCTTTTCGTGACTTTTATGCAACGGCCGAAAAGGAAACTGGTTTAGGCCGAATTTTTGCAACGGCGCTTGGGCGACGCCGACGGCATGGTCGATGGCGGCGAGCGGGGAATTCCACTTCAGCCCGGTATTCTTTATCGCTCCGGAAATCGGCTATGGCCAGCTTCACTGGAGCGGGTTGAGCGCCGGTCAGCTCTCCTCCAACTCGGACAGCTGGATGGGCGGCGCGGCGTTCCACTGGGATCCGGTCGCGCATCTCGACTTCAACCTCGAGCTGCTCCACCAGGGCGCCAATCAGTCGCGTCCGGCTGGCTGGCAGGCGTTTTCGCTATCGCCCTGGCAGTCGACCTCGAGCGGCCTTGAAGGGCGTTTCGAAATCACCCGCGCCGCCTGAACAGCGCTCATAACGGTCTGATCGGGGTTCGAGCTCCTTGCGGCCCGCCAGGGCGACCCGAGCGAAGCGCCAGAGAATGGAGAAACGCCTTGCTGTCGCCTCCTGCGGCCCTCGTCAGCGTGGACGAACGCGCCAGTTCTTTTCGCGCCCTTCTGGCCGGCGCCGACGGGTCCGCGCTGGAGGAAGTGGCGCCCGCCAAGGGCGCTGCGCGCCACCCAAAGGCGGGCGAATCGCTCGGACTCGATCTCACGCCTCCGGCCTCCCGTCGAGGCTCGTGCGCATCGCAAGAATTTTGGAATCGTTTTGCCGCTGTAATTCGCATCCGAAAGGCCCTTTCCGATCAAGGGCGTTTTGCCGTGCGGAATTCTTGTTCCGCGCGTTGCGGCTCGCCGGATTTCGCGGCGCGGCAAAACGCCTTGATTTCGATCAATTTCCAGAGCAGCAATTCGTGCAGCGCTGTTGTTTGCTTTACTGCGGCGCTTTCCCTAGCGGGGTATTCCGTGGAAATTCAGTTTACCGAAAAGCGGAAGACCCTTCCCAGCCTCGATCAAGAAGTTCCGTTCTCGTTTGAAGAGCTGTTTTTTTCGCGAACGGACGCCAGGGGCGTCATTATTTCCGGGAACAGCGTTTTCCAGCGTATCAGCATGTATTCCTGGGACGAACTGATCAACAAGCCGCATAACATCATCCGCCACCCCGACATGCCCAGGGCCGTCTTCTGGTTGCTATGGGAAACGATAAAAAAGGGAGAGCCAATCGGCGCCTATGTAAAAAACCGGGCCAAGGACGGCCGGTATTACTGGGTCTTTGCGATCGTGACCCCGACAGAGGCGGGCTATCTCTCCGTCCGTCTCAAACCCAGCGCCCTGCTGTCGATCGTCGAAGGCGAATATAAGTCCCTTGTCGCCGCGGCGGTAGAAAACAAGCTCAGTCCCAGCGACAGCGCCGCGATCTTGTTGCAGCGGCTGGCGCAACTTGGTTTCCCCGATTACGCCGCGTTTATGGCTGCCGCCTTAAGCAAGGAATTGGCGGCGCGCGATCAGCAGTTGCGCCGCGAGCCGGATCGCATGATCGCTTGTTTCAACGAACTCTTGGCCGCTGCGAATTCCTTGCTCGAACAGGCCGAAGCCATTTTCGCCGCTTACGCCAGGAATAAATATATACCGCTCAATTTGCGCGTTCAGGCCGCCCAGCTCGGGGACGCTGGCGTGACGATCGGGGCGATCTCCACCAACTACAACGCCATCTCAGCCACGATCAAAAACAACATGAGCCAGTTCATCGCTTCGGCGCAGCAGGTTCTCACGACCATCAATAATGGCCTGTTTCTGCTCGGCGTCGCCAAGGTGCAGCAGGAAGTCGCCGAAATTTTCGGCGCCGAGAGCTCCTCGGGCAAGCTCTCCCACGAACAGGAGATGCTTTCTCTGCAGCAGCAGCAAAGAGCGTATCAACGAAAAGCCGTCGATGGCTTGCGGGCGATTACCGAGCAGGCCGAACGTTTCCAGCAGGATTTCACCGAAATGAAGCGACTCGCGGCGAGCCTGGAGGTGACCCGCGTCATGGGCAAAATGGAAAGCTCGCGCCTAGAGGTCGCGAGGGATGGATTGGACGAATTGATCGACGACCTCGAGTCCTTCCAGACGGCCATCGCGGACGGTTTGAAGAAAATCGAGCACTTGAATTGGAGCACCCAAACCAACGCGGGCCGATTGCTCGAAATCATGAGGAACTGACCGGGAAAGCGCGTGGGCTGTGGAAGCGCGGTCGATCGAGAGACCCAGAGCGCCGCCTTTGGATTGGGCCAGACCTCCGCCGTCGTCGGGAGCGAAGGCGTCATGCGAAGCGCGGGGGATCAGGGCTGGTCGAGCGTAAGCGCGACGGCTTGGAACCGCATCCTCAAGAACCGTCGCTGCGCTCGGCCACCCCATCTGGGCATCGGCGTCCAAGAAGAATCTTCGTTCACGACGGCGACGCTCTCGGGCTCAACGCCTTGGATCGCGTTAAGAATCGCAGGCGAATCCGGTAGCGTCGAGGCATCTGCAAACGGCTTTCGCGTCCGTGCACAAGCGGCTGCGGACGCAAAGGCTCCGCCGAGGCGCCGGAATCGCAGACGTTGAGCATGGTCTCGACGAGCAGCGCCCTGAGCCGCTTGTTCTCCTCTTCCAGCTCCTTGAGCCGCACCGTGAGGGATGGTGGAACGCGGCCGAGTTCCGCCTTCCAACGATAGAACGTGCGAATACTGATGTTATGGCGGCGACAAACGGCGCCCACTTCGGCGCCCGCTTCGTGTTCGCGTAGCACGCCGACGATTTCATCCTCGCTGAATTTGCGGACGTAGACCATGCGCGGATCCATCCGTCTCCATTACCTAGGATAGCTGACAAATGGCGAGAATTACGAGACAGAGAAGGACTCGGATCGTAAAAAATGATTCATAAAATAGACTTTATAAAATCTCGCTATAGCATATATCGCATAGCTGATTCCGTATAATTAAACTGAATAATGCCAGTTTATAAAACTAAATTTAGTCTGATTGTGACATATTGTCATAATAGCTATTTGTAACCCCCGTATTCGTCTGTCTCGTCGAGCGAAGACGCCGCACAACGCGTCCGTCGCCCAGATGCATGGGGGGCCATATCGTGAGAACGTCGATACTTGCTTATTGCCGGCAAACCGTTGGGGCCGGAGAAGTTCGCCAATGGGGCCGCGCGCTCGTCGTGGCGCTGGCGACGCTGGGTTCGGCGTCCGCGTGGGCAGACGATTCGACGACTTCCACCGCCCAGGAAATCCGCGAGCTGAAGGCGCGCCTGGCCAATTTGGAGAAGCGTCTCGACGCCCAGACCAAGCAGGACGCGCAGACGCGCAAGATGGTCTCCGCGCCGACGAAGAAAGGGGAGGAAATCCCGCCCTCGTGTCCGGTCGGCAAGTTCTGCTACAAGGGTCTGACGATCACGCCCGGCGGCTTCTTCGCACTCGAAGGTCTTTACCGCCAGCACAACATGGAATCGGACATCGACACGCCGTTCGGCTCGGTTCCGTTCCCCAACAACTCGGTCGGCCGCACCGGCGAGGAGCGCTGGAGCGAGCGCCAGAGCCGGCTGTCGCTGATGGTCCAAGGCAATCCCAATCCCGCGACCACGTTGACGGGTTACGGCGAGTTCGACTTTCTCGGCGCGGCGGCGACCGCGAACCAGAACCAGTCGAACTCCTTCCAGCCGCGCATCCGCCATCTCTACGCGGGCTACGACGAGTCCGATTGGGGTCTGCACATGATCGCCGGTCAGACCTGGTCGCTGGCGACGCTGAACACCTTCAGCATGGATCCGCAGAAGACATCGGTTCCGGCCACCATCGACGCGCAGTACGTCGTCGGCTTCACCTGGACGCGGCAGCCGCAGTTGCGCCTCTACGAGACCTTCGGCAACGTGTCGGTCGGCGCTTCGCTGGAAAACGGCGCGACGATCTTCGGCGGCAAGCTCCCCGCCGGCGTCGTCGCGACTTCGCTGAACGGCTGCGGCGGCGGCGCCGGCCTCAATTCGTCGGGCGACGCGCTCTTCAACGCCTGCGACACCTATTCGCTCAACGAGGCGCCCGACATGGTCGGCAAGATCGCGTGGGACGGCAATCTCGCCGATCACAAGATCCATCTCGAGGGCTTCGGCCTGCTGCGCGAATTCGACGACCGCACGATTTTGGGGTCGACGTACGGCGCGGGCGACAACTACACCTGGGGCGGCGGCTTCGGCGGCGGCGTCGTCGCGCAGATCGTTCCCAACATGCTCGACGTGAACTTCTCGGGTCTGGCGGGCAACGGCGTCGGCCGCTACGGCACCAGCACGTTGCCCGACGTGACCTACTCGTTCGCGACCGGCAGGCTGGAGACGATCCCGAGCTTCCAACTGATGGGCGGCGTGACCGTGCACGCCATGCCGACCCTCGACATCTACGGCTACGCGGGCGAGGAAGTCGTCGGCTCCAGGTATGACGCCGGCGCGGCCAACGCGGCCTACGGTTACGGTAACCCGGGCGCCATCAACAACACCGGCTGCTCGATCCTCGACTCGACGGCGACCTGCACCGCCCAGACCAAATCGCTCCAGGAGCTGACGGCCGGCTTCTGGTATACAGCCTACAAGGGCGATTTCGGCCAGTTGAAGCTCGGCGGCGAATACGAATACATCCAACGCCAGATCTTCGCCGGCCTGCCCGGCACCGGCGGCGCGCCCAAGGCCGACGAGAACGTCTTCATGACCAGCTTGCGCTATTATCCGTTCTAGGATTGCAAGATCGAAGATCGCGCGGAGCGCCGGCCGATATTGGGCGCTCCGCGTGACGAAAACGGCGATTGCGGCGGCGGGGCGCGTGGCGCTCGACTCTCAAGCGCCCCTCATCTCCCTCGACGGCGCCGCCCCGCCGCGTCCCCTACCCTATCGACATCAAGCTCGCGTTCCCCCCCGCCGCCGTGGTGTTGATGCACACCGACCGCTCGCTGACGAGAAAATCGAGCGGCGGCGGGTCGCCGCGCCGCAGGGCGTCGGCGGAATAGCGGAACACTCCCGCGATCGGCCCAGGGCGGGCCGCGACGGCGGCCAGCAGCTCGACCAGCGCCGCGCCCTCGCGGTCGGTCAGCACAGCGTCGATCCGCATCGAGGGCGCCGCCGCAACGACGTCGTCGCGCAACGCCTGCGGCAGCGCGGCGAGGAGCACGGCGGCGGGCGGGCCGTCGAGCGCGGCGCGATTGCCCGCAGCCAGCGCGCAGGCGATCTGCGCGATCATCGCCTCCTCGCTCGAAGCGTCGCAGAAGACGGTTCCGCGTCCGACCAGCGAATAGACATTGCGCTCGCCGACCGGGCCGGGCAGTTCGAGGCTCACCCCCAGGCGCGAGGCGGGCGCGAGGGCGGCGCAGAGTTCGACCAAGTCCCCTCGGCCTCGTTGGGCCAGCGCCCGCGCGAAGGTCTTGGCGGCGCGCGTGGGAACGCCCGCCGGCAGGGGCGGCCAATCCGCCGGCGCGGCTGCGAGCAGCCGCTTGAGATAGAGCGGTCCGCCCGCTTTCGGCCCCGTGCCGGAAAGGCCGTGGCCGCCGAACGGCTGAACCCCGACCACCGCGCCGATGATGTTGCGATTGATGTAGATGTTGCCGGCGCCGAGCCGGCCGATCACGAGGTCGGTCGTCGAGTCGATGCGCGAGTGCGCGCCCCCGGTCAAGCCGTAGCCCGTCGCATTGAGCGCGTCGATCAGCTCGGGCAGCGCTTCGCGCTTGAAGCGCAGGACATGGAGCACCGGACCGAAAACCTCGGCCCCGAGATCTCCGACCGAGCCGATTTCGATCAGCGTCGGCGCGATGAAGAACCCGTGCGCGCAAGCCTCGCTCAGCGGGTCGGCATGGACGCGGAAACCACGCGCCCGCATCGAAGCCACGTAGCGGTTCAAATTGGCGAGCGCCTCGGCCGAAATGACGGGGCCGACGTCGGCGCTGAGGCGATCGGGCGGGCCGACGTCGAGCTCGCGCATCGCTGACCTGAGCATGGCGAGCGTGCGCTCGGCGATGTCGTCCTGGAGGCACAGCACGCGCAACGCCGAGCAGCGCTGGCCCGCCGAATTGAAGGCCGAGGCGAGGACGTCCGCCACGACCTGTTCGGCGAGCGCGGAACTGTCGACGATCAGCGCGTTCTGCCCGCCGGTTTCCGCGATCAGGGGAATTGGCGCGCCGTCGGAGCGCAGACGCCGCGCCAGCGCGGCCGCGATCAGCTTGGCGACCTCGGTCGAGCCGGTGAACATCACGCCGCCGACGCTATCGTGGGCGGTGAGCATGGCGCCCACCGCGCCGTCTCCCGGCAGCAGCATGAGCGCCTCCTCGGGAACGCCCGCCTCGTGCAGCAGGCGCACCGCCTGCGCGGCGATCAGCGGCGTTTCCTCCGCCGGCTTGGCGATCACGGCGTTGCCGGCGGCGAGCGCCGCGCCGACCTGACCGGTGAAAATGGCGATCGGAAAATTCCACGGGCTGATGCAGACGACGATTCCCAGCGGGCGATGCGTCGCGTTGGCGAAATCGTCGGTGATCCTCGCGGCGTAGTAGCGCAGGAAATCGACCGCCTCGCGCACGTCGCCGAGCGCGTTGGGCAGGGTTTTTCCCGCCTCGCGGCAGATCAGCCCCGCCAGCCATTGGGCTTCGGCCTCGAACAGCGAGGCCGCCTTCACAAGGATTCGCGCGCGCTCGTTCGGCGCCAGCGCGCTCCAGGCCGGCCCGCCCCGCGAGGCGCGCGCGAACGCCCGTTCGACATCCGACGCATCGGCGTCGGCGACATGGCCGACGACGTCGCGCGCGTCCGCCGGATTGAGAATCGCGCGATCCGCGGTCCGCGCGGCGCCCGCATGCCAGTCCGGTTCCGCGCTCGCATCGAGCGCTTGCCCGAGCGCGGCGAGGCGCGCTTCGTTGCTCAGATCGAGGCCGGCCGAATTGGCGCGCTCGGGGGCGAAGAGATCGCGCGGAGCCAGGATTTTGGGATGCGGCGCGCCAAGCGGAACGAGCGCCCGCGCCGCCTCGAGCGGGTCTTCGAGCAGCGCCTCGACCGGAACGGACGCGTCAGCGATGCGATTGACGAAGGACGTGTTGGCGCCGTTCTCCAAGAGGCGGCGCACGAGATAGGCGAGCAGCGTCTCGTGCGAGCCGACCGGCGCGTAAACGCGGCAGGGCCGGTTGTGGCGCCCGCTGCCGACGATCTGATTGTAGAGCGGCTCGCCCATGCCGTGCAGGCATTGGAACTCGTATTGCCCGGCGTAGAAATTCTTTCCCGCCATCGCATGGATCGTCGCCAGGGTTAGCGCGTTGTGCGTCGCGAATTGCGGGAAAATCGCGTCCGGCGCCTCCAGCAGCAGCCGAGCGCAGGCGATGTAGGAAACGTCGGTGTGCATCTTGCGCGTGAAGACGGCGAAGCCTTCGAGGCCTTCGACCTGCGAGCGTTTGATTTCGCTGTCCCAATAGGCGCCCTTGACCAGGCGCAGCATGATTCGCCGCTTCGTGGCGCGCGCGAGATCGACGATCCAGCCGAGCGCGGCGTAACTACGTTTCTGATAGGCCTGCACGACGAAGCCGACGCCGTTCCAACCCTCCATTTCGCGATCGCGGCAGAGCGTCTCCAGGAGATCGAGCGAAAGATCGAGCCGCTCGGATTCCTCGGCGTCGATGTTGATCCCGACGTCGTAGCTGCGCGCCAAAACCGCCAGGCGCTTCACGCGGGGATAGAGTTCGTTCATCACCCGCTGGCGTTGGCCGCGCGCGTAGCGCGGATGCAGCGCCGACAGCTTGATTGAGAGGCCCGGCCCTTCGTAGATGCCGCGCCCGGCCGAGGCCGCGCCGATCGCGGTCAGGGCCGCTTCATAGGACGCGAGGTAACGCTCGGCGTCTTCGGCCGTCGCGGCGGCCTCGCCGAGCATATCGTAGGAATAGCGGTACCCGCGCGCTTCGAGCGCCCGCGCGTTCGCCAGCGCGGCGTCGATCGTCTGGCCGCAGACGAATTGTTCGCCGAGCACGCGCATCGCGGTGTCGACGCCGGCGCGGATGATCGGCGCGCCGGAGCGCGCGATAAGGCGGGTCAACGCCGCGCCGAGCCCAGTGTCGTCGACGGCGCCGATGAGGCGGCCGGTGATGAGCAGTCCCCAGGTCGCGGCGTTGACGAAGGGCGAGGGCGATTGGCCGACATGCGCGCGCCATTCGCCGCCGCCGATCTTGTCGGCGATGAGAGCGTCGCGCGTGGCGCTGTCGGGGATGCGCAGCAGCGCCTCGGCCAGGCACATCAGGGCGACGCCTTCCTGACTGGAGAGCGCGTATTCGCGCATCAGTCCCTGCACAAGGCCCGGCGTCGGCCGCGCGCGCAGCCCCTCGATCAGGCTTCGCGCCAGCGCCCGCGCTTCCGCCCCGACCGGCGCCGGCAGTTCCGCCGCCCGCGACAAGCCCGGCAGACACTCCGTCTCGGGCGCCCGGTAGAGGGCGTCGATCGCGGCGCGCCGGCCGTCGTGGCCGAGAACCTCGGCGGCGAAGGCGGCGAAGGGACTCGGGCGCCCCTGCGCGGCTCCCCCGGCGCCATCGCTCGCGAACGAATCATTGTTGGCGGACATTCGAGCTCTCCGGGCGTTGCGATGGGTCGCCCAGAAGCTTACATGGATCGCAGCGCCCCTCAAGGCGACGCGACGGCGCGGCGCGCTCGGCGCGCCGCCGGCAAAAGATCTTTGGCGATTAACCGAATTGCGAGCGCGGCCCCTTTTCGATTGCTGCACTGCAACATATCTGCTAATTTGCGAAAAATGATTTTCGACCCCTGCGAATCGCGGGAAGCGCGAGTTTTTGCGGGCTTTTGACATCTTCGAGGGCGCGATGAGCACGACCTGGAAAACGAAATGGGGCGCGCGGCGCGTTCGCAAGGATCCGCCGACGATTGAGGAAGCGCTGATCGCCGCGGAGAGTCTGACCGACGATCTGGCGCAGCGCATCGAAATCGCGGCGTCCTTGATGGGCGTTCCCGCCGACGAGGTCAAAGCTTTGGCGGCCAAACAGGCGAGCCTGTCGCGCGGCCGCTCGACGCTCGTCGCCGGCCGCAATCGGGCCGTGGTGGTCGAATACAAGCGGCCGCGCACGATTCGCCCGGCGGCGGCGCCTGTGCGACGCTAAGGATTTCCCGATCGCTCGCTTTCGCCATGGGCGAAACCGCGCCGCGCGACCCGCGGCGGCGGCGTCTGCATGGCGCCGCGCGCCGTCGCGATCACGGTTTTTTTAGCGTCCGCGCGAAGCGCGGGCGCGGGTCGAGCCAATTGCCGCTTCCCCTTTGAGCGCGGCCGGGATAGCAACGATCGATGCTCGATAGGGCCGAAACACCCCAGCAGCCCGGCGCAAGCCGGCTGCTCCTAAGGCTGCTCCGCGACTTCGGGCGCGAGCACAAGTGGGGCTACGCCGTGAGCGTGGTTCTGCTCGCCTTGATCGCATTCTCCAACATTTCCGTCGCGGCGCTGCTCAAGCCGGTGCTGAACGGCATGGTCGCGGCCGAGAAAATCGGAGAGATGCGCTCGATGGCTTTGGAGGTCCTCGGGCTCTTCGTCTTGCGCGGAGCCGCCACTTACGGGTCGATGCTGACGTTGTCGCGCATCGGCAACCGGATCGTCGCCACGGCGCAGCGCCGCGTATTCGATCGCCTGCTCAATCAAAGCGTCATTTTCTTCCAGGATCGCCACTCCAGCGAATTCATCGCCCGCTTGGCCTTGGCCGCCAATGGCGTGCGCGACACGTTGCAGATCGTCGTCCAAGGCGCCGCGCGCGACGCTCTCGCCGTCGCGGGCCTCGTGGCGGTGATGATCTATCGCGATCCCGTCATCGCGCTGGGCGCCCTTTGCGCCCTGCCGATCCTGACGACGCTGGTCGGACGGATCATTCGCAAGGTCGGCCTGTTCGCCAAGCGTTCGTTCCACGGCTCGACGCAGATCATGCAGACGATGGGCGAAACGGTGCTCGGCGTGCGCATCGTCAAGGCGTTCAACCTCGAAGGGGAAATGCGCGAACGCATGGCGCGCGCGATCCGCAGCGTCGAAGGTTCGGCCAATCGCGTCGCGAGGGGGACGGGACTGACGACGTTCCTGGCCGATTCGCTCGCGGGCGCCGCGATCTGCTTCGCCATCTTCTACGGCTCCTGGCGGGTCAGCGTTCTGCATGCGGACGTCGGCTCGTTCGTCTCCTTCCTCGGCGCGCTGCTGCTGGCCTACGAGCCGGCCAAACGGCTGAGCCGATTTCCCGTCGACGTTCAGAACGGCCTTGTCGGGGCGCGCATGATCTATGAGGTTCTCGACGCGCCCGAGGGCGACGCGCCGGTTGAAGCGGCGCCGAAACTCGAGGTTTCCAAGGGGCGGGTCGTCATCGAGCGCGCGCGCTTCGCCTACCGGCCCAGCGAATACGTCATCGACGGCCTCGACCTCGTCGCGGAGCCCAGCGCCACCACGGCGTTGGTCGGGCCGTCGGGCGGCGGCAAATCGACCATTCTGGGAATCGTTCAGCGTTTCTATACGCTGAGCGGCGGCCGCGCGACGATCGACGGTCAGGACATCGCCGCCGTCGATCTCAAGTCGTTGCGCGCCAAGATCGCCTTCGTTTCCCAGGACGTCTTTCTCTTTCGCGGGTCCATTCGCGACAATATCGCGCTGGGGAGAATCGGCGCTTCGGAAGCGGACATCGTCGCGGCGGCGCAAAAGGCCAACGCGCATGATTTCATCCTGCAATTCGCCGACGGATACGAAACCAACGTCGGCGAGCAGGGCGCGCAACTATCGGGCGGCCAGCGTCAGCGCATCGCGATCGCCCGCGCGATCCTCAAGGACGCGCCGATCCTGTTGCTCGACGAGCCGACCGCGGCGCTCGATTCGGAATCCGAGCGCGAGGTGCAAAAGGCCCTCGACAGCTTGCGGATCGGGCGCACGACGATCGTCGTCGCCCATCGCCTGCAGACCATCGTCGGCGCCGACCGCATCTTCGTCATCGAGAAAGGCCGCGCGATCGAATCGGGCTCTCATCGCGAGCTCATCGCCCGCGACGGCCCCTACTGCACGTTCTTCGCCGCCCAATTCGGCCCCGGCGCTCTGAAATTGCTGGCGTGACGGCGCGCGCGGCTCAAAAATGCGCGAGACTGGCCGCCGACGGCCGGGTGGTGCGATATTGGCTGCGCGCCGCGGCGCCCAGGGCGATCGCGCTGATCGCGAGCAGGGTCACCCATGTCATCTGCATGGAATCCTGCGCGAGGAACCCGAGCGTGAGATCGCAAGCGAACGTCGCCGCCATGTAGGGCGCGAGACGCGGCGCCATTTCGCCGATCGCGCGAAAGCCGAGCCACACCGCGGCCGCCGCGGCGAGCGCGCCGACGACTCCCAGTTCGTACCAAATCTCGAAGACGGCGACGCGCGGGGAAAGCGCGGGCAGCACGCCCGTCTCGACGCCCCGAAGCACCGTGTCGATCCCGTGGCCGGTCATCAGGCGAGCCTCGTCATGCAGGATCAGGCTGGCGGCGGCGGCCAGCGTGGGATAAGGCGCGGGCAGGCTCGCCAGCTTCGCGTGGAACAGCCAGTGCGACAGAGTCGGCGCGATCGCCGGAAACACAGGCGAAATCACGATAAGGCCAGCCGCCAGCCAGCTCACGTCATTGACGGTCCGCCGGATGTCGGAAACCGCGAAGGACAGCACGGCGAATCCGACCAGCACCGCCGCGGCGGTCGCCGCCGCGCCGATGGCGAAGACATAGGCGAGCGCCAACATTATAAGAGAGCGCGCATAGCCGTTGCGGCCGCGAGCGGCCAGTCCGCCCAACGCGGGGAACAGCATGACGACCATCGCCGTGCCGCCCATGTAAATCCGGCCTCCATCGGGCTCGAAGCCCTGTTGCGCGGCAACCCAGAGGACGAGAATCGTCGCCATCGTCAGGAGAACGCCGATCGGAAACAGGTAGAGATCCGTCGCGCGCATGTGCTCGCGCCCGCTCGCGATGACGACGAGCGTCGCCAGCGCCGTCGCGGCGAGCTTGAGCAGGTGTTGCGCGCCCGAGGAGGGAAATGGCGACCACAGGATGGACAGCGCGGCCCAGGCGAACAGGGCCGCCACCGCCCATGTCACCGACGACATCGCGACCCCGCGAACGCGCTGGGCAAATTCGGCGACCGGGTCCAGCGCCGCCGCGACGACGAGCAGCGCGACGCCGATCGGAAACAGAACGAAGATCGCGCGCGAAGACAACGCGACGGCGCTTGGCGCCGCGAGCGCGAAAACGACGTAGCCGACCCGCGACAGCAACTGGGAGGCGTCTGCCGCGGCGTCATGGCGCGACGAGTCTGAAAACTGAGCCATTCCGGTGAAACCTATGCTGGATTCCCTTCTTATACGGCGCCACCGGTCGCTCGACTGTGCGTTTAAGGCAACAGTCATGTGGCAAATTGGCGACGCTCGGCCGCCCTCAGCTCGGCAATAAGTCGCAGCCGCCCTTGACGCGGACATGCCAGCGCATGAAGAAGGCCGGCGCCGAAAACGGCGACCATGAACCCGTCGCCATGAACGATTCGACACATTTTTGGGCCGCGCAAACGCCGAGCGCCGCATTCCGCCAGCGGGCGCTGGGCGAGGTCCGCGCCGTTTTCGCGCGCGCAGGCGAGCGCTCCGAAGCGGCGCGCGTGTTCGAGACCGGCGGCCTCCGCTTACGCTTTCCCCGCGCCGACGCGGAATGCGAGGCGGTCATCGTCAACACCGGCGGCGGCATGGCGGGCGGCGACCGGGCGAGCGTCGATTTGACGGTCGGACCGCAAGCCCGCGTCGTCGCCACGACCCAGTCGGCCGAGAAAATCTATCGTTCGGAGGGCGAGGCGGTTGGCGTCGAAACGCGCCTTCGCGTCGAGGCGGGCGGCGCGCTCGCCTGGACGCCGCAGGAGACGCTGCTGTTCGAGGCCGCCCGGCTCGAACGCGGCCTCGAAGCGGAGGTTGCCGCCGACGCTTCGCTGCTGCTGGTCGAGTCCACGACCTTCGGCCGCCTGGCGTCCGGCGAAGCGCGAATCGCCGCGTACTTTCGCGACCGTTGGCGCGTGCGACGCGACGGCCGACTGATCTTCGCCGACGAAACGCGGCTCGAAAACGCCGGCGCGACGCTCGATCGGCCCGCGGTCGGCCGCGGCGCGCGCGCCATCGCCACGATTTTGTGCGTGGCGCCCAATGCCGAGGCGCAGCTGCCCGCGCTGCGGGCGGCGCTCGAGAGCGTCGCGGCGCGCGACGGGGCGCCCGTCGACGCGGGCGCCAGCGCCTTCGATGGGCTGGCGATCGCGCGGCTCGCCTCGCCGTCGCCGAGCCGATTGCGCGCGGCGCTGATCGAGGCCATGCTGGCCTTGCGCGGCCGCCAGGCGCCGCGCGTATGGTCGTGACGGCGAGAGTTCTTGCTTGGCCGCCGACGACAAGGAAGGGGCCCCGGCGCATGAATCTCACCCCGCGCGAAAAGGACAAATTGCTGATCGCCATGGCGGCGATCGTCGCGCGCCGGCGCCTCGAGCGCGGCGTCAAGCTCAACCACCCGGAAGCGATCGCGCTCATCACCGATTTCGTCGTCGAGGGCGCGCGCGACGGGCGCACAGTCGCAGAATTGATGGAGGCGGGCGCGCATGTCGTTGCGGCCGATCAGGTGATGGACGGCGTCGCCGGGATGATCCACGACATCCAGATCGAGGCGACGTTCCCCGACGGCACGAAGCTCGTGACCGTGCATCACCCCATCCGCGGCGCCGACGAAAAGCTCGTTCCCGGCGAAGTGATCGCCGAGCCCGGCGAGATCGTGATGAACGAGGGGCGCGCGACGGTCACGCTGGAGGTCGCCAATTCCGGCGACCGGCCGATCCAGGTCGGCTCGCACTATCATTTCTTCGAGACCAACCCTGCGCTGAAATTCGAGCGCGCCAAGACGCGCGGCTTCCGCCTCGACATCCCCGCGGGAACCGCGGTCCGCTTCGAGCCCGGCCAGAGCCGCAAGGTGCGGCTGGTGGCGCTCGCCGGCAAGCGGCAGGTCTACGGCTTCCGCCAGGAGGTGATGGGGAAGGTCTAACCCCCTCTCCCGCAAAGCGGGAGAGGGCCGGGGTGAGGGCCTGCGCGCCGACCCCTCATCCGTCGGGCTTCGCCCGCCACCTTCTCCCGCAAGCGGGAGAAGGGCTCCCCGCACGAGGTTATTGACGATTTCCAAATTCTTGCGAGACCCGCCATGCCCAAATCCCCCACCGCCCTCTCCCGCGCCGCCTACGCCGACATGTTCGGCCCCACCAAAGGAGACCGAGTGCGGCTCGCCGACACCGAGCTCTTCATCGAGATCGAGAAGGACTTCACCATTTACGGCGAAGAGGTGAAGTTCGGCGGCGGCAAGGTGATCCGCGACGGCATGGGCCAGTCGCAGGTCACGCGGGCGCGCGGCGCGGTCGACACCGTCATCACCAACGCCGTCATCCTCGACCATTGGGGCATCGTCAAAGCCGACGTCGGCCTGAAGGACGGCCTCATCGCCGCCATCGGCAAGGCCGGCAATCCCGACATCCAGCCCGGCGTCACCATCGTTATCGGGCCGGGCACGGAAGTGATCGCCGGCGAGGGCAAGATTCTCACCGCCGGCGGCTTCGACACCCACATCCATTTCATCTGCCCGCAGCAGATCGAGGAGGCGCTGATGAGCGGCGTCACCTCGATGTTAGGGGGCGGCACCGGGCCGGCGACGGGCACGTTCGCCACGACCTGCACGCCCGGCCCCTGGCACATCCAGCGCATGATCGAGGCGGCCGACGATTTTCCCATGAATCTCGGCTTCGCCGGCAAGGGCAACGCGAGCAAGCCCGCCGCGCTCGTCGAGCAGGTCGAGGCAGGCGCCTGCGCGCTCAAGCTGCACGAGGACTGGGGCACCACCCCCGCCGCAATCGACTGCTGCCTATCGGTGGCCGACGATTACGACGTGCAGGCGATGATCCACTCCGACACGCTCAACGAATCCGGCTTCGTCGAGGACACGATCAAGGCGTTCAAGGGCCGCACCATCCACGCCTTCCATACCGAGGGCGCGGGCGGCGGCCATGCGCCCGACATCATCCGCGTCGCCGAGCTGCCCAACGTGCTGCCGTCCTCGACCAATCCGACGCGGCCTTTCACGCGCAACACGCTCGACGAGCACCTGGACATGCTGATGGTCTGCCATCACCTCGACCAGAGCATCCCCGAGGACCTCGCCTTCGCCGAGAGCCGCATCCGCAAGGAGACGATCGCCGCCGAGGACATCCTCCACGATCTCGGCGCGCTGTCGATGATGTCGAGCGACAGCCAGGCGATGGGCCGGGTCGGCGAAGTGATCATCCGCACCTGGCAGACCGCGGACAAGATGAAGCGCCAGCGCGGCGCGCTGGATGGCGATACGGCCCGCAACGACAATTTCCGCGTCAAGCGTTATCTCGCGAAATACACCATCAACCCCGCGATCGCGCACGGCGTCTCCAAGCACATCGGCTCGATCGAGAAGGGCAAGCTCGCCGACCTCGTGCTGTGGAGCCCTGCCTTCTTCGGCGTGAAGCCCGACCTCGTGATCAAGGGCGGCGTCATCGCCGCCGCCGCGATGGGCGACCCCAACGCCTCGATCCCGACCCCGCAGCCGGTCCACTACCGCCCGATGTTCGGGGCTTACGGGCGGGCGCGCACGGGGACATCGCTGACGTTCGTCTCGGGGGCGGCGGTGGAGGGCGGCCTCGCGCGCAAGCTGAAGGTGGCGAAGCGGCTGGTGGCGGTCGAGAACACGCGCAAGATCGGCAAGAAGTCGATGGTGCACAATGGGGCGACGCCGAAGATCACGGTCGACCCGGAGACCTATGCGGTGACGGCGGACGGCGCGCTGCTGGTTTGCGAGCCGGCGGATCGGCTGCCGATGGCGCAGAGGTATTTTTTGTTTTGAGGGGGGAGCCGAACTCGGCGCGCAGTAACAACGAAATGAATAGGCAATTAGGCGAGCTGCCTTTGACGCGTCGACCACCTGCGGCGCGCCCACAATGTTCGTTGTTGAACGCCCGTTTAAATCAATAATTGCACCAAGAGCGATGCGTTTGGCGATATGATAATGGGAGTATTCATATGCCATCTTCGATAACAGAAGTCACAATTGGTGGCGTAGATGAATTTGTCACTTATGTGAAGAGCAATTGGCACGATTTGAGTTTGTATAGAGGTCAAGCGCAGGATTGGCCTCTAATTCCAAAAATTGGACGAATAAATTTAAGAGCGAGCATTGCCGAATCTTAATTAACAATGCTTGATCGCTTCAAAGAGCAAAGCGTTCCGTTTATTAGTAAGCATCCAAGCAACAATAGAGAATGGCTCGCGCTTGCACAGCATCATGGATTACCGACACGCCTGCTGGATTGGACTTCCAATCCGTTAATAGCTCTGTGGTTTACAGTGGAGGAACCATCTAAGGACGACAAATCAGGAGTTGTTTGGGCCTTCAAAACTGCGAAGGATCATTTCGCCGCACAATCATTTGATCCACTTAAAATCACATTGACGAAGATATTTAGACCCCCGCATATTGTGCCACGCATAAGAGCGCAGTCTGGTTACTTCACTGCTCATGCATTACTTAAGTCAGGCTCATTCTTAATATTTGAGACTCATAAGAAATATAATACTAATTTGACGAAACTTTTGGTTCCAGCAAAGCATTTTGCTGCCATCAGACATGATTTGGATATTTTGGGTGTGAATAGAGCATTTATTTACTCTGACATAGATGGCCTTGCGCAGCACATTGGTTGGTTGAACCAACTACTCGATGACGAGAAATAGCGCTCGTTACAATGCAATCTTATGCTTACGAGTTACGGGGTTACAGCGATGGTTTGGACGGCCCGCTGCTGATTTGCGAGCCGGCGGACCGGCTGCCGATGGCGCCGAGGTCGTTTTTGTTTTGAGGGGGGACGACAGACAACAACATATCTCGTTCGCGGTAGGATTCTGGGGAAAAGGTACTGCGCTGGTTCCCTATCTGTTCCTTCTTGATGTATCGTTGGTCGGTGCACGAACGATTCGACATCCTCTCGCTCAGCGGCGGCGGCTTCTTTGGGCTTTACACGGCCGCCGTACTCGCGGCGCTGGAAAAGGCCGCTGGCGCTCCGTTGGCTACGCGGTTTGAGCTCATCGCCGGCACGTCAGTTGGCGGAATTATAGCCCTTGGTCTCGCCGCGGAAATCCCCTTGAGCGAAATTCAGCTAGCCATCGAGCGCAACGGCGTCGCGATTTTTTCGGATCGTGCGGCCCCATCCGGACTTATTGGGAGGATCGTCGATCTGCGGCGTAGCCTATTCAAACCGAAATACCACTCGCATGCCCTTCGCCAGACGATCGTCGATCTCGTGGGCAAGGACGCCCGAATAGGGGACCTCAAGCACCGGGTAATTATTCCTAGCGTGAACCTAACAATGGGACGTCCGCAGGTCTTCAAAACGCCACATCATAAGACTTTTCGAACCGACCTCAATCGTTCGATCGTCGACGTGGCGCTCGCAACATCTGCCGCGCCAACATATTTTCCGATCGCCGAAATTGACGATGCGCTCTACGCCGACGGCGGTTTATTCGCGAGCTCCCCTGACTTGCTTGCGGTCCACGAAGCCATGCATTTTCTCGGCCAAATGGAGGATGACATCAATCTCTTGAGCATTGGGACCACCACGGCGAAATATTCCTTTGCCCATGCGAATGGCTTGCAGCTTGGCATTCTTGGTTGGGCGGCGGACCAACGCCTCGTTAGCGTGATGATTGCCGCCCAACAACAGGCCGTCGATTACATGATGAAGCATCGATTTGGAGACCGTTATCTGCGCCTCGACGCGGAGCAATCAAAAGAGCAGGAGCGGCATTTGGCCTTAGACGTCGCCACTCCTGATGCACAGAAGACCATTCGCGGTCTCGCGGAGGCAACCGTGCAGAGTTGCATTTCGGAAGCTCGACTCCGCGGCTTCCTAACTCACGAGGCCACCCCCGCGAACTTTCATCATGAGGGTACCTAGCTATGGGTGTAGCGGCGTCTCTCTTCTATAGTTCGAACGATTCCGAGAAACAAACGCTGCTCCGCCGCTGCACCCCGTCGGGCGAGCAATTCGAGGAGCAGCAAGGTCGGTGGAATGCGCTGGCGGAACACCTAATCGGGGATTTGAAGGAGCGCAGCGGGCATTCGCTTCGGACTTGGTTGCAGGGTTCATACAAATTTGGCACGCAAATTCGCCCAGTGCATAAGGACGGCGAGTTCGATATCGACCTCGGCGTCTATTTCCAATGGACCGGCAAGCCGGAAGGCGGACGCCATAGCGCACAGACCCTCAAGAGTTTCGTCCAAGATAGTCTCAAAGCATACGAAAAGAACGACGTCGAGGACGTGAAAGAGGTCTGCGCGCCAAAGACCCGTTGCTGCCGAATCCGATATCGCAATAGCTTCCATATCGACGTCCCTGCCTACCATCTCGACGCAGATCGAGATGCGCGCACTTTGGCGACATCAAACTCCTGGGAAACGAGCGACCCAAAGGCAATCTATGTGTGGTTCCGCGATCAGTTTGGCGACTCAACGCGCGAAAAAGTTCGACGGCACATCCGATATTTGAAGACCTGGGCGGCCTTGAAATTCAAAGAGGACGGGGAATATCCGTCGTCCATAATGCTGACCGTTCTCGTAGCTGAAGCCGCCACTTCACTCGGCGACGACAAGATGGGCTCCGATGACGAGACGTTCGGTCTCCTCGTTGGCGAAATCGTTAAACGTCTCGATGCGGGCCTCAAGGTTCCGAACCCAGTCGCCAATGACGAAGACCTCAACCGCCTCTCGCCCGAGCAAAGCGCCACCCTCCTCGATCGCCTCAAAACCCTTCAAGATGTCGCCACACGAGCAAATTCCGTAGAGTCAGACCTTGAAGCTGCCGACATTTGGCAAGAGTTGTTCGAGCACATGTTCCCGATGCCCGAAGTTCCCGAAACACTCGCCAAGAGCGCGAGGAACAATCAAGTTGCGGTTGTCATGCCAGATATCTTCGTGACAGCTGAATCCAGAACAAACAAGGATGCCGCGCGCTACACCGGGGTAAATAAGATCGGTCCGATCCCAAAGAATTGCAACATAACGTTTGAGGTCACAAACGCCGCCGCCATGCCTGCGGGCTCGCAGATTCTTTGGGTTGTCCGAAACGAAGGGCGGGAGGCCGAATTGATTAACGACCTCGGTCATTCCGGCCAAATTGGTAGAACCGCAGAAGAACGTTCTGCCTACAAAGGTACCCATTACATGGATTGCATTGTTAAGCTGGCCGGACGCACGGTCGCCATGCGACGCGTGCCGGTCACCGTCACCGGCCTTGAGATGCCGCGACGAAACCCGGCGTCAAAGCCGGCATGGGTCAGCTTGCGTTGATAAATTCGGCGACTTGATGGCGCGCAGCGCCGTCGGCAACTCGGGCAACATGAGGATAGTTTTGCTCCGCCCCGGTTCTTTCGAGTCGCGCCGCGTTTGCTCCCCGCCGACCCACCGCGGCGTCGACCTCATGGAGGCCAAGACTTCCGAAGCCGCAAGGCTGTCAAGGGGCGAAGCCCGCCTGCGGCGGCGCGCTAAGAGCGCGCCCTTGACAGCCTTGCGGCTTCGGAAAAAGACGCTTCCATGAGGTCGACGGCGCTCCCTGCCGAACTGGCGCCTCACCGCGACAGCGCGCTTAACTGCCGCCCCCGTGAACTCTCCTTGGCGCTTGCCGAGCAAAAGCGAACTAAACGGACTGTCGCCGCGATCCCACAACCCAGGAGATCGCGATCTCAGCTATTATCCATCGTTGTCGTGTGAACGTTGATCACCAGTGAGTACTTGCTCCCGGTCGTCGTCATCTGGATTTTTTCCGCGAAGATTTTCGAATCAGGCACCGCAAAAAATTCGATTCGAACGCAATTTCTGGTGTCGTTAATACCATCGTTTATCGCGTCGCCAACGAATTTCGCAATAAGCGTCCCATCGGGATTGGCGTTTCTATCGAAAACATTGGTCAGCCAAGTGCTCCACTTATTGGACAAACCTTGATCGTCGTGATCCAAGCCCATCGGCACCGCGATACCCTTGTGTGTTCCATTCGTGCCGGGAAGACCGCCATTGGATTGAAAATTGGCGGCCCAAACGCCATTGGCTCTAATGTAGTTAAGCCCGGCCTTGTGAAACGCCGCGTTCAACATTTCGAGCGTTCGCAAAGTTGCGGGCGTATTGAACAGCATCCCCATCGTCGCCTCCTCCTGTTGAAGCCACTACCCGAGGGACTCTTCGAGCGCCCTCGCGCCCTCGTATTTTTCGCGATACTTCTTCCACACCGCGGCGAGCTGCGCGACGCCGCGGCGGGCGAAGCGGCGCGCCACGGCCTCGCCGAACACAAGCGGCAGGCCGGTCTCCGCGGCCCATTCGTTCGCCCGCTCTTCGCTGCTGATCGTGGTGTAGAATTGGTGATGCGGCGGACCGCCGAGATGGTGGCCGGTCTCATGCGCGAGCGCGAAGGCGACGCCCTCGACGCCGAGGCGCCGGTGACGTCCGAGCCCGCCGTAGAGCCGGACCGAGCGCCCCTTTTCGCCGATATAGGCCTGGGCGTTCATCAGCCGGGTTTCCCAGTAGATGTCGTAATAAATGTCCGGGAAACAGGCGCGAAACCGATTGAGGAGCGCCTCGGCTCTCAGCCGCGGCCAGCGCGCCTCCTCCGGCCAAACCGCTTTCGGCGCAATGATATCGTCAAAGATCGGCAATGGCCGGCCCTCCGAGCGAAAGTCTCCTGCCCTTGCCGTGACGAATGCATACCGCCATTTTATTATTTATTATAACTACCGCGCGGCGTTACTAAAGCTACCATGCGGTTTTTCTCGTCGCAATCGCAAATCGTCAGCGCCGAAATTTACGCTCGCCGAAGTCTTGGCTTCCCAACCTCCGATGACGGCGCCGCGAGCGTCGAAAACGCCGCCCTATCCCACCTCCGCCATCGCGGCGTCGATCTTTTGCAGCAGCGCGGCCTCGCCTTGGCTGTCGGCGGCGACGCGCGCCCGCCCGAAGTAATCTTTCGCTTCTTCGCGCTTCTTCTTCATCGCGGACAGCACGCCGAGGTCAAAGTCGATGCGGGCGATGACGGCGCCGCTTTCGCTGAACTGCTTGTGCGAAGCCGCCTTGCGCAGCAGCGCCAGCGCCCGGCGCGCGCCGAAGAGCTTCGCGCCGACGAGGAACGGGAAATTCTTGAAGAGGACGGCGGCGGAGGCGGTTTGCTTGCCCGATAGGATCTGGATGTAGATCTCGGCAAGAGGAATGCGCGCGAACGCCGCGGCGGTGTGATCGCCCGCGGCGTCGCGTTGCGCGATGTATTGCTCGATGACGCCGACACCCTGGGAAATTTGGCCCAGCGCTATCAACGCCGCGCCCCGAGGTCCCTGCAGGACGCTGTAGAGCGCCCCCAGCCGTTCAAATTCCGAATTGAGCGCGTCGATCTCGGCGAGCCCTTCGCGCGTTCGGCCCATAAAAATGTTGGCGACGGCTTTGACGGCGGCGCCTTGCAGTCGATCGAACGGCGCGATGGCCACGCGCAGGCAGTCGTCCGCGTGCGCGATCGCCGCTTCGGGAGCGCCGCTCACCATGTCGATCCATCCCAGAATCCAATTTGTGACCCCGATCGCTCTTGGGTCGTTGCGCTCCTCCCCCGACGCGATCAGCCGTATCGCGATCTCGCGCGCTTGCCTGACGAGGCCGCGATAAAAATAATCCCAAATGACGAAGAAATGGCTCGCGTTTTGGATGAAGTTGTCGCCGAAGCGAAGGCTATCCTCCATCAATTGCGCCTTCATCCGGTCGGCGGCCTCGAGCGAGTCGAGACCCAAACGGGTTCTGCATTGCAACAGGCCGCCGCGCGCATAGGCCCTGGCGCGGCCGTCCCCGAGGCGCTCGGCGACCGTGAGCGCCTCGAGCATCAGCGCGTGCGCGGCGCGCAGCTCGAGGTTCTGGACGAGCGAAAGGGCTTGATAATAGTAAGCGATGACGAGATCGGGCGTCTCGCCGGCCTGCTTCACGACCGGCATGAATTTACGCGCGAACTGTCCGGCGTCCCGATATTCGCATTTCAGCAACAGCGTTTCGAGAAGCCGCACCACCGCCTGCGCCACCGAATCGGGCGCCGCGCATGTGTTCTGCGCCTCGAAGATCGCAAGCGCCTGTCGATAATATTGCTCGGCTTCGTGAATGGCGTAAACGTTGAGGCTCTTCTGCCCCGCCATCGCCAGATAGGCGAACGCCTTGCCGGCGCTCTGCGCCGACGCATAATGATAGGCGAGGGTCTCGGCGATCTCGAACAGCCGGTTGGCGCTGCGGCGCTCGAGCTCCTCGGCGACCTTGAGGTGCAGCGCGACGCGCGGACCGGTCAACAGGCCGCTATAAAGCGCGTCTCGGACGAGAGAATGCTTGAAGACATATTCGCCCGACCTCTCATCGCGGCGCACGAGGTCGAGCGCCTCCATCGCGGCGAACGAAGCCTCGCCGGCCTCTTGCATCCCGCTCAGCGCAACGACGAGATCGGGGTCGAAGCGGCGCCCGACCACCGCCGCCACCTGGAGCAGCGACCGGTCGGCGGGCGGCAACCGATCGATGCGCGAGGCGAGCAGCGATTGCAGGCTTTCCGGCAGAGCCGCGGCCGCCGCGGCCGGATCGAACTCCAGACCGCCCGCGCCGCGACGCACGATGCCCCGCTCGACGAGATAGCTCGCGATCTCTTCGGCGAAGAGCGCGTTGCCTTCCGCCTTGGACGCGATGAGCTTGGCCAGAGCCTCGGGCAAGAAATCGACGCCGAGCCGCGCTTGCGCGATCCGCGACGTTTCCCGGGCCGACAGCGGCTCCAGCGCCAATCGAGCGAGCCTGGTATGCCCAGCCCAAGCGGGAACATATCCCGGCCGGCGGGTGTGCAGGATCAGCAGTTGCAGCGGTTCGGGAATGGCGACGATGCTCGCCAGAAGCTCCTCCGAAGCGCTGTCCAACCAGTGGAGATCCTCGAAAATCATTATCAAGGGCGTCAGCCGGGCGCGGGCCTGCACGAGTTGCCGCAGGAGATTGCGCGTGCGCAAGCCGATCAGCATACCGTCCAACCCGCTCAGAGCGCCTTTCGGCGCTTCGAGACCGAGCAGATTCAGCAACAAGCCGAGATTCTGCGGGGAGTTGAGGCCGCGCGCCTGAAGCCCCTCGTCCAGTTTCCCTGCCACGACCGTTTCTTCCTCGCCAGGCGATAAGCGAAAGGCGTCGCGCACGATCTTAATGAACGCGCTGAACGGCGTCCGCTGTCCGTACGGCGTGCAATTTCCGATCAGGACCCTCGCGCGCTGCTTGACGATCTGCTCGCGGAATTCGTGAAGCAGGCGCGACTTGCCGCTCCCAGGATCGCCGACAATGTCGATGATCCGTATGCCGGCGGCGATTGCATCGAGACCGCGCTCCAGGCTCTCCAGCTCCCGGTCGCGTCCGACATAGGCGGTGAGGCCGCGACGGATCGTGGCGTCAAAGCGCGACGCGCCTGCGCGGATCGCGTCCAGCCGATAAACCTTCTCGGCGCCGGTCCTTCCCTTGATCGACTTTTCGCCGGCGAAGCTCGCGTCCACGAGCCCCTGAACCAGCCGATGCATCGCCTCGCTCATGACCGCCGATCCCGGCTCGGCCGAAGCTTGCAAGCGCGCGGCGACGTTGACCGTGTCGCCGAGAGCCGTGACGCCGGCGTCGGCGCCGTCCTGCACCTGGCCGAACACCGCAGGTCCGGTGTTCATGCCGATCCGCACCTGCGGCCGCACCCCATGCTTTGCTTCAAGATCGTCGCCCGCGGCCGTCAGCCGTTGAAGAATCGCCTGGGCGGTCCGGCACGCCCGCAAAGGCGCGTCTTCGAACGCAACCGGCGCTCCGAACACCGCCATTACGCCATCGCCGGTGAAGCTGGACACGGTGCCGCCTTGTTCGCGAATCGCCTCGTCCATCAGCTGCGCGAGGCTTTTCATGAGGGCAAAAGCCGCCTCCTCGCCGGATCGTTGCGAGAAGGCGGAGAATCCAACCATGTCCGCAAACAGGACCACAACCTGTCGGCGTTCTGGCTCCACGCGATCCCCTCCCGCTTCCGTGTCCCCTCGTCTCCCGGGGACACGATGCGACACCCCCAACAGCGGCGGAATGGCGCCCACGAACAGCGGCCAACGCCCGGGCCGCCAACATCAATTATTATTATAACAGAAGAATTCGCGCGCGTTACGCCGACAGTTTACCCAATCCTCCATTCTCTCTGAACGCACCGCGCTCCCGATCGCCCGTTCGCCCGCCGCGCCCCTCAGCCGCGGCAATTCGCCGTCGATCTCTTGATCGCGAAACTGCCGATTGAACCGGGCTGTTGAGGGTCTCGACCGCCGGAGGCGGCGCGCTTCGCGCGCCCTTGACAGCCCTTATGACTTCGGAAAAAGACGCTTCCATGAGGTCGACGGCGCTCCCTGCCGAACTTGCGCCGCTAGCCGCGACCGTCATTCCCGCGCAAGCGGGAATCCAGCGCCCGCCGAGGGTCGCGGCAGAGCAAAAACTGGATCCCCGCTTGCGCGGGGATGACAGCGCAGGCGGCGGCTCGTCCGGTTTGAGACCTCGGCGCGACGCACGAACGCTTCGCATTCGCTCGGGGCTTGACGGCGGCGGGCCGGCGCCGCCTCTTTTCTCTCGTGAAAGCCCAGATGAGCGCCGCGCCAAAATTTGCTTGCCGATGTTTCGCGGTCGCGGCGCTATGCGCGCTCGAACTCGCCTTCCCCTCCTCGGCGCCGGCCGAAGAATTGGTGAAATTCGACGCCGCCGCTTCCCAGTTGCGCGCCGGCGAGGAGCGCGCCAAAACGCCCCACATTCAAGGCTACCTGACCAGGCCGAGGGGCGCCGGTCCCTTTCCGGCGGTCGTGTTGCTGCACTCCTGCCTCGGCCTGCCGGCGAACCGGCGGGCCATCGCCGACATGATTGCGGGCTGGGGCGATGTCGCGTTGTTCGTCGACGATTTCACGACGCGCGGCCTCAGGGAAACCTGCGCCGTGGACTTCGGCGAAGGCGTAGCCGACGCGTTCGGGGCTTTGGCTTTCCTTTCCCGGCTCCCTTACGTCGATCCCCAACGAATCGCCGCGGTCGGCTACTCCCAAGGCGCGGATACCGCGCTCGCGGTCGCCGCCTCCCGCTTCGCGGCTCCCGGCGACCTCAAATTCAAAGCCGCCGCGGCCTTCTATCCCCCTTGCGAAAACCAGGCGGGCGCCCAATTGCGAATGCCGACTCTGATCCTCGTCGGCGCCTCCGACGACGTCACGCCGGCGGCGGATTGCCAGCGGCTGGCGAATGCGCAGCCGGGCGACGGCGCCGACGTGAAGCTCGTCGTCTATCCCGGCGCGAGCCACGGGTTCGACAATCCCGGATTCGCCGGGGGAAAGCGGCTTCTCGGCATGGAACTGAAATACGATCGCGACGCCGCGCAAGCATCCGGAGTTGCCTTGCGAGATTTTCTGGCGACGAGACTCGCGCGGTAGCGGCGCCGCGCGGCCATCCCCTCTCCTCGCGCGCGGCTACGGCGTTCACACATCTCGGGATGGCCGGCCTGAGCCGCGCGGAGGGGTCAATGTTTGCGAGCCCCGGACTTGATCCGGGGGGAGCAACCCGCGCAGCGGGCGCGACATTGACGCGGAGCACGGATCAGGCAGCGCGGACCCAGAAGATATCGAATTTCGATGCGTGAATCCGATAGGCGCGTGCGGGGAGAGGGAGTCGCAGCGGCGCCTAAAGCAGATAGCCGGAAGCCGCGTCAAAGCGCTTGTGGACTCAACCGTCTTCGCGCCGCAGAATGCCTGGACCATCCGTGTCGAATTCTCGCCCGGGCACCAACTTCAAGCGCGCGACGCAGCGCAGGGGGCCGTCATGCTCAGACGCGATTTTCTTCTCGGCGCGGCGGCCGCCCTCGCCGCCGCCGTTCCGGCCTACGCCGAGCCGCCGAGGCCGTTCCAGCCCGACCTCTGGCCGCCGATGGCCCGCCGCGGCGACTTCGTCGCCTGGATGGCGGCCAACCGCGGCGAGGACCCCACGCTCCTTGGCGAGCGCTTCGACCGCTATCAGGTGCTCCTCTCCTTCTACGATCTGTGGACGCCCGCGGACAAACGCGCCTTCCTGATGACGCCGCGCGAGGAATTCGTCCTGCCGCAGGATCGCGAGCGGGCCTATGTCGGGCATTACCTCGACATCGGCTTCGGCGTCACCATCACCCCGCCGGGGACGATGGGGCGCATGACGAGCGCGCTGGGCATCCACCCCGGCGACAAGGTGCTCGAAGTCGGCACGGGCTCCGGCTACCAGTCGGCCTTGCTGAGCTACCTCACCGACCGCGTCTGGTCGATCGAGATCATCCCCGAGCTCGCGGCGCGCACGCGCGGCGTTTACGACAGGCTGATCGCCAAGGGCTATCGCGAGTATGCGTCGATCGCGACGCGAAACGCCGACGGCTATTACGGTTGGGAGGACGAGGCGCCATTCGACAAGATCATCGTCACCTGCGGCATCGATCATATTCCGCCGCCGCTGCTGCGGCAGTTGAAGCCCGGCGGCGTGATGGTCATTCCCGTCGGGCCGCCCGGCGCGCAGCATATCCTCAAAGCGGTCAAGACGATTGGCGCTGACGGCGAGCTCAGCGTCGCGCGGTCGGACATTTTTGGCGGCAAGATCATTCCCTTCGTGCCGCTGACGGGCGGCCATCAGACTTGAGGGCGCCGGGTTCCCCGCAGCGCAGCGACGTCCCGGTTCCGCCTTCCGGCGAGGCGGAGCCGCTACTCGTGCAACGGCCTGCGCGAGGCGTGCCTGACGGCGAGAACCTCTATCGTTTGCGCATTCGCTCGATAGAACAGCCGGTAAGGAAAATCGAGGAATGCGACAACGCGGACGTCCGAGCGCTCGGCGACTTCGGGCGCGCCGTGCGGGAATTGGAGAAGGCGCTGCTCGATCGCCGTGAGCCGCGCTTCGAACGCCGCCCGCATGCGCGGCCAATGGACCGCTTGATAATCATGGATCGCATCGAGGTCCGCGAGCGCGCTCTCGGTATAGGCGATCCTCATTCCCCACGAAACTTCGCGCGAACCGCCGAGACCGCGTGTTCAGCCGCAAAGCGACCGTTGCGGACATCCTCCAGGCCGCGGTCAATGGCGGCGAGTTCCAGCGGCGAAGCGTGATAGGCGCCCGAGCGCTCGGCTTCGATGCTGCGCGCGGCTTCCAGCAGCGCCTCCTGATCTTCGGCCGGCCAGGCTTCGATCCTAGGGAGCATTTGTTTGAGAGCGACGATCATCGGAAATCTATAGCATATCAAGCGCGCCCGGCGCGAGCGCAGACTGCGCGTGGCGATTGCTGCAGCTTCGCGATTGGCCAGCCGCGTGGGAAAATGCGATCTTCGCCCCGCAACGGCGAGGGAGATCTCGGGCATGGCGAGCGGCGAAGCGGAAGTCGTGATCGTGGGCGGCGGAGCGGCGGGAATCGCCGCGGCGCGCCGCTTGCGGGAGGCCGGCGTCGAGGCGCTGCTGATCGAGGCGCGGCCGCGGCTCGGCGGGCGGGCGTGGACGGCGGCCGACGCGGCGGGATTTCCCATCGACCTCGGCTGCGGCTGGCTGCACTCGGCCGACCGCAATCCCTGGACGCCGATCGCCGAGGCGCAGGGCCGCACGATCGACAAGACGCCGCCACCGTGGATGCGCCCCTCGGCCCAGATCGGCCTTCCCGTCCTCGAAGGGGCCGCGTTCGGCGAGGCGATGGGGCGCTTTCACGCTCGCGTCGACGCTTATCCCGAGGGCGGGGCCGACGGCCCGGCCGCAGCGCTGCTCGATGCGCACAGTCCCTGGAACGCCCTGATCGACGCCGTCAGCACCTATTACAGCGGCGCGGAACTCGATCTCGTGTCGGCCCGCGATCTCGCGCGCTACGACGACAACGGCGTGAACTGGCGCGTCGTCGAAGGCTTCGGGCGCGTCATCGCCGATCACGGCGCCGATCTGACGGTGGCGCTCCACTGCAAGGCGGAGCGCATCGACCGCCGCGGCCGGCGGTTGATCGTGGAGACGACGCAGGGTCCGATCGCGGCGGACGCCGTCATCGTGACGCTGCCCAGCAGCCTCATCGCGCAGCAGGAAGATTTGTTCCTGCCGGCCTTGCCGGAGAAGACGCAGGCCGCGGCGGGCCTGCCGCTGGGGCTCGCCGACAAGTTGTTTCTTTCGCTCACCGACGCTGAGACGTTCGAGGCGGACAGCCGCGCTTTCGGCGACGCTCGCCGCACGGCGACGGCGGCCTATCAATTCCGGCCCTTCGGCCGGCCGATGATCGAGGCCTATTTCGGCGGCGCGCTAGCAGCCGAGCTCGAGGCGGGCGGCGAGGCGGCCTTCTTCGACTTCGCGCTCGCCGAACTCGTCGGTCTGTTCGGCGCCGGCTTCTCGCGCCGGGTGGCGCCCTTGCGGCTCCATCGCTGGGGAAGCGATCCCTTCGCGCGCGGCTCCTACTCCTACGCCCTGCCAGGCGCCGCCGACTGCCGGGCGGCGCTCGCCGCGCCGGTGGACGGACGGCTGTTCTTCGCCGGCGAGGCCTGCTCGCGAAACGACTTTTCCACGGCCCATGGAGCCTTTCTCACCGGCGTCGCCGCCGCCGATCAGGCGATCGCGGCGCGGCGACCCGGCGCGGCGAGCCTCGATCTATAGCCGACGAAAAAACCGGCGCGATTTCACGCCGCGGACGAACGAGCGCGCCCTTTAAAGCGACTCCGACGTCCACGCGATGAGATCGGTCTCGACGCCGACAAACGCGGCGTTCAATCCCGAGACGGCGTCGGCAGCGCCTATCGTCGGGATCGGGACTGATCGATGAAATATGCGCTCCGCAACAATCTTGCCGTCGGCGGACATGAGCTTCGCCCCGAGCGCGACGTCGGCGGTTGGCGCCGGCGACGCCGACACGCTGAAGCTTCTGATCTCGATCAGGAGCTGGTTTTCCGGGACGGCGCCCTCGACGGGGCGACCGACCGAAGCGAACAGTTGCGCGTTTTCATAGGCCTGGACGAGTTTCGCCTGCACGAGTTTTGTCAGGCTGTCGCTCCACTGCGCATCTTCGACGAACGTGAAACCGCCGTCCTTGGCCTGCAGCAAAATGCGCTGGCTTTCATACATCACGACGGCGGCCGGCTCCGCCACCGTCAGCTGTCCCGAAAGCTTCTTTAAGGGCGGGAAGCTCGTCGGCGCCGCAAGGTCGTACATCGGCAGGGGCGGCTTCGCCGGGCCGCCGCCGGTCATGCGTTCAAGGCCCTGCAAGATGGCGTCGACACGGCCGGAGTTGCGCGACAGCGCGTCGGAAAAAACCTGCAGGTTGGACAGCGTGGCGTGCAAAGGATCCGCATCGTCGGCCAGCACTTTATCGACGCGCTGGAGAACCTGGCGGGCCGTCTCGCCCAGACCCAGGACAAGCGCGGGATCGGCCGTCAGCACCGGCGGCGCGCCGCCGACGCCGGTCGGCGCTGGCGATGCGGCGGCGCCGCCTCGAAGCGAGATGACGCCGCCGCCCATCAGGCCCTGGCTATCGACGCCGACCTGCGTGTCCGCCCGCACCGGCGTCTTCTGATCGATGACGATCGTGGCGAGCACCTGGCTCGGATCGGCAGGGTTGAACCTGATATTGGTCACCTCGCCGACGCGCACCCCGTTGAACAACACCGACGCGCCGATCCCCACCCCCGGGGCGACCCCCTGAAAGCGAACCGTGTAGACGGCCGTCGTGCCGAAAGTTCCGATGCCGTGCAGCCAGTAAATTGAGGCGAAAATCGCCGCGGCGAAGGCGAGCACGAACGATCCCATGAGCACGAAACGCGCTTCCCTCTCCATCGACCGCCCCTCATCTCACAACAAGCGCCAGCGCCGCGCGCGCGCGCGGACCGCCAAAATAGGCCTTCACCCAAGGGTGCTGCGCCTGATCGACAGCCGTGAGCGGCCCTGTGAACACGATGCGCTTGTCCGCGATGGCGGCGACCCGATCGCAAACTCGCCCGACGCTTTCCAGATCATGGGTGACCATGAACACGGTGAGCCCAAGGGTGCGACGCAGCGTGCGAATGAGGTTGTCGAATTCGTCGGCCGCGATGTTATCCAGATCGGAAGTCGGCTCGTCGAGAAACAGAATTTCCGGGTCGAGGGCGAGAGCGCGCGCCAGCGCCGCGCGCTTATTCATGCCACCCGACAGTTGCGCTGGATACTTGCCGGCATCGTTCGGGTCGAGCCCCACCATCTCGATCTTCGCCATCGCCACTTCGCGCCGCAGGCGATCCGAAAGGTGGAGATACTCACGCATAGGGAACTGCACGTTCTCCAACACCGAAAGCGAGGAAAACAGCGCGCCTTGCTGGAACAGGGTTCCGCACCGCCGCCCCACCGAATGTCGCTCCTTCACGCTCGCCTCTCTGAGATCGATGCCCAGCACCCGGACACTGCCGGCGCTCTTGGGGACCAGGCCGAGCAGCGTGCGCAGGAGAACCGACTTCCCGGCGCCCGAGGCGCCGACGACGCCCACAGTCTCGCCGCGTTCGACGTCCAGCGAAAGCCCATCGAGCACCACCCGATCATCGAAGGCGACGATCAGGTCACGGACCTGAATGATTGGCTCGTGCGGCGCGACGTCCATCCTTACATCCCGATCGCCGAGAAGAATATCGCGAAAAGCCCGTCGAGCACGATGACCAGGAATATGGACTTCACCACCGAAGCCGTCGTCTGGATGCCAAGCGAAACGGCGCTGCCCGCCACGCGAAACCCTTCGGTGCAGGCGACCGCGCCGATCACCAGCGCCATGCAGGGCGCCTTGTAGAGACCGACCTCGAAGTCCGAAAGCGAAACCGCGTCCTGCAACCGCGCGAGGAATGTCACGGGGCTCATGCCGCCATCGACCCAAGCGATGAGCACGCCGCCGAGAATCGCCGCGGCCCCTCCCAGGAAGGTTAGAATGGGCAGTCCGAAGACCAGTGCGACGACGCGCGGCAACGCGAGCACGTCGATCGGATCAAGCCCCATGGTGCGCAAGGCGTCGATCTCTTCGCGCATCTTCATCGAGCCGAGCTCGGCGGTGAAAGCGCTGCCGGATCGGCCCGCCACCATGATCGCGACGATGAGGACGCCAAGTTCGCGCAAAACCAGCACGCCGACGAGATTGACGACGTAGTCCTGCGCTCCGAACTTGCGAAAATAGAAAAAGCCCTGCTGCGCGATAATGGCGCCCACGACGAAAGTGATCAGCAGAATGATCGGAATCGCCTGCCAGCTGACCCGTTCGAAGTGATGGACGGTGTCGCGCACGCGCGCGAGCTGCGGGCGTTTGGTGAAGCGGTCGAGCTGCGCGAAGGTCAGGGCGCCGAACATGGCGACCAGGGGGACCAGGTCATCGCCAATCGCCGAGACTCGCGCGCCGACCGCCGCCACCCCCGCGACGAGGGGATTGCCTGCGGGCGGCGGCGGCGCGGCCTGGCGATTGGTGCGGTCCAGGGCCGCGAGCAGGTCGCGATAGCGATCGGGAACGGCTGCGAGCTGCGCGGTCTGCTTTCGGCTCTCGGCCTGGCGGACCGCGCGCTCGATCAGCCAGGCCCCGAACGTGTCAAGCGCCTCGACGCCGCTGATGTCGAGCGTCACGGTCGAAGCGGGCTGCCGATCGAGGCTGTCGGCCAGGCGTTCCAGATGATCGCCGTTGGCGCAGGTCCAGGCCCCGGAAGCGACCGCCGAGAGCTGGTCGTCGTGCACCGTCCAGCTCAGCAGCGGATCGGATGGCGAAGTCACGCGCGTCGATGCAGCCATGGCGGCGGCTCCTCGTTACATTTGCGCCCATGAGCGCAGTCTTTGCGAGGAGCGCAGCGACGAAGAAGGCGCCGGGCGCGCGTTCCCCCCTGGATCGCTTCTGTAGGCGAATGCGAAGCATTCGTCCGGCCATGCTCGCGATGACGACCAACGCTTCGGGTAAAGCTCATCTGCCTCTGGCGCCTTAGCTGAGCCATTATGCGGCGAGCTTTTCTTCGCCGCCAAGCGTTTTCTCCAAAAGACCGCCGGTCTTCAACGAGCCAATCGGAGGGGGTATCGCCACGCGATGGGCGGTTCACGCGCTCGATCGCCGGCCGACGCGCTTGCCCGTTCGGCAGGACGCAGGCGTCAGCGGGCTCGGGCGAGCTCGGCCGAGATTTGCGCTATGTCGCCGCCCTGCGACCGGATCAAAACCTGCTGTCGACTGGCGCGCGCCTGGAGCGAGAAGGTGGCGGTGAAGCCGGGCCCCGAGACTGTCCCTTCGACGTGGCTGCCGCTGACCCGACCGACAATGGCTCCTTCCGCATTGCGCGTGACTTCGAACCACCGGCCCGTGATGTCGCTTCCGGTCGCCTGAATCTGGGTTCGCAATTCGAACTTATAGGTGTCGCTCACACAATTGAGGTTCTGCACGAGCGTCGCGCCGCCATCGTCGACGCGATATCCCGCGGTGCAACGCAGCCGTTCGACGGCGCCGCTCGCAAGCGAGATGGCGCCGCCGCCGGACCACGAACCGGGGTAACTTGCGAAGGGTCCCCGCGCGGCCTGCGCCTGGGCGTGCGTCGCGCCGGCGATCAGGGCGAGGGCGAGGCCGACCGAGGGCAAATTTCGCAACAGCTTGGTGAAGCTCATGGCCATGTCCGTTCCCGTCGTGGCGATCGAGGCAAAGGCGCGTTGACGGTCGGGCCCTGTATCGCGACGGCGTCGAGGTCTCAATTCGGGCCGCAGCGGTTGTCGCGCCTCTCCAAGCGCTGCGGCCTCAAGCCGAAATTGCCGCTAGCCAGAGCCCGAAACCATGGCTCGCCGGACGTCGGAAACATTGCAAAAAGCGGCGTGGACGGAAACAAAGCGCTGAGCGGACTTGGTCGACTTGAAGCGCTGTATCTTACGCTCGCCGGCTCGAACGGGCTAGACCCGGCGTCTAGTCACTTCGCGTAGAGCGCGGTCTGATCAAGGCGCACGTAAGCGAGCTGTTGGCCGTCAGCGCCGCGACGCGCTTCGGGTTGCGGCAGCGCTTCGCTCGACGCCGTTACAGCGCCCGCGGGAACTGTCTTCTCTCAGTCACATCGCCGAGATACGCCATGCCAAAGCGGAGGCGCCGCATGCAAGACGAAGCGGATCTCGATCAGATGCAAGCCGCCTATAAAGCGGCGGTCGAAAAATGGATCAAGGCGATCCGAGAGGAAGAAGCGCTGGCCTCTGTCAATCATTCGGTCGCCGAAGTCGACGAATGGGAGGCGGCGCATTTTCGCGAGGACGAGCTTCGCAGCGCGGTCAAAGAAGCCAAGACGCGATACGAGGACGCGCTGCGTCGCAAGTTTTTCGACTTCTAGCGCGTTACGGCGGCGACCCGGGCCCAACTCCGCGCGGCGGCGAATTGATCCGGGAGCCGAGCTTCGCAAAATGAAGCGCAGCGGGAGCACAGCCGCCACGTCGCTCCCGCGCGGCAAACCGCCGCCGCGAATTCGGCCGGCGGAATCGTTTTCGCGCTTGACAGCCGATCCCCCTTCCCTGCGTAATCCAGCTGCTGGACGTGGATTGCCGGGCGGGGTCACTTAAAAAAAATTCTGTGCATTCCAGCCGGACGCGCAGCGCGGCCGGCGCCTCCAGCTGTTGCGGGGGTTTGGGTGGCGGGTTGCGTGCAAAAGGGATGGCGCCGCGTCGCGGCGGCCTCGCTGGCGGTGTTCGTCCCCGCCGCGGCGCTCGCCGGCGCCTGGACTTGGCCCGAGGGAACGGGCCAGGCGATCCTTTCGCTGGAAGACGGCGAAGGCGACTTCGGCGGACAGACCGGCGCCCGCGCCGTGCGCGAGACGCGCCTCGAAACCTCCCTCGACGTGGAGTACGGCGTGCGGGACTGGCTGACCGCTTTCGTTCACACGGGCCTCGAAAATTACGCCATCGCCGCGCCGATCGCCGATTCCTATCGCGGTCTCGACTATAGCGCCGCCGGCCTGCGCGCGCGGCTATTTTCATCGCAATCGCTCGTCTGGTCGGTGGAGGGAACCGCGCTCGCTCCCGGCGCTGAGGACGCCCTGCGGCCCGCGCAGGCCGGGAACACCGGATTCGACAGCGACTGGCGCACGCTCGTCGGCTCGAGCTTCGTCCTCGGCAGCTGGCAGAGCTTCCTCGACGCCAGCCTCGGCTATCGCACGCGCGCCGCCGGCCCCCCGGACGAATGGCGCGCCGATCTGACTTTCGGGGTCCATCCGCGCCAGGACCTGACGATCATGGCGCAATCCTTCAACTCCGTTTCGAACGGATCGCGGGCGCCGCTGTTTCCCGCGGAGCAGACGATGACCGTCGAGCCGAGCCTCGTCTACGATTTCGACAAGAACTGGTCGGCGCAGTTCGGCATGTACACGACCGTGAAGGCCGTCAACGCCAACCGCGAAACCGGGATCGTCGTCGCGCTGTGGCGGCGCTTCTAGGGCGGACGCATCCCTCTTGGCGCTCCGCGCGCCCGCGCGGCGCGAAGGCCGCCGCTGGCGCCCTCGGAAGTCGGCCGGCCGATTTATCTCGACCAGGCGGCGCCTTTTCTTTCGTCGAGACGGCTTCGCCGCGCGGGCCCGGCGTTGACCCTAAGTTAAGACGAAGCAACGATATTCCGACCCCAATCGGGCTCGATGGGGTGGACAAATGGCTTTGCTTACCAATCTCCTGACGATCAAGGTGCGCATCGCTCTAGTCAGCGTCGCCTTCGTCGCCGGGCTGGTCGTCATCGGAAGCGCTTATCTCATCGGCAGCGGCAGGATCGCCGCCGCGTTCGCGGACGCCACGGCGTTTTCCCAGCTGGAGAAGAAAGCGAGCGAAATCGCCGCTTCGGCGATCGAACTGAAGACCGCCAGCCGCGATGTCCGCTTCCGGCGCGAAACGACCGACCTGCAGAAGTTCGCCGATGGCGCGAAGGACCTGTCCCAGCGCGTCGACGCCTTCGCGCAGGCGCCGCGCGGCGAGAACTTCGGTAAACAGATTTCCACCCTGAAGATCGAGATCGAGGCGATTTCGAAACAGTTCGCCATGACCCGGACATTGGCGAACACGCTCGGCGACTCCGGTTCGGGCGCGCTCCTCGATCGCGTCGATGCGAGCGCCGAGGCGCTGACCGATCGCGTCAAGGCGGTCATCGCCGACCAGGACGCGGTCGAGGCCGAGCGCATGCTCGGCGCGCTGAACGCGATGCGCCGCGCCCAGACGGAATTCGCGGCGACTTTCGACGACAGCCTGACGGGCGAGTGGGAGGTCGAATACGGCCGGTTCGAGAGCGCCCTCAAGCGCGCGGACATCCCGAAGGAAACCAAAGACGCCCTTCGCGCCGGCTTCAAGGACTATTCGGAGGCGTTCAAGGCCGTCAGCGCGGCGGAATTGGATTTCATGCGCGCCGCCGAGAGAGTGAGCGGCGCCTTGGATCTGATCGCCCCGGTGGTGCGCGACCTCGACGCGAAAGTGTCGGCCGAGGGCGAGGCGGCGGGCGTGCGGCTCGCGACGGCCGAAACGCTGACCCGAGAAATCATTTTCGGCGCCATTCTTCTCGCGCTCGCGGGCGGCCTCGCTTCAGCGATCTTCGTCGGGCGCACCACCGCCAAGCCGCTCGGCCAGCTGCGCGACGCTATGCTCGGCCTGGCGGCCGGCGACCTCGAGGCCGAGATTCCGGCGCGCGGCCGCGGCGACGAGATCGGTCAGATGGCCAAGGCTGTCGCGACATTCAGGGAAGCCGCGCTGGACCGCCAGCGTCTGGAGCGCGAAGCGCGGGATCAACGCGAGACGAGTGAAGCCGAGCGACAGAGCAACGAAACCGAGCGCGCGGCGCGCGCCCGTGAGCAGGAACAGGTCGTAGCCATCATCGCGCGGGGCCACGAGCAATTGTCGCAGGGCAACCTGACCTATCGCATCGTCGAGGACTTCCCGCCCGCCTACCAGAAACTGAAGGACGACTTTAACGCCGCGATCGCGCAATTGCAGCGGACTCTGGCGGTCATATCGGCGACGACCCACGGGATTCGCGCCAACGCCGGCGAAGTGTCGCAAGCCTCGGACGATTTGTCGCGTCGCACCGAGCAGCAGGCTGCGAGCCTCGAGGAGACCGCGGCGGCGCTCGGCCAGATCACCGCGACGATGAAGAAAGCCGCCGAGGGCGCCACCCACGCGCGCGAGGTCGTCGCCGGGGCCGACGGCGACGCCAAGAAAGGCGCGCAGGTGGTGCGCCAGGCGGTCGCGGCGATGGACGCCATCGCCAAATCGGCGCAACAGATTTCTCAGATCATCGGGGTCATCGACGAAATCGCGTTCCAGACCAATCTTCTCGCCCTGAACGCGGGCGTCGAGGCCGCGCGCGCGGGCGAGGCCGGCCGGGGCTTCGCCGTCGTCGCCGCAGAAGTGCGCGCGCTCGCCCAGCGCTCCGCCGAGGCGGCCAAGGAGATCAAGGCGCTGATTTCCGCTTCGACCACCCAGGTCGGCCAGGGCGTCGAGTTGGTCGCCGAGACCGGCGCCTCGCTCGAGCGGATCATGGCGCAGGTGGCCGACGTCAACGCCGTCATCGCCGAGATCGCAGCGGGCGCCAAGGAGCAGGCGACGGGGCTCGACGAAGTCAACGTCGCGATCGGCCGGATGGATCAGGTGACGCAGCAGAACGCGGCGATGGTCGAGGAATTGACGGCGACGAGCCATTCGCTGTCGCAGGAGACCTCCGAGCTTTCGGACCTGATCGGCCGGTTCCGGGTCGGCGAGGCCTCGACGGGCCGGGAAGCGCAGGGGAACGCGCCGCGCGCCGTTTCGCCCGGCCGTTCCCGTTCGTCGTCCGCGCCCCAAGCCGCCCGTCCGCGCGGCGCCGCCCTTGCAAGCGCCCGGTAGGGCGCGATGCGCCCGGTAGGGCGCGAGGCGCCCGATCACAGCGCCGCGATGGACGCGGCGACGGAGGTCAGCCGATGAAGTCGCAAGGTCACGGGCGTTATCGCTACAGCGCGATCAAGAGCCGGCCGCCATACGACTGGCCGGGCGGCAAGCGCCTCGCGGTCTATCTCGGGCTCAACCTCGAGACCTTCGCCTTCGCCGAGGGATTCGGCGCTCAGTTGGCGCCGGCGCCCCATCAGCCCGACGTGATGAACTATTCCTGGCGCGACTGGGGCAACCGCGTCGGGGCGTGGCGGCTCATCGATCTCTTCGCGGCGGAAGATTTTCCCGCCTCGATCCTTCTCAATTCCGACCTCTATGACGAAGCGCCCGATCTGATCGCGGCGTTCCGGGCGCGCGGCGACGAAATCGTCGGGCACGGCCGCACCAATTCCGAACGTCAGGGAACCCTCCCCGAGGCCGCCGAACGCGCGCTGATCGAAGAGGCGACCGCGCGCATTCGCGCGCATGAGGGGCGAGCGCCCGCGGGCTGGCTCGGCCCATGGATTTCCGAGAGCGCGACGACGCCCGATCTTCTCGCCGAGGCCGGCTACCGCTATGTTCTGGATTGGGCGATGGACGATCAGCCCGTATACTTGAGCGTGCGCGGCGGCGGACGGCTGCTCTCGGTGCCCTATCCGCAGGAACTCAACGACATCCCCGCGATCGTCGTGCGCGGCGCCAGCGGGTCTGAGTTCGCCGACATGATCGTCGACGCCTTCGACGAGATGCTCGAACAATCGGCCGCGGCGCCGCTGGCGATGGGGATCGCGCTGCACGCCTATATCGTCGCCCAGCCCCACCGCCTGCGCCCCTTGCGCCGCGCGTTGCGCCATATCGCGGCGGCGCGCGAGCGCGTCTGGATCACCACCGCCGGCGCCATCGCCGACCATTGCCTGGCGCTGCCGCCGGGCATCGTGGCGGGGAGCGAAGGGGCGGAGTGAGCGCCGGCCTAAGGGCGCGATGGGATCGCGCGAGGCAAACTCCGGCCCTTGCGAAGACGAGGCGGACGCCGCAGACTGTCGCTCCAGCGGTTTGCGTCAGTCAAATTGAAAGGGCGCGCATTCCTTCAGTTTGGCCGAATCGCGCCGCTCGGGCGGCGCCTCGCCTGTCGGTCGCCCCAACAAAACTTCGGCGGGAGAAACGCGACAATGGCGGCATCGCATTTGATGCTCGAAGCGAGCGACGGCGCGCGCATTTTCGTGCGGCGCTGGATGCCGGAGGCTCCGCCGCGCGCGATCGTTCAGATCGCGCATGGGCTCGCCGAACATTCCCAGCGTTACCAGGATTTCGCCCTTGCGTTGAACCGCGCCGGGATCGGCGCTTACGCCGACGACCACCGGGGTCACGGGCGGACCGCCGCGCCGGACGACCTCGGCTTCTTCGCCGCGCAGGACGGATGGCGATTGTGCTTGGCCGACCTGTGGACGCTCAACCGCCGCATCGGCGCCGACAATCCCGGCGCGCCGATCTTGTTCTTCGGCCATTCCATGGGCTCGTTCATGGGCCAGAGCTTCATTGCCGATCACGGCGAGGCGCTCGCCGGCGCGATCCTGTCGGGCTCCAACGGACGCCCGCCCGCCATCGCCGGCCTCGGCGCCCTCGTCGCGCGCTTCGAGCGCTGGCGCCTGGGCCCGCGCGGCAGAAGCGCGCTTCTCAGGGCGATGATGTTCGGCGAATTCAACAAGCCGTTCCGGCCCGCGCGCACCGATTTCGATTGGCTGTCGCGCGATCCCGCTGAAGTCGACGCCTATGTCGCCGACCCCCTGTGCGGCTTCGACGTCTCGACGCAGCTCGTGATCGATCTCCTCGGGGGATTGGCGCCGCCGCTCGCGCCTGACCGGATCGCGCGCATTCCCAAGACCTTGCCGATCGCCATCATGAGCGGCGCGCGCGATCCCGTCGGCGTCAATCTGCGGAGCCTGATCGACGCCTATCGCGGCGCCGGCCTCGCTGTGAGCGTGCGCCTCTACGCCGACGGCCGGCATGAAATGCTCAACGAGATCAATCGCGAGGAGGTCAAGGCGGATCTGATCGCGTGGATCGACGGCGTGCTGGCGAAATCTTGAGGGGGGGTCGATGGACGCAACGCCGCCAAAACGGCGCCGGCGCGATCCCTGTTGGACTTTCCCGCCTGCGTCGCTATGCCTGCCGCAGCGACACCGACGCGAAGGCGAGAATAGGATGAGGGCCGAGGGGCGAGGCGGCTTGGAGGCGGGCGCGGGCTTGAATTTCAACGCGCGCGGCGCGGCGGCCCAACCGGCAGCGGGGTTCGTGCTGGCGTTATTCGCCGCTTTCGTCGCGGTCTGGTCGGCGTATTTCGCGATCTCTGAAGCGCCGGCCTCGGTCCACAACGACATGGCGGAGGCCTATGTCTGGGGCCAGGAGTTCCAGCTCGGCTATAACCAGCACCCGCCGTTCTGGGCCTGGATCTGCGGCGCTTGGTTCTTAGTCTTTCCGCGCGCCGGCTGGGCCTTTGCGGTGCTGAGCAGCCTCAACGCCGGCATCGGCCTTCTCGGCGCGTGGCGGCTGATCGGCCGCTTCGCCGAGGGAGAGAAAAGGTCCGCGGCGACGCTGCTGCTGCTGCTGACGCCCTTCTATACGTTCCTCTCCTATAAATACAACGCGAACTCGATATTTCTGTCGATCTGGCCCTGGACGCTCTATTTCTTCCTGCGATCCATCGACGGCCGCGCCCTTCTCGACGCGGTTCTGTTCGGGCTCTGCATGGCCCTGGCGCTGTTGTCGAAATATTACGCTCTGATCCTCGCCGCGACCTGCCTGATCGCGGCGCTCCAGCATCCTCTTCGTCGGCGCTACTTCGCCTCGGCTTCGCCGTATGTCTCCGCGGGCGTCGCCGCCGCGCTCTACGCGCCGCACCTGTGGTGGCTGTTGTCGAGCGGCGCGCCGCCGTTGCGCTACCTCTCGCGCATCTCCGGACGCGGGTTCGGCGAGGTCGCTTTCTTCGCGGCGACAGCGTTTTTCGGCGCACTGGCGCAAAACGCCGTCGTCTTCGCCGTCGTGGCCTTCATCGCGCGCGCTTGGCCGAGCGAATGGATGGCGACGGTCCGCAGGCAATGGGCGGACCCGCAGTTTCGGCTGCTGACGATCCTCGCCGTGACGCCGCTCGCCCTGACGGTTCTCGCAGGGCTCGCGCTGCGCACGAAAGTCTCGACGAACATGCTGATCGGAACCTTCAGCCTCATGCCGCTGCTGGCGATCGAAATCGCCGGATCGCGCCGCATCGAGCCGCTGCGCATCTTAGCCGCGAGGCTTGCCGCCGCGCTGACCCTCGGCGCGCTCGTCGCCTCGCCCGCCGTCGCGTTGGCGAGGGCGTGGCTCTCGAACGACGCCGACGACGTTCAGCCGCGCAAGGAGCTCGCCGCGGCGGCGACGCGATTGTGGCGCGAGAAGACCGGAACGCCGCTGGCTTACGTCGGGGGAACCCACCTCTACGAAAACGGGGTCGCCTTCTATAGCCCGGACCGGCCGCACGGCTTCGTCCATTTCGATTTCTTCGGCAACCGCTGGGTCACGCCGCAGGCGCTCGCCGAGAAGGGGCTGCTTTCGGTCTGCGTGAAGGACGATTCGGCTTGCCTCGCCGCGACCGCCGCGCTCGCCACGCCGCAGGCGACCCGGACGGACATGACCCTCGCGCACGACTTTTGGGGCCACAAGGGCAAACCCGTCAGTTTCGTCGTGACCGTCGTTCCGCCGCGCGGCGGGTGATTGGCGTTGCGGCGCGGCTCAGGACGAAAGCGGCTTGCCTTCCTTCTCCTGCTTACGCAGGAAAAAGAGCCTCATGCCCGCTCTCGGCCCTTCGATCAAGTCCCGGCTCGCCTCTACGGCTTCGAGCACGGCGATCGCCCGTTCGCGGGCGACGGGAAGGCAAAAGCCCGCCGCATCATGGCGAACGGCGATGTTCGGATGGTCGAGCAGCGGGAGCAGCTCGGCCAATGCGTCGCGGGATTTCAGCTCGTCGACGACGTCTCGCATGTTGCTGACGATTTGATTGCTCAACTTGACGTCGAACGGTTCGAATTCACCGCCGAGAAATCGCGTCGCGTAGCGGCGAATCCCGGCGTCCTCGAACCGCGCGACCAATTGCTCCGTCGACATTTCCTTCACGGTGGGACGTGCGGGCGGTCGCTTTTTGGCGCGCGCGCGAAGCGCGATGACGTCCTTGGTTGATAGATCCTCGGTGTGCGCCGAGATCGCCGCGATCGCCCAATCCGGATCGACGGAAAGAAACTTCATGGCGGCGTAGAACCGCACATCGACACTTTCGTGATCGAACAACGGGCGCAGTTTTTCGATCGGCTTGCGCGCGCAAAGTTCGGCGCTGACCGCTTTGAGTTCCTGATTCATCGCTTGACGTTCCGGCGTCTTTTCCGGGATTTTGGCCCAAAACGTCCACACGCTGCGAAGGGCTTTGGCGAGGCGGATGAATTCCTCGATCAGTTCATCGACGCTCATCCGAGCGTAGGTTTCGACGCTCATTGCAAGATTCCTTCTTTGCGCAATTCGGCAAGCCCTATTTCACGCTGCGTTGCAAGGTCATAGTCGCCGATCACATCTCTCCGCCTCCGCTTTAAAGCATCATCGTCGTCGGTTTCATTATAGTATGCGCTGATATCTTCATGCTTCAGTCGCGGAACCCAAACTAAATTGCTAGGATCGTCGAGTATTGCTTGCCCGAATTTCTCGATCAGCTTTTTCGCTACGTTAGCAGGATTTTGCTCGACGATGTGATGCCGCTCATAGCCAAGGACGTTTTGCGTCGGCCTCGACTGAAGCTGTTCCAACGTCTTGGGCGGATCGAAATAGGCGTTGGTTTGCGCGATCGCGCGATCCTCGCCGTCGTTGAGTTCTGTCGGCGCCATGTTCTGCAGAACTTCCAGAATGATCGCAGCCGCGTCGCCCCACAACCCGAGCCCGGACAGCGGTCCCTTTTTCGCGACGTCTTTCACCAATTCCCGCAGCGCCTTGTTGAATCGCGGCGAGGGCCATGCGCGCATCCGCGCGGTCACCGCCCGGGCCTCGCGCACAACTTCCGCGAACCACCCCGGATTCGGCTTCTGGCCCGTGCGCGGATGCTTGGCCGGATCCCAGTCGCCCTTGAGGAGGCCGCTTCCCGCCAGTTCCCACGCCAACCTCGCCCAATCGTCGGCCGCCGGCGCGCCCTTCTCGAGCGGCGGCGGATCGGGAAATTGCAGCAGCACGGCGGCGATCCCAGCCAGCGCGAGGTCGCCGCGATCGAGCGCTCTGGCGACGGACGCAAGCCCACCGGCCTTCGCCGTCGCGTCGATCGGCAAGCCGTAACGCGCTGTCAGTTCGTCCTCCAGTTCGCTTTGCGGGCGGACGGACCAGTTTTCGCGGCCGTAGGAATCTCTTTCTCGGCGCAGCAGCGGGACCGATCCGACGAACAGGCCGTCGCGATCGCATTGGACGCCTCCCGACCGCAGACCGAAGGTTCGCATCGCGGGCAAATGCAGCATCGGACCCTCGTCGTTGAAATTCCGGCATTTTCGTGTATTGGAACATAATAAGAACAATCTATCGACTCAATTCAACGGCGCGCGGCGTTTGATCGCGGCCGGGCGGCGATCGGCGCAGCTCGGCGCGGCCGGCCCATTGCCATGCCGCGCCCGCGCGTCTATTCGAACGCGGGACTTACGATTGAGGACGCGTCGAGTTGAGCGACAGGGAACCGAAAGTCGACGAGGCGCTCGCGATTGCACACGGGCTGAAAGCGGAGGAATACGCGCGTTTCGTCGCGCTGATCGGGCGCACCCCGACCTTCACCGAGCTCGGCATCGTCTCGGCGATGTGGAACGAGCACTGCTCGTACAAATCCTCGCGCCTGCACCTACGCAAACTGCCGACCAAGGCGCCATGGGTCATCCAGGGGCCGGGCGAGAACGCCGGAATTATCGACATCGGCGACGGCGAGGCCTGCGTCTTCAAGATGGAGAGCCATAATCATCCCTCGTTCATCGAGCCCTATCAGGGCGCGGCGACCGGGGTCGGCGGCATCTTGCGCGACGTCTTCACCATGGGCGCGCGGCCGATCGCCTGCCTCGACTTCCTGCGCTTCGGCTCGCCCGACCACCCCAAGACGCGCCATCTCGTGGCGGGCGTCGTGGCGGGCATTGGCGGCTACGGCAATTCGTTCGGCGTGCCGACCGTCGGCGGCTCGGTCGGCTTCAACAAGCGCTACGACGGCAATATCCTCGTCAACGCGATGGCGGTCGGCATCGCGCGCGCCGACGCGATTTTTTACGCCAAGGCGACAGGCGTCGGCAATCCGATCGTCTATCTCGGCTCCAAGACCGGGCGCGACGGCATCCACGGCGCGACGATGGCCTCGGCCGCATTCGAGGCCGACGCGGAGGAGAAGCGCCCGACGGTCCAGGTCGGCGACCCCTTCGCCGAGAAGCTGCTGCTCGAGGCGTGCCTCGAACTGATGGCCTCAGGCGCGGTCATCGCCATTCAGGACATGGGCGCGGCGGGTCTGACCTCTTCGGCGGTCGAGATGGGCGCCAAGGGCGATCTCGGCGTCGAACTCGATCTCGATCGCGTCCCCTGCCGCGAAGCGGGGATGAGCGCCTATGAGATGATGCTCTCGGAAAGCCAGGAGCGCATGCTGATGGTGCTCCACCCCGAGAAGGAGCCCGCCGCCGAGGCGATCTTCCGCAAATGGGGCCTCGACTTCGCGATCATCGGCAAGACCACGGGCGCCAAGCGCTTCGTGGTCAAGCATCACGGCGAAGTGAAGGCCGATCTGCCGATCAAGGAGCTGGGCGACGAGGCGCCGCTCTACGATCGGCCGTGGACGCCGACGCCGAAGTCGCCGGTTCTCGCGGCCACGGAAATCGCCGCGCCGATCGCCAATCGCGACGCGCTTCTCAAGCTCCTCGCTTCGCCGGATCTCTGCTCCAAGCGCTGGGTCTATGAGCAATACGATACGCTGATCCTCGGCAACACCATCGAAGGTCCGGGCGGCGACGCGGCGGTGGTGCGGCTCGGCGACGGGCCGAAGGGCCTCGCGCTGACGACCGACGCGACCGAGCGCTATTGCGAGGCCGACCCGGTCGAGGGCGGCAAGCAGGCGGTCGCCGAGGCCTGGCGCAATCTGATCGCGGTCGGCGCGCGCCCGCTCGCGCTCACCGACAATCTCAATTTCGGCAACCCGGAAAAGCCGCAGGCGATGGGGCAGTTCGTCGGCTGCCTGACCGGCATCGGCGAGGCGGCGCGCGCGCTCGACTTCCCCATCGTCTCCGGCAACGTGTCGCTCTACAACGAGACCATGGGCGTCGGCATTCCGCCGACGCCGGCGATCGGCGGCGTCGGGCTCGTCGCGGACGTGGGCAAGGCCGCCTCCCTGTCGTTCAAGCGCGAAGGCGACGCCGTGCTGCTGATCGGCGGCGCGCCGGGCTGGCTCGGCCGCTCGGCCTGGCTGGCGACGATTCTTCGGCGCGAAGAGGGCGCGCCGCCCCCGGTCGATCTTGCGGCCGAGCGGCGTAACGGCGAGTTCGTTTTCTCGCTCATCCGCGGGTCCAAAGTTGGCGCGACGCATGATCTCTCGGACGGCGGCCTCGCTGTCGCGCTCGCGGAAATGGCGATCGCGGGAGGGATCGGCGTCGCGATCGAGCCAAGCGCGGTCGAAGGCCCCGCGCACGCCTTCTTCTTCGGCGAGGATCAGGGCCGCTATGTCGTGACGGCGCGCCCCGGCGATTGCGAGGCGCTCCTCGCCGAGGCGCGCCGCGCCGGCGTTCCGGCCGCGCGGATCGGGACGACGGGCGGCCAAACCCTCGAACTGGCGGGCGAAGCGCCGGTCTTGATCGCAGCGCTGCGCGAGGCGTTCGAATCGTGGTTCCCCGCCTATATGGAAGGTCCGGGAGGAGAGCTGGTATGACGAACTTCGTGGCGGTGAAAGCGCTCGCCGGCCTCAACTACATCCGCCCCGATCAGGTCATCGCGATCGCCGCGTCCGAGCCGACGAAATGCAGCATCTATTTGGCCGGAGGCGTAACGATTCCTTGTTCCGAGCCGGCCAAGGACGTGCTCGCCAAATTGGCGGCCGCGGCCGGGGATCGGGCGAGCGAACCGCAAGAGGAGGCGAAATAATCATGGCGATGTCCATTGCCGAAATCGAGAGCCTGATCCGGGAGGCGTTTCCCGACGCGCGGGTCGAGGTCAAGGATCTGGCCGGAGACGGCGAGCATTACGCCGCGAACGTCGTCAGCGCCGCCTTCGCCGGCAAGAGCCGCGTGCAGCAGCACCAGATGGTCTATAGCGCGCTCAAGGGCCGCATGGGCGGCGAGCTGCATGCGCTGGCGCTGCAGACTTCGGCGCAGTAGCCGGTCTTCTCGGCGACTTGCGCGCTCGTCGCCGAGTTCGTTGCGGTGGAAGCATGCCGCCGGCATGGTCTCGGGGGACCGGTTAGTCGTCATCGCGAGCGATGACTGTGCAACGGCGCTCCCTCATCGCAGCCAAAGATCGCGCAGCTCGCGCTTGAGCACCTTGCCGATTGCGCTGCGCGGCAGCGCGTCGACGAAGCGCAAAGCCGACAGCCGCTGCGTCTTGCCGAGCCGGGCGTTCGTCCAGGCGCGCAATTCCTCCGCGTCGATCGAAGCGCCCTCCTTGAGCGCCACGAAGGCGACCGGCGTCTCGCCCCATTCGGCCGAGGGCGCGCCCACGACGCTGGCTTCGGCGATCTCGGAGCGCTCGGCGAGCACCGCCTCGATGTCGCTGGGATAGACGTTGAACCCGCCGGAAATGATCATGTCCTTGCGCCGGTCCAGCAGAACCAAGAAGCCATCCTCGTCGAAGCGCCCAACGTCTCCCGTGCGAATGAAGCGATTGCCGGCGCCGTCGCGCCATTCGGCCTCGCGGGTCTTGTCGGGCTGGTTACGGTAGCCGTTCATCATCGCGCCGGAGCGGCCGACGATCTCGCCGACCTCGCCCGCGCCGACTTCGCGCCCCTCTTCGTCGACGAGGCGGATTTCGTGCCCCTCCGCGGGCTGGCCGACGGTGTGCAGCTTATGGGGAAACCGATGCGCGGCAAGGAGGCACGAGCCTCCGCCTTCCGTCATGCCGTAAATTTCGATCAGGCCGCCCGGCCAGCGCCGCAACACCTCGCGCTTCAATTCCGGGGGGAAAGGCGCGCTGGTCGAGAATTTCATCTGAAAACTCGTCAGATCGAACGCGTCGAAATCGCGCAGAGCCATGATGCGGCGGTACTGCACGGGAACCAGCATCGCGTGGGTGACGCGATGGCGCTCCGCGAGCGCCAGGAATTGCCGGGCCTCGAACTTGCGCATTAGCGCCAGCGCGCCGCCGCCGGCCAGCGCCGGAAACGCGCTGACCAGCGTCGTGTTGGAATAGAGCGGCGTCGACAGCAGCGTCACCGCCTGCGGCCCGTATTCGAACTGGCGGGCGCGGCGGATATGGCCGAAGCGCATGGCGTGCGACTGGTCGATGCCCTTGGGCGCGCCAGTGGTGCCGGAGGAATAGATGGTGTTGAAGACCCAATCGGGTTCGACGGCCACCGGCGCGGGCGCGGCGCCGGGGGCGCCAGCCAATCCTGGAAACGCGCGCCCTCGGCTTGTTCGTCGAGCGCAATGCGCGCAACCCGCGCCTCGACTTCGCTCACGGCGGCCTGCGTCGTCGCGTCGAGGAAAAGCAGCCTCGCCTCGCAATCTCGCGCCATATCGGCGAGGCTCTTCGCCGTCGCGCTGGGCGCCAGCGGCGCGACGACGACGCCGGCGCGCAAGGCCCCGAGAAAGGTCGCGACATATTCGAGCGAACTGACCGCGCAGATCGCGATCGTCTCGCGCGCGCGGACGCCGTCGCGTTGCAGCGCGGCGGCGACGCGATCGATCCAGTCGTCGAGCCCCCGGTAGCTCAGGCTCCGCTCGTCGTCGAACAGCGCGACGCGCTGCGGCGCTTCGAGCGCCGTTCGTCTCACCAGGTCCGAAATCAGAACGAATTCGGCCGCGTTTTCCGGCCTCATGGGATCGTGACGACGACTTTGCCGAGGGCGCCGCGCTCGGCGAGCAAGGCGATCGCCTCGCCCGCGCGCGCGAGCGGAAAGCGGGCGGAAACGCGCGGCCGAATTTTGCCGGCGCTGTAAAGGCCGATCAGCTCGGCGTTGTTGGCTATGTTGGCCTCAGGGTTGCGGCGCGCGAATTCGCCCCAGAACACGCCGACGATGTCGCAGCCTTTGAGCAACGGCAGATTGAGCGGAATCCTGGCGATTCCCGCGGGGAAACCGATGACGATAAAGCGGCCCTCCCACGCGATCGCGCGCAGCGCCGCTTCGCTGTAATCGCCGCCGACGCTGTCGTAGACGACGTCGGCGCCGCTTTCGCCGCAGGCGGATTTGAAGAGGTCCGTGAGCTTCCTCGCCCCTTCCTTGTCGAACGGTCCCACGGGATAGACGAAGCCGGAATCGGCGCCCCAGCTCATCGCAGAATTGACCTTTTCCTGCGTCGAAGCGGCGGCGATGACGCGCGCGCCCATCGCCTTGCCCAGTTCGACGGCCGCGGAGCCGACGCCGCCTGCGGCGCCGAGAACCAGCAGGCTTTCGCCCGCGCGCAGATGCGCGCGATCCTTCAACGCGTGATAAGTCGTGCCGTAGGTGAAGAGCAACGAGGCCGCCTCGTCGAACGGCATGGCGTCGGGAATCGCCATGACGCGCGCCGCGGAGACCGCGACCTTCTCCGCCATGCCGCCCCAGCCCGGCGAAGCGAGCACGCGCTGGCCGATCTTCAAGCCCTCGACCTCGGCGCCGACGCTCTCGATCACGCCGGAAACCTCGCCCCCGGGAGAGAAGGGACGCGGCGGCCTGATCTGATATTTGTCCTCGATGATGAGCGAATCGGGAAAATTCACGCCGCAGGCGGCGACGCGGACGACGACCTCGCGGGGTCGCGGCATGGGATCGGCGATCTCCTCGAGGACGAGAGACGAGGGCCCGCCGGGAGCCTTGCTCAACACCGCTTTCATGAATTCGAGTCTCCGTTGGTCAGTCTCGCGCGAAGGCGCCCGCGCCATCATGGCCGCGTCCCTTGGTCGGCCGCGATGCTAACGGCTCGATCGGCGAAGGCAAGCCAGCCCGGCGCGAATCCGCGAATCGGCCGCGCTCGCCGACTTGACAGGCCCTCGCGCCGCCGACGAGGTTCGCCGACCCGATTCTTGCGAAAGAGCCCATGGACGATTTTCATCTCACCCAGCCGCTGGAGCCGTTCCGTGGAGAACGCCCGCCCGCGCCGGAATGGTTCACGCGCGTCTTGCTTCATAGGCCCGAGCGCAGCTTCGTCACGGTCGAGGGAGCGAGGATCGAGACCCTGACCTGGCGGCCGCCGGGGGCGCCGACCAAGCCCGCGCTGTTGCTCTTGCACGGCAGCGGCGCGCATGCCGATTGGTGGTCCTTCATCGCGCCTTTTCTCGCTCACGGCCGGCGCGTCGTCGCCTTGTCCTGGTCGGGCATGGGCGGTTCGGACTGGCGGCCCCGCTATTCGCGCGAACTTTTCCAGCGCGAGGCGATCGAGGTCGCTGAAGCGACGGGGCTCAACGAGAGCGGGCCGCCGATCCTCGTGGGACATTCCTTCGGCGGCCGCATGGCTCTGACGCTGACCGCCGCGCACGGCGAGAAATTCCTGGCGGCGGTCATCGTCGATCCGCCGGTTTTCGCGCCCGATCGCCAGAGGCCGGGCGGGCGCGGCGATCGCGAGTTCAAGCCGCATCGGATCTATCCGACCTTCGAGGCCGCGATGGCGCGGTTCCGCTTCGCGCCGGTGCAGCCCTGCGCCAATCTGTTCGTCGCCGACCATGTTGCGCGCCTCGGCCTGCGGCGGATTCTGCCGCCCGAGGGCGACGGCTGGACCTGGCGGTTCGATTCTTATTTGTGGCGGGACATCCCGCGCGAGGATCCGGCGCCCGTTCTGCGCGCGCTCAAGCGCCCGGTGGCGGTCATCCGAGGCGGCGCTTCGAAGCTGGCGCGCGCCGAGGACGCCGCTTACGTGATGAGCCTGCTCCCGCCCGATTCGCCCTATTTCGAGATTCCCGAGGCCGATCATCACGTCATGATCGATCAGCCGCTCGCCTTCGTCGCGGGCCTCGAAGGCTTGCTGGCGAGCTGGCCGGGCTGACCACGCCCGCCCCTTCTCGCGCAAGGGGGAAAGGGCGCGCGGCTTCGTCCGCTATGGCTCCTTGCCGCCGAACCCCGCCGCCTCGATCGCCAGATGCGTCTTGTTTTGAAAGCTCGCGTCCTGGCCGGCGACGAGCAGGTCCGCCGACCGCGCCACCGCGTCGCAGACCGCCTCGACCCAGGGCATCTCGGACTTGGCGAAGTCGCCGAGCACGAAGTTAAAGACGAGCGCCTTGTCGCCGGGGTGGCCGATGCCGAGGCGAACCCGTTTGTAGTCGTTGCCGATATGCGCGGTGACCGAGCGCAGGCCGTTGTGGCCGGCGGCGCCGCCTCCGACCTTCACCCTGACCTTGGCGGGCGCGAGATCTAGTTCGTCGTGGATGACGATGATCGCGCCGAGGTCGAGCTTGTAGAAGCGCATCGCCTCGCCGACGCTGCGGCCGGATTCGTTCATGTAGGTCTGCGGCATCAGCAGCGCGACGCGCTGTTGGCCGATCTTCCCCTCCGCGACGAGCCCCTGGAAGCGCGCGCGGAACGGGCCGATGCGATGCGTCTCGGCGATTCGCTCCACGGCCATGAAGCCGATGTTGTGGCGGTTCTTGGCGTGGCGCGCGCCAGGATTGCCGAGGCCTGCGATGAGAAGCATGACCGCTCGCTTAATGAAAAAGCCCGCCCGCCCCGAGGGGCGGACGGGCCTTGAGCTTATAGACCGGCGCGCGGCCGTCGCGTCACTTCTTGGCGGCCGGCTTGGCCGGCGCGGCGGCGGCGCCCTTGGCCGGCGCGGCGGCGGCGCCCTTGGCCGGAGCCGCGGCGGTGGGAGCGGCGGCGGCGGCGGGAGCCGCGCCCGAAATCGCGGCGGCGGCCGGCGCCTCTTCGGCGAACACTGTCGGCGGCACGATGGTCACGACGGTGTAGTCGGCCCTGGTGTCGGCGGGCCGGCAACCTTCGGGCAGCTTGAGGGTCGACATATGCACGGAATCGAAGAAGTCGAACCCGGCGAGGTCGATGGTGATCGACTCGGGGATCGCGTCGGCCGGCGCCAGCAATTCGACGGAGTGCAGCACGAGATTGACCGTGCCGCCCTTCTTGATGCCGGGCGAAAGCTCGCGATTGACGACGTGCACGGGCACGCCGATGCGCACGCGCGAGCCGGCCTTGAGCCGCAAGAAGTCGACGTGCACCGGCTTGTCGGTAACGACGTCGAGCTGATAGTCGCGCGGCAGGACGCGCTCCTTGCGGCCCTCGATCTCGAGCTCGAAAATCGAGGTCAGAAAGTGGCCGGCGTAGATGTGCTTGTTGATTTCCTTGAAATCGACCGAGATCGGCTCGGCCTTCTCGCCGCCGCCATAAATGACGCCGGGTACGCGGCCTTCGCGACGAACGGAGCGGGCGGCCCCCTTGCCTGTCCCGCTACGCGTCACGGCCGCGAGTTGCTTGATCGCTGCCATGTCGTATGTCCTTTAGGTTGATCGCGCCCTGCCTCCAGGGGTGTCGGAAACGGCGCGAAGCGGGGCTTATAGAGAAGGCGGGCGCGAACGGCAAGGCCGGCCGAGGCAAGTTCGCCGCGCGCAAATGAGAAACCGCCCTTCCCTGTTAACAAAACGGCATGAGAGTTGCTAGAAGATGGACCGATTCGCGGGCGAAGGCGTGAGGGCCCTTCGATTCGCGGCTTTGGAGCAAGAGCGATGACGGAGCGCGTCGGGCGCAAGAAAGTTCTCGTGGTTCTGCATCAGGGCCATTCGACGCCGGGGCGCATCGGCGCGGCCCTCGCGGCGCTCGGCGCCCGGCTCGACATTCGCCGCCCCAGCCTCGAGGAGCCCTTGCCCAAGACGCTCGCCGGTCACGACGGCGTCATGGTCTTCGGCGGCCCGATGAGCGCCAACGACGATAGCGACTGGATCAAGCGCGAGATCGACTGGCTGGCGGTGCCCCTGCGCGAACAAAAGCCTTTTCTCGGCATTTGCCTCGGCGCGCAAATGCTCGCCCGTCATCTCGGCGCGCGCGTCTTCACCTATCCCGACCGTCGCGGGGAAGTCGGCTATTTCCCAATTCTCCCGACGCCCGCGGCCGACCGATTGTGCGCGGCGCGGTTTCCGCGCTGCGTCTACCAGTGGCATTTCGACGGCTTCGACGTCCCCTGCGGCGCCCAACTCCTCGCGAGCGGCGGCGCGGATTTCCCCAACCAAGCCTTTTCTTTCGGCGCCGGGGCGATCGCGCTGCAGTTCCATCCCGAGGTGACCTACCACATGATGTGCCGCTGGACGACGCGTGGCGCCGAGCGCCTGAGCCGGCCCGGCGCGCAGCCGCGCCGCGGCCATCTCGACGGCTGGTTCCAGCACGACGGCGTCGTCGCGACCTGGCTCGGCGCGTTTCTGCCGGTCTGGCTAGAGGGCCGCGCTTCGCGCCGGGACGGCGAGCGTCGACGAGCGGACGAAGCGGCGCGCGCGACGTCGCGCGAACATGGCGGGCGCGGCCCATTGTCGATCGGCGCAGCGATCTGACTTGCGGTTAGGAGATGACGTCCGAGGCTTGGCGGCCAACCGACAAGTGCGCGACTTCTTCCGTAGTCCATTGATATCATATCGGATTTATCGGCTGGGCGCCGCGCGCTCGCGCTTTCAATCCGAATTTCTAATCGGCGAGTCTGGCCAACAGCCAACCCGGATAGCTCAGAAATGCGGCGGACGACACGATGCCGGCTAAAACAGGGGCTTCCGGGCGCATGACCCGCGTCAAGTTTGTCGACACATGATCCAGATCGCCGAATGCTTCGAATCCGAGAGTCCACCACAGCTCGGATCGATTTGGCAGCTGCACCTCAGTCAATTCAACATTGCATCCTTGAACCGGCAGCGAGTGGCCGAATTGCGGCTTTTCATTCGAATCAAGCGGAACCTCGACGCGAACGCGTTTCGACGTATCAAATGTTCGAAGCCATCTCGTCTTTGTTACCGAAACACTATTTGTCATTTCTAAAAATGCGCTTGCAGTTGACCACTTGCACCATATCTCCAGACGGCTTCCTAGCGTACTGATTGCCGGATTTATTTGGATCGCAACCAGTCCCTTGATCTCCAATCCGGACTGGTCGCCTCGTTGTTTAACGCCGATTTCACGATTATTCGGCAGCGAGAGATATCGATCGACGCGCGGATGCCCTCCGCCGGGCTTTAGCCCCGTCTTGAAGAACCAGTCGCGTATCTGCGGCGGACAAGCGTCACGCCAGAACCATCTGACTTCTGCCGACGGGAACATGGCTATCGCCTTGAGTTAGGATCGTGTCCGCACCCCTGCCGCCACGCCAAGCGTGGGGACGCGATCGTCTTTGATGAAATGCATGACAAGTCCGGCGCCTCGGCGCAAACGCCGCAAAAACTTCAACGCGCCCATCACGACATTTAGCCCCGAAAACGACGATGCACGCGTCGACGTGCGACAGATCAGCGCGCGCTTCGGCGAGACGCTTCTCATACTGAACAATTGCGCTTACGATTCCTGCGCGCTTGGCTTTAAGCGTGGTGACGGTGCGTGTTGCAGGCATGCCCCTATGATTTGGGAACGCACCGTCGCCATTTCTTATGGCGTTTGCGCGAGGATACCGGACAAATCGAACTTTATGAGCGGTGTGGCGCGGCTATCGGCGTCGCGACCGCGAGGCCGATCAACCGGCGATGGGGCGAGCGTCATCGCGGCCTGAGATCGAGACCAACGCCTTTATTGACGAATTTCAGCGTATAAGCCCTGCGATAGTCGGTGTCGGCTTTCACGATCCCGACCTTCACCATCTTATCGAAGAAGTCCTTGATCCGCTCGTCGGTCATCGCGCCGATGCCGTACTTAAGCGTGTCCCCGGAGTTGACGATGCCGTATTCCTTCAGTTTGGCGATCGAGAACGCTATCTGCTCATCGCTGATGTCGGGGTTCTCCCTTTTGATCGCCTCGATTGCTTTTCTATTGTCCCCATAGAGATAATGGTACCAGCCGATTGCGGAGGCATCGACGAATCGTTGCACAAGGTCGGGATTTTTCTCGACCAGATCGCGCCGCGTCTCGATCGTGCTGGCATAGCCAGAGAATCCGTAGTCTGACAGAAGGAAAATATTCGGCTTGAAGCCTCCCAGCTTTTCCACCTCGAAAGGTTCGGACGTTACATAAGCTTGCTGGATCGAATGCGGGTCCGCGATGAAGGGAATAGAGTTGAAATTATAGGGTTTGATTTTGTCGTAACTGAACCCCCAAGCGACGCTCATCCATGCATAGAACGACGCAATCCCCGTCTGGCTGACGAACGCGGTCGCCTTGGGCAAGTCAGTCCATTTATCCAGGCCGACCCCTGGATGCGACATGAAGGCTTGCGGATCTTTCTGAAAGTCCGCCGCGACCGCGACGGTCGGAATATTCTGCTGCGCCGCCAGGAAATCGCCGAGCATGTCGCCGCCCATATAAAATTCGATTTTCCCGGCGACCAAGAGATAGCCGCCGTTCGTCTGCGGACCGCCCGGCGTGATCGTTACGTCGAGCCCATATTTGGCGTAGGTCCCGTCGACCAGCGCCTGATAGTACCCTCCGGCCTCCGGATCGGGGAGCCAATTGGTTCCGAAAGTCACCTTATCGAGCGCGAAAGCCGGATTCGACGCGGCCGCGAATCCGGCAAAGATAGCCGCCAAGGCTTTGCGCATCGCTATCTCCCGCCGTTGTGACTTGTTGGCGCCGCGCAGGGCATAAATTTCTCGACGCGTTCGCCATCCCGATCCAAACGTTCGCCTCTCCGCGGGCGCCTTCGTCGGGGAGACGTCTTCGAACGACTACGCCCGACGATCACAACAGCTCAAGAACGCGCCGAGCCAGCGAGAACACCGGGAAAGCGAGCCCACAACTCCTTCGTTGTTGAGACTCGCGCCCACTTGGATTTTTGTCATTGCTCCATGTCAAGCCGCGATCGCGTGATGGCGCGGTCAACGACGAGCAAGATCACGACGGTCCACGCGATCAGCGTGCTGCAATCCGCAGAGCCCGTGCGAAAGCTGAGATAGGAGCCTGGCGGAGACCCCAATTCATCCGTCCGCGGTCGGGCGGGGCGATCTAAAACAGCGAGCCCTGCTCGTCCTTGCGCCCGCGCCCGCTAGCGCGCCGCGCATGAGGCTCGCCTGCGCGTCCATCGGCCGTCGCGGCGATCTCGCCGTCGGCGAATTCGATGCGCAGCGGCTGATGGGCCGCAATCGCGGCGGCGCGGCGCAGCGGCGCCCCGGCGGCGTCGCGAACGAGGGCGAAGCCGCGCGCGAGCACGCTGCGATAGCTGACTGCGCTCAGGACTTGCGACGCCGCCGCCAGACGCGTGCGCCGCCGCCGCTGCGCCTCGGCGAGGGCGCGGCGCAGCCGGCCCTCGATCTGGGCGAGGATGCGCGAGCGCTCCGCCGCCCGCCGCCCCTCGAGGCGCGTCAAGGCGTCGAGCCGCCGCGACGCCGCCGCGAGGCGCTCCTCGCGCGCCCGCCTTTCGCGCCGCGCCTCGCGCAGGAAGTCGCCGGCGGCCTGTCGCAGCGCTTGGATGGAGCGCGCCGTGAGCGCGCCGCCGGCTCGCGCCAATCTTTGCGCGAGGCCGCGCTGGCGCTCGCGCATGCCCGCCACCCGCGCGCGCGGCGATTGGCGGGCGAGGCGGCGCGACAGCAAGGCGATGGCGAGCGAGCGCGCGTCGATCCCCCCGCGCGAACGCGCCCGCAGCGCCGCGAGCGCCGAATCGAGCCGCTGGCGCGGCATCGCGAGGATCGCTTCGCCCGAGGGCAGCGCGCGAGCGAGCGCGCGCAGCTCGGAGCGCCGGCGCTCGCTCAAGCGCAGGATCGCGCGCCGGCGCCGCCCGTCGAGATCGGCGAGCGTCGCCATGAGTTCGGAGCGCACCGGCACGCTCAGCTCGGCCGCGGCGGTCGGCGTCGGCGCGCGCACATCGGCGGCGTGATCGATCAACGTCCAGTCGGTCTCGTGGCCGACCGCCGCGATCAGCGGAATTTCGCTTTCCGCCGCGGCGCGCACGACGATTTCCTCGTTGAAGCTCCAGAGGTCCTCGAGCGAGCCGCCGCCGCGCGCGACGATGATGACGTCCGGCCGCGGAATCGCGCCGTCCGGCGCGAGGGCGTTGAAGCCGCGGATCGCTTGCGCCACTTCCGCCGCCGAGGTCTCCCCCTGCACGCGCACCGGCCATACCAACACGTGGACGGGAAAGCGATCGGAGAGGCGATGCAGGATGTCGCGGATCACCGCTCCCGTCGGCGAGGTGACGACGCCGATGACGCGCGGCAGATAGGGCAGCAATTGCTTGCGCGCGGCGTCGAACAGGCCCTCCTCGGCCAATTTGCGCCGTCGCGCCTCGAGCAGCGCCATCAGCGCGCCGACGCCCGCCGGTTCGAGGGATTCGACGATGATCTGATAGGCGGACTTGCCGGGGAAGGTGGTGATCTTGCCGGTAACGACGACTTCGAGCCCCTCCTCCGGCTTGACGCGCATGCGCGCGAAGACGCCCTTCCAGATCACCGCGTCGAGCCGGGCGTTTGCATCCTTCAGAGAAAAATAGACGTGCCCCGACGAATGCGGGCCGCGGTAGCCGGAGACCTCGCCGCGCACCCGGACATAGCCGAAACGGTCCTCGATGGCGCGCTTGAGCGCGCTCGACAATTCGCTGACGGAAAATTCGGGGGCGTTGGCGCCGGGGGGCGTAGATTCGCTCATGGGCGGACTATGCCGCAGGCGCGGGGCGGGGGCCAGGGCGTGCGGGGCCAATCGCCCCTATGGCCTCGCCGCGCGAAACGCCGTAAAAGCGCCGGCGATTCACCCGACGGCGGGAGGCCATGATCTCGCCTCCTTGTCTGGCCATAGCTTCGCGACTCGATCGGCAGCGGTCGATGTCGGCGGGGCGGGCGCCGTCGACGAACCAATGGGCGATCTCAGCCGAAACGATGACGAAGCGCATGATCGATAGAACCGTCAGGCGCGCCGCCCTCGGCGCCGTCTTCGCCATCGTCGCCGCCCTGAGCGCGGCAGGCGTCGCGCAAGCGCAAAGCGCGGATTGCGCGCGGCTTCGCCAAGCCATCTCCGACGCCTCGAAAAACGACCAGGGCGCGCAATATCAGGCGGCCGCCCAGCGCCAGCGCGAGGAGCTCGACCGCACCACCGCCTACGCCCGCTCGATCGGCTGCGACCGCAAGCAATTCCTGTTCTTCGGCTCGGCGCCGCCGCCGCAATGCGGCCAGATCAGCGCGCAGATCGCTCGCATGCGCGCCAATCTCGACGAACTGCAGTCTCGCGCCGGCGGCGCGGGCGGGCGCGGCGAATTGATCGCGCGCTACAACGCGCAATGCGTCAACGCGGCGCCGGCGCAGCCGACGAACTTTCTCGAAGCCTTGTTCGGCGGCCGCTCCCAATCGAACCAAGTCGAAACCGCCCCGTTGGCTCCGGACGTGACGCAGGAGAAGCCCGCCGACGCCAATCCCGGCGAGGCGCGCGCGGGATCGAAGGCGGTCTGCGTGCGCTCCTGCGACGGCGGCTTCTTCCCGGTTTCGTATTCGGCGAGCGGCGGGCGTCTGCAAGGCCTCGAAGACATGTGCCACGCGCTCTGCCCGAACGCGGACGTGAGCCTCTACACCTATCCCGCGTCGGGCGAAATCGAGCAGGCCGTCTCGATCAGCGGCGCGCGCTACATGGATAGCCCCACGGCGTTGAAATATCGGCAGAGCTTCGATTCGACCTGCTCGTGCCGGCGGCGCGGTCAAAGCTGGGCCGAAGCGCTGGCGAACGCCGAAATCAAGCTCGGACGCGAGTCGAAAGGCGATATTTTCGTCACGCCGGAAAAATCGGCGGAAATGTCGCGGCCCAGGCCCGACCCCAAGGGAAAGCCGACGAAGCCCGCGCTCGAGGCGCCCAATCCTCAGAACGCCGACACCGGCGTGGACACGAATCTGAGCCAGCAGGCCGCGACGATTAGCCGCGAGGCGTCGGGCATCGCGGGGGGCGAGGCCCAAACGGGCGCGCGCTTCGGCCAGGGGCAGGGCCAGACGGTCGAAGTCGTCGGCCCCGGCGGCGTCAAGCGGCGCGTGCGGATAATCGATCCAACGCTCTGACCCGCCCGATGAGCGGCAGCAGCGCCGCCAGTTCGGGCCCGGCTTCGCGCCCGGTGAGCGCGAGCCGCAACGGGTGATAGAGATCCCGGCCCTTGCGGCCGGTGAGCGCTTTCAGGCCCGCCGTCCAGGCGCCCCACGTCGCGCCGTTCCAAGGCTCTGGCGGCAGGTGCGCCGCCGCCTGATCGAGAAACGTCCGGTCTTCGACGAGAGGCGTGATCGAATCGTGAATCACGGCCCACCAGATCCGCACCTCTTCGAAGCGCGACAGATTGCCGCGCACCGCGGCCCAGAAAGGCTCGGCGACCGGCCCGGCGATCCCCAGCGCGGCAAGGCGCTCGCGCACCGCCTCGAACGACAGGCGATGCAGCGTGCGCGCCGACAGCGCATGAAGCTCGGCTTCGTCGAAGCGCGCCGCCCCATGCGAAATATTCTTGAGATCGAAGGACGCGGCGAGTTCGGCGAACGAAGCGACGGGATGCACCGACTCGGCCGAGCCGACGAGCACCGCCAAAGCCGCCGCGGCCAGGGATTCGACGCCGCTCTCGCGCAGCGAGGCTATCGACAGGGCGCCCGACCGCTTGGAGAGCCCTTCGCCGCTCGCGTCGGTGAGCAGATTGTGGTGGCCGAATATCGGCGCGCGGCCCGCCAGCGCCTCGAAGATCTGGATTTGCACCGCCGTGTTCGTCACGTGATCCTCGCCGCGAATGACGTGGCTCACGCTGAGATCGATGTCGTCGACGACGGACGGCAAGGTGTAGAGATAGGTTCCGTCCTCGCGCTTGAGCACGGGGTCGGACAGCGAGGCGCAGTCGATATGGCTCTGGCCGCGCACGAGATCGTCCCATCGCACGAGCGTCGGCTCGAGCCGGAAGCGCCAGTGCGGGCGTCGCCCATCCGCCTCCAGCGCGGCGCGATCCTTTTCGCTCAGGCGCAGCGCGGCGCGATCGTAAATCGGCGGACGGCCGAGCGCCTGCTGGCGCTTGCGCCGGCGATCCAGCTCCTCGGCGGTCTCGTAGGCGGGATAGAGGCGCCCCATCTCGCGCAACGTCTGTGCCGCCGCGTCGTAAAGCGCCATACGCTGGGATTGGCGGCATTTGAAATCGGGAACGACGCCGAGCCAGGCCAGATCGGTCTCGATCGCGTGCGCATATTCGACGCGCGAGCGCTCGACATCGGTGTCGTCGAAACGTAGAATGAAGCGACCGCCCTCGCGCAGGGCGAAGAGCCAGTTGAGCAAGGCGGTGCGCGCATTGCCGATGTGGATGCGCCCAGTCGGAGAGGGCGCGAAGCGGACGGTCGGAGAGGCGGACATGCGCCTTCATAGAAGCGTCGCGCGGGCGCTGCAATATGCGCTTTTCTTCGATTCGGGCCGAGACGCCCAGGGAGCGACATGACAATTTCCGCTATGGCCGCCGGCGTCGCCGTCGCCGGTCTTGCGCTCCAGACTTTCAGCGCCGGGCTCGCGGCTTTCCGATGCCGGCGGGACGCCTCGGGGCGTCCCGCGCCCGCCGAGGCGCCGCCGGTGAGCCTGGTGCAGCCGCTCTGCGGCGTCGAAGCCTTTTCCAAGGAAACGCTCGCCTCGATATTCGCGCTCGATTATCCCGACTACGAAATCCTGTTCTGCCTGGCCGACCCGGCCGACCCGATCGCGCCGCTCGTGCGCCGCACGATCGCCGCCAACCCGAACATCCCGGCGCGACTGCTGATCGGCGACGAACGCGTCAGCGGCAATCCCAAGCTCAACAATGTCGTCAAAGGCTGGAAGGCGGCGTCGCGCCCCTGGGTGGTCATTGCCGATTCCAACGTGCTCATGCCGCGCGATTACATCCAGCGCCTGATGGCGCGTTGGCGCGCCGACACCGGCATCGTCTGCGCGCCCCCGATCGGGGCCCGGCCCGGATCTTTCGCCGCCGAAATCGAATGTGCGTTTCTCAACACCTACCAGGCGCGCTGGCAATACGCCGCCGAGACGCTCGGCTACGGATTCGCTCAGGGCAAGACCATGCTGTGGCGGCGCGACGTGCTCGAGGCGGGTGGCGGAATCGAAGCGCTCGGCGCCGAAATCGCCGAGGACGCGGCGGCGACCAAGCTCGTCCATCGCGCCGGCCTGCGCGCCCATCTGGTGAGCCATCCCTTCCAGCAGCCGCTCGGCGCTCGCGCCCTGCGCGACGTGTGGGCGCGGCAGGTTCGTTGGGCGCGCCTGCGACGCGCTACTTTCGCGCTGTATTTCGCGCCGGAGCTGCTGACGACCAGTCTGTTCCCCCTGATCGCGGCGGCGATCGCGGCGCCGGAATTCGGACTGACCGCGCCGCTCGCGCTCGTTCTCGCCGCCCTCGTCTGGTACGGCGCCGAAGCGGGGCTGGCGCGCGCCGCGGGCTGGCCCCTCAAGTGGTCGTCGGCGCTTGCCTGGATCGCGCGCGATCTGATGTTGCCGTGGCTGTGGATCGAGGGCTGGAAGGGCAAGCACTTCGTCTGGCGCGGCAACGTGATGTCCGTCGACGACGACGCCCTCGCGACCAATGGGCCGGCGCCGTTTCCGCCGGCCTGACTCACGCTTGCCTCAAGCGTCCGCGAGCGCGGGATAATCGGTGTAGCCATGCGCGCCGCCGCCATAGAGCGTCGCGCGGTCGAGCGGCGCCAGAGCCGCCCCGAGGCGTAGGCGTTCGACGAGATCGGGATTGGAAATGAAGGACCTGCCGAACGCGATGAGGTCGGCGCGCCCCTCGGCCAGGGTTTCGATCGCGAGTTCGCGCGTATAGCCGTTGTTGGCGACATAGGCGCCGCCGAAGGAGCGGCGCAGCGCGGCATAGTCGAAGGGCGCGATGTTGCGGTCGCCCTGCGTCGCGCCCTCGATGACGTGAATGTAGGCGAGGCGCCGCTCGCTCAAACGCGCGACGAGATAGCCGAACAGAGCCGTCGCATTGGAATCGGCGATATCGTTGGCCGGGCTCACCGGCGCGATGCGGATGCCGACGCGCGAAGCGGGCCAGACCTTAAGCACCGCGTCGACCGCCTCGAGGGCGAAGCGCACGCGGTTCTCGATCGGGCCGCCGTAGGAATCCGTGCGCTTGTTGGAGCCGTCGCGCAGGAACTGGTCGATCAGGTAGCCGTTGGCGCCGTGAAGCTCGACACCATCGAAGCCGGCGCGCTGGGCGTTGCGCGCGGCGTGGGCGAAGTCCTCGACGATCGCCGCGATGCCGGCCGCATCGAGCGCACGCGGCTCGGAGACGTCGGCGAAGCCCGTCCCGACGAACGTCTTGGTCTTGGCGCGGATCGCCGAGGGCGCCACCGGCGCGCCGCCGTTGGGCTGCAGGGACGAATGGGAGACGCGGCCGACGTGCCACAACTGCGCGAAAATGCGGCCGCCCGCCTCATGCACCGCGCTTGTCGCCTTGCGCCAGCCCTCGACCTGGGCCTCGCTGTAGAGGCCCGGCGTCCACATGTAGCCCTGCCCCTGCTGGCTGACCTGCGAGCCCTCCGAAACGATCAGCCCGGCGCCGGCGCGCTGACGGTAATAGACCGCTGCGAGGTCGCTGGCGGCGTCGGTCCCGTGCGTCGCCCGGTTGCGCGTCAACGGCGCCATGACGATGCGATTGGGCAGATCGAGATCGCCGAGCCGGAACGGCTGAAACAATGGTGTGGCGTCGAGGTTCATGGCGGTGCCTTTCTTCTCAAAAGCGATCTCACGCGGGTAAAGTCAGCAGGCCGGCGGCGCCGGTTTCGAGGCCGAACGCCAGCCGCGCGCCGCTGGCGTCCCAGCAAAGCGCGCTGATCGCGCCCTCGCCCGGCGCGCGCACCAGGATTTCAGCGGCGTCGCCGAGGCGGCAGAGCAGCACGAGGCCGTCGGAATAGCCGATGGCGACGACGAGCGCGCGCGGATGGAAGGCGACCTGCGTCACCCGCGCCGCCCGGACGCCGCATTCGCGCGGCGCCTTGCCCATCGGGCCGTCCTTGTCCTTGAACGGCCAGACGATGCAGGCGTCAGCGCCGGAGGTGGCGAGCCAATGGCCGTCGTGCGACCAGGAAAGCGAGCGCGTCTTGCCGGGATAGCCGGTCATGCGCATGTTGCGCGAATCGGCGAGGCGCCAGCCGTGCAACGCGTTCTCCTGCATCGAGGTGACGAGAAAGCGCCCGTCCGGCGAGGCGGTGGCGTCGAGATGCGAGCCCTTCCATTCCAGGAGAGTGGGCTCGGCGGCGGCGTTAGGGAACCACAGCGAGACGCCATTGTAATGGGCGAGCGCGAGGCGGTAGCCCTTGGACAGGAAGCAAAGCCCGCGCACGGTGGTCGACGCCTCGAAGGACTTGACCGCGCCTGCCTCGTCGCGTGCGGTCGCCCGCCGGCCCGCGGCCCAGGCGACGGCGCCGCCGCGCATCGCCAGCGCGTCGATCCAGCGGCCCTTCTCGTCCGCGATCATCCGAAGCGACCCGTCGGCGTCGACTGTCGCGACGCGGCCGTCGTCGCCGCCGGTGATGAGCCTCTTGCCGTCGCTGCGGGCCAGCAGGATCGCGCCCTCGGGATGTGCGGCGATTCGTTTTTGCGCGCCGGGTTCGCCGATCACAACGACGCCGTCGGCAAGCGCCAGAGCCGGCTCGCCCTGAAGAAACGCCGCGCCCACGACATGCGCGCCCGCCGGCAGCGGCCGCACGTGCGCGGTCAGCGAAGACGTCGGCTCTGCCATCGCGGAACCCCCCAGCGCCGCGGCGATCAGGCTGCGCAGGCGAGGAAGCCCTCGCGGATTTCGTCCTCGTCGAGGTCGCGGCCGATGAACACGACCTTCGACTCGCGCTTCTCGTCCGGCTTCCAATCGCGCTGGGGCTCGCCGTCGAGCATCATGTGGACGCCCTGGAAGACGAAGCGTTTCGGGTCGTCCTTGAACGCCACGATGCCCTTGCAGCGCAGGATGTTCGGCCCGCGCGCCTGGGTGAGCTGATTGATCCACGGCATGAACTTGGCCGGGTCGACATCGCCCTCCAACCGCGCCGCGATCGATTGCATGTCTTCGTCGTGGTAGTGCTTCAGGCCGTGGCCGTGATGATGATCGCCGTGGTGGCCGTGGTCGTGATGGTCGTGATCGTTCTGGGTGAGGAACTCCGGCTCGATGTCGAGGATGCGGTCGAGATCGAAGGCGCGCCGCTCCAGCACGTCGGCGATCGCGACGTCGCATTTTTGCGCGCGGTGAAGCGTCGCATAGGGGTTGATCGCGCGGATGCGCGCCTCGACCTCGCGCAGCTCCGCCGGGGTGACGAGATCCGTCTTGTTGAGGACGATCACGTCGGCGAAGGCGATCTGGTTCTTGGCCTCGGGCGCGTCGCGCAGCCGCGCGGCGAGCCACTTGGCGTCGGCAATCGTCACTACCGCGTCGAGCCGCGCGGACGCGCGCACGTCCTCGTCGACGAAGAAGGTCTGCGCGACCGGCGCCGGGTCGGCGAGGCCCGTCGTCTCGACGATGATCGCGTCGAACTTGCCCTTGCGCTTCATCAGCCCCTCGATGATGCGGATGAGATCGCCGCGCACGGTGCAGCAGATGCAGCCGTTGTTCATCTCGAACACTTCCTCGTCGGCGCCGACGACGAGCTCGTTGTCGATGCCGATCTCGCCAAATTCATTGACGATCACGGCGTATTTGCGCCCGTGCGGCTCGCTCAGGATGCGGTTGAGCAACGTCGTCTTTCCCGCGCCGAGATAGCCGGTGAGCACGGTGACGGGGATTTTTTCGGGGGCGGCGTCGGTCATGGCGGTCAAGCGCTTGGGCTCCGGACGGATGGGGACGGGGTGCGGCCAGACATATAAGCGGCGCGGAGCCGGATGGGTAGAGGCGGGCGAAATGCGCCCTGGCCGAGCGGCGGCGCTTGAGAATTTCGACCCGTTCGTGGTATCTGGTCAGCGTGACTAGAATTGCGACGCCGCCCAAACCCCCGCGCCCGCCCGGACGCTGGCTTCTCCAGGACGCCAAGGCGCGTTTCAGCGAACTTGTGCGTCGGGCGCATAGCGAAGGCCCGCAGCATGTGACCGTGCATGGCCGCGACGAAGTGGTCGTCGTCGCGGCAGACGAATTTCGCCGCCTCGCGGGCGAGCGCACTGGCGCGGCGCTGGTCGCGGCGATGCAGGCCTCCCCCTATCGCGAAATCGACATCGAGCCGAGCCGCGAGCGCTCGCCCGTGCGCGACGTCGAATTGTGAAGAATTGGCTGCTCGATACGAACGTCCTCAGCGAGCTGCGCCGCGTGCGGCCGGAGCCGAACGTCGTGGCGTTCGTCGCCGCGCAACCTCTCGATTCGCTTTTCGTCAGCGTCGTGACCTTCGCCGAGATTCGCTTCGGCGTCGAACGCATCGCCGACGCGGCGCGCCGCGTCGAGCTCAACGACTGGCTCGCGCAGACTTTGCGCCCGATGTTCGCGCAGAGAACGCTTCCTGTGAGCGAGGACGTGATGTTCAAATGGCGTCTGCTCGTCGATGCCGGGCGCAAGGCGCGTCACACCTATTCGCAACCCGACCTCATCATTGCGGCGACGGCCCAGCATTACGGGCTGACGGTTGTCACGCGCGACGCTAGCGACTTCGAGAAGGCGCGCGTTGCCGTCTTCAATCCTTGGCGCGACGGCGAGGCCGCGCGAACGTGAACCGCGGCTTCTATCCGAAGTAGGGTCCGCTCGCGCCGATCGCCGAAGTCACTAGGCCGAGGGCAAGGTTGGTGGTGACCAAAAGCCGGATCGTCCTGAGGTTCGTCTCCGCGATCGGCCAGTCGGCGGCCGAGACCGCGCGGCGAAAGCGCGGCCACGGCGCGAAATAAATATAGGCGAAGATCGCCGACATGACGACGCCCAGCGCCGTCATCGCATGGATCGAGCCTCCGACCGCCGCAAACCCGCCCAAGCCGAGCAACACCATGGCGAAGCCGCTGACGAGAAGGCTGGCGACGCTGAGCCAGACCCAGAAAAAGAAACGCGGGAAGACGCGGCTCCAAAGCGACAACCGGACAGCCGGTTCGAGCGGGCCGGCGCTCGGCCGCAGAACCATGTGTGCGAAGAACATGCCGCCAACCCATATGACGGCCGCCAGAACGTGCAACGTCATCCCGATGGTCATGCCGTTTCCTTCCGCGCTGACATAGCGCGCCGCGGCGGCGCCATCGCCATCCACGCTCCCCTCACACCCACCCCGCCAGCTCGCGCCGCGCCAAAGCCTCGAGGACGCGCATGCCGTCCTCGCCGTCGTTGAGGCAGGGCAGCGCGGCGAATTTCTCGCCGCCGGCGGCTTTGAAATAGCCCGCGTTCTCGACGCCGATCTCCTCCAGCGTCTCCAGGCAGTCGGCGGAAAAGCCGGGCGTGAGGACGGCGAGGCGCTTGACGCCCTCGCCGGCGAGCGCCTTCACGGTCTCGGCAGTGTACGGCTGCAACCATTCGGCGCGCCCGAAGCGCGACTGGAAGGTCATGCGCAAGCGTTCCGGCGACAGTCCCAGCGCTTCGCGCAGGAGCCGCGTCGTCCTCACGCAATGGCAGTAATAGGGATCGCCCTTGTCGAAATATTCGCGGGGGATGCCGTGGAACGAGGCGAGAAGGATTTCCGGCTCGAAATCGAGCTCGGCGAGCGAAGCGCGCGTCGAGCGCGCGAGCGCCTCGATATAGACGGGATCGTCGTAATAGGGCGCCGCGACGCGCAAGGTCGGCTGCCAGCGCATCGCTTGCAGCGCCTCGAACGCCTTGTCGCAAACCGTCGCCGTCGTCGCCGCGCAATATTGGGGATAGAGCGGCACGAGCAGAATGCGGTCGCAGCCCTTCGCCTGCAGGGCGGCGAGGCGTTCGGCGATCGACGGCTTGCCGTAGCGCATCGCCCAGTCGACCTCGAGGCGGCCTTCCCCCGGCCCCGGCGTCAGCGCCTGCGCGAGCTTTTCGGCCTGGGCGCGGGTGATGGTCTTCAACGGCCCCTCGTTGCGCTCGCGATTCCAGATCGAAGCGTAGTCGCGCCCCCTGGGACCCGGCCGTTTCGTCAGGATGATGAGGTTGAGGATCGGCCACCAGAGCCAGCGCGGCGTCTCGATGACGCGCCGGTCGGACAGAAATTCCTTGAGGTAGCGACGCATCGACCAATAGTCGGTCGCCTCGGGCGTGCCGAGATTGACGAGCAGCGCGCCGACGCGCCCGCTGCGGACCGGCGGATGGCCCTCGGGACGCTGCGGGGCGCGCAAAGCGTCGGGGAAGGTCGGCGCGTTCATGGGTGCTGGCCTCGATTTTGCGATGAAGCTCGGCATCAAGCCGGCGTGAAATTCGTCGCCACGCCGTTGATGCAGTAGCGCAGATGCGTCGGCGGCGGACCGTCGGGAAAGACATGGCCGAGATGCGAGCCGCAGCGCGCGCAATGCACTTCGGTGCGCGTCATGCCCCAGCTGCGATCGACCGTCGTCTCGACTGATCCGGGCACGGGGTCGTTGAAGCTCGGCCATCCCGTGCCGCTGTCGAACTTGGTCGCCGATTCGAACAGAGGCTGGCCGCAGCCCGCACAGGAAAAGACGCCGGCGCGCTTCTCATGGTTGAGCGCGCAGCTTCCGGCCCGCTCGGTGCCGTGCTCGCGCATAACGGAATATTGCTCGGGCGTCAGCAGCGCGCGCCACTCCGCTTCGGTGTGCGTCACAGCGAAAGCATTCTCTTTCATCGGCTTTTCTCCAGGCGGCACTCTAACAAGCGATCCGCGATTAGGGAACGCTCGCCCGCCGTTCGCCCCGCGCGCTCCGTTTGTTACGGCGCCGCGGGCTCGCGCTCGCGATCCATGAACTGCGCCCTCGCCAGGGCCGCGAAGACGCCGCCCTGGGCGATGAGCGCCTCGAAGGTCCCGGCTTCGACGATTTCGCCCCTGTCGAACACCAGGATGCGGTCGGCCTTGCGAATGGTGGCAAGCCGGTGGGCGATGACGAAGGTCGTTCGCCCGCGCATCGCATTGTTCAGCGCGGCCTGCAATTGCCGCTCCGTTCCCGCGTCGAGCGCGCTGGTCGCCTCGTCGAGGATCATGATCGGCGGGTCCTTGAGCAGCGCCCGCGCGATGGCCAGGCGCTGGCGTTCGCCCCCAGAGAGATTGCGGCCCCGCTCGCCGACGATCGTCGCCAGGCCGCGCGGCTGGTCGCGCACGAATTCGCTCGCCTGGGCGCGATCGAGCGCCAGCGCGATTTCGGCAGGCGTCGCGTCGGGCTTGCCGATGCGAAGGTTTTCCTCGATGGAGCGCGCGAAGATGAACGGCTCCTGGAACACCACGCCGATATTGTCGCGCAGCGAGCGAAGCGTCATTTCGCGGATGTCGCGGCCGTCGATCGTGACGCGCCCGCGCGAGGGATCGTAGACCCGGTGCAGCAGGGCGAGCGTCGTCGACTTTCCCGAGCCGGTCGCGCCGACCAGCGCGATCGTGCGGCCGGCCGGCGCGTCGAAGGAAATGTCGGCGACCGCGTCGCGCCCGCCGCCGTAGGAAAACGACACCGATTCGAAGCGCACATGGCCGCCGAGGCGCCCGACGGCGAGAGCGTTCGCGCGATCGACCACGCTCGAAGCGGTGTCGAGCACTTGGAAAAACTGGGCGAGCTTGGGCGCCTGGCCGAATAGAAAATTGACGAAGCCGACGATCTGTTCGAGCCGGACGATCAGCATCGTCGCCAAGCCCATGAAGGTCGCGATCTCGCCGATCGTGGCGAGGCCGCGCATGTCGAGCCAGACGCCGGTGAGAAAAATCGCCAGCAGCGCCAACGTCGCGCTCGCGCGCGTCGCGACGCTCGCCAGCGCCCACCAGGTCAGAACCGGGAATTGCGCGTTCAGCAGACGATCGGTCAGCGTGCGCAGCGCCCGCGCCTCCTCCTCGATGCGCGCGAAGCTCTGAACCACCGGCATGTTGCCGAGCACGTCGGAGACGCGCTCGGCGAGATCCGCGTTCACTTCGTCGGCCGCGACCTGCATTGTTTCGGTGCGCCGGATGACGAGATTCATTACGGAGCCGAAGAGGACGACGAGCGCGATGAGGATCGCGCCGAGGCGCCAGTTCTTGAGCAGGGTCAGCGGCAGCAGCACGACGAGCGCGACGAGGCTGGCGCAATGTTCGCGAAAGAACGACAGCCAGACTCCGAACATGCCGTTGGAGCCTTCGATCATCACCTTCAGCAGGCGCCCGGAATGGGCGCTCGCGTGAAAGCTCATGGGCAAATGCAGCACGTGCTCGAAATAGGTCGCCATAACGCCGACGCGCTGGCGATGGGCGAGCCGATCGGCATGCAGCGCGACCCCGATGCCCGCGACGATCGAGAACAGGCCGAAGCCGGCCCAGGCGGCGAGCCAGGGCGCGAGGTCGGCCCAAAGCGGCGCGGCGCCGGCCGCTTGCGCGCCCGCGAGACGATCGATCACCTTGCCGTAGAGGAGCGGCTCCGCGAATTGCGCCGAAGCCAGCGCGAGATTGGCGACGACGAGCGCCCCGGCCAGACCCTTGACCGGCCGCAACTGAGCGAGAACGCGGGCGTAAAGCCGCAAAAAGGACATGGCGGGCCGGTCGGTTCTCAAAGACGGGGTCTCGTCGCCCCTCGGGATCGCGGTTAGCCGAAGCGATTGCTTTTAGGCGAACGCGCCCGCAAAATCACGGCCTATGTCACCGAACCCTTTCGTTCTCGCGGCGGCGCGGCGGGTTTTCGTCGCGATCGTCCTGGTCGCGGGCGTCTATGGCTCGATCGCCTACGGGCTCGCGCCGGAGCTGTGGCGCCATTACGAGCATCAAAGGGGTTTGGCCGACAAAGCGATGACGACGGCGACCTCGCTCGGAATTCCCGGCGACGCGCTCAACGTCGGCCTGGAGGGCCGGCGCGAGGAGGTCGTCTGCGCGATGCGCGCGGCGGGCTGGCGCCCCGCCGATCCCGTGACGTGGCGTTCGAGCGCGCGGATCAGCCGCAGCGTGCTGCTGCGCCGCGCTTATCCGACGGCGCCGGTCAGCGACCTCTTCTACGAAGGGCGCCGGCAAGACCTGGCGTTTCAAAAGCCCTCCGGGACGAGCCCGAGCACGCGCCACCACGTGCGCTTCTGGCAGGTTCTCGGCGCCGGCGACGCCGCGCTGCCGGTCTGGCTCGGCGCGGCGACTTTCGACCGCAGCGTCGGCGTCAGCCATTACACCGGCCAGGTGACGCATCACATCGCCCCCGACATCGACGCCGAGCGCGATCTCCTGTCCGTCGACCTCGCCGGCGCCGGCCTCGTCGAGGCGTCCTATCTGGTGAGCGGCGTCGGGCCGACGCTGTTCGCGCGCAACGGCGGCGGCGATCCCTATTTCACCGACGGCGAAATCGTCGTTTCGCGCCTCTCCGAGAATTGCCAAGCCAGCGCCGGCGCGCCGGCCGTCCTCGACGCCCCGCCCGCGGTGCGAGCCAAGAACAGCCTGTTCGCCTGGGCGGCGAGGTTGTGGCGGCGCTTGCCTTGAGGCGTCTTCGCGCGTCGCGCCGCTCCGGCGCACTCACGCAGCGCTCCAATTCCTCGCCGAGACGATCGGCCAAAGCCCAGCCGCCGCGCGGTATTTTTCGACATTATTGACTCAACGCAACCAAGGAGAGCGCGCCTCAATCCCATATGAATGCACGCGGGCGGCGCCCCATAGGACGGCGTCCCGTCGCGCAAGAACGGAGGTATTTCTTATGGCGACGCTGCTTTCATGGACGAGCGTCGGAATTGGGGATCTCGACGTCTTCATCCCGTCTCCGCCGTGCCTCGTCGTCTACACGTCCTACGCCGACGATGAACCCGAGAGCTCGGTGACTTATTTCTGGCAAGACGAAAACACCGGCCTGCTCAATCATCAGTTGCTCTACATGGAGCCGGTTCCCTTCGAGACCGCGCTCGCTTGGGCCCAGGAGCATGCTCCCACGCGCAGCATCGAGCGCATCCATGTCAAACATGCGAGGGCGAAGAAGCTGCCCGAGCCCAAGGCCGTCGCCAAGCCTGCGGCGAGAAGGCGCGCGGTGAAGAAGACGGCGGCGAAGAAGACGGCCGCCAAAAAGGCCGGCCGCGTTGCGAAGCAACCCGCGGCCAAGCGCGCAAAGAAGTGATCTGACGGGATCGTCTAGGGCTGATGGCGCGCTCGCCGCTCAGCCCGAAAACACCACCGTCTTGCCACGGTTGAGCAGCACGCGATCCTCGAGGTGGTAGGCGAGCGCGCGCGCGAGCACGCGGCGTTCGATGTCGCGGCCCTTGCGCACGAGATCCTCGGGCGTGTCGCGATGGCTGATGCGCTCGACGTCCTGCTCGATGATCGGGCCTTCGTCTAGGTCGGAAGTGACGAAATGCGCGGTGGCGCCGATCAGCTTCACGCCGCGCGCATGCGCCTGATGATAGGGCTTGGCGCCCTTGAAGCCGGGCAGGAACGAATGGTGGATGTTGATGCAGCGCCCCTGCAGCTTGGCGGCGAGCCCGTCGGAGAGAATCTGCATGTAGCGCGCGAGGACGACGACGTCGGCCTTCGAATCGCGCACGACCTCCCAGACCTGCGCCTCCTGCTCCATCTTCGTGGGCTTGGTGACCGGCAGATAGTGAAACGGGATCTCGTCGAAATCGATATGGTCGTACGTGTCGCGGGGATAATTGGCGATGATCGCGACGATGTCCATCGCCAGTTCGCCGCTGCGCCAGCGATAGAGGAGATCGACGAGACAATGGTCGAAGCGCGACACCAGCAGCGCCACGCGCTTCTTTTCGTTCTCGGCGCGCATCGACCACGTCATCTTCAGCGCGGCGGCGATTTCGACGAACGCGGCGCGCAGCGCAGCGACGTCGGCCTTTTCATCGGCGCCGTTGAACGCCACGCGCATGAAGAAAACGCCGGTTTCGGTGTCGTCGAACTGCTGGGCCTCGAGGATGTTGAACCCGCCCTCGAACAAGGCCGTGGAAATCTTGGCGACGATTCCCGGCCGGTTGGCGCAAGACAACGTCAAGATGTGGCGCGCGACGGGCATGGGCGGCAAACCTTTCCTGAGCGCGGGCGCGCCGACCGCGGCCGCCCCTGCTCGGCGTTGCTAGAGCAAAGTCGCGCAAGCGCGCAAGAGCGCCGCGGGCGGGCGCTCCACACGTAAAATCGGGGCTTGCGCAAGATTTTTGCTCGGGCGCGTCGGCGCCGCGGAGCCGGCGCCGCTTTTCCCGGACGCTCTATGGCTTGACCTCGGCCAGGACGCCTTCGACCGCCGGCAGAATCGCGGCGACGATTCGTGCGACCCCTTCGCGCGTCGGGTGCAAACCGTCTTTCTGGTTGAGCTTGGGATCGCCCGCCACCCCGTCGAGGAAGAAGGGATAGAGCGCGACGCCGAAGCGCCTGGCGAGATCGGGATAGATTGCATCGAAGCGCCGTTGATAGTCGGCGCCCAGATTGGGCGCCGCGCGCATTCCCATCAGCAGGGTCGCGACATGGGCCGCGCGCGCCTTCTCGAGGATTTGCGCAAGCGCCGCCTCGGCGGCGGCCGGGTCAAGGCCGCGCAGCATGTCGTTGGCGCCGAGTTCGACGATCAGCGCGTCCGTCCCCTCCGGCACGCTCCAATCGTAACGCGCGAGCCCATCGGCGGCGGTGTCGCCGGAGACGCCGGCGTTGGCGACCTCGACGTCCCAGCCGCGGGCCTTCAGGGCGCGCGCGAGGGCGTCGGGAAACGCCTCGCCCGGCGCCAGCCCGTAGCCGGCGGTCAGGCTGTCGCCGAGGGCGATAACGTGGAGCAGCCGCGCCTCGGCCGGCGCGGCGCCAAGGCCGAGCGCCGCCAAGAGAACTGCCGCTCGCGCCACGGCGAAAACCTGGACGCGGATGCGAAAATGCCCATATGAGGCGTTCTCCAGCCGAAGGAATCTCTTCACGATGGCGGCTCCTGCGATCGAATTGCGCGACGTCGACTTGAGCCTCGGCCAAGGCGCGGCCAGGGTGCATATATTGCGCGGGATCAATCTGACAATCGACAAGGGCGAGGCGGTCGGCCTCGTCGGCGCCTCCGGCTCCGGCAAATCGACGCTGCTGATGACCATGGCGGGCCTGGAGAGGCCGGACAGCGGCTCCATCGTCATCGACGGCGTCGCCATTCAGTCCATGGGCGAGGACGCGCTGGCGCGATTTCGCGGCGCGCGGATCGGCATCGTCTTCCAGTCCTTCCATCTGATCCCGACGATGACCGCGCTCGAAAACGTCGCCGCGCCGCTGGAGCTCGCTGGCGCGCGCGACGCCTTCGCGCGGGCGGCGGCGGAACTGGCGCTCGTCGGGCTCGCCGAGCGGCAAAGCCATTATCCCGCTCAGCTTTCGGGCGGCGAGCAGCAGCGCGTCGCGCTGGCGCGGGCGCTGGCGCCGCGGCCGTCCCTGCTGATCGCCGACGAACCCACGGGCAATCTCGACGAAGCGACCGGGCGGGCGATCATCGATCTCCTGTTCGACGTTCCCTCGCGGCGGGGCGCGACCCTGATGCTCGTCACCCATGATCCCGCCCTCGCCGCGCGCTGCGATCGAACGCTGCGCATGCGTTCGGGCGTCCTCGAGGCGCTCGCGCCGGCGGGCGCATGAGCGAACCGCTTTCTCCGCCGCCGCGGCGTTTCGCGCGCCTCGTCCTGGCGCGCTTCGCGTTGCGCGACTTGCGCGGCGGGCTCGCCGGCTTGCGCATTTTCCTGATCTGCATCGCGCTCGGCGTCGCGGCGATCGTCGCGGTCAATTCGCTTGCGCGCGCGCTCAACGACGGGCTGGCGCGCGATGGCCGCACGATTCTGGGCGGCGACGCCTCGTTCTCGCTGATCCACCGCGAACTCGCTCCCGAGGAGCGCGCGTTCCTGCTGCGTCGCGGCGAACTCTCGACTATCGCCACGATGCGCGCGATGGCGCGCAACGGCGCGGGCGAGGCGGGTCTCGTCGAGGTCAAGGCGGTCGATGAATCCTGGCCGCGGCTCGGTCAGGCGGTTTTCGAGCCCGCGATGGCGCCGGGGGCGGCGCTTGCGCGGCGCGAGGACCGCTATGGCGCCGCGGTCGAGGAGGCGCTGCTCGACCGGCTGGGTCTCAAGATCGGCGACACATTCGACCTCGGTGCGGCGCGCATCGAGATTCGCGCCAAACTGATTTCCGAACCGGACCGGCTCGCTACGGGCATCGGCCTCGGCCCGCGCGCGCTCATTTCGCAGGACGCGCTGCGCGCGAGCGGCCTCATCCAGCCGGGCTCCCTCGTGCGTTGGACGACGCGCGTGCTCCTCGGCGCCGGCGGCGCGCCGCCCGACGAGGCCGCCGTCAAGGCCTTTCTCGACGAAGCGAAGGCGGCGTTCCCCGAGGCGGGTTGGGAAGCGCGAACCCGATCGAACGTCTCCCCGGACTTTTCGCGCGACCTCGACCGCTTCGGCGAATTCCTCGCGCTCGTCGGCTTGATCTCGCTCGTCGTCGGCGGCGTCGGCGTCGCCAACGCGGCGCAGGGCTTCGTCGAGCGCAAGCGCGCGAGCCTGGCGATCCTCAAGGCGCTCGGGGCGAGCGGCGGCGCCGTCGTCGCCCTGGCGCTAATCGAATTTCTCGCCGCGGCGCTGATCGGCGTCGGCGCCGCGCTGGCGATCGGCGCGGCGGCGCCTTTCGCCGTCGCGGCGCTGTTCGCCGCCGTGCTGCCGTTGCCGCTTGCGCCGGCGATCTACCCCGGCGAACTCGCGCTCGGCGCGCTTTACGGCGTGCTGACGGCGTTTGTCTTCGCCGTCGCGCCGCTGGGGCGCGCCCACGACATTCCGGTGTCGCAGCTGTTTCGCAACCTCGTCGAGACGCATCCGGCGCGGCCGCGCCTTCGCTATGTCGCCGCCGCCGCGCTCGGCGGCGCGACGCTGGCCGGCGCGGCGGTCCTCGCCAGCCCGCAGCGCACGGTGGCGATCGTCGTCGTCGTCGCGACGACGCTCGCCTTGTCAGCGCTGCGCCTCGTCGCGCTCGGCGCGATGGCGTTGGCGCGCCGGGCGCCGCGCGTCCGGTCCGTCGTCTGGCGCATGGCGATCGCCAATCTTCACCGGCCCGGCGCGCTGACCCCTTCGGTCGTTCTCTCGCTCGGGCTCGGCCTGGCGGTTCTCGTCGCGCTGACCCTGGTCGATTCCAATCTTCGCGGCCAATTGCGGCGCGCCGCGCCCGGCGAAACGCCGAGCTTCTATTTCCTCGACGTGCGCAACGCCGAAATCGCCGCGTTCCGCCGCTTTCTCAGCGTCGAGGCGCCGCGAGCCAAGATTGTCGAGGCGCCGATGATGCGCGGCCGGATCGTCAGAATCGGCGACATCCCGGCGCAGGGCTTCAAGGCCAAGGAGAACGTCGCCTGGGTTCTTGAAGGCGATCGCGGCGTCACTTTCGCCGACGCGCCGCCCGAGGGTTCGCAAATCGTCGCGGGCAAATGGTGGGACGCCGGCTATCAGGGACCGCCGCTCGTTTCGCTCGAGGCGGGCGTCGCCGAAGGACTCGGCCTGAAAATCGGCGATTCGATCACGCTCAACGTTCTCGGCCGCGATGTCACGGCGACAATTTACAACTTTCGTAAGGTTAACTGGCGAAGTTTCGCGATCAATTTCGTCTTCGTCTTTTCCCCCCACACGTTCCAAGGGGCGCCGTACACGGTTCTCGTCACCGCGGCGCTGCCGAGCGAGGCGGGCGCGGCGGACGAAAGCGCGATAATGAAAGCCGTCGCACGCGATTTTCCCTCCGTCGCGGCGGTCCGGGTGCGCGACGCGTTGGAGACGATCGAGGCGCTGACCGCCAAACTGGCGCTGGCGATCCGCTCGGCTTCGGGAATCGCGCTGGCGTCCTCGGTTCTGGTGCTGGCCGGCGCGCTCGCCGCCAATCGCCGCGCCCGCATCGTCGACGCCGTGATCCTGAAGATATTGGGGGCGACGCGCGGGCGGCTCGTCGCGACGTTTCTAATCGAATATGCGCTGCTCGGCGCGGCGACGGCGGCGTTCGGCGTCGCGGCGGGAACGCTCGCGGCTTACATCGTCGTCGTCGAGGTCATGGGCTTCGATTTCGTCTTCGCTCCGGCGCCGGCGCTCGCCGCGGCGGGCGCGGGGCTGGCGCTGACGGTGGCGCTGGGCATGATCGGCGCCTGGCGCATTCTCGGGCGGAAACCGGCGGCGTTTCTACGGGAGTTGTGAGCGGAGAGCTCGGCGCCGTCGCGTCTGGCGATTTGCGCGCGAATATGGTGAAGTCGTCGCCTCAGGGGAGGAAGAATTCCACAATGCCCGCTTTGACCCAAAGCTATGTTCACGGCGCGAGCGGCGCGCCGCTCATCGGGGAAACCATCGGCGCCATGCTCGACCGCATAACCGCGGAATGGGGGGATCGCCCGGCGCTGGTCGCGCGTCATCAGGACGTGCGCTGGACCTATGACGAACTCGACCGACGCGCCGACGATCTCGCGGCCGGACTGCTCGCGCTCGGCCTCGAGCCCGGCGAGCGCATCGGCATCTGGTCGCCCAACAACAGCGAGTGGGTCCTCACGCAATTCGCCACGGCGAAGGCCGGCCTGATCCTCGTCAACATCAATCCGGCCTATCGCAGTCACGAGGCCGAATACGCCCTCAACAAGGTCGGCTGCAAAGCGCTCATCGTCAGCCCCGGCTTCAAGGGCAACGATTATTTCGCGAGCCTGCGCGCCTTGGCGCCCGAGATCGACGCCGCCGCGCCCGGCGCCTTGTCGGCGGCGGGACTGCCGCATCTTAAGACCGTCATCCGGCTCGGCCGCGAGAAGACCGCCGGCATGCTGAATTTCGACGACATCGCCGGGCCGGCGTCGCGGGCGCAGCTTTTCGATCTCGCCGCCCTGGGCAAGAGGCTGCAATTCGACGATCCCATCAATATCCAGTTCACCTCGGGCACGACGGGCGCGCCCAAGGGCGCGACGCTGACGCATCACAATATTCTCAACAACGGCTTTTTCATCGGCGAGGCGATGCGCCTGACGCCGGCGGACAAGCTCTGCATTCCGGTTCCCTATTATCATTGCTTCGGCATGGTGCTGGGCAACCTGGCTTGCGTGACCCACGGCGCTTGCATGGTCAGCCCCTCCGAGGGGTTCGATCCGCTCGCCACGCTCGAAGCGGTTCAGGCCGAGCGCTGCACCGGCCTGCACGGCGTGCCCACGATGTTCATCGCGATGCTCGACCATCCCGAATTCGCGCGCTTCGACCTAACAGGTCTGCGCACCGGCATCATGGCGGGCTCGCCGTGTCCGGTCGAGGTGATGCGCCGCGTCGTCGATCAGATGCATATGAGCGAGGTGACGATCGCCTACGGCATGACCGAGACGAGCCCGGTGAGCTTCCAGAGCGCTTACGACGATCCGCTCGATCGGCGCGTATCGACCGTCGGCCGGATTCAGCCTCACATCGAGGTCAAGATCGTCGACAGCGAGGGCCGCATCGTGCCGCCTGGCGTCACCGGCGAATTGCTGACGCGCGGCTATAGCGTCATGCGGGGATACTGGGGCGATCCGGCCGCGACGGCGGCGGCGATCGACGAGGCGCGCTTCATGCACACCGGCGATCTCGCGACGATCGACGCCGAGGGCTATTGCAACATCGTCGGGCGGCTCAAGGACATGGTGATTCGAGGCGGTGAGAACATCTATCCCCGAGAGATCGAGGAGTTTCTCTACAGCCACCCCGCCGTCGCGGACGTCCAGGTGTTCGGCGTTCCCGATCATCGCTACGGCGAGGAGCTTTGCGCGTGGATCAAGCTGCGCGAGGGCGCGAGCCTGACCGAAGCGGAAGTCGTCGCGTTCTGCCGGGCCTCCATCGCCCATTACAAAGCGCCCAAATACGTGCGTTTCGTTCCGGAATTCCCGATGACCGTCACCGGCAAAGTGCAGAAATTCCAAATGCGGCAGACCATGATCGACGCATTGGGGCTCAAAATCGAGAAAACGGCCTGACGCCGAGGACCGCAAAAACGGCGGAATTGGCGTCTTCACTCGATGTTCAGTTTCATGCCGTTCACTTGGCATTTGCGCTCGGCGCGCTTAAATGACGGTTTGGGACAGTCGGGGTAGGCTCGGGACTTTCCGGCCGCGCCGCTGTCGATGGGAAAGCGATGAACCCGAATTTTCGTAATTTCGCCCTCTGGGTGATCATTTTCCTGCTCGTCCTGGCGCTGGTCACTTTGTTCCAGAGCCCAGCCCAGAAGGCGCCGAGCAGCGACATCACGTTCAGCCAGCTGCTGACCGAGACGGACGCCGGCCATGTCCGCGACGTGACGATCGCCGGCTCGGACATCTCAGGGCATTACAAGGACGGGCGAGCGTTCGTCACCTATGCGCCGAACGATCCCGCGCTCGTCGACACGCTCTACAAGAAGGACGTGACGATCACCGCCCGGCCGCCGTCGGACGGCAATTCCTGGCTGTTGACCCTGCTCATCAACGGCCTGCCGCTGCTGCTGTTCCTCGGCGTGTGGATTTACATGTCCAGGCAGATGCAAGGCGGCGCCGGCAAGGCGATGGGCTTCGGCAAGTCTAAGGCCAAGCTGCTCAACGAGGCGCAGGGCCGCGTCACCTTCGAGGACGTGGCGGGCATCGACGAGGCCAAGGAAGACTTGCAGGAGATCGTCGAATTCCTGCGCGATCCGCAGAAGTTCCAGAAGCTCGGCGGGCGCATCCCGCGCGGCGTGCTGCTCGTCGGCCCGCCCGGCACCGGCAAGACGCTGACCGCGCGCGCCGTCGCGGGCGAAGCGAACGTGCCGTTCTTCACCATTTCGGGCTCCGACTTCGTCGAGATGTTCGTCGGCGTCGGCGCCAGCCGCGTGCGCGACATGTTCGAGCAGGCCAAGAAGAATGCGCCCTGCATCATCTTCATCGACGAAATCGACGCGGTCGGCCGCCATCGCGGCGCGGGCCTCGGCGGCGGCAACGACGAGCGCGAACAGACGCTCAATCAATTGCTCGTCGAGATGGACGGCTTCGAACAGAACGAAGGCATCATCATCATCGCCGCGACCAACCGGCCCGACGTGCTCGATCCCGCGCTGCTGCGCCCCGGCCGTTTCGACCGGCAGATCGTGATCTCGAACCCCGACTTCATCGGCCGGGAGAAGATTTTGCGCGTGCATGTGCGCAAGGTTCCGCTTGCGCCCGACGTCGACCTGAAGACCGTGGCGCGCGGCACGCCGGGCTTTTCCGGCGCCGACCTGATGAACCTCGTCAACGAATCGGCGCTGCTGGCGGCGCGGCGCGGCAAGCGCGTCGTCACGCGCGCCGAGTTCGAGGACGCGCGCGACAAGATCATGATGGGCGCCGAGCGGCGCACGCTGATGATGACCGAGGAAGAAAAGAAGCTGACCGCCTATCACGAGGCCGGCCATGCCTTGGTCTCCGTCAGCATGCCCGCGAGCACGCCGATCCACAAGGCGACGATCATTCCGCGCGGCCGCGCGCTCGGCATGGTGCAGTCGCTGCCCGAGCGCGACCAGATTTCGCAGAGCTACGAGCAGCTGATTTCGTTGCTCGCGATGTCGATGGGCGGGCGCGTCGCCGAAGAATTGGTGTTCGGCAAGGACAAGGTGACTTCGGGCGCCGCCGGAGACATCCAGCAGGTGACCAAGATCGCGCGCGCGATGGTGACGCGGCTCGGCTTCTCCGAGAAGCTCGGCACGGTCATGTACGGCGAGAACCAGGAGGAAGTGTTTCTCGGCTATTCCATGGGCCGCCAGCAGAACATTTCCGAGGAGACCGCTAAGACGATCGACGAGGAAGTGCGCCGTCTCGTCCATGAAGCGCATGAGACCGCCACGCGCATCCTGACCGAACGCCGCGCCGATCTCGAAGCCCTCGCCAACGGCCTGATCGAATTCGAGACGCTGACGGGCGAGGAAATCATCGGGCTGCTCAAGGGCGTTCGCCCGGTGCGCGACTCGGCCGACAAGGAGCCGCCGGCCCCGCCGCGCCCCGCCGTGCCCGCGACCGGCAAACCGCGCAGCTTCGGCCCCGACGCCGGCCTGGCGCCGCAGCCGCAGACCTAGAGATAGCCACGGGCGTCCGAGGGGACGCCCGTTTCGTTTGCGGCGGGCGCCTCCCGCTCATGTCATGCCCGCGCAAGCGGGCATCCAGTCTCTCCACCGCCGCCGCCCGCGACGAACGCTGGATTCCCGCTTGCGCGGGAATGACAGGCTGCTCTTCACGCGCCGCTCACCCCCCCTTCAACGCGTCGACGACTTTCGCGGCGGCCTCGGAATCCCAGTTGACGGGGCCGGCGACGATGCCGAGTTCGCAGCCGTCCTTGTCGATCAGCAGGCTGGTGGGCAGGCCGAGCGCCTTGCCGGCGACGCGCAGGCTCTCGAAGGAATCGGCGGTCGGGTCGGCGTAGCGCGCCAGCGATTTGACGCCAATCCCGTCGAGAAAGGCGCCCGGCCGATCGAGCCGCGCCGTGTCGACGTTGACCGCCACAATTTCGAAATCCTTGGCCCCGGCCTTCGCCTGCAGACGATCGAGGGCGGGCATTTCGGCGCGACAGGGAACGCACCAGGTCGCCCAGAGGTTGAGGATGAGCGCGCGGCCGCGAAAATCGGCGAGCGTCAGCTTGCGCCCGTCTGGGCCGTTGAAGGCGATCGGGATTGCGGGCCTCGGCGTCCGCTCGACGGCGAGCGCGGCGATTTCGCCCTGCGCGAGCGGCGCCAGGCGCGCGGCTCGCAGCGCGGAGGACGCGGGGCAATCGGCCTCGGCCTTGCCGGGCGGCGGCGCTTTCCCGTATAGCACCGCGACCGCCGCCAAGGCGGCTAGCGCGCCGACGCCGACCGCCATGCGGACGAGGCGGTTCCGCTTGTCGTTTTCACTCATCGTTCGATCCAGGGCCTTGCAACCATGAGCAACACAATGTGGGGCGGGCGTTTCGCCAGCGGCCCGGCGGAGATCATGGAGGAGATCAACGCCTCGATCGACTTCGACCGCAAGCTCGCGATGCAGGACATCGCGGGTTCGCGGGCGCATGTCGCCATGCTCGCCAAGCAGGGCATCGTCAGCCCGGCCGACGCCGAGGCCATCGCCGCTGGTCTCGACCAAGTCAAGGGCGAAATCGAGGCGGGCGCTTTCGCGTTCTCGCGCGCGCTCGAGGACATTCACATGAATATCGAGAAGCGCCTGGCCGACATCGTCGGCGCCGCGGCGGGCCGGCTGCACACCGCGCGCTCGCGCAACGATCAGGTGGCGGTCGATTTTCGGCTCTGGGTGCGCGACGCGATCGACGCGCTCGATGGGCAGATGGCCGAGCTGCAACGCGCGCTGAGCGAGCGCGCGCTCGAATGCGCTGACATGGTCATGCCCGGCTTCACCCATCTGCAATCGGCGCAGCCCGTGACCTTCGGCCACCATTTGCTCGCCTATGTCGAAATGCTCGCGCGCGATCGCGGCCGCCTCGCCGACGCGCGCAAACGCCTCAACGAATGCCCGCTCGGCGCGGCGGCGCTCGCCGGCACGTCCTTTCCGATCGACCGGCACATGACGGCCGAGGCGCTCGGCTTCGACCGGCCGACCGCCAATTCGCTCGACAGCGTCGCCGACCGCGACTTCGCGCTGGAGATCTTGAGCGCGAGCGCGATCTGCGCGACGCATCTCTCGCGCTTCGCGGAGGAGATCGTGTTGTGGACGACGCCGCAGTTCGGCTTCGTCAGGCTCTCCGACGCCTTCTCGACGGGCTCCTCGATCATGCCGCAGAAGCGCAACCCGGACGCGGCCGAACTGGTGCGCGGCAAGACGGGCCGCATCGCCGGCGCGCTCGTCGGCCTGCTGACGGTGATGAAGGGCCTGCCGCTCGCCTATTCCAAGGACATGCAGGAGGACAAGGAAGGCGCCTTCGACGCGATCGAGACGCTTTCGCTGTGCCTTTCCGCCATGACCGGCATGGTCAGGGACATGACGCCCGACGCCAAGCGCATGAAGGCGGCGGCCGGCGCCGGCTATTCCACCGCGACGGACCTCGCGGACTGGCTGGTGCGCACGCTCGCGATGCCGTTCCGCGAGGCGCATCACGTGACGGGGCGCATCGTCGCGCTGGCGTCGGAGCGCGGCGTCGCACTGGAAAGGCTGCCGCTCGCCGCAATGCAGGGCGTCGAGCCGCGCATCACCGAGGAAGTCTTCGGCGTGCTCGGCGTCGAGCGTTCGGTGAAGAGCCGCACGTCTTACGGCGGGACGGCGCCGGCGAATGTGCGCAAGCAGGCGCGGGCCTGGATCAAGCGGCTGGGGAAGCCGCAATAGGCGTCACGGTTTAGTCCGCCCCCGCCTTTCCCCGCAGCGCCTTCACCGCGCCGCGACGGCTCTTTTCATCCAGCCGGCGTGTCTTTGCGAACGGTGACGGTCCCCGGCTCACCCGCCGCCGACCTCCCCGGTCCCCGCCACCCGCAAGGCCTCCACGATATCGGCCATCGATCGAAACAGCACCTCGTCATCGTCGCGGCTGGGCCGGAAGCCGCGGCGGCGCCAGAAGGCGGCGGCTTCGTCGTCGATGGCCTTCACGACGAGCGCCCGCCCGCCAACGAGTTCGGCGGCGCGAACGCTGCGTCGCAGCGCGTGCGCGAGCAACGCTGTTCCCAGGCCCCGCCCCGCCCATTGTCGATCGGTGGCGAGCTGGCCGAGCAGGAGACAGGGCACCGGGTTGGGCGGCTGGCCGGTGCGCAGCGAGCGCGGCATCGGCGCGGGAAGCACTGCGGTTGGGGCGAGCGCGTAAAATCCGGCCGCCCTGTTCGCTTCATGCACGACCATCACGGCGGCGAAGCCGTTGCGTTGGTTGGCGAGCGCCCTCGTCTTCAGCCAAGCGTCGAGCGCCGGCTTGCCGCAGAAGAACGCGTCGATTTCATGATGCGCGGCGACCGGTTCGGGCGCCGACAGCATCGCGGTTCGTCAGCGTTTCGCCAGCGAGGAATCCCACGGCGCCCGGCGCTTCAATGCCGCGACCATTTCGGGCGCCGCCTCGGCGGGCGCTGATATCGCCGCCATGAAGGCGGCGAAACCCTTCTCGCTCATGCGCAGAGGACCATTCTCCAGCAGCGCCGCCTCGGCCGCGCGCACGGCGGCTTCGCGCACGAAATCCGTGCGCGAACGCCCGCGCAAGGCCGCCGCGCGGTCGATTACCGCAACGTCGGCCTCGGGCAAACGCATGGAGAGCGGATAGACTTTACGGTGGGCGGGTCGGCTCATGGCGTGGCGCTCCAACTCGCTTTAAGCTAGCCGAATGTAGCGCATTCAGCAATACGGCGTTGCAAGGCATACGGCGTTGCAAGGCAAACGTACCCTTCGTGCGCGCTCTTAATCCGCCCCCGCCTTGCCCCGCAGCGCCTTCACCGCGCCCCGCCGGCTCTTTTCATCGAGCCTTCGCGTCTTCGAGGCCAGCGTCGGCTTCGTCGGACGGCGCGGCTTTTCGCGCTGCTGCGCCTTGGCGATGAGCGCGGCGAGGCGCTCGCGCGCGTCCTCGCGGTTGCGCGGTTGGCTGGAGAAGCGTTGCGCGAAAATGACGATGACGCCGTCCTGCGTCGCGCGCGCGCCGGCGAGCTTGATCAGCTTTATGGCGACGTCGTTGGGCAGACTCGGCGAGCGGCGCGCGTCGAAGCGCAGTTCGACCGCGCTCGCGACCTTGTTGACGTTCTGCCCGCCGGGGCCGGAGGAGCGTACGAAGCTTTCGACGATCTCGCTCTCGTCGATGAGGAGATCGCCGACTTTCATGGCGTCGCGGCTACCGCCACTCCCTGACGTCGACGAAGCGCCCCGCGATCGCCGCCGCCGCGGCCATCGCCGGCGAGACGAGATGGGTGCGGCCCTTGTAGCCCTGGCGTCCCTCGAAATTGCGGTTCGACGTCGAGGCGCAGCGCTCGCCCGGCGCGAGCTTGTCCGGGTTCATCGCCAGGCACATCGAGCAGCCAGGCTCGCGCCATTCGAAGCCCGCCGCCTTGAAGATCGCATCTAACCCCTCGGCCTCGGCCTGCGCCTTCACCAGGCCCGAGCCCGGCACGACCATCGCATTGACGCGCTCGGAAACTCTGCGGCCCTCGACGATCTTGGCCGCGGCGCGCAAATCCTCGATGCGGCCGTTGGTGCAGGAGCCGATGAACGCGCGGTCGATGGCGATGTCGGTGATCTTCTCGCCGCCGCGCAGACCCATGTATTCGAGCGCGCGCTTGATCGAGGCGCGCTTGGCCTCGCTCGCGCCGTCCTCGACGCGAGGCACGACGCCGCCGATCGAAACGACGTCCTGCGGGCTGGTGCCCCAGGAGACGATGGGCGGCAGCGCGCTGGCGTCGAGCCGCACCTCGGCGTCGAAATGCGCGCCGTCGTCGGTGGCGAGCGTCTCCCAATAGCGCCGCGCCTGATCCCACAGCGCGCCCTTGGGCGACTTCGGCCGGTCCTTCAGATAGGCGTAGGTCTTCTCGTCCGGGGCGACCATGCCGGCGCGCGCGCCGCCCTCGATCGACATGTTGCAGACCGTCATGCGCCCTTCCATCGAGAGCGCGCTGATCGCCTCGCCGGTGTATTCGATGACGTGGCCGGTGCCGCCCGCCGTGCCGATCTCGCCGATGATGGCGAGGATGATGTCTTTTGCGGTGACGCCGTCCTTCAGCGCCCCGTCGACGGTGACGCGCATGTTCTTGGCCTTGGACTGGATCAGCGTCTGCGTCGCCAGCACATGCTCGACCTCGGAGGTGCCGATGCCGTGCGCGAGCGCGCCGAAGGCGCCGTGCGTCGAGGTGTGGCTGTCGCCGCAGACGATGGTCGTGCCCGGCAGCGTGAAGCCCTGCTCCGGCCCGATGATGTGGACGACGCCCTGGCGGCGGTCGAACTCGTTGTAATATTCGATGCCGAATTCGCGCGCGTTCTCGGCGAGCTGCTCGACCTGCAGGCGGCTCTCGGGGTCGGCGATGCCGTGGCTGCGGTCGGTCGTCTGGATGTTGTGGTCGACGACGGCGAGCGTCTTCTCGGGCGCGCGCACCTTGCGTCCGGCTAAGCGCAGCCCCTCGAAGGCCTGTGGGCTCGTCACTTCGTGCACGAGATGACGGTCGATGTAGAGCAGCGACGAGCCTTCGGCCTTCGTCTCGATAACGTGGTCGTCCCAGATCTTGTCGTAAAGCGTGCGCGGCTTAGCCATGAATTGCTCCAGCGCCGTCGGAGGCGCGTATGCGGATTGTGCCGGGTGGCCTTCTAAGCCCTTTGCGGCGAAGAAAAAAGAGGGAGCGCGAAGCGGGCCTCGGATACGCGAACCGCGCTCATCGCGCGGTCAAGAGATCGGTTCCGTAGGAATTGTCGATCGCGCAGAGCCATTTGCCCGCCTCGCCTCTTTTGAAAACGAATGTGCCCCGTCTGACGGCCGAAGCGTCCGAGCCGTCCTTGGCGACGGCGTCGAGAACCGATTCCATGATGACGAGCGCCGTGTCGGCCCCTTCGAGCACGAGTACTTCGCCCTGCTTGACGACGAGGCTGTGGTTGAAATGTTCGGCGATGGCGACGAACGCCCGGCGGATCTCTTCCTTGCCCGTCGCGTTCAGTCCCGGCTTGACGACGAGCGTCGCATCGTCGGCGTAGAAGTCCAATAGCGCGTCGAAATCCTCCGCCGTGATGGCGCGATCGGCGGCTTCGATGAGTTGTCTGAGGGGATGCGATGACATAGCCGTCTCCTTCTCGGGTGGAAGCCCCGCGAGAGCGGCAACAAAAAAACCCGCCTCTCGGGGCGGGTCGCGCTTATCGAAATCCAGACGCGCGCTAACCCACCATCGGTTGGATGGCGCGAATAATCAGCGACGCCTGGACGCGAACGTCTTTCATGCGGGCCCCTTGCCACGGCGCGGGGCGTTTGTCCAGGAGTCGCCGATATGCCGACGCGTCGCCCCCGCTATCGTCTCGGCGCGGTGAATCGACCGAGGTCCGGCGCGCCTTTCGGCGGCGTCAGGATCGCGCTCTTGAATGCCTGCGCGCTCTCCTTGGGCAGAACGCCGTCGAGAATGAGATGCGAAAGGCCGTGCACCAGCGACCAGGCGGCGATCGCGGCGGCTTCGACGCCTTCGCCCTCGGGCGCGCGAGACTCGACGCCGCGGCGCAGCTGCGCGAACGCCTCGTCCGCGGCGGCCCGCAATTCGGGATAATGCTCGCGCCTCGCCATCAGCGGCGAGAACATCAGCCGGAACATGCCCGGCCGCGCGAGGGCGAAATCGACATAGGCTGCGCCCATCGCCGACAGCGGCTCGCCGCGTCGTCCGGCCGCGGCGAGCGCCGCGGCGAATTCGCGAAACCCCTCGGCGGCCACGGCGGCGAGCAGAGCGTCCTTGTCGCGGAAATGCCGATAGGTCGCGGTCGGCGAGACCCCGACGCGGCGCGCCGCCTCGCGCAGGCCCACCGCGTCGGGTCCGCCCTCGTCGAGCAGCGCGCGCGCAGCCGCGATGAGCGCGGGGCGGAGATGGCCGTGATGATAGGTCGATCGCTGCGAAGTTGACATAGGTAACATTATGTCGTAGTTTACAGCGTAAACATAGCCCTGGCAAATTTCTCCGACCCGCCTGTGGAGAACGTAGTGAAGACTTTCCTCGTCGTGCATCTCGGTCTGGCGCCGGTCATCGTCTTTTGGGCTCTGCTGGGCGTCTCGAGGCCCAGCGCGGCGATCGCGGTCGGGCTCGCCGCCTCGATTGCGCTCGGCGCCTGGCGTCTGAGCCGGCGCGAGTTCTTCATCCTGGAAGTCGGCATCCTCGCGACTTTTCTCGCCATGGGCGGCCTCGCCCTCGCAGCGCCGGCGCTCATTGACGGGGCGGCGCTGTGGTTGTCCTTCGCCGGCCTCGGCCTCACCGCGCTCGCCAGCGTCGCGTTTCGCCAGCCGTGGACGGCCGACTATGCGCGTGCCGCTTTCGCCGCAGAATTGGCGAGCCCGCTCTTTCTCGTTGTCAATATGCTGATTTCCGCGCTGTGGGGGATCTTGTTCCTTGCCGACGCCCTGGTCATCGCCTTGCGCGCCGGCTCGCTCGTAACGACCGGACTCTTCGCCTTCGGGGCGTTGGTCTCGATCTTCGGCCCGAAACATATCGTCCGCGCGATCGTCCGGCGACGGATCGACGCGGCGGAGGCCTATCGTTGGCCGGCCCCCCGGCTCGGCGGCGCCAAGGGCGAGGGCAAAGTCGACGTGGCGGTGGTCGGCGCCGGAATCGGCGGCCTCATTGCGGCGGCGCTGCTCGCCGACGCGGGGCTGAAGGTGGCGGTGTTCGAGGCCCATGTCGTGGCGGGCGGCTTCTGCCACACGTTCCCGCGCAAAGCGCGCCATCTGGGACAGGCCTGCCTCTACCGCTTCGACGCCGGCCCGCATGATTTTTCCGGGCTCTTTCCCGGCGGCGCGCTGACTTCGACGTTGCAGCGGCTCGGCGTCGAGGAAAGGCTGGATTGGCGCCGGCTCGACCATTCCTATTCGCTCCCCGGCCGCAGGATCGACGTGCCGCGCGACTGGCGTGACTACGTCGCCCTGCTCGGACGCCTGTTTCCCGCCGACGCCGCCGGCTTCGCGACGCTGTTCGCGGAAATCCGCGCGATCCTCGAAGGCATGCACGCGACGGGGCGCGACCGCGGCGGCATTCCCGGACTGCCACGCGACGTCGACGCGATGCTGGCTTTCCCTCGCGAGCATCCGCTGGCCGTGCGTTGGATGGATCGGCCATTCGACGAATTGCTCGCCCGCCATATCGCCGATCCGGAGGCGCGGCGCGTGATCCGCGCGCTGACCGGATACATCAGCGACGGCCGCGAGACCCTGACCTGCGCGCAAATGGTTCCGCTGTTCGGCTATTATTTTCACGGCGGCTATTATCCCGCCGGCGGCTCGGGGCGCCTCGCCGACGCGCTCGTCGAGGCGATCGAGGCGCGCGGCGGCGAGGTGCGCTTGAAGACGCGCGTCGCACGAATCCTCGTCGAGCAGGGCCGCGCCGCCGGCGTGGCGCTCGCTGACGGAACGCGCGTGGCGGCGGGCGCCGTCGTCTCCAACGCCGATTTGAAGCGCACGTTCCTCGAACTCGTCGATCCCCAGCTTCTGCCGAAGGATTTTCGTGCGCGCCTCGAAGCGGCCGAGCCGGCGCCGTCCGCTTTCATGGTGCATCTCGGCGTCGATTACATTCCCGAGGGGCGGCCGGCGATCCATGTGCACGGCGAGAATTCCGTCGGCGTCGAGATTCTCTCGAAAGTCGATCCCAGCGCCGCGCCGCCGGGCCATTCGACAATCGGCCTGATCAAGCTCCTCACCCACGCCGAGGCGCTGACGTGGTTCCACCCCGAGGGCGGCGAGGACTGGAAGGCTTGGCGCTTCTCCCGCGAATACGAAGAGCGCAAGCGCGCGCTCGGCGATTCGCTGATCGCCGCAGCCGAGACGGTCCTGCCCGGCCTCTCCGATCATATCGTCTATCGCTCCGAGGCGAGCCCCGTGACCTACGCGCGCTACGATCTGGCGAGCGCAGGGGCGATCTACGGCGTCACGGGATCGGCCCGCCTCAAGGGCGCCAAGAGCCCGATCCCCGGCCTCGTCGTCGCCGGCGCCGCAACCCATGGCCCCGGCGTCGAAGCCGTGGTCATTTCCGGCGCGAGCGCCGCCGAAGCGCTGGTTCCCGGACTGCTTTCGCGGCCCGTTGCGAGCCGAGCGGTCGATGACGCGGCGGCGGCGGCGGTCGCGACGAGGGCGGCTTAGGAGCGCGCCTCCTTCCCCCGCAAGGGGAGAAGGGGTCGGTCGCTATTTCGCGCCGGGCTTGATGATCGCGCGCAGGTCCCACTTGTCGGCGCCTTCGCTGGCGATGTCGTCGATCTTCCAGGCGCCGTTCTCGCGCACGAAGACGTAGCGCACGACATGCTTCACGTCGCCGCTGAAGAAGGTCGCGGCGACGACGCTGTCGCTCTCCGGCGCGATCGACAGCCGCTCGACCATCGGGTCCTGCGAATCGGTGACCGGATCGAAATCGAGGATCGGTTCGTTGAGCTTCTGGGAGCGCACGTTCATCGCCGCGAGCGCCTTGCGCAGCGACGCAGTGAAAGCGGCTGCGACGCGCTTGTCCTCGATCGAGCCCTGGCTGTAGTCGCCTTTCGGCCCGGCGTAGATGCGATAGATCGTCGCGACGATGTCCGCGGGCGCCGCGTCCGCAGCCAGCGCCGGGGACGCCAGCAGGCTCGCGCCTGCAAGGATGAGAAAAGCCCGCCGCCTCATTTCGCCTCGCGATGCGCCCAGCCCGCCTCGGGCAGTAAGGATTCGCGGACGGCGAAGTCAAGCGCCCCTCTCGCCGTCGCGGCGCGATTCCAGGTCTCGACCGTCGCTGAGAAGTTCGCTAAGCGTTGCCGCGGCTCGCGTCGAACGACGCGGCCGCGTCGGCGCCGAGCGCCATCCCGGGGGGAAACCGATGAAATATCTCTTGCTGCTGATCCCGTGCGTGATCGCGCTATGGGCGCCGTTCTATAATTCGACGAGCCCCGCGCTCTTCGGCGTTCCCTTCTTCTACTGGTTCCAACTGCTGCTCGTTCCCGTCTCCGCACTGGCGATCTACGCCGCAGATCGCTTGCGAAAGGCGTGAGCATGTTCGAGCATCTCAACGTCGTCGCGACGATCGTCTTCGTCTTCTTTTTCGCTTTGGTCACCGTGCTCGGCTTTCTCGCTTCGCGCTGGAAGGCGGCCGACCTCGATCACATCCATGAATGGGGCTTGGGGGGCCGGCGCTTCGGCCCCTGGATCACCTGGTTCCTGCTCGGCGGCGACCTCTACACCGCCTATACCGTGATCGCCATTCCCGCGGTCGTCTTCGCCATCGGCGCCTACGGCTTCTTCGCCGTGCCCTATACGATCATCATCTACCCCTTCCTTTATCTCACGTTGCCGCGTCTGTGGGCGGTCTCGCATAAGCACGGCTACATGACGGCCGGCGATTTCGTGCTCGGCCGCTACGGAAACGGCTGGCTCGAGCTCGCAGTGGCGCTCACCGGCATCCTCGCCACGATGCCGTACATCGCGTTGCAGCTCGTCGGCTTGGAGAAGGTGATCCTCGCGCTCGGGTTTTCCGGCCAGGGCATGATGCAGCACGCGCCGATCACCATCGCCTTCGTGATCCTCGCGCTCTACACCTACAAGAGCGGCCTGCGGGCCCCGGCGATGATCGCCTTCGTCAAGGACACGATGATCTACATCTTCATCATCGCCGCGGTCATCATCATCCCCTATGAACTCGGCGGGTTCGGCGCGATCTTTGCCGCGGCCGACAAGGCCTTCGCGGCCAAGGTCGCGGCGAACGCCAAGCTAGCGGCCGGCTTGACGCTGCAACCCTCGCAGATCGGTCCTTATCTCACGCTGGCGATCGGCTCGGCGATGGCGCTGTTCATGTATCCGCACGCCCTCACCGGAACGCTCGCGGCGTCGAGCGGCCGGGCGATTCGCTTCAATACGATGACGCTGCCCGCCTATTCGTTCGTGCTCGGCCTCGTCGCGCTCTTGGGGCTAATGGCGCTCGCGGCGGGCGTCAAGGTTGGCACGCCGCAGGACGCCGTGCCGCAGCTCGTGCTCTGGGCGTTCCCGGATTGGTTCGCCGGCTTCTGCTTCGCGGCGATCGCGCTCGGCGCGCTCGTTCCCGCCGCGGTGATGTCGATCGGCGCGGCCAACACGTTCACCCGCAACATCTGGAAGCCCTTCATCCACCCAGCGATGACGCCGCGCGAGGAGTTGGTGATCGCCAAGCTCGTCTCGCTGATCGTCAAGATCGGCGCGCTGCTGGTGATCTTCTTCATGCCGACCCAATTCGCGCTCGATCTGCAACTGCTCGGCGGCGTGTGGATGGTGCAGATCTTCCCGGCGATGATCTTCGGCCTCTACACCCGCTGGTTCAGCGGGCCGGCGCTGCTGATCGGCTGGGCGGCGGGCATGATCGTCGGCACGTCGCTGGCCTGGGGCGAAAAAGCCTGGGTTCCGCTGCACGCGCTGAACTGGGATGTTCCGCTGATCGGCCATGTCGACCTCGGCCTCGGATTCGCCGCCTACAACGGCCTGACCGCGGTCATCGTCAACGTCATCGTGGCGACGATCCTGTCGCTCGTCTGGCGTTCGAGCGCGCCGGACGAAACTGCGCCGGTCGATTACGAGGACAGCGTCGCGGGGTGAGGCCCGGGCGCCGCGGCGCAGCTAGGATTTGCTGCGCCGCTCGCGGATCATGAAATTATCGAAGGAATATTCGGCCACCTGCCACCACAGATACTCGTCGGCGCGGAAGGCCATGTAGGAATCGGCGATCTTCTTGAATTTGGGATTGTCGGCGCTGAGTTGCGCGTAGAGATCGTTGGCGGTTTTGTAGCAGGCCTCGAGCGCGTCCTGCGGGAAGAGGCGCAGCTGCGCGCCGCCGACGACGAGGCGCTTCAACGCAGCGGGATTGGCCGCGTCGTATTTGGCCAGAACCGAGGCGTTGGCGATGGCGGCCGCCGCGCGCAACGCCGCCTGATAGGCCTTGGGCAACGCGTCGAACTTGTCCTTGGCGACGACGAGATGCAACTGCATCCCGCCCTTCCACCAGCCGGGGTAATAATAGTTGGGCGCGACCTTCGAAATGACCGGCTTGGGCGCGTCCTTCCGCTCGCCGAATTTCTCGTCGTCGTAGGGCCCGACCCATTCGAACGCGTCGAGCGCGCCCGATTCCAACGCGCCGTAGACCGCGTCCTTGGGGATAGTCACGGGCTCGGCGCCCAGGGTCTGGAACACTTTGCCGGCGAAGCCGCCGATGCGCATCTTGAGGCCGGAGAAATCGCCGGGCCCGTGAATTTCCTTGCGGAACCAGCCCGCCATCTGCCCGCCGGTGTTGCCGGCGGGAAGGGCGAAAACCTTGCGCTCGGCGAGGAACTCGTCGATGAGGTCGCCGCCGCCGCCTTCCTGCAGCCAGGCGGCGTGCTGGCGCGCGTTCATGCCGAACGGCGTCGAGGAGGCGAAGACGAAGCTCGGATCCTTGTTCCAGTAATAGGCCAGAGCGGTATGCGCGCAGTCGGCCCTGCCGTCGGCGACGGCGTCGAGCGCTTCCAGCGCCGGCGCGATTTCGCCCGCCGGCGAGATGCGAAGCGTGAAATGACCGTCGGTAAGATCGGCGAGCGCGCGAGCGAGCGTTTCCCCGCCGCCGTAGATGAGGTCGAGCGGCGGCTGAAAGCTCGACGTCATTCGCCATTGCACCTCGGGCGCGGGATCGGCGAGGGCGGGCTTCGCCAAGCCGACGCCCGCCGCCGCGATGCCGAGCCCCGTGATGAACTGCCGACGTCCAGACGCCATCTCGTCGTTCTCCCGATCGCCTAACCCGCACTCGGCGCGTCGCGCCGGCTTAATCGCCGAAAGACTTTGGCCTATAACACAGTTGCGCGCGAAATTGCGGCGCCAACACGGTTTCGACGCGGCTTTCACGCGGGTTTGAGGAGAGGTCCGATCCATTCCGAGCCAATCGCCGGCGTCGTGCTCGCAGGCGGCCGCTCGACGCGCATGGGCGCGGAAAAGGCGCTGCTCCCGCTCGCCGGGCGCCCGCTCGTCGCCCATGTCGTCGAGCGCCTGCGCCCGCAGGTCGCCGAGCTCTTCATCAACGCCAACGGCGACGCCGCGCGGTTCGCGAGTTTCGATTGCGCCGTCGTCGCCGACGAGGCCGCAGCGGACCTCGCCGGGCCGCTGCGCGGCATTGGCGCCGCCATCGCGTTCGCCCGGCGGCGAGGCTTTTCGCTGCTCGCGACCGCGCCCTGCGACGCGCCGTTCTTGCCGCTGGATCTCGTGGCGCGGCTCGCCGCGGCGATGGCGGCGAGCGGCGCGCACGTCGCGGTCGCCGAAAGCGCCCGCGGCCTCGAGCCGATGTTCGCGCTGTGGCGCGAAAGCGCGACAAGCGAAATCGCGGCGGAGTTCGCGCGCGGCGAGGCCAGTCCCCGCGCCGTGATGGCGCGCCTCGGCGCGGCGCGCGTCTTCTTCGCGTCGGGCGACGGCGACGACCCCTTCGCCAACCTCAACAGTCCTGAAGATTTCGCGGCGGCTGAGGCGCGAATGGCCGATCCGCGCTATAGAGTTGATCAGGCGCGCCGCGCCGTCGACAATTGAGGAGAGAGAATTGAGCGAAGTCGCATTTCTGGGGCTGGGGGTGATGGGCTATCCGATGGCGGGCCACTTGAAAGCCCGCGGCCACGGGATCGTCGTCTACAACAGGACGGCGGCGAGGGCGCAAAAGTGGGTCGCCGAACATGGCGGCGCCAGCGCGCCGACCCCGCGCGAGGCCGCGCGGGGGCGCGATTTCGTTTTCGCCTGCGTCGGCAACGACAACGATCTGCGCGCCGTCGCGCTCGGGCCCGATGGCGCCTTCGCGGGCATGAAGCCCGGCGCCATATTCGTCGACCACACGACCGCTTCGGCCGACGTGGCGCGGGAGCTTTCGCGCGAGGCGAGCCGCCTTGGGCTGAGCTTCGTCGACGCGCCGGTCTCGGGCGGGCAGGCGGGCGCCGAGAACGGGACGCTGACGGTGATGTGCGGCGGCGACGAAGCGGCCTATGCGAAGGCGGAGCCGGCGATCGCGTCTTACGCCCGCGCTTGCCGCCTGATGGGCGGCGCCGGCGCCGGACAATTGACCAAGATGGTCAATCAGCTTTGCATCGCCGGCCTCGTGCAGGGGCTCGCCGAGGGCCTGCATTTCGCCGCGCGCGCCGGTCTCGACCGGCAGCTCGTGATCGACGTCATCTCAAAGGGCGCGGCGCAATCCTGGCAGATGGACAACCGCCACAAGACGATGATCGCCGGCAAGTTCGACTTCGGCTTCGCCGTCGATTGGATGCGCAAGGACCTGGCGATCTGCCTGGACGAAGCGCGGCGCAACGGCGCGAGTTTGCCCGTCGCGGCGCTCGTCGATCAATTCTATTCCGATATCCAGGCCATGGGCGGCGGGCGCTGGGATACATCGAGCCTGATCGCGCGGTTGGAGAAGTGAGGGAGGGCTGAAGCCCACCCTCTTTCGTTTCTCGCCTCACTTCGAACAGGCCGGCAGGCCCGGCTTGTCGCAGGCGCTCTTGTCCGGCGGCGGCGGCGCATGCGCCGCGGAAGGCGGCGGCGGCGGCGCGTGAACGACCGAGGGCGGCGCCGGTGGCGGCGCGTGCACGACCGGCGGCGGCGGCGGCGCGTGAACGACCGGGGGCGGCGGCGCGGACTTGAGTTCCGGCGTTGGCTTCAGGACTTTCAAGGGCGTCGGTGTCGGAGTGGGCGTTGATGTCGGCGTCGGCGTCGGCTTCAAGAACTTCAGAGGCGTTGGCGCTGGCGTCGGCGTCGGCGTTGGCGTCAAAACCTTCAACGGCGTCCCGGCCGGCGTCGGAGTCGGCGTTGGCGTCGGCTTCAAAAGCTTCAAAGGCGCCGGCGTCGGACTTGGCGTCGGCGTCGGCGTCAAGACCTTCAACGGCGTCCCGGCCGGCGTCGGAGTCGGAGTTGGCGTCGGCTTCAAAAGCTTCAAAGGCGTCGGCGTCGGACTTGAGGCCGGTGTCGGCGTCGGCATCGGCGTCAAAACCTTCAACGGCGTCGCGCCCGGCGTCGGGATCGGCGTCGGCTTGCCGGCGTTGGCGTTAGGCGCCGGGGGTCGCGGTTTGACCCCGCCGGGCAGCGGAGGGGGCGGCGCGGGCGCCTGGGCGACCGGCGGCGGCGCTCCCGGCGCCGCGCGCCCTTCGTGGCGGCCCGCGTCGTGATAGGCGCGCGCGGTCGCGATCAACGGAATCGCCACCGCCAGGGCGGGCAGCACGCCGATTTCGGTCGGCGGCGGCGGCGCCGGCAGGTCGCGCCAATCGTCGCCTTCCTCGGCGACGAAGCCATAGGGCGGCGGCGGCGGCGGCGGGCCGAAATCCGGTCCTTCGAACACGAATACGGGCTGGTCCGCGTAAGCGAGTTCGTCGGGCGGCGGCGGCGGCAAGTCCGCATAATCCTCCGGCGAGAAATCGGCCGGCGGCTCATAGCGAGCGGAAAGAATGGCGAGCCGCCGCTCCGCGTCCGCGACGTGGGGGCCGCGCGGATATCGGCGCAAATACGTCCAGTAGGCGCGCGCGCTGTCCTGCGCCACCGACCGACGCCAGAACAGCGCCTCGCGGCGCGCGGCGAGGATCGCGCGCACGCGCTTGGCCTGAACGCCCTTGGGATAGGCCGCAAGGAATTCCTCGTATCCGGCAAGGGTGTCGCGCTCGACGGCGGCCGCATAGGCCTCCTCAGCGGAGAAGCTGCGGATCGGCCGCTTGGCGGCGTCGGCGAGCGCGGCTTCGGCCGGCGGCGGCGGCGCGTCGGCAGCGCGCTCGAAGACGAAGTAGGGCGCCGTCAATTTGGACGCGCTCCAAGGAATTTGCGCGCCTCCCGTCAATTCGTTCACGCGCACCCGTGTCTGGGCGACGACGTCTTCGATCGGCAGGCCGCCTTCGCGCATCGCGCCTGCGAGCGTCTTGGCGTAGACGCCGTAGGGTCCGGCCTCGTCCGCGGCGACCGAGCCCGGCGAGGCGTTGAAAGCCATGAGCAGGCCGGCGTCCGGCTCCACCAGCGCGAGCCCGCCCGCCAGCGGCGAGCCTTGGCCGGCGTAAGGATTGGCGCGGGCCGCGTCGAGCACGAGGATTCGCGCCTGACCGGGCTCAGAGGCGAGCGCGTGCGCGAAGTCGGCGACCCGCACCGCTTCGATCGGCACGTCCGAATCGCGCGCGATCTGTGCGTCGACGGGCACGAAGAAATTGTCGCCTTCATATTGCACGCCGCGTCCGGAGAGATAGACGAAGGCCTGCATGCTCGGGCCGATCGCGGCCGCCTTGGCGAGGAAATCGCGCATCGCCCCCCGCACGGATTTTTCGTCGAGATCGCGCGCGCCGACGACGTCGTAGCCCGCTGCCTGCAGCGTCTGCGCGACAAGGGCCGCGTCGTTGGCGGGCGTCGCGAGCGCCTGGTCCGGATAAGCCGATTCGCCGATCACCAGCGCGATTCGAGGATTCTGCGCGGTCTCGGCGGACTGCGCCCCTGCGGGCGCCGGCGGACCCACCAAAGCGAGCAAAGCGACGACAGCGAACAGCAACCGATTGCTCATGCCATAAACTCCGGGCGGCGCCGACGGATGGCGCTCGGGGCCTTTACAACGCCAAAGCGTCTGAACCGAGTCTGAACGGCGGCGCTGATCGGGCGGCCGTCAGGCCTTGGCGCTCGGGCGGGCGGCCAAGGCGTCGCGCCAACGCCTCAGACGCGTCAGTTCGTCGGGAATCGCGATGCGCGCCGGCCGCGTGAAGTCGAGCGCGATGAGCCCGGTGATATCCGCGATGCTGAACCGCTCGCCCGCGATGAACGGGCGATCGCTCAAGGCTTCGTCGACGCGCGCCATCGCGGCGAGCGCCCGCGGCTTGTTGGCCTCCGCCCATTGCGCGATTTGCGGCGTCTCCATCGCCTTCATCGCGGGATGGGAATGGCGAAAGGCCTGGGCGATGGGAAACAGAAGATACAACTCCAGCCGTCGCTGCCACATTTCGACCATCGCGCGCTCCAGGGCGCCGACGCCGAACAGCGGCGGGTCGGGATGCGTTTCCTCGAAATAGCGGCAAATCGCCACCGATTCGGCGATGATCGTTCCGTCGTCGAGCTCGAGCGCCGGAATGCCCTGGAAGGGATTGAGCGCGGAAAAGGCCTGGGATTTTTGCTCGAGGCGCGCGAGGTCGACGTCGACCATCGGCACGGTCACGCCCTTTTCCGCCAGGAATATCCGCACGCGGCGCGGATTCGGCGCCAAATTGGAATTGTAAAGCTTCATGAGCCCTGAGCCCCTGCCCTCGCGCCTTGCCGAAGTCTCGCCGCGGGCGCCGCGGCGCGGGTCCTAAACTTTGAAATCTTAACAGAAATGAAGCAGGTTATGCTCGCATTTCCGTAAATTTTGTAGGCGCTCGTTAACGATTAACAGCCATGATCGGCCCCGTTGTTGGCGTGCGTTTGTCGGGCGGTCATGAGTGAGGTTTCGGCTGAGAAGATCGACAGGGGCCGCAACGGCGACCCGGCTGCGGCGGCGCGCCGACGCAAGATGACGATCAAGCTCAAGCACGCCCGTCAAACGCTCACCAGCAATTCCGTCAATTCTGCCGGACAATACGCCTCTCTGGCCCGCCTCTTCGCGCATAGCGCCATGAGCGCGACGCCCGCAATGGCGCTTGTCGTGATGGCGGTCGGCTTCACGGCCTGTCTGTGGGTTTCCCTGGCCCACATCATGGTCTGGGGCGGCCTGCTCGCCGCGGCGCTCGCCGTGCGCTACGGACTCGGCGTTTCCTTTCTCGATTCGCCCGACGCCGACAAGACTTCCAACTCCTGGCGGCGCAAGTTCATCGCCGCGGAAACTTTCGCCGGCTCCTCGTGGGCGCTGATCGTCGTTCTCCTGCTGCAATCGCCCGACCCGAACGCGCGCACTTTCGTGCTCGTCGTTCTGTTGCTGGTCGCCGGCATGACCGCGATGGTGGCGTCCGCGATCCCCATGGCCGTCGCCGGCGGCTTGGCGCCGATGACGATCGCGATCGTCTATGTCCTGGGGCCGGCGACGCGCGAGGAAGCGTTCATGTTGTCGACGCTCTGCGTCGGCATCCTCGTCTACTTCGTCATCCTCGCCAATCGCCTGCACCGGACCTCGCTCGCCGGTCTGTCGTTTCAGGCGGAGAAGGACGCGCTGATCGCCGAACTCGAACAGGCCAACCTCAATTCCGACGTGGCGCGGCGGCGCGCGGAAAGCGCCAATCTCGCCAAGTCGCGCTTCCTGGCGACGATAAGTCACGAATTGCGCACGCCGCTCAACGCGATCCTCGGCTTTTCCGAGGTGATGAAGGCGGAGTTGTTCGGCGCTCACGCCGTGGCGGCCTACAAGGATTACTCGAACGACATCCATTCCAGCGGCCAGCACCTGCTGATGCTCATCAATGAAATCCTCGACCTGTCGCGCGTCGAAGCGGGGCGCTACGAACTGAAGGAAGAATCCGTCTCGCTGCCCGGCGTCGTCGAGGAATGCCGCCACCTCCTGTCGATGCGCGCCAAGAGCCGCAACATCTCGGTCGTCGAGCAGCTCGACACCGATCTGCCGCGCATCTGGGCGGACGAGCGCGCCGTGCGCCAGGTGACGCTCAATCTCCTGAGCAACGCGATCAAGTTCACGCCGCAAGGCGGTTCGATCACCATCAAGGTCGGCTGGACGAGTTCGGGCGGGCAATATCTCTCGATCCGCGACACCGGACCCGGAATCGCCGAGGACGAGATTCCGATCGTGCTCGCCTCCTTCGGGCGCGGCTCGCTGGCGCAGAAGAACGCCGACGAAGGCACCGGCCTCGGACTGCCCATCGTCAAGGGGCTGGTGGAGCTTCACGGCGGCGAATTCCGGCTTCTCTCCAAGCTGCGCGAGGGGACCGAAGTGATCGTCATCTTCCCGCCCGAGCGCGTGATGGACGCCCTTCCCCAGCTCGACCCCAACGCGCCGCCCGAGGAAACGCCGGAGCAGCGCGCGAGCCGGCGCGCGCGGCGCTGGGGGCGAAAGGCTGCGGCGTAGGGGCGAGGGGCCATAGCGCGCGTCTTGTGCGCCGTCACATAAGCCCAAAGGCGCCGGCCGCCCCGAGCCGGAGCGATCTCGCCGAGCCAAGACACGCTCACGCAAGCTAGCGCCGTCATATCAGGCAATCGTGCGTCACGTCGCGCCGCTTGCCGAGCAGGTCGGAGGCGAAGTCGTCCGCCGCGGCGCAAGGCGAGGGTCGATCACGGCTCCCGCTGCTTGCGTTCGTTCGAACCCGCCAATTCCATGAGAGGAAGCTGAGATGATATTCGCACTCCCGATTGTCGGTAAAATTCTCGCCGGCGCCGCGGCGTCCGAGGCCGGCGCCGCCTCCGCGACGCAAACGACCGACGCCCGGAAAACCAGCGGCGCGGCCGACTCCGTCGACTTTACCCAGACCGTCGACAACCTTGATCAGGCCGCCGGCGCAAAAACGGCGCAGCACAGCGCGCACGCCGCCGCCAAGAGTTAGGGCGCCCTGCATTTCGGTGCGAGCGACTCCCTCGCCCCGCAAGCGGGGAGAGGGCTGGGGAGAGGGGCCGGGTGGTTAACCCCACCATTGCGGCTCATCGCCTCGCCCCTCATCCTAACCTTCTCCCCGCGGGCGGGGAGAAGGGACGCGGCGCACCATAACGGCGCGCGTCGATCCAACCACAACGCGCGCTCAATCGGCGACGCGCCGTCGCCGGCCTTGTCCTTCAATCCGGGCTCATGGCGGCGGCGTTCGGCGCGAGGCCTGCGGGACGACTCGGCGGGCCAAAGGGGAAATGAGTGCGCGTCAACGTAATTCGGAATCGCGAAAACATTAACGGCCGTCATGGCCGGGCTTGACCGCGGCGCCGTTGCAAAAAAGCCGCAAGACTGGCCGCTGCGTCACGGCGTGGATGGCCGGGTCAAGCCCGGCCACGACGGGGATGGGCGCCTTATCTCAGTGCCTATGGGGACAAGCCCCGGCATGACGAGTCATTGCTTGCAGCTGTTGGTATGAGCCCCGCCCCTCACCCCGCCTTCACCCCCCCGCCCCGCCACATAAGTCTGCGCTACCGCCCGATCGTCCCCCATCGTCATCAGCACGAACAGCTCCTCGCTGAGCTCGCCATCGTGCGATTCCATGCGGTGCGCCATCGCCGGCGTCGCGCGCGAGTCGAGCACCACGAGATCGGCCTCGCGGCCCGCCTCTAACGTCCCGATGCGGCTTTGCAGGCCGAGCGCGCGGGCGTTGCCGAGCGTCATTTGATAGAAGGCCTGCGCCGCGGGCCAGGACTGGCCGTTCATTTGCAGGACCTTGTAGGCCTCGTTGGCGGTCTGCAGCATCGAGTAGCTGGTGCCGCCGCCGACGTCGGTGGCGAGCGCGACGCGAATCCCGGCATCGTCGAGCCGCTTCTTGTCGAACAGGCCCGAGCCGAGAAACAGATTCGACGTCGGGCAGAAGGCGGCCACGCAATGGCTGCGCGCCAGGGCGATGACCTCGGATTCCTCGAGGTGAAGGCAATGGCCGAAGATCGAGCGCGGGCCGAGCAGGTCGAAGCGCGCGTAGACGTCGAGATAGGTCTTGGCCCAGGGAAACTGCCGCTTGACGAAGGCGATCTCGGCGAAATTCTCGTCCAGGTGCGTCTGCACATAGGCGTCGGGGCTTTCGCGCGCCAACGCGCCGGCGGCCTCGAGCTGCGCCTCGCTCGAGGTGACGGCGAAGCGGGGCGTGATCGCGTAATCTAGCCGGCCGCGGCCGCGCCAGCGCGCCATCAGCGCCTTGCTTTCGTCGTAACCGCGCTGCGGCGTGTCGGTGAGCGCGGCGGGCGCGTTGCGGTCCATCATCACCTTGCCCGCGATCATGCGCGCGCCGCGCCTTTCGCTTTCGCCAAAGAACGCGTCGACCGATTCGGGATGGACGGTGCAATAGACGCAAGCCGTCGTCGTTCCCTGGCGGAACAATTCGTCGAGGAAGAAGCGCGCTACGCCCTCGCAATGGCCGGGATCGGCGAATTTCTGCTCCTCGACGAAGGTGTATTTTTGCAGCCAATCCAAGAGCTGCGCGCCGTAGGAGCCGATGACGCGGGTCTGGGGATAATGGATATGCGCGTCGATGAAGCCGGGCATGACGAGCCTGCCCCGGTGATCATCGATCGCGACGTCCTGCGGAGCGCGCGCCAGGATCGCGGGCGCCTCGCCCACCGCGGCGATTTCGCCGTTCTCGATTTTGACGGCCCCGTCTTCGATCAGCGAGACCGCGCGTTCGCCCACCAGCCTGGGGTCGTCGCGAAAGCTCAAGATGCGGCCGCGAACGATGCGGGCGGTCCCGTTCAAGGCAGGATTTCCTTCAGCCGGAGCGCCGCGATCGAATCGATCTCGGCGAGCGCCGCAGCGAATTCGGCTTGCGCGTCGTGATCGAGCCGCCGTTCGAAGGCGGCGAGAATGTCCTGCTTCGTCTTGCCCTTCACCGCCATGACGAAGGGAAAGCCGAAGCGCGCGCGATAGGCGGCGTTGAGCGCAGTGAAGCGCGCAAGCTCTTCCGCGCTCAGCCGGTCGAGGCCGGCGCTTTGCTGCTCCTGCGTCGATTCCGCGGTGAGACTTTTGGCGAGCGCGAGCTTTCCCGCGAGATCGGGATGGGCCGCGATCAGCGCGCGTTTGGCCGCTTCGCTTCCCCCCGCCATCGCCCGCGCCATCGTCCGCGCGAGGCCCGCCGCGTTGTCGGCGTCCGCGTTCAGCCCGGCGTCGTAGGCCGCCTCGGCGACCCAGCGCGAATGCTCGTAAACGCCGCCGAAACGCTCGACGAACAGCGCGCGCGACATGCGCGACGGCTTCCAGCCGCCCGCCGGGGGATGGCGGCGGATCCAGTGGCGCGCGATGTCGAGCCGGGTCGCGATCCACACTTTATCGTGGCTCGCGACATAATCGAGAAAGCGCGCGAGCGAAGCGGCGCGGCCGGGGCGTCCGACGAGCCGGCAATGCAGACCGATCGACAGCATCTTCGGCGCGACGGCGCCCTCGGCGTAGAGCGTGTCGAAGGAATCCTTGAGATAGGAAAAGAACTGATCGCCGGAATTGAAGCCCTGCGCCGTGGCGAAGCGCATGTCGTTGGAATCGAGCGTGTAGGGCGCGATCAGCTGCGGGCCCTTCGGCCCCTCGATCCAATAGGGCAGATCGTCTGCATAGGCGTCGGCGCAATAGAGGAAGCCGCCCTCTTCGCAGCCGAGCCGAATTGTATTGACCGACGAACGCCCCTGGTAGAAGCCCAGCGGCCGCGCGCCGGCGACCTTCGTATGGATCTTGACGGCTTCGGCGATGTCGCGCGCCTCGATGTCGGCGGGCGTGTCGCGATAATCGATCCACTTGTAGCCGTGAGTGGCGATCTCCCAGCCGGCTTCGTTCATGGCCGCGACCGCTTGCGGGTTGCGCGCCATCGCGGTCGCGACGGCGAACACCGTCACCGGCGCTTCGCGCTCGGTGAACAGGCGATGGAGCCGCCAGAATCCCGCGCGCGAGCCGTATTCGTAGATCGATTCCATGTTCATGTGGCGCTGCCCGGGCCAGGGCGCTGCGCCGACGATTTCCGACAGAAAGGCCTCCGAGGCGACGTCGCCGTGCAGGATGTTGTTTTCGCCGCCTTCCTCGTAATTGATGACGAATTGCAGCGCGAGCCGCGCTCCGCCCGGCCAATCCGCATAAGGCGGCGTGCGCCCGTAGCCGACCATGTCGCGCGGATAGTGCTCGCTCATGCGGGTTCCCTCTTTCCCTTCCTCGTGGGGTCGCCAAGACGCACAGGCGATGGATCGGCTTCGCCGAGAAATCGCCTACGGCGATCGCATACGGCAAGCCCGCAGTTTGCTCCAGAGCGCCTTTTGCGTCAAAAGCACGAGGGTCTTTCGCAAATTTCGGCTTCTCGGCATGAGCGACATTGATTTGATCTTCGAGGCGCCGCTGGCGCGTATTCGCTTGAACAGCCCGTCGCGCCGCAACGCAGTCTCGCGCGCGATGTGGCGGGCTTTGCCCGGCATTTGCGCCGCGATCGAAGCGCGCTCCGAGGCGCTCGTCGTCGTCGTCGACGGCGCCGGCGGCCATTTCTGCGCCGGCGCGGACATCTCGGAATTTGCCGAGGTCTATCGCGACTTGGCTGCGACGCGCGATTACGTCGACGCGATCCAGCACGGCTTGGCGGCGCTCGCCGCCCTCGACCGGCCGACGATCGCCGCGTTGAGCGGCGTCGCGGTCGGCGGCGGACTCGGTCTGGCGCTCTGTTGCGATCTCAGGTTTTGCGCCGAGGACGCCTATCTCGCGATCACCCCCGCCAAGCTCGGCCTTCTCTACGGCCACGTCGAGACGCGACGGCTCGTCGAACTCGTCGGTTCCGCGCGCGCGAAAGATTTGCTGTTCAGCGGCCGGCGCGTCGACCCCGGCGAGGCGCTGGCGATCGGCCTCGTCGACCGGCTCGTTGCGGCCGAGGAACTACAGGGAAACGTCAGCGCATACGCCGAGAATCTCGCCCGGTTGAGCCAAAAGTCGATCCGCGGCGCCAAACGCGCCGTCGACGCGATCGCGCGCGGCATGCAGGCGGAGAGCCCGGCCTTTCGCGCCGCGGTGGAGGACGCCGCGCTGGGCGAGGATTTTCTCGAAGGGCGCGCCGCCTTCGCCGCCAAGCGCGCGCCGAACTTCGCGTTTCGCGGCGCGACGTCGGCGGTGGATTGAGGCGCGCTCAATCGTCGCGCGAGAGGGCAATCGACGAGGTCGGCGAGGAATTGATCGCGCCGTCCTCGGCCGGCAGGATCGGCGGCGGGGCCGAGCGGTCGTCGAAGGCTTGCAGCGGCGGCGGCAGGGCGCCCGAGGGCCCGTGCAGCTCAAGCGGGCCGGCGTTCGGGCGCGGCGCCGCATGGGCGATGTCCACGGGCTCTTCGATGTCGGGCGCCGGCGGCAGACCGTCGGGCCGGCTCGGCGGCGGCAGCAGGTCCGGCGGGGGTTGCGGCCGGCAATAGCGACGCGGACCGGTGTTGGTGGCGCCGTGCATCGCCAGATCGAGATGGAAATGGTTGTAGTGGAACATATCGGCGCCGGGGCCGAGCACCGTGGTGAAGTGCTGGCAGGCGCCGGCGTGAATCTCGTGCAGGAAAGCCGATTCCTGGCTGTCGGCCTTCTTCCAGTCGCGCACGATGCTGATCTCGCGCCCGTCCGCGAGCTTGAAGCCGGCGACGTCGATGGCGTTGCCGAAAGCGTGTTCCGACAATTGCGCGCCCGCGAGATTGTCGACGGAGCGGCAGCTGTAGGCGCCGAAGGCGTCGAGGCCGACGACGTTCGCGCCGAAGCGCGCCTGAGCGATCGGTTGCACGACCTCCGCGAGCCAGCCCTCCAGCGCCGGGATCATCGAGCAATCCATCGTCACCGCCTTGTCGACGCTCACCGTCCCGTCGGCGAGCGCCGACACCTTGAAGGGATGGGTCATGCCGCAAATGCTCGGCCCGTCGATTTCGGGCTGCGGCGCGATATAGGCCGAGGGCTTGACCAGCCCGCGCGAAAGGCAAAGGTTTTCCGCCTGCGTGCGCCAGATCGGACGCTCCGCGCGCTCGAACCAGCCGCAGCCGGCGAGAGAGAAGAGGGCGAGAACGCCGAACGCTTTTGGCCATACGCAACGCGCCATCGCCGCAAAATGCGCGCATTGCCTAAAGAAAGGCTAAACCAAGCGACCGGCCACGGTGGCGCCGCACTTTGCGGGCAGACGGTGCGCCTCCATGGTAAGCTTTCGATTCGAATGGGCCGGGAATTGACGTTTGCGTTCGTGAGACGCATGGGACGCGGCTTGGCGGCCCTGATCGGCGCGCTCGTCGCCCTGGCGGCGCCGTCGCTCGCCAGCGCCCATCCCCATGTCTGGGTGACGGTGCGCAGCCAGATCGCCTTTTCCCCCGACGGCAAGGTCGCTTCCATCGTCCACGACTGGGTTTTCGATGAAATGTATTCGTCCTTCGCCACGCAGGGCCTCGCCAAGTCCGGCGAACTCGTCAAGCGCGAGACCTTCGCGCCGCTGGCCCAGGAGAACGCCGGCGGCCTCGCCCAAATCGGCTATTTCACCACCCTCAAGATCGGCGGCAAGGCGGTGGATTTCGGCAACGTCACCGAATATTGGATGGAGGAGCGGCCCGACCATCTCGTGGCGTTCCATGTCGTCCTGCCCCTGAAGACCCCTATGGCGCCCGGCCGCTATCTCTCCCTGTTGGTCGCCGATCCCGAATATTTCATCGACTTCGAATTCGACGACAAGGACGCGATCACGCTCGCTTCGGCGCCGGCCGGCTGCTCGGCCTCCATCGCCAAGCCCAAGCCGCTGGAGGGCGAGGAGAAGCAAAAGCTCGACGAATCCTTTTTCAGCGGGCTCGCGCCGGGAACGAATTTCGGCTTCAAGATGGCCAGCCGCGCGATCGTCGCCTGCCCGTGAAACGGACCTTGCGCGCCCTCCCCCTTCGCGCCGGCTTAGGCCTGGCGCTCCTCGCCTCCCGCGCGGCGCCGGCGCTCGCGCAGCTCGCCTCGCGGCCCTTCGCGGTCGGCGGCGGCGAAGGCGGCGGCGGAGCGAGCGGCGGCCTGACGGGATGGCTGCTTGCCGAACAATCCCAGCTTACCCATCTCATCGCGGCGCATGTGAAGGCGCTGCACGGCGATCCGGCGGCTCTCTGGGGCCTCGTCGGCCTCGGTTTCGCCTATGGCGTTTTCCACGCCGCGGGACCGGGCCACGGCAAGGCGGTGATCGCCTCTTACATGATGGCCAATGATCGGGCGCTCAAGCGCGGGGTCGTCCTGGCCTTTCTCGCGGCCCTGCTGCAGGGCCTGGTCGCGGTCGCCCTGGTCGGAATCGCGGCGCTCGCCTTCAACGCCACGTCGTCGCAGATGAACAGCGCCGCCGATTGGCTGGCGCTCGCGAGCTACGCCGGCATCATCGCCATCGGCCTTTGGCTCATCTGGACCAAGGGGCGCGCGCTCGTCGCGGCGCTACGGGCGAGACACACCCGCCACGCGACGATCGTCCGCGGGACGCTTTACGAGGGCGCGCCGTGGCGTCCGGGGGCGAACGGAAACGGCGAAACGGCGTTTCGCGCCCACGCGCCGGGCGAGGAGGCGATCGAGGCGGCCGAATGCGGGCATGCGCACGCCCCCGACCCGGCCGCGCTCGGCGAGAGCTTCTCCTGGCGCGCCGCCGCCGCGACCATTCTCGCGGCGGGGTCGCGGCCCTGTTCGGGCGCCATTCTCGTTCTCGTCTTCGCCCTCGCGCAGGGCCTGTTCGCGGCGGGGATCGCCGCGACCTTCGCGATGTCGCTGGGCACGGCGCTGACGACGGGCGCGCTCGCTTGGGCGGCCGTCTTCGCCAAGGCGGTCGCCATGCGGCTGGCGGCGGGCGACGATTCGCGCGTCGCCGTCGCCGCCCGCGCCTTCGAATTCGTCGCCGCGCTGCTGGTGCTCGCCTTCGGTCTCGCGCTGCTGTTCGGCGCGCAGGGCGGCGCGTGATGTCGGCGCGGCTCTTTTCGTGACAAATCGCCTTGCGGCTGGACGTCGATGCGATCGATCGATTGCCTCGCCATGCCGAGCGCGACGAGGGCCGTCAAACTCGCGTCAGCCGCGCAAACGCACCTCTTCGGCGATGCGCTCCGCGCCATTGTGGGGGAAACAAAGTCATGAGTCTCGCCGTCGTCCAGAGCTTGCAGGACCTGCGCGAAGTCGTCGCCTCCTGGCGGCGCGAACGCGCGCGAATCGGCGTCGTGCCGACGATGGGGGCCTTGCACGACGGCCACCTCAGTCTGGTGCGGGCGGCGCTCGCTGAAGCCGACCGCGTCGTCGTGACCATTTTCGTCAATCCGAAACAGTTCAATAATGCGGCCGATCTCGCCAACTATCCGCGAGCCTATGGGTCGGACATCGAAAAGCTGACGACGGCCGGAGCGCATTTGCTTTACGCGCCAGACGCCGCGCAGATGTATCCAGCGGGCTTCGCCACGACGATTTCGGTGCGCGGAGTTCAGCGAGGGGCTGTGCGGCGCATTCCGTACCGGCCACTTCGACGGCGTGGCGACCGTCGTCGCGAAACTGTTTCTGCAGACCGGCGCCGATCTCGCCTTCTTTGGCGAGAAGGACTTTCAGCAGCTTCAAGTGGTTCGTCGAATGGCCTGCGACTTGAACATTCCCACGCGAGTGATCGCGTGTCCGACGGTTCGCGAGGCCGATGGCCTCGCGATGTCGTCTCGAAACGCGCGGCTCACGCCGGCCGAGCGCGCGGCCGCTCCCAAACTCCCCGCGACTCTGTTCGCAGTCGCAGACCGGCTTTCGGCGGGAGGCGCGGCGCCTGCGGCGATCGCGGAGGGCGTCGCGGCCATCAGAGCGGCCGGCTTTCGCGAGGTGGAATATCTGGAGCTTCGAGCCGACGAAGGCCTGCAGCCGTTGCAAGCCCTGGACCGCCCCGCGCGTCTGCTGGTCGCTGCTTGGCTCGGCGACACGCGTCTCATTGATAATGTGAAGGTTTTGCCTGGCGAGCGCGCTCGTGCGCCGTCGGAATGAGAAAATGGCGGGGGCGGCGGGCATTTCCTTCCCGACGCGTCCTGTTCTAAAAGCCGACGCAATCGCCGCGCCGAGACCCTCAATGCCCGCCACATCCGACGACCTGATCGCCTATCTCAACTCGCTGGGGATCGCCACAACGACGGTCGAGCATCCGCCGCTGCACACCGTCGAGGAGTCGCAGACGCTGCGGGGCGAAATTCCCGGCGGGCACACGAAAAACCTGTTCGTCAAGGACAAAAAGAGCCGGCTGTTCCTGCTCGTGCTCGGCGAAGAGACTCCGGTCGACTTGAAGCGCGTGCACGAGAAGATCGGCGCCCAGGGGCGTGTCTCTTTTGGCTCGGCCGAGCTCTTGCAAGAGGTCTGGGGGGTCAAGCCGGGGGCGGTGACGCCGTTCGGCGCGATCAATGATCCCTCCGGCCGGGTCACCGTCGTGCTCGACGCGGCGATGATGGAGCACGCGCGGCTCAATTTTCACCCCCTCGTCAACACGCGCACGACGGGCTTGGCGAGCGCCGACCTCGTGAAGTTCCTGCGGGCCACCGGGCACGAACCGATCGTCGTCGCGCTCGGCCAGGACAGCGCCGACGCGGCGACGTTGAATAATCGCGGCGGGGACGCCATTTAGTCGGCTACAAGCCCATCGGGGCGCTTTGGAGGCATGGAACATGGCGAGCGGCAATGGCGCGGGAGCGCCCGCGAACCCCGTAAAGGACGTCACGACGGCTTCGTTCAAGGCGGACGTGATCGCCGCCTCGGCGCGCCAACCGGTGCTCGTGGACTTCTGGGCGCCGTGGTGCGGCCCCTGCAAGCAACTGGCCCCGGTGTTGGAAAAGGCCGTCGCCGACGCCAAGGGCAAGGTGACGCTGGTCAAGATGAACATCGACGACCATCCGCAGATCGCCGGTCAGCTCGGCATCCAATCGATTCCCGCGGTGATCGCCTTCGACAAGGGCCAGCCGATCGACGGCTTCATGGGCGCGCTGCCGGAGAGCCAGGTGCGCGGCTTCATCGAGCGTCTCGTCGGGCCGCTCGGCGCCGGTGCGGACGAACTCCTGGCGCAGGCCGAAGCGGCGATCGCCAAGGGCGATGCGGCGGGCGCGGCGGCGCTCTACGCGCGCATCCTCGCCGAGGACGAAACCAACGCCAAGGCGATCGCCGGGCTCGCCAAGCTGCACGTCGAGGCCGGCGACCTCGATCAGGCCAAGGCCGTGCTTTCGATGGCCGCGCCGCCGCCGGCCGGCAAGGATCAGCACCCGGCGCTCGCCGCGGCCTGGGCCGCCGTTCACGTCGCCGAGCAGGCGGCCGCGATCGGCGATCTCGCGCCGCTGGAAAAGGCGCTCGCCGCCGATCCCGACAACCACCAGGCCCGTTTCGACCTTGCGCTGGCGCTCAACGCCAAGGGCCGGCGGGACGAGGCCGCCGATTGTCTGCTGGCGATCATCAAGCGCGACCGCAAATGGAACGACGAGGCGGCGCGCAAGCAGCTGCTGCAATTCTTCGCGGCCTGGGGCCTGATGGATCCGGCGGCGGTCACGGCGCGGCGCAAGTTGTCGGCGATCCTGTTTTGATCGGCGCGCGGGTCGCGCTTGTTCGAGTCGAAGGCCATGAAGCTCAATAGGACCTATAGCCGACCGAAGGAAATGCCGCGCGTGATGCCGGTGTTTCCGCTCGCCGGCGCGCTTCTTCTGCCGCGCCGGCCGATCCAGCTCACCATCTTCGAGCCGCGCTATCTCGCCATGCTCGACGACGCCCTCTCCGGCGAGCGCATGATCGGCATCATCCAGCCGAGCGCCGGCGACGAAGCCGAGGAGCCGACGCCCGAACTCTATCCCATCGGCTGCGCCGGGCGCATCGTGCAATACGCGGAAATCGGCGACGACCGCTGCTTCCTCACGTTGATGGGCGTGGCGCGCTTCCGCATCGCCAGGGAACAGGCGACGGCGACGCCGTACCGCTTGGTGCGCGCCGACTTTTCCGACTTCGCCGACGACTTCGAGGAAGGCCTGGGCGAAAGCGCGGTCGATCGCCAGAGCCTCATCGAGGCCTTGCGGGCGTTCGCCGAGGCCAACAAGATCAAGATCGACTGGGAGGACATCGACAAGGCCTCCAACGAGACCCTGGTCAACGGCCTGGCGATGCTCAGCCCCTACGGCGCCAAGGAGAAGCAGGCGCTGCTCGAAGCGGCCGACCTCAAATCGCGCGCCGAAATCCTCGTGGCGATTTCGCAGATGGAGCTCGCGCGCAGCGCCGACGCCTCGATTCAGCTGCATTGAGGCGGCCTGCCCGCCTGCGCTCGCCTCAGCAGATGCGCGGCAATTGCTCGCCCGACAGCCAATCGACGATGCGGCCGCCGCCGAACGCGGTGCGCATCTGCACGAAACGGTTGTCGTCGGCGACCGCACGGCCGATCAGCGCCGCGTCGCGGCCGAGCGGATGGGCCTTCATCGCCGCAAGGACCGCGTCGGCGACCTCCGGCGCGAGCACGGCGACAAGTTTGCCTTCGTTGGCGACGTTGAGCGGATCGAGCCCGAGGAATTCGCAGGCCGCGGCGACTTGGCCACGCACCGGAATCGCCTCTTCCTCGATCTCGAAGCCGATTCGGGACTGGTGCGCGAGTTCGTTGAGCGTCGCCGCGAGCCCGCCGCGCGTCGGATCGCGCATGACGCGCACGCCGGCGCTGCCCGCCGCCATCATTGCCGCGACCAGCCCGTGCAGCGCCGCCGAATTGGAGAGGATCTGCGTCTCGAATTCGAGATTCTCGCGCTTCGACATCACTGCGACGCCGTGGTCGCCGATCGTGCCGGACAGCGCGACGAGATCGCCGGGCCGCGCCGCGTCGCTGGAGAGGCTAAGGCCCGGCGGCGCGAGGCCGAGGCCTGTCGTCGAGATGAAGACTCCGTCCGCCTTGCCGCGCTCGACGACCTTGGTGTCGCCGGTGATGATCGGCACGCCCGCGGCGCGCGAGGCCTCACCCATGCTGGTCGCGACGCGCTTCAGATCGGCGAGCGCGAAGCCCTCCTCGATGATGAAGCTCGCGGAGAGATAGAGCGGTCGCGCGCCCGCCATCGCGATGTCGTTGATCGTGCCGTGCACGGCGAGCGAGCCGATGTCGCCGCCGGGAAAGAAGATCGGCGTGACGACATAGGCGTCGGTCGTCATCACCATTCGCCCGACGGGCGCCGCGAAGGCCGACTGGTCGTTGCCCGCGCGCAGCCAATCGTTGTCGAAGGCGGCGTGAAAAATGTCCTCGATCAACTGCCCCATCGCGCGTCCGCCGGCGCCGTGGGAGAGATCGACGCGGCCGTTTTTCAGGTCGAGCTTGCGGCGGATCGGCTGTTGCAGGCTCAAGCGACATTCCTCCGTTGCGGCGCGGCTTTCGCCGCCTCGCGAAAGCGCCCATAGGTCCAATGCGCCGAGCAGGCGCCCTCGGGCGAGACCATGCACGAGCCCATCGGCGTATCGGGCGTGCAGGCCGCGCCGAATAGCTTGCAATCCCTCGGCTTCTTGACGCCGCGCAGGATCGCGCCGCATTCGCAGGCCGGATTGTCGCGCGCGGGGACATCGACGAGGCCGAAGCGCTTTTCCGCGTCGTAGCGCTCATAGGCGGGCTTCAGGCGCAGCGCGCTGTCGGGCAGCCAGCCGAGCCCGCGCCATTCGAACGTCTCGCGCGTTTCGAAAATCTCCGCCATCTCGGCCTGCGCCCTGACGTTGCCGGTCTCCGTCACGGCGCGAATATACTGGTTCTCGACCTCGCTGCGCCCCTCGTTGATCTGCCGGACCAGCATCAGAATCGCCTGCGCGACGTCGAGCGGCTCGAAGCCGGCGACGACGACCGGCTTGCCGAAGCCTTCGGCGAAGACGCGATAGGGCCGCGTGCCGATGACCGTGCTGACATGCGCGGGGCCGATGAATCCTTCGACGCGCACCGCATCCGCTTCGCTCCCGTCGGCGCTTTCGAGGATCGCGCGGATCGCCGGCGGCGTCATCACGTGATTGCAGAGAATCGAAAAGTTCGCGAGCCGCTTCTTCTCGGCGGCGCGAATGGCGAGCGCCGTCGGCGGCGTCGTCGTCTCGAAGCCGATGGCGAAGAACACGACTTCGCGGTCCGGCTCCGCCTCCGCGATGCGGATGGCGTCGAGCGTGGAATAGACCATGCGGATGTCGGCGCCTTCCGCCTTGGCCTTGAGGAGACTCGCCCCGCTCGATCCTGGCACGCGCATCAGATCGCCGTAGGCGCACAGCGTCACGTTAGGATCGCGCGCGCAGGCAATCGCCATGTCGACGCGCGCCATCGGCAGAACGCAGACCGGGCAGCCCGGCCCGTGGATCATGCGCACGTTCTGCGGCAGCAGGTCCTCGAGCCCGTAGCGCGCAATCGCATGGGTGTGGCCGCCGCAGAACTCCATGAAGTGATAGAGGCGCTGAGGCTCAGCTTCGCGCGCGATCGTCGCCGCGATCCCTTTAGCGAGCTTGCCGTCGCGATATTCGTCGACGTACTTCATTGCAGCGACCCCCCCGCCGAAGCCAAGAGTTCGAGCGTGCGTTCGGCCTCCTCCGGATCGATCTTGGCGAGCGCGTAGCCGACGTGCAGTACGACGTAGTCGCCCACTTGCAGGTCCTCGACCAGCGCCGTCGAAACGATCTTGGCGACGCCGTCGATACTGACCTTGGCCATTTCGTCGGGCAGGATTTCGCTCACCTGTACGGGGATGGCGAGGCACATGGTCTAATCCTCCTGAAATGAAGCGCCGGCGCGAATCCGCGCCAGGGCGAAGGCCGCCTGACCGAGAGAAACGCCGCCGTCGTTGGCGGGAACCGCGCGCGGCAGATAGGGGTCGAGGCCGCGCGCGCGCAACGCCGCGCACAGGCCGTCCGCGAGAACCCTGTTCATCAGACAGCCGCCGCCGAGCGCGATCCGCGCGAGTCCCCGCGCCGCGGCGTCCGCGCCGATCCATTCGTCGAGGGCGCCGATCAGCGCGCCGTGAAACAGCTCCGCCGCCTCGCGGCCGCGCAGGCGTTCCCCGACGATCGCCGCCATCAGCGGCGCCATGTCGAGCCGCCCCGCTTCGATGCGCCAGAGCCTTTCGCCCGCGCGCGGCGTCGCGACCAGCGCCTCGAACTCCATCGCCGCCTGGCCTTCGTAACGCTGTTCGAGGCAGACGCCGGCCAGCGCCGCCGCAGCGTCGAACAGCCGGCCGAGACTGGTGGTCATGGCGAAGCGCGCGCCGCGCGCGAAGCTTTGGGCGAGCCGCGCCGCGTTGGGCGCGTCGGCAAAGAGGCGCTCGACCTCGCCGAGCCGGCCGAGCCGATCGAGCATGGCGACCCCCATGCGCCAGGGCTCGCGGGCCGCCCGATCGCCGCCCGGCAAGGCCAGCGCTTCGAGATGGCCGACGCGCTCCCAATGCGCGCCGTCGAGCAGGATCAGTTCGCCGCCCCACGGCGCGCCGTCCGCCCCGTAGCCCTGGCCGTCGAGCGCGACCCCGAGCAGCGGACCGCTCAAGCCGTGCTCGGCCGCGACCGCCACGACATGCGCGAGGTGATGCTGCACGCGCGCGCAGGGAAGGCCCGATCCCTCGGCCGAGCGCGTCGAGTGAAAGTCGGGATGCAGGTCGCAGGCGGCGAATTCCGGCTCGATCGACAGGATCGAACGCAAATGCGCGATCGTCTCGTTGCGGAAGCGGATCGTCTCGCGATCGTCGAGATCGCCGATATATTGCGACACGAAGGCCTCGCGCCCGCGGGTCAGCGTTACGCTGTTCTTGAGGTCGGCGCCGGCGGCCAGAACGCTCGGGCCGTCGACGCCGAGGTCGATCGGCTCGGGGACGAAGCCGCGCGCCCGGCGCAGATAGGCGGGCGCGCCGTCGAGGACGCGCATTACCGAATTGTCGGCCCGCACGACGATGGCGCGGCCGTGGGTCACGATGAGATCGGCGATCGACCCTAAGCGCCGGCGCGCGTCCTCGTCGTCGGCGACCAAGGGCTCGCCGCCGAGATTGGCGCTGGTGGCGACGAGCGCGATTTCGTTGGCGGCATGGCGCCAGCCCGCGAAATCCGGCGCGCCCGCCAGGGCGTGCAGCACGAGCCAATGCAGCGGCGTATAGGCGAGCATGAGGCCGAGGTCGCTTAAGTTGGGCGCGACGCTGGGGGCAAGCGCGCCGCGGCTCCTGGCGAGGACGATCGGCCGCGCGCGCGACTCCAATGGCGCGAGTTCGGCTTCGCCGAGTTCGGCCAGCAGCGCCGCGCTCGCCGCGTTGGCGACCATCACGGCGAAGGGCTTGGCCTCGCGCGCCTTGCGGCGACGCAGCTTCGCCACCGCCTCTTCGTTGCGCGCGTCGCAAACGAGGTGGAAGCCGCCGAGCCCTTTCAGCGCGACGATTCCGCCGCCGTGCAAGCATGCGGCGATTTCGGCGATTTCGACATTGAGCTTAGGGCCGCAGCGCGGGCAAGCGATCGGCTCGGCGTGAAAGCGGCGATTCCTGGGGTCGGCGTAGTCGCGCGCGCAATCCCCGCACATCGGGAAAGGCGCCATCGAAGTTTGCGCGCGATCATAGGGCAGCGCGCGCGTCAGCGTGTAGCGCGGCCCGCAATTCGTGCAATTGACGAGGGGATAACGGTAGAAACGGCTCGCCGGGTCGAACAACTCGGCAAGGCAATCCTCGCAGATCGCGACGTCGGCGCCGATGCGGGTCAGCGCCGGCCCGCCCGCCGTCGCTCGAATCGCAAAGCCGTCGCCGCCGGCGAGCGGCAGATCGGCGACGTCGATGGAATCGATGCGCGCGAGCGGCGGCGGCGCGAGGCGCAGAGCGTGGAGAAATTGCTCGGCGCCGGCGCCCTCCACCTCGATCAGCACGCCCTCGGCGTCGTTCCGCACGAAGCCGCTGAGCGCAAGGCGCGAAGCCAGGCCGTAAGCGAAGGGACGGAAGCCCACCCCCTGCACGGCGCCGCGCACGCGCAGGCGCAAGCGCCTGTCGGTACGCGCGTCGAGAGAGAGGAGCGCCGACATCGCCTATCCCTTCGCCATGTCGGCCGCGCGGCGCGCGGCGGAGGCTTCGATCCAGGCGGTGAAGGCGGCCATGCCTTCGCCCGTCTTCGCCGAAACGATCAGCGTCTGCAGCCGCGGGTTGACGCGCAACGCATTGGCCAGACACGCGCCGACGTCGAAATCGAGATGCGGCAGCAGGTCGGACTTGTTGAGCAGCAGGAGATCGGCCGCCGCGAACATGTCGGGATATTTGAGCGGCTTGTCCTCGCCCTCGGTGACGGAGAGCACGACGACCTTGTGGGCTTCGCCGAGGTCGAACGCCGCGGGGCAGACGAGGTTGCCGACGTTCTCGATGAACAGCGCGGAGCCGGGCGGCGGGGCCAGCGTTTCCAGAGCGTGGCCGACCATATGGGCGTCGAGATGGCAGCCCTTGCCGGTGTTGATCTGGATGGCGGGAGCGCCCGTGGCGCGGATGCGCTCGGCGTCGTTCGAGGTCTGCTGATCGCCCTCGATCACCGTGACCGCCATGCGGCCTTTGAGCGCCTCGATCGCACGCACCAGCAGGCTCGTCTTGCCCGAGCCGGGGCTGGAGACGAAATTGAGCGCGAACACGCCCTGCGCGGCCAAGGCGCGCCGGTTGTCGCGGGCGTAGGCGTCGTTCTTGGAGAGAATGTCGCGCTCGATGCGGACGATGCGGTCCTCACTCAGGCCGGGAACATGCGCGCCGGCCATTCCTCGGCCGTAGTCGATCGCGCCGCCCTCGCCGTGATGATGATGATCATCGTGATCGTGATCGTGAGGATGGTCGTGGTCGTGATGATGGTCGTGCGGGCCGTGGGCATGCGCGTGCGCGCCGCCGGCCTTGTCCTTGTCGAGGACGATCTGCGCCTCGCCGCATCCGCATACGCTGCACATCAGTCGATCTCCATTTCGCGGATCTTCAATTCGTCGCCGGCGGTCATCTGCACGCGATGGCGCCCGCATTCCGGGCAGACGCCGAAGCGCTCAGTGAGCGGCACGCTTCTCTCGCAATCGAGACACCAGCCGGCGCCGACGATGCGCGCGATCTCGAGCTTCGCGCCCTCGGCGGCGGTGCCGGAGGCGACCGCCGCAAAGCAGAATTCGAGCGCCTCGGGGTCGACGCAGCTCAACGCGCCGACATCGAGAAACAGCCGGGTCACCCGGCGCGCGCCTTGCTTCAGCGCTTCCTCGAGCGCGATTTCGACGATGCTCTCGGTCAGCGCCATCTCATGCACGGGCCGGCTCCTTCAGCGTGACCTCGAAGGCGACGCAAGGGTCGAACAGCGCCGCCAACCGCGCGACGGCGACGCGCGCCGCCTCGCCATCGCCGACGCGGGCGCCGAGCAGTCCCGCGACGAAGGGCCCGGCAGCGTGAAAGTTCCATTCTGTCGGCGCGACGATTGCGTAGGCCGAAATCCGCTCGTCCGGCCCGATTTCGGCCCAATGGTACAGGCGCCCACGCGCGCTTTCCACCGCGCCGAACCCTGAATTCGCGCCCGCCGGCCCGGCCGCGAAGACATCGTCGAACGCCATCTCACCCAATTGTAGTCCCTGCCCCACCGCCGTCAACGCCAGGCGAATATCGAGGAGCCGCGCGGCGAGCCGCGCCGACAGGATTCCGCGCCGCGAGGGCAAGCGGCGCCACAGCCGCGCATAGGCGCCGGTTTCGAGGCGGCGGCCCGGCAGGGCGGGCCGCGCGGCGAAGCCCAGCGGGTCGCCGCGCAAGGCGGCGACGATCGCCGAATTGTCCGCGCGGGTCAGGCTGTCGGGCGGGCCGGGCGCGAACGCCTCGTCGCGCTCGCATTGGCGAAAAATCGCGCCGAAGATCGTGTCGGCGGGCGGCGCGTCGTCCGGAGCTTGGGGAACGCCGAGCGCCTCGGCGGCGGCGGCGAGGCGCGCGTGCGGCGCCAGAAGCGCCTCGCGCCGCGCGCGCTGCAAACCCGAAGCGGCACCCTCGAGGAGCGCGCGCGTGGCCAATGCAGCCTCCCTGAGCGCGCCGCCGGCGCGGCCCGCCACGGCGTCGACGCCGTCCGTCCACGGCCAGCCGAGGACGCAGGCGCGCATCGTTTCGAACGCCCGTTCGCTGAGAACGCTCAACGCGGCGGCGCAGCGCACGCCATCCTCGATCGGGCGCCCGCCGGCGAGCGCGACGGCGCCGCTCGCGGCCGCGCCCTGCGATTGCGCGCAGAGCGTGTAGATGCGCCGCGCCAGCGACGGCGTCTGCGCGCCGGCGCGGCCGACGAACAGGCGCGTCAGCCCCAACGGGCGGCTCGAGCGCACCGCGACCGAGCCGACACGCCCGCCGGCGACGTCGACCTCGATCGAAATGGCTCCGGCGTCCGGAGAGGTCATCGCGCGCCCTCCGGCCGGGCATTGAGGCGCCCGCGCAGGAACGCACGGCGGTCGAGCGCCCCCGGCGCCGCGCCCGGGCGCGACGTTCGAGCGGCGAACAGCGCCCGCATCGTCTTGCGCGCCGTCAGAACCGCGCTCGCCATGTCGGCGAATTCGCCCATCGGCGACAACAACGAGCAGGAATCGAGCCGGCCGAAGCCCGGCAATTCGCCGACGATCAGTTCGACGTCGCCGGCGGGCAGCGCGAGCTTGATCGAAGAGCCGGCGCGAAGGGCGGGCGGGGGCGGCGCGTCGGCGAGGTCGGCGGCGACGAAATTCATGAACCACGGCGTCACCACGATTCCGACCGCGCGCCCGGCATGGACGCGAAAACCCTCGGCGGCGACGGTGAGCGCCGCGTTGCAGATCGGCAGGCCCGCCATCGCGGTGGCGGCGATATGCCGGTAACGCGTCGCGATCGCCTCGCCGATCGGCGCGGCTTTCATTGCCTCGGGCGAAGCCTCGCCGACGACGAGGTCGGGCGAGGGGCTCGCGCAGGCCTCGCGCACGATCTCGGGGACGACTGGGAATCCCGCCTTCACGAAACCTCCCTCTGTCCGGAGAATTGGGATTCGACGCCTGGACCCGCCGCGTTCGAACGCCGGCGCATCAGGCGCCAGTGCGGCGCCGATTTTGGCCAAATACTCGGCCAAGTTCTTGATCTTCCGCAACGCTACGAGCGTTTCGCCGCGGCAGGTCAGCCCGTGCACCCGCGCCGACCGGCCTTGCTGTCGCGGCGCCGCAAGCCCCGCATGCTCAACGGGTCGGCCACACCCAGTGGGGCCGTTCATCCCCCTCGACAAGCGTCTCGCCGAACTGTTTTTCGAGCCTAATCAGCCGAACGTCCCTGGCGCCGCTCAGTTCCGAAACGAGTCCCGGCGCATGCGAGACCACGACGATCTGCGATCGCTTCGCCGCTTGTTCGATCAGCCGAGCCAGCGGCGCCACCAGGTCGGGATGCAGGCTCGCCTCGGGTTCGTTCAGGACCATCAAAGCCGGGGGACGCGGAGACAAGAGCGCGGCGATCAGCAGCAGATATCGCAGCGTGCCGTCGGAAAGCTCGGCGCCCTTCAATGGGCGCAAAATCCCGTGCTGGCGCATTTCGATCTCGAAATAGCCGCCGATATTGGCGATCGAGAGGCTGGAGCCAGGGAAGGCGTCCGTGATCGAACGGTTGAGTTCGTCCACGGCGCCGATCTCGCGAATGGTTTGCAAGGCGGCGGCGAGGTCCGCTCCGTCGCTCGCCAGGACAGGGGTGTAGGTGCCGACCTGCGGCCGACGCGCGGGCGCGTCGCCGTCGGTTCGCGGCGAATTGTAAAATCGCCAGTCGCGCATGCGTTCGCGCAGCAGCAGCAAGTCGAGCGCCTCGCCGGTGTCGTTGCAATGGGTCATCATGCTGTCGAACGACGCCAAGTTGTGCAGCGCCGATCGCCATGCGCCCGCGCCGTCGCGAATGCGCACGCTCGGCCCGGCGCGTATCGCGAAGGCGTTGGCGCGGCCAAGCGTTTCGCCGGCCCAGAGGCTCTCGACCTTGATCACTGGGTCGTGCGTGAATTGCGAAGGCGACGCTGAATGGTCCGGCTGCGGCAGGCCGAGATCGATCGCGTAGCCGTAGCCGTCGCCGGAAAAACCGAGCTTGAGACTGACAGGCGATTTTCGCACGAGGCCCTCGACCGGATGCCGTCCCTGCTTCACTTCGCGCGAGAAGGATTCCGGGCCGGCCCACAGCGTCGACTGGAGGCCGCCTTCATGCGCCAGCGACTGGATGATCCGACCCTGCGCGACGTCGGCGAGCAACCGCAGCGAGCGGTACAAGCTCGATTTGCCGCTCCCGTTCGCGCCAGTGACAAGATTGAGCGAGCCGAGCTCAATGCGAACGTCGCGCAGCGAGCGGTAACCCGCGATGGCCAGTCTTGAAATCACGATCGCCCGTCGCCGCCCGCCGATTGCCGGCGCTTGTGAATAGCATGCCGATCGATGCGCTCAAACCTCGTCGCGCTTGCGGCCGCATTGACTCCGCGGCCCCGCCGCGTGAGCATCGCTCCTCGAGCGGGAAGGGGCCGGCATGGCGGGGGACGGGCGAGCGCTGGGGGTCTGCCTCGTCGTCGGCGCGGGCGAGGGTCTGGGCGCGGCGATCGCTAGGGGTTTCGCGCGCGAAGGCCTGACCGCCTGCGTGACGCGCCGCCCGCGCCATCTCGAAAACGTGGAGGCGCTGGCGCGCTCGATCCGCGAATCCGGCGGCGCAGCGCTCGCTTATGGTCTGGACGCGCGGGTCGAGGCGGAGGTCGCCGCACTCGTCGAGCGGATCGAGCGGGAGGTCGGCCCGCTCGAAGTCGTCGTCTTCAATATTGGCGCGAACGTGCGCTTTCCCGTGGTCGAGACGACCAGGCAGGTCTATTCCAAAGTGTGGGAGATGGCCTGTCTCGCCGGCTTTCTCGCTGGCCGCGAGGCGGCGCGGGTCATGACGCCGCGCGGGCGCGGGACGATCCTTTTCACCGGCGCGACGGCGAGCCTGCGCGGCGGCGCGGGCTTTTCCGCTTTCGCCGGCGCCAAGCACGGGCTGCGCGCGCTGGCGCAAAGTCTGGCGCGCGAGATCGGGCCCAAGGGCGTGCATGTCGCGCATGTCGTGATCGACGGCATGATCGACGGCGCCTTCATCCGCTCGATCGTTCCCGACGCCGAACAACGCCTCGCGCGCGACGAGATCTTGCGGCCCGACGAAATCGCCCGCAATTACGTCTGGCTGCACCGGCAGGCACGCAGCGCCTGGACGTTCGAGCTCGACCTGCGGCCCTGGGCGGAAAAGTGGTGAGGCGCGATGGCTGGACGCATTGAGTTCCTCTTCGACTTCGGCAGCCCGAACGCCTATCTCGCCTATCGCGCGCTGCCGCCGATCCTGGCGCGCACGGGGGCGAAGCTCGAAATCGTCCCGTGCCTGCTCGGCGGCATCTTCAAGGCGACCGGCAATCGCGCTCCTTTCGTCGCCTTCGCCGACGTCAAGGGCAAGATGGACTACGAGATGCTGGAGATCCGCCGCTTCGTCGCCAAGCACGGATTGGATAAGTTCCGCTTCAACCCGTATTTTCCCGTCAATTCGCTCATGCTGATGCGCGGGCTCGTCGCGGCGCAGGCGCTGGGCGAAGAGCCCGTCTATCTCGAAATGGGGCTGCGCGGCATGTGGGAAGAAGGGCTCAAGCTCGACGATCCGGAAATCCTGGCGCGCCGCATCGACGCCGCGGGGCTTGACGCTGAGGTCCTGCTCGAACGCGCGCAGCGGCCCGAGACGAAGCAGCGCCTCGCCGACGAGACCGCGGCGGCGGTGCGGCGCGGCGCCTTCGGCATTCCCACTTTCTTCGTCGCCGGCGAAATGTTCTTCGGCAAGGAGCGCCTGGGGCAGGTCGAGGAGGAGGTCATGAAGGCGGCCCCGTGAACGCCGCAGGGACGCCGCGACGATTCGCCCGGTCCGCCCCCGCCGGCGGCGGCTACTTCACCAGTATTGTGTAGGTTTGATTGATGTCGCCGCGAGTGACAAAAGCAAGAATATAAAGCTTGTCAACACCCTTGTATCCCCGCGCGGGCGTATAGAGGATCTCGGTGACCCTCATCGACGGACGGCCGCACCTCGGGCCGTCGCCCGTCACAACGGCGACGCTTCCGTGTTCGACGCGCGCCGACACCACAGGCGACATGGTCGGCAGCTCGCAGTCCCACACCGCCGCAACGCTCGTTTGCGCGCCGGCTTTGACGACCTTATCCGGCACGCTCCCGTCGGGATTGAGATCAAGCGCCGTCACAGCCTTCTTTTCGGAATGAGCCGGCTTTTGCGAACCCTCCGCCCAACTCGGCGAGGCGACGGCCGCGGCGAGGGCCAGGGCCGCAAGTCCTGCCTCGACAACGCGACCCCGAACGAGTTGCGTCGGCGCAGCCCATGCGACCGGCCAGAAGGCGGTAAAGCGGGACAACACAGACATCGGCACAGCTCCCTCTCCACGGTTTCGATTTCGTAGAATGAATTCGGCGCCGCCACATGCGGGCATCGCCCGCAGACGATCGGCGGGCAAGTCTTGGCTGAAAACAATGCCTCTTCCTTCTGCCTTGAGCAAGACGCATCGCGGTTCGCCAAAAAAGCTGTCGAGAGTGTGTTCGAAAGGCAACACATCGATGCTGACTTCGGTCAGTGAGAGATTTGCCTTGCCACGATGGCGGATATGGATTTTGATGCAACCTGCCATTATTTTGATGCAACCGGATAATTCGGGGCCGTTCACGCGCGACCGCGATGTGTTAGGCCCCGTTCATTCGAATCCGGAAGTCTTAATGGCTTTTGGGAGCATTCTCATGCGCAAGATGACATTCGGTGCGGCGTTTACGTTCGCGTGTATCGGCGTCACGTGCGCTTCGGCGACGAGCCTTCGCGTGAACGACGGCCATTCGGTCGGGGATTTCGGAGTTGGCGGATGGACGCAGAATTTCAGCGCCAAGCCCTTCACCGGCGGAGGGGTCTCCGTCCAGTCGAGCCCCGTGCAGGAGGTGGTCGATTTTCACGCAACCCTCACTCGCCGCGAGTTGACGGATTGGCGTCACCCGCCCCTTTGGCTGCCCTCCGACGACGATTGTCTTTTTGTGTCGTCGCCCACTTCCGCCGGCCATCGTTGGCGGCCGAGCTGCAAGTAAGAGCTTCGGCCAGGCTCGCCGCGATCGGCGCCCGGCCCCAGAGCGATCGTGCGAAGCCTCTCCACGGCGCCGGGCGTCTGCGTGCAATCGGCCCGCGACGCCGCTTGCGGCGTTCCGGCGGGCGCCTCGATGGGCTTGGCGGACGTCAGGGATATTCAGCGCCGGCCGACGCCTCATACCCATGAAAATGTGTGACCGCCGGATAGGTTGAAGTCGGCGTCGCCGACGGAGCCTCGCCGTTGCCGATGGATGGCGCCAATTGGTTAGACTCGGGGCGCGTTCGCAGCGCTTCCCCCTCCGCAGACATCGAAGGCCGTGCAACCATCAATTTCGGCGCCGCCCGCCTAGACATTTCCCGCGCCCGGCGGGGCCGTCTTCTTTGTGAATCCTCTCAGCGCCTTATTCAGCAGCCTCCAGGGCGGCGCCCGCTCTTTTTACGTCTTCGGCGGTCTTCACCAACGCCGTCGCGATAAAATCCAAATCGTTTTTGCGGAGGCGAGGGGGGAGCCGAACGTCGCACGCCCTCATCAGCATGGCGCGGGTCTGAGACAGATTGGATTGTCGCCCAAGGAATTGCCAGTTCCAGAACACACGAGCGTTGTCTTGGGAGAGACCAAAGATCTGGACCGGAACGCCTCGTTCATTCGCCAAACGTTGGAAGGCGCCGGCTTCTTCGTCAGAGTCGAAGCCTCGAAGATTGAACTGAATCGAGTCAGGCGCGCGGAACTCCCGATCCAGCGCCTCCGGGACGGAGAGCCAGTCGGACCTGTTTAAGATCTCGGCGACGTAATCATGATTGGCCCGACCCTCGCGAACCCGTCGCGGCGCTTCCAGAATTTGCGGCCGCAAGAGCGCGGCGGATAAATTGTTCATCCGCATGTTGTAGAGCGGCAGTTTGTTTTGCCAGAAGCTAAACCGATCACACACACTTGGGTGTTTTCTCCAGTTGTGCTCGTACGCGCCCGACATGATAACCGCACGGGCGATAATATCATGGTCGTGCGTGACCAACATCCCGCCTTCGCCAGCGTTCATCAACTTGTAGGATTGGAACGAGAAGCATCCGATTTTGCCGATTGTTCCGATTTTTCGGCCTGACCAAAGGGCGCCGAGGGAATGAGCCGCATCCTCGACCACCGGGACATTCCGTCCGTCGCAGAGATCCATGATCGCGTCCATATCGGAGGTGTGGCCGCGCATGTGGCTGACGATCACGGCCTTCGCGCCGGCCGAGAGCTTCGCTGCAAAATCGCTCAGGTCTATCCGATAGTTCTCGCCGACTTCGACGAGGACCGGCTCCCCCCCGGCGTGAACGACAGCGGACGGCACCGCGGCAAACGTGAACGCCGGCACCAGCACCTTGTCGCCCGGACCTATATCGAGCGCCTTCAGCGACAAGAACAGGGCCGACGAGCAAGAACTCACAGCCAGCGCAAAAGGCACCCCCATGAATTCCGCGAACTCCCGTTCCAGCTTGGCGACGGTCGAATCCGAGTTGGCGCGATAACGAAACAGGTCGCCGCTCGCGAGGAGCGCATCGATTTCCGATCGCGCCGCATCCGGAATTCCTTCCGCATCGTACAGATTAGAAAGGATCGTCGCCTTCGCGCTGCAACGGTTTGTCATAGCATTCAGAAACTCCGAACGGATCCCAAACTCGTGACAGGCCTATGCGAGGGTGCGGGTTTCCGCATGTCGTGTTCGCGATGAACGATTTCGCACTGGGCCCCTGATTGGCGAATGGTTCACGCCTTCAGGACCAAAGACTCCAACTTCGATCGCAAGACTTCCGAACAGTCAGGCGACGGCTTTCGAACTCGTCACACTTTCAGGTAGCCGCAAGACCGGAAAAAATCGCAGACCTCCTCGGTGAGGAGCCCCTTGCCGGCGCCAAGTTGCAGCAGGTCGAAGCCGCCGCCGGTGTTGATTTCGATCAGGACCGGCTCTTCCCGTGTGATCGCTATGTCCATGGACTGATAGCGAACAGGATAGAAAATTGGGGCGCAGCGAAGGACCAAATCCAACACCCGATCCCACATTGGGAGAACCTCGCCAAGCAGCTGCGCGCCAGTTTCCGGATGGACCGCGTGCTCTGTGGTTCCCAAGGCGTCCTTGGAGCGTGCGCTCAAAATCTCACCGCTTCGGGTATTGAGGTTGCAGGCGAGGTTGCCGGGACGCCAGAAACTATCAGCGATATTTTCGCGCGACGGCAGCTTTAGAACGGCGAATGGAATCTTGACGCCGGTCCTGGTGAGAAGGATGCAAACGCGCACGGTGGCAAGATTATTCGTAAGCCGATCAAAGAATGGGTGATTCGTCTGCACCTTCTGCAGCAAATACGGCGTGTTCCCTATGAACTGTTCGATGAACAATTCATGGGGCAGCGGGTCGTGTCCCTTCAGTTGCAGGGCGTTTTTATCAGAGCCTTGGAGCAAGAAGGCGCCAAAGCTGCAGATGCCGCGATTTTCCTTACCGAACAATATTCCCACTTCCGACGATGTCAGGAATTCACAAAACTGCCCGGCCGTCGAAATTTTACGAGTTCCGGGATAGATTCGCTCGGTCTTGTCGATCACGGCCAAAGTTTCGGGGACGCGGACCCCGGAGCGGGCGAGGATGCGCGAGCACAACCATTTATCCTCGGTCGTCGCCTGCCAAGTCATGTCGCAACAAATGTTCGTAATCGGCCAATGCAGGTTATTCGAAATAAATTGCGATTGCTCTTCCCGGCTGTAGCGATTCGTATCATAGACGCCGTACTGGACGTATTCCTCGAAGGTCAGCCTGCCTCGGCCTCGAGCCAGTCGTCCGAATTCCCACGCGAGCTCCATCGTGCCTCGCCCGCTTTTCGCATGGGCGCGTTCCAAATAGTCAAACTTGTTCGGTTTGGTCTTTGAGAAAATCGCGAAATCGCGCGTTACGGCATGACCAACACCGACAGGCTGACCGCCTTGTTCAGCGATCGCCTCCTCTTGGCTGCTCGCAATTGCGCGGGAAGCTTCCACCGCCAGCGGACCTTCAAACTGGCGCACGTCCAAGGCGGCTTTAGACATTGAACGAACTCCATGGCGGCTGGCTCCGCTCCGGCGCCGACAACCCGAGCGCGTCGTCGCGTTCGCGATGCGCCAAGCTCCCCGCGCCGAAGGGGACGATGGAACCACGAAATTGCACCGTCAGGCGGAGGTCGAAATCAAGCCCCGGAGCCCCGTCATTCGCTTCACCCGGCGGGTTCGCCATAATCGGAGCCTCGATCACGAATAACCTATCGAAACAGGCGATGACTCGCGCGTTCAACTCCGCAAATTCAGGCGTCATCCCGCGAATTCGGAAAAAACAGCCTGATCGCGAGACCAGGCTGTTTGACGAGACTCAAGTGGGACGCCGGAAGGAAACCCCCGGCTATGTGCAGGGCTTTAGGGCGTCGGCCCCCCCGAGACGCCCACGGCGCCGCCACCCGCGTGGCCGCCGCCGCCGCCGCCGCCGCTGGCGCTCGACGTATTGGTCGCGGTCCCGGCGCCTTGCGTGCTCGCAGTCGAGCCGCTGAGCGTCAAGGCGCCGCCGATCGCGCCGGTGCTCGAGTTGGACGTCGACGTCGTCCCCGGGGCGGCGTTGGTGGTGTCGACGCCGGTGGAATCGGTCGTCGCGGTGCCGCCGCCCAGGGTCAGGGCGCCGGCGACGCCGCCGGACGTATTGCCATTGCCTCCCGTCGAGCTTCCGGTCGTCGTCGACGTGCCGCTGCTGCCGCCGCCGGCGTGCGAATGTCCCCAGCTCGCCACCGTCGGCGCAGCGCTGGCCGTTGCGGCGAAGAAGAGAACCGCCGACAGCGCGGTCAGTCCAGTCAGTGTCTTTTTCATTGTCTGCTCCGTTTCACAGTTTGGTTATCGTTACGGACTTCCGTTACGATTTCAGGATCAGTTCGGTATAGGTTTCTGTAAATTCGGGTATTGGCGCCCCTCTCTTACTTACAATCGTCATACCAACCGCCAATCAGCTGGTATCCTCTGCGGCATCCCGGCGCCGAGGCGGGCGCAGAGTCCTGCACTGCGGCCGCGGGTTCGGCTGGAATATTGTCAGCCGACGCGTAGACCGCTTGTCCAGCCGGCGGACAGGCTTCGTACCAACCGCCGAGAAGTTGATATTGCTTGTGACAGCCCGGGGCGGGCGGCGAGGCAGCAACGGCCGGCGAAGCGGCGATGGTCGACGTCTGCGAAGCCGACCCGCCATACTCGGCCCGCGCCTGTGGCAGGGCGGCGCGGTCCGCGTTGCACGGCGTGCCGGCTGCCAGCATCGCCGCCCGCACCTGCGGGTCGATGCACATCTCTTCGCGGGCCGCCACGTTGTAGCCCAAGGTCGCGAGCGTCCTCGCGTTCATGCGCAACTGGCATTCCTGATCGACCAGGGTCCCGCCGACCGACAGTCCGAACCCCGCCGCCGAACCGCCAGCCGACAACGACCCGAGGCAGACCTCGGATCCCGCCGCCGCGAGAGCGGGCGCATAGACGTTCGGCACGTTCTTGATCGTCTGAGTGTCCGGCGTCGTCTGGACGTAGTTGACCGTCTGGCCCTGCTGCTGGTTCGAACTGGCGCCCGACTTCGAAATCGAGTTCGAATTGGCGTTCGAATTCGAATGACTGGAAGTCTTGTTGATGTTCGTGTTCTTGCTCTGGAGGCTGGAGTTCGAATTGGAATTCGAGGCCGAACCCGAGAGCGCGCCGGAGTTTGAGTTCGAGGTCGACTGCGCGAACCCCGGGTCAGCGCAGAGAGTCAACGCCGCCAGCGCCAAAACGCCGCTCAGCGCCGCCATCGTTGTTCGTTTCATGTTCAGTCCCCTGTAGTAGATCATCCGATCGGCTCCAGCCGCGTTTATGAGCGCAGCGCTAGTTTCGTTGCCTTTTCGAGAACTCGAATCAGCCGCCCGTGACATGGCGCCTGCGAAGGCCAGCGTGGCCAAGGCGAACGAGGCGCCAGTCGGGCGAAAGAATTTGTTCATCGTGTTCATCGCGATATTTCGGACCTGCCGTAATTTTAACCCGCCCTTAGCTCTGGCGCGCTCGCCATAAACGGGTACCTTGCCCAGTAATGCCCGTCAAGGTTGCATCCGCCATATTCAAGGCCAAAATACGCTTCTTGCTTAAGAAGGAGCCGCATCCCGCGCTCTTTCCCCTCTTATATCAGCGCGTTAGATCGTCTGTTGCATTTTGGCGACATTGGGTCGCTTTCATGATTTGCGACGAATTCGCCGCTTCAGCGCGATGAAATCGGCTGAATCAATCTGGGATCGTCGAATCAGGGTTCCGCGAGCGATGCGCGGGTTCGCCCGGCGCCTTTTCCCAAGGCCCGCGTTCACGCCGAAAGGAAAGCCTCGCGGGAAACGGGCCCGGCGGCGGCGCCGGGTCAGCCGGCGTCAATCGCGCCGCAGATGCGCCGGCAGTTCCGGCTCGCGGTCGACGAGGTCGGCGAAGAGGCGATCGACCTCGGCCGCGAGCGCCAGACCGTCGAGCGCGTCGTCGATCAGGCGCGCTTCGCTCTCCTCGAGAACGCGAACGGCGGCGTCGAGAGGGGCGATCGCGAAGGGTCCTGGCGCCCGCGCGCGCGACGGGATCATCGCGACGGCGCGGACCGCGCCGCGCCGTCGCGCGGAGCCCGCGCTTCGTCGCGTTCAACGAGGCGCATGCGCTCCCCGATGCGGATCGGGCCCTGCGCCTCAGGGCGCGACCGCCTCGATTTCGTCGTAGCGCTTGAGGCGATAGACGACGAACGACACGAGCCAGGCGACGACGAAAATGCCGACGATCAGGTAGCCGAGCGCGCCAAAGTTGTCGTTCAGCGTTCCGATCGCGCCCCAGAAGCCGCCGCCGTCAGTCAGGCCGAGCTGATCGCCGATGAGGTTGAGCGTCTCCAGGCCGCCGACGACGACGGCGACGACGACCGAGGCCGCGGTGATCGTCATGTTGTAATAGAGCTTGCGGATCGGCTTGATGAAAGCCCAGCCATAGGCGCCGATCATCAGGACGCTGTCGGTCGTGTCGATGAGCGTCATGCCCGCGGTGAACAGCGCGGGGAACACCAGGATCGACCAGATCGACAGGCCCTGCGCGGCCTGCGTCGCGGAAATGCCGAGCACGCCGACCTCGGTCGCGGTGTCGAAGCCAAGGCCGAACAGGACGCCGATCGGATACATCTGCCAGCTCTTCTCGACCACCCGGAAGAAGCGGCGGAACAGCCGCCCGAGCAGACCGCGATTGGCCAACGCCAGATCGAGATCCTCCTCGACGAAGCGCCCGCCGTTCCTGACCGTTCGGAAAGCCCGGTAAATCGAAATCAGCACGAGAACGTTCGCCAGCGCGATGGCGAACAGGAACAGCGCGGAGACGATCGTCCCGACCACGGCGCCGACGTTCCTGAACGTTTCGAAATGGTCCTGCAGCGCGGTCGCGGTGATCGCGATGGCGACCGAAAGCCCGACGACGATGGTCGAATGGCCAAGCGAGAAGTAAAGCCCGACGCCCACCGGGCGCTGGCCTTGTTGCATGAGCTTGCGCGTGACGTTGTCGATGGCGGCGATATGGTCGGCGTCGAAGGCGTGGCGCAGGCCGAAGCTATAGGCGAGCGCCGCCGTTCCCAGCAGCACGGGATAATCGTGAAAAGCGACGACCGCCCAAGCCCATGCCGCGACATTGGCCAGGATCAACAGCGCGTAGATCGCGACGATCTTGCCCCTGACGCTTTCGGCCTTGTCGCTAAAGAACTCGAATAGTCCCCTGCGCATGACTTTTGCCTCCCGGGCTCCGGCTACAACCGAGACCCTCAAACGAACATCGCTCCGCGCCGCCAATAATGATGCAAATCAAGATCGTTGGCGAGCAGCGGGGATTTTTTCACGCCGGGAGGCCGCGGTTGGGGTTTCGCGCCCGAGGAGGCGCGAATGCGCCACACCGGTCAGGCGGCGGCGTCGTGCGCGCGCAGCTTGCCGACGATGCCGGTCGGGGCGAAGTATACGGCGAGAATGAACATCACGCCGAGCCACAACAGCCAGCGATCGGGATGGAACAATCCCGGCAGGAGCGGCAGGCCGAGGTCGGCCGCGCCGGCCGAAAGCTTGCCCATCAACGCCTGCAGATAATTTTCCGCGACGACGAACAACGCGGCGCCCGCGACCGCGCCGTAGAGCGAACCCATGCCGCCGATCACGACGATGACCAGCACGTCGATCTGAATGGAAAAGCTCAGCGCGGTGTCCGGCCCGATATAATGCAGCCAGACGGCGTTGAGCGCGCCGGCCGCCGTGGCCCCCGCCGCCGAAATGCAGGTCGCCAGCGTGCGATGGAAGACGATGCGGTAGCCCAGCGCCTCGGCGCGGAACGGGTTTTCACGAATCGCCTGCAATACGCGCCCGAACGGCGAATTGACGATGCGCAGCAGCACCAGGAACAGCGCGGCGCAAAACGCGAAGACGAGATAATAGCTGAGGACGCGGCCGCTGACCGCGAGGCCGAGGATCTCGCCGTCGATGAGCTTGAATCCCGGGCGAAGGACCGGCGGAACCTGGAACGAGCGCCCGTCCTCGCCGCCGGTGAGCCAGGACAGCTGCGAGGCCAGGACGTTGAAGGCGTAGGCGACCGCCAGCGTCACCATGGCGAAGAAGATCGACTGCACGCGCAGCGAGAACAGCCCGATCGCGAGCGCGAGCGCGAGAGAGACGATCAGCCCGGCGACGACGCCGAGCGCGATGACGCCCCAGCCGGGGCCCAGCCCGTAGAGGGCCAGCGCGACGCCGTAGGAGCCGACGCCGAAGAACATCACATGGGCGAAGGAGACGATGCCGGTATAGCCGAGCAGAATGTCGTAGGACGCGGCGAGCAGCGCATAGACGCAGATTTTCTCCGCGACGTTGAGCGCTTTGGCGCCGGGAAAGAGAAACGGCGCCAGGGCGAGCGCCAGCGTGACGGCGATCAGCACGACTCGAAGCGCCGGGCCGCGCGGCGCATCGCCCGAAAGGATCATCATCGTCCGCTCACGGGATAGAGGCCGCGCGGGCGCCACAGCAGCACCACGACCATCAAAAGGATGTTCGAAACCAGCGCCAGTTTCGGCGCGAGGAAGCCCGCGTAATTGGCGATCAGGGCGACGAGGATCGCCCCGGTGAAACAGCCCCCGACCGAGCCGAGGCCGCCGATGATGATGACAATGAACACTAGCACCAGCAATTCGCCGCCCATCGAGGCGTGGACCTGCCCGCGATAGAGCGCCCACAGCACGCCGCCGAGCCCGGCGAGGGCCGAGCCGGCCATGAACACCCCGACGAACAGCCGATCGATGCGATAGCCCAGCGCCTCGACCATTTCGCGGTCCTGGACGCCGGCGCGGATCAACAGGCCGATCTTGGTGCGATTGAGAATGAGCAGCTGCCCGGCGAATACGAGGAGGCCGACGACCGCCGCGAAGACGCGATACTTCTCGATCGTCGCGTCGCCGAGGAGGAACGAGCCGCGAAAGGCGGTAGGCGGAGAAACTGGAATCTGGTCCGGCCCGAACAGGGCGTAGAGCAATTGCTCCACGACGATGGAGCCGCCGATCGTCACCAGGATCTGCTTGAGATGCTGGCCGTAGACGGGCACGATGATGAGGCGCTCGAAGACGAAGCCGAAGGCGCCGCAGACGACGGCCGCCGCCGCCAGGGCGAGCAGCAGGACGCCGAGGTTGAGGGCCAGGGAATTGGTCTGCGACCATGCCGCGAGCGGCAGCAGCGCCAGCGTCGCGACGTACGCGCCCAGGGAAATGAAGGCGCCGTGGCCGAAGTTGAGCACGTCCATCATGCCGAAGGTGAGCGTCAGCCCCGAGGCCATGATGAAAATCATCATGCCCATCGCCAGGCCCGCGGCGGTCAGCGTAACGAAGGTCGAGAGCGAGCCGATGAAGGGGAAAGCGATCGCGGCGGCGATCAGCGGCGTCAGCGCCGGCGTGAGATCCATTCTCGGCCGCGGCAGGGCGGCGCCGACGTCGATGGCGCTCATTGATGCGAATCCAGGGAAAGGCCGAGCAGGCGCCCTTGCAGCGCCGAATCGGCGGCCAAATCCGCCATCGAACCCGTGTGCACGATGCGGCCGTTGTCCATGACGCGCACGTGGTCGCCGACTTCGCGCGCGACGCGGAAATTCTGTTCGACGATGAGGATCGTGACGCCGGTGCGCTTGATTTCCTTCAGGCAGTCGATCAAGCCGCCGATGATCGCCGGCGCCAGGCCCTTGGTCGGTTCGTCGATCAGCAGCAGGCGGCGCGGCTCGACGATCGCGCGGGCGATCGACACCATCTGCTTCTGACCGCCCGACAGCGAGCCCGCGCGCGACAGCCAGAACTTCCGCAACGCGGGAAAGAAGCCGAAAATCCATTGCAGCCGCGCGTCGTCGAGCGGACCGTCGCGCGCCGCCAGCAACAGGTTCTCGCGCACGCTCAAATCCGAGAACACCGCCATCGTTTCCGGCACGTAGGCGACGCCGGCGCGCGCGACGGCGCTGGGCCTCAGCGCGCCGATCGGCTTCGAACCGAGCGTGATGTCGCCCTTCGAGGCGCGCCACAGCCCCATGATCGTGCGCAGGGTCGTCGTCTTGCCCGCGCCATTGCGCCCGAGCAGCATGGTGGTCGCGCCGCTGGGCGCGTCGAAGTCGACGCCCTGCAGGATGTGATAGCGCCCGATATGGGTGTGGACCCCTTCGAGGGCGAGGCGGACGCTCATGACGCCGGCCCTTTCGCGACGCCGAGATAGGCCTCCTGCACGATCGGCGAGGCGATGACGGCGCTGGGCTCGCCGTCGGCCGCGAGCCGGCCGTTGTGCAGCACGATGATGCGGTCGGCGAGCGAGCGCACGACGTCCATCTTGTGCTCGACGAGCAGAATGGTCTTGGTCTTGTCCTGCTTGAGGCGCGCGATGAGATCGAGCACCACGGGGACCTCGTCGACGCTCATGCCCGCGGTCGGCTCGTCGAACATGAAGATGTCGGGCTCGAGAGCCATCATCATCGCGACTTCGAGCTTGCGCTGATCGCCGTGGGAAAGCGATGCGGCGCGGGAATCGCGCTTGGCCTCGAGGCCGACCGTCGCGATGACCGCGAAGGCGCGCTCGATGAGGTCGCGGCGCAACATCCACGGGCGAAAGAGCTCGTAGTGCACGCCCGCCGTCGCCTGCGTGGCGAGGCGGACGTTCTCCATCACGCTGAGGCCGGGAAAGAGATTGGTGAGCTGGAAAGCGCGCCCGACGCCCAGGCGCGCGCGCTGCGGCGCGCTCCGCGCCGTCACGTCTGCGCCCTTGAGCAGCACCGTACCGCTGGTCGCGCGCAGCTGGCCCGACATCAGATTGAAATAGGTGGTCTTGCCCGCGCCGTTGGGGCCGACGATGGCGGTCAGTTCGCCCGGGCGGAACGCGCAGGACACCGAATCGACGGCGACATGGCCGCCGAATTGGATCGTGAGGTTCTTGGTTTCCAGCGAAGGAGGCATCGGGGCTCGCAGCGCGAACGGCAAATGAAACGGGGCATTTTGTCCCCTCTCCCCGCGAGCGGGGAGAGGGCTAGGGTGAGGGGCCGGGCGATTGGCCGCGACCGTGGGCTATATCGTCGACCTCCGCTCTGTCGCCGCCAGAATCGTCTCCAGCACGCCATCCATGTTGCGATAAACCTCGTCGTTGGCGACCCGCGCCACGCGGTATCCGCGCGACAGCAGGAAATTCGCCCGGCGCTCGTCATGACCGACCTCGTCGTCGCTCGAATGCGTCGCGCCGTCGACTTCCACGACGAGCATTTCTTCGCGACAGACGAAATCGGCGAAATACGGTCCGATCGGTTCCTGCCGGACAAACTTGAAGCCATTGAGGCCTCGGGCGCGCAGGCGACGCCAGAGCTGACGCTCGGCTTCCGTCTGCCCTCGACGGAGGCTTCGTGCGCGGTTCGTTTCGAAAGTGCGTAAGCCCCGCATGAGTCATATCCGGAGGACATCGCGAAGCGCCCGGCCCCTCACCCTAACCCTCTCCCCGCTCGCGGGGAGAGGGGACACCTGCCCTCTCGTCTTCCTCACCGCTTGTTGCGGATCGGAATGTCCATGTCCTCGATCTTCAATTCTTTGACCAGATCGAGCGCCGCCCAAGCCAGCGCCGGATCGACCCGCACTTTGAAGTGATACATCGACTGCAACGCCTGATGGTCCTCCTTGCGGAAGATCATCTTGCCCTTGGGCGTGTCGAAATCCATGCCCTCCATCGCCGCGATCAGCTTTTCCGAATCAGTCGACTTGGCCTTTTCGACCGCCGCGACGACCGCCATAGCGGCGGAGAAGCCGCCGGCGGTGAAGAAATCGGGCGGCGCGTTGAAGCGCTTCTGATGCTCGGCGACGAGCCAGTCGTTGATCGGGTTCTTCGGAATGCCGTAATAGTAATAGGCCGCGCCCTCCATGCCGGGGAAGCGCTTGTAGGCCGCGAGCGCCGGCAAGATGTTGCCGCCGGTCGAGAGTTCGATTCCGTAGCGGCCGGGATCGAGGTCCTCAAGCTTGTCCATGGGATCGCCGGCGCCCGCCCAGATCACCCAGATGATCTTGCGGCCGGGCTTGTCCTTGAGCGCGTCGAACAGGCGCTGCGCAACGGCGGTGAAGTCCGTCGTGTTGGCGGGCGCGTATTCTTCTGCGTCTAGCGTCGCGCCGGTCTTGGCGAGCGCCTGCTTGAAGGCGGCGACGCCGTCGCGGCCGAACGCGTAGTCTTGGCCGAGGGTCGCCACATGCACGCCGGGCTTGCCGATCGCCACCGCGTTGGAGATCGCGTCCTGCGAGGAATTCCGCCCGGTGCGGAAGATGTAGCGGTTCCACTTGTCGCCGGTGATCTGGTCAGCGACCGCCGGTTCGACGATGAGGATTTTCTTGTGCTCCTCGGCGACCGGCAGCATGGCGATGGCCGCCGCCGACGAGGACGTGCCGATGGCGATGTCGGCGTGGTCGTCCTCATAGGCTTCGGCGAGCGCGGTCTTGGCGAGGTCGGGCTTGCTCTGGTCGTCCTTGAGGATGATGTTGATCTTGCGCCCGTCGATCGTCATCGTCCCCTTGGTGGCGTATTCGAAGCCGAGCCGCAGTCCCGCCTCGGTCTGCTTGGCGTAGGCCTCCAGGGGGCCCGTCCGGCCGTAGATCAGGGCGATATTGAGATCGTCGGCGTAGGCGCTCGCGGCGCCGATCGAGACGCCCACCGCCACCGCGAAAACTTTGAAAAAAGGATTCATGGGCTCCCCCCGGCGCTGGTTCGAACCAAGCCCTGCGCCCGCCCCTCGCGCCTTGCGCGCCGCGAGCCCCCGCAAGACCGGGAAGGCGCAAGCGCACGCGCATTCCCTCCCTCGCCCGGGAGCTAAGCATCGCGCGCTCGCGCGGGCAAGCGCAAAAAGGAAGCGTCCGCGCGAAGCGAGGCGCGCGGGGCATTTCGCCCCCTCCATCGCGCTTGCGCGGCGCCGAGTTGGCCTCTATAACGCCGGCTGCGCCGTTCGCGGCGCTGTCGGAGTGTAGCGCAGTCTGGTAGCGCACCTCGTTCGGGACGAGGGGGTCGGAGGTTCGAATCCTCTCACTCCGACCAATGTTTTCACTGCACGGCTCGCTATGGACGCCCGAGTTCTGGACGGCTTGCGGCCAGAGACGCAAGAAGCCCTGCAGCCCGGTCGGGGCGACGCGGCTTCGCGGGCGATCCGCGTGACGTCCCCCAGGAGACAACGATCGAGCATCGCGTCGCTGGGGATGACCACTCCGGCGTCCGCAAACGCGACGATCCTGTCGAGAAACAAGATCATTCCACGGTCGAGTAAGCAGGGTCGGCGCCCACACGCGTGAATTCGGCGGGACCGCCATCGATCCCGGCGAGATCGGCGGGCTTACGCCAGCCGTCGAGAGACGACTTGCATGCGAGCCTAGGATGCGCCAAGCCAACGACCATGTCTGACGGTGCGGCGAAAGACCACAGAATCCTCGTAGTCGGTCCCAGTTGGGTCGGCGATGCGGTGATGTCGCAATGTCTTCTCAAGGCGCTGACGGCCCGCGATCCGAGCGCCGCGATCGATGTCCTCGCTCCCCCATCGGTCGCGTCGTTGCTCGGCCGGCTGCCGGAGGTCAGCGCCGTCCTGCCGTCGCCCTTCAGGCATCGCGACTTCAGTCTGCGGCAGCGGATCGGCCTTGGCCGTTCCCTCGCCGGGCGATACAGCGCGGCCTACGTGCTGCCTGGCAGCTGGAAGTCGGCGGTTGTTCCGTTCGTCGCGCGCGTGCCGCGGCGATGCGGGTACCTGGGCGAAGCCAGGTGGGGCCTCCTGAACGACATTCGGCCGCTCCCCGCCGCGATGAAGCGGAAGACGGCGATCGCTTATCAGGCGCTCGCAGAGCCGGAGGTCGTCACGGAGCCGTCGCGTTTGCGGACGCCGTCAATCGAGGTCGACAGGGAAAACCGAAGTCGATTGCTGCGGTCGTTTGGCCTTTCGGTTGGCGCGTTCGCCGCCTTCGTTCCCGGCGCCGAGTTCGGCGCGGCGAAGCGATGGCCGATCCGACACTGGATCGCCCTGGCCGAACGCCTGGGGCGAATGGGCGTCCGCACTGTTCTCTTCGGGTCGAAGAACGACGCCGGCGTCGGCACGGAGATCGCGCAGGGCCGGTCATCCATTGTGGATCTCACCGGCCGAACGCGGATCGAAGACGCGATCGATCTCATCTCCGCGTCGCGATTCGCCGTGACGAACGACTCGGGACTGATGCATGTCGCAGCGGCCGTCGGATGCAAGGTAGTTGCAGTCTACGGCTCGACGTCGCCCGACGACACGCCGGCGCTTTCTCAGACGGCCCGCTTCATATCGCTTAGGCTGCCGTGTTCTCCCTGTCGCAAGCGGACCTGTCCCCTTGGCCATCTTGACTGCCTGGAGAAACTCGAAGCGGTCGAGGCGATGCGCGCGCTGGCGACCCTCGACGCCTTGTAGGCTCCACAATCCGGTTGACGCTCTGCAGCCGTGAACGAGCCCGGTTTTTCGTTGACAAAGGGCGCGCTGGCGATCGGCGCGAGCCGATTTGAGTTTTCGCGCTAACACGTGATACCGAGGGGCGTTGGCGCGCGGTTGGCGCCGAGGCAAGGACATCCCGCTCGGATGAGAGTTTTCGTCATCAACCTCGATCGCTGCCCGGAGCGAATGACGCGCCTCGCCGGCGTGCTGGAGGCCTTCGGCGTGCCGTTCGAGCGCGTCGCCGCAGTCGATGGCCGCGAGCTCGACCAGATCCCGGCCGAAAAGATCTTCAACGGCCGCTACTCGTTGACGCAGTCCGAACGCGCATGCGTGCTGAGCCACCGCAAGGCCTGGATCCGCTTCATGGCGACCGCGGATGAATATTGCCTCATCCTGGAGGACGACGTCCATCTCGGCAAGGATTTCGGCGCGATCATTCGCGGCGGCGTCGGGCTCGAAGCCGGCGCGTTCGACCTGATAAAGATCGAAACCTGGAACGACAAGATCTGGGTGGACCGTTTCGACAAGGTCACGGTCGGCGGCCGGCGAACCATCGCGCGTCTGCACTCGGCGCATTTTGGCGCGGCCGCCTACATCATCAGCCGCGCGGGGGTCGAGAAAATGCTGCCGGCGACCGAAGCCGCGACGCTGAAGGCCGACGACATGCTGTTCGGCGGGCATGGGCGCGTTCCGGCCGGGCTGCGCAGCTACCAAATGATCCCTGCGCTCGCCATTCAGGACGAGCTTCTCCGGGGCAAGCCGGGTTTCGTCGGGCTGCCCAGCCAAATCACGCCCGAGCGATTGGCGCTCCCGAAGCGAATCGGCGTGCGAAAGCTCTTGCGCGAGGCAGGGCGCCCGTTCCGTCAGCTCGCCGATATCGTCATGCCGCTCCACCTCGGGGGCAAACGGCTGCGCGTGCAGCGAATGCGCATCGGCTTCGAATAGCGCTGTAGCCGCGAATCGGGCGCCAAAATCCGGGACGTCTCGGCGGCGTTATCCCGATTCTTGACACGGCTCGAGGTCCGCGGCGTCGAAGCCGTCGATCCCCTCGACTCGATAGCCCGCGGCGACGGCCACCGCGCAAAACAGGCGTTCGACGGCATGTTCGAGAGCGCCGTCGATCTTGCCGCTTTCGTCGGGAAAAGCTTCGGCCAGCCGCAGCTCGCGCAGCGGGCGTAAAGCCTCCGGGCGCACCCAGAACATCGTGCCGGAAAAGAAGCCGATCTGGAAGCGTTCGGCGCTCACGCCCATTCTCGCCGCGATCTCCAACACGCGCAGACGAATTTCGCCCCAGGACCGTTTTACCGGACGACGATAGGCGCGCGGCCCGATCATGCCGACGTCGGGCTCTCTGTCGAAGCGGTCGAGAATCGCGGCGACGACGCCAGGGGCGGCAAGCAAATCGAACAACATGCGTCGCCGCCACACCGCGCCGAGCAGGGCCGGGCGCCCCCGTCGTGCGATTTCTTGCCGTGGATCTTGCAGATATAGCGATAGCGGTCGAACCGGCCCTGTTCCAGCAACGCGAGGAAAGGACGAACGTCGCGCCCCCGGTTTTCCCCGACGTGAATCTCCGCCTGCGGAAAGGCGCGGCGAATGTCTTCGACCAGCGACTCCCTGCCGGGAACGGTGGTGACGATCAGATCGAAATCGGGATTCAGCCGACCCAAGACCGTCGCGATTTCGGGCCAGGTTTCGTCATAATAAATATGGACGACGATCGCACGAGGCGAACCGCCCCTCGTAATCCGCCTTTCGGCGGGGGCGCGCAGCTCCTCCTTCCAGCCGAGCAACAATTCGGGATATTTCTCGATGATCGGCCCGTCCAAGGCGGCGCCGCTCTTCATCATACGGTTTGCCGTCAACGAAAATATTTTTCGCGCCGGTTTCGGCCCGGCCGCGAAAATTCGGAAGTGGGGAAAACGCAAAATCTTCTTGCGCTTCATAATCAGGCGCGCCCGCGCTTTCGCGGCGCACGAGAGGATCGGCCCCAGCGGCTCGACCTCGAAATCGAGGCTTTCGACGGTCAACGCCGCCCCGCCCGAAGGCGCGATGTAGTATTGCAGGCGCTCTGCGTAGGGCAAAAGCACAGTCGTGCTGCGCCCGCCTTCCGCGATCCGCACCGCTGAGACGATGGCCCCCCCGGCGCAGTTCTTGGGCGTGAGCCGATATGCGCGTTGCAATGTCAAAGCGAGCCTGTTCAAGCGAGGCGCCGAGCGATCAGCGTCTGAGGTCTTTAAAATTACGGCGCCCTACGCTCAAGTCCCCTTTCTCGGACGAGGCGTTCATCCCGGGCTACACGGCCAAGCAGTTTTCCAGCGGATGCTCGACCATCCGCTCGTCGACGTACGGCTCGGCTTCGGCCGGCGGACGATCGACTTCGAGCGGGAGATTCGGCTCCTCGGCGATTTTCAGGGGACGTCGGCGATGAACCACGCCGACGAGGCGACACCCTTAACCCGCATCCTGGAATTTCGCCATTTCCAGCCGGAGCGCGCCTGCCCCGCCGACAGGACCGTCATCCCGCGCGAATATTCCCGCTTCGCCGCGCGCGGCGACGAACGCCATTATCCCGTCGGCGCGGCCGCTGACAAGGCGACTTGGCTGCGTTAAAAGGCGCGCGCCGCGAACGAGAAAAACGTCCGTTTCGGCAGAGGCGTCGGCTGCTATCGCTACTGGGACATGCGCTAGGCGATCGGCGCCGCGCCGGGCAAGAGGATGAAAGCGCGTCCCGACAGGACGCCGCTTTGACTGGGAACTTGAGATGACTCAATCCATGGCTCGCGAGTTGCCGGCGAAGGAGAAGGTCCTCGCGCCGCGATGCGCGGCGAAGCTTCCGCTCGGCCCCCACACGCTGCTCATCCTGTTCGTCGCGGCCAGCCTGATCCTTGCGGCGTTTCCGCTGGCGCCGGAATTGTTCGGCGCGGGGAAGACTATGGACTACCCGCTCTGGTACTGGGTCGGGCGGCAGGTCTTGAGCGGGGGCGACCTCTACGTCCCGGACGAGAACGGGACCTTCGGTTTTCTCTATCCTCCGCTCGCCGCCCTCCTGATGGCGCCGTTGAGCCTGTTCGGCCGCGCCTTCTCGATTCTCTGCATCGTTCTCGTCAACCTCGCGAGCTGGTGGGCCGCGATAGCGCTCTCCGACCGGCTCTCCGGGGAGAAAGGCCCGAAGGCGTGGTGGGTCGTCGCCCTGCCGTCGGCGCTGTGCATGCCTCTCATCTTCGACACGTTCAATCTCGGTCAGCCCAATCTCATGCTGCTCGCTCTCATGATGGCCGGGTTCGCCCTCCTTCAGTCCGAACGGCAATGGTCGGCCGGCGCGCTGTTCGCCCTCGCGACCGCTCTGAAGGCCTTTCCTGTCGCCGTCCTGCCCTACCTTCTGTGGCGACGCCGGTGGCGGGCGGCCGCCGCCATGACGATCTGCCTCGGCGTCTTCCTGCTGATCGTTCCCGCGCCGTTTCGCGGATTCGAGCGCAACCTGCAGGAAATGAAGACCTGGTCCGAGGGGATGGTGTTGTCCGCAAACCAGGACGGCTTCGGGCAGCGGCCGGAGCAGAACTGGAGCTGGCAGAACAACTCCATCATCGCAGTCACGCACCGCCTGCTGCGCCCGGTGAACGCCGAGGCGATCGATCCGCTCGCCAAGCCGATCTACGTGAACATCCTCAATCTCAGCTACCGACAGGCCAATCTCGTGCTTCTGGCGATCGCCTGCCTGATCGGCGTCGGATTTTGCGCCGTCCTGCCGCCGGAGCGCAGGCGAACGTCGCGCTCCGACGCCGCCGAATTCGCCGTTCTGCTGTCCCTGATGACGATCGCCTCGCCGCTCGCCCGCGCCTATTATTTCGTCTGGCTGCTGTTCCCGATCACGGTTCTCGTCCACCGCGCGGCGCTGGATCCCTGCGCCAAGGCGCGCCAGGCCACGCGGCGCCTCCTGACGCTCGCCCTGGCCCTGTTCGCGATCAGTCCGTTGTTCGGGCGAGCGCACTGGCCTCAGGCTCTGGGCAATATGTTCTGGGCGACGGCGATCATCGCGGGCGCCCTCGTCTGGCACATGCGTCGCAGCCTCGCCCCCGACCCGAGCCCGTGACAGCCCCCATTTCTCGGCCCTCCCTTTGCAAGGCGGGGTGCGACGGGCTGAGCGACGCGAAGCGCGCCGTCAGCGCCCCGGAAAGCGACTGCGGCATCGCCAACTCGACGCGGGCCGGCTGCGTGGATTGCGCGATCCTTCGCCATGGCGTCGGGTGGGGCGATCGCTTGACGCGTCGCGCGCGCCGATGCAAGTCGTCTCCGGGCGGTCGGCGCAATCCTCTCGATCTCAATCCGGATCGATGGTCGGCTTCGCCGAAGTCGCGCGCATCGTTGCTGATCAGGGCTGCTGGACCGTGAAATGACCTCCTTTCTCGACAGGATCGTCGCGTTTGCGGACGCCAGACTGGTTATCCTCGGCGACGCGATGCTCGATCGCTACGTCCTGGGCGACGTCACGCGGATTTCCCCGGAAGCCCCGGCGCCGGTCTTCGCGATCGACCGAGAAGACCTGCGCATCGGCGGCGCGGCGAACGTCGCGCGCAATGTCGCGAGCCTCGGCGGCCAGGCCTGCCTCCTGAGCGTCATCGGCGCCGATCCTGCGGGCGACCTCATCGCGGCGATCGCCGACGCGACCCCCGGCGTCGTCGCCGCTTTCGTCCGCGATCCGGCTCGCCAGTCCGCGGTCAAGACGCGGTTCGTAGCGTCAGGCCAACAATTGTTCCGCGCCGATCAGGAAAGCCGACACGACATCGCTTCGCCGATCGTCGATGAGCTGATGGCGGCGCTGGAGCCGGCGCTCGCCGCCGCCGATGGTCTCATTTGCAGCGACTATTCCAAGGGCGTCCTCACGACGCAGAGCCTCCAGCGCGCCATCTCCAGCGCGAGACGGCTCGGCAAATGCGTCATCGTCGACCCGAAATCGAGGGACATGCGGCGCTATGCCGGCGCGACGATCGTGACCCCCAATGCGCGCGAGGCTTCGGCCGCGACCGGCATCGATTGCGACACGGACGAAGGCGTCGCCTCCGCCGCCCGCGCGATCGCGGAGGCGACCGATGGCAGCATCGTCGTCGTGACGCGGGGAAGCCGCGGGATGACCATCTTCGAGCCCGACGGCGCAGCCGGACGCGTCACGCATCTGCCGACGGAAAGCCGCGAGGTCCATGACGTGGCCGGAGCAGGAGATACGGTCGTCGCCGCGCTGGCCCTCGCGCTGGTCGCCGGATCGCCTGTCGGCGTTGCGGCCCAGCTGGCCAATGCGGCGGCCGGCATCGCCGTAGCGATGCACGGCACGGCCGCCGTCGAAGCCTCCAGCCTCATCGCCAGCATCCAGGCCTCTCCGATCGAAACAGAAGCGGCCAAAGTCGTGTCGTTGGACACCGCCGCGAAGGTTGCGGCGTCGTGGCGTCACGAGGGACGGAAGGTCGTCTTTGCGAACGGCTGCTTCGATCTGCTCCATCCCGGCCATCTCAGCCTGCTGCAATTCGCGCGACGCCAAGGCGACAAGCTCGTCGTGGCGATCAACTCCGATGCGTCGACGAGGCGCCTGAAAGGCCCCGGCCGTCCTGTCCAGACGGAAAGCGAGCGCGCCGGCATGCTGGCTGCGATCGGGATCGTCGATCTCGTCACGATCTTCGCAGAGGATACGCCGATGCGCGCCGTCGAGGCTCTTCGTCCCGATGTCCTGGTCAAGGGGGCCGATTACGCCGGAGCCGAGGTCGTCGGCGGGGATGTCGTCAGGAGTCTCGGAGGGCGCGTCGCACTCGCGCCGCTCAAGCCGGGATATTCGACGACCGCCGCCTTGCGCAAGGCTTCATTCGGCGACCGTCCGCCGAAGTGAACGAGAGGATCGGAAACGCGAATGGCGAGCTACGTGGTGACGGGCGGCGCTGGGTTCATCGGGTCCAACGTGGTCGAGGCGCTCGAAGCGCGCGGCGACGACGTGATCGTCGTCGATGAACTCGGCAAAGGGGCAAAGTGGCAAAACCTGGCCAAGCGCCGGCTGCTCGACCTCGTGCCGCCGGGGCAGCTTTTCCAGCGGCTCGATTTGTGTTCGGAACGGCCAACGGCCCTCTTCCACCTCGGCGCTATCTCCGACACGACGGAAAGCGACGTCGATCTGATCGTGGAGACCAATTTTCGCCTGTCCTGCCGGCTCTGGCGCTGGTGCGCGGACCATGATGTGCCGTTCATCTACGCCTCGTCGGCCGCGACATACGGCGACGGGTCGCATGGCTGGCGAGATGACGACGATCTCGCGCGTCTTGCGCTGCTGCGCCCGCTCAACGCCTATGGCTGGAGCAAGCACCTGTTCGATCGCTGGGCGGCCCATCGGGTCGAGGCTCGATTGTCCGCGCCGCCGCGCTGGGCCGGCTTGAAGTTTTTCAACGTCTACGGCCCGAACGAGTTTCACAAAGGACCCCAGCGGTCCGTAGCCTTGCAGCTCTTCGAACAGATCGCCGCCGGGAAAAGCGCACGCCTGTTCCGCTCCGAGCGTCCGGACTATCCGGATGGCGGGCAGATGCGAGACTTCGTCTGGGTGGGCGATTGCGTCGCCGCGGCGCTCTGGTTGGCGGATGGGTTGCGTCCCAGTGGGCTCTACAATGTCGGGTCCGGCCAGGCGCGCAGTTTCGTCGACCTGGCGCGCGCGGCCTACGCCGCCCTCGACCGGGAGCCGCGGTTCGAGTTCATTCCGATGCCGACCGCGCTCGCCGGGAAGTACCAGTATTTTACACAAGCCGACATGTCGAAACTCGGGGCCGCCGGCTGGGGCCGCCAGCCCGTGTCGATTGAAGAAGGGGTGCGCCGCTACTTCTCGGACTTCCTGAGCCGGCCCGACCCGTACCGCTAATGACGCCTCTTCGTCACGGCCGCGCTCGTTTCAACGCCGCGCTCGTCGGCCCCGATCGACCCGTGTACGCCCGTAACCGACTGCGGCGCTGGGGTTCCGATTGAAGCGTCTGTCTTTTCCGAACGCCGACGGCGTCAATCCGCTCCCTCGGATCGTCGAAAAGCCTGGCCTAAGTCACGCCGGGGCGGTACGTCGGCGTCGGTTTGCTCAGGGGATGCGCCCTTGGTGCGGAAAGAACGACATGAGACGGTCTTCCGCCTCCAGTTTCCGGAGCGCGGCGAGCGCCGGGACGCGACCGAACACGATGGCCTCGCTTTTGGCGGCGGGGCGTCGAAGCCCTCCGCCTCGACAGCGGGAAAAGTATTTGAGGAGTTGGGATGCAGATCGACGCGACAGCGCGAATTGAAGACGGAGCGCGGATTGGAAAGGGCGCCGTCATCGGCCCGTATTGCGTCATCGGTCGCGACGTCGTGATCGGCGAGGACTGTCGCTTGATCGCCAACGTCCACGTCTCCGGGCGGACCACGATCGGCGCCCGGACCGTGGTCCATCCCTTCGCCTGCCTCGGCGGTCCGCCCCAATCCTTCGTCTACAAAGACGAACCGACGACGTTGTCGATCGGCGCCGACTGTACGATCCGCGAAAGCGTCACCATGAGCCGGGGCACGGCGCAGGGCGGCGGCGAGACGGTGGTCGGGGACGGCGGGTTCTTCATGGCGTACAGCCATGTCGCGCATGACTGCCGTATCGGTCGCCATGCCATCTTCGCCAATTGCGCCACGCTCGCCGGGCACTGCGTCCTCGGCGACAACGTGTTCCTTTCCGGCCTTGTCGCCTTGCACCAGTTCACCCGAATCGGTTCGGGGGCGATGGTCGCGGGCGGATCGGCGGTCCGCGGCGACGTGATCCCGTTCGGTCTCGTGGTGGGCGCTCGCGCGCGCCTGGTCGGCATCAATGTGGTGGGGATGCGGCGGCGCCGCTATCCGGTCGCCGCAGTTCGAGCCGTTCGGACCGCCTACCGCATGATCTTTCTCGCCTCCGGACCGCTGTCGGAGCGGATCGAGAAGACAGCCGGAGAATTGGGACGGGTCGAGGCTGTCGCCGAAATCCTCGCCTTCCTGAGGGAACCGAGAACGCGCCCCCTCTGTCAGCCACGCGGAAAGGCCGGCGGCGACGAAGAAACGGCTGGCGCGCCCTGAATCTCCGCTCCCCATCCCGGCGGCGGCCCCGCCTTCCCGAGCCGCAGCCGTAGCTCACCGTCTTAGGCGTCAGGACAAGCGTCGCGGCAGCCCCTGACGCGGCGGGCCTCGTCCGTCCGCGTCACGATCGTCGAGCCAATGAGGGGACCTCGCGTCTGCATGAGAACGCGAAGGGCCGGGCCTGACGCCAAAGATATTGCTCTAAGGCGCGCCCCTGTGGCAACTGTGCCCGCGTCCGTCGTCGACGGCGGACCTTGAGCGACGGCTCACCGACGCCAAAGCCCCGACTGCCATGAATTGCGAGTTCCGATGGACAGAATGACACTGGCCAATAAAACCTTCGAACGCATTCTACTGATCAAGCTGTCGGCAATCGGCGACGTCCTTCACACCATCCCTCTCCTCAACGCCTTGCGCCGTCACTATCCGGCGGCGCGCATCGACTGGCTTTCGAAACCGACGCCGGCGGAATTCATCCGCGTTCTGCCCGGTGTGGACGAGGTCCTCGTCTACGGCGAGAACCAGACCGAGGTCCCTCAGTACAATTGGGACGGTTTCACCCATTTCGTCCGGCTGATTCGCGATCACCGGTTTCTCGCCATGCTGTCGCGCCTGCGCGCGGCCCGCTACGATCTCGTCATCGACATGCAGGGTCAGTTGCGAAGCGGGTTCGTGTCGATGGTGACGGGCGCGCCGGTCCGAATCGGCTTCGATCGCCCTCGAAAGGAGGTCTGGGAGGTGGAAGGGCGCGCGCTGCCGCCCGGCGCCATCAATCGCGCCTGGAAAGGGGCTCGCGAGGGCTCATGGCGAGCCTACACCCATCACGTTCGGCTTCCGACGCTCGCTATGCACGCCGTCGACCGTTACCTTCTGGTCGGAGATCTGCTGGGTTTCGAGCGTGAAGCGCCCGACTTCTCGATCCCGATCCAAGCCCAGGCCGAGCGCCGCGTCGACGCGCTCTTGCGCGAACATGTCGGAGCGATGGCCAAGCCGCCCATCGTGATGACGCCCGCAGCGCTGTGGGAGACCAAGCGCTGGCAGCCTGAAGGCTTTGCCGCCGTCGCGCGCCACTTCCTCGCGCAAGGCTATCCCGTGCTCCTTGCCGGAGCGGCGAACGAAGCGGAGGAATGCCGGCGCATCGCCGCCGCGGCTCCGGGCGCGGTCGTGCTTGCCGGTCTAACCTCCCTTACGGAACTGGCGGCGCTGATCCGGCGATCGGCGATCGCGGTGACGAACGATTCCGGGCCGCTCCACCTGACGACGGCGCTAGGCCAGGCGGTGGCGGCGATGTTCGGCCCGACGAATCCGGTCTGGGTCGGCCCGTACCAGCGACCGGACGCGGTCGTGAGCGCAGGCCTGGCTTGCTCGCCCTGCCACCTTCGCGACTTGGCGCGCTGCCCGCATGATCACGCCTGCATGCGCGGGATAACGCCCGACCGCGTGATCAGCGCCGTCGAGGCGCAACTGGCTTCGGCCGAGACGTCCGCGCGGTCGCTCGGCTGAGTTTTGGTCGAACGATCGCCTGCGCCGCGACGTTCGCGCCTGGCGGTTGTCGAAATCCGGTTCTTGACCCGGCGCGCGGTCGTCGAAGAGCGCGGCGACCGATGGTCAAGATTTGGGCGTTCGGTCGGCTGTTCGTCGGAAACGAAGTGTGTTAGCTGACGCCGGTTCGGTGGACGAACGGCGCCTCCACGATGTCGCGGGGCTCCGCAAAATCCGGCCGGACGCAGGCGATGGTCTTTTGGCTAGGGCCCACGGCGCCGGAAAGGCGGCGACGGCTTTTCTTCTCCTGACAAGACCGATAACTAAGACGCGTAGGCGGCGGCTGGATTTTTAGGGCCGGCGTGCGCGGCAAAAACCGTGGGGCGATAGCAGAATTCACATGAATAACACGGCCATACAGTTCATCGATCTTCTCGCGCAACGCCGGCGGCTCGGGCCTCGGATCGATCGCGCCGTGGCCCGTGTGCTCGACCATGGTCGTTTCGTCCTCGGGCCGGAAGTCAATGAACTGGAAGAGCGCCTTCAAGCGTTCTCCGGCGCGCGTTATTGCATCACGTGCGCAAACGGCACCGACGCCCTCGAGCTTGCTCTGTCGGCGATGAATATTGGACCGGGCGACGCCGTGATCGTCCCGGCCTTCAGCTATGTCGCTACAGCGGAGGCCGTCGCGCGCGTGGGCGCGACCCCGGTGTTCGCCGATGTCGACGAGGAAACCTTCAATCTCTGCCCGGAAAGCGCGGAGACCGCGATCCTGGCGGCCAAGGATCTGGGGCTGGCGGTGCGAGCCATCATGCCGGTCGACCTGTTCGGTCAGCCGGCGGATTATTCCGCGATCCATCGGCTTGCCGAGATGCACGACCTGAAGGTCTTGGCCGACGCGGCGCAGAGCTTTGGGGCGACGTGGCGTGAACGCAGGGTCGGCTCGCTCGCGGACGTCACGACCACGAGCTTCTATCCGGCGAAACCGCTTGGTTGTTACGGCGACGGCGGCGCAATCTTCACGAACGACGCGACGCTCGCCGCATTGTTGCGCTCCCTGCGATGCCATGGTCAGTCCGGCTCCGGCGGCTTCGCCCATGTCGGGCGCAACAGCCGCCTGGATACGATCCAGGCCGCGGTGCTGATCGAGAAGCTGTCAGCGTTCGAAGAGGAGATCGAAGCGCGGAATGTCGCGGCGAAGAGATACGCCGAGCGGCTTCCCGCGCGGGTCGTCGTCCCGAAAGTCGCCCCGGGAAGCCAATCCGTGTGGGCTCAGTACACGGTGAGGGTCCCCGGCGATCGCGACGATGTCGCGGCCGCGTGCCGGGCGGCCGGCGTTCCGATCGCCGTTCACTATGCGACGCCCCTGCACCGGCTGCCGCCCTATCAACCGTTCCCCAAGGCGACGCCCCAGCTCAAAAGAGCGGAAGCGCTTGCGAGGGACGTGCTGAGCTTGCCAATACATGCCGATCTTGACGAGCCGACGCAGGACCGCGTGATCGATGCGATGCGCGAGGCGGTCGGCGCGCATGCGCCGAAGCCGCTCCATGTCCAAGCCTAAGGATCTGCGGCTTCGCGCCGAGTACACGCTGGTCCGGTCCGCAGCGGCTCTGCTTCGCCTTCTGCCGATCGACGTCGCAGCGGGCGTCGTCGGGAGCATGGTGGCTTGGATTGCGCCTTGGACGGCGCTTCACGCTCGCGCCCTGGGAAATCTCGCCGCGGCGTTTCCGGACCGGTCTGAAGCGGAGCGCAAGCGCATTGCGGCGGCGATGTGGAGAAACACCGGCCGGACGATCGCAGAAACGGTGCTGCTGGACCGCATCGTGTCCGATCCTTCGCGGCTGGAGATCGAAGGCCGTGACGCGCTGGAGCGGCGTCTGCGCGAACCGGGCGCGAACATCGGCATCACGCTCCATATGGGAAACTGGGAGATCCTCGGCATCGCCTGCGGCATTTGCGGCGCGAGGCTCGCCGGCGTTTATCGCTCGCTGCGAAATCCCTATCTCGACCGATATCTGCGCGAGACGCGAAGCCCTCTCTATCCCGCAGGCCTTCTCGTCAAAGCGACGACCCACGGCGCCTTGCCGATGGGGTCCGCGGCCATCGCCGCCATCAATCTTCTCCGGGACGGAGGACATCTGGGCGTTGTGTGCGATCAGGTCGACGACACGTGCGCCTTCACCGTGCCTTTCTTCAGCCAGCAGGCGAAGTTCACCCCCGCGCCCGCAGTGTTTGCCCGCTCCGCCGGCGCGCGGATCTGGATCGGGCGCTGCCTTCGTCGCGGTCACCGTTCACGGTTCCTGGTCGAGATCAAAGAATTGCTGGTCGAGCGGACTTCCGATCGGGCGGCGGACCTGCGCAATATGACGGCGGCGATGGCCCTCCAGTTCGAGCACTGGATTCGCGACGCGCCGGAACAGTGGATGTGGTGGCAACGGCGGTCGATGTCAGGCTAAAGATGAAAATCAGATAAACGCGTCCTGGAATGATGAATTGTTTCAATGGTTTGCGGCATGATCGCGAGATTCGAAACATTCGGCTTTTACGGTTACGATGCGCCCATGGCGCCATGACGCGACCGGCGCGTGGCGAGGAATGGCGAAAGCGGGGTTCAGTTGGAAACTCATTCATTTGACGCAGGGCATAGGCCGCTTCGCGTCGCTGTCGTCGGGGCTGGGCATTTTGGTCGTTTTCATGCGAAGCATTACGCGCAAAACAAAAATGCCGAGTTGGTGGCGGTCGTAGACACGAATGCCGAGGTGGCCAACGCCGTCGCCGGCGAGTACGGATGCGCGGCTCTCTACGATCATCGCGCTCTGATCGGCAAAATCGACGCCGCAAGCATCGTCGTCCCGACTTCTCAGCATTTCGCCATCGCCAGCGAACTCCAGGAAGCCGGGATCGACACTTTGATCGAGAAGCCCCTGGCCGACACGATCGCCTCGGCCGAAGCGTTGATGCACACGGCCGAGCGCAGCGACTTGATCCTGCAGGTCGGCCACATCGAGCGATTCTCGTCGTGCTTCAGAGCCCTGACCGGGAAGGTTCGCAATCCCTTGTACTTCGAGAGCAATCGCATCTCGCCGTGGAAGGAACGAAATCTGGATGCGGACGTCATCTTCGATCTGATGATCCACGACATCGACATCATCGTCGGGCTCGCCGGCTCGAACGTCGTCGACGTAAGCGCGGTCGGAACGCGGCTGTTCAGCGACAAGGTGGATCTGGCCAATGCGCGGCTGACCTTCGCGTCGGGGTGCGTGGCGAACATTACGGCCAGCCGCGTCAGCCATAAGGTCGAGCGCAGTCTGCGTGTCTTCCAGCCCGGCAGTTATTTGGTTTGCGACTTCGTGACCCACCGCATCTTCACCTACACGACGAAAGGCGAACCCGGGAAAAAGGGCCTGGACGGGATCGCCAGCAAAGTCATCGAAGTGCCGCGCGAAGACAGTCTCGCCAACGAGATCGAGGAGTTCCTGTCCTGCGTGCGCAATCGAACGCGGCCGACAGTCGACGGACGCGCCGGCGTCGAGGCCGTCAGGATCGCCGAACAGGTGAACGACAGCATTCAGCGGCACTTGATGAACGCCAACCAGAGCGGTCCGACGCGAGTCTGACGCAGATTCACCGCCAGCGGCGATGCACCCAAAACCACTGGCCCGGGTTCTCGCGCACCCAGCCCTCGATGATGGTCGCGACCATTTGCGCGGCGCCGGCGACGTCGATCCGCCCGCTGGCGTCGCGCGGCAGGTCGAGTTCCTCGCTAAGTTCGATCCGAAATCGGTCGCCGGGCAGCCTGACGACGCGCACCGTGTGAACCGGGCACTCAAACTGCCGTGCGAGGCGGGCGAAGATCGGGTTGGCCTTGGTGCGATGGCCAAACAGCATGACCTCAGGGCCCCGGCCGTGAAACTGGTCGACGAGAAGGCCGAGGTGGCTGCCGGCCTCGAGGGCGCGTGCGAGCCGATGCAGCGCGCCGGGTCCGGACGCGACGAGTTCGCCCATCGTGGACTGGCGGCGCGCCATCACCATTTTTGCGATCCAGCGATTCCTGGGGTGGGCGAACAGGGCGGCGGCGTCGAGGCCGTGCTGCGCCGCCGCCACCATCGGCAGTTCCCAGTTCGCCAGATGCGCCGACAGGATGATGGCCGGCTTGTCGTCCGTCGCCAGCCGCACGAACCGTTCGACGCCCTCGATCTCGATCCGGCCCGGCTTGGTCGCCGCGGGGTCGAAATCCCAGATCTGGTCGATGAAAAAGTACTCGAAGGCTGTCCGGCCCATATTGTCCCAGGACTGCCTCAGGATCTCGCGCCTTTCCTCTTCCGTCTTTTCCGGGAAGGCGAGCGAGAGGTTGCGCATGGCGATCTGGTATCGCCGTGGAATCCGCATCCCGATCTTGCGGGCGAAAAAACCGCCGGCTCGAACGAGCATATGCTCGGGAACCAGGCGGGCCACGACGACGAAAGCGAGGGCGAGCGCCGCCGCCGACAGGTCGCGCGCTTCTCGCGCCGCCCTTTGCGCCAGGGCGAGAATCCGTTGCCGGTTCATGAGGCGATGCGGACGACGAGCTTGCCGAACACATCCCGGTTGCGCAGGCGCTCGAGGCACGCGCCGAAATCTTCGATGGGGACCTCGGCGTCGACTGTCGGCTTGAGGCCGATCGCCATCTTCTGAAGCCCGTCGCCGACATTGCGGATCGAGGCGCCGAACGAACCGATGATGCGGTACTGCTGCTGGAACAATTGCATCAGGTTCATCGTGGTCGTCGGCCCCGACGTCGCGCCACAGGTTACGAGCCGCCCGCCGCGCCGCAGCGACAGAAGCGAACCGTTCCAGGTATCGGCGCCGGTATGCTCGAAAACGACGTCGACTCCCCGCTTTCCCGTCAGCTTGCGGACGACATTTTCGAAGCGTTCATTGCGATAGTTGATGACGTGATCGGCCCCGAGCGCGCGCGCCTTCGCGCCCTTGGCGTCGTCGCCCACGGTCGTGACGACGATGCAGCCCGTCGCTTTCGCCAAAGTGATGGCGGCGGTTCCGATGCCCGACCCTCCGGCGTGCACCAGAATGGTCTCGCCCCGTCTCAGGCGCGCATTGTCGAAGAGCATATGCTCGACAGTCGAGAACGTGATGGGGGCGCAGGCGGCATGGGTCGTCGATACGCCGTCCGGCACCGGAATGACGAGCCGGGCCGGTATGGTGACGCGCTCGCACGCGAAGCCGTCGATGTGGAAGCCCATGACGCCGCCGACGTTCTCGCAGAGATTGTCGCGGCCGGCGCGGCAGGCCACGCACTGGCCGCAGGTCAGCGCGCCATACATCGCCACGCGCTGTCCGACGGCGAGCTTGGCGACGCCGGGCCCCAATGCGGCGATCTCCCCGACGGCCTCGGCGCCGACAATCAGCGGCAACTTCCGCTTGGCGAAAGCCATGCCGCGATAGCCCCAAACGTCGATATGGTTCATCGCGACGGCCAGAACCCGGACCTCGACTGCGCCCTCTCCCGGCGGCGCGGGATCGGCGACCTCCACAAGTTCCAGTTGCCGCTCGGCGACGAGGCGTAGCGCCCGCATGATGAACCCACTCGTGTTGCTTGACGGGCGCCGCGAGCGCCGACGCGTCGCTACCGCGGCCGACCGTGTTTCGTCAACGGCGACAACGTTCTCATGATTCCGTCGGGACAGGCGACGAGGCTGCCCTCTTAGGGCGCGGCCTGAAACACGAGAGAGACGTTCTGACCGCCGAAGCCGAACGAATTCGACATCGCCGTGCGGACCTCCGCCGGCCGTGCGACATTGGGGACGACGTCGAGCGGTATCAACGGATCGGGATTGAGATAGTTGATCGTTGGGGGCAGCAGGCCGTGCTGGATCGTCATCAGCGAGAAAATGGCCTCGACCGCCCCCGCCGCCGTCAGCGCGTGGCCGATCATCGACTTGTTGGAGGAGATGGGCAGCCTTGTCATGCGATCGCCGAAGACCGCGGCGCAGGCGAAGGACTCCATCTTGTCGTTCTCCTGCGTGCCGGTGCCGTGAGCGTTGATATAGTCAATGTCCTCCGGCGCTATGCCGGCGTCGTCAAGCGCCCCTTGCATCGCGCCGATGATCGCCGTGCCGTCGGGATTGGAACGGGTGCGATGGAAGGAGTCCGCCCGCTCGCCGCAACCGGCGATGACGCCGAGGATCGTGGCGTCGCGCGCCACCGCCGAGGCGAGGCTCTCGAGCACCAGGGCGCCGCTTCCCTCGGCCATGACGAAGCCGTCGCGATTGCGCGAGAACGGCCGAGAAGCCTCTTCGGGCGCCTCGTTTCTCGTCGACAGGGCCGACAGCAGCGAAAAGCGGATGAGGGACTCGCCATTGATCGAGCCGTCCGTGCCGATGCTCAGCGCCACGCTGGTCTCGCCGCGCCGGATCGCCTCGACGCCCATCTGGATCGCGGAGCCGCCGGAGGCGCAGGCGGTGGAGATCGACACCGGCGAACCGCGCGTGCGGAACCGGTCGGCGACGCGATCGGCGACGCCGCCCAACAGGAACAGGCGCTGAAACTCCGGTCGGCGACCGAAGGAACTCTCGAGCAAGGCGCGATAGGTGACGGGCGCATCGGCCGGCAGATCCGCGGAGAGTTTTTCGCGGCTCGACCAATCGACCTCGACGGGCGGCACCGCGATGAACAAGGGCCCGGGGAACGCGCCGTCTTCCCTGACGGCCGCCTGCTCGATGGCCTCTTCCGCCGCAATCTCGGCCAGCGCAAAGGACAGGTCTGGCGGAGTGAAGCCCGGCGGCAGCACGAAGTCGACCGTGCCGCCGAACTGAGTTTGAAGGCCTTCCGTCGAAAAACGGCGGATCCGACGGATGCCGGATTGGCCGGCAGTGAGCTTCGCCCAGTTTTCGGGCTTGCCGACGCCAAGCGAGGTCACGACGCCCATCCCGGTGACAACGACGATCGGGCGGCCGCGCGAGTCGACGAAGTTCATCCCTGGCCTCCGCGATCGCGTTGAACCAATACCATGCCCTCGCCGCGCCAATGGCCGAAGCTGGTCACGACGATCTGCGATAGCGGCTCGGCGGCCTCGCGCTCGAGCGTCCCCTCTTCGAACGGCGGAAAATAGCCCGCTTCGCGCAAGGCCAGCGCGGCGAGCGCGACATTGGCCGGCGCTGTCGCCTCCATGCTGTGTCCGATCCGGGCGCCCGTCGCCCGGACGTAGAGCTCGCGCCCGGCGCCGGCGTGCTCGAGAAACGCCCGTTCCTCGGCGGTGATCGGCTCGACGCCGGTCGCGCCGGACAGGACGCCCACCGGACCCGGCGCGAGGGACGCTTCCATCGTCGACCACAATTGTCGGGCATTGCTGGTCGCGGCCCCTGGCTCGCGACCGCTGCGATCCGACAGCACCGGCCCGATGACCGACGCGATACGAGCGCCGCGCGCCAGCGCATGGGCGCGCGACTCCAGCAAGAGGAAAGCGCCGACCGATCCGAGGATCATGCCGCCTCCGCGCGCAGCGCGCGACCAAACGCCCACGGGCTCGCCCGAGAAGAGCGTTCCGCCGAAGCCGAACACGAGCGACATATCCGGGCGCAAGGCCGAATAGGCGCCGCCGACGAGGCCGACGTCGACATCGCCGGCGCGGATGCGCGCGACCATGGCGCCGAGGGCGTCGAGCCCGGCGGCTTCCTCGCCCATGAAGGTCCGGGACGACCCGGTGACGCCATAGATGATCGAGATGTTTCCGGCGAGGAGATTGGGCAGCTGCGCCAGAAACAGCGTCGGCCTCAGATTCTTTGACAGTTGTTCGTTCAGATAGGCGCCGCGATCGTTTGCGGCGCGGATGCCCGTCATGATCCCTTCGTCGACTGCAATGTCGCGCTCGCCGCCGCCGGCGGCGACGATCACGTGCATCTTTGGCAGGATCGCCGTGTTCCCGAGCAGGCCGGCGTCCTGCAGCGCAAGGCCGGCCGAATAGACGCCAAGGCGCTGCCAGGGCTCCATCTGGCGCTGGTCGCTCTTCTTCGGGATGAGCTTGCTGTAATCGAGCGGCGGCGGCGCATGGATCGGAAACGGCGCGATGGCCTCGCGATCATAGACCGGCGCCGCGCCCTCTCTCAGGCGCGCGTAATTGGCGTCCGCCCCCTCGGCGAGCGAGGAGACGAGTCCAATGCCGGTGATTACGACGTCATGCACGATAGCGCGCTCACGGACTCGTCTGCATCCCAAGCCGGGCAGCTTGCCGGCGCATCATGACGGAAAACTCCAGGCTTGGAAACGCCATGATGCGAAGCATCAATTCGCAGTCGCATACACGATTGCCCTCGGATGTAATTCGCGCCGTCGTCACGACGAAGCCCGACCCGTCGTGCTCCAGGGCCGCGGTCACGTCGATTGGCGCGCCGGGCGGCACGAACTTGCGCATCTTGGCCTCCTTCACGCTGGCCAGGAACGGCATTTTCTCGAACCGGTTCAAACCGAGCGCCAGAAATCCGGACGCTTGAGCCATAGTCTCGATGAGCAGCACGCCCGGCACCAGCGGGTGGCCGGGAAAATGGCCTTCGAAGACCGGGCTGTCTTGCGGAACCCTCGATTCACAGTGGATCGAACGGCCCGCTTCGTCATACGCCACGATGCGGTCAATCATCTCGAAGTATTCAAGCCGCATCGAGCGCTCGCAGCCTCGCATCGTTCGGCGCGCCGCGCCGGGTCGCGGGCGTCAAGCCGACGCCTTGTTGGCTTCGACGAGCTTGTCGATCGCGCGAACAAGGTTGCCGACCACGAAATAGTCTTCCATCTTGGCCTTGCCGTCGCTGATTTCTGCGGTCCAGCGCTCGACGGGCAGCTTGATGCCAAATTTGTGGTCGATCGCGAAGGTCACATCCAAAAAGTCAAGGCTATCGATGTTGAGGTCGTCGATAACGTTGCTCTCCGGCTTGATCGCGTCGCGTTCGAGATTACAGGTTTCCGCAAAAATGTCTGCTATCTCATCGAAGGTCGACATATCCTGCTCCCGGCCCTTGTCACGGCTTCGCCGTTGACGGGCGCTTTGGCGTTTCGCCACGAAATCTCACGTCTGCGTTTAGCCGCTCGGGCCGGACGTGGCAAGCCCGCCCGCCGAGGCCGCGCCACGCCGGCGCCCGAGGATGCCGCCAATCCATTGGGATGCGCGCGCTGGAGCGTTCGATCCGTCAGGATTGTTGAGCCCGCTTCACCATTGCGATGATCTGCGCTGCGGCGCGATGCGAGGCTCCCGGCGCTCCGAGCCTTGCGCGCAGATCCCTCGACACGCTCTCGGCCTCCGCCAGGCCCGTCGAGTTGGCGAGAAGCGTCTCCGTCTCCCGGGCGAGCCGCTCGCCCGTGACGTCGCTCTGGATGAGCTCCTTGGCGATCTGCCGTCCTGCGATCAGATTTGCCAGACCGATCCAGGGCACTTTGATCAGCCGGCGGTAGACGGCGAAGGTCAGCGCCGAAGTGCGATAGACGATCGTCATCGGCCTGCCGACGAGCGCCGTCTGGAGCGTCGCGGTCCCCGAGGCCACGATCAGCGCGTCGCTGATCGCGATCACGTCGTAGGCGCGATCCGAGATTACCGTCACGGGGACGCCGGACTGCGATAGGAACCGCTCGATCAGTTCGAGAGGAGCCGACGCGGCGCGAGCCAGAACGAAGCGTCGAGGCGCGCCATGAGCCGTCCCGGATGCGGCGAGGCGCTGGGCCGCCTCCAGCATGACCGGCAGCAGTCGCTGGATTTCGCTCTTGCGGCTGCCCGGCAACAGGCCGATCACCGTCGCTTGCGGGTCGATGCCGAATTCGGCGCGAAGCTTGGCGGCGTCATACGACGGTTCGAGCTGATCCATGATCGGGTTGCCGACGAACACGCAATCGACGCCGGCTTTTCTGAAATAGGATTCCTCGAACGGGAGAATGGCGAGCAGCCGGTCGACATATCTGCGTAGTTTGTCTACGCGACGCTCGTTCCAGGCCCATATCTGCGGGGCGATGTAGTAAATGACGAGACGCCCGGCTCGCTTGGCTACGCGAGCGAGGCGGAGATTGAGGCCCGGGTTGTCGATCAGAACGACGGCGTCATAGGACGCTGTCGCAATATGACGCGACAGTTTCTTGAAGACCGCGAGGACGCGCCGCAACTCGGACAAGCTCGGCAAGCCGATGATGTCGAGCCTTTCGATCCCCGACAGCAGGCGGACGCCCGCCGCCTGCATTTTCGCCCCGCCGAGTCCCTCCAATTCGACGCCGGGACACAGTTGCGCAAGCGACTTCGCCAGATTGGCGCCATGCAGATCGCCGGACGCCTCACCGGCAAGGATCAGAATGCGAGGCATGCACGGGCCCTGGCGGTCTCTTCATCGTGGCGCTGGGCCTCTCCATGCCAGATCGGGCGCCGGCCCACAAGCCAAGGCCCGGCTTCCCGTCATAGGAGACACCGCGAAGGGACGGATTCACATCTACATGAGCCAGGACCAAGCCGCAGATCGGACTTGAATTGGCGGCGCCATTCGACGAATGTCGGATAGGAGAGCAAGCGGACGAAAATTGCCCGCGAATTCTGCACGCCGGAGTCGAACTGCCGCGATGGATCAGAAAATCGCCCTCACCCGCCGCGAGGCGGTCGAACGCCTGTCCGAATTCGTGGTCAAATCGGTCGATGCCGCGCGCGCCGTGGAAAAGCCGTTCTTCCATCTCGAATTCGACCGCGTGTTCCCCGAGGACGTCTACGCGCAGATTCTCGCGCTGATGCCGGAGGCGAGCTACTACCGCCCGATGCATGGCCGCAGCAAGGTCCGCGACACCGCTCCGACGCGGGTGAAGATCGACCTTTTCCCGGAATACATCCGCCACCTGTCGCCGGAGAAACGCGCGCTATGGGACGCGGTCGGCCGCGCGCTGTGCTCGGAGCCGGTCAAGCAGGCATTCATCCGCCGCCTCGCGCCCGGGCTGTCGAAGCGGTTCGGCGCCGACTTCGCCAAGGTCGGCATGTACCCCATTCCGATCCTCACGCGCGACATTCCCGGCTACCGGATCCCCCCGCACACCGACACGCATTGGAAGGGCATTACGGTCCAGCTCTATCTGCCCAAGGACGAGGCGAACGTCGACCTGGGCACCATCTTTCACGAGAAGTTGCCCGACGGCTCGATGCCGAAGAGCGCGCAGATGCGCTTTGCGCCCAACACGGGCTACGCGTTCGCGGTCGGCGACGACAGCTGGCATTCGGCCGACACTGTGCATGACCGCGTGAAGTCCCGCGATTCGATCCTCCTCACCTATTTCGTCGACCAGGGGCTGTTGCGGACCTTGCGCAACCGCGCCAAGCGGCTGGGCAATTTCGCGCTCAACGAGATCCGCGGCGCCGGGTCCGGACGAGCGTGAAGAACTCGCCCGATAGGGCTCCCCGATCTTGGCGCTCGCCGGCGCGAGCCGTCGTCTGAATCATCGGAAAAGCCTTCTCGCCCTCGCGTCAGCCCGCGTGTCCGCCCAAAACCCTCGCATAGACATGGCGCACTTTATCGCGCGCCTCGCGCACCGCCCCTTGCAGCGATTCGAAGTCGGGCAGCGCCGCGGCGGCGGCGATGCGCCGTTTGACGCCGCTCGCGGCCTTGGCCGGATCGAAGGGGCCGGCGACCGCCAGACGCATGATCTGAGTGGCGTCGGTGTAGAGCCGATGCGCGTCGGCGAGCGTCTGGGCCTCGTCGGGGGTCAGCAGGCCGCGGGCGCCGGCCTCGGCGATGACCGCGCGCGTCGAGGTCTCCAGCAGGCCGGGATGGTCATACGCATGGGCGAGCACGAGATATTGCGCGACGAATTCGATGTCGATGAGGCCTCCCGAGACGAGCTTCAAGTCCCAGGGGTCCCGGTCGCCCTTCTCGCTGGCGATCAATTTGCGCATCGCGCGCACGTCGCGCACGAGCTTGCCCGGCTCGCGCGGGGCCGTGAGGACCGCGGCGATCGCGGCGGCGATCGCCGTCCCCAGGCTCGGCTCGCCCGCCACGACCCGCGCCCGCGTCAGCGCCATGTGCTCCCAGGTCTCGGCTTCCGCCGATTGATACAGCGTGAAGGCCGAGAATTGCGTCGCCAGAGGCCCCTTGCGCCCGGAGGGGCGCAGCCTGAGATCGACTTCGTAGAGCTTTCCCGCCTTGGTCGGCGCGGTCAGCGCGGCGAGCAGGCGCTGCGTCAGCCGCGCATAATAGACGGCGGCGCCGAGCGGGCGCGCGCCGTCGGATTCGCCGGCGTCGGCGGGAAAATCGTAGATCACGATCAGATCGAGATCGGAAGCCGCGGTCATTTCGCGCGAGCCGAGCTTGCCCATCGCCAGCACGGCGACGCGGCCGCCGCGCACCCGGCCGTGATCGAGCGCGAAGGCGTCGCAGACGCGGTCGAGCAGCGCGGCGACGAGGCTTTGCGCGAGCGCGCTGTAGGCGCGCCCCGCCCTCTCGGGGTCGAGCGCGCCGGAGAGCAGGCGCACCCCGATCAGGAACATTTCCTCGGCGGCGAAGTCGCGCGCGCGGTCGAGCACGCCCTCGAAGCTCGTCGCGGCGTCGAGGAAATCCGCGACCCGCGCCGTCAGCCGACCCTCGTCGAGACTCTCGCCGACCGCGCTCGCCCGACCGGGATCGATGGCGGCGTCGAGCACATGCGGGCGCGCGGCGACGACCTGCGCGAGGCGTGGCGCGCTGCCGAAGAGATCGCCGAACAATTCGCGCACCGGCGCGTTCGAGCGCAGGATGGAGAGCAACTCCACCGCGCCGGGCATGCGCGCGAGCGCGGCATCGAACGCGCTCAGCGCCGCATCGGGGTCGCCCGAACCGGAGAAAGCCGCGAGCAGCCCGGGGATGAGTTCAGTGAGCACTTCGCGGGTGCGCGCGCTGCGCACCGCCGAGCGCCGCCCGAAATGCCAGCCGCGGATCGTCTCGGCGGCGTCTTCGGGCCGCTGGAAGCCGAGACGGCGCAACGTCGTCAAGGTCTCGGGATCGTCGCCGACTCCGGTGAAGACCAGGTTGCCCGCCTCGGCGCCGAGCGTCGGCGCGTCCTCGAACAGGCGCGCGTAATGTTTCTCGACGCGGCGCAAGTGACCCGTCATTTCGGACGAGAACCTTTCGAGGCGCGCATAGCCGCAGAATTTGGCGAAGCGCGCGAGCGGGCCGGTTTCAAAGGGCAGTCGCTGCGTCTGCTCGTCGGCGACCATCTGCAGGCGGTGCTCGACGCGACGCAGGAACGCATAGGCCTTCGTCAGATCGTCGACCGCCTCGGCGCCGACCCAATGCTCGGCGTGCAATTGCCGGAGCATGTCGAGCGTTCGCGCGCCGCGCATGGTCGGGCGTCGCCCGCCGAAAATCAATTGCTGCGTCTGGACGAAAAATTCGATTTCGCGGATGCCGCCGCGGCCGAGCTTGACGTCGTGGCCGGGAACCGTGACCTGTTCATGGCCGCGCACCGCGTGGATCTGGCGCTTCATCGCGTGAATGTCGGCGATCGCGGCATAATCGAAATACTTGCGCCAGATGAACGGCGCGAGATCGGTGAGGAATCGCCGCCCGAGATCGAGATCGCCCGCCGCCGGGCGCGCCTTGATCATCGCGGCGCGCTCCCAGTTCTGCCCGAGCGTCTCGTAATAGGCGCTCGCGCTGGCGATCGAAAGCGCGATCGGCGTCGCGGCGGGATCGGGCCGCAAGCGAAGATCGACGCGGAACACGTAGCCGTCGGGGGTCCGCTCCTGCAAAATGCGGGTCAGCGCCTTGACGATGCGCACGAACAGCGGGCTCGGCTCGACGCCGTCGGGAATCGAGGCGGCGCGGGAATCGTAGAGCGCGACGAGATCGACGTCGCTGGAATAGTTGAGTTCGCGCGCGCCGTGCTTGCCCAGGGCGAGCGCGACGAGCCCGCAGCCCGCCTCGATCGCCGGGGATTCGGGGTCGAGGTTCAAACGCCCCTCGCGCGCGTTCCGCCGCAGCAGGAATGACAGCGCCGCGGATACGGCGGCGTCGGCGAAGCGCGTCAGCGCCTCGGTCGTCGCGACGACATCCCACACGCCGCCGACGTCAGCGAGCGCGATCAGCAACGCCGACTCGCGCTTGGCGCGGCGCAGCGCCCGCATCAATTCGGCTTCGTCGTCGTCGCGCCGCGCTTCGAGCGCGGCGACCAGCGCCGCGAGCGATTCCTCGGGCGGCGCGCCGAGGAGGCGGACGAGGCGGCCGGCGTCCTCCGCAATCAACCGCCAGAGGTAAGGCGAATGATCGGCCAGGCCGAGAAGCAGATCGCGCACGCTTTGACGCGAGGCGAGCGCGCCGAGGCCGGTCGCGTCCCGCTCGGCCAGCAGCGCCTCGACGCGGCGGCGCGCTTGGGCCGGGGCCGACAGGCGCGGCGCATCCAACAGACGCTCGGCGAGAGTGGCCCTCATGCCGCCGCCTTCGCCGGCGGCGGGAGCGCAGGAGCGCCCGCCGGCAGCGTGACGGCGACCCTGAGGCCGGGCGCGTTGTCTTCGAGCCGCACTGCGCCGCCGTGCATGCGCATGACCGCCGCGGCGAGCGACAGGCCGAGGCCGGAGCCGGGGCGCGAGCGCGCGCCCTCCAACCGCACGAAGCGGTCAATGGCGCGCGCGCGGTCGGCGGCGGGAATGCCCGGCCCATGGTCGGCGACTTCGATGCTGACCGTCTCGCCGTCGCGGCGCGCGGTCACCGCGATCTCGCTTCTGCTCGTCGCGAGCGCCGGTTTGCCGTCGCCGGCGCCGTATTTGACCGCGTTGTCGATGAGATTGGCGACGGCCTGGCCGATCAATTCGCGATTGCCGACGATCGTCAGGCCGCGCGCGGCCTCGACCTTGAGCGCGACGCCGTATTCCTCGGCGAGCGGCTCGTAGAGCTCGGCGACGCTCGCCACCGTCTCGCCGACGTCGAACGCGCTTATGCCCGCGTGGTCGGCGCCCGCCTCGGCGCGGGCGATCAGCAGAAGCGCGTTGAAGATCTTGATCAGGCCGTCCAATTCCTCGATCGTGCGCTCCAGAGCGGCGCGATAGGCGGCGGGATCGGCGTCGCCGCGCAAGGCTTCCTCGGCGTGATTGCGCAGGCGCGTCAACGGCGTGCGCAGATCATGGGCGATATTGTCGGAGACTTCGCGCATGCCCGCCATCAGGTCGCCGATGCGCGCGAGCATTTCATTGAGGCCGCGCGCCAGGCGATCGAGCTCGTCGTCGGAGCCGGAAACGGGAAGACGCCGCGTCATATCCCCGGCCATGATCGCGCGCGCCGAGCCGTTCATCGCGTCGATGCGCCGCAGCACGCGGCGCGCGACGAACAGCGCGCCGAGCGCCGCCAGCGCGGCGAAGAAGACGAGCGAAACGGCCATGGCGCGAATCATGACGCCGCCGATGCGCGCGCGATCGCCGAGATCGCGCCCGACCAAAAGGTGGAAGCCGCCCGGCAGCACGAAGATGCGCGCCAAGGCGCGACGGCCCGGCGCCGATTCGTCGGCGGTTTCGTAAGGCGTGTCGACGACGCCGGCGCGATCGAGGACGCCTTGCGGCAATTGCGCGACATTGCCGGCGAGCGGTTCGCCGGCGCTGTCGGTCAAGAGATAGAGCGAGGAGCCAGGCTGGCGCGAGCGCGCCTCGATGATCGCGCCGAGGCGGCGGACGCCGCCGATTTGGTATTGCTCGGAAAGGCCGTTGGCTTCCGCTTCGATCGTCTGCCGCGTCTCGTCGTCGACGAGCTTGATGACCTGCCAGGCGACGACGCCGAGCACCAGCCCCGCACCGATCGCGCTGAGGCCGAGAATGGCGAGCGTCAGCTTGAACGCCGTGGCGCGGAAGAGCTTAACGAGCGCCGTCACGGATCATGTATCCGGCGCCGCGCACCGTGTGCAGCATGGGCGCGTCGAAATCCCGATCGATCTTGGCGCGCAGGCGCGAGACGTGCACGTCGATGACGTTGGTCTGCGGGTCGAAATGATAGTCCCAGACGTGCTCGAGCAGCATCGTGCGGGTGACGACCTTGCCGGCGTTCTGCATGAGGTATTCGAGCAGGCGGAATTCGCGCGGCTGCAAGACGATCTCTTCGCCCGCCCGCGTAACCTTGTGGGAAAGGCGATCGAGCGTGAGGTCGCCGAGCCGATAGGCGGTTTCTTCCGGCGCGCCCTTGGGGCGGCGGCGCGCGAGCGCCTCGACGCGCGCCAGCAGCTCGGAAAAGGCGTAGGGCTTGGCGAGGTAATCGTCGCCGCCCGCGCGCAGGCCCTTGACGCGGTCGTCGACCTGGCCGAGCGCCGACAGGATCAGCACCGGCGTCTCGATATTCTGGGCGCGCAGGGCGCCGATCAGCGCCAATCCGTCCATCTTGGGCAGCATGCGATCGACGATGGCGACGTCGTAACCGCCTTCCTGCGCCAGATCGTAGCCGCCGACCCCGTCGGCGGCGTGGTCGACGGCGTAGCCGGCCTCGCGGAACGCCTTGACGAGATAGGCCGCCGCGTCGCGGTCGTCTTCGATGATGAGAATCCGCATGGACGACATATAGCGGCTCCGCCATTTTCCGCAAAAAATAAGGCGGCAGGCCATCGGGGGAATGGCCTGCCGCCGCTTCGCCGGCGCGCGCGGAACGGGGGGAGCCGCGCGGCTTTCCGGCTTCAATGGCCTCGCAGGGGCGGCGAGGCCAAGCTCCAATCAGGACGCCGCCTGAACCGGCAGCGCCAGGAAGCGCACGGCTTCCCCCGACTTCACGCGCAGCAGCACCGACTTGTGTCCATCCGCCTTGGCGGCCGCGAAGGCCTCGGCGACTTCGCCGGGACGCGTGACCGGCTTGCCGCCAGCCTCCAGGATCACGTCGCCGGCTTGCAGGCCGCGTTCGGCCGCGACGCCGTCGGGATCGACGTCGACGACCGCGACCCCTTCTCCGCCGCGCGCGCGCTCCAGCGTCAGGCCGAGCTTGGCGAAGGGCGTCGCTTCCTCGGCCCTGGCGGGCGTCTCGGCGTTCGCCTCCTTGTCCATCGGCATGGCGCCGAGGGTCACGGCGATGGTCTGCTGCGCGCCATTGCGCCAGATCGCGAGATCGGCGGTCTTCTGCGGTCCGAGCGCGGCGATGCGGCGCGCGAGGTCCCGGGGATCGGCGACGGCGTCGCCGTTGACCGCGGTGATGACGTCGCCGATCTTCACGCCGGCGTTCGCCGCAGGCGAGTTGGCCGTCTCCTTGGCGACCAGCGCGCCCGAGGCGCTCTTGACGCCGAGGCTGTCCGCGAGATCCGGCGTCACCGGCTGGATTTCGACGCCGAGCCAGCCGCGCGCGACGGAGCCGCCGTCCTTGAGCTGCTGCACCACGTTCTTGACGACGTCGCTGGCGATGGCGAAGCCGATGCCGACGCTGCCGCCCGAGGGCGAGAAGATCGCGGTGTTGACGCCGACCACTTCGCCGTCGGTGTTGAAGGTCGGGCCGCCCGAATTGCCGTGATTGACCGGCGCGTCGATCTGCAGGAAGTCGTCGTAAGGCCCCGAGCCGATGTCGCGGCCGCGCGCCGAGACGATGCCCGCGGTCACCGTGCCGCCGAGGCCGAAGGGATTGCCGACCGCGATCACCCAGTCGCCGACGCGCGGCGATTGCGAAGCGAAATTGACGAAGGGATAGGTCCCCGCGTCCTTCGCCTTCAGCAAGGCGATATCGGTCTTCGGATCGGTTCCGATCACCTTGGCGGCGATCGTCTTGCCGTCCGAGGTGGTGACCGTCACTTCGGTCGCGTGATCGACGACGTGATTGTTGGTGACGATGTAGCCGTCGGCCGAAATGAAGAAGCCGGAGCCCTGCGCCGTTGACAGATGGCGTTGGCGGCGCGGCATCGGCATCTCGCCGTCATTGTCGTCGGGCAGGCCGAAATGCTTGAAGAAGTGTTCGAACGGGGCGCCCGGCGGAAAATGCGGCATGCCCTGCGATTCGATGTCGGCGTCGCCGCCATCGGCGACCTTGACCTTGACCGAGACGACCGACGATTTCACGCGATCGACCACGTCGGCGAAGGACGCCGGGCCGGATGAAGTCTGCGTCGTCGCGGCAAGGGCGTGGCTAGGCGACAGCGCGCCGTTCTCGATCGCGGCGGCGCCGAGCGCGACGAGGGCGACCGCCCCGAGCAGCGCGGCGCGCAGGGACCGTCGAGGGGATTGCGGGATTGGGGCGAGAGACATGAAAGGCTCCATCGGGATCTTGGCGCCGACGCTTTCCTCGGCGGCATGGCCGGCAAGATGGCCCGGCGAGCCTAACGCCGCGATGGCGCGGACATGAAAGGTTGGTAATTTTCGCGCGCCGCGGAGGATCGCGTCGCCTCGCGCGCTCCGGCGAGCGGCCGATGCCTAACGCGAGAGCGCGAGGCCGCAAGCGGCGCCGACCCTTGCCCGGCGCCGCGGGCCCCTGCAGACGACGGCGGACCTCACGGCGTCCGCCCGGCGTCGGGCGCGCTCGACGGGTTTGAATTCAGCCCATCGAGCAACGCCTTGTGGAAGCGCTCGGGCGCCTGAATCTGCGGCGCGTGACCGAGGTCGGGGAACTCGACCAAGCGGGCATGCGGCATGCGCGCGACGGCCGCCTTTCCCAGCGCGGGATAGTCGCCCAAGGTCGCGCGGATCGCCGGCGGCGCCAGATCTTTTCCGATCGCGGTGGTGTCTTTGTCGCCGATGATCAACAGCACCGGCGTCGTCAGACGGTCGAACTCGTAGACCACCGGCTGCGTGTAGATCATGTCGTAGATGAGGGCGGAATCCCAGGCGACGCTGTCGCGTCCGGAGCCGCGATACATCCCGGCCAGCATCTGCGCCCAACGCTCATAGGCCGGCAGCCACGTTCCGGCGTAATAGGTCGCCCGCTCGTACTCGCGGATGCCGTCGGCGTTCGTGCGCAATTCGCGCTGAAACCATTGGTCGACGCTCCGCCAGGGCACACCCTTGGCCTTCCAATCCTCCAGTCCGATCGGATCGACCAGCACGAGCTGCTCGACGTCGTCCGGAAACATCAGCGCGTAGCGGATGGCGAGCATCCCGCCGGTCGAGTGCCCGATCAGCGTCGCGCGCGTGACGCCGACCGCGGCGAGCAGCGCGTGGGTATTGCCCGCGAGCTGGTGGAAGCTGAACTGATAGCGCGCGGGCTTGCTCGATTTGCAGAAGCCGATCTGATCGGGCGCGATGACGCGATAGCCGGCGCCGGTCAGCGCCACGATCGTCGCCTGCCAGGTCGCCGAACAGAAATTCTTGCCATGCAGCAGGACCGCGACGCGACCATTGGGCCGCGCCGGCTTCACGTCCATGTAGGCCATGTCGAGGGGGACGCCCTGCGAGACGAAGCGGAAATGCGACACCGGCCAAGGATAGGAAAAGCCCTGGAGCGCCGGCCCATAGGCGGGCCCGTCAGCGGCGGAGGCCGCGCTGACGGGGATTGCGGGCGACGCCAGGGCGACGCCCAGAATCAGCACGGACAGCATGCGCAGGAGGGAGATCATCCCAGAGACATAGCCGCTCCCGCTTCGCGCCGGAAAGGGAAAGCCGCCCCCTCCAACGCGGCGCCTCATCCGCAATCGATGACCGCGCGTCGCCGCGCGGCGCCGCCGCCGCGCGGCGACGCGCGCTATTTCTTCTGCGACTTCACATGGGCGATGTAGCCGCGCACGTCCGCCGCCGGTTCGGCATAGGCGGCGCCGAGCGATGTCTCCATCGCCGCCATGAATTGCTTGGCCCAGGACGGCAGGGGGTAGTCGATCACGGCGAGGAATTCGAGGGTGGCCGCGAGCCGGATGTCGGCGATCGACGGCGCGGCGCCGCCGATGAAGGGTTTGCCGTCCATATAGAAGGTGTGGAACACCTCCAGCGGCTCGGCGATCGCCTCGGCGGCGGCCTTCTGCGCGGCCTCTTTTGCGCTCGCGTCGGCGTCGCTCGCGCCGACCTCGCCGGGATATTGCGGGAAGCCCAGCGCCGGGTAGGTCGCGCGCGCGACGTAAGGGTAGAGCGTGCCGATGATATAGAACATCGCGCTGTCGATCATCGCGCGCGCGGCCGGCGCCTTGGGATAGAAGCGGTCGAGATCATGCGCGTTGCAGAGATACTGCATGATGGCGCAGCTTTCCCACACCACGCCCTTGGGCAGATCGGCGGCTTCGATCATCGGCGTCATGTGGGCGGGATTCTTCGCCAGGAACCCTTCCGAGCGGGTCTTTCCCCAGGCGTCGTCCTCGACGAAATCCAGTTTCGCCGCGCGCACAAAAACTCGCGCCGCCATGTTGTTCACGCTCGGCTTCAGCACATGCATCTTGATCGCAGACATTCGTTTCTCCCGTTGTTTTGACAATGGCCGTATGACGTTGAATTTCACCCGGCGGCCGGCCGGTCAGCGTCCATAAGGATTCTTCGCCGTCCGATCGGCCGACAGGCTCTCGCGCGATCGCTCCACCAGCAGCTCGATCGCGTCGGCCAGATGAACCTCGGCGATGGCGCGGTCGCCGGCCGCCACGCGCATCTTGTGCGCCTCAAACAACACGTCGGCATGACTGTGGCCGAAGGGCGGCTCGAACTTGTAACAGGAGAGTTCGATCAGCAGGCCGAGCGGATCCTCGAAATAGATCGCGTCGAAGATCTTGCGGTCGCGCACGCCGGTGTGCTTGACGCCGCGCGCGTCGAGCCGCTCGATCGCCTGCATGAAGACCGCGCGCGAGACGTTGAATGCGATGTGATGCACGCAGCCGATGTCGGTCGGCGTGCGGCGCTGCACGGGCTTGCGGTCCTCGCGCGTGAAGACGGTGATCAGCCGCCCGTCGCCCGGATCGAAGTAGATGTGGCTTTCCGCCGCGTTGTCGAGATTCGGCTGCTCGAACACGAAGGGCATGCCGAGCACGCCCTCCCAGAAGTCGATCGAAGTCTGGCGATCGGCGCCGACCAGCGTGATGTGATGGACCCCTTGGGTTTGCAGCTTCTTCATCGACGCCTCCCTTCAGGCCTTTTCCACGAGCTTGGACTTGTATTCGCTGCGCGGCAGGCTTCCCGCCGCAGTCAACTCGATTTCCGTCGTCACGAGAAGCGTCTCGCGAATGCGCGCGCGAATGCGTTCCGCCAGGCCTTCGCTCGCCGCTTCCGCGACTTCGACGCTCACCGGCAAGGGCGGCTCCTGGCGCACGCCGGCCGCGCGCGGCCGGACCATGATCACGCCGGTCACTTCGGGCGCGAATTGATGGACCACTTCGCGCAATGCGGAGGGAAACAGGTTGACGCCCCTGACGATCAGCATGTCGTCGGTGCGCCCGATGCAGCGCATGCGCGGCGCGGTTCGCCCGCAGGCGCAGCGGCCGAGGGCGAGCCGCACGTGATCGCGGGTGCGAAAGCGCAGCAACGGCGCGGAGCGGTTGACGAGATGCGTCAGCGCGAGCTCGCCCTCGGCGCCGTCGCGAATTTCGATCGGCGCGCCGCTCGCCGGATCGATCAGTTCGAAATGCACGAAGCCGCGGCCGGAAAAATGCATGCCCGCCTTGGCCTCGCATTCGCCCCACAGCGAAACCGAAATGTCGCCGATGCCCATGGCCTCGGTGACGCTCGCGCCCCAGGCCGCTTCCAGCTTGGCGCGCATCGTCGGTTCGCCGCCCCCGGGCTCGCCCGCGACGAGCAGCCGCTTCACGCTGGAGCCCGGCAGATCCACGCCGCGCTTCTGCGCCCATTCCGCGAGATGCAGCGCGTAGGACGGGGTCAGCGCGACGGCGCTCGGCTGCAACAGTTCCACCGCCGCCATCAGCCGCTCCGTATTGCCCGTGCCGACGGGCACATGGCAAAGGCCGAGCCGCGCGAAAGCGTCGAGCGCCGCGCCGGCGACGAAGGGGCCGGCGTTGTAAGTGGAGACGAGCCGCTCGCCGCGCGCGACGCCGGAAGCCGCGTAGCTGCGCGCCGACGTGCGCACCCACACTTCCAGATCGGACGCGGTCAGGGGAATGTAGCTCGGCGTTCCCGTCGTGCCGCTGGTCGAATAGATGCGCAGGATTTCGTCGCGCGAGGCGGTGCGATGCGTGCCGATCGGCTCATCGCGGGTCCGCGAGCGGCGCAGTTCGTCCTTCTCGGTGAACGGCAGTTCCGCGATCGCCTCGAGCTTGCCGACCGAGGCGGGCGAATCGAAGCCGGCCCGGGCGAGCTTGTCGCGATAGAATCGCGAGCGCTCGAAGAGATAGGCGATCTGAGCGCGATAGAGAGGATCGTCGCGGCCGGCTTGGCCGTCCCACGGCGCAGCTTCGATTTCGGGCTCGACCATGGTCATGGCGAGGCCTTCCCGGCGCCTTGGCCGGCATACCGGATCGCCGCTTCGGCCTGCGAAGCCATGTAGAAGCCGATCGGCGTCTGCGCCTCTTCGCCGAGATGGGCGAGCAGGCCGGCAGTGCGCGCGAGGATCGGGACGCCGCGAACGAGCGAAGCGGGGACGTCGAGATCGCGCAGCGTCGCGGCGATCGACATCGATACGTTCATCGGCAAGGGTTTGCCCCAGGCGCGCGCGACGGCGCCGGTCAGGCGCGTCGCGCAATCGACGGCGCGCCCGGCGACGCCGCGTTCCCGCGCCAGCGCGATCATGCGTTCGGCGCGCGGATCGAGCGGCTTGTGCAGGGGATGGCCGTATCCGGGGATGGATTGGCCCGCCGCGCGCTTTTCGCGCGCGATTGCGTCAGCGGCTTCGTCCGGCGACGCGCCCGCGTCGACCCGCGCCAGGACTTCATCGATCAGCGCGCGGGCGAGATCGGCCGTCCCGAGAACGACCGTGCCGCAGCCGAGAATGCCGGCGGCCACCGCGCCCTGAAGCGCCTGGGGATCGGCGGCGTAGGTCATGCGCGCGGCCTGCACGGTCGGAGTGAGGCCGTGCTCGGCGATCGCGACCAGCGCCAGATCGAGAAAAAAGCGCTGCTCCGCGCTCGGCATGCGCCCCGTCGCCATGAGAAAGAAGAACTCGGTGAAGCTCGCCGAACCCATGAGATCGGCGGCGAGGTCGCGGCCGCGAATGACGACGCGCTCGGAATTGGCGGTCGAGATCGCGGTCGTCGCGGCGCCGCGCTTGCCGATCAGCATGACCGCTTCCTCCGCCCCCGCGCCTTGCCAGCCGCTGCGATTATGACAGCGGCGAAGCGTTTCGCTTGCCGCCGCCCCTTTAAGATTGTAGGACAATATCATTGGATCGGCCGTCGTCAAGCGCCAGTTCGCGCTCGCGCGCTTTCCGGCGGCGCCTTTTGGCTTCATGCTGGCGCGATTCGGCGGCTCCGAAGTCGGATGTTACGGCCTATGACCCATTCGAGAACGACTGCGGACGAAAACAGCGCCGAGGACATCGGCGCGCCGGCTCACGGCGCGACGGTCGCCCACATCGTCGAGCGTTTGCGCGACGACATCCTCGCGCATCGCCTTTCGCCGGGCGAACGGCTCATCGAGTGCGACCTGACGTCCCGCTTCTCGGTGAGCCGAGGGCCCGTGCGCGAGGCGTTGCGGCGGCTCGCGGCCGAGGGGCTGATCGAACACGCGCCGAATCGCGGCGCGCTGGTCAGGCGCCTGTCCCGGCGCGAGATTCGCGAGCTGTTCCAGATCCGGATCGAGATGGAGTCGCTGGCGACGCGTCTGGCCGCCGAGGCCGCGGACCCGCAGGAGCGCGGGCGATTCGCCGAGGAAATCCAGATGATTTTCGACGAAGCGCCGCGCCTGGTTGCCGATTACCTCAGCGAAAACGCCGCGTTCCACGAGGCGATCATGCGTCTGGCCGGCAATCGCCAGTTGCGGGATCTGTCGATGCGCCTGCACCTGCCGCTGATCATGGCGCAGGTCGGCGACGCGCTGACCGTCGAGGTGTTGCACACGTCGGTCCGCGAACATCGCGCCATCGCGCGAGCGATTCTCGCGCAAGACCCGGAAGCCGCCGCCGCCGCGACGCGCGCCCATCTCGAACGCGCCGCCGCCTTCGCCCTTGCGCGCGCCGCGGCGCTTGAAGCCAGGAGCGGAGCGACCGAATCCCTCTTGTAGAGCGCTCCTCTTCTCCCCTCGCGGGCAGCGCGACGGCGCCGCCACAGGCGCGACGCCGCCGAAGGCGTGACGGATGAGGGCGCCCTACCCGATCCGCATCGCCGCGCCCCGGGCCAGGCAGGGCGCGAGCTTGCGCATGTCGGCGCCGGAGATCGCCACGCAGCCCGCCGTCGGCGTCAGGCCGGGACGCGCGAGGTGGAAGAAGATCGCGCTGCCCCGGCCCTTGCATCGGCGGGTGAAATTCTGGTCGAGCACGAAGGTCAAATCGTAAAGCGCGTCCCCGCGCCACATCCGGTCCGTGCAATCCCCGGCGGGCAGGCGCACCGGCCGGTTGTAGCGCGCGCTCGCCGGGTCCTCGCACCAGCCGGAATCGCGCCGCAGCGGCTTGACGGCCACGCCGCCGGCGCGCGGGCGCGGGCGGTCGGGACGATAATAAGCCCACAGCAGGCGAAAGCGGCCGGCGGGCGTGCCCCCGTCGCCCTCGCGCTTGTCGCGCACGATCCCCGCCGGCCCGAGCGCGCAGGCGATGCGGAGCGGGCCGGCCGTGAGCCAGCCGCGCGCCCGGGCGCCGAGGCGCGGCAGCACGCGAAGGGTCTTGAGAGGCGCGCTCGGGCGCGGCGATTCGGGGCGTCGCATGCGCCCAGACTGGGCGTTTCGCCGCTCCGGGGCAAGCGCGCTGCGACGATCGCGCGCGTGGGTGGCCGAATCCGCGGCCCTCTGGTAAGGGCCGCGCATGTCTTCCCTCCAGCCGGCCGCCCCGGGCCTCGGCGTCGCCCTCTATCTGCTCGGCGTGTTCCTGTTCGCGCTCAACGACGCGCTGGGCAAATGGCTCGTCGCGGACTACGGGGTCGGGCAATTGATGATGCTGCGCTCGGTCGGCGCGGGACTGGTGCTGGCGCCGATGATCGCCTCGCTGCGCGTCGGCCTGTTCGACTTCGCGCAGGCGCCGCTGCAGGCCTTGCGCATCCTGTGCATGGCCGCGGACACGTTCTCGTTCTATTGGGCGACGCGCTTCATGCCGCTCGCCGACGTGATGACGTTCTATATGGCCGCGCCGCTGATCGTCACGGCGCTGTCGACGCCGTTGCTCGGCGAAAAGATCGAGCGCTTCCGCTGGATCGCAGTGTCGATCGGCTTCGTCGGAGTCGTGGTCGCGCTGAGGCCATCGCCACAGGCGTTTTCCTGGGCTTCGCTGCTCGCGTTGTTCGGCGCGACGATGTTCGCGCTCGGCCAAACTGTCACGCGCAAGCTTCGGCGCACCCATTGGCTGCCGCTGGTCGTCTGGCAGTTCGCCGGCGCGGGCGTCATCGGCGCGGCGACGACGCCATTCGCGTGGACCACGCCGACGGCGTTCGACCTGATGCTGATGTTCCTGGTCGGCGTCGTCTCGATGGCGTGCTTCGTCTTCATCACCCGCGCGCTGGCGATGACGCGCGCGGCGGTGCTCGCTCCGCTGCAATATTCCGCGATCGTCTGGGCGACGATCATGGGCTGGATCGTCTGGCGCGACGCGCCGACCTGGCCGATCCTGCTCGGCAACGCGATCATCATCGGCAGCGGGCTGTTCGTCGCGGCGCACGGCGTGCGGGCGAAAGCCTAGCGCGCCGCGCGGCGGCCCTCAGCCCGCCGCTTTGCTCGCCCGGCCGGGCTTGCCCTTGGGGGCGACGGCGCGCTTGCGGGACTGGCCAAGCCCGATCTTCTTGGCCATCGCCGATCGCTGCGCCGCGTAATTGGCGGCCACCATCGGATAATCGGCCGGCAACTTCCATTTCGCGCGGTATTGCTCCGGCGTCATTCCCAGCGCCGTCAGGTGCCGCCGCAAGGATTTGAATTTAAGGCCGTCGTCCAGACAGATGAGATAATCGGGCGTGATCGACTTGCGAATCGAGACCGCCGGCGCCGCCGCTTCGGGTTGCCGCTCCGCCGGCGCGGCCGCTCCGCTGATGATCTTCACCAAGGCCGCATGGACGGATTGAATCAGGGCCGGCAGTTCAGCCGCCTGCAAGGAATTATAGGCGACGAAGGCGGAGACGATTTCGCCCGTCAAATCGAGCGGATCGGCAGAATTGGATGGGGATTGCAGCATGGCGTGGCCTCGAATGTTTCAGACGATATTTCGATATACCTTTCGATCTTCCGCCACAACCCGGCGGGAACTTGACACCGGCGAGGCGGGCAGGGGTGGGGCAACGTTGAAATCGGATTGCGCCGCAGCCGTCATTCTGATCGCCGAAGAGCCGATTCGACAGGGGTCTGACCCGAAGCGGCGCGGTCGGCGCCTCGGCGGCGAAAGGCCGCGCGGCCCTAACGCCGATCAGCGCGACTACGCACGGAAAGAATTGATTCGCTTGGGGTCGAATCCCTAACCGGAGATGCGTTGACGCCTGCAGCCGCGCCGCCAGGTCGACATGGCGGCTTTCGTTGACGCTCAACCAGCCTCGCCAATCCGGCGAACCTGCGCGACCGGCCAATGGCGAGGCGTAAGTCGCCAAATCTTGTCGATGGCTCCGGCGCCGGTTACCTTGCCTTCGCACATGCGCGCGCGTCTTTCGTGATGATGACCTTCCTCGCCATTCTCGTGTTCGTCTCGGCCGCCATCGGCGGGCTGGCGATCTTTACCGCCCGCGCGGCGCGCCGGGTGGAGAGGGCGTTGCCGCCGACCGGCCGCTTTGTCGATGTGCCCGGCGCACGGCTGCACGTGGTGGAGCGCGGCCGGGGCCCGGCCCTGCTGTTGGTGCATGGGCTGGCCGGCCAGCTGAAACACTTCACCTACGGCGTCGTCGACCAGCTGGCGACGCAGTATCGTGTGGTGGCGGTCGACCGGCCCGGCTCGGGCTATTCAGTGCTGAAGCCTGGCGCCTCGGCGGCTCTTGGCGCGCAGGCCGACGCGCTGGCCGCGCTGATCGAAACGCTTAAGCTCGGCCGCCCCGTGGTGGTGGGCCACTCGCTGGGCGGCGCAGTGGCGCTGGCGCTGGCGCAGCGGCGCCCCGAACTCGTGGCCGCTCTCGTGCTGGTGGCGCCGCTCACGCACCCAGTGGGCATTCCCGCAGCGTTCAGAGGCCTAGCGATCGCCAAGCCCTGGTTGCGCACTCTCGTGGCTTGGACGCTGGCCGTGCCGGCGACCATCGCCATGCGCGACCAGACCCTGCGCCGGGTGTTCAGTCCCGAGCAAGTTCCACACGATTTCGCCACTAAAGGCGGCGGCTTGCTCGCCTTGCGGCCCAGCCATTTCATCGCGGCCTCTACCGACCTCGCGGCGATTCCCGAAGACTTGCCCGCGATAGCGCTGCGCTACGGCGCGATGAAACTCCCGGTGAGCATCCTCTTCGGCCGCAGCGACCGCATCCTCGATCCGCATGAGCAGGGCGAGACGCTGGCTGCAAAGCTGCCCACGGCCAAGCTGACGCTGGTCGACGGCGGCCACATGCTGCCGATCACCAAGCCGGACTTGACCGCGCAATTCATCCGCGAGGCCGCGGCCCGCGCTTCGCAGACCGCCGAGGCGGATGTTTGATCGCCGTGAGGCGACCCGGGGTTATTGCTGCGCCACTTGGCGCAGGATCTCGGGCGGCTCGTCGATCGGCGGCATCGACTTGGTCGAGCGCAAATTCGACGGCCGGCGTGTCGCCGCCCATGTGCTCGCCAAACCCGCCCCGCTTTCACCCGCTTTCGTGCTATCCTTTTTTAGAAGTCCGATCGACCGCCCTCGCCAAAGCTGCCCGCCATGCACGCCGACATCGCCGCGCACCGTGACGAATTGACGACGCTCTGCCGCCGCTTTGGCGTGCCGGCGGGCATTGGGTTACAGATCTGATGCGGCCGCGCGCCGACTCCGATCCGAAGAGGCCAGCAGATCGCCAGATTTCCTCGTTGCGCGAGTTCGATCGCGACAGCGGATCTTGGCGCCATCCGAGTCGCCTGCCGATTGAAGCGCCTGTCCCGCTTCAAATTCGAAAGCAGGCGGAACCCGAAATCCTGGAACAATTCGTCGGTCTTCGCCCACGCGGGAGCGCGACGCCGGCGCCGTTGCACCCGTGGATTTGGGGAGCCGTTAGCGCGCACAATTGATAAAATACATCACAATATAGCCTATATAATTCGATCTCCACATATTGCCAACGTTACGGTAGCGTGCCATAATAACTGTGTATCCGTTGTGACTCGAGGACGATCGAATGACACGATGGGACGTTATGCAAGATAATGTTCGCCTTTTAGTAATCGGCAACCTCGCGCGGATTTACTTGCGCTTACCCTCTCGCTCATTGCTTAAAGTCACCTTCATCGCATGGGCATTTCCAGCGTTTGCCCAAGACACAGCGGCGCCGTCGCGAATTCTTCATTTGCATATGTAATTACAGGCGGCGTCGCTATGGCGATTATTATTGGCTTGGGCACAATCCGCTCCGCCCTTTCAGGCTCACGATGGTCATTATCTGACGCGCTTTCGGAACAAGCTGACGACGCTTTGATAGGCGGAAGCCAATTCCTCGCCGGCGATCGACCATTTCCTGCTTTGCGCCAATTCGAGCCGCTTCATCGCCCTGATTGGGCTTGTCGGGATATATAACGCGACGTGGTTCACTCGGCGGTCGAACGCAAATTCGAGATCATCGGCGAAGCGCTGGGCCAAATCGCCAAACGTGACCCGGACCTCGCGCGTCGCATTCCGGATTTTCGCGAAATCATCGCGTTCCGAAATATCTTGATCCACGGCTACGCCTCGATCGCGCATGAGCGCGTGTGGGAGGCCGCGCAGGCCTCCCTGCCAAGCCTGCGCGCCGCCGTAGTTCCTCCGTCGCCGCTCCTGCGGGAACTCGGGCCGCCCTGAAATGATCCCCGACGGCCCGCTCGCCTTTTACGAGCGCATCTGCCGACGTGCCCGACGCGGCGTTGAAACGGGTCGCGTCTCGTAACCGCCGGGCCGAAAGAGCGTCAGGGCAAAGCGTCCTCCGGCACCAAGAAGTACCCGGGCGCTCTTTTTTGCCTCTGAATGTCTATACTTCCCACATCACACGACCTAGTTATAGCTTCGCCAGCATCTAGACAAGCAATAGGTCGAATATCAGGTCGGTGCATTCATTCCATTCAACACCCTCTGTCCTCCACCCATCCCTATACCGCAGTCAACTTTGACATCACTATATCAGGGACGTGCCCTCGATTTGTTACCAAGATCTGTGTTGCATTAAATCCTCTGCTGGATCTAATATTGACGCTCGTGTTCGATTGCTATCGAACTTGTCATGCTGAACCAAAGACCGTTGACTGCGATAATAGGACCTCCGAATGCCCAAAAAACTTACCAAACCTTCCATACCTGCTGTCTTACAGACTTCGGCGGCTGCTGGCGCTCCCTTATCTACTAGTTTGGACTGATCTATTCGAATCAAGGTTCGCGGCAAGGCGATGCGGCTTTGGCCAGGCCTTAACGTTCAAACCGCCGTTCTTTCGGTTGCGTTTCGACATGCCAATGCGCTAGCCCGATCGTATGGCCTGTAAAAGATATGATGGCCAAGCAATTTCTTTGGAAAACCTTGGAAACGCATTGGACAACTTTGAATTCCGCCAAGGCCTCTTTGGAAATCCTTGGAAGAATTTGGCAAGAGCTTTGAAGACAGCCCTGCCGCCGCGCCGCCCCCGCCTTCCCTCCGCGCCGCTTTCCCCCCATATTGCGTCCATGCCGAAATCCGCCAAGTCCGCTTCCCGCCCGACGCGCGCCAAGGCCGCCAAGCCGGACGTCCATCCGCTCGACGAGCATTTGGCGGCGCTGCTCAACCCCGCGCTGACGGCCAAGCCGGGCGGGCTCGCCGAGGCGCCACAGGCGAATTACGCGGCCTCCGCCGACACGCATCCGCGCGGCATGACCGGCGCCGCGGCGACGGTCGAATTGCTGAAGGCGCTGCTCGAACTCGGCGACCCCAATCTGCGCAATCGCCCGCTGTGGACGCCCCATCGCCCGGAGCGCCCGCAGAAAACGGAAGGCGGGCGCCGATTCAAGGTCGTCTCGGAATTCGAGCCCAAGGGCGATCAGCCCGCCGCGATTCGCGAGCTCGTCGCGGGCGTCGACGCGCATGAGCGCGACCAGGTGCTGCTCGGCGTCACCGGCTCGGGCAAGACCTTCACCATGGCCAAGGTCATCGAGGCGACGCAGCGGCCGGCGTTGATCCTGGCGCCCAACAAGACCCTGGCGGCGCAGCTCTACGGCGAGTTCAAGAGCTTCTTTCCCGACAACGCGGTCGAGTATTTCGTCTCCTATTACGACTATTACCAGCCCGAGGCCTATGTGCCGCGGACGGACACCTACATAGAAAAAGAATCCTCGATCAACGAGCAGATCGACCGTATGCGCCACGCCGCCACGCGCGCGGTGCTGGAGCGCGACGACGTCATCATCGTCGCCTCGGTCTCCTGCATCTACGGCATCGGCTCGGTCGAAACCTACACCGCGATGACCTTCTCGCTACAGGTCGGCGACAAGGTCGACCAGCGCCAGATCATCGCCGATCTCGTGGCGCTGCAATACAAGCGCTCGCTCGGCGACTTCAGCCGCGGCCTGTTCCGCGTGCGCGGCGACACGATCGAATTGTTCCCCGCCCACTACGAGGATCGCGCCTGGCGCATCGGCTTCTTCGGCGACGAGATCGAGCAGATCGCCGAATTCGATCCGCTGACGGGTCAGAAGACCCAGGACCTCGAATTCGTCAAAGTCTACGCCAACAGCCATTACGTGACGCCGCGCCCGACGCTGCTGCAATCGACCAGGGCGATCAAGGAGGAGCTGAAGGCCCGGCTCGACCAGCTCCATGCGCAAGGGCGCCTCCTCGAGGCGCAACGGCTCGAGCAGCGCACTTTGTTCGATCTGGAAATGCTGGAGGCGACCGGCTCCTGCGCCGGCATCGAGAATTATTCGCGCTATCTCACCGGCCGCCGGCCCGGCGAGCCGCCGCCGACGCTGTTCGAATATCTGCCGGACGACGCGCTCGTCTTCGCCGACGAAAGCCATGTCACGATTCCGCAGATCGGCGCGATGTACAAGGGCGACTACCGCCGCAAGGCGACGCTGGCCGAATATGGCTTCCGCCTGCCCTCCTGCCTCGACAACCGGCCCCTGCGCTTCGAGGAATGGGACGCGATGCGCCCGCAGAGCGTCTATGTCTCGGCGACGCCGGGCAAATGGGAGATGGCGCAGACCGGCGGCGTGTTCGTCGAACAGGTGATCCGCCCGACCGGCCTGATCGACCCGCCGGTGGAGATCCGTTCGGCGCGCACGCAGGTCGACGATCTCCTGAGCGAAGTCAGGACCGTCGCGCTCAGCGGCTATCGCACGTTGGTGACGACGCTGACCAAGCGCATGGCCGAGGACCTCACGGAGTATCTGCACGAGAACGGCGTGCGCGTGCGCTACATGCATTCCGACGTCGACACGATCGAGCGCATCGAGATCATCCGCGACCTGCGTCTGGGGGCCTTCGACGTGCTGGTCGGCATCAACCTGCTGCGCGAGGGCCTCGACATTCCCGAATGCGCGCTGGTGGCGATTCTCGACGCCGACAAGGAGGGCTTTTTGCGCTCGGAGACCTCGCTGGTGCAGACGATCGGCCGCGCCGCGCGCAACGTCGACGGCAAGGTGATTCTCTACGCCGACCATGTCACCGGTTCGATGCAGCGCGCGATCGACGAGACCAATCGGCGCCGCGCCAAGCAGGAAGCCTACAACAAGGCGAACGGCATCACCCCGGCCTCGATCCGCCGCGGCATCCAGGACATTCTCAACTCCGTCTACGAGGCCGACCACGTCATCGTCGACATCGGCCTCGCCGCGGGGCCCGGCGGCGCGCCGATCGGCCATAACTTCAAGGCCACGATCGCCGATCTGGAAAAGCGCATGAAGGAGGCGGCGGGCAATCTCGAATTCGAGGAGGCCGCGCGCCTGCGCGACGAAATCAAGCGGTTGCAGACGGTCGAGCTGGCGATCGGCGACGATCCGCTCGCGCGCCAGGAAGCGATCGCGGCGGCGGGCGGCGGCTATGCCGGCGAGCGCCCATACGGCCGCGCCGCCAATCTCCCGCCGAGCCGCGCCCACAAGCCCACCGACGCCGACATGGGGCCGCACAATTGGGGCGGCGGGGAGGCGCGGCCGAAGGGCGGCCGCGGCAGGGCGGCGCGACGCAAGACGTCGTGACCCCGGACTCCGGCGCGCCTCTCGGCGCGGTCGAGGCCGGCGAAATCAAGCCAACGCAAGCCAAGATAAACCTAATCAGGCCAAGTCCCGCCAAGCCAGCGCCGCGCGCCAATTGTTTGCTTTCAATCGGCCGGGCGCGAATTTGGGCTTTTGCGCGCTTGGAGCCGCGCTGGTCGGGATCCGGCGGCGGCGCTGTCGCGCCGCCACGAGGGTCGCCGCCGCAAAATCGACGCACTCGCGCTGAAAAAGGCGTCAGGCGCCGCGGTTTGCTCCCGGCTAGCCTTACGCCGCGAACTGAGTTAATTGGGTCTAAACATGTTTCGTACAAACTGATCGCATGTGCGTAGTGTGAGCGTAGGCGAAGCATGCAGGTAGTCGGCCCGATCATCGACGAAGTCCCGTTCGACCGCAGGCGCGATCCCCGTCAAGGTCTTCTATGGCTCCTTCCCTGGGGCGTCGCGCTGGCTTTCGGCGGGTGCATGGCGGGATGGGTCCCGCATGCGCGTCCCGCCGCCGCTCCGGATTTCTTCGGCGCCCGGTCCGCCGAGAATTCGGCGTCCGCCGCGGCGGGAAAGGCCTCGGATCCCTACGGCGCGCTCGTCGATCCCGGGTTTTTTCAGGACTCCAAGTCCGCCTCGCCGGACCGGGATTCCGGCGTTCAGGCCAGCCTCGAAGTCGCCTTAGCCCGCTCCACCGCGCAATTTGCGTCCGCCGCGGCGGGAAAAGATTCCAATCCCTACGGCCTGCTTGTTGATCCGGGGTTCCTCCGGGACTCCGCGGCGGCCTCGTTGAGCCGAGATTCTTCCCTGGAGGCGAGCCTCGAGGCCGCTGCCCCCGCTTCCGTCGCCGCGATCCCGCAGCCGCAGGACGTGCCGCTGCCGCCGAAGCGGGATGTCGCCCCGATCGACGAGGCCGCTCCTCTGCCGCCGGCTCGTCCCTCCGAACGCGCTTCGCCCGCGACGCCCGCCCTGCCGGACCGCCGCGCGGCGCAGCCGAGCGACAACGTCGCGCGCGCGACGCCTCCGGCCGACGATCGCAACACCTTCCAGAGACTGTTCGGAACGGGGCGCTCGTCCGGCGCCGACCTCGCCTATGCGGCGCCGGAGAGCCGCGTCGTGGGCAATGCCAAAGTCGCCGCGCTCGCTGCGACGGATCGCGCTTCCGGCTTTTCGATCTTCGCTCGATCCTCGCCGCCGCCTGGCTACGACAAGTGGACCGCCGTCTACGACATCTCGGCGCGCACGGTCTACCTGCCCGACGGAACGCGACTGGAGGCCCATTCAGGCCTGGGAGACAGGCTGGACGATCCGCGTCACGTAAGCGAGCGCGCGCGCGGCGCGACGCCGCCGCATCTCTATGAACTGTCGCCGCGCGAGGAGCTGTTCCACGGCGTCCAGGCGCTGCGCCTCACGCCCGTCGGCGAGGGCGACGTCTTTGGACGGGCGGGCCTCCTCGCCCACTCCTACATGCTCGGCCCGAACGGCGATTCCAACGGATGCGTGTCCTTCAAGGACTATGACGCTTTCTTGCGCGCCTATCAGCAGGGGCAGGTCAAGCGGCTCGCCGTCGTCGCGCGATTGGACTGATAACGGCTGCCGCTTCGATCCGTTCGCTCGACCCCGCCCTCGCCCCGCGCGGGAGAAGGGCCGCGGCAAGGGCTCGCCTCAATGCGCCGTCAGCGTCTGGCCGCGCCGTTCCGGGCTGAAGCGGATGACGATGACGATCGCCACGGCGACGATTCCCCCGACCAGCGCCAACGCATAGCCGTAATCGCCGCCAGCGCCTTCGGCGAGCTTGGCCTGGAACGGACCATTGTAGGAGGCGAGGAAATTGCCGGCCTGATAGACGAAGGCCGGCAAGGTCGCGCGCACGGCGCCGGGCGACAATTCGTTGAGATGCGCGGGGATCACCCCCCAAGCGCCCTGCACCGCGATCTGCATGACGAAGGCGCCGGCGGCCAGCATGACCGGCGTCGACGAATAGGCCCAGAGCGGCAGCGCCGGCAACGCGATGAGCGCTGCGACGGTGATCGCGTTGACGCGGCCGATCTTCTCCGAGATGAAGCCGAAGGAAAGCCCGCCGGCAATGGCGCCGAGATTGGCGACGATGGTGATCCAGCTCACCGTGCCGGGATCGAACTTGTGCTGCTTCTGCAGGAAGGTCGGGTAGAGATCCTGCGTGCCGTGACTGAACAGGTTGAAACACATCATCAGCACGACCGCATAGAGCACCAGTCCCCAATTCGCGTTGAGCGTCTCCCAAAGACCCGGCTTGCCGACCTTTTTCGCCTCGGCGAAGGCGGGGGACTCGGGCACGCTGGTGCGGATGAACAGAACGAGGAAGGCGGGCAGGATGCTGAGCAGGAACATGCCGCGCCAGCCGACCGTGTAATCGCCGAAGGTGCGCCCGTAGAGCAGGCCGTAGGCGACCGAGGCGAGCAGGAAGCCGGTGGGATAGCCGCATTGCAGGATGCCGGAGACGAAGCCGCGCGCCTGCGGCGGAATCAACTCCATCGCCAGCGAACTGCCGAGGCCCCATTCGCCGCCCATCGCCACGCCGAAGAGCGCGCGCAGAGCCAAGAACACCCACAGGCTCGGCGCGAAGGCGGCGAGCGCGCCGATCACGGAATAGCAAACGATATCGAGCATCAGCGCCGGCTTGCGGCCCCATCTGTCGCCGATCTGGCCGAAGATGAAGGCGCCGACGAAGCGCATCGCCAGCGTCAGGAACAAAGCATAGGCGACCTGCGGCACCTCGACGCCGAACTCCTTGGCGATGTCCTTGAGCAGAAAGGTCAGGAGGAAGAAATCGAAGGCGTCGAGCATCCATCCGAGAAATGAGGCGAGAACCGTCTTCGTTTGCGCCGCCGTCAGATTCATCGCCGTCCCCTCTGAACCCGGGGCGCGAAATTGCCGCCGCGGGTTCGCGCACCTTAGCGCAGCCGCTCGCGAGCCGCCAAGCCCTCGGCGACGATCCGAGCCGAAAGGGCCGGGCCGGAGTCGACAGCGCCGTCGTCGGGTCTTAAGAGCGCCGCAGGGCGACCAACGCAGTGGGGCTGGGGCGTTACCGATGATCATCGCCATCGACGGACCCGCCGCGTCGGGCAAAGGCACGCTCGCGCGGCGCCTAGCCGAGCATTATGGCTTGCCCCATCTCGACACCGGCCTGCTCTACCGCGCGACCGCCGCGAGTCTTCTCAACGCCGATCGCGATCTTCGCGACGTCGGCGCCGCCGTCGCCGCGGCGCGCGGCCTGAGCCTGACGGAATTCGACGAGGCGCGGCTGCGCGGACGCGAAATGGGCGAAGCCGCCTCGATCGTCGCCGCCTTGCCGGAGGTGCGCGCGGCGCTGGTCGAGGCGCAGCGCAATTTCGCCCTGCGCCCCGGCGGCGCCGTCCTCGACGGCCGCGATATCGGCACCGTCATCTGCCCCCAGGCGGACGTCAAGATTTTCGTCACCGCCAGCCCCGAGGCGCGCGCGCAACGGCGCGCACTGGAATTGGCCCAGCGCGGCGAAAAAGCCGACTACGCTGCGATTCTCGCCGACATCGCCAAGCGCGACGCCCGCGATTCCGAGCGCTCCGACGCTCCGTTGCGCGCGGCGGCCGACGCAGCGATGCTCGACACCACCCGAATGAGCGTCGAGGCGACTTTCGCGGAGGCCTTGCGCATTGTCGAGTTGCGGCGACGTTCGAGCTAAGCCGCGCCGGCCATGCGCGACATGCGTTCGCGGGTCGCCTGAAGTTTCGTGATCGCCTCCTCGATCTCGCGCCGCTGACGTTCGAGATGATCGAGCTGATCGACGATCTGAGCGGGCCGCAGCCTCTCCTCGAAGTCGGTCTTGGCCGAACAGTCCTCGGCGCCGATCAATTCGCTGATTTCGGCAAGCGTGAAACCGAGCTGCTTGCCCTTCAGGATCATCTCCAGGCGAACGCGGTCAGGTCCGCCATAGTAGCGCGCGTTCCCCGCCCGGCGCGGGCGAATCAGATTGCGATCCTCGTAGAAGCGCAGCGTGCGCAGGGTGACGCCAAATTCGCGCGCCATTTCGCCGATTGTCATCTCGCCCGCTGCGTTCACTGCCCTGCGTCCGCGGGTCGCGGAGAGATTGCTCTCGGAAGCGGAGAGATTGCTCTCAGAATCGGCGCCCTTCCCCAATGGCGAATTCGCCCTCATGGCCAATCCTTTCCGTCAGCGCGCTTGGGTTGCGAGGACGAGCCGCCCCCGCGCCTGCGCGAACGGCGCCGAATATGACGCATCTGTGGGAAAACGCAACCATTAGTTGTGTCTTCCCACAATACAATCGGCCTATCTTCTGCGGCACGCCTCCGTTGACCCATTTTGGGGCGATCTTAACGGTTTGTTCACCACGCGCGCGGAAACATCCGAGCGTTGCGCCGTGATCAGCCGAAGGCGCGACGATCGGCACAACGTCGGCGACGGTTGCAACGATGAACAGCGCGACGGCTTGGAACGTCAGAGGCGTGGGACGCGAGACGCGCGCATTCGCCGAGGAGGCCGCCCGCCGCGCCGGAATGAGCCTGGGCGATTGGCTCGACGAAGTGGTCGCCGACAAAGCCGCCGAACACGGCGTCGAACCCGCCAATCTGGAACGTGACGACAAGCTCGACGCGATCGGCGACCGCATTTCGCGGCTTTCGCGCCGCGACGACAGATCGGGCGAAGGTTCGCGCCCTCCTGCGCGCGCCGAATCCCGCCGCAGGCAGGACGATGCGGAGCCGAGCCGAGACGAGGCTCGGCGCGCCGACGAATTGCTCGAGGCGGCCATCGCCAGGCTCGAAAGCCGCGCCGAACGCAGAGAAGTGCGCGCCGCACGCGCTTTCGAATCGGTCGCGCAATGGATCGAACGCAGTCAAAGCGACCGTAGCGAGGAGCGCGCGGCGCTCCAGGCCGTCGCCGAAAAACTCGCCGCGATCGACCAGCGGACGGCCCGCCAGCAATCGCTGATGGCCGAGACGCCCAGCCGATTGGAATCGCGCCTCGACGAGACTGAACGCGAACTCGACGCCCGCATGAGCGCGCTCGCGCGCCGTGTCGAGGCCGTCCAGGATCGGCGTCGCGAAGCGCCTCGCGGGCCCGAGCGTCCGCGCATCGACGTGCGAGAGGCCATTTCGCAAATCGCCCGCCGACGCGGCGAACTCGACGCGCGCGCCGCCGCGCCCGACATCGAAACGTCAAAGCGCGGCTGGCGCAATTTCTGCGCCGACCCCACTTCGTCGGCGCGCGCGGGCTCCGCGGCTTTGGAAACCGAGGAAGCCGCGCGGCCCTTGCCCCCGCCCAACGAGGCGCGCGCGCCGGCGCCGGGGCGCGGTCCGGCGCCGACCGACGCGCTGCGCGAAGAGATCATGGCCCTGAGCCTGCGCGTCGACCAGATGCGCCGCGAACAGAGCGAACAACGCGCGCAGCCGCCCGTCGATATTCAGGGGCTCCGCGCCGAGCTCGCGGCGATGTCGCGCTGCCTCGCCGATCTGGCGCCGCGCAACGCCGTCGTCGCGCTGGAAGGCGCGATGCGCGATCTGAGCGAACGCATCGCGACGATGCGCGACAATGGCGCGCGCGATTCGCTCGTCGCGCCGCTCGAGGCGCTGAGCGCCGAGATCCGGGACGCCTTACGCGCCCATGATCCGCAAGCCGCCGTGCAAGGGCTCGAGCGCGAGATTCGCGCGGTCGACGCCAAGGTCGACGCTATCGCCCAGGGCGTCATCAATCCCGCGACGTTCGAGCGCATCCGCGCGCAGACGGAGGAAGTCCGCAACCTGCTGGCCGCGGCCGCCATGCGGCCTGTTCCGGTCGAACGGTTGGAAAAGCAGATTGGCGATCTTGCGGACCGCGTCGAGCGGCTGGCGTCGAGTCCGGCGCCCCAGGCGGAATCGGCTCGGGTCGTCGCCCTCCTTTCCGACGCGCGCGCGCAGATCGAACGGTCGACGCCGGCAGCGGCTTTGTCGGCCATCGAGCGGCGCCTCGAACAGCTCGCTCAGCGCATGGATCAAGCGCTGCAGCGCCCGCAGCAGGCGCAGGGCGTCGATTCGCGCGCCATCGAGGACTTGGCGCGCCGCATCGACGGCGTTCGCGCCTCGATCGAGCGCCAGTCGGGTTCGCAGCCCGACGCCGCGAAGCTCGAAGCCGCGCTGCGCGACATCAACCAAAAGCTCGACCGTCCACCGGCCCCCGCGGCCAATCCGGACGCGCTCGCGGCGATGTTCCAGGACCTGGGCGCGCGCATCGACCAACGCGCCAATCCGACCCTCGACATCAAGCCGCTCGAGCAGGCCTTGCGAACGCTCGGCGACCGTCCCATCGAGATCGACACGACGCCGATCGAAAATCTGATGCGAGACCTCGGCGCCAAGCTCGCCGCGCCGACCACGGTCGACACGCGCCCGTTGGAAACTCTGCTGTATGAAATCAATCAGAAGTTGGATCGCGGCGCCGCTTCCGCGGCGGCGCCCGGCGAAATCGAGGCGATGATCCGCGATCTCGGCGCGCGCATCGACCAGCGGGCCGGTCCGGTGATCGACACGCGCCCGTTGGAAGAGGCGCTGCGCGCGCTGCATGATCGGCTGGATGTCAGCGCGGCCTCGAAGGTCGACCCGAAATTCGTCGAGCAAGCGGCGGACCTTTTCGCCGAGCGGCTGGCGCGTCGCGACGGACCGCGCGTCGACGCCGACGCGCTCGCGAGCCAGATTTCCGAGATCCACGACCGTCTCGAGGCCTTGCATCCGGACGGTTCTTCGAACGCCGCGCTCGAGCGCAAGGCCGCCGACTTGCTCGCCGAACTCGACGCGACGCGCAGAGCGCTGCAGTCGCTGCCCGAAACGGTCGCTCGCGAAAACGACGACATCGCCGCCGGTCTGGCGAACCTGCGAGCCGACCAGTCGAGCGCCGACAAGCGCACGCAGGCGCGTCTGGCCAGCCTCCAGGACATTTTGGAAAAGATCGTCAATCGCCTCGGGCGCGTCGAGGACGAGGTCGCGCGCGTCGACGAAAGCGCGCGCGCTCATGCGCTCGGCGGCGCGATTATTTCGCAGACGGCCTCGCCCGCCGGCGCCGGCGAAGCCTTGAGCGCGACCGGCGCGGCGCTGCGCGACATCCCCGATCGCGCCGAGGCCCCGCCGGCGCGAGACGGTCTGGGCGAACCGGCGCGCGGCGGCAAGGCGAGCCAAGCGGGCGAGACGCCGGCGCGCCGTTCGCTCGAAGGCGCGGATTTCCTGCTCGAACCCGGCGCCTCGCTCGCTTGGCCGCGGAGCCCGGAACCCGCCGATTTCTCCATGCCAAGGAGCGCCATCAACGCCCATATCGCCGCCGCTCGCCGCGCCGCGCAAGCCGCGCTGACGGAAGGCGCGGCCAAGGATCGCAATCCCAAAGAAGCCGCCGAATCGACGGAGACGGGCGAGCGCGCTCACGCCGCGCTCGGCGGTCAGGCCAAGGCTTTCTTCGCGGGGCGGCGCCGGCCCATTCTTCTCGGCGCGACGCTCCTCGCATTGATGGCCGCGCTCGCGGTCGTCGAGCTGCGCGGCGGTCATCAGGGCGCGATGCAAAAGTCGGATTTGGAAGCGCCGGCGCGAACAATCGCGAAGCCCGACGCTCCCAAGCTCGGCTCGCTCTCCGGCGGAAACGACGTTGGCGCGATCGACGCCAATCCCGTCGGTTCGATCGCCGCGCCGGCGACGTCGGCCAAGAGCGTCAAGGCCGCCCCCACGGAGCTCGCAGCGTCGATTCCGGCCGGCCTGCCGCAATCCCTGCGCGAGGCCGCGGCGGCGGGCGATCCCAACGCCGAGTTCGAAGTGGCGCTGCGCCTCGTCGAGGGCCGCGGCGTCGCCAAGGACCCGCATGCGGCCGCGCAATGGTTCGAGCAGGCGGCCGTTCGCGATCTGCCCATCGCGCAGTACCGATTGGCCGCGCTTTACGAAAAGGGCGTCGGCGTCGCGCGCGATCTGCAGCTCGCCATGTCCTGGTACGCGAAAGCCGCGACCGCCGGAAATGCGCGCGCCATGCACAATCTGGCGGTGATGAACGCCGAAGCCGCCGCCGCCGGCAAACCCGACTACGCCGAGGCCGCGCAATGGTTCCGCAAAGCCGGTCAGCTCGGGATCCGCGACAGCCAGTTCAATCTGGGCATTCTTTACGCCCGCGGCATGGGCGTGCCGCAGGACCTCATCCAATCCTGGCTGTGGTTCTCCCTGGCGGCGCAGCAAGGCGACGCCGACGCGGCCAAGAAGCGCGACGAAGTGGCGGCCAAGATGGACGCGCCGGCTCTGCTCGCCGCCGCCAAGGCTCTCGCCGAATTCAAGGCTTCGACGCCCTCGCCGGCCGCCAACGAAGCGCCGGCGCCGCCCGGCGGCTGGGACGCCAAGTCGGGCGCGCCGCAAGCGAGCCAGACGCCCGCCGCGCCCGCGCGCGCCGGCGCGGCCGCTCTCTAAAGGCGCCCGAGGGTCGCCGACCGGGCGGCGCCCTCAGGCGGGTGAAGGTTCTCACATTCGGGCGCCCGCTCTAATGTGCCTCGAATCGCTTTCTTGAGTTCGAGGATCGCATGAGCGCCCGCCTTTCCCTGCGTCTGATCGGCACCAGCGACCTTCACGCCAATATTTTCGCCTACGACTATTACCGCGACAGGCCCGACGATACGGTGGGGCTCGCCAAGACCGCTTCGCTCGTCGCCGCCGCGCGCGCCGAAGTCGCCAACGCCCTTCTCTTCGACAACGGCGACATCATCCAGGGCTCGCCGCTCGGCGATTACGCGGCTCTGTCGATGGGGCTGAAGAGGGGCGACGTCCATCCGATGATCGGCGCGATGAACGAATTGGGCTATTCCGCCTGCGCGCTCGGCAACCACGAATTCAATTACGGCCTCGACTTTCTCGAAGTCGCGCTCGCCGGCGCGAATTTTCCCGCCCTCAGCTGCAACATTCTTCGACCCGACGGCTCGTTCTATTTCAAGCCCTGGCTCATTCTGGAGCCGACGTTGCGCGACGAGGCGGGCGCGGAGCAGCGCCTTCGCATCGGCGTGATTGGCTTCACGCCGCCGCAGATCGTGCAATGGGATCAGAGCGGCCTGAGCGGCCGCGCGACGACGATCGGGATCGTCGAGGCCGGGCGCGTCCACGTTCCGGCGTTGCGCGCGAAGGGCGCCGACCTCGTCGTTGCGCTCTGCCACTCGGGGGTTTCGCGCAGGGCGCCGCCGCAGCCCGGCGAAGAAAACGCCGCCCTTGCGCTGGCGGCGGCAGGCGGCGTCGACGCGATGTTCCTAGGCCACCAGCACCTGCTGCTGCCCGGCGAGGACTTCGCCGGGATCGACGGCGTCGACGTCGTGAAGGGCGCCTTGCACGGCGTGCCCGCGGTCATGCCCGGCTTCTGGGGCAGCCATCTCGGAATCATCGATCTCGCTCTGGAACGCGCCGGCGCCGGCTGGCGGGTCGCCGCGGCCAAGGTGGAAGCGCGGCCGATCTACAATCGCGAGGGCGACGCGGTCGCGGCGCTGGTCGAGGCCGACGTCGCCGTGCTCGCCGCGGCGCGCGCGGCGCACGAAGCGACGCTCGCCTATGTCCGCTCGCCCGTCGGCGACATCGCTTCGCCGATCGATTCCTATTTCGCGCTGGTCGCGGACGATCCGTCGGTGCAAATCGTCAACGCCGCGCAAATCTGGTACGTGAGCCGGCTCGCTCAGACCCTGCCGGCCCTCGCGGGCGCGCCCATTCTCTCCGCCGCGGCGCCGTTCAAGTCGGGCGGCCGCGGCGGCCCGGACTATTACACCGACGTCAAGGCGGGGGCCATCGCGATCAAGAACGTCACGGATCTCTATTTCTATCCCAACGCCTTGCGCGCGGTGAAGATCGACGGCGCGACGTTGCGCGAATGGCTGGAGCGATCGGCGGGCCTGTTTCTGCGCATCGATCCGAACTCGCGCGTCGAACAGCCGCTGCTCGACGCGAACTTCGCCTCCTACAATTTCGACGTCATCGACGGCGTGAACTACGAGATCGACGTCACCCAGCCTTCGCGCTACGACAGCGACGGCAGGCTCGTCGCGCCCGACGCGCATCGCATTCGCAACCTCGCGTTCCGCGGCGCGCCGATCGACCCGAACCAATTCTTCATCGTCGTCACCAACAGTTACCGCGCGAGCGGCGGCGGCAATTTTCCCGGTTGCGACGGATCGACGGTCGTCTTCGAGGCTCCCGACTCCAACCGGGACGTCATGGTGCGCTATATCGTCGAGACGCGCCACCTCGAACCCAAATCCGACGGCAATTGGCGTTTCACGCCGTGGCCCGATCATGTCGTCGCGACGTTTTCGACATCGCCGGCCGCGGCGAGCGCGCCGCCGCCCGCCAGCGTCACGCTCACCCCGATGGGGGCGGCGCCTGGCGGATTCGTCAAGTATCGCGTCGAGCCGAAATGACGCTCGGCTGCAATAGAGCGTTTTGCATTTAGGTGTGGGCGCCCCCCTCTCCCCGCGCGCGGGGCCGGGGTGAGGGGCCGGGTCATTAGCCGCGCCGTTGCGGCTTGTTGCCCGGCCCCTCATCCTAACCTTCTCCCCGCAAGCGGGGAGAAGGGACGCAGCGCGGCGTTACGGTGTGCGTCGATCCGGTCGCGCGGCTGCCCTAACGCCCGCGGCGCGCGAAAAGCCCGTGGCTGAAATACGACAGAACTTCGCGCCCGCTCTGATTGACGCCGCTCGCGCGGAAGCCAATGATCCCCCATTGCGGCCGCTTGGTCTCGCGCATCGAGTCGATCCGCGTCGAATAGGTGACGACGTCGCCGGGCCGCACCGGACTGGTCCAACGCAAATCGCGGACGCCGAGGCCGACGCCGAGCGCCGGCAACGGCTCGCCGCGCGCCGCGGCGGCCACGCGTTGCGCCTCGCGAAAATCGATCAGCAGGCGCATGCAGACGCTCGCCGTATGCCAGCCCGAAGCGCAAAGCGAGCCGAACAGAGAGGCTGCGCCGGCCGCGTCGTCGAGATGAAAGGGCTGCGGATCGTAGGCGCGCGCGAAGGCGAGAATCGCCTCGCGCGTGAATTCATGAGCGCCGATTGTCGTCGTCCCGCCGACGTGATGGTCTTCGTAGTACAGCCCGATCACCGCGCGGCCTCGTCCGTCGCGCGGCGCAGAATGAAGGCGGCGTTCTTCTGCGTCATCACGGGTTCTCCGTTCTGGTTGAGCACTTCGAACAGGAACTCGACGAGGCCGACGGTGGGCCGCGAGCGCGATGGGCGCGCGCTCAGCGTCGTGCGGCGAACGTGCAGGCGGTCGCCGGGCCTGACCGGCTTCAACCAGTTGAGTTCCTCGACTCCCGGGCCGCCCTGGCTCGCGGAACGGTTGAGAAATCCGTCGCAGCTCATGCGCATCAGCATCGCCGCGGTGTGCCAGCCGGAGGCGATCAGCCCGCCTGCGACGGACTCGCGCGCGGCTTCCGCGTCGAGGTGGAAAGGCTGCGGATCGAATTGGCGCGCGAATTCGACGATCGCCTCGGCTGTGACCGGCGTATCGCCGTATTCGACGATTTCACCGGGCGCAAAGTCCTCGAAATAGAGCCTGTCCATCGCTCGGCTCTTTAGGTGGCGAAGCGGAAATGCAGCACGTCGCCGTCGTTGACGACATAGTCCTTGCCTTCGAGACGGAACTTGCCGGCCTCGCGCGCGCCCGCTTCGCCCTTGCACGCGACATAATCGTCGTAGGCGATGGTTTCGGCGCGGATGAAGCCTTTCTCGAAGTCGGTGTGGATGACGCCCGCCGCCTGCGGCGCGCGCGCGCCCTTCTCGACCGTCCAGGCGCGCGCCTCCTTCGGCCCGACGGTGAAGAACGTCACGAGATGCAGCAGGTCGTAGCCGGCGCGGATGACGCGATTGAGGCCGGGCTCGGCGAGGCCCACCGCTTCGAGGTATTCCTTCTGCTCTCCTATCGGCAGCACGGCGATTTCGCTCTCGATCTTCGCGGAGACGACGACGGCGACCGCCCCCTCCTTGGCCGCCTGTTCGCGCACCTGGTCGGAGAGCGCGTTGCCCTTGTCGGCCGAGGCTTCCTCGACGTTGCAAACGTAGAGCACCGGCTTCGAGGACAAGAGCCCGAGCGACTGAAACAGCTTGTGATCCTCGCGGCTCACGCCCGCCGCCCGCGCGGGCCGGCCCTCGCGCAATTCGGCGAGGCTGCGTTGCGCGAGTTCGAGCAGGTCCTTGGCGTCCTTGTCGCCGCCTTTGGCCTTCTTCTCCATCTGGACGACGCGGCGCTCGAGGCTTTCGAGATCGGCGAGCATCAGTTCGGTCTCGATCGTCGCGATGTCGGAGAGCGGGTCGATGCGGCCCTCGACATGGGTGACGTCGCCATCCTCGAAACAGCGAACGACATGGGCGATGGCGTCGCACTCGCGGATGTTGGCGAGAAACTGATTGCCCAGCCCCTCGCCCTTCGAGGCGCCGCGCACCAGGCCGGCGATGTCGACGAAGGTGAGGCGCGTCGGAATGATGTCCTTCGATCCCGCGATCTTGGCCAGGGTCTCCAGCCGCGGATCGGGCACCGCGACGTCGCCGACGTTCGGCTCGATGGTGCAGAAGGGGTAGTTGGCCGCCTGCGCCGCGGCGGTCTGCGTCAGCGCGTTGAAGAGCGTCGACTTGCCCACATTGGGCAGGCCGACGATACCGCATTTGAAGCCCATGGGAGAAGCGCTCGATCGAGTTGGCGGAAGGTTCGAGCGGCCCTATGCGGGGCGGCGGCGAAAAAGGCAAGAGCGGCGGCGACAGCCGGCTAAAGCGCCATCTCCGGCAGTGCGTGTCGCGCCATCAATTCGATGAAGGCTGAGCGCGTGAGCTTGCGCCGTTTCGCCTCCGCGTCGATCGCCGCGAGGATGCCGGCGTCGATCGACAGATTGGCCTTGACCGGTCGGCCCGATTCTCTCACCAACGGCACGCTCCTGAGGAGCGCGCCTCCACCGATTTCGTCGGAAATCTCCTGGTCGGCGAGCAATTCCTCCAGCGCACGCGGCTCGGGAATCGCGCCGCCCTTCTCGACCGTCACCTCGACCCAGTCGCGCATGGCTTCGGCGGCGTTGACGATCGCCTCCTCGAGGGTCGCGCCCATAGCGGTGCATCCACGGAGGTCAGGAAAAGTGACGCCATAGGCGCCGGCCTTTCCATCGATGAGAGCGGTATACGAAGTCATCTCATCTCCAACCCGCCACTTTGGCGATTTGCCTGGCGACCCCCGGCGACAGGGCTCGATGCCGCGGCACGGACAAGACGCCGGGTTTCGAAGCGTGAATGTAGATGTCGTGCTCAGCGCCGTTGCGGAACAAGAACCAGCCCTCTAACCCGAGGCGGCGGACGATCTTGGCCCGATTCGTCTCGACTGTGGTCATCGGCCCGCCATCCATTTGCGCCTATATAGGCGCAAGCCATGCGAGCTGCAAGGCTGTCCGCGTTTCAGGGGGGGCCGCCGCGACCCGGCGCGCGTGAAGCTGAAACCGGACGTTGTCGCGGGAAGGCGTGCGGCGCGCCGCCAGCGTGGGCCTCCCCCGCGCATCGACAGCTGCGCGCCGCGCGGATAATTTCGGCCCATGCAGGAAGGTCAATTCAGCCGCACCGCGCTCGGCGCCGCCGGCCATCGCGCCGCGCACCAGGTCCTCGAAGGCGGGCGCGTTTTCGCCGATCCGCTTGCGCTGCGCGTTCTGGGTGAGGACGCGCAAGGGGCGATCGACCAAGCGAGGGAGAACCCGGGCCGGCGCGGCCTGCGCCTGTTCGTCGCCGCGCGCAGCCGCTTCGCCGAGGACGCGGCTGGCCAAGCGATCGCGCGCGGCGTCCGGCAGATCGTCGTTCTCGGCGCCGGGCTCGACACCTTCGCCTATCGCGTCGAGCCGGCCGAAGGGCTGCGCGTCTTTGAGGTCGATCATCCCGCGACGCAGGCCGAGAAGCGAAGACGTCTCGCCGCGGCTCACATCGTCGCGCCCGCGCACCTCGTCTTCGCGCCTTGCGATTTCGAAAGCGAAAGCCTCGCGGACGCGCTCGGCGCGGCGGGGTTCGACGCCGATCGTCCCGCCTTCTTCCTCTGGCTCGGCGTCACGCCCTATCTCTCCGAGGACGCGATCTTCGCCACCCTCGCCTTCATCGGGAAATTGCCCGGCGGCGGCGAAGTCGCGTTCGACTACGCCAATCCCACCGCGACGATCGCCGACGACGCTTCGCGCCAGGCGCGTGAAGTCCTGGCGGCGAGGGTGGCGGCGGCCGGCGAGGCCCTACAGACCTATTTCGTCACGCCTGCGCTGCACGAAAAACTTCGCGCGCTCGGATTTCGCAGCATCGAAGACCTCGGCCCCAACGAAATCGCCGCGCGCTTCTTCTCCCGGCGCGCCGCCCCGTCGCGCGAAAACGGCGGCCATGTCGTGTTGGCGGGGACTGTCTGAGCGGTTCGCTGGCGACGGAGCAGTTTCCGGCGGCGCCGGCGCCGTCATTGCGAGGAGCGAAGCGACGAAGCAATCCAGCGGTTGCGGCCGGCATATAGGCTGGATTGCTTCGCTTCGCTCGCAATGACGGCGTCGGCGCTTTGGCCGAGAGGCCGCCGCTATCGCATATTCCCGGTATGCCCCAGCGAATACCGCCCCGGCTGCGGCCAGACGGTGAGGCCGTGCGGCATGCCGCCGACGGGGATCGTCTTGACCGAGCCGTCGTCCGTATTGAAGGCGTAGACGACTCCGTCGTAGCGGCCGGACAGCCACAGCCATCGGCCGTCGGCGCTGACGTTGCCCATGTCGGGGCTGCCGCCGCCGGGAATTGTCCAGGTGGCGACGATCTTGCGCGTGGCGAAATCGAGCACGGAAACGCTGCCCTCGCCATTCCTGACGCCGCCGAGATTATGCGTGCCGCGATTGGCGATGAAGAGGCGCTTGCCGTCGCGGCTGGGATAGAGGCCGTGCGCGCCGACGCCGGTCGGGATGAAGCCGGTCTCCTTGAACGAATCGCCGTCGATGACGACGAGCCCGTCCTTCAGCATGTCCGCGACGAAATAGGCCGAGCCGTCGGGCGCGACGCGGATGTCCTGCGGGATATGGCCGGGCGACAATTGCAGCATGCCGGCGAGCGTGTGATGGACGAGATCGATCTTGGCCAGCGAATTGTCGTATTCGCAGGTGAAGATCGCGTAGGAGCCGTCGAGCGCGAAATCGGCGTGATTGATCCCCGCGCATTTGGGCGCGGCGATATAGCCTTGCAGCGCCATCGTATGGGGATCGCGGAATTCGAGCCGCCGCATCGCCTCGGCGACCACGATCGCCGAGCGCCCGTCGGGCGTGAAATACATGTTGTAGGCGTCGGGGACGTCGATCGTCTTGACCACCTTGCCGGTCTTCGGATCGATCGCCGCCACCGAGGCGTGGCCGCCGCGATAGCTGATGTCGCCGGACACCCACAGCGTCTGCAAATCCCAGGAGGGGACGATGTGCTGCGGGCTCGGAATGGCCGCATAGCTGTCGACGACCTTGAACGTGTCGGGATCGATGACGTCCACCTTGCCGGTGATGAGATTGGGCGCATAGACGCGCGCCAGCGCGCCCGCGGTCGCCGGACTGAACTTGCCCGCCGTCGTCTCGGAATAGACGTTCTTGGGATCGACGGTCTGCGGCATCGTCAGATTGGCGGGCGGCAGGCCCGAGAAGCCCGGCGCGCCGAGTTCGTAAGACGCGCGCTGGATGAAGTCCTGCGGCGTCACGCCGACCTCGACCAGGCCGCGGCACAGCGAAGCGCATTGCTCGCCGCTGACGCAATAGGTCGGAATTGTCAGGGATTGCGCGCTGTCGATGAGCGAATCCGAGCCGATGAAGGCGCATAGCGCCACCGCGGCGGCGCCGGTCAGGAAACGCGAAATCATGAGCCCCACTTCAATGCCTTGGCCGCGCTTGGCGCGGACGTCGTTGTGATCGACGTGTCACCATGGCGCACAGGCGATGACTGGGCGATGAACAAACGGGGGAGCGGCCACTCGGCTGAGGAGCGTCCAGCGCCTCCGCGTCACGCCCTGCTGCGCTAGCGAAGGACGCGATCCGCGTTTGGCGACCCGGCTGGCGTTACGCGCTGACGTGAGGAAGCCGGGACTCCGTCGGATCGCCATCGCGACAGGGACAAGTCTTTGGCCCGGCTCCTCGAGATCTTTCCCGCGGCCTTATATGCGAGCCTCCTCGAACGCTCGCGCCCACATGGCGCAAATTCCAGATCGGACGATGTCCGCGAGCGTGAATTCGATCACGGGCACCGGCAAGCGGCGCGCGGCGACGAGATCGAGCACGACGCGCAGGCCGGAGGCTTGGTCGAGGTCGCACTGGCTGACGTCGCCGTTGACGACGACCGTGCAATCCTCACCGATACGGGTCAGGAACATCTTGATCTCGGCCGGCGTGGTGTTTTGCGCTTCGTCGAGCAGGACGAAGGCGTCCTTCCATGACCGTCCGCGCATGACCTCGAACGGCGCCATTTCGATATCGCCCTTTTTCAGCGCGATATCGTAGGCGGCGGCGCCGATGCGCTCCTTGATCGCTTCGACGATCGGGGAGGCCCAAGGCGCGAATTTCTCCTCGAGCGAACCGGGGAAAAAGCCCAGAGAGCGCCCGCACGGCACATTCGGACGGGTCAGGATGATCTTGCCGATACGGTGCGCACGGTAGAGATCGGCCGCATGCGTCGCCGCGATCCAGGTCTTGCCGGTCCCAGCGGGGCCGAGCACGATGACCTGAGGACTCGTGTACAGGGCGTCGAGATAATTGGCTTGGTTGGCGTTGAGCGGCCGTATCGGCGTCGGCGCTCGCTCGGCTCGGTATTTGGCCTTATGCAACGGAATGATCTCGGCGGTGTCGGTGGACCGGCCGTTGCGACGCTTTTGCTTTTCAATGCGCTTGGTCAATGACGGAACCCCCTTGTTGAATGTGCGGGCGCAAAACGACTCCGCGCGCGCCCGCGCGCGCGAAACGGTCGAGATGGAGGAAAATCGGATGCTCCGATCGGAGACGATGCGAGGGGCGGAGGAACGCGTTCCGCAAAAACTGGCGCTCACGCAATCGCCCATCGAGGCTTGGTCTCCAGCCTGTCGGATGACCCTAGGATCGGTGATTCGTGCGACAGTTTCATTGCTGCCCGCGACGGGCCTTTTGACACCGGCGCCAATCGTGACTATCTGAGATTTCGATGCATCAGCCGCCGGCGCCGCTCCGAAAGCGATCATCCCGGACAAGCTCCCGGGGAGCTTGCGGCGCGCGCTTCCATTCCCCACCTTCAGCGCCATGAACGATCCCTCGCGGCGAGGCGATTCCTCGCGTCTCGTCGCCGTCCTCGGCCCGACCAACACCGGCAAGACCCACTTGGCGGTGGAGCGCATGCTTGGTTTTTCCTCCGGCATGATCGGCCTGCCGCTGCGGCTGCTGGCGCGCGAGATTTATGATCGCGTCGTCAAGGCGCGCGGGGCCCGCAGCGTGGCGCTGATCACCGGCGAGGAAAAGATCATCCCGCCCGCGCCGGCGTATTTCGTCTGCACGGTCGAGGCCATGCCGCTGGACCGCAAGGTCGAGTTTCTGGCGGTCGACGAAATCCAGCTCTGCGCCGACCCCGAACGCGGTCATGTCTTCACCCACCGCTTGCTGCACGCGCGCGGCAAGGCCGAGACGATGCTGATGGGCGCGGCGACCGCCGCCTCGCTGATCCGCCGCCTCTGTCCCCATGCCGAGATCCAGTCGCGCGATCGCTTTTCCCAGTTGCTCTACGACGGCCCTAAGAAGCTCACCCGTTTGCCCAGGCGCAGCGCCGTGGTCGCCTTCTCCGCCGACGCGGTCTACGCCATCGCCGAACTGATCCGCCGCCAGCGCGGCGGCGCGGCGGTGGTGATGGGCTCGCTCAGCCCTCGCACCCGCAACGCGCAGGTGGAGTTGTTCCAGTCCGGCGAGGTCGATTTTCTCGTCGCCACCGACGCCATCGGCATGGGGCTGAACATGGACGTCGATCACGTCGCTTTCGCCGGCCTGCGCAAGTTCGACGGGCGGCGGGCGCGATGGCTCCATCCCCAAGAGATCGGCCAGATCGCTGGGCGGGCGGGACGCTTCCGCAAGGACGGAACGTTCGGCGTGACCGGCGACGCCCCGGACATGGACCCGGACGTGATCGCCGCGGTCGAAGGCCACGTCTTCCCGCCGGTGATGGCGGCGGAGTGGCGCAACGCGCGACTGGATTTCCAGTCGCTCCAGGCCTTGATGCGCTCCCTGGCGGCTCCGCCGCCGGCGCCGGGGTTGAAACTCTCCGAGGAAAGTCAGGACGAGACCACGCTGCGCCAGTTGGCTGTTGACGAGACCGTCGTCCGCCGCTGCCGCGATCGCGCCAACCTGATCCGCCTCTGGGAAGTCTGCCAGACGCCGGACTTTCGCAAGGCCACGCAGGACGAGCACACCCGCCTGATCGGCGCGATGTTCGAGCACTTGACGCAACGCGACCGCCGCCTGCCGGAGGACTGGATGCAAGGCCAGTTCGCCAGTCTCGACCGCACCGACGGCGACATCGACGCGCTCTCGGCGCGCCTCGCCCGGGTGCGCACGCTGGCCTATGTCGCCAACCGCGGCGACTGGCTGGCCGATCCCCAGGGCTGGCAGGGCCGCGCCCGCGCTCTGGAGGACCGGCTGTCCGACACCCTGCACCAATGTCTGATGCAGCGGTTCATCGACCGGCGCACGAGCGCTTTGTTGCGCAGTCTCAACCAACGCTCCGGCCCGGTCCTCGGCGGCGTCGGCGCCGATGGGGCGGTGACGGTCGAGGGCCATCTCGTCGGCAAGCTCGCCGGCGTCGACTTCGAGCCGGAACGCGGCGCCTCCGCCTTGGAAAATCGCGCCTTGCGCGGCGCGGTCGAACGCGCGGTGGCGCCGGAAATCGCCCGTCGCCTCGGCGAGCTCGCGAGCGAGGGCGACGAAGCCTTCGCTTTGGAGCCGAACGGGACCGTGCTGTGGCGCGGCCACGCGGCCGGCGAGATCATGGGCGGCCGGCCGTTTTCGCCGCGCGTGCGCCTCAACGCCGAATTCGGCGCGGAGCCCGCGCGCGAGCGCGCCACAAGGCGGCTCGAGGCCTACGTCGCGGCGGAGTCGAGCCGGCGCCTCTTCGTCCTTAAGCGGCTTAAAGGCGCGGTCGCCGACGGGCGGCTCAAGGGCCTCGCGCGCGGCCTCGCCTATCAAATGGTCGAGCAGTTCGGCGTCGTCGACCGCGGAAACGCGGAGACGCAGCTTCGCGCCCTCAGCCGCTCCGAGCGGCGAACGCTCAAGGGCCTCGGCGTGCGCTTCGGCGCCTTCAGCCTCTATCTGCCGGCTCTGCTGACGCCCGAGGCGAGGATGGTTTGCGAGGTCTTCGCCGAGCTGGCGCGGCCGGGCTGGCGCCCGTCTGTGGACGCGTTGACCGGCTTGCCCCACCCCGCGCCGCCGCCCGAGGCCCTGGGCTTGCGCGGCCTGCGCGCCGTCGCCGGAATGGCGGCGCCGGTGCTTGCGCTGGAGCGGCTCGACGCGCTCGCGCGCGCCGCCTCCGAACATGCGGGCGCCATTCCCCTGACGCCGGCGCTGCTGGCCGATCTCGGCTGGAAACAGGGCCAAGCCGAGGCGATCCTGCGCGCGCTCGGCTTCGCGCCTGCGCGCAAGAGCGAGGGCGAAACGAATCTCTGGCGCCGGCGCCCGAACGCGGCCAAGGCGCCGGCGGGCGGCGGCCCCGCCGTCTCGCCCTTCGCCGCCCTCGCGCCGCTCGTCAAACCGGCGGCTTCGCCCGCCCGCCGCGTGCGTCGCAAGCGGCGCCGGCGCGCGGCGTCGGCAGGCGTCGCCTCGTGAACGAGCCGGTCGCGACCTGCCGGGTCGACGTCTGGCTGTGGCGCGCGCGCTTCTTCAAGACTCGGAGCTTGGCCGCGCGCATCGTCGAGGAGGGCGGCGTTCGCCTGTCGCGGGGCGGCGCGACGATCTCATTGGACAAGCCGAGCCGCTCGGTGCGCGCCGGCGACGTCCTGGTCTTTCCCGTCGGCGCCCGATGGACGGCGGTGCGCGTCGAAGCGCTCGGCGTGCGCCGCGGCCCGGCGCCGGAGGCGCGCGCGCTGTATCACGTGATGGAGGACGCCGCGGGCGGGGCGTCGAGATAAGCCGTCATCGCGAGCGGACCGAAGCGATGACGGCGGCGGCCTCGACTAAAAATCCTCAGCCGGCCCTTCGCTCTTGGCCTCAAAGCGCATGATCAGCGGCGCTTGCGCGATCGCGAACAGCAGCGTCAGCGGCAAGAAGCCGAAGGTCTTGAACTTCACCCAGAGATCGGTGGTCTGCGTGCGCCAGACGATCTCGTTGAGCGCCGCCAGGACGAGGAAGAAGAACGCCCACCGCCAGGTCAGCTTGCGCCAGCCCTCCTCGGTCACGTGCAGCGCGCCGTCGAACATGATCTTCAGCAGCGGCTTCTTGATCGCGAGGCCGACGAACAGCGCGCCGCCGAACAAGAGATAGAGCGCGGTCGGCTTGATCTTGATGAGGGTCTCGTCGTGGAAGATCAGCGTCAGAGAGCCGAAGATCACCACGATCGCCGCTGTCACCAGCGGCATGATCGGAATGCGCCGCAGCATCGCATAGGAGACGCCGAGCGTCGCCACGACGCCGACCATCAGCACGCCGGTGGCGGCGAATATGCCGAGCTTGCCGTAAACGACGAAGAACAGCGCCAGCGGCCCGAGCTCCAGCGTGAACTTGAGCCAGGGATTGAGCGCTTTCGGCCTGACCGGCGCGGCGGGCGTGTTCGTCATCGCAAGATGTCCTCGTTTCGCAAGTGCGCGCAGTGGCTAGTCATGACGGCGGTCGGTGTTTTCGGCCGCAGCCATCACCCCTCCGCCCGCTCGACGCCCGCGATCGCCTCGGCGAAATCGCGCGCGGCGAAGGGTTCGAGATCGTCGACGCCTTCGCCGACGCCGATGAAATGCACGGGCAGGCTGAATTTCTCGGCGATGGCGACGAGAATGCCGCCGCGCGCGGTGCCGTCGAGCTTGGTCATGACGAGGCCGGTGACGCCGGCGACGCGGCCGAAGATCTCCACCTGGCTCAGCGCGTTCTGCCCGACCGTGGCGTCGAGCACGAGCAATGTCGCGTGCGGCGCCTCAGGGTCGACCTTCTTCATCACGCGGATGATCTTTTCCAGTTCGCTCATCAGTTCGGCGCGGTTCTGCAAGCGCCCGGCGGTGTCCATCAGCAACACGTCGGCGCCCGAGGCCCGCGCGCGCGTCAGCGCGTCGAAGGCGAGGCCCGCCGCGTCGCCCCCCTGATCTCGCGCGACAATGTCGGCGCCGGTCCGCCCCGCCCAGACGCGCAACTGCTCGATCGCGGCGGCGCGGAACGTGTCGCCCGCCGCGAGCGTCACCTTCAGCCCCTCGGCGGCGAACTGGGCCGCGAGCTTGCCGATCGTCGTCGTCTTGCCGGAGCCGTTGACGCCGACGACGAGAATGACGAACGGCTTCTTCGCCCTGTCGATGACGAGCGGCCGCGCAACGGGGTCGAGGACCCGCTCGACTTCGTCGGCGAGAATCGCCTTCACTTCGGCGGGCTCGATCGACTTGTCGTAGCGCCCGCGTCCGACCGCCTCGCGGATGCGCGTCGCCGCGCCGAGGCCGAGATCGGCCTGGATGAGAATGTCTTCGAGGTCGTCGAGCGAGGCGGCGTCGAGCTTGCGCTTGGTGAAAATATCGGCGATGCCGCGCCCGATCGCCGAAGAGGAGCGCGACAGCCCCGCCTTGAGACGGGACAGCCAGCTTCGCCCCGGCGGCGCGACCGGCTCGCTCGCGGCGGGGTCGCTTGCAGCGGGCGCGGGCGCAGCTTCGCCGCGCTGGAACAGGCGCCGCAGCAAACCGGCCTTCGGCTTCTCCTCGCCGGTATCGCCCACTCTTTCGTCCTCTTTGCCTTGCGCGCGGTCCGCGCCATGGCCTAGCTATGACCCCATGACGCCCGAAGAAACAAGAGCCCGCCTGCTCTATCGCGACGCCCTGATGCTCGTCATCGACAAGCCCGCCGGAGTCGCGGTGCACCGCGGCCCCAAGGGCGGCGCCAATCTCGAAGACGATTTCGACGCGCTGCGCTTCGGCCTGCCGCGCAAGCCCGCGCTTGCCCATCGCCTGGATCGCGACACCGCGGGCTGCCTGGTGCTCGGGCGTCATCACAAGGCGCTGGAAAAGCTCGGCCTGCTGTTCAAGCAGGGCAGAATCGCCAAGACCTATTGGGCCATCGTCGTCGGCGGCCCCGAATCCGAGGAGGGCCTGATCGATTTGCCGCTTGGCCGGCTCGATCCCAAGCGCGGCTGGTGGATGAAGGTCGACGCCGCCGGCCTGCCCGCGCAGACGCGTTGGCGCGTCAAAGGCCGTGGCCGCTGGCGCGACGCCGCCGTCGCCTGGCTGGAATTGGAGCCGCTGACCGGCCGCACCCACCAACTGCGCGTCCACTGCGCGGCGCAGGGCTGGCCGATTCTGGGCGATTCCGTCTATGGCGCGCGCGCCGACATCGCGCTGCAACTGCTGGCGCGCCGGATCGATGTGCCGATATCCAAGAGCAAGGCGCCGATCGTGGTCGAAGCGCCGGCGCCGGACCACATGCGCGAGGCGCTCGCGGCCTGCGGCTTCGCCGGCGATCCGCCGCGCGAGCCAGTCTCGGCCGAGGGCTGAGGGGCGCGTCAGGCCGCCTTGCGCGCGGCGGCGCCGCCGATCGTGGCGCGGATCGCCTCCGCCAGCGCCTTGGACTCCTCGGAAATCTGTCCGGGCGCGAAGATGAGGCCCATGCGGGTCAGCGGCAGGCTCGGCAGCCCGTCCTCGGGCCCGAGCACGCGCAAGTCGTCCCCCGCCATGCCGATCGGCAGCGCCGTCGCGGCGAGGCCGGCGCGCACCACCGTGATGACGGCGGTGTAGTTCTTGGAGAAGAACAGGCCGTGCGTCGCGCCGGGCCGATCGCGCAGCGCGACTTCGGTGATTTTTCCCCAAAGGCAGGTCGGACTGCCCAGCGCGAGCGGGATCGGCGCGCCCTCGGGCGGCTTGAAGCGCTCGGCGGCGACCCAGACGAGCGGCTCTTCGCGGATGAGCTCGAAGCCTTGCAGGCCCTCGTGGCCGGTCACCAGGGCGATTTCAATCGCGCCGGCGTGAACCTGCGCGGCAAGTTCGACCGAATTCTCGCAGACCACGGAGACCTGGACCAGCGGGTGGCGGCGATTGAAGATGGTCAGAATGTCGGCCAGGAACGCCTCGGCGTAGTCGTCGGGAATGCCTAGCCGCACCGCGCCGATGAGGCCTTTGCGCGACAGCGCCGCCATCGCCCCCGCCTCGATCTGCATCATCCGGCGCGCGAATTCGATCAGGCGCTCGCCCTCGTTCGTCAGCCTCGCCGCGCGGCCTTGTTTGACGAACAACGCGCAGCCGAGCTGCTCCTCGAGGCGGCGGATATGCATGGAGACCGCCGACTGGGTCTTGTTGACGCGCTCGCCGGCGCGGGTGAACGAGCCGGTGTCGACGATGGCGAGAAAGGAGCGCAGTTGGTCGGTGTCGAGCATGGCAATCGATCCGCTTCCGTTATTGATTACTCTACAAACATTCGTTGGACCGATCAATAGCGAATCGGCATAATCGCCAGCGTCAACACAGTTCGACCGTTCGACGCGCAGCCTTTCGGCGGCGAACGGGAATCTTTTGCCCGATGGAGAATCCGATGCTCGATGTCTCGCCCGCCTCTCGGCGCCGCGCCGATCTCAGCGCCTTGGTCTGGCGCGCGCTGGGCTGGCCGGCGCGCGTCATGGAAGCCAGGCGAACCTTGGCGCTGCTCGGCCAGATGTCCGACCGGGAGCTGAACGACATCGGCCTTTTGCGGGCGGATCTGGCCGATTGCACGGCCCTGCCGCTCGACGACGACCCCAGCCAGAGGCTCGCCCGCGCGCGCGCGACGCGCGCCTGGTACGGGCACTCGCATCGCGATCTGGCGGCCTGACGCCAAGGCTTAAGAGGCGATGGCTCGTCATGCCCTGCGCCTGTCGCCGTCGTGAGGTCGGTTGGAAGTCCTCGGCACTGACCCGAGCCGCCGCCGACCGGCTTTTCCCGCCTGTCGGGAAAAGACCTGCCGAAAACCTTGCGAGGGCGGATATCCCCGGCGCGCGAAATTTTCTATAGGGACGAGACTTTCGCGCTTTCGCGCTTGCCAGGGGTCTCGCCATGACTGTTTCCGCGCCTGTTTCCGGGGTCGAGCTTCGCGCCGCCGCGGGCGCCCGCTTCGAGGAAATTCTGAGCCCGCCGGCGCTCGCTTTTCTCGCCGATCTGCACCGGCGCTTCGACGCGCGGCGAAAGGAATTGCTCGGCCTGCGCGCGGAGCGGCAGAAGCTTTTCGACGCCGGCGAGACGCCGGATTTTCTTGCGGAAACGCGGGCCATCCGCGAGGAGGATTGGAAAGTCGCGCCGATCCCCGCCGACCTTCTGGACCGGCGGGTCGAAATCACCGGGCCGGTCGACCGCAAGATGATCGTCAACGCCCTCAACTCCGGCGCGAAAGTCTTCATGGCGGATTTCGAGGACGCCTCCTCGCCGGCTTTCGCCAACATGATCGAGGGCCAGGCCAATCTGAAAGACCGTTGGGCCGGAAAAATCGATTTCACCGACTCCAGCAGCGGCAAGCTCTATGCGCTGAAGGACAAGCCCGCCGCGCTGATGGTGCGCCCGCGCGGCTGGCACCTCAACGAGCGTCACCTGCACGTCGACGGCGCGGAGATTTCGGGCTCGCTGTTCGACTTCGGCCTCTATGTCTTCCACTGCGCGAAGACGCAGATCGCGCAAGGCGCGACGCCGGCGTTCTACCTGCCGAAACTGGAAAGCCGTCTCGAGGCGCGGCTGTGGAACGACGTCTTCGCCTTCGCTGAAGCTGCGCTCGGCGTCCACGTGGGGACGTTCAAGGCGACGGTGCTGATCGAGACCATTCCCGCCGCGTTCGAGATGGACGAAATCCTCTACGAGCTGCGCGAGCACATCGTCGGGCTCAACTGCGGGCGCTGGGACTACATCTTCTCCTTCATCAAGCGGCTCGGCAAGAACCCGGCGTTCCTCACCCCCGATCGCGCCGCGATGACGATGGGCAAGGCCTTTCTGGCCGCCTATTCGCTGCTGCTGATCAAGACCTGCCATCGCCGCGGCGCCTTCGCGATGGGCGGCATGGCGGCGCAGATCCCGATCAAGGGCGACCCCGCCGCCAACGAGGCGGCCTTCGCCAAGGTGCGCGCCGACAAGGAGCGTGAGGCCGCCAACGGCCATGACGGCACCTGGGTCGCCCATCCCGACCTCGTGCCGGTCGCGCGCGAAGTGTTCGACCGGCTGATGCCCGGACCCAATCAGCTCGCCGTCACGCGCGACGACGTGAAGGTGACGCGCGAGGACCTGTTGCGCGTCCACGACGGCGCGCGCACGGAAGGCGGCCTGCGCGAAAACATCCGCGTCGGCGTGCAATATATCGAAGCCTGGCTGCGCGGGCGCGGCGCCGTGCCGCTCTATAATCTGATGGAGGACGCCGCGACCGCGGAAATCTCGCGCGCGCAAGTCTGGCAGTGGCTGCATCTGAAGGCCAAGCTCGACGACGGGCGCGTCGTCACGCCCGAACTCTTCCAGGCGGCGCTCGCCGACGAAATGGACAAGGTGCGCGCCGCCGTCGGCGCGGGCGCCTTCGAGCGCGGCCGCTTCGCCGAGGCGATCGAACTCTTCGCCAAAATGTCGCTGAGCCCGACTTTCGAGGAGTTCCTCACCCTGCCGGCCTATCGGCTGATCGATTGAAATCGGCGCGATCCCGACTCCCGTTGCGAGAGGAGGGGTCGGCCGAGGGCCGACGCGGACGAATGCTTCGCACTCCCCGTGGGATGAGGGGTCGCGCCGTCAGGCGCTGCTCCTCGCTCTCCATGCGGTCCTGAAATCTGACCTTTGGGCGCCGACTCCGCGCGTCAGCAATGGGTGGAAAGTTGTTATTCGCCCGGGCGGCATCGATGGCCTGCGACAAGAGCGCCATTGGCGGAAACTCAAGTCAACGACGGCTCTCGACACGACACAGAGCCTCATGCCTGCGCAGGGCGAAGCGCGGATCAATCTCGCGCGGCGCAGGATCATCTTGGCGACGCGCTGACGATCGACCGCTGCGATGGGCGTGAGCAAGCGCCGGCGCCCGGCGCTGGATGGGGCCAAGGGCTAGCGAGATTTGTGTTCGGCGATATTTTGCGCGATCATTCATCTCGCGAAACGCTGAAAGAATGGGCGTAGACGGGTGGAGATGGGAGGGATTCATGACGAAGCTGGCCCCAAATGCATTGGCCTTGGTCGCGTTGCTTGCGTTCGGCGGCGCCGCCAGCGCGCAGCAGGCGGCCGCGCCTACGGGCAATCCGCTCGACGTCATTCCAGACAAGATGCCGTTCAACACGCCGTACGGCGCGCCGATTTCGCTTGCGCGCGCGCAAACGGCGATCAGCGCGGCGATGGCCGAGGCCAACAAGCGCGGTTGGGCAGTGAATGTCGCCGTGGTCGATTCGGGCGCCAACCTCGTCGCTTTCGGGCGCATGGACGGCGCGCAGCTCGCCTCGATTGCGGTGGCCGAGCACAAGGCGCGCGCTTCGGCGAGTTATCGCCGAGCGACCAAAGTTTTCGAGGACGGCGTTCAGAAATCGGACAACAAATATCTGCTTAGTTTGGACGGCATCATCGCCTCGCGAGGCGGCATTCCGCTGATTGAGGACGGCAAACTTATCGGCGCGATCGGCTGCTCGGGCGGAACCGGCTCGCAGGATGAGGCGGCGTGCACGGCCGGCGCAGCGACGATCAACAAGTAGCGACTTGCATCGGCCGCTTGAAGTCGTCGCGCCTGACGATGAGTCGCCTGGCTCAACAAGCGCGGTCGGCGCACCTTCCAGGTGGCCAATGTCGCGCAGGTTGAATGATCCGATCGGCCGAACTGAAATGCCGATCAATGTCTGGCTCGACTTCGGCCCTTTCGATTGTCGGCTCGGGGTCGATTTGCGATGGTCGCCTCGTTCGTCTGGACTGGGTGGAAACCCGCCGTTCCTGCGTCTGGGGCCGCCGACGCTGCTGCGCCGTCATTCGGAATTCAGTGCAGCTTCCGCGTAGGCGCTGGGCGCGATCCTGGGTTGACTATCCGCAGTGGCGTCCCGGCGCGCCCATGGAGCGCGGCTTCATGCATTTTGTAGAGGCTTCGATACATGAGGCGTGAATGTGCAGGGAAACGGGACCCTTCTCTGGTCGTCGCATAAGTTATTGATTTTAAAACGCCGCCTCTGAATTGACGCGGCGAGCGATTTGCACGTTTTGGGACCCCGCCCAGATGTCTAAAAGATGATCGTCTTCAGATCGTCAGCGCGGTTGCGGCGGGGTTCCCGTTCAGTGCAAATCAACGCACAAACCTCCGCGCAGGGCCGTTAGGTCCGGGGTCCGAACGACGACGAAACCGGATTTTGCTGCTCGCGCAGCACCTCGGCGGAGTGACGAACGACTTCCGAAATCTGCAAGAGCTGTTTGGTCAAAGGACTTGTCTTGCGCCAGATCATTCCAATTGTCCGCGATGGTTTTGGACTCGTAAAGCGCGCGACAGACACTGACGCCGAGCGTGTCTCCACCGCCACAGCCATTTCCGGAATCAAAGTCACGCCGATTCCAGCGCCGACCATTTGGACCAGCGTCGACAGAGAGCTAGCATCCAGCAACTCCCGTGGTCGCGCGGAATGCATATTGCAGAACGACAGGGCCTGATCGCGAAAACAGTGCCCCTCTTCCAGCAGAAGCAGCCTCATTTCGCGAAGCGTTTCGATATTGGGCGCCGGCTTCCCCTCATCCTCGCCTGGCCGGACCAGCAAGAAATCTTCAGCAAACAGCGCAACCTCGGCAAACGAAGGTTCGGACACCGGCAGAGCGACAATTGCCGTGTCAAGCCGACCTTCCGCCAGCTCTTGAATCAGCTTCGGCGTCAGTGTCTCACGCACGTTAATGTCAAGGTCCGCATACTGGCGAGTGAGGCTGCGGATTATTGTCGGCAGCAGATAGGGCGCCACCGTCGGGATCACGCCAATACGCAGCCGTCCCAACAGCCGGTCGCGCGAAGCGCGCGCCAAGCCTTCGAGTTCGTCGACCGAACGCAGGATGTCGCGGACGCGCAGAGCGAACTCTTCTCCCAAGCTGGTAATCCTGACCTGTCGTGGGCCTCTTTCGAAAAGCGCCGCGCCCAGCGACTCCTCCAATTCTTTAATCTGCTCTGACAAAGCAGGCTGAGAGATCGCACAAGCAGCCGCCGCGCGTCCAAAGTGGCCATGTCGCGCCAACGCCTCGAAGTAGCGAAGCTGCTTAAGAGTCGGACTGATCATAACCGCACCCTATCGTTATGATCGGAAAATACAAATTAAACCAATGACGCGACTGTGATAGAGGTTTCGCGGCGGAGACGAGGAATAGCCAATTTCGCAAGCGCCTCGCGTCGCGACTCCTGACGGCGCGCAGGTCACCGGTGTCCGAACTATCCAGAAATTTGGCGTCCCCGGCCCGAATTTGTTTCGGGACGGTCATCTCTAAGGGGAGGCGTTGGCAATGAGGACATTCCACTTGTCTGGCAATTTGCCATCGCGCTGGCGATGAAGCCGGATCGCCTTCCAAGGAATTCATAGTCTTTGTCCACGGACCAGTTCAATCAACGCAGCCACGATGGGAGAGAGAGATGAGCGGAAATGATGCGGGAAGCGCCGGCAAGTGCCCGGTCATGCATGGGGTGCGCCCCAACGCGACGTTCGGGGCCAGATCGATCCGGGACTGGTGGCCGAACCAGTTGAACCTCGGGATTCTGCACCAGCACTCTTCCCTGTCCAATCCCATGGACAAGGGCTTCAACTACGCCGAGGCGTTCAAGACGCTCGACCTCAAGGCCCTGAAGAAGGACCTCTATGCGCTGATGACCGACTCGCAGGACTGGTGGCCGGCCGACTACGGTCATTACGGGCCGCTTTTCATCCGGATGGCGTGGCACAGCGCGGGCACCTACCGCATCGGCGACGGCCGCGGCGGCGCCGGCTCGGGCACGCAGCGTTTCGCGCCGCTCAACAGCTGGCCGGACAACGTTAACCTCGACAAGGCGCGCCGGCTGCTCTGGCCGATCAAGCGGAAGTACGGCGACAAGATCTCCTGGGCCGACCTGATGATCCTCGCCGGCAACTGCGCGCTGGAATTGATGGGGTTCAAGACCTTCGGCTTCGGTGGCGGGCGCGCGGACGTCTGGGAGCCCGAAGAGGACATCTACTGGGGCAACGAGGACACCTGGCTCGGCGACAAGCGCTACAGCGGCGATCGGGAACTCGAGAACCCCCTCGCCGCCGTTCAGATGGGCTTGATCTACGTGAACCCGGAAGGGCCTGACGGCAAGCCGGATCCGCTCGCGGCGGCCCGCGACATCAGAGAGACCTTCGCGCGCATGGCCATGAACGACGAAGAGACCGTCGCGCTCATCGCCGGCGGGCACACGTTCGGCAAGACCCACGGCGCGGGCGACGCGAAGCTCGTCGGTCCGGCGCCCGAGGGCGCCAGCATCGAAGAGCAAGGCCTCGGCTGGAGGAGCAGCTTTGGCAGCGGCAAAGGCGGTGATGCGATCGGCAGCGGCCTGGAAGTCATCTGGACCACGACGCCAACGAAGTGGAGCAACAACTTCTTCTGGAACCTGTTCGGCTACGAATGGGAACTGACAAAGAGCCCGGCCGGCGCCTATCAGTGGAAACCGAAGCATGGCGGCGGCGCCAGTACGGTGCCGGATGCGCACGACCCGTCAAAGCGTCACGCGCCATCCATGCTGACCACTGACCTCGCCTTGCGGTTCGACCCTGTTTACGAAAAGATTTCAAGACGCTTCCACGAGAACCCGGATCAGTTCGCGGACGCGTTCGCGCGGGCGTGGTTCAAGCTGACCCACCGCGACATGGGCCCGCGCGCGCGCTATCTCGGCCCGGAGGTCCCCGCCGAGGTTTTGCTGTGGCAAGACCCCGTCCCGGCAGTCACGCATGAGCTGATCGACGCGCATGACATCCGCGCGCTCAAGGGAAAGATCCTCGCCTCGGGTCTTTCCGTCTCCCAACTGGTCTCGACCGCGTGGGCGTCGGCGGCGACCTTCCGCGGCTCTGACAAGCGCGGCGGGGCGAACGGGGCGCGCATCCGCCTCGCGCCGCAAAAGGATTGGGAGGTCAACCAGCCGGCCCAACTGGCGAGCGTGCTGGAAACCCTCGCCGGCGTCCAGAAGGCGTTCAACGCCGCGCAGTCCGGCGGCAAGCGGGTTTCGCTCGCCGACCTGATCGTGCTCGGCGGCGCGGCCGCCGTCGAGCAGGCGGCGAAGAGCGCGGGGCATGATGTGGAAGTTCCCTTCTCGCCGGGGCGCACCGACGCGACGCAAGATGAGACCGATGTGGAAAGCTTCGCGGTGCTCGAACCGGCCGCGGACGGGTTCCGCAACTACCTCAAGGCCGGATGCGGCGTTTCCGCGGAGGAGATGCTGGTGGATCGGGCGCAACTCCTGACGTTGACCGCCCCTGAGATGACGGTTCTCGTCGGCGGCATGCGCGCGCTGAACGCCAACTTCGGACAGTCGGCGCACGGCGTGTTCACAAAGCGCCCGGGGACGCTCACCAACGACTTCTTCGTGAACCTGATCGACATGGGCACGACGTGGAAGGCGGTCTCGAAAGCCGAGGACGTGTTCGAGGGACGCGATCGCGCGACGGGCGAACTGAAGTGGACCGGCACGCGTGTCGACCTCGTCTTCGGTTCGAACTCGCAGCTCCGGGCCCTTGCCGAGGTCTATGCATGCGACGGCTCGCAAAAGAAGTTCGTGCGTGACTTCGTGGCGGCGTGGAACAAGGTGATGAACGCGGATCGCTTCGACCTGGCCTGACCCCTAGGGAAAGGCGTTCGGGCGCGGCTGAACCTCAGCCGCGTCCGAACGTCGGTTCCCGGGCGGACCGCGGCCATGCACCCCTGCGGGCGCCCAGGACGCGTGTAGACGCCAAAGACAACAAGCCAGGGCGGCGTTTCAAAACAAATGGGAACGCCGCCCTGACGCAGCGCCCCGATAAGTCGGCGGCGCCACGTTGGGAATCTGGTAGGCTCAAGCTGCGCAAAGTCTGACGAGCCGACCAACAAACAATAAGAATGCCGCCCTGCGCGCCAAACACTGCTTTTGGATTGCCATACGGCTAAAGCCATAGCTTCCCTTGCTGTGACCCCCTGAACGACCGCCATGGGTCAACTCGGGTCGTTGCGCCGTCGGTGACGAAGGAGCGCAACGGGTCGAGGCTATGCAAAAAACTCCGCGGAGTTTTCACATAAGGCGGATAGCAGCGAGTTTTTGAGCCCTCAGACCGATCGGAAGCAAGAAAATCGCGAAATTTTCCCGTCTGCGCGATCGTTTGAAATTTTGCCGCGAGTTTTTCCACGCCCTCGGTCGATTCCCGCCGTTCGAGGCGCGGGCGGCAAGCATAGGATTTTACCCCTTACGACTCCGGCAGATCCTTCGCTACGCCGCAGCTGCGCGCCACGCGACGCGCCTCGCGGCGCGACCCCTCATCCCAAGGCAAATGCGCAGCATTCGTCCGCGTCGTCCCTTCGGGCCGACCCCTTCTCCCGCAAGAGGGAGGCTCCTCAGAACCCCTTCGCCTTCAGCGCTGCCGAGATTTCTTCGAGCGTGGCCGGGTCCTCGATCGTCGCCGGCGTCGCCCAGGGATCGTGATCGGCGATTTTCTTCATCGTGCCGCGCAGGATCTTGCCCGAGCGCGTCTTGGGCAGGCGTGCGACGACCAGCGCGATCTTGAACGCGGCGACCGGGCCAATCTTCTCGCGCACCAGGGCGACGACTTCCCGCTCGATTTCTTCGTGCGGGCGGTTGATCCCGGACTTGAGCACGAGGAAACCGCAGGGCTGCTCGCCCTTGATCTCGTCCTTGACGCCGAGCACCGCGCATTCAGCGACTGCGGGGTGCGAGGCGACGACTTCCTCCATGCCGCCGGTCGACAGGCGGTGGCCCGCGACGTTGATGATGTCGTCGGTGCGCCCGAGAATGGTGAGGTAGCCGTCCTCGTCGACGAAGCCGGCGTCGGCGGTCTTGTAGTAGCCGGGGAATTCCTTGAGGTAGCTATCCCTCATGCGCTCGTCATGCCGGTAGAGGGTCGGCAGGCAGCCGGGCGGCAGCGGCAGTTTCACGACGATCGAGCCCATCGTTCCCGTCGGCACGACGTGCGAAGCTTCGTCGACGATGTCGACGACGTAGCCCGGCATCGGCACGGTCGGCGAGCCGCGTTTGATCGGCAGCAGCCCGAGGCCGACGGGATTGGCGGCGATCGCCCAGCCGGTTTCCGTCTGCCACCAATGGTCGACGACGGGAATTTTCAGCGCCTCCTCGGCCCAGGCGAGGGTGTCGGGATCGGCGCGCTCGCCGGCGAGGAAGAGCGTGCGCAGCGAGGCGATCGAATGGGACGCCAGCAGCTTGGCGTGCGGGTCCTCCTTGCGCACCGCGCGCAGCGCCGTCGGCGCGGTGAAGAAGGCGGCGACCTTGTATTCGTCGATGACGCGCCAAAAAGCGCCGGCGTCCGGCGTGCCGACGGGCTTGCCTTCGTAGAGCACGCTCGCGCAGCCGTGCAGCAGCGGCCCGTAGACGATATAGGAATGACCCACGACCCAGCCGATGTCGGAGGCCGCCCAGTAGGTCTCGCCGGGCGCGACGCCGTAGATGTTCGACATCGTCCATTTCAACGCGACGAGGTAGCCGCCGATGTCGCGCACCACCCCCTTGGGCGCGGCGGTCGTTCCCGAAGTGTAGAGGATATAGAGCGGATCGGTGGCGGCGAGCTCGGCGCAGGGCGCGCGCTTTCCCTCGGCGCGAGCGGCGGCGACGAGGGCGGCCCAATCATGGTCGCGCCCCGCGACCATCTTGCCCTGGTGCTGCGGGCGCTGGAAGACGACGCAAGACGCCGGCTTGTTCTTCGACAGGGCGATGGCGAGGTCGAGCAGGGGCTTGTATTCGACGAACCGTCCCGGCTCGATGCCGCAACTCGCGGTGAGCACCAGCTTGGGCTCCGCATCGTCGATGCGCGTGGCCAGCTCCTTGGCGGCGAAGCCGCCGAAAACGACGGAATGGATCGCGCCGATGCGCGCGCAGGCCAGCATCGCCACAATCGCCTCGGGAATCATCGGCATGTAGACGATGACGCGATCGCCCTTGACGACCCCGAGATCGCCCAAGACCGCCGCGAGGGTCGCGACTTCGTCGAGCAGTTCGGCGTAGGAGATGCGGCGTTTGGCCGCAGCGAGCGGACTGTCGTAGAAAATCGCCGTCTGATCGCCGCGCCCGGCCGCGACGTGCCGGTCGACCGCGTTGAAGCAGGCGTTGCACGCGGCGTCGGGAAACCAGCGGCCGTAAACGCCGGCGTTTTGGTCAAAAATCAGCCGCGGCGGACGAGTCCAAACGATCTCCTTGGCCGCCTCGGCCCAAAAGCCTTGCGGATCGGCGCGCCACTCGGCATAGACGTTCCTGTAGCGGCTCGTCATCGTTTCGCTCCCGTCGCGGCGCCTGCCAGGTCTCAAATTTCGTTGAGGAATTTTGGCCCTTCCAGCGGGAGAAGGCAATGCGCGCGGGGCTAGCACTTAGGCGAATGACGCGGCAAGACATGAGCGGCCCCATGCCCGGCGACTGGACTTTCTATATGGCGGCCGTCCCCGCCGTCGTCTTGCTCGGCCTATCCAAGGGCGGCTTTTCCGGCTTGAGCACCCTCGCGATGCCGCTGCTCGCGCTTGTGATCTCGCCGGTGCGGGCCGCGGCGATCATGCTGCCGATTCTGATCGTGCAGGATTGGGTCAGCGTCTGGGCTTTCCGGCGCGACTTCAACGCCCGCAACCTCGCGATTCTGATGCCCGGCGCGCTCATCGGCCTCGCCGCCGGCTGGCTGCTCGCGGCGCGCGTCGACGAGGCGGCGGTGCGGCTGGCGGTCGGGCTCATTTCGGTCGGATTCGTCATTTTCATGCTGCTGCGCGACCGCTTCAACCGCGACGCGGTCGCGCCGGCGAATATCGCGCCGGGGGTCTTCTGGGGCGCGCTCGCCGGCTTCACCAGCTTCGTCAGCCACGCCGGCGCGCCGCCGCTGATGGTCTATGTCCTGCCGCAAAGGCTGTCGCCGCGCGTCTTCGCCGGCACGGCGACGATGTTCTTCGCCGCCGTCAATCTCCTGAAAGTGCCGCCTTATTTTCTTCTCGGCCAGTTCAGCGCAGACAATATGGTCGCCTCGGCGACGCTGTTCCCGCTGGCGATCGCGGCCACCTTCGCCGGCGTCTGGCTGGTGCGCCGAGTTTCCGCCGAGCGCTTTTACAACGCCGTGCTCGTCCTGACATTTCTAATCGGCGTGAAACTGTCCTATGACGGTTTGCGCGAACTGCTGGTCTAACCCAAACTTAACACCTGAGGCGCAAGGACATGGCGATCACGCGAGAAGGAGCCGTCATGAGCGCAGCCGGGCCAAGCGCGGTTGGCGCGGGTTCGCAGCTGAAGCGCCAAATTCCCGCCTTCGTCGCCATTGGCCTTTTCGGCTTTTTCGTCGACGCGGGCGTGACCTATTTTCTCGCCCAAGGGTTCGGCGTCGCGCCGGCGCTGGCCCGTCCGCCCGCCGCCGCGATCGCGACCGTGGTCAATTTCGCGCTCAATCGCAGCCTGACCTTTCGCGCGACGAAAGCGCCGCTCGTGCGGGCCTTCGCGCGCTACGTCATGGTGTGCGCGGCGGGGCTCGCGGTCAATTATTGCGTCTACCTCGCCTGCATCGCGCTGGCCCCGCTCCTCGGCCTGGCGGTGACGCCCGCGATATTGCCGCTTTTCGTCGCCTGCGGCGCCGGCGCCGCGATGTTCCTGACCTTCGTCGGCTTCCGTTTCTTTGCTTTTCGCGCCTGAAAGGCTCGATCTTCGCGCTGGGGCCTCGCATCGAGCGGCGGGCGCGCTATGATAGACGCATTCGCCCGGGAGAGGCCGGCATAATGATTTCGCCTTATGATCGCGACCTCGATCGCAGCCCCGCCAATTTTCAGCCCTTGACGCCCCTTACGTTTCTCGATCGCGCGGCGGCGGTTTTCCCCGATCGTCTCGCGATCGTCCACGGCCCGCTGCGCAGAACCTATCGCGACTTCTACGCGCGTTCGCTCCGTCTCGCCTCGGCGCTCGCCAAACGGGGATTCGCACGCGGCGACACGGTCGCGGTCATGCTCGCCAATACGCCGGCGATGCTGGAGTGCCACTACGGCGTTCCGATGTGCGGCGCAGTGCTCAATGCGCTCAACACCCGGCTCGACGCCGCCACCCTCGCCTTCATGCTCGACCATGGCGAGGCCAAGGCGCTGATCGTCGATCGTGAATTCTCCGCCGTCATCGGCGCCGCGCTGAAAATCGCTCATGCGCGCCCGCTCGTCATCGATTACGACGATCCCGAATACGACGGCCCCGGCGCGCCGCTCGGCCAGATCGAATATGAATCGTTCCTCGCGGAAGGCGACGAGACCTACCAATGGCTCCGCCCGAGCGACGAGTGGGACGCGATTTCGCTCAACTACACCTCCGGCACGACTGGCGATCCGAAGGGCGTCGTCTATCACCATCGCGGCGCCAGCCTCCTGGCGGTCGGCAACGTCGTCACCGCCGACATGGGCCGCCATCCCGTCTATCTCTGGACGCTGCCGATGTTCCATTGCAACGGCTGGTGCTTCCCCTGGTCGATCAGCGTCAAGGCCGGCGTGCACGTGTGCCTGAGGCAGGTGCGCGCCAAGGCGCTCTATGATCTCATCGCCGAGCACGGCGTCACGCATCTGTGCGGCGCGCCGATCGTCACGTCGATCCTGCTCGGCGCGAGCGCGCAGGAGAAGCGCCCTCTGCCGCATGTCGTGCGCTTTTTCACCGCCGCCGCGCCGCCCCCCGCCGCCGTGCTCGCGGCGATGCGCGAGGCCGGCTTCGAGGTGACCCACCTCTATGGGCTCACGGAGGTCTACGGCCCCGCGGTCGTCAACGACTGGAAGGATGAGTGGAACGCGCTCGACGGGCCCGCTCAGGCCGCTTTGAAAGCGCGCCAGGGCGTGCGCTATCACGCGCTGGAATCGCTCGACGTGATGGACCCCGAGACGATGCGCAGCGTTCCGGCCGACGGCGAGACCCTGGGCGAAGTGATGTTTCGCGGCAATGTCGTGATGAAAGGCTATCTCAAGAACAAGGCTTCGACCGACGAGGCCTTCGCCGGCGGCTGGTTCCATTCCGGCGATCTCGGCGTGAAGCACCCCGACGGATACGTCCAGCTCAAGGACCGCTCGAAGGACATCATCATTTCCGGCGGCGAGAACATTTCCTCGATCGAGGTCGAGGACGCGTTGTTTCAGCATCCTGGCGTGCAACTCGCCGCCGTGGTCGCGCGCCCCGACGACAAATGGGGCGAGACGCCCTGCGCCTTCGTGGAGATGAAACCCGGATACAGCGCGAGCGAAGAGGAGCTGATCGCCTGGTGCCGCGCTCGCCTCGCGCATTTCAAATGCCCGCGCCGCATCGTCTTCGCCGAGATCCCGAAGACTTCGACCGGCAAAGTGCAGAAATTCGCCCTGCGCGAGCAGGCGCGCAGGATTGGCGGAACGCCATGACCGCTGCGCGCCGCTCCTGGCCCCTCCATTGTCGCGCCGCGTTGGTCGAGGCGATCCTGACCGCGGCGGATCAGTTCCCGCATCCCGGCCAGGACGAGGCCGATCGCATCCACGACGTGCGCAGGACCCTGAAAGCCGCCGCCGGATTGTCGCGCCTCTTCACGCCCCTCGTCGGCGCGCTCGCCTATGACGCTCTCAAGGCTCTCAACGCGGCGAGGCGCAGCGTCGGTCGGGCTCGCAATCTCGACATTCTGCCCGGCGTGCTGACGCGGCTGAAGGGGCCGGCCCAAGCCCAAGACATCCTGCTCCGCGTCATCGCCGAGCTGCGCGAGGCGGAGCGACGCGCGCATCGCGAGATCGACGTCGGCGGCGTCTCCGCGGAGCTGCGCGCGCTGGCGCGGTCCGTCGAGGCCTGGGGCGTCGAGACAGTCGGCGCGGAGCCGCTGCTGCTCGCGGTGCGGCGAACCTATCGCGCGGCGCGACGGCTCGGCCATCGAGCGCTGGCGAGCCGCGACGCCGACGATCTGCACGCCCTGCGCATGCGCGTGGTCGATCTTTCCCATCAGCTCGCCGTGTTCGAGCCGGCGTGGCCGGCGATGTTCCAGGCGATCGGCCGCGAGCTTCATCGGTTGCGAAATGCGCTGGGCGACCACAACGATCTGACGGTTCTCGCCGAATTCGTGCGCGGCCGTCCCGAATTGTCCCCCGACGAAGCGGAACGCCTGATCGCGCTCGTCGCGCAGCGACGCCGGCCTTTGGAGCGTCGCGCGAGCGAGCGCTTCTCCCGGCTCTTCGTCGAGCGGACCGGCGCGTTCGAGCGCCGAATCGCCGCCTATCTCGAGCGTCCGCAGCACAAGCCGGGCGCGCCCGAGCCGCCGCCGCCCGGCAAGCCTCAGGGGTAACGCGCCTTGATGTCGGCGATGCGCTCGGCATCGTGATCGATGATGCAGGCCAGGCGCGGGTCGCCGCCTTTGGCGCCCATGCCGGCCTCGAACGGCGCGACGTCCTGGCACTCGGCGTCGCGCCAGCCGATCCACAGCGCCTCGGCGTCGTTGAGCGAACGCTTCCAACGCCCCTTCTGCGAGGACAGCACGCCCTGACGCGCGTCGATGCTCTTGATCGCGGCCTCAATGCTCGCGGAGAGATCGCGGTCCGCCCGGTCCGCGCTCGTGCGCAGGCATTCCGCAAGTTCGCGAGCGCCGATCTTCTTGGCGTCGCAGGCCAGTTGCGAGGGTCGAAGGTTTTCCGCCGCGGCGGCGGTGACGGCGGATGCGGCGAGGGCGGTAGCGAGGAGAAGGATTCGCATGATCGCATGATCCACGGGAAAGATTACCCCATAGCGACAAAGCCGGGTTTCGCCTAGAGCGCGTCGCAAAAGCGCCGACTGATTTTCCCGCAAAGGCGCGCTTTGCCGATAATCTAGAGCGGCGGCGCGCGGTTTTGCAGAAAATCGGCGATGCGCTCCAGCGCGCGGCGAATGTTTTCGCGCGAATTGGCGTAGGAGAGGCGGATGTAACCCTCGCCGTAGACGCCGAAGTCCGGGCCGCCGATCGTCGCCACGCCCGCCTCCTCGAGCAGCGCCGCAGCGAGCGGCTTGGCCTTCCAGCCGGTGGCGGCGATGTTCGGAAACGCGTAAAACGCGCCCTTCGGCGTCGCCGAGCGCACGCCGGGCAAGCGGTTGAGCCCTTCGACCACGACGGCGCGGCGGGCGTCGAACTCGGCGACCATCGCGTGAACCGCGTCCTGCGGCCCGGTCAAGGCTGCGAGCCCAGCGTACTGGGCCGCCGAATTGACGCAGGAATAGGAATTGACCGCGAGCTTGCGCGCGTTTTCGTAGAGCGCCTTCGGCCAGACGGAATAGCCGAGCCGCCAGCCGGTCATCGCATAGGTCTTCGACCAGCCGTCGAGCAGGATCAGGCGATCGCGGATTTCGGGATAGGCGAGCAAGGTCTGGTGGCGATGGTTGTCGTAGGTCATCTGGCCGTAGATCTCGTCGGACAGGATCGCGACGTCGGGCCAGCGCGCCAGGCCCGCCACCAGCTTGTCGATCTCCTCGCGCGGCGTCACGCCGCCGGTCGGATTGGCGGGCGAGTTGAGGATGACGAGGCGCGTTTGCGGCGTCATCAGCGCGAGCGTCTCCTCGGCCGAGAAGGCGAAGCCGTTCTCCTCGCGCATCGGGACAGGCACGGGCCGCGCGCCGGTGAATTCGATCATCGAGCGATAGATGGGAAAGCCGGGGTCGGGATAAAGGATGTCGGCGCCCGGTTCGCCGAACATCAGGATCGCCATATGCATGGTGACCTTGCCGCCCGGCACGATCAAAACCGACTCCGGGGACACCTCGACGGAGAAGCGCCGGTGAAGATCGGCGGCGACCGCCTCGCGCAGGGGAAGGATTCCCGTCGCCGCGGTGTAGCCGTGCTCGCCGTCGCGAAGCGCCTTGACCGCCGCCTCGACGATATGCGGCGGGGTTTTGAAATCGGGCTGGCCGATGCCGAGGTTGATGATGTCGCGCCCCTGGCGCTGCAGCTCCGCCGCCTTGGCGAGAACGGCGAAGGCGTTTTCCTCGCCGATGCGCGAGAAGGCGGGAACGACGTGCAGCATGGGACAGGCTCCGAGACAGGCGCTTCGTTTTGGCGCCCCGCGGGGCGTCGGGCAAGGGGCGGACGTCGGTCCGCGTTTAGGCGCGCTTGCGGTCGGGGTCGAGTTCGGCCAAGCGCTGTTCCTCCTGCGGGCTCAGCGCCGGGGTCGGCGGCGGGGGGCGGCGGGCGGCGAAGGCGATGGCGAGGGCGCCGAGGGCGAGGGTGAGCGGCGCGCTGAGCCAGAGCAGCAGCGTGTGCGGCTTGAGGCGCGGCTGCAGGAGGATGAAGTCGCCGTATCGCGAAACGAGGAAGTCGCGCACGGCTTCGTTGCTTTCGCCCTTGGCGATGCGCGCGCGGATCAGCAGGCGGATGTCGCGCGCCAGCGACGCGTCGGAATCGTCGATCGACTGGTTCTGGCAGACCATGCAGCGCAGTTCGGAGGACAGCGCGCGGGCGCGCGCCTCGAGGGCGGGGTCCTTCATCACTTCGTCCGGCTGCACCGCATGGGCGGCGGCGGCGCAAAGGACGAGAGCGAAGAGGAGGGCGGCGCGAAGGGCTTTCATCGTCAGCGCGCCGCCGCCGGCGCCGCCGCGGCGCTGGATTTGGCGCGCGCCGGCGCGCCGAAGCGCAGGCGCCGGTCGGTGAGCGAGAACGCGCCGCCCAGCGCCATCAGGCAGGCGCCGAGCCAGATCAGCGTCACCAGCGGCTTCCAATAGAGGCGCGCGGGCACGCCGCCGCCGGCGTCGGGATCGCCGATGGAGACGTAGATCTGGCCGAAATGGAGCGTGGCGATGCCCGCTTGCGTCGTCGCCATCTGGCGCGTGGCGAATTGCCGGCGCGCCGGCTCGATCGAGGCGACGACGGCGCCGCCCGAGCGGATCGTCATCGCCGCCACCGTTTCGCGATAATTGGCGCCGTCGCGCTCGCCGACCGAGTCGACGACGATCTCATAGGGACCGACCGTCTGCGGCGCGCCGACGCGCATCGTCGCGATGGTCTCGGCGCCGAAGCCCGTCGCGGCCAGGCCGAGCAGGGCGAGCCCGGCGCCGATATGGGCGAGCGCGCCGCCCCAGAACGACAGCGGCAGGCCGCGCGCGCGGGAGAGGGCGGTCGAGAGCGGGACGCCGCGCCGCCACGCGCGCGCGACGATTTCGGCGAGCGAGCCGAGCACGACGAAAATCGCCAGCCCCGCCGCGATCGGCGCCAGCACCGGCCCGCCATGCACGTAAGCGATCAGCGCGACGAAGGCGACGGCGCCGCCGACGAGCGCCACGCTCAGGCGCTGGGCGACGCCGAAGAGATCGCCGCGCTTCCAGGCGAGCGAGAAGCCGAACGGCGTCAGGAAGCACAGCGCCAGCAAGAGCAGCCCGGCGGTCATGTTGAAGAACGGCGCGCCGACGGTGATCTTCTCGCCGGTGAACTCTTCCAGAGCGAGCGGATAGAGCGTGCCGAAGAACACCGTCGCGCAGGCGGTGGTCAGCAGCAGATTGTTGAGCACCAGCGCGCCCTCGCGCGAAATCGGCGCGAACAGCCCGCCCTGCTTGAGCAGCGGCGCGCGCCAGGCGAAAAGGCTCAGCGAGCCGGCGATGAAGAGGGCGAGAATGATGAGGATGAACACGCCGCGCCGGGGGTCGCTGGCGAAGGCGTGCACCGAGGTCAGCACGCCCGAGCGCACCAGGAACGTGCCGAGCAGCGAAAACGAAAAGGCGAGAATGGCCAGAAAGATCGTCCACACTTTCAGCGCGTCGCGCTTTTCCATCACCGCCACCGAATGGACGAAGGCGGTCCCCGCCAGCCAGGGCATCAGCGAAGCGTTCTCCACCGGGTCCCAGAACCAGAAGCCGCCCCAGCCGAGCGTGTAATAGGCCCAATAGGACCCCATCGCCACGCCGAGCGTCAGGAAGCACCAGGCCACCAGCGCGAAGGGGCGCACGAAGCGCGCCCAGGCCGCGTCGATGCGTCCCTCGATCAAGGCCGCGGCGGCGAAGGAAAAGACGATGGAGAAGCCGACATAGCCGAGATAGAGCAGCGGCGGATGGATCGCCAGGCCCGGATCCTGCAGGATCGGATTGAGATCGCGCCCCTCGAACGGCGCCGGCGACAGGCGCTCGAACGGATTGGACGTCAACAGGATGAACAGGAGAAAGGCCACGCCGATCAGGCCCTGGACGGCGAGCGCGTTGGCGCGCAGGCTCGCCGGCAGCGCCCGGCCGAACGCCGCCACCAGCGCGCCGAAGGTCGCCAGGATGAGCACCCACAGCAGCATCGAGCCTTCGTGGTTGCCCCAGATGCCGGAAAGCTTGTAGATCGCCGGCACGGCGCTGTGCGAATTCTCGGCGACGTTGAGCACCGAGAAATCGGAGGCCCAATGCGCCCAGGCCAGCGCGCCGAAGGCGACGACGGCGAGCGCGAATTGCCCGATCGCCGCGCTCGAGGCGACGCCCATCAGCGCGCGATCGGCGCGCCAGGCGCCGATCAGCGGCGCGACCGACTGGACCAGCGCCAGGGCGAGCGCCAGGATCAGCGCGAAATGTCCGATTTCCACGATCATGGCGTGGCGCCCCCTCTTGCCAGCGGCCTTGCTTCTTCAGCGCGTCCACGACTTCGCGCGGCATGTAGCGTTCGTCGTGCTTGGCCAGGATCGTTTCGGCGCGCAGGCGCCCCGCCGCCTCCAGCACCCCCTCGGCGACGACGCCCTGGCCCTCGCGAAACAAGTCGGGCGGCAGCCCTTGATAGGAGACTTTGACTTGGGCGGCGCCGTCGGTGATGGAAAAATCCAGCCGCTCGCCCGCCGCCTTGACCACCGAACCGGGCGCGACGAGGCCGCCCACCCGCATCCGCGCGCCGGCCTGAACGTTCTTGTGCAGAACCTCGCTCGGGCTGTAGAAGAACACGATGTTGTCGCTGAGCGCATAGAGCGCCAAGGCGGCGGCGCCGGCGACGACGCCGAGCGCGACGGCGATGAGTACGAGCCTGCGGCCTTTGCGCGTCACCGATCAGCCTCCAATGCCCAGTTCGCGCGCCAGCGCGTCGAGGCCGGCCCCCGCCCCCGCATCGCCCGCCAGCGCCTTGCGCGCCGCGGCGAGCGCCTCGCGCGCCTTGTCCGCTTCGTGCATCACGGAATAGGCGCGAATAAGGCGGCCCCATTGGCTCGCGTCGCCCCCGCTCTGCGCCAGGCGCGTCGCCAGCCGCTCGACCATGCCGCGGATCATCGCCTGCTGCGCGTCGTCCGACCCGGCCGACGCTTGGCTCGAAGCCGCCGGCGCGGCGGCGTTCGCCTCGCTCGCCGGCGCGGGCGGGGCCGCGTTCGCCTCGCTCGCCGACGCCGATGAAGCGTCGCCGCCCTCGATTCCCAGCTGCCGCGCCAGCGCGTCGAGGCCGGCCCCCGCCCCGGCGTCGCCCGCCAGCGCCTTGCGCGCCGCGGCAAGCGCCTCGCGCGCCTTGTCCGCTTCGCGCAGCACCGCATAGGAGCGAATGAGGCGCCCCCATTCGTCCGCGCTGCCCCCGCTCTGCGCCAGGCGCGTCGCCAGCCGCTCCACCATGCCGCGGATCTGCGCCTGCTGCGCGTCGTCCGACCCCGCCGCGGCCGACGCGTTCGAAGCGGATGGGGCGGCCGCCGCCTGGCTCGCCGCCGCGGCGCTCGCGCCTTCGCCCTTGACCGCCGCCAGCCGCGCCTGCAGCGCCTCGATCCACGGCGCCCCGGCCGGCGTCTCGCTCAACAGCGCCTGGTAAATCGCCATCGCCTTCGCCTTGTCGCCGTCCTGCTCGGCGGCGAGCCCGAGATAGAAGCGCGCCGCGGGCAGGCCCGGCTCCTCGGCGAGCGCCTTGTCGAAGGACGCGCGCGCGTCCGCGGTGACCACCCCGCCCGCCGCCCCGACCAGCGCTTCGCCGTAAGCGGCGCGCTGCGTCGCGCTTTCGCCCTCGACCCGCAGGATCTCGCCAAAGGCGCGCGCCGCGTCGTCGAAGCGTCCGAGATGCATGTAGACCGGCGCGATCGCCGCCCAGCCCTTGGCGTCGTCGGGCGAGGCGGTCAAATGCGCTTCGATTTGCGCGATCGCCGCCTCCACGCCGTCGGCCGCCTTGACGTCCGCCATGCGCCCGGCGAGCGGCGCGTCGGCGACGTCCGGGCGCCCCAGATCGGCGTAAAGGCCCAGCGCCACCAAGGGAACGACGATCAGGATCAGCGCCGCGGCGATGCGTCGCGCCATCACGCCTTCGCCCGCCGCGCTTCTTTCCGGCGCCGCCGCGCTCGCCGCGATCAGCCGCCGCGCCGCCTCGGCGCGCGCCCCGGCCGCTTCCCCGGCCGGCAATTGCCCGCGCTCGACGTCGCGATCGATCTCGCCGAGCTGGGCCTTGTAGAAAGCCGCTTCGCTCGAGGCGCCGGAATTGTTCTTGCGACGAAACGCCAGCGGCCACAGCGCGCACAACACGGAGAGGCCTGTCATCCCGGCGAGAACGAACCACAGCATCAATGCGCCCTTTCAGCGCCGCGGCGCGCCAACCAGACGGGGCCGGACGCTTAGCTTCGACCGGCGCCGGCGTCGCGCCGGACGGCGCGCGGCCGTTCTTAAAGCATGTTTCCGCCGCTGGGAAATAGGCAAATGCTCCTACCGCTCCCCGCCTCCGGCCGCGCCCTCTCGCCCGCCGCGGCGAGCGTCGTCATTCCGGTTGCAGCGCGCAGTCCCTCAGCCATAAGGCCGGCCTGCGGTTGGTCCGCGGGTCGGCCCAGAAAAAGGCGTCGCTCGAAAAGCTCACATCAAACGGAAGCGGCAATTGCGATGTCGAGCGAAAGCTCGCAACGAACCGTCATAGGCTCGGCATGTCGCGCCCTTGCCGCTGCTTCGAAGGATTTCGCGACGCCTTTGCATCAGCGCGCGGCGCCCAGGCCGCCACACCCGATCACCCCGCGCGAAATACACTGCGAGGGTCGAGAAGCGCGACCTTGCGCCGCGGCAAGGCTCAGTTGTCCTTCGCGCCGTCAAAAATCCAGGTGCGGATCAGGTCCCGATCGCAGATCGACAGTTGTTTCTTTCCATGCGGCATACGAAGTTCTGCGGAGGCGCGCCAATCGAGCAACCTCATCAGGTTGCTCGATTCCGGATCGCCTGGAATGACCATCGGGCCAAATTTGGTGCCCTTCATCACGCCCTGATACGAGGTCAGATCCAATCCGCTTTTTTCGTATCCTTCTCCGCCCGCCTGGTGGCAGCTCGAGCATTTAAATTTCAGAAGCGGGAGGACATCTTCGGCGAAGCTCACTCGCGGCGCCTTTGGCTGCGCAGCTTGAGCCTGGCATACCAGCGATTCGCTTTGCGCGCCGATGAGAACCATCGCCGACAACGTTGTCGCCACCCCCAGCGCCAGAGTGAATGCAACCTTCATAAGAGCCTCCATTCAGACAACATTCGGCACTTGTTCTAAGCGGCGAGGAAACAGGAGACCGACGTTCCCGAGACGGCCGTCGATTCCGCCGCCAATGTGCAACAGCCGCGTATTCCTGGCAAGCCTGGACCGCCGCCGAGACATTCGCGAGAAGCGTCGGAAAAGGCCGCGCGAGCGCGCAGCGCCGAAGACGCCGTTTTGCCCGTCGTTGCGGCGCGAGTCCGCTGCCGTCTTAATGGAACGCGCGGCGAGGCAAAGCCTTGGGCTGTCGGCGCGAGGGACGGCGGCCGCAATTCGCGCAACATTCGCATGAGGTCGGCGAACGGATTGCTTGCAATGGCGACCTCGGCCCTCTCCAAGCCGAGACGCGGGCAACGTTCGCCCAGGCGCCATTCGACCTTGGCGGCGACGCGGCGCGCCTGCCTCGAGCTTCGCGCCCTATAGACGAAGTGCTCATGGGATCGTCGCACGTCGTTTGACGGGGAGCGTCGGCCGCCAGTCGAAACCGAGCGTGAGAACGCCATCGGTCGGCTCGCCCGCCGGCTTTGCCGCGGTGGCCGCGTTTAAATCGGCGCAAAAAATTTGTTCTTACCCATGAAATGCGGCCTGATGAGACAAATCAATGGGTTATCCGGCGAACGCGGGTTCAAAGAGCGGGGCGCCGCGGCGCTCGACCCGCAAGGCGGCGCCGCCTTCGCCGGTCGGAGCCGGTCGACGCCCTGCCGATATTTCCCCCGCCTCGAGGCGCATCACGCCGCGTCGCGATTTTGTGGCAGATCAAAAATTGGAATCGGCGGAGGGGGTATTTTTTCAAAAAAGCAATCGAAACAACGGATCCCAGGCGGGCAAAATCAATGGTCGAAACGAATCAGGGGGCAGGTTTCCGGATCCTGGCCCGCGAGGACTTCTCCGACGTCACCTACTCCCTGGTCATCCGACACCCGATGATGGCGAGGGCCGCCAAGCCCGGCCAGTTCGTCATCGTCATGTCGCACGAGGCCGGCGAGCGCATCCCGCTGACGATCGCGGATTTCGACCGCGAGCGCGGGACGGTCACGCTGGTCGTGCAGGCGGTCGGAAAAACGACCAAGGAAATGCAGCAGACTTGCAAGGCGGGAACGTCGCTCTACGGCTTGGTCGGGCCGATGGGTCTGCCGAGCGCGCTGAGCGGGAAGAAGAAGGTGGTGTGCGTCGGCGGCGGGCTCGGGGTCGCTCCGATCTATCCCCAGGCCCGCGGCTTCAAGCAGAGCGGCGCCTATGTCATCGGCGTCCTCGGTTTCCGCACCAAGACCCTGATGTTCTGGCAGGACAAATTCGCGGCGTGCTGCGACGAGGTGATCCTGTGCACGGACGACGGCTCCGCCGGCGTCAAGGGCTTCGTCAGCGACGGCGTCAAGCTCGCCATGGACAAGCATCGCGACATCGACGAGGTGATCGCGATCGGCCCGCCCGTCATGATGAAGGCGTGCGTCGAGACGACCCGCCCGAGCGCAATCAGGACGCTCGTCAGTCTCAATCCGATCATGGTCGACGGCACCGGGATGTGCGGCGGCTGCCGGGTCAAGGTGGGCGGCGAGGTGAAATTCGCCTGCGTCGACGGCCCCGATTTCGACGGGCACAAGGTCGATTTCGACGACCTGACGAAGCGGTTGCGGCGTTACGCCGAAGAGGAGAAGGCCGCCATGGAGCGCTGGTCGCAGACCTGCCGCATGCGCAGCCCGGTCGCCGGGGCCGGCGCAGGCGAGCCGGCCGCGGCCGCGATCGCGCGGAGCTGAATTGGGATCGGCGCGGTCCTCCCAATTTCCCTGGAGCAGTCGAAACGGCATGGCCAAGAAGAAGACGATACGCACCATCCCGCAGCAGCGCACGCCGGTGCGCGAGCAGGATCCGGCCCAGCGGGCCAAGAATTTCGCCGAGGTGAATTGCGGCTACACGCAGCAGGAGGCGCTTCGGGAGGCGGATCGTTGCCTAATCTGCCCGGATCCGACGTGCGTCGGCGGCTGTCCGGTCAATATCGACATCCCGCATTTCATCGAGGAGATCAGCGCCAAGAATTTTCGCGGCGCCTATGACGTCATCTCCAGGAGCAATTTGCTGGCGGCGGTCTGCGGCCGGGTCTGTCCGCAGGAGACCCAGTGCGAAGGGGTCTGCGTGGTCGGCGACTTGCTGGAGCCGGTCGCGATCGGCCGGCTCGAGCGCTGGGTCGGAGACCTCGCGATCTCGCAGGGCTGGGCCAACGTTCCCTACACCGAACCGAACGGCTTCCGGATCGGCGTCGTCGGCTCCGGGCCCTCCAGCATGGCCTGCGCGGCCGACATGGCCAAGGCCGGGTGCGACGTCACGGTCTACGAAGCCTTCCATGAGCCGGGCGGCGTGCTGAAATACGGCATCCCGGATTTCCGCCTTCCCAACACGGTGGTCGACGCCGAGATCGAGAATTTGCGCAAACTCGGCGTCAAGTTCGAGTGCAACACGCTGGTCGGGCGCCTGTTCACCATCGAGCAGATGATCGATGAGCTCGGCTACGACGCGGTCTTCATCGGCACCGGCGCCGGCTATCCCTCGATGCTCGGGATCCCCGGCGATTCGCTCAACGGCGTATTGTCGGCGAACGAGCTCTTGACACGCTGCAACTTGATGCTGGCGAGGGATTTCCCCAATCACGACACCCCGGTCCCGCTCGGCAGGAAGGTCTCGGTGGTCGGCGCAGGCAACACCGCCATGGACGCGATGCGGGTATGCCTGCGGCTCGGCGCCCAAAAGGTCGACTGCATCTACCGCCGCACCGAGGCCGAGTGTCCGGCGCGGGCCGAGGAGGTCCATCACGCCAAGGAAGAGGGCATCGAATTCCATTGGCTCACCAATCCCGTCGAAATCCTCGACGACGGCAAGGGCAATGTCCGCGCCATGCGCTGCATTCGCATGGAACTCGGCGAGCCGGACGAATCGGGACGGCGTCGCCCGACGCCGGTGCCGGACAGCGAATTCGAGTTCGAGACCGACGAGGTGGTGTTCGCGATCGGAACGAACGCCAACCCGATCATCGGCCAAACTTCGAAGCTCAAGCTCAACAAGCGCGGCTACATCGAGGTCGACGCCGATCTCGCGACCTCGATGGCCGGCGTCTATGCCGGCGGCGATATCGTCACAGGCGCCGCGACCGTGATCGAGGCGATGGGCGCCGGCCGCCGGGCCGCGCGCAGCATAAAGAAATATCTGCGGATCCGCGATCACGACGTCGGACCCTCCGGCGAAGCGACGCCCGCCGCCGCCCGATTCTTCGGGATCGATCTCAGGGAGCGGAACTTTGCGCGTATCCGCGTCGCCTAGGCTGCGGGGCTGCAATATCCCGCAACGGCAATCCAGAAACTTCAGACGGACGAGCCCATGAACGCGAACGCAATGTTGAAACCCGGGGTCGAGACGGCCCGGAAGGTCGGTTCGGCGTCCGGCGAGAAGCCGGTCGTCACTTTGACGCAGCACGTCGTCGAGATCATCAGCGATTTGGGCGAGGGCGCGCAGAAATGCGGCCAGTCTCTCGGCGCCATCGCCGCCAAGATGGGGAACGGGGTGTGGACCGAGGAGATCATCCCGGCGGAGATCCGGCCACCGGCGCGCAGCGTCGCGGGCGGCAGCGGCAACCGTATCCGCCTGGGATCGCGGCGCGTCACCAACGCGGGCAATGAAGCCGACCTCGTCGTCGCCTTCAACGAGCAGGTGCTTCTCGGACGGGTGCGAGAAGGCGCGCTCAAATCTGATTGCATCGTCCTCCTCGAGAACATGTGGAGGGAGGATCGCGACGCCAAGATCGCGGCGGCCTACGTCGAGACCTATGACCGGCTCGTGACGGCAGGCTACCGGGTCTATGAAATCCCGATGGAGCGCGAGTGCCTGAAGATCGTCGCCGACGCGCGGCGCGGCAAGAACATGTTCGCGCTCGGCGTGCTCTGCAAGCTCTATAGTCTCGATCTGCAGCTCGGGCGCGAGCAAATCGCGCTCGCTTTCGGCAAGAAGGACGCGAAGGTCGTCAAATCGAATGTGAGCCTGCTCGAAGCCGGCTACGGTTGGGCCGGAGAGAACCTCGACTTCGCGTTCCGGATTCCCGCCGATCGCGCCACCGAACCTCAGGTCGTCATCAACGGAAACACCGCGCTGGCGCTCGGCGTTCTGGCGTCGGGGATGGACGTCTGCGCCATGTATCCGATTACGCCGGCCACATCGGTGTCGCATTATCTCAGCGACGTGTTCGAGAGGGTGGGAGGCGTGGTTCATCAGGCGGAGGACGAGATCGCCGCCTGCGCGTTCGCGATCGGGGCTTCGTACGCCGGCAAATGCACGGTCACCGTCACTTCCGGGCCCGGATATTCGCTGAAGCAAGAGGCGATCGGGCTGGCGGTCATGTGCGAAATCCCGATGGTCATCATCAATGTCCAGCGAGGCGGCCCGAGCACCGGCCAGCCGACCAAGGTCGAGCAGGGCGACCTTCTCGCCGCGATGTTCGGCAGCCACGGCGATGCGCCCAAGGTCGTCATGGCGCCGAGCACGATCGAGGACTGCTTCTATTCCGTCATCACAGCGCGCAAGATCGCCGAGACATTCAACATGGTGGTGGTGATCCTCTCCGACGCCAGCCTCGCCAGCTCGCAGCAGCCGTTCCCGCGGCCGCAATTCACCGACGCCTGGGTGGCGCCGCCGTTCGACCAGAGCGAGGCGCCCGCAGGATTCAAGCCCTACGACTGGAACGCCGACACCGGTCTGGCCCGCCGCTTCATCCCGGGCCAGCCCGGCGGCATGCATACCCTGACCGGGCTCGCGCACGACGTCGCGAGCCATGTCGCCTACGAGCCCGACATCAATCAGCAGGGCATCCGCGCCCGCAGCCTGAAGCTGGCCGCGCTGCAGAAGGCGCTCAAGACGCCGAAGGTGTTCGGCGAGGAGAGCGGCGACTTGCTGGTGATCGGCTGGGGCAGCACCAAGGGCGCGATCGAGGAGGCGGTGGAAAGCCTGCAAGCGGAAGGCCGCAAGGTCTCGTCGCTGCATCTCACCTTCCTGCAGCCGATGGCGCCGGGGATCAAGGAGATCATGCAGCGGTTCGGGAAGGTCATGACGATCGAGGGCAATTGGTCGGACAACCCGGACGACAAGATCATCGACGAGACGAACCGCCGCTACTCGGCCGTGGCGATGCTGCTGCGCTCGCGCTATCTCGTCGACGTCGACTGCTGGAGCGAGGTGCGCGGCCAGCCGATCAAGCCCGGCACGATCCGCCGGGCGCTCTTGCAAAAGCTGCAACAAGGTCAAGGGGCAGGAACATGACAATCGCCGCCACGGAATGCCTGCTCCGCATGTACGAGGAGCACCACGACCTCGAGGACTACCAGGGCGGCGTGCCGCGCTGGTGCACCGGATGCGGCGACAACGCCATTTTGGCGGCGGTCCAGCGTCTTTGCCGCGACGAGGATCTCCGGCCGGAAAAGACGGTGTTCATCTCGGGCATCGGCTGCTCGAGCCGGTTCCCCCACTACATGAAGACCTACGGGTTCCACAGCATTCACGGCCGAGCGCTTCCGATCGCCGAAGGCGTCAAGATGGCGCGGCCGGATCTCAACGTGTTCGTCAACACGGGGGACGGCGACTGCTGCAGCATCGGCGCCGCCCATTGGATCCACGCGATCCGCTACAACATGAACATGACGGTGATGCTGCACGACAATCAGATTTACGGCCTCACCAAGATGCAGGCCTCGCCGACGTCGCCCCGAGGCCTGAAGAGCAACACCACGCCGCGCGGCTCGTATCTCGAGGCGCTGCAGCCGCTGACGGTGACGCTGGGCGTGCAGAACGTTTCCTTCGTCGCCCAAGCGGTCGATTGGATTCCCGAGGTGCTTTACGACATTCTTTCGGCGGCCTACCACCACAAGGGCTTCTCATTCGTTCGCATCATCCAGCGCTGCCCTGAGTGGCTGCCAAAACTATTCGATCCCTTTCTGCACGACCCTCAGAGAGTCCTGCTTCTGGGCCACGAACGCGGCCTCAAGATCAGCCCCGGCGTCGCCAAGGTCTATAAGAATCAGGAGCAGCACGACCCGGCGAACCTCAACCGGGCGCGCGAGATCGCCTCGGTCCTCGATCCGATTCCGGTGGGCATTCTTTATCGGAACACGGAGGTCCCCTGCTACGAGGATCTGCGCAACGCCGGGCAGATGCGCTCGACGACGATGATCAAGGCGGGCCTCGAAGCCGAGTTCGACAAATTCACGGTCTGGCCGCAGGAGCCAAGCGAAAGGCCGCGACCGGCGGCTTGAGGCGTGAACGGCCAAGGGACGGAGCGGCGGCAAGCTAACCCAGGACGATCGAGCATGCGAGCGGAACTTCAAGCGCATATCGCCTTTCATGTGATCGGCAAGAGGCCGGGCGACGAGCCGGACGTCGCTGACGAGATCGACCTGCGTCCAGCGCTCCTAGCCGAATATCGCGATCTCAGCGCGCTTCGCTACGATTTTCCGCTGGCGCTGATGCCCAACGCCGAGGGCCAGGCGTCGGTGCGATCGCTCAGCGGGCTGATCGACGACGTCCTGAAGGAGATCGCCGGAGGCGCCGACGGCGAGCGGTTGAGGCGGCATGCCCTGCGGCTCGAACGGGAGATTCGCACGCTGGTCATGGAGGGCGCTTCGCAATCGTTGTCGGATCTCCTCGATATCGCCGCAAGCCGGCTGGCGGCGCAGAACGACGAGCTGCTCGGCGACAGCGCGAAGCGCATTCGCGCCGCCCTCAAGGCCGACGGCGAAATCGTCGATTGCGACAAGGCCATGCCGTTCCGCCTCGTTCGTCACGTCTGGAAGACAGCGCACGACGGCAGGGGCCGTGCTTTCCAGAACGAGGTCAACACGCTCATCGCGAAGCTCTCCGACATCCTGCGGGCCGATTTCGCCCGCTCGGAAGAAGGCCTGAGCGCGCAAAGGCTCGAGGCCTCCGTCGGCGCCGGACATCGACAGACCTTCGACTTCGCGGTCATGTCGCGGATGCTCGCCGAGACGTCGGCGAAAGCCTCGCTGCCCGAAACCAGGCGTCGGCGGATTCGTGGGCTGCTCTCGACGCTCCAGTCGCAACGATTCTATCCGCCGCTCGGCGACAGCGACAAGCGGATCGGCGTCGCCGAGCCGTACGGCTTCCTCTTCGACAATTGCGCCGATGCCGTCGCGGCCTATCGCGAGCGGATGCCGAAAATGATCGAGCTCGCCAAAGCGATCGCGATCGCCAAGCTCGAGATCGAGGGCTCTTACAACGAATCGAGGCACGACGGCTTTTTCGAGGATTTCGGCGGCAATGGCCTCGACCCGGGCGATATGGCCCGGTTCCCGGATTATCTGATCTCGGTGCGCGCCGCAGCCATGGAGGCGGCCGACAATGATTTGATCTTGCGCGCCCTCGCCGCGGGGCTGCCGGCCAAGGTTCTGGTTCAGACCGACGATCTCCTGGAGCCATCGCCGCTCGGCGACGGCCTGCTCGTGTTCGGCTCGCGCGGCAAGCAACTCGTTAGCACGGCGATCGGCCTCGGGACGTTTTACGTCCTGCAGTCGACGAGCTCCAACCTGTTCCAGTTCCGGGATCGGATTTTTGCCGCAATGGCCTATGCGGGACCGGCGCTGTTCAGCGTTTTTTCGGGCGCCCCGGAAACGCTGCGGGGCTTCCGCCCTATCTGACGGCCGCAGCGGCGATGGACGCGCGGGCGTTTCCGGCGCTGGCCTACGATCCCGCGGCCGGGCCGGACTGGGCGTCGCGGTTCTCGCTTGAGGGCAATCCGCAGCCGGATCGCGACTGGCCCGTGCAAACCCTCGCATACGAGGATGAGGCGCATCAACGCCAATGCGAAGACATCGCCTTCACGCTTGTCGATTTCGCGGCCTGCGATCGCCGCTTCGCCAGGCATTTCGCCAAGGTTCCGCGCGCGAAATGGGACGAGAAAATGGTGCCGGTTTCCCAGTTCGCGACGTCCGAGCGGGATGGCGCGTTCACGACGGCGCCGTGCCTGTTGATGGTCGACCGGGAAAACCGGCTGCAGAAGCTGATCGTCGACGACAAGATGATCAGGGAGGCGCGCCGCTGCATCGAGATGTGGCGCAGCCTTCAGGAGCTCGGCGGCATTCACAATTCGCATGCGGCGAGACTGCTCGAGCGGGAGCGCAAGATCTGGGCGGAGGAGCTGCGTCGCGAGACCGAGTTGCGCCAACCCCTGCCTGGCGCCCCAGCCGAGACGCCGGCCGCGATCGTGGCCGCGCCGGCGATGGCGCCCGCGCCAATCGAAGCGACGGCCGAGAAGCCGTCTGACGATCCCTACATCGAGACGTCCCGATGCACCTCCTGCAACGAGTGCACCCAGATCAACGACAAGATGTTCGGTTACGACGCCAATAAGCAGGCGTCGATCGTGAACCCGGACGCCGGGACCTACCGGCAACTCGTCGAGGCCGCCGAAAGTTGCCAGGTCTCGATCATTCATCCCGGCAAGCCGCGCAATCCTGACGAGCCGGGGCTCGAGGAGCTGTTGGCGCGGGCCGAACCCTTCCGGTAGGCCGGCCGACTTCGGCCAGAGGTTGAGCGCGCGCAGGAGACGCAGGGATGGATGACGCTGACGAGGCGCGTCGCGTCTGCTCGCGTTAAAATGGCGGCGCGGGTGAACCGGGCGAAAACCGCTCCCGAGGAGATTGCGTCCGGCGCGACGAAGGCCGGCGGTTCAGGCTGGCGCCGGGGCCCGCATCGGGGGAACGCGGGGGGCCGAAGGCGCGGCTGAACGATCTGAAGAAGTCGAATTCGTCGAAATCGCTTCTTCCGAAACGCCCGCCGCCGCCCGATCGGCGTCGTTAGCGGGCCGCAATCAGCCGTAATCGATAAAATATAATAACTGGACCGCGCGGGCTCGCTGCGAGCCGTGCGCGGCCCAGCCTGGGACGCAAGTCAGCCAGCAAACGCAAAGGCTGAAAGAAACGCGCTCATAAGCGGGTCAGGCCTAGAACTTATGGCCATTCGCTTCATAGGCCTTACCCTTGTCGTTCCGCGCCCCGCCGCCGGCCGGATTTACGTGACAATATCCGCAGGGCTTGCCTTCCTTCGCGGCATAGGCCGGCAAGGCCGCGGCATGTTTGGGCGCCACGACGAGGCCGGCGCTGGCGACGAGCATCCCCAAGCCTAGCGTAGCCAGCACAGCGACGATCGTCTTCCGCGTCGCGGTTGAACTCCCTGAAACAACTGCGTCCCTCATTGGTCTTCCCTTTCTCTTCCGAGCGCCATAACGGCCGTCTCGTTACGCCACGTTATATATCACGGTGCGCGAGTTACAGCATTCATCCAGCACGATTCGGAGCATTGATCCAGAACAAGTCGTCGATGCTTCGACGACGCCATGCAACGCTCGGCCGACATCCTCGCGGCACAGTCCGGTTCATCCAAACAGATCAGGCCGCCAGAGCGCGTGGAAATTCAGGATTATGCCTAGCGTTCGCCAGTCTCGGGCTTGCGTGCGACGATCGCCGTCTGCAATTCATCGCTTGCGCGAGAAGCCCAAAGGTCCCGCGCGCCCTGCTGGGCGGCTTCAAAGACGCCGATCAGGCGCGCCGACGGAGTTTTGCGAAACGCTCGAAAGATAACGCGCCGACCGCGCACGGCTCGCAGCGAGCCTGCGCGGTCCAGCCCAGGGGGCAATTCAGCCAACAGACTCAAAGGCTGAAAAAAGCGGATTCATAATCCGATCAAGGTTTGAACTTATGTCCATTCGCCTTGTATTCCTTGCCTTTGTCAGTCTCCGGGCCGCCGCCCGCGGGGTTGACATGGCAATATCCACAAGGCTTGGCTTCCTTCGCGGCATAGGCGGCCGTCGCGGCGGCATGCTTGGGCGCCACGACGAGACCGGCGCTCGCAACGACTATTCCCAAGCCTAGCGTGGACAGCACCGCGACCATCGTCTTCCGCGTCGCAGTTGAACGGCTTGAAGCATCTGCGTCCCTCATAAGTCTTCCCCTTCTCCTCCGACCGCCACAGCAGCCACTTCATTACGCGGCGTTGTAGATCAGGCTATGCGATCGGAAGCATTGATCCAGGGCAAGTCTTCGATGGCTCGACGCCGCGAATCGGCGTTCGAGACGCCGCAACAGGCCAAATCTCGGAAATTGCGAGATCGCAGTCGCGTTCACTCGCCTATCGGCCGCCGCCTCGAGGATGCGCACATGGGGCGGCCCGAGATCTGATCGAACGCCGCTCGACAGCCGTCATTTGTTGAGGGACGCGTAATATGCGCCGATATCCGACATATCCTGATCGCTGAGCATATTCGCCATCGGATTCATGACGGGATCGATGAGCTTGCCGGACTTCAATTCCTGGAGCGCCTGGACGATCTGAGCCTCGCTCCAGCCCGCCAGCGGAGGAAACGGACCAACGCCTTCGCCATTCACCCCATGACACCCCGCACAGCCGGCCGTCTTCGCCTTGCCTGCCTGAATGTCGCCTGCCGCAGAGGCGAGGCCGCAGGCCCCAAACAAGGCCAGGATGCCCACACTCATCAACAAACTAAGCTTCATCGCCGGTTTCCCCGTTGACCCGTCCGATTAGTTGCCGTGTGTCGCGCTGAACGCGGCCATGCCTAGGCTCGTGAGCCGGCAGAGAGCCGCCAATCTCGCCTTTATCTTGCTTCAATCCGGCATTCTCGGCAAGGCTGACCTGTCGCCGAAACATCGCTCCTCAGCGCCGCAGGGTATGGGCGAGCGCCGATGCTCGCCGAGCGCCGAACAACGCCAAATTTGAAGTCGCCATTCGGCGCCTGTCGTGCGCATTGCGTCAAGTGCACGGCGAACAAACGCCCTATGCCGTTGACGCGACGGGCGGCGGTCGCAGGTCGGCGATGCGGCGCCCGACAGCGGCGAATGGGGTTCTTGGAACGGCTGACCCCGCTGCGCCGCCGCGCGATCCTTCGCCGAATTCGGAAGGCGGCGAGTCCCCGCGCGCGCCTTTATGCCGCACTAGCCTTATGTCTATCATCGGCGGCGCCAGTCGGCCGCGGCCGCGCTGTCCTCAAGCAGACCCGCGAGCGCTTTGTCGAATGGGGCGCCGGGCGCCGGCCTTCGAGCGGGGGCCGGACGAGGCTGGCGCCCCCGCGCGAACGCCGCTTCCCAACGCCGCTGCGCCAGCGCATCGTGGCGACCGACATCGGACGCCCTGCCGGCGAAGGAGACGCCGATGACGACCGAATCCCGGTTCCGCAGGCTTTCGCGGATTCCGGCGACGCACAAGCCGCCCATGGGTCGGTCGCTCACCTATCGGAAGGAAAAATTGATCGAGATCAGAGCAAGATCATCCGCCATAGCCGCTATTTCGCATGCCAGAGAGCGAGGGTCGCCATTCCCGTCTGTTCGCCGATGTCCTGCGGCGGATTGGGGAGCTGCGGCCGCCGCCCGCGGCATTGACCGTCCAAGACGGCCGATCGTCGCGATTTGGTTGCAACCTCGGGTGAGGCGCGTCTTGATGAGCTTAGTTTCAGCATTTCATGGCGCCCGGCGGGCTAAAACCACGCCGGCGCCGGTCGAAAATCTGCAACTGGGGTTGACGATTGCGCTGAATGCCAAACCGTTGCAGATTTAGCTTGGAGATGCGCGCCAGCTGGGGAACGCCGGTCGGCATGTTCGCTTCAGGACATTTCGAGGGGAGAGGCCTGTTGAGCATTTCAGAAAATTTCGTGAAGAAGGAAGATCTTCGCGCACGTCTTTTCGGCGACGTATGGCGGACGCTGATCCCCGAGGTCTTTCGTGACGTGCCAAGCTACTACGATAAAGGCAATGCGATCGCATCGCTCGGGAACTGCTCGCGATGGAGCAATAAATTCGCCGATGCGGTCCACAGGCATCTGCCCCGCGGGTCAAAAGTGCTCGACGTCTGCTCGGGCACGCATGATATTCCGCTGAGGCTTCTCGCGATGGACCCGACGCTCGAAATCCACACGGTGGATGGCAGTCCGCACATGACCGCCGAGGGTCAGCGCCGTGCGCGCGAGCGTAATCTGACGATCCACGCGCAGGTCTGCGACGCGCACGAACTGCCGTTTGCCGACCAAACGTTCGATGCCGTGACGCTTCAGTTTGCCTCGCGCCATCTCGAGATCATCAGATCGTTCAAGGAGATTCAAAGGGTTCTCAAACCGGGCGGCATCTTCTGCCACAACGACATGCTACGTCCGGCCTCGAGAATTGTCGAGGAGCCCTACCTCGTCTATCTGCGCTTTTCCGTATGGTTCACCGCCAAGCTTTTCGGAAGTTCTCCCGAGAGCATGAAGTGCGTCGGTTACTTCGCCAGCGCCATACGGCACTTTTACACGCCGCGCGAGTTGAGCGAGCTTCTCAGGGAAGTCGGTTTCGTCGACATAGAGAACCGGAGTTTTCTCACCGGAATTTTGTCCTATCACATCTCGCATAAGCCGCCGCGCTAGGCCACATTGCGCGCGATCGTCCCGAACGCGGCTCGGATCGCGACGGGAAAGCTAAGGTCCTCTGAGAGTTTTCAAGGCTCGCGTTCGCGTGAACATCGAGAGTTGGGGCTTGTCGACGATCCGAGAGTTGTTTGACGGATGCTTTTCGGAACGTTCTTCATTTCGATTTGCGGCCTGTTTCCCGGCCGCTTGCGATGACGCAGATCAGCGCGCTGTCGCGCTCGAGGGCGGCGCCGGAGCGGCCGGGACTGTCCGTGTTCTGCATGGAGCGCTTCCTCGTTCGCAGATTTTCCAGAGACGATGGTTGTCTCTCCTCGCCGTTCGCCCCATGCCTTCTCTCTCCGTCGCTTCGGTCGAAACATGCAACTTTACTACGCTACGCGGGACGGCCAATCGCGGCGCATCGCCGAGCGAATCGCCGGCCGCCTCGCCGAGAAGGGAATTGCCGCTTCGCCGCATGGCCTGGCGGCGGCCTTGCCGGTTCCGCAAAAGCTGGCGCAGGCGCGGCTGGTGACGGTCGTGGCGGCCGTGCGTTATGGCAGGCATCTACCGGAAGCCGAGCGGTTCCTGGCGATCTACCGGACGTTGCGCGCGCCGCCCCCGCTGGTTTTTCTTTCCGTCAATTTGACGGCGAGGAAGCCGGGCAAGGACACGGCCGAGGGCAACGCCTACCTCCGCAAATCGATCGCCCGGCACCGCCTCGCTCCAGCCCTCGCCCTGGCCATCGCCGGACGCCTGGACTACGCGCGTTATAGCTGGGCGGATCGGCAGTTGATCCGCTTCATCATGAAGCTGACGGGCGGGCCGACCGACCCAAGGACCTCGATCGAATATACGCCGTGGAACGTGGTCGACGACGTCGCCCTGCGGATCGCGGAGCTCTACGGCCGCGTTGAACCGATGCCAAGCTGACGGAAGGGCCGAGCGATCCCAAGAGCCGTCTCGCCCATGCATCGCGCCATGCGATCGACGATATCGCTCTAAGGGCAGCCGTCTTCCACCGCCAACTCGGGGAAGACCGTTCGTCTCCTCGCCGTCGGCGAGACGGTCGCGAAGGCAATCGTCAGATCATCCCCGCAGACGGCTCATTTAGGGGGCTGACTGGCGTAATAGGACGCGATGCCTTCTATGATGGCGTCGCCATAGGGCAAGGTCATTATATGCATCGCTGAGCTTTCCCGTCTGTTGTCGCGATAGGACCTCAGCGCCATCATGAGATAGTCTTTGCCCTGGCCTCTGATGTTCGGCGCGGTCAGCGACGGGTTGTCCACGCCCGCACTGTGGCAGCGATTGCATTTGTCGGCGATATCCTGAACCAACGTCTGCCCGCGTTCAGCCGCGCCTCTCGGCTGGATGGCGTAGAACGCCGCGATGTTCTCGGCGTCGCTGTCGCTCTTGATGACGGCGGCGACGGCGCGTTGCATCGCCGCGTGCTTGCGGCCGGCGCGGTAGGCCTTCAGGGCGTCCACGAGATAGCTGGGATCCTGGCTCGCGAGACTGGGGGTCGACGAATTGGTGCTCACGCCCTGCGCTCCGTGGCAGCCGGCGCATAAAGTGGTGAGCGCCTGGCCCGCCGCGGGATCGCCACGAGGCGGCGTGTGAACTGGCGCGGGAGTTTGCGACGCGAAATAGAGCGCCAGGCTGTCGAAATCCAGGGCTTTCAAGTCCCGAATGAGCGAATGCATTGGGGGAGTCTCGCGGGCGCCGGTGAGATACTCCTGGATCGCAGCGACAAAATAGCCCGGCTGTTGGCCGCTCAGGCTGGGCGTGCCGGGGATTACGCTATTGCCGTTCTCGCCGTGACACTGCGTGCAGGCCTGGGCCAGCTCCTTTCCGTGATCATAGGGTGAAAAGATCTCCGCGCGAGCTCCCGGGGCAGGCGCCGCGGGCGGGAGACTCGCGTAATACGCAGCCACGGCGCGCTGGCCCGCCTCGGTCAGGTTCTCCGCCATGATCCTCACCGCGGCATGGATGCGTTGGCCTTGCCTGTACTCGTTCAGCGCGGTGGCGAGATAGCGGTAGCTTTGTCCGGCGAGATTGGGGATGCCGAGGGCGACGCCATGCCCGTCCAATCCATGGCATCCCTTGCATTGCTGCTCGGCCAGAGCCTTGCCTGCGGCAACCTCCGCGCTCGTCGGCGCCCCGACCGTGGTTTGGGCGGACGAATTGCGAATACCCGAGCCGGCAGCCAGCGCCACAGCGATCAGGAGACCACGCGCAAGACATTTCATGGGAGAGCCTCCACTGCGATGGGTCGGCCGAAGTTTACGGCCTTCCGGTCGGATCGTTGCACGATATCATCTTTCCAGCGCGATCGCAGTCATCCCCCATGACCGATGAAGCCGATCGCCACCAGAAGCAGCAATATCAAGCCAATCGTGATCAGAGTGAAGCCCAATATTCTCGAGCCGAGCGCCATGGCCGGCGACGGCGCGGGAACGCGATGGCTTTCGAGCTGGCCGGTTTCAACCAGACGGTTGTACTCCACCGCGTGCTCCCGCTTGAACTCTTCGAGCGACATCGCCCCGGTGAACATTACGGTGTCCAGCGGAAATTTATCCGGCCTGAAGTGGTTGTTGAAAAAATGCACGGTGAACAGGAAGACGGCGGCCAGCAGCGCCTCTTCACCGTGGAAGATCAGGGCGACGTTGAACACCCACCCCGGCAGGATCTTGGCGACCGCCACCTTGCCCCACAGGAGCGCGCCGCTTCCGCCGATGATGAAGATGCCCCAGAACACCGCCCAATAGTCGAATTTCTCCCAATAGGTCCACCGGTCGAACACGGGCTGCGGGCCGCGGCCGAAGAACCATCGGAACATGGCGAGGACGTCGCGAAGATCCTGCCAGCGGACGACCAGGGAATCCGGCCCGAACCAACGGAAAGTCCGTCCCTGCCTTGTCACCTTGATGGCCATATAGACCACATGCGCGAAGAATACCGAGACGAAAATCGACGCGCAGACGCGATGAACGATGGCCATCACCTGCGGGCCGCCGAACAGCCTTACGACCACCGGCGCCCAGGCGCTGTCGGAATAGAGCACCGTCATTCCCGTCAGGACCAGCGTCATGGTGCTCAGCAGAACAAGGAGATGGGCGATCCGCCAGACGATCGGGAAGCGCTGGAACCAAGGCTGGTCCTTATGCGGCGCCGGATAGACGTAGAGCTCCGGCTGCGCGCCGCGCGCTTTGCGTTCCTTGGACGAGCGGTAGAACCACAGCGCCGAATGGGTCCAGAAGAAGGCGAACACGCCCGCCAGCAGCGCCGACATGGCTTTCGCGGCCAGCCACAAATAGGGATAGTGCGCGAAGTCGTGGGCATTGCCGTGCGGCTGGAAGGTCGCAAAGCCGGCGGTGGCGTTGGTGTGGCACTTCTGACAGGTGGCGAGCCGGTTGGCCGGGAACACGGTCGAACGCGGATCGTCGACGCGCTGGATTCCATGGTTGCCGTGGCAGTCGAAGCACTTGGCGGTATAGGCGTAGCCCAGGGCGTTGACCTGCCCGTGATAGGTCGCGAGGTAGGTTTGCAGCTGCTCCTGATGGCAGGAGCCGCAGTTCTTGGTGATGACGAGCCTGGTCGAACTCAGCATCGGGTTTTCGATGTCGTGACTGGTGTGGCAGTCCGCGCAGGTCGCCGCCGCGGGATTATGGTCCTCCAGCACCAACTGGCCATGAACCGACGTCGAATAGGCCGCGAGCTCTTTGGAATGGCACTTGCCGCAGGTGTTGGGCAGGTTCAGCCGCCATTCTTGCCAGCGGGGAGTCCCCGGGGGATAGACGTAGTGGGCGTCATGGCAATTATAGCAGGTCGCATTGGTTTGCGACTGATCGGCCAGCGACGGCCGCGCGTGAATCGAGCCCATGAACTTGCCGATTCGTTCCACGACGAAGCCCAATGTGGCGAATTCTTCTGTCTTTCCTTCTTTCTCGGCCTTGTCCCACAAGCTTTCGTGGCAGCTGACGCAGCTGACCCTGACCTGGGTCGGCGGGTGCGGGATCGACGTTATGTTCGTATGGCAATCGACGCACTGGCGTCCGCCGTGGACGCTCGGCTTGAACTTGTCCTGGTCCACGAACAGCGAACGCGTTTTTCCGTCCGCCCCGATAACCGCAAAACCCTCGGTGCCGTGACACGACAGGCACATTTGGCTGGGGATTTTCGCGGGCGCCGGGGTGGCCGGATCGCTGGCCGCGGCGGCGGCGTCGGCCGCTTGCGCCGCAGCAGGGATGGGCGTCGCGCCCGCAGCGAGAATGGCGAGCGCGACAAGCGCGGCGGGTCGCCAAAGACCGACAATCGCAGACGTCGCTCTCGCGATCCCCAGCGAAATCGACCGGCCGATCTCGGTTTTTCCCGCCGCCAATCGCCACGAGCCCGCCATGCCTGGCAGGCAGTGAGACGAGGCGCATTGCAAATGAGGTCCGGTCAATTGGCCACCCGCGATTTAACAAGAGTGTGTTCGGACACGTCTCCTCCCGGGATTGCGACCTTGCCTCGGTCGTACCCGGTGGAAATCCGCCAGCTTTGACGTATGTCAACGTGGCGCTTCGCAACGGCCAGAGCGCTGCGATTCCTGGGGATTTCCGGGCGTTTGCGACGCTTGGTCGCGGCCGGCGCGGCGCGCGCGCCGAACCGCCATGGGCGCGGCGCGTTCGCTTCGTCGGTGGAAATGCGCTGCGTCGCCGAAGCGGCGGCGGCGTCGTTCTCGAAAGCGCGAGATTCGGCGATCGATGCTTGCAGCGCGAATGGCATCAGGGTTTGCGCCCGTCGTGCGCGGCCGAGAGAAGCGCGTCGAGGCCGATTTTTCCCGCGCGCCGGCGCGGCGCCCCGATGGACTCGATCGCTGCGCCGGTTTCCCCTTGCCGCCGATGGGCGAGGGCGCGGCCCGGCCGGTCGGCCGGCACGGTCCGTCCGCGCTCGACCGCGTCGAGGAATTGGGGACGGTGAGTTTTGGCTTCCGAGGCCTCGATTTCGCGCATGCCGGCCCGCCGCAAACTCCAGAGGGTTGACTCGTCCGGTCCGAATTTACGGCAACAAAACGGGTCATCAACGAGGAAGATGGGGGAGTTTCCGTGATGAACGAGGATTTCAGGGATAACGTCGAGGCCTCGGACAATCCCGACCGACCCCGCGAAGCGGCTCGCGCCGGGTCTTGCGGCTCGCTCGCCGGTCGATCGGCAATTCTCCGACCCCCACAACGCCCGTCGTACCACTCTGCGGGGCCTACGTCGCGCCGTCCTGCATAAAAGGCGGCGCCGCCCGGGCTTTCCCCCCGCAACGGCGCCTCCGGATCACGGCTCCCCGCTGTTCAGCGGCCTACCACTTGATCTTCAATGAGGCCATGACCACGCCAACATTCCAGTTCGGCGAGCTGTAGCCCGGCGTCAGGATGTTGATCGAGTTGGCGTTGTTGGTGGTGGCGGTGGTGCCGCTCGAGTTGCAGGTATTGACGGCGTTGCTCGTGCACTTCGCTTCAACCGCCGGCTGTTGATCGTTCCAGTTGTTCGTGTGGAACATGCTCCAGCCGACGCCCAGCCCCAGTTCCATGTTCTCCGTCAGGTCGTACTTGGCCTTGAACGTCAACGCGTTCATCTCCGAGTGCTCGTCGGGGTAGTTCGACACGTTCTGGTACGTGTACGCCAACTCGTTGGCGGGCACGAACACGCCATTGAAGTTGCCGAACAACACGGACCCGTACGCGAACGTATAGTCGGCGCTGAGCTTCAGCTTGTCCGTCGCCTGCCATTGGCCGCTGAGGCCGAGGGTGCTGACGCCGCTGGTGTATTTGTTCTGGAAATATCCGGCGCTCCCCGTGCACCACTGGGCAGGAGCCGTGGCGGTGGCGGCGGCAGCAAGCCCATTACTGGTAGCGCATTCGCCATTGCCCAGGTTGTTGAAGAATATCTGCTCATAGGTGTAATAGGCGTGGAAGTTCACGGTCTCGGTCGGCCGATAGTTGCCGTCGATCCCAGCGGTGAGATTGTAGTCGCTCTTGATGCCGTAGACCTGGTTGTTGAGGTTCGCCGCCGTCGTCTGCCCCGTTCCGTCCGTGGTGTTGGGATAGTGGAAGACGTCGTTCTCAGCCTTGAAGGACACGCCGCCGGAGAACGGGCCGCCCGGAGTGTAGTCGCCCCGGAGGTTGACCGACGCCAACGTCATCGGAGCCTGGTAGTAGGCGCCGGAGGGCGTATCCGCCGCGAAGGCCGAGCTGCCGGTCTCCAGATTTCGCCACGCCGTCCAGTAGTCCATCACGCCGCTGCGATCGCCGTAGCTGCCGGTGATCCGGCCCATGAAAGCCGAACCAAACATGCTGCTCAAGCCGATGGTGCCGATATTGGTGTCGCTGTGACCGACCTGGGCGTTGCTACGGCTGATGTTGTTGTACTCGTAACCCACCGTCAACTTGGTGTCGCTTTGCGGCAGGATCTTATAGTCGGCGTCGAGGTTGACCTTCTGCTTCAGCCACTCCTGCGGCACGACGTAGCCGGCGATGCCGTATGCTGCGCCGCTATCCGATCCGCTGCCGCTGCCGTTGACGCAATTGGCGCCATTCGCACAACCGGCGACGCCGAAATTGGCGATGTGGACGTCGCGGTCGTCGATCGAGTACTTCGCGCTGGCGTTGAAGCCGGTGAACGGGTTCGTGCTGACGCCGACGTTGCCCTGGAAGACCTGGGCCATGATGTTGGGCGACGTGGCGTTGCCGGTCCCTTGGCCAAGCGCGTTGACGCCGGTGATGCCGCCAGGGGGGCCGCCGGGAACGAGAGCGGGATCGCCGGTGTTGGCCGGGAACTGGTCGTTCTGCGTCTCCCAGCCGTAGCGCGCGTTCAAGTTGAACCGCGTGCCCGGCATCAGGTTGTAGCCGATCATCGCCGTGACGTACTGTGCCAAGTTGCTCGGCGGCGTCGAGTAGAGGGACGTCCTTTCAAAGGGCGAGGCTGTGTTGGACAACGCAAAGGGGAGCGAGACCGCGTTGTTGTTGTCGGTGAAATTGGAAAGGAAGTAGCCGAACACCGCCTGCAGTTGGTAGGTGCTGTAGGCCGCCGACACGTCGTAGCGCTCGGTGTCGTAGTCGACCGGCAACGTGAACGCCTGGCCGCCCCAACTGCCGTCGAACGATTCCTCGACCGTCCCTTCCTTGTGCTCGTGACGCAGCGCGCCGGAGATCGTCCAGTCGCCGATCGTGTACTTGCCGGTCAGGCCAACGATGTCGCGCCGCGTGCCGGTCTCGAACGGCAGCATGCCGCCGAGCGGGAATGCGAAAGTGTTCGCCGCAGGGACGGCGCTGTTGGACACACTCTTAACCCCGCCGACGAGAGCGTTGTACGCTTGGATCGGGCCTGCGACGCCCAGGGTCGCCCCGCCCCACTGCGTGAAGCCGGGGTTGAGAACGCCGGTATGCCCGTTGATCGTATACATCGAGTCGATGATGTTGCCGGTGTACGAGATCGCATCGTAATAGCCGATGATCCCCCAATGTCCCTGATCGCCGACGTCGAACTTCACGCTGGCGCTCGGTCCCAGGTCGTTGTTGGTCTGGTTCGAATAGGTCGAATCTTTGAAGCCGTTGATGTGCCCATTGACGATTTGACCGTTGACGCCGGTGCCGACCGCCGCGCAGTTCAGCGCGGTGCCCGTGCAGGTGCCCGTCGTGCTTAGGCTGGGGGTCGTCGAATACACAGGAACGTTGGCCGTCCCGAGATCGTTGCCGAACTGGAAATTAATGTTCGAGCCGTCGAAGATGTAATAGCGCGTCCCGCCGGAGTTCCACGCGTCGCGAGTTTCCGAATGGAAGCCGAACAGCCCATCGAGGCCCTCCTCGGTGAAGCCGTTGTAGCGGCCGGCCTGGCCGGTATTCGTGCCCCAGGTCCCTCCCAGCCCGAGATCGATCTCGTTGTCCGAAACCAGCGCGCTGGCCGGAGGAGCCGCCGGAGCGGCTCCGAGATCGGCGGCCATAGCTCCCAGCGGCAATAGACACACACCGCCCAAGAGCATGGCCCGTAAAGTGAGTTTATGCATCATATCAGCCCCCTTGCCCCGTTTATTGCGGGGGGAATATTGTCAGCGAAATCCGATCACCGGAGGAAGTAGGCGCCATTCGGGCTGTTCGACCCATGGACCTGGGAGTGACAATTCAGGCACAACCGGTTGTTCCCCATGGCGCTGTTGTAGGTCGCCTGCCCCTGCAGGTTGCCCAGCAACGAATGCCCGCCGCCGAACGCGCCGCCGCTCGAGTTCGAGATCGCGGCGTGGCAGCTCGAGCACAGGAAGCCCATGTTCTCCTTCATCAGGCGCTGCTCGACCGAGCCGTGCGGCGTGTGGCAGTTGGTGCAATCCTCACGCACCGGCTGATGTTCCCACAGCATCGGACCGCGCTTGTCCGCATGGCAGTTGTAGCAAGTCTCGTTGACCGAGAACTCCTTCAACAGGTGCGGACCGGGCGAGCCCATCGGATTGTGGCAATCCGAGCACACCACCTTACCCTCGCGGATCGGGTGATGCGAATACTTGAAGCTGTCGGCCCGTTGCTCGGCATGGCAGGCGAAGCACACCTCGGCCTGGGTCTTCTTCACCCGCACCGGATCTTCGGCCGCATGAACCGTGTGGCAATCGGTGCAGGCGACGCCGGCGCGCTGCATCTGGCTGCCCTGCCAGTTGATCAGCATGCCGCCCTCGTGGCAGCCCTCGCACACCGCGTTGCGCGCCTCGACCGGCGAGGCGTTCGGGCCCTTGAAGACGACGCCCGGCTCACCATCGCCGCCTTTGGAGCGGCTGGCGACGTGCGCCGCGCTCGGACCGTGGCAGGATTCGCAGCCTCCTTGCGCCATCGGCGTCTTCGGATCGCCCTTCACGGCCATCGGCGACGACCTCAGGAACGCCACGATGTGAGCGTCCCCGCTGTGACAGCCCAGGCAGGTTTGCGGATCGCCCTTGGCGTAACCGTCCTCGGAAACGGGGGCGGCGGGCTTCTTGATTCTCGGCGGCTTGGCGGCCGGCTTGGCGGCCTGGGCCACGACCAAGTTCGGCTCCGCGGCCGCGATCGTCTGACCGTAATTGAGCAGCGCCGAATAAACCCCGTCGTTGGCGACCGGCTTGGCCGGCGACTCGGCGGCGTCGGCGACGACCAAATTCGGCTGCGCGGCGTCCGTCGACTTAACGAATTCACGCAGCACCGCATAATCGTCGGCGGCGGATGTCGCTCCGGCCGTTCCCGCGTGAGCGGAACCGCGCAGAGCCGAATGATAGGCGTCGTTGGGAACATTGGACTGGTCGGCCGCGGCCAGCATCGGCGCCGCGCCGTCCTTCGACTGCACGAAATCGCGCAGCACGGCATAATCGTCGGTCGCGGACGCCGCCTCCCCGGCCACGCCCGGTTGGGCGAAACCAAGCAGCGCGCCGAAAATCGCGCCCGACACGAGGAGCGCGACCGATCTCTTGCTCGGCGCGTTTCGAAGCCATGCGCGGCGGCCCATCTTACGATCGGCCGCCGGAATTGCCGACGCGTCCAGCGCACTTCGAATTTTGCAGCTCATGCCCCCGCCCCATTCTCAATTCGACGCCAGCCAAGGTCGCCCTATCGCCGGTTTGACCCGAATTCACGTCATGACCGGTCCCTGGACCGGCCGATTAGCCGCTTACGCCTTCAACACAATTTAACCACTTAAACGCTTCAATGCCATCACGCAACTGACCCGGGTTCGTCGGCCTCAGCGCCCCTCTGGAGTCTCCATCCGCCTCCGCCGGGCTCGCTTCGTCGCGTAGATGTTGCGCCAGCCGGGCCTCGAAGGAGCTCGATACAAAAGTACCGGTACATTCCCCCGAGAACCCCTCGCAATGCGGCTGGATGTCGCGCCCCTCCCGACTTTCGTAGCGCTGTTCGTGAATTGCCAAATCTTTCCTCAACTCGGTCTTGTCGCGCTGATATCCGATTGAGCCGGATCGACTGCTGAATCTTTATTGAAGACAATGCGAAGGAGCCCTTTTGCGCTGGATCAAGCGGCAGGGATCGCGGGCGACGTTTCCCACTCCGGCGCGCCGGCGGACCGTTCTATCGCTGTTCGAGAATCCGACAGAGACGAAAGCAATAAGCCCAGTAGTTTCAATGCACCAACTCAGGTTCTTGAGAGCCGGGCGCAGCATATGTGGCGCTAATGCCACAACATCCGGAAATCTTAAAGAAACCTCGAAAAAGACGAGATTCCATTCGCCATCCGATGACCCGATGACAGCCGCGCAGGCGGAGCTCCGCCCACCGCCGGGCGAATCCGCCCGAGCGCGCGCAGCAGGACGTTGTCGCTGCGGCGCGCGGGGTCAGCGTCTGCCGGACTTGCCGGCGTTGCGCGCGATCCGTCGGCCGGTGATTCGTCAGCCGTCGATGGGAATGTCGCCGCCCATTCGCCGCAGGATGGCCTCCGGCGGCCTGGAAAACCACATCTGGTACATCGTCGTCAGCCACATCACGGCGAAGCATGTGCCCATCAGGCCGCCCGCGAAGATCACCACCCAGGCGAACGGATGGTAGAGCTTGGTGAAATACCAGGAGCTGACGTCGAGCACGATCGCCAGGAACGGCGTCGCCATGATGGTGCATTTGAACCAGACGGGGCGCACGTAGGCGTGGCTGAACATGAGCCCCACGATGAAGAAGATGAAGGTCAGCCCGAAAAAGTGAATGTGCGAAACCCGGACCAGCGTCGCGATCGACGCGCCGGTGTCCAATGCGGTGACCTTCTGGAGGCCGTCGAAATTGGACAGGTTCGGAAGGTGCGGGTTGCTGCCGTCGTGACACACCATGCACCGCTTATCGAGGATCGGCTTGACCTGGCTGTCGTAGATCGGGCGCGCCGCGCCTTGCCGGACCCAAGTCAGCACGGCTGTCCTTTCGTCGGGAGGCAGCATGGTGGCCATGGGTCCTTGCAGCGCTCCCTCCAGAATCGAGCCATGCCCACTGCCGGAATAGGCGACGACGATGTCCTCGTACGAGAGCATCATCGGATTGCCCCCGGCTCGGCCGGCATAGGTGAAGAAAACGTTCAGCAGGGCGAATATGTAGCCCATCCCGAGAATGAGCAGCGTCGCCGTGAACAGCACGCGCAGGCTGTAAGGCAGCTCGGAATAGTGACGAAAGAGGTGGTGCGGCGGCAGCTCGTCATTCATGCTCGAATCCATCGATTTTGGGTGCCGTATCATTTGAGCGCAGACTTGGCCATGCCCGGCTAAGGCGCGGCCATCGCGTGCGAAGGCCGTTACGGTCGGACGACCTCATTTCTTGAGCGATGCGCAATAGGCGCCGACGTTCGACATGTCCTGCTCGTTGAGCATGCTCGCCATCTCCATCGTCGTCCCGCGCGATTGCGTGTCGCATCGCATGCTATCACGTCTAGGCTCCGCGTGCGGCGCCCCATGTCACTTGGCCGGCACCGTGACGAACACCACCGCCCGCGCCTTCTCGCGCGAATAATGCGCCGCCATTCCCTTGATATCGTCGACGCTTAGGACATCGGCCATCGCCGCCATCTCCGAGTTCCTGCGCGCGCGCGTCTGATAGTCATGGAGCACCGCTTCGAGGTAGTCCATGCGCTGCCCGGCCAGAGCGGGGATGCTCGGCTGGGCGCTGTTGCCGTTGGGGCCGTGGCAGCGGTCGCATTTCTGCGCCCACTCGTCCGGGCTCAGCGGCTTGCTGACGTTCACCCGCTGCGGTTCGAGAGCGGCGTAATAAGCGGCGAGGTTCTTCATGGCGGTTTCGTCGAGCGCGCTCGCCAGACCCGCCATCGTCTCGTTGCTGCGGGTCCCGTTCTTGTAGCCCGCCAATGCGCCGGCGAGGTAGGCCGCATCCTGGCCGGCCAGGCTCGGCGTCGCGGGATTGCCGCTGACCCCCTGGTCGCCATGGCATCCCGCGCAGCCGACGGCGCCGGCCTTGCCGGCCTCGGCGTCGCCGTGGGCCGGGGTTTGCGCGCGCAGCGGTTTTTGCAGCGCATAGAAAAGCGCGATGTGGTTCATCTCCGCATCGGCGAGCGCGACGACCATCGCTTTCATCGTGTCGTTCTTGCGCCGGCCGCTCCTGTAGTCCTTCATCGCGGTCACGAGATACTGGGGCTCTTCCCCGATCAGATTCGGTATGCCCGGGATATTGCTGACGCCCGCCTCGCCATGGCATCCCGCGCAGGCCGCCGCCGCGGTCTTGCCGGCCTGCACCGGATCGACGATCGCCGGCCCGCCCGTCTGGGCGGGCTGGGCCGGATCGAGGCTGGCGTAATAAGCCGCCACTTTAACCAAGGCGTCATCGCTCAGGAACTTGACGGCGTCGATCATCGCGGTGTTGGTGCGGCCGCCGGATTGATACGCTTTCAGCTCGAGGTAGAGATAGGCCGGTCGCTGGCCGGCCAGATTGGGAATGCCCGCGGTGGCGCTGACGCCGCCGGCGCCGTGGCAGCTCGCGCAGGAGGCTTTGGCGAGTTCCTTGCCCTCCGCGATGTCGTCGGGCATGGCGAAAAGAGGTCGCAGTTCGTCGCCGGGTTTGATCGTCGTCTGGGCGACGGCGTCGGGCCGGCACAGCGCCAACGCGGCGCCCGCCAGGGCCAGGAATACAAGTAAACTGCGCGCATTGTTCTCTATCGCCATTAGCTGAATCCACGCTTGTTCGAATCACGACTGACTGTGATGGCCTCAAACCTGTCCGGCTGCCGAATTCGCGGTCCGACATGCATCGAATGAGCCGATGTTTTCCCCGACCGATTCGCCTGGTAATCGACTGTTCGCGTCCGTCACAAGGTTCATGCGTCTGCACCCGCCGCGAGGAAATGGCGGCGCCGCCATTAGCGAGGCTGTTCTCCTCCTGATTTGACGCACATCAAGCTAATCACGGAAATCATCGACGCCTTGCCCCAACCCTTGTTCTGCGCCCGGCGAGTCGGTGACCGAGCGGCAAAATCGCATTGCCCGAAATAATGATGCGCTATCGTCTATAGGCCGGTCAAGGCGCAATGGATGGGCCGCCGAGGGGGAGCGGCGACGCCGGGCGATTCGCGGTTGAACGCTTGGCGGGCTATCTCGCCTGAAATCGCAAGCAATCGATTGCGAGCGGCCCACGAGAGAGCCAAAGCCGAGAGGCGCGGCATAAGGCCACATTGCAAGTCAGCATAAGACTAATGTATTTATACCTTAGTATTGAGTGTATTCAAAGCCCACGGTCGTGACGCGCGCTCGACCCTCGCCATCGATGGGTCTGGCGTATTTGACCGCTGTCGCCAATTGTCAGCTGACTTGGGCTCGTCGCCCTGCGGCTTCGTCGCTTGCTCTTGATCGCCTCGGGCGCTTGGCGCTCGTCGCCAGGGAGGGTGCGCATCGCAATGCCCAAGCATGTCGTGCGGCTCATCCTTCTGCTCGTCGGCTTCGGCATCCTCGCCCTTGCGACGCGAAATTTTCTCGTCGACAAGTCCTTTTACGAGTACGGACACTATCGCGGCAATGCGGTGGCGGAAATTGCCCAGGACAAACCCAAGTTCCAGGGCGTGGCCTATTGCCAGTCCTGCCACGCCGCGCAATTCGCGGAATGGTCGAAAGGCGTCCACGACAGCGCCGATATCGGCAAAGTGGTGAAATGCGAGGTCTGCCATGGCCCCGGCGGCGGCCGCGACCCCGAGCGTGGCTATATCAACGCGGCGACCGGCCCGACTCACCCCGACAACTTCAAGCTCGCCATTCCGACAGACACAAGGGCGCTGTGCACGCTTTGTCACGAACGGATGCCGGGACGACCGCTGCAACAGGCCCAGATCGTGATCGAGGATCACGCGGGAACGCAACAGTGCACACTCTGCCATAGTCCCCATTCGCCGCGGACATTCGTAGGATCCCTCGCTGCGCCGGAGCATCCGGGCGACGCGGCGGCGGGCAAGAACAAGGCCGAGATGTGCTCGGGCTGCCACGGCGCGCAGGGCGTCGGCCTCGACCTGCCCGGACCGACCCTGGCCGGACAGGGCGAGGCCTACCTGGCCGCGGCGCTCGAGGCGTACAAGACCGGCGCGCGCAACGACCCGATGATGACGCCGATCGCCGCCGGAATGGACGATGCCGATATCCGGGACATCGCCGCCTATTTCGCCAGCCTCAAATGCCAAGGCGCGGCGAACGCTGCCGACCGGGTCGCGCTCGCGCGCAAGGCCGGAGCGTTGGTGTGCGCGAATTGCCATGGCGCCAATGGGATCGGTCCTGATCGCTCGGCGCCGAACCTTGTCGGGCAATCCAAGAATTATCTCGCCGCCGCCCTGAAGGCCTACGCCGGCGGCGCGCGGTCGCATGCCGTCATGTCCGCGCTCGCCAAGGGCCAGAGCGACGCGGATGCGGAGAAATTAGCGGCTTACTACGCCAGCGCCGGCTGCAGGTGAGACCGAGCGGAACGGGAGTTCCCTCTGGAGGACTTTCGAAATGGATGAAAGCGAAACGTTCGGGGAGCGCCGAGTTGCGCGCCGTTCCTTTCTCGGCCGTCTGGCAACCGCAGTCGCCGGCGTCGCGGCCGCGGCGGCGACGAGCGCCGTGCCGGCGAAGCGGACGCGAGCGGCGGCGGACGCGCCCGCGATTCCCGCGATCCCCGGCTATGACTGGAGCAAACACCATTGGGCCTTCGGCGTCGACGCCACGAAATGCATCGGCTGTCTGCGCTGCGTCGAGGCGTGCAAGGCGGAGAACGAGGTCGCCCCCGACGCTCATCATTTCCGCACCTGGGTCGAGCGCTATGTCCACTTGGAGGGCGAGGACGGCGCGCGCATCGACAGCCAGGCCGATCCCGTCAACATCGAGGCTTCCGGCTCCGAAGGAAAATATCGCTTCGCCAACCGCTACAAGGACGCCAAGGTCGACAAGGCCTTCTTCGTTCCCAAACTGTGCAACCACTGCACGCATCCCGCCTGCGTGCAGGTCTGCCCGACCGGCGCGACTTTCAAGACCGACGACGGCGTGGTCGTGATCGATCATACCTATTGCATCGGTTGCCAATATTGCGTGCAGGCTTGCCCCTATGGCGCGCGGTTCTTCAACCCGAAGCTCAATGTCACGGACAAGTGCACCTGGTGCTATCACCGCATCACCAAGGGATTGCTGCCGGCCTGCGTCGAAGTGTGCCCGGTCGGCGCCCGCATCTTCGGGGATCGCAACGACAAAGAGAGCGCGATCAGCAAGTTCATCGCCGACAATCGGGTCGCGGTGCTCAAGCCGGAAACCGGCAACGCTCCCAATGTCTTCTATGTCGGCATCGACAAGGAGGTGAGCTGATGGAGCCGCTTTTCACCGCGGGATCTTACACCGGCTACGCCTACCCCAACGAGACCGTCTTACCGTGGTCCGTGTTGATCGTCGTCTATCCCTACCTCACCGGGCTGGTCGCCGGCGCATTCACGGTCTCGAGCCTGTATCAGGTGTTCGGCCTCAAACAGCTCCGTCCGGTCGCGCATTTCGCGCTGCTGACCTCGCTGTGCTGCATGCTCTTCGTGCCGACGCCGCTCCTGCTGCATCTCGGCCATCCCGAGCGCGCGTTCAATGCGGTGTTCACCCCGCACTGGAGCTCGGCGATGGCCATGTTCGGCTATTTCGCCGGCTTCTATATCCTGCTGCTGATCGTGGAAACCTGGTTCGTGTTCCGGCCCTACATGGTGCAGCAGGCGCAGCGTCGCAAAGACCTGTTGGGGCGCCTTTACCACGTTCTGTGCCTCGGGTCCTACGATCTCTCGGACAAGGCGATGAGCTGGGACCGGAAATGGATCTTCGCTTTGGCCGTCACCGGCATTCCCGCCGCGCACGGCCTGCACGGCTATGTCGGATTCATATTCGGTTCTCTCAAGTCGCGGGAATGGTGGTCCTCCGACCTCATGCCGGTCATCTTCCTCTTTTCGGCGATCATTTCCGGCACCTCGCTGTTGATCGTTCTCTATGTCCTATCCTGCAAATTGCGCCGGGCGCCGGTCGACGTCCCTTGCGTGAAGGGAATGGGCTACACCTTGTGGGGTTTCGTCATGTTCACCCTGCTGTTGGAGGGAGTGGAATTCGGCAGCCTGGTCTATAAGGCCCGCGAGGGAATCGACATCATCTTGCTCTTCGTGACCACCCGCCTGCTCGTTCCCTTCTTCCTGCTGCAGTTCACCGTCGGCGCCGTGACGCCGATCCTCATCCTTTCCTTCATGTTCTGGAGGGGCACTGCCGGACGGGCGCTGGTCGCCGGAATCACGCTGAGCGCCATGCTGGTGCTCTTCAACGTGCTCATGATGCGCTACAACGTAGTCATCGGCGGGCAGGAGATCGCCAAGACCGGAAAGGGCTTGCTGACTTTTCCCTGGGAGGTCTTCGGCAGAGACGGCGTATTGGCGGCGGGCTCGGTGCTGATCGCGCCGTTTGTCCTGTTGTTGGCGATAGTCCGGCTCCTTCCGCCCTGGGAAGACGGGCATGCGCCCGACAAAGCGCCGGCGTGAGGCCGAGCGGCGTCATGGTGGGCGCCTACCGGATGGTCTGCGAGGACGGCGACGTCTTCGAGGTCGCGACGCCGGCGTTCTCGCTCGACAGCCCGCAGGCCCGGCGCGTGCTGAACTGAACCGCGCGGCTCAGTTCATCGCCTTCAAGATTTCCGGCTTGACGACGCTTTCCAGCGTATCGGCGTCGATCGGGCCGACCAGCTTGAAGGCGATGGCGCCGTCGCCCTTGACGATGAAGGTTTCGGGAACGCCGTAGACGCCCCAATCGATGCCGGCGCGGCCGTCGCCGTCGAGCCCGACCTTGGCGTAAGGGTCGCCTCCGGCGCCCAGAAAGCGGCGGATGTTTTCCGGCGCGTCCTTCTGCGCGACGCCGACCAGGACGACGCCCTTGGCCTTCAAGGCGGGATCGGCGGCCAGCGCCATGAGGAATTCGTGTTCGGCGTGGCACGGCTGGCACCACGAGGCGAAGATGTTGACCAGGGTGACGTGGCCCTGGCGCAGATCGGCGTCGGCAAGGCCCGGCGCGCCGCCGAGCCCGGGAAGGTCGAGCGCCGGCGCGCTCTGGCCGATCAGCGCCGAGGGGATGCGCGAGGCGTCGCCCGCGTAGAGCCGCACGAACAGCAACGCCGCAAGGGCCGCGAAGACGATCAGCGGCAGCGCCGCCAGAACGCCGCGCCGGCGCCCCGAGAATTGCGCGCCCTCGCTCATCGCTCGTCCTTGTCCCCGCGCGCGGCTTCGAGGCGGCCAAGAGCCGCGCTCAGCGCGCGATAATCCCATAGGATCGACGCGATCATGCCCGCCACCACCAGCCCCGCGAGCGCGTAGGCGGCGACGACGAAGCCGATATGCGGGACCGCCGTCATGCGCTTAAGCCCCCCGTCGCCAGACGCGGCGCCAGCGAATTGCCTTCCGCGGCGGCGATCATCGTCAGCCGCGCCAGGCGCCGGCGCAGGATCTCGTTGCGGATCGCCATCAGGTGCAGCGCCAGGAACAGCAGCGTGAAGGCGAGCGCCATCACCAGCAGCGGCCACAGCAGTTCCGGCGCGATCGTCGGCCCGCCGACGCGAAACACCGACGCCGGCTGGTGCAAAGTGTTCCACCAGTCGACCGAAAATTTGATGATCGGCAGGTTGACGCAGCCCACCAGCGTCAGGATCGCCGTCGCCCGCGCCGCGCGCCCCTGATCCTCGATCGAGCGCCACAGCGCGATCAGGCCGAGATAGAGGATGAACAGCACCAGCACCGAAGTCAGCCGCGCGTCCCACACCCAATAGGTCCCCCACATCGGCTTGCCCCACAGCGAGCCCGTGACCAGGCAGATGAAGGTGAAGCCGGCGCCCAGCGGCGCGGCGGCCTTCTGCGCCGCGTCGGCGAGCGGATGGCGCCACACCAGCGTGCCCAGGCTCGCCAGCGTCATCACGCCGTAGATGAACGTCGACAGCCAGGCGGCGGGAACGTGGATGTACATGATCTTGACCGTCACGCCCTGCTGGTAATCGAGCGGCGCGGCGAAGGACATCCACAGCCCCAGCGCCAACAGCCCCGCCGTCGCCAGCCAAAGCCACGGCAGCGCACGGCGCGTCAGGGCGAGAAAGACCGAGGGGCTGGCGAGGTTCCACATCGCCCGCCTTTTAGCGCGCCGCGGCCAGCCCGGCAATGCGGCCAAAGACGCGGGGGCGTCGGTCTTGGGGCGCCGCCGGCGATCTCCCGTGCGCCAAAGCGCCGCCGGCCTCGCAATTTATAAAATCATATCTAATTAACGCTTTGCTGCGAGCCTCGCCGGCATGACGTGTTGGCCCCGTCAGGCGCAATCTGTGGGCCAATGGCATGACGCCGTACGCTCATCCCGGTTGCAATCCGGAATTCCTCGACGATCCACGGCGCTGCGATGCGCGCGCTCACCCTTTCGGCCCTGCCGGATCGGCGCGCCACTGCAGCGGATGCGAACGGAAAGCTCACGCGTATGCTCGACATTTGCCGCGACATCTCCGGGCAGGAGCCGGCGCAGGAGGCGCAGTGCCCGTTGAATTGCGAACTGCGAGCCATCGGCAGCTGCCACCAGACCCTGCTGCGGGCGGTCGACGAGCAGACGCTGCTCAACGACATCTGCCGCATCGCTTGCGATGAGGCCGGCTACCACATGGTATGGGTGGGATTTGCCGAAAACGACGACGCCAAGACGGTGCGCCCCGTCGCCCGCGCCGGATTCGATGACGGATATATCGACCAGGCCAGGATCACCTGGGCCGAGACGGAACGGGGACGCGGGCCCGTCGGAACCGCCCTTCGCACGGGAGAGAGCGTCTGCATCCAGGATTACGCCAGCGATCCGCTAGCCGCCCCGTGGCGCGCCGAAGCTCTGCGGCGAGGCTATCGCTCCGGCATCGCCCTTCCGCTCAAAGACGAAAACGCGGTCGCATTCGGGACCCTCAACATTTATTCCACTGAGCCCAATGCTTTCACCTCGGAGGAAATCCGGCTCCTCAAAGAACTGTCCGGCGATCTGGCGTTCGGCATCATGGTGCTGCGCGCTCGCGCCGAGCGCAAACGCATAGATCGGCAGCTTCAGGCCAATCTGCATTTCTTTGAAAGCATGGATCGGATCAATCTGGCGATCCAAGAGGCGCAAGATCTCGAGCAAATGATGAGCCAGGTTCTCGACGCCGCGCTCTCGATCTTCGAATGCGACCGAGCGTTTCTGCTGCATCCCTGCGATCCCGAGGCCGCGACGTGGCGAGCGCCGATGGAGCGCACCCGCCCCGAATATCGCGGCGCCCTCGCCCCAGGCATCGAGTTTCCGATGAAGCCGGAAGACCTTAGCGTGGTGACCGCCGTTTTGGCTTCGCGCGGCCCCGTGTCCTTTGATCCGGCATCCGAGCAAGGGGCGCCCGACGGGATGACGGCGGCATTCGGCGTACGATCCATGCTTTGCATGGCGATCTATCCCAAAACGGGCAAGGCCCACATGTTCGGGCTGCATCAGTGCTCCCACCCACGCATTTGGACCGAGGAGGAGAAGAGGCTGTTCCAGGAAATCGGCAGGCGTCTCGCCGACGGCCTGACGAGCCTGCGCGCCTATAGCGACCTGCGCGACCGCGAGGGCCAGCTGCGCACCCTCGTGCAGACCATTCCCGATCTCGTCTGGCTGAAGGACGCCAACGGCGCCTTCCTGCGCTGCAATGCGCAGTATGAGCGCCTTCTCGGCGCGACCGAAGGGGAGATCGTCGGCAAGACGGTTTATGACGTCGTGGATAACGATCTTGCCGAATTCGCCTGCGAAACCGATCGCCAGGCAATGGCGGCTGGCAAAGTCCACGCCAGCGAGGCGTGGCTGACCTTCGCCGCCGACGGCTACCGCGGCCTGTTCGAGACGATCAAGACGCCGATGCGCGATCAAGCGGGGAAGCCGATCGGCGTTCTCGGCATCGCCCGAGACATTACCGAACGCAACAAGGCCGAAGAGCAACTCCGGATCGCCGCCACCGCTTTCGAGGCGCAGGAGGGAATCGTCATCACCGACGCCGACAAGGTGATCCTGCGGGTCAACCGGGCCTATACCGAAATCACGGGCTACACGAGCGAAGAGGCCGTGGGGCGGACGCCGCGCATGTTGCAGTCGGGCAGGCATGACGCCGCCTTTCACCAGGCAATATGGGATCGCATCGCCCGCGAGGGATCCTGGCAGGGAGAAATTTGGAACCGGCGCAAGAGCGGCGAGATTTTTCCCGCGTGGCTCAACATCACGGCGGTCCGGGGCGACCGCGGCGAGATAACCCACTACGTCGGCACGCTGATCGACATCACCGAGCGCAAAGCGGCGGAAAAGGAGATCGAGCACCTAGCCTACTACGATCCCTTGACCCAGCTGCCCAACCGTCGCCTGTTCCTGGACCGTCTGCAGCAGGCGCTGGCCGGCTGCGGCCGCAGCGGGCGAAAAGGGGCGCTGCTGTTCATCGATCTCGACAACTTCAAGATCCTCAACGAGACCAGCGGTCACGACGTGGGCGACCAGTTGCTGGTCGAGGTCGCCCGGCGGCTCACCGGCTGCGTGCGCAACGGGGACACCATCGCCCGCCTCGGCGGAGACGAGTTCGTCGTCTTGCTCGAGGACCTGAGCGGGAACGCCCGGGAGGCCGCCGCGCGGACCGAGGATGTCGGGGAACAGATTTTGTCCGAGCTCAACCGGCCCTACACGATCGCCGGGCAAGTGCATCACAGCACGCCCAGCCTCGGCGTCACGCTGTTCATGGATTCCCAGGATTCGTTGGACGAACTGCTCAAGCAAGCCGATATCGCCCTCTATCAGGCGAAGTCGGCCGGGCGTAATACGCTGCGCTTTTTCGACCCGGAGATGCAAGGCGCGCTCGCCGCCCGGACGGTTCTGGAGGCCGCGCTGCGGCTCGCCATTCACGATCGCCAATTCGTTCTGCATTATCAGCCGCAGGTCGACGGCGCCGGGGGCTTCATCGGCGCCGAGGCGCTGCTGCGTTGGCGGCATCCCGAGCGCGGCCTGGTGCCGCCGGGCGAGTTCATACCTCTGGCCGAAGAGACCGGGCTGATCCTGCCGATCGGCCGGTGGGTGCTGGAATCGGCCTGTTCACGGCTCAAGGCCTGGGCGGGCGACCCGCGCACCCGCGACTTGCACCTGTCCGTAAACGTCAGCGCCCGCCAGTTCCGGCAAGCCGATTTTGTCGATCAGGTGCGCAACGCGCTGGAACAGGCCGGCGCCCCCGCCGCGCGGCTGAAACTCGAACTGACGGAAAGCCTGGTTATCGACGACATCGAGGGCGCCATCGAGAAAATGCGCACGCTCAAGCGGCTCGGCGTCGGCTTTTCCATGGACGACTTCGGCACCGGCTATTCGTCCTTGTCGTATCTCACGAAGCTGCCGCTGGACCAGCTCAAGATCGATCGGTCCTTCGTGCGCGACCTGCCCCACAGCGCCAACGACGCAGTTGTCGCGCAGACCATCATCACCCTGGCCAAGAGCCTCGGGCTGGCCGTTATCGCCGAGGGCGTGGAAACCGAAGCGCAGCGGCAGTTCCTCGAGCGCTGGGGTTGCCCGACCTACCAAGGTTACCTGTTCAGCGCGCCCCTCGACATCGGGCGTTTCGAGCGACTGCTGATGTGAGATTTCCGCTTGCGCGAGCGGAATCTGAGCGTCGCCGCCGAACGTCGCGGCCTTCGCCGACCCGGCCTGCGACAAGCAGGCGCGATAGCGAACAGCCGATTGACGCCGGTCAAGGAGCCCGGAGCCGCTTCGTCTGTAAGATTGTACGATTAACGCGATGAGCGCGGCGCAGCCAGCCGGGCGGAGCCCTCAGCTGAATGAGGGGCCGTCCTTGAAGTGCGATCGAAATCCATTACGCGTCGCGCGGAAAGGATCGAACGCATGGACATTCTTCCTTTCGCTCGCAGCGAGCGGTTCGCCGCTCATCGCGCGCCGCCGTCGCACGAGGTGAGCATTCCCCCACTCGGCCTCGCGGGAACGCTGAACATTCCCGCCGGCGCGCGCGCCCTGGTCGTCTTCGTTCACGGCAGCGGATCGAGCCGCTTCAGCCCGCGCAACCGGGCGGTCGCCGACGCGCTCAACGAACGCGCCTTCGCGACCCTGCTCTTCGATCTTCTGACCGAGGAGGAAGAGGCCGACCGGGCCAACGTTTTCGACATCGCGCTTCTCGCGGAGCGCCTCGCGCAAGCCGTCGATTGGATCGACCGGGATTCGCGGCTGCGCCGGCTTCCGCTCGGCCTTTTCGGGGCAAGCACCGGCGCCGCGGCGGCGCTCGTCGCCGCGGCGCGCCTCAAGGATCGGATCGGCGCCGTCGTATCGCGCGGCGGTAGACCCGATCTCGCGGGCTCGGCTCTCGACGGGCTGAAGACGCCGACGCTTCTGATCGTCGGCGGCGCCGACTTCGGCGTGATCGAGTTGAACGAAGAAGCCTTGGCGCGACTCAGAGGCCCCAAGGCGATCGAGATCGTTCCCGGCGCCACGCATCTCTTTCCCGAACCGGGCGCGCTCGAATCCGTCATGGCCCATGCGGCGCGGTGGTTCGAGGCCCATCTGACAAAGGGCGAGGCGCAAAGCCCGCAGGCGCCGGGGCGATAGAGCGCGCTCTAGCCGCCTGGGTGACCAACGCTCCGCCAAGAAAGAGCGAGCGTCTTGTCGGGCTTCACGTTCACCCGCGCGCCAAAACGCGCGCTTTCCCTGTCGAGGGTTTTGCCGAGCCATGCGGCGTCCACGCGCGAGGCCGGCTGGAGCTGAAGCCGCTTGATTTGCAGCGGCGTCATTTCGAGCGCCTCGAGATCGCCGCTCGCCGTATCGACGTCGACGAAATACATCAGCGCGAGGTCGCCGCGGAATTCCTCGTAGCCTTCGATGCCTTCATAGTCGTTCAGGAAATCGCCGCATCCGTAGAGGATGAGCCGATTGCGATAGACCTCGATGGCTCTTGCATGATGCGAGGAATGGCCATGCAGGATCGAAATTCCCGCTCTGTCGATCAGCGCGTGGGCGAATCGTCTTTGATCGTCGGGGATTTCGTATCCCCAATTCGAGCCCCAATGGATCGAGGCCACGACAATGTCGTGCGGCCGCTTGAACGACGAGATCTGCTCGGCCGCCCAGGCTGCGCCGCGCTCGCCGAGATCGGGCAAGAGAGCGACGCCGGGCGCGTCGGCACGCGCTTCCCAGTCCCACGGCACGCCGCTCGTCGCCGATGCGAAGGAAAAGATGAGGATCCGGGCCTGGCCGGGAAGATCGAGAATCGCCGGCTTCGAGGCCTCGGCCGCGTTGCGGCCGGCGCCGGCGGTCTTGATGTTCAGTCGCGCCAGCCGGTCGAGGCTTTCCAAGAGTCCGGCGCGACCCCAATCCAGCACGTGGTTATTGGCCAGGACGCAACAATCGACGCCGGCGGCCGAAAGACAGTCGGCGTTCTCCGGGCTCATGCGATAGTTGATGCCTTTGGGGACATGACTGTTCGAGCGCGTGACGCTGGTCTCGAGATTGATGAGGCGAACGTCCGGCCGGCGTCGGCTCAGTTCGTCGAGGGCGGCGCCCCAGACATAAGCGGGCGGCGCCCGGCGCGCGATCGGGCCGTTGGCGGCTTCGGCGAGACGCACATAGTCGAGCGCCGAAGCGAGGCCGCCCTCGTAGAGTACGGGATCGCTGGGATGAGCCATGATCTGATCGACGCCGCGCCCCGTCATCACGTCGCCGCAAAGGAAAAGTCGGACGCGGCTCGGCGCCGGCGGCGTTTTCGCTCGACCTGCCCTGGGGCTCGCCATGGGCTCTCCTCAGACCGGCCAGAAGGCTCGCAGCTCCTTTGGCGTGGCGGCTTTGACGTTCTCGAATTCGGCGGCCGGCAAATGCGCGGCCAGCAGGGCCAGGACGGCGCGCCCGACCTCGTCCGCGTCGATGCCGGCGTCATGGTGAACGCCGTCGCGAATGCGCTCGAGAAAGGCGTCGCGGGTTTTGGCGCCGCGAGACGGCTTCGTCATGCGCCATCCCTCGTAATAGAGGCCGCGGACGAGCGGCGACAGATATTCGGCCAAGAACACCGCCTCTTGCGGCGGCAGGCTGTCGCGCAAGGCGTGAAGGGCCGCGACGAGAGCGAGATAGACCTTGTCGCGGTCGAGCCAACCGAGGCGCTGGTCGAGATTGTCGACCCATTCCGCCGCGGCCTGCGCCGCGAGTTCGAGCTGAGGAAGAGCGGTCATCGGCGTAAGCCTGTGCGCGCCGCCAAGCGCGGCGCTCGCATCGCAAAAGGAGCGAATGTCCGCTCCCCATGAACTCCGTAATGATGACCCGCCGCGCCCGAAGCGCGTTGCGCCAGATCAAGCCGAGCGAGCGGAGCGGGCCGAGGCTTAGCGCAGCGCTCGGGTTGCGCCGGCCGCGCCGACGGACGAGGCTGCCCCCTATTCCCTCACATGCCTGAGCGCCGCCGCCGCCGCGAAGGGCGCCAGCGCGATCGCGGCGAGCGAAAACGCGCACAGCATCAGGAACGGCGTCAGGAACGGCGCGTAGCCGCCACTCGCGGCCGAAGCGGCCGAGACGCCGAAGATCAGCACGGGAATCGCCAGCGGCAGCACCAGCACCGCCATCAACAGGCCGCCGCGCCTCAGCGAAACCGTCAGCGCGGCGCCGATCGCCCCGATCATGGTGAGGGCCGGCGTGCCCGCGACCAGGCTCAGGGCGACGAGCGCGAGGGGCCGCGCCTCCATCGCCAGCATCAGGCCGAACAGCGGGCTAACGATCACCAGCGGCAGCGCGCTCGACGCCCAATGGGCCGCGCATTTGACGAGGACGACGAGCTCCAGCGGCAGGCTGGCGTTGACCAGCACGTCGAGCGAGCCGTCGTCGGCGTCGCCCTGGAACAGGCGGTCGAGGCCGAGCAGCGCGGCGAGCAGCGCCGCGATCCACAGAATCGCCGGGCCGATGCGCGCGAGCAGGTTGAGGTCCGGCCCGAGCGCGAAGGGCATGATCGTCACCAAGATGAGAAAGAACACCGCGCCGACCGAGGCGCCGCCGCCGACGCGCCGAGCGATGCGCCACTCCCTCGTGAACAGCGCGCGCGCCGCCCCGCTCATGCCGCGATCCTGGATGAAGGGCCGAGAACAAGCGTCGCGGCGCCTTCGAGGCCGAGCGGGGCATGGGTCGCCGCGACGATCAGCCCGCCGGCGCCCAGGTGCTCGCGCATGATCGCGGCGAACAGGCCCTGCGCGGCGGCGTCGAGCGCCGTCGTCGGCTCGTCGAGCAGCCATAGCGGGCGCGGCGCGACGAGAAGCCGCGCCAGCGCGACGCGGCGCTTCTGCCCCGCCGACAGCGCGCCGACGGGAAAATCGGCGACATGGGCGAGGCCGAGGCGCGCGAGCGCGCCGCGCCAGGCGCCGCTCGACGAATCGCTCCCCAGCGCGCCGGCCCAGAACGCGAGATTCTCGCCGGCCGTCAGAGCGCTCTTCAGCGCGTCGGCATGGCCGAGATAATGCGCCTGCTCGCCGATGCTCGCCTCGCCCGCCCCGCCCTCCAGGGCGAAGGCGCCGGCGGCGAGCGGCAGAAAGCCGGCGATGGCGCGCAGCAAGCTCGACTTGCCGGCGCCGTTCGGCCCGGTCAGCACGAGCGCCGCGCCGGCGCGCGCCTCGAAGGACAGGCCGGTCAGAATCGAGCGCCCCCCGCGTTCGATGGCTATGTCGGTGGCGCTCAGGCGCATGGCTTTCCCTTCAACGGCGCCCATCCTTTCAGCGCCTTCAGACGATAGTTTGTGTAGCCCGGCAATGGGAATTTATCTATAAGCCGGCGCATCCTTTCCCTCCCTGCATTTTTCCGGAGCAGCTTCGATGGCCAGCCTTGACAGCTTCAAATGTCGCAAGACGCTCGAGGTCGGGGCCAAAAGTTATCAATATTTCTCGCTCAAGGCGGCCGAAAAGCACGGCCTCGCCGGCATCGCGCAATTGCCCTTCTCGTTGAAGGTCGTGCTCGAGAACCTGCTGCGCAACGAGGACGGCCGCACCGTCAAGAAGGAAGACATCGAGGCGGTCGCGGCCTGGCTCGTCAACCGCGGCAAGAAAGAGCACGAAATCGCCTTCCGTCCGGCGCGCGTGCTGATGCAAGACTTCACGGGCGTCCCGGCTGTCGTCGATCTCGCCGCGATGCGCGACGCGATGGAGAAGCTCGGCGGCGATCCCAACAAGATCAATCCGCTCGTTCCCGTCGATCTCGTCATCGACCATTCCGTCGTGGTCGACCACTTCGGCACGGCCAAGGCGCTCTCCCAGAACGTCAAGCGCGAATACGAGCAGAACCAGGAACGCTACCGCTTTCTCAAATGGGGCCAGCAGGCGTTTTCCAATTTCTCGGTCGTCCCGCCCGGCACCGGCATCTGCCACCAGGTCAATCTCGAATATCTCGCCCAGACCGTGTGGACCGCGAAGGAGAAACTCGGCGCCAAGACGGTCGAGGTCGCCTATCCCGACACGCTGGTGGGCACCGACAGCCATACGACGATGGTCAACGGCCTGGCCGTGCTCGGCTGGGGCGTCGGGGGCATCGAAGCGGAAGCGGCGATGCTCGGCCAGCCGCTGTCGATGCTGTTGCCCGAGGTCGTCGGCTTCAAGCTGACGGGCGAATTGCGCGAAGGCGTCACCGCGACCGACCTCGTGCTCACCGTCACGCAGATGTTGCGCAAGAAGGGCGTCGTCGGAAAATTCGTCGAATTCTTCGGCCCCGGCCTCAATGCGATGTCGGTCGCCGATCGCGCCACGCTCGCCAACATGGCGCCCGAATACGGCGCGACCTGCGGCCTGTTCCCGATCGACGCGCAGACGATCGCCTATCTCCACACTTCCGGGCGCAAGAACGCGCGCGTCGCGCTGGTGGAGGCTTACGCCAAGGCGCAGGGGTTTTATCGCACGCGCCTGACGCCCGAGCCCGTCTTCACCGATACGCTGGCGCTGGAGCTGGGCGAGGTCACGCCCTCGCTCGCCGGCCCCAAACGCCCGCAGGACCGCGTCGTCCTCGCCGAGGCCAAGGCGGGCTTCGCCGGCGCCATGACTTCGGAATTCAAGCAGGGCGCTTCGATCGCCGAACGCTATAAGGTCGAGGGGACGAATTTCGACCTCGGCCATGGCGACGTCGTCATCGCCGCGATCACTTCCTGCACCAACACCTCGAACCCCAGCGTGATGATGGCGGCCGGGCTCCTCGCGCGCAACGCCGTCGCCAGGGGCCTTACCGTCAAGCCCTGGGTGAAGACCTCGCTCGCGCCGGGCAGCCAGGTCGTCGCCGATTACCTCGAGGCCGCCGAATTGCAGAAGCCGCTCGACAAGCTCGGCTTCAACATCGTCGGCTACGGCTGCACGACCTGCATCGGCAATTCCGGCCCGCTGGCGCCGGAGATTTCGGCGACGATTTCCAAATACGATCTCGTCGCCGCGGCTGTGCTGTCCGGCAATCGCAATTTCGAGGGCCGCGTCAATCCGGACGTGCGCGCCAATTATCTCGCCTCGCCGCCGCTGGTCGTCGCCTACGCGCTCGCCGGCTCGATGCAGATCGATCTGACGAAGGAGCCGCTCGGCCACGACAAGAAGGGCGCGCCGGTGTTTCTCGCGGACATCTGGCCCTCGAGCCAGGAGATCCACGATCTCATCGACCACACGATCACGGCCAAGATGTTCAAGACCAAATACGCCGAGGTGTTCGACGGCGACGCCAATTGGCGCAAGGTCAAAATCCCGGCCGGCCTCACTTACGCCTGGGACATGGGCTCGACCTACGTGCAGAACCCGCCCTATTTCGAGGGCATGACGATGGAGCCCAAGCCCATCCAGGACATCGAAAACGCGCGCATCCTCGGGCTGTTTCTCGATTCGATCACCACCGACCACATCTCGCCGGCAGGCTCGATCCGCCAGTCGAGCCCGGCTGGGCAATATCTCGTCGAGCATCAGGTGCGCCCGGCCGATTTCAACCAGTACGGCACGCGCCGCGGCAATCACGAGGTGATGATGCGCGGAACTTTCGCCAACATCCGCATCAAGAACCAGATGGTGAAGGACTCGGAGGGCGCCGTCGTCGAGGGCGGCTACACCATCCATCACCCCTCGGGCGAGCGGATGGCGATCTACGACGCGGCGATGCGCTACCAAAGCGAGGCTGCGCCGCTGGTCGTCTTCGCCGGACGCGAATACGGCACGGGATCGTCGCGCGACTGGGCGGCCAAGGGAACCAAGCTGCTCGGCGTGCGCGCGGTGATCGCGCAGAGCTTCGAGCGCATCCACCGCTCCAATCTCGTCGGCATGGGCGTGCTGCCGCTGGTGTTCGAGGAGGGGACGAACTGGGGCTCGCTCGGCCTCCAGGGCGACGAGACCGTCTCGATCCATGGCCTCGGCGCCGACCTCAAGCCGCGCCAGAAGCTGGAGGCGGAAATCAAATCCGCCGCGGGCGTGGTCACCCGCGTGCCGCTGATCTGCCGCATCGATACGCTGGACGAGTTGGAATATTTCCGCGCCGGCGGCATTCTGGCATACGTGCTGCGGCAATTGGCGGCTTGAGGGGGCGGCCAGGTCCGCATCGCCGATGAACCCGGACGCTCGCGACAATTTTCGCCGGCAGGCGGAATGGTGCGAGCGCCTGGGGTCTCCATTCACCGCGCTGGTCTGCCGCGCCCTGCACGAGCGTCTCACGGAAGACTCGGGGTTCGGATCGAGACTGCTGAACTGGCCGGGCGCGCCGCAGGCCGACGCGATCGCGCTGCGCGCTTGCGGCGCGCTCAATTTTCTCGCGCGCGAAGGCCATCCCGCGCTCGCGCCGCTCTATCCGCCCAATCCCCCGCCTTCGCCGGAGGAATTCTGGCGCGGCGCACAAAGCGCGATCGCCGATCTCGACGCGCGCTTGACCCGTTTCCTCGACAGCGCGCCGCAGACCAACGAGGTCGCGCGATCGGCGGCGCTGCTGCCGGGATATCTGGAGATCGCGCGCCGCGCCGGCCTGCCGCTTTCGATCCGCGAAATCGGCGCCAGCGCGGGATTGAACCTTTTGTTCGATCGCTATTTCTATGCCTACGGCGCGTTCGCATGGGGGCCGCCGGACGCCAAGGTGACGATCCCCTGCGAATGGCGCGGCAAGGCCGAGGCCTTGGCCGGCGCGGTCGAGGTCGCCGAGCGGCGCGGCTGCGATCTCAATCCCGTTGACGCCAGCGATTCGGCCGCGCGAGCGCGGATGCTCGCCTATATCTGGCCCGATCAGGCCGCCCGCCTCGCGCGCGCCGAGGCGGCCCTGGATGTCGCCGCTGAGGAGAATATTCGCGTGGAGGCGATCGACGCCGCGGATTTCGCGGCGCGGGAACTACGGGTCGGCGCTCCCGGACGCGCGCTCGTCCTCGCGCACACGATCTTCTGGCAATATCTTCCTCGTCCGACCAAGACGGCGATCCGCGTCGCGATCGCCGGGGCGGCGGAGCGCGCAACGCGAGCGAGCCCCTTCGCATGGCTGCGCCTGGAAGCGGGAGCCGAGGAGCGCCGCGGCGCCATATTGCGCCTGTCGCTCTGGCCGCACGGGCCGGTCGACGAAACGCTGGCGTTGGCGAGCTTCCACGGCCAATGGATCGAATGGCGCGGGGTCGCTTAAGAAGGAGCGGGTGGCGAGAGCCAGCGAATGGCTTCGGGACCCCCCGGTAAGATCGCCGCGGGGTCACGCGCCAGTTCGAATCTCGGCGTCGGATCCGTTGCGCTCATTCCTGCTGTTCGATCGGAGCGGCTTCCCCAACTCGCCGCGAGCTAGCGAATATACGCCTCGCTGGCATAGCGGCGCATCATACGCTGGCTGTTGAAATAGGAGCCGATTTTGCTGATCGCCTGCTTCATCATCCAAATCCAACGGGGCTTGTCGTCGTAGTAGAGCGGCAGCACTTTCTCCGCGAGTTTCCTGTACAGATCGTCCGCATTCGCGCCGTCGCGATCGCCAATCGCCCAGCCTGTGACGCCCTCGATGTGCGCTTCGATCCACCAGCCATCGAGCACGCTCAAGTTCAGCACGCCGTTGAAAGACGCCTTCATCCCGCTCGTTCCTGACGCCTCGAAGGGCGGCAATGGCGTATTCAGCCAGATATCGACCCCAGCTACGAGACTCGCCGCCATTCGCATGTTGTAGTTGGACAGAAAAGCCATCGGAATCGAACGGGAGAGCTGTCGAACGTGATTATTCAGTTTCGCGATAATGCGCCTTCCCCCTTCGTCATTCGGGTGCGCCGCGCCGGCGAAGACGAGTTGGCAAGGCCGCTTCCGCGCGATCTCTTTGAACCGCTCAATATCCGTGAAAAGCAGATCCGGGCGCTTGTATTCGGTCATTCGGCGAGCGAAGCCGATTAGCGGCGCGTCTTCGCGCATGACGACTCCGGTCCGGTCATGAATCAGCGCCAACAGTTCCTTTTTTGCGGCTTGATGGGCATCCCATACCGCATCGTCGGGAAGCTGGTCGGCGCGCGTCAGCGTTTCCGGCTCGTGCGCCCAATGTGGGAGAATCGTTTCAAAAAGCCGGGCAAAGCGGGCATGAGTCCATGTAGGGGCGTGCACGCCGTTGGTAATGGCGTGGACACGGTAACGAGGAAAAATCTGGGCGGTCGTTTGCGCATGGCGTTCCGACACGCCGTTGACATAGCCGCTCATGTTCAGCGCCAACTGGGTCATGTTGAGGCGGTCGGCCCCGGCGAGCAGCTTGAGTTCCTCGACTTCGATGTAGTCGCCCAGAATGCTCTCGACCAACGGATAAGCAAATTTGTCGAACGCCGCCGCGACCGGCGTGTGAGTCGTGAAGACGCAACACTCGCGCACTTGCTCGTGCTCGTAGCGCGGTTCGCCAGGAATGATATCCTCTTCCGACCGGGGAAACTGGCGCAGAAGATACACCGTGAGAAGCGCCGCGTGGCCCTCATTGAGGTGGTAGGTGCGAATGGCGAAGCCGAGGGCCTTCAGCATCGCCGCTCCGCCAATCCCCAGGACGATCTCCTGCTTCAAGCGATACGACGCATTGTCGCCATATAAGTTGTTCGTGATTTCCCGATCTTCCGCGCTGTTTTGATCAAGGTCGGTGTCCAGAAGCAGCACCGGCACGCCATGACCGAGAGGACATTTCAACTCGTAGAGCCACGAGCGGATCCATACTTCGCGTCCCTCGATCTTCACCGCTATCATCGCTTCGAGCGGCTGAAACCAGGTCTCGGGCCGCCACGGATCAGGCTTGCCGATCTGGTCGCCCGCTTCGTCGATCTCCTGCCGAACGAACCCGCTTCGGCTCACGAGGCTTACGAACACGATGGGCAGATCGAGGTCGGCCGAGGAGCGCGCCGTGTCGCCTGCGAGCACGCCGAGGCCGCCGCTATAGGTGTGCATTTCCGGACTTAACGCGATCTCCATCGAAAAATGCGCGATTCGCGTCCGGCGCAGGAAGGGTTCGAGAGCGTTCATCGATGAGCCCGCGTCAACGAGTCCGAACGTATTGCGAAACGAATTCTTGCCCCGTCCTCAACAGGATCGCTTCGACCCCGTATCGCCGTCCGGCGGCATCCGTCATTTAGGTTTAGAAATTCTGTTTGGACGCTGACCGAGATCAATTCCCGATCGGTCGAAAGTGCAAAAAAAATCTGCGGCGCGCGGCGATCCGGTGGCGGACGAGACTTTACGCGCATGCTGTTCGCCTCGTCAGAGACCTATCCCGTCGCTAAGACAGGCAGCCTCCCTGACGCGAGCGCCGCGCTTGTCGTGGCGCTACGCAATCCCGGGGCCGATGTCCAACTTTTGCGCCTCGCAAAGAGAGCCTCGGTTTCCTCGCCCGTCGCCATGCGCATGACCTTAACGGCATCGCCGATAACGCCGGCGGGCCCTTTTCTCGGTCCCTTTGTGCGGTTAGCCGGCGGACATCGGAGAGTTTCAGAGCCTCTCGTTCCCCATTAAGAATCCTGGTGTTCGGGGGCTTGCGCGCGACGAGCGGCAGACGAACTCGCCTGCGCTCATGCGAGGCGCGAGTCGGGTGACCTCGCTTCTAAGGCCGGCGGGAGAACCAGCGCCATCCCGTGACCGCGGCCATATCGTTGCTCCGGCCCCGACTTAGAACGTGCGGCTGAATTCTCATTTGGCCTACACGGCCCTAACGGGATGGCCGCTATTAACGCAAAGGCGTCAACGGCCACACAGATCGGGGACGGCAGGGATCCCCCCTTTGCGGAGCTTCAAGCTGGACGCCGCGGTCTCGAGCGCGGTCGAGCAACAGCCGATCTCGGCGAAAGCGACGCCGAAGCGGCTCCGGCGTCGAGATGACGTAGCGAATTACGACGCGATCAGCCTCGTCCTCGCGGGCATGAAGCGCTCGAGTTCTTCGCCCGCCATCGGCTTGGCGAAGGCGTAGCCTTGCAGAATGTCGCAGCCGAGCTCGCGAAGCAGCCGCGCGTGCTCCATGGTTTCGACTCCCTCGGCGACGATTTCGATGTCGAGAGATCGGCCGATGTCGACGATCGATTGAACGAGGCGCCTCTGCGCATCCGAGTGCACGATAGGCGTGACGAGTTGCCGATCGATCTTCAGGCGACGCGGTTTGAGCTTGGTGAGGCTGACGATCGAGGCGTAGCCGGTGCCGAAGTCGTCGATTTCGATGTCGATGCCGAGCGCCTTGATCTGATCGATGGTCCGCGAGAAGCGGTCGTCGCGTTCGTCGAGATAGATCGTCTCGACGAGTTCGAAGGACAGCACCCCCGCTTCGATGTGCAAATCGCGCAGCCCCTGCAAGAGACCTTCGTCGTGCAGCCGCCGCAGCGAAACATTGACGGAGAAGCGCGGAACGCAAAGGCCGAGATCTCGCCAGCGACGGAACTGCGCCAGCGCCTGCTCGAGGACCGCGCGGTCGATGGCCCCGATGACCGTCAGCTCCTCCGCCATGCCGATGAACTCGGCCGGCGCGACGAGGCCGCGCGTGGGATGACGCCAGCGGGCGAGCGCCTCCACGCCCACCAATTCGTAGGTTCGCGCATCGAACTGCGGCTGGTAATAGGGGATGAATTCGCCGCGCTCCAAGCCGCGCACGATGCTGTCCGCAGTCTGCTTGGAGTTGAGAATCTCGGCCTGCAGCGCGGCGGTGTAGAATTCGAATCGATTTCGGCCCAGGCTCTTGGCGCGATAAAGCGCAAGATCGGCGTTGACGAGCAGCCGCTGCCGGTCGACGGCGGTCCCGAACGCGCCCGCGATGCCGATGCTCATGCCCAAGCGACACTCGTGGGCCTCGTGCATGGCCGGCTTTTGGACGCTCTCGATGAGTTTGCGGGCGAGTTCGCCGAAGCCGGCGATGCCCTCGTCGGCGTTGCAGACGACGACGAATTCGTCGCCGCCCGTTCTCGCGACGAAGTCGCCTTCGCGCAGATTGCGGCGGATCGTGTCCGCCGTGTGGATCAGCATCGCGTCCCCGGCCGAATGGCCGAGCGTGTCGTTGATCTGTTTGAAACCGTCGAGATCGACATGAAGGAGGACGACGCCGCCGCCGGTCGCCGCGCAGCGCGCCGCGTGCTGTTCGAGCGCGCGCTCCATGTACATCCGGTTCGGCAGCCGCGTCAGGAAGTCGTGGAGGGAATTGTATTCGATGCGAGCCCGGGCCGCTTCGAGTTGGGCGTTGCGCGCTTCCGTGAGGGCCTTGGAGCGCGTCAGATCCTCCGTCAGCGCGACGTCGGAGGTTACGTCCCAATTGACGCCGACGATTTTCGAGGACAGATCGGGCGACACGTAAACCTTGCCGATCGCGCGGATGACCCGCGTACGCCCGTCGCCCAGGTTGAGCCTGTATTGCGATTCGTAGCGGCCCTGCGTCCGTATCGCCGTTTCGAAATCCTCGATCGCCCGCTGGGCGTCGGTCTCGTCGAGCCGGTCGCGCCAATGGCTGTATTGGCGAGCGCCGCCGTCTTGCGGGTAATTGTAGAGCTCGTTCATGCGGTCGTCCCAGACGAGCTCTCCCGAATCGATGTTGAAGTCCCACACGCCCACCTTCGAGGCGGCAAGAGCGAGTTCGAGGCGCTGCGACAGGCGCTCGAGCTGCCCTTCGCGATCGCGCAAGCTCGAGGAGTGGTCGCGTCGCTCCTCCACCAACCGCCCGACGAGCCAGGCGGGAATGACGATCAAGAGGCCGGCCGCCAGAATTCCCAGCCGCAGCATCCAGCGGTTCGACGGATGCGCGTCCCAGCCGCCTTTGGGCGTGGCGGCGATCCGCCACGATCCCGAGGGAACGCTCACGTCGGTAACGACGGGGCGGTCGCTCGCCACCCGCGCCTCTCCGAAAAAGGGGAGCCCTTCTTTGCCCAGCGCGTCCTGGCCCGTGATCGCGACGTCGATCGGCAGATCGTGGCCGACGAGACCGCTGTCGCGGTACAGCTTATCGATGTCGATGACCGCCGAAACGATGCCCCAAAAAGTCTTCGCGCCGTCGTTTTCGCTCGTGAACACCGGGAAACGGGCGAGGAAGCCCCTGCCGCCCTGAACCAGGTCGACCGGACCCGCCAGGACGACGTCGCCGCTGTCGCGCGCGCGCAACGCCGTTTCGCGCTGCTTTTCGTTCTTGCGATAGTCGAGCCCGATCACCGCCTCGTTTCCCTTCATGGGATATTCCAGGGACACGACGAGATCGGGGGCGCCGGCGATGCTCCTGATCTGCGAGCGGCTCTCCAGCAGCTTCGCGCAAAACTCGGCGAAGCGCGTTTGCGTGATGTCCGGCTCGGTGGAAATGTCGGCGACGACGCCGCGGACGAGCTGGATGTCGCCGTTGATGTCGCCCTCGAGCCTGGCCCGGATCAGGCTGACCACGTCCATAACCTCGGCGCGCGATCGTTCGTCGGAAAGCTGGTTGTTTTGGTGGTCGGCGAGCGCGCCGCAGGCGACGGCGACGAACGCGGCGATCGCCGCCGGGATGTTCGTCGGCCGGAAATGTTTTCGTAAGCGTCTGCCCAGGGCCACGGCGGGATCCGATATGCAGGTTCGACTTTGCTCGATCGGCCGCAGCCGTTCATAATCGGATACTGAAGAGCGCCCCTTAAGCGATCGCCTAACGCCTTGCGGGAGTTGCGGAGGAATTCATTGTGAGCTTAATGGCGCGTTAATTCACTTGTCCGCGACGATTCGCCGCCGTTCTGGAGGCACATCGCCGCGCCGGGCCGGTTCGCTGAAAAAATATTCATCGCTTTCTCGCGCGCCGGGCGGCCCGGGCCCGCCGCGTTATTTGGCTTGGCGCGCTCGGACGGGCTATGGTGCGCGCGATCCTGGAGACGCTATATGTCGACCGCCGCCCCTCATACCCATTTTGGCGAACGAACGGTTCGCCTCGACGAGAAACAGGGCCTCGTCGACGACGTCTTTCATAAGGTCGCGGACCGCTACGATCTGATGAACGATCTCATGTCCTTCGGACTGCATCGCATCTGGAAGGACATTCTCGTCGCCAAGCTGCGACCGCCGCGCCATCGCCCGTTCCTGCATCTCGACGTGGCCGGAGGCACCGGCGACGTCGCATTCCGCGTCGCGGCGGCGGGCGGCGAGGCGACCCGAGTGACCGTCGTCGACGTCAACCCCGACATGCTGCGCGTCGGCGCGGAGCGGGCGCGAAAGAGAAGGGAAGGCGGACGGGTAACTTTCGTCGAGGGCAACGCCGAGGCGCTGCCGCTGCCCGACGCGACTTTCGACGCCTATACGATCGCTTTCGGCATCCGCAACGTCCCGCGCATGGAGCGCGCGCTCAGCGAGGCCTATCGCGTCCTCAAGCGCGGCGGGCGGTTTCTGTGCCTCGAATTCTCGCGCGTCGATCTGCCGATTTTCGATGAAATCTACGCGGCCTATTCCGACGCGGCGATTCCCGCGCTCGGCAAGGTCGTGGCCGGCGACGGCCCGGCCTATCGCTATCTCGTCGAATCGATCCGCAAATTCCCGCCGCCCGATCGCTTCGCCGAGATGATTCGCGAAGCCGGGTTCTCGCGCGTCGAATTCACCCGGCTGACGGGCGGCGTCGTCGCGATCCATTCAGGCTGGAAACTCTGAACTTGTCGCGTCTGGCCGCCATCGGACACGTATCGCGGCTGGCGCGCGCCGGCTTGGTGCTGGCGCGCGAGGGCGCCTTCGTCGGCGTCGACCCGCTGACGCTGCCGCCGCTCGCCAGAGCGCCGTTGGCCCTCCTCAATCTTCTGGCGCGGCGCGGCGCGCGCGGTCTCATGAGCCTTTCCCCCGCGATCGATCGGCTCGGCCCCTCCTATGTCAAGCTCGGGCAGTTTCTCGCCACGCGCCCCGACATCGTCGGCCCCAAAGTGGTGCTGGAGCTCGAAAAGTTGCAGGACCGCATGGCGCCCGCGGACCGCGCCGTCGCGGTCGCGACGGTCGAGGCGGCCTTCGGGGCCAAAATCGAAACCGTCTTCATCGAATTCGGCGACGCGGTCGCCGCCGCTTCGATCGCGCAGGTGCACCGCGCGCGCGCGCGGACCCGCGAGGGCGAGCGCGACGTCGCGGTCAAGGTGTTGCGGCCCGGCGTCGAGCGGCGCTTCGCGCGCGATCTTTCCGATATGTTTTTCGCCGCCCGCAGCGCCGAACGCTTCGAGCCGAGCTTGCGTCGCCTGCGTCTGGTGGACGTCGTCGACGCGCTCGCGCGAAGCGTGCGCATGGAGATGGACTTTCGGCTCGAAGGGGCGGCGGCGTCCGAATTCGCGGAAAACCTGATCGAAGACCCAGAATTCCGCGCCCCCAAGATCGACTGGGACCGCACGACGCGCGAAGTCCTGACCATGGAGTGGATCGACGGGACGCCGCTCAGCGACACGGCGCGCCTAGCCGAGCTCGGCTTCGACATCCCCAAGCTCGGACGGACGCTGGTCCAGTCCTTTCTGCGCCACGCCTTGCACCACGGCTTCTTTCACGCCGACATGCATCAGGGCAATTTGCTCGTCGACGACCAAGGGCGCATCGTCGCCATCGACTTCGGCATCATGGGTCGCCTCGGGCGCAAGGAACGACGTTTCCTGGCCGAGGTTCTCTACGGCTTCATCCGGCGCGACTATCTTCGCGTCGCCGAGGTGCATTTCGAGGCGGGCTACGTGCCTTCCATCCACCGCGTCGAGGATTTCGCGCAGGCCGTGCGCGCGATCGGCGAGCCCATCCATTCGCGCACCGCCGAGCAGATTTCGATGGCCAAACTCTTGACGCTGCTGTTCGAGGTCACCGCGCTGTTCGACATGAGGACGCGCATCGAGCTCGTCATGCTGCAAAAGACCATGGTCGTGGTCGAAGGCGTCGCCCGCAGGCTCGACCCCCATCTCGACATGTGGGGGACGGCGGAGCCGGTCGTCGGCGGCTGGATCGCCGAAAACCTCGGGCCGCGCGGCCGGATCGAAGACTTCGGCCGCAGCGTTTCGCAATTCGCCAAACTCGTGGCCGACGCGCCGCCGCGCCTGGAGCATCTCTCGCGCCTCGTCGAGCGCGAAGCCGAGGGCGCGCCCGCCCAGGCGCCGGGCGCGCCCGCCGCCGGGCGATGGCCTTGGGCGCTCGAGGCGTCGCTGTGGGTCATCGCCGCGGCGCTCGTTTGGATAGCCCTTCACCTCAGGTGATCGGATAATAAGAGAGATAATTTTATAGGGGCCTTTACCGTCGGTCGCAGCTTGGACGTTGCAGATCTGTTCTTTCCGGTCGTAAGTTGCGATCTTCGCCGCGCGCGAGCGCGAACAAATGTTCGGCGCGCGGCGCCGTCGCAGCGTAAGAGATCATGACCGCGAAACCTTTGTCGGGCGCCCGCATTCTTCTGATCGTCGGTGGCGGCGTTTCGGCCTATAAGTCGCTCGAACTGATCCGCCGGCTTCGCGAGCGCGCCGCCGTCGTGCGCGTCGTCATGACCGAGGCGGCCAAGCAATTCATCGCGCCTCTGTCGGCCGCTGCGCTCAGCGGCCATGCGGTTCGCTCCGATCTGTTCAGCCTGATCGACGAAGCCGAGATGGGCCATATCGAATTGTCGCGCGAGGCCGATCTGATCGTGGTCGCGCCGGCGACGGCGGATCTGCTGGCGCGAATGGCGCATGGCCTCGCCAACGATCTTGCCTCCACCGCGCTTCTGGCCACCGACAAACGCGTGCTCGCCGCGCCGGCGATGAACCTTCGCATGTGGCTGCATCCGGCGACCCGCCGCAATGTGGCCGCGCTGCGCGGCGACGGGGTGGCTTTCGTCGGCCCGGACGACGGCGAGATGGCGTGCGGCGAATTCGGGCCGGGACGCATGGCCGAACCCTTGGCGATCGTCGCGGCGATCGAGCGCGCGCTCGAAGAGCCGACAGCGATCCCCCTGCCCGCCGGCGTCGGCGCGCGCCGCGAGGGCGCGCTCGCGGGCAAGCGCGTCGTTGTGACGTCCGGCCCCACCTACGAGCCGATCGATCCGGTTCGCTTCATCGGCAATCGATCGTCGGGGCTGCAGGGGCACGCGATCGCACGGGCCGCCTATGGCGCCGGCGCGAAGGTGACGTTGATCAGCGGCCCGGTCGGCCTCGCCGATCCCCCCGGCGTCGACGTCGTCCACGTCGAGACGGCGCGACAAATGCACGCGGCCGTGTTGGCCGCCTTGCCCGCGGACGTCTTCGTCGCGGCCGCAGCCGTCGCGGATTGGCGCGTCGAGTCGATCGGCGCCAACAAGCTGAAAAAAGGCGCCGGCGGCGCGCCGGTCTTGTCGTTGGTCGAGAACCCGGACATTCTCGCAGACATCGCGACGAGGACGGCCGACCGCCCGGCGCTCGTCGTCGGATTCGCTGCGGAAACCGAGCGGATCGCGGAAAACGCGCGCGACAAGCTCAAACGCAAGGGCTGCGACCTGATCGTCGCCAACAGCGTCGCCGAAGGCGAAGGGACTTTCGGCGGCCTCGACAATCAGGTCGCGATCGTCAGCGCCGCGGGCGTCGAACCTTGGCCGCGCATGAGCAAACAAGAAGTCGCGCTCGGTTTGATCGACCTCATTGCGCGGATGATGAAAGATAAACGATGATTCAGATTGGGTTTCAGCGATTTCCACATTCGCAGGACTTGCAATTGCCCCAGTACCAGAGCGATGATGCGGCGGGAATGGATCTCGTGGCCGCGCTTCCAGAAGGCCGGGAGGTGATTCTGAACCCCGGCGACCGGGCATTGATTCCGACGGGTTTGGCGATCGAATTGCCGAAGGGTTACGAGGCGCAAATTCGGCCTCGCTCAGGGCTGGCGCTGAAGGACGGGGTGACCGTTCTCAATAGCCCCGGGACGATCGACGCGGACTATCGCGGCGAAATCGGCGTGATACTTATTAATTTGGGTCAAAATCCCTTTTCCGTTCGGCGAGGAGCGCGCATCGCGCAGCTCGTGGTGTGTTCCGTCGAGCGCGTTGCTTTCATTAAAAGCGAACGGCTCACAGGGAGCGAGCGCGGTCCGAGAGGCTTTGGTTCGACCGGGCGCTCAGACGAGGAGAAATAACATGGACCTGCTGTCGCGACGCAGCCTGCTGGCTATCGCCGCCGTTGTCGACATCGCCCTGCATTCGCGGCCTTCTCCGGTCGCGGCGAAGGCGCTCGCCTCGCGGCACAAATTGCCGCCTCGGCACTTGGAGACCCTGTTGCAGGGCCTCGTTCACGCCAAGATCCTCAAGGGCGTTCGCGGGCCTCGCGGCGGTTACGAGCTGGCGCGCGAGCGCCGCAGAATTTCCGTCGGCGAAATCGTGCGCACCTCGACGAGCCTGAGCACCGCCGAGCACGAGGATATCGGGTCGCGATCCAAGCTCGTGGAGAGGGTCATCGAACCGAGCGTGCGCAAGGCCGGCGAGTTGTTCCTGGCGAATCTGGACGCCATCAGCGTCGAGCAGCTGTGCGAACAAGCCGAGAAGGCGCAGATCCTCGAAGAGGAGAAGGCCAGCGGAGATTTTGCTATCTAGTTTCGTATTTTAAAATATTCTATATGACCATGTCGTCAAAAAATGTAACCTGAACAAGGAGCGCGCCGCGCTTGGCGCCTGCGGCGGCTTGGAGGCTGAGATTCATGGTTGGAACCGGTAAGGACCCGACCCGCGGCGACGAACGACCGCGCGGCCGAGGGCGGGTTTATGCATCGATCACCGACACGATCGGCGATACGCCGCTCGTCCGCATCGACCGCATCGCCAGGGAAAAGGGCGTGCGCGCCAACCTGCTCGCGAAGCTCGAATTCTTCAACCCGATCGGCAGCGTCAAGGACCGCATCGGCGTCGCGATGATCGACGCTCTGGAGGCGCAAGGACGGATCGCGCCGGGCCGCGGCGTCCTCGTCGAGCCGACCTCGGGAAACACCGGAATCGCATTGGCGTTCGTCGCCGCGGCGCGCGGATATAAGCTCATTCTCGTGATGCCCGAATTGATGTCGGTCGAGCGGCGCAAGATGCTCGCCCTGCTTGGCGCCGAACTGGTGTTGACGCCCGCCTCGCTAGGCATGAAGGGCGCGATCGCCAAGGCCAACGACATCGTCGCGGCGACGCCCGGCGCGATCATGCCGCAGCAGTTTGAAAATCCCGCCAATCCCGAAATTCATCGCCGCACCACCGCCGAAGAAATCTGGAACGACACCGCCGGCGCCGTCGACATAGTCGTTTGCGGCGTCGGCACCGGCGGCACGCTCACCGGCGTCGGCCAGGTGCTCAAGGCGCGCAAGCCGAGCGTGCGGATGGTCGCCGTCGAGCCTGAGGATTCCGCGGTCCTTTCGGGCGGCGCGCCCGGCCCGCACAAGATTCAAGGCATCGGCGCGGGCTTTGCGCCGGCGATCCTCGATCGCAGCCTCATCGACGAGGTTGTCACCGTCGGCAACCAGACCGCGTTCGACACGGCGAGGCTGGTGGCGCGGCTCGAGGGCATTCCCGTGGGGATATCCTCCGGCGCCGCCATCGCGGCGGCGATCGATGTCGCCCGCCGGCCCGAGAACGACGGCAAGACGATCGTCGTCATCGTGCCCTCCTTCGCCGAACGCTATCTCTCGACGGCGCTGTTCGAGGGCCTTTGAACCCTCGAGCGCCTCAGCCGCCTGCGGGCGCGCGCAAGATCCCGCGCGTCAGGGAGCCGCTCGTGGGATAGAGCGGGATGAGACAGGCCTGCACGGCGTGATAGAGGTCCGGCTTGCCGACGAAATAGCCGGAGATCGGACGCAGCGAATTGTCGAGTTGGCAACGCCAGCCGCCGTGGCGCCGATCGAGAAAGTGGCGCGCGCAGAAGCCCCAGATGCGTCGATACCACGCCTCGTAGAGCGCATCGCCGTCGAGCGCGCCCAGAAACGTCGCCGCGCCGACGCCCTCGCAGCAAGGCCACCACAGCCGGTCGCGCACGCGCGGCGCGCCGCTCCACTCGAGCGTGTAGTAGAAGCCGCCGCGCGCCGCGTCCCAGCCCTCCCCGACCGCCCGCGCGAAGAGCGCGCGCGCCGCGCCGGGCAGCCAGGCGATCTCACGCCCGCCGAGTTCCCAGAGCTGTAGCGCCAGACGCGCCCATTCCAGAGCGTGCCCCGGCGTGACGCCATAGGGACGGAACATGTCCGAGCCCTTGTATTCGCGATCGATCGTCCAATCGGCCGCGTAATGCTCCGGCACGCGCCAATCCGCCGCGGCGGCGTTTTGCCGCAGGACGCGATCGGCGATGCCTTCGGCCTTGTCGAGAAAGCTGCGCTCGCCGGTCGCCTCGAACGCAGCCATCAACGCCTCGGTCAAGTGCATATTGGCGTTCTGCCCGCGATAGGCGCTGAACGGCGACCAGTCCTCAGCGAATTCATCGGCGCTCGCGCCGTATTTCGGCTCCCAGAACCGCGCCTCGAGAACCTCGGCGACGTCGCTCAGCAGCGCGTCGGCTTGCGGATGGCCGGCGCATTTGGCGCTCGCCGCGGCGAGCAGCACGAAGGCGTGGCCGTAGGCGAGCTTTTCGCGCTCGCGCGGGCCCTCGTCGTCGAAGGACCAGAAATAGCCGCCGTGGCGGGGATCGCGGTGGCGCGTCCGTATCGCTTCCATGCCGTGATCGACGATGTCGGCGGCGCCGGGACGCCCGAGGAGATGCGCGATGGCGAAACAATGCACCATGCGCGTCGTCACATGCAGCGGACGGACCGTCTCGAACGCCATCGCGCGCCCGGACTCGTCGAGCGTCGCGAAGCCGCCGGAGGGACGAATCAGATCGACTTCGTAAAAGGCGAAGAGGGCGTCGGCCTCGGCGGCGAGCCAGCGCCGGTGGCCGTTTGTCTGTCGCCAGACGGATTTCGCGTCGTAGGATTCGGACATGATTCCCGGATTCTCCGGCCGTCGGAGCCGACGGCCGATTAGGCATAGCAAAGAATCTGGCGCGGCGCCCGGCAAGCTGGCATAAGGCGGCGATGACGACGATGGAAACCCTTGCGCCGCGGCAGGCGGCCGCGCCGCTGCGCGCCGACGACGCCGGCTTCGGCGTGTATGTGCATTGGCCGTTCTGCCTGGCCAAATGCCCGTATTGCGATTTCAACTCCCATGTGCGCGCCGCGCCGATCGACGAAGAGCGCTTCGTTTGCGCTCTGCGCGCCGAACTCGCCCACCGCGCGGCGGCGACGCCCGGTCGCGTGGTTCGCTCGATTTTCTTCGGCGGCGGCACGCCCTCGCTGATGCGTCCGCAGGCGGTGCAGAGCGTCATCGATGCGATCGCGGCGAACTGGAGCGTCGAGCCCGAAGCGGAAATCACGCTGGAGGCCAATCCGACCAGCGTCGAGGCCGGGCGCTTCCGCGGCTATCGCGCCGCCGGGGTCAACCGCCTGTCGATCGGCGTGCAGGCGCTCAACGACGCCGACCTGAAGGCGCTGGGCCGGCGCCACGACGTCGCCGAAGCGGTCGAGGCGGTCAGAATCGCCGCATCGATCTTCCCCCGCTATTCCTTCGATCTGATCTATGCCCGGCCCGGCCAGAGCGAACAAGCCTGGCGCGCCGAATTGGCCGAAGCGATGAAAATGGCGGGCGAGCACCTGTCGCTCTATCAGCTCACCATCGAGCCGGACACGATCTTCGAGCGATTGTGGCGGGCGGGCAAGCTCGCCACGCCCGACGAAGAGCTCGCCCGCGCGCTGTTCGACGCGACGCAGGAGATCGCTGAAGGCGCCGGCCTTCCCGCCTACGAAATCTCCAACCATGCGCGGCCCGGCGCCGAGAGCCGGCACAATCTCGTCTATTGGCGCTACGGCGAATACGCCGGAGTCGGCCCCGGCGCGCACGGCCGTGTCCTGACGCCAGAAGGGCGCCGCGCCCAGGCGACGGAGAAGCATCCGGAGATGTGGCTCACCCAGGTCGAGAGCGAAGGCCATGGGCTGATCGAGAACGCGCCGCTGAGCGCCGAGGAGCAAGGCGACGAATTCCTGCTGATGGGCCTGCGCCTGCGCGAAGGGATCGACCGCGCGCGGTTCGAAGCCTTGAGCGGGCGCGCGCTGCTGCAGCGCCAGATCGACGATCTCGCCGCCGAGGGTTTTGTCAAAGAGGACGAGACCGGACGAATCCGGGTGACGCGCATGGGGGCGCCGCTGCTCGATTCGATCGTCGCGGACCTCGCGGCCTGAGCGGCGGGCGCAAACGAACGTTGGCGCGCGGTAGCGTCCTGTTTTGAACTTCCGCTCTCGGCGCTTCGCGGGGGCTCGGCATGTCCGCTTTCGCCGTCCAAGGCGCAGCGCAACTCGACATCAGCGCTTCTGTCGAATGAACGCGACGTCAATTCCTGCCGGCTCCGATATCTTGAACTCCGACCTCTAGCCATTTTCACACTGCGGCGCACCGCGCCTGGCCGCCGACCTGCGTTGCCGTAAACGGTTCAGCGACATAGACTGGAGCGACAGGGGATACGCCAATGACCCGCGTTTCGGAGACATTGGGGCGAATGCCGCTGTTCGCTTCGCTTAGTCCAGATGAAGTTCGCACGATCGATACGCGTTGCGTATGGCGCAAGGTCAGCGCCGGCGAATGGGTGATCGATTACCAGTCGGAGGGCACGGATGTCTTCTTCGTGCATAGCGGGCGCGCGAGGGTCGTTATCGTCACGTCTGGCCGGGAGATAATTCTGCGCGACATTCATGAGGGCGAATATTTTGGCGAGTATTCCGCTATCGACGGGAAACCACGATCGGCCGCAATTCGGGCAATTGTCGACACGGTCGTTGCGCGTATGTCTGCAGCGGTGTTTTGGGAAACAATCCACCGCCACCCAGACGTCTGCGAGAAGGTTCTCAAGACGCTCGCGGCCGGGATCCGCGCGCTCAACGATCGCATGAACGAACACGCGAATTTAGACGTGCGCCGCCGCCTCTGCTCGGAATTGCTTCGGCTTTCGCGGACGACAACTGACGGGCGCGTCGTCATCTCGCCGCCGCCGACGCATGCCGAACTGGCCGCGCGCATCAGCACGCATCGCGAGGCCGTGACGAAATTTCTGAACGCGCTTGAGCGAAGCGGCGCGATTGCGCGCACGCACGGCGCCATTGTTTTGGCGGACGCGGAACGCTTGCGCCGCATCGTCGCTGAAGAGGGATAGGGTCGGCTCGGCCAGCCTCTTCCCGCCGTTCGCCAGTCAAGCCTCACTGACCCTGAAGGTCCGCGCATGGTTCCCACGCGCGGATCGACGGGATTGCGCGGAATTGACAGCGATCATGCTTGCCTTGCATGAGCGGAGTGTCCAACAAAGAGGCCGTCCAGATTTGCGAGGTTGGCGCGCAGCAACCCTTCGGGCGGTTGAGCGGCCACGCCACCGGGGGAGAACTCCTGGCCGTCCAGGATACGCACCACTATTGCGCTGACAGCGCTAAAGCCGGCGATAACCAAGGCAATTGCAAGCAAGATGAAATTGCGCATGGCAGTCTCCGTATCGATTGGGAGCGTCGGATCGACCCCGGCAGGCTCCATAACAAGAGCGCCGCCGTTGCCCTCGATTGCGAATGCCGAGCGTCCCGCCATCGCCAGCGTCCCCGAGTTGGCCGTCAGCAATTGTTCATTGAACGTGGCGTTGGGCGCGGCGGCCTGATTGCCGAGCGGTATGGCTTGCGCGCCAACGCAGCCGAGAGCGAGAATAATCGTCGTGGTTCCAAGCAGAAGCATCGTGCGCATGATCGCTCCTCCTTTAGAATGTGTTTGCCCGACGTTGAGCCTTGGTTTGACGGGTGGGGTTGGAATCCCAACGAACCGTTTGCATGGTTCATGAATACGCCTTCTCTTGCTCGCGTGATGTGGCGTTTCCCACATTTCGTGTCCCACTTGCAGACGGCGGTCGTCCGAATGTGATTTTCGCGCACCGCAATGACGCGTTTCGACCGATCGAGATGGTCGTCGCCGAGGCCGCAGACGGGCTTGGCGAAAAATCCGCCAAAGGCTGCGCGCGGGGGCGGGCTTCGCCGCGTGTGGGTTTCGCACGCGCCTTGCCCTAACGATGGCCGACGAGGATCGCGATCGGCGAGCGAAATCAATAACTTCGCCGCCGGCCACTTTCCGAGTTTTGCTACGGCGCGCACCCTCCGCAGAAATTCAAATTGAGACACGCCCGCGCGCCCCTCGCGATTGACTTGTGCCCGCATTATATGGAACATCTGCGGTTCGATCTATTCGCCGGCGGAACGCCGGCCGAAGGGTTGTGTCGTTTTTCAACAACCTGCCGTTTCAACAATTCGAGGAGAGTGGCCATTCGTCGTCCCATGAAGTCAACCGCGGCGCCGGAGAAAGGCGGGCCCCGCGTCAACCGTGATATTCGCGCCGTCCAAGTTCAGCTCATCGACGCCGAAGGTCACAACCGCGGCGTCGTCAATATCGCCCAAGCGCAGCAATTGGCCGACGAGGCCGCGCTCGATCTCGTCGAGATCGTGCCGAACGCCAGCCCGCCGGTCTGCAAGATTCTCGATTTCGGCAAGTTCCGCTTCCTCGAGCAGAAGAAGTCCGCCGAGCAGCGCAAGCGCCAGAAAATCGTCGAGATCAAGGAAATCAAGCTGCGCCCCGGCATCGACGATCACGACTACGAAGTGAAGATGCGCTCGGTGCGCCGCTTCTTCGAGGAAGGCGACAAGGTCAAGGTCACCCTGCGCTTCCGCGGCCGCGAAATGGCGCATCAGGACATCGGCTACAAGCTTCTGCAGCGGGTGAAGACGGAAACGGCGCCGATCGCCAAGGTCGAGGCCGAACCGCTGATGGAAGGTCGTCAGATGGTGATGGTGCTCGCGCCGAAATAGCGCCGCCGCGCCGAGGCCGCTCATCACAATGCCTTGAGCGGCCCGATTCCGGCCTTGGCGCCGCGAGCCGAGCGGCGCTAGGGAACACCTTGGGCGCGCCTCGAATTGGGCGAGCCGCGTTGCAACGAGAAATTCCCTTGACCCTTGCCCGAAATCCGGCCCGCGCGGGCCTCGACGACCTCGCTTTGAGCGCGGCCGGCCGCGCCGCGCAGGCCACGTCCTACGGCATTCTGTTCGCCGCCAGCGGCTCGCACATGCTCAACGACATGATGCAGTCGCTCGCCCCGGCGCTGTATCCGGTGTTCCGCGAGGAACTCTCGCTGTCGTTCTTCCAGACCGGACTGATCACCTTCACCTTCCAGGTGACCGCCTCGCTGCTGCAGCCGCTGATCGGTCTCTTCACCGACCGGCGCCCGGTGACCTACGCCCTGCCCGCGGCGATGGCCTTCACGCTGGCCGGCCTCGTGGCGCTGGCGTTCGGCTGGAGCTATCCGCTGTTGCTGGTTGCGGTGGCGCTGATCGGCGTGGGCAGCGCGATCTTTCATCCCGAGGCGTCCCGCGCGGCGCGCGCGGCCTCCGGCGGGCGCTACGGCTTCGCGCAGAGCCTGTTCCAGGTCGGCGGCAATTTCGGGCAGTCGCTCGGGCCGCTGATGGCGGCCTTCATCGTCGTTCCCTTCGGCCAGCGTTCGGTGTTGGCGTTCACCGTGCTCGCCTTCGCCGCCATTCTCATCCTGACCCGCATCGCCCAATGGCACGCCGCCCATCGCGCCGCGCGCAGGGCGTCGGCTGCGCCGCACGCCTCCTCGCTGCCGCGCGCCCAGGTGATCCGCACGATGATCATCCTGGTCGTGCTGGTCTTTTCGAAAGTGTTCTATCTCTCGAGCCTGCAGAGCTATTACACGTTCTACCTCATCCAGACCTTCCATGTTTCCGTGCAGGCCTCTCAGGTCATGCTGTTCGTCTTCCTCGGCGCCGTCGCGGCGGGAACTTACGCGGGCGGGCCGATCGGCGACCGTTACGGGCGCAAGTTCGTGATTTGGCTGTCGATCCTCGGCGTGCTGCCGTTCACCCTGCTGCTGCCTCATCTCGGCCTCGTCGGCACGATCCTCGACAGCGTCGCGGTCGGGCTCGTCCTCGCCTCGGCCTTCTCGGCCATCGTCGTCTATGCGCAGGAATTGGCGCCGGGCAACGTCGGCGCGATCGCCGGCCTGTTCTTCGGCCTTTCGTTCGGCCTGGGCGGCATCGGCGCGGCGCTGCTCGGCGCGCTCGCCGATCGCACCAGCCTGACCTTCGTCTACCAGATCTGCGCCTTCCTGCCGGCGATCGGCCTGCTGACCTATTTCCTCCCGGACGTGCGCTCGCGGCGGCTGTAGCGACAGGAGTTCGGCGGCCGGCATCCGGCGCCGACGCGGCCGACCTCGTGGGAATCGATGTCCGCGTTCGTCAACAAGGGCGACGTCCGCTTTCGCTTTTGAGCACGGCGGAAGCCTAATTCAATCGGCGACGAATTTTACCCGGTCTCTTTCCACGATCAGCCGCACGATTGTTCCCTCGCTGAGACCGGCGCGCATCGCCGCGTCGCAAGCCGCCACAGGACAGGTCTTGCCATAGAGCCGCCGCGCTACGATGGCGCCGACGGCGATGATCGGATCGGGCGCGCCGAGGATGATCGCCGCCGGCGCGGTCCCGAGCCGGATCGCTTCCGCCAGCACGGAGCTCGCAGAACTGGAGCCCCGTCCCGAGGGCATGACGACGATCCGCCCCGCCATGCTTTCTCCGAAGGCGGGATGGGTGCGGTCGATGACGCGGCCCGTCGCCGAGTTGTAACCGCCCCAGAAACTCAGCGGCGCGCTCCAAGAAGCGAACGCGCCCTCGGCTTCGCCTTCGACCAGCCCGAGCGCGGCGAAAATCATGACAGGCTGAGCCTCACGACGCGTCCAGCCGACGCCGAGGCGAGACATTCTTCGAGGGAGCCGAAGGCGACGTCGACACCGAGATTGCCTGGCGCGTAATGCGCCATCTTCCCGGAATTGGTCATGACGACGCCTTTGAGATCGGCGAGGATCGAAGTCACGTAAACGCACGTGTCCGCGACCACCGTCACGCCCGAGGCCTGCAGCCGCGATAAAAGCCCGGATCGCGTGATCGCGCCCAGCGTTTCGCGCGAGGTATTGACGTAAAACGCGACAGCAGGCGCAAGGCGGAACGCCGCCAGGCGCGAGGCCAGCGCCTCGAATTCGGCCGGCGAAAAATGCGGCGTGCCGAGGCTCACCGCGGCAAGCGGATCGCCCTCGCGGGCCGTCGAAAGTCCGGCGAGCGCCGCCGCGAGGTCGGCCTGCGTCACGTCGATGACGGCCGCCGGCGTCCGGCCTCCCATCGACTCCGTCAACGTCGGCGCCTCGGGCGTCATTCCGACGGCGTGGAACAAAGCGACGGAACCGGTCGAGGCCGCGACCGCGCCGAGCGCTTTGAGCCGGTCTTCGCTATCGGGCGGCGGCAATCCCTCGATGACGGGAATGCGTCCGGCGGACTTTTCGCCCATGAGGGCGCCGACCGCGACGAAGAGCGATTCCGTCGCCTGCGCCGAAGAGGGCAAATCGACGAGCCGAAACAGGACCTCGCCGCGCCTGTTTTCGGCCAGATGTAGGCCGTAGGCCGGGGCGCGCGCTGTCATCGCGCAGCAAAGGTCGATGAAATCCCCGTAGCGATTGGTGCGCGCGCCAATGACCGAATTCGCGAAGACGATGGCGTTCGATTCGCCCCAGGCGATCTGGTCGCCGAAATTTGGCCGGAACTGCGTCTGATACGGCGCGCAGGTGAAGCTGGGCTCGCAACCAAGCGTCAGATGCGCCTCCATCAAGCGCCGCCCAGCGGAACGCTCGGCTGCGGGCGCCCGAATCAGGTTGGGATGCAGCAAGTCCATCGAGCCGACGTTGAGCGTCGTGGGAATGGCGACCCGCCCGCCTTTGGCGACAAGCCGCTCGACGAAATCGAGACTGACCTGGCCGTGATAGAGACAGCCGTCGACATGGGCCTGCGTAACGCCGATCAACTGCTCGGCGCCGACAGCTTCCGCGTAGCGCAGCAATATTTCCATCGCGAACGCGCATGCCGGCCCCTGCCCGCCTGCGGCCATCTCTTTTTCGCTTTCAGTCAAGCGCATGCGACGCGGTCTCAAATCGTTTGAAGGTCGGCGTGTCCTATACGCGACTCCGGGGATGTTCGCGACGGTTGGCCGCCAGCGGGCCGAATGTTGCCTCCAGGTCGCAGACGCGCGTGCGGGCAGGCGCCGGCATCCGGCCACAGGCCAACGCCCCGACACAATGCCGCCGCAATCCTCTCTCATGAGAATGAACGTTCATTTTCATGAGGTCTCAATGTCTCTGGCGCAGGCGCCCTCCCCCAAACGGGCTGCGGAGGCCGATCGGCACGACCTGATCGTCGCCGCGGCCGAGCGCGCCTTCGTGCGCCACGGCTTTCACGCCGCGACGATGCAGCAGGTGGCCGAGGAGGCCGGCATGAGCGCCGGCAATCTCTATCGCTATTTCCCGTCGAAGGAGGCCATCGTCGAGGGCATCTGCGCGCGCGATCAGCGCGAGCGCGCTGCCGCCTTCGCCACGCTGGTCGGCGGCGACGGCGTCCTGGCCACGCTCGCCGCGATGCTGCGCGACCATCTGCTCGCCAAGCCGCGCGAGAAGGCGATCATGATCGTCGAGATCACGGCCGAGGCGGCGCGCAATCCGCGCATCGCCGCGATGACGCTCGCCATCGACGCCGACGTGCTCAGCGGGCTCGTCATGCTCGTCGAGGCGGCCAAGGCCAAAGGCGAGGCCGCCGCGTCGCTGGACGCGGAATTCGCCGCGCGCGTCGTCTTCACGCTCGTGTCCGGCTTGTTCAAGCGCCGCGCGTTGGAGCCGGATTTCGATTGCGAGGCCGAGGCGGCGATGGTCGCCGGCGTCCTGCGAGCGCTGTTCGCCGGCGCGATCGCGCCCTTCCCCGGCCTTGGGGGATCGCGCTGATGCGCCGCGCATTCGCACTCCTGGCCGTCGTGGCCGTAGCCGGCCTCGCCGCGATCGGCGCCTTCCGGTATTTCGCGTCCTGCGCGCCGGTCCCTGCGCCGCTCGCCGGGCTCGGACTTTCCTCGGCGGCGAACTGCCCGGCGCCCGTCGGCCCCGCAGCGGCCGAGACGCCTCGCGTCGTCGAGCCTCCGACGGTGACCGTCGCGACCGCCGCGCAACGCGAATTCGTCGACCGGCTGTTCGTCTCCGGGACGCTCGTGGCGCGCGAAGAGGCGCTCGTGGCGGCGCGGGTCGACGGCCTGGCGATCGTCGAGCTCGACGCGGAGGACGGCGACACCGTCGCGGTCGGACAGGTTCTCGCGCGGCTCGACCGCAGCCAGCTCGACGCCCAGCTCGCCCAGAACGACGCCGCGACCGCACGGGCCGACGCGGCGATCGCCCAGGCGCAAAGCCAGATCGAACAGTTCGAGGCCCAGCTCGGCTTGGCGACCGACGACTCCGACCGCGCGCACAGGCTCGGCGGTCAGGTCATGGCGGCCGCGACGATCGAGCAACGCGAAGTCGCGGTGAGGACCGCCGGAGCGCAGCTCGCCGCAGCCAAGAACGGGCTCGCGCTCGCGCGCGCCGATCGCAAGAGCCGCGAGGCCGAGCGTCAAGAGCTGCTCGTGCGCATCGCGCGAACGGAGGTGAAGGCGCCCGTCGCCGGCCTTGTCAGCCGCCGCACGGCGCGGCTCGGCGCGACCGTTTCGAGCGTCGGCGAGCCGCTGTTCCGCATCATCAAGGACGGCGCGGTCGACCTCGAGGCGGACGTGCCCGAGCAGTCGCTGGCGCGTCTCGCCGTCGGCATGCCGGCGAAGCTGCGCCTGCCCGGCGTGGCGGACGAGGCCGACGGCGTGGTCCGGCTCGTCAGCGAGGAAGTCGACAAGGCGAGCCGCACCGGCAAGGCGCGCATCGCGCTCGCCGCGGGCGCGCCGGCGCGCGTCGGTTCGTTCGTCTCAGGCGAAATCGCGATCGCGCGCGGCCAGGGAGTTGGCGTTCCCGCCAGCGCCGTGCAGCGCGACGGCGACGGCGCGCGCGTGCTCGTGGTGCGCGACGGAATGGTCGAACTGCGGCGCGTTTCCGCGGGGATCGCCGAGGGCGACGCGCTGGAAATTCTGAGCGGCGTCGCAGCGGGCGAGCGCGTCGTGGCGCGCGCGGCCGCCTTCCTGCGCGGGGGCGACCGCGTGCGCGCTGTGCTGGCCGCCGCCGACGCTTCGGCCCCAGGAGCCGCGCCATGAGGATGAACGTCTCCGCGTGGTCGATCCGGCGCCCGATTCCCGCCATCGTCGCTTTCGCCGTCCTGACGCTGCTCGGGATCGTCAGCTTCCGGCAGATGCCGATCACGAAATTCCCCAATATCGACATTCCGATCGTCGAGATCTCGATCACCCAGTCGGGCGCGGCGCCCTCGGAGCTCGAGTCGCAGGTCACGAAGAAGGTCGAGGACGCGGTCTCGAACGTCAACGGCGTCTGGCACATGATCTCGACGGTCACCGACGGCGCCTCGGTGACCGTCGTCCAGTTCAACGTCGGCTCGGTCGACGTCGACCGCGCGCTCAACGACGTGAAAGACCAGGTCGCCAAGATTCGAGCCGATCTGCCGCGAACGATCGACGAGCCGATCGTCAGCCGCCTCGACATCGAAGGCCTGCCGATCGTCGCCTACGCCGCCTCAGCCCCGGGGATGACGGTCGAGCAGCTCTCTTGGTTCATCGACGACACGGTGGCGCGCGAGTTGCAGAGCGTCAAAGGCGTCGGCGAGGTCAAGCGCAGCGGCGGCGTCGATCGCGAAATCCGCGTCGCGCTCGATCCGGAGAAGCTGCTCGCCCTCGGCGTGACCGCCGCGACCGTCAACGCGCAGGTGCGCGCCGACAATATCGACCTGGGTGGCGGGCGCGGTCAGATCGGCGGCCAGGAACAGGCGATCCGCACGCTCGCGGGCGCGCACGCCGTCGGCGATCTCGCGGCGTTGCCGATCGCGCTGCCGGGCGGACGCAAGGTGCGGCTCGACGAATTGGGAACGGTCACCGACGGCGCCGCCGAGCCGCGCACCTTCACGCGGCTGTTCGACGAACCGATCGTCGCCTTCGGCGTCACGCGCGCCAAGGGAGCGAGCGACGTCACCGTCGACCGCGTCATCGCCGAGCGGCTCCAGCGCATTCACGCCGAACATCCGGAAGTGGCGTTCACCAAGGTCGACACGCAGGTCGACAACGAACTGGGCAATTATTCCTCGACCATGGAGACCTTGATCGAGGGCGCCCTGCTGGCGATCGTCGTGGTGCTGGTCTTCCTGCGCGATCTGCGCGCGACGCTGGTCACCGCGGTCGCCCTGCCGCTGTCGATCATCCCCACGTTCTGGGCGATGGACGCGATCGGCTTCTCGCTCAATCTCGTCAGCCTGCTCGCCATCACGCTGGTGACCGGCATTCTCGTCGACGACGCGATCGTCGAGATCGAGAACATCGTGCGGCACATGCGCATGGGCAAGTCGGCCTATCGCGCCTCGCTGGAGGCGGCCGACGAGATCGGGCTCGCGGTCATCGCCATTTCGCTGACCATCGTCGCGATCTTCTCGCCCGTGAGCTTCATGAGCGGCATCGCCGGCCAGTATTTTCGCCAGTTCGGCCTCACCGTCGCGATCGCGGTGCTGTTTTCGCTGTTCGTGGCGCGCTTCGTCACGCCGGTGATCGCCGCCTATTTCCTGCGCGCGCCCGACGAGCCGACCCATCGCGAGGGCGCGATCATGCGGTTCTATACGCGGCTCGTGCGCGCCTCCGTGCGCCATCGCTGGATCACGCTCGCGGCGGGCGTCATGATCTTCGTCGCGTCGCTGATGTCGACCAAGCTCCTGCCCTCGGGCTTCCTGCCGCCCGACGACCAGGGCCGCGCGTTGCTGGCGGTCGAACTGCCGCCGGGCTCGCTGCTCGCCGACACCGACCGCGTCACACGCTCGATCTCCGACGAACTGCGCGCGATGCCCGAAGTGCGTTCGGCGTTGATCTACGGCGGACAGATCCTCGGCAGCGGCGCGGAGCCGCGCAAGGCGACGTTCGTCATCAATTTCGTCAACAAGAGGGAGCGCGCGGCGAGCCAAAAGGACCTGCAGGCGCGCATCGGCGCGATGCTCTCTCGAACGCCGGACATTCGCTACTGGTTCGTCAAGGACAACGGCCAGCGCGACCTCTCGCTCATCGTCGCCGGGCCGGACATCGGCGCGATCAACGACACCGCCAACCAGCTCGCCAGCGAGATGCGCTCGATCCCGTCGATCGAGAATCCCATCTCCACCGCGGAACTCGATCGGCCGGAGCTGCGCATCGAACCCAGGCGCCAGCTCGCCGCCGATCTCGGCGTCTCGACCGAAGCCCTGTCCGAGACGATCCGCGTCGCCACGCTCGGCGACATCGACGCCAATCTCGCCAAGTTCAACGCGGGCGACCGGCTCGTTCCCATCCGCGTCGAACTCGACGAGGCGGCGAGGCGCGACGTCGGACGGCTCGAGGATCTGCGCGTCGCCACCGCGTCGGGCGGCGCCGTGCCGATTTCGGTCGTCGCCGATTTCTCGATCGACCACGGGCCGACCGCGATCAATCGCTACGACCGCACGCGCCGCGTCACCATCGAGGGCGATCTGCGCGGCGAAGCGGCGCTGGGCGACGCGGTGAAAGCGATCCGCGCCTTGCCGACCGCCAAGAAACTGCCGCCGGGCGTCGAAATTCGCGAGACCGGCGACGTCGAGGTGATGAGCGAGGTGTTCCAGTCCTTCGCCGAGGCGATCGGCGCGGGCGTCATGATGGTCTATGTCGTGCTGGTGCTGCTGTTCGGCAGTTTCCTGCAGCCGATCACGATTCTCGTCTCGCTGCCGCTGTCGATCGGCGGCGCCATCGGCGCGCTGCTGCTGACGCACAAGGCGATGTCGATGCCGGTCGTCATCGGCATCCTGATGCTGATGGGCATCGTCACCAAGAACGCGATCATGCTCGTCGACTTCGCGGTCGAGGAGATCGGGCGCGGAACGCCGCGCCTGGAAGCGCTGGTCGAGGCGGGCCGCAAGCGCGCGCGGCCGATCATCATGACGACGATCGCGATGGCCGCGGGCATGTTCCCCTCGGCGCTGGGCCTGGGCGACGGCGGCGGCTTCCGTTCGCCGATGGCGATCGCGGTCACCGGCGGGCTGATCGCCTCGACGCTGCTGTCGCTCGTCTTCGTGCCCGCGGCGTTCACCCTCGCCGACGACGCCGGACGCCTGGCGTGGCGTCTTCTCGGACGCTTCGTCGGCGCCGCGGACGAGTTGGCGCACGCTCGGAAGACGCGGTCCGCGAGCGCGGACGAGCCCGAAGGCCTGCCGGCGGCGGCGGAATAGGCGCGCCTCTCATCCGTTCGAGCCGAGCGCTGCGAACAGCGCCGGCAGCGCCGCGATGTCGTCGACCACGTGATCGGCGTGCGGCTCGAGCGCGTCGCGATCGGCCGGCCCGCTCAGCACCGCGACCGCCAGCGCGCCGGCGGCGCGCGCCGCGTCGAGATCGTGGCGCGAATCCCCGACCATCGCGATTCGCTCCGGCGCGACGCCGAGATGGCGCGCGAACGCCAGCACCATGCCGGGATCGGGCTTGCCGCCGTGGCCGGAATCGTAGCCGGCGACGAATTCGATCGTCTCGTCGAGGCCGAGCGCGACGATCTGGCGGCGGGCGCTCGCCTCGGAATCGTTCGTAGCCACGCCGAGGCGAAGGCCCATCGCCTTGAGCGCGCCGAGCGCATGCGCCGGCTCGCCGATCGGCGTCAGCGCCTTCAGCGATTCGACGGCGGTCAGATGATCGATTTCGCGCTTCAGCGCGGCGAAATCCGTCCGCCCCAACGATTCGGCCCATAGCCGGCCGTAACTCGCCGACGATCCCGCGATCAGCGGCGAAGTCGGGCGGAACCGCCTCTCGTCAAGCGAGAAGTGCAAGATCTCGGCCTGAGCGCGCATCAGCTCGGGATCGCCGGCGGCGAGCGCGCGAATGACCGCGTGCGTCGCCGGCCCCCAGGTCTCATGGAAGTCGATCAGCGTGCCGTCTTTGTCGAAGAGAACTGCGAGAACGGACATGGCGGTCTTTCGCGTTTTTCGCATTCCCGCTCCGCGATTCGCGCCGAGACGCCTAGCGCCGGCGCGCCGTGGCGCGAGGAGCGCGGCGGGCCTCAATTGGCCGCGATTCATCCTTTAAATCGCCCTTAACGGATTTCATTCAGCTTGTCGCCATTGGCCCGACGCCGGGACGAACGGCGCCGAGCGAACGAGTTACCGAGTGTCCCCATGCGTCATGATCTCACCGCCATTCCCGACGTCATCGAGGCCAGAGCCGGCCGCAGCCGTCTGCTTTCCCGGCTCTACCACGACATCGGCCTTGCCGCCGTCGCCGCCGAGTTCGAACTTCCCGTCGCGCAGTTCGATCCCGAGCTCGGGGAAGCGGTCGAGCGCGGCGCGCGCTATCTGACTCCGCCGGATCTCGTTCTGGCTTCATAGGCGGGGCGATCCTCAAGCGCGTCCTTGAAAAAGCCGGGCAGGCTTTGCCAAGAGAACACGCTGCGCATAGAAATCAGACTGGGGCGCGGGGGCGCATCAAAGAGCCAGGCCTTTCAACAATGCGGGTTACGCGTCGCCGTCTTTTGACCGGCCTCGGCTCGTTCGCGGCGACGGCCGGTTTCGCCGGCTATGCGACGGCCTTCGAGGCGGGCTGGGAACTCGCGCTGACCTCCTATGCGCTGACCCCGCCGCGATGGCCCGCCGGCCTCGATCTCAGAATCGCCGTTATCGCCGATATCCACGCTTGCTATCCCTGGATGTCGGAGGAGCGCGTCGGCGCCATCGTCGATCTGGCCAATGCGCAGCGGCCGGACCTGACAGTGCTGCTCGGCGATTTCGTCTGCACGCATCGCTTCGTCAGCGGCTATGTCCCGCCCGGCGCATGGGCCGAGCAGCTCGCGCGCCTGCGGGCGCCGCTCGGCGTCTACTCGATCCTCGGCAATCATGACTGGTGGTCCGCCGCCATTCCGACCGACCCGCCCGACGGATCGCGCAGCGTCCGGCGCGCGCTCGCTGAGGCGCGCATTCCCGTGCTCGAGAATCAATCGATCCGGCTCGCCAGAAATGGCCGTCCGTTTTGGTTGATCGGCCTCGGCGATCAATTGGCCAAGACCGGTCGCCGCTTCGGATTGCACGGGGTCGACGATCTCCCCGGCGCCTTGCGCGAGATCAACGATGACGCGCCCGCGATTTTGCTCGCGCACGAACCCTATATTTTTCCACGCGTGCCGGACCGGATCGCCTTGACGCTTAGCGGCCATACCCACGGCGGGCAGATCAATCTGCCGCTGATCGGCTCGCCGTTCGTGCGCGCCCGCCCCGGCCAGAAGCCCTATGTCTACGGCGTCTATTCCGAAGACGCGCGCCAGCTCGTCGTCTCCGGAGGGCTCGGCACGTCGCTCGCGCCGGTGCGCATCCTGCGGCCGCCGGAAGTCGTGACGCTCGACCTCGGCGGAGCGGCGACCGTTTAGGCGGGATTTGCGCGCCCCTGCTTCTCCAGCCACGCGAAGGTTCGCATGATCCCGCGCAACTCGGCGAGCCCTTTCAATCGCCCGACGCAGGAATAGCCGGGGTTGATCCTCGCCTTGCCGATGTCGTCGGCGAGCAAATGGCCGTGGTCGGGGCGCATCGGTATCTCCGCGTCGGCGCGGCCCTGGCCGCGGCGGCGGCTTTCCTCGGCCAGCAGCGCGCGGACGAGCGCCACCATGTCCGTCGCGCCGTCGAGATGCTCGGCTTCGGTAAAGGAGCCGTCGGCCTCACGCGCGACGTTGCGCAGATGGGCAAAATGAATGCGCGGGCCGAACGCCTCGGCCATCGCGACGAGATCATTGTCGGCGCGCGCGCCCAGGGATCCCGAGCAGAGCGTCATTCCGTTGGCGGGGCTTTGCACGGCCTCGAACAGCGCGCGAAAGTCCGCGCCGGTCGAGACGACGCGCGGAAGCCCGAACAGCGAAAACGGCGGATCGTCCGGGTGGATCGCCAATCGCGCGCCGACGTCCTCGGCCACCGGCGCGACCTCCTCGAGGAACGCGACGAGGTTGGCGCGCAGGTCCTCCGGGGTGAGCGAGGCGAATTCGCGCAAGGCCTGAGAAAACTGCTCGCGCGTATAGGCCGCCTGCCGCGCCGGCATGCCGCCGATGACGTTCTTCTCGATTGCCGCCAACGCCTCGCCGTCGAGGCGCTTCAATCGCGCGCGCGCCGCCTCGAGCGCTTCGGGCGAATAATCCGCCTCGGCCCCCGGCCGCCGGAGAACGAAAACGTCGTAGGCGACGAACGACGGCATGTCGAAGCGCAGAGCGAGGCCCGTCGAAGGCAGCGGATATTTCAGGTCCGTCCGCGTCCAGTCGACCACCGGCATGAAGTTGTAGCAGATGGTCGAAACGCCCGCCCGCGCGAGATTGACGAGGCTGTCCTTCCAGGCGTCGATTTCACGCCGGTAAGGACCCTCGCGCAGCTTGATCGCAGTCGGGACCGGAATCAACTCGCAGACGTCCCAGCTCAGATCGGCCGCCTCGACGGCGCGCTTGCGCGCCGTCACGTCGTCGAGGCTCCAGGCTCGCCCGTCATAGATGTGATGGAGCGCAGTGACGACGCCGCAGGCGCCGGCCTGCTTGGCGTTGTCCAAGGTGACGGGATCGTCCGGCCCGAACCAGCGCCATGTCTCCTTCACCGGCCTCTCCCTCGCGCTGCGGCGGCTACCCTTACGCCCACGCGGTCCCGAAGGCGATCGCTCCAATGACGAGAAAGATGACCATATAGATGACGATCCCGCAGACCACCACTGCGGCGGTGTAGAGAACCGACTTGTCGTCGGGCGCCTTCATCAGCGCGGGAACGCCGAGCCAGAACAGATAGAAGCTATAGAGCCCGAGGATGCTGAGGATTCTCAGTCCGGGGATCAGCAAAAACACGCCCACGAGCCAAGCCGGCGTCATCGAATAAACCGCAAGCTTCAGCGCGTTGGATTGGTTCTTCTGCCCCCCGAAAGTCGGCGCCAGCGCGTCGGCGATGAGCGCCACCGCATAAACGATCACGAACGACAAGAGGTAACGAACGATCGCGAAGGCGAGGCTGCCGAAGAGCCCGACGCGATGAAAGCCGAAAATCGACATGCCGATGAAGCCGCACACGGCCGGAATGGCGGCGAGAATCGCGACGTAGTTCGCGAAGAGATAGGGGACGTCGCCCGGTTCGCTCTCGATCTTCGGCCATTCGGTCTGTGGAGACAGTATGATCGCTTTCACTCGCTCGACAAGGTCCATGAAGCCCTCCCCTGGCGCCGACCAACTCTTCTCGAGCGGTCCGGGTTTGATGTTAGTCCCGCGGGCGCCTCGGCGCCAGCCGGAACCATACGAGCGCGCAGGGTTTGCCGTTTGCGCGGCTCGCGCGCTATATATACGGCGATATAGGCCTGCCGCGTGGCGGCCGCGGATTTCTCGACTGGAGCGGGCCTCGAGCGTGTCGGACGGAGCGGCTTGGAGCGAGGCGCTGATCTTCTCGCCCGCGGAATGGACGGCGATATTCCTTTCGCTCAAAGTCGCCACCGTCGGCGCGCTGGCGAGCCTGCCGTTCGCCGTCGGCCTCGCCTGGTTGCTGGCGCGGCGACGATTTCCCGGCAAGTCGCTCGTCAACGCGCTCGCGCATCTGCCGCTGGTGCTGCCCCCGGTCGTCACGGGCTGGCTGCTGCTGATCGGCTTCGGGCGGCACGGGGTCTTCGGGAGCGCTTTGGAATCGTGTTGTGGGCTGACGTTCTCCTTCCGCTGGACGGGCGCGGCGCTCGCCGCGGCGGTGATGGGCTTTCCCCTAATGGTGCGCGCGATCCGGCTGTCGATCGAGGCGGTCGACGCGCGCCTCGAACAGGCCGCGCAAACGCTCGGCGCGCCGTCCTGGTACATTTTCGCCACCGTGACCCTGCCGCTCGCGGCGCCGGGGATCATCGCCGGGCTCATTCTCGGCTTCGCCAAAGCGATCGGCGAATTCGGCGCGACGATCACCTTCGTCGCCAACATCCCCGGTCAGACGCAGACCATCGCCACCGCGATCTACAGCGCCACGCAGGATCCGAACGGCGCCGAAACGACGTGGCGGCTGACGGGAATCGCGCTGGCGATCGCCTTTGTCGCGCTGTTCGCCTCCGAAGCGCTCGCCGCGCGTGTCGCCAAACGGGACGCCGGCCGATGATCGACATCGCGGTCGAGCACGGGCAGGGCGATTTTACGATCGCGGCGGACATCCGCGCGAGCGGCGGCGTGCTGGCGCTGTGCGGCCCGTCGGGCGCCGGCAAGACCACGCTGCTCGACGTCATCGCCGGGCTGCGGCGGCCGCGCCGGGGCCGCATCGCGGTCGACGAAGCGGTGTTCCTCGACACCGCCCGAGGGATCGACGTTCCCGCGCGCCTGCGCCGCATCGGCTACATCTTCCAGGAGTCGCGCCTGTTTCCGCACCTCAGCGTCGCGCACAACCTGACCTACGGCGCCCGGTTCGCCTCGCGCGGGCCGAGCCTGGTCGCCTTCGCCGACGTCGTCGCGCTGCTCGGCCTCGAGCCGCTGCTCGCGCGCGGGCCGGCGCGCCTATCGGGCGGCGAGAAGCAGCGCGTCGCGATCGGCCGCGCGCTGCTCAGCAGCCCCCGCGTGCTGCTGATGGACGAGCCGCTGAACGCGATCGACGACGCGCGCCGGCAGGACATCTTGCATTTGATCGAGACGCTGCGCGACGCTTTCGCCATACCCATCATCTTCGTCAGCCATAGCGTCAGCGAGGTCGAGCGGCTGGCGAGCGACATCGCGGTGATCGAGGCCGGGCGACTGGTCGAAATGCGGGCGGGCAAGGGCCCGCCCTAGATCGCGGGCGGCGCGTCGGCGAAAGAAAAGGGCGCCCCGCAGCCAAGCGGGACGCCCTCTTCGCGACGATGTTCGCGCTCAGTGAGCGGCGGCGCCCTCGGCGCCGACGCCGGTCTGCGAGCGCACGAATTGCAACGGGAAACCGGCGCGATCGGTCGCCGCCCGCGCGCTCGTGTCCAACTTCGACACGACATAGATGCCGACGAAGGCCAGCGTCATCGAGACGATCGCCGGATTGTCGATGGTCACCAGCGCCGACCCCTTCGCGTTGCCGAAAATGCCTTCCCACACCGCCGGCGACAGCACGACGCCCAAGAACGCCGTGACGAGGCCGAGGAAGCCGCCGACCACGGCGCCTCGCGTCGTCATGTTCTTCCAGAACATGCTCATGACCAGCACTGGGAAGTTGCACGACGCCGCAATCGCGAAGGCCAGGCCAACGGCGAAGGCGACGTTGATCTTTTCCGCGAGGACGCCGATGAGGATCGCAAAAATCCCCAAGCAAACCGTCGCGATCTTCGAGACGCGAACCTCGTCGGCCTCGGTCGACCGGCCACGAGCGAACACGTTGGCGTAGAGGTCATGGCTGATCGCGGAAGCGCCGGCCAGCGTGAGCCCCGAAACCACCGCGAGGATCGTCGCGAAGGCGACCGCCGAGATGAAGCCGAAGAGCACGTCGCCGCCGACCGCCTTGGCGAGCAACGGGGCCGCCATGTTCGGGAAGCCCTTGGTCGCCGTGATGACGCTGGCGCCGGCCGCGAGCTTCGCCTGATCGATGAAATCGGGATTGGTCGAGACGAACACGATCGCGCCGAAGCCGATGATGAACGTCAGGATGTAGAAGTACCCGATGAAGCCGGTGGCGTAGAACACGGACTTGCGCGCCTCCTTGGCGTTGGGAACGGTGAAGAAGCGCATCAGGATATGCGGCAGGCCGCAAGTGCCGAACATCAGGGCGAGGCCGGTCGAAATCGCAGAAAGCGGCGTCGACACCGGCGCTCCCGGCTTGAAGATCGGGCCCATGATCGCGCCCTTGAACGGATGCACCTCGACCGCCTTGGCGAACAGCGCGCTCGGGTCGAAGTTGAACGCGAGGAGCACCAGGAACGCCATCAGGGTCGCGCCGCCGAGCAGCAGGCCCGCCTTGATGATCTGCACCCAGGTCGTCGCGATCATGCCGCCGAAGGTGACATAGAGGATCATCAGGCAGCCGACGATCACGACCGCGTGCCAATATTCGAGACCGAACAGAATCTTGATCAGCGCGCCGGCGCCGACCATCTGCGCGACCAGATAGAACGCCACCGTGACCAGCGTGCCGGAGGCCGCCAGCACGCGGATCGGCGTCTGGTCGAACCGGAACGAGGCGACGTCGGCGAACGTGAACCGGCCGAGATTTCTGAGCGGCTCGGCGATCAGGAAGGTGACGATCGGCCAGCCGACGAGCCAGCCGACCGAGTAGATCAGCCCGTCATAGCCCCAGGCGTAGACGAAAGCGGAAATGCCGAGGAACGAGGCGGCGGACATGTAGTCGCCGGCGATCGCCAGACCGTTTTGCAGGCCGGTGACCCCGCCGCCCGCGGCGTAGAAATGCGCCGCGGTCTTGGTTCGTTTGGCGGCCCAGTAGGTGATTACCAGCGTGACGAGCACGAAGAAGATGAACATCGTCACGGCGGCCGGACTTAACGACTGTTGCGACGTCGGCGCCGGGGCGGCGGCTTGGGCGAAGGCGAGTCCGGGGGTGAGGCCGACGCCGAGCGCCAGCGCGTGAAGAAGCTTGCGGTTCACTTGGCCGTCTCCTCAATGATCTGTTGCGTCAGCGTGTCGTAGGTTCCGTTGGCGCGGTTCACGTAGTAGCCGGTCAACAAGAAAGCGGCGACGATCACCAGGACTCCGACGACGATGCCGACCGTCGTGACCCCGCCCGTCAAAGACGCGCCGAGGAACGTCGGCGCGAAGGCGACGAGCAGGATGAACCCGAAATAAATGACGCAAACCAGCAGCGACAGCGTTACGCCCAGCGTCCGGCGCTCGGCGACAAGGCGTTGATACTTGGCGTTGTTCTCAATGGCTTCGAGCCTATTGGCAGCCATGCTTCCCTCCCCTTTTCGGTTAATCCGCAAAAACCGCGGACCCGATTCTTGCGTCCCGCGAATAACCACGGCGAACGCCGGCTGAATTTAGGCGCGATTCGAGCCGATGCCCTGTTAATACAGCAATTGCCGGGCGCCCGTCCCTCAGCCTTTGGTAAGGGGGCGCCCCGCTCCAGGCGGCGTTTGTGCGGTGGGCGGCGATCGGATAAGTTGACGGGGGGCTGGCCCCCGGTCCGGATGAGGGCTATCACACTTGGCTCACGCGGCCCGAAACCCCATATACTCGCCTAGCGCAGTTGCGCAAACGGCGAGATAGCTGTCAGAAAAGGCCGATTTAATGGATTTCCTCAAGCCGGGGTTGCACCGCATGAACCGCCGTCGACGCATCTACGAAGGCAAAGCCAAGGTCCTTTATGAGGGCCCGGAGCCGGGCACCTTGATTCAGCACTTCAAGGACGATGCGACCGCCTTCAACGCCAAGAAGCACGAAGTCATTGAAGGCAAAGGCGTTCTTAACAATCGCATCTCCGAATATCTGTTCCAGCGGCTTAATGAAATCGGCGTCCCCACGCATTTCATGCGCCGCATCAACATGCGCGAACAGTTGATTCGCGAGGTCGAAATCATTCCGCTCGAGGTCGTCGTGCGCAATGTCGCGGCGGGATCGCTCGCCACGCGTCTGGGCATTGAGGAAGGCACGCAGCTGCCGCGCTCGATCATCGAATTCTACTACAAGAACGACGCACTCAACGATCCCATGGTCTCGGAGGAGCACATCACCGCGTTCGGCTGGGCTTCGCCGCAGGAAATCGACGACATCATGGCGCTCGCCATTCGCGTCAACGACTTCCTGACCGGGCTGTTCCTCGGCGTCGGCATCCGCCTTGTCGATTTCAAGATCGAGTGCGGCCGGCTGTGGGAGGGCGACAACATGCGGATCGTCGTCGCCGACGAAATCAGCCCCGATTCCTGTCGCTTGTGGGACGTCAAATCCAACGAAAAAATGGACAAGGACCGCTTCCGCAAGGACCTCGGCGGCATGATCGAAGCCTATACGGAAGTGGCGCGCCGTCTCGGCGTCGTCCAGGAAAACGAGAAGCCGGGCGCCGGCGGGCCGCGGCTGGTGAAGTAAGCGCCCTTCCCCCCCTTGCGGGGCCGGACGAATGCCGCCCATACGCAGGGAGAAGGCGGCCGGGCATAGCCGGTCTCTCGATGGGCTATGCCCTCTCCCCCAGGGCGAGAGGGGAGAATTGCGGCGTATTGGCCGCTATGCCAGATGCACGGCGAAGAAATCGAGCGTGCGGCTCCATGCGAGAGCCGCGCTCGGGGCGTGGTAGCTCGCGCGCTCGTCGCAATGGAACCCGTGCCCGGCCGGATAGATATGGACGGGCGTGCCGGGATGGGCGGCCTCGACCTCGCGCACCCCCGCGACCGGGATATGCGCGTCATGCTCGCCGAAATGCAGCATCGTCGGGACCCGCGGCCGCAAGTCCTTCAGGCCGATGATTCCGCCGCCGTAATAGCCGACCGCGGCGGCGATTCCGGGGGTTCGCGCCGCCGCGAGCCAGGCCATCGTGCCGCCCCAGCAGAAGCCGACGACGCCGACCTTTCCCGCGCTCGCGACGCGCTGGACCGCGGCCGCGATGTCGCTGAGCGCCGCTTCGCGATCCACCTTGGCGACGATCTCCATGCCGCGCGCCATTCCGGGGGCGTCGTAGCCGAGTTCGACGCCCTTCTCGACGCGGTCGAACATCGCCGGCGCGATCGCGAGATAGCCGGCCGCGGCGAACCGGTCGGCGACCGAACGGATGTGATGATTGACTCCAAAAATCTCCTGCACGACGACGACCGCGGCGCGCGGCGCGGCCGCCGGAGCGGCGAGCCATGCGCCGATCGCGGCGCCGTCGCCGGATTTCAATTCGATCATTTCGCCCATAGTCCGGTCCTTCTCCAACGAGTTGATTTCGACGCCCGTCGCGCGCCTATCGCGCCGCTGGCCGCGGCGACGGGCCGCGCTGGGCGATGGCGATCCCGCCGACCACGAGGGCCAGCGCCACGACATGGTACGCGGCGAACGGTTCGCCGAGCAAGACGACCGCCATCAGCGCGCCGAACGCCGGCACCAGATTGACGAACACCCCGGCCCGGCCCGGCCCGATCAATTCAACGCCGCGCATGTAAAAGATCTGCGACACGAAAGCCGGTCCGAGCGCCGCGTACAGCAGCAGCAACAACCCCTTGCCCGTCGGCCAGACGAAATCGCCGGCCGCGACCTCCCACACAAACAGCGGGATCGACGTGAGAAACGCGGCCAGGGCCATGCCGGCGAGAAAGCCGAGGCCGGAGATGCGCGGCCGACTGCGCAGGCCGATGGTGTAGCCGGAGTAGAAGAAGCAGGCGATCAGCACCATGAGATCGCCGCTGTTGAAGGCGAGCCCGGTCAGCCGGGACCAATTGCCCTGCGAGGCGATCGCCGCGACCCCGAGCATGGTGGCGAACGCGCCGAGCGCCCGGGGCGCGCTCACCTTCTCGCCGAAAACGAATCGCGCGCCGATCAGCACGAAGGCGGGAATCGCGCCCTGGATGATCGACAGATTGAGCGCGCCGGTGCGATGCGCGGCGACATAGAACATCGCGTTGAAGGCGGTGAAGCCGAGCGCGCCCATCGCCGCGACGAACAGCCAGCGCCCGCGCATGACTTCGATATCCCGCCGCAGCGCGCCGCGCGCGGCGAAGGCGATCGGGCCGAGCGCCAGCGCCCAGCGCGCGCAGGTCAGCGTCATCGGTCCGATCTGGCCGACGGCCATGCGGCCGACGACCCCATGGCCCGCCCAGATCAGCGTCGTCAGCGACAAAAGCACGATGGGACTGCCCCAGGCGGCCCTCCAGGGTCTGGCCCACCAGGATGCGGAATTCTCGACCATCGCGACTTCGCCTCGAGCGCCCCTCATCGGACGCGCCGCGAGACGGGCGCGTCGGCGCTTGAAGGTTTCCTCGCGGACTTACGTCGGCTGGCGGGCGAAGGCAATGCGCGCCGCCTTCAATTGAGCGCGAGCGCCGTCGTCCGCACCGGCAAGGCGCAGCGATTCTCCTGCGGGATCACGACGATGCCGCGCAATTTCGCCCCGGCGAGGCCTTAGAGCATGACGCGATTCGATGGAATCGCCGGCGGTGTCGGGTAAGAGCATCATCGGTCTCGTCTTAAAGCGACGCGCTTTAGGGGACACGGTCCATCGCGCCGAACCCGAACAGGTCCCGGGTTCGCGCGCGGCGCAGACGGCGCTCGCCGAGAATGACGTCGGCCTGCCCTGTTGACGCTGGCGATCGCGGATCGGCCGCGCCCTCGGGACTCGAGCAAAAAAAGCGGCGCCGACATTGCCGACGCCGCTCGATCGTTTTCGACCCGAGGAGGATCGATCAATATTTGCGCACGAGCGGGGCTTCCGGGGCGTAGACCGGCGCTTCGCCGATCATCCAACGCAGGCCCAGGCGGAAGTCGTTCCAGGCGAGATCGTTCTTCGACGAGACATAGTTGACGGCGCAGGCAAAGCCGGTGCCTGCCCCCGTTCCGTTCAAGCAGTTCGAGCCGCCCGAGCCGAACTTGCCGAGATCGAGATAGCGATAGCCGAGTTCCAGCTTCAGGTTCTGCGTCACGTTGAAGTCGAGGCCGGCCATCAGCGCCCAGGCGAAGTTGGTCTTGGAGCCGTCGCTGAAATAGCCGCCGCTGGGTCCGGTTCCGAAGGCGGCGTATGTAACCTCACCCTGATCGGTCATACCGGAAAGGGTGTTTCTAGCCAATCCGACGCCGGCGCCGACGTAGGGCGTTATGCCATACCATGTCCCCAAATCGACGTACCCGTTGACCAAGCCGACCAACGAGGAAATGCTGCCGCGATAGAAATCGGCCAATTGGGTCGGGCCAGGAGTATTCCCGGCGTCGTTAATCACATAGAGCGACTGAAACTGCGCTCCGCCGCGATATTCGCCCGTCACGTCGAAGCGAAGCCAGTTGTTGACCTGGTATCCGACGCCGAGGTCGAAACTCATCGACGCGGAAATCGTCGAATTGTTGAAGCTTTGCGTCGGCGTGCCGGTGTAGTAGCCGCTGGCCAAGCCGATCGGGAGCGGATCGGGCGTGTTGACGAGGTTCGGCGTCGCCGCGTTGACGCCGATGCCGACGTCGCCGCGCAAATACCAGCCGTTGAATTCGGCCATGGCGGGCGGCAACGGCTCGAGCGCGGGCGCGGGCGGCAGGAGATCGGCGGCGACGGCCGCGCGGGCCAGGGCGAAGAACGCGCCGCCGGCGAGAATGAGGGCCTTGAACTTGGCCATGACGAAATCCCTTCGTTCGACGCGCGCCGACTGGGCCCGCGCACACTTGCTTCGAAGGGAAAAATGCCATGAACACCTTAATGCCGACTTAACCCTAAAAATTGACCTTAACGAACTATGACGCGCGGATTTGCAGGGCGATCCGGCGATCGACGAAACGCGTCCGCGCGTTCGTTCAGGCGCTTTGGCTCGACGGGTTCGCGCGCGGCGCGGCCGACGCCTCAATGAGGCTCGTCAACGAGATCTTCTGGCGTCCCGCGGCGTCGAAATTCTCCGGGGCGAGCCAATGCTCGAACGCCGCGCGCCGCTGCGGCCATTCCGAATCGAGCATCGAGAACCACGCGGTGTCGCGATTGCGGCCCTTGATGATCATATGCTGGCGAAAGACGCCTTCGAAGGCGAAGCCGAAGCGGAGCGCGGCGCGCTTCGAGGGCGCGTTGAGGTCGTTGCACTTCCACTCGTAGCGGCGATAGCCGAGTTCGTCGAAGACATATCGCGCGAAGAGATATTGCGCCTCGGTCGCGCCGATCGTGCGCTGCATCGCCGGCGTATAGAGAATATTGCCGACTTCGATCACGCGATTCGTCGCATCGACGCGCATCAAGGTCTGGTAGCCGACGGCCGAGCGTGAGGCGTTGTCGAGAATCGCGAAAAACAGCGGATCGGCCGATTGCGCCTTGGCGGCGATGCTGGCCTTGAAGACGGCCGCGTCGGCGTAAGGGCCGTCGGACAGATAGGTCCAGACGCGATCCTTGTCGCCGCCATTGGCGCCGTGGAAAAGCGCGTCGGCGTGGCTGTCGGCGTCGAGCGGCGCCAGCGTGACCGCGCGTCCGCGCAGCGTCACGCGCTCGGGGCGCTTGGCGGGGTGGGCCTCGACGAACGGGCCGATGGGCTGTCCGAGCGAGTTTGTCTCCATGGGCTAATGGTTGTCCCGCGGCACGCCCATCGTCTGCGCGAGGCGCTGGTAGTTCACCGCCGGCTTCAGCACCATGCCCTCGTCGAACTGGGCGACCATTTCGCGCTGGATCTGCTGCCAGGGCGTCTGGCTCTTGGGATAGGCGTAGCCGTGCTTCTCCAGAGCCGCCCGGCGTGTCGCGAGCTCCTCGTCGGAAATGAGGATGTTGGCGGTGCGCTTCTTAAGGTCGATGCGGACGCGGTCGCCGGTGCGCAGCAGCGCGAGCCCGCCGCCGGCCGCCGCCTCGGGCGAGGCGTTGAGGATCGAAGGCGAACCCGACGTGCCGGACTGCCGGCCGTCTCCGATGCACGGAAGCGCCTTCACGCCCTTTTTGATGAGAGCGGCGGGCGGCTGCATGTTCACAACTTCCGCGCCGCCGGGATAGCCGATCGGGCCCGCGCCGCGGATGAACAATATGCAATGCTCGTCGATCTTGAGCTTCGGGTCCTCGATGCGGTGGTGATAGTCCTCCGGCCCGTCGAACACGATCGCCCGTCCCTCGAAGGCGTCCGGGTCGCTGGCATTGGAGAGATAGCGCTGACGGAACTCCGTATCGATGACGCTCGTCTTCATGACCGCATTGTCGAAGAGATTGCCGCGCAGGACGATGAATCCGGCGTCCGGCTTCATCGGCGCGTCGATCGGGAAGATCACGTCCGCGTCGGCCGACTCCCGGCCCTTGCAATTCTCGCCGATCGTCTTGCCGTTGACCGTCAAGGCGTTCTTGTGGACGAGCTTGCGCTTCATCAGCTCGTTGACGACGGCAGGCACGCCGCCGGCGCGATGGAACTCCTCGCCGAGGTATTTTCCGGCCGGCTGCATGTTGACGAGCAGCGGCACGTGATGGCCGATCCTCTCCCAGTCGTCGATGCTGAGCTTGACGCCGATATGGCGCGCGATCGCGTTGACGTGGATCGGCGCGTTGGTCGAGCCGCCGATCGCGCTGTTGACGACGATCGTGTTCTCGAAGGCTTCGCGGGTGAGGATGTCCGAGGGCTTGAGATCCTCCCACACCATGTCGACGATGCGGCGGCCCGTCTCGTAGGCGATCTGCCCGCGTTCGCGATGCGGCGCGGGAATGGCGGCGCAGCCGGGCAGGCTCATGCCGAGCGCCTCGGCGAGCGCGTTCATCGTCGAGGCGGTGCCCATGGTGTTGCAATGGCCGACCGACGGCGCCGAGGAGGTCACGATCTCCATGAATTGCTCGTAGTCGATCTTGCCCTCGGCGAGCTCGGCGCGCGCGCGCCAGACGATCGTGCCCGAGCCGGTGCGCTCGCCGTGATGCCAGCCGTTGTTCATCGGCCCGCCGGAAAGCACGATGGCGGGAATGTTGACCGTCGCCGCCGCCATGATGCAGGCCGGGGTCGTCTTGTCGCAACCGGTGGTGAGCACGACGCCGTCGATGAAGTAGCCCATCAGGATCTCGACCAGACCGAGATAGGCGAGGTTGCGGTCGAGCGCCGCGGTCGGGCGTTTGCCGGTCTCCTGGAGCGGATGCACCGGGAACTCGAAGGCGATGCCGCCGGCCGCGGTGATTCCGTCGCGCACGCGCTTGGCCAGATCGATGTGATGCCGATTGCACGGGACCAGGTCGGAGCCGGTCTGGGCGATGCCGATGATCGGCTTGCCGGAGCGCAACTCCGCCGGCGTCAGGCCGAAATTGAGATAGCGCTCGATATAGAGCGCGGTCATGCCGGGATTGTCCGGGTTGTCGAACCATTGCCTCGAGCGCAGGCGCCGCTTGCCCTCCTTGACCTGCTTGTCCTGCCCCGCGGCTCCGCCCTTGACTTTCATTCTGTCCGTCCTCGCAATACGACGCTTCGTGGACGCAATATGCGTCTTTTGCCGGCACTATGCGGCCAATCGTATGGCAAATCAACGAAAGCCTGGACGAGGCTTCAAGCGTCGGCCGAGCCATGCTATGGCGAACCTCGTCAGCGCGCCCGTAGCTCAACTGGATAGAGTATCGGTCTTCGAAACCGAGGGTTGGGAGTTCAAGCCTCTCCGGGCGCGCCAATTCTTTCAATGAGTTAGCGCAGACCTCGCGGTCGCCTGAGACGCTCGATTGTGGCCAGGGTGTCGCCGGGGTGCTACAGGCGAACGTTGTGGTAAGGAGCGCCGCAATGGTGAAAGTGATCCGATTGCCGACGCGGGGCTTCGGCGACGAGATATTTTCGGAGGGCGTCACCCGCTTTGTCCCCGGCACGATCCGCAGGGTGGAGCCGCCGAAGCGGGACGCGCCCAAAACAAAACGGCCCGCCGGTACATCCGCAGCGGGCCGTCTCGTCGGCGTCGGGTCGAAACCGTCGGCCTAGGCGCAGCATATAGGGCGGGGGCGTCGCCTCGACGAGGGTCAGCGGCCAATGGTCGCGGCCAGGATCGCGAACCTCCCCCAAGGCGCTTGGCGACGATCCGCGCCATGATCTCGGCGGCGTCATGCTTCCGCCTGCGGCCATCGAAGCGCAGCGCATGACACTGCGCTCATCCAGAGAGTGTCGGTTTGAGCCTTTTTGCGCTTACTTAAGGGCGCTGGAGACTTCGGTGAACTCGCTGCTGATGCTGGTGCCGAGAACCGCCAAGGAACCAATGATGAAGACGGCGATCAACGAAGCAATTAGCGCGTATTCGATCGCGGTCGCGCCGGACTCGTCGGCGGCGAACGTTTTGAGCGATTTGAACATGACCTGACCCCGGTTCGAAGATTTACGTGCCCAGTCCACGTCGAGCGCGGCGTGGCTTAGGATCGCGCTAAACTATCGCCGCGCTGCTTCCGCCGAGTTAATTCTATTGCAGGAAAACGGGCGTATTCGCTTTGGCCTGCCGAGTGGTTAAGGCGCGCCCGGCGAGACGCGCTTGCCACCGTGGAATCGCAGCGCGCCGTGCCGGTGGCGCGCCGCAGCAATCTGTCGAGAATTCACCACGCCGTGCGATAATAGTTGTCGACCTTGCGTTCTATGGTTATACTTTACTATGTCGGTTCACACGTGGGAGTGTGACATGGACGACTACGAACGACGCGCCGCCGAGCGGCGAAAGTGCTATTTAAGTGCGCGATTGTTTCTCAATGGCAACACCAGTTCGCTTGATGCTGTCGTGCGCAACATCTCGCTTTTAGGCGCACGCTTAGATGCGGACGACTTGTCCATTGTTCCATCGGAGTTTGAGCTGCTGATCCACGGCGGCACAGCTGCAGACACAAAGCATCGCGCGCGTCGAATTTGGACGCACAGTGGTCATATGGGCATCGCCTTCGAGGCGGTTGACGCGCTTTGTGGACATCCAGCGACAGGTTCAGCGGCGTGCGCCGTGCAATCAATGTGATGGTTGCGCCTCACTTCGGAGCCTCAACCTCGGCGATGACGCGATCAATGATCAGCGCGTAGTCGCCCGACGCGGCCTCGGGCTGCGTGGCGGATGACCCTGGCAAATTTGCCGAGGTGGGACGCACGCCATTCGGCAGATTGGCGATGCGCGCGCCGACCATCGCCGCCTCGGGCTGCGACTCTTTCCGTCCCTTGCCGGAAAGTTGCAGATCGGTGCGCTCGGCCTGACGCATGTTGGCGATGCGCGCCGCGACCATCGTCCGTCGAAAAACTCGGCACCGGTGCAGGCTTCTATTCCACAGCCGGAAGCAGAAAAAGAGATGGGGATCTCGACGCGCACCTTGCAACTGGTCGCCAGCGCCGACAAAACAGGCGTCCCCGAGTTGCGCGAAGGATTTTATATCAACCGAGCGCGCCCTTTGGCGCCTTGCCCGCTTCGGCGTCGCGCGATCTTGCGCGCAATGTGAAATAATGACAATAATTTCAGTAAGATCGCGCTGGGGTGGCGGCGCCCTTTATTCGAAACGACGTCGCCTGATCTCATCGAGTATCTGCGGGAAGTCCGTTTTGGACATTGACGGACGCCCGCATCATAATAAAATGCTGTTAAAGACCGTAAGTCACACGCGAAAAACGCGGCGCCGAGAAAGTGAAAAAGTTCCTGAAATCGGCGCCGGCCAACGGCCCGACCTCGATCAGGAACCGATAGCAGTTAGGGTAATGGATTCTGATAAGGGGCATCAGAATGGTGGCGCCGATTTTTGTTGTACTTGGAATTTTTGGCGGCATTGTCGCTCTCCCGAATTCGATCGATCGGGCGTCCTTGGCTGAATTGCGTTCCGATTCTTACGGAATTATCGGCACATCGGAATTGATGAAACTCGACGAGGCGAAGCTGTTTTATCCCGAGGTTCGCGCGGAATATATCTACGGCGGGCTGACGTGGGATTGTTTCAAGCCACGCATTGCCGTCACGGCGTCCGCTCGCGGGGATTTGTGGGCGGGCGCGGGCATCGATTATGAAAAATATTGGTCCATCAGCAATGATAAAGCTTTTTTTATCGGCGGCAGTTTTTTGCCTGGCTTGTATAAACAAGGTCAAATTGATCTCGGGAGCGTAGTTGAGTTCCGCAGCCAACTTGAAATTGGCATCGTCCAGAAGGGCGGCTGGAGATTGTCGGCCTATATAGAGCACAGATCGAACGCGAGCATAAGCCGTTTCAATCCCGGCATTGAGGCGTTTGGCGTTAATCTTGGCTTTAATCTGTAATTGTTAATTATCTCTCGCTATCGGCCTCGGCCTTGCCGAACGGGATTTGCTAAACCACGAACTGCGCGACTTTCTGAGGTCGGCGCCTGCAGGATCCGCCGAATTGGCCGCCGGCGGCTGTCCGCGCGCTCCGTGGACGAGCGACGTCCCTTGGCGGAAGTTATATCCAGGGGCCGCCCGGATGTTTTGAGCCCGCCGCGACTGCTCGACGGTGAGGCCTCGAGTTCAGTCTGCGTGCGCGCATTAGGCGGGCTGACGAGATATTCGACCTGCGCCGACCGGCAATCCGCGAACATGCATTCGACGCTTGCACCGCAGCGGTCGTCCGCTGCAACGCCATCCGTCTCGACCGCGCGCTCCCCCGTCGCCGCCTGCCGTCGCCCAAGACGGGCGAGGGTCTTGCGCTCGGCACTCAGGTCCCGGGCTTCGGCGGCCGAACGCCAGCGCGGTCTCTCCAAGCCCTCGGCCTCGAGGCGCGCGCGTATCCCAAGATGCAACGCCGGGCGCCGCCGGGCGCCGCCTTGACTTCGTCGGCGCTTGTCGCCAGTTTCGCGCGCCATCGCCTTAGGGCGCCTCCGCTGTAAGGTCATATGCGCACGTATCTGAGCTTCGAAACGCCTGTGGCCGACATCGACGCGCGCATCGACGAGTTGCGCGCGCTCGCAGCCAAAGGGGAAACCCCGGCCCTCGGCGAGGAAGTCGCCAAGCTCGAGGCGAGGTCCGCCAAGGCGCTGGCCGATCTCTATGCGTCGCTGACGCCGTGGCAGAAGACGCAAGTGGCGCGCGTGCAGGGTCGGCCGCATTTCTCCGACTACGTCAAAGGCCTCATCGAGGACTTCACGCCCCTGGCCGGCGACCGGAAATTCGCCGACGACGCCGCGATCGTCGGCGGGCTCGGACGCTTTCGCGGCAGCCCGATCTGCCTCATCGGCCACGAAAAGGGCGAGGACACCGCGAGCCGCCTGCGCCACAACTTCGGCATGGCGCGGCCGGAAGGCTACCGCAAGGCGGCGCGCTTGATGGAGCTCGCCGACCGCTTCGACCTGCCGGTCGTCTCCCTCGTGGACACCGCCGGCGCGTGGCCGGGCGTCGACGCGGAAGAGCGCGGCCAGGCGGAGGCGATCGCGCGCGCGACCGATGCATGCCTCGCGCTCGGGACGCCCAATGTCGCGGTCATCGTCGGCGAGGGAGGCTCCGGCGGCGCCCTGGCGATCGCGGCGTGCAATAAGGTGCTCATGCTCGAGCATTCCATTTACACCGTCGCTTCGCCGGAGGCCGCCGCCTCGATTCTGTGGCGCGATTCCTCGCGCGCCCAGGACGCGGCGACGAGCATGAGGATCACCGCGCAGGATTTGTTGAAATTCGGCATCATCGACGCGATCGTGCAGGAGCCTCTCGGCGGCGCGCATCGCGATCCTGCGGCGGCGATCGCCGCGACGGGGCGCGCCGTCGGCGCGGCTCTCGAGGCGCTGGGAAACATGTCGCGTGACGATCTGCGCGAATCGCGGGCGGCGAAGTTCCTGAGCATCGGGCGGAAGGCATGAACCGCGATTGGGTTCGCTTTAATAAGGCCTTCACCATGGCGCCCCTCAGAGCGCGGCGGGGTTAAGGCCGCGGAAAGGTTAAGGGCGCTTAATGGCGCATGGACTTTTTTGCGATGATCCGCTAAGCGAATCCGGGCGAGTTAGGAACCAACGACGTTGAATCACTGGCGGAAGCGGTTACTTGCGCTGAGCCTCGCCGTTGCGGCCGGCGCGCTTGTGGCGGGGTGCCAGGACGCGCTCGAGGCGGGCTCCGGCCGCTCCTTACGTCCGATCCCCAACGAGACGCTTGCGCTGATGGACAAGATCGGAACGACGCCGTCCGCGCCGGTCCTCATCCGCAGCTACAAGCAGGAAGCCGAGTTCGAAATCTGGAAAATGAAGTCGGATGGTCAGTACGCGCTGCTGAAGACCTATCCGATGTGCCGCTGGTCGGGCCAGCTCGGCCCCAAGACCCGCGAGGGGGACCGGCAGGTGCCCGAGGGCTTCTATACGATCGCGCCCGGCCAGATGAACCCGAACTCGAACTATTATCTTTCCTTCAACGTCGGCTATCCCAACGCCTATGACCGCGCCCTGGGGCGCACCGGCGGCGCCATCATGGTGCACGGCGTTTGTTCGTCGGCGGGCTGCTTCTCGATGACCGACGCGCAAATCGCCGAGATTTACGCGATCGCGCGCGAGGCTTTCAACGGCGGCGAGCGCGCGATCCAGATGCAGTCCTATCCTTTCCGGATGACGGCCGAGAATCTCGCCAAGCATCGGCTCGATCCCAACATCGCTTTCTGGAAAGAGTTGAAGAACGGCGCTGATCACTTCGAAGTGACGAAGAGCGAACCTTCGGTGCTGGTCTGCGGCAAGCACTATGTCTTCGGCGCCACCGCGAACGGCGAAGTCGAGGCGAGCCAGCCCTGCCCGACGCTGCAACGCGACGATCAGGTCGAGGGCGACGTCGCGGCCAAGGAATCGAGCGACGACGACGCCGTCGCCGCGCTCGTCGCACAAGGCGTCAAGCCGGTGCGCATCGTCTATCAGGACGGCGGGCAGAACGCCGCCTTCGCCGGTCGCGACCTGGACGTCAGCGACCCCGACGCGCTGGCGAGCGGGCCGACCGAGATCCCGCTCGACAATTCGGGCAAGCCCGTCCCCGCCGTGATCAAGGTCGCGAGCGCCGACGCGCGACCGAGCGCCGCCGCGCCGGCGCGCGCGCCTGGACCTGCGCCTGCGCCCACCGCCGCAGCGACGACGTCGGCCCCGGCCTCCCCGCCGGCCTCGCCGTTCGCTTTCGTCGGCGGCGTCGCCGACGGCGGCCAGAGCATGGTCAAGAAGTGGTTCGGCGGCGGCGACAGCCCCGCGATTCGCGTCTTCGAACCGGAGCAGCCCATCCCGACCGACGCGCCGTTGCCCCCGCGACGCGACGCGGCGCTCGGCGCCCCCGGACCGCAGGCGTCCGCCGACACGGTGCGCGTCGCCTCCCTCCACGCGGACGCCAAGCCGAAGGCGGCGCCCAACGCCGCGGCGTCGACGCAATAGCGGCCCCGCGCCCGCTCGCCGGCGCGGTTCGGCCGACGCACGAGGCGAAGCTAACGCAGCGCCTTTTCCATCACCAGATACGTCGCCTCGGCATAGCCGGGATGAGCGCCTTGCCGGGTCGGCACGAAGCCGCAGGCCGAGAAAAGGCGTCGATTCTCGTCCAGCGCGAGGCGCACGCGAAGATGCAGGCGCGGCAGAGCGAGCCGGCGCGCTTCCGTCTCGCCGGCCGCGATAAGCGCACGCGCCGCGCCGCGCCCGCGCCATGACGGCCGGACCGCGAGGCGGCCGAGATAGAGCCCATTGTCGCGCTCCGCCCACAGCACCAAGCCGATCAGATCGCCGCCCGCTTCGAGCGTCGCGCCGCCGCCTTCGGTCAGATGCGCGGCGACGCTCGTCGCGGTTTCGCGCAGCGCCGAGGACGGCGGATCGGTCGCGACGCTTTGCGCCGCGAAGGCCTCGCGGATGAGGCCGGCCGCCGCGCCCGCGTCCTCGACGCGCAGCGCGCGCAGGCGAAAGCCCGCCTTCGCGTCGGGGGACTGCGCACGCATCGCCGAGCCGACCTCAGCCGTCACGGCGCCTTGCCGGCGTCGGTCCAATCCAGCACGATCTTGCCGCATTCGCCGCGCCGCATGATCTCGAACCCCGCGAGGAAATCGCTCGCCGGCAGGCGGTGGGTGATGACCTTGCGCACGTCGAGGCCGCTCTGCAGCATCGCGATCATCTTGTGCCAGGTCTCGAACATCTCGCGCCCGTAGATCCCCTTGAGGGTGAGCTGCTTGAAGATGACCTTGCTCCAGTCGATCAAGGCCGGCTTCGCCGGCAGGCCGAGCAGCGCGACGCGCCCGCCAGTCACCACCAATTCGAGCAGTTGATCGAAGGCGGCCGGAGCGCCGCTCATTTCGAGCGCGACATCGAACCCTTCGGTCATCTTGAGCCGGCCCATCACCTCGCGCAGGTCCTCGCGCGCGACGTCGACTGTCACGACGTCGGCGACCGAGGCGGCCAGCGCCAGGCGGCGCGGATTGATGTCGGTGATCACCACATGCCGCGCCCCGACGTGACGCGCGACGGCGCCGGCCATGATGCCGATCGGCCCGGCGCCGGTGATCAGCACGTCTTCGCCGACGAGGTCGTAGGTCAGCGCGGTGTGGACCGCGTTGCCAAGCGGATCGAGAATGGCGCCGAGCTCGTCGTCGACGTCGTCAGGCAGCGGCACGATGTTGAATGCCGGCACCCGCACGAATTCGGCGAAGGCGCCGGGGATGTTGACGCCGATGCCGCGCGTTTCGGGATCGAGATGATAGCGCCCGCCGCGCGAGGCGCGGCTCCTCATGCCGATCACATGCCCTTCGCCCGACACGCGCTGGCCGATCTTCAGGCGCCGCACGTTCGCGCCGAGCTCGACGATTTCGCCGGCGTATTCGTGGCCGATCGTCATCGGCGTCGGGATCGTCTTCTGCGCCCATTCATCCCAATTGAAGATATGCACGTCCGTGCCGCAGATGCCGGTCTTGTGCACCTTCACCAGCACGTCGTCCGGCCCGATCTGCGGCCTCGGCTGCTCGCGCAGCCACAGGCCCGGCTCCGGCTTTTCCTTGACCAGCGCTTTCATCGTTTTGTCTCCGAGATCACAGGATTCCGAGCGCCTTTCCGGCGTCTGCGAACGCCGACACGGCGAAGTCGACGTCTTCAGGCGTTAGCGCCGCCGACATTTGCGTCCGGATGCGCGCGGCGCCTTTCGGCACGACCGGGAAGAAGAAACCGGCGACATAGATCCCGCGCTCGTCGAGCGCGTGAGCCAGATCCTGTGCGAGCCGCGCCTCGCCGAGCATCACCGGAATGATCGGCGTTTCGCCTGGCAGCACGGAAAAGCCCGCCCGCTCGACGCCGGCGCGGAAGCGGCGCGCATGAGCTTGCAGCAGCGCCCGCCGGTCGTCCGCGGCGATGGCGATATCCAGCGCCTTGAGCGAGCCGCCGACCACAGCCGGCGCGAGGCTGTTGGAGAAGAGATAGGGCCGCGCGCGCTGGCGTAAGAGATCGACGATCGGCTGCGCCGCGGCGACGAAGCCGCCCATGCCGCCGCCGAGCGTCTTGCCGAACGTGCCGGTGACGATGTCGACACGGGCGCCGACGCCGGTCAGCGCCGGCGTGCCGCGGCCCTTTTCGCCGAGATGGCCGGTCGCATGGCAATCGTCGACCAGCGTCAGCGCGCCGTAACGCTCGGCGAGAGCGCAGATGTCCCGAAGATTGGCGACGGCGCCGTCCATCGAGAACACGCCGTCGGTGGCGATCAGCTTGAAGCGCGCGCCCGCCGCATCGGCCTCTTTGAGCCGGTCCTCGAGTTCGTTCATGTCGGAGGTGGCGTAGCGGTAGCGGCGCGCCTTGCTCAGGCGGACGCCGTCGATGATCGAGGCGTGGTTGAGGCTGTCGGAGATGATCGCATCCTCGGCGCCGAGCAGCGGCTCGAACACGCCGCCGTTGGCGTCGAAACAGGCGGCGAACAGAATGGCGTCGTCCTTGCCCAGATGCCGGGCGATCGCCAGCTCGAGTTCGCGATGCTGCGTCTGCGCGCCGCAGATGAAGCGCACCGAGGCCATGCCGAAACCGAATTCGTCGAGCGCCTGCTTGGCCGCCGCGACGATTTCGGGATGATTGGCGAGGCCGAGGTAATTGTTGGCGCAGAGATTGACCATCTCGCGCGTCCCCGCGCCGCCGGCGACGCGTATCCGCCCGCCCTGCGGGCCGACGATGAGCCGCTCGCGCTTGGTCAGGCCGGCGGCCTCGATCTCGCTCAAGACCGACCGCGTGTGGCTCAAGAAGGCCTCGGACATCGGCGACTCTCCCAACAGCGCTTCGCGGCGAAACGCGCGCCGCTTCGTTTGAAGAAATGCGTCATATCAGGAATCCACGGCGCTTTCCGAGGTCAGCGGATGGAAAATTGTTTTGACCGCGGCGCCGCGGCTCGCCGCTCATGTCCGCGCGATGATCTCGCGCAGGAACGCGACATGCCGCTCGAAGGCGGCGCGGCCGGCGGGGCTCGCCTTGACGGTGGTGCGCGGACGGCGCGCGACGAAGGCTTTGCTGACCTCTACGTAGCCGGCGCGCGCGAGATGATCGACATGGGCGCCGAGATTGCCGTCGGTCGCGCCGGTCAGCGATTTCAGGCGCGCGAAATCGAGCCCCTCGTCGCTCGCGCACAGCGCGGTCAGAGCGGCCATGATGCGCAGGCGGACGGGTTGGTGGATCGTTTCGTCGGGGGCGTTCATCGCGTTAGGCCCGCCGCATCCACAGGCCGCACAGCACGAAGCCGCCGCCGTTGACGACGGCGAGCCACAGGTTGAACCATTCGCCCGACCAAAAGTATCCCGCCAGGATGAGCCCGGTCAGGGCCAGGCCCAGCGCCGCGAAGGCGGCGCCGAACCAAAGGCCGGCGAGCGCGTAGCCGAACAGGAACAGGGTCGGCCAGAAGGCGTCGAGCTCGCGCGGCCCGAACCGGCCGATCAGGTCGCTCCACGCGAAACCGAAGACGAAAAAGAGCGCGAAGGCGCCGAGCAGGCGCAACGGGAATCGCCTTCCGGCCGAGGAGCGTCCCCGCAACATGAGGACGAGCGTCGCGGCGACGCCGAGCGAGTCCGCCGCGCGCCATTCCCAAAGCGCCCAGCGCGGCGCCGCCATGGCGACCAGATGTCCCAGGACAATGATCGCGCCCCACAGGATCGTAATCTCGCCGGCGCGACGATAAATCCGCGATTGCTTGACCCTGGCGACGACCGCGTCGACGTCCGCGAGCATCGCGCCGGCTTCATTGGGGCTGATTGTCATTGCCATGCCTTCGCAGGTGTTAGCCGCCGCGTTCCTCGACGAGCGGCAGGAGGCCGAGGCGGCGACAGAGGAAGAACATCCGCCGCGCCTGGGTTACGCTCAGGGCGATCATCAGGCCGAGGCTGACGCCGCCCAGGATCGAGCGCAGCGCCATCGCCTGCGTCATCGGCAGGGTCCAGGCCAGCCAGCCATAGAGCGCGGCCTTGGCGAAGAAATAGGCGGCCCAGAAAAGCGTGAAGATTTGGAAGAAGCGCCGGATGTCGGCGGCGTCGGAAAAGGGCTTCCCCTCCCTCTGCTCCGCGACCTCCTGTATCAACGGCTTGGCGCCGAAAGCGCCGACCACGAAGGCGATCCCCGTCGCGACGTTGGTGATCGCCGCTTCGTATTTGAGCATGAACGGCTCGGCGGACATGAGATCGATCGCGCCGAAGACCAGCGTCAGGCCGCTCGTCAGGAGATAGAGCCGGGTGAAAGCGAGGCGCCGCAGGCGGCGCCAGACCGCATCGGCCGCGATGACGACGATCGAGCCGACGATCGCCGCCTTCACGCCGAGCGCGACGGCGAGAATCCAGAAGGCGACGAGCGGGCCGAATTCGAGAACGACGAATTGGACGACGGCGAAGAGCCTAGCCATTGTTCATTCGTTTCCTTCGCGATCGTTCCTGCCTATCGCGTCGCCGCCTCGCGGATCGCGGCGAGCGCTTCGGGGGCGTGGACGATTCCCATGTGATCGACGCCGGGCAGGAGCGTCACGCGCACGCCGAGCGGCGCGGCGACGCTACGGTAGGCGGGGGCGTCCATCAGTTCGTCCTTTTCGCCGGCGATCAGTTCGATCCGGCCGGCCGCCGACTGCAAGGCGCCCTTCCAGTCCGGCGGCGGCCCGTAATTCACGAGCAGCCGGTAGGAATAACGCGACGTGACGAATGCGGCGTCTTCGGGCGCATTGGCGAAGGCGATAACGGGGAGCGATTGCGGCCAATCGATCCCGGTCCGCCGCAGCGCCATGATCGCGACGATGCGCGGAATATCGGGCGCCGCCCAGCGGCCCGTCCCTTCGGAGGGTCGATTGGTCGGCGCGGCATAGCCGAGATAGGGCGCGAGCAGCACGAATCGATCGAACAAGCCCCCGAGCGGCCCGGCAGCGATGCGTAGCGCGAAGCCGCCGCCGGAGGAATGGCCGATCAGCGTCAGCCGCGCCTTGGGATAGGTCACGCGCAAATGCGCGACCAGATCGGCGAGATCGTCGTCGAGCTGGCCGGCATAAGCGATGTCGCCGCGCGTCCCCGAGGCGCCGTGGCCGCGCGCGTCGATGGCGACCGCCGCGACGCCGCTCGCGGCGAGCTCCTGAGCGATCGCGTGCGTTTCGTCCGACGAGGCCGACGAGCCGTGCGCGAGGAACGCGAGCCGATCGGTCTCGCCGTGCCCGGCCGGATAGAGCCGATAGGCCAGCCACGTGCCGTCGCGCGCCTGAAAGCGGCTGAGCTCGGGCTTGCCCTCCTCGCCGATCGCCATCGCGCCGGCATGGATCGAGGCGAGCGGCGGCGGCTGGGTCAAGGGCGCCGCGAGCATGAAGCCGAGCGCGAGCGCGAAAACGCCGACGAGCGCGAGGGGCCAGAGAACGAGCTGCATCCAGGGAACAGAGGTCATTGCGGCCGTCTTCGTACAGAGAACTCTACAGTACAGAGTTACCGCTGTGAGTCAACCGCGCGCCTTCGAGGCGCCCTGCCGTCCCTGCTCGATCGGGGTTCAGTGCCGAAAATGCCGCATGCCGGTGAAGACCATCGCAATTCCCGCCGCGTCGGCCGCCGCGATCACCTCGGCGTCGCGCATCGATCCTCCGGGTTGGATGACCGCGCTTGCGCCCGCTTCGACCGCCGCGACGAGGCCGTCGGCGAAGGGGAAGAACGCGTCGGAGGCGACCACCGAGCCCCTCGTCAGCGGCTCGGCCAGGCCCGCGGCGCGCGCCGCGTCCTCGGCTTTTCGCGCGGCGATGCGTGAGGAATCGACGCGCGACATCTGTCCCGCGCCGATGCCGACCGTCGCGCCGTCCTTGACGTACACGATCGCGTTCGACTTGACGTGCTTGCAGACGCGCCAGGCGAAGCTGAGGTCGGCGAGTTCGGCCTTGGTCGGGGCGCGCTTGGTGACGATCTTCAGCGCCGCCTCGTCGAGAACGCCGTTGTCGCGGTCCTGCACCAACAGGCCGCCGGCGACCGAGCGCACGCTCAACGTCGGCGCGCGCGGATCGGGCAGCGCGCCCGCGATCAGCAGGCGCAAATTCTTCTTGGTCGCGACGATCGCCAGCGCCTCGTCGTCCGCCTCCGGCGCGATGATGACCTCGGTGAAAATCTCGACGATCTTGCGCGCCGCGGCGGCGTCGAGGCGCCGGTTCACCGCGATGACGCCGCCGAAGGCCGAGACGGGATCGCAGGCCAGCGCTCTTTCATAGGCCTCCAGCAGGCTCGCGCCCGAAGCGACGCCGCAAGGATTGGCGTGCTTGATGATCGCCACGGCGGCCGAGGCCTTCGGATCGAATTCCGCGACCAGCTCGTACGCGGCGTCGGTGTCGTTGATGTTGTTGTAGGAGAGTTCCTTGCCCTGAACCTGGCGCGCCGTCGCGACGCCGGGGCGCGACTCCGGCCCGATGTAGAACGCGGCGCTCTGATGCGGGTTCTCGCCGTAGCGCAGCTCGCTCGCGAGCTTGCCGCCGAACGCGCGCCACTTCGGCGCGCTTTCCCCGGTCTCGCGCGCGAGCCAATTGGAAATCGCCGCGTCATAGGCCGCCGTGCGGGCGTAGGCCTTCTGCGCCATCTCCCGGCGGAAGCTCAGCCGCGTCGATCCGTCATAGGCTCTGAGCTCATCGAGCAGGCGCGGGTAATCCTCGACATCGACGATCACGACGACGTCGGCGTGATTCTTCGCCGCCGCGCGAATCATCGCGGGGCCGCCGATGTCGATGTTTTCCACCATTTCCGCGAACGCCGCGGCGCGGCGGAGCGCGTCCTCGAACGGGTAGAGGTTGACCACCAAGAGATCGATGGGCGCGATGTTGTGGGCGAGCATGGCCGCCTGATGCGAGGGATCGGAGCGAACGGCGAGCAGCCCGCCGTGGACGCGCGGATGCAGCGTCTTCAGCCGTCCGTCCATCATTTCCGGGAATCCGGTGAGCTGCGCGACGTCGACGACGGCGACGCCGCCTTGCGAAAGCGCCGCGGCGGTGCCGCCGGTGGAAACGATCTCGACATTCGCGGCGGCGAGGGCGCGGCCCAGTTCGGTCAATCCCGACTTGTCGGAGACGGAAATCAACGCGCGGCCGACAGGCGCAAGATGATCGATGGCCATTTACGGAGCTCGCAAGGTTGGTGGCGGAAACGCCGGCGCGCCTTATCACGGTTTGGCCGCGATCGAAACTCGCCGTCTTGTCGCGCCCTCGCCCCGAAGCGCGGCTTCAGGGTCTCCTTTGCAGCCGGGCGGCGAAGAAGCCGTCGAGACCGGACTGGCGCGGGGTCGGTCCGGGAAGGTGGCAGGGCAGCGTGCGCAATTCGCCGGCGGCATTGATGCATTCGCTGAGACCGCCGATTTCTCCGGCCTCGATCGGAATGCGCCTGACATCGGGATTGCGGCGCAGCAGCGCCGCGATCTGGCCCTCGCCCTCCTCCGGCTCCAGCGAACACGTGCAATAGACGATTCTCCCGCCCGGCTTGGTCAGCCCGATCGCCTTGTCGAGGAGGCGGCTCTGCAGCTCGACGAGAGCCGGCAGGTCGCCTTGCCGCTTGATCCAGGCGACATCGGGGTGGCGACGGATCGTCCCCGTCGCGGCACAGGGCGCGTCGAGCAGCGTCGCGTCGAACGGCGGCGCCTCGAAGCTAAGGGCGTTCGACACGACGATTTCCGCCTCGAGGCGCAAACGCTCGAAATTCGTGGCGAGCCTCTTCAGTCGCTCCGCCGAGCGATCGACGGCGGTCACTTTCGCGCCGGTGATCGCCAATTCCGCGCTCTTGCCGCCGGGGGCCGCGCAGAGATCGACGACGCGCATTCCCGCGCCGGCCCCGAGCAGCCGCGCCGGCAACGCGGCGGCGGCGTCCTGAACCCACCATTCTCCAGTTGCATAACCGTCCAGCTCGACGACGGGCGCATGGCTCTCCAACCGAACGGATCCTGTGGGGAGAACGACGCCGTTCAGCCGTCGCGCCCACCCCTCGGCGTCGCTCTTGACGCTAATGTCGAGCGTCGGCTCGTCGCGATGGGCCCGCGCGATCGCCCGCGCCGTCGCTTCGCCGTAAGTCGCGCGCCAGCGCGCGGCGAGCCAATGCGGGGTGTCGTCGTCGAGCGGGTCCGAGCCGGCGAGAATTTCCTCCTTGGCGCGCGCGACATTGCGCAGCACCGCGTTGACGAGCGCGGCGAAAGGCGCCGCCCCGGGATCGAGCCGCGTCGCGCGGACCGCCAGATCCACCGCAGCGTGATCCGGGACGTCGAGAAACAGCAACTGCGCCGCCGCCACGATCAGAATCCATTCGAGCGCCCCGGCTCTTTTGGGCAGGCCCTTTTCCAGAAAACGGCCGAGCGCCTTTCGGATCGTGCCCAAGCGCCGAAACGAAACGGTCGCGATCGAGCGCGCCAATGCGCGATCGCGCGCGTCCAGCCCGGCGAACCGGCCCTCGAGTTCGCCGGCGCCGCCGCGTTCCTCCAGCGGACGCGCGAGGATCAAGACGTCCGCGACCGCCTGCGCGGCCGCCAATCGAACGGCGAGGCCCGGCGCCGCATCCTGCACGGGCGAAGGGCGTCGCGCCCCACGCGCGCCGAAGCCGCTTGGTCGATTTGGCTTCAATGTCCGCCCTTGCCGAATCAGTGACGCGCCACCTTACAAATCAGTATAGCGCGAAACGTCCTTGCGCCGCCCTGGAGGGCGGACGCGGCCTTTTCGGCGCCGCGTTCGCGATGTAGATTGGCGCGATGACGAAAGGACGATTGCCCATGGCCGCGGCGAAATCCGGCCCGGCGGCCAAGGCCGAAATCGAAGACGAGGCGGCGAAGGCGGGAAGGCCGGATTTGCCCGACGCGGCCAAACGCGCCCTGGCGGAAGCCGAGGAGCGACGTTCGCGCGAATCGGCTCGGCGCCCGCGCGAATTCGCCGGGCGGGGCGGACTCGAACCGTCCCGCTACGGCGATTGGGAAGTCAAAGGAATCGCCTCGGACTTCTGAGAACGCGCTTCACCGCGTCATGACCACCGGAGCGCCGACGCTGAACTCGATCATAGAGATCGATGACGTCCTCGTTGAACATGCGGATGCAGCCGTAGGACGCCGCCGTGCCGACGGAGGCGCGCATCGCCGCGGTGGTGCCGTGGATGGCGACTTCCTCGCGATCGAGCGTGATGGCGCGGGCGCCCATCGGATTGTGCGGCGAGCCGCCGGGAATGAGGTCAGGCAATTCCGGGTGGTCGCGGCGAACTGATTCGGGGGGCGACCAAGCGGGCGCGACATATTTGCCGTCGACGCGGGCATAGCCGCTCCATTCCTTGCCGTGCTTGGCGACGGCGACGGGATAGGCGATCGCGGTGCGCGAATCGACGATCAGGAACAGCTTGCGCGCGCTCTGGCTGATCACGATCGTTCCCGCGGAATAGGGCGAAGGGAATTCGACGACCTCGCGGGCGCGCGCCGCGCCGGCGAGCGACAAGACCACGGCGCTCAGGCAGAGCGCGCGACGCAACGTCCGCCCGGCTCGCATCCTCCGCCGCCTCCGCATCCACGCCCGCAACTGGGCGCGCAGAGAATACACCGGCGGGGCTCCGCGGTCCTTCGCATCGCGAAAACGAGGTGAATCAAGTCGAAGCGGCGCGAGCGGGAACGGGCGATCGACGCGTTAGTTCCGGGCTTTGGCGGACTTACTCTTCGCCCAGCCGTTCGGCTTCGCGAGCGCGTCGATGCGGGTGTGAAAATCGACGATGCGCGGGGCGATTTGCGAGCGGAAGCGGGAGCCGTTGAAGACGCCGTAGTGGCCGACGCCCAGCTGCAAATAATGCTCCTTCATCGCCGCCGGGATATTCGCGCAGAGGTTCTGCGCCGCTTCGGTCTGCCCGACGCCGGAAATGTCGTCCTTTTCGCCCTCGACCGTCATCAGGCCGCAGCGGCGGATCGCGCCAAGGTCGACTTTCACGCCCCTATGCGTCATCTCGCCCTTCGGCAGGCTGTGGCGCACGAAGACGGTTTCGATCGTCTGCATGTAATATTCCGCCGTCAGGTCCATCACGGCGAGATATTCGTCATAGAATTCGCGATGCTTCTCCGCCGAATCGCCGTCGCCGGAAACGAGATGGTTGAACATTTCGAGATGGGCGTTGACGTGCCGGTCCAGGTTCATCGCCATGAAGCCGGAGAGCTGGAGGTAGCCGGGATAGACTTTGCGCCCGAAGCCGGGATAGGGGAACGGCACAGTCTGCAGGCAATTGGCGCGGAACCATTCGACGCCGCGTTTTTCCGCCAGCACGTTGACGGCGGTCGGGCTGCGCCGCGTGTCGATCGGCCCGCCCATCAAGGTCATCGACGCCGGCGCGCACGGGTGCCCCGCCGCTTCCATCAGCGCGACGGCGGCGACCAGCGGCACGGAAGGCTGGCAAACCCCGAGCGTGTGGACGCCGGGCCCCAGATGCTCGAGGATTTCCCTGAGATAGTCGATGTAATCGTCGAGATCGAAACGCCCCGCGGCTATCGGCGCCATGCGCGCGTCGTTCCAGTCGGTGATGTAGACGCGATGGGTCGGCAAGAACGCCTCGACCGTGCCGCGCAGCAGCGTGGCGTAATGGCCCGACATCGGCGCGACGATCAGCAGTTTTGGCTGCGCGTCATGGCCCGGCAGGCTCGGGCGGACGAAATGAAGCAGATTGCAGAAGGGCCTAGTCCAGACGATCTCCTCGAGCACGCCGTGTGCGACGCCGCCCACACGGACGCTGTCCAGCCCGAAGACCGGCTTGCCGTAACGGCGCGTCATCCGCTCGAACAATTCGGCCCCGGCGGCGATGTTCTTGCCGAAAGCAGTGTTGGATAACGGGTTGAATGGATTGCGGAAAACGAAATGCGTCGCGTCGGACACCGCGCGCGCCGGCGCCAGGGCCGCATGAGCCATTTCGTAGAACTGATAGGAATAGCCCCTGAGCATTCTCGTCCCTCGTGCGGCGCTTTCGGCGCTCGCTGGAATGTTAGCCGTTCCGTCTAAGGTAATGTTCGCATCGAAACGAATCAATGTCACAAAAAGGATAACTTTGCCTTTTCGACAGCGCGATTCGCCAATCAGACCGGTTCATTCGCCCATCTGCAGCAGCGAACCGGCTTTCCGCGCGCTGTCGAACAGCGCCAAGAAGCTCGCCCCGCCCGCCGCGAGGAGGCCGACGTTGATCGCGAAAGCCTCGATCATCAGATCCACGCGAAACACATGGGCGACGATCGCGGCCCTCAGGCCCTCGAAGACATAGGTCGGCGGCAGGCACCACGCGACGATTTGCAGCCAAGGCGGCAGGATCGCGACGGGATAATAGACGCAGGCGAAGGGCATGACGAAAAACAGGATCGACCAGGCCAGCCCTTCCGCCCCCATGCCGTTGCGCAGCACGAGCCCGGCGATAGTCAGCCCGATGGCCCAGCTCGTCAGCACGAGATTGATGAAGAAGGCGACGAGAACGAACCCCAACCCCCACAAATTGAAGCCGAAAAACCAAAAGGCGAGAAGCGTCACGGGCACAAGGCCGATCGCTAGGCGAATGACGCTCATCGTCATCAGCGCCGCGACGAATTCGAGAGGCCGCAGCGGGCTCATGAAGAGGTTGGCGATGTTGCGCGACCACATCTCCTCGAGGAACGACATGGAGAAGCCGAGCTGACTTCGGAACAATGTGTCCCACAGCAGCAAGGAGCCGATCAGCGTGCCCCCGGCGATCGCCATCGGGCCGCGCATGCCGGAAGCCCCGGCCTGCTCGCGGATATAGGTCTGCAGGAACCCCCAGGTCATCATCTGCACGGCCGGCCAATAGAAGAGTTCGGCCATGCGCGGCCAGGACGAGCGCAGGAGATAGAGATAGCGCGTGACCATCGCGCCGACCCGCGCTGGCGAAAAGCCGGAAATGGTCGCCGCGGCGAGGCTCATGTCCGAGGCTCCCGATTGGCGCCGCGCGCGACGTCGAGGAACACCTCTTCGAGACTTTCGCGGCCGTAGCGCGCGATGAGGTCCTTGGGCGAGCCGTCGTCGACGATGCGGCCTTGTTTGAGCATGACGACGCGGTCGCACAGGCGCTCGACCTCGCCCATGTTGTGCGAGGCAAGCAGAATCGTCGCGCCGCGCGCGCGCCGGAAGGCCTCGAGCCGGCTGCGAACCCAGTCCGCGGTGTCCGGGTCGAGCGAAACGGTCGGCTCGTCGAGCAGCAGAACCTCGGGCTCGTTGATCAGCGCCTTGGCCAGCGCGACGCGCGTCTTCTGCCCCGCGGAGAGGCTGCCGGCGGGCCGATCGAGAAGGGGTTCGAGGGCGAGGCTTTGCGCGATTTCGTCGATGCGCCGCTTCAAGTTTTCGACGCCGTAGAGACGGCCGAAGACGCGCAGGTTCTGGCGCACCGTGAGGCGATGCGGCATGTCGACGTAGGGGCTCTCGAAATTCATGCGCCCGAGAACGCGATAGCGCTCGCGCTCCATGTCGACGCCGAGCACGCTGACCGCCCCCGAAGTCGGCGTGATGAGTCCCATGATCATGCCGATCGTCGTGGTCTTGCCGGCGCCGTTGCCGCCGAGCAGGCCGGTGACCGAGCCCGTCGCGATTTCGAACGAGATCGCGTCGACGGCGGTCGTCGCGCCGAAGCGTTTGGCGAGCCGGCGCGCTTCGATGGCGGCGGGGACAGGGGACACGAGGAAGCGCTCGCAAGAGTCGGGTCGCGCGGTTCTAGCCGCCGCGCGCCGCAATGTCACCGCAAGGACGCTTCCGGCGACCGCGGCGGAACGGCGCGGATCGCCGCGCTGGCCCTTCGACGGCGTCGACCCGAGTTCGCACCGCTGGATGCGCCGCCTCCGATTGACTCCAGGCCGCCGGATTGCGATGACGAGCGCTAGCCGGTATCAAGCGAGCCGGCGGCGTGGCGAGCGCGCGCAAAGCGCGCCGAGTTGCACGCCTTTGGACGGCCAGGCGATTGAATAAGCGGGTGTAGCTCAATGGTAGAGCAGCAGCCTTCCAAGCTGAATACGAGGGTTCGATTCCCTTCACCCGCTCCATCCCCATCGCACGGCGAGGACTTTCCCGGCGCATTGAACAAATAGCGGCTTCCGGCTTTCGCCGCGGCCTCGGCCCGTCTTGGCCGCGCGCGATCCTTCCCCTCTCGCCGACAACTCGTTTGCGGACGGGCCGGCGGCGTCGCGGCCGGCGCGAAGCGCCGCCAACGGCGCCCGGAAATTTGCCTGGGCCGCCCGACCAAGCCGGAATGACGCTGTTCGATCGTCGCGCTCCCCGCGTCGCGGAGGCCGGCCGGACGTTTCGGTTCTCGTGACCGGGCATGGCCTTCGGCCTCGCGAACGGTCGATCGATTCTGTGGCGGAAAAAACACACTGCCTAGAAACTTATCGCAAATCGTCCTTTCCCGCGCCGCGATCGCCGCGCCCGCCCGCCCGATCGCGACCTCGCAACGGCGGTCATGATATCGCATAACAGTTTGACCGCACACGTCTTTTTTCCGACGCCCGGCTCGCGCCTGATCGGCGCCGACGAGGCCCCCGCGGCGGCGCGCGACGTGGACGCCGCAGGACTGGTCAAATGCGGCGCCGATATGTCACATATGCGTCATTCGCCGCCTTTAACAACGAACGGGACGGCTACGGCTGGGCTGGGAGCGCGCGGTCAATCCGCCGCCTCGGAGGCGAATGCGAGGATGTTGCGTCGGTCACGATGCGGGATTTCGGGTCGCCAACAATCAATCGGCCCGCGAGGCCTTAGGGCTCTTGCGGACAAACTCGGCGCGCCAGGCGCGGCCAAAAAACGGACTGGGGATTTGTTATGAGAAATTTGGGCGCAATTTTATTGGGTTCCGTGGCCGGGCTCGCCTTGATCGGCGGCGCCCAGGCGGCGGACCTGCCGACCAAGAAGGCTCCGCCTGCCCCTCCGGCGACGTCGTGCTTCGCCAGCTTCGGGGATTGGATGAATGCGAGCGAAACGGACTGCCCACTGAGCGCTGGCGGCTTTACGGTCTATGGCACGATCGACTTGGGCGTCGGCTACGAAAGCCACGGCGTCGACTGGAATCGCCAGTATCCGACCGGCGTCGAGGAACTGATTTCGAAGAACAGCCAGGGCGGCAAGTGGGCCTTGACGCCGGGCGGCCTCAGCCAGTCCAACGTCGGCATCAAGATGTCCGAACCCCTTGGTTCGACGGGTTGGAGTTTCGTCGGCAACGCTCAACTCGGGTTTGATCCCTATAGCTTGCAGCTCTCCAACGGTCCGGGCGCGATGGGCCAGAACACCCAGCTCCCGCTCAACCTGCAGAACGGCAACGGCGACTCGAGCCGCGCCGGTCAATGGGACAACTCGCTCGCCTATATCGGCGTCAGCAACAAGACCTTCGGCACTCTGACGTTCGGCCGCGAGTACTCGCTGACCCTGGACGGCGTGAACGCCTATGATCCGATGGGCGGCTCCTACGCGTTCTCGCCGATCGGCTACTCGGGCAAGGTCCCCGGCGCCGGCTCGACCGAAGACACGCGCCCCAACAGCGCGTTCAAGTATAACGTCAGCTTCAACAATTTCCGGCTCAGCGGCCTTGCGCAGGTCGGCGGATACGAGCAGGGCAACGGTTCGAACGGCGAATACGAGGTCGGCGCGGGCGCGGACTTGTATGGCTTCTCGTTCGACGCCATCTACACCTACATCAAGGATCAGGTGAACCTCTCGACCTACAACGGCCCGGTCCCGGCCGGCGCGCCCTCCGACGCGTTGAAGGCGACGCTCTCGGACAATGACAGCGTGATGTTGCTTGCGAAATATACTTATGGCCCCGTGAAATTCTTTGGCGGCTATGAGTACATTAAGTATATGAACCCGAGCGATGCGTATCCGGGTGGCATGACCACCATTGGCAATCTGCCGGTTGTGGCCGGCGGCGTGACTTCCACCGCCTACACGAAGAACTTGAACTTCCAAGTGTTTTGGCTCGGCGCGAAGTACTCGATCCTCAGCAACCTCGACGTGACCGGCGGCTACTACCACTACAACCAAGCCAACTACGACACGAACCCGGGCGCGAACTGCGTCGCGAACACCACGGCCCCGGTTCCGGGCTACGCCCCGCAGGGCACCAAGAAGGGCGATTGCGCCGGCACGCTCGACGCCGTCTCGGGGATGATCGATTGGCATCCCTACAAGCGGCTCGACCTCTACGCCGGCCTGATGTACTCGCAGGTGGCTGGCGGCTTGGCTTCCGGCTACCTGCACACCAACAACATCGATCCGACTGTCGGCCTGCGCGTGAAGTTCTGATCGAAGCTCACCGAGCTTTTCGCCATTTTGGACCCCGGGCCTACGGCCCGGGGTTTTTTATTTGCGCCGCCGTGGCGGGCGGCTGGGTCAGAGCTCGATCGGCAGGTCGTCCTCGCTCGCCGCCACACAGCCGCGCACCGAAACGTCATTCTCGCGCGCCGCCTCCGGCGAGCCGGAAACGGGGGCATTCAGCGCGTCATTCCGTCCTATGTCGAGGCGACCCAGCGAGCGCGGCTGCCGGCCGCGCCGACAAAAGGGTCCAACATTTGCGCCGGTTACGTCAGCGTTTGCTCTCCGCCGCAGTCAGCGCGTCACCGCCATTCCGACGCCCCGCGCCAGCGTCCGATCGTTTATAGGGCTTCGCCGTCGGCGTCGGCGATCGCCGTATGCGGGCGGACAAACCCAAGAAACGATCGCGTCGCAGGCGCTTCGCTCAAGCGTTCTCCCAGCGCATCGAGCGCCTGAGACTTCCTTGCTTTGCGCGCTGCTTCGGCCCGTCCCGGGCGGGCGCGGCCAAGGCGTCGCTGGCCCTCGACGTGACGCCCGCAGAGGCCGGGCTGCGCACGTCGATCCTCGCCTCGAGCGCGGCGGCAGGACCTTAAAAGAAAATTAATTTTCTCATTGACACCATCGGCTCGGCCAATCATGAACTTGGCCTTGTGGGGCTGGGCGTCCGCACAGCGCGTCCGCGCGCAACGGCGCACAAACCACTTGCGCGAACCCATTCATGCTTGCAATCGTCCGCATCGCCCTCAGCCGGCCCTACACCTTCGTCGTCATGGCGATGCTGATCGTCATCTTCGGCGTCACCGCATGGGTGAAAACGCCCACGGACATCTTTCCCAACATCGGCATTCCCGTTGTCGCCGTCGTTTGGACTTATGACGGCCTGCCGGCCGACGACATGTCGAAACGCGTGATCTATTATTACGAGCGCACGCTCAGCACGCAGGTCAACGACATCGAGCACATCGAATCGCAGTCCTTGCCGAGATACGGCGTCGTCAAGGTGTTCTTCCAACCCAAGGTCAACATCAACGCCGCGCTCGCGCAGGTCACAGCGGCTTCGCAGACGGTCTTGAAGCTGCTGCCGCCGGGGATCACGCCGCCGTACGTGCTCAGCTTCAGCGCGTCGAGCGTGCCGGTTCTGCAGCTGGCGTTGTCGAGCAATTCACTTTCCCAGGAGCAGCTTTTCGACGCCGGCCAGAACTTCATTCGTCCGCAATTGGCGACCGTCGCGGGCGCGGCCATTCCTTCCCCCTACGGCGGCAAGTTTCGCCAGGTCCAGATCGACCTCGATCAGCGCAAGCTGCAGGCGTATGGGCTCTCCGCCCAGGACGTCGTCAACGCGGTGGGTCAGCAGAACATCGTAACGCCGGTCGGCACGGAAAAGGTCGGCGATTTCGAGTATGTCATTTCGCTCAATGGTTCGCCGATCCAACTCGCCGGTCTCAACGACCTGCCGGTTCGCGTCGTCAACGGCGCCACGATCTTCATTCGCGACGTCGCCTACGCGCACGACGGAAGCCCGCCGCAAATCAACATGGTTCGCGTCGACGGCTCCAACGCCGTGCTGATGACGATCCTCAAGGCGGGATCGGCCTCGACCCTCGACGTCATCAACGGCGTCAAGGCGCTGCTTCCCAAGCTTCGCGAGACCCTGCCCGAGAGTTTGAGTCTGAAGGCGGTCGGGGATCAGTCCTCCTTCGTCAACTCCGCGGTGAATTCGGTCATTGTCGAGGGCGTCGTCGCCGCGTCTTTGACGGGGCTGATGATCCTCGTCTTTCTCGGCAGCTGGCGCTCGACGCTTATCATCACCATCTCGATTCCGCTGGCGGTTCTCGCCTCCATTGCGGCGCTCGCCGCGATTGGCGAGACGATCAACGTCATGACGCTCGGCGGTCTCGCGCTTGCGGTCGGCATTCTCGTCGACGACGCCACCGTGACGATCGAAAACATCAACTGGCATCTCGAACAAGACAAGGACATCGAGAGCGCGATCATGGACGGAGCGCGCCAGATCGTCATTCCCGCGACGGTCTCGCTGCTGTGCATTTGCGTCGTGTTCGTGCCGATGTTCAATCTCGGCGGCGTGGCGGGCTTTCTTTTCCGCCCGATGGCGGAAGCGGTCGTGTTCGCGCTTTTGGCTTCGTATATCCTCTCGCGCACCCTGGTGGCGACGATGGCGCGCTATCTCCTGGCCAATCAAGGCGCCAGCGGCGGCCATGACGCGGCGCCCACGCGCAATCCGTTGGTCATGTTCCAGCATGGGTTCGAACGCCGGTTCGAGCAGACCCGACGGGGATATCGGCGCTTGCTGACGACAGCGTTGGGCGCACGGCGCGTCTTCGTGGCGGGCTTCGTGGGCGCAGTCGGATGTTCGTTCGCGCTGACGCCGTTCCTGGGGCAGAATTTTTTCCCTCCGGTCGAAGGCGCCCAGATCAAACTTCACATGCGCGCGCCGACGGGAACGCGCATCGAGGAGACGGCGCGGCTATGCAATCGGGTCGAGGACGCCATCCGCGCGACGATTCCCGGCGACGCGCTCGGTCCGATCGTCGATAACATTGGGCTGCCGCTCAGCGGCATCAACTCCGCCTACAACAACTCCGGCACCGTCGGTCCCGGCGACGCCGACATTTTGATTACGCTCAATCCCGGGCATCGAGGCGATTCGGACGCCTATGTGAGAGAGCTGCGCGAATTGCTGCCGCGATCGTTTCCCGGCGCCTCCTTCGCGTTCCTTCCCGCCGATATAGTCTCGCAGATCCTCAACTTCGGACTGCCGTCGCCAATCGACGTTCAAATCGTCGGTCCCGATCAGAATAAGGATCGCGCTTACGCCGACGCCTTGTTGAAGCGGATCGCGCGGGTCAACGGCGTCGCGGACGCGCGCATTCAACAGGCGTTCAACAATCCCACGCTCAAGGTCGAGGTCGATCGCGTTCAGGCCGGGCTGATCGGCCTAACCGAGGGCGACGTCGCCAAGAGCCTGCAGGACACGCTGTCCGGCAGTTTCAAGCTCGCTCCCACCTTCTGGATCAATCCGAAGAATGGCGTCGCCTATCAGATCGTCGCGCAGACCCCGCAATATTGGCTCAATTCGGCTTCGAACCTGGCGAATATTCCGGCTTCCCAGGGCGACGCGTCGCAAGTTCTCGGCGGCGTCGCCAGGTTCAGCCGTGGGGCGAGCCCGTCGGTCGTTTCGCATTACGCGGTCCAGCCCGTCATCGACATTTTCGCGACGAACAACGAACGTGACTTGGGCGCGGTGTCCGCCGATATCGAGAAAATCATCGCCGACACGGCGAAGGACGCGCCGCCCGGATCGAACGTCGTTCTGCGCGGTCAGACCGCGACGATGACTTCCGCCTTCTCGCAACTTTACGTCGGCCTGGCGCTGGCGATCGTGCTGATCTACTTGCTGATCGTCGTCAATTTTCAGTCCTGGCTCGATCCCTTCGTCATCGTCAGCGCCTTGCCGACGGCTCTGGCGGGCATCGTGTGGATGTTGTTCGTCACCCGCACGACGCTTTCGGTTCCCGCTCTGACGGGCGCCATCATGTGCATGGGCGTGGCGACCGCGAACAGCATCCTGGTGGTGAGCTTCGCGCGAGAAAGGCTGGCGGACGGCGCCGACGCCGTGACGGCGGCGATCGACGCGGGCTTCACGCGATTCCGCCCGGTGCTGATGACGGCTCTGGCGATGATCATTGGCATGGCGCCGATGGCGCTCAGCGCCGAGCAGAACGCGCCGCTCGGTCGCGCCGTGATCGGCGGCCTGATCTGCTCGACGATCGCAACGCTGTTCTTCGTGCCCGCGGTATTCCGACTCGTCCACGCGCGAAAGCCCGGCGAAGAGTTGACCTCCTCTCCAAGCCTTCAAACCGAGGCGACGCCGACATGAGCAACCTGACGCCGCCTCCCTCTGACGAAGGCGCGCGCGCGCAACGGCCGATGAAGATCGGCCGCTACATCGTTCTTTTCGCGCTGGTCGCCCTGGGCGTCGCCATCTCGGGCATCGTCTCGCGACGCAATGACGAGACCAGACTCGCCCGATGGACTTACGAGCGAGCAATCCCGACCGTCGCCGTCGTCTTCCCCACGCGTGGCGGCGGAGTGGAGGAACTCGTGCTTCCCGGCGACGTCGAAGCTTTTTACAACGCGACCGTCCATGCGCAGGTGAGCGGCTATATCAAACAATGGGCCAAGGACATCGGCGACCATGTGAACGCGGGCGAAGTGCTCGCCACCATCGACACTCCCGAACTCGACGAACGTCTGGCCCAGGCCGGCGACGAACTGGCCAAGGCGAAGGCCAATCAAGCCTTGGCGGCGGTGACGGCCGAGCGCTGGAACTCGCTTCGGGCGTCGGCCGCGGTCTCTCAACAAGCCGCAGACGAGAAGGTCAGCGACGCGGCCGCCAAGGACGCCGAGGTCGCGGCGGCGACCGCGAACGTCCAAAGACTGAAGGCTCTCAAAGCTTTCGCTAAGATTGTCGCGCCTTTTGAGGGCGTCGTCACCCAACGCAATGTCGATATCGGCTCGCTGGTCGGCTCTGCAGCGAGCGCCAACTCGGACCTGTTCGCGGTCGCCGACACGCACGAGATGCGGGTCTATGTCAAAGTTCCTCAAACCTACGCGGCCGAGTTGAACGAGGGCATGAAGGCCACGCTCAAGCTGCCGCAATATCCAGATCGCGCATTTGACGCCACGGTGGTGACGACATCGCATGCGATCGATAAGAAATCGCGCTCGCTGCTGGTGGAGCTGTCGGCCAAGAACGACGACGGCGCGTTGCAGCCGGGCGCATTCGCGCAGGTTCGTTTTCAGATCCCGGAGGCCGCCAGCGGCCTCAAACTGCCGGCGAGCGCGATGATTTTTCGCGACCAGTCGGTCGAAGTCGCAACCGTCGGCGCGAACAATCGCGTCGTGATGAAAAAGATCGAGATCGCTCGCGATTTCGGTTCCGAGATCGCGATCGCCAGCGGCCTGTCGGCCGACGACCGCGTGATCGCCAATCCGCTCGACTCGATCGACGAAGGCGACGAGGTGCGCGTTCTCTCCCCGAGCGGCGACAGGCGCCCGGAACGCGGCAAGGATGGGGCGTCGTCGCGGGAGACCAGCGACGCGGCGGGTCCGTCGGTCGTGCAGGCCGCGCGGGGACGCGCCGAGTGAAGCCGCATTTCCTGCTGGCGGCGTCCGTGGCTCTGCTGCTCGGCGGTTGCGATCTCGCGCCGAACTACGAGCCGCCGACGGTCGCGCTGTCGGCGCGCTTCAAGGAAGCGCCCGCCCCCAGCGACGGCGTCCTCGATGCGACGGGCCTCTGGTGGCGAAGCTTCAACGACCGGACGCTCGACGATCTCGAGGCTCAGGTCGATGCGGCCAACCCCGACCTCGCCGCCGCCCTCGCTGCGAACGATCAGGCGCGCGCCTTCGCGGCGGCCGCGCTGGCCGGCCTCTATCCCGAAGTCGACGCCGGATCGATCCTCTCCTGGAATAAACAATCCAATAACCGCCCGCTTCGTTCCAAGAGCCAGCCGAACTACTACGGCGCCAATCAGATCGACGGGCAGGTGGTCTCTTACGAGGTCGATTTCTGGGGACGCGTGCGCGATCTCATCAACGCTGCGAACGCCAACGCCCAAGCCAGCGCCGACGCGCTCGCGCAGGCGCGCCTCGAACTGCATGCGGAACTCGCGAGCGCCTATATTCGCCTGCGCGGTCTCGACGCCCAAGCCAAGCTGCTTTCCGATACGATCGCCAATTATCAGTCCGCGCTCGAACTGACGCGCAGCCGGCTCGCCGCGCAGATCGCCCCGCCCATCGACGTCGAACGGGCCGTGACGCAACTCGAGAACGTCAAGGCGCAGGCGTCCGATCTCACGGTGCAACGCGATGCGCTGGAAAACGCCGTCGCGGCGCTCGTGGGCAAGTCGGCCGCGTCGTTTACGATCGCGCGCGCCGCCAGGCCGATCGCGTTTCCCAAGCGGCCTCGCACGGTTCCTTCGGACGTGCTGCGCCGCCGCCCCGACGTCGCCGAGAGCGAGCGGTTCGCCGCCGCGGCGAGCGAGGGAATTGGGGCCGCGCGGGCGGCGTTCTATCCCAAATTCACGCTCAATCTTCTCGGCGGGACGCAAGACACCGGAATCAATTTGCTGGCCCTGGGCAACAGCATGTTCTCGGTCGGGCCGACGATGACTTTGCCGCTGTTCGACTGGGGATTGCGGCGCGCCCAACTCGACGCCGCGACCGCCGCCTACGCCAGGGCGGCGGCGCGCTATCGCGCCGCGATTCTGCGCGCGGTCAAAGAAGTCGAAGACAATCTCTCGGCGCTGCGCTGGCTCGCCGACGAGGCGCGCGAAACAAACACTGCCGCCGACGCCGCCCGCAAGGCCGCGGAAATGTCGATGGCTCTCTATCGCGACGGTGCGGCGTCCTATCTCGACGTGGTCACCGCGCAAAACGCCGCGCTCGACGCCGAACGCGCGGCGATCGCCTTGCGCACGCGCCAACTCGACGCCAATGTTGGGCTCATGCTCGCGCTGGGCGGGGGCTGGTCGTCCGAGACGACCGCGGACGTCGACAACCACTGAACCATCGAAAAGGCAAGCAAAGGGGGCCCGCCTTGAACGACGCGCCGGACAGTCCCGCCAACTGCGCGAATTGCGTGTTCTGGCATCGTTTGAGGGAGCACGAGGGCGACTGCCGCCGCCGTGCGCCGGACGTTTCCGTGCGCGCGGAACAGGTCGCGCACTGGCCGCTGACGCACGGCCATCAGTGGTGCGGCGAAGGCGCGCTCGCCGCGTCGCCTGCGCCGGGCTCGACTTGCGGCGACTGTCTCTATTGGCGCCATCCTGAGGACGGCCTCAATCCCGTCGATCGCGGCGACATGCCGATGTCCTGGTGGGCCCGCGCGGGGTATTGCGTGCGCCGTGCGCCGAGGCCAGCTTCCGAACCCGGCGCGCGCGCCTTCTGGCGCGCGACGCATATCGAGAGTTCGTGCGGCGAGGGTCTGCCGCGCGATCGCGGCGAAGCGCCCGCACAATAAAATATTCGTCAGTTGAGCGGCTTAGCGCCGCCGGCCCGCTCGCCCCTTGCAGCACGTTCTCGCGATCAAGCGACCAAGGACGCCGAGGCCGCTCAGACCGCCGCGGCTCTCGCCGTCAGCGCGCCGCGGCGAGCTCGAGGCGCGCCGCCGCGCGCAGCAGCATCAAGTCGGTCGACACCGTGCACAGCGCGAAGCCGCGCGCGAGCGCCGCTTTGGCGCGCGCGCCGTCGAAGCAGAAAAGCCCCGCGAACCTGCCGTGCGCGTGACCGCGCTCGACGATCCGCGACAGCGCGGCCTCGACGTCCGCGCCATGAGGATCGACGATCGCGCCGTGATTGAGCGCGATGGAGAGATCGGAGGGCCCGACGAAGACGCCGTCGATTCCCGGCGTGGCTAAGATTTCGTCGAGCGCTTCGAGCGCCTCGCGCGTCTCGATCATCGCGATCGCCAGCGTCACCGCGTTGGCGCTGTGGAGATAAGCCGGGCCGATCAGGCCGCTGAGCGAGAGCGCCGCGCGCGGCCCCCATGAGCGCTTCCCGAGCGGCGGGAATTTCATGAATTCAGCGAAGCGGCGCGCGTCTTCGGCGCTGTTGATCATCGGCGCGACGATCGCCGCCGCGCCGGCGTCGGCAAGACGGCTCGCGCAGGCGAAATCGCCGACGGGAATCCGCGCGATCGTCGGCTTTCCCGCCAGCGCGACGGCGAGAATCGCCCGCGTCGCGCCGACGAAATCGACGCCGCCGTGCTGCATGTCGAGCGTCACCGCGTCGAAGGATTCGCGCGCCAGCGCGTCGGCGATCGCCGCATCGTTGACGCCGATCCAGGCGCTGAGGACGCCGCTCCCGGCCGCAAGGCCGTGAGCCAATTTGCCGATGACGCCGCCCTCGCTCATGCCTGTTCCTCCGCGGGGATGGAGCATTGCGGGATGCGCAGGCCTGCGTCAATGGCGCCTTGGATTCGTTGGCGCCGTTACACGAATGTAACTTGCAAGTAATGTGGCCGCGGTAGAGCCTCGGCCCGTCCATTCCAACGGGAAAGGCGATGCGATGAAAAAGCTCGTTCTTAGTTCTCTTGCCGCGGTGGCGCTGGTCGGCTCGGTCTTTGCTCTCGGCGCCGCCGCCGCGCCCGGCGATCCGTCGCCGCCCGCGGGCGATATGCGGGAATTGGCGGAGGGCGGCTTTATGCTCGACGCGCGTCTGGCCGGCATGAAGGCGGCGCTGAAGCTCACGCCCGACCAGGAGAAGAATTGGGCGCCGTTCGAGGCCGCCGTGCGCGACGCGGCGAAGGCGCGCATCGAAGAGATGCGCGCGATGCGCGAGGCGATGCGCGGCGCCGAGCGCCCCTCCCCGATCGAGCACATGACCATGATCGCGGATCACATGGCCAAGGCTTCGGCCGATCTCAAGGCGATCGCCAGCGCGGCCAAGCCGCTGTTCGACGGCCTCGACGAAACGCAGAAGCGTCATTTCGGCCCGCTGTTGATGACCCTCAAGGAGCATGGGCCCCATATGGGCGGCATGATGGGGCCTATGATGGGGCACATGATGGGCGATTGGGAACGTCGCGGCCCCGACGAGGCGAAGTAACGTCGATCGCGAGAATCGCTGCCGAAAATGGCCGAGCTCGTCCCGGCCATTCTTATTGGCGCAGTCAGGCGACGGGTCGCCGCCTCGCGACGGGCGCCAGCCTCAGCGTCGCGGCTTGCACGAAGAGGGCCGCGAGCGTCGCGGCGGCGAAGGCGGGGACGATCCCGGCGCGCGGAATCGCCAGGCCGACGACGAAAAAGAAAACCGCGAAGGCGAACAAGGCGCTCGCCATGCCCCTGAGAACCGCGACGCCGGCGCGGGGTCCGTGCGCGCGATGGGCGAAGACGCCGAGCGCCGCGCCGATCAGCGGAAAGGTCGCGACGATCCCGCTGGCCCGCGCGCCGAGCAGGGAGGCGAACGAAGTCACCGCCACCACCAGCGCCGTCACCAACGCCATGCGCACGGGAATTTCCCACCACGGCGCTGCGGCCGGCCCGGGCGCGCGAAAGTCGCCTGGCAGCAAACGGAGCGTGACGCCGAGCGCGCCGAGCGCCAGGGCGAACAGGAGCGCCGGCGCGAGCTGGCCGGCCTGCAAGGCGAGGGCGCTCGCCGCAAAGGCGCCGGCGCCGGCGAGCAACCCGGCCGGCCAGCCGCGCGGCGCCGCGAACGCATAGCCCAGACAGAAGCCGGCCTGCGCGACGACGCCCGCGAGCGAGCCCGCGCTTGCCTCGGCGGCGAAACCCGGGCCGTGTTCGACGGCCAGAAACACCGCGACAGGCCCCGACGTGAGCGGTAGGCCAACGAGCCAGCCGCCCACGGCGGCGCCCCATCGCCGGCCGGCGAGGCTGGCGGCAAGAATCATCAGCGGCGTGACGATCAGTTTGACGGCGAGCAGGCTCACGCGGACATTCTTCCCGTTCTCCCGGCTGGGCGGCGAGACATCGGCCGCCGCCCTCGATTCGACGCGCGGCCCTACGAGCCGCGCGGGCGGGCGCGTTGTCGAGCACCAAGACGCCCGTTGGCAAGCCGTCGCGTCCTTTTCTCATCCTCCGATATCGATTGCAGTTTCGCTCGGGGCGACGCCGCGGGGCGACGCCGCCATTGTGCGCGCGGCCGGGATGGCGCAGATTCGACGCCGGCGCCGCCGAACGCATAGGCAGGATGGAAAGGAATTCCCCATGACGACGTCCGTTCGTGTCGCGCGCCACGGCGCGCTCTATCAGGTGACGCTCGATCGGCCCACGGCCAACGCCGTCGACGCGGCGACGAGCCACGCGCTCTACGTCGCCTTTCGCGCTTTCCAGGACGACCCGGAGGCCCGCGTCGCGATCCTGACGGGCGCCGGCGACAGGTTCTTCTGCGCGGGCTGGGACTTGAAGGCCGCCGCGGAGGGCGAAGGCGGCGAAACCGATCATGGCCCCGGCGGCTTTGCCGGCATCACCGAATTTTTCGACCTCGACAAACCCGTGATCGCGGCGGTCAACGGCTTGGCCTTCGGCGGCGGCTTCGAACTGGCGCTGGCGTGCGATCTGATCGTCGCGGCCGAGGGCGCCGAATTCGCGCTGCCCGAGTCCGGGCTCGGCCTCGTCGCCAACGCCGGCGGCGTGCAGCGGCTGCCGCGGCGCATCGCGCCCGCGCTGGCGATGGAGCTGTTGCTGACCGGCCGACGGGTCGACGCTGCGGAAGCCTTGCGCCTGGGCCTCGTCAACCGGGTCGCGCCGCTGGGCTCGTTGATGAGCGCCGCGCGCGAATTCGCGGCGACGATCGCATCCAAGGCGCCGCTGGCGACGCGCGCCGCCAAGGCGCTCACGCGCGCGGGCGAGGGTCTCTCGGTCGAAGAGGCGTTCGCCGCGATGCGCTCCGGCCGCGTCGCGGTCTATGAAGCGCTGCTGGCCTCGGAAGACGCTCGGGAGGGCCCGCGCGCCTTCGCGGAGAAGCGCACTCCGGTGTGGACGGGTCGGTAGAATGGCCGACGCGGCGGCGTTGAGATCGCAGACCCGCTTCCTCGCCGGCGCGCTCAGCGTGCTCGCCGGCGGGCTGTGCTGGAGCTTCACCGGCGTGTTCATCCGTCTGGCGCCGCATCTCGACGCCTGGCAGTTTCTGATCTATCGCGGGCTCGGCGTCGCCGTCGCTTTCGTGTTTCTCGCGCGCTCGCGACGGCGCGGAACGATCTTCGCCGGCTTCCGCGCGCTCGGGCCGCTCGGACTCCTCGCCACCCTCGCGCTGAGCGCGGCCGCGATCGGTTTCATCGTCGCGCTGAAACTCACCAGCGTCGCCAACGCGCTGTTCCTCTCGTCCTGCGCGCCGTTGCTCTCGGCCATCCTCGGGTTTCTCGTCCTGGGCGAGCGGCTCGACATCAAGCAGATCGGAGCGGTGGCGCTCGGCTTTTGCGGCCTCGCCATTATCGTCGGCGGCGGGTTCGAGGCCGGCCATGTCGCCGGCGACGTCTGGGGGCTTCTCTGCGCGCTGAGCTTCGCCGTCGTCAGCGTGTGCATGCGCCTCGCGCCCAAACGCGACTTCGGCCCGGCGATGGTCGGCTACGGCGTTTTCTCGGCGCTCGTCGCGGCCGGCGTCGCGCTCAGTGAGGGCGCGACGCTGACGCCGCCGCTTTTGGAGGCGCTCTCCGCCTTCTTTGCGGGCTTCGTATTGATGGGGCTGGGCTTCGCCTTGTTCCTGCACGGCGCGCCGTCCGTGCCCGCGGTCGGCCAGACCTTGCTCGCCCAGACCGAGACGATTTTCGGCCCCCTCTGGGTCTGGCTGGCGTTCGGGGAGACGCCCGCCGCGGCGACGCTCGTCGGCGGGACGGTGATCTTCGCCGCGGTCGTCGCCATGGCTCTGTCGGGCGCCGGCGCGCCCACGCCCAACGTTTCGAACTAGCGGCGCCGCAGCCTATTCATGCGCAATGCGATTGCCCGTGGTTTTGGCGCCCGAATATGCTGGAGGTTGTGGCCCAGCGGGGTTTCTCGTCTTCACGGCGTCGCGGGAAGACAGAACGCCTTTAAGCCATGCGCGGGATCTGGGCTCGGGCGGCGAGTTCGGGGAAAATATCTTCAAACAAGAGCTTCGCCGCTTGGGCGTCCTCGCGCGCGATCCTGGCCACAGCATAGCGTTGCGCCTGCAGGGCGACGAAATCGCCTGGCTGCACCTCGTCCGACATCATCATCAGACTGACGACGAAGCGCTTGCCATAGACGTCGACGAGCGCCGTCGGCCCGTCGATCGACACCACTTCAGCTGGAACGGCGATGCACATTCTTGCGATGACCCTATTGCAGCCGCAGCCTCGGGGCCTTGCCGAGATGGGTGAGTTCGTCGACGATCATGGTCACCGCCGCATCGCGCCCGGCGGCGGCTGCCGCAGACAGATCCAGGCCAAGGCTTAGTTTCTGCGGGACGACGCCGATGACGACAACTCGTCGCGGCGCTTTGTCGATAAGGCGAAGCGTCGCGAGCAGATCGGAGAGACCCAATTGATGCGGCGAGAATCGTGTCTCGAACAGCATCCTGATGTTCTCGTTTTCGAGCCGGATCAGCCGACCTGCCGGCCCATCGGCATTCACGGCGTCGGCGACGATCAGGCAGTCGCGGTCCGCGACCATGTCGAGCAGGTCCATGCCCGACGTGCCGCCGTCGAGCACCTCGACTTCGTCCGGCAACTCGTGCGACGCGTCGAGCGCCTCGATGATCCGTACGCCGACCCCCTCGTCCGACAGGAGGATGTTGCCAAGGCCGAGGACGAGGATGCTCGCGATCGATCCGTCCATCACATCGCCTTGACTTGGACGATGGGCCGCTTCTCAGCGTCGACCATGTGGACTGCGCAGGCGAGGCACGGGTCGAACGAGTGGACGGTGCGCAGCACCTCGAGCGGCAGGTTGGCGTCGGCGACCGGAGTGTCGATGAGCGAGGCCTCATAGGGGCCGGGCTCGTCGTTCTGGTCGCGCGGGCCGGCGTTCCAGGTCGACGGCACGACGCACTGATAATTGTCGATCTTTCCGTCCTTGATGACGACCCAGTGAGAGAGCACGCCGCGCGGCGCCTCGTGATAGCCGAAGCCGCGTATTTCGCCCTTGGGGAACACCGGCCGATTGAAGGTGCGGTCGTCCCCCTTGGCGATGTTGTCGAGCAGCAGCCGCCACTGGTTCTGCAGGGCCTCGTGCAGAACCGCGCAGCGCACGGCGCGCGCGGCGATGCGTCCGATCGTCGAGTGCAGCGCGGCAAGCGGGATCTGCGAGCCGGCGACCTTGCTGGCGACATCGACCAGTTTGGTCAGGTGCCGCTTGGTCGGCTCGTGGCCGGCGGCATACATGCCCAGCACGTTGGCGAGCGGACCGACCTGCGCGCGTTTGTCGAGGAAGGTCGGCGCCTTGACCCAGGAATACTTTCCGTCGTCGTGGAAATCGTCGTATTTCGGATTTGTTTGACCGACGTAGGGGTGCAGCGCGGCGGCGTCGCCGGTGTATTCGTACCAGGAGTGCTTGACCGCTTCCTTGACGCCGTCGCGGAAGAAGGCGTCCTGATAGCTGGTGATCGGCTGGAACTTCGCGAGGTCGCCCGGGATGTAGCCGCCGGGAAGCTCAAATTGCGTGCCTTTGGTGTCGAGCGGGAGATCGGGAACCGAAAGATAATTGGTGACGCCGGCGCCGTATTTTGTCCAATCCGCATAGAGCGCGCCGACCGCGGCGACGTCGTTGATCATCGCGTTGTGGACGAAGTCGCCGAGCTCGTCGATCAGCGCCTTGATGGCGTATAGCCGCTCGATCGTCAGGGTCGATTGGCTATTGGGATTGATTGCATTCGACACCCCGCCGACTGCGAGGTTCTGAATGTGCGGCGTCTTGGAACCCAGGATGGTGACGATCTTGTTGGCGCTGCGCTGCACGTCGAGCGCCTGGATATAGTGCGTCGCCGCCAGCAGGTTGACGTCCGGCGGCAGCTTCATCGCCGGGTGGCCCCAGTAGCCCGAGGCGAACACGCCGAGATTGCCGCTGTCGACGAAGGTCTGCAGCTTGTCGCGCACCGATCGAATATTGGGAACGCTGTTGGCTTTATAGTCGGATAGGCTCGCCCCGAGCTTGGCGGCGCCGTCCGGATCGCCCTTGAGCGCCGAGACGATGTCGACCCAATCGAGCGCGGCGAGCTGATAAAAATGCACGATATGGTCGTGTATGCCGTGCGCCGCGACGATCATGTTGCGGATATATTGGGCGTTGAGCGGCACCTCGAGATTCAGCGCGTTCTCCACCGCCCGCACCGAGGTGATCGCGTGCACCGTCGTGCAAACGCCGCAGATCCGTTGCGTGAAGATCCAGGCGTCCCGCGGGTCGCGATCTTTAAGGATGAGCTCGATGCCCCGCCACATCTGGCCCGACGACCATGCCTTGGTCACCTTGCCGCCGTCGACTTCGCAGTCGATGCGCAGGTGCCCTTCGATGCGGGTGATGGGGTCGATCGTGATGCGGGTCAAGGCAGCCTCCTTTTAGCGATGCGCGGCGCCGCCGTGCAGCACGGGCAAGGTCTTGATGAAGACGAGATAGAGAAGCATCTCGAGCGCAACGACGCCGATCGACACCATCAGCTCGGGCACGGAGGGGAAGTAGGACCAATTGCTGATCGGCTGATAGCCGATCAGATAGGCGTCGAGGCGATAGAGCGATCCGCCGGCGAGCAGCGCGACGGCGCCGAGGAACGAAGCCCGCTGGCTCGCCCGCCCGGCCGGAGTGATGAACGCCAGAGCGGCGGCGAGGAACAAGGCGTTCTCGATCCAGAACATCAAGACCCTGACACTGCCGACGAAAGCCAGCGACAAGGCGCCGCGGACGGCCAGATCGCCAAAGCGCAGGACGAGCCAAGCGACGGTGATCCAACCGACGACCGTCGAGAGCTTGGCGATCAGCGCCTGCTCGGACGGCAGCGCGAAGCTCTTGGATACGACCGTCGCCTCGACCATCACCACGCCATAGCCCATGGCCAGCGCGCTGATCACGAACAGGGCCGGCAGCCACATCGTGAACCACAGCGGGGAGAGTCTGTATCCCATCACCAGCAGCATCGATCCGAGCGAGGACTGGTGCATCGTCGGCAGCAGGACGCCGAGCGCGGCGATGACGAACATCCAGCGATCAAGCCCGCGCTTGGCCCCAACCCAGCCCCAGCGTTCGAGGAACGCCGGCGAAAACTCGATCCAAAGCACCACTACGTAAGCCATCACGCAAAGCGCGACCTCGTACATCACCGAGTTCAGCTGCGCGTACCACGGCAGCAGCAGATTGTAGGCCTGCCAATATCGGCCGAGATCGAAGATCACGGCGAAGCCGCCAAGCGTATAGCCGAACAATCCGCTGAGCAGCGCCGGGCGCATCAACGGATGGTATTCGCCGCGATTGAAGATGTAGACCAGCAGCGCGATGGCGAACCCGCCACAGCCGAACGCCGTGCCGATGATGACGTCGACGACGACCCAGATTCCCCAGGGATAACCGGAGTTGATGTTGGCGACGGCGCCGAGCCCGTGGAGAAATCGTTGCAGGAGGAAGAAAAAGCCGATGACCACGAGCGCGGCGAGCACCAGCGTGGTCGGCGTGACGAGGCTTCTGCGCAGCGGCGTGGCGGTGCTCACGGTCAACCCCCTCGAGACTTCGGCGCGTCGTCGTCATGGGTTTGCGCCATATTGCGACGAGCAAGGAAGGCGAACCCCAAGAAGGCGACAACCGGCGCGACCAACCAGTAGTAGATCGTGTGCTGCATGCCTTCAGCGATCGAAGCGGGCGATTGCGATCCGACTGTCGGCAGCCCGAGTCTCGGGAACGGCACGCCGGCGAGGTAACGCACCTGCGTCCCGCCAGCCTCGTGTTCTCCGTAGACTCCCTTGACGTAGGACGGAATCGTCCCCGCATTGGGCGGACGATTTTCACCGAGCTTGCCGCGCGGGAACTGATACGCCGCGCCAGGAGCGGCGCTCGTCCGTCGCTCGATCTCCTGCTCGAGATCCTTGACCGCGCCAAACAGCGACGCGCCGGTCGGACAGACGTCGCAGCAGGCGGGGATCTTGCCCTGTTTCTGCAGGTGGCTGCAGAACTGGCACTTTGCGATCTTTCCCAGGGGATTGTTGAAGTCGAATTGCGGAACCCCGAACGGACAGCTGTAGACGCAGTAGCGACAGCCGATGCAGGCGTCCGCATTGTGGGTGACGATGCCGGTCACCGGATCCTTCCGCATCGCGCCGACCGGGCAGACCGAAACGCACGACGGGTCGACGCAATGCAGGCAATGCCGCTTGACGAAGGCAAAACCGTCGATCTCGCGGTCCTTCTTCTCGGTATTGCCGTTGCGGTAGACCTTGATGACGTTCAGCGTGCGGCCGGATAGATCCTCCGGGGAATCCCAGGTGTTCTCATTCCAGCCGCGCAGAGCCTCCGGGATGTCGGGCGGCATGTTGTTGGCGGCCTTGCAGGCCGACATGCACGCCTTGCAGCCGATGCAAAGCGTCGAGTCGTAAAGCATCCCCACCGCCTCGGGCGGCATCTGCTTCGGCGCCCGTGCGATGGCGGCCGTGGCCTCGGTGGGCACGGTCGCCGCCGCGGTGGCAAAGCCGGCGCCCCTCAGGAAATTCCTGCGGTCGACCTCGCTCATGGCTAGGCCCCCTTGTTCGGTGCGTCCGGCGCCCTCGGCTTGTCGTCCATCTGCTTGAGCAGCATCGCGCCGGCGCCCACCACGAGGCCGCCGACCACGCCGACCACCGTCGCGGCGCCGGCGCTGACGCCTTTGCCCTTCTCGGCCTCGACCGGCGGAAAGGCGGTCGGCGGCGTCAGGGTCTTGACCGTGGCCAGCGCATGCAGCGGCTTGCGGAAGCCCGTCTCTTTCTCAGTGCAGCCGAAGCAGGGATGCCCGGTTCCCACCGGCCACGAGCCGAACCCAACGTCGCCGAATCCGATCGAGGGGCAATTTGCGTAGGTCTCGGGACCCTTGCAGCCGATCTTGTAGAGGCAGAAGCCCTGACGGTGCCCTTCGTCGCCGAACTCGAGCGCGAAGCGCCCGGCGTCGAAATGCGGCCGCCGCTCGCAATTCTCGTGGATCAGTCGCCCGTAGGCGAATTTCGGCCGGTTCAGCTGATCGAGTTCGGGCGGCCGACCGAACGTCAGAAGATAGAGAACGGTCGACAGAAAGTTATAGGGGCTGGGCGGGCAGCCGGGAATGTTGACCACCGTCGTGCCGGGAATGACCTCGTGTGTGCCGACCGCGCCGGTCGGGTTCGGGTCGGCCGATTGGATACCGCCCCAGGACGCGCACGAGCCGATGGCGATGACGGCGGCCGCCCCTTCGGCGGCCTCGCGCACGAGTTCCGCCTGGGTCTTGCCGCCGACTTTGCAGTAGATCCCGCCGTCCTTCATCGGCGTCCCGCCCTCGGTCACCAGGACGTACTTGCCTTTGTTTTTCGCCATCATCGCGTGCTTGTAGGCCAGCGCCTGCTCTCCGGCGCCGACGCAGAGCGTGTCGTGATAATCGAGCGAGATGACGTCGAGGAGGATCGATTCGATGGTCGGATGGTAGGACCGCAGCAGCGACTCCGTGCATCCCGTGCATTCCTGGCCGTGCAGCCAGATGACCGGCGGCCTTGCCGGCGCGATCGCCGCCTCCGCCATGCGCACGCCTGCGGCCGCCGAAAGCCCCATCGTGGCGGCGACGCCGGAGCAGAACTTCAGCAGCTGGCGGCGGCTGAGGCCGCCACGCATCGGTTCGTCGGGGTTGGGCCCCAGGCAGGCCCGGTAATCGATGTCGGGATTGCAAGTGGCGTCCATGGCCCGCCCTTTTTTGAGATTTGCGCAGGAGATGCGCTATCGCGGGCCTCTGCGAAGGGCGATGACGATCGTCAATTTTTCCCGATATCGCCGATGATGCGGCCGATCACGCCGGGACAAGCCAATGGATTTCGGCGGCGAGGGCTTCCACGCTGGGAATTATGACCTGCCGGCCGGAAAAGTGGGCCATTCCATCGGTCTCGAGTCGGCCGATGATGCGCGAGACCGTCTCGTGGCGCGTGCCGATCATCGACGCGAGGTCCCTTCGCGACACCGGCAGATCGATCGATTGCGAACCGTTCGCGTGCCGGCGGCCGTGCCGTCGCACGAGGACGAGCAGAAGGTGCACGAGCTGGTGGCGGTTCGACAGCGTCGCCTGACGGAACATCGTGTCGTGGGCGTGTTCGAGCTCGAAGATCGAGCGTTGCAGAAATCGCAGACCGAACGCCGGGTTGCCGGCCAGCAGCGCCGTGAGCGTCGCGCGGTCGATATGGCACACTACGCCCGGACCCAGCGCTTCCGCGCTGGTCTTGTGCTCGCCGCCGATGAGGAACGAACGGTATCCGATCGTGTCGCCGGGATAGGCGAGCCCCAGCAGCACCGAGTTGCCGTTGGCGTCGAGCCTGCGGATCCCCACCGTGCCCCCGGAGACGCAGTGCACGCCGTCGTTACGTTCGCCCTGCGCGAAGACGACCTCGCCAGAACCATATTCACGCCGCCGCCGGCCGCCCTCGAGCAGGGCGCTCGCCGCTTCGTCAAGATCGCGCCAATCGCTCCGCCGCCCGACGTGACAGACAATGCAGGATCGCGCCTCGGGCTTTGTGCAGCCTTGTGTCACGGTCGATGTGGTCCTCCCCCCGCTCGAGCCCGCCTCGTGGTCTCTGGGCCAGACCCGCGAAAATAATGCGACAATCCAGGCCGGACGTTTTGACATAACGCAATGGAGCAACTGACCTAATCCAAAGTAGAAGGGGTCTGATCGCGACGCGCGGCCGATCTTGCGAGGCCAGGCGTCCGCTGGCCGCGCGATGCGGCGCGGAATCGGCGATGTCGGACGAAATTGACGATCATCAACGACGATCGACGCGCTTCCGGCTAAGGCCGCACACGTCTGCAGGGTCGGCGTCGGGCCGTGGATGCAGGCGCTGTTACGCGGGTGCGAACCATGCAGCGGGTTGCCTCTTATCTTGCCGCCGCCGTGGTCATAATCGCCGTCGTGGGGGGCGTCGGCTGGGTGGTCGGGACGCAACCACAGGCGATGCCCGCCCCGCAAACGGTCGAAGCGGGCGGCTACAGGTTCCAGGCGACGCCGGTCGGCGCCGACGGGCCGCTGAAGCGATGCGTCGTATGCCACAGCATCGAGACGGGCGGACCGCTTCGCGTGGGGCCTCCGCTGCACGGCATCGTGGGCGCGCGCAAGGCGCGGGCCGACTGGTACGGCTATTCCGCGGCGCTGCGGAACGCCGGGGGCGACTGGACGGAAGCCGATCTCGATAAATTTCTGACGGCGCCGAGCAAGTTCCTGCCGGGCACGGCCAAGACCCTCATCGGCATTTCCGACCCCAAGGAGCGCGCCGACATCATTGCGGCTCTGAAGAACGCGCCGTGAACTGAGGTTTTGCGCGCCGTCCGTCTCATCCTGAGAGACGCTGCTTTCGGCTGAGCGCCGCGTCGGCGCGGCGAGAGCCGGCGGCCGCCCGCGGGCTTTTTGATCGTCACCCCGCTGGAGCGATCAACGGCCGGCTTGTAGCCCGAAAATCCCTGCGGTCGAACGGCGCTGCAGCGGCGCCGCGGGAGCGGTCAAACTTGTCTGCGCAAATGTTCCGAATCCCGGGCGCCCGGTAACGAAGGATTGTTCTCGTCGCCATGAAGTCTTCCCAATCGGCGACCATTCTCGGTCGCGAAGCGGCTTTGCCATGCCGTGAAAGGGGGCCGCGCAGAGGGTAATGTCGCGATCGCGCGCGGACTCGGGCGCGTGGCGGTCGGCGCGGGGGACGGGGTAATGGAGGCGGGAAGGTTCGATCGGGACGCGGCGCGCCAGCGCGCCCTCCCCAGCGACGCCAAATTGCGATTTTTATCAGCGGTCCCATAAGTCCCCACGCGAGCGCAAGCCCGACGACAGAGACCAGAGGCGCGGACGATGGCTTATACGATCGAAGTGAACGGCTTGAAGCGAACCGTCGACGTCGACGGGGACACTCCGCTTCTCTGGGTGCTGCGCGACGAACTCGATTTGAAGGGCGGCAAGTTCGGCTGCGGCGTCGGGCTCTGCGGCGCTTGCACCGTCCATCTCGACGGCGAGGCGGCGCGCTCCTGCCAGACGCCGATCTCGAGCGTCGGCAAGGCCGCCGTCGCAACCATCGAGGGAATGGCCTCCGACCCTGTCGGGAAGACGCTGCAGGCCGCCTGGATGGAGCTCGACGTGCCCCAGTGCGGCTATTGTCAGGCGGGTCAAATCATGTCGGCGGCCGCGCTCCTGTCGAAGAACCGGCGCCCAAGCGATCATGAGATCGACGCCGCGATGAGCGGCAACGTCTGTCGCTGCGGCGCCTATTCGCGCATCCGCGCCGCGATAAAAAGAGCGGCGCGCGCCCTAGCAAACGCTGCGGAGGCGAAGTGACCATGACAACCATCGCCGCGATTGGCTCTGAAAGCCCCGCCGCCGCTGCGTCATTCTCCACCGTTCCCTCGCGTCGCGCTTTCCTGAGAGCGAGCGCCGCAGCCGGCGGAGGGCTCTTGTTGCACGCGATGCTGCCGCCGCTGGCGGATGTCGCGATGGCGCAAACGTCCATCGACGCCGCGCGCGAGGCCGCGCCGCTCAACGCTTTCATCCGCATCGCGCCCGACGGCGTCGTCACGATCATGTCGAAGAATCCGGAAATCGGCCAAGGCGTCAAGACGATGCTGCCAATGGTGATCGCCGAGGAACTCGACGTCGAATGGAAGAACGTGCGCATCGAACAGGCGCCGCTCGACGCCGGCAAATTCGGCCAGCAATTCGCAGGCGGCAGCATGGCGACGCCGCTCAACTACGAGCCCCTGCGCCGCGTCGGCGCCGCCGCGCGGCAAATGCTCGTCGCCGCGGCGGCGCAAAGCTGGAACGTCCCGCCGTCGGAATGCAGCGCCGAGGCCGGCGTCGTCCATCACGCGAAGAGCGGACGTTCGCTCGGCTACGGCGAGCTGGCGTCGAAAGCCGCGACGCTGCCGGCGCCCGATCTCGGCGGCGTGACGCTCAAGGATCCCAAGACATTCAAGATCATCGGCCAACCGACGCCCGGCGTCGACAACGCCAAGATCGTGACCGGCCAGCCGCTCTTCGGCATCGATGTCGCCGTGCCCGGCATGCTCTACGCCGTCTTCCAGAAATGCCCCGTCTTCGGCGGCAGGGTGACGAGCGCGAACGTCGAAGCGGTCAGGGCGCTGCCGGGTGTGCGCGACGCCTTCATCGTCCGGGCGAGCGAGGCCAACCCCGCCGGCGATCCGCAGGGCGTCGCCGACGGGGTCGCCATCGTCGCCAAGAGCTGGTGGGCGGCGAGCCGCGCGCGCGAAAAGCTCGCGATCGAGTGGGACGAGGGCCCGACCTCCGCTCAAAGCAGCGAGCTCTTCGCGCGGGATGCGACCAAGCTCGCCAGCGGGACTCCAGCGGCCTATCTGCGTCGCGACGGCGACGTCGCGTCCGCGCTGCAGGGCGCCGCTCGCGTCGTGGAAGCGGCCTATTCCTATCCCTTCCTCGCCCATATCAGTCTCGAGCCGCAAAATTGCACCGCGCATTTCGCCGACGGCAAGGTCGTGCTCTGGGCGCCGACGCAGAACCCCGGACCGGGCGCCAAGCTGGTGGCGGCGACCTTGGGAATCCCCGAGAGGGACGTCACGGTCCATATGACGCGGGTGGGCGGCGGCTTCGGGAGGCGTCTGCGCAGCGATTTCATGGCCGAGGCCGCCTGGATCTCCAAGCGCGTCGGCGCGCCGGTGAAGCTGCTCTGGAACCGCGAGGATGATGTCCAGCACGATTTCTATCGGCCTGCAGGCTTCCACTTCTTCAAGGGCGGCCTCGACGGCGCGGGCCAACTCGTCGCCTTCAGCGACCATTTCGTGACGTTCGGCAGCGGCGGCAGGCCGGCCGACTCCGCGGCCATGGACGCCAATGAATTCCCGGCGCAGCTCGTCCCGCATCTCGAATACGGGCAGTCGATGATGGAACTGGGCGTCCCGACCGGGCCGCTGCGCGCGCCGCGCTCCAACGCGCTCGGCTTCGTCTTTCAATCCTTCATTGACGAGCTTGCGCATCACGCCGGCAAAGATCCGCTGGCGTTTCGCCTCGCTCTGCTCGGGGAGCCGCGGGTGCTTGTCAATTCGTCCGGCAAGCCCAACGCCTTGCGCGATTTCGACACCGGCCGCATGCGCGACGTGCTGCTCCGCGTCGCGGAAGTTTCCGACTGGGGGCGTCGCGACGCGCTTCCCAAACGCACGGGCAAAGGCGTCGCCTTCTATTTCAGCCATTTCGGCTATTTCGCCGAGGTGGTGCAAGCGACGGTGGCGACTTCCGGCGAGGTCAAGCTCGATCATGTCTGGGTTGTCGGCGACGTCGGCAGCCAGATCGTCAATCCCAGCGGCGCCGAGAATCAGGTTCAGGGCGCGGCGCTCGATGGGCTCGGCGCCGCGCTGGGCCAGGCGATCACCATCGATCGCGGCCGTGTGGCGCAGGCCAATTTCGACAGCGTGAAACCGCTGCGCATGGGTCAGGCCCCGCCTGTCGAGGTGCATTTCCTCACCACCGACCATCCGCCGACCGGTCTCGGCGAACCGGCTCTGCCACCCGTGATTCCGGCGCTTTGCAACGCCATCTTCGCCGCCACAGGCAAGCGCATCCGCAGCCTGCCCATCGAAGCGGAAGCGTTGAAGGCGTAGAACGCGCGCCGCGCGTCAGCTCGCGCCCGCCTCGAGAAGCGCCAGAGTGCGTTCGTCCATGCGGCCCTGGCAGTAACGATCGAGCGCCCTGCGGAACGGGCTCTCGTCGTCCCCGGCCGCGCGCGCGAACAGGGTCATCGAGGACTGGAACTTCATGTCGTCCGGCGCGCCGAAGATCGCATGGAGGGATCGCTCCTTGATCGCCAGAACCGCCTCGGTGCAGAGGTTCAATCTCCTTCCGAGCAGCGGATGAGCGAGGTAGGCGCGCGCCTCGTCGAGGGAGCCGAGGCCGTAGAACTGCGCCATCGAGGAGCGGCCGAGGCCGCGCAGCTGCGGGAAGACGAACCACATCCAGTGGCTGCGCTTCTGGCCGGCCTTCAGTTCGCCAAGCGCGGTCTCGAAGATCGGCGCCTGCGCCGTGACGAATCGCTGAAGGTCGTAGGGATCGTCGGCTTCCACGTCAAACCTCGCTGGCATATCGGCGCCTGTCTTTGCCGGCCGAAACACGCTCGCAAGCGCCTTGCAGCCACGTCGTGCGGTCAGCTTCGCTCAGGATCGGCTCGACGGCTTTACGAGTTGGGATCGCCCTCGGCCAGTTGCGCTTCGCGTCCCCAGCCCTCAAACAGAACATTCGATTACGCGCAGAAGTTCGCAATCGTGCATGGCCTGGATAATATCCGAAATGAACATCCAAGCGATAGACCCAGGCCCGCGACTGGGATTTGTCTAATCGTCAGATCGATCGCTATCTGCGATCGTCGCCAAGGGACGGAAGGCGCCCGAACGGGATGGAAGCGATCTTCGCTTATGGCGGGCCGCCCTGGCAGGCGGCGTTCGGCAGTGGCGCGCATAAAGCGCCGGCCGACGAGAGGGGCGCGCTCGGCCGCCGCCGCGCCTTGGCGTTCTCGATGGCGCCGCGGGCGGATATCCGTCGCGAGACCGCAGCCATGCCCGGCGAGCGAACGGCGCTTTCAACCTTCGGCGCGTCGAGACCGACCCCGTCCTTCCGCCGCGCGGCATCGCGCATAATGCCGCGCCGGCGCCGGTTGGCCGCCTTCGGCGACAGGCGCTTTCGTGACGACGGCGGTCGGGCTCGATCGGCGCGCCGGCCGTCGCCGCGTTCAGCTGTACAAAGGGAGGAAACCAAATGAAGCGTTCAATCGCCACCATGTTCGCAATGGGGGTCGCCACGGCTCTCGCGGGCCAAGCCTACGCCGACAACGAGACGATCGCCGTACTGACCAAGAACCAGACGAACCCGTTCTTCCAAGCCGAGCGACTCGGGGCGGCGAAGGCGGCGGAAATCATGCACGCCAAAGTGCTGCAATATGTGCCGACGCAGCCCGACAGCATTTCCGAGCAGATGAGCGAAATCGACGACCTGATCGTCAAGAAGCCCGACGCCATCGTGATGGCGCCGGTCGAACTCGAAGGCGATGGTGCCGGGAGTGCAAAAACTCAACGCCGCGAAGATCCCGGTCGTCAACGTCACCGATCACGCCACTGGCGGCGATTTCGTCGCATTCGTCGGCGCCGACGACTATACGCTCGCAAAACAGACCGGTCTCGCCTTGCTGAAGGCGATGGGCGGCAAAGGCGAAGTCGTCATTATCGAGGGCGTTCGCGGCTCTTTGACGGCGCAGGATCGGCTGAGGGGCTTCCAGGACGCAATCAAGCAGTTTCCCGACGTGAAGCTCGTCGCCTCGCAAACAGGCAACTACCAGCGGCTTCAGTCGCTCCAGGTTATGGAAAATCTGTTGCAGTCCAACCCGAATGTCGCAGGCGTCATGGCGGCCAACGACGCCGAGGCGATCGGCGCCATGGACGCTTTAGCGGAGGTCGGCAACAAAGCGCTGATCGTCGGGATCAACGGAACCAAGGAAGCGATCGACGCGATCAAGGCCGGCAAGATGCTCGCCACCGGCGCCTACAACGGCTTCGGACAGGGCTGCATCGCCACGATGATCGCCATTCGCTATCTCCGGCATGAATCCGTTCCGAACACGGTGATCCTGCCTTCCACCGTCGTCGATAAAACAAATTTCAGCGCCTACGACGTTCCCGTCGATCAATTGAACTGCCCGACTTGGGATCAAGTCTCCAAATGAAGAGCGAGCCGGCGCTGTTCGTGATCCACGTCCTCGACAAGCCAGACGCGCTGCCCGCGCGCCTGGCCAATCACGACGCGCATAGGAGCTTTCTGTCGGACACGAGGCCATACGCATTCGCATCGTCATGTCCGATCCTCTTGTCTCCGACGATGGAGCCGCCATGAAAGGCAGCCTGTTCGTCCCGGAGGCGCCGGACCGGGCGCAGGTCGAGCGCTTCCATCAGGCCGGCGTCTGGGAGCGCGTCGCCATAACCGCGTTTCTGCGTCGGCAGGGCCGATGCAATCTCGATTGACCAAAGCGAAGGAGCTTGAGCTATGACCGCGAAACCAAACACGGGCCGGCCGATCGGCTGGATCGGCATGGGGCGTATGGGCTATCCGATGGCGGAACGGCTCCTTAAGGCGGGCCATGACGTCGCCGTCTACAACCGCACCCGAAGCAAGGCCGAGCCGCTGGCCAAGCGCGGCGCCAGGATCGTCGACGCGCCGGCGGATCTGGCCCGCAGCGCCGTATTGTTCACCATGGTCAGCACGTCCGACGATCTCAAGCACGTGCTGCTCGGCGAGAACGGCCTCCTGGCGGGACGCCAGGGCGCGCCCGGCGTCGTCGTCGACTGCTCCAGCATCTCCGAGGAGTTGTCGGTCGAGATCCGTCGAGCCTGGAAGCCGCAGGCTCCCAATTCGTCGCCGCGCCGGTCAGCGGCAACGGCAAATGCGTCCGCGCCGGCAAGCTCAGCGTCGTCGCCTCCGGCCCGAGCGCGGCCTTCGCCGAAGTCGAGGGCTTGCTGAACGTCATCGCAGGGCGCGGCGTCACCTATGTCGGCGCAGGCGACGAGTTGCGCATCGTGAAGATTTGCCACAACGTGCTCCTCGGCGTCGTCGCGCAGACCCTGGCCGAAATCACCATCCTGGCGCAGAAAGCCGGCGTGCCCCGGCACGCTTTTCTCGAATTCATCAACAAGAGCGTGCTCGGCTCAGTGTTCTCTCAATACAAGACGCCCGCATACGTGAACCTCGACTTCACGACGACCTTCACGCCGTATCTCTTGCGCAAGGACCTGGACCTCGGTCTTGCGGCCGGCCGTAGACACGAGGCGCCGCTGCCGGTGACGGCCGCGACGCGAGAGGTGTTGCAAGCCCATATGGGCAATGGCGTGTTCCAGGGCGATGGCTATCTCGACAAGGATTTTGCGACGCTGCTGGAGTTGCAGGCGCGCGGCGCGGGCCTGAAGCTCGTCCCAGAAAACGTCCCGACTTCCGACGGTCTGCAACCGGAGGCTTAAGAAGCGGGATGCCGGGCGTCGCGAGGGAGGCCCGCGCCACGGCGGCGCCGGCCTCTGCGTCCCGCGGGTTCGAGAGCCATGCCCATTCTTGTAAATGTCGCGTTGGTGAGCTTCCCTGCCGGACAATCGCTCGGATCGGGGCGCCTTGTGGCGCGGCGGGATTGCTGAGAACAATAGCGGTCACGAGCGTCAATGCGTGAAAGGCCCTTTCATGTCTCATTTGTTCAGCGAGCTTCGGCTGCGCGGCGTCGCGCTCCCCAATCGCATCGGCGTTTCGCCGATGTGCCAGTATTCCTGCGTGGACGGCTACGCCAACGATTGGCATTTCGCCCATCTGGCCGCTCGATCAGTGGGCGGCGCGGGGCTCGTGTTCACCGAGGCGGCCGCGGTCTCGCCGGAGGGGCGAATCTCGCCTGAGGATCTCGGCGTCTGGAGCGAAAAGCATTTCGAGGCGCTGGAGCGCATCACGCGCTTCATCGACGCGCAAGGCGCGATCGCCGGCATTCAGCTGGCGCACGCCGGGCGCAAGGGCGGGGTTTATCGCCCTTGGTCGGGAGAGGGCGCCGTGCCCAAGGCGCTTGGAGGATGGACGCCCGTCGCTCCAAGCGCGGCGCCGTTCAGCGCGAGCTACGCAACGCCCGAGGAGTTGAGCGTCGAGCGCATTCAGACGCTGCAGCAGGCGTTCGCGACGGCGGCTGAGCGGGCCTACGCCGCGGGATTCCGCGTGATCGAGATTCACGGCGCGCATGGATATCTCCTCCATCAGTTTCTTTCGCCGCTGAGCAATCGTCGCGCCGACGGCTATGGCGGTTCGTTCGACAACCGCACCCGGTTCCTTCGCGACTGCGTGACGGCGGTGCGCCGCGTCCTCCCGGACCGGTGCCCGTTGCTCGTGCGCATTTCCGCGACCGATTGGACGGACGGCGGCTGGGATCTCGACCAGTCGGTCGAGCTTGCGCGCCGGCTGAAAAGCCTTGGAGTTGATATGATCGACTGCTCGTCAGGCGGCAATGTCGAGAAGGCCGAGGTTCCGGTTGGGCCGGGATATCAAGTTCCGTTCGCGCAGCGCATCCGGCGTGAGGCGGAAGTCGCCACCGCAGCGGTCGGGATGATCACGGCGCCGGCCCAGGCCGATCAAATTATCCGCAACGGCCAGGCCGACCTTGTGCTGCTCGCGCGCGAACTTCTGCGCGAGCCCTATTGGCCGCTGCGCGCCGCTCGCGAACTCGGGCAGGCCGTGTCGTGGCCGGCGCAATATCTTCGCGCCGCGCCGCGCGACGCGGCGGAACGCATGCCGGCGCACGAGATCGACTGACGCCGACGCTCCGCTTCCCGGCGGATTGTTAGCGGGCGCCGGACAGCGTCTGCGAAAGCGGCGCCGGCGTTCTCGAGCGAATGCCGGCCGCCGACGCCTCAAGCGCGTCCAGCACTTCGTCGGGCCGCTCGGTCATGAGCATATGCCCGGCTCCGGGCAGCACGACCGTCCGCGCGCCCGCGATGAGCGCAGCCAGAGCGCGCCCCGCTTTCAGCGGCGTCATCATGTCGCGTTCGCCCAGGATCAGCGTCGTCGGGCAGGCTGCTTTGGCCGCCGCCTCCACTGCCGTCTGATAGGCGTTGCAGGCGGCCAGGTCCGCATGCAGCACGCCCGGCGCGGCTTTTTCCAGCAGGCGCTCCGCTCCGCCCAGCATCCAAAGCCCTGGGGCCGTGTTGCCTCCCAAAGTGGCGGATGCGCCCAGGCTCCACAAGCTCACCATGTCGATGGCGACATGCGAATTGGCTTTCGCCGCCGCGAGCAGATCGGGATGCACGGGCATTTTCGCCGCCACGCCGATCAGGGCCATGCCGGCCACAAGGCTGGGATGGCGGGCCGCCGTTTCGAGCGCGATCAGCGCGCCCATGCTGTGACCGACGAGCATGGCGCGCTCGGCGCCGACGGCGGCGATCAGACGTGCGGCCCAATCGGCCAGCGCGCCGATATCGGTCAACGCCGGGCCCTCGGAGCCGCCATGGCCGGGAAGATCGACGGCGAGCGCGTTGGCGCCGTGATGGGCGAACCAACGGCTTTGCAGCGCCCAGACGCTGTGGTCCATGCCGGCGCCGTGCAGAAAGACAATCAGCATTTGGCCCGGTTCGTGGGCTCTCCCGCCCGTAGCGGCGAAAACCTGGCGATGGTCGAGTTCGAGCCTCATTGGCGGCCCTTTCAGTTCTTCTGCGATGCGCGCAACGCTTGCTCGAGATCGGCGATGATGTCGACGGCGGCTTCCAGCCCGACCGACAGGCGGACCATGTCCTCGCCGACGCCGGCGGCCGCCAATTGCTCCGCGCTCATCTGCTGATGCGTCGTGCTCGCGGGGTGGATGACGAGCGTCTTGGCGTCGCCGACATTGGCCAGATGACTGGCGAGCTTGAGCGCCTCGATGAACTTGCGGCCGGCGGGTCGCCCGCCTTTGACGCCGAAGCTGACGATCGAGCCGGCGCCGCGCGGCAGCAGGCGAGCCGCCAATTCGTGATCGGCATGGCTGGGCAAAGACGGATGCGCCGCCCAGGTCACCGCTTCGTTGGCGCTCAGCGCCGCCAGGACCGCGTGCGTGTTCTCGACATGGCGCTGCATGCGCAGCGACAGCGTCTCGACGCCGGTCAACAAGCGCGCCGCGTTGTGGGGCGACAGACACGCGCCGAAGTCGCGCAATCCCTCCGTCCGCGCCCGCATGACGAAGGCCGACGGGCCGAAGTGCTCGGCGAAAACGAGCCCGTGGTAGCCGGCGTAGGGCTCGGTCATGGTCGCGTGCCTGCCCGAGGCGATCCAGTCGAAACGGCCGGAATCGACCAGGATTCCGCCGATCACGAGGCCGTGCCCGCCGATCCATTTGGTCAGCGAATGCATGACGATGTCCGCGCCCCATTCGATCGGGCGGCTGAGATAAGGCGTGGCGAAGGTGTTGTCGATCAGCAAGGGAACGCCGGAATCATGGGCGATTTTCGCGACGACCGGGATATCCAGAACTTCGAGGCCGGGATTGCCGATGGTCTCGCCGATTACGAGCCGGGTTTGCGGACGAATAGCGGCGGCGAAGCCCGCGTGATCCCTGGGATTGACGAGGGTCGTGCGAATGCCGAAGCGCGGCAGCGTCTGCGTCAGCAAGTTGATCGTGCCGCCATAGAGCGAAGACGAGGCGACGATGTGATCGCCAGCGCTCGCAAGGGTCGCGATGGCCAGATGCAGCGCCGCCATTCCGCTCGCCGTGCACACGGCGCCGACGCCGCCTTCGAGCGCAGCGATGCGCTCTTCGAGCACCGCCGTCGTCGGGTTGGAGATGCGGGAATAGAGATGGCCGGCGCGTTCGAGATTGAAAAGCGCGGCGGCATGGTCGGAATCGCTGAAGACGTAAGAGGTCGTCTCATAGATGGGCACGGCGCGCGCGCCCGTCGCCGGGTCGGGGCGCTGCCCGGCGTGCAGGCTCAGCGTGTCGAAGGCGGGCGGGCGGGGGGCGGGCATGACGACTCTCTGCTGTGCGACGCAACGACGCGGCGTCGCCGTGGCGATTGGCGGCCAAGAAACCAGCCGAACGCGCCACGACCGGGCGCGAGACGGCGAACAGGTCAATCGGCTTGGGGTTCCGACGCGGATCGGCGCCGCAGCGAATTGACCACAAACGCAACGTAGGGGTCAATGCGTGGCGCCGCTTGATCCGACGGGCGCGGATCGAGGCCGGTCGAATCCCGTAGCCTTACGACTTGCGGCGCGACGCGGCGGTTGGCGTTACGCCCCCGGCGCCCGAGCGCCACGGCGTGCGAGAAAACCGCGAGCGGGGTCGTAAGCGATGATGGCGCCGGTCAGGAATGCGACAGTGCAGGCGAGCACGACCACAAGCGAGCCGCCCGCGACTTTGCCATAGAAAGCAAAGCGGATCAGCTCCGTCGCATGCGTGAAGGGGTTGAGTTCGCAGACATAATAAAGCAACGGGCTCGATTCCTTGACGCGCCAGAGCGGATACAACGCCGACGAGGCGAAAAACATCGGGAAAATCACGAAGTTCATCACGCCGGAAAAATTCTCCAGCTGCTTGATCAACGACGAGATCAGCATGCCCAGCGCGCCCAGCATCAGGCCGCTCAACATCAGCGCGGGAATGATCGCGAAATAGCCGATCGGCGGCGCCTCGATGTCCCAGAAATAGGCGATCATGAGATAGGCGTAGACCTGCAGAATCGAGACGAACGTTCCCGCAAGCAGCTTGGACGACAACAAGAACCAGCGCGGAAACGGACTGACCAGCAACGTGCGCATGCCTCCGGTCTCGCGGTCGTAGACCATTGTCAGCGATGACTGCATGCCGTTGAACAGCTGAATCATCGCCATCAGGCCCGGCGTGATGTAGACGTCGTAGAGGACGTATGTTTCGTAAGGCGGGATGATGGATACGCCGAGAACCTGCCGAAATCCCGCAGCGAAGATAAACAGCCATACCAGCGGCCGCACCAAGGCGGAGACGAAGCGCTCGCGCTGATGCACAAAGCGCAGGCCCTCGCGCCAGATGATCCCTTTCAGGCAAACAAAATGCTGCGTCAGCGTCAAACCGCGCCAGACGTAGGCATCGGGCGCGCTCATTGGCCGGCTCCCGCCTCGTCGGAACCTGGGTCTTGCACGAGTTTGGCGAAGACGCCGGCGAGATCCTTCTCGCCGTTTTGCGCGACGACCGCATCGATCGGCCCATTCGCGAGCACTCGGCCGCGGTGTAGAATCACCACATCGTCGCCGGGCGCCGCCTCGTCGATGAGATGCGTCGCCCAGAGAACGCCGATGCGCTCCTCCGCCAGCAGGCCGCGCACGTGGTTCAGGATGCTGGCGCGCGCTTTGACGTCGAGACCCACGGTCGGCTCGTCCAGCAAAAGCAGACGCGGCTCGTGCAAGAGGGCCCGCGCGATCTCCACGCGTCTCATCTGACCGCCCGAGAGCTTGGCCACGCGTTCATGCAATCGGTCCGCCAGATCGACTCGGGCGAGCGCCGCGCGGGCGCGAACGAGCGCCTGGCGGCGGCCGATGCCGTGCAGCGCGGCGTGGTAGACGAGGTTCTGCTCGACCGAAATATCGACATCGAGCGCTCGCGACTGAAACACGACGCCAAGCTGGCCGAGCGCCGCTGCGGGCTCGCGCGCGACATCATGACCATAGATCGATATTCGTCCCACCCGCGTGGCGTAGAGACGGGTGATCAGCGAGAACAACGTCGACTTGCCGGCGCCGTTCAGGCCCAGCAACAGAGTGAAGGACGCCGGCGCGACGGCGAGGCTGACCGCGTCGAGCGCCAGCCGCGCGCCATAGCGATGACTGACGCCTTGGACCTCGAGGGCGGGCGTCGGGTTTTGGCCGTTCACGGTCGTGAGCCGGATCGCATCGGACTGGGCTGGCCTCGCCGGCATTCTGATCACGAAGGTCGTCGCTTCAATTTTGTTAGCCTGTCCGCCAAGTCGTCGGTCAGATCCCGGCCGCCTCTAGCGGATCATGTTGGGACGCGCAACGCAAGGATGGCGTCGCGCCGGCGAACGTCTCCGCCATTGGGTCCAAGCGGGAGGAAGGCGGCAACGCGGGCGGATGAGCCCTGCCGCCCTTATGCGTTTTTTAAAACCTCGGCGCCGTGAGGGCCACGGCCAGAAAATTTCGTCCGGACTATTGACTGGCGGAGCATTGTCATCGAGGATCGGGCTATAAGAAAACTCAGGGAGAGTCTCATGGCCTGGACAACGCCGGTTGTGGTTGAAGTTTGCCTCGGAATGGAAGTTACGAGCTACGCGTCGGCCCAGAGCTGACGCGGCTTTCTCCGTCTCGATCATTACAGGCGCCGGCCAGCCTCGCGGCTGGGAAGGTTGCGCTTGTTCGATGACGAGCGGCATGCTCGACGCCGCGGTCTTGGCGGTGGGCTAAGCCTGTGGCTTAGCCCACGGTCGTCATGCGTCGTCGGAGCGACCTCAGACCCAAGAAGACCTTTCAGCGTCACCGCATGTTGAAAATATCGGCCGGCGCATCGTTGATCGTTTGCTGCCTCGCCACCGGCGCCAGCGCAAAAGACACGCAGTTCTGGAACCTCACCGCCAACACGATTACGGCTTTCCAGATTTCTCCCGCCGGCCAAAACGAATGGGGCGCGGATCAGACGGCCAACGATCGCGACCACAGCGTCGAGCATGACGAACGATTGAAGATCACCGGGGTCAAGTCCGGCGTCTACGACGTTAAATTCACGGATAAGGCCGGCCGCTTGTGTGTCGTCAAGGATGTTGTCGTTAGCGAAGGCGCGGTCTTCACGATTGACGAGAAGAGCGTCAAGAACTGCGGAACTTAGCGACGCGCGCGACGACGCCGTTCGCCCTGAGGGGCGGCGCGGCTATGTCAGCGAGAGTTGCGCGCCCGATCGAAAAGCGCGCCGACCCCTTGGCGGCATATCCTCGAAGGGCGGTCAATAGCGCCGCCCGCCGGCGTCGAAGGCGCTCTGCGATCATCTCGAATCAGCTTTCCCCGGCCCAGGGCCCCCCATGCGCCGATAGACGAAGGGGGGTGGCGGGAGACGCGATTCGACTTCCGCGAACGCGGCGAAGCGTCCGTGATCCGGCGACAGATGGCAGGCCGGATCTGCGGCGGCGGCGTCGCCGGTGACGGCAAAGGCCTGGCAGCGGCATCCCCCGAAGTCGATCTCCCGCCGGTCGCAGGTGCGGCACGGCTCCTTCATCCAACTCTCGCCGCGGAACGCTTCGAAGGCCGCGCCATGGCGCCAGATGTCGGCGAGGCTGCGCTCGCGAACATGGTCGAAGGTCAGGCCCGGCAGGGTCTGGGCGGCATGGCAGGGCAGCACCCGCCCTGACGGCGTCACGACGACGATGGACTGCGCCCAGCCCCCCATGCAGGCCTTCGGCAGCGTGGCGTAATGGTCGTGAATGACGAAATCAAAATTCAGCACCCCCGCCAGACGCGTCTTCGCTTCGTTGACGATGTCGACGGTTTCGAGAAATTTCTCGCGCGTGGGAATGAGCGCGGCGCGGTTCTTCTCCGCCCAGGCGTAATATTGGATATGCGCGATCTCGATTCGCTGCGCCCCCACTTCTATGGCGAATTCGATGATGTCGGGCAGGTGATCGAGATTTTGCCGGTGCATCGGCGCATTGACGGTTAGACCGAGGCCGAGTTCACGAGTCCAGCGCGCGACCTCGCGCTTCTTGGCGGCGCCGCCCTTGTAGCCGGATATCCGATCCGCATTGTCAGGGACGACGTCCTGGATCGAAACTTGGACATGGTCGAGGCCGATGCCCGCCAGCCGCTCCAAATCTTGCCGCGTCAACAGAACGCCCGCTGTGACGAGATTGGTGTAGAGCCCGGCCTCGACCGCATAGGCGAGGATTTGGTCGAGATCGCGCCGCGCGGTCGGCTCGCCGCCCGACAAATGCAATTGCAGCACGCCGGCAGCCGCGCCCTGACGAAACACTTCGCCCCATTCCGCAGCGCTCAATTCCGTATCGGCGCGCTCCATTTCGAGCGGGTTGGAGCAATAGGGACATTGCAGGGGACAGCGATGGGTCAGCTCGGCCAGAAGGCCGGCCGGACCGCCTGCGAAAGGCGCGTAGGACTCCGCGGCCTTGGAAAGCGGCGGCGGCGCGAAGACGTCCGGCCCGTCGCGGAGCAGGCGCTTATCGGAGAGCCCTTGCAAGAGCTTGACGACGTCCCTGGAGATGATTTCGGCGGGGGCCGAATAGGTTGCGGCGAGATGCGCGACGATGTCGGCGACGCTCCGCGCGCCGTCGCAAAGCTGCAGCACCGCGACGCCGATCGGATCGACTTCGTAAGCTCGCTCCGGCGCGAGGACGACGAAGCGATCCCTTGTTCGGTCATGATGCAGGCGCGCGAAGCGCGTGAAGGACGGTCTCGACCCCTGGCCGATCACGAAGCGCTGTGCGGCGTAAGAATTATTCATAGCTTTCCCCGGGGCGGAACGCCCCCGGCGGAATGACGCCGGGCGTCACATAGGCGTGGTTCAACGCGTCGAGCTGCGCCCACAGCACGTTGCATTTGAACTCCACGGCGGCCACGCACGCCTCCTGCTCGGCGCGAGTTGGAGCATTCGTCTTGACATAGTCGAGCGCGAATTCCGAGTTGCGCGGCGCCTGACTGAGGCGCCGCCTGAAATAGGCCATGACCTTGTCGTCGACGAAGTCGTAATTCTCCAGCATCCCGGCGATTTGCTCGCGGTGGATCGAGGGCGCGAACAATTCGGTCAGCGATGACGCAACGGCGACCACGAGCGGCTGTTCGACGACAAAGCGGACATAGGCCTCAACCGCGAACTTCGTGCCCGGCAGGGTGCCGCGGCGTGAAACGACGTAGTCGCGAGAAAGCCCCAGACCGTCGGTGAGGATCAGCCAGCGCTCGATGCCGCCGACTTCGTCGCCGAGTCCGTCATGGTCGTGAATGCGACGGATCCATTCGCGACGGAGTTCGCGATCGTGCACACGGCTCATGAAGGCCGCGTCCTTGCGCGGCACCGCCTCCTGATAGCAATAGCGATTGAGCGCCCAGGCCTGCACCTGACCCTTGTTGAGCTTGCCGCCGTGCAACAATTTATGAAACGGATGCTTGTCGTGATAGCGCTCAGCCCCGACGGCGCGGATCGCCGCCTCGAAATCGGCGGGGGTCCAGGGTTGGCCGAAGCCGTCGGGAGAAACAATCACATTCATAGCTTGACCTCCATGCCATCTTCGCCGATCAACCAGCCGGCGTTGTTCGCCGCTGCGCGCTCGGCCGAATTCGCGTCGAGCACGGGGTTGGAATTATTGATGTGCACAAATATCTTTCGCTCGACGTCAAGCGCGGCGAAAGACGCGATTGAGCCCTCCGGCCCGCTCATGTTGACATGACCCATGCGCGAGCCGGTCTTCGCCATCAGGCCCTGCTCGATCATCTCGTTCTCACGCCACAGGGTGCCGTCGAAGAAGACCAGCGCGGCGCCCCGCAGCCGCCTGGCGAGCGGCGCGTCGATCGCCGCGCAACCCGGAATGTAAAAGAACGACTTGCCCGTCGCGGTCTCGATGATGCGCAGGCCGAGCGTGTCGCCCGCTTGGGAGCCAAAATCTGGGGCGTTCGCATCCTCGAGATAAAGCGCGATCTTTCCCGGCGCGACAAACGCTTCGACGGCCAGTCCGAGTTTGACGCCGGCGCCTTCGATTTCCACGGGCGCGTCAAACGGCAATTCGGCGCGCGCGACGAGATCGGGCGCGAGAATGTCGAAAATCCGATTCGCCTTCAGCGTGTCCAACACGCGCCGCGAGGCGTAGATGCAGAAGGGCTGCCGCTCGCGCAGATTCAAGAGCCCCGCGATATGGTCGACGTCGCCGTTCGTCAGCGCGACGGCTTTGATCGGGCTCGTTCTCGCTTCGCCATCGGCCATCGGCGCCAGTTGCGGCGTCGCCGCAATCTGTTGGCGCAAATCCGGAGAGGCGTTGAGCAGAAGCCAATTGGCGCCGTCGGCGCTGACGGCGAGCGAAGATTGGGTTCGGGCCGAATATCCCGGCGCGCCGGCGCGAACGGCGCGGCAATTGGCGCAATTGCAGTTCCATTGCGGGAAGCCCCCGCCGGCGCTCGAACCTAGGATTTTTATAAGCAATCTATGATTTGCCCGTGCGGTTCGGTACTTGCCCGACCGTCACGGTCCTCCCTAGTTGAATTATGCACACGCCGTCACAAACGAGACAAGTGCGACACTTGCGCGCAATCTCTTACTCGGCTCGCGCTTCGAGGAAAAGGGGGATGATCGCCGTCTCCTTTGCTGGGGGATCATCGAGCGTTTTGGCTTTCCTCGCAGGCGGACGATGCGCGCAATCCACTGGCGCGACAACGCCCCGCGCCGCCGACGCCCTACTGGGCCGCCGCAACCTGCTTGGCGATCTGCGCCTCGGCGTCTCGCGTCAATCGCCTTCGCGGCCGGGGAATCGGGATCTGAGCGAGCAGCCGCGCCGGGCGGTCGGAGAGGACGCAAATGACGTCGGCCAGACGGATGGCGGCGTCGATGTCGTGCGTAACCAACAATGTCGTCATCGGACGCGCCTCGACGAGGTCGCTGATCGCGTCGACCAGGCCCGCGGCCGTGGCGGCGTCGAGCGAGGCGAAGGGCTCGTCGAGAAGCAACAGATCGGGATGAACCGCGAGGGCGCGCGCGAGCGCGACGCGCCGCGCAAGGCCAAGCGACAATTCGTTGGAGAAATGCCTGCGATGCTCGACAAGGCCCAGCGTGGCGAGCAGCCTCGCCAACTCGGCCTCTTCAACGCCGGGGGCGGCGAGGCGGACATTGTCCTCGACGCTGCGCCAGGGCAGCAAGCGGGGCTCTTGAAATACGACCGCCAGGCGGTCGGAGCCGGGCCGGGCGACAAGGCCGTCGAAACGCGTGTCCAGGCCGGCGACGATGCGCAGCAAGGTCGTCTTGCCGCAACCGGAAGGACCCACGATCGCGCCGACTTTGCCCATTTCCAGAGCGAAGGCGATCTCGCTCAGCGTATCGAGCGTCTGGCCGGACGCGCTGACATAGGCCTTGGCCGTTATGGAAACTTCAAGCCGCGCGCGGTCGCCAGCGGGAGACATTGCGTTCAAAGGGTTGCACCACAAACGTTTCGATCGCCAGCATAACGCCAACGAAGGGAAGCGCATACGCAAGGAGAAGGGTCATATCAAAAAGCTGAAACGCGATATTGATTTGGAAGCCGATCCCGTTTGATCGCCCGAGCAGTTCGACCACGAGGACGATTTTCCAGACCAACGAGAGACCGGAGCGCGCGGCGGCGGCGAAATACGGGGCGAGTTGCGGCGCCAGGACATGGCGTAACCGCGTCCCAAAGGGGAAGCGAAACACGTCGGCCATTTCGTCCAGCTGCGGATCAAGCGCGCGGGCGCCTTCGCGCATCGTGACGATCGCGTTGGGAATCTTGTTGAGCGCGACGGCGCCGATCGCCGCGACTTCGTTGAGGCCGACCCAGATATAGGCCAGCACGATAATCACCAACGCGGGAAGATTGAGCAATAATATCAACCAGGGATCGCCCAGACGATCTGCGACGCGGTTGCGCCCCATCGCGAAGCCGATCATCGCGCCAATCGCCATCGCGACGGTGAAGGCGGCGGCCACGCGCGCCAGCGTGACGCCGAGATGGAAGAACAGGGCGCCCGATTGCGCCTCGAGCGCCAACCGACGCAAGACGTCCATCGGCGCCGGCAGATTACGCGGCCCTGCGAGCAAGGCGCCGATCTCCCAACTCGCGGCGAAAACGCCGAGGGACAGCAAGCGCAGCACGGCGGCTAGCCCCCCGCCTTGGGCTTATAAAAGGTTCCGGGATCGAGTTCGGCCGCGGGGCCGACGAGATCCGCGCCGCCAATCTCCGCCAAAGTCTTGAACAGGATCCGCGCGTCGGCCTCCTCCTCCGCGATCGGGCGACGCGGCACGCCTTCGCTATATCGCTTTCGGTAGAGCGGCGCGGCGCTCGGATCCTTCTGGCCGATGCGCGTCATGATGTCGGGCCATTGCGCGTCGTCGTTCGCCAGTATGTCTTTCGCTTGCCGCGCAACGTCGAGGAATCGCGCCAGCGCCGACGCGTTCCGGGCGGCGAAATCCTCGTCGAAGACATAGCCGACCATGGCGACCGGGCCGTTGGCGCCGAGACCCTTCTCGACGTCCTGCATGTCCACGATGCGGCGGAACCCGCGTTGCTCGAGGTCGGCGCAGAAATTCCAGAATTGCAGAGTCGCATCGATTTCACCTTGCGCCGCCTTCTCCGTCAGCAGAGGCGGCGCGGCGAACACGACGTGCGCGTCATGGCCGAGATCGAGCCCTGAGCGTTTCGCGAAGGCCTGCAACAGCAGCCAACTCTTGTCCAGCGGCCCTCCGGCGACGCCGAGCGTCTTGCCGTTGAGGTCGGCGAGCCCCGCGATGGGCCCGTTGCTCCTGGCCATCAGCGCGCCGAGGGCGCTCGAATAGGGCGTGAACGTCAGCCTGCGCCCGAGTCCGCGCTCGCGCGACACCCAAAGCCAATCCGACAGAATGATGTCGACCGCGCCGCCGCCGATCGCGATCTTGCCCGCATCGGTGTTGGCGAGATCGACGATTTCGAGATTGAGACCGGCGTTCTTGTCAAGCCCGCGCGCCTTGATGACCGCGAGCTCCCAGCCGAAAGTGCCGCTCTTTTGCGCGCCGATGCGCAGCGTTTGCGCCAGCGCCGAGCCCGCGCCGAACAGGATCGCGATCACGCAAGCGAACGCTGCGCACGCCCGCAGCAGCGCGATGCGCCGTTCGTCGTTCGCGCGCAAAGACGTCATTGGCGATGGCCTCCCTCGCGGCCGAGCCTTTGATGCAGCGATCGGCTCGTCGTTTCCAATGTCCTGCGATCATTTCCCATGCGGATCAAGGTGACAAAAGCGCCGAGAAAGGCGGTGTCTCGAGAGTGCGTCCATACGCCGCTTTCGCTCGCGCGTCGCAAGCCGGGACGATCGTCACGAACCCACGGCTATTTCGGCGCGAAGGCGACGCCCCAAGGGAGTTCGCCGACCTGAATCGACTTAATGACCTTTTGCTGCGCGACATCGATCACGGAGACGTCGTTCGAAACCCCGTTGGCGACAACCAAGTATTTCTCGTCCGGCGTGAAATCGCCGTGCCAAACGCGTTGCCCCACGAGCAGATATTTCACGACCGCGTGCGTCGCTCCATCGACGACAGCGACCCGATTGGCGGGCCCGAGATCAATGAATCCAAACTTGCCGTCTTTGGTCAGATTGATGCCGACAGGCTGGATCATTTCCGCCTGGAGCCCTGGAATCTCGAACCGCACCGTCGTCTTGATCTTCTGGGTCGCGGGATCGATGATCGACAACTCGCCGCCGACTTCCGAGGTCACCCAAAGTTCCGATCCGTCCGACTTATAGGCGGAAAAGCGCGGGCGCGAACCCAGCAGCGTATTGGCGACGACCTCATGGCTCTTAGCGTCGATGAAATGCGCCATGCTTGTCGTCTCGGATGTGCAGACCAAGGTCTTCGAGTCCGGGCTGACAACCAAGCCTTCCGGCTCGACCCCGACCGAAATCTGGGCAAGCGCGATCCGCTTCTCCACGTCGATGACCGTCACCATCGCGTCGTTTTCATTGGCGACGTAAAGAATCTTGCCGGAAGGATCGAGCGTGAGCTGCTCGGGATCCGGGCCTGAAGGCAGCTCCCCAATATTCTTGAAGGTCTTCGTGTCGAAGATCTGGATCGTGTCGTCGTCTCCGAGGGCTACGAAGACCGCCGTTCCGTCCCGTGACGCCGCAATGCCGCGCGGGCGCTGCCCGGTCGGGATCGTGGCGACGGTCTCCATCTTATCGGTGTCGACGACGGAGATGGAGTTGCCCTTTTCGTTCGACACAAAGGCGAGAAAGGCGAAAGCGGGGCTCGTCGCCAGCGAGAGCGCCGCCAGCGAAAGGCCGAGGAGCGCGGTTCGGGAAAGAGCGCACATGAAAGCTTCTCCGCAGAGACGTTCAGCTCGCGTCAGTTGAGTTTGCATTTGGTCTCGGGCCGATCGACCCCCAACGTATCCAATTCCGACGACTGATGCAGAAATCCCTCTTGGGGCGACACGGAAACCGTATTGCGTCCGTCGAACAGGAGGATGGGCTGGCGCAATTGGAGGTTCCAGTCGCGCAGCGAAAGCTTCTGGCCCTTAAAGGCGGCAATCAAGAAATCCGGGCTCTTAATGAAGGCGAACAGCTTTGCGGGATCGGCTGTAGCCGCGCGCGTCGAAGCTTCCCCGACCATGCGAACCGCGCTCCAAGCCTGCATGTCGAGCGGCGTCATGAAGCGGTGAAAGGTCCGGCCAAATCGGCTCTGCAATTGAATGGCGCCCCATTGGTCGAAGGCCGCGTCCCACGTCGTGGGAACCAGTCCCGCCGATCCCGCGACAGGGCGCGCATCCCAGGTGCGATAAGGCAAGTAGCCGGCGAACACCTCGCTTTCGTCGGCGGCGACGAGCACGTCATAGTCGGGCGCGCTCTGCGTCAGCGCCGGCATCTGTCGCTGGATTTCGACAATGCCGCTGTCGGTGCGGCGCGCGCCGCCGGTGTCGTTGTATTCGCGCTCTTCGACGATTTTCGCGCCGAAACGCGTCGCCGAGTGGCGCAGCGCGTCGGCGAAGAGCTTGTCCTTGTCATGCGAGCCGACGACGAGCAGCCATTTGCGCCATTTCTTCCAAACGAGATATTGCGCCAGCCCGTCCGCCAGCATCGAGCGCGTCGGCGCGACATGCACGACGTTGCCGCGGCAATCCTCCTCTCGCAGCCGGTCGTCCGTCGCGCTGGCGTTGATAACGGCGAGCCCGCGCGCCTTTGCCGCGTCGGCCGCCTTGAGAACGCCGTCGGCGTCGATATCGGTGACGATCAAAGCGGCGCCGGCGTCGGCGAGCGTGTTGACCGCCGCGATGACGTCATCGTGCGCGCGCAACGATTCGTCGATCAGCGTAAAGCGCTGTTTGACGAAGCGGCCCGTCGTGTTGTTGTCATCGATCGCCAGTTGCGCGCCCGCCACGCCGTCATTCGCAGCCGGAACGTCCATCAGCGAGAGGCGCGTTTTCGACGCGGGGACGTGGAGATAGCCGACCTTGATTTCCGTCAAATCCTCCGCGAAGCCCGGCGTTGCGCCCGACAAGGCGAAGAGGCAGGCGCAGAGCGGCGCAAACCACGCGGCGCGGTTGCAAGGGCGCCGGGCGAAAACGGCTGCGCAAAACATCAATCGAACCTCCGCGAAAGCCAAGCCGATCGTCGTGAACCTGAAAGCCGCAAACACCCGCTCCGCCCCTCCCCTATTCGTTTTCGTCCCCTTGCCCCACGGCTCTGCGAAGTCTCCGGAGTCCCTCTTCGCCTATCGGACTCTGAAGCTGAGGGGCGCCGAGAAATTTCGCGGCGCTCCGGCTGGAGGCGGAGGAAATGGACTGGCTCGGCGAACCGTCGCCAAAGCTTCCGCGTCGAGGATCGGATCGCCGGCCGATTGGGAAATGGACAGGCCGGCGAGCTGCCCCGATGCGTCGATCGAGAAACGGATCACCGCGACGCCGTGCGCCACCCGCTCGCGCGCAGCTTCGGGGTAGCGCTTCTGCGCGGAAATTCGGCCGAGCACATTGCTTTGATAGGCCGCCGCCTCGGCGCTCGAAACAGCGGGCGCGGCGGCTTGCCGCGCCGTCGGGGCTGGCTTGGCCGGCTTCGACGCCGCCGGGGCCGGTTCCCGGGCCGCCAAGCGCGCCCTTGCGGGCGCGGACGGCAGCGGCTTTGGCGCCGGCGCCTCAGCAGCGGGAGCCGGCTCCTTCGTCGCCAAAGCCGGCGCAGGCGTTTCCTGCAATGGCCGGGAAGGCGTTTCGGGGACGGGCGGCGCCTCGACGACGGGAGGCGCGGGAGGCGGCGGCGCGTCTGCGACCGGCGGCGTTTCCTCCAACGGCTGGGGAGGCGTTTCGGAGACGGGCGTCGCCTCGACGACGGGAGGCAGGGGAGGCGACGGCGCCTCCGCGACCGGCGGCGGTTCGGCCATCGCCGCCGGCGGCTCGGCGGGCGGCGCCAAGACAGGGGAGGACACTTGCTCGATCGGCTGCAAAGGCGCTTCGGCGACGGCAGGCGAGGGAGGCGGAGCCTCGCGGATTGCCGGCGCCGGCGCCTCGGCGATGATTTCGACCGTGACGAACTCCGGCGGCGGCGTCTCGGCGACCGGCGTTGGCCAAAACAGCAAGGCCGTCAGGGCGCCGACGTGCAAGCCGAGCGAGCAAGCGACGCCCCAACTCCAGCCCCCCGCGATCGGCGGGCGTTCAAGCTTTGGCCGCGATTGCTCGCGGCCCGGTCGGACCGCCGCCATAGCGAGGCCGCGAGGCGCGGAGGGCGCGACGTCGGGCGCATCGGGCCGGTCGAAATGAGGCCCGGACGCCGGAAGCCATCCGATGTCCAGCTTGAGCGCCGCGGCGCCGCGAAGGCCGACCCAATCGGCGAAAATGTCAGGCAGGCGAGGCGAGAACGCCTCAAGCGGGCGTGAAACAAGACGGGCGCGCCCGCCTATTTCAGGGGACCCCGTCAAAACGTCGCTTTCAGGCCTGCGTAGACCGAACGCGGTTGCGCCGGGCTAAGCGAGCGCGGGTCGGTGAACGGCGCGCCTCCGTTTCCGAAGTTCGGGATCGCGGCGGTGTCGAAGAAGGTTCCGTAGGTGTAGTAGCGATTGTTGAGCACGTTTTCGACGCGCGCGTAGAGCTGGACGTTCGCGCTCACCTGATAGGAAGCGTCGGCGTTGACCACGGCGTAGCCGGGAAGCTTCTCGAATTGGTTGGAGGCGTCGCCCGCGTAATATCGCGAGCTGAGCGCGAGCAAGTCGGCGCCGATTTTGAAGTCCTTGTTGACGGAATAATCGCCGCCGAGCTTGAAGCGATGGTGGGGGATCATCGGAATTTGGTCGCCGGGCGTGACGTAAATATTGCCGTTGGCGTCGGCGTAGGGCGAGTTCGAGCCGAGAGTGAGTGCGCTTTGGAAAGTCGCGTCGACATAGGCGTAGCTCGCGTGGACGCTGAATTTGTCGGCCTTGAAATTCACTTCGGCCTCGACCCCCTGGCGCCGCGTCGCGCCGACGTTCTGGAAATAGCCGAAGCCCTGCTGAACCGGGTCGGGCACGTTGAGGATATCGTCCTGGTTGTCAGTGCGGAAGACGCCGAGTTTCCAGCCGAGCGTCCCGACGGTCTCGCCATAGTCGTGCGTCCCGCGCAGCCCCGTTTCGAAGGTGCGCGCCACGACCTGCTTCAGCGGCGGGTCGGAGACGAGGAAGCTCGCGAGGATGCAGGGGTGAACGGGGTCGGCGCAGCCGAGCTCCAGCGGCGTCGGCGCGCGATTGGCCTGGGAGTAGCCGGCGTAGGCGGTGACGTCGGAATTGATCCTGTAGGTCGCGCCGATCATCGGATTGAAGTGCAAAAAGGTGTCGTCGCCGTTGAGCCCGCCGCCAAGCTGATCCTGCAATCGGATATTGGCGACGTTCAGACGGCCGCCGCCGGAAATCGAGAAGTCTTTGGTGACGTCGAACGTATCGAGGGCGTAGAGGCCGGTGTAGGCGTTGGTCGTGCGCAGCGAGACCGGGCCGTCGGAAACCGGATTGCCGGAGGGGCCGAGAAATATGCCGGAGCCGGCGACGAGGTAATCAGGCTGCACGACGCCCAGTTCGGCGCTGGCGCCGAAATTGGTGACGCCGTAATCGAAGCTGCCGCCGATGACGAAATGATTGTCGTGGCTGAGCAATTTGTCCGTATTCGTCGCCTGCAACGTCGTCCCGAGGCTGGTGGTCTGCGTCGACGTGCGATCGATTTCTCCAAGCGTCGCGCCGACGAATGACGCAGGGGTGGCGAGTTGCTGGCCGTTGAGGCCGTTGGCGGCCGCGGCGCCATTGAAGCACAGCAGCGTCGGGTCGGCCGCGCAAATCTCCGCGTTCGTCGAATTGCCGTCGACCGTCGATTGATAGAACGAGCGAACATACGCCGTGCCCTGCAAGGTCCAGGTCGGCGTGGCGTTGACCGTCGCGGTGGCGTTGACGTAGCCGACCTGATTGCGCGACGTTTGCGGCGTCGTATAGACGCTGCTCCAGCTCTGCTCGAGCAATTCGGCCGGGGCGCTCGCGGTGGCGCCGAACGCGTTGTCCGCGCCGCCGACGTTGAGGTGGAGTTCGGCGCTATCGCTCTTATAGCCGACATCGCCGTAGAAGCGGCGGATCTGCGATCCCGAAAAATCACGATAGCCGTTGTCCTTGGCGCCCTCGACCGCGATATAGGCGGCGTATGCGCCGACCTGCTTGCCCCATTGAAGGGAGGATTGCATCCGGCCATAGGAGCCGCCCATGACGTCGATGGAGGTTCCCTGAAACGTGAAACCATCCTTCATCTGAACGCTGAGCGCGCCGCCGAGCGCGTTGAGCCCGAAGGCGGGATTGTTGCTGATGACGTCGATAGAGCGCACCGCCGCGGTCGGGATAAGATCCCAGTTGACCGAATCCCCGAAGGCTTCGTTGATGCGCACGCCGTTCTGGTAGACCGCGAGGCCCTGCGGCGTGCCGGAAATCGGCGAGGCGTCGAAGCCGCGAAAATACACGTCGGGCTGAAACGGATTTCCCGCGACTTCCTCGACGTCGACGCTCGGCGTCTGCTGCGCGAGCGACTTGACGATGCTCGGCGACTTCGCCTGTTCGATCTGTTTGGAGTCGATCGTGGTGACGGCGGCGGGAACTTTGTCGACGTCGACGCCGGTTCCGGAAAGCGGCGTCGTCGCGAAGACGTCAATGGTCGGAAGAACGACGCTCGTTCCGGAGGTCGCCGGAGCGGCGGCCTGGGCCAAGGCTTGCGAAGCGCCGAGCGCGAGGCATCCCAAAGCCGAAAACGAAACGCCACGCAGTTTCATTTCAACTCGCCCTTACCGCCGCTGACGCAATCCCAATCAAACTTCACCCGTTCTCTTCCGTTGCGAGGCCGGCTTCCAAGCCGATCCGGGATTTGCGGCCGCGGCGTTCGTTCGCGAAGTTCGCACGGCGGTCGCGACAAAGACTGCGCAAGGCGGATTCACGAACCTGCCACGACGGCTTTGACCTCTGGCGTCGCAGCCAGATCCGCCGCGCTCTTGCCGGCCTTGTCGCGCAGCGTGCGATCGGCGCCGGCTTCGAGAAGCGCCTGGGCGATCGCGCCGTGCCCGAGGCCGGCCGCGATCATCAGCGCGCTGCGGCCGCGATCGTCGACGAAATCGAGCTTGGCGCCGCGCGACAGCAACAGCTTGACCGTCCGCAGCCCCGCGTCGGCGGCGACATCGTCGGGATGGCCCGCCGCCCACATCAGCGCCGTGAGATCGGCGCGATAGCGCAGGTTGGGATCGACGCCCGCATCCAGCAGCATCTCGACAATCCGCGCTGCGCCCCGTGCGGCGGCGTAGACGATGACGCTCTTGCCGGTCGCGTCGATCGTGTCCGGCCGCGCCTTATGGGCCAGCAGCAGCGCCGCCAATTCGGAATTGCCGTTGAAAGCGGCGGCGCTCAAAGCCGTCTCGCCCTGCGTGTTGACGACGTCGACACGAGCGCCGGCGTCCACGAGCCATTTCGCGACATCGCCGCGATTGGCGAGCGCGGCCTGAGTCAGAGGCGTCGAACCCGCGACATTGGGGCGATCGAGTTGCGCCGCCTCGTCGGGCGAGGCCGAAGCGGACAGCGCCTTGACGACGCCCAGGCGGCCCATCTTCGCCGCTGTCGCCAGCGCGGTATTGCCGAATTGGTCGCGCGCGAGTCGGGAAGCGCCGGCTTTGAAAAGCGCGTCGAGAGAGCCGACGCAGCCTTTTCGCGCGGCCTCGAAGAGCAGGTTGTTGACTTGCAAAGCGTCGGGTTCGCTCGCCAGAACGCGCGCCGCGCCGGCGCGAACGTCGTTGCAGGCGAGCGCGCTGGGTTCGCCTGCGCTCTCCTGCGCGAAGGCCGAGCCGCAGAATCCCAAGAACAGAACCAGCAGAGCCGATCGTTTCACGCGCTCCCTCTCCGTTAAGTCCAGCGCGGCGCGCCAAACGCCGTCGCCGGCCGAGCCGTCCGCTCCCATGCGCGCAGGCCCCGAGCTAGAGGCCGCTGAGCACGCGCGCCATTTGCTTGATGTCGTCCTCGCTATAGGTATTGAGCAGATCCTTCATCCACGAATTATTCGCACGCGCGCCGCTGCGAAAATCGAGCATGGTCTTGACGAGGTAGTCGAAGCCTTGTCCGGCCAAGCGCGGCTGCGTGCCGGCGCCGATGTAACCGGCCTGATGGCATCCGACGCATCCAGCGGAATTGGCCATCGAATCGAAATGTTTGGAATCCTCGGCGCTGGCCCGCGGCTGCTGCTGATTGGTCCAAGGCTTGGCGGAAAAATACGCGGCGAGCGCGAGCATATCTTCGCGCGACAGGTTCTCGACGACCGGCGCCATCTGCTCGTTCTTGCGCGCGCCCTTCTTCATGTCGCGCAGCTCGATATAGAGGTAGCCCTCGTTCTGGCCGAAGATGTTCGGGATGGATTTGTCGATCGGCACGCCGTTCTCGCCGTGGCACCCCATGCAGACCGCGGCTTTGTCGGCAATCGCATCGGCCGCCGCGGCGTTTGCGCCCAGGGTCAGAAGGGCCCCCGCCAGGCAAAAGAACGAAAACTTATAAACCATGGAAAGGGTCTCGGATCGCCTGCGCAAGGCCTGGAACTACGCCAATACAAAATCGGGGCCGGCCTTTTGGCCGGCCCCGACGGTTTAGTCAAACCTGGATCGCCCTCGGATCAATTGAGCGTGAAGGCGATGATCGAATTGCCGCGCTTGGCGTCGATCTGCGTATTGCCGCCCGCGCCGACCACGACAAATTGCTTGCCGCCGACCGTATAGGTCGAGGGAGGCGCATTGACGCCCGCGCCGGCGCTGAAGTCCCAAAGGATCCCGCCGCTCTTCGCGTCATAGGCCTTGAAGTGACCGTTGGCTTCGCCGGCGAACACCAGCCCGCCTGCGGTCGCCAAGGCGCCGCCGATCATCGGTTCCGGAGTCTTCACGCTCCAGCGAACCTTGCCGGTATTGTAGTCGACGGCGACGAGCTTGCCCCACTGCTCCTCGGTCGGGATGATCTTGAAGGCGCCGCCGAGCCAGAGCTTGCCGTCGGGATAGGGCGAGGAGTTGACGTGGTAGGTCATCGGCTGATGCAGATTGAGCGAATAGGCGAGCCCCAAATTCGGGTTGGTGGCGATCGGCGACCATTCGTTGCCGCCATTGGCCCCCGGGAGCATGCGCGCGCCGTCCTTCGTCGGCAATGTCCACATGTTTTCCTGCGGAATCATCGCTTCCGAGAACCGGATCAGGCTGCAGTCCTTGGCGTCGTGGACATAGACGTGGCCCGTCTTGCCCGCGTGAAGGACGCCGTCCGTCAACTTGCCATCCTTGCCGACGACCTTGGTCAGCACCGGCGGCGACACGGCGTCGAGATCCCAGACGTCGTGCGCGATATATTGGAAGTGGCAGACGTATTTTCCGGTGTCGAGATCAAGCGAGACTAAAGAGTTGGTGTAGAGATTGTCGCCCGGGCGGATCGCGCCGTCGAGGTCGGGCGAGGGATTGCCGACGACGAAATAGATGCGATTGTTCGCCAGATCGACCGCCGGATTCTGCCAAACGCCGCCGCCCAAGGTCTTGTAGGGGTCGCCGTTCTTGGCGTAGGCCGCCTTTTCCGCGGCGATGTCGCGATGCATGTCGCGGCCCGTCGCGTCCTTGCTGGCCCACACGCCCTGCGAGTTGTCCGCCGTCGTGTTGAAGGTCCATTTCAGATCGCCGGTGGCGGCGTCGAAGGCTTTCACGAAGCCGCGGATGCCGTATTCGCCGCCGTTGGTGCCGATCAGGATCATGCCCTTGACCGCCGTCGGCGCCATCGTCTCCGAATAGCCCTTCTCGGGGTCGGCGATTTCCTTCGCCCATTTCAAGGCGCCGGTCTTGGAGTTGAGCGCCACGAGCTGAGCGTCGAGCGTCGCCAGATAGACACTGTCGCCATAGACGGCCACGCCGCGATTGTTGGGGCCGCAGCAATAGGTTGTAACCGGCCCCATCTTATGCTTGTATTCCCAGATCTGGGCGCCCGTCTTCGCGTCTAACGCGTAGACATGGTCGAACGCCGTGGTGACATACATCACGCCGTTGACGACGATCGGCGATGTCTCCATCGTGTCGAGGACATCCGTCTGAAAGATCCAGGCGACATGCAGACCGTGCACGTTGCCGGCGTTGATCTGGTTGGCCGGGTGAAAACGCGTCTGCGCGTAATTGCCGTTGGTCTGCAAGAAATTGGAGCCGTCGCCCGCGGCGCGGTTGAGCAAATCTTGGGTGACGTTCGTCGCCGCCGGCGCCGCCGCGCCTGCTTTCGCGCCTACTCCGCCTTTGATCTCTTCCGCGGCGTTCGCGGCGATAGACGCCGTCGCCAAACTCATCGCGCTGGCAAGCGCGAGCAAACGTCCCCACCCCATTCTCATGGTCGCTCCCTCCAATTTCGAGCCGCTATGTCAGCCCTCGTTGTTAGTAGAGCATTATCACCGGTGTTTGGGCAAGCGCAAATAGGAGGGGAATAGCCTCCTCCCACAAGCGATGTGTGTTATTTGCTGCGGCGTCCCGTCGTCGGTCGACGGCCCGGCAGCGTCCGGCCGCTCCCCAGGGCAGATCGGCATGCTATCCACGCTTCCGATGCGCGGCGGGGAAGACGCGATAGGCGCCGCCTCCCTTTGCGCCATTTCCGTTTCCGCCGCGGACGCCGCTCAAAGCGACCGCGCGATGAGCATCTTCATGATTTCGTTGGCGCCGCCGTAGATTTTCTGGACGCGCGCATCAACGAACATGCGCGAAATCGGATATTCCTGCATGTAGCCGTAGCCGCCGTGAAGCTGCAGGCATTCGTCGGCGGTCTCGACCTGTTTCTGGGTGCACCACCACTTCGCCATCGACGCGGTCACTGCATCGAGGTCGCCCGCGATCAGCCGCTCGACGCACCAGTCGACGAACACCCGCGCGATCGTCGCTTCGGTCTTGCGCTCAGCCAGGGTGAAGGCCGTATTCTGGAAATCGAGGATCGGCTTGCCAAAGGCCTTGCGTTCCCTGGCGTAGTCGGCGGTCAGTCTGACCGCGCGCTCCATTGAGGCGACCGCGCAGACGGCGATGATGAGCCGTTCGCGCGGCAATTGCTGCATCAATTGCGCGAAACCCTGGCCCTCCTCGCCGCCGAGCAGATTCTCGGGCGGCGCCGCCGCGTCTTCGAAGAATAATTCCGACGTGTCGGAGGCGTGCAGACCGATCTTGTCGAGATTCCGCCCGCGCCGGAAGCCGTCATTGTCCTTCGTCTCGACGACGATCAACGATAGGCCTTTGGCGCCCGGGCCGCCCGTCCGGGCGACGACGATGACCAGGTCCGCGGCCTGACCGTTTGTAATGAAGGTTTTCTGGCCGTTGAGGACATAGCTGTTGCCCTGCCGGCGCGCGGTGGTCCGCACGCCCTGCAGATCGGAACCGGCCCCCGGCTCGGTCATGGCGATCGCGCCGATCAATTCGCCTTGCGCCATGCCGGGCAACCAGCGGCGCTTCTGCTCCTCGGAGCCGTAGTTCTGGATGTAGTGCGCAACGATGCCGCTGCTGACGGTGACGCCGCCCAGCGCCTCTGGCACGATATTCTCCATGTCCTCGAATACAGCGGCGTCGTAAGCGAAGCTCGCGCCGAGCCCGCCATAGGCTTCCGGCACGCTCGGCAGCAAAGCGCCCATCGCGCCGAGCGCCCGCCAGGCGGAGCGATCCACCATTTTCTGATTGCGCCACTTTTCAGCGTGCGGCGCCAGGTCCTTGGCGAGAAAGCGCCGGAACGAATCGCGAAACGTGTCGAGTTCTTCGGTCATCCAGGATGAACGGTAGGTCATGTCCGTGTCGCCTCACAAGAGCAGGAAAGGTTTCGAAGGCCTGCGAAAACCGTCGGGTTCTTTGCTCATCTCGGACGAACGGCAGGTTATGCCGCCTCTTCCGGCCTTCCGTCCTTAGGGTCTGGCGACGAAGCGGCGCACCGCGTCGCGAAACCGATCCGTCCGCATGCAGCCGATCAATTCGGTCATCTCGGCCTCGAGCTGTTCGGCCATCGACCTTTCAGGAGACGCGTAGAGGAGCCGCTTGGTCGCCGCGACCGCGCTGGGCCCGAAGGATGCGAGCCTTTCGGCGATGGCCCGCGTCGCCGCCGGCAGCTCGCTCTCCGGAACCACCCGGTTGACGAGCCCCCAGGCCTCGGCCTGGCGCGCGCCGAAACTGTCCTCCATCAGGAAGATCTGCAACGCGCGTCGGGCGCCGACGGCGCGGACGAGACCGAACGTTCCGCCGCCGTCCGGCGAGACGCCAAGCCGCGCATAGGCGGGCGTGAAGCGCGCCGTGTCGGCGGCGATGCAGAGGTCGCCCATGAAGGCGAGCGACAGGCCGGCGCCGGCGGCCGCCCCATGGACGCTGGTGAGCACGATGGCGGGAAGCGCGCTGAGGGCGGTCAGGAACTCATGATGGGCGCTCAGAATGCCCTTCACCATCGGCGCGGGATCGTCGAGGTGGGCGGCGAATTCGTTGATGTCGCCGCCCGCGCAGAAGGCCGGCCCCGCGCCCTGAATCACGACGACGCGCGCGTTGTCGCGCGCCGCAAGTTCCCGCGCCATGGCCGCGAGCGCGACCGCCGCCGCCTCGTCCATGGCGTTGAAGCGTTCGGGACGATTGAGGGTGATCGTCGCGATCGGCCCGTCATAGGTCAGATAGGCGGGGGCGTCGCTCATGGCCTAGCCTCTCATATCAAAAGGCCGCCGCCGCAAACGATGACCTGGCCGCTGATGTAGTTCGATTCCGGGCTGCAGAAGAGATAGACGGCGTCAGCGGCTTCTTCCGGCGTGCCGCCGCGCCCGAGCGGAATCATTCTGCCCATGGCGTCGAGCATCTGGGGCTGCACGCCGACCTTGATTTCGCGGCCGGCGATGTCGATCGATTTCTGTTGAGCCTCGATCGGCTGAGTCAGACGGGTGCTGATCAGACCGAACGCGACGCAATTGACGTTGACCTTGTAGCGCCCCCACTCCTTGCACATCGTGCGCGTCAATCCGATCAGAGACGCCTTCGCCGACGAGTAGCTCGCCTGGCCGGCGTTGCCGTAGAGCCCCGCGATCGACGAGATGTTGACGACCTTACGGAACACTTCGCGGCCCGCTTCGGCTTCCTTCTTCGCGAGAATCCGGATCGGATCGGCCGCCGCGCGCAGGATGCGAAACGGCGCGACGAGATGCACATCGAGCATCGCCTGGAACTGCTCGTCGGTCATTTTCTGGATCGTGGCGTCCCAGGTGTAACCGGCGTTGTTGACGATGATGTCGAGGCCGCCGAAGGTCTCCATCGCCGCGCCGACGAAACGGTCGGCGAACCCGGCTTCCGAAACGCTGCCGTTGACCGCGATCGCCTCGCCGCCCGCCGCCACGATTTCGGCGGCGACCGCGTCGCCCGGCGCGGCGTCGAGATCGTTGACGACGACCTTTGCTCCTTCGCTTGCGAGCTTCAGGGCGATGGCGCGGCCAATGCCGCGACCTGATCCGGTGATCAGCGCAACTTTTCCTTTGAGCTTGGACATTCGACTTCCCCGATGAGAGACCGATGGATCACAGAGCGACGATCGCTTCGCCGGCGAGCTTGACCTCGCCGTTTTCGTCCCTGGTCGTCAGCGCCAGCCTCGCCCGCTTTTCGCCCTCGCGCTCGAGCAGCTCGACCACATGCCCCTCGCAGGTCAGGCGCGCGCCAAGCTGCGTGATCGCCGCGAAGCGCGTCGAGAACGAGCGGATCTTGGCGGGACGAATCGCGTCGGTCAGCGCCTGGCCGAGATAAGCCATCACCAGCATGCCCTGCGCGAAGACGTCCGGGAATCCTGCCGCCTTGGCAAAATCGATATCGACGTGCATCGGATTGTGATCGCCCGACGCGCCACAATAGAGCGCCAGCGTGTGACGCGTGATTGGAGGGAAAACCTTGTGAACGATGCGTTCGCCGATCGCGGGATTGCGCGCTGCCGTTTCGCTCATGACGCCCTCTAATTTCGCACGACGATGGTGCGCGCAGCGCCGGCGACGTGAGCGCCGTGCTGATTGGTCACTTCCGTCTCGACGACGACCATCGTCATGGCGCCGCCCTTTTTATCGGCGACGTCGGCCACGCGGGACTTGAAGGTCAGCGTGTCGCCGACCATCACCGGGGCGTGATAGGTGAAGCGCTGTTCGCCATGCAGGATACGGGCGAGATCGATATTCAGTTCGGTCAAAATCTCGAACGGACGCTCGGCGTCCATCATCTCCAGACAGAACAGATAGGTCGGCGGCGTCGGAATCGCGCAATAGCCCTCGGCGCGCGCGGCGTCGGCGTCGCGATAGACCGGATTGCGCTCTCCGATCGTATCGAGGAAATAGCGCAGGCGCCCCGCTTCGACGCGCGCCGTGACCGGCGCGAAGCTGCGTCCGACCGCTGATCGATCCACCATATTCCCTCCTTACGCGCGCTCGTAGAGCGTCACCACGCAGGCGCCGCCAAGGCCGAGATTGTGCTGCAACGCCAGTCTCGCGCCTTCGACCTGGGTCGCCGCGGCGGTTCCGCGCAGCTGGCGCGTCAGCTCGTAGCATTGCGCAAGCCCGGTGGCGCCGAGCGGATGCCCTTTCGACAGGAGACCGCCGGAGGGATTGATCACGAATTTGCCGCCGTAGGTGTTGTCGCCGTCGTCGATGAAACGCTCCGCTCCGCCCTCGGGACAAAGCCCAAGTCCTTCATAGGTGATCAACTCGTTCTGGGCGAAACAATCGTGCAGCTCGACCACGTCGAGATCTTCCGGACCGACGCCGGCCGCCTCGTAGACGCTCTTTGCGGCGGCGCGCGCCATATCGTAACCCACGACCTGCATCATGTCGCCGGCTGCGAAGGTCGACGCCGTGTCGGTGGTCATCGCCTGGGCGGCGATCCGGACATCCTTGCGCAGCCCATGCTTATTGGCGAATTTTTCCGAGACCAGCACCGCGGCCGCGCCGCCGCAGGTCGGCGGACACGCCATCAGCCGCGTCATGACGCCCGGCCAGATCACCTGATCGTTCATCACGTCCTCGGCGGTGACTTCCTTGCGGAACAGCGCGAGCGGATTGTTCTTGGCGTGGCGGCTCGCCTTCGCGCGAACTTTGGCGAAAGATTCAAGCGGCGTGCCGTACTTCTTCATGTGACTGAGGCCCGCGCCGCCGAAATAGCGCAGCGCCAAGGGAACTCCGGGCGCATCGACGAGCTTATCGGCGGCGGCGTCGAAATCGTCGAACGCGCTCGGCCGGTCGGTGAACACGGCGCCCAGCGCGCCGGGCTTCATCTGCTCGAAGCCGAGCGCCAGCACGCAATCGAGCGCGCCCGACTCGATCGCCTGCCGCGCCATGAACAGCGCCGTCGAGCCGGTCGAGCAATTGTTGTTGACGTTGATGATCGGAACGCCGGTCATCCCGACCTGATAAAGCGCCCGCTGCCCGCACGTCGAATCGCCATAGACGTAACCGACGTAGGCCTGCTGGATCACGCCGTAATCGAGGCCCGCGTCGCTCAGCGCCAGCCTCGCCGCCGCCGCTCCCATCACATGATACGGCGCGTTGGCGCCGGGTTTGACGAACGGAATCATGCCGACGCCGGCAATATATGCGCGAGACGACATCCGGGCCCTCCGTAAATTACCAGCTGGACTTTTTCTTACTCGTGGGTAATATACTGAACGGATCGACGAGTCAACGTCACGCCAGCGGACATTCGACATGGATGCGCGACACCCCCCCGATTCCTCGCCGTGGGCGCCGTTCGAAAGCCGCCGCCGCGCGCGCGACGAGAAGCGTGAAGCCGTGCTGCGAACCGCCGTCCAGCTGTTTCTCGAGCAGGGCTATCATCGCGCGACGCTCAATGACGTCGCGGAACGCCTGAACATCACCAAGCCCGCGCTCTATAATTACTTTCGCAGCAAGGAGGATATCCTGTTCGAATGCTGGGCGCTTGGACAGGAGCGCGTCGATGAATGCATCGCCAAAATCGACGCGAGCGGCGGCAGCGGACTTGCCAGACTCCGCAAGCTCGTGCGCTCCTACGCGGAACTCATGGCGACCGACTTTGGCGCGAGCCTGGTCCGGTTCGATCCGCGCGATCTGACCGAGAAAAACCGCAAGATCGTACGCGCGGCCAAAAAGAGCATCGACCTGACCTTTCGCAGATACATCAGCGAAGGCATCGCGGATGGATCGATCAAGCCCTGCGACGTCAAGCTCTCGGCATTCGCCATCGCCGGTTCGCTGAACTGGATCGGGCATTGGTATCAGCGCGGCGGCGCATTGTCGGCGCAAGCCGTCGCCGCCGAATTCGCCATTCGGCTGACTGAGGGACTTGCGAGGAAGCAACCGAGAAAGAAGGCTCCGGCGGCGCCTGCGAAGAGCAAACGATCGAGCGGAGGAACATGATGAACATTACCCATGGACTGAGGCGGGCGCAGCAGATCAACCCGAACGGAGTCGCCGCCGTGTTCGGCGACAGGCGGCGAACCTGGCGCGAAATCGGAGAGCGCGTCCCGCGCCTCGCCGCGGGGCTTCGCTCACTCGGCATCGACATTGGCGATCGCGTCGCGATCCTGTCGCTAAACTCCGATCGATACTTCGAACTTTATATCGCCACGGCCTGGGCGGGCGCGGTGATCGTGCCGCTCAACATTCGCTGGAGTCTGCCGGAAAACGAAGACGCCATGCGTGACTGCCGCGCCAACGTGCTGTTCGTCGACAAGGCGTTCGCTGCGACAGGCGCCGCACTGGCCAAAGCTCTTCCCGGTCTCAAGTTGGTCTATGCCGACGATGGCGATGTTCCGGCTGGCGTAGACAGCTACGAGGCGTTGCTGGCGCGAGGCGAGCCCGTGCCGGATGCGATGCGCACCGCTGCCGACCTCGCCGGCATCTTCTACACGGGCGGCACCACCGGTCGTTCGAAAGGGGTCATGCTCAGCCACGGCAATCTCACAGTCAACGCGCTGAACGCTCTCGGCGAGGGTCTTTTCCCAAGCTCGGCGATTTATCTACATGCCGCGCCGATGTTCCACCTGGCGAACGGCGCGGCGATGTATTCGCTGCTGCTCAGCGGCGGCTCCAATGTGATTATCCAGGGATTCACACCGGAAGGCGTGATGGCCGCGTTCCAGAATGAAGGCATAACCGACGTGCTTCTCGTTCCGACCATGATCCAGATGCTGGTCGATCATCCGGCGCTCGGTTCTTATGACGTGTCATCGGTGAAGAACATCATCTACGGCGCGTCGCCGATCAGCGAGGCTGTGCTCGACAGGGCCACCACCGCGCTTCCCAAGGCGCAATTCACCCAGGCCTACGGCATGACCGAGCTGTCGCCGATCGCGACATTGCTGCACTGGAAAGAGCACATCGGCGACAATCGCGCGAAGGGCCGGCACAGGGGCGCTGGCCGCGCCACGCTTGGTTGCGAGGTTCGCATCGTCGACGCCGACGATAGGCCCGTGCCCGTCGGCGCGGTCGGTGAAATTGTGGTGCGAGGCGACAACGTGATGATGGGCTATTGGGAACGGCCCGAAGAAACGGCGCGCGCCGTCATCGACGGCTGGATGCACACCGGGGATGGCGGCTATATGGACGATGACGGTTTCATCTATGTCGTCGACCGGGTGAAAGACATGATCATTTCCGGCGGCGAGAATGTATATTCGGTGGAGGTCGAGAACGCTATCGCCCAGCATCCTGCCGTGGCGCAGTGCGCGGTCATCGGCATCCCCAGCGAACAGTGGGGCGAACAGGTTCACGCCGTGGTTGCGACCAAGAAAGGCGCGAAAGTCACTGGCCACGAACTGATCGAGTTCTGCAAGACGCTGATTGCCGGCTACAAATGTCCGCGCAGCGTCGATGTCAGCGAGAACCCCCTGCCACTGTCAGGAGCCGGCAAGGTCCTCAAGCGCGAGCTGCGCAAGCCCTTCTGGGAAAACCAGCAGCGGCGCGTGAGCTAGGCAGGAACGCCGGTCCGTAACGCAACTGAAACAATGAGCGCGAAACAGCGCCGAAGCAAGGGAGGGACATACAAAATGAACCGATCTTTGGGCAAAATGGTGGTCGGCAACATTCTGACCACCGCTGCGATCCGTTATCCCGACGCTCCTGCGATTTATTGTTCGAGCACGGGCCGGCGTTTCACCTTTCGTGAGACGGACGAGCGCGCCAACCGCCTGGCGCAGGCGCTTTTGAGCGCGGGCTTTGGGAAAGGCGATGTCGTGGCCTTTCTCGCGTCCAACCGCGCCGAGATCGTCGAAATCTATTTCGCGCTGGCGCGCACGGGCGTCATCGGCGTGCCCTTGAACTACCGACTGGCCGCAACGGAAATGCTGGAGCTGATGCGCGCCATGGGCGCGAGCGGGCTGATTTACGAGAGCCGGTTCGCCACGGTCGCCGAACAGGCGGGAGAAACGCTGAAGCATGTCGTTCAGTTCGGCGGCGGCAAGAGCGATATTGCGCTTGACTATGAGGCTTTCCTGTCGGCGGCCTCGCCGCAGGCGCCCGATATCGAGATCGAGGAAGCCGATCCGTTCTATTTCAATCTCACCTCGGGCACGACGGGCCTGCCAAAGTCCTATCTGCTGACGCAGTACAACAACAGCACCCTCGTCCCGATGTTCCAGGCGTTCGACATGACGCGTCGCGATGTGGCGATGACCGTGTTCCCCGCCTTCGGGCGGGTCGGCTTCGCCTGGATCGCCGCCTCGATTCTCTACGGGATCCCGAATGTGCTGGCGAATTTCGAGCCGAACGAAGTCCTGCGTCTCATCGAAACGGAACGCGTGACGATCTTCAACCTCGTCCCGACCATGGCGGCGATGCTGCTGCCGGCTCAGGCGTCGGCGGCGCGCGATCTCGGTTCGATTCGGGCGATCGTGTTCGCGGGGGCGATCCTGCCCGAGAGCGTCCGCGAGCAGACCGCCGCGAAACTTTGCCCGCATATCTACGAATACTACGGGATGCAGGAAACCGGCGCCCTCGTCGTCAGCACTCCCGACGATCGCAAGAAGCGGCCGGGGTCCGTTGGCAAGCCGATAGCGTTCGCGGAAATCAAGATCGCCGACAATGACGGCGCCGCGCTCGGAGCGAACCAGATCGGCGAAATTCTCGGCCGCTCGCCGAACGCCGTCACCGCGTATTTCGAGAACGAAGAGAAGTCAGCCGAAACATTCCGCAACGGCTGGCTCCATACCGGCGACCTCGGGAGCCTCGACGAGGAGGGCTATCTGACCATCCGCGGCCGAAAGAAGGACATGATTGTGACAGGCGGCCAGAACGTCCACGCGGCCGAGGTCGAGGAGATCATCTTGAAGGCGCCCGGGGTTGTCGAGTGCGCGGTTTTCGGCCTGCCGGACGACCTCTGGGGCGAGCGCGTCACCGGCCTGGTCGTCGTTCGGGATGACGCCAGCGTCACCCCCGAACAGCTCGAGGCGTTTTGCCGACAACGCCTCGCCGGATTCAAGACGCCAAAAGAATTCATCATCGACAAGGCCGCCCTGCCGCGCACGCCGACCGGCAAGGTGCAGAAATTCCTGCTGGTCGAGCGCTTCAGCGGTCAACCCCGATAGCGCCTGATCGGCGTCGAGGAACCCAAGAGCGCGCGCGACCCACTTTCGCGAGGAGCCGACATCGAGCGCGCCAGCCGTCGCCCGCGTTCACCCCGGTCGAACGCCTTGCTCCGGAATCGAAAGAGGATCCTGCCCTCCCTGTTCATCGAGGCTGGGCACCGCCCCATAGCTTCGCTCTTCGTCTGCGAAGATCGGCGCGGGCGCCGGCATGCTCACGGCGCCGGCAGGCGTCTCGACGGCGATCCGGCGTAGGTGCGGGTGGCGCGACAAGGCGTTCATGTCGTTCAGCTCCGCGAACGCGATATCGGCCTCGCTCAACTTCGCGACGAGCTCGGATCGGTCGAGGAGGCCGAACGCTTCAGCGACCCTGCGATCCGTCTCGGCCCGGTTCTTCACGCGCGCGACGTTGGTCGCGAAACGCGGGTCTTCGGCCAGCGCGGCCTCGCCGAGCAGGCGCGAGCAGAATTGGCGCCACTCGCGTTCGCTTTGGATCGAGATGAGCACCTGCGCGCCGTCGCGGGACGAAAATACGCCGTAGGGAGCGATCGAAGGATGAACCAAACCCATGCGGCGCGGGCTCCTGCCCGCTTCGGCGTGCAAAAGCGGGACGGTGAGCCATTCGGCCATGACGTCGAACATGGAAACGTGAATGTTGGCGCCGCGCCCGCTGAGGCTCCGCGCGATCAGCGCCTCGAGCACCGCCGAATAGGCGGTGGCGCCGGTGGCGATATCGACAATGGAGACTCCCACCCGCGCCGGTTCGTTGGGATCGCCGGTGACCGAGCAAAGTCCGGTCTCGGCCTGGATCAGGAGATCGTAGGCCTTTCGCGCTGCAAGCGGCCCGTGTTCGCCATAGCCGCTGATCGAGCAAATGATCAGCTTCGGGTGTCGTTCGGCGAGGGTCTGAGCGCCGAAGCCGAGCTTGTCCAGCGAGCCCGGCCTCAAATTCTGCACGAAGATGTCCGCCCCGGCGATCATCCCCGAAAGTTCGCGCCGAGCATCGGGTTGCGCGATATCCATCGCCACGGAATGCTTGCCCCGGTTCAGCCAAACGAAATAACTGCTTTGCCCGCGAACGGCGTCGTCATATCCCCTGGCGAAATCGCCTTCGGGACGCTCGATCTTGATGACTTTGGCGCCGGCGTCGGCCAGGCGAGCCGTGCAAAACGGCGCGGCGACGGCCTGCTCGACGGCCACGACGACGAGTCCTGCGAGAGGGCCGGCGGCCTTCATCAATAGGACCTCGGAAGGCCGAGCGCGTGGGTCGCCACGTGGCTGAGGATGAGGTTGGTCGAGATCGGCGCGACCTGATAGAGCCGGGTCTCGCGAAACTTGCGCTCGACGTCGAACTCCTCGGCGAATCCGAACCCGCCGTGCGTCTGAATGCACATGTCGGCTGCGCGCCAGCTCGCTTCCGACGCCAGAAGCTTGGCCATGTTCGCTTCCGTGCCGCAGGGCTCGCCCTCATCGAACAATTGGGCCGCCCGGTCGACCATCAGCGCGGCGGCCCGCATTTCGACATAGGAGCGCGCGATCGGGAACTGAACGCCTTGGTTCTGGCCGATCGGCCTGCCGAAGACTTCGCGCTCCTTCGCGTAGGCGCTTGCGCGTTCGATGAAGAAGCGCCCGTCGCCGATGCACTCGGAGGCGATCAATATCCTCTCGGCGTTCATCCCGTCGAGGATGTAGCGAAATCCGCGGCCTTCCTCGCCAATCAAATTTGCGACGGGCACGGGCATGTTGTCGAAGAACAGTTCGGTCGTCGCATGATTGAGCATCGTTCGAACCGGGCGGATCGTCAGGCCGTTTTCAACGGCGTCACGCAGGTCGACGATCAACACGGAGATGCCGTCGGTCGGCTTGGCGCCCCGCTCCCTCGGCGCGGTGCGGCAGAGCAGCACCATAAGGTCGGAATGTTCGGCCCGGCTGATCCATATTTTCTGGCCGTTGACGATATATCGATCGCCTTCGCGCCGCGCGAATGTGCGGATGCGGGTCGTATCGGTGCCGCTTGTCGGCTCGGTGACGCCGAAAGCCTGAAGGCGCAGCTCCCCGCGGGCGATCTTCGGCAAATATTCCGCCTTCTGCGATGCGCTGCCATGACGAAGGATCGTGCCCATCGTGTACATCTGGGCATGGCACGCGGCGCCGTTGCAGCCGGAGCGATGAATTTCTTCCAGGATGGCGGTCGCCGCGCCGAGTCCCAGCCCTGACCCGCCGAATTCCTCCGGGATCAGCACCGAGAGGTAACCCTCGCGCGTCAGGGTCTCGACGAATTCCTTGGGATAGGCGCGCTCGCGATCGAGCTTGCGCCAGTATTCGCCGGGGAAGGCCTTGCACAACCGCGAAACCCCCTCCCGGATCTCGTGATGGGTCCGCCCTCCCTTCGCGCGCGTCGTCACGGATGCCCGATCTTTCCCTTTGTGTGAACCTTAAGCCCGTCAAGCGGCCGACGCAGAAACTTCGCGCAGACTAGCCGCACGGACGTATTGCCGCTAGACGCAATTCAGCGCAATTCAGCGCCATCCAACATGCCAATTCCATTATGGGAATTGACTGCGGCCGTGGATCTCAAGCGTCTTCGCCGCTTTGTCGGCGTCGCCGAGTTCGGGGTTTTGCGCTGGCCGCCCGCCTCGTCGCGGCGGGACTGTGGACCGGCCGCGACCAAGATGGCGATTCCCTTATTGCCGATGGGCCGATATAGCGGCTTTGGCTTTGGGCGCGACGGCGGCTAGATTGGCGAGCCGCGTGCGAGCAGCGAACGACGGCGCAACGCCGGCGCGCAGAATTGCAAGGGAGGAAATGGCGATGAAGAGCTATCAGGTCGTGGAATTCGGCGGTCCGCTCGAGGTTGCCGAGCTGCCGACGCCGCAGCCTTCCGGTTCCGAGGTCGTCATCAAAGTCCGAGCCGTCGGCGTCTGCCACAGCGACCTGCACATTTGGGAAGGCGGATACGACCTTGGCGCGGGCCGACGGCTGCTGCTCAAGGATCGCGGCATCCGCTTGCCGCTGACCATGGGGCATGAGACGGCGGGCGAAATCGTCGCGGTTGGGCCCGACGTTAAGGACCGCAAAGTCGGCGAGGTCTGCCTCGTCTATCCCTGGATCGGGTGCGGCCAGTGCCGCGTCTGTCGCATGGGCAATGAGAACCTATGCATGAAGCCGCGCTGCATCGGCGTGCAATGCGACGGCGGCTATTCGGACCATCTCATTGTCTCCAACTCGAAATACCTGCTGCCGCTCGACGGTCTCGATCCGGTCGCCGTCGCGCCCTTCGCGTGTTCCGGACTGACGACATATTCCGCGCTGAAGAAGTTCGGACCCGCCATCAAGGAAGAGCCGGTTCTGGTGATCGGCGCGGGCGGCCTCGGCTTGATGTGCGTCGCCATCCTCAAAGCGATGGGCGGCAAGGGGGCTGTCGTCGTCGACATCGACGCGAACCGTCGGGCCGCCGCGCTGAAGGCCGGCGCCCTCGCGGCCATCGACGGCGCCGCTTCCGATGCGCCCGCGCAGGTCGCGGCGGCGCTCGGGGGGCCGTGCTGGTGTGCGGTGGATCTGGTCGGCAGCCCCGCGACGGCGAGCCTCGGCTTCGACGCGCTCGCGAAGGGCGGCAAGCTGGTCATGGTCGGCCTGTTCGGCGGAGCGGCGCCGTGGCCTCTGCCGCTGATCCCCATGAAGGCCGCGACGATCGAAGGCAGCTACACCGGCAGCCTCGCGGAATTGAAGGAGCTCCTCGAGCTCGTGCGCCAGGGCGCCGTGCCGGCCATTCCCATCGGCCGTCGGCCCATGAGCGCCGCGACCGAAACGCTCGAGGATCTTCGCCACGGGCGGATCGTCGGCCGCGTCGTGATGACGCCGTAGCCAGACGCCAGCGGCTCCGAAAAAGGCGCTTTGCATTATTAATCAATGAGATGAATGAACGCTGCAAGAGGGTGACGACTGAACGCGTTTTCACACCGATCGCCGGCGAGGAGGCAATGAGCGCAAGTCCACGCGCGAAGCTCGATGTCCCGCCTGAGTGGGCGGCCGCAGCTGCCGAGATATTCGAGCGCGGCCGGGCAACGATCCTTGTCATTGGCGGCTCAGGCGCCGGCAAGACCAGCTTCTGCCGCTATCTGTCGGAGGCGCTGTTGCAGCAGCAAGCCGAAGTGGCCGTCGTGGATGCCGATATCGGGCAAGCCATTCTTGGCCCGCCGGCCACGGTGACGCTAGGCTATCCTTCCCTGCCGGTCGATTTCACGACGGCGCCGCCGGCCGGCTATTTCTTTGTGGGAAGTACGAGCCCGATGGGACGCCTGCTGCCCTTGGTCGTCGGGGCAGTGAGCCTTGCGCGCGAGGCCCGCGCCCCGTTCATCATTGTGGACACGACCGGCTTCATTCACGCATCGGGGCGCGTCCTGAAAAATTACAAGATTGAAGCCATGCGGCCCGACGTGGTCGTTGCGCTTGAGCGGCGAAACGAGCTGGCGCCGATTCGCATGGCCAACCGGCACGTGCCCATCATTCGGCTCAAGCCCTCCCGTGCAGCCCACGCAAAAGAGGATGACGAAAAGTTCGAGGTGCGCGCAGGCGCCTACGCCCGGCACTTCGCCGGCGCAGTGCGCATGGAGCTGGCGCTCGACGCGCTCATCTTCCAGCGCACGCTGCTATTTTCGGGAAGGCCGGTTGCCCAGGAAGGCGCCGTTCATGCAGAGCGGACGGCCGAAGGTCTCCTGGCCGTCGGCGCGCCGGTCGGCGCGCCCGCGGACACCAAGGTTATGCCCGCCGGCTTCGAAAAGAACCTCTTATGCGGAGTCGCCGACGAAACAGGCCGGTGTCGCGGACTTGGAATCATCGAAACCATCGACTTCGCAAAGCGTGCCATCGCGCTGATTACGCCGGTCGAGAGCGAACAGGTTCGAATCATCCAGTTCGGCGACCAATATGTGAAGCCGGACGGCAGCGAGCTCGGACAGGTCAAGTGGGGTTGGTAGGCGAGCCGCGGAGCGCTTGCAAATCGCTAATTGACGCCGCGAAAAGAACGGTCGCTAGATCGAACCAGGGTCGAGGCGATGAAACGCGGATTGACTGGGATCAAGCCGTGCGGGCCGCAATCTGGCTTGCTGCTAGTCCATATGATTGCTGGGCCTGTGGGCGGCCCGTCATCCGATATGCAACGGTACGAGGGTTAGGCCGGCACGCCGGCGCAGAGCCTCATGCATAGGAGACGGGCCTCATGCACCCTACCAGATTTGTCGGACTGGATGTCCATAAGCAGCGGATTTCGGTTTCGGTGGCCGACAGCGGCCGGCGGGCGGCACTGGAATATCTGGGCGAGATCGATAACGAGCCGAGCGCTATAAGCAAGCTTTGTCTTCGCCTCGCGCGACCGGGCGTGGTTTTGTCCTTTTGCTATGAGGCGGGTCCTTGCGGGTATGGCGTTTATCGTCAGCTCATCGGCCTCGGCCATCGATGCGACGTGGTGGCGCCGTCGCTTATCCCGAGAAAGCCCGGCGAACGCGTCAAGACCGATAGACGCGACGCCACCATGCTCGCCCGCTTGCATCGGGCTGGAGAACTGACGCCGGTCTGGGTTCCTGATGCGGGCCACGAAGCGATGCGGGACCTGATTCGATTGCGCGGCGTCGTCCGTCATGTCGTGACGCGGGCGCGTCAACACCTTCAAGGCTTTCTCTTGCGTCACGGACGCAAGCATGGGCGAGGAACAGCCTGGAAAATGGCGTACCGCCGGTGGCTGTCGACCCTCGCTTTTGAACACCCGGCCCAGCAGATCGCGTTTCATGACTATGTCGACGCCGTCACCGACGCCGAGCGGCGATTGAAGCGTGTCGAGGAACAGATCGGCGCGCTTCTTTCCGAATGGAGCCTTCGGCCTGTGGTCGACGCCTTGCAGGCGATGCGGGGAATCTCCGTGATCACCGCGGTCGTGCTGGTCGCCGAAGTCGGCGACTTCACGCGCTTCGCGAACCCGCGCCAACTCATGGCCTTCTTCGGCCTGGTCCCAGGCGAAAGATCGAGCGGCGAGAAGGTCCGGCGCGGCGGCATCACCAAGACGGGGAACACCTACGCTCGCCGGGCATTGGTCGAAGGCGCGTGGGCTTATCGAATGAAGCCGCGCGTCGGACGACACAAAGTCGATCGCATCGAAGCCTTGCCCAAGGTGGTGCGCGATATCGGGTGGCAGGCGCAGGTTCGTCTGTGCGCTCGATATCGGCGGCTGAGCGCGCTCGGAAAGAACCCCAATCTCGTCACCGTCGCAATTGCACGCGAGATGGTGGGCTTCGTCTGGTCAATCGCCTGCACGATCCAATCCGCGCCGAAGGTGGCGTGATCAAAGCAACGAACTGTGCAAAGGAGATCATACGACGCTTGAACACTCTCGGCTGGTACGCGACGCTGGGAGCGGGACAATGCCGGGGAGCCCTCGCCACCACTATGAGCCTTTGATGCTCGCTTTCTAGACAGAGGCAGCCCCAGACGAAGAAAGGTCATGCGGCTCAAGATCCGCGAATGAGAGATTGTTGACCGACGTTTGCGTCCCGCTTCCTGCCTCGCGTATCGACGTACAAGTTCCTCTGCCGTCCGGCAAAATCGGCGGGATGTGGCGCATGCCCAATGCCCTTGCAAGCAATCATGAGAGAGGTGAAAATCTTACGCTTGGTTCCCGCGTCTCAAACGGCCGGAATCGACCCAAATGGGACGTTCGACCAGGACTATCACGTCGCCGACTTGAGCCTGAGCCGCGTTACGCAGATAGTGCTGTCGTACCGGCGGCAGAGAGGCGCGATGACCCGAACGCGGAAAATTGTGGCAATCTTCGCCGCGGACGTCGTCGGCTTTAGCCGAATGACGGGCGCCGATGAGGACGGCGCCCTGTCGCGGCTTCGGGCTTTGCGCGCCGAAACACACCCCTGATTTGGGGATCGGCTTGTGTCCAGACTTGATCGTGAGCTTGAGCACCAATTGGCCGTAAACGAAAAACGCCCCGCCAGTTCATCCGTGGCGGGGCGTTCTGTGGCGTGCTCGGGGTGGAGGCGCGCCCGCTAAGCCTTGGCGTACTGCTCCGCGCTCATCACCTCGACGCAGACATAGCGTTCGTTTCCTTCTACCCAGGCATCGTGTCCCGGTGGAATGGTGTAGGACTCGCCGGGTCCTATGGTCTTCTGTGACCCATCGTTCATGCGCACCGTGATGTGACCCGATATAGCATAACCAACATGCGCCACCTGGCAGCTTTCGGTTCCCGCAATCGGCTTGATGCACTCGGACCAGCGCCAGCCCGGTTCGGCGCTAAGCCGACCGATCGTGAAACCCGGAAGTCTTACGACCTCTATCCTTGTCTTGCTCGGCGTGCGGACCTCGTCCGCGTTATCATGCGATTTCGTTTCAAATTCGCTGACACTCATTCCATCGGCCATTGGATACTCCTGTGCATGAGATCTTCGAAGCAGCTTGGGCAATCTAATGTACCACAACTTCGTCAAGATATACTCGAGGCCGCGCACGTCACCCGCGAGAGGCGCTGGCGTCGCCGGTCGGCTTTGGGAAGTTTCCGATATCGTCGCGCTGTAGGAAGATGTTGAACCGAAAGCTGGGAAGTGTGAAGCGGCTCCACATGTTAACCCCGCCGGGCCCAACTTCGTCGAAGGGTCAGCGCGCCGATCGGCGTTCGGACCCCCACGCCGACTTACGCTTGGCCGCCAGACTGATGATCCGGCGGCCATTTTGGTTGGGCTAAATGTGCCGCCAGAACTGATCTTGCGTCATGCCGGGGACAGCCAAATGTTCCGCCTTCTTGAGCGCGGCGCGATATTCTGGATCGGCCGTGAGCTTCGCCAGTGTCTCTTCCATTTGAGTGAAGCTGTCCGCGTGTGAAATCCACGCGACCGCATTGGCGTTACCGCCAAAAGAGACGCAGGCAGTCGTGTTTCCGCCGGTCGCGCGGTTAATTATCGCGGCCATTTCCTTGGCGAAGGCCGCCATTTCCAGAGCCTTCCCAGACATTCCCACTGCCGTTCGGATGAACGTAATCATGTCGTTCCCTCCCTATGACGCGCGTCGGGATTGCCATCTGAACCGCCGTCAGCGCGCAACGCGCGGCGCTCACGGGAGATCATCACCATCTGCGCGCGACGGCAATGTGAAAACAGACGGCAGACGCGACAGTATTGCCAGCCTCGCCGCGATCTTGGCCCGCTCGTCCGACTTAGCGTGAAGATCTCGCCGCTGCGCGGCCATCGCGACTGACAGCTTTCCCCCCATTGAGACGGTCAAGCCAGCCGACGGCGGCGCACGTCGTGACCGGCGCGTGTCGACCCATAGCCGACGGGCGTCGCGGGAACCAAGCGCCAGATTTTCACCACTTGAGCCCTATCCCCGATCGACGGGGACAAGACCGCTGAGCCGAACGCCGATCATTCGCACCTTCTTCACGAGCGCGATCTGCTGCAGGCGCTGCCGAGCGGCGCGTGCGATCCTGCGCAGCGCGCGGCTTGGGCGTGGCAGCGTAACCTGGCGACTGAGCGTTTCAAAATCGGCAAAACGGATTTTGACCGTCACTGTTTTCCCCCGGTAGCCTTCCTTGCCGGCGTCGGCGACCACTTCTGCGACCAGTTTTCTTAGGGCTTTCGCGATTGCGCGACTGTCGCTGACATCTTGCTGAAAGGTCATTTGCCGGCTCAGCGAGCGCGGCTCCCAAGCGGTAACGAGCGGACTTTCGTCAATGCCTTGCGCCGCATCGTGCAGATAGCGGCCGTGGGCCTCGCCGAAATATTGCTGCAGCCTGGACAGAGGAGCGGCGGCAAGCGCGCCGATCGTCTCCACCCCGAGCGCGGCAAGCCGCGCTTCGGTTTTCGGTCCCACTCCCAACAGCTTGCGAGCGGGCAGCGGCCAGACCTTTTTCGGTATGTCGGTTGCGCTGAGCAGCGTCAGTCCGCCCGGCTTGTCCATATCCGAGGCTAACTTGGCCAAGAGCTTGTTGGGGCCGATTCCGACAGAGCAGGTCAGACCGGTTTCAGCCTTGACGCGTTCCTTAATCGCTTCACCGATGCGTTCGGGCGCCTCGTCGCACTGCGAGATGTCGAGGAAGGCTTCGTCCAGCCCGCTATCCTCGCAGATCGGCGAAAATTCCCGAAAGATCGATTTGATGCGCTGCGACACCGCGACATAGGTCTCGAAGTCGACTGGCAGGTAGACCGCGCCGGGGCACAGGCGGTAGGCGGTGCGCAGCGGCATGCCGGAATGGATGCCGAAGCGCCGCGCCTCGTAGGAGGCAGTGGAGACGACGGCGCGCTCCTTCGGATCGCCGTGGCCGCCGACAATCACCGGCTTGCCGCGCAACTCGGGACGCCGTTGCTGTTCTATGGCGGCAAAAAAGGCGTCCATGTCGACATGCAGGATTCGCCTCACGCTGATCCCCCACAGAAGGAGCCGGCGGCTCGCGGCTGCTTTGGCCGCCGCAGCCGCGACGACGTCGGCCGGCGAGCATAGCAAGAAAGCTTCCCGCCCTTGAGAGAAGCCGGCAATGATCTGACGCAGGCCGGACGCCGGGCCATCTTCCGACCGTTCCAAAGGGACAGAGCGGAAGCCGAGCGGTTCAGCGGCGGTTCGGCTCGCTGACGCCAAAAGGAACCATGAACGCTACACGGCGCTCGCACACGCCGCCGCATCAACCGGCGATGCAATCGAGGTCGAGAACCATCGCCAGCATGCAGAGCATTATTTTCGGCTGATGAGGGAACAGCCGGCAGCCTAAGCGGCAATATCTTTTGGCCGCCTTTATCCTTCTGACAGTTGCTGGCATTATCCTTCCCGGAGCTAAGCGCCGCCATCTCGCGCCCTTTCATCCGTCGCTATGGTGGGAGAGAAGGACCAAACTTATGTTGGCCGAGCGTCTCCATATTTGCCGCCTCGATCATCCGACTGGCGACTTGCTCGATCTTGAGATTGTGGAGAGAAAGGGCCTCGGCCACCCGGACACGATTTGCGACGAGATCGTTGAACAATTCAGTCTCGCCCTGTCGCGCCTCTATCTGTCGGAATGCGGCGAGGTCCTCCACTATAATGTCGACAAGGCCCTGCTCGCCGGAGGCGCATCTTCGCCCCGTTTTGGCGGCGGCGAGATTTCTCGACCGATGGATCTTTTCCTTGCGGGCCGCGCGACCGGCTCCGTCCGAGGAAAAGATCTGCCCATCGCAGAACTCGCTTATCAGGCAGCCGCTGAATGGGTCTCAACCTATATCCCGGCGGTCGACCCGAAGCGGGACATCAACGTCCATAACTTGGTCCGGCCCGGATCAGCGGACCTCGGCGATTTGTTCGCGCGGCGGCCAGGCCGGGCGCGTCTCTGCAACGACACCTCCTGCGGAGTTGGTTATGCGCCGCTCAGCCGCCTGGAGACCATCGTCTACGCCGTTGAAAAAGCGCTTGGAACAGCGGCGCAGAGCGCTCATCGAGAAATCGGGCGAGACATCAAGGTCATGGGCGTTCGGCAGGGCGAGCATGTCCATCTCACAATCGCCTGCGCAATCGTGGACCGTTTCATACATAGCTTCGCCGGCTATCGGGACGCCAAGAGAGAAATCGCCGCAATTGCACGCCAGGCCGCGCGGGAACATGGCGCCACGAAGATGAGCCTCGACGTCAATGCGGCCGATGATCTGGCTGCCGGCAGCATCTATCTCACCGTGACGGGGACCTCTGCCGAGGCTGGGGATGATGGCGAAGCCGGGCGGGGCAACCGCATCAACGGATTGATCACGCCGTTCCGGCCGATGACCATGGAATTGGCGGCCGGCAAGAATGCGGTCACGCATGTCGGCAAGCTCTACAATATTGCCGCCTGCCTCATCGCGCAGCGGTTAGTGGACGAAGTTCCCTATATCGATGAGGCGCATTGCATTATTGTCAGCCAAATCGGAAGTCCTTTGGATCAGCCCCGGGCCGTTGACGTCCGCGTCAGGATCCCGTCCGAGCAGCCGGCGCAAAGCGAAATCGCGGCGATCGTCGGGGATGAGCTGGCGCATCTCGGCTCCACTTCCGAACAGCTCACAAGGGGAACTCTCGCTGTTGGGCGCTGGCCATTGCGGTCGGAAAAGTGAACTCCGGCGCCAAGCGCGCGACGCCTTTACCGGCGATTGGCCGGCGCCGGCGTCAATGTGACCGTCGCTGGCTTGCCGCCTTCGCCATCGAAGCGCGTCTCGGCCAGTCCGAATTGCGCGATGACCCATGCGTTGGTCTGGAGGTGCGTGGTCACCTTTTCGACCGAGAAGACGGACGGCTTCTCGCAAAAGGATGCGGGAAGGAGAATCTGGTCGCCGAGGTGAAGGTCGAGAGCCGCGCCGGAGGCCCAATGCTCCAATAGCAAGCTCGACGCCTCCTCGGCGACTTGTTCCGACGGCTTGCCAATCGCGCCGAGGGCGCTGAATCCACAGGCTATGTTCTCATATTCGGCGGTAAGGAACAGCCCCGCGCCAGGGCAGGCCGCGCCAACGCACTGGGCGCGAATGGCGATTTCGGCGTCAAGCGTGGCGAGAAGCGCCGTGGCGCGATCGCACATCCGCTGCGGAATATGAACCGGAAGATTGGCGGCGACCGCGCAGCCGGCAACACGACGCAGCGGGCCCCGTTCGACAAGACGAATTGGCTTCAGAGCCCGTCCCGCCACAGGCGAGCCCGCGATCGCCGCCCTTATTTGGCCGCGGCCGACGGGGTACCAGCCCCATGAATCAAGCGTCACATTCGCGCCGACGCCAAAACGCGACAACGCCTTGATCCAGACGTCGCGGATGTAATCGAAGGGCGGGCTGAGAGGCAGATGCGTGCCGCCGCGCAACAGGACATCGCTCTCTCCGGTGGCCAGGGCAAGCGGCAGCAAAACGGCCTGCAACACGAGGTTGACGGAGCCTGCGCTGCCTCCCTCGCGCGCTTGCGCCACATCGAATACATAGCTGCCGCTCTGGACCGGCGCCTGTGGCGTAAAATCAAGTTCCTGCGATCCGAGCTCGTCTCCTCGCGTTTCCGCCTGGCAGAGCGCCGCAACGGCGCGAACAGCGGTCAAATGCTGAGCGGCAAGACCCGGCTTTCGCCGCTTCGAGCGCAAGTTATGGATGCGGATGCGGCGGCCCGTGATCGCAGCCAGGCTCAGAGAGGTTCGCAGGATCTGGCCGCCTCCCTCGCCGTAAGAGCCGTCGATTTCGAGCCGATCGGCCATCAGCTCCTCGACGCCGTGCGCCCGACCGCACGGCTCGAACCATGAGCGCCCACGCTCGATGCCCCCCGTGATGCCGGCTCCAAGACATGCCGAGACTTTTTCATCGCCTTGGCCAAGCGCACTCGGATGAGCGCGTTAGCGTTTCGATGAGCCGCGGTCGACGCTGTGACGATTTTCCTCAATCGCATTAACGAGATCGCTCAGGCGCGCTGCGGCCGCTGAATTTTCCGCCTCCGCGATCACATTGGCGCTTCCCCGCCCCGGGCGGATGAATTCATTGTAGAAGGCGGCAAAGTCGATCTGTCGTTCTCCCGCAGCGCCCATATCCCCTTCAAAGACACGCGAGCCGACTTCATCTTCGACGACAACACTGAGCAGCCAGCCCTCGCTTGCGTGGAGGGGCGCAATTTCCAACGTCGCGATGGTCTCGACTTCGCTCAGATCCTCGCGCTCCACATCGCCGAGATGAAGCTCCCTGCGAACGGGAATCTCCTGCACTTCACTGCTGCGCCTCACCGTGATCCTGAAAGCCGGTTCTGCAGCGTCATATTCCGCCTTGACCCACCGAACGACTTGCTCGGCGTCGATATCAACCGGGTAGGTTTCCATTTATGGCGTTCTCCGAGACCATTCGCGCAGGACGCTTGACTGCGCCGGACCGGGCGCAGGTCCGCATCGCTGCGTTCTTCGATCCTTTAAGCGCGTTCGCGAACTCCCCTTCCGTCGTGGAACGGAAGAAGGCGTCGCTCGGCCTGAAAGCGCAGGGCCCGCGCCACCTGCCCGTCGGACCGGAATCTCTTCCGGGATGCTCGGAGAGGAAGGCTGCGGGCCCCTCCGCCATGCTTCACCGGTAAACTGGTTCATCGCTTCCGCAGATCCGCGCCCGTAGACGCTTCACCGCTCGCTTCGCCAATCTTGCCTCCGCACGACGGTAGCCGCATCTAAGCGCGTGAACCGCCTGCGCGCACTGATCTCGATCAATAATTGGCCAATTATCGCCTGCGCGGCGCGTGGCTGTCCGGGCATGCGCAAGGCCGCCTCGGGTTGACCTCTCTCAAGCAACCTCTAGGGCCGCTGCCGCATCATATGAACTAATGCGATGCGGTGGCCAAGCCGGCGCCCACGCCGCCTGGCGACAATTGCAATCGAGCCAGAGTTAGCGCCCTGTGAATGACAAGGATTGCACGGCCTTCCTGCAGTGGGCGCTGCCGCAACTTAGCTTGCGCTGGACGGGATTCCGCAAGGTTCGCGGCCAGGTTTGCAAACGGCTCAAGCGGCGCATGAGCGATCTCGGACTTGCCGACCTCGCTGCTTACCGGGCCCGGCTTGAGGCCGATCCGGCGGAGTGGCGCGTTCTCGACGAATGTTGCCACATCAGCATTTCGCGCTTCTTCCGGGACAAGCGCGTGTTCGAGACGTTGCGCAGACATGTGCTGCCCGAAATCGCTTCACGCGCCAAACAAGAGGGACGCGACGCCCGCATTTGGTCCGCCGGCTGCGCCTCTGGAGAGGAGCCCTACACGCTCAAAATCCTCTGGGACCTTGAAGTCGCGAAATCCTGTCCGGGCGCGGGCCTCTCGCTCATCGCCACCGATGTCGATACGGCCATGCTCGCCCGCGCGCGGGATGCCTGCTTTCAGGCGACAAGCCTGCACGAATTGCCGGTCCATTTCATCGAACAAGCTTTCGATCGGGTCGGTTCTCTTTTTTGCGTGAAGCCGCAACATCGTAAGGGGATCGACTTCCGGCATGAGGACTTGCGATCGGAGGCGCCTGCGATTCCGTTCGATCTCATCCTCTGCCGCTATGTCGCCTTTACGTATTTTACGCCGCCATTGCAGGAGCAGGTCCTCGCGCGCATCCTGGCGCAACTCTTGCCGAACGGGTATCTCGTCATCGGCGGCCATGAGCGACTGCCTGGCGGGGATGCGCCGCTGACGCCGATGGCTCGCGCGCCGCAAATTTTCCTGAAGCGGGGCAAGCCTCAATAAACGCCCGCGTTACGGCTTGGTGCGCCACGATCATAAGCAGCATATTGCATGCGTCGGCGAAGGCGAACGAGTCGCCAACGCAGCAAGTGGTTAGGAGTGGCTGAAGAGGCTTTGTCATGTTGTCGAACGAAGAACGCGACAGGCCTGCGTCCCGTGTTGTTCTGAGCCGCCGCGAGCGCCTCGCGCCACGCGTTCATCGCCGCAGCGCAAAAGCTTCGGCGCCTTCGGGCGACTCGCGTTGACTTGGACTAGGCGATCGAGAAGTGCGCTTCGACGGGTCTCCCCGCCTTGCCGTTGATCGGCAGGATGTCTTGCGGGCATGCGGAAAAGGCGATGACGATGTCCATTTCCGCGCGCAGGCGCACGAACCCGCCGGGCGTCGGTCGCGGCGGCGCGGCGAAAGCGAGCTCGCCGTTCGAAGCCCAGGGAATGTTCATGAACAGGTTGAGCGGACTGGGCACTTCGGGGGGCTTGAGGCCGAGTTCGCCCATGGCGGCGAACAGATTGTCCTGACAATTGTCGTGATGACCCTGCACGCCGAGGAAGGCATAGCGATGCTCGTCGCAGGCCGCGATGAGCGTGTCATGCACTCCGCCGGACGTGTCTTCGACGAGCGTGAGGATCGGACGACGGCGATTGCTGCGCAAGATGTCGCCGGGCCGAGGCGATATATGCAGCGTGTGGGCGCGCGTATGCTCGTTCGACATAAACTCGCCGAGGTCGTGTCGATGGAACGCCCAGGTGTCGACCACCTGCTCGCCGTGCGTATTGACAACCGTTATCGTTTGTCCGGCGGCGACGAACGCGGCTTTGCCGCGCCGGGCGGGGATTTCGATGAGTGACATCGGGAGGCCTCTCGTCAACGACGAACCGCGATCATGTCGATCTCGACGACGCCTTCGCGGGCCAGACCGGTCACGCCGACCGTCGTGCGCGCCGGTCGTCGATCGACCGGAAAATACGAGGCGTAGATCGCGTTCATGGTCGCGTAGTCGCGTTGGAAATCAGTGAGAAAGACGCGCACGCAGACGACGTCGGCGAGCGTGAGGCGGCAACCCGTGAGCACGCGCGTGAGATTGTCCATCACCTTGTGGGTCTGCGCTTCGATGCCGGGCGGAACGGGCAGGCTGTCGTCGTCGGGATCGGTCGCCAACTGACCGGTGACGAACACGAAGCCGCCGGCTTCGACCGCGTGGCTGTAGGGCGCCACCGGCTTGGGCGCGCCGGCAAGCATGTGAAAAAGCGGGTCCATGGAAAGTCTCCTCAAGGGCTGGCGGTGGGGCGGTCGGCGTAACGCTGCAAGAACTGGCGAGCGCGTTCGCTCGTCGGGTTGGTGAAGAACTGCTCGGGCGAGCCGGTCTCGACGACCTTGCCTCGATCGAGAAAGAGGATTCGGCTCGCGACCTCGCGAGCAAACGCCATTTCGTGGGTCACGACGATCATCGTCATGCCCTCGCGGGCCAGATCGCGCATGACGACCAGGACCTCGCCGACAAGTTCCGGGTCGAGGGCGCTCGTCGGCTCGTCGAACAGAATGAGGTCCGGGCGCATGGCGAGCGCTCGGGCGATGCCGACGCGCTGCTTTTGCCCGCCGGACAGCTTCGCCGGGAAGGCGTCGCGCTTATCCGCCAGGCCCACCTTGGCGAGCAGCGCCAGCGCTTCGTCCCGCACTTCGGCGTGAGGCCGTTTCTGCACATGGAGCGGCGCTTCCATCACGTTTTGCAAAACCGTGAGATGGGGCCACAGGGCGAAATGTTGAAACACCATGCCCATGCGCGTGCGCGCCTTCGACAACTCGCGATCGAGCATGAGCCGACCGTCGTTCATCACGCCGACGCGGGCGCCGTTGAGATAGACGTGGCCCGCGTCGGGTCTTTCCAGCCAGTTGATGCAGCGCAGCAGCGTCGACTTTCCCGATCCGGACGGGCCCAACACGCACACGGTCTCGCCGCGGTCCACCTGAAAGCTGACGTCGCTCAGAACCGTCGCCGCGCCAAACGTCTTGGATACGCCGACCACATTGAGGATCTTGGCAGCCATTCCAGCGGTCTCCTTCAGCGCCGGACTTCGGCGACGCGGCCAAGCGCGGAGACGCCGGCCTCGACCAAGAGGCAGAGTCCCCAGTACAGAAATACGGCGGTGATGAAGGCGGCGAAGGGGACGTAATGTCGTGACTGGATCGAACTCGCCGCATGCGTCAGTTCGGAGAGCGCGATCGTGGTCAGAAAGGCGCTGTCCTTGATGATCTGTATCATCTGATTGCCGATGACGGGCCCCGCCGCGAGCACCAATGGCGGCAGCACGATGCGGCGAAACAATCCCAGGCCGTGGAACCCGAAAGCGACGCCCGCCTCCGCCGGCTCCGGCGCCTGCGCCTCCCAGGCGCCGCGCAGAATTTCAGCCATATAGGCCGTGTTGTAGAGAACGAGCGCTGCGAGGCCGGAGCCCCAATTGTCGAGCCGAAGGCCCAATGAGGGCAGCCCATAATAGACGACGTAGACCAGCAGCAGGAACGGCATGCAGCGCATGCCGTCGACAAAGGTCCGCGCCAGCCAGAGCGGCAGGCGACGCCGTGAACGCAGCGCCGGCGTCAGCGCGGCGCCGAAGGCGAGCGCGAGAACGGCGGACACGAGCGCGATGATCGCGGTGTTTTCCAGGCCCTCCAACAAGAGGCCGCGCTCGCTCCAGACCACGCCGAAATCGCGGATCACGACACGAGCTCCGCTCTCGACTGCCGACGCTCGAGCCAACGCTGCAGCATGAGGAGGGCGAATACGATGGGCACATAGATCGCCAGGGCGACGAGGTACGGCGGCAAGGGTTCGTAGGTTTCGGCGCCGACGCGTTGCGCCGCGCGCGTGATGTCGACCACGCCGACCACCGCCAGGACGGGCGTCACCTTGATGAGCATCGACATTTCGTTAACGAGCCCGGGCAGACTCGCCCGCGCGATTTGCGGAAGCAGAATTCGCCGAAAACGCAGCGCGGCGCCCATGCCGACGGACTGCGCGGCTTCATATTGGTCCTTCGGGAAAGCGAGGAGCGAGGCGCGCCAGACCTCGCAGTTGAACGCCGACGTATTCATCACCAACGCGAGAAGCGCCGCCGAGTACGGCCCGATCGGAACGCCGACATTCGGCAGCGCGAAGAACAGAAGCAGCAGCAGGGTCACCAGCGGCGTCGCGCGCAGCAGGCTGACATAGAGCGCGACGATGCGCCCCAGCAGCGGAACTTGCGCCCAGCGAGCGATCGCCAGGGCAAGGCCGATCGGCAATCCCAAGAGGATGCCGAGGACAGACAGGGTGAGTGTCGCCCCGGCGCCTTTTAGGATCGAAAGCGCATCGCTCGCGGTCATGTCCGTCGTCGCCTGTCGGAGCCCCGATCAGAACTCGGGCTCGAAGGTCGCCGGCAGATCGGGGAAGGATTGGCCAAACCACTTCTTCTGCAATTCGGCGAACCGGCCCGTCTCTTTCTGCTTGGCGATGAACCCGTTGAGGAATTCGACCAGCGAGGCGTTGTCCTTGGCGACGGCCCAAGCCGGGAAGGATTTGCCCGATACGGCTTGCCCGAGTTCGAACACCGCCGGCTTCTCGGCCACGAGGGTTTGCAGGTTGATGACCGTGTTGACGACGTAATCGGTGCGCCCGAGCGCGAGATCCTGGTAGGCGTCGGGATAGGAAGTGTATTCGACGATCTTGCCGAGCGCGCCGCCGTCCTTTTGCAAGGTCGCGGCGAGCTCGGGCAGGCGCGCCAGCAGGGCGCTGCCGGCTTGAACGCCGACCGTCTTGCCGCTCAGGTCCTTCACCGACTTGATGCTGTCGTCGCTCTTTCGCTTCACGTAATAATGCGTCGCGTCGGCGATCGGGCTGGTGAAATCCAGCGACTTCTTGCGCTCCTTGGTGATGATCGCCGCGGTGATCGCCACGTCGTATTTGCCCGTGCTGACGCCCGCCAGAATGCCTGTCCAGGGCAGAATTTCCTGGCGAATTTCGAAGGGCGCGTATTTGCGCAGATCCGCGATCATTTCATTGTCGAATCCGGTTGGCGTCCCGTCTTTGACGAATTCGAACGGACGGAAATCGTCCTCCGTGGCGACGATCAGATAGCCGCGCTTCTTGATCTCATCGAGGCTTGCCGCCTGAGCGCTGACGCCCAAGGCGGATATCGCCAGTGGCAGGGCGACGACAGCCAGTAACGTGCGGCGCGAAAATTTGAGGAACTTGGAGCTCGCAGACAACATTTTGGAACCTTTCCTGACGGTGATCGATTCGGCTTTGCCGCGCGGCGTTTCGTCCCAGGCGTTTTTTGTTTTCGATCGGCGCGTCAGTCGAAACTGAACCCGCGCCGCCGTAGAAAGACAGGAAACGCCGCCCCTTCCGGAGCGGCGCCCTGGCGAGCTTTGTCTTCGGACCAGCCATAGAATTCGGCTTCGCCATATTTGGCGTCGTCGCGGCGCTGGTCCCTGGGGATCGCGTGCCGCGCCTCTCGGCGGCGGTCGTAATCGTCGACCGCGCTTGGCAAGGCGCCGTCGTCGTAGACGTCGCGATGCGTCGTGACCGAACGGGGCAGACGGAGGCTTACGCGGCCCTCGCCCGAGGGATAGCCCAGACACAGGCCGGCGACCGGGAAGACCATGTCCGGCAATGCGAGGATCTCGGCGACACGGTCCACTTCGTTGCGGATGACGCTGATCGGACAAACGCCCAGACCCTTCGCCTCGGCGCACAAGATCATGGTTTGCAGAGCGAGGGCGGCGTCGACGGCCGCATTGAAGAAGCCCTCGAGCGAGCCGTTTCTGACCGGCTTGCCGCGCATTTCGCCGATCCGCTGCAGTCGCCGTGAGTCGCCGAGAAAAACGAAGAACGCCGGAGCGGCGCCGATCCACGACATTTTGGGAAACAGCGCCCCGATCGCCGCGCGTTTGTCGGCGTCGGCGACGCGAAGGATTGACGCCTGTTGGAAGTCCGATTTCGCCGAGGCGCTGAGCGCCGCCGCGACGAGAAGTTCGAGCAGCGGCTCCTGCGGCGCGACGGCGCTATATCGGCGCACCGTCTTGCGCGCCAGCACCGCGCCAAGAAACGGATCGTCGTCGAGCTCCGCGAAGGACGGTCCGCCGTCGCCGAAACGGGCGGCGATGAGGCTTGCGAAATCGCTCATTGTCGAGCTTTCCCGAAACGAGCAAGGAGTTGGGTCGCCCACAAGCGCGAAACCGCCGCGAGCGCCGCCAGAAGGGAGAGCCGCGTTTCGAGGGCCGGGACGGCGCTGGCGGCGCCGCCGAGTTGACGCTCCAGATTTTGCGCGAAGTCGGCGATGAGGCGCTTCGCCACCGCCTCGATCAGACCTGGCCGGCCGAGCTGAGCCAGCAGGCCGCTCAGCGAATATCCCACGTGAAGCGCGACGACCGAGCCGGGTCCCGCCTCGTTCGGCCGCACCTGGTATTCGATGGCGCCGCGCGCGCGCGATTGGCTCGCCCCGTCGCCGCCCGCGGCGAGGATGCGACCGGAAAGCCGGGCAGCGTCGCGCGACAGAGCGGCTCGGCCTTGGAAACGGGCGGTGATGGGCCCCAACGCGACGGCGAAGCGGCCTTCCGCCCGCTCGGAATTCGCCGACGTGATCATGAGGCCGGGAATGGCGGCGCCCACCGTTCTGACGTCGGCGAAATGGGCGAAGACGCGTTCCGGCGTCGCGCTGACGGCGAAACTGTGCGCGAACGTGTGCGTCGGCGTGAAATCGACCGGGCTCGTATCGGTTTGAGCGACGTCTCCCGTTCCATCGGCCGGCGAGGGCGCCTTTACGTCACGGGCGGTCGACGCGCCTGCCGCGTCATAGCTCGAAAGCGCGCCGACCGGGCCGAGCGTCGCCCGGCCCGATGCGGCGATCGCCGCGACGCCTCGCAGACGTCGCGCTTCGATCACGTCCTTCACCGCGTTTACGATGCCGACATAGCCCGTGCAGCGGCAGAGATTGCCGCTGAGGCCGATCCGGATCGCCTTTTCGTCCGCCAGGGGCAGCCGCAGCGCGAGGTCTCGCGCGCTGACCATCATGCCCGGCGTGCAATAGCCGCATTGAAGGGCGTGATGACGGCGGAAGGCGGCGCGCAGCTCGCCCGCGAGTTCGTCGTCGTCGAAGCCTTCGATGGTCGTGACCTCGGCGCCCGCGCAAGCGACCGCGAAGGTGATGCAGGAGCGCGCCGGCTGGCCGTCGAGCAGCACCGTGCAGGCGCCGCAGACGCCGTGCTCGCAGCCCAGATGCGTGCCGGTCAGGCCGCAGGCGTCGCGCAGCGCGTCGGCGAGGCTCACGCGCGGCGCGACCGACAATGTCCTCGGGCGGCCGTTGATCGTCAGCGCGAGCGTCATGCCGCCATCTCCCGCGCGGCTCGAGCGAGAACTGCGGCGTGAATATGCCGCTGGACCGAGTTGGCGACGCCCGCGGCGATCAGCGCGGCCGTCGTCGCTTCCGGCTTGACGCGGATCGGCGCGCCGTCGCCGCGGCCTTTGCTGAGCAAGTCCTGAGCGCCCGCCACGCGGGGGGCGCCGTCGAGCGCGCCGAGCGCGACGCGACCCGTCATGGCCTCGGGTTCGACCAGGATCGCGACGCTCGCCTTGGAAAATTCTCCCAGCTTGCGGCAACTCTTGGCGTAGCCGAACAAGCTCCGCGGCGCCCGCTTGGGCACGCGCACCGCGATCAATATTTCGCCGGGATTCAGCGCGTTAGTCAGCGCGCCGGTCACGAACGCTTCGACCGGGATCCGTCGCTCGCCGCGCAGGCCCCGGATCGTCGCCACGGCGCCTAGCGCCGGAAGCGTGGTCACCCAGTCCGCCGCGGGATCGGCATGACAAAGGCTGCCGCCGATGGTGCCGCGATTTCGGACCGCGCGATAGGCGATGCCGGACGCTATCCGCGCTAAGACGCCGCCAAGGTCTGAGCCGGCGCGCCCATCCTCGATGTCGGCGTGAGTAATGCAGGCGCCTAGCACGACATCGTCGCCCTCGACGCCCGCGCGGCGCAGTTCGGGCAGCGCTGAGATATCGACAAGAACCGTCGGCTGAACGACGCGCAGATTGAGCATGGGGCCGAGCGACTGACCGCCGGCGATCAGCTTCGCCTCCGGTCCCTCGGAATCCAGGATGCGTAGCGCCTCTTCGAGGCCTGTAGGTCTCATGTAGCGGAAGCTGGCGGCCTTCATTCGGCGGCCTCCGTCATCGGCGTTCGGCGCGCCTCGAGCACGGCGCCGACAATGTCGGTCGGCGTCACCGGCGAGCGCAGCAGCTCCGCGCCGCAGACGGCCAGCGCGTCGTTGATCGCGTTGACCAGCGCGGCGGGTGGGGCGATCGCGCCGCCTTCGCCGATCCCCTTCACGCCGAACGCCGTATAGGGCGCGGGCGTTTCCATGTGCTCCAGGCGCGGCGCCGGCGTCTCGGCGGGCCCCGGCAGCAGATATTCGCCGAGTGTCGTCGCCAGCGGCTGCCCGGCGTTGTCGAAGCGCATTTCCTCGTAAAGCGCGGTGCCGAGACCCTGCGCGAAGCCGCCGTAGATCTGGCCGTCGACGATCATCGGGTTCACGAGAACCCCGCCGTCCTCGACAATGACGTAGTCGAGGATTTCGACGTCGCCGAGGTCGGTGTCGACGGCGACCACAGCCGCGTGGGCGGCGTAACTGAAAGAGCCGCTGTCCCGCTGGGGCTTATAACCCGCGGTGACTTCGAGCCCGCCGGCGTCGACGTCGCGCGGCAGGTCTTGTGGGCGACGGTACCAGACCTGTGCAATGTCGCTCACGCTCAGGCTGCCACTCGGCCCGAAAACGCGGCCGTTCGCCAGTTCGACTTCGTCGACTGTGGCTTGCAGAAGGTGGGCGCCGATCCGGCGACAGCGCTCGGCGAGTTCGCGGCAGGCGCTCGCGACGGCGCCGCCGGCCATGACCATGCAGCGCGATCCCCAGGTGCCGGTGGAATAGGGGGTGATTGCGGTGTCGCCGTGGATGACGCGGGTTCGATCGATGTCGATGCCCAGGATTTCGTTGGCGACCTGGGCGAGCGTCGTCTCCAGCCCCTGGCCGTGCGAGTGGACGCCGACGCGAATTTCGAGACCGCCGTCGGGCGTCAGGCGCGCCTGCGCCTGTTCATGGCCGGGCACCATCGGAATGCCCCACCCGGCATAGACAGAGGTGCCATGCGCCGCCTGCTCGCAATAGATCGAGAAGCCGACGCCGATCCGGCGACCATCCGGCTCGCCGCGCGCCTGCCGCTGGCGAAGGCTTTCGAGATCGATATTCGCCGCCGCGCGGCGCAAGGCTTCGGGATAGTCGCCGCTGTCGAAGTGCTTGGCGGTGATGTTGTCAAAAGGCATCTGCTCGGGCCGCACCAGATTGCGGCGGCGAAGCTCGGTCGGCCCCAGCCCGGCCTCGCGGGCGACCGCGTCGAGCACGAGTTCGAGCGCGAAGCACACGCCCGTGCGCGCGACCCCGCGATAGGGCAGGATCGGACACTTGTTGGTCGCGACCGAAAACGTCCGGCAACGATAGGCCGGAAAGTCGTAGGGGCCGGGAAGAATGCTCGCGACCTGCGCCGCCTCCAGGCAGGCCGAGAAGGGATAAGAGGAATAGGCGCCGGAATCGACGGTCGCCTCGCAGTCAATGCCGCGCAGCCGGCCGTCGCGCTCGGCATAGGCGGTGATGCGGTAGTGGTGTTCGCGGCAATTGGCGCCGGCGCTCAAATGCTCACGGCGGTCCTCCAACCAACGGACGGGAAAACCGCAGCGCATCGCGAGCCATCCGAGGCAGACTTCCTCGGGCAGGAGAATCCCCTTGTAGCCAAAGCCGCCGCCGACGTCCGGCGCGACGATGCGGATCCGCCCTTGCTCGACGCCCAGGCATTCGCTGAGGCCGTTGCGCACGATGTGCGGCATCTGCGTCGCGCTGTGCAGCGTGAGCTGGTCGAGCCGGTGATCGAAGGCCGCGACCACGCCGCGCCCCTCGATCGGCGCCATGCATTGCCGAGCGGTCGAGATTTCGCGGGTAACCCGGATCGGCGCGTCGAACGCCTTTTCGATGCCGATATCGACCAGCGTCTCGAGAAAGACGTTGTCGCCCCATTCCTCGTGCACGAGCGCCGAGCCTGGCCGGCGCGCCGCGATCATGTCGTGAACCGCCGGCAATTCCTCCAGGTCGAGCCGCACCTCGGCGGCGATATCCTCCGCTTCCGCCCGCGTCGGCGCCACGCACATCGCGATCAACTCGCCGACCTGGCGCACCTTGCCGGTCGCGAGAATCGGCTGATCCGAGGGTTTGAAGCCTTTCAAGCCCGAGACGGCGCGGATCGGGCGGACGTCCTTCAGATCCTCGGCGATGAAAACATGATCGCGATAGCCGGCCGGAACATGGATCGCCTTGATGCGCGCGTGAGCGAGCGGGCTTCGCACAAAGGCGACGTCGCGCATATCCGGCAGACGGATGTCGCCGACATACAGGCCGCGGCCACGCAAGAACCTTTCGTCTTCCTTGCGAAGCACGGAAGCGCCGACGCCTTGCGCTTTCGGCACGCCGCTCATCGCAGACTCTCCGCCAGCGCGAGGATCGCGGCGAGGATTTCGCCCTTCGGCTCGCGCAACGCGTCGAGCACGGTGAAGTGATTGGCGCCGGCGACGGGCAGGAGCCAGCCCGGCGCATGGGACGCCCCGCGCCGGGCGTGCAGGCGCCTCGAATCCTCGACGAGGGCGGGAAGCTCCGCCGTGCCGTAAGCGATGGCGAACGGCTTGGGCGTTATGGCGAGGCGCAACGGAGAGAGCTTCGCGATCTCTTCTTCGGAAAGCTTCAGGGCGGCGTTCAGATTGGTGTCGCGCAACGGTCCGAGTTCGTAGACGCCGGAAATCCCGACGCCGGCTCGCGCGCTCGGATGATCGAGCGTCATCGCGGCGAGGTGCGCGCCGGCGGACCAGCCGGAAACGATCATCGGTCCGCCCGCCCCGTGGGCCGCGCCTTCGCGCGCCAGCCAATCAAGCCCCGCGCGGATTTCGGCGACGATCTGCGTGAGCGTGGCGTCGGGAGCGAGGGAATGGCCCGGCATCGCGACCGACAGGCCCTTCGCCAGCGCGCCTTCCGCCATGATGGCGAAAAGTTCGCGGCTGTTGCGCTGCCAATAGCCGCCATGGATGAAAATCAGGACCGGCGCGTTCGGATCGGCGGCGGGATAAATATCCCACTTCTGGCGTTCCCCGGACCCGTATGCGAGGTCGAGACCCCCGCCGCGCTGAGCGCGAAAGGCGGCGGAGGCGGCGTTGCGCGCGGCCGACAGGGCCGCGCTGTTGGCGGTCGCCGCCATATTGTCGTAGGCGGCGTCGCGCTCGGCCTGGGTCAGTTCGCCCCAATGCTCGCGCGGGTCGTTGCGGCCGGGCGCAGGCATCAGGCGGCGTCCGCCGCCGGCAAGATCGGCGCATCCGCGTCGAAGCGCCGCCCCGCGCGCAAACAGAACGCCGGGCGCAACAACCGCTCCGCGACAACCTCGTTCTTTTCGTTGTCGCGCAGGCGGAAGCGTCCGCGATCGTCGTGCAACACGGAAACGTCGGCCGCGCGGCCGATCGCCAGAGAGCCGATCTCGTCGGACATCGCGAGCATTTGGGCCGCGTTGCTCGTGACCATGGGGAGGACCTGTTCGAGCGACAGTCCCAGGGCCATCATCGAACTCATCGCCTGGGTCAGGCTGAAACGGGCATGGCCGATGAACGGATGGGTTTCGTCGTCGGGATGCTTCCCCGGCGTTCCCGGCGGCGGCGGGACACGTGTGTTGTAGCCATGCATGTCCGCGCCCAGCGTGTGCGGGACGACGCCGGCGTCGAGCGCCTTCTTGGCCAGCCGATAGGAGAAATGGCTGCCGTGCCCGACATCGACTTTGAGACCGCGATCTAGCGCGGCGCGGATGACGCGATGGACCTCGCCCTCGCGATTGACGAAGCCGCCGGGATGGCGCGTGAAGGGATGAGCGAGCACGTCGCCCGATTTCAACAGCGGGATGACGCGCTCTACGATCGTGTCCGCGTCCTCGCCGTTGGCGCCGGATTCCGGCAGGCCCCAGAGCTGGCCGAAATGCACATAGACCGGCAATTCGCTGAGGCGGCCGATCTCCGCGGCCATCTCGATGACGCGAATGCCCCAGCGCGCGAAGCCGCCGATTTCCGCGTGGGCCTTGATGCCGCGCACGATGTCTTTGTTGGCTTTCGCCGCAGCGACGGTCGCCTGAACGTCGACGCCGTCCGGGCTGTAGAGTTGCGGGTAATAGTGCCCTTCGAGCCCGCCGACCACATAGGCTGACAGAAAGGCGACGGTCCTGGTCTTCGCAGGCTCGACGACGAAATGCCGAAAGCCGGGCAGCGTCATGCAGGACGGACCGCCCTGGTCGACGACCGTGGTCACGCCGGAATGCACGCCCACCATGTCGGCGTTGAGCCCGAAGCGGCCGGACACATATTGATAGACGTGCGCGTGGGTGTCGATGAGGCCGGGAAGCACAAGCTTGCCCGCGACATCGATGGCTTGCTTGGCCGAGCGTTCAAGGATGCGATCCTCGATCGCCGCGATCGTTCCGTTGCGGATCCCGACATCCTTTATGGCGTCGATTCCCGAGGCTGGACAAATCACTCGGCCGCCGCGCAAGATGAGATCAAAGCCCTGGTCGTCGCTCATCGCCCTTCCCATTCCACGCGCCTTCGGCGCGCTGCTAGATATGAAGCATGCTTCGCATTTTCTTCAGCAACTCCCATGCCAAACGCTGAGAAGGGTCAACGCGCCCTCCCGGCCGGGCGCGACCGACAAGAGTTGGCGACGCCGAGAGCGGCGGTTTCCGGGAACAGCGATGCGGGCCAGAATTGGGCGCTCGGCGAGCGTCCGGGCTTCCTGATTCGGCGGCTGCACCAAATTCATGTCGCTTTATTTTCAAAGCATTGTGGGCATTTTCGCGTCACGCCGGTTCAATTCAGTCTGATGTCGGCGCTCGCCGCGCGAGGCGTCGCCGACCAAACGATGCTGGCCGCCGACGTCGCCTTGGATCGCACGACGACGACCGGCGCCGTAAAGCGTTTGCAGGAGCGCGGGCTCACCCGCCGCGTCGTCAATGCAGGCGATCGCCGCGCCAAGCCTTGGTCAATGACCAAGCAAGGCGCCAAACTTCTGGGCGAAATGCAGCGAAGCGTGCGCGAGGCTCATGATGCGACCATCGCCGCCCTAGAGCCTGAAGAGAGGGCCCTGCTGATCGGACTGCTGAGTTGGCTCGTCGCCAACCATGAGGATATCGGGACGGGCCAAGTCGATTCGCTTTAATCGTCGGCCCGCGGCGATCCATCCCGCACCGTGACAAACGCGCGCGATCAGCAAATGCGCATTTCGCTCAAGAGACGATCAAACTGCACATACTTTAGCACATCCGCCTTCGTGCAATTCATTGTGCGTCTGTAGGGGCGCTGTCACGTTGCCATGCGGTGAGCGCGAAAGGTCTTCGCCTCGCGGATCGTCAAGCTGCCGCGACCGCCTCGCGCCACGCGCTCATCGCCACGGCGCGAAGCTTGCGATGTGTTCGAGCCGAGGTGAGACGGCGCTGGACGTTAAAGGTGCTGGACGTTAAAGGTATTGTACACGGCGGCGCGGCTCGAGAGGAATTTCTGCGCAGAGCCAGCGCTCTTGAGGCGTTGCATCTTGCGCAGGCTCAGCGTGAACCGGAGATAGAGCCAAACCGCGTTCTGAACGATCTCGGGCGGGAACCGGTAGCCGGCGTAGCTGATTTTCATCACTCTCTTTGGTTATCGCGCCACCAAAGTCTCAACAAGCCGGTGGCGGCGTGACAAAGCCCCGCCGGGCGATCTGCGTCATGTCGCCTCGTCCTATGACCGTGAATCCTCGGCGCCGGTCGCGGCGCCGCGAACCAAGTTGGCGCGCCGCTGGGCGACTTGGCTGACCGCCGACCAGTCCGAATCGGCCAGACCGTGCGCGATCGCCTCGAGGAAATTGTCGCGCATCACGCTGGCGAAGGGCAAAGGAACATGCGCCGCCTCGCCCGCGGCGAGAGCGAGACGGATGTCCTTGAGGCCGAGCGTCAGCCGGAAGCCCGCCGGCTCGAACAATTGATCGCCGATGATCCTTGCGTAGCCCTTGTAGGCCGGCGCGTCGAAAAGCGACGTCGTCATGATCTCGAGAAAAGTCTTGGTCGGCACGCCTTTCGCGTTCACGAGCGCAACCGCCTCTGACATGGCCTCGATCGCGGAGGCGAGCATGAAGTTGCCGCATATCTTCACCGCGTTGGCGTCGCTCGGCCGATCGCCGACCAGCCAGGTTCGCTGGCCCATGGCGTCGAACAACGGCTGCACCTTCGCGATCGAAGCGCTATCGCCGGCGGCCACGATGTTTAGCCGCCCCGCTGCGGCGACCTCTGCGCGTCCGAATACCGGCGCGGCGACATAGGGCACGCCGGCGTCGCGATGGAAGGCCGCCAGTTCATCGGCGAAGGCGACGGAGATCGTCGCCATATTGACATGAATGGTCGCAGACCGTCCGCCGGCGAAGAGCCCGCCGTCCATGACGATGGCTCGGACGGCCGAGTTGTCGGACAGCATCGACAGGAACGCGTCGCCCCCAAAGGCGGCGCGAGGACTTTCCGCAATTTGCGCCCCCAGCGCGCGCAACGCGTCCGCCGGGCCGGGTTTGCGGCTCCAGACTGCGACGTCGTGGCCCGCCTTAATTAGGTTCGCCGCCATTGGCAGACCCATCGCGCCCAATCCGATAAAGCCGATTTTCATCGATCGCTCCTCATCTCGCCGGAGGCCCCGCCGCCGCGACGCGGCTCAAAGACTGTCGAGCGCAATCTCGGTCGACGCGCTCTGGGAAGACAACACGACGCCTTCGAGTATCCTGATATTGTCCAGAATCTCGGTCGGCGTGAACCGAGACTTCGCGGCGCCGGCGCCGCCTGCGATCGCCGAAGCCCACGCCTCGAGATTGGCGCGCACGGTCGAAGCCGCGCGGACGGATTGCGTCGTTCGCACGCGGCGCGCGTCGCAAGTGACGATCTCGGAGGGCATACCGAGATCGACGTTGCCGTTCTCCCGCACTTCCACCCAACCCTTTTCGCCGAATACGGTGAGGCGCCCGTAATACGGCGTCGCGGAGAGGCAGGTGATCGAACCTGTCGCGCCGGACGCGAACGTTAGATCGCACGAGACGTAATCCTCCGCGCCGGGCATCCTCGTTTTCTTTGCGGTTCTGGCTCTCACGCTGACCGGTCGTCCCGCGAACGACACGAACAGATCCGAGAGATGGACGCCGAGCCCCGTCCACACGCCCGCCGGCGCCTCGAAAGGATCGTGGCGCCAGTTCCCTGGGTCGAGCCTCGCGAGCCCGTCATGGCTGACATTGGCTTCCATGTGAAGCAACTGGCCCAGCCGCCCGCTCCGCAAGATCGCAAGCGTCTGCTCCATCGCCGGTTCGAAGCGCCTTTCGTGGCCTATGCCCACGACGAGGCCTTTTTGTTCGCACAGTTCGAGGATGCGACGGGCGCCCCGAACGTTCAACGCCAGGGGCTTCTCGCAAAAGAGCTGCTTGCCCGACCCGATCACCGCGAGCGCCTGCGATTCATGCAGGCTATGGGGTGTCGCGAGCACGACGGCGTCGATCGAATCGTCGTCGAGAATGGCTTCGAACGAGTTGGCCAACGCAAGACCATGTTGCTTGGCGAATTCGCTCGCATCGGCGGCCAGAGGATCGAAGCCGCGGGTGACGCGAAGAATGGGGCTTCCGCCCATGACCTTCGCGATGTGCCGTCCCCACCATCCCAATCCGATGACCGCCGCTCTGATCGTCATCCGCGTTCAACCTTCCCTGGCTTGGTCGCCGGACACGCCGAGCCTCCGCGCGATCAAGCGGTTTCGCGGCGCGGCGGCGATCGGGTCTAGAGACGGCGCCGCGGTCTCTTGGCGAGGCGGGCGTCGCCCGCGTCCCGCGCGCAGCCTCGTTCCGTGAATGTCGAGGTGCCCGAACCGGCGCGGCCAACGGCCGCGCCTACAACGCGCCCGGGCTCTGGCTCCGGCTGCGCGCGGCGATGTTCCGAGCGCGATCCCCGAGCCGGCGACGCAAATTGCGCCTCGCGTGCTGTCCTTCATGCGCGCCCTCGCGGCTGACGCTTCGCCGTTCGCGATCCCATCACTCGACGCCACCCAAAAGTGTCGTGCGGATCGCCTCGGTCGATGCGACGGCGTGCTCACGATCGACTTCTCGGGCGATGCGTCCGTGGGTCAGCAGATAAGACCGATCCGCTATCGCAATCGCTTGGACGATGCTCTGCTCGGACATCAGCACCGCGAGCCTGCGGTCGGCCTGCAGCGTCTTGATCGTGCTCAGCACATGATCGACGGCCACGGGCGCGAGGCCCACCGACGGTTCGTCGATTAGCATGATCCGCGGCTCCGCCATCAAGGCGCGCGCGATCGCAAGAAGCTGTTGCTGACCGCCGCTCATTGTTCCCGCGCGCTGCCTGCGCCGCTGCTTGAGCAGGGAGAACGTCGAGAAGACGAATTCCAAATTCGTCGCGAGATTGCGGCGCACCCGTCGTCCCGAGCCGCCGAGCACGAGGTTCTCCTCGACGGTCAAGTGAGGAAAGAGACGACGCCCTTCAGGGACGAGCGCCACGCCGCAGCCGACGATCTGTTCCGCGCGTAGGCCCGCCAGTTCGATCGCCTCGCCGTCCCATTCGAGGCGAACCGAGCCGGCGGTGGGCGGCGTCAGGCCCATGATCGCGTTCAAGAGCGTGCTCTTGCCGTTGCCGTTGGTGCCAAGCAAGGCGACGAGCTCTCCTTGGCCGACCTCGAGCGACACGCCGCGCAAGACGGACACCGCGCCGTATCCGGCCGACAAACGATCAACGACCAGCCTGTTCGCCAAAATAGACCCTCCGAACTTCCGGATCCTTGCCCACCGCTTGCGGGGCGCCGTCGGCGATAATTCGACCGGTTTCCATGCATACGAGGCGCTGTGAAAAGCGCATGATCGCGTGCATGATGTGCTCGATCATGATCACGGTGACGCCGCGATCGTTCAAGGCGAAAAGCGTGGCGAGCACCTCGTCGATCTCCGCCTCGGAAAGACCGGCCATGACCTCGTCGGCGATCAACAGTCGGGGGTTGCCGGCAAGGGCGCGCGCGAGTTCGAGCTTGCGCAGCTCGAGGTGGGTCAGCGATTCGGCAGGATGGTCGGCGCGCGCGGCAAGCCCGACCAGAGCCAGAAGTTCGTGTCCGCGAGCGACGCGGTCATGCTCGCCCTCGACATAGTCGAGCGGGACCTGAACGTTCTGGAGCACGGAAATGCCGACAAAGGGGCGCGGGATCTGGAAGGTGCGGGCAAGGCCGCGCCGCGCCCGTCGATGGGCGGGCATTTGGGAGATGTCGACTCCGTCGAGAACCACCGCGCCGCGTTCCGGACGCAGAACGCCGGTGATGCAATTGATCAACGTCGTCTTGCCCGAACCGTTGGGCCCGATGATCCCGAGCTTTTCGCCGCGCGCGACATCGAGACTGACGCCGTCGACGGCGACGAGCGCGCCGAAGTGCTTCCAAACGTCTCTGACGCGGAGAATCGGCTCGGTCACGATCGTTTGCCCCAAGCGATCGGGCGGCCGGCAAGTCCGAGCAGTCCGTCCGGCGCCAAGACGACGAAGCCGACGAGCACGAGTCCGACAATCAGCAGGTTGATTTCCGATGGAATGGTCACCGTCGCGGCCTGCTCGACGCCGCTGAGAAGAAGCGCGCCGATGAGGGGCCCGACCCAGTTGCGCGTTCCGCCGATCAGCGGCATTGCGAGCGCATTGAGGGCGTAGTTGATCGAGAACGCCGCGTCGGGCTCCACGTAGGAGGCGTAGTAGGGGTACGGCGCGCCGGCCATCGCGAGCAGCGCGCCGCTGATCGTCGCGGCGAGGAGTTTCAGCTTCAAAGTGGGCACGCCGGCGCACTCGGCCGCATTCTCATCGGCGCGAAGAGCCGCCATGCCGCGTCCCATCCATGATCGCTCCATCCAGCGGGCCACCGCGATGCTGACGACAGCGAGGACCAGCATCGCGAAGAAGACGTAGCTGACGATACTGGGGAACCATACGGTCGGTTGCGCCGCCAACACGGTCGCGCCGCGCGCGCCCCCGACGAACTGCCAGTTGACGATGCCGGTGCTCAGAACGGTCGTCAGCGCCAGGGTGGCGATGGAAAAATACACGCCCTGGATGCGCAGGGTAAGGTAACCCATGCCGAGGCCCAGCAGCCCGCCGACGAACGCCGCGCCGAGGATCTGGGCCCACAGCGGCGCGTTCATCGCGTTGAACAAGAACACCGCCGCATAGGTCCCCAGGCCGACGAACGCGCCGCTGCCAAAATTGACGTAGCCCGCATATCCTCCCAGGATATTCCAAGCCGTTGCAATCACGACATATTGCAGGGCGATGAAGCCGGCATAGAACACGTACGCGTTGGTGGCGACGCGCGGCGCCAACGCCCCCAGCCCGAGCACGAGAAGGGCCCCGATAATAAAACGCCGGTCGCTCATCGCGCCACGCCAAGAATGCCGCTGGGACGGATCGCCAAGGTCCCGAGCAGCGCCGCGAACGCGACGCCCGGAGCCCAGGTGGCGCCGACGAATGTCACGACGAGACTTTCCAATAGGCCAATGACTAGCGCCGCGACGAGCGTGCCGGGGACGCTCCCCATCCCGGCCAAGACGACGATCGCAAACGTCCGGCCGAGATATTGCGTGCCGGTGAAAGGATCCACCGGGCTCACGACGATGAGGCCGGCGCCGGCCACGGACGCCGTCATCATCGCGATCCCGAAGGCGCGCCCCTTGGCGCGGGTCGGGCTGAGCCCGACGATTCGGAGCGCGTCGGCGTCATGGGCGACGGCGCGAATCGCCAGCCCCGCGCGCGTTCGCGTGAGAAACAGCCACATGCCGGCGCCGACGATGATTCCGATCGCGAAGGGAACAATAAGACGGTAGGGCATCGTCACGACGCCGATCGTCAGGCTCCTGCCGATATAGGCCGCGTGCACCGAAGTCAGATCGACGCCCGCCACGAGAATCAGCGAGACCTGCAAGACCAGCGCGATGCCGAAGAAGAACGTGAAGCTTTGCAGCGTGTTGCTGCGACCACGGCGCTCGAAACTATGGTAATACGCCTGATACAGAGCCATGCCGCCCAAATAGAAGACCGGCGCGAACAGGATGCCGCCGACGACCGGGTCGACCCCCAGCGAATTGGCGAATTGGGCGCAATAGGCGCCGAGCACGATGAAGGTCGGATGAGCCACGTTGGGTATCTCCAACAATCCGAACGTGATCGTCAGCCCAAGGCTGGCGATCGCATAGAGTCCGGCCAGGAGAAAGCCGGAAACGATCGCGTTCAGCGCTAATTCGAGGGTCATCCGCGCCGGCCTCTTGAACGAAACGAGCGTCGATCCGCAGTGGGGGTTCGGATCGACGCCGTCATGCCCTTTCAGTCTGGCAAATTCTAGGCCCGCGCCTTGCTGTACGGCGCGATCAACTTCCCGCTCGCCAGCGCCTCCGGCTGGACGATGATCTGTCTGCCGGGCTGTCGGAACTGGTCGATGTTCTTGTCCTGCACGCCGCGATACTGCGCCCAGACGATTCGGCTCTCGGCCCAGTTGCCGTCCGGGCCGAACTTGATCGGGCCGACGATGGTGTCGACGACGTTGTTATGCAGCCATTTCGCCATTTGGGCCTCATCGATCGAACCCACGGCCGCGGCGGCCGCCGCGATCAATTGGCCGCCGGCATAGAAGAACGGCGGCAGGAAGTGGCCGAGCGAATTGATCTTCTCCTTTTCGGCGATCGTTCGGTAGCGTTCGAGGAATTTTTCGATTCCGGGAAAGTTCATGGTCGGAGCGACGACATAGCTGTCGTAGTTGGTGACGCCGTTGAGCGCCGAGCCCAGACTTTCGAGCTGCTGGGCGTATTGAATTCCGACGATGGCGCCGCCGAACATTTGGACGCTGTCGGCGATCCCGATCTCCGATATGCCGCGGATGAGAGCCGCCGATTCCACCGGATAGGAAGCCACGAAAACGAAGTCCGGCGTCGCGGCGTTGACGTTTCGCAGAATGCCGGAGAAATCAACGGTGTTGGGCGTATAGTGCTGAACGGACAGCACCTTCATTCCGTATTCTTCCGCGATTTTGGCGCCGGCGTTGGCCGCGTTGGCGGAAAACTCGGCGTCGGAGTTGACGACGACGAGCGTCTTGTATCCCTGGCGCTTGGCGAGGTCGAAATATCCGCGGCACCAGTTGTCCCCTGGTTTCGGGCCCCACGGAGCGATCTCGAAGAATTTGTCGTGCATGAGTTTATCGTTCTGGCCGATTTCGAATTGCCCGAGCACGAAGCGGTCGCGCTGCTTGATCATTGGCATGACGACCGCAGTCAGATTCGTGCCGTAAGGCAGCAGCAGCAGGTCGACCTTGTCGATGTCCATCAACTTGGCGTAGATGCCCGGCACAATGCCCGCCTGGCTTTGGTCGTCGTAGACGACGAATTCGACTTGGCGCCCGAGCAGGCCGCCCGCGGAATTGACGTCGCTCCTCCACATCTCGAGCGCCGCGAGCCCGGCCTTTCCGCCCGCGGCGATCCCGCCGGTCTGAGCTATGCTGAAGCCGATTCGGATTGGCCCCTCGGCCGCGTTTGCCAGTGTCATCGGCTCGGCGAGCGCCGTCGAAGCGGCGAGCGCCATCTTGCCGAACGTCCTTCGTGTGATCGGATGCATCGCTGTCCTCCCTAAATCGATGGTGTTGAACCCGGCCGACGGCCGTTCGCCGCCGTCGACCATCTGCCGAACTGCTGTGTCTAACGGTTGCTCGTAGAAGCGATCCCTGGTGTTCCCTAGCGCCTTCCCGCCCGCCATGACGGAGCGCTCGGCGGTTAGTCGAAGTTGTTCTTCTTGCCTTGCCGGACGTAGGCGACGGTTTCCCCGATATGCTTCCTGCTATGCACCGGCGCCTTTTTGGCGAGGTGCGCGAACATCTGAATGCCAAAGCCGCCGTCCAGATCGTTGGCGATCCTCTGCCGCCACGGGCGCCTCACGATCTGGGTCGTCAGGCGCCGCGTGGTGCGCGGCTGCGTCATGATATGATCGGCGAGCCGCCACGCGCGCTCCAGAAGCATGTCGCGGGGCGCGATCTCGTTGACCATCCCGTATTCCAACGCCGTCTTGGCGTCGATCGCCTGGCCAGTCAGCAATGCGTAAGCGGCCCGCTTGACGCCCAGCAACTCCTGAAAGCAGCTGTGAATGCCGTCGCCGGGCACCGAACCGATGTCGTAGTGGAGGTCGTAAAGCACCGCGTCCTCGCTGCAGATCGTGAGGTCGCACATCAGGCAGATCTCGGTGTGAAAGCCGGGGCCGTTGAGAACGCCGATGGTCGGAATTTCGAGATCGTTGACGAGCGAGCTGACGTTGATCCGACCGTCCTTGTAGGCGTGTTCGTAGGCCCAGTACGCGAGGTCTTGTTCCTCGAGCTTGAAGCCTTCGGGATCGGCGTCCATCATGAAGTCGTCGCCGGTTCCCGTAAGAATCAAGACTTCATTCTTGGGATCGGCGCCGATGGTTTTGAGAAGTTGTCCGAGGGCGCGATGGTTCTCGACGCTCAATTGCATCGGTCCGCCTTTCGTGTGCCCCTGAGCCAGGATGACCCCGTCGGCGCGACGCTCCAGCTTGTAGTGCTCCTTAAAGCGCTCCTTGTATTCGTCAAAATCCGGTGTTGGGACAAATGACGTCAATGACATAGCCAATCCTCCCCTACAGGTGTCCGATCTCGTTTCCCCTCACGGCGCCGACCCGTCGGCGCAGTCCGCGTTTCGTGCGCCGCCGCGAGCTTGCGAAATGCGCCGGTTAGACGGGGGCGTAAGCTCCCGGGACCGTTTCGATGACCGGCGCGGTCGGCGCGGGCCGATTGATCGCCAGCCCGCGCCACGCAGCGTCCAGAATATCTTGTGTGCCGAGCCCATACCGGCTGAACAGGAACTCGCGGCTGCCGGATTCGGCGAACACGTCGGCGACGCCGACGCGGCGGAGCGGCGCCGCCACGCCGGCTTCCGCCATGGCTTCGGCGACCGCAGAACCCAGCCCGCCGATGATGGTGTGGTTCTCCGCCGTGATGACGATGCGGCTGGACCGCGCCGCCGCCACGATGGTGGCTGCGTCGAGCGGCTTGATCACGGGAGCGTTGATGACCGTCGCGACGACGCCGTTGTCCCGGAGCGTGCGGGCCGCCGCCAGGGCGGCCGGAATCATCATACCCGCGGCGACGATGCAGACGTCGCAGCCTTCGCCGCCGATCAGCACCTGCGCCTTGCCCAGATCGAGGCGATGGCTGTTCTCGAAGATGACCAGCGTCTCGCCGCGCTTCAGCCGCAGGTACACGGGGCCCGGATGGTCGGCGATTGCGGCGACCGCTTGCGTGACCTCGACAGCGTCGGCCGGATCGATCACGGTCATGTTGGGCAGCGCGCGCATCAGCGCCACGTCGTCGATCGCCTGGTGACTGGGTCCGCCGGGGCTCGACAACCCCGGCATCAGTCCGACGATCTTCACGTCCAGTTTCGGACAGGCGACCGCCATCGCGATCTGGTCGTAGCAGCGGCGCGTGGCGAAGACGCCGAACGTGTTGACGAAGACGACATGACCGGCGCGCGCGAGCCCGCCGGCGATTCCGATCATGTTCGCCTCGGCCGCCCCGACGTTGACGAATCGCTCTTGAATGGCGTCGCGGAAAATGTCGGTCTCAGTCTGGCGGGTCAGGTCCGCGCCCAGGCACACGATTTCGGGTCTGCGGCGCGCCAGCGCCAGGAGCGCCTCACCGTAAGGCTTGAGGACGGTGTTGTAGGGCGGCTCAAACAAGAGAGGCCTCCAGTTCGGCGGTCAGCGCGCGCTCGAGGGCGGCGTCGAGCTTCATGAAGTGGCCGTCGACCGTCGGCGGGATAGACCGCATGCGCCCGCGGATTTCGGTGCGCGCGATCACCGCCAGAGGTTCCGCATCGGGGGAGCGGCTGGAGAACGCGCGGGAAAGAGCGTCCACATCGTGACCGTCGACCTCGACGACCCCCCACCCGAACGAGCGCCACTTTTCCGCCAACGGTTCGATCGTCGTCACCGACGTCACCGGGCCGTCGACCTGGGAGTTGTTGGCGTCGATCACGACGACAAGCCGCCCCATCCGCCCTCGGTTATGCGAGGCGAACATTGCCGCCTCCCAGATCTGCCCTTCTTCCAACTCGCCGTCGCTGAGGAACGCATAGGTGTCGCGATCCTCTCGGGCCAAACCGGCCGCGAGGGCGAAGCCGATCGCCCCCGAGAGCCCTTGGCCCAACGATCCGCACACCATGTCGGCCACCGGCGTTCGCTCGGCGCCGATCGCCTCGAGCAACGCGCCATCCTTGCCGTAAGAAGCGAGCTCTTTTGCGTCGAGGCGACCGGTTTCGGCCGCGACCGCGTAAAGGGCGATGACATAGTGGCCCGGCGACACTACGAAACGATCTCGGCCTTCGCGAACGAAACCGCCGCCAAACAGCACGGCGAAAATCTCGGCGGAGGACATCGCCTGACCGAGATAGCCGAAGCCCTGGATCGCGACCATGCGCGTTGCGTTCAACCGGACTTTCGTCGCCAATCGCTGCAAGTCCGACGTCGAGCGCGCGGTCATCTCTCTTCCTCGCCTGGGCGGCACGCTCCGCGGCCGATCTGAGCCTTTGCGCAGGGCGGCGTCGTTTTATGCTAACGTTCGCATATTCATACCGGCCTCGAAGCGCCTGTGTCAAGCGGGCTTCAGGCGACAGGGCGATATTTTCGCTCGCACGACTGTCGCATTTGCACTAACGTTCGCAGTAAACAGAGGTTCATCAGCAAGATCGCTCGGCTCCATGATCACGATAAGAGACATCGCTCGAAAGCTCGATCTCTCGGTGTCCACGGTCGGCCGCGCGCTGACCGATCACCCTCACATCAGTCGCGAGACGAAGGAGCGCGTGCGCGCCGCCGCGGAGGAACTCGGATATGTCGCCAACACCGCGGCGCGGGTCATGCGCGGCGGATCCAGCCACTTGATCGGACTGCTGGTCCCGGACATTCGCAGCCCCTTCTACTCCATGGTCGCACACGTGCTCTCGAAGTGTTTCGAGCGTGAGGGCTTCCATCTCGCCCTCTCGATCACCGACGACGATCGCGATATCGAGATGAAGCAGGTGCGCGAACTCGTCAGCGCGCGGGTCGCCGGCATCGTGACGGTGCCCTCCGCCGCACCGCGCCGCGAGACGCTGGCGCTTCTGCGGATGGTTCCGCACGTCCAGTTGCTGCGACGAATTCCCGCGCTCGGCGATTGGTTCGGGATGGACGACGAGCGCGCGGCCCTCGAGGCCACCAACCACCTCATCAATCTCGGACACCGGCGCATCGCCTATATCGGCGACCTCATCTTTCCCACCGGCAAAGCCCGCTATAAGGGATTTCGTCGCGCCCACGCCGAGGCCAATCGCAAAGTGGACGAAACGCTGGTCGAACTCGGTCCTCCCGACACTCCGTTCGGCTCGGACGCCATAACGCGGCTCCTCGCCAAGCGGCCGCCGCCGACAGCGGTCATCACGACGTCCGTCTTGGTGACCCTCGGCGCCGCCGAGCAACTGATCGCTCTGAACGTCGACGTTCCCGGCGCGCTGTCGGTGGTGGGCTTCGGCGACGGACCGTGGCAGAAGTGGTGGGGACCCGGGCTCACAACCCTGCGCCTTCCCGTCGAGGAACTCGCCACCGGGTGCGGGTTGTGGTTTCTCAATCGCTTGAGGGTCAAACAGCAACAATCGCGCAGCGAGCCGCACGCCGCCGTCAACCCGATGACGCTCATTGTGCGCGGCAGCACCGCCCCGCCGAATCGCGGCCGAATCCGAGAGGCAGCGCGATAGGCGAGAACGTGCGCCGCAATCTGACGCCGCGTGGCGCAATCTTGCCGAACGTCTGCGCTTCCCGCCGCTTCGAGACGTGGGCGGCGGCGCTCCACGACATTGGCGTCGCAGCCGACGCGACCGTTCGCCATCCATCTGACCGCTGGGCATTACGGTGACAGGCGCTCATTTCCCTTTTTGATGACGCCCCATCGGCGAGAGACGACCAATTCCGTGCTTGGCGACCGCTCTCGCCGACCCGCCGCGCCGCGAAGCGAATCAGGTGGCGCCTGCGTCAGCGCCCGCGAACGGCCCCTCCCCACCCATAGCAGCCCCGCGAGGCGGGGAACCAAGCGTTTGATCTATCCGCTCAGCCGATCGCCGCCTTCTGCAACGCGACGAGCTGGCCGATCCCGCCGCGCGCCAGCGCCAGCAGTTTCATCAGCTCGGCTTCGCTGAACGGCGCGCCCTCGGCCGAGCCCTGCACTTCGACGAAGCCGCCCGAGCCGGTCATGACGAAATTGGCGTCGGTCTCGGCGGTCGAATCCTCGGAATAGTCGAGATCGAGGACCGCTTCGCCCTTGACGACGCCGCAGGACACCGCGGCGACATGGTCCTTCATCGGGTTGTCGCGCAGGATCGAACGCTGGGTCATCCACTTCAGGCAATCGTTGAGCGCGATCCAGGCGCCGGTGATCGCGGCGGTGCGCGTGCCGCCGTCCGCCTGCAGGACGTCGCAGTCGAGGGTGATCTGCCGCTCGCCCAGGCGCGGCAGATCGACGACGGCGCGCAGCGAGCGCCCGATCAGGCGCTGGATTTCGTGGGTGCGGCCGGAGACTTTGCCCGCCGAGGATTCGCGCCGCGTGCGCGTCGCGGTCGCGCGCGGCAGCATGGCGTATTCCGCGGTGACCCAGCCCCTGCCCTGGCCGCGCAGCCACGGCGGCGGCTTGTCCTCGAGCGAGGCCGCGCACAGAACGTGGGTCTCGCCGAAGCGCACGAGGCACGAGCCCTCCGCGTAGCGCGCGACGCCGCGCTCGAAAGTCACTTTACGCATTTCGTCGTTGGCGCGCTGGGAGGGTCGCATCGAATCGTTCCTTGCCGTTGTCGGGTGCTGTAGCCGTCGCGCCGCGCCGAGGCAATCCGGGCGGCGCCCGCGACTTTGCCGGCAAGACGGGCTCGCGCTGCGAGAGCTTGACAATGCTTTAGCACAAAACGCACAAGGCGAGGCTGCATGCCGCAAAGAGGAAAGTGCGCCGGGCGATGACCGAGACTTATGATGTGGTGATCGCGGGCGGCGCGGCGATGGGTTCCTCGACAGCCTATCACTTGGCCGCGCAGAGCGGCTTCGGCGGCCGCGTTCTCGTCGTCGAAAAGGACATGAGCTACGCCAAGGCCGCGAGCTCGCTGTCGCTGAGTTCGGTGCGTCAGCAATTCTCCTGCCCCGTGAACATTCGCGTGGGGCTTTATGGAGCGGCCTTCCTGAAACAGGCGCCGGAGCTTCTCGCGGTCGAGGGCGAGGCGCCCGACCTGCCGCTGCGCGAAAACGGCTACCTCTATCTCGCCGGCGAAGCCGGCGCGCCGATCTTGCGCGAGAACCACGTCACGCAGGCGCGCGAGGGCGCCGATATCGCGCTTCTGGAGCCGCCCGCCCTGGCGGCGCGCTTTCCCTATCTGAACGTCGAAGGCGTCGCGCTCGCCGCATGGGGGCGCCGCGGCGAAGGCTGGTTCGACGGCTACTCGCTGATGCAGGCGTTCCGCCGCAAGGCCAGGAGCCTCGGCGTCGTCTATCGCGAGGACGAGGTCGTCGCGGTCGAACGGCAAGGCGCGCGCGTGACGGGGGTGAAGCTCGCAAGCGGCGCGCGCGTTGCGTGCGGCGCGTTCGTCGACGCGGCGGGCGCCTCCGGCGCGTGCAAGCTGGCGCGCGCCCTCGGCGTCGAAATCCCTGTGCGCTCGCGCAAGCGTTGCGTCTTCGTTTTCGAGGCCAAGGGACAGTTCGCGGATTGCCCGCTCGTCGTCGATACGTCGGGAGTCTATTTTCGCCCGGAGGGGCGAACCTATCTCTGCGGCGTTTCGCCGCCCGAGGCGGACGACCCCGATTGCGACGATTTCGACGTCGTCTGGAGCCAGTTCGACGAGGTCATCTGGCCCGCGCTGGCGAGCCGGGTTCCCGCTTTCGAGGCGCTGCGCGTCACGCGCGCCTGGGCCGGCCATTACGATCTCAACATCTTCGACCACAACGCCGTCGTCGGCCGCCTGGCCGACTACGAAAACGCCTATCTCGCGGCGGGATTTTCGGGCCATGGCATCCAGCAGTCGCCCGCCGTCGGGCGAGGTCTCGCCGAGCTGATCGCGCTGGGACGCTATGTCTCGCTCGATCTTACGGATTTCTCCTTCTCACGCATCGCCGAAGGGCGGCCTTTGATCGAACGCAACGTGATCTGAGCGGGATTTCTGAGGGAAAGTCGGTTTCCGATTTTCCGAAACCCCGCTTGGCAAAGCCGTGTCAGCGGGAGGATTTGCATGTCCGACGGCGCCGCCAAAATTTCGCCGATGCTCATTGACGAGCGCGACGTCGCTCCCGACGGCTGGGACGATCCGCTGCACGGCCGCCTGCATTGGCGCACGCTGTTCTCGCGAGGCGCAACGCCGACCGAGGCGATCACGTGCGGCGTCGCCGAACTCGCGCCCGGCGACCGTCTCGAGCGCCATCGTCACGCGCCTCCCGAGGTCTATTACGTGGTCGCGGGGGAGGGAATTGTCTTCCTCGACGGCAAAGAGATTGCGCTGAAGCCCGGCGCGGCGGTGTTCATTCCGGGAATGGCCGAGCACGGCGTCCGCCAGACCGGAGCGGCGACGCTGCGCTTCTTCTATGTTTTCCCCGTCCATTCGTTCGACCGCGTCGAATATCTTTTCTCCACGCCTCCTGCGCCCCGCGCTGCGGCGAACCCCGAATAAAGGTCGCTGTTTTTGCGCTAGGCCAAACCATTCGGGCGCACCGGCGCCTAGAAAGAGTCGAACGGAAACGAGCGCGCGGCGTACTGGCGCGCGGCCCTGCGGCGGGAGAAGGAAGCGATGCCCGATATCAACACCGAAAAGGTCTGCTACGTCATTGTTAAGGCGCGCGAGCTGGAGAGCGAGGACGAAGGCCTCGAAGCGGACGCGTCCAACGCGAGCGACGATAAATTCGTCAGCGTGATGACCGACGAGGCCTACGCGACCGTTCGCGCCGAGTTGGCGGAGTTCATCGACTCCATGGACGAGGACGAGCAATGCGAGTTGGTCGCCCTGGCGTGGATCGGGCGAGGCGAGTACACGGGCGAGGAATGGCTGAGCGCCGTCGCGGACGCGCGCGCGGCGCGCACGCGGCCGACATCCGAATATCTGCTGGAAATTCCGTTGCTCGCCTCGCATCTCGAATCCGGCCTCGCCGAATTCGGCGAGAGCTGCGAGGGGTTCGCCGCCGATCGCCAGTGAGTCGACGCGGGTCGATAAACCTCTGGCGCGCCGCCAAAAATGCTGTATAAGCCGCCGGCTTGGGGTTTTCGCCCCATTTCCAAGCGACCGCCCTGGACGACATCCCGGCTCGGCCGATCCCATAAGGCGAGTCCAGCTCGCCGCAACGAAAGGAATGATCGATGTCGGTCACTGCCGAGCGCAAGGCTGCGCTCATTCGAGACTATTCTTTGAAGGCCGGCGACACGGGGTCGCCGGAAGTGCAAGTCGCGATCCTCACCGAGCGAATCGCCAACTTGACCAGCCACTTCAAGACTCACGTCAAGGACAACCACTCGCGCCGCGGCCTTCTCAAGATGGTCTCGCAGCGGCGCACGCTCCTCGACTATGTCAAGAAGAACGACGAAGCGCGTTACAAGGCGCTGATCGAGCGCCTCGGCATTCGCCGCTGAACGCGAAAAAGTAGACCGGGCGGCGGCATGGGGCCGCTGCCCCCACTAGGGATCGCGAAAGCCGTGCGTCATAGCCCGTCGAAGGACGGGCGTTCTTGCGAACGCCGGATAGCCCGTCGAAGGACGTGCGTTCTTGCGAACGCCCTGCGGCAGGATCGCCAGGGGCTGGACCCGAACGGGCCAGCCCCTCGCCGTCTTGCCGATGACGGACACGATGAGCGGGCCGCAAGGCCGAAAGCTTTCGCATCCTCTTTAATAAGAAGGATGATGAAACCATGTTCGACATTCAACGCGAGGAATTGACCCTAGGCGGTCGCAAGCTCGTTCTCGAAACCGGCCGCATCGCGCGGCAAGCCGACGGCGCGGTGCTCGCGACCTGGGGCGAGACCACCGTTCTGGCGACCGTTGTCGCCATGAAGGCGCCCAAGCCGGGCGTCGATTTCTTCCCGCTCACGGTTCACTATCAGGAAAAGACCTTCGCGGCGGGGCGCATCCCCGGCGGCTATCTCAAGCGCGAAGGGCGCATGTCCGATAAGGAGACGCTGACCTCGCGCCTGATCGACCGCCCGATCCGGCCGCTGTTCCCCGACGATTTCCGCTGCGACACGCAGATCATCGCCACCGTGCTCAGCCACGACATGGAGACCGAACCGGACATTCTCGCCCTGATCGCCGCCTCGGCGGCGCTCACCCTGTCGGGCGTGCCGTTCATGGGTCCGGTCGCCGCGGCGCGCGTCGGTTTCATCAAGGACGAGATCAAGGTCTTTCCGACCATCGAGGAAATGAAGGAATTGGCGCTCGACCTCGTCGTCGCCGGCACCGCCGACGCGGTCCTGATGGTCGAATTGGAGGCCAAGGAGCTTTCCGAAGAGACGATGCTCAAGGCGGTTATGGCGGGCCACGCCGCGTTCCAGCCGGTGATCCAGGCGATCATCCGCCTCGCCGAAAAGGCCGCCAAGGAGCCGCGCGAGCTCGTCGCCGCCGACAAGTCCGCGGTCGAGAAGGCCGTGCTCGAAATCGGCGAAGCCGATCTGCGCGCCGCCTATTCGATCACGCAGAAGCAGGATCGCTACGCCGCCGTCGACGCGGTCAAGGCGAAGGTGACGGCCGCGCTGCTGCCCGAGGGCGGGACCCACGAATTCACCGCCGAGGCAGTGGCGGAGGCTTTCCACAGCGCCCAGGCCAAGGTCGTGCGCTGGAACATCCTCGACCACAAGCGCCGCATCGACGGGCGCGATCTGACGACGGTGCGCCCGATCCTCGCCCAGGTCGGCATTCTGCCGCGCACCCACGGCTCGGCCCTGTTCACGCGCGGCGAGACGCAGGCTCTCGTGGTCGCGACGCTCGGCACCGGCGAGGACGAGCAATATGTCGACTCGCTCGAGGGAACCTACAAGGAGCGCTTCCTGCTCCATTACAACTTCCCTCCCTATTCCGTCGGCGAGACCGGCCGCATGGGCGCCCCCGGCCGGCGCGAAATTGGACACGGCAAGCTCGCTTGGCGCGCCGTTCATCCGATGTTGCCGACGGCCGCCGAGTTCCCCTACACGATCCGCGTCGTCTCCGAGATCACCGAGTTCGAACGGCTCGTCGTCGATGGCGACGGTGTGCGGCTCCTCGCTCGCGCTGATGGACGCCGGCGTGCCGCTGAAGCGCCCGACCGCGGGCATCGCGATGGGCCTCATTCTCGAGGACCAGCGCTTCGCCGTGCTCTCGGACATTCTGGGCGACGAGGATCACCTCGGCGACATGGACTTCAAGGTCGCCGGCACCACCGAGGGCGTGACGTCCTTGCAGATGGACATCAAGATCGCCGGGATCACCGAGGAGATCATGAAGGTCGCGCTGGCCCAGGCCAAGGACGGCCGGCTGCATATCCTGGGCGAAATGGGCAAGGCGCTCAGCGGCGCTCGGGCCGAACTCGGCGAATTCGCGCCGCGCATCGAGACGTTGAAGATCCCTACCGACAAGATCCGCGAAGTGATCGGCACCGGCGGCAAGGTCATCCGCGAGATCGTGGAAAAGACCGGCGCCAAGATCAACATCGAGGACGACGGCACGGTGAAGGTCGCCTCCAGCGACGGCGCCAAGATCAAGGCCGCCATCAACTGGATCAAGTCGATCGCCTCCGATCCGGAAGTCGGCCAGATCTACGACGGCACGGTCGTCAAGACGATGGAATTCGGCGCTTTCGTCAATTTCTTCGGCTCGCGCGACGGTCTCGTGCACATCTCGCAACTCGCCAAAGGCCGCGTCGCCAAGACCACCGACGTCGTCAAGGAAGGCGACAAGGTCAAGGTCAAGCTGATGGGCTTCGACGATCGCGGCAAGGTCAAGCTGTCGATGCGCGTCGTCGATCAGCAGACCGGCGCCGATCTCGAAAAGGCGGAAGCCGCCGAGGCCGCAGCGCAGGGTTGAAATCCCTTAACCATGGCGGGTTAAAGTTCTTTAACCCGCGAATTAGCCCGAGCGGCGCCACTTCGGCGCCGCTCTTTCCTTCTTATGTCGTAGCCGTCCCGTAACCACCTTTCGTAAACCCCAGTCGACGATCGCTTCGAGGAAGCTCCCGCGTTAAGGCGAGCGAAAGATTGGCCCGGCAGGTTGAAGTCAAGAATAACCAGACGAGCGATGAATCCCATGCAAGTCAGTTTCAACAGCGCGCTGGAAGACGGGCGCGCTCATTATTCCATTGGCCGCGTCAAGGCCGTCGGGCGGTGGCGCGCCGCGCATGAAGCGGGCGCCGAAGTCGACCGACAGGCCGTGTTGCGCGCGCTGGTGCGCGAGGCCGAGGAATACGGCGCCGACGCGCTGGTCGACGTGAATTTCGAGACCGACGAAGTCGCCGGCGCCGACATCGACGGCGTGCCGCTCACCCGCGTCGTCGCCACCGGCTCCGCCGTGCGCTTCGCGTTGGCGGCGTGAGCGGTCACGCCGCGATTCTAAAGCGGGCGCCCCAACACGTCATGGCCGGGCTTGTCCCGGCCATCCCCGCGGTAGGGCTTGGAACCGAGCTTCCCACTTAGGCGACGGCCTCTCCGCGTGGATGGCCGGCACAAGGCCGGGCATGACGGCGCCTATAGACTCCGGCGGTCGGAGCCCGCGCTACCCCGCGATCTTTGAAAAATCCGCCACCGCGTGAACCGCCTCGCGCAATTCGCCGAGCAGGCGCAGGCGGTTGAGCCGCAAATCGGCGGCATCCGCGTTGACGGTGACGCCGACGAAGAAGGCGTCGACCGGCGCGCGCAGCGAAGCGAGCGCCCGCATCGCCCCCTCGAAATCCTCGCGCGCGATTCGCTCGCGCGCCTCCGCCCCGGCCGCAGCGAGCGCGTCGGCGAGCGCGATTTCCTCCGGCAGCACGAGGGCGAGCGGGTCATGGGCGCCCGCGAAGGCGCCTTCCCCGTCCCTCTTTTCCTCGGCCCGCACGATATTGGCGGCGCGGCGATAGCCCACGAGCAGGTTCTTGCCGTCGTCGGTGTCGAGGAAGCGCCCCAGCGCCTCGACCCGGCGCACGATCATCAGGAGATCGTCCTGGCCGGGCAGCGCGAAGACCGCGTCGATGAGATCGTGCCGCGCGCCCTTTTCGCGCAGATAGACTTTCAGGCGGTCGGCGAAGAAGGCGAGCAGGTCGTGGAGGGCTAGAACGTTCCGTTCAATTTCTTCGCCGTCGTCGACGCCTCGTCTCAGCCTTTCCTCGAGCTTTCGATTCATGGCCTTCAAGCCTGGCAGCGGATAACCGGCCGCGGCCAGCGAATCCAGCGCCGCAGCTTGTTTGATCAGTGGTTCGGCGCTGCGCTCCAACGAGAAGGGAAATGCGGCGGGGATGCAAACGTCGGTCAGGGAAATGCGAATCCCGTTCTCCAAGACGATGCGAATGACGCCGAGCGCCGCTCGCCGCAGCGCATAAGGATCCTTGCTTCCCGTCGGCTTCTCGTCGATCGCCCAGAAGCCGACGAGCGTATCGAGCTTGTCGGCGAGCGCGACGGCGATCGAGACCGGCGCGGTCGGGATGCGGTCGTTCGGGCCCTGCGGCTTGTAATGCTCCCCGATTGCGTCGGCGACGCTCGGCTCCTCGCCTTGCGCGGCCGCGTAATAGCGGCCCATCAGGCCCTGCAACTCGGGAAATTCGCCGACCATTTCGCTGACGAGATCGGCCTTGGCGAGAAGGGCGGCGCGTTCGACGAGACCGGGATCGGCGCCTACGCGCGGCGCGAGCGCGCGCGCCAGCGCCGCGAGCCGATCGACGCGTTCGCCCTGCGTTCCCAGCTTCTCGTGAAACACGATGCCGAGGCTTTTGAGCTTTTCCAGCCGCTGGTCGAGCGGCTTGTCCGCTTTGTCTTTGTAGTCGGGCAAGGGCGCGAGATCGGTCAGCCAGAAATGGCGCGCGTCCGAAAGCCGCGCGCGCACGACGCGCGCATTGCCCGCCGCGATCGCCTTGCCGCCGTCGCTGGCGACGAGGTTCGACACCAGGATGAACTTGTTGGCGAGCTTGCCCTGTGAATCGCGCAGCACGAAACATTTCTGGTTGGCGCGGATGGTCGCGCGGATCACCTCGGGCGGGATTTCGAGAAAGTCCGCCTCGAATTCGCCCATCAACACGACCGGCCATTCCACCAAGCCGGCGACCTCCTCGAGCAAGCCCTCGTCCTCGACGAGCTCGAGCCCGTGCGCAAGCGCGAGGCTGTGCGCGTCGGCGGATATCATGTGTTTGCGCCGGTCCGTGTCGAGCACGACCTTGGCCTTGGCGAGCGCGGCGACGTAGTCCTCGAAACGGCGCGCCTTGATCGCCGGCGGCGCCATGAAGCGATGGCCGAAGGTCGTATCGCCCGCCACGAGGCCGTCGACGGCGAAGGCGATCGTTTCCGGCGCCTCGTGCGGACCGCCGAACGTGCATAAGATCGAGCGCAACGGGCGCACCCAGCGCAACGCGTCGGGCCGCGTCGAGGCCGCGCCCCAGCGCATCGATTTGGGCCAGGGAAAAGCCCGGATCGTCGCCGGCAAAATCTCGGCGAGCAAATCGCGCGTCGGCCGGCCGGGCCGCTCAAGGACCGCGACATAGAATTCGCCCTTCTTGGCGTCCTTCTCGATTTTGGCGTCCTCGATCGCAGCGAGCCCCGCGCTCTTCAGGAAGCCCTGGATCGCGCCTTCCGGCGCGCCGACGCGCGGACCCTTGCGCTCCTCGCGCCGATGCGGCTGCGCCTCGGGCAGGCCGACGATGTGCAGCGCGAGCCGGCGCGGCGTCGCAAAGCTTTGCGCGCCCTCATAGGTCACGTCGGCCTCGACGAGCGCGTTGGTCACCAGCCGCTTCAGATCGTCGGCCGCCTGGCGCTGCATGCGCGCCGGGATTTCTTCGCTGAAGAGTTCAAGGAGCAGGTCGGGCATGGCAAATGTCTCAAACTTTTAAATCGAACAAGAAGGGGCCATCGCGAAGCGATGACGGATGAGGGGAAGCCGGCGCGACGAGCCCTCATCCGGCGCTTCGCGCCGCCTTTTCCCGCTATGCGGGAGAAGGGTTTCCCCCGCCCGCCGTCTTCAGCCACGCCGCGCCGCAGGCCTTGGCGAGTTCGCGCACGCGCAGGATGTAGCTCTGGCGTTCGGTGACGGAAATGACGCCGCGCGCGTCCAACAGATTGAACGTGTGGCTCGCCTTGATGCACTGGTCATAGGCGGGCAGCGCCATCAGGTGCCTGCCGTCCGCCTTGCCCTTATCGAGCAGCGATCGGCATTCGCTCTCGGCATCCTTGAAATGCCGGAACAGCAGCTCCGTGTCGGCGTGCTCGAAATTGAAGCGCGAATATTCCTGCTCGGCTTGCAGGAACACTTCGCCATAGGAGATCTTGTCGTCGCCGGAGCGGCCGTTGAAATTGATGTCGTAGACGCTGTCGACGCCCTGCACATACATGGCCAGGCGTTCGAGTCCGTACGTCAGTTCGCCCGACACCGGCGCGCATTCGAAGCCGGCGACCTGCTGAAAATAGGTGAATTGCGTGACCTCCATGCCGTCGCACCAGCATTCCCAGCCGAGGCCCCAGGCGCCCAGAGTCGGACTCTCCCAATCGTCCTCAACGAAGCGCACGTCGTGCAGCGCCATGTCGACGCCGATTGCGGCGAGCGATTCGAGATAGAGCTCCTGCAAGTTTTCCGGCGAGGGCTTCAGGAACACCTGGAACTGATAATAGTGCTGCAAGCGATTGGGATTCTCGCCGTAGCGCCCGTCCTTGGGACGGCGCGAGGGTTGCACATAGGCCGCCTTCCAGGGCTTCGGGCCGAGCGAGCGCAGCGTCGTGGCGGGATGGAAAGTGCCGGCGCCGACTTCCATGTCGTAAGGCTGCAAGATCACGCAGCCCTGCTTCGCCCAAAAACTCTGAAGGGTCAGAATCAGGGCCTGGAACGATTTCGCGGGGTCGAGCGAGGCGTCGGCGCTGGCGGTGGACATCGGGACAGGGAACTCGGCTTCTCACGGTTTCGCGGCGGACCCTAGAGACGCGGTCCGTCCGGGTCAACGCGGATTACGGGGCTGATTCACTTGGGCCAATCGATAGTCGCCTCGCCGCGGTGAATGGCCTCGGCCCGCGCAGTGAAGGCGCCGGACGCTTCGTGCAGCACGAGGGGCGGCGCGATGCGCAGCGGCGCTTTCGATCCCTTGACGCCGGCGACCAGCAGCCGATGCGCGTTTTGCTCGGCGCGCGGATGGACCGCCATCAGGGCGAGGGCGCCGAGCCGGCGCCCGATCGCGACGAGGATCGCGGCCAACGCGTCGGGGCGATGGATCATGACGAACCGCCCTTCGGGCGCCAGCAAGGCAAGGCTGGCGACGATCCAGGCTTCGAGGGGGGAAGCGGCGCCGTGGCGCGCCGGCGCCACATGCGCGCGCGCGCGGCCCGAATCGGGCGAGGCGCGAACCTTCAGAGCGTCGAAAAACGGCGGATTGGTCACCACGAGGTCGGCCTCGCCGTCGGCAAGGCCCGCTTCGCGCCGGCTGGGCGCGTCGAGCGCGTCGGCCGCCACGACGCGCGCGCGGGCGCTGAGGCCGTTAAGCGTCGCGTTCTCGCGCGCGAGCGCGGCGAGTTCAGGATCGATCTCGACGAGGCCGCCTTGCGCCTCGGGCCAGCGCTGCAGGAGAGCGAGGCCGACCGCGCCGACCCCGGCGCCGACGTCGACAATTCGCCGCGCCGGCGCGCCCGCCGCCGCCGCGAGCAGCACCGCGTCGGCGCCGACGCGATGGCCGCCGATGGGCTGGCGCAGACGCAATCGCCCGCCGAGGATCGCGTCGAGGCTGGTTCGCGCCTCGCCTGCGGCCTCACTCATCGCGTAATTCGCCGGACAGTCCGGCTTCGCGCATAAGCCGCCGCGCCCGCTCCCGCTCGTGCGAGTCGACCATGATCCGTCGCGGCAGGAAGCCGACCGAGCCTTCCACTGCGCTCATGTGTTGGTCGGCGACGAAGAACGCCACGCCAGCCTGCGAGAGCAGCGTCTCGATGAGCGAAATCAGCACGAGATCATTGGTGCGTACGAGTTCGACCACGTTCACGACCTCATGCCGTCGCGCCTGCCTCTGCGGCGCCTAGCGCCCTTGCCCGGTCGCCCGGGCGTCTTTATGGTCGCCGGACTGCGCTCTGACAAGGGAAGCGTCCGTGGGAATTGTCATTCCGCTCGAGGAAAAGTCGCCCGAACGGCTCATCGAGCCCCTTGTCGGGCTGGTGGCCGCCGACATGGCGCTCGTCAACCAGACGATCCTGTCGCGCACGGGATCGGAAGTGACGATGATTCCCGAAGTCGCCAATCACCTGATTTCCTCGGGCGGCAAACGCCTGAGGCCGATCCTCACGCTCGCAGCGGCGGGCCTGTGCGGCTATCGTGGCGAGGGCCATGTCAAGCTCGCCGCCGCGGTCGAGTTCATGCATACGGCGACGCTGCTGCACGACGACGTCGTCGACGAAAGCGATCTTCGACGCGGCAAGGCCGCCGCGCGCGTGCTGTGGGGCAACGAGGCGAGCGTGCTGGTCGGCGACTTCCTGCTCGGCCAGGCCTTCAAGATGATGGTCGAGGTCGGCTCGCTGCCTTGCCTCGACGTGCTGTCCACCGCGGCGGCGGTGATCGCCGAGGGCGAGGTGATGCAACTTTCGGCAGCCAAGGACACCGCGACCACCGAGGACGCCTATCTCGCGGTCATTCGCGCCAAGACGGCGGCTTTGTTCGCCGCGGCCTGCGAGGTCGGGCCGACTCTCGCGCAGCGCGACAAGTCGGAGATCGCGGCGTGCCGGGGCTACGGCGCCAATCTCGGCGTCGCCTTCCAGCTGATCGACGACGCGCTCGACTATGGCGGCTCCGCGGCCAAGCTCGGCAAGAACGTCGGCGACGATTTCCGTGAAGGCAAGATCACCCTGCCGGTCGTGCTGTCGTTTCGCCGCGGGTCGACCGAGGACCGCGAATTCTGGCGGCGGACGCTGGAAAGGGGCGAAATCGTCGACGGCGATCTCGAAATCGCGCTCGCGACGATGAAGAAGCACCGCGCGCTGGAGGACACCATCGAGCGCGCGCGCCACTACGGCGCGATGGCCCGCGACGCGCTGGAGCTGTTTCCGTCCTCGCCATGGAAGCACGCGCTGCTCGACGCGGTGGAGTTCGCGGTGCAGCGCGCGCATTGAATGGCTGGAGGCTAGCGTCGGCCAAACGGAAAGGCCGCGCCCCTTCGCAATAGTTGAAGCGCGCCGCTACGCGAATTGGGCGCCGAGACGTTCCATCAACGCGCGGAAATTGGGAAAACTGGTCGCGATCATCGAGGAATCGTCGACGGCCATCGGTTTGCGCGACGCCAATCCCATGACGAGGAAGCTCATGGCGATGCGATGGTCGAGATGGGTCGCGACCAGGCCGCCGCCCGGCGGACGGCCGCCGTAGACGATGAGATCGTCGTCGACGATTTCATGTTCGACGCCTGCCGCCGAGAGGCCGGCGGCGACCGCGGCGAGCCGGTCGCTCTCCTTGACGCGCAACTCGTGCAATCCGTTCATGCGCGTCGCGCCGCGGGCGAAGGCCGCCGCGACGGCGAGGATCGGATATTCGTCGATCATCGAGGGCGCGCGCGACCTGGGAACCTCGACGCTCGTCAGATCGCTTGCGCGCACGCGCAGGTCCGCCACCTCCTCGCCGCCTTCCAGCCGCCGGTCGAGAACGTCGATTTGGCCGCCCATTTCGATAAGCGTCCTGAAAAGGCCCGTGCGCAACGGATTCATCATCACGCCCTCGACGACGACGTCCGATCCCGGCGTGATCAATGCGGCGACGATGGGGAAGGCCGCCGAAGAGGGGTCGGCGGGCACGACGACCGCGCGGGGCGTGAGTTCGGGGCGCCCGACGAGGGTGATCCGCCGCCCTTGGCCTTCGTCCACGACGCGCACGTCGGCGCCGAAATGCGCGAGCATCTTTTCCGTGTGGTCGCGCGAGGCCTCGGATTCGATGACGGTCGTCTGGCCGCGCGCGTTGAGGCCCGCCAGCAGAACAGCCGACTTGATCTGGGCCGAAGCCACGGGCGTGCGGTAGACGATCGGCGCAGGGTCCAGCGCGCCCAGAAGCGTGATCGGGCATCGGCCGCCCTCGGCCTGCGCGAGGACCTGCGCGCCCATGAGTTGCAAGGGATCGAGAATGCGACGCATCGGCCGTTTGCGCAGCGACGCATCGCCATCGAAGGTCGCGAGGACGCCATGGCCGCCGACGACGCCCATCATCAGGCGCGAGCCGGTTCCGGCATTGCCGAAGTCGAGGTCGCGGCCGGGCGCGACGAGCGAGCCGAGCCCCGGGCCCGCGACGGTCCAACGGCCTTCGCCCTGGCGTTCGATGCGGGCGCCTAGGGCCTTGCACGCCTCGCCGGTGCGCAGCACGTCGTCGCCTTCCAGCAGCCCTTCGATCGGCGTCAGGCCGCGGCTGAGCAAGCCGAAAATAAAGGCGCGATGCGAGATCGATTTGTCTCCCGGGGGGCGCGCGCGCCCCTTGAGCGGGCCGCTTCGTTCCGAGCGCAGCGGCTGCGTGGTTTGCGGGGAGGAGGAGGACATCGCTGCTCACGGATTTAGCGTCGACGCTTCATGGCGCGCCGTCGAAGATCGCGCTCCTAACACCCTCGCCGGGCGGTGTCGACCTCGCTTGGCGAAACGCATTGACATGGGCGACGGCGCCGACTAACCGAGGCGACCGAACGCACCCGCCCAACGACCAGGGAAATATACGCCGTGGCCAAACCCGAGCTCGGAGCCAAGCGCCAGTGCCAGAACTGTGGCGCCAAGTTCTTCGACCTGAATAAAGATCCAATCGTCTGCCCGAAATGCGGCGCGACATTCCAAGGCGCCGCGGCGCGCGCGGAGCGCGCGCCGGCCAAGGAGGAATACGAGGAAGAGGAATTGGCGCAGCCCGCGGGCGTCGAACTCGTCTCGCTCGACGAGGTCGAAGCCGGCGAGGAAAAGGCCGCCGAACCCGTCCTCGAAGACATCGACGTCGAGGACGAGACCGCGCCGGACGACGCCTTCCTCGAGGAAGAAGAGGAAGACGAGGACGACGTCACCAATTTGATCGGCGGCGATATCGCCCCGGACGAGGAGCCGTAAGCGCCATCGGGCCGGCGACGCGCCGCCGAATTCGGCGCGGCGAAGAAATTTCGATCGATCAGGTCTTGTGGGGCGCGCGCTTTTGCGGTTATACAGCCGCCCCGCAGGAACGACGCCGTTTCATCCCAATGGGACGCGCGTGACACAGCAGGAGAATTTGGGGCCATAGCTCAGTTGGGAGAGCGCTTCAATGGCATTGAAGAGGTCGTCGGTTCGATTCCGTCTGGCTCCACCAACCAACCTCCCAGTTTCTGCATTTTTGCAGTCCACGCCAAAGAGTTGGTGATTTCCGTCGCTTAGCGGCTGCGGATCGCAATTTCTGCGGATAACGTGTCTCCAAAAGGGCTCTGGGCCGCCAAAACGGCCGCCAGTCTCCGTCGCCAAATTTCCTTTTCCGTCGCCAGATGCATTGTTTCTGACGGAGACCGGTTCGCGGCCCCAACGGAGACCGGTTCGGAAGGCGGTCTGAAGGGCCAGTTCGCCGCACGCAGACGCTATGGTTGCGATCCGGGCCAGCGCAGCGGCGCTTACGCCGAACATTCAGCTCGATCGCTAAACGCCGCGCGACAGCGAATCATGACTTGGCGTGGGTTCGATCTGAGGGACCGTCGGGGCAGGGCGGCGTCGATTTCAGAACGAAATTGCGAGCCCGAGCCTCTGGCGCTGCTCGTTCCAGCTGGCGGGAAGGTCGGTCAGGCGCGAGACGCCAAAGCCTCGCGGCAACGTCCCATTGACTGCCGCCTTGACGATGTCGGGCGCGAGGAAGGCCAGAGATAGGATCATGCGCCCCGATCGTTCCGAGAGCCCTTCGCGTGCGGCGATCGATTCGATATCCGACGCGGCGCCGGAAACGATGCCGTCGAGCCAGCGTCGCCCTTTGGCGATGGCGGCCAAGAGCTTCGTCCTCGCCTCGGTGCGAATCGGCCTGACGGCGGCGGAGGACACATCCGTGGGTTGGATCACCTCGCGCCTGCGTCGGAACGTTGCGGGCGACCAGGGGATCGTGGTGACGTTGGACTGAACGGAGAGATCCGCGCGCTCGACCAAGCGGATTTCGACCGATTGGCTGCGGACTACGATTCTTTCGATAGTTCGTTCGACGTTCTCCCGGTCGGATGCGGGATCGGGATGCCGCCCATTTGCGTCGTCGATTTCCCGATGCGCCTTCTCACCGAAGCCGGTCGGCATCGGATGATCTCGTCTTGTCGCTGGCACATCCGCTCCAGCGAGCTTCGCTAAGGCGTCCAGGACGATGGTTTCGATCTCGCTGGCGGCGACGCGGGAGACGGAACCCGCCTCATCCTTTCGGCCTTGAGCGAGAACGCAGGAGACATAGTAGCGATAGCGAACTCTCTTTTTGATCGCATAGGTCGGCGTCATCCGATTGCCCCGATCGTCGTAAAGCCTGCCCAGAAGCAGGGCCTGCGAGCGTTCGTTCTTGAGACGACGGCCGCGCAGGTTCTCGTCGAGCTTCGCCTGGACTTGATCGAACAAGGCCTGCTCGATGATCGGCTGATGCTCGCCGGGATAGCTCTTATCCCGATGGTTGATCTCGCCGAGATAAAGGCGGTTGCGCAGCATGTAGGCCAAGGGGCCATTGGTCAGTTGCACGCCGCCGATGACTTTTCCCGATGACAAAGTCCTCTTTCGGGTGACGATCCCTTGGCCTCTAAGCTCCCGCTGCAGCGCCGGTAGCGATCCCAGCGCGAGGTAGCGCTCAAAAATCATTCGGACGGTTCTGGCCTCGTCCTCATTGATGATGAGCTTCTTGTCTCTGACCTCATAGCCCAGCGGCGCCACGCCCCCGACCCAAATGCCCTTCTTCTTGGACGCGGCGATCTTGTCCCGAATGCGCTCGCCGGTGACCTCGCGCTCGAACTGGGCGAAGGACAGCAGCACGTTGAGGGTCAATCGCCCCATGCTGGTGGTTGTGTTGAAGGACTGGGTCACGGACACGAAAGACACGCCGTGCTCGTCGAACAGCTCGACCAGCTTGGCGAAGTCGGTGAGCGATCGGGTCAGGCGATCGACTTTGTAGACCACGACGATGTCGATCCGGCGCTCTTTGATGTCGATTAGCAGCTTCTGCAGCGCCGGCCTTTCCATCGAACCGCCGGAGAATCCGCCATCGTCATAATGATCGCGGATCAGCTTCCATCCTTCATGCGCCTGACTTTTGATATAGGCTTGGGCGGCCTCGCGCTGGGCGTGGAGCGAGTTGAACTCCTGCTCGAGGCCCTGATCGGTCGAGACGCGAGTGTAGATCGCGCAGCGCTGAGTCTTTGGCATGGCCGCCTTCATGGCGTCGCCTCTAGCGCCAATGACGGATCGGCCGCGGCACTCGGTCCAATTCGACCCGCCTTTCTGCCACCCCCGCCGCGACCGTTCGGGCCGAAGAAGAACCGATGGCCGTTCCATTTCACGCCGGTGATGGTGAAGGCCACGGCGGAAAGACTCGCATAGGTTTTCCCGTTCCATGCAAAGCCCTCCTCGAGCGCCATGACCCGTTCGATGTGCCCCTGCCACTCCCGCGTCAGCAGCGCACCGGGCTTCAAGACCAGCGGCGATTCTGATCCCTTGGTCTTGGACAAGGATGTGGTGGACGGATTGCACTCATCCGCCGCCGCGGTTGCGCCCGACGCCCGATCTTCGGACCCCTTTACCGCCAAGCGATCAAGCAATTTGGCGGTCGCCCGATCCAGATCGCCAAATGCTTCGGTTTGGATGCGATAGGCCATCAGCCGAAAGAGCAGACCGCGCGAAAGTTGGGCCGGCGCGAGCCGGCCCCATCGATTGCGCCACTGCAAACGAAGCTCGTCGAGTCCGAGTTCGTCCAGAGCCTCGAGTTCCGAGTCAACCTGCTTACGATCATAGACGCGGACAGGAAGCTGCGCTGGCGCTGACAGTGGCGGCGCGATTTTCGAAACGGAGCCCATCGGCTTACGTCTCACGCCGCTCACGCCTCCGAACTCGCGGCAATGATGTAGCCTCGACGGCCTTCCGTGCTCCGATGCCTCTCGATCGCATAGCCGCGCTTGCGAAGGCCGGTCAGGGCTGCCCTGGAGGTGTGTGGCAGCCACCCCGTCGCGGCGATGACCTCATCCAGCGTCGCGCCGTTGTCGCGCTGGAGCAGCCCGACCACCCGCGATATTTTGGTTCCTTCACGAGGAGCTAGAGCGGCCGGGGTTGTGTCGGCGACTTCAGCGCCTTCTTTCGGAGTCATTTCTGCGGCCGTCGTACTCGCGGCCACGCCATTGTCGATCGCGCTCGCCTTCAGACCGGCGGCCGTCAGTTTCAGCGCGTAGGATTGCTCGGTCTCTGCATCGCGACGCCATACCGGCGCTCCCGTCTTCGCCTTGATCTCTTTCACAAGGCCAGCGGCGATCAACTTGGCCGCGACCTTTTGCGCCGCCCCGCCTTTCAGTTTTGGCGGCATTGCCAGAATACGATCTTCGCGCTGCGTCGCGGCGGCCAACATCAGGATCTGTGCATCGGTAAGCTTGGTGGTCATGATTTGAACCCTCAGTGTCGAAAAGGGCCCAGCCAATCCGGGCCCCTTACTGACACGAGCCCCGGATCGGCGCGATCGCCGGGGCGAAGGGTCTGCCGGGCGGCTTCGTCGACCGCCCACGCCCACACACACGCCCTCTTTCGAACCGAACGCCAGTCCTTTCTCAGCGCTCGCGCGGCAAGGTTACCGAAGTGCGTTGCCGCTTTGGGCAGGAGCGGAGGTCGGCTTGGCGCCCATTGCGGCCGGTCCCGGGCAATGCGGCGGTTCTCGAAAGCAGACGCCTTGCCGGTGAGGCGCTTTCGGCGACCATGGGTGGAAACCGGCCGTTAAGGAACATTGCAAAACGCTCAAAGCCCCCGTGAATACGACCCAAGACAGCGATCGGGGTCAATTCCGAAGTGATCACGGCCGCCATGACGAATGATGCGGATCAACGACGCCCGCGCCCGATTCGCTGGCCGCTCCTGCATCGCGTCAAGGACGGCCTCGTGCTCCCAGCGCTTGATGCGACGCTGCTCTTCGGTCGTGCATTGGGACTTGAGCGAGCAGCGCGCGCCCTTCGTCGTCCAGTAACAGTGCAGGCTCATCCCGTTCTCGACTGTCGCGTAGCGCCAAGTCAGCGATTCACCGGCAGGACACCGATAGTTGGGCGCCTGCTCGCGCCGATCGCGATCTCGTCACGCCGCGACAATAAGACGCGGTAGGACAGAGCACTTTTTGCTTCCTGTTGTCATTTCTGCCACACTGCCGTCGCACCGGAGTCACCGGCTGCCCAAAGAGGGATCGGCAAGTGGCGGCCAACGCCAAGCAACGGATTGCAGTACTCGGCGGCGGCATCGGCGCGCTGTCGGCAGCATTCTACATCACGGAACAGCCCGGCTGGGCCGACAAATACGAGATCACCGTCTACCAGCAGGGCTGGCGGCTCGGCGGCAAGTGCGCCAGCGGCCATGATATGCGCGAGGGCTATGGCCGCCGCATCTACGAGCATGGCCTGCATATCTTCGGCGGCTTCTACTATCAGGCGTTCGACCTGCTGCGCCGCGCCTACCGGGTCGTCGACCGGCCCGACGGCCACCCCAACCAGGACGTCTGGGACGCGTTCACACCCGAGGACAATGTCACGTTGGTCGATCGCTCCGACCCCGAAAATCCCAATCTGATGTGGTACATCGACATGCCGCCCAACGATGAGGTTCCGGGCGACGATCTCAAGACCGCGTCGCTGGCGGACATGATTCAGGGGCTGGTGGCGCTGCTCATCCATTTCTCGCCGGGATCGAATGATCGCAAGGCGCCCGGAGCGCCGATCGAGCGCCGCGCCGTCGATCCGAACCAAGCGGGCGCGGTGGCGACGCATTCCTGGCTGCCGGCGTCGCTGCTGCACGACGCCATCGCCCTATTCAAGGGCTTCGTCGCCGGCGTCGGCCACATGGTCGAGGGCAAGCTCGAGGATCTGACCGCGGATTTCGTGCTGCACCAGATGATTCGAATGATCGAGGAGCACGCGCGGTCGATCCGCGACATGAAGACCGAAACCAACGCGTTGATCCCCGTCGAGCGCTTCCTGCTGTCGGCGTATCTGGTGCAGACGATCATCCACGGCGTCGCTGCCGACAATGTCCTGGAGAAGGGCTACGATTCGATCGACATCTACGAGTTCAGCGAGTGGCTGTTCGCCAACGCTGTCGCGGTCGCGAAGAATTTTCCCGAATGGGGCGATCCGACCAAGCGCGCCACCGAACTGATCAATTGGACGCCGATTACCTCGGCCTACGACTATGTCTTTGGCTATGGCGACGGCGGCAACACCAGCATGCGCAGCTTCGCCGCCGGCACCGCGCTGCGCTCGTTCAATCTACTGGTGCTCGGCTATAAGGGGCATTTTTTCTGGAAGATGCGCGGCGCGATGGGCGACGTGGTCATCGCGCCGCTCTACCTCGCGCTGCTGAAGCGCGGCGTAAAGTTTCAGTTCCTGAGCCGCGTCACCGCGCTCAATCCCGACCCAGCGATCACCCGGATCGCCTCGATCGACTATGTCCAGCAGGCGCAGCTCAAGCATCCCGAGCAGGGCTATCAGCCGCTGATCGAAGTGCCGGCGCCGGGTTGGCCCGCCGACGCGCCACTCGAAGGCTGGCCGGCCGAGCCGCTATGGGACCAGATCGCTGACGGCGAGACGTTGCGGGCGGCGGCCCGCGACTTCGAAGCCGACAACAATGATGCGCCCGGTCCTGGCGATGTCACGCGGCAGCTGCGCTTCGGCGCCGATTTCGACAAGGTCGTCATCGGCATCTCGGTCGGCGGCCTAAAGCAGGTGTGCGCCAGCTTCCCCGCACGGCTGCCGCAATCGAATTGGGGGCCGATGTTCAACGCGCTGACGCTCACGCGCACCTGCGCGATGCAACTGTGGCTGACCCGGACGATGGACGACCTCGGCTGCAAGGGCTCGGAACGCACACTTGCGGGCGCGGACCAGCCGTACAGCGCCTGGTCCGACATGTCGCATCTGTTGTCGCGCGAAACCTGGAACGGCGCCACGCGGCCGCTCGCCATCGCCTATTTCTGTGGTCAGCTGCCCGGTCCCGAGAACGGCGGTCCTGCCGACCGCAAGGCGTATGACGAAGCCGTCTCCTGGCTGCGCGCCAACAGCCAAATCTACTGGTCGCGCGCGACTTCGCCGACCAGCCCCTATGCGCTCGATCCCAAGCTGATCTTCGATCCCGAACCCGGCGCGCCGGGCGACGTGCTGACGCGGCAGTACATTCGCGCCAATTGCAACCCGTCAGACCTCTATGTGCAGTCGCCCAAAAACAGCGTCTACACTCGCATGGACGCCAATCAGTCGGGGTTCGACAACCTCTTCCTCGCCGGCGACTGGACTTTGAACGGCCTCAACTCGGGCTGCGCCGAGGGCGCCGCCAGGAGCGGAGCGCGTTGCGCGCAGGCGATCGCCGGCACGCTGTCGCCGCTCGCCGACTGACCCGCGCCGATGGCGACCAACGCAATGAGCGACGAAAAGCGCGCCTTGCCCGGCGCGGACGTCGCCATGGCTAAGGTCGCTTCGACGCTGGCGCAAGCGGTGGCGCTGGTCGTCGACGTCTCGGGCTTCACCGCGCTGACCGCCGCGCTTGAGGCGCAGAATGGGCCCCGCGCCGCCGACCGGCTGGCGGTGATGATGGATCGCCTGCTCGGCAGTTTCGCCGACATCGTCGATGCGCGCCATGGCGCGGTGGTCGACGTCGTCGGCGACTCGGTACAGGCGGTGTGGGTCGTCGACGGCGACCGCTCCGAGGCTGCCTGCGCCCGCCTCGCCGGCCATGCCGCGCTGGCGATGATCGCGCACGTCCAGGGCGCAGATACCGGCGTTGCAGCGAGCGCCGGTGATGCGCTGCTGTCGGTGCGCGTTGGGATCGGCGCCGGTCCGCTGACGTTCATGCAGATCGGCGGCCACCAGGCCGAATTGGATGCGCTGACCTGGGGGCCAGCGCTGCTCGACGCCGCACAGGTCACGGCCTTGGCCGCCATCGGCGGCGCAGTGGTGCACGAGCGCGCATGGCCGCTGTTCGAACCCGAGTTCGAGGGTCGTCGCGGCGCCGGATGCTGGGGCTTGCTGCGGCCGCGCAGCGGCGTCGCCGAAGCGCCGAAAGCCGATGCGCCGGCGCGGGCTGCGGCAACCGTCGCCGATAACGCGGCCGCCGCTTGGGCGGCCGAACTGCGCTCGGCGACGATCCTGTTCGTTCGACTCTTCCATATTGACGAAATGGCGCTGGCGACGCCCGAGCAGGTCCACGTCCGCGTTGCGCTGGTGCGGGCGGCAATCACCGCGCATGGCGGTCAACTCGACAAGGTCCATGCCGATGAAAAGGGCATGGCGGCGGTCGTCGCATTCGGGTTGCCGCCCGCCCCCACTGCCGATGCGGCGCTGCGCGCGCTGGGCGCCGCGGTCGACCTGCGCACCGAGTTGCGCGAATTCGGGATCGATGTCGCGATCGGCGTTTCAACCGGCAAGGTCCGCGCCGGGATCGGCGGCGCGCACGCCAATGTCCACCACACGATCTATGGCGGGGCCGCCAATCTTGCGGCACGCTTCATGCAGGCCTGCCGTAATGAAATACTGAGCGACGACGCGACCCGCGCGCTGGCCGCCGATGCGTTCGCCTTCCTGGCGCCCGAAGCTCGTGCGCTCAAGGGCCTGGGCAACAAGGTGACGATCTTTGGCGTCGGCGACGCCCGTCGGCGCAACGAACCGGCGACGCTGTCCGACGCGACGCCGATCGCCGGACGACGCGACGACCTCGCGCTGGTCGAGGCGTTCGTCGCCGGCGAGGGCGACCGCCGGCTGCTGCTGCTCGATGGCGAGGTTGGCATTGGCAAATCACGGCTGGCGGCGTACGCGGCGGAGGTCGCGGTCGCCCGCGGCCAGATGCTGCTGGTCTGCCGCGCCGGGCCGCTCGCCAGTCGCACCTCGTTGTTCGCGTGGCGCGATCCGGCGGCGGCTTTGCTGCGCGACCTGGCGCGGACACGGAACCTGCGGCTGGCCGAGGCGCAAGCCGAGCTCGTCGCTGCGGTCGGCGAGAATCCAGCGCTGGCGCCGCTGACCAATCCGCTGTTCGGCCGCGAGCTCAGGGACGCGGATGCCGACGCAATCAGCGACCCCGAGGGACGGCCGCGGCTGGCGCGTCGCTTGCACGGGATGGTGCTTGCAAAGCTGCTCGGCGACTCCAGGCGGCTGGTGGTCATCGACGACGCGCAATGGCTCGACGAGCCATCGGCGCTGCTTGCCGCCGACCTGATCGGCCTGCACCCGCAGGTGCGCATTCTGATCGTCGGCCGCGCGCCGCTTGGACTGGCGGCGACGACGCTCGGCGCCGCCCTGGGCAATGAAGCGCTCGCGCGGCACACGCTGGCGCCGCTCGGCCGGGAGGGCGCCGCCGAACTCGCCGCGGGCATGCTCGGAACGGTCGATCCGCTGCACCCGCTTATCGATTGGCTGCATGAGCGCGCGCGCGGCAACCCGCTATTCAGCCGCGAACTGTTGCGCGCGCTGCCGCCCGAAGTGGTCCGCGCCGGACTGGTGTCTCCGGGCGCGTGGCGCGACGCCGAGGCGCGGCTGCGCGCGCTCGACCTGCCGCAGACGATCGAGGATGCCGCGCTCGCGCGCCTCGAAACGCAGCCACTGGCGCGGCTGGGCGTGCTCAAGGCCGCGAGCGTGATCGGCGGCCGGTTCAGCCGCGAGAACCTGCTGGCGCTCGACGTGCCCGTGTCCGAGGCGGCGCTCGACGCCACGCTCGCGGCGCTGGTTAGCGACGGGCTGCTGGCGCCGGAGGGCTCGCGCTGGCGGTTCGCTCTGGCGCTGGTGCGGGACGCGGTCTACGGCTCGCTGCCTGACTCGATGCGCACGGATTTGCATCGGAAGGCGGTCGAATATCTTGAGAGCCTGCCGTCCGTGGTCGCGCGCTCCGCCAGCGCGCAGATTGCGCACCACTGGATCGAGGCCGGCGTGCCGGCGCGCGCGCTCAAGCCGCTGCGCCGCGCGGGCAACGAGGCCAACCGCGCCGGCGCCTACGCGGACTCGTTGCATTTCTTCGAATCGGCGCTGGCGATCGCAGTGAGCGATCCCAAGGCCATGGCGATGGTGAGTCCGCTGCGACGGGCGCAGCTACATCTTGATGTCTGCAACGCTCATCACGTTCTGGCCGATCATCACAAGGCGGTCGCGCCCGCGATCGCCAGCTTGACGGGGCTGTGGCCTGGCGCACCCAAGGACCGGCTCGGCTGGAGCGGGATGGCGCTGCGTGAAACGATCCTGCTGACCTTCACCATCATCGCACCGTCGTTCTTCGCGCGCGAGCGGAGATCGGCGCGCTCGCGAGCGCGCAATCGCCTGCGCAGTCTCGCCGCGTCTCGGCTGTCGGACTGCCTGTTCAATCTCGAAGGCACGCTGCCGGCAGTGGCGTGCAGTCTGTTCGCGGCGCGCGCTGCCGAACGCTGCGGCGATCTGTCGATCGCGGCGCGACCCTATGCGCTGATCAGCTATGTCGCCGGATTGCTGCGGCTCGACCGCGTCGCGCGCTTCCTAGGCGACCGCGCGATGGCCGATTGTGTGCGTAAGAACGACCTGTCGGGTGTCCACCGCACGCTCTTCTCCAAGGTGTTCCTCGCGGTGTCGCTCGGCCGCTGGGCCGAAGTGCCGCCGCTGTTCGATGAGGCGCTGGAACTCAGTGCGCGCTACCGCAGCGAACGCAACCACGGGCTGATGCTGACCGCTGTCGGATTCATGCACCAGTTCCGCGGCGACTTTGATGCGATGCGCCGCATCTATGCCGAAGTCGCAGCGCTCGGCGTTGCGGCGTCGGACGATCAGTTCATCGAATGGGCCGAGTTGTCATTCGGGCGGCTGGCGCTTTATGCCGGCGACCCGATCGCCGCCGAGGCGCATTTCGGCAAGAGCAGCGTCATACTCGGACGAATCCGTGAGGTGCAGGCGGTGCTTATCGCCGAGACCATGGGCGCGCTCGCGATGCTCCGCCAGGGCCGGATCGACGAGATCGAGCCGCGCGCCGGGGAGTTGCTGGCGCGCGCGCAGGCGACGCCGCTGCAATTCGGCTCGACCGACGCCTATGGCGCCTTGGCCGAAATCACGAACGCGTTGCTGGCGCAGTTTGGACCGGGCGCTGGCGGCGTCCGCCGCACGCACGCGCAACAAGCACAAATGCGCATGCGCCAGTTCGCGCGCGTCTTCCCGATCGGCCGGCCGCTGGCGGCGCTGCACGAAGGCCAGCTAGCGTGCCTCAAGGGCAAGCCGCGCCGCGCCGAACGGGTCTGGCGCCGCGCCCTCGCGATCGCCGGCAAGCTGCAGATGAAATACGATGCCGCCCGCCTGCACGCCGCTCTCGCGAGCCTGCCGGGACTTGCCGGGAACGTCCGCGCCAACCATGCCGCGCGCGCCGCCGAGTTAGCGCTGGCGTGCGGCGCCAACGGTGTCCCGCCGCTGCCGATCTCGCCCTCCGCTCTATCGAAGGATAGCTGATATGGCGCCATTGCCGCCGCTCGTCATCACCGGCAACCGCATCGACGCGCTCGGCCCGGTGCAATTGTTCGGCGTCATCCTGCACAGTTTCTGTGTACCCGCCGACCACGCCAAGGTGCAGGCGCTGCTCGATAAGACCTTCGCGACGCCGTCGGGTGGCGCGGTGCGTTACGAAGCGATAGGCGACAAGGTGTTCCTGAGCTTTGCCGAGATCAGCAAGCTCTACGCAGTCGACAGCGTCGAAAAAGACCATGGCTATAGCAGCGAGATCGACGTGACGGTCTGGGTGATGGCGCACCGCGTCGCCGACGGACCCCTCGCGCTACGCTGGATCCCGGTCTATCTGTTCGTCGATAACGGCCCGGCGATGGCGAGCGGGCGCGAGGTCTGGGGCTTCCCGAAGCAACTCGGAAGGTTCGACATCAGCCCCGTCGCGCCGGACCGCGCCGCGGCCCGCACCTTCCATGTCGACGGCTTCGTGCTGAGCCCGTTTGCCGCCGCCAGCGAGACGCGTTGGGCGCGGATGATCGAGGTGCGGCCCACGCCGCCCCAGGAGGGGGGCCACGGCGCCGGCGTGCTTGGGACGCTCGAAGCGCTCGCGGAACAGGCGCTGGCGCGGCTCGGCGACGGGTTCGCGAGTATCGCCGGTAAGCTGCAGAAGGCGCTCGGCAGCGGCGCAATGACAATGGCATTTCTCAAACAGTTTCCCGACGCCGCCAATCCAATGACCGCTTGCTACCAGGGTATCATCGAGGCCGAGGCGCGAGTGACGACATTGCGCGGCGCCGGGCTGACCGACGACAGCTACCAGCTGCGGATCAATTCGTTCGCCAGCCAGCCATTCATGGACGAGCTTGGCATCGCGCCAATCTGGCACGATGTCGGCCGGGGCGTCTGGGTCGACTATGACTTCGAGCTCGACCTCGGCGCCGAGGTCTGGCGCGCCGGCTAGAGCACGGCTCGTTTAGACGGAAACGTATCTTGAGTTCTTGAGGTAATTTGCGCACTCGTTTCGGGCGAATGCGTCGAGGGACGAGCCGGGGTGTAAATCGGCGTGGGGCCCGAGCGCCGATCGGCGCGCTGACCCTTCGACGAAGTTGGGCCCGGCGGGGTTAACATGTGGAGCCGCTTCACATTCGATACGTCAAGCCAAGCTCAATGCGGATTTTTCAATGCGGATTTTTCGACGTTCGCAGAAAGCCCCTTTCGTCGTAGCATGGCCGTCCGCTTTCGCCAGATATCACCCGGAAGCGGACATTCTGCTTTCGTGAAGAGTTTCGGACGCCGTCAGGCGTCGGAAAGTCCCCGAGGAACGAACCCGCGGGCCAGCTGCGGCGCCCTATGGGTATTTGAGTGTGGTTCAGCGCCGGAATGGAACCCTCTGCGGAATTGGACCTAGCGCTTTGATGTGACATCGAAAATGCGAGCGCCAGCGGGGTCCCAATCGGCGCCGATCGGGACTCCGCCATCGAAGCATATTCGTCTTTGAATTCAGTGTATTGCGCCCCCTTCGGGGTGGGGTCCCACTCCGGTGCTGAAACACAGGCAGGCCGGCTAAGTGGGTTTTCTGCGCGCGTAATGGCAATGCCGGGTGGCAAGCTTACGTTAGAAATGCAGCGTCGTAGGCTGCGACGGCGGCGCGCGCCTTGGCGCGCACGTCGTCGGCCGTGTCGCCAGGCTTGTAGAGGCTCGTCCCAAGGCCGAAGACCTTGACCCCGACCTTGGCGTAGGCGGCGAAGGACGTCTCGGAGACGCCGCCGACCGCGCCGACGATCGTCTCCGGCGGTAGGATGGCGCGAATGGCGGCGATGCCGGAGGGGCCGAGCACGGAGGCGGGGAAGAATTTCAGCGCGCTAGCGCCGGCGCGCAGCGCCAGCAGCGCCTCGCTCGCGGTGAAGACGCCAGGCATTGAGACGAGGCCAAACGCCTCGGCCTGCGCGATCACCTGAGAATTGAAGTTGGGGCTGACGATAAGCCGCCCGCCGCACTCGGCGAGGCGATCGACGTCGTCGGGCGTCAGCACCGTGCCAGCGCCGATCAGGCAGCGCTCGCCGAACGCGCGTGCGGCGCGGCTGATCGATTCGAAAGGATCAGGCGAGTTGAGCGGGATCTCCGCGGCCTCGAACCCCTCGGCGACGAGCGCCTCGATCGCGCCGAGAGCCTCGTGCGGCCGAATCCCGCGCAGGATCGCAACGAGGCCGCGGCGCAGCGCCGGCCATTGAGGTTTCACGTTCACGCGCGTTCTCCCTGTCCCCAAATCGCCGAGGCTGCGGTGAACAGCCCCCGCCGTACGGCCTCCTCGGCGTCGATGAGCCGAACCGCGGCGCCCGAGGCTTCGAGCGCCGCCCGGTAGAGCGACGCAATCAGCCCCGAGGCGACCAGCGTCACCATGTCGCCCGCGTGCAGACGCCGCGCCGCGCCGACCTCGGCGCCGATCAGGAGCCCGGAAAGATGCGCCGCGCCGTCTTCGGCGGTCTCAAAGCCGAGCAGCTGCGCGGCGCGAACTTCGAAAACGCGGGCGAGAGCGGTCGCCGGATCGGCAAGGCTGAGCGCGGCGGCGCGCGCGAACGCGGGATGGTCGGGCGCGAAGGACGCGCTCTTGACGGACTGTGCGAGGATAGAGTGGCGGGTCAGCGCCTCGAACGTCTCGCCGGTCATGAAAGTGGAGAAACGGCGGATCGCGCGTTCCTCGACCTCGACCCATTTGCAATGCGTGCCGGGCATGCAGACGACGGCGTCGTCGGCCGCGCCGACCGCGCCCAGAAGCTGGGTTTCCTCGCCGCGCATGACATTTGGCGCGCGAGCGTCGCGCTGTGCGACGCCAGGCAGGATGCGCACATCGTCATTGGCATCCTCGACCCGCACCGCTTCGCGCGGAATACGGACGAGCGCCGCCGGCGTATCGAGATAGGCCGCTTCGCGCCAGGCGCGTCGCGCGCCAGCCATGCCACAGATCATGGCTGGCAGACCGGCGCACCCGCCGGCGGCGGCAAGATGTTTCGCGAGCGTCGGCGCGAAACCATGTTCGACGCAGTGCCGCATGCCTTCCTCGCCCCGGCTCTCTCCCAGGATGGCGCCGTCGCGTGCGACGACCCAGAGACGGATGCGCGAGGTGCCCCAGTCGACGAGGGCTGAAAAGGGCTCGGCTGTCACGACACGCAGGGCTCCGCAGCGAAAATCGCCTCGCCATCGTTAGCCAAGCGCGCGGCGAACATAAAGGGCTGACCTCGCAAATCTCAACCGGAGGATAGGTTGTAAATCGGCATGGGGTCCAAATGCCGATCGGCGCGCTACGCCTCTGATGACATTGGGTTAAGTGGGGTCAGCACTTGGAGCCGCTTTGCAGGCGAGGCGCTTTCGGCGACCATGGATGGGGAGCGGACCTACGGATCAGCCGAGCCGACGACCCGGATGCGCCAACTCCGGCCGCTGGTGAATTTCCGTTTCGCGCCCATTACGACCGGTCCCGGACAATGCGGCGGTTCTCGAAAGCAGACGCCATGCCGGCGAGGCGCCTTCGGCGACCATCGGTGGAAGGCGGTTGTTGCCACTTCGAGGGCCGATGACGTCATCGCGCCAGACGCGCCCTAGGCGGACATCCGTCGACAGCGCGCTCTTTGGCTTCGCCGGGCAAAAGCGGACGTTCGTCAGTTGGGCTTGCATTACCCGAGGCGACCAGAGGGGTCCCGCGCATCGGGACCCGCGGATGACGCGAAAGGCGTCTCGCTTGGGGTCGTAAGATGTTTTGCGGCCATCGCCGCCGACAACTGCGCTGCCATGACCGTGAGGCGCAGAGAGTGTCGTCGTGTGTCGGAGCGGGCTCAACCCAACTCTCTCGCGTTAGCCCCTCGCCGCGCGGTCCGCTAGCCGCCGGTCACGCTCATGTGGCGCGCCACCGCGGGAGGTCGGCTCGCCCTGTCGATGACGAAGTCATGCCCTTTGGGCTTGCGGACGATGGCTTCTCGGATCGCGGCGTTGAGAAGTTCGTTGCCCTCGGAGGCGCGCAGCGGCGTGCGCAGATCGGCCGCGTCGTCGTGTCCGAGGCACATGTAAAGCGTGCCCGCGCAGGTCACCCTCACGCGGTTGCAGCTCTCACAAAAATTGTGGGTGAGCGGCGTGATGAAACCAATGAGGCCGCCGGTTTCGTGCGTCCGCACGTAATGCGCGGGTCCGCCGGTGCGGTAATCGGTTTCCTGCAAGCTGAAATGCTGCGCCAATTGCGCGCGCACTCGTGTCAGCGGAAGGTGCTGGTCGAAGCGCGCCGGCTCGATCTCGCCGAGCGGCATCACCTCGATGAAGGTGATTCCCATGCCTCGCGCATGGGCCCACTGGACCATCGGCTCGAATTCGTCCTCGTTGACCCCCTTGAGCGCGACGACGTTGATCTTCACCGCGAGGCCGGCGCGTTGCGCGGCGTCGATCCCGGCGAGCACGCGGTCGAGGTCGCCGCGCCGTGTGATCGCCTTGAACCGCGCGGGATCGAGAGTGTCGAGCGAGACGTTGATTCGGCGCACGCCGCAACGCGCGAGTTCGTCGGCGAAGCGGGCGAGTTGCGAGCCGTTCGTAGTCAGCGTGATCTCGTCGAGCGCTCCTGCGTCGAGATGGCGCGAGAGCGAGCGGAACAGGGTCGTGATGTCGCGGCGCACCAGCGGCTCCCCGCCGGTGATGCGGATCTTGCGCGTTCCCATCGCGACGAACGCTGAGCAGAGCCGGTCCAGCTCTTCGAGCGTCAGCAATTCGCGCCTCGGCAGAAACGCCATCTCCTCCGCCATGCAATAGACGCAGCGGAAGTCGCAACGGTCGGTGACCGATACGCGGACGTAGGTGATCGCCCGCCCGAACGGGTCGACGAGCGGCGCGCCGCCGCGCGTTTCGATGGGAAGTTGAACCGCCATGCTCGCTCTCGCTTGAGTGCCCACGTCGCGTCACAAGAGTTGGAAAGGCGCCTTTGTCGGCGAAGCCTTGATCAAGGGCTCGGGCGACGAATCGCCCGAGCCGATATCGTCAAACGCACTGCGTCGTCAGACGCTGTATTCCCAGGACTTGAAGGTCGTGCCGCGCGCGGCGCCGGGCGCGGACGCGATCTTGCGGATGTTGCCCCAAGTCTGTTTGTAGTTGGGGATGATCAGCTCGTTGACTCCAGGCGAGACGACGTTTCCCTGCACGCCCATCGGATAGGCGAAGAGCATGAAGGTCTGCTTGCGCCTGGCGGTCGGCGTCGGATACGCCATCGCCTGGGTGGCGCCATTGTCGTTATAGACTTCCACGAGGTCGCCCGCGGAAAGGCCGATCTCCTTCATGTCGTCCGGATTCATCTGGATGAAGGGATAGGGCCAGCGGTCCGTGACGAGGTCTTCTTGCTGGTCGAGATAGGCGCTTTGCCAGACTTGGTTGGCGCGGCCGTTATTGATAAGGAACGTGAATTTCTTCGATTCCTCCTCTTTGCCCGGCGCCTCGAACCCCCGCCACTGCGTCGCCATGAACGTCGCTTTGCCATCCTTCGTGCCGAATTTGCCGTCGGTGAAGAGACGCTTCGTTCCGACGAGCTGGCCGTTCTCGAAACCGGTCGCCGGCTCCTGGACGCCGTTCGTTCCCATGGTGCGCAGTCGTTCATAGGTGACGAACTCGCCGCCCTTGGCGTTGGCGTGATAGCCGTCCATGAAGGCGTCTTCCTCGCTCTTCCAGTCGAAGCCCTTGAACTTGTCGGCGACCGCGTGCTTGCCCAATTCGCCGAATACCCGCTCAAGGTTGTTGGCGAGACGCGCCGCGATCAGGCAGTCCGGCATGGCCTGGCCGGGAGGGTCCATGTAGCGCTCGGTCAGGCGCAGTCGGCGTTCGCCGTTCATCGAAGTGAGATTCATCTCGCCGGCCGTCGCCGCGGGCAGCCAAACATGGCAGGCTTGGCCGATCTTGGTCGGCACGATGTCCACGTCGACCGCGAAGAGACCGCCCCTTCCAATTGCCGCAAGGATTGCGGCGACCATGGCTTTTTGGTCGCCATAGGGAACCGCAGACATGGCGTCCTTCACCAGGTCGGTGCGCTTCTTGTAGACCTGCTTGAACTTGTCGGCGTTCAGGGTGGTCTTGTAGTGGTCGCAGGCCCAGATGTGGTGGACGCCGCCCTTGCCGCTGATGAGAAGCTTGTCGATGTAAGGCGCCGGTCGTCCTCCGGGATAGTCCGGGCGCACGTAGCCCTCCTGGTGGCCGCCCATGCGCACGCAGCCGCCGCCGGGATGCCCGACGTTGCCGGTGGCGAGCGCGACGTTCACTAGCGCCGCATTGGTGCGGTAGTTGTCATTGCCCCAGATCAGACCCTTCTCGTAGGCGAACATCGTGCGGCGGCGCGCGCCGCCGTCCTTCGGCTGCGCGATCCACTCGGCCGCCTTGCGGATGTCGTCGACGCTGAGGCCGGTGATCTTTGCGGCCTCCTCCAGGCTGGTCTTGTTGGCCGCCAGGGCCTTGTCGAAATCCTTGGTCGAGGCGGCGATGAAATCTTTGTCGATCCAACCCTTGTCAGCGATGTAGGTGAGCCACGCATTGAACAGCGTGAGGTCGGTCCCCGAGTTGATTGCGAGGTGCAACACCCGATCCTTGCCCGCTTCGATCTCGCAGGCGTTGACGGTCACCGTGCGCCGCGGGTCGACGAAGACGATGCGCGCCGGCGGGTGCGCCTCGCCCGACATTTGCGCGTTCTTCTTGTCCATCGACGCGCCACGCAAGTTCGGCACCCAGTGGTTGAGGAAATAGTTGGTCTGGGTCTCCAGGGCGTTGGTGCCGACCGCGACGATCGTGTCGGCGAGTTCGGCGTCCTCATAGCAATTGTTGAGTTCGCCGACCCCCATGTCGCGCGTCGCGTGCACCTCGGAATTGTAGGCCGGGCGATTGTGAATGCGAACGTTCTTGATCTTCATCGCGCCGAAATAGAGCTTGCCGGTGCCCCAGGTGTTCTCGTAGCCGCCGCCGGCGCCGCCATGGTCGAACATCGAGACGAACAGGCCGTCCTCGCCTTGCGTATCGATCACCGCCGCAGTGACGCGCGCCACAAGGTCGAGGGCGTCATCCCAGCTCGTCGGCTGCATCTGGCCGTAGCGCCACACCATCGGTTCGGTCAGGCGTTGCTGCTGGGTCGAGCGGGCTTCCGAAAAGGATTCCTCGGCCATGCGCGCGCCGCGGATCGAGGCGAGCCCCGAGTTCACGACGCAAGTCGGGTCGGGCTTGATGACGAGGTGAACGTCCTTTCCGTCCTGCTTGACGATGTTGTACATCGACGGCGCATACCAATTTTCCGTCATTGCATCTTGCTGCTTGGAAAGGTCCACGCCGAACTTGTTGGCGTTCGGGGCAGTGCCGCCCTGATCGTTGATGTCCCAGGTGTAGGCCTTGTAGCCGCAGCCGACGATGCAGAACTGGCAGGTGACGTTGTGTTCCTTGGCGTCCGCGGGGATGATCGGCAATCGATCGATATTGCGCTTGAATGTCATCGTTCAGCCCTCCAGGACGTTCGACAGTCGGCCGTAAAGAAGCTCATCGACGCCTTCGGCGTAGATGTCGCCCTTGGCGTCGACCCGCAGCAGGTATTGAGGAAGGTTTGCTGTCGCCTGTCCCCAGATTTCCTGGCCGCCGTTTTCGCAATCGAAGCGCGAGTAATGCCCAGGGCAGTTCAGCGTCTTGTCGGCGGGGTTGTAGGCGAGCGGAAAACCCTTGTGCGGGCAGATGGTCGTGAAACCGACGATGTCGCCGTCGGGGCCGACCCCGCCGGGGACCTTGGCGCCCAGCTTCAATAGGACGCCGGGCGCGTCGGCGTCGGGATAGGAGACCTGTAGGGGTGAGTTGGGCTTGAGGTCACTGGTGTTGGCGAGGCGGTTCGAGGGATAGCGAAGCCGCGCGAGTTGCGGGCTCGCCTCGGCCCGTTGCGGAACGACGGTCGCGGCGGCGGCGCCCGCGGCGGCGACCCCGGCGCCGGAAAGGAACCAGCGACGGCCGATATCGACTTTGCGATTGCACCTGTTCATGCGTTTCCCCATTGCTCCGTTGAACAATGCGAAAACGATCGCAAGAGCGGCGCCGCACGGCGGTCCAGCAAATAACCTAGCTAAAACAGTACGAGACTCCCCTCAGTCTGAATTTGCCGTCCGGGAATCCGAACATGCGCTTGGAATGAGGTTCGCCGATCCGAACGTGTCGCGGAGCGCCGCCTGCGCGACGCGCGACGTCCAAGTCGACGCCTTGAAGGGCGCCGATTCATTCGCCTGCGTGTTCGGCCTCGATCCCGTAGCGGCGCATCTTCTCCCACAGCGTGGTGCGCGAAACGCCGAGCCGCTTGGCCGCGTCGATGATCTGCCCGCCGGTCTCGCGAAGCACGCGCTCGATTTGCCGCTTCTCGGCGGCGTCGCGCACCGCGGAGAGCGGAAGGATCGGGTCGGCCTCGTCGATCGGGGTTTGCTGCAGCTCGGGAAAGAGGTCGGCCGGCATCAGCCACGGGCCCGTCGCGAGATTCATCGCCCGCTCGACCCGGTTGCGCAATTCGCGGACGTTGCCGCGCCAGGGGTAGGTCAGGGCGGCCTCCTCGGCCAGCGAACTGATTCCGCGCAGTGAAATTTCCGCTTGCTCGGCGAAGAGCGCGAAATATCGAGCGAGAAGCCAGGGGATGTCGTCCGGACGCTCGCGGAGTGGCGGCACCTCCACCGTCACGGCGTTGATCCGGTACAGCAGGTCCTGGCGGAACGCCCCGTGACGCGCCTGTTCCGAGAGATTCTCGCTCGTCGCACAGACGATGCGCGCCTTCAAGGAAACGGGGGCCTCCCCGCCGACGCGATGAAACGAGCGCTCCTCCAGCACGCGCAGCATCTTCGATTGCAGCGCGAGCGGCATCGACGCGATCTCGTCGAGAAACAGAACGCCGCCGCGGGAACGTTCGGCATAGCCGAGATGGCGCTGGTGGGCGCCCGAAAAGGCGCCGCGTTCGTGGCCGAACACCTCGCTTTCGAGAAGCTCGGCGGGAATCGCGGCGCAATTGACCGCCATGAACGGCTCCCCGGCGGCGGGCGAGGCCTGGTGCAGGAACCGTGCGCAAACTTCCTTGCCGGCGCCCGTCTCTCCGGTGAAGAGAATGGGCAGCGATCGAGGGGCGAGCCTTCGCAGCAACGCCTCGATCCCGCGCATTGACGGCGAGACGCCGAGCGCGCCCTGCGCGCCCTGCGCGCCGTCGCGCGCGCGCAGCGAACAGATTTCACGCGCCCTCGGGAAGAGGCTGGCGAGTTCGAAAGGCTTGGTCAGGTAGTCGTGCGCCCCGGCGCGGACAAGGGCGACCGCCTGATCGATCTGGCCATACGCGGTCATGAAGATGAACGGCGCGGCGAGCGCGCGTGCGTTCGCGGCGCGAAACACCTCCTCGCCGCTCATGTCCGGCAAGCGAATGTCGCAGAGCACCAGGTCCGGACAAAGCGCACACATCCCGTCCACCGCCTGCTTGCCGGTGCGCCACCACACGGCCCGCCAGCCTTCGAGTTCGAGAGCGCGCTGAAGCGATTCGCCCATGATCGGGTCGTCGTCGACGACCGCGATGCAGCCCATCTCATCCGGCATGAATGGCCTCCACGCTGAGTGGGTCCTCGACTTTTCCTTGCGGCGAGACGTCCCGTCGGAAGGGCCAAACGACGCGGATGACGGTCGTCAGGCCGTCCTCTTCCACAAGCGTTATTTCGCCGTGTTCGTCGGCGACGAGCCGGCGCACGATCCACAGCCCGAGGCCGCGCCCGACAGCAGGCGCCTCGTCGCAGCGCCCGAGGAGGTACTCGGCGCGATCGGCGGGCAGTCCCGGTCCTTGGTCGCCGACTTGGATTGTCAGCGCGCTGTCGTTGGCGTGCGCTCGCAGTTGCACCACGCCGCCCGTTGGCGTGGCGGCGCAAGCGTTGATCAGGAGATTAAGGGTGGCCTGCCTCACGCTTTCCCCGGCCACCGGGAGCGATCCGCGTATGTCGTTGAACCAGGCGAGCCGGATGCTCTTTCGTGCGGCCTCGAGCTCGATGAGCAGTCGCAGGTCGTCGACATCGACCGCTCTCGCCGAATGGCGGGCCGCCACGCGCCGGTAGTTTACGAGGTTTGAGCCGACGATGTTGCGGATGTGCGTGAGGCCGCGATGGAGAAGATTGAGCGTCGCTTCGCGCGCGTTGGCGTCGTCGCCATGACGGCGCAGCGTGTCGAGCGCATTGAAAAGGCCACCCAAGGGATTGTTGACTTCGTGCGCCATGCCGGAGGCGAGCCGGCCAAGCACAGCGTATTTCTCCTGCTCAGCGAGGCGCGAGGCCAGATCTTCGCGCTCGTTCAGCGCGCGCGCCATGGCGTTGAACCGGTCGAATAACAGATCGAACTCGCGGGAAATCCGGCACCGCTTCGACTCGGGAATCGGGTCGGCGCGCCCGGCCCGAACGCGCTCCATGTAACCGCTGAATACGGTCAGAGGCTCCAGCATGCGCTTGAGCGCGAAGGAGCCGACGGCGGCGAATCCGAGCGCGAGGCCCGCGTTCAGCGCGACCAGGGTCAGCAACACCTGATGTCGCACGCGCAGCAGCTCGGAAATGTCGATTTCCGTGAGAATGCGGCCGATGGAAAAGCCCCCTTCTCGAAGCGTTCGCACGAGCCAGGCCCGGCCGGAGCCGTAGTCGATATCGAGGCCGTCCTGCGCCGGGAAGCGCTTGTCGACTTCAGGGAGGATGACGCTCTGCACCGGGAATTTCGGGGGGTCCGAGGCCGCAAGGACCTTGCCGTTCGGAAGTTCGACGATCGCGAAGCGGACATTGACGCCGGTGTAGTGGCTGCGCGCGCGGTCGAGCGCGTCGAAGGCTTCCCACACGTCGGCGCGCTGCGCCGATGGGAGCACGGCGGCCGACAACCCATCGAGATAGGCGCTCGTCAACAGGCGAAGATTGCTCTCCTGATCCGACGTCAACCGACTGAGCACGACTTGGGAAATGACGACGGCGACGCCGATCATCAGGCCGGCGGCGAGAAGCGGAACCTTCCACGCGAGCGGCCAATTGGCGATGCGGGCGAGCGGGCTCATCACGCCTGCGCCTTCACGACCAGCCATTTTTCCAGCGTTCCGCGATAGAGATCGGGGCTTGCTTGAGTGAAGCCGTCGAGCTGCAGGACGCCGAGGATGTCGCGGCCGAGCGGATGTGATGGCATTTCCAGGAAGGCGGCGGTGATCGCCTGCGCCAACGCGGCGTCGCTCGCCGACTTCAAGCCGACGATCGGCGGAAATCCAAGCTCCTCGGATCTGTAGACGACCCGCGTCTTGTTGACGAGATCCGGTTCGCGGGCTCGCATGACGTCCCAGACGTAGCCGTCGATACTGCCGCTCTCGGCCAGTCCGGACGCGACCGCGCGCACGACATTGCGGTGGCCGTAGGTGAAGAAGAAAGTGCGGAAGAACTGATCGGGCGTCGTCCGGCGCACCGCTAGAAGGTATCGCGTGACGAGATAGCCGGACGTGCTGTCCGGGTCGGAAAACGCGTGCACCGTGCCGCGAACGTCGTCGAAGGACTGAGCTTTGCTCGCTTCGTTTACGATCACGTAGGTTTGGTACAGCGGCTCGCGCAGATAGAGAGGAACCGCGAGCAGTGCGAACTGGTCCTCGTGCTGCACATAGGGATCGTCGCAGACCCACGCCGCGTCGAGCTGCCCGGAGAGCAGCATCGCGGTGATCTCCTGATAGGTCCGGCGCTTGATGAGCTGGACGGGCTGCCCGAGCCGCCCGGCAAGGTATGATTCCAGCATCGACAGCAGCTGAATGTCGGAATCGAGAAAGAGGGGGTTCAGGCCGATGCTCACGGCGCGGGCGGCGCTAGTCGCTTGCCTCGACCCGAGCAGGATTGTCGCGAGGCCGCCGGCGAGTAGGCCCCGCCGTCCGATCCGCGCCCTCTCGGGGCCGCGGCATGGCGCCGTTTTCGGGGGCATTCGATCCTCCCTGCTTGCGGCGCTGTTTTGTCTCGACGACGGCGCGGAGCCGCGCCGTTGAGCGCTTAGAATGATTATAATAAAGGCTACAGTGCACGGCAATAACGAGCGCTATATTGATTGCTATATTACGACTGACGCCGTCGGAACCGACGTTGACGGATATTCCGCAGCGTGCGCGCGCTCCCCATCTCCATCATAAGCAGTGGGTGTCGTAAGCCCCGCTCACCTGAGTGAGGGCGCCGGCCGCGTCGGCTCGCCACGCCACGCGAACGGTCTTCGTGCACAACAGACCGCTCCAGACGAACGATGCGGCATTGGCGGCGTCGCGTCGCCGCCATTCCGGGACGAAGCCTTGGCTGGCGAGATAGTCGACCAGCTTGTTCTCGCTGGTCCCGACGGGGAAGCGGTCGCGCAAGCGGCTGTCCAGTTCGCGGCTGAATTGCGATTCGTCGCCCGGCAGCGTCGCGGCGATGTCCGGCAGGCTGCGGAATCCGCCGGCGGTTCTTCCCACGCCGAAAGACGCGCTCATGACGACGAGCGTCGCGGCCGGCCAGATCGCCCGGCGCATAACGCCCCCTCCGGCGCCGCCAGACTTTCCGGGACGTCCGAGGCGGAAAAGAACCAACTCATGATCGCGAGGCCGGCCAAGGCGCCGGCGAATTGCGCGACGACGAACATCGGAACGTCGGCGGGCGCGATGCCGGAAAAGCTGTTGGTCAGCGCGCGGGCGATGGTGACCGCCGGATTGGCGAACGAGGTGGACGCGGTGAACCAGTAGGCCGCCGTGATGTAGAGGCCGACGGCTACGGGGATCGCCTCGCCCTTGAAGCGCGACACCGCGAGGATGGTGACGATCAGGCCGAAGGTGGCGACGAATTCGGCGAACCATTGCGCCGGGCCGGTGCGCGCCTTGACCGCGAGTTCGATGAGCGGCAGTTCGAACATGCCGTGCGCGACCAGAGTGCCGATGCAGCCGCCGACGATCTGCGCCAGCGCATAGGGCAAGAATTCCCGCCAGGGATGCTCTTTGCGCAGGCCCATCACCAGCGACACCGCCAGATTGAAATGCGCGCCCGAGATCGGCCCGAGCGCGAGGTTGCCGCCGGCGAGCCTCTCGCCCATGACGCCGGAGCCGACGACCGTCGCCACCAGCAGCCCCGTCCCGAGGCATTCGGCCGCGAGGCGCTTGGGAAGAGAGAATATCACGCGGTCGCGACGCGCCGCCCGCGATCGTCGATCACGCGCTCGCCGTCTTCCTTGACGAATTCTCCGCGTTGCGGCGGCAGCAGGTCGAGAACCTTTTCGGACGGGCGACACAGGCGCACGCCCTTCGGCGTCGCGGCCAGCGGCCGGTTCATCAGGATGGGATGCGCGCCGATCGCGTCGAGCAGCGCGTCGTCGGAAAGCGACGGATCATCGAGGCCGAGATCGTGAAACGGCGTTCCTTTCTCACGCAAGATCTCGCGCACGGTCAGGCCGGCGCGAGCGAGCAATTGCGTCAGCAGCAGCCGCGTCGGCGGGCATTTCAGATATTCGACGATATGCGGCTCGACGCCGGCGTTGCGGATCAACGCAAGCGTGTTGCGCGAGGTTCCGCAGGCGGGATTGTGGTAGATGATCACGTCCATCACGCGACCTCGGGGCGGGGCTTCGTCGCGCCTTCGAGCGCAGCCGCCTACGCCGCCGCGTGCTCCAGGGCCATCTCGGTGGCGCCTTCCATTCCGCCGATTTCGACGAGCTTGCGCTTCAAGGTCGCCAGGTCGAAATTCTCGATGTCGAGATTTGCGAATGTCGTTATCCGGTTCGACAGCAGACGATAGGCGTCCAGGAACGCGGCCCTCTTTTCGGCGTCGGTTCCGCCGACGGACGCGGGGTCCGGAATGCCCCAGTGGACGACGAGAGGATGGCCTGGCCAAAACGGGCAGGCTTCGCCGGCCGCAGAGTCGCACACCGTCACGATGAAATCCATCTTCGGCGCATCGGCGCCGGCGAATTCCTCCCAGCTCTTCGACCTCAAGCCGGAAACGTCGTAGCCGAGTTCGCTCAACAGCGAGAGGGCGAGGGGGTTCGGGCTCCCCTTGGGATGGCTTCCAGCGGAAAAGGCGCGAAAGCGGCCTGCGCCTTCTCGATTGAGAATGGCTTCGGCGAGGATCGATCGGGCGGAGTTGCCCGTGCAGAGAATGAGGACGTTGTACGGTCGATCGGTCACGGAAACCTCGCGTTTCGCAGGAAAAGGAACAATCGGGCCTCGGCCCAATACATCGAGATCGATTCCGACCGAAGCGCAACAGCCCACGACCAGGAACTTCGACAAGAGGATCGCCCGCTCCGGCGCGGCGACGAATATCACCGAGCGGCCCTCGCGACGCGAACGCACCAAGGCGCCCTGTTCGAGGATCGCCAGATGCGAAGAAAGCGTGTTGTGTGGAACCGCTATCAGCCGGGAAATGTCACCCGCGGCCAGACCGTAGGGAAGATAGCGGGTGAGGAGGCGAAACGTTTCGAGACGAGTAGGGTGGGCCAGCGCCGCGAGCGTGGCGAGCGCGTCGGAAGCGACGAGGGCTTTCGTTTTCGACGCGGCTCGACGACCGTTGGAAGGCAATCTTTTCACTTGAGGTTCGACCTCAGTTCGAAACGCCTGAAACCCCGAGCGCCGACAGGCCCTTCGCTCGTGTCGCGCTGGTGATCGGATAGAAGCCGCTCTTGATCGTGTCCATCTGCCCGTCGCGCGAGAGAATGTATTTGGCGAATTCCAGCACAGCGGGATCGAGGGGTTTCGTCGGCGCCCTGTTCAGGTAGACATAGAGATAGCGCGACAGCGGGTAATTCCCGGAGTAGGCCGACTCCGGCGACGTGTCGTAGCACTTGTCCCCCGGCGTCGTCGCCAAGGGCACCGCTCGGACCCCGTCCGTGAGGTAGCCGATTCCCGAATAGCCGATCGCATACTTGTCGGCGGCGACCATCTTCACGACCTCGGCCGACCCCGGCTGCTCCTTCAGCGCGTCCTTGAATTCCCCATGGCGTAAAACCGCATCCACGAAAACGTCGTGGGTGCCCGAGAGGGCGTTCCGGCCAAAAGGCGAAATCGGCTTATCGGCCCAATCCCCGCTCAGGCCCACCTCTCCCCAAGTTCGTACATTCTTGCCGCCGCTATAGAGATGCGTCTTGGAAAAGATCTGGTCGAGCTGTTCGATCGTCAGGCATTGGATCGGATTATCCTTGTTGACGTAGACCGCGAGCGCGTCGACCGCGACCGGGAACGAGGTCGGATGATAGCCGTACTTCTTCTCGAACGGCTCGTACTCTTCGCTTCGCATCGGACGCGACATCGGCCCGAGTTGCGCTGTGCCGTCGAGCAGGGCGGCAGGCGCGGTCGACGATCCCCTCGCGTCGACGTCGATCTTCACGTTCGGGTTCAGCTTCATGAATCCGTCGGCCCAGAGTTCTCATCAGATCGCCCAGCGTATCCGATCCCACCGACTTGATCTGCGCGCCGCCGAGCGGAACAGCCGCGTAAGCCGGAATTTGCGGTTCGACATCGAGCGCGAAGGCGCCGGTCGCGAGGGTCATTCCGATGATCAGGGACGACACGAGGCAGGTAGCTTTCACTGGATGGCTCCCGTTGACTGGGTTGACGGTCGTGGGTCGGTTCGATGAAGCGTTCGTGCTCGTAAGCGTCGTCGGCTTTAGGTACCGCAAGCAAGGAAGGTCTGCTTCTGGTCTCGCGAGCCGGTCAAAACGTCGATCTGTCGAGACATTACGACATGTCACCATGACGATTGGATCACAGCGCGCGAGACAGCGTGGGGCTCCAACGCCGACCGACACGATTGATTGTTGAGATATTCGGCTCGCTCAGCCTGCGAAACGGGCTGGGGATTGAGTGTCAATCGGCGTCGCGACCCCACGCCGATTTACGCCCATGGGCTCCGGTCAGCGCGGCTCCGCCTTCGGCATGAGCAGGAATTTTCGATCCAGCCGGCGAATTTCCTCGCGCAGCCATGCACGCAGAGCCTGAACGTTCGGATTCTTTTCCTCCGTCTTCGGGCAAACGAAATAGTACGCCCGGCGTGAGGGGAGAACCGCGTCGAACAGCGCCATCAAGCGGCCGCTCGCCAATTCATCATAGGCGAGGATCGTGTGCGTCAGCAACACGCCCGCGCCCTCGATTGCGGCATCCAAGGCATGGTCGGGGCTGGAGAAGCGCAATCCGCCTGCGAGGTCGCCGGCCTTGACCCTGGCGAGCTTCAACCAATCCGGCCAGCCGGGAAAACCGGGCCGGTTGGCGAGTTGGTCGTCGTGAATCAAGGGTAGTCGCGTCAGGATGTCGGGCGCGTCGAGGCGGCCGAATTTCGCCGCCAGCTTCGGGCTGCAAACCGGCACGAGCCCAACGTCGAGCAGCTTCTCGTAGACGAGCGTCGGATCGTCGGCGACCGGCCCCGCGACGTTTCGGATTGCGACGTCGACGCCGTCGGTCACGAAATTCGCGTAGGCCATCGTCGAAGAAATCCGAACCTCGATGTCCGGATGGGCCTCGGCGAAACGATAGAGCCTCCGCGCCAGCCATTTGGAAGTGAAGCCCGGCGGAACGCTGACGACCAGGACGCGGTCGTCGCCGGCGACGTCAAGGCTCGACACGGCGTCGCGGATGAGTCCGAAACCCGCTTGCAGTCCCGGGTAGAGAAGTCGGCCATCCCGAGTGAGCGTGATCGATCGCACGCCGCGGCTGAACAGCTTGCGGCCGACGAATTCTTCGAGCGCCCTGATCTGATGGCTCAACGCGCTCGGCGTGACGTTCAGCTCCGAAGCGGCGAGCGTGACGCTGGAATAGCGAGCGGCGGCCTCGAAAGCGCGCAACGAATTGAGCGGCGGCAATGGTCTAGACATGAGATTATCTCATCTATCGCCGCCACAAATATCATTTGTCGCTTGTTCGTCAACCATCTACATTTTTGTCTGCAAGTCAATGGATGACGCTTCCTCATGCTGTAACGGTTTGAGCGAAGCGCCGTCGACGAGAGGCGTCGCCATGTTCGCGCGTTGCCGTCAGGATGATCTAAGCGAGTTCCGCGACGACCCCGTCGATCGTCGGGCGAGGTCCGAGCCGGCGACGTGGATCGGCCGGACCTTTATGTCGATTGCATGCGCCGTCGCGCGTCTCTACCGCACATGGACAGGCCGAGCTCGCGAGCGCCGTCAGCTCGCGCGGATGTCGGATCGGGATTTGCAAGATATTTCGATAACTCGATACGACGCGAGGTTTGAAGCCAACAAGCCGTTCTGGAGGCCGTAACCGGCCGGCTCCATGCCCGAACCCCGGCGCGACCAATTGTTCAGCTAATTGGCTCGGTCTGGGTCGGACCGAGGCTCCATCGCGCGTGTTCATTAGGCGTGCCGGCGAGGACGGGACACGGGCGGGAGCGGCGGCTAGGCGCGCCGGAACATCGTCCGAACAAGCTCCATAAAACCGGTTTCATAGTTGTTATTGCGATTTGAATGTGCTAAAGACCTCGCCATGGACATCGAGACGGCGGCCCGCGCCCTGGCGGAACTGGGCAACATCACGCGGTTGCAGATCGTGCGCCTGCTGGTGCGGGCGGGCGACGAGGGCCTGGCGATCGGCGAGTTGCAGGCGCGTCTCGGCCTGCCGGCGTCGACGCTGGCGTTTCACCTGCGCGGCCTCGTCACCGCCGGGCTCGTCGCCCAGCAGCGTCAGGGGCGCGTGATCCGCTGCACCCCGCGCTACGCGGCGCTGCGGGAAATTCTCGCCTTCGTCACTGAGCAGTGCTGCGCCGGCTTCGCCGACGCGGCGGGGTCGGAACCGCCCGCGCCGACATGCCGCCGCCAGGCGGGCGCCGGATGAGTTTTTGTTTGGCCTGATATCACGACAGTCCTAGTTATATAGGAATCAATCAGGAGCCCGATCATGGAGCAGGACTCGATGCCCGAAGTGCGCCGGTCCGCCGAAGATTCCTTTTCGTCCGGCCTCTACTGCGCCGAGAGCGTCGTCCTGGCCATCGCCGACGCCGAAGGCGTCGAGTTGGACCTGCTGCCGAAAATCGCCGCCGCCTTGTGCAGCGGCATGGCCCGCACGTGCGGTCAATGCGGCGCGGTCATGGGCATCGGCCTCGCGCTCGGACGATCGAGCGCCAAAGACTCGGTCGAAGCCTCGTACGCGGCGACGCAGCGCCTGATCGGAGAGTTCGAGCGCGCCTTCGGCAGCCGCGACTGCCGCGCCCTGCTCGGTGGCTGCGACCTCGCCACGCAGGAAGGTCAGGCCCTCTTCAGAAAGGAGAAACTGGGCCGGCGCTGCCTCGAATTCACCGGCGCGGCCGCCGAAATCGCCGCGCGCGTCATCGTCGAAGCCCGAGGCTGAGGGCCCTGTTTCACCGACGCCGAGCGGCGCCATTTCACGACAAGGAGAACGACCGTGAGCGAAGCGAGCATGAAGGACATCGTGCGCGACAAGTATGCGGCGGCGGCGCTTCGCGTCGGCGCGGGCGCAGGCGGCTCGTGCTGCGGCGCGCAAAACGCGCTCGCCGACGCCATCGGCGGTTCGTGCTGCGAAGCGCAGGCTGAGCCCGCAGGCCCCAGCGCGATCACCGGCAACCTCTACGGCGAGGCGGAGACGAGCGCCCTGCCCGAGGCCGCCGTCCTCGCCTCGCTCGGCTGCGGCAACCCGACCGCGCTCGCCGAGCTGAAGCCGGGCGAAACCGTGCTCGATCTCGGCTCGGGCGGCGGCATCGACGTATTGCTCTCGGCGCGCCGCGTCGGCCCGCAGGGCAAGGCCTACGGCCTCGACATGACCGACGAAATGCTGGCGCTGGCCCGCGACAACCAGCGCAAGGCGGGCGCGGCGAACGTCGAGTTCCTCAAGGGCGAGATCGAGAATATCCCGCTGCCCGACAATTCGGTCGACGTGATCATCTCCAATTGCGTCATCAACCTATCCGCCGACAAGGACCGGGTGCTCGCCGAGGCCTTCCGCGTCCTCAAGTCGGGCGGACGTTTCGCCGTCTCCGACGTGGTCACGCGCGGCCGAGTCCCCGAAGAGTTGCGCAAGGACATGCTGCTGTGGGTCGGCTGCATCGCCGGCGCTCTCGACGAAGGCGACTATCGCGCCAAGCTCGCCGCCGCCGGCTTCGAGGGGATCGGCGTCGAGCCGACCCGCGTCTACCGGGTCGACGACGCGCGCGAATTCCTGACCGGCAAGGGCCTCGACGTCGACGCGCTGGCGGCCGAAGTCGACGGCAAGTTCATGAGCGCCTTCGTGCGCGCCGTGAAGCCGCAGGCGGCTCCGAAGAATTAATCCGCTTCGACCGGCCATGTGCTCCGCTGCCGCGCCCGAACGCCGACAGGCGAGGCAGCCTCCTGAGCCGATTGCAGACGACAGAGTTAGAGTTCGAAGCCGAGCTGCAATGGACAGCTCCGGGTACGGCGGCATTCGATGCGGCGGACGAAGACGGAGGCGAACGGCGGCTGCGAAGGACAACGCCCGTGATGGAGACGACGGCCGGGCGCGCCGCGACCATTGTCGCCTTCGCGATCGTCGGGTGGCTCGTGTGCGCCGGCGCGATCGGGATCGGTTTTAGCGTCATGGCGGAACGTGGCGCGCTCATTCTGCACGCTGTTGTCGCGCCAATCGCCTTTGCCGGCCTGAGTTGGCTCTATTTTGCGCGCTTCGCCTACACGAGGCCGCTGACGACCGCGCTACTGTTCCTCGCTGTCGTGGTCGCCTTGGACGTCTTCGTCGTGGCGCTTCTCATTGAAGAGAGTTTTTCCACGTTTGCGAGCGCGCTCGGAACACGGACGCCATTATTATTCATGTTCGCGTCAACCTGGGCGACCGGCGTTTTTGTCGACCGCACGAAGCGGACCCGCCGACAGTCGTGGCTGTCTATTCTTCTCGGCGCTTGTCTAACTCGGAAAGGCGGATTGGGTCGAGGCTGTGTAAAAACTCCGCGGAGTTTTCACGCAAGGCGGATCGCAGCGAGCTATTGAGCCCTCAGACCGGCCGGAGGCAAGAAAATCGCGAAATTTTCCCGTCTGCGCGATCGTTTGAAATTTTGCCGCGAGTTTTTCCACGACCTCGGTCAAAGTATGCCCTTTGAGTCGTGCCTACCGAACGTCTGCTTTCGCTTCTTATCGCCCGTAATCTGCCATTCCGCTTTCTCGGCCAAGTTCGGCCATTGGCGATCCGCCAGCGAATGTCTCGGATCGGTCGTTTCGCACCGTCTCCGGCGCGTGTCTTAAGGCGTAGGATTGGTCCACGACACGCCGCCGCCGCCCTCCGCCCAATTCTTCAGAATGTGATGCGCGATCGCCATCGGGTTGGGCGCCCATAGGCGCTGCGGGTGGCGCTTCTCGAACATCGCCATGACCTCGGCGCGGTCGAACCAGCGCGCGTCCTCGAGCTCCTCCCTGTCGATCTGGATTTGCCGGCTCGTAGCGCGGGCGAGACAGCCCATCATCAGCGAGGACGGGAACGGCCAGGGCTGCGAGGCGACATAGGCGACTTCGCCGCACTCAATTCCGGCCTCCTCGTGGATTTCGCGCCGCACCGCCTCTTCGATCGTCTCGCCGGGCTCGACGAAGCCGGCCAGACACGAATACATGCCCTTGGGAAAGCGCGCCTGACGGCCGAGCAGGCATTGCTCGCCGTCGACCGCGAGCATGATGACGACGGGGTCGGTGCGGGGAAAATGCTGCGCCTTGCAGGCGTCGCACTCGCGCCGCCATCCCGCCGCGGCGATTCGCGTCGGCGCGCCGCAATTCGCGCAATGGCCGTGGCGGGCGTGCCAATGCACAATCGCTTTGGCCTGACCGAGGATGGCGAGCGCTTGCGCCGAAACCAGGCCTTGCACGGCGATCGTGCGCAGATCGACCAGCTCCAGATCGTCCCGGCCGGGCACGATCAGCGTGCGCCGGTCGAGAAAGCCGTCGCTCAGGTCGGCGAGTTCCTCGACCGCGCCGTCGGCGAGCGAGGCGGCGAAGACCGGCGCGCCGCGCGCGTCGACGCCGAGCAGCGCCTCGAAGCGGGCGCCGCCGAGCGCCGCGACCGCTGGAAGCGGGAAAAGCGGGTCGCGGGGCGGCGCGCCCCGGGGCAGAATGGGCATGTCGCGCGCGATCAGGACCGCGCGCGCGTCGGATCGTTCGCGCAGGGCCGCGAGGAACCCTAAGTCCTCGCGCTTGTCGGAAATGCGATCGAGCGGCGCGCCGGAGAAACCGAAAGCGAGCGAGCGCGCGGCAGTCTTGAAAAAGGCGTCTTTCATGCGTCATCCCTCGAGCCGCCGGCGCCTCGACGGGCGCTGGCCAAGCGGCGCAAAGCCGGCTTAAATCGCCGGCGAATCAGCCGAACGACAGTCTAACGGGAAAGCAAGCCTCATGGGCTTCACGATGACAAGGCGCGGCGCGCTCAAACTGACGGCGGCGGGGCTCCTCGCCTCCTGCGGCGTCCGCTCGCCGCGCGCCTTTGCTGAGGACGCGATCGAGACCCACGGCCTGTCGTCGTTCGGCGATCTCGCGCTGCCTGCGGATTTCAAGCACTTCGACTACGTCAACCCCGACGCGCCGAAGGGCGGCCTGCTGTCGCTGCAGATCACCACCACGGGCGGCAATCAGAACTTCGACACGTTCGACACGCTGAACATTTTTTCCAAGAAGGGCGACGGCGCGGCGGGCATGTCGGCGACCTTCGACACCCTGATGAGCGGCAACGGCGACGAGCCCGACTCGGCCTACGGCCTCCTCGCGCGCGCCGTGCGCTATTCGCCCGATCGGCTGGAATACCGCTTTCTGCTGCGCCCGCAGGCGCGCTTTTCCGACGGCTCGAAGCTGACCGCCGCCGACGTCGCGTTTTCGCTGAACATCCTCAAGGAAAAGGCCCATCCGACCTATTCGCAGTTGCTGAGCGAGGTCGAGAGCGTCAGCGCCGAAGCCGAAGACGTCGCGCTCGTGCGCTTCATCAAGGAGCGCACCCGCGACGCCCATCTCGTCGTCGTCGGGATGCCGATTTTCTCGGCGGCCTGGTGGAAGGGACGCGACTTCGACGCCGCGACCCTCGAGGCGCCGCTCGGCTCCGGCCCCTATCGGGTCAAGAGCTTCGAACAGGGCCGCTTCATCGAGTTCGAACTCGATCCCAATTATTGGGGCAAGACTTTGCCGGTCAATGTCGGCGTCAACAACTTCCAGCGCCTGCGCTTCGAATATTATCGCGAGAGGCAGGTCGCCTTCGAAGCCTTCAAGGCCGGCGCGATCAACTTCCATCAGGAATTCACTTCGCGCATCTGGGCGAACGGATACGATTTCGCCGCCGTGAAAGACGGGCGCATCAAGAAAGAGTTGGTGCACAACGGCGCGCCGACGGGCTCGCAAGGCTGGTACTTCAACACCCGGCGCGAACAATTTAGGGATTCGCGCATCCGCGAGGCGCTGGGCCTTGCCTTCGATTTCGAATGGACGAACAAGAACGTGATGTTCTCGTCCTACAAGCGCGTGGTGTCCTATTTCCAGAATTCCGCGATGGAGGCCGTTGGCCCGCCGGGCGCCGACGAACTGGCCGTGCTCGAACCGCTGCGCGGCAAGATTCCCGACTCGGCGTTCGGCGAACCCTATACGCCGCCCGTCAGCGACGGCTCGGGCAGCGACCGCGCGCTGCTCAAGCGCGCCAACGACATGCTGCTCGCGGCCGGCTGCACGCGCGAGGGCGGGGTTCTGCGCCTGCCCAGCGGCAAGCCTTTCACGATCGAATTTCTCGACTCGTCCGATATTTTTCAGCCGCATGTCGCGCCGTTCCAGCAGAACCTGAGAAAGCTCGGCATCGACGCTCATTCGCGCATCGTCGACGCCGCGCAATACAAGAGCCGCACCGAGAGCTTCGATTACGACGTCGTCGCCTCGGCTTTCGGCGGTTCGGTCACGCCCGGCGCCGAGCTGCGCGTGAACCTCAGCTCGGCGGCGGCGGCCATGGTCGGCTCGCGAAACCTTGCCGGCGTCGCCGACCCCGCCGTCGACGCGCTGGTCGAAAAAATCGTCCATGCGACGAGGCGCGCCGACTTGAATGCGGCGTGTCGCGCGCTCGACCGCGTATTGCGCGCCGGGCATTATTGGGTTCCGATGTGGTACAACGACGCCGCTTGGCTCGCCTATTGGGACGTGTTCTCGCGGCCCGAACGCCAGCCGAAATTGGGAACCGGCGCGCCCGACACCTGGTGGTGGGACGCGGACAAGGCCAAGAAGATCGGGCTTTAGGACAATGAGCGAAGCCTTGCGCCCGCCTTGCGCCGCCGAGCGAGCCTGAGCCGATGCTCGCCTATATCGCCCGCCGCATTCTTCTGATGATTCCGACGATCTTCGGCATCATGCTGGTCTCCTTCGCCATCGTGCAATTCGTGCCGGGCGGGCCGGTCGAGCGCGCGATCGCGCAGTTGCAGGGCAATGACGAGGGCTCGACCGCGCGCATCGGCGGCGGGGGCGGCCAGATCGGCGCCGGCGCGATGGCCCACGCAGGCGGCGACATTTCCTCGCGCTATCGCGGCGCGCAGGGGCTCGATCCGAAATTCATCAAGGAATTGGAGAAGCAATACGGCTTCGACAAGCCGGCGCCCGAGCGCTTCTGGATGCTGGTGCGCGATTACGCCACCTTCAATCTCGGCAAGAGCTATTACCGCGACGCGCCGGTCGTCGAGCTGATCAAGGAGAAGCTGCCCGTCTCGATGTCGCTCGGATTGTGGATGACGTTCATTTCCTATGCGATTTCAATTCCGCTCGGCATCAGGAAGGCGGTCAAGGACGGCTCGCGCTTCGACACCTGGACGTCGGCGCTGGTCATCTTCGGCTACGCCATCCCCAGTTTCCTCTTCGCGATCCTGCTGGTCGTGCTGCTCTGCGGCGGCTCGTTCTGGCAGATTTTCCCGCTGCGCGGCCTCACCTCGGACAATTTCGCCGACCTTTCCTGGCCGCGAAAGATCCTCGACTATCTCTGGCACGTCGCGCTGCCGGTGAGCTCGCTCGTGCTCGGCTCGTTCGCCACCTCGACGCTGCTGACCAAGAACTCGTTTCTCGACGAGATCAAAAAATCCTACGTACAGACCGCGCGCATGAAGGGCCTGAGCGAGCGGCGCGTGCTCTACGGCCATGTCTTCCGCAACGCCATGCTGATCGTCATCGCCGGCTTTCCCGGCGCCTTCATCGCAGCCTTCTTCACGGGATCGCTGCTCATCGAGCAGGTGTTCTCGCTCGACGGCCTCGGCTATCTCTCCTACGATTCGCTCATTCAACGCGATTACCCCGTCGTGCTCGGAACGTTGTACGTTTTCGCGCTGCTCGGCCTGGTGGTGAATCTCATTTCCGACCTCACCTACACCTGGATCGATCCGCGCATCGATTTCGAAACGCGCGAGGTCTGACGCGTGAGCGCTCCCGGCTCCGAATCCGCGCGTCCGCTCTGGCTAAAATTGAGCCCGATGAATCGCCGCCGGCTCGCCAATTTCCGCCGCAACCGGCGCGGCTATTGGTCGTTCTGGATTTTCCTCGCGCTGTTCGCAACTTCGCTCGGCGCCGAATTCGTCGCCAACGATCGGCCGCTGATCGCATCCTACAAGGGCGAAATCCTGTTCCCCGTCTTCGTCGATTACGCGGAGGAGAAATTCGGCGGCTTCGAAGCCCATACGGATTATCGCGATCCCGCCGTCGCCGACGAGATCGCGGCGCACGGCTGGATGATCTGGCCGCCGATTCGTTTCGCCAACAACACGACCAAGCTCGACCCGCCGACGCCCTTCCCCTCGCCGCCGACCTGGACGCTGAGCCGGGAGCAATGCCGCGCCGCGCTCGCCGCCCAGGCCCGCGCAAATCCCGCCAAGATTCCGCCCGGCGGCGGCTCCTGCCGCGATCTCGAACCGATGTGGCTGGGCACCGACGCCGACGGCCACGACGTCGTCGCGCGGCTCATCTACGGCTTCCGCATCTCCGTGCTGTTCGGCTTGATCCTCGCCGGCGTTTCGTCGGTGATCGGGATCTTCGCCGGCGCGGTGCAGGGCTATTTCGGCGGCTGGCTCGATCTGACGATGCAGCGGCTCATCGAAATCTGGTCGTCGCTGCCGCATCTCTACATCCTGATCATCCTCTCGGCGATCCTGGCGCCGAGCTTCCTCGTGCTGCTGACGATCCTGCTGCTGTTTTCCTGGGTCAGCCTCGTGCATCTCGTGCGCGCCGAATTCCTGCGCGCACGCAATTTCGAATATGTCACGGCGGCGCGCGCGCTCGGCCTCTCCGACGCCAAGATCATCGTCAAGCACGTACTGCCCAATGCGATGGTGGCGACGCTGACCTTCCTGCCGTTCATCGTCAATTCCTCGATCAGCACCCTGACCTCCCTTGATTTCCTCGGCCTCGGCATGCCGCCAGGCTCGCCCTCGCTCGGCGAATTGCTGTTGCAAGGCAAGTCCAACCTTTCCGCGCCCTGGCTCGGGCTCTCCGCCTTCGCCATCGTTGCGCTGATGCTGTCGCTGCTGATCTTCATCGGCGAAGCCGTGCGCGACGCCTTCGACCCCAGAAAGACCTTCTCGTGAGCGCCGAACCCGCCCTACTGGAGGTGCGCGACCTCTCGGTCGCCTTCGCGCAAGGCGAGCGGCGCCAGACGGTCGTGGATCGCGTTTCGTTCAAACTGGAACGCGGCCAGGCGCTCGCGCTGGTGGGCGAATCCGGCTCGGGCAAGTCGGTCACGGCGCAGTCGATCGTGCGGCTGCTGCCCTACCCCGCCGCCAGCCACCCTACGGGGGAGATCTTCTTCAAGGGCCGCAACGTGCTCGAAATGCCCGAGGCGGAATTGCGCGAGATGCGCGGCGCCGGCGTGACCATGGTGTTCCAGGAGCCGATGACCTCGCTCAACCCGCTGCACACGATCGAGCGGCAGATCGGCGAGATCATCGCCCTGCACGGCGGGCGCGCCGCTTCGACGCGCCAACGCGTCGTCGAACTGCTGAACGAGGTCGGCATCCTCGACCCCGCCTCGAGGCTCGGCGCCTATCCTCATCAGCTTTCGGGCGGCCAGCGCCAACGCGTGATGATCGCGATGGCGCTCGCCAACCGCCCGGACCTGTTCATCGCGGACGAACCGACCACCGCGCTCGACGTCACCGTGCAGGCGCAAATTCTCAAAATGCTTGGGGATCTCCAGGCGCGCCTCGGCATGGCGATGCTGTTCATCACTCACGACCTCGGCATCGTGCGCAAGATCGCCAGCGACGTCGCGGTGATGCAGCAGGGCCGCATCGTCGAAGCCGGCAAGACCGCCGAGGTCTTCGCCGATCCGCAGCACGAATACACGAAGATGCTGCTCGCGGCCGAGCCCAAGGGCGCGCCCCCGAACGTCGACAGCTCGGCGAGGCCGATCGTCGCCGCCGCCGACGTGCGCGTCTGGTTCCCGATCAAAAAGGGCTTTCTGCGCAGGACCGTCGGCCACGTGAAGGCGGTCGACGGCGTTTCGCTGACCGTGCGCGAGGGCCAGACCGTCGGCGTCGTCGGCGAGTCCGGATCGGGAAAGACGACTCTAGGCCTGGCGATCCTGCGCCTTATCCGCTCAAAAGGAACGATCCTCTATTGCGGGCGCGGCATCCACGGGCTTTCCGTCGGGCAGATGCGTCCCCTGCGCCGCGAAATGCAGATCGTGTTTCAGGACCCCTACGGCTCGCTTTCGCCGCGCCTTTCGGTCGCCGAGATCGTCGAGGAAGGGTTGATCGCGCAAAGGAGCCCCCTCAACGCGGCCCAGCGCCGCGAGGCCGTCGCGCGCGCTCTCGCCGACACCGGGCTCGACCCCGCGACCATGGACCGCTACCCCCATGAGTTCTCCGGAGGGCAGCGCCAACGCATCGCCATCGCGCGCGCGATGGCGCTCGATCCCAAATTCGTCGTACTGGACGAGCCGACTTCCGCGCTCGACATGTCCGTGCAGGCGCAGATCGTCGATCTCTTGCGCGATTTGCAAAAGCGGCGCTCGCTCGCCTATCTCTTCATTTCGCACGACCTGAAGGTGGTGCGCGCCCTGGCGAGCGAAATCCTCGTCATGCGACGCGGCGAGGTCGTCGAGAGCGGCCCGGCGCGCGAAATCTTCGCCGCGCCGCGCAGCGACTACACCAGGGCGCTGTTCGCCGCCGCCTTCGCGATCGAAGCCGACGCGACGGGCGTGGTCAGTCAATAGGAAGAGCCATGGGCCGCGCGCTTATCATCGTTCTCGATTCGGTCGGTTGCGGCGGCGCGGCGGACGCGGGCGCTTATGGCGACGAAGGCTCGGACACGCTCGGCCATATCGCGCGGCTGTGCGCCGAGGGAAAGGGCGATCGCGAAGGGCTGCGGGCCGGGGCGCTCCGCCTGCCCGCTCTCGACGCGCTCGGCCTCGGCCTCGCCATGCAGGCCTCGACAGGCGTGCGCCCGCCCGGATTTGCCTGCGCGCCGGCGCAGGGCCAATGGGGCTACGGCGTCGAGACGTCGAAGGGCAAGGATACGCCGTCGGGACATTGGGAGATCGCGGGAACGCCGGTCGACTTCGCCTGGGGATATTTCCCGCCGACGATTCCCGCCTTCCCCGAATCGCTGACCGCCGCGCTGATCGCCGAAGCGGGCCTGCCCGGCATCCTCGCCAATCGCCACGCCTCGGGCACGAAGATCATCGAGCAATTCGGCGAAGAGCACCTGAGAACGCTCAAGCCGATCTGCTACACCTCCGCCGATTCGGTGTTCCAGATCGCCGCGCACGAAGAGGCGTTCGGGCTGGAGCGGCTCTACGAGGTCTGCCGGATCGCTCGCCGCCTATGCGATCCGCTCGCGATCGGGCGCGTCATCGCCCGCCCCTTCGTCGGGCGCGCGGCGGGTGATTTCGTGCGCACCGCCCATCGCAAGGATTTCTCGATGCCGCCGCTGCCCGGGAACCTCCTCGAGCGCGCGGCGGGCGCTGGCCGTGAAATCGTCTCGATCGGCAAGATCGGCGACATCTTCGCCCATCGCTGCGCCGGGCGCGAAGTCAAAGGCCGGAACAACGGCGAAAACGTCGACTTGACGCTCGCCGCGCTGCGCGAAACCGCCGACGGCGGCCTCATCTTCGTCAATCTCGTCGATTTCGACAGCGAATACGGCCACCGCCGCGACGTCGCGGGCTACGCCGCGTGCCTCGAAGCCTTCGACGCGCGCCTGCGCGAGATCGCAGCCGAGATGCGCGCCGACGACTTCTGCGTCCTCACCGCCGACCACGGCAACGATCCGACTTGGCGCGGCCATGATCATACGCGCGAGCACGTTCCGATCCTCGCCTTCGGCGGCGGCGCGCCGGCCGGGCCGATCGGCGCGCGCTCAACGCTCGCCGACATCGCCGCGACCGTCGCGCGCCGGCTCGGCCTTCCCCAGGGAAGCCACGGAACGAGTTGGCTCGCATGAGTTTCACGCTCGATCCGCGCCTCGCCGCCGACACGTTGGAGGTCGGCGACCTCGCGCTGTCGCGCGCGCTGCTGATGAACGACAGCCGCTATCCCTGGCTCATTCTCGTGCCGCGCGGCGAGAATTTGCGCGAAATCATCGACCTCGACCTCGCTGCGCGCGCCACGCTGATGGAGGAGATCGCCGCGGCGTCGCGCTTCGTGCAAAGCGTTGCGGGCGTCGAGAAGATCAACGTCGGCGCGCTCGGCAATATCGTCGGTCAATTGCACGTCCACGTGCTCGGCCGCGCCGCTGGAGACCCCGCCTGGCCGGGCCCCGTATGGGGGTTCGGCAAGGCGGAGCGCTATGACGAATCGCGCGCGCGCACGATCGTCGAAGAGCTTCGCTTCGCCCTGGCGATCAAACCCGGCGCGGCCGGCTCATGACAATCGCTTGTGCAGCCTCGCCATCAACGTCGTCGCGAACAGCGGCGTGAACAGATTGAGCAGCGGGACAGCGACGAAGCCGGCGATCAGCAGGCCGGCGAGATAGACCTGCGGCTCGAATTGCCCGCGCATCTCGCGCGCCTCGGACGCGGAGCGAAAGCGCCTCGCCGCGAGTTCGAAATATTCGCGCCCGAGCAGATAGCCGTTCGCTGCGATCCACGCGACGATGCCGAGGCCGGGAACGAACAGCAGGACGAGCGCGATCAGGTTGACGAGGACGGAAAGCCCGGCGAAGCGAAGCGCGAAAACCGCGGCTTCGAGGACCGGCGCGGGCCTCCCTTGCGGGCCCGCCGGATCGATCTCGCGCTCGACGTGCGCCGCGATTTCGTCGAGGAAGAATCCGGCGACGAGCGAGGAGACCGGCGCCGCCAGGAATACGAGCCCCGCGAGAAGACCGAACCCGACGACAAACGAAATCGCCGTCGCGAGCCAGGGCGGCTCGACATGGACGAGCGACAGCGCAAGCCGGTCAAGGCCGATCCAGGCGAGAACCAGGACCGCCGCAGTCAACGCCAGCGACTTCGCCATGACCCTGCGAAACGGCGGCGAGAAGATGTCGCTGAAGGAGTCGAGCGCGTCCTGGAGCATGTCGACTTCCGCTGTTGCGCGATCGCCCTAGAGCGAGCTGCGATTGAATAGACGCACGCTGCAAAGCCGCGCGGCGTCCCTTCTCCCCGCGCGCGGGGAGAAGGTTAGGATGAGGGGCTTGGCGACAAGCCGCAACGACGCGGCCAATCACCCGGCCCCTCACCCCGACCCTCTCCCCGCCCGCGGGGAGAGGGGGTCGCCTGCACCTAGACCGCGCGCCGTTTGCGCCAGACGATGGTCGAACTCGCGGCGTAGTTCCAGACGACGCCGATCAAGGCGCCCGCCAGACCCGCCGCCCACCAGACGCGCTCGCGGGCGAAAAGCGACGAGGCGATGTCGATATTGGCGAGCGCGCCGACGCTGCACAGCACCGCGAATTGCGCGAAGCCGGCGATGAGGCCGATCCCGCGGTAGCGATGGGCGCGATAGGTGATTTCGTTGTTGAGCAGGAAGTTGCTCGCCATCGCCGTGAGCGTCGCGGCGACCTGGCTGGCGACGAAATTCGCCGGACCGAGCCACTCGATCAGCCCCGTCAACACGAGAAGGTGGACGACGAGGCCGATTGCGCCGATCGACGCGAACAGCACGAAACGGATCGGCAGCAACCCGCCGCTCGCGTGGTGCACGACGAGGCCGATAAAATCCAGGCCGACGAGCGGCGAGAGTTTGGATTCGCCAGCCTGACGCTTGCGAAAGACATAGGGCGTCTCGACGATCTTGAGATCGCCGTGCGAGGACAGGATGACGTCGACGAGGATCTTGAAGCCGTCCGGCGACAGACGCGGGGCGAGCTGGGAGACGATCTCGCGACGTATCATGAAGAAGCCGCTCATGGGATCGCGCACTGCGGCGCCGGCCACGCGCCGGAAGAACCAGGCGCCGAGATCGCTGAGCTTCTGGCGCGCCGGCGAGAGGCCGCCCGGCGTCGCTTCGTCGGCGACGCGCGTGCCGATGGCCAGATTCCCGCGGCCCGCAGCGAGCGCCTCGTACATCTTGGGCAGAATCGATTCGTCGTGCTGCAAGTCGCCGTCGATCACCGCGACCAGTTCTGCGCTCGACGACAGCCAGCCCTCGATGACCGCGCCCGCGAGGCCGACGCGATTGACGCGGCGGATGCAGCGCGCGCGCGGATCGCGCGCCGCCAAGGCATAGGCGACGTCGGCCGTGCCGTCGGGCGAATCGTCGTCGACGACGATCATTTCCCAGGGCAACCCCGCGAGCGCCGCCTTGAGACGTTCGAAAAGGACGGGAACGTTGGGCGCTTCTCGATAGGTCGGCACGACCACGGAGAGGGTGGGCCGCGCCTCTGGCATCGCCGGATCAGGATTCATTTCGCGCTCATAAGGCGCGCGCGGCGATTCCCGCGCGGCGACGTCAGTGCGGATACGGCACGGGAAAGGCGCGCGTCAAGCCATGCGCGGGAACCAGCGCGATCGGGATTTCGTCGCGCCCGGCGCGGCCCAACGCGAGCGATTGCGGCGGATCGAAGCCCGAGAAATAGGGGCCCAATTTCGCCAGCGTCTCATCCAGACGGTTCTGCGGAACCACGATGACCCCGTCCCGTCCGACGAAGCGGGCGCTGTCGTCGAGATACGCCATGCCGCGCGGATCGTCGGAAAAGACCAAGACGGGCGTGCCCGGGCCGAGCGCAAGCGCGATCTTGCCGCCCTCCGTCCATTTTGTCGCGACGACGAAGGCGGCGCCGTCCCGTAGCGCCGGCGCCGCGCGCAATGCGCCCCAGTCGAGCGCCTCCAGCGTCGGGTCGACGACGCCCGCGGACAACGGGACGACGCGGGTGAGCCAGCCGGTCGCGGCATGCGAGACGACGAGGACCGCGATCGCGCCCATCAACCCGGCCGAGACGATCGCCCAGCGCCTGAGGTCGTAACGCGCGGCCCAGGGCTCGCCGAGCCAGGCGCCCATGAGCGGAAAGGCGAAGAACCAGCCGGGCATCGGCCAGTGCGGCAGTCCGCGCGCGCCCCAGAGCGGCGTCAGCGTGAAGACGAGGATCGGCGGCAGCGCAAGACAGACCAGAAACAGGCGCTTTTCGTCTTCGAAGGCTCGGCGCGCGCCGGCGACGAGCGCGCCGGCGAGCGGAACGAAAATCCACGGCGTCAGGAACGCGATCTCGCCGAGGAGCATCGCTGCGACCTGCGCGGGACGCCACGCGCCGGCCATCGCGCCGCGTTCGCCCTGAAATGAGAACGAAGCCCAGCCGTGCCGCCAGTTCCAGATGAACACCGGCGAGACCATCGCCAGGGCGAGCAGCGCCGCCACATAGGGCGCGGGATGGGCGAACCAATGGCGTTGGCGCGGGCTCAGCGCGAGGAAGGCGACGAGCCCGACGACGAACAGCGCGGCGGTGTATTTCGACAGGCCGGCAAGACCGAGCCAGACGCCCGCCGCGAGCCAAAGACCCCAGGCGGCGCGCGAATCCGGCTCGTCGAAAAACAATTTGGCGAGCGCGAACGCCGCGCCGGCGAGCGCAAGCAGCAGCGGCCCGTCGGGCACCACAAAGGCGCCGGCGGAGACGGGAAAAAAGGCCGAGACGTTGAGCGCGAACAGCGCGACGAGGCCGGCGCGCGCGCCGAACAGACGCCGCGTCAGCGCGAACGTCAGCCAACCCGTCGCCGCGAACAGCGCGACGAAAGGCAGCCGCGTCGCGGCGTTCTCGCCGAACGCCAGCGCCGCGTAATGAGCGATCCATTGATGCAGCGGCGGATGATCGAAATAGGAAAGATCGAGCCGGCGCGAGACGACGATCGTATAGGCTTCGTCGACGCCCAGGCCGAGCGTCGCGGCGAGCGCGAGGCGCGCAAGCGCGAAAGCGACAATCAGAGCCAGCGCCGTGCGGGCGCCCGCGTCGACGCTCGGAGCGCGATCGGGGGCGTCCGTCACTGCGCAGCCCACGCCTTTTCGCCTTCGATGCCGGGGATGAACGCATCGAACGCCGCCCAGAATTGATCGCGGAAGATGTCCCGCTCCATCATCAGCTCATGCTCGGCCCCGTCGACCACGATCAGCCGCCCGGCGCGCAAGCGCGAGGCGAAACGTTCGGCGGCGCGCGTGTCGGTCACCCGGTCGGCGCCCGAGGCGACGACCAAGATGGGCGTCAACACGCGCCGGGGGAAATCCCCGTCCTCGAACTCGCGCATGAGGCGAAAAGCGGCGTGCAGCCAGCTGACCGTCGGCCAGCCGAGACCAAGTTCGGGTTCGCTTGCGACGATGCTCGAGACGCGCGCATAGCGCGCGGGATCCGAAGTGTGGACATTGCCGGCGAAGGGCTTCAAGGCGACGATTTTCGAGTTGCCGCCCGGCGCGAAAGCGCCGCCCAGGCCGAGCGCGTCGAGAGCCTCGATAAGCAGCCGCACGGCGCGCGGTCGCTTGAACCCGGCGAGGGCGATCATCGGCGAGGTCAGGACGAGCCGGTCGAAGGGACAGCGCCCCGCCCGCGCGACGGCGAGCAGGATCGCAGCGCCCATGGAATGGCCCAGTCCGAACCACGGCCGCGGGCACGACGGATCGAGAACCTCGCTGACGAGCGCATCCAGATCGCGTTCGTAAAGCGAGAAATCGTCGACGTGGCCCTTACGCGGATTTTTCAACTGGCGCGCCGATCCTCCCTGTCCGCGCCAATCCATGGCCGCCACCGCGAAACCGCGATCGAGCAATTGCGCGATCGTCTCGAAATATTTCTCGATGAATTCCGCGCGCCCGCCCAGAATCACGACCGTGCCGCGCGGGGCGCGCGGGGGAACCCAGCGCGCGGTGCGCAGCCTGACGCCGTCGACCGCGCGAGCGGAGGCGACGATCGCCCCCATCGGGATCGGATTGTCGGGGGTGGAGACGAGACGCATGCTTGGGGCTCGCAGGTCGGGGAGGCCGTCTTATAGGGCCGCGCTTGCGCGCCGCAAAGCGGGCAAGAGCGCGGGGAAGACCAGCGCGGGCTGAGGCGGGGCGCATCGAGAAAGCGGAATTCGCATGGAGAGACGGCTCCCGCTTTCCCGGCGTCTCGCTCAGCGCAGGATGGTCGCCCGCACCCACCAGGCCGGATGCGCGCGCGCAACGGCTCTCGCCGCTCGCGCCGCGAGGCGGCGATCGTCGTAGAGCGCGAAGCAGGTCGCGCCCGAGCCCGACATCCGCGCCAGACGGGCGCCCTCGGCGCCCGACAACGCGTCGAGCACGTCGGCGATGGCCGGCGCGATCAGAATCGCGCTCGCCTGCAAATCGTTGCGCCCGCGGCGCAGCGCAGCGAGCAAGCTCGCAGCGTCGACTGGCGCGTCGATCCGGGGCGATGGACCCGAGCCGCTGGCCGCGCCGCGCTCGAGGCCGAGCTTGGCGAAGACCTGCGGCGTAGCGACGGGAATTCCAGGGTTGGCCAGGACCGCGAAGAGCGGGGGAGGATCGAGCGCGGGACCGAGCCGCTCGCCCAGACCCGCCATGACGCGCGCGCGCGGCGACAGGCACGCCGGGACGTCCGCGCCGACGGCGCGCGCCGCCGCCCAGAGACGATCATCGTCGGCGGCGAGGCCGTTTTCATGGGCGAGCGCGCGCAGCGCCGCCGCCGCGTCGGCCGAGCCGCCGCCCAGCCCCGCCGCGACCGGCAAGGCCTTGCGCAGATGGAAGCCGCCGGTCCGCAAGCCGGGCGTGCGTTCGGCCAGCGCCCGCGCCGCGCGCAACACGAGGTTGTCCTCGATCGGCCCGGCCGATGGGCCGGTCGGCCCATCGACGACGAGCGACAGCGGGGCGCCGGGCTCGAAGCGCAGCCAGTCGCAGCAGCCGGCGAAGGCGACGACGCTGTCGAGCTCGTGCCACCCGTCGGGGCGACGCCCGAGGACATGCAGGGTCAGGTTGACCTTGGCGGGCGCCCGCCAGAGCCGCGACGAAGACGGCGGCGCCGGCAATCCTAGCCGCCGCTCTTTTGGTCGGGAGCGGGGGAAGCGGCGGGCGCCTCCTTGCTCGGCTCGTCGGGCAAGCCGAACTCGATCTTCTTGAGAATGTTGGGAAGGTCTTCCGGCTCGGGTTTCATGTCGCGCGCATGGTTCCACTGGAAGCGCGCCTCGATCCTGCGGTTCACCCGCCAAAAGGCGTCGCCGAGATGATCGTTGACGACCGGGTCGGCCGGCTTCAGGTTGATCGCCTTTTCCAGCTCCTCGGCCGCCTCCTCGTAATGGCCGAGCTTGTAGTGCGCCCAGCCCAGGCTATCCACGATATAGCCGTCGCTCGGCCGCAAATCGACGGCGCGGCGCAGCATCTTGAAGGCTTCCTCGAGATTGACGCCTCGATCGACCCAGGAATAGCCGAGGTAATTGAGCACCAACGGCTGGTCGGGGAACAATTCGAGCGCCTTCTTGAAATCGGCCTCCGCTTTCGGCCATTGCTTGGCGCGTTCGAAACAGATGCCGCGGAAATAGAACAACGTCCAGCTGCTGCGGTCCGGCGTTCCCACGAGTTCGATCGCCTTGTCGTAGGACGCGGCGGCGTCCTCGAATTTTTTCGCCGTGCGCTGCAGGCTTCCCAAAGCGCTCCAGGCTTCCGAGTCCTTCGGATGGGCCGCGACGATTCCCCGCAAGCGCGCCATCGCGTCGTCGGCGCGCCCGATCGACTCCAATTCCAATCCGGCTTGGATCTCGGCGCTTTCGCGCATCGGCGAGGTGGGCGGAACGAGCTGGTAGGCGCGGATCGCCTCGTCGTTGCGCTTGAGATCCTCGAACAGGTTGGCGACGGTCACGGCGGCCAGATCGTGATCGGGGCGCAGGAACAAAGCCAGACGCAAATAGATCAGCGCGGCCAGTTCGTCGCCCTGCCGGGTTCCCGCGCCGCCCAGGCCGTAGAGCGCCTCGGCGGCGCCCTCCTTGGCGTTGCGGACCACCGGCGCGAGCGGCTTGCCCGCCGCCAGATCCGTCATCGCGCTCACGATCAGGGGATGGCGCGGAATGAGGCGATCGAAGTCGGCGTAGACTTTCTTCGCGCCTTCGACGTCGTTGTGGCGGGAAAGGAAGCGCGCGTAGGCGTCGGCGAGCCGCAGAGTATTCTTGTCGGCGTCATAGGCCGCCTTCAACCGGCGCTGCGCCTCGGGCGCATTGCCGAGCACATCGGCGATCAGGCCGGCATGATAATCGCGAAACACGGCGAGGCTGGGTTCGCGCACCCGATCGAGCGTCTCGAGCGCGTGGCGCAGATCCATTGCGCCGGCAAAGCTCCAGGCGATCAGCAGCGTCGTCGTCACATCGTGCGCCCTGCCCGCTTCGCCCGCGCCCAGTTGTGCGCGCGCGGCGCCGAATTGGCCGTCCCCGACGGCGCGCACGGCCAGAGCCAGACGCGCCAGACTGTTGTTGGGATCGCGCGCGATCAGGCGATCGGCCAGCAAAAATCCGTCGGCGACGTTTCCGTCGGCGAGAGCGGCGGCGAAAGCGCGCTCGACGAGATCCGGGTTTCTCGGATCGGCGCGCAGGGCTTCGCGGAAATACACCGCGGCCGCGGTCGTGTCGCGATCGGCGCCGGCGACCAGCGCCGCCAAATAATTGCCGGCCTGGCTTTCGCCGACCCGCACGAACGCGGAATCCGACGGCGAAGCGCTTGGCGCAGCCGTCGCCGCGCCGACCGCGAAAAGCGCGCCGGTCGCCAGAAGCGCATTGAGGAGCCGTCCCCTGGCGCGGGTCAGCGAGAGCTTGACTGGCACGATCGTGATTTTCCTTCTCAAAATCCGCCGAGCGGCGAGGGCGACGCAGCGACGGACGGACCTCCTTACAGGAGAAACGATCCCGGGGAAAAGTGGCGCTTTCGCGCCGCCGGCGCGAGGCAGGGACCGCCGCAGCTACATATCGGGATAATTCGGGCCGCCGCCACCCTCCGGCGGCGTCCAGTCGATGTTTTGCGCGGGATCCTTGATGTCGCAGGTTTTGCAGTGCACGCAGTTCTGCGCGTTGATGACGAAGCGGGGGTCGGCGCGCCTCGCCTCGTCGGCGTAGACGACTTCGTAGACGCCCGCCGGGCAATAGAGCCGGGCCGGTTCGCCGTAGCGAGGCAGGTTGTCGCGAATGGGAACGGCCGGATCGCGCAGGCGAAGATGAACCGGCTGGTCCTCTTCGTGGTTGGTGTTGGAGAGGAAGACCGACGAAGCCTTGTCGAACGAGATTTTCCCGTCCGGCTTGGGATAGACGATCGCCTTGACTTCAGCGAGCGGCTTCAGCGTCGCGCTGTCCGGTTTGCCGTGCTTCAGCGTGCCGAAGATCGAGAAGCCCATGAGTTCGTTGGTCCACATGTCGAGGCCGCCGCAGGCGACGCCGACGGCAAGGCCGAGTTTGGCCCAAAGCGGCTTGACGTTGCGCACCTTGTAGAGGTCGCGGCCGATGTCGGAGCCGCGCCAGGAGTTCTCGTAGGCGGCGAGTTCGTCGTTGCGCCGTCCCGCGGCGAGCGCCTCATGCGCCTTCTCGGCCGCCAGCATCCCGGAGAGAATCGCATTGTGCGAGCCCTTGATGCGGGGGTAATTGAGGAAGCCGGCCGCGCAGCCGATCAGCGCGCCGCCGGGAAAGACGAGCTTGGGCACGGATTGCCAGCCGCCCGACGAAATCGCCCGCGCGCCGTAGGCGAGGCGCTTGCCCCCCTCGAACGTCCCGCGAATCAGCGGATGCGTCTTGAAACGCTGAAATTCGTCGAACGGCGAGAGCGTCGGATTCTGGTAGTTGAGGTGAACGACGAAGCCGGTCGAGACCAGGCCCTCGTCGTAGTGATAGAGGAACGAGCCGCCGCTCGATCCCTTGCCGAGCGGCCAGCCGAAACTGTGCTGCACGAGGCCGGGGCTGAATTTGGCTGGGTCGACCTGCCAGATCTCTTTCAGGCCGATGCCGTATTTCTGCGGATCGCGGCCCTCGTCGAGTTTGAAGCGCGCGACGACCTGCTTGGTGAGCGAGCCGCGCGCGCCTTCGGCGAGCAGGACATATTTGCCGCGCAGCTCCATGCCGCGCGTGAAATTGGGCTTCGGCTTGCCGTCGCGGCCGATTCCCATGTCGCCCGTCGCCACGCCGATGACTTCGCCGTTGTCGCCGTAAAGCAATTCGGCGGCAGCGAAGCCGGGATAAATCTCGACGCCGAGCCCCTCGGCCCGCGCCCCGAGCCAGCGCGCGAGCGCGCCCAGCGAGCCGATGAAATTGCCGTGGTTGTTCATCAGCCGAGGCATCGGCCAATTCGGCAGCCGGACCCCGCCGGAGGGCCCGAGAACGAGGAAGCGATCCGACGCGACCTGGGTCTTGAGCGGCCGCTCGGGGTCTTCGCGCCAACCGGGAGCCAAGCGATCGAGGCCGATCGGGTCGATGATGACGCCCGACAGAATATGCGCGCCGACGACCGAGCCCTTTTCGACCACCACGACGGAGAGATCAGCGTCGAGCTGCTTCAGGCGAATCGCGGCGGCGAGGCCCGCCGGCCCGGCGCCGACGATGACGACGTCGTAATCCATCGCCTCGCGGGCGGGCAGCTCGGTTTCACCAGCCATTTTTCGTCTCAGGCGTCGAAAATCTCCGCGAGCAGAACCGCCCGTCGCAGAAAACTCAAGCCCTAATTGCGCGAATTGCGGGGGAAAGTCGATCCCACTTTCGACGCGCCGGCGGCCCATGGTAAAGGTGCCCCCCTTCCCCGCGCGCGGGTCGGGGTGAGGGGCTGGGTCATTGGCCGCGCCGTTGCGGCTCGTCCCCCGGCCCCTCATCCTAACCTTCTCCCCGTAAACGGGGAGAAGGGACGCGCGCGGCGCTCCAAGGATAGAAGTTGCAGTCCGGTCTTTCGCCATGAACCAGCCCGCAAATTCCCGCGCCCTGACCGCGCAAGAGGCGGCTGAGGCGTTGCGTTGGTGGAGCGAAGCGGGAGTTGATCTCGCGCTCGACGAGACGCCGCACGACCGTTTCGCCGAGAGCGCGGCGCCCGCGGCGCGGCGTGCGCCGGCGCCTGTCGCCGGCTCGCCCCTTCGCGCGCCCGAAGCCGCCAAGCCCGCGCCGGCTTTTGCCGCGGCGCCCGACGACGCGGCGCGTTCGGCGCGCGAGGCCGCCGCGGCCGCGCGCAATCTCGAGGAACTGCGCGCGGCGCTCGAACGCTTCGAGGGCTGCAGCCTCAAGACGACGGCGACGCAATTGGTGTTCGCCGACGGCGCGCCCGATGCGCGGATCATGCTGGTGGGCGAGGCGCCGGGCGCCGACGAAGACCGGATCGGGCGCCCCTTCGTCGGCCGCGCCGGGCAGTTGCTCGATAGGATGCTCGCCTCGATCGGCCTCGATCGCACGAAGGTCTATATTGCCAATGTCGTGCCCTGGCGCCCGCCGGGCAATCGCACGCCGACCCCCCAGGAGACTGCCGTCTGCCTGCCCTTCGTGCGCCGCCAGATCGCCCTCGTCGCCCCGCGCCTTCTCGTCTGCCTCGGCGGATCGGCGACGCAAACGCTGCTCGGCGTCAAGGAGGGCATCACGCGCACGCGCGGCGTCTGGCGCGACTACGAGAACGACGACGGCGCGACGATCCCGGCCCTGCCGATGTTCCACCCCGCCTATCTCCTGCGCCAGCCCGGCGCCAAGCGGCAGGCCTGGGCGGACTTGCGCAAGCTCAAGCGGGCGGTGGAGGAGACGGGAGGGGTTAGGTAGGGGTTGTAGATATATAGCCGCCCTAATTTGGGGGGCCCTCTCACGTTATGGCCGGGCTTGTACCGGCCATAACGGAAAGAAGGGCCCTGCCGCATTGGAGATCGTGGACGACTTCGACGGCGGCCGCAGACGGAGATCGCCCCGCGCGCTCACAGCTCCTGCTTCGTCGGCCTGAACAGGATCTCGTTGACGTCCACGTCCTCCGCTTGGCTCATCGCGAACGCCACCATCCTCGCAAAGGACTCGGCGGGGATCGCGATCTCGTAGAACTTGCGGATGTTTTCCGCGATGTCGGGTTCGGTGACGCTGTCCGGCAGTTCGGTCGCGACGGCGCCCGGCGAGATGACCGTGGTCCTGATGTTGTAGGGTTTCACCTCCTGCCGCAGCCCCTCGGAGATGACCCGCACCGCGGTCTTGGTGGCGGCGTAGACCGCGCTTCCCGGCCGCACCTTGTGGCCGGCGACCGACGAGACGTTGATGATGTGACCGCTGCGCTGGGCCTTCATGTGCGGCAGGGCGGCGGCGATGCGCTGGCCTTCACCATCGATCAGATGGCGCGGATCGACGAGGCCTATCTGGCGGCGTTTCCCGAGGGGGGATAACTCGTCGCGCGGCTCGCGCCCGCGAGCGCGTTGAGGCATGATATGAGCGATGCGTTCTCAAAGCGGCGCGACAAGACCGATGGCTCGCAACGGCCAAGCCGACCTCTTCGAAAAAGACGCGCAGCCGGACCTGTTCGGCGGCGAGGCCGCGCCCGTTTATCGGCCCAACCTCGACAAGGTGCGCGCACGGCTGCAGAAAATCCTCGCCGAGGCGCGCGCGGCCCAAGCCATGCCCTGGGAACCGACGCAGCTCTCGCTCTACCGGACGATCTTTCCGCAGATGACGGACTTCCTGCCCGAGGACGAAGGCGCGCAATTGCGCCTTTTGTTCGAAGAGGAAATGAAACGCTTCGAAGCCGCTTGAAACCGCCGGCTGTGAACTTTCAGGAGGCGCTAACTCCGCAGCGCCGCCACGAACACCGCCGCCTCGCGCAAGACCTCGCCCGCACTTCCTAGCTTCGATGCATCGATCGCCGCCTGGGCCTCGCCCAACAGCCGCTTCCACGTCGTCCGCCGCTCTCTGTCCGCAGCGCCGAGCGCGTCGCGCACGGGGACGAGCCGTTGAAGTCCCGCGCGACATTGAAAACCCTCAAGAACTCCAGCCCGTTCGGCGAAAATTACCGCAGCGGGGCCTTGCGCTCTCGCGCCGAGCGCTCACCTAAACGACTGACGGGCGGAACAAGCCACGGGACGCCACGTTCTCCAGGGCGAGTCAATCCAGTAGCTTGGAGGAGACGATCATGAAGAGGCCTTGGACTTCGATCATTGCGCTGACGGCCGTTTGCGTCGCAGTTTGTGTATTCGACGGCCCTCGCCTCGTTCGCGCCGGCGCCGCCGGACCGGATCGCCCCTATCATGTCATCGATTCTGCGGGACGCGAGCAACTCGTCGTCCGCAACGCCAACGACTGTGCGCCCTGGCAAGCCGAAGCTGTCTGGGGTCCAGGGACCCCTACGCTCCATCCCATCGGCTATCGCTGTTACTACAACCCGAACGGACGACGCTGACAAGCGTCCCCCTTCATTTCCGGCCAACGGCTTCCCGCCGGCTCCGCCGCGCCGCCACGAACGCCGCCGCCTCGCGCAACACGTCGCCTGCGGCCCCGAGCCCTGACGCATCGATCGCCGCCACGGCCTCGCCGACCGGCCGGTTGCGCAGCGCCCGCGCGCCCTCGAGCCCCAGCGCCGAAACGAAGGTCGCTTTGTTGCGCCCGGCGCCCTTGCCCGCGCGTTTTCCCGGCGCGCGCGAAGATCGCGCCGAGCTTGCCGCCGATCAACCCCGATCCGAGAATGCCGCCGCGCACAGCTTGTCCTCCTCGATCTGCCGGAGAGATTGCCCGTCGACGGCTCGGCGGCGCCTGTCGCTCAGCGGCCAACCCGGGCTTGCAGATGCGCCGGGTAGCGGTCTCCTTGCACCGTGATCTTGGAGACGGCGCCGTCGATCTCGCGAAGATCGTCAGGCGTCAGCTGCACGGCCGCCGCGCCGACGTTCTCTTCCAGGCGATGCAGCTTCGTGGTGCCGGGGATCGGCACGATCCACGGCTTCTGCGCCAGCAGCCAGGCGAGCGCGATCTGCGCCGACGTCGCCTTCTTCCGCGCCGCGATCTGGCTGAGGAGATCGACGAGAGCCTGGTTCGCCTTGCGAGCCTGCGGCGTGAAGCGGGGGACGACGTTGCGGAAATCCGCGCTGTCGAACTTCGTGTTCTCGTTGATGGCGCCCGTCAGGAAACCCTTGCCCAACGGACTGAAGGGGACGAAGCCGATCCCGAGTTCTTCGAGGGTCGGCAGGATCTCTTTTTCCGGCTCCCGCCACCATAGCGAATACTCGCTTTGCAGGGCCGCGACCGGCTGGACGGCGTGCGCGCGCCGGATCGTCTGCGCGCCGGCTTCAGACAGGCCGAAGTGCTTGACCTTGCCTTGCTGGATCAGCTCCTTGACCGCGCCCGCAACGTCCTCGATCGGCACGTTGGGGTCGACGCGGTGCTGGTAGAAGAGATCGATGACGTCGGTTTTCAGCCGCTTCAGCGACGCCTCGGCGACCTGCCTGATATGCTCGGGCCGGCTGTCCATGCCGCTCTGCCCGCCGTCGGCGCCGAATGTGAAGCCGAACTTGGTGGCGATCGCCACCTGCTTGCGGATGGGAGCGAGCGCTTCGCCGACGACCTCCTCGTTCTTGAACGGGCCATAGGCTTCGGCGGTGTCGAAGAAGGTGACGCCGCGCTCGAACGCCGCACGGATCAGCTTGATCGCCTCTTGCGTGTCCATTGCCGCGCCATAGGCAAAGCTGATGCCCATGCAACCGAGGCCCAGGGCCGAGACTTCCAGGTTGCTCTTGCCAAGTCTGCGCTTCTGCATTTCGTGCTCCTTCCCCGCGCTTTTTTGTGGGCGGTCAGGCCCGGTACTGTTCATCGGTGACCTTCTCCATCCAGTCGACGGCTTTGCCGTCGAGCGCCTCCTGGATGGCGATGTGGGTCATCGCGGTGGTCGGCGCGGCGCCGTGCCAATGCTTCTCGCCCGGCGCGAACCAGACGACGTCGCCGGGGCGGATTTCCTCGACGGGGCCGCCTTCGCGTTGGACGCGGCCGCAGCCCGCGGTGACGATGAGAATCTGGCCGAGGGGATGCGTGTGCCACGCGGTGCGGGCGCCGGGTTCGAAGGTGACGGCATTGCCGGCCGCGCGCGCCGGCGCCGTCACCGGGAATAGCGGATCGATGCGCACCGTGCCGGTGAACCATTCCGCCGGCCCTTTGGCGGAGGGTTGCGAACCGCTTCGTTTGATTTCCATGGGGTTTCTCCCTCGCCTGTCGAAGGCGTCGCCACCTTGGGAACGCCGTCCGAGGCCCCAGGAATTTAGCAGGCGCCGCTTTGCGCGATTAGATGCTAAAATGCGCATGCGCTTATGAATGGACTTCATGAATGCCCCGACGCGCTTTCAACGACGTCCTCGCCTTCCTCGCCGTGGCAAGGGAGCGCAGCTTCACCAAGGCGGCGGCGAAGCTCGGCGTTTCGCAGTCGGCGCTCAGCCACACCATCCGCGAGCTGGAAGCGCGTCTCGGACTTCGGCTTCTCGCCCGCACCACGCGCAGCGTCGCGCCGACCGAAGCGGGCGAGCGTCTGCTCCACGCGGTCGGCCCTCGGTTTGACGAGATCGACGCCGAACTGGCGGCGCTGAGCGAACTGCGGGAGAAGCCGGCGGGCGTGATCCGCATCACCGCCGGCGAGCACGCCGCCGAGTCGATCCTCTGGCCCACCGTGGCGCGGCTGCTGCCGGACTACCCGGACATCAGGATAGAGATCGTCGTCGACCAGGGCCTGACCGACATCGTCGCCGAGCGCTACGACGCCGGCATTCGCTTAGGCGAGCAGGTCGCCAAAGACATGATCGCCGTGCGCATCGGCCCCGACATGCGGATGGCGGTCGTCGGCGCGCCGTCCTATTTCGCCAAACGGCCTAAGCCGCGCACGCCGCAGGAGCTGACGGAGCACAACTGCATCAATCTGCGGCTGCCGACCTATGGCGGCCTTTACGCCTGGGAGTTCGAGAAGGGCGGGCGGGAGCTGAAGGTGCGGGTCGAAGGGCAGCTGGTCTTCAACACCATCGGTTTGAGACTCAAGGCGGCGCTCGCCGGGCTCGGCCTCGCTTACCTGCCGGAGGAGCAGGCGCAAGCGCATCTCGACAGCGGCGAACTGATCCGGGTGCTGGCGGATTGGCGCCCGCCGTTTCCCGGGTATCATCTCTACTATCCAAGCCGTCGTCAGCCGACGCCGGCCTTCGCGGTGCTGTTGAACGCCTTGCGCTACCGCGGTTCAGAACGCGCACTCGGCTCGACAGGCAAAGATTTCAATGGCTCCGCCTGAGGAGGCAGAGGTTGGAAGCCGATTAGGTTTCAAACGGCGGCCCTTTTCACAGCGCATACGCCTTCTGGCGCAAACTGCGTCCTTTAGCGGCGTGGCGTCGACCGCAGACGAAAGAACATGGCGGTCGTAAGTCCGCTCCTGGCGCAGATGCGTCAACAGTCGCCAAAGTGGGAACGACCGCTCCCCACCCACACCCGATGGCGCGATCGGGGAGCTACGCCTCACACTTTCCCCCGCTAGCTCCGCCGCTTCGCCACGAACGCCGCCGCCGCGCGCAACACGTCGCCCGCCGCCCCCAGCCCCGCCGCGTCGACCGCCGCCTGAGCCTCGCCCACCAGCCGGTCGCGCATCGCCCGCGCGCCCTCGAGCCCCAGCGCCGCGACGAAGGTCGCCTTGTTGCGCGCGGCGTCTTTGCCGGCGCGTTTGCCCAGCGCCGCCGCGTCGCCTTCGGCGTCGAGCAGGTCGTCGGCGATCTGGAATGCGGCGCCGAGCGAGCGGCCATAGCGGTCGAGCGCCAAGCGCGCGCCGGCCGGCGCGCCGGCGAGGATCGCTCCCGCCTCGACGCTGAAGCGCAACAGCGCGCCCGTCTTCATCGCCTGCAGAAGCCCGATCGCCTCGGCCCCGAGCGGCGCGCTCGCGCTTTCGGCGGCGATGTCCAGCATTTGTCCGCCGACCATGCCGGCAAGGCCGCTCGCGCGGGCGAGCCCAGCGCAGAGGGCGGCGCGGATCTCCGCATCCGGCGCCGTCGCGGGGCGCGCCAGCACTTCGAAGGCGAGCGTCAGCAGCCCGTCGCCGGCGAGAATGGCCGTCGCCTCGTCGAAGGCGCGATGCACGGTCGCTCGGCCGCGGCGGAGATCGTCGTCGTCCATCGCGGGAAGGTCGTCGTGAATGAGCGAATATCCGTGGACGAACTCGATCGCGGCGCCGACGCGGCGCGGGCCGGCGCCCGCGACGCCGAACGCGCGCGCGGTCTCGACGACGAGGAACGGACGCAGACGCTTGCCGCCGCCGAGGACGCCGTAGCGCATGGCTTCGAGGAGGCGCGCGGGTCGCGCCGGCTCGCCTTCGAGCGCCTCGGGGCCGAGCAGCGCGTCGAGTTCGGCTTCGATCTCGGCGCCGACCTCCGCCAGCCGCTCGGCGAAAGCGTTCATGTCCATGGATTCCAGGCGAGCCGCGTTCAGCCGGCGTAATCGGCGGGATTGAAGATGCGTTTGGTCGAGCAGAATTCGCAGGTGACGCCGATCATGCCGTCGTCGCCGACCATCGCGGCGCGCTCCTCCGGCGAAAAGCTCTGCAACATGGCGTCGATGCGCTCGGCCGAACACCGGCAGGAGTTGCTCAGCGGCGTCGGATCGGCGACGCGCACGCCGCGCTCGTTGAACAGGCGGAACAGCAGGCGCTCGCTCGACAGGGTGGGATCGATGAGTTCGTGGTCCTCAGTGGTTGCGGCGCGCGCCTTGGCTTCGACCCATTCGTCGTCGTCGGCCAAGGCCTGCGCAATGGCGCCCTCGGGCGCGTCGCCGGGATCGAGATCGACGTGCCGCCGCCGCTCCGGCGAAACGGGGAGGAATTGCGCAAGCAGCCCGCCCGCGCGCCATTCGACGCCGTGCGAGGTGAAGCTTTGGCCGACAGCGAGGCGAACCAGGGTCGGGATCTGCTCCGAGCGCTCGAAATAGGCGTGCGCGGCGTGCTCGAGACCTTGGCCCTCGAGCGCGATGACGCCCTGATAGCGCGACATTTCGCCGCCGGGATCGACGGTGAAGGCAAGATGCCCCTTGCCGAGCAGATCGCCTTCGCCGCCCGACGCGAGGCGCTTGGCGAGCGCCGCTTCGTCGAAGCGGGCCAAAGCGCGCAGATTCGACGGGGCGTCGAAATCGACGACCAACATATGGAGCGGACCCTCCGTCTTGGTCTGCAGCTGAAAGCGGCCGTCGAGCTTGAGCGTCGAGCCGAGCAGCACGGCGAGCGCCGCCGCTTCGCCGACCACGCGGCCGATCGGTTCGGGATAGGCGTGGCGCTTGAGGATGGCGTCGATGGCGGCCCCTAACCGCACCAGCCGGCCGCGGGTGCTCAGGCTCTCGACGGTATAGGGCAGCACGATGTCGTCATGTCCGATGTCGGAGACGTCGCGCGCGGCGGGGATCATTCGTTTAACGCTCCTAGACACCAGGCGAGCACGCCCTTTTGCGCATGAAGCCGATTCTCGGCTTCGTCGAACACCACGGACTGCGGTCCGTCGATCACTTCGTCGGTGACTTCCTCGCCGCGATGAGCCGGCAAGCAATGCATGAAGATCGCGTCGGCGGCGGCGCGGCTCATCAGCTTAGCGTTGACTTGATAGGGCGCGAGCAAGTTGTGGCGCCGCCCCTCGTCCTCGTCGCCCATCGAAACCCAGCAATCCGACACGACCGCCGCGGCGCCGTCGACGGCGGCCAGGGGATCCTCGCGCAAGATCACGTGCGCGCCGCTGGCGCGCGCGGCCTCGATGCGCTGAGGGGGCGGCTGCAATTCCTTGGGGCAGGCGATGTCGAGCCGGAAGTCGAAGCGCTGCGAAGCGTCGATCCATGACGACAGCACGTTGTTGTAGTCGCCGCTCCAGGCGACCTTTTGACCGCGGATCGGGCCGCGACGCTCTTCGAAAGTGAGGATGTCCGCCATCACCTGGCAGGGATGGGACTTCTTGGTCAGGCCATTGATGACCGGAACCGTCGCATAGCGCGCCAGTTCCTCCAGGTCGCGATGGTCGAGAACGCGGATCATGATCGCGTCGACATAGCGCGACAGAACGCGCGCGGTGTCGGCGAGGGTTTCTCCGCGGCCCAGCTGCATCTCGGCGCCCGTAAGCATGATCGTTTCGCCGCCGAGCTCGCGCATCGCCAGATCGAAGGAGACGCGCGTCCGGGTCGAGGGACGGTCGAAGATCATCGCCAACGTCTTGCCCGCCAGCGGCTGCGAAGCGGCCCGCTCGCCCTTGACGCGCGCCGCCTTCATCGCCCTCGAGGCGTCGAGAATGGCGCGCAGCTGGTCGGCCGGCGTCTCCAAGAGATCGAGGAAGTGGCGCGTCGGCCCGGACGCGTAAGGCGACCTCATGCCGCGGCGCCCTTCTTCGTCATCACGAGCGCCTCTTCGAGGTCGGCGCAGGCCGCCTCCAGCCGCCGCACGCCCTCGGCTAGTTCCTCTTCGGTCACGACGAGCGGCGGAACCACGCGAACGACATTGTCGCCGGCCGGAATGGTCAACAGCTTGTGCGCGCGCGCCGCCGCGGCGAAATCCTGAGGCGGGACCTTGAGCTTGAGGCCGAGCATCAGACCCTCGCCACGAATCTCCGCGATGATGTCGGGGCGCCGATCCCTGAGCTCGGCCAAGCTCTTGTGCGCAAACAGGCCGAGACGCGCGACGCGCTCGATAAATCCCGGCGCCAGCACGACGTCGAGCACGGCGTTGCCCACCGCCATCGCCAGCGGGTTGCCGCCGAAAGTGGTGCCGTGCGTTCCCACCGTCAGCCCCTTGGCGGCGTCCGCGGTCGCGACGCAGGCGCTCATCGGGAACCCCCCGCCGATGCCCTTGGCGATGGTCATGATGTCGGGAACGGCGCCGGAATGCTCGTAGGCGAAGAAGCGACCGGTGCGCCCGACGCCGGTCTGGATTTCGTCGAAGATCAGCAGCAAACCGTGCTTGTCGCACAGCGCGCGCAAGCCCCTGAGGAAATCCGGCGCGATCATGCGCACGCCGCCTTCGCCCTGGATCGGCTCGATCATGACAGCGCCGGTGTTGGGGCCGATCGCGGCCTCCACGGCGTCGAGATCGGTGACCGGGATCTGGTCGAAGCCGTCCACTTTGGGCCCGAAGCCTTCGATGTACTTGGCCTGTCCGCCCGCGGCGAGCGTGGCGAGCGTGCGCCCGTGAAAGGCGCCTTCGAACGTCAGGATATGGTACTTTTCGGGATGACCGCCGACCGACTGGCGCTTGCGCGCCATCTTGATCGCCGCCTCGTTGGCCTCGGCGCCCGAATTGCCGAAAAAGACGAGATCGGCGAAGGTGGCCTCGACCAGCCGCCCCGCCAGACGCTCGCCATCCGGCATCTGATAGAGATTGGAGGTGTGCCAGAGCTTGCCGGCCTGGGTCGTCAGCGCCTCGACGAGATGAGGATGGGAATAGCCGAGCGAGGCCACGGCGATGCCGGCGCCGAAGTCGAGGTAGGTCTCGCCTGTCGTCGCCGTCAGCCAGCAACCGTCGCCGCGCTCGAAAGCGACATCGGCCCTCGCATAGATCGGCACGATTGCAGAAGGCATTGGCTTGCTCCCTCGAAGGCTCCGGGCGCGACGCCGCGGGGCAGCGCAAAAAACAAAAACGCCGCCCCGCTGGGACGGCCTCTGACGAAAATCAATCATACGGGAAACCCGCCGTTTTGGTCAATTCGCGCGTGACGAGGCAAAAAAAAGCGAGTCTCGGGCGCGCCGGGCCGGCCGGCGTGAATTCGCGCTAAAAGGTTGATCCGACTCGCGCAATCGCCCGCCGCGCCTGGCGGCGCCGGCGCGAGCGATCGTCAGAGCTGGGGAAAAGCCCGCCGCGGCGCCCCTTGCGACTCTTGCGCGAGATTCAACGACTAGTGTAGTTTCTTTCCTGCGCACTACGATATGTCGTGGGGCGCCCTTCATGAGAGCGTTTCGGTGCGTGACGCTTGCCAGCGCGGCTGGCCAGGCGGGGGTGCCGGATTCGGCCCGGAATATTTTCGATCGGCGGACGTGGGAACCTTTCGCTCGACCCCACGGAGGCCAAGAAGCGAGGCCAAAAATGTCTTGGACGGATGAAAGAGTGGAGCTCTTGCGCCAGCTGTGGCTGGACGGCAGGAGCGCGAGCCAGATTTCGGCGCAGCTCGGCCACGGGCTGACCCGCAACGCCGTGATCGGCAAAGTTCATCGGCTCGGCCTCGCCGGACGCGCCAAATCTCCCTCGTCCGTGGCTTCGCCGCCGCGCCCGGCCCCGACGCCGCGTGTCGCGCCGCGATCGAGTTCAGGGGGCGGCGCGCGCGCAGCCGTTCGCGGCAATACGGCGCTCGCCCTGTCGTCCGAGCCGATGCTCGACGCGCGGCCGGTGTTTCACGAGGACGTGGTCGTGCCGATGTCGCTGCGGGTGACGATCGTCGAACTCAGGGAAGCCATGTGCCGATGGCCGCTGGGCGACCCCACGTCGCCGGAATTCCGCTATTGCGGATCGCCGTCCCCAGGCGCCGGCCCCTATTGCGCACATCACGGCAAGCTCGCCTACCAGCCGGTCCAGGATCGCCGCCGTGAGCGCGAGCGCGAAAGGCGCGCCCTGGCCCGATAAGCCGCGCGCGAACCCGGGCCCTCTAGGATTTGCCGAAGGTCTCGTCGAAGGAATAGCCCGTTCCGCGCACGGTGCGGATGGGATCGCGCTCCCGGCCGCGCGAAAGCGCTTTGCGCAGGCGTCCGACATGGACGTCTACGGTGCGCTCGTCGATTTCCACGGATTGTCCCCAAACGCCGTCGAGAAGCTGGGCGCGCGAGAAAACCCGGCCGGGCTTTTCCAGGAGATATTCCAGCAGGCGAAATTCGGTCGGCCCGAGGTGGACGTCGCGCGCGCCGCGTCGCACGCGCCGCGTCTCGCGGTCGAGATCGAGATCGCCGGCGGTGAGCTTCTCGGCGATGCGCTCGGGCCGGCTGCGCCTCAACAGCGCGCGCACGCGCGCCATCAGCTCCGGCACCGAGAAGGGTTTGACGACATAGTCGTCCGCGCCGACGGAAAGGCCGCGAACCCGCTCGACTTCCTCGCCGCGCGCCGTCAGCATGATCACCGGCAAAGTCTTCGTCGCTTCGCGCGCGCGAAGCCGGCGGCAGATTTCCAGGCCCGAGACGCCCGGCAGCATCCAGTCGAGGATCACGAGATCGGGCGGGGATTCGACGAGGCGCAATTCCGCCTCGTCGCCGCGCTCGACGCTTTCCGCGATATAGCCCTCGGCTTCGAGGTTGTAATTGAGCAGCAGCGCCAGGTCCGCCTCGTCTTCGACCACGAGGATGCGCGGCGCGGTGGCGACGCTGGGGCGGGACGGCTCTCGGCGCGCTTCGTTCATGGGGCGGTCGTCCCGGTCGTGTCGGTCGCGTCGGCGTCGGCGTCGTAATTATGGCGGCCCTTCGGCCGCTCCGCGGGCAAATTGGAGCCGGTGACGAGATAGAACACCGTCTCCGCGATATTGGTGGCGTGATCGCCGATCCGCTCGATGTTTTTCGAGCAGAACAACAAATGCGCGCAGAAGGAAATGTTGCGCGGGTCTTCCATCATATGGGTCAGAAGGTCGCGAAACACCGAGTCTTCGAGCGCGTCGAGTTCAGCGTCGCGCTCCCAAACGGCGCGCGCGAGTTCGACGTCGCGCTGAGCGTAGGCGTCGAGCACGTCCTTCATCAGCTCGGTCGCCACTTCGTTCATGTGCTTGAGGCCGATGATCGCCCGCGGCACGCGGGCCTCGAGGCCGATCTTCACCGAGCGCTTGGCGATGTTCTTGGCGAGATCGCCGACCCGTTCCAGATCGCCCGCCACGCGGATCGCGCCGATGATTTCGCGAAGGTCCACCGCCATCGGTTGGCGGCGCGCGATGGTGAGGACGGCCTGCTCCTCGATCTCGCGCTGCAGCGCGTCGAGCCGCGGATCCGTCGCCACGACCTGCTGGGCGAGCGTCACATCCGCCAGGCTGAGCGCGTCCATCGCGTCGACCACCATTTTCTCGGCGATGCCGCCCATCTCGGCGATGTGCCGCTCCAGCGTATCGAGATCCTTGTCGTACGACTTGACGGTATGATCGACCACGGCTTTTGCTCCCTCAGCCAAACCGGCCGGTGATGTAATCCTGCGTGCGCTTGTCGCGCGGCGACGTGAAGACTTTGCCTGTCTCGTCGAATTCGACCATTTCGCCGAGATACATGAACGCGGTGAACTGCGACACCCGCGCGGCCTGTTGCATGTTGTGCGTGACGATAGCGATGGTGTAGTCTTCTGACAATTCGTCGATCAGCTCTTCGACCTTGGCGGTCGAAATCGGATCGAGCGCCGAGCATGGTTCGTCGAACAGGATCACCTCCGGGCTGATCGCAACCGTTCGGGCGATGCAGAGGCGCTGCTGCTGACCGCCGGAGAGGCTGAGGCCGTTGGCGCTCAGCTTGTCCTTCACCTCGGTCCACAAAGCGGAGCGGCGCAGCGCCGATTCGACACGTTGGTCCATGTCGGATTTGGACAATTTCTCATAGAGACGAACGCCGAAGGCGATATTGTCGTAAATCGACATCGGGAACGGCGTCGGCTTCTGAAAGACCATGCCGACCCGTGCGCGCAACAGATTGAGGTCGAGGTCCGGCGCGAGAATGTTTTCGCCGTCGAGCAGAACCTCGCCTTCCGCGCGCTGGCCGGGATAGAGGTCGTACATGCGGTTGAGGACGCGCAGCAATGTCGACTTGCCGCAGCCCGAGGGGCCGATGAACGCGGTCACCTTGTGCTCATAAAGAGGCATCGTAATGCTCTTGAGCGCGACAGACGGGCCATAATAAAACTGTAAGTTGCGCACGGACACCTTTTCGACCCCGCTGCCCACGGGGTTAACTATCGAATTCATTTGATGTTTCCCCTTGCGGCGAGGGCGCGCGCGGTAATGCTGAGAGTCAGGATGGCCAGCGTGATGATCAAAGCGCCGGTCCACGCGAGTTGTTGCCATTCCTTGTACGGGCTAAGCGCAAACTGGAAAATCACAGCCGGCAGGCTCGACATCGGGGCGTTGAGGTTCAAGCTCCAGAACTGGTTGTTCAAGGAAGTGAACAACAATGGCGCGGTTTCGCCGCTGACCCGCGCGATGGCGAGCAGGACGCCAGTCACCAGACCGGCTCGCACCGCCCGATAGGCGATCCGCCGAATGACTAGGGAACGCGGCATCCCGAGCGCGGCGCCGGCTTCGCGCAAGCTATTAGGAACGAGGTTCAACATGTCTTCGGTCGTCCGAACGACGACTGGAACGACAAGTATGGCGAGGGCGATAACCCCTGCGGCGCCTGAGAAATGGCCCATCGGCGCCACCACGATTTCGTAAACAAACAGCCCGATCACAATCGACGGGGCGCTGAGCAAGATGTCGTTGATGAAGCGAACGAAAAAAGCGAGCCTCGAATAGTGGCCGTATTCCGCCAGATAGGTGCCCGCCAGCATACCGAGCGGCGTGCCGATGGCGACGCCGATCGCCGTCATGATCAAACTGCCGGCGATGGCGTTCAAGAGGCCGCCGGCGCTGCCCGGGGGCGGGGTCATTTGCGTGAAGACGGCGAACGACAGCCCAGCGAATCCCTGCCAGAAAAGCACGGCGAGAATCAGGAACAACCAAGTCAGGCCGAAGGCGGCGGCCACGACGCTGAGGCCCATCCAAAGGGTGTTTCGGCGACGCCGCACGGGGTAAAAGGACATAGCGCTATATCCCTGCCTTGATGTCGAGCCGCATCAACATGACCTTGGCGATCGCAAGCACGATGAAAGTGATCATGAAGAGGATCAGGCCGAGGGCGATCAGCGACGACGTGTAGAGATCGCCGACCGCCTCGGTGAACTCGTTGGCGATGGTCGCGGAAATCGTCGTTCCCGGCGCGATCAGCGATGCCGATATCCTGTGGGCGTTGCCGATCACGAAGGTCACCGCCATCGTTTCGCCGAGCGCGCGCCCGAGCCCGAGCATGACGCCGCCGATAACGCCGACGCGCGTGTGAGGGATCACGATATTGCTGACGACCTCCCATGTCGTACAGCCGATGCCGTAGGCGGATTCTTTCAACATTGGCGGCACGGTCTCGAACACGTCCCGCGAGATCGACGTTACGAACGGCAGGACCATGATCGCCAAAATAAGCCCGGCGGTCAGCATGCCTATTCCATAGGGAGGCCCGGCGAAGACCGACGAAAGCACGGGCACGTGCCCGAAGAGAGCGATCAGCGCGGGCTGCACGTGTTGCTGGAGAAAAGGCGCGAACACGAACAAGCCCCAAATGCCGTAGATTATGCTTGGAATTCCCGCCAACAGCTCGATGGCGATGCCGACGGGCCGACGCATTGCAGGCGGGCACAGTTCCGTGAGAAAAATGGCGATGCCGACGCCGACGGGCACGGCGATCGCCATAGCAATGGCTGACGTGACCAGAGTTCCGAAAATCGCCGCGCCGGCGCCAAATTTCTCGGTGACCGGGTTCCAGACCTCGGTTGTGAAAAAGCCGAAGCCGAAGGCTTGAAAGGCGGGAATCGACCCTTTGATCAACGATACAATCGCCCCGCCGAGGATCAGTAAGACAATGAGGGCGGCGGTCTGGGTCAAACGGCGGAAAAAACTGTCGCTAGAAGCGAAGCGCTTTATCGCCTTGCCGCGGGCAAGGTCCCTCGAGCTTGCCGCTTGAACCTGCGGCATTGCGATCTCAGCCATTCATACGGTCTCCGGCGGGACTCCGGCGGCGCTGTTGGAACAGCGCGCCGAGAGTGGAATCGGGGCATCCGAGAATGCCCCGATGATCCGTCGTGTTGAATTAGTTGGCGATGTATACCGGCTTGCCGTCGGCCGTCTTGATTTCCGAGGCCCATGTCTTTTGGATCTGAGCGACGACCGCCGTCGGCAACGGCACGTAGTCGAGTTCTTCGGCCTGCTTGCCGCCCTTGGCGTAGGCCCAGGCGAAGAACTTGAGGGCGTCGGCCGAGGCGGCGGCGTCGACGGGCTGCTTGTACATCAGGATGAACGTCGCGCCAGCGATCGGCCAAGTGTCCGCGCCCGGCTGATTGGTCAGAATGACGTAATAGCTGTCGGACTTCGCCCAGTCGGCATTCGCCGCGGCCGCCTGGAACGCCGCAGCGTTCGGCGCGACAGCCTTGCCGTCGAGGTTGATCATGTCGACGGACGCCATCTTGTTCTGCAAGGCGTAGGCGTATTCCACGTATCCGATGGCGCCCTTCGTCTGGGTCACGTTATTGGCGACGCCCTCGTTGCCCTTGGAGCCGATGCCGACCGGCCATTCCACGGCAGTGCTGGCGCCGACTTTGGATTTCCAGTCCGCGCTGACCTTGGACAGATAGTTCGTGAAGATGAACGTCGTCCCCGAACCGTCCGAGCGGTGCACGACGACGATCGCGTCCGAAGGAAGTTTGACTTTCGGGTTGAGCTTGGCGATCGCCGGATCATCCCACTTGGTGATCGCGCCAAGGAAGATGTTGGCCAGCGTCGGCCCGTCAAGAACGAGATCGCCCGCTTTGACGCCGTCAAGATTGACCACCGGAACGTCGCCCCCGACGACCGTCGGGAATTGAACCAGGCCGGAGTCTTTCACGTCCTTCGGTTCGAGCGGCATGTCCGAGGCGCCGAAAGTGACCGTCTTGGCCTTGATCTGCTTGATGCCGCCGCCCGAGCCGATCGACTGGTAGTTGAGGCCGTTGCCCGTCTCTTTCTTATAGCTGTCGGCCCATTTGGCGTAAATCGGATAAGGGAAAGTCGCGCCGGCGCCGGAAATGTCGCCTGCCAAGGCGCAGCTCACGCTCGCGGCGAAAATCGCCGCGCTCATCAAGGATCGAATAAACATTGACGCCTCTCATTTGTTGTTGGAGCTCGCATCCGGCAGTCGCTTTTCGGCGCGCCGCACCGAGGCGGGAACCTATAGGCTTCGCCCGCCATGGTTATATGACGATCAAATGACGTAAGCATGACTGTCTAACAACATGACATCAAATGGCATTCCCGCCTACTTGCGGTGCAAGGGCACAACCGCCGTGAATGTCGAGCCATGCTCGAGGCGGCTGGCTATGGCGAGGCGCCCGCGATGGCGGGCCAGGATGTGCTTGACGATCGCCAAGCCGAGACCTGTTCCGTTCTTAGCGTGGCTCTGCCCGGCGTCGACGCGATAGAATTGTTCGGTCAGCCGCGGCAGATGTTCTGAGGCGATGCCCCGTCCGAAGTCGCGCACGATGAGCGAGCCTTCCGTGGACGTTCTGCTCACCGTGACCTCGACGCGATCGCCGCCGGACTCGTCGCGCCGCGCGCCGTATTTGATGGCGTTCTCGATCAGATTTTCTGCGACGCGCAGAAGTTCGTCGCGATCGCCGGTGACGACGACGGGCCGGTCGGCGTAGAGCTTGATCTCCACGCCCATTTCCCGCGCGAGCGGAGCGAGCGTGTCCGCGACATGGCGCGCCGTCTGCGTCAGATCGACCGCCGCCTCGGGGCGGACGTGCTGTTTTTGTTCGATGCGCGAGAGCGAGAGCAGATCGTCGATGAGGCGCGCCATGCGCCGCCCTTGCTCGCGCATGATGGCGAGAAACTTGTCGCGCGCTTTCGGGTCGTCGTGCGCCGAGCCTTGCAGCGTCTCGACAAAGCCGAGCATCGAGGCCAGCGGCGTTCGCAATTCGTGGCTGGCGTTGGCGATGAAGTCGGCGCGCATGCGCTCGACGCGCCGCGATTCCGTAAGATCGCGCAGCGTCAGCAGGGTCGCGACGACTTCGCCGGACGCGGCGGCCAGCGGCGCCACGCAGACTTCGAACAGCCGCTCGATCGGCACGCGCTCGCTCCACAGGACCGTCTCGGCCTCGCCGCTCGCCATGACCCGCCGCAACGCGTCGATGACGTCGGGCGTGCGCAGGGCGAGGACGAAGGGTTCGCCGATCTTGATGGCCGGCAGCAGCGTGAAGGCCGGCTTGTTGGCTGCGACCGGGCGTCCGTCGGCGCTGACGATCACCGCCGGTTCGGGCATCGCGCCCACGAGCTTGGCGGCGAACGGCGAGAGAAGATGTTCGGCGAGGGCGCGCGCGCTTTTTTCCTTCGAAATCATGTCTCCCGATCCAACGCGTTCGACCCGGGGCTGACGCGGCCGTAAGGCGCGCTCGCCCTATTCCTCGTCCTCGGGACCCGGCGCCGCCATGGCCTCGCGCAGCGAGCGCCAGCGGCGGATGGCCTCATAGGCGCCCAGAAGCGCCATCGCAAGGACGAAGGGCGCGACATAATATATGCCGCGAAACAGCAACAACGAGGCCAGCAGCTGATCGCTCGAGGCGCCGACGCCATTGAGCATGGTCGCCTCGAAAACGCCAAGGCCGCCAGGGGCGTGGCTGGCGATGCCGAGCATCGCGGCGAAAGAATAGAGCGCGCAGAAGGCCAGGAAACCAAGGCCGTGGCCTCTGGGAAGCAGCACGTAGAGAGCGCCGGCGGCGGAGCAGACGTCGATGACGCCGAGCGCCATCTGCGCGAGCGTGACGGCGGGACCCGGCAGGCTGAAATTCAGAAAAATCGGCTTGCCCCGCTGTCGCATGCGTTGGACCCACACCAAATAGGCGAGCAGGGCGCCGATCAACGCGAATCCGATCAGTTCATTGGCCAGCACGTTGAAATGATTGATTCCGCCGATCGCCTCGGCGTCGCCGACGAAGCCGACCCCGAGGATCAGGCCCATGCCGAGCCAGAACGTGATGCCCGCGACGACGGTCAGGCTCGCCACCTTGCCGGCCGACAGCCCCGCCGGACCATAGATCCAAAAGCGCACCGCGCCGCCGGTGACCAGGGGAAATCCGAGTGTGAACGAAACCGCATAGCTCGCAAAAGAAGCGAGCGCGGTCAGCCGATACGGCACGTGAGCCCGCAGATGCTTGAGGGCCAGCGCGTCGTAGCCGGTCAGGGCGAGATAGCTCAAGGCGGAAAGGCCGAAGGCCATCGCGATTTGGTCGCCGCCGGTCGAGGCGAAGGCGGCTTCGAACTTCCGCGGATCGACTCGAACGAGCGTGCGGATGAAGATGACCATCGACACGGAAATAATCAGCAGGCTGAACGCCAATCCCAGCCGCCGCAACAGCGGCCGACGCGCATGGACCGCGGCGGCCCACCGGGCGAGACGGTCCCCCGCATCGGTCGACAGGCGGTCAGGGACATCCTCGTCGCCGGGCGGGCGTTCCTTAGTCTGTTGCGCCATGCCCGGCCTGTTCTCCTCGCCTTGGGATGGCCTATAAGCCTCGCGCGCGCCCCCGGCAAGCGCGTCTAGGCGACAGGGACGCGCTGCGCGAAAGCGGGCTGGGGTAAGGCGACCGCAAGGAGTGACCGTCATGGCGCAGGCGGAAAGCCTGCTGGTGGTCGAGGTGATCACGCCCGGCGGCCATTGGTCGAGCTATCCCCCGCACAAGCACGACCGCGACGCCCTGCCCGAGGAATCCTATCTCGAAGAAACCTATTATCACCGGCTATCGCCGCCGCAGGGTTTTGCGCTGCAACGCGTCTACACCGACGATCGCAGCCTCGACGAGACGATGGCGGTCGCCGACGGCGACGTCGTGCTGGCGCCGCGCGGCTACGAGCTCTACTATCTCAACACGATGGCGGGCCCGAAGCGCACATGGCGCTTCCACAACGACCCCGCGCACGAATGGCTGATGAAGTGACGAGGGCCCCGGCGCCCCTCACCGCGCCTCGGCGCAGGCGTCGACGATGCTCTTGAGTCGCCCGCGCTCCTCCTCCCCGCCCTGCCCGCGCGTTACGCCGAGCGACAGGCCGGCGGCGCCGGCGCGATCGGCGACGCAGGCGCAGGCCTTCGCGCAAGAACCGAGTTCGCCGCCGTTCTCGACGCAGGCCGGCCGGCACGCCGCGAGATAAGAGTTGCGCTCCTGCCGCGCCGCCAGTCCCGTCAGGCTCGCCAGCGCGAACAACGAGGCGAACAGGATCGGCTGGTGCGCGAGATAGATCGCGAGGCTGTGGCGGCCGGCGAAGCCGAGCGCTCGGCCTGGGATCGCCGCCGGGCGCCAAAGCGCCAAGGCTGAGCGCGCGAGCCGCGAAAGAAAAGCGCGCGCGAGCGCGAGAGCGATGAGAACCACGCCGGCCCAAGGCAGCAGCGGACGCCAATCCAGGCTGGGCGGCGCGACCGTTCCCAGCCCCAGCCAGATCAGCGCGGGAGAATTGAAGGCCTCGCTCGCGATCGCCAGCGGCGCGACAAGCGCCAGCGCGCCGGCCGCCAAAGCCGCGCACGCCGGCGCGCCGACGAACGGCGCCGCGACGAGGCTCGCGACCGCGATGCAATGAAGAATGCCGAACAGGATCGGCTCGTCGCGATCGAGAAATAAGGTCGCGATCGTCACCAGCAGCGCCGCGCCGGCTATCGTTCCGAAGCGTCGCGCGAAGGCGCGCCGGCGCAGCCCGTCGGGATGGGCGAGCGCGAGCGAGACGCCGACTAGCGCCAGGAACGCGCCGGCGACGCCATGAGAGAGCAGCCGCATCGCCGGCGCAAAAGGCAGGCTCGCGGCAACGAAGCCGAAATGAGCGAGATCCCAAATCAGGTGGTAGACGCCCATCCCGACGAGCGCGAGCCCGCGCGCGACGTCGATCGCCGCGATGCGCCCGAGCTTTGTCGGCTCGCTCACTACGCGGTCATCCGGCGGGCGTTGCGCAGGATCACGGCCTCGGGCGCCTCTGCGGCGGGATCGCCGGCGGCGAGCGCGCGGAAATACCAGAGGATGAGTTCGGCGGTGAGATACACCCCGTCGTAGGCTGCGCGATCCTTGCGCTCGACGATCGGGAACGTCGAAAGGATATAGCGTATGTCGTCCTCGTCGGTGATCCCGTACAGATGAAAATAGAGCGCGTCGAGCCGGGCGCGCAAATGCCGCCGCTCGGCCTCGTTCCAAACGAACGGCGCGCCGTTGTAGCCCATGTCCTGGGCGAAGGGCTGCATGTCCCAGGCGGTGTAGGTGAGGCGCAGGACATGGTCGCGCACGATTGTCCCGGCGGTCTTGGGGCCGAAGGCGCGGGAATAGGCGGCGGGCGGGACGACGGGGAGTTGTTCGATTGCGAACAGGACTAGGCTATTCGAATTGGTTTTTGTTCGAGTGACAAAGTCGAAAATGAAACTTGAAAAATTCGCTTGGAACGGGGGACCAGAATTGCGCGCATCTCCAACGTTCGCAAATGTCCAAATCGGTGCCTTATGATTGAAGCCAACAAATGGACAGATTGCAGACACCGCAGTGCGATGATTTGTTGGCGAAGTCACGTCTTTGAAACATATTACCCATCCAACGGTTCGTGCGGGCAATTCAGATTCTTTGATAAAGTAGTGTCCTGGCAATACGAAGAGCGGATTCTCCTTTTCTTTGTTGGCAATTGTCTTTGGTTGACCCGGTCGGAACGTGCGCTCTTCGTTCACCTCCACCTCAGCGAAACGGTGATCGTAGAAGTCGATCATCTTGCCTTCGTAAAGTGGGACCCAAACCTCGGCGCCTTTCTTCCAACGTCCTAACTCGACCGGGTATGCACCATGTTCTTCCAGCCGTTCACGGGTCCAAAACAAATGACTATCCGTCGTCATGTTAAACATTTGACGGTAGGTTACCGGCCAAACTTTCCGCTCAGCGCCAGAGGATCGGTCGACTAGAACCGGCAGGCGGCGATAAATCGCTGTTACTATTTCCGCGTCGCGTTTCGAACGGAATATTGGCGCTGTCCCGGTATTCGGATTGACCAATGCAAAATCGGCAGCCCCTAACTTAAACAGTCGATCAAGATCGGAGCCCTGCGGCGGGTCCTGGAGGAAAAACCCGCACTCTGCAACCTGCGATACGCGATTCTTTCCACCTGCGACAAAGACGCAAAACTTGAACCGGCCGTCTACATCTGGAAAGAAATCCGGGCGTCTGAGACCTTCGCCGCCTTGGCCTCGGCGGTTTTCGAAATCGAAGATGCAAAATATTTTTCCTGTCGATGCCAGCGAACGGAAAAAGCCGCTCGATGAATGGTCTGAGGTGATACCCGACGGCACGAGCATCCCTGCAATACCATTGTTATTTATGAGGTTATGTGCTTGAGCTACAAAAAGCTTGTAAATATTTAATTTACCGCGGTTTAGGCCCTCAAATTTCACATCTCTTCTCGTTAGTTCAGCTCCAGCGGCGACTCGAGCTTGGGCGCGCTGAAATTCGACCGCCAAGGGATCGCCACGGGAAATTAGTGCTCGTATCAGTCTCTTTCTGTCTACCGCCGACGTGGCCGAAGCGATTCCGCGATGCCTGGATTCGAACCAAGGAACTTCTTCAAATTCAAAGGTGTCCCATGGCGGGTTGCCGATCACTGCGTCGAAGCCGCCTGCCGGCGCGGTGCTCTGCCAGTTGCGCCAGACGCCGGGGAACGCAACTTCCCAATGCAGGAAGCGTTCTTGCGCAGCGAGCGCGCCGGCGCGCTCAATCAGCCGGTGCAGGGCGACCGTGCGTCGTCCCATCGTCGCACGTTGCTCCGCGTTCAGTTGTCCCTCGGGAATGCTCGGCGCCGTTTGACCCCCGACGATCGCGATCGGATCACCGAAACTGCCGGCCATCAGACCCGAATAGGCGCCAGCCTCGTCATCTTCCGGCGAACACGCCGTCTTTTCCTCTCGGGTCGCGGGACGAAGCGGTTGCAGCCACTTGATCGCTTGCCGAAACGAGAGAAACTTGTTGAGCGCCGCCGTCGCGCCCTCCACTTCTGCAAAGCGGTCGGCGCTGGCTTTAACTTCGGATATGTCGGCGTCCGTGAGACGCTCGACGAACTCCATGCCCTTGATCGCGCCTTCCGCGCGCTGCAATTCCTTGTTCAGTAGCAGCGGGCTTTCCGTCCTTAATTCGTCGATCGCGACGCGCACGCGCTCACCAAACAAGCTATCGCCGCAGCGCAAATGATGATCGAGGAACGACAGCGGCGCGCCAGCGGTGAAGGTGTGCAGCCACAGCGCGACCTTGGCGAGTTCGACCGCCATCGGGTTCTTGTCGACGCCATAGACGCAGCGCTTGAGCACCATGCGCTTGATCAGATTCTGATCGGTGAGCTGCGCCTCACGGATCGTCCATTTGTTTTTCATCGCCTCGGCGCGGATACGGTCGCGGATGTCGGCCAAGCGCGGCAGCAGCGGTGACGCGTAATTGTCGCCCGCGATCGCCGACGCCTGGCCGATCGCTGTCACCACGCGCACGGCGAGATAGTCGATCAGGCTGACGAGAAAATGCCCCGAGCCCATCGCCGGGTCACAAATTTTCAGATCGAGAATCTTGCTCGCGGGATCGGCGGCGGCGAGTTCGCTCAGGCGTTCCGCGTCGGTTCGCTTGTCGCGCGGTGCAGGCTCGGCGGCCTTTCGGAACGCCTCGATGCGCTCGTCGACCAGCGGACCGACGGTGCGCGCGATGATCAGGCTGACGAGTTCGTCGGGCGTGTAATAGGAGCCGGAGCCCTTGCGGCTGAACGGGTTTGGCCGCACGTCGAGACCGCCTTCGGCGCCCGCGTCCACGACGGGCTCGAATTCGAGCAGGCGTTCGTAAATCGCGCCGAGTTCGCGCACTGACAGGTCACGGAAGTTGATGCGGACGAGCCGGCCGTCCTTGTCCGTGCGCGACAGCTTGTCCAAGAGCGGGCCGAACGTCCGGTCCGAGAGGCGCGCCCTTTCGAGGACCGGCGCGCGTTCGCGGGTAAAGAGCCCGCCGTTGTAAGGGGGAACGCCGGCGTCTTCGTCGCCTTCATCAATGGTACGGAAAAGCCCGGCGCAATGATCCCACCAGTTGGTTCGTCTTTGGCTAGGCTCGGTTCCTGCATTGAGGCGCGCCGCGACGTCGTCGCGGACGCCGGAGAGCGAATAGGCGTTGTACTTGCGATCATGCGCCGGCAAGAGATCGCGATCCTCGGCGTAGAGCGCGAACAGCAACCGGTAGAGCACGGTGAGCGCGCCCTCGCGCAACTCGTCGAGATAGGCGGGCGTGAACGGCGCCGGCGCCTGGTTGTCGGCGGCCGCGAGGCCGCGAATGAGGCCGGGAAAGACGTCCCTGAAAACAACTTCGCTGAGGTTCGTGCGAACCTTGGTTTCCCAGTGCGCACCCTCGGCGAGCGCGAATTCGTGGAAAGTGCGGCCCTCCAATTCCGGGTCCGGTCGAAACGCCTCGGGCCGGAACGCGAGAACGAAGGTCTTGAAGAGGCGGGCGCGGCGATCTCCGTCGCTCTCGCCGGCCGGCGGCGCAAGCTTGGCCTGCGTCCCCGGTAACGCCAATATGTCCGCGAGATCGGCCTCGAAATAGCCGTCGAGCACGGATTTCGCGTCCGCGTAATAGAGCCGCCAAACCCGTCCGTTGGAGAGGATCGCCCAACGCACCTTGCGGTTCGATTGGATTTTCGCGCGTTCGAGATAGCGAATGGTCTGGCCGACCGCCGTTTCGCCCGGCCGTGATCCGCTATTCGGCGCCTCGAAGTCGACGCCCCAGGCCTTGGCGTCGCCGACGGCGATGGCGTGAGGGAACTTGCCCTCGGGCGTCCTAGCCGCGTCCGCCAAAGCGAAGGCCTCCGCGTCGAGGAAATAAGCGTAGTCCGGAACGTTGGCTCGCCCGCGCGCCTCGATATTTTCCTGAACCGTGTACAGCCGGTCCCAACCCAGCGCGCGCAGCATCGGCCGGAAAATGCGCTCCTCCGTCTGCCCCTCGTTCAAAGCGCCGTGGTCTTTGACGGCGTCGAGGATCGCGCGAAACCGCGCTTCGAGCGCCGCCGAGTCGGGCGCGAGCGCGCCGCTCCACGCTGGCGAGGCCGGCAGGCCTTCGGTAAGAAAATCCGCCGTGAACAGCGTTCCAATGGTCATGCGGCGGCCGATCCGATTCGAGGCGTGCGCGAGTGTAGCGTCGACGAGGAAAACGGCAATGCGCCCAACTTGAGGAAGCGGCCGCAGCGGAGGCAAGATGGCGCGACGCGAAACGCGAGCACGGAGGAGGTCGCGATTTGCCGCGCGAAATCCCTACAGTATCGAGCGATCGATCGCTTTTTCCGCCTCGGCGATCAACTCGGGCCGTCCGACGTGCAGCCACAGGCCGTCGAGGCGCAGGCCGAACAGGCGCCCTTTCTCGGCCGCCTGGTAGAAAAACGGCGCGAGACGGAAGACGTCTTCGGCGACGCCAGCGAACAATTGCGGCTTGATGATGCCGACGCCGGTATAGACGAAGGGCGCGACACGGCGGGGTTCGCGCGCCGCGAGGCGCCCGTCCCGATCCATGGTGAAATCGCCGGGCCAATCGACGCCGACGGCGCCCGCGCTCGCCGCCACCATGAGGATCGCGTCCATCGTCTCGGGATCGAAGGCCTCGGCGAGGCGGCGCAGGTTCGAGCGCGGCCCCTCGATCCAGAAGGCGTCGGTGTTGCAAAGAAAGAACGGCTCGGCGCCGAGAAACGGCAGCGCGCGCTTGATGCCGCCGCCCTGGTCGAGCAGTTGGGCGCGCTCGTCGGAAATGACGATCTCAGGCGTTTGGCGAGTCGCCAGATGCGCCTCGATCTGGTCGGCGAGCCAGTGCACGTTGACGATCGCGCGGGTGACGCCGTCCTCGGCGAAGCGGTCGAGGCAATGGTCGATGAGCGTGCGGCCGGCCACCTTGACGAGCGGCTTGGGGACCGCGTCGGTGATCGGGCGCATGCGCTTGCCCAGGCCCGCGGCGAACACCATGGCGGTCGTGGGCGTCGGCGAAACCATTCGGTCAGGGCTCTGAGGAGGATTCGACCGCGTCGCCGAGGGCGCGCGGCAGATACGCCTGATACCAGAGCTTGAGCGGTTGAAGCAAGGGATGGACGAGATTCTTGGCCAGGCGCCGCTCGATGCGCGGAAGATGCTGGAGATATTGCGGCTTGCCGTCGCGCTTGTCGAGCCGTGCGAATATGCCGAGGATTTTCGTCGCGCGTTGCGCGCCCATGACGGCGTAGGATGCCGCGAACGCCTTGGCGTCGAAGGCCGCGTCCGCGCTTGCGCGCCGCCGCGCGTAAAGCGCCAGCAGGCGCAGTTCGAGATCGTCGGAAACGTCGACCCGCGCGTCCTGCAGCAGCGAAACGAGATCATAGGCAGGCGGGCCGAGCACGGCGTCCTGAAAATCGATGAGGCCGAGACGTTGCAGCCCAGTGCGATTTTCGAGCCAGTGCAGATTGGGCGAGTGATAGTCACGCAGCGTCCAGGTCGTCGGCTGCGCGAGGATCGGCGCGAGCGCCTCGCGCCACAGTCCGAGGAATTGCATGCGCGCGCCCGAGGGCGGGTTGGTCCGCGCGATCGCCGGCGCATACCAGTCGAGCGCGAGTTCGACCTCAACCAGCATCGCCTTGGCGTCGTAGATCGGCAAGGCGTAAGTCTCGCCGTCGACGGTAAGTTCGCCCGGCGGCGCGCGCTCATGCAGATCGGCGAGCAGCGCCGTCGCCTCGGCGTAGCGCGCCGCATTCGGGCCGCGCGCGTCGACGATCGTCTCCGAGCCGAAATCCTCGATGAGCGCGAGGCCGTCGGCGACGCTGTGGGCGAAAACGCGAGGGCTCGAATAGCCGAGCGCGCGCAGGCCCTCCGCCATCGCGAGAAAGGCTCTGATGTCGGGGGCGAGCTTGGCGATCGCCGCATAGGGCTTGCCGTAGCGCAGGATCGGGCCCTGCGCTCGCGGCGGCGAGATCATGAGGATCGCGGTTTGGCCGTCGCTCGCGACCAAGCGCTCGTAGGCGCGCGCCGAGGCGTCGCCCTGCAAATAGACGCGCCGCGCCTCGGCCCAACCCGCTCGCTGCAGCAGCGCCTCGATCGCGCGCGCCCGCGCGTATCGGGCTGCGAGCGCTCCGAAGGCGCGCACCTCGGCGCGGCGAAAATCCGCCCCTTTGGAAAGGTCGAAGGCAAACCCGATTTCGAGCCGATCGGGCGGCAGCGCTTCGGCGGCGCGATTCGGCCATTCGACGAGCGTGACCGCGCCGTCGACGACTTCGTCCCAACCGAGCTGCGTGAGTTCCTCGGCGCCGCGAAGGCGGTAGAAGTCGGCGTGGACGACCGGAAACTCCGGCCCCTGATAGACCTGCATCAATGTGAAGGTCGGGCTCGGCGCCTCGAGTTCCGGATCGTCGAGCAGCGCGCGCAGGAAACCGCGCGCGAAGGTCGTCTTGCCGGCTCCGAGATCGCCGGAAAGCGCAATGAAATCCCCCGGCCGGGCGAAGCCGGCCATCCATTTGGCCAGCGCGAGCGTCGCCGCCTCGTCGGGCAGATCGATCGATTCGACTCCGCCGCCTCCGTTTCGCGCGATTTCCATCTCAGGCGGCCGCACTCGCCAGGCTCGGCGCGCCGTCGATGGGGAATATGCACGTCACCGTCGTGCCCTCGCCGAGCGCCGAATTGATGTGGATCCGGCCGCCATGCAGTTCGACGAGAGCCCGCACGATCGACAGGCCGAGGCCGGGGCCGCGATGGCGCGAACCGCTGGTGTGGCTCTCGAAGCGATCGAAGACGCGATCCAGCACTTCGGCGGGAATGCCGCGACCGCGGTCGCTGACCTTGAACACGACTTCGCCGCCCCGGCGCATCGCCGCCAGGGTCACGGTCTGGCCAGGCGCGGAAAAGCCGATCGCGTTGGAGAGCAGGTTGAATAGAATCTGGCGGATGCGCCGCCCGTCGGCGCGCAGCGAACCGACGTCGTCCGTGGCGACGATGCGCAATTCGATCTTGGATTCGCTGAGGCGATCCTGCACCCCCTCGGCCGCCGCCTTCATCGCGTCGACGACGTCGACGTCTTCGGGGCGAAGCTCCAGCGCGCCCGCGTCGATCGAGGCGAGATCGAGAATGTCGTTGATGATCGCGAGCAGCGCCGCCGACGACGTCGTGATGAAGCCGGCGTATTGGAGTTGCTTGGGGTTGAGCGGGCCGACGCCGCCGTCGGCGAGCAATTGCGTGAAACCGATGATGTTGGTGAGCGGCGTGCGCAACTCGTAGGAGACGTGGTTGACGAAATCATTGCGCAGCTTTTCCGCGCTGACGAGCGCCTGATTGCGTTCCGTGAGCGCGCGCTCGACGTTGGCGCCCGCGGTCGCGTCGAGGAAAGTGAGCAGCGTCGCGCCGTCGGGCAGCGGCAGCGCCGCGCAATCGAGCACCAGGCCGTCCTTGCGCTCGACGCGCGCCTCGAATCCGCGGCGATCCTCCGGCAGGCCGACGATCGTCGCGCGGAGCCCGTCCCACAGACGCACGTCCGCGAGCAGGGGCGCGCAATGGCGCGCCACTTCGTCGATATGCGGCCGAGCCGCGGCGCGCGCGGGCTCGAAGCTCCACAGCGCGGCGAAGGCGGGGTTGATGAGCTTCATCCGCCCGTCGGCGCCGAACACCGCAACGCCTTCCTTCAGCGCATCGAGCGTTTCGCCCTGCACTCGGGTCAAGGCGTTGACCTGCGAAGCGAGCGCGTAGCTCTGCGTCGCGTCGTCGAACAGATAGGTGACGCCGCCTTGCGGGTTGGGGCTCGCCACGACGCGCAGCGCCCGCCCGTCGGGCAGGTGCCAGACGTTCTCGATTGGCTCGATCGCCTGGTAGGCCGCGAGCGCCTGCGATTTCCAGCTGCGGAAGTCGGCCTGCTCGGGCAGCTGGCGCTTGGCGCGCAGACGATCGAGGATTTCGCCGTCGGTCGGCTGCGAATCGAGAAACGCGGGATCGAGCGACCAGATCTGCCGATAGGCCGCGTTATAGAAGGTCAGGCGCTTGGCCCGGTCGAAAATCGCCACCGCCGTCGACAATTGATCGAGCATGCGCGAATAGGCGCCGGTGTGGCGCTCCATTTCGGCGCGCAGCGCCTCGGGTTCGGAAAGATCGTTGGCGATTCCCGCGGCGCCGGCCTCCGTGGCGACCTCGACGACCTCGAACATCTTGCGCTCGCCCGCCACGACCGCCGGAGCCCGGCGCCGCCAGGCACCCGAACGCCGCCGCTCGGCGAGCGCTTCGGCGCACAGGTCGTGATCGAAAAGCTCGAGATTCTTATTCGCGACGTCGGCGCCGTCCTTGGCTTCGACCGCGCGCGCATAGGCGAGGTTGGACCACGCGAGGCGGCCCGCGGCGTCGCGAGTCCAGGCGGGATGGGGGATCGCGTCGAGCAGCTCGCGCAGCGCGGCGAGCGCGCCGTTGGCTTCGGCGTGGCTGTCGCGCAAACGCGCCAGTTGCAGACGGTCGCCGGAGACGTCGCGGATGCGCATGACCGCGTAGCCGGCGATCGCGCGCCCGTCGATCTCGAAATGGCGTCCTTTCAGGCTCGCGGCCGCGATCGAGAACGCCTCCCCTCTGCCGAGCAGCCGCTCGACGGCCTGCTGCACCGTGGCGGCGAGCCCGGGCTCGAGCCACGACGCGAACGCAAGCACGCGGCGCGGCAGGGGCGCGTCGGCGACCAGGGCGAAATCGCCCTCGATCCGAGGGTCGCTGTCGGGCCGATCCCAGGCGACGAGAATCTGCGGCTCGCTGGCCAGGAAGAGATTGGCGCGATCGAGCCCGGCGCGCGTGCGGGCGAGTTCGGCCGTGAGTTCGCTCTCCCGGCGCGTCCATCGTCGCCGGCCCACCAAATGCAGCGAGGCGGTCAGAACCGAGAAAAACAGCAGCAGCAGAATAACGAGGCCGGTGATGTCCGTCGTCAGCGGCGCTTCGCCCGAAAGCAGCGCGGCGCCGAGATCGGCGCGGGCGTCCGTCGCCGCCGGCAAAGCGCCGGCGCAACCCGCGGCGACCGAAATCGCGCCCGTGCGCCAAACTCGCCGCACGGATGCGCCCCCGCCGCTTGGCCGGTCTGGCGCGCTCGCCGGTCGCAAGATCCTTTGCAAGGCTCGGCCCCCTGAGACCTTCGCGGCGCGCCCGTACCGAATACGCGCGGCCCGCCGCCGACGCCGTCGACCCCTTCCGCCAAGAAGGCCCGAATCAGCTCTTCCCAGATTTACGCAAACCCGGCGAGAAAGTCGTTAACCGATCCTTTTCGACGACCGCGCGGTTTTCTCGCCGCCGAAGCAGCATGTAGTAGGGGATCGTCGGCGCGGCTCAACATCTTGCCTTCGCCCCGCATTCCCCGGCGCCCCGGCAGGCTTGCGGCGCGTGAAAAAAATTTGCGGCGGGCTGGGTTCGCGACGGTTCCGCCTCAGCGAACGAGGCCGAGAATGTCCTTCACGGCGTCCATGTTGGGTTGCGCGATGAGCCGCGCCTTGCGCGCCCCCTCCGCAAGCACCGAATCGACGAAGCCGGGATCGCCGTTGAGCCGCAGGATCTCGGCTCGGATCGGGGTCAATTTGGCCACCGTCAGCTCGGCGAGCGCGTTCTTGAACTGCGAGAACTGACCGCCGGCGAAGCGCCGCAGCACATCGGCCTTGGTCTCGTCGGCGAGGGCGGCGAAAATGCCGACGAGATTGTCCGCCTCGGGCCGTCCTGCGAGGCCCTCGACTTCGCCGGGAAGCGTTCCGGCGTCCGTCTTGGCCTTGCGGATCTTCTGCGCGATCGTGTCGGCGTCGTCGGTCAGCGCGATAAGGGAATATTCCGACGGGTCGGACTTCGACATTTTCTTCGTGCCGTCGCGCAGGCTCATGACCCGCGTGGCCGGGCCCTGGATCAGCGGATCGGGCAGCGGAAAGAAAGCGTCGCCGTAGCCTTGCGCGGCGATCGAGGCGGCATAATCGTTGTTGAACTTCTGCGCGATGTCGCGCGTTAGCTCGAGGTGCTGCTTCTGGTCCTCGCCGACCGGCACGTGAGTGGCGCGATAGAGAAGGATGTCGGCCGCCATCAATACGGGATAATTATAGAGCCCGATCGAGGCGTTCTCGCGATCCTTGCCGGCCTTCTCCTTGAACTGGGTCATGCGGTTGAGCCAGCCGAGCCGCGCCACGCAATCGAAGACCCAAGCGAGCTCCGCGTGTTCGGCGACGCGGCTCTGGTTGAAGACCGTGTTCTTTTTGGGGTCGATGCCGCAAGCCAGAAACGCAGCGGTGACCTCGCGCGTCGTGCGCCGCAATTGCGCGGGATCGTGCGGCATGGTCATGGCATGGAGATCGACGACGCAATAGAGACAGGGGTGGGTCGCCTGCATCTCGACGAAGCGCTTGAGCGCGCCGAGGTAATTGCCGAGGTGCAGATTGCCCGTGGGCTGAACGCCGGAAAATACCAATTCAGGAAATTTGGCCATCTCGATCCGCTGGGCTCACAAACAAGCGAGCGGCCTTATCGCAACGCCAGCGTGCCGGCGCAAGGGACCTTGCGCGACGCCGGCACGGCTGTCGCGCGAGATCGCCCGGCGCCGCGCGGGGCGCCCGTGGGTCAGAACGGATGGTATTGGAACATCCAGGTTTCCGTCAGGGTCTCGCCGTTGGCCTGCAGGAAGCAGCGCATTTCGACCGGGTCCGTCCCGTCAACCGTCAGGTCGAATTCCGCGCGCCAGTGGCCCGGCACGTCGTCGGAGACGGCTTCGACGATTCGGTAGCCTTGCAGCGAGCCGCGCGAAGCGGTCACCACCATTTCGGGCTTGACCCCGTAGGGCAGGGTCGCGAGCGGTCCGCCGAGAAACTCCACCACGAACTTGCGCACGCCCTTCGGGCGCGGCAGACCGGGCTGGCCGCCCCGGCCGAGGCGCGTGGCGACGCAGCGGCCGAGTTTGGACGGATAGGGCTCGTCGGCGAGCCAGTGCAGGCGGTAGTTCAGGGTCAACTCGGCGCCGGCGGCAACGGGCTTCTCCGGCACCCACATCGCCACGACGTTGTCGTGAATTTCGTCGTCGGTCGGGATTTCGCAGAGCTGGATCGCTCCCTTGCCCCAGCCTTCGCCCTGAGGGCCCGGCAACGGCTCCACCCAGACGGTCGGCCGGCGATCGTAGAAGACGCCGTCTTGATAATGGTCGAAGACGCGGTCGCGCTGACAAAGGCCGAAGCCGCGCGGATTGTCGTCCAAGAAGGCGGAGACCATGATTCGCGGCGGATTGTTGAGCGCGCGCCAGAGCCGCTCGCCATTGCCCGACCACATGGAAAGGCCGTCGGAATCGTGCACCTCGGGGCGCCAGTCGATCGCCGTCTCCTTCTTCGTTTCCGAGAACCAATACATCGAAGTCAGCGGCGCGACGCCGAAGCGAGAGACTGCGGCGCGCGTGAACAGCGTCGCCTCGATATCCATGACGACGCCCTTGCCGCGTTGCAGCGCGAAGCGATAGACGCCGACGATCGAGGGCCCCTCCAACAGCGCGTAGACGAGGACGCTGTCGTCGCCCTCCTTCGAATCGACGTAGAAGTTCGTGAAGTCGGGGAATTCCTCCGCCCGATCCGCGACCGCCACGTCGAGCGCGATCCCGCGCGCCGACATGCCGTACTGGCGCAATTCGCCGATCGCGCGGAAATAGGACGCGCCGAGGAACGCGACCCAGTCGTTCTTGCGCCAGTCGAGCGCGCCCTCGTGCGATTCCTGGATGCGAAATCCTGCGAAACCTGCGCCCTGCGGCAATTGCCGCGCCACCAAATCGGCGGGCATGTCGAAATAGGATTGATCGTAGATGATCTTCTTCGACTGATCGCCGTCGATCACATGGAAGTCGACCGCCTTCTGGAAGAACAGTCCGAGGTGGAAGAAGGTCAGCGGGAACCGGCCGGGGCCGTCGGCGAACAGCGCGTGATCGCTGCGATAGCGGATCTTCCCCCATTCTTCATAAGTGATCTTCTGCACGACTTCGGGCGCGGGATGCGCAGGAGCGACGTAAGGCGCGTGGGCCTTCTCCCGCGCGCGCGCCTTCAAGAGGTCGTAGGAAAACGCGGCCGGCTCGCCATAGCCCAGCCCGTCGGGGAAGGCCGCCTCGCCCTCGCCGATTGAGCCGATCGCGACCGCGGCGACGGCGGCGCCTTTCAACAGGGTCCGACGATCAAGACTGTCCGACATGTCAATCCTTCGGCTTTATTCAAGGAAAAAGGGTAACGGCGTTTCGTTACCGAATCGCCCACGATCCGGGTTCAGCGCCGCGATTCATCGGCGCATGAACGTCAAATAGGCCGAAGCGCGGCCCGCGGCGCGCGCTTTGGCTTCGTAACGGGTCGGAGACCAGTCGTCCCAGGGGATCCGCCAATCGTCGGCGATTCGCGCCGTCCATCGGAAATCCGGCAAATCGAGAAAGCGGCTGAGCGTCCAGCCGGCGTAATCGTCGATGTCGGTGGCGAAACGCAAAATCGCCCCGGGTCGAGCGGCGCGCGCGAGCTCGCCGATCATGTCGGCCGAAATCACCCGACGTTTGTTGTGACGGCGCTTGGGCCAGGGATCGGGATAGAGAATGAAGATTCGCGACAGGGACGCGGGCGGCAGCGCCTCGATCAGCGCGCGCGCGTCGCCCGCCCGCAGCCGAACGTTCTCGAGCCCGTGAAGCTCGAGCGCCGCCAGCGCCTTGGCGACCCCGTTGACGAAGGGCTCGCATCCGATGAAGCCGACGTCGGGATGCGCCTTGGCCTGGGCGATCAGGTGCTCGCCGCCGCCGAAACCGATTTCAAGCCAAAGCTCGCGGGGCTCGAAGGCGAACAGCGGCGCCCGCGAAGCCAGGATCGCCGCGTCCAGTTCGAGGGCGGGCAGGCGCTCGGCGACCAGGCGGGCGTGATGGGCGCGCAAGGCCTTGCCTTTGCTTCGCCCATAGAGCGCTCGGCGCGCCCGCGCGTCGCTCGTCGTTTCCGTCAAGGGCGCCTACGCGACCAGCGAACGAAGCTGCTCCGCCAGATCGGTCTTCTCCCAGGAGAAGCCGCCCTCGCTGTCCGGCGCGCGGCCGAAATGGCCATAGGCGGAGGTGCGCGCGTAGATCGGCTTGTTGAGGCCGAGATGTTCGCGAATGCCGCGCGGCGACAGATCCATCACGTCCATCAGCGCGCTTTCGAGCTTGGATTCGTCGATCTGGCCCGTGTCGTGCAGGTCGACGTAGATCGACAGCGGTTTGGCGACGCCGATCGCATAGGAAAGCTGAAGGGTGCAGCGATCGCTCAGTCCCGCGGCGACGACGTTCTTGGCGAGATAGCGCGCGGCGTAGGCCGCCGAGCGGTCGACCTTGGTCGGATCCTTGCCCGAGAAGGCGCCGCCGCCATGCGGCGCCGCGCCGCCGTAGGTGTCGACGATGATCTTGCGTCCCGTGAGGCCGCAATCGCCGTCGGGCCCGCCGATATAGAACTTGCCCGTCGGGTTGACGTGCCAGACGGTCTTGGGGGTGATCCAGCCGTCCGGCAACGCCGACATCACATAAGGGCGAACGATCGCAGCGACGTCCTCCGAGGTGAGGTTCGGATCGACATGTTGATGCGAAACCACGATCTGCGTCGCCTCGACCGGATGGCCGTTTTCGTAGCGCACCGTCACCTGGCTCTTGGCGTCGGGGCCGAGCGCCTTTTCGCGGCCCGCATGGCGCGCCTCGGAGATGAGGCGAAGGATCTTGTGCGCGTACTCGATCGGCGCCGGCATGAGTTCGGGGGTCTCGCGGCAGGCGTAGCCGAACATGATGCCCTGATCGCCCGCGCCTTCATCCTTGTTGCCGGCCGCGTCGACGCCCTGCGCGATATCGACGGATTGGGGGTGCAGCAACACTTCCACGTTAACCTTGCGCCAGTGAAATCCTTCCTGCTCGTAGCCGATGTCCTTGATCGCGGCGCGCGCGGCGTCTTCGATCGCCGTCGGGCCTAGTTTGGGGCCCCGCACCTCGCCGGCGATCACGACGCGATTCGTCGTCGCCAGGGTCTCGCAGGCGACGCGGATCTGATAGGGATCGAGCCCCGCGCGCGCGCCTTCGCGGAAGTACAGATCGACGATTTCATCGGAAATGCGGTCGCAGACTTTGTCGGGATGGCCTTCAGAAACCGATTCGCTCGTGAACTGATAATTTTTCCGGGCCATCGTCTCAATCTCCAATCGCGCTGCTTCCCGCGGAATCGCGCGTCTTGGCGTCGACGCGCGTTCCGGGCTCTCGGCTCACGCGCGCATCGGCGTCGCAGGCCACAAGAGTTCGCCGCCGCTTCTGACAGGCGGCGTTCTTTTCGTCAAGCGAATGGGGACGTTTCGTTCGTTTTATAGAACGAGCGATGACGGCCGGCGCGGGCTATTCCTTCGCCAGCGAAACGACGAGATCGATGATCTTCTTGCGCACTTTGGGATCGCGAATCAGCGCGAAGGCGCGGTTCAGCTGCAATCCCTCGCTCGTCGAAAGGAAATCGACGACATAGGAGCTTCCCGAGGGCTCCGCGAACGCGAGCTTGCCTGTATCGGAGGCGGGGGCGCCTTCGAAGAAGAAGGCGGGGGGAACCTCCAGCACCCGCGCGAGCTGCTGTAGGCGGCTGGCGCCGATCCGGTTCGTTCCCTTCTCGTACTTCTGAATCTGCTGGAACGTGACGTCTAAGGCCTCGCCCAACTTGCCCTGACTCATGCCGACCATCATGCGCCGCATGCGAAGCCGCGCTCCGACGTGCTTGTCGATGGGGTTGGGCGCTTTGATCATACCTAAGGAATCCGTGAAGCCTTTGGCGAAGGGGGCCGCTTCGATCCAACCCCCGAACGCCAGATGACGTTACGGAAATTGTATACGGTGCGCGCAATGCGCGCAATAAGCAAAAATTCACCTTCGGCCGCTTCGCTATCGTTCACCGCCGCTTTCGCGCGGCGAGGCAGAAAACCAGAAATGCGACCCCGATCAGGCCGGACGTCGCCGATCCCCATCGGTATTGCCAGGTCGGCGCGAGAGCCTGCGGCAAGGGGCTGTCGAGCACAGCCTCCGTCCCCAGGGGCGCCTCGACCAGAATTCGCCCCAAGCCGTCGGTGACGGCGGATATGCCGCTGTTGGCCGCGCGCACGAGCGGCAAGCCGAGTTCGATCGCCCGTAGGCGCGCCTCGGCGAAATGCTGGTAGGGCCCGGACGTCAAGCCGAACCATGCGTCGTCCGTCACGTTGAGCAGCCAACGCGGGGGATCCGCGTGGATGTCGAAGGCCCTGCCCTGCTCATTGGGAAAAATCGCCTCGTAACAGATCAGGGCCAGAGCGCTCGGCAGGCCGGGAATGTGGATCAGACCCGATCCGTCCCCCGCGTCGAACCCGCCGGGGAAATGGACGAACTGAGTGATGCCGACGCGCTCCAGCAGGCGCGAAAACGGCATGTATTCGCCGAACGGCACGAGGTGATGCTTGTCGTAGCGCTCCGGCAACAGGCCGCGCCGATCGACGAGTTCGATCGCATTGAAGAAGCGGCGACGCCCGTCGGCGCGATCGCCCTCTTCCATACGCGCGGCGCCGGTGGCCAGAATCGCGCCGCCGCGCAAGACGCCGGCGATCTCCGACAACGCCTGCCCCTCGCGCGAGAGAATGAAAGGAAACGCGGATTCCGGCCATACCAGGTGCGTGACGTCCGCCACCCCTGAAGTCGCGGGCGAGGTCGCGCGATCGGATAAGGCGAGGTAACGGCGCACGATCGCTATCCCGTTGTCCGGGGCGAAATCCGGGCCTTGCGCGACGTTGGGCTGCATGACGCGCAATTTGACGCCGGGAATCGTGGCGCTCGCCGGCGCGTCGAGCCGAAACGCGCCGAAGCCGACGATCGCGGCGAGCGCGAGAGCCGCCAAAATCGTCGGGGCCCAACGGCGCCCGGCCTCGCCCTCGGTCCATAGCGTCGCCGGCGCGGCGAATATCGCCACCGCCGCGAGCGTCAGCCCATGTAAACCAACGATCGAGGCGATCTGCGCGAGCACGACGTTTTGTCCCAGCGCCATGCCGATTTCGTTCCAGGGGAAGCCGGTGAAGGCGACGCACCGCAACCATTCGCTCGCCCCGAGGCCGACCGCGAGCGCCAAGACGCGCGAAGCGCCGGGACGCCACAACAGCCCGGCGAGCGCGAAGCCGGCCGCCGGAAAGAACGCCAGCGCCGCCGGCAATCCCAGGACTCCCAGAGGCAATGCCCAGGCGAACTTGTCCGGTTCGACCAGAAAAGCCGATCCGAGCCACCAAAGACCCGCCGTGAAATATCCGAAGCCCCACCACCAGCCCGCGCCGAACGCTGCGCTGAGCGAAGCCCAGCGCGTCGTCCCGCGCGGGCCGCGATCGACCGACCCGTCGATGAGCCAGACGGCGAGCGCCAATGGCGCGATCAGGGCCGGCGCAAACGACCAGGGCGGCATCGCGAGGGCGCCCGTAGCGCCTGCGAGAAACGCAATCATGCGTCGCGGCCAGCCCCACGCGAGGATGACGTTTCGAACGAAGACGCGCAAGACGCCTTCGCGGTGCGGCGGCGCCGAATCCTGCAAGGGCAATGACGATTTTCCGGTCACGGCGATTCGCATCTGTTCGAACATAGCGCGGATGCGCCCCAATTCGAACTCTCGGCCGGAGCGTTCATCGATCGGCGGGCCGCAACTCTTCGGGCGAAGCCGCACCGCCGCCCTCTTCGGCGTGCGCGGGTCCGACGGCGCCCCGGCGCGCAGGCGCGGCGCGCGGAAGGATCTTGAGCCGCTTGACGCGTCGAGGATCGGCGTCGAGCACCTCGAATTCGAAATCGCCCGGCCCCGTGATGATCTCGCCGCGCCCCGGCACTCGCCCGGCCGCGGCGGTCAGCAACCCGCCGATCGTATCGACATCCTCGGCGTCGGCGAGCGCGGAAAAATCGAAACCGATCGCTTGGGACACGTCTTCGAGGCTCGCGCGCGCTTCGACGATGTAAGAGCCCTCGCCGCTGGCGGCGACCTTGGGCCGATCCGCTTCGTCGTGCTCGTCCTCGATATCGCCGACGATCGCCTCGACGACGTCCTCCATCGAGACCAGACCGTCGGTTCCGCCGTATTCGTCGATCACAAGGGCCATATGCGTGCGCGAGGCCTGCATTTTCACGAGGAGGTCGAGGGCGGGCATCGAGGGCGGCGCGAACAGCACGGGACGCAGGATTCGCGCCGCCGAAAGCGGCATGTTCATGCCGAGTTCCGCGATCGCCTTTTGCTCGGGCGACGGGCTCGCCGAGGGCGCCTGGTCGACGAGGCCGAATCGCGGGTCGGAGGCGAGAAAATCGACGAAGTCGCGGATATGGACCATGCCGCGGGGATCGTCGAGCGTTTCGCCGTAGACCGGCAGGCGCGAATGGCCCGCCGTGCGGAAAAGCGTCAGCAACTCGCTCAAAGTCGAGTCGACGCCGGCCGCGATGACGTCGGCGCGCGGCACCATGACGTCCGCCACCCGCACGTCGTGCAAGGCGAGGACGTTCTTGAGAATGGCGCGTTCTTGCGGCGTGAAGTCCGCGTTCGTCTCGGCGCCCTCGAGCGCGTCTTCGATATCGTCGCGCACGGAGGCCGTGCCCAGGCCGAACAGCGCCCGCACCCGCTCGAAGAAACTCGAGGGCGCTTCTCTCGCCGAGGGATGCGACGCCCTGTCGGCGCCGGGGCGTTCGCCGTTTCCCGAATCGCTCACGACGCGGCATCCACGAGTTCGCTCGCCCAGTATGGATCGGCGACGCCCAGACGCGCGAGGATGCGCGTCTCCGTCGCCTCCATGCGCTGCGCGTCGACATCCGTTTCGTGGTCGAAGCCGATCAGGTGCAGGAAGCCGTGAACGACGAGATGCCGGTAGTGATCGGCCAACGGCTTCTCTTCGGCGGCCGCCTCCCGCGCGACGGTTTCGAAGGCGAGGACGATGTCCCCGAGAAGGCGGGCCTGGCCGATATTCGCCGGCTCGGCCGCGGGAAACGACAAGACGTTCGTCGCCTTGTCGAGGCCGCGCCAACGCGCGTTGAGGTCGCGGATATGCGCGTCGTCGGCGAGGTGAACGCACAGTTCGGCGCCGGGCCGAAGCGCGACGGCGCATTCGGCGAGGCTCGCCGCGATCGCCTGGCGCGCGAGCGTTCTCGCCGCGACCGCGGCGCGCCACCGAGGCGAAGTCGCAACAAACTCGACGTGAGGTTTCATCATTAGGCTTCCGGCCGCGCGGGCTTCGCGCTTTCGTAGGCTTCGACGATCTGGCGCACGAGATCGTGGCGCACGACGTCGCCGTGGCGGAAGCGGACGTGGCCGACGCGCTCCATCCGGCTCAACAGCCCGATGGCGTCGCTGAGCCCGGATTTCTGCCCCGCGGCCAAGTCGGTTTGCGTCGGGTCGCCGTTGACCATCATGCGCGAGCCTTCGCCGAGGCGCGTCAAGAACATTTTCATCTGCATGGCCGTGGCGTTTTGCGCTTCGTCGAGCAGGATCGCCGCCTTCGACAACGTCCGCCCGCGCATGAAGGCGAGCGGCGCGATCTCGATCATGCCGGTCTGGATGCCGCGTTCGACCATTCGCCCTTCCATGAAATCGTAAAGGGCGTCGTAGATCGGGCGTAAGTAAGGATCGACCTTGTCGCGCATGTCGCCGGGCAGGAAACCGAGCCGCTCGCCGGCCTCGACCGCGGGTCGCGAGAGAACCAGGCGTTCGACGACTCCCTGCTCGAGCAGCGACACCGCGTGGCCGACGGCGAGCCAGGTCTTGCCGGTTCCCGCCGGCCCCTCGGCGAAGACGAGTTCGTGCTTGCGCAGCGCGGCGAGATATCGATCCTGCGCAGCGTTGCGGGCGCGCACGACGCCGCGACGGCGCGTCTTGATATGGCTGAAGCCGTCGCCGGACCCCTCGAATTCGCCGGGGAACAACGTGCCCTGATAGGAGGTTTCCTCGATCACGCCTTCGACGTCGCCCTCGTCAGCGGGCTGGCCGAGCTTGGCGCGCTCGTAGAGCAGCTCGAAAACGCGACGCGCCTGTTCGCTCGCCTCCCTGGGTCCGCGAATGACGATCCGGTTGCCGTTGGCGTTCGCGGTGACGCCGAGACGGCGCTCGATGCGCGCGATGTTTTGATCGTAGTGGCCAAAGACGATGGAAGCCAAGCCGTTGTCGGCGAAAGCGATCGCGATCTCCGTCGATTTGGGCTCGTCGCCGTCCGGCGCAACGGCGGAGGCGACGACAGGAATTCTCGGCAACGTCTGGTCTTGAGCTTTCAAATTGACGACCTCCCTCCGAATCAAGCGATGAGACTCATTTCGCGTGACGCTCGCGCGACAAGCCGGCCGATCAGCGAATTGGGGCCGACCCCGACGATCTCGACCATGGCCATGGCGCCGATCAGCGACGAATCGCCTTCGGCGTAGACGGATTGCATATAGGGCGAACGGCCGATGAGTTGACCCTCCCGCCGACCCGGCTTCTCGAACATGACGTCGAACCGACGTCCGACGAGCCGCCGGTTGAACGCCAAGCGTTGCTCTTCGAGGAGGGCGAACAAGACGGCGAGGCGCTCCGCCTTCGTCGCCTCGTCGACCTGAGCGTCGATTTCCGCCGCCGGCGTGCCCGGCCTGGGGGAATACTTGAACGCATAGGCCGAGGCGAACCCCACCTCGCGCACGAGCGCGAGGGTCTCCTCGAAATCGGCGTCGCTCTCGCCGGGAAAGCCGACGATAAAATCCGAGGACAACGCGATGTCCGGGCGGGCCCGGCGCACGCGCGCCACGAGATCGAGATAGTCGCGCGCGCGGTGGCGGCGGTTCATTGCGGACAGAATGCGATCGGATCCTGATTGCACTGGTAGATGCAAATATGGCGCCAGCGCCCCGATTTCGCAATGGGCTCGAATCAGATCGTCGCTCATGTCGTTCGGGTGCGAGGTCGCATAGCGAAGCCGCAAGACGCCGGGGATTTCGGCCGCCGCGGCGATGAGATCGGCGAGGCTGGCGCTGCGCCCGCCTTCGCTGCGCCCGTGATAAGCGTTGACGTTCTGGCCGATCAGGGTGATTTCGCCGACGCCGGCCCGGGCGAGGCGCTCGATCTCGGCCAACACCTTGGCGACCGGCCGCGAGGCCTCGCCGCCCCTCGTATAAGGCACGACGCAGAACGAGCAGAATTTGTCGCAGCCTTCCTGCACGGTGACGAAGGCGCTGACGCCGCGCGCCCGGATCGCCTCGGGCGTGCTTGCGGGAAGGTGGTCGAACTTGTCCTCGATCGGAAAGTCGGTGTCGACCGCCCCGACGCCGCGGCGCCCCGCGCGCAGCAGTTGCGGCAGGCGATGATAGTTCTGCGGCCCGACGACGAGATCGACGGCCGGTTGCCGGCGCAGGATCTCCGCGCCTTCGGCCTGCGCGACGCAGCCGGCCACGACCAGCGTGGTCTCGCGCCCCTCGCGCGCGCGATCCTCTTTCAGTTCGCGAATCTTGCCCAGTTCGGAGTAGATCTTCTCGGAGGCGCGCTCGCGGATATGGCAGGTGTTGAGGACGATGAGATCGGCGTCCTCGACGCTCGTCGCCTCCTCGTAGCCCTCCCGCCCCGCCACATCGGCCATGCGCTGCGAATCATAGACGTTCATCTGGCAGCCGAACGACTTGATGAACACGCGTCGGACAGGCTTGGCCTCTTCCGTCGGGCTGTCGTTCTTCATTTCATTTATCGATCTCAATATGGGCAATCCGGGGTCTCCAGCGGAACTTCCCCTCTTCTACGACGATCCGGGCCCGGCGAGAATAGTCGACTTCGCCCGGCGGGCGCGTTCGGCGAGGTCGCGCACCGTCATTTCCGTCGACCGGGCGATCGTCTTGCGGCCGGATTCCGGCAAGACGCGGATCGGCGCGCCGAAATAGACGTCGCAACCGATCCCCCCGGCCCCCAGGAACCGCCAGAAATGGGAGAAAAAGGTCATGTCGCCGTACCAGGCGACGAGGGGGCGCTCGCGTCGTCCGAGGGGCATGCCCGCGATGCGGGAATAATCGAGGAACACCGGCTGAACCACCGCGTCGGCCCCGCGCCCGTTCGAGGCCGCTTGCCGCACGGCCTCGAAATGCGACGAGCGGAAGCGCAGCATTCGATTGCCGTCGCCCGTGGTCGCTTCGGCGAAGAGCACGACGGGTTCACCGTCCGCCATCGCCTGCGCGATTTGGGCGTTGACTTGGGGAATGCCGCGCGTTCGCCGACGATCGACGAAGATGACGCCCTGCAATCGCGCGATATGGCCGCCCAACGCCGGGGCGCCGACTTCCTTCTTGGCGAGGAACGTCATGGGCTCGATCGAGCCGAGAACGGGGATATCCAGCCAGGACACGTGATTGGCGACGATCAGCCGGCGCGCGGCGTCCTCAGGGCGTCCGTGAACCCTGACGCGCACGCTGATCGCCGCACAGAGCAGGCGATGGAATAGCGCCGGCGTTCGACGCGCCGCGCGCCAACGGCGCCATTGGGCGAAGCGGCGCGGCGGTCCCAAGACCAGCAGAAACAGTCCCGCCGCCAGAATGCCGAGCGCGAGGCGCGGATAGGTCATGGCGCGGCGGCGCGGCGAATGACGGGGCGTCGGCTCACGCGAAGTCCTTGCGCATGATGAGCGCGGCCGCCGGCACTCCGTCGGGCCCGCGATAATAGCCTTCGCGCCGGCCCACTTTCAGAAATCCGAAGCGCGTATAAAGCGCGATCGCGGCGGCGTTGGCGTAGTCGACTTCGAGAAATATCGTGCGCGCGCCCGAAAGCGCCGCCCGCGACAGATGTTCGCGCAACAGGTCGCGGCCGACGCCGCGTCCTCGCCAGGCGCGGTCGACGGCGATCGTCAAGATCTCCGCCTCGTCGGCCGCGAGCCGCGAAATCGCGAAGCCCCGCAGGCGGCCCGTCGCGGGATCGAGCGCGGCCGAGCCGAGAGTCGAGGCGCTCGACAGCAAAGTCGCGAACTCTTCGGCCGACCACGGATGCGCGAAGGCCCTCCTGTGAACGGCGGCGCATTCCTCGGCTCGATCGGCGCGCAGGGATCGGATGGTCGAGGGCGTCGTGCGACGAAGTCCGAAAACCATGGCGCGGCGTCCGATCATCCTTCCACGCGCGCGATCGCGTCGCCGGTGGCCGGCTTCGCGTCGGGGGGCTTCACATAGAGCGGGCGCGGCGGACAGTCGCTGGGGTTCGAGGCCAGACCGATCCGCGCGATCGCGACGATGTCGGGATAAGCGGCGTCGAAAGCCTCGCAAGCCAGCGCAGCGCGCTGGCCCTCGAGCGCAAGCGCCGCCGCGCCGTCGCCGGCCATGCGCGCGGGCCCCGCGCCGAGCGCCCTGACCGCATCGCGCAGACTGGCGACCCGCGGCGCGAACATCGGCCGCCCCGAGGACTCGAACGCCTGGAAATAAACGCTGCCGTGCTTGGCGTCGATCGCCGATACGATGATCCCCGGCCGCGGATCGTCGAGCAGGGGCGCGGCGAAAGCGACCAGGGTCGAGACGCCGACGATCGGAACCTCGAGGGTGAGCGCTATCGCGCGCGCCATCGCCAGGCCGATGCGAATGCCGGTGAACGAACCGGGGCCGACGGCGACGGCGATCGCGCCGATCGAGGCGAATCCGCCGTCGACCTCGCGCATCAGGCTTTCGACGATCGGGCCGAGCGCCTCGGCATGGCCATGCGCCATCGGTTCGCAGCGCCACGCCAGCGGCTGGCGCGATAATCCGTCGACGACGGCGGCGGAGGCCGCGCCGCAGGACGTGTCGATCGACAAAATCCGCATTGAAATCGCCATCCCACGAGGCGCGCGGCGCCAAAATCAGCTCAGCGGGTGATCAGGGTTCCCGCGCCATAATCGGTCAGCAATTCGATCAGCACAGCGTGTGGGATCTTGCCGTCGAGAATGACCACGCCCTCGACGCCCTTTTCGATCGCGTAAATGCAGGTTTCGACTTTCGGGATCATACCGCCGGTGATCGTGCCGTCGGCGATCAAGCCGCGAATCTCGTCGACCTTGAGATGCTTGATCAAGTTCTTGTTCTTGTCGAGCACCCCAGGCACGTCGGTGAGGAACAGCAGGCGCTTGGCCCGAAGGGCGCCGGCGATGGCGCCGGCGAAGGTGTCGGCGTTGACGTTGTAGGTTTCGCCGTCCACGCCCTGGGCGATCGGAGCGAGCACAGGGATCAACTCGCGGCCGAGGATCTGCTCCAAAACGGTGGTGTCGACCTTGTCCGGCTCGCCCACGAAACCGAGATCGACGACATCCTCGACGTCGCCGCGGCCGCCCGCGCGCGAAACCTTGCGGGCAATCACCATATTGCCGTCCTTGCCGCAAAGGCCGATCGCGCGGCCGCCCTGCGCATTGATCGTCCCCACGATTTGTTTGTTGATGGAGCCGGCGAGCACCATTTCGACGATCGCGACCGTCGCCTTGTCGGTGATGCGCAGGCCGCCGGAAAACTGCGACTTGATGCCCAGCTTCTCCAGCATCGAGCCGATCTGCGGCCCGCCGCCGTGAACCACCACCGGATTGACGCCGGACTGCTCGAGCAACACCATGTCGCGCGCGAAATCGCGCCCGGTCACTTCGTCGCCCATCGCGTGGCCGCCGTATTTGACGACGATGATGGCCTCGTCGTAGCGCAACATGTGCGGCAAGGCCTGCATAAGAATTTCGGCTTGTTCCTGCGGGCTGGCTGTGGAGGCGTCGGTCATGGTCTCTCCGGCGGTCGGGCGCGGCAGTTCTAGCGGCTCGCGACGGCAATCTCAAACGCTTGCCGCACGACCGGCGCGAAAGATTTCGTTTGGGCCCGTCGGCGGCGCCGCTGACGCCCGGTCAGGCGGGCCGAATGCGTCTGGGATCGTCGATTCCGCATTTCGGAACGCCTCGGCCGAGGGCGCGGCGCTGCTCGAATCGCGCCCGGCGATCCGTGTCGGCCAAATTGAGGGGCGCGAGCGCCCTCAATTCGCTCGTCCCTCGCCTACCCCCGCAGCGACTGGTTTTCCGGATCGAACGGGCTGTCGGCGATGACGATCGCGCGATGCGGCTCGCCGAGGATGCGGACTTCAAGTTCAGTCCCCGGCGCCGCGCAGTCCGGCCGCACCATCGCCAGCGCCAGCGACTTTCCGGTGCGCCAGCCGTAGCCGCCGGAGGTCGTGCGGCCGACCGAGGCGCCGGCGCGCGTCACCGGCTCGGAGCCGCGCGCGTCCGCGTCCGTGACGCCCTGCACTTCGAGGGTGGCGAGGCGGTTGGAAAAGCCCCCGTCGCGCCAGGCGACCAGCGCCTCGCGCCCGAGAAAATCGCCCTTGCCGAGATCGACGAACCGTTCGAGCCCCGATTCGAGCGCCGCGTATTCGATCGACAGTTCGCGACCGACGAGCGTGTAGGACTTCTCCAGGCGCAGCGAATCCATCGCGCGAATGCCGAAGGGCTTGATGCCGAACTCGCCGCCGGCCGCCATCAACCGATCGAAGACATAATTCTGCATTTCGATCGGATGATGAAATTCGTAGCCGAGCTCGCCGACGAAATTGACTCGCAGGGCCAAAAGGCCCGCCGCGCCGATCGACATCGGCCGCGCCGTGAGCCAGGGGAAGGCCTTGTTCGAGACGTCGACGTCGGCGACCTTGGCGAGCACGTCGCGCGAGCGCGGCCCCGCCAAGACGAGAACCCCGTATTGCGTCGTCACCTTGTCGATGCGCACGCCGCCGTCCGTCGGGGTCAACTTCTGCAGCGCGTCGAAATCGTGCGACTCGAGGGCGCCGGCGGAGACGAGGTAGAATTTCTCCGGGCCGATCTTCGTCAGCGTGAATTCGGCGCGCACGCCGCCGCGCCGCGTCAAGAGGTACGTCAGCGTGACCCTGCCGAGCGCCTTGGGGATCTTGTTGGTGAGAATCGAATCGAGCCACGCCGCGGCGCCAGGGCCGGAAACCTCGAATTTGGCGAAGGCCGACATGTCCTGCAGGCCGACGTTCTCATGGACATTGCGGCATTCGGCGCCGACGAATTCGAAATAATTGGAGCGGCGGAAGCTCCATTTCTCGCGCGGCCGCTCGCCGGGCGCGACCGGCGGATAGTTCTCGTTCAGCAACACGTCCGGCTTGGCGAGGTCGGCTTCGTCGAGCCCATAACCCGCTGGCGCGAACCAGTTCGGCCGCTCCCAGCCATAGACCGAGCCGAAGACGGCGCCGAGGTCGCGCATTCGACCGTAGCACGGCGTCTGGCGCAGCGGCCGGCAGGCGACGCGCTCTTCGTCGGGATAGTGGACGGTGAAGACCTTGGAATAGGCCTCCTCGTTCTTGGCCTTGAGGTAGCCGGCTTGCGCGTAGGGGCCGAAGCGGCGCGGATCGACGCCGAGCATGTCGACGCTCGGCTCGCCCTCGACGATCCACTCCGCCAATTGCCAGCCGGCGCCGCCCGCCGCGGTGACGCCGAACGAATGGCCTTCATTGAGCCAGAAATTCCTTAGGCCCGGCGCGGGCCCGACGATCGGCGAACCGTCGGGCGTGTAGGCGATGGCGCCGTTATAGACTTTCTTGACGCCGACTTCGCCGAAGGCGGGCACGCGCGCGATCGCCGTCTCGATGTAAGGCGTCAGCCGATCGAGGTCTTCCTGGAAGAGTTCGTATTCGCTGTCCGCCGACGGCCCGTCGACATAGCAGGCGGGGGCGCCGACCTCGTAGGGGCCGAGCAGCAGGCCGCCGGCTTCCTCCCGCATGTACCAGGACGAATCCGATTCGCGCAGCACGCCCATTTCCGGCAAGCCTTGCGCCTTGCGCGCCTGAATTGCCGGATGCGCCTCGGTCACGATATATTGGTGCTGCACGGGAATGACGGGCACGTTCAGCCCGACCATGCGGCCGGTCTGGCGCGCGAAATTGCCGCTTGCCGAGACGACATGTTCGCAGACGATCTCGCCCTTGTCGGTGACGACTTTCCAGTCGCCGCTGGCCATGCGCTCGATCGCGACGACGCAAGTCTGGCGGTTGATTTCGCCGCCGCCCGCCCGAGCGGCCCGCGCCAGCGCCTGGGTCAGGTCGGCGGGCTGGATGTAACCATCCTGCGGGTGCTGGATGGCGCCGACGATTCCCTCGACATTGCAGAGCGGCCAGACGTCCTTGACTTCGGTGGGCTTGAGAAACTTCACTTCGACGCCGCCGATCGTCGCCGCGACGCCGGCGTAATATTGGTATTCGTCCATCCGATCGCGGGTGCGCGCCAGGCGAATGTTGGAGACCTGGCGCAAGCCGACGTCGAGGCCGGTCTCTTCGCTCAGACGTTTATACAGCGCGACCGAATATTTGTGGATCTGGCCGACGGAATAGCTGAGGTTGAACAGCGGCAGCAGGCCCGCCGCGTGCCAGGTCGAGCCGGAGGTCAGCTCCTTGCGCTCGACGAGAACGCTGTCGCTCCAGCCCTTCTTGACGAGGTGATAAAGCGTCGAGACGCCGACGACCCCGCCGCCGATGACGACCGCCCGAGCTTGCGTTCTCATGTTTCCCCGTCCCTCGTTGTCGCGCCCGCGATGGATCGCTTGGGCGATCGGAGCCCTCTTTAATACGTCGCGTCCGGCATCGACGCGCGACGCTGGTCGATGAAGGCGCGCAGCGCTTCGTCCCGAGCGGGATCGAGGGCGGGCGGTTCATAGTCGGCGAGCATCTTCTTCCACAGCGCATTGGCGCGCGTGGCGGCATCCTTCGAGCCTTCCTCCTGCCATTGCTCGACCGAATTGTTGTCGGCGATGTTGGAGCGATAGAAGGCGGATTCGAAATTGGCCTGCGTGTGCGCGCAGCCGAGGAAATGGCCGCCCGGCTCCACCTGCTGAAAAGCCTCCATCGCCTGGCCGTTCTCGCTGAGGTCGATTCCCTTGGCCAGGACGTGCATGGCGCCGAGTTGGTCGAAGTCCATCACGAATTTCTCGTAACTCGCGGACAGGCCGCCTTCGATCCAGCCGGCGGCGTGGAGCACGAAATTCGTGCCTGCCAGAACCGTCGGGATCAGGGTTTGCGCGCTCTCATAAGCGGCCTGCGCGTCGGGGATCTTGGAGGCGCAAAGCGAGCCGCCGGTGCGGAAGGGCATGTTCATGCGCCGCGCCAGCTGCGCCGCGCCGTAAATGGCGAGCGCCGCTTCCGGCGTGCCGAAGGTCGGCGCCCCCGATTGCATCGACAGCGTGGAAACGAACGTCCCGAACACGACCGGCGCGCCGGGGCGCACCAGCTGGCAGAACGCCGTCCCCGCCATCACCTCGGCGAGCACCTGCGTCAGGGTTCCCGCGACGCTGACCGGGCTCATCGCGCCCGAGAGAATGAACGGCGTGATGATGCACGCCTGGTTGTTGCGGGCGTAGACTTCGGCCGCGCCGAGCATGGTCGAATCCCACACCAGCGGCGAATTGGCGTTGATCAGGCTGGTGCACACCGTATTCGCAGCCACGAAATCCGCGCCGAACAGGATTTCGCACATCTTCACCGTGTCTTCCGCGCGTTCCGGCTTGGTCACCGACCCCATGAACGGCTTGTCGGAGAACTTCATATGCGCATAGACCATCTCGAAATGCCGCTTGTTGACGGGCAGATCGACCGGCTCGCAGACAGTGCCGCCGGAATGATGAATGAACGGCGAGAGATAGGCGAGCTTCACGAAATTGCGGAAATCCTCGATCGTCCCATAGCGCCGGCCCTTGTCGAGATCGTGAACGAAAGGTGAGCCGTAATTGGGGGCGAAGACCATGGCCTTGCCGCCGATGACGACGTTGCGCTGAGGGTTGCGCGCATGCTGCACATATTGCGCCGGCGCCGTCGCGCAAAGCTGCCGGGCGAGGCCGCGGGGAAAGCGCACCCGCTCGCCCTTGACGTCGCAACCGGCCTCTTTGAACAGGGCGAGCGCACGCGGCGCGTCGCGAAACTCGACGCCGACTTCTTGCAGCAAGGCATCGGCGTTGCGCTCGATGATCCCGAGCCCCTCCTCGCTCAGCATTTCCGTGAGCGGAATGGCGCGGGTGATGTAGGGAACCGAGGCGACGCCGCGCTGGGCGCGCGCGGAACGGCGCGCTTCGCGGCCGCGCCGCGGCTCATGCGTTTCGGCTGGCGGAATGCTCGACATCGACAACTCCTGCGGCGTAGCGGCGAAGCGAACGCCTTTATGGGAATTCTGCGCCATTGCGGCGGAAAATTGAACCCTAGAAATGCGCTGGACGCATGAGGAATAGGCGCGCCCGTCAGCGTTGCTTGGTGCGCCAGTCGGGCGCCACGTAATAAGGCGCGTTCGAGGCGGGCGGGGGAGCGCGCCCGCGGATCATGTCGGCCGCCTTTTCGCCGATCATGATCGTCGGGGCGTTGAGATTGCCGGTGGTGATCGAGGGCATGATCGAGCTGTCGACGACGCGAAGCGCCTCGAGGCCGATGACGCGGGCCTGGCTGTCGACCACCGCGAGCGGATCGCTCGGCGCCCCCATCTTGCAGGTGCAGGAGGGATGATAGGCGCTCTCCACGCGATCGCGGAGAAAATCGTCGATCGCTTCGTCGTCGACGATTTTCTCGCCGGGCTGAATCTCCCGGCCGCGATAGGGGTCGAAGGCGCGTTGCGCGAAAATCTCCCGCGTCAGCCGGACGCAGGCGCGCATTTCCTCCCAGTCGTCGGGCTCGCTCATGTAGTTGAAGAGGATGCGCGGCGCCTCGCGCGGGTCGGCGGACTTCAGTCGCACCCAGCCCCGGCTCTTCGAGCGCATCGGCCCGACATGGGCCTGAAAGCCGTGTTCGCGCGCCAGGCCCTTGCCGTCGTAGCTGACCGCCAGGGGCAGGAAATGATACTGGATGTCGGGGTAACGGACGCCGGCGCGCGAGCGAATGAAGCCGCCGGCCTCGAAGTGATTGGTCGCGCCGTCGCCGCGCCGGCCCAAGAGCCATTGCAGGCCGACGAGGCCGCGCGCGAAGAGCCCGGTCTTGCCGTAGAGCGTGATCGGGCGCCTTGAGGCGACCTGAAAATAGAATTCGAGATGATCCTGTAAATTCTCGCCGACGCCGGCCAGCGCGGCGACAACGGGCACGCCCAGCGCGCGCAGCTCCGCTCCGGGTCCGACGCCGGAAAGCTTGAGCAATTGCGGCGAATTGATCGGCCCGCCGCATAAGATGACCTCGCGCCGCGCGCGCGCCAGCCGGCCGGTTCCGCCGCGCTCGTAGCGCACGCCGACCGCGCGGCGGCCCTCGAATTCGACCCTCGTCGCCAGCGCGTGCGTGACGACCCGAAGATTGGGGCGCTTCATCGCCGGCCGCAAATAGGCGTTGGCGGCGGACCAGCGCACGCCGTCCTTCACGGTCATGTCGAGACGGCCGAAACCCTCCTGCTGTTCGCCGTTAAGATCGGCGCTGACGGGATAGCCCGCCTGCCGACCCGCCTCTATGAAGGCGTCGTAGAGCGGATTGCGCTTGGGGCCGCGCGTGGTCGCCAGCGGGCCGTCCGCGCCGCGATAGGCATCGGCGCCCTCGCGCCGGCGCTCCGCGCGGCGGAAATAGGGCAGGACGTCACGGTAGCCCCAGCCCGCCGCGCCCTCTTCCTCCCAGCGATCGAAGTCGAGCGGGTTGCCGCGGACATAGACTAGGCCGTTGATCGAGGACGATCCGCCGAGAACCTTGCCGCGCGGGCAATGCAGGCGCCGGCCGCCCAGATGCGGCTCGGGCTCGCTTTCGTAGCCCCAATTGTACTTTTTCATGTTCATCGGGATCGACAGCGCCGCCGGCATTTGGATGTAGAGCGAGCGATCCGACCCGCCGAACTCCAGCACTAGCACGGACGCGCCCGCGTCCTCGGTCAGGCGATTGGCGAGGACGCATCCCGCCGAGCCCGCGCCGACGATGACATAGTCGAAGATTTCGGCGCTCGCCTCGTTCATCGTTCTTGCCCGGTCAGGCGCGCAGGGGTTCCGCACCGCCATATTCGCCGCGCGATCTCGAGCGGCAAGAACGATGATTGGATTCGCCGATCTCTTTTTTCGAGAGGGCGATCAGATGCGCTCCGGGCCGCGCGTGATGGCGGCGACGCCGGTGCGCGAGACCTCGACCAGACCGATCCCGCGCATCAGCTCGACAAAGTCGTCGATCTTGCGCGGCGCGCCGGTGAGTTCGAAAATGAAGCTTTCCGTCGTCGCGTCGATGACCTTGGCGCGGAAGGCTTCGGCGAGGCGCAAAGCCTCGACGCGGGGCTCGCCCTTGCCGCGCACCTTGACCATCGCCAGTTCGCGCTCGATGGCGCGCACCGCGAGGGTGAGGTCGGTGACCGAATGGATCGGCACGAGCCGCTCGAGTTGATGACGCACCTGCTCGATCACTTCGGGCGTACCCGAGGTCACGATGGTGATGCGCGACAGATGCGTTTCATGCGCGACCTCGGCGACCGTCAGACTCTCGATATTGAACGACCGGGCGGAGAACAGACCGACGACCCGCGCGAGCACGCCCGGCTCGTTGTCGACCAGCACCGAAAGCGTGTGGCTTTCGCTATTGGATTTGCCGAGCGGAGAAGAATAGGGCGAGGGGGGATAGGCGGGGGCGGTCTTGCTCATGGGGTCAGTCCTTCAAGTCGATGCGCCGGCGCCGGCGCGGGAAATCGGCGGTCATTGAGCCGCGGCCTGACCGGGCGCTGCGACCCAGCGCTGAAACAATTCGAAGTCGATGTTGCCGCCTGAGAGGACCAGGCCCACGCGTCTGCCGCCGAGGCGCGACTTCTCCTGCATGGCGGCCGCCAGCGCCGCCGCGCCGGCGCCCTCGGCGAGATTGTGGGTGTCGGTCCAATAGACGCGGATGGCGGCGGCGATTTCCGCGTCGCTGACGAGCACGATGCGCGAAGCGCCGCGCCGAATGATGTCCAGCGCCTCATCGTCGGGAACGCGCGTCGCGATGCCGTCGGCCAGAGTGTCGCTGCTTTCGGTCGAAACCGCCCGTCCCGCGGCGAACGAGAGCGCGTAGGCGGGCGCTTGCGTCGACTGCACGCCGACGATCTCGGTTTTCAATCCGAGGAGGTCGCGCGCGGCGATGCAGCCGCAGATTCCCGAACCCTGGCCGATCGGAACATAGAGCACGTCGAGGTCCGGTCGATCGGCGAACAATTCCAGCGCGTAAGTGGCGACGCCGAGCGTTAGGTCGCGATGGAAGGCGGGCGCGAACTCGGCGCCCCGCGCTTGCGCGAGCCTATGCGCCTCTTCGCGCGCGGCCTGGAAGTCCGCGCCATGCTCGATAAGGTCCGCGCCGAGCGCCCGCATCGCGGCGTTCTTCTCGGCGGAGTTTCCTTTTGGGACGACGATCGCGACGGGGATCCCAAATCGCCGCCCGGCGAAGGCAAGGCTCTGTCCGTGATTGCCGCGCGTGGCTGAAATCAGCCCCGTGGCGTTCGGCGCGCGACGGCGACGTTTGTCGACGAACGTCACGCCGCCTCGCACTTTGAAGGCGCCGGTGGGGTGATGGTTCTCGTGCTTGACGACGACCTCGGCGCCAAGACGGCGCGCGAGCAGCGGCCAAGCGAAGGCCGGCGTCGGGCGCAGCGCCTCCCTCACGACTTCCTGCGCGTCGCGCAATTCCCCAAGGCTGAACATCGTCGCACTCCCGTCGCCGCGCGTCAGACCAGCATCTTGCCCTTTTCGTCGATGACGTTGCCAATTTCGACTCCCGCGTCGTCGCTCAAGTCGGCGAGCAGCATTTCGTTATGCGCCTTGCCCGAAGGGATCATCGGGAAGCAATTTTCCTTCTGGTCGACGAGGCAATCGAAAATCACCGCCTTCGGCGTTTCGATCATTTCCATGATGGCGTCGTCGAGGCTGGCGGGATCGGAGCAGCGGATACCGTGCGCGCCGTAGGCTTCGGCAAGCTTGACGAAATCGGGCAGCGAGTTGGTGTAGCTCTCGGAATAGCGCCCGCCGTGCAGCAGTTCCTGCCATTGGCGCACCATCCCCATGTATTGGTTGTTGAGGATGAAGATCTTCACCGGCAGCCGGTATTGGATCGCCGTCGACATTTCCTGGATGTTCATCAGGATCGAGGCTTCGCCGGCGATGTCGACGACGAGAGATTTGGGATGGGCGGTCTGCACGCCGATCGCCGCCGGCAGCCCGTAGCCCATCGTCCCGAGGCCGCCCGAAGTCATCCATCGGTTCGGCTCGTCGAAGTGGAAGTGCTGGGCCGCCCACATCTGATGCTGGCCGACCTCGGTCGTGACGTAGACATCGCGGCCTTTGGTCAATTCGTAAAGCCGGCGCACGGCGTGCTGCGGCTTGATGATCGAACTCCGAGTTGCGGAAATCGAACGACTTGCGCGCGCGCCAATGCTCGATCGTCTGCCACCACTTGCCGAGCGCCGCCGCGTCGGGCCGATGCGCGCCCGCGCGCCACAGCCGCACCATGTCCTCGAGCACATGCGCGCAATCGCCGACGATGCCGAGATCGACCTTGACGTTCTTGTTGATCGAGGACGGATCGATGTCGATGTGAATCTTCTTGCTGTGCGGCGAGAAAGCGTCGAGACGTCCGGTGATGCGGTCGTCGAAGCGCGCGCCGACGCAGATCATCAGATCGCAATCGTGCATCGCGTTGTTGGCTTCGAACGAGCCGTGCATGCCGAGCATGCCGAGCCATTGCTTGTCGGAGGCGGGATAGGCGCCCAGACCCATCAGCGTCGAAGTGATGGGAAAGCCGGTCAGCTGCACCAGTTCGCGCAGCAGCGTCGAGGCGTTCGGGCCGGAGTTGATGACCCCGCCGCCGGTATAGAAGATCGGCTTCTTCGCCTTGGCCATCATGTCGATCGCGCGCTTGATGCGCTCGAGGTCGCCCTTGACCTGCGGCTGATAGGTCTTGTGCTGGATGTTGCGCGAGAATGCGTAGGTTCCGGAGGCGAATTGCACGTCCTTCGGGATGTCGATGACGACGGGCCCCGGCCGGCCGTGCGAAGCGACATAGAAGGCCTCGTGCAGAATGCGCGGCAGATCCTCGATGCGGCGCACGAGATAATTGTGCTTGGTGCAATTGCGCGTGATGCCGGTCGTGTCGCATTCCTGGAACGCGTCCGAGCCGATCAGGTGCGTCGGCACCTGGCCGGTGATGCAGACGAGCGGGATCGAATCGAGCAGGGCGTCGGTGAGGCCGGTGATCGCGTTGGTCGCGCCGGGACCCGAGGTGACGAGCAGCACGCCGACCTTGCCGGTCGAGCGGGCGTAGCCTTCGGCGGCGTGCGCGGCGCCCTGTTCATGGCGCACGAGAACGTGGCGAAACTGGTTCTGGCCGAAAATCGCGTCGTAGATCGGCAGGACGGCGCCGCCGGGATAGCCGAACACGAATTCGACGCCCTGGTCCTTCAGCGCCTCGACGACCATTTCCGCGCCGGTCATCTGCTTCGACATCGCGATCCTCCATTCTTCGTCTCCGGGACCGCGCGTCGACCTCAGGCGCGGGCAGCCGGAATTCAAGACAACAAAAAAGGCCCGCGAGGGGCCTTGGGCATGCGCCAGTCAGCGGAAGCGGGTTCTAAGCCCGTCCACCCTCCAGCGCGCAAAATACGATAAGCTTCCGAGCCACGACAGGCCGCTCCATTCGACAAGGTCTGGCGAACGTACTCAAGCGTCGACGCGCCGTCAAGGCAGGATTTAGAATCGCTGGCGACGCGTCAATTCGACGCGATCGCCTGCCGGCTCGGCGCTGGCCCCGATTTTACCTCGCCTCCACCCCGCGCAATATCGTCTCCACCACCTGCCGCTTCGCCCGCTCGAACGCGTCGTCGTCGAGCGGGCCTTTTTCCAGCGTCGCGATCTCGTGCGCGGCGTTGGCGTAGTGCTGCGTCGTCGCCCAGATCAAGTAGAAGAGAAACCTGGGCTCGATCGGCTTGAGCTTGCCTGCGGCGATCCATTTTTTCACCACGCGCTCGCGCGAGCGCACCCATTGCGTCAGCGTGGTGTCGAGAAAATCCTGGATCACCGGCGCGCCGCGCATGATTTCGCTCGCCCAGATCTGCGAGCCGAGCGGCATCGTGCGCGCGAGGTCCATTTTCGCCCCGATATAGGAGGTCAGCGCCTCCGTCGGATCGTCGCTCGTGTCGAAGGACGAAGCGGCCTCAAGCCAGGCGGTAAGCACACGCTCGACCACCGCGCGATAGAGCTGTTCCTTGGTGGCAAAATAATAGTGGACATTGGGCTTGGGGACCCCCGCGCGCCCCGCGATTTCGGCCATCGTCGCGCCGCCGAAGCCGCGCTCCGCGAAGACCGCTTCGGCCGCGGCGAGGATCGCCCGCTCGTTCTCTTCGCGGATGGTCGGCTTGACAATCGGTTTGTTCATCGGGGCCTCGAACGGCGCCTCGATCATAGGCGCCCGAGCGCAGATTTACGGCATTTGACCATTTGGTCAAATTCATAATAGCGTTGGCCGTCTTTCAATGCGGAGCGGGGGAATGTCCGACCTGTCGAACGTGCGCGTCAACGGTCAGCGGCTGTGGGACGCACTGATGGAAATGGCCAAGATCGGCGCGACGCCGAAGGGCGGCTGCAAGCGCCTCACCCTCACCGATGTCGACAAGCAGGGGCGCGAATTGTTCCGCGCCTGGTGCGAAAAGGAAGGCTGCACCGTCAAAATCGACGAAATGGGCAACATGTTCGCACGGCGCCCCGGCGTCGAGGACGATCTGCCGCCGGTGATGATGGGCAGCCACCTCGACACGCAGCCGACCGGCGGCAAGTTCGACGGCGTGCTCGGCGTGCTCGGCGCGCTCGAAGTCGTGCGCTCGCTCAACGATCTCAAGATCAGGACGCGGCGGCCGATCGAGATCGCCAACTGGACCAACGAGGAAGGCTCGCGCTACGCGCCGGCGATGATCTCCTCCGGCGTGTTCGCCGGCGTCTACACCAAGGAATTCGCCTATTCGCGCCTCGACGGCGAAAACAAGAAACTCGGCGACGAACTCGAACGCATCGGCTTCAAGGGGGGCGAGCCGGTCGGCGGGCGGCCGATCCACGCCTTCTTCGAATTGCACATCGAGCAGGGGCCGATCCTCGAGGACGAATTGATCGACGTCGGAATCGTCACGCACGGTCAGGGCCAGCGCTGGTACGAAATCCGTCTGACTGGCTTCGAGAGCCACGCCGGCTCGACGCCGATGCCGCGCCGCAAGGACGCGCTGCTCGGGGCCGCGCGCATCGTCGAACTCGTCAACGCGATCGGCCTTTCCAAGGCGCCGCTCGGCGTCTCCACCGTCGGCATGCTCAACCCCTATCCCAATTCGCGCAACGTCATCCCCGGCGAAGTCTTCATGACCTGCGAATTCCGCCACCCGATCGACGCCACCTTGAGCGAAATGAATGCGGCGCTGCACGAAGGCGTCAAGGCGATCGCGGAAAAGATCGGCCTGACCTACGATCTCAAGCAGGTCTTCTATTACCCGCCGGTCGCCTTCAACGAGGAGTGCGTCGGCGCCGTGCGCCGCGCCGCCCAGCATTTCGGCTATTCCCATCGCGACATCGTTTCGGGGGCCGGGCACGACGCCTGCTACCTCGCGCGCGTCGCGCCGACTTCGATGGTCTTCACCCCTTGCGTCGACGGCGTCAGCCACAACGAGAGCGAGGACATCAAGCAGGAATGGTCGACGGCGGGCGCCAACGTGTTGATGCACGCGGTGTTGGAGAAGGCGGAAATCGTGTCGTAGCGCGCCGGACGCGGCGCGGGCAGAAGTTCGAGGGAGGAGACGCAATCATGTCGCTCGTCATCAAAGGCGGAACGATCGTCGCGGCCGATCGCACCTATGCCGCGGACGTCCTGATCGAGGGCGGCGCCGTCACGGCGATCGGCGCCGGCCTCAAGGGCGCAAAGGAGCTCGACGCTTCCGGCTGCTACGTCATGCCCGGCGGCATCGATCCGCATACGCATCTCGACATGCCCTTCATGGGCGCGAATTCGGCCGACGATTACGAGCACGGAACGCGGGCGGGCCTGGCGGGCGGCACGACGATGGTCGTCGATTTCTGCATCCCCGGCCACGGTCAGCCCTTGATGGAGGCGATGGCCGACTGGGACAAGCGCGCCGAGCGCGCGACGGCCGATTATTCCTACCACATGTGCGTCACCTACTGGTCGGACAGGGTGCGCGAGGACATGGCCAAGGTAGTCGAGCGCGGCGTCACCACCTTCAAGCACTTCATGGCCTACAAGGGCTCGCTGATGGTCAACGACGAGGAGATGTTCGCCTCGTTCCTGCGCTGCGCGGAACTCGGCGCGATGCCGCTGGTGCACGCCGAGAACGGCGACGTCGTGCTGGCGCTGCAGAAGCACTATCTCGCCAAGGGCGTCACCGGGCCGGAGGGCCACGCGCTCTCGCGCCCGCCGGAGGTCGAAGGCGAGGCCACCAATCGCGCGATCATGCTCGCCGACCAGGCAGGCGTTCCGCTTTACGTCGTGCACACCTCGTGCATTCCCGCGCACGAGGCGATCGCGCGCGCCCGGGCGCTGGGCAAGCGCGTTTACGGAGAACCGCTGATCCAGCATCTCGTGCTCGACGAGAGCGAATATTACGACAAGGACTGGGCGCACGCGGCGCGCCGTGTCATGTCGCCGCCGTTCCGCGACAAGAAGAATCAGGACGATCTCTGGAACGGCCTGCGCGCCGGCTCGTTGCAAGCGGTGGCGACCGACCATTGCTCCTTCACCACCAGGCAGAAGGAGCTGGGCCTCGGCGATTTCACCAAGATCCCCAACGGCACCGGCGGGCTCGAGGACCGCATGCCCGTGCTGTGGACCTATGGCGTCAACACCGGCCGGCTGACGATGAACGAATTCGTCGCCGTCACCTCGACCAACATCGCGCGCATTCTCAATCTCTATCCGCGAAAAGGCGCGATCCTGCCGGGCGCCGACGCGGATATCGTCGTCTGGGATCCGAAGGCGAAGAAGACGATCACGGCGGAGAAGCAGATGTCGGTGATCGACTACAACGTCTTCGAAGGCGTCAAGGTCGAGGGCCTGCCGCGCTTCACCCTGTCGCGCGGCGAGGTCGTGGCCGCCGACGGCAAAGTGTCGGCCGAGCCGGGGCGCGGCCAATTCGTCAAGCGCGCGCCATTCACCGCGGACGCGCGCGCGCTCGCCACGTTCAAGAAATACACCGCCGCCAAAGCGGTCGCGCGCTGAGATGCTGGAGCCGCTCGCCAAGCCGCGCCTCGTCGGCTCGACGCAAAGCGTAATCGACATCGCCGATCTGTCGCTGCGCTTCGAAACGCGCGACGGGCCGGTGCAGGCGCTGAGCGGCGTCAATCTCAAGATCGCGCGCGGCGAATTCGTCTCCTTCATCGGCCCGTCGGGCTGCGGCAAAACGACGTTGCTGCGCGCGGTCGCCGATCTGGAGAGCGCGACGAGCGGCGTCATTCGCGTCAACGGCATGAGCCCGCACGAGGCGCGCGTGAAGCGCGCCTACGGCTACGTGTTCCAGGCGCCGGCGCTCTATCCCTGGCGCAGCGTCGCGCGCAACATCGCGCTGCCGCTGGAGATCATGGGCGTCGGCAAAGCCGAGCGCGAGGCGCGCGTCGCCAAGGGGCTCGAACTCGTCAACCTCGCCGGTTTCGGCAACAAATTCCCCTGGCAATTGTCGGGCGGCATGCAACAGCGCGCCTCGATCGCCAGGGCGCTGTCCTTCGATCCCGACCTCCTGCTGATGGACGAGCCGTTCGGCGCGCTCGACGAAATCGTGCGCGACATGCTCAACGAGCAGCTGCTCGGGCTGTGGGAGAAGACCGGCAAGACCGTGCTGTTCGTCACCCATTCGATTCCCGAGGCGGTGTTTCTTTCGACCCGCATCGTCGTCATGTCGCCGCGGCCGGGGCGCATCCACGACATCATCGAAACCAATTTTCCGCGCGATCGCGCGCTGGAATTCCGCGAGACCCCGGAATTCATCGAAGTCGCCAACCGCGTGCGGCACGGCCTGCGCGAGGGGCATTCCTATGACCAGTGAACGGCGCGTCGTCGCGGCTCTCCCGCGCCTCGCCCAGAGGGCGCGCCGATGAGGAACGCCCTCCCCGTCGCGATCGTCCTCATCGCGCTTTTCGCGTTCTGGTATGTCGCCGCCGCGGTGATGAACGCGCCCCTGCAGCGCGACGCCTTCGCCAATGCCGGCCGCGCGGATTATTCGACCGCCGAGCTCGTCGGCGCTTCGCTCGCCATGGAGCGCCCGAAACTCCCCGCGCCGCATCAGATCGTCGCCGAGTTCAACAGGCTCGTGTTCGCGACCCCGCCGACCTCGAAGCGCGGCCTCGTCTATCACGCGTGGATCACGTTGCAGGAGACGCTGATCGGCTTCTTCTTCGGCGCCTCGCTCGGCATCGGCCTGGCGATCCTCGTCATCTCCGTGCGCAGCCTCGAACGATCGATGATGCCGTGGATCGTCGCCTCGCAGACCGTGCCGATCATCGCGCTGGCGCCGATGATCGTGGTGATTCTCAATCAGTTCGACATTACCGGCCTCGCGCCCAAGGCGGTGATCGCCGCCTATCTCTCGTTTTTCCCCGTCACCGTCGGCATGGTCAAAGGCCTGCGTTCGCCCGATCCGCTGCAACTCGATCTCATGCGCACCTATTCCGCGGCGTCGGCGCAGACATTCGCGAAATTGCGCGCGCCGGCGAGCGCTCCGTTCTTTTTCGCCAGCATGAAGATCGGCGCGGCGGCGGCCCTCGTCGGGGCGGTGGTCGCCGAGGTGACCAAGAGCGAGGACGGCGGTCTGGGGGCGCGGCTTCTGGCCGGCTCCTATTATGGCCAAACCGTACAGATCTGGGCCGCGCTCTTCACCGCGGCCGCGCTTTCGGCCGCGCTCGTCGGCCTCATCGGGCTGGCCTCGCGGATCGTGCTGCGTCGCATGGCGTTCACGCCATGAACGCGCGCGTCGCCGATCTCGCCCCGCCGCTGGCGTTCGGCCTCGCCGTCCTGGCCTTATGGGAGGCCGGCGTGCGCCTGCTCGGCGTGCCCTCGATCATCCTTCCCGCGCCCTCGGCCATTTTCCTGCGGCTCGTCACCTCCGTGCCGACGCTCGCCGCGGATTTCGTGCAGACCATTCAAGGGGTTCTGGCGGGCTATGCGCTGGGCTGCGCCTCGGGGCTGGCGGTGGCGATTCTGATCGACCGCTCGCCGTTCCTGCAGCGCGGATTGCTGCCGCTCGGCAATCTCGTTTCGGCGTTGCCGATCGTCGGCATTGCCCCGATCATGGTCATGTGGTTCGGCTTCGACTGGCAATCCAAGGCCGCGGTGGTCGTGGTGATGACGTTCTTTCCCATGCTGGTGAACGCGACGGCGGGCCTCTCCAGCGCAGGCGCGATCGAGCGCGACCTCATGAAGACTTACGCGGCGGATTATTTTCAGACGCTGCGCAAGCTGCGCCTGCCCGCCGCGGCGCCGTTCGTCTTCAACGCCCTCAAGATCAATACGACGCTGGCGATGATCGGCGCCATCGTCGCCGAGTTTTTCGGCACGCCGACGGTCGGCATGGGCTTTCGCATCAGCACCGAGGTCGGCCATTTGAGCATCGACATGGTCTGGGCCACGATCGTGGTGGCGGCGGTCGCCGGCTCGTCGTTCTACGCCATCGTCGCGCTGATCGAGCGCCGCGCGACGTTCTGGCACGCATCCTATCGCGCGAGGGAAAATTGAGCGGCTTCGCGCGGGGAGCGGGCGCCGGCGTTCCCGGCCGTTCCCGAGGAGTTGAAGGGTTCTTGCAGCAGTGGAGGGTGGATCGATGAATAAATCTGTTTTCGCATTGGCAAGCGCGGCGGCGATTCTCGCCGCGGGGGTCGCGCAAGCGGCCGATAAGGTGACCCTGCAGCTCAAATGGGTCACCCAGGCGCAGTTCGCCGGCTATTACGTCGCCAAGGACAAGGGCTTCTACAAGGAAGAAGGCCTCGATGTGACGATCAAGCCCGGCGGACCCGACGTCGCGCCCGAGCAGGTGCTCGCCGGCGGCGGCGCCGACGTGGTGGTCGACTGGATGCCCGCCGCGCTCGCGGCGCGCGAGAAGGGCGCCGCGATGGTCAATATCGCCCAGCCCTTCAAGCACTCGGGCCTGGAGCTGACCTGCCGCGCCGACACGGGCATCAAGACCCCGGCCGACCTGAAGAACCGCACGCTCGGCGTCTGGTTCTATGGCAACGAATATCCCTTCCTCAACTGGATGGGCAAATTGGGGCTGAAGACCGACGGCTCGTCCGGCGGCGTCAAGGTGCTGAAGCAGGGCTTCAACGTCGATCCGTTGATCCAGAAGCAGGCCGATTGCATCTCGACGATGACCTATAACGAATATTGGCAGGTCATCGACGCGGGTTACAAGCCCGAGCAACTCGTCGTGTTCAAATACGAGGACCAGGGCGTCGCCACCCTCGAGGACGGCCTCTATGCGATGGAAGACAAGCTCAAGGATCCCGCCTTCGTCGACAAGACGGCGCGTTTCGTCAAAGCCTCGATGAAGGGCTGGGCTTACGCGCGCGCTAATACCGGCGAAGCGGTCAAGATCGTCCTCGACAACGATTCGACCGGCGCTCAGACCGAACATCACCAAACGCAGATGATGAGTGAAATCAACAAGCTGACGACCGGCTCGGACGGCCGGCTCGACAAGGCCGACTACGACCGCACGGTCAAGACGCTGCTCACTGGCGGCTCCGACCCCGTCATTTCCAAGGAGCCCGTCGGCGCCTTCACCTACGTCGTGACCGACAAGGCTGGGATCAAGTAACAGCGCGCTCGGCGAGACTTCGCTCTCGCTCGCGTCAAAGCATCGGCGCGGCGCCTCGACGGCGCCGCGTTTCTTTTTGTCGACGCTCGGCTTCTCCGCCGCCATATCTTCGACGTGATCGCTCGCTACATGTTCATCAGGGGATGAGGAACTCGAGGAGGAGCCCGTGACCACCTTGCGTGAGATCGTTCGCACCTGTTCCAACGCTCATGTGGCTCGCGCGGCCTTAGCCTCGATCGGCGGCGAATTCGCCGAACGCTTCGCCGCCAGCGCCTCGCGGCGCGATCTTCCCAGCGGCGTCCTGGCGGCCCGGCTCGTTCGCGCCTTCGCAACAAAGGCCGGCGACGAGGAATGGGAACGGGTCAACAAGGCGACGCGCGGCGCCGATCAACCCATCCTGATGGGGCTGCGCCATATTCTCGATCACGGCCTGCGCGCGGAGGCGCCCGACGGAAACGATCTGCCCGCCCAAACCCCGCCGGCATGGGCGATTTGCGCTTCGCGCGGAGACCGCTGACCGGAATAGGCAGGCGCTTGTCGCGACGTGAATTTTCCGCGACATTCGCGTGATGATCACTCTCGGCGTGGACTGCGGCACTTCGGCGCTCAAAGCCGTGTTGGTCGACCGCGACCAGCGTGTCCTCGCCTCGGCATCGCGCGCCTATCGGCCGGATCATCCGCGCCCGCTCTGGTCCGAACAGGATCCCGACGTGTGGCGCGCGGCGATGCTCGCCGCGATCGGCGATCTCAGGCAAAGCGCGCCCGAAGCCCTGGCCGCTGTGCGCGCGATCGGCTTTTCCGGGCAGATGCACAGCGCGGTGCTGCTCGGTCGCGACGATCGCCCGTTGCGGCCGGCGATGCTGCACAACGATGCGCGCGCCTTCGCCGAGGCCAGCGAGCTCTGGGAGAAGCATCCCCGTCTGGCCGGCGTCACCGGCGTCAAGCCGATGGCGGGCCTCACGGCGCCCAAGCTCCTTTGGCTGCGTCGCCATGAGCCGCTCACATTCGCGCGCATCGCCTGCGTGCTGCTGCCCAAGGACTATCTGCGTCTCTGTCTGACCGGCGAAAAGCGCACGGACATGAGCGACGCGGCCGGCACGGGGTGGCTCAATGAGGCCGAGCGGCGCTGGTCGCCCGACGCGCTCGCCGCGAGCGGCGTCGATCCGGCGCTGGTTCCCGCGCTCAGCGAAGGGTCCGAGGCGGTCGGGCGCCTCGCGCCCGGCGTCGCCGACGAACTCGCGCTCCCGCGCGACATCGTCGTCGCGGCCGGGGGCGGCGACGCCGCAGTCGGGGCCATCGGTCTCGGCGCCATCCGCCCCGGGGACGCCATCGTTTCGCTCGGCACGGCGACCCAGCTCATCGTCGCCTCGGACCGCTATCGCGCCGCGCCGCAAAGGCTAGTGCACAGTTTCGCCCACGCGCTGCCAAAGCGCTGGTATCGCATGGCGGCGATGCTCAACGGCGCCGGCGCGCTGGCTTTCGCCGCGCGCCTCTTCGGGCGCGAAGTCGCCGAACTCGAGGCTGAGGCGGCGAGCGGCTATCGCGGGCCCGGCGAGATCATTTTCCTGCCTTATCTCTCGGGTGAGCGCACCCCGCACGACGATCCGCACGCGCGCGGGGTTTTCTTCGGCCTCGGCGAAGGCGCCTCGCGCGCCGATCTCGCGCGCGCCGTGATGGAGGGCGTCGCCTTCACGCTCGCCGACGCGCGCGACTGCCTGAACGAGGCCGGCGCTTCCTTCGGCCGCGTCGGCCTGATCGGCGGCGGCGCGAAGAGTGCGCTGTGGACGCGCATGATCGCCGCCGCGCTGGGTCGTGAAATTGTGCGCTATCGCGGCGGCGAATCCGGGCCCGCTTTCGGCGCCGCCCGCCTCGCGCGGCTCGCCGCGACGGGGGAAGCGCCCGAAGACCTCTGCAAGGCGCCGGAAATCGCCGACGTCACCGCGCCCGACCCGGCGCTCGCGGAGGCTTTCGCCAGCGCTCGCGAGCGCTTCGCCAGCCTCTATCGCGCGCTGAAGCCGGAGTTCGCGAAGGCGGCGGCGCCGCGGGATCAGCGCGATTGAGCCGCCAAGCCCGCGGTCTCCACGGTATGTTCGGCGATCATGCGCTCTTCGTTGGTTTGCAGGACGAAGACGGCGATCGGGGAATCGGCGGCGCTGACGACCTGCGCATTGCTTCGGTTCGCCTGCGGATCCAAGCGAATGCCGAGCCATTCCATGCCGGACAGCGCCGCCTCGCGAACGCGCCAGGAGTTTTCGCCGATGCCGGCGGTGAAGACGATCGCGTCGACGCCATCGACCGCCGCCGCGAGACCGCCGATCTCGCGCCGTATGCGCGCGACGAAATAGGCGATCGCATCGCGCGCGGCGGGGCTGTCGGAAGCCTCGAGAACGCGCATGTCGTGCGAAAGGCCGGACATGCCCAAGAGGCCCGACTGCTTGTAGAGAAGGTCCGCGATCGCGTCCGCGCCCATGCGCTTCTCGGCCATCAGATAGAGCACCACGCCCGGATCGAGCTGGCCGCAGCGCGTGCCCATCGGCAAGCCGTCGAGCGCGGTGAACCCCATCGTCGAGGCGACCGAGCGGCCGTCGCGCATCACGCACATCGAGGCGCCGTTGCCCAGATGGGCGACGATCGTGCGCCCGGCGGCGGCGGCCGGCGCGACCACGCGCAGCCGCCGGGCGATGAATTCGTAGGAGAGGCCGTGAAAGCCGTAACGACGCACGCCGTCCTCGTAATACGAGCGCGGCAGGGCAAACGTGTCGGCGACGAACGGGTGGCTGCGGTGAAACGCCGTGTCGAAGCAGGCGACCTGCGGCGCCGCCGGGAAGGCGGCGAGCGCCGCCTCGACGCCAGCCAGATTGTGCGGCTGATGCAGCGGCGCGAGCGGAATGAGTTGGCGCAGCCTCGCCAGCAGCGCGCCGTCGATCCGCGCGGGCTCGGCGAAGTCGGGACCGCCATGCACGATGCGGTGGCCGACGGCGACGATTTCGCGATCGAAATGCGCCTCGCCAAGCCACTCGAGGATTGCGCCGACGGCGACATGATGATCGACGCGGCCGTGGCTTTCGTCGAAGGAATATTCGCTCTTCGCCCCCGACGCCAACTCGGCGCGGAAGGTCGCTGCCGCGCCCAGTCCTTCGATCTGACCCGAGGCCAGCGCCTCGAGACCCGCCGCTCCGCGAGCGAAGGCGGCGAATTTCACCGACGACGACCCGGCGTTCAAGGTCAGAATCAATTCGCTCAACGCCATCCTCCCTCTCGCGACCATCGTCCTATAGCAAGCTTTCGCGATGGCGGCGCGGTTGCGCCCTCAGGTCGTCAGACGCGGATACATGCGCGCGGCGATGATCGTGAAGAGGCCGGTGAACGTGGCGAGAATGGCGAAGTCGGTTAAGAGGCCGTAGACGCTCGTCGACCCCTTGAGCATCAGCGCGCGCAGGGCGTCGACTTCGTACGTAAGCGGATTGGCCGAGGAGATCGCCCTCAGCCAGCCCGGCATGATGTCGATGGGATAGATCGCGTTGCTGGCGAAGAAGATCGGCATGGTCAGCACTTGGCCGATCCCCATGAAGCGGTCGCGCGTCTTCACGATGCAAGCGATGATCAGCGAGAACGTCGAGAACAGCGCGGAACCGACGACGATCATCGCCGCCGCGCCGAGAATATTGGCCGGCGAAAACGAAATGTCGATGCCCAGCGCGATGGCGAGGAAATAGACGATGGTCGCCTGGGAAAGGCCGCGCACGCCCGACGAAACCGCCTTGCCGAGCACGAGCGCGGTGCGCGGCGCCGGGCTCGCCATGTAGCGGTGCAGGACGCCCAGATCGCGCTCCCAGATCGCCGCGATGCCGTAAAAGATCGCGGAAAAGAGCACGCTCTGGGCGAGAATGCCGGGCGCGAGGAAATCGAGATAGCGCCCGTTGTGCGGGCCGAGCCCGCGCACCTGCGCCATCACCTGGCCGAACAGCAACAGCCAGATCGCGGGCTGCAGCGCGCGCGTCAGCAATTCGCTGGGATCGTGACGCAACTTGCGAACTTCGGTGTCGGCGACCGCCAGCACTTGCGTGAAATAGCCGGCGATGCGCTCGAGTCGGCCGGGCGCCGCCGCCGGGACCGGGTCAGCCACGAGCGCGTTCGGCGCGTCGCCCCTCCCGAACGCTGCGGAAGCTGCCCTCGTCGGCGATCTGGCCGCCGGCGATCGCCGCGAAAACGTCGTCGAGCGTCGCCTGCGGTCCGACGCGCGCCTTGAGCTCGGCCGGCGTGCCGACGGCCTCCAACACGCCCGCGTGCAGAACGCCGATCCGGTCGCACAGAACGTCGGCCTCGTCCATCAGGTGGGTGGTCAGCAATATCGTCATGCCAAGACGTTCGCGTAAGGAGCGCACGCGATCCCATACGCTATGGCGCGCGACGGGATCGAGGCCGACCGTCGGCTCGTCCATGAACATCACCGCGGGATTGTGGAGCATGCTCTGCGCGATTTCGAGCCGACGGATCATGCCGCCGGAATAGGTCTGCACGAGCCGGTCCTTTGCATCCTCGAGCTCCATCTCGCGCAGCGCCGCCTCGATGCGCGCCTCCCGTTCGCGGCGCGGAATGAGGTAGAGCCGCGCCGAGAGCAGCAGATTCTCGTACCCGGTCAGCGCGCCGTCGGCGCTCAGCAGCTGCGGCACGTAGCCGATGCGGCCGCGAACCTTCGGCGCGTCGTCGACGATGTCCAAGCCGTCGATGCGCGCGCGGCCCGAAGTCGGCGGCAGCATGGTCGTCAGCATTTTCACCAGCGTGCTCTTGCCGGCGCCGTTGGGGCCGATCAGGCCGAAGATTTCGCCCGGACGAACCGTGAAACTGATGTCGCGGACGACGACGCGATCGCCGAAAGCGCGCGTCAGCCGTTCGGCCGCGATGGCGGGGCGAACCGGCGCCGTGTCGTCGACGATCGCTTGTCGGGTCGGCGTCATCAGGGCTTCTCGGGCGCGCGCCGGGATCCGACCCTAAGCGCGGCGCTGTCGCGCCTGAGCTTATCGAGCGCTTGCAACAAATCAAGCGCGGCGCCGTTCACGTTCGCGCGCCGAAGATCGCGGTGCCGACGCGCACCAGCGTCGCGCCGAGCTGGACGGCGAGCGGCCAGTCGGCGCTCATGCCCATCGACAACTCCTTCAGGCCGTTGCGCTTGGCGATGACGCCGAGCAGCGCGAAATGCGGCGAGGCCGGTTCGTGGAGCGGGGGAACGCACATCAGGCCGTCGATCGCGAGCCCGTATTTCTCGCGGCAGAGCGCGATGAAGGCGTCCGCGCCGTCGGGGGCGACGCCGGCCTTCTGCCGCTCGCCGCCAGTGTTGACCTCGATGAACAGGCGCGGCTTCTTGCCCGTCTTGGCCATCGCGCTCGCCAGCGCGTCGGCGATTTTCTCGCGGTCGATGGTCTGGATGACGTCGAAGAATTCAACCGCCTCGCGCGCCTTGTTGCTTTGCAGCGGGCCGATGAGATGCAACTCGACGCTTTTGCCGATGGCGGCGGCGCGCGCGCGCAGATCGAGCCATTTCGGCTTGGCTTCCTGGACCCGGTTCTCGCCGAAGACGGTCTGGCCGCCGAGCGCGAGGGTCGGCCAGACCTCGTCGGCCGAAAACGTCTTGGTGACGGCGACGAGCGTCACCGACTTAGGATCGCGCCCGCAATCGCGCGCGCGCGCCGCGATCGCCTCGCGCAAAGCCTCGAGGCGCGGCACGGCGCCCAGTGGATCGGCAACAACGTTCCCGTTCATCGGCATTCGTCTCCATCGCGCGCTTGACGCCAGAGGACCCTTCCCCTATAGACCGCCGACCCAAGACGCCAGGGCCCGATTGGCGGCGCTGGCGCTTTTTCGTAAGGCGGCCGGCGCGGCCGCGAAATCGCCAAGGTCGTCGTAATCCCATTTCGTTCAGGGGAAGTTGCGCTATGTCACGCCGTTGCGAGCTGACGGGAAAAGCCGTCCAGGCCGGCAATAAGGTCAGCCATTCCAATCGCAAGACGCGCACGCGTTTCTTGCCCAACCTTTGCCAGGTGACGCTCATTTCCGACGCGCTCGGCCGCGCGGTGCGCCTGCGCGTCGCCGCGGCGGCGCTGCGTTCGGTCGAGCATCGCGGCGGGCTCGACAATTTCCTCGTCAAGGCGCGCGACGCCGACCTGTCGGACGGCGCGGCGGCCCTGAAGCGCGAAATCGTCAAGAAGCGCGCCGAAGCCTCGGCGGCTGAAGCGCAGGCCGCCTAAGCTTTTCCTATTCCCGGCTAAAAAGCTGACAGCCCCCTCGATCGCCAGTCGAGGGGGTTTTCGCGTTTGCCGCTCTACGCTTAACGAAGCTCGACGAGCTGACGGGGTCGGAAAGTCGCCTCGGTGCGTTTCGCCATTACGCCCTGAGCGCCGCCGTCTGGCGCGACAGCGACTCGATCGTTGCGTAATTGCCGTCGGCGAGCGCCTGGCGCGGCAGCATCCAGGAGCCGCCGACGCAGACGACGTTGGGCAGCGCGAGATAGGCCGGCGCCTTGTCGAGGTCGATGCCGCCGGTCGGGCAGAACTTGAGGTCCGGCAACGGCCCGGCGAGGGAATTGAGCAGTTTGACGCCGCCGACGGCCTCGGCGGGAAATAATTTCAGCGCGCGAAAGCCCAGCTCCATCAGCGTCATCGCTTCCGACGCGGTGGCGACCCCGGGCAGGAAGGGGACGGGCGCTCCGGCGGCCGCCTTGGCGAGCCGCGGCGAGGCGCCGGGGCTGACGAGAAAGCGCGCGCCTGCGGCCACCGCGGCCTCGATCTGCGCGGGATCGGTGATCGTGCCGGCGCCGACCGTGGCGCCGGGAACGCGACTCGCGATCGCGGCGATCGCGGCGAGCGCGCCGGGGGTGCGCAGCGTCACCTCGATGGCGCGAAGCCCGCCGGCGACCAGAGCCTTGGCCTGGGCGACGCCGTCCTCGGCGTCGCGAACCGTCAAGACCGGGATCACCGGCGCCAGGGCCATGATCGAGAGAACATCGTCGTGAGGCGATCGAGCGGTCATGGCGGGCTCCCTTGGAACGGACCTCGCCTTTAGCACGCTTGCGATCGGCGCCGCGAGAGCGATTTGCGGGCGGGAAGGAAAGGGTCGCGCCAGCACGCGAATCGATTAAGCTCACTCCCGATCCGCTGGAATGCGCGGGGCGCGAAGGGGCCCGAAAATGAACGCGCCGTTCGATCTCGCCACCTACAAGGAAGCGCTGCTCTTTCTCGTCACGGCGGGAATCGTCGCGCCGCTGTTTTTCCGCATCCGCGTCAGCCCGGTGCTCGGCTATCTCCTGGCGGGCGTCGCGCTGGGGCCGTTCGGCCTCGGCCGGCTCGCCCAACGGGCGCCCTGGCTCGACGCTCTGGCGCTCACCAACGTCGAGTTGATCGAACGGATCGCTTCTTTCGGCGTCGTCTTTCTCCTTTTCACGATAGGTCTGGAGCTCTCTTTCGAACGCCTCAAGCGCATGCGGCGTCTGGTGTTCGAGTTCGGCCTGGCGCAGGTCGTCGTTTCCGCTTTGGCGCTCGGCGGCGCCGCCTACGCGCTCGGACAGCGGCCGGCGGCGGCGTTGATGATCGGCGCGGCTTTGTCGCTCTCCTCCACCGCGATCGTCATTCCCGTTCTGGCCGAGGAAAAGCGGCTCGGCGCCGCGGTCGGGCGGTTCAGTTTCGCCGTCCTGTTGTTTCAGGATCTCGCGGTCGCGCCGCTGCTGGTTCTCGCGGCGATGCTGGCCGCCGGGCGCGTCGAGAGCCTAGGCGCGAGCCTCGCGTTGACGCTGGCGCCGGCGGCCCTGGCGCTCGCCGCGGTGATCGTCGTCGGCCGCCTCGTGCTGCGGCCGCTGTTCCATTCGGTGGCGACGACGCGCAGCCCGGAATTTTTCATGGCGGCCTGCCTGTTGGTCGTGCTCGGCGCGGCTCTGACCGCGGCCGCCAGCGGCCTGTCGATGGCGCTGGGCGCCTTCGTCGCCGGCCTGCTGCTCGCCGAAACCGAATATAGGCGCGAAATCGAAGTGACGATCGAGCCCTTCAAGGGCCTGCTGCTCGGCTTGTTTTTCGTCTCCATCGGCGCCGAACTCGATCTTTCCGTGCTCACGGCGCATCCGGCCGACGTTCTCGGGCTGACGGCGTCCTTCGTCGTCGTCAAGGCGATCCTGCTGTTCGTTCTCGCGCGCCTGTTCGGCGCGCCGAACGGCGTCGCCGCGGAAGTCGCGCTGCTGCTGGGGCCGGGCGGGGAATTCGCCTTCGTGATGATCGGCGCCGCCGTCGCGGGGCGTGTGGTGACCGGCGCGGACGGCCAGATCCTTCTCGTCGCGGTCGCATTGTCGATGCTGACGATTCCGCTTCTCGGCAAGATCGGCGCGCGGCTGGCGGCGCGGCCGCGCGGGAAAGCGATCGAGCCCGAGGCGATGGTCGCGCCGCCGGAGGACGACATCCGGCGCGTCGTCATCGTCGGTTACGGCCGTGTCGGAGCGCTGATCGGCGAAATGCTCGACATGCATCGCATTCCCTTCATCGCCGTCGACGCCGACCCGAGCCTGATCGCGCGCGAACGGCGCGCCGGCAAGCCCGTCTATTTCGGCGACGCCTCGCGCGAGGAATTCCTTCGCCGCTGCGGCCTCGACACGGCTCGCGCGCTGGTCGTCACCATGGACGCGCCGAGCGCCAACGAAGCGGTCGTCGCGGCCGCCCGCCGCCTGAGGCCGGACATCACCCTCGTCGCGCGCGCCCGCGACGCCGCCCACGCGCGCACGCTTTATGCCCTCGGCGTCACTGACGCCGTGCCGGAAACGATCGAGGCGAGCCTGCAGCTCTCAGAGGCAGTGCTCGTCGACATCGGCGTGCCGATGGGCCTGGTGATCGCCTCGATCCACGAGAAGCGCGACGAATATCGCAAGCTGCTCATCGCTGCGGGGGCGAGCGAACAGACGCGGGGCGCGCGTCGGGCGCGCATGAGCTGAACTCAGACGGCCGCCGAAGCGCGTCGATATTCGCGCGCCGCGGCGAGAAGGGCGAGCGTCGCGTTCTTCAGCGACGCGGAGGGCGAGCCGGCGCCGACTTCGCTCTCCGGCTCGGCGTCGGCCTTGGCGGCGAGGCGTTCGGCGAGCCAATCGACCGCGGCTTGCGCCTCGGCGCGCGCTTTGTCCGCGTCCTCGCCGCGCGCCGCGCGCAGCGCCAGGCGCGTCGCCGAGAGATGCGCGACGACGACATGGGCGGCGATCAGCATCGCCGCCATTTCGTCGAGGCCCCGTCGCGTCGCCCGCGGCTCGCCGCCCATGCGGGCCGCCGAATTGGAGAGCGCGGCGATCGCCTCGATGACGCCCTTGCGCGCCATGCGATAGTCCTGGTCCGGCGCGTCCGAGCGCAGCGCCACCGAAGCAAAAGCGGCAATTTGCGCGAGAAGCCGCGCCGCCAGACGCCGCGCCTCGACGAACTCCCAGCGCGGCCAGACATGGCTGAAGAGATGCGCGATCGCCGCGCCGACGATCGTATCGGCGAGGCGGGTCAAGACCGGCGCCGACTCGGCCGGGTTGATCAGATGCAGGGAGACCAGGGCCATCACCGAAGCCCCGACCGAGGCGAGGCGGTAGTTGGAGCGCACGAAACCATGCGTCACCGCCAGCGCGAGGCCTTGGACGAGCACCAGCGCGCCGATCGGCGCATAGGCGACGGCGACGGCGGCGATCACGCAGCCGACCAGGGTTCCCACAATCCGATCGTCGCGGCGCTGACGCGTCCATCCGTAGCTGGCGCGCATGATGACTGCGATCGTCAGCAGCACCCAATTGCCGTGGCCCGGGCCGCCGAGCGAGGCCGCGACGACGGCGCCCGCCATCATCGCCGCGGCGAGCCGCGCGGCGAAGCGAAACACCGGCGAATCCGGCGTGAGCTGCGCGCTGAGCAGGCGCGGGTCGTAGGAGCGGCGCGGCGCGAAGGCGGAAAGATCGATTTGCCCGATCGCCGCTTCGGCCGCGGCGTCGTCGGACAAGGCGAGCTCGAGGTGGCGGATCTGGTCGCGTGCGTCGAGCAGACGCTGCGTCGTCGTTTCGATCGCGGCGCGCTCGGCCGGGTTCGTCTCCTCGCTGGCGACAAGGCGCGCGGCCTCGCGGCGCATGGCGTCCGTCGCCACGGCATGGCCGGGCGGCAGACGCGGCTTGGCGTTCGTCAGCAATTCGAGGCTGAGACGCTGCAGATCGAGCGCTGCGGCGCGCACGGCGACGCCGATGCGCGCCATCAGGGTTTGCGCCGCGGCTACGCCGCGCAATCGCGGAAGGTCGCATTGGGTCGCGACCAGCGCGTCGAAGGCGTCGAGCAGAATGCCGATCGTCGCGGCGAGCCGCACGCGTTCGGGCGTGGCGCGCGGCCTCTCCAGCAGCAAAGCGCGCGCCGCTTGCAATTGATCGGCCAAAGCGGCCTGCTGGCGGATCGCCGCGCCGTAGACCTCCGTCGTATCGATCGCCGGATCGGTGAAACGCGCGATGGCTCTCAGATAGGCCGCCAGTTCGCGAAAGCACTCGCTCGCCATCAAGCGCCGGTCGCTGGCGCCGCTCAGCCGCGTCGCGATCAGCGCGAGGCCGATATAGGCGAGGCCGCCGCCCGCCAGCAACGCCTCGTTTTCGGCCGCGCGCACGGGATCGACTTGCGGCAGGCCCATGACGAAAACCATGGGAACGAGCAGTTGCGCGCTCAACGACAGGGCCCAGCGGCCGAAGCCGGTCACCATCCCCGCACAGAAGGCGATGACGCCGATGGCGACGATCTCCGCCGGCGCCGAGCCGGCGGCGAGTTGGATCCCCGAAGTGGAGGCGAGGGCGAGGCCGAAACCGACCAGCATGGTGCGCGCCTTGACGCGCCACGGCGCGGGAAAGTCGCTGATGCTCGCCGAAATTGCGCCGAGCGTGGCGGGCTGGCCGGCGGCGAAACCAAGCAGCGCGGAGGCCGCCACCGCCACCGCCATGACCGCGACCGCGACGCTCAGCCCGTTGAGGATATGCTGCCCGACGAAAATCTTAAGCAGGGTCGGAGAACGAAGCCAGTTTCGCATCGGACCTTCCCCGCGGCCGGGCGCGCGCCGTTCGCGCGCGCCCTTTGAAAACCGGCGGACGCGGCGCCTAGACCTTGACGAATGGACATCCGCCCTTTTCCAGCGGCCGCCACGCGTCCTCCGCCTTGATGGTGGAAACGAGCTTGAAATAATCCCAGTCGCCCTTCGATTCGGCAAGAGTTTTGCTGGCGAGCAGGTACATCGGATGCAATTTGCGTCCGTCGACGCGGATCGAGCCCTTGCCGAAGAGCGGATCGTCGGTCGGGATCGCCTTCATCGCGTCGACGAGCTTGACGCCGTCGTCGGCGCTCCCGGTCTGGGCCATCGCCTTCATCAGATGCTCGGTGGCGGCGTACATGCCCGCGTGCATGTCGTTGGGCATCATCTTCGAGGGATGGGCCGCCTGGAAGCGCTTGGCGAAAGCGCGCGTGCCGTCGTTGAAGTCCCAATAAAATGCAGTGCAGATCATCGCATTCTGCACCGCATCGAGCCCGAGGGCAGGAATATTGGTGACATTGAGAATGAGGCCGGCCAGCCGCTGCTTGGCGCCCAGGCCGAATTCATGGGCCTGTTTGAGCGACGTATTGAGATCGCCGCCCGCGTTGGCGAAGCCGACGACGTCGGCGCCCGAGGCCTGCGCCTGCAGTACGAACGAGGAGAAATCGGCGGTGTTGAGGGGATGGCGCGCCGAGCCCAGCACCTTGCCTCCCGCCGCCTCGACCGCCGCCGCGCAATTGCCTTCCAGATCCTTGCCGAAGGCGTAGTCGGCGGTGATGAAGAACCAGGTCTTGCCGCCCTGCTCGGTCAGCGCCTTGCCGATGCTGTTGCCCAAGGCGTAGGTGTCGTAGGTCCAGTGGACGAAATTCCTGGCGCATTTGGGCCCCGTCATCACCGACGAACCCGCGCCCGAGCCGATGACCGCCTTGTTCTTTTCGGTGGCGATCGCGAGCACGGCGAGGGCGACCGCCGAATTCGGCAAGTCCATGATGACGTCGACCGATCCGGAATCGAACCAGCCGCGCGCGATCGCGGCGCCGACGTCCGGTTTGTTCTGGTGGTCGGCGGAGACGATTTCGACGGGAACGCCCAGTTTGGCCGAGAGGTCGTCGACCGCGAGCTTGGCCGCGATCACCGAGCCCACGCCCTGATAGTCGGCGTAGACGCTCGACATGTCGTTCATGATGCCGATCTTGAGCGGACGGGAGGCTTGGGCGAAAGCGAAACGCGGCGCCAGCGCCAAAGCGGCGCCGCCGAGCAGGACTTGTCTACGGTTCATCGATTTTCCTCCCTCTATTTCGATGCGCGTTTCGCGCCTTTGGCGGCTCCCGTCGGGCGCCGAACTTCTCTTTTCGACCTATTCGATTTTCGTGAGCCGGCCGAGCAGCGCGACTAGCCTCTCTCTTCCCTCCGAACCCAGGATTCGCGCGACGGCGTCCTCCTGCGCGGCCTGAACGAGGCGTGCGCGCGCGACCAGTTCGCTTCCCGATCGCGTCAAGACCAGCGCGTGCGAGCGACGATCGGCGTCCGAACGCAGGCGCTCGGCGAGGCCGCGGCGCTCGAGTTCGTCCATCATCGCGACGAAATTCGGCCGTTGGATTCCCAGCGCGCCGGCGATTTCCGACTGGTTGCGGCCGGGATTGTCGCCAATCGCGACTAGCGCCGAATATTGCGCCGGCGACAGGCGCAGCGACGCGAAGCGCTTGTTGAAATCGTCGAACACCGCCATCTGCGCCCGGCGCAGGGGATAGCCGGTGGTGTTCGTCAGCGCGGAGAGGTCGATCGAATTCGCGGCCGGCGCGGCTTCGCCCTCGGCAGGCGTCGAGCCCGGAGTTGCGTCGCGCTTAAGAGCCATCGGCGGGCCTCAGCGGGGCTGCATGCGCAGGGCGCCGTCGATGCGGATGGTCTCGCCGTTGAGATAGGCGTTCTCGACGATATGCGCGGCGAGGGCGGCGTATTCCCTGGGCTCGCCCAGACGCGCGGGGTAGGGAACCGCGCGCCCGAGCGAATCCTGCGCCTCTTGCGGCAGGCCGAGCAGCATCGGCGTCAGAAACAGCCCCGGCGCGATCGCGTTGACGCGAATGCCGAATTGCGCCAGTTCGCGCGCGATCGGCAAGGTCATGGCGACGACGCCGCCCTTGGAGGCGGAATAGGCGGCCTGGCCGATCTGGCCCTCATAGGCCGCGACCGAGGCGGTCGAGATGATGACGCCTCGTTCGCCGCCGTCGAGCGGCGCAAGCCTGGCCATCGCCGCCGCCGCGAGCCGGATCATGTTGAACGTGCCCACGAGATTGACCCGGATCACCGTTTCGAAATCGCTGAGCGGCTGGGGTCCCTCGCGGCCGATCACCCTCTTGGGCGTGCCGATCCCCGCGCAATTGATTAGCACGCGCGCCGCGCCGTGAGCGGCCTCGGCCTTGGCGATGGCCGCTTCGGCCGAGGCGGCGTCGGCGACGTCGCAAGGCGCGGCGAGGCCGCCGATCGCCTTGGCGACGGCTTCGGCCGCTTCGGCGTTGCGGTCGAGCACCGCGACGCGCGCGCCCTTAGCGGCGAAGCTTTCCGCGGTCGCCCGGCCCAATCCCGAACCGCCGCCGGTGACGATCGCCGCTACGCCTGAAAGATTCATGGCAACTTTCTCCTCATCAATCCGCGACCGCCGGATTTTCGGCGATCGTCGCGATTCCCCGCCCAACCCCGATACAGGCCGAAGCGACGCCGTAGCGCAAGCCCTTGCGGTTCGCTCACTGGCGCCTGCTCCTATAGACGAACGATATGCGGCTTGGCTTCGGGCGCATAGAGCGCCTCGACGTCGGCCGAGCGATTGGCGAGGACGGCGCGCTGATTGAGCGATCCTTTGTCGGTCGCCTCGCCGAGGTCCATCGAAGGCGGATCAGCGAGCAACGCGATGCGCATGACGCGGCTCGAAGAGCCGGTGGCCGTGCGCGCGTGCGCCGCCAGACGCTCCTGGAACGCATCCTTGACTCGCTCGTCGGCGAGGACGTCGGCGAAGGGCGCGTCGGCGGGTAGATGCGGCGCGAGCTTGCGCGTGGCGTCCTCGTTGGGGAAGACCAGCATGCCGACATCGTCGCGGTCATGGCCGGCGACGACCGCGTCATTGACCAGCGGATCGAACTGACCGACGAAATTGACGCGCAGCGGGCCGACGCTGACCCATGTTCCCGTCGCGAGCTTGAAATCCTCGGCGACGCGGCCATCGAATTCGAAGCCCGCGGCGAAATTGTTGGGCTCGGCGAGGCGGAGGGCGTCGCCGATGAGATAGAAGCCTTCGGAGTCGAAGGCGCTTTGGCTGAGATCGGGCCGCCGCCAATATCCCGGCATGATGTTGGGGCCGCGCAGGCGCGCCTCCAGCTTGCCGGAATTGGGCGCGAGCTTCAGCTCGACGCCGCGGTGCGGCACGCCGACGATGCCGGGTCGATCGGCCTCGCGCACGTTGATCAGCGCGCCCGGCGAGGTCTCCGTGGAGCCGAGCGAGGTGGTCATGGCGACGGGATGGCCGAGCGTCGCGATCGCGAGGTCGCGGTAGGCGTCCCACACCGGTTTGGAAAGTCCGGCGCCGGCATAGAACATCAACTTCAGCCGCGAAAAGAAATGGCGGCGCAGCGCGTCGTCTTCCTGCAAGTGAGGCAGCAGCGCCTCGAAACCCTTGGGCACATTGAAATAGATGGTCGGCGCGATTTCGCGCAGGTTCGCCACGCTGGCGCCGATGCCCGCGGGAACCGGCTTGCCTTCGTCGATATAGAGCGCGCCGCCGTTGTAGAGCGCGATGCCGAAATTGTGGTTGGAGCCGAACGTGTGCGCCCAGGGCAGCCAGTCCACGAGGACCGGCGGCTCGTCCTTGAGAAAGGCGAGCGCCTCGCCGAGCATGGCCTGGTTGGAGCACAGCATGCGCTGGGTGTTGGTCACCGCCTTGGGGAAGCCGGTGGAGCCGGAGGTGAGCAGGAACTTGGCGATCGAGTCCGGCCCGACCGCGGCGCGCGCCGACAGCGCCGCCGAGGAAATCGGGCGCTCCGTGAGATCGGAGAACGGCGTCGCGCCGAGGGCTTCGGCGCTGTCGTCGCCGACGACGATCTCGATTCCGCGCTCCTTCGCCTTGCCCAAGGCGCGGCCGTAGGCGCGCCCGTCCGCGGCGAAAACCAGTCCCGGCGTCAGGAGATCGAAGGCATAGGCGAGCTTGCCCAAATCCTGCGAAATCAGCGAATAGGCCGTCGATATCGGGCACGTGGGGGCGCCGACCGCCATCCCCGCGAGCGAAAGCAGCGCGTGGTCGATGCTGTTGCCGGATAGGATCAGCGCCGGCCTCTCCTCCGACAGACCGCGCGCCAGCAGCGCCGCGCCGACATGCAGGATCGTTTCGTAGGCCGCCCCGAAAGTCAGCGTGCGCCAACGGCCGTCGGCGGCGCGTTCGGCCAAGAACGCCCGGTCGGGCGCGACGCGGGCCCAATGTTCGAGGCGATCGATCAGCGAGGCCGGATAGGGCGGCAGGGGTTTGGCCGAGCGCACCACGATGACTCCGTCGGGCCGGGTCTCGACTACCGGATCGAGCGCGCCGAACAGGCGCGAACGGGTCGTCAAGGGATTGGCGGCCAGCATCGCTTCGCTCTCCTTGTTCGCCGCGCGCCGCGCCGCGCGAGATGCTCTCTTCCCTTATCCGGCCCGCTCTTGCGACGGGTTCGTCAGTCCGGCCGCGTCGTCTTGGCCGCGCGCTTCTCGAGAAAGGCGCGCACGCGGGCCTTGGCCTCGTCGTCGCCTTGCGCGACGGCGGAGACCAGAGATTCCATCAAATAGCCGACGCGCGGATCGCTGTCGGCGATGCGCGGCAGGGCCTGAATCACTGCGAAATTGGTCAGCGGCGCATTGCCGGCCATGGTCTGGGCGAGCGCGAGCCCCTTGTCCAAGCCTTCGCCCTCGCCGACGAGATATTGCGCGAAGCCGATCCTCGCCCCCTCCTCGGCCGCATAAGCGCGCCCGGTCAACATCATGTCCGTCATGCGGGCGACGCCGATGAGCCTGGGCAGGCGCACCGACCCGCCGCCGCCGACGAAAATGCCGCGCTGGCCCTCGGGCAAGGCGTAAAAGGCGGAAGGCTCGGACACGCGCACGTGGGCGGCCGCGGCGAGTTCCAGCCCGCCCCCGATCACGGCGCCCTTGAGGACGGCGACGACGGGAATGGGGCCGAATTCGATCTTCTCGAAACAGCGATGCCAGGCGCGCGAATGAAAGACGCCGGCGGTCACGTCGCGCTCCGATATTTCGCCGAGGTCGAGACCGGCTGAAAAATTCGGTCCGTGGCCGTGGATCACCGCGGCGCGCACGCCCGGCGGGATTTTCGAGAAGCAGGCCTCTAGCGCCTCGATCGCTTCGTCGTTGATCGCATTGCGCTTGGCTTGACGGTCGAGGCCGACGACGAGCACGGCGCCGCGTCGCTCGATGGTGAGCGGCCCCCGGGTCTCGGCTTGCGATCGAGCGTCGTCGCGGGCGTCCGCCATTGCTCTCCCCCGATCTTGCTTTGAATAATAATGGTTATATAGAATAACAATAGTCCCTCGTCAAGCGCGGCGCCGCCGGCGAGGAGGACGGGCCGCTTCCCGCCGCAACACAACTATCGTAGGGCTATCGAAACCGTGCGCCGTCTGATGATCTGAGCGCCACGTCCAAGCGACGCGGTCGGCTGGGGCGACGACGCTCGCCGCAGGAAACGACGAAAGGGAGGAACGGGTTGGGCTTGCCGCCTAAGCGAGCGAACGCCGACGACACCTTCGCCAAGCTGCTGCGGATGCATGCGCGGGTGCGAGGGGGACGTCCGGCCTTTCGTCTTAAGGATTTCGGGATTTGGCAGACTTGGACATGGGCCCAAGTCTACGCCGAAACCCGCGCGCTCGCGCAGGGCCTCGACGCAATGGGCTTGCAAAAAGGCGATCGAATCGCCGTCGTCGGCGCCAACCGTCCGCGCCTCTACTGGACCATCACGGCGGCCCAGATGCTCGGCGCCATTCCCGTCCCGGTCTATGCGGATTCGGTCGCCGACGAACTCGCTCTCGTGCTCGACCACGCCGGGGCGAAATTCATCGCCGCGCAAGATCAGGAGCAGGTGGACAAGATCTTCTCGGTCGCTTCTCGGCTGCCGAATTTGACCCACGTCCTCTATGACGAGGAACGCGGCCTGAAAGATTACGGCGAGGCGCGGCTCCATTCCTTCGACGCGGTGATGGCCGCCGGCCGCGCGGCGCTCGCCGACGCAAACGTCGCCGCCGCGCTCGACGCGCGCATCAGCGCCGGCGACGGCAAGGATCCCTCGGTGATCCTCTACACCTCGGGAACGACGGGGCGATCCAAAGGCGTCGTGCTCAGCGGCGAGTGCTGCATTGCGGCCGCACGCGACACGGTCGCGTTCGACAACCTGACCGATCGCGACGAAGTGCTGGCCTATCTGCCGCTCGCCTGGGTCGGCGATCATTATCTCAACTATGCGCAAGGCTTCGTCGCGGGATTCTGCATGGCCTGTCCGGAGAGCGCCGACACCGCCGCGGACGATCTGCGCGAAATCGGGCCGACGTTCCATTTCGCGCCGCCGCGGGTCTTCGAGGCGCTGCTCACGCGCGTGATGATCCGCATGGAGGACGCGAGCGCGCCCAAACGCTGGCTGTTCCGCCATTTCATGAACGTCGCGCGGCGTTGGGGCGAAAGCATCGCCAACGGGCGCAGCGTCCCCTGGACCGCGCGCTTGCACTATGCGCTCGGCGAAGCGCTGATCTATGGCCCGCTGAAGAACGTCCTCGGCTTCACCAAGGTACGCGTGGCCTACACCGCGGGCGAGGCGATCGGCGCGGACCTCTTCACTTTCTACCGCTCGCTCGGCCTCAACCTCAAGCAGCTCTACGGCCAGACCGAGGCCTTTCTCTATGTGACCGCGCAGGCCGACGGCGCCGTTCGTTCCGACACGGTCGGACCGCCCGCGCCGCACGTCGAGCTGCGCATCGCCGAGGACGGCGAGGTGCAGTTCAAGTCCCCGGGCATGTTCGTCGGCTATTACCACGAGCCCGACAAGACCTGCGAGGCGTTGACCGAGGACGGCTTCGTCAAGACCGGCGACGCCGGCTTCTTCGAACCCGATGGCCAGCTCAAGATCGTCGACCGCGCCAAGGACGTCGGCCGCCTCGCCGGCGGGCAGCTGTTCGCGCCCAAGTACATCGAGAACAAGCTCAAGTTCTTCTCCGATATCCGTGAGGCGGTCGCCATCGGCGACGGCCGCGACTTCGTCGCCGTCATGCTCAACATCGAATTGGCCTCGGTCGGCAATTGGGCCGAGCGCAACAACGTCGGCTACGCCTCCTATCAGGAGCTCGCCGGACACCCGCGCGTCGCCGAGTTGATCGGCAAACACGTCGACGCGGTCAATCGCGCGCTGGCGAGCGAACCGGTGATGGCGGGCGCGCAGATCAAGCGGTTCCTCATTCTGCCCAAGGAACTCGACGCCGACGACGGCGAGCTGACGCGCACGCAGAAGGTGCGCCGCGGGTTCATCGCCGAGCGCTACGCGCCGCTGGTCGAGGGCCTTTACGACGGCTCCGCCGAGGCCGCCATCTCGGCCGAGATCACTTATGAGGACGGCCGCAAGGGCAAGCTCGTCGGCTCGTCCAAGATCATCGACATGCCGATCTATCCGCCGACGACGCGGAGCCGCGCCGCATGAACGGGGAACACGCAATCACGGGCGGCGAGCCGCTTCTTTCGCTCGAGAACGTTTCGCTCTCGTTCGGCGGCGTGAAGGCGATTTCGGACGTCTCGTTCGATATTCGAAAAGGGGAAATCCGCGCCATCATCGGCCCCAACGGCGCCGGAAAGACCTCGATGCTCAACGTCATCAACGGCTTCTACCAGCCGCAAAGCGGCCGCATCCTGTTTCGCGGCAAGGCGCGCTCGCGCATGCGCCCCTTCGAGGCGGCGAGCCAGGGCATCGCGCGGACGTTTCAGAACGTCGCCTTGTTCAAGGGCATGACGACGCTCGACAACATCATGACGGGCCGCAATCTGCGCATGAAGAAAGGCCTGTTCTGGCAGGCCCTTCGCCACGGCCCGGCGCTCGACGAGGAGATCGCGCATCGCCGGGTTTGCGAGGAGATCATCGATTTTCTCGAAATCGAGCATATCCGCAAGACGCCGGTCGGCGCTCTGCCCTACGGCCTGCAAAAACGGGTGGAACTCGGCCGCGCGCTCGCGATGGAGCCGGAGTTGCTGCTGCTCGACGAGCCGATGGCCGGGATGAATCTCGAGGAAAAGGAAGACATGAGCCGCTTCGTCATCGAGGCGAACCGGCATCTGGGCGCGACGGTCGCGCTGATCGAACATGATATCGGCGTGGTGATGGATCTGTCGACCCGCGTCGTCGTGCTCGAGTACGGACGCAAGATCGCCGACGACGTCCCCGACGTCGTCAAGGCCGACCAAAAGGTGATCGACGCCTATCTCGGCGTGGCGCATTGAGGCAGGGACGATGAAAAGGCCTGTGCGATGAACCTCCTGCACGCGATCTTCGTCGACCCCTTCGCGCAGATGATCTCGGCGCCCGACCTGCTCGTCCAGACGATTTGGGAGGGCTTCGTCGGCGGCGTGCTCTACGCGTTGATCGCGCTCGGCTTCGTGCTCATCTACAAGGCCTCGGGCGTCTTCAATTTCGCGCAGGGCATCATGATGGTGTTCGCGGCGCTGACGCTGGTCGGGCTGCACGAGAAAGGCGTTCCCGCGTGGATCGCGCTGCTGGCGACCATCGCGGTCATGTACCTCCTCGCGCTCGGCATCGAGCGGCTGGTGCTGCGCCCGCTCGTCAACCAGCCGGACATCATGCTGTTGATGGCGACGTTCGGCGTCACCTATTTCTTGATCGGCTTCGGCGAACTCGTGTTCGGCGGCAACCCGAAATCGATGATCACGCAGGAGCTGTTTCTGCCGAGCGGCGCGCTCGACTTCAAGATCCTCGGCGGTTCCGTCACGCTGCAAAAGCTGGACATCGCCGCGGCGGCGATCGCGATCGTGATGGTCGCCGCGCTCGCCGTGTTTTTCCAGAAGACGCGCATCGGCCGCGCCCTGCGCGCGGTCGCCGACGATCATCAGGCGGCGTTGTCGGTCGGCATTTCGCTCAATCAGATCTGGGTCATCGTCTGGTTCGCCGCGGGCGTGGTAGCGCTGGCGACCGGGATCATGTGGGGCGCCCGCTCGGAAGTCTCCTTCGCGCTGCAAGTGGTCGCGCTGAAGGCGCTGCCCGTGCTGATTCTCGGCGGCCTGACCTCCATTCCCGGCGCGATCGTCGGCGGCCTCATCATCGGCATCGGCGAAAAGCTCGGCGAATTCTACTGGGGTCCGCTGATGGGCAGCGGCATCGAAAGTTGGCTCGCCTATTTCATCGCGCTGGCCTTCCTGCTGTTCCGGCCGCAAGGCCTGTTCGGCGAGCGCATCATCGAGAGGATTTAGCGAAGTGACGAAAGCATTGCGGTTTCAGCCGAACCCGGCCGCGACGCCGAAGGCGCGGTAAATGTTCTACCGCGAGGCCGGGCAATTCAAGACGACGTACGCCGACGACATGGCGATCTTTCCGATTCGCCAGGACCGGATCGGCCTCGCGCTGATTCTGGCGATCGCCTTCGCAGTCATTCCCGCCACCGGCGATCAGTTCATGTTGAACACGATGATGATCCCCTTCCTCGTCTTTTCGCTCGCCGCGATCGGCCTCAACATTCTCACCGGATACACCGGTCTTCTGTCGCTCGGTTCGGCGGGCTTCATGGGCGTGGGCGCCTATGCCTGCTATAAGCTCGAGACCTTGTTTCCGCAGGTCAATATTCTCGTCTGGATTCTCGCCTCGGGATTCGTGTCGAGCGCGGTCGGCGTGGTGTTCGGCCTGCCTAGCCTGCGCATCAAGGGCTTTTATCTCGCTGTCGCGACGCTCGCGGCGCAATTCTTTCTCGAATGGTGCTTCGCGCGCGTCCCCTGGCTCTATAACAACAACGCCTCCGGCGCGATCGAGGTCGAGACGCACACGCTGTTCGGCCTGGCCGTGACAGGGCCCAACGCAACCCCGGTCACGCGCTACTACGTGGCGCTCACCATCGTCGCCGTCATGGCCTGGATCGCCTCGAACATCGTGCATGGGCGCATCGGGCGCATGTGGATGGCGGTGCGGGACATGGACATCGCGGCCGAATTGATCGGCATCCGGCTGTTGCGCGCCAAGTTGCTCGCCTTCGCCGTGTCCTCGTTCTACATCGGCGTCGCCGGCGCGATGATGGTCTTTCTCTGGCTCGGCGCGGCCGAACCGGAGGCCTTCAACATCGACCTGTCGTTCCAATTGCTGTTCATGGTCGTGATCGGCGGCCTCGGGTCGATCGTCGGCGCGTTCTTCGGGGCGACGATCATCCATCTCCTGCCGATCGCGCTGCGCGCGCTGCCCTCGATGGTCGGCCTCACTATCGCATCCGCGACGATTGATCATTTGACCTTCATCGTCACCGGCGCTTTGATCATCCTGTTCCTAATCGTCGAGCCGCACGGTCTCGCCCGGCTCTGGCGAACGGCCAAGCAAAAGCTGCGCGTCTGGCCGTTCCCCTATTAGAGCGAGCGGAAGTGTTCAATTTGTCAGGAGGAACCGTCATGAAGAAAACCTACGCTTTGAGAGGGCTCGGCTGCGCCCTCGCGCTGGCGCTCGCCGCGCCGGCCGCCACCAGCGCCCTCGCCGACGATTCGATCTACGTTCCGCTCTTCACCTATCGCACCGGGCCGTTCGCCGGCTCGGGAACGCCGATCGCCGACGGCATGCACGATTACCTCGCCATGCTCAACGAACGCGACGGCGGCATCGGCGGCGTCAAGCTCGCCATCGACGAATGCGAAACGGGCTACGACACCAAGAAGGGCTTGGAATGCTACGATTCGGTCAAGCCGAAGAACCCGGTGATCGTCAATCCCTGGTCGACCGGCATCACCTTGTCGCTGATCCCCAAGGCTTCGGTCGACAAGATCCCGATCCTGTCGATGGCCTACGGCCTTTCGGCCTCCGCCAAGGGCGACGTGTTTCCCTGGATCTTCAATCCGCCCGCGACCTATTGGGACGGCGGGTCGGAGATCCTCAAATATGTCGGCGGCGGATCGATCGACGCGCTCAAGGGCAAGACGATCGGCTATCTCTATTTCGACGCCGGCTTCGGCAGGGAGCCGATCCCGCTGTTTCAGTCGCTCGCCAAGGACACGCCCTTCAATCTGAAGCTCTATCCCGTCGCGCCCGCCGAAATGCAGAACCAGTCCGCCAACTGGCTCGACATCCGTCGCGACAAGCCCGACTTTCTCGTGATGTATGGCTGGGGCGCGATGAACCCCACCGCCATCAAGGAAGCGGTCAAGGCGGGCTTCCCGATGGACAAATTCGTCTCGATCTGGTGGCCGGGCGATAATGACGCAGCTTCCGCGGGCGAAGGCGCCAAGGGCTTCAAGGAGCTCAATTGGCACGCGACCGGGACCGACTTTCAAGCTCTGCGCGACATCAAGAAGCTCGTCATCGACGCGGGCAAGAGCCAGACCCCGGCTGCGGAATTCGGTCAGGTTCTCTACGACCGCGGCGTCTATAATTCAGTGCTGATCGCCGAAGGCATCGCCGCCGCGCAGAAAATCACCGGCAAGAAGGTCGTCACCGGCGAGGACGTGCGCCGCGGACTCGAAAACCTCGATCTCGACGCCGCGCGCTTCAAGGCGTTGGGCCTCGAGGGCTTCGCGGCGCCGTTCAAGCTGACCTGCGCCGACCACAACAGCCACAGCGCGACCTTCGTCCAGCAGTGGGACGGCGCGAAATGGGTGAAGATCAGCGATCCCATCGCGCCGGCGACCGACAAGGTGCAGCCGCTTCTCGACGAAGCCGCCAAGGCCTACGCCGAGAAAAACGCGGGTTGGCCGGCCCGCAGCGAGCCGTGCGACAACAAGTCGTGAGCAAACCCTCATCCGGCCCTTCGGGCCACCTTCTCCCGCGCGCGGGAGAAGGGGAAAGCCCCTCTCCCGCTTACGGGAGAGGGGTTGGGGTGAGGGTCGGCTCAGACCTTTGCGCTCATCTTCCCATCAACCCGCGACTCGACGCTCGATGACCGCTGACGCCCCCGCCCCGATCCTCGACGTCGCGAACATCGAGGTCATCTACAGCAGCGTCGTTCTCGTGCTGAAAGGCGTTTCGCTCGGCGTGCCCAAAGGCGGCATCGTCGCGTTGCTCGGCGCCAACGGCGCCGGCAAGACCACCACGCTGAAGGCGATCTCCAACCTGTTGCGCGCCGAACGCGGCGAGGTCACCAAGGGCGCGATCCGCTTCAAGGGCGAGAGGGTCGACCAATTGTCGCCCAACGAGCTCGTGCGCCGCGGCGCCATTCAGGTGATGGAGGGGCGCCACTGCTTCGGCCATCTCACGATCGAAGAGAATCTGCTGACCGGCGCCTTCACTCGGCGCGACGGGCGCGCCGCGATCGCCAGGGATCTCGAGGCGATCTATAGTTATTTTCCGCGCCTGAAACAGCGCCGCGCCTCGCAGGCCGGCTACACCTCGGGCGGCGAGCAGCAGATGTGCGCGATCGGGCGCGCGATGATGTCGAAACCCGAATTGATCCTGCTCGACGAGCCTTCGATGGGCTTGGCGCCGCAGGTCGTCGAGGAGATTTTCGAGATCGTGCGCGATCTCAACGCGCGAGAAAAAGTCTCCTTCCTGCTCGCCGAGCAAAACACCAATATCGCGCTGCGTTACGCGGGATTCGGTTATATCCTGGAAAACGGCCGGGTCGTGCTCGACGGCGAAGCGAGCGCGCTGCGAGGCAATGAAGACGTGCGGGAATTCTACCTGGGGGTCGGCGGCGCCGATCGCCGCTCCTTCCGCGACGTGAAGAGCTATCGGCGCCGGAAACGGTGGCTGGCGTGACAGGTTCGAAGTCTCCCTCTCCCCGCTTTCGCGGGGAGAGGGCTGGGGTGAGGGGCCATGCGGGAAGCCGCAACGTTGCGGCTCGTCACCCCGCCCCTTATCCTAACCTTCTCCCCGCCAACGGGGAGAAGGGACAAGTTCGATCGAGGAGAGCGTGACGATGTCCGACGAATCGGCGGCAATTGCCGCGCTGCGCGAAGCCTTGACGGCGCTGCGGGCGCAAAGCCCAGCGCTCGCCCGGCAGCTCGAAGGCGTCGAGATCGACGCGCTGCGGAGCCGCGCGGATCTTTCCCGCATTGCCGTGTTGCGCAAGTCGGAACTCGCCGCGATGCAGCGCGCCGCCCCGCCTTTCGGCGACGTCGCGGCGACCGCGCCGGGCCGCTTCAAGCGCCTGTTCGCTTCGCCCGGGTCGATCTTCGAGCCGCAGGATTACGGCGAGGATGTCTGGGGCGCGGCGTCGGCGCTCGCCGCCGCTGGCCTCGGCGCCGGCGAAATCGTCGTCAATTGCTTCTCCTATCACCTTACGCCGGGCGGCTTCATCATGGAGAGCGGCGCGCATGCGCTCGGCTGCGCCGTGATCCCCGCCGGACCCGGCAACACCGAACAGACGTTGCAGGCGATCGCCCATCTCAGGCCGACGACCTATTGCGGCCCGCCGGACTTTCTCAAGATCCTGCTCGACAAGGCGGGCGAGGCCGGCCTCGATATCTCTTCGATCGCTAAGGCGCTGGTTTCCGGCGCGGCGCTCCCCTCGAGCCTGCGCGCCGAATTGGAGCGACGCGGCGTCAAGACGCGGCAGGCTTACGCCACCGCCGAACTCGGCGTGGTCGCCTTCGAGACCGACGCCGCGGACGGCTCCGTGGCGCCGGGCCTCGCGGTCAGCGACGCGGTCCTGCTCGAAATCGTGACGCCGGGCGCGGGCGTTCCCGTCGCCGAAGGCAAGGTCGGCGAGGTCGTGGTGACCCGCCTTGGCGCCCATTATCCCCTGTTGCGCTTCGCTACGGGCGACCTTTCGGCCTTCCTGCCCGCTTCGCCCGGCGACGCGCGCGCGCGCATCAAGGGCTGGATGGGGCGCGCCGATCAGACGACCAAGATCAAGGGCCTGTTCGTGCACCCCTCGCAGGTCGTCGAAGTCGGCAAACGTCATCCCGAGCTCGGCGCGTTGCGGCTGATCGTTCGCCGCCAAGGCGAGCAGGACGCGATGATCCTCGCCGCCGAGGCTTCGAGCCCGCGGGCAGGCCTGGCGCAGGAGGTCGCCGCGACGCTGCAGAGCGTGACCAAGATGCGCGGCGCGGTGGAATTCGTCGCTCCCGGCGCCCTGCCCAACGACGGCAAGATCATCGCCGACGAACGGCCGACGCAATAAGCCAGACCCGGCGCGTCGCGAGCTTAAGCCGCTTTGCGCTTCGCCCGCGCCGGCGCCGCGCGTGGCGGCGCCGCCTTCTCGTCGAACAATTCGGCGAGCTTCTCCGTCATTGCGCCGCCGAGTTCCTCGGCGTCGACGATCGTCACGGCGCGGCGATAGTAGCGGGTGACGTCGTGGCCGATGCCGATAGCGATCAGCTCAACCGGCGAGCGCGTCTCGATCTCCTCGATCACGTGGCGCAGATGGCGCTCGAGATAATTGCCGGAATTGACCGAAAGCGTCGAATTGTCGACGGGCGCGCCGTCGGAAATCATCATCAGAATGCGCCGCTGCTCAGAGCGCCCGAGCAGGCGTTGATGCGCCCAATCGAGCGCCTCGCCGTCGATATTCTCCTTGAGCAACCCCTCGCGCATCATCAGGCCGAGGTTCTTGCGCGCGCGCCGCCACGGCGCGTCGGCGCTCTTGTAGATGAGGTGGCGCAGATCGTTCAACCTGCCGGGATTGGCCGGCTTGCCCGCCTGCAGCCACGCCTCGCGCGACTGGCCGCCCTTCCAGGCTCGGGTGGTGAAGCCGAGAATCTCGACCTTGACGCCGCAGCGCTCCAGCGTGCGCGCGAGGATGTCGGCGCAGGTCGCCGCGACCGTGATCGGGCGCCCGCGCATCGAGCCGGAATTGTCGATCAGCAGCGTCACCACCGTATCGCGGAACTCCATATCCTTCTCGCGCTTGAAGGAGAGCGGCTGCTGCGAATCGATGACGACGCGCGGCAGGCGCGCCGTGTCGAGGATGCCCTCTTCGAGATCGAACTCCCAGGAGCGGTTCTGCTGCGCCATCAGCCGGCGCTGCAACCGATTGGCGAGCCGCGAGACGACGCTGGAGAGGTTCTGCAACTGCTTGTCGAGATAGTCGCGCAGTCGCTGCAATTCGTCGGGCTCGCAAAGATCCTCGGCGTTGACCACCTCGTCGAATTTCGTCGTATAGGCCTTGTAGTCGGGTCCGCGCCGCTCGGCGCCCGACGAGGGCGACGGCCGGTTCTCGGCGGCCTCCTCGGATTTGCCGGCCTCGGCTTCATCGGGGAATTCGGCCGAGGGCGCCTCGGCGGCCTCCATCGCGCCCTCTTCGAGCTCGTCGGCGGATTCCTCCGACGTCTCCATCTCCATCGCGTCCTTGGACTCTTGTTGCTCCCCCTCGCCTTCGCCTTCGTCGGCGCTGTCGGGCGGCGCGTTTTCGTCGGCGGCCTCCTCGTTTTCGTCGGCGTCGGCCTCCGATTCGCTGGCCATATCGAGCGAGGCGAGCAGACGATGCACGGACTTGGCGAAGGCGCGCTGGTCGAGAATGGCGCCGTCGAGTTTGTCGAGCTCGGCGCCCGCCTTCGACTCGACGATGGGGCGCCAGAGCTCCACCAGACGCTGAGCGCCTCCCGGCGGCTTGAGGCCGGTCAGCCTCTCCCGCACGAGCATCGCGACGGCGTCCTCCAGCGGCGCCTCGTCGCGATCGCGCGCCTCGGCGAAGGGGCTGCGATGGTAGCGGTCGTCGAGCATCGTCGTGAGATTCGAGGCGACGCCCTCCATGCGCCGGGCGCCGATCGCCTCGACCCGCGCCTGCTCGACCGCATCGAACAGCGTGCGCGCCGCCGGATTGAGCGGCGCATAGCGACGATGGATCGTCTCGTTGTGGCAGGCCAGGCGCAGCGCCATCGAATTGGCGAGGCCGCGCAGGATCGCCGCCTCGCGCGGATTGGGCTTGCGCGGCGGCTCGGGCAGGCGCGCCCGCGCGCCCTCCGCGCCGGTGACGAGGGCGGGCTTGTCGGCGGTGAAGGCGATCTCCAGCTCGGGATGGCGCGCCATCGCGCGCGTGCACGAGGCGAGCGCGCGCTTGAACGGCTCGTTCGGCGCTTCCGCCTTGCCGGCAGGCTTGCGGTTGCTGGGCTTGACGTCGACAGTCGCCATCGAGGGCGCCCTACTCAGCTCAACGCAACGTTCAACGCGCTTTCCGGCAATTCCTGGCCGAAGCAGCGCTGATAGAACTCGGCCACCAGCGTGCGCTCGAGTTCGTCGCACTTGTTGAGGAAGGTTAGACGGAAGGCGAAGCCGACATCCCTGAAGATTTCGGCGTTTTCCGCCCAGGTGATGACCGTGCGCGGGCTCATCACCGTCGACAGGTCGCCGTTGATGAAGGCGTTGCGGGTGAGGTCGGCGACGCGCACCATCTTGTTGACGATGTCGCGTCCTTCCTTGCCGGTGCGATAGTGCGGCGCCTTGGCGAGGACGATGTCGACTTCCTTGTCGTGCGGGAGATAGTTCAGCGTCGCCACGATCGACCAGCGGTCCATTTGCCCCTGATTGATCTGCTGCGTGCCATGATAGAGCCCCGACGTGTCGCCGAGCCCGATCGTGTTGGCGGTGGCGAACAGCCGGAATCCCGGGTGCGGGCGGATGACGCGGCGCTGATCGAGCAGCGTCAGCCGGCCCGAGACTTCGAGCACGCGCTGAATGACGAACATCACGTCGGGACGGCCGGCGTCATATTCGTCGAAGCACAGGGCGATGTTGCTCTGTAGCGCCCAGGGCAGGATGCCGTCGCGGAATTCGGTGATCTGCTTGCCGTCCTTGAGCACGATCGCGTCCTTGCCGACGAGATCGATGCGCGAGACGTGGCTGTCGAGATTGATGCGCACCAGCGGCCAGTTCAGCCGGGCCGCGACCTGCTCGATGTGCGTCGACTTGCCGGTGCCGTGATAGCCGGTGATCATCACGCGGCGATTGAAGGCGAAGCCGGCGAGGATCGCGAGCGTCGTGTCGCGATCGAAGAGATAGTCGGGATCGAGATCGGGCACATGCTCGTCGGTGGCCGAATAGGCTGGCGCTTGCATGTCGGAGTTGATGTTGAACACTTTTCGAACGGAAATTCGTCTGTCCGGCGCCCCCGCGACGGTTGGCGGCGTTTCGATCGGCGACGGCATAGGCGCGGCTTTCATTTGTCCTCCATGCCCCCATCGCTCGAGCGGCGGGGTGACAATTCTATATAGGTGACCTCGTCCCCGACAAAAAGCCGGCCCGGCCCTCGCGCTCTCACGAATTCCAGCGCGGGCCCCCGGGCGGCCTTCACACCAGCTTGTTCGCCCTCAGGTAATTATAAGCCTGGATGATTTCGCGCAATTTGTCTTCTGACGAGCGGTCGCCGCCGTTGGCGTCGGGGTGATGGCGCTTGACCAGCTCCTTATAACGCGCCTTGATTGTGATTTCGGTCGCGTTCGCATCGAGATCCAGGACGGTGAGGGCCTTGAGCGCCAGCGCATTGTAGCGCGGCGCGTCCGGCGCGCCACCGGCGCGCCGCGCGCCGCGACGGCGCATCGCGCGGGCCTCGGCGTAGATCGTCTCGTCGACGTGGTGGGCCCCTTGCGCGCCGGCGCGCGGACCCATTTTCCAGGTCGGCCGGTGGCCGATCGTTTCGGCCTGACGAAACTTGGCCAGCGATTCGTCGTCCATCCCACGAAAATAATCGTAAGTGGCGTTGTATTCCCGGACATGGTCGATGCAGAAACAGAAATATTCGCCCTCGCGGTCGCGCCCTTTGGGCGCGCGGAATACGCCCTCGGCCTTGCAGCCGGGAAAACTGCAAAGCGCCGCCGGGGCCGGCTCGGCGGGTTTGCGGGTGGGTTTGACCCGTATCCGATCGAAGAGTCGCGAATTGAGATCCATAGGGAAACCTTAGGCGCCGACTCGCCGGCCGGCAAGCATCGAGTTGCGGAACGCCCCATTTTGGCGCCAAGCCAATAACGACCCGTGACCAAAACGCCACGCACGGGCGTGTCTTTGACAAGTCGCGCGCCTCGGCGCAAGCCCGCGCGGCCAATCACGAAGGAAGCGGCCTCCATGACCATGAAAGAACGGATCGCAGCCAAATTGACGCAGGGCCTGCGCCCGACAAGGCTCGATATCGTCGACGAATCGGATCGCCACAAGGGCCATGCCGGCGCGCGCGAGGGCGGTGAAACGCATTACCGCGTCTATATCGTCAGCGAAGGCTTCGCCGGCAAGGGGAGTCTGGAGCGTCATCGCATTGTTTACGCCCTGCTCGCCGACGAATTCGCGGCAGGCGTCCACGCCCTCGCATTGAAGACGCTGGCGCCCGGGGAAGCATGAGCCAAACGCGCCCGGCGCCGGGCTTCGGGCCTTACGCCTTCGAACTCACCGAGGACGAGGCGCGCATCGCCGCGGCGCGCTCGGGCCTGCGACGGGCGCTCGCCGGGCGGCTGACGTCGGCTCATCTCGCGCCGCTCGCCGCCTTCGTCCTGGCGATCGCCTTCATCGCGATTCTCACGCTGACCGGACTCGTCGGCCAGCGCTGGGGCGAGATCGCGCTGCTGCTGGCGACGGGCGCCTTCATGGTCCAGCGCCTGGCGACGCGCCGGCGGTTCCTCGCGGCGCGGCGCGCCAGCCTCGCCGAGATCGAGGCGATGCGGGCGGCCGGGCGCCTCGTCCTGAGCGTCGACGCGGCGGGCCTCGCCCTCGTCGGCCCGACGCCGCCGGCGCGCTGGGATTTCGCCGATTGCCTCGAGGCCGAGGACGCCGGCGGCCTCATCTATCTCTGGCCGCGCTCAGGCCCGCCGGCGATCGTGCCGACCCGCGTCTTCGCCGGCGCCGACGCCGCCGCCGGGTTCGTCGAATTCTTGCGTGGACGTCTGCCGCCTCGCCTTGCCCTGCCCCCGCCGGGCCGCTAGAAGGCGTCGCTCAACCCCGAGGAGACGGTCGTCGATGCGTATCGCCATGGTAGGCGCCGGCTACGTCGGTCTGGTCTCGGGCGCGTGCTTCGCCGATTTCGGTCACGAAGTCGTCTGCGTCGACAAGGACGCCGCCAAGATCGCCGCCCTGCGCGAAGGCCAGGCGCCGTTCTACGAGCCCGGCCTCAGCGAACTCGTCGTCGCCAACCAGCGCGCCGGCCGGCTTTCCTTCACCACCGACATCGCCGAGGGCATGCGCGGCGCTCAGGCGGTATTTATCGCGGTCGGCACGCCGACGCTTCCCGGCGACGGCGCGGCCGACATGCGCTACGTCTTTCAGGCGGCCCGCGAGATCGGCGACGCGATCGATTCCTTCGTCGTCGTTGTCAACAAGTCGACGTCCCCGATCGGAACCTGCGACGAAGTCGAGCGGTTGATCGGCGAACGCGCTCCCAAGGATCGATTCGTCGTGGTCTCGAACCCGGAGTTCCTGCGCGAGGGCGCCGCGATCGACGATTTCAAACAGCCGGATCGCGTGGTCATCGGCGTCGAGGACGAGGCCGCGCGCCTCGTCATGCGCGAAATCTACCGGCCGCTCGAGCGTAACGGAAGCCCGATTGTCTGCACGAGCCGGCGCACCTCGGAACTGATCAAATACGCCGCCAACGTCTATCTCGCGATGAAGGTCACGTTCATCAACGAGATCGCCGACTTATGCGAAAAGGTGGGCGGCGACGTGCTGGACGTGGCGCACGGCATCGGCCTCGACAAGCGCATCGGCCGCAAGTTTCTCAATCCGGGCCCCGGCTTCGGCGGCTCGTGCTTTCCCAAGGACACACTGGCGCTGACGAAAATCGCCACCGACGCGCGCTCGCCGATGCGCCTCGTCGAGACGCTGGTCGACGTCAACGAGAAGCGCAAGGTCGCGATGGCGCACAAGATCATCAAGGCGTGCGGCGGCTCGGTCGCCGGCAAGACCATCGCCGCGCTCGGCCTGACCTACAAGCCGAACACCGACGACATGCGCGACGCCCCCAGTCTCGTCATCGTCCCGATCCTGCAAGCCCAGGGCGCGCGGATCGTCGCCTTCGACCCGGAAGGCGCCAAGTCGGCCGAGGCGCTGCTGCCGGGCGTCGAATTCGCCAGCGGCCCGTACGCCTGCCTCGAAGGGGCGGACGCGCTGGTCGTCATCACCGAATGGGACGCGTTTCGCGCGCTTGACCTCGCCCGCGTCAAGGCCGCCCTGCGCGAGCCGGTGGTCGTCGACCTGCGCAACATCTATTCCATGGAGACGATGACCGCGCTCGGCTTCCGCTACGAGGGCGTCGGCCGCGGCGCGGGGGCGTAGCGGCGAGACGTTCGTCAGCGCCATATTTGACTTCCCCCTCTTGGCCGCCTAGAAGCCGCGCCTATCTTCGTCAGGTCTTGGCCTCGTCGATCAGCCGTCCGTCCCCCGAGGCCGGCGGTCACCGTCCGGCAGCGCTTCGCGCCCCCGGGCGCGTTCGGCGTTGCCTCGGGACCGACGAACCATTTGGAGCGAACCCATGTTCGAGAGCCTTTCGGAAAAGCTCTCCGGCATATTGGATAAACTGACCGGCCGCGGCGCCCTCTCCGAGGAAGACGTCAACGCCGCGATGCGCGAAGTGCGCCGCGCGCTGCTCGAGGCCGACGTGGCGCTCGAGGTCGTGCGCTCCTTCATCGACCGCACGCGCACCAAGGCGGTCGGCGCCGCGGTGATCAAGTCGGTCAAGCCCGGCCAGATGGTCGTGAAGATCGTCCATGATTCGCTGGTCGAGACGTTGGGCGGCGAATCCCAGGGGATCGATCTCAACGCGCCGGTGCCGGTGGCGATCATGCTGGTCGGCCTGCAGGGCGCGGGCAAGACGACGACCGCCGCCAAGATCGCCAAGCGCCTGAGCGAGCGCAACAAGGTCAAGGTTCTCATGGCCTCGCTCGACGTCAAGCGCCCGGCCGCCCAGGAGCAGCTCGCGGTGCTCGGCCGCCAGGTCGGCGTCGACACGCTGCCGATCGTGCCGGGCCAGGACCCGGTGGCGATCGCGCGCCGCGCGGAGAGCGTCGCGCGCTTGCAGGGCTACGACGTGGTGCTGCTCGACACCGCGGGCCGCACCCATATCGACGAGCCGCTGATGGCCGAAATGGCCGAAATCCGCGACGCCGCCAAGCCGCATGAGATCCTGCTCGTCGCGGACGCGCTCACCGGCCAGGACGCGGTCAACCTCGCCAAGAATTTCAACGAGCGCGTCGGCGTCACCGGCATCGTGCTGACCCGCGTCGACGGCGACGGGCGCGGGGGCGCCGCGCTCTCCATGCGCGCGGTCACGGGCAAGCCGATCAAGCTTCTCGGCGTCGGCGAAAAGATGGACGCGCTGGAAGAGTTCCATCCCCAGCGCCTCGCCGACCGCATTCTCGGCATGGGCGACATCGTCAGCCTGGTCGAGAAGGCGGCTGAGACGATCGACGCGGCGCAGGCGGCCAAGATGGCCGAAAAGATGCGCAAGGGCGTCTTCGACCTCAGCGATCTCTCCGAACAGCTCGCGCAGATCGAGAAGCTGGGCGGCATGGGCGGCATCATGGGCATGCTGCCGGGCATGGCCAAGCTGAAGGACCAGCTCGCTTCCGCCCATTTCGATGAAAAGGCGATCAAGCGCCAGCGCGCGATCATTTCCTCGATGACGCCCAAGGAGCGGCGCAATCCCGACCTGCTCAAGGCCTCGCGCAAGAAGCGCATCGCGGCCGGGGCGGGCGTGAATGTCGAAATGGTCAACCGGCTGCTCAAGCAGCATCGCCAGATGGCCGACATGATGAAGGCGATGGGCGGCTCAGCGGGCAAGCGCGGCATGATGGGCAAGCTCGGCCAGATGATGGGCATGGGCGGCGGCATGCCCATGCCGAGCCCGGAGCAGATGGAAGCAATGCAAAAACAGCTCGGCGGCGCCGGCGCTCCGCAAGGGCTTGCCAAGACTCCCGGCCTTCCCGACGCGCCCCCGCCGGGCGCGTTCAATCTTCCCGCGCAATTTCCCGGCCTGCCGGGCGTCGGCGGCCCCAAGCTGCCGGGCCTCGGCGGCGGGTTCAATCCGTTCGGGGGCAAGAAGAAGTAACGCCCTCGTCGCCTCGACCGTTCCCTGACCCATGTTTTGAGATCAACCGGAAGGAAAATGAAATGTCCCTGAAAATCCGTCTCTCCCGCGGCGGCGCCAAGAAGCGCCCGTTCTATCGCATCGTCGTCGCCGACGCGCGCATGCCGCGCGACGGCCGCTTCGTCGAGAAGATCGGCACGTTCGATCCCGTCAAGCCCAAGGACGACGCCGCGCGTCTGGTGCTCGACGCCGAAAAGGCCAAGGCCTGGCTCGCCAAGGGCGCCCAGCCGACCGACCGCGTGCTGCGCCTGCTCGACAGCCTCGGCCTCGCCAAGCGCGAGACGCGCAACAATCCCGAGAAGGCTCAGCCGAAGAAGAAGGCGCAGGAGCGCGCCGCCGCGGCGGCCGCCGCCGCCGAGAAAGCCGCCGCCGCGGCCGGCTGATAGCGCGCGGCCGTGCCGAGCCCTAAGCGACTCGTCCTTCTCGGCGTCTTCGGCGCCGCGCAGGGCGTGCGCGGCGAAGTGCGGGTCAAGTCCTATACCGCGGACCCCATGGCGATCGGCGCCTATGGCGCTCTGACCGACAAGGCGGGCGCGCGCGTCTTTGCCTTCGAGTCGCTGCGCCCGCTCAAGGACGAAATGCTCGTCGCGCGCGTGAAGGGCGTCTCCACGCGCGAAGCGGCGCAGGCGCTGACCGGCGTCGAGATTTTCGCGCGCCGCGAGCAATTGCCGCCGCCCGACGAAAACGAATTCTACTATGACGACCTCGTCGGCCTCGCCGCCGTGACGCGCGAAGGCTTGGGCCTCGGCCGCGTCGTCGCCTTGAGCAATTTCGGCGCGGGCGACATCTTGGAGATCGCGCCCGAGGACGGCGGCGAGACCCTGCTGCTGCCGTTCACCCGCGCGGTCGCGGTCGAGATTGATTTCGCGGCCGGGCGGATCGTGATCGAGCCGCCGCGCGAGGTCGAGGGCGAGGCGGAAGGATAGGGCGGGGCCACATTCGCCGGCGTAGTTCCCAAGCCGGCGCATGCCCCGCAGCGTCAGGCCGGGGCGGCTCGGAAGGGCCGGACGGGGCCCGCGGCAACCGACCTGAGTACGCCGCTGCATTTGAAGTGAGCGCACATAGTTTTAAATCTCGCCGCCCCGTCGCCACCTTTCTATAAATAAGTGATCTTTTTATCATGATGTTATGGTTATTCACGCGCGATTAACTGCAGTGGTAACCCCCCGTTTACGTCTGCCGCACAATCCTCTCCTGACGGAGAGGTTCGGGCGGCCCAATGGCGAGTCGAGGCGTGGGGTGGATGTTTGCGGCGCTGAGGGCCGTCAGCGAAGCCGTATTGCGCGCGACATCGCCCGAAGACCTTTTTCAAAGAGTTTGCGACGCCGCGGTCCATGACGGCAAGGTCGGCTGCGCGGGCGTTCTGCTCGCCGGGCCCGACGAAGGATTGCGCCTCGTCGCGGGCGCCGGCGAGGGCCTGAACAAATTCCGCGCTTTTAAACTCCTGGCCAATCCGGGTTCGAGCGAGGGCGTCGGCGCGCTCATCCCGATCATGCGCGGCGGGTCCAGCATTGGCGTTTTCGCATTCTGTCCGGATCGGTCGGGACCGTTCAGCGATCCGGTCGTCGACCTTCTGAAGCATGTCGTGGAGAAAGTGTCGTCGGCGCTCGATCATTTCGATCGGGAGCGCGAACGAGGGCGCGTCGTGGAAGCCAACGACCTGTTGGATCGACGTTTTCGCTTACTGAACGCGACGAACAAGGCCATCCTTCGCGCGCGCAGCGTGGGCGAGATGTTTCGAATGGTCTGCGAAGCGGCGACAGGCCCCGGCAGGCTCCTGGGCGCCTCGGTGTCTTTGCACGATCCCAATTCCCGGTGGTTCGCGCGCGCAGCCTGTTCGGGCAAGCTTCGCGATATTTACGAAACAGTGCGGATATCTGCCGATGCCAACCTGCGCGAAGGCCAGGGCGTCCCGGCGAACGTGTTCCGCACGGGCGAACCCTGCTTTATCGACGACCTTCCCAACGATCCACGGGCGGCGCCTTGGCGCTCGCAATTGCTCGCCGGCGGCGTGATGGCCGGCGCGGTTTTGCCGCTGATGAAAAGCGGCCAAGTCGTCGGCGTCTGTTCTTTCTTCCTCGGCAAAGATTCCGGTCCCTTGGACGATGAGCGGATTCAGCTGACGACCCGCATCGCGGAAACCATCTCATTTGGCATGGAGCTGTTTGAACGCCAGGAGCAGAAGGACAACGTCACGCGCATGTTCGTTGCGCTCAGCGCGACCAATGAAGCGATCATGCGCGCCCAGACGCGCGCCGAACTGTTCGAACTGGTGTGCGCCGCCGCGGTGAAGGGCGGCGACTTCACCGCCACGCTCGTCGGCCTGCCGCAAGAGGGAAGCGATTTTCTTCGCATCGCCGCGGCGGCGGGGCCAACAGCGACGACGTCGAAGAACGCCAGCCTGGCGATCAGCGCCGAACAGCCGGAAGGACGAGGGCTTTGCGGGGAGGCGTTTCGCACAGGGCGCCCGTGCATCAGCAACGACTATCTGAACGAAATCCAAGAAAGCGTCCTTCTGACGAGGGTTCGCTGCGAGGGCACCCGATCCGGCGCCGCCCTGCCGCTGCTTCGCGGCGGCAAACCCGTGGGCGTCCTTCTCTTCATGTCCTGCGAGCCGGGCGCGTTTACGACCAAGCTTGTCGAATTGCTGCAGCGGCTCGCGGACAACGTCTCCTTCGCCCTCGAGAACTTCGATCGTGCGGACGAGCGCCGCGTGGCGGACAAGCAAAAGGAACGCTTGACCCGCATGTTCGCCGCCCTGAGCGCGACCAATGAAGCGATCATGCGCGCGCCGACGCGCGCAGAGCTATTCCGGTTGGTGTGCGAGGCTGCGGTGCAAGGCGGCCGGTTCACCTCCACCATAATCGCCCTGGCGGAGCCTGGAAGCGATTTCCTGCATATTGCCGCGACGGCGGGGCCGAACGCGGAGCTGTCGAAAACCCTGAGATTGGCGACGACGTCCGCGCATCCCGAGGGACGCGGGTTGAGCGGAACGGCGTTCCGCACGCGCCAGCCCTGCATCAGCAACGACTATCTCGCCGATCAGCGGGCCGCGGCATTTCACGAAAAGGCCCGCGACAGGGGCAGCAGATCCTGCGCCGCGCTGCCCCTGCTCAGCCATGGCGAAGCGGTCGGCGTCCTGCTCTTCCTTTCCAGCGAGCTCGGCGCGTTCACCTCGGAACTCGTCGAGCTTCTCCAGCGGCTCGGAGAGAACCTCTCTTTCGCCCTCGAGAACTTCGATCGCGCGGACGGTCGTCGCCTGGCGGACGAACAAAAGGAGCGCCTCAGCCGGATGTTCGCCGCCCTGAGCGCGACCAACGAAGCCATCATGCGCGCCTCGACCCGCGACGAATTATTCCGGCGCGTTTGCGGGGCGGCGGTGCACGGCGGCCAGTTCGCCTCCGCCATCATCGCCTTGACGGAACCGGGAAGCGACCTCATGCGCGTCGTCGCCTGGGATGGCCCAAAAGGCGACATGCACAGGAGCGTGAGAATTGCGATCACGGACGCCTATCCCGAGGGACGTGGATTGAGCGGAACCGCGTTCCGGACGTTGCAGCCTTGCGTCAGCAACGATTATCTCGCCGACGAACGCAGCGCCGCCTTTCACGGCAGGGCGCTCCGCGAAGGCAACAAGTCCGGCGCGGCCTTGCCGCTGCTCAGTCACGGTCGGACGGCCGGCGTCCTTGTCTTCATGTCGAGCGAGCGCGACGCGTTTACGCCCGAACTCGTCGAGCTTCTGGTGCGGCTGGCCAACAATGTTTCGTTCGCGCTCGAAAATTTCGATCGCGCCGACGAAAAGGCGCGGGCGGACGCGCGAATTCAATATTTGGCGACCCACGATGGTCTGACCGACCTCCCGAATCGGGCGATGTTCAACCAGTTGCTGCATTCGACGATCGAGTCGGCCCGGCGGCAAGGTCGGAGATTCGCGGTCCTGTTCATCGATATCGACCGCTTCAAGGTCATCAACGATTCGCTCGGACATGACGCCGGCGACGGGTTGCTGGTCGAAACCGGCAACAGGCTTCGCCAGTGTTTGGACGCCGGCGACGTGGTCGCCCGTCTCGGCGGCGACGAGTTCGTGATCATTCTGCAACGCGCCTCGGATTCGCAGCAGATCGAGGCCGCCGCGCGCAGGCTGCTGAAGGTCGTCTGCGAGCCGCTTCAGCTATGCGGACTCGAGTGCCGCGCGACCGCCAGCATCGGCATCGCCGTGTTCCCGGACGACGGCGAAAACGAGCTGACGCTGACCAAGAACGCCGACATGGCGATGTATCGCGCCAAAGAGGAGGGCAAGAACGGCTTCCGCTTCTTCGTCAAGCAGAGCAAGACGCCGTCCGTCGAGCGTCTGGTGTTTGAAGCCAGACTGCGCCAGGCTCTCGAGCGCGATGAGTTCTCGCTGCATTACCAACCGAAAGTGGACGTAGCGACGGACCAAATCACCGGCGTCGAGGCGCTGCTGCGCTGGACGTTGCCGGATCTGGGGGCGTTGTCGCCGATGCAGTTCATTCCGCTCGCGGAAGAGACGGGATTGATCGTTCCGATCGGACGCTGGGCGTTGAAGACCGCTTGCGGGCAAAACATGGCCTGGCGACGACAGGGGCTGCCGCCGCTGTCGATGGCGGTCAACCTTTCTCCGCGGCAGTTCTCGGACGAGAATCTGTTGCAGGACATCGATGACGCGCTCGCCGCCAGCGGGATGCCGCCGGAGCTTCTGCAGCTCGAGATCACGGAAAGCATGGTGATGCACAACGTCGGCCGCGCGATCGAACTGCTCGACGTCATCCGCAGCCGCGGCGTGCGCCTCGCCATCGACGATTTCGGGATCGGCTATTCCTCCATGTCGCTGATGAAGAAGTTTCCCGTCGACACGATCAAGATCGATCGCTCCTTCGTTCAGGACCTGCCGCACGACGCCGAGGACAGAGCGATCGCGCAAGCGATCGTCAGCATGGGAAAGGCGCTCGGTCTGACCGTCGTCGCCGAGGGCGTGGAGACCTCCGAGCAAGCGGCTTTCCTGCGCGAGCACGGCTGTGACGAAATGCAAGGCTACCTCTTCAGCAAGCCGGTCGCCGCCGAACGCATACCGGAGATTCTTCGCTCCACTCGCGTTTTCCCGCCGCCTCTTCAATCGCTCGAGCTAATCGCCCGTTCCGCGGCGCGCGGCCGCGAAGCGGATCGCTTGGCCCCGGCGTCGACGAGGGCGCTTCCCGGCTAGCGCGTCGCCTACCCCGCGTGAGAGGGCCGTCGGCGCGTTCCCCGTGGCTTGAGCTCGAAGAGTCCGCCGATCCTGTCCCGAGGGCTTCGATGGCGCGCTCCGCGGCGTTGCGCATGAGCGCCTTGGGTATGGATTACGCGGTTACGGCGACGCGCCGGTATCCACGCAATCGCCGATCTCTGTTAAGCACGGCCGCGTCGGGCGAATGGAAATGGATAAAGCCGTCCGTGTCGCAGAAATAGCTCGACGCCCTTGGGAAAGAACCGATGTTCGCAGCCACGATCCTGACGCTGTTCCCGGAAATGTTCCCCGGCCCGCTCGGTCTGTCGTTGGCCGGCGACGCGCTCGCGCGCGGCTTGTGGTCCCTGGAGGCGCGCGACATTCGCGAGCATGGACTCGGGCGCCATCGCGCCGTCGACGACACGCCCGCCGGCGGCGGGCCGGGCATGGTGATGCGCGCCGACGTGCTGGCGGCGAGCCTGGAGGCGGCGCTCGCGCCGGACGATCCGCGCGCCCGCCTGATCATGAGCCCGCGCGGCGCGCCGTTCACGCAAGCCCGCGCGCGCGAGTGGGCGGCCGGGCCCGGCCTCGTCATCGTCTGCCCGCGCTTCGAGGGCGTCGACGAGCGGATCATCGCCGCGCGCGGGCTCATCGAAGTTTCGATCGGCGATTACGTGCTGTCGGGCGGCGAGATCGCCGCGCTCGCCGTTCTCGACGCCTGCGTGCGATTGATTCCCGGCGTGATGGGCAAGGTCGAATCGGGCCACCAGGAGAGCTTCGAGGCCGGCCTGCTCGAATATCCGCATTACACGCGCCCGCGCGAATGGGAGGGCCGCGCCATTCCCGACGTGCTGCTGTCGGGCGATCACAAGGCGATCGAGAAGTGGCGGCGCGAGGAGGCGCTGCGGATCACTGCGGAGAGGCGGCCGGATTTGGCGGCGGCGGCCCGAAAGCGGGATGGCGAGGCGCGCTGACGCGCTCAGCGCGTCGGCACCGGGGTCTCGCCGCGATAATCGTAGAATCCGCGCTGCGATTTGCGCCCTAGCCAGCCCGCCTCGACATATTTGACCAGCAGCGGGCACGGCCGATATTTGGAATCGGCGAGGCCTTCGTGCAGCACCTGCATCACCGACAGACACGTGTCGAGGCCGATGAAATCGGCCAGTTGCAGCGGTCCCATCGGGTGGTTGGCGCCCAGCCGCATCGCCGTGTCGATCGATTCGACCGAGCCGACGCCCTCGTAAAGCGTGTAGATCGCTTCGTTGATCATCGGCAGCAGAATGCGATTGACAATGAAACCGGGGAAATCCTCGGACATCGTCGCGGTCTTGCCGAGCCGCGTGACGAACGATTTGGCCGCCTCGAAGGTGTCGTCCTTGGTCGCGATGCCGCGGATCAGCTCGACCAGTTGCATGCGCGGCACCGGATTCATGAAATGTATGCCGATGAAGCGTTCGGGATTGGCGGTGACGGAAGCGAGGCGGGTGATCGAAATCGACGAGGTGTTCGAGGCGACGACCGCTTCCGGTTTCACGAACGAACGCAGGTTGGTGAAAATCTTGCGCTTGACGTCCTCATGCTCGGACGCCGCCTCGATGACCATGTCGCAGTCGGCGAATTCGTCATAAGTGTCGGCGACGCCGATCCGTCCCAAGACCGCCTGCCGGCCGGCGTCATCGAGCTGCCCCTTGGCGATCTGGCGCGACAGGATGCCGTTGATCGTCGCCAGCGCCGCCTTGACGCGCTCATCGGCGACGTCGTTGAGCAGAACGCTCATGCCGGCCTGCGCGCAGACCAGCGCGATTCCGGAGCCCATCTGTCCCGCGCCGATTACGCCGACCTTGTTGATCGAGAGCGCCATTAGTGTGTCATCCCACAGCCACAAAGCCCGCGCCCGTGCGCGCCATCATAGACCAGCGTTGCGGTAGGTCCACAGCGGACCGAGCCACCCCGCCGAAACTTCACCGGCCGATCTTCGCCAATTCCTGCGCCAACTCGGGCAGCGCCGTATAGAGATCCGCCACGAGGCCGTAGTCGGCGACCTGGAAGATCGGCGCCTCCTCGTCTTTGTTGATGGCGACGATGACCTTGGAGTCCTTCATCCCCGCCAGATGCTGGATCGCCCCCGATATGCCGACCGCGATATAGAGATCGGGCGCGACGACCTTGCCGGTCTGGCCGACCTGCCAATCGTTGGGGGCGTAGCCCGCGTCGACCGCGGCGCGCGAGGCGCCCATCGCCGCGCCGAGCCTGTCGGCGACCGGCTCGATATAGGTCTTGAAATTCTCGGCCTTCTGCATCGCGCGCCCGCCGGAAATAATGATCTTGGCCGAGGTCAGTTCCGGCCGATCCGACTTGGCGAGCGCTTCGCCGGCGAAAGTCGAGACGCCGGGATCGGCCGCCGCGGCCACCGGCTCGACCGGGGCCGAGCCCCCCTCGCCCGTCGCCGCGAACGAAGCGGTGCGCACGGTGGCGACGATCTTCGCGTCGGTCGCTTCGACCGTCTGGATCGCGTTGCCCGCGTAGATCGGCCGCTCGAACGTCGTGGGGGAGACGATCTTGGTGATGTCGGAAACCTGCATCACGTCGAGGAGCGCCGCCGCGCGCGGCGTCACGTTCTTAGAGAACGGGCTCGATGCGGCCAGGATCGCCGTGTAGTCCGGCGCCAAAGCGACGAGGAGCGCGGCGAGCGGCTCGGCCAGGCCGTGCTCGTAAAGGGAAGCGTCGGCGACGCGCACGCGCCGGACCCCGGACAGCTTGGCCGCCGCGGCGGCCGCGTCCGCGACATTGCGCCCCGTGACGAGAATATCGACCGGAGCGCCGAGCTGCGAAGCCGCAGTGAGCGCGCGGGCCGTCAAATCGCTCAAACGGCCGTTCGCGACTTCGGCCAGAAGAAGGGTCGCCATGGTCAGATCACTCCCGCTTCGTCGTGCAGTTTGGCGACGAGCTCGGCCACCGTCTTGACCTTCACGCCGGCCTTGCGCCCGCTCGGCTCCCCGGTCTTCAGCACTTTCAGGCGCGGCGTGACGTCGACGCCGAAATCGGCCGGCGTCTTTTCGTCGATCGGCTTCTTCTTGGCCTTCATGATGTTGGGCAAAGAGGCGTAGCGGGGTTCGTTGAGGCGCAAGTCGGTGGTCACGATCGCGGGAAGCGTCAATTCGACCGTCTGCATCCCGCCGTCGACCTCGCGCGTCACCGCGACCTTGCCCTCGCCGACGACGACCTTCGAGGCGAAGGTTCCCTGCGCCCAACCCGTCAGCGCCGCCAGCATCTGTCCGGTCTGATTGCAATCGTCGTCGATCGCCTGCTTGCCCATGATCACCAAGCCCGGCTGTTCGGCGCCCACGACGCCCTTGAGCAGCTTGGCGACCGCCAAGGGTTCGACGATTCCGTCGGCCTTGACGAGAACCCCGCGGTCAGCGCCCATCGCCAGCGCGGTGCGCAAGGTTTCGGCCGCCTGCGCGGGGCCGATCGAGACGACGATCACCTCGCTCGCCTTCCCCGCCTCCTTCTGGCGAAGCGCCTCCTCGACCGCGATTTCGTCGAACGGGTTCATCGACATCTTCACGTTGGCGAGCTCGACGCCCGAACCGTCCGGCTTGATGCGGATTTTCACGTTGTAGTCGACCACCCGCTTCACGGGCACGAGAATCTTCATGGCGACGGGAACCCTCTCCTGGCTTTCGGGCGGCTACCGAGACGTTGCGGCCGCAACCCCTAATCGGCGGAATTGAGCAAGTCAACGCGCGCCGATCGGCCTTTTCCCGTTGGGCTCGCGGCCCGATCGGCGCGCTCGTTGGCAATGAAAATGCGGCCTCGGCATGCCGGAGTGAGATGCGCCGGCCGCCAAGAGCCGCGGGCGAACGCGCGAGCTCAAGGCTGCGTCCCGCGGAGCCGCGCGGATTTCCTGGTGATTCCGGCATCAGCGACGACAAAGCGCGCGAATTGAATGCGCGCGGGCGCAAGGGAGGCGCGCCGTCCGGCGATTGACATCTCGATCTCTCTAATCCGAAGATATTTGGCCCGGCGCGCCTTGCGTCGAGCCGCGGCATCGGCCGGCCCGTCGTCCGGCGCAGATTGTATCTGGGAGGATATGGGCGATGAGCGAGCTGAACTACTGGAAGGCGAAACTGCAAGCCGGCGGCGTTTCGCGCCGTGAGTTCATGGGCCGCGCCGCCGCCCTGGGCGCCTCGACGGCGGTGATTTCGGGCCTGCTGGCAAGCGCCGACGCGATCGCCGCGGAGACGCCGAAGAAGGGCGGATTGCTGCGGCTGGGATTGGGCGGCGGCAGCACCACCGACAGCGTCGACATCACGTCCTACAACGACTCCGTGATGATCGAGGTGAGCCGCGGCCTGTTCAACGGCCTCATCGAATGGGGCGAGGACGGCAAGCCGAAGCCCGACCTGGCCTCGAGCTTCGAGCCGACGAACGGCGCCAAGGATTGGATTTTCAACCTTCGCAAGGGCGTCAAGTTCTCCGACGGCAGGGAATTCACCGCCGACGACGCGGTCTATTCGCTGAACCTGCACCGCGGCGACAGCAAGTCCGGCGGCGCCGGCTCGATGAAGGCCATCACTGACGTCAAGAAGCTCGACAAGTATCAGATCCAGATTTCGCTCGCCGCGGCCGACGCCGATCTGCCCTATGTCCTGACCGATTATCACATCTTGATCGTTCCGGACGGCTTCAAGGATTGGGCCAAGCCGGTCGGCACCGGCGCGTTTTCGCTGGAGAAATTCGATCCGGGCGTGCGAATTTCGCTCAAGAAGATCCGCGACTACTGGAAGGAAGGGCGCGGCCATCTCGACGCAGCGGAAGTCACGGTCATCAACGACAGTTCCGCGCGCATCAACGCGCTGATTTCGGGGCAGATCGACGCCATTAACCGCGTCGACCACAAGGCCGTGGCGATGCTCTCCAAGTCGTCGAAGATCCAGATCGTGCGCGCCGCAGGCGGTTGGCACTCGGTGATGGCGATGGAGATTGACAAGCCGCCCTACGACAACCCGGACATTCGCCTGGCGCTCAAATACGCCACCGACCGCGAGCAAATCCTGAAGGCGCTGTTCAGCGGCTACGGGACGCTCGGCAACGATCACCCGATCCCGCCCACCGATCCCTATTTCAACAGCGAACTGCCGCAGCGCAAGCACGATCCCGAGCGCGCCGCGTTCCATTTCAAGAAGGCGGGAATCGCCAATCCGACGATCCTGTTGCAGGCGTCTGACGCGGCGTACAACGGCGCTGTCGACGAAGGCGCGTTGTTTCAGGCCAGTTGCGCCCATGCCGGCATCAAGGTCGACCTCAAGAAGGAGCCCGCGGACGGCTTCTGGGACAACGTCTGGCTCAAAGGCGCCTTCGTCGAGAGCTACTGGGGCGGCCGGGCCGCCGCGACGCAGATGCTTTCGGTCGCGTTCGGCGCCGGCGCGCCGTGGAACGAAACACACTGGAAGAACGACAAGTTCGAGAAGCTGCTCGGGGACGCGCGCAGCGAGACCGACGAAGCCAAGCGCAAGCCCTATATCTGGGAAATGCAGAAGATGCTGCACGACGACGGCGGCGCGATCATTCCCGTGTTCAAGGACTGGCTCGACGCGCACAGCGAAAAGGTCGGCGGCCACACGCCGCACGGCGGCTTCGACATGGACAACGGCCTGATCCTGGAAAAGGCTTGGATCAAGGCATAATCCGCGCTCGCCGCGCCCGCTCCCAAAGGGGCGGGCGTCCATGCCGCGCAAGATTTCTTGTTTATCGCCCGACGCAGACGCGAGGGCGACGGCATTGTCGAAAAGCCGCAGTCGCGGCTCATAGCGGTTCCACGAGCGAGCGAGGGCGGAGCGAGAGGGCAAGCGTTGTGTTAAGGCTCGTGGTCCATCGGCTCGGCTTGGGCGTCCTGACGCTGTTCGCCGCGTCGGTGCTGATTTTTGTCGGCACGGAGATCCTGCCGGGCGATCTCGCCTCGGCCATCCTGCAAAATTCGGCGACGCCGGAAAGCTTGGCCAAGCTGCGCCTCGACCTCGGGCTCGACCGGCCGGCGATCCTACGATTCTTCGACTGGCTGTTCGGCGCGCTGCGCGGGGACTTCGGCCATTCTCTCGCCAACGGGCGCGACGTGCTGGAGGAAATCGCGCCGCGCTTCGCCAACACGATGTTCCTGGCCGCCTACGCGGCGATCGTCGCCGTGCCGCTGGCCGTCGGTCTGGGGCTCCTGGCGGCGATCCGGCAAGGCGGCGTCTTCGATCGGCTGATCAATCTTTTCACGCTGATGACGATTTCGGTGCCGGAATATTTCCTGGCCTATCTCCTCATCAAGTTCGTCGCCGTCGATCTCGGCTGGTTTCCCTCGCTCGCCAACGTGTCGCCGGACTCCTCGTTCGCCGATCGCCTCTATTATGCGTTCCTGCCGATGTTGACGCTGGTCCTGGTGATCGTCGCGCATATGATGCGCATGACACGCGCTTCCGTGCTTTCGGTGATGGCGAGCCCCTATATCGAAATGGCGATTCTCAAGGGCTTGACCAAGTCCCGCATCGTCGTTCGCCACGCCCTGCCGAACGCCCTCGCGCCGATCATCGCCGTCGTCGCGCTGAATCTGGCCTACCTCATCGTCGGCGTCGTCGTCGTCGAGACCGTGTTTGTTTATCCCGGTCTCGGCCAATTGATGGTCGACGAAGTGTCGAAGCACGATGTGCCGGTCGTCCAGGCTTGCGGGCTGATTTTCGCCGCCACCTTCATTCTCTTGAACATGACCGCCGACATCCTCGCCATTCTGTCCAATCCACGGCTTCGCCGACCGCGCTGACGAGGAAGAACGCAATGCGCTTGTTCGGCTACAAAGTCAGCATACCCGCCCAAATCGGCATCGCCGTCGTCGCGATCAACTTGCTCGTGGCGTTGCTGGCGCCGCTGATCGCGCCGTTTGACCAGGCCACGCCGGTCGGCGACGCGTGGGCGGACCCGGACGCGCAGCACTGGCTCGGGCTGGACAATGTCGGGCGCGACATCCTCAGCCGCCTGATTTACGGGGCGCGGATGTCCATCGGGCTGTCGCTGATCATCACGGCGCTGTCCTTCGCCATCGGCGTCATCGCCGGCTTCGCCGCCTCGGTCGCGGGCGGCTGGGTCGATCAGGCGCTGTCGCGCCTCGTCGATCTCCTGTTGTCGATGCCGACGCTGATTTTCGCCTTCGTCGTGCTCTCCGTGCTTGGCTCGGCGCTGCCCGTGCTGATCGTCACGATCGCGGTTCTCGATTCGACGAAGGTGTTCCGCCTCGCGCGTTCGGTGGCGATGAACATCGTCAGCCTGGAATTCGTCGAGGCGGCGCGTCTGCGCGGCGAAGGCTGGTGGTGGATCGTGACGCGGGAAATTCTGCCCAACGCGGTGCCTCCGCTGACGGCCGAATTCGGCCTGCGTTTCTGCTTCACCTTCCTCTTTATCGCCGCGCTCAGCTTCCTCGGATTGGGCGTGCAGCCGCCCGACGCCGACTGGGGCAGCATGGTCAAGGACTACCGCGACATGATCAATTTCGGCTCCGCGGCGCCGCTTTATCCCGCCGCGGCGATCGCCACATTGACCATCGGCGTCAATTTCGTCGTCGACTGGATGCTGTCGATCCATTCCAGAGGCCAGGGAGAAGGCGCATGAGCCGACAATCCCAAGACAATCCCCGCTCTCAGGACAATCCCATCGTTCTCGACATTCGCGCCCTGCGCGTCGCCGTGCGCACGGATTCGGCCGAAGGGCCGGTGTTGGTCGAGGACGTCTCGCTGAGCCTGAAGCGCGGGGAGGTGATCGGCCTGATCGGCGAATCGGGTGCCGGCAAGTCGACGATCGGCCTGGCCTCGATGGGCTATACGCGCCGCGACTGCCACATCGTCGGCGGCAATATCCTGTTCGGTGGCAGGGACATCCGCGCGATCAGCGCGGACGAGCGGCGCGCGTTGCGCGGGCCCAAGATCGCCTATATCGCGCAGAGCGCCGCAGCCTCTTTCAATCCCGCGCACACGCTGATGCAGCAGGTCTGCGAGGCCCCGATCCGCCATGGCGTGCTGTCTGCGGACGCGGCGCGCGCCGAGGCGATCAGCCTTTTCAAACAGCTCGATCTGCCCAACCCGGACACGATCGGCGCGCGGTATCCGCATCAGGTCTCCGGCGGACAGTTGCAGCGCGTCATGGCGGCCATGGCGATGGTCGCCAAGCCCGACATTCTGATCTTCGACGAGCCCACGACCGCGCTCGACGTGACCACGCAGGTCGAGTGCCTCGCCGCCTTTCGAAAGCTCATCCGCGAGCACGGCACGGCGGCGCTGTACATCACCCACGACCTCGCCGTCGTCGCGCAGATCGCCGATCGGATCATGGTGCTCAAGCGCGGCAAGATGGTCGAGTTTGGCGAGTCCAGGCAAATCCTGCAGCAGCCGGCGCAGGAGTACACGCGCCGCCTGGTGAGCGAGCGCGTCGCCGGCCACAAGTTCCTCGAGGGAAACGCCGGCGACGGGACGCCGGTTCTGGCCATCGACCACGTCAGCGCCAATTATCCGGGAAAGCCACGGGTGATCGACGACGTCAGCCTGGCAGTGCGTAGGGGCGACACGCTGGCGGTCGTCGGCGAATCGGGCTCGGGCAAATCGACCTTGGCGCGCGTCGTCATGGGGTTGCTGCCGCGCAGCGCCGGCGACGTGCGCTTCAGCGGGGCGAGTCTGCCGCCGCGCCTGAAGGATCGAACCAAGGACCAGCTGCGCCGGGTGCAAATGATCTATCAGATGCCCGACGTGGCGCTCAACCCGCAGCACACCTTACTCGACGTCATCGGCAGACCCGTGGCGTTCTATTTCAAGCGCTCGCGCGCGGAAGTGCGCGCGCGCGTCGTGGAATTGCTGCGTCAAATGGACTTGCCCGAATCCTATATCACTCGAAAGACCAGCGAATTGTCGGGCGGACAGAAGCAGCGCGTTTCGATCGCGCGGGCGCTGGCCGCCGAACCCGATCTGATCATCTGCGACGAAGTCACTTCGGCGCTCGATCAGTTGGTCGGCGAAGAAATCCTGCGTCTCCTAAAGAAGCTTCAGGACGATTTGGGCGTCGCCTATCTCTTCATCACGCACGATCTCGGCACGGTGAAGCGAATCGCCAACAAGGTCGCGGTCATGCTCAAAGGCAAGGTCGTGGCGAGCGGCGAAACGGCCGACGTGTTCGCGCCGCCCTATCATCCCTATACCGAGTTGCTGTTGTCTTCGGTGCCGGAAATGCGGCCCGAATGGCTCGACGAGGTCCTGGCCAAGCGGGCCGCTCGGCCTTCCGCCTAAGGTCCGCAGATCGGTCCGCCAAAGCGGTCGGCTTGCTTCCGCGCGCTCGCGACTCGGAGTCGCGAGCGCGGCGCCGTTCTGTCCTACGGTCCCCAAAGCAGCGGCCGCGCGCGCGCTCTTGCCGCACAGCCAAGTCATTGGTTATACCGCTCGGAGGCGATCGATCGACCGCCGGCGCCCGTGTTGAGCACGGCGGGGCGCGGCGACAGGGCGCAGAGGCGTGGAGATCATGCGTTTCGCGTGAAGATGATATTAAGGATTCTCTGATGCGCGCGCCGGGCGGACCGCGACTGTTGCTGCGACGGCTCCGCGAGGTCATGGCGGAGCCCGTCACCGCGCAGGCGCGCCTCGACCGCATTGTCGTTCTCATCGCTTCGAACATGGTCGCCGAGGTGTGCTCGCTCTATGTCGCGCGCGCCGACGGGCCGCTGGAATTGTTCGCGACCGAAGGCCTCAACCGCGAGGCCGTGCATTTGACGACCATGCGTCCGGGCGAAGGCCTTGTCGGCTTGATCGCCGCGACCGCCGAACCGCTCGCCCTGTCAGACGCGCAAAACCATCCGGCCTTTTCCTACAAGCCGGAAACCGGGGAAGAAATTTATCATTCGTTCCTTGGCGTTCCGGTGCTGCGCGGCGGCGCGACGCTCGGCGTGCTGGTCGTGCAAAACCGCGCGCGGCGCACCTATTCCGAGGAGGAAATCGAGGCGCTGCAGACGACCGCGATGCTGCTCGCGGAGATGATCGCCTCGGGCCAATTGCAGGCTATCGCGGGTCAGGGGGCGGCGATCGCCGTGCGTCGGCCGATCTCTCTGACCGGCGCGCCGATCGCCGACGGCCTCGGCCTCGGCCATGTCGTCTTGCATCAGCCGCGCGTCGTCGTGGCCAAGATCGTCGCCGACGACGTCGTGCTCGAACTCGATCGGCTGGAGACGGCGATCGATGCGATGCGCGCCTCGGTCGACGATCTCATCGACCGTAGCGACGACGGCGCCGCCGGCGAACATCGCGAGGTGCTCGAAGCGTTCCGAATGATCGCCCACGATCGCGGTTGGCTGCGCCGGTTGCGCGAGGCAGTCGCCGGCGGGCTGACGGCCGAAGCGGCAGTCGAGCGCGTGCAAAACGACGCGCGCGCCAAGTTGCAGCGACAGACCGACCCCTATTTGCGCGACCGCCTCCACGATTTGACCGACATCGCGAATCGGTTGCTGCATCAGTTGGCGGGGCAGAGCCTCGTTCTCCTGCCCAGCGAACTGCCGGAAAACGCCATTCTCGTCGCGCGCTCGATGAGTCCGGCGGCTTTGCTCGATTACGATCGCGCGCGTTTGCGCGGAGTCGTGCTGGAGGAAGCCGGGGCCTCGAGCCATATCGCCATCGTGGCGCGCGCGCTGGCGATCCCCGCGGTCAGCGACATCCCGAATATTTCCGAGATCGCCGAACAAGGCGACGCGATCATCGTCGACGGCGTCACCGGCGAAGTGCAATTGCGCCCACCGCCCGATCTCGAGGCCTCCTATGCCGAAAAAGCGCGCTTGCGCGCCCGCCGGCAGGATCAGTATCGCGCGCTGCGCGATCTTCCCGGCGTGACCGCGGACGGGGTCGAGATCGGCCTGCACATGAACGCCGGCCTGCTCATCGATTTGCCGCACTTGAGCGAGACGGGCGCCCAATCGATCGGGCTGTTTCGGACCGAACTGCAATTCATGCTGGCCTCGCGCTTTCCGCGCCTGAGCACGCAGGAGGCTCTTTATCGCTCCGTTCTCGACGCCGCAGGCGAGCGCCCCGTGACCTTTCGCACGCTCGATATTGGCGGCGACAAAGTGCTGCCCTATATGAAAGGCGTGGAAGAGGAGAATCCCGCGCTGGGGTGGCGCGCAATCCGCATCGGCCTCGATCGTCCGGCGCTGTTGCGCACGCAATTGCGCGCGATGCTTCGCGCCGCCGCGGGACGTGAATTGCGCGTCATGATTCCCATGGTTTCGACGGTCGGCGAATTCGTCGCGGCGCGAAATCTCCTGCAAAAGGAACTCGCTTTCGGCGATCGGCGCGGGCGCGAGCGCCCACGCGAAATCAAATTCGGCGTGATGGTCGAAGTGCCGGCGCTGCTTTGGCAGATCGACGAAATCGCCGCCGAGGCGGACTTCCTTTCCGTCGGCTCGAACGATCTCATGCAATATCTCTACGCCGCCGACCGCGACAACAAACGCGTTTCCAGCCGATTCGATCCGCTTTCGCCAGGATTCCTGCGCGCGCTGAAGACGATCGCCGACGCGGGGAAGCGGCACGGCAAGACAGTTACGCTGTGCGGCGAAATGGGGGGCCGCCCGCTCGAGGCGATGGCGCTGATCGCGCTCGGCTACCGTCATTTCTCCATGGCGGCGACGGCGATCGGCCCGATGAAGGCCATGGTCCTTTCGCTCGACGCCGACGCGGCCACCCGAGGGCTCGAGGCCATGCTGGCGCCGCCCGACGAGAGGGAATCGCTGCGCGAGCCGTTGCAAGACCTCGCGGATCGCCTCGCCGTTCGCCTGTAGCGGCCTCGCGCCCCTTTCTGCCTCGCCTTTCCCGCCCCTTCGCCGAATCCAGCCATGTCAGCCAACGATAATTTCGACATCATTCTACGCCGCCACGACGAAATCGCCGCGCGCCTGACCGAGGGCGTGGCGGGGAGCGAATATTCCGCGCTGTCGCGTGAACTCGCCGAACTCGAGCCTGTCGTCGGCGCGATCAAAGCCTGGCGCGCCAAGGACAGGGAACGCTCGGACCTCGCGGCGTTGCTCGGCGATCCCACGCTCGATCCGGAGATGCGCGCCATGGCGCAAGCGGAACTCGATCGCGTCGCCGAGGACGTCGAGGCGATGGCTCAGGCGATCCGCATCGCGCTCTTGCCCAAGGACGCGGCGGACGAGGGCAACGTCATCCTCGAAGTGCGCGCCGGCACGGGCGGCGACGAGGCGGCCCTGTTCGCCGGCGACCTCTTTCGCATGTACCTCAAATACGCCGAAGCCAAGGGCTGGAAGGTCGATATCCTTTCGATGAGCGAGGGAACGGCGGGCGGATATAAGGAAATCATCGCGGAAATCGCAGGACGGGGCGCGTTCGCGCGGCTGAAATTCGAGAGCGGCGTTCACCGCGTGCAGCGCGTTCCCGCGACGGAGACGCAAGGGCGCATCCATACCTCGGCCGCCACGGTCGCCGTTCTCCCTGAGGCGCAGGAACTCGACTTCGTCATCAACGAAGCCGATTTGAAGATCGACACGATGCGATCGAGCGGCGCTGGCGGACAGCACGTCAACAAGACGGAATTGGCGATCCGCATCACGCACTTGCCGACCGGCATCGTCGTCGCCGTGCAGGAGGAGCGCTCGCAACACCGCAATCGCGCCAAGGCGATGGCGCTTCTGCGCTCGCGCCTTCTCGATGCGCAGAACCAGCGGGCGAACGAGGAGCGCGCACAAGAGCGGCGCGCGCAGGTCGGCTCCGGCGATCGCTCGCAGCGCATCCGGACCTATAATTTTCCGCAGGGGCGCGTCACCGATCACCGGATCAATCTGACGCTCCACACGCTGGACCGGGTGATGGCTGGGGAAGGACTCGACGAAATCATCGACGCGCTGACGGCCGAGCGTCAAGCGCAACTGCTCGCTGCGCAGGCGACGCGATGATCGTGCGGTTGCCGCGCTTCGCGCCGGGACAGACGATCGGCCTGCTCGGCGGCTCCTTCAACCCGCCGCACGAAGGGCATCGGCTGATCTCCCAGCTCGCGCTGCGGCGGCTGCGCCTCGATCGCCTGTGGTGGCTCGCGACGCCGGGCAACCCGCTCAAGCCGGCGGCGGGGTTGGCCGAGATGCGGGCGCGCATCGAGGCGGCGCGCAAGCTGACGCGCGACCCGCGCATCGCCGTCACCGGATTCGAGGCGGAAATCGGGGCGCGCTACACCTACGAAACCATCGTTTGGCTCAAGCGCCGGGCGCCGGGCGCGCATTTCGTCTGGATCATGGGCGCGGACAATTTGAGCCAGTTTCACCTCTGGCGGCATTGGCGCGAGATCGCCGACCTCGTGCCGATCCTCGTCGTCGACCGCCCGGGATCGACGCTGCGCGCGCTGGCCGGCCGCGCCGGCGTCGTTCTGGCGCGGTATCGACGAGCCGAAGCCGAAGCGGCGCTGCTCGCCCGCCGCCGTCCGCCGGCGTTCATGTTCCTGCATGGGCCGCGGTCCAGCCTTTCCTCTACGGCGCTGCGCCAGGCCGCTTTTTCCGGTCGTCGACCGTCTTGAAAAATTAACGGGTACGGATCATCTTTTAGCCATCGGCCGCGACGAATCAGCCGGCCGACCCGAAAGGATCGCGACACTGACCTTGACGTCCGAGAACTCCGCGGCGACGCATCGCCGCAAACCCGTCGTCCCCCGGACCCCGACAAAGGAGGAGCCCCTCCCCCGAACGATCCTCGCCAGCTTGGAGAATTCCAAGGCCGAGGATGTCGTCGCCATCGACCTCGAAGGCAAAACGACGCTCGCCGATCTCATGATCATAGCCAGCGGGCGCTCGAACGTGCATGTCGGCGCGATCGCCGACCATGTGGTCAAGGCCTGCAAGGCGGCGGGCTACCCAGCCCCGCGGATCGAGGGAATCCCCAATTGCGATTGGGTGCTGCTCGACGCCGGCGACGCGATCGTCCATATTTTCAAGCCAGACGTGCGCCAATTCTATAATCTCGAGAAGATGTGGAGCGCGGACCGGCCCGGCGAAGCGCGTTCGGCAAGACAGGGATAGCCGAGGGTGCGTTTGGCGTTGATCGGGGTCGGCCGATTGAAGTCCGGCCCCGAGCGTGAATTGTTCGACCGCTATTTCAAGCGGGTGAGCGATCTGGCGCGTTCGCAGGGACTATCCGGCGTCGAACTGCGCGAAGTCGAAGAGGGCCGCGCGCGGCGCGCCGAGGACCGTCAGGCCGAGGAGGCGCGCGCCATTCTGGCCGCCGCGCCCAAGGGGGCCTGGCTGGCGGCGCTGGACGAACGCGGCGCCGCTATGACCAGCGCCCAATGGGCGGGCGAGATCGGCAAGGCGCGCGATCAAGCGACGCCCGCCTACGCCGTCGTGATCGGCGGACCGGACGGGCTCGATCCGGCGCTGCGCGCTCAGGCCCGCACGGTCTTGAGTTTCGGCGCGATGAGCTGGCCGCATCAACTCGTGCGGGTCATGGCGAGCGAGCAGCTTTATCGCGCGCTTTCCATTCTCGGCGGTCACCCCTATCATCGCGAGTGATCGCGGGCTGTTCGGCCGGCTCATGCGAAACGTGCGTCGGCGATGGCGAACCGAAATCGAGCGGGAATGAAGGCGGGAGCGACGGGGATGCGGGCGCTGGCGATTGGCGCCGCGCTTCTTTTCGCCGGCGGGAGCGTTCGCGCCGACCCCGACGGCGTCGCTTCGAAGACCGATGACAAGGCCGCTCAGGAGATCCGATTGCGGGGCGTCGAGGATACGCTGCGCGCATCCGACGAGCAGCGCCGGCGCATCGAAGCCGACATCGAGACGTATCGCGCCGACCGGGCGCGACTGAACGCCGCCCTGATCGACACGACTGCGAAGGTGCAGGAAGCGGAACGGCAAATCGCCGCGGCCAACGAACGCCTCGCCACCCTCAACGCCAGCGCCGACGCCCTGAACCGCTCGCTCGAGAATCGGCGGGGCGTCATCGCCGACGTTCTGGCTGTTTTGCAACGCATGGGGCGCGACCCGCCGCCGGCGATCCTGGTTCGGCCGCAGGACATGGCCGAGGCGATCCGCGCCGCGACGGTGTTGGGCTCGACGGTCGGCGAGCTCAAGAGCGAGACCGAGGCGTTGAGGCAAGATCTCGAGCAACTGGCGGCCCTTCGCGCCTCGATCGCCAAGGAGCGCGACGACCTTGCTCAGCGCTCGTCGAATCTGGCGCTCGACAAGACCCGCCTGACCGCGCTCATCGACGCGCGCCAGCAATCCCTGTCGGCCGCGGAGCAAGCGTTGGCGGCCCAGCGCGAGCGCGACGCGCAGCTCGCCGAGCAAGCGTCCAATCTCAAGGATTTGATCGCGCGCATGGAGAGCGAAATCGGCGCCGCGAAGTCCGCCGACCAGGCGATCGCGGCCGATGTCGCCGCCAAGGCCGCCGCGGCGCGTGGGGCGGACCCCGCGCGCTTGAAGCCGGCGATCGCGTTCGCCGACGCCAAAGGCTTCGTTTCCCTGCCCGTCGCCGGCGCCATTCTCAAGACGTTCGGCTCCGCCGACGCGTTCGGCGGAGCCGAACAGGGGGTGTCCATCGCCTCGCCCTCCGGCGCGACCGTGTCCTCGCCGGTCGACGGATCGGTGGTATTTTCCGGACCCTATCGGTCCTACGGGCAACTCTTGATCATCAATGCCGGCGGAGGATACTATATGATATTAGCCGGTATGGATCGAATCAACGTATCGGTCGGCCAGTTCGTCCTGGCCGGAGAACCCGTCGCGGTCATGGGCGACGGAACGGCGAGAACGGCCGCCGCCGCCGCTATTGGCGCCACGCAGCCCGTTCTCTATATCCAATTAAGGAAAGACGGAACGGCGATCGATCCGGGGCCGTGGTGGGCGAAGTCAGACATCGAAAAGGCGCGCGGATGATACGCAAGGTTTCCTATTTGGCGTTGGGGATCGCAATTGGCGCGGCTTGCGCGGGCTGGGCTCCGCAAGCGCTTTCCGCGTTCAGCCAAAGCGCCTATGCGGCTGCAGCCGACACCTACCGCCAGCTCAACCTGTTTGGCGACGTGTTCGATAAAATCCGCGACGATTACGTAGAGAAGCCCGACGAGGCCAAACTGATCGAGGCGGCGATCAACGGCATGTTGAGTTCGCTCGATCCTCATTCGAGCTACATGGACGCGAAGGCCTATCGCGACATGCAAGTGCAGACGAAGGGCGAATTCGGCGGCCTCGGGATCGAAGTCACGGAAGAGGACGGCTTGATCAAGGTCGTCAGTCCGATCGACGACACGCCCGCCGCCAAGGCCGGCATTCTCTCGGGCGACATCATCTCCGCGATCGACGACGAGTTGACGCAGGGCCTTACGCTCGACCAGGCGGTCGACAAGATGCGCGGCGCCGTGAATTCGGCCGTCCGGCTCAAGATCCTGCGCGGCCCGGCCAAGGAGGTCAAAGAGTTCAAGATCATTCGCGATGTCATCAAGGTTCAGTCGGTGCGCTCGCATGTCGAGACCGACGACATCGGCTACATCCGGATCACGCAGTTCACGGAGCAGACCGCCGACGGCCTCAAGAGCGCGATGGAGAAATTCCGCAACGATATTCCCGCGGACAAGTTCAAGGGTTACATCCTGGATTTGCGCAACAATCCCGGCGGCTTGCTCGATCAGTCCATCGAGGTCGTGAACGCGTTCATCGACAGGGGCGAGATCGTCTCGACGCGCGGGCGCAATCCCGACGACGCGCAGCGCTTCAACGCGCGGCCGGGCGGCGATCTTTCCGGCGGCAAACCGCTGGTCGTGCTCATCAACGGCGGCTCGGCGTCGGCCTCGGAGATCGTTTCGGGCGCCTTGCAGGACCATAAGCGCGCGACGCTGATCGGCACCCGCTCGTTCGGCAAGGGGTCGGTGCAAACCATCATGCCGCTTGGGCAAGACGGCGCCCTGAGATTGACGACGGCGCGATATTACACGCCGTCCGGCCGTTCGATCCAAGCCAAGGGCATCGCGCCCGACATCGAGATCCTGGAAGACGTTCCGGAGGATCTGAAGGGCAAGGACGACACCAAGGGGGAGGCCTCGCTCAAGGGCCATCTCAAGAACGGCGAAGACGAAAAGACCGGCTCGCAAGCCTACGTGCCGGCCGACCCCAAGAACGACAAACAGTTGATCGCCGCCGTCGATCTGTTGCACGGCGTCAAGCACGCCGCGGTCGTCCCGGCCAAGGCCGACGCGGGCGCGACGCCGGCGCCCGTGCCCTCCGATGGACCCAAGGACGCTCCGGCGGCGTCTCCGGTCCCCAGCAAGCCGGACGCGACGCAGCCTAACTGACCGCGACAAAGGATATCGTCGGGATGCCCCGCGGGATTTCTTACTTGGCGTTCGGCGTCGCCTTCGGCGCGGCGATCGCATCATACGCGGCCGGCGGCGCGGCGCCCGTCCCCGCCTCGGGCGGCGATCGCGTCGCGCTGTTTTCCCGCATCTTCGACAAAGTCAACGAATCCTACGTCGACAAACCGGACGACGACAAAATGGTCGTGGCGGCGATCAACGGCATGCTCGCGTCGCTCGATCCGCATTCGACCTATCTCGACGCCAAGGCCTTGAACGACTTTCAAGTGACGATGAAGGGCGAGGAATTCGGCGGCCTCGGGCTCGAAGTCATGCAAGAGGGCGGGCTGGTGCGCGTCGTCAGCCCGATCGACGATACGCCCGCGGCCCGCGCCGGGATGATGTCGGGCGACATCATCACCGCCATCGACGACACGCCCGTGCAGGGTTTGACGCTGAAAGAGGCGGTCGACAAAATGCGCGGGCCGGCGAAAACGTCGGTTCGTCTGAAAGTGAGCCGGGGCGCGAACAAGCAGGCTCGCGAATTCACGATCGTTCGTGAAATCATCAAGGTGCTGCCGGTGCGATCGCGAATTGAAAGCGGCGACATCGGCTATATCCGGATTACTCAGTTCAACCAGCAGACCTTCGACGGACTGCAGAAAGCGATCGCCAAGTTCCGCGACGATCCCGGCTCCGATAAATTGAAGGGCTACATCCTCGACTTGCGCAACAATCCCGGGGGCCTGCTCACGCAGTCGATCGAGGTCGTCAACGCCTTCGTGGACCACGGCCAGATCGTGTCGACGCGGGGGCGCACCGCCGATCAGGCCCAGGAATACATGGCTAGGGCCGGGGCCGATTTGTCGCAGGGCAAACCCTTGGTGGTGCTGATCAACGGCGGATCGGCCTCAGCCTCCGAGATCGTCTCGGGCGCCTTGCAGGATCTCAAGCGCGCCACGTTGATCGGCACCCGTTCGTTCGGCAAGGGCTCTGTCCAGACGGTGTTGTCGCTGGGCGAGAACGGCGCCTTGAAACTGACGACCGCCCGCTATTACACGCCGTCCGGCCGCTCGATTCAGGCCAAGGGCATCGAGCCCGACATCAAGGTGAGGGAGAACATCCCCGACGATCTGAGGGGCAAGGTCGACAGCAGGGGCGAGGCCTCGTTGACCGGACACCTGAAGAACGGCGACGACGAAAAGACCGGATCGGAAGCCTATGTTCCCCCCGATCCGGCCAACGATACGCAGTTGATCGCGGCGGTCGACCTGCTGCACGGCCGCTCCCCGACGGCGAGCGCTAGGGATGCGGCGCACGGCGACAATTGAGACTGGCCGCGCGGCGCGGCGGCGCACGTGCCCCCGCGACGCTCGCGAAGGCCGCAACGGCGGGCGCGCGCGCCAAGGTGGTCAATGTCCCCCTGTCTTCAAGACTCATGGCGATCGCGCCGAAGATGACGACGCAGCATTAGGAACAGGCCCGCCGCCAGAAGCGCGTTGCAGACCGCCGAGGCCACAAGGGCCCCGAGAGCCCCGTCCAGCCCGCCCACTTCGAGCAGAGCCGTGCCGATGGAAGGGGCCGCCGCCTGAGCGATCAGGCTCGGCATGGCGATGCGGCCCATAATGACGGGATAACGCTCAGGGCCGAAGATCGCGAGCGGCAGCGTGCCTCTGGCGATGCTTCCCAGACCGATGCCGGCGCCATAAAGGGCTAGCGCCAGAGGGATGATCGGCGCCCCGATCCACAATGCCGCCAGTCCTGCGGCGACGAGCAAGGCGGAGACGATAAGGGTCCAGATCGGATGATGGCGATGCGCAATCACGATCTCGACCGTGCGGGCGGCGACCTGAGAGGGGCCGACGAGGGCGCCGAGACCCACGGCGGCGGCAAGGGTCAGCCCTTTGCCTTGCAGCACCGTCAGCAGATGGACCGAGAGGGTCGTCGAGATCACCGAACTCAGCGTGATGGTCGCGGCGAGGGGAAGAAACAACGCGCTTCCCGGGAGATCGGGCTGCGCCTGCGCGGGCGCCGGCGAAATCGGCGAATCGGGCCGGGACACGGGTCGCTGGCGTTCGCGCGGCAGGATGAAGAGATAGGCCGGCAGCGCAACGGCAAGTTGGAAGCCGGCGTAGACCAGACACACGCCGCGCCACCCAAGATGCGCATCGAGGAACGCCGAAAGAGGCCAGCATATCGTGCTGGCGAACCCTCCGAACAGCGTCAGCGTGGTGATCGCCGAGCGTCCGCCGTGACCATAAAGTCGGCCGAGAGTTGCAAAGGCCGGATCGTAGAGACCGGCGCCCATTCCCAGTCCGATCATCAGCCACGCCGACAGATAGACCGGCAGGGAATGCGCCAGCGCCGAGGTCAGGAGGCCGGCCGCCAGCAGCCCTGCGCTCACGGCTAGGACGGGACGCCCGCCGCGGCGGGCGATGGCGCGGCCGACCCAGGGCGAGACGACGCCGGCGATCAGCAGGCCGAGCGACACGCCGCCCACCACCCAAGACAGCGACCAGCCAGTGTCGGCGGCGATCGGCTTCGCCAGAACAGCCGGCAGATAGTAGGACGATCCCCAGGCGAATATTTGCGTCACCCCCAGCACGGAGATGACGACGCGGCGGCTCGGCGCTCTGGAAATTGGCATGGTCACGTCGACGGCGCCGCTCACGAAACCGTCCCACGTCTGTCGCCGGCCTCTGCCTGGTCCTTCGCGAGAGGGTCGGCCAGATCGGATGCGTCGACTTTGGTCGGCGCAGGCCCGCCGCAGCAACCCAGGGCTTCGTTTTCCAGGGCGCCTGCGCGGTCGGGCGGCGTTTTCATCGCAAGCAGTGACTTTCGTAAGCGCCGCGCACATCCGTGAGGACGCCGGCGGCGTCGGCTCGCCAGAACGCACGAACGGTCTTCTTACACAAGAGCCCGCTCCACACGAACGCGCTGGCGTTGGCGGCGTCGCGGCGCCGCCATTCCGGAGTAAAGCCTTCGCCGGCGAGGTAGGCGATCAGCTTGTCCTCGCTCGTCCCGATCGGGAAGCGCTCGCGAATTCGGCTGTCCAGTTCGCCGCTGAACTGCGATTCGTCGCCGGGCAGGGTGGCGGCGATGTCCGGGAGGCTGCGAAAGCCGCCGGCCATTTTTCCCACGCCGAAGGATGCGATCATAAGGACGAGCGTCGCCGCCGGCCGAATTGCCCGGCGCATCACGCCCGCTCCGACGCCGCAAGGCGATCGAAAACGTCCAACGCAGTAAAGAACCAGCGCATGACGACGCCCCCGGCCAAAGTGCCGCCGAATTGCGCGGCGATGAACTCGGCTGAAGCGCGCGCTCGCAAAGCGCCATACGGCGACAGGATGCGCGGCGGAGGCGTCCTTGCGCCAGGTTCGAGGCGTTTCCTTTCGAGCGGCGACGGCGGGTCACCGACGAGATTCGACAGATTGGTCACTGACCGCGAGCCGGCGCCGCGAGCGGACGCGCGGTCGACTTCGCGCCGCGTTCGTACCAGCCCTTCGACCGATTGACGATCCAAACCACTGACAACATAACGGGCACTTCGATCAGCACGCCGACGACGGTTGCGAGGGCCGCGCCCGAGTTGAAGCCGAATAGGCTGATGGCGGCGGCCACGGCCAGCTCGAAAAAGTTGCTGGCCCCGATCAGCGCGGACGGACCGGCGACGCAGTGCTGTTCCCCCGTGAGGCGGTTCAGCAGATAGGCGAGTCCCGCATTGAAATACACCTGGATCAGGATCGGCACGGCCAGCAGCAAGATGATGACCGGCTGGGCGATGATCTGCTCCCCCTGAAAGCCGAACAGCAGCACCAGCGTCGCCAGCAGGGCTACCAGCGAAACGGGTTGCAGTGTCGCGAGCAGGCGCGACAGCGCCTCCGTCCCCCCCGTCGTCAGCAGGCGGCGGCGCAAGAGCTGCGCCACGATCACCGGCACGACGATGTAGAGGACCACCGAAAGCACAAGCGTATTCCACGGGACCGAAATCGCGGAGAGGCCAAGCAGCAGGCCGACGATCGGGGCAAAGGCGAACACCATAATGGTGTCGTTCAACGCGACCTGGGTCAGCGTGAAATGCGGCTCGCCGTGGGTCAGGTTCGACCATACGAACACCATGGCGGTGCAAGGAGCGGCGGCGAGAATGATCAAGCCCGCGATATAGGAGCTGACCTGGTCGGCGGGCAAATAGGGCCGGAACAGATAGCCGATGAAGAACGCGCCGAGCGCCGCCATCGAAAACGGTTTGACGGCCCAATTGATAAACAAGGTCACGCCAATGCCCCGCCAGTGCTGACGGACTTCGCCGAGCGCGGCGAAGTCGATCTTGATCAGCATGGGAACCACCATGAGCCAGATCAGCACCGCCACCGGCAGATTGACCCTAGCGATTTCCGCCGCGCCGATCGCGTGAAATGCGCCCGGCGCGAGATGGCCGAGGGCGACGCCGGCGACGATGCACAGGGCGACCCATAAAGTGAGATAACGTTCGAACAGGGACATTGGGAAATTCCTATGCCGTTGCGACGCGCCGCCCGTGATCGTCGATCACGCGTTCGCCGTCCTCCTTGACGAATTCTCCGCGTTGCGGCGGCAGCAGGTCGAGAACCTTTTCGGAGGGGCGGCACAGGCGCACGCCCTTCGGCGTCGCGACCAGCGGCCGGTTCATCAGGATGGGATGCGCGCCGATCGCGTCGAGCAGCGCGTCGTCGGAAAGCGACGGATCATCGAGGCCGAGATCGTGAAACGGCGTTCCTTTCTCACGCAAGATCTCGCGCACGGTCAGGCCGGCGCGAGCGAGCAATTGCGTCAGCAGCAGCCGCGTCGGCGGGCATTTCAGATATTCGACGATATGCGGCTCGACGCCGGCGTTGCGGATCAACGCAAGCGTGTTGCGCGAGGTTCCGCAGGCGGGATTGTGGTAGACGATCACGTCCATCACGCGACCTCGGGGCGGGGCTTCGTCGCGCCTTCGAGCTCGCCGATTTCACGCAACTTCGCGGTCAACGACAACCTGTCGAGGCTCTTGATCGGCAGGTTGGTGAAAGCGGAAATCCGGTTCTTGATATAGCGCGCCGCCGCGACGAAGGCGGCTTCCTTTTGAATGTCCGTTCCCTCGACGGCGGCCGGGTCTTCGATGCCCCAATGGGCGGTCATCGGCTGACCCGGCCAGACCGGGCAAGTCTCGCGCGCGGCGTCGTCGCAAAGGGTGAAGACGAAATCCATCGTCGGGGCGTCCGGGCCGGAGAATTCCTCCCAGTCCTTCGAGCGCAGGCCCTCGGTTGGGTACTCCAGTCTTTCCAGCACTTTGAGAGCGAAAGGATTGACCGCGCCCTTGGGGTGGCTTCCCGCCGAAAAGGCGTTGAAGCGGCGCGCGCTATCCTTCCGCAGAATGGATTCGGCGAGGATCGAGCGCCCGCTATTGCCGGTGCAAAGGAACAAGACGTTGAAGATGCGCTCAGCCATGAGCGGCCTCCTTGGGCGGACAGCAAGGGGTGAGATCGGCGATCAGCGGCGCGCACAGCTCGGCGCGCCCGCCGCAGCAGTCTTTGAGCAGATAGAGCGCGACCTCGCGGAAGCGGTCGAGATTCGCGCGGTAGATGACGGAGCGGCTCTGGCGCGCGCCTACGATCAGCCTGGTGTGCGCGAGAATAGCGAGATGCGCGGACATGGTGTTCTGCGGAACTTCGATCAGGCGCGCCAGCTCGCCAGCCGCAACGCCCTCAGGCTCGCGCGCGACCAAAAGCCGGAACGTGTCGAGCCGGGTCGGTTGGGCGAGCGCCGCCAACGCGGCTATGACTTCAATGTTATCCATATATCCAGATTACCCGATATATTGCATTTTGCAAGCCGCCGCCGCGCCGGAACGAACGACAGCCTGGAGAAACTGCGAAAACGATCGGCGAAATTCTCGATTTCGCTTGTCGATCGCAATCCGCGCGGGTCGTCTCCACGGCAAAGCCGCCAATCCCGCCTCTCGCCTTTTCGACAACGATCGAAGCAGAATTTCGAGCTTTTCAGCATTATCGCCCGGGTTGCGACGTTCAACCCGCCGGCGGTCTTCAGGACGTGTCGCAATTGTCATGCAAACGAATTACGAGCGTGCCGAGTCTGGCGAAAGCGGACGAAGGAGGAAGAATCATGGGCCTTTCACGTCACGGCGTATCGCTCGTGTGCAGCCTAATGGCGGTCGCCGGCGCCGTCTCGGGCGCTCGCGCGGCCGATCCCGCCGATTCTCTCGCCACCAAGACGCCAGTGAAGCACCTCGTCGTGATCTTCCAGGAGAACGTTTCGTTCGATCATTATTTCGCGACCTATCCCAAGGCGATGAACCCGCCGGGCGAGCCGGCCTTCACCGCGCTGCCCAATACGCCGGGCCTGCCCGGCCAGGGCGCCGTCAACACGCTGGCGAGCGCCGGCCTTCTGACCAATAACCCGAACAAGACCAACACCAAGAACGGCGCCGACGCCGCCGACCCGTTCCGTCTCGACATCACGCAGGCGGCCACCGCCAGCCAGCACCACAATTACATGCCCGAGCAGGCCGCCTACGACAATTTCGCCATGGACCTCTTTCCGCGCTTCGCTGGAAACGCCGGCAAAGGCGGCGCGGGCGCGTTCGCCACCAAGGGCCTGGTCATGGGCTACTACGACGGCAACACCGTCACCGCGCTCTGGAACTACGCCCAGCATTTCGCGATGAGCGACAATTCGTTCGGCACGACCTTCGGGCCTTCGACGCCGGGCGCGCTCAATCTCGCTTCCGGCCAGACCAACGGCGCCATCCTGCCGCCCGACGCTCAGCTCGACGCGGACGGGACCTACGCCAAGAGCGCCATCGTTCCGGACGGCGCGGGCGGCTGGACGACGATCGGCGATTTAGACCCGACGGGCGATCTCTGTTCGAAGGGCAAGACCGCGGCGATGTCCGGCAAGAATATCGGCGACCTGTTGAACGCCGCTGACATCGCCTGGGGCTTCTTCGAAGGCGGCTTCGATCTGAGCGCGACCAACGCCGACGGCTCGACCGGCTGCGCGCGCGCGACCGCGTCGGACGTCACCAAGGTGAAATACGCCGATTACGTTCCCCATCACCAGCCGTTCCAGTACTACGCTTCGACCGCCAATCCGCAGCACAAGCGCCCGAGTTCCGCCGCTGCGATCGGAACGAGCGACGACGGCGGCGCCAACCATCAATACGACATCGCGGATTTTACCGCAGCGCTGAAAAACGGCGCGCTTCCGGCGGTCAGCTTCCTCAAGGCGCCGGCCTATCAGGACGGCCATGCCGGCTATTCCGATCCGCTCGACGAACAGACCTTCGTCGTCGAGACGATCAACGCGCTGGAACAATCTCCGGAATGGCCGAGCACCGCGGTCGTCATTCTTTGGGACGATTCGGACGGCTGGTACGATCATGCCTTCACAATCGTCAATCCGTCGGCGGTCAAAGGCTATGACGTTCTGAACGGCGACCATTGCGGAACCGGCGTCCCGCTGCCGGGCGTGACCGGGCAGCCGGCGCAGGGCCGTTGCGCTTACGGCGCCCGCCAGCCTCTGCTCGTCGTCTCGCCTTACGCCAAAGCCAACTACGTCGATCACACGTTGACCGATCAATCCTCGGTCGCCCGTTTCATCGAGGATAACTGGCTCGACGGCCGGCGCATCGGTCAAGGCTCGTTCGACGCCATCGCCGGGCCGCTCGATGGCATGTTCGACTGGTCGAACGGCGCGAATCCGAAGCTGAGGCTCGACCCCAAGACGGGCGAACCGATGTAGACTTGTTTCATGGGTCCAATGGACCGCCTTTCCAACCGTGCGCGGGGGCTTAGGCTCGACCGGGCCGCGGCGCTGGCGAGCGCGCTGATTGCCTAGCAAACGCCGTTTCGCGGATACCCAACAGTTCCGAATGCGCAACGGCGCCATCAGCTCTGAAAAATCAGGCACGTGGTCGTGCCATGGGCGAGCAAACGCCCTTTGCCATCTACGACGCGTCCTTCCGCTGTGCCAACTCGCCGGCCCCGGCTCAACACAATACCCTCCGCCTTGATCACCCCTGTCTCAGGAGTGATGGGCCGCACGAGTGAAATCTTGAACTCGAGCGTCGTCTGACCGACTCCCTTCTCCAGAGTCGACTGGATGGCTAGTCCCATGCAGCTGTCGAGCAGCGTGGCCGCGAGACCACCATGCACCGTTCCGGCTGGATTGAGATGGATGCCACTCGGTTCCGCGGTGACGACGACACGCCCGCTTACCGCCTCGGTCACATCATAACCCAAGGTCTGGGCTATCGTATTGAGAGGCAGCGTCCCGTCGACGAGCCCTCGGACAAATTCCAAGCCGCTCATCTCCTTCTGCCTATCGGCGCTGACGGTCCCATACGTCTTGCTGGCGATATGGCTCGGCATCGGCTTCATTTCCTGATTGAACTTTTAGTGCGTAACGTTAGCCAACCTCAGAACCCGCTTCGTATGCCGCCTCCGCAAGGCCGAGGGTGGCTGTCCATAAAGCTGCGCGAATGCGGCGCTCATTCGCCGCGGGCTCGAAAACCCTGCACGCTCGGCAATTGCAACGATGGGAAGATCGGTGTCATCGAGGAGGCGCTTGGCGCGCTGGATACGAAGCGATTGCGCGACTTGCAGCGGCGACGCATCAAGATGCTCGGCAAATAGACGCGATAGGTGGCGCGGGCCTATCCCGAGACATTCGGCCAGCGCATCAACAGTATTCCTGTCGAGAGCGCCAGCCTCAATTAGGGCCAGAGCCCGCTCCACAGTTGTCTTGGTGCCCTTCCACGCTGGACAAAACGGAGCTGTTTCAGGGCGGCAGCGGAGGCAGGGGCGATAGCCGGCACGTTCCGCGGCCGCTGCGCTTGGATAGAACTCTATATTGCGCGCGAGCGGGGTACGCGCCTTACAAACGGGGCGGCAGTAGATTCCGGTCGTCTTGACAGCTAGAAACACTACCCCGTCTAGGACGGGGTCGCGCCGTTGCACGGCTTCATATTGAGCGGCCAGGTCGAACATGCAGCAGCTATATTCGGCCTGCAGCGGCAATGCGAGTTGCGCGCGATGACCGGGTCCGAAAACGACCGCTAACCACGCGAAGTGGACGGTCGGAACCGTGCGCCGCCCATCAGCCCTTCGCCGTCACCGCGGCGCGGCGCCGTTTTCCTCGAGGACCGCGCCGGCCAGATACAGCGATCCCGCGATGAGGATGCGCGGCGGCTTCGGCCACTCGCGCGCCGCCAGGAAGCGCAGCGCCGAGGCGACGCTGTCGCAGGCCGCGGCGGAAAGGCCGACGCTGCGCGCGATCGCGGCGACCTCCTCGGCGGAGCGCCCAGCGTGTTCGCCCGCGATCGGCACGGCGAGCGTCTCCTGCGCGAGCCCCTTGAAATGGCCGAGGAAGCCGGCGGTGTCCTTGCTCGTCAGCGTGCCGCAGATCAGCGCCAACGGGCGCGGCGACTGATCCTCGAAATCGGCCATCGCCTCGGCCAGGACCCGTCCGCCCGCTTCGTTATGGGCGCCGTCGAGCCAGACTTCGGCTTGCGCGGGCGCGAGCGCCATCAGCGGTCCGCCGCGCAGGCGTTGCAGGCGGGCGGGCCAGTCGGCCTCCAGCAGTCCGCGTTCGAGCGCGCGCGTGGGCAAGGCCGGCTCGATGGCGCGCAGCGCCGCGATCGCCGTCGCGGCGTTGCCGTGCTGGTGCCGGCCGGGCAGGCGCGGCAGCGGCAGGTCGAGGAGGCCGTCGCGGTCCTCGAAGATGAGGCGGCCGCTTTCGGCGCGCACGAAGAAGTCGCGCTCCGCGACGATGCGCGGCGCGCCCACGCGCAACGCCTCGCGTTCGATGATCGCGAGCGCGGCGTCCTCCTGCTCCGCAATGATCGCCGGCGCGCCATGCCGCAAAATTCCGGCTTTCTCGTAGGCGATTTTTTCAATCGTCGCGCCGAGAAATTCCAGGTGGTCGAACGAGACCGGCGTGATGATCGTCGCGGCCGGCGCGTCGATGACGTTGGTGGCGTCGAAGCGGCCGCCGAGGCCGACTTCAAGCAGGAGATAATCGGCCGGCGCCTCGCTGAACAGCAGCAGGGCCGCCGCCGTCGTGATCTCGAAGACGGAAATCGGCTGGCCCGCGTTGACGCTCTCACAGCGGTCGAGCGCCCCCGCGAGGCGCTCGTCGTCGACCAGCGCGCCGTTGAGGCGAATGCGCTCGTTGAAGCGCACGAGATGGGGCGAGGTATAGACGTGGACGCGCTTGCCCGCCGCCTCGAGCGCGGCGCGCATGAAGGCGACGGTCGAGCCCTTGCCGTTGGTTCCCGCGACATGCACGACGGGGGGCAGGCGCTTGTGCGGCGAGCCCAAGTCGCCGAGCAGGCGCTCGATGCGGCCGAGCGAAAGATCGATGCGCCGGGGATGCAGCGGCGCGAAGCGCGCCGAAATCGCGTCGGTCTGGCTCATGCGGCGCTCCGCGCTCGGCCCGTCACGCCGCCGCCGACTCGCTCGGCGTCTTGGTCAGCATCTTGCAAAGCCGCGCCAGCGTCGCCCGCATCTGCTGACGTGGCACGACCATGTCGACCATGCCGTGCGCTTCGAGGAATTCGGCGCGCTGGAAGCCCTCGGGCAGGCGCTCGCGAACGGTCTGCTCGATGACGCGCGCGCCCGCGAATCCGATCACGGCGCCGGGCTCGGCGAGCTGCACGTCGCCGAGCATCGCATAGGACGCCGTGACGCCGCCGGTGGTGGGATTGGTGAGCACGACGATATAGGGCAGCTTGGCCGCGCGCAGGCGCTGGACCGCCACCGTCGTGCGCGGCATCTGCATCAGCGCGAACATGCCTTCCTGCATGCGCGCTCCGCCCGAGGCGGTGAAGATGATGAAGGGCGTGCGCCGGGCGACCGCCTCGCTCATTCCCGCCACGATCGCCTCTCCCTCGGCGATGCCGAGCGTGCCCCCTTGAAACGCGAAGTCGTGCACCGCGACCGTCGCCGCCAGGCCCTCGACTCGGCCGACCGCGACCGTGACCGCGTCCGCTGATCCGGTCTTGGCGCGGTTCTCCTTCAGCCGGTCGGCGTAGCGCTTGACGTCGCGAAATTTCAGCGGGTCGGTCAATGTCTCCGGCGTCGGGAGCTCTTCGAATTCGCCTTCGTCGAACAACGAAGCGAGGCGCGCCGTGGGGGCGATCGCCATATGGTAGCCGGAGCCCGGCACGACCATGAGGTTGGCCTCAAGATCCTTATGGAAGACGAGCTGGCCGCTCTCCGGGCATTTGACCCACAGGTTTTCCGGAGTTTCGCGCCGCAGGAACGAGCGGATCTTCGGCGGAACGACGTTGGAAATCCAGTTCATCGGCTTTCCCTCAAGAGCTCCGACGGCGTCTTAGCGACGCCGCGCACGCCCGCGGCCATTCGCTCGACCAGGCCGGCCACCGCGCCGACCGTGCCCGGCCCCGCTTTGCCGTCGACGAGCGAGGCGCGCACGGCTTCGACCAGCGCCGATCCGACGACGACGCCATCCGCTTTGGCGGCGATGTCGGCCGCGCTCGCGGCGTCCTTCACGCCGAATCCCACCGCGACCGGCAGATGGGTATGCCGCTTGATGCGCGCAACCGCCTCGCCGACTTTCGAGACGTCTGGCGCCGCCGAACCGGTAATGCCGGTGATCGAGACGTAGTAGACGAAGCCCGAAGTGTTGGAGAGCACCGTGGGAAGGCGCTTGTCGTCCGTGGTCGGCGTCGCCAGACGGATGAAATTGAGCCCGGCCTTCAAGGCCGGCAGGCACAATTCCTCGTCTTCCTCTGGCGGCAGATCGACGACGATCAGCCCGTCGACCCCGGCCACGCCCGCGTCGCGCAAGAAGGCTTCGACGCCGTAGACGTAGATCGGATTGTAGTAGCCCATCAGCACGACGGGCGTGTCGGCGTCGCCGGCGCGAAAGTCGCGCACCAGCGCCAGCGTCTTGCGCATGGTCTGCCCGCCACGAAGCGCGCGTAGGCCCGCGGCCTGAATCGCCGGGCCGTCGGCCATCGGATCGGTGAACGGCATGCCGATCTCGATCACGTCGGCGCCCGCCATCGGCAGCGCCTTGACGATCGCGAGGGACGTGGCCGCGTCCGGATCGCCCGCCATCACGAAGGTGACGAGCGCGGCGCGGCGCTGAGCGCTGAGGGCGGCGAAGCGGCGGTCGATGCGAGTGCTCATGGGCGGCTCGTTAGCATGCGGCGCGCGCGAGGGAAACCTCAGCGGGGCTCGACAGGCCAATCGTTCGCCACGATAATGCAGCAAATGTTTTTCCGGCGCCTTTCCCGCTTACGCGCGAGCAAAACCTTCGCCCGAGCGATGAGCGTCGTCGCGACGGCGGCGCTGCTGGCGGGCGCGATCGACGCGGGTTCCCGCGTCCGCGCCGCACCGGCGCTCCAGGCCGCGCCGACCTCGCTCGCGCCCATGCGATTCATTCGCGTCAGAAGCGGCGGCTCGGCCTGCCAGACCGACTGCCCGGAATGGGTATCGGCCGAGGGCAAGATCGTCAGGGGAACGGCGGACGCTTTGGCTCGCGTGATCGCGGCGCTCGGCGATCGCCGCCTGCCGATCTTCATCAATTCCGCGGGCGGCTCGGTGCAGGACGCGATGGCGATGGGCCGGCTGATCCGCGCCCGGCGCCTCGCCGTCGTCGTCGCTCACACCGCGATCGCGCCCTGCCCGGCGAGCACGAGGGATTGCGGCGAGGCGCGAGGGTCGGCGGAGTCCTGGGGCGCCTATTGCGCTTCGGCGTGCGCGCTGGTGCTGGCCGGCGGCGTTGAACGTTATGTCAGCCCGCTGTCGTTGGTCGGCGTTCATCAATTGACGGAGCTCGTCAGCAAGACCCAGGTCAAGCGCCTCTACTCCGTGCGCTATTTCGTCCTGGCCGGGCTCAAACTGGAGCTCTCGCGCAAGCTCGTCGGGGAGCGCCGCTCGACCGCGACGACGAAGCGGACCGCCGATAGGAGCGTCAACGACAGCGTCGGCCTGTACCTGGCCGAAATGGGCGTCCTCGACCCCGTGATGAAGCTGATGCTGGCGACGCCGGCCAGGGACGTCCATTGGCTGACCGCCGAGGAACTCGAGACCTCGCGCCTCGCGACAATCTGGGTGGACAGCGCTTCGCCCGTCCTCGACGACGCCGCAGAGAGCGGCCTCAGAGGCGAACCGGTCGACGCACGGTCGGGCGCCGCCTCCCTCTTCGTCGCCAAGAGCGCCTCGCCGCTCGGACGCCCGGTCGAGGGCCGGCCGGCGGCGCTCGAAGCTTCTTTCGCCTACCGACGCGGCGGCGGGGCGGTGTTCGCCACCTTCCTCGCGCGCGATTCGGCCGAGGGGACGCCGGTCGATGTGCGCGGCTCGGGGATCTTCGTGATCCTCTATCCCGAGGGCGCGGAGTTTCACGCGGGAAAAAGCGGCGCAGGCAAGCCGATGCGCGTGGCGATTCCCGTGCGCAGTTTCTGCCGACTGAGGCGCGGCGGGAGCGCCATCGTCAGCTTTATCGAACCGGTCGCGGGAATGGGCGCCGGGGCGGACGAGCCGGCCCATCCCAGCGAGCCGCCGGTGGCGATCGATCCCGTCGCGGCGGATGGCGCGAAGCCGCTGTTCGACGAAGCCTGCCCGCAGGACACCGCTTTGAGCCGATGACCGCGTTCGCTGGACGGGAGTTGATCGGCCGGGTCCGACGCACGGCCGGACCCGGATCGCGCTTCAGCGGCCCCAAAGGCCGGTGAGCGTGGCTTTCGCCAGCGTATGGAAATGCAGATTGAAGCCGACGACCGCCGGCGAAGCGTTCTCGTCGGCGTCGAGCTTGTCGACGTCCACCGCGAAGATCTGGAAGTGATAGTGGTGCGGCTTGTCGCCCTTGGGCGGGCAAGGGCCGAAATAGCCTTGCGTCCCGGCGTCGTTGTGGCCCTGAATCGCGCCCGCGGGGGCGAGGGCCGCCTTCGGATCGCCGGCGTTCTTGGGCAGCGAGGTCGTGTCGGCGGGAATGTTGAACACGACCCAGTGCCAGAAGCCGCTGCCGGTCGGCGCGTCGGGATCGTAGACACTGAGCGCGAAGCTCTTTGTTCCCTTGGGCGCGCCCGACCAGCTCAGCGCCGGCGAGATGTTCTTGCCGGAGCAGCCGAAGCCGTTGGCGACCTGCTCGTCGGCGATTCGCGCGCCCGGCTTGATGTCCGTACTGGTGATCGACAGTTGAGCCGCGCCGGCGCTCGCCGCGCCGGCGATGAGCATGCCGCACACCATAGCCAATTTCCGCATTGCCCGTTCCTCCCGGTGATCGACGCCCGCCCTCCGGCGATCGGCGTCGGGACATGAGTTTTCCTCAAATGGAATGCCGGGGCAAGCCGGTATTTTGCAATCATGCCGAGTTGCGCGCGGCGACGCCTTAAAGCGGTATCTTGGCGCACTTGCCACAAGTGGGTTCGCCCATCGCTCCCCACAATCGCCGCCGCAGGTCGCTAATTGATCGCGGCGGCGCGGGGCGCGCTCCTAATGTCACTTGCTGTAATTGCATTCCGGTTTGTAGCTCGCAATTACCAATGGTACGGAAGCGTTGACCGTGATTTGACCGCTGCCGACGACGAGATTACAGAAATGAAAAGCACGGATTGGTGTGTCCGGCAACGCGTCTCTCTAATCAATATTACTCGACATAAATATTCGTCCATTCCCGATGACAGGCTTTTTCATGTCCTCGTCCGAGACGAAGACTGCGCCAACTGTAGCATTTTGTCCTGGAGCAATAGTTGCCACGAACCTGCTTGAAAGATTTCCATCACTCTTGGAAACATCTGGCTCTATTACGTTAGGATACCAATTTATGGAAACCCAGGGAGATGCATCCAACGCCGGAGTCGGACCAAAATTCTTGATTACTGTAATCAGATTGACACCTTTGCTTTGTTCTGCCGGTGGCGTATTGCCGACATCGGAACTGGGGACTCCTGCCGTCTGTATTTGGTCAATGCCAATATAAGCGCGGAGTTGTATTCGATTAGCGTCAAGTTGTCGCGAGATCGTTGTATCGGTCGAATGCAGGAAGTAAGCACTTATCGCAGTGGCGATAGACAGGACTACTGTGGACAGGCCTAAGACAACAGTCCATATAGCCATCGTGTTTTCGTCGCTTCTGGGCTTTGGTTCGTGGCTTTCGGCATTTGAGCCGTGGGGCCTCTGGTCCGGCGCCTTGCGCGGAGGCAGCGAATTGTTGTTTCTGGCTTCCTTGCTTGTTGCGAACATCATTGCGACCGCCGGAGCGGCCCTGCTGTGAACCTGCCATAATTATCCCCACGGACTAAATGTCAGTGAGTCTTGCGCCGTCCCTTTCAAGAGCTGCAAGGCATCCGAGAAAAAACGTTTCGGCAAGCCTGCCATGTTTCAATTTAGACGCGATCGAATCCCGCGTTTCCTCAAGCCCGCGCTCTTTGAGCCGCTTCGCCAGTTCCTCATAGGTCACGCCTGCCCACTTTAGTCCCGCCTTCAGGAACCGCGCCGCCTCGATCTCGAGACAGCGCTCTAAAACTCCGCGACCCCGCCGGGATCGGCGAGGCGGTGCAGCCGGTCGGCGGCGGCTTGCGCGAAGCGCAACAGCACGGCCCGGCGGGTCGCGGGGGCGATGACGCGCGGCCTCGCCTCGCGCAGGATTTCCGCGCCGTAGGGGTCGGCGACGATGAGGCCGGCCTCCTCGGGCATGATCTCGACGGGAATTTCAGCGCAAATGGCGAAATAGAGCCGGTCGCAATGGGCGGCGTAATCGCGCCACTTGTGGTCGGCGCGAAAATCGGCCACCGACGACTTGATCTCGACGATCAGCAGCGCGCCCTCGCCGTTGAGCGCGACCACGTCGGCGCGCCGGCCGTCGAGGAGCGGCAGTTCCGTGACCGTCGAGAAGCCCCGCGCGCGGAGCAGCCGACGCACGCCGCGCGCGATCCCCAAGGCCGTCTCGGACTGGCGGCCGTCGACGAGCGCCGGCGGCGCGCCGTCGCGCATTTCATCGCCCCCCGGCGTCGGCGAGAATCATCGCCGCGGCCTTTTCGGCGATCATCATCGTCGGCGAATTGGTGTTGCCCGACGTGATGCGCGGCATCACGGAGGCGTCGGCGACGCGCAACCCGTCCAGCCCGCGCACGCGCAGCCGCGCGTCGGTCACCGCGCCAGCGTCGCCGTCGCGACCCATTTTCGCCGTGCCGACGGGATGGAAGATCGTCGTGCCGATCTCGCCCGCCGCCGCCGCGAGATCCGAGTTGCTTTGCGCCGCAACTCCCGGTCGCAATTCCTCCGGCCGGTAGCGCGCCAAGGCCGGCGCCGCGGCGAGGCGACGCGCCAGCCGAATTGAGTCCACGGCGATGCGAACGTCTTGATCCGACGTGAGATAATTAGGCTTGATGATCGGCGCGGCGCTCGCGTCGGGGCTCGCCGCGTGGCACGACCCACAACTTGTCGGCCGCAAGTTGCACACGCTGATGGTTATGGCGGGAAAATCGTGCAAGGGCTCGCCGAAACGATCGAGCGAAAGCGGCTGAACATGGAATTCCACGTTGGCGGTCGCGAAGTCCGGCGAGGTCTTGGCGAACAGCCCGAGCTGCGAGGGCGCCATCGTCATCGGACCGCGCCGCCGCAAGGCGTAGTCGAGCGCCATGCGGGCCTTTGCGACGAGCGAATGGGAGTCGACGTTCAACGTGCGCGCGCCCGAGACGCGAAAGATCGTGCGCAATTGCAGATGGTCCTGCAAATTCTCGCCCACGCCGGGCAGCGCGTGCACAACCTCCCGGCCGAGGCCGGCGACGACGTCCGGGCGGCCGACGCCCGACAGCTCCAGGAGCTGCGGCGTGCCGATCGCGCCGGCGGCCAGGACGATCTCGCCGCGGGCGCGCGCCTCGAGCCTTCGCCCGCCTTGGCTGTAGCTGAGGCCGACGGCGCGGCGCCCCTCGAAGATCAGCCGCTCGGCTTGCGCGCCCATGACGAGCCGCAGGTTGGGCCGCTTGAGAATCGGCTTGAGGAAGCCGCGCGCCGCGCTCCAGCGCCGGCCGCGGCGCTGATTGACCTCGAAATATCCCGAGCCTTCGTTGTCGCCGCGATTGAAATCGTCGACTTTGGGAATGCCGATTTCGGCCGCCGCGTCGCGCGCCGCGTCGAGGATCGGCCAAGCCAGGCGCTGGCGTTCGACGCGCCATTCCCCGCCGGCGCCGTGCAGCGCGTTCGCGCCGGCGTGATGGTCCTCGTGGCGCTTGAAGAACGGCAGCACGTCGTCCCAGCCCCAGCCCTCGAGGCCGAGCTGGCGCCAGCCGTCGTAATCGGCGGCTTGGCCGCGCATGTAGATCATGCCGTTGATCGCCGACGAGCCGCCGATCACGCGGCCGCGGGGATAGGCGATCGAGCGGCCGTTGAGGCCGGGCTCGCTCGCCGTCTTGAAGCACCAGTCGGCGCGCGGGTCGCCGATGGCGTAGAGGTAGCCGACGGGGATATGCAACCAAATCCAATTGTCGCGCCCGCCCGCCTCGACGAGCAGGACGCGATTGCGTGGATCGGCCGATAGCCGATTGGCGAGAACGCAGCCCGCCGAGCCCGCGCCGACGACGATGTAATCGTAGGTTTCGCTCGCATTCATGGCGTCGCCGCCCAGCAGCCGGCGTCGCGCCCCTGTTTGGCCTCGAGCTGCGGCCTTTGGCGGCGACAGCCCGGCGGCCGCGCGATCGGCGAAGGCGGCTCGCCCTTCAAGATCATCCGTTCGCGCTTGGCGGCGGGGTCGGCGATCGGCGCCGCCGACGGAAGGGCGCGCGTATAGGGGTGCTGCGGGCGCGAAAAAATCGCATCGCGCGAGCCCATTTCGACGGCGTGACCGAGATAGATCACCATGACCTCGTCAGCGATGTGGCGCACGACGGGAAGGTCGTGCGAAACGAAAACATAGGCCAGTGTGAAGTCTTCCTGCAACTGGGCGAGCAGATTGAGCGCCTGCGTGCGGATGGAGACCTCGAGCGCCAGAATTTTCGGCCGCAGCGCCAGCGCGCGCGATGGCGATGGGCTGGCGCTGGCCCCCGGAGAAGATGTGGGGACAGCGATGGCGGCGCTGCGGCCTCAGCGCGATCTCGGCCATCATCGCCAGGGCCGCCGCCTCCCGCCTGGCGTAGGCCATCGAAGCGCGTTTTGGACTCGGCGCAACGCCCACGCCGGGCGGCCTATAGCCGCGCGATGTGGCCCCGCGCCGCCAGTTCGGCGATAACGCGCTCGGCGAGCGCCTCGGGCGTCGAATTGCCGGTGTGGAGCACCAGTTCGGCCGCCTCCGGCTCTTCGTAGGGCTGATCGATGCCGGTAAAATTCTTGATCTGTCCGGCCAGCGCGCGCTTGTAGAGGCCTTTGGGGTCGCGCGCGATCACGGTCTCCAGCGGCGCCTCGACGTAGATTTCGATGAATTCGTCCGCCGCTGCGACTTCGCGCGCGAGCTGGCGCTCCGCGCGGAACGGCGAGATGAACGAGGTGAGGACGATCAGCCCGGCGTCGGTCATCAGGCGCGCAACTTCCGCGATACGGCGGATGTTCTCGACGCGATCGGCGGCGGTGAAGCCGAGATCCTTGTTGAGGCCATGGCGGACGTTGTCGCCGTCGAGCAGGACGGTGTGCACGCCGCGCGTGAGGAGCGCGCTCTCGACGAGGTTGGCGATGGTCGATTTGCCGGCGCCGGAAAGGCCGGTGAACCAGAGGACCGCCGGACGCTGATGCTTGAGCGCGGCATGGGCCTCGCGCGTCACCGTCAGGCCCTGGCGGTGAATGTTGGTGGCCCGGCGCAGCCCGTGCGCGATCATGCCCGCCGCGGCGGTTTCATTGGTCACGCGGTCGACGAGAATGAAGGCGCCGGTTTCGCGATTGTCGGCATAGGCGTCGTAGGCGACCGGCATGGTCGTCGCGATATTGGCGAGGCCGACTTCGTTGAGCGCCAGCGTCTTGGCCGCGAGCTTGTCGAGGTTGTCGACGTCGATGCGATGCTTGAGTTCGGTCACCGAGGCCGGCGTCGTGCGCGCGCCGATCTTCAGGAGATAGGAACGGCCGGGCAACAGCGGCTCCTGGCTCATCCAGATGAGATGCGCGGTGAACTGGTCGGCGACCTCGGGGCGGCTGTCGGGGCGCGCGAGCACGTCGCCGCGCGCGATGTCGATTTCGTCGGCGAGCGTCAGCGTCACCGCTTCGCCCGCCCCCGCTTCGTCCGCCTCGCGGCCGGCGGTCAGAATTTTCGTGACCGCGCTCTGCCGGCCCGACGACGCGACGACGATCGCGTCGCCGCGCCGGATGACGCCGCTGGAAATCGTTCCGGCGAAACCGCGAAAGTCGAGATGCGGCCGGTTGACCCATTGCACCGGCAGGCGGAAGGGCGCTTGCCGGCGGTCTTCCTCGACCTCGACGCGCTCGAGATGATCGATGAGAGTCGGCCCGTCGTACCAGGGCGTGCGCGGGCTCGACGAGGATACGTTGTCGCCGATGCGGGCCGAGATCGGAATGGCGACGATCGAGCGGAAGCCGAGCGATTTGGCGAAGTCTTCGAACGCCGCGACGATGCGCCGGAAGGTCGCTTCGTCGTAGTCGACGAGGTCGATCTTGTTGACCGCCAGCACGACGTGACGGATGCCGAGCAGCGAGGCGATGACCGCATGCCGGTGGGTCTGGCTCAGTAGGCCCTTGCGGGCGTCGACCAGCAGGATCGCCAGATCGGCGTTCGAGGCGCCGGTGGCCATGTTGCGGGTGTATTGCTCGTGCCCGGGCGTGTCGGCGACGATGAACGAGCGCTTGGGCGTGGCGAAATATCGGTAGGCGACGTCGATAGTGATGCCCTGTTCGCGCTCGGCCTCGAGGCCGTCGACGAGCAACGCGAAATCGATGTCCGCCCCGACCGTGCCGTGCTTTTTCGAGTCGCGCTCGAGCGCCGCGAGCTGATCGTCGAAAATCAACTTCTGCTCGTAGAGCAAGCGACCGATCAGCGTCGATTTGCCGTCGTCCACGGAGCCGCAGGTCAACAGGCGGAGCGCGGGCGGAGCGCCTTCTCGCAACGAAGCGTTCATTTCAGAAGTATCCTTCGCGCTTCTTCTTTTCCATCGAGGCCGACTCGTCGGAATCGATCAGCCGGCCCTGACGCTCGGAGGTCGTCGCGGCGCGCATTTCCGCAATGATCGCGTCGAGCGTATCGGCGTCCGATTCGATCGCGCCGCTCAAGGGATAGCAGCCCAAGGTGCGGAAGCGCACGCGGCGCATTTGCGGCGCCTCGCCCGGGCGTAGCGGCAGACGATCGTCGTCGACCATGATGAGCGTTCCCTCGCGCTCCACGACGGGGCGTTCCCTGGCGAAATAGAGGGGAACGACGGGGACGCCTTCGGCGCGTATATATTCCCAGACGTCGAGTTCGGTCCAGTTCGACAGGGGGAAGACGCGCATGGACTCGCCTTCGCGGATGCGCGTGTTGTAGAGGCGCCAGAGTTCGGGCCGCTGGTTGCGCGGATCCCAGCCGTGCGCGGCCGAGCGATGCGAGAAGACGCGCTCCTTGGCGCGGCTCTTTTCCTCGTCGCGCCGCGCGCCGCCGAAAGCCGCGTCGAAGCGGCCTTGGTCGAGAGCCTGGCGCAGCGCCTCGGTCTTCATCACCTGAGTATGGACCTGGCTGCCCGAGGCGACGGGGGAGACGCCGCGCGCGAGGCCCTCCTCGTTGACATGGACGCGCAAATCGAGCCCCAGCCGCCGCGCCGTCTCGTCGCGGAAGGCAATCATCTCGCGAAACTTCCAGGTCGTGTCGACATGCAGCAGCGGAAAGGGCGGCGGCGCCGGATAGAACGCCTTCATCGCGACATGCAACATCGCGCTGGAGTCCTTGCCGATGGAATATAGCATAACTGAATTGGTAAATTCGGATACAACCTCACGCATTATGTGAATTGCTTCCGCTTCAAGGCGCCTAAGGTGCAGGGGCAACGCATTGGGCATAGGGAAAACGTCTCGGGAGGACCGGTCGGCCTAGCCCATAGACAGATTGACTCAACTAATCAAGGGAGGGGGAATACCGTCCTCCCGCAGGGGTCCGCTCGCCGCAGCGATCTTCTCCAGCGGAGCGGCAAGCGCGGGCGTCGGGCGTCCCAGGTCCGGCGAGGATCGGATGGCGACGCCGCCGGGCCGCAAATCGGACACAAAAGCGCGGTCAATGCGCCGCGGCGCGCCGCTCGGCCGCTCGCGCGCTTTTCGAACCGGAGACTCCTTCCTTGTCGCCGCGCCTCTCGCGCCTTTTTGTCTTCGCCGTCCTGGCCATCGCAGCGGGCGCCGGCGCGCGCGCCGCGGAAGGCGGGCAGTCGTCGCAGTGTCTTTATGCGCCTGCGCCGCCGCAGCGACTCATGAGCAAGGACGCCGTTGCGGACTACCAAGCGGTGCTGCGCACGTGCCGCGCCGCCGACGGCCGCGGGGGCGTCGCGATCCGCACGATGATCGTCGCCGGAACGCCGATCCTGCTCATCGCCGACCCAGAGAAACTGTCGACGCGCCTGGAGCGCGCCGCGTGCTGGACCTGCAGGGACGCAAGCGAAGATGCGCTCGCCGGGACGCGCATGATGCGCGCCGTCGCGCAATCGGCCGAAGCGCCGGGCCTCGTCCACCGCGGCTTTCTGCAGAACGCCGGCCTCGCGCACGGCGCCGCCGCGGGAGCCTTCGTCACCGGCGACCTCTGCCCCAGCCGCCGCCCGCTCGACCGGCCGTTCTTCGACAAGCTCGCGATTGAGGGGCCGCATACGCCGGTGGCGCTGTCGATCTCCGGCCTCTGGCTGCTCCATCACTTCGCGGATTACCGCTGGCTGCTCGACAGGCAAGCGGCCGGGGCGCTCGACATCCTCTGGGTCGATCACACCTATCGCCACCCCTATCGGCGCGGCGTGCCCGACGATCGCAATTTCCTGCTGACCAAAGGCGTCGACGCCGACGCGGAAATTCTCGACACCGAGCGCCTGCTGATCGCCAACGGTCAGACGCCGTCGCTCTTTTTCCGTTTTCCCGGAATGATCTCCAGCGCACCGCTGATGCAGGCGGTGCGGCGCCATCACCTGATTTCGCTCGGCGCCGACGCCTGGCTCGCGCAGGGTCAGCGGCCGGGCGAAGGATCGATCGTCCTCGTCCACCCCAATGGCAACGAGGAGGCGGGCCTCGCCCTGTTCGACCGTGACCTCGCGCACGGCGCCATCGCCCGGCCGCTCGAGCCGCTGATCGCCGCGCCGAACTGAACGGCGCCGACGCAATTCATCCCCGTCCGACGAAGGGCATCTTGGTCGCCATCAACGTCATCGACAGGATGTTCGAGGAGAGCGGCAGGCTCGCCATGTGAACGATCGCGTCGCCGACTTCGCTCACGTCGATCGTCGGCTCGATCGCGATGCGGCCGTCGGCCTGCGGCACGCCCCGCGTCATCTTTTGCGCCATCTCGGTCAGCGCGTTGCCGATATCGATCTGCCCGCAGGCGATGTCGAAGGCGCGCCCGTCCAGCGCGATCGACTTGGTCAGGCCGGTGATCGCATGCTTGGTCGCGGTGTAGGGCGCGCTGTCGGGGCGCGGCGCATGGGCGGAGATCGAGCCGTTGTTGATGATGCGCCCGCCGCGTGGGCTCTGGCGCTTCATCATCGCGATCGCTCCCTGCGCGCAGAGGAACGCCCCGGTCAGGTTCACATCGACGACCGCCTTCCATTGTTCGTAGGTCAGTTCGTCCATCGCAATCGCGGGAGCGCCGGCTCCCGCGTTGTTGAACAAGAGATCGAGCCGTCCGAAATCCCGCTCGAGGGCGGCGAACAACGCTTTGACGGCGACCGGGTCGCCAACGTCGCAGCCTTGCGCGAACGCGCGCCGTCTCAGCGCCTCGATTTCGCGCGCCACGGCGGCGAGCGGCTCGATGCTGCGGCCCGTCAATGCGACATGCCAGCCGGCCCTGGCGAGCGCCAGGGCCGCCGACTTTCCGATTCCCCGTCCGGCGCCCGTGACGAGCGCGAATTTGTCCCCAGCCATTTTGCCTCCCAAGTCTGATTGCAAGCGATCTTACAGGGGCCAGGACGCGCTCGTCACGTCCTTCCCGCTCGGCGCGCCCCGAATTTCCGGGATCACGCGCCAGATCACCGCGGCGATGACGAAGGCGCCGCCGATCAGCGTCGCCGGGCCCGGATTTTCCCCGAAAGCGAGAAAGACCCAGAGCGGACCGAGCGCCACGTCGAGCATGCTGACCAAGCCGGCCTCCGCCGAAGGCACCGCCTTGGCGCCCTCCATGAACATGACGAAGGCGACGCAAACCGTCGTCAGGCCGAACACAAAGAGAATTTCGATATCATGGACGCTGAGCGGGGGATGAGGCGAAAAGTTGTAGCCGAAGGTCGCCGCCACGAACGCGGCCGCCGCGTTGATCGACGTCATGGACATGCCGGGATCGCGCCGCTGCAGCACCGTCATCAGCGCGAATGTGGCGGTCATCAGGAGGGACAGGGCCTGGCCGAGCAGGCGGCCCGAGCCCAATCCGCTCGCGACCATGACGACGACGCCGATCATCGCGACGCCGGCTGCGACAAGCGTGCGGCGGGAAACGCGCTCGCCGTTGATCACCAGCGCCATGCCGGCGGAGACGAAAGGCATCGTAGCGTAGATGACGAGAACGTCGGCCACCGTCGTCGTCATGATCGCCGCGACATAGGACGAAATGGCGGTCGCGGAGAGCGCGACGATCAGGGCGGACGACGGGCCGAAGCCGAATCGCGGCCCCAGGCGGCCGCGCCGCTGCTCGACGATCGCCCATAGCCCGATGCACAAGCCGCCGAATCCGGCACGGCCGCAGAGAACCGTCCAAACGTCGAGATGGCCGATCAGCCGGGCGAAATACCCGGCTAGGCTCCACAAAACTGTAGCGCCCAGCACGAGGAGCAGCCCCCGCCGGCGCGCGGCGCTTTCGGCCGGCATCAGTCGACCCCAAACCCGGATGATTCTTCATCCGAGCTTAGAGCCGACCGCCGGCCGGCGCGTCAATAAAATGCCGTCAGCCGCGCCACCTCTGGGCATCGGCGCCGATCGCGCCGCCCGGCGGCGGGACAAGGGGCCGCGCCGCCTTCGCGACGTGCTCGCCGAAGCGGACGAAGGGCAGGACATAGTTGCGCGTCACGGTGCTGAATTCCCCCTCCGTCGGGCCGACGCCGAAACGGATGTTCTCGCGGGCCGGCTGCGGCATGTACAGCGTTCCGAACGCCCAGTCCCACAGAGCCAGCGCGAAGCCGAGATTCTTGTCCCAGTGCGCGGGGTTGTCGGAATGATGGATCTGATGATGCGCCGGGCTCTGCAGGATCTTGCCCGGCAGGCCGGTGAAGGCGATCCACATGTGGCTGTGGCGCAGATGGCCGTAGGTGACGAGGAACGTCATCAACAGGATGTTGCCGTTGAGCAAGGTGAAGGGCTGCACGCCGGGCCCGAAGACATGGGTCATGACTCCGAACACCGTGCCGGTGGCGATGGCGATCAGGTTCATGAACGCGAGGATTTCGATCGGGTGCTGGCGCAGCTCGGTGAAGGTCGTCATTACCTCGGCCGAATGGTGCACCTTGTGGAACTCCCACAGCGCCGGAATCCGATGGAAGAGATAATGACCGAACCAATAGGCGAGCTCATAGGCGAGCAGTTCGAGCAGCGTCGCCATCGACAACACCGTCCACGCCGGCCAAACCGTCGCTTCATGCGCGCCGAACGCGCCGGTCAGGGCGGCGGCGACCATGTCTTTGCAGAAGACGTTGCCGACCGCGAGGAAGCCGTAACCGGAGGCGAGCACGAGTCCGTTGAGGACCCACATGCGCATGTCGACGCGCGAGGAGGGATTCCAGAGGATGCGCGCCGCGAAGATCGAGCGCAGGAAGCCTTTCATGCTGGCGGGGCGTCCGCGCGCGCGCCGGCGCCAAACGTAGTACAAAATAGAACACAGCAGAGCGCCCGACAGCGCCGGCGCGCCATAAGGGGCCGTGGCGCCGAAGGTTAGTTCCGAACGGTCGAGAACTCCGGCCCACAGCCAGGCCAAGAAAGCCATGCCTCGCACTCCTCGCTGATCGAAGACTCGGCGCCAGCCTAGGCCGTCGGCCTTCAGGAAGAGTTAAGTCTCGCGATTACATGCCGCTCGAATCGCCTTGGCGCGCCGCTTTTTCCGCCACGTAGAGCGCGCGAAAACGCCGCAGGCGCGGGGCGTGGATCGCCGCGCTCGCCGGGTTCGGGACGAACCGCCGTTGGATCGGCGGGCGGCGGCAAACGGCCTCTTCGTCGCCGGCCCCCGCCGCCAACATCGCCAACCGCGCCGCGCCGAACGCAGCGCCCGTTTCCGCCCCCGCGGCGAGGTCGATCGTCAGCCCCGTGACGTCGGCGATCATCTGGCCCCAGAAAGCGGAACGCGCGCCTCCGCCCACCAGCATGGGCGCGCTCGGGCGGGCGCCGGCTTCGGCGAGCACGTCGACGCCGTCGGCGAAGGCGAAGGCGACGCCCTCGAGCGTCGCGTAGACCAGCGCGTCCGCGCCGTGATCGGCCCGTAGCCCCGCGAACATCCCCGTGGCGGCCGCATCATTGTGCGGCGTCCGCTCGCCGCTGAGATAGGGCAGGAACACGGGCGCGGCGGCGACGGCGTCCGGGGAACCGGCGAAGCCTTCCGCGGCGGCGACGCAGCCGCCGATGTCGTCGGCGCGGCCGAGCGCGCCGGCGATCCAGGCGAGCGCGGAAGCCGCCGACAGCGTCACCGACATGCCGTGCCAGCGGCCCGGCAGCGCGTGGCAGAACGCGTGCAGCGTGCGCTCAGGCAGGCTGACGAAACGATCGGTCACGGAAAAGATCACTCCCGACGTGCCGAGCGAAACGAAGCCCGCGCCGGCTTGGACCGCGCCGACGCCGACCGCAGAGGCCGCATTGTCGCCGGCGCCGCCTGCGATGGGAATGCGCCGTCCCTTAAGGCCCCAGGCGCTCGCGACGCCGGGCGAAAGAACGGCCGAAACCGCCGAGCCCTCGACGAGGCGCGGCATCTGCGAGCCCCCGAGCCCGCTCGCGGCGAGAAGCTCCTCGTCCCAGCGGCGATGCGCGATGTCGAGCCACAGGGTGCCCGAGGCGTCCGACATGTCCGAGACCGCTTCGCCCGATAAGCGCAGGCGAACGAAATCCTTGGGCAGAAGGACGCGAGCGGTCGCAGCGAAGATCTCCGGCTCGTGGGCGGCGACCCAGAGAACCTTGGGCGCGGTGAAGCCGGGCATCGCGATATTGCCGGCGCGCCGGCGAAAATCGGGCAGGCGGCGTTCGAGTTCGGCGCATTGGGCGAAGGCGCGGCCGTCGTTCCACAGGATCGCCGGCCGCAGCGGCGCGTCGGCGGCGTCGAGAAACGTCGCGCCGTGCATTTGCCCGGAAAGACCGATCGCGCAAAGACGCGCGAAAGCCGCCGGCGCGTGGCGCCGAATCGCGGCGACGGCGGCCTCGACCCCTTCGACCCAGTCCTGAGGGTTCTGCTCGCTCCACAGCGGGCGCGGTCGCGACAGCGACAAAGGAGCCGAAGCGTCCGCGACGATCCGTTGATCTCCGTCGATCAACAGAGCCTTGATCGACGACGTGCCGACGTCCAGCCCGAGAAAAGTCTCGCCGGCGCGCGCGTCGCTCGACATTCTTCCCCCTCCCCAAGGAGGCGCTTGAGCGCCTCTGGTCGAGCGTCACTATAGCGAAAAGCCCCGAACTGTCGCCGGGGCCTCGCGCCGGATGCGCTCGGCCGACGGAGGCAGGCGTTAAGCGACGCTGAGATTTCCGGCCGAGGATTTGCCGGTGCGCTTGTCCGCGACGATCTCGTAGGAGACCTTCTGGCCTTCGTTGAGCTCGCGCAGACCCGCGCGCTCGACCGCGCTGATGTGGACGAACACATCCTTACCGCCGTCGTCAGGCTGAATGAAGCCATATCCCTTGGTGGCGTTGAACCACTTCACCGTACCCGTTGCCATCGGAGAGTTCCGTATATGAGAGTGTCGATACGCGTTGCTGCGCCGGCGCCGGCGCGATATCGATGCGGGGAGGTTCGTCGGCACGCATCGCGAGATACGGGGCCAAGTCGTCGGCCGGTGATCGATCCCTCTGGGAATAACGGAACACAGGCCTCAAATCAAGGCGGCGCGCCGAGTTCGGCCTCGCGGCCCGACCCTGCGCCTTGTCATCCAGGCTGCCCGCCCCTAAGTCTGCCCGGCGCGGCGAGCTTTCCCTTCGCTGCGCCGGTCCCCCCTTCACGAGGAATTCATGCTTCAGACTCTGCTCGCCGAGGGTCGCCCCTTGCTCGCGGACGGCGCGATGGGGACGAATTTGTTCGAGGCCGGCCTGACCTCAGGCGACAATCCGGAATTGTGGAACGAAACCCGTCCTGATGCGATCCGGGCCTTGCACCAGAGCTTCGTCGAGGCGGGCGCGGACATCATCCTGACCAACAGTTTCGGCGGCAACCGCCGGCGCCTGGCGTTGCACGGGCTCGAGCGGCGAACGCGCGAACTCAATCGACTGGCGGCTGAGAACGCGCGCGCCGTCGCCGATCGGGCGGGACGCCGCGTGGTCGTCGCCGGTTCGGTCGGGCCGACCGGCGACCTTCTGGCGCCGCTCGGCCCGTTGACGCAGGACGACGCCGTCGAGGTCTTCGCCGAACAGATCGAAGGGCTTCGCGAGGGCGGCGCCGACGTCGTCTGGATCGAGACGATGTCCGCCCCCGATGAAATCCGCGCCGCGGCGCGCGCGGCGGGGCGCGCCGGCGCCGCCTATGCCGTGACCGCGAGCTTCGACACGGCGGGCAAGACGATGATGGGCCTCGCTCCGGCCGCGTTCGCCGAGTTCGTCGGCGGGTTCGATCCCGAACCGCTCGCCTTCGGCGCGAATTGCGGGGTCGGCGCCTCCGATCTCCTGGTTTCGATCCTCGCGATGAGCGCGGCGCGGCCCCAGCAAAACCTGATCGCCAAGGCCAATGCCGGCGTGCCGCAATGGCATGGCGCTCATATTCATTATTCCGGCAGCCCGGATTTGATGGCCGCTTACGCGGCCCTGGCGGTCGACGCCGGCGCGCGCATCGTCGGGGGATGCTGCGGAACCAAGCCGGCCCATGTTGCGGCGATGCGCCGCGCCCTCGACTCCCACCGGCCGGGCGAGCGGCCGAGCGTGGCCGCGATCGTCGAAGCGCTCGGCCCCTTGGTCGCCCCGGCCGCCGCCGAGCCGGCCGCGCGCGCGCGTCGGCGCGGCCAGGGGCGCTCATGAACGCCAAGGCCAAGAGCCGCGCCGCGAGAAGCGCGGCGTCCGGCGGCGCGCCGTTCGAGCCGGCGCTTCTCGATTCGGCGCCCGCCGAGCGGCCCGCGCTCGTCGCCGCCGAGGGAATCGTCGATTTCGAGGTCGGCGCGGGCCAAGCGGGCGAGCGGCTCGATCGCTTTTTGGGCCACGCGGCGGGCGAGCGGCGGCTGGCGCTTTCGCGCACGCGCCTCAAGGCGCTCATCGAGGCCGGCATGGTCTCGGTCGAGGGCGTCGAAGCCCGCGATCCCGCGGCCAAATTGACCGAGGGAGCGAAAATCGTCGTCGTCGCCCCCGCGGCGGAGGAGTCGGAGCTTGCGGGCGAGGATCTTCCTCTCGAGATCGTCTTCGAGGACGCGCACCTCATCGTCATCGACAAGCCCGCCGGCCTCGTCGTCCATCCCGCGCCCGGGCATTCCCAGGGCACCCTCGTCAACGCGCTGATCCGGCATTGCGGCGCGAGCCTTTCCGGCGTCGGCGGCGTGAAGCGGCCGGGCATCGTGCATCGCCTCGACAAAGACACGTCCGGGCTGATCGTGGTCGCCAAGACCGACGCCGCGCATCAGGGGCTCGCCGCTTTGTTCGCCGACCACGGGCGCACGGGCTCGCTGGTGCGCGAATATCGCGCCCTCGTCTGGGGCGCGCTCGAGGCGAAAGCCGGCCTCGTCGACGCGCCCCTCGGCCGTCATCCCCGCCAACGCGAAAAAATGGCGGTCGTCTCCGCCGCTCGCGGGCGTGAAGCGGTCACGCATTGGCGGCTCGAGGAGCCGCTCGGGCCGGCGAGCCTGATCGCCTGCCGCCTGGAGACCGGACGCACGCATCAAATCCGCGTGCATCTGGCCCATATCGGACACCCGCTTCTCGGCGATTCGGTCTACGGCGCCGGCTTCAAGACCAAGGCGAGCCAGTTATCGGCCGGGGCTCGTCTCGCCCTGGAGGCCCTCGGACGCCAAGCCTTGCACGCCGCCACTTTGGGTTTCGAGCATCCGATCACCGGCGAGGCGCTGTCCTTCTTTTCTTCCCCGCCCGATGATTTTATTCGTCTTGTCAACGCGTTGCGGGAGGCGGCGGAGCGCCGAGGCGGCTGAGCGCCAGGGCGCGAGATGAACAATTTGTCATCTCGCCGTCGACCGAACTCTTGCGTTTCGCCCTCTTTCGGCCATGGTCGGTGGACCTAATTATACGAGGCGCCGCTTCGAGCGGGCGCCGGAGCGCGGCCTCGCGGCAACGCTCCGAGAGGAGGATCCGATGGCCGCCGCCCTGCCTATCATTGCCGGAGAATCCGGTCTTTCCCGCTATCTCTCGGAGATCAAGCGGTTCCCGATGCTGGAGCCGCAGGAGGAATACATGCTCGCCAAGCGCTGGCGCGAGCACGGCGACCGCGAAGCCGCGCACAAGCTCGTCACCTCCCATTTGCGGCTGGTGGCCAAGATCGCCATGGGCTATCGCGGCTACGGCCTGCCGATCGGCGAAGTCATTTCCGAGGGCAATGTCGGCCTGATGCAGGCCGTCAGGCGCTTCGAGCCAGACAAGGGCTTCAAGCTCGCAACCTACGCGATGTGGTGGATTCGCGCCTCGATCCAGGAATATATCTTGCGCTCCTGGTCGCTCGTCAAAATGGGCACGACGGCGAGCCAGAAAAAGCTCTTCTTCAATCTGCGCAAGGCCAAGAGCCGCATTTCGGCGCTCGACGAGGGCGATCTGCGCGCCGACCAGGTCGCCGTGATCGCCAAGCGCCTGGGCGTCGCCCAGCAGGATGTGATCGACATGAACCGGCGCCTCAGCGGCGACGCCTCGCTCAACGCGCCGCTGCGCGAGGAAGGCGAGGGCGAGTGGCAGGACTGGCTCGTCGACGAAAGCGCCAGCCAGGAGACCATTCTGGCGGACCGCGAGGAAAGCAACTCCCGGCTCGACGCCCTGAAAAACGCGCTACGCGTGCTCAACCCCCGCGAGCGCCGCATATTCGAGGCGCGACGGCTCGCCGAGGAGCCGGTGACTCTCGAGGAGCTTTCGACGGAGTTCGGCGTTTCGCGCGAGCGGGTGCGCCAGATCGAGGTGCGCGCATTCGAGAAAGTGCAGGCGGCGGTCAAAGCCGGCGTGGCGCTCGCGCAAATTCCGGGCAAGCGAGCGGCGCCGGCGCTGCCTGCGCCATAAGGCGTCGAAAGACGCCCGTCCTTCGACGGGCTTTGAGGGCGTCGAAAGACGCCCGTCTTTCGAGACGGGCTTTGAAGCGCGCGTTCGCCGGACCGTAACGTAAGTCGGACGATTCCAAACGCATCGCGACGAAGGAGCCGCGACGGCGGGCGGGAATTCCTCTAGTATCGGCGCGCGCCGAGCTCCGAACGCGCGCCCTGTTTCTTTTCGAGCCGAAGGGAATCCACATGCGGTCTCGCCAAATTCGCTTTCCCCGGCGCGCCTTGTTGCTGGCGACCGCCGCGCTCAGCGCGCTGAGCGTCGGCGCCTCGGCCAAGGATCTGCCGGCCACGCCCGAAGGCGCGAAGAAAGTGAGCGCTTTCCTCGAAACCTTTGCCGGCAAACCGGCCGCCGGCGCGACCTCTTCGATCGTCGTTACGCCCGAGAGCGCGGACTATCTCGTTGCCGTCGATATCGGCGCTCTTGCCGCGCCGCTCAAAAGCGCGGGCGTCAGCTACGACGCGGCGGTCCTGAAGTTCAAAGCGATCGAGCAGGACGACGGCGCCTGGCGCATCGAGCAGAGCGATTTCCCCACCCTCGTCGCCCATTCGAAACGAGGGGACCTGGCCGTCGATTCGACCATCGCCATCACAGGCTTCAAGAACGTCCTAGTGATCGATCCCGCGATTTCCTGGGTCCGAAGCGGCCAAGGTGGCGGCGATAAAGTCAGCGTGCGCACGCACGGGCCGGGCGTCGAACAAACGGTGGATTTCGGCCCGTTGCAGGCCACGACGACAAGCAAGGCGTCTGCCGACGGCGCGCTCTCCACCGATGTGCAAGAGAGCGTCGGCGCCTTCGGGTTCACGATGGCGCTCGATCCAAAGGCCGCCAATCCGGGCGCGGACCCCAACGCCAAGCCCGTCGCCATCGCCGCCCAGGCCGATGGCGCGGCCGTGGAGTTCAAGTTGGACGGGGTGAAGCCGCGACCGCTGCTCGATCTCTGGGCGTTCCTGGTCGCCCATCCCTCGCGTCCGGAACTCGCCGCCAACGAGGCGCAGCTCAAGACGCTGCTGACGGCGGCGCTCGCCAGCCCGCTCTCGCTCGACGAAAATTTCGCAATGCAGAAGCTCACCGTGCAAACGCCGCAAGGCCCCGTCGCCTTCGACGGCGTCAAGGCGGGCATCGGCGGCGCGGCCGCCGGGTCCGCCAGCCGATTCGGGGAGCGCTTCTCCGCGAGCGGCCTCACGCTGCCGCCCGGCCTCGTCCCTGCGATGTTCCACGATCTCGTTCCGACGTCGTTCGACGTCGGCTTCAAAGTCAGCGGCTTCGATCTGACGGCCGCGGGCGCGGAAGCGATCGCCGACATGCATTTGGCCGGCGACGCGCCGCCGATCTCCGAGGAAGACAACGCGAAGGTCTGGGCGAAGCTGACCGGCGCGGGGCCCGCGGTCATCGACATCTCGCCTTCGCATGTCGTCGCCCCGCAGCTCGACATCGCGTTCGAAGGCCATGTTCGCTATCGGCAGGGCGCCAAGCCCTCGGGGACGTTCACCGTGCACATGCGCAATTTCGAAAAGACGCAGGCCGCGCTGAAGGGCCTCGGCCCGGAGACGGAGAAGAAGCTGGTCCCCGTCCTGGCGATGGCCAAGGGCCTGGCCAAGACCGACGGCGACGGCGCGCTGACCTGGGTCGGAGAGCTCGGCGCGGACGGGATGATGAAAGTCAACGGCCTGCCGCTGGGCAAGGCGCCGCTGTAGGAGCCTCGCGCGGCCTTCAGCCGCGCGCCAGCCCCGCGCGCGCCGCGAGCATGGCGAGGGCGCCCGAGATCAGCACGTTCCAGTTGGCGAGCGAAAAGCCGAGAACCCTGAGCTGCACGACGTCGCAGTTCACGACCTTGACCGAAGCGAGCTGATCGAGAAGGCTGCCGGCGGCCTTGGCGCCGGCGATCGAGCCGGTGCAGGCGGTCGGGCCCTTCCACCAGCGAGCTTCGACGCCGGAATGATAGACCGCCAGAACGACGTTGGCGGCGAAGATCAGCGCCAGCAGCCAAAACAGCGCGCGCGTCAGGGCCCGGTTCGATCCCGAGGCCGCCAAGGCGAAAGCGATCGCGGCGACGGGAACGCCCGCGTAATAGGCGTAACGCTGCTCCAGACAAAGATCGCAAGGGGCGAAGCCGAGCGCCTGAAACACCCAGGCCCCGGCGATCGTCGCGAAGGCGAGCCCGCCGATCGCCAGCGCGTTGTTCGTCGCCTCTCTGGGAAGGCGAGCCGCAAGAAGAGACATCAGAACATCCGCGCCGCGATGACGAAGCCCGCCACGATCGTGGCCGCGATAATCCCGAGGAAAACGGCGAAATGACGTTCGAGCGCGAGGCGCAGGGGATCGCCGAAATGATTGAGCGCGCCCGCGAGCAGAAAAAACCGCGCGCCGCGCGTCACCACCGACAGCGCCACGAACAGCGCGAAATTATAGCCGAGCAGACCGCTGACGATAGTAACGAGCTTATAGGGGATCGGGGTCAGGCCCTTGACGAGAATCACCAGCGCGCCCCATTGCGCGTACGTCTCCTTCAGCGCGGCCATCTTGTCGGCGTAGCCGTAGATGTGGATCAGCCATTGGCCGAGCGTGTCGAACAACAGCGCGCCGATGCCGTAGCCGACGACGCCGCCCAGCACCGAGGCGATCGTGGCGATTAGCGCATAGCGCCAGGCAAGCCGCGGCTTGGCGAGCGACATCGGCGCCAGGATCACGTCGGGCGGAATGGGAAAGAACGAACTCTCGGCGAAAGCGATCGCGGCGAGCGCGTAAGGCGCGTGGGCGCTCTGGGAGAGCGCGATGATCTTGTTGTAGAGGCTCTTGAACATGCCGACCTGAAAACCGTCTCCGCGCCGACGCATAGCCGCCTGCGGCCGCGGAGTCCATCGCGCCGGCATAGCGCGCGTTCATGAGCATTTCCTGAATTCGAGCCGGTGGCGACCGCCCCGGCCGTTGACCGCGCGCCCGCCCGCGTTCTATATCGCCCGGCGACCGCTTGGCGCGGGCCCCTGTGGCGGAACTGGTAGACGCGCTCGACTCAAAATCGAGTTCCGCAAGGAGTGCTGGTTCGATTCCGGCCAGGGGCACCAAGGGCTTTTCGCATCAAATCGCCTCGACGCCGATTTTCGTCGCAAAATCAACTCGCTCGAACCGCGCCGCCATTTCGGCCGACGACGCTGACCTCGCGGCGGGCGCCGCGTGAGCCAGGCCGCGACGCCCCGGCGCCGGAGGATCTCAGTTCGAATCGCCCTCCATCGACGGTTGCGCCTGCGCGGTCTGCGGCGGCGAAGCTTGGTCTTTCCCCGCCGACGCCGCGTGATATCCGCACGCCAGCGCGCGCCAAGCGACGAGGCCATCCACGCGGCGGCCGCGCCATGGGTCGTTTCCCAATGGGAAGCATCCGTCACGCTGCGCTCGCAATGCTGGGTGGACGGCCCCTGACGGCATCGACGTGCCAAGCTGGTCGTTGTTGCGATTCGCCAACCAGCGATAGGAGCCGCCCAGATGAACGCTATCACGATCGGTCTCGATTTGGCCAAGTCGGTTTTTCAAGTCCACGGCGAAGGCGCCAAGGGCGAGATCGTCTTTCAGAAAAAGCTTCGTCGCGCGCAGCTCGAAGCGTTCTTCAGCAAGCAGCCGCGCTGCACGGTTGGGTTGGAGGCTTGCGGCTCGGCGCATTATTGGGGCCGCGCCTTGCGCGCGCTCGGGCATGAGGTTCGCTTAATTCCGGCGGCCTATGTGAAGCCCTTTGTTCGGCGCAATAAAACCGACGCCCGCGATGCGGCGGCGATTTGCGCGGCGATGGGTCGCGCGGACATGCGTTACGTGGCAATCAAGAGCGTCGAGCAACAGGCGATGCGGGCGGTCGAGCGCGGACGCGAGCTTTTGATCAAGCAGCGGACTCAGCTTTCCAACTGCTTACGCGGTTTGCTCGCCGAGATGGGGATTATCGCGGCGCAAGGCCGGTTGGGCTTTGCCGAGTTGCGAGAGTTGGTTCGGGTAGGCGATGCGCGCGTGCCGGCGCCGCTGAGGGCGACGCTGGAAGCGCTGGGCCGGCAGATCGATAGTCTGGCCGGGGATATCGACGAGCTCGAGGCGCGGATACTGGCGGCGGCCAAGGAGAACCCGGACATGCGGCGTCTATGCGCGATCCCCGGCGTCGGCGCCATCACGGCGCACGCCATTGTCGCGGCGATCGGCGACGGAAAGCGTTTCGATTCGGCGCGCGATTTCGCCGCCTGGGCGGGACTGACGCCGCGCGAGAGTTCGAGCGGGGGTAAGACGACAAAGCTCGGCATCACCCGGCAAGGGGAGCGGCGGCTGCGCTCGCTGCTGGCGTTGGGCGCCAGCACGATCATGCGCGGCGCGCGCGCCAACACGGGCCGCGCCACCGAGTGGCAGCGCGCCATCCTCGCCCGTCGCCCGGTCAAGGTCGCCGTGCTGGCGCAGGCGGCCAAAACCGCCCGGATCGCCTGGGCTGTTTTGACTTCGGGCGAGGCCTATCGGCGGCCCGCGGCGCAAGCCAAGGCGGCGTGAGAAAAATGTAGAGCCAAGGCCAGACAACCCCTTTCCGGCCAGGCGGCGACGCAGGGTCGGAGACGAAGCAAGGAGCAAACGGTAGCGACGGCAAAAAGGTCAGGACCTGGGTTGGGACACTCCGAACCGTCATCGCGCCTCAAAAGCGCGCCGCAATGCAGGGAGCCCAATCCGCGAAACCCATCGGGGCCAGCGGTCATGAACCGCGTCAAAAGGCCGAATACATGACCGCTCCAGACTTCAAGCCGAAGCCGCTGAAAAATGCCTTGCAACGAGGGGGCCGTCCATACATGACGATCGCGCTGTTCGCAACTTGCGCTCGCCGAGGCCCGGCGCCGATTGTGTCAAGGAAGAAAACCGCCGCCGGCCTGGTCTATTTTGTCGCATGCCGCCCCGCCTCTCCTTCCAGCCCCGAGCAACCCTGAGGCAGCAGATTCGGCTCCCAGTCTTAACCGCGAGGCACGAGTTGACCGCCATTTCCTCCTCTGATTCTTTTTCGCCGGAACAGCCGCCCGTCTATCGCGAGGCGGCGCAGCGGCCCAGCGCGGTGCTGGATTATTTCTTCATGCGCCGCCGCTCGGCCGCGATCGGCGAACAATTCTGGAATGTCGTCGCCAGGGAATGGCCGGGCTTCAATCCGATCGAGCGCACGCGATGGGCCCGATTGTTCTCGCGCTACAAATCCTATTGGACGCCGGACATTCTCGCGCCCGAGGATCGCGCCTTCTACGACGAGCTGCCGGACGACTTCACCGCCTATCGCGGGCAGAATGGCGTGGAATTGGCGGCGGCCGGCTCCTTCACGCTGTCCCGGGACGTCGCGCACCGCTACGCGCTGGGGCGTCGCAACATCAGCTATTCCGAACCGACGATCGTTTCGCTGCGCGTCATGAAGAAGCGCGTCGCGCTGGCGTTCACGGCGCGCGACGAAGAAGAAGTCGTGTTGTTTTCAGCCCACTCCGCCGACCTGCGCCTTGAGGCGATCCAAGCCGCGCACGTAACGCATTGAGCGGGGAATTCCAGCCGATCGGCGCGAGCGCGGGAGGGCCGGGAGCGCGAAGGCCGAACCGCGACGCGCTGCGGCGAGGCGGCGCGCCGTAAATCTGGACAGCGATTTTCCCACCGGATATTTTCTTTCATCGCGGAGTTCTGAGCTGGCTTTCGTCGGCCCGCGATCGCATTGCTCGATCGTCGGTCGGCCTCGGGCGCCGATCCTACCTGCGAGAAACGATCATGCGACGTCTTATTGTCACCTTTGGCCTGTGCCTGGGCCTCGTCACCCCCGTCTTCGCCGACCCCGCCCGAACGACCGCGCCGGTCGTCATGCGCGCGGCGGCGAGCCCGAAGGCGCGCGTCGTGCAGAACATCCCCGCCAACGCGCAGATCGATTTGTCGCATTGCTCGCGCGACTGGTGCTACGTCTCCTGGCGCGATTTGTTCGGCTACGTCCGCGCCGACGCGGTCACGGCCGCGCCCTACGAGGCCGGGCCGCCGCCGGGTTACTACGGCCCGGGTTATTACGGGCCCGCGGTCGTCGTCGCCCCCTGGTGGGGCTGGGGCCGGCCTTTCTATTACGGCTATGGATGGGGCCACCGCTGGTAGAGGCCGGCCGCGCCGCGTTCACCCCCGCCAGGGCGTCTCGGGGGCCGCCGTCAGCGGTCCCTTGCCGTCGATCCAGGAAAACAGGTTGGCGACGACGAGATCGGCCATGGCGCGGCGCGTGTGGCGCGAAGCGGAGCCGACATGGGGGAGCGCGACGACATTGTCGAGTTCGAGCAGCGCCGGCGGCACGTTGGGTTCGTTCTCGTAGACGTCGAGCCCGGCCGCGAGAATACTGCGCTGCCGCAAGGCTTCGATCAGCGCGGCCTCGTCGACGAGCGAGCCGCGCGAGATATTGACGAGCACGCCGTCGGGGCCGAGCGCGGCCATCACGTCGCTGTCGACGATATGGCGCGTCGCCGTGCCGCCCGGCGCGGCGATCATCAAGATGTCGCAGGCCTTGGCCATGCCGAGAAGCGAGGGATAATAGAGATAGGGCGCCTCGTCCTGGGGGTTGCGGCCGTGATAGACGACCTTGAGCCCGAAAGCCTCAGCGCGCTTGGCGATTTGCTTGCCGATGCGCCCTAACCCCAGAATCCCCATCGTGCGGCCGCGCAGCGAAGCGGTGAGCGGGAAGGGCGCGCTCGGCCAGCGCCCCTCGCGAAGATAACGCTCGGCCTGCGGCAAGCGCCGCACCGCGGCGAGCGTCAGCGCCATCCCGATGTCGGCGACGTCCTCGTCGAGCACGCCGGGCGTGTTGGTGACGATGATTCCGTGCGCGCCCGCCCAGGCGGCGTCGATATGGTCGTAGCCGACGCCGAAACTCACGACGATCTCCAAATTCGGCAGGCGGCGCATCAGCGCCGCGTCGACGGCCGCCGCGTGCGAGGTCGCCACGATGGCGCGGATGCGCGGCGCGATCGCCGCGAGCGTCGCCTCGCGATTCTGCGCGCGCCACAACCGATGCAGCGTGACGCGCTTTTCGATCGCCTCGCTGATTTCCGCCATGCCCTCCACGGGCATCAAGACTTCGAATGCCGTCACGATTTTCGCCTTCCCTTCGCCTAGGTCCCGTCTACCTCCGCCGCAGCATGCGACAGGACGCGGGCGCCGACAAGCCGCGCCTAGCCAAGCGCCCGCCCTTTCGCGCCGACGCCGGACGTGGCACATCCCACGCCCATGTCTCCCACGCCCATGTCTCCCGCGCCCATGTCGAGCTCGCCCGATTTTCCCCGCGCGCGCCGGCGCCCCATGGTGCGCCGACTGATGCTCAGGGACTTCCGCTCCTACGCGAGCCTCGATCTCGCGCTCGAGGGCGCGCTGATCGTGTTTTGCGGCGAAAACGGAGCGGGAAAGACCAACCTCCTCGAAGCCCTGTCGCTGTTCGCGCCGGGGCGCGGCCTCAGGCGCGCCGACCTCGCGGCTTGCGCGCGCGTCGGCGGGCCGGGCGGCTTCGCGATTTCGGTCGAGGTCGAGGACGACGGCGTCACGCGGCAGCTCGGCGTGGGGCTCGAGCCGGGCGCCGGGGATGGCGCGCCCGAGCGCCTCAACCGCATCGATCGCGCGCCCGTCGCCTCGGCGCGCGCCTTCGCCGATCATGTGCGCCTCGTCTGGCTGACGCCGGCGATGGACAGTTTGTTCGCGGGGCCGGCAAGCGAACGGCGCCGCTTCCTCGACCGGCTGGTCCTCGCGCTCGATCCCAATCACGGCGCGCGCGTCAGTCAGTTCGAGCGCGCGCTGCGCGGGCGCAACCGATTGCTCGAAGAGGGCGCGCGCAACGCCTCCTGGCTCGACGCGATCGAACGCGAAGCGGCCGAACTCGGCGTCGCCGTCGCCGCGGCGCGAATCGAATGCGTAAACCGCCTGAAGGCGTTGATCGCGCTCGATCGCGACGACGCCTCGCCCTTTCCCTGGGCCGATCTTTCGCTCGAGGGCGAGGTCGAGGCGCTGGCGGCGGAAAATCCCGCGCTTGCCGCCGAGGACCGCTATCGCGCGCAGCTGCGAGACAATCGCTCACGCGACGCGGCGGCGGGGCGCACGCTGATCGGTCCGCACGTCGGCGATCTCCTGGTCTTTCACGGCCCCAAGGGAGCGCCGGCGGCGCAATCTTCAACCGGGGAGCAAAAAGCGCTGCTCGTCGGTCTGGTTCTCGCCCACGCGCGGCTGGTGGCGGAGATGTCGGGTCTCGCGCCGCTCGCGCTGCTCGACGAAGTCGCCGCGCATTTCGATCCGCGCCGCCGCGCCGCGCTGTTCGAGTCGCTGGAGCGCGTCGGCGCGCAAGTCTTCGTCACCGGCGCGGACCCGGCCGTCTTCGCCGAGCTCGGCGAGCGGGCGCGGATGTTCGAAGTCGTTCCGGGGCGGGTCAGGCCCTGGCCGGGCCTGTCAGGCGTGGCCCGCTTCGGAGGATAGCCAGGCCGCGTTGACGCCGAGAAGCGCCAGCGCGCGATCGTATTTGGCGTCGAAATTCGGGTCGAAGATGAGGCTCGAATTGGCGGGCGAGACCAGCCAGCCGTTGGCGAGAATTTCGCTCTCGAGCTGGCCCGACGCCCAGCCCGCGTAGCCCAGCGCCAGCACCGCCCGGCTCGGCCCGGACCCCTTGGCGATCGCGCGCAGGATGTCGAGGGTCGCGGTCAGGCAAACGCCGCCGCCGATCGCCACCGTCGAATCCTCGGCGCGATAATCGTTGGAATGGAGGACGAAGCCGCGCCCGGTGTCCACTGGTCCGCCGCGCAGGACGCGCACCGCCTCGGCGGCGGGAGGCAGGCGGATCGCCTCGGCCCGGCCCACGATGTCGAGTTGCACCAGAAGCTTGGAAAACTCGATTTCCTCGGCGCGCTGGTTGATGACGATGCCCATCGCGCCGTCCTCGCGATGGGCGCACATATAGACGACCGAACGCGCGAAAGGCCCTTCGCGCAAGCCGGGCATGGCGATAAGGAACTGGCCTTCATAGCTCTGGGCGGGCAGCAATCCCGATGGACGACGCATAGCGACATGCTACTCGCGTCGTGGACGCCGTTAAAGAGAAAAGCTCGGGGCCGGGATCGCCGTTCACGGGAATTTTCATGGCCTGAAGGGAACGCAGCGCCTAAATTGACGGCATGTTCGCGCGATTGCTGGTTTTTTCCGCCCTCGCCTGCTGCGCCGTGGCCGGCGCGCGGGCGGCGGACGCCTTTTCCACGGATTGGGCGCGGACGCTGAAGGCTGAGGCGCGTCTGCTCGCGGGAGGCCCGGAGCAAGCCGCGTTCGAAATCCGGCTGGCGCCTGGCGCCGTCACCTATTGGCGCGATCCCGGCGATTCGGGCGCGCCGCCGAGCTTCGATTTCTCCGGATCGGTCAATCTCGCGCGAGCCGAGCCGGAATATCCCGCGCCCGAGCGCATCCTCGAGCCGGACGGCTCCGAAGCGTTCGGCTACGAAAACGGCGTCGTCTTCGCGATCGCGGTCGAGGCCCTCGACCGGTCGAAGCCGGTGACGCTGGCGGTGAACGCGACTTACGCGGTGTGCGAAAAAATCTGCCTTCCCGCCAAAGCGCATTTGACGCTGACCCTGCCCGAAAGCGCCTCGACGTCCTATGCCGCCTCGATCGAGGCCGCGCGCGCGCTGACGCCCCGGCGCGTCGAATGGCGCTCGCTCGGCGCCGAGCTCGCAGCCGTCGACGCGCGGGACTGGCGGCTTTGCCTGCCCGCCGAGCCCGGCCCGCCGCGCGATCTCTTCATCGAGGCGCCCTCGGGATGGCGCCTGTCGACCAAAGCGGAGCCAAACGCGGGCGGGCGCGACTGTTTCGCCATCGCGCTGCGCGAGAAGCCGGCCGACGGCGCCTTCCCGCTGGCGGCGCGCGCGACGATCACAGGCGGCGCCGGCGCGCTCGACGTCATGCTTTCCCTGCCGCCGAAATCTTGAGCGCGCGCGCCGTCTCGCGATAGACTGGTATTTTCCTCTGAGGAGACGAGCCATGACCATCAAAGTCGGCGACAGACTGCCCAGCGCGACCTTCCGCCTGGTCACCAGCGACGGCGCGCGGCCGGTGACCACGCAGGAATTTTTCGCCGGCCGAAAAATCGTGCTCTTCGGCCTGCCCGGCGCCTTCACGCCGACTTGCCACAAGAACCACCTGCCCGGCTTCCTCGCCGAAGAGGCCGCGTTCAAGGCCAAGGGCGTGGCGGAGATCGCGATGACGGCGGTCAACGACCAATATGTCCTGGCCGCGTGGTCGAAGGCGACCGGAGCGGACGGCCACATCGCCTTCCTCGCCGACGGCGCGGCCGACTTCGCCAAGGCGGCCGGCCTCGACTTCGACGCTTCGCCGGGCGGCCTCGGGCTGCGCTCGAGGCGTTATTCCATGCTGGTCGAGGACGGCGTGGTGAAGGTCCTCAACATAGAGGAGGCGCCGGGCAAAGCCGATCTTTCCGGCGCGGCGCATCTCCTCGCGCAGATGTGATCAGTCGGCGGCCGCCCGGGGGCCGGCGGATCGATTCGAGGCAGGAATACCCAATATCCGGTCAGCGCGAGATACAGAATGTAAACACTCGGTTGTTACGGTTTTCACACGCAACTCGCACATGAACGCTGGGTAATGCAAAGAGATGCCGTAACGCTCGACGCGGTCGAAGCTTTCATGGGGGAGCGCCACAAGCGGCTCGCCTTCCCCGACTGGCTCGAACGAAGCTACGAAGAGGGAAGGAAGGAACGCCGATCGAAGCGGCTCGTGGCCACCGGCCGGGCGCTGATCGTCGTTTACAACTTCTTTTTCATCGCCGCCTGGCTATTGACGCCGGACACGCTGGCGATCGCCGCGCTATGGCATTTCCTCATCGTCACGCCGTCGATGCTGTTCGCCGTGCGCTTGTTCGCCAAGGCGCCGAGCCCGCGCGTTCGCGAAGCGGTCGCCGCCAGCCTGCCGATCCTGGCGGCCGTGCAGGTTTTGACGATTTTCGTGTTGAGCCGTTCGCCCGGCGCCGCCCACTACCAATATTTGGTTCTGCTGGTGCTCATGTACGCCAACGCCGTTCGGTGGCTCTCCTACCGATACGCCGTGGCGGTCTCGGCCGTGATATTCGCGCTTCACGCGGCCTGCGTCGCGCTCAGCCCGCATCTGCCCGCCGAGGTCGCGGTCCTGGCTTCCGCCATGATCGCGGCCACCGCGGGCGTCACGTTGGCGGCGAACCGCATGCTCGAGCGCGACGAACGTTGGGTCTTCCTGCGTACGCTGCGCCACCGCCTCCGCCACGAACGGACGGAGATCGAGGCCACGACCGACGCCCTCACGGGGCTGGCGAACCGCCACCGCCTGCAGGCGAAATTCACGGAGCTGTGGACGAAAGGGGCCGATCAAGTCGAGGACGTCGCGATCGTCATGCTCGACATCGATCACTTCAAGGCGTTCAACGACCGCTATGGGCATCCGGCCGGCGACGCGTGCCTCAAACGCGTCACGTCTTGCGCCCTCGCTCAATTGAGAGGCGTGCAAGATCTCGCGGCGCGCTACGGCGGCGAGGAATTGCTGCTGGTCCTGCCCGGAGCCACGACCGCAACGGCGATCGCGGTCGCCGAGCGGATTCGACGCGGCATCGAGGCCCTCGGCATTCCCCATGAACTCGCCGGCGCCAATCGCGTCGTGACGGCGAGCTTCGGCGTCGCCGCGGCGCCGACCGTCGCCGTCAGCGCCGACGAACTCGTCGTGGCGGCGGATACGGCTCTCTATGCCGCGAAGGCGAGCGGCCGCAACCGCGTCGTCCCGCCGCTCATCCGCGCGGCGCCGGCCGAGGAGCCCCAAGTCGCCGCCGCCGGCGGCGGGCGATAGCCGGGCTGAAAGCGCATGGCTCAAACCTTTCCAAATTTTTCCAACGAAATTCCAAGCTTCTCCAAAGATTTCCAAGCTTTTTCCAAGGAAATTCCAAGCTTTTCCAAACAACTTCCTTCGCCGAAGCGAGCGAAATCAAGGCCTTAGGCCCCAGGGAAGCGCGGAACCGGGTTTTCCGGGGTCCGCGGCGTCGTCCGGCGCGGCCTCCCCTCCCCCCGCCTCGGCCCCGTCCGCGACCTCGCCCTCGCGGGGCCGCTTGGCGATCATCCTTTGCGCCATCGTGTTGAGCTTGGTCAGCAGCCGCTCGCGAGCCCCCTCGTCGTAAGTGGCGATGGAGCCGCCGACGGCCTGATATTTGTCGAGGCGATCGAGAACGCGGATCAACTCTCCGATCGCCCGCCGATCGCCGTCGGCGACCCCGCGCGCGGCGAGGCGCAACGCCGGGGCGAGCCGCAGCAACTGCAATTGCGCGTGGTCGCGCTGGGCGTCGACCTCCCGCTGCCGCAGCGCCTCGACGACGATCTGCCGGATGCGCTCGCGCGACAACCCTTCCGCCTCGGCGATCTCCTCGTAAGAGCGCCCCTCGCGCAGCCGATCCATGATCCGCGCCCGCCGCGCCAGCCGGTCGCGCGCGGTGCGGCGCGGTTTGAGGGAGGGAGAGGCGACGAGAGTTTCGGTCACGATGCGAGGCTCCGTTCGGGCGCGACGGCGCGCCCGATGGCGGCAAACAGAATTGGAACAGTAGCAGATATTGTGATTTTCAGAAAGCAATTATTGCGGCCGGCCCGGCGGGCGACGGCGGCGTATTGTGACGGGGTAATCGACTGCCCAATCGCAAGCTTGTGAATTCGACTTACGGGTTACGTGAGCGGTCGCCAGAATCCGGTTGGGATTGGCCTAGCTCCGCGGTGTCAACGTCAATATCAGCTCGTCCGACGACTGACGGGCGTCACGATTTCTAAGGTTGCCTCCGAGTGTGGAGAAGCGGGAAGTAATTTTTGTAGATTTTATTTTGAAGAATTGGTCGGCGACCTCTTTGACTATAGTCCCGCTTAATCCGTTAGACGCCTTGCCTGCCGGAAATGTGACAATTACGCTACTTCCGACGGAAGAAAGAGTCTTGAGCAGTGCAGTTAACGCATCACGCGAGGCTGTCTGCACACTGTAATCCGAACGCGGTCGTAATTCTCTTGGGGGATAGCGGCCCGCTCCAGAGACAGAGATCGGATCGTGCGTCGTTATTGATTTAAGAACATGGTAGAAGCGACTGTAATGGACGCCGGAATACGGAGGGTCGACGAAGGCGAGATCGCCCTCCTGCAAGTCAGCGGCGAATATACTGGCCTCAGACTTCGTTGCGCGTCCTTTCCTTCGTGAGTAAATTTTCGAGATCGCTCCGTATGATTGTCGCAACGACGCACAAACATCTCGATTCCAAGCTTCGACGAGATACTTGCCCGCGGTCTTGTTGGGCTTGAACGGTTGCGCTGTGTGACCAGGCGAAGCTGCACACCTGCTGGCGACCCAGATGAGCGACGCGAGTGCAGCCGGCCGCACATGGCCTTGAGCTGGAAGGGTCAATCTGAGGGCGTCTAGGGACATCGCTTGGAGCGGACTGAAATAGTATCCCCCGTACGCATTGAATATCGGCGCTGACGGCGTTCGGCATAGTTTCCGCGCGCGGTCCGATGCCCGTTCAACGTCTGTGTCGCAAAGGGACTCTTGAATGCGTCGTGCATCTCGGTAGATCGGCGAAGCGCGAAGGATTGCATCCGCCGCGGCGATCCAATCTTCGAGCCATTCTCCGTCCAGGGGCTTCGTTCGGGACACGACACTGGCCGCCAGGACGACGCAAAACTGTTGGAGGTCACACGCCAGAACGTCCACGTCGTGCTTTTGGGCGACATGCCAGGCTACCGCGCCCGAGCCGGTGAAAAGGTCGACAAACCGCCTATGGCTTGGCGCCATTTCCGCGATGGCCTCCCCTAGACCATTGAGAAGCATCGATCGTTTCGAGCCCATGTATTTCATTCGAAGTCAAACCCCGTCAAGACGATGCCGTTGGCCCTGCACCGCTCATAGAGTTCCTGCTTCAGCCAGGAGATAAATGAAAAATCCTCCTCCTTATATTGACGATACGCGCTTTTATGCGCTGCGACCCTTCTAATTTGGTTGAGTTCAGAAAGCCAGTCAAGATGGTATATTTTACTCTTTGGATTGACTCCAGGAAGCGGAATGCTGAAAAACGGCGAGAGATGATCCCAGTTGTTTCTCTGACGAATTATTTTCTCAAAATCGATTAAGTCGACGTAGGCTTCTTTGGGAGCCCGCTTCGCCACGGGCGCTTCCTGTTGTTTCTTGTATGCCGATTGCTTGATGCCGCCATCCTCAATTCCGAGTTCCCAGTAAGCCTTCTCGCCAGTCTCCAGTTCGTTCGTGCCGTGCACCTTCTTCAGGGTTTCGATTACCACTTTCGATATTACGAACTGAAGATCGTTTACGTTTTGGTCGGTCAACTTCACCCGCTGATCCGCTTTGCGCTCCTTGTACTCCTGAAATTCCGGCCCTCCGAAGCCTGGGTGTTTCTTCGCGAGGATATCGCACAGCGCGAAATAGTACTCGGTCACGCCGCCTTCGCCGAACCGCCGAGCAAAACGTGAAGAGACATCCCCGTGAGAGGCAGTCTGTAGCCATTGCAATAGCGGCGTCAGAAATTCGGTGACCTGTTGAGCGATCTGCTCGGGGCTCGCAGTATGTGGGTCGAACGCCCCCTTCGATTTAAGGTGACGCAGGATCTCGTTTAGCAGACGCAAATGCGCCCGAATACCAGGATTTACGCAGATGTAAGCCTCGCGCCCCGTGTTCCACCGCGTGGGGTTGGTCTCCATGACGGCCCGGAAATAGGCGTTGAGGACGCGACGCGCGCGCTCGATAGTCTCTTTATCTGTCGCCGCGGAGAGGAATCCCGGAAGACGGTTCTTTTTTCCGACGATCCGCCCGAGCAACGTTGATTGGGAAAGCCCTTTCACGGCCTCGGCCAAAGTGAGATTTTGGCTCTCGAGGGGGTTGATGCCGGGAATTGCAAAGCGCCGATACAAGGCGCTCGTATTGTCGTTCGAAATCGCCCGGATCAGCGCGGAGCCAATCGCGGCTAGCGCTTGCTTCGGATCGTCGCTCTCCATTTTGAGGTCAGCTTGCAACGCGACGAGAAGCCCTTTCGGGACACTCTTTTGTTCGTGATTTATTGTGATGAATAGATCGGCTTCTTTCTGCGCAGGCAATTGCTCAAATGCAATTATGAACAATGGAAGGTCGAGATATTTATCCGGAAGATTTGTGAATCCGAATAGGCGATGCTGACCGTCTATGATCCACGCTGACTGATATCGGTTCGGAAGATGCAGGAGGCCGAGTTTTGTGTTGTCTCCAATTCCTTGCTGACCGAGAAAATCAAATTGTAATTCAGAGTCAAAATTAACGAGTATATTTGTAGGAAAATACCCACCTGATTCGATAAATCTGCCGATATTATGTAATCGCGACTTACTAATCATCCTCTGGTAGGCTGGCCGACTGTCTGGATTATTCAAAGCTTGATGGTTAACAAATGCCAATTTTAGAAGAACGCGAGCCGGGACGGTGAACGCATAAAACTTATCGCCGCCAAAGTATCCCCGAGTCGCCGGAACAGTGATATCAGATAACCCCGGTATCGGTTGCCCCGCCAAATATTCTGACAGAAATTGGTAGCGACCAGCACTTCCGACATGCAAAACGTAAGCCTCGAAATACTGCAATTCATTTTCTGAAATGATGCGAATGTTTGCCGCGTCGGCGCGTTCTACGTCATTGTCGGACCAAATTATGTTCTCCGTGACGTATAGCCAAAGTATTTTCGGTTTATACCCGCCGCCGAAATGCCTTCGTATCGCATTCGCGAAAGGTTTTTGAAGATTCTCGGTTTCGTGAATGTCTTTTTGTAGCGAACGCTTACCACGTTCATCGCGATGCTTGCATTCCGCTATAACGACGGTTTCATGATCCTTCGCGAAGACGTCAACCTGCTTCTGACCAGTTGACCCGTCTTGCCGTTCGTAGCGAATTTTGAAATCGGCACCATTCAGGGTCGGATAGCCCATCCGAGCCATTAGACACCACACCCGGTCTTCAAGTTTTCGGGCACCAGTCTTGCGTTTTCGAACTCGCGAAGCAGATTTCCCTGCTCGCTCAAGCTCCCATCCCTCTGCCTCACGCTTCTCAAGATCCGCGGGATGGATGCTCTCAGAAATGTAGTCTGACCGTCGGACCCGCTGCTCCGCTGCGATTTCCTCTTCTTCGACAAGTAGAGGCGAGAGCGATACGCCGGAAGCGGGTGTTGTTTTCGGTTCCTTTGGCACGGTCAGCACACCTCCCCATCCAAGCCGAGACGCGTTCGGCAGTCAGTGCTTCCGGGTCGGCTGTTGGATGTAGATCGCGTCACATTTCGATGCCTAGGCGCCGAATCGGGATTGGTTCACGAAATTCTTATTCGCAAGCAGCTTGTGAGCGCTAGTGGCCGGTCGAATTTTCCAGTTGATTTTCACCCTCTTAGACCTGCTGGATTTGCGCTCCGCGCAGGACTCATTGCGCTCGATCGACCTGCGGATCGCGGCTGCGCCGGCATGCGCGCCTTGCGGCACCCCCCTCCGGTCGGTTCCGCCGGCCACCTCTCAGCGAACCGAAGGTTCGCCTGACGCCCGCAAGGAGGCAAGGGACGCCTCGCCCCTACCCCTCCCCCGCCTTCCCCTTCCCCGGCAGAAACGGCGCCATGCCCTTTCGCGCCAGCGCGTCGGCGCGTTCGTTCATTTCGTGGCCGGCGTGGCCCTTGACCCAGCGCCAGTCGATTTCGTGACGTTGGGCGGCTTCGTCGAGGCGGCGCCAGAGGTCTTCGTTCTTGACCGGCTTCTTGTCGGCGGTGCGCCAGCCGTTGCGTTTCCAGTTGCGCATCCAGGCGGTGACGCCGCCGCGCAAATATTGCGAATTGGTGTGCAGCTCGACGCGGCACGGGCGGCTCAGCGCCTCGAGCGCGGCGATCGCCGCCGTCAGCTCCATGCGGTTGTTGGTGGTCGGCGCCTCGCCGCCGCTGAGTTCCTTCTCATGGCCGCCGTAGCGCAGAATCGCGCCCCAGCCGCCGGGACCGGGATTGCCCGAGCAGGCGCCGTCGGTCCAGATCGTGACGCGCGTCGTCACCGAAGCCAGCCATAGTCCCGCGCGCTGACGACGCGTTGATGGAAGCGCAGCTTGACGAGGTATTCCAATGGATTCTTCGGCACGACCTTGGCGCCCGGCGGCACGTCGAGCCAATCGACCAGCCGCGTGAGCATGAAGCGCAGCGCCGAGCCGCGCGCGAGAATCGGCAGCGCCTCGATCTCCTCGCCCTTCAGCGGACGCAGGCGCTCGTAGCCGTTGATCATCGCCATGCCCTTTGAGACGTTGAACGCGCCGTCGGCCTCGAAGCACCAGGCGTTGAGGCAGATTCCGAGATCGTAGGCGAAGGCGTCGTTGCAGGCGAAATAGAAATCGATCAGCCCGGAAAGCCGATCATCGAGAAAGAACACGTTGTCGGGAAAGAGGTCGGCGTGGATCACGCCGCTCGGCAGGCCGCTCGGCCAGATCGCCTGCAGCGCGGCAAGCTCGGCGGCCGTTTCCTCGGCGAGGCCCGGCGACACCTCGTCGGCTCGAGCTCGAGCGGTGGCGAACAGCGCCGGCCAACCGCCGATGGAGAGCGCGTTCGGCCGGCGCAGCGCAAAGTCCGCGCCCGCCTCGTGCATGCGCGCGAGCGCCTCGCCGACCTGTCCGCAATGATGGGCTTGCGGACGGCGAATCCACAGGCCGTCGAGAAAGGTGACGATCGCGGCGGCGCGGCCGGCAAGGCGCCCCAGCGCTTCGCCGTTGCGCGCACGCACCGGTTGCGGACAGGTGACGCCGCGCGCGGCCAGATGCTCCATGAGCCCGATGAAGAACGGCAGATCGGCCTCGTTCACCCGCTTTTCATAGAGCGTGAGGATGAACTGGCCGGCTTCCGTGCGCATGAGGAAGTTTGAATTCTCGACGCCCTCGGCTATCCCCTTGAACGAGATGACGCGGCCGAGGTCGTAGCCCGCGAGGAACGCGCTGAGCGCTTCGTCCGTGACTTCGGTGTAGACGGCCATGATTCGTCCGGCGTGATTCGTTCGGCAGGCGCCGTCCGGCGCGCGGCGTTCGGTTCGTAACGGGGAGGCGAGATGTACGCAAGCGGGCTCTGGGCGGTGTTCACGCTGCTCGCCTCCGCCGCGCAGACCCTGCGCAACGCGATGCAGCGCGAACTCATCGGCGCGCTCGGCGCCGTCGGCGCCGCGCAGGTTCGCTTCCTTTTCGGCCTGCCCTTCGCAATTCTGTTCCTCGTCGCGATCCGCCTATGGACGGGGACGGCGCTTCCCCCGCTTTCGCCCGCGACGCTCGCCTGGACCCTCTTTGGCGCCTTGGCGCAGATCGCCGCGACCGCGATGATGCTGGCGGCGATGCGTCAGCGCAGTTTCGTCGTCGTCGTCGCCTACACCAAGACCGAGGCGGCGCAGGTCGCCTTGTTCGCCATGGTCTTCCTCGGCGAGACGCCGACGCTCAAACTGATCGGCGCGATCGCGCTGGCGACGGTCGGCGTCTTTCTCATGTCCGGACGCGGCGCGAGCGAAGCCGTTCCGTCCTGGCGGCCCGCCGCCCTCGGGCTCGTTTCCGCCGCGTTCTTCGCGCTCGCCGCGATCGGCTTTCGCGCCGCCGTGATCCGCGTCGCGACGCCGTCGATCGCGATCGCCGCCGCAACCATTCTGGTCGTCGGCCTCGCCATCCAGACCGTCGTTCTCATCGCCTATCTCGCGCTGTTCGACCGCGCGCGCATCGCCGCGATTTTCGCGCTCTGGCGCGCTTCGCTGTTCGCCGGCTTCATGGGCGCGCTGGCCTCGCAGTTCTGGTTTCTCGCCTTCGCGCTCACCGACGCGGCGCGGGTGCGCACGCTCGCGCTCGTCGAGGTGCTGTTCGCCCAAGTCGCCTCGCTGCGCCTCTTTCGCGAGGCGCCGACCCCACGCGAATGGCTCGGCATGGCGCTGATCGTCGCGGCGGCGGCCGTGCTGATCAACGGGTAAGGCGGAAAAGTCGGGCGACCGACGCCGCCTAGTCCCCGACGAACGCCCGCACCGCTGCGAGCGCATGCGCGGTTTCCTTCCCGCGGAGCCGTCCGGCCTTGCGCACGATGCGCGAAGGCTCGACTGTCACGATCTTTGTCGGGCGCACCACGCAGGGCGCGGGCAGGCCGGCGAGCGCCAGATCGACGATCGGCGCGTCATGGGGAAGGGCGCTGTGGCGCGCGCTGGTGATCATCGCCAGCCAGACAAACCCTTGTTCGGCCAGCCGCGCGTTGGATACGACCAGAGCGGGACGGCGTTTCTCGGCCAATCGGTCCGAATAGGGGAAGGGCACGACGACGATGTCGCCGGGCGCATAGGTTATCGCTTCAGAGATCGGCAAAGGCTTCCTCGTCCGCCTCACTCGACCATTCCGAAAACGTCGCGAAAGGGTCGTCCTCTTGCGCGGGCGCTTCCTTTTCGATGCGCACGCCCTTGTCGTCGACGACGTAGCGCAAGCGATCGCCCGGTGAAACCTTCAGACGCTCGCGCACCTCGCGCGGCAGCACGGTCTGGCTCTTGACGGAGAGCTTGGAATAATAGGCTTTCAGTTTGGCCGCGCACATGTCGCCCTCGCAAACCGGACGTCTTGTCCTCGCAGGAGCTTACCGTCTTACCGTCTTACCCGCAACAACAAGCGGCGAAGCCGTTCGCGAACGCCTGAAACAGTCGTTCACCCCGCCCGCGCCTCGCGCAAGCACCGCGGCAGCGGGAAGAACATCGCCTCGTCGGCGGTCGTCAGCTTCTCCAGCGCGATCGCGAAGCGTTCGGCGAAGGCGTCGACGATTCGCTCGACGAGAATTTCCGGGGCCGAAGCGCCGGCGGTGATCGCGAGCGAGCGCACGCCGGCGAACGCGCGCCAGTCGATTTCGTCGACGCTGGGCACGAGCTGGACGACTTTGCAGCCCTCGCGTTCCGCGACTTCGCGCAGGCGCTGCGAATTGGACGAATTGGCGGCGCCGACGACGATCACCGCCTCGACCATCGCCGCGGCGCGTTTGACCGCCTCCTGCCGGTTGGTCGTGGCGTAGCAGATGTCCTCGAGCGGCGGGGCGTGGATTTGCGGGAAACGCCGTTTCAGCGCCGCGACGATCTCGCGCGTGTCGTCGACCGAAAGCGTCGTCTGCGTGACATAGGCGAGCGCGTCTTGCGAACCGAACTTCAATCCCTCGACCTCGGCGGCCGAGCCGACCAGGGTGACCGCGCCCTCCGGCAGCTGCCCGGTTGTGCCGATCACTTCGGGGTGGCCGACATGGCCGATGAGAATCACCTGGCGCCCGCGCTTGAAATGGACCTGCGCTTCGCGGTGGACCTTGGTCACCAGCGGGCAGGTGGCGTCGATGGTGACGAGATTGCGCGCGCGCGCTTCCTCGGCAACGGACTTGGCGACGCCGTGGGCCGAAAAGATCACCGGCGCCGCGCCGGCCGGCGCCTCGCTGAGTTCCTTGATGAAGACGACGCCCTTGGCCTTCAGCGAGTCTACGACATATTTGTTGTGGACGATCTCGTGCCGGACATAGACCGGCGCGCCATAGATTTGCAGCGCCTGCTCGACCACGTCGATGGCGCGCACGACGCCGGCGCAAAAGCCGCGCGGGGCGCAAAGAATGATGCGAAGCTGGAATTTTGCGGTCATCGATCCCTGACGTTTTCCGTTGCCGTCTCTTGGAAAGGCGGCCCCGCGAAGTCAAGAGGCGCGCCGCTCGCGCCGAATTGAACTGGCGCGAAAGCGCCCAAGGCCCTATGAGCCTCAGCCCGTCCCGAACAGGATCGTCGCCTTGACCGCCGCCCGCGCCAACGCGCCCGTGTTCACGCAGGGCTCGACGATGCGCCATGTCGCCGTGATGACCGCGACCGGCTCGATCGGTCTCGTCGCGGTTTTCGCCATCGACTTTTTGTCGCTCTTTTGGGTCTCGCGACTCGGCGTTCAATCGCTGAAGGCGGCGGTGGGCTACGCCAGCCAGCTGCAATTCCTCGCGATGTCCGTGAGCATCGGCTTCACCATCGCGATTTCGGCGAATGTTTCGCGCGCGCTCGGCGCGGGCGATCGCGCGCGCGCGCGCCGACTCGCGGCCTCGGGCGTGTCGATCGCCGGCCTCGCGTCGGCGGCGCTGGCGACGCTGATGTACGTTTTTCGCGATCCTTTGCTGGCGACGCTTCTGCATGCGCACGGCGAGGCCGCGACGGTCGCGAGCCGGTTTCTCGCCATCACCATCCCGGCCAATGTCCCGTTGGCGCTCGGCATGGCGCTGTCGGGCGTCTTGCGCGCCGCCGGCGACGCGCGCCGCGCGATGTACGTGACCCTGTCGGGAGGGCTTCTGACCGCCGTGACCGATCCGACGCTGATTTTCGGCTTCGGCCTCGGCGTCTACGGCGCCGCCTGGGCGACCGTGATCTCGCGCCTGACTCTTCTCGGCGTCGGCGTCTATGCGGCGATCGCCGTGCACGATCTCGTCGGCGCGCCGCGCGCCCGGGAGGTCAGAAAAGATCTCGCGCCGATCATGGCGATCGGCATGCCCTCGATCATGGCCAATCTGGCGACGCCGGTCGCCGCGGTCTATGTGACGCGCGTCTGGTCGGATTTCGGCGAGGCTGCAGTAGCGGGCGGCGCGATCGTCGATCGCGTCATTCCGCTCGCTTTCGGAGTCATTTTCGCGCTCACGGGCTCGATCGGACCGATCATCGGCCAGAACTTCGGCGCCAAGCGGATGGATCGCGTCCGGCGGGCGATCACCGACGCGCTGACGCTTTCCGTCGGCTACGCGCTCATCGCCTGGGCGTGTCTGACGGTTGCCGCGCCATGGATCGTCGCCGCCTTCGACGCTCGGGGCGCCGCCGCCGATTTCGTCATGTTTTTTTGCCGCTTCGGCGTCGTGGCGTGGGTCTTCGTCACCTGTCTGTTCGTCGCCAACGCCGTGTTCAACAATCTCGGCTTCGCCCTGCTGGCGATGATCTTCAACTGGGGCCGCGCGACGCTAGGGACAATTCCCTTCGTCACGCTCGGCGCCAAGTACGGCGGCGTCGAGGGCGCGATGCTGGGCGCGGCCGCCGGCGCGGCGGCTTTCGGGCTCGCCGGCGTCGCCACCGCCTATGGCGTGACGGCGCGTCTGGCAAATGCAATGAAAAGCGACTAGCATCGCGCCGCGTCGGGGCGCACGGCCGCCTGGAAGAAACTCGCGATAAATCTCAACGACATCATTCAAGCCGCGCAAGGCGGCCAGGGCGTCGCCAATCTGGCGAGCCAGTTCGGTCTTACGCCCGAACAGGCGCAGGCGGCGATCCAAGCGATGATCCCGGCGTTTTCCGCTGGCCTTCAGGGCGCCGCGCAAAACCCCGCCAGCCTCGGCGGCATTCTGTCGCAGCTGGCGAGCGGCGCGCACCAGGGCTCGTTCACCGACCCCAGTCAGGCGAGCGCGGCGAGCGCCCTCGGCGGCGGCGTCCTCGGCCAAATCTTCGGCTCGCCGCAGATCGCGGCGCAGATCAGCCAGCACGCCGCGCAGATCTCCGGCGTCAGCGCGCAGACCATCGCGCAGATGATGCCGGTGGTGGCCTCGATGCTGATGGGCGGCCTCGCGCATTCGATGAATTCGCAGGGCTTGGGCGGAATCCTCGGCGAGCTCGCGAGCGCCGTGACAGCGCCCAGCCCGGCCGCCGCCGCGCCGGCCGCAAGCGGCGGCCTGTTCGGCGGCCTTGTCGGTTCGGTGCTGGGCGGGCTTCTCGGCGCCGCCCAACAGCCAGGCTCGCCGCAATCGACGGCGCTGCAAGCCGGGCTCAACACGCTGAGCAGCATGTTCCAGGCCGGCGTCCAGGTTTCCCAGGCCCATCAGCAAGGCCTGAACGACATCCTGAAATCCCTGAACAACGCCAACCGAAGTTGATCCGGATCGACCGTTGCGGACGCGTCGCGCTCGAGCGCGAGGCCGGCGGGCCCACGCTTCATTGATTTGTCGCTCGCGGGCCCCTATCTAGCGGGCTCCGCGCCGTTCGCTCGGCCCATCTCTTCGGAATCTTGCATGGCCCGCGACGTCACTGACGCCCAAATCGTTGAGTCCCGCGACGATTTGGTCGCCTGGCTGGAAGCCGGCGCCAAGCCCGCGGACGCGTTTCGCATCGGCGCGGAGCACGAGAAATTCCCCTTTTACAAATCGGGCCTGAGGCCGGTTCCCTACGAAGGCCCGCGTGGGATTGGCGCGCTGCTGGAGGGCATGCGCGAGCGCCTGGGCTGGGAGAGAATCGAGGACGACGGCAAGCTCATCGGGTTGCTCGACGCGCATAACGGCGCTGCGATTTCGCTCGAGCCGGGCGGCCAATTCGAGCTTTCCGGGGCGCCGCTGGCGACGGTCCATGAGGTCGCAAGCGAACTCGACGCGCATCTGCAATGCGCCCACGCCGTCGCCGATTCGTTGGGCATAGGGTTTTTCGCCCTCGGCGCCAGCCCGAAATGGTCGCTCGCCGAGACCCCGGTCATGCCCAAGAGCCGCTACCGCATCATGTCGCGCTATATGCCGAGGGTGGGGACGCGCGGCCTCGACATGATGTTTCGCACCGCGACCGTGCAGGCCAATCTCGACTTTTCCGACGAAGCCGACATGGTCGCCAAGCTGCGCGTCGGTCTGGCGCTTCAGCCTGTCATCACCGCGCTGTTCGCCAATTCGCCGTTCACCGACGGCCAATTGAACGGCCTTCTGTCGGCGCGCTCGGAAATCTGGCGGCACACCGACGCCGCGCGCACCGGCATGATTCCGTTCGCCTTCGAATCGGGCATGGGCTTCGAACGCTACGTCGATTACGCGCTCGACGTTCCCCTTTATTTCGTCAAGCGCGGCACGATTTATCACGATGTCGCGGGCGCGAGCTTTCGCGATCTGCTTGCCGGGCGGCTCGCCGCGCTGCCCGGAGAGCGCGCGACGATTTCCGACTGGGCCAACCATCTCTCGACGATATTTCCCGAGGTGCGCCTCAAGCGCTACCTCGAAATGCGCGGCGCGGATGTCGGCCCCGCCGACCGCGTTTGCGCTTTGCCAGCGCTGATGATCGGTCTTTACTATGATTCGGACGCCCTGGCCGCCGCCGGCGATCTCGTGCGCGGCTGGAGCGCGGGCGAGCGCCAGGCCTTGCGCGACGAAGTTCCGCGCCTGGGTTTGGCGGCGCGCATCGGCGGCCGCGATCTGCGCGCCATCGCGCGCGAGGCGCTGGAGATCGCACGCGTCGGATTGGCGCGGCGCGGGCGAACCGACGCTCGCGGCCGCGACGAAACCGTCTATCTCGACCCGCTCGACGAAATCGTCGCCGACGGCCGCGTCCCGGCGCAGCGCTGGATCGCGCGCTTCAACGGCCCCTGGGGGCGAAGCGTCGATCCGGCGTTTGAGGAAGCGGTGATCTGACGCGACGACGAAAATCGACGAAATCAAGCCCGCGACGCGCCGCAGAAGCGACATCGGCCTCAGCGGTTCATCTTCGGTTCATGGACGTTTCGGCAGAGATCAGGCGAAGCCTCGCTGGTGGGGCTCTCGCAAAATCAAGGTCTTAACCAATGATTAAGAAACTTCTGGTCGCCGCGACGGTCGTCGCTGGCCTCGTCGCTCTGCCCGCCTACGCCGCTGCGCCGGCGCATCCCGCGCATCATCATCATCATCATCATCATCACGCGCACCACCATCACCACCACCATCATCACCACCACCATCACCACGTGGCGCCGAAGGCTAAGTGAGTCGAGACGGCGCCGCAGCGCCGTTCGGGCTCCGCTTTTTCGCGGGATGACGCTTCCGGGTCGGCGACCGGCCGTCCGGAAGCTTTTTTTGGCTCGTAGAGAAGGGGAAGCGGCCCGGCCGGGAAGCGCCGAGACCTTATCCGACCATCCCCGACCGGGGATCATAGGGCTTTTCGTCGCGCCAGCGCCGCATGAGCTTGGTCAGGTCCGCGTCCTCGCCGGCGGGCATGGCGATGCGCAGCGTCGCCAGCAGGTCGCCCTGAGGCAGTTCGCCGCCGGCCGGCAGGCCTTTGCCGCGCAAACGCAGAACCCGACCGCCGCTGGTTCCTGGCGGGACGGCCATTTCGACTTCGCCGGAGAGAGTGGGCACGCGCACTTTGCCGCCAAGCACGGCTTCGTAGAGTGTGATCGGCAGATCGAGACGCAGATCGCGCCCCTCGACTTTGAAGAGCGGATGCGGCGCATAGCGGATCGTGATGATCGCGTCGCCCGCGGGTCCGTTTCTCGTCCCCGGCCTTCCCTGTCCGCGCAGCCGAATCTGCTTGCCTTCTTCGACGCCGACGGGAACGGCGACGTCGAGCGTCTTGCCGGTCGGCAAGGCGACGCGCACGGAGCCGCCGCCGGCGGCCATGGCCAGGGGAACCGTCACGGACGCCGTCACGTCCTCGCCGCGCGCCGCGCCGCGCGATCGCGCGCCGGGGCGGGCGCCGAACAATTCGGCGATGATGTCGGGATCGATCGACGCGCCGCCGCGGCCGGGCGAAAACTCGCCCCCGCCGAAATCGAAATGGAAATTGCGGAAGTCCGGCCCTTCGCCGGGATGCCCGCCCGCGCGCCGGCCGAAGCCTTCGAACTGCGGCGCGCGCGGCTTGCCTTCGGCGTCGATTTCGCCGGCGTCGTAGGCGGCGCGTTTCTTGGCGTCGCCGAGAATTTCGTAGGCGGACCCGATTTCCGCGAACCGATCTTTCGCCCGCGGCTCCTTGCTCTGGTCGGGATGGTATTTCTTGGCGAGCTTGCGATAGGTCGATTTGATTTCGCCGGCGCTGGCCGTTTTCGCCAGCCCGAGAACTTCATAGGGGTCGCGCATGATGAGCCCAGGATTGCGCGCCCGCCCCACAGGCGCGGGCGACAGTGTCTCCGTGCATATTTGGGCCGCGGCCGCTTTCCCCGCAAGTAGGCGCGTCAGAGCCCCTTCCACGGCGAGACGTCGTAGACGGCGACCTCTCCGCTCTCGCGCGCGCAGCCGACGGCCTGCAGCGTCTTGGCGTCATGGGCGTCGACGAGCCGCGCGACGAAGGCGCGGCAGGATTGGCCCTCTCGGGCGAAGGACCCGGCGACCGTGAGGAATTCTCCATGATCGCCCGTCTCGGCATTGGACCAGACGGCCGGCTCGGCCTGTCCCGGCGCGCGCAGGCTCGCCGCGAGAACGGGTTCGGCGACGCGCCAGTCGCGCGAATCATAGGCGCTCGACAGCGGCGGAGACTTGGGCTCGATCGATCCGGTCGCGTCGGCGTCGATCAGGGACGGCAGGGGCATGGAGATCGAACATCCCGCGAGAGCGAGCGCGCCGACCGCGAGTGCGACGACGCGTCCGGGGCCCGCCGAGCCGATGCGCGGGCGAAACCCTTCGCGTTTGGAATTGGGAAGGACTATCATCGCAAATCACGCGAAGGTTGTCAGACGGGAGCATATTCGCCGTGAATGCGTTAAATTCGAGTGACTTCGCCGAGACGCGCGATCCTTTCGCCCTGTTGCAGCTCTGGCTGACGCAGGCCAGCGAGCGCGAACCCAACGATCCCGAGGCGATGACGCTCGCCACCGTCGACAGTTCGGGCCTGCCGGACGCGCGCGTGGTTCTGTGCAAACAGGCCGACGAGCGCGGCCTCGTCTTCTTCACCAACGCGCAAAGCGCCAAGGGGCGGGAATTGGCGGCCGCGCCTAAGGCCGCGGCGTTGTTCCACTGGAAGTCGCTGCGCCGGCAGGCGCGCCTGCGCGGCGCGGTCTCCCGGATCGCGGACAGCGAGGCGGACGCCTATTTCGCCTCCCGGCCGCGCGTCAGCCGCATCGGCGCTTGGGCGAGCCAGCAGTCGCGACCGCTCGAATCGCGCGTCAAGCTCGAGGACGCCGTGGCGGCCTACACGGAGAAATTCGGCGAGGGCGAAATCCCGCGGCCGCCCTATTGGGGAGGCTATCGGCTGACGCCGACGCAAATCGAATTCTGGCAGGACGTCCAGTTCCGTCTGCACGACCGCGTCCTTTTCACCCGCGCGCGCGAGGGCGAACCCTGGCGGCGCGAGCGTCTCTACCCCTAGGCGCGCCCGCGCCGCGCAACTGCGCCAACCCCTGGGCCCCGCGCCCTTCGCAGCGAATCGAGAAATGACGCCTCAATCGCCCCCCAACCCGCCGCGCCGCGCGATGCTGCTCACCGGCGCCTCGCGCGGCATCGGCCATGCGACGGTCAAGCGCTTCTCCTCAGCGGGATGGCGCGTCATCACCTGCTCGCGCCATCCCTTCCCCGAGGCGTGCCCTTGGTTGGCCGGCCCGGAGGACCATCTGCAGATCGACCTCGCCGACGCGAGCGACACGGCTCGCGCGATCCGTGAGGTTCGCGAGCGGCTCGAAGGCGGGCGGCTCGACGCCCTCGTCAACAACGCCGCCATTTCCCCTAAGGGTCCGGGCGGCTCGCGGCTCGGCTTGTTCGAGACCGAGTTCGAGGATTGGAGCAAGGTGTTCCAAGTCAATTTCTTCGCGCCGGCCCTGCTCGCGCGCGGCCTCAGCGCCGAACTCGAGCGCGCCAAGGGGGTGATCGTCAACGTCACCTCGATCGCGGGATCGCGGGTCCATCCCTTCGCCGGCGTCGCCTACGCGACTTCGAAGGCCGCGTTGGCCGCCTTGACGCGCGAGATGGCCGCCGATTTCGGCCCGCGCGGCGTGCGCGTCAACGCGATTTCGCCCGGCGAGATCGACACCGCCATCCTTTCCCCCGGCACGGAAAAGATCGTCGCGCAAATCCCGCTGCGCCGTCTCGGCTCCTCGGAGGAAGTCGCCAAGGCGATCTATTTCCTCTGCACGGATCAATCGAGCTACGTCCACGGCGCGGAGCTGCTGATCAACGGCGGCCAGCATGTCTGAGGCCACGCGTGGATGAACGGCTCTATCCCGCGCGGCCAATTCTGGCGGCCTCGGTCGCGGTCTTCCGAGAGGGACGCGTCCTCATCGCGCGGCGCGCGCGGGCGCCGTTGGCCGGCCTCTATTCGCTGCCGGGCGGCGTCGTGGAAGTCGGGGAGACGCTGCGCGAAACCGCCCTGCGCGAGTTGGCCGAGGAGGTCGGCGTCGCCGCCGAGATCCTCGCCTTCGTCGACCACGTCGAGCCGATCCATTTCGACGGCGACAGGGTCCGCGAGCATTATGTGATCGCCTCGTTCGTCGCGCGCTGGCGGGGCGGCGAGGCGCGCGCCGGCGCCGAAGCCGACGCCGTCGCCTGGATCGACCCGGAGACGATCGCGAGCTGGCCGACGACGCCGGAACTGCCCGAAATCATCGCGAAGGCCGCGCGCCTGGAAAGGAGCTCACGGTGAGGCCGCACCGCGCGCGGCTCGCCGTCGCGTTGACCGCGCTGGCGCTCGGCGCGAGTCCGCTCGCCGCGCAGACGACGCCCGCCAAGCCCGCAGCGCCGGCCGAGCAGCCCGCCCCGCCGCCGCAGGCCGAGCCGCCGCCGCCCTACGAGCCCCAGCTGTTGCGCTTGGCCGAGGTCGTCGGCGCGCTCTCTTATTTGCGCGACCTCTGCGGCGCGGGCGACGGCGCGACGTTTCGCGCCAAGTTCGCCAACCTTTTGGAGACGGAAGCGAGCACGCCGGCCCGCAAGGAAACGCTCGCCGGCGCCTTCAACCGCGGATTCCGCGATTACGAACTGACCTACCGCGCCTGCACGCCGGCCGCGCAAGAGATCGTCGTGCGGTTCCTCGACGAGGCCGGGCGGATCGCCAAGGACGTCGCCAACCGCTACGGGGGCTGACGATTGCGATCGCTGCGGCGTTCAGGCCTTGGCGGGCCTGCGCCCGATCCAGCGGCGAACCCGCTGCGCATAAGCCTCGAACGCGTCGGGATAGAGACGCCTCAGCATCGCCTCCTCCGTCGGCATGACGATCCGATCGTTGACGATGAAGAACAGCGCAGGAAGAAAAACCGCCGCCGCGAGCATCGTCGGGCGCCACGGCGCGAAGGCTTGCACGTAGAACGCCAGCGCCGACCACAGCAGAAACTGGATCATCGCGAGGAGATAGGTCGGATTGCGCGAATAGGCGTAAGGCCCGTCGGTGACCAGCGCCGACGACTTGACATAGGTGCGCGCGTCCCCACCGGCCTTGTCGAGATGGGCGATGACGAAAACCTTGCCGAAATAGCAGAGCAGAATCAGCGCGCCGATGAGAAAGGTCGGCGCAATGACGAGACCCCGGTGCATTTCGCCCGCCCAGACGGGAACGACCGCCGCGACAAAGGCGAGCGAGATCGCGAGATCGATGGCGAAGGTCGCGGCGAATTTGAACCTCTTCGGCGCCGTATTGGCGTCGGTCGCGGCCGGCTCGTCGAACAGGGAGCTTCTCAACTCGACGCTCATGGATCGTTCTCCCACTGCCCCCGCGCGCGGCGATCGGCTTCATGAAATCCTAGCGGCGCGAAAGGGAATATGCCGCGCGGCGGTAAATTTTCCGCATTCGCGATCGCGGACTCCGCCACCCCGCGATCGAGGATCCCTTACAAAGTCTTAACGCCCTCCTTGACGCTCGCGCCGTTCGCTTTGTCGCGCGATCCGGCGTAGCCTACGATCGTTTGGCGGCGCATGCGCCAAGCTCGGCGACGCGGGAGCGCATGACGATGGATTCCAGGACCGCCGCGCCGTTTACGGCGCTTCCGGCGCTCGACCACGAGGCGTTTTTGCGACGTTCATTCGACGTGGCGCGCCGCTCGCGCGATGACGGTGATCATCCCTTCGGCGCGATCCTGGTCGGCCCCGACGGCGCGATCCTCAGGGAGCAGGGCAACGGCTACAGTTCGGAGGGCGGCGACATGACCGCCCATGCCGAGCGGCTCCTCGCGACATGGGCGTCGAAGACATGGGCGTCGAAGACATGGACGTCGAAGACATGGACGTCGAAGACCTGGACGTCCAAGCCCGAGGGCCCGGCGTTTCTCGCGCAATGCACGCTCTATTCGTCGGCGGAGCCCTGCGCGATGTGTTCGGGCGCGATCTACTGGGCCGGGATCGGCCGCGTCGTCTACGGCCAGAGCGAGACGAGCCTTAAGGCGATGACCGGCGCGCACGCCGAGAACCCGACGCTCGACCTGCCCTGCCGCGTCGTCTTCGCCGCCGGGCAGCGCGCCGTCGAAGTCGTCGGCCCGCTGCTCGAGGACGAGGCGGCGGCGCTGCAACGCGACTTCTGGGCCGAAAAGACGCGGGCATAGGCGCGGCCGCGGGCGGCGCTCGTTCTTCGCATCAGGCGAATTGAACGGGCGCGAACCCCCTCCTCCTCGTCGGTGAAGGGGCCGCGCGTCGCTTGCGTCAGCTCAACTTGCCCTCGACGCCCTCGACCAGCCATTGCAGGCCGGCGAGCGTCCCGTCGTCCATCACTTGGCCGGCGGGCAGCTTGGTCGCGCCGCTCTGATCGACGAGCGGGCCGACGAAGATCTTTTGCTTGCCCGAGGTGATCTCGTCGACGGTCTGCTGCGCCAGGGCCTTCACGTCGTCCGGCATGTTGGAGAACGGCGACATCTTCAGCATGCCCGCGGCGAAACCGCCCCAGACGTCGCTGCTCGTCCACGTGCCGTCCAGCACCGCCTGGACGCGCTTGATGTAATAGGGGCCCCAGACGTTGACGTTGGCCGAGAGTTCCGAGTGAGGCGCGAATTTGGCCATGTCCGTCGCCTCGCCGAACGCCTTGACGCCGCGGCTCTCGGCGACCTGCAGCGGGGTCGGCGAGTCGGTGTGCTGGGTGATGATGTCGCAGCCTTGATCGATCAGCGCCTTGGCCGCGTCGCCTTCCTTGCCCGGGTCGTACCAGGAATTGATGAGGATGAATTTCAGCCGCGCCTTGGGATTGACGCTGCGCATGCCCAGCAGGAACGCGTTCATGCCCTGGACGACTTCCGGCACGGCGATCGAGCCGACATAGCCGGCCACGCCCGTCTTGGTCAGCTTGCCCGCGATGACGCCCTGGACGAAGCGCCCCTCGTAGAAGCGGATGTTGTAGGTCGAAACGTTGGCGGCGCGCTTGTAGCCGGTGCAATGCTCGAACTTGACCGCCGGGAATTTCTTCGCCGCGTTGATCGTGTAGTTCATGTAGCCGAAGGACGTCGTGAAGATCAGCTTGTTGCCCTTGGCGGCAAGGTCGGAGATCACATGCTCGGAGTCCGGTCCCTCCGGAACGCTTTCGACGTAAGCGGTTTTGACCGCGCCGGCGAAATGCGCTTCGACCTCTTGGCGGGCGACGTCGTGCTGGTAGGTCCATCCGAAATCGCCCACCGGGCCGAGATAGACGAATCCCACCTTCAGGGGTTCGGCGGCGCGAACGCCGCTCAGCGCCAGCGGCGTCGCGGCGGCGGCGAGTCCGGTTCCCAGAAGTTTGTTGAATGTCCGACGGTCCATCGCGTTTCTCCTGTCTGCCTGTTGAAATGACTACACCGGCGCCGCGCGATTGCCCATCGCCGTCAAACCTATTCGATCGATAATCGGCAGCCCCCCGCCCGAAGCCCCGCCCGCGCGTAGGCAAGCAAGGCTGAGGCCAAGGCGCGCGGCGGCGCGGCGCCACCCGTCCATCTGCTGCGGCGCCTGTTTGTTAGGCTCGGCGCTGCGAAAATATTCGCCTCCCCCATGAATCAGGCGCCCGCGTAGAAGGCTTTGCCGAGGCAGGCCGGCTGGTTCAGGCGGATGCGGCGACGATCGCGCGAGATGATCGCGAGCACCACGACGGTGACGATGTAGGGCAGCGCGGAAATGAACGGCGACGGGATCGCCACGCCCAATCCCTGGACATAGAGCGAGAGATACATGATCGCGCCGAAGAGATAAGCGCCGCCGAGCAGCCATGCCGGCCGCCACGTCGCGAACACGACGAGCGCGAGCGCGATCCAGCCGCGTCCCGCGGTCATATTCTCCGCCCAGAGAGGGCTGTAGGCGAGCGACATGTAGCCGCCCGCGAGCCCCGCCATCGCGCCGCCGAACAGCGTCGCCCCAAGGCGAATCCGGTTGACGGGATAGCCGAGGGCGTGAGCGGCCTCGTGGGAATCCCCCACCGAGCGCAGCACCAGCCCGGCGTGCGTGCGATAGAGAAACCACGCGACGGCGGCCAGGATCAAGAAGGACGCGTAGACCAACCCGTCCTGTCCGAACAGCACCGGGCCGAAAAACGGAATCTGCGACAGGCCAGGCGCGGCGAGCTTGGGCAGCTCGGGCCCCTTGATGCCGACATAGCCGGCGCCCAGCAAGGAACTGAAGCCGCGGCCGAAAATCGTCAGCGCCAGCCCCGCGGCGGTCTGGTTGCTCAACAGGGTCAGCGTCAGGAACGCGAAGATCGCCGACAGCGCCGCGCCGCCGGCGGTCGCCGCGATGAGGCCGAACACGGTGCTGCCGGTGAGATGCCCGGCGACGAAGCCCGCGACGGCGCCCACCAGCATCATGCCTTCGACGCCGAGATTGAGAACGCCGGCGCGCTCGGTCACCAGCTCGCCGGTGGCCGCGAGCAGCAGCGGCGTCGACGAGGCCATCACGCTGACGAAGAAGCTGGTCAGAAAAAAGATCATTCGGCGGCTCCGGTGGCCTTCGCTCGCGGCCCCGCGAGCCGAACGCGGAAAAGAATCAGGATGTCGCACGCGAGCAGGAAGAAGAGCAGGATGCCCTGGAAAATGCCGGTGACCGCGTTGGGCAGCCCCAAGTCGATTTGCGCGGCGTCGCCGCCGAGATAGGAGAGCGCCAGCAACAATCCCGCGAAGATCGCCCCGATCGGATGCAACCGTCCGAGGAAGGCGACGATGACCGCGGTGAAGCCGTATCCCGGCGAGATTTCGGTGGTGAGCTGACCGATCGGGCCGGTGACCTCGAACATGCCGGCTAGCCCAGCGAGAGCGCCGCTGACCAGCATCGCGACCCAGATCAGCCGGCGTTCGCTGAAGCCGGCGAATCGCGCCGCCCGCGGCGCTTCGCCGACGACGCGCAGCTGAAAGCCGAGAACCGATTTCGACATCAGCGCCCAGATCGCGATCGCCGCCAGCGGCGCGACGGCGCAGCCGAGATGGACGCCCGTGCCCTCGACGATGATCGGCGTCGTCGCGCCGTCGGAAAACATCGCGGTCTGCGGAAAGCCGAAGCCCTTCGGGTCCTTCCAGGGGCCGGTGACGAGATAGATCAGCAGGTATTGCGCGACATAGGTCAGCATCAGGCTGGAGAGGATTTCGTTGACGTTGAGCTCGGTCTTGAGGGCCGCCACGATCGCCGCCGTCACCGCGCCGCCGATCGCGCCCATGACGATCGCGCCGGGGTAGAGCAGCCAGCCCGGCAGGTCGGGAAACGCCAGCGCGAAGCCGCCCGCGAAAATCGCGCCGACGGTGAACTGGCCCTCCGCGCCGATGTTCCAGACCGAGGCGCGATAGCACGGCGCCAGTCCCGCCCCCATCATGATCAGCGGCGCCGCCTTGACGGCGAGCGCGGAGAGGCCGCCGGCCTGGACGAGCGGCGCGACGAGGAAGGTGTAGACCGCCGGACCCGGCGCCTGCCCGAGCGCCCAGAAGACGACCCCCGTGCCGAGAATCGTCAGCGCGATCGCCAACACCGGCGACGCAAAGGTCCAAAGAATCGAGACTCTGCCGCGCGGTTCGAACCTCATCGGTCTACGCATGCTCCCTAGCGATCGCGCCGCCCAAATCCTTCGCGGCCGCGCCGCCCATGACGAGGCCGATCTGTTCGATCGTCGCCTCCTTGATCGGAATCGGGGGCGAGAGTCGCCCGCCGGCGATCACAGAGACGCGGTCGCAAACCAGGAAGATCTCGTCCAGATCTTGCGAGATGATCACGACCGCCGCGCCTTTTTCCGCGAGCTCGGCCACCGCGCGGTAGATCGCCGCCGCCGCTCCCGCGTCGACGCCCCATGTCGGCTGGTTGATGACCAGCGCCCCTCGCGACTGCATCACTTCGCGTCCGACCAGGAACTTCTGCAGATTGCCGCCCGACAGCGCGCGCGCCTGCGCCTTCGGGCCAGTCGTGCGGACATCGAAACGGTGGATGATTTCCCTGGCGAAATCGACGGTCCGCGCCTGATTGATGAAGCCGAACCGCGTCAGCGAGCGACGCGCTCCGGCGGTGAGAAACGCGTTTTCGCTTAAGGTCATCGCTCCGACCGCGCCGTGGCCGTTTCGCTCTTCGGGAACAAAGCAGCCGCCGAGGTTGCGCCGCTCTTGCGGCCCCATGCGGCCCACGGCGACGCCGTCGAGCGTGATCGTCCCGGGCGCGTCGGCCAGGATCTCGCCCGACAAGGCGTCCATCAGTTCGGTCTGGCCGTTGCCGGCGATGCCGGCGACGCCGAGGATCTCGCCGGGGGACACGGCGAAGCTGACTTGCTTGAGATCGGTCCCGAACGGATGGGGCGACTTCTGCGAGAGATTATCGACCGCGAGCCTCGGCCTTGCGCCTTGCGCCAGGACTCGCCGGCTGCGCGAGGGCGAGTCCAGCTGCGCGTTGATCATCAGCTCGGCCAATTCCTTGGCGGACTTTTCGCTCGGAACGCAATGGGCGACGACGCGGCCGAGGCGCATGATCGTCGCCGCGCCGCAAAGCGCTCGAATCTCCTCGAGCTTGTGGCTGATGTAAAGGATAGAGCAGCCTTCTCGGGCCAGCCGCCGCAACGTCTCGAACAGCTTCTCGACTTCCTGCGGCGTCAGCACCGAGGTCGGCTCGTCCATGATCAGCAGGCGCGGGTTTTGTAACAGGCAGCGCACGATTTCGATGCGCTGGCGCTCGCCGACCGACAAGTCGTGCACGGTCTGGTCGGGGCTCAGCGGCAAGCCGTATTTTTGTGAAATCTCGACAATTCGTTCGCGCAGGTTCGCGCGGTCTTTCGCATCGTTCATGCCGAGAGCGACGTTTTCGGCGACGGTCAGCGACTCGAACAACGAGAAATGCTGAAAGACCATGCCGATGCCGAGCCGCCGGGCATGGGCCGGGCTTTGCATCGTCACGCTTTCGCCCCGCCAGAGGATCTCGCCGGCGTCGGGCTGCATGACGCCGTAGATGATCTTGACCAGCGTGCTCTTGCCGGCGCCGTTTTCCCCCAGCAGCGCATGAATCTCGTTGCGAGCGACGGTCAGGTCGACGCGATCGTTGGCCAGACAGCCGGGAAATTGCTTGGTGATCCCCCGCAGCGACAAATACGGGCCGTCGTCGACCGCCGCCTCATTGAGCATGGCGCCAAAAGCCCCTCTATCCTTCGCCGCGGCGTGCAAGTCTCGGGCCGGCGAGCCCCGACGCCTCACCCCAGCCGGCGCTCTTTAGCCGAAGGCGCCTCGCGGCCTATCCCGGTCCATGCTCGCACGTCGGGCCACGCCCGCCAACCCTGCGCCTCGCTCCAGGGCCTTGCGTCGAGCGCGACCCAGAGTCCCTCGCGGCTCGGTTGCGCGACGGCGTGAATCGCGCGCCAGTTCTGCGCCGAGGCGAGCGATCCCTGATCGGGTCGCGGCGGGACAGAGCATATTTCGACGCCTCGCGTCCCAGGGCGTCACGCCGCCGTGTTACCCGGGGCTGCGACAGGTTTGGGCAGGGGCGATCGGATCCATGCGCGCCCGATGGCGAGATGAGCGATGACCGCCAAGGCGCCGTTAGCCAGCAGCGCGTGCCTCACGCCGAACATCTCGGTCGAGAGCCCCGTCAACAAGGCGCCCAGCGGGATGCCCCCGCGCGTCGCCAGCATGAAGAGGCTCACCGTGCGTCCGAGAAGGCGCGGACTCGCGGTGGCTTGCAGGAGCGAATTCGCCGAAGTGTTGCTCACGGTCATCGCCGCGCCCGCGAGCGCCATGAGCGCCGGCACACCCCAGAACCAGGGAACGAGCGCGACCGACGCCACCATGAGGCCATAGAAGACCGCGAAGCGCGAACTCCATCGACGCCTATCCTGCTCGGCGGGGACCGCGAGCAGCCCCGTCGCGCCGAGCAAGCCTCCGACGCCGAACGCCCCGACCGCCGCGCTGAAGTCGCCCGCGTTCCCGTGGAAGGCCGCGCTGACGAGAACGGGCGTGAATGTGATGAGCGGGCCGCAGAGAACGCTTGTCGCGAACACGGTTAGAAGGGCTCCTCGAAGGTGCGGCGCGCGGGCGATCTCGCGTAGGCCGGAAAGCAGGCGCCCTCTGTCGAACGCGTCGTCGGAACGAGGCCCCGTAGGCCGAGGCGGAAGAATCCACAGCGCGACGCCAATGAACGGAATGTAGGACGCCGCGCTCAGCGCGAAGCACGCGACGGCGCCGATGCTGGCCATGAGCACGCCGGCGATAGCCGGTCCGAGGATGCGCGACAGGTTGAATTGCGTCGAATTGAGCGCAAGGCCCCGGCTAATCTGATCGCGCCTGACAATTGACGGCACGATCGACTGAAACGAGGGCATCGAGAGCGAGTTGGTGACGCCTACGACCAGGGAAAGCGCGATGATCATGAACGGCCGTATCGAGCCATACACCAGCAGCGCGGCGATCAGCGTCGGGCACAGCATCTGGATCGACTGAAAGAGCGTGATGACGCGGCGTCGATCGGCGCGATCGGCGAGCACGCCGCCGGCTAGCGTCAACAGCCAGACCGGCGCGTTCATCGCGAACGAGTCGAGCCCGATCAAGAACGGCGACGCCCCGAGGGTGATGAGAAGCCAAGGTTCGGCGACCTGCTGGGCCCATGTGCCAATGTTCGACAGCAAACTCGCGAGCCAAAACGTCCCGAAGCGCCGCGTCCCGAGAAGACGCAGCGACTCGCGAAACTCGCGCGCTGCTTTGGTCACCTGAGAACCCCCGCGGCCCCGAGCCCCCTAATCGCGCAGCGCGCGCTTTGCGTCGTCGAGAGCTTGTTCGCAGGCGGGCTTGTCGCCGGCGGCGTCGGCCTCGCGCGCGCGCCTCACGGCTCTCGCAAAAACCCGTCTCTTTTCCTGAGAAATGTCGCCGAGCTTCTCCTCGGCATGGGCGACCGACCTTGGCGTTGGTTGGCGATGCATAAGCGCCGCCGAGCTCTCCGGGGCGGCCGGCCCCGATGCGGCCGCCGCTTTCAGCTTGGAATCGAATTCAAGCTGAAGATCGTAAATCTGCCTCGAACAGGGGCCCGCATGGCCTAACGCGGTGGAGAGGAGCAACACGGGGGCGCTCAACGCAGTCGCGTCATGAATATTCATGGCCGGAACTCCCCGATTTCAACCAACGCCGCATCCGCAAATCCGAATCCGCCGTGTCGCTCCAGGCAATGCGCCCCCTTCGTCGCCGGCTCGACCGCCCGACGAGGCCTGAAATTGGGTGATTTGTCGAGCCTCGCGCGCCCTGTCAATTTTCCAGCCATTTGAAATTGGCCGCTTTGTCTTCACTCAATAAAATGATCGCCCGCCCGACCTCGAGCGGCATTGATCGAGATCAGCGAGAACCGGCCTGCGTCGCTACATTATATTTCAATGAGCGTCCGTCTAGGCCGCTCACATCGGCTCGATCAGCGAGGGCGCTTCTTGCGACGCGGCGAGTTGCGCGTTGATCCCGGCGAGAAAGCCGACGAGATCGTTGGTGACGAAATCGATATGGTCGGACTTGAACGCGTCGCGATCCTGCGCTTCGCGATGGTCGACCTGTCCGGGCCTGGGCGCGACGAGGGTCGTCGTCATGCCGCGCGCCTTGGGGGCCACGAGGTTCTTGGCGAGGTCTTCGAACATCGCCGCGCAGGCCGGATCGACGTCGTGCCTGCTGAAGAAAGCCTCATAGGCGAGGTCTGCGGGCTTGGGAACGAGCCCGGCCGCGACGATGTCGAAGGCGTCCTCGAAGATGCCGCCGAGCCCGAGCTGCGCGACGGTGCGCAGGGCGTGATCGCGAGACCCGTTGGTGAAGATCAGCTTGCGCCCCGGCAGTCGCGACACTTCGCGCGCCAGCGCGGGATTGGGCGCAAGCGCGGAGCGATCGATGTCATGGACGAATTCGAGGAAATCGTCAGCCCGCACGATGTCCTCGTCGACGAGCCCGCGCAGCGTCGTCCCATGGCGATGATAATAATATTTTTGCATCGCCCGCGCCGACAGGCCGTCGAGCCCGCAGCGTCCGATCAGAAAAAGCGTGATCCTCTGCTCGATCGCCGGCCAAAGCCCGCAGTCGGGCGGGTAAAGCGTATTGTCGAGATCGAAAACCCACGTCGACACGTGGCCGAACTTGCCGACCAAATCGCGTTCAAAGCTCAGCGGCGGCACGATCACGGTCATGGGGTTAGAGGCGCCTCATCCGATCGGCGGCCCCGCCCGGCCCTCGGATGATGAAGATCCAGGGCGTTCGCGGGTCCGATCAAGCCGATCGCTTAACCTTTACCGGCGCCGCGCCGCAACTCCTTTCGGAACAACAAGCGGTTGGCGCGCGGATTGCGGAGCGCCTGGGCGATCGGCGCGCCGAGCCCGCGCGCAAGGGAATCTGTCCGGGAATGAGACACGCCCAGGTCAAAATCGACAGCCGGCCGCAGCGCGGCGCCCGCCGGATCGCGCGCGCCCCCGGCGTGCGGCCGCAGCAAAGGCGGCGATGGCGATCGCGCCAGATCGAGGATTTCGCTTCGATCGGCTTCGCCTATCTCGCGGCGCTCGCCGACGCGCTGGCGATCGCCGGCGCTGCGGCGGCGTCGAGCGCGCTCTATCGCATCGTCACGCTCGGGCGCATGCCGCCCGTGGAATCGGCGATGACGGTCGGCTTGATCGTCGGCGTGATCGTCATCGCGGCGGGCGTGCAAAAAAACGAGTACGGGCTCGAAGGCTACGCCTCGAGCGGCGGGCAATTCATCCGCAGCTTTTCCGCCTGGAATTTCGCCTTTCTCTGCGCGCTGGCGCTCGGGTTCGCAACGCGGACGTCAAGCGATTTCTCGCGCGGCGCCGTCGGCGTGTTCTATGTCGCGGGATTTATCTCGCTGTTCGCGACCCGCCTCGTCCTCGTCGAGGTTCTCGAACGGATGCGGCGCGCCGAACTGATCCGGCCGCGGCGCGTCGTCGTCGTCGGGTTCGAGGACGCGCTGTCCCAGCTCCGCCCCCGTTTCGATCCGAGCGCCGATCGGATGGAAATCGCGGCGATGATCGCGCTGCGCGACAATCAGGCCTATCTTGCCGACGATCTCGCGCTCGCCGCCGCCGCCGTGCGGATGCTGCGGCCCGACGACATCTATGTTTCGATCCCGTGGTCGCGCACCCACGTGATCGAGGCCTGCGTCGATGTTTTCCTGCGCACGCCGGCCGAAATCCATCTCGGCTCGGAGGAGATTCTCGAGCGTTTCAAAGACGCCCGCGTCGTCCAATTCGGCCCCACCGCCGGGCTAGGCCTGACCCGGCCGCCCCTGACGCGGCTGCAAAGGGCGGAAAAGCGGGCCTTCGACCTCGCCGCCGCGTCGCTCGGCCTGATCGCGCTCGCCCCGCTCTTCGCTTTCGTCGCGCTCTGCATCCGCTGGGAGGGACCGGGGCCGATCCTCTTCCGGCAGACCCGTTACGGCTTCAACCAGGAGCCCTTCCGCATCTTCAAGTTCCGCACGATGACGACGATGGAGGACGGCGCGCAGGTCAAGGCGGCGACGCGTGGCGATCCCAGGGTCACGCGCCTCGGCGCCATTCTCCGGCGCTTCAGCATCGACGAGCTGCCGCAGCTCCTCAATGTGCTGAAGGGCGAAATGTCGATCGTCGGGCCGCGCCCGCATGCGCTCGCGCACGATCAACGCTACGTCGAGCGCATCTCGCGATACGCGCGGCGCCACAACGTCAAGCCCGGCATAACCGGCTGGGCGCAGGTCAGCGGCCATCGCGGCGAAATCCACAACGACGAGGGCATGCAGGCGCGCATCGATCACGATCTCTATTACGTCGACAATTGGTCGCTGTGGCTCGACGTCAAGATCGTCCTCATGACGGCTCTTTCCGTGAGCGCCCATAAGAACGCCTATTGACCGCTCCGGCCTCGACGAAGCGGCGGGCGTGCGCGATCGCCTTGAGCATGAGACTGGAAAAACCCGCCCCATGCGTCCCGGCGGGTTCGACCCAGATCTGGCCTTCGGCCCCCGGCGGCCTCGAGCCGACTTCGGCGGCGTAGAGCGTCAGCCGCAGCGTGAAATGGGTGAAGGCCTGCTCGACCTCGCCGGGCAGGCGCCGCCACGAGGCCGCGAAGGGCGCCTGCGCCGCGCCGATGTCCGCGCGCTCCGGCGCCTCCCAAGCCCCGCCCGGCAATTCGAGCGTCGCGCCCAGGAGCCCCGCGGGCGGACGCCGTCGCGCGAGGATCGCGCCGTCCGAGCGCTGCGCGAAGAACGCCGCGCCGAGGCGCGTCGGCCTGGCTTTGACGCTTGCGCGCCTGGGATAGGCCTCGGGCTCGCCCGTCCGCGCCGCCGCGCAAGTCGCGCGCAAGGGACAGGCGGGGCAATCGGGATGGCGCGGCCGGCAGATCGTCGCGCCGATGTCCATCAGCGCCTGCGCGAACTCGCCCGGACGCTTCGAGGGCGTCAGCGCCGCCGCGGCTTCGCCGATTTGCCGACGCGCCCGCGCGATCGGCGCCTCCAGGGCGTGCAGCCGCGCCAGAATGCGCGCAATGTTGCCGTCGACCGGCGCCGCTTTTGCGTTAAAGGCGATCGCCGCGATCGCGGCGGCGGTGTAGGCGCCGATTCCGGGCAGCGCGCGCAATTCCGCTTCGCCGAGCGGGAAGCGCCCGCCGCGCCGCGCGACCTCCTGAGCGCAGGCGTGAAGATTGCGCGCGCGGCTGTAATAGCCGAGCCCGGCGAAGGCGCCCATCACCTCCTCGAGCGAGGCCGCGCCGAGCGCTTCGACGCGCGGCCATCGCGCGACGAATTTCAGGAAATAAGGCGCCGCCGCCGTCGCGGTGGTCTGCTGCAGCAGGATTTCCGACAGCCAGACGCGATAGGGATCGGGCGTCTCGCCCTTAGCTGCGCGCCAGGGCAGATCGCGGCGATGGACGTCCCACCAGGAAAGAACGCGGCGGGCGATTTGGCGCGGCTTCAAACGCGCGCCGGGAGGGGCTACACTGTCGTCCATGGAGCGAAGTCTATCCTCGAGCGCGCGATGACGAAACCGGCGCCCGGCAAGGGGCGCGGCTGGGCCGCGCAGCTCGGCTCGCTGCTAAAGGGGGTGGTCGAGCCGACCTTAGCCGCGCGCGGGCTTGGGCAGACGAGCCTCGTCACCGATTGGCCCGATATCGTCGGCGCCGAAATCGCGCGATACGCCCGGCCGATCCAGATCCAATGGCCGCCGCGCGGCGCGAAACGCGGCCCCGACGAGACGGCCCCGGCGACTCTGGTGCTGCGCGTCGACGGCGCTTTCGCGCTCGAAGCCCAGCACGCCGCGGCGATCATCGTCGAGCGCGTCAACGCGCATTTGGGCTGGCGCTGCATCGAAAGGATCGCCTTCCGCCAGGGCCCGCTCGCCGAACTGAAAAGCAAGCGGCGCGCCCCGCCGGCGCCGAGCGCAAGCGCGCAGGCGCAGGCGAGCGCGCTCGCCGAGCAAATCGACGACGAGGAGCTTCGCCGCGCCTTGACGAAGCTCGGCGCGAGGGCGATCGACAGGGCGGGGCGGAGGCGGTAGTGGCCATGTTAGAAAAACAAAGGGGCCGCGCGCCCCTTCCCCCCGCCGGCCAAGGAGACCGCGACATTTCAACTTCCTCCAGCCCCCTGGCGGGCCGCCGCGTCGCCAGGATGAACGGCGTCGGCAACAAGATTCTCGTGCTCGACCTGCGCGGCGCTGCGATCCTGCCGACGCCTGAGGAGCTCCGCGCGATCCATCGCGCCGAGGGCCTCGACTTCGATCAGCTGATGACGCTCAGCGACCCGCGCGACGCCGCGAGCCTCGCCTTCGTCCGCATCTACAACAACGACGGCTCCGAGGCCGGCGCCTGCGGCAACGGGACGCGCTGCGTCGCCGACCGTCTGGCGCGCCAGACGGGCGCGCAGACGCTGACGATCGAAACCGCGGCGGGGTTGATCGCCTGTGAGCGCTTGGGTCCCTGGACCTACCGCGTCGACATGGGCGCGCCGCGCCTCGCCTGGAGCGAAATCCCGCTGGCGCATCCGGTCGCCGATACGCGCCGGGTCGATCTCAGCCTCGCCGACATCACGGATTTCGGACCGGCGAGCGTCGTCAACATGGGCAACCCGCATGCGATCTTCTGGGTCAGCGACGTCGCTTCGGTTCCACTCGAGACCGTCGGCCCGCGCTTCGAGACGCACCCGATGTTCCCGCAAAAGGCCAATATCTCCTTCGCGCAGATCAAGGCGCGCGACGCGATCGCGCTGCGGGTCTGGGAGCGCGGCGTCGGCGTGACGCTCGGCTGCGGCTCGGCCGCCTGCGCGACGCTGGTCGCCGCGGCGCGCCTCGGTCTTACCGGCCGCAAGGCCCGCATCGCGCTTCCCGGCGGCGAATTGACGATCGAATGGCGGCAGAGCGACGACCACGTGCTGATGACGGGCCCGGTCGAATTCGAGCGCGAGATCGAACTCGGCCCGGCGCTGTTCGACGCGGCCGCAAGGAGATGAGGACCGGGCGGCGGCGCTTGATTTTCACGCCGCCCGTTTTGATAATTATAACATTGATGTTATGATCTTAACATCCTGCGCGGCGCAATCGGGAGACCGGCTTGAACGAGGCCAGCCACGCCAATTCTTCCGCGTCGCCCGCGGGCCATAACCGCGCGCGCAACCCCGGCGTCCCTCTCGACGTCTCCTGGTTCGAGCCCGTCGGCGTCAACGCGAGCGCCGTCGAACGCCGCGTCGCGAGCCTGACCGCCCGTCGTTCGGTCAAGAAGGAATATCAGGCGGCCTGGCTGGTCCGGGCGCTGACCTGCCTCGATCTGACTAGTCTTTCCGGCGACGACACGCCGGGCCGGGTGCATCGGCTTTGCGCCAAGGCGCGCCGGCCGCTCGACGAGGACATCCTCGAAGCGCTCGGTCTGACCGACTCGCCGCCGACCGTCGGCGCGGTCTGCGTCTATCCCATGATGGTCGGGCCCGCCGTCAAGGCGCTCGCCGGCTCCGCCATCCCCGTCGCTTCGGTCGCTAGCGGGTTTCCCGCCGGCCTGACGCCGCTCAAGCAGCGCCTCGCCGAAATCGACTACGCGTTAAGCGAGGGGGCCGGCGAGATCGACATCGTCATCACGCGCGCCCATGTCATCGATCGCGAATGGACGGCGCTCTACGACGAGGTCAAGGCGATGCGCGAAGCCTGCGGCGCGGCGCATCTCAAGGCGATCCTCGCCACCGGCGATTTAAAGACTTTGCGCAACGTCTATTGCGCGAGCATGGTCGCGATGCAGGCGGGCGCCGATTTCATCAAGACCTCCACCGGCAAGGAAGACGTCAACGCGACCTTGCCGGTCAGCCTGACGATGCTGCGCGCGCTGCGCGACTATCGCGATCTGACCGGTTTCGAAATCGGCTTCAAGCCGGCCGGCGGGCTGCGCACCGCCAAGGATGCGCTGAACTGGCTGATCCTGATGAAAGAGGAACTGGGCCTGCCGTGGATGCGGAGCGACCTCTTCCGCATCGGCGCCAGCTCGCTCCTCACCGACATCGAGCGCCAGCTCAGCCATTACGCCACCGGCCGCTATTCCGCGAACTATCGCCACGCGATGGCGTAAGGAGCCCCTGATGGCGACGATCACCGACATTTTGCGGGACATGGAATATGGTCCTTCCCCGGAAAGCGACGAGCACGTTCGCGCCTGGCTGGCGACCCATCGCGACGGCTTCGGCCATTTCGTCGCCGGCCGCTTTCTCAAGCCCGGCGCCCTCTTCGACGTGAACAACCCCGCGACGGGCGAGCGCATCGCCGGCGTCACCCTGGGGACGGCGGCGGACGTCGACGCCGCCGTCGCGGCTGCGCGCAAGGCGCTGCCGAAATGGTCGGCGCTGACCGGCGACGCGCGCGCGCGCCATCTCTACGCCCTGGCGCGCCACGTGCAGAAGCGCGAGCGCTTTCTCGCCGTGCTCGAAAGCGTCGACAACGGCAAGCCGATCCGCGAATCCCGCGACATCGACATTCCCCTGGTCGCGCGGCATTTCTATCACCACGCCGGCTGGGCCTCGCTCGTCGCCAGCGAATTTCCCGGCCATCGACCCGTCGGCGTCTGCGGGCAGATCATCCCCTGGAATTTCCCGCTGCTCATGCTGGCGTGGAAAATCGCGCCGGCGCTCGCCGCGGGCAACACAGTGGTGCTCAAGCCGGCCGAATTCACGCCGCTCACCGCGCTCGCCTTCGCCGAAATCTGCATCGAGACCGGCCTTCCGCCGGGGGTCGTCAACATCGTCACCGGCGATGGGACGACCGGCGCGGCGCTGGTCGCGCACGACGACGTCGACAAGATCGCGTTCACCGGCTCGACCGAAGTCGGGCGCGCCATTCGTAAGGCGAGCGCGGGGACGGGCAAGAAACTGTCGTTGGAGCTCGGCGGCAAATCGCCGTTCGTCGTCTTCGAGGACGCCGATCTCGACAGCGCGGTCGAAGGCGTCGTCGACGCGATCTGGTTCAACCAGGGGCAGGTGTGCTGCGCCGGCTCGCGGCTGCTGGCGGCCGAATTGATCGCCGACAAGTTTCTCGCCAAGCTGCGCGCGCGGATGGCCCATTTGCGCGTCGGCGATCCGCTGGACAAATCGACCGACGTCGGCGCCATCGTCGCTCCCGTCCAGCTCGAGCGCATCACGCGGCTGGTGGAGCAGGGCGAGCGCGAGGGGGCGACAATCTGGCGCGCGCCCGGCGCGCTCCCCGAACGCGGCTGCTTCTATCCGCCGACGCTGGTCACCGACGTCGAGCCCGCCTCCTTGCTGGCGCGCGAGGAAATCTTCGGCCCGGTGCTGGCCGCGATGACGTTCCGCACGCCCGACGAGGCGATCGCGCTCGCCAACAACACGCGCTACGGCCTCTCCGCTTCGGTGTGGACGGAAAACGTCAATCGCGCGCTCGAATTCGCCGCGCGCGTCAAGGCCGGCGTCGTCTGGATCAATTCGACCAATCTGTTCGACGCCGCGGCCGGCTTCGGCGGTTATCGCGAAAGCGGCTTCGGCCGGGAGGGCGGGCGCGAGGGCCTCGCCGAATATCTCGTGGCCGACGCGCCCAAGGGCAAGGCGAACGGGAAACCGGCCCCGGCGCCGGCGCTGACCGCCCTGCCCGGCCAAAACCCCGCGCCGGGCGCCGACGCGGTCGACCGCACCGCCAAGCTCTATATCGGCGGCAAGCAGACGCGCCCCGATTCGGGCTATTGCTACGCCGTGCTCGATCGCAAGGGCGCCGCCGTGGGTCTGGCGGGCCTCGGCAATCGCAAGGACATCCGCAACGCCGTCGAGGCCGCAGCTAAGGCGTCGGGCTGGGGCGCGGCGACCGCGCACAACCGCGCGCAGGCGCTCTATTACGTCGCCGAAAATCTCGAGGCGCGCGCCGGCGAATTCGCCGAGCGGCTGCGCGCGATGACCGGCGCCTCGGTGCGCGAGGCGCGCGAGGAGGTCGAGGCCGCCGTCCGCCGCACCTTCTATTACGCCGGCTTCGCCGACAAATACGACGGCGCGGTTCATGCGACCAAGACGCGCTTCGTGACGCTGGCGATGAACGAGCCCTGGGGCGTGATGGGCCTCGTGTGCCCCAACGAGGCGCCGCTTCTCGGCTTCGTCTCGCTGGTCATGCCGGCGATCGCGATGGGCAATTGCGTCGTCGTCGCGCCCTCCGCGGCCCACCCCTTGAGCGCGACCGATTTTTACACCGTGCTCGACGCCTCCGACGTTCCCGCCGGCGTCGTCAATATCGTCACCGGCGATTCCGAAGCGCTCGCCAAAGTCCTGGCCGACCACGACGGCGTCGACGCGCTTTGGTTTGTCGGCTCGGCCGAGGGCGCCAAGACGGTCGAAGCCGCCTCGGCGGCGAACCTGAAGGCGACCTGGACGAGGCAAGCGCCGCTCGACTGGCGCGAGGCGGAGGGCCGCGAATTCCTGCGGCGCGCGACGCAGGTCAAGAACATCTGGACGCCTTACGGCGAGTGAGAGCAGGCGCGCCCCCTCACCCCAACCCCTCACCCGCTTGCGCTACGGCGTTCACACATCTCGGGATGGCCGGCCTGAGCCGCGCGGAGGGGGGTCAATGTTTGCGAGCGAAGCGAGCAACCCGCGCAGCGGGCGCGACATTGACGCCGAGCACGGATCAGGCAGCGCGGACCCAGAAGATATCGAATTTCGATGTGTGAATCCGATAGCCCGCAAGCGGGCGAGGGGCCTTGCCGCGCGAACCCTTCTCCCGATTGCGGAAGAAGGTGAACGCGCGTAGCGCGGCCGGATGAGGGCCAGCGCGAACCCACGAACCATGCAAGCGGAAGCTGGGAGTCTTCAGTCTTTCCCCCCGATCCGCTTCCAATACACCATCGTCCCCGTCAGCCCGCCGTGCGGCTTCAGCGCATAGTCCGGGATCGTTCCCGCCAGAGTGAAGCCCAGCTTCTCGTAGAGCCCCGAGGCCCCCTCCTCGGCCGCGGTGTCGAGCGTCAGCAGCGTGCGCGCGCGCTCGACGGCTTCTCGCTCGGCCGCGCGCATAAGGGCCGTCGCGACGCCCCGGCCGCGGTGGCTCGGGCGCGTCATCATCTTGGCGATCTCGGCGCGGTGCGGCTGGTTGGGCGGACAGTCGATGAGCAGGCTCACCGTGCCGGCCAGGAGTTCGCCGGCGAACGCGCCGAGAATGATCCGCTCGCCCCGCGCCGCCGCGGCCAGCGCGCCATCCCAGAACGCCGTCGCCGTCGCCGGATCCAGCGGGTGCATGAAGCTGACCGATCCGCCGTTCGCCACCGTCTCGATCAGGATCTCGCTCAACGCCCCGATGATCTCGGGCGAAGCGCTCAAGGCCCTGATTGCGATCCCGGACATGCGCCTTCACCACACGTTGACGACGCGATAGCCGGCGGCGCGGAAGCGCTCGATCAAGCCGGTCTTGCCCGTCAGGTGCAGCGCGCCCACGGCGATGAAGGCGCCGCCGGCGGCCAGAAGCGGCGCGGCGCGCGCGGCCATGGCTTCGTTGCGGTCGACGAGGAGCAGGCGCGTGAATTCGTCTTCCGCCGCGCGCTCGGCCGGCGTCAGCCCCGGCATGACGTCGGCGACGGCGAGCATTTCGGCCGGCCGCTTCTCACGATACAGGCGCAAGAGCGTGGCATACGCGTCATCCTCGAGTTCGGGCGCGCGGGCGCTCGCCGCCAGCATGGTCGCGGAGAGAGCCGGCGGCGCGGAGGCGAGCGCGTCCAATTGTTCGCCGGGCAACTCCAGCGCCACAACGCGAAGACTGCGCTCCTTGCCGGCGAGCGCGATCACGGAATCGACCTCGGGCAGACCCTGCTGCCCGCGCGCCGCCTCGCAGGCCGGCGCCGAAGCGGTCGCGGCGAGGAACCAGAGCTGGAGATGATGCGCCAATTCCTTGGGAAAGCCGCGCCCCGCGAGATAGGCCTCGACCGTCGCGGCGCTTTGCCCTGTCAGCGCCGGGGCGAAGGTGTCCTCGTCGCGCGCGATCGCCCTGGCGAGCATCGTCGCGGCGAGTTCGCCTTGATCGACGGCGTCGAAGGGGCCGCCGAGTTCGGTCGCTACGACCTTGGCGGAGGCGATGAACTCGGCCGCCTTGCGCGCCAGCGCGACGGCGCTCTCGTCGGTCGAATGGATCGTGCCGAACAGATAGGACGGCGCGAGCCCCTCGCGCTCGACGCGCCAGAGAAGGCCCTGGGAATCGACGAGATCGTCGGCGCGTTTGAGCCGGGCCTCGCGCAAGTCGGCGCCTTCGGCCAGGTCGCGCCCGATGCAGGGCGCGGGCCCGGCGGCGTCCTCGGCGCGAGCCTGCTGGACGAGCGCGAAGGCGAACCCGGCGAGGAGGGCGGCGCGAAGGCGCGCTCGGGCGAAGCGAGGCGTCATCGGTTCGCTCACAACTTGCGCAACGCGACTTCCTCGATGCGGTGGCTGGCGCCCTTGGTGAGGCGCAGGCTGGCGCGCGGACGCGTGGGAAGAATGTTCTCGTGCAAATTGACGAGATTGATGCGCCGCCAGATCGAGCGCGCCGTCGCCTCCGCTTCCGCGTCGTCGAGATCGGCGTATTTGCGGAAATAGCTGCGCGGATCGCGAAACGACGTTTGCCGCAGGCGCATGAAGCGCTCGATGTACCATTTCTCCAGCAGTTCGTCGCTAGCGTCGAGGAACACCGAGAAATCAAAGAAATCGGAGACGAAGGGAATTTCCTTGCCCTCGCGCGAGAGCCGATTGGGCAACAGCACGTTGAGGCCCTCGACGATGAGGATGTCCGGGCGATCGACGACGACCGTCTGTCCCGGCAGGACATCGTAGACGAGGTGCGAATAGACCGGCGCCGTGACGTTGCGCGTGCCCGCTTTGACTTCGGCGAGAAAGCGGATCAGCGCCGTGCCGTCGTAGCTTTCGGGAAAGCCCTTGCGTTCCATTAGCCCGTCGCGGATGAGCTTGGCGTTGGGATGCAGAAACCCGTCGGTCGTCACCAGTTCGACCTTGGGCGTGTTGGGCCAACGCGTCAGCAAGGCCTGCAGCACGCGCGCCGTCGTCGATTTTCCCACCGCCACTGAACCGGCGACGCCTATGATATACGGCACTTTGCCGTCGCTGGCGCCGAGAAAGCGCTGCGTCGCCTTGAACAGCCCCTGGGTCGCCGCGACGTAAAGCGCGAGCAGGCGCGACAGCGGCAAGTAGATCGCCGTCACTTCGTCGAGCGAGATCGGATCATGGGTCGATTGCAGCTTGCGCAAATCGTCGATGGTCAGCGTCAGCTCGGTGTCGGCGCGCAATTTGGCCCATTCGTCGCGGGTGAAGCGCCGGTAGGGCGAGGCGACTCCGTCCAACGGCCGGCCCAAAACTCGATTGTCCATGCGGGCCCCAGTTTCTTCGGCGAGGATAGAAAAATCGGGTAGCGAAAGGTCCATCATGCGCGTCGCGACGCCTTCTCCTCGAGGCCGCTTCGTTGCGTGCGCCGCTCCAGTTCGCCGATCACGTCGGCCAGGGCGAGGTCGCGCGAGCGCAGGACGACTAGCAGATGATAGAGAACGTCGGCGGCTTCCGAACGCACCGCGGCGTCGTCCTGCGCGACCGCGGCGATCGCCAGCTCGACCGCCTCCTCGCCAAATTTTTTCGCGCAATGCGCGGTCCCCTTGTCGAGGAGCGCCCTCGTATAGGATTTATCCGCGCCTGCAGATGCGCGCTCGGCGATGATGCGGGCGAGATCGTCGAGGGTGAACATCGATTCGGACGCTTCCGTTTGGCGGGTTTCAACAACGTCATATTCTGACCGTGAATCCGGCGCTTGTCGAGAAACGCGGCGATTCGTCGACCGGGAGGCGCGAATACGCGAATTGCGACCGCTCAGCCCAGCAGCGCCTCGATCACCTCGGCGAGATCCTCCGGCTTGACGGTCGGCGCGTAGCGCCGGACGACCTCGCCCTGCCGGTCGACGAGGAACTTGGTGAAATTCCACTTGATCGCCTGCGTGCCGAGCAGGCCTGGCGCGGCGGCTTTCAGCGCGCGATAAAGGGGATGGGCGCCCTCGCCGTTGACCTTCGTCTTGGCGAAAAGCGGAAAACCGACGTCGTATTTCCCGATGCAGAAGCTCCTGATCTCCGCTTCGTCGCCCGGCTCCTGATGGCCGAACTGGTCGCAGGGAAACCCCAAAACGACGAACCCGCGGTCGCGATAGCGCCGCCACAGCGCCTCCAATCCTTGGTATTGCGGCGTAAAGCCGCATCGGCTCGCGACATTGACGACGAGCAGCGCCCTGCCCGCATAGGCGCCCAGCTTTTGCGTCTGGCCGTCGATGGTCGTCAGGTCGATTTCGTAAAGGGCGCTCATCGGCGTCCGGGTCCCCGATCCGAAGCGACAGCCTAACCGCTCGCCGGAGCCAAGGCGAGCGCGCAAAAGAGCGTGAATGAACCCGATGGATTTGTTATGCTGGTCAAGGAGATTGACCGAAATCAACGCCGCGCCCGCCACGCGCGGGCAGGGAAACGGGATGACCGACGCCGAACTCGTCGCACGCTACGACGGCCGCGTGCCGCGCTACACCAGCTATCCCACCGCGCCGCACTTCTCGCCCGCGGTCGGCGCTGAGACCTACGCGAAGTGGCTCGGCGCGCTTTCGCCGCAGACGCCGCTTTCGCTCTATCTGCATGTGCCCTTCTGCGACAGGCTCTGCCATTATTGCGGCTGCAACACCACCGTGGTGCGGCTCGATTCCTCACGGCGCGCCTACGCGGCGCTGCTGGAGCGCGAGATCGAGAGAGTCGCCGGCTTCATCGGCCGCAGAGCCAAGGTTTCGCATGTCCATTGGGGCGGCGGCACGCCCACCAGCCTTCCCGGCGATTGTCTGTCCGCGATCATGGCGCGCATCCGCGAGTCCTTCGCGCTTGCGCCGGACGCGGAAATCGCCATCGAGCTCGATCCCACCAGCCTTCCCCAGGACCGGCTCGACGCGCTTCGCGAAATGGGCGTCACCCGGATCAGCCTCGGCGTGCAGGACCTGGAGCCGGCGGTGCAGGAGGCGATCGGGCGCCGGCAATCCTATGAGGAGACGGAAGACTGCGCCGGCAAGGCGCGCGACCTCGGCGTCGGCTCGCTCAACCTCGACCTCATCTACGGCCTGCCGTTGCAAACCGAGGAGAGCGTCGCGCGCACCGCTCGGCGCGCGCTCGATCTCAAGGCCGACCGCGTCGCCGTGTTCGGCTACGCCCATGTTCCCTGGATGAAGAAGCATCAGCAGCTCATCCCCGAGGAAAGCCTGCCGGGAGCCGCGGCCCGCTTCGCCCAGCAGCGCGCGATCCATCGCGTGCTCACCCAGGAGGGCGGCTATGTCCCGGTCGGGCTCGACCATTACGCGCGCCCCGGCGACGCGATGGCCGAGGCCGCGGCCTCGCGCAGCCTACGCCGCGGCTTCCAGGGCTATACGACCGATGCCGCGCCGGCGCTGATCGGCTTCGGCGCCAGCGCGATCGGCTCGCTGCCGCAGGGCTATGCGCAGAACGCGCCGACCGCGCCCGCCTATTCCAAGGCGATCGAGGCGGGCGGCCTGGCCATCGTGCGCGGCCGCGCGCTGACCAACGACGACCGGCTGCGCCGCGACGTAATCGAGCGGCTGATGTGCGATCTCGAAGTCGATCTCGTTGGCATCGCTGAAGCGCACGACGCCGATCCCGCCTCGCTCATCGCCTGCCTTGACGGCCTTTCGCGCTTCGAGGCCGACGGCCTCGCCCATTGCGACGGGCGGCGCATCGAGGTGAGCGAAAAGGGCCGGCCCTTCGTGCGCTCGGTGGCGGCTCTGTTCGACGCCTATCTCACCCAGGACTCGGACAAGCCGAGGCATTCGCGGGCGGTTTAGCGGTGGGGGCGCGTCACTTGCGCGCCTTTTTTACGCCGCGCGAAGCCACGCGCACGATCGCCCAAGGGCCCGCGACGATAAAGGCGAGGCCGACCAGCGTCAGGGCCAGCATGCCGCGGTTGGCGGGGTCGGCGAAAATCGTCCAGATCGCGTCGGGCATGGGGTCGGGCTCGCCTTTCTCCAGCGCATTCCCTTGGACCGCGGAGCGCGCGAGCGCAAGGCGCTGGCCAGGGCGCCGTCTCATGGCTTATGAGATCATTTCATGAACATGGGCCCGATTCGCATCCTCGGCGTCGACCCCGGCCTGCGCAACACCGGCTGGGGCGTGATCGAGGTCGCGGGAACGCGGCTCAGCTATGTCGGCTGCGGCTCGATCCACACCGACGCGGCGACCTCGCTGGCCGAGCGGCTCGCGTCCATCCATCGCGCCCTTGCGCGGCTCGTCGAGAGCGAGGGGCCGGCCGAGGCGGCGGTGGAGGAGACCTTCGTCAACCGCGATCCGCAATCGACGCTGAAACTCGGCCAGGCGCGCGGCGTCGCGCTCGCCGCGCTCGCGCTGATGGATCTGCCGGTCGCGGAATACGCGGCCAATCTCGTGAAGAAGACGGTCGTCGGCGTCGGCCATGCCGAGAAGACCCAAGTGGCGATGATGGTCAAGATGCTGCTGCCGTCGTGCCGGATCGCCTCGCCCGACGCCGCCGACGCGCTGGCGGTCGCCATCTGCCACGCGCAACACCGCAACGCGCGCGCCAGGGGAGCCGCATGATCGGCAAGCTCAAGGGCCTCGTCGACGCGGTCGACGAAGAGGGCCTCGTCATCGACGTCAACGGCGTCGGCTATGTCGTTTCCGCCTCGGCGCGCACCCTTCGCGCGCTTCCCGCCATCGGACAGGCGGCGACGCTGCATATCGAGACGCAGGTGCGCGAGGACGCGATCCGGCTGTTCGGCTTCCTTACCACCGCGGAACGCGACTGGTTCCGCCTGCTGCAGAGCGTGCAGGGCGTCGGCGCCAAGGTCGCGCTGGGAATCCTGGGCGCGCTGTCGGGCGAAGCCTTGAGCGCGGCGATCGCCCATCAGGACAAGGCGATGATGGCGCGCGCCCCCGGCGTCGGCCCCAAACTCGCCGCGCGGCTGGTGCTGGAGCTCAAGGACAAGGCGCCCGCCTTCGGCGTTGCCGATCTCGGCGGCGCGATCGCCGACGCCGAGCCCGGCGCAAAACTGCCAAGGCCCGCGCAGGACGCGGTGCTCGCGCTGGTCAATCTCGGCTACGCCCGCCCGCAGGCCTCGCTCGCCGTCGCCAAGGGCGTCGCGGCGCTCGGCGCCGAGGCGCAGACGGCGGCGCTGATCCGGCTGGGCCTGAAGGAGCTCGCGCAGTGAGGCGCGCATGACGACCCCTCCCCGCCGCCTCGTCTCCGCCGAAAAGCGTCCTGAGGACGAAACCGCCCTGCGTCCGCAGGTCCTGGCCGATTTCACCGGCCAGGAGGCGGCGCGCAAGAACCTCAAGGTGTTCATCGAATCGGCGAAATCGCGCGGCGAGGCGCTCGATCACGTGCTGTTCGTCGGCCCGCCGGGCCTGGGCAAGACGACGCTGGCGCAGATCGTCGCGCGCGAACTCGGCGTCAATTTCCGCTCGACCTCCGGGCCGGTCATCGCCAAGGCGGGCGATTTGGCCGCGCAGCTCACCAACCTCGAGCCGCGCGACGTGCTGTTCATCGACGAAATCCATCGCCTCAATCCGGCGGTGGAGGAAATTCTCTATCCCGCGATGGAGGATTTCCAGCTCGATCTCATCATCGGCGCCGGGCCGGCGGCGCGCTCGGTCAAGATCGATCTCGCCCAGTTCACGCTGATCGGCGCGACCACGCGCGCCGGGCTCCTGACGACGCCGCTACGCGACCGGTTCGGCATTCCCATGCGGCTCAATTTCTATACCGTGCCCGAGCTCGAGAGCATCGTGCGGCGCGGCGCACGGGTGATCGGGCTGGAGCTGGCCGAGGAAGGCGCCAACGAAATCGCCAGGCGTTCGCGCGGCACGCCGCGCATCGCCGGGCGGCTGCTCAGGCGCGTGCGCGACTTCGCCGTCGTCGAGGGGGCGGCGGTCGTCACCCGCGCGGTCGCCGACGGCGCACTGCGCCTGCTCGACGTCGACGCGATCGGCCTCGATCAGATGGACCGGCGCTATCTCGACACCATCGCGTTGAGTTTCGGCGGCGGTCCGGTCGGCGTCGAAACCATCGCCGCCGCGCTCTCCGAGCCGCGCGACGCGATCGAGGAAATCATCGAGCCCTATCTCATCCAGCAAGGCTTCGTGCAGCGCACGCCGCGCGGCCGGCTTCTGACCTCGCATGCGTTCAAGCATCTGGGCCTGGCCGAGCCGCCGCGCGAAATCGCCCAGCCGACCCTGTTCGAGGAGGAATGAAACGCGGCGCCGCGACGCGACGCAAATTTCTCCGATCCTGTGCTAGCTAGTCTTCCCGTCGCAAGGGCTATTCCGGAAACCGACCGTGCCGACCCTTTTCCGCTTTCTCGTCATCATCGGCGCGCTCGCCGCGCTCGTCTACGGCGGGATGATCGCGCTGGTCGCGAACGTGAAGGTGCAGCCGCGGGAAATGACGCAGAACGTGACGATCCCGAAGGCGCCGAAATGACGGCGCCGCGGCCGACGGCGGCTCGTCGCCTCGTTGAGTCCTTTCTCGAGGCGATCGCCTCGGAGCGCGGCGCCAGCCGCAACACCATCGAGGCCTATCGGCGCGATCTCTCCGACTACGTGGACTTCCTCGCCGAACGCGGACGAAGCGCGCTCCAAGCTTCCGGCGCCGACGTTCGCGGCTTCATCGCCGCGCGCGGCGCCGACGGCCTCGGCGCGGCTTCGCTTGCGCGCCGGCTGTCTTCGGTGCGTCAGTTCCACAAGCATCTCTATGTCGAGGGGCGGCGCGACGACGATCCGACCCTGGCGATCGAGGGGCCGCGCCGCGCGCGCCCGCTGCCGAAAATCTTGAGCGTCGCCGAAGTCGATCGCCTGATCGGCGTCGCGCGCGAAGGGTTGGAGGCGGGGAAACGCCCCGAGCGCGAACGTCTCGCCGCCGCGCGCATGGCGTGCCTCATCGAGCTGATCTACGCCTCGGGCCTGCGCGTCTCGGAACTCGTCGCCTTGCCGAAATCGGCGGCGCGCGCCAAGGAGCCGCTCATCGCGGTGCGCGGCAAAGGAAACAAGGAGCGCCTCGTGCCGATTTCCGGCCCCGCGCGCGCCGCGATGAAATTTTATCGCGATCTCCTCGACAAGCACGCGCCGGGGGCCGCGACCGGCCCCTGGCTGTTCCCGGCGGACAGCGAAAGCGGCCACCTGACGCGCCAGGTTTTTGCGCGCGATCTGAAGACTGTCGCCGCCGCGGCCGGGATCGCCGCCGCCCGCGTCAGCCCGCATGTGCTGCGCCACGCCTTCGCCAGCCACCTCCTGCAGAACGGCGCGGACCTGCGCGTCGTGCAGGATCTGCTCGGCCACGCCGACATTTCGACGACGCAGATCTATACGCACGTGCTCGACGAACGCGCCAAGGCGATGGTGCGCGACCTGCATCCGCTCGGCGACGAGGAGGGGGCATGAGCGAGACGCCGTGGCGCGCGACGCTCGACGGCGTCGTCATCGCCTGCCGATTGACGCCCAAGGGCGGCCGCGACGCCATCGACGGCATCGCGACGCTGTCGGACGGCATGCGGGTGCTGCTGGTGCGGGTGCGCTCGGCGCCGGAGGACGGCAAGGCCAACGAGGCCTTGTGCAAGCTGATCGCAGGGACGCTCGGTGTGAGCGCGTCGAAGGCGCGGCTCGTGGCCGGGGCGAAGAGCCGGTTGAAGCAGGTGGCGGTGACGGGGGAGCCGGGGGAGCTGACGGGGAGGTTGAACACGCTGACGCGCGGGGCGCCATTTTCGGGCGCGAAGGCCTGATTTCAATGGCTTGCGATGCGGTTTTCCGCCGCGTCGTCGCGCGGCGGGCTGGGCGCGGCAAAAAGGGAAATCAGCGGGCGTCACCGTATTCCGTCATGGCCGGGCTTGTCCCGGCCATCCACGCGGTGAAGTTGCTCGCGCCTCTCAGGAAGACGCTGAGAATGCGAGGCCTTTCGTCTTGCAGAGCGGCAGCTGGGCGGCGTGGATGGCCGGGACAAGCCCGGCCATGACGAGCCGTTGTTTTCGGCCGCAGGCATTCGGGCGCGGCCGGCGGCCGCGCCTACAACGCGCGCCCTCAATACCGATACTGCTCCGCCTTGAACGGGCCGTTCTGCGGCACGCCGAGATAGGCCGACTGCTGCGGCGTCAGCTTGGTCAGTTTGACGCCGATCTTGGCCAGATGCAGCGCGGCGACCTTCTCGTCCAAGTGCTTGGGCAGCGTGTAGACCTGTCGCTCGTACTGGCCGGGCTTGGTCCACAATTCGATCTGCGCCAGCGTCTGGTTGGTGAACGAGGCCGACATGACGAACGAGGGGTGGCCGGTGGCGTTGCCGAGATTGACCAGGCGGCCTTCCGACAGCAGCAGCAGCTTCTTGCCGTCGGGAAACTCGATCTCGTCGACCTGCGGCTTGACGTTGTTCCATTTGTAATTGCGCAGGGCGCCGACCTGAATTTCCGAATCGAAATGGCCGATGTTGCACACGATCGCGCGGTCCTTCATCTTCCGCATGTGGTCGAGCGTGATGACGTCGACGTTGCCGGTGGCGGTGACGAAGATGTCGGCGCGCGGCGCGGCGTCCTCCATCGTCGTCACTTCGTAGCCTTCCATCGCCGCCTGCAACGCGCAGATCGGATCGACCTCGGAAACCATCACGCGGCAGCCGGCGTTGCGCAAGCTCGCCGCCGAACCCTTGCCGACGTCGCCGAAGCCCGCGACCATCGCCACCTTGCCCGCCATCATCACGTCGGTGCCGCGGCGGATGCCGTCGACCAGCGACTCGCGGCAGCCGTAGAGATTGTCGAACTTGGACTTGGTGACGCTGTCGTTGACGTTGATCGCCGGCCAAAGCAGCTTGCCCTCCTTGGCCATCGCGTAGAGGCGATGCACGCCGGTCGTCGTCTCTTCGGTGACGCCGCGGATGGAGGCGGCGTTCTTGGCGTACCAGCCCGGCTTGGTCGCGAGGCGCTGCTTGATCGCGGCGTAGAGGACTTCCTCTTCTTCGTTGGTCGGCTTTTCCAGGAACGCCGCGTCGCCCTTCTCGGCGCGCAGGCCGAGATGGATGAGCAGCGTCGCGTCGCCGCCGTCGTCGAGGATCATGTTGGGGCAGCCGCCGTCGCTCCACTCGAAGATGCGATGGGTGTAGTCCCAATAGTCTTTCAGGCTTTCGCCCTTGACGGCGAAGACCGGCGTTCCCGTCGCCGCGATCGCCGCGGCGGCGTGGTCCTGGGTCGAATAGATGTTGCACGAAGCCCAACGCACGTCAGCGCCGAGCGCCTTGAGCGTCTCGATGAGCACCGCGGTCTGGATCGTCATGTGCAGGGAGCCGGCGACGCGCGCGCCTTTGAGCGGCTGCGCGGCCTTAAATTCGGCCCGCGTCGCCATCAATCCCGGCATCTCGGTCTCCGCGATCGCGATTTCCTTTCGGCCATAAGCGGCAAGGCCGAGATCGGCGACGACGTAATCGGCAGGGGGCGTGTTCATGATGGGAAAGGCCTTGGCGGTTGAGTTGGGCGAGCCTTATCAAATCCGCCGCGCGCGCACAATAAAGATATAAACAAATCTTTATATCGCCGCGGTGGCGCTTCGAAGGATCGGCCGCGCCCACCAGCGCTTCGCGCGCAAAACCGTGATTGATGCGCGCAACGCGGTTTCCGGCGGCGTTAACCCTATAAATGGTCAGCGGACGCGACGACGATGGGCCTTGCGTCCTGGTCGCCTGCGCGTGGTATAAGCAAAAACCGAGCCGCGAATTCCGGCGGCGCTTCGACGAGTAGAGTGGGTTGGCGGTTCCGGATGGCGCTTTCGAACAAACTTGCGATGCGTCAAGGCCAGTCGATGGTGCTGACGCCGCAGCTGTTGCAGGCGATCAAACTTTTGCAGATGCCCAACGCCGAACTCGCCGCCTTCATTGAAAGCGAGTTGGAGCGCAATCCCCTGCTGGAGCGGGCCGAGGACATGCCGGCCCTCGAAGCGCCGGGCGAGGCGCAGGTTCCCGAGCCGTCTCCGGCCGAAGCCGAACCCGGGGATTGGGCCTCGGACTCGCTCGAAACCGACCCGGCGGCGCTCGCTCAGAATCTCGGCACGGAGATCGACAACGCCTTCGATCCCGACCGCGCCCCGACGCCTTTGGAGCGCCCGGTTCAGGACGAGGGCATGGGTCTTTCCGCAACGTCCTGGACGGGGGTGGCGGGCCGGGGCGCCGACGACGGCGCCGCCGACCTCGAGGCCTATGTCGCCGCGCCGGTCAGCTTAAGTGAGTACTTGACCCGGCAGGCGGTGATCGCGCTCAAGGAGCCCGCCGACCGCATGATCGCGAGCGCCTTGATCGACGCGCTCGACGAGGCGGGCTATCTGACGGGGGCGCTCGAGGACATCGCCGAGCGCCTGGGCGCCCCCTTTCTCACGTCGAAGAGATCCTGCGGCGCTTGCAGACCTTGGAGCCCACCGGCGTCTTCGCGCGCAACCTCGCCGAATGTCTCGCGTTGCAATTGATCGAGCGCGACCGGTTCGACCCGGCGATGCGGGCGCTCATCGAGAACTTGCCGGCGCTGGCGAAACGGGACCTGCCGGCGCTCCGGCGCGCCTGCGGGGTCGACGACGAGGACCTCGCCGACATGATCGGCGAGATCAAGCGTCTCGACCCCAAACCGGGGCGCGGATTCGGGGCCGCGGTCGAGCCGCCCGCGATCCCCGACGTTTTCGTCACCGCCGCGCCGGACCATTCGTGGCGCATCGAGCTGAACAGCGAGGCCTTGCCGCGCGTGCTGGTCAACGAGACTTACGCCGCGCGGATCAAGCGCGGCGCCTCGCGCGAGGAAGATCGACAATATCTCTCGACGAATTTGCAAACCGCGAATTGGCTGACCAAGAGTCTCGAGCAGCGCGCGCGCACCATCCTCAACGTCGCCTCGGAGATCGTGCGGCGTCAGGACAGCTTTCTCGTCGAAGGCGTCGTCGGCTTGCGACCGCTCAACCTGAAGGGCGTCGCGGACGCGATCGGGGTTCACGAATTGACCGTTTCTCGCGCGACCTCGAACAAGTTCATCCAGACGCCGCGCGGCCTGTTCGAGATGAAATATTTCTTCACGACGTCCATCGCTTCGGTTTCAAACGGCGCGGCTCAGGCTCATTCGGCGGAGTCCGTCCGCTTCAAGATCAAACAGATGATCGACGCCGAGGATCCCAACGACGTGCTGTCCGACGACGTCATCGTCGCGAGGCTGCGCAGCGCGGACATCGTCGTCGCGCGCCGCACGGTCGCCAAATATCGAGACAGCCTGCGTATCCCCTCGTCGGTCGACCGCCGTCGGGAGAAATTGACGCCGATGCGCGCGCAGGCGCAACCCAGCGGTCCTCTAAATATATGACAAGTAATGCATTTTCTACTTCTCGACTGCCAATGAATGGGCCGCGATTGACATCGCCTCGGCGGGCTTCTAACGCTAGCCCGCGAAAGAAGCGAAGCCTGCGGCCGCCGCAATTTCGAACGTCACGGCCGCCGCGCGCAGGTCTGCAAGTGGGCGGATTCTCGTCGCTGTGAGTTTGAAAGTCGTCGCCGTAGGGCGATTCGACTTGGAGCGAACAAGAGAGGCCAGGCAATCAATGCCTTTAAGAGTATCCGGCAAGAATATCGACATCGGAGAGTCCCTTCGCCGCCACGTGCTCGACAAGGTCGAGGCGATCATCGCGCGTTATTTCGACGGCCGCGTCAGCGGCCATGTCGTGATGTCGCGCGAAGGCTCCGGTTATCGCGCGGACTGTTCCCTGCACCTGAGTTCGGGCATGAACCTTCAGGCGGAAGGCAAAGCCCAGGAGCCCTACGCGAGTTTCGAGAACGCGTTGGACAAGATCGAACGCCGATTGCGCCGCTATAAAGCCCGGCTCAAGGAGCATCAGGCGCCTGTGCAGACGGCCGCCGAGGGACGCGCTCGATTGCAGGTCGCCAACTACATGATCGAGGCGCCAGGGGAAGCGGACGAAGAAGAGGTCGATTTCAACCCCGTCGTCGTTGCGGAAGGTTCACAGCCGCTGAAAAGCCTGTCCGTCGCCTCGGCGGTCGCCGAACTCGATCTCAGCGGCGCCCCGCTCGTGGTGTTTCAGCATGCCGGGAGCGCTCGAGTGAACATCGTCTATCGCCGAGCCGACGGCGCGATCGGCTGGCTCGATCCACATTAGGGCCCAGACCAGCGAATGTGGGCGCTCGCAAAGTCGCCCATGAAGTCCGGCCCCGTCGGCAAGTCCTCACTTTCGAGTTCGAGATGCCTCTAACCGATCTTCTTACGCCCGATGCGATCATCCCGTCTCTTCGCGTCAACGGCAAGAAACAGGCGTTGCAAGAGATGAGCGAGCGCGCCGCTCTGGTGTCGGGGCTGTCCGCTCGCGAAATCTTCGATTCGCTCCTCCAGCGCGAGCGCCTCGGGTCGACCGGCGTCGGCGACGGCATCGCCATCCCGCATGGCAAGCTCGCCAAATGTGAGCGCATATTCGGCATCTTCGCGCGACTGGAGCGGCCGATCGATTTCGAAGCGCTCGATGGGCTCCCCGTCGACTTGATTTTCCTGCTCGTGGCGCCGGAAGGCGCCGGCGCCGACCATCTGAAGGCGCTTGCGATGATCGCGCGCGTGCTTCGCGACGCCAATCTGGCGGCGCAACTGCGGGCGACTCGCGACGCCTCGGCCCTCTATTCCCTGCTGACGCTGACGCCGGCTTCCCATGCGGCTTGAGCGATTTTTGAAGAGCGAGACGTCTTTTAAGAGCGAGACCTGCCGATGAAAGCGCGCGTGATCGTCACCCTGAAGTCGGGGGTCCTGGATCCACAAGGCAAGGCGATCGAGGGCGCGCTGAAATCCCTCGGCGTCGGCGGGATCGGCAGCGTGCGCCAAGGCAAGGTCTTCGACATCGAGATCGACGCCGCCGACCGCGAGGCGGCGGATCGGAAGCTCTCCGAGGCTTGCGAAAAGCTGCTCGCCAACACGATCGTCGAAGATTACGCGATCGACCATGAATAGTCCGCCGCGCGCCGCCGTCATCCTCTTCCCCGGCTCCAACCGCGAAGGCGACGTCGCCCGCGCGCTCCGGCAAGCGAGCGGGACGGTGCCGGCGATCGTCTGGCACGACGACCGCGCGCTCCCCGAGGGAACGGACCTCGTCGTCTTGCCCGGCGGTTTTTCCTACGGCGATTATCTCCGCTGCGGCGCGATCGCGGCGCGCGCGCGAATCATGGACGCCGTGCGCGCGCACGGCGCGCGAGGCGGGCTTGTTCTGGGAATTTGCAACGGGTTCCAAATTCTGTGCGAGGCCGGTCTGCTGCCGGGCGTTCTCATGCGCAACGCGGGCCGCCGGTTCATCTGCAAGATGCAACATCTTCGCGTCGAAAACGACACGACGCCGTTTTCGCGCGGCTACGCGCGGGGGCAGGTGATCAAGGTCGCCATCGCGCACGGCGAAGGAAACTACACCATCGATTCGCAGGGGTTGGCGGAATTGGAGCGCTCGGGCCGCGTCGCCTTCCGATACTGCGACGCCGACGGAGCCGTCGGCGGCGACGCCAATCCGAACGGCTCGATGAACGAGATCGCCGGCGTCTACAACGAGACCTTCAACGTCCTCGGTCTCATGCCGCACCCCGAAAACCTCATCGATCCTCTCGTGGGCGGGATCGATGGACGCGGGATGTTCCGCGGGCTCGTCGCGGCGTGATTTTAATCGCAGCCCGGCGAAATCCCCGACGGGTCGAGCGCGAACGCGATCCGACCGGCTTCCCCCGCGTTTGGATTGGCTTCGCCGCGATAGACGTGCGAGTCTCGACTGTGTTTCGCTTTCCCAGAGTCGTCCCGCACAATGAATGATTCGCTCGAGCGCTTATTCGCTTCCGTGTTGGCCGCAAGGCATCGCGATCCCTCGATCTCGCGCACGTCCAAGCTTTTCCGTGGCGGCGTGCAAAAAATCGCCAAGAAACTGGTAGAGGAAGCGATCGAGATCGGCCTCGAAGCCGTTCAGATGAATCGTGAATCGGCGATATTGGAGAGCGCGGACCTTCTCTATCATCTTGCCGTCGTCTGGGCCGAATGTGGGATTACTCCTGGCGATGTTCTGAACGAACTCGACAGGCGCGAACGTCTCTACGGCATCGCGGAGAAATTGCCGAAACAGGCCAGCGCGGCGCAGGCGCGTCGGCTCGCCTCGCCCACGTCGCCGCCGAAGGCCGCGCCCTGAAGCTCGACGGCGGCCGGCCACCGTGGGCTGAGCGGATTTGCGCTTGACGCGGGCGTTCGGGGTGGCCAAATCGTCGACGCGCGACGCCGACAGCCGAGGAGGCTCCTTTGATCGAAGGCGAGTTGGACGATCGACTGGGGCGCGTTCTGCGCGCGGCGCCCACGCCGGCGGTCGACGCGCCGGGCGCGCCTCAGCGCCCCGTGCACGATCCGGTTCTGCACGCCGACGCCAGCGATTGCGCGGATCTCCAGAATACGACCGAGGCCATTCGGCCGCTGGCCGAACTCTGCGTCGTCGGGGAGGCGCAGACCCCCTTCCTGGCCGGCATCGTCGGCCCGTCCGGTTCGGGCAAGAGTTTCGCGCTTCATCGCCTGGTCGAAAGCATCGAGAATCTGACCGCCGCCGCCGGCAAGACGCCCGGGACGCCTTTTCTGTCCCGCGTCGTCGTGATTCCGATCGACGCGGCCGGCGTTTCCGGCGATCCCGCCTGCGCGATCGCCTCGGCCGCTTTCGCCGCGCTCGAGCGCGAACGCGACGGCGTCGGTTACGCCGCGCTCGCCGACGAAGCCGCCCACGCCGGAGCCGATCCGCAGCGCGCCGCCGCGGCCGCCGCGGACCGACATGACGAAATCGGCAAACGACTCGAAGCTGAGCGCGCGGCGCGCGACGAAGTCGAGGCCAAGCGCGCGCGACTGACCGAGGCGCTCCTCTATGAGACCCCGGGATCGCGCGTCGACGCCTTCATTCGCGCGAGCCGCGCTTCGATCGAGGCGCGGCTGCGCCGGTTCGATCTGGCCGAAGGCGATCCCGCGACGAATTACCGCGATCTCGTGCGCGACCTCGACAGCGTCGGCGCGGCCTCGCGCGCCAGCGTCGCCGTTCGCTCGATCTGGGCGTATCGCAGCCAGATCCAATGGCTTGCAGCCGCGGCGATCGCTTTTGCGCTGGCGTTCGGGCTCGACCAATTGCGCGGCGCCCAAGCCGCCGCTTGGCTGCGCGGTCTGGGGGCGATTTTCGTCCCGCTCGCGGACTGGCTGACGGCCCACGACGATATGCTGGAGTTGGCGGTCGATGTCGTGGTCGTCTTCGGCTTGTTCGCGCTCTTCCTGAATGTCTGGCGGGCTTTCGGCTTCGCGGCCTTGCTGTTTCGCGGCCTTCGGCTTCTCAATCAGGACATGCGCGAGCGCCGGCGCGAACTCGACGCGAGCGCCGCCCGCCTGAACCAGCGCGTCGCCGCGCTCAGCGCGGAAGCCGACGCCGCGGCCAAGCACGCGGAAGCGACGGCCAAACGCGCCGGCGGCGCGAAGCCGTCGGCGCGCGCGCCCGGCCCCGTTTTCGCGCGCGGAGCCGAGGCGCCGGCGCAGGCCGCACGCTCTTTCTTCGTCGAACTCGGCCGCTTGATCAGCGCGCCCGCGCAGACATCGGTTCCCACGCCGCAGCGGCTCGTCTTCGCTTTCGACAATCTCGACGCCTTGGCGCCCGCCAATTCGTTGCGATTGATCGAGGCGGCGAACTCGATGTTCGGCCCGGGCTGCGCCGGGGTGGTCGCGTGCGACCCCGCAGCGCTGGCGAGCGCGAGCGGCGGCGGCGAGGCGGCGCGCCGACGAATGGAAAAATTTTTCCAGGTCGTCGTCAATGCGCAGACCCTCAGCCTCGCCGACGGCGGGCGATTCGCGGCGCGCCTCATCGGCTCCAACGCCGTCGCCAACCCCGTGAGCCTCGTCGACGCCACGCAATCGCGATTGATCGAGCCGCTTTCGCAAGGCGAGGCGGCGCTGCTGACCGCGATCGCGCCGCTCGCCGCCAATACGCCGCGGGGCGTGAAGCGCTTCCTCAACGCCTACCGGATCGCGCGTCTCTCGACAGCGCCCAGGCCCGCGATCGCGTTGATGCTCGCGGTCAAACAGAGCGGCGACGGCGCGGCGCATTCCGCGATGAGCGCGGCGTTGTCGAGCGCGCTCGCGGATTTGCCGGATCCGGCCGGCCCGCCCGCTCTGGTGGAAGCGACGCGGGCCGCGCGCGCGGCCAATGACGGCGTGATTTCCATTTCGGACGCGCGCGCCGCCTGGGACGTCGCGCGGCGCTACGCGCTTCCCGACTGATACGGCGTTCGACCGATCAGGGCGTGCGGGTGGGCGCAGGCGGCGCGGGGTTAAGCGCAGGCGTCGCAAGCGCGGTCAGCTCGGGCAGCTCCGCCGTGGTCCATCCGCCGCCCAGAGCGACGACGAGGCTGACGGCGGCGGTCATGCGTTGCGCGCGCGACGTCAACTCCGATTCCTCGTCGGTAAGCTCGGTCGCCTCGGCGGTCACCACCGTCGTGAAGTTCTGCGTGCCGGCGCTATATTCGTTGAGCGCGATCTGCACCGCCTGCTTGGCGGCCTTGACCGCCTCGGCTTGCACGGCGAGCTCGTGAGTGAGGACGCGGATCGCCGCGAGTTGATCCTCGACTTGCTGGAAGGCCGCCAGCACGGTCTGTCGGTAGGTGGCGACGCTGAATTGGTAGGTCTGCTTGGCCGCCTCGACCTGCGCGTCGGTCAGGCCGGCGTTGAACAGCGGCTGGGCGAGCGACAATCCATAGGACCATACGGGGTTGGCCCCGGCGATGGCCTTCACGAAGGGATCGCCGTAATAGCCGGCGGCGCCGGACAGCGCGATGTCGGGATAATAGCCGGCCATGGCGACGCCGATCGCGGCGTTCTGCTCCTGCATCGTCCGCTCGGCCGTGGCGATGTCCGGGCGTCTCTCGAGCAAGCTCGATGGCAAGCGCATGGGGATGGCGGGGACGTCGAGCGCGAGCGGGCGGTGGGCAATCGATAGTTCGGACGGCGGCCTGCCCATGAGCACAGCGATGGCGTGCTCATTCTGCGCCCGCGCGACGCCGACGCTGATCTGCTGGGCTTGCGCGGCGAGGACGGACGCCTGCGCGGTGATGACGTCGGATTTGGCGGCGGTTCCCGCGTTGTACTGGTTCTGCGCGATCGCAAGAGAGCGATTGTATTGCTTGACCGCATCGCCTAGCAGGTCGCTGAGCGAATCCGACTGGCGCAATTGCACGTAGGCGAGCGCGAGCGCGGACTGCGCCGACAGCGTCGCGTTGGCGAGATCGGCCGCGCTCACCTGGGCGCCGGCGCTTTGCTGCTCGATGGCGCGCCGCACCTTGCCCCAAACGTCGAGCGTCCAGTTGGCGCTGATTTGCGCGTTGAGCGTATCGTTGACGAAGCCCTGGCTCGACGCGCGCGTGAGCGACGGATTGAAGTTCACGGTGGGATAAAGTCCGGCGCGGGCCTCGGCGATCAGCGCCAGAGCCTGGCGATAGTTGGCCTCGTCGGCCTTCAGGGTCTGATTGGAGACGGCGACCTGCGCCTCCAACGCGTTCAACTCGGGATCGCGAAACAGCTTCCACCATTCGCCCTTGGAGAAGTCGTCGCGAGGCGTGGCGAGCTTCCAGCCCTTCATCTCCTTGTATTGGGCGGGAACGATCGCCGCGGCGCGTTGATAGTCGGGCCCGACGGCGGCGCAGCCGATCAGCGGCAGCGCAAGCCCCAACGCCGCCAAGGAGATCCCTCGGGCAAAACTCATGATCCGGCCCCCGCCAGGCGCGCCGACTTATCTCTGTAGTAAACGCGGCCCCATAAACGATGCAGCCAATTTCCGAAACGATCAAGATAGAGAAAAATGATCGGCGTCGTATAAAGGGTCAAAGCCTGGCTGACGAGCAGGCCGCCGACGATCGTTATCCCCAGGGGATGGCGCAGTTCCGAACCTTCCCCCGTGCCGAAGGCGAGCGGCAAGGCGCCGAACAGCGCGGCGAAGGTCGTCATCATGATCGGCCGGAAACGCAGCAGGCATGCTTGCGTGATCGCCTCCTTGGTCGAGAGGCCTTCGCGCTCGGCCTGGAGCGCGAAGTCGATCATCATGATCGCGTTCTTCTTGACGATGCCGATGAGCAGGATGATGCCGATCGCGGCGATGATGGTGAATTCGGTGTTGAACATTCTCAGGGCGATAAGCGCGCCGACGCTCGCCGAGGGCAGCGTCGAGAGGATCGTCAAGGGATGGATGTAGCTCTCGTAGAGAACGCCGAGCACGATATAGACCGCGATGAGCGCAGCCGCGAAAAGCAGCGGCAGCGTCGATTGGGATTGCTGGAAAGTGGCCGCCGTCCCCGCGAATGCGCCGCGAATAGTCGAGGGCATCCGGATGCTGGCCGTCGCCTCCTCGATTTCCTTCTGCGCTTCGCTGAGCGCATGCCCCTGCGCGAGGTTGAACGAGATCGTCGCGGCAGCGAACTGACCCTGATGATTGACCGTTAGCGGCGTCCGGCCGGGTTCGAAACGCGCGAACGAGGATAGCGGCGTCATGGTCTCTTGCGAAGTCGAGACCGCCGCCCCGGCGGAGGCGCTGGAGTGGCCGCTCGCGGCAAGAGAATTCATCGCCAGATTGCGCGCGGAATCGGCCGCGATCGCCGACGCTGAACTGGTCGCCGACGCGGACGCGAACAGTCCGGCGCCCGCGTTGCTTTGCTGCGAGCCGGAAGGATTGGCGCCGGAGGTCGAGACCCAGATGTTCCGCAAGGTCGAGGGATCCTGCCAATAGCGCGGCGCCACCTCCATGACCACGTGATACTGGTTGAGGGGGTTGTAGATGGTCGAGACTTGCCGTTGGCCGAAGGCGTCGTAGAGCGTGTTGTCGATGGCGCCGAGGGTCAGTCCGAGGCGCATCGCGGTCGGGCGGTCGATCGTCAAATTGGCTTCGAGTCCGCCCTGCTGCTGATCGGAATTGACGTCCTTCACGATATCGCTCTTTTGCAAGGCTGCGGTGAGCAGGGGCGCCCAACGATAGAGCGTCGTCGTGTCGTCTGAAAGAAGGGTGTATTGGTAGGTCGCGCTGCTCTGCCGCCCGCCCGTGCGCAGGTCCGACACGGCGACGAGGAACAGCCGCGCGCCGGCCACTTCGGCGAGCTTGCCGCGCAGCCGCGCGACCACGCCGTCGGCGCTGATCCGGCGCTGGGTGAAAGGCTTCAACGAGATATAGACGAAGCCGGAATTGGCCTGCCGACCGCCGGTGACGCCGACGACGGTGGCCACTGCGGGATCGTCTTGGACGATCGTCTGCAACTGCGCCAGCTTCTGCTTCATCGACTGGAAGGAGATGCTCTGATCGCCCTGAATGGAGCCGATGAGCAGCCCCGTATCCTGAACCGGGAACAGATTGTAAGTCATTTGCCGGAACAGGTGCACGTTCAGCCCGATCATCGAAAGCAGGACGAGCATGACGACGATGGGATGGCGCAACGCCATCCCCAATGTCACGCGATAGAAGGCGAGCATGGCCTCGAAGCCGCGCTCCGTGAAGCGATAGAGCGCGCCATGCGAAAGGATCGCGCGCCGCGGCAGGATAAGGGCGCACATCATCGGCGTCGTCGTCAGGGAGATGACAAGCGAGATCAACACCGCGACGGAAAGCGTCACGGCGAATTCCCGGAACAGCCGCCCGACGATGCTGCCCATCAACAGCAATGGCAGGAACACGGCGATGAGGGAAAGGCTGATCGAGATGACGGTGAAGCCGACTTCGCGAGAACCGAGGATCGCAGCCTGCACGCGCGTCGCGCCCTGTTCGATGTGGCGCGTGATGTTCTCGAGCACGACGATGGCGTCGTCGACGACAAACCCCGTCGAAATCGTCAGCGCCATCAACGAAAGATTGTCGAGGCTGAATCCCAGCAGGTACATCACGCCGAAAGAGCCGACGATCGACACCGGCACGGCGATGCTCGGTATCGCGGCGGCGCGCGTGTTGCGCAGGAAAATGAACACGACGAAGATCACCAGGGCGACGGCGGTGATCAAGGTGCGTTCGGTGTCGGCGAGCGAGCCGCGGATCGTGATCGATCGGTCGACGACGACATTCAGATCGACGTCGCCCGGCAACGAGGCGGCCAGGCGCGGCAGTTCTGCTTTGACGCCGTCGACCGCCTCGATGATGTTGGCGCCGGGCTGCCGCGACAGCACCAACGCGACCGACGGCTTGCCGTTGGAGAGCCCGGCGTTGCGCAGATCCTCGACCGAGTTGACGACTTCGGCGACATCGGACAGGCGCACGGCGGCGTTGTTGCGGTAGGCGACGACGAGATCGCGGTATTGATCGGCGTGGCTCGCCTGATCGTTGGCGTAGATCTGATAGTGAAAGTCGTTGTCCTCGATCGCGCCTTTCGGGCTGTTGGCGTTGGCCGCGGCGAGCGCGGCGCGAACGTCCTCCAGGCCGATGCCGTATTTGAACAGCGCGCCGGGATTGAGTTCGACCCGCACCGCCGGCAGCGCGCTGCCGACGACGTCGACTTCGCCGATCCCGTCGAGCTGCGACAGGCGCTGCTGCAAGACGTTGGAGGCGATATCGTAGATCTGTCCGGCCGTGCGCGTCGTCGACGTCAGCGCGAGAACCATGATCGGCGCGTCGGCGGGATTGACCTTGTGATAGGTCGGATTGGAGCGCAGGCTGGTCGGCAGATCGGCGCGCGCCGCGTTGATCGCGGCCTGGACGTCGCGCGCGGCGCCGTCGATGTCGCGGTCGAGTCCGAATTGCAGCTGGATGCGCGTCGAGCCCAGCGAGCTGGACGAGGTCATCTCGTTGACGTCGGCGATCTGCCCGAGATGGCGCTCCAGCGGCGCGGCGACGGCGGACGCCATATTGTCGGGGCTGCCGCCGGGCATGGTGGCCTGCACCGAAATGTTGGGAAAGTCGACCTGCGGCAAAGGCGAAACCGGCAATTGCGCAAAAGCGAGCAGGCCCGCCAGCGCGACGCCGATCGTCAGCAGCGTCGTCGCCACCGGCCGTCGGATGAAGAGTTCGGAGAAGCGGTTGTTCACGGCGCCTCCGCCGCCACGGCGCCATCCGTCGCGCCGGCGCCCAGACGCGAGCCGATGCGCTCGAAGAAGAGATAGATCACCGGCGTCGTGAACAGCGTGAGAATCTGACTGACGGCGAGGCCGCCGACGATCGCGAGGCCGAGCGGGTGGCGCAGCTCCGACCCGACGCCGCTGCCCAGCATCAGCGGCAAGGCGCCGAACATCGCCGCGACGGTCGTCATCAGGATCGGGCGCAGTCGAAGCAGGCAGGCCTGAAAGATCGCGTCGCGCGGCGACTTTCCTTCCTGGCGCTGCGCCTCCAGGGCGAAGTCGATCATCATGATCGCGTTCTTCTTGACGATGCCGATCAGCAAGACGATGCCGATGACGCCGATGATGTCGAGGCCGGCGCCGGCGATTTCGAGGGCGAGCAGGGCGCCGATGCCGGCCGAAGGCAGCGTCGAGAGAATCGTGACGGGGTGGATGAAGCTCTCGTAGAGAACGCCCAGCACGATGTACATCGTCGCGACGGCCGCCAGCAGCAGGAACACCTCGTTTGACAGCGACGACTGGAAGGCCTGCGCGGCGCCCTGAAAACTCACGGCGAAACTTGCGGGCAGATCGATGTCGGCGAGCGCGGCGTTGATGGCGTCGACCGCGCCGCCCAGCGACGCGCCGGGCGCCAGATTGAACGATATCGTCGTCACCGGAAATTGCTTGAGATGAGAAATCTGCAGCGGCGCCTGCTTCACTTCCAGCGCGCTGACCGAGGAAAGCGGCACCTGTCCGCTGGTCGAGGCCGACGAGGGCAGGTAAATCGAGTCCAGCGACCTCAAGGAATGGGTCATCGCGGGATCGATGTCGAGAATGACGCGATATTGGTTCGACTGCGTGAACACGGTGGAAATGATGCGCTGGCCGTAGGCGTCGTAGAGCGCGTTGTCGATCGTCGCCGGCGTGATGCCGAACCGCGCCGCGCTCGCCCGGTCGATGCGGACGGTCACCGAACGGCCATTGGGCTGCAAATCGCTGGCGACGTCGACGATTTGGGAAACCTTGGCGAGGCGCGCCAGAACCGCCGGCGTCCAGGTCTGCAGCGTCGAGAGATCCTGGTTTTCCAAGGTGAATTGATATTGGGTGGCGCTGACCGCGGTGTCGATCGACAGGTCCTGCACGGGCTGCATGTAGAGCGAAATGCCGGCGATGTCGGCGGTCTCCTGCTGCAACCGGCGGATGATCTCGCTGGCGCTCGATTTGCGCTTCGCGTGCGGCTTGAGATTGATGAGGAAGCGGCCGGAGTTGAGCGTGACGTTGGAGCCGTCGACGCCGATGAACGAGGACAGGCTTTCGACGTCCGGATCCGCCGAGATCGCCTTGGCCAAGGCCTGCTGATGCTCGGCCATCTTGTCGAAGGGAATGTCTTGGGCGGCTTGGGTGACGCCCTGGATAATTCCGGTGTCCTGCACCGGAAAGAACCCCTTGGGTATCGCGACGTAGAGATATCCCGTGATGAAGAACGTCGCCACGGCGACGACGAGCGTCGCGACCTGATGGTTCAGCACCACGTTGAGGAGCGACCCGTAGAGGCGCAACAGCCCCTGGAAGAAGCGGCCGCCGGTCGCGTGGCTATGGCCTCTTTGCGCAGCGGGGGTCGGCCGGAGCAGTTTCGCGCACATCATCGGCACGAGCGTCAACGAGACCACGGCGGAAATGACGATCGTCGCCGCCAGCGTGATCGCGAATTCGTGGAACAGGCGGCCGACGACGTCGCCCATGAAGAGCAGGGGAATGAGCACCGCGATCAGCGAAACGGTGAGCGAGATGATGGTGAAGCCGATCTGCTGCGAGCCCTTCAGCGCGGCGTCCTTCGGCAGGTCGCCTGCTTCCAGATATCGCGAGATGTTCTCGATCACCACGATGGCGTCGTCGACGACGAAGCCCGTCGCGACCGTGAGCGCCATCAACGAGAGGTTGTCGAGGCTGAAATTCAGCTGATACATGATCGCCAGCGCGCCGATGAGCGAAAGCGGCACCGACAGGCTCGGAATGATCGTCGCCGGGACATTGCGCAGGAACAGGAAGATCACGAGCACCACAAGCCCGACGGCCAGCGTCAATTCGAATTCAACGTCGTCGACCGATGCGCGGATCGTCGTCGTGCGGTCCGTCAGGGGCGTGATCGCGACCGCTTGCGGCACGGACGTCGTCAGCATCGGCAGCAGGCGCTTGATGCTGTCGACGACCTGAATGACGTTGGTGCCCGGCTGGCGCTGGATGTTGACGATAAGCGCCGGCGTCGCGTTCATCCAGGCGGACAGCCGGCTGTTCTCCGCCGCGAGCTCGACCGTGGCCACGTCGCTCAGAACGACGGGCGCGCCGTTGCGATAGGCGACGACGGAATTGAGGTAGTCGCTGGGATTGCGGATCTGGTCGTTGGCGTTGATGGCGAAGGATTGCGAGGGGCCGTCGAAATTGCCTTTGGGCGTGTTGACGTTGAGATTGGCGATGGTCGTTCTGAGATCGTCGAGATTGATCGCGTAGGCTGCGAGCGCCAGCGGGTTGGCGTGGATGCGGACGGCCGGCCGCTGACCGCCTGAAATCGACACCAGACCGACGCCGGGGAGCTGCGACAACTTCGGAACGAGCCGGCTTTCGACGATATCCTCCACATCCGTCAGCTTGAGCGTCTTCGAGGTCACGCCGAGAGTCAGGATGGGCGCGTCCGCCGGATTGACCTTGGCGTAGATCGGCGGCGCGGGCAGATCGGCCGGCAACAGATTGCCCGCAGCGTTGATCGCCGCCTGGACTTCCTGCTCGGCGATATCGAGATTCAAGTCGAGGCTGAAACGCAGGGTGATGACCGAGGAGCCCGCCGAGCTTTGCGACATCATTTGGGCCAGGCTGGGCATCTGGCCGAATTGCCGCTCCAGCGGCGCGGTCACCGACGACGTCATCACCTCCGGGCTCGCGCCGGGGTAGAAGGTCTGAACCTGAATCGTGGGGTAATCGACTTCCGGCAGCGCCGACAGCGGCAGGAACCTGTATGCGACGACGCCGACCATGAGGATCGCGATCATCAGCAGCGTCGTGGCCACCGGCCGCTCGATGAACAGACGCGAAGGGTTCATGGCCGCTTCCTTTGCCGCGTCGCGGTCACGGCGTCGCGCCCGCCGGCGGAGCGCCGCCAGCGCCTTGATCCTGCCGCGAATGCCGGTGCTGTCCCTGGCCGGGCGCCGCGCCTGCCGGCGCCTGATCTTGCGAGGCCGCGCGCGCGCCGTCGCGGACGCTCACTTTGGCGCCGTCACGCAGCCGGTCGACGCCGTCGATCACGACTTTCTCGCCGACGGCCAGACCGGAAACGATCGTCGTGTTTTTTGCGTCCGCGGGACCCGTCGCGACCTTGCGCACGGAGACGGTCGAATTGTCGTTGACGACATAGACGAAGCTGCCGTTGGCGCCGAGCTGAATGGCTGCGTTGGGCGCGAGCACGGCGCCCGAAAGCGTGTCGACCAGCAGGCGGACGTTGACGAATTGATTCGGGAACAGCGTTCCCGCGGGATTGGCGAAAGTCGCGCGCAGCTTGAACGTCCCGGTCGCCGGATCGACCTCGTTGTCGAATGTGGTCAGCGTTCCCGTCGCGAGCTGTTTGACGTTGGAGCGGTCGAAAACGGTGACGGGAAGCGTCGCGCCGCTGTTCAATCGCGCGGTGATCTGCGGCAAATTGTCTTCGGGCGTGGAGAAGACGACGCTGATCGGATCGATCTGCGTGATCACGACGATGCCGGTCGTGTCCGAGGGCTGCAGATAATTGCCCGGATCGACGAGCCGAAGGCCGACGCGTCCGCTGACCGGCGAAACGATATGGCAATACGCGATATTCAATTTGGCGGCGTCGATTTGCGCCTGGTCGCTCGTCATCGCGGCTTGGTCCTGCGCCACGAGGAAGGCCTGATCTTCAACTTGCTGGCGCGCGATCGAGTCCTGCCTGTTCAGAGTTTGGTAGCGCGCGAGATCCGATTGCGCCTGCTCGTGCAGCGAGGTGTCCTTGGCGAGCAGCGCCTGAGCCTGGGCGAGCGCGGCCTCGTAGGGACGCGAATCGATCTGAGCGAGAAAATCGCCGGCCTTGACGAGCTGGCCTTCCTGAAAGCCGACCTCCATCAGCTTGCCCGCGATTTGCGTCTTCACCGTCACCGTGGCGAACGGCGTCACGGCGCCGAGCGCATCGATCGTGATCGGCATATCGCCCTTGACCGCTGCGGCGGCGCGAACGGTCTGCGCAGGCGGACCGGAGGCGCCGGTCGGGCGCGTCGCGTCCACCGTCGAAGGCCCGATATTCTCGACATATTGCCAGGCGACGACGACGGCCGCCGCGAGCGCGAGCGCGAGCGCCCACTTGGCCAAGCGGTATGTTTTCGGCGCGACAGGCTTGGTCGGCTCGGCGAGCTCGACCTTTTCGGGATTCACCGTTTCATTCATCCTTCGGCTTCACGCTGGCGCCGTAGCGCTTCGCATGGGCGAGCGCGAACATCAACTCACTCCCGCGTGTTGCGATGGTCGGACAAAGCCGCCGGTAATTCAAGGCGCAGGGGTGTTGCAATCTTCTGCGCCATGCGCCATAAGCGCCTCGCACGGGGTTTCCCCGGCACGGACGCGGGTGTAGCTCAGGGGTAGAGCACAACCTTGCCAAGGTTGGGGTCGAGGGTTCGAATCCCTTCGCCCGCTCCAAATTATCTAATGATTAGCGTGGATTCAGAGAAGCCGCCGCAGGGCGGCCTTTTCATTTATGAGCGGTTCGACGCCATTTCAACGCCAAATTCGCGATAGGCCCCGTCGCCAGCCGCGATGACGGACGCGGTCTCGCCAGAGCGGTCACGGGCGAGCAGAGCCGCCTTCCCGGGGCAAGCGCGCCCGCTTGGCGGCGCGGCTCAAACGATCAGCAGGTCGAGGAAACTCGCATCCGAGGTCAAGCTCGCCGAGGAGCCGCACGCCGCCACTTCGCCGCGCTGCATGACGAGCACGCGCTCGCAGATGCGCATGGCGAGCTCGGGATTCTGTTCGACCAGAATCAGCGCCAGCCCGGTCTCCCGCGTGACCTGCCACAATGCTTCCGCGAGATCCTGAACGATCGAGGGCTGCAGTCCTTGCGACAGTTCGTCGACGATGAGCAGGCGCGGCCCCGTCGCCAGGGCGCGACCGATCGCCAATTGTTGCAGCTGGCCGCCGGAGAGGGTCCCCGCCGGTTGGTCCCGCCGTCGCGCGAGGTCGGGAAACAGGGCGAAGGGATCGATGCGGCTCGGCGCATAGGCGACGAGGCGGGCGAGTTCGATGTTCTCGGCGACCGTCAGGCGCGAGAACACGCCGCGGTCGTCCGGCACGAACGCCACGCCGAGCCGCGCCAAGCGACGCGGATCGCGCGCGGCGATCGGCTGGTCGTCGATCAGCAACTCGCCCGCGAACCGGTCGGCGAGGCCGACGAGCGCGCGCAGCAGCGTCGTCTTGCCGACGCCGTTGCGCCCGAGCAGGGCGAGCGTCTCTCCCGCCGCCAGCTCGAACGACACGTCGTTGACAATGCGGATCGCGTTGTAGCCGCCGACGAGATTGCGCACCGAAAGCAGCATGATCAGCGCAGCCCCAGATAGGCGTGGCGGACCTCGGGGTCGGCCGACACGGCGTCCATCGGTCCCTCGCTGATGATGCGGCCGCGATGCAGACAGACGACGCGGTCGGCGAGGTCGCGCACGATCTCCATGTCGTGCTCGACACAGACGATCGCGCAGCCGAGTTCGTCGCGCAGTGCGCGCAAGGTCCCGGCGAGCCGATTCGCCTCGTTGCGGGCAAGCCCCGCAGCCGGCTCGTCGAGCAGCAGCACGGCGGGGCTCGCGCACAGGGCCATGGCGATCTCGAGCGACCGGCGGTCGCTCAGCGACAAGTCCTCGACACGACGCTCGCCGTGCTCCCTCTCGAGGCGCGCGTAGGCCTCCGGCAGGGCGATGCGCACGCCCGCTTCCTGGCGCGCGAGGACGAGATGCTCGCTCACGCTGAGGCCCGGAAAAAGGCTGGGGATCTGGAAAGTTCGCGCCAGCCCGGCGGCGATCCGACGGTGCGGCGGCTGGGTTTCGACGCGCATGCCGCGCAGCGTCACGCTGCCCGCATCGCAGGCGATCGCGCCGGACAGGATGTTGAGCAATGTGCTCTTGCCGGCGCCGTTGGGACCGATAAGACAGACGATCTCGCCGGTCGGGACGCGAAGATCGACGCCGTCGAGCACGATGTTGCCGGAGAATCGCTTGACGACGCCCTCGCAGACGACCCCATCGCCGCCGCGCGGAAGACTGGGCCGCGCTGGCGCGGGCGCGCGCGGCGCCGCGTCGGCGAGTTGCGGGCCCGACCGAAATTGTCCGGCGATCCCCGCCGGGACCAGCAACACCGAGCCGATGAACAGCAGGCCGAGCAGCAGCAGGTAGGAGTCGCCCATCCAAGTCGCCATGGCGTCCTGCCCATAGGTCGCCGCCATCGCGCCGAGGACCGGCCCGAGGATCGTGCCCTTGCCGCCGATCGCCACCCAAACCAGAACTTGGGTCGACAGCACGATGCCGACCCGGTCCGGGCTCACGCTGCTCATCAAGGGCGCGGCGAGGCCGCCCGCCAAGGCGGAGACCGCGGCGCTCAGCGCGAAGCCGACCACCCGTTCGCGATAGACGGGAATGCCGAGATGCTCGGCGCGCTGGCTATTCAGCCGGATCGCGACAAGACGATTGCCGAACGGCCGTCGCAGGACGGCGAGCCAGAGCGCGCCGACGACGATGGTCGTCGCAGCGAGGCAGAACCAATAGTAGGCGTCGGTCGAGGCGATGGGCTGGACGAAAATGCCGGTGCTGCCGCCGGTCACCGACCACCAGCTGCGGGCGATCTTCTCGGCGAGCAGCGTGATCGCCAGCGTGAGCACCGCCATCGTCGAGGGATTGGTCGAGCGGCGCAATCCCGCTGCGGCGATCGCAACCCCCAGCAGCGCCGCCAGCGCGATCCCCGCCGCCGCGCCCACCAGCGGCGAGACGTCGTGCGCCATCGCGATCGCCACGCCGTAGACGCCCAGGCCAAAGAACACCGCGTGGCCGATCGAGATGATGCCCGCGCGGCCCCAAGCCAAGTCGAGACCGACCGCGAACAGGCCGTATGTGAGGCCGAGCGCGATCAGGCCGACTTTGAACTCGTTGAGGAAGAGCGGGCAGAGCGCCGCCATCGCCAACAGGAGCGCGGCCAGAACCCGGCCAGGCCGCAAAGACCTGGCCGCTGTCCCGCGCCCGCTCAACGTCGCGAACCGATACGCGCGCGATCGTTCCCCGGCCTTTTGCCACGACATCGGCGCGGCGGCCTCAGCACGTCTTCAGGCCGGCCGAGACCACGCCGAGATCCTTGACGACCTTGAAAAGGCCGCCGGGCTGGATCTGGCAGACATACATCGGATAGTCGACCGAAAGATTGCTCGCATTGAGGGTCAGCGGCTGATCGGACAAGGGCGTCGTCGCTGCGACGCCCTTGAGCGCCTCGAACACAGCCTTGCGGTCGTAGGTTCCCGCTTTCTCCACCGCCGCTTTGACGAAGCGCAGCGAGTAATAGGCGGTGACGCCGACCAGCGGGATCGGCCCCTCGCCATACTTCTTCTTGTAGGCGGCTATGAACGCCGCGTTGCCGGCGGTCTTGATCTCCTCGCTGTAGCGGGTGACCGTATAGAGGCCGTCGACGGCGTCGCCCATCGGCGGATAGAACTCCGGCTGCAGCGTGATGCCGGTCAAATGCGCCCCCGGCAGAAGACCGAAGCTCTTGGCCTGCTTGACGAACGCGATCGCGTCGCCGCCGACCACGGCCGACAGGATCACGTCGGGCGCGGCCGATTTGATCTTGGCGATCGAACTCGACCAGTCGGCGGTGCCGAGCGGCGCGTAGAATTCGTCGACCACCGTGCCGCCGGCCTTGGCGATGAAGCTCTTGCCGACGTTGAGATATTGGTGCGGGAATTCGAAGTCGCTGCCGATCAGCAGGAACTTCTTGCCGAATTTTTCGGCCATGAAAGGCACCAGCGGGCCGAGCAGCGAATAGGAGGTTTCGCCCAGCAGGACGCAGGTCGACTTGCAGAAGGGCATCCAGAAGCCGGCTTCGAGAAACATGACGGGGACGTTGTACGCGGCGCAAATCTGGCTCGCGACGGTCTCCTCGTCCGAAGTGATCGTGCCGACCACCATGTCGACGCCGTCTTCCTGGATGAACTTCTTGAGCACCGTGCCCGCCACCGCCGGCACCGCTTGATCGTCCTGGCGCACGACCTCGATCGGCTGTCCGGCGATGCCGCCGGCGGCGTTCAATTCCTCGAGACCGAGTTCGAATCCGCGCTGCATGGCGATGCCCTCGGGCGCGACCGGACCGGTCAGCGGCGCGACGAAGCCGATCTTGAACGGCCGCGATCCCTTGAACGCGGCGGCCTGCGCGCCCCCGGCGAAGCCGGCTAGGCCGCCGAAGGCGCTTGCGCCCGCCAGCCCGAAGGCGAGGCGACCCGCGCCGCGCGCGAAGGCGCGCCGAGAAACGGGCGCGCCGAGCGAGTTGTCGTATCCTGACGATCCATCCCTAGTCATTACGCTTCCTTCCTTGCTTTCTTCCAGGACCACGAGACGCCCTGGGGTTTGATGGCGATGAAGACCGCGAGCAGGCCGAACAGGACGCTTTCCGCTAGCGTGACGTTCATGTAGGCCTGCAGCAGGGTGAAGGTGAATTCGACGGCGACGGCGCCTAGGATCGGGCCGGCGAGCGACCCTTGCTTGGCGATCATCACCGCGAAGAACGCCGGCGCGAGATACGAGAGGCCCATCGTCGGGGTGATGGCCAGCGTCGGCGCGACCAGGGCGCCCGTCAGCACCGCGAGCGCGGTCGCGACTGCGAAGACCACGGCGAAGGTGCGTTGCGGCGAGATGCCCATCAGCGCGGCCATCTCGACATTGTCGATCGACGCGCGCAGCCGCAGCCCGAGCGAGGTGCGATAGACGAGCAGCATCAGGCCCGCGAGCAGGACGATGATGCCGGCGGCGACGGCGACCCGATAGGCGGGATAGGAAAAACCGCCAAGCGCGATCTGTCCCGCCAGCGGCGCATCGACGCCCTTCTGGGACACCGTGAAAATCGCCGCGACGGTTTGCTCGAGCACGATGCCGATGCCCCAGCTCGCCAGCAGCGTCGTCATGAATCCCTTGTCGTAGACCCAGCGCAGCACGCCGCGCTCGAGCACGAAGCCGAGCGCCAGGCCAAACACGAAAGTGAGGAGAACGCCGGCCAGGAACGGCAAGTCGCGAAGCGCATACATCGAATAGGCGCCGACCATCATCAGGTCGCCCTGAGCGACATTGACGATCTTCAGCTCGCCCAGGATCAGCCCGAGACTGAAGGCGACGAGCGCCAGGCTCGCCGACACCCACACGAAATCGAACAGGATCTGGTAGGACGCGCTCATCGACGCCGCGACTCATCGCGCGGGTGCAGGGCGCCGCTTGCAGCCGGGGCCGACCTGTTCATCTCCCGCCCCTCCCTCGTTCAGCCCGGCGGCGAGCGAGCGCGCCTCCCGCCAGACGGAGCCGCCGCCGCGACGAGCGCCGAGCGATCGGGCCGCTCGGGGCGCCGCAATGGGCCCTTTTTCCTTTGTATAGGGGTCAGTGTATACGGGAGATAGTTTGATGGCAAATCATTTCATGCGCGCCCTGCGCCGAACGCCGAGATGTCGAAAATGGGCCGGCTGAGCGGGAAGACGCGTCTCATCGGGGAGCCGGAAGCATCGGCCTCGCGGCGCGTCGAGGTCGATGTCGGCGACCTCGGCGCCGATATCGGCTTTCGCCTGCGCGTCGCTCAGGACGCTTCGTTCCGCGCCTCCTTCTGTGCGACGAGATCAGCCTGGGATTGGCGCCGGGCTACAATCGCGGCAGCCAGACGTCCAGCACCGCCGATCGCTTGTCTTCGCGCACGGCGCGCAATGCTGCGCGGATCGCCTCATCGAGATCGCCCGCCGACTTCACCGTGCGGACAAAGGCGCCGCCCGCCGCGGCGGCGATGCCCGCATAATCCGGCGGCGGGTCGAAGCTGACGTCGATGTCGTCGGCGCGGCTTGCGTAGCCGTCGGGATGGACGGCGAGGGCGGAATATTTCGGCGCCTTCCAGCCGCGATTGTTGTAGACGACCTGCAGGAACGGCGCTTGATAGCGTCGGGCCATCCAATGCACGGTGGAGGGCACGGAGAACATGTAGGAGCCGTCGCCGGTCAGCGCCACGAAGGTCTTTTCCGGCGCCGCGAGCTTCATCCCGATCGCAGCGCCGCCGTTCCAGCCCAATGACCCGCCGCCGCTTGCGAAGAGCGTGCCCGGCTTCGTGCGGGCGATGTGGTCGCAGATGGCGGGATAGTTGGTGATGCCCTCGTTGAGAACGATGGTGTCGGCGTCGATCGCCTTGCGCACCGAGGCGGTGAGAAACTCCGGCGTGATCGTGTCGCCATCCGGCCTTTCGCGCGCTTCGAGCTGTTTTGCGCGCTCGACGTGCAAGCTCGCGTAATGCCGGATGCGGGCGCCGGCGGCCGCCTCGTCGAAGCCCTCGCGATCGAGATGGGCGTTGATCTGCGCGAGCGCGGTCGCCGCATCGGCGCCGAACGAGCGATGCGCGCCAATATACCAGAGCGGGATCGAACCCTTGAGCGGGTCGACGTCGACATGAAAGATACGCGCGTCGCGCGCCGGCTTGTTGATCGTCGGAATCCACGGCACGTCGCTGTCGAGTACGAGCACCACATCGGCCTCGGCCAGGCGAGGGTTCTGGAATGGGTGATTCCAGTGATTGCCCTGATACATCGCCGCGTCATGCGGGTAGTTCATCGCGCTCGGCACTGATTCCAGCACGCCGACGCCGAGTCTCTCGCAAAGCCGCAAGAGTTCGGTCACGGCCTCGCCCCGGCGGCCGAGATAGGTCGTCACGACCAAGGGCCTTTTCGCCGTCGCCAGCGCCGAGGCGATCTCCGCCACGCCGGCCTCGGGCAAGGGCGCCGCCGGCGCCGGCCGCCAGCGGTCCAGCTCGATTGCGATCGGCTCGACTTCTTGCTCCATCACCTCGCGGGCGCCGGTGAGATAGACCGGTCCCTTGGGATCGCTATGGGCCAGCTGCATGGCGCGGTGCACGAGCTGCGGCACGTTCTTGCCCGTGCGAAACTCGTTGTCGTATTTCATATAGCCGCGCACGATGCCGCGCTGGTCGGCGACGTCCTGGATCCACTGGATGAATTCGTTGCGGCTGCCGCGCAGTTCGCCCTCCTGAGTGAAGGGGGAGAGCCCGGCGAAGATGAAGACGGGGATGCGCGCTCTGGCGGCATTGTGAACGGCCCCGCCGAGCGCCTGGGTCCCGCATTCCACATGCACGATCACGGCCTGGGCGCGCCCGGTGAGCTGCGCGGAGCCGTGCGCGCAGCTGAGCGCCACCATCTCGTTTGGCGAGGTCACGATCATTGGAATGGCGCGCCCATGCGCGCGGGCCTCCGCGATCGCTTCGACCAGCGCCGGGTGGTCGCTGCCGAAGTTCACGAAGATGTGCGTCACGCCCGCGTCGCTCAGGGCTTCGAGCAGGGCCGTGCTGGCGCTGTACATGTTGGCTCTCCGATGAAATGATTTGGCCGTCAGCTCAGAGCCGCGGCTATCTTCTTCAACAAGGCGATGAGCTCGGGCTTGGCCTCCCCCACGATGGCGTCGAGCCGCCGGTCGTGGGCTTCGGCATGCTTGAGCAGCTTGTCGAGCGTCTCTTCCCCTTTGGGGCTCAGCCGGAGGGTGACGCTGCGCCGGTCCAACGACGAATTCTCGCGCAGGATGAGCCCGTCCCGCTCGAGGCCGCGAATGAGCGGGCTGAGCGTGGACTTGTCCCGGCCGATGGCGCGGCACACCTCGATCTGCGACAGGCCGGGGTTGAGCCTTATGACCATGAGGGTCGCGAAGTGACCGGGTTTGAAACCGGGATGGTGGGAGCTGGCGATAAACGCCCGCAATGCGATTTCCTGCGCCATGCGCAGATGGAAACCGATGTACCCGTCGAGGGGGCCGAGATCGACCTTCGAGGAAACGGTCGCAGGCTCGGGCTTCGCCCGCGCTCGATCGGTTCGTTTCGGCGCCGTCGTGGCCCTGTTCACGCGCTCAAGCCTCCATCCGCCATCAGAAGGCTGCCCGTGGTGAAGCTGCTCCGGTCCGAAGCGAGGTAGAGCACGGCTTCGGCGATTTCCGCCGGCCGCCCGTGGCGTCCCAAGGGAATGACGTGGTCGAAAAACGCCGTTGCGTCCTGGCCCATGACGGCCGTCAGATCCGCCTCGACGGCGCGCTGGAAGCCGTTGTCGATCGGTCCGGGATGGATGGTGTTTACGCGAATTCCGCGCGGGGCGAGGTCCTTGGCGAGGCAGCGCATCAGTCCGACCTGGGCGTGCTTGGCCGTGACATAGGCGTATGCGCCGGGGTCGCCGCGCGTGCCCACGATACTCGACGTGATGATGATGCTGCCTCCCCTCGGCATATGCGGGACGGCGTATTTCGCCAGGAGGAACGCGCCGCGGACATGTACGGCGTAGACGGCGTCGAACATTTCCTCGGGAAACTGCTCCACCGTGGCGACGGCGCCGAATGTTCCGGCATTGCTGAACAGAACGTCTATCCGGCCCCAGCGTTCAACCGCGCGTTGAACCAATCCTTGGATATCCGCCGTTCGCGTCACGTCGGCCGCGAGGGAAACGACATCGGGATGCGCAAGTTCGCCGACGGCCGCGGCCAGTCTGTCCTGGTCGCGGTCGACGAGCATCACCTTGGCGCCCTCGTTGAGAAACAGGCGCGCCGTCGCCAAGCCGATGCTGCCCCCGCCACCGGTGATCACACTAATCTTGTCGCGCAGGACCGTCACGATTTCCTCCCATCGCGCCGCCCGGAAACTCGCCCGTTCGCGGCATTCCGCCAAGCGGAATTCCAGCTCTTTAGTTTGACGCCAAACTTTAAGGCAAGCAGATGCCTTTTGTCCACGATTGGTTTGGCGCCCTCTCCGCTATAAGGACTTCTGACACAAATCTGGGGTTTTCATGCAGGGAGGATTTCCGGATCATCGCGGCCATGGACAAGACTCGCCGGAATGAGAGGGCGGATGCAGGCCCGCCATGTTCTCAGGGGCTGGAGACGATCCCTCGGGGCCGTTGTTGCTTAGCGGGCCCGCGGCGAGGCGCGGTCAGCTGCGAGGCCGGTTGTAGACGTCCTCGAGCCGAACGATGTCATCCTCGCCGAGGTAGGAGCCGGTTTGCACCTCGATGAGCTCGAGGTTGATCTTGCCGGGATTGACGAGCCGGTGAACGACGCCGATCGGCAGGAAGATCGACTCGTTTTCGTGCACGATCGCCTCCTCGGAGCCGCGCGTCACCTGCGCCGTGCCTTTGACGACGACCCAGTGTTCGGCGCGATGGAAATGCTTTTGCAGGGAAAGCTGGCGTCCGGGCGAGACCACGATGCGCTTGACCTGGTAGCGCGGGCCGGAGTCGATCGACTGATAATAGCCCCAGGGGCGATAGATGCGCTTGTGCTCGGTGGCTTCCGGCCGCTGTTCTTTCTTCAGGGCGTCGACGAGTTGCTTGACCTTGTCGCCTTGACCGCGCGCCAGCACCAGCACGGCGTCCTGCGTCGAGACGACGACGACGTCGCTGACGCCCACGACCGCCGTCAGCAGGCCGTTGGAGCGGATGTGCACGTTCTTCGAATCGAGCGCGACGCCTTCGCCTTGGATGGAATTGCCGCTCCCGTCGCGCTGGCTCAGCTTCCACACCGCGTCCCAGTTGCCGACGTCCGACCAGCCGATGTCCGCGGGCACCACCGCCGCGCGCTTGGTGCGCTCCATCACGGCGTAGTCGATCGACTTCTTCGGCGAATCGGCGAACGCCTGGGGATTGAGCGCGAGGAATCCGAGGTCGTCGACGGCCTCGGCGAGCGAACGCGCCGTCGCTTCGGCCATGTCCGGCTCGAACTCGCGCAGTTCGTCGAGCATCGCGTCGGCGCGAAAGAAGAAATTGCCCGAATTCCAGAGATAGCCCTGCGCGACATAGCGCTCCGCCGTGGCCAGATCGGGTTTCTCGACGAAAGCCTCCACTTCGCGCGCTTTGCCCTGGGCGATCGCGGCGCCGGACCGGATGTAGCCGTAGCCCACCGCGGGCTCGGAGGGCGTGACCCCGAGGGTCACGATATAGCCGTCCGCCGCCGCGGCCGCTGCGGCCGCGCAGGTCAGAAGAAACTCGCTCTGGTCGAGGATCACGTGGTCGGCCGCGAACACCGCCACGACCGTTGCGGGATCGCGTTTGGCCGCCAGCTCGGCCGCGACCGCGACGGCGGGCCCCGAATCGCGGCGCGAGGGCTCGGTGACGATTGTCGCCTGCGCGCCGATTTCTTCGAGCTGTTCCCTGACGAGAAAGCGATAGTCCCGGTTCGTGATGACGATCGGCGTGTCGAAGATCGGATCGCTGACGCGCCGCACGGCGTCCTGAAAGGTCGAGGACTTTCCGATCAGCGGAATGAATTGCTTGGGCATCGTCTCGCGCAACTCGGGCCAGACGCGCGTTCCCGCGCCCCCGCACATGATGACCGGAAGGATTTTCCTCGACATCGTCACCTCATGAGAACGGCGGGCCCGCGGACATCGCGCGCGCGACGAGCCCCGCCCCGCGCTCCCGCAGAAGGACGAAGCGATGCGGGATCGGGCCGCGGCGCGCTTGAACGGCCTCCCCGCCCTCGCGAGCTTTGCGACGCCATCGATCGCGGCGCGCGACATTTACGCATGCAATGTAAACAATCCATAACCGAAGCCGGCCTAGCGACCCGGCCCGGCGCCTCCAGGCTCGAAACTCAAGGGCTCGCCAGGCTCTCCATCAGCTGACGGTGCGCGCCGGGGATCGGCGTCGGCTTGCCCGTCGCGCGGTCCACATAGACATGGGTGTAGCGGCCCTGGGCGCTGGCGCGCGGCGCGCCGGCCTTGAACGCCGCCAAGAGATAGCGCACGGATGACCGCCCGAGATGCTCCACCGCGACGCCGACCTCGACCGGGTCGGGGAAAGCGAGGCTGGAAAAGAAGCGGCAGTTGCTTTCCGCGACCAGTCCGATCACCGGGCTCGAAACGGGATCGAGCAGCCCCGCCTCGATCAGGATCGCGTTCACCGCCGCATCGAAGAACGTGTAATAGACGACGTTGTTGAGATGGCCATAGGGATCGTTGTCGCTCCAGCGCGTGGTGAGCGGCACGAAACGGGCGAAAGTCTCGCGGCCGAGCGCCTGCGCTCGCTCCGCGGCCGCGCCAGGGCGTCCGGCGCCCGTCAGGCGCCGCTCCCGCGCGGGCGCGAAAGGCCGCCCCAGGCCGCGCCGACCAGCGCCGCGGCGAGCAGCGTCTTGACCAGCGTCGCCGCATAGAACGGCGCGACGCCTGCCGCCCAGGCCTTTTCGGCCCCGAGCGCGAGCGCCAGCCAGGCGAAACCGCAAGCGAAGATCACGGCGTGCCCGACCGCCATCGCGCCGACCAGGCGGGGCCAGGCGCGATCCCAGCCGCGCTCGGCGAGCCAACCGACCAAGGCGGCCGCGACGACGAATCCGGCGAGATAGCCGGCCGTCGGTCCCGCCATATACCCGGGGCCGGCCAGCGCGCCGGCGAAAACCGGCAGTCCGACGAGGCCCTCGCCGAGATAGAGCGCGAGCGTCGCCGCCGCGAGCCGAGCGCCGTAAGCCGCGCCGATCGCGAGCACGGCGAGGGTCTGCAGCGTCATGGGCACGGGATAGAAGGGAACCTGAACCTTCGCCGACACTGCCAGGACGAGCGTTCCTGCGATCGCCAACGTCGCGGCGCGAGCGAGGCGCGAGGCGGCGCGCGACGGCCAGAGCGTCGAAGCCAAAGTCGCTTTCAGCGGTTCGTTCATGTTGTCTCCCGTCACGTCCAGACTTATGTCCTCGCCAGACCGGGTTCACGCCCGGCGCCCATTGCGGGTATAGACAAGGCGGCCGCGCCGAACAAGTCGGCCGCTAAGCGATCGGGAATTCGGAGCGCGACTTGAGCCTGTCCTCGAACGATCTGCCGCCGCCCGCCCGCGCCGAGGAGGCGCCGAGCCGCGTCTTGACGCGGCTTTCGCCGCTCACGCGCCGGCTCATCGCCGGCAACGCCTCGCCGTTCACGTTCACGGGAACTTGCAGCTACATCGTCGGCGAGGGCGAAGTCGCGATCATCGACCCCGGCCCCGCGGACGACAGCCATCTGGCGGCGCTTCTCGCGGCGGTCGCGGGGGAGCGCGTGAGCCATATCGTGGTCACCCACAGCCATCGCGATCATTGCGCGGGGGTGGCGGCGCTGAAGGGCAAGACCGGCGCGCCGGTCGTCGGCGCACGCGCGCATGTTCCGCCCGAAGGCGCGCCGGCCGGCCTCGACGCGGCGCACGACCTCGGCTACGCGCCCGACATCGCGCTCGCCGACGGCGAGCGGATCGAGGGGCGCGGCTTCACGCTCGAAGCGATCGCGACGCCGGGACACGCCGCGAACCACCTGTGTTTCGCGCTCGCGCAGGAGAATGCGCTGTTTTCGGGCGACCATGTCATGGCCTGGTCGACCTCGATCGTCGCCCCGCCCGACGGCTCGATGGCCGACTATATGGCGTCGCTCGAAAAGTTGCGTCGGCGCGACGAGGCGATCTACTGGCCCGGCCACGGCGGACCGGTGCGCGAGCCGCAACGCTACGTGCGCGCGCTCGCGCACCATCGGCGCCAGCGCGAAGCCGCGATCCTCGTCAGGCTCGAAGCGGGCGAAGCGGGCATCCCCGAAATCGTCGCCAGGGTCTATGCCGGGCTGAGCCCGGCCCTGATCGGCGCGGCGAGCCTGTCGACGCTCGCCCATCTCGTGGATTTGGTCGCGCGCGGCCTCGTCGCCAGCGACGGACCGCCGGCGCTCTCGGCGCGATTTCGCCTGGCGGGTTAGCCCCGAGAATCTGACAACTGGTCTTGCGCCTTTGATGACCGGATTCGACCCATCGCCGCCCTTCGGCCGACGGCTTGGGGTTCCCGATCCCTTCCGATCGCTCTGCCTTGGAGAGAGCCGGGACTTTGTGCTATTCGCCCTGGTTGAAGGGGCACGATGACCGAAGCCCGGAAACTCGCGGCGATTCTGGCCGCCGACGTGGTCGGCTATAGCCGGCTCGCGGGCGCGGACGAAGATCGCACGCTTGCGCGGCTGCGTGCGTTGCGTAGCGATCTCGTCGATCCCACCATCGCGGTTCACAACGGGCGCGTGTTCAAGCGCACAGGCGATGGAGTCCTGATCGAGTTTCGAAGCGTGGTCGACGCCGTGCGCTGCGCGGTCGAAGTGCAGAACGCGATGATCGAGCGTAACGCGGGCGTGCCGGAGGATCGACGCATCGATTTTCGCATCGGCATTCATTTGGGCGATGTCGTCGAAGAGAGCGATGGCGATCTCATGGGCGATGGCGTCAACATCGCGGCGCGATTGGAGGGTATCGCTAAGCCTGGCATGATTTGTTTGTCCGAGGACGCCTATCGACAGGTCAAGGGGCGGCTCGATCTCGCGGTCGCCGATCTCGGGCCGACGCAACTCAAGAACATCGCAGAGCCGGTGCGGGCCTACTCGCTGCAAGTGGGGATGCCGGCGGTCGCGAAGCCCGCGACGGCCGTGGCGGCCGTCGTGCCGAAAAAGAGTTCCGCGCGGGCGCCGTTCCTTTTGGCCGTCGTCGTCGTCGGGATCGCCGTCGCAGCGAGCGCGTGGTATCTTTGGCGAGCAAAGCGTGAGCCAGTCGAAGCCGCGGAGCGCTCGATCATTGTGTTGCCCCTGAGCAATCTCTCAGGCGATCCGGGCCAAGACTATCTCGTGGATGCGCTGACCGACGAACTGACGACCTCCATTTCGCGTCTGCCCGGCACATTCGTAATCGCGCGGAACACGGCCTTCACTTTCAAGGGCAAGCCGACCGACGTAAAGGACATTGGCCGTGAGATCGGCGTGAAATACGCGCTGGAGGGCTCGGTGCAGCCGACCGCGACCCGCATCCGGGTCAATGCCCAGCTCATCGACGCGGAAAGCGGCGCGCATCTCTGGGCCGAAAGTTTCGACGAGGATCGCGGAGATCTCCTGCAAATGGAGGACGACATCGTCACGCGGCTGGCGCGGACGCTGGACCTTAGAATAACCGACGTCGAAGCAGCCAAAGCGGGTCGACTGCGTCCCGGCAATTTGGACGCCGAGGATTTGGCGTTGCGATGTCTCGCCGCGTACAACGACAATTTCGAAGAAGCCCACGACCCAGTGAAGCATCCGGAAATTTACGAATTGTGCGACCGAGCTGTGCGCCTCGATCCCGGCAACACTCGCGCACTCGCACTTCTCTCGGCGCGGTTGTGGTGGCTAAAAATTCTTGGGGTCGATATCGGGGCCGAAATCCAACGCCTTGAGGAACTCGTGCCGAAGGCTCTTGCGGTAAATCCAAACGATGGGGACGCGCGCTATGCGCGGGGGCGTCTGGCCGAAGTTCACGGTCAGTACGACGAAGCTATCGTTGATTTCGAGCGCGTTATCGCTTTGAGCCCGAGCAACATTGGCGCGAATGGTCCGCTTGCGTCCAGCTACATTCTGAGCGGGCAACCGGAAAAGGCGATCACCGTTCTCGACAAGGCTATGCGGCTCAGTCCGCGCGATCCCGGAATGTGGTATTTCGTATTTGAGAAGGGTCTTGCGCTTTCTGTTCTCGGACGAGATTCGGAGGCGTTGGCTCTCGTGAATCAAGCTCTGGTGCTGGCGCCGGCTGATCGTCAATTTCTGCGCCTTAAAGCGGCTACGCTCGGAAATCTCGGGCGTGATAGCGAAGCGCATGAAGTCTACCAGCGTTACGCGGCGATCGCGGGAGGACAATTGACGACGCTGGCGCAATATAACGCCTATCTGACAGGCCTTTTCCCGCATACTCCGGTCATTGTCGCATGGCGTCAGCGCATGATCGCCGGTCTGCGCAAGGCGGGGATGCCCGAGGAATGAATTCGGGGCTCGCACCGGCAAGTTGATGGCGATCCTCGGCGCGCCGCCGAGGAATAGGCGAATGACCGGACTCCACCCCTTCGAGACGCTCAAGCCGATTGGCGGCGAGCGACCATCGCGACCGGCGCGTCACGACCCGAGGCAGTCCTTCGTCGGACGGCTTATGTTTGCATTCGTCCACCAGACCAAGCCCTGTCCAGTTCGGGCGGCGTTGGCCACGCCGTTGTGCTAGTCTGCACGGCGGCGGAGGGGCCGATGGTCGAAAAACGGAAGCTCGCGGCGATCCTGGCGGCCGACGTGGTCGGTTTCAGTCGGCTCACTGGCGCGGACGAGGACCGCACGCTCGCGCGGCTCCGAGCATTGCGCAGTGATCTCATCGATCCCACCATCTCTGTGCACAACGGGCGTGTGTTCAAACGCACCGGCGATGGCGCGTTCGTCGAATTTCGTAGCGTGGTCGACGCGGTGCGCTGCGCCATTGAAGTGCAGAACGCGATGGTCGAGCGCAATGCGGGCGTCGCGCAGGACCGCCGGATCGAATTCCGGATCGGCATTCATGTTGGCGATGTCGTCGAGGAGAGCGACGGCGACCTGATGGGCGATGGCGTAAATATCGCCGCGCGGCTGGAAGGCATCGCCAAGCCCGGCGCGATCTGCCTGTCCGAACAAGCCTATTGGCAGGTCAAGGCCAGGCTCGACATCGCGGTCAGTGATCTCGGCGCGACGCAACTAAAGAATATCGCCGAGCCGGTTCGCGCCTTTTCGCTGCAAGTCGGGCTTCCCGCGCAAGCGAAGCCAGCGGCGCAGGCCGAGCCGACGACCGCGGAAAGGCCCGTGGAGCGGCTTTCCCCGCCGGACAAACCGTCGATTGCCGTGCTGCCGTTCCAGAACATGAGCGGAGACGCCGAGCAGGATTTTTTCTGTGATGGCTTGGTCGAGGACATCATCACCACTTTGTCGAAGCTTGCAGGACTGCGTGTCATCGCCCGCAATTCGAGCTTCGTATACAAGGGACGTTCGGTGGATGTCCGCGAGGTCGCAAAGCAGCTTGGCGTGCGATATGTTTTAGAGGGCAGCGTTCGCAAGAGCGGCTCCCGCATCCGGGTCACGGCGCAGTTGATCGACGCGAAGGACGGCTCGCACCTCTGGGCCGAACGGTACGACCGCGGCGTCGATGATATTTTTGCGATACAGGACGAAATCACCCTGGTCCTGTCGACCGAGATGCAAGTCAAACTGACCGAGGGCGAACAGGCGCGGCTGCGCTATACCACGACCAAGAATATCGAGGCGTGGACGCATTGGGCCCAGGGGATGTCCTATCATCGTCAGGCGCTCACTAAGGAAAATTGGGCGGCCACGAAACTGTCTTGGGAGAAGGCGCTCGCGCTCGATCCGGCCTCGGCGCCGCTCAACGCCATGCTGGGCTTCTTACATTGTTTGGACGCCAGATTCGGCTGGAAGGACAGCTTCGAAACCGCGATCGGTAAGGCGCGCGTCTATGCCGACAGGGCGCGGGAGCTTGATCCGGGTAATGCCGACGCATACATCGCGTCAGGCCTCGTCTTGTTGATGCAAGGGCGATACGACGAAGCCGTGGCGGACGCCAGAAGGGCGGTTGAACTGGCGCCCGGCTCGGCTGACGTCGCGCAACTCGGCGGCTTCATTCTCGTCCCCTCGGGATACCCGGAAGAGGCCGTCGTGCTTTGCGAGAAGTCGATGACTCTCAGCCCGAATTACCCTCCCATGTATCTGGGCACTCTCGGAGACGCCTATCGTCAATCCGGCCGAACCGACCAAGCGATCGCCGCCTTTGAGGCCTATCATGCGCGGAGTCCTGGATTCGGTCTTACTGATGTCGTGATTGCCTATCAGGAGAAAGGCCAGCCGGAGGAGGCGAGACGAACGGCGGAGCGCCTTATGGCTGCGCGTCCGGAGTTCTCGATCGCGGGATGGCGCAAGACCCAGTTCATTCGGCGCGACAAGGCGCGGATCGAGGCCGATGCGGCGGCCCTTCGCGCCGCCGGACTTCCGCTGAGCTGAGCGCGACGTCGCAAATTGCCCCCGTAGCGGTCGAACTCAAACCGTCCGGTTTCCCCCCACAGCAGTCGATCGGGCCCGTCGCCCGAACGTCGGCTTCGCAGGTCCAGCGACCATCGGCTGAACGGCTATGTTGGTGGCGCATTCTGGTCATCCGCTCGAATGGTCCAGAAGTCCGCTCACCACCCGTAGGCGACGTGCGGAGTTGGAGACCAATCGTCAGGTTTTCACCCTACCGCTCCTGCATGGACTCCTGAACCGCGGCGGCGAATTGGTCGATGCGTCGCGCATTGGCGCCGAAATCGTGCTTGCCGACGCGCGAGGACGAACGCAGGTCGATCCGCGTCTGGCTGGCGAGCGGGCGGATGCGGATGGCGATGTCGTCGGCGAAGCCGAACAGCAGCGAGCGATCGACAGCCTCGATTTGGGCCACGCCGTCGACGCGCAGGTTCGGCGGGTTCGCGTCGACGACGCGCCAGCCGAGATCCTTGGCGACGCGCAGCGCGAGCTGATAGGCCTGTGCGGGTTCGAGGTCGACCAGAATCGGCTGCACTTCGGGATAGGCGGCCTTTTGCTGCGCGCCGATCTCGGCGCTCCAGGGCGGCGGCGCATGGCCGGCGCGGGCTTCGCGCGCCTTGGCTGAGATCATGAACGAGGGCGGCGAGTCGAGATCGGTCGTCACGTCGGCGATGGGCGGCAGCCGCAGCGCCGTGACCGTGAGATAGGCCGGATCGGCCAGAAGAGCCAAAGACAGCGCCAGGCCAAGCGCGGCCTGGTCGGCGCCGCGCCGGCCCGTGCGCCAGATGACCACCGCCGCGGCGCCCGCGAGAAGAACGGCCAGGAACGCCAGCACGAGCGCCGCCGAGAAGACCGCGAGGGCTGCGGCGGGCTCGACGCGGCCGAACCGCGAAAGGGCGACGGCGACGCCCGCCGTCGCGAGCGCGAAGATCGCCGCCCGCCGGCTCCAAACAGCGGCGCGCGAAACCGGCTCTTCAAGGATTAAACGGCGCACGGCTCAGCGCGACGGTCCGCCGCGCGGCTCGCCTTATTTGGCCGCCCCGCCTTGCGCGAGCGAGTTGCGCGCGCCGATCTGCCCGCTCGCTTCGGTGAATGCTTTGTTCTCATCGCCAAGCTGAACCGTGGGCATGCAAATCGGGTTGCACCAATAGGACACGCGGTCGTTTCCCCGTTGCACGACCAGCACAGACGAGGTCGGTTCGACGTCAATCTGCTTTTCGTCGATTATATTGCCCTGCGCGTCGAGCGCAATCAGATTGGTCTCGCCGTATCCCTTGCCGGTGACGACCATCGCGGCGCCGCCCTTGAGCATCGTCACGTCGGCGATCGCGGGATTGCCGACCACGAGCGTCGTGGCGCCGGCGGGAAGCCGAGCGACCTTGGCGTGGTCGAGAGTAATCTGCAACGCGCCGGGCGAGACGGCCGATTCGGCGGCGAAGGCGCCCGAGGCCAGCGCGAACGCGGCGGCGACGGCGAGGAATGGCGAGACGCGAGGCGACATGTTTCGTCCTTTCCGAACGGCGGGCGGCGGCAAACGCGGCGCCAGCGCGACGCCGTCAGAGACTGACGCGCCGATTTGACCTCAAATTGGTGAACGAACTCTCAACGCGCGCAGCGAGAGCCGGCCGAATCGTCGAACGACGAGCGGAAACCGGTTCGCGCCGCCGTCGTCGGGAGCCTATTTGGGAAAGATCGACGCTCCCTCTTCCGCGCGGCCGACGCTCCCGCGGAAGACGCCGAAGAGTTCCCGGCCGACGCCGAAATGCGCGGCGTTCAGATCTTGGGTCGCCGGGGCGCGCGCCGCCCATTCGGCGGCCTCGACGAGCACGTCGAGCCGGCCGTTCGGCGCGTCGAGACGAATGACGTCGCCGTCGCGGATCTTGGCGATCGGCCCGCCGCCTTCTGCCTCCGGCGTCACGTGGATGGCGGCGGGAACCTTGCCCGAGGCGCCGGAGAGACGCCCGTCGGTGATGAGCGCGACGCGATGGCCGCGATCCTGCGCGACGCCGAGCGGCGGCATCAATTTGTGCAATTCGGGCATGCCGATCGCCTTCGGCCCCTGAAAGCGCACGACCGCGACGACGTCGCGGAACAATTCCCCCGCGCGGAACGCCGCGTGCAATTCCTCCTGGCTGTGGAACACGCGCGCGGGCGCTTCGATCACATGGCGCTCGGGCGCGACCGCCGAGGTCTTGATGACGGCGCGCCCCAACGGCCCCTCGAGCACGCGCAGGCCGCCGGTCGCCTGGAAAGGCTTGTCCGCGCCGCGCAGCACCGTTTCGTCGCCGCTCAGCGCCGCCGCTTTGCGCCAGGCGACGGCGCCGTCCGGCGCCAGCATCGGCTCGACGACATAATCGGCGAGGCCCTTGCCCCAGACCGTGCGCGCCTCGCCGTGCAGCAGCCCCTCCTCCAGCAAGGCGCGGATCAGCAGCGGCATGCCGCCCGCCGCCTGGAAGTGATTCACGTCAGCCTTGCCGTTGGGATAGATGCGCGTCAGCAGCGGCGTGACTTCGGCGAGATCGGAAAAATCGTCCCAGGTCAGGCGGATTCCCGCCGCCGCGGCCATCGCGATCAAGTGGATCGTCAGATTGGTCGAGCCGCCCGTCGCATGCAGGCCGACGACGCCGTTGACGATCGCGCGCTCGTCGATCACGTGGCCGATCGGCGTGAAGGCCGAGCCCAGCGCCGTCATCTCCAACGCTCTTCTTGCGCCGAGCGCCGTCAGCGCGTCGCGCAGCGGCGTGTTGGGATTGACGAACGAGGCGCCGGGCAGATGCAGGCCCATGATCTCCATCAGCATCTGATTGGTGTTGGCGGTGCCGTAGAAGGTGCAGGTGCCCGGCGCGTGATAGGCCTGCGCCTCGGACAGCAGCAGCTCCTCGCGCGTGGCCTTGCCCTCGGCGTAGAGCTGGCGGATTTTCGACTTCTCGTCGTTGCTCAGGCCCGAGGTCATCGGCCCCGCCGGCAGGAAGACGGCGGGCAGATGGCCAAAGGACAGCGCGCCGATCAGCAAGCCCGGCACGATCTTGTCGCAGACGCCGAGATAAACCGCCGCGTCGAACATCTGATGCGAAAGCGCGACCGCCGTCGACAGCGCGATCACGTCGCGCGAGAACAGCGAGAGCTCCATTCCCGCTTCGCCCTGGGTGACGCCGTCGCACATCGCGGGCACGCCGCCCGCCACCTGCGCCGATCCGCCCGCCTCGCGCGCGGCGCGCCTGACGAGTTCGGGAAAACGCTCGAAGGGCTGATGCGCCGACAGCATGTCGTTATAGGCGGTGACGATCGCCAGGTTCGGCCCCACCCCTTCGCGCAGCGCCCGCTTGTCGTCCGGGCCGCACGCCGCGAAGCCGTGGGCGAAATTGGCGCAGCCGAGTTTTTTGCGCGCCGGCTCCTGCGAAACCGCGTGATCGATGCGCTCGAGATAGCGCCGGCGCGCGTCGCGGCTGCGCTCAGCGATGCGTTCGGTGATCTCGCCGACGCGGGCGTTGAGATTTGTCGTCATGGCAAGTCTTTCGTCGAGGCCGGGGGGAAACGAACCTGCCGCGAGTTCTATTTCGGTTTGTCCTCCGGCGAAAGGCGTGAGGCCCAAGGGCGTCGCATGGCCGCGCCGGCTCTTTGGCGCCGAAGGTTCCGGGATCCGCGGCGCCGGCGCGTGACAGCCCCGCCAGAACGGTGTAGACAAAATCGAGCTGCGGTGTAGACAGAAGGCGAGGGGCCGTGCCTCTTCATGTCAGAGATCCCGAAACGACGGCGGTTGTTCGTCGCTTGGCGGCGGAGCGGAGGATCAGTCTAACCCAAGCGATCCGAACGGCGTGCCTCGAAGCGCTCGATCGCGACAGGGCCGCCAAGCCGATCGCCGAGCGCGTCGCGCCGATTCTCGCGCGCCTCGATGCGCTGCCCGACACGGGGCGCAAGGCCGACAAGGCCCTCTTCGACGCCGAGTGGGGAGACAATCAATGATCGTCGAAACCTCCGCGCTCATGGCGATTGCCCTCGGCGAGCCCGAGCGGCAAGCCTTTCTCGAGCGAATAGCCGAAGCGAGCCGCCCGATGATCTTGGCGACGAGCGTTCTCGAGGCGGTCCTCGCGGTGTGCCGGCGCAAAGGCATCCGCGCACGCGAGGCTTATGAGATCATCGTCGAACTCGCCGAGGAACTCCGGATTTCGATCGTCGGGTTTTATCCCGACATGCTGCCCCTCGCGATCGACGCGCGTCGACGATACGGCGCCGGCAAGAACCGCCTCAACATGGGAGAGTGTCTGGCCTACGCGGCGGCCCGCCACTATCGCGCCGAGTTGCTTTACAAGGGCGACGACTTCGCGCTGACCGACGTCAACGCGCACGTGGGGCGCGGCTAGCGCGACAGGTTCTCGCGCCGCGCCGATCATGGGCGTCTTCCTCCGCAATCATCCGCCGAAACGAAGGCGCCTCGCCGCCGCTCAAGCCCGTTCGTACAGGCCGGCCAACTTGCCGCACGCGAGGACCGCGCCGTCCATCGCCGCGAGAACTTCGGCGAGGTCGGGCCTCTGGCCGACCTCGATCGGGCGCGACAAGGCGAACAGCTGAAATACGTAGCGATACGCGCCGTGCCCGCGAACGGGCCGAGGCCCGGCGTAGCCGACGCGTCCGAACGAAGCCCGCCCAAAGGCGATCCGAGCGCCGCTCGCCGGCGACAGCGCGCCCTCGCGCAGAGCCGCGCATTCCGCGGCGATGCCGATGGCCAGGAGATGGACGATCGGCCGGAACACCAGCGCGTCGGGATCCTGCACGATCAGCGCGAATGCGCGAGTTCCGGGCGGCGCGCCCGACCATTCCAGCGGCGGCGAAACGTTTTGGCCGACGCCTTCGCCCGCGAAGCGCGTCGGCATCGGCCCGCCGTCGCAAAAGGCCGCGCTGGTCAAGCGCAGGCTTTCGGGCGCGTCGGCGACGCGCGGATCATTCCACGCGAGATGGCGCTCTCCCGCGCGAACGGGCCGCAGAAGGCGCCCGATCGCCCGCTCCACCGCTTCCTTCAATCCGCCTCCCCGGCCTTCGCCGCACGAGCGGCGCGTCGCGCCGGAGCGTTACTCCAGCGCCACCCGATAGCTCGCCTCGGTCTTGGCCGCGACTTCGTCCAGGCTCACGCCGGGCGCGAGTTCGATCAGCGCCATGCCGCGGAAGCCGTGCTTGTCGATGGCGAAGACGCCGAGATCGGTGATGACGAGATCGATGACGCGGCGGCCGGTCAGCGGCAGGTTGCAATGATGCAGCAGCTTCGGGCCGTCCTTGGCCGCGTGCTCCATCACCACGACGATGCGCTTGACGCCGGCGACGAGGTCCATGGCGCCGCCCATGCCCTTGACCATCTTGCCGGGGATCATCCAATTGGCGAGATCGCCCTCTTCGGAGACCTGCATCGCGCCGAGAATAGCGAGGTCGATATGGCCGCCGCGGATCATGCCGAAGGACTCGGCGCTGGAGAAATAGCTCGTCGTCGGCAGTTCGGTCACGGTCTGCTTGCCGGCGTTGATGAGGTCAGGGTCCTCCTCGCCCTCGAAGGGGAACGGCCCCATGCCGAGCATGCCGTTCTCGCTCTGCAACTGAACGTGCATGCCCTCGGGGATGAAGTTCGACACCAACGTCGGGATGCCGATGCCGAGATTGACGTAATAGCCGTCTTGCAATTCCTTCGCGGCGCGCGCCGCCATCTGGTCGCGGGTCCAGGCCATGCGATTTCTCCTGAATTAGGCGGCGTTGCGCTTGCGCGTGGTGCGTTGCTCGATGCGCTTCTCGGCGCCGGGGACATGGACGATGCGCTTGACGAAAATTCCCGGCGTGACGATGTGGTCGGGGTCGATCTCGCCGGGCTCGACGAGATGCTCGACCTCGGCGACGGTCAGCTTGGCCGCGGTCGCCATCATCGGATTGAAGTTACGCGCGGTCTTGCGGTAGACGAGGTTGCCTTCGGTGTCGCCCTTCCAGGCGTGGATGAGCGCGATGTCCGCGAAGAGGCCTTGCTCCATCACATATTCCTCACCGCCAAAATCGCGGATTTCCTTGCCTTCGGCCACGATGGTGCCGACGCCGGTGCGGGTGAAGAAGGCGGGAATGCCGGCGCCGCCGGCGCGGATGCGCTCGGCCAACGTGCCCTGCGGATTGAACTCCAGCTCCAATTGGCCGGACAGATAGAGCTGGGCGAAGGTCTTGTTCTCGCCGACGTAGCTCGAAATCATTTTCTTGATCTGGCGCGTCTCCAACAGCACGCCGAGCCCGATGCCGTCGACGCCGGCGTTGTTGGAGATGACGGTCAGATCCTTGGCGCCCGACTTGCGGACCGCCTCGATCAGAACTTCGGGAATGCCGCACAGGCCGAAGCCGCCCGACATCAGCGTCATGCCGTCCTTGATGACGCCGGCCAGGGCGTCGTCCGCATTGGCGAAGACTTTGTTCATCGTTGCCCCCTCGAGGATGCGATGTCCTACTCGCCGCGCGCGACGGCGGCAAGACGGGCGAGGAGAGGATTCACGCGCCGGCCCCGCCGCCCTCGCGGAACCAGACCCAGATCAGCGCGCCGAGCAGCGCGGCGAGGCCGAGAAAGCCGGCGGCGAGCGGCGTCTGGGCGACGCCGACAAGCTCGCTCGCCCCGGCCCGCTTGACCCCGATGTAATCGCCGCCGGCGTAAACAGGCGATTGGTGCATGCCGACGAGCCTGGGCACGTCGATCGGATCGCTCGCCGCCCGCGCGAGCCGGCGCACGCTTCCCCCGCTCGCCTCGGCGAGCGGGCGCAGCTTCTCGGTCGTCGAGACGACTTCCTGGAATTCGAGCGGATTTTCCGGGCCGACGACCGCGAGCGCGGTCCGCTCGCCGTCGCTCGCGCGATAGAGCCCGTCCTGATCGACGCTCAGCGTCGCGCGGGAAAGCCCAGGGGCGACGCTCGCGAGTTGGACGCTCGTTGTCTTGCCGTCCGGCGCGGTCACGCTCGCTTGCGGGATCTCGCCCCTGACGCTCTGGCGCTCGATCGTCAGGTCGTGCCCCTTGGCCCGGGCGCGCAGGGCCTCTTCCTCGAGCTCCGGCTCCTTCATCAGCCAATGCGCGAGCCGGCGCAAGAGATCGAGATGCGGGCCGCCGCCGTCATAGCCGCGCGCCCACAGCCACATCTGGTCGCTAAGCAGCAGCGCGACGCGCCCCTTGTCGACGCGCGAGAGGACGAGCAGCGGGGCTTTTCCCGCGCCCTGCAACACCGCGGAGCCGCTCGTGACTTCGCCCCCGATCTGGCGGAACCAGCGGCCCCATGACGGCGGGGACGCTTCGCCCCCTCTGAGGCCGCGCGTCACGGGATGCTTGACGCCGTCGGGCGAGATTTCGGCGCGAAACGCTTCGTCGAACTCCTCGCCAGTCGGGCGGGCAGGCGAAATTTCCCCGAGCGGCGTGTCGTAAAGGCCTTCCGGCGTGCCGAAGGCCGGCCCTTCGGCCATCAACAGCGCGCCGCCCTCGCGAACATATTTGACGATGTTGTCGAGATAGAAGCGCGGCAGGATCGCCTGGCTGGAATAGCGGTCGAAGATGATGAGATCGAAGTCCTTGATCTTCCGCCCGAACAGGTCCGCCACGGGAAAGGCGATCAGCGATAGCTCGTTGATCGGCGTCCCGTCGGTCGCCTTGTCCGGCGGACGCAGAATCGTGAAATGGACGAGGTCGACGTTGGCGTCGGACTTGAGGAGGTTGCGCCACATGCGCTCGCCCTGATGCGGTTCGCCCGACACCAGCAGCACGCGCAACTTGTCGCGCACGCCCTCGATGGTGACGACGGCCTTGCCGTTGCGCGTCGTCAATTCGTCCTTGATCGGAGCGACTTCGAGTTCGATCACATTGGGGCCGGCATGCTCGACCGGGACCTTAATCGAAACGGTCTGGCCGACCTCGGCCGACAGCGTCGCGATCCTCTCGCCGTCGCGACGCACGGTCAGCGTCGCCGGCTCGTTTGCCTGGGATGTGTCGAGGACGCGGGCGAGGATGACCTGGTCCTTGCCAACGATGCCGAAGCGCGGCGCCTCGACGAGTTCGATGCGGCGATTGCGCTCGCCTTCGTGGCCGGTGACCAACACATGCAGCGGCGCGTCGAAGCCGAGCGCGTCGAGCGAAGAGGGAATGTCGTGCGCGACGCCGTCGGTGACGAGGATCGCCGCGCCGACGCGCTCGGGCGGCGTGTCGCTCAGCGCCGAGCGCAGCGCAGCGAACAGCTGCGTGCCGCGATTGTCGGGATCGCTCTTCGCCGTCTCGACGAAGCGGGCCTCCACATTGTCGAGCGCGGCGAGGCGCTTCTCCAGTTCGGCCCGCGCTTCAGCCGTCTGGCGAGGCCGTTCGCCGATCTGGTTGGCGGCGGATTGATCGATGACGACCGCGACGACGTCCTTGAGCGGGCGCCGATCCTCGCGCACAAGCGAGGGGTCGAGGAGCCCCAGCCCCAGCAGCGCGAAGGCGAGGGCGCGCGGCGCCGCGCCGCGCGGGCGCCGCCACAAAGTGAGCGCGATCAGGGCCAGCGCGAGCCCGGCCAGTCCCTCGAGAACGGGGACCGGCAGCAGCGGCGCGAAGGCGATCGACCACGCGTTCAATGCGAAAGCCTTTCCAGGAGGTCCTTGGCGTGCACCTGGTCGGCCTTGTAATTGCCGGTCAGAGTGTACATCACGAGATTGACGCCGCCGCGCAACGCGAGTTCGCGCTGGCGCGCGCCCCCGGGAACGAGCGGATAGAGGGGCTGGCCGCTCGCGTCGGCGGCCCAGGCCGCGGCGAGATCGTTGGACGTGACGACGATGGGCGAGACGCTGTCGCCGGCGCGCGCCGGGCGCGGCGCGCGATCGTTCGGATCGGGCGGCGGCAAGGCTTCGACCCAAGTCTGCCCGCTGTCGGTGCGGCCGATGAAATTATCGATGAGATAGAAGGTCTTGGTGATGACGTGGTCGCGCGGCACCGGCTCGAGCTCGGGCACGTCGACGCCGGCGAGCAGGCTTCGCAGCCACGCGGCTTCGGGCGTCGGCGGTCCGCCGGGGCGCGCCGTCAAGGCGTCGCGGGTGTCGAACACCACCGTGCCGCCGTTCTTCATGAAGGCGGCGATGCGCGCCACCGCGTTCGCCGAAGGCTGCGGCCGGCCGGCGACGACCGGCCAGTAGATCAGGGGATAGAAACTCAACTCGTCGCGCGCGGGATCGAGAGCAACCGGCGCCGCGACCTCCGCCGAGGTGCGCTGGTCGAGCACGCGCCCGAGATTTTCGAGTCCGAGGCGCGAGGCCTCGTCGACCGCTCCGTCGCCGGTCACGACATAGGCGAGATGGGTCGCCCGGGCCGCCTCGGCGTCGCGATTCGGGATCGGCGCCGCATCGTCGGCCCAAGCTCGCGGACCGTCGAGCGTCGCGCCGGCGAGCGCGCCCGCCAGCAGCATCGCGGTCGCGGCCGGGCCGACGAATCGCGGCGCGCGGCCGAGCCAGAGGCTGGCGAGCCCATCGACGAGAAAACCGACGAACGCCGCGAGGAGCAGCCAAGGCTTCAGGTCGAGCGGCGCGGCGACGTCGAGCCCGCCCGAGGCGACGGCCAATCCCGCATAGTCCGCCGGCGCCAGCGTTTGCCCCGGCGTCATCGCGTTGACCGCTTCGAGCGCGTCGACGGCGCCATAGAACCCTGGCGGGTGCGCGGCGTCCGCTGGCCCGTCGAAATCGTCGCCGATCGGGGCGGCGTTGGCCGGCGGAGCGCCGAGAACGCCGAAGCCGTCGAGGATGCGATAAGGCGCGCGCGTCGCCTCTGCGTCCGTCTTGGCGGCGGCGTCCGCGTCGGCGGGCGCGGCGCCGGCGCGCGCCACGATGCGCCGGAGCATATCGACGAAAAGTCCGGAGATCGGCAGGTTCGACCAGGTCGTGTCCGCCGTCACGTGGAAGAGCGCGACGAGGCCCTTGCCGCGTCGCGCGGCCGTCACCAGCGGCGTGCCGTCGGCCAGGCGCGCCCAGGTCTTGGCGGCAAGGCCCGGTTCCGGCTCGGCGAGCACCTGGCGCGACACCGTCACTTCGTCCGGCGCGGCGAGGCCGAGGAACGGGCTGTCCTTGTCGAAGGGCGCGATGTGCTTGGGCGTCTCCCACGACAGCGCGCCGCCGAGCGTGCGCCCGCCGCGCCGCAGCGCCGTCGGCGTGAGATCATCGTCGCCCGCCGCCAGGCGCGTCCCGGCGAACCGCACGAGCACGCCGCCCAATTCGACGAACGCGACGAGCTTGTCGCGCGCCGGGCCGGGAGGGACGCTCATGTCGGCGAGCACGAGCACGGACGGCTTCTCCGCCAGCAGCGAGACGATCGGATCGCTCGCCGCGTCGCGCCACTCGCGAATTTCCGCGAAGGGGCCCAGCGCGCGCTTGATGTAATAGGTGGGCGACAACAGTGGCTGCGCGACGTCGGCGCTGGCGCCGGAAAGAATCGCCACCCGCCGTCGCCGCGAGCGTTCGTCGACAAGCCAGACCGCGCCCGCCGATCCTTCGTCCGCGACGACGACCCGCGAAACCTGATTGCGCAGCTCGACCGGCAGATCGAAACTCGCTTCGGCCGCCCGCGTCGCGCCGAAGTCGAACGGCGCTTCGCCGATCGAGCGGCCCTGGACGTCGAGCGCGCGCGCGAGGCCGGCTTGTCGCGCATTCGCGCCGGCGCGCGTCAGGTGCGCCTCGAGGGCCCCGGCGAGATTCTCGACCCCGGCGACGCCGACCGGCGTCGAGCGATCCGTTATGACGGAAAGCGTGTGGCCGCGAGCGGCCGCCGCCAGGCTCTGCGCGAAGGCGCCGGCGCCGCCGAGGTCGATTCCGTCGGCGATCCAGACGATCTCGGCTTGCGGATTGGCGTCGAGAAAGCGGACGATCGCCGGCAGCGTCGACTCGCGCGGCGGCGCATAGGGAACGGGCGCCAGCGCGCGCAGTTTTTCTTCGATGCGCGGGCCGTCGAGCGGCGCGACGTCGAGCCCTCCTTCAGAAATCGGCAGCACAGCCGCCAGACGGCCCGCGCGCGTCGCGCTGCGCAGCGCGTCGCGCGCATATGCGATGCGGCGCTCCCAGGCCGGCGCCGCGGGCCAGCCGTCGTCGATCAGCAGGAGCAGCGGGCCGGCGCCGGCGCCGGGCGTTTCCGACAGGTTCCAGATCGGCCCCGCCATCGCCACGATGACTAGGGCGGCGATCGCGATCCGCAGCGCCAGCAAAGGCCACGGCGTCTTGGCCGGCGTCAGGTCTTTGGGGTCGAGGCCGATGAGCAGGCGCAGTGGCGGGAACACGGCCTGGCGCGGTCGCGGCGGCGTGACCTTGAGAAAAATATAGAGTGCGGCGAGGAGAGCGAGGGCGGCCAGAACCGCTGGCGCCGCGAAGGCGAGGGGCAGGCCGAGCATGGTCAGGCGCTCCAGGCTTTCGTCGCCGGCTCTGGCCCGGCGAGCCGCGCGCGCAACGCGAGCAGCGCCTGCGCCGCGGACTGATCGGTTCGATGCAGCGCGAAGCCCCAACCGCGCGCCGCGCAGGCGGCGCGAATCGCCTCGCGATGCTCGGCTAGGCGCTTGAGATAGGCCTCGCGCAGGTTCTGCGCGCGCGGCGCGCGCAACCGAGCGGCGCCGCCCGCTTCGAGGAATTCGGTGTGGCCGACGAAAGGAAATATCTCCTCGACCGGATCGGCGACCATGAGAACCTGACCCTCGGCCCCTTGCGCCGCGAGCGCGCGGATCGTCCGCGCGACGTCCTCCGCCTCGCTTAGAAAATCGCCGATCAGCGCCACTTTCGAGCGCCCCCTTAACGGCTCGGACGAAGGCAGGCCAAGCGCCGGAGCGCCGCGCAAACGCTCGTCCGCGGCGATCGCTTCGGCGAAGCGCTCGATGACGCCGCGCGTCGCCAGCGGGCGGGTGAGGCCGACGAGGCCGGCGCGCTCGCCGCCGCGCACCGCCAAATCCGCCAGCGCGAGCGCCAAGACGGCGGCGCGATCGATTTTAGCGCAGGAGGCGAGGTTGGAAGCGAAAGCCATCGAGGCCGAGCGGTCGAACCAGATCCAGACGGTGTGCGAGGCTTCCCATTCGCGCTCGCGCACGAAGGCGCGGTCCTCGCGCGCCGAGCGGCGCCAATCGACGCGCGCCGCCGGCTCGCCGGAAACGAAGGGGCGAAATTGCCAGAACGTTTCGCCTGGACCCGCTTGCCGCCGCCCGTGCACGCCGTGCATCAGGGAGTGCGCGACTTGCCGCGCGGCGACGACGAGGCTCGGCAGGCGCGCCGACAGGGTCGTGGCCTCCTGACGAATGCGCTGGCCGGATGCGGGAACGGTCGTCGCCATCGACTCAGCGCAGAAGTCTTGGCGACGAGGCGCGCGACGACGCCGGAAATCGATTCGCCCTCGGCGCGCGCGGCGTAGGTCAGCGCCATGCGGTGCTTGAGCACGGGCTCGGCCAGCGCGACGATATCGTCGCGCGAGGGCGCGAAACGGCCGTCGACCAGCGCGCGGGCGCGGCTCGCCAACATCAGCGCCTGCGCGGCGCGCGGCCCCGGACCCCAGGCGATCGCTTGGGTCAGCTCCGGATCGCCCTCGCCCGGACGCGCCGCGCGCACGAGATCGAGGATCGCCTCGACCACGGCCTCGCCGATCGGCGCGCGCCGCACCAGGCGCTGCGCGGTCATCAGCTCGGCGGCGGTCATCGCCGGCTTGGGCGCCGCTTCGCTGTCGCCGGTCGTCTCGATGAGAATGCGCCGTTCGGCGGCCCGGTCGGGATAGCCGACGTCGATCTGCATGAGGAACCGGTCGAGCTGCGCCTCCGGCAGGGGATAGGCGCCTTCCTGCTCCAGCGGATTTTGCGTCGCCAGCACATGGAAGGGAACCGGCAGATCGTGGCGCGCGCCCGCGACCGTGACGTGATGCTCCTGCATCGCCTGCAGCAGCGCCGACTGGGTGCGCGGGCTGGCGCGGTTGATTTCGTCGGCCATCAGCAATTGCGCGAAAATCGGCCCCTTGATGAAGCGGAAACTGCGCGCGCGGTCCAGCCCCTCTTCCATGACCTCGGCGCCGAGGATGTCGGAGGGCATCAGGTCGGGAGTGAATTGCACCCGCAAGGCGTCGAGCCCCATGACGACCCCGAGCGTCTCCACCAGCTTCGTCTTGGCGAGGCCGGGCACGCCGATCAGCAGGCCGTGGCCCCCCGCGAGCAGGGTCACGAGCGTCTGCTCGACCACCCTCTCCTGGCCGAAGATCACCGCGCCGATGGCTTCGCGCGCGGCCGCAATGCGGGCCAGGCTCGCTTCGGCGGCTTTCACGACGCTGGCGTCAAAATCGGCGACGGTCATGGACTCTCCTCATGCGCTTACCCGCGATCCGGCCGCGGCCCCGCTCCGTTCCCCGCGGAGCCCCCGCCGCCGAAGCCCAGGCGGGGAAAGCTCGCCAAACGAATTCCCCTTCGACGAGTCACACACTACATTGGGTTTTCAGGCCCACGGTCGAGGCGTACCACGGGGAAGCAACGTTTGCCCACAAACAAGCGCGAGATTATGGCGGAGCGGAGCGAAAGGGACGAAGCGGCCCGAGCGCCCGAGGCGGCGCTGAGCGGCCTTCGCGAGGCGGCCGAAGCGCGAAAGCGCGGGCCCGCTCCGGTCCATCTATGGAACCCGCCCTATTGCGGCGAGATCGACATGCGCATAGCCGGCGACGGGACATGGTTTTATCGCGGCTCGCCGATCGGCCGCGCCTCCCTCGTGCAGCTCTTCGCTTCGATATTGCGCAAGGACGAGGATCGCTATGTCCTGGTCACGCCGGTCGAGCGCGTCGGCGTCACGGTCGACGACGCGCCCTTCCTCTGCGTCGAGATGGGCGTGAGCGGGGCGGGCGGGGAGCAAACGCTGACTTTCCGCACCAATGTCGAGGATATCGTGACGGTCGACGCCGAGCATCCCCTGCGCTTCGAGCGCGGCGCGGCCGAGGGAATCAAACCCTATGTCCGCGTGCGCGGCGGCCTCTGGGCGCTGGTCAAGCGCGCGCTCTATTACGACCTCGTCGCGCTCGGCAAAGTCGAGCGGTGGCGGGGCGAAGACTGGTTCGGCGTGCGCTCGGGCGCGCTGTTCTTCCCGATGACCCGCGCCAGCGAGATCGACGGCCTTTGAGCGTTCCCCCGCCCAGCGACTTCTCCGCCGCCGACTTGCGCCGCCTCGCGCGCGCGCGGCTCGCGCAGAGCCTGCCCGCAGACGCCTTCGCCGCCGACGCCGCGCCGCGGGTCAGCGATTACGCCCTCAATGGGCCCTTGCCCGATTCGCGGACGATCGCGCGCGCCCGTCCGGCGGCGGTGATCGCCCCGATCGTGGCGCGGCCCGAGGGCCTGAGCGTGCTGCTGACGCTGCGCGCGCCAAATTTGCGCACGCATTCCAGCCAGGTCGCCTTTCCCGGCGGCAAGATCGATGATGGCGAAACGGCGTTCGAGACCGCGCTGCGCGAGGCGAGCGAGGAAATCGGCCTCGAGGCGCGCTATGTCGAACCGCTGGGCTGGCTCGATCCTTATCTGACGGGGACGGGGTATCGCGTCGCGCCGCTGCTGGCGCTGATCGACCCCGCCTTCACGCTCGCGATCAACGCCCATGAAGTGGCGGAAGTCTTCGAAACTCCGTTCGCCTTCCTCATGGACGCCGCCAACCACCGCCTCGAGGAGCGGGAATGGCAGGGCCGATCGAGAAAATTTTACGCGATGCCCCATGGCGAGCGCTATATCTGGGGCGCCACCGCCGGCATCTTACGCAATCTCTACGAGAGGCTGTTTTCCTGATGTGGCGCGCCGTCGTCGAGTCAGTCGCTCTGTTCCTGGCCCCATTCCTACTTTTCGCGGTCTACCTCGTCCTACGCGCGCGCTATCCGCTCGCGGTCGAGCATTGGACGCGCGGCAGGGTCGCGACGCTCGTCCTCATTGGCTTGGCGGCGGCGCTGATCGGAATAATCGGACTGGTCTCGACCGCCCCGCGCGGTCACGGCGTCTACGTGCCCGCCCATGTCGAAAACGGCGTGCTCGTGCCCGGACATATCGAATGAGCGGTCTGTCCGCCATTCGCAACGGGCGCCTCGCCGACAGGCGCCTTCTCGACGAGGGGCGGCTCGCGCGCGCGCTGCGCACGCTCGACGGCCAGGGCGAGGAGACGCGCCTCGTCGGCGGCGCGGTGCGCGACCTCGTGCTGGGAGAGAAGATGGGCGATTTCGATCTCGCCACGACGGCCCTGCCCGAAGTCGTCATGAGGCGCGCCCGCGCCGCCGGCTTCGGCGTCGCGCCGACCGGCCTCGCTCACGGCACGGTGACGGTGATCGTCGAGGGTCAGCCGATCGAGGTGACGACGCTGCGCCGGGACGTCGCGACCGACGGGCGCCACGCGACGGTGGCGTTCGGCCGCGATTTCGAAGCCGACGCGCGGCGGCGCGATTTCACCATCAACGCGCTTTCCCTGGGACGCGACGGGATCGTGCACGATTACGCCGGCGGGCTCGCCGACCTCGCCGCGCGGCGGGTGCGCTTCATCGGCGATCCCGGTCAGCGCATTCGCGAGGATTACTTGCGCATCCTGCGCTTTTTTCGCTTCTCGGCCCGCTATGGCGACGGCGCGCTCGACGCCGAGGGGCTGCGCGCGGCGATCCGGGAGCGCGACGGTCTCATGATCCTGTCGCGCGAACGCGTGCGCGCCGAATTGCTGAAGCTCTTGGCGGCGCGGCGCGCCGGCGAAGTCGTGACGGCGGTTTGCGAGGCCGGCTTGCTGGCCCCGCTGGTCGCCGGGCAGACCGATGCGGCGCGCTTGAGGCGGCTCTTGGCGATCGAAGCGCAGCGCGGCGGCGGCCCCGACGCGCTGCTGCGCCTGGCGGCGCTGAGCGTGCGGATCGAAGAAGACGCCGAGCGCTTGCGCGAGCGCCTGCGCCTCTCCAACGCCGAATTCGAGCGCCTCGCCATCCTCGGCCAGGCCCTGCCCGGCTTGCACGGGCTGAGCGCGCCGCCGCCCTTCGGCGCGTTGCGCCTGCTGCTGTTCGAGCGCCGGCGGCGGGGCGCGCTCGACGCGTTGACGCTCGCGCACGCCGATTCCGGCGCGCCGGCCGACGACTGGCGCTTCTCCGGCGCCTACCGCTTTCTCGCAGAAACGCCCGAGCCGACGCTGCCGATCACCGGCGCCGACATCCTCGCGCGCGGCGTGGCGAACGGGCGACGCGTCGGCGCGACGCTCAAGACGCTGCAGGCGCTGTGGATTCGCGCAGGCTTCCCCCGCGAGCCGGAAGTCCTGGCGCGGTTGCTCGACGAGGCGCTGAAGAACTGACGGGGGAGGCGGCCGCGCGCCTCACGAGCGCGCGCATGCGTCAAAGACCTTGCGCGGCGCGGGCGCGAGCCTCCAGTCCGGGAAAGAGGAAATTCTTGCCGACCGAATAATCGAAATCCGGTTTCTCCCAGGCGATCATCTTTCCCGGGTTGAGCAGTCCTTGCGGATCGGTCTCGCGCTTGAACGCGAGCTGCACCGCGTCGGTCTGCTTCATGCCGCCCTCTTCGAGCGTGTAGCGATGGGGATTGAAGATCATCGCGCCCATGTCCTCATGGATCGCCATGATCTCGGCGAGCCGTTCGGGCGTCGAGAATCGCACCATCGGCAGGCCCGCGGCGCCGACCCGGCCGTTGAATCGGATGAATTCGAGATGCCCCGTGACTTCGTCGCCGAAATGATGGTGGATCCGCTCGATGATCTCCAGACCGCCGTCGGCGGGGTAGCGCGCCTGCAAATAGGTGATGGCGGGGTCGACGCGCAGCGCCCGCAGCGTCGTATGGTTCCAAGCCAGTTCGTAATTCGGCGGCAGGCCCTTGCGCGCCTCGGGAGCGGCGCGCGAAGAATTGAAGAGCACCTGCGCGTCGGGGTAGCGCCGGGTGAAGGCGTGGAACGCGTCGAGCGCGTGCGGCGCGATCATCAGGATCGCGACGCTCTTGTCGCGGGGGATGAAGTCCCGATGGCGCAGAAAATAATCGTGCGACGCGGGCGCGGCGACGACAGTGACGAGCTTCTTGAGCAGCCCATCCTCCTCGCCGAGCGCGAGCCCATAGGCCGCCGCCGCCGCGAAACTGTCGAAGCCGACGATGACGTCGACCCAATCGTAGGCGGCGGTCAAAGGCATTTCGACCCCGACGATGACGCCGTTGGTGCCATAGGCGTGCACCGCCTTGTGCAAGTCCTCGCCGGTCAGTTCGAGCGCCCGTGGGCTCTCTTCCATCGTCAGCACGCGCAGGGCGAGAACATTGCCGAAATCGCGCAGGCCCCCCCAGGTGACCGAGCCGACGCCGCCCGAGCCGCCCGCGATGAAGCCGCCGATCGAGGCGGTCGCGCGGGTCGAAGGGAACATGCGCAATTCCTGGCCGCTGGCGGCCGTCGCCTTATCGATTTCGCCGATGATCGCGCCGGGCTCGCACGCCACGCGGCCCGGCGCGATCGACAGAACCCGGTTCATCTCCGCCAGATTGAGCACGATCCCGCCCGACAAGGGCATCGCCTGGCCGTAATTGCCGGTGCCGCCGCCGCGCGCCGTCACGGGAATGGCGAGGCGATGGGCGGCGGCCAGGACGGTCGCGACTTCCGCCTCGCTCTTCGGCGAGACCACGATGTCGCCGACGACGGAGTCGAGCTCCTGCTTGAGGATGGGCGAATACCAATAGAAGTCGCGGCTCTTCTGGCGCACCAGAACGGGGTTGTCCTCGCAGGCGATCGCGCCGATCGCGCGGCGAAACGCTTCGATATCGTAAGAACGGCTCACGGCGCGAGGCCCTCCAGATCATCAAGCTCGGCAAAGTCGGGCGGCGTCGCGGCGGCCGGCCGGCCGCCGCGCAGGATGATGCGGTCCGCCTGCGGGCGCGAGAACAGTTCGGTGAAATCCCGCGCGCGCGTGACGATCATGTCGGCGCGCGCGCCGACGCTCAGTTCGCCCGGTTCGATGCCCATAGCGCGCGCCGGCGCGGCGGACACGGCGGGCGCCCAGGCGGCGAAGGGGTAGTCGAGATGAAGGATGCGCACGCCCTCGCGCCAGACCTCGAACATGTCCAGATCGCCATAGGCGTGGAAGGGATCGCGGGTGTTGTCGCTGGCGATCATGACGGGCACGCCGGCGGCTTTCAGCTCGTGCACCACGGTGACGCCGCGCCAGCGCGGCGTGCGCCCCTCGCCGCGGTCCTGCAGGAACAGGTTGCACATCGGCAGCGAGACGACGTCAAGGCCGGCGCGCGCGACGAGATCGATCGCGCGTTGCGTTTCGCCCTCGTCGCGCCGCGCCAGCGAACAGCAGTGACCGACGAGAACGCGACCGTCGAAACGGTGGTCGATCGCCGCCTGGGCGACCGCGTCGAGCGAGCAGGCGGCCGGATCCGCAGTCTCGTCGACGTGAAAGTCGAGGTCCCAGCCCTTGCGGGCGGCGAGGCGAAAGAGGCGATCGAGCGCCTCGCGTAGGCGCGGGACCATGTAGGTCACGGCGCCCAGGATCTTCGATCCATGCGCCTCGATCATCGCCTCGACGTCGGCCATATGGCCCTCGTCGAAGACATGGTCGACGGGAAACAGCGGCGAAGCCTGCAAGTCGATCCGTCCGCGCCATCGCTCGCGCGCTTCGGCGAAGACCGGCCAGCTGATGCGCGTCTGCGGGCCGAGACTGTCGATATGGGTGCGGATCGCGCGCGTTCCCCGGGCATAGGCGCAGCGCAGCCCGAAATCCATGCGCCGGGCGACGTCGACGGCGGTCCAGCGGGCTTGTCGATCCTGCGCCACGGTCTTCAGCGCTTCGGCGAAGGCGCCGGTCGGATTGGGCGCCCGGCGCCAGATATAGCCCTTGTCGAGATGCGTGTGCGCGTCCACGAACAGCGGCAGAACGATCCGGCCCGCCAGAGCGACGCGCGGCAGATCCGACAGCGCTTCGCCGCCGCTCGGCGCGATCGCCGCGATGCGTCCCTCGTCGACGACGATGTCGACCCTGGCGAAGCCCTCGCGATCGAGCGGCGACGCTTTCCAGGCAAGGCCGGAGGGCAGGATTCGCGCATCCGCGATCGCGTAGCGCGGCGCCTCGGCGATGGCGAAGAGCGGGTTCACGTCTCGCGTCCGCGCGCGCTGGCGTGCCAATGGCGCAGCAACAGATAAGAGAGCGCGGTGAGCGCGAGATAGATCGCGATGCCGGTCGCCGAGATCAAGAACAGCGCCGCGAACATGCGGGGAATGTTCAGGCGAAAGCCGGATTCGACGATGCGATAGGCGAGCCCGGCGCCCTGCCCGGCCGAGCCGGCGGCGATCTCGGCGACGATCGCGCCGATCAGGGCGAGGCCGCCGCCGATGCGCAGGCCGCCGAGGAAATAGGGCAGGGCCGAAGGCAATCGCAGCAATAGGAGTTGTTGCCAGCGCGTCGCGCCACAGAGTTCGAAGAGATCGAGGAGATTGTGGTCGGCCGAGGAGAGGCCCAGCGTCGTATTGGCGAGGATGGGGAAAAAGGCGACGAGGAACGCGCAGACGAGAACGGCGGCGTTGGCGCTGAGATAGATGAGCAACAGCGGCGCGATCGCGACGATCGGCGTGACCTGCATGACGACCGCGAACGGAAAGAACGCGCGCTCGGCGAAGCGCGATTGCGCGAACAGAATGGCCAGCGCGACCCCGCCGACCACGGCCAGCGCGAGCGCCTCCAAGGTGATGGTGAGGGTAACCATAAGCGACAGGGAGAGCGTTCCCCAGTCCTTGATCAGGGTCGTCGCGATCAAGCTCGGCGCCGGCAATATGAAGGTCGGGATCGCGAACCAGCGCACCGCCGCCTCCCAGACGACCAGCGACATGGCGAGAGCGAAAGCCGGAAACGCGAATTCGAGCAGCTTTTGACGGCTCATGTCGACGCCTCGCGGGAGCGCGCGCCTGCGCGGGGCGGCGGCAAGTCCATCGCCGCGCATAGCGCCAGCGACGTCTGCCGGCATTTTTCGGCATAGGCCGCGCTCAACCGAAATTCCTCGTTGCGCGGCAGGGGCGCGTCGACGGCGATCTCGGCGACCGCGCGGCCCGGACGCGCCGCCATGACCACGATGCGGGTGGAAAGATACACGCTCTCGTAAACGGAATGCGTGACGAAGACGACCGTCGCGCCGAGCGCGCATTTGAGCGCCACGAGGTCGTCGTTGAGCTTGGTGCGGGTGATTTCGTCGAGAGCGGCGAAGGGTTCGTCCATCAACAGCACGGCGGGGCGCGTCACCAGCGCGCGCGCGATCGAAACGCGCATTTTCATGCCGCCGGAGAGTTCGCGCGGGAATGCGTTGGCGAACCCGGAAAGGCCCACGCGCTCCAGCGCCTCCTCGACGCGGGGCGTCGCTTGAGCGCGCGACACGCCGGCCAGCCGCAGCGGCAGCCAGACATTGGCGAACACCGTGCTCCACGGCGTCAGGGTCGGCTCCTGAAACACGAATCCGAGTTCGGGGCGGCGGCCGCGCCAGGCGATCGCGCCTCGCGTCGGCGACGTCAGGCCGGACAAAAGGCGCAGGATCGTCGATTTGCCGCAGCCCGATGGACCCAGCAACGAAAGGAACTCGCCCTCGCGCACGTCCATTTCGACGCCCGCCAGCGCGGCCACGCCATTGGCGAAGACTTTGTCGACGCCGCGCAACGAGACGAGCGCGGCAGCGTCGCAGGCTTCCCGCGCCGACGCTATGGGTGCGATAAGATCAGCAAGCGACATGAACGGCGTTCGCAGCCAAAGTGTTTGGTCCACTGGAGGGGCGGCCGGGCAAGCCGAGCGGGAGGGCCCGCGCGCGCTTCGCCCGACGCGATCTTCGAGGTTTGCTCATTTCGGCCGCAGATCGACCCCGACGCCCTTGTCGACGAACTGCAAAGTATAGGCCTTCTTGTAGTCGACGTCGGGCTTGACCACGCCGGCCTTCACCATCTCGTCGAAGAAGTCCTTGACGCGCGCGTCCGTCATCGCGCCGATGCCGAGCTTCAGCGTGTCGCCGGAATCGACGATGCCGTATTCCTTCAGCTTGGCGATGGAGAACGCGATCTGCTCGTCGGTGATGTCGGGATTGTCCTTCTTGATGGCGGCGTTAGCCTTGGAATTGTCGCCGTAGAGATAATGATACCAGCCGATCTCTGAAGCCTCGACGAACCTCTGCACGAGATCGGGAGACTTGGCCACCATGTCGGTGCGCGCCTCGATCGTCGTCGCGTAGGTCGAATAGCCCTGGTCGGCGAGCAGGAAGATGTTGGGCTTAAAGCCGCCGTCCTTCTCCACGGAGAACGGCTCGGCGGTGAGATAGCCCTGCTGGATCGAATTCTTGTCGGCGATGAACGGCCCGGCGTTGAAATTATAGGGTTTGACGTTCTCTTCCTTGAAACCGTAGGCGATCTTCATCCATTGATAGAACGAGGCGAGCCCTTCCTTGCCGACGAAGGCGGTCGCCTTCGGCAGGTCGGTCCATTTGTCGAGGCCGACGCCGGGATGCGACATGAAAATCTGCGGATCCTTCTGGAAAATGGCGGCGACGACGATCGTGGGCACCTTCTGCTCGACCGCCTCGAAGGCCTGAATGAAGTTGCCACCCATATAGAAGTCGAGCTTGCCGGTTACCAGCTGCAGCCGGTTGTTGGCTTGCGGCCCGCCCGGCACGATCGTGACGTCGAGCCCGTATTTGGCGTAGGTGCCGTCGACGACCGCTTGATAATAGCCGCCGTGCTCGGCTTCGGCGAGCCAATTGGTGCCGAAGGTCACCTTGTCCGCGCCGAAAGCGGCGCTCGACGCGGTCGCGGCCAAGGCCAAGCCGGCCCAAATGCTCATTTTTGATCCGCTCATCTGCGAACACTCCCAAGTCAAGCCGTCAAATTGTCGCGCCATCACGAAGCAACTTGGGCGCCAATGTCAACCTTGCCTCGCGCGGCGGCAGGGTCTAGCTCAAAAGCAGCCCCATTTCGCGATGAGCCGTCTCGATGCGCCCTTTGTCCCCCAGTTCGATCCATCCGCCGTTCGCGCACTATTCCCACGGCGTGGAGATCATGCCGGGAAGCCGGCTCGTCTTCTGTTCGGGCCAGCTGGGGATCGGGCGCGACGGCGCCGTCCCGGAGGGGGTCGAAGCGCAGGCGCGGCTGTGCTTTCGCTCCATCGCCGCAATTCTCGGGGAAGCTGGCATGTCGCTTGCGGATATCGTGCGGGTCAACGCTTTCGTGACATCTGCCGAATATTTGGGCGGCTACATGAAGGTGCGTGACGAGTTCGTCGGCAATCCGCCGCCCGCCTCCACCTTGATGATCGTGCAGGGCTTCGCTCGCCCGGAATTCAAAGTGGAAATCGAGGCGATCGGCGCGCGCGCCGCTTGAGGAACCTGGAGAAAATGATGCTGCCGACGAAATTCTGGGCGGAGATGTCCTGGCGCGATTTTCACAACGCCGACATGAGTAAAGCCGTCGCCGTGCTGCCGGTGGCGGCGATCGAACAGCACGGGCCGCACTTGCCGGTCGGCGTCGACACATTCATCAACGAAGGCTATCTCAAGCGCGCGGTTGCTCGCATTCCCGCCGATTTGCCCGTGCTCTTCCTGCCGTTGCAGGCGATCGGCAAGTCGAACGAGCATATCGAATTTCCCGGCACTTTGACCTTCTCCGCCGAGACCCTGGCGCGCGCCTGGACGGAAATTGGCGAGAGCGTCGCGCGAACGGGATGCCGCAAGCTGATCTTCGTCAACTCGCACGGCGGCAATGTGCCGATCATCGACATCGTCGCGCGGGAATTGCGGGTGCGGCGGCGGATGCTGGCGGTGCATGCGTCCTGGTCCCGCTTCGGCTATCCCGAGGGGCTCTTCTCCGCGCGCGAGCGCGCTTACGGCATTCATGGCGGCGACGCCGAGACATCGTTGATGCTGGCGTTCCGACCGGAGACGGTGCGCATGGGCGAAGCGCGCGACTTCGTCAGCGTGGCGTCGTCGATCGAGAGCGAATTCAAACAATTGCGGGTGACCCAGCCGAACGGCTTCGGCTGGATGTCGAACGATTTGAACGAATACGGCGCGGTCGGCGAGGCCGACAAGGCGACCGCGGCCAAGGGCGAAGCCTGCGCCGAGCGCGGCGCCGACGCGTTCGTTGACCTGTTGCGCGATGTCTTGGCGTTCGACCTTGCCCGGCTCGGCAAGGGCCCGATCGGCTGAAAATGGGCGCGCCCGACTTCGCTTTCGAGCGCGAACTGATCGCGCGCGGCTGTTTGCTCGTCGCCGGCGTCGACGAGGTCGGCCGCGGCCCTCTGGCCGGGCCGGTCGGCGTCGCCGCGGTGATTCTCGATCCCGACGATCCTCCCGAAGGGGTCGACGATTCGAAGGCGTTGAGCGCCCCCCGGCGCGAGGCGTTGAGCCAAGTCATCTACGCCAAGGCGCGATGCGTCTCGATCGCCTTCGCCAGCGTCGCGGAAATCGACGCGCTCAACATCCGCGGCGCGACGCTTCTTGCGATGGCGCGCGCGGTCAACGCGCTGAGCCTGCGCGCGGACTTCGCGCTCGTCGATGGCCTCGACGTTCCCGACGGCCTGCGCTGCCCCGCACGCGCGATCGTCGGCGGCGACGCGCGCTCGCTGTCGATCGCCGCGGCCTCGATCGTCGCCAAGGTCGCGCGCGATGCGCTGATGAGGCGGCTCGACGCCGCCTGTCCCGGCTATGGATTCGCGCGCCACGCCGGCTATCCCACCCGCGCGCATGTCGAGGCTCTGGCGCGGCTCGGCCCGACGCCGTTTCACCGGCGGTCGTTCACGGCGAAGCAACTTTTGGAGGGAAGCTCCGGCAATTGACGCGTGAAACCCAAAAGTCTTTAGAAATCGTTGATTTCATGTCGATTCTCGCCTGACCAAAATCGTACGAAAACGAGACATCGACGCGAGGCAGGGCCTAACGCGACCTTTACCTAAAATGCTCACTATCGCGATTGTCGGAAGCGTTCGCTCCGGCATTCGCGTCGAGTGGTTGCGTTCATGCGTGGTTTTCGTGCCGGGGCGACCGGCCTCCCTGCCCAGCTTCAGGTTTTGCGTACTGGAAGCAGCGAGGCGCGGCGTCCCGCCACGATCGCCAGGCCGCGCGATGCGATCATCGTGGGCGACTGCGTCGCGGAACTCGACAAGCTTCCCGAGGCGAGCGTCGACCTTATTTTCGCCGATCCGCCCTATAATTTGCAGCTCGAGGGCGCGCTTTCCCGTCCCGACCAAAGCCTCGTCGACGGCGTCGACGACGATTGGGACAAGTTCGCCGATTTCGCCGCTTACGACGCGTTCACCAGGGCCTGGCTCGGCGCGGCGCGGCGGGTCATGAAGCGCGACGCGACGATCGTCGTTATCGGCTCTTATCACAACATCTTCCGCGTCGGCTCGATCCTGCAGGATCTCGGCTTTTGGATCCTCAACGACATCGTCTGGCGCAAGGCCAATCCGATGCCCAATTTCCGCGGCCGCCGCTTCACCAATGCGCACGAGACGATGATCTGGGCGGCGCGCAGCGCCGACGCCAAGGCCTATACCTTCAACTACGAGGCGCTGAAGGCCGGCAACGAGGATTGCCAGGCCCGTTCCGACTGGTTCCTGCCGATCTGCACCGGCGCGGAACGCCTCAAGGACGCCGACGGCCGCAAGACGCACCCGACGCAAAAGCCCGAGGCGCTGCTTCAGCGCGTGCTCCTCGCCGCCTCGAACCCAGGGGATCTCGTGCTCGATCCCTTCTTCGGCTCGGGCACGACGGGCGCGGTCGCGCGCCGCCTGCGCCGCGGCTTCATCGGGCTGGAGCGCGACCCCCGTTACGCCGCCGCGGCGCGCGCGCGCATCGAGGCGGTCGTACCGGTGGACCTCGAGGCTGTCGCCGTGGTTCCGACCCGCCGCAGCGAGCCGCGCGTCGCCTTCGCCAGCGTGGTCGAGACCGGGCTGGTCAAGCCCGGCGAACGGCTCGTCGATTCGAAGGGTCGCCACAGCGCCCTGGCGCGCGCCGACGGCGCGCTGACGCTCGGGCCGGCGGTCGGCTCGATTCACAAGATCGGCGCGCTGGTCCAGGGCTTGCCGGCCTGCAACGGCTGGACGTTTTGGCACGTCGAGCGCGCGGGGCGGCTCGTCTGCATCGACGACTTTCGCGCCAGCATCCGCGCTTCGATGCCGCGGCGGCCCGATGGCGGCCTGTCGCCCGCGCCCCATTCCGACGCGCGTTTCCCGCGTGCCTTTAATTAGTGATAAAGGGAAAGTGGTAGAAGAAAGGAGAAAGGAATGGGAGAGAGAAGGGATGAAATAGGGAGGAAGGTAAAAAAAGATAGGGGATAGAAAGGGATAGAAGAAAGAAAGTGGAGAAATGGAGTGAGTGTTGGAGCTGTCTGCATCGACGACTTTCGCGCCAGCATCCGCCCGCGCGCGGCGGCCGAATAGCGGCCTTCGGGTTAAATCCCTACTTTCTTCTTTTTTTTTTTTTTTTTTTTTTTTTTTTTTTTTTTTTATTTTTTTTTTTTTTTTTTTTTTTTTTTTTTTTTTTTATTTTATTATTTTATTTTTTTTTTTTATTTTTTTTTTTTTTATTTTTTATTTTTTTTTTTAATATAATATTTAAATTTATATTTTCATATAAATTTTTTTTTTTTTAATTTTTAATATTTTTTTTATATATATAAAATCATTTATCTTTTTTTTTTTTCTCTAGGTCTATAACAAAAAACAACTATCACATATACAACATCTATCAAAATCACATAAACTAACTATAAAAAATCTAACAACTATAACAATATATAATCAATCCAACACTCAACTAACACAACCTTAACAATAATATAACACTTCTCACATCCAAAATATAACAAACCCAGATACACATAACATTCTTTCTACCTCACAGAAAATACAATACACATCACAACACTCCATACACTTCACAACAACAATACACAAAACTATCACATCCTCATAACAACACAACTACAATAATATCTACACAAAACTATAAACAAACACCAAATATAAACACAAAACTATCATCACTACAAACATCATCTAATCTCTATCACAACAAAAAAACAATCACACTCAAACCTAAAAACAACTCATAACAATACTCATCAAAACAATCTATAAATATATAAAATCCACCTCTTAAACACATCAACACAACACTCTCAAATCTAACACACCAATCAAATATATTATCCCTATATCCTACTTTAACCACACATCGCAACACCACCATTCACTACATCTATCCTCTATCTCATTCAAACTCACCTAATTTAATCTCATATCTCTCTACACACCCACACCAATCAACAAAAACAAATATAAACTAAACATAACACACCTCATTCAAAAATCATCCAAACCCTATTACTTCTCGTGCCAATAACACAATAAAAAAAAAACACAAACACAACCACCCCATACTACCACCCAACCATACTAAAACAAAAAAAAACACAAAAACACCAACAACAAACTCACACCTACCCAAACTCCCACACAAACCAACCCCCCCCCACACCAACACCACACCAAACAAACACACACACCCACACCCCCCCCACCACACACCCACCCCCCCCCAACCCCAACCCCCACCACACCCCCACCCACCACCCCAAATCCCCCCCCCCTGCGGCCCCCGCCAATTCCGACGCGCGTTTCCCGCGGCCTCCCGGCTTATTTCCTCGCCTTCGCCTTGCGGCGCGGCGCGGCGAGATCGGCGGCGCGGACGAAAAACACCTCGCCTTCGCTCTCCTCGGTGTCGAGCCAGATCAGCGGCAATTCCGGGAACTCGGCCTCCAGCCGCGCCCGGCCGCGCCCGACCTCGCAAACGAGCGCGCCCTCGGGGGTCAGATGCGCGGGCGCGGCGCGCAAGATGCGGCGAACGATGTCGAGGCCGTCCCGCCCGCCTTCGTGCGCGAGCCTCGGCTCGGCGGCGTATTCGGGCGGAAACGCCGCGAACGATTCGGCGTCGACATAGGGGGGATTGGCGAGAATGAGATCGTAACGCTTGGCGCCGAGCGGAGTGAAAAGATCGCCCTGAATGAGCGCGATCCGGTCGAAAAGGTCGTGCTCCTCGACATTGCGCCGCGCGACCTCGAGCGCGTCGGCGCTGAGATCGACCGCGTCGACGCGGGCGTTCGGAAACGTTTTGGCCGCCAGGATCGCCAGCGAGCCGCCGCCCGTGCACAGATCGAGCGCGCTTTCGATTTGATCGGGGTCCTCGATCAGCGATCCCTCGCCCACGAGGCCGCCGAACAGCAATTCGCCGATGAAGCTGCGGGGAACGATCACGCGCTCGTCGACATAGAACGGCACGCCCTGAATATAAGCGCGATTGAGGAGGTAGGCGGCGGGCTTGCGCGTCGCGACGCGGGCGTCGATCAGATCCAACAGGCGCGCGCGTTCCTCGCGCGTCAGCGACGCGTCGAGAAAGGGATCGAGCGCGTCGATGGGCAGACGCAGCGCTTCAAGAACGACGAAGGCGGCTTCGTCGACGGCGTTGGTCGTGCCGTGCCCGTAGACGAGCCCCGCCGCGTTGAACCGACTGACGGCATGGCGGAAGAAGTCGCGCAGCGTCGCGAAGATCGTGAGGCGCTCGTCATCGGCGCGATTGTCGGAGGTCGCCTCCATTGCGTTTCCCCAAGGCCGGGACGATTGAGCGACCAAAGAAAATGGCCGGCGTCGCCGGCCATTCGCTCGAGCCTCTCTCGACCGGCTTAAACGAGCTTACTTGGCCTTCTTGCATTGCTCACGGAATTTCCTGCGCTCGGCGCCGTGCAAACCCTTGGCGTCGGCCTGCTTCGAGCACTCGGCGGACTTGGCGGCCTTGGCCGCCGCGTCGGCGGCCGGGGCGGTGGCGGGAGCGGCCGCGTCGAGCGCGTAGGCCGCGCCCGAGACGAGGACGCTGAAGGCGATCGCGGAGACGAAAGTCGAGATGCGCATGGTGATGGAGTCTTTCTCGATTGGAGCAAGTCGCAGGCGCCCGCTCGGACCCGACGCCCGAGTCAACGCGACCCGGAGACGGCTTATAGAGCGGCTGAGGGCCGCAAGACAAGCAGCGCCGGAAAGCGTCGGCAAGCGGCGTTTAATGGGCGTCGAGGTTCGGCGGCAAGTTGAGATGCTGCTCCACTCGGCGAACGCGCGCTTCGAGTTCGCTGATGAGTACGCCATGGCCAATGACGACCGAGTGATATTCGACGACGGCGCGGCGAAGCCCGACGATTTGGTCGCCGAGTTGCTTACGCGTCGCCTGGTGTTCCGCGTCGGCCTTGGTCTGCATCGCGACAAGATCCGACGCCACGTCGGCGCGCAGCGAGTGAATGTCGCTTTTCAGCTCGGCTTTCGTGTCGGCCAATTTGGCGTCCACATTCGCCACGTCGGCGCGAAGATCGCGAAGCAGCTCAAGAACGAGATTGTCCGGTTCGCCGCTCATAAGCCCAACCTACCTGAAATCATCGCTTCGCGCCACCTGCCGGCCAGAGTCGCAGCTCGGCGCTCAATCCGCCCCGAGGCCGCCCTTCTCGCGAATGAACGCGATCACCGCCTCGACCCCTTCGCCAGTCTTCATGTTGGTCATGACGAACGGACGAGTCTTGCGCATCAAGGCGGCGTCGCGCGCCATGATTTCGAGCGAGGCGCCGACGTAGGGGGCGAGGTCGATCTTGTTGATGACGAGGAGGTCGGAGCGGGTGACGCCGGGCCCGCCCTTGCGCGGGATCTTCTCGCCGCCGGAGACGTCGATGACATAGATCGTGAGATCGGCGAGCTCGGGCGAAAAAGTCGCGGCGAGATTGTCGCCGCCGGATTCGACGAGGACGAGATCGAGCGCGGGAAAGCGCCTGCGCATTTCCTCGACCGCCGCCAGATTGATCGAGGCGTCCTCGCGAATCGCCGTATGCGGGCAGCCCCCGGTCTCGACGCCCATGATGCGCTCGGCCGGCAGCGCGCCGGCCTCGACGAGGATGCGCGCGTCCTCCTTGGTGTAGATGTCGTTGGTGATCGCGGCGATGTCGAACTCGCCGCTGAGGCGCTTGCACAATTGCTCCATCAGCGCCGTCTTGCCGGAGCCGACGGGGCCGCCGACGCCGACGCGCAGGGGTTGCTGGGATCGGCTCATGAACGGAACAACCTCGAATATTGCGTTTCGTGCCGCATCGCGGCGATGTCGGAGCGGAAGGCGCAAGCGCCGAGGTCATCGAGCGTCGCGCCCGCCGCCTCGCGCGCCATGGCGGCCAGATCACGCAAGATTCCTGCCAGAACCCGCTGCCCGTCGGTCTGGCCGACCACGCCCAAGCGAATCGCGGCGGAGACCAAATTGGCGAAAAGGGCGACGACGAACGCTTGCGCCGCGCGTTCGCGCGCCATTCCATGGCCCGCCGCCGCCGCGGCGACCGCGATCGGGTAAGCGATCGCGTCGCCGCGCTGGGAAACGCGGACCAGCGCCTCGCAGTCCCACGCGGCGCGGGCCGCGACGCGGAAGGCGCCGCCCTGCGCGGTCGTCTCCAGGCGCCGCTCGGCCGAGCCGGCGAGGGCGATCGCCAGTTCGTTGACTTGGTTCAACGAACGCCAATCCTCAGCCTCGGCCGCGCGATGCGCGGCCGCAAACAGGGCCGCATCGATGCGCGGCGCGCCGAAAGCGGCGAGGTCGGCGAGCCATTCGCGCAGCGAGCCGACGTCGACGACGTCGCCCGCCACGACCGCCCATTCCAAACCATGCGAATAGGCGAACGAGCCAACGGGAAAAGCGGGGGAGAGCCAGACGAGCAGCGGCAGCTCGCGCCAGTCGCCCGCTTCAGCGCCCGCCGTGGCCATGGTCGCGATCGTGATGGGCGTGCTCGTGATGGGCGTCGTCGTGATGATCATGGCCGCAGCCGGGGCCGTGGACGTGCGCCTCGGCGCCGACGCTTTGATGGTCGCCGTGGCGGTGATGCGCGTCGCCGTGGCGATGAGCGTTGTCGCGCCCCTGGCCGTGCTCATGCGCCGGCGCGCGGACATAGGCGCCGCCTTCCGGATTGAACGGCGCTTCGATCGCGACAACTGCGCCGCCGAGGCCGCGCGCCATCTCCTCGATCACGGGATCCCTACGGATGCGCAGGCTCTTGCGCATCAGCTCGGTCGGCAGGTGACGGTTGCCCAGATGCCAGGCGATGCGCGTCAGCGCGGCCGCGTCGGCGGCGCGGATTTCGGCGAGGGATTCGGGCGCGGCGACGACCTCGACGATGCGTCCGTCCTCCAGCTTCAGTCCGTCGCCGGCGCGCAGCATCACCGCTTCGGGCAGATCGAGCAGGAAGCCGAGGCCGCGCACGCCGGTCATGGCGACGCGGCGCCGGTAGCGCTCGTCGTAATCGAGCACCACCGTGTCGGCCGGCTCGCCCGACCAGGCGCCGGAGGGAACGACGGAATGAGCGTGCAGCATTGCTTCGCCTTTGCTGGACGCGGCGCGCCGCCGCGTCGGGCCTACCTCGTTTATGCGCGGCGTGGGCCCGCGCCCACGCGAAAATCAGCCAGTCGGCCTGTAAGCCGGGTTCTGTATGGCCGGGAGCCGCGAGGCTCCCGACGTGACGGCCATTCCTCTGGGACGCCCGTCGCCGGGCGCCTCAAGCAACCAACCCGAGCGACAAGGCCCGCGGACTGGCCCCGAGGCGCCTTGCGGCGCCGCGCATCGCTCCTATTCGGTCTTGCTCCCGGCGGGGCTTGCCGTGCCGCCGACGTTGCCGCCGGCGCGGTGCGCTCTTACCGCACCCTTTCACCCTTACCCCAAGTCTTTTCCGTTAGGAAAAGACGGAGGGCGGTTTGCTTTCTGTGGCGCTATCCCTGGGGTCGCCCCCGCCGGACGTTATCCGGCGCCGTGTCCGCATGGAGCCCGGACTTTCCTCCGCCCGCGAGAAACCCGCAAAGCGACGGCCGTCCGGCCGACTGGCTGCAGCACATATGCGCCCGACGGCGCGCCGGTCAAGCGCCGGCGCGCGAAAGGCGATCGGGCGCGACGCCGACCCGCAGCCGGCGGCCGGCGAAAACGAGAACGACGACGAGGATCGCGCAGATCGCGGTCTCCCCGTCGATGCGCTCGCCTAAAAGCCAGGCGGCCAGCGCGAGGGTCAGGAACGGCTGCGCGAGCTGGACCTGGGCGACGCGCGCGACCCCGCCCAGCGCCAGCCCCGCGTTCCAAGCGAAGAAGCCGATATACATGCTCATCGCCCCGAGATAGACGAGGCAGGCCCAGGCGAGCGCCGGGACGCGCGCCGGGTCGTCCGGGCGCCACAGGAAGCTCAGCGGCGCCGACGCGGGAAGGGCGAGGACGACGATCCATGAAATAACGTCGCGCGCCGGCATCCGCCGCGACAATTGCGCTGACAATGTGTAGCCGACGGCCGCGCTCGCGACGGCGACGAGCAGCAGCGCATCGTTCCCTTGCAGGGGGCCGCCGCCGCCGCGATGCACGGCGAAGCCGACGACGAGCAGGGCGCCGAGAAGCGCACAGGCCCAGAAGGCCGGCGAAGGCCGCTCCCGGTCGATCAGCGCGGCGGCGGCGGCGGTGGCGAGCGGCAGAGCGCCGACGACGACGCCCGCATGCGCCGCCGGCAGCGCGCGCATCGCGAAGCCGGTGAAGGCGGGAAAGCCGACCACGAGACAGAGCGCGGATAGAATCAGCGGCGGAAAGTCCCGCCACGGCGGCGCCCGGCCGCCGAGCGCCAGGACGGGGATCGCCAAAACGCCCGCGATCGCCGCGCGGGCGGCGGTGAGGAATTGCGGGCTGAGGCTCGCCACCGCCAGTCGCGTCATCGGCAGCGTCGCGGCGAAAATCGCGACGCCGAGCAAGCCCAGCAGCAGGCCGACAGTCTCTTCGCGCCGCTGCGACGTCACGACCCGGTCCTCGAAAGTTCGCGGCCGCGCGCCCTTCGCAGGTCCGACCGCGCGGCCGGCCGGCGTTCCAACGCGCGGATTCTGGCCTCGGCGGCGCGCGCCGCGAGAGTCGCCGTCGGATCCTCGTCGAGGGCCAACGCCATCGCGTCGCGCAGATCCTGCGCGGTGAGGCCGATGTCGGCCAGTTCGCGCGCGTTCATCGCGGCCAATTGGGCGAACGCGGCGCGCGCCGCCACGACCCGCGCGGGCCAAAGCGCGATTCGCGCGCCCCACGCGAAAATCCTTGCGGCGATGGGCTTCGGCTTCTTCACGACGCGCTCCTTTCGCGCCCATCGTCGCCGAATTGGGCTGGCGCGCCCAGAGACAATTCAATACAGTTCGGCTGAACTGTACCAACCAATAGGCAACACAGATGCTCGATCGCCGGCCGTCTCGAGAGCGCGCGCCGACGCGAGTTGGCGCGGTCATGGCTTCCCTCAAGACCCGCATGGACAGCCGCGCGCTGGCGCCGGGCGCGCGCCTGCCCTCGGTGCGCGCGCTCGCCGCCAGCCTGGCGGTGTCGAAGTCCACCGTCGTCGAGGCCTATGATCGGCTGGTCGCCGAGGGCGCCGTGGTCGCCCGGCGCGGTTCGGGCTTTTTCGTCGCCGGACCGACGCGCCCCCTGGTGCTCGCGCGCGCCGTCGAGCGGCGCGAGCCGGTGGCTGACTGGCTGTGGTCGATACGCGCCGCGCTCGAGGCCGATCCCGACGTCGTGCAGCCAGGCTCAGGCTGGCTGCCCGAATCCTGGATGCCCGAACTCGGCATGCAGCGGGCGCTGCGCGACCTCGCGCGCGACCGCGCCTTCCGCAAGACGCAATACGATTTGCCGATCGGCTACGCGCCGCTGCGCCGCCAACTCGCGGTGCGCCTGGGCGAGCGCGGCGTCGTCGCCTCGCCCGAGCAGATCGTGCTGACCGAATTGAGCACGCAAGGGGTGGACCTCGCCCTGCGCTTCCTCGTCCAGCCGGGCGACACGGTCGCCGTCGACGATCCCAGCTATTTCCGGCTGCTGCCACTGCTTAAGGCGCATCGCCTCAATGTCGTCGCCGCGCCGCTGAGGCCCGAGGGGCCGGATGTCGAGGCGCTCGCCGAGGTTTTCGCGACGCAAGCGCCGCGCCTCTACCTGACCATCGCCGGCCTGCACAACCCGACCGGCGCTTCGCTGTCGCCGGCGGTCGCGCATCGCGTGCTCAAACTCGCCGAACGACACGACGTCGTCATCGTCGAGGACGAAATCTTCGCCGATTTCGAGCCGGGAGCGCCGGGGACGCGGCTGGCGGGCTTCGACGGGCTGGAGCGCGTCATTCAGGTCGGCAGCTACTCGAAGACGATTTCGGCGGCGCTGCGCTGCGGCTATTTGGCGCTCCGGCCCGACTGGGTGGACCCGATCGTCGATCTCAAACTCGCCACCTCCCTCAGCAGCGGCCATTTCGCCGCCGCCTTCCTGCACCGGATGCTGACCGAGGCGGGCTACCGGCGCCATTTGACAGCGCTGCGCGCGCGCCTGGCCGACGCGATGGGCCGGACGTTGACCCGGCTCAGGGCCGGCGGCCTGACGCCCTGGATCGAGCCGCGCGGCGGCATCTTCGTCTGGGCGCGCCTGCCCGACGGGCTCGACGCGACGCAGGTCGCCCGGCTCGGCCTCGCCGAGGGCGTGGCCTTCGCGCCGGGGCCGGTGTTCAGCGCCTCGCCGGAGGCGCGCGGCTATCTGCGCTTCAACGCGGCGGCGAGCCTCAGCCCGCGCGGCTTCGAAGTGCTGGATCGGGCAATGCGCGCGGCCGGCCGCGAGCCGGGCGCGCCATAAGGGCGCCGCGGCGAAATTCACTTTCGGTTCACGAAATCTGTGCCAGCCTCGAGAACGTGGTAGGGCTGAAGGGGGCGTCGGGGTCAGGGGTCGCGTCGCGCAGGCGGCCAGACCGTAACAGGAGCGTTCGCGTGCGGTTTTCGCGCGACGCATAGGAGACCGGTGTGATGAAAAAACTCATTTTCCTTTCGCTGGCCATCGCGACAGCCGTGTCGGTGGCGGGCTGCAACACGCCGCAGGGCCAGAACGCGGCGGGCGGCGCCGTGGTCGGCGGCGCGACCGGCGCGCTGATCGGCGGGGCGCTGACCAACCGTCCCGGCGGCGCCGTCGCCGGGGGAATCATCGGCGCGGCCACCGGCGCTATGATCGGTTCGGCGGCGACTCCGCCGGGGCCGGGCTATTATCCGCCGCCGGGGCCGCCGCCGGGCAACTGCGCCGAGTGGTATTACGATTATTATGGCAACCGCGTTTGCCGCGCCTATTATTGATCGGTTCCGCCCTTCCCCGCCTTCGCCGGCGGGGAACGGCCTCTTTGGGGTCTTGCCGCTTGTCGCCGACGCGTGAGCGCGCCGCGTGACGGCGCAACCGATTCCGGACAGCCCGATCGCTTCTGCGTTTCTGCCCTCGCCCAATTTCGGCGAGCGACGGGGCTATGCGCGGCCCGACAGCATCGTCCTGCATTACACCGGCATGCCCACGGCCGAGGCCGCGCTGGCGCTGCTGTGCGATCCGGCTTCCCAGGTCTCGGCGCATTACTTCGTCTGGGAGAGCGGCGAAGTGGCGCAACTCGTCGCCGAGGACAAGCGCGCCTGGCACGCCGGCGCCGGTTTCTGGAGCGGCGAGAGCGATCTCAATTCCGCTTCGATCGGCGTCGAGATCGTCAATCCCGGCCATGACGGCGCGCTGCCGCCCTTTCCGCGCCGGCAGATCGACGCCGTCATCGGACTGTGCCGCGATATCGCCGCGCGGCGCGCGATTCGCCCCGAACGCATTCTCGCTCATTCCGACATCGCGCCCGCGCGCAAGCGCGATCCCGGCGAGAAATTCCCCTGGGACGTTCTCGCGCGCGCCGGCGTCGGCCATTGGAGCGACCCCGCTCCGATCGTCGGCGGCGCGCTCGTCGGCGCGGGTCAGGAAGGACTGCCAATCCGAGCGCTGCAGGCGATGCTCGCGCTCTACGGTTACGGCGTCGAGCTCAGTGGCGTCTACGACCGGCAGACAAGATTGGTGGTGACCGCCTTTCAGCGCCATTTCCGCCCCGCGCGCGTCGACGGCGAAGTGGATTCTTCAACCGTCGCGACGTTGCGCGCGCTAATCGATTCTCTCCACAACAAGGACGCTCGGCTCGCGTGACGCGAAAGCTCGTCGAATCCGGTTCGCCGCTCGAAGCCGAAATCGGCTTTTCGCGCGCGCCGCGCCCGGCGGACTAGGTCGCAGCCGACGTGGCTGGCGTGAACGATGACGAGATCCTCGCCGTGATGGGCGTGGGGCCGATGCCGATCCGTCGCGACCTTGCCGCCGACCCGTCCGCGGTCGAAAGGGAACGCGCCGGAATGCTGCATCGCCGGAATGATGGGATAGCCCTGACTCTCGTGCGAGCAGAACGCCCGCGAGGGCATCATCCGCGCCCGGCTGAGCCCTAGGGACAGGCAGTAATTATAGAGCCTCGGCGCAAAGAGGCTGTCGCGCATCGCCCTATCGCCGAGTTGAAAGTCGTCCACGGCATGGCGCATCGCGTTTCCCCTCGCGGCGTTTCGCGCGTCCGGCGCCATGGTCGGCGATTGTGACAGCGGCGTAAAGCGGATTGGCGACGGCGGGGAGACAGCGCGCCGCGCCGACAGGACCGCCATGCGAAAAGCCCCGATTGATAAGCATCAATGGCCGGTTTTTGATTAACGGCGATGATATTTCATGGGATTTTGGGCGCGAGGATCCGTCCGACCGGTTTGCCGGTGAATTATTGAAATTGAATAGATGCGTCCCCCTCCGGCGCAGGACGAGACGTAACCGTGCCTTTGCAACCAAAAACCCTGAAGTTTAAGGTCGTGCTTTACCTTGCGATCGCGCTGTCGGCGGCGATGATCTTGTTCACCGGGCTGGTCGCCTGGTTCTTGCACAACGAGATCCTCGGCAAGGTGTCCGATCACGTCATCCAACTCTCCGAAGTGGTGGCCAAGAGCACGCGATTCGCCATGCTGCAGAATCAGCCATTCTATGTCGACCAGGTCATCCATGATGTCGCGAGTGAGGAAAACATCGATCGAATCCGAATCCTGAGCAAGGAGGGAAAGATCATCCATTCGACCTTCCCGCCCGAAGTCGGTCAGACGGTGGACCGCAACGCTGAGGGCTGCTCCCGTTGCCATCAGAGCGAACGCCCGCTCGAACAAGTTCCCAGGAGCGAACGAACCTGGACGTTCAAAGGCCAAGACGGCCGATCGCTGCTCGGCAGCATGGAAGTCGTCCGCAACGAGCCGTCTTGCTATAACGCCGCCTGCCACCAACACTCGCAGGACAAGCCGGTCCTCGGCGTTCTCGACATCGTCTATTCGCTCGACGAGACGGATCGAGAATTGCGGGCCAGCACGCTCGGCATCGCCGGGTTTTCCCTGGGCTTCATCGTGATCGCTTCGTTGTCGGTCGGCTTCTTCGTGCACCGTCTGGTCTACTTGCCGTTGCGCGACCTCGAAAGCGGCGCGCAAAGACTCTCCGCCGGAAATCTCGACCAGCCGATTCCCGTGCGCAGCGACGACGAGTTCGGCAAGCTGGCGGCCTCGTTCAACGCCATGACCGACGCCTTGCGCAATTCGCGCGCGGAGCTGCGCGATTGGGCGTATACGCTCGAGCAGAAAGTGGAAAGACGGACGCAGGAGCTGCGCCGCGCTCAGGCGGAGACCGTGCGCGGCGAGAAGCTCGCCTCGGTCGGGTTGCTGGCCTCGGGCGTCGCCCATGAATTGAATAATCCCCTGACCGGCATCCTGACCTTCTCGCATCTCTTGCGGCAGAAAATGCCGGACGGCAGCCCCGATGCGGAGGACATGGATCTGGTGATCCGCGAAACCAAGAGATGCGCGGCGATCATCAAGCGGCTGCTCGATTTCGCCCGTGAAAAACAGCCGGAGAAGAAATTCACCGACCTCAATCAAGTCATCGAGGATACGATTCGCCTCGTCGAGCGGCCGGCGCACCTGCGCGATATCGAGATCACCGCGGATCTCGACCGGACGCTGCCGCCGATCTGGATCGACGCCGATCAGATCAAGCAGGTGATCATGAACATGCTCGTCAACGCCCAGCACGCCGTCGAAGAAAAGGGAAGCATCGCCATCCGCACCCGCCGTTCAGAGCATCCGCGGGCACCCGCGGATGGTGTCGAGCCGGCGCCGATGGTGGTAATATCCATCGTGGATACCGGCTGCGGCATTCCCGAAGAGAACCTGCGGCGGATATTCGATCCGTTTTTCACGTCCAAGGACGTGGGTAAGGGGACCGGGCTGGGACTTTCCGTCAGCCACGGCATCGTCGAGGCCCATGGCGGGCTCATCGAAGTGGAAAGCAAGGTGGGCGAGGGATCGACGTTCCGCGTCTTTCTGCCGTTGACGCGGCCATCGGCCGGGCCCGAGAACAAAGCCAGCGGGAGCTTTTCATGAGCGCGCGAATACTGGTCGTCGATGACGAGGAGATCGTCATCAGAAGCTGTTTGCGCATTCTCGGCGACGACGGCTACCAGGTCGAGGCCGTGCAGGACGGCCGGGAGGCGCTGCGCAAAGTCGAGGAACATCCTTACGACGTGGTGATCCTCGATATCATGATGCCCAACATCGGCGGCCTCGAAGTGCTGCGCCGGATCAAGGAGACGCATCCCGACGTCGACGTCGTCATGATCACCGGCCTGTCGCAGATCGACACTGCGGTGCAGGCGATGAAGCTCGGCGCCTTCGACTATATCTCCAAGCCGTTCGAGCCGGACGAGATAAAGCTGGTGGTGCAACGCGCGCTCGAGCGGCGGCGCCTGCTCCAGGAGAATCTCAACCTCAAGAGCGAGCTCAGCTCGAAATATCGTTTCGAGAACATCATCGGGTCGAGCCCGCAGATGCAGGCCGTCTATCGCCTCGTCGCGCAGTGCGCGCCCACCAATTCGACCGTCCTGCTCACCGGGGAAAGCGGAACCGGCAAGGAGCTGGTCGCTCGCGCGATCCATTACAACAGCTTGCGCAGGGACAAGCCGTTCGTTCCCGTGGACTGCAATTCGCTCAGCGAAAACCTGCTGGAAAGCGAGCTGTTCGGTCACGTCAAGGGCGCTTTCACTGGCGCGGTCGTGAACAAGAAAGGCATGTTCGAAGTCGCCGGCAGCGGCACGCTGTTTCTCGACGAGATCGGCAATTTCTCCATGGCGATCCAGGGCAAGCTGCTGCGCGTCCTGCAGGAGCGGGAATACCGGGCCGTCGGCGACACGCGAACGCAGACCGCCAATTTCCGGCTGATCACCGCCACCAACAAGGATCTCAAGGCCATGGTGGCCGCCGGCGCCTTCCGTGACGACCTCTATTATCGGATCAATATTTTCCCGATCCATGTTCCGGCGCTGCGGGAACGCAAGGACGACATTCCGGCGCTCGCCTATCATTTCCTCAAGGCGTTCAGCGCGGAGCTGGGAAAAAAGGTCACCGACATTTCCGACGGCGCGATGAGCGCCCTCGTCAATTACGGCTGGCCGGGCAACGTGCGCGAACTCGAGAACGCCATGCACCGGGCGGTGATCCTGACTAGCGACAACGTCATTCGTCAGGCCCACCTCGACAGCATCGTCGATCTATCGCAGCCGCAGACCGACATCGCGGCGCCGAGAACCGGAGACGAGCTCAAGCGGGTCAAGAAGGCCGCGCGCGAGAAGTCGGTGGAGGAAATCGAGAAGCAGTTCGTGTTGGAGGCGCTCAAGCGCAATGGGTGGAACGTGACCAAAAGCGCCGAGGACACGGGAATGCAGCGCCCGAATTTTCAAGCGCTGATGAAGAAATACGCGATCCGCGTGCGCGACACCGAGCACGACGTCGACGGCGCGGAGATTCCCAACGTATCGTAGGTCGCTGCTCCAAGCGGCGGCGACGGCCGACCCTGCCGCGCCGCGGGCGCGACGGGATCAGGCATGGCCGGCGGCGCCGGACGGCGCGGATTCCGGCGCCGCCACGGCAGGTTCCGCCTCTTCCTCGTCTACGTCGTCGTAGCCGGTCAGCATCGCCCTGAAATGCGCTGTCCGCGTGTGCCCCAAGGTGCCGAGATAGACGTGGACGAAGAGGTAAAAGACGATGGTGATGAAGATCAGAACATGGACGGTGTCGATGACGCGCACGCCGCCGAAGAAGTCGACCTGGGCGGAGAAGCGCTTCACGTCCCACATCAAGATGCCGGTATAGAACTGGATCGGGACGAGCAGCATCAGGACGAGCTGGTAAGTCATGCTCTGCAGCGGATTGAACTTGCGATAGATGGTGGCGCGAAAGGGATTGGGATCGCCTTTGAATATGCCGAAACCATAGTAGTATATCTGCCGAAAGGTGGCGCGGAAATGCTTCGTCGGACTCAATTCCGATTGATAGGCCTTGATCCGGTCGGAAAAAAGATAAAACCCGAGCCAGACGAAAAAATTGGCGATCAGCACGAAACCGACCGTGTTGTGCACCGCGACCGCCGTCCTGAACGACGCCACATCGATCAGTCCGACATAACGGATCTGCAGCCCCGTGAGAACCATCAGGACGAAGCCGACGGCATTGATCCAGTGCCAGATCCTGACTGGAAGCGGATGGATATAGAGTTTTTGCATATCGCTGTTCCTTTCAGCGCTTCCGCGCCGTCATGCCGCCTTGGGACCATCGCCGCCGGTCGGCCGATCGCCGGGACTGCCATTATGCGGGTGGTACAAGCCAAAGTATTTGAAGAGCCATCCCAGGGTCAGGTGCCCGATGATAATGCCAAGGCCTCCGAGGACGGCCAAGATCAGCAGAATGTCCAGGATCTTGATCCTGGTGCCGCCGATCGCGTAGAAGCCGCTCACCGACTCGAGCGACATCGCCGAGTTCAGCACGTCGGCATTGGCGCCATAGCCCACGCGTCGGCCCTCCGGCCCGACGAGCGAGACGGTCACGCTCTGGAATGCCGCGGATCCCGAGCTATGACAGACTTGGCAATTGCTGATCGCCTTGCTCTTGTCGGCGAGTTGATGCGCCTGTGGGCCGGTGACAACGTCCAGGCGGCCGCGCAAGACGGTCTTGTCGGCTATGCCCGCGCGATTAAGCGTTTGCAGCAAGTTCCACAGCGTCGCCGCATCGATCCCTTTGCCATCCGAATGGGCGCTGGCGTCGAAAAGGGGCACGCCGACTTGTTCGGTCCCGCGCGCCTTGGAGTCCTTAGCGTCGATCAGCATGAGATCGACTTTGCGTTGGGCATAGGGAGAATGGCAGGCCGGACAGGACACGACCTCGAAATGCAAGGCTGCATTGGGAAGCCATTTCTGATGGGCTTCCAGCACGCCGTCGTGACAGCCGAAACAGGCCGCCTCCGGTCCCTGGCCGAGCGCGGTGGGTTTCACGTCGTGGGCGCTATGGCAGTCGGAGCAAACCGGCGCATAGCCCTTGTCGGAACTGCGCCGATAGGCCGCGTGCATGCTGCCGGAGTAGGCGGTGTAGATCGCCGAGTGGCACTTCTGGCAGGGAACCTGGTCGATTTGCGTCGCCGCGTCCTTGATGACCGCGTGCGGGTTGTGGCAGTCCGTGCATATCGGCGCCGCCGAGTCGCCGCTGCGCACCAGGGCGGCGTGAATGCTGGTCTCCCATTGGTCAAATTTGTCGGCATGGCACCCACGGCAGAGCTGGGTCATGGCGAGGGAAAAGCTGCGCCTGCTCTCGATGGTCTTTTCGGCGGGCGGATGCGCGGCGAGATCGACGTCGGCGTGACAGCCCGTGCACCCGATGGAATTATGGACGGACCTGGCGAACGCATCGCCCGGCACGTGCAGCTGCAGGGTCGCTCCGTCCGCCAGCTTCTTCTCCATGCCCTCGGCGCCGTGACAGCCGAGACATTGCTCGCTCGTCGCCGAGGGCGCGGCGTCGGCGGCGAAGGCCGGCGGCGCGCCGGCTGGCGAAAGGGCGATCCCTGCGCCGAAGGCCGCGACGACCAGACCGGCGCGCAGGAGCGCGCGCCGGACCTGAAACAGGGTGCTGTAGCCATTCATATTCGCCCCCCAAAGGCGACCGCGCCGCCAACATGATCCGGGGGGCCTTCAGCCCCCCGGGAGGATCAGCGCAATTTCTTTTTTGCGGCGCCGCAGCGAAGATTTCATTGATCTATCTCATTCGCCGCGCTCCGGCTTCGACCATTGCGCGACCGCCCATGCCGGCCAGCATGGCCAACCCGACGAAGGGGAAGAAGACGACGCAGGCCAAGCCGATGAAAGGCGCGGCGATCAACATCCCGCCGGTCTTCAGCGCCGGGCCGACCGCCTTCGCCGCTTCAGTCCTGGCTGCGGCGCGCGCCGCCTTGAGGGCGAGGAAGCCGAGGCCGACGAACGGCAAGGCGACGATATAGGCCAAGCCGATGAAAGGCGCGGCGAAGAACAGGGCGATGTTCTTCAAGGCGCCGCCACCCGCCTCGGGCGCCGCAGCGCGGGGTTGGGCCGGCGGCTCGCCAGTCACGACGCGAAATTTGCCGGCAGGGGCCCGGGCGACCTTAGTCGCAACCACAGGCTCTTCCTCGACGACGAGGATCTTGCGTAATGCGGTCATGACTTACTCCTGCATGTTGAGCCTCGTCAGTGAGGCTTTTATTCCAACGGTTTGCTCGGTTCTTACGAAGCAAGGGCCGTGCCAGACGTCGTGCGGAGCATCAATAAGCTCGTGATTTTAAGGGCTTATGTCTATCTGGCGATTTTGGTCATGGGCCTTTGCGGCGGCCGCGGCGAAGGCGACGTATAATTTCTCTATACGCGCTGGCCCCGAGGCCCGATAAATATCGAGCGCTGTCAAACGCTTATGCGAATGCTGCGCGCGCATGAGTTTTCTATACAGACCCGGCGACGAGAAATGACGCCGGGCGCCGAGGCCGAACGAAAAAGGCCGGAGGGAATTTCCCCCCGGCCTCCGCCTCGCCCGTGGGTCGGGCGAGCCGCCAATCAGCCATCCTCATTCAGTCTTTCGTCGGCGTCTCGCCTCCGAGCACGGCTCGGCCGCCCATCCAGGCCAGCATGCCCAAGCCGACGAACGGGAATAAGACGACGTAGGCCAGGCCGATGAAAGGCGCGGCGATCAACATCCCGATCGTCCTGAGCGCCTCGCCGACCGCCCTCAACGCTTCGATCTTGCCTGCGGCGCGCGCCGCCATGAACGCGAGAAAGCCGAGGCCGACGAACGGCAAGGCGACGACGTAGGCTAGGCCAATGAACGGCGCAGCGAAGAAGAGGGCGATGTTCTTCAGCGCGTCTCCCACGGTGGACGGTTCGGCCCGGGGCGCTTCGGCGACGGCCGGAGAGACCGCCTCTTCCGCGGCCGGGGGAGCCGCCAGCGCCTCGCGAGCGCTGCCTTCGATCATTTCGGGAGACAGGGGCTTGTGCAGGAAGCTCACGACGCCTGCGGCCTTGGCGCGGGCTTCGGCGGCGTCGCTGCCGTAGCCGGTGATGATCACCACCGGCGTCCACGGCCGCTTCGCCTTCACCTGTTCGGCCACGTCGAGTCCGCTCATTCCGGGCATGCGGATGTCGGTGTAGACGACGTCGTACTTTTCCTCGCTCAGCTTGCGCAACGCCTCTTCCCCGCTCTCGGCGGTGATGACGGCGTAACCCTTGCTGGTGAGAACGCGGTCGAAGCTCTTGCGGACGACGGGATCGTCGTCGACGACGAGCACTTTGCGTGATGCGGTCATAACCTTCTCCTTTTCGAATAAGCGTTCATGTCGGGGCTGTTTGAACAGGTTTGTTCCTCAGGCGGCGCAGGCGCCGCTCGCTGCATCCGGATCCTCCGGCACGCGACGCAGCGCCCAGTGCTTGCGCGTTATCGCGTTGTCGGCGACATCGATGACTTCCTTCGGCCCCACCGGCTTGGCGACGTAGTCGCAAGCTCCGAGCCGAACGGCCTCCTTGGCGCTGTCCACGGTCGGATAGCCGGTGATGATCACCACCTCGCTTTCCGGCCACTTCTGTTTGATCGCGCGCAGAACCGACATTCCGTCGCGGCCGGGCATGCGCAGATCCAGCAGCACGACGTCGAAGGGATTGCGCTCCATCGTCTGCAGCGCCTCCTCGCCATCGCTCGCGGCCGCAACATTGCAGTCGACGCTTTGCAACGACCGCAGGTAGCTCCGGCGTACGACTTCGTCGTCATCAACGACGAGAATTCTGCTTTTCTCGCTCATCTTCGCCACCTTGCTTGCAGTGATGGGTCTTCGCTATCCTAGCAGGCAAGCGCCGTGCCACGGGCTTGTCCGCGTCAATTTTCGCTGTCATTTCAATCGATTAGGCAGGACGACGGGATGCGCCGCCGGCGCCGGCGGCGGGTCAAAGTATATTTTTCCTATACGGGCCCGCGCGCCACGCGGTGAAAAGGCGTGGTTTTTCAAAGGAATGCGGCCCCCGGGCGCCGCATGGCTTTTTTATCGGGGTCGTGCGTAAATGCGCGGGCCCCGAGGAAGCTCTACGCGTCACGGCTGCGACGCGCGAAGAGGAGGTGGGTTTGCGCTTGGCGACGAAGTGGCGGTCAAGCGGCCTAAGCCGGCAGCGCGACGCCTGAAAGCTTGCGGCAGGCCTTCAAGGAGCTGGTTCTGGATGTCCCCGTCATAGGCGCTGGGGTTCGGCTTGCGAGGGCGCATATGGTGGAAATATTCGCCTGTCACGCGCGCGCCGTCATCGTCGCTGACCGCCAGCCACACCTGGGTCCGATGCGCCTGATCGATATCGTCGGGCGCGCCGGGGCCGCCCATGCGGGTCGCCACCCATCCCGGCTCCAAGGCGTTCGAGAACACCCCTAGCCAGCGGCGAGCGACGGCGAAGGCCAGCAGAACATCGTGCAGCTTGCTCTCCGCATAGGCCTCGGCCGCTTGCCACGGGCGCTTTTTCCAGGCGAGGTCGTCGATGTTCGCAGACGCGGCGCGGTGCATGCCGGAACTGAGATAGACGAGCCGCTTCGGCTTCTCGATCAGCGCGGTCAGGATGTAGGGCGCGAGCGTGTTGACGGCGAAGACTTGGGGAAGCCCGTCTTCGGTCTCGACGCGCCGCGCCTCGCGATAGCCGACCCCCGCATTGTGAATCACGGCGTCGAACCGCCCGAGCCTGTTGACCTGCTCGGCGACGTCGCGGGTCTGAGCGATGCTGGCGAGATCGCCGACGACCACGCCTTCAGCATCCGGCAGCGCCCTGTGAGCGTCGTCCGCGCGGGCGCGATCGCGGCCATGCAGGACCACGTGATGGCCTTGCTCGACGAGGAGGCGCGCGGCCATCAGGCCGAGGCCGGTCGAGGAACCGGTAATGAAGACGCGGGACATCTTGCCTCTCCCGAGCTGCGTTGGCGGCGAGGGGACTTACGGTGGCGCGCCCCGTATTTCCCTATTGTTAGTTCCAGAGCGCGCTGTCTTTAGATTGAACCAGACCTCTGCCGTCATATGTGGACGGCCCCGATTGGCAAGCGATATTTTGGCGTTTTGATCGACTTGGTCGGCTGCGGTCATATGTCCGGCCTTTGTGTGCGGCCTTTGACCGCTGGCCCTGATGATTTCCGACGACCTGGGTCCCCTATCATCGCGGCGAACTGGAGGTTCGTGACAGCTGGCGGGTTGTCCTCGGCTTTCGGTGGCGACCGTTTTGGATCATCACGTCGGTGCGCTTGCCAAACTTTGAAGGATTGAACGCCTCCTCGATAAGGCCCGTCTTCAGACTCTTTCGGCTTCAGGCTCTGGCGTAGAGCTCTTCGCGGAAGCTCTCGCCGGTCGATAGGACCGCCCAACATATTCGGGCCAGTTTGTTGGCCAGAGCCACCGCGGCGACACGTTCGGGCTTGCTGGCCTTCATCGCCACGATCCACTCGGCTAGGGAGCCTTTGTATTTGTGGGCCACACGCAGCACCGAAGTGCAGCCGACGACGAGCATCTTGCGTAAGTATCGATTGCCCTTCTTGGTGATAGCCCCGAGCCTTTCCTTTCCCCCGCTGGAGTGCTGGCTCGGCGTCAAGCCCAGGGACGCGGCGAAATCGCGCCCCGATTTGAATACGCTGGGATCGGGAAGGCTCGCCGCCAACGCCGAGGCGATCAGCGGGCCGATGGCGGGAATTTCTTGCAGCAAGCGGCTCATCGGGCGCCTCGCGCTGGCCGTGGCGATTATCTTCTCCAACGCGTCGATCTTCATATCGAGCTGCCCGCTCTGCCAGGCCAACAGAGCGACGGCTTCCTTGGCTTCTTCGGGAAGACCTTCGTCCGCCTGCGCGAGGGCGACCAACTCCCGGACCCGATGAATGCCCTTGGCCGCGATCAGGCCGAACTCCTGGAGATGGCCGCGCAACGCATTGACGCTCATGGTTCGCTGCTTGACCAGCAGATCCCGGGTCTTGTGCAACATCAACACGGCTTGCTGGTCCGCGCTCTTGACCGGCACGAAACGCATCTCGGGCCGCGACATCGCCTCGCAGATCGCCGCCGCGTCGGCCGCGTCGTTCTTGCCGCGTTTGACGTAGGGCTTGGTGTAGGCGGGCGCGATCAGGACGACCTCGTGCCCCATCGCTCCGAGGACGCGCGCCCAATAATGCGCCGATCCGCAGGCCTCCATGCCCACGCGACAGGGCGTCAGCCGAGAAAAGAACTCTCGAAACTTAACGCGAGTCAACTTGCGCTGAAACGGCGATCCGTCCTCGCGCTCGATCCCATGAAGTTGAAAGACATTCTTCGCCAAATCGACGCCAATTCTGATAAACTTTCTCACGGACGGTCTCCCCATTGGTGGCGCTCCAGCGACCACGTCTTGGCACTTGATGCCGTTAGGGTGGGGCCGTCCACTCCATCATCGCGAGCGATGATGACTGTGATGAATCAACCAAAAAAGCTCGCTCTTCCAAAGGAAGCCTTCACCGCGCAATCGGCCTCGCCATCTCGACCGCCCGCTTGGCGATCGCGCCCCTCGGCCGCACCCCGATCAAGTGGCAAATCGCGAACACCAAATCCGCGCGGTTCATCGTGTAGAAATGCAAGTGCTTCACGCCGCGGTCGATGAGGTCGAACACCTGTTCGGCGCAGACCGCCGCGGCGACCAGGCGGCGGGTGACGGGGTCGTCTTCGAGGCCCTCGAAGCGTTCGGCGAGCCAGGCGGGCACGCTGGCGCCCGCGCGTTTGGCGAAGCCCGCGGTCTGCTTGAAATTCTGCACGGGAACGATCCCCGGCACGATCGGGATCGTGATTCCCGCCGCCGCGGCGATGTCGAGAAAGCGGAAATAGACGCTGTTGTCGAAGAAGAATTGCGTGATCGCGCGGTCGGCGCCGGCGTCGACCTTGCGCTTCAGCGTCTCGATGTCGTGCAGCAGGTTCGGGCTCTGCGGGTGCTTCTCGGGATAGGCGGCGACCGAAACCTCGAAATCGCCGCTCGCCTTGATTGCGCGCACGAGGTCGGCCGTCGATTGATAGCCGTTCGCGGGCGCGACATAGGGCGTGTCGAGGCCGCCCGGCGGATCGCCGCGCAAGGCGACGATGTGGCGAACCCCGGCGCGCGCATAGCCGCGAATCACCGCGTCGATCTCCTCGCGGCTCGCCCCGACGCAGGTCAGGTGCGCGGCGGGCTGGAGACGGGTCTCCTCGACGATGCGGGCGACCGTCGCGTGGGTGCGCTCGCGCGTGGTGCCGCCCGCGCCGTAGGTCACCGAAACGAAGCTGGGCTCGAGCGGCGCGAGGCGCGTGATCGCCTCCCACAGCGTGCGCTCCATCTCCTCGCTCTTGGGCGGGAAGAATTCGAAGGAGACGCTGACGGGCGAACCCGATCGGCTCAGTCGAACGGGATTATGCGCCATCACGCCAGCTCCATCGCGGCTTTAGGGAGATCGTCGGAAACGACGCGCGGATCGCGCGCGAGCCAGAGCGCCACGGTGAGCTTGCCCGGCTCGCCCGCTTCCGGAGGCACGAGCCGGCTCTCGACCGGCGTAAGGCCGGCTTCGCTGACGAACGCCTCGATCTCCTCGTTGGAGAAGCCGAGGCGACGATGCGCGAATTGCTCGCGCAAGAATTCTTCGCCATGCGCGGCGAAGTCGACGACGAGGAGCCTTCCCCCGGGACGCAAGGCGCGCGCGGCTTCGCTGAGGGCGCGCGCGGGATCGTCGAGAAAATGCAGCACCTGGTGAATGATGACGAGATCGTAGCCGTCGCGTTCGATCGGCGGCGCGTAGATGTCGCCCTGGCGCAATTGCACGTTGCGCAGCCCGCTCTGGTCGATGCGCGAGCGGGCGAGGGCGAGCATCGCCGGACTCTGGTCCACGCCGACGGCGCGCTCGGCGAGCGGCGCGGCGAGTTCGAGCATGCGTCCGGTGCCGGTTCCCAGATCCAGCACGGCGCGGATCGGCTTCACGCCGATCATCGCCCGGATCGCGGCTTCGACCCGTTCCTCCGGCGCGTGCAGGGCGCGGATCGTGTCCCAATCGGCCGCGCGCTCGGCGAAATAGGCGGCGGCCTGGCGCCGGCGCGCCTCGCGCGCCACAGCCAATCGCGCGCGGTCGGCCGCGAGCGTCGCATCGGCCGGCTCAATGCGGGCGATCAGCGCGCGGGCGAGCGCGCCGCCCTTGTCGGCGAGCCGGTAGAACGCCCAGGCCCCCTCGCGCTGGCGCTCGGCGAGGCCCGCTTCGACCAGCAGCTTGAGATGGCGGGAGACGCGCGGCTGGGATTGGCCGAGAATGGCGACGAGTTCGCTGACCGTCAGTTCGGCCTCGCAGAGAAGCCCGATGAGGCGCAGACGCGTCACCTCGCCCGCCGCCTCGAGGCCAGCCAGGAGCGCCTCGAAGCTCATTGTCGGCGGAGGGCCGGCCGGATGCGTCGCGCTAGACATAAAGATATATTTATGTCTGATTTCACGTGCACGCAAGCGCCTGGCGCCTCAGAACGCCACGCTCGCCCGCCCGCGATTCGCGACGACGATGCGGCATCGCCCCCGACATTCGCGCTCGATCAGCGCGGCGACGCGCCGCGCGGCGACCTCGACGTCGCCGAAACCGTTGGACTGGACGGTGAGCGCCGCGCGGCGGGTGCGCGTCGAGACCGCGCTGCGCGCGTCCTGGCGCCAGTTCCATCGCCGGCACAGCACATGGCGCGCATCGGCGTAGACGACCTCGCCGGCCTTGGGCGGATCGTTCGGGTCCTCGCCGGCCTCCGCGCCCATGTCGACGAACGTGTCGTCCGGCCGCGAAAAGCGGAAGGCGAGGTCGCCTTCGACGCGATCGAGATCGTCGCAGCCAAGGCACAGGCCCGCCTGCAACGACACCGCGTTATAGAGATCGACCAGCGCGTTGACCGGCGGCAAGGCCCCGCCGGCGAGGACGCGCTTGCTCAGCCGCTCGACCGAAGAGCGGTAGCTCGTCTTCTTGATGCCGAAGCCCTTATAGGCGGCGCGCCAGGCGGCGATTCCGGGAATGGCGGAAAGCTCGACGCCCGCCCAGCGCCGCCGGCATTCCGCCTCCGCCGCTTCGATCTCGCTTTGTAGACGGGCGCCGCGCGCCTCCCCGACGTTGAGATCCTCGGCGACGACCAGCGCGACGCGAAAATCGGGGAAGCGTTCGGTCAGTTCTGCGATGGAGAGGCTGGGCATTTCGGGCTCCGCGGCAGGGGCGCGCGGCGCAATGGGCCGAGACGGCGGCGGCTGTCAAGGCTGGACGCGAAAGGCCGGCAAGCCCCTCAAGGCGTCAGCACGGCGGCGCCTTGCAGGCGGCCTTCGCGCAAATCGGCGAGCGCGACATTGGCGTCGGCGAGATCGTAGGGATGGGTCTCGGCGCGCACGCCCGCCTTGGCCGCGACTTCGAAAAACTCGACGCCGTCGCGGCGCGTGAGATTGGCGACGGAGACGATTTGGCGCTCCTCCCACAGCCAGCGATAGGGAAAGCTCGGAATGTCGCTCATGTGGATGCCGCCGCAGACGACCCGCCCGCCTTTGCGCACCGCGCGCAGCGCGGTGGGAACGAGCGCCCCTACGGGAGCGAACAGGATCGCCGCGTCGAGCGGCTCGGGCGGCTCTTCGTCGGAGCCGCCCGCCCAGGATGCGCCGAGCGCGCGCGCGAATCGCTGCGCGGCTTCGTCGCCCGGCCGCGTGAACGCCAGGACCTCGCGCTCCTGGAAGCGGCAGATTTGCGCCACGATATGCGCAGCCGCGCCGAAGCCGTAGAGGCCGATCCGCTTGCCTTGCCCCGCCATTTTCAGGCTGCGCCAGCCGATCAGCCCCGCGCACAGCAGCGGCGCGGTCGCGATCGGATCGCTGTCGGCGGGGAGCTTCAGTATGAAAGCGGCGTCGGCGAGCATGTGCGAGGCGTAGCCGCCGTCGCGGGTGTATCCCGTGAACTCCGGGTGATCGCAGAGATTCTCGCGGCCCTCGTCGCAATAGGCGCAGTGTCCGCAGGCATGCGCGAGCCAGGGAACGCCGACTCGTTCGCCGATCGCCAAGCCTTCGACGCCAGCGCCGAGCCGCTCGACGAAGCCGACGACCTCATGGCCGGGAACGATCGGCAGCCGCTGGTTCGGCAATTCGCCGTCGACAACGTGCAGATCGGTGCGGCAGACGCCGCAGGCCTCGATGCGAACGAGCGCCTCGCCCGGCGCCGGAGCGGGTTTGGGCCTCTCTTCGAGAATCAGCGGCGCGCCGATCTCTCTGAGCGTCATCGCGCGCATCATGACGGCGCGCCTAATGGGACATCAGAATGGGCGCCGTGGGCTGACGCATCAAATCGAGGCTCACGCCGCCGAACAGGCTCTCGAACAAGCGGGAATGACCGAAGGCGCCGGCGACGATGAGGTCGGCGTCCTGCGTGTCGAGGCTGGCGAACAAGGCTTCGAGCGCCGAGATGTCGCCGGTGTTGGTCCAGTCGGAAATCTGGGCGACGACGCCGTGGCGCTGGAGATGATCGGCCAGCATTTCCGAGGCCGAGCGCATCGCGCTTGGGCGCGCCGAGAAGGTGAAGATCGTGACCTTCTTGGCTTTGACGAGCAGCGGCATCGCGTCATGGACGGCGCGCGTCGCCTCGCGACTGGCGTTCCAGGCGATGACGATGCTTTCGCCGACCGGCGCCGGCCTCCAATCCTGCGGCAAGATCAGCATCGGCGCGCCCGCGGCGACGAGCGCCGCGTCGGGAATCTCGGAGCGGATCAGCGCGCGCGCCTCGCCCTCGGGCCGGGGCGCGATGATGAGATCGACGCAATGAGTATATTCGCCGCCGTGCGGGAGCCCGGCCTCGCCACTGACGAATTGGCCGACCAGCCCAGCGTCCTTGACGGCCGCTTCGAACTCCGGGCCGACGTGCAGCGCCCTGTCGCCCCAGGGACCGACGAACGCCGCGTCCGAGCTCGCGTCGACGCCGATGAGCCGCGCCCCATGGGCCAGCGCGATCGAGACGGCCAGGCGCAGTCGGTTCTGCGCGTCGCCGGTCGGATCGAGATAGACCATAATATCCTTGTACGCCATTCCTCGCTCCCGTTTCCCAGACCCCAAATCGCCGGCTCGCTTCGCGACGCCGGCGATTCCTTGTCGAGCGCCTCGGACGGGCGCGATCGCGACGCGGTCGCGCGTCAGCTGGCCTTGCCGATGGGGATTTCGACCTTGGTGGCGACCATTTCCGGCGGTTTGCCGACCGTCACGCGAAGAATCCCCTTGTCGAAAGTCGCCGTGATCTTCGCCGCGTCCGGCGCGAAAGTCAGCGGGACGACCCGCCGAAACGCGCCATAGCTGCGTTCGACGACATGCCAGGCCTTGTCCTTCCTTTCCGACTCGGATTTCTTCTCGCCGGAAATGACGACGCTCTGCCCATCGATGGAGACTTTCACATCGGACTCGTCAACGCCAGGCAGCTCGGCGGAAATTTCCACGGCGTCCTTGGTTTCCGCGATATCGAGGGCGGCCAAGCCGTCAGGGGCGGCCGCCGGACCCCACGATACCGGCAATCGGCGGCCGAAATCGCTTAACAGGTCATCGAAATCGCGGCGGAAGCCCTCGAACAAGTCGATGTCGCGTCCTCCAAAAGTCGGTACGGGCAAGCGCATGGATCACTCCTTTCGATTGAGCCGCTGGCCACAAGAACCGCCCCTTCCGCTTCCCGGTCCCTCGGTCAGAAGCGAAATTCGCCATACTTAAAGGGCGCTCCGGCTTGACGGCGGATGTAACCGGCCGTGGCTAGCAAAACGGACGGGAAACACATTGATCCAAGACAATGCCTTCGGCCCTGCCGGGCGCGCAGCGCCATCCGGCGCGGGCGATTGGGCGCGGGCGCGAAGCCCCCGCCGACCGGCCGGGGCGACAAAGGCCGCGCTTCGCGCTTGATCGGCGCGCCTGAATTGGGCATAGGAACGCGCTCAATCGTCCGCCGTGGGTCTTGCCCGCAGCTTCTTGTTTTGGGTGATCCCATGAAAGTCCGCAATTCCCTCAAGTCGCTTCGCGCGCGTCATCGCGACAATCGCCTCGTGCGCCGCAAGGGCCGCGTCTACATCATCAACAAGACGCAGAAGCGCTTCAAGGCGCGTCAGGGCTGAGGCCGGAGCCTCCCGTCCAGAGGCTTTGCCGTCGTGGGGCGTCGCCCTTTGACGGTCGCGGCGAGGCGCTCTAAGCTCGCGCGCATGACGCGCTGTCCGACGTTCGCCTGCGCTCTCTTGTTGGCTTTCGGCGCGCCCGCGCTGGCTCAGAACGCGCCCTCGCCCGCTCAACCGCCTGCGACGGCGGCGCAGTCGCCGAGCGAGAAGCTCGACGAGCTTTTCGCCCGTCTCGCCTCGACCCAGGACGCCGACGAATCCGCGGGGATCGTCGCCGCGATCGACCGTATCCATCTGCGATCGGGCTCCGACACCAGCGATCTCTTGATGGCGCGCGCCGTGGCGACGATGGAGAGCGGGAATTATCCCGTCTCGCTCGCCCTGCTCGACGCGATCGTCGGCTTGCAGCCGGAATGGGCCGAAGCCTGGAACAAACGTGCGACGGCGCGCTATCTCGCCGGCGACGCCAAGGGAGCGATGGCCGACATCGCCCAGACGCTCGCGCGCGATCCTCGCCATCTCGGCGCGCTGGCGGCGATGGGAATGATTCTGGAGGACAGCGGCCTTCGCGAACAGGCCTTGCGCGCCTACGAACGCGCCCTGACGATCGCTCCGCAATGGCGCCCGACGAGCGAAGCGGCGGCGCGGCTCAAGGCCGCGCTCGCGGGCCGGGCGCTGTGACGGCGCGGGCCGAGGCACGTCCGCTTCGGGGCCGCGGGCGCCGATGATCGCGGGGCTCGCATGTTTGACGGCCGCCTGCTTCGTCGGCCTCTTCCTCTTCACCTTCGTCGAGACGAAGCGGATCGAGGCGCGCTTTCCGCCCGTCGGCAAGCTCGTCGAGACCGGCGCCGGCGCGATCCATGTCGTCGAGCGCGCTCCCGATGGCCCCGAACGCGGCGCCGTTCTGCTCGTCCACGGCGCCTCGGGCAATTTCGCCGACATGAGCGTCGCTCTCGCCGATCGTCTCGCCGCGCTCGGGTTTCGTGTTTTGGCCGTCGATCGTCCGGGGCATGGCTGGAGCGAGCGTCCGTCGGCGCGGGCCGCCGCCTCGCCCGAAGGCCAAGCGCGGATGCTGCGCGAAGCGCTGGCGCGCCGCGGCGTCGCTCGGGCGGTCGTCGTCGTTCATTCGCTCGCTGGCGTTCTCGGCCTCGCCATGGCGTTGAACGCGCCCGAATTCGTGCGCGGCCTCGTGCTTCTCTCGCCGGTCAGCCACCCCTGGCCGGGCGGCGTGGCCTGGTATTACACGCTCGCGGCCTCGCGAGCGCTTGGGCCGCTGTTTCGCCGCCTGATCGTCCTGCCCGCGGGCCTTGCGAGCATGAGCGCCGGCGCGCGCGAAGTCTTCGAGCCCAATCCGACGCCGCCCGACTACATCGCCAGGACGCGCCTTCCCCTCGTGCTGCGGCCGCGGCATTTCAAGGCGAACGCGGAGGACGTGGTCGATCTCGAGGCCTATGTGGCGGCGCTGTCGCCGCGCTACGGCGCGATTCGCGCGCCGACCGCGATCGTCACCGGCGATTCCGACGGGATCGTCTACGCGCATATTCATTCGGCCGGCTGCGCGCGCGACATTCCCGGCGCGACGCTGACCACGCTTGCCGGCGTCGGCCATTCGCCGCACCACAGCGCGCCCGAAAGCGTCGTGGCGGCGATCGTCGAGGTGGACGCGCGCGCGCGGCGGCGCGAGATGTCTGGTTCGACCAGCGCGGCCTCGCTGCCCGCCTGAGGCCTCGCCCGACGCGCGAGCGCTCAGACCGCGCCGCCGTCCGGGCCGACCACGGCGATGCGCAGATTGTTCGTGGCGCCGGGCGTGCCGAAGGGAATGCCGGCGACGACGATCACCCGTTCGCCGACGCCGGCGAAGCCGTCGATATAGGCGTGGCGGCAGGCGCGGTCGGTCATGTCGCGTTCGTCGCGCGCATCCTCGGTCACGACGGCGTGGACGCCCCAGGCGAGCGCGAGACGGCGCGCCGTCGCGTCGACGGGCGTCAGGGCGAGGATCGACGAGGCCGGCCGCTCGCGCGCGATGCGCAGTCCCGTCGAGCCCGAGGCGGTCCAGGCGCAGATGACCTTCGATTGCAGCGTCTCCGCGACGTCGCGCGTCGCCTCGGCGATCGCGTCGGCGCCGGTCGGCTCCGGAGTGGCGCGCTGGCCGGCGATGATGGCGGGATAAATTCCCTCCGATTCCACCGCCTCCGCGATGCGGTTCATCGTCTCGACCGCCTCGCGCGGAAATTGGCCGGAGGCGCTCTCGGCCGACAGCATCACCGCGTCCGCGCCTTCGAACACGGCCGTCGCGACGTCCGACACTTCGGCCCGGGTCGGCACGGGCGCGGAAATCATCGATTCCAGCATTTGCGTGGCGACGACCACCGGCTTGCCGATGCGGCGCGCCAGACGCGTGATGGTCTTTTGCAGGCCTGGAACGTTTTCGAGCGGCATTTCCACCCCTAGGTCGCCGCGCGCCACCATCACGGCGTCGGAGACGGCGAGAATTTCGTCGAGGTGCGCGATCGCCTGCGGCTTTTCGATTTTCGCCAAGACCAAAGCGCGGTCGCCGACGATTTTCTTGACCTCGATCACGTCCTCGGGGCGCTGCACGAAGGACAGCGCGATCCAGTCGACGTCCTCGTCCAGCGCGGCGGCGAGATCGGCGTGATCCTTCTCGGTCATCGCCGAAGTCGGAATGGTCGTGTCGGGCAGGCTGACGCCCTTCTTGTTGGAAATGCGCCCAGCGACCTCGATCACCGTATCCGCGCGGCCGTGCGCGACGTCGGCGACGCGCAGCAGCACCTTGCCGTCGTCGATGAGCACGCGATCGCCGCGCCGCAGCGAGTTGAGGATTTCCGGATGCGGGAGGAAGACGCGCGTCTGGCCGCCGGGCGCCATGTCCGAATCGAGCGTGAAGGCGTCCCCCTTGCGCAGCAGGACCGCCCCGGACTGGAATTCGCCGACGCGCAGCTTCGGCCCCTGCAAATCGACGAGCACGCCGATCGGCCGGCCGTATTCCTCCTCGAGCGAACGAATCATCGCGACGCGTTCGCGCATCGCGTCATGCGAGGCGTGGCTCATGTTGATGCGAAAAACGTCGGCGCCGGCCTCGAACAGCGCGGCCACCGTGGAGCGGTCGGCCGAGGCCGGGCCCAGCGTGGCGATAATCTTGATGCGGCGACGGCGTCGGATCAAAGCGTTCTCCCCATTCGTCTGCGGCGGGCGGTCAGGGGTTGACCGGGTCCGTGAGCTGCACGGTCCAGTTCTTGGCGTCCTTGCCGGTGTCGACTTCGAAAAACCCCGTGCGCTCATAGCCGCGCACGAAGCAATCCTGGCGGCCTTCGATCTTGAATTCGCGGTCGCTGGTGCACATGAAGGCCTTGCCCTTCCACTCGCCGCCGCGCTCGTCCATCGCATAGACGTAATAATATTGCGCCGCCAGCGCGCCGCGCAGCAGCGTGTCGCAGTCCTGGGGCTTGAGATTCCACCAGCCCTCGCTCACCCAGTTCTGCCCGTCGGTGTAGGCCAGGGCGACGCTGACGCGATTGGCCGTGAGGTTGCACAAACGAAAATCGGCCCGCGCGGGCTCAGCGGCGAGGAGCGCCGGGCCGAGAAGCAACAAACCGAATTTCCAACTCATGATCGCCCGCGCCGCGCATTGCCGCGCCATATTCGTCGGCGAGGCGCCGGTGTCAACCATGAGCCGGCGCCGCCCTCGCCGCGAGAATCCGCCCGATCGACGATCCCTCGCTCACGTCGGCCGTGCGACGTAGATCCCCGCGAGGATCAAGAGGCCGCCGAGCGCCTGAGCGAGCGAGACGGGCTCGCCGAGCAGCGCGTAAGCGAAGCCCGCCGCGGCGATCGCCTCGAGGAAAATGACCAGCGACGAGAACGCCGCGGGCAGGCGGCCGAGCGCGACGGCGAGCAGGCCCTGGCCGCCGGCATGGCTGATCCAGGCCATCGCGAGCAGCGCCGCCACGCCCCTCGCGCTATGCGGCAGAATCGTGGGCTCGAGGCGCAGCGCGACCAGCAACAGTAGCGCGGCGGTGATGATCGTCGCCTCGAAAGTGACGCGCGCCGCCGAGCTTTGCCGCCGCGCCGCCTTGACGGCGAGAAAATAGAGGCCGAAGAACACGCCGGTCGCGAGGCCGAAGAGATCGCCGATCGCGCCCGATGGCCTGAAATGCAGGCTCTGCGCGAGCAGCGCCGCGCCGCCGAGGACGCACAGGGCCAAGCCCGCCAGGGTCCTCGCGGCGACGCGCTCGCGAAGGATCAGCCAGCCGAACACCACCACCCAGACCGGCGCCGTGGTCGCGAAGAACGTCGCGTTGGCGACGCTCGTGGTGACGATGGACAGATGCCAGAAGAACAGGTCGCCCGTGAAGGCGAGACCCGCCAGAAGGGTCGCGACGCCGAATCGCCCGGCCGGAGCGGCGCCGGATTCGCTGAGACGAGTCCAGGCATAGAGGGCGGGCAGGGCCAGGGCGACGCGCCAGAACGCGCTGGCGAACGGCCCGACGTCGGCCAGACGCACGAAGATCGGCGAAATGCCCATCGCCAGGGCGCCGACGACGAGCGCGGCGAAAGGCGCTCCGAGGCCGCCGCGTCGGCTTACCGCGGGAAAGGTCTGCGTCATGCGATTGCGGCCCAAATGCTTTCCGGCCTGCCGCCAAGCGCGGACCGACGCCCGCGGGTGAATGTCGGTCCGTCCTTATTCTCGCCGCATCAATCGAGCAAGGGGGCCCCATGGATGCGATGCTGATGCGGGAAATCGCCAAGGCGCAGGACGCCTTCCAGCCGGTCGAACGAATCGAGGGGGCGCTCGATCGTGGCGTTATGGTCGTTTGCGATCACGCCGCCAACGCTTTCCCGCCCGGCTACGGCGCGCTCGGGCTTCCGCGCGCGGCGCTCGAGCGGCATATCGCCTACGACATCGGCGCGGCGCCGCTCGCGCGGCGTCTGGCCGCGCGCCTGGGCGCGCCGGCGATCCTCTCGACCTTTTCGCGCCTGCTGATCGACGCCAACCGCGGCGCCGACGACCCGACCCTGGTGATGCGCATTTCCGACGGCGCCGTCGTGCCGGGCAACGCGCGCGTCGAGGCGCGCGAGATCGAGCGCCGCCGCCGTCTCTACTGGGAACCGTACCGCGCCGCGATCGAGGCCACTATCGAAGCGATGCTGGCGACGGGAGAACCGCCGGCGATCCTCTCCATTCATTCCTTCACGCCGAGCTGGCGCGGGGTCGCGCGGCCCTGGAAGGTCGGCGTCCTCTGGGACAGCGATCCTCGCCTGCCGCAGCCGTTGATGCGCGCCCTGGCGCGCGAAGAGGATCTCGGGGAAGAGGAAATCGGCGACAACGAGCCCTACGACGGCGCCCTGGCGGGCGACACCATCAACGCCGTCGCGACTTCGCGGGGCCTCTCCAACGCGCTCATCGAGGTGCGGCAGGATCTGATCGGCGATCGCGAGAGCGCCGAAAGCTGGGCCGATCGCCTCGCGCGGATCCTCGCCCCCCTGATCGCGCCGCCCGAATCGCGCGCGCCCCAGGACTGGGGCAGCCGCGTCGGCGGCGGGCGCAAAGCCCTGGTCGGAAGCCCGGCCTCGGCGGCGAACGGCGTCACGGCTTGACGCGGCGCCCGCGTCCGGCCATGGCTGGTCGCGGAAACCCTTCTTTTTCACATCATGGATTGCGGCATGAACGAAGACACCGTCGCCACGGGCACCGAGGCCGTCAACGCGGGCCATCTGCGCGCCTTTATCGAGCGCATCGAACGGCTCGAGGAAGAGAAGAAGGCGCTCGCCGACGATATCAAGGACGTCTACGCCGAGGCCAAAGGCAATGGCTTCGACGTGAAGATCATCCGCAAGATCGTGTCGATCCGCAAACAGGATCGCGACAAGCGCCGCGAGGAAGAGGAAATCCTCGACCTTTATCTGGCCGCCCTGGGAATGGGCTGAAGGCCGCGCGCGCCGAATTGCGCGCTCGATCTTTCCAACGCAATGGTGAACGTCATGTCGGTTCAGAGCGCGCCAGGGACGAATTCCGAGTCCTTGAACCCCCAAGCCTTGAGTCCCGAGGCCGCCCGCATCGCCGCGGCTTTCTCGGCGGCGGTGGCCGGCCGGCGGACTTTCGAGGCGCCCTACCGCCACTACCTCCTGGAAAACATCCTTCCCGCCGACGTCGCCGACGAACTCGCGGAGCTGCCGTTCGCCGCGCCGATTCTCGACGGCGTTTCGGGAAAGCGCGAATTGCACAACGACCAGCGCAGCTATTTCGACGCGGCGGCGATGGCGCGCTTCCCCGTCATGCGCGCCGTCGCCGAGGCGTTGCAGTCGCCCGAAGTCGTGCGCCTCGTGCACGAAGCCTTCGGCGCGCCGATCGACGACACGTTCCTGCGCCTGGAATACGCGCAGGACATCGACGGCTTCTGGCTGGAGCCGCACACCGATCTCGGCGTGAAGAAATTCACCTGCCTGATCTATCTCTCCAACGGCCCCGGGCACGACAAGCTCGGCACCGACATCTACTGGAGCCGCGAGCGCCATTTCGGCGTCTCGCCGTTCAAGCGCGGCGCGGCGATGGTTTTCGTGCCCGGCGACGACACCTGGCACGGCTTCGAGAAGCGCCCCATCGAGGGCGTGCGCCGCTCGGTGATCCTCAACTACGTCACGCATGAGTGGCGGGCGAGGGAGCAGCTTTCGTATCCGGAGCGGGCGGTGCGGGTGTAGGCGCGCCCGCGGCGGGTCCCCTACGCCTCTTTACGTCATGGCCGGGCTTGTCCCGGCCATCCACGCGGTGAAGCCATTGACGTTCCTTTAAGACTCGACGCCAGCGGACGGGCGTGGATGGCCGGGACAAGCCCGGCCATGACGGATTGTGTTGACAATGCCAACACACCCCCGCATTCTTTTAGCATGAGCGAGCCATCGACGATCGCCGAAGTGAATATCCACCTGCGCGCGCGCGCGCAGGATCGGGCGATCATCGACCAGGCGGCGGAGCTCGTCGGCGCGAACCGGTCGCAGTTCATGATGGCTTCGGCGCTGAAAGAGGCCAAGAACGTGCTTCTCGATCAAACGACCATTCATGCCGATACGGAAACCTTCCAAAAGGTCATGGATTGGATGGATTCCGCGGCGACTCCCGCCGAGACCGCGGGCATGAAGCGCATCCTTCAAGCCCAATCTCCTTGGCGAAGCCGCTGACGCGCCGGTGCTTCTCGGCGCCCCCGTCCTGCTGACGCAAGCTCACGACGCCTCAGCCTTCGATTCCGGCGAACCGGTTCTCGACGACTGGCTGCGTCGCCGCGCGTGGAACAATCTGCTGACGGCGGCGAGCCGAACCTATGTCGTCTGCCCCGAGGATTCCCGTGGGATCGTCGGCTATTTCGCCCTGAGCATGGGGCAAATCCTCGCTCACCAGGCGACCGGCGCGATGCGGAGAAACATGCCGAAATTCATTCCCGCTGTCGTGCTCGGGCGGCTGGCGATCGGTCGCGCCTGGCAGGGCAAGGGTCTGGGACGCGCCCTGCTTGCCGACGCCGTCCGACGCTCCCAGCTCGCCTCGGCCGAAGTCTCGGCGCGGCTCGTGATCGTCCACGCGATTTCTTCGGCCGCCGAAGCCTTTTACCTACATCACGGCTTCGCGCGCCTTCCCGTGGAGACCCCGACGCTGGCGCTGGATCTGGTCAAGCTGGGGAGGCTGGCGCGGGAAGGGTGAAGACGCGGCTTGGATTACCGTGATACACATTGCCGGATATCCGTCCGCGCACCTTATTAATGGCAGCGCGAATGATGCAATGCGTGTCATGTCGCCGTAAATACGCCTGGGACGCGTTGCTGACGCGGCGGGTCAAGGCGAGGAGCGCGTGACCCGCCGTCGTGGTGCGCTTCAGCAAGAGCCGGGGCCGCTATGACGACGAGGCTTGCTGGTCGAACCGCAGGCCTTGGAGACCGCGCAACGCGAGGTTGACGAGCGGAGGGGCAGTAGGCGTCTGTGGTGCGCCAGGGCAGATTTTTGCGCACGGTCGCCGCAAATCCAAGAGGGACACATGAAAATCCTAATGTTCGCGACTCTTACCGCAGCGCTTTTGTTTAGCCTCACAACGGCGCAAGCCCGCAAGTCGGACACGCGGTCAATCGACCGCTTCGCAACCGGAAGCTGCAAACGCTCAAGTTGCTTTGCACGCCATCCGAGCGGCCACTACCGGTTCCCGTACCACTACGGCCACAGGCGCTATCATTGACTCTGAATCGACGCGCGCGAAGCAAACTGAGTATGTTGTCCTCAAAACACTGTAACACCAAGCTAAACGATCCTTGGCAGCATTGTACAAGCTTCGGTCGAGAGATCGATCACACGGTTCGACCGTCGCCGCAGATTGGCCGAGGATTGGGAAAATCTCAACTGAACAGCCCTCGCAATCCCGCGTTTCGCGTCGAACCGGCTTATGTTTCGAAAACTTGGTAATCCTTCGTAAACTTTCGAAATGGACTCTGAGAGAAAACGGCAATCCTCAATTGACGACGTTGTTGGGCGTCATGAAAGCACTGGAGTTGAAGCTCAAGGTGGCGGCGCGATCACGAATAATTAAAGAATTACGGCGGCAGCTTGCTTAACCCCGAATTCGAATTCGCAAGATTGCAATAAGTGGTTATGTAACCTTTCGCTGTCATCCACCTGGGCCGCACCGCCAATGGGCGAAACCATTGCCGTGCTATTTGGGTTCGTCGGCGAATAATGGCGCAGATGGGTCGTACGCTTTTGGCGAGGCGTCACGCGCATTTTCGATGGGGCATGCCTTAAAAAGAGACCCGAACGCCTGGAATGTTCCGGCTAAGTTGAACACAAAATCGAAAGTTTCACGGCTTTCTCTAACAATACGAACATTAATTGTATTTGCCTTAGAGAGAGCTGCATAGGTTGACCTACTGAGCGCGGCACCAACAATAGGGCCATCAATACCATTGTAATAAGCAATAATAGCAGGAGACTTATCAATTCTCACTATAACTGCGGGCTTTTCAGCTTTCTTGAACGCGATCTGCGGTAAGCCAAAATTGATACCTGGAATTCCGTTCACGCAAATTATTTTAATCCATGCGCCTGCCGGGCTCGCTGCATTTGCGACAGCGAAAGCGCGCGGCTTATCAGTTATCGGGTCTTGGCTGGCGTCCACCAACCAACTCCCGACTCTGGCCTCGCTAGCCCACGCTGAGGATGCCATTATGAGGCCGACAAGGACGCCAATTCCACGCATTGCACTCTCCGCGTTTACGGGGAACAGGGGTCTACCGGGACAGCGTACGCACCGCAGTCTTTCATGATCCGACACAATGCTCCAGAGTTTCTAGGCGAGAATGTGGCTAGGCGAGAACCGCCCCGGTCCCTCTCCGCCACACACCGCGCCGTCGACCTCATGGAAGCATGAACTTCCGAAGTTTTGAGGCTGTCAATGGTCTTCGACCGCCGAAGGCGGCGCGCAATTGCGCGCCATTGACAGCCTCAAAACTTCGGAAAAAGAGGCCTCCGTGAGGTCGACGGCGCTCCCTGCCAAGCTGGCGCCCGCACCCGGCTTTGCGGAGACGGGACGCGCGATGCGAGAATTAGGGATTAAGCTCTTCGCGACGCGATCCCGCGTTATCGGGTGGCCAAGCGGCGCTGGGCTTGCTATCACGCCGCCTAAATCTTAGCCATTTGAAGGGCAGACCATGCGCAAGGGCGCTATATCGCGCAAGACCAACGAGACCGCGATCGAGATCGCCGTCGACCTCGACGGTTCGGGCAAGGCGGACGTCGTGACCGGCGTCGGCTTCTTCGATCACATGCTCGATCAGCTCGCGCGCCATTCCCTCATCGACATGACCATCCGCGCCGAGGGCGATCGGCACATCGACGACCACCACACCGTCGAGGACGTCGGCATCGCGCTCGGCCAGGCGCTTCGCCAGGCGCTCGGCGACAAGCGCGGCGTCGCGCGCTACGCCGATTGCCTGCTGCCGATGGACGAGGCGCTGACGCGCGTCGCGCTCGACGTCTCCGGCCGGCCGTTTCTGGTCTTTCGCGTCGAATTCCCGACGCAGAAGATCGGCGCGTTCGACGTCGAGCTGGTGCGCGAGTTCTTTCAGGCGCTTAGCGTCCATGCCGGCCTCACGCTGCATATCGAAACGCTTTATGGGGCCAACAGCCACCATATCGCCGAATCCTGCTTCAAGGGCGTGGCGCGCGCGCTTGGCGCCGCACTTGCAATCGACCCTCGGCAGGCCGCGCGCGTTCCCTCGACCAAGGGCGCGCTGTAAGACATTAGGCAGAGGAGGCCGTCCGGAACGGGCGGCCATAAGCAAATGGCGATCTATGCGGTGCATTGTCCGGCCGGCGACGGCGACGCGGCGACGCTCGAGCGCGCGAAATTCCTCAAGCTCGGTTTCTGCGCGGCCGCGTTTGTGTTCGGGCCGATGTGGCTCCTCGCCCATCGGCTGTGGCGCCCGCTCGCGCTTTGGATCCTCGGCGCCGCGCTCGTCGCCCTCGCCCTCGTCCAGGACGTCTTCGGCGCGGACGCGGCCGTCTGGCTTTATGCCTTAAGCGCGCTCTACCTCGGCCTCGAGGGCCGCGCCTTGCAGGGCGCCGCGCTGGCGCGCCGCGGGCGGCCCCTGGCCGACGTCATTTGCGCCGCCGATTCGTCGACCGCTGAACGCGGCTTTTTCGAGCGCGCCTTCGCCGCGCCGCCGCCGCCGCGCGCCGCCCCGCGGCCTCGCGCCGCCCCGCCGTCTTCGGCGCCGCCGCAGGTTCTCGGGCTGTTCCCGGAGGCGGGCCGCTGACATGAGCGTCGCGATCGTCGACTACGGCTCGGGCAATCTGCACTCGGCCCACAAGGCGTTCGAGCGCGCCGCTCGCGAAGCGGGCCTTTCGCGCGAAGTCAAGGTGACGGGGCGCCCCGAGGACGTCGTGCGCGCCGAGCACATCGTTCTGCCCGGCGTCGGCGCCTTCGCCGATTGCCGACGCGGGCTCGACGCCGTTCCCGGCATGGTCGAGGCGCTGGAAGAGACGGTGCGCCGCCGCGGCCGACCGTTCCTCGGCATATGCGTCGGCATGCAGCTGATGGCGACGCGCGGGCTCGAACATGAAATCGTCGCCGGACTCGATTGGATCCACGGCGACGTCGCGCCGATCCTTCCCGAGATCCCCGGCTTGAAAATCCCGCACATGGGCTGGAACACGCTGACGATGAAGCGCGCGCATCCCGCATTCGAGGGAATTGCGACCGGCGAGAACGGCCTGCACGCCTATTTCGTCCATTCCTACCAGCTCTACCCGGTCGATCCCGCGGACATCGTCGCCACCGCCGACTACGGCGGGCCGATCACCGCCGCCGTCGCGCGCGACAATATCCTCGGCACGCAGTTCCATCCCGAGAAGAGCCAGAAGCTCGGCCTGGCCCTGATCGCCAATTTCCTGAAGTGGCGCCCGTGATTCTTTTCCCGGCTATCGACCTCAAGAGCGGCGAGTGCGTGCGCCTCGTTCGCGGCGACATGGCGCAGGCGACCGTGTTCAACACCGACCCGGCCGCGCAGGCGCGGGTTTTCGCGAGCCAAGGCTTCGACTGGCTGCACGTCGTCGATCTCGACGGCGCCTTCGCGGGCAAGCCGATGAACGCCTCGGCGGTCGAACGCATTCTCTCCAGCGTGACGCTGAAAGTGCAGCTCGGCGGCGGCGTGCGCGACATGAAGACTGTGAACGGCTGGCTCGAAAAGGGCGTCGCGCGCGTCATCATCGGCACCGCCGCGGTCCAAGATCCCGCCTTCGTGCAGGAGGCGGCGCGGTGCAACCCCGGCCGCATCGCGGTCGGCATCGACGCGCGCGAGGGCCGCGTCGCCGTCGACGGCTGGGCCAAGACGTCGGATATTTCCGCGCTCGACCTCGGCCGCCGCTTCGAGGACGCCGGCGTCGCGGCGCTCATCTACACCGACATCAGCCGCGACGGCGTGTTGCAGGGGCTCAATATCGCGGCGACCATGGCGCTCGCCGAAGCTGTCGCCATCCCCGTCATCGCCTCGGGCGGGCTCGCCTCGATCGAGGACGTCAAACGCCTGCTCGAACCCGATTGCGCGCGTCTGGCCGGCGCCATATCGGGGCGCGCGCTCTACGACGGACGGCTCGATCCGCGCGAGGCGCTGGCGCTGATCCGCTCAGCGGAGGCCCGGCATGCTTAAGTCGCGCCTCATTCCCTGCCTGGACGTCAAGGACGGCCGGGTCGTCAAGGGCGTCCAATTCGTCGATCTGCGCGACGCCGGCGATCCCGTGGAATGCGCCATCGCCTACGACAAGGCGGGCGCGGACGAATTGTGCTTTCTCGACATCGCCGCGAGCCACGAGAATCGCGGCACCCTGATCGACGTCGTCCGGCGCACCGCCGAAGTCTGCTTCATGCCGCTGACGGTCGGAGGAGGCGTGCGCACGATCGAGGACATCCGCAATCTCCTGCTCGCCGGCGCCGACAAGGTCTCGATCAATTCGGCCGCCGTCGCCGATCGCCGGATCGTGCGCGCCGCGGCGGAGAAATTCGGCAGCCAATGCGTCGTCGTCGCCATCGACGCCAAGCAGGTCTTCAAGCCCGGCGAGCCGGCGCGCTGGGAGATCTTCACCCATGGCGGCCGCCGCCCGACGGGGATCGACGTGGTCGATTACGCGCGCGAAGTCGCCGCGCTGGGCGCCGGCGAAATCCTGCTGACCTCGATGGACCGCGACGGCGCCAAGACCGGCTTCGACATCCCGCTGACCCGCGCCGTCGCCGACGCGGTGACGATTCCCGTCATCGCGTCGGGCGGGGTGGGAACCCTCGACCATCTCGTCGCCGGCGTCCTGGAGGGTCACGCCAGCGCGGTGCTCGCGGCCTCGATCTTCCACTTCGGTGAATTCACCATCCGCCAAGCCAAGCAGCGCATGGCGGCGGCGGGCATCCCGATGCGGATGGATTGAGGGCGCAACCCGGTCCCGCCGGCGGCTCAGAAATAGGCCGCCAGCTCCTTGGCGATTTCCTCGGGCGGGCGTTCCATATTGAGCGCCTCGACGAAGGCGCCGTTGGCGTCCATGAGATAGACCACCGAGGAATGGTCCATCGAATAGTCGCCGTTGGCCTGCGCCGGCCCTTTGCGCGCATAGACGCGATAGGCCTTCTCGATCGCGGCGATTTGCTCCGGGCTCCCGGAAAGGCCGACGATGCGCGGATCGAAGCTGCTGACGTAATCGGCCATCATCGCCGCGGTGTCGCGCTCGGGATCGACGGTGACGAAGAGGGTGCGCAGCGGCTTGCCCGGCAGGCGGCGCAGCGCGTCCGAGATTTGCGCGAGCGTCGTCGGGCAGATGTCCGGGCAGTGGGTGTAGCCGAAATAGACGAGGAAGGGCCGACCCTTCATGTCGGCGTCGGTCAGCGTCTTGCCGTCGCCGGTTTGCAGCGAGAACGGCCCGCCGATCAGCGAACTCGGGTTGCGCGCCGGCGTCGCCGCGATCCAAATCCCTATGCCAATGAGCGCGATCACCGCGACCGCGATCGCGAGCGGGCGCGTCGGAGAATCCGAACGGGAGGATTTGCCGCGCGATTTGGCTGGGCTCAAGGACCGCTCCCGTGCTGGTGGGGCGGCGTCTCCATAACGCCAAGCCGCCGCCGCCGCAATCGATAGAGAGGGACTATCGCGGAAGACGCGCGCCCGCTAGATTGCGCGCCATGGTGCTGCGGCAGTTGGAATATCTGGTGGCGCTGGCGCGCGAAAAGCATTTCGGCCGGGCCGCGGACGCATGCCATGTGACGCAGCCCACGCTTTCGGCGGCGATTCGCCAGCTCGAGGAGGATCTCGGCGCGCCCATCGTCGAACGCGGCCATCGCTTCGTCGGCCTGACGAGGCAGGGCCGGCTCGCGCTGGAGCACGCCCATCGCATCCTCGCCGAAGCCGAGGTCATGCGAAGAGACATCGAAGAGCTGGACAAAGGCCTTTCCGGCCGGCTGCGCCTCGGCGCCATCCCGACCGCGCTGCCGATCGTCTCGCAGCTCACCGCGCCCTTCACCGCGCGCTTTCCCCAAGTCACCGTCACCGTGCTGTCGCTGACCTCGCAGGAGATTCAGCGCGGCATCGAGGATTTCGAGCTCGACGTCGGCCTCACCTATCTCGACAACGAGCCGCTGGAGCGGGTGAAGGCCAAGCCTATCTATCAGGAAGAATATGTCTTTCTGACCCCCGCCTCGGGCCGCTACGCCGACCGGCGAACGATCACTTGGAAAGAGGCCGCCGCGGCGCCGCTGTGCCTGCTGACGCCCGACATGCAGAACCGCCGCATCGTCGACGGCGTGTTCCGCTCGGTCGGCGAGACGCCCAAGCCCTCGGTCGAAACCAACTCGATCTTCAATCTCGTCTCGCACGCCAGCTCCGGCCGATGGTCGTCGATCGTGCCGCGGCAATTGCTGCAGTTCTTCGGCATTCCCCGCAATACGCGCGCCGTCGAACTCGTCGAGCCGACCGCGCGCCGCACCATCGGCCTGATCATGGCCGACCGCGACCCTCCCGCTCCGCTCGCGCGCAATCTTTTCGCCATGGAGCAGCCCGCCGACATCGGCGCCCTCATCGTCGCGCCGGTCAAGATGGAGGCCGTTTGATAGATTTCTTCTATCGACCGGTGCGAACATTCGATTTGCATCGCTTCGCGCGCTGAGAGATTCTTAAATGGAAGAGTTGATACTTTTGGGACGGGGCGGGCGCGAAGAGACGCCGCCCGTACTGTCGGGAGGGTCCGAGATGACGGGCAGGACGCCTTGGGACGACGCCCAGGCGCGCGTTTTGATCACAGCGAAGAGCGCCGAGCCCGGCGCCGTCCTGCCGATCCTGCACGCGTTGCAGGAACGCTTCGGCTATATCGACGATTCCGCGATCCCCGCGATCGCCGAGGCGCTCAATGTCTCCAAGGCCGAAGTCCATGGCGTCGTGAGCTTCTACCACGATTTCCGCCGGACGCCGGTGGACGGCGCGGTGCTCAAGCTTTGCCGCGCCGAGTCCTGCCAGGCGCTCGGCTGCGAGGATCTGGTCGCCCATCTCAGCCACGCCCACGGCCTCGAGGTCGACCGCGCCGACGCCGACGCGCCGCTCGGCGTCGAGACCGTCTATTGCCTGGGAAATTGCGCGCTTTCGCCCGCGGCGCTGCTCGACGGCGAGCCGATCGGCCGGCTCGATCGCGCCGCCATCGACGAAATCGTCGCGCGAACCGGCGAGAAGCGGCCATGAACCGGGCGGCCATGAGCGCGCGCGTCTACATTCCCGCCGATTCGGCCGCCCTTTCCGTCGGCGCCGACAGGGTGGCGCACGCCATCGCCGAGGAGGCGCGGGCGCGCGGGATCGAGGTCGAGCGCGTGCGCACCGGCTCGCGCGGCCTCTTCTGGCTGGAGCCGATGATCGAGGTGGATACCCACAAGGGCCGTTTCGCCTATGGTCCGATTGTTCCCGGCGACGCGCCCTCGCTGTTCGACGCGGGGTTTCTCGCCGCCGGCGCGCACCCCAAGGCGCTCGGGCTCGTCGACGAGATCCCCTATCTCAAAAACCAGCAGCGGCTGATTTTTGCGCGTTGCGGCGTCGTCGATCCTCTCTCGCTCGAGGATTATCGCCGGCACGGCGGCCTGGCGGGGCTCGCCCAAGCGATCGCGCTGGGGCCCGAGCGCACGATCGAGGAAGTCGTCGCTTCGGGCTTGCGCGGGCGCGGCGGCGCCGGCTTTCCCACGGGAATCAAGTGGGGCACGGTCGCCGGCGCTGCGGCCGACCAGAAATACGTCGTTTGCAACGCCGACGAAGGCGACAGCGGCACGTTCGCCGACCGCATGCTGCTGGAGGGCGATCCGTTCCTGCTGATCGAGGGCATGGCGATCGCCGCGCTCGCCGTCGGCGCGACCCGCGGCTACGTCTATATCCGCTCCGAATATCCGCACGCCTTCGCGAGGTTTTCGGCCGCCCTCGAGCGCGCGCGCGCCGCCGGGCTGTTGGGGCGGAACGCCCTGGGTCCGGGCCGGGCCTTCGACATCGAAGCGCGGCTCGGCGCGGGCGCCTATATCTGCGGCGAGGAGACGTCGCTGCTGGAGAGCCTGGAAGGCAGGCGCGGCCAGGTGCGCGCCAAGCCGCCGCTGCCGGCGATTCGCGGGCTGTTCGGCAAGCCGACCATCATCAACAACGTGTTGAGCTTCGCCTCGACGCCTTGGATCCTCGCTCATGGCGGCAAGGCCTACGCCGAATACGGCGTCGGGCGCTCGCGCGGCTCGCAGCCGTTCCAACTGGCCGGCAATATCAAGCGCGGCGGCCTCGTCGAGCTCGCCTTCGGCGCCTCTATCCGTCAGTTGGTCGAGGATTTCGGCGGCGGAACGCGGTCGGGCCGCCCCGTGCGCGCGGTGCAGGTTGGCGGCCCCCTGGGCGCCTATTTTCCCCCAGCCTCATCGACACGCGGCTGGACTACGAGGCGATGCTCGCGGCCAAGGGCATGCTAGGGCATGGCGGTATCGTCGTCTTCGACGACACCGTCGACATGGCGCGGCAGGCGCGCTTCGCCTTTTCCTTTTGCGCCGCGGAGAGCTGCGGCAAGTGCACGCCGTGCCGCATCGGTTCGACGCGCGGCGTCGAGACGGTCGACAAAATCCTCGCGGGCCGGGACCGCCCACAAAACATCCAACTTCTGCGCGATCTTTGTGAGGTGCTGACGGACGGGTCGCTATGCGCGCTCGGCGGCCTGACGCCGCTTCCCGTGCTGAGCGCGCTCGATCATTTCGGCGAGGATTTCGCGAGAGATCCCGCGCGAGCCGCGGCCGAATAGGAGGCTCTCATGGCGCTGTTGCAAGAATTCGATTCAGGCACGCCGATCCGGGCCGGCGATGCGAGCGTGACCCTGACCATCGACGGCCGGCAGGTCAGCGTTCCCAAGGGAACCTCGGTGATGGCCGCTGCGGCGCTCATCGATTCGCCGGTCCCCAGGCTCTGCGCTACCGACAGCCTGGAGGCCTTCGGCTCGTGCCGGCTGTGTCTGGTCGAAATCGAAGGCCGCAAGGGAACCCCCGCCTCCTGCACCACGCCCGCCGAAGCCGGCATGGTCGTGCACACCCAGACGCCGCGGCTCGCCAAGCTCAGGCGCGGCGTGATGGAGCTCTATATCTCCGACCATCCGCTGGATTGTCTGACCTGCAGCGCCAACGGCGATTGCGAATTGCAGACGCAGGCGGGCGTCGTGGGCTTACGCGACGTGCGCTACGGCTACGACGGCGAAAGCCATCTGAACGCGCCGACCGATTCCTCCAACCCCTATTTCGACTTCGAATCCTCGAAGTGCATCGTCTGCTCGCGCTGCGTGCGCGCCTGCGAGGAGGTGCAGGGCACGTTCGCGCTGACGATTCTCGGCCGCGGGTTCGATTCGAAAGTCTCGCCCGGCGGCGGCGATTTCTTCTCCTCGGAGTGCGTCTCTTGCGGCGCCTGCGTGCAGGCCTGCCCGACCGCGACGCTCAACGAGAAGAGCGTCGTCGCTTCGGGCAAGCCCGAGCGCTCGGTCGTCACCACCTGCGCCTATTGCGGCGTCGGCTGCGCCTTCAAGGCGGAGCTGAAAGGCGAAGAGGTCGTGCGCATGGTCCCCTACAAGGCGGGCAAGGCCAACGAGGGCCATTCCTGCGTCAAGGGCCGCTTCGCCTACGGCTATGCCACGCACAAGGATCGCATCGTCAAGCCGATGATCCGCGCTTCGATCGACGATCCCTGGCGCGAGGTCACGTGGGACGAGGCGGTTCGCTACGCGGCGAGCGAATTCAAGCGCATCCAGGCGAAATACGGGCGCGACTCGATCGGCGCCATCACCTCCTCGCGCTGCACCAACGAGGAAGTGTTCGTCATGCAGAAGCTGGTGCGCGCCGGCTTCGGCAACAACAACGTCGACACCTGCGCGCGCGTCTGCCATTCGCCGACCGGCTATGGCCTCTCCAAGACCTTCGGCACCTCGGCCGGCACGCAGGACTTCAAGTCGGTGGAAAAGGCCGACGTGATCCTGGTGATCGGCGCCAATCCGACCGACGCGCATCCCGTCTTCGCCTCGCGCATGAAGAAGCGCCTGCGGGCGGGCGCCAAACTGATCGTCGTCGATCCGCGCCGCATCGACCTCGTCGAGAGCCCGCACGTGCGCGCCGAGCATCACCTCGCTTTGCGGCCCGGCACGAACGTCGCCGTCGTCAACGCGCTCGCGCACGTCGTCGTCGCCGAGGGCCTCGTCGACGAGGCCTTCGTGCGGGAGCGTTGCGACGCCGCCAATTTCGAATCCTGGGCGCGCTTCATCGCCGAGGATCGCCATTCGCCCGAGGCGACGGAAGCGGTGACCGGCGTGCCGGCCGCCGAGTTGCGCGCCGCCGCAAGGCTCTATGCGAAGGGCGGCAACGCGGCGATCTATTACGGCCTCGGCGTCACCGAGCATTCCCAGGGCTCAACGACCGTGATGGCGATGGCCAATCTCGCGATGGCGACCGGCAATATCGGTCGCGAAGGCGCCGGCGTGAACCCGTTGCGCGGCCAAAACAACGTGCAGGGCTCGTGCGACATGGGCTCGTTCCCGCACGAATTCTCGGGCTATCGCCACGTTTCGGACGATGCGACGCGGGAAGTGTTCGAGCGCCTGTGGGGGGTCGAGCTCTCCAAGGAACCGGGCCTGCGCATTCCCAACATGATGGACGAAGCGGTCGAGGGATCGTTCAAGGGGCTCTATGTCCAGGGCGAGGACATCGCCCAATCCGATCCCGACACGCGCCACATCGCGGCCGGGCTCGAGGCGATGGAATGCGTGATCGTGCAGGACCTCTTCCTCAACGAGACCGCGCGTTACGCGCATGTGTTCTTCCCCGGCGCCTCGTTCCTCGAAAAGGACGGCACGTTCACAAACGCCGAGCGCCGCATCAGCCGCGTGCGCAAGGCGATGGCGCCGCTCGCCGGCAAAGCCGACTGGGAGGCGACGATCGCCTTCGCAGAAGCGCTGGGCGTGGAATTGAACTATTCGCATCCCAGCGAAATCATGGACGAGATCGCTAAGGCGACGCCGACCTTCAAGGGCGTCTCCTATGCCCGGCTCGAGGAGCTCGGCTCGATTCAGTGGCCGTGCAATGACGCCGCGCCGACGGGGACGCCGATCATGCACGTCGAGCGCTTCGTGCGCGGCAAGGGCCAGTTCATGCTGACCGAATATGTCGCCACCGACGAGCGCACGGGCCCGCGGTTCCCGCTGCTGCTGACGACGGGGCGCATCCTGTCGCAATATAACGTCGGCGCGCAGACCCGGCGCACCGCCAACAGCCTGTGGCACGAGGAGGATGTCCTGGAGATTCACCCCTTCGACGCGGAAAGCCGCGGCGTCCGCGACGGCGATCTCGTCTCTTTGCAGAGCCGCGTCGGCGAGGTTTCCCTGCATGCGAAAATCTCCGAGCGCATGCAGCCCGGCGTCGTCTACACGACGTTCCATCACCCCAACACCGGCGCCAACGTGGTGACGACGGAGAATTCGGACTGGGCGACCAATTGTCCGGAATACAAGGTGACGGCCGTGCAGGTGCGGCGCACCAACCATTACTCCGACTGGCAGGAACTCGATCGCGAGGAGGGCGTCGCGCGGCGCCGCATCGCCGGGGCTGAAGTTCATGCCGCCGAATGAACAGCCGAGCGCGGTTTTCGCGCCGGCGCAAACCTTCGACTACGACCGGGGCGCCTGCGGGCCGGTGCGCGCCCGCGCGATCCCGGTCGAGACGCCCATCGAACTGGCGTTCGGCGGCGCGCCTTTCGCCGTGATGATGGCGACGCCGCGCGATCTCAGGGATTTCGCCGTCGGCTTCGCGCTCACGGAAGGGATCGTCGAGCGGGTCGACGAAATCCGCGATGTCGAGGTCGAGGCCGCCAGCGAGGGCCTGCGCCTCGACATCGCGCTGTCGGGCGAGCGCCTAAGCGCGCATCTCGCCCGCTCGCGGGCGATGTCCGGCCGCACGGGATGCGGCCTTTGCGGCCTCGAGGACCTCGCGCATCTGCCCAGGCCCGGCCGGCCCGTCCACGCGGGCGCGCCGATCGCGCCGGCGGCGATCCACGCCGCGCTGCAGGGCCTCGAGCGCGCTCAGCTCCTCAACGCGCAGACGCGCGCCGTGCACGGCGCGGCCTGGAGCGACCGTTCCGGCGCCATTCTCCTGGCGCGCGAGGATGTCGGACGCCATAATGCGCTCGATAAACTGATCGGCGCGCTCGCGCTGGCCTCGGTCGATCCGTCAAGCGGCTTCATCGTCCTCACCAGCCGCTGCTCGTTCGAGATGGTGGTCAAGGCGGCGGCGTTCGGCGCATCGACGCTCGTGTCGGTTTCGGCGCCGACCTCGCTCGCGCTCGAGCGCGCCCGCGCGTGCGGCCTCACGCTGATCGCGATCGCCCGCACGGATCAAGCGACGATCTTCACCATCGCGGCGGACGATGCGAGCGGAGGGCTGGCGGCGTGAGCGGGACGAAAATCGACAAGCTCGCGCGCATGGCCAACCAGATCGGGGCCGCTTTCGCCGCGATGCCGGAGCGCGAGGCGGCCGCCAGCGCGGCGACGCATCTCAAGCTCTACTGGACGCCAAAAATGATTCGAGAAATAATCGCTTACGCTGATTTGGGCCACGCCGGCCTTAATGCGGTCGCGGCCGGCGCCGTGGCGGCGCTGAAAAGAGACGGGGCCGGCTCAACCGGCGTTCGAGAGACGGCGGCCGCTAGGATCGCGACGCGCCGAGCATTTGGGAGAGGAAACGACGTCGATGCCTGAGGTTGCCGCATGGCGCGCGCGAGCGCGCGAATTGCCGATATTCGATTTGCCCGCCAGCGGCCAAGACGCCGGCGAACACAATTTCCAACGGGAGGGAACGCGATGACGAGCGCCAGCGCCGCAAAGCCGGCGGGATTTTTCAGCTTCCTCGATCGCGCGCACACCGTCGCGGAGCCCGGCTTCAGCCGATGGATGGTTCCGCCCGCCGCGCTGTGCATCCATTTGTGCATCGGCCAAGCCTATGCGTTCAGCGTCTTCAACCTGCCGATGAGCAAGCTGATCGGCATCGATCACGCCGCGCCGGACGACTGGAAGCTGACCGATCTCGGCTGGATCTTCTCGATCGCGATCTTTTTCCTCGGCGCGTCGGCGGCGGTGTTCGGGCGCTGGGTCGAGGACGGCGGCCCGCGGCGCGCGATGTTCGCCTCGGGCCTTTGCTGGGCCGGCGGCTTCTTCTTTGGCGCAATCGGCGTCTATCTGCACGCGCTGTGGATCATCTATCTCGGCTACGGCGTGCTCGGCGGCGTCGGGCTCGGGCTCGGCTATATCTCGCCGGTCTCTACCCTGATCAAATGGTTCCCGGATCGTCCGGGCATGGCCACCGGCATGGCGATCATGGGCTTCGGCGGCGGCGCCTTCATCGCCTCGCCCCTTTCGGTCTGGCTCATGCAGAGGTTTTCGACGCCCACGCATATCGGGGTCGCGGAAACCTTCATCGTCATGGGCGCTGTCTATCTCTGCTTCATGTGGGTCGGCGCCGCGATCGTGCGCGTGCCCCCCGCCAACTGGAAGCCGGAGGGCTACACGCCGCCCGTGGTCGCGCAAAAGCTGATCACCAAGAATGACGTTTATGTCTATGACGCGCTGAAGACGCCGCAGTTCTGGCTGATCTGGGGCGTTCTCTGCCTGAACGTCACCGCCGGCATCGGCGTGCTCGGCCAGGCTTCGGCGATGAGCCAGGAGATGTTCCCGGGCCGGGTCACTCCGGTCGCCGCGGCGGGCTTCGTCGGACTGCTCAGTCTCTTCAACATGGGGGGGCGTTTCTTCTGGGCTTCGATTTCCGACTATATCGGCCGCAAGAACACCTATTTCTGCTTCTTCGTGCTCGGACCCGTGCTCTATGCGCTCGTGCCCTCGACCGGATCGGTCGGCAGCGTGACGCTGTTCGTGCTGTGCTTCGTCGTGATTCTTTCGATGTACGGCGGCGGTTTCTCGACGGTCCCGGCCTATCTCAGGGACATGTTCGGCACGCGCTACGTCGGCGCCATTCACGGCATGCTGATCACCGCCTGGTCGATGGCGGGCGTCTTCGGTCCGGTGCTGGTCAACTACATCCGCCAATATCAAATCGACAACGGCGTGCCGAAGGCGCAAGCCTATAATACGACGATGTACATCATGGCCGGACTGCTCGTGGTGGGCTTCTTCTGCAACCTGTTCGTCAAGGCGGTCCATCACCGCTTTCACATGCACCCCGAACACGAAGCCGAAGAGGCGCAGGCGGTTGTCGCCGCCGCCGGCGATCCGTCGGGAGCTTGAGGAGAACGACCATGGCCAACGCCAACACATCCGCCTCGATGAAACTGAAAGTCGCCCTCGCCTGGGGCTTCGTCGGCATTCCCCTCGCCTGGGGCGTTCTGCAGACGATCGCCAACGCCATGGCGTTGTTTCGCTAGTAACCGCCGCCCGCGCCGCGCCCGGCCAGGCGCGCGCGGGCGGTGGACTTCGGGCGCTTGCCGACGCTCGGGCGGGCGCGCTCGCTATAGGCGCGCACGAGATCGCGCGTGGCGATCAGCAACTCCTCGAAAGCGGCGAGATTTTCGGGCGGCAATTCGCCCAGCGTCGCCGCGATCAGCGCGTGCTGGACGGCGATGGCCTTTTTCGCCGCCTCGCGCCCCGGCGCCGTCAGATAGATCGCGTATTGGCGCCGGTCCGCGGCGGTCGAGCGGCGCTCGACGAGTCCGGCGGCCTCGAGCCGGTCCAGCAGGCCCGAAATGTTGCCTTTGGTCACATAGAGGCGCTTGGCGAGCTCTTGCTGACTGATTCCTTCCGCCTCGGTCAGCGTCGTCACGACGTCGCATTGGGGAACCGAAAGCCCGATTTCCCGCAGCCGCTCGGCGACCGCGAGTTGCAGCCGGCTCTCCAGGCGTAGAAAGCGGAACCAAACGCGGACCGCGCGGTCCTCACTCTCCTGTTTGAGCATCGTTCGTCCTCTCCCGCGCCGCTTCGGGCGCTCCGCGGCGCCACCCTATAGGCGCGCGAACGCGCCGGCAATTTCGCAAGGGTTCGGCTTGCCTAGCGGCGCGTCGGGCGCCATGCTATCGCCGTGGAAAAATGGGGATATCTCCCGCCTCGATGTTCGAGGCGCTTGGAAAAAGCGGAGGAAAGCGATGCTAGGGCTGATGCAGGAATGGCCGCTGTTGATCCACAAGATCATCGATTTCGCCGCCATCCAACATCCGGGCCAGGAAGTTGTTTCGCGCACGATCGAAGGCCCGATGCATCGCACGACCTATCGCGAGATTCGCGCCCGCTCGCTCAAGGTCGCGCAGCGCCTGGCGCGCGATGGCGTCAAGCCGGGCGACCGGGTCGCGACGCTCGCCTGGAACGGCAGCCGCCATCTCGAAGCGTGGTACGGCATCACCGGAATCGGGGCCGTTTACCATACGGTCAATCCGCGTCTCTTCCCCGAACAGATCGCGTGGATCATGAACGACGCCGAGGATCGCGTCGCCATGGTCGATTTGACGTTCGTGCCCCTGCTGGAGGCTATCGCCGACAAGCTGCCGACGGTCGAGCGTTATGTCGTGCTCACCGACGCGGCGCACATGCCCGCCACCAAGCTCAAAGGCGCCGTCGCCTATGAGGACTGGCTCGCCGAAGCCGACGGCGACTTCCGTTGGGCGGAATTCGAGGAGCGCACGGCGGCGGGGCTTTGCTACACTTCGGGCACGACCGGCCACCCCAAGGGCGTGCTTTATTCGCACCGCTCCAATCTCCTGCATTCGCTCGGCTGCACCGGCGCCGATTGCGTGCCCATAAGTCCGGCGGATACGGTTCTGCCGATCGTGCCGATGTTCCACGCCAATTCCTGGTCGCTCGCCTTCTCCTGCCCGATGCGGGGCGCGCGCATGGTCATGCCGGGCGCGCGGCTCGACGGCGCCTCGGTCTACGAACTGCTCGAAACGGAAAAGGTGACGATCACGGCCGCGGTGCCGACCGTCTGGCTGATGCTGCTGAGCTATATGCAAAAGGAAGACAAGCGGCTGACCACGTTGAAGAAGGTGCTGATCGGCGGCTCGGCCTGTCCGCCAGCGATGATCAAGGCGTTCGAGGACGACTACGGCGTCGAGGTCCGTCATGCCTGGGGGATGACCGAGATGAGCCCGATCGGCTCGACCGGTTCGATCAAGCCGCAATGCGCCGATCTGCCGCGCGACCAACTGCTGGCGCTCAAGGCCAAGCAAGGCTGGGCGCCGTTCGGCGTCGAAATGAAGATCGTCGACGACCAAAACCGCGAATTGGCGTGGGACGGCAAGCGCTTCGGCCGCCTGAAAGTCGCCGGATTCGCCGTCGTGCAGTCTTATTTCAAGGGCGCGGGCGGTCAGGTTCTCGACGAGGACGGCTTCTTCGACACCGGCGACGTCGCCACCATCGACCCCAACGGCTACATGCAGATCACCGACCGCGCCAAGGACGTGATCAAGTCGGGCGGCGAGTGGATTTCCTCGATCGACATCGAGAATATCGCCGTCGGACACCCCGACGTCGCCGAAGCGGCGGTGATCGGCGTCGCCCATCCCAAATGGGACGAGCGGCCGCTGCTCATCGTCGTGCCCAAGGACGGCAAGACGCCGAAAGCCGACGAGGTTCTCGGTTTCCTGCAGGGCCGCGTCGCCAAATGGTGGATGCCCGACGACATGCAGCTGGTGAAGGAAATCCCGCACACCGCGACCGGCAAGATCAACAAGCTGAAGCTGCGCGAGACCTTCAAGGACTACAAACTGCCGACGGCGTGAGCGCGGACCTTCAGCAGGACCATGCGAGCGGGGCGTCCTCAAGGCGAGGCGGACGCCGCCGCGAGCGGTCGCTGGCGGCCGCCTGCAGCCTTTTCTATTGCATTGGCGCGGCGCTTGACCTATATAGACGCCAGTAAGCAATCTCATAGCTCCTAATCGGCGACGGTAAGGAGAGTTTTTGAGAGTGGGCCCCGGACGGGACCCGCTCTTTTTTATTGCCGCAAGGGTTCATGGACGGGACGTCTCTTCCGCATAACGCGCCCGCGCCCGACGAAGGGCTCGACGAGCCGCGCCTCATCGACGACAACGGCCTCGCGCGGCGAATCGCGCGCATCGCCGAGCCGGTGCTGCGCGACCTCGGATTGCGCGTCGTTCGCGTGAAGGTTTCCGCCGCCCAGGGCGCGACGGTGCAGATCATGGCCGAGCGCCCGGACGGGACCATGACGATCGACGACTGCGAGCGCGCGAGCGACGCGTTGTCGCCGGTGTTCGACCTTGAGGAGCCGATGAGCCAGGCCTACCGGCTCGAAATCTCCTCGCCCGGCATCGACCGGCCGCTGGTGCGCGAAACGGATTTTCGCCGCGCGATCGGCTGCGAAGCGCGCATCGAGATGGCGATCCCCGTCAACGGGCGCAAGCGCTTCCGCGGACGGATCGAATCGGTCGCGTCGGCCGAAGCGCGGCCGTGCGCGCGTCTTCGCTTAGCCGGCGAAGAGAGCGGCGCCGAATCGAGCGTCGATCTCGCCATCCAAGACATGGCCGAGGCGCGCCTGATGCTCACCGAGGACTTGATCCGCGCGACGCTGAGACGGGAAAAAGCCGCGCAGAAGCAGGCTAAGACGGTGCCCGGCGGCGCTTCGCCGAAGGCGCGCCGGTCGAAGACCGCGCCGAAGAGGCCGAACGAAAAGACTTGAGAGAACCCTGCGACTCCGGCGCGAGAAACGCGTCGCGAGCCAGATTGAAGGAGAAGACGATGGCCGTCAGCGCCAACAAACTCGAACTCTTGCAGATTGTCGACGCCGTCGCGCGCGAGAAATCGATCGATCGATCGATCGTGCTCGCCTCGATGGAGGACGCGATGCAGAAGGCCGCGCGCTCGCGCTACGGCCAGGAGACGGAGGTGCGCGCCGAGATCAACCCCAAGACCGGCGAAATCCGCTTCTCCCGCCTCCTTCTGGTCGTGGACCAGATCGACAACGAGGCGACGCAGATCACGCTCGCGGATGCGCACAAGAAGAACCCGTCGGCGCAGATCGGCGACTGGATCGCCGAATCGCTGCCCCCGTTCGACTACGGCCGCATTCCCGCCCAGGCGTCCAAGCAGGTGCTGGTGCAGAAGATTCGCGAGGCCGAGCGCGACAAGCAATATGAAGTCTACAAGGACCGCATCGGCGAAATCATCAACGGCCAGGTCAAGCGCGTCGAATACGGCAACGTCGTCGTCGACCTCGGCGGCGCCGGGGCCGGCGAGGCGGTGGTGCGCCGCGACGAATTGATCCCGCGCGAAATGTTCCGTCCCGGCGATCGCATCCGCGCCTTTGTCTACGACGTGCGTCGCGAGGCGCGCGGGCCGCAGATCTTCCTTTCGCGCACGCATCCGCAATTCACCGCCAAGCTGTTCGCGCAGGAAGTGCCGGAAATCTACGACGGCATCGTCGAGGTGAAGTCCGTGGCGCGCGATCCCGGTTCGCGCGCCAAGATCGCCGTCGTCTCCAACGATTCCTCGATCGATCCGGTCGGCGCCTGCGTGGGCATGCGCGGTTCGCGCGTGCAGGCGGTCGTCAACGAATTGCAGGGCGAGAAGATCGACATCATCCCCTGGTCGGCGGATGCGGCGACCTTCGTCGTGAACGCGCTGCAGCCGGCCGAGGTGATGAAGGTCGTGCTCGACGAGGACTCCACGCGCATCGAAGTCGTCGTGCCCGACGATCAGCTTTCGCTCGCCATCGGGCGGCGCGGGCAGAACGTGCGGCTGGCCTCGCAACTGACGGGCTGGGACATCGACATCCTCACCGAGGCCGAGGAATCCGAGCGGCGGCAAAAGGAATTCGTCGAGCGCACCAGCGCGTTCATGAACGCCCTCGACGTCGACGAGACCGTGGCGCAGTTGCTCGCCTCCGAAGGTTTCCGCACGGTCGAGGAAATCGCCTATGTCGATTTGCGCGAACTGGCCTCGATCGAGGGCTTCGACGCCGAGACCGCCGAGGAGATCCAGGCGCGCGCGCAAGGGCATCTGGCGCGCGTGGAGGCCGAACACGACGAAGCGCGCAAGGCGCTCGGCGTTTCCGACGATCTCAAGTCGATCGACGGCCTGACGACCCCGATGCTGGTCAAACTCGGGCAGAACGGCGTCAAGACCGTCGAGGACCTCGCGGGCTGCGCGACCGACGATCTCATCGGCTGGACGGAGCGCGGCGAGGGCGGCGAGAAGAAATTCGCCGGCTATCTCGGTGAATTCGACGTCTCGCGCGAGCAGGCGGACGCGATGATCATGGCCGCGCGCGTGCGCGCAGGCTGGGTCGAGGAACCCGCCCCGACGCCCGTCGCCGAAGCGGACGACGCGGCCGGAGCGCACGGCGAATAGGCCGGGAGAAACTTCGGTTGCGCAAAGGCGAGACGAAAGACGACGGCGGATCGGAGCGCACCTGTGTGGTCTCCGGCCAGAAGGGGCCGCCCGAGGCGATGTTGCGCTTCGCCCTGTCCGGCGCCGGCGACGTCGTGCCGGATATCCGGCGCAAGCTGCCGGGACGCGGCGTCTGGACGCGGCTCGACTTCGCCACGGTGCGCCAAGCGGCGGCGAAGCAGGCCTTTTCCCGCGGTTTTCGCGTCAAGGTCAACGCCGCGCCGCAACTCGCCGAGGAAGTCGATCGCCTGCTCGAACGCGACGCGCTGCAATTCCTCTCGATCGTCAACAAGGCCGGGCTCGTGGTGGCGGGCGCGGCCAAGGTCGAGGCGGCGATCCAGGCGGGCGCGGTCGTCGGGTTGATCCACGCCGCCGACGGGGCGCCGGACGGGGCGGCGAAATTGGAGCGTCTGCTGCGCGGGCGCTTCGGCGAAGCCGCCGACGCGGTCCGCAAAATAAATCTATTCTCGTCGAGCCAATTGAATTTGGCATTGGGAAGGACAAATGTGATACATGCAGCGCTCAACGCGGGCGAGGCCAGCGCGGCCTTTCTCGCGAAGGTGGAGCGTTTGACGCAATATCGGGCGAGCGGCCCGGCGCCGACGGCGGTCTTGATCGACGCGAGCGGCGCGACCGACAAAACGCCGGAATGAACGATTGATAGGCTGGGGGCCATTGGAACAACGCATGAGTGAAACGAACAACAGCGGCGACAAGACTTTGGGGGCGCCGTCGCCGAAGGCGACTTTGCACCTGAAGCGGCCCGTCGAGCAGGGAACCGTGCGCCAGAGCTTTTCGCACGGGCGCAGCAAGGCGGTCGTCGTCGAGAAGGTCAAGCGCCGCGTCCTCGGACCGGGCGAAGCGCCGCCGCCGCGCGAGGCGCCGCCCGTCGCGCTGAGCCCCAAGGCGCCTTCTCCCGCTCTCGCCCCTCGCGGACCGACCACCGCCGCGCCGATCGCGCCGCCGAAAACCGGCGTGGTGTTGCGCACGCTGACCGAAGAGCAGCGCGAGGCGCGCGCAAGGGCGCTCGTCGATGCGCGCGCTCGAGAAGAAGAAGACCGTCGCCGCCAGGAAGCGGAGGCCGAAGCGCGCCGCGAGCGCGAAGCGCGCGACAAAGCCGAACGCGAAGCCGCCGAAGCGCGTAAGCGCGAGGAAGAGCTGCGCCGCTCGCAGGAAGCCAGCTTCAAGCGACAATCCGAGGAGGAAGCGCGCCGACGCCTCGCCGGCGGCGAGCCGTCCGCGATTCCGGCCACGACATTGGGCCGCAAACCGGTCGCCGCCGCCCCCGCCCCGTCGCCGGCCGGCGCACCGAGCGCCGCCAAAGCGGCCGGTCCCGGCCTTCCCGCTGAGGAGGAAGAGGGCAAGCGCGTCATTCGCCGGACGACGGTCGTCGCGCCCGCGGCGAAAGTCATGCTGCCGACGCCGCGCCCCGCGCGCGGCGCCGACCAGCGCACTCGCGGCCGCTTGACGGTCGCCAGCGCCACCGCCGGCGAGGAGGAGCGCACGCGTTCTGTCGCCGCCTTTCGCCGCCGCACGCAGCGCCTAAAGGGTCACGGCGCCCAGGAGGCGAAGGAGAAGATTTCCCGCGAAATCGTCCTTCCCGAGGCGATCACCATCCAGGAACTCGCGAACCGCATGTCCGAGCGGGCGGTCGACGTCATCAAGCTCTTGATGCGCCAGGGCCGCATGGTCACCTTGACCGACACGCTCGATGCGGACACGGCGCAGCTCATCGCCGAGGAAATGGGCCACACCGTCAAGCGCGTCGCCGAATTGGACGTCGAAGAGGGATTGTTCGACCGCCCCGACGAGGAGGGCGCCCCTGTGCCGCGCCCGCCAATCGTCACCATCATGGGCCATGTCGACCACGGCAAGACGTCGTTGCTCGACGCGATCCGCCACGCCAATGTGGTGGCCGGAGAAGCGGGCGGGATCACCCAGCATATCGGCGCCTATCAGGTCGCCGCCCCCGGCGGCGCCAAGATCACCTTCATCGACACGCCCGGCCACGCCGCCTTTACGGCGATGCGCGCGCGCGGCGCCAAGGTGACGGACATCGTCGTGCTGGTCGTGGCCGCCGACGACGGCGTGATGCCGCAGACGATCGAGGCCATCCGCCACGCCAAGGCGGCCAAGGCGCCGATCATCGTCGCGATCAACAAGATCGACAAGCCCGACGCCAACCCGCAGCGGGTGATGCAGGAATTGTTGCAGCACGACGTTCAGGTCGAAGCCTTCGGCGGCGAAACGTTGGCCGTCGAGGTCTCCGCCACCAAACACATCAATCTCGACAAGCTGCTCGAGGCGATCGCCCTGCAGGCCGAACTTCTCGATCTCGTGGCCGATCCCGAGCGCAACGCCGAGGGCACGGTGGTCGAGGCGCGCCTCGATCGCGGCCGCGGCCCGGTCGCGACCGTGTTGGTGCAGCGCGGCACGCTTCGCGTCGGCGCGCTCGTCGTCGCCGGCTCGCAATGGGGCCGCGTGCGCGCGCTGATCGACGACAAGGGCGAAAATGTCAATGAAGCCAAGCCCTCGACGCCGGTCGAGGTGCTCGGCTTCTCCGGCGCGCCGGAGGCCGGCGACCGCGTCGCGGTCGTCGAAAGCGAGGCGCGCGCGCGCGAAATCGCCGAATATCGCGAACGCCAGAAGCGCGAGAAGCTCGCCGTTCGCGGCGGCGTGGTGCGCACCTCGCTCAGCGACATGATGAGCAATCTCAAGACGGCGGGCCGCAAGGAGCTGCCGATCGTCGTCAAGGGCGACGTGCAAGGCTCGGTCGAGGCGATCACCGCCGCGATCGAGAAACTCGGCAACGAGGAAGTCGCCGCGCGCGTCATCCACGGCGGCGTCGGCGGCGTCACCGAATCCGACGTCACCCTCGCCGAAGCCTCGAAGGCGGTCATCATCGGCTTCAACGTGCGCGCGCACAAGGAAGCGCGCGACCTAGCCGACCAGCAGGGCATCGAAATCCGCTACTACAACATCATCTACAATCTCGTGGACGACGTGAAGGCGGCGATGTCGGGCCTGCTTTCGCCGACCCTGCGCGAGACGATGCTCGGCAATGCGCAGATTCTGGAAGTGTTCTCGATCTCGAAAGTCGGCAATGTCGCGGGCTGCCGGGTCACCGACGGCGTGGTGCAGCGCGGCGCGCACGTGCGCCTCATTCGCGACAACGTGGTCGTCCACGAAGGCAAGCTGTCGACGCTCAAGCGGTTCAAGGACGAAGTCGCGGTCGTGCAGGCCGGCCAGGAATGCGGCATGGCCTTCGAGAATTATCAGGACATGCGTATCGGCGACGTCATCGAGTGCTATAACGTCGAAGAGATCCGTCGCACGCTTTAGAGCGCGACGGACCGGGCGGCGGTCCGACATGCGCGGCGCCGCTCGGCCTTCGCGCGGGCTTGGCGGCGCGATGACGGGCCGGCCGCGCCTGGTCGGGTTTTCCCGCCGCAGCGCGGGCGCGGCTCGGCCGAAGCTGTCGAGCCGGCTCGCGTTTCGATTTTGCGGACCGCCAAGCGTCGGTCCGCTGAAGTCGAAAGTCCATTTCTCCCGTTCGCCTCCTCGGCGCCTCAACTCCGTGTCTCAGGCTCTCCGCAAATGCCTCGCTCCGATTCCAAACACGCCGGCCCGTCGCATCGTCTCGAGCGCGTGGGCGAAACGATCCGTCACGCCGTGGCGGAAATTCTCCAGCGCGGCGAAATCGCCGATCCCTTGCTCAACCGGCAGGTGGTGACGATCCCGGCGGTGAAGATGTCGCCCGATCTGAAGCTCGCGACCATCGCGGTCATGCCGCTCGGCGGCAAAAACGCCGAGGCGACGGTCGAAGCTCTCAACGGGCACAAGAAGGCGCTGCGCGCGCTGGTCGCCCAGCGCGTCAATCTCAAATTCGCGCCGGATTTGCGCTTCGCGCTCGACGACAGTTTTTCTGCGCAGGCGGAAATCGACGCGCTTTTGAAGTCGCCGCGCGTCGCGCGCGATCTGCGCCATGACCACGACGAGGAGGGCAATTGAGCGACGAGGCTGAAATCGACGCAGCGCCCGCCGAAGGCGGGCCGGAGCCGTCCAAACCGCGCAAGGCGCAGCCGCGCCGTTCGCCGCGCGTCGAGGTCAACGGCTGGGTCAACCTCGACAAGCCCGTCGGCGTCACCTCGACGCAGGCGGTCGCGCAGCTCAAATACCTCTTCAACGCGAAAAAGGCCGGCCATGCCGGGACCTTGGACCCATTGGCTTCGGGCGTTTTGCCGGTGGCTTTCGGCGAGGCGACCAAGACCGTCCCGATCGTGCAGGAGGGAACCAAGGCCTATCAATTCGCCGTCAAGTGGGGCGAGGAAACCGACACCGACGACGCCGAGGGCAAGGTCGTCGCCCGCTCGGACCGGCGCCCGACGCGTGAAGAGATCGAGGCGGCGCTGCCGCGCTTTGTCGGCCTCATCAGCCAAACTCCACCGACCTTTTCGGCGATTCGCATCGCCGGCGAGCGCGCCTACGATCTGGCGCGCGGCGGCGAGACCTTCGAGATCGCGGCGCGCAAAATCGTCGTCCACCGGCTCGAACTCGTCGAGGCGGACCCGGACGAGGCCAGATTCGAGGCCGAGTGCGGCAAGGGCGCCTATGTGCGCGCGCTCGCCCGCGACCTCGGGCGCCTGCTCGGTTGTCACGGCCATATCGTGTTGCTGCGCCGAACGCGCGTCGGCCCGTTCCTGGCCGAGCGCGCCGTGGCGCTGGAGGGCCTGCGCGACTCGCTCGAGGCGCGGGCGGCGGCCTTGCTTCCCGTCGAAGCGGGCTTGGCGGAACTGCCGCGCCTCGCCGTCGACCGGCATGGCGCCGCGATCCTGCGCCGCGGACAAAAACTCTTGCTGCGCGGCGCCGACGCGCCCGGCGAAGGGCCCGCCTACGCCGCGTGCTTCGGCGCGCCGGTCGCCTTCGGAATCGTCGAGGGCGGCTATTTCGTCTCGACGCGGGTCTTCAACCTGCCGGGTTGAGCGCGCGCGCGAATTGGCGCCGCGGAAATCCGTCCGGGCTACGAGCGGCCGGCGCGCTCAAGGCGCTTTCCACGCAGCGAGCGCGGCGGAGAGGATACGCTCCCCGTCGGCGCCCTTTTCGAAGGTCAGCTTGGCGATGCGATCGTCGTTGAGCAACATCGGGAAGTCGAACCAGCCGCGGCTGGCGATCAGGTCGGTGTTGCGCGCGACGTCGGCGTCCGCGCGATTGAGGCCCACCAGGAAATAGCTGTCGCTGATCTTGACGCGCACGCCCGCCAAGGGATCCTGCGCCGGCGGATCGTCGCGGCGCATCGACGGCACGCGCATGTCCTTGATGCCTTTGACTTCCGCGCCGTCGCCGAACGTGACGCGAAGATCGATCGTATGCGAGGCGGGCAAGCTCGGGTCGCTGTTCTTCCGCATCGTCATGATCGCGTGCATCTTCAGATCGGGAATATCGGCCTCGGCCTTCACGCCGACCGTCGCCGGCTGCCCGGCGATCGGCGGAATCGCGGTCCAGACGACCGAACCGAGGCTCACCGCCGGCGGCTTTTGCTGGTCGGAGGCGACGGCGACGAGCATCGCGGCGCGCGCGGAGACCGGCAAGCCCTGCGTCGTCGCCGATTGCGCCGACGTCGCGGCCGCCGGCGAATTGGCGACCGGCGCCGGCGCGGCGGCGGACGGCCCGGCAGGCGTTGGCGTCGGCGTCGGCGTCGGCTCGGCCGGGGAAGCGGGCGCGGGCGTGGCGGTCGCGCCGCCGCCTACCCGCTCGACGATCTTGGCGGCGCTCGCCGCGGATTTGGAATCCCCCGCCTCGACGGGTTCCTTGATCGCGAGATCCTGCGGCTTCTGACGCAGCAAGAACGCCGCTACGGCGACGGAAACGACGAGGCCGACGACGACGGCGAGAAAAAACCAGGGCCAGGGATTGGCGCGCGGCGCGTCAAATCGGCTCGGCGCGCTGGGCCGAATCAATTCGTGGTCCGCCGCGGCGGGCGCATAGGCGACCCGATCGACGCCTGACGCCGCGTCGATCCGCGGAGCCTGGCCCTCGACGTCGATCTCCTCGTCGCTCGCGGCAACGATCGGCGGCGCGGATGACGGCTCGTGAACTGCGTCCGCGCGATGGGCAAGCGGCGAGGGCGGAAAACGCGGCGGCGGCGGAGCCGGCCGCGCACCCGGAATTGGCCGCGCGGGCGCTTCGGCGCCGATCGACGGCCTCACGGCGGCGCCGGCCGCCGACGGGAAAGCCGGGCGCGTCGCGGCGGGACGAACCGGCGCCGGCGGCTCCGGCGCGGCCGGGAGCGGCGGATGGACGGGCGCCCTCGCCGCCGCAAGCGGGGGATGCGCGGGCGCGGTCGCCGAGGCGACGGGCGGCGACGCAGGCGCATTGGGTTTGGCCGTCGCGGCGAACGGCGGCGCGTGGGCGGGCGCTTCGGCGGGCCGGCTCGCGAGCGCGGCGGGCGGCGCGGAAGGCGCCGGCGTGAATTGCGCCTCCAGCCGCGCGACGGCGGCTTCGAGAGCCGCTTCCTCACGCGCGATGTCGGCTTCCGACAACGCTGGTCCCAGCGAGCGCAGTTGGCGCAGCAACGCCTTGCGCGCCCGGTCGTAAATCGCCTTGCGCGCCGACGCCGGACTGGCCTTGGGCAAGTTCGCAACGGCTTTGGCAAGCAGGGAATAATAGTCAGCCATGATCGAGTCCGGTCGCTCGCGCTGCGCCGCCGAGCGCCATCATTGGGTTAATCTTGAAACGGGTCATGCACAAGAATTGTATCTTCCCGCTTCGGACTCGTCGAGAGCAAGGCGACCGGCGCGCCGATGAGTTCCTCGATGCGGCGCACGTACTTGATCGCCTGCGCCGGCAGATCGGCCCACGACCGCGCGCCCACGGTCGCGCCCCGCCAGCCCTCGATCGTTTCATAGACGGGTTCGATGCGCGCCTGAGCGGCTTGCGAGGCCGGGAGATAGTCGATCTCCTTGCCGTCGAGGCGATAATGCGTAGCGACCTTGATTTGTTCGAAGCCGTCGAGAATGTCGAGCTTGGTCAGCGCGACGCCGTCGATCCCGGAGGTCTTGACGCATTGGCGCGTCAGCACCGCGTCGAACCAGCCGCAGCGGCGCGGACGCCCGGTGTTGGTGCCGAATTCATTGCCGCGCTGGCCGATCAGGCGGCCGGTCTCGTCGTCGAGTTCGGTGGGGAAGGGGCCGCCGCCGACCCGGGTCGTATAGGCCTTGGCGATCCCTAAGACGTAGCCGATCGCGCGCGGCCCCAGACCCGAGCCGGTCGCGGCGTTGGCCGCGACGGTGTTGGACGAGGTCACGTAAGGATAGGTGCCGTGATCGATGTCGAGCAGAGCGCCTTGCGCGCCCTCGAACAGGATGCGCTTGCCGGCGCGCCGCTCGCGATCGAGCAGTTCGAAAGTCGGGGCCATATACGGCAGCACCTTAGGCGCGACGGCGATGAGCTCGTCCTTGATGGCCTGGGCGGTCGGCGGCGCAAGGCCCATGCCGCGACACAGGGGATCGTGATGGGCGAGCAGGCGCGCGATCTTGCCGTCGAGAAACTCCGGCTCGGCCAGATCCATCAGGCGGATCGCGCGCCGGCCGATCTTGTCCTCGTAGGCCGGGCCGATGCCGCGCTTGGTGGTTCCGATTTTCACGCCGCCGATTTCCGCCGATTCGCGATACGCGTCGAGCTCACGATGCAGCGACAGAATGAGCGGAACATTTTCGGCGATCTTGAGGTTTTTTGGCGACACTTCGACGCCCAGGACGCGAATCTTCTCGATTTCGTCGACGAGATGATAGGGATCGAGCACCACGCCGTTGCCGATGACCGACAGTTTCCCCGGGCGCACGATGCCCGAGGGCAGCAACGCGAGCTTGTAGACCTGATTGTCGACGACGAGCGTGTGACCGGCGTTGTGTCCGCCTTGGAAACGGACGACGACATCGGCCGAAACCGACAGCCAATCGACGATCTTGCCTTTTCCCTCGTCGCCCCATTGGGCGCCGACAACAACCACGTTGGCCATCGCCGCTCGATCCTCTCAACGCCATGAAAACAAAACCCCGGCGCCAGCGACAATGGGCTGGACCGGGGCTCATTGCGCGTATGGACTACGCGATCAGGACCGGCGAGTAAAGTCGCCGGGCGTCTCGGTCCGCCAAGGATTTGTCGACGCGCCATCTTGGATCGGTCGCATTCCTCGCCCATATGCCGGACCTGGGCCGATCGGCCCGAAACGGAGATTTTCATGACCCCCCAAGAACGCCAATTACTGGCGGACCTCTTCGAGCGCGTTCGCGCGACCGCGGCGGGCGGCCGCGACCCCGAGGCGGAAGCCTTCATCGCCGAAGCGGTGCGCGCCCAGCCCTACGCGCCCTATGTTCTCGCGCAGACCACGCTCGTGCAGCAGCATGCGCTGGAGGCGGCCGCGCAGCGCATCGCCGAACTCGAATCGCGGGCCGCCGCCGCCGCGCCGCCGCAAGAGACGAGCTTCCTCGGCAATCTCGGCAAGACGCTGTTCGGCGGCGCTTCGCCGACCCCCGCCCCAGCCGCCGGCTATGACGCGAGCGCCTACCGGCGCGCGCCAGGAGCCGACCCGGCCGGCCTTCGTCAGCCCGCTTATGCTCCCCCGCCGCCGGCCGGCCCTTGGGGAGCGCCTCCCGCGCCTGCGGCCGGCGGCGGCTTCCTCGCCAACGCGATGACCACGGCGGCGGGCGTCGCCGGCGGGATGATGCTCGCCAATACGCTGGAGAGCCTGATCGGCGGGCGAGGCGGCCTGTTCGGCGGCCATTCCGCGGGAATGTTCGGCGGCGGCGAGACGATCAACAATTTCTACGAAAACGCGCCCGATCCGGCCGGCCAGCACGCCGAGGACGTGCTGCAGGACATGGATCAGGACCAGGACGACGCGCAGGACGCCGGCTATGACGACGGCGGCTCGGACGCCGGCGGTTTCGACAGCTGACGCCGAACGGAGAATCGGCCGCCTCGCATTTGCCGAAGCGGCCGGTTCGCCCCTACATCACGATCACTTTCGCGCCCACGGGGACGCGATCGTAGAGGTCGATCACGTCCTCGTTCATCATGCGGATGCAGCCCGAGGAGACGTTCTGGCCGATCGTCGAGGGCTCGTTGGTGCCGTGGATGCGAAACATCGACGAACCGAGATAGAGCGCGCGCGCCCCGAGCGGGTTTTCCGGCCCGCCGTCCATATGGCTCGGCAGGTCCGGCCGGCGCAGCATCATTTGCGGCGGCGGCGTCCAGCCCGGCCATTCGGCCTTGCGGGTGATCGTCTTGACGCCGGACCATTCGAAGCCTGGCCGGCCGACGCCGACGCCATAGCGGATCGCGCGGCCGTGCGGCAACACCAGGAACAGAAACTTGTTCGGCGTGTCGATGACGATCGTGCCGGGCTGCTCCGGGCCGGAATAATCGACCTCGCGGCGCAGAAACTCGTCGCTGGGCCTCGCCTCGACTTCCCCCGGCGTGGGCGGCGTCAGCGCGGCGACGGCTTGGTTGGCGGCCGGCGGGGGAGCAGCGGAGGCTTGCGGAGCCGGGCGCGATTCGCCGGTCTGCCCCGTCAGGATGAATTCGATGAAGCCGCCGCCCAATCCGCCGCTCGTCGGCTGGGGCGCCGGCGGCGGGCCCATTCCGGGGATGACGAGATTGTTCGCGGTCGCCGCCGACGCCTCGGCGACGCCGACCGCGAGGGCCGAAACGCTCAGGAACGCGGGAACGAGAAAGCGGGAAGCGCGCCGCATGACAAACTCCTGCCGCGGCGACGCCGCACGAGAGTAAGCATACGCGAAAACAACATGAACGCGTCGCAAGTCTCGAGCGATGGTTATCGGAAAGCAACGAACTATGATTAAGGAATATTGACCAAGGAAATTCGTCAGGAATTCTTGGTCGGCCCCGTCTCCGCTGCGGCGCCGCGCGGCCCGAACATCGCCTTCAGGCGTCCGCGCAGCCGCGCGATGTCGAAGGTCCAGGCCAGGGCGCCGTAGAGCGCCGCGCCGAGCGTCGTTTGGGCGGCGAGCAGCGTCACGCCGGGCGCGTGAGAGCTAAGCGGCCACAGCGCGAGCGCCATCGCGCCGGTCGCGGCCAAGGCGCCCAAGAGATCGCGCGCGCGCGGCCATCGCGGGCGCGCGGCCCAGGCGAAGAGAAGGGCGACGCCGAGGCCGACGACGAGCGCGCCGCTCTGCGCGAGGGCGAGCCAATGTCCGCCCCCGACGCGCGGCAGAAGCGCGATCAGCGTCGCCAGCGCGCCGAGCGCCGCGAGCGCCGCGACGATCATCGGCGCGGTGCGCTTGGCGATCTGAAAAATCGGCGCGACCGCGTACATCATCAGCGTGAACGCGGCGAGCCCCGGCAGCATCGGCGCGAGATAAGCCGCAAACGGTCCGCGATAGGCCGGCGGCGCGATCAGCGCCTCGATACTGGGCAGGCACAGCCAGAGCCCCGCGGCGGCCGGCAGAATGACGGCGACGACCAGCGCCATATTGTCGGCCAATTGCGCGCGCGCGGCCTCCGCGCCGTCCCTCTCCTCCGCGCGCACCGCGTACTGAAACAGGGAAACGTCCAGCGCCGAGGCGATCGCCGCCAGCACGCGCACGCCGATGTCGTTGGCGAGCGAGAATTGCCCCGCCTCGTCGTAACCATAGAGCGCGCCCGCGAGGATGCGCCCGGCGAACGGGATCAGCTGGAACAGCACGGAGGAGACGATGAACGGCGCGGCGTAGCCGAAATAGGTCCAGGCCAGCGCCGGCTCGGCCAGACGCAAGCGCGCGTCAGGATCGCGCAAATCGCGATAGGTCGCCGCCATCGCCGCGCCGATGCTGAGACACGCGCCGGCGAGCGCGATCGTCGCCGAACCGAACAGCAGCGCGCCGCCGACTGTCAGAACCAGGCCGAGGCCGTTCTTGACGACGACAATCGCGATATAGGCACGGTCGAAGAAGCGCGCGCGGGCGAGCGCGGTGCGCAAGTCGTAGAGGCCGCTCGCCACGCCGGTCAGCGCGGCCATCGCGACGAGGCCCGGCGAGAGCGGCAGATCGACGCCGCTGAGCGCGAGCGTCAGCGCGCCGAGCGCGACGACGCTCGCGAGCGCGGCGAAGCAGCCGTCGATCGTGGCGCGCACCGCCGGCCGCTCAACGCGCACGCGCTGCGAATAGAACCGCACCGCCGACAGGCGCAGCCAATCGAAGCCCGCGGTGTTGACGAGAACCGCGCCCGCCCAGGCGATGGCGAAACGCCCGTATTCGGCGGGCCCGAGAAACTTCGCCACCAGCAGCGCGACGAGGAAATTGAAGAGGGCGTTCGAGACGAACGCGAGGCCGACGATCATCCCTTGGCGTCCGATTGGGGCGAGCGGGAAACGCTCGCTGAGCCGCCCGGCCCCGCCGGATCGGCCCCTTCTCGTTAGCGCGCCGACGATAAGAAAGTCTTGCCGTCCCGCGGCCGCCCGCTGAGCGGGTTGGTCTCGTCCCAGGCGTAGGTCAGCGTCTCGAAGCGCATCGCGCGCGTATCGATCATTAGCAGCCGTCCCACGAGGCCGCGATCGCCCTCGCCGAAGCCGCCGACGATCTCGCGAATCGCTTCGAGCGCCATCAGCGAGCCGAGAACGCCGGCAAGCGCGCCGAGCACGCCCGCCTCCGCGCAGGCCGGAATCGTTCCCGGCGGCGGCGCCTCGGGGAAGAGGCAGCGGTAGGTCGGATTGAGCGCGCCCTCGGCGTCCCGCTCGTAGGGCTTCAACGTCGTCAGCGTGCCGTCAAATTCGCCGATCGCGGCCGTCACCAGGGGCTTGCGCTCGAAGAAGCAGGCGTCGGAAACGGCGTAGCGAGTGGCGAAATTGTCGGAGCCGTCGAGGACGATATCGTAGTCCGCGACGATCGCGCGCGCATTGTCGACGTCGAGGCGCCGGGCGATCTTTTCGACCCGGACGTGCGGATTGATGCGGGCGATCGCCTCCTCGGCGCTGTCGACTTTTCTCCGCCCGACGTCGGCGGTCGCGTGCAGCACCTGGCGGTGCAGATTGGACAGCGCCACCACGTCGTCGTCGACGATTCCGATGCAGCCGACGCCGGCGCCGGCGAGATATTGCAGCGCCGGCGAGCCGAGCCCGCCCGCGCCGATCGCCAACGCCCGCGCCGCCCGGAGCTTGACCTGCCCCGGCCCGCCGACGCCGCGCAATACGATCTGGCGCGAATAGCGCTCGATTTCTTCTTTTGTGAGCTTCATCGCGGCACATTACGCGCGGCGCGCGGCGGGGAGCAATGGCGGGGCCGGGGGGAAGGGGCGGACTTAGGGCTTGTCGGCGAAAAAAGGGAAACGACGAGCCGTCATGTATGGACGGCCCCCTCGTTGCAAGGCATTTTTCAGCGGCTTCGGCTTGAAGTCTGGAGCGGTCATGTATTCGGCCTTTTGACGCGGTTCATGACCGCTGGCCCCGATGGGTTTCGCGGATTGGGCTCCCTGCATTGCGGCGCGCTTTTGAGGCGCGATGACGGTTCGGAGTGTCCCAACCCAGGTCCTGACCTTTTTGCCGTCGCTACCGTTTGCTCCTTGCTTCGTCTCCGACCCTGCGTCGCCGCCTGGCCGGAAAGGGGTTGTCTGGCCTTGGCTCTACATTTTTCTCACGCCGCCTTGGCTTGCGCCGCGGGCCGCCGATAGGCCTCGCCCGAAGTCAAAACAGCCCAGGCGATCCGGGCGGTTTTGGCCGCCTGCGCCAGCACGGCGACCTTGACCGGGCGACGGGCGAGGATGGCGCGCTGCCACTCGGTGGCGCGGCCCGTGTTGGCGCGCGCGCCGCGCATGATCGTGCTGGCGCCCAACGCCAGCAGCGAGCGCAGCCGCCGCTCCCCTTGCCGGGTGATGCCGAGCTTTGTCGTCTTACCCCCGCTCGAACTCTCGCGCGGCGTCAGTCCCGCCCAGGCGGCGAAATCGCGCGCCGAATCGAAACGCTTTCCGTCGCCGATCGCCGCGACAATGGCGTGCGCCGTGATGGCGCCGACGCCGGGGATCGCGCATAGACGCCGCATGTCCGGGTTCTCCTTGGCCGCCGCCAGTATCCGCGCCTCGAGCTCGTCGATATCCCCGGCCAGACTATCGATCTGCCGGCCCAGCGCTTCCAGCGTCGCCCTCAGCGGCGCCGGCACGCGCGCATCGCCTACCCGAACCAACTCTCGCAACTCGGCAAAGCCCAACCGGCCTTGCGCCGCGATAATCCCCATCTCGGCGAGCAAACCGCGTAAGCAGTTGGAAAGCTGAGTCCGCTGCTTGATCAAAAGCTCGCGTCCGCGCTCGACCGCCCGCATCGCCTGTTGCTCGACGCTCTTGATTGCCACGTAACGCATGTCCGCGCGACCCATCGCCGCGCAAATCGCCGCCGCATCGCGGGCGTCGGTTTTATTGCGCCGAACAAAGGGCTTCACATAGGCCGCCGGAATTAAGCGAACCTCATGCCCGAGCGCGCGCAAGGCGCGGCCCCAATAATGCGCCGAGCCGCAAGCCTCCAACCCAACCGTGCAGCGCGGCTGCTTGCTGAAGAACGCTTCGAGCTGCGCGCGACGAAGCTTTTTCTGAAAGACGATCTCGCCCTTGGCGCCTTCGCCGTGGACTTGAAAAACCGACTTGGCCAAATCGAGACCGATCGTGATAGCGTTCATCTGGGCGGCTCCTATCGCTGGTTGGCGAATCGCAACAACGACCAGCTTGGCACGTCGATGCCGTCAGGGGCCGTCCACCCAGCATTGCGAGCGGAGCGAAGCAATGACGGATGGCTCAGCGGCTTCAGCAACCGCAAGACGGAGATTGCCTGCCCGATCTCAATGGATCAAGCGGCCGGACGCAGCCGTATCGAAAGCGAAGTTTGGCTGATATCGTGAAAACAAGAATTGGCAGTCCAATCGCGGATCGACGGAATGAGCATTGACGAACACGCCTTGGTCATCGTGCCGGGCTATGGAAATTCCGGCCCGGAGCACTGGCAGACCCTGCTCGAGCAATCCCACGACAAGGCGCTTCGCGTCATCCAGGAAAATTGGAGCCGGCCCATGCGCGGGCAATGGGTCAAAGCCTTGGATCGCGCGGTGCAAAATCTGGACTCGCCTTCGATTCTCGTCGGCCACAGCGCGGGCGCGATGACGATCGTCCATTGGGCCTCCGGAGCGGCGTCGTCCTCGAAAGTCGTCGGCGCGCTGCTCGTCGCCCCGCCCGACATGGAGGCGGCGCTTCCCGGCATGCCGCCGCCATGGATGGTCCGGCTGGCGGGATGGGCGCCGATCCCGTCGAAGCGCTTGCCGTGGAAATCCATCGTCGTGGCGAGCTCCAACGATCCCATGTGCTCGATCGCGCGTTCGCAGCATTTTGCGCGCGCCTGGGGGAGCCAATTCGTCGACCTCGGACCGGCGGGCCACATCAATGCCGACGCCGGCTTCGGCGCCTGGCCGCAAGCGCGGTCGCTGATCGAGTCGCTGGCGGCGTAACCTCGCACGCGCCGGCTTGATCGATCGCCTCGGGCCGCGCAATCTGCGCGGGCGGCCGTCGCTCGAAGACGTCCGTCCGAAACGCGCCATCGCGTTCGAGGCCTTCACGGGGAAGGGATAAAGAAATGTCCAACAGCGACGCAATCGTCATCGTCGGCGCGGCGCGCACGCCGATGGGCGGGTTTCTCGGCGATTTGAAGGACGTCGCGGCGCCAACGCTCGGCGCGACGGCGATTCGCGCGGCGCTCGCGCGGGCTGGGCTGAAGGGCGAGGACGTCGGCGAGGCGCTGATGGGCTGCGTTCTGCCGGCGGGCTTGGGCCAAGCCCCCGCGCGCCAGGCGGCGCTCGGCGCCGGTCTGCCGATCGGGGTCGGCGCGACGACGATCAACAAGATGTGCGGCTCGGGCATGAAGGCGGCGATGCTCGCCCACGATCTATTGCGCGCGGGGTCGGCTGAGATTGTCGTCGCCGGCGGCATGGAGAGCATGAGCAACGCCCCGTATCTCCTGGATCGCGCGCGCGCGGGCTATCGCATGGGCCACGGCCGCGTTCTCGACCACATGTTCCTCGACGGGCTGGAGGACGCCTACGACAAGGGCCGCCTGATGGGAACCTTCGCCGAGGACTGCGCGGCGCATTATCAGTTCACCCGCGAGGCGCAGGACGCTTTCGCGCTGCGCTCGCTCGAGCGCGCGACGCGGGCGATGCGCGCGGGCGATTTCGCCCCGGAGATCGAGCCCGTCGCGATCAAGTCGGGCAAAGGCGAAACGACGGTCTCCGAGGACGAGCAGCCGCCCAAGGCGCGGCCGGAGAAAATTCCCTTGCTGCGCCCCGCCTTCCGCGAGGGCGGCACGGTCACCGCCGCCAATTCCAGCTCGATCTCCGACGGCGCGGCGGCGCTGGCGATGATGCGACGAAGCGAAGCGGAGCGGCGCGGGATCAAGCCGCTGGCCGTTGTCGTCGCGCACGCCACTTACGCCGCCGAGCCCAGGAATTTCCCCACCGCGCCGATTGGCGCGATGCGCAGGCTGTTCGACAAGACCGGCTGGAGCGCGGCTTCAGTCGATCTGTTCGAAATCAACGAGGCCTTCGCCGTCGTCGCGATGGCGGCGATGCGCGATCTTTCGCTTCCCGAGGACAAGGTCAACGTCAACGGCGGCGCCTGCGCGCTCGGCCATCCCATCGGCGCTTCCGGCGCGCGCATAATCGTGACGCTGCTCGCGGCCTTGTGGGCGCGCGGAGTCGATCGCGGCGTCGCCTCGCTGTGCATCGGCGGCGGCGAAGCGACCGCGATGGCGATCGAGCGGGCGGCCTGAGGCCAATTCGGCGGCGCGGGGCGAAGCCGCCGCCAAACCGTTCCGCCGACGCGCGATTGTCATATCCGTCGTCGATCCTGGCGCGGCCGTCGAATCTTGCGACGGCCACGAGACGCCAAGCGGAAGATCGATCGCCCCTCATGCGCATTCCCCCGTTCTCGACGCCCGGCCGATTCTGGCGCGGCAATTTGCACGCGCACTCGAACCTGTCCGACGGCGCGATGAGTCCGGAGGCGGTCGTCGAGGCTTACAAAGGCGCCGGCTACGACTTCCTGCAGCTCTCCGAACATTTTCTCGCTTCGTTCGGCTGGCCGATCGCCGACACCCGGCGCTGGCGGTCGAACAATTTCACCACCCTGATCGGCGCCGAATTGCATGCGATTTGCACTGGGGTCGGCGAACTCTGGCACATTCTCGCCGCCGGCCTGCCGCTCGATTTTCCTGCGCCTAGCCCCGCCGAAACCGGTCCCAAACTCGCGGCGCGCGCTCGAGCGGCTGGCGCCTTCGTCGCGATCGCCCATCCCTCCTGGTCGCAGCTGACGCCCGCAGACGGGCGCGCGCTCGAAGCGGCCCACGCCGTGGAAATCTACAACCGTGGCTGCGCCGTCGAGACCGACCGCGGCGACGGCTCGCACCTGCTCGATTATTTGGCCAACGAGGGGCGGCGCCTGACGGCGATCGCTGTCGACGACGCGCATTTTCGCCACGGCGATCTCGACGCATTCGGCGGCTTCGTCGAAGTGAAGGCGGAAAGCCTCGATCCGGAGGCGCTGCTCGCGGCGCTGAAATCAGGACATTTCTATTCGAGCCAGGCTCCGCGCCTGCACGACGTCAGCATCGGCCCGGCGGAGGTCACGGTCGAATGCTCGCCGGTCCATTCGGTGGCGCTGCTGACGGGGACTTCGCGCGCGCTCGCCAAGGTCGGGCGCCACGTCACGCGCGCGCATTTCGATCTCTCCAACGTCGCGAGCCAGGCCTTTACGGATGCGGGCGCCGACAAATGGTTTCGCATCGTGGCGATCGATGCGGCGGGCCGGCGCGCCTGGACCAATCCGATCTGGATTGACGAGCTGATCTGAGCCGCGCTCCTTGCGCTCCCGCCCTGGCGGCCATAAATCGGGGCCTCGCCCGGGAACGGCGTCAGGGAAAGTCAGGTCATGAACGATAGAACGGGCGCTCGCCTGCCGGGCTGGCACGCGACGACGATCCTCATGGTGCGCAAGGGCGGCCGGGTCGTGATCGGCGGGGACGGCCAAGTCAGCGTCGGCGAAACGGTGATGAAGGGCAACGCCCGCAAGGTTCGCCGCCTCGCCAAGGGCGACGTCATCGCCGGCTTCGCCGGCTCGACCGCCGATGCGCTGACCCTGTTCGAGCGCCTGGAGAGCAAGCTCGAACAATATCCCGGACAATTGCCTCGCGCCTGCGTCGAACTCGGCAAGGATTGGCGCATGGATCGCTATTTGCGCCGGCTCGAGGCGATGCTGCTGGTCGCCGACAAGGGCGTGGGCTTCGTGCTGACCGGCTCCGGCGACGTATTGGAGCCCGAAGGCGACGCCAACGGCTCGGCGATCGCGATCGGCTCGGGCGGCAATTACGCGCTCGCCGCCGCGCGCGCGCTGCTGCCGACCGAATTCGACCCGGAGGAAATCGTGCGCCGCGCGATGGGCGTCGCCGCCGGCATCTGCGTCTACACCAACACCAATCTCGTCCTCGAAAGCCTGTGACCTCATGACCGAATTCTCGCCGCGCGAGATCGTTTCCGAACTCGATCGCTTCATCGTCGGACAGAAGGACGCCAAGCGCGCCGTCGCGATCGCGCTGCGCAACCGCTGGCGCCGCTTGCGCCTGGTCTCGCCGATGCGCGAGGAAGTCATGCCCAAGAACATCCTGATGATCGGGCCGACCGGTTGCGGCAAGACCGAGATCGCGCGTCGCCTCGCCAAGCTCGCGGGCGCGCCGTTCCTCAAGGTCGAGGCGACGAAATTCACCGAGGTCGGCTATGTCGGGCGCGACGTCGAGCAGATCGTGCGCGATCTCGTCGAGATCGGCATCACGCTCGTCAAGCAGCGCAAGCGCAAGGACATCGAGGCCAAGGCGGAGCTCGCCGCCGAGGAGCGGATGCTCGACGCGCTGGTCGGCGCGAGTTCCTCGGCGCCGACGCGCGAGACCTTCCGGCGCAAATTGCGCGCGGGCGAACTCGACGACAAGGAGGTCGAGATCGAGCTGCCGCAGGGGGGCGGCGGCATGCCGATGTTCGAACTGCCGAACATGCCGGGCGCTTCGGTCGGCGCAATCAACCTTTCCGATATTCTCGGCAAGGGCTTCGGACAGCGCACCAAGCCCAAGCGCATGAATGTGCGCGACGCGCACGAGCCGCTGGTGGCCGCCGAGGCGGAAAAGCTGCTCGACCAGGATCAGGTCGTGCGCGAGGCGATCCACGAAGTCGAGAGCAACGGCATCGTCTTCCTCGACGAGATCGACAAGATCTGCGCGCACGACGGGCGCGGCGGCGCCGACGTTTCGCGCGAGGGCGTGCAGCGCGATCTCCTGCCGCTGATCGAGGGCACGAGCGTCTCGACCAAGCACGGCGCGGTCAACACCGACCACATCCTGTTCATCGCCTCGGGCGCCTTCCACGTTTCCAGGCCCTCCGACCTGCTTCCCGAATTGCAGGGACGCCTGCCAATCCGCGTCGAACTGGCGACGCTGACCGAAGACGATTTCAAGCGCATCCTCACCGAGCCCGAGGCGAGCCTCATCAAGCAATACGCCGCGCTGCTCGGCGCCGAGGGCGTGAGGCTCACTTTCGCCGACGACGCGATCGCGGCGATCGCGCGCGTCGCCGCCAAGGTCAACGCCAGCGTCGAGAACATCGGCGCCCGGCGCCTGCAGACGGTGATGGAGCGCGTGCTCGACGAAGTGAGTTTCACCGCCCCCGACCGCTCGGGCGAGGAGATCGCCATCGACGCCGCCTATGTCGAGGCCCATGTGGGGGATTTGGCGGACAACGCGGATTTGAGCCGGTTCATTCTCTGACGCTTTCGGCCGATCGCCTTGGGACGTTCACGGCCTGAGGTAGGCGTAGGCCCTGCAGTTCGGCCAGGCGCACGACGCCGCCCTGCTCGGCGCGCACGAAGCCGGGCAGCAGATCGCTCATCTCCACCTTTTGCGCGCGCATGGTATTGACGCAGGCTTCGCGCGCGACCCCGTCCCTGTGGAGATCGGCGAGCGCGAAGGCTTGGCGTCAGCGAGGCCGGCGCATCGCCGCGTCACTTCGGATACGGCACTCGGAGCCCCGCCTCGCGCATGCGGCGGAAAATATCGAAGTTCATTTCGCTACGCACGCGCTCCGACATCACGATGTCGTCGACGAAGCAGATCAGCTGGAACTTCAGCGCCCAGTCGCCGAATTCATGGAACAGCACCAGCGGCGCCGGGATCGACGACACCTGGTCCTGCGCCTTCGCGGCGGCGATGAGGAGTTCGCGCACGACTTCCGGGTCGCTCTCGTAGGCGACGTTCACCGCGACGATGATGCGCCCGGTGCGGTCGGCGTGCATCCAGTTCTTCACCGCGCCGCTGACCAGCGTCGCATTGGGCACGATGAGCGTGCCGCGATCGAAGGTTTCTATTTCGGTCGCGCGCGCGTTGATGCGCCTGACGAAGCCCTGCTCGGCGCCGACCACCACCCAGTCGCCGACCCGGATGCCGCGCTCCCACAGCAGAATGAGGCCGGAGACGAAATTATTGACGATCGACTGCAGGCCGAAGCCGATGCCGAGGGACAACGCGCCGGCGACGATCGCCAGTTTCTGGAAGTCGAGGCCGAGCTGCGAGCCGCTCATCAGCAGCGCGATGAGGACGCCGATATAGCCGACGATCGTGCGGATGGAATTGCTGACGCCAGCGTCGAGCCGCGTGTGCGGGAGATAGCGGGCGCCGAGCCAATTCTGGATCGCGCGCGTCGCCAGCACGCCGACGACGAGCACGGCCGCGGCGACGATCAGCGAGGAAAGGGAGAGCGTCACGCCGCCGATCTTCGTGCCGAAATAGGCCGCGCGAAGCGTCGACGCCAGATCCTGGGAGACGCTCCAGGGTCCGAGGATCAGCGCGATCGCGGCCACGATGATCGCAAGCCGCGCGAGGCCCTGGACGAGCACGACGATCTGTTCGAGCCCGTCGCGCCGCAAGCCGATCATCGTCATCAGGCCGCGGCCCATCGCGGCGCCCGGGCGCAGCAACTCCTCGGCGCCCTCCTGCACGATGACGTCGACGAGATAGAGCGTGGTCGCGAGCATGGCGACGAACATCGTCTGATTGACCAGAAAGGTCGCGAAGGCGATGTAGCCGGCGAGCGCCGCGCCGAGAATGAGCGCGACGAGAGCCCAGGCGAGGGTGCGCGCGGGCGCCCAGGGTTCGCGCGGCGCCGCGCCGGGCAATGCGGCGGGGGCCGGCGCGGCGATGAGCCGCAGCGTGCGCGCCATGAGAATCGCGACAATGGCGGCGCCGACGGCGCGCGCGGCCACGGCGATGTTGAGCGAGGCGACGGCGTCCGCGGCGGGCTCCAGCAGCCGCTCGGCCGCCAGGATCGCCGCAACGGAGAGCCATAGGTGAAGCAGCAGCGCGGCGACGCGGTCGCTGAGATGATCGAGCAGGCGCCAGTTCGCAAGCCCCGGCGCCAGCAGCCCGCGCCCGAGGGCGTTGCTCAATATGGTCAGGCGAAGTCCGTCGAGCAGCGCGTCGAGCGCGCCTTGCAGCCGCGGATCGGAAATGTCGAAGACGTCGAGCGCGTAAACGAGGGCCGCCAGCGCCAGCAGCGGCAGAGCGGCGAGCACCACGATCGTCCAGGCGGCGGCCAGCGCCCGGCGCAGGCGGCTGGGCGCCGCAGCATCGGGATCGCGCGCGATCACGCGCCCGGCGATCCATTGCAGCGGCGCCCACAGCGCCGCGATCGCCAGCGCGACCGCGAGAAGGCCGAGCGCCTGCGCGCCGGTGATGCGCGCCGCCAGGCCACGAAGCCAATCGCCGAGCAAGGCCCGGACCGCGCCCACGTCCCCGGGAGCTTCGCGCGCCACCCCCGTCCAGAGCAGCGGACTGAGGACGCTCGAAGAGCGAGCGAAGGTTTCGCGCGCGAAGAGGTCGCGCCGCGCCGCGCCGATTCGCGCGTTGTCGTCGTCGATCTGCAGCAACATCGCGCGCGCGGAACGCACGTCGGCGTCGAGCGCGTCGTGTTTTTGCCGTTCGGCGGCCAGTTCCGCGCTCGCCGAATCGCTTAATACGACGTCCTTGGACTTGGGCGTCAATTCGGCGAGCCGCTTCCCCGACGCCTCGAGGCGCGGCGAGAGTTCGGTGATCACCCCCTGCAACTCGGCGGCGAGCGGATCGCCTTCGGCGCGCAACCGCACCAGGTCGGCGTCGGAGAGATTGTCGGCCTTCAATTCGGAATCGATCTCGGCAAGCGCCGTGCGCACGGATTCGAGCGTCTGGCGCGTCGTGTCCTCTGCGGCCGCGCGCGCGGGCGGCGCCGACGCGATCAGCAGCGCCAGAAGGAGCAATCGAAAGGCGCGGAGGACGGACAAACGGCTCCCCGGGGAGATGATTCGGCGGCGACGGCGCTTCCCTCGCATCCGACCATGGCCTCCCTGTGGCCGCAACGGCGAATCGCAAATGAACTGGCGGTCCGTTCACCTTGGAGCGGGAAAAGGGCTGCGCCCGCCGCGCGGCTTTGTTAAAGGATGCCTCGAAATAGAGGAAAATGTCTTGAACCTGATCCCGCCAGCCCAGACGGCCGAGGCGCCCAACCCCGAAGGCTCCATGCCCGACGCGGGCAGGCGGGCGCTCGAACATTTCCTGGCCTCCGGATTTACCCGCCTCGAGCCGCCGGTGCTGCAGCCAGCTTCGGTCTTTCTCGACATGTCCGGCGAGGACATTCGCGGCCGCCTTTACCTGACCACCGACGCCTCGGGCGCCGAATTGTGCCTGCGCCCCGACTACACGGTTCCGGTGTGCCTGGCCTATCTCGCCTCCTCCCAGGCGGGCCGGCAGGCGCAATACGCCTATCTCGGCCCGGTCTTTCGCGCCCGCGCCGGACAAAGCGGCGAGATGACCCAGACCGGACTCGAAAGCTACGGCCGCCAGGACGTCGAGGCCGCCGACGCCGAGATTTTCGCGCTGGCGTTGGAGGCCGCCGAACTGGCCGGCGCGGGGCCGTTGAAGGTGCGCCTGGGCGACGCGCGCCTGTTCGACAGCGCGCTCGCCGCGCTCGACCTGCCGGACGTCTGGCTGCGGCGAGTGCGGCGCGGCCTGGCGCGCGGTCGCGCCCTGGAGACGATTCTGGGCGGCAATGGACAGGGCGCGCTCGCCCAATCCGGCGTTCTGGCGGCGCTTGAGAGCGCCGATCACGCCGGCGCCAAGGCGCTCGTCGAGGACTTGCTCGCCATCGCCGGCATCGCCGCGGTCGGCGGGCGCAGCGCCGGCGAAATCGCCGATCGCTTCCTCGAGCAGGCGGCGGCGCGCTCGCAGGCCCATGTCAGCGCGGAACAGCAGGCCGTCCTGCGCCGCTTTCTCGCGATTTCCGGCGATCCCGACTCGGCCTCGCGCCAGCTCCGGCAATTGGCGGCCGACGCGCGGCTCGATTTCGGCGGCGCGCTCGATTCGTTCGATCAGCGCGCGGGCTTCCTGGCCGCGCGCGGCATGCCGATCGAGACGTTCGACTTCTCCGCCGCCTTCGTGCGCGACCTCGACTATTACACCGGCTTCGTCTTCGAGGCGGTCGACGCGGCCCGGCCGGACGCCAAACCGGCGGTCGGCGGCGGGCGCTACGACGGTCTGGCGCGCCGCCTCGGCGCCGCGAGCGACGTCCCCGCGGTCGGCGCCGCCGTATGGATCGACCGTTTGCCGTCCTCAGGAGCGCGCGCATGACCGCCGAGGCTGAAAGCGCCGCCAAGACTGAAAGCGCCGCAGAGACGCCGCTCGTCCTCGCCGTGCCGTCCAAGGGGCGGCTTCAGGAAAACGCCGCAGCGTTTTTCGCCCGCGCCGGACTGGAATTCGTGCAAGGACGCGGCGCCCGCGACTATCGCGGCGCCATCGCCGATCTGCCGGGCGTGGAAGTCGCCTATCTCTCGGCTTCCGAGATCGTCGGCCAGCTCGCCGCCGGCGCCGCCCATTTCGGCGTCACCGGCGAGGACCTCGTGCGCGAAAAGGTCGCCGACGCCGACGAGCGCCTGACGCTACTCGCTCCGCTGGGCTTCGGGCGCGCCAATGTCGTCGTAGCCGCGCCGCAGGCCTGGATCGACGTGCGCACGATGGCCGATCTCGAAGACGTCGCGGCGAGCTATCGCGCCCGGCGCGGCGAGCGCATGCGCGTGGCGACCAAATACGTCAATCTGACGCGCCGGTTCTTCGCCCGGCACGGCGTCGCCGATTATCGCATCGTCGAAAGTTTGGGCGCGACCGAAGGCGCGCCCGCGGCCGGCGCGGCGGAGCTGATCGTCGACATCACCACCACCGGCGCCACGCTCGCCGCCAATGCGCTGAAAACGCTCGACGACGGCGTCATTCTGCGCTCGCAGGCGATGCTGGTCGCCTCGCCGCAAGCGCGCTGGACGCCGAACGCGCGCGCCGCCGCGCGGGCGATCCTCATGCGCATCGCCGCGACGGAGGACGCGCGAAAGTCGCGCGAAATCCGCACGCGGCTGCCCACGCCCGCCCATGTCGTCGTCGAAAGGGCCTGCGCCCTATTCGATGCGGCGCCGGCCTTCGGCGAGGAAGACGATCCGCACGGCTTCGTCGCACTGCATTGCGCGCGGTCCAAGGCGGCCGATCTGGCCGACTGGCTGCTCGCTCAAGGCGCCGAGCGTGTCAGCGTCGTCGCCCTCGAGCAGGTGTTCGACGCCAAGAACGCTCTCTACGAGGCCCTCGAGGCGCGGATCGGGAAATAGGCGGCGGGCGGCCTCCGGCGTCTTGGTTTGGCCTCAATTTTCCCAACATTTCCCGGTTCTCGTTTCACCTTTGGCGCGAGATGCGCTAGACGACGCAGGCTCAAGCCAGGGAATCCAGGTAACGTGCGCTATATTTCCACGCGCGGCGAGGCGCCAGTGCTCGGCTTTTCCGAGGCGATGCTCGCCGGCCTCGCCCGCGACGGGGGCCTCTACACGCCGTTGACGCCGCCGCGATTGACGCCCGGCGAAATTCGCGCGCTCGCGGGCCTGCCCTACGCGCAGGCGGCGACGCGCCTGGTTCAGCCCTTCGTCGGCGACGACGTGGACCCCGCCGAGCTCGCGGCCCTTGCCGAAGACGCCTATGCCGGATTTCGTCACGCGGCCACCGCCCCGCTCGTCCAGCTCGACACCAATCTCTTCCTGCTCGAATTGTTCCACGGGCCGACGCTGGCGTTCAAGGATTTCGCCATGCAATGGCTCGGCCGGCTGATGAACCGCACGCTGCGGCAACGCCAGACGCGCGCCACTATCCTCGGCGCGACCTCCGGCGACACCGGCGCGGCGGCGATCGAGGCCTTCGGCGGACAATCGCAGACCGATGTCTTCATTCTCTATCCGCATGGCCGCGTTTCGGAAGTCCAGCGCCGCCAGATGACGACGGTCGACCAGCCGAACGTCCACGCCGTCGCGGTCGAGGGAACGTTCGACGACTGCCAGTCGATCGTCAAGGCGCTGTTCAACGATCTCGCCTTCCGCGACGCGATGAAGCTGTCTGGCGTCAACTCGATCAATTGGGCGCGCATTCTCGCCCAGATCGTCTACTACTTCACCAGCGCCGTCGCGCTCGGGGCGCCGGATCGGCGCGTCTCCTTCGCCGTGCCCACCGGCAATTTCGGCGACGTTCTGGCCGGCTATTACGCCGAGCGCATGGGGCTCCCGATCGATCGGCTGGCGATCGCGACCAACGAGAACGACATTCTCGTCCGGGCGTTGGCGAACGGCGTCTACAAGCCTCTCGGCGTCAAGGCGACGCAATCGCCGTCGATGGACATCCAGGTCTCCTCGAATTTCGAGCGGCTGCTGTTCGAGGCCTACGATCGCGACGCGGGCGCCTTGCGCGCGCTGATGGACGGGCTCAAGCAATCCGGAGAATTCGTCATCGCGCCGCGTCCCCTGGCCGTGATCCAACGCGATTTCGACGCCTATCGCGTCGACGAAGACGCCTGCACCGAAGAGATCGCCCGGACGTATCGCGCGAGCGGGGTCGTCATCGACCCCCATACTGCGGTGGGCGTGAACGCGGCGCGGCGCGCGCTGGCGCGCGATCCCGTCACCCCGATGGTCGCCCTGGCGACCGCGCACCCCGCCAAGTTCCCCGACGCGGTCGCGCGCGCGATCGGCCAGCGTCCGGCCTTGCCGGCGCGCCTGCGCGACATCGATCTGCGCGAAGAGCGATTCAGCATTCTGCCGAACGATGCGGCGGCGGTGGCGCAATTCGTTCGCGCTCACACGAGGGTTGCGGCTTGAGCGTGCGGTTCACGACCTTGCCTTCGGGCCTGCGCGTCGTCACCGACGCGACGCCGCATTTGCGGACGGCCTCGCTCGGCGTCTTCGTCAGCGCCGGGTCGCGACACGAATATGACGACGAACACGGACTCTCGCATCTGCTCGAACACATGGCGTTCAAGGGAACGCGCCGGCGCAGCGCGCGCGAAATCGCCGAGGCGATCGAAAACGCGGGCGGCGACCTCAATGCGGAGACCGGCGTCGAACAGACCGCCTATCTCGCCCGCGTGCTGGGCGAGGACGTCGATCTGGCGCTCGACGTCCTCTCGGACATCCTGACGGAAAGCCGGTTCGACGCCGACGAGCTCGGCCGCGAGAAGAACGTCATCATCCAGGAAATCGGCGCCGTCGAAGACACGCCCGACGATCTCGTGTTTGATCTCTTCAGCGCGGCGGCCTGGCCCGAACAGCCGATCGGGCGACCGATCCTGGGCACGCGCGAAGGCGTCGGCGCCTTCGATCGCAACGCGATCGACACGTATTTGCGACGCCACTATCGCGCGGCGGCGACGATCGTCGCGGCCGCCGGCGCCGTCGACCACGACAAAATCGTCGCGCGCGCCGAGAGTCTTCTCGGGGCGCTGGGCGCTGAGAGCGCCGAGCCGCCGAAGCCCGCCGCCTATCGCGGCGGCGAAATTCTGGTGAAGAAGAGGCTCGAACAGACCCATATCGTCATCGGCTTCGAAGGCCGCGCGATTCGAGCGCCCGATCACGACGCCGCGCAGGTCTTCGCCGCCGTGACGGGCGGGGGCATGTCGTCGCGCCTGTTTCAGGAGGTGCGGGAGAAACGCGGCCTCGCCTATTCCATCTATGCGTTTCATTGGGCCTTTTCGGACTCCGGCCTTTTCGGTTTCTACGCCGGCGCGGCCGCCGGCGACGTGGGCGAGCTGATGGCCGCCGCGCTCGATTGCCTCGGCCAGGCCGCCGAGCGCCTCGACGAGGACGAGATCCGGCGCGCCAAGGCGCAGTTGAAGGTCTCGACCTTGACCGCCCTCGAGTCGCCGAGCGCGCGGGCCCACCAGCTGGCGCGACAGACGTTCGTCCACGGCCGCCCGCTCTTGCTCGAAGAGATGCTGGCGCGCATCGACGCGATCACCGTCGAGGGCGTTCGCAAAGCGGGCGCGGCCATGCTTGGATCGCCGCCGACCGTCGCGGCGATCGGCGGCATACGCAAGGCGCTCGATTGCGTCGGCGTCGCGCGTCGCCTGAAAGCGGTTTGAGGGACGCGCATGGCGCTTTTCCGTCTCACCAAACCCACGGACCCCGAACCGCTCTTGCGTGGCGAGCGCGTCACCTTGCGCCCTGCGATCAGCGAGGACTATGTCGCCTGGGCGCGCTTGCGCGAGCAAAGCCGGGCGTTCCTGACGCCCTGGGAGCCGACCTGGCCGGAGGACGACCTCACCCGCGCCTCCTTTCGCCGGCGCCTGCGTCGCCAAGCCGAGGAAATGGCGCGCGGCGAATCCTTCGCCTTCCTCATCTTCGAGGCGACGTCCGAGGAACTGCTCGGCGGGCTGACCCTGGGCGGCATCCGCCGAGGCGTCGCCCAGGCGGCGACGATCGGCTATTGGATGGGCGCGCCGCACGCCGGCAAGGGACATATGACGCGCGCGGTCGCCGCGGTCGTGCGGTTTGCATTCGCGACGCTGCGCCTGCATCGCATCGAAGCGGCCTGCATTCCCGACAACGCCCCGTCCATGACGCTGCTGCAGCGCAATGGGTTCCGTCGCGAAGGGTTCGCGCGCGCCTATTTGAAAATCAACGACGCATGGCGCGATCACGTCTTGTTCGCGCTCCTCGAGGGCGAGGCGACGCGCCTTGATTGAATCCGTCACGCGCGATGCGCGTCCCTGCCGCGCGGGACGCTGCTCGCCGCCGCGCCGGCCTCCGATCGGGCGCGCGGGGGAGCTCCTCGCGATTTTGCGACGCGCATTGGGTTTCGCGGCGTTCTTCGCCTGGGCGCTTCTCGGCTGCGAGGCCGCGTTCGCGGTTCAATCGGTTCGGGTTCCCGCCGACGCCGATGCGATCGACCTGTCGTCGGCCATCGAACATTACGGCGCGCAAGGCGACCGCATCCAGGTTTCGACCGCGCCGGGCGCCGACGGCATCGTGCGGCGCATCGAGGTGAGCGCGCTGGAGGCGGGGGCTCAACCCGCCTGGATCGTTTTCGCGCTTACCAACGATTCCGACGAGCAGCTGACGCGCCTGATCGTGGCGCCGCACTTCCGGTTTGTCGGCTCCGGCGTCGTGTGGCCCGATCTCGGCTCCTCGCGCATCACCACCATCACCGCGAGCCAGGGCAGTCCTCCCGAGCGGGAGGACCAAGTCGACGCCGACGTATTCCGCCTGACGCTCGATCCCGGCACGACCGTCACCTATGTCGCGGAACTGCGCACGCCCTCGTTGCCGCAGATCTACCTTTGGGAGCCGGACGCCTATAAGGACAAAGGGGCGAGCCTGACGCTCTACCAAGGCATCCTCATCGGCATCGCCGGGTTGCTCGCGCTGTTCCTGACGATCGTCTTCGTCGTGCGCGGCGCGCTGGTCTTTCCCGCCGCCGCGGCGCTCGCCTGGTCGGTCTTCGCCTATGTCTGCATCGACTTCGGCTTCTGGCGGAAGATTTTCGGTTTTGAGGACGAGGCCGAGCGCGTCTGGCGCGCCGGCGTCGAAGCGACCATCGGCGCGACGCTGATCGTCTTTCTCTTCGCCTATCTGAACTTGCGCCGGTGGCACGTGCGTTTCCTGCACATCGGGCTCGTATGGCTGCTGATGATGGCGGCGGTTGTCGCCCTTTCCGTCTACAACGCGCCGGTCGCCGCGGGCGTGGCGCGCATTTCGATCGCCACCGTCGCGGCGATCGGATTTTTGCTGATCCTGAGCATGGCGGCGCGCGGTTCGGATCGCGCGGTCATGTTGATTCCGACCTGGTTCCTTCTCGTCGTCTGGGTCGGCGCCGCCGGCGCCGCGACGCTCGGCACGCTGACCAACGATCTGGCCGCTCCCGGCCTCATCGGCGGGTTGGTGCTCATCGTGATGTTGATTGGCTTCACGATCATGCAAAACGCATTCTCGGAAGGGGGCGGGGTGCGCGCCGGCGGGGCCGACGCCGAACGCCGGGCGCTGGCGATGACCGGATGCGGCGATGCGATTTTCGACTGGAACGTCGGCACGGACCAGATCCATGTCAGCGCCGAAATCGAGAGCCAGCTCGGCTTGAAACGCGGAGCGCTCGAAGGGCCGGCCGCCGCCTGGCTCGATATCCTTCACCCGCTCGACCGCGACCGTTATTCCGCGGCGCTCGAGGGCGTCCTCCAGCAGCGGTCGGGCCGCATCAATCACGACATCCGCCTGCGCGGCGCGGACAGCCGATATCACAGTTTCGTCCTGAAGGCGCGGCCGGTCGTCAACGCAGAGGGCGAAGTCGTGCGCGTTATCGGCGCGCTTTCCGACGTCACCGAAATCAAGGCCGCCGAGGAGCGCATCCTGCACGATGCGATCCACGACAATTTGACCGGACTGCCCAATCGCGAGCTGTTCTTCGACAGGCTGGGCGCCGCGCTGATCCATGCCCAGCGCCCTGGCGCGCCGACGCCCGCGGCGCTGGCGATCGACATCGACGGGTTCAAGCAGATCAACGACGCCCTCGGAATGGCGTTCGGCGACTCCGCGCTGTTGACGGTGGCGCGCCGGCTCGGCCGCGAGCTCAGGCCAGGCGACACGCTCGCGCGAATGGGCGGCGACCAGTTCGGCGCCATCGTGATGCTCGAGGACGGCGAGAGGGAGATCGCGGGATTCGTCGAGTCGCTGCGCGCGCTGATGGCCACGCCGATCAGCTTCGGCGATCGCGAAGTCGCGCTCACCGTTTCCATCGGCGTCGCGCTCTTCGACCCCGCCCTGCACACCAAAGGCTCCGATCTCCTCGCCGACGCGGAAATCGCGCTTGCCAACGCCAAGAAAACAGGCGGCGACCGCGCCGAGATCTTCGTCGCGCACATGCGCGCCGAGGGCTCGGATCGCCTTTCGCTCGCCAACGATTTGCGCCATGCGCTCGATCGGGGCGAGATCACCGTGCTGTTCCAGCCCATCGTGCGTCTCGAGGACCGCACTGTCGCGGGGTTCGAAGCGCTGCCGCGATGGCGTCATCCTCGCCTCGGCCTGCTCGGGCCCGACGATTTCTTTTCGCTCGCCGAGTTCGAATGAAGTCCTCGTCGAAATCGGCGTCTTCGCCATTGAAACGACCGCGCGCGAACTGGCGGCCTGGCAGAAGGCGCTCGAAGTGACGCCGCCGATCTTCGCCAGCATCAATGTCTCTTCGCGCCAGTTGATGGCCCACGACCTTCTCGGCGACGTGCGAATGGCGCTCAACCGCCATTATGTCCTGCGCGGCACGCTGAAGCTCGAACTCACCGAGAACCTGGTGATGGAAAACCCGGAATACGCCGTCCAATTGCTGCGGCGCGTGCGCGAACTCGGCGCCGGCCTCGCGCTCGACGATTTCGGCGCGGGCTACACTTCGCTGGGCCATCTCCAACGCTACCGCTTCGACACTCTCAAGATCGATCCCTCCCTGGTCAGGCCGAACGGCCCGGGAGGGCGCCCGGCGATCCTGCGTTCGGTCGTCGCAATGGCGCACGACCTCGGCATGGACGTGATCACCGAGGGCGCCGAAACCGAATTGGACGCGGTCGAGTTGTCGCAATTGGGATGCGAATTCGCGCAAGGCTTCGCCTTCGGCCAACCCATGACGGCCGCCGCGGCGCGCAAGCTGATGGGCGCGGCGCCGCTCTGAACCGGCCCCGCCCTGTGAAAACCGGGGAGAATTCGCGCCTCGCCTTGCCAAGACGCGCCGGAGCGCCGATCTCAGGACTGGGATGAAATTCTCGACCGCCTTCCTCGACGAAATTCGCGCCCGCGTCCCCGTCTCGCAGGTCGCCGGCGCGCGCATCCAGCTGCGCAAGGAAGGCCGCGAATGGCGCGGGCTGTCGCCGTTCAACGCGGAGAAGACTCCGTCGTTCTTCGTGAACGATCCGAAGGGTTTCTACCACGATTTCTCCTCGGGAAAGCATGGCGACATCTTCACCTTCCTGATGGAGACGGAGGGGCTGACGTTCCCCGAGGCGGTCGAGCGGCTCGCCGCGATGGCGGGCGTGCCCATGCCGGCGCGGAGCCGCGAAAGCGAGGAGCGCGAGCAGAAGCGCGCGAGCCTGCACGAGGTTTTGGCGCTCGCCGCGCAGATCTTCGAATCGACTTTGCACGAGCCCATGGGCGCGAAGGCGCGCGGTTATCTCGCCGATCGGCGCCTCGACCCGGCGACGCAGCGGCAGTTCGGCCTCGGCTTCGCCGCGCCGGACCGCTTCGCCTTGCGCGACGCGCTCGCCGGCCGCGGCGTCGACGCCCGGCAGATGATCGAGGCGGGCCTGTTGACCCATGGCGAGGGGATCGCCGTACCTTACGACCGCTTTCGCGACCGCGTGATGTTCCCGATCCACGACCGCTCGGGCCGCGTCGTCGCTTTCGGCGGCCGGGCTCTCGAGCCCGGCGCCAAGGCCAAATATCTCAATTCTCCCGAAACGGAGCTTTTTCACAAGGGCGGCCTGCTCTTCAACCATCATCGCGCGCGTAAATTCGCCCACGAGCGGGAGGAGGTGGTCGTCGTCGAAGGCTACGTCGACACGATCGCGATGACCCAGGCCGGCTTCCCCCAGACCGTCGCCACGCTCGGCACGGCCCTGACGCCCGACCAATGCGCGCTGCTGTGGAGCATGGCGAGCGAGCCGATCCTCTGTTTCGACGGCGACAAGGCGGGCCACAAGGCCGCGTTCCGCGCTATCGATACGGCGCTGCCGCTCATCGGCGCCGGCAAGAGCCTGCGCTTCGCCATGCTGCCCGAGGGACAGGATCCGGACGACCTCGCGCGTTCGGGCGGCTCCCAGGCGATCGGCGAAGTCCTGCGGCGCGCCCAGCCTCTGGCGGAAATGCTGTTCCTCCGGGAGACCGAGGGCCAGCGTTTCGACACGCCGGAAAAGCGTGCGGGCCTGGAGAGGCGCCTGCGCGAGCTCGTCGGCGCGATCGCCGACGAAACCCTGCGGCGTCACTACGCCGCCGACATGGCCCGGCGGCTCGAGGCGTTCCTCGGGATGACCGGCCCCGCTCCGGCTCGTCAGGCGGGCCGGATCGAGCGCCTTGGCCCACGCGTTCGGCGCGCGGCGTTCGCCGATCTCGGGCCGCGCGTGGGCATCGCCGGCGTCGCGCTGCCGACGCCGCGCCATCTCGCGCGCCGGCCGCGCGAGGCTCCGCGCGAAATCGCGATCCTTGCGATTCTCATCGGCCACCCCAGTCTGCTGGAGCGGCATTTCGAGGATGTCGCCGCGCTCGAGATCGCCGGCGCGGCGCTCGCCGCCTTTCGCGACAAATTGCTCGGCTTGCCCGCTCAGGCCTACGGCGCGGCCGGCGCCTTGGCTGAGGCGCTTGCTTCGGCGGGGCTGGCGGGCGAACGCGAGCGCATCTTAAGCCTGGCCGCGAAGATGCCGAACTGGTGGTGCCTGCGCGCCGAGGCCGAAACCTCCGACGCCGAACACGCCCTGCGGCAAACCATGGCCTTGCAACGAAGGTCAGGGGCGCTAAATAGGGAGCTGAAACTGGCGGAACAGGCGCTCGCCGCCGATCCGACCGAACAGAATCTCGCGAGATTGCTGGACATTAAAGCGAATTTGGCCGATTTGGCGAACGCCGAGGCGGCCATAGAAGGGTTTGGCGACCTTTCCGGGCGCGGGTCGGCGCCGCTTTGAGCGGGAGCGAGCGCGCAGCGGAACTCTCGGGGTTAACGCGGGGTTAGGGGCGCCGGTCGATTTTGGGGAGCGGCGAATCATCGATCGGCGAAGCCGCCGCTCGACAGCGGCCCTCGCGCATTTGGGTTTGAACGGCCCCGTCCGAGCGTTGGGCGGCGGTCATTTCGTAATTTTCCGCGCCGCGCGCGGAACCGATGGAGACGCCGATATGGCAAGGAACGACGAGGCGAAAGCCGAGGGCGAAGCGGTGGTGGTGGTGGAAGCCGCGGACGGCCCGCTGCTCGATCTGACCGACGCCGCCGTCAAGCGGATGATCAAGATCGCCAAGAAGCGCGGCTGGGTCACGCAGGACGAGCTGAACGCGGTGCTGCCCTCGGAAGAGATTTCGTCCGATCAGATCGAGGACATGAATGCGATGCTCAGCGAAATGGGCATCAACGTCGTCGATAGCGAGGACGCCGAGGAGGCGGAAAAGGAACCCGCCGAGAGCGCCGACGAGGAGGAGACCGAAGGCGGCGAACTCGTCGAGGCGCCGCGCCCTACCGCGGTGGCGACGCGCGCCTCCGAGCCGGTCGAGCGCACGGACGACCCCGTGCGCATGTACCTGCGCGAAATGGGCTCGGTCGAGCTGCTTTCGCGCGAGGGCGAAATCGCCATCGCCAAGCGCATCGAGGCGGGCCGCGAGGCGATGATCGCGGGCCTGTGCGAAAGCCCGCTGACGTTCCAGGCCATCATCATCTGGCGCGACGAACTGAACGACGCCAAGATTCTGCTGCGCGACATCATCGATCTCGAAGCGACCTACGCCGGCCCGGACGGCAAGAAGACGCCGAAGATCGACATGACCGCGCCCGGCGCCGCCGAGGCGCTCGCCGCGCAAATCCGTGAACGCATCGCGCCCTCGACCGCGCCGCAGACGCCGCCCGAGGGCTTCGACGGCGATCCGCCCGTCGCGCCCGAAGGGTTCGACGACGAGGACGATCTGGAAAACTCCGTCTCGCTTTCCGCGATGGAGGCCGAACTCAAGCCCAAGGTGCTGGAGACGTTCGACCGCGTCGCCGACGCCTACAAGAAGCTGCGCCGGCTGCAAGACCAGAACGTCGAGAACAAGCTCAAGAACGAGACGCTGTCGCCCGCCCAGGAGCGCAAGTACAAGGCGCTGAAGAAGGAGATCGTCGCCGACGTCAAGTCGCTGTCGCTCAACCAGAACCGCATCGACGCGCTGGTCGAGCAGCTCTACGACATCAACAAGCGCCTGATCAGCCTCGACGTGAAGCTGATGCGGCTCGCCGAATTGCATCGCGTCTCGCGCGAGGACTTCCTCAAGAACTATCAGAATTCGGAGCTCGACCCGAAGTGGCTGCTGCGCGTCTCGAAGCTGGGCTCGCGCGGCTGGAAGGATTTCATCGCCCACGACAAGGGCCACATCAAGGAAATCCGCTCCGACATCCACGCGCTCGCCACCGAGACCGGGCTCGAGATCCAGGAATTCCGCAAGCTCGTGCAGATGGTGCAGAAGGGCGAGCGCGAGGCTCGTCAGGCCAAGAAGGAAATGGTCGAGGCTAACCTGCGCCTCGTCATCTCCATCGCCAAGAAATACACCAATCGCGGCCTGCAGTTCCTCGATCTCATCCAGGAAGGCAACATCGGTCTGATGAAGGCGGTCGACAAGTTCGAATACCGTCGCGGCTACAAGTTCTCGACCTACGCGACCTGGTGGATCCGGCAGGCGATCACCCGCTCGATCGCCGATCAGGCGCGCACCATCCGCATCCCCGTGCATATGATCGAGACGATCAACAAGATCGTGCGCACCTCGCGCCAGATGCTGCACGAGATCGGCCGCGAGCCGACCCCCGAGGAGCTCTCGGAAAAGCTCGCGATGCCGCTCGAGAAAGTGCGCAAGGTTCTCAAGATCGCCAAGGAGCCGATTTCGCTCGAGACGCCGATCGGCGACGAGGAGGACAGCCACCTCGGCGATTTCATCGAGGACAAGAACGCGGTGCTGCCGATCGACGCGGCGATCCAGTCGAACCTTCGGGAGACGACGACGCGCGTGCTCGCCTCGCTCACCCCGCGCGAGGAGCGCGTGTTGCGCATGCGCTTCGGCATCGGCATGAACACCGACCACACGCTGGAGGAAGTCGGCCAGCAGTTCTCGGTGACGCGCGAACGCATCCGCCAGATCGAGGCCAAGGCGCTGAGGAAGCTCAAGCACCCGAGCCGGTCGCGGAAGCTGAGGAGCTTTTTGGATAATTGAGCCTCGGCCGAGCGCCTTTCCTTCTCCCGCAAGGGGAGAAGGGGGGCGCCCCACGCCGCCCCTACTCCTCGAACCGCTCGCTCGTTCCCTGCGCCTTGCGCGGCGCGATCGCGGCGTCGGGCGGCTGCAAGGGCGCGCCGGAATCGCGGAAGCGGTTGACGATGGGGTAGCGCCGGTCGCGGCCGAAATTCTTCGGGCCGACCTTGACGCCCGGCGCCGACTGGCGGCGCTTGTATTCCGCGATATAGAGCATCCGCTCGACTTTGCGCACGGTGTCGGCCTCGAAGCCCTCGGCGATGATGTCGGCGACGCGCATCTCCTTCTCGACGAGGCGCAGCAGGATCGCGTCGAGGATCGCATAGGGCGGCAGCGAATCCTCGTCCCTCTGGTCCTCGCGCAGTTCGGCCGAAGGCGGGCGGCCGATGATGTCGGGCGGGATGACTTCGCCGTCCGGCCCCTTCGCCCCAACGGGCTTCCAGCGGTTGCGCAAGGCGGCGAGGCGAAAGATCTCCATCTTGTAGAGATCCTTGACCGGGTTGAAGCCGCCGTTCATGTCGCCGTAGAGCGTGGCGTAGCCGACCGACATTTCCGACTTGTTGCCGGTCGTCAGCACCATCGCGCCGAACTTGTTGGAGATCGACATCAGGATGAGGCCGCGCGCGCGGCTCTGGATGTTCTCCTCGGTGACGTCGCGCGCGCGCCCGGCGAACATCGGCGCCAGCGCGCGCTCGACGCCTTCGACGGGATCGGCGATCGGGACGATATCGTAGCGAATCCCCAGCGCATGAGCGCAGGCGGCGGCGTCGCGCAGCAATTCTTCCGAGGTGAAGCGATAGGGCAGCATCACCGCGTGCACGCGCGCCGCCCCGAGCGCGTCGACCGCCATCGCCGCGCACAAAGCCGAATCGATGCCGCCGGAGAGGCCGAGCACGACTCCGGGAAAGCGGTTGTTGTCGACATAGTCGCGAAGCCCCATCACGCAGGCGGCGTAATCGGCTTCGTCGCCTTCCTCGACGATTTCGCGCGGACCCTCGAGGCAGCGCCAGCCTTTCTCGCCGCGCTCCCAGAGCGTGCGCGCCACGCAGGCGCGGAACGCCGGCAATTGAACGCTGAGCGAGCGATCGGCGTTGAGCGCGAACGAGGCCCCCTCGAAGACGAGTTCGTCCTGGCCGCCGACCTGATTGAGATAGATGAGCGGCAGGCCGCTTTCGACGATGCGCGAGACCGCGACGCTCTGGCGGATCGCGAGCTTGTCGCGCTCGTAGGGAGAAGCGTTGAGAACGAGCAGGATTTCTCCGCCCGTTTCGGCGATGCATTCGACGGGGTCGGGACCCCAGACGTCCTCGCAAATGGGGACGCCGATGCGCACGCCGCGAAAGACGATCGGCCCCGGCGCGGGACCGGGCCGGAAGACGCGCTTTTCGTCGAAGACGCCGTAATTCGGCAGATCGACCTTGAACCGCACGGCTTCGATCCGCCCGCCGTCGAGCAGCGCCGCGGCGTTGTAGAGCGCGCCGTCCTCGACCCACGGCAATCCCACGAGTACGGCCGGCCCGCCGTCGGCGGTCTCGCGCGCCAAAGTCTCGCAGGCGGCGCGGCAGGCCTCCTGGAAGGCGGGTTTCAGCACGAGATCCTCGGGCGGATAGCCCGCGAGATAGAGTTCCGGCGCCATAATGAGATCCGCGCCGAACGCCGCCGCCTCGGCGCGCGCCTGACGAAGGCGCGCCGCGTTTCCCTCGATGTCGCCGACGATCGAGGGGATTTGCGCGAGGGCGATGACGAGGCGATCGGCGGGAGCGGGCATAGCGGGCATAGCGGGCATAGCGGGCATTTAGCGCGACGCCGGCGCCGCACGCAATCGCTCGCTCGGTCGCTCATTGCGAGCGTAGCGAAGCAATCCACGCGTCGGCCGCACTGTGGAGTGCTTCGTCGCTGCGCTCCTCGCAATGCTGGGTGGACGGCCCCTGACGGCATCGACGTGCCAAGCTGGTCGTTGTTGCGATTCGCCAACCAGCGATAGGAGCCGCCCAGATGAACGCTATCACGATCGGTCTCGATTTGGCCAAGTCGGTTTTTCAAGTCCACGGCGAAGGCGCCAAGGGCGAGATCGTCTTTCAGAAAAAGCTTCGTCGCGCGCAGCTCGAAGCGTTCTTCAGCAAGCAGCCGCGCTGCACGGTTGGGTTGGAGGCTTGCGGCTCGGCGCATTATTGGGGCCGCGCCTTGCGCGCGCTCGGGCATGAGGTTCGCTTAATTCCGGCGGCCTATGTGAAGCCCTTTGTTCGGCGCAATAAAACCGACGCCCGCGATGCGGCGGCGATTTGCGCGGCGATGGGTCGCGCGGACATGCGTTACGTGGCAATCAAGAGCGTCGAGCAACAGGCGATGCGGGCGGTCGAGCGCGGACGCGAGCTTTTGATCAAGCAGCGGACTCAGCTTTCCAACTGCTTACGCGGTTTGCTCGCCGAGATGGGGATTATCGCGGCGCAAGGCCGGTTGGGCTTTGCCGAGTTGCGAGAGTTGGTTCGGGTAGGCGATGCGCGCGTGCCGGCGCCGCTGAGGGCGACGCTGGAAGCGCTGGGCCGGCAGATCGATAGTCTGGCCGGGGATATCGACGAGCTCGAGGCGCGGATACTGGCGGCGGCCAAGGAGAACCCGGACATGCGGCGTCTATGCGCGATCCCCGGCGTCGGCGCCATCACGGCGCACGCCATTGTCGCGGCGATCGGCGACGGAAAGCGTTTCGATTCGGCGCGCGATTTCGCCGCCTGGGCGGGACTGACGCCGCGCGAGAGTTCGAGCGGGGGTAAGACGACAAAGCTCGGCATCACCCGGCAAGGGGAGCGGCGGCTGCGCTCGCTGCTGGCGTTGGGCGCCAGCACGATCATGCGCGGCGCGCGCGCCAACACGGGCCGCGCCACCGAGTGGCAGCGCGCCATCCTCGCCCGTCGCCCGGTCAAGGTCGCCGTGCTGGCGCAGGCGGCCAAAACCGCCCGGATCGCCTGGGCTGTTTTGACTTCGGGCGAGGCCTATCGGCGGCCCGCGGCGCAAGCCAAGGCGGCGTGAGAAAAATGTAGAGCCAAGGCCAGACAACCCCTTTCCGGCCAGGCGGCGACGCAGGGTCGGAGACGAAGCAAGGAGCAAACGGTAGCGACGGCAAAAAGGTCAGGACCTGGGTTGGGACACTCCGAACCGTCATCGCGCCTCAAAAGCGCGCCGCAATGCAGGGAGCCCAATCCGCGAAACCCATCGGGGCCAGCGGTCATGAACCGCGTCAAAAGGCCGAATACATGACCGCTCCAGACTTCAAGCCGAAGCCGCTGAAAAATGCCTTGCAACGAGGGGGCCGTCCATACATGACGGAGAAACGGGGAGCCCGAACCGTCAGCCGCTCTTCGCCTATTCGGCCGCCTGCACCGGCCGCGCGGGCGCGGCGAGGCGCTCGGCCTTCAGCAACTCGGCCACCAGGAACGCCACCTCGATCGCCTGCTCGGCGTTGAGGCGCGGATCGCAATAGGTGTGGTAGCGGTTGCGAAGGTCGTTTTCGGAGATCGCGCGCGCGCCGCCCGTGCATTCCGTGACGTTCTTGCCCGTCATCTCCAGATGCACCCCGCCGGCGTAGGTTCCTTCCGCGCGGTGAACCGCGAAGAAAGAGCGGGTTTCCGAGGCGATGCGCTCGGTCGGGCGGGTCTTGTAGCCCGTCGCGGTCTTGATCGTGTTGCCGTGCATGGGGTCGCAGACCCAAAGAACCTTGCGCCCTTCGCGTTGGACGGCGCGGATCAGCGGCGGCAGCGCGGCTTCGACCTTGTCGGCGCCGAAGCGGCAGATCAGCGACAGGCGTCCCGGCTCCTGGGCCGGATCCAGCGTGTCGATCAGACGAAGAAGATCGTCGGCCTGGATCGTCGGCCCGCACTTGAGGCCGATCGGGTTGCGAATCCCGCGGCAATATTCGACATGCGCGCCCCCTAACTGGCGCGTGCGGTCGCCGATCCACAGCATATGGCCCGAGGTCGCGTAATAATCGCCCGAGGTCGAGTCGAGCCGCGTCATCGCCTGTTCGTAGCCGAGCAGCAGCGCCTCGTGCGAAGTGTAGAAGTCGGTGGCGCGCAATTCGGGATGGGCCTCGGCGTCGAGGCCGATCGCGCGCATGAAGCCGAGCGTTTCGGTGATGCGGTCGGCGACTTCCTGATAGCGTTCGGACTGCGGACTGTCCTTGACGAAGCCCAGCATCCAGCGATGCGCGTTTTCGAGATTGGCGTAGCCGCCGGTGGCGAAGGCGCGCAAGAGATTGAGCGTCGCCGCCGACTGACGATAGGCTTCCAATTGCCGGCGCGGATCGGGCGTGCGCGCAGCGGCGGTGAATTCGATGTCGTTGACGATGTCGCCGCGGTAGGCCGGCAGCGTGACGCCGCCGATCGTCTCGGTGTCGGACGAGCGCGGCTTGGCGAATTGCCCGGCGACGCGTCCGACCTTGATGATCGGCGAGGCCGCCGCGAAGGTCATCACCACGGCCATTTGCAGGAAGACGCGGAAAAAATCGCGGATGTTGTCGGCCGAATGCTCGCCGAAGCTCTCGGCGCAGTCGCCGCCCTGCAAGAGGAACGCCTCGCCCGCCATCGCCTTGCCGAGCGCGCTCTTGAGCTTGCGCGCCTCGCCCGCGAAGACGAGCGGGGGATAGCCGGCGAGCTGGCGCTCGACCTCGGCGAGCGCCGCGGCGTCGGGATAGACGGGCGCCTGCTCGATCGGCTTCGCCCTCCAGCTATCGGGACTCCAGCGGCTCTGCGCCATGATTCTACGCCTCGATTGACCATTCCGTTTGCTCGGGGGCGGCGCCGGCCGGCCCCTCGCGAGCGGCGTCTATACAGGAATGCGCCGCCGATGGCGATATGCCGATTTTCGTCGCTCGGGCGAGAAAATTGCGCTGTCGGGCGCGCGCCTCGCCAGGCGACGAAATCCGGCGCTTGGCTCCCGCCTTCGAGTTGTTGCGGTCATTCGTTGTTCCGGCTCACAATCAATTGGGCCCGACCCCTAATCCCCGCCCGTAACGGGAGGGAAATCTTATCGTTCCGGCGTTGTTGTTTCGTCCGAAATTACCCGCTTTGAAAGATAATCGAGCGGTTTCAACTTTCATGATTCCCTCCTTCTCCGATATGCATTAAACGGTCTGCCCATGGGTCCTACCTACACAACACAAGCTCTGGCCGAGGCTCTGAACGGCGAACTGCTCGGCGATGGCCAGATACCCATCACGCGCCTCGCCCATCCCGCGGATGTGCGCGATCCAGGCGATCTGGCGCTGGCAATGGACGTCAAATTATTGCCATTGCTGGAAGAACGCAGGGCGCGCGCCGCCGTTATCAGCCGCGAAGCCAAACTTGCGCCTGGCCTTGTCGAGGCCGCTATAATCGTTGACCGCCCACGCCTTGCTCTGGCGAAACTTACCGGGTTGTTCGCCGTACCCGTTCCCGTGAATAAGGGCATCCATCCCACCGCCGTTATCGAGCCGGGCGCAAAGCTTGGAGCCAATGTCTCCGTCGGGGCCCTAGCTTTCATAGGCGCCGGAGCCGTGATCGGCGAGGACAGCACGCTGCACCCGCAAAGCTACGTAGGCCCCGGCGCCGTCCTTGGCCGCGCTGCGCTGATTTATCCCGGCGTCAAAATCGGGGCGGGAGTTATGATCGGCGAACGCTGCATCGTGCATTTCAACGCCGCGCTTGGCGCCGACTGCTTCAGCTTTGTCACGCCGCAACCCGGTAGCGTTGAACAAGTAAAATCCGGCGGCGGCGGCACAGTGACAGCCGCTAATTACGATCTGGTGCGTATTGCCTCGCTGGGCGGCATCGTCATCGGCGACGATGTCGAGATCGGCGCGAACACCTCCATCGATCGGGGCACCATCGCCCCCACCCGCATCGGCAACGGCACAAAAATCGACAACCAGGTGCAAATCGGCCACAATAGCGTCATCGGCGCGAACTGCCTGATTTGCGGACACACGGGCATTGCAGGGAGCGTCACCATCGGCGATCGCGTTGTATTGGGAGGCGCGGTCGGCATCGCCGATCATTTGACGATCGGCGACGACGCCGTGGTGATGGCGATGAGCGGCGTTGGCGGCAATGTCGCCCCCAAAACCGTCGTCGGCGGTCTTCCCGCCAGTCCGCGCGAGCGCGTGATGGAAAATCTTTTCAACGTCAGCAGGCTTAAGCATTTTTTCCGTAAAATCGAAGCTTTAACCGAGCGCCTCGACCGCCTTGAAAACAAGTACAAGGAATAAAGACGATGTCCCAGTTCGACGAAATCGTCAACATTGTCGCGCAAAAAGCGCAGATCGACCGCAGCAAGCTGACGCGCGAGGCGTCTTTGGTTGACCTTCAGGTAAGCTCGCTGGATATGGTCGACGTTATCTTCACCCTTGAGGACAAATTCGGCGTCGAGCTTCCTTTTAACGCCAACACCAATGCGGGAGACTTCAAGACGCTCGGCGACCTCATAGACATGGTCGAGAAGCAACTTGCGGCGACTAAAGCCAAAGCAGCGAACTGATAATTGGTTGATATGACCCGCCGCATCGTCATTACCGGCATGGGCGTCATCTCGCCCATCGGCCAGAACGTCGCCGAATTCCGCCGGAATTTGTTCGAAGGGCGCGGCGGCCTCGGCGCGCTGACCTTTCCCTATCGCGGCGCGGAGGTGAAATTTCCGGCGGCGCCAGTCGTCGATTTCAAGATTGAGAACTGGATCGATCCCAAGAAAGCAAGCCTCCTTGACCGTTTCGCGCAATTCGCAGTCGCCGCCGCGCTCGATGCGTTGAAAGATTCAGGTCTCGAACTTACGCCGGAGATGGCCGAACGGACCGCCGTTATCACTGGCGCTGGAGTCGGCGGGCAGAATACGCTCGAAGAATCCTACCACAAGCTCCTTGATCCCGGCACCTCGGGGCGCGTCCATCCCTTAACCATTCCGCGTCTCATGGTGAACGCGGGATCGAGCCAGATCAGCATGGCGACCGGCATCATCGGCCCCGGTTTCACGGTGGCCAGCGCCTGCGCTTCCGCCGTTCACGCGATGGGCGTGACCTTGCACATGCTGCGCTCCGGCTTCATCGACGCCGCTATCACCGGCGGCGCGGAAAGCTGCCTCACTTTCGGCACGCTGAGAGGCTGGGAGGCCTTGCGCGTCATGGCGCCGGATGTCTGCCGCCCCTTTTCGAGGGACCGCGCCGGCATGGTGATCGGCGAAGGCGCCGCCATGTTCGTCCTCGAAACGCTGGAAAACGCGAAGGCACGCGGCGCCACGATCCACGCCGAATTCGCCGGTTTCGGCATGTCGTCGGACGCCAAGGATCTGACGACGCCGGATGCCGGCGGCGCGGCGCGCGCCGTCGCCAACTGCCTCAAGGACGCCGGATGGAATCCGGAGGATGTCGATTACGTCAACGCGCATGGCACCGGCACGCGCATCAACGATCTAACGGAAACCGCCGTGATCAAAAAGATTTTCGGCGAACATAGCAAAAAGACGCCGATTTCGGCCAGCAAATCGCTGTTCGGCCACGCCCTCGGCGCAGCGGGAGCGTTGGAAATGCTCGCGACGGTTCTGGCGATCAAGGATGACCTCGCGCCGCCGACGATCAATTATCTCGGCCCCGATCCCGAATGCGATTTGGATTATGTGCCGAATGCGGCGCGGCCGATGACCATCGACAAGGCGCTCAACAACTCGTTTGCGTTTGGCGGTCTTAATGCGGTCGTGGCGGTAAAAAAAGCAAATACGGCCGTCGCCCCGTAGATTCGCGCAACGCCCTCGAGCGGCCAGGACGCGGTCCGCGACCGCGCCCACAAATCCGCCCGGGAATTTGTCCCGCTTACGTGCAAGACACAGCGGCGAATGTCTCCTCGCGCCCTCGACGGACCCTCCTTCGGACGCCGACCGTCGCGCTTTGTCCGCTTCCGAGGTCGCACGCCGCGCCGCGACGTGTCAGCATCGCGGCCCGCCGCAGAGTTTGATTCGCCCGTGAAGACCCTTTCCGCGCTCGCCGCGCTCCTCCTGTCGGTTTTTCTGCTCATCGCCGGCAACAGCTTGATCGGCGTGCTGGCGCCGCTGCGCGCCAGCCTCGACGAATTCCCGGATTTCGCCATCGGCCTGCTCGGCTCGGTCTATTTCGCGGGCATGTTGGCGGGAACCCTGGCGACCCCCGCGATCGTGCGCCGGGCCGGCCATATCCGCGCGTTTTCGGCCTTCGTCGCGGTCGGAATCGTCTCCGTCATCCTGATGCCGGGCTGGGTCGCGCCGGCGCCGTGGATGGTCGCGCGCGGCGCGCTCGGCTTTGTCTTCGCGGGGATTTACGCGGTCGTCGAATCCTGGATCAACGCCAAGGCGAGCAACGCCAATCGCGGCGCGCTCTACGGCGTCTACCAGATAGTCAATTTCGCCGCCTCGGCGGGCGGCCAATTGCTGCTGCGGGCGTTGGCGCCGGCTTCGTATCTGCCCTTCACCATCGGCGGCGCGCTGCTGGCGCTGGCGATCGTGCCGCTGACGATGACCAGCGTCGACCCGCCCGCCCAGCCGAAGTCGGTGCGGCTGCGCCTGCGCTGGCTCGTTCGGCTGGCGCCGGTTTCGGCCTTCGCCGCGCTCGCGGCCGGCGCGGCCAACGGGGCGTCCTTCGCGCTCGGCCCGGTCTACGCCCTGCAAATCGGCATGAAGCCGTCGGCGGTGCCGTTGTTCACCGCGGCGATCGTCGTCGGTTCCGCGCTGGGCGTCTATCCCGCCGGCTTCCTCTCCGATCGGATGGACCGTCGCGTGATCATCGTCGTCGCCATGACGGTCGGAGCGGCGTTGGAGGCCGCGCTCGCTAGCCTGCGGCTCGCTGGCGCGCCGCTCGTGGCCATGGGATTCCTCGTCGGTCTGACGACCTATACGCTCTATACGCTCGCGACCTCGCACGCCAACGACCGCGCCAGGCCGCACGAAATGGTCCTGATCTCCGCGGGGCTGCTGTTCGTCTACTGCATCGGGGCCATCGTCGCGCCGGCAATGGCGTCTGTGCTGATGCGGGAATTCGGCCCGTCGGCGCTGTTCGCGCAAGGCGCGGTCGTGCATTTCGCCGTCGCGGGATTCGCGCTTTGGCGCCTCGTGGCCGACGCCCGCGCCGGCCCTCACGCGACGGGTCGGGGCGCTATTCCTTGACGATGGAGATATCCGGCGCGGCGGGGTTCTTCATGCCGACGACATGGTAGCCTGCGTCGACATGGAGGATTTCGCCGGTGACGCCGCGCGACATCGGCGACAGGAGATAGACCGCGCTTTCGCCGACTTCGTCGGCGGTGACGGAACGGCGCAGCGGCGCGTTCAATTCGTTCCAGCGCAAGATGTAGCGGAAATCGCCGATGCCGGAGGCCGCGAGGGTCTTGATCGGCCCTGCGGAAATCGCGTTGACGCGGATCGCCTTCTCCCCGAGATCGGCGGCCAGATAGCGCACGCTCGCCTCCAAAGCGGCTTTCGCCACGCCCATGACATTGTAGTGGGGCATCCATTTCTCGGCGCCGTAATAAGTCAGGGTCAACAGCGAGCCGCCGTTCTTCATCAACTTCTCCGCGCGCTGCGCGATCGCGGTGAAGGAATAGCAGGAGATGGCGAGCGACTTGTTGAAATTGCTTTCGCTCGTGTCGATGTATCGGCCGGTCAATTCGTCCTTGTCGGCGAAGGCGATGCAATGGACGACGAAGTCCAGCTCGCCCCAAAGCTTCTGCGCCTCGGCGAAGACCGCGTCGATCGAAGCGCCGTCGGTCACGTCGCAATGGCCGAGAACGTGTGCGCCCAGTTCCTGCGCCAGCGGCCGAACGCGTTTTTCCAGAGCCTCCCCCTGATACGTCATCGCGATCTCGGCGCCGGCGGCCCGCGCGGCCTTGGCGATGCCCCACGCGATCGAACGATTGTTGGCGACCCCGAGAACGACGCCGCGCAGCCCGCGCATGACGCCGCCTTCACCGGATCCGCTCGAGCCTTCCTGCGCCATCGAGACCTCGTTCGTCCGTCCCGCCCACGCCGTTCGGGGCGATAAAGCGCCATCCCTTAGCGTCGGCGGAGGCGCATGGGAAGGGTCCGCGGCGCTCCGGCTCGTCACAAAATGTGTGAAATCGCTCATAAAGCCCCTTGGAAGCGCCAAATGTTCGGAATAGACTTGTTAACATTAATTCACGTTTACGGGTTTTGCCGCCGTGTCTTCGAGCCGGGAATGGTGTGACGACGCAGGCGCTATGCGGTGCTTTGGACTGGCGCTCGTCCGTGACGACCGATTCGTTTGCGACGATGTTTCCGCGGCGTCCTTGGTCGACAAGCTCTTCCGCCAAGCGTCGCTAACTTTGATCGACGATCCCACCAGCGATGTCCGATCCGCGCGGGTGCGCGCCTTCGCCCAGTTCATCCGGCTCTACCGCCGTCACGTCCGCCGTTTGTCGGCCGACGAGGCCGACGGCGGTTGGGTCGAGGGGCTCGGCTCGGTCGGGCGCGCCAATTCTTCGGTGACGGTCGGCGTGCGCAATCTGCCGCTCGAGCTGCGCGAGGCTCTGTTGCTCGTCGTGCTCGCCGGGTTCTCTCATAGTCAAGCGGCCGAAGCGCTTGACATTCCCTTGGTCGCCGTCATCGATCGCCTGGGCCGCGCGCGCGCGCGAATTAGCGCGCATATGGGCGCGGCGGGAGAATCGGCGCCTAGGGAGACCGCCTGGCCGAGCGCCGCGCATCTGCGGATCGTCAAGTGACGAGCCGGTTCGAAACGGCGGAAGCTTTCGCCTACGTCGACAATTGCCTCGATCCGGCCGATCGGCGGGCCTTCGAGGCGCGGCTGCGCGAGGATCCGGATCTGAGGCGTCAGGTCGCGCTGTGGGAGTCGCAAAACGCGGCGATCCGCGCGGCTTATGGCGCTGCGGCGTCGACTCGCGCCGCGATCGATCTCGGACGGAATTCGAACGAGAATTTTCCGGTCTGGATGGCGACCGCTGTTCAAACGTGGCGAAGCGACCCGGCGACGCTCGCTCACGGCGAAGCTCGCTCAAAGACGCCGCGCGCGAAAACCGCGACCGTGCGGCGGACGCCCTCCCGCGTCCCGCCGTCGCCGCGGTTCGCCCTCGCTCGACGCCTGCTGGCGATCGCGGCGATCGCGGCGGGCCTGCTGCTTGCCAGCGCGCCCGGCGGCCCCACGTGGCCGCGAAACCAATCGATCGATGCGGGCCTGGCCGCCTATCGCGCCTTCGCGGCGGCCTCGGACGTTCCGGTCGAACTCCGCACCAGCGATCCCGAGACGCTGATGAAATGGCTGACGCCGCAATTCGCGAGAGGGATCGCCGTTCCCAGATTTTCTTCGGACGCGCTGACGCTCGTGGGCGGACGCATCGCGCCGGGAACGACGACGAGCGCCGCGTTTCTCGTCTACCAGGATCGACGAGGCGAACGCGTCGGCCTGCTGATCGAACCGCTTGACGCTCCCGCGCCGACGACGCCGACCTTACGCGAAACCGACGCGGTCAGTCTCGCCGCCTGGACCGACGCCGGCCACGGATTCGTCGCCGCCGGCCGAAACCCCGAGGACGTCGTCATGCTGACGCGTCTCGTCGGCGAAACGCCCGCGCCGCCTCGGTGAAAACGATCCGAGGGGTTCAAGGGATCGGGCGTCAGCGCCGGTAGCGCGCCTCCAAGAGCTCGAACACGGCGCGCGCCGCTTGCACTTCGCCGCCCTGCGCAGCGTGAGCGCGCGGCTTCGGGTTCCAGGCGTAGATGTCGAAATGCGCCCAGGCTTTCGCGGCGGAAACGAATCGCGCGAGGAACAGCGCCGCCGTCATCGACCCGGCGAAGCCGCCGCTCGGAGCGTTGTCGAGGTCGGCGACGGCGCTCTCCAGCATCGCGTCGTAGGGGCGCCAGAGCGGCAGGCGCCAGAGCGGATCGTGGGCGCGCGCCGCGCCGGCGGATATCTCGGCGGCCAGCGCTTCGTCGTCGGTGTAGAAGGGCGGCAGGTCGGGGCCGAGCGCGACGCGCGCTGCGCCGGTCAGCGTCGCAAAATCGAACAACAGGTCCGGCGCTTCTTCGTCGGCGAGCGCCAGCGCGTCGGCGAGAATGAGCCGCCCTTCGGCGTCGGTGTTGCCGATCTCCACCGTCAGCCCCTTGCGGCTGCGCAGGATATCGCCGGGGCGCATCGAATCGGCCGAAATCGCGTTCTCGACGATCGGGATCAACGCGCGCAGGCGCACGTCGAGACCCGATTGCATGATGAGGCGCGCGAGGCAGAGCGCGGCGGCGGCGCCGCCCATGTCCTTCTTCATCAGCTGCATGCCGCTCGACGGCTTGATGTCGAGGCCGCCCGTATCGAACACGACGCCCTTGCCGACCAGCGTGACTTTGGGCGCGTCGGCGCGCCCCCAGACGAAGTCGACGAGGCGCGGCGGCGCGGCGGCGGCGCGGCCGACCGCGTGGACGAGAGGCAGGTTGCGCTCGATGAGCGCCTCGCCGCGCGTCACTTCCAAGCTCGCGCTGAATTCTTCGGCCAGGCGCGCCGCCTCGCTTTCCAGCGCGGCCGGCCCGAGGTCGTTGGCGGGCGTATTGACGAGGTCGCGGCCGAAGGCGACCGCCTCAGCGATGCGCTCGATGCGCGCCGCGTCGACGCCCTCGGGCGCGACGAGGCGCGGCCGGGGCGCAGGATCGGCGCGGTAACGCTCGAAGCGATAGAGCCCGAGCAGGAACGCCAGCGCAGCGAGTTCCGGCTCGTGCGGCGCGTTGGCGAAGCGGTAGACGCCGTCGGGAAGCAGGCTCGCGAGCTTGCCCGGCGCCATGGGATCGCGTCCCCTCACGTTTTTGCCGGCGAGGCCGAACAGCGCGCCGGCGAGGCCGCCTTGCGCATCGGGCAGCAACTGCAGGCGCCCCGCCTTCGGCTCGAAGCCGCAGGCCGCGGCGAAGCGCGCGGCGCTCGCGCCGATCGCCTCGCGCAGTTCGTCCCAATTCTCCGCGCTCACGAACCAGACGGGGACGGCGGGGGAAGAGGGCGGGGCGAAGCGAGCGAGCAATTTTCCAGATTCCGGTCCGATTCGAAAAGGCGATCATAATGGCCTGCCTCGCCGCCGCCGAGTCCCAAAATCGCGCGTTAACGATCCATTAGCGTTAACCATTTATTGGTTTCCGGGAAGCCAGCGCCAATGGGCCCGTCATGCCGCTCGTCCCCGATTTCCGCCCTCGACCGCGTTGGCTGAGCGCCATCGCCCTGATCGCCTTCGCCGCCGCTGCGGCGCCGCTCGGCGGGTGCCGCGACTTTGGCGACGTCACGGGCTCGATCGCCGGAACGCAGCAGGCCCTGCCGACCAATGAAGCGGATTTGCGCGCCTACGCCGACGATTGGGGCAAGCGGTATGACCGCAATCCCGGCGAAAAGATCGCCTCGATCAATTATGCGCGGGCGCTGCGCGCCTTGACGCGCTACAGCGAAGCGGCGGCGGTGATGCAGGCCGCGGCGGTCAAGTCGCCGAAGGATTTCGAAGTGCTGGGCGCCTACGGCAAGGCGCTCGCCGATTCCGGACAGTTCGAACAGGCCAAGGAGGTGCTGACGCGCGCCTATGCCCCGGAGCGGCCGGACTGGACGATCATGTCGGTGCAAGGCTCCATCGCCGATCGGTTGGGCGACCACGAGAGCGCGCAAAAATTCTACCGCGACGCGCTCAAGATCGCGCCGGGCGAGCCCTCGGTCCTCAGCAACCTCGGCCTTTCCTACGCGCTGTCCAAGCAACTGACGCTCGCCGAGGACGCGTTGCGGGAGGCAAGCGCCAGCCCTCGCGCCGACGCGCGGGTGCGCAACAATCTCGCGCTGATCCTCGCGCTCGAAGGCAAGTTCGCCGAGGCCGAGCAAGTCAGCCGGCAGGACATGTCGGCGCAAGCCGCGAGCGCCAATGTGCTGGCGATCCGGCAAATGATCGCGCAAAACGATTCCTGGCGCGATCTGCAAACCGGCGCAAAGACGAAGCCCGCCAAGGCGCCGCCGCCGCCCGCCGCCGCGCCGCTTGCGCTCGGTCAGCCCGCGGGCTAGCGGCGCCCCGGCGCCGCGCGAACGGCGTGAACCCATCCCCGCGCGGCGCGATCGGCGGTTGACGGCGCGTGCGCGCAGCGCTTATAAGCGCGACCCAACAGGCTGGGCCGCGACCCGGCCTCATCGGTATTGAGCGAACGCGCGCGTTTCCGGAGCGCCGTCGCAGCGAAGGAAACGAGTTTATGGCCAATACGAAGTCGGCCCAGAAAGCCGTCCGCAAGATCGCCCGTCGCACTGCGGTCAATAAGTCGCGCCGCAGCCAGATGCGCACCTACGTGCGCAAGGTCGAAGAGGCGATCGCGGCCAAGGACGCGGACGCCGCCACCGCCGCGCTGCGCGGCGCCGAGCCGCTCGTCGCCCGCGCGGCGCAGAAGGGCATCCTGCACAAGAACACCGCATCGCGGAAAATCTCGCGCCTGGCCAAGCGCGTCAAGGCGCTCGCCGTCGTCGGCTGAGGCCTCGCGCGAGGGCGCCGGCGTTCTCGAGGGCCGCGGATCGGCCGGGAGCGCGGCCGCGCGCTGGTGAGGAATCGCTCGACATGACCGACCAACCGCCGGACCGCCTCAGCGTCGATCCGAAAAGCCCCTATTACGACGAAACGGCGATGACCCGCGGCGTCGGCATTCGCTTCAAGGGCCGCGAGCGCGACGACGTCGAGGAATATTGCGTCAGCGAAAACTGGATTCGCGCCCCCGTCGGCAAGACGCGCGACCGCAAGGGCAATCTCCTGACGATTAAGCTGACGGGCGTCGTCGAGCCCTATTATCTGCGCCCCGCGAGCGAATAATCGCTCGCGCCGATTGACTCCGCCCCGCCCCGGCCCTTTCCTTTCCCTGCGAACGCGCCGAAGCGCGCGAAGTCAGGAGGGGGCGATGTCGGTCGAAACCAGGGCGGATTTGCGCGCGGCTCCAGCCGGTTGGCGCGAATTGTGGACGCGCGAGGACTGGTGGGCCATCTGGCTCGGGCTCGGCATCGTGTTGGCGAGTCTGATCCTGTTCGAATCGGGCGCGAGCCTGCGCTGGCTCGCGGTGCTGCCGGCAAAATGGTCGTCGATCTCCCAGCTCGGCGCCGATCTCGCGGCGAACGCGCTTCGTTATATCGCGCAGTTCGCGTTCTGGCTCGCCGTGTTCGCGATCGCGCTGACGACGCTCGGCTTCAAGGCGCGTGAATTCGCGCCGGCTTTCGTCTTTCTCTATCTCGCGGCGCTCGTGGTGTTCTGCGTCGGTCAATGGGATCAGGCGAGCTATTACAACCTCGAGCCGCCGCTCATCGCGCTCATCGCTGGCCTCGTGATCTCCAATCTGATCGGCCTGCCGCGCTGGCTCGACGCCGGCTTCCGCGTCGAGTTCTACATCAAGACCGGCATCGTGCTGCTCGGCGCGACCGTGCCCTTCACGCTCGTCCTTCTGGCCGGCCCGATCGCGATCCTGCAAGCCTCGATCGTGTCGATCGTGACCTTCCTCGTGATCTATTTCGCCGGGGTCAAAATGGGCCTCGACCGGCGCCTCGCGGCGACGCTCGGCGCCGGCGGGGCGGTGTGCGGCGTATCGGGCGCGATCGCCATCGCCGGCGCGGTGGGCGCCAAGCGCGAGGATGCGCCGATCGCCATCACTGCGGTGATCCTCTGGGCGATCGTCATGATCTTCGTGCTGCCGCTCGCCTCGCGCGCGCTCGCCCTGCCGACGGGCGTCGCCGGCGCCTGGATCGGCACCTCCGAATTCGCCGACGCCGCCGGCTATGCGGCGGCGACCTCCTATGGTGCGCTCGCCGGCAAGGTGGAGGGCATCGCCGGAACGAGCGACCAGGCGACGCTCGCCTTCACGCTGATGAAGGTGGTCGGCCGCGACGTCTGGATCGGCATCTGGGCCTTCGTCCTGGCTATCGTGGCGACGACGCGCTGGGACCAGCGCCCTGCCGGCGGTGGGCCGGACGCGGGCGAAATCTGGCGGCGGTTCCCGAAATTCGTCATCGGCTTCGTCCTCGCCTCGATCCTCGTCACCGCGGCGACGGCGAAGCTCAGCCTCGCCGATTTCAACAAAATCGCCAATCCCGGCCTGATCGGGCCGATCAAGGATTTGCGCACCTGGGCCTTCATCTTCTGCTTCCTCAGCATCGGGCTGACGACGCGCTTTGGCGAACTCGCCACGGCGGGGCGCAAACCGCTCGGAGCCTTCACGATCGGCGTCGCCGTCAACGTCGCGCTCGGCTTCGCGCTGTCGGCCTATGTGTTCGCATCTTATTGGGCGAATCTTGGCAAGTGAGCCTGCTCCGCGCCCTTCGCGAGCATTGGGCCGCGCCCGCGGGCGCGACCTGCTTCGGCTGCCGCCATTTCATCAACGAGTGGAGGGCGATCGAAGCGGCGATGCCGGGGCTCGCGAGCCTGAGTTCGGGCCACGCGAGCGTGCGCGCCGACGACGGGCTGTGCCTGAAGCACGCGACCTATCTCAATGGCCGGCGCGCCTGCGCCGAGCGCGAGCCGGCAAGCGCGCCGCTGCCGGAATCTGACGCGCCGGGGTGACTTCGGCCCCCGGCGATCGCCGCTCACTCGAGGCCTTTCCCGCCGTATCGGTTGCGGTGGGTGAAATCGTTCACGTCGCGGCGCACGCGGAGATAATCGTGGGCGGCGGCGGGATAGCCGAGGCGGCAGGCGTAGGCGATTTTGAGGTAGGACGGGAAATCGAGGATGCGCCGCATTTCCCGCTCGACCGGCTCGCTGCTGAAGACGCTTAAGATCTGGAGGCCGACGCCGAGGAATTCGGCGGCGAGCCACATGTTCTCCATGACGCAACCGAGGCTGAGGAAGCCCAAGACGTCGCCCTCGGAAGCCGGCGCGCGCTTGCGCGCGTCATAGAGAACAAGCAACAGGCATGGGCAGCCTTGCATGGAATGGCTGAGCGGCTCGGGCTCCGCCGCGGCGGCGACCGCGTCGAAATCGGCTCCCGGCGTGCGCCAGGCCGGCGGGAACCTGCTCGCGATTATGCCGGTCTTCTTGCGGCGAAGCTCCTCCTCGGAAAAAGACAGCTGCTCGAAATTCTCGCGAAGGAAGACCGCGTGGGTCTTGGTCTTGACGGCTGCGATCGTCTGGAGGCAAACGGGATCGTCGATGACGAGGACCTCGAAGTTCTGCATGTTGTGCGCCGTCGGCGCCCAGGACGCCGCTTCGAGAATCGCGGCAAGCTGCTGCTTCGTCAGCTTGCGCTGCGGGTCATAGGGCGCCCGCGCGGAATGCCGCTCGCGCATAAGCTCGAGAACGTCCCTCATCGCAGGATTCCTTGCGTCATCGGCGGAAGAAAGGCGATGTGATATTTTCCTACGCCTCTTGTGTCGGCGCCATGCGCACGATCAAAAGCGCCGCCGCTGGCGGCCACGCGCCCTCCCCGCCCCTACCTGCGCCCGAACAGCCGCTCGATATCGGCCAGCTTCAGTTCGACATAGGTCGGCCGGCCGTGGTTGCACTGGCCGGCGCCCGGCGTCGCCTCCATTTCGCGCAACAGCGCGTTCATCTCCTCGGGCCTAAGCTTGCGGCCCGAGCGGACGGAATGGTGGCAGGCGATGGTCGCCAGGCGATGATCGAGGCGGCGCTCGAGGCTCAGCGCGCCGTCCTCGGCGGCGAGGTCTTCGGCGAGATCGCGTAAGAGCGCGGCCATGTCGGCGCCGTCGAGCAAAGCCGGCGCCTCGCGCAGCAGCGCCGCGCCGGGGCCGAAGCCTTCGACGACGAGCCCGAGCTTTTCCAGTTCGCCCGCGCGCTCCAAGAGCGCGGAGGCCGCGCGCGGCTCGAGATCGACGACGAGCGGGCTGAGCAGGATCTGCCGGACGACGCCGTTCGCTTCGCGCTCGCGCTTCAGTTTTTCGTAAACGATGCGTTCGTGCGCGGCGTGCTGGTCGACGATGACGACGCCGTCGCGCGTCTGGGCGACGATATAGGCGTCGTGCAGCTGCGCGCGCGCGGCGCCGAGCGGCGCGGCGAGGTCGGCGCTGGAAGGCGGCGCGGCGCCGGCGCTGGCGTTGGCGGCAGGCGCGAAATCGCCGAACGAGCGCTGCGCAGCTTCAGCGAATCGGTTGGCGTTGGCCAAATCCGGCGCGGCGGGCGAAGCGCGCCAGTCCCATGGCCGCGGCGGCGTCTGCGCCCCCCGCCATTGCGGCGCGCGCATCGCGGCGAGCGTGTTCGCGCCGCCGGTCGTCGTCGCCCGGTGCAGCGCGCCTTCGAGCGCCTGACGCACCGCGCCGACGATCAGACCGCGCACCAGGCCGGCGTCGCGAAAGCGCACCTCGGCCTTGGCGGGATGGACGTTGACGTCGACCTCTCTGGGATCGCAGGCGACGTTGAGCGCCCCGACGCAATGGCGGTCACGCGGGAGATAATCGAGATAGGCCGCGCGCAACGCGCCGGCGAGCAGCTTGTCGCGCGCGGCGCGGGCGTTGACGAAGAAATATTGCGACAGCGCGTTGGGCTTGTTGAGGGTCGGCAGGCCGACCCAGCCGGTGAGACGCACGCCCTCGCGCAAGGCGTCGATGCGCAGAGCGTTGGCGACGAAATCGTCGCCGAGCGCCTGGCGCATGCGCTCGCGCTCCCCCGCTTCGCCCGCCCCGCAGGCCGGCCAGTCGAAGGAAACGCCGATTTCGCTGGCGAAGGAAAAGCGCGTCTGCGGATTGGCGAGCGCGAGCCGGCGCACCACGTCGGCGCAGGCCTGCGCTTCGCCGCGATCGGTCTTGAGAAATTTCAGCCGCGCCGGCGTCGCCGCGAAGAGATCGCGCGCCTCGACGCGCGTGCCGATCGGATGCGCCGAGGGGCGCGGCGCGCCCTTGACGCCGTCCTCGACGCGCATTTCGTAGGCTTGCGTCGCGCCGCGCGCTCTAGAGCGGATTTCGAGGCGCGAAACCGAGGCGATCGAGGGCAGCGCCTCGCCGCGAAACCCCAGCGTCGCGATTCTCGTGAGGTCGCCATCGGGAATTTTCGAGGTCGCGTGGCGCTCGACGCAGAGCGCGAGATCGCCCTCGTCCATGCCGAGGCCGTCGTCGCTGACGCGGATGAGGCCGCGCCCGCCCGCCTCGATCGCGACGTCGATGCGGCTTGCGCCGGCGTCGAGCGCGTTCTCGACGAGCTCCTTGATCGCCGCCGCCGGCCGTTCGACGACTTCGCCGGCGGCGATGCGGTCGATCAGCAGCGGGTCGAGGCGGCGAATGGACATGGCGGGTTTCGTTGGCTCGGCAGGTCGGGCGCTTCGCTTCGTCTTGTGGGCGAAGACGTCATCGCGAGCATGACAGATGAGGGCTCATGCGGCAAAACGCCAGGGCGTGACGGCCTATCGTCGAAACGGTCGGGGGTGATCCATTGTTTCGCGGCGGAGCGTGTTTCACCCTAGAGAGCTTGTCAATGACGCGCGGAGCGCGCCGCCTGCGGTGGTGGCCCGGCGGGCCATCATGACAAGCTCTCTAGGGTGAAAATAATAGCCTCCATGCGAACAAGGGCTCAATAACGAAGCCGGCGCAAAATTCGGCGCCCCTCTCCCCGCCCGACACGCCCTACGCCCTCGCCGGCCGGCCCACCAGCACGACGCTGAGCGCGCCGTCGCCGAAGACGCGCTCGGCGGTGCGCCGCGCGTCGGCCATCGTCACCGCCGCGACCTGAACGTTGCGCTCGACGAGCCAGCTCGGGCCGTGGCCTTCGAGCTGGATGTGGACGAGCTGGCCGGCAATCTTGGCCGAGGAGTCGAAACGAAGGGGATAGGAGCCGATGAGGTATTTCTTGCCCTTCTCCAGTTCGTCCTCGGTGAGGCCGCCGTGCGCCATGTCGAGGATTTCGGCGCCGATGACGTCGAGCGATTCGTTGGCGCGCTCGTTCTTGGTGGTGGTGCCGCCATAGAGATAGCTCGCGTGATCGAACGTCGAGACCGAGGCCGAAACCGAATAGGCGAGGCCGCGCTTTTCCCTCACCTCGCGGAACAGCCGCGAAGTGAGACCGGAGCCGCCGAGCACGTGCGCGAGCACGATGCTCGCGATGTAATCGGGGTCTTCGCGCGCCACCGCGGGCCGGCCGAAACGAATCGTCGACTGCGGCACGTCGAGATCGATGATCTCGCTCCCGCCCAACCCTTCGAACGGCGCCGCGGCGACGACGCTGAGATCGCCGCTCGCCGGCAGATCGGCGAAGACCTCGTCGACGAGCCGCGCCGCGCGCTCCGCATCGATCGCGCCGACGAGGCCGATGTGCAGGGCGCCGCGCGTGACGAGCCGGCGGGCGAGGCCCTTGAGTTCGTCGCGCTCGATCGCGGCGAGGCTCTCGTGCGTGCCGTTCGCGGGCAGGCCATAGGCGTGGCCGGGAAAGACGCGCGCGCGCCAAGCGCGGCTCGCCATCGCCGCCGGATCGTTCGCCTCGTGCCGCAGCTGCGCGTTCATCTGCTCGCGCACGCGCTCGAACGGCGCCTCGTCGAGGCGCGGCGCGTTGACGCAAAGGCGCAGCAATTCGCCGGCGCGGTCGAGATGGCGCACGAGGGTGCGCATCCGTCCGCCGATATGGTCGCGCTCGCAATGGAACGAGATTTCGATCGCCTTCTCGTCGAGCGCCTGCTGGAAGGCCTGGTCGTCGAGATCGCCCGCGCCTTCGTCCAACAGGCCGGCCAGCAAGGTCGCGGCGCCCGCTTTGCCCGCCGGATCCTGCGCCGCGCCGCCGCGAAAGGCGAACTCGAGCGACACCAGGGGAACCGCATAGTCCTCGACCAGCCAGAAGCGAACGCCGCGCGGCGAGACGAGTTCCCGCACATTGACCGTGCTCTGCGCGTGCGGATTGACGAGGGGTACGTTCATGAGCGTTTCCTTGACCTCGCGCTCCCTTTGACGATGAGCGCTTCGTCACAATATTCGGCCGTGGCCTGACCTTCAGGCCGCCTGATCTTCCGCCGGCAAGAGAAAGCCGGTGACCGCGCGGCGGCGCGCGAGCCACTTGCGCGCCGCGGCCAGCACGCTTTCGGCGCTCACCGCCTCGATGCGCGCCGGCCATTCCTGGACGTCGCGGATCGTCTGCCCGGTGGCGAGCGAGGACCCATACCAGCGCGCGAGCGCCGCCTGGCTGTCCTGCGCATAGATCGCGTCGGCGACGAGGCGGGTCTTGGCGCGCTCCAGCGCTTTCGTCTCGACGCCGTCGGCGAGAAACGAAGCGAAAACGCGATCGACCGCGGCGTCGAGGTCGGGCAGGGAGACGCTGGGAACGGGCATAGCGTAGAAGTAAAACCGAGTCTCATCCAAAGCCGAGCCCATGTAATAGGCGCCCGCCGCCACCGCGTGTTTCTCCTCGAGCACCAGCTTGCGGTAGAGCAGGCTGGTCTGGCCGCCGCCCAGGAGATGGGCGAGCACTTCGAGCGCCTCCGATTCGCCGGGCGCGGCGGTGCAGTGCGAGGGCGCGAGGTAGCAGCGCTGCCAGCTCGGCTGTTCGACCTTTTCGTCGTTGACGACGACGAGCCGGCGCGCGACGGGCTCAGGCTCGCGCGGGCGATGGCGCTCGGGCGCGGCGCCCCGCGGGCGGATCTTGCCGTAATGCTGCTCGGCGAGGCGACGCACTTCCTCGGCGTCGGTGTCGCCGGCGACGATCAGGATCGCGTTCTCCGGCGTATAGAAGCGCGCGTAATAGGCGAGCGCGTCCTCGCGATTGAGGCCCTCGATCTCGTGGCCCCAGCCGATGATCGGCGTGCCGTAGGGGTGATGGGTGAAGAGCGCGGCCTGCACCGCTTCGTTGAGCTGCGCGCCGGGATCGGCGTCGCAATGCATGCGCCGCTCTTCCAGCACCACGTCGCGCTCGGGGGCGACGATTTCGTCGGTGAGCACCAGCCCGGTCATGCGGTCGGCCTCGAATTCCATCATCGCGCTCAGGTGCTCCTTGGCGACGCGCTGGAAATAGGCGGTGTAGTCGTTGCTGGTGAAGGCGTTCTCCTGGCCGCCGATTTCGGCGATGCGCAGGGAGAATTCGCCCTGCGGATGGGCCTTCGTGCCCTTGAACATGAGATGTTCGAGGAAATGCGCGATTCCCGACTTGCCCAGCGGGTCGTCGGCCGAGCCGTTGCGATACCACACCATATGCGTGACGACCGGCGCGCGATGATCGGGAATGACGACGACGGAAAGGCCGTTGTCGAGGCGAAAATCGACGACGCCCGAGCCGGCCGCCGGGCGCGCGGAGGCCGGGGCGGCGGCGGCGTCGAGATGAGGTTCGGAAAGAAGGGACGTCATCGATACTCGACCGGCTGGAGAAGGCGACGGACGTCCAGGGGAAACGCCCGCTTTGACATAAGTTCGACATATAGGACGCATTCGCGCGCGCCGCCAGTCGCTCGGCGGCGCGTGCTTAAGGCGAGGCCAACGCGAAAGCCTGAGCGGGAGGCGCGAAAAAGGCGAGCGCGAGAGGGCCTTCGTCGGCGGCGAACTCCTTGCGCGAGCGCTCGCCCTCTACAGGCGCCCCGCCGCGACGAAGAACGCGATCCGCGTGTCGCCGTAGGTCCGCTCGTCGACGAGCTCAAGCGCCGGCGGCGCGACGATCTCGGCCTTCGCCGCCTCCTCGACGACGATGAGCGCGCCTGACGCGAGCCAGCCGCCCTCGCAAAGCGCGGCGAGCGCCGGCCCGGCGAGGCCTTTGTCGTAGGGCGGATCGAGGAAGGCGAGGGTGAACGGCGGCCCGGCGGGCGCCTTGCCGAGCCGGGTCGCGTCGGCGCGCCAGATGCGCGTCACGCCGCCGAGCGCGAGGGCTTCGACATTGGCGCGCAGCAGCGCGCGCGCCTCGGCGACGTTGTCGACGAAGAGCGCGAATTCGGCGCCGCGCGACAGCGCTTCGATCCCCAGCGCGCCGGAGCCGGCAAAGAGATCGACGACGCGCGCGCCCTCCACGGCGCCTGCGTGGCGATGCGCGAGGATGTCGAAGATCGATTCGCGCAGGCGCTCGGACGTCGGCCGGATCGCCCGCGAAGCCGGCGCATGAATCGCGCGCCCCCTCAGTCTGCCGCCGACGACGCGCATCGCTCAAGGGCGCCGGGGCGGCCGCTTGCCGCCGGGCTTGGGCCCACGCGGCGGCGGGCGGCCCTCGCCCGAGGACGGGCGCTTGCCGAACGGCTTGCCGCCCTCGCGCGACGGCGGCCGGCCTTCGCTCGACGACGCTCGCTTTTCGAATGGCCTGCCTTCGCTGCGCGGCGGGGAGCGAACCTCGCCCGACGGCGGGCGCTTGCCGAACGGTTTGCGCCCTTCTCGCGACGGCGGGCGGCCTTCGCCGGAGGACGCGCGTTTTTCGAATGGCCTGCCTTCGCCGCGCGGCGGGGCACGGCCCTCGCCCGAGGGCGGGCGCTTGCCGAACGGCTTGCCGCCCTCTCGCGACGGCGGGCGGCCTTCGCTCGGCGACGCGCGCTTCTCGAACGGCTTGCCGGCGCGCCGGTCGCGGGTCTCCGCCTCGCTTCGCGGCGCGCCCCTTTGGCGCGCGCGCTCGCGCCGCGCGGTCTCGGCCGCGCGCCGGCGCAATTCCTCGGGCGTCGCCACGATCCGCTCGACCTTGATCTCGCGGCCTTTGCGGTCGCTCGTCGCGCTGCGTTCGATGCGTTTGCGCGGACCGCGCGTGTCGGCCGCGATCTCGGCGCGCAGCGCGGAAACGTGTTTGCGTTTGCGCGGCCCTTGCGAGGGCTCGGGCTCCCTTGGCTGGGTCGCGCCGCGCGGCTCGAGGCCGCCGCGATCGGGACGTTCGCGCCCGCCCGCTGAGCGGCGTTCGCCGCGCTTGGGCACGGGCGGCGGCGGAGGCGGCGGCGCGCCGTGATCGATGACGCCTAAGTCGAAATTGACGCCCGCTTCCCTCGCGAGCTTGGCGCCGAGCTGGTCGCGCAAGACCCGCGTGCGCACCTCCGCGACCTCGCCCTCGGCGAGATCGCCGAGCTCGAACGGGCCGAAGGAGACGCGGATCAGCCTGTTGACGGAAAGGCCGAGATGCTCGAGCACGCGCTTGATCTCGCGATTCTTGCCCTCGCGCAGGCCCATCGTGATCCAGACGTTGGAGCCCTGCTCGCGCTCGAGCCGGGCCTCGATGCCGGCGTAGTGAATTCCCTCGATCGTCACGCCCTCGCGCAGCGCGTCGAGCCGCGCCTGGTCGATCGCGCCATGCGCGCGCACGCGATAGCGGCGCAGCCAGCCGGTGGCGGGCAGCTCGAGCACGCGCGCCAGGCCGCCGTCGTTGGTGAGCAGCAGCAGCCCCTCGGTGTTGATGTCGAGGCGGCCGACCGCGACGACGCGCGGCAGATCCTCGGGCAGGGCGTCGAAGATCGTCGGCCGGCCCTCGGGATCGCGCGCGGTCGTCACCAGCCCGCGCGGCTTGTGAAAGAGGAAGAGCCGCGTGCGCTCGGGCTCCTTGAGGCGTTGGCCGTCGACGCGGATATCGTCGGCGGCGGTGACGTTGAAGGCGGGGCTTTCCAGGATCTTGCCGTTGACGCTGACGCGCCCTGCGAGAATCCAGCTTTCGGCGTCGCGGCGCGAGCACAGGCCGGCTCGCGCCATGACCTTGGCGATGCGCTGGCCTTCGCGCGTTGGATTCGGCGGCGCGGCGGCGGGGGGTTTTTCGTTCATGGCCTCTTCTTGCTTTGCTTCTCGCGGTGTCCTAGCAGCTTGCCGCGCCCCTGTCGCGAGGCGCGAGGAGCCGCTTACGTGCAGAAAGACCCGATGAGCGTCGCCTTCGCCGAGGCGCGCGCCGCCGAGCGCCGCGGCGAGGTGCCGATCGGCGCCGCGCTCGCCTGCGGCGGCCAGGTGATCGCGAGCGCGGGAAATCGCACGCGCGAGGACGCCGATCCGACCGCCCACGCGGAAATGCTGGTCATTCGCCAGGCCGCCGAACGCCTCGGCCAAGCGCGCCTAACGAAGTGCGATCTCTATGTGACGCTGGAGCCCTGCGCGATGTGCGCGGGCGCGATCAGCCACGCGCGCCTGCGGCGCCTCTATTACGCAGCGCCCGATCCCAAAGGCGGCGCCGTCGAACATGGCCCGCGCTTCTTTTCCCAGCCGACCTGCCTGCATGCGCCGGAGATCTACGGCGGCATCCGCGAGAGCGAGGCGGCGGCGATGCTCAGGGAATTCTTCGCGGGCAAGCGCGGCTGAGGCGCGCCGTCATTCCTCGAGCCGCCGCGCCTCTTCCGGCAACATGATGGGAATGCCGTCGCGGATGGGATAGGCGAGCTTGGCCGCGCGCGAGATCAGCTCCTGGCGTTCCGCGTCATAGCTCAAAGTCGCCCGCGTCAACGGGCAGACGAGGATTTCGAGCAGCCGCGGATCGACGCGCGTCGGCTCGGCGGGGCCCGGCGGCACGGCGGGCAAGGCGGAATCTTGCTCGGTCATGGCGAGGTCTCCAGTCTTCTGCGGCGCGCCCGCGCCGCTGATATAGCAGTTCGGCGGCGATGGCGCGCCTCTATTTTCCAGTCCGTCGGAGTTCGACGGACCCCCGCATCGACGCCGCGCCCACGATCAGGCCGGCCTGCCAACGCGCGCGAGGAGACACGCGGCCAAGCTACGCGTTTCCTCGCTCGCGCCGGCGCGTCCGGCGATCGGCGCTCAGAACTTCAGCGCTTTGGCCTGCCGCACGCCGGGAATCTCGCTGACCTTGGCGAGCACGGCTTCGGGCGCCGGACCGTCGATCGAGACCAGCGCGATCGCCGAGCCGCCTTTCTCGTCGCGCCCGAGGGCGAAGGTGGCGATATTGACGCCGGCTTCGCCGAGCAGACCGGCGAAACGCCCGATGAAGCCCGGCTTGTCCTCGTTGGTGACATAGATCATCGACGGCGTGAATTCGGCGTCGACCTTGATGCCCTTGATCGACAGGATGCGCGGCTTGCCGTCGTGGAACACGGTGCCGCCGACCGAACGCTCCTGTTTGGCGGTGGTCACGCAGAGCGTGATGAAGCTTTCGTAATCGCCGGCGGCGGCGCGGGTCACTTCCTCGATCACGATGCCGCGATGGGCGGCGACGGCGGGCGCAGACACGAAGTTGACGTCCTCCAGCGAGGGCCGGAGCAGGCCGGCGACCGCGGCCGAGGTCAGCGCCTTGATCTTCAGCCCAGCGACCACGCCCTCATAGGTGATCGTCACCTTGGAGATCGGCGCGTCGGTGAGCTGCCCCGCGAACGAGCCGAGGCCTTCGGCCAGCGCGATGAACGGCTTCAGGCGCGGCGCCTCCTCGGCGGTGATCGAGGGGAAATTGACCGCATTGGAGATCGCGCCGCGCACGAGATAGTCCGACATCTGCTCGGCCACCTGCAGCGCGACGTTCTCCTGCGCCTCGTTGGTCGAGGCGCCGAGATGCGGCGTCGCCACGACATTGGGATGGCCGAACAGCGGATTGTGGGTCGCCGGCTCCTCGACGAACACGTCGAAGGCCGCGCCGGCGACATGGCCGCTGTCGAGCGCCGCCCGCAACGCCGCCTCGTCGACCAGGCCGCCGCGCGCGCAATTGACGATGCGCACGCCCTTCTTGGTCTTGGCGATGTTCTCGGCGGAAAGAATGTTCTTGGTCTGCGCCGTCATCGGCGTGTGCAAGGTGATGACGTCGGCGCGCTTCAGCAACTCCTCGAGTTCGACCTTCTCGACGCCCAGTTCCGCCGCGCGTTCTTCGCTGAGGAAAGGATCGTAGGCCACGACGTGCATCTTGAGGCCGATGCCGCGCGAAGCGACGATCGCGCCGATGTTGCCGCAGCCGATGATTCCCAGCGTCTTGCCGGTCAGCTCGACGCCCATGAAGCGGTTCTTTTCCCATTTGCCCGCTTGCGTCGAGGCGTCGGCGGCGGGAATCTGCCGCGCGAGCGCGAACATCAGCGCGATCGCGTGTTCGGCGGTGGTGATCGAGTTGCCGAACGGCGTGTTCATGACGATGACGCCGCGCGCGGTGGCGGCGGGAATGTCGACATTGTCGACGCCGATGCCGGCGCGCCCGATCACTTTGAGCTTCTTGGCGTGTTCGAGCAGCTTGGCCGTCACCTTGGTCGCCGAGCGGATCGCCAGGCCATCGTAGTCGCCGATGATCTTGGCGAGTTCGTCCTTGTCGAGGCCAGGCTTGACGTCGACCTCGACGCCGCGCTCCTTGAAGATAGCGACGGCGGCGGGGGAAAGTTTGTCGGAGATGAGTACGCGCGGAGCCATGATGGGATTCCTGTGAACGCCCTTCTCCCCTTGCGGGAGAAGGTGGCGCGAAGCGCCGGATGAGGGGTCGGCGCCGCCAGGCGCCGCTGAATGGGTTGAGGGCTTGCTCGCTGAAAGGGAGAAAGAAGCGCCCTTTGCGGCGCAACCCCTCATCCCCGGCCCTTCTCCCGCATAGCCCGTCGAAAGACGGGCGTTCTTACGAACTCCCTATCGGGAGAAGGGAGGCGTTCCGTTAGGCCGCTTTGGCGAGTTTGGCCTTTTCCTGCGCGAAGGCGAAGTCGAGCCAATGCGTCAGCGCTTCGACGTCGCTCCGTTCGATCGTCGCGCCGCACCAGATGCGCAGACCGGGAGGCGCGTCGCGGTAGGCGCCGATGTCAAAAGCGACCTTTTCCTTTTCCAGCAGGCTCGCCAGGCCCTTGGCGAACGCCGCCTGGGCGTCGGCCGGCAGGGCCGCGATCGCGGGATCGACGACCTTCAGGCAGACGCTGGTGTTCGAGCGCGTCGCGGGAACGCGGGCGAGAAAATCGACCCAGGGCGTTTGCGCGACCCAATCGGCGATCGCGTGAGCGTTGGCGTCGGCGCGCGCGATCAAGGTCTTGAGGCCGCCCAAGGACTTCGCCCACAGGAGCGCGTCGATGTAATCTTCGACGCAGAGCATCGACGGCGTATTGATCGTCTCGCCTTCGAATATGCCCTCGATCAGCTTGCCGCCCTTGGTCATGCGGAAGAGTTTCGGCAGCGGCCATGCGGGCTTGTAGGTCTCGAGGCGCTCGACCGCGCGCGGGCTGAGCACGATCATGCCGTGGGCCGCCTCGCCGCCCAGCGCCTTCTGCCAGGAGAAGGTCATCACGTCGAGCTTGGCCCAATCGAGGTCTTGCGCGAAGGCGGCCGAGGTCGCGTCGCAGATCGTCAGGCCTTTGCGATCGGCGGCGATCCAGTCGGCGTCGGGAACGCGCACGCCCGAGGTCGTGCCGTTCCAGGTAAAGACGATGTCGTGGTCGCAATCGACTTGGGTCAGATCGGGCAGTTCGCCATAGGGCGCCTTCAGCACGCGCGCGTCATTAAGCTTGAGCTGCTTGACGATGTCGGTGACCCAGCCTTCGCCGAAACTTTCCCACGCCAGCACGTCGACGGGGCGCTCGCCGAGCAGCGACCACAGCGCCATCTCCACCGCGCCGGTGTCCGAACCGGGAGTCACGCCGATGCGATAGTCGGCCGGCACGCCGAGGATCTCGCGCGTCAGGTCGATCGCCTGTTTCAGCTTGGCCTTGCCGAGCTTGGCGCGATGCGAGCGGCCGAGCGCCGCGTCCTTGAGAGCTTCGGGGGTCCAGCCGGGCCGTTTGGCGCAGGGGCCGGAAGAAAAACGCGCGTTATGCGGCCGCGCGGCGGGCGTATTCGTCATGATGTGCCATCCTTTCAGATGGGCGCCTCTCGTTGGGGAGAGGTGTCCCGCCGCCGCTGCTACAGGACGGCTCCGGGAATGGCAAGGAGAAAATGCTAACAGCTAGCCGCGTCGCTTGCGGCGGCCTCGGCCGGCGCCGCCCATTCCGCCCGACGGCGGCGCGCTGGAGTCGCCCTCGCCCGACGGCGCCACGGGGTCGCTCGCGCGCTGATAGCGCACGCCCGTGAACAAGATGATTCGCGCGTCTTCGTCGCGCGCCGCGTGGTTCTTTCTCTCCGGGCCCCCAGCGGGCCGAAAAAGGACAAGCTCGCCCATAGCCAAACCCCGAGGGCGTCGGCGCGCCAAGTCGCGCATCGCGCCACGGCAGGCATTACGCTGAGTGAAGGTTAATACTAAGTCAACGAGAACGTCGTAATCTGACGTTGTGTCGTCTTTGCAAAATGGAGCGCGTTTCTTGGCTTCGGATCTCTCGCCGGCCGATCTGCCCTTCCTCGCAGCGCTCGCGCGCAGCCCGCTGCCGGCCGACCGGCTGCTCTGGCTGCGCGTGGCGACCGATTATTTCCTGACGCGCCCGTTCCAAACGCTCGCGCACGGCGCCGAATTCGCGGCTGCGCTGTCTGAGGCCCTCAGGCGCGCCGACGATGCGACGCGCTGCGCGGTCGCGCGCAAGCTCGCCCCTTGCGCCGAGGCCGCCGACGTCCTCGCGACCATCGAATCCCTCGGCGGCGAAGCCGCGCTCGTTGTTCTGCAAAGCGCGGCCGTCCTGCCGCGCGAGCGGCTCCTCGCAGCCGCCGCAGGCGACAATGCCCACGCCCGCGCCGTGGCGCGGCGCCACGATCTCGACGCGGAACTCGTCGGCGTTCTCGCCGATCACGACGAAGTCGAAGTCCTCATCGCGCTTGCGCGAAATCGCCGCGCCGCGATCGATCGACGGCTTTACGCCGCGCTCGCCCGCCGCGCCAAACAACGAATTGAGGGAGCGCTGGATCGGCGGCTGGCCGCCGCGCTGCTCGATCGCGGACCCGTTGGCCTGGAGCAGGCTACGTTATTCCTCGAAGCCGATTCGAGTCGACGCGCGGAGATCATGACCGCGGCCCAACGCGCCGTGCTCGGGGGGCCGAGAACGCCCGTTTGGCGGCGCGAAACGTCGCAGGCCATCGCGCGACTCGAACGCTTCGCGCTCGACGCCGAACCCGAACGCTTCGCGAGCGCCCTTGCCGAAGCGCTGGAGTGCTCCCTCGAACTGGCCAAGAGGATCGCTCACGACTCCTCCGGCGAACCGCTCGCGGTCGCGCTCGCGGCGCTCGGCGCGCCCGACGACGTCGCGGTGCGGGTCCTGACTTCGCGCGATCTGCAGGACGGCGCCGATTATCGCCGCGTCGGCGCCCTCGCGCGTCTGAAAGACGCACTGAACCCGGCGGCCGCGGCTCTGGTCATGACGGCGATGATCGGCGATTCGGCTCGGCCGCGCGCCCGCCGCCAGCCCGTTCTCGATCCCAGCGCGTCGGCGACGCCCAGCCGTCCGGCTGGCTACGCCGCGAACGAGGCGGCGTCGCCCGCCGCGCTGCGCCGGCGGCGCGCCTTCGCTTTCGCTTCGGGGAGTCGACTTCTCGACGACTCCGCCTGAGCGGCGAGCCGGCGTCCGAATTATGGCGCGCCCGTCGCCGGCGGAGCGCTGCGCTCAGCCGAGGAAGCTCAGCACCGTCGGAGCGAAATAGCCGAACGCCATCAGAACGGCGCCGATCAGGCCAAGGCCGCTGGCGAGCCAAACGAGAACGGTCATGCCGGTGATGATCGCCGCCGAAGCCAGGACGATGGCGATTTGCAGCGCCCCGCTGGCGTATTCGAAATGTTCGAGCCGGCGGTTGGACAATTCGCGCGCCTCGGCCGCAGCGAGGGCGCGCTCCTGAATCGCCTCCAGGCTGTCCTCGGGCTTCTTCGGATCCTTTTCGAATTTCGCGACGACGGCCTTCCAATCGCCGATTTGCTTTTCGAACGCCTCCTGCGCCTTCGGGTCGGTCGCTGCGACGCGCTCGACTTCGAAGGCCTGGGCGGCGGTTTCGGCGATCGTCGAGCGGACTTTCTTGGCCTGGTAGAAATTGAACAGATCGGACGATTGGATGTTCTGCTCGGTCGAACGGTGCTCGGCGTTCTTGGCGCCGGCTTCCGCCAGAGCGAGAAACAGCGCGAGGATGGCGATGATCAGCGCCACCTTCTTGTCGTTGGATTCGACGGCGTCCTCCAGAGGTTCGGCCATTCCATTCCCCCATGCGTCTGATCGGCGCCCCGGCGCCGCGACGTTTTTCTACTAGGCAGATTCGCCGCGGCGTGAAAAGCGCGGCCTATCTTTCAGGGGCCATCGGCTGGCCCCGGCGGATCTTGCCCGCCGGCGCCGAGTGCGTCGTTTCGCTCGAAGCGGCCGGATGCGCCGGGGCGTCGCGCCGGTCGAAACTGACGAGATTGGACGGCTCCACTGCGCCCCCGCGCGCCTTGCCGTTCAGACGCGCCAAGTCGCGCCCCAGGCGCGCAATGGCGTTGCGAAGCGCCTGATCGCCTATCGTGCGCGCGCCGGGCGGAGCCTCGGCGGGGCGGACCCGCAGCTCATCGATTTCGCGTTGCAATTCGGCCCGTTCGGCGCGCTCCGCTTGCAAGGCCCCTTCGGCAATCGCGTGCGCGGCGGCCAGCAGGCTCAATTGATCCGCGACATCGCGCTTGGCGGTTTCGACTTCGCGAAGCGCGGCGTCGCGTTCGGCGATGCGCGCGAGCTGCCGCCCGTTTTCGAGCAGCGCCTCTTCGCGCGCCGCTTCGCTGCGCGAAAGCAGCGCCTCCGCTTCCGCGAGCCGGGCGCGCGCGGCGGCGAGATCGGCGGCGAGCCTTGCACCCTCGGCCCTCGCCGTCTCGAGCGCCGCGCCGAAGCGGTCCGCCGCCTGCGTGCGCTCGCCGAGCGCCGCGGAAAGGCGCGCCCGTTCGGCTTCGGCCGCCTTCGCCGCGCGCTCGCTGTCCGCCAGCCTGACCTCGAGCGTGGCGACGCGCGTCCCCAGAGTCGCGATCATCGTGCGATTCTGGTCGGCGAGGGTCTCCAGATCGAGCCGGCGCGCCTCAGCCGCGGCGAACGCCGTATCGGAGGAATCGCGCTGAAACGTCACGTCGCGAAGCGCGAGTTGGGCGGCGCCGAGTTGGCTGCGTAGCTCGCGCGCCTCGCGCTCCAGCGCGCCGAGCTCCTCGCGCCGCGCCGCGATCTCGGCCGCGTCCGCGCCGACGACTTCCTCAAGGGCGACGATTCGGCTCGCCTGCCGGCCGATTTCGATGCGCCGCAGCGCGGCGACCTCCTCGACCGCGCTCAGGCGCTGCTCCAGGCGCAGCTGATCGACCGCGTGCTGCGCGCGCAGCGCGTCGCGTTCGGCGATCGCCTGCGCTTCGGTCAATGGGGCCTGTAGGCGCGCGCGCGCTTCCGCGAGGCGCCGCGCGCGGCGCGAGATCGCAGGCGCCGCCGCCAGCGCCAGGAGCGCGGCGGCCAGAAACCCGATGCAAGAAAAAATCGCCTGCTCGATCAATTTCGATTCAGTCCGCGGCCGAAAAGGCGCACATCATCGCATGGCGCCGCCATTCAAGCAAAGACCTCGGACCGACAAAACGAACGGATCGGCCCGCCTCGCCCGCCCCCGCCCGCGACGGACGCTTCGGCTAGAACGGGTTCCAGGTGGCGCGAGGCGTGAATTTGAGGTAGCTGAGATTCACGCCCAAACGCGCGCCGATGCCTGAGCGGATCGGCACGACGATCACGTTGTCGGCGCCCAGCGCGGTGAAGCCGAAGCCGCCGACGAAATAGGCCGAGCCGTCGATGCCGCCGTAGCGGCGGAAAATCGCATTCACCGCGGGCAGATTATAGACCAGCATCATCGTTCGGTCGCCGTCGGCGCCGGCGTCGAAGCCGACCGACGGACCCTGCCAAAAGATCTTCTCGTCGCCTGCGTTGCGCGTATACAGCTTGCCTTCGCCGTAGCGCAGGCCGCCGACGAAGGCGGCGGACGCTTCCTGGCCGAGGATATATCCGTTGGGCAAGCCCCACCGCCGGCCCGCTTCCTGTACGACCTCGGCGAGCCCGCGCGAGACGGCGCCAAAAAAACGATGGCCGCTATCGACCACTTCGTCGAGGGAGAAGGGAGCGGGCGCATCGGCCAGAGCGGGACCGGCGAGCGCGATGGCGCTCGCCGCGACGGCGCCGCCCAGCAGTTCCCGGCGCGTCAACCTCGACATCGCTATCCTCCAATCCTGCCCGTCGACCGCTCGCTCGCGCGAGATGAGCCTTCCCGGCAAAAGTGTCGCCTTGATGGCGAATCGCCCGGCCGGGCGCACTCCTTGACCGACTATCGTCGGGGCGGATTGACGCCCCATTAACGATCGGCGAAGCGCGCCGCCAGACGCGGGTCGCCCCAGGCGACAAAACCGCCGTTACGCAGTCCCGTCCCGATCTTGCCGTAGGCGAGCGGCCCGCCCTCGACCGCGAGCACGATGCCGCCGGCCGCGCGAAGCACGGCGTCGCCCGCCGCGGTGTCCCATTCCATCGTCGGGCCGAAGCGCGGGTAGACGTCGGCCTCTCCTTCGGCGATGACGCAAAACTTCAGCGAGGATCCCGCCGAGCGGCGCTCGCGGATGGGCAAGCGCGCGAGAAAGGCTTCGGTCGCCGGATCGCCGTGCGACCGACTCGCCAAGGCGACGAGGGATTCGGGCGCCGGCCGCACGCCCAGCCTCCGCCACGAGGCGGCGTCCGGCAGGCCGGCGCCGACCCGGGCCGCACAGGCGAAGGCGGTTTCGCCGCCGAACCACAGACGCTCCAGCGCGGGTGCGTAAACCGCGCCAGCAATGGGAACGCCGCGTTCGACGAGCGCGACATTGATCGTGAATTCGCCGTTGCGGGCGACGAATTCCCGGGTTCCATCGAGAGGATCGACCAGGACGAAGCGTTCGGCGATTTTGATCGCCTGCCCCGCCGCCGTCGCCTCCTCGGCGACGATCGGGATCGGCGTCGCCAGCCGGCTCAGCCCATCGCGGATGGTCGCTTCGGCCCGTTCGTCGGCCGCGGTGACGGGACTGCCGTCCAGCTTGGCGCGCGCCTTGGCGCCGCGCCGGTATTCCTCCATCACCGCCGGCCCGGCCGCCAGCGCGATTCGAGCGAGAAACCGCGCAATGGCGTCCCGCGATTCGCTCGCCAGATCGAACGGCCGCGCTATCCCGCTTGAGCTCATCGATAATCCGTCCTTTGCGTAGACGTCTTCATTGCGCAGTCGCGGGGCGACGGCGAATCCGTTACGATCGCGCGCGCCCGATCGCGTGATTCGCCGCGCCGACGGCGGCTAAGACCACAGGACCAGCCCAATGACAATTGTCGCCCTCGCACCGATGGACCTCGCCGCTCTGCTCTGCTCGCGGGTCTGCCACGACGTGATCAGCCCTGTCGGCGCGATCGTCAACGGTCTTGAAGTCCTCGAAGACGAAAAAGATCCGGAAATGCGCGAGGTCGCGATTGAGCTGATCAAGAGGAGCGCCGCTTCGGCGTCGGCGCGGCTGCAATTCTGCCGGCTGGCCTTCGGCGCCGCTGGATCGATCGGCGCCTCCGTCGACACCGGCGACGCCGAATCGGTGACGCGCGGCCTTATCGCCAACGATCGCACCAGCCTCGTTTGGAACCCGCCGCGCCAATTCGCGGCCAAGAACAAGGTGAAATTGCTGCTCAACCTCAACCTCATCGCCTTGTCGGCGATCCCGCGCGGAGGCGTCGTCACCGTGGATCTCACCGGCCAGGACGAAACGCTCGCCATCTGCGTCGAGGCCAAGGGGCCCAACGCCCGGCTCGCCCACGGCGTCGCCGACCTCGTCGCCGGCCGACCCGAGGGCGGCGCAGTCGACGCGCATTCGATCCAGCCGTTTTTCGCAGGGCTCGTCGCGCGCGATTGCGGCATGGAAGTCGCGATCGTCGCGGCGCCGGAAACCGTGACGCTCGAAGCTCGGCCCGCGATCGCCGTCGCCGCTTGACGAATTGTCGAGCAGCGCATTTCAACGCTTCTTAACGAGATCAAGTCATGATCGCCGCGCGGTCGCCGGACCGCGTCGGGCCAGGCTTGAGACGAATGCGCGAATTCCCCTAACAGGCAATATTCCCCGGCGGCGGCGCCGGGCGGCTCAGTGCGCTCGGCTCGCGCCCTCCGAAGGGAAAATGAAATGAAACAGGTCCTCGTGGTTGACGATTCCCCCGTGATCCGGAAGATCGCGCGCCGAATTCTCGAAGGGATGCGCTTGAGCACGTCCGAAGCGGCCGACGGCCGGCAGGCGCTGGCGGCCTGTTCCTTCTTCATGCCCGACGCCATTTTCGTCGACGGCGTCATGCCGGTGCTCGACGGCTACGAATTCCTCAAGGAGCTTCGCGCCATGCCGGGCGGCGAAAAGCCGAAAGTCGTGTTTTGCACGAGCGAATACGATATCGCGCAGATCGCCCGCGCCATGCACGCCGGCGCCGACGACTTCATCATGAAACCGTTCGATCGCGAACACGTTCAGGCGAAGTTCGAAAGCATCGGCGTTTGCTGATTCGAAGCGTCGTCGCGGGCGATTCCCGGCCGCCGCCCTCGGGTCATTCCGAGATCGGCGCCTCGTTCGCGGCGACCGGCGAATCGGCGCCCTCGTCCTCAGGATTCGCGCCGGCGTGAAAGCCGTAAGGCGAGCGCAAACGCCGCCGACGGCCGCGACCGGGAAAACGCCCTTCCGCCTGCGGCTCGGCGTGAGGCGTCTCGGATTCGGCCGCTCGGCCCGCTTCGACGACGTTTTCGACGATCAGCGCGGGCTGGGCCTCGCCGGCCTCCTGGGGTCCGACGATGCGCGGCGCCGCGGTGATGAACGAAGGCAGAGCCGACGCCGCTCCCGGCGCTTCGGCGGAGACCGCCGCCTCGCGCGGAAGCGCAGGTTCGCGGTAGGGACGGAATTCGCGCGGTCGCCCGTCGCGCCCGCCTTGGCCCTGGCGATCTTGCCGGTCCGCGAACGGACGATCGGGCCGAGGGCCGCGATCCTGGTGACGGCCGCCCGAGCGGTCCGGACGGCCTTGATACCCGCCGCGATCGGCCTGACCCTGGCGGTCGCTCTCGCCCGGCGCCCGTTCGACATAGGGCTGGCTCGCGGAGGGAGCGGACGGGGTGGGTTGCGGCTGGTAAGGCTGCGGCGGCGGCGCGTAGGGAACGGGGGCGCGCTCCGGCGGCGAGGCGAAACGGTCGGACAGACCGCCGCCCTCCTCTTCGTCTTCGATTTCGTAAGCCTCGCCTTCGCCCGGCGGGCGTCCGCCGCCCTGCGCTTGAAGCTGCGCGGCCTGGGCGGCCGCGATCAGACGAAAATAATGCTCGGCGTGCTGAAGATAGTTTTCCGCCGCGACCGGATCGCCGCCCGTATGCGCGTCGCGCGCCAATTGCAGATATTTCTCTGCAACGTGATGGGCGTTGCCGCGGATTTTAACGTCCGGCCCGTTGGACTCGTAGGAACGCGTCAACGGATTGGGGCCGCGCCGGCCGCTCGGCTGGCGACCGCGCATCCGCTTATTCTGACCTGGTCTCATCGCTTATCCTTTAATTTACCTTTAATTTATGTAACTCTGAATTGATTCGGATGGGGTTCGCGCGCGCCCCAAGCCCCGCGCGACCGAAACGCGCGGCGTGGCGAAACCTGAAACGGCCCATCTCAACATCGGCGGATTGGGTTCTCGCAGGATCGCCCTGCCTGTCCTCGCCGCGTCCGCGCGCCGATCGCCCCGCCGATCGGCCGCTTGGCGGTCCATCGAAAATGCGGCTGTCTTGGCTAAACAGCCCGTCGCCGATCGCGAACCTTCACAGGCTCCGTCCGCAGTTCGGCTCGCTCTGGAAACCGACCATCGCCGAAGCTAACGGCTCGACGACGAATCTAGTGCCTACACTAGCTCCTTTTCAACCCCCCGCCAAGAGGCAAGTTGCCGGCGGCGCTTTCCGGCCGAGAAAGCCGACCGTCGGCGGCGGCGATCCCAGCCGCCTTCAGGTAGCGCCAGGCCTCGGCGGCGTCGGCCGCGAAGCCGATCAGGTCGAGATCCCCCGCGCCGATCATGCCGCTCTCCACCAGCGCGTCCCAGTCGACCACTTTGCGCCAATAGACTTCGTCGACGAGCACGATCGGCATCGCCGGCGCCTTGCCCGTCTGCACCAGGGTCACCAATTCGAACAATTCGTCGAACGTGCCGAAACCGCCGGGAAAGACCACCAGCGCCTTCGCTCCCATCGCGAAATGCATCTTTCGCATCGCGAAGTAATGGAACCGGAACGTCAGCGCCGGCGTCGTGAAGCGATTGGGCTCCTGCTCGCGCGGCAAGGTGATGTTGAATCCGATGGTCGGAGCGCCCGCCTCGAAGGCGCCGCGGTTGGCCGCTTCCATGGTCCCCGGGCCGCCGCCGGTCGCCACGACATTGGGGAACGGCGGACCGCCCCGCGCCGCGCCGCCTTCCACCGAAGCAAGCCGCCCGAACTCGCGCGCTTCGGCGTACCAGAAACTCTGCCGGCCCGGGCCGTTTTCGCGAGCGCGCGAAGAGCCGAAAACGACCAGGGTCGAGACGACGCCGAAGTTACGAAGCGCCTCCGCGGCTTTCTGGTACTCGAGCTGAAACCGCAAGCCCCGCGTCGAATTGCCCAGCAGGAACTCTTGATCGAGCGCGGCAAGGCGGTAAGCGCTCGAGGCGACTTGCGGGGCGTTCGGAAGACCGGGTTCCGTCATGGCGTCGTTTCGATCGCCCGATCCGTTGCGCGCCTTCGAGGGTTCCAGGGCCGCGGCCTAATTGTCCAGGTGCACGCCCGCCCCTTCGGCGGGCTCGCGATAGCCCTTGGGCGGGTCCGTCAACCAGTCTCGGTCGGGCTCCGGCCCGAGCACGGTCGGCGCCTTCTTTTCCAGACCGACCCAGGTGAGGGGATTTAAATTCATCGCAGGAGCCGGGCGCGTCTCGCACGTCTCGCCGGGACCCTTGGCGCATGGCCGTTGGCCGGGGGCCTGACCGGCCGTCGCGCTCACCGTCACGACGCTATTGGGGCCCGCAAGCGGAGGGGTTCTCCTTCTCAAGGGGACGAAGACGTAACTGTCCTTTTCCGCCTTTTCTTTCTTGCGCTTCGCCGCTTCCTGGTCGAGGGGCCAAGCCGCGTCCGCCTGCGTCGGCGAAACGGCGGGCGGCGGCAACTCGACCTTGGGCGGCAGCACGATCCGGGCGCGGTCCCGGTATTCGATCGGCTCCTGGGCGTCGCCGCCAAAGCTGAAAATCGAACCGATGCCGACCCAAATCGGCGCCGCGCCGTCGTCCCCCGCATGCGCGGGCGCCGCGGCGAGGCCCAGCCACAAAACGCAGGCGGCGCAAACCGCGAGGCGGCGCCGGCTAACTTCTCCAAGCGTCAGAGACGGCATGGTCGAAAACCCCTTATCCCATTCGCCGCGGCTCGCCCGAGTCGCAGCGGGACAACGATACTCGCTTACTCGTTCGGGCGACAATCCGGCAATTCGATGGCGAATCCGCATTGCGTCGCCCGCCGCGACGATTATCGACGCAGCGAATGAGCTTTCTATAGCATGAACAGCCGAAAAAGGGGACTCCCGCCTCGTCGATCAGGACGGCCTCTGACGGCCCGCGTCCGAGGCGGCCGGCCTGGCCGAGCCGAACAGGCCGTCGAAAATCAGCAGCGCGACCCCGATATTGATCGCGGCGTCGGCGAGATTGAAGACGAAGAAATGCCGCCCGAACGCGTGCAGATCGAGAAAGTCGGCGACCGCGCCATAGGCCAGGCGATCATAGCCGTTGCCGAGGGCGCCGCCGATGACGGCGCCGAGGCCGAGGCCGACCAGGAGCGCGCGCGCGCGCCACAGCCAGAAGCCGAGCAGCGCCGTCACCGCGAGCGTCAGCGCCAGCAACAGCCAAGGGCCGACCGCCGATTCCTGCGCGAACAGGCTGAAGGAAATGCCGCGGTTCCAGCGCAGCGTGAAGTCGAGGAACGGCGTCAGGGCGAACGGCGCGCCGCCATTCCCGTCGAAATAACGCACGACGGCGACTTTCGACGCCTGGTCGAGGACGAAAACGCTTAAGATCGTCAGGCCCCCGAGCGTTCGCACCCGCATCAGGCCCGCCGAGCCGCGTTCAATTCGCGCAAGGCCGCGGCGTCGCGCGGGCTGACGTCGGGAAATTCAGGATCGGCCGTCGCGGGATCGAAATAGCGCCATGAGCGCGCGCATTTGACGCCTTCGGCGCGCTCGACCACGACCGCGACGCCGGGCGTATCGGCCAGGCGAAACGCCCCTTCGGGCGCGCTCGCCGCGGTTTCGACGGCGATGCTCGAGGTGATGCAGACTTCCGCGAAATCGACGCCGTCAAGAGCCGCGAGCAGCGCCGCTTCGCTGACGTAGACGCGCGGGCTCGCCTCCAGCGAGGAACCGATGCGCTTGTCGGCGCGCGCGATCTCGATCGCCCCGGTGACGACAGAGCGGATGCGGCGAATCGTCTCCCATTTCGCCGCGAGCGCCTCGTCGCGCCATTGCGTGGGGACGACAGGAAATTGTTCGAGATGGACGGATCGCGCGCTCGAATCGCGCGCCGCCCAGGCCTCCTCGCAAGTGAAGACGAGGATCGGCGCCAGCCAGAGCGTCACGGCGCCGAAGATATGCTCGATCGCCTCCAACGCGCCGCGCCGCTTCACGCTCGACGGCGCCTCGCAATAGAGCGCGTCCTTGCGGATGTCGAAATAGAAGGCGGAGAGATCGGCGTTCATGAACGCCGACAGCGCCGCGACGACGCGCGCATAGTCGAAATTGGCGTAGGCGTCGCGCACTTTCGCATCGAGTTCGGCCAGGCGATGCAGCATCAGCCGCTCGATCTCACCCATGCCGGAAAAGCCCACGGCGTCGGCGGGCGAATAATGCGCGAGCGTACCGAGCATCCACCGGATCGTGTTGCGCAACTTGCGGTAATTGTCGCCGATGGTCTTGAGGATTTCCGGCCCGATGCGCTGATCGTCGGAATAGTCGACGCTCGCCACCCAAAGCCGCAGGATGTCGGCGCCCGAGGCCTTGATGACGTCCTGCGGGAAGGTCTGGTTGCCCAGCGACTTCGACATCTTGCGGCCCTTCTCGTCGAGCGTGAAGCCGTGCGTCAGCACCACGTCGAAGGGCGCGCGGCCGCGCGTGCCGCAGCTTTCGAGCAGCGAGGACTGGAACCAGCCGCGATGCTGGTCGGAGCCTTCGAGATACATCACCTCGTCGGCGCCGCCGTCGACCCGCCGCTTGATGCCGGCGAGGCCGGGAAAGTGCTTGGCGTCCTCAAGCACGAAGGCGTGCGTCGAACCCGAATCGAACCAGACCTCGACGAGGTTGTCGATCTTGTCGTAGTCGTCAGCCTTGTGCCGATCGCCGAGAAAGCGCTGTTTGGCGCCCTCGGCGAACCAGGCGTCGGCGCCCTCCTTCTCGAAGGCGGCGGCGATGCGCGCGTTGACTTCGGGATCGTAGAGAACGTCGTGCTCGCCCTTGCGCACGAAGATCGGCAACGGCACGCCCCAGGCGCGCTGGCGCGAAAGCACCCAGTCCGGTTTGCTCGCCACCATGCCGTTGATGCGGTTCTCGCCCGCCGCGGGGACCCAACGCGTCTGCTTGATCGCGTCCAGCGCGGTCGCCCGCAGGGTCTGGCCGCCCGGCGCGGCGGCGTAGGGCCGATCCATCGCGAGAAACCATTGCGGCGTATTGCGAAAAATCACCGGCTTCTTCGAGCGCCAGGAATGGGGATATTGGTGCTTGAGCCGGCCGCGCGAGACAAGGCGCCCCGCCGCGACCAGCGCCTTGATCACCGCTTCGTTGGCGTCGCCCTTCTCCCCCTTGTCGGTTATCACCCGCCGTCCCTCGAAGCCGGGCGCCTCGTCGGTGAGAGCGCCGTTCTCGTCGACGGTGTAGGGAATGCGCGTATCGATTCCGCGCTCGATCAGGCGCCGGCCGTTCGCCATCCAGAGCTCGAAGTCCTCGCGGCCGTGTCCGGGCGCGGTATGGACGAAGCCGGTGCCCGCGTCCTCCGTGACATGGTCGCCCTCGAGCAGCGGGACGACAAAGCCATAGCCGAGCGGCTGCAGCGGATGCCCGCAGACCATCGCGGCGAGCATATCGCCGCCGACTTCGCCGAGGAACTCGTAGGCTGCGACCTTCGCCGCGGCGAAAACGCTGGGCGCCAGCGATTGCGCCAGGATGTAGGTCGCGCCGACCTTGGCCCAATTGTCGGCGGGCGCCTCCGTCACGCGATAGCGGCCGTAGCCGATGCGCCGGGAGAACGCGATGGCCCGATTGCCCGGCAGGGTCCAAGGCGTCGTGGTCCAGATGACGACCGAGGCGTCCTCCCCCTCGACCGGGAATGCGACATAAACCGTGTCGCTGGTGTGCTCCTCGTATTCGATTTCGGCTTCGGCGAGCGCGGTTTTCTCCACCACGCTCCACATCACCGGTTTCGAGCCGCGGTAGAGCAGGCCGTTGGCGACGAATTTGAAGATTTCGCGCGCGATCTGCGCTTCGGCGGGATAGCTCATCGTCGTGTAGGGATGGTCCCAATCGCCGACCACGCCCAAGCGCTTGAACTCCTCGCGCTGCACCGAGAGCCAATGCTCGGCGTAGGCGCGGCATTCCCGACGGAAGGCGATGATCGCCGCCGAGTCGGAAAAATCCGGCTTCGCCTTGCCCTTCTTGCGATAATGCTCCTCTTCCACCTTCCATTCGATGGGCAGGCCGTGGCAATCCCAGCCAGGCACGTAATTGGAATCCTTGCCCGCCATCTGTTGCGAGCGCACCACCATGTCCTTGAGGATCTTGTTGAGGGCGTGGCCGATGTGGATATTGCCGTTGGCGTAGGGCGGCCCGTCGTGCAGCACGAATTTCGGCCGCCCCTTGGCGCTTTGGCGCAACGCCGGATAGAGCCCTTCGCGCGCCCAGCGCGCGAGAATCTCCGGCTCCTTTTGCGGCAGCCCGGCGCGCATGGGAAAATCGGTCTTCGGCAGGAAGAGGGTCTGCGAATAGTCGGGGCCCTGGGCAGGCGCGTCATTCATGATGGATCGAGCCGGAAACGGTGAATTGCTGAACGGGGACGCTTCGAGGCGATCCGATTAGATGATTTGGCCGGAATCGCCAAATGGCCGCGCGGCGAGAGCGGCGCGAGCCCGCGCGATGTCGCGCGCCATTTCCTCCTTTAGCGCGTCGAGCGAAGCGAATTTTCGCTCTTCGCGAATGCGCGCGACGAAGCGCACCTCGATCTCGCGCCCGTAGATATCGCCGGCGAAGTCGAAGAGATGCGTCTCCAGGAGGGGCGCGCCGTTGTCCGCCGTCGGGCGCACGCCGAAGCTCGCAACGCCGCCGTAGCTTCGGCCCGCCACGAACGCGTATACGGCGTAGACGCCATAGGCGAGGCGATTGGTCGCCTCCAGCGCGATATTGGCCGTGGGCACGCCGAGCGCGCGCCCGAGCTTTTGGCCGGACGCCACGACCCCCACCACCGCGTAGTCGCGTCCGAGGCCGCGCGCGGCCGCCGAGACGTCGCCTTGTTCGAGCGCGCGCCGAATCGCCGAGGACGAGACCACCTGGGGTTGTCCGGCCTCGTGCGCCTCGACCTTTTCGATGATTTCGACATGAAATCCGAAGCGCGCGCCCGCCCGAGCGAGGAAGTCCGGCGTGCCCGAACGCGCCTTGCCGAAATGAAAGTCCCAGCCGACGACGACCGCGCCGACGCCCAGGCGCTCGACGAGGACCTGTTCGACGAATTCCTCCGCCGTCAATCCGGCCAGAGCGGCGTCGAAGGTCAGAAACACCGCGCCTTCGAGGCCGAGTTCTTGCAAAGAGAGCGTCTTGAGCGCGAACGGCGTCAGCCGAAAGACGACCGGGCGCCCGGCGAAATAGTCGGCAGGATGCGGCTCGAACGTCAGCACGGCGCTCGCCGCGCCTCGCTCCCGCGCGAGCGCCTTCGTGCGCGCGATCACGGCGCCGTGGCCGCGATGCACGCCGTCGAAATTGCCGATCGCATAGACGGCCTTTTCAAGTCCCGGCGGCGGACGCGTCGGGTCGATCGCGAGCGCGAAAGCAGGATTCGGCGAGGCCTGTTTCAAATCTGCATCCGTGGCTGGGCGGGTTTTCACGGCGAAACCGCGCTCGGCGTCAAAGCGCGGGGAACCTGCCTCGACGCGGCGACAGGGTCAAGACGCCGCCGCCCGTCCGGTAGGCGAGGGCGGCACGCTCAATACGCCCTCGCCGTCGAGCACGACCTTGCCGTCCACCTTGCATTCGCAATGGAGCCGCACTCGGCGCCCCTTTTCCGTCAGTTCTACGACCTCGACGCTGACGTCGACGACGTCGCCGATCTTGACCGGCCCACGAAAGTTCAGGGTCTGCGAGATATAGACGGCGCCCGGCCCCGGCAGCCGCATGCCGATCACCGCCGAAATGAGGCTCGCCGTGTAAAGCCCGTGGACGATCCGTTCGCCGAAGCGGGTCTTGCGCGCAAAATGCTCGCTGAGATGGATGGGATTGTGATCCCCGGAAAGCTCCGCGAAGCCGATCACGTCCTCGTTCTCCACGGTCTTTTGCAGCGTCTCGCGCATCCCGACCGCAAGGTCCTCGAAATAGAGGGTTTGAAAGGGGAGCTTCGACATTCGCTTCGCGGACCTCTCTGTCGCTGCGTTCGAGCGCGACGTTCTTCACCGTCCGATCAAGGCGCCCGCGCAAGGCGTTGCGCTCGGCGGGGACCGGCGATCGGCCGGATTATGCTCGCTTTGGCGGCCGGCGGCCATCGGACAATTGCGCTAAGGCCCGTGGGCGCCCGTCACGGCGCCAACGCGTGCATGGCGGCGATCGGCCGGAGGTTTTCGCGCGCGAACAGGCTTTGCAGCTCCTCGTCCACAGCTGCCTCGCCCGAGCCATGCAAAGCCTCGCGATGAATGCCGGCGGTCACGAAGAGCGCGTCGAGTCCCTGGCCCGCCGCGCCGGCGATGTCGGTGCGCATCGCGTCGCCGATCGCCAGAACCCGCGAACGCGCGAGCGGCGCCTCGAGCGCCGCTCCCGCCGCGGCCAGCGCGGCGTCGTAGATCGGCGCGTGCGGCTTTCCCGCATATATCGTTTTGCCGCCGATCGCTTCATAGGCCTGTGCGAGCGCGCCGGCGCAATAGATCAAGTCCGCGCCGCGATGAACGACCAGATCCGGATTGGCGCACACGAAGGTCAACCCCCGCGCCGCCATGGCGCGCAGACGGTCGGCGTAATCGTCGGGCGTCTCGACCTCGTCGTCGAACAGGCCGGTGCACAGAACATAGCTCGCGTCCTCGAGGCCCACCAGAACGGGCGCCTCGCCGGCCCGGGCCGCCGCCGCCTCGAACAGGGAAAGATCGCGGCTCGGCCCGATATGGTGAACGGCAGCGGCCGCGCGTTCGGCGATGAGCCCGATGGCGACGTCGCCGGACGTGACGATCGCGTCGAAGGCGTCGGGCGAGACGCCGAGGCGGATGACCTGCCCCCGAATCGGCTCGCTCGGCCGCGGCGCATTGCTGACCAGCACGACCGCGCCGCCGCGTCGGCGGAACGCGACCAGCGCGTCCGAAGCGGGACGAAACGACTGCCGGCCGTTGTGCAGCACGCCCCAGATGTCGCAGAGGATGGCGTCGTAACGGTCGGCGACGGCGCTTAAGCCTTCGATCAGCGGGACGCGCGCGGCGGGAACAATCGTATTCATGCGCGAGGGGCTAGGTCTCCGGCCGGATCGTGTCAAGCGCGGCGCCAGCGCTTGACGAGGCCCGCGTCCCCGGCAAGAAGGATCGCGAAGCCCCACGGAGCGCCCGCTCATGACCGCCGACGACCGGCCGCCGACGATTTCCTTCGACGATTTCCTCAAAGTCGACATCCGCCTGGGGACGATCGTCTCGGCCGAGCCGTTCCCTCAGGCGCGCAAGCCCGCCTACCGGCTGACGATCGACTTCGGCCCAGCGATCGGCGTGAAAAAGTCATCGGCGCAGATCACCCGCCATTACCGAGTCGAGGATCTGGTCGGCCGGCGGGTCGCCGCGGTGGTCAATTTCGCTCCCCGCCAGATCGGGCCCTTCATTTCGGAGGTCTTGACCCTCGGCTTTCCTGACGCCGACGGCGAAGTCGTGCTGATCGCCCCTGACCTTCCCGCGCCCAACGGCGGGCGACTGTTCTGAACGCCGGCGCCTGTCCCGCTCGGGATTCGCTCCCCGGCTTGACGCGTCCGCCCGCCGTTCCTAACTATCCTGTTTCCGGGTGTTTTCGCCGCTCTCGATTCCAGAGGAAGCCATGTCCGCCACCGCCAAGGTCACCGACGCCAATTTCGAGACCGACGTCATGAAGTCGAGTGAGCCGGTCGTAGTCGATTTTTGGGCGGAATGGTGCGGCCCCTGCCGGATGATCGCGCCCGCCCTCGAAGAGATCGCCTCCGAGATGAAGGGCAAGGTCAAGATCGCCAAGTTCAACGTCGACGAGAACCCGAAGATGGCGGCGCAATTGGGCATTCGCTCGATTCCGACCTTGATGGTCTTCAAGGACGGCAAGCGTGTCGCGACCAAGACGGGCGCGGGACCGAAGAGCGAATTGGCGCGCTGGATCACCGCCTCGGTCTGAGTCGCCGCGCGCCGGCCGGGCCGCTCAAAGGCGGTCCGACCGCCCTCAAAGCTCAAGTTGGAATGCGCAAGCTCGCGCGCAATCCTCCCAGCGGGCTCGTTCCCAGAACGATGTCGCCGCCGTGCGAGCGCGCGATGTCGCGCGCGATCGCCAGTCCCAGTCCCGAACCGCCTTCGTCCTGGTTGCGCGCTTCGTCGAGCCGGTAAAACGGCCGGAATACGTCTTCGCGATGCTCGGGCGCGATGCCGGGCCCGTCGTCGTCGACGTGAATCGTGACAAAACGCTGCTCGCGCGCGGCGCGCGCCATGATCGTCTGACCATGGCGCTGCGCGTTGGCGAGGAGATTGCCCAGGCAGCGTTTGAGCGCGAGCGGGCGCACTTTGACGTTGAGATCGCCCTTCGCCTCGACGCCGACGCGCGCGCCATGGCGCTCGGCGTCGGCGCGCAGATCATCGAGAATGCCGCGCAAGTCCGTCATCTCCGTCGGTTCGCCGGCGTCGCCGCGCGCGAAGGCGAGATAGGCTTCGAGCATGCTCTGCATCTCGTCGACGTCCTTCTGCAAGGGCTCGATTTCCGCGGACTCGTCGATGACCGCAAGCGACAGCTTGAAGCGCGTCAGGATCGTGCGCAGATCGTGGCTGACGCCATTGAGCATCGCGGTGCGCTGTTCCGAGGCGCGCTCGATGCGCCGCTTCATTTCGATGAAGGCGTAGCCGGCTTGCCGAACTTCGCGCGCGCCGCGCGGATGGAAATCGACGTCGCGCCCCTTGCCGAAATCTTCCGCCGCCTCGGCGAGGCGCAGGATCGGGCGGATCTGGTTGCGCAGGAACAGGATGGCGACCGCGACCAGCACGATCGAGGCGCCGAGCATCCAGAGAATGAAGATATGGACGTTCGCCTCATAGGCGAGACTGCGGCGCGTTACGACGCGCAGGACGCGGTCGCCGAACTCGACGCGGATCTCCATCAACCCCGAGCGGCCGACGGTGTCGACCCAGAAGGGCAGGCGCACCTGCGCGGCGAGTTCTTCGGGCAGCGCGCGGGTCAGCGGATCGAGCGAGTTGAAAAACGTCTTGGGCATTTTCGGCGGCAGCGAAGCGGCCGGCATCATCTCGACATCCATGCGGAACCGTTCAGCGGCGATCATGCGCAAGCGCTTGTCGTCGCCGCCGGGCGGAATTGCGGAATAGAGATCGACCATGGCGCCGACGTCTCGCGCGACGGCCGCCGACAAGCGATGGGTGACGAGATCCCAATGGCGCTGCATGAAGACATAGGCGACAGCGGTCTGCAGCAGCACCATCGGCACGATGACGATGAGCAGGGAGCGCGCGTAGAGCCCCTTTGGCAGGAGATCGGCGAGTCCGCGCGCCCCCGATCGCCAGATTTCGCGAAACCGCGAGAGCGCTCGCCGCGCGCGCGTCGAGGCCATCGCCTTCATCCGTCGGCGACGAGGCGATAGCCGGAGCCGCGCGCCGTCTGCAGGAAGACCGGGTTGGCCGGATCGTCTTCGATCTTGCGCCGGAGGCGGTTGATCTGCACGTCGACCGTGCGCTCCTGGGCGGCCATGCCCGATCCCGACAGCGCCTCGCGCGATACGCTCGCGCCGGCGTTGACGCAAAGCAGGCGCAAAATCTCGCGTTCGCGCTCAGTCAGGCGCACAACTTCCGGCCCGTTGCGCAATTCGCCGCGCTCCAGCGAAAAGGCGAAGGGTCCGAACCGGACGACCGCATCCTCGGCTTTGGCCCCGGGAGCGCGGGTTCGCCTGAGAACCGATCCTATGCGCAACAGCAATTCGCGCGGCTCGAAGGGTTTGGCGAGATAGTCGTCGACGCCGATCTCGAGGCCGCGAACGCGATCGGCGGCCTCGGAGCGCGCGGTGAGCATGACGATGGGCACTTCGGAGCGAAGGCGCAGGCTGGCGGCGAAGGCGAAGCCGTTTTCGCCGGGCATCATCACGTCGAGCACGATGATGTCGAACGCCAGGCTTTCGAGGAACCCCCGCGCCTCGCCCGCCGAAGCGGCGACCGTCACGCGATGACCATGCTTGCTCAAATAAGTGGAAAGCAGGTCGCGCAAACGCCGGTCGTCGTCGACCACGAGCACATGGGCCGCGTCGTCTTGCGGCGCGAGATGCGTTTGGCTCAAGCCTCCCTCCGGCGGCTGGCGCCGATCAATTCGATGACGCGCTCGCGTTCCCCGGCGTCGACCATCGCGATCAGGAACGCCGCCGCATGTTCTTCGCCACCTGGGCCAAGCCGCTCCATGGCGAGGGAGAAGCGCCGGGTCTGCAATTGCGCGAGTTCGCGGGCCAGTCTTTCGCCCTCCTGGGTGGCGTAGAGCTGACGATGGCGCCGATCATAGGCGCCGGCGCGCGCGTCGATGAAATTCTTTGCTATCAATTCCTTGAGCACCCGGTTGAGGCTCTGCTTGGTGATCTTGAGGATGTCGAGCAGCGCCGCGATCGTCAAGCCGGGATGCCGGCTGACAAAATGCAGGACCCGGTGATGGGCGCGACCGAAACCGTAGATCTCGAGGAGACGATCGGCGTCGCCGACAAAATCGCGATAGGCGAAGTAGAACAGCTCAATGAGATCGTACATCGGCGCGGCTTCGCGCTCGGACGCGGAGCGCGCAGCCGCCTGGGCGCTCGTGCGCGGCGTTTCGATCATTAGGTCAGCATTGTTGACATATTGCAGCGCCCCTGCTACGGATTGGCGACGCGAAAGCGGCTGGGCTATTTAATCCGGGCGCGGACAAAATCAAAACCGCCCCTTCGCAATCCGAGGAGCACGCCATGGCGGGACCGACCTTCGACGATCGAGATGGATGGATTTGGTTCGACGGCCAGCTGACGCCCTGGCGCGACGCCAAGGTTCATGTCCTCACGCACGCGCTACATTACGGCAGCGCGGTTTTCGAAGGCGAGCGCGCCTATGGCGGCGCGATATTCAAGACGACCGAGCATTCCGAACGCTTGAAGGAATCCGCGCGCATTCTCGATTTCGAGGTCCCCTGGAGCGTGGCGGAGATCGACGCGGCCAAGGCTGTCGTGCTCGCCAAGAACGATTTCGTCGACGCCTATGTGCGCCCGATAGCCTGGCGCGGCTCGGAAATGATGGGCGTTTCCGCCCAGCATAATAAGATCCACCTCGGCATCGCGGCCTGGGAATGGCCGAGCTATTTCGATCCCGCGCAGCGCATGAAGGGCATCCGGCTCGACATCGCCGACTATCGTCGGCCCGACCCGGCGACCGCGCCGTCGCGCTCGAAGGCCGCCGGCCTTTACATGATTTGCACGATCTCCAAGCATCGCGCGGAGCGGCGCGGCTACGCCGACGCCCTCATGCTGGATTGGCAGGGCCGCGTCGCGGAATGCACGGGCGCAAACGTCTTCTTTGTCAAGGACGGCGCGATCCATACGCCGACCGCCGATTGCTTCCTCGACGGCATCACGCGGCGGACGGTCATCGAACTCGCGCGCCGGCGCGGCCTCGAGGTGGTCGAGCGCCGGATCAGCCCCGAGGAGCTCTCGACCTTCAGCGAATGCTTCATCACGGGAACGGCCGCCGAGGTGACGCCGGTCGGCGAGATCGGCCCGCACAAATACGCGCCCGGCGCGTTGACCGCGGCGCTGGTCGACGATTACAGCGCCGAGGTCCAGCCCAAGTCGAAGGCGGCCTGATCAAAGGCGGCCCGAGCCCCGGCTCAGCCCGCCGCGCTGACGAAGCTGTCGAGCACCATCTTGCGGCCCGCGCGGTCGAAATCGACCGTGAGCTTGGGGCCGTCGACCGCGACGACGCTTCCGTTTCCGAACTTGACGTGGAACACGCGGGCGCCCGCGGCGAAGGCCGAGGCGGCGTCCGTGCGCGAGACGGCCTGGCCTTCGATGACCCGCGCCGTCGCGGGCGAACCGGCCTCCCGCCGCGCCGCGCTTTCGCGGGCGCGCCGCCAGCCCGGCGTTTCGTAGCGCGACGAGAACGAGGATTCGCGCTCGAAACGCGCGACGCCGTAACCGCCGTGGGCCGCGCCCGCCGCTTCGACCACCTCGACGTGATCCTCCGGCAGCTCGTCGATAAAGCGCGAGGGAAGCGAGCTCTGCCATAGCCCGCGCACCTGCCGATTGGCGGCGAAATAGATTTTCACGCTTCGCCGAGCGCGCGTGATTCCGACATAGGCGAGCCGCCGTTCCTCCTCGAGCCCCGCGCGCCCCTTCTCGTCGAGCGCGCGCTGATTGGGAAACAGGCCCTCTTCCCAGCCCGGCAGGAACACCATGTCGAATTCGAGGCCCTTGGCGGCGTGCAGGGTCATGATCGAAACGCGCTCGCCGCCTGTGGCGCTTTCGACTTCCATGACCAGCGAGACGTGTTCGAGAAACGCAGCGAGCGTGGGGAAATCGCCCATCGAGCGCACGAATTCCTTCAGGTTTTCCAGCCTTCCCGTGGCGTCCGCGGTGCGCTCGGCCTTCCACATGTCGATCAGGCCGCTCTCTTCGAGGATCGTCTGCGCGAGTTCTTCGTGCGGCGCGACGTCGATCTGCGCCGACCAGCGCTCGAAGGTGCTCAGCAGGTCGCGCAGGATCTGGCGCGGCCGCGCCTTGATCTCCTCGCTTTCGACGAGCACGCGCGCCGCGCGCATGAGCGAACCGCCGGCGCTCCGGCGATAGGCGTGCAACAGATTCAACGTCGCTTCGCCGAGCCCGCGCCGCGGCACGTTGTAGATGCGCTCGAAAGCCAGATCGTCGTCCGGCTGGGCGACGCAGCGCAGATAGGCCAGCGCGTCGCGGATTTCGGCGCGCTCGTAGAACCGCGGTCCGCCGATCACCTTATAGGGGACGCCAAGCTCGACGAAACGCTCCTCGAACTCGCGCATTTGAGCCGAGACCCGCACGAGAATGGCGATCTGGTCGAGCGAAACGCCGGCGCGCTGCGCCAATTCGATCTCCTCGGCGACGACGCGCGCCTCCTCCTTGCTGTCCCAAACCCCGCTCACGGTCGGTTTTTCGCCGGCCTCGGCGCTCGTATAGAGCGTTTTGCCCAGACGATTGGCGTTGTGGGCGATCAGCCCCGCGGCGACGGCCAGGATATGGCCGCCCGAGCGGTAATTCCGCTCGAGGCGGATGACCTTGGCGCCGGGAAAATCGTGCTCGAAGCGAAGGATGTTGTCGACGTCGGCGCCGCGCCAGCCGTAAATCGACTGATCGTCGTCGCCGACGCAGCAGAGATTGCGGCGCCCCTGCGCGAGCAGCCGCAACCAAAGATATTGCACGACGTTGGTGTCCTGATATTCGTCGACGAGAATGTAGCGCCAGCGGTTCTGATACTGCGCGAGAATTTCCGCGTGCTCGCGAAAGAGGCGCAGGCTTTCGAGCAGCAGGTCGCCGAAATCGACGGCGTTGAGCGCCTTCAGGCGTTCCTGATAGGCGCTGTAGAGCGCGCCGCCGCGGCCGCCCGCGAACGCGCTCGCCTCGCCGGGCGGAACATGCGCGGGATCCAGGCCGCGATTCTTCCACGCGTCGATTTGGCTCGCCAGCGCTCGCGCCGGCCAGCGCTTGTCGTCGACATTCTCCGCGCGCAGGATTTGCTTGAGGAGGCGGAGTTGGTCGTCGGCGTCGAGGATCGTGAAATTCGGCTTGAGACCCACCAGTTCGGCGTGACGGCGCAAGATCTTGGCGCCGATCGAGTGAAAAGTGCCCATCCAGGGCATGCCCTCGACGACGCCGCTCAGGGCGCCGACGCGCTCGCGCATTTCGCGCGCCGCCTTGTTGGTGAAGGTGACCGCCAGGATCTCGTGCGGCTTGGCGCGGCCGGTGGCGATGATATGGGCGACGCGGGTGGTCAGAACCCGCGTCTTGCCGACGCCCGCCCCGGCGAGCACGAGCACCGGCCCGTCGAGCGCTTCGACGGCGCGGCGCTGTTCGTCGTTCAAGCCGACGAGATAGCGCGGCGCGACGCCGGCGCTCGCCCGCGCCGAAAGGCTCCGCGTTTGAACGGCCGCGGTCGTTTCGGACGGAATCGGATCAAGACGGGCGGACAACGGGCAAGTCTCACGGCGCATGAGGAATCATGCGTCGGCGCGCCGCGTCGCGCAACGGAAATCAGCGATCCCCGACGCTGAGCCGGTCAATTCCAGTGGTTGATCTGAATGGCCGCCGGCGTGAGAATGGCGGCGAAGAGGCCGGGCAGAAAGAACAGAATCATCGGCACGGTCAGCGTCGGCGGGAGCGACGCCGCCTTCTTTTCCGCGGCGTTCATTCGTTGATCGCGGCTTTCCTGGCTGAGCACGCGCAGCGCGGCGCCCAGCGGCGTGCCGTAGCGCTCGGACTGGATCAGGACGGTGTTCAGAGAGCGAATCGATTCGAGCCCGGTGCGAGCGTTGAAATTTTCGAAAGCGGTGCGCCGATCCTGGAGATAGGACATTTCCGCCGCCAGCAGGGTCAGCTCCTCGGCCATGTCGATGCTCTCGACGCCGACCTCCGCGCTCACCTTACGCACCGAATGTTCGATCGACATGCCCGATTCGGCGCAGATCAACATGAGATCGAGCGTGTTGGGAAAGGCGCGCTCCAAGGATTTCTGCCGCTTGGTCGTCGAATTGCGCAGATAGAGTTCCGGCGCCTTGACGCCCAGATACATCGCGAACATGACAAAGCCGATCCTCATCGGCAGCGGCTGAGTCCATTTGGCGATGATGAAAATATAGACGATCGCGGCCACGCCGAACACGATCGGCGCAACAAACCGAAACGTGACAAAGGCGTATTCGGCGCCGGCGCCGCGGAACCCAGCCAGCGCCAGGGTCTCCTTGGCTTTCTCCGTGCTCAGCCAACTCGTCAAATTGAGCGCGTCGACGACATTCTTCAGCATGGTGCTGGGCTTGATGCGCAATTGCTTCTTGCTTTGGCTGGCGGCCAGCCTCTCGCGCTCTCGCAGGCGGATGCGCTCCCGCTCGGAGCTGACGGCCTTGATCCGGCGCGAGAGATTGTCGGTCTGCAGCAGCGGCACGAAGACCATCAGAACGGTCGCCGCGCAGCCGAGCGCGGCGAGGAGAAACGCGATAAAATGCGTGTTGCCCAAATCGTTTATGACATTGTCCAACATCGCGTTCGTCCGATCAGAAATCGAAGTTGATCATCTTCTTCATCATCGCGACGCCGATGCTCATCCAGAATATGGCGATCGCCGAGATGATCCGGCCGTGCTGCGTCGACCACAGCAGGCTGATATATTTCGGCGACGACAGATAAAGCAGGCCGGTGACGACGAAGGGAACCGCGCCGATGATGACCGCCGAAGCCTTGGCTTCCATGGCCATCGCGCCGATTTTTCCTTTCATTTTCTTACGTTCGCGCAAGGTTCGCGACAAGTTGCCGATCGCCTCGGACAGATTGCCGCCGGCCTTGTTCTGGATGCCGATGACGATCGAAAAGAAATTCGTCTCGCTGACCGGCACGCGCTGAGCCATTTTCTCGACCGCTTCCGGCAGCGGCAGGCCGAGCGCCTGGGCCTCGACGATCCTGCGAAATTCCGAGCGCACGGGCTCGGGCGATTCATTGGCGATGATGCGCAGCGTGTCGCCCAAGGGAAGACCGGCCTTGACCCCGCGCACGATGATGTCAAGCGCATTGGGAAATATAGAAACGAATTTGCTGATTCGGCGCGCGCGAAGCCGGGCGAGGACGAGATTGGGCAGGCCGAGGCCGCTCACGGCGACCACCAGGACCGCCAACGGCGGGCTTTCCGACTTGAGGTAGACGAAGCCGCCGAGCACGACGGCGCCGACCGCGAAGACGATCATGAATTGTTGACGGGACATCGACAGCCCGGCTTGCTCGATGCGGGTCTGCAAGTCGGGACGCTTGCCCTTCGCTTTATTTTCCAGCTCCTTGATGCTTTCGGCGATCTGCTTCTTCTTCGCCGCCTTGTCGACGGCGCCGGGGCTCGACTTCGCTTCGGTCTTCTTAAGCGCCGCGCGCCGTTTGTCCGCCCGCGAAGCGCCGCCAGCGAAGGCGAACGCCAGACCCCCGCACGCGAGGATCACGCAGCCCGCCGCCAAAACCATGTTGTTGACCATCGCTCCGTATCCTAGCGTGTCGAAGCGCTAAGGCGCTTCACCGATCTCCGAGGCGTCAAGCGCCGCGGCCAGGCGGTGCTCCTCGCCGAAATAGCGCGCGCGGTCCCAAAAGCGCGGCCGGCCGATTCCGGTCGAGCGATGCCGGCCCTTGAGCCTGCCTTGCGCGTCCTCGCCCAGGACTTCGTAGACAAACAAGTCCTGGGTGATGATGACGTCGCCCTCCATCCCCATCACCTCAGTGATATGGGTTATGCGCCGCGACCCGTCGCGCAGGCGCGCGGCCTGGACGATCACATCGACCGAAGAGGAGATCATCTCGCGAATCGTGCGCGAAGGCAGGGAATAGCCACCCATCGTGATCATCGATTCGATACGGCTGAGCGCCTCGCGCGGCGAATTGGCGTGGAGCGTCCCCATCGAGCCGTCGTGACCCGTGTTCATCGCTTGCAGGAGATCGAAGGCTTCCGGTCCGCGCACTTCGCCGACGATGATCCGTTCGGGCCGCATGCGCAGGCAGTTCTTCACGAGATCGCGCATCGTGACCTGGCCGGCGCCTTCGAGATTGGGCGGGCGCGTTTCCAGACGCACGACATGCGGTTGTTGCAGCTGCAATTCCGCCGCGTCTTCGCAGGTGATGACTCGCTCGTCCGGTTCGATGTAATGGGTCAGGCAATTGAGCAGCGTCGTTTTGCCGGAGCCCGTGCCGCCGGAAATGATGACGTTGCAGCGGACGCGGCCGATGATCTTGAGGATTTCGGCTCCGGTCGGCGAAATCGAGCCGAACCGCGTGAGCTGATCGAGCGTCAGCTTGTCCTTCTTGAATTTGCGGATCGTCAACGCCGCGCCGTCGATCGCCAATGGCGGCGCGATAACGTTGACGCGCGAGCCGTCCATCAGGCGCGCGTCGCAGATCGGCGAGGCCTCGTCGACGCGCCGGCCGACCTGGCTGACGATGCGCTGGCAGATGTTCATCAACTGGGCGGCGTCGCGAAACCGTACATTGGTCAATTGGATCTTGCCGCCGACTTCGATGAAGCAGCGCGTCGGGCCATTGACCATGATGTCGGCGATGTCGTCGCGCGACAACAGCGGCTCGAGCGGCCCGTAACCGAGCACGTCGTTGCAGATGTCGTCGAGCAGGTCCTCTTGCTCGGAGATCGACAGGACCAGATTCTTGATCGTCACGATTTCGTGGACGATGTCGCGAATTTCCTCGCGCGCGCTCTCGGGATCGAGCTTGGCCAACGCCGCCAGATCGATCGCCTCGATCAGCGCGCCGAAGATCATCGACTTGGTTTGAAAATAGCTGTCGGACCGGCGTTCCGGCTGCGCCAGGGACGGCGGCTCGGCGACGGCGGTCGACTTCATCGGCTCCGGCCTGGACGCGGGCGCGCCGGCCGGAGTCGGCGCCGACTGGACGCTCAATCCGGGATTGGACCGCTTACCGAACATGTTTCATTTCCCTGCGTCTGCGGCCGCTGTGCGGGGGGCCGACCGCGAGCGCCGACGTTTCCAGTCTTGTGATGCGCAGCTCTCAAGCTTTCTTTCGGACGAATTTGGCGATTAGCGGATCGAGCAGGCCGCGCTTGGCTTTGCGCGCCTCGCCGCGGCCCGCGACCTCGTTCGCGAGAGCGACGAAAATTTCGGCGATTTTTCCCTTGGCTTCGATTTCGGCGATCATCTGCCCGTTGTTGGCCGCAGCGCCGAACAGCTTGGCGTCGTGCGGGATGACAGCGAAAGGCTCCATTTCCACGGTCTTGGCGAAATCCGCCACCGAGATTTCCGGGCGCTTGGGCATGCCGACGCCATTGACGATCAGACGGGGCGGATAGTCGTTGGGACGCGAGCCGCGAATGTTGTCGATGATGTTCTTGGCGTTGCGCAAGTTGGCCAGATCCGGCCCCGCCACGATGACGACTTCATCCGAGCCGACGAGTATGCGTCGCGTCCAGGCGTTCCAGGCGTGAGGAACGTCCAGAACGACCCACGGCGCCGAGGCGCGCAGCGTATCGACGACCGAATTGAACGACGTCTCGGAAAAATCATAGAGGCGATCGAGCGTCGCCGGCGCCGCCAACAGATGCAAATGGTCGCCGCACTTGGACAGAAGGCGGTCGATGAGCGTCGCGTCGACGCGTTCGGGCGCGAACACCGCCTCCGCGACGCCCTGCGGCGGATCCTGGTTGTAGTCGAGTCCCGCCGTGCCGAAGCCGAGGTCGAAATCCGCGACGATCGTCGCCATTTCCAGCCCGGTGGCGAGCGCCCAGGAAAGATTATGGGCGATCGTCGACGATCCGACGCCGCCCTTGGCGCCGATGACCGAGATCACGCGCCCCAGCGGTTTGGCGCCGGCCGTGCGAAAGAGATTCGAAATGGCCTGGACGAATTCGACCGTGCTGAATGGGGCGACGAGATACTCGCTCACCCCGCGCGCCATCAGCTGCCGGTAGAGCACGATATCGTTGACTTTGCCGAGAATGACGACCTTCGTTCCCGCGTCGCAATATTGCGAGAGCTCGTCGAGCTGCTCGATAAGCGATTTGCGGTTCGCCGTCGCTTCGAGCACGATGACGTTCGGCGTCGGAGCGTTGCGGTACGCCTCGACCGCCGCGACCGCTCCGCCCATGTTCTGCTTGACATGGGTCTTGCTCATGCGTCGATCGCCGATCGCCGCCTGGACGATGGCGGCGGTTTCCGGGGTCTCGCAAAAGGCTTGGATGGAGACGCGAGGTACCGGATCGATTTGCGGGATGGCCGTCCCCCGCGGTTCGGCGAGCGGCTCCGTCTGCTCGGCTGCCTGAACGCGCATGGCTCAGCCTCCCGTTCCGACCTGACCGATCGGCGTATTCTGAATCTTCCAGTTGGTTCCGGGATCCTGGCCCTCGCGCACGTTTTCGATCGCCCGCATCCGCATGGCGACGTCCGGGGGGTCGATCGCGCGCGTCTGCGCGAGATCGCGGGGATCGGCGACCTGGGCGGCCAGGACGGACTGGGTCGCGCAGCCGAAATTCGGGTAAGCCTGGTTCTTCCAGCCCTCGGTTGAGCCGCCCGACGCCAAATCGCTCGGCCACTGGCCGCATGGCGTCGGCACAACGGCCTTCAGGCCTTGAAATATCAGCCGCACCGGCGAGGCGCGCGTCGGATCGGCGGCGGGGTAGACGCCGACGCCGACATAACCGCGCAGTCCCGTCGAGGCCAAGGTTCGGCGAATCTCGTCGATGGTCCGGCTGCTCCTCTCTCTTTGGCCCGCCGGCGCCAGAATGGTGATCTGGCCCGCGCCCAAAGCGCGATAGCGCTCAGCGAAGGCGCGAATATTGGCCGTCGCCTGCGAATCGAGGCGGCCGCCGACGGGATAGACGTCGAGCGTCGTCGGCGCCTGAGCGAGAACGATGGGATGACGCTGGTGATAATCGCCCGGCTCGATCCCGTCGTTGGAAGCATAGTCGACGCCGCAGCCCGCGAGCGGCGAGGCCGCGACGCTGGCGAGGAGAAACCAGCCGAAGGGCAGGGCTCGTAGAAGGCGTTGGGTCGGGTTCCTCGACATGGCAGGACTCTCGTTTGATGGCGGCCGCGGCATGGTCTCGTCTTCGCTCAGTCGGTGATGAATCCAACCTTGCCGGAGTAACCAGGCATGGGTTGCAGGGCGCCCGAACTCGAATAAATTCGATTGACGCGCCCGAGCAGCCAGGTCTGGGGATCGCTCGCTTCGTTGAAATTGGCGTCGGGCCGCACAACGTCGCGCGGATCGATCGCATGCACGATGTAGGGCGTGACGACGACCAGCAGCTCGGTTTCCTCGCGCAGATAGTCGCGCGAGCGGAACAGAGCCCCGAGAATCGGCAAATTCATCAATCCCGGCACGCCGTTGATCGCCTGTTGCGACTTCGTCGAAATGAGGCCGGCCGAAGCGATCGACCCGCCCGACGGCAATTCGACGGTGGTTTCGTTCTTGCGCGTGCGGAAGCCGGGAACCGGCGCGCCGTTGATGTTGATTTGGGTCGACGTGTCGATATCGGTGACTTCCGTGGCGATGCGCAACTGGATGCGGCCCGGCGAAAGAACCACCGGCGTGAAATTCAGCGTGACGCCATAGGGCTGCTGAATCAAAGTGGGGGTGCAAACGCCTTGGCTGCAGGTTTCGCCATTGAGGATCGGGATCGTGCCGCCGGCGAGGAACTTGGCGCTTTCGCCGGAGACGGCGGTGACCGTCGGTTCGGCGAGCGTGTGCGCGACGCCCTGACGCTCGAACGCCTGCAGCGTCGCCGATATGTTCATCCCCGCCGTGACCCAGCCCAGAGTCGCCTGCTCCGCCGTGCTCAGCGGGCCGTTGACGGAGAAGGGCGTGTCGACTTGGAAGCCGTTCGAGCCCTTGCCGACGCCCGACATGTTGACGCCGAGTTGCTTGACGATATCGCGGCGGATTTCGCTGATGGTCACGCGCAGGCTGACCTGATCGAGGCCGCGGATGATCAGCGAGTTGATGACCTTCCCCTGCGAGCCGGCCCGGGCGCTTGAGTGCGTCGAGTGGGCCGAGCCGGCCGAGGCGGTCGAGTTGGTCGAGTTGGTCGAGGCGCCATTCGTTTCGGCCGGCGCCGGCGAGTTGTCGCCCGCGTTGCTGAGCTGGCTGAGGTAGCCCTCGGAGATGTCCACCGCCTTCGCTGCATCCGCGGCCGAGGCGACCGAACCGGTCAGAATGATCGATTCGGCCACCGTCTTAACGTGAATGTCGTTGCCCGGAATTGCAGTGTCGAGCAATTCCTTCAGGCTTCCGACGTCGCGGCCGACGGAAATTTCGAGCACGGCGATCTTGCGGCCGTCCGCGGCCAACGCGAAGATCGTGGTCTGACCGGCCGCCAGAGTGGAAACATAGATGCGGCGCGCCGAACGCACGACCGCATTGGCGACCTTGGGTTCGCCGACGAAGATTTCCGCCGCGTCCTCGGGAAGATCGACGATCACCGACCTGCCGACGCCGATCTGCAAGGTCTTGACCGCCCCCGCGGCGACGGACAACGACGAGGGCGCCGCCGCGTCTGCGGACAGCGCCGGCGTTTGCGGCGCGAGGGCGAAGAACGCGATCAGCGCGCCGATCGAAAGGGCGGACCAGCGCGCGAAGCGATGCTTTGTCATGCGGCGATCCTCAACCTTGAACTGTCCCATGGCCGCCCTCTTCATCAGCGCGTCGCGGTCTGCGGAGCGCCATAGCGCACGATCGTAAAATTATTGGCCTGGCCGCCAGCGACCTCGCCGGCCGTTTCGGCTTGGCCGGCGGTGTCGGCCAGGCTGCGCAGCACCAGATGCAGGTTCGCGTTGCTGGCGTGCTGGGCGAGGATGATCAATTCGGCCTGCGCCGGATCGAGCTCCAATGTCGCGTTGGCGCCGACCACGACCTTCTTGCCGTTTTCTTCCTGAACGTTCTGTCCGATCGCGAGAACGCGAACATTGGTCAGGATGGTTTGCGCGCCGATGACTTCGACGCCGCGGGTTTTTGTCGCCTCGTCGTCGCGATAGATCTTGATGACGTCGACGCGGTCGTTGGGAAGGATAAAGCCGCCCGCGTAAGAATCGCCGGCATTGTCGATCTTGATCGCGACCGCGCGCATTCCCGGCGGCAAGATCGCGGACATGAAGCCGCTGTTGCCGCCCTTGACGAGCTTGTCCCGGCGCATCGGTTCGCCGCGCAAGAACGCCTCCCGGGTCAACGATCCCTTGACGTCCTCCATGACGTTCGGGCCGCTCGATTTGGCGATCATGTATTCGGAGATCGCCGCTTTTGGCCACGGTTGCCAAGCGGTCGAGCCGTCGCCGACTTGAGCTCCCATCGGTATGTCCTGCGCGGCCACAAGGACTTCGTCCGTATCGATCTTCGGCGCTTGGACGACATGGGGCGCCGGCGGCGGAGACGGCGAGTTGTTGAACAGAACATAGGCCGCGCCGAAGGCGACGACCGTCAAGCCGAGAACTGCGATTTGCACTTTGTTCATGAACTCAGGCCCTTTTCGCGCCTCGAGACGCTACGTGAGGGTCATAAGAACAGCCAATCGTCAAATTACGGTTAATCAGGCGTATCTAAGTGATTACCGAAAAATGAACCCCGCCGGGCCGAGCCCTCACAGCCTCGCCGCGGCCTGCCAGATCTGGGTGTGGGGATAGAGCATCACTCCGGCCGCGGCGAGCGCGATCCCGTAGGGGACGCCGGTTTTGCGGTCGTGCAGCCGCGCGATCCAGTCGTGGCGGGAAAGCCACGTCGGCAAGACGAACCGGCGTCCCAGCAGAATGACGAGGGTCAGCGCCCCCCCGAAGACGGCCGCGGACATGCCGTAGTCGAAAATCATGCCCCAGCCGAGCCAAAGCGCGGTGGCCGCGGCGAGTTTGGCGTCGCCGCCGCCGATCCAGCCGAGCGCGAACAGGGCGAACATCACGACCAGGACCGTGGCGGCGCAGGAAAGATGGATCAAAATGGCGCCGAAAGGGACGCCGACCGCGACGGCCACGACGAAATAGCCGATCGCCACGGCCGCGCAAATGCGATTGGGAATCGTCATCGTGACGAGATCCATCGACGCCGCGAACGCCATCGCGGCGGGAAAGAAAACAAGCGTCGCGGGGATGAGGATTGTCGCAGCCATGGTCCGCCAGTCGTGATCAGGAGGTCGCGACTTTACATGCTAGCGGCCAAACGTTGCGCCCCGGTTACCTCCGCCCTCGAAAGGCCTCTGCAGGCCCTTGCGCTTACTTTAGGGCGCCGCTGACTTCGGTGAACTCGCTGCTTATGCTGGTGCCGAGGAGGGATAAGGCGCCGATAATAAAGACGGCGACCAACGAGGTGATCAGCGCGTATTCGATTGCAGTCGCTCCCGAGTTGTCGGCAACGAAAGTTCCAAGGGACTTAATCATAATCTTGCTCCTGTCCGAGGAATCGCCTTTCTACCGTGCATCGATCGCGACGCCGTTGGGAATAGCGCCAATATACTGCAGGGGCTGTTTCCGCTGAGTTATCCCATTGCATAAAAATGGAGGGGTTCGCGTCGGCGCGCCCCGCTTGCCATCTGTCGGCCGCTCTGAGACGAGCGCGGCGCGCGCGCAGGGTTCGGCATGCGCGAGCGAATAAGGACCGACATCGACGGAGCCCGCGCGAAACCCGGCCTCGCAACGGCTGAGGCGGCATTCCTATAGCCGCTTGAAGGACGCGCTGGTCCCATGTTCCCGCTCCCTGACCATCCGATCGGCCTGTGCGCTGCACAAAGACGCGCGGACTAAGCCGGCGGCAAGGGATCTTGGCCGCCCAACGCCGCCGACGCAGCATTCGCGGCGCCGTTCGATGACCGAGACAAGACCGCGTGAAAAGCCGACTTCGTCCCAGAGGACGCCGCCGTGGTTCACGACGCGGCGAGGTCGAGCCAGCAGCGGCCTTCGCGATCCTCGACCTCGACCAGCCAGAGGTCCGGATCGAACGCGATCTCCCGCGCCATTCGCGCTTCCACGAAATCGGCCTCGACCCATTCCTGCTTGTGCGCGCGAGTCCACAGCCGCTCGACGCCCCGCTCGCCGACTTCCGACTGTGGCGCCGGCTCGAAGAGCGCGGCGCGCCCGTCGAGCCGATCGATCTTGACGTAGATCGCGCCCGCCTCGGCGGCGCCGCGACGGCGCAAGACCGCGACCGCGCCTTCGACCGCCACGCGCCTGAGATAGGCGGCGACCCAAACGTCCGATCGCAACCGCATGGGCCTACCGCCCGGAAGCGTTGGCGGCCGCCGTCAGCTGCTTGAGCAGGCGCGGCGAGACCTCCGTCGAGACGGGGAGCGAATGGGCGCGCTCGAAATCGCGCAGCGCCGCCGACGTCGCCGCGCTCGGCGATCCGTCCGCCCTAAGGGAATAGCCGAGCTTAATCAGCGCGTTCTGCGCCGCCAGGATCTGCTTTTGGCTCTCCTTGCCGGAATCCGCGCGCAGGATTTCGCCGATCGAGTCGACGCCGTGGGCGCTCGGCGCCGGTTCGACGTCGGTCCCCAGATTGGCCGGCCGCGTCGGCGGCAGCACCGCGACGGGCGTCGAATTGTCCGCTTTGGCCGCCTGGGGCGCCGGCTCGGCGGCGGGCGGCGGCGCGCCGACGGCCGCGGGACGCGCGGCGAAGAACGGGGCGGGATGGCGTTCATGCTGGAGGATCAAGGCGTTGATCACGATTTCGGTCAGCACGGCGGCCAGCGCGGCGCCGGCGTATCCGCGCGCCGGCAGGCCGCGCAGGCGTCGAAACGTCGCGGCGACGAAGCCCGCATGTCCTGTCCGCCGCCCCGAGCGCGCGGGCCCGGAGAGAACCGAATCATGACGCATGCGCGCTAACGCCTCAGGCAATCTTCTTCTCCTGGCTCGAGCCAGACGCGCGCGGCGCCGCGCCGCGATGGCCAAAATTGGACGCGGTCTCCAGGCACGCCGCGGCGGCGCGGGCGGGCTTCTCTTCAGAGCCGCAAACGAGGGGCAAGCGCGCGGTCACGCGCGTGCCGACGCCGGCGACGCTTTCGAGCTGCAAAGCGCCGCCGTGCAGTCCGACCAGACCGCGCACGAGGGACAGCCCCAGTCCGGCCCCCTCGAAACCTCGGTCATAGTCAGCGCGAACCTGAAAGAAAGGATCGCCGAGCCGCGGCAGAAATTCGGCGGGGATGCCGATCCCGGTGTCCGTGACATGAATATATATGGAATCGCCGACCACGTCGGCGCCGACGACAACGCGGCCGCCGGGCTCGGTGAATTTCACCGCGTTGGAGAGCAGATTAATCAGGATCTGGCGACAGGCGCGCTTATCGGCGATCAGTTCGCCCGCGCCGCTCGTCGGCGCCCTGACGATCTCGATCCCGCCGGCTTCGGCCTTGAGCCGAAGCATGTCGCAGCAATCGGCGATAAGCGGCGCGACATCGAAGGGCTCGGGCACAATCCGAAATTTGCCCGCGGCGATTTTCGACGTGTCGAGGATGAGATTGACCATCGAGAGAAGGTGTTCGGCGGAGGCGTGGATGATCTTGGCGTATTCGCTTTGCTTGGCGGCCTCGCGCGGCGCCAACTCGGGATCGCCCAGCATTTCCGAGAATCCGAGGATCGCGTTGAGCGGGGTGCGCAATTCGTGGCTGACATTGGCCAGAAGTCGATCTTTCCAGGAATTGGCGAGTTCGGCTTCGGCGCGCGCCGCCTCGAGCCTTTGCTCGGCGGTCTTGGCGTCGGTGACGTTGCGCACCACGGACATTGCGGCCGCGCCGTCGCCGTCCCGGCCGCCATTCGCATCGGGGCTGAATCGGTGAACGCGGATTTCGGCCCACGCGAAAATCGGTTCGTCGCATCCCCCGGTGCGCAGCCGAACCATGGCGGTCACCGTTTCATCGCGCCGCGCCGCCGTGTCGATCGCGTAGAGGTAGGCGGGGCGGTCGGCGACATGGATGCGGTTGAAGAAGCCGCGGCCGACCAGGCTGTCGGTGGCGAGGCCGAACAAGGCCGGCGCGTCGCCGCTCGCCGAGATCACGCCGCCGGCCGCGTCATGCCGAATGACCAGATCGCCGATCGCGTTCGAAAGAACCTCATAGCGCTTCGAATTGGCGATTTCGACGCGGCGGCGCGCTCGGCGCATATTGCGCCCGCCCAACAAGTGCAGCGCCGCGTAAGCGGCGGCCGGCGCGGCGAGCGCGGGCACGCCAGCTGCGCCCAAAGGCGTCGCGCCGCTGATGAGTCCGGCGTTTTGCGCGGCCGCGATGGCGAGCAGGACCGCGATCGCAATGAGGCTTGCGAACCGCAACATCGACGCCGATCCGGAAATCGCGGCTTCGAGCGGAAGCAGCATCAACCATCCCAAGCTGAGGTCGGGCGACAATCCCGCGCCGACCGTCACGATGAGGACGAGCAAAACCAGACCGAACAGCGAAATGAGCTGGGCTTCGAATAAGTTTCCGGTGCGCGCGAGATGGGCGATCGCGGCCAAGGGCGCGATTAGCCAGGCGACGGCGCAGACCTGCCAAATCGCGCTCGCCCCGGCCACGGCGAGATAGCGCGGAACGAAAGCCGCCACGAAAACGAGAGTCGCCAACCGCGCCAATATGAACAGCTCGTGGCGCGCGCGTTCGGCCTGGGAAGCGCGGGCGTCGCGGTGCACGAGATCTTCGAAGCGCCGTCGCGCGATGGGAACTGGGGACACGAACCTCGGCCTCCGCGACCTTTGGGTCGATTCGACTGCCCCCGAACGATCCCAGTCCCCCCTTAAATCAACCCTAAAGCCGGCTGGCCCCGCTTCGCCCGAAGTCGCTTTCAGGCCCGCCGGCGACAATTGCCTGCGGGCATGGTTACCAAATCCCTACCGAGCCGCGGCTCGGCCTTGCCGGCGGGTTAATTCAAGGCGTCGAATGCGCGGTTTTCCCGGCACGAGAGTTCAATTCGAACGCGCTAGGGTGGGTCTCGCCACCATTCTGTCCGGCGGCGGTTCTTGGCTCTGAGCGCGCTCATGGGTTTCCTCTTGCGATCCGCCTTTTGGCTCGGCCTGGTGTTCAACGCGATGCCTTGGGGCGAAACGCGGCTGACGGACGCCGTTCCGGCCGCGCGCGACGCGCTCGCCGCCGGCATGGCGGCGCAGAGCCACGACGCGGGAGCGGCCTCGGCGATCGCGAGCGCGGTTCTGCGCACGGCGCTCGAGCCGCGGCCGGCGAGCGCCGGCAAGGCCGCGACGCGCCCCGAGCCCTCGATCAAAACGAGGGGCGCCTCGATCGATACGCTCTCCGCCGCCGATCGCCTCGCGCCCTGGCGCCTCGCCGCCGCGCGCTCCGCCCTTTGAGCGCGGCGAGGGCGAGGCTGGCCCTCGCCGGGCAAAAGCTTATATAAGCGACGGGCCCAACTTTTCGCACGAGCGCGCCGCTGACCCCGATCGAAGCCATCCGAGCCGATTTCGCCTTCCTCGAGGAATGGGAGGACCGCTATCGCTACGTCATCGAGCTCGGCCGCACGCTCGAGCCGCTGAGCGAGGCCGCGCGCAACGACGCCAACAAGGTGCGCGGCTGCGTCAGCCAGGTGTGGCTCGTACGCGAGACGCGTTCGGACGCCTCCGGCCGGACGATTCTGCACTTTCGCGGCGACAGCGATTCGCATCTCGTGCGCGGGCTCGTGGCGATCGCGATCGCGCTCTTCTCGGACCGGACTCCCCAGGAGATTCTCGCGACCGACGCCCTGGCGACGTTCCGCGAACTCGGCCTCGAGCAACATCTGACCCCGCAGCGGTCCAACGGCGTGCGCGCGATGATCGAGCGCATCCGCGCCGACGCTTTTGCGCCGGCCTGATCCTTCCTTTCATTCCCCCGACGCGGCGCGGTCGGGCGCGAGGCTCTTGAGATAGTCGGCGATGGCTTCGCGGTAGGAGGCCGGCAGTTCGGCGGTGTTGCGCACCGTCGCCGCCATCGGCCCGCCGAGCGAATCGCCCGACGGCGTGAATCCGCTGGAAAGCGCTTCGACGATGTCGGCCTTCGACCAATCCTTCAGACCGGCGGCGGTGATGTCGGGCGCCTTGCCCTTGCCGTCAGGAAGCGGTCCGCCCCTCAGCCGCCTGTGCGCGACGATCCCGCCCAGGACGTTGCGCGGCGAATGGCATTCCGCGCAATGTCCGGGCCCTTCGACGAGATAGCGCCCGAGCTTCCACGCCGCGTCGCGGCCCGGCGCTTCGGGAAGAGCGGCGGCGCCGAGAAAGAGCCGTTTCCACAAGCCGACGCCGCGCCGGATCGTGAAGGGGAAAGCGAGCGCGTGCGGCGGCGACCGCCCGGCGACCGCCGGCAGCGTGCGCAAGAAGGCGAAGAGGTCGCGCACGTCGACCGGCGTCATGCGCCGATAGGACGTGTAGGGGAAGGCGGGGAAATAATGCTCGCCGCTCGGCGAGACGCCGGTGAGCAAGGCGCGGGCGAAGTCGCTCGCGCTCCAGGCGCCGATCCCGTCCTTGGCGTCCGGGGAAATGTTCGGGGGATAAAACGAGCCGAACGGCGTCTTCAGCTCCAGACCGCCGCCGAGTCGCAAGGGATCGGGCTGGCCCGGCGACATGTGACAGGAATCGCAGCCGCCGGCGAAAAAGACGATCCGGCCGGCCTCGGCGTTTCCGGGCGCGGCGACGGCCTCTTTGGTCGCGCGATCCAGGGCGCGCGGGGCCGACGCGAACCATGCGGCTGCGCCGAGCGCCGCGATCGCCGCCAGCCCCGCGAGGGGGAAGGTCCACTTTTTCATCCCTTCGTCCCGCTCGCGATCCGGCCGAAGCGAAAGGGCTCCGCTCGCCGGCCTCGCTCAGGACTTCTTGGCTCGATATTTCTCGTGGCATCCCCCGCAATTCTTCAGCAGGGCCGGCATTTGCGCCTGGAAGCTTGCCTGATCGACGATCCCCGTCGAGGCCGCCGCGACGTCCTGAGCCAATTTGGCGAAGCGCGCGTTCACATCCGCCTTGTTGTCCCAAAGCTCGGGCAGCGCGTTGGTGTCCCCGGTCTTGCTGTCGTCGGGAAAAAGCGCGGGCGCCTTGGCCGCCGCCTCGCCATAAGTCTTCAAAGCCGCCTGGACCGCCCCGAGGTCGAACGGCGCGCCCTTGAGCATGCCGACGACGATTTTCGTCGCGTCGCCATTGGCCTTCATCAGCGCGCGCCGCTGCACGATCGCATCGCCGTCGGCCAGAACCGCGCCGACGCCGACCAGAAGAATGAGACTCGCGAACCCCAATCGTTTCATTGCAACGCCTCCCTTTTCGCCGACTTGAAAACCGACTGACCGCGATTTCGCGGTTAAGGCGCCGACGTCACGGTCCTGAGACGGACGGCCTCGCCTGGGAACCTTTAATCGCGCGATAGACCGCCAGCGGCGTCGCCGGCATATCGATATGATCGACGCGATAGGCGCGCCACAATGCGTCGCCGACGGCGTTCATGACGGCGGGGGTCGAGCCGATCGAGCCGGCCTCGCCCGCGCCCTTGAAGCCGAGCGGATTGGTCGTCGAAGGGATGTTGCGCGTCTCGAAATCGAAGTCCGGCAGGTCGCCGGCGCGCGGCATGCAATAGTCCATGAAGCTCGCGGTCAGCAATTGCCCGCTCTCGTCGTAGATCGCGCGCTCCATCAGCGCCTGCCCGACGCCTTGCGCGATGCCGCCGTGCACCTGGCCCGCGAGCAGCAGCGGATTGAGCGTCGCGCCGAAATCGTCGACCACGGTGTAGCGGACGATCCGCGTCGCGCCGGTTTCCGGATCGATCTCGACCTCGCAAATATGCGTGCCGTTGGGATAGGTCGCGTTCGGCGGCTCGAAGGAGTCGATCGCCGTCAGCTTCTGCGCGGTCGCGGCGGGCAGGGCGGCGATTTCGGCGTAGGAGATCGCATGGTCGGTGCCGGCGATGCGGACGTGGCCGTCGGCGATTTCCAGATCGGCGACCGCTGCCTCCAATTTATCCGCCGCGAGCTCCTTGAGCGAGGCGGCGAGCGTTTGCGAGGCGCGCGCCGTCATGACCGCGCCGATCGGGATCGAGCGCGAGCCGCCCGTGCCGTTGCCGCTGGCGACGCGATCGGTGTCGCCCTGCACGACCTTCACCCGTTCCAAGGGAACGTCGAGATATTGCGAAACGACCTGCGCATAGGCCGTCTCGTGCCCCTGCCCGTTCGACTGCGTGCCGATCAGCAGCGTGAAATCGCCGTTCTTGTCCAGCGTGAGCGAGCCCTCTTCGCCCTCGCCCCATGCGGTGCATTCGATATAGCTCGACATGCCGATCCCGCGAATGAGGCGGCGCTTTCGCGCTTCCTCCGCGCGCGCGCCGAAGCCCGCGGCGTCGGCCTTGGCGAGGCAGGCGCGCATCGCGCCCTCGAAGTCGCCGACGTCGTAATCGCGGTTGGTGCGGGTGTGGTAGGGCATCTCCGAGGATTTGACGAAATTGCGCGCGCGAATCTCCTCGGGGGCGAGACCCAGGGCGCGCGCGCAGCGATCGACCAGCCGCTCCAGCACGTAGGCCGCCTCGGGCCGCCCGGCGCCGCGATAGGCGTCGACAGGAACGGTGTGGGTGTAAACGCCGCGCACGCGCGCATGCAGCGTTTCGATGCGGTAGGAGCCCGTCGCCATCGACGCGCCGAGCCAGGGAATGTAAGGCGCGAATTGCGAGAGATAGGCCCCGAGGTTGCCGAGAATGTCGACCCGCAAAGCGAGAAAACGGCCCTCGGCGTCGAGCGCCATCTCGGCCGTGGTCACGTTGTCGCGGCCCTGCGCGTCGCCGACGAAGTGCTCGGAACGGTCGGCCTGCCAGCGCACGGCGCGTCCCAGTCGCCGCGCCGCCTCGAGAACGAGCGGATATTCGCGATAGACGAAGGTCTTGGTTCCGAACCCGCCGCCGACGTCCTTCGTGATGACGCGCAGCTTGTCCGGCGAAATCTTCAGAATGCCTTCGGCGACGAGATCGCGCAGGCCATGCGCGCCCTGGCTGCCGACATGGAGGGTCAGGCGCTCGGACCCGGCGTCATATTCGGCGAGCGCGCCGCGCGGCTCGAGGAAATTGGCGACGACGCGCGGATTGACGATCTTCACGCCGACGACATGGGCCGCAGAGGCGAACGCCGCGTCGCTCGCCGCCTTGTCGCCGATATGCGTATCGTAGGCGACATTGCCGGGGGCGTCGGCGAAGACCTGCGGCGCGCCCGGCTGCAACGCTTCTTCGACGTCGACGACAAGCGGGAGCTCGTCCCAGGCGACGGCGATGGCCTCAGCCGCGTCGCGGGCCTGAAAGGGCGTGTCGGCGACGACCATCGCGACGATGTCGCCGACATGCGCGACTTCGTCGACGGCCATTACGGGATACGGCTTCAGCGGCGTCAGGGAACTGTCGGAATTGCGCATGGGGGCGAGGCAGGCGAGCTCGCCTAGCTTGGCGAAATCCGCTGCGACGTAAACGCCCTTCACGCCCGGCATGGCGCGCGCGGCCTCGACATCCTCGATCTGAAATCGCGCATGCGCGTGCGGGCTGCGAAGGAAGACGGCGTGCAGCGCGTCCTCGCACGCCGCGTCGGACGTATAGCATCCGCGCCCGCTGACGAGGCGGACGTCCTCGACGCGCTTGACGCCCTGGCCCATGCCGAATTTCGTCGCCTTCATCGCTATGATCCCCTTGGGCGCCAGCCGCGCGAAATCGACCGCTCGGACCTTGATGTCGCGACCTTAGCATCCGCGGCCGCGCCGGTCGCTGGATTCCGGCCACAATATTTGCCCGCTGAAGTCCCATTTGGTCAACGGTCCGTTAATCCGCGGGGACGAAACTGGCGCGATATTGGCGCTATTTTCGGAATGCCTCCATGAACGCGCACGAAGAATTGAATCCCGAGCGTCCGCAGGAAGCCGAAGCCGGCCCGGCGGGGAACGGCGGCGCCGGAGCGCCGAATTCGACGCCGAGCCCAAACGAGCAAGCGGAGAAACCCGCCGAGGCGGCCCAATCGCCCGGTGCGGCGCCGAGCGCCGCTCACGCGGGCGAAAACGCGCCGAGAATCGAGCTGCCGCCGCTCGAATTCATTCCCTTCGGCGCGGCCGCGCAATCCGAAGCCGACGACGCGACGGCCGCGGCGCAATGGCGATGGCCGCTTGGCTTCGCCGCCGGCCTGGCGCTATTCGCCGCCGTCGCGGCGGCCGGGCTTTACGATCACGTCAGGCAGTCGAGCCTGCTGGCGGCCAAAGCCGAGGAAAGCCGCGGCCTCGCCCAGACGGTCAAGGCCCTGAAGGATCGGATCGACGCCGTCGAGGCCGCCCGATCGCGCGACGAAACCGCGGATCTGCGCAAAATTGCCGCCGAGATGAAAGCGGAAAGCGGCGCCACGCGCGATCTCGGCGGCGCCCTCGCGCAACTGACGGCGCGGGTCGACCGCGTCGACCACGACCAAAGTGCGCGCCTCGACAAGCTGGCCGATCGCTTCGACCACGATTCGGCCGCCCGGATCGCCGACCTGGCGGCGCGCCTCGACAAGCTGGAAAAGAGGCCGCCGGCCGTCGTCGCGGCCCCCCCGACGCCGCCGGCGCCCTCGCCCAGGCAGGCCGCGCTCGCGGCGAAACCCGAGCCGACCCTCTCCAACGAAACGACCGGCTCGATCGAAAAGCCGCGGGCGCCGCTACGCGGCTATTGGCTCGTCGAAGCTCAGGAGGGCTTCGCGATCGTCGACGGCCGCGACGGCCCACAACAAGTCGTCCCTGGCGACGTCCTGCCGGGCGCCGGCCGGGTGCTGCGAATCGAACGCCGCGGTCACGACTGGGTCGTCGTGACCAGCGCGGGGATCATCGCCGGCGATCAGCCGCGATTCTGAGCGCGGGCCGGCCTGATTCGACCCCGGCGCGACGTATGCGCACGACGACGTCGATGCGCGCGACTTCGCACCCGTCCGGCGGGTTGGGCAATCGCGCGAGCGCGACATGGCCGTCGGGGATGTCGATGAGCGCGCTGGTCTCCTCGATCAGGAAATGATGGTGCGGGGTCGGATTGGTGTCGAAATAAGTGCGCGGCCCGTCGATCGCGATTTCGTTAAGCAACCCGACGCCGGTGAATTGGTGCAGAGTATTGTAGACCGTGGCGAGCGAAACCGGCACTTTCGCGGCCTTGGCTTCCTCGAACAGCATTTCGGCGGTCACATGCCGGTCGCCCTTGCCGAAAAGCAGCCAGCCCAGCGCGACGCGCTGACGCGTCGGACGCAGGCGGGCCTGGCGCAGCTTCGCGCGCAGCTTGTGAACGGGGCAGCCGTCCATGAAGCCGCCGCGAGCGGCGGGCCTGGCGGGCGAAATGGCGATGGCGGGCACTTGAGAACGTTTCTCCCTGATCGGGTGGGCCTACCGGCGCGCCGGCGCGCCATTTGAATATATATCACATCGAATCGCGGCCGTCAGCCAACCCGCGGCGGCAGCCTCAGGCGCGATTTCCCAACGAGAATCCCCGTTTATCGGGCCGCGAGGCGGCCGATCGCTGGCCCGGCCGCGGATCCGCGTTCGCTGGCGGCGCCGGACGCTTGGGTTCGACAAAAGGATCGAGGCCGAGCGCTTTCGGGACGCGCGCGCCTGTGTTACCAAGCCGATGAAAAGGCCGGCGCGCAGGGCGACCGCGTCCACAAGGAATCAACCTGAGCATGTCCGAACGGCGCTCCCAATTCGCCTACGAAGACCTTTTGGCCTGCGGCCGCGGAGAGCTGTTCGGCGCGGGAAACGCCCAGCTGCCGTTGCCGCCGATGCTGATGTTCGACCGCATCGCCGACATCAGCGAAACGGGCGGCGCCCATGGCAAAGGCGGCGTGCGCGCCGAGTTCGACATCAAGCCGGAGCTGTGGTTCTTCAGCTGCCACTTCAAGGGGGATCCCGTCATGCCGGGATGCCTCGGGCTCGACGCGCTCTGGCAGCTGACGGGGTTCTTTCTGGGTTGGCTCGGCCTTCCCGGCCGCGGCCGGGCGCTCGGGGTCGGCGAAGTGAAATTCATCGATCAGGTGCTTCCCTCGATCAAGAGGGTGATCTATGGCGTCGACGTCAAGCGCGTCTTCAAGGGCAAGCTCATTCTCGGCATCGCCGACGGCTGGCTGGAGGCCGACGGGCGACGCATCTACGAGGTCAAGGACATGCGCGTCGGCCTTTTCGGCGCCGCAAAGCCGAGCCAAGCCTAGACTCCGCCAGGCGAGCCGGCGAAGAAATTGTGTGGAGCAAAAGGATGAGACGCGTCGTCGTCACCGGCATGGGGATCGTCTCCTCGATCGGCAACAACGCTGGGGAAGTCTTGGCGAGCCTGCATGCGGCCAAGTCCGGCGTTTCGCGCGCGGAAAAATACGCCGAGATGGGGTTCCGCAGCCAGGTCCAGGGCGCCCCGAGCTGCAAGCCGGAGGAGATCCTCGACCGCCGCGCGATGCGTTTTCACGGCGGAGGAACAGCCTGGTGCCATGTCGCGATGGACCAGGCGATCCTCGACAGCGGGCTCGAGCCGGGCGAGGTGTCGAATGAGCGCACGGGCCTCATCATGGGCTCCGGCGGCCCCTCGACGCGCGCCATCGTCGAGGCCGCCGATATCGCGCGGGCCAAGGGCCCCAAGCGCGTCGGACCCTACGCCGTGCCCAAATCCATGTGCTCGACCGCCTCGGCGACACTCTCGACCTGGTTCAAGATCAAGGGCGTCGCCTATTCCATTTCCTCGGCCTGCGCGACCTCCAATCATTGCATCGGCGCGGCCGCCGAGCAAATCCTGATGGGCAAGCAGGACGTCGTGTTCGCCGGCGGCTGCGAGGATCTCGACTGGACGCTCTCAGTGCTGTTCGACGCGATGGGCGCGATGTCCTCCGCCTATAATTCCACGCCGGAGCGCGCCTCGCGCGCCTACGACAAGAATCGCGACGGTTTCGTCATTTCGGCGGGGGCGGGCGTTCTCGTGCTCGAGGATTACGAGCGCGCCAAGGCGCGCGGCGCCCGCATATACGCGGAGATCGCCGGCTACGGCGCGACCTCCGACGGCGCCGACATGGTCGCCCCGTCGGGCGAGGGCGCGGCGCGCTGCATGCGCCAAGCGCTCGCCACCGTGACGGCGCCGATCGATTACATCAACCCGCACGCGACCTCGACGCCGGTCGGCGATCTCAAGGAGATCGAGGCGTTGCGCGAAGTCTTCGGCTCGGGCGAGGCCTGCCCGCCGATCTCCGCGACCAAGTCGTTGACCGGCCATTCGCAGGGCGCGACCGGCGTGCACGAGGCGATCTATTGCCTGCTGATGATGCAAAACGGCTTCATCTGCGAAAGCGCTCATATCGAGGAACTCGATCCCGCTTTCGCCGACATGCCGATCGTGCGCAAGCGCCGCGACGACGTGCGGCTCGGAGCGGTGCTGACCAACTCCTTCGGCTTCGGCGGCGCCAACGCCACGATCGTTCTCAAACACGTCGACGCCTGACAGAAGAAGAAGTGAGCGGGATGAAATCTGGCCTGATGAGCGGCAAGCGCGGCCTCGTGATGGGCGTCGCCAACGATCATTCCATCGCCTGGGGCATCGCCCAGGCCCTGGCCGCTCAAGGCGCCGAGCTCGCCTTCACCTACCAAGGCGAAGCCTTGGGCAAACGCGTGCGCCCGCTCGCCGAAAGTCTGGGTTCCCGGCTGTCGCTGCCCTGCGACGTCGAGGACCTCGCCTCCCTCGACGCGGTTTTCGCCGCCCTGGAGGAGAAATGGCGAGGTCTTGATTTCGTCGTCCATTGCATCGGCTTTTCCGACCGCAACGAGCTCAAGGGCCGATACGCCGACACGACGCGCGACAACTTCATCCGCACAATGGTCATTTCGGCGTTCTCCTTCACCGAAATCGCCAAGCGCGCGGCCCCGCTGATGCCGAGCGGCGGCGCGATGCTGACGCTGACCTTCGGCGGCTCCACGCGCGTCATGCCAAATTACAACGTGATGGGCGTCGCCAAGGCGGCGTTGGAAGCAAGCGTGCGATATCTGGCCGCCGATTTCGGCCCCGCCGGCATCCGCGTCAACGCCATTTCCGCCGGGCCGATCCGCACCCTCGCGGGCGCCGGCATCGCCGACGCGCGATTCATGTTCAATTTCCAGCGCCACCATTCCCCGCTCCGGCGCACCGTCACGATCGAGGACGTCGGCGGCTCCGCGCTTTATCTTCTGTCCGACCTTTCGGCCGGGGTGACGGGCGAGGTGCATTTCGTCGATTCCGGCTACAACATCATTTCCATGCCGCGCCCCGACGACATCAAGGGCGGCGGTTGAACCGCCGGCGCCCGCATGGTTTATTTTTTCTCAACGGCTCGCCGCTAAGCTCCTGCGCGTCTTCGCGCGAGGAGAGGCCATGACGACGTTCGCTCCGCTTCACCGGCTTGCCTCCCCTATGCGCTGGCAGTGGCTCTTCCGGCTCGCCGCGGCGCTGCTGGCGATGGCGATCGCGGCGGCGCTCGCTTTGCACCCGCCGCCGGCGCGCGCCGCGGCCGCCGCCAAGCCGAGCGATGCGGCGTTTCACAAGTTCGTCGCCAATCTCTGGCCGCTCGCCAAGACGCGCGGCGTCTCGCGGGCGACGTTCGTGACCGCCTTCAAGGGCGTGACTTTCGACCGCGCGATCGTCGCGCACACCAAGAACCAGGCCGAATTCGTCAAGCCGATCTGGCAATACCTGGCGAGCGCCGTTTCGAGCGCGCGCATCGAGCACGGCCGGGCCAAGGCGGAGGAGGAGCGCTCCTGGCTCGCCAAAGCCGAGGCGACCTACGGCGTCGACGAGCCCGTCGTCATGGGCATCTGGGGCATGGAGACAGAATTCGGCGCCTTCGAGGGATCGGACAACGTGATTCGCGCGCTCGCGAAGTCTCGCCTTCGTCCACTATCGCGGCGACTATTTTCGCGACGAACTGATCGCCGCCCTCGCCATTCTCGAAGAAGGCGACATCGGCGCGCGCGAAATGCGCGGCTCGTGGGCCGGGGCGATGGGCCAGACCCAGTTCATGCCCTCGAGCTTCAACGAATACGCGGTCGATTTCGAGGGCCACGGTCGCCGCGACATTTGGAACAGCGCGCCCGATGCGATCGGCTCGACCGCCAATTATCTCGCCAAGCACGGCTGGATCGCCGGCGCGCCCTGGGGTTTCGAGGCGCGCCTGCCCGCCGGCTTCAAGCTCACGGACGCCGATTCCTCGCGCCTCGCGCCTTTCGCCTCCTTCGCCGAGCGGGGCGTCGTCCGCGCCGACGGCGCCCCCTTGCCGCGCTCGGGCGAGGCGCAATTGCTGATTCCCGCCGGCCTCGACGGGCCGATCTTTCTCGTCACCGCCAATTTCAAGACAATCAAGAGCTACAACAATTCGACGGCCTACGCGCTCGGCGTCGCCTTGCTCGGCGACGCGATCATGGGACGCGGCGGCGTTCGCGCGCGTTGGCCCGTCCACGATGCGACGCTGGGCCAGCGCGAGATTCGCGAATTGCAGACAAGGCTGCGCAAATTGGGCTATGATGTCGGCGACGTCGACGGCCGCGCCGGCGAAACCCTGCGTGCGGCGTTGCGCGCTTATCAAGAATTGATCGGGGCGCCGGCGGACGGCTACCCGACGCTCGCGCTGCTGCGAAAAATGCGAGCGCGCGGGTAAGCGGGATTTCGGAATGGCGACGGCGCCTTTTCCGACAAATTCCCGCGCTATCGAAGGGCTCCAAGTCGCGGCCGGCGCGGATGGTACGAGATGAAGCTCGCGGTTGATCCTCAATTCGTCGCGCGTCTGGCGCGCCTTGCGGCGATCGCCGTCTTTTGCGTCGCTTTGGGCGGACCCGCGGTCCGGGCCGAAGACGGGGGCCTGGCGGGCTTTCTCTCGCATCTGTTCGGCGTTCCGGCGGCAAAGCCGCCGGAGGCGCCCGCAGCGCCGCATCGCCCGCGCAAAAAGGTGCGCGATTTCGTGCCGGCGACGACGACGCGCGAGCCGGGAACGCCGGGAGGGGCGCCCGTTCAGCCGACCTTCTTCATCGACGTTCTCGGCGACAGTCTCGGCCTTCTCGTCGAGGACGGCCTGACCCAGGCTTTCGCCGACAAGCCGGAAATCTCGATCGCCAACAAGTCGCGGGAAGCCTCCGGCCTCGTGCGCGACGATTATTACGACTGGCCGAAGGCCGCGCGCGATCTGGCGACGGCGAAGGATCGGATCGACTTCGTCGTCGTGATGATGGGCATCAACGACCTGCAGCCGATGCGCGACGGCGCCGACACGCTCGATCCCTCGAGCGATCGCTGGCGCGCGCTTTATGCGCAACGGGTCGAGGCCGTCGTGGCGCCGTTCCAGGCCGCGCATATTCCGGTCGCCTGGGTCGGCCTGCCGCCGATGCGCACCGACCGCATCAACGCCGGCGTCGTCAAGCTGAATGAAATCTACAAGGAGCGCGCGGAAAAGGCGGGCGCCAAGTACATCGACATCTGGGACGCATTCGCCGACCAGAACGGCCAGTACGACGCTTATGGACCAAACGTCGACGGCCAGAACGTCAAGTTGCGCGGCGCCGACGGCATTCTCTTCACCAAGGCCGGCTCGCGCAAAGTCGCGCATTTCCTCGAAGCGGAGATCATGCGCGTGTTCGACAAGAACCGGCCGCAGAACGAAAGCGCGACCCTGCCGCCGGACATCGAGCAGGCCGCCGGCGACATCAACGCACAGATCCGCCGCGAAATGGGCGCCCCCGAGGAGCCCGCCGCGCCCGGATCGCCCGCGCCGCTCGAACCGCCGAAGCCGCTGGCGGGGCCGATCCTGTCGCTGACCGCGCGGCCGATTTCGCCGGGCGGAGCGCTGGCGGCGCGCGAAGCGACTCCCGCCGCCGAACCCGCCGCCGTCGCGCGCGTGCTTCGTTTCGGCGAGCCCGTCGATCCGCGTACGGGACGCGCCGACGATTTTTCCTGGCCGCGTCTTTAGAGCCGGGCGCCTCGATCGTGGAATCGCGGCCGCTCTCGATTTTTTAGCGCAGCGCCGATCGCGCAAAATCGCGCGGGCCCGTTCTTGTTCGCGGCGCGCCCTCGTGTTAGGCGACGCGCCGAGCGAAGGCCGGCTTCGCGTCGGGCCCTTCGAAGTGAGGCCGGCGGGCGCTGAGCGCGCGGCGGAGCCGATTGAACACCCCTAGCGGGCGAGGAGAGACGGGATGGTCGACCAGAACAGCAACGGCGCGGCAGAGTTGGGCGCCGCGCCGCGATTTTCCGTCCTCGCGCAGTACATCAAGGACTTCTCCTTCGAGAACCCCAATGCCCCGCGCGCCCTGGCGCCGCAACAGGGCCCCAACATCGGCCTGCAAGTCAACGTCAACGCGCGCCAGATCGGGCCCAACGACTATGAAGTCAGCCTCATGTTGGAAGGCGGCGCCGGCGAGGGCGCGGGCGCGCTGTTCAAGTTCGAACTCAACTACGCCGGCGTGTTCCGCGTCGAAAACGTTCCGGTCGAGCAGACCCAGCCGCTCATCATGATCGAGGGCCCGAGACTGCTGTTCCCGTTCGCGCGCCAGATCGTCGCGGACGCGGTGCGCGGAGGCGGCTACCCCGCGTTGTATGTCGACCCGATCGATTTTCACGGGCTTTACATGCAGCGCATCGCCGCTGTGACGGGCGCGCCGGCCGCGCAAGCCTAAGCGTCTTCCCCGTCGGTCTCGGGCCTCGCATAGCCGCGCCAGATCGCGGCGTCGCCGAGCGTGGCGACGAGCGCGCGATGAGCGCGTCGCTCCGCTTCGCTCAGGCGCGGCGCGAGCGGGACGGGACGCTTCCTTCGCGCCGCCGCAGCGGGGCCGGGGCCGCGTCGGCCGCTCTCGATCGCAGCGAAGGATAGCGAGCGTTGCCGCCCGCCGGTCAGTTCGCCGTAGACCTCGACGAGGATTTCCGCGTCGAGCAGCGCGCCATGCTTGATCCGTCGCGAGCGATCGATGCGATAGCGGTCGCACAGCGCGTCGAGGTTATTGGGCGCGCCGGGATGCCTGCGACGCGCCAGCGCCAGCGTATCGACGACCTGCTCGGCCGGGATCGGCGCGCGCCCGGCCGCGCTCAGCTCGGCGTTAATGAAGCGCATGTCGAACTCGGCGTTGTGGATCACCAGACGGTCCTCGCCCACGAAGGCGAGAAACTCGTCGACGATCGCCGCGAAGACAGGCTTGTCGCGCAGGAACGCCGTCGAATGGCCGTGAACGCGGAAGGCCTCCTCGGGCACGTCGCGCTCGGGATTGATCAGCGCGTGGAACACCGCGCCGGTCGCGATCTGATTGACGATTTCCACCGCGCCGATCTCGACGAGGCGGTGGCCCTGCGCCGGGTCGAGGCCGGTCGTTTCGGTGTCGAGCACGATTTCACGCATAGCCAAGCCTCCCGCCGCGGCTATGCCCGCCGCCTGGCATGCCGGCGATCGCGCGCAAGACGCCTGCCGTCTGCGCGCGCGTTTGCTCCAAGGTTCCGCTCGTGTCGATGACGCAATGAGCGAAACGCCGCTTTTCCCGATCCGGCGTCTGGCGAGCCAGGATGGCCTCGAATTTGGCCGGGGTCATGCCGGGACGCGCGAGCGCGCGAGCGCGTTGCGCGGCCTCGCCCGCGCTGACGACGAGGACGAGGTCGACGGACCGGTGCGCCGCGGTCTCGATGAGCAGCGGCACGTCGACGACCACGACGCGGCGGCCTTCGGCGGCGGCCCGTTCGAGAAAGGCGCCGCGCAGCCGCGCCACCTCGGGATGAACGATCGCCTCCAGGCGCTTCAACGCTTCGGGATCAGCGAGCGCCAACGCGGCGAGCTTCTCGCGGTTCACCTCCCCGCCCTCGATGACGCCGGGAAAGACCGCCTCCACCGCCTGGGCTTCCGGCGAGCGATAGAATTCGCGCACCGCGCAATCCGCGTCGAACACGGGAGCGCCGAGCGCCGCGAACATCTTGGCGACCGTGGACTTGCCCATCGCGATCGAGCCCGTCAGTCCTGCGACGATCACGAACGTCCCTTTCCCCCGGCGAGAATGTCGGCTTCGACGAGCGCGCGCAATTGCGGCGTCACGGTCGGGCGCACGCCGAACCAGCGTTCGAAGCCCGGCGCCGCCTGATGCAACAACATCCCAAGACCCTCGACGGCCCGCAGACCGCGCCGCCGCGCGGCCTCGATTAGCGGGGTCGCCAAGGGAATATACACGATGTCGGTCACGACGGCGGTTTTCTTCATCGGCGCAAGGTCGATCTCCAGCGCGCCCTGATCGGCCATGCCGAGGGTAGTGGCATTGACGAGCAGATCGGCTCGTTTGAGCCATTTCGGCAGCTCGCGCCAAGACGCGGCCGTCGTCCTGCGGCCGAACCGCGCGGCCAGAGCCTCGGCGCGCTCGGCCGTGCGATTGACGATGGCGACGCGCTCGACGCCGCGCGAGAGTAGAGCGTGCACGATCGCGCGCGCGGCGCCGCCGGCGCCCACAACAACGGCGGTCTCGGCCTCGCGCCGCCAATCCGGGGCGCCGGCGTCGAGATTGGCGAGAAAGCCCAAGACATCGGTGTTGTCGCCGCACAGGGCGCCGTTTTCGCGCCACAGGGTGTTGACGGCGCCCGAGCCTTGCGCGTCCCCGACGAGCCGGTCGCACGCCGCGAAGGCCGCCTCCTTATGTGGGACGGTGACATTCGCGCCGACGAGGCCGTCGCAGCCAATCGAGGCGGCGAAAGCGGGAAAGGCGCCCGGCGGCACGGCGAACCGCTCATAGGCGCCCTCGATCCCGAGCGTCCTCAGCCAATATTCGTGAATCAAAGGCGAGCGCGAATGCGCCACCGGCCAGCCGCAGACGCCGGCGCGCGGCGCTCCCGCGGCGCTCACAGCGCCAACATCCCTTCGCTGCGAAGGCGCGCGAGAAGCTTCAGCATCGGCAAGCCGAGGATGGTCGCATGGTCGCCGTCGATGGCGTCGAACAGATGCACGCCTAGCCCTTCGATCTGGTAGACGCCGACGCTCGCCAGAACGCCGGGCCCGGCGCAAGCGAGATAGAGGGCGATTTGCCGGGAGTCGAGGGCCCGCATAGTCAGATCGGCGCGCTCCTGGCCTTCGCCGAGGATTCGTCCCTCGCGCGCGATCGCGAAAGCCGAGGTCAGCCGATGGGTGCGCCCGCTGAGCGCGCGAAGCGTTCGCGCGGCCGATTCCATCGTTTCCGATTTGTGCAGGAGCCGGCCCTCGAGCGTCAAAATCTGATCGGCGCCGATGCACGGCGCGCCGGGCCGGCGGGCGCTGACTTCGAGCGCCTTGGCGCGCGCCAACGCCAGCGCGAGCGCCTCGCTCTGCCCACCCGCCGCGAGAAACTCGCTCTCGAGCGCGCGTTCGTCGATATCGGCCGCCTCGACTTCGAAGGCGAGGCCCGCGCTTTCGAGCAAACGCCGGCGACTGGCGCTCTTGGAGGCCAAGACCAGCTTTTCCCGGCCGATCCAAAGGGAAGGAGGGGACGACATGAATGGGTGTCGGCTTCAGGCCTGAGTGATGAACTTGAGACGGTGTTCGCGATAGAGATCGAGAATCGCGGCGGCGGTTTCTTCGATCGACCGGCGCGTGACGTCAATAGTCGGCCAGTTCCGCTCGGCGAAAAGGCGACGCGAGCTCGCCACTTCCTGGGCCACCGCGACGCGATCGACATATTGGGTCTGCGAGTCCGCGTGAAGCGCGAGCAGACGATTCTGGCGGATCTGGATGATCCGCTCGGGCGAAGCGACGAGGCCGACGATTAGCGGGCGGCGCAGGTGATCGAGGGCGCGAGGCAAGGGAATGTCGGGAACGAGCGGGATATTGGCGGTCTTGTAGCCGCGATTGGCCAGATAGATGCTCGTGGGCGTCTTCGAGGTGCGGCTCACGCCGAGCAGCACGATGTCGGCGTGCTCGAGATTTTCCGGCAATTGGCCGTCGTCGCTCATCATCGTGAAATTGAGCGCGTCGATTTGTTTGAAATACTCGGGGTTGAGCATGTGTTGCGCGCCGGCGCGCGGCGTCGAACTCTGCCCGAGATACGATTGGAACAGCGTCAGGACCGGGCCAAGCACGGACAGGCACGGCGAGCCGGATTCTTCGCAAGCCGCCTCCAGGCGTCGCGACAGGTCGGGGTCGACCAGGGTGAAAAGGACGATTCCCGGCGCATTGTCGATTTCGGCGACGACCCGATCGAGTTGCGAGCGGGTGCGCACGAGGGGATAGACGTGCTCGATCGAAGCGACGCCCTGATATTGGGCGGCGGCGGCGCGCGAAGCCGCGATCAGCGTTTCGCCGGTCGAATTGGAGACGAGATGAAGGTGAAAATAACTGCGCCCCATGGGCCGCCTCCGAGGAGTTGATATCTTGATATAACCAGGGTTGATCGCTGTGGACAGGCGTGGAGAAAGTCCGCGCGCGCGAAACCCGGCGGCCCGCCGGCGGGCGCACGCCCACCCCTCGTCCACAGCCGAGCCGGGCGGGAGACGCCGTTCGATCGGTTCCGATGTTAGCGGGAATTGTGGGGAAGCGGCATTCTCACTTCACACGCAACAGCGACGCTCGGCGCTTGAAAGGGTTAACATTTCCTTAATTTGTCCCCAGCCGCGGCGCAGACCCTTCGAGCGGCGCCAGACGGCCCGTCGCCGGCCTCCGGCTGGGGACGAAGTTGCTTTCGCGCGTTGGACCCGCCTAAGCAGAATCAATTAGAGTCATTATCCCTAGATAATTTTGTCGCGCCTTGTCCTGCCGAAGGGCGCCGCAGGGAGCTGGCCTTCGGCCCGCGCAATCGATCCGCAGGTTTGATCTCGCCAAGCCGCCATGGCAGGATGAGCGGGCTCATGCGGCTCTGTCCGCCTTCACGCAGATCGGACCGAGCCGACGCATGCCGTCCCTGGACCTCTGGATCAAGACACTGCATATCCTGGCCATCATCGCCTGGATGGCCGGGATGCTCTATCTGCCCAGGCTCTTCGTTTATCACGCCGACGCCAAGCCCGGATCGGAGCTGTCCGAGACCCTAAAGGTCATGGAGCGAAGGCTGCTCAAGGGGATCGTCAACCCCGCGATGATCGCGGTCTGGCTGACCGGGCCGCTGCTCGCTTACCGGCTCGGCTATTTCCCGTCGCCATGGCTCCACGCGAAATTGGCCCTGGTTCTCGCGCTTTCCGGGGTTCACGGCTATCTCGCGGGATTGGTGCGGACCTTCGCCGAGGACCGCAATCGCCGCCCGGCCCGATTCTATCGCATTCTCAACGAGGTTCCGACGGTCGTCATGGCGCTGATCGTCTTTCTCGTGGTGTTCAAGCCGTTCTAGGCGGCTGCGGCGACTTCCGCGCAAAAGACCGTTGAAAAATTCGACAAAGCCGATTAAGCAGGGGCTCTCACCTTCAGCGGGCGCTTCCCACGGCAAGCGGATTTTATCGATCCGCGCTGGCTTTCGCCGGCCGAGGCAAGCAGCGGCTTCGTTTCGTATCCGCGCCCTCCGCTTTTCCACTCCGTCGCCGACGCGCCGACGCGCGAGCCAGTTCAAGGACGCCGCAATGCGGGAAATCAAACTCAAGGACCTCAAGAAGAAATCGCCGACCGAGCTTCTCGCCTTCGCCGAGGAGAACGAGGTGGAAAACGCCTCGATCATGCGCAAGCAGGAGCTGATGTTCGCGATCCTCAAGCAGCTGGCGGGCCGCGAGGTCGAGATCATCGGCGAGGGCGTGATCGAAATCCTGCAGGACGGATTCGGTTTCCTTCGCTCGGCGGACGCCAATTACCTCGCCGGACCCGACGACATCTACGTTTCGCCCTCGCAAATTCGGCGTCTTGGCTTACGCACGGGCGACACGGTCGAGGGGGTGATTCGCAGTCCGAAGGAAGGCGAACGCTATTTCGCTCTGCTCAAGTGCAACGCGATCAATTTCGAGGATCCGGAAAAGACGCGCCACAAGGTGCATTTCGACAATTTGACGCCGCTCTACCCCGACGCGCGGCTACGCCTGGAAGTGGAGGATCCGACCCGCAAGGATCTGTCTTCGCGGGTCATCGACATCGTTTCGCCGATCGGCAAGGGCCAGCGCGCGCTCATCGTCGCGCCGCCGCGCACCGGCAAGACCGTGCTGCTCCAGAACATCGCGCAGTCCGTCACCGCCAATCATCCCGAATGCTTTCTCATCGTGCTGCTGATCGACGAGCGGCCGGAGGAGGTCACGGACATGCAGCGCTCGGTGAAGGGCGAAGTCGTCTCGTCGACTTTCGACGAGCCGGCGGTGCGTCACGTCCAAGTCGCGGAAATGGTGATCGAGAAGGCCAAACGGCTGGTGGAGCACGGCCGCGACGTGGTGATCCTGCTCGATTCGATCACGCGCCTGGGGCGCGCTTACAACACCGTGGTGCCGTCGTCCGGAAAGGTGCTGACGGGCGGCGTCGACGCCAACGCGCTGCAGCGTCCCAAGCGCTTCTTCGGCGCGGCGCGCAACATCGAGGAGGGCGGGTCGCTGACGATCATCGCGACCGCGCTGATCGACACGGGATCGCGCATGGACGAGGTGATCTTCGAGGAATTCAAGGGCACCGGCAATTCGGAAATCATCCTCGATCGCAAGGTCGCGGACAAGCGCACGTTTCCCGCGATGGACATCACCCGTTCGGGGACGCGCAAGGAGGAATTGCTGGTGCCGGCGGACATCCTCAAGAAGATGTACGTGTTGCGCCGCATCCTCAATCCGATGGGCACGGTCGACGCGATCGAATTCCTGCTGGGGAAACTGCGCGAGACCAAGACCAATTCGAATTTCTTCGAATCGATGAACACCTGATCGCCTCGAGGCCCGGCCGTGCCCGAACTTGCCGCCGAATTGCTAGCGAAGCTTCGCGTCGAGATCGACTCGATCGACGCGTCGATGCACGCCTTGCTGATGGAGCGTGGGCGCATCATCGACCGGCTCATCGCCATCAAGACCCGCCAGGGCGGCGGATCGGCCTTCCGCCCGGCGCGCGAGGCCGCGATGATGAGGGCGCTCGTCGAGCGTCACGAAGGTCTGTTGCCGCTCGACACGGTCGAGAGCATCTGGCGGATCATCATCTCGACCTTCACCTATATGCAGTCGCCCTATAGCGTGCATGTCGACGTCTCGCGCGGCGACGCGCCGATGCGCGATTCCGCGCGCTTTCACTTCGGTTTCACCGTCCCCTGCGTGCCGCATATGAGCGCGAATGGGGTGATCGGCGCGGTGGCCGCGGCGACCGGCGATCTCGGCATGTTCGCCTTGGACGGCGGGCCCGGCGCCGGCGCCTGGTGGATGCGTCTGACGCGCGCCGACGCGCCCAAGATCATCGCGCGCCTGCCTTTCGTCGAGCGGCCCGACCATCCCGCGGGGATGCCGATCTTCGTCATCGCCAAGCCTTTGGCCGACGGCGCGGCGCGCGACGTGGTGCTCGAGGCGGTAACCCTGGATCGATGGCGCGGCGACTATCCGCAGGCGATCGGGGCGCTGGGAGGCGAGATCGTCGGCAACGCCGCCAACGGCATGGGCCTGTCGCTCCTCATCGCGCGGCCGGGCGGTCTGGGCGAGGGCGCGGGCGGCTTGGCCTTGCGCCAGGCGGGCGCGACGGACGTGCGCAGCCTGGAGGTCGGCGCGCACGCCGCGCGCTTCGACGGATCCAAGTTGCGTGCGCGCCCGGCTTGAGCAATCAACGAGGAAACGATGTCCGCGTCAGAATCATTGCGACCGCAACCGCGCCCCGAAATCATGGCGATCGAGGCCTATGTTCCCGGAAAGAGCGGCGTGTCCGGGCTCGCCAAGGTCCATAAGCTCTCCTCGAACGAATCGCCGCTCGGCCCCTCGCCGCACGCGATCGAAGCGTTCCGCGCGAGCGCGGATCAGTTGGCGCTCTATCCCGACGGCTCGGCGCGGCTCTTGCGCGAAGCGATCGGACGGCGCTACGGCCTCGACGCCGAGCAGATTATTTGCGGCAACGGCTCGGACGAACTCATCGCGCTACTCGCGCATGTCTTTTTGCGCCCCGGCGACGAGGGGCTGTACAGCCAATATGGCTTTCTCGAATACCCGATCGCAATCCGCGCGGCGGGCGCGATGCCGGTCATGGCGAAGGAAACCCGCGAGACCGCCGACGTCGACGCGCTGCTGGGCAAGGTCGGTCCGCGCACGAAGATCGTCTATCTCGCCAACCCCAACAATCCCACCGGCACCTACCTGCCCTTCTCCGAGGTCAAGCGGCTGCATGGCGGGCTGCCGGGAGACACGCTGCTCGTGCTCGACGCGGCCTACGCCGAATATGTCGCGCGCAACGACTACGCGGCCGGGATCGAACTGGTCGCGACGTCCGACAACGTCGTGATGACGCGCACCTTCTCGAAAATCCACGGTTTGGCGAACTTGCGCATCGGCTGGGCCTATGCGCCGGCGGCGATCATCGCGGCGCTCAATCGCGTACGCGGGCCGTTCAATGTCAACGGCGCGGCGATCGCGGCGGGCGTCGCGGCGATTGGCGATAGCGCCCATGTCGACGCGGCGGCGGCGCATAACGCGCGCTGGCTGCCGTGGCTGACCCAGAAGATTTCCGCGCTGGGGATCGGAGTGACCCCGAGCGTCGGCAATTTCCTGCTGTTGCGCTTCGGCCAGGAGAACGGCCGGACGGCCGCCGACGCCGACCGGTTCTTGAGCGCGCGCGGTTTCGTCCTGCGGGCGGTCGCGGCCTATGGCCTTCCCGATTGCTTGCGCCTGACGGTGGGAACCGAAGAGGCCAACGAAGGCGTCGTCGCCGCGCTGGCGGAGTTCACGAAGGGCGGACCCCGTGGCGGATAGGCTGGGAGCCCCGCTCGCCGCGCCGCTTTTCGAGCGCGTCGCGATCATCGGGATCGGCCTCATCGGGTCGTCGATTGCGCGCGCCGTGCGGCGCAAGAATGTCGCGAAGCGGATCGTGATCGCGGATTGCTCGCGCGAGGCGCTGGCGCGCGCGACCGCGCTCGGCCTCGCTGACGAAGTCGCCGCTTCGTCGGCCGAGGCGGCGGCGGGGGCGGATTTCGTGATCTTCTGCGTTCCCGTCGGCGCGAATGAGGCGGTCGCGCGCGAGATCGCGCCGGCGCTCAAGGCGGGCGCGATCGTCTCCGACGTCGGTTCGGTCAAGGGCGCGGTGATCGCGGCGATCGCGCCCCATCTCCCCGAAGGCGTGCACCTGATTCCCGCCCATCCCGTGGCGGGAACGGAGCAGTCGGGGCCCGACGCGGGGTTTGCGACGCTCTTCCTCAACCGCTGGTGCATTCTCACGCCCCCGGAGGGCGCCGACCCGAGCGCCGTCGAGCGCGTGCGGGCGTTTTGGCAGGCGATCGGGTCGAACGTCGAAGTGATGAGCGCGGCGCATCACGATCTCGTGCTGGCGATCACCAGCCATGTGCCGCACCTCATCGCCTATAACATCGTGGGCACCGCCTATGATCTCGAAGAGACGACGCGCTCGGAAGTCATCAAGTTCTCCGCCGGCGGCTTTCGCGACTTCACGCGCATCGCCGCCTCCGATCCGACGATGTGGCGCGACGTGTTCCTGAACAACAAGGACGCCGTGCTGGAGGCGCTCGGCCGATTTAACGAGGACCTGACGGCGCTGCAGCGGATGATTCGGCGCGGCGACGGCGATGGACTGTTCGCCCTGTTCACGCGCACGCGCGCGATCCGGCGCGGCATCGTCGAGCTGGGGCAGGAAACCGCCGCGCCGGACTTCGGGCGCCGGGCCGGCGAGGACGCCGCATCCGGGACATGAGGGCGAATCCCGGACACGAGTGGCCGACGAAGCGGGTGCCGGAGACGGCGCACGATCTCTGGGTGTTCGGTTACGGGTCGCTGATGTGGCGGCCCGGATTTGTTTATGACGAGCGCCACAAGGCCCTGCTGCGCGGCTGGCGCCGACGGCTCTGCATCTATTCGCACGTCTACCGCGGCACGGCGGATCGGCCGGGGTTGGTGCTCGGGCTCGATCAGGGCGGCGCGTGTCACGGCGTCGCCTTTCGCGTCGAGGCGGGCTTGCGCGAAGCGACGGTGCGCTATCTTCGCGAGCGGGAATTGGTGACGGCGGTCTATCTGGAAAGGATGGTCCCGGTCACGCTGAGCGACGGCCGGCGCGTCTCGGCGCTCACGTACGTCGCCGACCGCGCGCATGGGCAATACGCGGGCCCCATGGCTCGCGATCAGCTGCTGAAACTGGTGCGGCAGGGCGTCGGGCAATCCGGCGACAACGCCGAATACGTACTTGCCACGCGCGACCATTTGCGCGAACTCGGCATCGTCGACGGCGACTTGGAATGGCTCGCCGCTCAGCTGCGCGCGGCGTAAGGGGCGGCGGCGGAAAGGTCGTCGAGCGCCGCGCGGCGTTCGCCCGGCGAGGCGGCCAGAAGATGCAGATGGAATTCCACGCGCTCGGCGACATTCGACAGCGACTTGACCGCGCGCGCGAGGAGGGGTTCGGGGAAGACGCCGGTGTCGGCGAACGCCAGCGCCCGGCGACGGCCGTCGGCGCCGACCGCGGCGGCGATCAGAACCGCGTCGCAATAGGCCGGACACGCGTTGGCGTCGTAAACGGAGACGATGTAGCGGCGCCCGGACGCTCCCCGCCAAGAACAGAAGCGCGGGGATAGGTCCTCGCCGATCAGCGCGGTGAGCGGCTCGCCGTCCGTCTCGCAGAGGAAAGCGGCCGTCGGCGGCGCCGCCTCGGGCCAGGGTTCCGCCTCATGCGCGGGCGCGACGGCGGGGCGAGGCGAAGCAGCGTCGAGAAGGGCGAACATCGATCCATCTCCATGCGAGCGGAATAGAACAAAACTAGAACAAACATCGCTCCCCGTCAAGCCTCCTGGCGGAGATCGGCGCCCTTGGGCTCGTCGATCGTGGCGGCGCCGATGGCCAGAATCGGCGCGAGGCTCGCATCGGCCTTGACCGCTTCCGCGTTGAGGCGGGCGCAGGCCGTCTCGATCGCCGATTGGAGCCGCTCGGCGAAGGCGTCGCGATCGAGGCCGGGGAGAATCGGCGGCAGATATTCGATCACGGCGACGCCCGGCCGACGCGTGAAACCGCGCCTGCCCCAGAAAAGGCCGGTGTTGACCGCGACGGGAAGGCAGGGAACGCCCGTTTCCGTGTAGAGCGCGGCGACGCCGAACTTGTAGCGCGGCGTGGCGCCGGGCGGGCGGCGCGTGCCCTCGGGATAGATGAAGACTTGCCGTCCTTCGCGCAGGATCGGGCGGGCCTGGGCGATGATTTGCATGAGAGCGTTGCGGCCGCGCGCGCGGTCGATCGCGATCTGGCGGGCGCCGACGAGATAGAGCCCGAACAGCGGGATGAAGACGAGCTGCCGCTTGAGCACGATGGCGAAGTCGGGCGCGTATTTGAGCAGCGCGAAGGTTTCGAGGAAGGATTCGTGTTTGGCGGCGATGATGTAACCGCCCTCAGGGATGTTCTCGAGGCCGCGATACTCGACGCGCAGAGCGCAGATCTTTTCGAGCAGCCAGACCGAGGTCGAACCCCAGAGCCGCGCCATGAAGAAGACGCCGTGGCGACCGCCGAGAATCATCGGCAAGCCGAGGATCATCAGGACGATGAGATTGGCGTAAAAGGCGAGATTGAAGACGAGCGAGCGCAACTTGATCATGGCGGTCCGTCAGGTGAGTTCGTCGAAAGGGGGCCAGCGCCGCTCACTGCAGGCCCCTGAGCTGCCGGAACGCGATTTCGCGCGACAGAAGGCCGGTGAGGCCGGCGATGGCGAGGCAAATCGCGAGAATCGCGGCGTAGCCGACGAAACCGAGTGCGAAGGCGCCGAACAGCGCGGCGATTTCCTCGCCGCCCGCCGAGCGGCTGCGCCATGTCGAAAGCAGGGCCGCGATGGCGAAGAACAGCGCCGCCGAGACGCCGCCGACCGCCGCGCCCTTCAGTCCCAGTCGCAGGAAATGCCCCTGAAACTGCCGCGCGATGTAGGAATCAGCGGCGCCGACGAAATGCAGCACTTCGATGATCTCGCGATTGCCCGCCATGGCGCCGCGCGTGGCGAAGCCGATCGCCGTCGCCATCGCCAGGATCATGAGCGCGAACAGGGCGGCGGCGAAGACGACGACCGCGTCGGCCATCGTGTCGAGGCGCGACAGCCACAGCCGGTGATCGTCGAGGCTGGCGCCCGGCGCCCCGGCGGCGAGCGCGGCGCGCAGCGGCTCGAGATCGTCGCGATGTCCGCTAAGCATGTGGACGACGATGAGCCGAGGGATCGGCAATTGCCCGAGGTCGAGGCCCTCGCCGAGCCAGGGCGCCAGCAGCTTTTCCGATTCGGCTTTGGTGTAGGCGTGGACGTCGGCGACGCCGGGCGCGCGCGCCGCGATCTCGGCGGCCGCGGCGACGAGCGCCTCGATGTCGTCGCCGGGGCGCGGTTTGATCTGGACGGTGACGTCGCGCGAGACGTCGGCGCGCCAGCCCTGCGAGGCTTGGGCGACCAGAATCGCGCCGCCGGCGGTCAGACAGGCGAGAAACGTCATGATGGCGATGACGACGACCAGCGCGCGTCCGGCGATCGAATTGGAGGGGACCAGCGGCATGTCGCGCTTGAGCTGCGAGTCCGGGGGCAGAGTCGGCGGGAACGATTCATTCACGGCGAATCGCCCTCGAAAATCTTCAATTGTCCGTCGCCGACGACGAGGCGTCGGGCGTAACCGAATTGATCCATCAGCGTCAGGTCGTGCGTGGCGATGACGACCGCGGTGCCGGATTTGTGCAACTCGACGAACAGCCGCAGCAGGCGGCGCGCCAATGAGGGATCGACGTTGCCGGTCGGCTCGTCCGCGAGCAGCAATTCCGGGCGCACGATGAGCGCGCGCGCGATCGCCGCGCGCTGCTTCTCGCCGCCGGAGAGGACCGGCGGCAGAGCGTTCATCCGATCGCCGAGGCCGACCCAGCGCAGGAGTTCGACCACTTCGGCGCGATAGCCGCCTTCGTCGCGGCCCATCACCCGGAGCGGCAGCGCGACGTTCTCGTAAGTCGTGAGATGGTCGAGCAGGCGGAAGTCCTGGAACACGACGCCGATCCGCCGCCTGAGCGCCGTGATCTGGTCCTTGTCGAGCTTGGCGGAGTCCTCGCCGAAAATGTGGATGGTTCCGCGCGTCGGGCGCAGTGACAACAGCATGAGCCGCAGCAGCGTCGTCTTGCCGGCGCCGGACGGCCCGGTGAGGAACTGAAAGCTTTGCGGAGCGACCTCGAAATCGAGGTCGCGGACGACCTCGGCGCCGATGCCGTAACGCAAGCCGACATTCTCAAAGCGTAGCAACGACGACCCTCGGGGGATAAGCGCTTAACGCGGCCTTAACCATGAACGCGACCAAATGCCAACCTTTCCCGCGGGAGGCCGGAGCGAGGCTGATTCGCCATGTTCATCGTCTGCAAGACCTGCTCCAATTCATACCACATTCCCAACGAGATTCTCGGCGAGGAAGCCTGCCAATTTCGCTGCTCGGGATGTGGCCGATCGTGGGAGCTGCAGCCGCGCGCGACGCTGGCCGCGTCGGTCGCCTCGACGCGCGGCGATCCGGCGCGACTCGATCGGGCGCCGGCGCCGGGCCCGACGCTCGCGCGGCGTCTGGCGCGCCTGCCGCGCAAACTCGCCGCCCCGCTCGCCGCCGCGGGCCTGCTGGCGGTATCGATGACGGCGATCGGCGCGCGCGAATTGATCGTCGCCGCCGCCCCGATCGCGGCGGGCGCCTACGCGGCGATCGGCCTTCCCGTGAACTTGCGCGGATTGGGAATCGAGGATGTGCGCGCGCGGGTCGGGGGGAGCGGCGACGAGAAAATTCTCATGGTCGAAGGCGCCATCGTGAATCTGCGCGAGGCCGAGATCGCCCCGCCCGCCTTGCGCATCGCCTTGCGCGCGGCCGATGGGCGCGAACTCTACGTCTGGACGACGCGCGCGCCGAAGGACCGGCTGGCGCGCGGGGAGCGCGTGCGCTTCGCGGCCCGGCTCGCCACGCCGCCCGGGGGAATCGCGGACGCGCTGGTGAAATTCGTCGCGCCGGGCGATAAGATCGCTCCCGACCCGGAGGGATCATGAGCGGCGCGAGACAAGTCGAGATATTGTTCGAAGAGAAGGCGATCGCCGAGCGGACGGCGGGCCTGGCCGCCGAGATCGCCAAGGCGGAGCCGAAAGATCTTCTCGTCGTGGCGATCCTCAAGGGCTCCTTCATGTTCGCGGCCGATCTGCTGCGCGCGATGTATCGCGTCGGCCTCGAGCCGCACGTCGAGTTTTTTCATCTCTCCAGCTACCGCGAGGGCACGGTTTCGTCGGGAACGGTGACGATTCTTCGCGACATCGAATCTTCGGTGAAGGGCCGCGACGTCCTGCTGGTCGACGACATTCTCGAGTCCGGCCGCACGCTGGCCTTCGCCAAGGATCTGCTGGTCGCGCGCGGCGCGCGGCGCGTGCTGGTTTGCACATTGCTGGAAAAGCGGGGCAAGCGCGAGGTGCCGATCGAGGCCGACTTCGTCGGCTTCGTCTGCCCGGACGCTTTCGTCGTCGGGTACGGCATGGACGTCGCCCATTCCTACCGCGAATTGCCGTTCATCGGGCATGTCGTCACCGAGGCGGATCGGACGTGATCGCGAACGGGCCGCGCGTGTTCCAAAGCATCTATCAATCCTTCGCCGAACTGGGCGGCCCGGCCCATGGGGCGGCGCGGGTGAAGGCGCTGCGCGCCGAACTGGCCGCGCGCGGCCTCTGCGGGTTCGTGGCGCCGCGCGCCGACGAGCATCAGAACGAATACGTCCCCGCCGCCGCCGAGAGGCTGCTGTGGCTGACCGGCTTCTCCGGCTCGGCGGGCCTGGCGATCGTGCTTCAGGACGCGGCGGCGATCTTCGTCGATGGGCGCTACGCCGTTCAGGCCCCGGCGCAGGTCGACCCCGCCGTGTTCACGGTGCGTCCAATCGTCGATGAGCCGCCAAGCGCGTGGATCGAGGCCAATCTGAAGCGCGGCGAACGCTTGGGTTACGACCCGTGGCTGCACACCCCCGAAATGGTCGAGCGCCTGGCAAAAGCATGCCGCAACGCCGGCGGCGAACTCGTGGCGCTGGACTCGAATCCGATCGACGCGATCTGGAGCGACCGGCCCGCCGCGCCGCTCGGCGCCATAAGCGCGCATCCCGCGCGTCTGGCCGGGGAAAGCGCGGCGGCAAAAATCGCCCGCGTCCGCGCCGCCCTCGGGGCGAGCGCCGGCCTCCTCGTCAGCGACGCCCACAACGTCGCGTGGCTGTTCAACATCCGCGGCGCCGACGTCGCGCATACGCCGCTGCCGCTCAGCTTCGCCTATTTGCCGCGCGAGGGGCGCCCGACGCTTTTTCTCGACGGGCGCAAATTGTCCAGCGCGATGCGCGCCCGGCTCGGCGAATTGGCTGACATCGACGAGCCCGATTGGCTCGTCGGCTTCATGGCGGGGCTGGGCGCCGCGGGCTTACGCGTCGCGTTCGACGCTTCGAGCGCGCCGGCGCGGCTGACCCAGGCGCTGGAGGCGGCGGGCGGGGCGGCGATCCTCGGCCCCGACCCGATCGCGCTGATGAAGGCGGCCAAGAACAAGGCCGAGCTCGCCGGCGCGCGCGCCGCGCATGTCCGCGACGGCGCCGCGATGGCGCGCTTTCTCTGCTGGTTCGACCGCGAGGCGCCCAAGGGCAAGCTGAGCGAGATCGCGGCGGCCGAGGCGCTGGAGACGTTCCGGCGCGAAACGGGCGCGCTGAAGGACGTCTCGTTTCCCACCATCGCCGGCGCCGGGCCGCATGCGGCGATGCCCCATTATCGCGTCAGCGAGGGCTCGAACCTCAGGATCGGCCGAGGGATTTTTCTCATCGACAGCGGCGGTCAATACGAGGATGGGACGACCGACATCACCCGCACGATTTGCGTCGGGCGCCCGACGGCCGAGATGCGCGACCGCTTCACCCGCGTGCTCAAGGGCCATATCGCGATCGCGTGCGCGATTTTTCCCAAGGGGACGAGCGGCGCTCAGATCGACGCCCTGGCGCGTCAGCCGCTGTGGCGCGCCGGGCTCGATTTCGATCACGGCACGGGGCACGGCGTCGGCTCGTATCTTTCCGTCCACGAGGGCCCGCAACGCATCGCCAAGACCGGGACGGCGGCGCTGACGCCGGGCATGATCATCTCCAACGAACCGGGCTATTACGCCGCCGGCAAATTCGGCATCCGCATCGAGAATCTCATCGTCGTCGAGACACGCGCGATCCGCGGCGCCGAGCGGGGGATGCTGGGCTTCGAGACGATCTCGCTCGCGCCGATCGATTTGCGCCTCGTCGAGCCGAAGCTCATGGATCGGGAGGAGATCGCGTGGCTCGACACCTATCACGCGAGGGTGCGCGAGGTTTTGTCGCCGCTCGTCGACCGGGAGACGCGGGCGTGGCTGAAGCAGGCGACGCGGCGGGTGGGGTGAGGGAATTATATCAACGGCCGATAGCAATGATTCGTCATGGCCGGGCTTGTCCCGGCCATCCACGCCGTGCCGCCGCGCCACGCTTTGAACGTTTCGACTCGCCGCCGCCGCGTGGATGGCCGGGACAAGCCCGGCCATGACGGCGGTCAATATTTTCGGCCGTTGGCGTCAGCCCCGCAATTTCCTCATATGCGCGATCAGTCCCGCCGTGGAAGGATCGAGGACGCTGAGGTCCGCGTCGGGCGAAGCGACGATCGGGGCGAGGCGCGAGGCGAGTTCCTTGCCGAGTTCGACGCCCCATTGGTCGAACGGATTGATGTCCCAGATCGCCGCTTCGACGAAGACCTTGTGCTCGTAGAGCGCGATCAGGCGCCCGAGCGTGCGCGGCGTCAGTTTCGCGTAAAGCAACGTCGAGGACGGCCGGCTGCCGGAAAACGTCTTGTGCGGGGCGAGCCGCGCGGCCTCCACGGCGCTGGCCCCTTGATTGACCGTGACCATCTTGGCCTCGGCGCTGGTGCGCCCGCGCATCAAGGCTTCGCCCTGCGCCAGGCAATTGGCGATGAGCAGGTCGTGGTGATGGGCGTCGGCTTGGGTCGGCGTCGCGGCGACGAGAAAATCGATCGGCGTGATTTCCGTGCCTTGGTGCAACAGCTGGAAAAAGGCGTGCTGGCCGTTGGTGCCGGGCTCGCCCCAGATGACCGCGCCGCTGTCCATCGTCACGGGCGAGCCGTCATGGCGCACGCTCTTGCCGTTGCTCTCCATCTGCAATTGCTGGAGATAGGCGGGAAGACGCGCGAGGCGCTGGTCGTAAGGGATCACGGCTTGCGCGGCATGGCCGAGGACGTTGCGGTTCCAGACGCCGAGGAGGCCCATCAGGATCGGGATGTTCTTTTCCGCCGGCGCCGCGCGGAAGTGTTGGTCAACGTCATGGCCGCCGCGCAAGAATTCCTGGAAATGCTCGGGGCCGATCGCGATGGCGAGCGGCAGGCCAATGCTCGACCAGAGGGAATAGCGCCCGCCGACCCAGTCCCAGAAGCCGAAGACGCGCGAGGCTTCGATGCCGAATTCGGCGACTTTGTCGAGCCGGGTCGAGACGGCGGCGAAATGATCGGCGACCGCGCCCGGCCCAAGCGCCCGGACGAGCCAGGCGCGCGCGGTCTGCGCATTGGTCATCGTCTCCTGCGTCGCGAAGGTCTTCGACGAGACAATGAACAGGGTGCGCGCGGGATCGAGCCCGTGCAGCGTGTCGGCGATGTCGGCGCCGTCGACGTTGGAGACGAAATGGGCGCGCAAATTGGCCGGCGCGTAGGGGCTGAGCGCCCGCGAGGCCATCGCCGGACCGAGATCCGAGCCGCCGATGCCGATATTGACGACGTCGGTCATGGGTTGGCCGAGCGCGCCGCGCAGGCGGCCCTCGCGCACGTCGCCGGCGAAGGCGAGCATCCTGGCGCGCTCGCGGTGGACTTCAGGCATGACATCGCGGCCTTCGACGAGAACCGGCTTGTCCGAGAAATTGCGCAAGGCGCCGTGCAGCGCCGCGCGCCGCTCGGTCGAATTGACGAGATCGCCGCGGAACATCGCGTCGCGTTTGGCCTCGACCTCGGCGGTCCGCGCGAGCCGGATGAGGAGATCGAGCGACGCCGCGTCGATGCGCTGCTTGGAATAATCGTAGAGGAGATCGTCGAAGGCGATGTGAAAGCGGTGGAAGCGCTCGCCGTCGGCGGCGAATTCGGCGGCGATCGTGCGGGAAAGAACCTCGCGGCGACGTTCCGCAAGGTCGGAGAAGATCGCCAAAAGGGCTGCCTGCGTCATGGACCTTTCCCTTTTTCGCGCGGGGCTCTATGCGTTCGGCCCAGCCCTGCCGCGTCGAGTTTGCTTCATATGCCGCCTCAATTGCAATTGCGAGACATTCGCCTGACTCTCGGCGGCGCGCCGCTGCTCGAGGGCGCGGAATTGACGATTTCGCCGGGCGACCGAATCGCGCTGGTCGGCCGCAACGGCTCGGGCAAATCGACGCTGTTGAAGATCGCCGCCGGCGAAAGCGTCGCCGACAGCGGGACGCGCTTCGCCCAGCCCAACGCGCGCCTGCGCTACCTGCCTCAGGAGCCCGATCTGACGGGCTATGCGACGACGCTGGATTTTGTGCTGAGCGGCCTCAGCGAAGAGGACAACCCCTATCGCGCGCGGGCGCTGATGGACGATCTCGGCGTCGACCCGCGCGCCGATCCCGCGCAATTGTCGGGCGGCGAAGCGCGCCGCGCGGCGCTCGCAAGCGTCCTCGCCCCCGATCCCGACATTCTGCTGCTCGACGAGCCGACCAACCATCTCGACCTCGTCGCGATCGAATGGCTGGAAAAGGAATTGTCGCAATCGCGCGCCGCCTTCGCGGTGATCAGCCACGACCGCCGACTGCTCGCCGATCTCACCCGCGCGACCGTGTGGCTCGATCGCGGCCGCACGCGCCGGCTCGATCAGGGCTTCGCCGCCTTCGAGGCCTGGCGCGACGCCAAGCTCGAAGAAGAGGAAATCGAGCGCCACAAGCTCGATCGGCGCATCGTCGAGGAAGAGCATTGGATGCGCTACGGCGTCACCGCGCGGCGCAAGCGCAACATGCGCCGGGTCGGCGAACTGGCGGCGCTGCGGCGCGAACGGCGCGAGGCGCGCCGCTCGCAAGGCGTCGCGACGATGGTCGCGCAGGAAGCCAAGGCCTCGGGCGCGCTCGTGATCGAGGCGGAAAAGATTTCAAAGTCCTATGGCGACCGGGCGATCGTCAGGGATTTTTCGCTGCGCGTGATGCGCGGCGACCGGGTCGGAATCGTCGGCGCCAACGGCGCGGGCAAGACGACGCTCGTCAATCTCCTCACCGGCGCGCTGGCGCCCGATTCGGGGATCGTGCGCCTGGGCGCCAATGTCGCGATGGCGAGCCTGGATCAGCGGCGCGCCTCGTTGCAGCCGACGACGACGCTGGTCGACGCGCTGACCGGCGGAGGCAGCGATTTCGTCGCGGTCAACAACGAACGCAAGCACGTCATCGGCTATATGAAGGACTTTCTGTTCTCCCCGGAACAGGCGCGCACGCCGATCGGCAAATTGTCGGGCGGCGAGCGTGGCCGGCTGATGCTGGCGCGGGCGCTCGCCCAGCCCTCGAACCTGATGGTCCTCGACGAGCCGACTAACGATCTCGACATCGAGACGCTGGATTTGTTGCAGGAGCTGCTGGGCGATTATCCCGGCACGATCCTGCTCGTCAGCCACGACCGCGATTTTCTCGATCGCGTCGCCACCTCGGTGATCGTCAGCGAGGGCGAGGGGCGCTGGCGCGAATACGCCGGCGGCTATTCCGACATGGTGGCGCAGCGCGGCTATGGTCTCTCGGGCCCGCCGGCGCCGGAGGCGCCGAAGGCGGAGAAGCCGGCGGCGCGGGAATTGGCGCGCCAACCCGCCAAGCGGAAGATGTCGTTCAACGAAAAGCGCGCGCTGGAGACGCTGCCCGGCCGAATTGAGGCCCTGCGAGGGGAGATCGCCGCTCTGGAGCGCGCGCTCGGCGATCCCGGGCTGCACGGGCGCGATCCCCAGGGCTTCGACCGCGCGACGAAAGCCTATGCGGCCAAGCGCGCCGAACTCGAGGCGGCGGAAGACGACTGGCTGGAGCTCGAAATCCTGCGCGAGGAAATCGGCGGCTAGCGCTCGCCGCGGTTCAGGCTGCGAGCGCCGTCTCGACGATCTTCGCCCAATAGGCCATGCCGTAGGGCAGCGCGGCGTCGTTGAAGTCGTAGCCGGGATGATGCAGCCCGGCGCTGTCGCCGTTGCCGATCAGGATGAACGCGCCAGGCCGCGCTTCGAGCATGAAGGAGAAATCCTCGGCGCCCATCACCGGCGGCATTTCCGTCAGCACGTGGTTCGCGCCGACGACGTGACGCGCGACGGAAGCCGCGAAATCGGTCTGCGCGGGGTGATTGACCGTCGCGGGATAGTTCCTGACATAGTTGAGGTTCGCGCTGACCCCCGAAGCCGCGGCGATCCCCGCGACGATCTCCCGGATGCGCCGTTCCGCGAGATCCCGCGTCGCTGGCAGCAGCGTGCGCGTCGTGCCTTCGAGTTCCGCGGTTTGCGGCAGCACGTTGTTCGTCGTGCCGGCGGAAAAGCGCGCGACCGAAACGACGCAGGAGTTGAGCGGGTCGACGTTGCGCGATACGATGCTTTGCAGCGCCGTGACGATCTGCGCGCCGGCGACGATCGAATCCACGCATTTGTGCGGTTGGGCCGCGTGGCCGCCCTTGCCTTCCAGGCGAATGACGAAGAAGTCGGCGGCGGCGAGCAGCGGGCCCTTGCGCAGGGCGAAGGCGCCGACCGGCAGACTCGGCATGTTGTGCATGCCGTAGACTTCCTCGATGGCGAAATTTTCCATCAGCCCGTCGTCGATCATCGCCTGGGCGCCCGCCCCGCCTTCTTCGGCGGGTTGGAAGATGACGACCGCTGCGCCGGAAAAATCGCGGGTGCGCGCGAGATAGCGCGCCGCGCCGAGCAGCATCGCGGTATGGCCGTCATGGCCGCAGGCGTGCATCTTGCCGGGAACGCGCGAGCGATGGGGAAGGTTGGTCGCCTCCTCGATCGGCAGCGCGTCCATGTCGGCGCGAAGGCCTACGGCGCGCTTGCCTTCGCCCTTGCGCCCCCTGATGACGCCGACGACGCCGGTCTTGCCGATCGAGGTCCTGACCTCGTCGCAGCCGAACTCGCGCAGACGCTCGGCGACGAAATTGGCGGTGCGCGGGAGGTCGTAGAGAAGTTCAGGATTGGCGTGCAGATCGCGCCGCCAAAGCTGCGCGTCGGGAACCAGCTCTTGAATCACGGAATTTATGGGCATCGACGCGTCTCCGTTGCGGCGCGCAAAATGACCTTGGCGCGGCGGCGCTGTCAATCCGCCGCGCGGCGTTTGCGATGCAGCAGGAAAACGGCCTGTTCGCCCAGCAGGTTCCACGCCCAGGTCGGCAAGGCGACTTGCAACGGGTTGCCGTGCCGGTCGAGCGCGACGCTCTTGTCGATCGTCGCGCCGATCTCGCGCGCCAGGGCGACGAAATCGGCGATGGTGCAGAAGTGGATGTTGGGCGTGTCGTACCAGGAATAGGCCAGGCTCTGGGTGACCGGCATCCGGCCGGTGAAGGCGAGTTGCGCGCGCACGCGCCAATGGCCGAAATTGGGCACCGAGACGATCGCGCGCTTGCCGATGCGCAGCATGTGTTCGAGCACGACGCGCGGGCGCCGGGTCGCCTGCAAGGTCTGCGACAGGATGACGTAATCGAAGGAATTGTCGGGATAGTCGACGAGGTCGGTGTCGGCGTCGCCCTGAACAACGGAAAGGCCTTTGGCGACGCATTGGTTGACGCCGCGTTGCGACAGTTCGATGCCGCGGCCGTCGACCGCGCGCGCGTCGCGCAGCAGCGCGAGCAATTCGCCGTCGCCGCAGCCGACGTCGAGCACGCGCGAGCCCGGTTCGACCATTTCGGCGACGACCAGGAGATCGACGCGGGGCGCGGCGGCTTGGCCCGACATGGCGCGCGACCCTTCCATCAGGCGATGCCTCGCGCGCGCGCCGCGGCGTCGATGAAACCGCGCGTCGTGGCGAAAAGTTCGGGGACGTCGAGCAGGAAAGCGTCGTGGCCGCGGTCGGTTTCGATTTCGACAAAGGACACTGACGCGCCGCCGGCGTTGAGCGCGCGCACCAGGGCGCGCGAATTGCTGGTGGGAAACAGCCAGTCGGACGTGAAGGAGACCACGCAGAAGCGCGTGCGCGAGCCCCGGAACGCGTTGACCAGCGCGCCGCCGTAGTCGGCCGCCAGATCGAAATAATCCATCGCGCGGGTCATATAGAGGTAGGAATTGGGGTCGAAGCGCTCGACGAAGATCGAGCCTTGATGGCGCAGATAGGATTCGACCTGGAAATCCGCGTCGAAGGAGAACGTGCGCGCGGCTCGGTCCTGCAGATTGCGGCCGAAGCGCCGGTGCAGCGCGCTGTCCGAGAGATAGGTGATGTGGGCCGCCATGCGCGCGACGGCGAGGCCTTTTGCCGGCCGAGCGCCCTCGGCGAGATAGCGCCCGCCGCGCCAATCCGGGTCGGCCATGATCGCCTGACGGCCGACCTCGTGAAAGGCGATGTTCTGGGAGGAATGGCGCGCGGCGGTGGCGATCGGCAGCGCGCTGAAGACGCGCTCGGGGTAGCTCGCCGCCCATTGCAGCACCTGCATGCCGCCCATCGACCCGCCGGCGACGCAAAACAGCGAATCGACGCCGAGCCGATCGATCAGCATCGCCTGGGCGCGCACCATGTCGCCGATCGTAACGACGGGAAAATCGAGGCCATAAGGCTCGCCGGTCGCGGGGTTGACGGAGGCCGGGCCGGTCGTGCCCATGCAGCCGCCCACGACATTGGCGCAGATGACGAAGAACCGGTCGGTGTCGAGCGGCCTGCCGGGACCGACCATCGTTTCCCACCAGCCGTCGCGTCCCGTGACGGGATGGCGGTTGGCGACATGCTGATCGCCGGTGAGGGCGTGGCAAACCAGAATCGCGTTGCTCTTGGCGGCGTTGAGGGCGCCATAGGTCTGGTAAGCGATCGTGATGGGCGCGAGATCGACTCCAGCCTCCATCGCCAGAGGGCGGTCGGGCCCAAGCCGGAGCACGAGGCTGTGCGGAGCGTCGGCCTCGTTCGCGGCGCCGGGCCTCGTGATTGCGCTGGCTTCACCCAAGACGGACTGGCCCAATGTGCACGAGAACCTCGCCGGGAGTTCTGTTTGGAGAACAAATCGTTTGATATAACGAAAGAACGCGCCGCGCAAGGTGATTGCGCGCGAAGCCGGGCGGGACCCGAGGCGATGGCGCCGGCGTTAACAAGCCATTGACGCTTTTGCAATGTTTGCGCGCCGCGTAACGGTTTTCCCACCGACGCCAAGCTAGTCTCGAGCGCGATAAAAGCCCAAAATGGGCATGGGAATCGGCATGGGCGAGATAGCGGCGCATAGCGGCCTCGGGCCGTTTGATCCGTATTGGGCGGACGACGCCCCGCGCCTCGGTCGCGATTGGCGGGGCTGGGGCCGACGCATCGCGCTGGGTCTGGCGGCGGGGACCGCGCTCGTCGGCGTGACGGCTCTCGCTCCGGGGCCGTCGAGCGCGCCGAGCCCCGCCTCCGCGCCGGCGCGGGCGCCGGCGTCGAGCGAAATCGTCGACTCGACTCTCGCGCCAGTTTTCACGTTCGAAACGGCAGACGGCGTTCGCGCGCGTTACGAAGCGCGAATTGACAGGGCGCGCGGCGCGCGCCGCGACGCCTACAGCCTCGGCGCGATTGAGGGCGACGGGCCGGCGTTGCGGGTCGAAATCTGGAAGGGCGCGAGCGCCCGAGCCCCGGCGAGCCTGTTCGTCGAGATCGCCGAGGAAACAGCGACGTTCGGCGCCGCCGTCGAGCGGCTAGGGATTTCGCAGATGGTGACGAGTTCGCAAGGTCCGGTCGAATGGGCGGACCTGACGTTGGCGGGCGCGCGGGGGAAACGCGCCTGCGTCGGCTTTCGTTTCCTTGGCCGCGCGGACGGCGGGCTGCACGGCGTCGCCTGCGCCGCGGCGGGCGCCAAAATCGACACGGGCGCCCTGTCTTGCCTCGTCGATCGGCTCGCCCTGACGCGCGCGGGGCGCGAGGCCGGCTTCGACGATATCGTGAAGAGCGCGGGAATCCGACGCCCGAGCTGCCGCGCCGCAATTGGCTGATGGCGGCGCTGCGGCTGCGTTCAGGCGGCGGCGTTCTCCAGCTCGGCGACGATCGCGTCGCCCATTTCGCCCGTCGAGGCGAGACGGCAGCCGTCGGCGCGGATGTCCGGCGTGCGCAGGCCGCTGGCCAGAACCCGCGCGATCGCGGCGTCGAGACGATCCGCCGCCGCGCCGAGGCCGAAGGAATAGCGCAGCGCCATGCCGAACGAACCGATCATCGCGATCGGGTTGGCGAGGCCCTTGCCCGCAATGTCGGGCGCCGAGCCGTGCACCGGTTCGTAGAGCGCCTTGCGCTTGCCGGTCTTGTGATCGACGTCGCCGAGCGAGGCGGACGGCAACATGCCGAGCGAGCCGGTCAGCATCGCGGCGACGTCGGAAAGCATGTCGCCGAACAGATTGTCGGTGACGATGACGTCGAATTGCTTGGGCCAGCGCACGAGCTGCATGCCGAGCGCGTCGGCGAGCTGGTGCTCGAGTTCGACGTCGGGAAATTCGCGCTTGTGCAGCGCGGTGATGACCTCGTGCCAAAGCACGCCCGACTTCATCACGTTGCGCTTGTCCGACGAGGTCACCTTGTTTTTGCGCTTGCGCGCGAGATCGAAGGCGACGCGGCCGATGCGCTCGATTTCGAACGTGTCGTAAACTTGAGTGTCGATGGCGCGTTTCTGGCCGTTGCCGAGATCGATGATCTGCTTGGGTTCGCCGAAATAGACGCCGCCGGTCAGCTCGCGCACGATCATGATGTCGAGGCCCTCGACGACTTCGCGCTTGAGCGAGGAGGCGTCGGCGAGCGCGGGATAGCAGATTGCAGGGCGCAAATTGGCGTAGAGCGCGAGATCCTTGCGCAGTCGCAACAGGCCCGCCTCGGGGCGCGCCTCATAGGGCACGCCGTCCCACTTCGGCCCGCCGACCGCGCCGAAAAGCACCGCGTCGGCGGATTGGGCGAGCGCCGCGTCGGCGTCGCTGATCGCCTGTCCGTGCGCGTCATACGCGCAGCCGCCCACGAGGCCCCTCTCGATCTCGAACTGCGCGAGCCCGGCGCGCGAAAAATAGGCGATGACTTTTTCGAGTTCGGCCATGACCTCGGGGCCGATGCCGTCGCCGGGAAGAAGGAGAAGCTTGTAGGTCGCCATGGATTTTCGCCGCCTTTGCGTGCGTCATGGCCGGGACAAGCCCAGCCATGACAAAGAAGGGGCGGGTCGCGTTCGCCCCGGATACGGAGGGCTTGCTAAACGATTTCCGGGCGAGGGAAAAGCGGCTTTCGCTTCGAAAAGCGCGCCGCCGGCTGGCGCCGAACGCCGCTCGCGCTATGATGGCCTGAGGGCCCGGTCGCGGGGCGCTCTTGAGGGCTCGCAAGTTCGGTGACGACGATTAGCAATACGACGGCGGACGCCTTCGTGAAACGGCCGCCGCGCGAGACGCGGTTCTTCCTGGTCCATGGAACCGACGAGGGCCTTATCCACGAGCGCGTGAAGGGGCTCGTCAAGGCGGCGCTCGCGGGCGAAGCGGACCCGCTTCGCCTGACCCGGCTGGATGGCGACGCGGTGGCGCGCGATCCGGGCGCCCTCGCCGACGAAGTCTATGCGATATCGATGTTCGGGGGCTCTCGCGCAGTGTGGATCGAGGCGCAGTCGCGCGATCTTTTGCCGGCGCTGGAGCCGCTGTTCGCTCGCCCGCCGCAGGACTGCGCGGTGATCGTCGAGGCCGGTTCGCTGAAGAAGGGAACGGCGCTGCGCGCGGCCTTCGAGAGAGCCGACGAGGCCGCGTCCATCGAATGTTACCCCGACGACAGGCGCTCGCTCGGACCCCTGATCGAGGCCGAGGCGCGAGCGGCCGGACTCGCGATCGCGCCCGAGGCGCGCGATTACCTGATCGGCCTGCTCGGGTCGGACCGCTTAACCACGCGCGGAGAAATCGCCAAGCTGACGCTTTATGCCCGCGGCAAGGAAAGAATCGAGGTCGAGGACATCGAGGCGATCGTCGTCGACGCCGCGCCCTCCGGACTCGACGCGCTGATCGACGCCGCCTTGCTCGGCGACATGGCCGGGCTCGAAGCGAGCGCGAGCCGCTATTTCGCCGACGGTGGCGACGCGGGCCTGCTGGTGATCCGGCTCGCGGCGCGCCTGGCCTTATTGCACAGGCTAAGGCTGGAGATGGAGCGGGGACGGCCCTTCGACGCGGCGATGCAGACGCAATACGTGCGAATTTCGCCGTCGGGGAGAGCCGCCTTGGCCAAACAGGCCGAGCGTTGGTCGTCGTCGGCGCTGGGCAAACGGCTCATCGCCGTCGACGCGCTCGCCGCGCGCGTGCGCCGCGATCCGCGTCTGGCGGACATTTTGGCGACGCGGGCGCTATGGTCGCTGATCTCGGGACTGCGCGCGCGGGGTGATATTGGTTCCCGGTGATTGGCGCGCCGCGCGCCCTCACCCCAACCCCTCTCCCGCAAGCGGGCGAGGGGGCCGCTTCCCTTCTCCCGCCTGCGGGAGAAGGTGGCGCGGAGCGCCGGATGAGGGCGTGCGCGAACGCCCTACCGGGCGGCGGGCTGGCTCAGCCGGCGGCAAAAGTCGTCGAGCTGTTCGAAATTGTGGAACGCGATTCGTATTTCGCCGCTCTCGCCGGAGTGGCGGATCGCCACCTTGGTTCCCAGCGCGAGGCCGAGCTTTTCTTCCAGCGCCCGCGTATCCGCGTCGACAGGCTTCTCCGCCTTGGGGGCGCCGCGCTGGGACTGTCCGGCCCGTTCGCCCAGGCGCTCGATGTCGCGCACGGTGAGGCCCTGCGCGACGATGCGGTCGGCGACCGCGTCCGGGTTGGCGACGGCGAGCAGGGCGCGCGCGTGGCCGGCGGAAATCGCGCCGGAGGCGAGCAGCGCCCGGCTGTGTTCGGGCAGATGGGTCAGGCGCATCGTATTGGCGATATGGCTGCGGCTCTTGCCGACGATCCGCGCGATGTCGGCGTGGGCGTAGCCGTAATCGGCCGTGAGTTGGGCGTAGCCGTTGGCCTCTTCGAGCGCGTTGAGATCGGCGCGCTGAACATTTTCGACGATGGCGATCTCCAGCGCCTCGCGATCGCCCGCTTCGACAACGAGGATCGGAATCTCGTGCAGGCCGGCGCGCTGGGCGGCGCGCCAACGGCGCTCGCCGGCGATGATCTCGTAGGCGTCGGCGACCCGCGGGATCGGCCGGACCAGCACCGGCTGAATGACGCCGCGCTCGCGGATGGAAGCGGCGAGTTCGTCGAGTTCGTCTTCCGGGAAGGCCTTGCGGGGATTGCGGGGATTCGGATGGAGGAATTCGATCGGCGCCTTGCGCGCGCCGCCGCGCCCGCCGGTGGGCGCCTCGTCCCCAGCGTCGCCGAGCAGGGCCGCGAGACCGCGCCCCAGGCGCGGGCGATGATCGGCGTGGCGGGCGGCGTCTTCTGCCATCGGAAGCTCCTTGTCTCGTGGGCGGGGCCGCGTCAGGCGGCGCGCCAGCGCCCTTCGCGTTGAATGACCTCGGAGGCGAGTTTCAAATAGGCTTGGCTGCCCGTGCATTTCAGGTCGTAAAGCAGCACCGGCTTGCCGTGCGAGGGCGCCTCGGACACCCGGACGTTACGGGGAATGACCGTGTCGTACACCTTTTCCCCCATGAAGGCGCGGACGTCGGCGACGACCTGGCCGGCGAGGGAATTGCGCGGATCGAACATCGTGAGGACGATGCCGTGTATGGTTAATGAGGGATTAAGCGAGCGACGCACCTGGTCGACGGTCTTGAGCAATTGCGAAAGACCCTCGAGGGCGAAAAACTCGCATTGCAACGGCACGACGACCGCGTCGGCCGCAGCAAGGGCATTGATGGTGAGGAGATTGAGCGAGGGCGGGCAGTCGATCAAGACGTATGTGATCGCGTCGCGATTGTCCTGGGAAAAGAACGCTTTCATCGCATTCTTGAGCTTGTAGGAACGATCGGCGTGGCTGGAGATTTCGAGCTCGACGCCAAGCAGATCCATCGTCGAAGGAGCGATGAACAGGCGCGGCACGGCAGTCGGCGTGATGATCTGGGCGAGTGAGCGCTCGCCGACGAGCGCGTCGTAGCTCGACGAGCTGCGAGACTTGCGATCGATGCCGAGGCCGGTCGAGGCGTTTCCCTGCGGGTCGAGATCGATGATGAGCACGCGTTCGCCGATCGCGGCGAGCGCGGTGCCGAGATTGATCGCGGTCGTGGTCTTGCCGACCCCGCCCTTCTGGTTGGCGAGAACCAGGACGCGCGGGGATGGGGCCATCGTGGGCTTTTGGCCGGAGTATTGGGAGGCGGGCGCGGCGTTGTCGGTCATGAACGGGCCTTTGAAGCGCTTCGAACCCGAAGAATCGCGGCTTGGGGATCGAGCTTGCTGGCGAGGATGTCAATCGCAAGATCTTGCGCGGCGGGAATGGTCTCGAGCTGCGCTTCGGCCGAGCGTCCGCGCGGGAAGACGCCGACCGCGCCCTTAGCGATCCACACTTTGGCGAATTCGAGGAGGCGGGGCAAGGGGGCGAAAGCGCGCGCGGTGACGGCGTCCACAGGCGCAAGGCTCTCGGGGTCGATGGATTCGATGCGGACAGGGTGGATCTCGGCTGGCGCGCCGGTTGCCCGGGCGACTTCGCGCAGGAACGCGCATTTGCGCCGGTCGCTTTCGAGACAGTGGACGCGAGCGCCCGCGACATCGGCGAGCTGAATGGCGATCACCATGCCGGGGAAGCCGGCGCCCGAACCCATGTCGACCCAGCGCCGAGCCTGCGGCACGAGGGAAAGAAGCTGGGCGCTGTCGGCGATATGGCGGGTCCAGACTTCGGCGAAACTCGCCTCGGATATGAGGTTGGTCACTTTCCGCCATCTCCCGAGAAGCTCGACATAGACGGCGAGCCGCGCTTCCGTTTCGGGCGGCACGGGAACGAGGGCGAGGGCGTTCGCGCGATCGCTGGTCATCCTGGGGCTGTTTCACGTGAAACAGGGGCGCGGGCCGTCGCCCTCATCCGGCTCGCTGCGCTCGCCACCTTCTCCCGCAAGCGGGAGAAGGGAGAAGCCCCTCTCCCGCAAGCGGGAGAGGGGTTGGGGTGAGGGTCGGCGGACATCACGGCTCGAGCCCTCGATCGCGGCTGCGCCGGCGCGCATAGGCGGCGATCAGGGCGAGGGCGGCGGGCGTCGCGCCCTCGATGCGGCCGGCCTGGCCGAGGCTCGCCGGCCGCACGGCGATGAATTTCGCCTTGAGCTCGTTGGAGAGGCCGGACAGGCTGGCATAGTCGAAATCGGCGGGAATCGTCGCCGCCTCGCTGCGACGATAGCGCGCGACATCCTCGTCCTGGCGGTCGAGATAGACGGCGTATTTGGCGTCCGCCTCGACGCGCCGGGCGAGCGCCGCATCGATCGCGCGGAGTTCGGGCCAAACCCGCGCGAGCGTATCAAGCGTCAGATGCGGCTGGGCGGCGAGTTCGAACGCTGAGCGCCGAACGCCGTCTTGGTTGACCATGATCCCGGCGGCGGCGAGCGTGGTCGGGGAGGCCGTCGCGGCCCTCGCGATCGCGCGGGCGGCTTCGAGCCGCGCCGTCGCCTCGCGATGAAGGGCGGCGCGTCCGGAGCCGACGCAGCCGAGCGCGACGCCCTTGCCGGTCAGGCGCTCGTCGGCGTTGTCGGCGCGCAGCGACAGGCGATATTCGGCGCGCGACGTGAAGATGCGATAGGGCTCGCTAACGCCCTTGGTGGTGAGGTCGTCGATCATCACGCCGAGATAGGACTCGGCGCGGTCGAAAATGGCCGGCGCGCTCCCAGCGGCGAGGCGGGCGGCGTTGAGGCCGGCGACGAGACCCTGCGCGGCGGCTTCTTCGTAACCAGTCGTGCCGTTGATCTGGCCCGCTAGGAAAAGGCCCTTCACGCGGCGCGCCGCGAGACTGGCGTCGAGTTCGCGCGGATCGATGAAGTCATATTCAATCGCGTAGCCGGGGCGCAGGATGCGCGCGCGCTCCAGACCGGGAATGGTCGCGAGAAACGCCGCCTGGACGTCGGCGGGCAGCGAGGTCGAGATGCCGTTGGGATAGACGGTTGGGTCGTCGAGCCCCTCGGGCTCGAGGAAGATCTGGTGGCTATCGCGGTCGGCGAAGCGGATGACCTTATCCTCGATCGATGGGCAATAGCGCGGCCCGCGTCCGGAAATCGCGCCGGAATAGACCGCCGTTCGGTGCGCATTGGCGCGCACGATGGCGTGGCCTTCGGCGTTGGTGCGCGTGATGTGGCAGGGAACCTGCGGGGTTGTGATGGCGGAGGTCATCGCCGAGAACGGTTCGGGCGGATCGTCGCCCGGCTGGACCTCGAGCCCGGCCCAATCGATCGAAGCGCCGTCGAGCCGTGGCGGCGTGCCAGTCTTCAGGCGTCCGAGGGCAAAGCCGGCGGCGTCGAGCGAGCGGGCGAGGTCGACCGAGGGCGGGTCGCCGACGCGGCCGGCCGGCGTGCGTTCGTCGCCGAGATGAATCATTCCGCGCAGGAACGTGCCGGTGGTGATGACCAGCGCGCGGCAGGGAAGCCGCCGCCCATCGGCGAGTTCAATCGCCGCGACCGCGCCCGCCTCGAGAATGAAACGGCTCGCTTCCCCTTCGACCACGCTCAGGTTGGCGGTCTCGCGGATCAGCTTCTGCATCGCCAGGCGATAGAGCTTGCGGTCGGCCTGGGCGCGTGGGCCCTGCACGGCGGGGCCCTTGCGCCGGTTGAGGACCCGGAACTGAATGCCGGCGGCGTCGGCGGCGCGCGCCATCAGCCCATCGAGGGCGTCGATTTCGCGCACGAGATGGCCTTTGCCGAGCCCGCCGATCGCGGGGTTGCACGACATCACGCCGATCGTGTCGTGCTTGTGCGTCACGAGCGCGGTGCGCGCGCCGAAGCGCGCCGCCGCGGCGGCCGCCTCACAGCCCGCGTGGCCGCCCCCAATCACGATGACGTCGTAGCCGTTCATTCCCTTTGTCTCGATTGTTTCACGTGAAACATGCCTCACGCTATTTGCCGAAAGCACTGTCCGCCGTCATGGCCGGGCTTGTCCCGGCCATCCACTCGGGAAAGCGCCGCCCTGGCTCCCACAAGTGGCCGGAAGCGCGGGGCCTCCTCTTCAACCGAGCGGCGGTTCGACGGCGTGGATGGCCGGGACAAGCCCGGCCATGACGAGTCGCCGCCCGCGGCCATTGTTATCATTTGCCGACGCAAAGGCGCGAAAATATGTCGCCGAGCACGTCTTCGACGTCGATGCGGCCGGCGACGCGCTCCAACGCGCGCGCCGCGAGCCGTAGCTCTTCCGCGACCAGCTCCAACTCTTGGGCTGCGGGATCGAGCGCGCGCTCCAGCGCGCGAAGCGCGTCGGCGAAGGCCGCGCGGTGCCGCTCCATCGTGATCAACGCCGGCGCCGGCCCCGCCATCCGCTCTTCCGCGAGATCGGCGATGGCGTCAAGCAAATGCGGGATTCCGGCCCCGGTGAGCGCGGAAATCAGGATCGGCGCGCCCGGCGAGTCTTCGCGGGCCACGCTCGCCGGCCGGCGGTCGGCCTTGGTCACAACGACGATCATCGGCGTGGCCCCGGGGAACGGCGCCTCGACCGGCTTCTCGGCGTCGGTCAGCCACAGCGTCAGGTCCGCCTCTTCGGCGCGGCGGCGCGCGCGCGCGACGCCCTCGCGCTCGATCGGATCCTCGGTTTCGCGAATCCCGGCGGTGTCGACGAGCGTGACGGGATAGCCCCTCAGTTCGAGCGACACTTCGACGAGATCGCGCGTCGTGCCGGGAATCGCCGAGACGATCGAAACGTCGCGGCGCGCCAGCGCGTTCATCAGCGTCGACTTGCCGACATTCGGCGGGCCGGCAATGACGACATTGAACCCCTCGCGCAGCCGTGCGCCGGCTTCAGCCCCGGCGAGCGCCGCCAGCACGCGCCGCGCCGCCTCGGCGACAATCGCGCGCGCCGCGTCGAGCGAAAGCGCATCGGAATCCTCCACGTCGGAGAAATCGATCTGCGCCTCCAGGATCGCCATCGCCTCGAGGAGTTTGGCGCGAATCCCCTCGGTTTCGCGGCTCAGCGCGCCGCCGGCGATGCGCAGGGCCTGGCGACGCTGCGCCGCGGTCTCAGCCTCGACGAGATCGGCGAGGCCCTCGACTTCGGAAAGATCGAGCTTGCCGTTTTCGAAGGCGCGCCAGGCGAATTCGCCGGGTTCGGCCGGCCGTAATCCCGGAACCTTCGCCAGCGCGCCGACGACGCCGGCGATTACCGCGCGCCCGCCCGTCACATGCAGCTCGGCCATTTCTTCGCCGGTGAAGCTGCGCGGCGCGAGAAAGCGAATGACAAGCGCGCGATCGAGCGCCTCAAGGCTGACGGGATCGCGCAAGAGGCGAAGCGTCGCGACGCGGTCGGGAAAGCGCGCGCCCGGCGCCAGCGCCGCCAAGGCGGCCGCGCAAGCCGGGCCGGAAAGGCGAAGCACCGCGATCGCCGCCCGCCCGCCGCCGGAGGCTGGGGCGAAAATGGTGTCGCGAGAGGAAAAATGGGGGCGTTCGCCGAGCATGGCCTGACTGATTTCGTCGCCGAGCCGTCATCGGCCTCGGCGTCGCGTACTCTATAATGCAAGCGTTGGCCCGCGTCAGCGGCGCTTGCGATTCCCGTCGCAAGGCCGCAGGGTCGCAACGGCCACGAACTGAGGATCCTCGAAATGCTCGTCGATGGACAATGGGTTTCGGATTGGCATCCGCTGCAGGCGATCGACGCCAAGGGCGGATTCGTGCGGCAGGTCTCCAGCTTCCGCCACTGGGTCACGCCGGACGGCCGGCCGGGGCCGACCGGGGAGGGCGGCTTCGCCGCCGAGACGGGACGCTACCATCTCTATGTCGCGCTGATCTGCCCCTGGGCCTCGCGCGCGCTGATCGGTCGCAAGCTGAAGAAGCTCGACGAAGTCGTTTCCGTCACGGTGGCGGAACCGATCATAACGCCGCAGGGCTGGCGGTTCGGCGACTTTCCCGGCGCCGACTACGACACGCTCAACGGCGCGGTCCACGTGCACGAACTCTACACCCTCGCCGATCCGCATTTCACGGGACGGGCGACCGTGCCGGTGCTGTGGGACAAGAAGCGGCGCACGATCGTCAACAACGAGTCGGCCGACATCCTGCGCATGCTCAATTCCGGCTTCGGAGCGCTCGCCGACGCCTCGCTCGATCTCTATCCCGCCGATCTGGCTGGAGAGATCGACGCCCTCAACGAGCGTCTCTACGCGCGCCTCAACAACGGCGTTTATCGCGCGGGCTTCGCGACCACCCAGGTCGCCTACGAAGAAGCCTTCTGCGAAGTGTTCGGGATGCTCGACGAATTGGAGGCGCGGCTCGCGGATCGGCGTTATCTCCTGGGCGACCGGCTGACGGAAACCGACGTCCGCGCCTTCGTTTCGCTGGTGCGCTTCGACGTCGCCTATGTCGGAATATTCAAGTGCAACAAGCGCCGCATCGCCGATTATCCCGCGCTTCAAGCGTATATGATGCGGGTCTTGAACGTGCCCGGCGTGCGCGAGACCGTCTCCATCGAGCACATCAAGCGCGGCTATTATTCGATTCGCACGCTCAACCCCAACGGCGTCACGCCGCTCGGGCCGGAAATTCCGGGGCTGACGGACCGCCCGGATTCAGCGATTTCATGAAGCCTGCGGCCAATCGCCCTCGCCCTGCCTATCCCCGCGAACGGGCAGAGGGGTGCGCGGCGCCGTTCTTCCCCTCTTCCTGCGTCGTGGCGGGGAGAGGCAGGGCGAGGGGCCGGGTGTGTTTCTGTGACGCCGCTAAGATGCCTGCGCGGCGCGGCGCTTCGCGGGTCGAAGAGCCGCCGTCGCCACCCCCCGCGCGCCCTGTTGCTTATCCCTATTACTTATAAGGCGTGGTGCAGACGACGTATTGATCGGCGATGATCTCGTGGTCGCCCTGCTTCTCCCGCTGGAAATAGAGATAGCAGATGCTCAGCGCTCCCGTGCGGTAATCCACGCGGAAGACGCCGCCCTCCTGTTCGTGCCGGGTGGCGACGAGCCCGTAATCGCCGGGCTCCTGTTTGGTCGCGCCTTCGCCGCTGCGGTAGCAGACGGTCACGCCGAAGGCGCCGGGCTCGATGTCGGTCTTGCCGGGATTGTGGGCGTATTGGCAGGCGATGACGTCGCCAGTCAATTTATCCAATCGATAGACTAGAGAGAGATTGATCTGCGGCGCCGCAAGAAATTCATATTGCGCCGCCGGCGCCGGGCCGGCGCTCAAGATCGCCACGGCCGCGAGAATGGGTTTGGCACGTCGCATCGCCGGACCTTATGGAGTTGAGCGAATCACCGACGTGAAGTCTAGCGTGTCCCGCAAAACTGGGAACCGGTTTTCCGAAAACGACGCGCCGCTTCGGAACTTAGGCCAGCTCAGCTCCGGAGGGCGGAACGCGCCCCGCCCCTCAGCCGGTCAGAATCTCTTTCAACTCGACCGTCGAATCCGCCTTGAGGCGGTAAACGAGCGGCACGCCGGTGGCGATCTCCAGGGTCGGAATCGTTTTCGGCGTCAGGCGATCGAGCACCATCACCAGCGCGCGCAGGCTGTTGCCGTGCGCGGCGACGAGGACGCGCTTGCCCCTGAGCACGGCGGGCAGGATCTCCTGGCAATAATAGGGCAGAGCGCGCGCGACCGTGTCCTTGAGGCTCTCGCCGCCGGGCGGATGCACGTCGTAGCTGCGCCGCCACAGCTGAACCTGCTCCTCGCCCCATTTCTTGCGCGCGTCGTCCTTGTTGAGCCCGCAGAGATCGCCGTAGTCGCGCTCGTTGAGCGCCTGATCGCGTGATTCCGGCAGGCCGGTCTGGCCGAGTTCCGCCAGCGTCAGTTCGAGCGTGCGCTGCGCGCGGATCAGGACCGAGGTGAAGGCGACGTCGAAGGAAAGGCCGCGCGCCTTGAGCCGCCGTCCCGCCTCCTTGGCCTCCTCGACGCCTAGCGGCGACAGGTCGGGGTCCTTCCAGCCGGTGAAGAGGTTCTTCAGATTCCACTCGCTCTGGCCGTGGCGCAGGAGAACGAGCAGGCGATCCGATTGCGGCATGGGTCACGTCTCCGGCGGAAAACTGGGCGTTAAAAGCATGATCCGCCGCCGGCGACAATCTTAAAAAAAGCGCGCCGCCGCGGGATCGCTCACGGTCAGCGCGCGCAAGGTCGCCTTGCCGGCCCCCTCGCGATGGGCGACGGGGGCGAGGCCAGGCGGGAGTGCGACGAGTTCGCGGCGCGCCAGGCGGCGCACGCCGATCGGGCGATAAACCTGCTTGGTCGCCTCGACGATGTGCACGCCCGCGAAGGGCAGGCCGATCGCGGCGCCCAGGCGTTCGATCGCCGGCGCCGAATTGACGAAGAACTTGCGCCGGAACGGCGGCGCGTAGAGCGCTTCGCCCCAAAAGATCGGCGAGAACAGCGCTTCGCGCATGAGATCGCGCAGCTGCCCCTTGGAATAAGGCTGGCCCTGACCGAACGGCGTGCCGTCGACGCGCGCCCATACGCCGCGCCGCGACGGCACGACCAGAATCACCCGCCCGCCGGGGTTTAGGATTCGCCAGACTTCCTCGAGCACCACGCTCGGATGCTCGGCCGTCTCCAGGCCGTGAACGATGAGCACGCGATCGATCGAAGCGTCGGGCAGGGGCAACATGTCGGGGGCGACCAGCGCCGAGGCGGACCGCCCGCTCGCCGGCCAGTTGACCACGCCCTGCTCGGCCGGCATGAACGCGAGCGTGCGTTGCGCCTCGTCGCGAAAACGCTCGAGATAGGGGCCGCCGTAGCCTAGGGCCAGAATCGACAGCCGCGCGCAGTCCCACCAGCGCGCGCGCAGCACCCGCCCGATCAGCCGCCGCGAAACGTCGCCGAGCGGCGAAGAGTAGAAGGCCACGAGGTCGTTGACGTCAAGCGGCATGAATGGTTACGCCTATCGGAAGCCCAAAGCGAATTTGGACCAGTCCGCGCCGTGGCGCAAATAGCGTCCCCGCGGCGGTCGGCGCCTCGGCGCGCGCAAGGAAAGGCGTGACATGACGACGCACGTTCATCAGTTTCTCTGCCTCAAGGACAATTACGGCGTCCTGATTCACGATTCGGGCTCGGGCGCGACGGCGGCGATCGACGCGGCCGACGCGGACGCCGTCATCGCCGCGGCCGCGGCGCAAGGCTGGGAGCTGACCGACCTTCTCGTCACCCACCATCATTTCGACCACGTTCAGGGCATTCCCGGCCTGCGGGCGCGCTTTCCCAAATTGCGCGTCGCCGGACCGGCCAAGGAAGCGGCGCGCATCGGCTCGCTCGACGCGCTTCTCAGCGAAGGCGACTACGTTCGCGTCGGCGCGCTCGCCGCCAAGGTTCTGGAGACGCCGGGCCATACCGCCGGCCACATCGTCTATTGGTTCGAGGAGGACGAGATCGTCTTCACCGGCGACACGCTGTTTTCCCTCGGCTGCGGCCGCGTGTTCGAGACGCCCTATTCCGTCATGTGGGATTCGCTGGTCAAACTTGCGGCGCTGCCGAGCGAAACCGAGGTCTATTGCGGCCACGAATACACCGAGGCCAATGCGCGCTTCGCCTTGACGATCGAACCAGACAACGCCGTTCTGCAAAACCGCACCGCCGAAGTCGCCGCCTTGCGCGCGGCGGGCAAGCCCACGGTGCCGACGACGATCGCGGCGGAACTGGCGGCCAATCCCTTTCTTCGCGCGGAATTACCGGGCGTCCAGGCGGCCGTCGGCATGGCGGGCGCCGACCCGGCCGCCGTCTTCGCGGAGATTCGCGCGCGCAAGGATCGTTTCTGAGCGGCGGGCGCTGCGGATCTTGGTTGCCGTAGCCTTAAGGATAAACGTTGCATTAACCCATTGCGCCCATTGTCGAGGCGGCGGCGACCGGCTCCGCGCGCGCTCGCGACGCGCGCGCTCGACGACGGGTCGAACGGGGAACGGAGCGGGTGCAAGACATCGAGGGTTTTTCCGACTGCGAAGCGCTGGCGCAGAGCGAGCGGAAGTTCGCGCCGCCGAGCAACGCGCAGGACGAATCGACCGCCGGATCGCCGCGCGGTCTCGATCCGCGCTCCATTCTTCGCTCGCTCAATGCGGTCATTTATGACTGGGATATCGCCAGCGACCGTCTGACCTGGGGCGCGAACGTCGGCGAGACGCTCGCGGGCTTTCCCGCCGCTTCGCTGGCGACGGGGGCCGCCTTCGCCGAACTGGTGACGGCCGACTCGGAGTTCTCGCGATTTCAGGCGATCAACAACGCCTCGACGCGCGACGAGGGCGAGGGCGCGCCGTATCGCATCGCCTATCGCCTTGCGCGGGCGGACGGCGCGAGTTGCGCCGTCGAGGATTTCGGCCGCTGGTTCGCCGACGCCCGCGGTCGCCCGGCGCGCGCGCACGGCGTCGTCAGGGTCTTGCAGCGAAACGGGGACGCGCCTTTTTGCGCCGCCGAAGCGCCGCGGAGCGCTCGCGAAGGCGCGCTCGCGAGCCGCAGAAACTTCAACGCAGCGCTCGAATTGCGCTTCTCGCGCACGCGGCCGGGCGAGGCGGTTTTCGCCGTTCTGATGGTCGGCGTCGAAAATCTCGCGGATCTCAATCGGCGATACGGCTACGAGGTGACCGACCAGGTGATCGAGAAAGTGGGCCGCCGTCTCGGGGCGAGCGTGCGCGCGAGCGACGAGGTCGCGCATTACGCGGGCGGCAAGTTCGCGGTTCTCCTATCCACGGGAAGCGCCGAGCAACTGGCGATGGCCGCGCCGAGGCTGGCGCGCCGGGTCAACGCCGAACCGTTCGAAACCGCGGCCGGCCTCGTGCGGGCCTCGATTCGCATCGGCGCGGCGCTTGCGCCCCGGCACGGCCGCAACGCCTGCCGCCTTCTCCAGCATGCCGAAGAGGCCTTCGAACAAGCCGCCGGCGAGGCCCTCCGCTATGCGCTCTATGCGCCGGGCCAGGCGCTCAGCGAAGCGCAACGGCGGGAAGCCGCGATCGCCGACGAAATCGTTTCGGCGCTGAACCAGCGCAGAATCGTGCTCGCCTATCAACCCGTGGTCGCGACCCGGACGGCGGGCGCGGGCTTTGCCGAAGCGCTGCTGCGCGTGCGTCAGGACGACGGCGGCCTTGTCGGTCCCGAAGTCCTGCTTCCGGTCGCCGAAAAAGTCGGACTTGTCGCGCAGCTCGATCAGCGTGTGTTGGAACTGGCCCTCGATCGACTGGCGGTCGAACCCGATCTGAGGATCGCCGTCAATATTTCCGTCGCCACCTTGCGCTCCCCCGACTGGATGGATCGCCTGAAGGCGGCGCTCGCGACCCGTCCGGGAACCGCGCAGCGGCTGATCGTGGAAATCGTCGAGACGCTGGCGATCGAGCCCATCGACGAAGCCGTGCGGGTTCTCGGGCGCATGAAAGCGCTCGGGGTCGCCGTCGCGATGGACGATTTCGGCGCCGGACACACCTCGTTTCGCAATTTGCGTCGCCTCGGCGTCGACATCGTCAAAATCGACGGCGCGTTCGTGCAGAACGTCGCGCGCTCTCTCGACGATCGGTTCTTCGTGCGCACCCTCGCCCAACTCGCGCGCCATCTCGGCATCGAGACCGTCGCGGAATGGGTGGAGGACGGCGAAGCGCGCCGGCTGCTCTGCGAATGGGAGATCGACTATCTCCAGGGCAATTTCCTCGGCCGCCCGGAAATCTACGAGCCTCACGCCCGCGAGACCCGCCCGGCGCTGGCCGGGGCCTAAACAGCTAGGCAACAGTTTCGATAAACGATCCGACTTCAGATGGCATCGCCGCTTTCCGCCCTTAGTTCGACGAGACGAAGGAAGCGGCGCGTGCGCTCATGTCTTGGCTGGTCGATGACATCGGCGGGCGCACCTTCTTCGACGATCTTGCCCTCATCCATGAAGATGACGCGGTCGGCGACATCGCGGGCGAAGCGCACCTCATGGGTCACGACCAGCATGGTCATGCCCATTTCCGCGAGCCGGCGGATGACAGCCAGAACTTCGCCCACAAGTTCGGGATCGAGCGCCGAGGTCGGCTCGTCGAAAAGCATCAGGCGCGGCGAGATTGCGAGCGCTCGGGCGATGGCGACGCGCTGCTGCTGGCCGCCGGAAAGCCGGTGGGGCAGATGGTTCGCATGATTGGCGAGACCGACCATTTGCAGGAGGCGCGTTGCGGTTTCGAGCGCCTTGGACGGCGCTTCGCCATGCACCCGAACCGGCGCTTCCGTGACGTTTTCGAGCGCCGTCATATGATCGAACAGGTTGAAATGCTGGAAAACCATGCCGATCCGGGCTTCGGCTCGGGCCGCGGCCAGGTCGCGCATGGGCTTCAACGTATTGCCGACCTGACGGTAGCCGACATGCTTGCCGTCGACGAGGATCTCGCCCTGATCGACCGCCTCGAGATGGTTGACCATGCGCAGAAGCGTGCTCTTGCCCGAGCCGCTCGGGCCCATGATCACGACGACCTCGCCGCGCGCGACGCTGAAATCGACGCCGCGCAGGACTTCACGATGGCCGTATGATTTCCAAAGATTGCGGCCGACCACGAAAGGGCCGGCCTTGTTAGGCGAGCCGTTCGGCACGGAAGCGAGATTGGCAAGCCAGACATGTTCCGGCGCTGCTTCCGGCGTCACGCCAGGCGATGGAGCGGTGGGTGAGGCTGCCGGCTCGGTTTCCGGGCGGCGGAAATCGAAGCCGAACAGGCGACCCATCCCCGAGCCGCCTTTCGGCTTCCGCTCCAGTTCGAAGTTGAAGCGCCGTTCTAGCAAGATCTGCAAACCGGCGACGGCGCTGGTCATAGCCAGATATATCACGCCGGCGGCGGCGAAAACCGTGAAGAATTTGAAGTTCTGGCCGACAATCTGCTGCGCCCGGAAGGTCAGCTCGTTTACGAAGATCACCGAGGCGATCGACGTGCCCTTGATCATGGCGATCGTGTCGTTGGCGATGCCCGGCAGAATCGCGCGCATGGCCTGGGGCAGGATGATGCGACGGAGCGTCAGGAACGGCTTCATGCCGAAGGAAGCGGCGGCGATGCTCTGGTTTCTGTTCACCGAAAGAATGCCGCCGCGGATGATTTCGGCGCTGAAGGCGGCTTCGTTGAGGGCGAAGCCGAGAACGGCGGTGGTGAATGTGTCGAGCCTGATGCCGAGAGGGGGCAGCGCGTCATAGATGAAGACGAGCTGCAGCAACTGGGGCGTACCGCGCACGAACCAAATATAACTCCAGGCCAGCCAGCGGAGCGGCGCGAAGCGAGACAGGCGCGCAAGCGCCAGGCCAAGCCCGAGAATGACGCCGCCGACCATGGCGACCGCGGCGATCCTGAGCGCCGTCAGCGCGCCCTGGAGCAGGAACGGCTCGAATACGTAGCTTGCTAGCTCCTTCAGCGAATCGAGCGCCAAGTCCGCAGTCCATTCTCTTGACGTGTTATTGCGTAGGGGGCCGGGCATGTCCCGCGACTTGCCCCGGCCCTCATTCACTCTTCCGCGCCGACGACCAAAGGCGGCATGTCACGGATCTATTTTGTCAGTATCTCTGCCGGAAGCGCCTGCTCGTGGTTGAAATTATACTTAGCGTACAGCCGTGTTTCGGTGCCGTTAGCCTGGAGAATCTTCAACGCATCGAATACGGCTTGCGTCAGCTGCTGATTATTCTTCGCGATTCCGACGCCGACCTTGTAATCCGTGAAGATGGTGAAGGCGAGCGAGAAGGAGTCGGGATCGGCCGCGATGAAGCTGTTGACGAGGCCGAGGTCGATCATCAGCAGATCGGCGCGATCGTTCTTGACGAGACGGGCGCCGGCCGGAGCGTCGGGAAAGGTCACGACCTCGATTTCCGGCTTGCCGCCGGCGACGCATTTCTTGCTCAGATCGCGGAAGACGGCCTCTTCCGTGGTGCCGAGGCCGGCTGTCGCTCTGGCGCCGCAGACATCGGCGAGCGACTGGATCTTCTTGGGATTGCCCTTCGCGACGAGGCCGCCCGTTGCAACGCGCAGATAGACCACGAAATCGGCCTGCTTGGCGCGCTCGGGCGTGTAATAAAGGTCATCCCACATGACGTCGGCCTGGCCGGCGATTACCGCCGGCAGGAGGCCCGACCACGACCCGGTCATGAATTCGACGGGAACGCCGATGCAGGCGAAGGTCGCGCGGGCCATGTCGTTGTCGAGCCCGATGAGATTGTTGAAGTCCTTGGGATCGCGCATGCTGTAGGGCGGCGTCTCGCCGTCCGTCGCGATCTTGATCGTCTTGCCGACGAGGCTCGGATATTTAGTCGCGAGTTTTTCCGGCTCGCATTTCGCTTCCTGGGCCGACGCCATACTTGGCGCGAAGGCCAGGAGGGCGAAAAGAGCGGAGAGGATGAATGATCCGTGCATTGCCTGAAACAGTCGCATTTCGTCCACCTTCTATTTGCTTATTGTAGACCCTTTGTTCATCCGCTGCAGCCGCGTTCCGTCCGCCCGTTATGGCTGGGCTCCGCCGGATTACGGCTGATGGACCCGAGCCCAATGCTCCGCCACATCGCGCCCGGTGCAGAACCAGACGCGATCATGTTTGCGGGCATGCTCGAGAAACTTGATAAGGCCGACGGCCTTGCCTGGCCGGCCGATCAGGCGATCATGCAGGCCGATGCTCATCAGCTTCGGGCATTCGGCGCCTTCCTCATACATGAGATCGAAGGTGTCGATCATGTAACGGGCGAAATCGTCGGCGCTGCCGAAGCCGGTGTTGCGATCGAAGCGGTTGTCGTTGGTTTCCAGCGAATAGGGCACGATCAGATGCTTCTTGTCGCCGATGTCGACCCAGTAGGGCAATTCATCGTTGAGCGCGTCGCGGTCATAGAGGAAGCAGCCGGCCTCCACGAGCAGCTTTCGCGTGTTCGCGCTCGGGCGGCCGTTAAACCAGCCGACGGGCGGGCTGCCGGTCAGTTCGCGAATGCCCTCGACGGCGAGGCGCACATGTTCGCGCTCCTCGGCTTCGTCCATGTTGTGGTAGTCGATCCACCGCCAGCCGTGGCTGACGATCTCATGCCCGTCATCGAGGAAGGCTCGGACCGCTTCCGGGCATTGCTGCAAGGCGCGAACGACGCCAAGGACGCTGATCTTGATGTCGAACCGCCTGAAGATGCGCAGCAGCCGCCAGACGCCCACGCGCGGCCCGTATTCGAACACGCTTTCGACGATCGGGCTGCGCACGCCGTAATAGGCGGGGAAGCCGATATCGTTCAGCGCGTCCTCGGACTGATCGAAGCCTTCGAGGAGGCTGCGTTCGCCGCCGGCTTCGAAATTCAGGTTGAAGTTGACGGCGATGCGGGCGTCGCCCGGCCAATGAGGATGCGGCGGCTTTGGGCCATAGCCGTAAAAGTCGCGGGCGGGACCGCGGTCCCGCTTGGCTATGGTTGCGTTTCCATCGCTCATTCCCGTTCTCTCCGTCCGTCGCGATGCGACATGTCCCGCGCGGCCGTCAGGCCGTGCGCTTCTGCAGTTCGTCCTTGAAGAAACGGGCGACGCTTTCGGTCAGCGCGTCGAGATAGCGTTCGCCGTGCGCGGCGGTGGCGATCGTCGGATCGCCGAGCACGCCCGTAGGGGCGATCGCCTGCACGCCCTCGGCCATCACGATGTCGCGCTTGTGATGGAGGTCGCCCATGAAGTCCGGCGCGGCGCGATCCATCAGGACGAGCTCCGGCCTCATCGCCAGGATCATTGAGGTCTCGAGTTCGGCGGCATGCCAACCGGCCGCGAACTTGCTGACGCCAAAAGTTTCCGCGACCGGGAAAAGCGCGTCGTCGTAGATCGCCCAATTCGTGCAGCCGATCACGCTCCATTCGGGATGCGCCGCGCTGAGATCCGCCACGATGCTTGCGAGGGGGCCGGCGTTGCCGCCATGGCCGGAATAGATCAGCACATGCCGGAAACCATGGTGGAACAGGCTGGCGCAACAATCGCGGACAAGGGAATGCAACGTCTCCTGCGTGACCGAGAGCGTGCCGGCGAAAGCCATGTGATGCTCGGCCCGGCCGATCGGCAAGAGGGGCGCCAAGAGACCCGGCAGTCTTTTTGCGACACGTTCCAAGATCTCGACCGTGTGGAGAGAATCCGTCGCCATCGGCAGATGCGGACCGTGCTGCTCGGTCGAGCCGACGGGAAGAATCGCGACGTCGACGCCGTCTCGTATGGCGTCGCGGATTTCGGGGGTCGTCAGATCTTCCAAGCGATGAGATCGCAGCCCCAGCATGATCATTCCCGCGAATTCGAAACCGTTTCGCGTCGGGCTCCGTTCTTCGAACGAAGCCAAGACACCTTGCGCAATGGACAACGAATCAAACCATTGTGCAAGTGGTCACATATATGGTTCGCGATCAAACTATAGGCGATCAGCTCAAATTAGTGGCGCGCGCCGCCTGCCACGGTTTCGCCCGCGATGGCCGCAAACTAAGTAAATCAATGAGATAGACGCCGCAGCTTTCGAGTTGGCCAAGTCTTCAGGAGGCGAATCTTTGATCAGCTGGTGGCCAAGACGAAGCGTCAAATTATCGGTCGGAGTGCGGGATCGGGCTCAATTTGGTTGTAATGATGGAACCAATATCTCAATATGGTTCCATCAATGAGCCATGGCGCCCGTGGCCGAATCCCACCAGAATGAAGATTGATGACCGCAGAATCTCCGACAAAGCGCGCGCTGGTTGAATTGAAACGCAGGCTTCACGCAGGCGATTATGAAGGCGCGCGCCTGCCGCCTGAGCGCGAACTTGCGGGCATGCTGAAGGTTGGGCGGCGGGCGTTGCGCGAGGCGCTCGGCGCCCTCGAACAGGAAGGCGTCATTTGGCGACATCAGGGACGGGGAACTTTTGCCGCGCCGCAGCCGCTGTTCAGCGACCGCGAGATCGACAAGCTCGCGCATCGGGTCAACCCCTTGGAGGTAATCGAGGCGCGGCTTTCGATTGAGCCTATGCTCGTTCGGCGGTCGGCTGTTCGGGCTTCAAGGGCCGACATTGACGCCATGCAGCGGACAGCCGAACTCGCGGCGGTCGCGAAGAACGCCCGAGACTATGCGTCCTTTGACGCCGCCTTTCATCGCAAGATCGCCTATTGCGCCGGCAATGCGCTCTTTCTCGCCATGTTCGAGATGATCATCAGCGTCCGCGAAAAGGCCGACTGGCAACGGGTCAGGCAACATTATTTCGACAACGGGGGCGCAGAACGCTCTTTTGAGGAGCACAAGCGCATCATCGAAGCCATTGTTGAGCGCGACGCCGCAACCGCGGAAATCGCCATGCGTGACCACCTTAGCAAGGTTGCCGCAAGCTTCCTGGGCGTCGGCGGCCTCATAGTCGGCTCCCCGCCCGGTTTGCATCCGTAGATTGCTGATGACGCGGGAATGTTGTCCGCTGCGTTAGCGATCGACGACGCCTTCCCGCACGTGAACGGCTGCATGCCGCCGGCGGGGGGCGTCACGCCCTTGGGCTTTCACCATGGCGGCCCGGCGCCGATGTGAACGGACGTGTGGCCGATGCCGAGGAGCCCGCCCTGAGCTGTCCTCTCTCCCGCCTTTGGCTGATCGGCGTGGGACGCCTCGGCCAAGCCAATTTGTGGGGTCTCGGCCTTCCGCCCTGCCAAACCAGATCCCCGATGACGCGCTAGAGAGATGTTTGGGCGCGCGCCGCAAGGCCCGTCGCCGCGATCAGCCTTTTTCGGTAAGGCTGTCCAGACGGCGCCGCATCTCCGTCAGCTGCGTCCTCAATTCGTCGATATCGGCGCTCGCCGCGGGCGTCTCGGTCTTCTCGGGCTCGGCCGGCTGCGCCGCGCCGCCCGCGAACGGGGAAAAAAGGCCCAAGGCTTGCGTGAAAGCGGCGAGGTTCTTTCGCGTCATTTCCTGAAGCGCGCTGAACGAGGAAGCGGAGAACGGGCCTTGGCCGAAGGCCCGGCTCGCGGCTTCGCGCATCGCCTGCTTCTCGCCCGTGAACTGGTCGATCGAGTATTCGAGATAGCTCGGCAGCAGCGCCTGAACGCTGTCGCCGTAGAAGCGGATGAGCTGCCGCAGAAAAGTGATGGGCAACAGCGACTGGCCCTCGATTCCTTCCTGCTCGAATATGATCTGCGTGAGGACCGAGCGCGTGATCTCCTCATTGGTCTTGGCGTCGTAAACGACGAAATCTTCGCCGGTCTTCACCATTTTGGCCAAATCGGCCAGCGTCACGTAGGCGCTGGACGCGGTGTTGTAGAGACGCCTGTTCGCATATTTTTTGATTGTGATCGGCGTGGTGGGATTCGACATCGTTTACGGTCTCGACTTTACGCTCGCCCCTTTCGGACTTTGATAGGATAGGCTTTTTTTTGCGTCCTCGGAATAGTTTTTTGCGCCGCGGCAATCGACGAGCCGTCAAATTTTCGTCGGATGAGGCTAAATTTGTAAAAAGCGCCCTTAACGCGGCGCATCGCTGCAAACCATTTCATTCTTTTGGACACTGGCGTCGCCCGGCGGCGTTCGTGTAGAAGAACGGCGAGGCGCCGGGCGTCGACGCCGATTTCGCCGCCCTCGCGGTTTTCTCAGGGAGCACTCCATGTCGGGATCCGAAATCGTCATCGCCAGCGCGAAGAGAACTGCCGTCGGTTCGTTCAACGGCGCATTCGCCAATACGCCCGCGCACGAACTGGGCGCCGCGGCGATCAAGGCCGCGCTCGAGGCCGCTCGCGTCGAGGCCGCCGATGTCGACGAAGTCATTCTCGGCCAGATTCTCTCCGCCGCGCAGGGCCAGAATCCCGCGCGCCAAGCCGCGATGAAAGCCGGCGTTCCCCAGGAAAAGACCGCCTTCGGCGTCAACCAATTGTGCGGCAGCGGCCTGCGCGCCGTCGCGCTCGGTCTGCAGCAGATCGTCAACGGCGACGCCAACATCATCGTCGCCGGCGGGCAGGAATTGATGTCGCTGGCGCCTCACGCCGCGCACCTGCGCAACGGCGTCAAGATGGGCGAAATGAAGTTTCTCGACACGATGCTCAAGGACGGACTGACCGACGCGTTCCATGGCTATCACATGGGCAACACCGCCGAGAACATCGCCGCCAAATGGCAGATCAGCCGTGAGGAACAGGACCGCTTCGCCACCGGATCGCAGAACAAGGCCGAGGCGGCGCAAAAGGCCGGCCGGTTCAAGGACGAGATCGCGCCGTTCACGGTTTCCACGCGCAAAGGGGACATCGTCATCGCCGAAGACGAGTTCATCCGCCCCGGCACGACCTATGAAGCGCTCGCCAAGCTCCGCCCCGCCTTCTCCAAAGAGGGCACGGTCACGGCCGGCAACGCCTCCGGCGTCAACGACGGCGCCGCGGCGCTCGTCGTCATGACCGCCGCCGAGGCCAAGCGCCGCAATCTGACGCCGCTCGCGCGAATCGCATCCTGGGCGACGGCGGGCGTCGACCCGGCGATCATGGGCACGGGCCCGATTCCGGCTTCCCGCAAGGCGTTGGCCCGCGCGGGCTGGACGGTCAAGGATCTCGATCTCGTCGAGGCGAACGAAGCCTTCGCCGCTCAGGCGCTCGCCGTCAACAAGGACATGGGCTGGGATCCCGCCATCGTCAATGTCAACGGCGGCGCGATCGCGATCGGCCATCCCATCGGCGCCTCGGGCGCGCGCGTGCTGGTCACGCTGTTGCACGAAATGGCGCGCCGCGACGCCAAAAAGGGTCTGGCGACGCTGTGCATCGGCGGCGGCATGGGGATCGCGCTGACCGTCGAGCGCTGAGCCAAGCGCCGCCGGTTCGAAAATGACAAGAGCGCCGTCCGACGAGGCGGCGCCGAGGGGACACGCGTCACCACAGGAGAGATCGATGGGCAAAGTCGCAGTCGTCACCGGAGGCACGCGCGGCATCGGCGCCGCCATTTCCAAGGCGCTCGCGGCGGCCGGCTACAGCGTCGCGGCGACCTATCACGGCAACGACGAAGCGGCGGCCAAGTTCAAGGGCGAGAACGGAGTCCACGTCTATAAGTGGGACGTCGGCAGCTTCGAGGCGTGTTCGGCGGGTCTGGCCGAGGTCGCCAAGGATCTCGGCCCGGTCGAGATTCTCGTCAACAACGCCGGAATCACCAAAGACGGCATGTTCCACAAGATGACGCCCGAACAATGGTATGGCGTCATCAACACCAACCTCAACTCGCTGTTCAACATGTGCCGCCCCGTGATCGAGGGCATGCGCGAGCGCGGTTTCGGCCGCATCATCAACATCTCCTCGATCAATGGCCAGAAAGGCCAGATGGGGCAGGTCAATTATTCCGCTGCGAAGGCGGGCGACCTCGGCTTCACCAAGGCGCTCGCGCAGGAGAACGCCAACAAGGGCGTCACCGTCAACGCGATCTGCCCCGGCTATATCGCGACCGACATGGTGATGGCCGTGCCGAAGGACGTGTTGGAAAAGGCGATTATCCCGCAGATTCCAGTGCGCCGGCTCGGCCAGCCCGAGGAGATCGCGCGCTGCGTCCTGTTCCTCGCGTCCGACGAAGCCGGTTTCATCACCGGATCGACCCTGACCGCCAACGGCGGTCAATACATGGTCTGATTTGGCTTAACGCTCCGTCGCCGCGGGGCTCCGCGAGGGGCCGCGCAGCGGCCGCTCCTCCATCGATATGAGGCAGGCCAGGCTGATCGCCAGGGCGAAAGCCTGGAGGAAGAAGACGGTGCGGAAAGCCGCGCCCGCGCGCTCGGCGAGCCCCGCATCGAGCGCGCCGGCGCCGACGACGCCGTAGGCGGTGACGACCGCGCCGAGCAGAGCGACGCCGATGGCGCCGCCGAACGTGCGAAGGAACGCGAGCGTCGCCGTGGCGATGCCGAGATCGCGGGGGTCGACGGCGTTTTGCACCGCGATGGTCGCGGTCGGAAACAAAGGTCCGAGGCCGATTCCGAGCGCGAACGCGAGAGCCTCGGCCGACCAGAAGTCGAGCCGGGGCGCCAGAGCGGCCATGCCGAGCTGCGCCGCGATGGCGAGGCCGAGGCCGGCGAGCGCCATCCGCTTGTAGTGGACGAGGCGCGGCATATAGCGGCCCGCGATGTTGGCGCTGATGACGCTGCCGCCGAGCAAGCCGACGAGCCCCGCCCCGGCGACGGTGGCGTCCGCTCGCATGCAGGCCTCAAAATAGATCGGCAGATAGACCGCGCCGCCGACGAAGGCGAACATCGAGAAGAAGATCGCCGCCGTCGCTTTGCCGACGATGCCGTTTTCGAAAATGCCGAGCGGGATCAGCGGTTCGGGCGCGCGCCGGAGATGCGCGACGAGCCAGACGGCGAGAAGAAGCGAGGCCCCGGTCAGCGCGCCCATCGACGGCGACAGCCAGGAAGTCCCCAGACCCGCCAAGGTCAAGACCAACATCAGGCCGACGCTGGCGGCGATGATCAACGCTGCGCCGAGGCCGTCGAGCCGGTGTTCGCGGCGGACCTGCGGCGCGGCGCGCAAGGCCCGGCCGCTGATGAAAATGGCCAAGGCGCCGAGCGGCAGGTTGATCCAGAAAATCACCGTCCACGACAGATGCTGGGCGAAAAATCCTCCGAGCACCGGGCCGGCGACGCTCGAGGTCGCCCACACCGTGGAGATGAAGACGACATATTTGGCCCGCTCTCGCGGCGAGGCGATGTCGCCGACGACGGTCTGCGCGAGCGTGACGAGGCCGCCGCCGCCCAGACCCTGAAGCGCTCGACCCGCGATCAGCGCCGCCATGCTCATCGACAACGCGCAGAGCGTCGAGCCGATGAGAAACACGCCGAGCGCAAGCGTCAGCACGGGCCGGCGGCCGTGAATATCCGACAGCTTGCCGTAGAGCGGCGTGACGGCCGTGCTCGTCAGCAAATAGGCGGAGACGATCCAGGGAAGAAATTCGGCGTCGCCCAGACTCTTGCCGATCGTCGGCAGGGCCGGCGCGACGATCGTCTGATCGAGCGTGGCCAGAAACATCGCCAGCATGACGCCGGCGACGATCTTTCGCTTTTGCGCGTCCGTCAGCTCGCCGGCCGGCGTCGCGTTCGCCACCCGCACGCGAGGCGTCATGGATCGCGCCGCGCGCGGTCCTCGAATTCGCGTTCGACCTGAGCGACGATGTCGCCGATGATGCCGTTGATGGCGAAGTCCTTGGGCGTGAAGACCGCCGCGACCCCCGCGGCGCGCAATTGGTCCGCATCGTCGGGGGGGATGATGCCGCCGACGACGACGGGCACGTGGCTCAGACCGGCGGCGTGCATAAGCTCCAGAACCTCGTGCGTCATCGCCAGATGCGATCCCGACAGGATCGACAGGCCGACGCAATCCACACCGTTCTTGGCGCGCTCGACGATCTCCTGCGGGGTGAGCCGAATGCCTTCGTAGACCACGTCCATTCCGGCGTCGGTGGCGCGCACCGCGATCTGTTCGGCGCCGTTGGAATGGCCGTCGAGGCCGGGTTTGCCGACGAGCAGCTTCAAGCGGTGGCCGAGCTTCAGGGAGACGCGCTCGACCTCGCCGCGTAAGGGATCGAGATCGGCCGCCTCCTGGCGCGCCCTGGGGCTGACGCCGGTGGGCGCGCGATATTCGCCGAATTCGGCGCGTAGCGCCGCGCCCCATTCGCCGGTCGTGACCCCGGCTTTGGCGGCCTCGACCGAGGCCGGCATGATGTTGGCGCCGCTCTTGGCCGCGGCGCGCAGCGCGTCGAGCGCGGCGGCCACGCGCGCTTCGTCGCGCCCGGCGCGCCAGGCCTTCAGGCGGGCGACCTGTTCGGCCTCGACCTCGGGCGAGAGCACCATGATCGCGCTGTCGCCCGCCATGAGCGGCGAGGGCTCGCTGGCGGTGAAGCAATTGACGCCGACAACGCGCTGTTCGCCGCGTTCGATCGCCTCGAGACGGCGCGTATTGGATTCGACGAGCTTGCGCTTCATCTCGCCCGATTCTATCGCCGCGACGGCCCCGCCCATCGCGTCGATCGCGGCGAGCTCGGCCATCGCCTCCCGTTTCAACGCGGCGACGCGTTCCTCGATCACCGCGCTGCCGTCGAAAATATCGTCATATTCGAGAAGATCGGTCTCGAACGCCATGATCTGCTGCAAGCGCAGGGACCATTGCTGGTCGAACGGGCGCGGCAGCCCGAGCGCCTCGTTCCAGGCCGGCAATTGCACGGCGCGGGCGCGCGCCTTCTTGGACAACACCACCGAGAGCATCTCGATGAGGATGCGGTAGGCGTTGTTCTCGGGCTGCTGCTCGGTCAATCCCAGCGAATTGACCTGGACGCCGTAGCGGAAGCGCCGTTTGGCGGGATCGGCGACGCCGTAGCGCTCGCGCGTGATCTCGTCCCAAAGTTCGGTGAAGGCGCGCATCTTCGCCAGCTCGGTGACGAAGCGCATGCCTGCGTTGACGAAAAACGACAGGCCGCCGACGACGTCGGCGAATCCGACCGCGTCGACTTCCCCCGATTCGCGCACGCGGTCGAGAACGGCGACCGCCGTCGCCAGGGCGTAGCTGAGCTCCTGGACCGGCGTCGCTCCCGCTTCCTGCAGATGATAGGAGCAGACGTTCATCGGATTCCATTTCGGCGTTTCGCGCGCGCAAAAGAGAATCAGGTCCTTGGTCAGGCGCAACGACGGCCCCGGCGGAAATACGTAGGAGCCGCGCGACAGATATTCCTTGATGATGTCGTTCTGGGTGGTGCCGGCCAATTGCGCGCGCGGGGCGCCCTGTTCGTCGGCGACGGCGATGTAGAGCGCCATCAGCCATGGCGCGGTCGCGTTGATCGTCATCGACGTGTTCATCGAGGCGAGCGGGATGTCGGCGAAAAGGGCGCGCATGTCGCCGATATGCGAGATCGCCACGCCGACCTTGCCGACCTCGCCGCGGGCGAGGGGATGATCGCTGTCGTAGCCGGTCTGGGTCGGCAGATCGAAGGCGATGGAGAGGCCGGTCTGGCCCTTGGCCAGATTGGCGCGATAGAGGCGATTGGACTCGAGCGCGGTCGAATGGCCGGCGTAGGTGCGGAAAATCCACGGCCTGTCGCGCGTCGCCGCCGTTTCCGATTTGCCGCCCGCCTGCATCCCGCGCCGTCTCCTGATCGCCTCGCTCGATTTTGTGCACAGCACAATCGCAGAAAATGGCGGCGAGGGCTAGCGGGGCTGGCGATTGCGGGCGGCTCGAACGGCGGCGAAGGCGGGCTGAGGAGATGTTCGCGCCGACATTTTGCGCGCGTTCGGCGCTTGACATTTCAATGTCGAAATCGGCCGCGGAATTGTCCTTTTTGCGCCGCCGCACGCGAACCGCAAACCCCTTCCGCTTCATTCGATCGGATCCCAATAGGGCCGCGGGCCGAAGCGGTCGGCGAGGAAATCGACGAACGCGCGGACTTTCGGCGAAAGATGCCGGGAGTGCGGGTAGACGGCGCTCAAGGCCATGTCCTGCGTGATGAACTTGTCCAGCGCCGTCACCAACGCGCCGGCTTGCAAGTCGCCCCCGACGATGAATGTCGGAAGATTGACGATCCCGAGGCCCTTTAAGGCGGCGGCCCTCAGCGCGTCGCCGTTATTGGCGCTGAGGCGCCCTTTGACCTCGACGGGCCAGGACTTCCCGTCGAGCGCCGTGAATTGCCATTCTTGCGACGAGGCGATGTTGCTGTTGAGGAGGCAGTCATGGCCCTTCAAGTCGTCGGGCGACAAGGGAAGGCCCCGCGAATTGAAGTACGCCGCGCTGGCGCAAACCACGCGACGGATGGGAGCCACTTTGCGAGCGATCAGACTTGAATCTTCCATCGCGCCGATGCGCACGGCGACATCGAAGCCCTCGTCGATCAGATCGACGAAGCGGTCGTTCATGGCGAGGTCTACGGCGACTTCGGGATAGCGGGCGAGAAAATCGGGCAGCGCGGGCGCGAGATGCAGGAATCCGAAACTCATGGGGGCGCTGACGCGCAGGCGCCCTCGCGGCGCCGACTGCAATTGGCTGACCGCGAGATTGGCTTCTTCGAGATCGGCCAAAATGCGCGTCGCGCGCTCGAAATAGCCGCGTCCCGCCTCGGTCAGGGTGAGCGAGCGCGTCGTTCGGTGAAACAGGCGGACGCCGAGTTCGAATTCCAGCGCGCCGACGTTGCGGCTGACGGCTGACTTCGACGAGCGAAGGCGGCGCGCGGCTTGCGAAAACGACTGGGCTTCCGCGACCCGGACAAAGGCTTCGATAGCGGCGAGGCGGTCCATATTGTTGCTCCATTCGCAACAGTGTTGTTCGAAATCTATGAATTCTCCCTTTAATGGCGGCAAGCTAAATCCGCATCGTCAAGCCGGCGCGCCAGTCGCCCGGCGCAATTTCGCCCAGAGGTGCCCGATGTCTCTTGGAGCCTACCCCTCCGCCAAGCCGATCGTCCCGGCCCTCGGAACGATCGCCGATGCGCTTTCGCCTTTCGCCGAACCCCTGGTCCGCGTCACCGCAGGTCTCTTGCTGGTCCCTCACGGGGCGCAAAAGCTGTTCGGTTGGTTCGGCGGCTACGGCGTCGAAGCGACGGGACAATTCTTCGCCGCGAAGCTCGGCCTGCCCGCGTCCCTGGCCTTGCTGGCCGGGCTTATCGAGTTCTTCGGCGGATTGATGCTCGCTGCGGGACTTGCGACCCGCGCGGTCGCCGCGCTGGTGTTCGCCCTCATGGCCGTCGCCGTCTTGCAGGTCCATCTGCCGATCGGTTTCTTTTGGACGGCGGGCGGTTACGAATATCCGCTGTTTTGGGGCGTCGTCGCGCTTTCCCTGGCCATTCGCGGCGGCGGACGTTATTCGCTGGACGCTCTGATCGGGCGCGAAATCTGATAACAGAGCCGGCGAGCGCCACGGCGCTCGCCGCAATTATGGAGAGCCCTGATGACGATCGTTGTTCGACCGGCTCGATCGCGCGGGCATGCGAACCATGGCTGGCTCGACAGCCATCACACGTTTTCCTTCGCGAATTATCATGACCCCCATCACATGGGGTTCGGACCTTTACGCGTCATCAATGAGGATCGGGTCCAGCCCGGCGCGGGCTTCGCCACGCATGGGCATCGCGACATGGAAATCCTCTCCTATGTGATCGAAGGCGCGCTCGCGCATAAAGACAGCATCGGCACGGGTTCCGTCATTCGCCCCGGCGACGTGCAGGTCATGTCGGCCGGAACGGGCATCCGGCACAGCGAATTCAACGCCTCGAAAGTCGAGCCCGTTCACTTCCTGCAAATCTGGCTGCTGCCGGAACGCCAAGGCCTTCAACCTCGATACGACCAGAAGACGTTTCCCGAGTCCGAAAAACGGGGGCGCTTGCGCCTCATCGCCTCGCACGACGCCCGAGACGGTTCGCTTCTCGTTCATCAGAACGCCGATGTCTTCACGACCCTTCTGAACGACGGCCAATCCATCAACCACAAGCTGAACGCCGGTCGCAGGGCTTGGGTTCAGATTGTTCGCGGAAGCGCCGACATCGACGGCGTCCCTGTCCATACCGGCGATGGAGCCGCGATCGAAGGCGAAGCGGCCTTGGCAATCACGTCGCGGGAACGCGATTGCGAAATCCTCGTCTTCGACCTGCCCTAACCTCGAGTATTAGCGGCGTTTCCGGCAAGCGCGACTTTCTTGAAGCCCGCCGCATGTCGAATGAGCGGAAAGCCGCGAAAACGGAAATTCAACCCGCCGCCGCCCGAGCGATCCCAAACGCCCGGCGCTGGAATTGCTCCGGCCTAAAACACCCGCGTTCGCATGAAGCTCAAGAGCAGGATCAGAGAGACTGGCGCGCCGAACATCAGGACGAAGCTCAAATAGGGCTCGTAGCGGACGTAATGGAGGAAATAATTGTATCGGAGATAGAGCCCGACCAGGGCGCCGACCAACGCCAGAACGGAGTTGATGTAGGGGCCGAAGCCTTGTCTGCCCATGAGGTAGTCGAGCACGAATCCGATCAGGAAGAAGCCGACGAAGACCGCCAGCCAAAAACAGACCATCTCGAAGCCATCGAGTCCGTTGATCATCCTGAAAAAAGGCGTCATGGCGGCCATTTCGGCTTTCCCTCGGTCCGGTTTTCCCTGCGGCGAAATCTCCGGCAAACTCTAGGGCGCCGTGGCGCTCCACGCACCGTCATATCCTAGAATTCGTTTGCGGTCGGTGAATGCGAACAGGCGAAGTTCGCATCCTTGGCGCGGCCAAAAGCGGGGTTGATTTTAGCCCGGTGCCGCGCCATGCATAGATAATGCGGCGCAATAAGCTTTGGAAATTGGCGCTCGCGCTCGCCAGTCGAGTTCCGGGCTCTGGGCGCCCAACCGCGCAAACCGAGGACCGTCATGAACACTCGCCCCCTGGGCGGCGCGGCGCCGGACCTTCCCGACGCCGCATCGACGCCGAAGAAGGATCTCTACGAAATCGGCGAAATTCCTCCGCTCGGCCATGTGCCCGCGTCGATGTACGCCTGGGTCGTGCGCAAGGAGAGGCACGGGCCGCCGGAGCAGTCGATGCAGGTCGAGGTCGTGCCGACCTGGCCGCTCGACAGCCACGACGTGCTCGTTTTCGTGATGGCCGCCGGCGTCAACTACAACGGCGTCTGGGCCGCGCTGGGCCAACCGGTCTCGGTGCTGGACGTTCACAAGCACCCCTTCCATATCGCCGGATCGGACGCGGCGGGGATCGTCTGGGCGGTCGGCTCGAAGGTTAAGCGCTGGAAGGTCGGAGACGAAGTCGTCGTCCATTGCAATCAGGACGACGGCGACGACGAGGAATGCAACGGCGGCGATCCGATGTTCTCCGCCTCGCAGCGCATCTGGGGCTACGAGACGCCCGACGGCTCGTTCGCGCAGTTCTGCCGCGTGCAGGATCGCCAGCTCATGGCGCGGCCCAAGCATCTGACCTGGGAGGAAAGCGCCTCCTACACGCTGACCCTCGCCACCGCCTACCGCATGCTGTTCGGTCACGAGCCGCATCGCCTGAAGCCTGGCGACAATGTCCTGGTCTGGGGCGCCTCGGGCGGGCTCGGTGTATTCGGGGTGCAGCTCTGCGCGGCGGCGGGCGCCAATGCGATCGGCGTCATATCCGACGAATCCAAGCGCGACTACGTCATGTCGCTCGGCGCCAAGGGCGTCATCAACCGCAAGGAATTTTCCTGCTGGGGCCAATTGCCCAAGGTCAATTCGCCCGAATATTCCGCGTTCATGGCGGGCGCGCGCAAGTTCGGCAAGGCGATCTGGGACATAACGGAAAAGCGCGACGTCGACACGGTGTTCGAGCATCCCGGCGAACAGACGTTTCCCGTGTCCTGCTTCGTGGTCAAGCGCGGCGGCATGGTGGTGTTTTGCGCGGGGACGACCGGCTTCAACCTCACCTTCGACGCCCGCTTCGTGTGGATGCGGCAGAAGCGCATTCAGGGGTCGCATTTCGCCAATCTCAAGCAGGCGGCGGCGGCTAACAAATTCGTGATCGACCGTCGCATCGACCCCTGCATGTCGGAAGTGTTCCCGTGGGACAAGATACCCCTCGCCCACACCAAGATGTGGAAGAACGAGCACGCGCCGGGCAATATGGCGGTTCTGGTCAACGCGCCGCGGACAGGTCTCCAGACGTTCGAGGACGCCGTCGAGGCGGCTCGCCGATAGGGCGCGTGGGCAAGTTGCCTTTCTCCCGCCGAGCCGTTAGGCCATCGGCGCGGCGTGCGCCGATGGCCGCGCTCGGGCGGCGTCGGGGCTTCGACGTTTTCGAGCGGACCGGCGCGCCCGATGCGAAAAGCGGAGTTTCGACCTTTGTCGGTGAGCGACGTCTTCAAGGGGCAGGCGGCCGAACGCGCGCTGACCTTCGTGCGTCCGGGAATGAAGCTGGGGCTCGGCACCGGCTCGACGGCGCGTCATTTCGTCGACCTGCTCGGCCAGCGCGTTCGGGAAGGCTTGGATATCGTCGCGGTGCCGACCTCGGAGGCGACTTGCCGTCAGGCCAGGGCGCTCGGCGTGCCGCTGGCGACGCTGGACGAGATCCCCGAACTCGATCTGACGATCGACGGCGCCGACGAGATCGATTCGTCGTTGCGCCTGATTAAGGGCGGCGGCGGCGCCTTGCTGCGCGAGAAGATGGTCGCGGCGGCGTCGCGGCGCATGCTGGTGATCGCCGATTCGGCGAAGCTCGTCGCGCGCCTGGGCGCCTTCCCTCTGCCGGTCGAGGTCGTGCCCTTCGGCCTTACGGCGACGCGTCTGCGCGTCGAGCGCGCCAGCGCGGCTCTCGGCTTGTCGGGATCGATCGAGCTGCGCCGGCGCGAGGGCGAGATTTTCGTCACAGACGGCGGGCATTACATCCTGGATTGCGCCTTCGGCGCGATTCTCGCCCCCGACGCGCTCGCCAGCGCGCTCGCGTTCATCCCCGGCGTCGTCGATCATGGCCTGTTCATCGGCATGGCGAACGCCGCCGTCGTCGCGGGGCCGGACGGCGTCGAGATTCTCGGCGCTCTGTCATGACCGCCGCAAAGCAATGGAGAGTGAAATCGTGTCCTCGTTTCCGTCGAAAATGAAAGCCTCGCTCGGCGCTCTTGTCTTTCTGGCGCTCGCGAACGCCGCCGCGAGCGCGCAGGAGCCGACGCCCGCCGCGCTGAACTACGCCAACCAAATCTTCCTCGACATCGGCATAAAGGCGTCCCTCGATCAGGTCATTGCGGGGATGGCCAGCGAACTCGAACACAATGTCACGGCGACGCGCCCGGAGCTGCGGGATGCGCTGCGCGAGACGTTGATCGCCATCGCGCCGGAATTCCTCAAGACAGAACAAGGCGTCCTGGAAGGCGGAGAGAAATTTCTGGCGAGCCGAATGACCGAGCAAGAGCTCAAGGAAACCGCGGCTTTTTACGAAAGCGCGACCGGCAAGAAATTTGTCGAGGCGCAAGGGGCGACGATCGGCGAACTCGCCTCGTTGGCGCGCCCGTGGCGTGAGCAATTGTCGACCGAAATCTTGGCGCGCGCCCGCGAGGAAATGAAGAAAAAGGGCTATAGTTTCTAAACGGCGATCGCGTCTCGGCGAAGCGTCCGGGCGCGCGTCGCCGAAGCTGAGGAAAGGTTCGCGCGATGGCGTTCGACGTCGACCTGTTCGTGATCGGAGCCGGATCGGGCGGGGTTCGGGCGGCGCGGATCGCGGCCGAGCACGGCGCGAAGGTGATCGTGGCGGAGGAATTCCGCGTCGGCGGAACCTGCGTCATTCGCGGCTGCGTGCCCAAGAAGCTGTTGGTCTACGCAAGTCGCTTCGCCGACGATTTTTCCGACGCCGAAGGGTTCGGCTGGAGCGTCGGTCCGAGGCGTTTCGATTGGCCGACGCTCGTGGCGGCCAAGGAGCGCGAAATCTCGCGCCTGTCCGCGATCTATCGCGCCAATCTCGCCAAGGCGGGCGTCGAACTGATCGAGGAGCGCGCCGAATTGATCGACGCCCATCATGTCCGGCTCGCCAGCGGCCGAACGGCGAGCGCCCGGCATATCCTCGTTGCGACCGGCGCGAGGCCCGAGCCGCCGCGTTCGATCGAAGGCCTCGAGCACGCCATTTCTTCAAACGAAATCTTCGACCTCGAGACCTTTCCCAGCCGGTTGCTGATCGTGGGCGGCGGCTATATCGCGGTCGAGTTCGCCTCGCTGTTCGCGCGGCTCGGCGCCGAGGTCATCGAAGTGATGCGCGCCGACAACGTTCTCAGGGGATTCGACGAGGACATGCGCGAAGGCTTGCGCGACGAACTGCGACGCGCCGGCGTGGAGCTGCGGTTCGGCTGCTTGCCGACGCGGATCGAAAAGCGCGGCGCGAAGCTGCACGTCGCTCTCTCCGACGGCGACGCGCTCGAGGCGGATCAGGTGCTCGTGGCCACCGGCCGCAAGCCGAACACCCGGGGGCTCGGGCTCGAGTCGGCCGGCGTGTCGCTCGACGCGGCCGGCGCGATCCTCGTCAACAGCGCCTCGACCTCCAGCGTCCCCTCGATCCACGCGGTCGGCGACGTGACCAACCGCATCAACTTGACGCCGGTCGCGATCCGCGAGGGCCACGCGCTCGCCGATCGGCTGTTCGGCGCCGGCAAGGGCGTCGTCGATCACGAGGGCGTTCCGCACGCGGTGTTCGCGACCCCCGAGGTCGGCGCGGTCGGCCTCACCGAGACCGAGGCGGCCCAGCGCTATGACGTCGTCGACATTTACAAGACCAAGTTCCGGCCGATGAAGGCGACGCTTTCGGGCAGCGGGGAGCGCACGATCATGAAGCTCGTCGTCGATGCGGCGAGCGACCGCGTGGTGGGCGCGCATATCCTCGGCCACGAGGCGGGCGAGATGATCCAAATCCTCGCGGTCGCCATCAAGATGGGGGCGACCAAGGCCGATCTCGACGCGACGATGGCGGTCCATCCGACCGCCGCGGAGGAGCTGGTGACGATGCGCACGCGCGCCGCCCGGATCGAACGCCGGGCGAGGATCGCAACAGATCCCTAGTCCGCCTCGTCGGCGGCGCCCTCGATGATCTTGCGCATCTTGACGAGCTCGGCGCCGGCCAATTCCATGAAGGCACGCACGCGCGCGGAATGGCGCAGATCGGCGTGGGTGAGAATCCACAGATCGACGTCGAGTTCGGGCTGCGGGGCGCCGACGCGGGTGAGCTCGGGACGCCGGTCGCCGATAAAACACGGCAGGATCGCGGCGCCGACGCCGGCCGCCGCCGCTTCGGCCATGCCTAGAACGGAATTGACGCGGCACACCTGACGGCGCGGGCCGACGTTCTCGTCCATCCAGCGTCGGCCGCGCGGCGGCGCGTAATTGCCGCCGAATCCGATCCACGGCGCCGCCGCGACGACCCGCGCCCCGAATTCCGCCGCCAGGCCCGCCGTGCAATAGACGGCCCAACGCGCGACGCAGATCCGCCGACCGACGAGCGACTCCGGCGGCTCATTCGTCGTGCGAATCGCGACGTCGGCGTCGCGACGCGACAAATTGAGGGTCTGCGCCGCGATGATCAGATCGAGATGGACGCCGGGGTTGACGGTGCGGAAGCGCGCCATGATCGGGGGTAGAAGCGAGATCACGACCGTGTCGACCGCGGTGACCCGCAGTTCTCCGGTCGGCTTCGCGTCGCGTCCGGCGACGCGACGCTCGAACTCGTTGATCGAATTGGCCATCGCGGTCGCCAGCCCGATCATTTCCTCACCCGCGGGGGTCGGCTGATAGCCGGCGCGCGAGCGCTCGAACAAACGCGCGCCGATCGCGCTTTCGATGGCGGCGAGCCGGCGGAAAATCGTCGAGTGGTTCAGGCCGAGCGCCTCGGCCGCCCCGACCAGCGAACGGGCGTCGGCGATGGCCTTGACCAACCGAAATTCGTCCCAGTCCAAGGCGGAGTTCATCTCTAGGAGTCCGTCGGTCGCGCCGGGCGCCGAGGCAGATTCTCCGAGCCTGTGCAAATGCGCAAGTCGAATGTGCGAAATAGCGCGCGTTTTCCGCAGCGCCGCGGCGAAAGGCCGCGCGAGCCCGGCGATTACGGCCGGTCCTCGCGCGGCGCCGCGGCGCGGCGCAAGCGGTCGTTGATCGCCGCGCCCAGACCGCGTTCCGGGATCGGCGCGACGGCGATGGTCGGCGCGCCCGCCGCGTCGAGCGCGCGCAGGTAAGCGAACAGGTTGGCGGCCGCCTCGTCGAGATCGCCGGTCGGCGACAGATCGAGCCGAATCCCGGCCGCGCTCGAGGCGAGGGCGCCGCCGAAATCGAGCGCTGCTTCCTCGCGCGTCGCTTCGCGCGCCGCAAGGCGAAGCGTCGCGCGGGGCGCGTAATGCGACTTCAGCAGTCCCGGCGCAATCGGGGTTTCCCCGCCGCCCGCCGAGGCCTCGCTCGCGAGCGCGAAGCCCAATTCGGCCTCTATTCTCTCTCTCGATCGCGCCGGGGCGCAAGAGACGCGGCGGTCCGCCGAGGCAGGCAAGAATTGTCGACTCCAGCCCCAGGGCTGTCGGGCCGGCGTCGAGGATCCAGTCGATTCGCCCGTCGAGATCGGCGACGACGTGCTCGGCCCGCGTCGGGCTGACGCGCCCCGAGCGGTTGGCCGAAGGCGCGGCGAGCGGAACGCCGGCCGCCTCGATCAGCGCGCGCGCGACCGGATGCGCGGGCGCGCGCAGCGCGAGGCTGTCGAGGCCGGCGCGCGCGAGGAGACTGACCCGGCATGTCGGGGAGACGGGCGCCACGATCGTCAGCGGACCCGGCCAGAACGCCCGCGCCAGTTTTTTCGCATTGTCGTCGAAGACCGCTTCGCGCTCGGCGCTCGCCTGATCCACGACATGGGCGATCAACGGATTGAAGACCGGCCGTCCCTTGGCGGCGTAAATGGCCGCGACCGCCGTATCCGAGGTCGCATCGGCCGCCAGGCCATAGACCGTTTCGGTCGGGATCGCGACGAGACCGCCCGCACGCAGGCACGCGGCGGCCGCAGCGATGCTCTCGGCGTCGGCCGGCGCGATGTGGGTTTTTCGACGGTGGCTCGATGGCATGGCGCGCCTCGCCGCCTTGCGCGGCATTTGGTTTATAAGTAAACGTTCTTCCCACTTGCCGGGGGCCTTTCGGCGCGACAAGCTAGCCGACAAGCGGCGCGCGACGCAAAGAATTGGTCACGCCCGCATTTGAGGAGCGCCATGTCCTATCGATCGCCGGTCGCCGACATCCTCTATTCGCTCAAACATGTCGCCGGACTCGACGAAGCGATCGAATCCGGCCTATTCGGCGACCTCGACGCCGAGACGGCCGCCTCGGTGATCTCCGAGGCCGGGCGTTTCGCCACCGAAGTGATCGCGCCGCTCGATCGCGTGGGCGATGAGGTCGGCGCGCGCTGCGAGAATGGCGCGGTGTTCACGCCGCCGGGATTTCGTGAGGCCTATCGGCAATGGGCGGCGGCGGGCTGGGCAGGCGTCACCGGCTCGCCCGAATACGGCGGCATGGGGTTGCCGCATTCGGTCAGTTTCGCCTGCGGCGAAATCTGGAGCGGCGCCTCGATGGGCTTCGCGCTTTGCCCGCTGCTCAGCGAAGGCGCGATCGGCGCGCTCAACGCCTATGGCGGCGAGGCGCTGCGTGCGACCTATCTCAGGCGATTGGTCAGCGGCGAATGGACGGGCACGATGAACCTCACGGAGCCGCAGGCCGGATCCGACCTCAACGCCGTAAAGACCCGCGCGGAACGCGCGGCCGATGGAACCTACCGCGTTTTCGGCCAGAAGATTTTCATCACCTACGGCGAACACGACATGGCCGATAACATCGTCCATCTCGTGCTCGCGCGCCTGCCCGACGCGCCCCAGGGAACGCGCGGCCTATCGTTGTTTCTCGTGCCAAAATTTCTCGTCGAGCCCGACGGTTCGCTAGGGGGCCGCAACGACGTCCGCTGCGCGAGCATCGAGCACAAGCTGGGGATTCACGCCTCGCCGACCTGCGTCATGATCTATGGCGACGCGGGCGGGGCGACGGCGCAGCTGGTCGGCGAGGAGAATCGCGGCCTGGCGGCGATGTTCGTGATGATGAACAGCGCGCGGCTCGGCGTCGCCATGCAGGGCGTCGCGATCGGCGAGCGGGCGTTCCAGCGCGCGCTCACCTATGCGCGCGAGCGCCGGCAGGGGCGGAGCCTGAAAGGCGGCGCCGGCATGAGCCCGATCGTCGAGCATCCGGATGTCCATCGCATGCTGATGACGATGAAGGCGCTGGTCCAGGCGGCGCGCGGAATTTGTCACTTGACGGCGGTGGCGATCGACCGCTCGTTTCATGCGCCGAGCGCGGAAGAGCGCGCCGTGGCGGGCGAGCGCGCCGCGCTGTTGACGCCGGTCGCCAAGGCGTTCTCGACCGACATTGGCGACGAGGTCGCCTCGCTCGGCGTGCAGGTGCACGGCGGCATGGGCTATATCGAGGAAACGGGCGCCGCGCAGCACATGCGCGATTCGCGCATCGCCGCAATCTACGAAGGCGCCAACGGCGTCCAAGCGATCGATCTCGTGCAGCGTAAATTGCCGCTCTCGGGCGGCGCGGTCGCGGCGCGCGAAATCGCGGGGATGCGCGCGGTCCTCGCCGCGGTCGCCGAGCGCGGCGAAGCCGGCTTCGGCGCGAGCGCCGAAATCTTAAGCGAGGCGATCGGCGCGCTCGAACAGGCGACGGCCTATATGCGCGAAGCGCTGGGCGCCGATCCCGCATCGGCCCTTAGCGGCGCCTCGGCCTATCTCAGATTGTTCGGCCTCGCGCTCGGCGGAGCGTGTCTGGCCAAGGCTGGGCTCGCCGCGCAGGACCAGGCGGCGCGCGGCGACGAAACGCAGCGCGGGCGCATCGGCCTCGCGCGCTTCTTCGCGGAAAAACTGGCGACGGCGGCGCCGGGCCTGGCGCGGTCGGTCCTCTCCGGCGCCGGCGCGCTCGAGCCTTACGAATCCATATTGGGGGAGACGGCATGAGCGAGTTCGTTCAGATCCGACGCAAGGGCGCGGTTTCCCTGGTGACGCTGGCGCGGCCCGAGAAGAAGAACGCGCTGACCAGCGCGATGTACGAGCGATTGATCGCCGCTTTTCTCGAGGCGAGCGGGGACGCCGAGGTCGGCGCGCTCGTGCTGACGGGGTCGCAAGGCGTCTTCACCGCGGGCAACGACATCGGCGATTTTCTCGCCGCGGCGATGCAGGCTTCGGCGTCGAATACGGAAGGGGCGGGCTCGCGGTTCATCCGCACGCTGGCGACCTTCGACAAACCGCTCGTCGCCGCGATCGAAGGGCCCGCCGTGGGCATCGGCACGACGCTCTGCTTCCATTGCGATCTCGTCTACGCCGCGCCGAGCGCGCGCTTCTCCATGCCGTTCGTCAATCTCGGCCTTGTGCCGGAGGCGGGATCGTCGCTGCTCGCGCCGCAGCGCTTCGGCGCGGCCAAAGCGGCCGAATATCTGCTGCTCGCCGAACCCTTCGACGCCGAGGCCGCGCGCGACTTCGGCCTCGTCAATGCGATCGTCGAGCCTGCCGCGCTTTACGCCCACGCGCTGGGCAAGGCGCAGGCGCTCGCCGCCAAGCCGCGCGAAGCGCTGCTCGCGACCCGCCGCCTGCTGCGCGGCGATCCGAGCGCGCTTCTCCAGCGCATGGACGAGGAACTGCGGGTGTTCTACGACCGCTTGCGATCGCCCGAAGCGCGCGCGGCGTTCATCGCGTTCATGCAGAAGGCGAAGGGGTAGGACGTCCCGCGCGGGCCCGGGGTCGATCGTGACAGGTTCGAATCCGCCGCCGCCGAGCGAGGACCGCAGGCCGCCGAAGCCGGCCGGGCCTGGGCAAGACGACAATCGCGACTTCGCCAATATCGTCGCTCTGGTCTTCGTCGTCGCGCTGGCGATCAGCGCTTTCTGGCTGTTCAAAGCGCTCGAGCGCCACAGCGAGATCCAGAGCTGTATCGCCTCCGGCCGGCGCAACTGCGTCGATCTCGCGCACCCGGACGCGTCGGAACCGTGAGGGGCGCCCCTTCGCCCGGCGCTGCGGGGGCTGCTTCAATCGGGAATGACGGCGACGTCCCCGCAATTCGCGTCAGGCCGGCGACAGAATATGAATAGCCCGGCTGGCGATGAGGTCTTTCGTTTTCGCGCCATAGGCGGCCATGTGCGGGGCGGCGGCATGGGCTTTGAGCGCCTGCGCGTTCTCCCAGCTCTCGAGGACGACGAAGACATCGGGCCCCATCTTCGCCTGGAAGGATCCGAACCCCTCCGCATCGACGGCGGGCCCATATTCGAGGCAGCCCGGCTCCGCGCGCACGGCCGGGACGATCTCGCGAAAAGCGGCCAGGACGTCCTCCCGGCGCCCAGGTTTGGCGGTGATGATCGCAACGACCCGGATCATGTTTCTCTCCCTGTCGGCCATTCCGCCCCGATGCGGCGAGACCATGTTCGCACGGCGTAACGAAAATCGCCACTGCGCAAGGGGCGCCGGTCCATCCGCCGAGCGGCATGATCCGGGTCAAGGCGCCGCGCGTCGGCGCCGTTAGTTTGAGACCATGGCCGCCTCCTCGCCTGTGAGCGATCACCAGTCCGCCGACGAGCTCGCGCGAGGCCGCGAGCTCGTCGAGATCGTCCGCGCGCTGGTCCAGGAGCTCCGCGCGCAGCAGGCGTTCCCTGTCGACGTTGCGCTGTCCAGCCGGCTCGATCGCGACCTCGGGATCGACAGCCTCGGCCGCACGGAACTGATCCTGCGCATCGAGCGCGCCTTTGGGGTCCGGCTTCCGATCGACGCTATGGCCGAAGCGGAGACGGTCGGCGACGTGCTTCGCGCCCTCGAGCACGGGCTCCCCCCTCAGGGGACGGCCCATATTCAAGAGCCCGCGCGCCCGCTTGCGACGGTTCCGCCCGCTTCCGAGGCCGCCACCCTCACGCAGGCCCTCGACTGGCACGCCGCGACGCATCGCGATCGCGTCCATTTGAGCTTGCTGCGGGACGACGCGGCGGAGCCTGATCGCTTGACCTACGGCGACCTTGCCGACGCGGCCCGGCGCGCCGCGGCCGGCCTCATCGCGCGCGACATCATGCCGGGCGACCGCATCGCGTTGATGCTGCCGACGAGCCTCGATTTCTTCGTGACCTTCTTCGGGGTTCTGTTCGCAGGCGGGGTTCCGGTTCCCATCTATCCGCCCACGAGGATGTCCCAAATCGAGGATCATCTGCGCCGACAGGCCGGGATTCTGCGCAACGCCGGCGCGAGCATGCTGGTGACCGTCCCCGAGGGTCTGCGCGTCGGCCGCCTGCTGCGCGCCCAGGTGGAGACGTTGCACGCGGTCGAGAGTCCGGCGGCGCTGAGGTCGGACGGCGCCGAATTCCCGGCGCCGAAGATCGACGCCTCGGCGACGGCGCTCATTCAGTACACGTCGGGCAGCACCGGCGATCCCAAGGGCGTCGTCCTCAGCCATGCGAACCTGCTGGCCAACATCCGGGCGATGGGCGCCGCCATGGAGGCGAGCTCGCGCGACGTGTTCGTGAGCTGGCTGCCGCTCTATCACGACATGGGACTGATCGGGGCGTGGCTGGGCTGCCTTTATTTTGGCGCGCCGCTCTATGTGATGTCGCCGCTCAGTTTCCTGGCGCGCCCTCAGAGCTGGCTTTGGGCCATTCATCGCTGCCGCGCCACGCTTTCGGCGGCGCCCAATTTCGCCTTCGAGCTCTGCCTCGACAAGATCGACGACGCGCAGCTGCAGGGCCTCGACCTGAGCTCGCTGCGCATGGTGGCGAACGGCGCCGAACCGGTCAGCGTCCACACGTTGCGCCGATTCATCGATCGGTTCGGCCGCTACGGCTTTCGCAGGGAAGCGATGGCGCCGGTCTATGGGCTCGCCGAGGACGCCGTGGGCCTGGCGTTTCCGCCCGTGGGACGCGGCCCGATCGTCGATCGGGTCGATCGCGAGGCGCTAAGCCGCGACGGCGTGGCGAGGCCGGCTAGGCCCGACGACCCCAGGCCGCTGGAGGTCGTCGCCTGCGGGCGGCCCCTGGCGGGCCACGAAATCCGCATCGTCGATGAAGCCGGACGGGAGGTCGGCGAGCGGCGCGAAGGCCGGCTCGAGTTCCGCGGCCCGTCGGCGACTTCAGGATATTTCCGCAACGAGGCCAAGACCAAGGCGCTGTTCCACGAGGGATGGCTGGACAGCGGCGACCGCGCCTACATGGCCAATGGCGACGTGTTCATCACCGGCCGCATAAAGGACATCATCATCCGCGGCGGGCGCCACATCTATCCGCAGGAAGTGGAGGAGGCCATCGCCGAGATTCCGGGAATCCGCAAGGGAGGGGTGGCGGTCTTCGGCGTGACCGACCCCGCGCTCGGCACGGAGCAGCTGATCGCTGTGGCGGAGACGCGGGTAACCAAGGCGGCGGCGCGCGAGGCGTTGCGCGCCAGCGTCCGCGAAGTCTCGGCCGATCGGTTTGGCGTCGCGCCGGATGCGATCGTGCTGGCGCCGCCGCGTTCGGTGCCGAAGACGTCGAGCGGCAAGGTCCGGCGCAGCGCCGCCAAGGCCCTTTACGAGACCGGCCGCGTGGGGGCGCCCCCGAGGGCGCCGGTGTGGCGGCAGATGCTGAGGCTGCAGCTCGCCGGCCTCGGCCCCACGCTTCGCCGCTGGGGGCGGTCGCTCGCCGAGAACCTTTACGCGGCATGGTGGTGGACGGTGCTGGCGACCGGCTTTCTCGTCGGTTGGGTCGCGGTGATGATCCTGCCGCGGCTCGACTGGCGATGGCGCGCGGTGCGCGCGGTGGCGCGCACGGCGCTCGCCGCGATGGGAGTTCCGGTCTCGGTCGCCGGCGGCGAGCGTTTGGCCGCCGCAAACGCCATGCTCGTCTTCAACCATTCGAGCTACGCGGACGCCCTGGTCCTCGCCGCGGTCTTGCCTCGCGAGCCGATCTTTGTCGTCAAGAAGGAGCTCGCCGCCCAGTTCGTCGCGGGAACGGCGCTGCCGCGTCTGGGCGCGTTGTTCGTCGAGCGCTACGATGTCATGGGCAGCTTGGCGGACGCCGAGACGGTCACGGGCGCCGCCCGGCGGGGCGGCGTCCTGGTATCCTTCCCCGAAGGAGGATTCACGCGCCAGCCAGGGCTTTGCGCCTTTCATCTCGGCGCGTTCAAGACGGCGGCCGAGACCGGGCTCGCCGTCATTCCCGGCGCCATTCGGGGAACGCGCTCGATGCTGCGCAGCGATCAGTGGTTCCCGCGATGGGCTGCGATCCATGTCGAAATCGCCGAGCCGATCCAACCGAGCGGGCAGGATTTTCCATCGGTCCTGCGGCTGCGCGACGCCGCCCGCGCCGCCGTGTTGGCGCGATGCGGCGAGCCGGACGTCGGCTGACGCGATTACGACGACGCGACCGCGCGCTTTTCGGCCGTGTCGACGTCCAGCCTGAAGACGTCCGGCCGGGCATAGTGCCCCACGACGTCAAAGTCGTATTTGCCGCGCACGATGTCGTCGAGATCGACGTCGGCGTAGAGGATGGTTTCGCCTTGGTAGTTCGGACCGGCGATGAGCTCGCCGAGCGGGCTGACGATGAGGCTGCCGCCGCGCATCAGAACCGTATCGGGCGCATTGCCGAGGACGCACTCGTAATCGTCGGGATAGGCGTCACGGCGGATGTGCTGGCAGGCGCTGAGGACGAAGCAGCGCCCCTCGAGCGCGATATGGCGCATGGTCGCGACCCAGGAGTCGCGGTCGTCCGCCGTCGGCGCGCAATAAATCTGCACGCCCTTGGCGTACATCGCCATGCGCAGCATCGGCATATAGTTTTCCCAGCAGATCACTGCGCCGACGCGGCCGACGGCGGAATCGACGGCGGTCAGCGTCGAGCCGTCGCCGAATCCCCAGATCAGACGTTCGGCGGCGGTGGGCATCAACTTGCGGTGCTTGGCGACGAGGCCGCTTTTCGGATCGAAAAACAGCGCGGTGCAATAGAGCGTGGCGCCGCCGCGCTCGATAACGCCGATCACGACGAACACGCCCGCCTCCGACGCGGCTTGCGCGATGCGGGACGTTTCGACGCCGGGAACGTCGATCGCGCCGCGAAAATAGCTGAGGAAACTGTCGCGCGAGCCGGGCAAGCGCGTTCCCACCGGCGTTGCGAACGTGCACCCCTTGGGATAACCGCCGATGAAGGCTTCTGGAAAAAGCGCCAGCTTCGCCCCCTCAGCGCCGGCTTTCACGATGAATTGAACGGCCTTGTCGACGGCCGGCTCGGCCTGGAACGGGACCGAGGACGCTTGAACGACGGCGACGCGATTCAGAGCGCTCATGATCGGCTCCCGGCTCGGCGTTGGACGTGGAGAATGGATCACGACGGAGAATCTATCAACTCGGCGTTCTCACTCGGCGTTCTCATGCCGACGACCCGGAGGCGCCAAGAACCGTCGGAAGCGACAATTTTGTCTTCAAGGCGCCCGCATTCGGCGGACGTCGCTATAAGCCAGTCCGTAAGACCCGGATGCCCCGTTTCTGCGCGACGAGCTCCCCATGAAACTTCCAGCGGTTCTCGCCTTTGTCGTGGCTTCGCTGTTTCCGGCGACGCTCTCGGCTCATCCCCTCTATCTCTTCGGCCAGATCGGCAAGTCCGCCGTCATGGCGATGGTCAATCGGGACGGGAACGCGCTGACGGGCTGGTATCTCTATCTCGACATTGGCAAGGAGCTGCGCCTGAGCGGGCAGATTGACGCGACCGGGGATTTCCAACTCGACGAGACGGTCGACTCCAAGAAAACGGGCCGGCTTCAGGGCAAAATGGAGGGCGGCCATTGGACGGGCGAATGGCGCAGACCCGACGGCGGCTCGCCGCTCGCCTTCGCGCTGGCGGAAAGCCGAGACACGCTCGCCGCCGTCAGCGACCAGTTCCGCTGTTCGACGAAGAAACGGGACAAGGACGGCTGGACTTACGCGCATTCGCTGAAGCTCGAACTGGCGAAAGGCGCGGTGAAAGCGCTCGACGCCGGGCTAAGCGAGTCCTCGACCAACGAGGGGCGGCAAGGATGCTTCTACTCTCTGCAAGACTTCAGCCGGGTCCCCACCGACGCCGGCGTCTTGCTGAAGGCCAAGGACGAGGATGACCCGATGACCGAAGAATCGCAGCATTGCACGATCCGCATCGTCGGCGACGCGGACACTCTCTTCGTTCAGTTCGGCGATCCGACGGGGAAGAACGACGACTGCCGCTTCAGCGGCGCGACGGCCTTTTGCAGCCCGCGCTCCTGGATGGCGGACATCATCGTCAATCGCAAGACGAAAAGCTGCAAGTCGGTTGGGGGTTGAGGGGGACGGAGGCGGCGGTTCGCGAGCGCTTCGAGGCGTTCGAGAAGACGCGGCGGGCGGCCACGTCGGCGCCTCGCCGTCAGGCCGTTCGTTCCGCCGCTTGACGCCAGGCGTTGAAGCCGCCGACGACGTGGACGGCGTCGGCGAAGCCGGCGGCGCGCGCGGCCTCCACGGCCATCGCCGAGCGCTCGCCATAGGCGCAAATGAACACTAGGCGCTTGCCGGTCGCATGCGCGAGCGTGGCGAGGAGGCCGCCGTTCGCCAGCGCATCGGCGAGTTCCCGATAGGGCGAGTGCACCGAGGACTCGATGATTCCCCGGCGCGCCCGCTCCGAGGCCTCGCGCAGATCGACCAGTAGCGCCCGCCCGCCGGTGAGCGTCGAGCGGGCGTCCCCCGGCGTAAGGCCGATGTGATCGCCGCCCTCCTGCGGCTTGCCGATATGGCGGTTGGCCGGCACGGCGACGTCCATCATCTTCGGGTTTGGCAGTTTCAGATTGCTCATCAGCTCGACATATTCGTCGATCGAGCGCACCTGCAGCCGTGGATTGCGCGCGCGCTCCTCGCCGATCGTCGAAACCGTGTCGCCCTTGTAGTCGTGCGCGGGATAGAGCAGCGTTTCCTCGGGCAGCCTGAGAAGCTTGCCGAAGATCGAATCATATTGCGCGCGGGCGTCGCCGTTCTGAAAATCGGTGCGCCCGGTGCCGCGAATCAGCAGGGTGTCGCCGGAAAAGACGCGGTCGGGCATGACGAAGCTGTAGGAGTTGTCGGTGTGGCCGGGCGTGTAGAGCACGTCGAGGCTGACGCCGTCGATTTCGATGACGTCGCCCTCGCCGACGCGCATCGAGACGACGTCGGCGGTCGTCGTCTCGCCCATCACCGTGATGCAACGCGTGCGGTCGCGCAATGCGCCGAGACCCGTCACATGATCGGCATGCAAATGGGTGTCGATCGCCTTGACCAGACGCAGGTCGAGATCGTTCAGCAAGGCGACGTAACGATCGACCTTTTCGAGGACCGGATCGATGATCAGCGCCTCGCCGCCGCGACGGCTCGCGAGGAGATAGCTGTAGGTGCCAGACGTCGCGTCGAACAATTGACGAAACAGCATCGCTTAGCCTCCAGGCTAGGCGGCCCCGGCACCGGCCGGACCTGTCGCATCATAGCGGAAAATCGCCCGCCGCGCCCCTACGCCGCCGCTCCCAACTCCCCCGCCAGCGCCTTGGCGATCAGCGCGCGCGTCTCCTCGACGCCGTAGAGCGCGATGAACGAGCCGAGGCGGGGCCCGCGCTCCTCGCCCAGCAGCACCGCGTAGATCATGTTGAAGAACTCGTTGGAGACGCCGGGGCGTTCGGGCGTCGCCCCCTTGGCGCCGAGGTCCTGATAGCGCGGGATCGGCCGCGCGATGTCGTAGAGCGCGTGCTGGATGTCCTCGGCGCTCGCCTCGGGGGAGAGCTCGGCGAGCTTGGCCGAAACGGAAGCGAGCGCGGCGCGCTCGACTTCGTCCGCCGGGCGGTAGCGCTTCTTCGGCGCGACGAAATCTCTGAAGTAGGCGACGGCGTAATGGACGAGCTTGTCGAGCCGCGGATGGTTCTCCGGCGTCGCCGAGGGCGCGTAGCGGCGCAGGAAGCCCCATAGCACCGCCGGGTTGTCGCTATTGGCGACGGCGGCGAGATTGAGCAGCATGGCGAAGGAGACCGAGGTCTGCGCCTCGGGCCCATGGGCGAGCTTCTCGGGCGCCGGCGGCGCGCCGGAATGGACGTGCCAGACGGGATTGCCGAGCCGCTCCTTCCATTCCTGGCGGGGATAGGCGTCGAGAAAGCCGAGGTAATCGTCGACGGTGCGCGGGATGACGTCGAAATAGAGCCGCTTGGCCGCCGTCGGCTTCTGGAACATGAACAGCGACAGGCTCTCCGGGCTGGCGTAGGTCAGCCATTCGTCGATGGTGAGGCCGTTGCCCCTGGACTTGGAGATCTTCTGCCCCTTTTCGTCGAGGAACAATTCGTAGTTGAAGCCGGCGGGCGGCTCCGCGCCGAGCGCGCGCGCGATCTGCGAGGAGAGCTTGACCGAATCGATGAGATCCTTGCCGGCCATCTCGTAATCGACGCCGAGCGCATACCAGCGCATGGCCCAATCCGGCTTCCACTGCAGCTTGCAGTGGCCGCCGGTCACCGGCGTCTCGAATTCTTCTTGCGTTTGCGGATCGCGCCAGCGGATCGTCCCCGCCTCGACGTTGATCCCAGTCAGCGGCGCCTGCATGACGACGCGCGTGCGCGGATGGATCGGCAGAAACGGCGAATAGGTCGCCGCGCGCTCCTCGCGCAAGCTCGGCAGCATGATCTCCTGCACCGCTTCGAAGCGCCGGAGCATATGCAGTAGCGCGGCGTCGAAGCGCCCGGACTTGTAATATTCGGTAGAGGAGGCGAATTCGTAGTCGAAGCCGAAGCCGTCGAGGAAGCGGCGCAGCCGCGCGTTGTTGTGCGCGGCGAAACTGTCGTATTGGCCGAACGGGTCGGGAACCTCGGTCAGCGGCTTGCCTAGATGCGCCTCGACCATCGCGCGGTTGGGGATGTTGTCGGGCGTCTTGCGCAGTCCGTCCATGTCGTCGGAGAAGGCCAGGAGGCGAGTCTCGATCTCGTCGCCGGTGAGGACGCGAAAGGCGTGGCGCACCATGGTCGTGCGCGCGACTTCGCCGAACGTGCCGATGTGCGGCAGGCCGGAAGGGCCGTATCCGGTCTCGAACAGCACTTGCCGCTGACCCGTGCGCTTGACGCGGACGATCAGCTTGCGCGCTTCCTCGAAAGGCCACGCCTTCGACACCTCGGCGGCCTCGCGCAGGGCTGCTTGCGACATCAAATTCTTCCCTTTACCGATTTCGGCTCGAAAAGGCCGCGTGAGCCGCGCACAGTAGAAAGGCGCGAGGCCAAGTCAACCGGCGAAGTCAACCGAGCGGGGTCGTTTCGAGGCCCGCCGGCGCGCGGCCTGCGACGGCGGTCGGCGGGGCGATCCTTGACAGGCTCTCGGGGGTGAAAAAAATTGCCTCGGCGCGAAAACCGGCTCAATAGCGAAGCCGGCGCCGAATCGCGGCGCGATCGCCTGCGTTCGGACCCTGCCGAGGGGCCGGCGCGCCAGAGGGGAGACGAGGCCCGATGAGCCTGATTGAACGCCTTTTCGGCCTCGAGGATCGCGTCGCGCTGGTCACGGGATCTTCGGCGGGCATCGGCGCCGCGATCGCCGGCGGTCTCGCGGGCGCCGGCGCCAAGGTCGTCGTCAACGGCCGTACGCCGGATAAGATCGAGGCGGTCGTGGCGAGAATTGTCGCCGCCGGCGGCAACGCGCACGGCGTCCCGTTCGACGTGACGGATAGCGCTGAGGTTCGCGCCGGCGTCGCGCGGATCGAAGAGGAAATCGGTCCGATCGACATTCTCGTCAACAACGCCGGCATTCAGCGCCGCGCGCCGCTGGAGGACTACGCCGAAGAGACCTGGCGGGAGCTGATGCGCGCCAATCTCGACAGCGTGTTCTTCGTCGGTCAGGCGGTGGCGCAGGCGATGATTCCCCGCAAGCGCGGGCGCATCGTCAACATCTGCTCGGTGCAGAGCGAGCTGGGACGCCCGGGCATCGCACCCTACGCCGCCTCGAAAGGGGCGGTGAAGATGCTCACCAAGGGCATGGCGATCGACTGGGGCAAATACGGGATCCGCGTCAACGGTCTGGGGCCCGGCTACTTCCGCACCGAACTCAATCGGGCGCTGGTCGAGGACGAGAAGTTTTCCTCCTGGCTCACCGGGCGGACACCGCTCGGACGCTGGGGGGAAGTCGACGAACTCGTCGGCGCCGCGGTATTCCTCGCCTCCGACGCGTCCAGCTTCGTCAACGGACACATCCTCTATGTCGACGGCGGCATCACGGCCTCGATCTGAAACGCGCTTCGCCGTCATCGTGATGGGCGTCGCCGGATGCGGCAAGACCACGTTCGGCCGGGCGCTGGCGCAAGCGCGCGGCCTGCCCTTCTTCGACGGCGACGAATTCCATTCGCAAGAAGCGCGCGCCAAAATGAGCGCCGGGATCGCCTTGAGCGATGCCGACCGGGCGCCGTGGCTCGAGCGGATCGGCGCGAGGCTCGCCGACGCCCATGCGCATCCCGAAGGCGCCGTCATGGCCTGTTCGGCGCTGCGGCGCGCTTATCGCGACCGGCTGCGCGCGCTCGTGGGCCCCGAGCTGCGTTTCGTGTTTCTCGAAGGCGACAAGCCCTTGATGCTCCGCCGCGTCGCCGAGCGGCAGGGCCATTACATGCCGGCTTCGCTGGTCGACAGCCAGTTCGCCGCGCTGGAGCCGCCCACGAGCGAAGACGACGTCGTCACGCTCGCGGCGGACGCGAGCCTTGCGCAGGCCGTGCCCGAAGCGCTGCGCGGGCTCGCCGCGATCGATGAGAAGCGCGCGCCAAAGGAAGAAGCGCGATGACGGACTCGGCGGGGCAATCGGTCAGCGCCGGGATTTCCTACGCGTAGGGCTCCGGCGCGAGGACGAGTTCGTGATCGAACTGTGTTTTATGGAGATGAAAATACACGCCGCGATTGGCCATCAACTCCTCGTGGCGGCCGGCTTCCCGCACCAATCCGCCCTCGATCACGCAAATCTTGTCGGCGTTGACGATGGTGCTGAGACGGTGGGCGATGACCACTGTCGTGCGGCCGGCGCAGAGAGTCTTCAGCGCCTCCTGCACCGCGCGCTCGGACTCCGAATCAAGCGCGGAGGTCGCCTCGTCCAACAGGATGATCGAGGCGTCTTTCAAGAACGCGCGCGCGATGGCGATGCGCTGGCGCTGGCCGCCGGAAAGCTGCATGCCGTGCTCGCCGCATGGGCTGTCGTAGCCGTACTCGAAACCGAGGATGAAGTCGTGCGCATGGGCGGCCCTCGCGGCCTCGACGATCTCTTCTTGAGTCGCGCCGGGCCGGCCCATGGCGATGTTCTCGCCCACCGAGCCCTTGAACAGGAAGGTCTCCTGGCCGACATAGGCGATCTGTCGGCGTAGCGAGGCGCGCGAGACCCTGCCGATGTCCTGCCCGTCGACGAACAGGGCGCCCGATTCGGGCTCGTAGAAGCGCAGAATCATGTTCATCGCCGTCGTCTTGCCGCCGCCGGAGCGGCCGACGAGCGCGGTCGTCTGGCCCGGCTCGGCGACGAGGTCGAGGCCGCGCAGGACGGGCTCGCCGGCCCGGTAGGCGAAATGAACGTCGCGGAATTCGATCCGACCCTCGCTCACGTGAAGCTCGGGTTCGTCGCCGCGCTCGCGCTCATGCGAGGGCTCGTCCAGGAAATTATAGAGCATTTCGACGCCGAGCAGCGACGAGGTCAGGTCGATATGCATCCGCGCCAGCCGCTTGGCGGGCTCGAACGCCAGCATCAGCGCGGTGATGAAGGCGAACAAATTGCCCGGCGGCTGTCCCGAATTGATGGAGCGCAGGCCGCTGTATACGACGACGATGGCGATCGCCACGCCGGCGAGCGTCTCGGTCAGCGGGCTCGAGCGCGCGCCTACCGTCGACAATTTGTTGGCCGCGCGCTCGAAGCTGGCGATCGCCGCGCGCTGGCGTTCGCGCATGAAGGGCTCGAGCGTGAACGCCTTGACGACGCGGATGCCCAAGGCCGTCTCCTGCAACGATTGCAGGATGGTGGCGAAGCCGTAGAACTCGTTGAGCATCACCGTTTTCACGCGCCCGCCCAACTCGCGGATTCCGACGACGATGCCCGGTGTGACGATCAGCGCCAGCGCCGACATCAGCGGATCCTGCGCGATCATCACCGAGCAGAGGCCGATCAACGTGAGCGCGTCGCGCGCCAGCCCGTTGATCAGCAAGTTGAGCGTGCCGCTCGCCGCTTGCGAGACGAAGGCTTGGCGCGCGATGAACTCGGTCGAATGGCGCGCGTTGTAGAAGGCGAGGCTCATCGACAGCATCTTGTCGAAGATGCGGCTCTGCAGATCGGCGACGATATTGTTGGCGACGCGCGCCAACACCACCGTCTGGCCATAGGTGGAAAAGCCCTTGACCGCATAGATCGCCACGATCGCGCCGCCGAGGGCCCACACGGCGGCGAGCTTCTTGGCGACGAAAATGTCGTTGACGACGTCCTTCATGATCCACGCCGACATCGTCGTGGTGGCCGCGACCACGAACGTCATCGCCGTGGCGAAAACGTAGCCCTTCCAATGCTTGACGCCTTGATCGGACAGGAGACGCCCAATGAGCCGCACGTTGGGCGAGCTGACGAGTCCCCTGAGCCAAGCCGGGAAAGCGGGAAGCCTGAATTTTGGCATCTTACGGCGCTATCCGTCCTTCGAAATTAAGACTTGTCCTCAGTTCCTCGCAGGAGAGCGCCGCCGACGCGGCGACAGGGGCTGAGGAGCAAGCACGGCAATGGTCCGCACGGCGATAGGGGAAAAAACGCGGCAAGGCAAATCAAGGCTGTACGGCTTGAGGCGTCCTGCGCTCCCAAAATGCGATCGTCCCCAAGCGGAATTTTCTGCTAACGGCGTAACCCGTTGGTCTCCTCTTGATCGTGGCCCGCAATCTCGATCCGACTCTAAGCGGGCCGCGCGAGCGTTGGCGCCGGAGGATTGGCCATGCTCTATCAAACGGGGTCGCGGCTTTTCCGGCGCCCGCTTGGTCGCGGTTGGCGGCTTTCGGCTGACAAGCCTATTATCAATTAATTTACGAGGCCGAGCGTAGTTGGAATGACATCGCTTGCGCTTGCCGTTCCGCCTACAAGCAGCGTGCAACCCATTGTCATCGGGGTTATCGGCGAGCATCCCAAGCGACGCCCGATCTTCATCATGCAAGACATCATATCCTCTGGGAAACAAACCCAAGCCTGAACCCGCAACAAACGAAGCGTTGAAATGAGTTGTTCCCATTCCCAGCCCGCCCTCAGCGATCCCACGCAAGGCGCAGAATTCGACGCCGTCGCGGACGACTATCTCGCTCAACATCGCGCCAATATCGCCATAACCGGCGAGGAGCCCGACTTTTTTGCCGAATATAAGATCGCCGATCTGGCGGCGCTGGTGAGCGAGCGCGGGCGCGACGCCCGCCGGGTGCTTGATTTTGGCAGCGGCATCGGCAATTCGGTCCCCTTCTTTCGCAAGTACTTCAATGGATGCGCCTTGACTTGCGGCGATGTCTCGGCGCGCAGCATCGAGATCGCCAAAGCCCGCCATCCCGGAGACGAGACGTATCTTCTCATTGACGATGAAATTCCGCTTCCTTCGCAAAGTCAGGACGTTGTGTTTTCCGCCTGCGTGTTCCACCACATCGTCCATGACCAGCATCACAAGTGGCTCGCGGAATTGCGTCGCGTGACCCGGCCGGGCGGCCTGTTGGCCATCTTTGAGCATAATCCGCTGAACCCGCTCACGGTGCACGCGGTCAACACCTGTCCTTTCGACGTCAACGCCCATCTCATTCGCGGGCGCACGATGCGCAAGCGCGCCTTGGCGGCCGGCTGGAACGATGCGCGCGTGGACTACCGGCTGTTCTTTCCCTCCGTTTTGAAAGCGCTCAGGCCGATTGAACCCTACCTCGGATGGCTCGGCCTGGGCGCTCAATATCGGATGAGCGCATGGCGTCCGACATGAGGGATCTGCTCGGCCAGGCCCTGCGCTTCGCCGCCGTCGGCCTCCTCAACACGTTGATCGGCGTGGCCGCGATCTATGCGCTCATGTACTTCTGGCGTTCTGGACCCGTGGCCGCCAATTTCTTCGGCTATTTGATCGGCCTTGCCGTCAGTTTTTCGCTTAATCGGCTGTGGACGTTCAAAAGCGAGCGCGCCTTCGCCAATGACCTGCCCAAATATCTGTTGGTGGCTGGAGCCGCCTATCTCACGAACGCCGGGATTGTTTCGGCCGCCGTGACGTGGTCGACCGTCAACCCGTATTTGGCTCAGCTGCTCGGCGTCAGCGTTTATACATCGTTGTTCTTTCTCGGCTGCCGCATGTTCGTCTTCGCTGCGCCAGCAAATCGGCCCGATCATTCGCCCGCGACGATCAACGACGCGGCGACCGCCGGCGCCCTCGCGCGGACAAGGGCGCAGGGATGAGGGAGAGCGGACGCCGATCCTCTCCGATGAGCCCATGAGTTTGAACCGGACGTCAGCCGGTTGAACCGATGATCGAGCGAACCAAGGCGTCCAGATTTCCGGCCTTAAAAAGATGTCCCCGCACGCCGGCGCGCGCCGCCGCCTCGACATCCGTGTCCTTGTCGCCGATGAGCCAGGATCGGTCCTTGTCGATCGGCCAATCCGCGAGGGCTCGCAGCAGCATGCCGGGGTTCGGTTTGCGATCGAAATGATCGATCGCGTATTCGGCTACCGCACCGTCCGGGTGGTAAGGACAGACGTAGAACTGATCGATATGGGCGCCGTGGCGAACGAGGCGGGCCTGCATCTCCCGATTGAAACGCGCGGCGTCGTCGAGACTGTAATAGCCGCGCGCGACGCCGGACTGGTTGGAGACGACAATGACGTAATAGCCGCGATCGTTGAGGCGTCGGACCGCCTCGATCGCGCCGGGAACGAAACGCAGGCTTTCCGGGCGGAAAGCGTAGCCCTCGTCGAGGTTGAGGACGCCGTCGCGATCGAGAAACGCCGCCGGACGGCGGCGCGTGAGCGGCAGCTCGCGATGGCCGCGCTCTAGGGCGCCGGGGATGCCGACGTCGAGAAAATAGCCGTTGAAAGTCACGCCGGCAGCCTCGCCGCGTTCGGCAAGGATGGGAAATATGTCCCGTTCTATCGAGCAGGGCCCTCTTTCGACGAGCGAAAGTATGGCGCGGCTGAGGACATAGACGCCGCCGCTGACGGAACCGGGACGGCGATCGTCCGGGTCCTTCTCGAGAAAGCGGACGATGCGTCCGTCCTCCTCGACGACGCGCCCGTAGCGGGAGACGTCATCGACCGTCCGCAGGGCGAGCGCGGCCAAGGCGCCGCTCTTGCGCGCCGCGACGTCGAGCGCGCGCAGGTTGAAGTCGAAAAAGAGGTCGCCGTTCATCAGGATGAAGCGTTCGTCGAGCAAGCCGCGAACGTTGGCCAGCGCGCCGCCGGCGCCGAGCGGCTCGCGCCCGCACAGCACCCGCACCCTGGCCGCGCCGATCCGCCGCCCCTCGTAGAGCGCCTTCACGCGCTCGCCGAGAGGCCCGGCGAGAAGCATGATGTCCTCGTAGCCGTGCCTGGCGACCATTTCCAGGAGATAGTCGAGAAACGGCCGCTTTCCGGCGATCGGAATCAGCGGCTTCGGCGGATCCTCGGCGATCTCGCCGAGCCGCGTTCCCTGGCCGCCCACCAGGATGGCGACCTGCCGGATCGAATCTCCGTTCATGGCGCCGCGCCCTCGTTCCCCGGCCCCCACACGCGATCCGCCTCCGCGACAGCCAGGAAGACGTGATAGAGCGTGCTGGCCGGCATGAAGGCGACGAGCGGCGCTCCGCGTTCGTCGATGTGATCGACCCAGCCTCCCGGCGTCGGGCGGCCGAGGAACACCTGCATCAAGCGGTCGACGATGTTGGCCGCGCGCTCGGCGGCGCGTTCGTCGCCTGCCTCGAAAGCCGCGACGTTGGCCTTGATCCCCTCGGCATGAGGCCAGCAGCGCCGCGAGGCCTTGTGGACTGAACCGTCGTCGAGACATTCGTCGACGATGAGCCCGTCCGCGTCGAAACCATGCCGGTCGGCGAAATCGTAGAGCGATCGAGCGATCGGATCTCCCGGCCGTCCGACCAGCCGGGCATAGCGCTGGAGCAGCCAAGACCATTCATAGTGGTGGCCGGGCTCGCAGACGCGGCCGCGCAATCCATGCGACGGGCTCCAGGATCCGTCGAAATATTCCGCCAGAACGCCCGTTTGCGGCTGGAAGAAACGCGCCGCCATCAATCCCCGGATTTCGCCGGCCCGTGCGAGGAACCGCTCCTCTCCCGTCGCTTCGAACCAAGCGATCATCGCCTCGAAGAGGTGCATGTGCGGGTTCTGAAACAAGGCGTCGCGATCAGGCGGAAGGGCGGCGTAGTAGCCGCCCGCCGGCAAGGAGAAATGCCGATCGAGCGCATCGACGGTCTGCAGCGCGGCTTCGAGAAAGCGCGGATCGGGCTCCAGACGATAGGCCCAGGCAAGGCCGAAAAGCGCGAAGGCGTGCGCGTAGAAATCCCGCCTGGCGTCGTGGACGGCGCCTGCATGAGTTGTCGAAAAGATCCAGCCGGGTCGTCCGTCCGGAGAGAGATGGCCGGCGATCAGGTTATGGGCGGCCGCGATCGCGATCGTGCGTCCTTCCGGGCGCCAGCCCAGCAGGGCGGCATGAGCGAAAACGTAGATCTGCCGCGCCTGCACCATGGTGCGGCGCGGCGCGCTCGCCAACGGACGCCCGGAAAAATCGGCGCGTTCGACAAAGCTTTGCTTGCCTTCGTCGAAACCGGCTCCGCCCCAATAGGGCAGAGCCTCCCGAACCGTCCAGGAGCGGAGCTCCGCCACCGCCGATTGAATGCGATCGAGGTCTGTCATTATATCCGCTTGCCACTCGGGCGCCAGAAAGTCACGCGGGCGCTATTTGTCGCCAGGCGCCCTACGTCAATCGGCGCGATGCGTCAGCGCCGGGAAGCAAATGATACCGGAATCAACGTATCGGCCAGGCTCGCAAGCCGCAGATCGCGCCGCTCGCCATTGTTTGGGTTAGCGCGGCAGGGTCTGCAGATATTTCCCATAGGGGCTCTTCGCCAGCCCTTCAGCCAAATTGTCGAGTTCGTTCGCGGAAATCCATTTCTGGTTGAACGCGATTTCCTCGAGGCAGGCGATGCTGAACCCCTGCCGCCTTTCGAGCGTGCGGACGAATTCCGACGCTTCGAGCAGGGAATCCGGCGTGCCAGTGTCGAGCCAGGCGAAGCCGCGTCCCATTTTCTCCACGCTGAGCTCGCCGCGCTCCAAATAGATGCGGTTGAGGTCCGTGATCTCCAATTCGCCGCGCGCCGAGGGTTTCAACCCCGCGGCGAATTCCGGAGCTCTCGAGTCATAGAAATAGAGGCCAGTGACCGCCCATGAGGATTTGGGGTTTCGCGGCTTCTCCTCGATCGACAGCGCTTGGCCCTGCGCGTCGAACTCGACCACGCCGTAGCGCTCGGGGTCCTGGACGTGATAGGCGAAGACGCTCGCGCCGGTTTTCCGGCTGCTTGCGACCCGGAAGATGTCGGAAATGCCGTGGCCGTAGAAGAGATTGTCGCCCAGGATGAGCGCCGAGGGCTGGCCCGCCACGAAATCGGCGCCGATGATATAAGCTTGGGCCAGCCCCTCCGGCCGGGGCTGCTCGGCATAAGAAAGAGAAAGCCCCCATTGCGAGCCGTCGCCGAGAAGGCGCTGAAAATTCGGCAGATCGTAAGGGGTCGAGATGATCAGGATTTCGCGCACGCCCGCGAGCATCAGCGTCGACAGCGGATAATAGATCATCGGCTTGTTGTAGACAGGCAGCAGTTGCTTCGACATCGCGAGCGTCATGGGATGCAGGCGCGTTCCGCTGCCCCCCGCCAGAATGATCCCACGCATTCAAAAACTCCCTCGATGAATCAGCGGCCCAAGAGCCGTGCGACGCAAGGCGCGAGCGAGGCGCGCCAATCGGGTAGGCGAATCCCGTAGATCTCTTGCAACTTGGCCGTATCCAGACGCGAATTGGCGGGACGCCGGGCGAGCGTCGGATAGTCGGAGGTCGCGATTGGGGCGACGCCGACGGGGTTGCGGCCGTATCGCTCCGCTTCCGAAAAGATCGCTTTGGCAAAGTCCGCCCAGGTCGCCTCGCCCGATCCGACCAAGTGGAAGACGCCGTATAGGCTGGGATCGCGAAGCGCGGCGCGAAGACGGCGCGCGATCGCCAGAATCGCGTCGGCGATGTCGAGTGCGCTGGTCGGAGATCCCCATTGGTCGGCGACGACATTGACCGCGGCGCGCGTCTCGCCCAGCCGCAGCATGGTCTTCACGAAGTTGGCGCCGAAGGGCGAATAGACCCATGCCGTGCGCAAAATGACATGCGCCGGATTGGCGGCGGCGACGGCGCGCTCTCCCGCGAGTTTCGCCCCGCCGTAGACATTTATCGGGGCGACCGGGTCGTCCTCGCGATAGGGGCGATCGAGCGTTCCATCGAAAACATAGTCCGTCGAAAGCTGAATGACCGGCAGGCCGCGCTTGGCGGCGGCCTGCGCGATTGCGCCCGCGCCGTCGCGATTGATCCTCATCGCGAGGTCAGGCTCGGATTCCGCTTTGTCCACCGCCGTGTAAGCCGCGGCGTTGACGACGACGTCGGCGCAAGCGGCGCCGATCGCCGCCGCGATCCCCGAGGGCTCGAGCAGATCGTAGGTCGGCCGGCCGAGCGTTTCGATCGCGACGCCCTCGGCGGCGCCGCGTTCGATCAGAGCGCGGGCGACCTGTCCCTGGGTTCCCGTGACGAGAAGGCGCATGGGCTCGATCAATCGAAATAGAGCGGACAATCCGCAAGGCGCGGGAGCCGGCGATCCTTGTCCGACAGGATCGCCTTCGTCGCATCGATGGGCCAGGCGATGCCGAGCGCCGGGTCATCGAAAGCGAGCCCGTGATCGTGCGCCGGCGAATAGTAATTCGTGACTTTATAGAAAACCTCGGTGTCGGGCTCGAGCGTGCAGAAGCCGTGGGCGAAACCGATGGGTACGAGGAGCTGACGCCAATTCTCCGCGGAAAGCTCGACCGCCACATGCCGGCCGAACGTCGGCGAGGAGCGACGCAGGTCGACGGCGACATCGAGAATGCGGCCGCGCGGCGCGCGCACCAACTTATCCTGCGCGAACGGCGCCGATTGAAAATGAAGGCCGCGGATCGTGCCGACGTCCGCCGAGAGGGAATGATTGTCTTGGACGAATTCCAGGTGAATGCCGGCCTGCGCCGCCGCCCGCCGATTGTAGGTCTCGGAGAAAAAGCCGCGACGATCGCCGAATTTCTTCGGCGTGATGATCTTGACGTCGGGAATGGCCGTATCTTCCACGAGCACGTCGAAAGCCTCTCCTACGGAAATTGCGCTCTTGCCAAGAAATCAGACGGCGACGCCGAGCCGCTCGCCGCGGTAGGCGCCCGAGCGGATCGCCTCCCACCACGGCCGGTTCGCGAGATACCATTGCACCGTCTTGCGCAGGCCGGTCTCGAACGTCGCGCGAGCTCGCCAGCCGAGTTCACGCTCGATCTTCGAGCTGTCGATCGCGTAGCGCAAATCGTGTCCCGGACGGTCCTCTACGAACGCGATCAATTCTCTCCGCCTGCGGCCATCGGCGGCGGGGGCGAATTCGTCCACGAGATCGCAGATCGCCTCGACCACGTCTATGTTGCGACGCTCGCTGCGACCTCCAATATTATAGCATTCGCCGGGAACGCCTTGTTGCGCCACGAGCAGCAAAGCCTCGGCGTGATCGTCCACGAATAGCCAGTCGCGCACGTTCTCGCCCCTGCCATAGACGGGCAGCGGCTTGCCCTCGAGGGCGTTGAGGACCATGAGCGGAATGAGCTTTTCCGGGAAATGGTACGGTCCATAATTGTTCGAGCAATTGGTGATCAGGACCGGCAGGCCATAGGTATGACGCCAGGCGCGCGCGAGATGGTCCGACCCCGCCTTCGACGCCGAATAGGGAGAGTTCGGCGCGTAGGGCGTGTCCTCGCGAAAATGCCCCTCGGACCCGAGACTGCCGAAGACTTCGTCGGTCGAGATATGATGGAAACGAAACGAGGCTCTTTCGCTCTCGGGCAAGCTTCGCCAATAGTCCAGCGCAGCCTGCAACATCGTATATGTGCCGACCAAATTTGTTTCTATGAACGCTCCTGGCCCGTCGATCGAACGATCGACGTGGCTTTCGGCCGCCAGATGCATCACGATGTCCGGACGGAATTCGCGCAACGTCCGCTGCACCGCCTTCGCATCGCAAATGTCCGCCCGAACGAAACGATAGTTCGGGCTGCGGGACACCGGCTCGAGCGAGGCCAAATTGCCGGCGTAGGTGAGCTTGTCGAAGACGAGAACGTTATGAGCGGTTTGGGAAAGCGCGCGCCGCACGACCGCCGACCCGATGAACCCCGCGCCGCCCGTCACGAGAATGCGTTTTGAAACCTCTGCCACGGCGAACTCATTATCGACCTGCCGCTGAGCTTTCGTCCAGCGGCGATTAGAGCCTCGGCGGTTCTTACGCTGTTTGGCGCGGGCGAAGCAACCCATGATCGGCGGAACCGCTTGGGGCTGACGATGCGGACGCCGCGACAACGAACCATGCGCGCGAACGCGACCCGAAGCCATGAGGCGGAGCGTGAATTGGCGCTGCGTCTTGACCCCTCTTCCGCCAGCTTTATCAGAGACTTAAAATGCCGATCGGCGTCGAGGCCCGGCGCCGGATTCCATCCTATCGCTACCGGGAGATGCGCCCGGCGATCCGCGCGGGGCTGAAGGCGTTGGAGAAGGCGATGGTTCCGTATTTCGAACAGGGCGCGCCCCATGGGCGTGACGCTCGCGGGATGACCGACGAAAAACTTGCGCGATCGCGCGCGCGATGCGAAACGCGACATGCGCCCGAGCCGTGACGCGGTCACGGTCGCCGCCGGGGCCCCTTGCCACGCTAAACGTCGGCGAGGCCTTCGAGGGAACATGGCCTAACAAGCTCACGGAGCCAAAGCGTGTCGAATGAAATTCCGGCGAGCAAGATACCGCTCGTTTCGCTCGCGCCGGCGCTTTGGGCGCCGGAGTATTTCGTCGGCGAATCCGCATGGATCGAACACGCGCCTTTCGCCTTCTGGCTCGTGGACGTTCTTCGTCCCCGCAACTTCGTCGAACTCGGCGCGCATTCCGGCTATTCCTATTTCTGCTTCTGTCAGGCCGTGCAGCGCCTGAATCTCGGGACGGCCTGCCATGCCGTGGACGCCTGGACGGGCGACGAACACGCCGGATTCTATGGCGAGGAGGTGTTTCAATCCGTCGCTCGGCATAATGAGCGCTATTCGGCGTTTTCGACCCTTCTGCGCATGACGTTCGACGACGCGCGTCGCCATGTCCCCGACCGGAGCGTCGACCTTCTGCATATTGACGGACGACATTATTACGCGGACGTTCGCCATGATTTCGAGGCTTGGCGCGACAAGCTCACGGACGATGCGATCGTTCTCTTCCACGACACCGAGGTCCGCGAACGCGATTTCGGCGTTTGGAAGCTGTTCGACGAGTTGAAGCGAGAACACGCGACCTTCGAATTCACGCACGGCTACGGTCTCGCCGTGCTCGCGGCGAAGACCATACCCAGCGCGCTGAGACCGCTTTTCGAAGCGGATCAGAGCGCTGCGGAGGAATGGCGCGCCGCGTTCGCGTCGTTGGGCCGCAACGTCGGCGAGATGGAGCGGCTGCGGCAGGCCGAGGCGCGTCTGCTAGAGGCCCAGGAGCAGCTCAAAGCGGAGCTTGAACGTCAAAGAGCGCAAGCGGAAGATCGCGACGCCTTTTTGCGCGAGGTGACGGACCGGGTGGGCCAACTCGAGTCCGAGAAGGCGGAACGAGACTTAACATCGAGAACTGCGAGAGGAAATTAGCCGATTGCAGTCGTAGCTCCCGCGCTTGCTCGCCCCCCTCTGTCGCCCCGAAACCCAAGTTAGGTTTCCGAAAAAATTGAGCCGCCTGCGGCGGTTCCGGTTCGGACACGTAAGGAAAATGCGCCGTATTCGAGCCGATTATCGCCGTTGCGGCTAGCGGTCATGGTGCACTTACCGCCATCTGCTCGGAGACCACCGTGGAGGCCTCATAAGGTCAATAGTTAAGCCGCACTATCACCGTAATCCCCGTAATCCCATGTCCGGGCATTATCCTGATTTTAGGCAACCGCGCGAAGGCGAGGAATCCCCGATCTGAGGCGGATCGCGCTGTTCACCAGAATTAAATCCCATCGAATATATCTGAGAATACCTGTCCGGAAACGAACTCTCGAACACCGTTTTCGGCGATTACGACCATATCCTTGGCGCTTCATGCGAGGCTCGGCGCTTCTTCCCCGGAGATCAAAACCGAAGCTCGTCAGTCGCCCAGTGCGACTGGAACGGGTGAAACGCAAAAGGGATCCGTTGCGGGTTTTCCCGACTCTGGGCTTACGCCTTGCCCAAGAGATGCAACGCGACGACCGCAGGGTCAAACGCTGCAACAGCCAAGGGAAGTGGCCGGATGGCGACGGGTGAAGTGGGTGCGGCCAACTCCAGCCTTGTTACGGCCCGATCCAACGCATCCGCAATACTGTCGGGCGTTACCCGATGGATACTGTGCAACGTGGGCGCACGGGACGACAAATTCTTGCCCTCGTAGCTGTTAGTGATCGTCACGCAGCCTGCAGCGGCCATCTCTAGCGGGGGGTAGCTGGGATGTGGGCTAATCATTAGCGACACACCGACCGCCGAGCGATTCAGGATATCCGCATAGGCCGCCAGCGACAGCTTACCCAGACACTCGGCGTTTTCCAATTCCGCGATCAGGCCCGCGTCGAAAGCCTCGCCCACAAAGGCAATGCGGAAGGCGCAGTTCTCAGCAGGGTTTCGTCCCTGCCAGACGCGCAGCCCCTCGACAATGACGGAAAAGGCGTTACGCGCTACGGCCGGGCGGCCATAGGCCAGGATGATTTTTTCCTTCACCGTCGGTTTCAAACCGGCAGCAATACGCGTATCGATCTCAAAGGGCAAACAGAAAGCCTGCGCGAACTGGGCTCGGGGCGACATGAAACCCGCAAGCTCCTCGGAATTGATCACGGCGATGGTGCGGTCGGAGCGGCGGTAGGTTGCCTCGGCAAGGCCGTATTTCGGCGACCAAGGGTAAAAGCCGGGCTCATAATCCTAAATCAGATAAACAATGGGACTAGTATGGCCGTGGATACGCTCCTGTTCGTCGCTCAACCGGAAGCCTAGATCGGCGGTCCACCAGGCGGTCGAAAAGAATAGATCCCTCGAGCGAAGCGTCAACGGGATGTATCGGCGTCGATACGGAGCCGTCGCCGTCACGCCATGTGTATCGGCGTCGGGATCGGCCTGCGTCACGGTACGACCGAACCGGTCCGATAGCTCGGCCAGACCGTGCCGGTCAAGGATGTCCGAGGTCACAACTATCCGCAGATCGCAGTCCTCGATCTGCTGGAACACGGAGCTGGCCACTTTCAGGGCGGTTGAGATTCCCCCATAGATCTTTTCCGGCTGCGCCGTAGGGATCAGGACGTTGAACCGTCGTCGACGATCGCCCGAGGCTGCGATGCCCACAGGATAAATTTCCTGCACCTCGTCGTGAAACAGCGTGCGCGGGCCGGAGCTGCTCGCAAGGCGCGGCGCACGCCGTTTCAGAAAAGTGGCAATCTCTGAAACCCCCAACACAATCGTTTCTCCCGCGATTTGCCGAACCTCTCGCTGGCTTGCGACCTTCACGTAACGGTAGCCGGAATGTTCTGCGACCAACAGTATTATCCGTTCAATCGCATGCGCCAACGTGCCGTCCTCTTGTCCGGCCTCTTCATCGAAGTCCTCAGGCTGTAAATTCAGATCCAGCAGGGGTTTCAGCGCAGCCGGGCGTGCCCAGAACATCGTCCCGGTAGGAAATTCCAAAATGTTGTCGCCGTGCAGCGGAATCCCCATTCGCTGCATCAATGCTCTCGCATGGGGGAAATCATAGCCCCAGTTCCGCCGTTGCGAAACCGCCCGGACGTGGGCCGAATAAACGATGCCCACATCTTGCTCGGCCATGATCTGAAGAATCGAGCGAATTATGCTGGCCGATCCGATTAGGTTTTCAAACAGGAACTCCCCCCAGCCAGCTAGATCCTTGTCGTGGGCAGACCGCTTGGTGTGCAAGTGCAGCACATAATCCACGCCCTCGAGACCCCGAGCACAGGCGGTCAAAAACGGCGACACATCTCTGCCTCGATTGGCGCAGACCAGAACCTCGCCCTGCAAATTAAGCCGCGCCAGCACCCCGCGCAGGGCGACCGCCTTTGCCTCGGTATCAGTTGTCAGACGAAAGCGGAAAGCGATGGCGAAGCCCGCCATCATCGTCAGAATGGTTTCGGCAATATCGACGTAATAACTATGCAGCACGACAAGGATCGTCGCGTCCAACGGCGCGGCTGCATCAATCCCGGCCAATGGCAGCAAAATCGCCGGCATGGCCCCGTCGGGCAGGTTGTAGGACTGGAGCACCCCGTGGGGCGTCATTCGCCCCGTGATCGGAAAGCACCGCGCTGGCGGCTGGTTTCTATCTGCCTCGGTCTGCGGCGCGTCCTCGATCCGTTGGGCAAGGTGACGCTCCAGCGCCACGCGCAGGGGATCTGGCAGATGGGCCACGATGCGCGGGTCGTCGAGCGTCAGGAACCCTTTGGCGAATAGCGGGACTTTCAGATAGGGAAATCCGCGGCCGATAAGCTCCTGCCAGTCGTGGATCGTGGGATTCCTTCCCTGCGCTTCTGCCGCGTCTGAATGATAGAGAACGCCGGTCCGCAGCCCCAACGCGGCAAAGCGGTCAGACAAATGGAGCTCTTGCTGCTGGATGAGTTCGGACTTGTCGGCGTAGTCACGCACTCCGGCCAGCAGCGCCTGCGCGTTCCGATCGAGCGCTGCGCGCTTTAGCATGATGAAATAGCTCTGGCCGTGGAGTTGCAACTCATTGTTGCGTGTGAGGAAAATCACATCGGCGGGGTCCGAAAGGGCTTTTTCCCGAGTTGCGCGGAGCGCATCGACTGAAAGCGGCAAAACGCTGTCATTCGTAAAGGACAGCGAATGTGCGCGCCCAAGACCGCCGATCAGCGCCAGCGCGTCGCGCCAAGCGCCAAAGTCGTAGCCCAGGTTTTCACGTATTATAATAATTTCAGTCGCGTCAGCGCGGATCGGACCGCAACGACGAAGGGCGGCAGCGTTGACGATCAATGCCACCTTGTAGCCAGCTGCCGCGTAGCTCCGAATCTGGTAGTGCTGGAGTTCGGACAGGGCGCCGTCGGCCGAAAAGGCCACGAGCACCACAACATCTCGGCTCTCCTCCAGCGTTCCGGCCTTTTCGACGCGATAGAGTGCGGTGCTCGAGTCCACCGGTTCTGGGCCGGTAGAGGCCCCACCGGTCATGCAAGAGCGAAAACGAGGCCGCGGCGCGCCCGTTTTTTTCAAGACGACTCGGCGGAATAGGGGCCTGGGTTCGCCGCCCGAGAACAAGAGCGCCCGGACCCATCCGCGCGGCTTGCCGGAGCGGTGGAAAACCAGTCGCGCCAGCACCGGCGCGATCCTGCCGCCGCGCACTGCTTTCATGCAGGAAGGCTCTCATCGGTCACTGAGCCATTATCGTCCATCAAGCGTCGCTTCCTTTATCGTCTAAACTTGAGCTTAACTTGGAACAATTCGAAAGAGCTAAAGCGGGGCCTCTCTTTGGTTCGAGATATCCTGCGATGTCAAGCGGCGTCGAAATTTGGCAGCAATTCTAAATCATTCTCCCGTGCGGATAGAGAGGCCAGCTCTGAGAATGTGACGTGAATCAGCTGGGTCAAGCCGCTTTCATAAGAACCAGGCCATCTTGCCCGCATTTCGGCTCCGGACGTTGGCCCGACCATGCGCCCCAAAGGATGGGCCGCGCCACAACCAAGCCGCCACTCTCTATCATCTTCATCGCGCATCTGCCGTCAACAGGCGTCAGATTGACATGACCTCAAAACAGCGACACTTGATTGAGCTGGCATATTAGCGTGCGGAGGCAACCGGAATGAGCGATCCGCCAATGTCTCCCATTGGGGGTGAGATTGCGGGGGATCGCTGGCACTTTGCACGTATGGGAGAAGTGGGTCCGCTTCCAAATCCGACTGGACATACGTTTCTGCTGTTAACCCATGACTTGGAAGGGCGGTGGCGGTTAGTCGGCACGGGTTTTTATCGCGACTTCCTCAATATATCCGGCTCGCATCGGATGCGGATATCGCATCACGACGGCTCCGGGGATCGAGGATCGAATGACTTCGTTCGCGGTGAATGAATTCACCTCGTGATTTATGGAGACGAAAATGTCGGCATGATCGCGGGCGAACTCGACATATCGATCGGCGAAGACGCGATCCATCTCGGTCAGTGAATCAACATTTATTACGATGCCGGCCCTCAATTCATCCAGGCCGGACGGCGGAAGAATTCGAACCGGGGCGGACGACTTTTCACCAGCGAGCGCGATATTTTCCTCCCCTAAGGCTTGGCCTAGAAAGTAGGCTTGCGCGGCATTGGCGAGGGGTAGATCCACGATCGAGTAATCCCGCACCCCCATTTTGAAGGCATAAAATGCAGTGCGGCCAAGACCTGCCCCGATCTCCAATATCCGCTTATCTTTGCTCATCGGCAGTAGTGCTTTTAGCCGATACGCCTGATAGATGGCAAACACGGCCCGCAAACTGACAATGCCTCGCGATGTCGGGATGCCGAATTCATCAGGATACGGATTCGGGAACGAAATGCGACAGCCTGTCTCATCCGAAATGCGGGACAGGATTGCTTCGGCGCCTCTATCCTCCGGCGGAATGTGATCGGGCGCCTCTGGATTCAGGGTCCTGATCACCCCAATCGATTGCCCTAGCCGCTCCATGGCTTGCGCGACTAAGAATCCTTCACCGTCTCGTCGGGCTGCGTCGGCCTGGAGTAGTTCGGTATGAGAGGCGAACAGGCTATCGAAACCGTAGAATAGATTATTAGAGCAAGGGAACCGCAGCAGTTGCGTCGCGCCGTCGCCGCTGATAAGTGCCTCATGCGCCGTTGATTTAAGTCCATTGATGGCAGTCCATTGAGACTCACCAGCCGCGCCGGCCTCTATGAATTCAGGGCAAGAGTAACGATACGCCGAACAGATGCGCTCGACCAGAGCGCCGTCATCAGGCGCCCTTGCTCCTTCAGTGAAAGTGCCGCGAATTTTCGATACTTCGTTCATTGATACGCCCCAAGACAGCGCCCCGAAAACAACAGAGGCAAAATTCCTCTCTAATCCGAGATTCTCCAAATGGAAGCCTCGGTAAGACAGAGATTGCCGCCGCTGGCAGCGGTTTGCAAGACGGAAGCGACGGAGGCGTCGCTGTGGGTTGCGGATGGTCTCCGGGTTTACTGTGACGCCTTACTCGATACACGAAATATAGGGCTGCCCTACGGCCAAAGTGTTCGGGGCCCCCGGCCCCCTCGACCTCTCCAAGCCCCAACCGCTCGCAACCCGGCATCGCGCGACGCCCTCGCACCTCGCGATGATGGCACGGAAGCGGGCAATGCTCACTGCCGCGCCGAATGTCAAATCGCATCCGGCGCGCCTGCGCTTGGCGCTGGGCCAAGTCAACGCAACCGACAAGGCCAATGCAATCGCCCCAGCCCCGTCATTCCGCTTCTCGGTACGGCTCGACCTCCGCGACGTCGAAGCCGTCAATCCCTTCAATTCGATAGCCTGCGGCGACAGCCGCTGCGGAAAGCAGGCGCTCCACGGCATGTTCGAGAGCGCCATCGAGTTTGCCGTTTTCGTCTGGAAACGCTTCGGCCAGCCGCAGCTCCCGCAACGGGCGCAAAGCCTCCGGGCGCACCCAGAACATCGTGCCGCAAAAGAAATCGAGTTGGAAGCGTTCCGCGCTCACGCCCATTCTCGCCGCGATCTCCAATATGCGCGGGCGATTCTCGCCCCAGGACCATTTTTCCGGACATAGAGGGCCGGGATAACGATAGGCGCGCGGCCCGATTATGCCGAGGCCGGGTTCTCTGTCGAAGCGGCCGAGAATCGCGGCGACGGCGCCAGGGGCGGCAAGCAAATCGAACAACATGCGGCGCCGCCACACCGCGCCGAGCAGGGCCGGGCGCCCCCGTCGTGCGATTTCTTGCCGTGGATTTTGCAGATATAGCGATAGCGGTCGAACCGCCCTTGTTCCAGCAACGCCAGGAAAGGACGAACGTCGCGCCCCCGGTTTTCCCCGACGTGAATCTCCGCCTGCGGAAAGGCGCGGCAAATGTCCTCAACCAGCGACTCCCTGCCGGGAACGGTGGTGACGATCAGATCGAAATCATGACTCAGCCGACGCAAAATCGCTGCGATTTCAGCCCAGGTATCCTCATAATAGATGTGGACGACGATGGCGGCGGGCGAACGGCCGCTGGGAAGCCGCGTTTCGGCGGCGGAGCGCGGCTCCTCTGTCCAGCCGATCAATAATTCCGGATATTTCTCGACGATCGGCCCGTCCAAAGGGGCGCCGCTTTGCATCATATGCGTCGTCGTCGCCGAAAATATCTTTCGCGCCGGTTTCGGCCCGGCCGCGAAAATTCGGAAGTGGGGAAAACGCAAAATCTTCTTGCGCTTCATAATCAGGCGCGCCCGCGCTTTCGCGGCGCACGAGACGATGGGCCCCAGCGGCTCGACCTCGAAATCGAGGCTTTCGACGGTCAACGCCGCCACGCCCGAAGGCGCGATGTAGTATTGCAGGCGCTCCGCGTAGGGCAAAAGCACAGTCGTGCTGCGCCAGCCTTCCGCGATCCGCACGGTTGAGACGATGGCGCCCCTAGCGCAGCTTTTGGGCGTGAGCCGATATGCGCGTTGCAACGTCAAAGCGAGCCTGTTCATGCGAGGCGCCGAGCGATCAGCGTCTGAGGTCTTTAAAATTACGGCGCGCTACGCTCAAGTCCCCTTTCACCGACAAATGACCGGACGGTTGCGGACGGGGCGCCGCTTCGCTGCGGCTTGAACCCGGCGATCCCGCGAGCGCGTCCGCCGCAGCGGTAACGCGCCGCACGGCAACGGTTCGCCGCCACGGTCGCCGGCCGGAAGCGCCGGTTCGATCCCGGCGTCAAACGTGACCCGCGCTCGCGCCCGGCGGGAGCAGGCGGCCTTCCAGCAGCGTCAAACGCCGTTGCAGCGGCAGAACGTCGTTTTCCGGCAAATGCTGTTTGCAGCCTTCGACCACGCGTCGCGCCCGATCGATCAGCGATTGGCGTTCCCTAAACGACATCCCCGCGACGATCATGTCGTCGAAGACGCGCAACAAGCGCAGGCTGACGGCGATGTCGTTCCTGGCGTAGTGCCGGATCTGCTCGAAAGCCGTGTCGAGCAGACCGTCGTACTCGATCCAGGGCATCGCCATGCGCAGGACGTGCGGCGGCCCGTGAAGATAGGACAGCGGCGGCGAGCGGCTCGCCCAAACGATCATGATGCGGCCGAGCTGGTCGATGCAATTGATCGCGGTGGTGGGATCGTTGACGGCGGGCGAGATCGCGCGCAGGGCGATGTCGACGATCTGGATGATCCCGAACTCGACGTCCTGCTGCATCGTGCGCGCAGGGCCGATGTCGATCGCCGTCAGCAGGCGGTCCTCGCGCTGCGGCGTCACCCGGCCGGCCTCGGCGACCCGCATGATCGGCGCCCCGGCGGGAACGAACTGGCCGACGCGCCGCTCCAGCGCGATCCGCACGCCGAAAGATTTGGCGCAATCGACGAGAAAGCGGACGTCGACGAAGCGGATGTATCCCGATTTGCGGGCGAGGAGGGCTCGCTCCCGTCCCCCACGGGAAGGCGGGGCCTGCTCGAAGCGCTCATAGTGTCCGCGCGGATGCGGCATGATCTCGTCGATGACGAGTTCGGTCTCGCGCGCGATGCGATCGACGATGTGGTTGACGCTGATCGAGTGCGAGATGTGATTGATGAAGAAAATCAGCCAGCCCACGCAAACCAGCGCGAGCAGCATGGCGACCAGCACGGTCAGCGTCGGCACATAAGGCTGCGGCGCCGACCGCACGGCAGGAAGCGCCGCCATGCAATAGGAAAACGTGCCGAGGAAGATGCCGAGCGTCCATTGCGTGCTTCGGTCCCGCACGAAGCTGACGAGAATGCGCGGCGAAAACTGGGTCGAGGCGAGCGTCAGCGTCATCAGCAGGATCGCGAAGACGATCGACACGACGGTCATCATCGAGCTGGCGACGCCGGCGAGGATCGTCAGCGCGACCTGAGGATCCTGATGCGCGGGAAACAGGACGACGGGAATCCAGGCGCCGAGATCAGGCCAATATTCCTCGGCGTAGGACAGAAGCGCGCCCGTCGTCCCAAAAAACAGCGCGATCAGAAAAGGGCGGATGAGAAATCCGCCACGCAGGGCGTACAGCGCCGAGCGCAACATCAGAGATAGGCGCTCATGCATGATCGGCGTCCCCCTCCGGGCCCCAACAAATCGCCCCCGCCGATCGTTGCGGCAATTCGATTCGCGATCAATCGTTTTCGCAAAGGCGCTCGCGCTTCGTCCTCTCAAAAAGGGCGCGCCATGGGAAGGCGCGGACGTCGCCATGAATACGAATTTCCGCTCGAAGCGGTCGCCGATGGCGAGCCCGACCGACGGGCGGTCGGCGCGCGAGCGCTCCAGGCCTAACAGGAAGGGAAGATCGCCCCGCTGGAGATCAGGTCCCGCAAATCGTCTTCCGGCAGGCCCGCCTCGCGCGCGACCTCGAGGCTGTGTTCGCCGAGGCGCGGCGGCTGTCGCACGAGTTCCGGGCGACCGCCCGGCAAGGAAATAGGCAGCGCCGGCAAATCGGCGGTCGGGCGGCTCGGCGCCGTCCTCCATTCGCTTCGCGAGCGCGTGACGTCGATGGGCAACAAGCCGGCGGACGCCTTGAGATGGGGATCGTCAAACAAATCGCTCGGGCGCGCGATCGGCGCGAAGGGCAGGCCGAGGGTCTCGCAACGCGCCATCAGTTCCGCTTTCGACAGCGCCGAGAATAGTCTCGACACCCGCTCGCGAATGCGCGGGCGCGCGGCGGCCAGATCGCTCATCGTTTGCAGGCCGGGATCGCCGAGAAGATCCGCTAGATCGAAAGCTTCGCAGAACGAACGCCATTGCGTATCGGTGACGGCGCCGACGAACACTTGCTGTCCTTCGTCCGCCGTGTCGAAGACATCGTAAAGCGGCCACGGCTTGGCCATGTTCGGATCGCCGAAAGGCGTGGGATCGCGCCCCTCGATCGCGGCGTAAGCCATATGCTGGGCCACCAGAACCATGTTGGTTTCGAACAGGCCGGATTGGACGAGGCCGCCGCGCCCCGTCGCGTCGCGCTCGCGCAACGCGGCGAGAATCGCCAGTGCGCCGAAAAGTCCGCCCATGATGTCGTTGACGGATGCGCCCGCGCGCAAGGGCCTGCCCGGCGGTCCCGTCATATAGGCGAGGCCGCCCATCATCTGCACGACTTCGTCGAGCGCCGTGCGATGCTCGTAGGGGCCCGGCAAGAAGCCTTTGCACGAGCAATAGATCAGCCGCGGGTTGGCCGCGCACATCGCCTCATGGCCGAAGCCGAGCTTGTCCATCGCTCCCGGCCGAAAATTCTCGACGACGACATCGGCGCTGGCGATCAGTTTCTTGACGAGCGCGGCGCCCGCCGAATGCTTCAGATCGACGCAAAGCGAGCGTTTGTTGCGATTGAACGTCGGGAAAAAGCCGACCGCCGCGCCGGTCAGCCGGCGCGTGTTGTCGCCCGCCGGCATCGGTTCGATCTTGACGACGTCGGCGCCGAGATCGGCGAGCGCAAGACCGCAACTCGGGCCCATCGCCATATGGCTGAATTCCATGACCCGCACGCCCGCGAGCGGCCCCTTGTTCCCGGCGGAGACGGATGGCGTCATCGCCCCCCTCCCAGCTGGTCTTGCGCCCGCGACCGCCTGCCGGTAGGTGCGCGGCACGCCCGCAGCCGCGACGCGCCCGTGCAGCGGTTCGTCCGGCAGACCCGCGCTCAGCGGCGCGCGCGCCGCGATCAGCATGGCGAGGTCGATCCCGGTGTCGAACCCTTCGGATTCCAGGAGATAGACGAGGTCCTCGGTCGAGACGTTGCCGACCGAACCCGGCGCGAACGGACAGCCGCCCAGCCCGCCCAGCGCCGCGTCGAAACCGCGCACGCCTTCTTCGAGCGCGGCCAGAACATTGGCGAGCGCGACGCCGAGCGTGTCGTGCAGATGCAGATTGCCGAAACGTTCGGCGCCGACTTCCGCGCGCACGGATTTGACAAGCCGGCGCACATGCGCCGGCGTGGCGTAGCCGAGCGTATCGGCGAGCGCGATCCCATCGGCGCCGGCGGCGGCCAATGCGCCGGCAAGCGCGACGACTTCGCTCTCGGCGACGACACCCTGCAGCGAACAGCCAAACGCCGTCGAAATTCCGGCTTCGATGCGCGGCGCCGGCGCGCCGAGCGATCGCGCGAATGCGACGATGCGGCCGACTTCCGCGACTTGCTCCTCGCGGCTGCGACGCACGTTGGCGCGGCTATGGGCTTGGCTCGCCGAAACCGGAACGACGATGACCTGCGCGCCCGCCGCCGCCGCATTCTGGGCGCCGCGCAGATTGGGCGCGAGCGCGGCGACGCGGACGCTCGGACGGCGCGCCCGGACGGCGCGCACGATTTGCGCGGCATCGGCCATTTGTGGCATGGCCGACGCCGGCACGAAGCTCGCCGCCTCCAATTCGCGAACGCCCGAAGCCGCGATGGCCTCGATCCACGCGAGCTTGGCGGTCGTGGGCATGATCGATTTGGCCATCTGCAGGCCGTCGCGCGGCCCGACTTCGCGAACCCTGACTTTTTCCCCTGCGGCGTGCGAGGCCATGGCGGCTCCGGATGTTTTCTCCCATCACACATTGCATCCTCCAAACGAGGATGAGAAGCCGCGTTTGACGGAGCGGGCGTCCGTGATCGAATTCGTCGGCATCGATTGGCGATTGGCGCGCTCGGGACCGGCCGCCGGCGCTCGACCGCCGCCCGCGACGACGCGGCGCCGTCGCTTGCGTGCGAAACGGCGTTCACGCATGCCCCTGCGCAAGAGCGCCGACGAAAAGCACGTCGTCGCTCATACCGAGGCGCGGCCGCTCAGCGCGCGGAGCGGGTCTTAGGCGACGCCGAGCTTGCGGACCGCCTGCACCAGATCGCACGTGCTCTCGTCGATCGACTTTCCGTCCGTGTCGACCATGATTTCGGCTTTGGCGTAGAGCGCCTCGCGGCTCATCAGGATCGAGGTGAGTTCGTCCATCGCTTTGGGATTACCCGCCATCGGGCGCTCGTCGCCCTGCTCGAGGACGCGCTTCATGTGCACTTCGGGCGGCGCCTTCAACCAGATCGCGTGAAAATTGCGCAGCAGGAAAGCGAATGTTTCCGGCTCTGAAACGATCCCGCCGGCCACCGCCAGCACCACGCTGTCGGCTGTCGCCACAACCCGTTCCAACGCTTGCCGCTCCAGGCGACGATACCCGTCTTGTCCATAAAGCGCCATGACGTCGGTGACGGGCATGCCGCTCTGTTCCTCAATGTCGCGGTTGAGTTCGACGAAGGGGATCGACAATTCCGCTCCGAGCCGCCGCCCGAGCGTAGACTTGCCGGCGCCGCGCAGGCCTATCAGGCAGATACGCTTGCGGCGCGGCTGCGCCGGCTGCGCGGTGACAAGGATTTCCATAACCTTCTGGCGCAGATCGCTCGTGGCGGAGCGATAGAGTTCAGCGAATTTGGTGGTTTCCGATCCCCACGGATCGTCTGCTCCCACCAGCCATTCGACGCGGTGATCGAGCGCCTGCGCAACCTTATAGAGGAGCGCGATGGAAATATTGCCGCCGCCATTTTCCAACTGTGCGAGGTAGCGCTGGGAAACGCCCGACGATTCCGAAAGCACCCGCCGCGCAATGCCCTTGCGCTGCCGGGCCTTGCGCACGCGCTCGCCGACCGTGGCGATGAAAGCGTCAACCTCGTCCGAGCGTCCCGATACGGATTCGCCGTGGATGACATCGCCGCGGAAATTGGTGATCTCGTTCATCGCGGTGACCAAATAGGAATTATATTTCGCATTTTACCGACCATCGCTGTGTGGTGCAATATATTTCCGCCTTGGGCGGCGAACGGCCGCAGACTCTGGCGCGCCGATTCGATCAGCCGTCTCATACGCCCAGGTGCAGGCGCATGATCTCTGGGTCGGCTCGCAGCGCCTGCGACGCGCCCTCGAAGGCGACTTGGCCTTTGACCAGAATCACGATGCGATCGGCGATGGCCGTCACCTCGGAGACTGTCTTGTCGACGAGGATCGTCGCAACGCCGCTTTCGCGCACGAGTTGGACGGTCCTCCAGATTTCGGCGCGGATCAAAGGGGCGAGCCCTTCGGTCGCCTCGTCCAGAATGAGCGCGCGCGGGTTGGTGACAAGCGCGCGGGCGAGCGCCAGCATCTGCTGCTCGCCGCCCGACAGGTGGTCGCCGCGGTTGCCGGAGCGTTCGCGCAGCCGCGGAAACAGCTCGAGCGCGCGCTCGAGGGTCCATCTCGAGCCGCCGTCCACGCCTTTTCGCTCGGCGATCGCCAAGTTCTCGAGAACCGACAGGGACGCGAAGATCCCTCGCCCTTCCGGCACGTAGGCCAGTCCCTGTTGCGCGATGCGAAATGACGGCTCTCTGGTTACATCGCGCCCCGCCACCGCAATCGTGCCGGATCGTGGACGCACCAGGCCCATGATCGAGCGGATCAGCGTGGTCTTGCCCATGCCGTTGCGGCCCATAAGGCCGAGAGTTTCCCCTGGGTTCAACGTGAACGAAAGATCGCGCAGGATGTGGCTGTCGTCGTAGTAGGTGTTGAGGCCTGAAACGGCGATGAGCGGAGCCGTCGTCATGCGTGCGCCCCGAGGTACGCCGTTTGCACGGCTTTATTGGCGCGGACTTCGGCAGGGCTGCCGGTCGCCAACGCGGCGCCTTCGACCAACACCGTCATCTGGTCGGCGACCTTGAACACGAAATCCATATCGTGCTCGATCAGCAGCACGGCGTGCTCGCGGGCGAGAGATTTCAAGAGCGCCGCCATGCGCTCGCTCTCCTCCTGCCCCATGCCGGCCAGCGGCTCGTCGAGCAGCAGAACTTTGGGCTCGATCGCCAATGTCATGGCAATTTCGAGCTGACGCTGCGCGCCATGGCTGAGCGCGCCTGCAACGGTCGCCTCGGCGTCCGCCAGCCCGACGCGCTCGAGCGCGCGCCGCGCTGCATCGATAAGCGCCGCCTGGCGATGCGGCGTCGAAAGCACGCGACCGATCGGCAGCCGCACCGCTTGCGCCGCGAGGCGCACGTTTTCCAGAACGGTCAGCGGCTTGAGAATGTTGGTGCGCTGGAACGACCGCGCCACGCCGAGATGCGCCATGCGCCACGCCGGCGCGCCCGACACATCGCGGCCCTCGAGCAGGACGCGGCCTTGGCTGGGACGGAGCTGGCCGGACAGCAGGTTGACGAAGGTCGATTTGCCGGCGCCGTTGGGGCCGATCACGGCGTGCAGTTCGTTGACGTGGAGCGCCAGCGTGACGTTGCGGACGGCGGCCAGCCGACCAAAATACTTCGTGAGATCCTCGGTCGCCAGGACGGCCGCGGGCTTGGCTCGCGCGCTCGTCATCGGACCGCGCTTCCTCGGCCGTCGGCTTGCGGGTCGGCTATCGCCGCGCTCTCCTGGGGCGCATCGGCCTCGCGCGACGGCGACGGCCTGCGCCAAGACGGCTCAACGCCCATAAGTCCGTTCCGCAGGAGCACGACAGCGGCCAGAATCGCCAGCCCCTCGACCAGAAGGTGGCGTGAGGTGACCATCTGCGCGATCTCGCCGAGCGCGACGAACGCGAACGCTCCGACGACGGCTCCGACGAGCGCGCCGATGCCGCCCAGCAGGATCATCAGCAGCGCCTCGGCGGACTGGCGCCAACCGACGAGCTCCGGATTTACGAAGCCGGAATACAGGCTCCACATGTGCCCCGCGGCGCCGGCCAGAACGCCGGCGATGACGAACGCGGCGAGCTTGTAGCGCCTGGTGTTGAAGCCCATCGCCTCCATGCGGTGCTCGTTGACCCTGATGCCTTCGAGCACGCTGCCGAACAACGACCGCAGCAGCGACGCGAGCGCGACATAGGTGAGCACGAGCTGGATCAGGGCGACGTAGTAGACGGGCCATAAGCGCTGGGCGCGCGGCAAGCTCTGCGGGTCGAGCGTAAATCCGAACACCGAAAGCAGCGGCTTGGCGAGATAGGCGCCGTCCGCGCCGCCGCCGAGCTTGGCGTCGTGGAATATCGTGAAGATCATCTGCCCGCAGGCGAGCGTCACCATCAGGAAGAAGAAGCCTTTGGTCCTGAGCGACAGGGCGCCCACGACAAGCGCGGCCAGGCCCGCGACCAGCATGGAGGCCGGTAGAGTCTGCCAGATCGGCCGGGGCGCCCCTTCCGGCGACAGCAGGAAGACCGTGTAGGCCGCAAGGCCGTAAAATGCGCCATGCCCGAGGCTGACGAGGCCGGCGCCGCCTACGAGCAGGTGCAAGCTCAACGCCAGCATGGCGGCGATCATAGCCGCGGTGACAAGGCCGACATAGTAGGCTGAAGCGAAGAAAGGCAGCAACGCAAGCGCGGCGGCGCCGACCGCAAGCGCGGCCCAGCCGGCCGGCGTATTGGGCAGCAAGCGATTCTGTCTAATCATGACCGCCCTCCGAACAACCCGGACGGGCGCAGGACGAGGACCAAGATCATGACGATGTAGATCGACATCGAGGCGAACGCCGCGAGGAGGCCGCCGGCGGCGCCGGAGAGCGCGGACCCGCAAGCCTTGCCGAACGTGTCGATCAGGCCGACCAGGAGCGCGGCCCAGAACGCGCCGGACACAGAACCAAGGCCGCCGATCACAACGACGACGAACGAGATGATGAGGAGCCCATCGCCCATGTTGGGATAGACGGAGGTAAGCGGCGCGGCGAGGCCTCCGGCGGCCAAGGCCAACGCGGCGCCCACGGCGAACACCGTCATATGCACGCGACGCGCGTCGATGCCGAGCACATCCACCATCTCCGGTTTCTCGGCGGCGGCGCGAATAATCGCGCCCATTTTGGTGCGCTCGATCCACCAGAACAGCGCCGCGGCCAGAGCGAGGCACACGCCGATCACCACAAGGCGGTAGGCGGCGTAGCTGAAGCCCGCGGTTATCGGCACGGAAAAGTCGAGCGCCGCGGGAACCGGGACCGAGTGGAAATCGTTCCCCACCAGAAGCGATCTCAGTTCCTCGAAGATCAGGATGAGGGCGAAGGTCAAGAGCACCTGGTCGAGGTGCTCGCGGTTGTAGAAGTAGCGGAAGAGGAAGCGCTCGAGCAGGACGCCGAGCGCCGAACCGACGAGAACGCACACGGGAAGCGCGAGCCACAGCGAACCCGACGTCTTCGCGACCAGAAAGGCCACGTAGGCGCCGATCATGAACAAGCTGCCGTGCGCCAGATTGATGACGCCCAGCACGCCGAAGATGAGCGTCAGGCCGCTGGCGATCAGGAACAACAGCAGGCCGTACTGCAGCCCGTTCAGCAGCTGGGAGAGAAATATTGCGATGCTCATGGCGGGGCTTCCCGTCGCGATAGGAGGATCGGCGGGCCGGCCGCGCGCCTCCGCCCTCAGGCGAGCTTGCAGCCGCCGCCCGGATCGGACAGGGCCTCGGCCGCGATGCCGATGACCTTGTTCTTGCCGCCTTCCACCCTGCGCAGATAGATGTTCTGCACGACGTTCTGCGAGGCGGAGATGGAGATCGGCCCGCGCGGGCTGTCGATCCTCGCGCCGCGCATGGCCGCGTAGAGTTTGGCTTCGTCGTCGATATTGCCGGCGACCGCCTCGACCCCGATCGCCAAGAGCTGGGCGGCGTCGTAGCCGTGGACGGCGTAGACGTCGGCCTCGCGTCCCGCCTTCTCCCTGAAAGCCTTGAGGAAGGCCACGTTCTTGGCGTTGTCGAGACCGTCGCCGTAATGCAGCGCCGTCTCGATGCCCGCGGCGGCGGCGCCCTGCGCCTCGAGCGTGCCCTCGGTGAGGAACCCGGGCCCGCACAACGGCGCTTTGATCTGCGCAGCGGCGTATTCCTTGACGAATTGGATCGCGCCGCCGCCGGCGAAGAACGCGCCGACGGCGTCCACGTCGAGGCTGGGAAGCTGCGCCAAGATCGGCTGGAAGTTGGTGTCGGGAAAATTGAGCGTCAGCAACTGGGTGAGCTGCGCGCCGCCTTTCTCCAGTCCTTCCTTGAACGCCGCGCCCATTTCCTGGCCCGCGGTGTAGTCCCAGGTCACGAACGCGGCCTTCTTGACGCCCTTCTTGGCGAGCGCCAGCCCCATGCTGTAGGACGGCTGCCAGTTCGAGAAGGACGTGCGGAACACGTTCTTCGCGCACAGCGAGCGCGTGATCTCGTTGTTGCCGGCGTTCGCCACGATGGTCAGCGTGCCGCTCTCGCGCACCACCTTGTGGATGCCCATTTGCACGCCGGAATGGACGGTCCCGATCAAGACGTCGACATTGTCGCGTTTGACCAGCCGCTCGGCGTTCTGCTGCGCGGCTTCCGGCTTCGACTCGTCGTCGAGCTTGACGAGTTCGATCGGACGGCCACCGAGTGCGCCCCCCTTCTCGGCGAAGAGCATTTCAATCGCATAGGTGATGTTTTCGCCGAGCTTGGCGTAGGTGCCGGAGTAGGGCAGCATCAAGCCGACTTTCAGCGGCCTGGCCTGCCCGATCGCCCACCGGCTCGGCACGGCGGTCGCCGTCAACGCCGCGGCGCCTCCGAGGGCGCTCGTCAACAGGGCGCGCCGCGTCACATGCGATCGATTACGCTCTTCCATGGTTGTTCTCCCTGTTTTCCGTTTTTGTTCCAAAACGCATCGCTAATTTCAGACGCTCGGCGCGAACGGCCAATGCCCCTCACGCCATAACAAGAAGCGCTTCGTCTCCACCCGCCTTTATGACCCCTTTGAGCGCGATATTTCCAGCGCGCTTCACCCGACCCTATCAGCCTCCGTCGCGGCCCCGAAACACGGATCGAGCGGCGGCCTCGATGCGCGCGCGCGTAGCGGCCTTCAAAGTGCAGCTTGCCATCGGCGTCGATCGCACGCCGGGCGCAGTCGGAAAGCGCCCGGCGTAGAGGATCTGGGCGAGGCCGATATCGGCCCGGGCAGGCATGATACGATCGCGATATGGGCGCAATGTCGAGCGCTTCTCAATAGGTCTCGACATGATACCGCCCTTGCGCGCGCATTTCAGGCTTGAGCTTGCTCCAGTCTCGATCGTGCATGCGGCATACGTCGGCGAGCGCCTCCTCGACACCCCGCTCCATCGCGCGCAGGCCGCAGACATAGATATACGCGTTGGGATCGGCGAGGAGCTCGGCGATCGCCTCCTGCTCCTCGCGCAGCTTGTCCTGAACGTAACGCTTCGGGCGCGCTTCGGCGCGACTGAAGACCAGGTGCTTCTTCAAAACCGTGTCAGGCACTTTGTTCAGCGGGCCGAAATAGGGGAGCGAATCCGGCGTGCGGGCGCCGAACACCAGCGTCATGCTCGCTGACTCGTCCGCGCCGTTGCGCTGGCGGCGCATGGTGAACGCGCGGAACGGCGCCGAGCCCGTGCCGGTGCAAATCATCAGCAGCCGCGCCTTCGGATCGTTCGGCATCAGGAAGGTCGCTCCGAACGGGCCGGTGACGCGAACCTTGTCGCCCCTCTTGAGATCGCAGACATAATTCGAGCACACGCCATGCGGCTCGCGCTTCACCGTCAGCGAGAGATTGTTGAAATTGGGCCGCTCGCCGTCGCGCGGGCTCGATACGGAATAGAGGCGCGGCAGGAATGGCTTGCCGTCGGCGTCGACGCCGGGCGGTATGACGCCGATGCTCTGGCCCTCGAGCACCGGAAAGGGCTGGCCGCCCAGATCGAGTATGATGTGGCGCACGTCATTGTCGGCGCCGTCGGCGGTGAGGCGGTAATTGCCCTGCACGGTCGCTTCGGCCGGCTTGTTCAGCGTGTAGAGATTGATCGTCGGTTTGGACGCCGAGCGCGGCGCACTCGATTTGCCGCCGGCGCCGCCATGGGCTTCGGCGAGCAGATGCGCGACATCCGCGTCGATCGCCTCAATGGCGGCGTCGCTCTCCGAGGCCCTATCCGGGAAAGCCTCTTGGGCCGGCAATTCCCGCCAACCGTACTGGTCGGCCAGCGAATAGGGCGCCTGCACGACGCGCCATTCATCGATCGACCCCGTCGGGCAAGGCGCAATGCAATCCATGCAGAAGTTGCACTTGGCCGCATCGACGACGACGTTGACGCCGTCGTGCTCGATCGCCTCAGCGGGACACATCGACTCGCAGGTATAGCAGCGGATGCAGATTTCCGGGTCGATCAGATGCTGCTTGACCGGCTGGCTCATGGGCTTCTTCCTGTGGGGCTCTCCGGCGGCGCAAAAAAGGCGCAGGGCGGCCAGACGCCGCCCCGCGCGCGAGGCGCTCACGCCATATGCAGCTTCACGTACTCGAAATCGCCCGGCTTGTTGTCGATGCCGACCTTCGGCGGCGCGATCCAGGTCGCGAATTTTCCCGGCTCGAAACAGGGCTTCATCAACGACTGGATATAGTCGCCGTCCGCCTTGTTGGGCAGCCAATCCGCGACCTTCTCGTCCCATTCCTTGCCGCCGACGATCTTGCCCTGCGGGTTGACCAGCTTGCCCGCGAAGACGCCGATCTTGCGGTTGAAGCCTTCGTGCGGCAGCTTCAGTTCGAACTTGACGCCGAGGCTCTCGATGATCTTGTTCCAGCGTCCGACGCCGCCGGCCGCGTCGCGGCTGTAATCGTGGCGCAGGCGCATGTTGATCGCGGTCAGCGCCGGCGCGTCGACGATCCTGATCTCGCCGTCCACGAACTGGCACACGGGATAAGTAGCGCCGCCGAGCTTGTGGTCGTCCTCCAGACGATGCTCCATATAGCGGCCCTTAATGCCCGCGTTGAAGGCGTTCGCCGCGTTGGTCGAAACTTCCTGACCGAACAGATCGAGCGAAAGCGTGTAGTGCAGATTGAGCTTTTTCTGAACGGTCGGCAGATCGACGACGCCGAGCGCGCGCACCCGCTCGATGTCATAGGGATCGTCGACGCCGGCCTGTTTCATCGCTTCGCAAGTGCGCTGGATCGTGCGTCCGACGCCGGTCTCGCCGACGAACATGTGATGGGCTTCTTCGGTCAGCATGAAGCGGCAGGTGCGCGACAGCGGATCGAAGCCCGACTGCGCGAGGCTCTCGAGCTGCATCTTGCCGTCGCGATCGGTGAAGTAGGTGAACATGAAGAAAGAGAGCCAATCCGGCGTCTCCTCGTTGAAGGCGCCGAGCATGCGCGGGGCTTCCTGCGAGCCGGAGCGGCGGCGCAACAGATCGTCCGCTTCCTCGCGGCCGTCGGCGCCGAAATATTTGTGGAGGAGATAAACCATCGCCCAGAGATGGCGCCCTTCCTCGACATTGACCTGGAAAAGATTGCGCATGTCGTAAAGCGAGGGCGCCGTCTTGCCGAGGAAACGCTGCTGCTCGACGGACGCGGGCTCCGTATCGCCCTGAATGACGATCAAGCGACGCATGAGCGCACGATATTCGCCGGGAACGTCCTGCCAGGCTTTTTCGCCGGCATGCTCGCCGCAGGGGATCCTGCGATCCTCGACCTGCGGCGCGAGCAAGACGCCCCAGCGGTATTCCGGCATATTCACATAGTCGAACTTCGCCCAGCCTTTGGGGTCGACGCTGACGGCGGTGCGCAGATAGACCATGCTCTTCTGGAACCGTTCCGGGATCAGGTCGTTCCACCAGTTTATGTAACCGGGATGCCATTTTTCGAGCGCTTTGAGCACGCGCTTGTCGGAGGACAGGCCGACGTTGTTCGGTATCAGTGTGTCGTAGCTGACATTGACGAGATCGGTCACGGCTTCCACTCCTCTTTGAATTCGATCAAACTCGGCGCCTGTCGTAGTCGCCGCGCACCCCGGTGCCGTAGCGCTTCAGCGCGCCGTTCTCGCCGACGGCGTTCGGGCGTTGGAAAATCCAGTTCTGCCAGGCGGTCAGTCGGCCGAAGATGCGGGTTTCCATCGTCTCGGGTCCGGGAAAGCGAAGATTGGCCTCCATGCCCGTCATCGCATCGGGGGAGAAGCTCGCGCGCTCCTCGAGGAAGATACGAACCTCGTCGTCCCAATCCACCTCGTCGAAGACGAAGGTGACGAGGCCGAGCTCGCTGGCTTCGGCCGCTTCGAGAGTCTTGCCCTTGGCCTCAGCGGCCTCGTTGACCTTGTTGGGCTCGCCGAGGAAGCGCGTTTGCAGGCGCGTCAGATCATTCGACATCGGGAACGGCCCGAAATTGGCGCTCGTCAGCGTGATCGAGGCGGCCGCGCGATTGTCGCCCTCGAACGCGCCTTGCATCATGTACGCGCGGTCGCAAGCGAACGGGATTTCGGCGAGCAGGCCGGCGAAGCACGAACCGTTTTCGATCAGGGCGACGAGCGAGCGCGACGTGAGATCGATGCGCTTGAACACGCGCTTCCAGTAGAGCTGGATTTCGCGGGCCAGCCAGTCGGTCTTGCAATTGTCGGCCAGGAGTTTTTCGTGAGCGATGACCTCCAGGGGATCGCCATGCGACTTGAAGACGAGCACGCCGACTTCGGGCTCGTTCAGGCGCAGATGCAGGATCGCGTCGTCGAGTTCGCGGGCGAGCCGCAACATCCATGCCGACGCGCCCTGCGCATGCAGCTCGGCGATCGAGGCCGGCGCCTTCCCGTCGGGCCCGGCGATGGTGATCGTCGCGACGCCCTTGGAGCGGTCGATATGCGCTTCGACCAGCGAGTACCGCACCGAGCCATCCTCGGCGAAAGCGCGCTGCAGCGGCGTAAGCGCGATGCCCTTGTCCGCATTCGCCGGCTTGGACCTGTCGGCGAATTCGCGCGCGCGGGCGGCGACCCTTTCCTCGAATTTCGAATTCGGCACGACCTCGTCGACGAGGCGCCATTCCTCGGCGCGTTTGCCCTTCACGCCTTCCTCGATGGAGCAGAACACGTCCGCGAGATCGCGCCGCACCTTGCGCTTGTCGGTCACCCGCGTCAGCCCCCCGGTGCCGGGCAGCACCGCTAGCAGGGGCACTTCGGGCAGCGCCACGGAGGTCGCGCCATCGTCGGTGAGGATGATGTGATCGCACGCCAGCGCCAGCTCATAGCCGCCACCCGCGCAGGCGCCCTTGATCGCGCAGACGTAATGCTGGCCGGACTCGGCGCCCGCCGCTTCCAAGGCGTTGCGCGTCTCGTTGGTGAATTTGCAGAAGTTCACCTTGTGCCCATGCGTCGCGCCGCCGAGCATGCGGATGTTGGCGCCGGCGCAGAAGACCCTGTCCTTGCCCGACCGCAGGACGACCGCGCCGACTTCGGGGTGCTCGAAGCGCATGCGCTGCACGACATCGGCCAGTTCGATGTCGACGCCGAGATCGTAAGAATTGAGCTTGAGCTGATAGCCGTCGAACAGGCCGCCGTTTTCGTCCACATCCATGAACAAGGTGGCGACGGGTCCGTCATAGGCGACGCGCCAGTGGCGATACCTCGAGGGGTCGGTCTGGAAATCGATGCGCTGGGTCACAGGGCTGTCTCTCCCACTCAATTCCGGCTTAGTCTTATGCACGATAATGCCTAGGGCCAAAAAGGCAATAGCGAATTATGCAGTATGATGCATATGCTGGCGCTGTCTTCAGAGATTCGCCTCGCTCGCATCGACGCTGAGTCGATCGAACACGGCCGGCGAGCCCTGAATGGCGCTGCGCTGCATATGGAAGCGCAGACCTCGCAATCCTCCGAGTTCTTCGCCGCCGCCCGCGCGACCGGGACCGCCATGGACGCAGTGCGGCATGACGATCGCGTGGCCGGTGTGATTGCGGCCGGTCGTCTCGTCGATCATCATGATCCGGCCGTGCCAGGGGCCAAGCCTGGCGGCGACGGCGCACTGAAGCTCGCGATCGTTGCTGAATAGGCTGAGCGCCAGCGACCCCGCGCCACGGCGAGCGAGCGCGACGGCGTCCGCCGCATCGCGATAGGGCATGAGCGTCGCGCACGGGCCGAACACTTCGACTTCATGGATGGCGCGTCCCTGCGCGGGCTCGTCCGACACGAGCAGGGTCGGCGCCACAAAGGCGCCGGCGAGGCCTGCGGGCGCGCCGCCGCCCGTCAGCGCCCGCGCCTCGGCCTTCAGGCGCGCGATGCCGGTCAGGGCGTCGCTTTGCTGGCGCTTGTTGACGAGCGGGCCGACGCGCACGGCTTCGTCCGCGGGATCGCCGATCTTCACTCCGCTCAAACTCGCCAGCACGGCGTCGGCGAACGCCGACGAAAGCTCGCGCGGCGCGATCACGCGGCGGATGTTGGTGCACAATTGCCCGGCCTTGACCGTCAGCGCCTTGACCGTCTCGCGCACCGCGAGATCGAACAGCGCGCCGCCCGGCGCAATATCCGCGCCCAGAATGGTCGCATTGACGCTGTCGGCCTCGATCGTCACGCGGGCGCCGCTTGTCAGCACGCGCGGATGGGAGCGAATCGTCAGGCCGGTCGCGGCGGAGCCGGTGAAGGCCACCGAATCCATCGGGCCCAGGGCGTCGAGCAAGCTTTCGCCCGCGCCGCAAACGATATTGAAGACGCCGGACGGCGCGACGCCGGCGCCGATCACGTCGCGCATCATGTCATGGGCGAGCAGCGCCGTGGCGGTGGCGGGTTTCGCCAGGCTCGGCGCGCCGGCGATGGTGGCCGTGGCGATCTTCTCCCACATGCCCCAGGAGGGGAAGTTGAACGCGTTGATCTGCACCGCAACGCCCGGTCGTGTGGTCCACAAGTGGCGCGCGAAGAACACCGGCTCTTTGGCCAACTGATCCTGGCCGGGTTCGAATAGGGTCGTCTTCTGGCCGAGCGCCTGGCCGATGCGCGCGTAGTGACGCAGGGTTCCGATGCCGCCGTCGATGTCGATCGCGGCGTCGATTTTCGTATTGCCCGAGTTGAGCCGCGCGATCGTCTCATATCGCGCGCGGTTGGCGGCCAATACGTCCGCCACGGCTTTCAGCAGCGCGCCCCGTTCGGCGAATGTCATGGCGCGCAGCGCAGCGCCGCCCGTGTCGCGGGCGAAGTCCATTGCCGCGGCAAGATCAAGGCCGGCGCTGTCGGCCTGCGCGATCGTTTCGCCAGTGACGGGATTGACGAGCGCGCGCGCCTGACCGGCGCCGGAGATCCAGCGGCCGCCAACGAAGCTTTCGAGTTTCATTTCATCTCAACCACGGTGTGTTCGATCCGATTGAGCCGAGCGCAAAAATCGGCGACCGCGGCCAGGGTCTTGTCCGGCTGTTCGAGGTGCGGCGAATGCTTGCATTCGGCGAGAATCTCGACGTCGACCGGCGAATAGATGCGATTCTCGATTTCTCGAATCTGCGCCAGCGTGCCGTATTGGTCGTCCGCGCCCTGAATCGCCAAGACCGGGATGCGCAAATAGTCGATCACGTCGGCGATGTTCCAGGCCTTGAAGCCGGGATCGAGCCAGGCGTCGTTCCAGCCGCGAAAGGCGTTGTCGACATCGCGGTGGTATTTGGCGAGCTTGGCGCGCAGATCGCCGTTCTCGTAAGCCTCGCGCGCGGCCGCGATCGAAGCGAGGCCGCCTTCCTCGGTGAAGAAGTGCGGCGCCATGAGGACAAGCCCACGAACGCGAAAATCCTCGACCGAGCCGGCGTAGATCGCAGCGATCGAGGCGCCGTCGCTATGGCCGAGAAGAACGCCGCGCCTGAAGCCGATGGCGTCGAGAAGCTCGGGCAGAGTTTCGCGCGCTTCGCGAGTCATATAGTCGAGCGGTCGCGGCAACGGGACGGGATCGGATCGCCCGTATCCCGCGCGCGAGTAGGCGAAGACGCCGAAACCCGTCGCGGCGGCGAGCCGCCGGGGAAAATCGCGCCACAGCGCGAGGCAACCCAGACCCTCGTGCAGCATGACAAGGGTCGGCGCCCGATCGGGCGCTGGGCCATGAGAGACCGTTTCAAGACGGGCGCCGTTGATCGTCACGACGCCCGCCGCGCCATCGCCCCAAGCCCATGCGGCCATCGCTCACTCGCCCCTCAGCTTGAACCGCTGAATTTTGCCGGTCGCGGTCTTGGGCAATTCTGGAATGATTTCGACCCAGCGTGGATATTTCCACTTACCGATGCGATCCTTGACGTGATCCTTTAGCGCCGCGGCGAGATCCCCGGCGTCGGCGCCGGGCTTGAGCACGACGAACGCTTTCGGCTTCTCGAGGCCGTCGGTGTCGCGGGCCGGCACGACCGCCGCCTCGAGAACGGAGGAATGGGTGATAAGGGCCTGCTCGACTTCGAATGGCGCAACCCAGATGCCGCTGACCTTGAACATGTCATCGGTGCGGCCGCAATAAACGAAACGCCCGCCGGGCAATTTCTCATACTTGTCGCCGGTGCGCGTCCAATGCCCTTGGAAGGTGGAACGGCTCTTGTCGCGCCGGTTCCAATAGTCGGAAGCGGCCGACCCGCCGCGCACCAGCAACTCGCCGACTTCGCCTTCCGCCACTTCGTTGTCGTGTTCGTCGACGAGCCGCACGTCGTAGCCGGGCACGGGAACGCCCGAGGCGCCGTAAACGACGTCATCGCAGCGGTTGGACAGGAAGATATGCAACAATTCGGTCGAGCCGACGCCGTCGAGAATATCGACGCCCGTCAGCCGGCGCCATTTCTCGCCGATCTCCTTCGGCAGCGCCTCGCCCGCGGAAATGCAGCGGCGCAGCGGCGCCGAGAAATGGCCGCGCCCCGCTTCCAGCTGCGCGTCCATCGCGGCGTAGAGCGTCGGCACGCCGCAGAACACGGTCGGCTTCAAACGATCGAGAATATCGAACACGGCGTCCGGCGTCGGACGCCCGGCGTAAAGGATGGTCGTTGCGCCGACCGACAGCGGAAAGGTCATCGCATTGCCGAGCCCGTAAGCGAAGAATATCTTCGCGGCGGAATAGACGATGTCCTCATGCTCGATCTTGAGCACCTGGGCGCCATAGGTGTCGGCGGTATATTTCAGGTTGCTGTGAACGTGACGCACGCCCTTGGGCTGCCCGGTCGATCCCGACGAATAGAGCCAGAAAGCGCACTCGTCGGCGGACACGGCCAGCGGCGGGCGGCTTTCGCACGCGGCGAGCTCTTTCTCGAACGAGAGCGCGCCCGCCGGCGCCTCGCCGCCGATGACGAAGACCTTGCTGAGATAGCGGAGATCCTTCAGGATCGGCGCCACGGCAGGCAGCAATTCGTGCGACACGAACAGCGCGCGGGCGCGGCTGTCACGCAAAATGACGTCGTACACGTCGGTCGCCAGCAACGTGTTGAGCGCGATGGGGATGACGCCGGCTTTCAGGGCGCCCCAAAATATGACGGGAAATTCGATCTGGTCGAGAACGAGCATCGCGACACGATCTTCATGATCGAGTTCGTGCCGCTCCAACAGATGCGCGACCCGCCCGGTTTCGTGGGCGAGTTTTGCGTAGGAGATCGACCGGGCTCCGCCGCCGGCTTCGACAAAGGCGCTTTTGTCTCGATACGCGCTGTCGGCGTGGCGATCGACGAAATAGACGGCGGCGTTCTCCATTATGTCGACCATTCATCCTCCCTTGCGCGGGCTGTTTCGGTGCGCGCGTTTTTTAAGTTTTCGTCAGTCGTAAGGCCCGTCCGCAGCGCTCAGCGGCCGGTGAATTGAATGGCGCCGTCCGGCAGGAGATAGAGGACGTAGGCGTCGCCGCCCTCAACGGTCGGGTAGTGGTCGGAGCCCGGCGCGTAGACGTACCAGCCCTCCCCCATACCGTCGAATTTCGGCGCCCCTGCGATCGGGAAAATCGCGCCGATTTCGCCGGTGGTGTGAACGTGGTGTGGTCCCTTGACGTCCTTCATCCGCACGACGTCGACGCTGAACCGGCCAGCCTCCGCGCCCGGCTTGACGGCGCGGCCAAACTTGATGCCCCCGGCCTCGCGGCTCACCAGCCAGCCGTCGCGCTCGCCCTCCGCGCACAGCGCCTTGAGGTCCTCGAACACTTTGCCGTTCTTGGGGAATTCGGCGTTCAGAGAGGCCGACAGCCGGTCATCGAGGGGCCGATCGCCAATCGCATTCGCCACGGACGCGACCGTATCCAGGAATTGCTGCCTCGACATCACCCACTCCTTTGACCGTCCCCCCACAGGCGAACGCTCGCCATGCTGGCGTATGTTTTATAGTGCATAATTTGTGCTTTATGCAAGATAGTGCGCATGTCGCACTAGCAAACTTATGCCTGTCGACTCGGCGGATCAACGGCAGAGGTCGCGCGGCCGAGGATGAGCGCGTAGACGTCGTCGGAGATTTCATTCCCCGAGTTTTTCCGCATTCATCCTGCTGCGCAACGGCATGGCGATATCGGCATCGACCCTTCGACGGTTCGCGTCGAAATGCGTGAGAGGCTCCGCCGGCCGCAACGAAGCCAGGCAGCGGCGAGCCAATTCTTGGTATTTCTTGGTGGCCTCGCTCTTCATCGCGAGTTCGTCGGCCGAAAGCTCCCGCACGATCCGCGCGGGAACGCCCGCCGCAAGGCAGCGGGCAGGAATTTCGGCGCCCGCCTTCACGAAGCTCATCGCCCCAATAACAGCCGATTCGCCGATCTTCGCATGGTCCATGACGACGGCGTTCATCCCGACGAGAACATTGGACCCGAGCTGCGCGCTATGAACGATGGCGCCATGCCCGATATGGCCGTCGGCCCCAATGATCGAATCGAAGCCGGGCAGGCTGTGCAAAGTGCAATTGTCCTGCACGTTCGATCCCTTGCGCACGACAATCCGGCCGAAATCGCCGCGCAGCGATGCGCATGGCCCGATGTAGCAACCTTCCTCGACGATGACGTCGCCGATCAGAACCGCTTCCGGATGAACAAAAGCGCTGGGATGAATGACCGGCGTCACTCCATCGATCGAGTACACTTTCGGGCGGACCTTCTGCATGGCGTTGTTCCTACAGGGGCGGCGAGCGGAGCGCATGAGCCTGCGGCATGTCGAGCGCATCGAGCCGTAGCCCGACCGCATCCAGGCCCCCGAACGCCCGCCTCGAAGCGCCGGCGGCCGGGAGGGCCGCAAGGCCCGATTGCACGGCGAGGAGCATCGGCATCAGGGCGAAACTCACCGCCATCGCCGTTCGTAGAAATCCGTGGCGATCGGCCGCGAAGTCCGTCTTGCCGAACAGGGCTCCCGGCTCAGGAATGAAGCTGCTCGTATTTTTCCTGCAGTTCCTCGCGCGTTTCCGGCCAATCCGGATTGGCGACGATGCAATCCGCCGGACAAACGAGCTTGCATTGCGGCTCCTCTTCCGCTCCCACGCACTCCGTGCAACGCAACGGATCGATGGCGAAGATAGATTCGCCCGCCGAAATCGCCTCGTTCGGACAGACCGGGCGGCACGCGTCGCATGCGGTGCAATCTTCATTGATTATGAGCGCCATATCGAGTCTCCTATTTCTTAAGGCCTCACGCGACGTCGGCCTGCTCGGCGAGGCGCGCCAGCTTTTCATGCCGGAACGCGCCCCACAGCGCCGCGCCGATGGCGCCCGCATAAATTGCATCGGGATGGCTCTCGATGGGCACGTTGACCTTCTCGCGAACCATTGCCTCCTTCATCGCCTCGACAAGACCGGCGTCGAGCGCGAGGCCGCCGGTCATCTGAATGACGCCATCAAGCCCCCCGATCGTCTTCAACAGCTTCGCCAAGCGATCGGCCATTGAATCGTGAATGCCCTTGAGGATATTCGCCGCCGTGATGCCGCGCGAGACCATGTTGATCACGTCGGTTTCGGCGAGCACGGCGCAGATTCCCGACACCTTCTCGGGATTGTCGGCTTGCTTCGACAGGGCGCCGATCTCGTCCTGCGCGATGCCGAGATAACGCGCGATGTTTTCTAAGAATTGGCCGGACCCGGACGCGCATTGGCTCGTCATCTTGTAGCTGAGCACCTTGCCGCGTTCATCCATACGAATGGCGCGGCCGTGCAACGCGCCGGTGTCAAGCGCGGCGCGGCAATCGGGCCTGAGATAAATGGCGCCGCGGGCGTGAGTCGTCATCGAATAGAAATGGCCGGTATGGAAGTGCAGCGCCTCGCCTTCGCCCGTGGTCGCGCAATACGCGACATCGCCGCGCGCGAGGCCAGCCGACGACAACGCGTCATCGTAGATCTTTGTCGCCAACGCCAAGGGATCGCGCTGACGCATGCGATCGACACGCTTGACAAGGCAAGTTTCCGTACCGCCCTCCACATTGAAGACAGCGACCTTGATGGCCCCGGTTCCAACATCGATCCCTGCTGTGATCGGCATGAAATTCTCCTCCTTCAGGAAGCGACCGCGCGGCGCGCGAATTCGGCGGCGCCGAGCGCGCCGGTGTAGATGGAGTCCGGATTGATGTTGATCGTCACCTCGCCGTAATTCTCCTTGATCACCTTGCGCAGTTCACGAACCGCCGCGTCATTCTTGGCGACCCCGCCGGTGAAGGTGAACTCGTCCGTCACGCCGCCCGAGCGCGAGATGATCGAGATCGCGCGCAGGATGATCGCGCGATGAAGGCCGGCGAGAATATCCTCGCGCTTTTCCCCGAGGGACAGTCGATCGCGCAATTCGGCGCCCGCGAAAACGGTGCAGGTCGAATTGATGCGCGCCGGTCGATTCGACTTCATCGCAAGGGGACCGAGTTCGTGGAGACCCATGTTCATCTCGTCGGCGATATAGCCGAGATAGCGCCCACAACCTGCCGCGCAGCGATCGTTCATTTGGAAGTTCTCGACGATGCCGGCATTGTCGATCTGGATGCCCTTGGTGTCCTGTCCGCCGATGTCGAGCACCGTGCGGGTCTTAGGATACATCATATGCGCGCCCAGCCCGTGGCAGAGGATCTCCGAGCGGATATGCTCCTTGGAGAAGGGCAAGGTGACGCGCCCATACCCCGTGCCGACAAGGTACGTTTCCTCAAGCTCGACGCCGAGCGTGTCCTCGATCGTGCCGGGAACGTTATTCGACCCGTCGATCAAATGGGGATCGATTTCGAGAACGCGCGCCATGGCGCGACGGAACTTGTCGCTCATGCCGCCCGCCGGCGGCCGGTTCTCGACCTCGATGATCGACTTGTCGTAGGCGTTCAGCAGAATGTCGTGTGGCACATCCGCCTCGCGGGCGACCGCCTCGGCATGAACGTGAAAGCGGGAGCCGGCGATATCGCGAAAGAAGTCCGACCGACGTTTGGCTCCCGGCGCATAGAGCTCCGGCGCCTCGGCTTTGAGGCGGACGAACACTTCCGTCAGCGCCTCGCCCATTTTCGTCGCCACTTTCGCGAATTTTTCGGTCTGCAATTGCCCGATGCAGGTTTCTTCGAGATCGCTCAGCTGCTCGAGGAATTGAACCAGACGAAAATTTCTCTCGAGCGCGCCCAGGAACTCCTGCACGCGCTCGCCATTCGCCTCCCCCGAACTCAACGCCCGGCGAAACAGCGTAAAGCGCCCATCGATGCGGGCTTCCTCGCTCGCGACGCGTGCGGCGGTGCCGTAGTTGGAACGCGAATTGGTGATTCCGCGTCCAATGACGTCCTGGTTTTCGTCGAGCAGAACGGCTTTCGTCGTCGTCGAGCCGAGGTCGATGCCAATGAAGGTGCGCATGGTCTCTCCTTAGGCGGCGCCACGCAGACCGGCGCGCTTCTGCTCGATCATCTGGAAATAGCTCTCGAGGCGGTTCTTGATGTTTGCGGCCGAGAAATACCGGGGATCGACGAGATCGGTCTCGATGAAAGCCGCCGGCTTGCCCGTGCGTTTTTCGACTTCCCGCATGATCAGCAATTGGCCCGCCGAGAAGCTGTTGCAGCTCTTGATGGAATTGATCAGAAGCCCGTCCGCTTCATATTCGTTGACGTAATTCTCCAGCATGTCGACACGCATCGGCAGGTTTCGGTTCGTGTAGACGTTCAGACAATATTCGGCGAGCGATTCGAGCGGATTGTCGGGGTCATGGCGGAACCCGAAATCATAACAGCCGCCGACCTTGGTGTAGCTCGAGGCGACGACCACGGCGCCCTCGTCGTAGAACATCTTCCAGAACTGCCGGAAGTGCGTGTAGTTCGGCGGCCCTTCGACGACGAGGCGATAGCGCTCCGCGCCCATATCGCCGTCCGGCGTAACCGGCCCCTTGCCTTGCGCTATGCGCTCCTCGACTTCCTCGCGCAGAAAGCGATAGTAGTCGATCGCATCGTCGGTGCCGCGGAAAGCGCCGAAAATCGGCCCGATATAATAAATGCCGCCGAAATAGGCGTCGATCGGCGAGGGCTTCGTCTTCGCGCTTTGCAGCACCCAGACGAGATCGTCCTCGGCCTTGGCCGACTTGCGCAGGTATTCGCGCAGACGGTCGATATCGAATTTGACGCCGGAAACCTTCTCGAGCTTGGGAATGACGTCCTGCTTGAGCTGCTTCACCATGTACTGGACCATGTCCTTGGTGATTTTTCCGTCCGCCAGATAGGGCGTGTGGAACATGATCGTTTCGCAATTATATTGCTGGCGGAGCAGCTCGAACCATTTCATGAAGGTGAAGCAGCCGGTGTAGGACAGCAGCAGCACGTCCGGGTCGGGCAGCTTTCGCCCGTTGGGTCCGATATTGCCCTTGGCCATCATGCCGATGTCCGATTTCACGTAGGTGCAGACGTCCTCGGAATGGCCGATTTTTTCCGCCTCCAACACGAAATTGCCGCTCGTCTTGCGCAGACCGTTCTGGATCGCGTTGACCTCGGGAAGATTGTTGACGAAGCCGAAGCACATCAACAGCTCGTTGAGGTTCCCGGGAACGAAGGTCGCGGCGACTTTCTCGCCCCGATCCGGCGCATCGGACAGACGGTCGTAATGCCGGCTCATCATCTCTTTCTGCTTCGTCATCGAAGCGTCTTTGATGACCTCGGCGGGCTTGGCTTTCGGCCGGGTGATGAGGGTCATGCTCCGCTCCACAGTTTGATCGAGTTGGCGAACGTCCCGGCCTGCTCGCGGATGGGCTGCATCTGGCCGGAGTTCTCGGCGTATTTGAAGGCGATCTGGGGCACGCCATGCTGCTTGAGCACGCTTTGCAGCATCGGCCGCTCGAGCAGGGCCGGATCGCAGAAGCTCGGCATCGCGAAGATGACGCCTTCCGCCCGATTCTGACGAACGCTCTCGACGAGATACATGCCCTTCTTGGCCTGATCCGGCTCGTATTTCGGCGACGTCGAATACGAATTGTGCAGATAGGAATGCGCGAGGTTGGCGATCGGATCGCCTTCGATCGCGACATCCGATTTTTCCCAGCGGGTGACGAGCATGAAGTCGTCGTCGACGATGTAGCAGCCGGAAAGTTCGACGGACTTGATCAGATTGAGGGGCGGCTGCTCGCAGAAGACGCCGGAGAGGACGACGCGCGAATTGTCCTTGATCGGTCTTTGCTGTTCGCGCGCGCAATCAAGATATTCGCGCATCATCTGATTGTGATCTTCCACCGGCAGGACGAGGCCCGCGCGCAGCAGGAGATAGAGCTCGGAGGACGGAACGTTCCACGGCTCCTTCGCCCGCAACGCGTAGGCCTGGCGAACTAGCCGGCGATTTTCGTTGAAGAGCGCGATCGAGGCGCGGATGGCTTCGTCGGTCACCGGCTTTGCCGTGAGGCGAGCGAGCCACTGGCGAATCTCGTTCAGCTCGCTGCGGTAGAACTCGCCGCCGACTTCGTCCTCGAAATTCTGCGGCAGATCGACGTAACGCGCGTCCTGCTTCGGAAACATCAATTTCCACATTCCCGACAGATTGCGAATGACGTCGCAAATCGAGGGGAAGAGCATGCCGTCGACGAAATCGAGCCGACCCGACACGCCGAGTTCGATGGTCGAGCGCGGAATACGGCAGATATAGGACTGGTAATAGGCGTCGCCGTGAATGACTTCGAGCTGATCGCCGCCGCCGAGAACGCCGAGCGGCAGCGCGCCGGCGGCGTGAATGATCTCGCGCGGCACATAGTAAGGCATGTAACCGACGACTTTTCGCCCCGGCCGCGCGGCTTTCCAGGCTCGCGCCGATGTGAAAGTCAGATCGCCGAACAGGTCTTCGCAGCGCCGGACGATTCCGGACGTCGTGGATTTTAACGTATCGAGCATGTCAGCGATCCCTCCAACAAGCCGGGCGCTTTTCGATGAAGGCGGAAAGCCCTTCGACGGCGTCCTGCGTCGCCATCAATTCCTCCAAGTAGATCGTCTCGACGGCGGCGAGCTTCGCCGAAACTCTTTCGATCGTTCCATGCCGGGCCGCGCGTGTCGCGAAGCGCAGCGACTTCGCGCTCTTGGGCGCCAGATGCCGATCGAAGTAGCCGAGCGCCGCTCCTTCGGGATCGTCGGCGACTTCCGTCACGAGGCCGATTTGGGAAGCCTCCTCAGCGCCGATCGAACGTCCGGAAAGCAGGAGATCCTCGGCCGCCGCGAGCCCAATGCGTTCCGGCAACAGACAGGACGCCGCCGGCGCGAATACGCCGATCTGGATCTCCGGCTGGCCGAATTTTGCATCGGACGCCGCGAACAAGAGATGACCAGCGCTGGCAAGTTCGAGGCCGCCGCCCAGGCATTGGCCGCGGATCGCGACCAAGACGGGAACCGGCGAAGCGAAGAGTCGGAGAATCAGCCGGTGAAAGCTCGCGAGCATCGCCGCGCATCGATCGGGAAGGTGCTCCTCGATGGAGGCGCCGAAGCTGAAGTGCGCGCCGCTGGCGTCGATGAGGACGCCGCGCAATTCCGCCGCGCTTGCCTGCTCGAGGAAGGCGTTTTCGATCGCGCCGACGAGCGCGGCGTCGAGAATATTCGCCTTGGGGCGATCGAGCCGCAGACGAAGCAAGCGTCCGTCGCGATCGAGCCAGACTTTGAGCGGGCCGCTCATGCCTTGCGCCCCTCCGCCTTCGGGATCAAGTCTTCGATCATCGCCTCGCTCCATGGCTCGCCTTTGGCGAGACGTTGGCGAAGAGCGACGAAATCGATTTCGCGTTCGTGCTTCGGGCCCTCGTTGAACGCGCGGAAGCCGGTGCGGGCCTCCGCCAACATGTTGAGGGCGAGCCAGGCTCGGCTGTTTTCCTTGTTGCGATTCCAGGCGTCGATTTTCTGCTTGCGCAGCTCCTCGAAGCTCTTGGTCAAGCATTCGGGGAACGTGGTCGTCAGCTTGGCGCACAGCGCTTCGACCTTCGCGTCGAGAAGCGACAGATCGACGACGCCGCGCGCCATCAGCGCCTTGCCCGCGGCCAAGGCGGCGCCGGTCAGCGGTTCGCCGTGAACGATGCGGCCGAACTCGTCGAGATAGCGTTGTGTCTCCACCAGCGGATTGGCGACGAACGCGCCGTCGACCTTCAGCGCGGGAACGATGTCGAGAACGACGCCGAGCCGATAGGCCTTATGCGCTGACCACGGCTCGCACAGGGTTCCCGACTCCATCGCGCGTTCGGCGCCGACCATGAGCGGCAGGAAATCCGTCGCCCCGCCGATGGCGGCCGAGCCGTGCTTGGGACCGGCTTGGCCGAAACGCGCGAGATCCTGGGCGATCGTGAAATCGCAGGCCATGCCGATTTCCTGACCGCCGCCGATGCGCATGCCGTTGACGCGCGCGATCACCGGCTTGTCGCAGCCGAGGATCGCCGACACCATGTCGTTGAACAGGCGCATATACTGCCGGTATTCCTGCGGATTGCCGGCATAATACTCGGCATATTCCTTGGTGTTGCCGCCGGTGCAGAACGCCTTGTCGCCAACCCCGGTGAAGACCACCGCGACGACGTCGCGCGCATTCGAGGCGGCGCGGAACGCGCGGATGACGCCCTTCACCATATCCGTCGTGTAAGAGTTGAACTGCGTGGGGTTGTCGAGCCAGATCCAAGCGTTGAAGAGCCCGGAAACGGGCTCGCCGTCGAGGCCGCGCGCCGGGCGCTTTTCGTAAATGACGCCGGCGACCGGCTCGAATGCGACGATATCGTGATCGACGAGATGGGGCATCGGAATTCGTCCAGTCACTGTTGAGGAACGAGGACGGCGCGGCGGGTGAGCTTGTGCGCATGCGCCTGCTCGAAGACGGCGTTGATGTCGTCGAGCGGATGGCGTTCGACGAAATCGGCGAGATCGATCTTGCCGTCGAGCACGAGAGCGAGCGCGGCCGGATAGAGCTCGGGCGGGCAACCCCAGTTCCCCAGCGCGCGCGCGTCGAAGGCCATGAGGTTGGATAGGCGCAGCTCCACTCGGTCCATCGTGAAGCCGACGACGCATAGCGTCGCGCCGTAGGTCAGAAGGCCGAACGCGGTGGTCTGGCCGGCCGCGGTTCCCGAACACTCCAGGATCGTCCATTCGGTCGAGGGCAGACCGTTCGCCTTGCAAAACGCGGCGATCTCCGCCTTGAGGCTCTTGAGGTCGCGCTCGCGCGCATCGAGCGTCAGGCTGGCCCCGTGCCGGCCGATCGCGGCGAGCTTCGCCTTGTCGACGTCGATGGCGATCACCGTGGCGCCAAAGGCCTTCGCAATCTGCGCCGAATATCCGCCGACGCCGCCCGCGCCGACCACGATCGCGACCGAGCCCGGCGTCACGCCCGCGCGGACCACGGCCTGATAGGGCGTCGTCACCGCGTCGGCGACGACGCTTACGTCGGCAAGCGAAAGGCCGCGCGCAGCGAGCCGCGTTTCATCCACCGGGCAGAGGCCTCGCGCCGGCGCGACGATATGCGAGGCGAAGCCTCCGTGAATGTCGTTGCCGGGCATTTTCTGCTTGCGGCAGATGTTCGGCCGACCCCGTCTGCATGCGTCGCATTCGCCGCAGGGCAGAACCGCGGGAATGATCACCGCGCGACCGAGCCAGGATTGCGCGCCGGCGCCCGCGGCGGCGACGCGCCCGGAGATCTCGTGGCCGAGAGTGAGGGGAAGAGGACGATTGGTGCGCACGCCGTCGTAGAAATAGCCGAGATCCGTATGGCAGACGCCGCAGCCGGCGACCGCCACGACGACCTCGCCCTCGCCCGGCGTCGCGTCGAAACCTTCGCGAATCATCGGCCGATTGACCTCCGTCATCACCCACCGATGAGCCTTGACGCCCTCCAGCATCGCCGTTCCCCGTTTTGCCGCCGACGGCCCGTTTGCCCGCTTGCGGCTTGCCCGCTCTAATGGTATAGTAGTATTGGAATACCGAATAAGCAAGCGCTATTTTTCGGGCTTGCCGGCGGCTCTCGGCGACGGCCCAAATCGGAGGAACGCGCGAATGAACAGGCCAACGCCATGACAAAGCCAACGTCTCCGACCTCTCTCTCGATCGTTCTCACGGGATCGGGCGGCGCAGGTGTGATGACCGCCGGGCAGACCCTGCTCGACGCAGCGACGGGCTGCGGATTCTACGGCTTGATGACGCGTTCGACCGGTCCGCAGATTCGCGGCGGCGAGGCGGCGGCGATGATCCGCCTATCGTCGAAACCCGTGCAGTCGCCCGGCGACCGGTTCGACATCCTGCTCGCCCTGGATTTCGAAAATGTGCAGCGCTTCGCCGCGGAGCTGCCTCTCGATTCCGCCAGTGTGATCATTGCCGATCCGGCCGCGGGCGAAATACCCGGATTTCTCAAGGATTCCGGCGCGGCGATCGGCTTCGCGCCGATGGCGAAGCTCGCCAAAGGCGTCGCCGGCGGGCGCGTCTCGATGATCGCCCTCGGCATATTGGCCCGGCTCATCGGCCTGCCCGAGACGGCGATCATCGCAGCGGTCGCTGCGTCAATCGGCCGCAAGAAGCCCGAAGCGCTGGCGGCCAGCGAACAAGCGGTTCTGATCGGCGCGGGAGCGGCGCCGGACGTGGCCGTTCCCAAGCTCGCTCTGCCGAGCGCGCGGCCGCAGCGCCGCTGGTCGATCACCGGCAACGAGGCGACCGGATTCGGCGCGTTGAAAGGCGGCGTCAAATTCGTCGGCGGCTACCCCATCACGCCGGCGACCGAGATCCTGGAATGGATGGCGCATGCCTTGCCGCAATGCGGCGGCGTTCTGATGCAGGCCGAAGACGAGCTCGCCTCGATCAATATGATCATCGGCGCTAGCTATGGCGGCGCGCCGTCCCTGACCGCGACGGCGGGCCCCGGTCTTTCCCTGATGATCGAATCCCTCGGCCTCGCGGTCGCCTCCGAAATTCCCCTCGTCGTCGTCGACGTCATGCGCTCGGGGCCCTCGACCGGCATCGCGACCAAATCCGAGCAGAGCGATCTCAACATCGCCGTCTACGGGCTGCACGGCGATGCGCCCCATGTCGTAACGGCGCCTCTCTCCGTCGCCGATTGCCTGCTGACGGCGCAATGGTCGGCGCATCTGGCCGAATCGCTGCAAACGCCGGTCATCATGCTGTCCGACCAGTCGCTCGGCCAAGCCAGGGTCGTCATCGACAGGCCGGACGATGTCGTTTTCCCGACGAAACGCCTGGTCCTCGAAGCGCCCGTCGATGGCTACGAGCGCTATGTCCCGACGGATTCCGGCGTTTCGCCGATGGCGGTTCCCGGCTTCCCCGGCGGCCAATACACTGCCGACGGCCTGACCCACAATGCGCACGGCGCGCCTTCGAGCCAAGCCAAGGACCATGTCGGTCAACTCGACAAACGCCAGCGCAAATTGGACGCTTTCGACTTCGGCGAGCACTGGGCCGAGATCGACGGCGAAGGCGAACTGGCCGTGCTGACCTGGGGCTCGTCGAGCGAACCTTTGCGTGAAGCCATCGCGGAGGCCCGCGCTGGCGGCGTCAAGGTGAAACGGATCGCGCTGCGGCTGATCGCGCCGACCCAACCCGCACGGCTGGCAGCGGCGCTGGAGGGCGTCAAACGCGTTCTCGTCGTCGAACAGAACCACACCGGACAGTTCTGGCGCTTTCTGCGCGCCCATTACGACCTGCCGGGCGACGTCGTCCCGATCCATTGTCCCGGCCCCCTGCCGATCCGGCCGGGCGAGGCCTTTGCTCATATCCAAAAGGGCGCGCAAGCATGAACATGATCCCCGCCGCCGCGAAGGTCTTCAAGCCCGCCGATTACAAATCCTCGGTCAAACCCGTCTGGTGCCCCGGTTGCGGCGACCATTCGGTGCTGCTCGCCTTCCAGCGCGCGCTGGCGGAACTCGCCCTGCCGCCCGAACAGGTCGCGCTGGTCTCGGGGATAGGCTGTTCGTCCCGCATCCCGGCATACACCAACTGCTACGGATTTCATGGCGTCCATGGCCGCGCCCTCGCCTTGGCTTCCGGCCTGAAGGTGGCCCGTCCCGATCTGACGGTGCTCGTCGCCAGCGGCGACGGCGACGGCTTTTCGATCGGCGGCAACCACTTCCTGCACGCCTGCCGGCGCAACATCGATCTGACCTATATCGTGATGGACAACCGCATCTACGGCATGACGAAGGGTCAGCCGTCGCCGACGACGGAACCCGACTGGGACACCGCCATCGCGCCGGGCGGCACGGGGCTAAGCCCCTTCCACCCCCTTGTGATTGCGCTGGCTTCGGGGGCCAATTTCATCGCCCGCGGTTTTTCCGGCGACATCGGCGGCTGCGCCAAGCTGATCGTCGAGGCGGTTCGAACGCCGGGCTTCTCCTTCGTGCAGATCCTGAGCCCCTGCGTCACTTTCCGGCAAGACCAGCAGAAAGGCTGGAAGAGCATGGTCCATAACGCAATCGTGCCGGAGACCGACGATCCGGCGCGCGCCGCCCGCCGCCTCATGACCGACGATGGGTTCAACGTCGGCGTTCTCTATCGCGGCAAGCGCCAGCCTTATCAACCCAAACCCCTGGCCGACTTCGCTCCGTCCCGTCTCGAATCCGAGTTCGAGATATGAGCGACGCCCCGCGGCCCGTCGAGCCTGCGACATTCAACAGCATCGCGGAGTTTTTCGCGCAAGCTCTCGCCATCGAGGTCGAAGCGGCCGAGCGTTACGTCCTGCTCGCCGACCAGATGGAGGTGCACAACAACAAGGAGATCGCCGCGATCTTCCGAAAAATGGCGTCGATCGAGGCCGAACATCGCGACGAGGTTGCGCGCCGCGCCGGCGACGCGCTCGTTGCCGGCCGCCCGGCGAGCTTCGGTTGGACAGGCCCCGACGGCCCGGAAGCGGCCGATTTCGATCAACTGCATTATCTCATGACGCCGCGCCAAGCGCTCAGGCTGGCGCGCTTCAACGAGGAGCGCGCGGTGAAGTATTTCGAAGCCGTCGCCGCAGCCGCGAGCGATCCCGCGATCGCCGCCTTTGCCGCAGAAATGGCCGAAGACGAGCGCAATCACGTCGTCTGGGTCGATCAATGGCTGGAAAAGTTCGCTCCCGACGAGCCGGATTGGGACGAGGATATGGATCCGCCCGTCTATTCGGAATAGCGCCGATCGGCGCGCGCGGGGCTCGGGCGCGCCGCGGCGACCCGGCCGCCGGCAGACCGTCAACCATTGCGCCGCCCCGCGCCGGCTCGGACCTGTCGGGACGTTTCCCTCCCGACCGGTGCGTCCGCCAATGTCAGTTCAGGTTGAGCCGCAGGGCGAGCCGACGATGCGGACGGAACCCCATCCGATCGAGGAAGCTCAACAGGCCGAACCTGTTCCAGCTCACCTCGGTGCGCAGCGATTCGGCGCGCAGCGCCCCGAGGTTGGCCGTGAGCTGCGCCAGCAACGCTGTCGCCACCCCTTCATGCTCGTGCCGCGGATCGACGCCGATCGTGTCCATCACCGCTTCAGGGTCGGTGTGCCCGAACTCGCCGAAATCCACCCGCGCCATGATGAAGCCGGCCGGATGCTGGTCGATCTCGGCCACCAGCGACATCCGCACCCCGGCTTCGCTGAAAACCTCGTCCATCTTGCGGGCGTAATAGGCGGGGCGGTCTTGCCCCGTGATGCGCCGGTCGATCGCCACGAGCGCCGCCAGATCGTCGCGCGCCATCGAGCGCACCCGCAACGGGTCGCGTGGCGGCAACTCGAGCGCCTCGTCCTGCGCCGGCTCCTCCTGCGCGTCGCCCGCCGGCGTCGGGTCGCCCGCTCCGCGCTCCAGCACGACGCGCGGCGCCAGGACGAAGCCGGTGCGGGAGAAGAAGCCGATCAGCCGGTGGTCCGTCCAATCGACCTGAGTCGCGAGTTCGCCGATCCCACGGGCGCGTAAATCCGCGGCCAGGCGGTCGAGCAGCGCGCGGCCGACGCCGAGCCTGCCGGCGAGCGCGAGATCGACGCCGATCGCATCGAGCGAGGCCTCCCGCGCGGCGGCGCCAAACTCCCCGTCCTCGATGCGTGCGAAGACGAAACCGGCGAAGCGGCCGTCGCGCTCGGCGGCGAGCCCGACGAAGGCGGCCGGATCGCGTGTCGCGTGATCGAGCCGACGAGTGAAAAATCCGCGCCGGCTGCGCCCCGACAAATTCTGATCGAGCGCGACGACGGCATCAAGGTCGTTGCGTTCGAGCGAACGGATATGCGCCAAGTCCGCCCGGGTTGCGACTTCGTCGCCCGCGGTTGGGTTGTCGGTCATCTCACGTTTCCTTTCAGTCGGCGGCATGTCGCGCTCAGCGCAATGCCGCGTATTCCATCGCGAACCTGCCGTCCGCCTCGGCATCGAGCAGCGCTTCGAGCGCCGGCAGCAGGCCCATTTCTTCCTTCTCCACATGCGCGGCGAGCGCCCCGGCGAGCGCCGCTCCGAGGGCATGGAACTCCGCCCAGCGCGCGGGATCGAAGCCCTGCGCCTCTCCCTGCCGCGCGAGTTCGGCGAGCCGTCGCGCGCATGGCAGCAGTTCCGCGTGCTCCTGCGTCAGCAGCGCCGCCATCTCCTGCGCCCCCGAATCGGCCAGGAGCGGAAACAGATGGGATTCCTCGAACGCGAAATGCGGCCCGAGTTCCAACGCCACGGCGCGCGCCAACTCGCGCAGAAGCGCCGCCACCGGCGCCGCCGCGGCATCGGGCTCCACGGCCGGGCCGTGCCGGCCGAGCAGCGCCTCCAGCCGCGCGAGCAGCGCCAAGGTGGCCATATGTTCGTCGTGCAACGCCCGGGCGATGTGGGTCTGCATGGGATCGTCCGCCTTTCGCTTCACGCCGCCGTCATCCCCTATCCCACAGCGTATCCACCAGCCGCCGGGCCAGGGCCTGCATCGCCCGCCGGCGGTAAGTCGCTCCGATCACCGTCGTGCGCAGCACATTGGCCGTCTTGCGCAGGTTCTTCGCAAGGATGGCGGCGGCCTCGCCATCCCAGGCCCGGCCGGTCAGCTCGCCGGTGGAAATGGGCAGCGGCGCCGAGTTGGTCCCGGTGATCGCCACCTTGAGGTCGCCGATAACGTCCCCGTCGCGCTTGAGCGCCACCGCCACGCCGGCCAGGGGAAAGTCGATGGCGTCGCGGATGCGCGCCTTGGCATAGGCGGCGCGCCGGCCGCCCTGCGGCGGCAGCATCGCCGCCGCCAGCGCTTCGCCGGCGGCCAAGCTCAAATGGGCGCCGCCGTCCTCGCGGTAGAACTCGGTCATTTTAACGCGGCGGACGCCGTCCGGCCCCGCAACCACCGCCTCGGCGTCCAGCACCATCAGCGCCGGCGCGATGTCGCCGTGATAGGTGGCGTAGCAGCGGTCGCTCTTAGGCACCACATGGCATTTGTCGCCCTTGTGCTTCAGACAGTAATTGTTGGCCTCGCGCCACCATTCGCTCTGGTTGTAGAAAATGCAGCGGGTGTCCTGGCACAAGTTGCCGCCCAGAGTCGCCGCCGCCCGGTGGGTGGGTCCGGCCACCGCCAGCGCCGCCTCGGCCACGGCCGGATAGGAGGCGAGGACTTCGGGATGGCGGGCGAGCTCGGCCAGCGTCACGCCCGCGCCCAGCCACAGCCAATCCCCCTCGCGGCGGATGGCGGCCAGATCGGCGACGGCGGTCAGGTCGATCAGGTCGGACGGCTCGCCCAGGCCGCGGCGCAGATTGACGAGCAGATCGGTGCCGCCGGCGACGAAGCGCGCCCCCGCCGAGGCCGCTTTGAGCCGCACCGCCTCCTGCAGGGTGGCTGGGCGGTGACAGCGGAAATCCGGCATCAGGTTCATGACCGGACTCCTTGTCTGGCGTCCAGCAACTCGGCGACGCGGTCGGGAGTGAGCGGCAGGGCGTAGGCGCGAATTCCCGCCGCCTCGTGGACTGCGTCCATCAGCGCCGGGAGGAAGCCGGCCAGCATGCCCTCGCTGGCCTCCTTGGCGCCGAACGGCCCGTTGGGGTCGACGCTCTCGACGATAAACACTTCGATGTCCGGGCTTTCCGCCATGGTCGGCACGCGATAGTCAAGAATGTTGGCGTGCATCATGCGGCCCTGGTCGAAGCGGGTTTCCTCCGACATCGCCTGGCCCATGCCCATCCACACGCCGCCCTGGATCTGGCCTTCCACCGCCAATGGATTGATGGCGCGCCCCACATCCACCGCCACCCATACCTTATGGGCGGTGACCTTGCCGGTGACCTCGTCGACCGAGCATTCCACCACCTGGGCGGCGTAGCAGAAGCCCATGGTGGCGCCGATGGCGCTGCCTCTGACCTTCTTGTCGCCCATGAATTCGGGCGGACTGGTGAAGGCGCCCTTGACGGTGATGGGACCGGTGTCGACCAGCGCCGCCTTGACCACCTCGGAGAACGGCAGGCCCTGGTCTTGGCCGGCGACCCGGAAGATTTCATCCTGGCATTCGACGTCCTCGGGATTGGCGTCCAGCTTCCTGGCCGCCGCGGCGACGAGGATGCGCTTCAGTTCGGCGGCGGCCGCGACAGCGGCGTTGCCGACCATGAAAGTGACCCGCGAGGAATAGGAACCGTTGTCCTTCGGGGTGAGCGCGCTATCGGCGGAAATCACCCGCAGGCGGTTCCAGCCCACCCCCAGCGCCTCGGCCACCATCTGCGCCACCATGGTGTTGGAACCCTGGCCGATATCGGCGGCGCCGGTCAGCACGGTGACGCCGCCGTCGAAATCCACCCTGATGTTGACGGTGGCGTGCGGCTCGCCTGTCCAGTGCTTGGGCGTCGTGGTGCCGGAAACGAAGTGAGAGCAGGCCAGGCCCAGGCCGCGACCCTTTGGCATGGCGCCGCGTCGTTCGGCCCAGCCCGAGGCCTTCATCACTTTATCCAGGCACTCGGGCAGCCCATAGCTCATCACCCTCTGGGCGTAGGCGGTAGTGTAGGGGATCGTCGGCAGCAGGTTGATGCGGCGGACCGCGAAGGGATCGAGGCCGAGTTCGGCGGCCATCTCGTTCATGAGCGCCTCGAATGCGGCGCGCGGATCGACGGTGCCGTGGCCGCGCTGGGCGCCGCACGGCGGGGTGTTGGTGTAGACTCGCCAGCCATCGTGCTTGACCGCCGGGATGTCGTAGATCCCGTGCAGAAGCGCGCCGGTATAAAGGATCGTGATGACGCCGTAACTCGCATAGGCGCCGCCGCGCTGCGTGGCCTGAAGGTGGCAGGCGGTCAGCTTTCCGTACTTCGTCATGCCCAGCTTGATCGTCACGTCGGTCTCGGGGCGGCCGCGATGGGCGAGGAATGTTTCTTCCCGGGTTTGCAGCAACCGCACCGCGCCGCCTGCTTTGCGCGCGAGCAAAGCGGCGATGATCTCGAAGTGCAGGCACTCGGTGCGCGCCCCGAAGCCACCGCCCACGAACGGCTTGACCACCCGGACATGCGCCTCCTCCATCTCCAGGCATTTGGCCACATTGAGGAGGACGTAATAGGGAACCTGGGTGGTCGTATGGAGGGTCAGGTGGCCGCGTTCGGGATCGTATTCGGCCAGGGTGGCGTTGGGCTCGATATGGACGTGGTTGACCTCGGCGAAATGATAGGTTTTCTCGCGCACCAGATTGGCCGCCTGGAATCCGGCCGCGGCGTCGCCGAACTCGTTGTGGACCTCGCGCAGGATGTTGTTGGGCTTTTCCGCGTGGATGGCCTCGGCGCCGGGCGCCATGGCCTTGCGGGCGTCGAAATAAGCCGGCAGCTCTTCGTATTCGACGCGGATCAGCTTGATGGCCTTGGCGGCGGTGGCCTCGTCGACCGCCGCCACGGCCGCCACCGGGTCGCCGCGATAACGCACCTTTTCGCGGGCCAACGGAAATTCGTTCTCGGAGATCGGCAGCACGCCGAACGGCGTCTTGCAATCGGCGCCGGTGCACACCGCCGCCACGCCCTCCAGGGCCTCGGCCCGTGAAGTGTCGATGGACAGGACGCGGGCATGGGACAGCGGCGAGCGCAGCAACCTCCCGCACAGCGCCCCGGTCGCGGGCAGATCGGCGGTGTATTTGGCCCTGCCCGTGACCTTCTCGACGCCGTCGATCAGCGGCGTGCGCACGCCCACCGAACCGACGCCCTTTTTCTTCAGCATATCCATGTTCATCGCGCCGCCTCGTGAGCTGCGGCCTCGACCAATTCGATGATCTTCACATAGCCGGTGCAACGGCACAGATTGCCCGCCAGCGCGGCCTTGATCGCGTCGCGGCCGGGATCGGGATCGCGGCGCAGCAGCGCCTCGGCCGCCATGATCATGCCCGGCGTGCAGAAGCCGCACTGCGCGCCCAGCTTCTCGTGAAACTGCTGTTGCAGTCGGTTCAAGCGGCCGCCTTTCGCCAGGCCCTCGATGGTCTCGATCCGCCGGCCCTGCATCTGCACCGCCAGGGTGGAACAGGCCAGACGCGGCTGGTCGTCCACCAGCACGGTGCAGGCGCCGCATTCGCCGCCGTCGCAGCCCTGCTTGGAGCCGGTCAGCCCCAGCTTCTCCCGGAGATAGTCCAGCAACAGCATGCCGTCCGGCACCAGATCCTCGCGCGGGCGGCCGTTGACGGTCAAGCTCAGGATCGATTTCATCGGCGCGCTCCCATAGGATTTCCAGATCAACGCGGCGCCGCCGGTTGCTCGGCGCCGGACGTCGGCGCGAGCCGCTGGCGCAACATGAACCGCTGGATTTTGCCCGTCGCGGTCTTCGGCAGGTCGGGCACAAAATGAATCCAGCGCGGATATTTGTAGGGGGCGAGTCGCGCTTTGCAATGGCGCACCAGATCCTCCTCGATCCGCTTCGGAATTTCGCGCCCCGACCGCTTAGGCACGATCCATGCTTCCGGCTTGATCAGCCCGTCCGCGTCCTCGCGGCCGACCACCGCTGCTTCCAGCACCTCCGGGTGCTCGATCAGCGCCGCCTCGATCTCGATCGGGGAGCACCAGATGCCGCCCACTTTCAGCATGTCGCCGCTGCGGCCGCTGTAGGAGTAGGTGCCGTCCGCGTTGGCGCAGTAGGTGTCGCCGGTGTCGAACCAGCCATCGACCACGGTCGGCTTCGGGTTGTGCCAGTAGTATTTGGCGATCGACTCGCCGCGCAGCATCAGCCGCCCCGGCGTGCCGGGCGGCAGCTCGGCGCCGCTGTCGTCGACCACCTTCAATTCGTAGCCCGCCACGGGTCGGCCGCTGGCGCCCGGCGTGACGTCGCCGGGGCGATTTGCGATGTACATGTGGCCCGCCTCGGTCGAGCCGATGGCGTCGAGGATTTCGATCCCGGTCAGCCGGCGCCAGGTTTCGAGGATATGCGCCGGCAGCGCCTCCCCGGCCGATACGCAGTAGCGCAGCGAGGAAAGATCCGGGCGGCGCTGCGGCAGTTCGGCGATCTGGCGGGCAAAAAGGGTCGGCACGCCGAAGAACAAGGTCGGGCGGAAGCGTTCAATGGCGGCGAAGGTGCTTTCCGGCGTCGGCCGCCCCGGCATCAGCACCGAAGTGCCGCCCGTCCACAGCGGGAAGCTCATCGCGTTGCCCAGGCCGTAGGAAAAGAACAACTTGGCCGCCGAGAAGAACACATCATCGGCCACGGCGCCGAGGGTTTCCACGGCGTAATGCTGGCTCGTCAGCGCCAGGTCGCGGTGCGCATGCACGGCGCCCTTCGGCCGGCCGGTCGAGCCGGAGGAATAGAGCCAGTAGCAATCGTCCTCGGGTCCCGCCTCCGCCGGCTCGAGCACGGAAGCTGCCTCGCCCATGACCGCCGGCAAGGCGAGCCCTTCGCCCGCGGTGCGGAGCACGACAGGCGGGCGATGGCGCGCCTGGTCGAGCGCGGGCGCGATCTCGCCCGCCAGTTCGGGCGAGAAGGCAATGCCCGCACAGGCCGAATCCTCGATCAGGTAGGCGTAGTCGGCAGCGCGCAGCAGGGTGTTCAGCGGCACCGGCACGATCCCGGCCTTGATCGCGCCCCAGAACAGATAGAAGAACGCGGGCCCGTCGAGCGCCACCATCAGCAGCCGGCTCCCGCGCGGCATGCCGAGGCCGAGCAGGGCGTTGCCGCATCTCGCGACGCGTTCGGCCAGCGCGGCGTAGCTCACCTCCTCCGCGGCCGTTCGGATGGCGATCTTCCCGCCGCGGCCTTCGGCCAGGTGACGATCGATAAAGGCCGCGGCGACGTTGAAGCGGGGTGCGAAGCGAAGGCGGCTGCCGGCCGGTCCCGGCTCGATGGCGACGGAGTTATCCTGCATCGTTTCCCCCTGTGCGCGCGGCGCGGCGCCCGCGATGCGATGGTCTGGGCATCGGGGCAAAATGGTGCTTTAATGCGAAATAACGCTGTCGAAGCGGCCGGACGGGGCGGCGGATTGCGCTCTCGCCGCGGACGGCGCGGACGGCGCAGCGCCGCCGGGCCAGCTCCCAGCGGAAGCCGGCGCTGGGATTGAAGTGGTGCAACGGATGACGAAGACCCATCGGCCAGGGCGCAACGAGGCCCCCATCATCCGGCCCGCGACCGTGACGGACGTGCCCGGCGTGATCGCGCTGGACGAGGAAGTGACCGGCCTGCTCAAGCCCGGATATTGGCGCGACATGTTCGAGCGCTACGGGGCGCGGCCCGACGACTCGCGGATCTTCCTGGTCGCCGAGAATGGCGGGCGCATCGACGGTTTCATCATTGGCGAAGTGCGCGCCTGGGAGTTCGGCTCCTCGCCCAGCGGCTGGATCTTCGCTGTGCAGGTGCGATCCCGGCTGCGCGTGCAGGGTCTCGGCTCGCGGCTGTTCGACGCGGTCTGCGACCGCTTCCGCGCCGCCGGCGTCGATCGCGTCCGCACCATGGTGGCGCCCGACAACACCACGATCCACTCCTTTTTCCGCAGCCAGGGCATGATGGCCGGCCCGTTCATCGAACTGGAGATGCGCCTTGACTGAGTCCCCCACGTCCTTCCCCAGTTGCGCGGAGGCGCTCGCATGAGGCTGCAGAAGGCCACCGCCATTGCGCTGTATGCAGTGCTGGAACTCGCCATGGACCCGGCGCGCCAGCTCACCGCCGTCGAGATTGCCGAGAAATACGGGGTTTCCGCCCACCATCTGGCCAAGGTGCTGCGCGACCTCGGCCGCGGCGGGTTGGTCGATTCGGTGCGCGGCGTTGGCGGCGGCTATCGTTTCGTCGGCGACGCCAAGCGGCTGACCTTGATGGATGTGATCAGTCTGTTCGAAGAAGTCAGCGCCGATACCGACGAGCTGCCGCTGCAGGCCGCGGGCCAGGAGATCGCGCAAGGGCTGCGCTTCGTGCTGATCGAGCTCGACACGCAATCGGCGGCGACGCTGCGCTCGATCACCCTTTCGACCATGCTGAAGCTGGTCGCCCGGCGTCCCTGGGCCGCCGCCGCGGCTGAGGCGAAGCCAAGGCGCCGGACAGCGGGGCGCGCGCGCTAGACCCTTTTCAGTCTGGCTGGAAATATGCCGCCCCTTCCCGTCACGGTCCGGCGACGCCTCATGCCGGTCGGCGCTTGCGCTGGCCGGCATGCGCGACGGGTTGGCAGGCCGGCTGCGCGCAAAACCGAGATTCGGCGCCAGTCGGCGCATGCGCCAGCCGCTATCAGGACGCAGAGGTTTGCCGCGCATGGCTCCCCCTGTTTCCCCGCGTCGATATGACCGGGATCGCCAAGGCGCGGCTCATGCAGTTCCTCGCTTGGCCGCGAGCCGCTGTTTCGCCTTGGCGGGATTGAGGACAAGCCACTCGCTGCGCGAGACGCCCGAAATGCCGGCGAGCAGCGTCTGCTTCATATACGGTCCTCCCGCCCGGGTTGGACGCGGTGCGTCCTCTCCGGCCTTTATCGATTGATGGGGCGCTCATTTACAGAAAGACATACGACTTTACCGATTTTTGGCTGCAGCTCTTTCCCGCAACATCCTCAGGAAGAAACCCGGGCACCTTGATCTAGATCAAGGCGACCCGCCGATTCCGAGACGCGTCGCGACTTGAGCGCAATTCGTCCAAATCGAGAAGTCCAAACCCCTTATCGACCGGCCAGTGACGGAAATGCGTCACGACGCGAAGACAGCGCCAGGCTCTCAGAAGCTCGCCGCGGTCGCTTGGGGCGAGATCAGGGAACGGGCGCCCGCCTGGCGAACTACAGGGTTCGTCTCTGGAATGGCGCGACAACCGAGCCAGTTTGGCGCGCGCATAGCTTCTGTAATGGGCGCTTTCGTCCGATCACGGCCAGGCGGCATACGACGTCGCCTCGCGCGGCGGGGCGACGCGCGCGGCTTTTCGGTATGCGCCCGGCGACAGGCCTGACAGTCGGCGGAAGAACCGGTTGAAATAGGCAGGGTCGCGAAAGCCAAGGCTGTAGCCGACCTGCTCGATCGGCTGGGCGGTTTCGCGCAGCCGCAGGCGCGCTTCCGCGATCAGCCGCTCGTGCACGAGCTGTTGGGGCGGACGCCCCAGCGTGCGCAGACAAGCGTTGTGGAGATGGGCGCGCGTGACGCCGAGCAGGCGCGAGAAATCGTCGACGCCGAGATTGTCGCGATAGTGCAACTCGACGAGCTGACGGAATCGTTGCGCGGTCGGCGCGCCGGTGTCGAGAGACTCGGATTCGCGCGCCAAGCCGCAGGAGCGCCAGAGGTGCATGAGCAGCAATCCCAGGTACAACGCGGTCATCGCCGGCGCGCCAGGTCCGGGATCGCGCGACTCGCGCGCCAGCGCGTCGAATAGCGCGTCGATCTCCGAGAGACTGGAGGCCAGGCGCGGGCCGGGCGCCAACAGGGTGCGGTCGATAAGCGGCCGCAGTTGCGCGCCAAGCGGATTTTCGCCGACGATGCGCCAAACGACATCCTCGCTCGCCAACAGCGTCGCGCCGTCGCCGCCCGCCAGAAGACGGAACTCGCCGCGCGCTTCGAAAGGAAGCCAAAGGATTTGCGGCGCCGTCAATTCAATGGGCTCGCCGTCGACGCCGACGAAGACGCCGCGACCGTGGCGTAGAAAAAACGCGCGAAAGCATGGCGCGTCTTCAAGACTCGCCGTCGACCAGGTCCGATCCGCGAACGTCGCCTCGACGCGGGTCGCCACGAGCGAGGGTTGGTGCGGATTGTCGGCCGCGCGCGGCGAACTTGGATTTGAGCTTCTCATCGGCGCCTAGCGTTTCGGAGCGAGTCGAGAAAAATACAAGATAAATGAAGAAACATCCATTGAGTAGGAGGCCACGCGGCGGCCTAATGCGCAACCACCGACAAACGACGGCCGGCGTTCTTTGTGCGGCAGCGACAATGGGGAGGTCTCGATGTTCGATGTGGCGCTCCTCGTGCACGACCGCGACGTTTCCGCCTCCAGCGGAAGCGTATTCGAGCGCCTCAACCCGATCACCGGCGAGCCCGCTACGCGCGCCGCCGCCGCCACGATCGAGGACGCCAAGGCCGCCGCGGCCTCGGCCGCCGCGGCGTTCCCCGGCTGGTCGGCGGCGGGCCCTAGCGAGCGACGCGCGCGCCTCAGCGCCGCCGCCGCCGAGCTTGAGCGGCGCGCCGGCGACTTTTACGAAGCTATGGCCGAGGAGACCGGAGCGACCGAGGCATGGGGGCGATTCAACGTCGCGCTCGCCGCCACGATGCTCAGGGAAGCCGCCGCGATGACGACGTCGATCGTCGGCGAGCTTATCCCCTCCGACAAGCCGGGCCTGACCGCGATGGCGCTGCGTGAGCCGGTCGGCGTCGTTCTCGGTCTTGCCCCGTGGAACGCTCCCGTGATCCTTGGCGTGCGGGCGCTCGCCATGCCGCTCGCCTGCGGCAACACCGTCGTCCTCAAAGGTTCGGAAATCTGCCCGCGAACGCATCGGCTTATTGGCGAGGTTTTTCGCGCCGCCGGGTGCGGCGAGGGCGTCGTCAACGTCATCAGCAATGCTCCAGCCGACGCTTCGCGCATTGTCGAGGCCCTCATCGCCCATCCGACCATCCGCCGCATCAATTTCACCGGCTCGACCCGCGTCGGCCGGCAAGTCGCCGAACTCGCGGCGCGGCATCTCAAGCCCGTGTTGCTCGAACTTGGCGGCAAGGCGCCGCTCCTCGTCTTGGACGACGCGGACCTCGATGAGGCGGTCGCCGCGGCGGCTTTCGGCGCCTTCATGAATCAGGGCCAGATTTGCATGTCGACCGAGCGGCTCGTCGTCGACGAAACCGTTGCCGACGAATTCGCGCGCCGTTTGGCCGCCAAGGCCGCGACCCTGGTCGCCAGCGATCCGCGCAAGGCGAAGACGCCGCTCGGTTCGATCGTCGGCTTCGAGGCGGTCGAGCGCGTCGTCGCGCTGGTTCGCGACGCCGTCGCCAAGGGCGCGCGCTTGCTTGTCGGGGGCCACGCGCACGGCGTCTTGATGGATGCGACCGTGCTTGACCACGTCACGCCGGCGATGCGCATTTATGATGAGGAATTGTTCGGTCCCGTCGCGGCGATCATTCGCGTCAGCGGCGTCGACGAGGCGGTGCGCGTCGCCAACGACACGGAATACGGGCTAGCCGCAGCAGTGTTCGGGCGCGATCTCACGCGCGCGCTCGCCGTCGCTCGCCGCATTGAATCCGGCATTTGCCATATCAATGGGCCGACCGTGCACGATGAAGCCCAGATGCCGTTCGGCGGCGTCAAGGCGTCGGGTTATGGCCGCTTCGGCGGCGCCGCCGCGGTCCACGAATTCACCGAACTGCGCTGGATCACCATAAGCTCCGGCAAGGCGCGGTATCCGATCTGACTGCGCAGGCGCGCGATCACACGGCGTCAACGCAGCATATGACGCCATTTGGGAGGAAAGCCATGAATAGCCAATCGAACCCTAAGACTTTTTCTGCGGGCGGGCCGTCCATTTCGCGACGCAGCTTGATCGTCTCCGCTGGCGCGGCCGGCTTCGCGCTGGCGAGCGGCGCGCGCGGCGCCTACGCCGCGGGCGCCGACAATGTCCTCAGGATCGGATTCATCAGTCCCCGCACAGGCCCGCTGGGCGGCTTCGGCCAAACCGATGGCTACGTCCTCGACGTCGCCCGCGCAGCGCTCAAGAACGGCCTCAAAATCGGCGACAAGACTTTCGAGGTGAAAATCCTCGACCAGGACACGCAGTCCGATCCCTCCCGCGCCGGACAACTCGCCAAGTCGCTCATCAACGGCGAGGGCGTCGACCTCATGCTTGCCGTGTCGACCCCTGAAACCATCAACCCGGTCGCGGACGCCTGCGAGGCGGCGGGCGTGCCGTGCTTGTCGACGGTCATGCCCTGGGAAGCCTGGTATTTCGGCCGTGGAGCCAAGCCAGGCGCGCCCTCGCCTTTCAAATGGACCTATCATTTTGGCTTCGGCGGCGGAGAATTCTTCAAGACCTACGTCTCGCAATGGAATTTGTTGGAGACGAACAAGAAGGTTGGCGTTCTCTACCCCAATGACGCCGACGGCAACGCCATTCGCGCCAATCTCGCGCCGGCCCTGGCCAAAGCCGGTTTCACGATTATCGATCCGGGCCCCTATGAGGACGGAACGACCGATTATTCCGCGCAGATCGCCTTGTTCAAGAAGGAAAAATGCGAGATCTTCAACACGTTCCCGATCCCGCCGGACTTCGCCGCGTTTTGGCGGCAGGCGGCCCAGCAGGGCTACACCAAGATCGTCAAGATTTGTCAGACCGCGAAGACGGGGCTCTTCCCGAGCGACATCGAGGCGCTTGGCGGACTTGGCGTGAACATCTCCAGCGCGGCCTATTGGCACAAAGCCTTTCCCTATAAGTCGTCCTTGACCGGCGTATCGGGGACAGATCTGGCCGACGGCTACGAGAAAGCCTCGGGCAAGCAATGGACGCAGCAACTCGGCGCGAGCCTGTCGTTGCTCGACGCCGGCGTTTCCGCCCTGCAGGCTAGCAGCAACGCGAAAGACAAAGCCGCCGTGGCCAAAGCGATTTCGACGCTGAAAACCACGACAATCGGCGGCTCGGTGGACTTCACCTCCGGTCCAGTGCCCAACGTCTCCCCCGGACCGATCATCGGCACGCAATGGGTCAAGGCCAAAGCCGGTTCGAAGTTCCCGCTCGACTATGTCGTCACCGAACACGCCACCGATCCGAATGTGCCGATCGAGGCCAAGCTCATTCCGTTCAACGGCTGAGCCTGCGCGAGGAAAGAGCGCTCGTGACCGAGGATAGGAGGCCGCTCCTCGCCGCTGAGAGAATCCGCAAGCGCTTTGGCGCGCTTGTGGTTCTCGACGGCGTCGACTTCGCCGTGGCGCCCGACGAAGCCGTTGGCATCGTCGGGCCGAACGGCGCCGGCAAAACGACTCTGCTCAGCATTCTCTCGGGCGCACAGCCGCCGACCTCGGGCGCTGTGGCCTATCAAAGTCGCGACGTCACGCTTCTCGACAGCGCGGCGCGCTGTCGCCTCGGGATCGTTCGCACGCATCAGATTCCGCGTCCCTTCAGCGGAATGACAGTTTTTGAAAACATATTCGTCGCTGCTGCGAATGGCGGCCGCTTTGACCGCGCCGAGGCCTATGACCGCGTCGTCGATGCGATTGGGCTGTGCGGCATGAGCGGCGTCGCCAATCGACGCGCGGAAACGCTCGGCTTGCTGGATCGCAAGCGGCTGGAATTGGCGCGCGCCCTTGGCGCCAATCCCAAGTTGTTGTTGCTCGACGAGATTGGCGGCGGTCTCACGGACGCGGAAGCCGGCGAACTTGTCGCGGCGATTCAGGAATTGCGGCGAAGACAAATCGCCATCGTCTGGATCGAACATATCGTCCATATTCTGCTGCAGGTGGTTGAGCGCCTCGTCTGCATGGACGCCGGCCGAGTCATCGCCGATGGCGAACCCCGCGCTGTCATGGCCGACCCCGCCGTCGTTGAAGCCTATCTCGGTGGAGACGTTCATGGCGCTGCTTGAGATCGAGTCGCTTGCGGCTCGCCACGGCTTGCTCGAGGCCGTACGCGACGTCAGCTTTTCGCTCGAGAAAGGCGAGACGCTCGCGCTCGTCGGCGCCAACGGAGCGGGCAAGACCACGCTTCTGCGGACCCTGGCCGGCGCCCATCGCGTCGCCAACGGGCGCATCGAATTCGCCGGCGCCGACGTCACGAGCCTGCCTTCGCACGAGCGCGCCGCGGCCGGCATTGCGCTGGTGCCCGAGGGGCGCCGCCTGTTCGCGCGCATGAGCGTCGAGGAGAATCTGTTGCTGGCGCGCGCCGCCGGTCGCGCCGGAGCCTGGAGCGTCGAGACCGTTTTTCAAGCCTTTCCAAATTTGCAAGCGCGCCGAGGAAGCCGCGCCGGCAGTCTGTCCGGAGGCGAGCAACAGGCGACGGCGATCGGCCGCGCGCTCATGACCAATCCGGAGTTGCTGTTGCTCGACGAAGTGTCTTTGGGGCTTGCCCCGCTCGTCGTCGACCAAGTGTACAAACAGTTGAAAACGCTGATGACGAGCGGTGTGACAATCATATTGGTGGAACAGGATTTGAAGCGCGCGCTTGGGGTCGCGGATCGCGTGATGTGCATGCTGGAAGGCCGCATCGCGCTGCAAGGCAAGGCGGCCGATTTCACCCGCGAGCAAGTGACCGACGCCTATTTCGGTCTTGGCCGTCCGATGGCGACAACAAAATGATCTGGATAAACCAGCTCCTGCAAGGCGTCTTGCTCGGAGGCTACTACGCGCTGATCGCCTGCGGCCTCTCGTTCCTTTTCAGCGTCATGCGGATCGTCAATCTCGCGCATGGCAGTTTGGCGGTGCTCGCCGCCTACGCGCTGTTTTGGCTCGCCAGCCGCTTCGGCGTTTCGCCGTTTCTTGGACTGATCGTGGTGCTCCCGCTGATGGCGGCCTTGGGCTGGCTTTTGCAAAAGACGATCCTTGAGCGCAGCGTCCGCGCCGGCCTGCTCGTGCCGGTCCTCTCGACCTTTGGCCTCGCGATCGTTTTGGACAATCTTCTGTTCCAGGCTTTCGGCGCCGACACGCGTTCGCTGGCGCCCTACGTCGGCTCGCTTTCCTACGACAGCTGGGACATCACCGACGACATCTCGCTGGGCAGCCTGGCGGTCATCACCTTTGCGACTGCGGTGGCCATGCTTGGCGGTCTCCAGCTTTTTCTCGCGCGAACCGCGCTTGGCCGCGCCATTCGCGCCACGGCCGAGGATCCCGATACGGTCGGCCTCGTCGGCGTCAACGCCGGCCGCGTCAACGGTATCGCGATGGCCATCGCCATGGTCACGGTCGGCGTCGCCGGGGCGTTCTTGGCGATGCGCGCCACTTTCGCGCCCTACGCTGGAGCGGCGCAACTGCTTTTCGCCTTTGAAGCCACGGTTATCGGCGGCGTCGGCTCGCTCTGGGGCACGTTGATTGGAGGAATTGTATTGGGCGTCGCTCAGAGCCTGGGCGCACAGTTGCATCCGCAGGGGTTTCTAATCGCCGGCCATGCGATTTTTCTCGTTGTTCTATTTGCGCGTCTCACGTTGGCCGCTCGCGGCGGACGGCTTGGCGCGTGGCTCGGAGGCGGCAAATGAGCGCGGCCCCCTATCGCGTCGAACGTTGGACGCCGGCGTCGCGCGCATCTGTGCTCGCGGTCGCGCTGATCCTGTTGACGCTCGCCTTTGGTCCGTTCGCGTTCTCCGATAATGCGATCGACCAACTGACCACGCTGTTCGTTTACGTCATTCTCGCGATGATGTGGAATGCGCTGGCTGGCTACGCCGGCCTCGTATCCATCGGTCAGCAGGCGTTCTTCGGTCTTGGCGCCTATGCGGCTGTCCGCCTCGCCAATTCGGGGACGCCGGTCTATTTTTCGCTCGCCCTAGCGGCCGGGCTGACGGGGCTTTTCGCTTGGCCCCTCTCCTATTTTATGTTGCGGCTCAAGGAAGGGGAATTCGCGATCGGCATGTGGGTCGTGGCCGAGCTTTGTCATCTGCTCGTCAATCTCGACACGCTGATCCAGGGTGAGACCGGCACGTCGCTGATCGCGCTCAACGCCTATGAGGCCAGCGCGCGTCATGCGTACAATTATTGGATTGCGCTCGCGGGGATGGCCTTCTTGCTGGCCCTCTTGTTCGTCTTGCTGCGCAGCCGGACCGGCGCCGGCATTCAAGCCATCCGCGACAGCGAAGAGGCTGCGGCGAGCGTCGGGGTGGAAGTGGCGCGCACGAAGCGCCTCATCTTCATCCTCGCTGCGGTGGGCGCCGGACTTGCCGGCGCGCTGTGGCTCGCCAACGCCATCACGTTCCAGCCCAAGACCTATTTCAGCCCACAGTGGACGGCCTACATGATCTTCATGGCGCTCGTCGGCGGCCTGGGCGCCTTCGAGGGCGCCATTCTGGGCGCGGTGATCTTCTTCGCCATCGAGGCGCTCTTCGGCGCGGCCGGCGTTTGGTACCTGATCGGGCTCGGCGCGACGGCGTTGGCCTTCGCGATGTTTCTACCGCGCGGAATATGGGGCTGGGCGGAGGCTCGCTTCGGACTGAGCCTCCTGCCGGTGGGGTATCGCCTGCGGCTTTTGAGAGATTTCGATGTGCGGGGCGAGGCTGCAAAAGGCCCGCCTCGCCTCCGATAGACGAACTATTTCAGCTCGGCGACGACGCGCCAAAACGTTGAGGAGGAGAGCGCGATGCTTCTGGGTAAGACGATTGTCGTAACGGGAATTTCCTCAGGGATCGGGGCGCGCATAGGCGAACTTGCGCTCGCGCTGGGAGCCGATGTGATCGGGCTCGACGTCAATGCGCCGGCCTCGCCTCTCGGCGCCTTCATCAGGGTCGACATCGCTTCGCCGTCCGCGATTGCCGAAGTCCCCAAGATGTTGCCGCGGCGCATCGACGCCCTGTGCAACGTCGCCGGCGTCTCCGGGATCGCCGGCGCTCAAAAGACATTGGCGATTAATTTCTACGGGCTTCGCGCCTTGAGCGAAGCGCTGGCGCCACAGCTGCGCGAAGGCGGCGCGGTCGTCAACATCGCCTCGATCGCCGGATATGGGTGGCGCGCCAATCTCGAACGCGCGAAAGCGTTCGTGTCGGCGCCCGGCTTTCCCGACATCGCCGCCCTCATCGCCGCGCACAAGGTTCCCGACGTCGAGGGCTATCCCTTGTCCAAGGAATTGCTGCTGCTCTGGACGATGTCGGCCGCCCATCAGCCCTTGTTCAAGGAGCGGGGGCTGCGTGTCAACGCGGTCAGTCCCGGACCCGTGACGACCCCGATCCTCAAGGAGTTCCGCGAAGTGTTCGGCGATCCCCGCGTCGACGACGACATCGCCCGCGTCGGCCGGGCGGGCGCGGCCCCCGACGTCGCGCCGGCCGCGCTGTTCCTGTGCTCGGACGGCGCGCGCTGGATCAACGGCGCCAATCTGCCGGTCGACGGCGGGCTAGAAGCCTCGATCAACGCCACCGTCCTCGGATTCTGAAACTTTCGACGCAATACGCTTGCCACCTAACAACCAATGGAGTGTCTCATGAAAGTCGACTTCCTTATCGACGGCGCCTCGGTGGGCGCCGTATCCGGCGCGATGTTCACACGTCACGATCCGGTCACCGGCAAAATCGCCAGCGAGGCGGCGGCGGCCGGCGCCGCCGACGTCGAGAAAGTGGTCGAGGCGGCCTCGCGCGCTTTCGCCGGTTGGTCGGAGACGGGTCCTGGCGAACGCCGCGCCCTGCTGCTCAAGGCCGCCGATCTTCTCGAAAGCCGCGTCGCCGACTTTGTCGGGCCCATGGTCGAAGAAATCGGCGCGACGGCGCCTTGGGCAGGCTTCAACGTGCATTTCGCGGCCAGCATGCTGCGCGAAGCGGCGGCGCTGACGACGCAAATCACCGGCGAAGTGATTCCGTCGGACAAGCCGGGCATTCTCTCCTTGGCGATGCGCCAACCCGCCGGCGTCGTTCTCGGCATGGCGCCTTGGAACGCCCCGGTCATTCTCGGCGTTCGCGCCATCGCCGCGCCACTGGCCTGCGGCAACACGGTGATCTTGCGTTCGTCGGAAGTCTGCCCGGCCACCCATCGCCTGATCGTCCAGACGCTCAACGATGCGGGCTTTCCCAAGGGCGTCGTGAACGTGATCTCCAATGCGCCGGCGGACGCGCCGCATGTGGTGGCGGCGTTGATCGCGCATCCCGCGGTCAAACGCATCAATTTCACCGGCTCGTCGAAGGTCGGCAAAGTCATCGCGAAGCTCGCGGCCGAACACTTGAAGCCGGTTCTGCTCGAACTCGGCGGCAAGGCGCCGCTGGTCGTCCTCGATGACGCCGATCTCGACGCCGCGGTCGACGCGGCCGTGTTCGGCGCCTTCGCCAACCAGGGTCAGATCTGTATGTCGACGGAACGGCTCGTCGTCGACGCATCAGTCGCGGACGCCTTCGTCGGCAAGCTGGCCAAGCGCGCCGCCGCGCTGCCCTCCGGCGACCCGCGCGGTCATGTCGTGCTTGGTTCGTTGGTCAATCTCGCGGCCGCCGAACGCATGGACGAACTCATCGCTGACGCCGTCGGCAAAGGCGGCAAAGTCGTCGCCGGCGGCAAACGCAGCGGTTCGATCGTCGAAGCGACGATCATCGACCATGTGACGCCGGAGATGCGGATTTACCGAGAGGAATCGTTCGGGCCGGTGAAGCCGGTCGTGCGAGTGAACGGACAGGAAGAGGCGATCCGCGTCGCCAATGATACGGAATACGGTTTGTCGGCGGCGGTGTTCAGCCGGGACATTCAGCGAGCGCTTGGAGTCGCAAAACGCATTGAATTGGGGATCTGCCACATCAACGGTCCGACCGTTCATGACGAAGCGCAGATGCCGTTCGGCGGCGTCAAGGCGTCCGGCTACGGCCGCTTCGGCGGCAAGTCGGTGATCGCCGAGTTCACCGATCTGCGCTGGATCACCATCGAGGGGCCGCAGCATTATCCGTTCTGACGAGCGGCGCGCGCGCGAAGTCCGCATCCCCAAAGTCGAAACGATCGCTGGGATGCGGACTTTAAACGAAATTCGTCCGGCGGCCGGCATCCCGCCAATCGGCGACGATCACGCTCGAGAAGCGTCCGACTTCACGGGGTGTGGCGCTTTGCGGCGAGGAACCGACCGTACTGGGCCAAGCCCTTAGGGGTCGCCATCGCGTGCACGAAAAAATCAAAGCCTTTTTCGATATAGCTTTCGATTGTCGTGATCTGGCTTAGGCGCCAATATTTCAACGCCCAGGCATGGGCGTAGAGCACCAACTGATAGGTGACGAGGTCAACGTCGATTTCGCGAAAAAGGCCAGCGGCGATGCAGTCGCGAAGTCGCTTTGCCACGAGTTCGTTGGTCTCGATCTCAAGCTGCTTGACGAATTGTCGCTGCTCGGGCCGCAGAGATTTGGTCGAACGATATGTGAGCACGGCAGCGCTGCGGCGCTGGTCGATAATACGGCAATAGGTGGCGAGAGTCGCCCAAAGCGCCTCAAGCGGATTATCCGTCGGTTTGACCGCTATCGGAATTTCCTGCTTGTACGTTTCAAGCACGCTTATCAACGAAAGCAGCAAAACGTCTTCTTTCGTCTGCGCATACTGGTAGATCAGGCCGATGCTGACTCCCGCCTTACGGGCGATGTCTTGGATGCTCGTTCGATAGTAGCCCTGGTGGGAAAACAAATCGATCGCGGCGGCTATGATCTGCTCGCGCCGACGCAACACCAGCTTCTCGTCCGTGACCTGGCTTTTGACGACCGTCTGATCGAAAGCCATATTCGAATGCAGGCGAGGCTTCTTGGAACGCAGGCGAGGCTTCGTCATTGGAAGGCTTTGGCCAATCTCACTTGTTTGGGGCCGAATAGGCGACGGGCGATTTGTCCGGCCTTTGGGCCGCAGGATTGCATCTTGGCGCCGATCCGCTCGATAGGGGATGGATATCGGGGAAGGGGCAGGCGCGTACGGTTCATTTGCTGAGACGGAGCGGCTCCCCCGGGATCGTCGTTTGCCGTCCGGCGAGAGTCATAGCGCAGGTTCCATCGTTCGGTTTAGCCTTCGGATTCAGCGAGAAGCCGCGTGGCGATGACGAGTTTCTGGACCTCGCTCGCGCCCTCGTAGATCCGCAGCGCCCTGATCTCCCGATAGAGCCTCTCCGCGATGTGGCCGTGGGTGACGCCGAGGCCGCCGAAAATCTGCACCGCTGAATTGATCGCCTTCTGCGCCTCCTCGGTCGCGAACAGCTTGGCCATGCTGGATTCGCGGCTGATGCGGGCGCCTTTGACGTCCTTGGTCCAGGCGGCGCGATAGATCAACAGAGCCGCAGCGTCGACGGCGAGGGCCATGTCGGCGAGCTTGGCGCGCGTGAGCTGGAGATCGGACAAGGGCTGGCCGAACAGCTTGCGCGTGCGCGCATGGCGCAGCGCCTCGTCGAGCGCCCGTCGCGCGAAGCCGAGGGCGGCGGCGCCGACCGTCGAGCGGAAGACGTCGAGCGTCGCCATGGCGATGCGGAAACCGTCGCCCGGCGATCCCAGCATGTCGCCGGCCGAGACCTTCACCCCGTCCAACGACAGCGCGCCGATCGGGTGGGGCGCGATGAGGTCGATCGTCCTGGCGACCGAGAAGCCGGGCGCGCCGGCCTCTACCACGAAGGCCGAGAGGCCCTTCGCCCCCGGCCCTTCGCCGGTGCGCGCGAAGACCACATAGAGATCGGCGATGCCGGCGTTGGATATCCACGTCTTCGCGCCGTCGAGGCGCCAATCATCGCCGTCGCGCTGCGCCCGCGTCGCGAGCGCCGCGACGTCGGAGCCCGCCTCCGCCTCGGAGAGGGCGAAGGCCGAGATCGCTTGCCCCCGCGCGACGGCGGGCAGCCAGCGCTCCTTTTGTTCAGCCGTGCCGAACAGGCTGATCGGACCCGTGCCGAGGCCCTGCATGGCGAAGGCGAAATCGGCGAGGCCCGCGTGGCGGGCCAGCACGTCGCGGCAGACGCACAGGCTGCGCGTATCCAGCGGCCCGTGGAGCGACCCGTCGCGACCGCCGACGGCGGTCGCGAGGAACCCTTCTTTTCCCATCGCCGCGGCCAGACGACGAACGGTTGCGGCGGCGGCGGCGCTCGAACTCGCTGTCGCCGCTCAAGGCCGCGACGTGGGCGCCCGCCCAGGCTTCGACACGGTCGTGCAGCGCCTGGTGCTTCGGCTCCAGGAACGGCCAGGACAGGAAACTTCGGTCGGCCATCAGTCCCCCTCGAACACCGGTTTCTGCTTAGCGACGAACGCGCGATACGCCCGGCCGTAATCCTTGGTTTGCATGCAAATGGCCTGCGCCTGGGCCTCGGCTTCGATTGCGGAGTCGACGTCCATCGCCCATTCCTGATGCAGACAGGTCTTCGTCATGGCGTGGCCGAATGTCGGGCCGTCGGCGAGTTCCTTCGCCAGCGATTGGGCCTCGGCCAACACCTGCTCCGGCGCCACGACGCGGTTGAAGAAGCCCCATTTGTCGGCCTCCTCGGCAGTCATGACGCGACCGGTATAGAGCAGCTCGGAGGCGCGGCCGTGCCCGATAATACGCGGCAAAATTGCACAGGCGCCCATATCCGCGCCCGCGAGGCCGACGCGCACAAACAAGAATGCGGTCTTCGCCCGCGGCGTGCCGATCCGCATATCGGACGCCATAGCGAGGATCGCGCCGGCTCCGGCGCAGATGCCGTCGACCGCCGCTATGATAGGCTGCGGGCAATGGCGCATGACCTTGACCAATTCGCCGGTCATGCGCGTAAAGGCGAGAAGGCCCGGCATGTCGTAGGCCTCCTGCATCTTCACCAGAGGTCCGATGATCTCGTGCACGTCGCCGCCCGAGCAAAAATTGCCGCCCGCGCCGGTGACGACCACGCTCTTGACGTCGCTTGCATGAACGAGCTTTCGGAACAGGTCCCCGAGTTCCGCATAGCTCTCGAACGTCAGCGGATTCTTGCGCTCGGGCCGATTGAGCGTGACGGTCCCGACCTTCCCCGCGACCTCCCACTGAAAATGGGTCGCTTTGTACTGCGCGGCGCTGAATGTTTGCACGTGTGCCCCCTCGGGTTCGCGATATTGAATCAAGCCATGGTCAGCCCACCGGAGACGCTGAGCGTTTGCCCCGTGATGTAGTTCGACAGGTCGCCGGCGAAGAACAGAATCGCGTTGGCGACGTCAGCCGGCTGGCCGAACCGGCGCATGGGAATTGCACGCTTGAAAGCCTCGAGATGGTTCTCGGGCAGAGCCATCAGCATGGGCGTTTCGGTCGGGCCCGGGCACACGCAATTCACATTGATCGAATAGCGCGCCATCTCTCGGGCCAGACTCTTGGTGAAGGCGATGAGCCCGCCCTTCGCACCGGCATAGACGGTCTCGCCGGAGCTTCCGACGCGGCCGGCGTCGCTCGCCACGTTCACGATTTTTCCCGACTTTCGCTCGATCATGGGCCCGAGCAGCGCACGGGTCAGCTTGATCGGTCCGAGAAAGTTGATGTCGACGACGCGCTCCCAGAACGCCGCGTCGTTGTCGACGAAGGGCTGTCCCTTGCCAAAGCCCGCGCCGTTCACCAGCACATGCACCTCGCCGCGGCCGAGCACAGTCTTGGCGAAGGCGGCGACGGACTCGTCGGACGCGACATCGATCGGGACGAAACTGGCGCTTAGCCCGATCTTCCGCAGGCGTTCAGCCTCTTGCTCGCCCTTGTCGGCGGAAAGATCGGCGATGATCACGTTTGCGCCGGCTCGGGCCAGGGTCTCGGCGGTCGCGCGACCGATGCCGGACGCGGCTCCCGTGACGACGGCGGTTTTTCCTTCGAGTCTCATGTCTGAGATCCTCACCTCTCGAGAAACGCTTTGACCCGCTTGCGGGTGTCGGCTGTGTTGAACAATTTGTGGGTCTCCAACAGCTCGATGGCCATGCCGGAGGCGAGGTGGGCGTCGGCTGCGCTGAAACAGCGCTTGCAGGCGGCGAGCGCGGCCGGCGACAAATCCGCGATACGCTCGACGACGCCCATGGTGAAAGCGCTCAACTGATCAGCCGGCACGGCCCATTGAACCAGTCCCAAGTCGCGGGCTTGAGCGCCGGTGACCACCTCGGCCGTTAGGATCAAGCGTCGCGCGACTCCGGGACCTGCCAGGCGCGACAGTCGTTGCGTTCCGCCGGCCCCCGGCAGAAGACCAAGGCGGGCCTCGGGAAGCCCGAGCGGCGCGCTTTCGGCGGCGATGCGCAAGTCGCAGGCCAGCGCCAGTTCGAACCCGCCGCCATGGGCCGCGCCGCCGATCTCGGCGACGACGACCTGCGGCAACGCCTCGATGCGATCATAAAGGCGCTGCATGCGCGTGACCGTCTCGATCATGCGGTCGGGACCATCTTGAGCGGCAAAGCAATCGCGCATCAGTTTGAGATCCGCGCCTGCCGAAAAGATGCGCTGCGACGAGCGGATCAGCAGCGCGGCGATGTCACGCCGCCCGGCCAAATCGTCGACGACGGCGCCGAAGCCGTCGATCCACTCCTGATTTATGGCGTTCACGGGCGCGCGCGCCATCGTGAGCGTCAGGACCGAACCGCGTACTTCAACCTCGAACATTGCGGCACCGAATGAACATTCATTCAATGCCTCTTGATATGCAAAGCGGCGGCGCTCGTCAAGAGGCTCGGGGACCGTCGACAAGGCGGCGGACAATTTCACGCGATCGCCTTTGCGGTCGCCGGATTGAAGCAGGCCTCATCCCGCACGCGCCGGCGACGCCTCGCAATGGGCTCAAAGCGCCCCGACGCGGGAATCGGCCTCCATCGTGATCGACGCGCGGCGCCGCAGAACGCGCGGGATGCGCTTGCGGCGCTGCGAGAGCGGGCTTAAAGGGATTGCGGGAAACCGCCGGCTTCGCCCAAAGCCGCAAACGCGGCGCCGCGCCGGGAAAGGAAACGCCGCTCGATGGCGAGAAGCTCGCAAACAGCCATCCCCTGTCTTTTCATGCGCGGCGGTACGTCCAAGGGTCCGTTCTTCAGGGAAAGCGACTTGCCGGCCGATGTCGCGCTTCGCGACAAGGCGCTGCTCGCCGTCATGGGGTCTCCCGACAAGCGCCAGATCGACGGTCTCGGCGGCGCCCATCCCCTGACGAGCAAAGTCGGAATCGTCAGACCGAGTTCCGTCGCGGGGGTCGACCTCGACTTTCTCTTCGCCCAATTGCAACCCGACAAAGACACCGTCGACACGACGCCGAACTGCGGCAACATGCTCGCCGCGGTCGTGCCCTTCGCGCTGGAGACGGGAATGGCGCAACCTCGGGGTGAAGAAAGCACGTTTCGCGTGCTCACGCTCAACACCGGCATGCAGTGCGACATCACGGTTCAAACGCCTGGCGGAGCGGTGCAGTACGAGGGCGACGCGCGCATCGACGGCGCGCCCGGAACGTCGGCGCCGATCGCGATCAATTTTCTCGACACCGCCGGCTCGGTCTGTTCGGGATTGCTGCCGACCGGCCAGGTCAAGGACACGATCACCGTGACCGGCGAGGGCTTTGCGCCGTTCACGCTCGACGTCACCTGCATCGACAACGGCATGCCGCTCGTCGTCTTCAAGGCGAGCGACGTCGGCCGCACGGGATACGAGAGCGTGGCGGAGCTCAATTCAGACGAGGACCTGAAGAGGCGGATCGAGGCGTTGCGGCTGCAAATTTCGCTGCGCATGGGCTTGGGCGACGTCGCAAAAAAGAACTATCCGAAGATGACCCTCATCGCGCCGCCGCGATCCGGGGGAACGCTCGCGACCCGCAGCTTCATTCCGCACGTATGCCATGAGGCGATCGGCGTGCTGGCCGCGGTGACCGTGGCGACGGCCTGCATTCTCGAAGGCTCGGTCTGCGACGGGGTGGCGAGGCCCGCCATCGGCGCGAAGAGGACGATCTCCGTCGAACATCCGACCGGAGAATTCAGCGTGGAGCTGGAAACCGACCCGGCCAATCCGCAAAGCGTGACGAAGGCGGCGTTGTTACGCACCGCGCGCCTGTTGATGCGCGGCGAGGCGATGATTCCCGCTTCCCTCTGGGACGGAAAACGCTAAAACCGCGCAAAGCCAGAATCAGGGAAACGCAGGACATGATCATCGACTGCCACGGCCATTATACGACCGCGCCCAAGGCTCTGGAAGCTTGGCGCAACCAACAGATCGCCGGCATCAAGGATCCGTCGGCGGCGCCGAAAGTCGCGGACCTGAGAATCAGCGACGACGAATTGCGCGAGACGATCGAGAGCAATCAGCTGCGGCTGATGAAGGAACGCGGCTGCGACCTGACGATCTTCAGCCCGCGCGCGAGTTTCATGGCCCACCACATCGGCGATTTTCAGATCAGCTCGACCTGGGCCGCCATCTGCAACGAGCTTTGCTACCGGGTCTCCAAGCTGTTTCCCGACAACTTCATCGGCGCGGCGATGCTGCCGCAGAGCCCCGGCGTCGATCCGAAGACCTGCATTGCCGAACTCGAGAAATGCGTAAAGGAATACGGCTTTGTCGGCATCAATCTCAATCCCGATCCCTCGGGGGGCCATTGGACGAGCCCGCCGCTGACGGATCGTCATTGGTATCCCATCTATGAAAAGATGGTCGAATACGACATTCCGGCGATGGTTCATGTCTCGACCAGCTGCAACCATTGCTTTCACACCACCGGGGCCCATTACATCAACGCCGACACGACGGCGGTGATGCAGTTCATCCAGGGCAACCTGTTCAAGGATTTCCCGACGCTGCGGTTCGTCATTCCGCATGGCGGCGGCGCGGCGCCATACCATTGGGGCCGCTATCGCGGCCTCGCGCAGGAGCTGAAGAAACCGCTGCTGAAGGAGCATTTGCTGAAGAACGTCTTCTTCGACACCTGCGTCTATCACCAGCCCGGCATCGACCTTCTGACCAACGTGATCCCGGTCGACAACATTCTGTTCGCGAGCGAAATGATCGGCGCCGTGCGCGGGATCGATCCCGAAACCGGCCATTACTACGACGACACCAAGCGTTACATCGAGGCGACGGGCAACCTGACGGCCGAGCAGCGCCACAAAGTTTACGAAGGCAACGCGCGGCGCGTCTATCCCAGGCTCGACGCCGCATTGAAGGCCAAGGGCCGGTAGGAGAGAGCCATGACCGAACTCGGCGTCGTCAGACGCAACATCAAGCGCGCCGACCGCCCCGCCGTCGACGCGCTCGCGCAATATGGCGTCGCGACCGTGCACGAGGCGATGGTGCGCGTCGGCCTGATGAAGCCCTACATGCGGCCGATTTACTCAGGCGCGCAGGTCTCCGGCACGGCGGTCACGGTGCTGCTGCATCCCGGCGACAACTGGATGATGCATGTCGTCGCGGAGCAGATTCAGCCCGGCGACATCGTCGTCGCCGCGATCACGGCCGAATGCACCGACGGCTATTTCGGCGACCTCCTCGCCACCAGCTTCATGGCGCGCGGGGCGCGGGCGCTGATCATCGACGCGGGCGTGCGCGACGTGAAGACGCTCACGGAAATGCGCTTCCCCGTCTGGAGCAAATGCGTCAGCGCCAAGGGCACGGTGAAGGCGACGCTCGGCTCGGTCAATATCCCGATCGTCTGCGCCGGCGCGGCCGTAAATCCGGGCGACGCGATCGTCGCCGACGACGACGGCGTCGTCGTCGTGCCGGCGGCCTGGGCTGAAAAGACCGCGGCCGCGGCGGCCGCGCGCGAGGCGAACGAAGGCGACAAGCGCGCCAAGCTCGCCGCCGGCGCGCTCGGCCTCGACATGTACAAAATGCGCGAGCCGCTGGAAAAGGCCGGGCTCAAATATATCGACTGAGGGCGAGCGCCGTGAACGAGATGTCCAAGCCCGTCACCGGGCCGTTTGAAAAGACGAAAGGCTGGCTCGACTGGTTCGAGGGGCCGAGCCGGCCGCGTTTCCAGGTTCCGCCCGGCAGCGTCGACGCGCATTGCCACGTCTTTGGTCCGGGCGCTGAGTTTCCTTTCGCGCCGGAGCGCAAATACACCCCGTGCGACGCGAGCAAGGCGCAGCTCTTCGCCTTGCGCGACCGGCTTGGCTTCTCGCGCAACGTGATCGTGCAGGCGACCTGCCACGGCGCCGACAACAGCGCGATGGTCGACGCCTGCCTCTCCAGCGGCGGCAAGGCGCGCGGCGTCGCCACCGTGCGGCGCAGCGTGACCGACGAGGAACTGGGCCGGCTCGACCGGGCGGGCGTGCGCGGCGTGCGCTTCAACTTCGTCAAGCGCCTCGTCGATTTCACGCCCAAGGACGAATTGATGGAGATCGCCGGCCGCATCGGCAAGCTCGGCTGGCATGTCGTCATCTATTTCGAGGCGGTCGACCTGCCCGAACTCTGGGATTTCTTCACGGCGCTGCCGACCACTGTCGTCGTCGACCACATGGGCCGGCCCGACGTGAGCAAACCGGTCGACGGTTCGGAATTCTCGCTGTTCCTCAAATTCATGCGCGAGCATAAGAACGTCTGGAGCAAGGTCTCCTGCCCGGAGCGCCTCTCCGTCTCCGGCCCGCCGGCGTTGAACGGCGAACGGGCCGCCTATCGCGACGTCGTTCCGTTCGCGCGCCGCGTCGTGGAGGAATTTTCCGATCGCGTGCTATGGGGCACGGACTGGCCGCATCCCAATCTCAAGGGCCATATGCCCGACGACGGGCTGCTGGTGGATTTCATCCCCGATATCGCGACCACGGCCGAATTGCGGCAAAAGCTGCTGGTCGACAATCCCATGCGGCTCTATTGGCCAGAAGAGCGGAGAAGCTGACGATGTCGCTCGACAAACCCTATCTCGACGTTCCCGGCACGACGATTTTCGACGCCGAGCAATCGCGCAAAGGCTATTGGCTCAACCAATTCTGCATGTCGCTGATGAAGGCCGAGAACCGCGCTCGGTTCAAGGCGAACGAGCGCGCCTATCTCGACGAATGGGCAATGAGCGAAGAGCAGAAGCAGGCGGTGCTGGCGCGCGATCTCAATCGCTGCATCGCGCTCGGCGGCAACATCTACTTCCTCGCCAAGATCGGCGCGACGGACGGGCGAAGCTTCCAGCAGATGGCGGGCAGCATGACCGGCATGACCGAGGACGAATATCGCGAGATGATGGTTTCCGGCGGCCGTTCGATCGAAGGCAATCGCTACGTCGGCGAAGACGGCGACGCGCAGCCGCATCATCAGCCGCAGGGCGCGGCGGGCCAGAAGAAGGAAGCCTGAGATGGCGCGGATTACAGCCTCTGTCTATACCTCCCATGTGCCGGCGATCGGCGCGGCGATCGATCTCGGCAAGACGAACGAGCCCTATTGGCGCCCCGTGTTCGAGGGCTACGAATTCTCCAAGCAATGGCTGCGCGACAACAAGCCGGACGTGATCTTTCTCGTCTTCAACGATCACGCGACCGCCTTCAGCCTCGACCTGATCCCGACCTTCGCGATCGGCACGGCCGCGGAATTCCAGCCCGCCGACGAGGGCTGGGGCCCGCGCCCGGTTCCGAAAGTCATCGGCCATCCCGGCCTGGCGGCGCATATCGCTCAATCCGTGATCCAGCAGGATTTCGATCTCACGATTGTCAACCGCATGGATGTCGATCATGGATTGACCGTGCCGTTGAGCCTGATGTGCGGCCAGCCCAAGGCTTGGCCTTGTCCGGTGATCCCCTTCGCGGTCAATGTCGTGCAATATCCCGTGCCCTCGGGCGCCCGCTGTTTCGCGCTCGGCCAGGCGATCCGCCGCGCCGTCGAGAGCTATGACGAGCCGCTGAACGTGCAGATCTGGGGCACCGGCGGCATGAGCCATCAGTTGCAGGGACCGCGCGCGGGCCTCATCAACGCCGAATGGGATCAAGCGTTTCTCGACCGGCTGATCGCCGATCCGAAGGGCCTGTCGACGGTGCCGCACATCGATTACGTGCGCGAGGCGGGCAGCGAAGGCATCGAACTCGTGATGTGGTTGATCGCGCGCGGCGCGATGGCCGACGTCGCGGGGGGGCCGGCGCCCAAAGTCGTCCATCGTTTCTACCATGTGCCGGCGTCGAACACTGCCGTCGGCCATCTCATCCTGGAGAACGCCCGCTGAGCTTCGGCGGGTAGAGGAGCCTTCATGACCAAAACTATCAAAGTGGCGCTGGCGGGGGCCGGCGCGTTCGGCCTCAAGCATCTCGACGGCATCAAGCTGATCGACGGAGTCGAAGTGATATCGCTGGTCGGGCGCGAACTCGACAAGACGAAGGAGGCCGCGGCCAAATACGGCGTCGCACACGCGACGACCGATCTCGCCGAGAGCTTGACGCTGCCCCGCCTCGACGCCGTCATCCTCGCCACGCCGACGCAAATGCACGCCGCGCAGGCGCTGCAGTGCCTCGAGGCCGGTAAGCATGTGCAAGTGGAGATTCCGCTCGCCGACAGCCTAAAGGACGCCGAGGCCGTCGTCGCGATGCAGAAACGCACAGGGCTCGTCGCGATGTGCGGCCACACCCGGCGCTTCAACCCGAGCCATCAGTTCGTGCGCAAGCGTGTTGTGGCGGGCGACTTCCATATCCAGCAGATGGACGTGCAGACCTATTTCTTCCGGCGCACCAACATGAACGCGCTCGGCCAGCCGCGCTCATGGACCGACCACCTGCTGTGGCATCACGCGGCGCACACAGTCGACCTCTTCGCCTATCAATGCGGCGCGCCGATCGTGAAAGCCAACGCCATCCAGGGTCCGATCCACCCGGCGCTCGGCATCGCCATGGACATGAGCATTCAGCTCAAGGCGGCCAACGGCGCGATTTGCACGCTTTCCCTGTCGTTCAACAACGACGGCCCGCTCGGCACATTCTTCCGCTACATCGGCGACACCGCGACCTATATCGCGCGCTACGACGATCTGTTCACCGGCAAGGACGAGAAGATCGACGTGAGCAAGGTCGACGTGAGCATGAACGGCATCGAATTGCAGGACCGCGAGTTCTTCGCCGCGATACGCGAGGGGCGAGAGCCGAATTCGAGCGTCGCGCAAGTCCTGCCCTGCTATCGCGTGCTCTCCGATCTCGAGCGACAACTGACGTAAAGGGCGTTTGACCGACGCGCCGAAGTCAATATCACGCGCGGCGTCTCGCATCCGGCGCCTGCGTCGTCGCGGGCGGACGCCGTCATGCCCCGAAGGGCTCCCGATGTCGACGCCGACATCAGGAGCCGCTCGAGTTGAAACCGCCAGGCGAAATCAGACGCCCGGGGATCGGTCTAAGACAGCGCGCTCTAGAATGGCAGGCCGACGTAATTTTCAGCCAACGACCCCAGCGCCTTTTCGGAGGAGAACAGGTATTGCAGTTCGGTCTCCTGCAGCTTGTCGTCGTATGGCGGATTGTTCGGGAACCGGTGCAACAGCGTCGTCATCCACCAGGAGAAGCGTTGAGCCTTCCACACTCTCGCCAGAGCCTTTTGCGAATAGGCTTCGAGCCCCTTGTCGTCGCCCTTTTTGTAGTGATCGACCATGGCGTGATAGAGATAATAAATGTCCGAAGCGGCGCTGTTCAGCCCGCGCGCGCCGGTGGGCGGGACGATATGCGCGGCGTCGCCAGCCAGGAACAGGCGACCGTAACGCATGGGTTCGGCCACGAAACTGCGCAGCGGCGCGATGCTTTTCTCGATTGACGGGCCCGTGACGAGTTTGGCCGCCACCTCTTGCGGCAGGCGGCGCTTCAGCTCGGCCCAGAACGCGTCGTCGGGCCAATCCTCGACCTTGTCCGTCAGCGGAACCTGAATGTAATAGCGGCTGAGCGTCTGCGAGCGCAGCGAGCAGAGGGCGAAGCCGCGTTCGTGCTTCGAATAAATGAGCTCGGGCGAAACCGGCTTGGTGCGCGAGAGCACGCCGAGCCAGCCGAACGGATAGAGCCGTTCGTATTCGCGCAGCACGTCCTTTGGGATCGACTTGCGGCTGACCCCGTGAAAGCCGTCGGCGCCGATCACGTAGTCGCAATCGATGCGGACGAGCCGGTCGCTGTCGCGATAGGTGACGTACGGCGCGTCGGATTTCAGATCGTGAGGGGCCGCGTCCTCGACGTTGTGAACGACATTGCCCTTCATTTTGTCGCGGGCTTCGTAGAGGTCTCGCGTCAGCTCGGTCTGACCGTAGACGACGACCGAACTGCCACCCGAATATTTGTGCAGATCGACGCGGTCCATCACGCCGTCGTGGGCGATATAGAAACCCTCGTGAATCTCGCCTTCGCGGTCCATCCGCTCGCCGCATTGCGCCTCACGCATCAACGCGGCGAAGCCATGCTCCAGAACGCCCGCGCGAATTCGGCTCAAGACATAGTCACGGCTGTGCTTTTCGAGGACGATGGTGTCGATGCCCTGGAGGTGCAAAAGCTGAGACAGCAAAAGCCCCGACGGCCCGCCGCCGATGATGCAAACCTGGACCTTCATTTTGTTTCCTCCAATTGTCGGATGAAACTACCCGATGTGAGGAAAATGAAAATGGACTGTCCCCACGTTTTCTTGCACGATTCCAACATGAAAGAGAGGCCGTAAGGCCACGCCATGCAAACGGGCAAGCCATTCGGGACGAGTGCGGTTCCGCCCCCTCGTGCTTGTCGAAGGCGTCTGACGGCGCGCCGCTCGGGACAAAACCGCGAGCGCCTATACGATTGAACTGATGTCATAAGACTCGCGCCGCAGGCCGGACTGCCGCTCCGCTCGCTTGATCCGCCATCTCGGGCGTTGGAGCGGGCGTTCTTGGCTTCCGAACGTGGCCCAGGAGAGGTTCAAAGCCTAAGCCAACGGCAAGTCGCCCAAAATTTCCGCGCGCTTTGCACAAAGTTTCCCATGCCAAGGGCTATCTGGATCGAGATTTTTCCTGTTATCGTTTGCTCGAGTTGGCGGCTAGGGTTCCGGCTTCGCAAGAGGCGACTGGTCCAAGAGCTGCCTCCCGCAAGGGGAGACATCCCTTCGGGCGCACGGCGGGACAAAAGCCCGGGAGACCTCGTTTGCCAAGGGATTGGCATAGCGATGGTCCTTGCCGATCCCTCATTAATTCACGAAGAGGGTCAGGCATATGCGAATCAAATCTCTGCTGAAAACTGTGATTGTCGCGGGCTCCGTGCTTGCTTTTGGCGTTGGCTGTGCTTCGGCCGAACAAAAGAAGAGCTTTAAGGTCGCTTGGTCGATCTATGTCGGTTGGATGCCCTGGGGCTACGCCGCCAATTCGGGCATCGTGAAGAAGTGGGCCGACAAATACGGCATTTCCATCGACGTGAAGCAGTTCAACGACTACGTCGAATTGATCAACCAATATACCGCTGGCGGGTTCGACGCGGTGACCGTCACCAATATGGACGCGCTTTCGATTCCCGCCGCTGGCGGCGTCGATACGACCGCAATGATCATGGGCGATTTCTCGAACGGCAATGACGCGGTGATCCTCAAGAACAAAGCCAAGCTCGCCGATATCAAGGGGCAAAAGATCAATCTTGTCGAATTTTCCGTGTCGCACTATTTGCTCGCGCGGGCTCTCGACAGCGCGAAACTCACTGAGAAGGACGTGAAAGTCGTCAATACGTCCGATTCCGACATGGCGGCGGCCTACAAGACGCCGGAGGTGACGGCCGTCGTCACCTGGAACCCGATCGTCAGCGAGATTCTTGCCTCGCCCGACGCCAAGAAAGTCTTCGATTCGTCTCAGATCCCCGGCGAAATCATGGATCTCATGGTGGTCAACACCGCCGTCCTCAAGGACAATCCGAATTTCGGCAAGGCGCTGGCCGGGATTTGGTACGAGACGGTCACGAAAATGCTGGCGGCCGACGCGGAAGGCAAGGCCGCCAAAGAAGCGATGGCCAAAGCGTCGGGCACTGATCTTGCCGGTTTCGATTCTCAGCTGGCCGCCACGAAACTCTTCGCCAAACCCGCCGATGCGGCGGCCTTCACGAAGAGCAAGGATATCGGCGTGACGATGGACCGGGTGCGCAAGTTTCTCTTCGAGAAATCGCTGCTCGGCAAAGACGCCAAGACCCCTGATGCGGTCGGGATCGAACTTGCGGACAAAACCGTTCTCGGCGATGCGAAAAATGTAAAATTGCGCTTCGACCCGAGCTTTATGACCCTGGCGAGCCAGGGGAAGCTGTGATCCCAAATTGCCGACAAGGCGAATCCGGCGGTCCTTCAGACCGCCGGAGGTTCGGCAAGTCGCAACCAGGAGGGCCCATGCGGCTCGTCAATGTGAAGCCGGACCGGGCTGTCCTGCTTGTACTCGCAGCGCTGCCTTTTGCGCTAATGGCGGGGGCATATTTCATCAGCTCAGCGCTGAGGCTTTCTGCGAACTCAAACGACAAGCTTCTGCCAGCGCTCGACACGATGGCGAATTCATTCGGTCGTATGGCGTTCGTGGCCGATCCGCGGACAGGGGACTATCTCCTGTGGACCGACACGCTCGCCAGCCTCGAAAGATTGCTGGCCGCGCTCGCAATCGCCACCGTCGCCGCTCTTTTGGTCGGCATCGCTGTGGGACTGCTGCCGATCATCGGCGCTTTGCTCAGACCTTTCGTCTCCGTGGCTTCGATGGTTCCGCCCCTCGCGCTCTTACCGATTCTGTTCATCGTCATGGGGCTCGGGGAAGCCTCGAAGATCGCGCTGATCGTCATCGGCTCGCTGCCCTTTCTTATCCGCGACCTCGCCATGCGCGTCGCCGAACTGCCGCGCGAGCAATTGATCAAGGCGCAGACGCTCGGCGCGTCGAGTTGGCAGATCGCCCTTCGCATCGTTCTGCCGCAAATGCTGCCGCGCCTTATCGACAGCGTGCGGCTATCGCTTGGGCCCGCGTGGTTGTTCTTGATCGCGTCGGAAGCGATCGCGTCGGACTCCGGCCTCGGGTACCGCATATTCCTGGTGCGCCGCTATCTCGCGATGGACGTCATCATCCCCTATGTCGCGTGGATCACGCTCCTTGCCATTGTTTCCGACGCCGCGCTTGCGTTGCTTCAGCGCCGCGCCTTCCCTTGGTTCGCGGCCGCGAGGGCGTCATGAGCGCAATCAAGGTCCAGAATGTATGGAAAGAATTCGATGACCAGATCGTCCTCGAAAATATCTCTTTCGAAATCGAGCCGCGCGCCTTCCTCGCTCTCGTCGGCCCCTCCGGGTGCGGCAAGACGACGTTTCTACGTATGCTGCTCGGCGAGGAAAAGCCGACGCGCGGCGTGATCGCGCTCGACGGCGTCCCGCTCCGGGCCGAGCCCGACGCCGATCGCGGCGTCGTATTCCAGCGGTACTCTGTTTTCCCCCACCTTACGGTCCTTGGCAATGTCGTTCTCGGGCCGGAACTCCAAGCCTCGCCCTTGCTGGGCCGCCTGTTCGGCGCTCGAAAGCGCGAGGTCGAGGCGGCAGGCCGCAAGCTGCTCGAATCCGTCGGACTGAGGGGCGCCGAGGACAAGTATCCGACGACTCTTTCCGGCGGCATGCAGCAGCGCCTCGCCCTCGCGCAGGCGCTAATGAGGCGACCCAAAGTGCTGTTGCTGGACGAACCGTTTGGGGCGCTCGATCCCGGCATTCGCTCTGAGATGCACGACTTGATGCGCCGTTTGTGGAACGAAACGGATCTCACTGTCGTGATGGTGACGCACGATCTTTCCGAGGCCTTCCGTCTCGCCACGCGCGTGATTGCTTTCGAGCGTCGGCGCAATCGCCCGGAAGAGCGCGAACGCTACGGCGCGACCATCGAGAAGGACATCGAAGTTTGGCCGCGCCGCATACCCGGCGCGCAACCGCTCAACCGCTCCGGCCGGGACGACCCGGCCAGTTTCGGAGCAGAACCGGGACGGCCCGGAATTGCGATGTCGGAGAAGACGTCATGATCCTGACCGAAGAGAAAAGCGCTGTCGTCGAAGCCAATCGTAGGCGCTATGCCGAACTCAAGGCCGCCGGCCAAGGCAGGGCGCCCCGCTCGCTTCCGCCCCTGACGCGCCCAGGCGAAGCGCAGCTAACCGATGCGGCTGTCCTGCATTGCGAGACCGTTCCGAGCGGCTGGTACTGGTCGAGCCGTCTCGCGCGGGGCGAAGCGCTCCGCATCGTCAATCTCCAAGGCTCGTCTGCGGTCTCCGTGATCGCCTGGAACGCTGACGACCTCTCCGAACGCATCAACTACGCCGACACGGTCAAGGTGCAGTGGAGCGCAAGCCTGCGTAAGGGACGCGTCATGCTTTCCGATATGGGGCGCGTTGTCTTCTCGATCATCGAGGACACGAGCGGCGCTCATGACGCGATCATCGGCGGCTCGACCGCGGAGTCTAACGCACGCAAATATGGCGAGGGATTTCGCAATTCCCGCGACAATTTCATACTCGCCGCCGGCAAGCACGGCATGGCGCGGCGCGACGTCCCGCACAGCGTGACGTTCTTTGCGCCGGTCGGGGTCGACGCGAACGGGCGCTTCACCTGGAACGCCGACAAGCGCAAGGCGGGCGATTTCGTCGATCTGCGTGCGGAAATGAATTTGATCGTCGCATTGTCGAACTGCCCTCATCCGTTGGATCCCGCGCCGGGATATCCAGCTGGGCCCATCGAAGTCATCCGGTTTAGGTCGCCGGCCGCCGCGTCTCGTCACTGCCGAGAGGGCAGTGACGAAGCCGCGCGCGCTTTCGACAATACCGATGCCTTTTTTCTGGCTTGAGCGGAGCGCCGACCATGACCAACTTCTCATGCGACGTCCTCGCGCGCGATCCGAAGGACGCGATCTACGACCACGAAATCCCGGCCGAAAGATCCTGGTCCGGTTACGTGCGCAAGGGCCAGACGCTGCGCATCGTGGACATTCACGGGCAACAAGCCGTCGACACCTTGTTCTATCGCGCCGACAACTTCGGCGAACGCTACAGCGCGCAGGATACGCTTCGCGAGCAGGGTTCAGCCTATATCGTCAAAGGCACTCGGCTGATCTCCAACGAAGGCGCGGTCATGCTCGAGGTCGTCGCCAATTCCTGCGGCGGCCATGATACGTCCGCCGGCGCCTGCTCATGCGAGAGCAATATCGTGCGTTTTGGCCGCCACACCAAATATCTGCATGCTTGCAGGGAGAATTTCCTCATCGAAGTGACCAGGCGCGGGATGACAAAAAGCGACATCGCGCCGAACATCAACTTTTTCATGAACGTGCCTATCGAGCCGTCGGGGGACCTGGCCATCGTTGACGGAGTCTCCAAGCCCGGCGACTACGTCGAATTGGTTGCGGCCATGGATGTGCTCTGCGTCATCTCGAATTGTCCGCAGATCAACAATCCCTGCAACGGTTTCGATCCGACGCCGGTTCGCGTCCTCGTCTGGGACGCGCCGGAGGTCTGACATGTTCAAGAAAGTCCTGATTGCGAACCGGGGCGAGATCGCCGGCCGGATCGCAAGAACGTTGCGCCGCATGGGCGTTGGCGGCGTCGCCGTTCATTCCGACGCGGACCGCTTCACGCGGCCCGTGCTCGACGCCGACGAAAGCGTGCGGATCGGGCCAGGGCCCGCCGCCCAAAGCTATCTTAATATCGAGGCGATCATCGGGGCCTGCCGCAAGACCGGCGCCGAGGCGGTCCATCCCGGCTATGGCTTTTTGTCGGAGAATGCCGGCTTTGCCGAACGGCTCGCGGCCGAAGGCGTCGTCTTTATCGGCCCGAGACCCGAACATCTGACGCGGTTTGGTCTCAAACATACGGCGCGCGAGATCGCCGGGCGCAGCGGCGTGCCCTTGCTTCCGGGCTCCGGCCTGCTGGCCAGCGCCGATGAGGCGGTCGAGGCCGCCGCGCGCATCGGCTACCCCGTCATTCTCAAGAGCACGGCGGGCGGCGGCGGCATCGGCATGCAATTGTGCGATGGACCAGACGTGTTGCGCGAGCGTTTCGAAAGCGTGCAGCGCACGGCGCGCGCAGGCTTTGGCGACGACCGTCTTTATCTCGAGCGTTTCGTCGCCAAGGCGCGCCATATCGAGGTGCAGATTTTCGGCGACGGCAAGGGGCGCGCCGTCGCGCTCGGCGAGCGCGATTGTTCTTTGCAGCGGCGCAATCAGAAGGTTATCGAGGAAACCCCTGCGCCGAGGCTCTCAGCCCGGACGCGCGAGCGTCTGCACGCCGCCGCGGTCGCGCTTTGCGAGAGCGTCGCCTATGAGTTGGCTGGCACGGTCGAGTTCATCTACGATGTCGCGCGGGACGATTTCTATTTTCTCGAGGTCAACACGCGGCTTCAGGTTGAACATCCGGTGACCGAGGCCGTCTTCGGCGTCGATCTCGTCGAATGGATGGTGCGTCAGGCCGCGGGCGAAAACCCGCTGGCTGACGCCGGTCATCTCGCGCCGCAAGGCGCCGCGATCGAAGTTCGCCTTTATGCGGAAAATCCCGCCGCCGGATTCCGGCCAAGCGCGGGTTTGTTGACCAAGGTCTCCTTCCCCAAGGAGGCGCGGATCGACGGTTGGATCGAAACGGGCGCGGAAGTAACCCACCTTTACGATCCGATGCTCGCCAAGATCATCGTCTCGGGCGAGACGCGCGAGGCCGCCATCGCGGCTTTGCGCGCGGCGCTCGACGCAACGCGCGTCGCGGGCATCGAGACCAATCTCGATTATCTGCGCGCCATCGCCCGTTCCGAGGTTTTTGCCAGTGGACGCGTCGCCACCGATGTGCTCGCGAACTTCGCCTTCGCGCCCAGCACGCTGGATGTCGTTGCGCCGGGCGCGCAATCGACGATCCAGGAATTGCCGGGCCGTCTTGGCCTCTGGGACGTCGGCGTGCCGCCGAGCGGCCCGATGGACGCTCTGTCATTCCGTCTGGCCAATCGCGTTGTCGGCAATGACGAGACGACGACGGCGCTGGAGATGACAGCGCGCGGCGCGACCTTGCGCTTTAACTGCGAACGCGTCTTTGCTCTGGTTGGCGCGCGGATGAAGGCCCTGCTCGACGGTGTGGAAATTCCCAACGATCGACCGGTAAGGGCGCGCGCAGGGCAGACGCTCGCCATCGGCGCGATCGAAGGCGCGGGAATGCGAACCTATCTTGCCGTCGGCGGGGGGTTCGATGTTCCCGAATTTCTCGGCTCGCGCGCAACCTTCACGCTTGGCGCTTTTGGCGGCCATGCCACCCACGCCCTCAAGGCGGGCGAAGTCCTGCATCTTGGCGCCGCCCCGCCCGCCGCCTCGGCCCGTGCATTGACGGATGCGGAAAAGCCGCCTCTGACGCGTTCCTGGACGCTCGGCGTCCTTTATGGCCCGCATGGCGCGCCCGATTTTTTTCTCGACGAGGACATCGAAACTTTTTTCGCCTGCGAATACGAAGTTCATTTCAATTCCGCGCGCACCGGCGTGCGCCTCACCGGCCCCAAGCCCAAATGGGCGCGGACCGACGGCGGCGAGGCGGGGCTGCATCCGTCCAACATTCACGACAACGCCTATTCCGTCGGATCGGTGGATTTCACCGGCGATATGCCGATCATCCTCGGCCCCGATGGACCAAGCCTTGGCGGGTTTGTCTGCCCCGCCGTGGTCGCGCGCGACGAATTGTGGAAGCTTGGCCAGTTGAAGCCCGGCGACAAGTTGCGCTTCGCGCCCCTCGAGCGCACCCTGGATCCCGTTGCGGGGCCGCGCGCCGCGCGCGCGCCCGCGACGGCCGGTTCGCCGATCCTCGCCCATGACGCGGGCGGCGCCATTCCCGTCGTCTACCGGCGCGCGGGCGACGACAATCTGCTGGTCGAATATGGCGCGATGACGCTCGACATCGGCCTGCGCATGCGTGTCCACCTGCTGGCGCAAGCCATGGCCACGGCGGGCCTGCCAGGCATTATCGAGATGACGCCGGGGATACGCTCGTTGCAGATTCATTACGATGGCGAGCGCCTGTCGCGCACGCGTCTCATCGAAGGCTTGCGTGAAATCGAAGGCGGCCTGCCATGCGTCGATGACATGGTGGTGCCAAGCCGGATCGTCCATCTGCCCTTGTCCTGGAACGATCCACAGGCGGCGCTCGCCATGCGCAAATACCAGGAGCTGGTGCGCCCCAACGCGCCCTGGTGTCCCTCGAATATCGAGTTCATCCGCCGCATCAATGGGCTCGACGATGAGGCGGCGGTGCAAGACATTATCTTCAACGCGAATTATCTGGTGCTTGGCCTCGGCGACGTTTATCTCGGCGCGCCGGTGGCGACGCCGCTCGATCCGCGCCACCGCCTGGTGACGACCAAATATAATCCGGCGCGCACCTGGACGCCCGAAAACGCGGTCGGCATCGGCGGCGCCTATATGTGCGTCTACGGCATGGAAGGCCCTGGCGGCTATCAGCTCTTCGGCCGCACCATCCAGATGTGGAACAGCTGGCGCGCAACCGATGCGTTCGAACCGGGCAAGCCCTGGCTGTTGCGGTTCTTCGACCAGATCCGCTTCTTTCCCGTCGGCGCCGGGGAACTCTTGGAAGCGCGCGCTGGCTTTCCTCACGGCGCCTATCCCATCCGCATCGAGGAAACGGCTTTTTCCTATTCCGCTTACAAAGCCTTTCTCGCGCACGAAAAGGACTCGATCGCCGCCTTCAAGGCGCGCCAGCAGGCGGCGTTCGAGGCTGAGCGCCAGCGCTGGCGCGACGCCGCGCTCCACGAAGCGCCGCTCGAAGACGCGGCCGCCGCGCTCGGTTCGAACGGCGATGTGCCGGAGGGCTGCATCGGCGCCTTTTCGGAAGTGCCCGGCAATGTCTGGAAAGTGCTGGTCTTGGAAGGCGCGCATGTCGAAATCGGCGATCCGCTGGCGATCGTCGAGTTGATGAAGATGGAAATTTCGATTGCCGCGGGGGCGCGCGGAATCGTGCGCTCCATTGCGGTCAAGCCCGGGCAGACGGTCCGCGCGGGCGATCTCGTGCTCGCAATCGAGGAGGTCTAAATGCTCGAACCGATGATTGCGCTCAAGGGCCTTCGGGCGCCTTACGGCGCCGGACCTCAAGCCGCTCTCGCCGTCGCCGGGCTCGAAACCACGGCCGCCTGCCCGGCGTTCGTCTCTTGGCGCGCCCACCGGAGAGCCCGCGCCTCGGAAGGCCTTTAGGCGGCCATGGGCGGGGCGGCCGAAACGCAGATTGAGGAGTCAAAAGTCCCGCCGGGAAGCCCGAGCGGGGCGTTGTAGCGTGTCCGATGTGCGTCAGCGCCGTTTCACGACTTGCGTTAATCCGGGCGCAACAGGCGATGACGCGCGAGGTCCTCGCGAGTCCAAACGGCAAGCCCGGCTCGATCGTCAACGGTGTCGATCACAATCAGCGCGTCGGGATCGCCAAACGATATCCGGGCGGCCATGCCCGCCTTTGTCGTCCCATCGATGACGGCCTCGCCGAAGAACCGTTCGACATCCGGCGTTCGCAGATCGAGTTTCGGCCCACGCCGATGCAGGCGCACGTGAAACGATCGTCCGGCCAGGTTCGGCGTCCATTCGAGCATGATGGAGCTAGCATCGGCCTTGAAAGCCTCTGAAGACTGAAAATCGAAGCTGCGCATCGCCGGCGCCACCCGTGCGATCGCGTCATAGAGCGCCGGGCGTTCCTCGGTGAGACGCTCGACGGCCCCGAGAACCGCCAGCGGATCGTCCGCTTTCATGACAAGCACGTTGTAATACCGACTGCGTTCGGTCGGCCCGATATCCCGCAAGAAGCGAAGCGCGCGCCGCAAGCCCTCTTGGTAAATGGTGACAATGAGATTCCAGTCTTTCATGAGCCGCCCCGTCGGGAAGGTTGGCCGGAAAAGGCGGCCATAACTTCGTTCAGCAGGCGCGCCTCCTCTCCACTATATCTCGGAGAAAAGTGGAACGGCTCGATTTGGCGCACGCCCGCTTCGCGCGCGATCGCGCCGGCGGCGGCGGTCGTCAAATGCGCGCGCTCGGCAGCCAGCGCCGCGTCCGCTGCTGCGAAAGCGGCCTCGATGAACAGCAAGTCGGCATTCTCGACGAGGCGAACGATGGCGCTGCGATTGGCGGCCGTGTCAGCGACGTCTGTCACGTAGCCGATCTTTTGGCCGGGCGTGACCGTTATGGCGGAACGCAACTCTCCAAGACGCATTATGCGCTCGCTTGGCGCCGCCGAGGACGGACCGATGCGCACCAGATCTTCGTCCGGCCTGTTTTCGATGACCGCGCGCTTGAGTTCGCGCAGCCAGGGTCCCACCGGCAAGCCCAGTTCCGCCAAGCGGTTCTTCCAAACGTTGACATGGGCGGTTTCTTCCATCGCAAACGCCAGACAAGGGGTGCGATGGTCGAGAACGGCTGTTGAGATCCGGAAGCTTGGCTCGCTGCAGAGTACGCCTTCAATGGTTTGGCCACCCCTGACAGCCTCAGCGGCAAATCCGTTCTTTAGACGAAGTCGCGCTGTATTCGTGTTCGAAAGCGAATTGACCTCAGTCACGACGAATACGAGATCGGCCGCAAATCGATCGACAAGATTCCACTGGTAAGCACGCAGCTTGTGCAGGACATGATCGATGAACCCCTGCGGCCCAAAGATTTTGACGATCTTATCCCGACCGACCAGCACCCTCAGCAGATGATCAAACCCGATGAAATGATCGATATGCGCATGCGAGACGAAGACATATTCCAGGCGCTGTATCTTCCGCGGCGATAAACTGGAGATGTCGCCGAGGTCAAACAGGATCGCACGCTTTTCAAACAGCGTTTCGACATAGACGGCGGGATCCCCGGAGCGGCCGTTGACCAGGCTGGGATGCACGAGCGGGCGCATGGATGTGATTAGCATCGATCAGGCCGAGCGGCCTTGCGTCAGATCATAACTCGACGGCGCCGACCCCGGGCCTGAATCAGGCGGGCGATTGCACGCCTTAAAGCAGCCGCAGAAAGAGCAACGTGCCGATCTGCGGGAAGGACTGTTGACGCCTGCGGTCGCTCTCACGGCGAAATTCCGGCCGAGCGACCCTACATTCGACGCTCGACCTTTGTGAGCATGGCGCTGATCTGGTCCCTCAGTTTAAGGCGCTCCTTCTTCAGATCTTCGAGGACCTCGTCCGTGGTTGGTTCGTCCTCCGACTCGATGCGATAGATGTGGCGATTGATTTCATCGTAACGGCTCGCCAATTGCCTGAACAGATAATTGGCTTCTGTGAGCCGCTCGATGAGCGCGGTTTCGTTACGAAACTCATCTTGCAATTCGTGCGGGATGCGCATCGCGACAACCTCATTATTTTTTTGATCACATCACCAAAAGAGCATGCGTGCTTTGCGCTAAATCAACCCCCCTTCCTTTGCATTAGCGAGAGCGGCGTCATGGCTTTTCAAACCCGCGCGGCGGAGCGCTCTCGCCGCCCGTCTGAATTCAGCGCGCTCCAATCGGAACGAAGCGCTATGGGCTTGTCTGAGGCTGAGACGAACAAGGCGCGCCAATTCGCCTATGGCTACGCCATCGACCGGTAATCGAAAGCTGGCGAATGCTTTTGATTAAGATCACTGCGGCGCCCAGCGCCTCCGGTTACAGAGGAGCGCCGTCGTGCGCGGGCAATCCCTGCGAAGCATAGCGGTGAGACGTCTAAGGGCGCCGATCTTCCCGCGCGTTCAGGCCGAACAACGCTGGGCGCCTCGGGCAGGAGATCGGGTTCTGCGCCCAGGCGACAACGAGCGCGCGATGCAGGTTCGGGCCGAAACTTATGTGGACGAAGACGGAGTCGAAAAGCTGCGACGATTTTGCCTCGACAGCCGCGAGATTGAGGTGGCTGAAAGCATCGATCAATGGCATGGCGACGAGTATCGGTACTTCAAGGTCAGGGGCAGCGACGGCGAGGTCTATATTTTGCGCCTCGACGAAGTTCGAGCCGCATGGGAGCTGACGATGCGCCAGCGCGCCTGATCGCAGCTCGCCGCCGCGATCCTCGATGCAGACAGCGAGCCAGAACGCGGAGTTCGAATGTAGTTTCCAGGAGTCAATCGGAGGAAAATCGTTCAAATGGCGCCGCGCGCGGAGCTTCGCCTCTCGCCGCGCGTGATAGGCGCCCCTAGCCGGGCATTACGCGCCCACACGTTGCTTGTCGTAAAGCCAGCCTTCGCCGTTGCATCTGGGACAGACGCCGCTGTCGATGCGACCGCTCGCGCCGCAGTCGGGACACTCGGTCCACTCGTCCGCCGTGAGCGCAGTTCGAATGACGCCCGGGCACTTCGCTCCGAAAGGCAGCGGTTTCGCGCACTTCTTGCCGATCTCCTCAAACGCCCTGACCGCCTTGTGGCAGCGAGGGCATATGCCGACGGGCCGCGGCCGCTTGGCCGTACGCGCCTCTGCGCCGACGGTCATGACGCGCCCTCGCTCGGTTGGATATCGGCAATTGTTATGCCTACGCCGAGCATGGAGGCCCGTTATTGACACAAATCACAACGCCGCCCGGCCCCTATTGCTATCCCTTACAAAATTCCGCCGGCCGTCGCGCTATGGCTAGCGTGTGAAGCGCTGCCGGCCGAAATTCTCGAGGAGGTCCGCGAGGGTCGAACGCTAAACCTGCACTTGGAGCGGAGCGTCCGGACGAAAGCACATCGGCGACGTCTGCCGGGGGCGCCTTCGTCTATGCGAAGATGGAAGCGCGAAGACGCTGGGTTCCGATCCGCATCGGACAAGGCGACCTTACGCGACGGGCGACTGTCGGACGTGAGCGCGTTGCGTGCGCCGAAGCAAGAGGCGCGGCCCACGTTCGTCCGCGCATGAATTTCGACAGGGAAGGCCGGCTCACGGAGGAAAGAGACCTGCCGGGCAATTTCCCGCAAGCTTACATTCCGGACGGACGCAATGAGGGCCAAACGCGCCGATTCTGGACCGGTCGCAACGGGCGAGTCATGTCATGTCAAACTCATTCGACTCCCATCCCGCTCTTTACTGGCACAAGCTGGATGATGGGCGCATTCAATGCGATCTGTGCCCGCGTTTTTGCAAGTTGCACGCGGGCCAGCGCGCCTTCTGTTTCGTGCGCGCCCGGCAGGGCGATCAGATCGTGCTCACGACCTACGGCCGCTCGAGCGGCTTCTGCATCGATCCGGTCGAGAAAAAGGCGCTCAACCATTTCCTGCCGGGAACGCCGGTGCTGTCGTTTGGCACTAGCGGCTGCAACCTCGGCTGCAAGTTCTGCCAGAACTGGGACATCAGCAAGGCGGCCGAACATGACGTGCTGGCTGAGCGAGCGGCGCCCGAGGACATCGCACGAACGGCTGAGCGACTGGGATGCCCGAGCGTCGCCTATACTTATAATGATCCCACGATCTTCCACGAATACGCCATCGACACCGCGATGGCCTGCCATGCGCGTGGCGTTAAGAGCATCGCGGTGACTTCCGGCTATGTCTGCGCGGAGCCGCGGGCTGAGTTTTACCGGCACATGGACGCCGCCAACATCGACCTGAAGGGCTTCACCGAAGACTTCTATCACAAGGTCTGCTACGCCCATCTGCAACCCGTCTTAGAGACGCTGGTCTATGTGAAGCGCGAGACTCGCGTCTGGCTTGAAATCACGACCCTGCTCATTCCCGGCCTCAATGATTCGGAGGCCGAGCTTGAAGAGATGACGCAGTGGGTGGTGGAGAATCTCGGCCCTGACGTGCCGTGGCACTTCACGGCCTTCCATCCGGATTGGCGGATGAGGGACATTCCGCCGACGCCGGTGGCGACGTTGTCTCGGGCTCGCGCGATCGCGATGAAGAATGGCGTGCGCTACGCCTTTACCGGCAATGTCCACGACCCGGCGGGACAGGCGACCTATTGCCATCATTGCAACGCGCTGCTCATCGGCCGCGACTGGTATGAGATCACGGCTTGGCGCCTGACCGACGACGGCAAATGCGAGAACTGCCGCACAGCTTGCGCCGGCGTGTTTGACCGCTCGCCCGGCAACTGGGGCTCGAAGCGCATGCCGGTCAGCGTGAGCCGGGCTTCGGGCGGGCTGGCCGACACGACGGCGCCGCAGCACGCGCCGGGCTAGATGGTTACGCAGGAACCAGCTCCATTGCGGTCGGACGACTCGCGACGCACGCAGCTTGAGGACGCGACGCGGCGCACATTGGAGCGCAGCCCGCTCTATTCCGAGGAGCTCGGCATTGAGCTTGCCAAGCGGAGCGATGCTGAAGATTTCCGCTGGTTCCTCGCCAGCCTGCTGTTCGGCGCGCGGATCTCCGAGACCACGGCGAAGAACACCTATCGCAGTTTCATGCGCCACGGCTTGACCAATCCGCAAGAGATTCTCAAGGCCGGCTGGGATTTCCTCGTCTACCCCGTGATGCGCGAGGGCGGTTATGTCCGCTACGACGGCCGCAAATCGACGCAGGTTCTCCGCGACTGCGAAATGCTCATTGCGGACTACAGCGGCCGCCTGAGCCGGCTGCACGATGCGGCGGGCGCCGCGCGCGATCTCGAGGAGAAGCTGCTCGCCTTTTACGGCGTCGGGCCGGTCACCGTGAACATTTTCCTGCGTGAGCTGCGTCCGTTCTGGGCCAAGGCGGATCCCGATCCGCTGCCGGCCGTCGAAAGACTGGCGAAACGTCTCTCGATCGATCTCGATCGTTACAGGCGAAAGAGCCTGGCGTTCGCCAGGGTCGAAGCCGGCCTTATTCGACGGCGCCATGAGCTTGCCGCGCGATAGGCGGACGCGGCCGACCGCGCCAGTCTCACGGGAATGATGGCTCCGCTCTTTGGATCGCGGAATAGAGAGATGCTGAGATGCCCGAATTGCCCGATGTCGAAGGCTTCAAACGCGTGCTCGCGAAGAATGCTCTGGGCAAGACGATCGATCAGGTCGTCGTGAGCGATGCGCGCATCCTCGGTCAGCTCTCCGCCCGGACATTCGCTTCCCGCTTGCGAGGGGCTAAGCTCGTTGCGCCCCGCCGCTACGGCAAACACCTCATGGCGAATGTCGATCGCGGCGGCTGGTTGACGTTTCATTTCGGCATGAATGGCGCGCTCCAGTTCGTTCAAGATCGCGACCAGGAGCCCGCCTTCACCCGGGTCCGCCTCGATTTCGCCAACGACGGCTGCCTCGCCTACACCAACAAAAGGATGATCGGGCGTGTCGGGCTCGCGGAGGACGCCGCCGACTTCATCGCCGATGAAAAACTCGGGCCGGATGCGCTCGAACCGCGGTTCGATTTCCAAGCCTTCAAGACCGCTGTCATCGGCATCAAGCGCGATGTGAAATCGGTCTTGATGGACCAAAAAATCATCGCCGGCATCGGCAACATCTATTCCGACGAGATCCTGTTTCAGGCGGGCGTCAATCCGGCCGAGCGCTTGGACAAACTCGCGCCGAGCCAGCTCGAGCGTCTGTTCGTGGAAATGCACAAGGTCCTCACGACAGCGATCGCCCGTGGCGCCGGCTCGGAGCAGTTCATCGAGCGAATGCCCGAGGGCTCCCTTCTGCCCGAGCGCAAGAAAGGAGGGCATTGCCCCCGCTGCCGATCGCCGCTGAAGGCGTTCAAGGTCGGCGGCCGCACCGCCTATTGCTGTCCCCGTTGTCAAGGTTGCTGACGAGTCATGATCATCGACGCCGCCCTCCTTCAGCCTTTTCAAGGACGGCTCCGGACTGCGAGCGGCGCTCTCGACAAAGCCCACGCCCTCATCGAGGACCACGTCGACGACCCCGTCGACCCGCTCGTGCGAAGCGATCCTGGGCAACATGGAAACGTCGAACCCGAATGGCCGCCCCTCGCACAACGTGCGGCAGAGGCGAATTTCTCGGCGGCGCGGCAGTGGAGGAGGCGATCGCAGGCCGGGCGGCAGCCTCGGCCGGCGCTCGCAATTTTGCAGGAAATGGCGCGCCACTCAGGACAAAACTGCGAATACCTATGTCATTGAAATTGCATTATGATTTTTCCGACCAGAAATTGACCGCAAGCTCGAGGCCGATTCAGCGCGCCCGTGGCCCTTGGGGCCGAGACGTGCGAATAAGCGATCCGCGGATACGGTCAGGGCGGGGGCGTCCCTGAGGCCGGGAACAATGTCTTCGAGAACAGGGAAACCCTCCGGCGGCCCGTTCGACCGGCGAGGCCCCGTTTCGTCCTCCCCTCCGCTATGATCGACCGACACGAAAAATAGGCCGCATAAGCCTTGCCAAAGCGTTCATCGTATGTTCTTCTGGATTTCAGAACTTCATGAGAGCGCCAGATGAACGATATTTCCTTCATGCGCTATTTCCAGCTCCGTCCTGGACGAATTGAGTGCGACGCTGGCGGGCTGCGGGTCGGGGGCGTCGCGCTGCTGGCGCGCGACGCGAAGGGCGCGTGGACAAGGCGCGACGAACGCGATCTCGGCCGCGAACTTTCCAAGCTCTATGGCTTCCCGCTCGACCTCGGAAGCATGCGCAAGGGTATCGACGCGGTCGCCGCCGCGTTGGGAAACGCGGAAATCGCCCGCGCGCAGATCGCCGCTTTGCTGCTGCGACTTCCCGACCCTCCGGCGTCCGCGGGCTCCCAATACGGCGCGTTGGAGAAACGGCGTCTCGCGCGCGACCTTGTCGCTTGCGGACTTCTGAAAGCGGACGACGACTGGGACGAGAAGCACCCGAGAACGGGCGCGCCTCCGAATCCCGGTTGGTTCGCGCCAAGACCCGGGGCGCCAGGGGCGGACAAGCCGAAGACCGACCCGGGCCCCGCGGCAGGCGCGCCGTCTCGCGGCGGCGAGGCGCCGGCCTTCGTTCCCCCATTGCCCGCGGCCGGCGTTAGTTCGCTGCTCGCCGGAGACTTGTCTGCTACCGCCCTGCGCGGGCTCGCGATGTTGGCCGCTCGCCTATCCGCCGCGACGATCCTGTTCGACGCGATCTTCGTGCCCAGCGCCAACCGGATCGTCGAGGAGGGTCAAATCCCTGACCGTCCGGACATTGCCTATCGCTGGGCGCACGACGAAACCGAAACTGCGGTGACCCTCAAAGTCCTCATCGACGGCCAGTGGCGAACCCTGGCCGTCGGAGGCGCGGCGCCAGACGGCGTCATCTACGATCGAGACGGCCGAGCCGTCGCGAGGGTGGTCAGCGGTCCCGATCGGCGACAAACCTTGGTCGCCACGATCGACGCCCTCGACCGCGCCGTCGCTGATTTGCGTCGCAGGGACGGCGAGCCGGCCGCCGCGCTGACCGTCGACGATCGCGAGCCTAAGCTCTGTCCCGACCCGACGGAAGAGCCGAAGACGACCAAATCAGCGAATTCGATCGCCTATCAGGAATACGTCAGCGGATTGCCTTACGGGTGGGCGATCATGCTCGGGACCGTCAGGCTCGACGGCTGCGATTCGCAGACGGGATGGCTGCTTGAAGCCAAGGCGGACATCGACTTCATGTTCGATGAGAACGATGAACTGTACTGGTGGGTCAAGCCGGAAAATAACCCCGCAATTCAGATGAAAAGACAAGCGGATGCCGCGGCCGCCGCGGGCCGCCTAGTCGTCTGGCACGCGCAAACCGAGAAGGGCTTTCGCGGACTGGAGACGATCGCGGATCGCTTGTCGTTTGGAAACCTGTCCGTCGTTTTCGATCCGAACTGAGCGGAGGTCTTTGATGAGCGATCTGGAACTCGATCTCTGGTGGGAGCCGCGCGACCCGGCGCAGGCCGACGACGCGCGTAGGCTCTCGCGCTTTGTCAACGGTCTGCCGGACTTCGACCCGATCTATCGAAGCTGGCTGGAGTCGCCGAAGTCCAAGAAGGAGACGGTTCCCGTCCCGCTCAGCGAGGCCGCGGCGAAGCAGCTCTTGATCGACAACGTGGGCCAGCATGAGGTCCCCGCCGGCCCTTGGCCAGAGCTGGGAAGTTATGTCTGGGGCGGCCACGCGGGGCCTCCGCCCTACGATTTTCGCAAAACGAGCACCGCCGGCACTCGCTGCAATGTCGGCGCTTTCGGCCGGAGCGCCTCCATCCATCCGAACTACGTCTTCATGCGCCTCTCCGAGTTGCGTCCATCCACGGGACGGCCGTGGCGCGCGTCCGAGCTTCGGCCGTTGATGCGATTCGCGCGCGAGATCTGGAATCCCGCGGAAATGTGCGCGATGTTTTCATTCTACGTCCTCGATCTTCCCAAGACCCCCAATCCGATTTTTCCGCCGCACCCGCGACCGCTTCGGCCCTGGATCGGCTGGATCACCTACCTGCCGCCGGACCTCGCCGCGCGCGCGAAATACCCCGCCGAAGTCGAAGTCGAAGCCCTCGAAGACGGGGCCGCGCTGGTCACCTTGTGCGAGGAGCCTTTCGGAAAGACCGACGCGGAAGGCGTAGCGCGGCTGCACGCGCTCGAGGCCGCGCTACGTCCGATTCAGAGCTGAGTGCCGATGGCGCTGCGACCGCGACCGATGGGACAATAGGCGAACTTAGACCGCCTCGCAGACCCGGGAACCGACACGCATTTGGACACGCAGCCGAAAGTCCCTGGAAAAGTTGGCGCGCCACTCAGGACAAAACTGCGAACACTTATGTTATTGAAATTCCGGTCTGATTTTTCATACGTCGGGCGGCAGTCGGCCAAATGCGCAGAAGCGCGGGAACGCGCTTCCCAGCGGACACGTAATCGAGGCGATCTGACCAGCCGTTTTGAACTGCACAAAAAGCGACCGGGCGTCGCGTGCGGTGTCGGCCCCCGTGCAGTTCTGCTGCCAATGGAGGACGCGACGCCGTTCCGGCTACGCGACCTCGACGCGGCGCATCAACTCAGGTCAGAAGCTTCATGAAATTGCGCTTGCGCGCGAAGCGCGTTTTCAGTTGCGCGACCCAGGCCGCCTGCGTCGTCATGCTCTGCAAGGCCGCCATGCGCTTTACGAGCTTGGCGGCTTCTTCGTAGCCCCCGGCCGTACCGCCTTCGACGAGTCGGTCGACCTCGCGCCGGAAGACCTCCGCGGCTTCCTGTGGATGCGCGCGGTCGCTCGCCCGGGCAAGACGCATTTGCGTGTCGGGTGAGGCGCCCCGCGAGCGACCGCGCGCCAAGCGGTCGTCCAATCCATCTCTTCCATCAGTACGTCGATGAGGAGATCGCCCGAATGGCTCCACGCCGAGGGCTGCGCCTTCCGAGCGCGCGTTTCGAGAAGGGCGACGGCCGTTTCACGCGCAGCCTCGCCCGCAAGCTTGCGCCAGCGGCGGTACGCGTTCAGGCTGCGCTCTTTCTCAAACGTGCTTCGCGCCACAGTGATCGCATCCGCCTTCCGGCCCGCCTCATTCATTAGCGTAACGGCCGCATCGACGAGCCGCGCGTCGGGGCGTTCGTCCTCGAATGTCCACAGACCCTCCTCTGCCCAGCGCAGGGCCTCCGCAGCGCGCCCGGCCTTCCGGCAGAATTCCACGAGGCCCCAATAGGACCACGACGACGAAAGGTTCTTGGCGCGCAAGGCGATGCGTGCCTCGACATCGCCGTCGCGCTCGGCGAAGAAGTCGACGATTCCCGAAAGCCGCCGGTATGCGTCGCCGTCGCGCATGGGCTCCCGGGAGCGTCCCGAGCGCGCCGGAAGCTTCGCCCAAGCGTCTTCGGCGAGGCGGCGATATTCCGCGAGCCCGACGTCGCCGAGCACGTCGGCGTAGCGGCGCGCGGCGCCAAACCAGGCGTCGTGGTCACTGGCCATCTCGCGCGCGAACAGTTCGCGCGCGAAAGCGACGCGTTCCGGTGGGGCCGCGTGCGCAGAGGCCAAGTGGATGTCCGCCGCCCGCTCGATGAGGCCGCCACAATGCCCGGAGGAATCGTCGATGCTATTGAGGGCCTTTTCGAGGGCGCCGATCGCATATTCGGCAAGTCGCAATGCGATCGCAGCGCGCGGCCCGTCCGAGAGTTCCTCGATCGCGTCGAGCGCTTCGTCGACGCCCGCGGCCCAGTCGCGCGCCTGGGAATAGCCGACATAGCCACGAGGTTCGATCGCGTCGTCGAGGGCGGCGCGCAGCCGCTCTTCGAGCGTCGCGTCGTCGGCTCCAACGCTCGCAGAGGCGAGATCGAGGCGGCGCATCAGCGCCTCGTCGCGCTCGGCAGTTTCGAGGATGAGCGCGACGAGCGCATCGACGCTCGACGCTCGCAAATAGGCGCGAATGCGCGCCAGCGGATTTTCGGCGCCCGAAACGTCCCCACCCGCGGCGTTGGCGGCGAGCGCGGTCGCGACCATGTGCTTGCAGAAGCCGAAACTTTCCGCGGCAGGGCACTCGCAGTCGCCGCTGATCTCCTGACCGGCGCCAGCGAGCGTCACCCGATAGGCTTGGCCGCCCTCGACGACCGCCGTGACCCGCGGTTCCGCGCAGACCAGGCGACGCACCCGGCCTTCGCGCCAATAGGCCTCGCCGCGCGCGAAACCGGCGCCGGCGAGGTTCTCAAGCGTTGCGACGTCGAACCGCGGCGCAGTTCGCGCGGACTTCAGGTCGGCCACAGGAGCCCTTCCTTCTCGATGATCGCGAACGCCTCTTCGAGCGTCATGTCCGAGCGCAGAGGCCAGAACCGGCCAGAGTGGCGCGGCCACATCACGTCGAACAAGAGGCGGTCGAGCTTTTCCTCGACATGGTCGAGACGCGCAAAAGGCGCATCGAATTCCGCGCCGAGGTTCTCGGCGAAGCCAGACCGGTAGCGGGTCAGGAAGCTGTACGATCGGCCGCGCCATCGACCGTGCAGATCGACGGGATAGTTGAATTCCGTCGGCCGAATCTCGCCCAGGAACCGCGGCTTCAAACGCTCGTCGATGAAGCGTCGGCACGCCGCGGCGATGTCGTCCCTCTCCTCCCGGGAGAGTCGCCGAACCCGCATCCACACCCGCTGTTGGTTGGCCATCGCCGCCGGTCTCCGCGAATCGCCTGTGCGAGCTTGCCGATTGATCGGATAGGATCACCGCGCCCGAAGCCGCGTCAACCAATGCCAATACTCTTCGCGATGACCCCCTTGGAGTAGAGATCGACAAAAGATGGCTCCCGCCCCTCGTTCGACCGCTCGGACCAAGTGGCGCCTATCTCGGCGCGACGAGAATTCCACGTGATGCGGATTCTGGGGAAAGTGGGATCGTGTAGTATGGTGGAGGTCTCGCCGGGAGCAATTGGACGGTCAATGACGCGGTGTCCTCAGGCCGAATGCCGTCGCTTCGTCGGACCGGTGTTCGCAGTCTTATCTTGAGTGGTGTTGGATTTGGCGCACCCGAAGGGATTCGAACCCCTGGCCTCTGCCTTCGGAGGGTAACGGTCAACTCTTTCCGTGAGTGCGCCACGGCTCGCCGTTCTATCCTAAGTCACGATTAAGAAACAATGTTTCTTGGATTCGGCTTCGCTACTCCGCGCGAGGCTCTTCCATTCCTTTCGTTTTTATGGTGAGTATTTGGTGAGTTGAAATCCGACCGGCAGGAACCGCGCGTGCCCAAATTGACCAAGACCTTTGTTGAGGCTGCCATTCCTCGAGCGAAGCAATTCACCCTCTGGTGCAACGATCTTCCCGGGTTCGGCGTCTACATCCTTCCGAGCGGCAATCGGACGTACTTCGTCGACTACCGCAACAGCGCTGGCATTCGCCGGCGACTGACGATTGGTAGGCACGGTAAGATCACGACTGAGGGGGCCCGCAAGCTCGCGATAGCTACGATGGGCGAAGCAATGAAGGGCGAGGATCCTGCCGAAGAGCGCACAACGCGGCGAAAATCCCTTACTGTGAGAGAATTGTGCGACCACTATCTCGAAGCGGCCGAGACCGGCCTTGTCATGGGCAAGGGGAACCGACCGAAGAAGCCCAGCACTCTGTACGTGGACCGCGGCCGCATTGCCCGCCACATCCTTCCTCTGCTTGGCAACAAACTCGTTCGCGACATCAGCCAAGCGGACGTAAGCCGCTTCATCCGCGATGTTGCCGGCGGCAAGACCGCCACGGTAGAAAAAACGGAGAAGAAGCGAGGAAAGGCGATTGTCGAAGGGGGCAAGGGCACCGCAGCGCGCACCGCCGGTCTCCTCGGTGGCATTTTTTCATTTGCGCTATCTGAAGGCGTGATCGTCTCTAACCCTTCCCAGGGGGTCAAACGCCCCGCAGACAATCATCGCGTACGGCGACTTTCGGCTGAGGAATACCGCCAGTTCGGGAGAGCGCTTGCTGACGCTGAACAGGAAGCGGAGATTGCACAAGGTATAGCGGGCGCTTGGCTTCTCGCCCTGACTGGCTGCCGTTCGGGTGAAATCATCCACTTGAAATGGACTGAGGTTGATGAAACGGGCAGCTGCCTCCGTCTGAAGGATAGCAAGGAAGGTGCATCGGTTAGACCTGTGGGCCAACCCGCCTTTGATTTGCTTGCGATAATTGAAAGAAGAAAGGGATGTCCTTACGTGCTCGTTCCCGTTCGAGGTGCTGACGCGTTCGGTGGTATGCCCCGCGCTTGGAAGCGGATTGTGAAGCGAGCGAATTTAGATGGTGTGACGCCGCACACGCTTAGGCATTCGTTCGCGTCTGTAGCCGGCGATCTGGGTTTCACGGAGTCAACGATAGCGGCAATGCTCGGTCATGCGGCCGGATCGGTGACCAGTCGCTATGTGCATCACCTTGATAGCGTCCTCGTCGCGGCGGCCGATAAAGTGGCGAGGGCAATTCATGGAATGATGACCGGTTGTGCCTTGGTCGAGGGGCCAAGGTGTGAATAGGCGCCGCCGCGGGACCCTCACCGTCTTCGACGGCGAGGGCCGCTTCATCACCGCCGTGCTTCGTCCCGCCAAGCGGCCCGGCGGCAAGGAGATCAAAGCCTTCCTGTGCCGCCTGTTGCGCGCCATCCGCGCCCATTGGCCGAAAACGCAGATCATGAATGACGCCGCTGCGGCCAGCAAGGAAGCCGCATGATCCCGGACCTTGTGACAAGACGCACTTGTTGACGACATAGCCTGAAAGCTATATATGCATGAGCTGGGAAGTCGAGTTCCACGACGCCTTCGAGGAAGAGTTTCTGGCCTTTGAGGAGAGCGTCCAGGACGCGTTGCTCGCCGTCGCCAAGCTGCTGGCGGAATATGGCCCGCAGCTCGGCCGACCGCACGCGGACACGCTCAAAGGCTCAAAGCACACCAATATGAAGGAGCTGCGGTTCGAGGCGTCGGATGGCGAATGGCGCGCCGCCTTCGCGTTCGACCCGGAGCGAAAGGCGATCCTGCTTGTGGCCGGCGACAAATCCGGTGGGAGCGAGAAACGCTTCTACAAGCAGATCATCGCCAAGGCGGATTTCAGGTTTTCCGCTCATGTGGAAAGACTGAAAGCCGCGAAGAAGGGAAAGTGAGATGGGCCGGAACCTGAACCAGATCGTCGCCGAGCTTCCGCCTGAGCGGCAGGAGAGGATCGAGGCGCGCTATCAAGAGCTACGCCAGGAGGTGGAAGGCCTGCGCGAGTTGCGGCTGATCGCGGGTAAGGCGCAAGCCGACATTGCGACCGCGCTAAAGATCAAGCAGCCATCCGTATCCAAGATCGAGAAGCAGGCCGACATGTACCTCTCGACCCTGCGTAGCTATGTGGAGGCGATCGGCGGCGAATTGGAACTGGTGGTGACGCTGCCGCAACGTCCGACCATGCGGCTTCACCACCTCGGCGAAGTCCTCGGACACGCGCCGCCGCCCGCCACAGCCAAAACTCGGCCGCGCCGTCGTCTTGCGGCCTCCTCTTGACGCCGCTCCCGGCGATCCGGAACGCGAACTCTGCGGCGACCCGGCGCTGCCCTCGGAGGAACTCGTCAGTCTCGGCGCTGTCACAGCCAAACAAGAATTCCCCGATCGCCCCAGCGTCACCCAGATTCTCGGCTGATCCGCGAATCCGCAGGCCCCAGAGTGCCATGAACGACCTTACGTGGCCGTCTGGGCGGGCGTGTCAGCCTTTGATTTCCCATGCAGGATGATTTCGACGGCTTGGTCGAAACTTTGAACGCTGTACGACGGACCTACGACGTGTTCGTGCGGCTCCCAGCGTGGTTTGAACCTGCCGGGGACATAGATTGTCGTTAGTCCTGCGGCTTTTGCCGGCGCGATGTCGCGCTGAAGTTGATCGCCGATCATGAAGCTTTCCTTGGGTCGACCGGTCAGCTGTAGAACTCGGTTGTAGAGGCGCGGAATTTTTGGCGAACTCGATGACACGATCGATGGACGGCATTAGGCCGTACTCCGAAGCGGTCCGCCGGACGCGGTCACGGTTGCCCTCGGTTAGAACAAGGATGAGCGCACCCGAGGCGTGCAGGCGTTTTAGCCCTGCTTCGACGCCCTTTAGGAGAATTGGCCGATCCCGTAGGTCGTTGGCGAATTGCGTCTCGATCGCAACGGTCGCATCCTCGGAGAGGATGTCACCGTTCGCGCCTTTCCAAACGGCCTTCGCTGCTGATTCCGGCGACTTGCCGACAAGCGCGCGCGCGACCGCCTGAATCAAGAGACGGCAAGGATAGCGTAGCCCACGGTGATGCCGCGCCGCGATCGCTTGATCGATCTCCCTTACAAAGTCGAGCTTGTTGGCCCCGGCGGCAACGCGATCGCAGGCGTCCTCTACGCCCTTCAGCAAGCGGAGTTGCGCATGTGCGTACACGCCGTCGGCGTCCCAAAGGGTATTGTCGGCGTCGACGAAAACGACTGGCGCGCTTGTCTTAGATACGTTCATTGTTTTGGTGCACCGGATTCGAGCGGCGTTGTTCCAAGCGTTTCTTGGAGCGGCAGCGTCACTTTGGTTGACGACCATTGTCGTGGAAACGGGGATTGCCAGGCGGGCACCGGTTCAGACGACGCGGTCGGCTTCGATTCAGGCGGCGTCGCCGGCAGCTTGGTGGATGGAAGCGTGACGTTGATCGCGCCCAGGAGAATCAACCAGACGAATAGGCATCGTAAGGAGAATGCCAGGAGCCTCTGTGCTGGATCGAGATAGCGGAGTTTGTCGGCGGTTTTCGCAGCGACGAGATAGGTCTCGCCGACAAGGTTTTGAAGGTAGCGCTGCTGTAGATCGGCGCGCAAGAAAGGCACCGGATCGCCGGCCAGGGTGGTCTTGGGCGCGACCCATGCGTTCGCCCAAGCGCGCGGGCGCACGCGAATAAGCGCTGAATAGAAGAGAAGAGATTTTGGATCTTTCTCTTGCTTTGAAATGGTCTCATCCTTTACGTATTTGAAACGCGTCCGCGTCGCGTGGAAGGTGACAAGCGCGCCGGAAAGTGCGGTCACAACGAATCCGTAAAAGGCGAAATAGCAAGCAATGAGCAACGCATCGTAGTAATAGTCTCCCTTGGTTATCTGGGTCATGGGATATGCGTCTTGGAATCTATTAAATAATAACCCTGAGATAGCGCTGAGAAACGTTGTGACTGTAAGAAGGCGCGTCGCCTTTTGATCCTGATATTCGGTTTGCGCCTTGACTTCGTCAAGTGATTTGCGCGCCAATTGTAGCATATCGTCGATTTTCGTGTTGTCTATGCGATCCCATCCCTGCGTCGTGATGTTGTATTCTTTGAGCACGTCGTCTGTCTTCATGGTCTCGGCTTTGCCGGCGGCCGCGATTTGCGGATAGAAATCGATTTCGCGACCCCAGAGCGAATTCCAGATGGCTGCTAGTGGATCGAATTAACACTTGATGCCCGCGTCTGACGGCGGCGATGATTTTGTCGGGGTCGGCGACCCATTGGAAGGGTTTGGCGCGAGCGTTGTGGTCGGCGAGGAAGCGATTGATGGCTTCCTGGAGGTCGGCGACCGATCGGAAGACGCCGCGCTTGAGGCGGCGCTTGGTCAGGATGGCGAAGAAGCCCTCGACGGCGTTGAGCCAGGAAGTCGAGGTCGGCGTGAAGTGGAAGGTCCAGCGCGGATGACGCGCCAGCCATTGACGGACGGCGGGATGCTTGTGGGCGGCGTAGTTGTCGAGGATGGCGTGAACGATCTTGCCGGCGGGAACCTCGCGCTCGACGGCGTTGAGGAAGCGGATGAGTTCCTGATGGCGGTGGCGCTGCATGTTGCGACCGATCACAGTCCCGTCGAGCACGTTCATCGCCGCGAACAAAGTGGTCGTCCCGTTTCGCTTGTAATCGTGGGTCATGGTTCCGGCCCGGCCTTTCTTCATCGGCAGGCCGGGTTGGGTGCGGTCGAGCGCCTGGATCTGGCTCTTTTCGTCGACCGACAGGACGACGGCGTGCGCCGGCGGATCGACGTAGAGCCCGACGATGTCGCGCAGCCGGTCGACGAACTCCGGGTCTTTGGACAGCTTGAACTGGCGGACGCGGTGCGGCTGAAGCCCGTGCGCGCGCCAGATGCGTTGGACGGAGCTGACGCTGACGCTGGCGGCTTTGGCCATCGCGGCGCCCGTCCAATGGGTCGCCTCGCCCGGCGGCGCTTCCATCGTCAGCTCAACGATCCGTTCGGCGATCGAGGGAGCGAGCTTGGCGACGCGCGAGGGGCGGGTCTTGTCGCGCAGAAGACCATCGACGCCCTCGGCGGCGAAACGCTCCTGCCAGCGCCAGACGCAGGTCTTCGATTTGCCGGTCTCGCGCATGATCGCGTTCGTGCCCAGCCCCCCGGCGCTCAGCAGCACGATCTGCGCCCGCCAGACGTGCTTCTGGGCTGCGTTGCGATCCCTGACCAGGGCGTGAAGCCGAGCCAAATCGGCGGACGTGACAGAAAAGGAAATCCCGGTTCGCATGCCACAGGCTCGCACGCCGCGAGTCCGCCGGGAATCCTCCATCGGATTTAACCGTCAGATTTGATCCACTAGCGGACCAAGCCTTGCTTTTGTTGGGACGGTTTCCGGTGAGGGCGGTTCTCTTGAGTTTGTTGTTGAGGTGCTCTGGGTCATTGGTCTGCCTGCGTCGCCATTCGGTCGGTCATGGTGACCTGCCACTGCGATTTTCCTCCACGCGGAATTAGAGTCCGGCCTTCAGGAGGACGGACAGATGAAGCGAGCACGGTTCACGGAAGAGCAGATCATTGGCGTTTTGCGCGAGCATGAGGCCGGGGCGAAGACGGCAGACCTGGCGCGCAAGCACGGCGTCTCGGAAGCGACGCTCTACAATTGGAAGGCCAAGTACGGAGGGATGGACGTGCCGGAGGCCAAGCGTCTGAAGCAGCTCGAGGACGAGAACGCCAAGCTGAAGAAGCTGCTGGCCGAGGCGATGCTCGATGCGTCGGCGCTGCGCGAACTTCTGTCAAAAAAATGGTAGGGCCCGCCGCCAAGCGCGAGGGCGTCGCGCATCTGCGGGCCGTGTTGGGCCTGTCGGAGCGGCGGGCCTGCTCCCTCGTCGGCGCCGATCGCAAGATGATCCGCTATCGGTCCCGTCGGCCCGCGGAGATCGAACTGCGGGCGCGGCTGCACGATCTGGCCAACGAGCGCCGGCGCTTCGGTTATCGGCGGCTGTTCATCCTGCTGCGGCAGGAGGGCGAGCCGTCCGGGATCAATCGCATCTACCGGCTCTATCGCGAGGAAGGCCTCACGGTGCGCAAGCGGCGGGCGCGGCGCCGCGCCGTGGGGACGCGCGCGCCGATCCTTGTCGAAGCGCGCGCCAACGCGCGCTGGTCGCTCGACTTCGTCCACGATCAGTTCGCCAGCGGCCGGCGGTTCCGCATCTTGAACGTCGTTGACGACGTGACGCGCGAGTGCCTGGCGGCGATCCCGGACACCTCGATTTCGGGCCGGCGCGTGGCGCGCGAGCTGACGGATTTGATCGAGCGCCGTGGAAAACCAGGCCTCATCGTGTCCGACAACGGAACGGAGTTCACCTCCCGCGCCGTGCTCGCCTGGGCTCAGGAGAGCCAGATCGATTGGCATTTCATCGCGCCGGGCAAGCCGATGCAGAATGGATTCTGCGAGAGCTTCAACGGCCGCATGCGCGACGAGCTTCTCAACGAGAGCCTGTTCTTCGGCCTCGACCACGCCCGCACGAAGATCACCGACTGGATCAACGATTACAATCAGCGCCGCCCACATTCGGCGTTGGGCTATCGAACCCCGGCCGCCTATGCGGCCAACCTTCCCGCAACATGCGATCGGCTGCGCAACCCCGACCAGCTCCGCCGATCGCACGTTGCTCCACCCGCGCCCAACGGCGTACAACCCGCCGAGGCTCTAATCGCCGCTGGATGAATGTTCAGTGGCAGGTCAATGGAAGCCTACGATACGAGGGCGTTTTCTAAAAACTCGCAGCGCGTCAATCAAAGCCGGCGATCGTGGCGGCAAGTCTGCAATCGCCTGGATTGACACGTCATCTCGGTCGTGGGCCGGGGAAATCTATTGAACTTAGTTGTGTGTTCAGCGATCATCTCAATTCGCGCGCTTGAAGAAGAGCCCGCACGTTTCGCATTACCGAACGGATTTTTGCACCAGTGGTTGGTCGTCGGCCGCTTGGCCGCGAGTGATCCGGTCATTTTTTTGTTCGTAGGGTAAGCCGATGAACGCTGACGCATTTTCGATCGCGCGTCGCGACACCGCTGCGGTGGACGCGTCAATCGTCCGCGGCACTGATTCCAGCCGAGCAGGGAGCTCAAGATGGGCTTGAGTTCTCAGCGCCTCTACGATCAAGTCATGGTTTCAGTATCGGTGTGAACGGAAAACCCGATACGACCTCATGGATACGGTCGATCGTGCGTCCATTCCGGTCTTTGAGGACGGTCGGGAGCAAAAAGCATGGGCCGATCTTGGAATGGATTTTGAGAAACGGGTGCTGGCTCGATTGGGCCGCGATTCGAACTTGCTTCTCCCCAGTTCTGGCGAGGATGGCCTCAGCGAGCGTTTGGCGATGGCGTTCCTGCGCCGCGAAAAGGGCGCGACGTATGCGTCTCAGATGAATCTGAGGCCGCGTCAGAGCCCGGCCTTGCTAGGAAATACTCCAAAGGTTCGCGTTAGGCGGACGTATGCCGATCTTGTCCAATGCGTTTGTGAAGTCCCGACACCGATCTTTCGCGTCATTGACGTCAAGGCGACGCGCGCGGCGACCTCGTTTCACAAAGCCCAGGTGGCGTTTTATGCGCGAATGCTGGAGTTGGTGCTGAACGATGCGCAATCGCCAGGGAAAGTGGATGAGACCGGGTCTATTTGGCGAATTCCCGATAACGGCGCCGCTGAGGGAGATGCCTGGCAGGCGGACGATTTCTCGTTGGCGCCGTACCTGCGCCTTGTCGATGATTTCTGCGCACGTACGTTGCCCGGCATCGCCGCAAAGAGGGTCGAAGTCAGCGTTGATGAAACGTTCTTTCACATATATTTTAAGTGTGAGCAATGTGAGTACCTGCCGCATTGCTTGAAGGCGATAGATCGAGCGAAATCAACGGATCGGATGGATATTTCCGCCGTGCCCGGATTGACGCATGAGGCCAAGCGCGGTCTTCACGCTGTCGGGGTGCGGACTGTCACGCAGCTCGCCCGAGACTGCGGGTCTGCGACGTATGGATGGAGCGAGTTGGTCCCTGACACGCCGCGCGGAAGCGTTGGTTGTCCGCGCCGAAGCGCTCAGGACCGGCGCGGTTTCGCGTACTCCTGAAGCGTACACTTTCTTGATGCCTCCGCGTGCGGATGTCGGCTTTTACCTGGTCGCTGATCATGATCCCGTCGATGATGGCCTTGTCACGCTTGGATACCTCAAGGTTGAAAATGGGCAATGCACTGAACACATCGAGGTCTTGCCGAACGCGGACCGCAAATCCGAAGCTGACGCGCTCGTCAGGGTATTCAGCGGCCTAATCGCTGACCTCGAAAAGATTGATCGCGCAAATCAACGTGCAGACAGCGCCAATGGCATTTATTCGCACATTTTTTTCTATGAGCCGTTGGAAGCCATTAGTCTTCAGAATGCCGTCAAGCGGCATCTCGACGATTCCCGCGTGCGGGATGGGCTGTTGCACATGGTGCGGCTGTTCCCGCCTGAAGAGGTGGTGCCAGAACCGGAATTTCGTGGCATGCATCACTTGCCGGCTACCGCGCTTCGAAGCGTACTTGAGCAGCTTTATGCATTGCCTGTCGTTGTTTCTTTCGACCTGCGTCAGGTGTCTTGCGCGTTGCATGAACGGGGCTTGATAGCGGTCGCGTATAGTCCTGAGGCGCCCTTTAGGCGTGAATTCTCCTCGCTTCTGTCGATTGAGGTCAGTCGGGGGCTGCGGGAAAACCGGAGTCGCAGTGTCGCGCCTGAAGCGGTCGAGAATGACGTGCGGGAGCGTCTTCAAGCGATGCGCGCAATTGTTGAATGGCTGCAGCGCGAAAATCGGCGAGCGATGGAATCCAACGATGGTCCGATGCTCCGTTTGGCGAAGAAGCCGTTTCGATTTCACGCGACGTTTGACCCGCTTCAAGCCGGCGATCTCGATTTGTTGCGAGCGTTGGAATTATTGGAAAATCGTTCGGGCCTCTTGGAGGCGTTGGTGCGGTTGGCCCAGCCGATCGGCGCTCGGCGCGATGCACGGAGGTGCGTAGCCGGCATGCGCTTGTTGACATCGCGCCAGGAAGGACCGGACTATCGTATGGTCTTTGACGCGCCGCCAGAGATTAAGATGCCGACCTTCGGCCGGACTCTTTCGGACTGATCTTGACCGACGACGACCCTGATCTACGCCTCAATCCAGCGCTTTGGAGCGCTGTGAGTTGCAGGCTCGATAAGGTGCAGGCGAACGACTTGCCCCGACGGCTGCGGATCCGCATGCGGGCCAACGTTTTCGATGGCGACGTCTTTACAAGAGTGCGGCGCCGCGCGGGCGAGCGCGATTGGTGCCTTGATCAGAGTTTCGTCGACTTCAACTCGGCGCGAGCCGACGCTTTCCTGTCCTACTTGGCCCGAGGAGGCGGCGGTGTCGGTACGTGACGAGATATTGTCGTTCCTGCGCGATCCGCGTGTTTTTGCGGATGATGCACAAGACCCTAGTATTTGGGTCGAAGGTCTCGAGCGTTTTGCTCTGCCGTCAATTGCCGCCAAGAGCGACTACGCGCTACGGCCGGCTCAAGAGGCAGCTTGGCGCGGATTGGCGGATCGCCGCGTTGGGTTAGTGCTTGGACCGCCCGGAACGGGCAAGACGCACCTGCTTGCTTGGCTGATTGTCGGATACCTGCAGGCGCGACGCAGAGCGCGACTGCCCTGTCGGGTTTTCGTCACGGCATTCACGCGCAACGCAATTGGCAACGTTCTTGAAGCGGTCGCGGATCGATTCGCGACCCATTTCCCGCTTTGTCAGCGACCTTTGTATCTTGGGACTCCGCTAGTTGGGTTGTCCAGTGGTGTCGAGCAACTTCCGCCAGGTGAAGACGAAAGTGCGCTCAATGCGATCGGCACCAGCGCGGTGGTGGTTGGTGGGACGATTTGGTCTCTGCACCGGTTGCTGACGTCGCAGAAAGGAAACGATGCCGGCGGACCGACTGCCCCGTTGTTTGACCTCGTGTGCATTGATGAGGCGTCGCAGATGGTGCTCGCTCACGGCCTGATGGCGTTGGCCGGTTTGGGCGAGCATGGACGGGTGGTGGTCGCAGGCGACGACCAGCAATTGCCGCCGCTGCGCGGGGCGAGGATAGTAGCCATCGGCGGGCGAGAACTCGGCGGGTCGTTGTACGGCTTCCTGAAATCGACGGGGACGTCAGAATTTGCGTTGGCGGAAACGTTTCGGCTGAACGGACCCCTTACCGCCTTCCCGGAACGAAAGTTTTACGTTGGCCGGTACACGTCTGCAGTTCCCCAAGACCGGTTGGCCTTGTGCGCTGGGTGGCGCGATGGATTGCCGCCATGGCAACAAGCGGCGCTCGATCCCGAGTTCCCTATCGTCGTATTTGTTCACGACGGCCCGTCGGCCACAACCTCGAATTCGTTCGAAGCAAGACTTGCGGCCGAGCTCGCAAAATCGCTGCGCGCGAGGGTTATGACGGAAGACGGCGGCGAGTGTCCGCCCGAGAAGTTTTGGTCGAAGGTCGCCGCCATCATCAGCCCACATCGCGCTCAAAACAGCGCGATTCGTCTTTTGATCGATGAGGCCGAAAGGGAAGTGTCGTTCGTCGAAACAGTCGACCGGATTCAGGGCAAAGAGCGCGATGCGATCGTGTTGACTTACACGGTTGCCGACCCGGAATTTGCCTTGGCGGAGGACGAGTTCATTTTTTCGTCTGAGCGGCTGAACGTCGCGATCACCCGGGCGCGCACGAAGTTGGTGGTGTTCATAAGCCGTAGGCTGCTAGACGCCGCGCCGAACGAACAGGAGATGATGGAGAAGGTCGAATTGCTTCGCGAGTTTGTATTCTCGTGCGAGCACAAGGGCGAACTCGCGCTTGATGGTCCGATTGGCGCCAGAATTAGGGTCGAGGTCCGGGCGCGAGGGTTCGATAGCGGGATCGCCGAGTTGGAGGTGGCGAGGGAGACCGAAGCGCCGGCGGTCATGCCGGATATGAGTCCGGAATTAGAGAGCGTGCTTGAAGCCGTGCGCAATCTTGCGATCAATAATGCTTACGGCGCACCGACATTACGAGATCTCCAGACGGCTTTAGCCCGCGCCAAGGACCCGTTTCACGAATGCCGCGATCTGCATCTGCTGGGCCACGTGTCGTTGTACGCGAAGCTGGGTCGCAATGGTCCATTCTGGATTGCTAGACCGCTGGCGCAGCGACGGCGTGTTTTCGATATTGACGTCGAAACTGTCCGGCAGCGCATAGAAATGGTTGTGCGTGAGGCCAGGAAAGGGACGCTAGCTCCCTTTTATGACAATGTCCGCGATCGCTTTGGTTGGATGACGGCGGACGGAGCGGATGGGCTTCTGCCGGTCCTTCAGGAATTACAAAGCGAAGGACTGGTCGTCTTCGATACGGCGTCGAACGGATCGATGACGATTGACGTTCCTCGCTCGCAGATTGAGCCGTTGCCCGAGAACGAACTCCCGCCTGTGAAGGAACTCGCCGACGGCGATTTCGTAATCTTGAACGCGCTGGAGGATATTGAAGCCAAGCGAATTAACTTCGGGGTGTTCGACGGTTGGGCGTCAGTCGGCTCGCTCGTTGGTGGCGGGATTTCGGCGAATGACGCGGTGGCTGCGATAGCGCGTCTGCAGGCGAACGGATACGTGATGGTGGCCACGGATGGCCGCGTTCGTAGTCGGATGGCCGAAATCGCGCGAGAGATTTGTCACGTCAAGCAACGCTTCAAGACCGGCGACGCCGACAGGCGGCCGTATCTCGTTCGCAGCCTGAAGGTGGAAATTCGCGACCGCGACAAGCCTCTTCGGAATATCGATTTGGCGGACGCGCTGGAAAATGTCGCCACGCACGCGCCGGAGCATGAGCAGGCGATTTTGGCGGTCCTGGCGACCCTCAAGAAGCTGTGGGGCGCCAAAGCCGCAATCGCGGCTTTTCAGGCGCGGGGCTTCGAGGCTGTTCTTTCGGCGTGGCGCGGCGAGGGACCAGATGCCATCGTCGTCGCCGCCGACACCGGTTCGGGGAAAACTGAGGCGGCGGTGTTGCCGTTGATCGCAGCGACGCTGTCAGATCGCTTAGCGGGCATTGCGGGTGTTGGCGCGATCCTGGTCTATCCGCGTGTGCGGCTTGTCGCCAATCAGGCGCAAAGGTTGGCCGGATATCTCGCGGCGTTGGCACAAGTGCCCGGGCTGCCGGTGGTAAGCCTTGGCATGCAAGTTGGCGAGGTCCCTCGATCGTTTCAAAGGCTGCAGCAGTGGGACCGTGATAGCGGATGGCGGGATGTCGGACCCAACGCGGTATCGTTTCCGTTTTTTGGTTGTCCTGGTTGTGGCCAGCCGCTCCGCTTGCTGCCTGCAGCCGGCAAAGGCGGGAATGATGCGCTTGTCTGCACATCGTGCAACTGGCGGTTCGACGGGTGGGTTGGTTCGAAGGACGCTTTGGTAAGCACGCCGCCGACGCTGTTTCTGCCGACCGCGGACAGTTTGCATCAATGGTTGCATGATCCGCAGTACGGCGTGCTTTTTGGCGATGACGTACGCTTTGCGGCGCCGCGAGCATTGCTCGCGGATGAGATTCATCTTTACACGCATATTCACGGCGCGCAGGTTGGACTTGCTCTTCAACGGCTTGTCGCTCGCGCCGAGTCAAATGCTGGCGATGGGCGTCGAATGGTGGCGATCGGGATGAGCGCCACCCTTGGGGAGCCTGCGGAAGCGTGGGGTCGATTGATCGGCCGTGATAGGGTGGTGATGGTTGCGCCGCGTCAGGGGCAGAAACCGCTCGAAATAGACAAGAATCCGCGCGGGCGCGAGTATTTTTACTTTGTTCAGCCTGAGGTGGAATCACGCGGGCAAGACATCGCTGGCGCGTCTACGACGATTTAGAGCCTGATGTGCGTGGCGCACGGTATGCGTCGCCGTACCGGGGCTGAAGGCGGTTTTCGCAGCCTTGTCTTCCTCGATTCTATCGACAAGTTGCGACGCTTGCATAGCGCCTATCGCGATGCAGAGGAGGATCGTGAACTCGCGTCATTGCGAACCCGCGACTACGGGGACGATGCCTCGGGGCAACTCCAGACGGTCTGCTGTGGAGAACCGGTAGGGTGCGACCGTTTTGGTCAGGGAGAGTGTTGGTGGTTTGCAGCGAATGATGATCGTCAACGGACGGCCAGGGGTCGATTGCCCGTCGGCTCGCATCTGAAGGTCGCGGAGAGGCCAATTTCTTCTCGAACTGGAGGCGACATCGACGGGCTAATCAGCGACGCCGATATCGTATTTGCGACGTCGTCGCTTGAGGTTGGATATGACGATCCGGATATCACACTGGTCTACCAGCACTACGCGCCGCAGAACTTGGCGAGCTTCATACAGCGTAAGGGGCGCGGAGGGCGTGGCCTCGACGACCGGCCGATCACAACGGTTACGTTGTCAATATACTCGCCGCGGGACACATGGTGGTTTCGTCGACCGCACGAAATGATTGAGCCCGCTGGCTTTGAAATTCCGCTCAATCCGAAGAACTTCTTCGTGCTGCGAGGACAGGCGGTTTGCGCCATTCTGGATGCTTTCGCCCGGGCGCAATTGCGCGGAGAAGAGGTCTTTGGTCGGGATGGTCAACCGGGCGAGGCTGCGCTGCGGCAAGCTGAGGACCTTGTTTTTCGGTTGTTTGGTAAGATCGTCTGGTCCGATTTCGGTGCGTCCGGGATCGCTGATTTCTGGCGACGCGCGACCAACGGGCAACGGTTCGAGAAGTGCACCGGGAAACTGCGCGAAAGCGTGTCGTGGGCGCCGAAGCTCCTATTCGACACGATCAACCTGCCGTCCGTCCTCATAGAAATCGACCCGCGGGACGGTCGAGACCTGCAAAAGGAAGATGTCTCATTAGCGCTGCCGACAATTGCGCCCGGCAATGCGACGAGGCGTTTTCACCCGATGGCCGTTTATTGGAGGCCGCCAGTCCACGGTCGAGCGCCTTGGCTGGAGCCGGCGGACTACCAGTCCGCACAATGGCTGTCGTTATTCGACAGCCGGGAGGGATTGCTGGCTGAGTTGCCGCATGAAGCGCGCGCAGCGCTCGCGGATGTTGACGCCCGGATTTGTCGTCCTGTTCAAGTTCGTCTCGCGCGACTCGGCCGGGTATTTGGCGCGAGTTGGACGCCAGAATGGGTTGCCGATGCCGCCGAGACGGCGGTCCGCCTCGCCGATGCGGGCAAAGATCCGGACAGCGTTAAACATGAAAGCAGGGCCTCGCTAAGGGGGTTCCTTCTTATCAAAGCCAATCCCGCTGCGGCGACGCTTCTTGATCGTGCGCCGATCGCTCGATGGGTGTCGGGAATTGAGAGTTTTGTTGGTGGCGGTGCCGGCAGTGCCGGAAGTGGGCTGTTTGCCGCACAGGTGTATTGGGGAGCGGACGCACAGGTGCGCAAGCAGGCGCCTGCGTCCGATCCAGTGCCCTTTGCCCAGACGTTTATCGATCCGGCTAGGGGATGCGCGCTGCTGCACGGCTACCAAGTTGAGACGGAAGGATTGCGATTTAAGTTGGACACAGCGCGGCTTGACGGTTTTGTCGGCACGGAGATCGAGCGTATCCGAGTCGTTGAAAGCGAGGGGCGTTGGCAGGCCGCAAAGTTTCTGCGGTATTTGCTGGAGAGCGGGGCGCAAAACATTCGAATTGATGTCTTTCGGGCGCGCCGTTGGGCAGAGTTGGTTGTTGCGGCCAACGGGGACCCAGAATTAAGAAAGAAACTTGTTCGCCTCCTGCATTATTGGGATCCGGAAAAGCATGGGCAATTGTTGCAGGAGACCCGGCTAAAGGTGTTCTCTCAACACCCACTCATTACGGAAAGGCAGGTTGCGCAGCTTGGCAAGGCGCTAGGGGACGAGGCTTTTCGGGGCCTCGTGCATCAGGCGCTTGAGAAATTGAAGCAACCGAAGGCGATGGCCGACTACTTGCGAAGCGTCGTGCTGCATGGATTGGCTTTGCGTCTACGGCAGTCATTTATTCTGGTCGGCCGTGGCGACGAACGCCGAGTCGTCGCTCAGGTGAAACTGCCAATTCAGTTTGAGGGCGTCTCCGACGATGTAATTACAATCTGCAGAGTCGGGCGCGCACGGCGATGGGACGACGCGGAACGTCCTTGCGCATCTGGATCAGGCGCTCGAGCACTGGTCGAATGGTTTTATCGGTGGCTGTCCGAATGCGAAGGAAGATGAGATCGTTCAGAGGTTTTGGACGATGCGCGACAAGCACAAATCTTGGCGTGGGCTCAATTCGCGGGAACTCGCCACCGGCGAAAAGGTTGCGGGCGAACTTGGTCTTTCAAAGGGCGATTCGGCCGCTCCCGCGACGATCCTCCGCATATTGTTTGAGTCAGAGATGGTCGGGCCCGACAAGTTTCAATTTTACGATCTTGCGCTTGAGGTTGAGAATGTTCGGGCAGAGCTAGAGGCTGGCCTGGGACGGCTGGCGCAGGATTGGGAACTCACCAGTGCCGGCGTTGTGAAAGCAACAAGGAACCGGCCTGGCGCGACCGAGCTTTCGCGGCTTCGTGCGGCCTATGCTGGACTGGACGATGCGGTCGACGACGAGTCGCTCAGCGCCGATGCGCGGTTGGCGGATCAAGTCTATCGAACTCGGCGCACGGTTGTGCTTGGACGGTTGTCGGGCGTGCGTCCATCAATCAAGCGAGTTGATGTCGGACTCGCTCGTCGAGGTGAGCGTTAGTCGCCGCATGTTGGAGCGCTTCCTTTGTAGCTAGAGTCGGACCTGCGCGGTCACCGCGAAGGTGTCAAGCGCTTCATTGTGCTCCAACCAACTGCGCACGCGTTCAGTGACCATCCGCAAAGTCGCTCGTCCTTCGGCAAGCGCGTTGAGGAACGCGTCAACTTCCGGCTCATTCGTTGCCGACGCACGGTCCGCCTCGAGTTGGGTTCGGTTCTCACGCAACCGATGGATCGCCTCGCGCAATAGATCGGCTGTTGTCGCGGCGACCGAACGCTCGGCGTCTTGGCCACAGGAAATGAGCCGTCCGCCTAAATCCTTTGTGGCGTCGATGCGCTGCAACAAGCCACCGATGGCAACGAGAGGTTTGAAGTCGCGTTCGACGATGCCGCGCCAATGAGGTCGAAGTTGACGCTCGACGTTCGCAAGCGCCTTAATGAAGGCGCTGTAAGCGTCCTGAACCTCTTTGAGGTCTTCGGCGGTCTCGGCCTCAAGCATTGCATCCGCCGATTCCCGGGCGGCTGCGACCAACTCGTTCAGCATTTCAGCTTGGACAGAGTTTGTATCAAATTCCGTCTCTTTCGCAATTTCGAGCAGCGCAACAAGTCGATGGACCTGGTGATCGGCATCGCTAAGTCGCTCGTTGGTTTTGTCGAGGGTTTCGCCAAGCCGCCGACGCTCGACGGTAGCCGGGACCTCCGGCAGCATCTGCTCTAGTTCCTGCAGGGCATCGCTCATACCGGTTCTCGCGTTGGTTCAACGAGATCGCTGCGGATAGCGTCCCGCAACTTGCGGCCGACGATTCGGATGGCTTCGAGCGAAGCTGACCCCCGGCCTTCGTCGACGCAGTCGCGGACGTGGTCGAGGAGCCGAGCGACAACTTGTTCGCCTTTTTCCGAAAGGTCGCGGAACTCGCTGAGGTCGCGGGCGGGGGCGCGCACCAGCCATTCGACCAGCGGGCCGTTGCGAGCGGGCGGTCCGTCGCCATCTTCGGTCAGCGTGAATAGAAGTTCCTCGACGGCATCTGTGCTCAACTGAAGTCTGGCGGTGACACGTGCGTAGGATTGTTTCCAATCTCGAACGCGGTCCGGTGCCGCTCCAGGCAAGTGTTTAGCAACGATGTCTATGTCGTTGTCGATGCGCTGGAAGTGGGCGCGGATCGACCGCTGGCGCAAGTTTCGACGCAACGTGTCAGCGCGACCCCGTATTTGATCGCGTTCTATCCTATTTATTGCGAAGAGCGTTGGTCCAGTTGTATCGACGACACTTCGAATGGTGTCGAATTCATCCACACCGGTTTCAATGTTTTGTGCGGGGATCGGATCAAACTTGAGGCTCTCGCGAAATCGTAGGATGGCGCCCGCGGCCAAGGAGACGTCCGCTAATCCGAAGCCGCGGGCTTCTCCCTGCGGCGTTGCAAGCATCTCTCGCAAGGCGCGACGCCAGTCGTCGTGCCAAGGGTTGGTTCGGTTGAGAAACTCCTGCCAGGGCGTGCAACGGGCAGCAGGATCGCTTTCCGCTTCGCGTTCGTCAGAGAGGATCGTCTTGAGTTGCAGATGCGGTTGTTCGGTGGGAACGGTGCCGCCGCGCAGCCAAGCGCGCGCCAAGAGTACCTGGACGAACGCTGCAACTGGTGCCCATCGCTGGCCCTCGGGCAAACGTGTGAGGCGCTTATCGGCGTAGGTGCTGATCAGCGGTTCGAGGCGGCGCATGGTAATGGAGAGGTTGCGCCAATGAAACGCGGCGTCTTGAGCGGTCATCGACTTATCGAGGCGAAGGGCGATGTAACCTTCGAGGCCATCGAGAACCCAAGGCTCCGGCCTGACGATAAAGTAGTTGCGGTTCGCCGGACCGGTGCCTTCAAATTTGACTTGGCCAGACGTCAACAGATGCTGAAAGCTGTATGGGTCGAGGCCGACGCGTCGCGGCTCCAATTTTTGTACGATCGAATAGAGGCTCTGATTCCAGACGGTCGGCGATTCCAATTCGCCCGTCTCTCGCCATTTGCGAAGTTGGTCGCGCTGTTTTTCGAGTTCAGATTTTGTTGGTGAACTGCGCTTCGAGGGCGGTTCGCCAATCGTCCGCGGGACAGCGGCGGGCTTGTTTGGCGCGCGAGGGAAACTCACTCTTGGTTCCGCCGGCTGTTGCTCAAGTTCTTCTGCTGCGGGAGCGGGGGAGCTTTCCTCAGTGAAAGTTGGTGCAAAGGCAGGAGATGCGGGAACTGGGGCGGCGTCGCCGATCCAGGGCAACCCTAAGGCCTCCAGCACGCTGCGCTTTACGCCAGCGAAGGCCGTCTCTCCCGAATCCAGCAAGGTCGTGTCGGCCCGTTCCTTATCGCCCCAGTACGCGATCAGACGCTTCATGCGCGGGCGGTCGAACTCGTTCACTTGCAAGTCGATTGTTTGGCTCAGACGCGGCGATAGCATGCGACTTTCTGGAACCAGGGATCTGTTCTCAAGTAGCGGTGTTGGAAATTCGCCTTGTTCGAGTGCCTGTGGCCGCGAAAGATTTGGATAGAGAATGGCCTGGAGGATGCCACGCGGCGTCTTCCAGGTCATGCCGTTGTCGTGTTCGTTCAAGGCTTTGAACATGCGCTCCAGCGCGTCGGCCGTGAAAGGGTAGAGGCTGATGCCGTCGTGCGCACCGAATGTCTGGCGGCAACCTTCGCGCACCTCGCAGTCATCGCATCGATTTGGAGGCGGCAAGTCGTGATTGGCGCGACGGTGTTCGCGCCACAAAGCCAATGATTCCTCTCCTGTTCGAACGGCGGCGAGGTAACGGGCTGCGAACGCCGTTCTGGAGGGCGCGTCACGTAGCGTGGCGACGTCCTGTAAGCTGCCCGCCTCAGCGGCTTTTCCAAGGCTCAATTCGTGAGTGATTCGGCCGCGGTAGTTGCCGTGCAGCCGGCTATAGTAAGCAGGGGTCACGCCGACGACGGAGATGAGAGGGCACATGTCGTGCTCTTGCTCGTCTCCGCGTGTTTCCGCGTTGGTGACGAGAACGTCGATGAGGCTGTCGTCGATGCCCTCCCAACTGGTTATGTCTTCCAGAAGAAGGACGAGGCGTTGTTTGCGGGCCGCCAGTCGCTCACGCAGTTGACGAAACAGCTTCTTCAAGCCCTCGGCTGAGACGCCAAGCAGGTTTTGGATGGCGTCATTGCGGCGGCGGTTGAGGGCGTCAAGGAGGTGAAGGCTGGTTGGCAGCTCTCGCCTGTTTTCGCGTTCGATTTCGTCAGCGGTCCAGCCTTTTTCGCGGTGATCTTTGATGACTCTCGATTCGCCGATCAGGCGCCGAGCAAGTCGTTCGGTCGCCGGCAGGACGCCGCTATTGTAAAGGTTGCCGCAACATCCTGCGAGTTCTTCGATGTCGAAAAGATCGAACGTCGCGCTGGCAGAGTTTCGTTCATGCTGGTCGTCATTGCGGCTCTTCCCCTCGAGGAGCCGGAGGATTCGGCTTGGTCCGCGCCACGCTTCTCGAACTTGGAAGTGGTTGATCAACTCAGTGGGCTTGTGGTCTTGACACCAGTCCACGTCTTCAAGGGGCGGGTCGAAATGCACGGGGTCGAGCGCGTTCGCGAGATTGGCCAAGAACATATTGGCCCGCCCTTGGATCGTCGCGCGGTGGAGTTGGCCGAGATTTTCAAACAAGTCGGCGAACTCACGAAGTTGCTCGCGCAATTGGCGAAGCGCACCCTCGAGGCTTCCGTCGGCGCGCTGGAGGAGGAGTTTGACATCGCTTCCGATAGGCCAATTCACTGAAAGCCAGCGGATGAGGTGCGACTTGCCCGAACCGGGCTCACCTTGGACAACGCAGAAGGCATGACGCCGTGTCGGATCCGATAGTGCCTCGAGCACTGCTTGCTCGTCTGGATCGGCAATGTCAGCGGCGTGGCTGCCGTCGACGTCAAAGCCCGTGATTGGCGTGTGCGTGGCGAGAAAGACGCCCTCGTGCCCTTCGAGCGCTTCGTTGCTGATGACGGCGGCGACGTCGCGGGCCTGCCAACAGGCCTTTTGGGGGAGTTCTGTCACGTGGCTGCCTCGCTCTTGATGACGACGGCATGGAACGACTGAATTCTGTGCGATATTCCCGACAGGCGGACGATGTCGCCGGCGTCGCCGCGCAGGCGAAGTTCGATCGCTCCGTCGTCATGCAGGTTAAGGAGGGCAGAGCTCAGAAGCGGCGACAGCTTTCGGGCCGCGGGGGCGTAGCCGATGCGCTTCGCTGCGTCGACGAACATGCGGCCGCCATCGAGATAAGGGAGACGCTCGGCCAAGACTTTGAGAAAAGCGTCGGCGGCGAGCTCGACATTCGTCGGAGGTCCCGGTTCGTTGAGGGCGCGCGACACCCGGGCGTCGGCGGCCGGATATGCTTGCATGGTTGAGAGCGGCATCGGGACGAGAAGTCCGATGCAGGTGAGCCAGCGCCGCAGCGCCGAAAGCTTCGTGGTGTTGATTCGTCGGGCGCCGTCGTCGTCGCTTGCGCCAGGAGGGAGCGCCTCGTCCGCCGCGTCCGCGAAGGCGTCGTTGGTCTTCTCGTAGATCCAACCGACAGAGCCAAGGCGGTCGGATTCGGCGGCAATCCAGGCGTAGGTCTCAAGGACGACAGCATCCTTTTCTTCGCTCTCGAGGGTCACTAGCTTGTTGTGGACCCAATCGCAGAACGCAGCGAAGTCGTTCGTTGCGCAAGCGGGATCCAAGCAAAGCGAGTCCCTATCTGATTCGACCGCTCCTAGACTGGTCGCCGCGCCGAGCGTCTGATTGAAGGCGTCGGGTCGTTCGCGCACTTCATTGCCGTTGCGCGTGAAGCCCGGGTTTAGCCACTCCACGGCCTCTGACCGGTCGAGCCTTCCTCCGTTGGCGGACAGAGCAGCGATGAGCGACCACACTCTTTCGGGAGTGCCCTGAGTTGATGACAGCAAGCTCATATGAGTTCCTGGTCTGGCGCGGTCAACGCGTCGAACCACGCCTCGGCGTAGGGGGCGTGCGTTGAAATGGACTGATCTAATCGTCGGTCATTCACGCGACGATCGGGGCGTGCAACGACGGCGATCGGGGTGTCGGTCGCAACCGAGACGAACTCACGAAGGCGGCGTAGCAGTGATGAAACGGTCGCTTCGTCCGTTGGCAGGAGCACAACGGTCGGGAGTCTTCGGCAGTGATTCTGAAGCTATGCCGACCCATTCGTTGTGGGCCAGGACAAGACCAAGGTGGGCCTTGGTCGCTACGAGTAGTCGGCCGGTTTGTTCCGCAAGACCCTTGGGAACGAGAAATTGCTCGAAGCCGGCGGCCGCAAGGCGGTGAAGCAGACGCTCAAGGCCGATCCCGTAGGCCGGGTCCTCCGGAGCGATAAGTGTGATGCTGGGCGGAAGCGGAAATGGATTTGCGTCGGTCCTATCCGGCCACGCCCGTTCCAAGCCATGAAGTCGGACTTGGGTCGGCGGCTCTTGGTTCTTCCGCCGGCACGACGGACAGCGTCCGCAGGGCGGAACAAATTGTTCCGCGTCGCCCTCAATCAACGCGAATACCGTTTGCATCAAGCATCGGTTCGTCTGTTGCGTTATTAGGGATTTGAAGTCGTTGAACTCTTTTCTCGCCGCTGCCTGTTCTTTGTCTCGCACTTCGAAGATGTGATCCCAGATTGCCGTGTTATCGGGATCCAGCACCATTGGCTTCTTGATCGCGATTTCCCAGTGGGAGCCCGGCACGTCCTGTTCTGTCGAGACGGACACGATTTCGAGAACGTTGGCGCGCTGCAGCAAGTTCAGAAGGCTGCGGTTCCAATTCTTGTTGTAGTCGTTTGGTATTCGGGTCGTCAGGCCATCGTGGGTAGCGTCGAGGTCGACGGTCAATCGAACGTCTCCATCACTCCAATGCGAGGTGCCCGGCTTCTCGATCAAGGCGCGCCATCGGCGTTCCGCTATTTCTCGTGTCAGCCATGATCCGGTAGCTTGTACAAAGGCGTCGGCAACGTCGTTGCGGCCGGCCGCATGGTCGTTTGTGGTAAACAGCAAAATCGCGAGACCCTGATGGCCATCGCGGGCGGCCCGGCCGATTTCCTGATACCAGCGCGACGGACTTTCCGGCAGGCAAGCGTGAATGACAGTTCGGACATCCGACTTGTCGATGCCCATGCCGAACGCCGAGGTGGCGACGACGATGTCGAGGCGATCTGCCGCCCAGTCTCCGACGACTTTTTGTCGATCCGACCCTTTGGTATCGCCAGTAAATAGCGCAGTCCGGGCGTATCCGCGCTCCCTCAATCGCGCGTGCAGTTTGTTGGCGTCTTCGACGCGGGTTGTGTAGGTGATCAACGGGCGCGGGGCCCAATCGATTACCTGGTCGAGGGCGCTCTGACGCTGTGTATCGGTGGTGTAGGACTGCACCACGACATCAAATTCGTACCGCGGTGTTTGCGCATCGATCTCAAGCCAACTCCCTGAGGGTTCGTATGCGCGGCGCAGTTCCTCGCGCGCGGCTGGCGTGAGAGTTGCCGACAAAAGGATGATCGCCAACGATGGGTCGCGCTGGCGTAAGTCGGCCAGCAGTGCCGGCAACCGCTGGAAGTCCGGTCGGAAACTGCGGCCCCAACTTTCGATGATATGGGCTTCGTCGATGAACAGCGCTTTCAGTTGAGCGTTAAGGCCGGCATATTTTCCGCTGGAAGGTGTCGCCGCCTCGATGAGCGCTTCTCGGGCGGCGCCGAGGGCAAATTCGGGCGAAAGGAAGAGTACGGGGATCTCGCCGCGACGAAATGCATCAAGAAGGTCGCGGCGTTCATCATGGTTGAGGTCTCCGGTGAACGCTCGACTGTTCTGAAGGCCGGGAATACCGGCAAGGGTTCTAGCGTGATCAAGCGCCAGGGCGATGGTTGGCGTAATCACGACGACACAAGCGCCAGGGCGGTGCGCCTGGCAGAAATTTGGATAGAGCTGGAACAGCAAGCTCTTGCCGCATCCTGTGGGCATGCTGACCATGAGTTCGGCGCCGGGGGGCATCGTCAGCAGAGCGCGGACGGCGGCCTTCTGTGCAGGGGTGCGGTACGCTTGATGCGCGCTGTGGCGCAAGAGGACGGCATCTGGCGATCCGCTTACGAAAGATGCCCGGGACGCCGAGTCCAAGCGACTGGCTTCCAAGAAGCCCTCCGGGGTCATCGAGTCGTGGGCGTGGACCAAGCGAATTCCATCGCCGCCCGCTGTAAGAGCGAGGCCGAATTCGCGGCAACGCGCGTTTCTCATCCAAGGAGAGGGTGAGGTTCTCCTGCGTTGCAGAGATCCGGCCGTCTTGGAGGCGCGCGAGGGATCGGATCAGCGCCAATCGGTCCGCAATCGAACGTGCCTGCGCTAGCGCCTCTCGACACCGATTGGCGGCAGTTGTCCGCCATTCGTCGGCACTTGATTTGGCAGGTTGATCCACGATAACACCCACGACCCCGCGTTCGCACCTTGATTGCGCCGACCTGCGTGGAACAAGGTATGGACGTCGCAGTCTAGGGAGATGGGCGCCGCAAAAGCAGGCCACGCGAGCTTTGTGAAAGCGTAGTGGAGTCAGCGAGCAACTTCAATCTTTAGATTGTCACGCTTCGGCGCAGAAACGGCTGTATCCTTTCGCGCGGAGTTCGCAGGCGGGACAAGTTCCGCACCCTCGGCCCCAATCGTGTTGGTGGTCGCGATCGCCATTATAACAAGTATGTGTCTCTTCGCGTACCAGATCGATGAAGGCAGATCCGCCAAGGCTTCGGGCCAGGCGCCACGTCTCAGCTTTGTCGATCCACATCAACGGCGTATGAACGACGAAACGGGTGTCCATGCCAAGATTGAGCGCCAGTTGCATCGCTTTCATCGTGTCGTCGCGGCAATCCGGGTAACCCGAGTAGTCGGTCTCGCAGACGCCAGCGACGAGATGCTTTGCGCCGCGACGGTACGCTGTCGCGGCGGCGAAAGTCAGAAAGAGGAGATTGCGCCCTGGTACGAAGGTGTTTGGCAGGCCGTTGGCCTGGAGGGTGATCGCGACGTCGCGTGTCAGCGACGTTTCGCTCAGTTGCCCAAGGGCGGCGATGTCGACGATAAAATCGGTGCCGAGTTTTGACGCCCACTTGGGAAAACCGCTACGTATCGCCTCAAGAATTCGGGGTCTGACGTCGAGTTCGATTTGGTGTTTCTGACCGTAGTCGAATCCGATCGTCTCGACATGCTCATAACGGTCGAGTGCCCACGCCAGGCACGTTGTCGAGTTCTGACCGCCAGAAAAGAGAACGAGGGCGTTGCCATTCTTCATAAAGGGCTCCGACGGCGTCAGCCGTTGTATTCCGCCCAGGAATTGGGCGTTTCGTAGACCACGACCGCGGTCATCTGCGGCAGGGACGGCTTAGTGCAGCCCCATATCCACATCGCAATGCTTTCGGCGGTCGGGTTCTCAAGGCCTTCGACCTCGTTGAGGCAGTGATGGTCGAGGCGGTTCAGAATCGGCTTGAAGGCCGCCTCCACGTCGAAGAAATCGACGACGAACCCCGTGTGCGGATCGACTGGGCCGTCGAGGCGAAGTTCCACGCGGTATGAATGCCCGTGCATGCGATGGCAGCGGTGAGTGTCTGGAACCTTCGGCAGTCGGTGGGCCGCTTCGAAGCTAAAGGCTTGAGTAATTTTCATGGAATCCCGAGGAGTTTGTGGGTCTGCAAAGAGAGGCGCCAGCGCGGATTGCGCAGGCAGTAATCGACGGCGGCCGCTGTATTCGCCTCACGATCGGGGCCGTCGAGCGGCTGAAGAAAAAAATGAGTGAAGGCGAGGTTCTCGAACGCGGTGGGATCTACGTCCGCTTGCGGGAACACGAGCTTGAGTTCGCTTCCCGCGGTCTGGACTAGCGGTGTCGCGCCCTTGGGGCTGACCGTGATCCAATCGATCTCGCTTGGGGCCGCAAGCGAGCCGTTGGTTTCAAGCGCAATCTCAAACCCGAGTTCGTGAAGGGCCGACACAAGCTCGTTGCCGACCTGCAGAAGCGGTTCGCCGCCGGTCAGGACCACAAAGCGTCCACCGCCGCCGCCGCCCCACATTTGATCGATCGCCTTTGCCAACGACCGTGTATCTTTGAACCGACCGCCACCATCACCATCGACCCCCACGAAGTCGGTGTCACAGAAGTTGCACACCGCCGTCGCCCTGTCGCGCTCACGCCCGCTCCACAGGTTGCAGCCGGTGAAGCGGCAGAAGACCGCCGGCCGGCCAGCGTGGCGGCCTTCGCCTTGCAACGAGTAGAAAATCTCCTTGACTGCGTAACTCATCGCCGTCAGGCCGCCTTAGCTGATTCGGCAAGGCGTCGCTTGAGGATCTGGACTAGGTGAAGCGACAGTTGACGGACATCGGATGGAACGTTCTGGAGTCCGTTCCAGCGTCGGCGTTCCGCGCCGAACTCCCACTCGCCCTCGCTCCAAGCAGTCTTTCCTTTGAGCAATCGCAGGCCATGGGCGAATTCGTCACGCGAGGCAGCGCCTGTGACGCTGTTGAGGAAGTCCATGACATAACCGAGTGCGATGATACCGGTGCCGTGGATCAGCCGAGACGTCTTGGGCGTCTTGCCGGCCCAGTCCTCTGCGAAGACATGCTGAACCGCGTGGTAGAACTCGCTCATCATGGTGACGCCCTGCTCGAGCAGAAGCTTGTTTTCGCTGGCGTAGAGCCGCAGTGCTCCGTCACTCAGGGAATTCATGATGACCCGCTGCAGAACCGTGTCCCGGATAACCCCCTTTGGATTGGTTTGCTGCTTGATCAGCCCTTTCAGTGAGGAGCCCTTGCGATAGTTAAGGGCCTCCGTCACAAGCGCTGCCTGCGAACGGTTCGACATCCGCGGCGGCAGATCGCCGACCTGAGGGAGGAGTTCATAGACCAGCGCCTTGGGCAGCGGGCGGGTGTTATTGACGAGGATGAACTGCTTTTGCAGTTCTTCCTCCGTCTCGCAGAGGAAGCCGGATACGAGCACCTCGAAGTCACGGCCGCGAAGTTCGGAAAGCGCGGTAAAGCGCTGTTGCCCATCGACGATCCAGCCGGGCGGCCCTTTGGACGTGTCAATGACCAGTTGCCGGAGTCGACCTTCCGGGCTCGCCGCCGACTCCAACCGGGCGTGGCCAATGAACGCCACCACGATGGAGTTGGGCAAGATCGCGTTCGGCTTTTCGAGATAATCACGGATTTCGCGGATATGGTTTGCAATCTGGGGCCGCTGGAAGCCCTGCAATGCACCGCCGTCGGTGCGCCCGGCCCGTTCGATTCGAGCGATGCGTGAGATTTCTGCGGCCTTCGCAATGAAGGTGAAAACTGTCAGCTTCGGACTTTGAACCGGCGCGAGCGCGTCAAACCGAAGTAGGTGATGTTTGCTCATACGCTCTCCTGTCGGAATTCGCTCAAGTGGGTGTGGAAGACGTGGAGATTGTGGATGCCGCGTCGCTTGTTGCGATTGGACGTACGGAAGATCACAGCCTCGACGCCGCTCTCCCGACAGACCCTGCAACTGCAACGCTCCCACGGGCGATCGCCAAGAGTATGGGCGTATACCTTGCGCTGTCGGGCCGTAGCGTCCGCCCTGCGACTGGGCGAGGCGTCCTCGTCCCAGTTCAGAACGGCCCAGTACTCCATCACTGCATCAAGACCCTCGTTCAGGGTCGCAGTACCGGCGGCGTAAGCGCGCACGGCACGGAGCGCGACGTCCTCTAGTCGCCTGGCGTCCTCCTGATTGAGGCTGCCTTCCAGCGCCTTATGCTTGAGCTTGTTGTTCTCGGTAGCCTGCGGAATGCGTATCGCCGTGTAGTATGAGAGGTCGCCCCCTGCCGTCCGCACCCAATAATTCTTCCGCCCATCCTTAAAAGCGCGCAACAGCGGCGACGTCGTGTCGAAACTGGCGACGCCATATCGTTTCAGCACGGCCAATTCTTCGATCTTTCCGAAGCCTAGTAAGTGAAGCTGTACGCGGTCGGGCAAGGCGTCGCGCAGAGCGAACAAGACACGTCGGATCTGATCAATCTTCAAAGGCACCGTGCCGCCGATTGCCAGGTAATCGTAGCCCATCCTTGCGAGATTGCGGGCAGCTTGCGCCATACTATCGGCTGACCAGCCCTGAATTACCCCCATTGGCGTAAACCCACCGCCTATGCCCGCACCGACCTTGTAGAACTCAGCTGCATTCTGAAGCGTGATTTCGTACCGACGCCGCACATCCTCAGGCACGTCGTGGAAACTTCGGGTCACGTCTACGTCATCGAAGTCGAAGATGAGATGATCAGGCGAACAGCCGTGAGTAAAACCGCCGTCGGCATAAAATTCGGCTGTGTCTTCCGCCTTGTAGGGCGGTTCCGGAAGATTTCGGTAGGTGAAGGCGCCGCAGTCGCCCATCAGGAGGCTTCCTGGAAAGCGCTCGAGCGAATAGCGTAGGAACCGTCGCGCGCCCTCGCGGCGAAAGCGCATCAACTGAGCTTCGGAGTATTTCCCTGGATGCCGCGCATCGCCGACAATTCCGCGGGAAACCAGGATCCCGTCGTAAGGCGCCTGCTCTAGGAATTCGTGAGGATACTGGTCATCACGATGGATCGACCGGCCTGCGCCGTTGCGATCTGCAACGAAGTCATACTCGGGGTCGACAGTATCGACGCTGTCTGCGAACACGAACCGCATCAGGCCACCTTGGCGAAGGCGTGGATGTGGTCCAGACGGGCCAGATGACCGGACAAGAGCTTGATGTCGCGTCCGACGTTCTGAATCTCATTCCATTCACGCTGCAGTTCCGGCCACCTGCCGCTGGTCCAGCGGCAGTGCGGGGCGATACGGGTCAGAGCCTCGGTGGCGTGAAATTGCAAATCCGTTCCAGGGGCGGCGCGCGACATGATGCGGTCCATCAAGAGGCTCATGGCCTCGATGCCCGCTGAGTGCATAAGCCGGCTTTCGGTCGCAGGGCGGCCCCATGCCTCCGGAAAGACGCTGCGCACGGCGCTCCAATAAGCGACCAGTGCTTTGTACATAGCATCGACATCGGCGGGACAATCTCCCGTCGCCTTGTACGGGGCGAGAGCGCCAAGGGCGCTATTGATGCTGTTGCGGATCGCCTTGATCAACGCCGAGTCAGTGACCACGGCGGTCGCGGAATCTTCAGACAGCCTCTTGATGAGGCCTTGGAATGGAGAGCCCTGAGAGCTCTGGAGAAGATTAACGAGCTCGCTCGGAATCTTCCGAGACGACAGGTCCCGCGGAAACGCTGTATCCACCTCAGGGAGCAATTCGTTGATCAGTCGCGGATCGAGCGGCTTGGCCTTGTTGACCAGAATGAACTGCTCCCGATGAACGGACAATTCCTCTGAAACGAAGGCCACCACAGGAACGGGAAAGCTCTTATCACGCGCCTGAGACAGGGCGATCGAGCGCTGCTGCCCATCGACAATCCAGGCGGCCTTCGAGCCGTCGCTTGGCAGCGGGATCCGCAGCGTCCCCGCCTCACAGGATCTGACGTCACCGCCGGGCTTTTCGCCCCGGGCCTGGGTGAAGCGCGCCCGGGGCGAAATCGCGAGAATGATGGCGTTCGGAAAAAGCACGGGACCCTGATCAAGAAACTCCGTGATCGCTTGGACGTGGCTTTTGATGCCCTTTCGCTGAAATCCTTGTAGCGATCCGTCGCCGTCCCGGTGGACGCGGCTGATCTCGGCAATCTTCAGGAGGTCAGCGCCGGCAACGAAGAATGCGTAGACAGCTTTGTCCGCCTGTTCAGTGCGGACCGCGCGAACAGCGAGGGTGTCTTCCTTGGTTTTTCGCGGACGCGTCATGCCGCTGTCCGTTGCTGGAGGGCGGTTCGGTAGAGTCTACTGAACCGCGCTTGCTCGCACGCAACGCCCTCTTCATCTCGAAGAGCCCGGAGGATTCGCGCAATACCTGACTGCGACTGAAGGCGCGCCAAAATCAATTGAAGAATTTCGGCGTCTGTGCGACGCGGCCGGCGCGGCCGATCGGGCGCCGCGACACCGCGAAGTGCGCCCTCGACGGCGGCATAATCGCCGTCACGGTCCTGAGCGTCGCATTTGCTGGCGACCGAACGGACAAAGTGGAGCAGGGCCCGTTGGGAAAAGTCGGCGCGAGTGCCGGGCAGGATCGCGTCCAACCGTGCGTCATAAGGCGCGAGCGTCGGGCGCAGCGCCGACGGCAAGGCCGGTGCGAGGGACGCGCCGAAAATTCGCAATCGCGCCAACGCTCGAGGTTCTAATGCACTCAAACTTTTGCCCACCATCTGGGCGTACGGGCGGGTGAGCGCGATGAGCACGCGTCCTGATCCCTGAGCCATCGCATCGCTCCATTGATCGGAGTGCGGACCCGAGAGCAGGCCGGAGAACCAGGCGGCGCCATCGAATTCGCCTGCGACTCGCGTCGCGACAGATTCAGCATGTCGGCCGGAGACAGTGAGCCCATACAGTGGAACTTGTTCGTCGGAGGCCACCAAGCCTAATCCGGCCGAAAGGATATAAAATTTGGCCTTGGCGATCTCCGCCGCCTGAGCGGCGAGCCGAAATCCACGTCCAGCATAAAGCGCGCCTGCGGCCCCGTTCGGCGGTAGCTTCTGGATCTTCTCGATCCAAGCAGTTTGGACGGCGTCTTGCGGGCCAGCGGGCAAGGAAACTGGCGTCGCCTCAGACGGCGGTCGTGTCCTCTTTCGATGCGCACAGATGGTAATGACCGCCGCGACCGGTCGCGGTACAGGATGTGGGGACCGTCTCTTGTATGCGACCAAAGTCATCGATAACTGCGCCTCAAAACGCCCCTCGTCGTCTTTTTCAAATCGGTATCCGCTCAATATGTAGCGTATCCCAGAGGTCCCCTACACTAAGGATCAGGATAACACGCCCTCGGTGCAATAGTTACGGCAAACCGTTTGGTTTTGCAATCCAACAAGTGGAAAACTGCGGTCCCCGTAGGATCGATGCCGCTTAGGGGCACAGTTATTGGGACTCCCACGTAGACTCTTGGCAAACTAATGCCTCGCAGGCCGATGCCAAAATGCGAATCGGCCCGCGATCACGGTCGGAGCGAAGCATGAAGGTGCCGCCCTGAATCCGGCGCAATGCAAACGTCCAAATTTCGGTGAAACCGTTTGGCCGACGCCATCGGGCTGAGCGGGGGAACGCCTTCCCCCTGGCCGGCGCCCAAGTCACCGGCGCACCCCCTTCTGCGGGGAGACCCCGCAACGCCCCCAAGAGAGTGAGAGTGCGGACGGGTTTCCCGTGACGGGTTGGAGACCGCGAGAGAGGCTCGCGGCGCCTGTCGCGGAGAACCGCGATGTCCAGAAACACCGCTCGCGCCCGTTCCGGCCGGGACCGGACGAGCCTCTACGCCGAAATCACCGACAAGATCATCGCCGAGTTGGAGGCCGGCCGCATCCCGTGGGTCCAGCCCTGGGGAACGGCCGCGGCGAAGGCGCCGCTCGCCATGCCCAGGAACGCCTCAACCCAGCGGCGCTACACCGGAATCAATGTGCTCATTCTTTGGGGCGCCGTCATCGAGCACGGCTTTATCGGCCAGAGCTGGTTGACCTTCCGCCAAGCGCTGAGCCTTGGCGGCCACGTGCGCAAGGGTGAGCGCGGCACAACCGTCGTCTATGCTGATCGCTTCACGCCCGATGACGAACGGCGGCGCGCGGCAGAGACGGGCGAAGAGGCGCAGGCAATCCCGTTCCTGAAGCGTTTCACCGTCTTCAACACAGCACAATGCGAGGGCCTGCCGGACGAGATGATGGCGGTGGCGCCGCCGGTCGAGACCGGCCTCGTCCTCCCGCGAGCGGAAGCGCTGATCCGGGCGACCGGCGTGGATTTCCGAATCGGCGGCGAGAGGGCATTCTACGACCCACGGCATGACTTCGTGCAGGTCCCACCTCCGCAGGCCTATTTCGAGGCGATCAACTGGCACAGGACGGCGCTCCATGAACTTGGGCACGCAAGTGGAGCAGTCCACCGGCTGAACCGCGATCTCTCAGGCTCCTTCGGCACGAAAAAGTATGCCTTCGAGGAATTGGTCGCCGAGATGAACGCCGCCTTCTGCTGCGCCTCGCTCGGTATCGCGCCAACCGTCCGTCATGCCGACTACATCGCCTCCTGGCTCGAGGTTCTGCGCGAGGACAACCGCGCCGTCGTCCGCGCCGCCTCACAGGCGAGCAAGGCCGCCGACTACATCCTCGGCTTCCTGCCGGAGGATCAGCGGCCCGCCGCTATGGCCTCCGACAGCGATGAGCGAGAGGCTGCATGATGCGGCGCCGCCGATACGTGAAAGCGCTCATGCGTGCTTACGCTTTTCCGGCTTTCCGTGTCTGCGGCCCGCGAGAGAGTCAGAGGGCTGCGCCGGTTTCCGTGACGGGTTGGAGGTCGAGAGAGAGGCTCTCGGCGCCCGTCGCGGAGACTACCCCGATGGCTGCTGCCGTTCAGAAGATCACCCTGTCGTCCTCGCGCGACATTCCCTTCAACAAGCTGGTGCTCAGCCAGTCGAACGTCCGGCGCGTGAAGGCCGGCGTCTCGATCGAAGAGTTGGCCGAGGATATCGCCCGGCGCACGCTCCTGCAGAGCCTCAGCGTCCGGCCGGTGCTCGACGCCAAAGGCCAGGAGACCGGCATGTTCGAGATTCCGGCCGGCGGCCGCCGCTACCGGGCGCTCGAACTGCTGGTCAAGCAGAAGAGGCTCGCAAAGACCGCCCCGGTGCCTTGCGTCGTGCGCGAGGGCGGCGTCGCCGAGGAAGACTCCCTGGCCGAAAACGTCCAGCGCGCGCCGCTCCATCCGCTTGACCAGTTCCGCGCTTTCCAGACGCTGCGTGAGCAAGGCCAGTCCGAGGAGGAGATCGCCGCAGCCTTCTTCGTCGCGGTGAACGTGGTGAAGCAGCGGCTGCGCCTCGCCGCCGTCTCGGAAAAGCTCCTCGCCGTCTATGCCGAAGACGGCATGTCGCTGGACCAGCTCATGGCCTTCGCCGTGACGACCGATCACGCCCGTCAGGAGCAGGTCTGGGACGCGATCCAGCGGTCCTACAGCAAGGAGCCCTATCAGATCCGCCGCATGCTGACGGAGCGCACTGTCCGGGCCTCCGACAAACGGGCGCTGTTCGTCGGCCTCGAAGCCTATGAGGCGGCTGGCGGCGTCGTCATGCGCGATCTCTTCCAGCAGGACGATGGCGGCTGGCTGGAGAATGTCGGCCTGCTCGACGGCCTGGTCGCCGAGAAGCTGAAGGCCGAGGCGGCGACCATCGCCGCCGAAGGCTGGAAGTGGATCGAGGCAGCCGTCGACTTCCCCTACGGCCACGCCCACCATCTGCGCGAGCTGAAGGGACGACTGCGGACCTCACGGCCGAGGAGCAAGCGACGATCGACGCCTTGAACGCCGAACATGCCAAGCTCGAAGCCGAATACGAAAACGCCGACGAGTTGCCTGAAGCGGTGGACGAGCGGCTCGGCGAGATCGAGGCGGCGCTCGCCGCATTCGAGCATCGTCGGGCCATCTACGATCCGGCCGAGATCGCGCGCGCCGGCGTCTTCGTCAGCATCGACGCGGACGGCAGCCTATCGGTCGATCGCGGTTACGTCCGGCCCGAAGACGAACCGCCGACCACCGCGGACGGCGAAGGCGATGCGGGAACCGACGCCGCTATGCCCGACAGCGCCGAACCGTCCTCGCCCGCCGTACAGCGCGCCGTCATCACCATCGGCGGCCAGGCCGAGCCGGAAGAGGACGAGGACGACGTCATCAGACCCCTGCCCGACCGGCTCGTCAGCGAGCTGACTGCGCATCGGACGTTGGCGCTGCGCGACGCCGTGGCGAACAACCCGCACGTCGCAATGACGGCGCTGCTGCACAAACTCTGCCTCGATACGTTCCAGCACAGTGCGTCTGGCGCCTGCCTGGAAGCCTCCGTTCGGCACGTCTTCTTCCCCGTCCAGGCGCCGGACCTCAAGAACAGCCCGTCCGCCAAGGCGATCGCCGAGCGACACGAGGCCTGGAAGGCCGATCTGCCGAAGGACGAGGCGCGCTCTGGGACTGGCTCGCCGCTCTCGACGAGGCCAGCCGAGGCGCCCTGCTGGCGCATTGCGTGTCGTTCGGCGTCAACGCCCTCTATGAGAAGGGCGATCGTCATGGCGGCCCGGGCGTTTCCGTCCATGGCGTCCGACGCCGTATCGCCCAGGCCGATCGGCTCGCGCGGGCGGTCGGGCTCGACATGATGGAAGCCGGCTGGCGGCCGACGATCGACAACTATCTCGGTCGCGTCACCAAGCCCCGCATCCTCGAAGCAGTACGTGAGGCGAAGGGCGAGCAATCGGCGCAACTGATCGACCACCTCAAGAAGGCCGACATGGCGAAGGAGGCCGAACGGCTGCTCGATGGCACGGGCTGGCTGCCCGAGCCGCTGCGCCTGGCCGTGAGCGAGTTGGCGACCGACGCGCAGACCGATGAGGTTGAGGCGCTGCCGGAGTTCCTCGCGGGCGACGACGATGAGGCCTCTGCCGAGGAGGCAGACGAGCCACAGCCGCGCGCCGTCGCGGCTGAATAATGCCGGAAGCGGGACGGCTTTGGCCGTCCCGCTTCCTGCTCGACCTTCCGTTCCACTCGACAGCCCGGGCTTCGCGCCGGGCCGTTTCTGCGGCATTCGGCAGCAAGCTCACCTAAGCGCGTCCATGGAGAAAGGAGGCGAAAAATCTCGGGTGGTCCCGGGGTTTTAACGGCCCATTAACGGACGGGGTTGACATTATCCGCCAATGGCGTATACGCCGCCTCTGAGGGGCGCCAATTTCCTTTTCAGAGGGGGCGGCTTTGTTCACCATTATTCGCGCTGTGGAATGGCGTGCAGTAGATTACCCGATCACGATTGCTGAATTGCGGAGCGTCTCGAAAGAATTCGATCGGTTCCTTACGGAAACCGAGCGAAATGGATTGATAGATTTTCTCGCCTGTCACCCCGAGGTCGGCGACGTCATGCCGGGAACTGGCGGGGTGAGAAAGATGCGCTGGCCATGCGCGTCGAAGGGCAAGAGTTCGGGCCTGAGAGTGCTGTACTACTTTCATGACCTGAATATGCCGTTGTACATACTGGCAGTGTACAGCAAAGGTGAAGTGTTAAGACTAACACAGAGGGAGGAGCGCGAGATGGCTAAACTTGTGAAGGTGCTCGTTCACACTTGGGCGCGCCGCAACTTAAACAGGTTTGCCGTAAACGGAACGGCATGAAAGGAGATGACCAAAAGATCAAAGGTGCACCATGTCGGGACGTAAAATCATCAAGGGCTTACTAGAGGCGATCGACCACGCCGGTGGCGACAACTCCGTTGCCCGGCTGCGCGTCGTGCGCGTCCCTGAGCAAGTGGACGTCAAGGCTATCCGCCAAGGCCTTGGGATGTCTCAAGGGCAATTCGCACGCCGATTTGGCTTCACTGTCGACGCAGTACAGAATTGGGAACAAGGGCGCCGATTCCCGACGGCCCCGCTCGTGTCTTGCTGCGCGTCATCGAACACAACCCCGATGTCGTCGAGGCGGCGCTAGCGGTCGGTTGAATTCTCTCGTGTCGATAAGACGGCTCCGACGCGACCGCGCCGGAGCCGTTTTGTATGTGGGGGCGGATGGTCGGGTCGCAGGTTGTCCAGCCGGCACGCCCGTGGGTTCGAGTCGTGTTCAAGGCCGAGGCGGAGTCGCTAGAAACTCTGGGCCAGCAGATTGAGGTCGGATCAATCGTTCACGCCGACGAAGCGGCTCATTGTGATGCGCCGCACTCGCGCTATTTGACCAAACGCATCGACCACCAAGAGAGCTATAGCGACGGCGAAGCTTGCACCAATCAGGCCGAGTCTTTCTTCTCTCGCCTACGTCGCGCTGAGATCGGCAGGCATCATCACGTCGCCGGCCCGTACCTGAATGCCTATGCGGCCGAAATGGCGTGGCGCGTGGATAACCGACGCGTCTCGAATGGCGAGCAATATCTGATAGCGGTCAATGCTGCTCTGGCGCATCCGGTGAGCCGGCAGTGGAAGGGGTATTGGCAAAGAGCTGTCGGCGTCTAATCTGCTTAGAGACTAACCCAAGGGGATTTTACGCCGAGTCGTCGGTCCAAGTATCCCACCATTGACGCCACTAAGTGTTCAGTCTGTTTGCTATCTGTGACGATCACGACATTGCCGTTATCGGCCGTGATTTTGGTCACTGTGTGCATGCGGCCGCCAACCTGCGCAATCCCGCTCTGACAGCTTCCCCCACACTCCCGAGATCCAATGCATATATTCTGCGAGTGTAGGATGGCCGCCGAACGGGACCGCCATCGCCGGTAGCTCACGCGCACAGGGCTAGTTCGTACCGCATACCGTCGGCCAAACCCGCCCGATTAAAATCCGAGCGTTTGTCCCACATGCGAAAAAAATGCTCCGGCGCGCGGGGAAGGGAGTCGATTCCACCCTTGCCGCCCTCGCGAAGTGCCGCATCTTCTGCGAGCAAAGTCGCTTCAACGCGCGCGTAGAGAGTGTCCAGATCAGGTGCCTGGGCGCAAATGTCATGCTCCAGGCATTGCGCAACCCATTGATCGCACTCCTGAAATGCAATCACTCGAATGGGATGATCGATTGCCATGGGGGAGCCTCTTCCACTAACGCTTTCCCGACATAGCGATCAATGACGGGTCGATTCGCCATAGTCAACGCCTGCCGTAACGGAATGGTTCACGCTTGCGTGGGGCTTACGGACCGCGTTCGCGCCATATCCGAACCCCTTTGCGCTTGCCGACGCTCTCAATTTTTCCGCGCTTTGCCGCGATGGAAAGCGCCTGCACGATCCGAAACGCGACCGTCTGTCGCATAACCTTATCGCACTCATCGAGTTCCCTTCGCTTTGATAATGCGCAACGCCAGCTCGCGAGTATCTAGCGGCCCTTCCCTGACGAGAGCGTCACGACATACGGCGACGATCTCGCCGCGCTTCCACAGCCGTCCAATGTCCGCGTAGGCGGGGAACTGTTGCGACTCGCCTTTCAGTTCAAAGAGTCGAATCGTCGGCGTTACAGCGCACAGATCACGCTCGGCGTCTTGGATTTTCGCGCGATATGTGACGATCGCCGAATTCGATTTCATCGCGCTTGCGACGTAGCGTCGAAAGAAGCTGCGGATCAGCCATTGCGGACCCGTCCGCAGCGAAACTCTTCGGAGGGAGGCAAGCGATGGCGATGGACGTTCGCATCCGATGCATCAACAAAAGCGACCGCCAGAACCCTCACGAACGCATCAGCAGAGTCGGCGGCACCAATGCCGATGGAACAGCATGGGCTCTTCCTGAGGCGGACGCGATCGCCGGAATCGAAAGCGGCAAGTGGACATTCCACGTCCACGTTGGCCAGAACACCGTCAAGGTGATCATCGCGAAATCCGCCGCTGGCCACAAATACCTTAAGACAGAGGCGGACGGAATTGTTCCTGATAATCTGCTGGCTCTTCCCGAGTGCCCATGACCATGGCGAACGGCGCCGCGAAACCTGTCGGTTCGCGCGCCCATTCGAGTGCCTGTTGAGCCGCGCATAGAGCAGCGCGTTTGTCAGCGTTGCCGTGGTCAAGGTAGGCCGCGCGCAAGCGGTCAAGCTCGCGTTCAATAAACCCGCTCATTCTCGCTTTTCCTTGGAAAACGGGTCAATCCGACCCTAGGCGAGCTTGCTGCCGAATGCGCATTTCTGAAGATCCAACATGACCGACTATTTCCCGGCCACTATCATTTCGCATGGGGGCGCGGCCTTATCGGGCCGAGTCGCTGGGCGTGCGCGTAGCGTGTCGGCGCACGACCGGCGCTGAGGCGCCCGCGCCGTGAGAGGGAGAGGACGGCCGGAACGGGTTTGAGCCGGTGGGATCGAGAGAGAGCGCCCCTCGGCTCGATCCGTTCCCGCTCTCCCGAGGCTCCTCCCATGACGACTGTTTCCGCGACGGCGGCCGCGCACGCGGCTGCGCCGTCTCCGCGACGCCCGCCGACACGGCCCCTGCCGCCGGCATCGCCGCGGCCGCGCGTCTTCTCCTCCCCGATCTCGAACGCGGCCGCCGCATCGACGCCGCCATGCTCCGCGCCGCGATGGAGCGCGCCTTCGGCGGCTCCGATGCCGAAGGCGCCTGGGACTGGAAGACCGCCTATGACGCCTGCGAGGCGGCGACGGTCCTGTTCCTGCGCAAGTTCGGCCCCGCCATGCGCGCGCAAGGCCGCGATCGCCCGCCGCCATGCTGCCGATGCTGGCCAAGATCGCGGGCCTCCTGCCGACCCATACGCGCCGCTCCGAGGAGAGCCAGGCGCTTCCAGCAATTCTCGACGCCGATCGCCGCTCGGCCTCGCGGCGAGCGCCGCCGCCGCGATCACGCCCGCCGATCGTCGTGCTGGAGCCCTCGGCCGGCACCGGCCTGCTCGCCATCCTCGCCGAGCTCGCCGGCGGCGCGCTCGTGCTCAACGAACTCGCCGACACCCGCGCCGCGCTCCTCGGCCAGCTCTTTCCGGGCGTCGCCGTCACCCGGTTCGACGCGGCGCATATCGATGATCATCTCGACGCCGGCGTCACGCCGAGCGTCGTGCTGATGAACCCGCCGTTCTCGGCGATGGCGCATGTCGAGGGCCGCATGGCCGACGCCGCGCTCCGCCATATCGCCTCGGCGCTCGCGCGCCTCGCCGAAGGCGGTCGCCTCGTCGCCATCACCGGCGCGAGCTTCGCGCCCGACAATCCCGCCTGGCGCGACGCCTTCGTCCGGCTGCAGGAGCGCGGCCGCGTGGTGTTCTCGGCCGCGATCGACGGCGCGGTCTATGCCAGGCACGGCACGACCATCGACACCCGCCTGACCGTGATCGACAAGCGGCCGGCCGACGATCCGACCGCTTTCCGGCCTCGCCGGGCATCGCGCCCGATGTCGCCACGCTGCTCGCCTGGGTCGATGCAGCACATTCCGCCGCGACTGCCGATCGCCGCGGCGCTCGCGATCGCGCCGGTCGCCACGTCCGCGCCGTTCCGCGCACCGTCGCGCGCATCTCGCGCATGCGCCGCGTCCGCCGTCCGCGGCCAGCGACCGCGGAGCCCGAGGCGGTCGAACTCGCCTACGAGACCGTCGACTGGACGCCGGCCGAGGGCGGCCGCATCACCGATGCGCTCTATGAAGAATACGGCTTGCAGTCGATCCGCATTCCCGGCGCTCAGGCCGCATCCGACCAGGCTGGTGCAGTCGGCGGCGATGGCCTCGGTCGCGCCGCCCAAGCCGAGCTATCGGCCGCATCTGCCGCGCGAACATCGTCATCGACGGCCTGCTGTCCGACGCCCAGCTCGAAACCGTCATCTATGCCGGCGAGGCGCATGCGGACTATCTCGCGGGATCGTGGACGGTCGACGAGACCTTCGATGTCGTCTCGGCCGCGCGCGACGACGCCGAGAACGCCGTGCGCTTCCGCCGCGGCTGGTTCCTCGGCGACGGCACCGGCGCCGGCAAGGGCCGCCAGGTCGCCGGCATCCTGCTCGACAACTGGCTGAAGGGCCGCCGCCGCGCGGTCTGGGTCTCGCAAGTCCGACAAGCTGATCGAGGACGCCCAGCGCGACTGGTCGGCGCTCGGCATGGAGCGCCTGCTGGTCACGCCGCTGTCGCGCTTCCGCCAGGGCACGCCGATCCGGCTTGCGCGAAGGCATCCTCTTTACCACCTACGCCACGCTACGCTCCGACGAGCGCGGCGAGAAGGCTTCGCGCGTCCAGCAGATCGTCGAATGGTTGGGCGCCGATTTCGACGGAGTGATCGTTTTCGACGAGAGCCACGCCATGCAGAACGCCGCCGGCGGCAAAGGCGAGCGCGGCGACCAGGCCGCCTCGCAGCAGGGCCGCGCCGGCCTGCGCCTGCAGCACGCGCTGCCGAACGCGCGCGTCGTCTATGTCTCCGCGACCGGCGCCACCACCGTCCACAATCTCGCCTATGCCCAGCGGCTCGGCCTCTGGGGCGGCGAGGATTTCCCGTTCGCCACGCGCGCCGAATTCGTCGAGGCGATCGAGGCCGGCGGCGTCGCCGCCATGGAAGTGCTGGCGCGCGACCTGCAAGGCGCTCGGCCTCTATGCCGCGCGCTCGCTCTCCTACGAAGGCGTCGAATACGAGCTGGTCGAGCACCAGCTCACCGACGAGCAGATCCGCATCTACGACGCCTATGCCGGGGCGTTCTCGATCATCCACAACAATCTCGACGCGGCGATGGAGGCCGCCAACATCACCGGCGCAGACCGGCACGCTGAACGCGCAGGCCAAGTCCGCCGCGCGCTCGGCCTTCGAGAGCGCCAAGCAGCGCTTCTTCAATCATCTCATCACGGCGATGAAGACGCCGACGCTGATCGCGCTCGATCGAGCGCGATCTCGACGGCGGGCCATGCCGCCGTCGTCCAGATCGTCTCGACCGGCGAGGCGCTGATGGAACGCCGGCTCGCCGAGATCCCGACCGAAGAATGGAGCGACGTCCAGGTCGACATCACGCCGCGGGAATACGTCCTCGACTATCTCGCGCATTCCTTCCCGGTGCAGCTCTACGAGCCCTTCACCGACAGCGAGGGCAATCTCTCCTCGCGGCCGGTCTATCGCGACGGCCAGCCGGTCGCAGTGCCGCGAGGCCGTCGCCCGCCGCGACCGCCTGATCGAGCAGCTCGCCTCGCTGCCGCCCGTTCCCGGCGCGCTCGACCAGATCGTGCAGCGCTTCGGCACCGACATGGTCGCCGAGGTCACGGGCCGCTCGCGCCGCATCGTCCGCAAGACGGGCGGACGGCGCCGATCGCCTCGTCGTCGAGAACCGCGCCGGCTCCGCCAATCTCGCCGAGACCGCAGGCCTTCATGGATGACGAGAAGCGCATCCTCGTCTTCTCCGACGCCGGCGGCACCGGCCGCACGCTATCACGCCGATCTGTCGGCGCGAAGAACCGGCGGCTGCGCGTCCATTATCTCCTGGAAGCCGGGCTGGAAGGCCGACGCCGCCATTCAGGGCCTCGGCCGCACCAACCGCACCAACCAGGCGCAGCCGCCGCTGTTCCGGCCGATCGCGACCGATGTGAAGGCCGAGAAGCGCTTCCTCTCGCACCATCGCGCGCCGCCTCGACACGCTCGGCGCCATCACCAGCGGCCAGCGCCAGACCGGCGGCCAGGGCCTGTTCCGCGCCGAGGACAATCTCGAAAGCCCCTATGCGCGCGACGCGCTGCGCCAGCTCTATCTGCTGCTCGTCACGCGGCAAGGTCGAAGGCTGCTCGCTCGAGACGCTTCGAGGACGCGACCGGCCTGAAGCTGACCGACGCGAACGGCATCAAGGACGAGCTGCCGCCGATCACGACCTTCCTCAACCGCCTGCTGGCGCTGACCATCGATCTGCAGAACATGCTGTTCACCGCGTTCGAGCAATTGCTGACCGCCAGCATCGAGGGCGCGATCGCCGTCCGGCGCCTATGACGTCGGGCTGGAGACGCTGACGCGCCGAAAGCTTCATCGTCACCGACCGCCGCACGATCTACACCCATCCCGGCGACCGGCGCGGAGACGCGGCTGCTCACCATCGCCGCAGCGCGAGCGCAACCGGCCGCTGACGCTCGACGAGGCCCTGGCATCGTCTCGCCGATCCGCGCGCGCGTGCTGCTGGTCAATGCGCAGCTCCGGCCGCGCCGCCGTGCAGGTGCCGGCGCCGAGCCTCATGCTCGACGACGGCGAGATCGAACGCCGCGTGCGGCTGATCCGGCCGATGGAAGCGCCACAGCGTCCCGCTGAAGACGATGGCGGAGACGCCATTGGCAGGAGGCCGACCGCGAAGCCTTCGCCGCCGCCTGGCAGGCGCGAGCTCGCCGACGTGCCGGAGTTCACCGACAGCACGATCCACATCGTCGCCGGCCTGCTGCTGCCGATCTGGAAGCGCCTGCCGAACGAATTGACGCGGGTCTATCGGCTCCAGACCGATGACGGCGAGCGCATCATCGGCCGCCGGGTCTCGCCCGCCTGGGCCGCCGACGCGCTCGCGACCGGCGCGCCCGCGCTGACGCCCGACGACGCCTTCGCGCGCGCTGATCGACGGCAGGACCATCCTCGATCTCGCCGAGGGCCTGCAGCTTCGCCGCGTCCGCGTCATGGGCGCCAACCGCATCGAGCTGTCCGGCTTCACCGACGCGATGCGCGAGCGGCTGCGCGCCTATGGCCTCTTCCACGAGATCATCTCCTGGAAGCTGCGCATGTTCGTGCCGACCGACGCCAGCGGCGCCGGCGTCCTGGCGAAGGTGCTCGAGCGCTATCCGCTCGAGCGCGTCGCCGACCGGGAGGCGGCGTGATGGCCGCCGCGACGCCTGCCGAACTGGCGCGCCGCCTCGCGCGCGATGCCGAGGCGGTGTGCCGCCATTATCTCTCCAACGGCCGCCGCGAGGGCCGCTACTGGCTGGTCGGCGACGTCCGCAACACGCCGGGCCGCTCCCTGTTCGTTCGGCTGAAGGGGCCGGAGTCCGGCAAAGGCGCAGCCGGCAAATGGACCGACGCCGCGACCGGCGAGCATGGCGATCTCCTCGACGTCATCCGCGAGAGCCGCGGCCTCGCCGACTTCCGCGACGTCGCCGACGAGGCGCGGCGCTTCCTCAGCCTGCCGCGACCGGAGCCGGAGCCGACGATCGCGACGCAGCGATCGGCGCCGGCGCCAGCCGGATCGCCGGAAGCGGCACGGCGGCTCTTCGCCATGTCGCAGCCGATTGCGGGCACGCTCGCGGAAACGTATCTGCGCAGATCGCGGCATTACGGCTTTGCACGGAACCGGAAGCCTGCGCTTTCATCCGCGCTGCTACTATCGCCCGGACGACCATGGTCGCCGACCGAGACCTGGCCGGCGATGATCGCCGCCGTCACCGATCTCGACGGCAAGATCACCGGCGCGCATCGCACCTGGCTCGACCCGTCCGGCGACGACAAGGCGCCGATCGACACGCCGCGGCGGGCGATGGGCGATCTCCTCGGCCACGCCGTCCGCTTCGGCGTGGCGGACGACGTCATGGCGGCCGGCGAAGGCATCGAAACCATGCTGTCGCTGCGATGCGTCCTGCCCGACCATGCCGATGGCGGCGGCGCTCTCGGCCGCGCATCTCGCCGCCATCCTGTTCCCGGCACACGCTGCGCCGGCTCTACATCGCCCGCGACGACGATCCGGCGGGCGACGGCGCGATGGCGACGCTTGATCGACCGGGCGCAGCGAGGCCGGGATCGAGGCGATCCCGCTGTCGCCGCAGCTCGGCGACTTCAACGAAGATCTTCGGCACGCTCGGCATCGACGCGCTTCGGGCGGCCATCCGGGTTCAGCTCGCGCCGCAGGACGTCGCGCGCTTCATGGAGTTGGCGGCATGAGCCGGAACGGGATGACGGGATCGGCGGCGGCGCCGGTCTCGCATCGTGTCGGATTGCGGCGCTTCCCGCGATCGTCGGAGAGGACCGCGCCCACGGCCTTCTGAGAGGGCGATCGGTGCGGCAAACGGCCCGGCCCGGCAATGGCGGCGGCCGACTATTTTCCGTCGGCGGGCGAGCCCGCCTTTGCATCGCGAAGCAAAATAGCCGGCCCCCGCCATCCTCCGCTTCGCTTCGGCCCTCCGCTTCGCTCCGGGTGCAGGTCCGGTCCGCCCGCCGCCTTTCGTCGCCACGAAGGCCGCGATGGGCGCGGCCGATCCGACGAAGGAAAGCACCATGACGACCGACCACGACGACACCGCTACGAGCCGCCGCACGCCTCATCCCCGACCGATCACGTCCTCGCCGAACTCCAGCTCTACGGCTATCGCCCCTTCCAGGACGAACCCGACCCGAGGCCGCTGCCCGAAGCCCAGACCGTCGCCGGCGCCGTCGCCGACATCTTCGACGCCCTCGTCGCCACCTTGGCCGACACCCGCCTCGAACCCGACCTCGAAGATCTGCTCTGGTCGACCGTCAACCTCTTCCACCGCGCCGTCGGCCGGATCGAGCGCGAACTCGACGACAACGAGCAGGCGCAGCAGCGCAGCCAGAAGCGAACAGGACGGCTCCGAAATCCGCTCGGTCGAACTGGAGCGCCTCACCGCCGAAGGACAGACGCTGATCGAGCGCCGCAACAGCATGGAATTCTTCCGCGACCAGGCCGCCGAACAATTCGAGCGCCACACCGGCTCGGCCTGGCGGCCGCGCTCAGGCTCGAAGGTCAACCACCGCACGCTGACCTCGGCCATGATCGACAGCCGCGACTTCCTCGCCGCCAAGCGCCGGGCCGAAACCGAGGTGCTGCTGCCCGCCGGGCCCGAAGATCGCCTTCACCGGCGGGCTCGACTTCAACGACCATCGCCTGATCTGGGACAGGCTCGACAAGGTCCACGCCAAGCATCCCGACATGGTGCTGCTGCACGGCGGCTCGCCCGAAGGGCGCCGAACGGATCGCCGCCAGCTGGGCCGACAACCGCAAGGTGCCGCAGATCGCCTTCAAGCCCGACTGGACCAAGCACGCCAAGGCCGCGCCGTTCAAGCGCAACGACCAGATGCTCGACGTGCTGCCGATCGGCGTCATCGTCTTCCCCGGCACCGGCATCCAGGACAACCTCGCCGACGAGGCACGCCAAGGCCGCGCCGTTCAAACGCAACGACCGGATGCTCGAAATCCTGCCGATCGGGGTCATAGTGTTCCCCGGCACCGGCATTCAGGAGAACCTCGCCGACAAAGCCAGGATGCTCGGCATCCCCGTCTGGAAGTTCGGCAAAGGCGGCGCGTGAGCGCCGCCCCAACTCTACGAAGGCGCAAACCCGCGCATCCGCAGAAACGTAGTCCCGCATATTCTCAAAGTCGCATTTCAGTCCGAATCGCGCATGACGCCGATCCGGGCCACGCCCGCGCGGGGCTCCAAGCCGGTCATCCCGCCGCTCGATCGCGAGCACCCTCTTCGTGAGGCGCCATTCGCAGCCGGCAAACTCCGCCAACACATCCACAACCAGCAGTTCCGCAATGCCGCTGGGAACGCACGTCCTGGTTGGAGCAGCTCTCGCTTGGGACTATGCTTGTCCGGTTAGGACATACACCCACTACATTTGGAGCGGCCGGTGCGCCGCACGACACCGCCTGATTGGCCATCCGTGACCCGTCTTGGCCGCGAGCGGAATGGCGGCTTACGGCAGTCGAAATGGCCAAGCCGACATTCGCTCCTGCACGGCATCGCGCCGCCTCTCAATTTACGTCAGGTCGCCGAGCGCGCGTCGTAGGTTCGAAGTTTCGCCTGCATGGCGACGCTCAAAGGCTTGACCAGTTCGGCGTTGTACGAGCCGGTCGGCCGCAGCGGCAATTGATGCGGACTCTGTTTGTCGGGTGAGTACATCTGTTCGATTGCGACGGCGTAGGAACGCGACTGCGCCGCAGGCGATCCGCTCTTCACCGCCGGATCGACATCGGTCGTGAAGATGGAAATCGTGTCGTCGCTGTTGCGGACGATTTCGAACATGCGGAACTGCTGGGGAAAGTCGCGCAACGAAGAGGTCTCGACCTGCCAGAATCCGAGCTCGGGACGGGCAGGGTCGGGCGATTTGAACGCGGTTACGCAATTCAAGTGGCGATGCCCGGCGATCCACAGGACGAGATTTGGATATTCGTGCAGCTTGGCGAACAGTTTCGGCTCGGACACGTAGGCGGTGGAGCTCCAGCCGACGTAGGACCTCGCCGGCTCGACGCCGATCGGCACGTGCGCGGCGACGATCATGAGCTGACCATTCGCCTGTCCGTCGTCGAGCTCCTTGACGAGCCAGTCATAGCGGGCCTTGTCGAGCGAGCCGTGCCCGTAACCGGGAGAGCTGGTCTCGGAAAAGGCCGGGTTGGGGTCCTCATCTTTCTGGGTGTTGTCGAGCACGATGACCTTGAGCGGCAGGTTCGCCTTCGGCGCAAAACTGTAGCAGGCAAATTCGCTGTCGACATTGGCCTGGGAGAATCCGTGGCCGACCGGCTGCGACATCGTATTGAAGAATTCGTTCATCCATTCCTTCCGCCTGAGCGAACGGCGGCTCGCGTCGGCGACGACTTTTGGCGGGTTCGCGAAATTGTCGACCGGTCCTGCGCCGATGATCGCGCCGTGCGGCGTCGCGCCATCGAGCGCGCCCATGTAATAGTCGCGGTGGTTGATTCCGTCGGGGTCAGTGAAGATGTCGCCGAGCTTGAGGATCTCTTCGCCGACATAAGTCGGCCGCAGGTAATCGTTGACTGGGTTCGTCCCCATCCAGAACTGATCGTGGTTGCCGATGGCCTGGTACCACTTGATCGACTTGTCGAGCCCCGCCGCTTTGTAAGGCTTCTGATAGTCGATGGCCGCGGCGCCGGCGTGAGCGCCGGAGCTTGGGGTGATGGTCTTGCCATCGAGCACGTCAATGTACCATCTCAATTCATTGTGCTGCGTGTTGTTGCAGGCGTCGCCGAGAGAGACGCCGAAGTCGATCGGGCGCTGTTCATGGATGGCGTTGATCGTTCGCACGGCGGCGTCGAGCACCTGCGTCGTTCCCAGCATGACCGGCGAATATCCCGGCATCACGCCGTCCTTGAGCCCGAGGTAGATAGCCGACGAAGGCGACTCCTTGTCGCAGATATGGATATCGCTGATGGTAAAGAAGCGCAGGAGGCGCGCCGTCCTCTTGACCGAGGCCCCGGTGTAGGAAGCCGGCGCCAGATCGAGCCGCTTCTCGTAATCGAGGCCCGGGCCGTAGCGCCAGGCGCCATAGCCGTTCGGGGCGTATTTTTCGACCTCGTCCGGACGGATCTTCACCGAAGGTTTCGGATTCGGCAGCACCGTCCTCTGGCGCGTCGTCATGACGTTGGGGATTGTCGATAGAGCGCAGGGCCGAGAAGAAGCCACGGCGCCGGCCCGGCCGATTGCAAAAGCAGAAATCGCCAGGGCGCTCGCGCCCGCGCCGAAACGGCGCCGTGAGATCGTCGTCATGACTCGTCCTTTGGTGGTCAGCGGTGCAGCCGGCCCGTCGACCGTTGCGCGGCCAACCATAGCCGTGAAGAATTTTCGAACCGATAACGCGCAAGGGAAGAGGCCCTCCGCCAGGAAATTGGCGACGAGCGCTGAAGAGATTCAGGCGCGACTTATCGTCGCGCCGGAACTCGTTCCAGGTCCCTCGTCGCTTCCCCCGTCAATTCGTTGTCAATCCAGAAACGCCCAACGTTTATTGTCGGCGATCTGCATTCAAGAAGGATTCCCGCCGTGAGGACGCTGTTCTTCAAAAGTCTGCTCGCCCTGCTGTTGCTGGCGAATGCGGCCTTCGCCGCCGATCCGCTGCCGTCCTGGAACGACACCGGCGCCAAGAAGGCCATCGAAGCGTTCGTCGAGAAGGTGACGAAGGACGGATCGCCGGACTTCGTCCCCGTCGCCGAGCGAGTCGCCACCTTCGACAATGACGGCACGTTGTGGTCCGAGCAGCCGCTGTATTTCGAGTACATCTTCGCGCTCGACCGCTTGCGGGCGCTCGCCCCGCAACACCCCGAGTGGAAGACCAAGCAGCCGTTTGCGGCGGCTGCTCGAACGGCGATCTGAAAGGCGCGCTGGCCGGCGGCGAACCCGCCGTCGCGCGAATCCTTGCCGTCACCCATGCCGGGATGACCACCGAGGAATTCGACCAGATCGTCCGTGACTGGATCGCCAACGCCAGGCATCCGAAGACTGGACGACTCTACACCGAGATGGTCTATCAGCCGATGTTGGAACTGCTCGCCTACCTTCGGGCGAACGGTTTCAAGACCTTCATCGTATCTGGCGGCGAGATCGAATTCATTCGCGCCTGGTCCGAGCAGATCTACGGCGTTCCGCCGGAGCAGGTGGTCGGCAGCAGCGTCAAGACCAAGTTCGAATTGCGCGGCGACGTGCCGGTGCTGACGCGCCTGCCTCAGATCGACTTCGTCAACGACGCCGCCGGCAAACCCGTGGCCATCAGCTCGCATATCGGCCGCCGCCCCATCGCCGCGTTCGGCAACTCCGACGGCGACCTGCAGATGCTCCAGTGGACGACGGCCGGGCGGGGCGCGCGTTTCGCCCTCCTGGTGCATCACACCGACGCCGCCCGCGAATGGGCCTACGACCGGCAATCCCCGATCGGCCGGCTGGACAAGGCGCTCGACGACGGCGCAGGCGAAGGGGTGGACGGTCGTCGACATGAAGAACGACTGGAAGGTCATCTATCCATACGAGATGAAGTGAGAGCGGCGGACATCCGGCGCCCCAATCCCAGAAGAGGACGCTTTGTCGCCGCGGGGCTCGAGCCCGTCCGCGTCAGAACAGCCAAGTCAAGTTTCCCTTGATCGAGTTGCTCATGACGCGGTCGCCGTATTGGCCGGAATAGGACAGTCCGACCTCGGCCCGCGGACCGAGGCGCAGATCGAGCCCGCCCTCGAAAAGGGCCGTGTCGCGCGCGATCGGCAGGCCTGCGATCGCGAAGGTCTCGCCCGTGCTCTGGAACGTGAGCGTTTCCGTGGGCGTGAGCAAGCCGAAAGCGTGCTGCCAAGCGACCGAGACGCGCGGCGTCAGCGCCATGCCGTTGGCCAGGAGATATTCGACGGTGGCCCTGCCGCCCAGCGTGGAATAGCCGATGTCGACATGGTTCGCTGATCCGCTGAGCGCGGCGACGCCGCCGTTCTCGGCGAAGCCGCCGACGTTGAGATGCGCGAAGGCGAGCCCGCCGAACGGTTCGGCGGCGATCTTGCCGAGCGTCATGCTATAGCTCGCCTCGCTGAAGACTTGCGTCGTGACCGCGTCGTAGCGGGCGGACGCCGTCTCGACGAAGCCGGGAAACGCGAGCGAGCGCGTGGCGTCGAGGGCGCTGAAGCTCGCCGACGCAGCTGAGCGCAGGCTCCAAGGACCGAAACTGGCTGACACGTAGCCGGCCAGATGCGCGGCGCCGATGTCGGCCGTGCTGCCGCGGTCGCTGACGCTGACGGAGGAGTCGGTATAGCCGCCCGCGACGCCGGCCAGCCAGTTGGAGTCGAAGCGATGGTCGACGCCGGCGAAGAAGCCGCCGAGCGAGCGGCTCGCCGTGGCGGCGTCGCCGTCGCCGCCGAACCGGCCCCAGGAATCGATCGCCTGGATCCACGAATACGTCGCCGGAACGGCTGCCGGCGGGGGCCCGGGCGAAATTGTCAGCCTTCCGCCTCCTGCATTAGTCAGAGCGGACGCCGCGGGCGACGAGCCGAGGTCGTCCGCGTAGGCCATCGTCGTCGGGCCGCCGGACGCGAGCGCCGCCGTCGGTCCGTCGACGCCGGCGAATGAGGCCTGCCGCATCCGCCCCAGCAGCGTCTCGCGCACGAAAAAACTGTCGTTGAGCATCGCCGTCTGCGCGCTGGCGTAGACTTCGCCCGACATCGCGTCGAAGGCGCGCTCGGCGCCCGCTGCGGATTGGACGTTCAGCGCAGTGTCCAGACCGCTCCCCGCCGGCCCGGCGGAAATGGCATTGGCCACCGCCGCTTGATTGGGTGTGGTCGCCACGCTGGCGTAGGAGACGCCGTTGCGCGTCAGCGTGAGGAACACGTCATTCGCGTCGTAGCTCAGCGAGGGTTGGATAAAAGGCAGATTGTCGGCGCTGGCGTTGGCGAACGCGCCGTTGACGCCGCCGGTCGCGACAAGGATCGGGTAGGCGTGGCCGAGCTCCGCGCTGGCGCCGAGCACGCTCGCGGCGACCGCGCCGCCCGACAGCTTCGCGGTCCCGCCGACCTCGATCTGGTCGGCGCTGTTTCCGGCGACCTTCGCCTGATACGTGGCGCCTGCCGCGACGGTCAGGTCGCCCGCGACCTGGATCGCGCCGATCGAATTTCCGAGCGCGATCGTCGATCTGGGGAGCAGATCGAGCGAACCGAAACCGCCGACGCCAGAGAGAAAGCCGGAATTGGCGGATGCCCCTGAACCGGAGAAGGTCCCGGTCATGACGCCCTCGTTGTCTACGCTGCCGTCGTTGGTCAGGACGCCGGTGAACACGCCAGTGCTGCCGAGCACGAAGGTGGCGCCGGGCGAGACCGACAGCGGGCCGAGCAGACTGCCGGTGACGCCGAGCGCGCCCCCTTGCACCTTGACGCCGCCGGTGAACGTGTCGTCGCCGGCCAGCACCAGGGTTCCGGAGCCTTGCAGGGTCAGGCCGCCGGGACCGCTTATGTTGTTGCTCCAGACGTCGAAGGCGTTGAAGCCGCCGGCTGTGCCGATCATGTTGACTGTGACGTTGCTGGGAAAGGCGCCGTAGCCGCCAGCGGCGGCGTAGAGATTGAGGCGGGCCCAGCCGGAGCCGTTGTCGAGCGCTCCGCCCGACGGCAGTTCAGTGGTGGCGAGAATATCGTCGAGCTGGGCGACGCTGAGATATGGAAAGCGCGTCTCGATCAGCACATACGCGTCGGCCGGCACGACCGGCGCCAAATTCGTCGGGCCGACCGCGGGAAGATCGTAGGTCAAGTAATAGGCGTAGTTCTGCACCGCCTGCGTGTAGGCCGCCGCTGTGGGGATCGTCCCGTTGCCGAGGCAGCCGGCGAGATTGGCGCACGCCGCCGCATAGGGCGACGCGCCGCCGTCGCCGAGACCGGCCTGCGTCGCAAGATAGCCCTGCATGCTCCCGCTGAGCGACGCGAGATTGGCCTGATTGAAGCCCGAAGTCTGGTACAGCGGATTGTCGCCGGCCAGTGTTTCCGCGGTCACATAGGTGGCCAGAATCCGCCCGCCGATCACGTCGAGCGGATAATGCGCGGCGAAGACGTTGCGGCTGTAGCCGAAGTCCACCCCGGACTGCAAGAATTGCTGAAAGTATCCGGGCGCCAGGATGGCGAATTCGATCGCATTGACGTTTCCGATCGCCGAATGTCCGCTCGGAAAGGAAGGGGACTGGACATAGCTCTGCCAGTTCTGCTGGTAGCCGTCGTTCGTCTGCTGAATCTGATAAGCGATGAGCGAGGAGTTGGCCGCCGTGAATGGATTGTTGGCGATCGCGCTCGACGTCTGAAATGGCCGCGGATCGCCGTTGGGGTCGGCCGTCGTGGCGTTGTACGCGACGCCGTAGACGTCGATCTGGCCGAAGTAGTTCTTCAGGTCGCCAGTCGTGGCGCCGGTCGCCATGTTGTTGGTCACGGACGTCACCGCGGCGGTGACCGGCGTCGGGAGAGTTGGCGCGGTCGGGATCCCGGCCGGGCTGAAATAGAAATTGGGATTGTTGGGGAACGCGCCGATCAGAATGCTTTGCGGGGCGTAGACGATGAGCGCGTTTTCCGCAGCGAGCGTCCTGCGCGCGGCGCTCGCGCCGGCGTAGATCGCTTCTTCCGTTTGCATGTTGGCCTCGAGCACGGCGAGGCCCGCAGGCGAGCTCAAGAGCGAGGCGAACGGCGACAGCAGATTGACCTGGCTGGAGCATAGGGTCGCCGGCTGCGTCGTCGGCGCGCACTGCGCGGTCTGGGCGAGCGCCGTGCCCGGCGCCGTCAGCGCGACGAACAGGATCGCCCACCACAGGCGGCGCGGCGGCGGCGCAAGGCCCAAACGGATAAGCCCGGCGGCCACCCGCGCGAAGGCAAGCGATTTTGCGCGAGCTGGCATTGAAACGCCCCCGGTGTTTGCAACGCGGCGACGCTAGAACGAAACCTCGAGCCCGGCCGTGGCGCCCTGGAAGAGCACGTTTGAGCCGGTGTTGACCCCGAGCGCGCGCGCGGTCACCGGAGTCGATGGAGAAGCTAGAGAGGGCGAAGTTGTGTAGGTCTCCCGAATCTGTCCGGGCGCCAAAGCGACGCCGTCGAGCCACAGCGCTTCGTAACCGAGCTTGAACGCAAGCCCCTTGGCCAGCTGGTATTTCAACTGCAATTCGGCTTCGCCGACGAAAGCGGGGCGATTGGTCGTGGCTTGCGTTGGGTACAGCTTCTTCTCCATGCTGACCAAGGCCGACTGCGTGGCGTTGTTGTCGAACAGGCCTGCCTTGATCAGTCCATCGATCGAAATCCGCCCAAGCCCCAGCAGCTTGGCGTCAACGCCGATTTGGGCGCCGTAGAGGTTGTTTTGCGTCTTCGCCGTCCAGAACGGCGGGTAGGTCGACGCCGCATCAGGCCAGCTGACGCCAGAAAGCGTGCAGGAAGGCGAAGGCGGAAGCCCCATGAGGCAGTCCGCTTTCCAGCCGGGCGCGTTGCGGTCCGCCGGAGTCAGCCAACCGACAAGCGTGTCGTTGAGCTGGAGCCACCGCAATCCTCCCAGCACAGTCACCCGAGGGGAAAGATCCAGCCGTCCGTTGGCCTCGGCGTTGTAAAGGTTCGTGGCGTCTTTCCAGGCCATGCCTTGGTATGGGAAATCCTGGGTCTGCCAGAACGAGCCGGGGGCGTACATGACCAGCCAGTCCGCCGTATTGGTGGGGCCGGTGGGGCCGACCGTCTTTGTCGCGCTCTGGGTGAAGATGTTGAAATAAGAGAACTCCGCGCCGTAGCCGGACTTGCCGTGATAGGTCACGCTGACTTTCGGTCCGGCGGAGAAGCCTTGCCAAAACTGGTTGCTGTTGAACGCTCCGGCGGCTGAGGCGGCGGCGCTCGCCGTGTCGGCGAACTGCATGCCGCCCGGCAGGAGGCCGACAAGCGGTTGATTGGCGCCGCCCGTACGGCCCAAGACGATCGTCTCGGCCGAGAACGTCCATCGCGGCGCGCTCGGCGGCGGGTCGACCGGTTTTTGGGCGGACGACGGGAACGACCCGTTGCCCCCCGCTGGCCAGCCGGCAAAGCCCTCTTGCGCTTCGGCCGCACCGACGGTCAGGAACGACGCGGCGAACAGAGAACACAAGAAGCAAGCGGCGACAAATCCAGGTCTATGCTGAAACGACGCAAGAGATGTTCTCATGCGACCCGCCCCCTCAACATGGCCACACGCTTTGCTCGCACTTTGTTCTTCCCAGCAGCCGTTCTGGGGATCCCCTAACCGTCACACCGATTCGACCACGCTAAGGCCTCAGCGTACTCCAGCGTGACCGATTCGTTTCGCCGTCCGAGCCAAGCGGGGCGCGGCGCTTTGCCGCACTCGCCGGCCCGACGGCAGATGTTGGCACGCAGCTGAGCCGCCTTCGGATTCTTGGTCTGCGCGAAGCTGGAAGACTCTCGTTTGGCCGTCCCGGCCGGACGAGAAATCTTCCGTTCTGATCAGTCCTGGCGGATCCAGGTGGGCGAACCGTCGATATCCATGGCCTGAAAAGCCGCTAACAAGAGTGGTTTCGCCCTTCTGAGCCCCATCCGCCGCAAGCGGGATATTGGTGCAGCCGTTACGAACGGCAACCGAATGTGAGGTTGATCTGGTGCGGGAACGACCAGGTCGTGTAATCGGGCTCAGACCTTTGGATGCCGAAACAACTATAGGAGCCTTATTCATGCGCGACTGAATCTCACTCCTTGACCGGCGCCTCCCCATGTGAACGATCCCGGCCTATAATACTTTCATCGTCACCGGCCGGAATCCACCCGTGCTCGCCCAAAGCGCCTCGCCGGTGTGGGGTCCGCTTTCGAGAACCACGTGATTGGTCATGGCCGGCCGTAATGGGCGCAATTTAGCCGTCGAAAGGCTGAGTTTTCTGCCCCCGGTTTCCACCCCGTAGCGGCCCTATGATTTGGGCGCCAAGCGTTTGATTTTATCCGGGAAGGGCGCGGCGGTGTCGACCATGGTTCGCGCACCCTGAGAAACGTTGCGGTTGTCCAGTCGCGCGGGCAGCGCGACCGGAGCGAAGCGCAGCAGGCCCGAAGGCCCCGCGCTCCCACATAGCGCCGTAGGGGCCGCAGGGCCTGTGGTCAACCGCGCCGAATTTTGGGTTGCAAGGCGACGTGCGAAAGATCGACGCTCTCGATTGCAAAGGGGCGGATGTCGGTGCGCCGTCTTTCGTGAATTGGTGCGGAGCGGAAACTGAGTCCGAGCAAGGTCTTGTAGCCATACATCTTGTTCCATGTCTGTGAACTGACCCCAAAATGTGCGATGTTTGCGTACTGAGTCGCATTCCGTGTGGAGGGCGATTTGAGGCGCATTCCGCTCAGCCGCCGGTCGCATGTGACCGGGTTCCAGGCCCTCGCGACGGGGTTGGCGGAGCATGAGAGCGCGCTCGAGCGGGACTTCGTGACGCTCGCGAGCTTCGTGGATGCGGGCGCCGTTGTGACGGCGCAGCCGGTGACGATCCGCTTCGAGGATGAAGGCAGGCAGCGCCGATATACGCCGGACTTTCGCGTCGACTGGAGCGACGGCCGCTCCGATATCGTTGAGATTAAATACCGTGCTGATCTGCGGGCTGGATGGAGCCGCTTCCGCCCAGCCTTTGCGTCCGCGCGGATTTGGGCGTGCAGCAACGGTGCGCGATTCAGGATCGCTACGGAGCGCGGCATTCGCGGCCCGCGGCTGGAAGCTGCGAAGCGGTTGCTGCCTCTCAGAAGCGCGCCGGTCGACCCGGTGCTGGCCGAACGGACGGTCGCATATGCGCGCGCCTATGCGACCTGCTTCGGCCACTTGGTCGATGCGCTGCCGGTATCGCGCGAAGCGGGCCTCGCCGTGGTCTGGCGGCTGATTGCACGCGGCGCGCTTGTCGTCGATTTCACGATGCCGATCGCCGCCGACACGCGGGTGACGGCGCCATGAGCGCGCCCGAACTCTCGATGGTTGATGCAGCCGCTTGGGACGAAGCCCGTCGATGTCTGTCGGTGATCCGTCGGCTGGCGGAAAATCCGGCGCGGACACGGGCCGATGTCGAGGCCGGCGCAGCGACGTTGGGCTGCGGGCCAACGCACGTTTACGCGCTTGTGCGCCGCTACATCGCTGATCCGCGACTGACTAGTTTGCTGCCGCGCAAGCGCGGTCGGGAGTTTGGTTACTCCAAGCTCGGTGAGGAGGTGGAGGAGCTGATCCGTGAGGCGATCGACGCTGTCTATCTGACGCGCCAGCGACCGAAGATCGTCGATCTGGTTGCCGAAGTGCGGCGTCAATGTGCGGCGCGTGGTCTGACGCCGCCCGGCCGCAAGGGCGTCACCGCACGGCTTCGGGCGCGTCCGAGTCGGGAGGTGGTCGCCAAGCGGGAAGGTCGTAAGGCGGCGCGCGACCGATACGTCCCTGTAGTCGGATCGCTGGAGGCCCGCTGGCCGCTCTCGCTGATCCAGATAGATCATACCCTGGTCGATGTGATCGTGGTCGATAGCACGACCCGGGCGCCGATCCAGCGCCCGTGGCTGACGCTGGCGATCGACGTCTGCACGCGCTGTGTCGCCGGCTTCCACCTGTCGCTGGAACCGCCGTCGGCGACATCCGTGGCGCTCTGCCTCAGCCATTCTGCGCTCGTCAAGGATAGCTGGCTGGCCGAGCGAGACATCGACGTGGAGTGGCCGGTCCGCGGCATCCCCGAGCGCCTGCACCTCGACAACGCCAAGGAGTTCCGCTCCGAGGCGCTGAAGCGGGGTTGCGAGCAGTACGGCATCGCCGTCGACCATCGGCCGGTGCGAACGCCCCATTATGGCGGACATATCGAGCGGCTGATCGGCACAGTGATGGGTAAGGTCCATCTGCTGCCGGGCACGACCTTCTCCAACGTCCAGGAGAAGGGTGACCTGAACCCCGACGCGACGGCGGCGATGACGCTCGATGAGGTGGAGCGCTGGCTGGGCCACGCCATCGCCGGCGTCTATCACCGCGAGCTGCATCGCGGCATCGGCATGACGCCGTTGGTGGCCTGGCAGCGCGGCATTGCCGGCGACGACGCCACGCTCGGGCGTGGCGAGCCGGTCGCCGTCCCCGATCCTCGGCGGTTCCTGATCGACTTTCTGCCGATCGAGCGGCGGCGGCTCCGCCGCGACGGTGTGGCGCTGCACTCCATCGCTTATTGGGCCGACGTGCTCAGCACCTGGATCGGCCATCCCGAGCCGATGATCGTCCGTTACGATCCGCGCGACCTCAGCCGCATCTACCTGCTCGGCCCGGACGGAACCTATTACGATCTGGCCTACCGCGACCTGCGGCGGCCGCCGATCAGCCTGTGGGAGCATCGCCTGGCGTTGAAGCGTCTGCGCGAAGACGGGCGCGCCATGGTCGACGAAGCGGCGATCTTCCGCACGATCGAGGCGATGCGTACCATTGCCGACGATGCGGCGCGCACGACGAAGACAGCCCGCCGGCAGCGGGAGCGCCGCCTGCGGGTCGTGGCCGGCGGTGCAGCCGAACCCACGTTCGTCCCCGACCGGAGCGAGCCGCCGCGACGTGAGACCGACGGCTCGCTGGAGGAGCGCATCTTCCCATTCGAGGAATGGTCGTGAGCGGGGACTACCCGCACCTCCACCCCTCGGTCCGGCCGATGGTCGAGGAAACCGCAGAGGCGCGCATCCGGCGCATCCGCACAGATCGCTGGATCGCCTATGCACGGGCGGACACCGCGTTGGCGGCTATGGAGGACCTGCTGACGTTCCCGAAGCGGATGCGGATGCCGAACCTGCTGTTGGTCGGCCCGACGAACAACGGCAAGACCATGATCGTAGAGAAGTTCCGGCGGGTGCATCCGCCCATCACCGCCGTCGAAGCGGCGCACGGCGTGGCTGTCCTACCGGTGCTGAGGGTGCAGATGCCGCCGGGGCCGGACGAAGGCCGGCTGTTCGGTGCGGTCCTCGACGGGCTCGGAGTGCCGTTCGGCCTGCGCGACCGCATCGCGACCAAGCAGGACATGGCGGTGCGCATGATGCGTGCGACGGGCACGCACCTGCTGGTGATCGACGAGCTGCACAACCTGCTGTCGGGCACTACGATGCAGCAACGGCGACTGCTCAACCTGCTGCGCTGGCTGGGCAATGAGCTGCAAATACCGCTGGTCGGCGTCGGCACGGCCGAGGCGTTGCGCGCGATCCGCAGCGACGACCAGCTCGCCAATCGGTTCGAGCCGTTCGCCTTGCCGCTGTGGGCGGACGACGAGGAATATCGGCGGCTTCTTGCGACACTCGAAGCGGCCTTGCCGCTGCGCAAGCCGTCGCACCTCGACGATCCGGTCATGGCCGGCCGTATCCTCACGGCGGCGGAGGGCGTGCTCGGCGAGATCATCGCCGTCGTCGTGCGGGCGGCTGTGTTGGCGGTCGAGACCGGGACGGAGGCGATCTCGGCACGCATGATCGAGGATGTGGGCTTCATCCGGCCCTCCGAGCGTCGGCGTGTTGCGGTCTGATCTGTTCGCCGTCTTGGCGATGCCCGAGGCTTCTCCGGCGCGGGCGACGTTGCCTGTTCACATCGAGCCGGCGGCGGATGAGGCGCTTGCGTCGTGGCTCGTCCAGGTGAGCTGACTGCCTTTGCCGAACTCAAGGCCGGAGCGACCCTTGGGGAGGCGGCCGCGATAGCCCGTGTCAAGCCGAGGAGCGTTTACCGCTGGCTCGACTGCGGGATCGAACATGGGCTCGAAGCGGCGCTCGAACGCCCGACTGGGAGACCCGTCCTTACGTCCGCTCAATCCGAAGTGCTCGCGCAATGGATCTGCGCCGACCTCGCCAACCAGAACCGCCACGCCGTCGTCGCTCACACCAAGGCTATGTTCGGGATCGAGCTGAGCCTCGATATGGCATCGAACCTGCTGAAGAAGCACTGCCGACCGAGGCCAGGCAGCGGCCGCCGCCGTCGTCTGTGGGGGCCGAAGAAGCTCAGCGGACCACGGACCATACCTACGCATGGTCCAGCCCCAAGTTCGTGAATCGAGTCCACGATTTACGGCGCCAGTTCGCGAATGATGGCGCCAGTTCACGAAACATGGCGCACCGACAGCGGAGAAGGCCTTGCCGGGCAATGATAGGTTGCCATATGGCATTATAACTGCTATATTATGCCAAATAGGAGATTCTGATGACCGCATTGCTCCGCGTCGATACCGCGCCACGCGACTTCACTCCGGCGCCTATCAGCGATGAGGAAGCCGCCGCCACGTTCCGCGCGGCGCTCAACCTCTTTCGCCTATGGTCGGTCACGGACGAACAGGCGGCCACCTTGCTGGACCTGCCTATTCGATCGTATCGCCGCTGGAAAGCGGGCGAGATCGGCCGGATCGACCGAGACACCAAGGCGCGGCTCTCGAACCTCATGGGCATCCACAAGGCGCTGAGAATCATCTTCAACGAACCGCAACGGGGTTATGCCTGGATCCAGGCGCCGAATTCCGCGTTCGGAGGCCGAACGGCCCTGGAGGTGATGCTCGGCGGGGAGCTGACGGACCTCATGCGGGTTCGCCGCTATCTCGACAGCGAGCGGGGCGGCTGGTGATTGATATCGCCACTGTCCCCGTCGCCGAGGTCAGTTGGCGGGACGCAGTCCGAATCATCCGCAGCATCCATCCTCCGATCGACTTGTTCGAGGATATCGCCGACCCGGCCGACTGGCCGCTTCTTATCTCCGCTGAGCAGAAGACCAATCCGCGGCTGATGGAGAGCATCGGCAACCTGGATCTCGTGCCAGCGGGCAGGCGTGTAGCGGGGCCCGGCGCCAGCACCCTCATGGCGCCGTTCACCCATGTCAGCGCCGATCGGCCGAGCCGTTTCAGCGCGGGCGCTTTCGGCGTTCTCTATGCCGGCAATTCCTTCGAGGTCGCGCTGTTCGAGACGGTCTATCACCATACGAAGTTCATGGCGCGCACGAACGAATCCGCCGGGTGGACATCGCAGTTCCGGGAGATTGTACTCGGTGTTGATGCGCGGTTGCATGACCTGCGAAGCCGCGATCCGAACCACCAGGCCGCGCTCGATCCGGACGACTATACGGCGAGCCAAGCCCTCGGAACTCAGCTTCGGATCGCTGGGTCCGACGGCCTCGTCTATCCGAGCCTCCGCTTTGAAGGCGGGGAATGCGTAGGGCTTTTCTATCCCGACCGCGCCTCGAACCCGATCCAGGGGCGGAATCTCGACTATCATTGGGACGGCGCTCGCGTAGATCTAGTTCGCGATTTCGGCAGCGGGCAGGTCTATCGTCTCGTTTGAGCAGACGGCAATGACTTCGGCTGAGTCCATGGGCGCGTCCGGCCGTGCGGCCGGCAGGGCTCTACGCGCGGCCAGACGCCGCTCACCGAGCCGGCGACGCCGTCTCGGCCTGCGGTGACGATCCCGCGCGCAAGAGCGAGCGAATTGCGGCCCCCTCAAGCGATTGCAATGGCGAGGACGCGATCTGGTCGGCGATGACGGCGCGTGTGGCACGTGCCCCGCGATCAGCCAAGAATTCCAGGCGCGCGCCACTTCGTTGATGGAGCTCTGTTCGGATCACGCCCGGATCGACCGCCTTCCATCCGTTCACCCGCCGCCGCGAGATTGAGCAACCGCCGGGCTCCCCGATGTGTCGTCCTCATTCGGGCGGCTCGTTTGTCGTTGGCCCGAGGGAAGGCGAAGGGTTTGCGACATGGCTCACGAGCCGGCGGTCATCAACCCGCTCTCATTGGCGCCACCTTGGTCCGACGTCGGCCTCACGCCATCAACCCGTGAAGGGTCCGCTACGCCATGCGTGCGGCCTCTCCGGCTACGCCTGCGAGGTGATCGCGGCCGAGCCCCGGACCTTTCAGGCGCCTGTCGAGCGGGATCGATCCCCGCCAGAGCACAGGAGCCCAAAATGCCGCAAGCCCTCGTCATCGCCCACGCCCGCGCCTGGAACCTCGCCACCACCCTCATGGTCTACGTCATCGTATTCAGGGCCGGCGGCGGCTTCGGCTTCATGCCGACGAGCGAGTACGACGGCGACCTCGACGAAGTGGTGCACGAGTTCGATCCCTGGGCCGATTGATCGGACCGCGCCGCAGCTTCCGCTCGGACGGCCATATCGCCGTCCGGGTCCATCTCCTCGAGGCGCTCGTCACGTTTCCCGTTCGCTCACGTCGAGAGAAACGCTCGCCAAGCCCTCTCGGCGAGCTCGCCGATGCTCGTCTCGTCGAGAGCCGCCTTGACGCGAATCTTCTTGTAGAGGTCCGCCGGCAGCTTCACGCGAAGGACCTTCATCGCCTTGGCGCTCGGCTCCTTCGCTGATCGGCCTTCACCGCGCTCGCTCACAGCGGGTCGCGCGATCGCTGTCGGCGGTTCGGCCGATGGCCGTGCGTCGGTCGATGGCGCGACAATTCCGGTGGCCTCAGTTCGACCCTATGACTCGCGTCAGCCAATTCCGCGAGAGCGATACCTGCCTTGGGTTTCAGTTTGGCGAATCCCGCCAACAGCGGGCCCATGCCGGCGTCGCTCATGCGCCCGCCCTCTGGCCTTCGGCGTCGACCGCGGCCGCCTCCCCATCTTGGCCCGGAAACATCCGGAGAATCTCGCTCATGAGATCGCCGATATTCCGCTTCGCTTTTTCCAGCTGATCCGAGTCGGCCGGAACTGTCGAGAGCGATCCGCTTTGGTGAGCCATCGCCTTGAAGACGTTTCGCGAACGCAAGACCGTGTTGAAGAAGGGCAGGTCGTGTTGAACCGCGAAACGGGCGGCCTCCCGGAAGGCCACCGTCTTTTGCGCGATCGCATCGACATCGTTCGCGACGATCCTGGCGTTCACGGGACCGGCATGTCCGACCACGGCTTCCAGCCACTTGAGGAGCTTCACAGCTTCGGTGACGTCGTGGAACGACATGCGCATCGGCACGATCACCAAGTCCGCGCGACTGGCGCCGACGCCGACGACCTGATTCAGAACGCCGGGAAGGTCCACGATGACGACGCCATACTCGCCGGCGCCGTCGAGCTTCTCCGAGAGGGCGATTTCGCCGACTGCCGCTTCGACTGTGATCAGCGCCGGCTTGTCGCCGGCGGCCTCGCACCGTCGCATCCACTGCAAAGAGGACGCCTGGGGATCCGCGTCGAGGATCGCCACGGGCATCCCAACGCGGGCGAACGCGTCCGCCAGCAATAGGCAAAGGGTTGTCTTGCCGCTTCCGCCCTTCGAGGCCGCGATCGCCAATATCGCCACAAACGTCTCCTTCTTGAATTCATCCGACGCATGCGCGCCGTTGTCGCGTGACTTTATATGACGCTATATCACACGATACACGTTGCCCACAAAGACACAAGGCGCATTTGACGCGGAGGCCTCGGAGTCGCGGTGTCGCTCGTGCCCCTGCGCGATTTGCGTCGCGGTGTGTTTTGCGACACGGCGGCTCTTGCGTACGAGGGGCGCCGGCGCATCGGTGACCTCGGCGCCATTGTTGCTCCCGCGCCCGTGATGACGCCGTGACCTTCGAGCCATCCGAGTCATGTTGCTCCTCGCGTCATTCGCGGCACGGTGTCGTTTGAACCAAACATTCACCGTGCGCCATTTGACGGGGAGGCTTTCGTGCGATGGGCGGCACCGCGTCGGCATGCATTTTGTGCCACAGTGACGCACGTGCGCTTGATGTCCCCGAGCCCCAAGTGCCCATCGAGCCGCAGTGACATCAGTGACGTCGGAGTCACCTTGTTTCTCAAGCGACTCCGTCTCATCAACCGTCCGTGAAAATGGAAGATATAGGGTGGGAGAGGGATGGCAGGATAGGCAATTTGTGATACAAATTTGCGTGTGCCCTCGCCGGGCCGGCCTAGTCAGGAATCGTCATCAACTCGGGAAGGCCGGAATTGAAAAAGGGCAGCCGTCGCGCCGTCGTCGCTCACGTCAGAATGAACGCGGAAGAGCACGCGCGCTTCGCGGAACTTTGCCGAGACCGAGGCATCACGATCAGCGCCGGCCTACGCCGCCTGGCGCGCGAAGCCGGCGCCTTTGGCCCATCGCTCGACGGTCAGTCGTCACGCGACGTTCGGCGCATGATCGCGGAATGGAGAGCGGTTGGCGTCAATCTCAATCAGGTGGTTCGGGCCATGAACGCGGGGCGCATTTCGGACTCGCAGGCGATCCGGGCGCGCGTTCAGGCGGCGCTGGATCAGCTGCGCAGCCATGAGGCCATGTTCGTGTCGATTTGCGGCCCGCGTCATGATCGCGCGCTTGAAGGCGCTGGAGATCGCCGAGGCGGCATCGTGACCGACGTTCATCAGGCGTTTCGAAGTTGGAACCTGCATTGCCGGCTCAATCGCGAGGCGCTCGAGGCCGAAAAGGAAGACGACGAGGCCGCTCTGGCCGCGCGGACCCGCAGATCGCATGCGGTGAAGCCAAGCCTATTGGCGCTTGGCCTAGGAGCAAATTTGGGTAGGTCGGGCGCCAAGGCTGGGCCACGGAGCCCGGTCGCGGCTCGACGCGGGCTCGCGGCGGGCTCGCAGGCGGCGGTCGTCAAGCTCGCGAGCTACGCCGCCGGCGGCGCGCGGCTTGGCGCTCTCCTCAAATATCAAAGCCGCGAGGGCGACCTGCCGCTCGAGCGCGACGACGGCAGTTTCATTCAGGGGATAAGCGAAGTTCGCGAGCTTGCGGCGGAATGGGACGTCGATGGCGATCGGCGCGAGCCGAGCAAGGACGTACTGTATTTTGTGGTGAAGCTCTCGGAGAGGCCGGCCGGCG
>CAWJIB010000008.1:0-15505 GCA_963842835.1 uncultured Alphaproteobacteria bacterium | reverse complement strand
GAGCGCGCGGCGTTCAGACCCCTGGTCGATTTACACCCTGGTGAACCACAAAAGCGTTCGATGCGCAGCGAAGTTGGGAAGTTGAGGGGCGATCTCCCCGGCCGCGCTACGTCGCCCCGAGGCGCTCCACCGCGCGCAGCCATGCAATCTCAGCAATCAACCGGGCGCGGGCGCCGGTCTCGTGCGCGTTGGCCGCCGCCGCATTGCCGCCTTCCGCGCGCTTCGCGATGCCTTGAAGGATCGCTGCGAGGCGGAACAGATTGTAAACGAGATGGTATTCCCAAAGGACGGGATCGATGGGGCCGATGCCGCGACGCTCCGCATAACGTCTCAGATATTCGGGCGCGTCGGGTATGCCGAGCGCCGCCAGATTGGCTCCGGCCATGCCGCGAAATTCGTCCGCGCGCAGGATCCAGGTCAGCATGTGATAGGCGAAATCGGCGAGCGGGTCGCCGAGGGTGGAAAGCTCCCAGTCGAGCAGCGCTATGATTCGCGGCTCGACCAGATGGAAGATCATATTGTCCACCCGCAAATCGCCGTGGACCAGCGCCGTCGCGCCCGGTGGCGGCAGTCGCCGCGGCAACCAGTCGATGAGGCGCAGCATCGCCTCGATCGGCTGCGTCTGCGAGGCGAGATATTGCTTGCTCCAACGCGCGATTTGCCGCTCGAGATAATTCCCTGGCCGGCCGAAGTCCGCGAGCCCGAGGCGTTCGATGTCGAGCCCGTGCAGCGTCGCGATGACCCGATTCACGTCGTCATAGATCGCCGTGCGCTCGCTTCGCGTCAGATCCGGCAGGGTGGGATCCCAGAAGATGCGGCCCTCGACATGCGCCATCACATAGAAGGGGGCGCCGATCACCGAAGCGTCCTCGCAAAGGACGAGCGCATCCGGCGTCGGAACGCCGCTACCGCGCAACGCGGAGATCACGCGAAATTCGCGTTCGATCGCGTGCGCCGAAGGCAGCAGGGGCCCGTCCGGCTTCTTGCGCAGCACGTATTTCATCTCGCCCGCGCTCAGCAGGAAGGTCGGGTTCGACTGGCCCCCGCTGAAACGACTGACGCGTAGCGGGCCGTCGAATCCGGCGACCGACGCTCTGAGATAGGCTTGAAGCGCCGGGACGTCGAACGGCACCGGCGCATCGCTCGCGGCTTCGGTGGTCATTGGCTTGCTCTTCTCCGTCACATCGCGGAAATGCCGCCGTCCAGCTTCAACTCGGCCCCCCGTCATGAAGCCGCTTTCGTCGGAGGCCAGATAGAGCACCGCGTCGGCGACGTCCTGCGGCACGCCGAGTCGGCCGAGGGGCACCTGCTTCGTCAGTTTGGCGAGCACCGTCGCCTCGTCGCGATCGCCGATCAGGGATTTCAGAATCGGCGTCTGGATGAAGGTCGGATGGATCGAATTGCTGCGGATGTTCCAGCCGTTGCGCGCGCAATGCAGCGCCACCGATTTGGTCAGCAGCCACACCGCCGCCTTCGAGGCGTTGTAGCTGGCGAAATTATGCGCCGCGATCAGCCCGGCGATCGACGAGAGATTGACGATCGAGCCGGGTTGGCTCTCGCGCATGAGGGGAAGGGCGTATTTCGACCCCAGAAACACGCTGTCGGCGTTTACTCTCATCCCCCGTCGCCACTCCTCCAGGCTCAAGTCCTCGACCGAGCCCATGACCGCGACGCCCGCATTGTTCACGAGCACTGAGAGGCCGCCCATGGTCGCAAGAGCGTGCTCGACGGCGGCCGTCCAGTCGCTTTCGCTGGTGACGTCGTGACGAAGCGAATGCGCGACGCCGGCGCCGAGTTCGGCATTGATGGCCTGCGCCACCGCCGCCGCGCCTTCGACGTTGGTATCTGTGACGAGCACCTTGGCGCCCTCGCGCGCCAGCGCCAACGCGCTCGCGGCGCCGATACCCTGCGCGGCTCCGGTTATCAGCGCTCTCTTGCCCGCGACACGCCCGCTCATGACGGCATAACCTCCGGTCGTGGCCATAATCCGCCCTGTGACCAGGCCTCGGCCTCCTCGCGCGAGAGTTGCTCGCCGCTGCCGCCCGTGCGCGCCGGGTCGGTGTTCTGGCAGCGCCGGACTTCCAGGCGCCCGATCTGATTTCGATGCACTTCGTCCGGGCCGTCCGCGAGACGCAGCAGGCGCGTCGTAGCGAGCGCGGCGGCGAGAAAATGATCGTTGCTCGTGCCGCCGCCGCCGAACAGCTGAATCGCCCAATCGACGATTTGCTGCGCCATATTGGGCGCGACGACTTTGATCATCGCGATTTCCTGCCGCGCCGCTTTGTTGCCGACGGTGTCCATCATGTGAGCCGCCTTGAGAGTCAGCAGCCGCGCCTGCTCGATCATGATGCGCGCCTCGGCGAGGCGCTCCAATGTCACGGTCTGCTCGGAAAGCGGACGCCCAAAAGCGACTCGATTCTCGGCGCGTCGGCACATCCGCTCCAACACGCGTTCGCTAAGGCCGATGAGGCGCATGCAGTGATGTATGCGGCCGGGCCCCAAGCGCCCCTGCGCGATTTCGAATCCGCGCCCCTCGCCCAGAAGGATGGCGCCGATCGGCACGCGCACGTTGTCGAAGACGACCTCGGAAGCTCGATCAGGCACGCCGTAGAAGCCCAGCACGGGCAAAGATCGCACAACCCTGACGCCCGGCGTGTCTTTGGGAACGAGAACCATCGATTGCCTGGTGTGGCGGTTCGCGCCGGTCGGGTCCGTCTGTCCCATGAAGATAATGATCTTGCAACGGGGGTCCGTCGCGCCGGTGGTGTACCATTTGCGGCCGTTGATGACATAATCTCCGCCGTCCCGAACGATCGAGCTGGCTACGTTGGTCGCGTCGGAGGAGGCGACGTCCGGTTCGGTCATCGCGAAGGCCGATCGGATTTCGCCCGCCAGCAGCGGCTTCAGCCAACGCGCCTTCTGCGCTTCGTCTCCATAGCGAAGGATCGTCTCCATGTTGCCGGTATCCGGCGCGTTGCAGTTGAAGACTTCGGGCGCCAGATGCGACCGTCCCATGATCTCGCACAGGGGCGCGTAATCGAGGTTGCTGAGGCCGCCGGGCTCGGAAGCGGGCAGAAATAGGTTCCACAGACCGGCGTCGCGCGCCAGCGGTTTGAGTTCTTCGACGACAGGAAGCACGGCCCAGGGACCGAGTTCTTCGGCTTCCTGATAGAAGCGGCGCTCGTTCGGGTAGATATGCGCCGCCATGAACTCGCGCAGGCGACCGCCCAACCGTGCGCTCCGGGCGCTCTGACTCAGGTCCAACGCGATCTCCTCTTTGGCTGACATACGCCGCGGGCGCGCCGCGGCGCGCCGATTCATGTCGTCTTCGCGGATCCCTCGGAGGCGTCGACCTTCGGCGGCGAAACCTTGAGAACGTTACGCATGATCTTGCCCGTAGCTGTCTTCGGCAGATCGCCGAGGACCGTGATCTGCTTGGGACATTTATAGGCCGCGAGCCGTTCGCGACAGTAGCGCGCGATGTGCTCGATATCGAGACGGGCGCCGGCTTCGGCGGAAACATAGGCGATTACCGTCTCTCCACGATAGTCGTCTGGCACTCCGACGACCGCCGCCTCGCGAACGCCGGGATAGGCGTAGAGCACGTCCTCGACTTCTCTTGGCCAGACCTTGAAGCCGGAAGCCGAGATCATGTCCTTCTTGCGATCGACGAGGTAGAACCAGCCGGCCTCGTCGTAGAAGCCGACGTCCCCGGTATGCATCCAGCCGCCTTTCAGGACTTCGTCGGTCTCCGAGGGCTTGCGCCAATATCCCGCCATGACCTGCGGACCACGGATGACGAGTTCGCCGTGCTTGCCGGGTCCTAACGGCTTCTTGGCGTCGTCGACGACGATCGCGTCGGTTCCGGGCGTCGGAATTCCGATCGAGAGCGCGCCCGAATTCGGGTCGACAGGTATCGGCCCTTCCGCGGGCGCAAGGTGGCACGGAGCGGTCAATTCGGTCATGCCGTAGGAGCTGCGGATGGCGCGTCCGAAGCGCTGCGCGAAGGCGTCGATGACGGCCGGCGCGATCGGCGCTCCGCCGGAATAGAGACGGTCGAAGCTCGCGAAATGTGCGCGCGTCGCCTCCGGTTGGTTGATGAGCGCGATGAACGCCGTGATCGCGCCGATGATGAACGTCGGCCGATGTTCGAGAAAGGCTTCGAGCACAACGGCGGGCTGGAACCGATAGGTCAGGATGATCGCGGATTTCGCCGCGAAGGCGCTCACCATCTGAACCTCGAAACCGGTGATGTGGAACAGCGGCGCGACGCCAAAGATACGCGAACGCGGCCCGAGGCCGAGAAGCGAGGCGCAGATCGACGCATTATGAACGAGATTGCGATGAGTCAGCATCGCGCCTTTCGGCAAGCCCGTCGTTCCCGAGGTATAGAGCAGCAGCGCGACCTCATCGGCGGAGACTTGCGCGGCAGGCGCTGACTTCGACGGAGCGGCCAGAATCACGCGCAGGTCGTTCGAGGCCGGCGCCGTTGCGCTCGGCGGCATGACCCGGGCGTCGCAGCGGGTTTGGAACTCGCGTCCGGACGTCCAGGCCAACAGGTCGTGCTCAATGATCCCCGCCGCGGCTTCCGTTAGGGTATCCCATTGATCGTCGTGGCAGACGGCCGCGCGCGGCGTGCAGTCCGCAAACAGCCGCTTGAGTTCGGCCGCGCGATACATCGGATTGAGGCTAACCGGAATGGCCGCCAGCTTCCAGGCCGCCAGCGCCGCGATGACGAATTGCGGCGTGTTCTGAAGGACGATCGCGACGCGGTCGCCCCGAGCGACGCCTCGCGCCGCCCAACCTGCGGCTAAGGAATCGCTGAGGCGATCCAGCGCCGCATAGTCGACGACGCCGTCGAAGTAGAGGATCGCGAGCGACTGCTTGGGAACGGCGCGGAATAGGTCCAGAGCCGTCGCCGGACCGGAGTTGATGAGCGCGTCATTGTCTTTATAGAACTTCATCCACGGCCGTCGTCGCGCCGCTGTTTCGTAGGCGTCCATGACTTGTTGGTCGATCGAGGAGGGGCTTTCGCTCACAGCCGCTTCCCGTCCTTATCGTAGCGGTGCCAGCCGCGCCCCGCCTTGCGGCCGTCGTAGCCGGCGGCGACCAGTTGTCGCAGCAGCGGCCGCGGGAGGAAGCGCTCGCCATAGGCCTCGTGGAGGATTTCGTGGACGCTCTGCGACAGCGAATTGGCCGTATTGTCCATGAGTTCGAAGGGCCCGATGGGATGGCCGAGTCCCAGCTTGCAGGCGACGTCGATGTCCGCCGGGGAGCAAACGCCCTCCTCGACCAGTCGGATCGACTCCAGCACCATCGCGTGCAACAGGCGGTTGACCGCGAAGCCGACGACGTCCTTGACCCGAATCGGAGTCTTGCCCACCGACGCGAGCGTCTCCGACACTTGATCGGCGAAGAGCGGGTCGGTGTCGACAGCGGGAATGACCTCGACCAGCCGCATGCGCGAGACCGGCGAGAAGAAATGGGCGCCGAGGAAACGCTTTCGGCGGCTCTCGCTCAGCGCCGAAGCGAGCGCGGTGATCGAGATCGAGGACGTATTGGACGCCAGTCCCGCCGACGCGTCCAAGATCGCGTCAAGGCGCCTGAAAACATCGCATTTCAAGTTGGCGTCCTCGAAAACCGCCTCGATAACGAGATTGCGGTCCGCGTAGTCGTCGAGCCCATCGACCACGCTCAAGTTTCGGCGCGCGTTCCCGGCCGCCTCGGCGCTCCAAAATTTTCGACCGACGCCGCGATCCAGCACGCCATCGAGCCGGTCCAGCGCTCTGTCCGCGAACTCGCGCTGTCGATCCGACAGGATGGTCGGATGGCCAGCCAACGCAAATACGAGCGCAATCTCGGACCCCATCATGCCCGCGCCGACGACGCCGATCTTCTCGAAGCAGCTCATTGCGTTCTTCTCCAAGGACCCCGGACTCCCCGGCTTCCGCTTTAGCGCGCCTTTGCCCCGTATTCCGCGCCGCCCGCCTGACTTCGTGAGCGCGCTTTGGCGCCCGATTCGATTAAGGGAATCGAGAGACGCGTTCGCCGGATGTGGAGATTGACGAGGCTGCGGGCGCCCTCGGCGTCGCGCAATCGGATCGCCTCCATCAGCAGAAGGTGATGAGGATCAGAGAACGGCAGTCCGTCCTTCGCGAGCGACTCCTTCACGATTTGCCGTCGGAAGTGTTGCGTGCTGTTCCAGAACCGCTCGATCATCGATTGCAGCAACGGCATTTTGGCGCGCGCGTAAGTCCGCAGATGAAACTCCCGGTCGAGTTGAATGTAATCCTCCACGGTCGTAACCGTTTCCAATTCGCGAACCGTGGCGTCAAGCGAGGCTATGTCGGCGCTGGTCATATTCGGAACGCTCTCGGAAATCGCGAGCGGTTCGACGACCTCCCTGATCTTGTACACTTCGATCGAGTCTTCGGAATTGACGTCCGCGATCCAGGCGCCCCGGTTCGGCGCCATCACCACCAGGCCTTCGTTCTGAAGCTGTTGCAACGCCTCGCGCACAGGGATTCGGCTCGCGCCGAACTTGCTTGCGAGCAATTCCTGCCGCACGCGCATTCCCGGCAGCATTTCGCCACTGAGGACCGCGCGCCGAATTTCATCGGCGATTCGGGCGCTCAGAAGGCGCCCGTCCTCTTCCGTCGCGATGAGTTCATCCATCATTGCAATACCTTATCGGCCGCTCGAGATGGCGATCGCAGCCCCCGCTCAGTGAATCGCCGCATACATGATCTTATCTTCGGTCGCGTCGGCTGCCGACATCTCCTCGACGACGCGCCCTCCGCGGGCGACCAGAATGCGGTCCGAGATCGCCAGAATTTCGGGCAGGTAGGAAGAGATCACCATGACCGCTTTGTTTTCGGCGGCGAGCTTTCGGATGGCCGCATGAATCTGGGGGATCGCGGAAACGTCGACGCCGCGCGTCGGCTCATCGAAGATCACGATCGAAGGCTCCTGCACGAGGGCCTTGGCCACGACGACCTTCTGCTGGTTGCCGCCGGAATATTCGACGATCTTGAGGGAGCGTTTCAGCGCGGAAATGGACAGGGCCTTGATCCACTGGTCGGCGACCCGCTTCATCTCGTGGCGCAAATAGAAGAAGCGTCGAACGCGCGGCGACGACAAGAATCCGAGAAATATGTTCTGGTCGACCGTCATGGTCTCGAAGAAACCATCGAGTTTTCGATCCTCGGTTATGTAAGCGATTCCGTCCCTTATCGCTTGCCGCGGCACGCGATATCGCACCGGCCTGCCCCGCAAATAGATCATGCCGCCGCGAAGGAAGTTGCGCTTGCGCGCGCCGCAGATGACCTGCGCGATTTCCGATCGGCCAGCGCCCACCAGTCCGAAAACGCCGACGACCTCGCCGCAAAAGACGGAGAACGAAATGTTCTTCACCACCCCGCCCATCGTTACGTTCTCGACCGAGAGCGCCTTTTCGCCGCGTTTGGCCGGCGCGTGAGGTTCGTCCGTATCGGCGCTGTGCCTGGCGTAGTGGCTGGCCGTCACCTCGCGGCCGATCATCATGCGCACCAGCGCGTCGCGCGTCATGTCCTTGGTCGGCGATGTGCTGACCAGACGCCCGTCGCGCAGCACGGTGATGCGATCGGCGATCTTCAACGCTTCCTCGAGCGCGTGCGAAATGAAAATGATTCCGGCGCCACGCTCTCTCAGCGTGTTCAGGAGATGGAAGAGATGCTGCATCTCCTCGGGCGTAAGCGAAGCGGTCGGCTCGTCGAAAATGAAGACTTTGGCGTTGTGCCGAACGGCGCGGACGATCTCGACCATCTGCCGCTTCGCGGTGCCGAGGTTTTCGACCAACGTCAAGGGGTCGACGTTGAAATTCAACGACTGCTGAGACTGCGTCGCGGCGATGTTGATCTTGCTGTAGACCGTGAACAGCTTCTCCATTCCAAGTTCGAGATTTTGGGCGACGGTCATCGAGGGGACGAGGCTCGATTCCTGGTACACCATCGCGACGCCGCCCTGAAGCGCCTCTTGCGGCGAGCGAAACTCGACCTTACGGCCATTGATCAAATAATCGCCCGAGGTCAGCGTGATCGCCCCGGCGATCGCCTTGCACAGCGTCGATTTGCCTGCGCCGTTCTCGCCGAGCAGCGCATGAATCTCACCGGCGCGAAGCTCGAAATCCACACCCTCGATCGCATGCAGGCCGCCGTAAACCTTGCTGCCCTTGACGACCTGAAGCAGCGGCGCGCCTGCGAGGCTCGTTTGCGGTTCCATTGTCGATCACCCTTGATTGGCGTTTAGTTTTGGCGACGGAAGCTCAACCAGACAATTGCGCCCCTTGGATGCCGCGATTACGCGCGAGCCGATCGCACGGACCGAGGTTACGCCGTGAATTCGGCCGTCCACGCGGCTGTGCAAACTCTCGGTCGCCTCGCCCTCCGCATTGAGGCGCACGACCAGGCCATAGGAGCGCGCCGGGGCCCAGGGCTTCTGTATGCCGAGTTTCTTGATGCGCCCGATTTGCGTCGGCTCGCGATAATTAAAGCGCCCGTCCAAGGTTGGGCCGATCCACAGGTCCGGCGGAACCGTTTTCATCATCGCCTCGCAAAATTCGCGCTCGCGAAGCACGAATTCAGTGAGTTGCGTGCGCAGGCCGAAGAAGGCCATCCAGTAGTCGCCGGCGCCGCCGCGCGAAATTCGAGCGGGATAGCCGGCGTAATTCTTGACGATGATTCTGCGACGGTCATTCGAGCGCGATATGGCGGACAAGCTGTGCGTCCACGACTCGCAAAACCACACTTCGCCGTCGTCATGAGTGACGACGGCCCCCGATGGCCAGGCAAGTCCGTCGGCGCAAACGCGGGCGGCGCCCAACTGCGGGTCGCATGCAATCAAGCGTCCGGAGGGCGCGCGATTTTGCATGAGATCGGCGAGCCAAAGGTCGGGCGTGTTCGCACGCGAGCCTTCGGTGACGTAGATAGTTCCGTCGTTGGCTACGGTCACCGAGGTGGGACAGGCCAGAGGCGCGCCCGCTGCCGTTTCCAGCCATCCGAGCGCCTCGCCGCCGCTCGATAGCGAGCAGAGGCCGCGGCCAGAGACGCAAGCGAGCAGGCGGCCGTCGGCCGTCCAGGCGAGCCCGCCGACCGAAGCCGGCAGGCGAGCGAACTCGGCGCGCTCGGCATAGTCCGATCCTATGCAACGCCAAATCGTGTCGCCGCTCGACACGTAGAGCGCGCCGTCCGGCCCGAACGCCATGTCGTCGGGTCGCGCGATCTCGCTTCCGAGTTCGCGCGCCCCGTCGAGCCGTTGGTTGGGGGAAAACGCGCCGTCGAGCACCGGGATGACGTGGATCTCGCGGTTGGGAAACAGGACGCGGTCGATGACGTCTCTAACCAGGGACATTACTTCGCTCCTCCCCAGTAGGAGTTCCACGCCTGCCAGTTCGGGTCGGCTCCGGGAAGGGGGATGCGCCCGATGCGATTGTTTTCGAGCCCGCCGATATAGAGATGGCCCTTGTGCTCGCGCACGGACGTGATCGACGGATGCGATTTGCCGCCCGGGTCCCAGAGCGATTCGCTCACCACGCCGTCGTCGTCGAACTTGATGATGCAGCCATAGTTGATGCCGGGACAGAGCCATTCGTCGGGCGGAATCTGCTTGACCATACGGGTGCGGAAGCCGGGATTGGCCATCGCGAGGTCGTAGACCGGCGAGCGAAGCCCGACGAAGGCCAGCCAGTACTTGCCATCGGACGCTCGATTTATGTTGTCGCAATAGCCCGGCAGATTGTCGATCAGAAGCTCGCAAGTGCCGGCCTTATCGGTTGCGATCCAGTAGCGGTATACTCGGCAAAGCCACGTGCTCGCCCAAAGCACCGAGGCGCCGTCGTGCGACACACACACGCCATTGGGAAAGGTGAGGTTCTTGAGAACGGTTCGCGTGACGCCGGTCTTGGGATCATGGCAAATGAGACGGCCGTTGCCGCGCCCCTCGAAACCGTCGAGCGCCCAGTCGGAGAGTTCATAGCGCGTCGTCGCTTCGCTGAAATAAATCTTGCCGTCGGGCGCTACGTCGAGGTCGTCGGCCAAATAGAGACGCGAATCGTCCTTGAGGCGGGTCCAGGTGCGGTTGGTTCGATCGGTCACCTTGAATACGGTTCGATCGGGCTTCACGCCATAGACGCCCATGCCGGCGATGCACACGAGCAGGTTCTCGTCGCGATCGAAGGCGAGCCCAAGCGGTCGCCCGCCGATGCGCGCGAATTCCTCGCGCACGGCATAGTCGGGCGCGTTGAAGCGGATGATCGAGCCGTTGCGGTTGACGGTATAGAGATTGTCGCGGCGGTCGAGGATGATGTCTTCCGGTCCCTCGATCCGGTCGAGCGCGATCGGCTCGGCGTCACGAAGACGATCGTTCTCGGCGAAGGGCGTGCCGCTGTCGCGCGCGATCGAGGGCGGCGGCTCGAAGTCGACCCAGCTCGGAACGACGTAGATCTTGTGCAGCATCTTGCCCTTGTTCTTGACCCACTTCACGTTGAAGCCGACCGCGACGAGCAGAATGATGCCGATGATCGCGGTGGTCAGATTGCCGGCGGTGCCGAGTTGCACGAGGCCGCTGATCAACATGAAGATGATCGCCGCTCCCATCAGCGCGCGCGCGATGGTTCCGCGCCCGCCCGCGAGGCTGATGCCGCCGAGGACCACGGCTGCGAGCGCGTTGATTTCCCAACCGACGCCGGTGTCGGTTCCCGAGCTGTTCTGGCGCGCGGCGTAGAAGATGCCGGCGAGCGCCGTCAGCGCGCCCGAAATGACGTAGGCCGAGAACAAGGCGCGCTTGACGTTGACGCCCGCGTGGCGCGCGGCCTTTCGACTGGAGCCGACCGCCATGATGTGCACGCCCGGCCGCACGCGCGTGAGGTAGAAATGCGTCGCGATCCCGATCACGATCAGAACCGCCATGTTGGTAGGAATGCCGAGGATTGTCCCCGACCCCATGAAGTCCCAGACCGAGTTGTCGCTGTTGATGCTCGCAAGCTCGTCGGTATAGGCGCCGGTGAGTTTGTTGTAGGCCGCGCGGACGATGATCAGGACGACCAGCGTGGTCAGGAACGGGCGCGTTTTGCCATAGGCGATCATGCCGCCGTTGACCGCGCCCATCAGAGCGCCGAACGCCAGCACCATAACGATCATGATGGGCAGCGGCCAATTGAGAATCTGGAAGAAATAGAGCGCAAGAAAATTCGACATCGCGAAAACGGAGCCGACCGAGAGGTCGATGCCGCCCGAGAGCACCGCGAAGGCCATGGCGATCGCCACCAGGCCCTGCTCGGCGAAGTTCAGCATGAGCTGCTGGAGGTTGACCCAATGCGTATAGTTCGGGATCGTCAGGGCGAAGGCCACGAACACCGCGATCGTCAGCATGAACGGAACGATCGGCTCCATCCACCGCTTCTCGAGCAATTCGCCGAGAAATAATTGCGGCGAATTGCGATGCCAGAAACGTAGCAGGCTGTTCATCCCACGAGGTCCCGATTCCATTTCGAGTTCAGCGATCGCTCCGCTCCTCTCACGCCGCAGTCGCGGCGGAGCGGGAGCGCGTTCGCGCCGGAGAGCCCGTCAATGGACTCGCCGCACGCCGATGGTTGGCCCATGACCCGCGCACGCTCACGCAGGCGCGGGTCCGAGGCGCAGCCTCGAAGGGCCGTTACTTCGCGTCCTTGGGAACCGTGAAGCAGTAGGCGCGATCGTCCTTGCTCTTCACCCAAGCCGGCGTCGTGTAATAGGCGATGCGCTTGCTCCCGGGCTTATCGCCGCTCTGAAGCAATCCGATCACGGCGTTGACGATCGCCTCGCCCTGCGTGTCCGCGCGATAGGAGAGGTTGCGATAGTACAGGCCCTGTTCGAGCAGGTCGCAGTCGGCGGGCTGGCCATCGCTCGCGACATAAATCTTCGTCTTGTCGGTCTTGCCCGCGGCCTTGACGGCTTGCGCCGCGCCCGCCGCCTGCGGACCCCACACGCTCAGAATCGCGCAGAGATCGGGATGCTGTTGCAATACGGTCGCGGTGATTTCGCCGGCCTTGTTGGCGTCCCAACTGGTCGGTTGCGAGGAGACGACTTTGATCGCGGGGTCCGTCTTGAAGACTTCCAGCGCGCCGTTCTTCATGTCGAGCGAATAGGCGGCGGTCGCTTCGCCTTCCAGGATCGAGACTTCGCCGGAGCTTTTCCCGCCGCCGCAGTCGTCGATGATGTTATGGGCGAGCCGGCGCCCCATGTCCTTGGCGTCGACGCCGACATAGGCGTCGGTCAACGTGTTGGAGGCCATGTTGACTTGGACGACGTAAATGCCCGCGTCCATCGCGCGTTTCAGCTCCTTGGCGAGCAGAGTGACATTCGGATTTTGCACGACCAGCACGTCGGGGTGCTCGTTGGTCAGCTCGCTGACCGCCTGCAATTGGACGTCGGATTTGAAGTTGGCGTCGCGGACTTCGAACTTCATGCCGTAGTCGTCGAAGTGCGTCTTCATGACGCGGGTCCACTCGGATTCGAGAACGCCGAGCCACACCGGCGCCCAGGCCACCGTCTTGCCCTTGAGAGTCTTGTCGAAGGCCGCGCGCAATTCCTCGCGGGCCTCGGAAGACCGGGACGGCGTGGAGACGCCCGCCGCCATCGCCACGACGGCAGCCGCGACGCCCCAATGCAACATCGTCTTGAAACTCAACGATCCACTCATGGTTTCCTCCCAATTTTAAAACATCCGGTCTTTGTTTTCCGGAATTCGCATGGAACGAGAAGGCCGCGCGTCAGTCGCCCTGCTTCGAAGTCTCCTCGTCGCGCGGATGCAAATAGGAATCGAGCACGATCGCGACCAAGAGAACGACGCCCTTGATGATGTTCTGGGTCTGCACGTCCATGTCCATGATGGTCATGCCGTTCAGCAGCACGCCGATGAGCAGAGTGCCGACCACGACGCTGAGCACATTGCCGCGACCGCCCACGAGGCTGACGCCGCCCAGCACCACGACCATGATGACGTCGAAGATCAGCGTCAACTCGGCGACTTGCAGGTGCATCAGCGCCGTTTCCGAAATCATGACGACGCCGCCGACATAGCCGATCGCCGACGAAAGCGCGTATTCGAGCATCGTCAGCGGACGCGTCGCGAGCCCCGTTAGTCGCGCGGCGTCCGGATTGTCGCCATGGGCGTAGATGAACCGCCCCGGGACGGTCCGAGAAAGGAATAGGTGCACGAGGATGGCGGCCACCGCGAACACCACGATCGGCGCCGGAATTCCGCCCGCGATATTGCCGCCGAGTTGCAGGAACGCGTCGTGTCCCTTCGCGAGATAGACGACGTAATGCGGCACGACCGTCGAGCGCGTAATGCCGAGCACCGCGAGACTGGAGGCCAGCGTGGTCAAGAGCGGGGGCATTTCGACGACGGAGATCAGGAAGCCGTTGAGAACGCCGATGGCGATGGCAAGCAGTAGCCCCACAAAAAGCGCGAAAGCCGTCGAATAGCCTGCATTCATGATGATGATTGCGATTGCGGTCGAGACCGCGAGCGAGGCGACTTGCGAGAGGTCCAGCCCGCGGCCGATGACGACGATGGCCATGCCAAGCGCGAGAATGCCGAGAATGGAAATGTTGCGCGCGAGCGCGAATAAATTGCCGACCGTCATGAATCCCTTCAGCGCAACGCTGAAGACAACGACTAGGACGACGCACATCGCGAAGACCGCCATGGTCTGGCTGGGTTTGCGCAAATGCGACCGCGACGGCTCGCCGGACATCTCTCTTCCCTCCCATGCCGCGCGCTCAGGCCGCTCGAGCCGCTAGCGGCGCTCGAGCGGCCGCCTTATTTTTCTGCATGCTCGCGCAAATGTATCCAGATGTCAACGGTTGTATCCAAAATGCCCTCCGGCACCTCGTTTCCGGTGCGGCTAGCGGCCGTGATCGGCGCGAGTGGATACATTTAGGTCCGCGGGCTATCGTCGCGGCCTCGCCGTAAAGTGATCCGCCCCGAAGTATGTCTTTGGACAAGGAGGCTGACTAAAATGCCCAGAAAGCACCCGAACAGCGCGGAGACGAAGTCGCTTTTGGATCAAGCTACGAAGACGCATCCAACCATGACCCGGCCCGCTCCTGGGCAAATCTCGTTGTTTTATTATGTAAATTCTCTGCCCGGCGCGAGATCGCATTTCGCGCGACAACCGACTCTCATCCAAGGCAGAATTTCTCGCACAATCAGCGATATACATTCATTTCACGGCAGGCTTATGGTCCGACGCGTTTTCACACATCATGCTCTTTGGCTACCGCGCGACCAAAGTTTCAACAAGCTGGTAGCGGCGTGAGAAAGTTTCGCGCAACGATGTACGCCAAGGGAAGCCGGACCCCGAGCCTTATCTGCGCGCTGCGTATCTGCTGAACATCCGGCCCGCCGAGTGCCTCGTCGTCGAAGACAGCCCCCTGGGAGCGAAGGCCGGACTTGCTGCCGGAATGAAAGTCGTCGCGTGGCCCGAACCCGAGCGTCAGCGCCTCGAATTCCCGCCCGGCGTCGTTGCCGCTCACCCCAGCGGGCATTGTCACGTCGATGCAATGTTGCGATTGGTGTGCGACCGCGGTAGCCAAAGAGCGTGATGAAAATCAGCTACGCCGGCTATCGGTTCCCGCCCGAGATCATTCAGCGGGCGATTTGGCTCTATCTCCGGCTCACGCTGAGCCTGCGCGCCGTCGAAGACTTGCTCGCTGAGCGCGGAGTGACGGCGTCCTACGAGACGGTCCGGCGTTGGGTAAATCATTTCGGGCCGCTCATCGCAGCGGACTTGCGAAAGCGCCGGCCCAAGCCTCACACGACCTGGCATCTTGACGAGGTCTATCTGAAAATCGATGGCCGCATGCTCTATCTTTGGCGCGCCGTCGACGCCGAAGGCGAGGTCCTCGATGTGCTGGTCCAGTCCAAGCGAAACAAGCATGCTGCGTTGAAGCTGATGCGGAAGCTCTTGAAGAAATATGTATTTGTTCCCGACCGATTGATCACGGACGACTTGCCTTCATACGGCGCCGCGGCCCGCGACCTGGGACTCGAGAACCGACATGAATGCGGGCGATGGAAGAACAATCGCGCCGAGAATTCGCATCAGCCGACGCGGCGGCGGGAGCGCAAGATGCAACGCTTCAAGAGCGCCGGCTCGGCGCAGAACTTCCTCTCGATCCATGCCGCCGTCTACAACACCTTCAACGTCCAACGCCATCTGACCTCAGCTCAAACGCATCGCACGCTTCGCGCCGTGGCGATGAGCACGTGGCGCGAGGCAGTCGCCGCCACCTGAAATTGCGCGTAACATAATTGCTTCGCGTTCTCGATTCGACAACGTGACAACGCCGTACGTTCCATTCGCCGCGACGCGACGCGGGCAGGGCTACAGCGAGAAACGCTCTCAAGTTCCGTAACCTTCCTTCGGCGAATCAAGGGCTGTGGCAGGTCAATCATCACGAAGCTGTCATGTTGAGCACAAACG
>CAWJIB010000007.1:0-656157 GCA_963842835.1 uncultured Alphaproteobacteria bacterium | reverse complement strand
TCGCGCGCGCTCGATTCGCGCAAATCAGATGATTTGCCGCGAATCGCTGCGCGCGTAAACGCAAACACGGCGCGCGCGCGACAAAAATATGTCGCTTGTCTCCAAGAAAAATTCGATCGCGACTTGCAATCGCGATGCATCGTTTCGAAGCGCGGCGCCGACGACGCGCGCGCGACCCGACGTTGCGCGAAGCCCTCGCTAGGCGGCGCGCGCCGCGTCTCGGCGCACCGCGCGTCGCAAGCGACGGGTCTTGGAATCGCCGGGAAAACAAGGCGTCGCCGCGATTGCGAGCTGTCGAACCGCAGACGCGGCGCGCGTTCCTCGCATCGGCGCGCGAGCAAAGCCTCCAGGCTCGCGGCGCCGTTTCGCTTTGTCTCGGCGCGCCGCGCGAAGCGACGTCGGCGCGCGCGATAATTCGATGGACAGCAATGCGAACGCCCTGGAGTTGCGGCGACTTCGCTTGCTCTGCGAGAAAACGAAGTTAATTTCGTCAGTGCTTTCCTTCGTACGGAAAACGCGCGCGGGGGAAACGATCCAGAGGGACGCAATCCAATGGCGAAAGCTGCTGCTAAGAAGCCGGCGTCGAAAGCCGCCGCGAAGAAGACCACAAGGAAGACCGCCGCCAAGAAGGCGACCAGGAAAACCGCCGCCAAGAAGGGGGCGCGCAAAGTCGTCGCGAAGAAGGCCACGCGCAAAGCCGCGGTGAAGAAAGGCGCCAGGAAAGCCGCGCCGAAGAAAGCCGCCCGCAAAGCCGCGCCGAAGAAGGCGGCCAGGAAGACCGCGAAGAAGGCCGCCGTCAAGCGCGCGCCTGTCAAGCGCAAGAAGATCGTGCCCGCTCCGGCCGCTCCGACCGAGACGCCCGCCTCCACCTGACGCGGTCGCCTATGGCAAGCAACGGCTGATCAGATTCGGCGCGCGGCGTTTTCGCCCTGTCTGATCAGCCTGCTCGCGAAGCGAAAGCTTCGACGCGACGACGTTGGATCGCGCCGATGAGAGGCCCGAGGCGAGGTCGCGCAACGCTCGCCCGCTCGGCGTTTCGACGATCCCCCGATGAATCGATTTCGGTCCGACGGCGGCGCCGACTGGCGAGCGCCCCGAAAGTCTTTGCGCCCTGGCGATCCGCCGTCGCCATGGCCTCGAGAGCGGGCCGCTCATCCGACACGAAGCGAGCCCCGCGCGAACCCACGGACACGACGAGGCGACCGGCCATGACCCAGGATCCCATTCAGCTCTACTACTGGCCGACGCCGAACGGCTGGAAGATATCGATCATGCTCGAGGAGTGCGCCCTGCCCTACGCGCTGAACATGGTCGACATCGGCGCGGGCGCGCAGTTCGAGCCGTCCTTTCTCGCGATCTCGCCCAATAATCGCATCCCCGCCATCGTCGACCCCGACGGGCCGGACGGCGCGCCGATTTCGGTGTTCGAATCCGGCGCCATTCTGCAATATCTCGCGCGTAAGACCGGGCGCTTCGGCGGGACCAGCGAGCGCGAGCGCGTCGCCGTCGCCGAGTGGCTGTTCTGGCAGGTCGGCGGACTCGGCCCCATGGCGGGGCAGGCCAATCACTTCCGCATTTACGCGCAGGAGAAGATCCCTTACGCGATCCAGCGCTACACCGACGAGGTCAACCGGCTGTTCGGCGTCATGGACCGGCGCCTCGAAGGCCATGAATATCTCGCCGGCCCCTATTCCATCGCCGACATGGCGTGCGTCGGCTGGACGAAGGGATGGGAGCGCATGGGGCAGGACATCGCCGCGTTCCCGCATCTCAAGCGCTGGCTCGACGCGGCGCTGGCGCGCCCGGCCGTGCAGCGCGGCGTCGCGCTGGACACTCCGGGGCGGCGCAAGTCCAATCTTTCCACCGACGAGGAGGCGCGCAAGGTCCTGTTCGGCCAGCGCGCGCGCTGAGGCGCGGCTCTTGCAATGGCGGGAGCCGTCGGGCATATGTCCGAAAGCGGCACGCGATGACGCTCAGCGGAGATGTGGCCGAGAGGCTGAAGGCGGCGGTTTGCTAAACCGTTATAGGGTTGTAAAGCCCTATCGAGGGTTCGAATCCCTCCGTCTCCGCCAACTATGTAGATTAAACCATTGAAAAAATAGAAAAGAAAACGCGCATCGCGCGGCGTGCCCCAACGTTTGCCCCAATTTCTGCGTGAGCTTGACGGGCGCATGGTCCCGGAAATCAGCTAGAGCGGGTTGCCTATGGCTAGAATCGGGCGGGATTCCCGAATTGGCGGGGTTGTGATTCAACCTGTTGGCTGGGCGGAGGCCAGCGGGAAATGCCGAAGCCATATTCTCAGGATTTGCGCAATCGCGTGATCGACGCGGTGAAGCGGGGCGAGATGAGCCGGCGAGCTGCGGCTCGCCGTTACGAGATCAGCGAGTTGGCGGCGGTGAAATGGCTGGAGCGCTTCGAGCAGGATGGCTGCCGGGCGCCGGTCGGGCATGGCGGCCATCGGCCCGCCAAGCTCATGCCGCACCGGGACTTTCTGGAAGCCGCGCGAACCGAGAAACCCGACGCCACGCTTCAGGCGCTGTGCGATCGTCTGCTGGCGGAGCGCGGGGTCAAGGCCGACGCTTCGATGATGAGCCGCTTCTTTCGCCGAATTGGCATTACATTTAAAAAAAGACGCTCGTGGCGAGCGAGCAGGATCGGCCCGACGTAAAGCGCCATCGGGCGCGCTGGCGAAACTACCAGGGCCTCATCGATCCCAAGCGCCTGGTCTTCATCGACGAAACCTGGACGAAGACGAACATGACCCGCTTGCGCGGCTGGGCGCCGAAGGGCGAGCGACTGGTCGACAAGGTTCCTCATGGGCATTGGAAAACGGCGACGTTTCTCGCCGCCTTGCGCAACGACCGCATCGACGCGCCTTGCCTCTATGACGGTCCCATCAACGGCGAACGCTTCCGCGCCTATGTCGAACAGTTCCTCGCGCCCACCCTTAAGCCCGGCGACGTCGTGATCCTCGACAATCTCGGCTCCCACAAGGGAAAGGCCGTGCGACAGGCCATCCGAGACGTCGGCGCGCGGCTTGTCTTCCTGCCGAAATACTCGCCCGACCTCAATCCTATCGAGCAGGTCTTCGCCAAATTCAAAGCCCTGCTCAGAAAGGCCGGCGCCCGAACATACGACGCCGTCTCCGACGCCAGCGCGCAAATCCTCGCCCAGTACGCCCCCGACGAATGCGCCGCCTACCTCACCAACGCCGGATACGCGTAATGCCAAAAGCAAAAGGCTCTAGAATGCAGAAAATCGGCTATTTTCCAGCGTCTTCTATTGCACTTGACAATACAGTGATTTATTGATATTGTTACATCGTGGGGAATCCATGGGATCGCCCGCGCCCCCCAACCCGACATTGTTCTTGATTTCAGACGCCTGACTGGGTCAACGTTGGACGCCGAAACGGGTCAATATTCGGAGCCGAAACACACGGGTCAATATTCGGAGCCGAAACACACAATGGGCTGCATAATGCGGGTCCTTTTCTGGAGAGTCCCCGCGGATGGAAGAGGATAGAACTCGCTGTTACAAGGGGTCGCTACGAGACCCCCCGCAAGTTCCGTAACCTTCCTTCGGCGAATCAAGGGCTGTGGCAGGTCAATCATCACGAAGCTGTCATGTTGAGCACAAACGCGGCGAATGACCGGCGGATCAGCGACGGATCAAGCTGCCTGCAGATAAAGACGACTCGCGTCTTCCGGTCGCCAGTAGGCCATCGGGTCAGATGTGTGGGTGCATGGACCAATTGCTGTACGGCGTGGACCGCCACTGGGGCAGGTTCGCCTTCGATCGAAAGCAACCCCTTCACTCGCAAGATCGCTTCGCCATGGCGATGCAGCAGCATCGACAACCAGAGTCCGAAGGCCGTCCAGTTTATCGGCCGATCGAATATCAGTGTGAAGGCGCGAATGTCGTCGCCATGCCGATTGGGATCATGACGATGATCGAGATCTGCATCATGCGCGTGGCCATGATCGTGGATATGATCATGGTCCTCTTCGCGCCCTCCGTGCGAACCCGATCGAGCTTCCGCGAAGGCGTGTGTCTCGACTTCGAACCAGCGTTGAACCTCGAGGGTCTTGCCCTCCAGGTCGAACAAGTCATCGCCGAGAAGGTCCAATGGAGCAAAGTCCTGCTCGGCGGAAAGCAAGAGCGGCGCCGCGGGGTTTAGGCGCCGCAATCGCTTCGCCAAACTGTCGGCCTGTCCGCGGGTCGCGAGATCGGTCTTTGTCACAACTAGCCTGTCGGCCACGGCGGCCTGTTTGCGCGATTCCGGTTGCCGCTCCAAATGCGATAATCCATTGACCGCGTCGACTGTCGTAATGACGAGACCGAGGCGGTAGTGGTGACGCAAGACGGGTTCCGCCGTTATTGTCGTGAGTATGGGGAGGGGGTCCGCGAGCCCCGTGCTCTCGATCACGAGCCGCCGATAGGCGGGAATGGCGCCCCTCGCTCTGCGTTCGTGCAGATCAAGGATAGCTTGCGCCAATTCCCCGCGAATCGTGCAGCAAAGGCATCCCGACTGCAGCAGCACCATGTTCTCGTCGATTCGCTCGAGCAGTTCATGATCGAGCCCGACGTCGCCGAATTCGTTTATCAGGACCGCCGTATCCGCGAGCGCCGGAGATTCCAACATTCTCTTGAGCAAAGTGGTCTTGCCCGATCCTAGAAAACCGGTGACGAGGTTGACAGGCGTGAAGTCTGGGACGGAGCGCGACGGGTCGTCAGCCATTCAATAGTTCCCGTCGCGCCAATGTTTCCGGATCGAGCGGATCCAGCGGCCGTCCCAACATCTTCTCCGCGCTCGGCCAGAGCGCGGCCAGGTCGGATACGACTTCCGATTTGCCGGTCTTGCCGCGCAGAACATACGAGTTGGCTTGCCAATCCTCGAGCGCGAGCCCGATCAGGCTCAAAATCCTGTTCGCCTCGGCGATGCGCAGCGCGCGTTCGCGGCGGCGCTCGGCGGCTCCGGACGCGCGGATATAGACACCCTCCCGCTCGATCGGGTCGGTCCAGTGGTCTTTGCCGCCCAGTACGCCGCAGAGGGCACACATAGTCCCGTCGCTCCAAGAAATAGGCGTTCCTTCGCCGTCCGAGCGAAGGGCTTTCACCGCACACAATGCCAATTCAAATTGCAAAGCAAGGTTGATTCCATCCATATTCCGGATTTTCGCTGACCGAAGATACGTAGGAATTCGCGGACCCATGGCGCGCAACGCCCGGAAACTACCCTCGCCAGCGCTGCACAGTCAGCGGACGCTGCGCGTCCTCGGCACCGACATTTCGCTGCTGGAGGCGGTGCGGAAGAGAGCGAGCTCGGATCTCGGTTTCGAGATCGAGTTCGAGGTGCTCGACTTTCCCAACTGTCAGCGCAAGGCGGCGCTCAATCCGGAGGCCTATGATGTCTACGATCAGTGTTTTCACAATCTCGCGATTGTTTGGTTCTGGGGGGCGCTGCAACCCATCGACACTGCGTGGCTGAGTTGCTGGAGCAAAGTGAGTCCGCTCACAAAATCGGGGGGCGTCGACAAGTATGCGAGCCGGGGCTTCGGCGACGCTCCGATGAACAAGCTCTATGTGAAACCGGATCATTCGCTCGGGGCCGAGGAGACACGATATATCGCGATGCTGCCCGCCGTGCACAATTTCGACTCGTTCGGATATGACACGCGCGTTTTCAACGCGGACGGCAAGCAGCACGAGAGCTGGGGCATGCTTTTCGACCCGCGGGCCAAGGGGAAGCTCGCTCTCGTCGATGAGCCCGCGATCGGCCTGTTCGACGCCGCCCTTGCGGCGGAGGCGATGGGCGCGCTGCATTTCGAGAATATCTGCAACATGAGTCCAGTCGAAATCGCGGCGCTGTTCAAATTTCTCAGCGCTAAGCGTGAGGAAGGCTTCTTCCGGCGGTGCTGGAGGACGGGCCAGGAGGCGGCGGAATTGTTTCGGCGCGGCGAAGTGGCAATCCAAAGCATGTGGTCGCCGGCCTATAATGAACTAGGTGGGTCCGCGGACACGATCAAGGACGCGGTTCCCGCTGAAGGGTACAGGGCGTGGCACGGAGGATTGAGCATCGCGCGTCACGTGACGGGTCCGACGCTCCGCATGGCTTACGAATACATGGACTGGTGGCTGTCGGGCTGGGCCGGCGCCGTGATGGCGCGGCAAGGCTATTACATTTCGGTGCCCCAGGCTGTCACCGAGCACCTCAGCGCCGCCGAATGGAATTACTGGTACGATGGTCAAGAGGCGGCCGAGGATCTCCTCGGCGTCGATGGCGAAACGGTGGTCGTAAGAAAAGGGGCGCGGCGTTCCGGAGGCAGCTATCTCGAACGCGCCCGGCGCATCGCGCTTTGGAACACCGTGATGGACGAACACAATTATGCGACGCGAGCCTGGATTCGCTTCGTGGCCGAAGTGAACGGAAAATCGAGATGAGCGAGCCGCGCGCGCGCCTTACGAGCCCCAAGCGTTACGAACTCGTCGCGGCCGTATTGCGGTCCAATATCGCGTCGGGTCGATTGCCGCCCGGCTTCGTCTTATTAGAGGGGCCCATCTCCAGCCTGATGAAGACAAGCCGCGCTCCGGTGCAGGCGGCGCTTCGAATCCTGGACGACGAGAAGCTCATCTACCGATTCGGCGGGCGGGGTTATTTGGTGGGTCGCGCGGAAGCGCCCGCGGCGCCCGTGCGGCGCGACATCGGAAAGCTCGGCCTCAGGATCCCGAATGAAATCGACACCGCGCTGCAGAACCGGGGTCTTTGGGAGCGGGTCTACGAAGAAGTGGAAACGGCAGTCGCCGCCTGTCTGATATTCGGTGAATTTCGGATCATCGAATCCGAGTTGGGCGATTATTACGGCGTCAGCCGAACCGTGGTTCGCGACGTGTTGGGGCGATTGCACGAACGCGGCCTGATCGCCAAGACCCAGAGCTCGCATTGGGTGGTTGGCGCGCTCACCGCGCAATCGGTTCGCGAACGTTTCCAGGTTCGCCAGCTTCTGGAGCCCGAAGCGCTGCGCCTCGCGCGCGACCGCATCGATCTGGAACGCATCGGCCGCGCGCTGGAACAAGAGCGAACCCGCAATCCGTCAACGCATGGACCCGCCGATGGGACGCAGCTCGAGCGAACGCTGATGGACTCGTGCATCTTTCGCGCTCCGAATGGACATCTGATTGAGCTCATTCGCCAAAATCAAATGCCCCTGGCGGCGGCCTCGCGCGCTTTGACCAAATTGGGCCTGCCGGAGGACGAAATCGCGGTCACTGAATATCTGATGCTGTTCGAACTGATCGCTGCGCGCGCCATCGACGCCGCGGCTGTTTATTGGCGCCAGCATCTCAAGGCCTTGGCTGAGAAGAATCTGGCGCGACTAAAGATCGTGGCGCTCATCAGCGATACCCAATTTGGGGTGTCCTACCTAACGCCTATCGAATGAAATTAACGCATAATGCACACAATAGTCGCTATTGTGGCGCGCGTTGAGGCGATGCTCGCGAGGTTGTGCCCGAAAACGATGCATTTTTCCGGGCGTCTCGAAAATTATCGTCAGCGCGCGGAAAACAGGTTGCATACATTAGGCATTTTTGCTTTCATCGCTTCACGCTTGAAGGACTTAACGCCGGACTTGGCAAAATCGTGACAGCCGCCGGCGGTAGGGACTGATCGAGCGCGAGAGCGAGAGGGGAGCGTTGGTGTCCGAAGAGCCCATCCTGCGGTTGGACGGCCTGACGAAACACTTCGGCGGCCAAGCGGCGCTGAGCGAGGCTTCTTTCTCAGTCGAACGCGGCGAGTACGTGGCGCTGCTGGGGCCGAGCGGCGCAGGCAAGACGACATTGCTTCGCACGATCGCCGGGTTCGAAACTCCGAGCCGAGGCAAGATCTTTTTGTCGGGCCAAGACGTCACGCGCGCGCCGGTTCATCAGCGAGGCATTGGCTTCGTCTTTCAGAACTTCGCGCTGTTTCCTCATCTCACCGTGATGAACAACGTTGCGTTCGGCATTCGCAACGGCGTCAACCGTCTGCCGGAGGCCGAGGTGCGGACCCGAGCGCTCGAGGCCATCGATCTGGTTGGACTGAAGGGCCTGGAAGGTCGCGACATCGGGCAGATTTCCGGCGGCCAGAAGCAGCGCGTGGCGTTGGCGCGCACCTTGGTCATCAGACCGAAACTGGTTCTATTGGACGAGCCCTTGGGGGCGCTGGACGCGAATTTGCGGCTTCGCATGCGGGCCGAGCTTCGCCGCATTCGCGAGCAGCTCGGGATTCCCTTTCTGCATGTGACCGGCAGTGAGACCGAAGCCTTGGCGATGGGCGATCGTCTGATTGTCCTGGACCAGGGCCGGATCGGGCAGTTTGGAACGCCGGCGGAGGTCTATAATCGCCCCGCGTCCGCGAACGTGGCTCGCTTTCTTAACCGCTACAATGTCTTCGAGGGCGCGCTCGAAGGCGAAGCCTTCGCGAGCCAGTACGGGCGTTTTCCTTACGGCGTGCGCATGGCAGGCCAGAAGCCGGCCTACGCCGTGCGCTACGATCGAGTTGTGGTCAAGGAGACGGGCGTGGCGACGCAGGGGCCGGCGCTGAGGGCCAATTACGTCGCGAGCGAGTATCTCGGCGCGGCGATCATGAACTTCTTCGAGACCGACGACGGCAAGGTCGTCGAGGTCGAGCACCACCTGAGCAACGGGCCACCGACGATGTTCGTGCCGGGCCGAGCCTACGACCTTACTTGGAAGCCACACGACGGCATAGTTTTTGGTTGAGAGACAGGCATGACGCCCTCGCAAGCCGCAGACGGGAAAGTCGCGAACGAGCCGAGCCAGAACGGCTCGGCTAGCACCTATGTCCTGATCGCGCCCGCAGTGGTCTGGATGACTTTGTTTCTCGTCGTGCCGATGGCGATGATCATCTATGTCTCGTTCTGGACTCAGACGACCTTCAAGATCGAGCCGACGCTGACGCTGGACAGCTGGCAGACCTTCTTCGCGTCCGACACCTATATCAACTCGCTCTGGACGACGGTGCGCATCTGGCTGATTGTGCTCGCAACCACGTTCATCATCGGTTATCCGACGGCATTGTTCGTCGGTCTGTTTGTGAAGAACAAGACGTTGCAGACGGCGCTGCTGGTCATGTGCGTCATTCCGTTCTGGACGTCATTTCTGATCCGCGTGCTTGCGTGGCGCCCCATGCTCGGCAAGGAGGGCGCGATCAACATCATTCTTCAGAAGGCGGGCATAATACATCAGCCGATCGAGGCGCTGCTGTTCACGGATCTGTCCGTCGTGATAGGCATGACGCAGATCTATGTCGTGTTCATGGTCGGCCCGATCGCCTTCATGCTGGGGCGCATCGACCCGAACATCATCGAGGCGGCCCGCGATCTCGGAGCCGATTTCTGGCGGATTTTACGAAAGATCATCCTGCCATTGAGTTTGCCGGGCGTGGTCGTTGGAGCGATCTTCGTCAGCGTCATGGTGCTGGGTGAATTCGCGACCAGCGCGGCGCTGTCGGGGCGCAAGGTCAACCTACTCGGCAACATCATCGTCACCCAGGTCGGTTCGCTCAAATGGGCGCTCGCCTCGGTCGTCGGCGTGATCCTCACGGTCATCATGGGCCTCGTGATCGCGGGATTGCTGCGCGTCGTCGATTTGAAGAAGGAGCTTTAGGAGCGATGGAATCGCGTATCCTCAAGCCAATTCTCGCGGTTTACGTCGCGCTGTTCTTGCTGTTTCTGTACGGCCCTTTCATCGTGCTCGGAATTCTCTCATTCCAGCAAGGTCCCGAGGGCGGCCCGCAATTCCCGATCATCGAATGGTCGCTGTTCTGGTATCAGCACATTCTGGGAATGGCGCCCCCGTCGCGTGTGTCGCCGCTACCGATCGGCATTTCGCTGTTCCGCTCGCTTACTCTCGCGGGCATGACGATGGTGACATCGACGGTTCTGGGCGTGATGTCCGCGCAGGCCTTCCGCAAGAACTTTCGCGGCAAGACGGCCGCGTTCTATCTGATCGTGCTCGGCATGATCGTTCCCGGCGTCCTTGTTGGATTGGGGTCGGCGCTGGTGGCGACGACGACCGGCGTCGAACGCCATTGGTGGAGCACTGCGTTCGCGACCCATGTGGTATACACTTTGCCGTTCGCCTTCCTCGTGATGCTGGCGATCTTCAACCGCTTCGATGCTTCCGTCGAGGAGGCTTCCTGGTCGCTCGGCGTTTCGCCGGTCACCACATTCCGCAAAGTGACGTTCCCGCTGATCTTCCCTGGCGTGCTCTCGGCGATGCTGTTCGCCTTCACGTTGTCGTACGATGAGTTCGCGCGAACGCTGTTCTCTTCGGGACGTGAACAGACCCTGCCGCTCGCGATCTACGCGACGTTCACAGTCGAGATTCACCCGAACGTCTTCGCCTTCGGCGTGCTCACGACGCTGTTTTCGTTCGCGCTGCTCGCGGTCTACGCGATCCTGATGTCGCTCAGCATACGTCGCGCCAAGCGCGCGGCCATCCAGGAGGCGATAGAATGAAGACGGCGATCGTAACAGGCGCGGGTTCGGGAATCGGCCGCGCGGTCGCCCATCGGTTGGCGGCCGACGGATATCGCGTCACGGTGAACGATATCCGTGGCTCGGAGGCCGAGGCGGTCGTCGGAGAGATCCGCGCCGCCAAGGGCGAGGCGATCGGCGTCGGCGGGGACGTCTCGCGCGAGGCCGATGTGTCGGCCATTGTCGAAGCCTGCCGAGCTGCGTTCGGCGATCCCACGCATCTCGTCAACAACGCGGGTTATGTCCATCAGGCACGGTTCACCGAACTGACTCCGGGGGATTTCGATCGCATGTTCGCGGTCCATGTCCGCGGCGTCTTTCTGATGACCCGCGCCGTGCTGCCGGCGATGCTCGCCTGCCGCGCGGGCGTCGTCGTCAATATGGCCTCGCAACTCGGGCAAATCGGCGGCGTCGAACTCGTACACTACAGCGCCGCCAAGGCGGCGATCATTGGGCTGACCAAGTCGCTCGCCCGCGAGGTCAGTAGCGAAGGCGTTCGAGTCAACGCCGTGGCGCCGGGGCCCATCAATACGCCGCTCGTTCGCGCGCTTTCGGCGGAATGGCGCAAGGCCAAGGCGGCGGAACTGCCGCTCGGTCGATTTGGCGAACCCGAGGAGGTCGCGGCGGCGGTCGCATTTCTCCGTTCGGACCAAGCGAGCCTTTTCGTCGGCCAGACGATCGGGCCCAACTCGGGAGACGTAATGCTGTGAGCGACACCGTTCTGATCACAGGCGCCGGGATCGGCATTGGGCGCGCGACAGCCAAGGCGTTCGCCAAGGCCGGCTACAAGGTCATTGTGACCGACATTCTCGAAAAGGAAGGCCGCGCGGTCGTCGGCGAGATCATGGGGGCAGGCGGCGCCGCTCAATTCCGTATGCTCGACGTGCGCTCGACCGCCGCGGCCGACGCGTTGGTGGCCGACGTGGAGCGCGAATATGGGGCGATTGACGTGATCGTCGCCAACGCGGGCATAGCGCACAAGACGCCTATCTCGGCGCTCACCGACGACAAGTGGGACCAAACGTTTGAGATAGACCTAAAGGGGATATTCCGCGTCGTGCGACCTGCGGTGGCGGGCATGAGACGACGAAAGAAGGGCGCCATCGTCTGTCTGTCCTCGATCATGGGCGTCGCCTACGGCTGGGATGAGCACGTTCACTACTCCTCGGCGAAGGCGGGCGTGGTTGGACTCGTGCGAGGCCTAGCGGTGGAACTGGCCAAGGACGGCGTTCGCGTGAACGGTGTCGCGCCCGGATATATCCGCACCGCTCAGCTCCTGTCGGAGGAGCATTCCCTCGGGCAAGCGGGCGCCGAGAAGGCCGGCGAGTTCATTCCCATGGGTCGCATCGGCGAGCCCGAGGACATCGCGGATGTCGCTCTATTTCTTGCATCCAACGCCGCTCGCTACGTGACAGGGCAAGTGGTGGTGGTCGACGGCGGCTTGTTGGTGGGACGCTATTGAAGCGATCGCTCCAGCGCCGGGATTTTCATGGCGGAGTAACAACAAGGGGGAAGTAAGCATGTCTAATTATCCAGTGTCACGCCGAACGTTCATAAAGGGAGCGGCCGGAGGTATGGCCGTATCCGCGCTCGGAGCGCCGTTCGGCGCTCAACAAGCCTTCGCGGCGGGTCTCGCCGATCAGGAATTGCGCACCGTCGGTCTTTCCGTGACTGTGCAGGAACGCATTCTGGCAGACTTCAAGGCCAAGTCGGGCGTCAAGGCGGTCTCGGGCAAGGGCGCGATCTTCCCGGATACGCAGACCGAGCTGCTCTCCGGTTCGAACGCCTATGATTGCTGGGAGACCATCGGCGAGCGCTTGCCCGCGGTCATCGCCACCAACAAGATCGAATCAATTCCGACCTCGGCGCTCAAGAGCTGGGGCAACATCCGCGATACCTTCACCAAACCGAACCCGAAGTGGGACAAGAAGGCCCAGATCGCGGGCCAGATCTGGAAGGACGAAAAGCAGACCGAGCTGTGGATGGTTCCGACCGTCTACAACTACGACTCGATCGGCTATCGCCCCGATCTGGTGTCGAAGGAGGAAGCGAACACCTGGACAGCCATTTTTGACGACAAATTCAAAGGCAAGACCGGCCTCAACGTCGATCCGCTCATCGCCTTTGGCCAAGCCGTCTTGGCGATGAATTCGCTCGGCTTGCTGAAGGTTCCTAATCCTGGCAATCCGGACAAAAAGGCGATCGACGAGGCCTCCAAGTTCCTCATCTCGAAGAAGAAGGGCGGTCAGTTCCGCGCGCTTTGGGGCGATTTCGGCGAACTCGTGAATCTGCTGGCGTCGGGCGAAATGATCATCGCGGACGCGTGGCAGCCGGCCGTCATGGCGGTCAAGGCGCAAGGCAAGCCGTGCGCTTACGCAGTTCCGAAGGAAGGCTATCGCGCCTGGTCCATCGGCGTTTCGGCGATCACGGGAACCCCCAACAAAGACGCGGTCATCGCTTACGCCGACTATTGGCTGTCCGGCCCGCCCGCGATCACGGTGTCCGAGCAGGGCTATTACTCGCCGACGACGAACATCAAGAAGGTCATGTCGCCAGAGAAATATGCCTTCTGGTATGAGGGCAAACCATGGGTGGGCGCGCCCGAGCGCGGCATCAAGGAAGGCGATCTGCGCGACGGCGGCTCGCTCGAGAAGCGCGCTTCGACGGTCGCCTACTGGCATCAGTGGCCGGACGAGTACGACTACCTCATGAAGAAGTGGGACGAATTCCTGAGCGCGTGATCTCGCGCGCTCGCGGCAAGACGCGTTCGTGAGAAGATGGTTTCCCCGCGCCTCACGGCGCGGGGAGAGCGCGCACTTTGCCCAACGCCAAGTTTTTCGACTGACGCCGTCGCATGTTCAACGCCACGCCCGGGACCGAAGTTTGACCTACGATCTCCAGCTCGCCCATGTCGGAAAGGTCTACGACAACGGGACGCCCGCTGTCATAGACTTCAACCTCGAGGTTTCGAAAGGCGAGTTCATCGCCTTTCTGGGGCCGTCGGGCTGCGGAAAAACAACGACGCTCCGGATGATCGCCGGCTTCGAGTTGATCACGTCCGGCGACATTTTCATTCGTGGCAATCGCGTCAACAATGTGCCGCCGGAGCGGCGGCCGACCGCGATGATCTTTCAGAACTACGCGCTGTTTCCTAATATGACCGTGCGCGGAAATGTTCGGTTCGGCCTCGACGTCAAGAAGATGCCCGCCGCCGAGCGCGACACCAAGGTCGAGCGCATTCTCGACAAACTCGGGCTGTCCGAAGTCGGCGACTTCAAGACGGATCGCTTGTCGGGCGGGCAGAAGCAGAGAATCGCGCTCGCTCGCGCCCTCGTCGTCGAGCCGGACATCCTGCTTCTCGATGAGCCTTTGGGCGCGCTCGACGCGAATCTGCGCAAGAGCATTCAGAATGAGCTCAAGCTGTTGCAGCGGCATCTGGGCGTCACCTTCGTGTTTGTCACGCACGCCCAGTCCGAGGCGCTCGCGCTCTCCGATCGGATTGTCGTGATGAACGCGGGCCGCATCGAGCAAATCAGCGCGCCCTACGAACTCTACACGCGCCCGAAGACATTGTTCGTCGCCAAATTCATTGGCCGCAACGCGCTGATCGCCGGCAAGGTCAAATCCGCCGACGCGAAGGGATTTCGGCTGGACACGGCCTACGGCGAACTCGCCAGCGCGTCGGCGGCTGCCATTCCCAACATCGGCGCCCCTGCGAGCATCGCCGTGCCCGCCGAGGCGATCGACATCCTGCCCACCTCGACCCCGCGAAGCTATTTCGCCGAGACCTACGACGGCGACCCCGTCAAGGGGACTGTCGAATCCATTCAGCAGGTCGGACACATCGTTCAACTCGCGATCATCATCGGCGCCGCGGAGCCCGTCATCGTCGAGGGCCACGCCGACAAATACGCCGGACGCTTCCACGCTCGTGACGAGGTGCTGCTCGCCTGGAAGAGCGACGCCGCCACGCTCATCAGCCATTAAGCCCAGGTTATCGTCATGTCATCAATAACAAGACATTCAGCAAGAACGGCTGCCGAACTCGGGGCGGAGTTGAGATCGGGAAGGCTCGACGCCTGCGATCTTCTGGAGGAGACGCTCGGCGCCATCGCCGCCCATCCCGACAAGGCGATCTTCACCGAAGTGACGGCGGAACGAGCGCGAAGGGAAGCCAGCGCCGCGCGCGCTCGGCTGCGTTCCGGCCTCGCCTTGAGCGCGCTCGACGGCGTGCCGATGGCGTGGAAGGACTTGTTCGACGTCGAGGGCCGCGTGACCACCGCCGGCTCGATCGTGCTCAAGGGCGATGCGCCCGCGGGTCGCGATGCGCATCTGCTCAGGGCGGCGGTCAGCGCCGGGATGGTGACCCTCGGTCTCGTCAACATGACCGAGTTCGCCTATTCCGGCATCGGCCTCAATCCGCATTACGGAACGCCGCGCAATCCCCGCGATCCCGCGGTCGCGCGATCTCCGGGCGGCTCGTCGTCGGGGTCCGCGGTCGTGGTGGCGACGGGTCTGTCGCCACTCGCCATGGGCACGGACACCGGCGGCTCAGTGCGCGTTCCCGCGAGCTTCAACGGCGTCGTGGGCTACAAGTCCTCCACCGGGCATTATTCCATGGACGGCGTGTTCCCGCTCTCGCGGACGCTCGACACGCTCGGGCCGTTGGCCCGCACCGTCGAGGATTGCGTGCTCGTCGACGCGGCGCTGCGCGGCGCGCTGGTTCCCGAGGCGCGTCGCGGGCCGGTTGAAGGCGTTCGCATATGCGTGCCGGAAACGCTGGTGTTGGAGGGATGCGAGCCCGCGGTGCTCGCGAATTTCGAAGCCGCGATCGAACGGCTGGCGAAGGCGGGCGCGCGCATAGAACGGCGCCCCCTGCCGCAATTGGCCGCTATCCCTGAGCTCATCGCCAAGCACGGGCACCTGCTCGGCGCCGAAGCGATGCACTTGCATAAGGACCGCGTGCTCGGCCCGGACGCCGCGCGCATGGACCGGCGCGTGGTGAGACGCATCCGGCTTGTGGAAAAGATGACCGCCGTCGATCTCGTGGAGGTGCAGCAGACGCGCGCTCGACTGGTCGCGGAGACCGAGGCGGCGATCGGCGACGCGATCCTCGCCTTTCCCACGACCCCGAATGTCGCCATGCCGATCGCGCCGCTCGAGGCCGACGACGATCTCTTTTTCCGCGAAAACGCGAAGACGCTACGCAACACGATGCTTGGGAACTTTCTCGATTGGTGCGGCGTGGCGATTCCCAGCGGCGTCGACAAGGACGGCATGCCCACCAGCCTGCTGCTGTCCGCCACACATGGCCGCGACACGGCGGTTTTGTCGGCCGCGCTCGCGGCGGAACCCATCATTCGTTTCAGGGAGGTTTAATCATGGCCGAGGTCTTTCCGCGCCTCTTCTCGCAAGTGAAGCTGGCCGGCCACACGCTGGGAAACCGCATAGCCATGGCGCCGCTGACGCGGCAGATGGCCGAAGCCGACGGCACGCCGACGGATGAGATGGCGGCCTATTATGCGCGGCGCGCGCGCGGCGGCTGCGGGCTGATCATCACTGAAGGCACCTATGAGGAAGATCGGCTCGGCTGCCGCGCCTATCTCTCTCAGCCCGGAATCGCCAACGCTAAACACGTGGCCGGTTGGCGCAAGGTGACCGACGCCGTCCATAAGCACGGCGCCGCGATCATCCTGCAGCTCATGCACGGCGGCCGGGTCAGCGATCCCCGTTGCCTCCCCAAGGGCGAGCCGCCGGTGAGCGCCAGCGCGACGAAGAGCGACGGCTGGACGCTCTACACCGACAACGACTACGAGAAGAACATACGCAACATCAAGGGGGACTGGCCGAAGGTGACCTTCGGGCCCGCGCGCGCGCTCACCACGGCCGAGATTCGTCAGGTCGTCGACGGATTCGCCGACGGAGCAAAGCGCGCCATGGAGGCCGGCTTCGACGGCGTGGAAGTCCATGGCGCAAACGGCTACCTGCTCTATCAGTTCATTCACCCGAAGACGAACCTGCGGACCGACGAGTTCGGCGGTAGCCCCGAGAACAACATCCGCATCGCGACGATGGCGTGCGAAGCCGTGCGCAAGGCGATCGGTCCCGACAAGATCATCAGCCTGCGCCTGTCGCAAGACGGCGTCGATGATTTCACGGGCGCGTGGCCGGGCGGCGTGGCCTACGCGACGGCGATCGGCAAGGCGTTGAAAGGGTCGGCGGCGGACGCCCTGCACTGGGCCAGCTTCAATTATGTCGAGAATCGCGACGCGAACTCCGCGACGCCGATGCCGAGGGCGCTTCGCGAGGCTTCTGGACTCGTCATGATCGCGAACGGCGGCATCGCCGACGGCCTGCAGGCCGAGGCGGCGCTCGCCAGCGGGGCGGCCGACATCGTCGCCGTGGGTCGGCCGATCTTCGCGCAGCCGGATTGGGCTTACATCGTGCGGTCGGGCGTCCCTTATCCCTGGGCCGATTTCGATCGCAAATATGTTGTTCGCCCGCCGCTGGACTACGGCCTCGCCTATCCGATGGCGCTCGAGGATCCGCATTGGACAACCAGCTGGTAAAAGGGAGGATCTCATGACCAAGACAATTCTTTGCGGCTTCGGCGTGGATGTGGACGCCGTCGCGGGCTGGCTCGGCTCTTACGGAGGCGAGGACAGTCCCGACGACATCTCGCGCGGCTTGTTCGCCGGCGAGGTCGGCTCGCCACGACTGGTCAAGCTGTTCGACAGGCTCGGCGTCAAGACGACATGGTTCATTCCCGGCCATTCGATCGAAACGTTCCCGGCCGAGATGAAGATGGTCGCGGACGCCGGCCATGAAATCGGGATTCACGGCTACTCCCATGAAAACCCGATCGCCATGACGCGGGAGCAGGAGACTTATATTCTCGACAAGTGCATCGATCTGGTGACGAAGCTTTCGGGCAAGCGGCCCGCCGGTTACGTCGCCCCCTGGTGGGAGTTTTCGAACGTCACCAACGAACTGCTGCTCGAACGGGGGATCAAATACGATCACTCGCTGATGCATCATGACCATCAGCCCTATTATGTCAGGGTCGGCGATAGCTGGACGAAGATCGACTACTCGAAGCATCCGTCCACATGGATGACCCCGTTGAAGCGGGGTCACGAGACTGACTTGATCGAAATCCCCGCGAGCTGGCTCCTCGACGATCTGCCGCCGATGATGTTCATCAAGAAGTCGCCCAACAGCCACGGCTTCGTCAATCCGCGAGACATCGAGCAGATGTGGCGCGATCAGTTCGACTGGGTCTATCGCGAATACGACTATGCCGTATTCCCGATGACGATCCATCCCGACGTGTCCGGCCGTCCGCATGTTCTGATGATGCTCGAACGGCTCTACCACCACATGAGCGCGCATCCGGGCGTGAAGTTCGTGACCATGAACGAAATGGCCGATGACTTCGCGAAGCGGAACCCCCGGAAAACGGCGTAAAGCCCGGCTTTGGGATCGCGCGGCGACTTAGGGCTCTGAGCCGCCGCGAAGGGGCGATCGATACGCGCGGCCACGTCGCCGCGACGGACGGAATGAACGACCGGGGTCTTTAATCAGCGCCCGCCACGCGGGCCGAAGCGATGAATCAAGGAGGCGGAACATGATACGTGTCGGCGTTGACGTCGGAGGAACCTTCACGGATATTGTCTTGGAACAGACAGTCGCCGGCGCGGGCCAGCGAATATTCGTTCACAAGGTGTCGTCGACTCCCGCCGATCAATCCATCGGCGTCGTGCAAGGCGTCGTCGATGTCTGCAAGCTCGCCGGCGTTTCGCCCGGCGACATCGACATGGTCCTGCACGGCACGACCGTCGCGACCAACATGGTGATCGAGCGCAAGGGCGCCGACGTCGGCATGATCACCACGCGCGGTTTTCGCGACATTCTCCATATGGCTCGGCATAAGCGGCCGCACAATTTCTCGCTGCAATTCGACGTGCCCTGGCAATCGAAGCCGTTGGTCAAGCGGCGCAACCGTCTGGTCGTGGACGAGCGGCTGCGCCCGCCGACAGGGGAAGTGGAAGTTCCGCTTGCGCTCGATCAGGTCGAGGCGGCGGCGGAACTGTTCAAGAAGCGCGGCCTGAAGGCCATCGTCATCTGCTTCCTTTTCTCATTCCTCAACAACGAGCATGAGGCGAAGGCGCGCGACATCGTCAAGCGCGTCATGCCGGACGCCTTCGTGTGTTGCTCGCACGAAGTGGTGAACGTCATGCGCGAATACGAACGGTTCTCGTCCACGGCGATGAACGCCTATATCGGGCCGACGACGGCGCTCTATCTGAAGCGCCTGGAGGGTCGTCTGCGCGAAAACGGCGTCAACGCCAAAGTGCGCATCATGCAGTCGAATGGCGGCATCTCGACCGTCGAGAATTCCTCGCAACGACCGGTGGGGCTGCTGCTCTCGGGGCCGGCCGGCGGCGTCATCGGCGGGCGCTGGACCGGTGAATCCTGCAACACCAAGAACGTGATCACCATCGACGTGGGCGGCACGTCGGCCGACATCTCGGTGATCCAGAACGGCGAAGTCCGGATCAAGAATCCCCGCGACACCGAAGTCGCCCATCTGCCCGTGCTGGTGCCGATGATCGACGTCGACGCGATCGGCGCGGGCGGCGGTTCGATCGCCTATCTCGATCCCGGCGGCGCGTTCCGCGTCGGGCCGCGCTCCGCAGGCGCTTCGCCTGGGCCAGCCTGCTACGGCAAGGGCGGCACGGAGCCCGCCGTCACCGACGCGCAGGTTGTCCTCGGCCGTCTCGACCCTGAACATTTCCTCGGCGGCGATCTGAAGATTGATTCCTCGCTCGCGCACAAGGCGGTCGAAGAGCATGTGGCCAAACCGCTCAACCTGTCCGTCACCGACGCCGCGCTCGGGATCCTGCGCGTCGTCAACAACAACATGGCGCTTGCGATCAACGCCAATTCGGTCGCCAAGGGCATCGATCCGCGCAACTTCACCCTGATGGGCTTTGGCGGCGCGGGGCCGCTGCATGCCGTCGCCCTCGCCGAGTTGATCGGCGCCAAGGACACAATCGCGCCCTTGCATCCCGGCATCACCGCGGCGATGGGCCTGCTGCTGACCGAACTGCAATACGAATATACGCGCTCGGTGCTCGTGGTCGCGAACAAGGCCGTCAAGGCCGACTTCGATCTCGTCAACAAGATCGTCGCCGATCTGAAATCCGAGGCGAGGGATCAATTGACCGCGGATGGCGTGCCGGCCGACATGCACCGCTTCACGGCCGTCGCGGAGTGCCGTTATGTCGGGCAAGGCTTCGAACTGCGCGCCGCGATGCCCGACGAACCGCTCGCCGAGAGCAATGTCGGCGCCGTCATCAAGAGCTTCTTCAACGCGCACAAGCAGGTCTATGGGCATGCGTTCGAGGATCAGTTGGTCGAGATCATCACGCTGCGCGTGGTGGGCTCCGCCGCGACCGAGACACTGAAGTTGCCTGACTTGGCCAAGGGCGGCCGCGCCAATCCGAAGGCCGCCGAACTTTATACGCGCGACACCGTCTTCGACGACGGCAAGTCGGTCCCGACGCCGCGTTACGACCGAGCCAAGCTGCTCGCGGACGACGTGGTCAACGGCCCGGCGCTGATCGTGCAGCACAATTCAACCACGCTGGTGCCGCCCGGCTATGTCGCCAGCGTTCTTTCGCACGGCGACATGCGCGTCGCGCGCGCACAGATTTAAGGGGAGGGGATCGCGATGACTCGGGAAACACCAATCAAGATCGATCCGATCACGTTGCAGGTTGTCGGCGGCGCGCTGCATTCCATCGCCGAGCAGATGGGCAACGTCCTGTACCGCATGTCCTATTCGTCGATCATCCGCGAGAGCCAGGACCTCGGCGCTGGCTTGTTCGATCGCGACTACAACACGCTCTGCGAGTCGGATTCGACGCCGATGCATATCGGCTCGCTTCCTGGCTATTTGCGCGGCATCGAGAAGTCGATACCGCTCGACGCCTGGAAGCCGGGCGACTGCGTGATCCACAACCACCCCTATTACGGCGCCAGCCATTCCCCGGATATCGCCGTGGTCATGCCGGTGTTCTATGAGGGCGACCTCGTCGGCTTTTCCGCGAACACGGCGCATCATGTCGATATCGGCGCCGCCACGCCGGGATTGATTATCGACGTGCCCGACATGTTTGCCGAGGGGATGCTCTTCAACGGCACCAAGCTCTATGAGGAGGGCGAGCGCAGCGAGAGCCTATGGCGATACATCCGCGATAACACGCGGGTACCCTCGCTGGTGATGGGCGACCTCGAGGCGCAGATCGCCTCGGCGGAACTCGGCGTCAGGCGGTTCCAGGAACTTCTCGCCACCTACGGCAAGGACTTGGTGCTGCAGGCCTCCCGTCAGCTCATGGACTACACGGAAGCGATGCTGCGGCGGGAGATCGCCAAGATTCCCGACGGCGACTACACCGCCGAAGGGTTCCTCGATGACGACGGCCGCAATCGGGGCGTTCATCTGCCGGTGAAGGTGACGGTGAAGAAGCGGGGCGACGGGGTCGAGGTGGATCTCACGGGGTCGGCGGCGCAGTCGCCGACGGCGTTCAACGTTCCCTTCGAGGGCTCGACAAAGGTCGCCTGCTATTTCGCCTTCCGCGCCCTGTTGCTCGACACCTACACGCATGAGGAACATATTCCTCAGAATGAAGGCTCGTTCCGGCCGGTGAAAGTCACGGCCCCGCTGGGATCGATTTTCAATCCGATCTCGCCCGTCGCGGCGGAAGCGCGCTTCTGCCAGATCCAACGCGTCGTCGACCTCATCATCAAGGCGCTTTCTCCCGTGTTGCCCGACAGATGCACCGCCGGGAACGCGGCGACGCTTTCCTTCGCGGCCTTCTCCGGGGTTCGCCCCAACGGCGATTACTGGATATTCCTCGAGGTGAACGAAGCGGCGATGGGCGGACGCCCGAAGTCGGACGGTCCCGATACGGTTGAGGAACTTATGCGCAATACGCGCAACAATCCGCTCGAGGATCTCGGCATGCATCTGCCGCTGATTTGCGACCGCTACGAATTGCGCGACGACGTCATGCCGGGCGCCGGAAAATTCCGCGGCGGTCAGGGGGTCGTCAAGTCGCAACGCTTCTTGACGCCCGGCTCCGTCACGCATGAAGCCGACCGGCACGACGACGCGCCTTGGGGCGTGTTCGGCGGCAAGTCCGGATCGGGCGGCAAATACGAAATCTATAACGTGAAGGCGCCGGACGACATCAAGCAATATCCCGCCAAATTCTCCGGCTTGCGCGTAGATGAAGGCGATGTCGCTTGCTACTTCTCACCCTCGGGAGGCGGCTATGGCGACCCGCTCGATCGGTCGGCCGAGCAGGTGCTCGAGGACGTGCTCGACGACTTCATCACCCCGGAGCATGCGCGAGAAGCCTATGGCGTGATTCTGAAGCCAGCGGACAATGGCTTCCCCTGGGCGCTGAATTCAGAAGCGACCGAGGCGCTGCGAGCCTCGATGCGGCGTTGAGACGGTGGGTAGCGGCGAACCCTTGCGGCGGCGGGGTTCGCCGCCGCTCCAGAGACATGCCCATGAATGTCGGCGAGCTCTCGGACGCGAAGTCACGTGACCTCGAACCCATGCAGGAGCAAGGAAATGGCGCGCGCCCGTGTTCGTGTCGGTTCTCGAGTCCCGGATCGCGGGCTGCGGCGCCGTATGACCGCAAGTCCGGCGCGGCGTGACAATGCCGTCCGGCTTGATACGGATTTTCACGTTGTAATCGGCACTCGCTTCACGGGCGCGAGAGTTTTCAACATTGAGAGAACTCCCTAATCTCCACAGGCCGGACTGTGTGAGATTTTGCGAGTGTGCGCTGGGCCAGGCGCAGCACGGGCGCGTCCACCATGCGCCCGTCTACACTGAACACACCGGAGCCGGCCGCCTCGAACGCCACCATGACGCGCTGCGCCCATTCGAGTTCGGCCGCGCTTGGCGCAAAGGCCGCATTGACGATCGTCACCTGCGACGGATGGATGCACATCTTGCCGCCGAAGCCGCCGCGCCGGCTACGCGCGGCGTCGGAAGCCAGCCGAACTTTGTCTTCAATGCTGGGAGACACGCCATCGATGGGCGCGGAAAGATCGGCGCGGCGGGATGCCAGCACTACCGCCAGCCGCACTGGCGCGAGCTCCGCCTCATCAGGCTCGCAAGCTAGACCGGCATCGGCCTGAAAATCCAGATTGCCAAAGGCGAGGCGCAGCACTTGCGGACCTGCCGCGATCTCATCCACGGCGGTTAGCCCGGCCACCGACTCGATGAGTGGCGCGAGCTTACAATCCGGCCCAACGACCGTGGCCACGTCCTGCAAAGCCTTCGCCGACTCAGCCTTGGGGATCATCACCCCGCCAAGCCCTTGCGCCGCCAGACCGCGCAAAGCGGCCACGTCGTCAGCGTGCCAAGGCGTGGCCGCGGCGTTCACTCGCACGAGAAGGCGGACGCGCTGAGCCGCGTCGAGCGCCGCGAAAGCCTGCTCGAGCGCTACGCGCGCCGCCGGCTTGTCTCGCGGCGCCACCGCGTCCTCAAGGTCAACGACCACCGCGTGCGCGCCCGAACTCAAGGCCTTGACGTAGCGCTCCGGCCGGTTGGCCGGAACAAACAGAAACGAACAGGCGTCGGCGAGCGCAGCGCTCATTTCTTGCCCTTCCTTCAACCGCGCCCGGGCAGGAAAGCGCCGACGACAGGCGCGTCGGCGATCCGCCACAGTGCATCCACCGCAGCTTGCATCTCGACCGGCGCGGCCCCGCCACTGAAGGCCGCCAAGCGCAGCGCCTTGGCAACGATCTCCTCGCGGCTCAGCGTGTTGCCCGGGTCGCCCTTGGGCTCGTTCACGCGGCCGTGCAGCACACGGCCGTCGGCGGTGGTCACGGTTACCTTGCCAATCCAGCGTTTCGGGTAGGCGGCGTCAACTTCAGCGTCGAGTTCCATCGTCACCCGGTCGCGCAGACGCTGCGTCTCTTCGTCGAGGAAGTGCTGGTCAAACTCGGTGAGACCGGCATGGCCATACTGCGCCACCAAGGCCAGAACGGTCCCCATGGAGAACTTGCTCTGATGCACGGTGATCGGCCGCACCACCGGGCCGAGAACATCGATCGCGGCCTGATGCACACCGGTGACGATGCGCGCCAAGTCGTTCGGTTTCAGGCCATGGGCTTGCATCACCTGAAGGAGCGCGTCGGCCGCTGGATGGGTGTGGCGGCAGCTCGCGTGATACTTAAACGAGGTTTCCGCGGTGGCCCAACGCTTGCCGAGGCCATCGGTCAGCTTGGCCGGGTCCGCGTCGTTAGACATGCCAGCGGCCATGCCCTGTGGGCCGTCAAAGACATTTTCGGCGCCGGTGAAGCTGTCTTGCGCCAAATAAGCCGACATCAGACCCGCCGCCGCCGCATGCGCGGTATGCAGCTGCTTGGAATCCGCCCCGGTGCGCAGGAACTCCCACAGACCGGCCGCCTGCGTCCCCGCGGAGCCAAACGCGTGCTGCATCTGGCGCGCGTCAAGCCGGAGCAAATGACCGGCGGCGGCCGCGGCCGCCAGCGTGCCGGCGGTTCCCGTGGTATGGAACACTCTGTAGTGCGAACGGCCGAGGAATTCGCCCACGCGAATTCCAACCTCGTAGCCGGCGATCGAGGCTGCTAGCAGGCGCCGGCCGCTGGCGGCAATAGCCTGCGCTGTCGCGACGGCGACCGGGAACACCACAGTCGCCGGATGGAAAACCGAGCCGTTGTGCACGTCATCCTGTTCGGCCACATGTGAGGCCGCGGCATTGGCCATTGCGGCCATGTACGCGCTGGTGGTGGCGCGTGTCGTGATGACCTCGGCCGGTCCGCTGGTTGGCCCCATGGCCTGGGCAAAGCGCGTGATGCTTGCGACGGGGCGCGACCCATGGCCGGCCACTGCGGAGGCGAACCAATCCACCAACAGGTCTTCGGCCTTGCGGGCGACCGCGCTGGGAATGTCTTCGTAACGCAGGCCGGCGGCGAAAGCGGCCAGTTGGGAAGTGTTGGTGCTCGTATTCATGGGGGCCTCTGGATAGGAAGCGCCGAACCGGAGGCTGAGTTCACCGGTCAGGTAGCCGGCACCGCCAATTTACTGCGCCGCGCGCACTTTCTTTTGTCTCATTTTCGTTGCCTCCGCGAGTACTTGTCGTTGCCCCGCCGAAGTCGGCGTTTAGCGCCATTTGCCTGTGTTGGCGGAAACTCTCTGCGGCGAGCCGATCTACGCTCTCCTATAACCGCCGACAGAAAACACTGCGCCAAATCTCGCGCTGTGAAGGGAGCGCTCGGTCACGCCTCCAGCTCCGCGCTCATAGCCACATGTCCCTCATGATCGGCGATCCACATCGCGGCGCCGTCCGGCCGTGCTAAGCCGGCGACCGTGAAAGGGTTTGTGTCGAAGAGCGGCCGGTGCGCACGGAAGCGGAACGACCGAATTCGCGCGCCCGGGTGGTGACGGAGAAAAAGATCCACCATCAAGGTCGCGCTCAAGGGACCGTGGACGACCAGTCCGGGATAGTTCTCCACATCACGGCAATAGTCGCGGTCGTAATGAATGCGGTGGCCATTGAAAGTCAGGGCGGAATAACGAAACAGCAGCACGCTATCGACGTCGACCGCGCGGCTCCAGCTCATGTCGGGCGGGGCCGGCCGGGCGGGCGGCGAGGTTTCCCCCGGCTGCGGCGCTGCGCGGTAAACGATTTCGTGCTCCTCGCTCACCGCCAGCCCCGCGTCCGTCGATATCTCGTGCAGCACCTTGACGAAGACCATTTCGCCGGAACGTCCGGTCTTGGCCTCGACGCCGGCGATCGACGAGCGTCGGCGCATCGCCTCGCCAATCCGGATGGGCGCATGAAAAGCCAGGCGTCCGCCTGCCCACATGCGGCGTGGCAGCGCGACCGGCGGCAGGAAATCGCCGCGACGAGGATGCCCGTCCTCGCCGATCTCGCTCTGCGGGGCTCTCGGCAGAAAGTAGAGCCAATGGCCAAGCGGCGGCGCCTCGCCCGCCCGCCACGGCGGATCGGAATGGTCGAGCAAGGCCGCCAGCCCGCGCAACGGCGCAACGGCGGCGAAGTCCAGACGCTCTTCCTGGCGACCGATCCAATCTTCCAGACGTACGGAGCTCATAGCGCGAACTCCTGCCTGAGCGCCCGCGTATGCTGACCTATGGCGGGCACGGGACGCGCCTCAAAAGGTTGGGCATCCCAACGGGGCGGAGGCGCCGCGACGTCGACCGGTCCGGTCGGCGTGTCTATCGAGATGCGGCGGAGTTGCGGATGAACGGACAGGTCGGCCACTTCGTTGACAGCCCCGAATGCGATCTTCGCTCGACGCAGCCGCTTCGACGCCTCCTCGCGGCTCAGCGAGGCGAAGTAGGCGGCGATATGGGCGTCCAGCGCCAGCCGGTTAGCGACGCGCAAAGTGTTGGAGACGAAGCGCGCGTCGGCGGCGAGCTCCGGCTCTCCCAGAACATCCGCGCAGAACGCGCGCCACTCCCGCTCGTTCTGAATGGCGATCGCCACTTTGTGGCCGTCTGCGAGATCGAACGCGCCGTAGGGCGCGATCGAGGGGTGATTGAGCCCGACCCGCGCCGGCGCTTTGCCGGCGTAATCCTGATGAAGCAGGGGCACGGTCATCCAATCGGCGATCGAGTCGAAGAGCGACACCGCGACGCCCTGGCCCTCTCCGGTTCGCTCGCGCTGGTAGAGCGCCTGAAGCACGGCGGCGTGCGCATACATTCCGCAAGCGATGTCGGCAATGGAGACGCCGACCCTGCCGGGCGTCTCCGGCGCGCCCGTGATCGAAGCGAGCCCGGTCTCGCACTGCACCAGTAGGTCATAGGCCTTCATGTCGCGATAAGGCCCGTCCTCGCCATAGCCGCTGATGTCGCAGGTGATCAGCCGGGGATGTCGGCGGCGCAGCTCTTCAGAGGCGAAGCCGGCGCGCGCCGCGGCGCCCGGAGCGAGGTTCTGAACGAACACGTCGGCGCGCGCCAGCATTCGATTGAGCAGCGCGGCGTCTTGAGGCGCCTTGACGTCGAGGACGATGGATTCCTTGCCTCGATTGAGCCAGACGAAATAGGCGCTTTCGCCATGGGCCACATGGTCGTAACCGCGAGCGAAGTCGCCCTCGGAACGTTCGATCTTGACGACGCGCGCGCCCGCGTCGGCCAGGCGCGAAGTGCAAAACGGCGCCGCCACCGCCTGCTCCAATGCGACGACGAGAATTCCATCGAGGGGAAGAGCGGCCACGGCTCAGAACGACTTTGGCATATTGAGCACATGCGTGCCCACGTGGGAGAGGATGAGGTTGGTCGAGATCGGCGCGATCTGGTACAGCCGCGTTTCCCTGAACTTGCGCTCGATGTCGTATTCCTCGGCGAAACCAAAGCCGCCGTGGGTCTGCAGGCACGTGTCGGCGGCGCGCCAAGAAGCTTCCGACGCCAAGAGTTTGGCCATGTTCGCTTCGGAGCCGCAGGGTTGGCCAGCGTCGAACAGGCCGGAGGCGTTTTGAACCATCAGCGCGGCCGCTTCGGTCTCGACGTAGTTCCGCGCGATGGGAAACTGGATCGCCTGATTTGCGCCAATGGGGCGGCCGAACACCTGACGCTCCTTCGCATAAGCGCTGGCGCGGTCGATGAAGAAACGGGCGTCGCCGATGCATTCCGAGGCGATGAGAATCCGCTCGGCGTTCATGCCGTCCAGAATATAGCGAAAGCCCTTGCCTTCCACGCCGATCAGGCTGTCTGCGGGAACTTCGAGATTATCGAAGAAAAGTTCGGTCGTGGCGTGGTTGATCATCGTGCGGATCGGCCGGATGGTCAGTCCACGGCCGACCGCGTTGCGCAAATCGACCAGGAGCACGCTCATGCCGTCGGTCGGTTTCGGCGACTCCTCCCGAGGCGTTGTGCGCACGAGCAGCACCATAAGATCCGAGTGCTCCGCCCGCGAGATCCAGACTTTCTGACCGTTGACGATGTACTTGCCGTGTTCGCGCCGAGCGAACGTGCGGATGCGCGTGGTGTCGGTGCCGCTGGTGGGCTCGGTGACGCCGAAGGCCTGAAGCCGCAGTTCTCCGGAAGCGATCTTCGGCAAATAGGCGCGCTTTTGCGCTTCGCTGCCGTGCCGCAGCACAGTGCCCATCGTGTACATCTGGGCGTGACAACCCGCGCCATTGCATCCCGAACGGTGGACCTCTTCGAGAATGGCCGTGGCGGCGCCGAGCCCAAGCCCCGAGCCGCCGTACTCTTCGGGAATCAAGACCGAAAGGAAGCCGGCCGCGGTCAAGGCTTGAACGAATGCTTCGGGATACGCTCGATCCGCATCCAGCCGGCGCCAATACTTTCCGGGGAACTCGGCGCAAAGCCGGCGGACAGCTTCCCGAATTTCGGGGAATGTCTCCTGCTTGGCCACGTTTACCCGCCCTCGCATGTTCGATTTATCGTCGGCAAAACTAGGATTGCCCTCGCCATGCGTCAAATATATAACAAGCATAAAGTTTATACCCGATTGGCATGGGCCCCGTGGACATACGCCAGCTTCAGAACTTCCAGCGCATTGTCGAATTGCAAAGCCTGTCCAAGGCGGCCGCCGTCGTCCGCATCGCTCAGCCCGCCTTGTCGCGTCAGGTCAAAGCGCTGGAAGACGAATTAGGGGTGGAATTGCTGACCCGTCACGGCTGGGGCGTCGCGCCGACGCCAGCTGGACGCATTCTGGCCGAACACGCGGAGCGAATCCTCGCCCAGGCGCTAATGGCCCGAGACGCCGTGCGCAACTTTCAGGCCGAAGCAAGTGGTCGCCTTTCTTTCGGAGCGCCGACGTCGATAGGATTGACTCTGCTTCCGCACCTCGCCTCTTTGGTTCGCCGCCGCTACCCAAAAGTGAAACTGCATTTGATGGAAGGCTTCAGCGCCTCGGTCCACGAATGGGCGCTCAACGGCAAACTGGACATGGCGATTCTCTATCAATCCCGCGCCATGGGTCATCTGCGCTCAACGCCGCTTCTGACCGAGGCGATGACGGTGGTCGGCTCCGCGGGCCGCTTCCCTCCCGATAGCGCCATCGGCGCGGCGGAGCTGGCTGGCCTGCCTCTCATCCTGCCGGGACGGCCTAATCGCCTGAGGCTCCTGGTGGAGGAAGCCTGGCTGGAAGTTGGCGCGCCAATCGATCCGGTTATGGAAGTCGACGCCCTCCCCACGATCATTGAGCTGGTGCGACGAGGCGAGGGATGCACTCTTCTTCCCTATTCCACGGTCCATGAGAAAGTGAGCGTCGGCGAGCTATCCTTCGCCACTTTGGATGCGCGGAACTTCATGAGGACTTTGGTGCTGGTCCAGCCTTCCGAACGAGCGCCGACACCCGCCACCAAGGCGCTGACGCTTGAGATCCTGCGCTTCGTCCACGAACGGGCAGACGCTTTGCGCTGGCAGCCGCTATCTTCGTCGGGTGACAAATAAAGGGGATATTCCGCCGCCGGTCGAGGCGGCCTATCTCCAAACGATAGGTACGCACGAACGTCCGGGTTTCCCTCAAGTAAAACTCGCGAACATGACAACGCCGCTGCGTCACTTGCGACCGCTCAAACTCCGCCGCTGACAGACAGTCCGATGAAATCGGCGAACGCTCGCGCAGCGCGCCCAAGCTTCTCAGCCTTGCGCCAGGCAAGACCCACATCCATCGTCGGTATCGGCGTCAGCAGATTGCGCTGCTCAATTCGCTGCCCCTCCAAAGACCACGGTCGGTAGACCATGTCGGATAGGATCGTCACGCCGAGCCCGTCCGCGACCATGCTGCGCACCGCCTCGACCGACGATGTCGTGAAAATCACGTTGGGATTGAGGCCGCTCGGCGCCCAGTATCGCGACGCTGTTTGATTAGCCTCGTCCACTGACAGCATGATGTAGGGGGCGTTGGCGACATCCGCCATGTCGATGCTGTCGGCGTGAAGCAGCGGATGCTCCACCGGCAGCCAGAGTCGTCTGCGCGAACGAAAGAGCGTCTCGGATGCGATGAACTCGCGGTCCTGCAGGTTGGAAACCAGCATCACCGCGATGTCGAGCGTGCCATCCTTCAATCCGTTCTCTATCGCCGCGCGCGGCAATTCGTTCAATTCGACGCGGATGTCAGGATAGTTCCGGGCGAACCGCGTGTAATGCCGCGGCAGAAAGTACCCGGCGACCGTGTAGGTCACGCCGACCCGGATGGCGCCCTTCAACGCCGTCGTCTCCGAAAGCTGCGCGCGGCGCGCGGCGCTCACCGCCGCCATCACATCGCGCGCATGGGTCAAGAATCGCGACCCCTCGACGGTAAGCTCCACGCCGGAGGGCAGACGGCGAAACAGCGGCACGCCGAGTTCCAACTCGAGCTGCTGCAAAGCGGCCGTCACCGTCGACTGCGAAACGTTTAGGCTGACCGCCGCCTGACTGATCTGGCGCGCCTCCGCGGTGGCGAGAAAATATCGGAACTGGCGAAGCGACAGGGTCATTATCGTCATTTTCGATATCGATCTACAGAATTTTGAATTTTACAATAGCTGGACAATTGCGCAACCTTTTCGCGTCGGAGGCGAAGTTGGAGGTCGCGTGACTACGATCAATTGCGATATGGGCGAGTCCTTCGGGCTCTATCGTCTGGGCGACGACGCCGGCCTCATGCCGCTTATCGACATCGCCAATGTCGCCTGCGGCTTCCATGCCTCCGATTTCAACCACATGCGGACGACGGTCCGGCTGGCGAAGGCCTATGGCGTCGCGGTCGGCGCGCACCCTTCGCTGCCGGACCTGCAAGGCTTCGGCCGCCGCGAAATGAAGATCGGGCGCGAAGAATTGGCGAACTGCCTCGTTTACCAAATCGGCGCGCTGAAAGGCTTTCTCGACGCCGAGGGCATGACCCTCAACCACATCAAGCCCCATGGCTCCCTGTACGGAATGGCGGCGCGGCTCGAGGACGTGGCCCATGCCGTCTGCGACGCCGCGGACGTCTTCAAGACGCCGCTGCTCGGCATGGTCGGCACGCTGCACGAGAAAATCTACCCCGCCCGCGGCCACCGCTTCATAGCGGAGTTCTACGCCGATCTCGATTACAACGACGACGGCGGCGTCATCATCACCCGGGAGCACGAGGCCAAGGATCCGGACGCCGCCGCATCCAAGTGCCTGCGCGCGATCGCCGAGGGCAAGGTGACGAGCGTCGGCGGTCGCGATGTCCTCGTCGGCGCGCAAACCATCTGCGTCCATTCCGATACGCCCAACGCTGTCCAAATCGCCGCCGCCGTTCGCGCAGCCATCAAGCGCGATGCCGTCCGCTCACAAGCCTAAGAGGGAACGATGTCGAAGCAAATTCTTTCGCCTCTGCCGGGAACATTCTATCGCCGCCCCGCGCCCGACAAGCCGCCGTTCAAAGCGGATGGCGACATCGTCGCCATTGGCGACGTCATTGGTCTGATCGAGGTCATGAAGTCATTCATCGAGGTCCACGCCGACACCAGCGGCCGCATCGTGAAGTTCGAGGTTGAAAACGAAGAGCCGGTCATGGCGGGCCAATCATTGGCCGAGGTGGCGTAGAAATGGCGTTGTCCCGCCTGTTGATCGCCAATCGCGGCGAGATCGCCGTTCGCATCCAGCGCGCGGCGCGAGAACTGGGCCTCACGACGATCCAGGTTCACAGCTCCGCCGACGTAGACTCGCTGGCAGTGAGAATGGCGGATGTGTCCGTCAATATCGGGCCGCCGCAGGCGGCAAGATCCTATTTGAATATCGGCGCCATCCTCGAGGCGGCGAAGGCGCACGGCGCCGACGCGATCCATCCCGGCTATGGCTTCCTGTCGGAAAACGCGGCCTTCGCCGATGCTGTCGAAGCGGAAGGGCTGGTCTTCGTCGGTCCCACGGGCGCGACGATCCGCACCATGGGCGACAAGGCGGCCGCGCGCGGCGCCGCGCAAAAGGCAGGGGTGCCTGTCGTTCCAGGGTCCGACGGCCGCCTCTCGGATATCTCGCAAGCCATTCGGCTCGCCGACGAGATCGGCTATCCCCTGATGATCAAAGCCGCCGCGGGCGGCGGTGGGCGCGGCATCCGGATCGCCCAAAACAAAGGGGAACTCGAGGCCGGGCTCGATCAGGCCGCCGCGGAGGCCAAGGCGGCGTTCGGCGACGGCAGCCTCTATCTGGAGAAGTTCATTCCGCGCGCCCGCCACGTTGAGGTGCAGATTCTCGGCGACGGCGCTCGTGTCGTTCATTGCTACGAGCGGGAGTGTTCGCTTCAGCGTCGTCGGCAAAAAGTCTGGGAGGAAGCGCCTGCGGCCGTCCTCACCCCCGCCGTTCGGGAGGCGCTATGTGCCTCGGCGGTCGCGCTCGCCCGTTCGGTGGCTTACCGCGGCGCAGGCACGCTCGAATATCTCTACGACGACACGACGCAGCAGTTCTACTTCATCGAGATGAACACCCGCATTCAGGTCGAGCATCCCGTGACCGAAATGATCACCGGCATCGATCTCGTGCGCGAGACGATACGCATCGCAGGCGGCGCGCCGCTGCAATACCGGCAGGAAGACGTGCGTATCCGCGGGCATGCGATCGAAGTGCGCATCAACGCGGAAGATGTAACGCGGGACTTCCGCCCCTCGCCCGGCACGGTCACGGCCCTGCAGGTTCCCGGCGGCGTCGCCACGCGCTTCGATACTTTGCTTTATGCGGGATGTCAGGTCTCCCCCTTCTATGATTCGCTCGTCGGCAAACTGATCGTCTGGGACGACACGCGGGACTCCGCGCTTTCGCGTCTTCGGCGCGCGCTATCCGAATTGCACGTCGACGGGATCGACACGACAAAGGCGCTGCATCAGGAGCTTGCGGAGGCTCTGGACGTGTGCGCGGGCGCCGTTCACACACGCTGGCTCGAACAATGGCTCGCCGAAAACGCGGGCCGAACGACGTCATGAAGGAGGACAGCATCCGATGACAAGCCGCTATTGCTACGGGGGCGACGAACATATTTTCGTCGAATGCGACGAAGCGATGTCGCTCGAAGCCTTTTTCAAGAGTTTGTCGATCACCAAGGCGGTGCGCGCCGCGCAAATTCGCGGCGTCACGGAAATCTGTCCGGCGAATGCTTCCTTCCAGGTCAAGTTCGATCCAGACGTGATCAAGCCTGATGATCTGTTGCGCGAGATTAAGGCCATTGAGGCGGCGGCGGGCGGCGGACATTCCTCGCTGAAGACGCGGATCATCGAAATTCCGGTACTCTACAACGACCCCTGGACTCACGAGACGCTCATGCGCTTCCGCGATCGCCACCAGGCGCCTGACATGACGGACATCGAATACACCGCGAAGATCAATCATCTCGACGGCGTCGACGGCTTTGTGAAAGCGCATTCCGGCGCGCCGTGGTTCGTCTCGATGGTCGGCTTCGTCGCGGGGCTGCCGTTTCTCTACCAGATGGTCGAACGCAAGCGGCAAATTCAATCGCCGAAATACTTAAGGCCGCGCACCGATACGCCGAAGCTGACCGTCGGACACGGCGGCTGCTTCGGCTGCATCTATTCCGTGCGCGGGGCGGGCGGCTACCAGATGTTCGGCATCACGCCGATGCCGATCTACGATCCCAATCAACAGATCAAGTATCTGCGAGACTTCATGTGCCTGTTCAACCCAGGCGACATCGTCAAATGGAGGCCGATCGAGCGCGCCGAATATGATCAGATCATCGCCGACGTCGACGCTGGGAAATTCACTCCGCGCATGGCGAACGTGACGTTCTCCCTCGACGACTTTCACAAGGACATCGACGGAACCAACGCCAAGCTGACGGGGACGCTCCATGGCCATTAAAGTCATCAAGCCCGGTCTGTCCACCACTGTGCAGGATCTCGGCCGGCCCGGCTATTACCACATCGGCATTCCCATCTCCGGCGGCATGGATCGCCTGGCGCTGCGCGCCGCCAACTTGCTCGTCGGCAATGCAGAGGACGCGGCCGTTCTCGAGGCGACCTTTCTCGGGCCCGAGCTGGAGTTCACCTCGGACGCGACGGTCGCCGTGACCGGCGCGGAACTGCCGCCCAAAGTCGACGGCGAGCCGCGCGCGACGTGGACCTCCTTCAACGTGAGGAAAGGTCAGACGCTCGCGTTCGATTTCCTGAAGGCGGGCGCGCGCGCCTATATCGCCGTTTCCGGCGGCATAGACGTGCCCGTGGTTCTAGGGTCGCGGTCAACCTACACGCTCGGCGCGCTTGGCGGCCATCATGGGCGCAAATTGGCGGCCGGCGACGAACTTGCGCTCGGCGTTGGCGCTGGCGCGCCGGAGGGGCGCACCGTTGCGCAAAGACTGCGTCGCGCGCCCGGCGCGCCGGCCGAGTTGCGCATGATGCCCGGCCTCTATTGGCATCGCATCACCGAGGCCGCCGGCAAGCATTTCTTCGAGGACCACTGGAAAGTCGCGCCCGAAGCCGATCGCATAGGCTATCGCTTCCGCGGCGGAAGACCGCTTGAATTCGTTCCGCGCGAACCGCCCTTTGGCGCGGGGTCGGACCCCTCCAACATCGTCGATGCTTGCTATCCCTATGGCTCCGTTCAGGTGCCGGGCGGCACGGAACCCATCGTGTTGCATCGCGACGCGGTTTCGGGCGGCGGCTACTTCATGCTCGGCACGGTCATATCGGCCGATCTCGATCTGATCGGACAGTTGCAGCCCCATGCCGGCGCGCGCTTTGCGCCGGTGACGATGGAGCAAGCGCTGGCCGCGCGCCACGATCGGCAGAAGCTGCTCCAAGAAATCCGCACGGCGTTATAAGAAGGAGACTGGTTGATGATTGCTGCATTTTCTGGTGCAACGCGCCCTTTTCAGGACGCCCGAGGCCTCACGCAAGCCGGAATGCTGCTCGTTGGCGTCGCGATCCTAACCGCGGCAGCCAAGGCGCAGGTCCCGTTCTGGCCCGTGCCGATGACGCTGCAGACGCTGGCCGTTCTCGGGCTCGGCGCCGTCTACGGCGCGCGCATGTCGGCGGCGACGGTTCTCGCCTATCTCGCGCTCGGCGCGGCGGGCGCGCCGGTCTTCGCGGCGGGCGGCGGTCTCGCGTATCTCGTCGGTCCGACGGCGGGGTTCTTGTTGGGCCTCCCCGTGGCGGCGTTCACAGTGGGAACCTTGCTAGCGAAGCGCCCCCGCCTGTCGCTCGCGGGCGCATTCGCGGTCCTCTTTGTCGGCGATGCGATTATATTCGGCTGCGGACTGGCCTGGCTCGCGCATCTATTCGGCGCCGGCAAGGCGATCGCGCTGGGTCTGGAGCCGTTCGCGGCCGCCGAGCTGTTGAAGCTGGCGCTGGGCGCGACCCTGATCCGCGCGGCGCCTCGCATGCGGCGAGCTTGACGGTCAGCCGCTTGTGGCGCGCCGCCGCAGGGCCTGTTCCCGATACTCGCGCGGCGGCGCGCCGAAATGCGCTTTGAACGCACGGCTGAACTGGGCTTGATCGCCAAAGCCCCAGCGATAGGCGATTTCGGCGATGGTCTGTTTGCGCGAAGGATCGGCAAGCGCTTCGCCGCAGGCTTCGAGGCGCTGGTCGCGGATCCAACTGCCAAGCGTCTGGTTCGTGTCGCGGAACAACTCATGCAGATAGCGTGTCGATATGCGGCAAGCGCGAGCGATCGTATCCGGATCGAGATTGGGATCGCCGACATGGCTGCGGATGAAACTCTCGATGCGCGCCAAATGCGCGGCCCGCACCGCCGAGCCGCCCGCTGTGAGCGTTCGCTCGTCGTCCTTGAGCGCCAGGACGAGCAGATCGACGAGTTGGCGACCCACGGTCGCGCGCAGTTCGGGCGACATGTCGTCGATACGACGCGGAATGATTTCAAGCATGTCGCAAAACAGGCCGCCGCCGCCGCGGGAGGTGTCGAACTGCATCGAGCAGAATCGGTCCGGCTGGCGAATGCGTCCGCCGAGCGCCGAGCCCGCTACTTTCAACACCCAAAGGTCCGCCGGCTGATCGTGGCTGAAAATATAAGGCTCATGACTGCGTTCGAGAATCAGCCCGCCGGGACGGCATCGCACGTCCTTGCCGCATTGCGAAAAGAACACCTCCGACTGAACGGGAACGGTGACCAGAAAATGCTCCTCGCGCTCGCCCTTGAAGTGCTGAAGCAGTCGTCGGTACTCCAACGGCTGCGAGGTCAGTCGCGACAAAGACACGTCGCCAAGCCGCCATTCGGACAACTCGCCGGCGAACTGGTCGGCGTCGTGAAATGTTAAATCCAGCGGGAAATAGGTCGAGGCGATCGCCTCGTGCCAATGGCGGCTCCGCTCTTTCGGCGCGCAAGCGGCTGTTGAAATTTTCGTCACGATGCTCAATCCGTTTGCGCCCCAAGGGCTACAGTGTCGCAGCGATCTGCACCTATTCTGATAGCACTACGCGCAAAGTCAAATTCGTCTGCGCGAAGCGCAAAGACGCGGAGCGTCTCGTCTGTCTACACTGCCCCAACTGCGGAAGTTGGCAGTCCATCGCAGGTCAAACGAGAGGAAACAGCTTCGAGGCGAAAGCCGCGGCGAGCGCCCTCGTGTGCGCCCGCAAAGCGAGGTTTCCATGAGAGTGGCCAAACCGTCGAAGATTGACCCCATCACCCTTTCCGTCGTGCGCGGCGTGCTCGAGACAACGCAGCGCGAGATGACTTTGTCCTTGGAAAAGACGGCGCGCTCTTCCGTCTTCAATCTCGCGCACGACTATTCGACCGCGCTGTTCAACGCCAAGCCAGAAATGATCCTGCAAGGTCAGGACATCCCCATTCATCTCGGCTCGCTCATTCCGGCGATGAAAGCGGTGGCGCGCTTCTTCGGCGACGACATCCACGACGGCGACTTGATCCTGCACAACGATCCCGCCTTCGGCGGCAGCCACGCGATCGACACCTGCATGTACAAGCCCGTCTTCTACAAGGGCAGGCTTGTCTATTGGACGGTGTGCAAGGGCCATCTGACCGACATCGGCGGCCCTGTGCCGGCGGGATACAATCCGAACGCGAAGGAGATTTATGCGGAGTGCTTGCGCATTCCGCCGGTGAAGATCTGGGATCGCGGCAAACCGCGCAACGACGTTCTCAACATGATCTTCACGAACATGCGGGCGCGCCGCGACCAGGAGGGCGATTTCAACGCGTTGATCGGCGCCTGTCAGGTTGGCGAGCGCAATCTTGTCGCGATGCTCGACAAATATGGCGAGACGACCATCAACGCGTGCATCGGCGAATTGCTCGATATGGCCGACCGTCATATGCGCGCGCTGATCAAGACCGTGCCGGACGGCGCCTACGAAGGCGTCGCTATCCTCGAGGACGCCGGCCACGGCTTCGGCGATTTCGAGATCAAGGCGCAGGTCACGATCAAGGGCGATTCCTGCCACATCGCCATTTCCAGCCCGCCGCAGATTCCGTATTTCATCAATTCGTACGAAGGCAACTCGCATTCCGGCGTGTATCTCGGCCTGATGATGTTCGCGGCCCTGCCGCCCCCCTACAATGAAGGCCTCTATCGCTGCGTATCCGTCGATTTCGGGCCGAAGGGCACGATCTGCAATGCGCTCGAGCCCGCGCCGCATATGAACTGCACGACGACGCCGATGGAAACGCTGACCGACGCCGTCCGCCTGGCCTTCGAGAAGGCGATGCCTTCGAAGGTCGCGGCGTCCTGGGGCCACGCGAACGGATTGAATGTCGCCGGCTGGGATAACCGCACCAACGAAGAATACGTGACCATGGTGCTGGCGACGATCATCGCCGGCGGCGGCGCGACGCCGCACCAAGACGGCTGGCACGCGGTCGGGCCGGAGTGCTGCTTCGGCGCGCTGACGTCGGGCGACGTCGAACTGCTGGAATATTCCTATCCGATCATCATTCACCGCTATTCGCTAATGACCGACTCCGGCGGCGCGGGCAAGTTCCGCGGCGGTTCAGGAACAGCTTGGGAAGTCGAGCCGCTCGACAAGGAGATGCTGTGCATCGGCTTCGGCGAAGGGCGACGAATTCCGGCGATGGGCGCCGCTGGCGCGAAATCGAAGCTGATCGACGACAAGGTGGGCCGCGTCGAACTCAAGCGTGGCGGCAAAGTCGAAGTCTTCCGCACGAACATTCTCGAAACGATCAAGCCCGGCGACACCATCACCAACATGAACCCAGGCGGAGGGGGCTATGGCAACCCGCTTGAACGGCCAATCGAGAAGGTCGTGAGCGACGTGCGAAACGGCCTCGTCTCGATCAAAGGCGCGAAAGACGAATATGGCGTCGTGATCAAGAATGAGAAGACGCTCGAAGTCGATATCGCCGCCTCCAAGCAATTGCGGACCGCGTGAGGGGGATGCGAGATATGACCACGAATTATCGTCTCGGCATCGACGCCGGCGGCACTTTCACCGACTTTGTGATCGCGGACAAGACGACCGGCGTGACGAAACTATTCAAAGCTCTGTCGACGCCGTCGGACCCGACCAAAGCGATCGAAAACGGGCTGAAGCTGATATCAGAGGATCTCGGCCTCAGCCCTGAAGATGTCGTTTCGAGTTGCGATCTTTGCATCAACGGCACGACGGTCGGCCTGAACGCCCTGATCACCCATCGCGGCGGGAAGACGGGCCTCATCTGCACGGCGGGGCACGAAGATTCGATAGAAATTCGCAACGGCCACAAGGAAGACGGTTTCCGATACGATCCCGAATATCCGGCCGCCGTGATGCTGGCGCCGCGCTATCTGCGTAAAGGCGTGCGCGAGCGCGTCCTTTCCGACGGCTCCGTCCGCACGCCGCTGCACGAAGAGGATGTGCGCGCGGCGTGCGAAGCCCTCAAGGAGGAGGGGGTCGAGACCGTCGCGATCTCCTTCGTGTGGTCGGTGCTGAATCCGGCGCACGAGCGCCGCGCAGCCGAAATCGTGCGCGAAATGCTCCCCGACGTGATCCTGACCGTCGGCAGCGACCTTTATCCGCAGGTTCGCGAGTACACGCGCACTTCGACGTCGGTCGTCAACGCTTATCTCGCGCCGGTCATGCGCAGCTATGTTGGGGCCGTCGATGCGTATTTCAAATCCCTCGGCGCGAAGCAGCCGGTTCGCTATTTTCAGTCGAACGGCGGTCTGGCTGTTGGTTCGGTCATGACCGACCGCTCCGTCTACGCGATCAATTCCGGCCCGGCGTCAGCGCCGCAGGCGGGCCTTTATGTCTGTGCGCCGTTCAAGAAAAAGAATGTGATCACCATCGATATGGGCGGCACGTCTTTTGACATCACCCTGACGAAGGACGGTCAGACCAATCTCAACAAGAACATCGATTTCCTGCGGTACCGAATCGGCGTGCCGATGATTCAGGTCGAAACGCTAGGGGCCGGCGGCGGATCGATCGGCTGGATCGACTCGCTCGGCATTCTTCAGGTCGGACCGCAATCGGCCGGCTCTCAACCGGGTCCGGCCTGCTACAATCAAGGAGGGACCGAACCGACCATTTCGGACGCAAATCTCGTTCTAGGTTATCTAAGCGAGGAAGGTCTGCTTGGCGGGCGTCTGCCGCTGAACCTCGAGAAAGCTCGCGTCGCGGTCAAGAAAATCGCCGAACCGCTGCATTTGACGGTGGAGCAGGCCGCATATGGCATGTTCACGATCGTCAACAACAACATGGTGAACGGCATTCGACGCGTCTCCGTCGAAAGAGGCTTCGATCCGCGCGACTTCGTGCTCGTCGGCGCTGGCGGCGCGACGGCCGCCCATATCATCGCGTTGGCTCGCGAGATTGGCATCGAGACGATTGTTCTACCTAAGCTCGCCTCCGGTCTTTGCGCCTTCGGCCAGATCATCTCGGATGTGAAGTACAACTATATGGCGACGGCGCCCGCCCGCCTCGACAATGCGGAGTTGTACCGGCGCATAAATCAGCTTTTCAAATCCATCGAGGCGAAGGGCGTCAAACACCTCGCCAGCGACGGATTCGCGAAGGGCGACATTCAGGTTCGGCGCAGTCTCGAAATGCGTTACGTCGGCCAAGTGCACGAATGCACTGTTGACGTCGAAACATTCGAAATCAACGCCAAGACGATCGATCGGATCAAGGACGCGTTCCATCGCCGGCATGAAGAGCTCTACACCTATTCGGAGCGCCACAGCACGGTCGAAGTCGTCAATATCGAAGCGACGGTCCACGGCCTCATCGATAAGCCGAGGTTGCCTGCTCTGCGAAAGGGCAAACAGTTGCAGGACACGTTGAAGGAGCACCGCAAGGCGATCTTCAGCGCATCGGGCAAAGGCGTGCGCACGCCCGTCTATGACGGTAGCGCGCTTGGGGCCGGCGCCGTCATAGACGGCCCCGCGATTATTGAGGAAGTGACGACGACGATCGTTATCGAGCCGGGCTGGGTCGCAAAGCTCCACAGCAGCGGCTCGTACGAAATCACCCGCAAGACATCTGTGAAGCATTAGGAAGTCCATGGCCGCCCCCCTTGCCGAAGCCGATGTTTCCGTTTCCTTCGACGGCCTGAGGGCCTCGTCGAAAGCCACGCTCGAGGTTTCGCGCGGGCGTGTAACGGGCCTGGCTGGCCCGAACGGAGCGGGTAAAGCGACGCTCCTCAAGGTTATCGCCGGAACGGTCAGGCCGAGCGAAGGCGGGGTGAAGTCGGAAGGCATGCGAATCGACGGACGCTCGCCGGAGGACATCGCGCGGCTAGGCGTTTCGATGGTCCCAGAGGGGTGCGAGGTTTTCACCTCGCTCACGGTTCACGAGAACCTGCGCGTCGGCGTTGGTATGCGCACCGACCGTGATCAGGCCGCGCGCGACCTCGAAGAGGTCGGCGCGACGTTTCCAATGTTGCGCGCCCGCAGAGAATGCCCGGCCGGAGCGCTTTCCGGCGGTGAGTGTAATCGGGGTCGCGTCGGTGATGCTTTTCATGCGTCCTTGAATCACGACTCACAAGTCGGAGACAGTGGGCGCCAGTTGCGCAACGAAGGCCTCCGCGCCATGCGGGCTTATCGGGCGAATGATGCGAAAGCGGCAATTGAAGGAGGGTCGCCATGACGACCAATTCGGAACTGCAGAAGAGGCAGGCCGCCGCGGTCGCCGGAGGCGTCGCGACAAGGGGCGTCTATGCCGCACGGGCCGAAAATGCGCTCATTTTCGATGTCGAGGGCCGTCGCTACATCGACTTCGCCGCGGGCATCGCCGTGACCAACACCGGCCACCGGCATCCGAAAGTGATGGCAGCGGTGTTGAAACAGGCGGACGCCTTCACCCACACCTGTTTCCATGTCGCGCCTTATGAGAGCTACATCGCGCTCGCGGAAAGACTGAACGCGCTTGTCGACACGGGCGAAGAAAATCGTGCGATGTTTGTTACGACGGGCGCCGAAGCGGTCGAAAACGCGATCAAAATCGCGCGCGCCTTTACCGGCCGCCCCGGCGTCGTCGCCTTCTCCGGCGCGTTCCATGGTCGCACGCTCATGGCAATGGCGCTGACCGGCAAAGTGTCGCCCTATAAGAAGAACTTTGGTCCGTTCCCCGCCGATGTTTTCCACGCGCCGTTTCCCAACGCGTTTCACGGCGTCAGCGAAGCCGAAGCGATCGCCGGTCTCGAGCGCCTTTTCGCGGCCGATGTCGACGCGGCTCGCGTCGCCGCGTTTATCGTCGAACCGGTCCAGGGCGAGGGAGGCTTCAATATTGCTCCCGCCGCGTTCCTGAAACAGCTGCGCGCGATCGCCGACGAGCACGGCATCGTGCTGATCGCCGACGAAGTGCAGGGCGGCATGGCCCGCACGGGCAAGATTTTGTCCATCGAACATTCCGGCGTGAAGCCGGACATCGTGACGCTCGCCAAGGGCCTCGCCGGCGGATTTCCGCTGTCTGCCGTCGTCGGCAAGGCGCGCATCATGGGCGCCGCGCACCCCGGCGGCCTCGGCGGCACTTATGGCGGCAGCCCCATCGGCCTCGCCGCCGCTCACGCTGTACTCGACGTCATCGTAGAGGAGGACCTGTGCGCCAAGGCCACGAAGATCGGCGCGCGCATGACGGAGTTTCTCTCTTCGCTCGCCGCTCGTCAGGGCATGGAGCGCATCGGCGATGTGCGCGGCCTCGGCGCCATGGTGGCGATGGAGTTTGTCGAGGATCGCGCCTCGCGCGCGCCGGCGGCGGGACTGACGAGCCGCGTCGTCGCCGAAGCGGAAAGGGGCGGCCTCATTCTCCTTTCGTGCGGCACACGCGCCAACGTCGTGCGTCTGCTGCCGCCGCTGACGATCGAGGACACGGTTCTTGACGAGGGCCTGGCTATTCTCGAAGCGGCGATCGAGGTCGCCTTATCCAATTACGCGACTAACGCGGCGTGAGGGCCAAGCGATGAGCAATGCTCATGGGCCCAGTCTCGGCCCTTTCCAACCCCCTGGAACTCGAATCGCGTTAACCTGGACTGGTCGCCTTGATATCACAAATATCGGATTGCATGAGAAAGCGACTCTTGCAATGATTGGAAGCGCATACCGTGAGAATTCCGGCGCCGGGCGGTACGTCACTCGGTTCATGAAACAATGGCGGGAGATGTGAAATGAAATATGCAGCTCTTATGACGGGAATAGTGGTAGCGGCTTCGGCCCTGGTTTCGGGCGGAAGCGCACGGGCGGACGCCAACTGGTGGCCGGTGAAGGTCTACGATTTCGATTCCGGATCGCAGAAGGTCTCAGAATATTCGCCGCTCGCGAAGGCTGCCAAGCCTTGGAACGTCTGCGTTCTCTTCCCTCACATGAAGGACACCTTCTGGGTGGCGGTCGACTACGGCGTCGTCGAAGAGGCGAAGCGGATGGGCGTCAACATGACACTGTACGAGGCCGGCGGCTACGAGAACCTGCCGAAGCAACTGTCGCAGTTCGACGACTGCTTGGCCGGCAATTTCGACGCCATCATCGTCGGCCCGATTTCCGAAGCCGGCCTGGACAAGAAGTTCGCCGAAGGCGTGAAGGCGGGCAAGGTCATCATCAGCACGGTCAACCCGGTGGCCAAATCCACCGTGACCGCGAAGATGACGGTCGATTTCACCAACATGGGCGTACAGACCGGCACCTATCTGAGCGGTTATCTCAAGGACAAGACCGCCAACGTTGGCACCTTCCCCGGTCCTTCGGGTTCGGGTTGGGCCGAGGCCTTCCTCGACGGCTTCAAGAAGGCGGTGACCGGGAAGAGCAACATTAAGCTGCTCGACGACAAGTTCGGCGATTCGGGCGTCGCGGTGCAATCCGGCCTGATCCAGAACGCGCTCCAGGCGTATCCGGACATGAACGTCATCTGGGGATGCGCGCCGGCGGCGGAGGCCGCGGTCGGAGCGGTGGCCCAGGCAGGGCGAAAGGGCGTGCTGATCATGTCGTCCTACGAGAATCAGGCCATGCTCAACTCGTTGAACAAGGGTGAGATTCTCGGCTTCGCCACCCAGTATCCGGTGTTGCAGGGGCGTATCGCCATCGATACGGCGGTCCGCGCGCTCGAACACCAGCCCTACGCGAAGAGCCTGCAGGCGATTCCGGACATGATCGCCCAGGACAACCTGAAGACGATTAACATGGGTCTTGTGCTGGCTCCGGCCACCTTCAATGCGGTCTATTCCGTGAAGGCTCCTTGATCCTTTGAAGGACACATTGCGAATACGGAAATGACCGTAGTCAAGTCCAGCGTGATAGGCGCGTCGCGGGCCGCCAAAGCGACCCGCGACGACGTGCTTCTTTTAGAGCTTTCCGGGATATCGAAGTATTTCCCCGGCGTGGTGGCGCTGGACGGCGTCGATTTCGATCTTCGCCGTGGCGAGGTCCATGTCCTCTTCGGCGAGAACGGCGCGGGCAAGTCCACGCTGATCAACGTCATCGCCGGAACCTACGCGCCGGATGCCGGCGACTTCAAGTTCCAGGGCGAGAACGTCGGTCATTTGACGCCACATATGGCGCGGATCATCGGCATCAGCCCAGTGTTCCAGGAATTCAGTCTCGTGCCCGATCTTACCGTGGAACAGAATCTGTTTCTCGGCCGGGAATTGACCAAGGGCGGCTTCCTCGATCGATCGGCGATGCACGGCAGGGCGATAAAGATCATCAGGGATTTAGGGTTCGATCTCGACCCCGACCGCAAGGTCCGCGAGCTATCGCGCGCCCACCAGCAGATGGTGGAGATCGCCAAGGCGTTTCTCACCGACGTCCGTCTGCTCATCCTCGACGAGCCGACCGCGTCGCTGACGGAATTGGAGGCGGCGAAGCTGTTCGACCTGGTCGCCAAGCTGAAGGCGTCGGGGGTCGGAATCATTTACGTCTCCCACCGCATGCGGGAAATCAAGCAAATCGCCGACCGCATCACCGTGCTGCGCGACGGCCGCAAGATCACCACCGTCCACGCCAAAGACGTTTCGGAAAACGAGTTGGTGGAATTGATGACGGGGCGCAAGATCGGCGTGCTGTTTCCCTACATCGACCAAAGGCCCGGCGAGAAGCTTCTGGAGATCGAGGACCTTACCCTCGCCAACCACTCGGTGAACAACGTGAGCTTTTACGCCCGCGCCGGTGAAATCACGGGGATCGCCGGGCTGGTCGGCTGCGGCAAATCCGAGCTCATCCGGGCGGTCTATGGGTTGGAGGTCATTTCCTCGGGCACGATTCACGTCAACGGGGAAGCGGTGACGCATCCTTCCCCGGCGGCGCTGTTGAAGCGCGGCCTCTGCTATTTCCCGTCCGATCGCGTCGCCGAGGGGTTGGCGCTGGCGCGACCGGTGCGCGAGAACGCGTCCATGGCGGCCATTTATGAGCCGACGTATTCCCGCTGGCGCGTGCTGCAACGAGGGAGCGAGCGGCGGGCGATCCAGATCATCGTCGACAAACTGAAGCTCCGTCCGCCTCACATCGAACGGGCGGTGGCCAACCTTTCCGGCGGCAATCGCCAGAAGGTGTTGCTCGCCCGCGGGCTGACGCGCGACATTACGGTGTTTCTGTTCGACGAACCGACCGTGGGCATCGACGTCGGCGCAAAGATCGAGGTCTACGAGCTGATGAAGACGCTTTTGGCGACGGGGGTGGCTATCGTCCTGGTATCATCCGAACTGCCCGAAGTACTGAACCTGTCGCACCGCCTCTACGTGATGCACCGCTCGCGAATGGTCGCCGAACTGAAAGGCGCCGACATCAACGAACCCGAGGTGCTGTCTCACTTCTTCCGCGAACAGTCCCCTGACGTGGCGGCATCCTCGCAGATTGCATCGGAGCGGTGATGGGAGGGCGGACAACCAGTGATCTCGTGTCGACTTCATCCTCCGATAGGCTGTATCGCGCCTATGAAACGGTCGGATTTCTTCCGATCGTGCTGGTGGTTCTCGTCGTCATTCTCGCGCTGTTCGTGCCGCATTTCCTTGCGCTGCAGAACATATTCAACGTGCTGCGCAGTTCATCCTATTTGGTCATCATGGCCGCCGGACAGATGTTGGTTCTCATCGTCGGCGGCTTTGACCTTTCTGTCGGCGCGGTGGTGGCGCTGACCAGCGTCAGCAGCGCCATGGTCATGGCCGGGTTGAAGGATTCCCTGGCTGACGAGCCGGGCGTCATCGTCTTCCTCGGGGTCGCGGCCGGGATCGGCAGCGGCCTCGCGGTCGGACTGATCAATGGCCTGTGCGTCGCATTCCTGCGGATATCGCCTTTCATGGTCACCTTGGGTTCGATGTCGATCGCCACCGGCGTCGCCCTGCTGCTGACCAACGGCATCCCGGTCTACGGCATGCCGAAGGTTTACGTCGACGGGTTCGGCAGGGGCCTGTGGATGGAGCTCCCGACGGCGGTCTACCTGGCGGCGGCCATAGTCGCGTTGGTGTGGGTGATGCAGAACTTCACCCGCATGGGTCGATACATCTTCGCCATCGGCGGCAATCTCCGGGCAGCCATCGTTTCGGGCGTGCGCACCAAGACGTATCTTGTCCTGGCCTATGTCATCTGCTCCATGCTCGCCTCGGTGTCCGGGCTCGCGCTTACCGCGCAGATCGGATCGGGGCAGGCCGTCATCAGCTCGCAGCTGACCCTCGAAAGCATTGCCGCCGCCGTCATCGCCGGCGTCAGCTTGAAGGGCGGCGTCGGACGGGTGGAAATGGTGACGCTCGCCGCTTTCTTCCTGCTGATCCTGACGGACGCGATGGATCTCCTGAAGATCGATCCGCGCATCCAGACGATCTTCCTCGGGATCATCGTCGTGCTGGCGGTGGCGGTGGACGAGATGGCCAAACGGAGGACGCCCGTTGTCTGACGCGGAGGTCGTTACTCGCCGCAACGAGGCGAAAGGCCGCGGCTTGGTGGGCTGGACGCTGGTTCTTATCCTGCCGATCCTTATGGTAGTCATGGAACTGGCGGTGTTTGCGGCTGAGCCAAGTGTGCTTTCGCCGCGCAACGTGGTGAACATCCTCAATCAGTCGAGCTACCTGCTGCTGTTCGCGTCCGCGCAGATGGTGGTCATTCTGACCCGCGGCTTCGACCTCTCGCTGGGGACCACCGTCTCCGCGGTCAGCGTTGCCAGCGCCCTGGCGATGACCGGGCTCGCGGACGGCGGTGCACCCGATTGGGTCGTCGTCGCGGCGGGACTTGCCGCCGGTCTCGCCTTTGGCGCCCTGGTCGGGCTTTTCAACGGCATCTTCGTCGCGTGGCTGGAAATCAACCCGTTCGTGGTGACGCTTGGCAGCCTCAATATTTGCCTCGGTCTCGCCACCACGATCTCCGGCGGGCGCCCCGTCTTCAACGTCCCCGACGTTTTCAGCAGCCTGCTCTACAACGGCGCGTTGATCCCCGGGATTTCGATTCCGTTGATGCTGGCGGTGATGGTCTGCGTGTTGCTGTATTTCCTGCTCGATCACACGGTGTTCGGGCGATCGCTCTATCTCATCGGCAACAACCCGCGCGCGGCGCATCTGGCGGGGTTGCCGAGCAAGCGCTACCTGACTCTCGCCTATATCACCTGCTCGCTGTTGGCCGCCTTCGGAGCGTTGATGTTGACGGCGCGGACGGGTTCGGGCGAGCCGAACCTCGGCGGCAGCCTGATGCTCGAGAGCATTGCCGCCGCCGTCATCGGCGGCGTCAGCCTGCAGGGCGGGGTGGGCGGCATCATTCCGGTCATCCTCGGCTCACTTTTCGTCACCATGCTGTCCAATGCGATGGACCTGCTCAGGGTGGGCGGATACGTCCAGCAGATCCTGCTGGGGTGCGTAATCATCGGTGCCATTTTCCTGGACCGCATCCGCGTCAGCCGCACCTAGCCGCACGGAGGAGGCGGCGGAAGCCGCCCGAAGGAGGGGAACATGAACAAGGCGATGGCTGCACCCACCGTGCAGATCGACAATAACCATCTGCGCGTCACCGAATGGCGCTTCGCGCCGGGTGCGGCGACCGGCTTCCATCGCCACGAGCACGACTACGTGGTGGTGCCGGCGCGCGACGGCGAGCTGAAGCTGATCGGCCCCAAGGGCGAGGTTTCGATCGCGCAGCTGCACCTGGGAAAATCCTATTTTCGCAACGCCGGCGTGGAACACGACGTCATCAATAACGGTCTGGGCGAGATGGTGTTCATTGAAATCGAGCTCAAGGACACCGCGATAGGGAAAACGCTGTGAGCGCCGCGCGGCCCGCGAATTCGCCGTGGACCTACGCCATGCTGGCGGCGGCGGCGGTCATCTACGGCGCTATCTTCACCGTCAACAAACTCGCTGCCACCGGGGGCGTGCCGCCGCTCGCCTACTCGTTCTGGCAGTCGTTCGGCGCCGGGGTGGCTCTGTGGCTAGTTCTGACGCTCAACGGCGAGCGGTTGGGGGTGACGCGCCAGCATCTGGTGGGCTACGTCGTCATCGGCGCGCTGGTGATCGGCATTCCGATCACGCTTCTGACCTATATCGCACCCAGGCTCCCCGCCGGGGTGATGACGCTGGTCCTGGCGCTGTCGCCGCCATTCACCTTCATGCTGAGCGTGCTGGGCCGGCTGGAGCGGTTCCGCGTCATGGGGCTTTTCGGCCTGCTCTGTGGCTTCGTCGGGGTGGTGGTGATGGTGGCGCCCGGGGCGACGCTGGGTTCGCCCGACGCCTGGAAGTGGTTTCTGCTCGCCCTGGCGGCGCCGTTGCTGTTCGCGTCGTCGAACGTGGCGGCGGCGGTGCTGCGGCCGCCCGCCGCTTCGTCCGCCGCGATGGGGGCCGGCGTCCTCTTCGGCTCGTCGCTGGTGCTGCTGCCAGTGATGCTGATCACCGGGCAGGGGTGGTTCCCGCAGGCGTTCGACGACGGCGCCATCGGCACGCTGATCGCCATCGCCATAAACGCCGCCTTCCTGGTCCTGTTCTTCGAGATCATCCGTCGGGCGGGACCGACCTTTTTCGCCCAATTCAACTACCTCGCCGTATTGGCCGGCGTCGCCTGGGGCGCGATTGTCTTCGGCGAGCGCCTGACGCTCACCTTCTTCGTCGCGATGGTTCTGATGTTCGCAGGCGTCTTCCTCTCGGGATACCGCCGCGAAACCGCCTAGGGGGCGAACCGCGAGTCCGCCTCCCTCCTACCAAGCCGACCAGCCGGCGTCGACCATCAAGGTGGCGCCGTGAATTGCCGATGCGTCGTCCGAGGCCAGGAACACCGCGGCTCCGGTCATTTCATCGACGCTGAGGAAGTCCCTGCCGGTCGGCGTCATCGTTCGCATCAATCGGAGGTATTCCTCGTTTCCCGGTCCGCGCAGATGGGCGTTCAGGGGCGTGGCGACGTTGCCGGGCGCCAGCGAATTGACGTTGATGTTGAGCCGCCCGAGTTCGGCGGCCAGCGCCTTCGTGAGGTTTTCAAGTCCGCCCTTCGAGGCGCAGTAGGCCGGGCAGTTTGGGAACGCCCCGACGCCGGCGATCGAAGTGATGTTGACGACCTTGCCGCCGCCGTTCCTGATGAATTCGGGCAGCAGGGCCTTTACGCAAAAGAAAGCGCCCCGAAGATTGAGGTCAAGCTGTTCGTCCCAGAGCTCCTCGGTCGTCTCCGCCACCGGAACCGTACGAAACACGCCGGCGTTGTTGACCAGGATGTGGGCGGCGCCGAAATGGCCGACGACGTCCGCGACCATCCGTTCAATCTCGGGAACCTTGGCGCAGTCCGCTTTGAACGCCCTGGCCTTGCCTCCGTTCGTCGCGATCTGGCCGACCACCCGATCGGCGTTCGCGTCGTTGCGGTGATAGACGACGGCGACGCGGGCGCCCTCTGCCGCGTAGCGCAATGCGATAGCCTCTCCGATCCCCTGGGAGCCGCCGGTGACGATCGCCACTTTGCCGTCGAGCTTCATGAGCATCCTCGCTTCTTGCCGGAGTTGGGCGCCGCCGGAATGTCCCGCCCGGCGCATCGACTAGCGCTGATAATCCGAGGGATGCGCCCCCACGCTGTGAATCAGAATATCACGCCAATTCAGCAATTCGTTGGTCCGACTTTCTCACATGCCTGGAAATCGAGCGTGTGGGTCGGACCGCTAGGCGTCGGTCGCTCAGGCCGCGGACACGCAAGGTGCCGCCGCCTTCCTCGCCGCCGTCGCGATGGCGACGGCATTGGGGATGCCGGAGCCCTCGCCCATGCTGCAGTTGATGATCGTCATGTCGTTGCGCTCCTGCTTTCGCACGCACGGGATGGTTGTCGGCGCCGGCTCACGCCGCCCGGCGGGGCAATTCGGCCGCGGTGCGATCGAGGGCCGCGCCCAGGCGGTCGAACAACTGGTCGATCTCGTCGTCGCTTATGATGAGCGGCGGGCAGAGCGCCAGGGTATCGCCGACGGCGCGAGTGATCAGCCCTTCCTCCTGGGCCAGCTCGTAGGCCTGGCCGCCGATCCCCAGGGCGGGGTCGAACGCCTCCTTGCTCGCCTTGTCGCGCACCAGTTCCACCGCGCCCATCAGTCCGACGCCGCGCGCCTCGCCGACCAGGGGATGGACGCCGAGACGGTGCAGCCGTTCCTGGAAATGCGGGGCGACGGCGCGCACATGGTCGAGGACTGCGCGCTCCTCATAGATTTTCAGCGTCTCGACGGCGACCGCCGCGGCCACCGGATGACCCGAGTACGTGAAGCCGTGGGCGAATAGCCCGATCTTGTCGCTCTGGCGCACCAGCGCCTCGTAGATCGGGGCGTTGACGATGGTCGCCGAAATCGGCAGATATCCCGAAGAAATCTGCTTGGCGACCGTGACGATGTCCGGCTTCATGCCGAACGTCTCCATGCCGAACATGGTTCCCAGCCGGCCGAAGCCGCAGATCACCTCGTCGGCGACCAGCAGGACGTCGTGCTTGCGCAGCACCGGCTGGATCTTGTCGAAATAGGTCCTGGGCGGCACCAGCACGCCGCCAGCGCCCATCACCGGCTCGGCGAAGAACGCCGCCACCGTGTCCGGGCCTTCCGCTTCGATCTGCGAATCCAGCTCGGCGGCGAGCCTAGTGGCGAAGTCTTCCTCGCTCTCGCCGGGCCGGGCGAGGCGGTAGTGGTGGGGGCAGGCGGCATGGATGAAGTTGGCGATCGGAAGATCGAAGTCGCGGTGGTTGTTGGGCAGGCCGGTCAGGCTGGCCGCGGCGACAGTGACTCCGTGGTAGCCCCGCAGGCGGGCGATGATCTTCTTCTTCTTCGGCCGACCCAGGGCGTTGTTGTAATACCAGATGATCTTGATCGCGGTGTCGTTGGCCTCCGACCCCGAGTTGTTGAAGAAGACCTTCGACATGGGGATCGGCAGCAGCTTGAGCACGCGTTCGGCAAGCTCGATGCAGGGCTCGTGCGATTTGTGCGCGAAGCCGTGGTAGTATGGCAAAATTGCCATCTGGCGCCGCGCCGCCTCGACCAGCCGAGGCTCGCTGAAGCCCAGCGAGGCGCACCAGAGTCCGGCCAGGCCCTCGATGTATTCCTTGCCCTGGTCGTCGTAGACATGTACCCCGCGACCCCCGGCGATGATCATCGGTCCCTTCTTCTGGTGCATCCGCAGATTGGTGTAGGGATGGAGCAGGGAGGCGACGTCGCGGCTGGCCAATGAATTACCGAGGGTTGTCACTTTAAATCTCCGTGATCTATTCGATGCATTCGGACGCCTCCGCAGCTTCGGATTTTCGGCTGCGACGAGCGAAGAGGCTTCACAATATAAGCGCACGTGATACGGTGTGATATCATATGTCAAGTTATCCGTGTATGGGCAAAAGCGTTCCCTGTGGCTCGCGATGATTGCGCGGTGTGGCGAAATCCGGGTCCGCGAGTATGCGAATTTTCGAGACTGGTCGGCAACGGCCACAAAAGAAGGCAATTGGCAGAGATGGCCAAGAAATCCGCTCTAGCATCGAAGGGCGCCTTGTCGTTGTCCCCGGCGTCGCCATCCAGGCCCAGCGGCGGGGTTGGAAGGCCCGCGGGGCCGGGCGTCGCTACGCTCTCGCCGGTGGTTCGCGACACCCTTCAGGACCAGGCGTATAATAAGTTGCGCGAAGCGTTGATGGTCGGTCTGATCATGCCGGGTCAGTACCTGACGTTACGGGCCACCGCCGAGGTCATGGGCACCAGCCCTATGCCGGTTCGCGACGCGGTGCGCCGCCTGGAGATCGAGCACGCCTTGGTGGCCCGATCGAACCGGACCTTGGGCGTGCCGGAGATGACTTACGCGTCGCTGATGGAACTGCGGGAAGTTCGGGTGGCGCTCGAAGGGTTGGCGGCGGAGAAGGCCGCTTTGCTCATCACGCCCGAGGAACTGGCGGAGGTGGACGGTCGTCTTCAGGAGATGACCGCGGCGGCTTTAGCCGACGATACCGGAGCTTACCTACGCGCCAACTGGGCCTTTCATTCCGCCATCTACCGCGCCGCCCGCTCGCACCTCCTGTTGTCGATGATCGAACCGACGTGGATGCGGATCGGTCCCTACGTGAGGCTGATGCTTCCGGATCGCGACAGCCTCATCGCGTCGCTCGACAACCATCTTCGCGCCCTGGAGGCGCTGCGGCGGCGCGATCAAACCACTGCGCGTCAGGCCATCGGCCAGGATATCTGCGATTCCGCCGAAGGTTTGGCGAACATACTGCGCATCCGCGAGGATCAGAAGAGCGACGAGGACGAGGCGAAGGAAGAGCGGTCGCCACCCCGGCGGTCGTCGAAGCGGCCCCGGAGTCCACGCTGATGGGGGTCGTTGCATGGAGTGTGACTTAGAGCCACACGTTGACCCCACTCAATCCAATTTCGTCAGAGGTTTAGCGCGCCGATCGGCGTTCGGACCCGTCGCCGATTTACAGTTCAGGCATGCGCCGACAAATTTTACGAGCAGAGCGACATCGAGGAAACGGGAATCGATTTTGCGCAGATCCGCGCAACGCATTGACATAGAGAACGCGCGGTAGGTTCGACTATTGAAACCACCAGAGAACCAAGCGCCTCGAACGCGCTCCATTTCCTAGGAGAACCGACAATGACAGACGATCTATCGTTCAAGCGTGAGGCGGCCTATGTCAACGGGCGATGGATCGCAGCCGACAGCGGCAAGACATTCGCCGTGACCAATCCTGCCAACGGCGAGACGCTGGGGACGGCGCCCGACTGCGGGAAAGCGGAAACCGCGCGCGCTATCGAAGCGGCTGACGCGGCCCTGCCCGCATGGCGGGCGAAGACGGCTAAAGAGCGCGCCAAAATCCTGCATCGGCTTGCTGACGTCATCGAGAACAATCTCGAACCGCTCGGCGTGCTGTTGACGATGGAGCAGGGCAAATCCTTGGCCGAGGCCAAGGGTGAAGCGAACTTCTCCGCCGCCTATGTCAGGTGGTTTGCGGAAGAGGCGCAGCGCGTCTACGGCGATGTGATTCCGTCGCCGTGGCCTGGCCGCCGCATCCTCGTCACCAAGGAACCGGTCGGCGTGGTCGGCGCGATTACGCCATGGAACTTCCCTTCGTCGATGATCGCTCGCAAGCTTGGCCCAGCGCTCGCAGCCGGGTGCACGATCGTCATCAAACCGGCCTCGCAGACGCCCTATTCAGGCCTGGCCTGGGGCGCGCTCGCCGAGATGGCGGGCGTCCCCGCCGGCGTCGTCAACGTCGTGACGGGTTCCGCCTCGGCGATCGGCAGCGAACTCACATCCAACCCGCTCGTTCGCAAGATCACCTTCACCGGTTCGACCTCGATCGGCAAGCTTCTGGTGGAGCAATCGGCCAAGACGTTGAAGAAGGTCTCGATGGAACTAGGCGGCAACGCTCCCTTCATCGTGTTCGACGATGCAGATCTCGACCGCGCGATCGAGGGCGCGCTGATCGCAAAATATAGAAACTCCGGCCAGACCTGCGTCTGCACAAACCGGTTCCTCGTTCAAGCCGGCATCCATGACGCCTTCGTGCGGAAGCTTGTCGAAGCCTCCAATGCGCTGAAGATCGGCAACGGGCTGGACGCCGGCGTCCAGCAAGGTCCATTGATCGACGCCAAGGCCGTGGCGAAAATCGAAGAGCATATCGCAGACGCCCTCGCCAAAGGCGCTCAGCTCGTCGCCGGCGGAAAGCGTCACGAACTCGGCGGCACGTTTTTCGAACCGACCGTGATGACCGGCGTCACGCCGGACATGTTGGTGGCTCGTGAAGAGACCTTCGGACCGCTGTCGCCGGTTTTCAAGTTCGAGACGGAGCAAGAGGCGGTCAAGATGGCGAACGATACCGAATTATGCCTGGCCTCCTATTTTTACACCGCTGACCTCGGACGCGCGTTCCGTGTCGCGGAAGCGTTGAAATACGGCATGGTCGGCATCAATGAAGGCCTTATCACAACGGAAGTCGCGCCCTTCGGCGGCGTCAAGGAATCCGGCATGGGCAAGGAAGGCTCGAAATACGGGATCGAGGACTATCTCGACGTGAAATATGTCTGCGTCGGCGGGCTGGGATAGCGCCGCCAGGGGCGTCGTCATGTCCGGGCGGCGCCCGCTCATCAAGGGTTATTTTCGGTGTCGCGCTGGTCGTGGGTGCGGTCATGTCTTTGGCCTTTTGCGCGGAGAATAGAGTCCGCTGGCCCTTTGCCCCTAATCACATTGACGCGCTTTAATGCGCAGACAGCGCCAAGGGCTTTAGGACCAATCGCTTTCCTGCGCATCACCTCTTGGTCATCCTCGACGCCTGTGCTGCCTTGGGGACGTCCAGGTCTCAATGCTTCGCTCGGCGTAGTCGTCGAGCAGACGCTCGCCACGGAGGGCTTCTTCCCAAAGAACCAGCGATGGCGTGCCGGCGCCGATGGTGGTCGCGCTCCCCTGCCTAGCATTACAGTTGCAATTCTGTTTGATGTGAGCTTCTCGAGCGACCGCTTGACGGGCGCGTCGCCAGATCGACCATGCAATGACGTGAGCGGGCTTGAGGGGCCTCGACGCCGATCGGCGTTGGGACCCGACCTTGTTTCACAGTTAACGGAATTCCTTGGCGCTCAATATCAATGCTAGATCTCTGATTTCTTGGCAGCGCGTCGGCGCAACGGCTTTCTGGCAGACGTGATCTCCTTGCCAGAGCCCATGGCCTCGACAAACCGCCGAAACAGCGTCACGGGGGCTACGTCGAGCGCGCGGGCGAGCGCGACAAATTCGATGACGTCGATCCGGCGCTCGCCGTTCTCGTATTTGGCGACGAAAGACTGCGGTCGGCGCAGCTTTTCGGCGAGCGTCTGCTGCGTCAGGCCCGCGTCTTTGCGCGCCCTGCGCAGGAGCTCCAGGAACAGCACTTGTTCGGACGACCGGAGGGTCTTGGGCATGCGTCGGGCGAGGAAAAGGCGACGCAGGACGAAATAATCCGAACTGAGGATTATCCCATAAAGGGATTATTGACTGTCGATCTCCATTCTGGCCCCCCGGGCGGCGTCTTCTCCTCGACTTCCAGGTCGAGCGGAGCGATCTGGGTCCTCGATGGCGCGGGCGCAGGTTTCGAAACGCGGGACATGCGGCGCCGCGAATGCGGGATAGGGATTGACGGATATGAGCGTGGGAACCGGAGTATTCGTGTTGACCGAGGCGAGCGCCCTCGTGCCGATGCAGGCGGCGAGCTTCGCCTCGGAGGACGATTTCCAGAAACTCTTGGCGAGCTTTCCCGCGCTTCTGGCGGGCGATCAGATGGATAGCGCCAACCCGCGCCGGTTCATGCTGATCGATCGCGAGCAGCCGATCGCCTGCGAGCCAGGCGGAGCAGGGCGCTGGTCTCTCGACCACCTCTTTTTGGACCAGGATGGCGTGCCGACGCTGGTCGAGGTCAAGCGGGGGACCGATACGCGGATTCGTCGGGAAGTGGTCGGGCAGATGCTCGACTACGCTGCGAACGCGATCCTGCATTGGCCCGCGGAGGAGTTGCGCGGGCGCTTCGAGGTTCGCTGCGAGGAAGCGGGCAAGAACGCGGCCGACGTTTTGCGCGACGAGCTTGGCGTCGATCCCGATAGCGAGGCATTCTGGGCCAGGGTGAAGGGCAACTTGCAGGCGGGGCGCATTCGGATGCTGTTCGTCGCCGACCGCATTCCGCCCGAACTGCGCAAAGTCGTCGAGTTCATGAACGTCCAGATGCGACCGGCCGAAGTCCTTGCAGTCGAGTTGCGCCAATACCAGGGCGGGGGCCTGCGCACGCTCGCGCCGATCGTGCTCGGCCAGACCCAGGAGGCGATCGAGCAAAAGGCGAGCGCGAGCGCCAAGCCGCGACGCCTTTGGGACGAGGCCCAAATTCTCGAAGCCTTATCGGCCTCCGGCGATCCAGCGGCGACGGCGACAGCGATGGCGCTGCTCGCCTGGATCCGGGCGAAGGCTGATCGCGTCGTGTTCAACGACGCGCCAACCTACGGATCCATTGCCGCGGAATTCAATGTGGGTTCGGAGGCCTGCATGCCCGTCCGGGTGTGGACCGACGGCGGCGTCCCCATTTCCTTCAGCCAATTGAAGCGGACGCCGGCATTTGCGGCTCCCGCCGCTCGGCAAGAACTGATGGACAGGCTCAACGCAATCCCCGGGGTGACGATCCGACCGGACGCGATCGAGAAACAGTCGACCATTCGTCTCGCAACGTTGTCGGCCGATCAGGGCGCGGGCTTCCTCAAGGTCATGGACTGGGTGGTGCAGAAGCTCAGCGGGATTCCCGCGGAAAAGAGCGGGTGAATGACGAGCGGCGCGGCTCCGCCTCGGCCAAATGCGGTGGCTCGGGGTTGTCCGATTGGGTTTGAGCGGCGACGAGGCGCGTCGCTACCTGCCAAAATTGGGGCCTCAGGCCGAAGGCCGCGCCGCCTCTGCCTCCACCTCCATTCGCGCTGTCGCCGCCACCCTGCGCAACGCGATATCGTGGAAGGTTTCGCGGTCTCGCGAGGACCGCGGCCTCGAACGAGTTCCTGGTTAAATTAGTCTGATATATCAATCTATTACATCTACGCTGGGTTGGGTGCTAGTTTCATGCCAATTCAGATCCGGGACGATGGGGAGGCTGTGATCAATTGACTGCCTTCGGCCTTTCGGGGAACGCGCTCAACCGCACGGTGAGACGGTTGGAGGTGTCGAGCGCGCCGAGAAAATGCACCATAGAGTTGACTTGATCGGCGAATTTGCTGAGCGGAAACGCCGCGATCTCCGCTTCGAAAGTTTCGAGCCAGTCCGCCGCCACCGGCAGATAGACATACTTGCGTTCGATCTTCGGCGTCTGGGCCATGGCGCGCTCGACCTTGCCCAACCGAGGTTCGGTCCAGAGAAACCACTCATGAATGCCTTGGCGCTTCAACAAGGAATTCCCAATCGCTTTGCCTACGCCGGAGACTTCGAGGATCACGAAGCCTGCGCCGTATTTCTGCTTCATGGAAAGCATGGCCGGCTCAATTTTGAAGAAATCGAGCCGTTTGCGAAATACGTTCACGAGGTAGAGCCTGCGCCCGACGATTCCCCAGGTCGTACAAACGGTGAAGGCCGCCGTTTCGTTATCAACGATCGCCGGATCCCAGCTCTGAACGATAGCCTCGAAACGGGCGGGCAAAGTCTCATAGCGCGGAAAATGCTTGAGCTTGAACAGCGTCCCGCCAGACGCCCCAGGGCGCTGCAGGATTTGCGCGTTGTAGGCGGCCTCGCCGAGATCCCAGAACATTTGCTTCAACGCGGCTCTGTCGAAGCGCTCGGGGAAGAGCAGGTCGCCGGGCTCAAAATCCCAGCTCTCGCCATCGCCAAGATCGAACGTCCGACGCTGCATGCATTCGCCGGGCATCTCCAGATATTCCCAGCCCCCTTCGTCGCGAAGCCGGCCGATAAGGTCGTCCTGGTGGAGCCGCTGCTGGACCACGACCATCGCGCCCTCGGCCGGCTTGTCGAAGCGGGTCATGAGCGAGCCCTTGAACCAGTCGTAAACGGAGTTACGCACCACTTCGGACGCCGCTTCGGACGCCTTGATCGGATCGTCGACGAAAGCGAAATGCGCCCCCTTGCCGGTCGCCGGCCCATCGACCGTCGTCGCCAGCCGGTAGCCCTTGGCCGAGGTGCGCACCTCGGACAGCGACGCTCCGCCGGCGTCGATCCGCGTATCGGGAAAGACCGAATGGAATTGGGGCGACCACAACAGGTCGCGGAAGCGATTGGAAAAGTCCTTGGACAATTGCTCGCCATAGGACGCGCAGATGATTTTTCGCGTGGGATCGCGTCCTAGAATCCAAGCCGGCAACGCCACGGAGGCGAGGATACTCTTGCCATGACGCGGCGGCACCGCGATCAGCAGACGGCGGGTCTCGCCCGTGGCCACTTTCTCGAGCGCCTGCGCGAGAACGCGATAATGCGGCGAGGAGGAAAAGCTCGCTTCCGGCGCCAAAGCGGGGAAGCCGAGCCGGTAAAAGGCATAAAAATTGTCGCGCGCATGAGCGAAGGCGGCTTCGCGGAAATAGCGGCGGGTCTCGTTGACATCATGCTTCATGGCGCTAGCTCCCGGGTTGCTTGGCTATCATTTTCAGGACGTCGAGTTCCTCCTCGGTCAACGGCGCCTCCACGTCCGGCGCGGCGTCCATTGCGGCTTGGGCGCGGTCCCGGCGCGAGAGGACGAGACGCGCGGCGGCGATGTCCCCCATGATCCCCATATCGATCAGCTTGCGGTGCAGGGCTCGCTCCTTGTCCATTGAGGTGATCTGGTCGCCGACCTTGACCTTGACGATGCGGGCCATCTCTTCGAGGAGCAGCTCGTCGAGGCTCGGTCGACCTTTCGGCCGACCCTTGAGGTTGCCCGACTGGCCCGGCTGAAACTGCGTCGCCTTGGGCGGCTTGGCGTAGCCGACCGGATATCCGCCGACCGGCTTCTTCTTGGGCGAGCTATTCCCGGTCATCGTCGCGCTCCCATGTTCGGATCGAGATCCCGATCGGTCGGCGTCGCGGCCAGGGGTTCGGATACGTTCTCACTGGCTCGCTGAACCGCGACTTCGGCGAAGGTCTCGCCGGTCGCTTCGAGGACCGCCTCGCGCCCGGTCATCTCTTGCCAGCGGCGAATGATGACGTCGCAATAGGGACCGTCGATCTCGATGGCGCGGCAGCGCCGCCCGACCGCCTCGGCGGCCAGCAGCGTCGAGCCGGAGCCCGCGAAGCAGTCGATGACGATATCGCCGCGGTTCGTCACATCGAGCAGCGCGTCCTCGAGCAGGGCGCGCGGCTTGACGGTCGGATGGACGCTGAGCCCGTCGCGAGAATCCGATCCGAGGCTCGATGCGCCCGGGTAAGTCCAGACGTTCGAGCGCCACCGCCCGTGCCGGCCAAGCTCGACGTTGTTGATGTGGGGAGCGTCGCCCTTCTTGAACACCGGCAGCATCTCGTGCTGCGAGCGCCACAGGCTGCCCTGGCCGCCATTGGTCTTGACCCAGATCACGATGTTCAGGAGGTCGAGGCCGAGAGCGCGCCCCGCGCTGAGCACGATCTCCACCGAGCGCCAGTCGATGGAGGTGGCGATGAGACCGCCATCGGCCAGGTGGGCGGCGGCGGTCGACATCCAGTCGCGGTTGAACCCCCCAAACTGCTCGGGGTTCATTTCGCCGTTGGCCATGGCGAACTCGCGATGGCTCGCATTGCTGGTGACGTGGCCAAGGTTCGGCACGTTGTAAGGCACGTCGGTCAGGACGAGCACGGCCGTTTCCCCTTCGACCATCAGCCGCGCGTAAACGCCGGGGTCGCGCGCGTCGCCCTGGATCAGGCGGTGATCGTCTAGGATCCAGACATCAGCGGCCCGGGACGTCGCCACGCTCGACGGCAGGGCCAGCGCTTCCGCCTCCAAATCGTCCGGGTCCTCGTCGTCCTCCAACAGCATCGCGTCGATTTCGGCCATTGCGAAGCCGGTCACGACAACGTCCTCGCCGAGCATCGTCAGCTCCGCGAACTCGACGCGGAGGGTCTCGACATCCCAAGCGCCGGTTTCGGCGATGCGGTTGAGCGCGATGGGCAAGAGGCGCCGCTCATTGGCATCGAGATGATCGACGACAATGCAAGGGATTTCCGGGATACCCCTCTGTTTGGCGACCTCCCAGATCCCGTGCCCCTCGACAATCGTGCCGTCGGCGGCGATCAGGATAGGCCGGCAAATCCCGAAGCGGTCGATGCTCGCCTGAAGCCTGGCGTTCTGCGCGGCGTCACGGCGCCGCACCTGCCGCGCGGCGGGCTTCAAGCTCGCGGTCGGCGTCATCACAATATGCAAGAGCGGCGCAAGATCGTTGCGGCGCTTGCCCGGCGCATGCGCGCCGATCTCGGTCAGCGCGCGCTGCGCCTGGCGACGCTTGCGCGACTTGTCGGCGATCGTCGCGAACAAGCCTTCGGGCGCGACGGGCGCCCTCTTCTTCGAAGCTCGATTGGTCATTTGATTCACCTCCTGGGATGGACGACGTCCGCCCCGGAGGCTGAGGTGCAGTCCAAGCGAAGGCCACGCGATCACACCCAAATCATCAAAACGCCGCTCTCGCGAGGAGAACGGCTATCGATGTTCAGGCAAGATCGAGAAAGCCTCCTGCTTAACTCTGCAAGCTCGCCTGGACCGCTCCGCACACTTCGAGCTGAAGCAGTCCAATAAGCCATTATTTACACCAACTCATAAGTGTATGCAAGCGTCGGATAACGCACCAACCGTCGGCCGCAAGTCTAGTGGCGTCAAACTCGTACCACGGCAAAAAAAATCTCTTGACGAGGTCCGTTGTGGGTGCAAACTACCTTCAAATCTTCAGCTCGGCCGGAACATTCCGGCCGAGCTGAAGATTTGAAGGTAGGCCGACGATATTCGATTTCCGTGTATGCCCGATGGGCGCCTAAATGGCCCCCGACCTTGCTGCATCGCTGTCCTTGGAGGACTGACGGCGTCCTTAGCGGTCCCAACCGTCGCCGATGAAGTTTCGGATGGCCGCGAGGCGACCGGCTCGCCGCGCATGCGGGAGGGGGCCGGCGCAGGCGAATTCGCTGTTATTCCCTGTTCCAAACTTTAGGGAATTTTCGGTCCTCGATTAAGAAACTCTCGCTAAATCAGTGCTATAGGGCCGGTGGAAACGATCGAGGCCCCCGCGTATTGGCGAAATTCCCTGATAAATTCCCTGATACCAGGGAATTCTCTCGCAGAGACCGGTTCGCGCAGACTGCGTCCGCCGCCAACTCGAGCAAACAACCCTACGTTTACAATTAAACGCTAGGATTTAAGGGCTTTTCAGCCGCTGGGTGATACACAGCGGTGATACACAATGGCCCTTCGCATGGCGTCGCCCTGGAAGCATCCCAAGACCGGCATGTTCTGGTTTCGCCGGCGCGTTCCCGATCGTCTTCGGCCACACGTCGGGCGGGCGATCGTCCAACAAAGTCTGCGGACGAAGAACATCGACGAAGCGAAGCGCCGGTTCCTCCAGGTCGCGGCGCAGATCGACCGCGAATGGTCGGACATGCTGCTCGAACGCCGCCGTCTGACTCCGAAGCAAATGCATGGATTGGCCGGTGAATTCTATCGGTGGTTCGTCGCGAGGCACGACGAGGACCCCGGCAGCGCCAAGGAATGGGAAGACAGGGCCGCGCGCGACCGGATTATCATTCGCCCGCCCAACCGCCGCCTCGGTGGAGCTGTGTCCCTTTATCTGCCCCAAGTCGAGCAATTCCTGAAAGCGCGCGACATCCTGGTCGACGACAGCGACCTCTATTACCTCTCGATTGCGGTCGCGAACGCCGGCGTGCAAGCCAAGGAAACCCTGGCGCGCAACGCCCAAGGCGACTATTCGGAAGACCCGCGCGAACAGCGTTATCCCAAGTGGGAACAGGTCGAGCCGAAGCTACAAATCCGAACGCGGATGCTGTCGATCGACGAGCACTTCGACGGTTTCGCCAAGGAGAGCCTGGCGCCAGCCAGCCGGAAGAAGTACCGGTCCTGCCTTCGCGACCTGGCGCGATTCCTCAAGACGGAAAACCTAAACGAGGCGACTCCCGAAAGGCTTGTCGAATGGAAGGCTGACTTGGTCGCCAGAAACCTCGACGGCCGAAGCATCCGCGACGGCTATCTCGCTGCGGCCCGAAGCTTCTTCAACTGGGCCGTCGGGAACAAGAAGGCAGCCCAAAACCCGATGGACGGGATTGGGATGAAGGTTCCCAAGAAGGCGAAGAGCCGCAAGCCAGCGTTCACGGACGAAGAGGCGCGACATATCCTGTCCGAGACCCTTCGGCCGGTTCATGACCGTGCCTCAAAGGAATGGTCGGCGGCGCGACGCTGGATACCTTGGATCTGCGCCTACACAGGCGCTCGCGTGAACGAGCTAACCCAATTGCGCGGCCAGGACGTGATCAAGTGCAACTTCGACGGTGAGGAGATCTGGGTGATCAACATCACGCCGGAAGCCGGCACGACGAAGAACAAAGAGGCGCGCCAAGTCCCACTGCATCCGCATATAATCGAGCAGGGGTTCCCGGATTTTGTGGCCAGCCGCGGACCCGGGCCGCTGTTCTATGACCCCACCCGCAATCGGGGTGGGTCGGAGGAAAATCCGCAATACAAGAAGGTTGGCGACAAGCTCGCCGAGTGGGTCCGCAAGATCGGGGTCGACGATCCCGGGGTGAACCCGAATCACGGGTGGCGGCACCGGTTTCAGAAGGTCGCGCAGAAAATACGGATGATCCCCGAGATTCGAGATGGAATCAAAGGCCACGTTCCCCGAACGGAAGGCGAGGAGTACGGCGGGTCCATCGACGCGGACGTGATGTGGCCGGAGATCGAAGCGCTGCCGCGCTACGAGGTCGCGCCGCCCACTGGTCCCCTGCTGGATACGCCGGCGCGCCGCGAGGCGACCCGGAAGCGGGCGGAGGACGCTTCCCGCCCGACCATCAGGTCCGTTCCATACTAAGGCGCGTGACAATCCAAAACCACCGCGCGGATGATATAGCCTTTCGCCACCTCGGCGGCCTTTTCATCAAGGCGACGTCGCGCTTCGTCTAGGTCCCAAGAGGGCGCGCGCCTTTTGCGATTATCGGTTTCGTCCCACTTCGCTTTGTCAAACCATCCAACCAGATGGATTCCAAGCGGTGCACCCAAACGCTTAAGATAGTCGTCGCGAAGCTGTGTCTTGATCGCAGTGAGTAGAAGGGGGTTCCAGCACCCTTTGGTTTCGATCACCGCGACGATAGCGTCGTAAGCTTCGCCTTCTTCGCCGTGTCGAATGGCGTCAATCTTTATGTCGGTCCGGGTGCCAACCGGCGTGCCGGGAACACGCCCGACCTCCACCTCGCGGTTCAGCACAACGCCGCTATCGGCCAATTCGCGCTTGAGGAATTGTTTGACGTGATCGGAGAGGGCATCTTCCTCGACAGGCCTCATCGATTTGTCTGCTTGTCGATCCCACAGGGACCTGACCGGCGTTTGTTCGCCGTGGAGTTCAGCTTCGTATTTCCGAAGCGATTCCAAAAGTATCTCGCACAGATCCTCGGCAGACCGAACCAGGCGACCGCGCTTTGACGACGCCACCTTCACAATCTCGGTCGGCGTGAGCGGCGTCCAAGTCCTGGCGCGCATAATTTGCTCGGCTCGGCTCAGTTGAAGCGGAAGCCAAGTCAGATCGGGGCGTTGTGCGATGATCTCGCGAAGAGTCTTTAGACCTGCGTCGGTACCAAGTTCGATAATGTGTCTTAAAACGCCGTCCCGCAAATCGGCCACCATCTCACGCGGACCGACCCAATGCGCCATTCCGCCCAGCCTGTTGGGATCATCGGTATGAGGAAACTTCCGTTCCAGCCATAGATATAAATCTCCGAGCGCCGGCTCGGACAGGGCGGTGTAAAAAGGGGCCTGGAAACGCCCGTGCTCGGCCAGACGAAGAAATAAATCCTCTCCGATATCCTCGCGATCGAGCACAAGCCGCCAAATATCCGTCCATACATGAAATGCGCAGAATTGCGCGAGGCCTAACGCGACAGCCAACACGTAGTCTCGGCGCTCCGGTCGCGCCTCTGCAAGGAGCCCAATCGCATAGTCACGCGCCGGAGCAAAGTCCGCCTCCAACAACGGCTCTAGCAAGGCTTGAAACTGCGCCGATGAGTTGTCAGGGTCTTGCAGCTCGACGAAAACAACGTCCTTGAGGGCTGAACCTCCCCAACATTTTGCGAGCCGCCGTAGGATGAAGAACGGCACAAGCTGCTGAGTTTTGTCGGGCACCTTGGGCGTCTTGTCGCGTTCGGCCCGAATCAGCTTTCGCACCGTTTCGGCGAACTCAGCCGGCGCGACGGTGGACGCCTCGGCCACAATGTCGTCGTGCAATCGAGCTTCATCTGCGCCTGTCAATCTGTCGACGGCTGCGACCACGGGCGCCCATTTCCTCCACAGATCAGGTCCGAGGTGGTCGTAGGTTTCCCGATGAGTCTCTCGAAGCAAGATCAATGCGCGATAAGCCGCATAATCGGCGCGCTGATACGTGCCCGTGCCAAGCCATCCGGATACCAAGGGCTCCGCAACCTTCAGATACTTGTCAGCGGCCGCGACAATCCTGTTCCGGATTTCCTCGTCGGCGTCCCGCCAGCCCGGCATTTCGGTAATTATGAAGTCTTGATCGCCGCCATAATGCGTGCTCCGCGGCGAAAGCGTTAGCTCGCGGTTGAGATGCCACCAAGCCTCAAGTTGCCCTGCCTCACATCGCGCCAAACAATCCTTCACACGCTCGGCCGGCGGCGGCTCAATTGGTGGTTGCGGCTCACGCTCAAGTGACTTCAACAAGCGATGAGTTTCAATCGCTTGCTTGACCTCAGCGGAATCGAGGGAAACGCCCTCCAATACGCCAATATACCGCAGTCTGAGCGGTTCCCATTGGTTCGCAATCGCATATAGAGATTCAAATTGCGCAGGGTCGTTCCAGTCGAAAACGGATTCAATCATATTACAGAGCGTCTGTTCGTCCACGTTCTTGACAGGCGAGGCTCCGCAAGGAGAAATGCTGAGCAGCCAATCGAAGTCGGTGGCTCTGAGTAACCGCGCGCGCATAAGCCAAAATGCTTCAATTTTTCCGAATTTGCGCTTGCTCGCGGCAAGCAGGAAGGCGCGCCGCTTGGCGACATTGGATTCGAGTTCCTCAAAGAAAGCCTCCCGCTTTCGCTGATCCGTACCCTTGAACAGCTCGCCGCCGTCCTTGAGGCGCGAGAACACATGCTCGACAAACGGCTGCGTGAGGTCAGGAAGCTCGAACTGCTTCCAGCTCAGGACCAGAATTGCGTCGGCGAGAGAGTTCCTTTGGAAATCGTGATCGTTTGCGCTTGACGCTTTGATAAACGCGGTCGCCCAATGCAATGCAGGCGTCAAGTCGCCAGTGGATAGAGTGTCTGGAAGCAGCTCGGTAAGAAACATGGCGTAGGCGCCGAAATATCCTTCATTCGGTTGCGCGATCATCGGGAAGAGTTCGGCTGCTCCAATGTGCTTCGGCCAAAGGATTTCAAGCGCTTGCCCCTTGATATCGTTGATTGGATCAGGCCCAAGCTCTCCTTTGGCCAAGGGCAGCAACTGGCCCGCAATCGAATCGTCGCCGCATTTCCCGAGCGCCGATACCGCCCGAGCGCGAAGGGAGGGGTCCTCTGAGACGTCAAGCGCCGCGCGGAGCAGTTCCGGCTGCAACGCCTGTAATCCGCAGGCCTCCCCGATCAAGCAGGCCGTTCGTCGAGCTTGAATGTCTTTGCCCTTATCCGCGATGTACGCTTCAAGCTGCGCCGCCAAACCGGGATGGAGGAGCCTCGCATAAGCGTTGGCGACGCCGGGAAGGAATTCGTGAATGCGCTGGCGGTCGTAGGCAGCCAGGAGCGATTCCGTCAGCTCAGCGAGGTCATCAGCACTCCAATTGACCAAGTCTCCTTTCAGAAGGGCCAACGGTTCTTGCGAGATCAGTCCCTTTCGGATTTCCTTATTGAGAGAGGCGGCCCAAGCCGCGACCGTCGATAGCTGCGGGATTAGACCGCCTGAAGGATGCACCAGCAGTTTCAGCACATTCCGGGGCGACGCTCCCTTGGTGGTCAAGTAGTGAGCAGCAAGAAATTCGGAGTAGCTTTGATGCGCCCACCCCATTCGGGCAACGCCCCGAGCCGAAAATAGACCGGTGTCCAGAACCTCGCGGATGTTGGATTCGTCTGAAGGGAACGCCTGGAAATCTCCCTCCTCCAGACCTGACGAAAGTTTCGACAAGGAAACGTCCGCTTCGGGGAAGGGCTCAGTCTCGGGTCCGGTCCAAATCGCATATCGATTGGCGAACATCGTGACTGCGGCAATCCGGCCCGCCAAACGGAGCCGTTGGTCTGGATTGAGACGACCAAGATTTCTGGTGTCGCGCCGGCTGGGGTTTTGCTCCTCGCAGAGCTTTCGGCAGCCCAACGTATAGAGATCGGCAATGCTGCGAGGCAGACGACCGCCACTTTGAAACAATCCAAGCAGCAAGTTCAGCGTCAACGGCTTGATTGCGAACGGCACGACGTTGGCGACGTACAATTGCTCGATGAAGGCCCTTGGATCGATCGCTCGCTCTTCTGCCGCCGCCGTGACGTCGACCCTGCGCAAGGGGGCAAGCTCAAAGATGCCGACCGCCTGATCCCCCCAGATTTCTTTAAGAGCCGGCTCCAAAGTTTGCTCGGGCCAGACGGCCGTCCGGCAAGCGACCCTTATCGACAACCGGTCGGTGGGAAGCGCTCGCAGTTCGCTCGCAATTAGACTTGCGATGCTGTCGATTCTGAGAAGCGCCTCGTCAAGGCTGTCCAAGTGGAGAACAAGATGCGACGCTCCACGCTTCCATGCTGTGACCTTCGGACTTTCGAAGACCCGCTGGCAAAGCAGCGTCTCGCTCGAAAAGTCGCGAAGATCGACATGGATCGAGATAACGTTCTCGTCAGTGGGCTCTGCGGCCAGTCGGCCGGCTTCCGCCTTGAGCGTGGTCGACTTTCCCATGCCCGGCTCACCGAGAAGCCCCAACGCGCGATATTTCTCAAGCTGCGACAAAGCCGTCGGCCGCGGCGTTCGAGGCCGAAAGATCGTCTGCGTTGGGTCAACCAGGAAGCCGCCATCCGAAAGGTCAACGACGCCTGTCCGAGGCACCCAAAAACGACTCCACGCATGGTCGGCGGCGTTCATAGGAACGAGGTAGCACTTTGCAAAGCGCGACGCAGTGTCTAATCGTTGTTGCCTTTGACTAGTGTGTTTCAGCTCCGAATAGTGACCCGTTTCGGCATCCAACGCTGACCCAGTCAGGCGTCTGAATCACGAACAACTATAATGACTTACAAAGCAATGGACGGGTCCGAGTTGGACGCCGATTGGTGGGTCAAACGCCGCACCGAAACACACAAGCCCGACCGGAACAAGCGAAAGACTTCCGAAATTGGCTCACATGGCGCTGATTCTCTATAGGAAACAGCGTAAATTCGCCACCAAACTTCATCAAATCTAAGTCAGCGCCCCGCTTCGGCGCTGCATCCCGCCGAATTTAACCGATTTGGATAATTCAGTGCGAGGCCGGGCGCCTTAGTTTGTTAATATGTGTCTTGTCGATCGGGCCACTGCTGAAGCATCTGGCTTTCTTGATTGACGCAGCGGCGAGGCTGCAAGGGAGGAGCAGTAAGAAAATGAACGTCAATCCCTTTTCTGAATTCGTTACCTCGGCCTCATGGTCGGGACTGAATTCACTCGTGCTTCCATTGGGTTGCCTGATCCACGCGTGTCGATTGACCGAAACCCCTCGGCCCCCGCTTTCTGCGCACTAACTGCAGGCTGAAAGCAGCGCGCCGAAAAGGCGAAACAGGCTTTCATTCGTCTAGCGGTCGGCGAAGCATGCGGGGCGGAAAAGGGAGAGATATGCGAGCCATCCGTTCTCATAGCGCCAGGGACACCACTCTCGATCGGGTCGATGAGACGACGGCCCAACTCGACACATATGAAGTGCGGATCGTCGGCAACGTATATTGTACTATTCCGCGTCAATGTCCGACCAAGGTATCGCAGCCCAACATCGCCGGGTTGATCGACTCCATGACTTTTGCGGATAAGTTGGTGATTACAATGAATAACGACACAAAGAACGTGGGCGAGAATTGCTTCGAGGCACGGCCAGAATCCATTGGGCCGGCATCTGGAGTTGTTCGTCACCATCCGGCAGTCCGCGCCTCAATGCCAGCAAGGAAGTCGGATCGATGAACAACGAAAATATAGCGTTGGTTGTGGGGGCCACCGGATTGTCCGGCAGCTATACGGCGAGGCACCTTAAAAAGCAGGGCTGGACCGTCGTGACGGTTTCGCGCAGCGCTGTCGATTTGCCGTGGTCCGACCGTCATGTCGCGGCCGACCTCGAGGACGTAGCGGCCAGCAAGGCCGCGCTCTCGGCTGCGTCAGATGTCACCCATGTCTTTTATTGCTCATGGTCGCGTCAGCCGAACGAGGAAGAGAACGTTCGGATCAACGCAACAATGATCCGCAACCTCTTCGAAGGTCTTGCCGACGCCCCGATCCGCCACGCGGCGCTGGTGACGGGGTTGAAGCACTACCTCGGTTCCTTCGATGATTACGCAAAGGTGAAACCTTACACGCCGTTTCTCGAAAGCAGCCCACGCCTGCCGGGCCCGAACTTCTATTACGCGCAGGAAGACGTGCTGTTCGAGATGGCCGAAAAGCGCGGCTTCGCGTGGTCGGTCCACCGTCCGCACACGATGATCGGCCTGGTCATCGGCAACGCCATGAACATGGCGGTGACACTGGCCGTCTATGCCTCGATCTGCAAGTATTCCGGCCGACCCTTCGCCTATCCTGGCTCGCCCGAGCAATATAACGCGGTCACGGACGTGACAGACGCGCGCATCCTCGCAGAGCAGCTGCACTGGGCGGCGACCACGCCGGCGGCCGCCAATAAGCCGTTCAACACTGTGAACGGCGACCTGTTCAGATGGACCTGGCTCTGGCGGCAGATCGCGCATTATTTCGGCCTCGAAGTTGCCGAATACCCTGGCCATGCAGTTCCGTTGCAAGAACAGATGTCCAACGCGCCCGCTATCTGGTCCGATATCGTGGCCAAGCACGGTCTCCAGGAAATCCCGGTGAACAGGCTTGCGTCCTGGTGGCACAGTGACGCCGATCTCGGCCGGACGCTGGAATGCTTCACGGACATGACCAATAGCCGGACGCTGGGCTTTTCCGCCTACCGGCAAACAACCCGCAGTTTCTTCGATGTGTTCGATGAGCTGCGCGCGCGTCGGATCATTCCCTCCTGAACCGGTAGCGAGACGATCGAAACCATGCATTACGTCATCCATTGCCTAGATCACCCCGGCGCAGTCCAGAAACGGCTTGTCCATTACGAGGCGCACAAGACTTACTCGGCGTCCGCGTCGACGAAGACCGTGATCTCGGGACCGCTGCTGGCGGACGACGAGGAACCCATGATCGGGAGTTGCTTCGTCGTCGAGGCAGGCAGTCTTGCCGAGGTGGAGGCGTTAAATCGCAACGACCCGTTCGCCAAGCCCGATCCCTGGCGGACCGTATCGACCCGTCCCTTCAACAAGCGCGTAGGTAACCGGACATGAGCAGGCCTGTCGGAATCGCCCTCATTGGCATGGGCTGGTGGGGCAAGAAAATGCTCAACGTGCTCGCCGCGGCGCCGGCGGACATCCGCGTGGTGCGCGCGGTCGAGCCAAATCTCGATACCGTGAAGACGCTTTGCGCCGAAAGGGGCGTCGCGCTGTCGGCCAATTACGCGGATGCGCTGGCCGACCCCGAGGTGGAAGCCGTTGTGCTGGCCACTCCGCACTCGCTGCATGGCTCGCAGATCGAGGCCGCCGTCGCCGCCGGAAAGCATGTCTTTTGCGAAAAGCCGCTGGCCTTGACCAAGGCCGGAGCCGAGAAGGCCGTTCGCCTGTGCCGCGATGCGGGACTTGTTCTCGGGATGGGGCACGAGCGGCGGTGGGAGCCCCCGATCGCCGACATGCTGGCCAAGGCCGACGCCGGAGAGCTGGGGCGCATTCACCAGATCGAGGCCAACTTCAGCCATGATAAGTTCCTGGCGCTTGACCGGGACAACTGGCGCCTGAAGGCTGACCAGGCCCCGGCTGGCGGGATGACTGCCACGGGCATCCATTTGCTTGATCTGTCGGTGCGGCTTCTTGGCCCGGCCGAAAGCGTTTTGTGCATCTGCGAGCAGCTCTCGTCGGATCTGCCGCAAGGCGACACCGTCGCGGCCTATGTCAAGTTCCGGGGCGGCGGCACCTCCTATGTGTCGGCCTCGCTTGCCAACCCTTTCATGTCGCGTTTCACGGTCTATGGCTCGAAAGGCTGGATCGACATCCGGGACAAGGCGCACGTCGAGGCGCCCGACGGCTGGATCGTCACATCGGCAATGGCCGGCGGCCCGATCACGACCGTCGAGGTTCCTCCTGCCGAGCCGGTGAAGGACAACCTCGTGTCCTTTGCCCGCGCTGTGCGTGGCGCCGAGAGTTATCCGATCACCGCGGCGCATCTCGTCAACAATATCGCGTTGCTTGAGGCGGTCTTCGCATCTGCCTTGAGCGGCAAGATCGAAACCGTGGCCTGACGGGCCGCATGGACTAGGGAGGAAGCCATGAAAGCCCTGATTTTCAACGAGCCAAAGAAACCGGTCGTCGCGCAGGTCCATATGCCGTCGATTACCGAGAATGAGGTGATGATCCGATCGCGTCGTGTTGGTATCTGCCACTCGGATTACGAGCTTCTCGCCGGCCAGTACATCATCCCGATTTCCTACCCGGTCACCCCTGGCCACGAATGGGTCGGCGAGGTCGTCGAAGTTGGCAAGAACGTGACCGGCCTGAGGCGCGGGGACCGGGTGGTGGGCGAATGTGTCATCCAGACGCCCGAGCGCATCCACCATTTCGGCTTCTCGATGGATGGGGCCGACCGCGAGTTCTTCGCCGCCCGACCCGAATGGCTACACAAGCTGCCTGATGCGGTGAATGACGCGAACGGCGCCCTGATCGAACCGTTCACCTGCGGCTATTACGCCGTTTTGCGCAATGGCGGGACCAACGCCGCCCAGACGGTCGTGATCTCGGGCGGCGGGACCATCGGTCTGGTTTCGGCAGCGGCGGCCATCGGCATGGGCGCTCGGGTGATCGTGATCGATCCGGTGCCGCTGCGCCGGGACATCGCGAAGCGGTTAGGCGCCGATGCGACAGTTGATCCGTCGGCGGGCGAACCGATCGAGGCGGTGCAAGAATTGACAAAGGGCGGTGCAGACCTTGTCATCGAGGCATCCGGCCATGCCTCGTCGCTGGCCAACGTCTTCGACTACGCCCGCCCTGAGGGCCGGATCTCGATGGTTGGGATCAACATCGGTCAGAAGTTCCCGGTCGAACTCGGCAAGATCCAGATCAAGGACCTGACCGTGCGCGGCTGCATTGGGTCGCCTGGCGTCTGGCCTGCCGCCATCCGCTTCCTTGAGCGGACCGGGATCGATCTGTCGCCCATCCAGACGCACACCTTGCCGCTGGACGACGCGTTAAAGGCGCTGGAGCTCGGGAAGAACCCGCAGGAAGCCGTCAAGGTGACGCTGGAAATCGCGTGACCCCCTCCGGTTCGGGCCCAACCCGAGAGACAGGAACATGAGCGTAGTGCAACAAATGTTCGAACTTCAGGGCATCGCCGCATCGGCGCAGCTCGCGCTGTCCTGGAAACTGCCGGGCGTGAGAACAGGCGGATGAAACCTACCAGCGACAAGGTGAGCCGCCGACCCCTCGCACGACAGGTCTTCCATGTCTCGTTGGCGAGAGAGTTTCTAACGGTCGTAATTTCGACGGTCGCGCTCATCGTCCTGTGCCGTTTGTTCGCGCCGTCCAGCGTCACATATGGCGCCTTGGCGGGAAGTCTGCCTTTCACCGCAATCCTGGCGATCGTTGGACTGGCGCAAATGCTGGTCGTCCAACAAGGCGGATTCGACCTCTCGGTCGCGGGCGGCGTGTCGCTTGCTGTGGTCATTTCGACCCACGTTCCGGCCGGGAACAGCGCCAACCTGCTGCCGGCGGTCCTGATGGCGGCATGTTGCGCGCTCGCTGCCGGCATCGTGAATGGTTTGATGGTCGGCCTGCTGCGGCTGAACGCGATCGTTGCAACGATCGGCATGAATGCATTGTTGTATGGGGCAGTATTTGCCGTTTCCGGTGGCATTCCGAGAACGACTACCCCCCTGCTTGCGGCCATCGCAGGCGGAGACACATGGGGCGTCGGGAACGCGGTGTACTTCGCCCTCGCGCTTCTGCTGGTCGTGGCGTTCGTCCTGAAAAAGACGGTCGTCGGACGGCGATTTGAGGCGATCGGCGCCAACCCATTGGCCGCCCGGGCCATCGGGCTTCACGTTCGCCTGCACCAGATGATGGCGTATGTCTATGCTCAGCTGCTCTACTGCTTAGCCGGCATTTTGCTCGCTGGGATTACCTCTCAGCCGACGGCCTTTCAGGGGGACTCGCTCTTGCTCCCCTCGGTTGCCGTCGTGGTTCTCGGCGGAACCTCGCTGATCGGCGGTCGCAGCTTCCCGATCTCCACAGTGATCTCCGCGTTCTTCCTGAATCAACTGAGCCAGTTCGCGCTCGCGGTGGGCGTGCCCTATTCGGCTCAGACAATCATTCAAGCCTTCGCGCTTGGATTTGGTATCGCCGTATATTCGTTCCGGTGGACCAACAAGACCAAGAAACCCATCAGCCACTCAAACGAGGAGGAAAAACATGAAATCATCGTCTCCTAAAACGCAAATCGCGCTCGCTGCCGCGGCCGTGATTTTGACCCTCGGCAGCTCGGCCGCTTTTGCCGAAACGCCGTCATGGTGCGGGCCGAAGAAGGCCACGATCGCTTTGCTCGACGGCTTCGGCGGCAACAGCTGGCGCCGGATCACGACGACCTCCGCCAAGGAGGAAGCCGCCAAGTGCCCTAGCATCACCGACTATCAATACGCCGACGGGCAAGGCAACACGCAAAAAGCGATCTCGGATATCAAGAGCATGGCCGCGCGCGGCACCGACGCCTTGGTCGTTTTCGGCGACGCGGGTCCGGCGGTGTTGCCCGCTCTGACCAGCGTTTACAAGACTGGCAAGGTGGTTGTTCCGTACCGCGTCGAAGTCGGCGGCGAAGCCGGCAAGAACTACACCAAGTTCGTCGGCGCGTCCTTCAAGAACGACGGCGTGAACTGGGGCAACTGGATCAAGGGCATACTGCCCAAGGGCGGCAACTTGCTTTTCCTGAGCGGTCCGGCCGGCAACAGCCAGGGCGAGGATGAACTCGCAGGTCTCAAGTCTGTTCTGGGGCCTGAGTACAAGTTTATCAACCCCGCGCCTTTCGATGTGACGAACTGGGATCCTGCGTTGACGCAGCAGGTTTTGACTGCGGAAATCGCGAAGAATCCCAACATTGACGTTATCGTTTCCGATTTCGGGCCATCGCTCGTCGGCGCCCTTCCGACCTTCAAGAAGTTCAACCGGTCAATCCCCGCGCTTGCAACCTCGGACGGAAACATTCTTGGGTGTTTCTGGACCGATAACAACAAAGACAACCCGGACTTCAAACTGTTCACCGTCGCGACCGGCAACGACAACGCGCGTCTGGCTGTTCAGTGGGCCGTGGCCGAGGCTACGGGCGGCGAGCTTCCGAAGGAAGAAGTCTTCAAGGCGCCCGTCTTCGAGGACTCGGTGTCCGGTAAGCCGAACACCGTGCAGTGCCGTAAGGACCTTCCCGGCGACATTTATCTTTCGGCCGAGATGAAGGCTGACGACCAGGCAAAGGCGATCAATAAATAATGCTTTCGCGGCCCCGGCGGGAGGTTCCGATCCGGGGCCGCGATACTCGGAGCGACCACGAGAGGTTGTTATAGAATGCGGAAGAGTGCCTTGGCTGTCGAACATAAAAGCGTGAAAGACCTTGAACTTGGCGAAGCCGCGCATGGGGCCGTGGCGATCCGGCTGTCCGGGATTTCAAAGTACTATGCGGGCGTCGCGGCACTGTCGGATGTGAGCGTCGAGTTCTACACGGGTGAGGTTCATGCCGTTCTCGGCGAAAACGGGGCCGGCAAGTCGACTCTCATGAGCATCATCTCCGGAGTGAACCAGCCGGATACGGGCGCGATCGAGTTTGGGGGCCGTCGGGTATCGCCGATGTCTCCGGAGGCGGCTGTGGCGCTTGGAATTTCGATTTCCTATCAGCATCCTGCCATCCTCGGCGATTTGTCCGTACTCGAAAATCTCCAGGTCGCGCTGCCGCAATCGGTCTTTGAAGGAAGATCGTCTCGTGACGCTGCGAGCGGGATTCTGAACGCCGTTGGTCTGCATGTCCCGTTGCGGGCGCGCGGCGACTCGCTGACGGTCGCGCAGAAGCAATTGCTTGAAATTGCGAAAGCCTTGGCCATGAGGCCTAAGGTGCTGATCCTCGACGAACCGACAGCGTCGCTCGACCGGGAAGCGACCGACATGCTGTTCCAACGCATCCGCGCGGTGGTGAAGACCGGAACTTCGGTCATCTATATCACCCATCGCTTGGTGGAACTTCGCCAGATCGCGGATCGCGTCACCGTGCTGCGTGACGGCCGTGTGCGGGGCGGGGCGCTCGTGGACGAAGTGACCGATGAAAACCTGTTGAGCATGATCGTCGGTCGCGCGCTCGGATCGACGTTTCCTCCAAAGGCGATGGACGTCTCAAGGGACGTCAACTTCTCCGTCAAGTCGCTTACCGGGCACAAATTCAAGAGTGTGAGCTTCGACGCTTCGCCTGGACAAATCATCGGCGTGGCCGGGGTTGCCGGCAACGGCCAATCCGAGTTGATGCGGGCGCTAGCGGGCCTTGAACCGTCCACCGGTGCGATCTCTCTTGGCGGACGCTCTCTCGCCCGTCCCGATCTTTTGCGCAAAGCCGCATTCATGCCCTCGGATCGGCTCTCCGAAGGTTTGGCCGGAAGCCTTACCGTCCGCGAGAATGCGTCTATGGCGGCGCTGGAGAAATTTGGTTCTCTGGGAGTCCTTAGCCGAAATCGAGAGTTGGAACAGGTTACGAAGGCGTTCAAGTCCCTGGCCGTGAAGGCCGCGAGCACTGAGGCGTTGGTTACGTCGCTCTCAGGTGGCAATCAGCAGAAGGTTGTCATGGCGCGCGCGTTGCTTTCGGAACCAAGTCTGATCGTGGCCGACGAGCCGACCCACGGGGTCGATGTTGGCGCGCGCGCCGAAATCTATCGCATCTTGCGCGAGACTACGAATTCGGGCACGCCCGTCGTCGTCAATTCCTCCGACGCGGCAGAGCTTGAGGGGCTGTGCGATAAGGTCATCGTGCTCTCAAGAGGGCGTGTCGTTGAGACACTGACCGGCAGCGATGTCGTCGAAGCCAACATCGTCGCGGCGGCGGTTAATGCCGAGCATCATGTCGACTCCGGAGAGGGCGGGTCGCGAACTGGAGGCGCGGCCGCCCGAAGCGGGTGGAGACACTTCGTCCAGATCGACAACGCGCCGGCTGTCCCCCTTGCGATCGTTACCGTTGTCCTTGCGCTTTACATGTTCGGTCAGAACCAGAATTTCCTTTCGTCGTTCAACATTTACAACATCCTTACGTTGGCGACCGCCCTCGGCTTCATCGCCCTTGGACAGACCATCGCGCTCTTGTTGTCTGGCGTCGATCTGTCGGTGGGACCGCTGGCGGGCTTTCTGGTGGTGGTTGCATCGTTCTTCGTGAACGATGGCCAACCATGGACGATGATCTTCGTGGGATTCCTCTTGATGTTTGCCGCCGCATTCGTTGTGGGCGCCATCAACGGCTGTCTTATCAGGTTCGCAAAATTCACGCCCATCGCTGCGACCCTGGCGATGTATATTGGCCTGCAGGGGTGCAGTTTTCTTCTGCGCGACGGCCCGGGCGGATACATCAACGCCACTGTGGTGCAAGCAATTACATGGCAGTTTGGGGCGATCCCAGTCGCGTTCCTCGTGATGGTTGCATGCGTCGTAGCGGGCGAGTATGCGCTGCGGAATATGCGGCCGGGCTGGCAGCTTCGGGCGACCGGCGGGGATGAGGAGTTGGCGCGGCGGATCGGATTGCGGATCGACCGCATTTTTGTCGCCGGCTATATTGGTAGCTCGCTCTTTGCCGCGCTGGGGGCCGTGATGCTGATGGCCCAGATCGGCGTCGGCGATCCGCAGCAAGGCGCGAACTACACACTCTCAAGCATCACGGCGGTGGTCCTTGGCGGCACCAGCCTGCGCGGCGGACGAGGCACGTTCGTCGGGACGGCTCTCGGCGCGCTGCTACTTACGGAAGTGCTCAACGCCGTTTCATTTCTGGGGCTGTCGCAAACCTACCAGTACGTCTTTCAGGGCGGCCTCATCCTGATCGCCGCCCTGATCTTCGCGACCGTGCGCGAACGCGTCCGCACTTGAAGGGGCGCACCGTCAGTGCGAGACGGCTTTAGGGGGACGTGTGGCGGTCTCCGCACGTGCGGCACATTGGTGAGATACTCGAGGAGCAGAGGAGGGCCAGAAATGAGCGAACAACTGACCGTCGTTGCGCATCTGCGCGCCCTGCGTGGGCAGATCGAGGAAACAAAGGCGTTCCTCTTGGGCCTGATCAAGCCCACCCGTGCCGAGCCGGGTTGCGTCGAATACTGGTTACACCAAGACAATGACGATCCTGCCGAGTTCACCTTCTACGAGAACTGGACCAACCGAGCCGAGTGGGACAAGCACATGGAACTGCCGCATCTGCAAAAGTTTGCCGAGGTCAAGGACAAGGTGTTCGAACTGCAGAAGCTGCGGCTGATGACCATGATCTGCGACCCGGCGTCGAAGCGATGAGTGGCGGTTTGCCGGGGCTGGCGGGCACGGACCATGTGGGGTTCACCATGCCCGACATCGAGGCCGCGACGCGGTTCTTCGTCGATGTGATTGGCTGCTCGCTCGTGTTCGAAATCGGGCCGTTCCAGTCGGATGACGATTGGATGCCGGTGCAGCTTGGTGTCGATCCCCGGTCGGTCATCCGTGACCGATGTGACCGACGCACGCATTCTCGCGCGCCAGCTTGCCTGGGCGTCAACCACCCCAGCTGCTTACAATCAGGCGATGAACATCGTCAACGGCGACGTTTTTCGTTGGCGCCCCTTTGGGGGAAAATCGCGGTGGCGCTCGGCGTCAAGGCTGCACCCTATCCGGGCTATGCGCAGCCACTGGAACAGCGAATGGCGGACGCTGGACCAATCTGGGACCGCATCGTGGCCAAGTATGGCCTACAACCAAACGAAGTCGACAGACTGGCGTCCTGGTGGCACACCGACGCGGCTCTTGGCAGGACGCTTGAGACCTTGACGGATATGACAAAGAGTCGACGCCTTGGATTTAGAGATATTCAGGTGACAGAAGACTCATTCACGGACCTGTTCGATCGGCTCGGCCGCGAGAAGATCATCCCTGGACTCCCTATGCCTAACACTACCCGTTACAACATTGACCCGGCGGCCGACAACACTAGCAGGCTGTTGAAAAAGCCCGATGTTCGCGGAACGTCTCAGAACAAAACCGAGTCGAAACGGGCTCAATCATGAATCAAAACCGGTCCGATTTTCCTTTTTCAACAACCTGCTAGGCCGGTGAAGAGTCCGGCCGACAACTCAGGCGATGAACGACCTGGGACGCGGCCAGAGTGGTCGAAGACACATGGCTGAGGAACGCTCTCGATTTTGACGCAAGTGAACGAATTTGAGCCAACATCGAATCAGCCGACAAGCTTGGGTCGGCTCGTAGTGCGACCGGGCAATTCAGAAATATCTGCTCAACCACATAGTTTAACGCGACGAGGCAACCCATGGACTTCAAGATCGCTGGACGACGTGCTCTTGTTACTGGATCAACTACCGGAATCGGGTTTGCGACGATCGTGGGCCTAGCGAGGGAAGGAGCGTCTGTCATCGTCAATGGCCGTCACGAAGAGGGCGTCAACGCTGCTATTGCGCGGCTAAAGTCTATTGTGCCCAATGTGAAGGCCGAAGGAATTGCGGCCGACGCAGCTTCGGCGGAGGGAGCCAAGTCGATAGTTGGCCGTTTTCCAGACATTGATATTCTGGTCAACAATCTGGGGAAGTACGAGCGGAAGGGCTTCTTCGAGACGAGCGACGAAGATTGGGTGCATTTCTTCGAATTCAACGTTCTTTCGGGCATTCGCCTGGCCCGAGCCTATGGCGAAGGAATGCGCCGGCGTGGATGGGGCAGGATTGTCTTTATCTCTAGCGAGTCCGGATTACTTGTGCCCGTCGAAATGATCAACTACGGCGTTTCCAAAACAGCTCAGATCGCTGTCGCGCGCGGGCTGGCACGAGAACTCTCGGGCGGTGGCGTCACGGTCAATAGTGTACTGCCAGGACCAACGGCAACCGAAGGCATCAATCAAATGCTGGTCGATGATTCGCAGAGGACTGGAAAATCGGCGAAGCAGCTTGAGCAGGAATTCTTCGTTGGCGCCCGCCCAACGTCGCTAATCCAACGCTTCGCCTCGACCGAGGAAATCGCCAACATGATAGTATATGTCTGCTCTGAGGCGGCCAGCGCCACAACAGGCGCAGCGCTCCGTGTTGATGGCGGGATCGTGACTGGCTTAGGCTGATCCTGCAGCGGACAACTATGCTTGTCCGCGTTCAAACAGATATGAGACCGGGAGGTGAGCAAGGGGAAGGGCTCCCCGAAGCTGAGAGTTGCGAATCAACCGACCTCAGGAGCCCCCCATGCGGGTTTTTGACCAGCTGCGTCATATCATCCGAAATGGCCCGGCGGCGTCACCTCTTCTTGCGGCGCAGACCTCAGAGTATGCGTCCGAGATGCGCCCAAGTGCGGTGATGACCTCCATTGATCCATACCGAGGGGCGCCCCCTCGGCTAAGATCAGGCCCCGCGCTAGCAATTAGACGAGCACCATGCCCCCATCCGCCATGATGACTTGCCCGGTGATGTAGTCGGAATCTGCAGAGGCGAGGAATGCCGCGATGCCGGCCAGATCCGCTGGCTTCGAAGGAAAGCCCAGCAAGATGCTGGATGAGAACGAGTCGATGAATTCACCCTTCTTCTTTATGACGCCCTTGTCGATCATATCCTGTTCGAGGCCGTCCCAGAGCGGCGTAACCACCACACCCGGCGCAAACGCGTTGACGGTGATTTGGTGTTTGGCGAATTCACGCGCGCTGGCCTGAGTCAGCGAGATTACGGAGGCCTTGCTCGCGCAATAGGGAGCGAATTCCGCATAGCCCTGTCGCCCCGCGATAGAGGCCGTGTTGATGATCTTGCCGCCGCTCCCCTGAGCCATCATCTGCCGAGCAGCTTCCTGGGTGCCGACTAAGACGCCAAAGGCGTTCACACGCATGATGCTGTTGAAGTTGTCTTCGTCGACTTCCATGAATGGAAGCGGCCGATTGAAGCCGGCGTTATTGAACATGACGTCGAGCCGACCAAAATGCTCGACAGTTTTCTGAACCGCGTCTCGCACTTGTTTCCGCTCCGCGACATCGAGCGCCACGGCTATCGCCTTTCGTCCCTCCCGGATCAGACTGTCGGCGACCGATTTCGCTTTTGCACCGTTGATATCCGCGATCACAACGGAGGCGCCTTCCTCCGCAAGGCGGCGGGCAATTCCTTCGCCGAGGCCCTGAGCGCCGCCAGTGACAATCACAACTTTATCCTGAAGCCTAGCCATTACGTTTTCCTCCCTTGCGTCAACCCGGCGCGGTCAGCTACCGTAACCCCGTCCGGTGATCTTCGTGATCTCGATTTCGGCTCATGTCCAAGGTGTTAGATCTGGAGCAGTGACAACAAAAGACCGGCGTTAGAAGGATCGGCCGTTAGCGTGCCGCTTTCGATCCTCGCCGCAATTTCAATCAGGTTCTCATTGACGGGCGCATGGCCTCCGAGTTGGCGTTGTTCGCGCGCCACAAGACCGTTGATGTCGTCAACCTCTCCGCGACGGCCTTTCATCCAATCCTGCAGAACCGTCACGCGGGTATTGGGCAGCGTCCATCCCGACAGGACCGCCTCCAGGAGCGACCTTGCATATTGGTCGGGGTCGTTCACCTCGACACGAGACTTGCCCAAGATCGGAACGAGGCGATGTCCCAAGGCGAGGGCGGTATGGATGGCCTCTATGCCCGACGCCATCATGACCTCGCGGATCCTGGGTATCGCTATTGCCTCGGCGAGCGGAAGTCCCAGGATCGCCGACGGCAGAAATTCCGCCGCATTCACGACCAGTTTCATCCATTTTGCCGACCGAATATCCTCCGAGATCTCCACCGTCCCTGCGTGACGAAGGCTCTGCGCCACTTCGTTTTCGCGCCCGCGCGTCGCCGCGTCGAAAGCGCCTATCCCGAACCACGATCCCTTCGGAGGGGTTTGCCGCACGACGATGCCTGGTTCGAACATGTTCGACGTCACTTCAATCACGGCGCCCAACGTGCGCTCCGGCCCGACGATCGAGGCGATGTCCTCCATAGTCATGCCGTTTTGCAGGCCGACGACGAGCCCGTTTGGTTTTACCAGGGGCTTGATCAGTTCGCAGGCCCATCGCGTATCATAGGCCTTTACCACTATGAGGACGATGTCGAAGGCCTCCCGCAACGTCGCCACTTCGCATAGGTGGAATACGCGAACAGGTGTGATGAGCGTCTCGTCAGGCATCTCGACCCGAATGCCGTTCTTCCGCATCGCCTCGACGTGGGCGGGCCATTGCTCGATGAAGGTGACGTCGAGTCCTGCGCGCGTCAGATCCGCGCCTATGGCGGCTCCATTCGCCCCCGTGCCAACGACTGCGATCTTCTTGCTAGTCATTCCCGCGCTTCCCTCTTGCTTGTGCCGCGCCTGCGGCGCCGAGCTGTGGACGCCTATGCAAATTGAGGGTCGCAAAGCGGATAAGTCGATATGGAGCCGGGGCGACGGCCAACGTCGCCCCAGGACAATGGCCTCGGTGATGCCCCGAGAAGCGACCCGGTGGCGCCGGACGTCGGCCGGATCGTGAAGGCCGACTTGCAGGAGCCGGCCGTGCGCCTGGCGGTCGCATCAAGCATAAGTTCATCGCGATCAACGTATGGTTGGTCACACCCTACCCGTGTCAGAGGCCAGCGATACGCGCTGCTTCTCGGGCGAGCACGAAAAAATCAAGATCTCCGCAACCATTCGCAAATGCCGCTTCGTACTGCTGGCGGATCTGTGCGACAAGCGGCATCGGGCAATGGTCCTGCCGAGAAACGTCAGCGATTATGTCGAGATCCTTCATGATTTGCTTGACAGTGAATGCGGGCTCGTAGGCGCTGTTCACGATCGTGTCGCGCTTGTACTGCAGCAGCGGCGAAGCGACAGCGCTTTGGCAGATCACGTCCATCATCTCGGCGTTGCCGAGCCCCCCTTTGCGGCCCATAGCCAAGGCTTCCGCCAACAACGCGGAAGTCGCGCCGACCAAGGAATTGAGCACGAGTTTCAGATAGCGAGCTTCTTCCGCCTGGCCCACCACGAACGTCTTGCGCGTGAACGCTTGGTAGAAGTCATTCAAGCGTTCGAGCGCACCGGCGGGACCGGATATGACCGCCGTCAAGCCACCTTGAGCGGCCATCGCCGTCGAGCCGGATACGGGCGAGCGAATGTAGTCCACTCCAATCGCGGACATCGTATCGGCGACGCGTCGGGAGACATCCGGAGAGACCGTGCTGATCTCCACGAATATCTGCGAGGCATTCAGCGTCTCTTTCAGTCCGCCGGCTTTGAAGACGATGTCGAGCAGCGCAGCGTCGTCGCTGACCGCGGAAACGACGATCTGGGCGCCGTCGACAACACCGCGAATTGCGGAGTCGCATTGAAGGTTCGCGCGGGCGGCGCGCTCGCGACCTTCGGGATTGCGTGTTAGCGTTGTCACATTAAATCGCTGCGCGGCAAGTCGCTCGCAGATTGGGAGCCCCATTTTGCCGAGACCGATCCAACCAATCCGGGGCTTGTCCGGCGCGGTAGCCGTGCTCATGCGTCTCCCTCCGTTGTGCCAATCCAAAACGCCGAAGAGGCGCGCTGGGCCTTGAGCGAGTTTCGCACATCGCGCATTCGAAGGGAGTGCGAAGAGTCTCATTTTGAAAAGTCTTCTGAGATCGCCTGCGAGAATGCGATCTTCCGCAAAGGACCATGGCGAGGCGCTGTGAACATGACCCGAGCGGGGATCCCCGGATTCCCGCTGAGCAAGCCCACAGGGAGCGATGCTTGCTGCTTGAGGGCCTTTCAGGCGCCGAGCCCTGTCCCCACATTTCCCATATTGAGAATTGTTTGCATTGAGAAATCCAGCGGCGCCGCTCACTGTGTCACAGGTCATGAAAAGGCACGCCTCTAAAAGCTCGGGTCGAAAAGGTCCTCCGGCTTGTTAGAAAACCTGACTCGGTCTGGTCCATGCGCGGCGAGCTTGGCGTCGAACATTGCAAGGGAGATAAAGTGAGGCGAGCCAAGGGGAAGGGGCCAGCGGCAAGGTCTGTGTGACGGAGTTGGCGTGGAAGCCCGGAACGCGGTGTTTGGCGTGATGACCTTGATCGCGGTCGCGTCGACTGACGATCGCGGCAAGATCGTGATCATCAAGTAGAGAAATCAGGCAATAAAGTAGGGGAGGACACATGAAGCTTGCTGGCAATCTCGGTCATCTGACCTATTCGACCCTGGTGCATCCGGCTGACACTTGGGAGCAGCTCTGGGATAGCATCAATCGTTATCTTCCGGCCGTTAAGCGGCGGATTAGCCCCAACGAGGCTTTTGGTGTTTGCCTACGGCTATCGCCGGATTCAGCGAATACGCTCACGCAAAAGCCCGCGGAATTGGCGAAGCTGAAGGCGTTCCTGGCCGAGAACGACATGTACGTCTTCACGGCGAACGCGTTTCCCTATGGCGCCTTCAAGGGCGAGCGCGTCAAGGAGCAGGTTTATGAGCCCGATTGGCGAACGGATGAGCGCGCTTCGTACACGATGCGCGTCGCGGACGTTCTGGCCGCGCTGGCGCCTCCCGATATCCAGCCGTCGATTCAATCGCCTCCGCTGGGGTACAAGCCGCGCGTGACGGGCCCCGAGGTAGTGGAGTCCTATACCCGGCAGCTGCACACCGTGGTCGCTTATCTCTCCGATCTCGAGGCGAAGACCGGGCGCACTGTCACCTTGGCTATCGAACCGGAGCCGTCCTGCTATATCGAGTTGACGACCGAATTGATCGACTATTTCACCAACCATTTGTATTCAAAAGCGTCGGTGAAAGCGCTTTCGCAGCAGACGGGCTGGTCGGAGGCGAAGTGCGACTCGGTCTTGCATAAGCACCTCGGCGCTGTTTACGACATCTGCCATCAGGCCGTGGAATATGAGAATATCGCCGAGTCCCTCGACAGCCTTCGTAAGGCCGGCGTCCCAGTGCTGAAACTGCAGCCGGCCTCGGCGCTTCGAATCCCGAAAGTGACCAAGGAGATTGTCGAGGCTCTGAGGGCGTTCGACGACCCGATCTACCTGCACCAGACCATTGAACTCTATGAAGGCCGTCTCTCGCACTTTCTCGATCTGCCCGAGGCGCTGGCTGCTTGGGAGAAGAACCCAATCCCCTGCGAGTGGCGAATTCACTTTCACGTACCGGTATTCCTTGACGAGGTGAACCTTTTCAAGACGACACGTCAGGCCATCGAAGAGGCGCTGAAAGTCCACAAGGCCAATCCGCTCTCGGCCCATATCGAGATCGAGACTTACACGTGGGACGTGCTGCCGGAGAAATTCAAGACTGGCGACATCGTCGACTATCTCGTGCGCGAGCTTGAGTGGGTGCGCGATCAGTTGGTTTGACGGAACACCGGCGGCCCCTCGCGTGCCGCCTTGCGCAAGCCGTGAAGGTTGAGACAGGACTCGATGAAGAGAGCTTCGACCTCTTCATCGAGATCGCTCAGCAGCCCCGAGCGTCCGGCCGGGCGGGTCGTTCTGGCTGGGTCGCGACCGTTTGCCTTCCTATCCCATGATGGGCGCGCCAGACTGGCCGGATCGTCTTCGCCGATACGCTATCGCTTGGTCTATGCGGGACTCTCAAAGCGCCGCTCGACGTTGAGGCTCCCAACATCGGCGGTGGAGCAACCATTGTCCGTCTGACCGCAGATGCGCGGGTGCAAAATCACTTCGAAATGGCCCCTTGGCCCTTCCGCAGCGATCGCCCGGAACTGGCCGGAGAGGGGGGCTTCTCCGCGCCGCCGGCCGGTTCGCCGATGAGGCGGCGTTTCTCGCCTGCCTCGCAGCTTCCAACCGAGCGTCATTACGCTCGGTCCTGAGTTCATCCTAAGGGATGGACCAGAGCGCTTCAAGACAGAGACTCTCGTGGCGTCAGTGATGCTTTGCTTTGCTGTGGGACCTATATGCCGCCCATCAGCATGTATTTTATCTCAAGATATTCCTCGACGCCGTGGTGCGAGCCCTCACGCCCGAGGCCGCTTTCCTTTACGCCGCCGAAGGGCGCCTCGGCGGTGGAGATAATGCCCTCGTTGATGCCGACCATGCCGTATTCGAGGCCTTCCGCGACGCGCCATACGCGGCCAATGTCCCGGGCGTAGAAATAGCAGGCCAGGCCGAATTCGGTCGCGTTGGCCATTTCGATCGCCTCGTCCTCCGTCTTGAAGCGGAACAGCGGGGCGACCGGGCCGAAGGTCTCCTCGCGTGCGATCGCCATGTCCGGCGTAACGTCGCGCAGCAGCGTCGGTTCGAAGAAGTTCCCGCCTAGGGCAGCGCCGCCCAGGACGAGCTTCGCACCTTTGCTCAGCGCGTCGTCAATGTGCTCCTGGACCTTTGCGACGGCCGCGCGGTTGATCAGCGGTCCGGTCGTCACGCCGACTTCCGCGCCGTCGCCGACGTTCAGTTTCTTCACGGCCACGGCGAGTTTCGCGGCGAAGGCATCGTAGACGCCGTCCTGCACTAGAGCGGTTTCCTAGCTGGGTGAATCGGCCTGGGATTCCCAAGTTTGGATTAATCTGATTCAAGCTATGCGCCGGCGAAGGAGGCCGGGAGGCATGGCTCTTTCGGACGATCTTCGGGAACGTTTGGTTGCGGCAGTGAACGCCGGGCAGTCGCGACGAGCGGCGGGCGAACGATTCGGCGTGAGCGCGGCGAGCGCGGTTCGCTGGATGCAGCGCGTGCGCGAGACGGGGAGTTTTGCGGCTAAGCCGTCTGGCGGCGACAATCGCTCGGACCGCATTGAAAACCAGGCCGACTTCATCCTGGCGGCGGTGGCGGCCAAACCCGACATCACGCTCGCCGAGTTGCGGGCGAAGCTAATCGACGAGCGCGCAGAAGCCTTCGGCACGACGACGATCTGGCGCTTCTTCCAACGCCGCAAGATCACGCTCAAAAAAAGTCCGCGCATGCCGCCGAGCAAGAGCGGCCGGATATCCTGAAACGGCGCGAGGACTGGTTCGACGACCAACTCGACCTCGATCCCGAGACGCTCGTCTTCATCGACGAAACATGGGCCTCGACCAATATGGCGCGTCGATATGGGCGCGCGCCCAGGGGTCAGCGGTTGCGCGCCGCGATCCCGCACGGTCACTGGAAAACGACGACTTTCGTGGCGGGGCTACGCGTGACGGGCATGACAGCTCCGCTCGTCTTCGACGGGCCGATCAACGCCCAGGTCTTCGAGGCCTACGTGGAGCAATTCCTCGCGCCCACATTGAGACCCGGCGACGTCGTCATCATGGACAATCTGTCGAGCCACAAGGGGCCGAAAGTGCGCGCAATGATCGAGGCGGCCGGGGCAAGCCTGCGCTATCTGCCGCCCTACAGTCCCGACTTCAACCCGATCGAAAAGGCTTTCGCCAAGCTCAAGGCCCTCTTGCGAAAGGCCGCCGAGCGAACCGTTGAAGGCTTATGGTCAGCCATCGGCCGATGCGTCGACCTCTTCAGCCCCGGCGAATGCCAAAACTATTTCGTCGCCGCTGGATACGATGCAGTCTGATCGGAAACCGCTCTAACAGTCGGTTGGCGCATACGCAGGTTTGCCCGGCGTTGCGATACTTGGACGCCATCGCGCCCTGCACCGCCGCATCGAGATCAGCGTCGTCGAAGACGATAAAGGGTGCGTTTCCGCCGAGTTCCAGGCCGAGCTTCTTGATGGTCGGCGCGCATTGGGCGAACAGGACCCGACCAATCTCGGTCGAGCCGGTGAATGTCAGGCCGCGTACAATGGGGTTCGACGTCATTTCCGCGCCGATTTCGCGTGCCGAACCCGTCAACACGGAGAACACACCCGCGGGTAAGCCTGCGCGCTCAGCGAGTTCAGCCAATGCGAGCGCGGAAAGTGGCGTCTCCGATGCTGGCTTGCACACGAAAGCGCAGCCGGCGGCGAGCGCGGGGCCGGCCTTGCGGGTGATCATTGCATTGGGGAAGTTCCACGGTGTGATCGCCGCGACGACGCCGAGCGGCTGCTTGATTACGACCATGCGCGAAGTCGGCCACGGCGAAGGGATCGTTTCGCCATAGACGCGTTTCGCCTCTTCAGCGAAGAACTCGATGAAGGACGCGCCGTAAGCGACCTCGCCACGCGACTCCGCGAGCGGCTTGCCCTGCTCGGCGGTCATGATCCGCGCCAGATCTTCCTGGTTCTCCATCATCAGGTTGAACCATTTGCGCAGAAGCCCCGCGCGCTCCTTGGCGGTCTTCTTCGCCCAGAGCTTCTGCGCGTCGCGCGCCGCCTCGATCGCGCGGCGCGTTTCCGGCGCGCCGAGCTTCGGCACGTGGCCGATGACGCTGTCGTCGACCGGGTTGGTCACGGCGATCGTCGCCGCGCCACCGATCCATTCGCCGGCGACGTAGCACTTGTCCTTGAGCAGCGACGGGTCATTTAGGCGAAAGGGTTTCGACTGCATGGCGGGGACCTCAATTCCTCGGGTTTCGAACATGCTGGTTGCGTAATAAGTGCTGTTGGCTTCGCCACTCAGGTTCCCGAAGTGCGGCGGATTGGGCGCCAGTTTCGGGATGAGCAATCGATCTAAACGTGTCCACGCCGCTGCCTGCGCCCTCGAGTTTGCACTGGCGGTCGCAGTCGACCCTTATGGCCTTCTTACGGGGGTTCCGCACCCTCCGAGCGCACTGCGATTGTTCGGTTTCGCACGCATCACCGTTGGCCTCTGGGTCTTGATCACCCGTCGATGACGATCCCGGCGTATCGCTGATGTCTATTTGTGGATCGCTCGACCATAGGCGTCGAGAACGCTCTCGTGCATCGTTTCCGATAGGGTGGGATGAGGGAACACGGTGTGCATCAACTCCTCCTCAGTCGTCTCCAAGCCCATCGCGATCACGAAGCCCTGGATCAATTCGGTGACCTCGGCCCCCGCCATGTGGGCGCCGAGCAACTTCCCCGACTTAGCGTCGAAAATGGTCTTCACCATTCCCCGATCCTCGCCAAGGGCTATGGCCTTGCCGTTGCCGGCAAAGGGGAAGCGCCCAATTCGAATATCCAGGCCGGCGGCGCGGGCCTTCGCCTCCGTCAATCCAACGCTCGCGATCTGGGGCCGGCTGTATGTGCAGCCGGGAATGCGCGACTTATCGATCGGACGCCGGTTCAGCCCCTTGATCGCTTCGACGCAGACGACACCTTCGTGTTCCGCCTTGTGAGCAAGCATCGGGGGACCGGCGACATCGCCCACGGCGTAAAGACCAGCCACATTGGTGCGCCCGTGGCCGTCTGCCGCGATGCATCCTCGCTCGAGTCCTACGCCAAGAACCTCCAACCCTAGGCCCTCGATATTTCCTTGGACCCCGACAGCCACAATCATGCGTTCGGCGGAAATCTCTTCCTTTTGGTCGCCCTGTTCGATCGTCGCGACTACGCCCCCTTTTGCTGTCCGGGAGACTGCGGACACCTTAGCCGCGGTCTTGACGGCTATGCCCTGCTTTTCAAACTGCTTGCGGGCGAAAGCCGAAATCTCCTCGTCTTCCGCGGGAAGGATCTGGTTGAGGACTTCGACGACTGTCACCCGTGCGCCCAATGCGTTGTAGAGCGACGCGAACTCGATCCCAATGGCGCCTGAACCCACGACGAGGAGCGATTCCGGGACGCGGGTCGGAACCATTGCCTCGAAATAGGTCCAGATCGTTTCGCCATCGGGCTCCAGGCCAGCGAGTATGCGCGGGCGGGCCCCGGTCGCGACGATAATGTGATCGGCCGTATATTCGCCCGGGCCCAGTGCGTTCGTCGGCGCAGCAGGGCGAGGTCGACGGCCGCCCGGTCCGGCTTCAGACACGCGAAGGCGGCCCGGGGCGGTAAGTGTGGCCTCGCCCCAAATGACCTCGACTTTGTTCTTCTTCAAGAGGCCAGCGATGCCGCCGCTGAGCCGTGACGAAACGTTGCGCGATCTCTGTACGACCGCCTCAGCATCGAAGCGAATATTGTCTGCGGAGAGTCCGTAGTCCTTGGCATGGCGCATCAGCTCGTAGACTTCGGCCGAACGCAACAGCGCTTTGGTGGGGATGCACCCCCAGTTCAAGCAGATGCCGCCGAGGTGTTCCCGCTCCACGACGGCCGTCTTGAGGCCGAGTTGCGCGGCGCGGATTGCCGCCACGTAGCCGCCCGGCCCGGATCCGATTACGATGAGGTCGAATTTCATTGTGCCTGCGTCGATCCCTTTTCGGCTTCCAATGCCCGCCGGCCGCGCTCGCGCGCCTTGAACGTCCGAGCGCTTACACGGTCGAGAAGATCGATCACATCCTTGAGGTTGGCGCGCGGAATGCCCTGGGTGATGAATACGATGCGGCTACGCTGATCCTGATCGGGCCATCGGTCGAGCCACGTCATCGTATGAAGAAGATGTTGAGCGCCCTGTATGACGGCGGGCCGACCGGGTTCTTCCGCGACATTCACGAGTCCTTTGACCCGCAGCAATCCCGAACCGAGGTTTTGGGCGATGCCGTCCAGCAGAAATTGAAGCTCTTCACGGGAGAGCGGCGCTTCGCGCGTCAGGACCAAACTCTCGACGCCCTTGTCGCTCAGGTGCGACGGGTGGGCGTGCGGGCCTTGATGTGCGTGGTCATGATCATGATCATGGTCATGATGGTCGTGATCGTGATCGCAGGCGTCATGATCGTGAGGCTCGGATGCCGCCTGATAGGCTTCGACGTTCAGCCAGCGGCGAGGATCCGCGCCGGGATTGGCCGCGTCAAACCCTGACGCTGTCAGGAGTGCGACGATCGAAGCAGAGGACCAGTCGACGAGAGCGATTTCCGCGGAGGGATTGATCCTCCGCAGATCCGCGCGCAGGCGAGCGGCCGCCTGCTCTGGCTCGCCCGAGACCAGGTCGATTTTTGTTATCCGGATCTGATCGGCGAGCGCGACCTGACGAACGGATTCGTCGTGCTGTAGAGACGTTTCGGGCCAGTTGACGGCATCGACGAGCGTCAGAACGCTCGCCACGCGGTAGAGGCCATCGAGTGTCGGTTCCGACAGGAAGGCTTGCAAGACCGGTCCCGGATCGGCGAGGCCGGAAGTCTCGATCACGACATTGTCGAAGAAAGGGATCTCCCCGGCTTGCCGGGCGTGAAAGAGCGAATTCAGCGTGCCGACGAGATCGCTGCGTACGGTGCAGCAGAGACAGCCATTCTCAAGCACGACGACGGCGTCGGAGCTGCGCGCGAATAGTTTCTGATCGAGCCCAACCTCGCCGAATTCATTGACGACAATCATGGTCCGCGACATCTCCGGAGAGGTGAGCGCCGCGTTGATCAAGGTGGTCTTGCCGCTACCGAGAAAACCGGTGACCAGGGTCACCGGAATTCTGCTCTTGGCGTCGGACGGCGAAGTGTCGCCTGACATGCAAATCTCCGGTCAGAACACTTCGCAGCCGGGGAGTCCGCAGGAAATCAAGCGGTCGGACGGGAAGTTCGTGATAATTTCGCATCCGTCCTTGGTGACGACAACCTCTTCCTCGATGCGGGCAGCGCCCGAGCCGTCGTCCGCGCCCTTCCATGTTTCCAGGGCGAACACCATCCCCTCCGCCAATGGTTGGTTCTGACCGCGGAAGCGCTTGGAAAAGATTGGACGCTCCCAAAGTGAAAGGCCAACGCCGTGCCCGTATTGCAGAAGGAAAGCCTCCTCCTCGTCGCGGTATCCGAATTCCTGGGCGTCGGGCCAAACCGACGCGACTTCATCCGGGGTCACGCCGGGACGGATCATGTCTATCGAGGCGCTGATCCATTTCGAGGCCGTCTCATAAGCGTCTATCTGGTGCTTGTTCGGTTCGCCGCAAATGAAGGTGCGATAGTAGCAGGTGCGATAGCCGTTGTAAGAATGCATGATGTCCAGGAAAATCATGTCGCCGGGCTGGATCATGCGGTCGGAGAATGTATGCGAGTGCGGACGGCCACGGCGACCGGAAACCGAGTTCACGCATTCCACGCGCTCTGAGCCCATACGAAACAAACGGTCGTTCGCGATGGCGACGAGTTCATTCTCCTTGGTGCCGGGTCGGATTGCGCGGGCAATGTCGACGTAGGTGGCGTCCACCATCGCGGCTGACATGCGCAGAAGCTCGATCTCGTCATCGGTCTTAATTTCGCGCGCATCCAGCAAGGCCTGCTGGCCATCGACGACCTCGATGCCCTCTGCTTCGAGCGCGCGCAGCATCCCGATTTCCATCATATCGATGCCCAGCGGCTCGTTGGCGATGCCATAGTGAACAAGCGCCTTCTTTATCTGCTTGGCGAAGTCGTGCTGCACGTTCATCGACGGACGTATCGCGCCCTGCATCGTGGTGATCGGGGCTGCGACATTATCGGAGATCCAGGGCGAAGAAATCCGCTTCGCCGGAGGAGCCGGATCCCACAGGAACGGGCTTCCCTGAGCCGGGCAAAGTGCGTAGCGGAAAAATTTGTCGCGAGCCCACTCACCAATGTGGGTAGCGGTAACGTACCGGATATTATCGAAATTGAAGCAAAGCACCGCGCCGAGACCGGCATAGCGGATGGCCTTCTGGGCACGCGCCAGGCGTTCCTTGGACAGGCGATGATAGTCGATCCCCTGTTCCCAGTCTTTCGCCATCGCGCCCCAGGCGGCGGTCGAGTGCGGGCTGTTGTACTTCATCTCTATCTCTCCTCCCAATGCGTATGCGTGAACGCTTTCACGATCCGACGTTTGTTATGAACGGCCGCCCAGTTCATCGCCCCAGTTTCGTCCCTCCAGCACTTGCTTGAGGCGCGAAAGGAAGGCGGCGGAGTAGGCGCCGTCGAAGGCGCGATGATCGAAACTCTGTCCGATCATGCCCATCATTCTGGCTCCGACAAAATCTCCCTCGGCGGAGGAGACGACGGCAGGCTTCAGCCGGATCGCGTCCGTCGAGAGAATGGCGACTTGCGGCGCATTAATGATCGGCGCGGTGAATGACGTCCCGAATGCGCCGTTGTTGCTAATTGAGTATGTTCCGCTGGCGAGATCGTCCGGCGTCAGCTTTCCAGCGCGCGCTTTCTCGATTTGCCGCCGCATAGCCTTGGCGAGGCCGACAAGGGTCAAATCGCCGGCGTCCCGCACGACGGGCACGACAAGGCCATTATGCGAAAGGTCGACAGCGATACCAAGGTGCACTTCACGGGAGAGCGTAAGCGCCTTTCCGTCAAAGCGAGCGTTCACGTTCGGAAAGGCTTGTAGCGCCAGACAGGTCGCGCGGGCGATAAACGGCAGATAGGTCAGCGAAAAGCCATGGGCTTGCTGGAAAGAATCCTTGTGCTTGCGACGCAACCGATCGATGGCCGTAAAGTCGACCTCGATGGCTTGGAAGACATGAGGGATGTTTCGCCAGTTTTCGGCCAGACGCTCCCCGGTCTTCAGCCGCACCGTATTGAGGGGGATGATCTGCCCGCTTTGGATGGGCGCTGGATCCGGCTTCGGCGCAACCGGCGTAGCGACAGGCGTCGGCGCCGGAGGCGCCGATGCGCCCACCCCGGCGGTCGCCGCCCGCACATCCGCCTCCACGATGCGGTTGCTCCCCCGCTGTCTCGCTTCTTGGGCAAGCCGATTGAGATCCAGGCCGCCCTGAGCAATCAGTCGTCTCGCGAGCGGAGTGATGCGCACGCCGTCAGGCCCTTTCGCGGGGCCGAACTGTCCGGTGGGCGTGGACACTTCTTCGAAAGGCGTTCGCGCTGTTGCTTGTCTCGCCGACGTCGTTGAGGCGGGTTGGGTGTCTACCGGGACAGCGCTGGCGCCGCCTACGACAGCGACGACGTCGCCGACCTTGGCGACGATGCCGGCACCCACGCGGATCTCGTTGAGTTGACCCGAGACGATCGCCTGCACGTCGATCGTGACCTTGTCCGTTTCGACCTCAAACAGGTTGTCGCCTTCCCGGATCTCGTCGCCAACCGACTTGAACCAGGTGAGAATTTTCCCTTCCGCAACGGTTTCACCGAGCTGCGGCATGATGACGGTGGCGGACATCTGGCTATCCATTGAGAACGCGACGAACCTTTTCGACGATGCGCGCCGCGCTGGGCAGCGCGAGATCTTCGAGATGGTCGGCGGCGGGTAGCGGGATGTGCGGCGTGGTTATGCGGACGATCGGGCCATCGAGATCCCAGAACGCCTCGTCAGCAACGATCGAGGCGATCTCCGCGCCCCAACCGCAGAGGCGGGGATTTTCCTCGACGGTGAAGAGCCTGCCCGTCTTGGCGACGGATCCCAAAATCATCACGGTATCGAGCGGCACCAGTGAACGCACATCGATGACTTCGGCATGGATGCCGTGCTCGTGCGCTAAGGTTTCGGCGGCGTCGAGCGCACGTGGCACCATCATCGCGAGCGCCACGATCGTGCAATCGCCGCCCGCGCGCAGAATCTTCGCAGTTCCCAGCGTGTCGACGATCTCGCCGTCGGGTACCTCGCCCTTCATGGCGTAGAGCGCCTTGTGCTCGTGGAAGATGACCGGATCCGGGTCGCGAACCGCCGCCGCCATCAGCCCGATTACGTCGATGGGAGAAGACGGAGCGACAACCTTCACTCCCGGGATCATCATCGTCCAGTTCTCGATCGACTGCGAGTGCTGCGCGCCGAAACGTACGCCGCCGCCGTTGCCGGTACGGATCACGAGCGGGCAGGACAACTGACCGTTCGTCATGTAGCGAATCTTCGACATTTCGTTGGCGACGTAGTCGAAACACACCGCCAGGAAGTCGGCGAACATGATCTCGGCGATAGGCCGAAGACCCGTCATCGCAGCCCCCATCGCCGCGCCCAGAATCGCCTGCTCGGAAATCGGCGTGTCGCGAACCCGCAGCGGCCCGAACTTCTCGTAAAGCCCGACGGTCGCCTTGAAGACGCCGCCCGCCTTCGCGATGTCCTCGCCAAGGAAGACAACGCGATTGTCGCGCTCCATTTCCTGCGCGATCCCGCGAGCTACGGCGTCCCGATACGTCAGTTCCGCCACGCCCAGCCTCCATCCGCATATACGTCCGCCGTGAGAAGTTCGATCGGCGCCGGCGGCGACGCCTTGCAGGCCGCGGTCGCGGCCTCAACTTTGCGCTTGCTTTCGGCCTCGATCCCTCTGACGGTGTCGTCGGGGACGCCAAAGTCTTTGAGCCTTTGCCGATAGATCAGCAGAGGATCTCGCTTCAACCATTCCTCCAGTTCGCCCGGCGGACGGTACTTCGCCGGGTCAGCGCGGGAATGGCCGGAATGGCGATAGGTCAGGCATTCGATGAGCGAGGGGCCGCCGCCTTCGCGCGCCTTCGCCAGCGCGGCGTGGGCTGTGCGGTAAACGACGTCCGCGTCATTGCCGTCGATGAGGATAGACTCCAGCCCGTAGCTTGCTGCGCGATCGGCCGCAGGATGCTTGACCGCCGTCACATCCCCGATCGGCGTGTACTCCATATAGAGATTGTTCTCGCACACGAAGATGACGGGAAGCTTCCAGACGGCGGCGAAATTGAGCGCCTCATGGAAAGCGCCGATATTGGTGGTGCCGTCGCCGAAGAAACAGACCGAGACATCCTTCTCGTCGAGGTACTGTGCGCGCCACGCCGAGCCACAGGCGATCGGCAGATGAGCGCCGATGATCGCGTAGGAGCCGAGCACGTCGTGCTCGACCGAAGTCAAATGCATCGAGCCACCCTTGCCGCGCATCAGTCCGATATCGCGCAGCATCAACTCTCCGAGCACTCCCTCCATCGGCGCGCCCCGTGCGAGCGTATGGGCGTGGCCGCGGTATGTGCAGAACGACTTGTCGCCCTTGCGCATGGCGACGCCAAAACCCGCCGCCACAGCTTCCTGGCCGAGGGATAGATGGCTGGTGCCCTTGATCAGGTTCTGGAGGAAGAGATCATAGGCGCGCTTCTCGCAGTCGCGGATCTCCACCTGGAGACGGAAGAGTTCCAGACGTCGCTCCAGGCCGATACCGTCGTTGCCGACCGGCTCTACCTGAACGGCCACATCTTTACCCGGTGTCATCTTGGTCGTTTCCCACCCGGCTCGGTCTCAATCGACAATGCCAAACTTCGAAATGGGCGGGTGGAGAAAGAGTCTCAAAATGATTATCTCTAACGATTGCCTTGACAGGGCTGAAGCTTTAGCAGGGTTTCGGGGAGCATCGCATGGTCGATAGCGTGGAAATTTTGGTCGTCGGCGCCGGCGTGATCGGTCTGGCCACCGCGCGTCGGCTCGCTTGCGAGGGACACGAAGTGCTCGTCGTCGAGAGCGGCGACAGAATTGGTGCGGGGACCACCTCACGAAACTCAGAGGTCATTCATGCTGGCCTCTACTATCCGCCGGGAAGCCTGAAAGCCCGCTTGTGCGTTGAGGGCCGCCAGCGTCTTTATGCCTTTTGCGAGCAATTTGGCGTCCCGCACAAGCGGGTCGGGAAGCATGTCGTGGCGGTGACTGAGGCGGAGCTGCCGAAGCTGCAAGCTATCCGCGAAACTGCGGTAAAGAATTGTGTGTCAGATTTGGTTCTTATGACACGCGCGGACATGGAGAAGGTCGAGCCGGCCATTTCCTGCGTGGCTGCGCTCTATTCGCCGAGCACGGGCATAGTGGATAGCGGCGCGCTGATGCTGGCGCTCCAAGGCGATTTCGAATCGAACGGCGGAACGCTGGTATTGCGTACCCGTTTCGTCGGCGCGCGTATGACGGGAGAACGCAAGTTCGCCGTCTCGTTGGCCACAACCGATGGTCCGTTGGAGCTAGTGTGTAGCAACCTGATCAATGCCGCCGGACATGGGGCGTACGAAGTCGCTGCCGGCGTGGAAAGCGTTCCGCCGCCGGTGCTCCCAGCGCGATATCTCGCGAAGGGAAATTACTGCGCGGTTTCGGGACGAGCGCCCTTTCAAAGCCTCATCTACCCCGTTCCCGTACCCGGCGCGCTGGGCACGCATGTCACATTGGACCTGCAAGGGAACATTCGCTTGGGCCCTGATATCGAATGGGTCGATAAGCTCGACTATTCAGTTTCTCAGGATATCGCGGAGCGATTTGCCGAGTCCTGCCGCCGCTACTGGCCGGGGGTAGTCGATAGATTATTGACGCCATCCTATTGCGGAATTCGTCCCAAAATTCACGGCCCCAACGAGAGCTTCGCAGACTTCTGGATCGACGCTCGGCGGAGCAACAGCGCCCCTGGGTTAGTCAATCTCTTTGGAATGGAATCGCCTGGCCTGACGTCTTCGCTAGCCATCGCCAAACATATCAGCTTGCTGCTTTCCGAGTTTGGCGCGAAAGCCGCCATTCGGGAAGCCGATTGATTTTGCCCCGAATTTCCGGTCCCCACTAAAATAATCAATTTGGATAATTGTGGCCCGACTAGCGGAAAATCCGATGCTAGACGAAGCCTCGCAAGGAACAGTGCGGCGCACGGAGTCCTGGCCAAGTCTGACGGTTTGCGAAAGGGACGATACGCTGTGAAGAGGCTGACGAATTTTTCGCCGCAGCGACTATCGCGAGCAGCACTGTGCTGGCCACGTTCGGGATCGCTAAGGCGGACTACACGGGGGCGCCGAGAACGTTCCTGTTCAATCCCGCGATCGATGTCTGCATTAAGGACAACGCGAAGTACAAGACGTCCGGTCCGTACACGATCGGTTTCTCGAATGCGCGTCTCGGCGATAGCTGGCGCGTCGTCGGTCTCCACCTTTCGGAGGCCGCGTCTCATGCGACAGTTTCGTGACTTTCGTCACGGCTTCGCGCGCGATGTTGGGCCGCATGTTCGGGCAGTGGATTGTCGAGAATTTGCACGACAAAGGAGTCGTGATTATCCGCGGCGGTCACACTGAAGTTCTCGATGCTCGACATCGGCTATCCGCCGGCCATAATGGGCGTCGCCCTCGATGTGGCTCTTGAGGTCCTCGCTGGCGCCGCGGTTATTTTCACCGTCGCCAACGAAGTGCTATTGTTCGGCCTCCCCGTGCAGCTTCAGATTCTCGTCAAAGGGCTCGTTATCGTGTTGGCCGCAGCGCTGTACGCGAGATAGGCGAACTAAGAGCGGAGGGTAAGATGAAAGCGGTCAGGTTTTACGCCAAGGAAGACGTTCGGGTGGAAGACGTTCCCGCCCCAACTGTATTGGGCGATAGTCAGGTCATGGTGAAGCCGCTGACCTGCGGCATCTGCGGCACGGACCTGCACGAGTTCGCCGCCGGTCCCATCGTGACGCCCGCGACTCCGCACAAGTTCACCGGGGCTGTATTGCCCCAGATCTTTGGCCACGAATTCTCCGCCGAAGTTCTCGATGTCGGACGGTCGGTTACGCGCGTCCGCAAGGGCGATCGTATTTCGATCCAGCCGCTCGTCATGCCGCTCGACGACTATTACAGCCGTCGAGGGCTGAACCATCTCAGCCCCAGCATGGGCTGCATAGGTCTGAGTTGGGCATGGGGCGGCATGGGCGAACTCGCCGTCATCAATGACTACAACGCCAACGTCATTCCCGACGACGTGACGGACGAGCAGGGTGCCATGGTGGAGCCGACGGCAGTCGCGCTTTACGGCGTCGATCGCGCCAAGGTGACGGGCGGCAGCACGGTTCTCATCACCGGGGCGGGCCCGATCGGCGCGCTGGTCGTGCTTATCTGCGACGCCATGGGCGCGTCCAAGATCTTCGTCAGCGAGCCTAACGCCAACCGTCGCCGTCATATCGAGAGCCTCGGCGTCGCCGCCGCGGTGCTCGATCCCAGGGCCGTGAACGTGGTCGAGTATATTCGCGAGCAAACGGAAGAAGGCGTTGGTGTCGATTCCGCCATCGAGTGCTCAGGCATCGAGGCTGCCTTTAACACCTGCGTTGAAGCGGTCCGCAATCATGGCACGGTGGTTCAGACGGGTCTGCACGTTAAGAAGGCCCTCGTCGATCCGGCGCTGTGGGCGCTCAAGGACATCACGATCGAGGCCACTTGGTGCTACGAGGTGACGATGTGGCCGCGCGTCATCCGCATGATCTCGAGCGGCAAGCTTCCGGTGGAGAAGATCATCACGGGCCGTATCGAACCAGAAGCCATCGTCGAAAAGGGTTTTCGCTCGCTGCTCAACCCGAGCGGTCAGGAAATGAAGGTGATGGTCAAGATGACCTGAGTACGCCTTGGGAGGCGCCGTCGGCACGTTGCCGTTGGCGCATTTGTTTCATCGTCGGTACCCCGATGTCATGGGTCATCGCCGGAGCGAGGTCGTCTTTAGAGAATACAATGGAGTAGGCCATGCAGATCACGGCGCTCGTCGTCGGCGCGACTGGTATCGCCGGGCGCGGTGTATCCCAGGAACTGGTCAATATCGGCGCTGAGGTCTACGGCCTTTCGCGCAAGGCTGAGGGGGTCGTAGACGACGTCCGCCATGTCCCTGCGGACCTGCACGATGCGGCGGGGCTGAGAGCGGCGGTCACCGGCCTTAAGCCGACCCACGTGTATTTCACGACATGGTCGCGACAGAACTCGGAAGAAGAGAACATAAAGGTCAATGCCGGCTCCGTCCGCGCGCTGCTCGAAGCTGTGGCGCCAGCCAAGAGCGTCAAGCACGTCGCGTTGGTCACGGGTCTCAAACATTACCTTGGGCCGTTCGACGCCTATGCCCGTAGCGGAACACTTCCCACGACGCCGTTCCGGGAGGAGCAGCCGCGGCTCGACGTCGCCAATTTCTACTATAATCAGGAAGACGAGGTCTATGCAGCCGCGAAGCGGGACGGCTTCACCTGGAGCGTGCATCGCCCGCATACGATCATCGGTAAGGCGATCGGGAACGCGATGAACATGGGTTCGACCCTCGCGGCGTATGCTTCGATCTGCAAGGAATTGGGACGTCCGTTCAAGTTTCCCGGAAGCGCCGCACAATGGAATGGCCTTTCCGACATGACGGACACCCGCGTGCTGGGCAAGCAGCTTGTGTGGGCGAGCACGTCGGATCTCGCCAAGAACGAGGCCTACAACATCGTCAACGGCGACGTATTTCGCTGGAGCTGGATGTGGCCCCGCTTGGCCAAGTGGTTTGGCGTCGAATGGGCTGGCTTCGAGGGCCAGCCTGTGCCGCTCGAAGCGCAGATGGCGAACGATGCCGTCGTTTGGAAGCAGATGGCCGAGAAATATGGACTCTTTGAACCCGATCTCGCCCGAGTGGCTTCACCTTGGCATACGGATCTCGACATGGGGCGCCCGATCGAAGTTATGACAGACATGGCGCGGAGCCGGAAGCTTGGCTTTCTCGTCTACCAGAACACCGAGGAGGCGTTCCAGGAACTGTTCGCGACCCTTCGGGCGGACAAGGTCATCCCCCTGACTGCTTGACCCTTCCGTCAACAAGGGGTGCTCTGGGGCCTCGCCTTCCAATCGTGCGGCGAAGTCGCGATGGACGGCGCGGGACTACACTCAGACTCGACAACGACGATTTCCGGACGTAACCGTGGACGAAGGCCCGAGGCTGCGGGGCGACCCGTTCGAGTTCAGGGAAAACAGCAATCGGATGACCGAACACGAACTGCTACGCATCATCACCTTCCTCGAACGGGTGCGGCTGCCGTTTCAGGAATTGGTTCCTATCGCGGAAGAAGATGCGACATGGAACATTTTGCTCTTTCTCATCAAGAACCGTCTGACGGGGACGCCCGTCACAATCTCCAATTTGGCATCGGCTGCGAAGGTCCCGTTCGCCACCGCCATGCGTCGTATTCACGCCCTTATGGAGGGCGGAGACATAGTCAGGAAGGACGCGACTGACACAGGAAAGCGCTTTCTGTTACTCCCGAGCGAGGGGCTTCTAGAAAGCTTCATCCAATACGCGCGGAAGATAAAATCCCTTCTAGCGGAAACGTTCGGATTGCGCGCCAAAACCGATAGCGACGAAGATTTTTATTTTGGTGGATCGTATTTTGCGGCGCAAATCATTCCGCCGCCCAGACTGATCGAAAGCCTGTTCCGCGGAAAGCGCGAAATCACGTTCCTGCTGAACGACGACAACTACTTCCTTTCAATGCGCAACATGTGGGCGGACTTCCGCAACAACATGGCGTCGCGCCAGAACTTCGACCTGCGAAAGCTGCCCAAGCTTCACGAGCGGCTGATAGAAAATTCCCAGCAGACGGTATCCGAATACGACATCGTAGCGATCAACGCGCCCTGGCTTGGCGAAGCGGTCAAGAAGAACTTAGTCATTCCCCTAGATTCTCATATCAAGGCGGCGGCGATCTCGCAGCTCGACTTCCACCCGTCGGTTTGGTCTATGGGGACCTGGCGAGGGCAGCAATTCGGAATTCCGATCTATTGCACGATCGAGCTGCTTGCCGCGCGAAGCGACCTCTTCGAAAAGGAAAAGGTCGACTATCCCACCACCTTCGAGAAGACAATCGTAGCGGCCAAACACTTCCATGCGCCGGCCAAGGGTCGATATGGCATCGCGTGGAATGGCGCACGCGGAATGCCCATCGCGTCGACATTCATGTTTCTAATGGGTTGCTGCGGCGAATGCATACTCCATATTCCGAAGACCAGTCTCGCGATGGGGGTCGATGATGCGCGCGGCTATCAATTACGACCGCAAATCCAATCCGATGCGGGATTACGTGTGCTCGAATATCTGCATCGACTGAGAGAGGTTTCGCCCCCCGACATCCTGGAGATGGATTGGGACCGCCGCACGACATCATTCCTTTCGGGTCAGACCGCGCTTGCTTATTGCTGGACGGTGCGCGCGGCGCGTTTTGAAAACGACGTCAGTTCCGCCGTCAAACGCAGGGTCAGTTACCTGCCGCAGCCGCGCGGCCCCGCCGGCGCATCCAATAACCCGATCGGCGGCTTCCTGCTCTGCATCCCTTCCAATCTTCCCGCCGAAAGGATCGAACTGGCCTTCGAAGCGATCGCTTGGATGACGTCCCCCGAGGCCATGAAGGCCAACGTCCAAAACGGCTTCCCTGTCGCGCCGCGCTTTAGCGTGTCGGCCGACCCGGAAGCCGCGGCTACGTCGCCCATCGTCAGCGTCGTCGACAAGCTCGCCAAGCAGAACATGCTCAAAGCCTGGCCCCGTCCACCCGTGCCTGAGTATCTGTCTCTAGAGGCCATTCTCGGCGAGGAGATCCATAGCGCCCTGCGTCGAGAGGTGTCAGATAAAGAGGCTCTTCGGAATGCTCAGGCGCAAGCCGATGAAGTGATGCGAGCGGCCGGATATTACTGATGCGACTGGGTCGCGTGGACAAATTTGATCCAGATCCGGATGGCTACGACCAAAACGAAAGCGTTGAAGGTCTCGATGAGCTTGCCGTGGCGGCTTCTGGCAAGAGTGGCAGCAGGCGCTGGGCGGGGCAGGGCAGCAGCGGCAAGCATTGCCAATCACGTCGGACCGACCGACAACGGTATGCCGATCTGGCGCTTTTCGCCGACAATATCGCGCTGTGCGACATCACGGAGAGCTTGGTTTTCTCCGATCCCTATTTTGACGTCAAGATGAACCGTCACACGTCTCCGCAACTCGATGACCGCCGCCTATGGCGTAGCGATCGCGATGCGCGAGGACGCCAGCGACGCGGCGCTCGACGCCGCATGGGGAAGGCTACACGAAACGCGTCCCACAGCGATCGATCTGCGTTGGGCGCTCGACGAAATGCGTAATTGGTTGCGTCCGCTGGCGCCCGACGCGCGCGCCGCCGCAGCCTATGCGCGCGCGGGCGAAATCGCCGCTGAAGACGTCGCGCTCAACCGCGGCATTGGCCTCAACGGCCTGGAGATCATTCGCCGCCTCGCCGCCAGCAAGAAGTCGGGTGAGCGGGTGAACATCCTCACCCATTGCAACGCGGGGTGGCTTGCGACGGTGGATTACGGCACGGCCACAGCGCCGATCTATCTGGCGATGGAACAAGGCGTGCCGGTGCATGTCTATGTCGATGAAACGCGTCCACGCAACCAGGGGGCTCATCTCACCGCATGGGAGGTGAACAATCACGGCGTTCCCCATACGCTCATCGTCGACAACGCCGGCGGCCATCTGATGCAGCACGGCTTGGTCGACATCGTAATCGTCGGGACCGACCGGACCACCGCCAACGGCGATGTCTGCAACAAGATCGGCACTTATCTCAAGGCGCTCGCCGCCAGGGACAACGGCGTGCCTTTTTATGTCGCGCTGCCTTCGCCGACGATCGACTGGACGGTTCGCGACGGCGTAAAGGAAATCCCGATCGAAGAGCGCGACGGCGACGAAGTCGCCTTCGTGCAGGGGCGCGGCGCCATAGATAGACCATGCAGCCGTCGATCTTCGGATAAACTTCGTCCAGATGCCAGATCGAATGCGGCTTGGGGCGGCGCTTTCGCAAGTCCGCTGCGATGAGCGGCCCAAAATGATTTACCCAGCGTCGGACTGTCTCGTAAGAGACCCCAATCCCGCGCTCCGCGAGCAAATCTTCGACGTCGCGAAAGCTCAGTGTGAACCGAAGATAGAGCCAAATCGCCTGACGAATGATCTCGGGCGGAAATCGATATCCAGCGTAGCTGATTTTCGCCATTCGCTTTGGCTACGGCGGTCGCGAGGCTGTCGCAACATCGCGTCGACGTGACAACGCCGTGAATTGAATCACCCTGAGCGAGGCGGGCGGTCAATCGAGCAGGCCCAGCAGAACCTTGCTGGCGGCTTCAATATCATTGCGAATGCCTTGTCTCACTGCAGCGCTATCGCAGGCCTTGAGGCCGCTCAACATCAGCTCATGCTGCGCATTGGACGTGTGGTAGTTGCCCGAGTTGTGCAGCAGATGGAAATACGGGCTGATCTGCAACCAAAGGTTCTCGATGATCGCGTAGAGCACGTCCGATCCGGCGGCGCGATAAATCACGAAATGGAACTCGCGATTGTAACGCACGTAATCTTTCCGGTCGCCGACCGCTGCGACCGCCATCTTTCCCACGAGGCTTTCCAGTTGCGCGATCTCGGCCTCGCCGACGCGCGTCGCCGCCCATTCCGCGGCGAGACTCTCGATCTCCAGCCGGACGCGCTTGAGGTCCAGCAATCGCTCCTTCGACAGGAGCGGGATGCCGATGGATCGACTTGAAATCACCGTGAGCACTTTGGCGGCGGTCAATCGCTGCAGAGCTTCGCGCACCGGCATGGCGCTGACCCCGAAAGCGTCGGACAGCGCTTGAATCGTCACGAGCTGCCCCGGCGCGATTTCTCCGCTGAGGATCATCTCGCAGAGTTGCCGATAGACGTGGTCCTGCAGCGTGCCCTTCGGCAAGCGCGTGACCGAGAGCGCCAAAGGGCGAGCGTCCGAAATCGTCATGCATCTGTCCTTGGAGACATTCGAACCCGATCCGCGACGAATCTCCGATTGATTTCCAGTAGCACGCCTCGGATGGGCTTGCCCAGCGCAGATCATTGATCTATGATCAAATGAATAGGCGCGGTCAACCGATGTTCGCGGTCGTAGCGCCAAAATAATGCGCGCCTTGATAACCAAGCGCCGTAAAGGGGAGAAAACCGATGAAGCCCAAATTCTCGAGGTGGATAGAATGGGCCGGAGTTGCCGCTCTTGGCCTCGGCATGGTGGGCGCGCTCGCCGCCCCGGCTCAAGCGGCCGACAAAAAGTTCAAGATTTTCCTCTCCATGAGCTACATCGGCAACGACTGGCAGGCGGAAGCGGCGAACATGGTCAAGGCCATGGCGCAGCACAAGGATTATGCGGATAAGGTCGATCTCGAGGTGCAGGTCGCCGGGCCCAACGCGCAGCGCCAGATCCAGCAGATCAACGCCATGGTGCAGCAAGGCGCGCAGGCGATCATCGTCTATCCGATTTCTCCGACCGCTTTGAACGCCGCCGTCAAGAACGCCTGCGACAAGGGCGTGATGATCATCGCCTATGACGCCGACATCAGCGAGCCGTGCGCCTATAACGTTTCCATCGATCAGGAAGAGGCCGGCAGGGTGACGGCCGAGTGGCTCGCCAAGCAGCTCAAGGGCAAAGGCAACATAGTCGCCATCACCGGCGTGCCGGGAACCTCCGTCGACACGCTGCGCACGAAAGCCGCCAAAGAGGTGTTCGCGAAATACCCCGACATCAAGATCGTGGCCGAAGCCGTCGGCATGTGGAGCCAGGCGGTCGCGCGCACGGAATTGTCGAAGATTCTCGCGACACGAAACTGGGATCAGATCGACGGCCTGTGGACGCAGGTCGGCTGCTACACCGCCAACACGATGCAAATCGAGGTGGGCAAGAAGCCGGATCAGCTGAAGCCTTGCGCCGGCGAGGGCGCGAACGGCGGACGCATTCAGATGCTGCCGGCCGGCACCGAGGTCGAAGGCGCCAACGGCACGTACGCTCCGATGGGCGCGCCGCGCATTTCCTATGCCTCGCCGCCCTACGCCGGCGGCTATGCGTTGAAGCTCGCCGTCGAGAAACTGGAGGGCAAGGATATTCCGAAGCGGATCACGCTGCCGCTTCCGCTCGTCACCAACGAGACGGTCAAGTATTGCAAGGAAGGCACCTGGGCCGAAATGAAGGCCGGCTGCAATGCTTTCCCGCCGGCGCTGGTGCCGAATCCGGGCTGGTTCGCGTCGATCTACTCGCCGGAAACTCCGGAGATCGGCCTGCAAGCCGCGCTCGTCGGCCAGCCCGAGCCGTAAGCGAAATCCGTTCGGCGGAGCCGACGGGCGCGGATCTGCGCCCGTCAGCTCATCCGGCCTCCTTTTTCCGCGCCGCGGCGGCGAGCCGCCACGGGGTCGAGTTCACGCCATGATTCATGAAGCTCTCGCGGCCGCGCCGGCGCCCGTCACAGCGGTCTCCGTCGAGCGCATCTCCAAGGCTTATGGCGCGACGGTGGCGGTCGACGACGCGTCGTTCGCGATCGCCGACGGCACCGTCCATGCGCTGCTCGGCGAGAACGGCGCCGGCAAATCGACCATCGTGAAGCTGCTGTCCGGCTTGACGCTGCCCGACAGCGGCCGGTTCCGGGTGTTTGACGAGGAGACGCGGCTGTCGAGCCCGCGATTCGCGCATCTGCGCGGCATCCAGACGGCGTTTCAAGAGATGACGCTGATCAAGGACCTCACGGTCCTCGACAATATGCTTCTTCCCTATGGCCCGGTCGGGCCCACCGGCATGATCCGACGCCGCCTCGCCCGGGATCTCGTCTGCGAACATTTCGCGGCGCTCGACATCGCCGAGGTCGCGCTCGACGACGAGGTCGGCGGTCTCGATCTCGCCGTTCAGCAAAAAATCGAAATCGCCAGGGCGATCTTTCGCAAGCCGCGCATCTTGCTCCTCGACGAGCCGACATCGACGCTGTCAGGCCGCGACGTCGACTGGCTCGGCAAGATCATCGCCGACCTGAAGAGCCGCGGCGTGACCATCGTCTTCATTTCCCACCGCCTGCGCGAAGTGCGCGCCTTCTGCGACGCCATGACCGTGCTGCGCAACGGCCAGCACATCGCCAGCGGGCCGGTCGCGGAATTCGACGACGACGCCGTCATCGCCATGATCGTCGGCCGGTCCTTGTCGCGCGCCTTTCCGCCCCGCCCGCAACCTTCCGGCAAGGTCGAGCCCGAGGTGTTGGGGGCGGAGGGGTTGGCCACTTTCGGCAAGCTGAAGGAGGCCTCGTTCAGCCTGCGAGCCGGTGAAATCATCGGCGTCGCGGGCCTTCAGGGCATGGGCCAACTCGATCTCTTCCTGGCGTGTTTCGGAATGATGGATCTCGCCGGCGGAACGCTGCGGGTCGACGGCGAGCCGATTGTGATCGCATCGCCCGAGGACGCGGTGCGCGCCAACATCGGCATCAGTTTGGTGCCGGAGGACCGCAAGACCGAAGCGCTCTTCCTCAAACTCACGGGAAAGCACAATGTTTCGCTGCCGGTGATCGACCGGTTCATTCGCACGATCCTCATCGACGGCGACGCCGAGACTAAGGCCGTCGAGCGCGTATTCGACCTCGTCGACGTGGACCGCCGCGCCTTGTGGACCCGCGCCGGCGCCTTCTCGGGCGGCAATCAGCAGAAGATCGCCATCGCCAAATGGCTGCTGGCCGAAAGCCGCGTCCTGCTGCTTTTCGATCCGACCCGCGGCATCGACGTCGGCACCAAGAGCGAACTCTACCGCCTCATTCGCGCCTACGCCGACGCCGGCGGCGCGGTGTTGTTCTATTCGACCGAAGTTCCCGAACTCGTGCATCTGGCGGACCGGGTCCTCGTCTTTTACGCCGGCAGAGTCGCGGCGGAAATTCCCAGCGATCGCCTCTCGGAAGAGGCGATTTTGCGCGCCGCGCTGGGGACGGCGGACGGCGCGGAGAAGGCCGCGTGATCGCCGCCGGCGCAGCGCGGCTGCCGAGAGCCTTTCCTCGCGCCCCGGCGTTCATGCGTCGGCTCGGACGCTTTCGCGGGCTGATGATCGCGGTCGGCGCCTTCGCGGCGCTGCTGTCGACCGTGGCGATCTTCAGTTCGGTCTCGATCGGCTACTACGATCTGGCGTCGATGGCGACGAGCGGCGCCACCCTCGCTTTGGCGGCGGCGGGACAGACGATCGTCGTCCTCTCCGGCGGCTTCGATCTTTCGGCCGGCGCTGTGATTTCGCTCGTCAATGTGACCTTGGCGTCGAAGTTTCAAGATCCCTCGATATCGCCGTTGGTCATCGTGCTCGCCGGCGTCGGCGTCGGCGCGTTGTCGGGAGCCTTCAACGGCTTCTTCGTCGCGTTTCTGCGCATGCAGCCGATCGTGGTGACCCTGTCGACGATGTTCATCCTGCAGGGGATCACGCTTCTGGTGATGGACAAGCCCGGCGGCGCGCTCTCGCCCGCGCTCAGCGATCTCATGATCGGCGACGCCGTTCCCAACGTTCTGCCGAAGCCTGTTTTGTTGATCGTTTTGCTGCTGGCGCTCTGGACATGGCTCAAGCGCACCCGATTCGGCGCGGCGATCTACGCCATCGGCAGCGATCGCGACTCGGCTCGAGCGGCGGGCGTCTCGACCGGTTTCGTGGAGTTCATGGTCTACGTGATCGCGGGCGGCTGTTACGGGCTTGCCGGCGTATTTATCAGCGCGCAAACGGGATCGGGCGATCCGCTCGTCGGCAACCCGATGCTCCTGCAGATGTTCGCGGCCGTCGTGGTCGGCGGGACAGCGCTGGGCGGGGGACGCGGAGGCCCGCTCGGCACGATTTTCGGCGCCTACGTCCTGATGATGGTCGTCAACATTCTGCTCGAGCTCAACGTGTCGGCCTATTATTCGACCGTCGCCGAAGGGACGATCCTGATCCTCGCCGTGCTCGCCGGCTCGTTCAGCCGCAACTCGCCGCTCGCCCGTTATTCCAGGCGCGTAATCCTGCGCATCGGCGCCCGTCGGCGGGGGCTGCTGCCGAGCCAGCGGGGTCTCGAGGCGCGCAAGCTCCCCATGAGCCGTGCCTCCAAGGGCGCTGCGTCTGTGAGCGCCGCTCCGCCATCCTTCGTCGTGCGCCACGCCGAAACGTTGCGCTTCGCGGCGCCGGCTTATCTGTGCTTCGCAGCCGTGGTTCTCGTCACCGAACTCGTGCTGGGTCACGCGGCGGTGCATTGGACCTATTATAATTCGCTGATCGTGCTCTCCTCTTTCCTGGCCGTGCTCGCTTTGGGGCAGGGGTCGGTGATCTTGACGGGCGGGCTGGACCTGTCTCTCCCATGGACCATCGGCCTGTGCGGCATTCTGCTCGCGGGCATGGTGAAGGGATCGGATGGCGCGCTTCTCTACGCGCTGCCGGTCGTGCTCGCCATCGGAGTTCTCATCGGGTTCGTCAACGGCGCCGGCATCGCTCTCCTCGGCATATCGCCCATCGTCATGACGCTCGCCGTCAACGGCATCCTTCAGGGCGCGGCGCTGGTCTATTCCAATGGAACGCCGGACGGGTTTTCCTCGCCGCTGCTGCGCCTCTTCATGACCGACCAGAAGTTCATGGCGACGCCCGTCGTCGTCTTTGTCCTGCTGTTCGTCGTCGTCGCCGTCCTGCTGCTGGGCCGCACGGCTTTTGGGCGACGCATCTACGCCGTCGGCAACGGCGAGCGGGTCGCGGCGCTTTCCGGAGTCTCGGTCGGCCGGACGCTGATCGGCGTTTACATGTTGTCGGGCCTTTGCTCGGCCATCGTCGGCGTCATGCTCACCGGCTTTTCGGGCCAGGCGAGCCTGGGCATGGGCGACGACTACCTCTTGCCGTCCATCGCGGTAGTGGTGATCGGGGGAACGCTGATCACCGGCGGGAGAGGGCACTATCTCGGCATGCTGGGCGGGGTTCTGCTGCTCACGTCGCTGCAAACGCTTCTCGCGGGCACCACGCTTCCCTACGCCACGCGCGCGATCCTTTACGGGCTCGTCATGCTGGCCGCGGTGATGGCGTTGCGCGAACGTCGAAATTGAACGGGGGAAAGACCTATGCCGCAGCCGCCCAACACAATCTCTCTCAAGCCGGGAACGCGCGTTCTCGTCACGGCGGGCGCGTCGGGCATCGGGCGCGCCATTGCCGACCTATTCGTCGCCCATGGCGCGAGGGTGCACATCTGCGACGTCTCCGACGCGTTCCTTGCGGATTTCGCCAAGGCGTGGCCGCAAGCCGGGCGCAGCAAGGCGGATGTCTCCTCGGAGGCCGACGTCGAGCGATTGTTCGCCGAGATGCGCGCTCGGCTAGGCGGCCTCGACGTGCTGGTGAACAATGCCGGCATCGCCGGGCCGACCGGCGGCGTCGAGGACATCGCGCCCGCCGATTGGCGCCGCACCATCGATATCTGCCTGACGGGCCAGTTCCTGTGCGCTCATCACGCGGTCCCCTTGCTGAAAGCCGCCGGCGGCGGCGCGATCGTCAATCTCTCGTCGGCGGCGGGGCGCTTCGGTTACGCGTTCCGCACGCCCTATTCGGCGGCCAAATGGGGCGTTATCGGCTTCACCCAAAGTCTGGCCAAGGAACTCGGCCCAGCCAATATCCGGGTCAATGCGATCCTTCCCGGCATCGTCGAGGGAACTCGGATGTCGGGGGTCATCGAGGCGCGCGCCAAACAGGTCGGCGTCTCCTATGCGGAGATGGAGAAGACCTATGTCGAGCGCGTCTCGCTCCGGCGTATGGTGACCGCCCAGGACGTTGCGGCGACAGCGCTGTTCCTGGCGTCGGAAGCCGGGCGTAATCTATCGGGACAGTCGATCGGCGTCGACGGCAATGTCGAAAGCCTTTGAGGGGTGCGCGCATGGCGAAAATCGCTCTTGTCGGGACGGGCTTCATCGGTCGCGCGTGGGCGATCAGCTTCGCGCGGGCGGGGCATGAAGCGATGCTGTGGGACCAACTCGCCGACGCTCCCGCCGCGGCGCTCGCCTATATCGAGAGCCTGCTGCCCGATCTCCACAAATACGATCTTCTCAACGGGTCGGCGCCCGCCGAAATTCTCGGCCGGATACATGTCGCGGCGACCCTGGAAGAAGCGCTCGAGGGCGCCGAGCATGTGCAGGAAAGCACGCCGGAGAGCGTCGCGCTCAAGCGCGACATATTCGCCCGGCTCGACGTCGTCGCCGGGCGCAACGCTACGCTGGCGAGCTCGACCTCGGCGATCTTGCCCTCGCAGTTCACCGAGACGCTGGCCGGACGCGATCGTTGTCTCGTCGTGCATCCCATCAACCCGCCCTACCTCATCCCGGCGGTGGAGATCGTCCCCGCCCCTTGGACCGCGCCGACCACGGTCGAGCGGACCGCCGCCCTGCTGCGCGCGGCCGAGCATGCCCCTATCGTGATGAAACGCGAAATCGACGGCTTCGTCATGAACCGGATGCAGGGCGCTTTGCTCGAAGAGGCGTTCCGCCTGGTCGCCGAGGGCTACGCCTCGGCCGAGGACGTGGATGTCGGCATCCGCGAAGGGCTGGCGTTGCGCTGGTCCTTCATGGGCCCGTTCGAAACCATCGACCTCAACGCGCCGGCCGGCGTGCGCGATTACGTCGAGCGCTATCAGTCGATTTACGCCGCCATCTTCCCGACCGTGCAATGGCGCGCCGATTGGGCCGGGCCGGTCCTTCAAACGATCGAGGCGGAGCGCCGCGCCGCTTTGCCCGCGAACCGTCTCGGCGAGCGCCAGACTTGGCGCGACCGGCGCCTGATGGCGCTGGCCGCTCACAAACGACGCGCCGACCGCGATATCGGACGCTGAAGGAACACACCAACGAGAGCGAGTTCAACCCATGGCGACGAATTCAAAAGTCATCATCACCTGCGCGGTCACCGGCGCGATCCATACGCCATCGATGTCGCCGTATCTGCCGGTCACGCCCGACGAGATCGCCACCGCCGCGATCGGCGCGGCCGAGGCGGGCGCCGCCATCGTCCATCTGCACGCGCGCGATCCCGAGACCGGCAAGCCGGACCAGTCGCCCGAGGCGTTCGCCCGCTTCCTGCCGCGCATCAAGCAAGCTTGCGGCGTCGTCATCAATCTGACGACCGGCGGCGCGCCGTACATGACCGTGCAAGAGCGCGTGAAGCCCGCGGAGATGTTCAAGCCGGAAGTGGCCTCCCTCAACATGGGCTCGATGAATTTCGGCCTGTTTCCGATGCTGCGCCGCTTCAAGACGTTCAAGCACGAATGGGAGCCGGTAGCGCTCGAGAACTCGCGCGATCTCATTTTCCGCAACACGTTCAAGGACATAGAATTCGTCCTGGCGACGCTCGGCGACGCGGGAACGCGCTTTGAATTCGAATGCTACGACACCGGCCACCTCTATAATCTCTCGCATTTCCTCGAGCGCGGCCTGGTGAAGCCGCCGCTGTTCGTGCAGACGGTGTTTGGCATACTCGGCGGCATCGGGACGCATCCCGAGGACGTCCTGCACATGAAGCGCACGGCGGACCGGTTGTTCGGCGATCAGTACCGGTGGTCGGTCCTCGGCGCGGGCCGCAGCCAGCTCCCGATCGCCGCGCAGTCCGCCGCGATGGGCGGCAATGTGCGGGTCGGGTTGGAGGATTCGCTATGGGCGGGCGCCGGCAAGCTCGCCAACTCGAGCGCCCAGCAGGTGCGCGCGGCGCGCCAGATCATCGAGGGGCTCGGCCTCGCCGTGGCGACGCCCGACGAAGCCCGCGAGATATTGTCGCTGAAGGGCGGGGATAAGGTTGCGTTCTGACAATCGAAAACGCTGGGAATCGTGGGGAGCGCCATGCTGCGCATCGAACTCCTGATCGACGGCCGCGCTGAACTCGGCGAGGGCCCGCTGTGGGATGTAGCCGAGCAGCGGCTCTATTGGATCGACAGCCTCGGCGCGAAGGTTCACTCCTGCGACGCTTCAGGGGGCGCGCAGCGCGTCTGGAGCGTGCCCGAACATATCGGCTCGCTCGCCTTGCGTGAACGCGGCGGCGCGGTGCTGGCGCTGCGCGACGGCTTCTACACCCTGGACTTCGCGACGGGCTCCACGAGAAAACTTGTGGATCCCGATCCGGGCAAGCCGCGCATCCGGATGAACGACGGCAAGGTCGACCGCCAGGGCCGATTCGTCGCGGGCTATATGGACTATCAAGAGCGCGATCCGATTTGTTCCGTGTTTCGCCTCGACGCGGACGGATCCGCGCACCGACTGGAACAGGGCGTCGTTTGCTCCAATGGGCCCGCATGGAGCCCCGACGGTCGCATCTTCTATTTCACCGACACCTATACGCGCGACATCTGGGCCTACGACTACGATCCGGCCACCGGCGAGGCGACGAACCGGCGAACCTTCTGCTCATTTCCGCAAAACGGCCTGAAGGGCCTGCCGGATGGCGCGACGGTCGACGCCGAGGGCTTCGTGTGGAGCGTGTCGGTCTACGAGGGCAAGCTGGCCCGCTTCGCGCAGGATGGACGGCTCGACCGCGTCGTCGGCCTGCCGGTCGAAAGCACGACCAGTCTCAGTTTCGGCGGGCCCGATCTCGACATCGCCTATGTCACTTCGATGGCGCGCGTCGTGAACGGCGCGGCGCCAAGGGAACGGGAAGCGGGCGGCCTCTTCGCGGTACACGGCCTCGGCGTGCGCGGCCTGCCCGAGCCGCGCTTCAAGGGTTGAGCTCGCGGCGAAAACAAAACGAGGAGGACGGCATGCGGATCGAAGTCTTGGTCGACGTGAAGACCATCCTGGGCGAAGGCCCGCTGTGGGACGTCCAGGAGCAGCGGCTCTATTGGATCGACAGCCTCGGCTGCAACGTCTTCCGCTGCACGGAAGATGGACGCGAGGTCAGGGCCTGGGACGTTCCGGCGCCGATCGGCTCGATGGCCTTGCGAAGCCAAGGCGGCGCAGTGCTGTCTCTCGCCAACGGCTTCCACTTTCTCGATTTCAAGACCGGCGAAACGCGGCTCATCGTCGATCCCGAGGCGGACAAGCCGAACAACCGTATCAACGACGGCAAGGTCGACAAGCGCGGGCGCTTCGTCGCCGGCTCGATGGATACGATGGAGGAGGGGCCGAACGGCGCGCTTTACCGGCTCGATCCCGATCTTTCGCTGCACAAGCTCGACGACGGCATCGTCGTCTCCAACGGACCATGCTGGAGCCCCGACGGCGGGACATTTTACTTCGCTGATACCTGGTCCGGCGAGATCTGGGCTTATGATTACGATCTCGACACCGGCGCCGTCGCCAATCGGCGCACTTTCGCCAAGATCGACATGTCGGGCGGCGGCGCCGCCGACGGCGCGACCGTCGACGCCGACGGCTTCGTGTGGAGCGCGCAGGTCTATGCCGGCAAGCTCGTGCGCTTTGCGCCCGACGGATCGACGGACCGGGTGATCGAGATGCCGGTCAAGAAGGTCACCAGCGTAATGTTCGGCGGCCCGAACCTCGACGTTCTCTATGTGACTTCGATGGCCAAGCCGCCGCTGCCGCGTTTTCCCGGCGACGGCGTGCTGCGCGGCAGCCTGTTCGCGATCCACGGTCTCGGGATTCGCGGCGTGCCGGAGCCTCGCTTCGCCGGATGATCGGCGATCCCACGGCGGCGGCGATTTCAGCTCGACGGTCGGAGGCTCCGTGATAACCGAATCGAGATCCTCAATTCTCTTCGACCTGCCCCTACGGATTTCATCCACGGAGAATTAGAGTCCGGCCTTCATGAGGACGGACGGAGCCATCTCGACGAGATGCCCATCACGATCCCTGGTGAAAATCTCACGCTCGGTTCCGCCAACGCAGATGACCGGAACCGGCTCATTGCGGTTGTTCGTCGCCGAGTGCTTGACGACCACAGTTGGCCGACGAGCCGAATCGGCGGCCAAGTGTCGGATTGTCGCTTCTAGACTGCGTCGTGTTCCGTTCCCACGAGTTTCGACAATGCTCGGTCTTTCTCCGCATCGCCACATGAGGTCAGCCGGATCGCCGAAGAACGTGCCGTGATCGCAATTCGACCATGGCTGCTTGGCCGAGCCGAGCCGGAACGAGGGCTTCAGGTTCTGGAAACATCGGCTCCCGAGTCGGCGGCGCCACCCCGCTTCCAGTAGCGCTGATCCTTGGTCCAGCCCATGGCCTGACGCCATCAACCCGCGAGGGGTCCGCTACGCGAGCGTGCGGCCTCGTCGGCTTCGCCTGAGCGGTGATTGCGGCCATGGGCCGGACACATCGGGCGCCTGTCGCGCGGGGATGGTCCCCGCCTCCAGACAGGAGCCGGAACAATGTCTCAAGCCCTCAGCACCGCTTACGCCCGCGGCTGGAACCTCGCCACCAGCCTGATGGTCTGCGTCATCGTCTTCCAGGCCGGCGACGGCTTCGGCTTCATGCAGACGAGCGAATACGACGGCGACCTCGATCTCATCGTGCACGAGTTCGACCCCTACCTGCCGTGAAGGGGCGATGCTCACATCCGGCGGCGCGGATGTCCTCATCGGACTTTCGCGCCGCCGCTCACCGTCTTCGGCCTTCCCGCATTCCATGATGGATCGGGTGTGATCGGCGCGCTAATTGTCGGCTTCCTAGCCGGCGGGGCGACCCGTGCGATTGGCCAGTTCGCCTTCGCAACGGTCCCGCACGCGGCCCATCTGCGCGGTCGGTCCCATCTTTGCCGTGCCATCCGCCATCGCTGCAACTACGCGACGCTCGGGCTCGCGCAAATCTGGGCGCCATCCGAAGTCTGGCGCGAGGTCTTTGCCGTCGTCGGCGCTGTTCTTGGCGGCGGCGCGGCCTGCGCGCGCATGACGCGTTCGCCCCGCCGCATCTCGATCGGGGCGTTTTGGCGGGCGCGGCATCGCTTCGATTGGCGGCCGCGTCCAAGAACGGGTGAGCCCGCGCTTCATCGTCGATTGGTTGGCGGATTTCGGCGCCATGAACGCTCGTCCGCGTGACGGGGAGCGTGGCGGTTCCTGAAACGCTGGGGCTGGCCAGCGCCTCTAGTCCGACAGAGAGATGTTCCCTTGGCGGCGTCGCCGTTCGCACCGGTTGGTCAGTTTCTGGCGGCATCCCGTCTGAACGCCGAGGTGTCTTATCTTCGCCTGGAAAGCCGGACCTCTTGTGCAAGGCAATCGACGTCCGCCACGTCTTCTCCCGGGCATGCTGTTCGGCGCGCGGACCACACGGCCTCTCCATGGCTTGATCTGGCCGAAGGACGGCTGCGCCTCGATCGCCTGGGCCGCAACGGCGCCGGATCGACTTTCTTCCCCTGGGCTTCGCCCATTCCTCGCGAGGCAAGAAAGTCTCCCGCCGCCATCCTCTGCTGCGCTCCGGCCCGGCTCACCCCATCGCGCAGGCGCGACGGGGACCCCGAGCTACGGGTGCGTCGTCGATCGCCTTCGGCCTTCCGATCGCCATCGAGGCCGCGATGGTCGCGGGCTCGGAACAACTTAGGAGAAGTGACATGGCCAACATCGGTTCCTTCAAGAAGTCCGGCAGCGAATTCCAGGGCGCGATCGTCACCCTGAGCGTCCAGACCAAGGGGGTCCGCATCGTCCCCGAGACCACCCGGGCCAACGACAACGCCCCCAGTCATCGGGTCTATGTCGGCCGCATCGAGATCGGGGCCGCCTGGTCGAAGCGCTCCAACGAGGGCCGCGACTATCTCTCGGTCAAGCTGGACGATCCGAGCTTCAACGCTCCGATCTACGCCAACCTCTTCGACGACGAGGACGGCGAAGGCTACACCCTCATCTGGTCCCGTAGCCGCAAAGCCAGCGGCGAGTGAGCCGAACCCGCCAAAACGCCCCGCTCGGATTTCCGGGCGGGGCTTCGGGTCCGCAAGTTGGCGCCGCCGACGCGCCCCCCCGCCTTTTTAGAGCTTCGACCCGTTCCGGCCATTCGCATCCAAGGCTTGGATGACCCGAATGGCGCAACGGCCACCTCGACGTTTGGGGCACAAGGCTGTGCAACTGGCGGCCAGCGCGGGACCGTCTCACCCGCCTTTTGGGTATCACGACGCAAGATCGATAAGCGGAGGAAGTGGGTTCAATATTTCTGTTGACGGAGCGAGCCGAACTGCGATCTTATGGGTACTAAGAGTGATACACAAAGTCGCCCCGTACGCTGATAAGCATCTGATTTTGCTTGATTGTATAGAGCTGGCGTTTTGTCCCTCCCTCTCCGCCAATTACACAAAATAGCGACGCTCGTTCAAGAAACGCCAAGTCAATCGAGGATCCATGAATCTCTGGGGATGCCGAGCGGTGACACGCATAGCGGGCCGATGATCGGCCCCAGCGATCGGCAAGCTTCACATAACGGCTCAGAATCGGCGCCCGGGATGGCGTCGGCGGTTGCTGGGGCCGGGCCCGAGACGCGCTAATTCAACGCCGAACGCCCAAGGTCACTTAGGCCCCGCCTTCGTCACGGTTATCAAACCCTCCGTCGCGTCGACCTCGACCCAATCGCCGGTCTCGATGACTTCGAGCGGGTCCTGCTCGAGGTCGGTCACCGACGGAACGCGGCTGACGACGGCGCCGAGAGCCGCCTTCGTGCTCATCCGGTTGAAGATCATCGCCTTGGGAGCGACGCCGCTGTGCCTGGCGAGATTGAAATAATGCGACCAACCGGACGAGCCTTTCGCGCCGACGAAGACCAGCACTTTGCCGGCGAAGCTCTGGCCGTGCAGCGGATGTCGCCGCTCCGTGATCACGCCGGTGTTGAAGTCCATGCCACCCCAGCCGGAAATCGCTTCACGGCTCACCAACGCCGTTCCCGCGGCCGCTCCGGGAACGACGCAACGACCTCGCAAGACGATCGTCTTCATGGCGATTCTCCAGCCCAGCGTCCCGTCAAGGCGGCGTCGATGCAGTCCTCCAGGGAGCCGAACCACGCTTGCGCGCCCAGCGCGATCGCGGGCAGATAATGCGCCTGCTTGGCCGAATTGGTGGCGACGACCTTCACGCCCTTCGGCAGGATTCGGCTGATCGCGGGGCATGTGTCGCTGAGCAGCCGGGCTCCGGCGCTCTCGATCATCGCCGTATACCCGCTGCGGTCGGCGACTTCCTTGATCGCGCGCGGCGTATGGATCCACAGATTGACGTTGGCGCTGATCCGCTTGCCGTCGAGCAACCGCGCGGCCTCCCAGACTTGCTCGATCGAATCGTGCGGACAGCCGAGCATGACAAAGTCGACGTTCGGGTCCGAGGCGCCGGAGTTCAGTCGGTCATAGGCCAACTTACGCTCGGCGGCGCCGTACACATACGCTGTCGCCGAACCGCCGCGGCGTAGCGCGTGATCGAGCGTTCGCGCCTCGGGAGTGACGCCGGGGATATGAAACAATTCGACGCCGCCCGACGACGCCGCGGAGGCGCCGAAATGCTTCAGTCGCGGCAGATTGGGAGTCGAACGCACGCCGTTGAGAACCGGGATTGCGTCCTGCGCGATTTCGCCGACGTAATAGCCGAAGAGGCCCCAGTCCCGCATGGACTCGACCTCGATCTCCACGCGAAACTGCAGATCGCCGACCCTGTTTTCGGGAACGTGCAGACCCCAATAGGGAATGCGTCCGGTCACCGCGGCGGCGCTCGTGCTCTCCCTCCCTTCGGTGTTCGTCCGCCCGCCGAGCACCGAGTTGCAGTAGACGACCGCCGAAGATTCCATCCAGGCGCAGTGCTCGCCGAGCGTGGGCACGTTGCCGACCTGATACGGGGTACAGGTGGAAAGCATCTGGACGCCGCGACGGCCGAAATAGCGTTCGCTCTCGTCGTGAAGGCGAATGGCGTCCTCGGCGACGCCGAATTCGCGCGCTTCGCTGCGATAGATGCCGTGAATGAGCTGACAGGTCGCGGCCTCGAAGGTCGGCGTCGCAACGATCTCGTCGCTGTCGAGGTTGAAGCGCGAAAAAACCCCGTCCATGCCGTGTTCGAGCGCAACTTTGCGCACGATCGGATTGGTGACCGTGGTCACGGTGGCGACGTTGCGCGTCTCGACGAAGCGCTCGGCGCCGAGCGCTTGGCCGTAGCGCACCAGCAGCTCCATCGCCTTGCGATGCGCCGGGCCGCGCGCGCCGTCCAACATCGCCTTTTCCGGATCGGTGAGGATCATGTTTCCTCCTGCTTGGTTCAGCCGGCGAACATCGGCTCGGGCAATCCGCGCACGCCGGGGTCGAAGGCGAATACCCCGCCCGAATGCGGAGACTGGGCCAAATCCGCGTCGCTCAGCCCGAGCGACATGCTCGTCACGTAGAGCGTGTCGAGCGCCGCGCCGCCGAAGGCGCAGGATGTCGGGCGCGGAACGGGAAGCTCCACGATACGATCGATGCGTCCGTCCGGGGCGTAACGCACCAGCCGCCCGCCCATGATCTCGGCGTTCCAGAGAAAGCCTTCGGCGTCGACGGTCGATCCGTCCGGGCGACCGGGATGATCGCGGGCGTCGGCGAAGACGCGCCGGTTGGCGATTCGCCCCTCAGCCAAATCGAAGTCGAAGGCCCAAATCGTAAATCGGCGCGTATCAGCGAAATAGAACGTGCGATCGTCCGGGCTGAAGGCGATCGAGTTGGGTATGACGACGTCCCCGAATTGCCGCTGCACGGCTAGGTCGGGGGCGACCCGGTAAAGACCGCCTTCGGGCTCGAACGCCTGCGCGTTCATTGTCCCGACCCAGAGGCGGCCGCGTCGATCCGCCTTGCCGTCGTTCAATCGATTGAGCGGGCGCCCGGTTTCCGGCGCGACAAGCCTGGCGAGCGCCCCGGTAAGCGAATCGAAGGCGTGCAAGGCGTCGTCGATGGCGACCGCCAATCCGCCTGCGGCGCGAAGCGCGCAGCAGCCGGCGGCTTTGCCGGGCAGGTCGAAGACGTCGCGTGCGCCGGAGGCGGGGTCGAGCCAATGAAGCCGAGCGCGCACGACGTCCACCCACCAGAGTCTTCGCGTCCGCGCGCACCAAACCGGCGATTCCGCCAATTGCTGCGCTCCCCCTGGCGCAACCACGCTAAAGTCGATCATCGCCGCCTCACGTTCCCCCGCGGGTGGCCTCGCTCAGACGAGCCTCCGCCGCCTCTTTCCCGACGCCGTCGCCGCCGCGCGCATTCATGAAATCGACTTGTGAAAGCAGACGATTCAAAAAGCCCAGCAGCAACGGCCGCTCGTCCGGCGTGAAACCCGCCATCAGTCGGGCTTCGCGCCGACGCCCCGCCGCGCGAAGTTTCTCCAACAGCCGCTTGCCTGTGGCCGTGAGGCTCACTTGATTGAGTTGTCCGACTCCGGATTCTGCATTGAGCAGCCCGCGCTCGCAGAGCAGTTTGACGCTGCGGCTGACGGCCCCTTTGTCGAGATCCGCAGCCTCCGCTATTTCGCCGATTGATCGGCGACCTTCCTGTCTGAGACTGACGATGACCCGCCACTCGACCACACCAAGGTTCCACACCTCGCGGTAATATTTCGATGCGCCGCGCGTCAGTCGGTTGGCGATCGCGATGATCAGAACCGCCACGTAGTCGTCCGCCAAACCGCTCGCTCGCTTCGGCTCGCCGCTCGCCTTCCTGCTTCCCGCCATCTGAAAGTTCGCCTCTTTCGTCCATTGGCGAGGCGAGACGTGCGCCAACGCGGTCGCTTTGGTCAAGTCGGCCCCACCAGCGTCGCGCCGCTCGACAGCGATCGCACCGAGCGCGCGTAGATCGTGAGCCAGCCCTCGGGCGTCTCCTTGACGATGCGCTCGAATCGCTCGCGTCGATTGGCCCATTCTGTTGGATCGATTTGAAGCTCGACCTTGCGGGCCGCCACGTCGATTTCGATGAGATCGCCGTCGTGGACGAGACCGAGCGGGCCTCCGACTGCCGCCTCGGGACTCACCTCGCCGACAATCAGGCCTTTGTTGACCAAGCCCGACAATTGTCCGTCCGTGATGAACGGGACCTCCGGACCGAGTCCGGCGCCTTCGAGTGCGAAGACCACGCGCGAGGCCATGCCCATGCCCGGTCCCCCTTGAAGCCCCAGACCCGCGAGCACCACAATGTCGCCCGGCTTGATTTGACCTTGGCGGACCGCTGCGACCGCCTGGTCGGGCGCGTGAAAGACCCGCGCCCGCCCTGAAACCTGCAGCTTTCTGTCCCAGCGCAAGCCCATCTTGATGATGGCGCCCTCGGGGGCGAGACTGCCGCGCACGATCACGATCGCGGGCTTATCGGAAATCGGCTGCGCGAGCGGTCGAATGGTTTCCCCGTTGGGCGGCAGAGCTTGCGCGACGTTTTCCGAGAGCGTCCGTCCCGACACCGTAACGGCTTCGCCGTCGAGAAGCGGCGCGAGGCTTTTCATCAACGAACGAGCGCCGCCCGCCGCCTCCAGTTCCTCGATCGAAGACTCGCCGTTGGGGCGCACCGCGCACAAGACGGGCGTCGAAGCGCCCTCGCGCTCGAACAATTCGTAGACGTCGACCTCGCATCGCGCTTCCACGGCGATCGCTTGCAAATGTTTGACTGTATTGATCGACGCGCTCGCCGAACACACGGTCCTGACGGCGTTCGCGAAAGCTGACGGCGTGAGAATGGCGCGCGGACGCAGATCCTCCCAAACCATGTCGACGATGCGCTCCCCGGAGCGCCGCGCGAAGTCGAACATCTTTTCGCTGTTCGCAGCGACCGGCGCGGACCCGGGCAACGCCATGCCGAGGGCTTCGCACGCGATATGCATGGAATTCGCGGTCCCCATACCCGCGCATACGCCCGGACTGGTGATCGCATGTTCGCTCATGCCCCTGAGATCTTCGAGCGAAGTGTTGCCGACGAGGTGATAGCCCGCGTGAAGAAAGACGTCCTCGATGTCGACGTGCTTTCCCTTGTAGACACCGCTGCCTTGATAGCCGCAGACCACGACGATCGTGGGAATATTCAAGCGCGCCGCCGCCATGAGCTGGCCCGGCGTCGTCTTGTCGCAAGAGGCCAGACACACCATGCCGTCGAGTTGCGCGCCCTCGACCTGGACCTCGATGTCGTTGGTGATCAGATCGCGCGAGGGCAGGATGTAAGTGCCCGCCCGGCCGGCGCTGTGGATGAAGTCGCTCGGAGCGGCGGTGCGGATCTCGAACGGCAGGCCGCCGGCGGCGCGAACGCCTTCTTTCACGACCTTTGCGACGCCGTCGAGATGGCTGAAGCAGATCGCAAGTTCCGACGACGTGTTCACGATTGCGATTTTCGGCTTCGCCATGTCTTCGTCGGTGAGGCCCAACGCCCGCCATTGCGCGCGGCGCACCGCCCAGAACGACGTGCCGATCTCGTAATTGCTGCGAAGCTTTCTCTTCATACGCCCTCCCGGTCGCCGGCGGCGACCTCGCAGATTCGCTCCCGATCTTAGGAACCGTCCGTTCGGCCGAGCTTCGACGATCACTTACTTAACCTTGATGTTGACATGTCACGATAGGAGTGTCAATCTTGCGGAAAATGACAACGCGAGTTGGGCGGAACCGGCAGGAGGGATGACGATGACGATCAGACGTGCATTTCGATTTTGCGCGGCCTTGAGTTTCTTGCTTTCGGCGGGTCCGACCTTCGCCGACACGGTCAAGGTCGGCGTTGTGGGGACGTTTTCGGGACCGTTCGCTCGATGGGGGCAGCAGTTCCAGCAGGCGATCGAGGTTTATCAGAAGCAGCACGGCAAGAGCGTCAACGGGACCGATATCGAGGTGGTCTACCGCGACGACGGCGGGCCAGACCCGGTCCGGGCCAAACAGGTCGTTCAACAACTGATCGTCCGCGACAAGGTGAATTCTCTCGGCGGCATCGTCTTCACGCCGAACGCGCTGGCGGTTGCCGATCTCGTCACCGAATTGAAGATCCCGACGGTGCTGTTCAATACGCCGACGGCCGTGGTGACTCGCAAGTCCCCGTATTTCGTGCGCGTCAGTCACACGCTTCCCGAAGTCGCCGGGCAGATCGCCAAATGGGCGACGCAGAACAACGTCAAACGTGTCGTGACCGCGGTCTCCGATTACACCGCCGGCTATGACGCCGAGGCCGCTTTCACCGAAACCTTCAAGGGGGCGGGCGGCGAGGTCCTTGAGTTGATCCACATTCCGTTGGCGACGACGGATTTTGCTCCCTTCTTCGAACGCATCGCGCAGGATAAGCCCGACGCCCTGTTCATCTTCGGCCCCGGCGGTCCGCCGACCGTCGGCATGATCAACACCTGGGCGGCGCGCCTCAAGCCCGATGGGATCAAACTGCTCTGCACGGCGGAGACCCAGCAGATCGATTTGCCGAAGATCGGAAAGGCCGCGATCGGCGTCGTCTCGGCGTTCCACTACACCGAGACCGTCGACAACCCGCTGAACAATGCGCTGAAGGCCGATCTCGTCTCCATGTTCGGGCCGGACACCGTTCCCGATCTCGCCACGGTCGGCGCCTATGACGGCATGGAGTTGATCTACCGCGCGGTGGCCAAGTTCGGCGCCGGCGTCACGGCCGATCAGGCGATGAGCCTATGGAAGGGACTCGAGTTCGACAGCCCTCGCGGACCGATGAAAATCGACGAAAAAGAGCGCGACATGATCCAGAACATCTACCTGCGCCGCGTCGAGGAAAGGGACGGCAAGCTGGTCAACATCAACATCGCCACCTTCCCGATGGTCCGCGACCCTTGGAAGGACAGCCATCCTCAATAACGGCGCGTCGCTGCGTTGGGGCGAGAACTCGCGTATGGTTTATCTCACTGTCCTGCTTGACGGACTTGCCTACGGAATGGTGCTCTTCATCATCTCCGTGGGTCTGACCGTGACCATGGGATTGATGCGCGTCATTAATCTCGCGCACGGCGCCTTCGCGATGATCGGCGGCTATGCGGCCGCCGCGCTGATAAAGTCCGGCGCATCGTTCGCCTCGGCGCTCGCCGTCGCGACGCTCGGCGTGGCGGCGCTCGGGGCTTGCGCCGAACTCGTCCTCTATCGGCCGATCTACCGCAAAGGCGAATTGCCGCAGTCGCTCATGACCTTCGGTTTGACGTTTGTCGTCATCGCGGCTCTGACGACGGTGTTCGGTCCCGGCGTTCGGCCCGTTCCGATCCCGTCCGTGCTCGACGGCATGGCGAACATAGGTTTTCGCAGCTATCCGACCTACCGCCTATTTCTGATCGCGATCGGGTTCGCGCTGATGGGATTGCTGTGGGCGCTCATCGACGGCACCCTCTTCGGCGCCCGATTGCGCGCGGCGGTCGACAACCCGCACATGTGTCAGGCCGTCGGCGTCGACGTGCGCTCGCTGTTCACGATCACCTTCGCATTGGGCTGCGGGCTTGCGGCGTTCGGGGCCGTGGTCGGCGCGCAATTGATGCCGCTCGATTCCTACTACGCTTTGCGCTACCTCGTTGTCTTTCTCGTCGTCGTAGGCGTCGGCGGGCTTGGCAATTTCCGCGGATCTTTCGTGGCGGCGGTGAGCCTCGGCGTCGTGGACACGTTTTCGAAGTATCTGATTCCGGGCGCCGCGCCTTATGTGTTCTACGGGCTCGTGGTCGCGCTGCTGCTTTGGCGGCCCGAGGGTTTGATGCCCGCTCGGTCCGCGCCATGAGCGACAACGAAATCGACCGTTCGAACGGAACGCCGGGCGGCGGGAGCGGACGAAGTCTGTTATTGTTGATCGGTCGTCTGCTTCCTTGGGCGGCCGTCGTTTTCGTCTTTTTCGCGTTTCCCGACCGTCTGACGCTCGGCGCGAACGTGTTCATTATGGCGCTGTTCGCCCTTTCGCTCGATCTGGCGCTCGGTCACGCCGGCGTCGTTTCGCTCGGTCACGCGGCGTTCTTCGGCGTCGGCGCTTACGGGGCGGCGATCTGCGCCATTCATTTCACGACCGATCCGATCCTGGGCCTCGTCTTTGCGACGGTCGTCGCGTCGCTGTTCGGATTGGCGACCGGCATGCTCATCCTGCACACGCGCGGCGTCACGCTCATGATGCTGACGCTTGCGATAGCGGCGATGGCGGCCGAGACGGCCAACCAGGCGCATGCGCTGACAGGCGGCGACGACGGTTTGCAGATGCCTGAGCTGGCGCCGCTTCTCGGCTATTTCCGTTTCGATCTCTGGGGTCGCACGGCGTATCTCTATTCCGCGGCGATCCTTCTCGCCTGGTTTCTCCTGAGCTGGCGTATCGTGCGCTCGCCCTTTGGACGATCGATCAACGGCGTCCGTCAGAACGTCAGGCGCATGCGCGCGATCGGGACGCCGGTCTGGGGCCGGTTGGTCGCGACCTATGCGCTCTCGGCGGGAATGGCCGGATCGGCCGGCGCGGTGGCGGCCCAGTCGACGGGAACGGTCGGGCTCAACGCGATGAGTTTGCTCGCCTCGGGTACCGTGCTCATGGTCCTGGCTCTGGGCGGGATGCGCCGACTTTACGGCGCCTTGGTTGGCGCCGTCGCTTACGTCGTCCTTCAGGATTTCGCCGCGGAGATGGATCCGTTCCGTTGGATGTTCGTGATTGGAGTCCTGATGATCGCCGTCGTCCTGTTTCTCGACGACGGGCTGATGGGCGTCGCCGACATCGTGAAGCGCCGGCTCTCGGGAAATGTCCGATGAACCGGTTGCCCGAAATATCCCCTGTCCTGAGCGTGCGGGGCCTCGTCAAGAATTTCGGGGCGCTGAACGTTGCGCGCGAGATCGATCTCGACTTGGCGCCGGGAGCCAGGATCGGCCTGATCGGCCCGAACGGGGCCGGCAAAACGACTTTCGTCAATCTTCTGACGGGCGTAATTCGGGCTGACGCCGGCGCCATCCAACTCAACGGTCGATCCATCGAGCGCTTGCCTCCCGAACAGCGCGTCCGGCGTGGATTGGTGCGCACGCACCAGTTGAACGCCCTTCTGTCGGAAGAGACGGCGATCGACAATATCGCGATCGCCATCGCCGAGCGCGACCGCAAGGGCTGGCGGATGCTTCGATACGGCGCCGCCTGGCGCGCCTGTGTCGAGGAGGCTCAAGTCTGGCTTCGCGAGGTCGGCCTCGAGGGTCTGGCTCGCAATCGCGTGTCGGAACTCAGCTACGGCGACCAACGCTTGTTGGAGATCGGGATTGCGCTGTCCCTGCGACCCCGCGTCTTGCTGCTCGACGAGCCGGCCGCCGGCGTGCCTTCCGGAGAAGCGCACGCGATCCATGAGATGATCGAACGCCTGCCGGCGGACGTCGCCGTGCTGATGATCGAGCACGACATGGAACTCGTCTTCCGTTTCGCGCGCGAGATCGTCGTGCTTGTTCTTGGCGGCGTGCTCACGCGGGGCGCGCCTGCGGAAATCGCCGCCGACGATCGCGTGCGCGCGGTCTATCTCGGAAGGAGCGCCGCATGAACGGGGCGCTGATCGTCGACGATCTGAGCGCTGGCTACGGATCGACGGTCGTCCTCGATAGCGTCTCCTTTTCTGTTCCGGGGGGCGGGTCGTTGGCGGTGTTGGGCCGCAACGGCGTCGGCAAGACGACGCTGCTCAAATCGCTGATCGGCTTCACGACGTTGCACAGGGGCAGCGTGCGCATCGACGACCGTCCGATCGAGCGGATGGCGCCGTTCCGACGCAATCGCCTGGGGCTCGGATATGTCCCGCAGGAGCGGGAAATCTTCGCCTCGCTCACGGTCGGGGAAAATCTCGCCATTGCGCGGCGTCCGGGCGGCTGGTCGGTCGACGACGTCTTCGCCTTGTTCGCCCCGCTCAAGGAGCGGCGCCGCAACCCAGGCGGCAAGCTTTCGGGCGGGGAACAGCAGATGCTTGCGATCGGGCGGGCCTTGGCGGGGGCGCCGAAAATCCTGCTGTTTGATGAACCGATGGAGGGGCTGGCCCCGGTCATCGTCGAGGCGCTTTATGACGCTCTGCGCGCAATCCGCGACGCGGGCCGCTCCACGATCGTGCTTGTCGAGCAGAAGGCGGAGCTGGCGCTGCGACTGACCGAACGCGCGATTGTGCTCGATCGGGGCCGCATCGTGCATGAGGGCCCCAGCGCGGCGCTGCTCGCCGATACGGCGGCGCAGGCGCGGCTGCTCGCCGTCGGCGAGACCGCCTCGGCGGAGGAGGGAGTCCGATCGCCATGAAAATTGCCGATTTGTTCAGCGTGGAAGGGCTCCGCGCCGTCGTCACCGGCGGCGCTTCGGGAATTGGCCGCGCCATCGCGAGCGCTCTCGTCGACAACGGCGCCAGGGTCGCCATCTTCGATATCGACGCGCAAGCGGCGCAGGCTGCGGCGAATGAGCTTTCGCGAGGCGGCGGCGCCGTCTCCTGGGCGGCGGTCGACGCGAGCGACGAAAGCGCATTGCAAAAGGCGTTCGCCGAGTTCGCGCGCGTCGATGGGCTCGATGTCGTGTACGCCAACGCCGGCATAAGCGGCGGGCCGGGATTTCTGACCTTCGATCGCGAACGCAATCCCGCGGCGGCGATCGAAGCGGTCGCGCCCGCGTTTTTCGATCGCATCGTCGCCGCCAACCTCGGCTCGGTGTTCAGAACCATTCAGGCGGCGGTCCCCCATCTCAAATCGCGAGGGGGCGGACGCATTGTGGTGACGTCGTCGATTTCCGCGACGCGGGCCGAAACGCTTGTCGGCGCGCCCTATGTCGCGTCGAAGGCAGGGGTCGCGCAGCTCGTGCGCCAGGTCGCGTTGGAACTCGCGCGCTATTCGATCGCCGTGAACGCGATCGCGCCCGGGCCTGTGGCTACAAATATCGCCGGCGGCCGGCTGCAAAGTCCCGAGGCCCAAGCGCGCTTCGCCGAACATTGTCCGATGCACAGGATCGGAACCTGCGACGACGTCGTCGGCGCGGCGCTGTTTCTCGCTTCGCCGGCGGCGCGCTTCATCACGGGCGCAGAGATCAAGATCGACGGCGGCGTAACGCTCGGCGTCGCGGATTGAGGATCGAGCCGTCCCACAGACAGGATTACTGCCATGAACCCGATAGCGACTCTCGACGAACCCGCGCGCACGACGCCGATCGTGGGCGAATTTGAGGTCGTCGTGCTGGGCGGAGGTCCCGCCGGCATCGCGGCGGCGACGGCCGCCGGCCGCACTGGCCGCAAGACTCTGCTGATCGAACGATACGGGTTCCTGGGCGGCATGGGCACGGCTGCGGGCGTGACGAACTTCTGCGGCCTCCACGCCAACGTCTTTGGCGAGCACAAACGCGTGGTCCACGGCGTCTCGACCGAGTTCCTCGACCGCATCGACAGGCTCGGCGGCCTCAACGCGCCGCATCTGTCGTTTGCGAACAAGATCCAGGCGCAAGCCTATGACACGTCGGCGTACAAGGTCGCGGCCGACGAACTGCTCGCCGCCCATGGCGTCAAGATGCTCTATCACGCGCTCGCGGTCGGCGCGCTGACGGAGGGCGGGCGCGTCAAGGTCCTCTTCCTGGAAACGAAAGAAGGGCGAGCCGCCGTTCGCGGCGAATGTTTCATCGACTGCTCCGGCGACGGCGACCTGGCGGCCTGGGCCGGCGCTCCCTTCGACAAGGGCGATGGACATGGCGGCATGCTCTATTCATCGATGCTGTTTCGGATCGCCAATGTCGATCCGGACCGAGCGGGCCGAGCGTGGGAAATCATCCCGAAGCTGATGAACGAGGCGGAGCGGCTCGGCGTCCAACGCTTCCCTCGCAAAGGCGTCATCGTCCGGCCGCAGCGCGACCCGACGGAGTGGCGGGCCAATTGCACGCAGGTCAGGAGGCCCGACGGCGGCCCTCTCGATGCGCTCGACGTCGAGGAACTTACCGAAGGCGAGATCCAGGGTCGCCGACAAGCTTGGGACGTGTTCGACTTCATCAAGGCGAAAGCGCCCGGATTCGAACGCGCTTATATCGTCGAACTCGGTCCTCAGCTTGGGGTGCGCGAGACCCGGCGCGTGATCGGCGCCTATCAGCTCAGCGAAGCCGACGTGCTCGGGTGCGCCGATTTCGAAGACAGCATCGGGGTCAACGGCTGGCCGGTGGAGGCCCATGTCGCCGGCGACGTCGTCATCAAATTTCCGCCCATCCCCGAGTTGCGAGGATATTGCCAGCTTCCCTATCGCATGATCGTGCCTCAGCGATTGGACAACCTCTTCGTGGCGGGCCGCTGCGCGTCCATGACGCACGACGGGCAATCCGCGGCGCGCGTCTCCGGAGGTTGCTTCGTCATGGGCGAGGCGGCGGGAACGGCGGCCGACATCGCGCTCGGGTCCGACAGCCCGCCCCATCGCATAGACATCGCCTTGTTGCGATCGCGCCTGGCCGCGAACGGCGCGTTCCTCGGGTGAGAATTGCGCGGCCTGAAAAACAATGCGACCAGCCAACGCTCTCAGTCTAGCGTCAAGAGAACGGCGTTCGCGCGGCCAATGACATCCCGGCCGATCGGCAGTCGAGAGTTGTTGTGGACGGGCGGTCCCGATGCGTGTCGCGCGGGCGCACGAGGGTTTGGCGGGGCCGGGCTCGACGCGTCGAGGAACAAGCCCAACATTGACAAGCGCCTTGTCGCCTTCCCTAATGCGATCCGCCGATCCGATCTTTCCCGCGGAACCGTGGCGACGCGCAAAGCGATGGGACGTGTCCGGCGAGAAAGCGACACCGCCATTTCGCCATTCGGCCGTCGCTCGCGCATGTGTCCCAATCCAGGATTTAGGAGAGCCAAGTCATGCGCGCGATTGTAGCCCATGCCGCCAAGGATTTGCGGATCGAGAGCGTTGAGGTCGCCGAACTCGGCGCCGACGACATTCGCGTGCGCATTGCCGCCGGCGGCATTTGCGGCTCCGATCTGCATTATTACCACCACGGCGGCTTCGGGGTCGTGCGGTTACGCGAGCCCATGGTGCTTGGCCATGAGATCGCCGGCGTCGTCGAGGCCGTCGGCGCGAACGCGCGGCGCATCGCCGTCGGCGACCGTGTCGCCATCAACCCCAGTCGTCCGTGCAACGCATGCAAGTTCTGCCTCGAAGGGCGCCAGAATCAATGTCTCGACATGAGGTTTTACGGCAGCGCGATGCGCTTTCCTCATGTTCAAGGGGCGTTCAGCGAAGTCCTCGTTTGCGGGGAGGCGCAGGCTCACCTCGTCGCCGACGGCGTGTCTCTCGGCGAGGCGGCGATGGCCGAACCGCTTGCCGTGTGCTTGCACGGGGCGCGGCGCGCCGGGCCGTTGCTCGGCAAAACCGTTCTCATCACGGGATCGGGACCGATCGGCGCGCTTTGCGTGATCGCAGCGCGACGCGCAGGCGCGGCCGAGATCATCGTAACCGATGTCGCCGACGGGGCGCTCGGCTTTGCGCGCAAGGTCGGGGCCGACGCGACCATCAATATCGCCGCAGCGCCTCAAGGGCTCGCGCCATACGCTTCCGACAAGGGCGAATTTGACGTGATGTTCGAGGCTTCCGGCAATGAAGCCGCCTTGCGGGGCGGCCTCGACGTCGTCAGGCCCGGCGGCGTCATCGTTCAGCTCGGCCTCGGCGGCGAAATGAAATTGCCGATCAACGCGCTCGTCGCGAAGGAGATCGAACTGCGCGGGACGTTCCGCTTTCACACTGAATTCGCTCTCGCCGTCTCGCTGATCGGGAAAGGTCTCGTCGACGTCAAACCCTTGATCTCGGCGACGCTGCCTTTCACCCAGGCGAAGGAAGCGTTCGAACTCGCAACGGACCGGAACCGCTCGATGAAGGTGCAGCTGTCCTTCTGAGAAAACGGCGATCGAATTCTCGGCAGTCTCGCGCGCGATCGAAGCGCGCATCCGCGGCGAATGCGGACGTCCCGGTCAACTCGCATCCCCTGCGGAAGGCAATTCGACGCCCGTTATTTTGGCGATCATTCGGGCGAGCGAGGCGTCGTCGTCCTTTTCCATCTTGGCCGCCGCGGTCATGAGAAACATTTGCGGCGCGGTGGCCGCGATCTGCAGGGGAAATTGTTCCCGGCGGCCCATTTCGCTGACGATCCCGAGGTCCTTGGTGAATATCTCGACGGCGCTCCTGGGCCGATTGTCGCTCTCGAGAATAGGCGGCACGCGATTTTCGAACATCCCGGAATTGCCGGCGCAAGCGGTGATCACCTTGTAAACCGTCGGCAAATCGAGGCCGAGTTTGGCGGCGAACGTCATCGCCTCGCACGCCGCCGCGATGTGGGCTCCCGCCAAGAGCTGGTTCACCATTTTGAAGGAGTTGCCGGCGCCCGCCGCATCGCCGAGTTCATGGACGGTGGCGGCATGTTCCACTGCATGGCGGCGAACATGAAGCTGAAGCAGGAATTGGCATTGTTCGGCTTCGATGGGCTGGAGATCGGTCAATCGCGGCCCACGCCCTTGTCGACGATCCGGTCCAACCGCTATTTGATCGGCTGCGCCAGCATCGAAACGATTGTCGAGAGTCCGCTCAGCGGGAAAGATCCGATCGTCGTCGACACGGGTCATGAAATCATACCCGGCGCAACGGCGTGAGCGACGGGCTCGGTGGACGAAGGGTCGGCTTCTAACGCGGCGGGAAGGCTTGAAACATGTTGTTGGGAGTGATCGCCGATGACTTGACCGGGGCGACCGACGTCGCCCTGATGCTTTCGCGCGAGGGCATGAAGACGGTTCAGCTGATTGGCGCGCCGTCGAACGAAATCGATCTTGAAGGCGCCGATGCGGTTGTCGTCGCGTTGAAATCCCGAACCATTCCGGCGCCCGAGGCCGTCGCTTTGTTGCTCGCCAACGGATTCAGTCGGTTCGTCGTCGCTGGCGGCGAGACCTCGGGGGCCGTCGTTGGGGCGCTTGGCGTCAGCGCGCTGCAAATTGGGCCGGAAATCGATCCGGGCGTGCCTTGGACGCGCAGCATCGGGGCGCAGGACGTTGCGCTCGCGCTGAAATCGGGGAATTTCGGCACGCCGGATTTCTTTCTGAAGGCCTGGACGAAGTCGGTTTAGCCGTGGGCCGTGACACAATTCGATGAGCGAGGAATCCAAGTCCCGCGACGAGATTTGTCGCGTCGGCCAATCGATCTTCCAGCGCGGCCTGACCTGCGGTTCGACAGGCAATATCAGCGTCAGGCTCGCCGGCGGCGGCTGGCTCATGACGCCGACCAACGCCTCTATGGGCGCCCTCGATCCCGCAACGCTCTCGAAGTTCGACGCCGGCGGTCGGCTCGTCGGCGGCGATCCGCCGACCAAGGAGGCGTTTCTTCATTTTTGCATGTACTCGCAGCGGAAGGACGCGAAGGCGGTCGTTCATCTGCATTCGACGCATTCGGTCGCGGTCAGCATTCTTGCGGACGTCGATCCCAATGACGTCCTTCCTCCCCTCACGGCTTATTTTGTCATGCGCGTGGGATCGCTTCCCCTCGCGCCTTACTTTCCGCCCGGCGACCCGGCGCTCGCGAAAGCCGTCGAAAAGCTGGCTGGTCGCCATCACGCGGCGCCTCTGGCCAATCACGGCCCCGTCGTCGCCGGAACCTCGCTCGCGAATGCGCAGTTTGCGGCCGAGGAGCTCGAAGAGACCGCAAAGCTGTTCCTCATGCTGCGATCCATGCCAACCCGCCCCCTCACCGCAGAGCAGGTGAACGGGCTGAAAAAGCGATTCAATTCGCCATGAGTCGTAAGAGGCTGCGCGGCGTCGGACGAACCCGCGAGGATAGCGTTCGGGATGGCATTGACAGCGCTGCCACTGGCGGGCAGAAAAGCGCAAGGTTGCGATGATCTCAGCGCGATCGCGGCGCGCCCGCCGCGACGCTCTCGCGGTTGGCCGATCTAAGAAACTTGCGAATAGCAGCGGCGTCGTAACGCCCGTGCGTTGGCGCTTTGGGGGAGGCGACGGGACCATGGACCTGGCCTTGAAGGATGGGACCGCCTTGGCGCCGGGCGCAGGCGGCGGGTCGCGCAAAGCGATCCTCGCCGCCAATATCGTCGCGCCGGGGCGGATCGCGACGAACCGAATTCGCTTTCTCGACGAGGAGGCGGCCAAATGCGAGGGGCGCTCCGCCGAAGCGGTCACGTTCTCGGCGAGCGACAGGGTTTCATGCGTCACCGGCCCGATCGTCCGCGTCGACGGCGGCCTCATCGGCAGCGTTTGAAAATATTCCAGGAGGGGACGATTGCGATGGACCAGAAGGCGATCATCGAGATTTTGAAGGGCGTTTCGACGGCGACGATCACAACGCTTCTGTTGAAGAAGGGGTTGCGCAACATATGGATGCGCGGCCCGCGCCCGCAGCGTGAGGGCCAGCCGCGTCTGGTCGGACCGGCCTTCACCTTGCGCTTCATTCCCGCGCGCGAGGATCTCGCGACGACCGATGCATGGTCCTCTCCGCGCTCGACCCGCGCGGCAATCGAGGACATGCCGCCCGGGTGCCTCGTCGTCGCCAGCGCCATGGGCGTCACGGACGCCGGCATCTTCGGCGACATTCTCTGCGCCCGTATGGTCAAACGGCAGGTCGCGGGTCTGATCACCGACGGGGTCACGCGCGACGTCGCCGGCGTGCGCGCCACCGGTCTGCCGATATGGTCTCAAGGAACCGCGGCGCCGTCCTCCGTCGCAGGGTTGATCTTCGAGGGCTGGCAACAGCCGATCGGATGCGGCGGCGTGGCGGTCTATCCCAACGACCTGATTGTCGCGGACCAAGACGGCGCTGTCGTCGTCCCGGCGGCCCATGTCGAACATGTGGCCAGCGCCGGTCCGGAACAGGAACGACTCGAGGAGTGGATCATGGGCGAGGTCGCCAAGGGCGTTCCTCTGCCGGGTCTTTATCCGCCCGACGCCGCCACGCGCGCGCGCTACGAAGCCGATTCGTCCACGACGAAATGAAGCGAATATAGAAAATCCGGGGCACGAAGATGAAACTCACTGAAATGGCCGCCGGCGTGTATGCGATCGCCGTCACCCCGTTCGATCCGGCCGGCGCCGTCGACTTCGCCTCCATCGACTCGATGATGGATTTTTATATCGGTTGCGGCGTCACCGGCCTGACGATCCTCGGCGTGCTCGGCGAGGCGCCGAAACTCGACGCCGAAGAGTCTTTGGCGGTGATACGTCGCGTGCTGGCGAAGGCCGGAGCGCTGCCCGTCATCGTCGGCGTTTCGGCGCCCGGCTTCGCCGCGATGCGCACGCTCGCGCATGGCGCCATGGAGCTCGGCGCCGCCGGCGTGATGATCGCTCCGCCCTCGAATTTGCGCACCGACGACCAGATCGTCGGCTATTATCGACAAGCCGTAAAGGCGATCGGGGAGGACATCCCGTTCGTGATTCAGGACTATCCGCTCACTTTCCAGGTTGTCATGACGCCCAAAGTGATCCGCGAGATCGTGCGGGAGCTTCCGTCTTGCAAGATGCTGAAGCACGAGGATTGGCCAGGCCTCGAGAAAATCTCGGCGTTACGCGGCTTCCAGGCGGACGGCTCGATGCGGCCGATCTCCATTCTCTGCGGCAATGGCGGGCTTTTTCTTGATTTCGAAATGGAACGCGGCGCCGACGGCGCTATGACAGGCTACGCGTTCCCGGACATGTTGGTGGACGTCGTGCGTTATTCCCGCAGCGGCGAGCGCGGAAAGGCGCACGATCTGTTCGACGCGCATTTGCCGCTGCTGCGTTATGAGCAGCAGCCGGGCGTCGGCCTCGCGGTCCGCAAATATGTCTTGCAAAAGCGAGGCGCCATCGCGTCGGACAGTCAGCGCGCGCCTTCAACCGCGCTGTCCGCGCAAGCGAAGGCGGAGGTGGATTTTCTGCTTGAGCGTTTGGCGCGGCTCGATCCCCGCGCCGCGGGCCGCGTCAAGCCGTAAACCCGGCTCCAGGCGTTCGCGCCGCCCGCGCGCGCCTTTTTTCGAGGATCGCGCTGAACACAGCGCACGCGAGGCTCGCCAGCGCGACAAGCGCTGCGGCGAGCGGCACGGCGGTCAATCCAAAGCCCCCGTCGATCACCAAGCCGCCGAGAAATGCGCCGCCGGCATTGCCAAGATTGAAGGCGCCGACATTGAGCGTCGACGCGATATTGGGCGCTTCCCTGGCGCTATCGAGAACGCGGGTTTGCAACGGCGGGACCATGCCGAAAGCCGCCATGCCCCAGAGAAAGAGGACGATCACGCCCGCGATTTTGTAGCCGCTCGCCGGCGCGAACAGCGCCGATAGGACAACCAGCGCGATCAACAACCCGATCAAGGCGCGCATGACGCCCCGATCGGCGAGCTTGCCGCCGACATTGATGCCGATTGTCAGGCCGACGCCGAGGATGAAAAGAACGACGGCCACTGCGTGCGGAGAGAAGCCGCTGACATCCTCGAGAATGGGCGCGATGTAAGTGAAGAGCACGAAAACGCAGGCCGATCCGAACATCGTCGTCGCCAGCGCGAGCAAAACTTCGGGCCGACGCGCCACAGCGAATTCGCGGCGCACGTCGATGCTGCCCGTGCCGGAATCTCTGGGAATGAGCGCGGCCATGCCAATGAGCGAAACGATGCCGAGCGCGGTGATGGCGAAGAAAGTCGACCGCCATCCGTAGATCTGGCCGATCAGGGTGCCGAGCGGCACGCCGGCGATATTGGCGATCGTCAAGCCGCTGAACATCAAGGCGACCGCGCTGGCGCGTCGGCCCGGCGCGACGAGGTTCGTGGCGACGATAACGCCGACGCCGAAAAGCGAGCCATGCGCCAGGCCAGCGACGATGCGCGCTGTCATCAACGTCGCGTAGTTGGGCGAAAAGGCCGAGAGAAAATTGCCGACGATAAAGATGCCGAGCATCGCCAGCAGCACGGTCTTGCGCGTCATGCGGCTGGTGACGACCGCCAGAAGCGGCGCGCCGATGACAACGCCCATCGCGTAAGCGGTGACCAGCCTTCCGGCGCCGGGAATAGAGACGCCGAGATCACGCGAAATATCAGGCAAGAGTCCGGCGATGACGAATTCGGCGGTGCCGATCGCGAAGGCGCTCAGGCTTAACGCCAGGATCGGAAAGGGGAAGGCTTGCGCCCTCGTCGTCGCCGAAAGAGGGGTCTCGGTCACTTCGCCCGCTCCGCGCTCATGGGAGCCGCAGAGCCTGTGTCTTTCGATCGTCGCGCCTCCGGATTCACCACGTCGGCGTGGCCCTCGCCGCTGATCATGGCCCACAGGTTTCGCGCGCCATGCCAGCCGACATTCTGCACGCCGTCAAAAGTCCACGCCGCCACGTGCGGCGTGCAGATGACGTTCGGCAGCGAAAAGAGCGGATCCCTCGGATCGGGCGGCTCGCGCTCATAGACGTCCAGCGCGGCGCCGGCGATCGCGCCGCTTTGGAGCGCGTGCTTCAAGGCGTCATAGTCGACCAGCCAGCCGCGGCCCGTGTTGACCAAAATGGCGGCCGGCTTCATCAGCGCGAGCGCCCGCGCGTTGACGATCTTGTTGTTTTCCGCTGTCGGCGCCGCATGCAGCGTGACGATGTCCGACGCCTCCAGAAGCTTATCGAGATCAGTCAAGACGACGCCGGTCGGGGCTTCGCTCAGGTAGGGATCGTAGGCGAGAATTCTTACGCCCCAGCCCGCGAGACGCTCGGCCACGCCGCGCCCGATCCGACCAAAACCGACAACGCCGATCGTGGCGCCGAGCATGGGTGCGGAGAATACGGTTCCCCGCCATCCGCCCGCCCGCATGAATTCCGGATTCCATACTAATAGTTGCTTTTGCAGCGCGAGCATCAGCGCGATCGTATGCTCGCACACCGTCGTCACTTGCGACTCTTCGGGCGTGTTGGCGACGAGCACGGCGCGCTCCGTGGCGGCAGCGACGTCGATGCTATCGACCCCAATGCCGAATTTCGAGATGTAGCGCAGCTCCGGCAACGCCTCCAGAACGCGTCGCGTGATGCGCGTGCCGCTCGCTCCCATCACGCCGATGCAACCCTTCGCGGCGGCGATGAATTCGTCCTCGGAATATCGCCAAAATGGGCTCTCCCACAGCCCATAGCCCACCGTGAGATCGCCGCCCCGTTCGCGCAGCCAATCCAGCGATTTTCCGGTCGGCTCGAATTGCTCGAACACCAGTGCGCGCCAGGGCGCAGTCGCTCGCCCCGTTCCTTCATGTGATGGCATGGCTTCCCCACTTCGACGTCACACGCTGGCGGACGTTCAGCCCGTATATTCCATGATGTAGAGACCGGCGCCGCTCCAGTCGGTGCAATAGCAGAGGCCGTTGACATCGACGAACACGTCGGCGGAATGCAGCACGATCGGTCGATTGGGGCGCGGATCAATCAGCTTTTTTGGCGCGGGCGGGACGCAGGCGCCGACTTCGTCGGGGCGCAGGGGATCGCTGATGTCGTAAACCCGTACGCCGGCGTTTTGATAGGTGGCGAAAATCAGCGTTTCGCTTTGGAAGCTGCCAGGCCGGTTCTCATGAATGTTGTGCGGTCCGAAATGTCCTCCGACAGCGACATAGTCGCGGTCGTCGGGCAGCGGAAACGTCGCAATGCTGATCGGGTTCGACTTCACGTGATTGTCGAAAAGCCAAATCGGTTTAAAGCCGTCCTCCATATTATCGAGCACCGTTTCGTCGAGGACGACCAGGAGTTCGCGTTTGGGCAAAGGCAAGCAGTTGTGCGTGCCGCCGCCGAAGGGAGGCGCCCAGTTTTTATGGACGATTTGGCGAGGGCGCGTCTTGTCGGAAACATCGACAGTGACGAGGCAGGCGTCGCGCCAGGCGCAATAGGCGATGTCATCGGCCACGACCGCGTGGTGCAGCCCGTAGCGCCCGCGCTCCAGCGGCCAGTCGGCCTTTTCCCCCGCGGCGAGATTCATTCCCGGCAACCAGTACCGGCCTACGATCTCCGGCTTGGCCGGATTTTGCATGTCGATGATGACGAGAATGTAGTCCGAAAAACCCTCGAGCATCGCCGAGGCGTAAGCCCAGCGTCCGCCGACGTACCAGATGCGATGCAGGCCCGTTCCTTCGACGGGCATGAACCCGATTTGCCGCGGCTCGGCTGCATTGGAAATGTCGAAAACCGCCATGCCTGCAGACCACGTTCGCGCGCCAGCGGCGTGATCGCGCCCGTGCGCGCCGGCCTTCGGTTTGTAATAGTTGCGCTCGTCCGCCATTTCCGGCTGGGAAAACATGTCCCTGCCATGAACGAGGAGGAGAAGATCGTCATGCACCTGGAGATGCAGGCTCCAGGTGTTGGGCGGATTTTGGATGTAGTTGACCGTCTTCGGTCGCGTCGGATCGCGAACGTCGACGACGGAAAATCCCTTCGAACAGACATGGCCGATATAGGCGAAGCCGTTGCGCACCATGATCTGTTGGCCATCGGAGCGGCCCGCCTGATCGGAATGGCCGATCAGGCGCATGTTGCGAGCGTAGCTCGGCTTGAGAACGCCGCGCCCGGCCATTGCGTTCCTCCCGACAAATCTTGGGTTCAGCCTTTGTATTCGACGATATAGAGACCTGCGCTGAAGTCGGTGACGTAGCAGAGGGCGTTCTTGTCGACGAACACGTCGGCCGAGTGCAGCACGATCGGCCGATTGGGGCGGGGATCGACCCACTTGGCCGGCGGCGGCGGCACGAAGGCGCCGACTTCCCGAGGTCGGAACTGATCCTTGATGTCGTAAACGCGCAAGCCCGCGTTCTGATAGGTCGCGAAGATCAATTCAGAGCTGACGAAACTGCCGGGGCGGTTCTCGTGGACATTGTGCGGCCCAAAGTGACCGCCGACTTTCAAATAGTCCTTGTCCGACGGAGCCGGGAACGTCGAAATGCTGATCGGATTCGATTTGACCTGATTATTGAACACCCAGATCGGCTTGAAGCCGTCCTCTTGATGATCGAGCACGGTCTCGTCGACCACGATCAAGAGATTGCGGTCGGGGAGGGGCAGCGCATTGTGCGTGCCGCCGCCGAAGGGCGGCGCCCACGTCTTGTGAACGATGAGCTTGGGATTGGCCTTGTCCTTGACGTCGACGACGGCCAGACAGGCGTCGCGCCAGCTGCAATAGGCGATATCGTCGTTGATGATGGCGTGATGCAGCCCGAAGCGGCCGTTCTTCATCGGCCAGTTCGCCTTTTCCCCCGCGGCGACATTCATTCCTGGCAGCCAATATTTGCCGGCCATGACAGGCTTCTTCGGGTTCTCCAGGTCGATCGTGATCAGGATGTAATCGGAAAAGCCGTCCAGCAGCGCGGACGCATAGGCCCAGCGTCCCCCGACATACCAGAGGCGGTGGAGCCCGGTGCCCTCTACGGGCATGAAGCCGATTTGCTTGGGCTCTTCCGGTTTGGAAATGTCGTAGACGGCCATGCCCGCGGACCAGTTGCGGCCCGCCGCTTCCGGCTTGGCGTGGTGATCGACAGAGCCCTTGTAATAGTTCTTTTCGTCGGCGAGCTCGGGCTGCGCGAACATGTCCTTGTTGTGCACGACGAGCAGAAGGTCATCGAAAGCCTGGAGATGCAGGGTCCATGTGTTCGGCGGCGCGGCGATATATTTGATCGTCTTCGGCGCTTTCGGATCGCGGACATCGACGACGGAAAAGCCCTTGGAGAAGATGTGGCCGATGTAAGCGTAACCGCGATGCACCATGATCTGGACGCCGTCGCAGCGACCGCCCTGATCGCTGTAGCCGACCAGGCGCATGTTGCTCGTCGCATAATCCGGTTTGGGAAGTGTGGTCTCGGCCATTGTCTCGTCTCCATCTGGAACGGTTGCGGCTCGCGCCGCGCTGCTCGGCGTCGGCTCCGGCGAACATCGAAAGTAAGGGCGGCGTTTGCGCCGCCGCCCTTCGTTTGAGTCGGGTCTACGTCAGGGGATTACTTCACGCCCCAGATCTTCTTGTACTGGTCCTTGTAACCGTTGCCGGGGTCGAAGATGTTCTGCGCGCCGCCGTCTTTTTCGATATTGTCCGGCGTGAACAGATGCACCGGCGGGACATAGCCGCTGGGCTTCTCGCCGGCGAAGGCGCGGTTCAGTTCGTCGATGAGCTGCCAGCCTTGCAAGTGCAGAGGCTCGGCGACCGTCGCGATCTGATACTGCTTCTGGCGAATGCGCTGGAAAGCGGGAACCGAGCCGTCGCCCGCGGAAATCTGCTGGGGATAGCCGTTGGCGGGATCAATGCCGGCCGAGACCAGCGACGGCGCCGAGAAGTCGTAATAGAGGTCGTTCACGGCGATCGAGTACGTCCAGGCCTTGCCGTATTTCGACAGAAGCGAGGTCGTCAGCTGGCCCATGCGGTTGGCCAGATCGCCGATCGGCGTGTCTTCCACCGACAAGACCTTGCAGCCCGAGCAGCCTTCGATCGCGGCCTTTTCGGCGTTGGTCTTGGCGGTCGCGATCGCGTAGATCGAATCCGTGAAGAGCACGACGCCCGCTTTGCCGTCCGACTTGACGACGGCGTAGAGCCCCGAAGCCTTGGCGACTTCGAGCGGATCGGTGGTGACGTTGTAGAACACCTGCGGAATGCCGTCGAGCACGCCGGCTTTCGGACCTGCGTGCCACCCGACGATCTTGATGCCTTCGGCCGCGGCTTGCTCGACGACGGGCTGCTGCTCCTTGGCGTCGACGCCGCCGAGGATGATGGCGTTGGGCTTCAGCGCAATCGCCTGGGTCATCGCCGAGGTGCGCGCGGGAACCGAGCCCTGGCCGTCAAGGATGCGGAAATCCCAACCCATCGCTTTGGCGGCTTCGGCCGCGCCGTCTCCTGCGCCCTGCGCGCCGCCGTTTCGTTGATCGGTCGACACATAGACGACGAGCTTCTTGCCCTGCGCCTTCGGGCCCGACGTCGGGCCGGTCCAAGTGGTGACGGGCGCAGTGACCGTAGCGATGTATTCTTTCGCTTTCGTCATATAGGCGTCGTCGGCTTGCGCCGCGGCGACGCCGAGCGCGAGGATCGCGCTGGAGGCCAGAAGGCCCCGCAGTAGGAAACCGGATTTCAACATGTATTCCTCCCTGTGATTCACTGACGAGCTCCTGCGCTCGTCAGGCCGGCGGCGCCGGCGTTTGCGCGAAGGCCGAGGTCGGCCCCCGATACCGGTGAGAACTCCTGTGCTAGTCTGGATCCTTAACGATCCGAGCGGGTCGAACGACCGTGCGTCGCCGCTGAGCAAAAGCGGCCAGCGCGATCGAAACGACCAAGGTCGTGCCGTTGAAGAGGGGCTCGACGAAGAACGCTCCGCCGAGCTGTTGGATGCCGGAAATGCCGACAGCGAGAATGAGGACGCCGAACATAGTGCCCCAGATGTTGACGCGGCCCGGCTTGATCGTGGTCGAACCGAGGAACGCGCCGACGAGGGCGGGCAGCAAGTAGTCGAGGCCAACGTTCGCCTGACCGATTCTGAGCTTCGCGGCCAGGACGCAACCCGCGAGTCCCGCGATGACGCCGGAGGCGACGAACACCCCGATTACATAGGTGCGCACCGGAATGCCGTTCAGCGCCGCCGCCTTCTCGTTCGCGCCGATGGCGTAGATGTAGCGGCCGATCGGAAGGCGCTCGCTGACGAGCCAAAGCACAACCGCCAATCCCAGCACGTAAAGGGCGGGGATCGGTATGCCGGCGACCGACGTCGTGTTTATGGCGATGAAGCCCGGCGCCAGCACGCCCATGATCTGGCGGCCTTCGGTGTGCCAGAGCGCCAAAGCATAGAGGATTGTCCCCGTTCCCAGCGTCGCGATGAAGGCGTCGACTTGCGCGATCTCGACGAGCACGCCGTTGAGCAAGCCCACCAGGCCAGCACAGGCTATGACGATCACGATCACAAGCGGCCATGGCAAGCCGTATGTCACCTGCAGGCTAATGGCCAGGATGTGCCACATGACGATGCCGAAACCGACGGTGAGGTCGATGCGGCCCGCCATCATCGGCAACGTCGCCGCCAGCGAGAGCATCGCGATGATCGCCTTGTCGCTGAGGATGGAGCGAGCGTTGAGCGAGGTCGGGAAAGTGTCCGGCAGCAGGATCGAGAAAAAAATGATCAGCAGCAGCGTCAGGAGGGGAAGGCCGTAGACCGGAAGGATCCGGCCGACGGCTTGCCACCGCGAAAGCCCCGCCAGCTCCGGTCGCGTCGGCTCGAGTGCGCTGGACTTAATGGACTGCATGACGACTCCGAGCCGGATCTTGATTCGTTGCTTCCGCGATCGCCGCGTGCCGGATATTCGCGGACGCCGCGCCGAGTAGGTTTTCGACCGAAAGGTCGGTTGAAGAAAGTTCCGCGACGACGCGCCCGCGATCGAACACCAGCGCACGGTGACACACCTTCGCCACCTCCTCGAAATCGGTCGATATGATCAAGATCGTGGCGCCCGCCTGGAGCGCGACGTCGAACAGCCGATAAATCTCGGCCTTCGCGCCCACGTCGACGCCGGCGGTGGGATCTTCGAACACATAGACTTTGGCGGCCAAGTGGAGCCACCGCCCGACGATGACCTTTTGCTGATTGCCGCCCGACAACAGCTCGATGGCGAGCGAGGGATCATTCGGCCTCAGCCCGACCTTTTCGCCAAGCACGCGGGCGGCCCGCATTTCGCGCGCCGGCGCCAGCAATGAGAAAAGCCCAACGCCGGCCGCGACTGGGTTGAGAAACAGATTCTCTCGCACCGACAGGTTTGGCATGATGGATTTGCCGACGCGATCCGCGCAAACGAGATTGATGCCGTACGCCATCGCTTCTTGCGGCGAGCGGGGCGCGATCGTCTCGCCGTCGAGCGCGATCCGCCCGCCCGTGGCTGGGACCACCCCGAAGAGCGCGCGCCCGATCGCTTCCTGGCCCGCGCCTCGCAGGCCCACAAATCCAACAATCTCGCCCGCGTGCATCTTGCAATCGACGGGGCCGACCGCATCGATCATGAGGCGATCGAGTTCGAGCCGCGGCGAGCCTTGGCGTTCCGCAGGCCGGCGGAAAACCTGAGACGGCTCGCGGCCGACGATGAGCAGAATTGTTTCGTCGGGCGTCGTTTCCTTCACGATGCGTTCGCCAGCGACGCGTCCATCGCGCAGAACGACCATCCTGTCGGCGATTTCGAAAACTTCATCCAGCCGATGCGAAACGTAGATCATGCCGACGCCGCGATCGCGCAGGCGACGCAAGGCGATGAACAGTCGCACCACTTCGTCGGCGGGCAGGCTCGCGGTCGGCTCGTCGAGCACGAGAACCTCCGCGTCGGCCGCCAGCGCGCGGGCGATCGCGACGAGGGACTTCTCGGTTCGACTGAGGCTCTGAATTCTCAGACCCGGGTCGATATCGGCGCCGAGCTTTTCCAATGCGGCGACGGCGCGAGCATGCGCCGCCTTCCAATCGATCAAGCCGCGACGCCAGGGGAACCCGAGCGTGAGGCAGATGTTCTCGGCCACCGTCATCCACTCGATGAGACCGAGATCTTGATGAATGAAGGCGATCGGCAGGCGCCGCACCGAAGCTGTCGCGTCGACGCCGCGGAAAGTCACCTTGCCTGCATCGAGGCTATAGACCCCCGCGAGGATCTTGATCAGGGTCGATTTGCCCGCGCCGTTCTCGCCGAGCAGCGCCAGAATTTCGCCGGCGTTGAGGCGCATGCCGACATCGCTTAGGGCTTTCGTGCCGCCGAACTGCTTGGACACCCCGCGCACGGCCAAAATTTCGTCGCCGCGCGTCTCGGCGCCGGCGTTTCGGTCGGCGGTAGCAAGGCTTTGTCCCCCAGCGTCCATCGACATTTCCTCTCGCCCCCCGGGCCCGTTCGCCCAACATCCGCGATTTCGCGGTTAGCTCGTCGCGCAGCTCTTGCGGTCAGCCGCCGGTCTCGACGCCAAAACGCCGCTGGCCCGCGCGCTTCGGCCGATCCAACCTGCCATCAGGTTGCACCCCGACAGCGCTAACTTCAATCACCCACTTGCACCCGCCTTGAAACACGAGTAGAAAAATCCAGTAACCTTGTCAATCTGATTCTCGTTGCCCGTCGGGTTTTAGTTGAGATATCCCAGCATTTTCAACGAAGATGCGGAAAGACACGAGGCAATTTCTCCAATGTCGCCAGAAGATGTCAGACATCTTGATCGGGGGGGCATCGCTTCTGGGCCCGAGGGCGAGAATTGGGGCCTGCTCGCACATCCTCCGCGCCTAGGGGACCATTTGTCGACCCGGATCGCTGAGCTTATCGGTCGCGGGGAATTCGACAATGCCGGAAAACTGCCGTCGGAGCTCGCTCTCGCCAATCGATTTGGCGTCTCACGCCCCGTCGTGCGAGAGGCGCTTTCGCACCTGCGTTCAATGGGCTTCATCGTGTCCCGCAAGGGTTCGGGCAGCTACATCAGAAAGCGGCCGGAGACGCCGCCTCACCTCGTCGGCGCGGTGGGCTTCGGGCCTGTCAACAGCCTCGCCGAGGTCAGGAAGTGCTACGAGTTCCGGATCGGGCTCGAAGGAGAGGCGGCTTATTGCGCGGCCCAGAATCGCACGCCGGAAATGCTTGCCGCGATGCGCGAAGCGCTGGAGCGGATGGAAGCGGCGATATCGAGCGGAGTGATCGGCATGAGCGCTGATCTTGAATTTCATATCGCCGTCGCCCGAGCCTCCGGCAACGAGTTCTTCGAAGCCGTGATGCAATCGATGCGCATGCCGATCGAGTTCGCGATCAATCTCGCGCGCAGCCTCACGCTTACGCGGCCTTTCGAACATTTGAGAGCCGTGCAGACCGAACATGTCGTGATGTTCGAAGCCATCGAAGCGCGAGATAAGGACGCCGCGCGGCTCGCCATGCGCGCGCATATCGAAAAAGCATGCTTGCGCGTCTTCGAAGGGCCGGGTAGCGGCGCATCGCGAACCGGGGAGCCTAAGAGCACGACAAGGTCTGAAGAGGTTTCGCGGTGACCGTCTCGGTACAGTCGCGAACCGGCGGGCAAATTCTTGCCGACGCGCTGGTGCGCAACGGAGTTGAACGCGCGTTCTGCGTTCCCGGCGAATCCTATCTCGCTCTCCTCGACGCGCTCTACCAGTCGCCCGTTGCGGTCAATGTGTTTCGTCAGGAAGGCGGAGCGGCCATGGCGGCCGAAGCCTGGGGCAAGCTCACGGGCCGGCCCGGAATTGTGATGGCGACGCGGGGGCCCGGCGCCACGAACGCCTCCGCCGGTCTCCACGTCGGACGCCAAGATTCCACGCCCATGATCCTGCTGCTGGGACAGGTTGCGCGCCGCATGCGGGGTCGCGAGGCCTTCCAGGAAATCGACGCCAAGAACTTCTTTGGCGAGGTTGCGAAATGGGTTGAAGAGATCGACAGTCCTCAGCGCATTCCCGAAATCGTCTCGCGCGCGTTCCATCAGGCGACGTCGGGTAGGCCAGGCCCCGTCGTGCTGTCGTTGCCGGAGGACGTGTTGCGGGAATCCGTCGTCGTCGCCGACGCCGAACCTTGGGCGCCGGTGGAGGCGTCTCCCGATCGAAGGCAAATGGCGACGCTGCGAGACCTTCTCGCCGCCGCGAAGCGACCTTTCGTCATAGTGGGCGGATCCCGCTGGAGCGAGGACGCGATGGCGGGCGTTCGGCGGTTCGCCGAGCGCTTCGACCTGCCGGTCGGCTGCTCATTGCGGCGACAGATGCTGTTCGACCACGATCATCCGAACTACGCCGGCGACGTCGGCATCGGCGTCAATCCCGCGCTCGCGCAACGCATCAAACAGGCTGACGTCCTGCTGCTCATCGGCGGGCGCATGAGCGAGATGGCCTCTTCGGGCTATACGCTGATCGAAAGTCCCGAGCCGCGGCAAAAGCTGATCCATGTCCACCCCGGCGCCGAGGAATTGGGACGCGTCTATCGCCCGACGCTCGCAATCAACGCGAGCCCGACCCTGTTCGTCGCCGCGCTCGACGACCTCGCGCCGCCGAATGGGTCTGCATGGTCGGCCGAAACACGCGCGGCGAACGCCGCCTTTCGCGCGTGGTCGACGCCGACGGCGAATGTCGGCCCTGTTCAACTCGGCGAGATCGTGACGTGGCTGCGCGGCCGCTTGCCTAACGACGCGATCGTCGCCAATGGCGCTGGAAACTATTCGGGCTGGGTGCATCGCTTCTTCCGATTTCGCGGCTTCGGGACGCAGCTTGCCCCGACGTCCGGCACCATGGGCTATGGTCTTCCCGCCGCGATCGCCGCCAAGCTCAAGTTTCCGGAACGCGTCGTCGTCGCGTTCGCCGGAGACGGCTGCTTTCAGTTGACGATCCAGGAATTCGCGACCGCGGTGCAATACCAGGCGGCGGTCATCGTGGTCGTCGTCAACAACGGCGTTCACGGAACAATCCGCATGCATCAGGAGCGCGACTATCCCGGTCGAACGATCGCGACCGATCTCGTGAACCCGGATTTCGCCGCGCTTGCGCGCGCCTACGGCGGTCATGGGGAGATTGTCGCATCGACCGAGGAGTTCGCCCCGGCCTTCGAACGCGCGCTCGCTTCGCACAAGCCGGCGATCATCGAAGTGAAATTCGATAGCGAGGCCATTTCGACGTCGACGACGCTTTCAGCCATCCGGGGCAAGGGGAAGCGGTGAGCGCGGCCATGCGCCGCTATTTGAGGGTTATGTGGCGGAACAGCATCTCTGGATCAATTTCATGGACTTCTACGGACAGAACGATCGGCGTGGACGGCGGCAACGCCGAGGTCGCGTTTTTGGCGGCTTTCAGCAGACTTTCGCCCAGAGACTTTCGGCTCTCGATCGAGCGACCGGCGCGAATGCGGGCAGTAATGTGCAGAAAGACGTTTGCAGGGGCGCCGTCCGCGATGAGATAGATGTCTCGCGGCAGCGCGCGCGTGCGCACCGTCGCCGGCTCGAACAATCCAGACTCGAGGGCGGCGCCGTGCAGCGCGCCCAGCAATCCTCTGACCTCCACTCGAGGCGCAAGATTGCTGGAATATTCGACAAGGATATGGGGCATCGTCTCACTCCCTCGCGATTGAAGGCTAGCACGCCGCGCAGGCGTCAGCGAACCCGTTCTCGGGGATGCGCAAGCCCTCGGTTAGGGCTTCGTTCCCGATGAGCCGGCCTCGCGTTTTCATTCCCGATCCCATCCACGCCGACGGCATGGCGCTGCTGAGCGAACGCTGTGTCGTCGACGCGCCGGAGACGGCGCAAGACGCTGCGGCGAGGCGCGCGGCGTTCTCGCAAGCCGACGCGGTCATCGTCAGGAACTTGGCGATCGACGCGAACCTGATGGATTCCTGTCCGCGATTGAAGGTCATTTCGAAGCACGGCGCAGGGGTCGACAATATCGATATCGCGGCGGCTACCGAGCGCGGCATCGTGGTGGCGAACGTGCCCGGCGGCAACGCCGACGCAGTCGCGGAAGGAACCGTCGCGCTGATGCTCGCCGTCCTTCGCCAGGTTCCGCAGGTCCACAGTCTCGTGGTCTCGGGCGAATACGCGGCGCGCTGGCGCTTGCAATTCGGACAATTGTGGGAGCGCACCCTTGGCGTCGTGGGGATCGGCAACATCGGCGCGCGGGTGGCGAGAATTTGCGCAGAGGGCTTCAAGATGCGCGTTCTCGCCTACGACCCGTCGCTGTCCGAATCGGAAGTCGAAAAGCGAGGCGCGCAGAAAGTCGCGGATTTGAAGACGCTGCTTGCCGCTGTCGACGTCGTCACCCTGCACTTGCCCTTGACCGAGGACAGCTTCCATCTCATCGGCGCGGCAGAATTGGAGACGATGAAGCCGACGGCGATTCTCGTCAACGCGGCGCGTGGTCCTCTCGTGGATGAGCGCGCTTTGGCGCAAGCTCTGAACAAAGGGCGCATCGGGGGAGCGGGGCTGGACGTGTTCGAGGTCGAGCCACCCGCTCCCGACAATCCAATCCTGAGCGCGCGAAATATCGTCTTGTCGCCTCACACGACTGGAAATACGGTCGAGGCGGCTCGAAACCTCGCGGTCGCGTCCGCCGAGATTGTTCTAAGGGTCATGAATGGGGATCGGCCCGACAGCTTCCTGAATCCGACGGTGTGGGAGAAGCGAAGATTGTTCGACTGAACGCCGACGGTCCTGCACGCAATCCGATCGCTCCGCCGACGGCTGCTTGATTGTCGTGTCGAAAAGAATTGCAATGGGATATCGAGGGAGAGGAATTCCGATGTGGTACGGTCAAGTCGAGGGAACTGACATTGTCGTCCTCGATCCGCGCTTCAAGACTTGCTTTGCAGGTCACGTGCGCGTCGAGCGCTTGTGGACAGGGGCGCGTTGGGCGGAGGGTCCGGCATGGTTCGCGGCGGGCCGCTATCTCGTTTGGTCGGACATTCCGAACAATCGCATGATGCGGTTCGTCGAACCCTCGGGCGAAGTCTCGGTTTTCCGCGAGCGCTCCAACAATTCAAACGGCAACTCGGTCGACAATCAAGGCCGCCTGGTCACATGCGAGCATCTCACGCGTCGCGTGACCCGCACCGAGATCGACGGCTCGATTTCCGTCATCGCGGAAAAGTGGAACGGCAAGCGCTTCAATTCGCCCAATGACCTCGTCGTGAAGTCGGACGATTCCATCTGGTTCTCCGACCCGGCCTACGGGATCGACACCGACTACGAAGGCGATCGAGCCGCGGAAGAGATCGGCGGCTGCCATGTATACAGGGTCGACGCCAAATCCGGCGCGGTCGCCGCAGTCATCACCGATATGGTCCGCCCGAACGGCATCGCCTTCTCGCCCGACGAGAAATACCTCTACGTCGCCGACACGGGCGCGACGCACAAAGAGAACGGTCCGCGCCACATCCGCCGCTTCGTGGTCGACGCGAGCGGCGAGAAGCTGTCGGGCGGCGAGATCTTCGCGGAGTCCAGCGCAGGTTTGTTCGACGGCTTTCGCGTTGATCGGAATGGCCGCATCTGGACGAGCACCGCGGAGGGAGTCCATTGCTATGACCCCGACGGCACGCTGATCGGCAAGATTCTCATTCCCGAAATGGTCGCGAACGTGACTTTCGGCGGCACAAAGCTCAACCGCTTGTTCATTTGCGGAACGACGTCGCTCTATTCCATCTACGTGACGGCGAACGGGTCCAAGCTCGGTTGACGGACGTTCGGATTCCCTGGCCACACGGATCACAACGCCGATGTCCGACGTTCCCTTACGGATGCGAATCGATGGCGCCGTCGCGGTCGTGACAGGCGGAGCGCGCGGCATTGGCCGTGCGACCGCTTTGTCGCTTGCCGATGCGGGCGCGCGGGTCGTCATCGCGGATTTGGACGTCGCCGCATCCGGCGAGGTCGTCGCCGAACGGGGCGGCGAAATTTGGGCGTGTCAGGCCGACGTCGCCAAAGAGGACTCCGTTGACGCGTTGTTCGACGAAGTCGTGAGGCGGGAAGGGCGTCTCGATATCCTGGTCAATAACGCGGGCGTCGCCATCCGGCGCCCCGCGGTCGATCTCGCTCTCGCGGATTGGGAAAAGGTCGTCGCGGTGAATATGACCGGCGCATTTCTCTGCGCGCGCTCGGCGGCCCGTCATATGATCGCGGGCGGCCGGGGCGGCGCCGTCGTCAACGTCGCTTCAATCATGGGGCTTTCGGGCGGCGGCCTCTATCCCAACATCTCCTACCAGACGAGCAAGGGGGCGGTGGTGAATATGACGCGCGCGCTGGCGATCGAATGGGCGCCGCATGGGATTCGCGTCAACGCCGTCGCGCCGACCTATGTCCGCACGCAACTCACCGCGCCGCTGTTCGAAGACCCGGAGATGGCGGCTCGGATCGAGGCCATGACGCCGCTCAAACGCCTTGCGGAGCCCGCAGACGTGGCGGCCGCGATCTGCTTTCTCGCAAGTCCCGCCGCCGCGATGATCACCGGCCATACGCTGCCGATCGATGGCGGATTTCTCGCTCAATAGAACAGCGATGGCGTTCTGGCTTCGCGCCTCGGACTGGCCGTGACCTGAGATTGGCGGACACAATGGACTGGAACTTTCCCTATCCGTCGAAGCGCACGCCGCTGCTGGCGGCCAATTGCGTAGCGACGAGCCAACCGCTGGCGTCTCAGGCGGGCTTGGCGATGTTGGCGAAGGGCGGCAACGCGGTCGACGCGGCCATCGCGGCGGCCGTCGCCCTGACGGTCGTCGAGCCGGTCATGAACGGCATCGGCGGCGACGCCTTCGCAATCGTCGCCGAAGGCGGCCGGCTGCATGGGCTCAACGCTTCGGGGCGCGCGCCGCGAGGGTGGAGCCTTGCGAGGTTCGCGGGTCGCGATTCCATGCCGGCGCTGGGCTGGGACGCTGTCACGGTCCCCGGCGCCGTTTCGGCTTGGGCGGAGTTACACGGCAAGTTCGGGCGATTGCCCTTCGCGACGCTCTTCGAGCCGGCGATCCGCTATGCGCGCGACGGCTTCCTCGTCACCCCGGTCATTGCCGAAATGTGGCGGGAGCAAGCGAAGACGCTCAGGCAATTCTCGGGCTTCGCGCAGACCTTCCTGCGGGATGGGCGCGCGCCGGCGGCAGGCGAGGTTTTCCGCTGCCGCGATCAGGCCGAAACGCTCGAGCTCATCGCGGATTCGAAGGGCGAGGCTTTCTATCGCGGCCGGATCGCGGAAAGGATCGCCGAGGCGGCCAAAGCCGACGGCGGCGCGCTCTGCCTGGAGGATCTGGCCGAACATTCCGCGGACTGGGTCGCGCCGCTGGGCGTCGACTTCAAGGGCTATCGCATTCACGAACTTCCGCCCAACGGGCAGGGGCTGGCTGCGCTGATCGCATTGGGCGTGCTCGATCGCATCGATATCGGGAGGCTCGATCCCGATGGCGCGGAAATGCAGCATCTGCAAATCGAGGCCACGAAGCTCGGCATGGCCGACGTCAAAGCGTATGTCGGCGATCCCCAATCGATGCGCGTGCGCGCGGAAGAGCTGCTGACGCCCGGCTATCTCGACGAGCGCGCCCGGCGGATCGACCGCACGCGGGCGATGGCGCCTCAGCCTGGCCGCCCGCGACAGCATGGCACGGTCTATCTCGCCGCCGCAAACTCGGCCGGGATGATGGTCTCGTATATCCAATCGAACTATCGCGGCTTCGGCTCCGGCATCGTCGTGCCCGGCACAGGCGTCGCGCTCAACAATCGCGGCAATTGCTTCGTCCTCGAGCCCGGGCGCCCCAATCAGGTCGGTCCGGGCAAACGTCCGCTGCAAACCATCATTCCCGGCTTCGCGACGAAGGACGGGGCGCCCGTCGCGGCGTTCGGCGTGATGGGCGGCGCCATGCAACCTCAGGGACATGTCCAGGTCGGCGCGCGGCTGTTCGCGCTGGGCCAGAACCCGCAAGCGGCCGTGGACGCCCCGCGATGGCGCGTCGAGGGCGACAAACTGATGATCGAGGCCGCCTGGGGCCAGGATTTCCGGGCGGCGCTCGCCGATCGTGGTCATGATCTCCTGGAGAGCCCGGCGCTCGGGTTCGGGGCGGCGCAGGTGATTTGGCGCCTCGGCGCCGGCGGCTACGTCGGCGCATCGGAAAGTCGTCGCGACGGTCAGGCCGTCGGCTTCTGACGCCTTTCGGCCCGGTTCGCCAGCGAGAGAACTTTCATTGTCATCGCAGTTTCGCGGCGATACCGTGAGCCGCGCGCGAAAGGCTCAAAATGCCAAGCTCTCTGAGGCGTTCCTTCCTCCCCCACGATCCGCCGGCCTATGTCGAACCTTCGAGCGGGCGGCTTTATCGGATCGATGAACCCCGCTGGCGCTCGGAGAATGGTCTGCCTCTGATGATCACGCCGCTCTCCGGCCTCGGTCGCGGCGACATCGTAGCGAATCGACGCTCCATCTGGCGCTACGCCGCTGCGCTTCCGATCGACGTCGACGATCCCGTGACGATGGGCGAAGGATGCACGCCGCTCGTCGAACGGCGCTGGAACGGCGCTCGCGCTCACTTCAAGCTCGAATGGTTTTCGCCGACCGGAAGCTTCAAGGATCGCGGCGCGTCCGTGATGATTTCGGCGCTGCGCCAGCAGGGTGTGACGAGATTGCTCGAGGACAGTTCCGGCAATGGCGGCGCCGCGGTCGCGGCTTACGCCGCCGCGGCCGGGATCCAGGCCAAGATCCTGGTTCCCGCCTATACCCAGCCCGCCAAGACGGTCCAGATGCGCGCTTACGGCGCCGAAGTCGAACTCGTCCCGGGAACTCGCCAGGACACTTCGGATGAAGCGATCCGGCAGGCGAGCGAGATCTTCTACGCGAGCCACAATTGGCAGGCTTTTTTTCTGCAAGGCACGAAGACTCTCGCCTACGAGCTTTGGGAGGATTTGGGTTTCAAGACGCCTGACAACGTCCTTATCCCCACGGGAGCAGGCAGCAACGTCCTGGGATGCGACATTGGCTTTGGCGAATTGTTGCGCCGAGGCGAAATCCGACGCCTGCCGAGGCTTTTCGCGGTGCAACCCGCGAATTGCGCGCCAATTCAGGCCGGCTTTGTTTCGGGCGCGGCGGATTTCCGGCCCGTCGATCCGAAGCCGACGATCGCCGAGGGCGCCGCCATCGCAAAGCCCGTGCGCGGTCGCGAAGTGCTCGCCGCGATCCGGCGCTCGAGCGGCGCGGCCGTTGCCGTATCGGAAGCCGAAATTGTCGGCGCGACTTTGCAACTGGCGAGGTCCGGCCTCTACGCGGAACCCACATCCGCGGTCGCCGCCGCCGGCCTGTCGGCGCTCGTGCGTGCGGGCGCGATCGGAAGCGAAGAGACGAGCGTGGTGGTGCTGACGGGCAGCGGGTTGAAGGCGACGCAACGGTTGGGCGAATTGATCGAGGCCTAGCTTTCGCCGGCGCGCGATTATTTCTTCACCTCGCCGCATCGCCGCGGCGGTAGTCGACTGTGAGTTCGTCCAGCTTCTGCTTGAGGGCCGGATCGAGCCGATATGTCGCGGCCGCAAGAGAATCATCGAGCTGATCGGGGCGGCTCGCTCCGAGCAGCGGCGCGGTGATCGCGGGGTTGGCGAGAGTCCAGGCGACCGCAAGAGTGGTCAGCGACGTTCCGGCTTCGTGCGCGAGGCGCTCGAGGCTCTGAACGGTCGAGAAGGCGCGATCGTTCCAGTAACGATCCTGGTACACGCTTCCCGCTGTCCCCAAGGTGAAGCGCGTGCTGGGCGTCGGCGCGGAGCCGGGCTGGTATTTGCCGGTCAGCAATCCCCCGGCGAGGGGGTTATACGGAATCACGCCGAGGCCTTCTTCCAAAGCCAACGGCAACAATTCGCGTTCGATTTGTCGGAACAGCAGATTGTAGCGCGGCTGGATCGACACGACACGCGCCAGGCCTTTGAGATCGGAGAGGCCCAACGCCTTGGATACGCGATAGGCCAAGAAGTTGGACACGCCGACGTAGCGCGCCCGGCCGGACCTCACGATCGCGTCCAGCGCATCGAGCGTTTCATCCAGGGGCGTCGCGGCGTCGTCCGAATGCAATTGGTAGAGATCGACATAGTCGGTTTGCAGGCGTCGCAGCGAAGCGTCGATGGCCTCGAGCAGGTGTTTGCGCGACGCGCCTCGGTTCCAAGGGTTGGGACCCATCTTGCCGACCGCTTTGGTGGCGACGACATAGGATTCACGCTGGCCCTTCAGCCAACGACCGACGATTTCTTCGGTTCGGCCAGCCGTGGGCAAACCGCCGCCAAGCGGATACACGTCCGCGGTGTCGAGGAAGTTGACGCCGGCCGAAGCCGCCTTGGCGAGAATCTCGTGGGCGACCGCTTCCTCGGTTTGCAAGCCGAACGTCATCGTGCCGAGCGCGAGCCGCGAAACGGTAAGGCCAGTGCGGCCGAGACGCGTGGTGGGGATGCTCATACGATCAGGCCCTCAGGTTGAAACAAAACGCCCAGCGCGCCCGGCGCATGCGTCGGCGCGATCGATGGCGAGACCGCCGCCGGCGCCGGCTGCGCGGATGTTCTTCATGGAAACAATCATCGCCGATCGAGCGCGAGCAGGCAATTTCGAGACGCCGAAGCCCCCGATCGGACCGAGACTTCGACCGGGCCGCGTCGCGCGCGTCGGCTCTCGCACCGCAATTGGCCCCGGCGTCGCCGGAACAATCGCTCGAGAACGCGACGCCCACGCGAGATGGTGCGCTTGTCGAAAGTCGGAGGTAGGCTCGATCCCATGTCCAGATTCATTCGCTTCATCCTGGCCGCCGCGTTGGTCCCCGCAGCCTCCTCCTCCGGGGTGGAGACGGCTTATGCGGACGCCGGCCTGATCGCGCGCGGACACGCGATCGCGAGGTATAATTGCGGTCATTGCCACGCCATCGGTAGGACGGACGCGAGCCGCGATCCCAAGGCGCCCCCGTTGCGCGCGCTCTCGCGCAAATATCCGCTCTCGCAGCTCGAGGAGTTGCTGGCCGAAGGCATCATGGTCGGTCATGAGGGACTGGAAATGCCGCACTTTCAACTCAGCCCGGCGCAGATCGAGGCGCTGCTGACCTATATGGCGTCCATTCAGGGCAAGTAAGGGAATTGCGGGCCCGGCGCCAGGGCGTCTTCGCGCTGGTCGGCGCCTGCCGCCGGGTCTCGACGGCGCCGGCTCGCTGAGAAAGCTCCCGGCTTCGCGAGCCGGAGGCGAAAGGGGAAGATCGTGTGATATAAGGACCGATGCGCGCGAGGTTCGAGGCGGCCCTTGCTGCGGAGATCGTTTCTCGTCGGGCGGTTTGAGAGAGTTCCGTTCACCCTCGCATTGTAAGGTTGTGAGCTTGGCGCAGCGACGAACGATCCGCATCAACCGGGCTCCTGTCCTCACCCTGTGGGCGGCGGTCGTCGCGGAAAGGTTGGGGTTCGACCCTGACGCCGCGCTGACGCTGGGACGCGCGGTCGCCGGTCTCAACGCTTACGCCAAAGGCGTCTCGCTCGGACTGTTCGAGCCGTCGTCAAAGTCGATTAGTGAGCATCTTCAGAAAGCCAAGACCGGAACCACCCTGCACGTTGACCTGCTGCGCCGCGCGGTGCCTATCGTCAGGACGGCCGCCGGCCTGCGCGCCGTCAGCAACGGTCGTCCGATTTCTTCCGACAGCGTGGAACGCTATTTAGAGAGCAAATTCGGCGAAAACCTCGATGCGGCGAGGCGCGCGATGGTCAATCTCGCGCACTCGGCGCCGAGCGACGAAATCGCTGCGCGGGCCTATAGCCTCTATGAAGAGTTCCGCCCCGCCATTCCCGCCGGCGTCAAAGGCTGGGGCGCCGCGGGTGACCTCGATCTCGATCAGATCGACAGGCTCAGCGCGGCAATCGGAGGCGGCTGATGACGAGGCGCGTCTTTGGTCTTGCCGCCTTTCCGGCGCCTTCGGCCGGACTCGGCGACGCTCGCGCGCAAGCCGTCGAAACCCTGGAAAACAGGACTCGCCTCGGCGACTAAAGCGCTTGAGCCGAAAGGACTCGGCGGTCCAGAGCGAGCCCTCGAGGCCCGGCGACGCCCGGCGCAACCAGAGCCGAGCAGGCGAACGCATCGAGCGCGCGCTCGTCGGCGGACGTCTTCGTCAGGGAGCACCACTCCAGGAACGACGAGAGGCTGACGACGACGATCTTTGCGTCGACGCCCGCCAGCGACAAGCCGAATTGAAGGCCCCAGCGCGCGTCGAGCCAATCCTCGTAATCGTAGTAGTCGGCCAAGCCGCGGATCGTGGCTTGCGCGCGCTCGAATTCAGGCTCGGCGACAATTCCAATTGCAGCTGTGTTCATGACCGACTCTCCCGAGTCAATAAGGTCTGAGCAGGTTCTAAGAAAGCTCGAATCGCAAACCAACCGGCGGGTTAAAATTGATTTAGCTTTTCCCCTGACTGAGCATGGCCCTTCGCTTGCTGCAACGGGCCGTAAAGGTTACTCGGCATTGACGTCGTGGCCAGTGTCGGCGCGCGAATTCGCTAAAATATAAGGCGTATTTGTTCGAATGATCTCTCACGAAATATTGGCCTAACCCTATCGCAAAAGATACGATTGTAATTTTCGGCCATCCCGTCGACCCCGCTGTACTATCGAGTGCGCCCATGCGCGAGCATTTCGCCGTCCCTCACAGACGCTCCGACCCGGATCACGTGGCTCCGCGCTTCCAGTCCCCGAGCCTAGCGCGGCGCGCGCGGGCTTTGAGCCGCGGCGCGCCGCCTTTCTCCTCGAGATTCGAGAGGCTGGCCGCAGTCGGAAAAGCCGCCAGCCTGACCTCGGAGCAGACCCGCCTGTGGGCGAAGGTTGTTCGCTTCGTGTTTGTCCTCTGCGCCTGCGCCGGACTGGTCGTCGGCGTTCATCTTGGAGCCGCCGGCGGGTTCTGATGGGAACAAGCTTCTGAGTTGAGCTGCCGGAATTGCCCCAAAAGCAAGCCGGGAGCGCGCCGTCTCACAAGAATTTCGCGCCGTTCCATCCAGGCCTTTCAATTGGCGCTCGCTCAGGGCCGCCTTTACAGTTTGACGGCCTCGGTGAAGATTTGCGCAGAGAGCTGGTTATCGAAAACAACCGCGATGCCATCCTTGAAGTGCCGCACGACGCGAGCCGAAGTGTGACCCACTGTCACGGGCGAGCCGATAGGCGGCGCGGCGTCGACATTGAGAGCGGCCCCCGGGGTCGAGACGTCAATGAGCGCGGCAAGATATTCTCGCCCGTCTGGGGTCCTGAGCGTCGTTTTTCGGTGGCACGGGCCGATACGTTCATGCCGGCGATTGTCGGATACGCCGCTCATTGCGTGCTCTATCACCCAAGCGATCTTCTTTTCGAGCTTCTCTCGTTTCGCAGCCCTTGCCTGAATCGTGACTGCGAAACATTTATCAAACTGGCGCGCGATCATTCCTTCAATTCGGCCGATCTGGTCGATGTATGCGACTACGCGTTCGCCAAGAAGTCCATTCCCAAGACTTCTGCAGGCGATGCCGGAAGGCGAGACGTCGATGGTCCAGCAGGGATGTTCAACACGATCGCTGAGCATGTAACGGCCGGGAAGCGTCAGTTCGACGCGCTCGTAATAGCGGCGCTCTTCGAACTTTGTCCCCAAGATCGGCGCGGCGGCGCGGCTCATCATCCTCTGCCCCGAAAGCTAATGATTTGGCTGCGTGATGGCTGGTTGTCCGCAAGGTTTATCGGAAAGCCGTTTAAGCATTTCTTACACGGCGGGAGTTGTTCGAGAGGCATGGTTTGCGAATGCTGTATTAAATTATGCGCTTTAGCCTGTTGCCGGCGAAGTGTTTGGTCTGGCGGGCTCTGCTCCGATCAACGGCAAAGAGCGACGAGCGGCCATCGTGTCGACGGCGCTGCTGGGCTTCCCATGCGGGGCCCGACAGGCGGGGATGATTGGGCCGATCGGCGCGGCGCCGCCCGCCGAGCGTTCCGGCGTCGCCAGCCGGCTTCACGCCCGCTAGAACGCCAGCCGCCCGCCGATCAGCGCCAACGTGCCGGCGAGCACCGGGCGCAGCACGCGATCGGGAACGCGGGAGGCGAGCGCGCTGCCGATGGCGATGCCGGGGACGGAGCCGATCAGCAGGGACGCGAGCAGCGCCCAATCGATCGAGCCGATCCACCAATGGCCGGCGCCGGCGATCAAGGTCAGGGGCACGGCGTGGGCGATGTCGGAACCGACGATGCGGACGGTCGGGAGTTTGGGATAGAGCATCAGCAGCGCGGTCACGCCGATGGCGCCGGCGCCGACCGAGGAGATCGAAACGAGCACGCCGAGCACCGCGCCGAGCAGCACCGTCAGCGCGGCGATTTGTCGGTCCTCGAGGCGCTCGAGCGTCTCGGCGGCCTTGCGCAGCAGCCAGGCGCGAAAAACCAGAGTGATCGCCGTCAGGATCAGCGCGAAGCCGAGGACCGACGTGATGACTTCGCTGACCGATTTCGTGTCCCTGCCGAAATGTCCGAGCAGGACGAGCGTCAGCGCCGCCGCCGGCACGCTGCCCGAGGCGAGCCGACGGGTGATCCGCCACTCGACCGCGCCGTTCAGACCGTGAACCACCGACCCGCTGATCTTGGTGAGCCCGGCATAGAGCAAGTCCGTGCCGACCGCGGTCGCGGGATGGATGCCGAACAGCAGGACCAGCAACGGCGTCATCAACGACCCGCCGCCGACGCCGGTGAAACCGACCAGGGCGCCGACGGCGAGGCCGGACAGCGAATAAAGCGGGTTCAGCGAGTGGGCGAGTTCGAGCATGAAGACGCTTCCCGAGAATGATCCGGCGAAATCGAGGTGGGGAGCCGCCGGGGCGCGTATTTACTGAATTCGATGTCCTCGGCTCGCGGCAGGCGATCGGCGGTGAAGCCGGCCTCCTCGACGCGGGCGAGCGATCCCAGCCGCCGGCGCAGCGCTTTCGCCCAGCCGGCGAGGCTGCGGAACAGCGAAGGCGAAACGGCGTTGTCGCTCATCGGCGATCCTCGGCAGGCGAACCCCCTCGGGGAACCGGCTGTCAATATACAAAGTTAATAGAGTGAGTCAACTCAGTTGATGGCCGAACACGCGCGCGCTCCGGCGCGGATGACAATTTCGCTCGGGTGGCCTAAAGACGCGCGGGGCGCCCATCGCGGCGCTCGACGAGATCCGTGCGATGAACCGGGAGCTAAGCCAACCGGCCTTCGGGCCTTCACCGCGGCGCGCGAGCGTCGGCGTGCGCGTCGGGCGAGGGGCCGACGCGGTCACTGTGGGCGGCGGCGCGCCGATCGCCGTGCAGTCGATGACCAACACCGACACCGCCGACGTCGAGGCGACGGCGCGCCAGGTCGCGGCGCTGGCGCGCGCCGGCTCCGAATTCGTGCGCGTCACCGTCGACCGCGACGAGGCGGCCGCCGCGGTGCCGCATATCCGCGACCGGCTCGCGGCGATGGGCGTGAACGCGCCGCTGGTCGGCGATTTCCACTACATCGGCCACAAATTGCTGAGCGAGCATCCCGCTTGCGCCGAGGCGCTGGACAAATACCGCATCAATCCCGGCAACGTCGGCTTCAAGCGCAAGCGCGACGCACAATTCGCCCAAATCATCGAGATCGCGCTGCGCAACGAAAAATGCGTGCGCATCGGCGCCAACTGGGGCTCGCTGGATCAAGAGCTGCTCACCGCGCTGATGGACGCCAATGCGGCTTCGGCCCGGCCGCTCGAAGCGCGCGCGGTGATGCGCGAGGCGATGGTCCGCTCGGCGCTGCTGTCGGCGGCGCGCGCCGAGGAGATCGGCCTGGCGCGCGACCGCATCATCCTGTCGGCGAAGGTCTCCGCCGTGCAGGACCTCATCACGGTTTACCGCATGCTCGCCGCGCGCTCCGACTATGCGCTGCATCTCGGCCTCACCGAGGCGGGCATGGGCTCGAAGGGAATTGTCGCCTCGTCCGCCGCCCTTGGCGTCCTGCTGCAGGAGGGAATTGGCGACACGATCCGCGTTTCCCTGACGCCCGAGCCCGGCGGCGAACGCACGCTCGAGGTCAAGGTCGCGCGCGAAATCTTGCAGACCATGGGCTTTCGCGCCTTCACGCCGCAAGTGGCGGCGTGCCCGGGATGCGGGCGCACGACTTCGACCGTGTTTCAGGAGCTGGCGCGCGAAATCGAAACCTATCTCGAAGAAGCGATGCCGGTTTGGCGACGGACCTATCCCGGCGTCGAGGCGCTCGAGGTCGCGGTCATGGGCTGCATCGTCAACGGCCCCGGCGAGAGCAAGCACGCCGACATCGGCATTTCCTTGCCCGGAACGGGAGAAGCGCCCGCCGCGCCGGTGTTCGTCGACGGGGTGAAGACCGTCACGCTGCGCGGACCGACCATCGCCGCCGAATTCAAAGCGCTGGTCGAGGGTTACGTGGAGAAGCGCTTCGGCCGGGGCATGGCGGCGGAGTGAGCGCGCGCTCGCGGCGCTTTCGACCGGTGGAGCGCCCCCGTCGTCAATCGAGCATTTTCTTGACCAGTTGTTCCTGATATGTTCTCCTGATTGAAATTGGCGTTTTTCGTCGACAGGGAGCACGTGTTTGGGCGCGATTCCGCTTATGCGCTTCTTCCGCCTGAGCGACGGCGGCGTCCAATGCGGCGAGGACGGATTGTTCGTCGGATCGACGCCGATCTTGCGCCGCTCGCCGCGCCCCGGCGGCGGCGCTTCGTGGGCCGTGCGGCCGTCTGACGAACTCGATCGCGATCTGAGCGCCCGTTACGGGTTGCCGATCGACGTCGCCGCCAAGCGCGAGGGATTGGCGGGGGTCGCCAGGGCGCTGGAGCGCGGCGAAATGCCGCTCGCCAAGATCGCCGCGCTGCTGCTGCGCTTCCCCGACCCGCCCTCGCTCGCTAAGGACGCCCCCGAGCGCGGTTCGCTCGAACTGGCGGCTCGGCTGTTCGAAAGCAGCCTGCTCAAAGGGGATTGGGATCCCGCCAAACATCCACGAACCGGAACAGCGCCGAACCCCGGCCGGTTCGCGGTGAATCCCGATAAAGGCGAGCTGACGACGCCGAGCGAGCTTGCGCCGAAGCCCTCGGCTCAGGGAGAGCCGGCTCCGGGCGGGCCGTGGCGCGACGCCCTGCGGGCAGCGCGCGAAATCCTGAAACTGGCGGGGAAGGAGGCTGTAAAAACTGGACGGCTTGCCCTTTGGCTCAACCCGGAGCTGAAAGTCGCCATTGAGGCCACTCTGGAAATCATGACTTCTTCCGATCTCAACTCGCGCGAGCAGCAGGCCATCGACACGACGAATGCGAGTTTCGATCCCCCCAAGACGCTGGAGGAACTTCAGCGGCCGCCGGTGCAGAACGTGCGCGGGTACGACCGTCATCACATCGTAGAGCAAAACCCGGACAACATCGCCAAATCGCCGATTGAAATCGTCATCGAGAAATTCGGACGGGACGTCATCGAGGATCCGAGCAACATTGCCTGGGCGCCCCGCCTCAAGCACGAACTCGTCACGGGCTATTACAACAGTACGGACGACAGCGACCCCGGGTGGCGCATTCGCAGGCGGGTCGTTGACGACCTGGATTTCGAAGGCCAACGCGAAGCGGGATTGAAAGCGCTGCGGATATTCGGGGTGCTGAAATGAGTACGGACGATTATGCGACGATGAGCACCGAGCGACTGCTCGAGCTGTTCGTCGAGACCGCCAAGCAGCTCGGCAGCGTTTATCCCGAGTGGCCGAAGGTCCTGACCTCGGGATTGCCGGAAATGATGAAGCGAACGCCGGAGCGCGTGGAACGCTTGGCCAAGATAAGGGCGGTGGCGACCGCGCTGGCCGCGCGCAAGCCGATCGCCGAAGTCCGGAGATTGTTCGAAGACGACGATCGCGATGTTCGCGCTTGGGCGTCAGGGCAGTTTCGCGGAATCGATCCGGAGCGGGCGAGCGCATCTCTGGCAGGGCTCTTTACGAACCTCTCCACCCAAGAGGTGCTCGCCCAGCAGCGGCTCGCGCGGCAGCGGCCGCCGCCGCGGCCGACTTTGAAGGACATGTCCGACGACGCGTTGGTGGCCCGCTTCGAAGACGCCGCGACGCGCGAAGACGCAACGCAATTTCTTGACTGCACCGGTGAGCGGAAAGACATGGCGGTGCGCAACCGGATCGTCGGCGAAGTGCTCGACATCATGCGAGAGCTGAAGTCGCGTGGCTTACTTGGCAGGCTGCTTCCCTTGCTGGCGAGCCCCAAGGTCGCCGTTCGCTACGAGGCTGCGCAGGCGTGCCTGCGCATCGCCCCGCAGCAGGCGAGCGAGGTGATCGAGGCGATCGTCGCCAGCAATGATCCAGACTTTTTGCTGCGAGCCAGCCAGGCGCTCGAATTATGGCGTCAGGGGAAAAGCCCCGTTCACGGACTCTGAAATGGGTGAGCCGGCTGGCGATACGGATACCGTTCAAGTTTCTGACAGGCGATCCGGCTGGGCGCCTGCACTGACAGTTGTCAGCGACATGAATTTCAACTCCCAGCGCGAAGCCGGTTTGCACGCGCTGCTGAAATTCGGAGTGCTGCAATGAGCGCTGACAATTATGCCGCGATGACCACCGAGCGCCTGCTCGCGCTGTTCGTCGAAGCGGCGAAAAAGACCGGGGCCGGCAGCGGGCTGTTCGGATTGTTGGACGATATCGCGGCGTCGGTTCCGCCGGAAAAGGCGCACCCGGTTTCGGCGTCGCCCGAGGCGACGGCCGCGGTCCAGGCGCTCGGCGCCGCGCTGCGAGCGCGCAAGCCGATTGCCCAGATACGCCGGCTGTTCGAGGACGACGATCGCGATGTGTGCGCGTGCGCAGCCGGTCAGTTCGGCTCGATCGACCCGGATTGGGCGGCAGCGACCCGGACCGGATTGTTCGCGAACCTTCCGACGCGGCAGGTGCTCGCTCTGACCCTGCGCGCGCGGCAGGCGCCGCCGGACCGGCCGACGCTGAAGGAAATGTCCGACGATGCGTGGCGCGCTTCGAGGACGCGGCGACGCGCGAGTACGCGACCCGATTTCTCGACTGCGAGGAAGAGCCGGAGGACGTGGCGGCGCAAAACCGGATCGCAGGCGAGTTGGTCGACATCATGCAGGAGCTGAAATCGCGCGGGGCGCTCACGAAATTACTTCCAATGCTCGCAAACCCGAATTTGGCCGTCCGTCGCCGCGCCGCGCAAGGGTGTCTGCGCCTCGCGGAGGACAAGGCGGTCGCGGCGCTGGATAGCGTCATGTATGGACGGCCCCCTCGTTGCAAGGCATTTTTCAGCGGCTTCGGCTTGAAGTCTGGAGCGGTCATGTATTCGGCCTTTTGACGCGGTTCATGACCGCTGGCCCCGATGGGTTTCGCGGATTGGGCTCCCTGCATTGCGGCGCGCTTTTGAGGCGCGATGACGGTTCGGAGTGTCCCAACCCAGGTCCTGACCTTTTTGCCGTCGCTACCGTTTGCTCCTTGCTTCGTCTCCGACCCTGCGTCGCCGCCTGGCCGGAAAGGGGTTGTCTGGCCTTGGCTCTACATTTTTCTCACGCCGCCTTGGCTTGCGCCGCGGGCCGCCGATAGGCCTCGCCCGAAGTCAAAACAGCCCAGGCGATCCGGGCGGTTTTGGCCGCCTGCGCCAGCACGGCGACCTTGACCGGGCGACGGGCGAGGATGGCGCGCTGCCACTCGGTGGCGCGGCCCGTGTTGGCGCGCGCGCCGCGCATGATCGTGCTGGCGCCCAACGCCAGCAGCGAGCGCAGCCGCCGCTCCCCTTGCCGGGTGATGCCGAGCTTTGTCGTCTTACCCCCGCTCGAACTCTCGCGCGGCGTCAGTCCCGCCCAGGCGGCGAAATCGCGCGCCGAATTGAAACGCTTTCCGTCGCCGATCGCCGCGACAATGGCGTGCGCCGTGATGGCGCCGACGCCGGGGATCGCGCATAGACGCCGCATGTCCGGGTTCTCCTTGGCCGCCGCCAGTATCCGCGCCTCGAGCTCGTCGATATCCCCGGCCAGACTATCGATCTGCCGGCCCAGCGCTTCCAGCGTCGCCCTCAGCGGCGCCGGCACGCGCGCATCGCCTACCCGAACCAACTCTCGCAACTCGGCAAAGCCCAACCGGCCTTGCGCCGCGATAATCCCCATCTCGGCGAGCAAACCGCGTAAGCAGTTGGAAAGCTGAGTCCGCTGCTTGATCAAAAGCTCGCGTCCGCGCTCGACCGCCCGCATCGCCTGTTGCTCGACGCTCTTGATTGCCACGTAACGCATGTCCGCGCGACCCATCGCCGCGCAAATCGCCGCCGCATCGCGGGCGTCGGTTTTATTGCGCCGAACAAAGGGCTTCACATAGGCCGCCGGAATTAAGCGAACCTCATGCCCGAGCGCGCGCAAGGCGCGGCCCCAATAATGCGCCGAGCCGCAAGCCTCCAACCCAACCGTGCAGCGCGGCTGCTTGCTGAAGAACGCTTCGAGCTGCGCGCGACGAAGCTTTTTCTGAAAGACGATCTCGCCCTTGGCGCCTTCGCCGTGGACTTGAAAAACCGACTTGGCCAAATCGAGACCGATCGTGATAGCGTTCATCTGGGCGGCTCCTATCGCTGGTTGGCGAATTGCAACAACGACCAGCTTGGCACGTCGATGCCGTCAGGGGCCGTCCACCCAGCATTGCGAGCGGAAGCTTCGAGGACCGTCTCGCGGCGAGCGACACGCTAGACAATTGGCGTAAGGGAAAGTGCCTCGTAGACGGGCTGTGAAGCGCTCGGGCGGAGCGCCAGCCGATAGCGCCCGCGCGGCAAGTGCGCTACCTAACGCTTCACCGGCGCGGCCGCCACGACAGCCACGCCTTGGAGCGCGCCCATGTACGAACCCCCGCTTCACCGCCAGGACGATCTTGCCGCCCAGTATGAGTTGATCCGCCGGCGCCCCCTCGGCCTTCTCGTCAGCCATGGGGCGCAGGGCCTCCTCGCCAATGCGATTCCGTTCCTCATCGACGCGGGCGCCGGCAAGTTCGGCACGCTCCGCGCCCACATGGCGCGCGCCAACGGGCAATGGCGCGATTTGCAGGGGGGCGGAGAGGCGCTGGTCGTCTTTCAGGGCGCCGACCACTACGTCACGCCCTCCTGGTACGCCACCAAGCGCGAGACCGGCAAAGTCGTGCCGACCTGGAACTATGTGATGGTCCAGGCGCGCGGCGTCCCGCGCGTGATCGAGGACGAAGCGTGGCTTCGCCGGCAGATCGCGGCGCTGACGCAGTCCCAGGAATCCGCCCGTCCCGCGCCGTGGGCGGTGAGCGACGCGCCCGAGGATTTCGTCACCGCGATGGTCCGGCAGATCGTCGGTGTCGAGATCGAGATCGCGGACATCCGCGGCAAATGGAAGGCGAGCCAGAACCGCCCCGTCGCCGACCGCGCCGGCGTCATCGCCGGGCTCGAGGCCGACGGCGACGCATCAGCGCCGGCGATGGCCGAGATCGTCCGGCAGGCGAACGCGAAATAGAGCGACCGAGGGCGCGCCGCGCACGAATATCGGCCTGCGCGCGCCGCATGCGTTCGGCCGAACGATCTCGTTCGCCGGTTCTTCCGTTTAGGCTTGACTTCGACGCGTTAAGATATATCTTGGTTGTAAGATATATCGTGACATATCTCACGACACAGGAGAAGACGATGTTTTTCCGCCATTTCAAGGAGTTCGATCGCGAGCGGTGCGCGCACGACGGTTTCGGCCGGGGGCACAGGTTCGGCCGGCACTGGCGCGGCGGCGGGTTTGAGCCGCGCGAGGGGCGCATGTTCGACAGCGGCGATCTCCGGCTCGTCATCCTGGCCTTGCTGGCCGACAAGCCGCGCCATGGCTACGAGATTATCAAGGCGCTCGAAGAACGGGTCGGGGGCGGCTACAGCCCGAGCCCCGGCGTCGTTTATCCCACGCTGACCCTGATCGAGGACATCGGCTACGCCACCGGCGCCCAGGATCAGGGCGGGCGCAAGCTCTATACGCTGACCGCCGAGGGCGAGGCGTTTCTCGCCGCCAACCACGCCCAGGTCGACGCGATTTTCGCCCGCTTCGAGCGCGCCGACGACGAGCGCCGCGGCGATATCGCCCCGTTGCTGCGCGCGATGGAGAATCTGCGCATGGCGGTGCGCCTGCGCGTCAGACGCCGCGACGCCACGCCCACTCAGATCCAGGCGATCGCCGACGCGCTCGATGCGGCGGCCAAGGCGATCGAGCGGGCGTGAACCGGCGCGCGCGCGCTAGACCCCGTGCGCTTTGAGCCACGCGGTCGCCTCTTGCCATGAGGCCTCTGCGTCGGCCTTGACGTAACTCGGGCGATAGTCGGCGTGAAAGGCGTGGCCGGCGTCGGCGTAGACGATGATCTTCGACGCGCCGCCCGCGGCCGCGAGCTTGCTTCGCATCGCCTCGATCTGGTCGAGCGGGATGCTCTTGTCCACGCCGCCGTAAAGCCCGAGCGCGGGAACTTTCAGATCGTCGACGATGTCCGGCGGATTCTTGGGTCTCAGGTCGCTAACGGGATAAGCAAGAGGCCCGTACCATGCGACCGCGGCTTTCAAGCTCGGATTGTGCGCGGCGTAGAGCCAGACCTGGCGTCCGCCCCAGCAGAAGCCGACGACCGCAGCGCGCGCGAGGTCGGCCGAGCCGCTCGCCTTGGCGAAGCGAAGCGTCGCGTCGAGATCGCTCGCCGCCTCAGCGTCCGATTTCTTGGCGACGATGGTCGCCATGAGTTTGGGGATGTCCGCCTCCTTGGCGGCGTCGCCCTGGCGCGCGAAGAGTTCGGGAGCGATCGCGTAATAGCCGAGCCTGGCCCAGCGGCGGCAAACGTCCTTGATGTGCTCGTGCACGCCGAAGATCTCATGGACCACGACGACCGTCGGGAATGGCCCGCCGGCGGCGGGCATCGCGCGATAGGCGGGAATTTCGGCGTCTCCCGCGGGAATCTTCACCTCGCCCGCGGTCAGGCCCTCGGCGGAGGTCGTGATCGTCTGCGCCCAGACCGGGGCCACCGCGGCGCAGAAGCCGAGGCTGAGGCTCGCCTTGACCAAGGCGCGACGCGTGAACGGTCCGCTTGCGGAACGCAGGGAGGCGAAAGGGTCCGAATCGAGCAATGGCGGCGGCTCCCTCGAGTTGCGATCGTTCCGAGACATTGTTCCGCGCCGACGGGGCGGCGGCAACTCAAATCGCCGTTAGTCCCCATTCGCGCAATCGAGCCCGGCGAGCGCTTGCAACCCCCGGAATTGACGCAAATCATGGCCCGGCGCGCCATCCCGGCTAAACGAATTTCAACCGGGACAGCAAAGGCGGCGGCGCCATGTTCAAGCACATTCTCATTCCCACCGACGGTTCCGAACTTTCGCTCAAGGCCGTCATCTACGGCGTGCAATTGGCCAAGGCTGTGGGGGCGCGCGTGACGGCGATCACCCTGATGGAGCCCTACCAGATCGCCTCGGTGGACGCCGTGCTGGTGGCCGAGACCGCCGAAGAGCACGACGCCCATGCCGCGCGGGTCGCCGACAAGGCGCTCGAGCAGGTGAAAATGGCGGGCGAGGCGGCGAACGTGCCGGTGGAAACGCTGCGCGAAGTCCACGATCAGCCCTATCGCGCGATCATCGACTGCGCGCTCGCCAACCAATGCGACCTCATCGTGATGGCCTCGCACGGCCGTCGCGGCGTCTCCGCGCTGCTCGTCGGCAGCGAGACCGCGAAAGTGCTGACCCACAGCACGATTCCCGTGCTGGTTTATCGATGACCCGGTAAAACCGTCGCTTCGGCTCCCCTGGGCCTTGACGCGAGCGCGGCGGCGCCTTTCGCTTGCGCATGAGAGCGAAGGAGCCGTCGATGCCCGTGCATTTTTCCGCATCCGAGATGTCCGCCCGCAAGCAGCGGCTCCTCGGCGCGATGGCGGCGCGCAAGCTCGACGGCATGCTGTTGTTCGCGCAGGAGAGCCACTACTGGCTCACCGGCTACGATACGTTCGGCTTCTGCTTTTTTCAGTGCCTCTATGTCGGCGCCGACGGGCGGGTCGCGTTGCTGACGCGCTCGGCCGACCTGCGTCAGGCCGAGCGCACTTCGAACATCGAGGACATCCGGATCTGGAAGGACGGCGAGGGCGCCGATCCCACGCGCGATCTGCGCGCGATGTTGGAGGATCTGGGCGCGCGCGGGCGCTTCGGCGTCGAATTCGACAGCTATGGCCTCACCCATTTCAACGGCCGCCGGCTCGAGGCGGCGCTCGAAGGCTACGCGACGCTGGTCGACGCCTCGTCGCTCGCGCCGCATCTGCGGACGACGAAATCGGCCGAGGAGATCGTCTATGTCCGCGAGGCGGCGCGCCTTTCCGACCTTGCCGACCGGGCGGCGATCGCCGAGACCCGGCCAGGCGCCGACGAAGGCGCCATTCTGGCGGCGATGCACAGCGCGATCTTCGCCGCCGGCGGCGACTATCCCGGCAACGAATTCATCATCGGTTCGGGCGCCGACGCGCTGCTCTGCCGCTACAAGAGCGGCCGGCGCAAGCTCTCCCCCGACGATCAGATCACGCTCGAATTCGCCGGCGTCAGCCGCCACTATCACGCCGCGATCATGCGCACCCATGTCGTCGGCCGGCCCAAGCCGCTGCATGCGCCTTACCACGCCGCCGCGCTCGAAGCGCTGCTGGCCTGCGAGGCCGAGCTCAGGCCGGGCCGAACCGCAGGCGACGTCTTCGCCGCCCATGCGCGCGTTCTCGACGCGCACCGCCTGTCGCGCCACCGCCTCAACGCCTGCGGCTATGCGCTCGGCGCGAAATTCACGCCCTCCTGGATGGACCCGCCGATGTTTTACGAGCGCAACGATTTTCTCATCGCGCGCGATCAGGTCTATTTCCTGCATATGATCCTGATGGACAGCGACAGCCAAACGGCGCTGTGCCTCGGGCGCACCTATCTCGTCGGCGTTCACCATGCCGAGCCATTGAACGCCCACAATCTGGACCTCGTGCACAAATAGGGTTAGCAGAATGTTAATGTTGGTCGCCGCCTCGGCGCGCGGCGGAGGAGTGTTCTGGCTTGATGCGTTCGACGGCGGGGAAGGTTTGGAATGCGCGCGCGGCCTTCGCGCGGCTTTGCGTCCTTGCGGCGCCGCTGGCTCTGTGCGGATGCGTCGAGGTCGCCGCCGATCTCGCCCCGAGCGCAGAGGCCCATCGTCAGATCGCCCGGCGCGAGGGCGTGAACCTTGCCCAGGCGAGCGTCGCGATCGTTTCCATCGAGGGCGCGCCCGGCCCGATTTCCGCGAGCTTTTCGCAAACTCTCGAGCGCGAGGCGCGAGTGCGGGACATCGTCGTCGTCGACCCCGCGAGCGCGCGCTATCTCGTGCGCGGCTATCTTTCGGCCTCTCTGACCGCGGACGGCGCGTCGATCGAATATGTCTGGGACGTCTTCACCTCCGACAAGCAGCGCGCGCAAAGGCTCAACGACGTGATCGTGGTCAAGGGATCGGGCGACGACCCTTGGGCGCTGGCCGGCGAGGCGGCGCTGAAGAGCGTCGCCGCCAGGAGCGCGGACGATCTGGCCGCTTATCTCTCCAATACGCCCGAGGCGGTCGCGGTCGCGGCGGTCGCGCCCGATCGGGTCGCCGCGGCGCCGTTGAGCTACGCGCCGCTGCAATAGGGCGCTGAGCGGACGGGATAAAGCGCTTGGCATCCGCTCATGGGGCCGCTGTGAGTGGTGAGCGGCCGTTCAGTCTTGCCGCTTGCGCTGATATGTTTTCATTGGGCGCACGTTCGATTCGTCTCCGGCGCGCCAGAGTGGACGAAGGTAAGAATTCGGGGCAGCGTTTCGTTTTCGTAGCTATCGATCGACCGGCCCGGCTCGAGCGAGCACAAACGCTTGTTGGGTCAACTATTGAACTGGCATTTAGCACACTGTCACCGCAATCGCGATCTCTAGGCGACGAACTCAGGCGGTGCGAGAGCCGCGCTCGAAAGAACCGCGAGCGCCAGCTCGTTGCGCTTGCTCGCGTTCGCCTCTCCTCGAGCTTCGACGCGGGCGCGCATCAGGTGGAGACGCGGCGGCCAAGATGCGGCGCCTTCGTCCGAGAAACGCGCGAGCCAGCGCTCGCGCTCGCGCTCGGCGTCGGTCGTCTGCGCGAGCCAGCCGAGGAACGACGTCTCGGCCGCAAATTCGGCCGAGCGCCGTTCCAGGCCGCGCCATTCGTCGGCCGACGCCCGGTCCTGCCAGAGACGGCAAGCGTTCCAGGCCCAGGCGTTCGGCGGCGGCTCGGACGCGTCGTTCGGCAACAGCCATTGCAGATAGAAACCGGCCAGCGCGTCCTCGCCCAGGGCCTGTCGGCGGATGAGGGCGGTTGTCGGGACGTCGCCGCGTTCGACCGCAGTTAGGGCGCCGCGGAACTCGGCGGAAAGACGGCCGCGGCGCTCGATCTCCTCGGCGAGCGTCATCCGCGCCTGTGGCCCTTGAACGTCCGCGGTCTCGTCACGGTCCGCTCTCTCGGGCGCCCAGGCGCCACCCGGTTCAACCTCGGGCGCGGCCGACCGCGGCGTCGTGAATTCCGCGCTTCGCGCGGCAGCGTCCTCCGAGGCGCGCGGAGCCGCGGCCTGTTCCGGCGCGGCGGGTGGCTCTGCGCCGCCTCGCTCCGGCTCGGTCGCCGTGACCGCCGCTTGCCGGTCACCCGCCGGCGCCGCAAAGGACGCAGCCGCCTCGGTCCTATCGGCGCCCCAGTCGCCCGCGTCGAGGCCCGCGTCGATCGTTGAGATGTCGATCTCCAGACCGCCAGTCAGGCGATCGCGCATTTCGTGCGCGATGGAATTTGTCGGATCGCGCGCCAACAGATCGTCGAGCAGGCTTAAAGCGTCGGGCCGGCGCTGCAAGCGGTCGAGCAAAGCAGCCAACACCACGTGAGCGGGTCCGCTCTCGGGGTCGTTCTTGAGTGCGACGTCCAGCAGATTCTCGGCTTCGTCCCAATGCGCTTCGCCGCGGCGGATCAACAGTCGCGCGAGTTCGACGCGGGAGGGCTCATCGCCGGCATTGCTGACGGCCGCCTCGCGCAGCCACTGCTCGGCTTCGTCCCAATGCGCTTCGCCGCGGCGGATCAACAGCCGCGCGAGTTCGACGCGGGAGTGCTCATGGCCGGGATTGCTGACGGCCGCCTCGCGCAGCCACTGCTCGGCTTCGTCCCAATGCGCTTCGCCGCGGCAGATCAACAGCCGCGCGAGTTCGACGCGGGAGGGCTCATGGTCGGGATTCCTGTCGGCCGCCTCGCGCAGCCACTGCTCGGCTTCGTCCCAATGCGCTTCGCCGCGGCGGATCAACAGCCGCGCGAGTTCGACGCGGGAGTGCTCATGGCCGGGATTGCTGACGGCCGCCTCGCGCAGCCACTGCTCGGCTTCGTCCCAATGCGCTTCGCCGCGGCGGATCAACAGCCGCGCGAGTTCGACGCGGGAGTGCTCATGGCCGGGATTGCTGACGGCCGCCTCGCGCAGCCACTGCTCGGCTTCGTCCCAATGCGCTTCGCCGCGGCGGATCAACAGCCGCGCGAGTTCGACGCGGGAGGGCTCACGGTCGGGATTCCTGTCGGCCGCCTCGCGCAGCCACTGCTCGGCTTCGTCCCAATGCGCTTCGCCGCGGCGCATCAACAGCCGCGCGAGTTCGACGCGGGAAGGCTCATGGTCGGGAAACAGCCGGACCGTCTCCCGCAGAGTCCACTCGCGCGCCTCGTCGCGCCCCTGGATCGCGAACCACTTGGCCCACAGCATCCAGCTATAGGGATTCATCGGCTCCCAGAACAGCGCGCGTTCGATTGCGGTTCCCAAGCGGTCGATCACTTTCGTGTCGAGGCCGCCACACCGCAGCAATGCGTTGCCCAAGCGCGACAGGGTGCGCGTGAAGAAATAGCTGTCGCCCGTTTCCTCCGCGTAGCGATGGTTTTGGTCCTGAATTTCGAAAAACCGGCGTACATTTTCGTAAGAGGCGCCGGAACGCGCGATGTCCGCTTGGAGCGACGTGACTAGATGGAGCGGAACCGGCATGGTGATTCGCCTACGCTTTCGCTGTGCCCCCTGCGGCCCTTTCTTTTGCGCGTCGGCGAGCAGCGAAACGAGTTCGGACGCCTTGCGCGACTTGTCCCGCGCCTCGAAGCTGTCGAACGCGTCCGCGAGCGCGTCGCGCCACGACTGCGGGCTGCTCGGAAACGCGCCCCGCAGACCGCGCAAAGCGGCGAATCGCCGGTCGAAGAATGCTTTCGCATCTCCCGACGCGCCGGGCCTCCGCACCGCGTGGGTCAACAGCGCGCGCAGCATCAGAGCCTCGGTTGATCCCAATTTCGCCTTCGGTCGGAACGCGCTCCAACCCGGAGAGCGCTACGTCGAGATACTCGGGTCGCGGGTCGGCCGCCAGGCGCAGCCACGCGGCGACCAACTCCCGATCACGCTGACCGCCCGCCAGAAGACGCCAGCACTCGAGCGCCGGATCGCGCTCGGGCGCAAGGCGCAGAGGAGCGAGCCAACGGATCCAGGCGTCGAGATCGGCCCGGATGCGCTCGCGCGCGAGCGGCAGATCGAGCAGTTGCAGCGTGACGAGCGTGTCGAAGAGCCGCCGGCTATACGAGGCGAAGCCGAGCCGGCCGACTTGCCGCGCGTAGTCGCTTCGCATCGCCACGAGCCAGTCGTACAGCGCCGCGTCGAGCCGTGAGCGCTCACCCGCCATGTTCGCGCCGTCGGCGAACAGTTGATGCAACAGTTCGGGAATGTCGAGACGCAGATCGGCGCCCACGCCGGCGCGACCGCTCATGAGCGCCTCGACTGCGCCTCGCGGATCGCTCTGAAACATTTGCAGCCAGCGCTCGATCATACGCGCCCCTTCAGAGGCTCACCGAAATCGGGACGGTTGCACTCGACCTGTAAAGAAAGCAGGTGCAGGTCGCGCGCCTCGACCAACGCCGGATCGTCGACCCCGTGGGGGCGCACGATCCGTCCGAGCTTCACCAGATGCCTGCGCTCGTATTCTATCCGGCAGTGCAGCCATTCCGCGGTCAGTGTATCGGACTTGCCCGGCGCGAGATGCACCGTCGCGCCGAAGGGATGTTCGCGCGGAACGGGAAAGAAGAACTGATGCATGCCGCCGTCCAACGCGGTCGGCAGCGCGCATGCGGTGGGGATGCGAGCCGCCTTTTGGCTGGCGATCACATAGTTCATGTCGTAGGCCATGAGCGCGACATCGATGCCCACACCGCCCGGCAGGCCGTAATGGCCGAGCCCGAGGCGGTCGCGCAATGCGTGCGGCCAATCGGCGTCGGTGATTTCGGCTTCGACCTCGTCTCTGCGTGCGCAAAAGGCAGGCCGCGCGTCGCGCATTCCATTCCAGCCGTCGAAAAATTCCTCCACCGCCGCGCGCGCGTCCGCATCCCGGCCGGAGTCACCGCGCCTCAGCAGGTCTTCCAGTTGCGCCAGAGTTAGATGCTTCTTATTAAGCACTTTCGTCAGCGCTTCGAGTTTGACGACCCACTGGCCGCCGACCACGCGGGGCAGCCATGCCGCGCCGTTGATGTCGAGGAACGCATCCGGCACGGATCCGGTTGGCACTTCGACGCGGGTGAGGATTTGCTGCTTGTTCGCCTCTCCCCAGTCCGCCCAGTCGATCGCAGCCGGGTCAACGGCGCGCTTGGCAAGCTCGCTTTTGAACGCGTTCCAGCGCTCGGCGCTCGCACGTTCGTCGAACCGGCAATTGTCGGCGACCGCGCGCTCGACGACGTTCGCCGAACGGCTCTGCGCCTTCAAAAACGCCTTGATGTCGACCGCCATTCGAAATTGCCCGATAAGGACGCCGCAACGAGCTGTGCCGCGGCGCGCACTCGCGCATGCCGCGAACCGTCGCCGGAGTTGCTTTAGCCACATTCTAGCCCGAGACGACGCGAGAAGTCGATAAATCCGCGTATTGTAAAATCGAGGACGGGCACCGCGGCGTTGAGGCCCTGGGATCACGGAATTACGTCGACAGTTTACTCAATCCCTTTTTGATCGCTCAAGCAGTCAGATGGCGGGTCCCTTCGGCCCGAGCCAACTATAGATGTAGACGACGACAATCCACCCGCAAAGGTCGCATCTTCGTCCTCTCCGGCGCGCCCGAATCAATTCGAACTCCTGACTACCTAGTCCGAGTGTTCGTTGCGTGCGAAGGGCCGCTTCGGGTCGATCCCTGCCGCCGCCAGCCAGAGCGCCAAGCGTAGATTCGTCCTTCCGCTTCGTCCGCGCCACGCATTCTGTGGATAGCCAGGCGCGCGGGCGCCGCGGTCATCGGAGCGTCGTATTGTTCCCGCCCGGCTCGGCTGCTATGACCCGCCCCGTTCTCCGCCCCCGCGCCGCGAAATCGGGCGGCGACGGCCATCGCGCGTCTGGAGCCGCCGTATGCAAGGAAAAATGAAGATATTGGCGGGCAATTCCAACGGGCCGCTCGCCGAGGCGATCGCCGCCTACCTCGGCGAGCCGCTGACGCGCTGCCACGTGCGCCGATTCGCCGACCTCGAGATTTTCGTCGAAATCCTGGAAAACGTGCGCGGCCGCGACGCCTTCATCATTCAGTCGACGTCCTATCCGACCAACGACAATCTGATGGAGCTGCTGATCATGATCGACGCGCTGCGGCGCGCTTCGGCGCATCGCATCACCGCAGTCATTCCTTATTTCGGCTATGCGCGACAGGACCGCAAGCCGGGGCCGCGCTCGCCCATTTCGGCCAAGCTCGTCGCCAATCTCATCACCCGCGCCGGCGCCGACCGCGTGCTCACCGTCGACCTGCACGCCGGCCAGATCCAGGGTTTCTTCGACATTCCCACCGACAATCTGTTCGCGGCGCCGACGATGGTGCGCGACATCAAGGAGCGCGGCCTGGTCGACAATCTGATGGTGGTCTCGCCCGACGTCGGCGGCGTGGTGCGCGCTCGCGCGCTCGCCAAGCGCCTCGATGCGCCGCTCGCCATCGTCGACAAGCGGCGTGAGCGCGCCGGCGAATTGGAAGTCATGAACATCATCGGCGACGTCGCCGGCCGCCATTGCGTGATGCTCGACGACATCGTCGATTCCGGCGGCACGCTGTGCAACGCGGCGGACGCGCTGCTGGACAAGGGCGCGGCGAGCGTTTCGGCCTATATCACCCATGGCGTGCTTTCGGGCGGCGCGGTGGCGCGCATCGCCGCCTCGAAGCTCAAGGAGCTCGTGATCACCGACACGATCGCGCCGACCGAGGCGGTGCGCGTGGCGCGCAATGTCCGGGTTATGTCGATCGCGCCGCTGATCGGCGAGGCGATCGCCCGCATCGCCAAGGAAGAAAGCGTTTCCGTCCTCTTCGACTGACCGCTCGCGCTCGATCGCGAGCGCGTCGCTGGACGAATTCACGCTTCTCGAAGATCGGCTGCGACGCTTGCCCAGGCCTCGAGGCCGGCCTAGTCTGCCAACAATCCGGGCGCGAGCTTTTCTCACGCAGAAGGGGCGGCGCGCGGCTCGCCGTCGGCGAAGGCGCGGCGCTTGACTCTGTCGCGGCGGCAGGCAGTATGCTTGACCATTCGGTCAAGAAATCTTGCCCGAGGAGGGGGGTTCCGCCGTTCATGCGGCGGTCGCATCGCCGGGCTCCGGCAGTTAGCCCAGTCGAAATGAACAGAGGGAGATTTGCATGACCGGCCGTAAGCTGTCTGCCGTGTTTTCGGGCCTCGCAGCCGCGTTGCTCGCTTCGACGGCGGTCTTCGCCGCCGAGATCAAGCCCGCCGTGATCTACGACCTTGGCGGCAAATTCGACAAATCCTTCAATGAAGGCGTCTTCCACGGCGCGGAAAAATTCAAGAAGGACACGGGCATCGACTTTCGCGATCTCGAAATCCAGAACGACGCCCAGCGCGAGCAGGCCTTGCGCAAATTCGCCAAGGACGGTTTCTCGCCGATCATGACCGTCGGCTTCGCCTGGGCGACGGCGCTCGACAAGGTCGCCGGCGAATTCCCGGACACCAAGTTCGGCATCATCGACATGGTCGTCAACAAGCCCAACGTGCAGTCGATCTTGTTCAAGGCGCATGAAGGATCGTTCCTGGTCGGCGTCATCGCCGCCAAGACTTCCAAGACCGGCAAGGTCGGCTTCGTCGGCGGCATGGACATCCCGCTGATCTCGCAATTCGAGTGCGGCTATGCGCAGGGCGTGAAATATGTGAACGCGAAGGACGAAGTGTTCGCCAATATGACGGGCACGACGCCGGCCGCCTGGAACGATCCGGTCAAGGGCGGCGAGCTCGCGAAGTCGCAGATCGATCGCGGCGCGGATATCGTCTACGCGGCCGCCGGCGCGACGGGGCAGGGCGTTCTCAAGGCAGCCGCCGACGCCGGCAAGCTCGGCATCGGCGTCGATTCCGACCAGAACGGCTTGTTCCCGGGCAAGGTGCTGACCTCCATGCTCAAGCGCGTCGACATCGCGACCTACGACATGTTCAAGGCGGCCAAGGACGGAACTTGGAAGGCCGGCTTCAACGTGTTCGGCGTCAAGGAGGACGGCGTCGGTTACGCCTTAGACGAATTCAACAAGGGGCTGATCACGCCCGAGACGAAGGCGGCGGTCGACGCGGCGAAAGCCGACATCATCTCCGGCAAGATCCAGGTGCACGACTACATGTCGGATAACAAGTGCCCGGTGTGAGGCGCAGCCTGCGATCGAGGAAAACGTCATGGCCGGGCTTGTCCCAGCCATGATGCGGCGGCCGGTTCGGCATGGAATTCCGTGAAATGAACTTGCCGTCGCTTGGGGGCGCGTGTGACAAGTGAATCCAGCCAATCGGCGCCCGCGATCGAACTGATCAGCATCGACAAGCGCTTCGGCGACGTTCACGCCAACAAGGACGTCAATCTGCGCGTCGAGCGCGGCGTCATCCACGGCATCGTCGGCGAAAACGGCGCGGGCAAATCGACGCTGATGTCGATCCTCTATGGCTTCTACGAGGCCGACGCTGGCGAAATTCGCATCAATGGCTCGCCGGTGCGCATCCGCTCGTCGCGCGAGGCGATCAGTCACGGCATCGGCATGGTGCATCAGCATTTCATGCTCGTGCCGCCGCTGAGCGTGCTCGAGAACGTCATGCTCGGCGCCGAGGGCGGGCCGCTCCTGGCCTCCGGCGCCGCCGCCATTCGCGCCGAGCTCGCGCATTTGGCCAAGGAATATGCGCTGGAGGTGGACCCGGACGCGATCGTCGGCGAATTGTCCGTCGGCTTGCAGCAGCGCGTCGAAATTCTCAAGGCGCTGGTGCGCGGCGCGGAAATCCTCGTGCTCGACGAACCGACCGCGGTGCTGACCCCAGCCGAGGCGGATCAGCTGTTCGCCATGCTGCGCGTGCTCAAGTCGCAGAACAAGACGATCGTCTTCATCACGCACAAGCTGCGCGAGATCATCAGCCTGACCGACCGCGTCTCGGTCATGCGGCGCGGCGAGATGGTCGCGACCTTCGAGACCGCCAGGACCTCGCCACCGGAACTGGCGGACGCGATGGTCGGCCGCAAGGTCATTCTCAAGATCGAGAAAGGCCCCGCCCATCCCGGCAAGGTGGCGCTCGAGGCGCGCCATCTGGTCGTGCGCGACGATCGCGGCGTGACGCGCGTCGACGACGTCTCCTTCACGTTGCGCGAAGGCGAGATCGTCGGAATCGCCGGCGTCGCGGGCAACGGGCAATCGGAGCTGCTGGAGGCGCTCGCCGGCATTCGCCCGCTCAGCTCGGGCGAAATTCTCATCAACGGCGCGACGCCGCCGCCAGCTAAGCGCAATCCCAAGGGCGTGCGCGCGCTGGGCGTCGGCCATGTCCCGGAGGATCGTCATCGCGTCGGTCTGGTGATGCCGTTCGAAGCGTGCGAAAGCGCGATGCTCGGCTTTCAGGACGACCCCGTCTATGGTCGCGGCGTTCTGTTCGACCGCAAGGCGATCATCGCCGACGCAGCGGCGAAGATGGAAGCCTTCGACATTCGCCCGCGCGCGCCGCTGCTCAAGACCGCCAATTTCTCCGGCGGCAATCAGCAGAAGATCGTCCTCGCCCGCGAAATCGAACGCAACCCCAAGATCATGCTGGTCGGCCAGCCGACGCGCGGCGTCGACATCGGCGCGATCGAATTCATTCACAAACGCATCGTCGCCTTGCGCGACGCCGGAAAAGCGGTGCTGCTCGTGTCCGTCGAACTGGACGAAATCTTCGCGCTCTCCGACCGCATCCTCGTGCTCTGCGCCGGCCGGATCACCGGCGAGCGGATCCCTCGGGAAACCAACCCCCAGGACCTCGGCCTCTTGATGGCCGGCGTCAGCGAGCGCGCGGCATGAGCGCGTCCCACAAGCCGCTGCCGGCCTGGGCCGACGTCGCGCTGATCCCGCTCGTCAACGTCGCCGCAGCTTTTTGCATTTCCGGGCTCGTCGTCACCGCCATTGGCGAAAATCCCTTCGAGGCGGTGCGGTTGCTGCTCGTGGGCGCTCTGGGCGATCTCGAAGGCATCGGCTTCACGCTCTATTACGCGACGAGCTTCATCTTCACCGGCCTCGCGGTGGCGATCTGCTTTCACGCGGGCCTCTTCAATATCGGCGTCGAGGGCCAAGCCTATATCGGCGGGCTCGGCGCGGCGCTCGCTTGTCTTTATCTGGGGTTCCTGCCCGGCTATTCCCTGGTGCTCGTCGCCATACTCGCCGCGGCGCTGTTCGGCGCGGCTTTCGCGGCCATACCCGGTTATCTCCAGGCCAAGCGCGACAGCCACATCGTCATCACGACGATCATGTTCAATTATATCGCCTCCGCGTTGATGGGCTATCTCCTGGTGGAGGTGTTGCGCTCGCCCACGCAGATGAATCCGGAAACCCTGCCCTTCCCGCCTGCCGGCATCGTGCCGCAGTTCCATGCGCTCCTCGCGCTCGTCGGCGTGAAATGGCCGGTGACGCCATTCAATCTGTCGTTCCTGCTCGCGCTCGCCGCCGCGCTCGGCGTCTGGGTGCTGATCTGGCGCACGCGGCTCGGCTATGAAATCCGCACCGTCGGCGCCAACCCGACCGCCGCCGTCTACGGCGGCATTTCGCCCGCGCGCATCACGATCGTGACCACGCTGCTGTCGGGCGCGCTCGCCGGCGGCATGGCGGTCAACGTGATCCTCGGCGAGGAGCATCGGCTCATCCTCGAATACACCGCCGGCTTCGGCTTTGTCGGCATCGCCGTCGCGCTGATGGGGCGCGCGCATCCCGTCGGCATCGTGCTCGCGGCGATTCTGTTCGGCATGCTCTATCAGGGCGGCGCCGAACTCGCCTTCGACAAGCCGAAGATCAGCCGCGACATGATCGTCGTCATTCAGGGCCTCGTCGTGCTGTTCGCCGGCGCGCTCGAACACATGTTCCGTCGGCCGGTGGCGACGCTGCTCGCGCGGCGCACCGCCGGCCCGCCGATTTGAAGGTCTGAACGCCATGCAGACCTTCGACGCCTTCATCGTCATCTTCGGCTCCGGCATCCGCCTCGGCGTGCCGCTGATTCTGGCGTGCCTCGCCGGCCTGTGGTCCGAGCGCTCGGGCGTCGTCGACATCGGGCTCGAAGGCAAGATGCTCGCCGGCGCCTTCGCCGCGGCGACGGTCGCCACATTCACCGGCAGCGCCTGGGCCGGATTGGCCGGCGGCGTCTTGGCCACCGTCGCCGTATCGCTGATTCACGGTTACGCCTCGATCGATCAGCGCGCCAACCAGATCGTTTCGGGAACCGCGATCAACATGGTCGCCGACGGCATGACGGCGCTGGTCGGCAACGCGATCTGGTCGCAAGGCGGGAGGACGCCACAACTGCCGGCGACGGCGTTGTTCAATACGATCGACCTGCCTTTCGCGGAGAGCTTCGGCGGCGTGCCGATCCTCGGGCCGATCTATCGCCACCTGATCTCCGGCCACGACATCGTCACCTATTTCGCCTTCGCGCTCGTGCCTTTGACCTATTGGGCGCTCTACAGCACGCGTTTCGGCCTGCGCCTGCGCGCGGTGGGCGAGAATCCCGCCGCCGTCGACACCGCCGGCATATCCGTGCGCAAACTGCGCTACAGCGCCGTCGTCATCTGCGGCGTGCTCGTCGGTCTCTCCGGCGTCTATCTCTCCATCGCCCAGGCCGCCTATTTCCAGCCGCATATGAGCGCCGGCAAGGGTTTTATCGCGCTCGCCGCGCTGGTCTTCGCCAAATGGCGGCCGTGGCCGGCGCTCGCGACCTGTCTCTTGTTCGGCTTCCTCGACGCGCTGTCCATTCGCTTGCAAGGCGTGATCCTGCCGGTCATCGGGCCGGTTCCCGTGCAGGCGATCGAGGCGCTTCCCTATATCCTGACGGTGGTGCTGCTCGCCGGCTTCATCGGCAAGGCGATTCCGCCGAAGGCTTCGGGCGTTCCCTATGTCAAAGAGCGCTGACGATAAGCTCGAGGCGCTGTTCGCGGCGGCGAGGGCGGCGCAAGCGCGAGCTTATGCGCCCTATTCGCAATTCAAGGTCGGCGCGGCGGCGCTGGGGCCGAGCGGCGCGATCTACGGCGGCTGCAACGTCGAAAACGCCGCCTATCCCGAAGGCGCATGCGCGGAGACCGCGGCGATCGCCGCGCTGGTCCTGGCGGGCGAGCGGCGCATCGTCGACATCCTCGTCGTCGGCGACGGCGAGGCGCTCTGCACGCCATGCGGCGGCTGCCGCCAGCGCATTCGCGAATTTGCCGACGCGCAGACGCGCGTGCATGTCGCGGGGCCGGAAGGGCTGCGCGCGACATTCGCCGTGGAAGACTTGTTGCCGCATTCGTTCGGCCCGGATCATTTGTCGCGATGACTTGGCGCGGCCGCGGGCCTTCGCCCCGCTAGGAGACCAACATGAACCAATGTTCCGACGCCGCGATCGAAGCGCTCGCCAAGCATGGCGTGACCTCGCTGCCGCGGCTCGGCCTCGTGCTCGGCTCGGGGCTCGGCGGCCTTGCCGACGAAGTCGAGGACGCGCTCGTCATCCCCTATCGCGACATTCCCGGCTTTCCCGTGCCGAGCGTCGCCGGCCATAGCGGGCGCCTGGTGGTGGGCGCCTTGGAGGGGCGGCGCGTGGCGCTGTTTCAGGGGCGCGGCCATTACTACGAGCGCGGCGATTCGCGCGCGATGTTCGCCGCGATCGAGACGTTCAAGCGGTTAGGGGGGCGCACTCTGTTCCTCACCAACGCCGCCGGCGGCCTGCACACGCATTGGCGCCCGCCGGCTTTAGCGGCGATTGTCGATCACATCAATTTCGCCGGCGCCAATCCGCTGATCGGCCTGCCCACCGACGATCGCTTCGTGCCGTTGACGCAGGCCTACGACCGAAAATTGCTGACGGCGCTGAAGAATGCGGCTCGAAGCGTCGAGGTCGAGCTGCACGAGGGCGTATACATGTGGTTTTCCGGCCCGAGTTTCGAGACGCCGGCCGAAATCCGCGCGGCGAAAATTCTCGGCGCCGATCTCGTGGGCATGTCGACGGTCCCCGAAGTGCTGATCGCGCGCTACTTCGGCCTGCGCTGCGTCGCCGCTTCGCTGGTGACGAACTATGCCGCCGGGCTCTCGGGCGGCGATCCCAGCCATAAGGAGACGCAGGAATTCGCCGAACTTGGCTCGCAGCAATTCCGTCGCCTGTTGCGCGCCTTCATCGCCGCGCACGACGACGAACCGCAGGGGCGCGCCTGATGCTGCCGGAAGAGATCATCCGCGCCAAGCGCGACGGCCAGGCGCTCAGCGGCGAAGACATCGCCGCCTTCATCGCCGGCCTGACGTCAGGCGCCGTCACCGAGGGACAGGCCGCCGCATTCGCCATGGCGGTGTTCTTCCGCGGCATGAACCTCGAGGAGCGCGTGCATCTGACGAGAGCGATGACGCGCTCGGGCGTCGCGCTCGACTGGCGCGAGGCCGATCTGCCGGGGCCGGTCGTCGACAAGCATTCGACCGGCGGCGTCGGCGACAACGTCTCCCTGATGCTGGCGCCGATGCTGGCGGCGTGCGGCGCCTTTGTCCCGATGATTTCGGGTCGCGGCCTCGGCCATACCGGCGGCACGCTCGACAAGCTCGATTCGATCCCCGGCTATGTCTCGCAGCCCGATCTTGAGCTGTTTCGCCGCGTCGTCGCGCAAGCCGGATGCGCGATCATCGGCCAGACCGCCGATCTCGCGCCCGCCGACCGGCGTCTCTACGCCATTCGCGACGTCACCGCGACGGTCGAATTGATCGCGCTGATTACCGCCTCGATCCTGTCGAAGAAACTCGCGGCGGGGCTGCAAGCCCTGGTCATGGACGTCAAGACCGGCTCGGGCGCCTTCATGCCGACGTTTGAAGGCGCGCGCGATCTCGCGCAGAGCATCGCCGGCGTCGCCAACGGGGCCGGCCTGCCGACGATCGCGCTGATCACCGACATGAACGAGCCGCTGGCGAGCGCCGCCGGCAATTCGGTCGAGGTGCTCAACGCCGTCGATTATCTCACCGGCGCGCGGCGCGACGCGCGGCTTCACGCGGTCACGCTCGCGCTCGGCGCGGAGCTGCTCACCCTGAGCGGCTTGGCGAGCGATATCGACGCCGCGCGCGCGGCGCTGCAGCGCGCGCTGGCGAGCGGCGCCGCCGCCGAGCGCTTCGAGCGCATGGTCGCCCTGCTCGGCGGCCCCAGGAATTTCCTTAGCCAAGCGCGGGCCGCGCTTCCCGCCGCGCCGGTCGTCGTCGCGGCGGCGCCGGCAAGCGCCGGCTTCGTTCAGCAAATCGACGTGCGCGCGGTCGGCATGGCGGTGGTCGAACTCGGCGGCGGGCGCGCGCGCGCGACGGACGCTATCGACCCCGCCGTCGGCTTCACCCGCCTCGCCGGTCTCGGCGCCGAGGTCTCGGCCGAGGCGCCGCTCGCGCTGGTTCACGCCCGCGACGAGGCGCGCGCGTTGGCCGCCGCGGCGCGTCTGAGGGCCGCCTATTCGCTCGGCGCCGCGCCGCCGGCGGCGGCCGATCCCATCGTCGCGCGCATCGCCGAGGCCGTCGCATGACCATTCTGTTCGCGGCGACGGGATGGGACCCGGCGCCCTGGCTCCAGCGTCTGCGCGCGCTCTTGCCCGATCATCCCATCGTGACCCCGCAGGCGCTGAGCGACCGAGCCGCCGTCCGCTACGCCGTCTGTTGGCGGCCCGGGCCGGGCGCGCTGGCGGATCTCCCCAATCTTCAGGCGATCTTCTCCCTCGGCGCCGGCGTCGATCATCTCCTCGAGACGTCCGATTTGCCCGACGTTCCGATCGTGCGCGTCGTCGATCCCGATCTCACCGCGCGCATGAGCGAATGGGTCGTGCTGCACGCGCTGCTGCATCTGCGCCAGTTCCGCCGCTACGAGCGCCAGCAGCGCGAGCGCGTTTGGGACGACGACGAGAGCCAGCCGGCGGCGGGGCAAGTGCGCGTCGGCGTCATGGGGCTGGGCGAACTCGGCCGCGACGCGGCGCGCAAGCTCAAGACGATCGGCTTCGACGTCGCGGGCTGGAGCGCGAGCGCGAAATCCGAGCCCGGCGTCGCGTGTTTCCATGGAGCGGAAGGTCTCGACGCGATGCTCGCGCGCACGGACATTCTTGTGGCGCTGCTGCCGCTGACCGCGGCGACGCGCGGCATCCTCAATTTCAGGCTGTTCGCAAAATTGGCGCGCGACGGGCGCCTCGGCGGCCCGATCCTCCTCAACGCTGGCCGCGGCGGCCTGCAAAATGAGGCCGACATCCTCGCCGCGCTCGACGCTGGGATATTGAAAGCCGCCTCGCTCGACGTGTTCGAGAAAGAGCCGCTGCCGAAGGACTCGCCGCTGTGGAGCCACCCGGCGGTGTTCGTCAGCCCGCACAACGCGGCGATCTCCGCGCCGGACGCGGTGGCGGGCTATGTCGCGGAGCAGATCGAAGCGTTCGAGCGCGGCGAGCCGCTGCGCAACGTGGTGGATCGGAAGCGGGAGTATTGAGGCGTCCCTATCTTCCAGAATTGCTCAAGGCGGCCTAAATCTAGCGTGGCGCCCTGCGGTGCTGCGCGTCCCTTCTCCCCGCTCGCGGGGAGAAGGTCAGGATGAGGGGCGGGGTGGTTGGCCGCAATGCCGTCGGCAACGACCCGGCCCCTCACCCCAACCCTCTCCCCGCGGGCGGGGAGAGGGGGAACAGCCGCGGCTGAAATTCGCCACGCAAAATGAGAAGCTCTGACGCCGCATGACAGGCGCAACCAAGAATCCATCGACGACCGACGGCGGTTTCGACCCGGCCGCGCTCGCCGCCGATCTGGAAAGCGACGAGGCTTCGCTCGCGCTCGACCTCGATCTCGACGAGAAGCCCGCCGAGCCGGGGCCGCTGGCGCGCGGCGCGGCGGCGATCAAGTCGTTCTGGAAACATGCGCCGCTCGGACCCGGCGTCTACCGCATGATCGGCGCCGACGGCGAGGTGCTCTATGTCGGCAAGGCGCGCTCGATCAAGAAGCGCGTCCAGAGCTACACGACGCCCGAGCGCCAGACGATCCGCATCGCCCGGATGATCGCGCAGACCGCCTCGATGGTGTTCGTCACCACCGAGACCGAGGCCGAGGCGCTGCTGCTGGAGGCCAATTTCATCAAGCAGCTGAAGCCGCGCTACAACGTGCTGCTGCGCGACGACAAGAGCTTCCCCTATATTCTCATCGCCGGCGGCCACGAAGCCCCGCGCCTTGTCAAGCATCGCGGCGCGCGCTCCATCCCCGGCGATTATTTCGGCCCCTTCGCCAACGCCGGCGCGGTCAGCCGCACGCTCAACGCGCTGCAGCGGGCGTTCCTTTTGCGCACCTGTCCCGACAGCTATTACGAGAACCGCACACGCCCGTGCCTGCTCTATCAGATCAAGCGCTGCTCGGCGCCCTGCACCGGCGAGATCGCGCTTACGGACTATGCCGTGCTGGTCGCCGAGGCGCGCGATTTCCTCTCCGGGCGCAGCCGCGCGATCCGCCAGCGCCTCGCCAAGGAGATGAGCGAAGCCGCTGAGGCGCTGGAATTCGAAAAGGCTGCGCGCCTGCGCGACCGCATTTCCGCGCTGTCGGCGATCCAGGGCGAGCAGAATGTCAACCCGCGCTCGGTGCCCGAGGCCGACGTATTCGCGATCTCAGAGGAAGCCGGGCAGTTCTGCATCGAGGCGTTCTTCTTCCGCACCTATCAGAACTGGGGCAACCGCGCTTACTTTCCCCGCGCCGATCGCGCGTTGAGCGCCGCCGAGGTGCTCGATTCCTTCCTCGCGCAATTCTATCTCGAGCGGCCCGCGCCGCGGCTGGTGCTGCTCAGTCACGACGTCGCCTCGCGCGAATCGTTGCGCGATATTTTGAGCGCGCGCGCGGGCCATCGCATCGCCGTCGGCGCGCCGCGGCGCGGCGAAAAGAAGGAGCTGGTCGACAACGCCCTGCGCAACGCGCGCGAGGCGCTTTCGCGCAAACTGGCGGAAGCGGCGAGCCAGGAGAAGCTGCTCGGCGCGCTTCAAGCGGCGTTCGGGATCGCGACGCCGCTTCGCCGCGTCGAAGTCTACGACAATTCGCATATCATGGGAACGAACGCGATCGGCGCAATGATCGTCGCGGGGCCGGAGGGCTTCGTCAAAAATCAGTACCGCACCTTCAACATCAAGAGCGCGAGCCTGACGCCGGGCGACGATTACGCGATGATGCGCGAGGTGCTGAGCCGCCGCTTCGCCCGCCTCGCCAAGCAGGCGGCCGAAGCGCCCGCGCACGAGGGCGCCTTTCCCGACCGGCCCGATCTCGTCGTCATCGACGGCGGACGCGGGCAGTTCGAGGCGGCGCGGCAGGTGTTCGCCGAACTCGGCGTCGAGGGCGTGCATCTCGCCTCGATCGCCAAGGGGCCGGACCGCAACGCGGGCCGCGAGACCTTCTTCGTCGAGGGGCGCGAGCCGTTCAAGCTGCCCCCGCGCGATCCCGCGCTGTTCTTCGTGCAGCGGCTGCGCGACGAGGCGCATCGCTTCGCCATCGGCACGCACCGCGCCAAGCGCAAGAAGGAATTCGTGAAAAGCCCGCTCGACGAAATCCCCGGCATCGGCCCGGCGAGGAAGCGCGCTCTGCTGCACGCCTTCGGCTCCGCCAAGGACGTCGCCCGCGCCGGCCTCGCCGATCTCGAAAAAACGCCCGGCCTCAACGCCGCGACGGCGAAGCTGGTCTATGATTTTTTCCACGAGGCTGGCGGGGGCTGAAGGCGCGTGGTAGGGGCGCTTCCCTTCCCCCCTTGCGGGGCGGACGAATGCTATGCATTCGCCTAGAGAAGGTGGCGCGCCGCAAGGCGCGACGGATGAGGGGTCGCGCCGCCCCCTCGTCCCGCCGGCTTCGCCGGCCGCCTTCTCCCGCAAGGGGAGAAGCGGAGAGTGAGGATCCCATGCTCGAAGGCCTGCCCCCCAACAACGCCACGCACAAGCTGCGCCTCGTTGTCGACGAAAAGCGCGCCCGCGCCGTCGCCGATCTCATCGTCGAGAGCTTTGAGCCGGCCGAGGCCGCTTCGACCGCCTTCGAGACCGAGGACCCCTGGCCGGGCGGCGGCAAGGCGTGGCTGGTCGAAGCCTATTTCGCCTTCGCGCCGGACAAGGACGCGCTGCACGATCTCGTCGCCGTCGCCGCTGGGGAGGACGCGGCCAAGAAAATCGAATTCGGCCTCACGGAAAAGCGCGATTGGGTCGCCAAGTCGCTCGCCGGATTGGAGCCGGTGCGCGCCGGGCGCTTTCTCGTCCATGGCGCGCACGACCGCGCTGCGCTTCGCGCCAACGATGTCGGCGTCGAGATCGAGGCGGGCCTCGCCTTCGGCACCGGCCATCACGGCACGACGCGCGGCTGCCTCCTGCATCTCGATCGCCTGCTCAAGCGCCGCCGGCCGCGCCGCGTTCTCGACGTCGGCTGCGGCGCCGGCGTGCTCGCCATTGCCGCCGCCAAGGTTTTGCGGCGCAAGGTCTGGCTCGGCGACATCGACCCCATCGCGGTGCAAGTCGCCAACGAAAACGCGCGTCTCAACGGCGTCGGCGCCGCTTGCAAAGCCGTCGTCTCGCGCGGCGTGGAGAGCCTGCAACTGCGCGACGGCGCGCCTTACGATCTCGTCTTCGCCAACATCCTCGCCAAGCCCCTGCGCCTGCTTGCCCCTTCCCTCGCCGCCGTGACGGCGCCGGACGGCGAGGCGATCGTCTCGGGGCTGCTGCTCAGCGACGTGCCGGGCGTGCTGGCGGCGTGGCGCGGGCAGGGGTTTTATCTCGCCGAGCGGATCGATCTCGATGGCTGGGCGAGCTTGCGGCTGAGGCGCTGATTCCCCGCGAGCGGGGAGAGGGTTAGGGTGAGGGGCAGGGTGGGCTCGCACGAACGGCGTCGCGGCTCATCGCCCGGCCCCTCATCCCAGCCTTCTCCGCGCGAGCGGGAAGAAGGGGCGCGCCGTGCGTAGACGGTGCGCGGCCGGGCGTCTTGCGCCTCACTCGAACGCCGGCGCCGCGATCCCCGTAAGATCGGCCTCGCTCGGCTCGACGAACGGGCTCTCGAAGCACTCGGTGGAAAAGCGCGAGGCGGCCATCGTCGGCGACCAATGGTCCGCCGCGACGCCCATTTTCCTCTTGAGGAAACGGACGAAGTCGCTCGGCGAGGAGACTTCGCGCCAGACGCTGGGCAGAAACAGGCCGACCGCCCGACCGTCGCGCAGCACCAGGCCGTCGTGGTCGGGCCGCAATTGGTCGATCAATTCCTGTTCGCTTCGGCAAGGGATCGGCGCCATGGGCGAAAGCACGGAGATTTTGATCGTGAGGTCCGGCAATTCGGCGCGCATCAGCGGCGCGAAGCGTGGATCGCCGAAGCCGGCTTTGACCGCGTTGGCGCCGACGTCCGAGGCGAGCGGCCGCTGCGGCAGGAGCGAGCCGATGCAGCCGCGCAACGCCCCGCGGCGCTCCAGCGTTGCGAACGTGGCGCGATGGGCCATCAGACTGGGCGGCAGGTTCGCATCGGCAAAAAACTCGGGGGCCGCCCCGCCGCGCCTCGCGGCGAAGTCCAGCGACGCCGACGCGATGGCGAGAAGCCGATCCCGATCCTCCTTCGCCAGCCGCGCCGCGTCGGCGTCCTCGAAGGCGAAGGCGCCGTAGCCGACGACGCGGCTGCGGGGGCCGCCCGCATCGTCGGAGGTGGCGAAGGCCAACCCCGTCGCGCGCATGCGCAGGCTCTGGGCGCGGCGGATCGCGCCCCTCAGGCTGGCGAAGCCGCAGGCGTTCGCGGGGCCGAGTTCGCCCCAGCGGCCGCCCTCGATCAGGCTGCGCGTCTCGGCGTCCTTCGCGCGTGCGGCGCCGGCGGAAAGAAAATGCGACAAGTCGGAGGAAATGCAGATCGCCGTCTCGGGCCCGCCCCACAGGCGGGCGAGCGCCTCCTCGACGAGGTCGGGCGCCGCGTCGCCGACCAGCAGCGGGACGATCTCAAGCCCAGGGACCAGGCGCTGCAGGAAGATCAGCGGCATTTCGAGGCTGTGCTCGCCCGCGAACGGGCGCGCGTCGACCGTGACGCCCTCGAGCGGCAGGATCGCGCGCAGCGCCTCGCCCGCGACGGGCGCGACGCCGAGCGGCGTCGACCAGGCCGTGGCCGGGTGGACCGCGACGCCGCGCCACGGCATGCGGTGATTGGGGCCGAGGATGACGACGCGCCGCAGCCCGTCCGTCAAATCCAGCGCGCGCAGCGCCTGCGCCGCGACGGCGCCGGAGTAATCGAGGCCGGCGTGGGGAACGACGATCATTTTCGCCCGGAAGGGCGAGGCGGCCGCGGCCGCAAAGGCCGCGTCGATCTTCGCGGCCAGAGCTGCGGCCTCGCCGGGATAGAAAAGTCCCGCGACCTGGGCGGGATGCACGGATTGAAACTGCGCCGCGGGCGTCATGCGGTTCATGAGTTGATCTCGAAGTCATTCGCCAACAGGGCTGCCAGCGCCTCACCGACGCTGCCGCCGCGGCGCTTGCTCCCTATATAGGGAGCGGCATTCCCGAATGGACCCTCTCTTGCGGGTCGTCGGTCATTTTTCCCGCCCGCCGCCCGACGGGCGAATCCTCTGCGAAGTCTGTCCGCGCGCCTGCAGGATCGGCTTGGGGCGGCGCGGACATTGGGCCGCCGGCGCATGCCGGTCGCCATCGAGGCTTTCGCATAACGCAAGGCGCCCCTCTCCTCAAACGAACGTCGCGCGGTCCCGCGTCACGCTCGCAATGAGATGCTCGCACACCGCGCGGATGCGCCCAAGGCCGCGGGTGTCTTCGTGGGTGACGATCCAATAGCTGCGCGTGGCGCGCCGCTCGGGCAGCACGCGGCGCAGATCGCGGAAACGGCGGGCGATGAAATCATGTACGACGCCGAGCCCGAGGCCGGCGCGCAAAGCCTCGAGCTGGGTGACGGCGCTCGCGCATTCGAACGAGGTCGGCGCGCCGCCATAGAGCTCGCGGATATAGTCGAGCGCGCTCGAAAAGGCGTATTCCTCGATATAGCCGATGAGGCGATGGCCGGCGAGTTCGCCGACCTCGCGCGGCGGCTCGTGCGTGTTGAGATAGGCGGCGCTGGCGTAGATTCCCAAATTGTAGTCGGTGAGCTTGCGCGCGACGAAGCGACCTTCCTCGGGCTTGTCGAGCACGACGACGACGTCGACTTCGCGCCGCGCCAGCGGAATGACCTGCGGGACGGGCGCGAGCTGGATGCGGACGCCCGGATTGCGTTCGACGAAATCGCGCAACGCGCCCGCGAGGTAATAGGTCGAGAAGCCGTCGGGCGCGCCGATGCGCACGACCCCGGTCAGTTCGACGTCGACGTCGGAGATTTCCGCCTGCGCGTGCAGGAACGCGCTCTCCATTTCCTCGGCGGCAGCGAGAAAACGCTCGCCCGCGCTGGTCAGCCGCGCGCCGGTGGTGCGCCGATCGAACAGCCGCGCGCCGAGCGAGGCCTCTAGCGCCGCGATGCGCCGGCTGACCGTGGCGTGGTCGAGCCGCAGCCGCTTGGCCGCCGCGACAAATTGTCCCGCTCGCGCGACTGCGAGAAAGACCCTGACGTTGTCCCAGTCCATATTCGTCGTTTAGCACATTTTCGCACGCCCGCTGCGCGCAATCGGCGATTGCTGTGCAGGAAAGCCTGATGCATAAAGGCCGCGAGCAACGACGTCTTAAGGGAGCGAACCATGGTCGAGTACGGGCACTTCATCGGCGGCAAGCGCGTCGCGGGAACTTCGGGCCGCACGGGCGAAGTGTTTCAGCCGATGGACGGAACGGTGCGCGGCTCGGTCGCTTTCGCGTCGGCCGCCGAAATGCGCGCCGCGGTTCTCGACGCCAAGGCGGCGCAGCCCGCATGGGGCGCGACAAATCCACAGCGCCGCGCGCGCGTGCTGATGAAATTCTACGAGCTCATCGCCCAGCACACCGAAGAGCTCGCCGACATCCTCTCGCGCGAGCACGGCAAGACCCTCATCGACGCCAAGGGCGACATTCAGCGCGGCGTCGAGGTGGTCGAATTCGCTTTCGGCGCCCCGCATCTGATGAAGGGCGAATACACCGACGGGGCCGGCCCCGGCATCGACCTCTATTCGATGCGCCAGCCGCTCGGCGTCGTCGCGGGAATCACGCCGTTCAACTTTCCCGCGATGATCCCGCTGTGGAAGCTCGCGCCGGCGATCGCCTGCGGCAACGCCTTCATCCTCAAGCCCTCCGAGCGCGACCCCGGCGTGCCGATGCGCTTGGCCGAACTCTTCATCGAGGCGGGCGGCCCTCCCGGCATTCTCAATGTCGTCAACGGCGACAAGGAGGCGGTCGACGCCATCCTCGACGATCCCGACATTCAGGCGATCGGCTTCGTCGGCTCGACGCCGATCGCGCATTACATCTATTCGCGCGGCACGGCGAGCGGCAAGCGCGTGCAATGTTTTGCCGGCGCGAAGAACCATATGGTCATCATGCCCGACGCCGACATGGACCAGACGATCGATGCGCTGATCGGCGCCGGCTACGGCGCGGCGGGCGAGCGCTGCATGGCGATCTCCGTCGCCGTGCCGGTCGGCCAGAGGACGGCCGACGAACTGGTGCGCCGGCTCATCCCCCGCGTCGAAGGGTTGAAAATTGGCCCCTCGACCGACTCCAGCGCCGACTACGGCCCGCTGGTGACGCGCGCTCACCTGGAGAAGGTGAAATCCTACATCGACCTCGGCGTGAAGGAAGGCGCCAAGCTCGCCGTCGACGGCCGCGGCTTCACGATGCAGGGCTACGAGAACGGCTTCTATCTCGGCGGCAGCCTGTTCGATCATGTCACCAAGGACATGCGCATCTACAAGGAGGAGATCTTCGGTCCCGTGCTTTCGGTGGTGCGCGCGGCGAGCTACAACGAAGCGCTCGGCCTGTGCAACGATCACGAATACGGCAACGGCGTCGCGATCTTCACCCGCGACGGCGACGCCGCGCGCGACTTCGCCTCGAGGGTCCAGGTCGGCATGGTCGGCGTCAACGTGCCGATCCCGGTGCCGGTCGCCTATTACACTTTCGGCGGCTGGAAGCGCTCCGGCTTCGGCGACCTCAACCAGCACGGCCCCGATTCGATCCGTTTCTACACCAAGACCAAGACCGTCACCGCGCGCTGGCCGTCGGGCGTGAAGGAGGGCGCGAACTTCAGCATTCCGACAATGGCGTGAGCGGAGGACGGCGCCGATGTCATGCTTGGCTCGCGTCGGCGTATCGCGCTATCATATATGATAGCATTTAAGGTGTGTAATGGCCCAGGTTCTCATCCGCAACGTCCCGGACGCCGTGCTCGAAGCGCACCGCGCCCGCGCCAAGGCGCACGGCCGGTCCCTGGAGCAGGAACTGCGCACCCTGATTGAGAAATCGGCGCCCTATACGCCCGAGGAGCGCTTGGCCGCCGCCGAGAAGTTTCAAAACCTGACGCCTCCCGGACGTCGCAGCGATCCGGCGAGGCTTGTAAGAGAAGATCGAGATCGGTGAGCGAAATCATCGTCGACGCGAGCGTCGCCCTTTGCTGGTTCGCCCGTGAAAATGACACGGTCGCCGCCAATCGCCTGATCCGCAGCTCCGCGGATCTCATAGCACCGTCGTTGATGCTCGCCGAACTCGCCAATGGCCTGTGGAAGAAGGCGCAGCTCGGCGAGATCGACGTCGATATCGCGAGCGCCGCGATGAACGAGATACGACGCTTCATTCCTCAATTTATTGAATTGGCGGATTTGGCGGCGCCGGCGCTCGCGCTGGCGCGCGAACTCGATCATTCGGTCTACGACTGCATCTATCTCGCGCTGGCGCGCCGCCGCGCCGCGCCGTTCGTGACGCTTGATCGCGCCTTCGTGGCCGGCGTCGCGAAAACCCGCTACGAGCGCGATGTCGTCCATCTCGCCGATTGGACCTGAGAGGCTTCGCCATGTTCACCCTCACCGCCGACCACGCCGCCGTCCGCGACATGGCGCGCGCCTTCGCCGACGAGCGAATCGCTCCCAACGCGCTGGCTTGGGACGAAGCCAAGCATTTCCCGGTCGACGTGTTGCGCGAGGCGGCCGCGCTCGGCATGGCGACGATTTACGTGCGCGAGGAGCACGGCGGCTCCGGGATGACGCGGCTCGACGCGGCGCTGATCTTCGAGGCGCTGGCGACCGGCTGCCCCTGCGTCGCCTCGTATCTGTCGATCCACAACATGGTGGCCTCGGTGATCGACCGCTTCGGCTCGCCGGCCCTGCAGGCGCATTACCTGCCCAAGCTCGCCAAGATGGAGCTGCTTTCGAGCTATTGCCTGACCGAGCCGGGCGCCGGCTCCGACGCCGCGGCGCTTTCGACGCGCGCGCGGCGCGACGGCGATTCTTACGTGCTCGACGGGGTCAAGCAATTCATCTCCGGCGCAGGAGCGACGGACCTCTATCTCGTGATGGCGCGCACCGGCGCGGCGGGCGCGGCCGGCGTCTCGGCGTTCCTGATTGAAAAGGGAACGCCGGGCCTCTCGTTCGGCGCCAACGAACGCAAGATGGGCTGGCATGCCCAGCCGACGCGGCAGGTTATTTTCGAAGGCGCGCGCATCCCGGAGGCCAACCGCGTCGGCGCGGAAGGCGACGGCTTCAAGATCGCCATGGCCGGGCTCGACGGCGGGCGGCTGAATATCGGCGCCTGTTCGCTCGGCGGCGGCGAGGCCGCGCTCGCCAAAGCGCTCGTCTACGCAGGCGAGCGCAAGGCCTTCGGGCGCCGCATCGTCGACTTTCAGGCGACGCAATTCCGTCTCGCCGACATCGCGACCTCGCTCGAGGCGGCGCGCTCGCTGCTCTGGCGGGCCGCCAGCGCGCTCGACGCCCGATCGCCTGACGCGACGCGACTTTGCGCGATGGCCAAGCGCGTCGCCACCGACGCGGGCTTCAACGCGGCCAATGACGCGCTGCAGGTGTTCGGCGGCTATGGCTATCTCGCCGAATACGGCGTCGAGAAAATCGTGCGCGATCTGCGCGTGCATCAGATTCTCGAAGGCACGAACGAAATCATGCGCGTGATTGTCGCGCGCGGCTTGCAGGGCTGAACTTTCAGCGACCGCCGACTTGGGGAGGAGAAGGGCATGGCGCACATCGCGTTCATCGGCTTGGGCAACATGGGCGCGCCGATGGCCGCCAATCTCGTCAAGGCCGGGCACAGGGTGACGGGCTTCGATCTGATCGAGGCGCAGTGCGCCGCCGCGGCCGCGGCAGGGGTCGTGATCGCGCAAAGCGCGCGGGCGGCGGTCGAAGGCGCCGAGGCGACCGTCACCATGTTGCCGGCGGGCCGCCACGTGATCGCGTGCTGGGCCGACATCCTGCCGGCGGTGCGCCGCGGCGCGCTGGTCATCGATTCCTCGACCATCGACGTCGCCAGCGCGCGGCAAGCCCATGAAGCGGGCGCGAGCGCCGGCGTTCTGACCCTCGACGCCCCCGTCTCCGGCGGCGTCGGCGGCGCCGGCGCGGGGACGCTCACTTTCATGGCCGGCGGCGCCGAGGAGGCCTTCGCCCGCGCCAAGCCCCTGCTCGAGGCCATGGGCAAGCGCATCGTCCATTGCGGCGGGCCCGGCGCGGGGCAGGCGGCCAAGATCTGCAACAACATGATCCTCGGCGCGACGATGATCGCGACTTGCGAGGCTTTCGTTCTCGCGGAAAAGCTCGGCCTGTCGGCGCAGGCGCTTTTCGACGTGGCCTCGACTTCGTCGGGCCAATCGTGGTCGCTCACCTCCTATTGCCCGGTCCCCGGGCCCGTTCCCGCTTCGCCCGCCAATCGCGACTACAAGCCGGGCTTCGCGGCGGCGCTGATGCTGAAGGATCTGCGCCTCGCGCAAGAGGCGGCCGCGGGCGTGGGCGCTGCGACGCCGCTGGGCGCCGAGGCGGCTCAACTCTATCAGCTGTTCGCGGCGGCGGGCCGCTCCGGCGACGACTTTTCGGGCATCATCAAGTTCCTGCGCGGCATGACGGCCGGCGCGAAATCTGAATGAATGTTCAGAATAGTACGTTCGCGGCGCGATATTTTCCTCGATCAGTCGATTTCGGCGCCTCGCCGCCGTGTTTTGGGCAAATAGGCGCCGATTTCTCAGCCGACCATTCACGCGAGCGTCGGGGGCGTCCCGTAAATCCGACGTAGGCGCAAGCCGCGCCGAAGCGGCGCTAAGTTTGGAAATTGGAGGCATCTCATGCGCGCATTCTTGAAGAAGTCGACCGCCGTCGCCTTGACGGCGCTCTTCCTTGGCCTCGGCGTCGCAGCCGCGACGACGACGCCCGCAGACGCGGCCGGCGTTTGGCACCACGGTTATTGGCGCGGCGGCCATTGGTACGGCGGCTGGTGGGGCCCGGCGGTCGGCCTGGGCATTCTCGGCCTCGCCGCCGGCGCGGCGATCGCCTCGGAAGGCCCCTATTACGGCCCCGGCCCCTATTACGGCCCCGGCCCGAACGGGTGCTCCGCCTATCGACCGGTCTACGACCAATGGGGCCGCTATCTCGGCCGCCGCTGGGTCGACATCTGCCAGTGAGCCGCGTCTCGCGCGACGTTTCGCCGGCGTTTCTCTCCTCCCTGTCGCCGGCGTGCGGCGCGCCGTCGAAATAAGCCAGCGCGCCTGAAGGCCCCGCTCCCCGCGGGGCTTTTTTTTGCGCGAGGCCGCGACATCGAGTTCGTCCGTCGCGAACGCTCCGGGCCGTTTAGGCGAGCTCCGCTTCCGCCAGCGCCTCGGCCTGCCTCCGCGCCAGCGCGGCGACGTCGAAGCCGTCGATCGCCTCTTCGAACAGGCGATGAAAATTCATCGCCGCGCCCAGGCGCAGGAACGCGCCGCCGAGGCCCACCGCGGCGCGGTCCATGAAGACGAATTCGCGGGGAACCTTCAGGCCGCCGCCATTGGCCTTGAGCGCCTGCATGACCGCGAAGAGTTCGCGCCGGCCGTACTCGCCGGGCTTGACGCCGTCGGCGATGGTGCGCACGCGATCGTCGATCAACGGCCCATAGAGGAAGCGCGACCAGATGTTCAGCGCCGCGATCGTCGCGCGCGACAGATCGGAGAAGCCCCAGATTTCGTAAGCGTGGACGATGCGGGCGTCGTCGGCGCTCTCGAGCGCCCGATAGAGCTCGACGACGCCGCCAACGAAGCTCGCGGGAAAAATGCGCACGCAGCCGTAGTCGAAGAGATTGACCGCCTCGACCTCCCGCGCCTCGCCCGTTCCCGCCGCGACGACGGAATAATTGCCGAGATGCGGATCGCCGTGAATGACGCCGAAGCGCGAAAACGGCCGCCACCACGCCTCGAACAAGGCGAGCGCGATGCGATTGCGCGCCTCGGCGCCCGCGCGCTGGAATTCGACCAGCGGCGCGCCCTCGAGCCATTCCAGCGTCAGCAGGCGCCGCGTCGAAAGCTCGGCGAAGACCTTGGGCACGCGCACCAGCGGGCGGCCTTCGAGCATCCGCGCATAGAGCCGCGCCAGCTTGGCCTCGCGCACGTAGTCGAGCTCCTCGCGAATGCGCGCGCCGATCTCCTGGGCGATTTCGCGCGTGTCGATCGCCGGCCCCATCCGCCGATGGATCGAGAACAGCAGTTCGAGCTGCGAGAGGTCGACCTCGACCGCGGAGGCCATGTCGGGATATTGCAATTTGCAGGCGAGCTTCTCGCCGGAAAGACTTGTCGCGCGATGCACCTGGCCGAGCGAGGCGGCGGCGGCGGGGGCGAGATTGAATTCGGCGAAACGCGCGCGCCAGTCGGCGCCCAGTTCGGCCTGCATGCGGCGGCGCACGAAGGCGGCGCCCATCGGCGGCGCCTGCGATTGCAGCGTCATCAGCTCGCTGGCGTAATCGGCCGGCAGCGCTTCGGGGATCGTCGCCATCATCTGCGCGACCTTCATCATCGGCCCCTTGAGGGAGCCGAGCGCCTCGGTCAGGGCGCGCGCGTTCAGGGCGCGCTCGCCGCCGATCAGGCGGCTCGCGCCCACGCGCGCCGCGAAGGCGCCGGCGTTGACGCCGAGATTGGCGTAGCGCCGGGCGCGGGCGGAAAAGCGATTGCCCTCGTCGTCCCGCGTCATGAAGTCGCTCTCCTTCTGCGTGCCCGATCTGGGCTCGCTTATATCAGGGCTCGCAATTGAAGGCTCGTCATTCCCCAGGTTGACCTGCCCCGGCTTGACCTGCGGCTGGAATTCGTCGGAATTGCGTCGGGTCCGACGGCTCGCGGTCGAGCGAGGCGAAATGCCGCGCAGCCGCGCGCGAACTCGCGGAGGAACTCATCGACAAAATGGCCGGCGGCTGCAAAGATTAGGCGGCGGGACGAGCCCGAGGGCTCTGATCGGGGAGGGCGTCATGCATCGTGGCGAGCCGCTGGATATCTACGAGACCGAAGTGGCGGCCGACTGGGTCGACTACAACGGCCATATGAACGACGCGGCCTATGCGCTGGTGTTCAGCCGCTCGGTGGACGCCCTGATGGACCGCATCGGCCTCGACGCGGCTTCGCGCAAAGCCAATCGGCGCACGCTCTACACGCTACAAATGATGCTGCACTATTTCCAGGAGGCGAGCGAAGGCCAGCCGTTGTTCGTGCGCTGCCACCTCTTGGAGCACGACGAGAAGCGCATGCGCGTCTGGCTCGAAATGAAGGCCGGGCGGGAGGGCGCGAGTTTGGCCGCCAGCGAGCAATTGCTGCTCTCCATCGATCAGGGCGAGGACGGCGCGCGCGCCGCGCCTTGGCGCGCCGAAACGCAGGCCGCGCTCGACGCGCTTGCCCATGCGCAGCGCGGCCTCGAAGTCCCGCCGCTGGCGGGACAGGGGGTGGCGTTGAAGCGGAGGTAGATGCGCCCTTCAATTTTGCTGACGCAGACCACGCGAGCGAGACCCAAATTCCGCGTAAACGAGCCTCGCTCTTGCGCGGCGCTGCGAGCGCAACCCTCATTGCCCCGGCCAGTTGGGCTTGCGCTTTTGCGCGAACGCGGCCAATCCCTCCTTCGCGTCCTCGGTCATCGCCAGCAGCGGCAGTTGGCCTTCCATGAAGGCGAGGCTCTCCTCGAGGGACATCGAGGCGATCGCGCGCAGCGCGTATTTGCCGCGACGGATCGCGGTGGGCGATTTGTCGGCGATCCGCGCGATCAGCCAGTCCACCTTCGCGTCGAGTTCTGCGGCGGGAACGACATGGTTGACGAGCCCCGCCGCGCGCGCCGCGCTTGCGCCAAAGCTCTCGCCGGTGATCGCCCATTCGGCGACGAGGCGCGGCGGCGCAATTCTTTGCAGCAGGCTCAACACCTGCAGGGGAAACAGGCCGACCTTGACCTCGGGAAGGCCGAATACGGCGTCGTCCGCGGCGACCGCCATGTCCGTCATCGCCAGAAGCCCCATGCCGCCCGCCATGCAAGCGCCGTTGACCCGCGCGAGGCTCGGTTTGGCGGCGCTTTGCGCCAGCCGCAGCATGTCGGCGTAATCGCTATTCGGGCGCGAAAAGTCGAATGCGAAGGACCCTCCGGCTTGCAAATCGGCGCCGGCGCAAAACGCCTTGTCGCCGGCGCCCGTCACGACGATCACGTGCACGTCGGGGTCGGCCTCGGCGGCGCGATAGCCCTCGACGATTCCCGCAACGACGCCGGCGTTCAGCGCATTGCGCCGTTCCGGCCGATCGATCACGATCCACAATGCGGCGCAGCGTTTCTCGATCCGGACATCCGGGGTCTTGGGCATGAGGGTGCTCGCTATGGCGTCGCGGCGGGCGGCGGTTCGATCTCGGCGAGAATGGCGCCGGCCGCGGCCTGCTCGCCCTCCGCCACATGCAGGGCGGCGACGATTCCCGCGGCAGGCGCCCCGTGGACATGCTCCATTTTCATCGCTTCGAGCGCGACCAGCGGCTGGCCGAGCGCGACGCTCTCGCCGAGCTTGGCGAGCACCGCGACGACGCGGCCGTTCATCGCGGCGCGCAGCTTGCCGTCGCCGACGGCGGCGCTCGCCCGCCGCGGCGGCGCGAGCGTCGCGTCGCGGCAGGCGAACGTGAGGCCTCCGCTCAGCCAGTACAGCCGATCGTCGGCGCGCAGGAACGTCGCGCTCTGCGCGACGTCGCCGACGCGAAAGCGAAGCGTCTCGTCGTCGAGCGCCTCGACCTCGATCGAAAATTCCGCGCTCTCATAGGCGATCGCGTAGGCCCCGTCGCGCCGGCGGGAAATCTCGACGTCGTGGATTTTCCCTTCGATTTCGATGCGCGTCGGCGCCGCGAAGGCGCAGGCGAGCGCGCGGCCTTTCCTCCAGGGCTGCGCGCTGCGCTGGGAAAGGCGGAAGAGCAGCGCCGCGAGCGCGGCGGGCGGGACGAGAGCCTCGCGCGGGCGCGCCAGCAGCGCCTCGCGGCGCCGATCGACGAAATCGGTGGCGACCCGGCCGGCGACAAAATCGGGGTGGCGAAGGCAGGCCGCGAGAAAAGCCTGATTGGTCGTGACGCCGAACGCTATTGTGCCGTCGAGCCCGTGTGCGAGCTTGCGCAACGCTTCCTCGCGCGTCGCGCCATGGCTGACGATCTTGGCGATCATCGAATCGTAATAAGGGGAAATGTCGCCGCTGGCGCCCAGCGCGGCCTCGACGCGCAGCCCTTCGGGCGCCCGCCAACGCTGGATCCGGCCGGACTGCGGCATGAAATCATCCGCCGCGTCCTCCGCGCACAGGCGCGCTTCGATCGCGTGGCCGGAAAACCGGACATCCCCCTGCTGCAGCGGCAGCCTTTCGCCGCTGGCGATGCGCAATTGCAGCTCGACGAGGTCGAGCCCGGTGACGGCTTCCGTCACGGGATGTTCGACCTGCAAGCGCGTATTCATTTCCATGAAATAGAACGCGCCGACCGGATCGAGCAGAAATTCGAGCGTGCCCGCGCCCTCGTAGCCGATCGCCTTGACGGCCGCGACCGCGACCGCGCCCATGTGCTGGCGAAGCTCGGGCGACACCGCCGGGGAGGGTGCCTCCTCGATCAGCTTTTGATGGCGGCGTTGCGTCGAGCAGTCGCGTTCGCCGAGATGAATTGCGGCGCCCCAGCGGTCGGCGAAAACCTGGATTTCGATATGGCGCGGCGCTTCGATCGCGCGCTCGAGCAGCACCGTCGCGTCGCCGAAGGCGCTCTGCGCCTCCGACCGTGCGGCGCGCAGGCGCTCGGCGAACGCGGCCTCGTCGGGCGCCAAGCGCATGCCGCGTCCCCCGCCGCCCGCCGACGCCTTGATCATCAGGGGAAAGCCGATTTCGCGCGCCGCGGCTGCAAGAGCCGCCTCGCCCTGGTCGCCGTCATAGCCGGGAATGCAGGGAACGCCGGCCGCTCGCATGAGCGCCTTGGCGCCGGCTTTGTCGCCCATGGCGCGGATCGCGGCGGCCGACGGGCCGATGAAGACGAGCCCGGCCGCCTCGCAGGCCGCGGCGAACGCCGCGTTCTCGGCCAGGAATCCGTAACCGGGATGGATCGCGTCGGCGCCGCTCGCCTTCGCGGCGGCGACGATCTTTTCGATCCTGAGATAGGATTGCGCCGGCGCCGCTCCGCCGATCGCGATCGCCTCGTCGGCCTCGCGCACATGCGGCGCGTCGGCGTCGGCGGCCGAATGGACCGCGACGACGCCGTAGCCGAGGCGCCGCGCGGTGCGCATGATTCGCAGGGCGATCTCGCCGCGGTTGGCGACGAGGATCTTGCGAAACGGCGTGAGTTTCTCTGTCACGGGAGCGCTCATGGCCGCGCCACCGAGAATTGCATGGGCTGCGGCGCGCGCCGCTCCGCCTCGCGACAGATCGCCAGCGTCTGCGCGAGGACGGCGCGCGTGTCGCGCGGATCGATGACGCCGTCGTCGAGCAGGCGGGCGCTGGTGGCGAACGAGTCTGTCTGAGCGTCGAATACGGCCGATATCTCCGCCTTCATTTTCTCGCGCCTGTCCTTGCCCAGCGTCCCGCCGCGCCGCGCCGCGGCGGCCTCGGCGACGATCGCCATGGTCTCCGCCGCCTGCTCGGCGCCCATCACCGCCGTCTTGGCGTTGGGCCAGGAGAAGCAGAAGCGCGGATGGAAGCCGCGCCCGCACATGCCGTAATTGCCGGCGCCGAACGAGGCACCGCAATAGAGCGTGATCTGCGGCACGCTCGCGCTCGCCACGGCCTGGATCATCTTCGATCCGTGCTTGATCATGCCGCCTTGCTCGGCCGCGCGTCCCACCATGTAGCCTGTGGTGTTGTTGAGATAGAGGATCGGCGTGCGCGTCTGGCAGCAGGCCTGAATGAAATGCGTGGCCTTGTTGGCGCCGTCGGGATCGAGCGGCCCGTTGTTGGTGACGATTCCGACCGCATGGCCTTCAAGCGCGGCGTGCCCGCAGACCGTCGCCGGTCCGTAATTTTCGCCGAATTCGGTGAAGTCGGAGCCGTCGACGATGCGCGCGATCGCCTGCCGCATATCGACCGGGCGCTTATAGTCCGTCGGCATGACGCCGAGCAGCTCCTCCGGGTCGTAGAGCGGCGGGCGATGCTCGCGGGCCGCGCCGGGCGTGTCCCAGGCGAGGCCGGCGATGATTTCGCGCGCGATGCGCAGCGCGTCGCGGTCGTCTTCGGCCAGATAGTCGCCGAGGCCGGAGACGCGCGTATGCATCTCCGCGCCGCCGAGCTCCTCCTCGCTGGCGATTTCGCCGGTCGCCGCCTTCAGCAGCGGCGGCCCGGCGAGAAACGCGCGCGTGCGGCCGCGCACCATCACGATATAGTCGGAAAGGCCGGTCTGATAGGCCCCGCCGGCGGTCGACGAACCGTGCGTCACCGTGACGACGGGCAGTCCGGCCGCCGACAGGAGCGCGAGGTTGCGGAACAGCCCGCCGCCGCGCACGAAATCCTCGACGCGATAGCGCAGCAGATTGGCGCCGGCGCTCTCGACCAGCTGCACATAGGGCAGCTTGTTCTCGAGCGCGATTTCCTGCGCGCGCAGCGCCTTGTCGAGGCCCATCGGCTGCAGCGCGCCGGCGTCGATGCCGGCGTCGCTCGCGCTCACAAGGCAGCGCTTGCCCGAGACGAGGCCGACGCCGACGATCAGGCCGCCACCGGGAATGCTTCGTTCGGCGTCGGCGACGTCAAAGCCGAATCCGGCCAGAGTTGAGAGCTCAAGGAACGGCGCGTCGGCGTCGAGCAGCAGCGCCACGCGCTCGCGCGGCAGCAATTGCGCGCGCTTGTGGAACCGGTCCTTCGCCGCCGCCGAAGCGGCGCGGGCGCGCTCCTCCAGGGAGCGCAGGCGGTCGATCAGGGCGAGCATGCTCGCGCGATTGGCCTGAAACGCGGCGCTCAAAGGCGCGATCGTGCTTTCGATGATGGCCATGATAGGCTTTTCGTTCTTCCGATTGTCAGGCGGTGAAAGTGTCGGCGAATTGCTGACGCAGTTCGACCTTGCGCAGCTTGCCCGTCGCGGTCTGCGGCATGTCTTCGAGAATCCGCACGAGCTTGGGCGCCTGGAAGCCCGCCAGCCGCTCGCGGCAATAGTCCGATATCTCCGCTTCGCTCGTATTGGCGCCCGGCTTCAGCTTGACGAACGCGGAGACCGCCTCGCCCCATTGGGGATGCGGCAGGCCGACCACGGCGGCGTTGAGCACGGCGGGATGGGCGAGCAGGGTCTCCTCGATCTTCACCGAGGCGACGTTCTCGCCGCCCGACTTGATCATGTCCTTCTTGCGGTCGACGAACAGGATTTCGCCGGCCTCGTCGATCAGCGCGAGATCGCCGGTGTGATGCCAGCCGAACTTGCGCGACGCGGCGGTCGCCTCGGGATCTTTGTAATAGCCCATCATCACATTGGGGCCGCGATGCACCAATTCGCCGATCTTGCCGCGCGGCAGCAGGGCGCCGTCGTCGTCCATGATCGCGGTCTCGTTGACGATCAGCGATTCTCCCCAATAATTGCCGAACCGCTCGAGTTGGCGCTCGGGGCGCGACATCGTCGTGCCGGGATACATTTCGGTCTGGCCGCTGCTCAGCGTGAAACGGGGACAGAACTCCGCGACGGCGCGCTCGAGCAGCGGGCGCCCATCGGCGCCATCGCGTACATGCAGAGCCGAAGCGAGGACAAGTCGAAGTCCTGGCGGCGGGGATGATCGAGCATCGCCTGATACATCAGGGGCAAGCCGATGAAGACGCTCAGGCGCTCGCGCTCGATCGTCTCCATCGCTTTGAGCGGATCGAAGCCGCGCATCAGCGCCATTTTTCCGCCGACGGCGAGATAGGTCAGCATCAGGACATGGCCGGCGCAGTGGAAGATCGGCATCTGCCCGCTGATCGCATCCTCGCGCGTCAGGTTCCCTTCGATCGCGTTGCTCATCGCCGCCATCACCACGGCGAGATGGCAATGCATCGCGCCTTTGGGGCGCGAAGTCGTGCCGCTGGTGTAGATGATCATCGCCAGGTCGCGGTCGTCGATGGCGATATCGGGCTCGGCGTCGGACTGGCCTTGCAGCAGGGCGTTGAAGTCCGTCAGTCCGGCCGCGGCCGATTGTCCCGCGAGGTCGACGGCGACGAGATCGAGGCCGCGCTTGGCGAGCGCCGCGCGGCGGTCCGGCTGCGCGTGGAGATAGTCGTCGATCAGGGCGAAGCGCACGCCGGCGTGATCGAGAATGTAGTCCATGTCGGCGGGGCCGAGCAGGGTGTTGATCGGCGTCCACACCAGTCCGGCGCGATGCAGGCCGAACAGCCCTTTGACCATCTCGATCGAGTTGTTGCAGATCGTCGCGACCTTGTCGCCCGGCTTCAAGCCCCGCGCCAGCAGCGCATTGGCGAAGCGATTGGCGTCGCGGTCGACTTCCGCGAAGGTCGCGCGCTTGGCGCCGTCGGTCAGAGCGACGCGGTCGGGATAGCGCCGCGCGGCGCGGGTGAGGAGGTCGCCGATCGCAACCCGCCCGATACGCCCTGGACCGGGCACGCCGCCCGTCGCGCTGAGATCCGTCATGCCTTCCTCCCCGCTTGTTTTGCCCCGACCTCTAGGCGGTCGTCCCCGAAGGGCGCAGATGAAAAATTTGCCTGGCTTCGGCGGGACTCGCGATATCTCGCCCAACCTCGCGCGCGAGCCTGGCGAGCGCCGCGATCAACCGACCGTTCGACGTCGCTTTGGCGCCGTCGGGCAGGTAGAACGTGTCTTCGAGGCCCGTGCGCAAATGGCCGCCGAGTTCGGCGGCGCGTCGATGCAGCGGCCAGACTTCGGCGCGGCCGATCGCAGTGACCTGCCAAACGGCCTCGGGCGCTTTCAGCTTGAGGAGAATGGGCAAGAGATCGGGATCTGCGGGCATGCCCGAGGCGACGCCCATGACGAAATTATAGTCGAGCAGGCCCGAAACCATGCCGACCTGCCGGTACATGGCGACGCTGCGCACGATGCCGACGTCGAAACATTCGAATTCGGGAATCGCCCCCGCCGCTTTGATCACGTCGAGATAATCCTGAATTTTCTCGACGGGGTTGTCGAACAGCATCGGCGGCCAGGCCCAGGCGCCGTCGGCCTTGACCTTGAGATAGTTCAGCGACCCGGCGTTGCAGGCCGCCATTTCCGGCCGCGTCTGGCGCAGGCATTCGAGCGCGCCGGCATAGTCGGGCCCGGCGACGCCGGAGGTATGATTGATGATTACGCCCGGGCAGGCTTGGCGGATCGCCTGTTGAATTTCGCGCGAAAGGGGCACGTCCCAGGACGGCAGATGGCCCTTGCCGGGCGCCTGCTGGCGCAGATGGATGTGCATGACGCTGGCGCCGGAATCATAGGCCGCCTTGGCTTCGCGCGCCATCTCTTCGGGCGTGACGGGGACGCGATGCTGCTTAGGGTCGGTGAGCACGCCGGTGAGCGCGCAGGTGATCACGGCCTTGTCCACGACGTCGGCGTCGTCGGATTGTTCCATCGTCATCGGCGCTCCTCCTCATGCGACGCGCGGAATTGTCGCCTTCTTGTTTGGACCCTTGTTGCGGGTCGGCGAAGGAAACCACGCGCCGGAGCGTTTGTCATCGTCGAAGCGGGCGCTCCGCTCGTTTCAAAGCGTCGCCGGGACCTTCTGCTCCTCTCCAGCGGCCCGCTCCGCCGCCAGGGCGCGTCGAAAGCCCTCGCGCGCCTCGAGCCGGCGCCGGTAGTCCGCCGTCGCCGAGCCGAACTCGCCGTCGAGCCTGCAGAATTGGGCGAGATGAAGGGCGTAGCCGACCGAAACGTCCGCCATGGTGAAGCGCCCGGCGCACAAGGTCTCCGCTTTCGCCGTCGCGGCTTCGACCGCGCGCAGGCGCGCCAGGAACCATTTCGAATAATCGGCGGCGACTTGCGGGCTGCGTCGCTCTTCCGGCTCGAAGCGCGAATAGCGCAGCACGACGGCCTGCGGGAAAGTCAGCGTCGCCTCGCCGAAATGCAGCCAGTTGAGGTAGGCGCCATAGTCCGGCTCGTCGACCCCGACGGCGAGCGGCGAGGGCCCGTAACGCGTCGCGAGGTAATGACAGATCGCGGAGGACTCCGTCATCCGCGTCTCGCCGTCGATCAGAAACGGGATCGTGCCGAGCGGATTGATCGCGAGATAGTCCGGGGCGCGGATGCGCGGCGGGAACGGCAGCATCTTGAGCTCGTAGCCGAGGCCGAGCTCCTCGAGCGCCCACAGCGCGCGAAACGAGCGCGCGCCGGCGCAATGATAAAGCGTGATCATGGTGACGCCCGCCCCGCTATTGGCCCATGCCGGGCAAGGTGCCCATGCCCTTGCACAGCACCGACAGCATCACTTCGTCGGCGCCGCCGCCGATCGAGGCGAGACGAAAATCGCGATAGGCGCGGCTGACCGGCGTTTCCGTCATGAAGCCCATGCCGCCCCAATATTGCAGGCAGGCGTCGGGCAATTCGCGCCCCAGCCGTCCGGTCTTGAGCTTGGCCATAGTGGCGAGCTGGGTCACGTCCTCTCCCGCGATCATCGCCTCGGCGGCGCGATAGACCAGCGAGCGCAAGAGTTCGACCTCGGTCTGCAATTCGGCCAGGCGGAAATGAACGGTCTGATTGTCGAGGATGCTCTGGCCGAACGCCTTGCGGCCGCGGGCGTAGGCGATGGTCTCCGCAATGATGAGTTCATGCGCCTTGAGGCACGAGGCGGCGGCCCACAGGCGCTCCTCCTGGAATTGCAGCATCTGATAGGTGAAACCGCGGCCTTCCTCGCCGATGCGGTTGCTCTTGGGCACGCGCACGTCGTCGAAGAAGATCTGCGCGGTGTCCGAGGAATGCATGCCCAACTTGTCGAGCTTGCGCGCCACGGTGACGCCCTTGGTCTTCATCGGCAGGCAGATCAGCGACTTGTTGCGATGCGGGGGGCCGTCGCCGGTGTTGGCGAGCAGGCACATCCAATCGGCTTGCGCGCCGTTGGTGATCCACATCTTGCCGCCATTGATGACGTAATCGTCGCCGTCGGAGCGCGCGCTGGTCTTGATCGCGGCGACGTCCGATCCGGCGCCCGGCTCCGAAACGCCGATGCAGACGACCGCGTCGCCGGCGATGGCCGGCGCCAGGAATTCGCGACGCAGCGCGTCGGAGCCGAAGCGGGCGAGCGCCGGCGTCGCCATGTCGGTCTGCACGCCGATCGCCATCGGCACGCCGCCGCAACGAATGGCGCCGAGCTCTTCGGCCATCATCACCGCATAGGAATAATCGAGCCCCTGGCCGCCGTATTCGGCCGGCTTGGTGAGGCCGAGGAAGCCGAGACCGCCGAGCTTCTTGAACAATTCATGCGCGGGAAAGGTCTGCGCCTTCTCCCATTCGTCGACGAACGGGTTGATCTCGGCGGCGATGAATTTCTGCAGCGCGCGGCGCGCTTCCTCGTGCTCGGGCGTGAACAGCATCGCTCGTCTCCTCCGGCGTCTTTTTCAAGGTTTCGTCCGCGATCTGCGAGCGAACCCAGCGCGGATCGCACGATAGAGCTTTCACGCCGCCGGCGCGAGCCGCGGCAAGGTGACGCGCCGGCTTCCGATCCATGTTGGAGCGAAAGCTATTTTCGCGCCTCTTGCGTTCGGCGCTTCCAACGGCGCCCCGGCTTGAGTTCGCCGCCGAGCACGTAGCGGTCCATGATGCGACGATGCCGGGCTTGGCGCGCCTCGCCGCGGTCGGCCGTCGCGTTTTCCTTTGCGGCATCGGCGGGGACGGCAGCGGGCTTGGCGGCGGCGATCGCGCGCGCCGCGAGCGCGCTGGCGAGGGCTTGGGCCGTCGCGACTTCGCGCTTGGGCTTCGCGCCCGGCGACGACGACTTGGCCTTCGGCCCGGCGTCGGCCGCCGCCCCGCGGGGCGCCCGCGGCGCGACGGCTTGGAATTCGACGGAAGGCTCCTCGAACGATCGAAGAGACGGCGCGAATTCGTGACTCGATTCTTTCTTCGTCCGCGCCTTGGGCTTGGCCGCCGGGCCAAGACTTTCGCGCTTGCGTCGAGGCGGGGCCGCGGCCTCCTCGAAACGCGACGCGATCGGTTCGATGTCGGCGAGACTGGGAAGAATCCGGCCCTGAGGGCGCGGTTGCGGCGCCTCGACTGCGGCCGGCGCCTTGCGCTCGGGCTCGAACAGCGCCGTCGCGCCGAGATGGCGCTGCGATCCCGCCGCGGCGCCGGAAAGCGCCGGCTCCGTCAACCAACCCTTCCCGCCCGTAGTCGTCGATCGCCGTTGCCGCCGAACTTCGACGACGAATGCAGGGGGTGGTCGCTTCATTGGAGCCTTCGACGTTCGGGGTTGGGCCCGGCCGACCAATCTTCGGAGCGAGTCCTGATCAACTCAGCGGGGCGCGGCGTTAAAGGTGAAGGACAAAGCCGCGAAAAAAGCAATATGCTTTGAACGGGTTCTTAACTGCCGCCGCCCGGAATCGCCTCGCCGGCGCTCGCTCTTGGCTCCGCCGCCGGTCCCGCCGCGACCTGGCCCGAATGCGCGCTAACCCGGCGTTAACCCTATCGGAGGCTTAACTGAACATATAAAAGCCGCTTCCAAGCGGACCCGCGAGGGCTCGCAACGCAAGTCCGCTCAGAGTTCTTTGAAAAGGCAGAATTTTATCGGAAATCGGGTGAGCGCTTTTCCGAAGTCCTGCTCGGAAATCGTCCTGGGCGAGCCCAAGTTTTGGCCCATTTGCGGCGCAGACCCGCCCAATCCGAGCCGACGGCCTCCCGCCCGAACGTGAAGCCAACCCAACCCCGTCCCGTGAGGTTCCCCCAGTCATGAACGCCACTGACGCCGCCGCAACGGTCGCCGCCAATCCCGAGACCACGCTGCTCTCCATGTTCTGGTCGGCGCATATCGTCGTCAAGATCGTCATGGTCGGGCTGCTGGCCGCCTCGTTCTGGTGCTGGACGATCATCGTCAACAAGACTTTGCTCTTCGCCAAGTTCAAGCGCGCGATGGACAGTTTCGAACAGGTGTTCTGGTCCGGCCAGTCGCTCGAGGAGCTCTACGGATCGCTTTCGCAGCGGCCCAATTCGGGCGCCGCGAGCCTGTTCGTCTCGGCGATGCGCGAATGGAAGCGCTCGTTCCAGAACCCGTCGGCGTCCTTCCGCGGCCTGCACGCACGCCTCGACAAGGTGCTCGACGTCTCGATCGCGCGCGAGGTCGAACGGCTCGAGTCCAATCTATTGTTCCTGGCGACCGTCGCCTCGGCGGCGCCCTTCGTCGGCCTGTTCGGCACGGTCTGGGGCATCATGACTTCGTTCCGCTCGATCGCCGCCTCGAAGAACACCTCGCTCGCCGTCGTCGCGCCGGGCATCGCCGAGGCGCTGCTGGCGACGGCGATCGGACTGTTCGCCGCCATTCCCGCGCTCATCGCCTACAACAAATTGCAGGGCGACGTCGCGCGGGCGCAGGCGCGCATGGAAAGCTTCGCCGACGAATTCTCGTCCATTCTGTCGCGGCAGATCGATCAGCACGCGTCGGGCGACAAGGCGGCCTGAGGCCGGGCGAAACGGCTAAGGAGAGCGAGCCGATGGGAATGGCGGTAGGCGGCGCGGGGCGCAAGAGCGGACGCGGGCGGCGCGGCGTGCCGCGCTATGGCGCGATGGCCGATATCAACATGACGCCGTTCATCGACGTCATGCTGGTGTTGCTCATCATCTTCATGGTCGCGGCGCCGCTGCTCACCAGCGGCGTCGCGGTCGACCTGCCGCAAGCCCAGGCCGGCGCGCTTAATGTCGAGCAGAAGCCGATCGCCATCGCGCTCAACGACCAGGGGCAATTGTTCCTGATGGACCAACCGATCGCCGACGCCGAACTCGTCGACAAATTGCAGGCGCTCGCCAAGGACGGCGCCGATCAACGCATCTATATGCGCGCCTCGAAGGTCGTGCCCTATGGACGGGTCGCCGAGATCATGGGCGCGGTGACCGCGGCCGGGTTCAAGAAAGTGGCGCTCGTCACCGAACCGGACAAGCGGTGAAGCGAGGCCTGGGGTGAGCGACCAGCCGTCGAAAACAGGGCTCTGCGTCTCGGGCGCGCTTCACGCCGCGCTGCTGGCGTTCATCGTCATCGGTTTCGCCGCGACGCCCAAATTCGACGACGCGACCGAATCGATTCCGGTCGATACGGTCACGCAATCGCAATTCAACGAAATCATGAAGGGCGAGCGCGACGCCAAGCCGGTGAAGGAGCCTCCCGCCGAGCCGACGACGCGCCAGGCCGCAATCAGTCCGCCGACCGTCCCGACGCCCCCCGAGCCGCCGCCGGAACTCAAGACGGCCGAAGAGCCGCCGCCCGCTCCGCCGCCCCCGCCCAAGCCCGCGCCGCCTCCGCCGCCCAAGCCTGCGCCGCCGCCGCCGAAACCGGCCGCCGAGGATGCGCCGGCGCCTCCGGTCAAACCCAAGGAGACGCCGCCGGAGAAGCCCAAGGCCGACGCGCTCGCCAAGATCCTGGAGAAGTCCAAGCCCGACGAGCCGGCCAAGCCGCAGAAGGCGTACGATCCCAACGCGATCGCCAAGCTGATCGGCCAGAGCAAGTCCTCGGCCGATGCGACGCCGACCGGCGCGGCCACGCCGCAAGGATTGCCCAACCAGCACGCGGCGCGCATGTCGCCCTCGCTTTCGGCCGGGCTCGACGCCTGGCTCACCGAGGCCTATCTCAATTGCTGGACGCCGCCGCCGACGATGCCGGAGGGCGAGCGCTATGTGGCCGAAGTGCGCGTCGCGTTCAACGCCGACGGCACCCTCGCCGGAGCGCCCTTGCTAGTCAATCCGCCTAACGATCCGGCCTGGCGGGCTCATGCGGAAAGCGCGGTACGCGCGGTGCTGAAATGCAATCCGTTGCACATTCCGCCGCAATACGCCCCCTATTTCGAGCAATGGAGGACGAAGACCGTCCATTTCGACCCGCAGAGCGCCCTGGGCTGATCGAGGCGCGTCAACGCCGAACCCAAAAGCGAGACTTAGCTTCATGATGATCGAAAAGTTGTTCTCCTGCTTCGCGGCCGCGCTGCTGGCGGTCGGGCTGGCCGGTTCGGCCGCGCGCGCCGCCGGCGACGTCTATGTTCACGCCGGCGCCAATTTCACGCCGGTCACCGTCGCCGTGACGCCGCTCGCCGGCGACGACGGCGCGACGAAGGTCGGCGCCGTCGTCGTCAACGACATCGCCCATTCCGTCTTCCTGCTGCCGCTCAATCCCACCAGCTTTCCCGAAAACGTCGCCAATCCCGACGCACGGCCTAATGTCGACGCCTGGAAGACGGTCAACGCGCAATTCGTGCTGACCGGGCGAGTGACGGGCGCCGAGGGCGGCCGCATCGCCGCGCAGTTCCGCCTCTGGGACACCGCGACCGGCGCGCAGGTCGCCGGCCAGCAGTACACGACCGACGCCGCCAACGCGCGCCGCGTCGGCCATCTCATCGCCGACGCGGTGTTCTCGCGCATCACCGGCGAGAAGGGCTTCTTCGATTCGCGCGTCGTGTTCGTCGACGAGAGCGGCTCAAAGGAGAAACGCCGCAAGCGCCTCGCCGTGATGGACATGGACGGCGCCAACGTGAAATATCTGACCACCGGCGAAAAGCTCGTGGTGACGCCGCGCTTTTCGCCGTCGGCGCAACAGGTCGCCTATATGTCGTTCGGCGAGGCCGATCCGAAGGTGACGCTGCTCGATCTGGAGAGCGGGCAGCGCGAGGCGGTCGGCAATTTCCCCGGCATGACCTTTTCGCCGCGCTTTTCGCCGGACGGCCAGCGCATCGTCATGTCGCTTTCGGAAGGCTCTTCGGCCAATCTCTATACGATGGACATCCGCACGCGCACGACGACGCGCCTTACGGAAGGCAGCGGCATCGACACTTCGCCCTGCTATTCGCCGGATGGTTCGCAGATCGCGTTCGAGTCCGACCGCGGCGGCACGCAGCAGATCTACGTCATGAGCGCCAGCGGCGGCCCGGCCAAGCGCATCTCGTTCGGCGAGGGACGCTATTCGACGCCGGTGTGGTCGCCGCGCGGCGACCTCATCGCCTTCACCCGGCAGAAGGACGGGATGTTCGGCATCGGCGTGATGAAGCCTGACGGCTCGGGCGAGCGCATCATCACCGAAGGCTACCACAACGAAGGCCCGACCTTTTCGCCCAACGGCTTGTTCCTGATGTTCTTCCGCGACCCCGGCGGCGAAGCAGGCGCCAAGATCTACATGGCCGACATTTTCGGCCACGGCGAATTTCCGGTGCCGACGCCGGGCTACGCCAGCGATCCGTCCTGGGGTCCGCTGATGAACTAAGGGGGCCTCCCCTCTCCCGTTCGGGAGAGGGCATAGCCCGTCGGACGACGGGCGTTCTTCCGAACGCCCTATGGGGTGAGGGGCGCGACTTAGTCGAATGGCAGACGCAATTCCACTGCGAGCCGCTGCAGCGCGCCTTCGAGGTCGTCGCGCACTTCCTCGTTGGTGAAGCGCACGACGTGGAAGCCGGCGCTTTCCAGCGTCCTTGTGCGGCCGTCGTCGTAGGGCGACTGCCATTCATGCTGCGCGCCGTCGATCTCGACGACGAGGCGTGCGGCGTGGCAGCAGAAATCCACGACGTAGCGATCGACCGGAACCTGCCGTTTGAATTTAGCGCCGTGAAAACGGCAACCGCGCAGCCGCGCCCACAAAATGTCCTCCGCGGAGGTCGAAGCCCTGCGCAGGCCGCGGGCGAAGCGATGCGGCTCGGAGACCATGTCGGCGCCTTCTAGACCCTCACCCCCGCCCCCTCTCTCGAACGGGAGAGGGGAGGGTGCATGACCTGCGATACTGACCGCGTCCCGCCGCGGCAATCGCTTCGCGGCGATCGCAAATCGCGATACATTGGGCTTCGCAGGCGTCGCATCGCAAGGCGGACGCCGCGCGAGAGTGAGGCCCTCATGTCGATGCCCATAGGCTTCATTTTTATGGCGACGCGGCGGGACCGCACCGTGCCGCAGGCGCGCGCCCTGATCGAAGAAGCGCTGGCGCTCGGCGTCGCCAACATCGGCTTCAAGGACATCGGCCTGCCGCGCGAGGCGCTCAAGGAATTGGCGCGAGCGATTCTTGCGGGCGGCGCGCGGGTGTTTTTCGAGGTCGTTTCGCTCGATCGCGACAGCGAGCTCGCCTCCGCCGCGGCGGCGGCCGATTTCGGCGTCGACTGGCTGCTCGGCGGCGTGCGGGCGGGCGAGGTCGCGCCGATTGCGCGAAGCGCCGGCATCCTCTATGCGCCGTTTCCCGGCACGGTCGTCGGCCACCCCAGCGCGCTCGTCGGCGAAATCGAGGAGATCGCGGCGAGCGCTCGAGCGCTCGTTGCGATCGAGGGCGTCGCTGGGCTCGATCTCTTGGCTTATCGCCATTCCGGCGACGTTCCCGCCCTGATGCGCGCGATCGTCGGCGCGGTCGACAAGCCGGTGATCGTCGCCGGCTCGATCGACGACGCGAACCGCATTGCCGCGGTCGCCGCGAGCGGCGCGGCGGGTTTCACCATCGGCTCGGCGGCGATCGAGGGCGCCTTTTGCGCGCCCGCGCGCGATTTCGCCGCGCAGATCCGCGCGATCCAGCAGGCGGTCGTCGACCTCGAGTGATCGGCCGTGGCGCGCTACTTTGCGTCGGACTGCGGCATGGCGGCGATGATCTTGTCGTAATATTTGACGACGAGATCGATATTGCCGGGGAACTTGACCGGCTCGACCGACTTCAGCGCGTCGTTCATTTCCTCGAGCGCCTGTTTCTTGTCCGCCGCGGGCATCTTCTTGTCAGCCTGAATCTCGGCGATCTGCTTCTTGAGGACGACGTCGGCGCCGACGTATTTCTTGGTCTGCGGATCGACGCCGTCCGACACGAGGCCGATGTTCGCGCCGACTTGCTCGAATTCGTCGTAAGAGGCGAATTTGTTTTTCTTGGCGATCGCTTCCAACTGCGCCAGCACTTTCGGATCCGGTTTTTCCGACGCGCTCTCCGGCAGCTTCGCGAGGATCGGCTCGATCTCGGCCTGTGCGGCGAGATAGGCCTGGACCTGGGCTTCGGTCAGCGCGATCTGTTTCAGCGCTTCGGCCGGCGCGCCGGGCTGCTGGGTCTGCGCGAAGGCGGCGCTCGGCGCGGCGACGATCGCCAAGGGGGCGAAGAAAGCGACGCTCAGGGCTGCGGCGAGCGAGCGAATGACACGAGCCATTTTATCCTCCGGGGTGTGGGACGGCGAACCGTGCGAGTTTTGCGGACGGCGCGCAAGCCTCCGCTGCGACTTATTCAAAATTATGACGTTGTCCGCGACGCCGTAGAAGCCTGGATCGCGTCTCCCTCGGCCGCCTGCGCCTAACTGCGCTGGGGCGCCGGCGCCTCTGGCCGGCGCGCGACGGCGCGCGGCGCGAAGGCTTTCGAGAGCGAAAAAATCGCCGCGAGCGTCCCCGCGTAGACAATCACCTGCAACACCGAGGGCTGGTCCGCATAGCCGACCAACGTATGCAACACGCGCCCGAACAGGCTCGTGTCGGAAAGGATCGCCGAGGTGTCCCACGCCGTGTCGCTCCAGACCGAGACGACGCCGGCCTGCTGAAGAAAGTTCACCGCCTGCGAGGCGAGGCCCGCGGCGAGAAAAGTGATGAGCGCGCTCGTCACCGCGAACAGGCGGCGCGCCGGGATCGTCACCAGGCCGAAATACGTGACCACGCTCACCGCTACGCCGGCGACGAGGCCGAGCAGCGAACCGATCACGAGATCGCGCGCGGTCGCGCCGCCGGCGGCCACGAGACCGTAGAGGAACAGCGCGACCTCCGAGCCCTCGCGCATCACCGCGACGGCGACGACGATCGCGAGGGCCGCGAGCGAGCGGGCGCCGCTGCGCACGTCCTGGCCGAGCTGGCGCGCCTCGGCGGCGAGCTCGCGCCCGTGGCTCGCCATCCAGATGTTGTGCCAGGCGAGCATGCAGACGGCGAGGCTGAGGATCGCGGCGTTGAACAGCTCCTGGCCGACGCCGTTGAGCGCGTCGGCGATGACGCCGGCGAAAGCCGCGACCAGGCAGGCGCCGAGAACGCCGCCCGCGACGCCGGCGCCCGCCATCAGCCGGCTGCCGCGCACGCCCTTGGTGACGGCCATGACGATGCCGACGATGATGCCGGCTTCGATGACTTCACGAAACACTATGATCAAAGCGCCGAGCATCACGCCCCCCTCGAACCGTTCATTGCACCACGAGAAAACCTTCGGTCGTGTCTTCGTGATAGTCGTCGAAGAACCGATAGCGTCCGGGCGCCAGCGCGCGAACCAGTATGGTGATTTTGCCGCCGCCCGCGACGACCTTCTCGACGCGCAGGGTCTTGCTTTCGAATTCGGAAGGCGTGGGATCGAGATTGGTCACCTCGATCGTGATCGGCTTGCCCGCCGGCGCCGTCGGCTCGGCGGGCTGGAAGCGATGGTCCTTCAGGGCGACGCGGACTAGCGTCGATTCCTGAGCCGACGCCGTCGTCGCCAGCAGACCGAGCGCGATCGCGCCGGCTAGGCCCATGCGCGATTTGCGTGACGAAAGGCTCATGGCGGCTCCATATTTTCGGGGTTGATCGCGCCGTGTCAAAATTCGAACTCGAGTTTCAGGTTGGCGCGATATCGTGGGAAATTGGTGAGATCGAGACCGTAACTTTCGCCGGTCGCCCGCCCCGCGACCTCGCTGGAGAACGCCGCCGCGAGCATGGTCTTCCCGGTGAACTGTATGTGCAACGTCGGCCCGACATAGACCGCCTGGCCTTGCAGCGCCTGCAAGGCGAAACCGTCGTAGGCGCGGTAATATTCCACCTCGCCGCCGCCGGTGACCTTGGGCGTTATGCGATAGGCGAGGCCGGACGTCACGCCCGTCGTCGACGAGCGCTGCCAGCTCTGCCCCGGCGATTTGGCGATGTCGGGGGTGTAGATCAGGTTCACGGCGCCGTAGAGGCGATTGGCGATGAGTTCGGTGTCCGCGACGACGCCGAAAGCCGAGCTGTAGTCGGCGATCGGCTGGCCGAAGTCGTCGACGCGCGCCCATTCCGGCTCGGCGATCAAAGTCAGGCCGATCGGCGAACCCGGCCCACGCCCGATGACGAGAGTGCGCAGCTCCGTCGACAGGCCGCTGAAGGCGGCGCCATGGGCGTCGGCGAGGCCCTCGACGCCTTCGACGTCGTGGCCGCTCATGTGGGCGCTGAGTTCATAGCCGAAGAACTGCGAGGGCACGCCCTCGTATTCGATTTCCTGTTCGACCGCGCTATAGCGCCCGCCGCGCTTCTGAAAAGCCGCGGTCGTCTCGAATTCCACCGATTGCTCGCCCTCGGCGCCGATGTCGGCGCCCTCGGTGAAACCGAAGAGATATTTGGTTTCCAGTTCGTGGAAGGGATCGGGGAGCGGCGCGGCCTGGGCGGCCGGATCCGCGGAATTTTGCGCGGTTTGCGCGGAAGAAGCGATTCCGCCCGCCGCGACGGCGCCGAACGCGCCGCATGCGACTCCGAAGAAACGCGCCAACCGGCGCGCCCGAATTACGTTCCCCATTGCCGACCTCGCTAACTCGCGGGGTTAAGGCCCGCTGTCGCAAGACGGTCATTACCCAAGAAAAACGACGCGCGCAACAAAGTTTGCCTCTTTTAGAAGGTTTCTAAAAGCCGATGTAAACTTATCTATTGCGGTTTAGTCGATCGATGTCTGCGCAAGAATTCGTAACAATACGCTCTTATCGTGCGACAATTGGAGCACGCCGCGGAAATAGGCGTTCTGGTAATTCTGCTAAACGTTACGCAGCCGATCTATTGGATCGGCCGACGGCGACGCAAGGCCGTGGCGGCGGCTCCGCGCCGGCTTGGGCGGGCAAGCGCGCCGCCGCCTCGTTCGGCTCGCGGAGGGGCTGGTTTCGAGCGCCGGCCGCGGCCGGTTTATGAAATTTTTGTGACGGGAGCAAAAAAGCGCCGCGGGGCCAAAAAAAGGCTTGCGTTCCGAGACGATTCGCACAAATAACCGTTCTGCCCAATACGCACGTGCCTGTGGTCGCGTGTCGGTTGGCGGGGATCTGGACAAGAGGCCAGTCAACCGCCCTTTGACAAACCGGCAGCCGGAGGCAAACCGGCGCACCCCGCCAAACGGGGGACGCGACTTGAAGCAACGACGGACCGGGCTTTTTCGTCTCTGTCGGCCCTCCAAAGGTCGGCTTACCGAAGAGGCTTGTCTATCTTGCCGGGTGTGCGGAAGGGTCTTTCCCCTCCAAACGATGGCTGTGAATTTCGCCGACGGGGCTCGCCCGCGGCGGGAGCATGGCTACGGCGCAGCATCTGATCGCGCGACAAGCGTTTCACGCGGCTCTCCGCCGCTAGGGAAGCGCGAAGCGGGCGGTCGCGGTGGCGGGTCAACGTCGACGGTTCGCGTCTCCAACGCGCGGCCGGCGGACGCATCGCCTCTGATCCCTTGTCTTGCCTAGCGCGCAGAAAGCCGCGCGACGGAGGATGCCGCTATGACTGATCGCATCAAGGAATTCCTCGCCCGCAACCGAGAGGACGGCCCGCGTCTGGTCGTCGATCTCGAAGTGGTGCGCGAGAACTATCTCGGCTTCGCCAAGGCGCTGCCGGACACGCGCGTGTTTTACGCCATCAAGGCCAATCCGGCGCCGGAAATTCTCGATCTGCTGGCTCGTCTGGGCTCGTGCTTCGACGCCGCCTCGGTGGTCGAGATCGAGCAGGCGATGGCCGCCGGCGCGACGCCGGAGCGCATCAGCTACGGCAACACGATCAAGAAAGAGAAGGACATCGCGCGCGCCTATGGGCTCGGCGTCCGCCTTTTCGCGGTCGATTGCGAAGCCGAAGTCGAGAAGATCGCGCGCGCCGCGCCTGGCTCGAAAGTGTTTTGTCGCATCCTGTGCGCCGGCGCCGGCGCGGAATGGCCGCTGTCGCGCAAGTTCGGCTGCGCGCCCGAGATGGCCGCCAATGTGCTCGAACACGCCCATCGCCTGGGGCTCGTCGCCCATGGCCTGTCGTTCCATGTCGGATCGCAGCAGCCCAATCCGCGCATGTGGGATGGCGCGCTGAAGGCTTCGGCCACGGTTTTCAGGGAATTGGCGGAACGCGGCATCCAGCTCGCGATGATCAACCTCGGCGGCGGATTTCCCACCCGCTACCTCAAGCCTGTTCCGGGCGTGCGGACCTACGGCCAGACGATCTTCCGCGCGCTGCGCAAACATTTCGGCAACCGCATCCCGGAGACGATCATCGAGCCGGGCCGCGGCATGGTCGGCAACGCCGGAATCATCGAGGCCGAGGTCGTCCTCATCTCGAGGAAGTCGGACGACGATCCGCGGCGGTGGGTCTACCTCGATATCGGCAAGTTCAACGGCCTCGCGGAGACGATGGACGAAATGATCCGTTATCCCATCCGCACCGACCGTGACGACGAGGCGATGTCGCCTTGCATCATCGCCGGGCCGACTTGCGACTCGGTCGACGTTCTCTACGAGAAGGAGCCGTATCTGTTGCCCGTCAGCCTGGAGATCGGCGCGAAAGTGCTGATCGAGGGAACGGGCGCCTATACCGCGACCTATTCCGCCGTCGGCTTCAACGGCTTCCCGCCGCTGAAGTCCTATGTGATCTGACGCGTCGCTTCGCCGCTCCCAACCCGCTCCGTTTCGTCCCTTCCGGCCTTCGGCGCAGCGCGTCGCAAGGCGCGGGGGTCGTCTTGCGCTTCCTCTTGGAGGGACCGATGACCTTGCCGTTCGACTTCGCCGCGATCGACGCGGCCGTTCCCCTCGTCGGGGATTTCGTGATCCGCGACGAGCGGCCCGAGGACGCGCCCGCGCGCGAGGCGCTGCTCGAGGCGGCCTTTGGCGCGCTGCGTTTCAAGAAGACGAGCGAGCGTCTGCGCGCCGGACGGCTGCCCGCCGACGGCCTCGCGCTGCTCGCCGAGGACGGCGACGCGGTGGTCGGCACGGTGCGGCTCTGGTCGGTACGCGCCGGCGGCGTCGAAGCGCTGATGCTCGGCCCGCTCGCGGTCGCCCAATCCCATCGCGGCCTCGGCCTCGGCGCGCGCCTCATGCGCGAGGCGATCGCGCGCGCCGCCAAGCGCGAGCATGCGGCGATCCTGCTGGTCGGCGACGCGCCCTATTACGAGCGCTTCGGCTTCGCCGCCTCGCTAACGAAACGCCTCGCCCTGCCTGGCCCGGTGAATCGCGCGCGCTTTCTTGGCCTGGAGCTCGTTCCCGGCGCGCTGCGAAACGCCGAAGGCCTCGTGGCCGCGACAGGCCTGCGCGACCCGCGCTTCTCCGCCCAGCCGCCTCGCGCGGGCAAGCGCGCGGCGTAGGCGCGGGTCGGCGCCTCGAGGGTGTGGCGCTTCACGCCGCGGCCGATCGCAATTTTTGCGGCGATGCGGAGCGCGGCGCCACTCCGGCCTGATCGCCCGAGGCGTCCGCCCCGACTTCGAAGCGGCCGATGAGCCGGGTCAGTTCTTCGGCCTCGTTGGCTAGGCCGCGACTGGCGGCCGTGGTCTGCTCGACCATCGCGGCGTTCTGCTGCGTGACCTGATCGAGCGCGCCGACCGCCGTGTTGACTTCGGCGAGGCTGACGGCCTGACGCTCGGTCGCGGTCGCGATGTCGGAAACGGCGGCGCTGATTTCAGCCAATTGCGCGACGATCCGCTCGAGCGCCGCGCCGCTTTCGCCGACGAGCTTGCCGCCGTGTTCGACTTGTTGGGTCGACGTCGAGATCAGACCGCGAATTTCCTTGGCGGCGTCCGCGGAACGCTTGGCCAGCGCCCGCACCTCGACCGCGACGACGGCGAAGCCTCGCCCCGACTCTCCCGCGCGCGCCGCCTCGACGCCCGCGTTGAGCGCGAGGAGGTTGGTCTGGAGCGCGATTTCATCGATCACGCCGAGGATCTTGCCGATGTCCCGGGAACATCGCTCGATGCCGGTCATCGCGGTCACCGTCCGACGCACGACCTCGCCGGAACCTTCGGCGTCCGCCTGCATGGCGGCCACGGCTTGACGCGTGCGATCCGCCCCCTCGGCCGTGCGCTTGACGGTCGCGGTGATTTCGTTGAGGGAGGCCGCGGTTTCTTCCAGCGTCGCCGCCTGCTGCTCGGTTCGGCGGGACAAATCCTCGGCGGCCTGGGAGATTTCTCCGGAAACGCCGTGGATCGCGCCCGCTTGAGCGCCGATCGTCCGCATCGTGTCGCGCAGAATCGTCACGGCCGCCACGAAATTGGTCTTGAGGTTGCGATAAGCCTCGGGGAATTCAATCTCGATCCGATGCGTGAGATCCATGGCCGCGAGGCTTTCGAGCGCCTGGGACAGCGCGCCGACGACGCGCTGCTGGTCGGCCGCGAACGACTGGGTCATGGCCTCCGCCCGGCGGCCCGCGTCGGCCGCGATATAGCGCTGTTCGAGGCCCTCTTGCTCGGCCCTGTCCTTGGCGGCCATCGCTTCGCCCAATGTCGCGAGCGCCGCCTGAATTTGCATCATTTCGTTGGCGAGCATCGCTTGCTCCGCTTCGCCGCCGCGAGACGCCGTCGCTTTCGGCACGCCGACGTAGAGGATCCCGACGACGTCCGCCCCGATGAGAATCGGCTCGTAGAGCGTGATGTAGCTCGTTCCGAGAATCTCCGCTTCCCCCCGATAGATTTTCCCCTTCTTGAGCGTGCTGTCATAGGCGGGGCCGGCTGCGAGTCTCGTGCCGATCGCGCGCGATCCGTCGGCCTGCAGGACATTGGTCGCCACGCGGACGTCGCCGAGGAAGATTGTCGCCGTGCCGCCGAACCGCTCCTTGACCTGATCGACATATTCGTTGGCGCCGTTGATCAAGCGGTCGCCGAAATAGAGCTCATCGCCCTCGCGCCGCGGCTTTCCCAAGGCGTTGAGGATTTGCCGCAGAGCGTCGAGATTGGAGTCGAGGTTGATCTGCGCCTTCGTTTCGGCTTCGCGCCGCTGGGAAAGCCGCGCCAATTCCGTCATCGTTCGGGCGGCGGCGGCGACCGGCCTCACCAACATCGTCCGCATCGTCAGCAGGGCCGCGACCACGATCGCCAGCGCAAGCCCGGCCGCCGCAGCGATCGTCAGGATCAGGACGTGCGCTTCGGCCTTGGCCGCTTCCTCGGCGCCCGAGGCCGCGCCAATTCTCTCGATCGCCAAGGCCGCGTAGAGCGCGACCGCTGCGACGATCGCCAGAGCGATCAGGAGGGCGCTCGCGAAGCCGCCGACCGTTCTCGCGATTGTCAGGCGTCGAAATCGTGATGCGAGCACGGTTGAGGCTCCCTGGTCGATCCATGCGTGCGCCCCGCCTGCTCCCCGCCAAGGCGGCGAGCAGCTTCCCGGGAGCGAAATCGGCCAAGATTGAATTCTCAAACTTGCGCGGGGCTCGCCGAAGCTCGAGGCGCGAGACGATCGGCAGCGCTGCGCTGCGCGTCCGCCGAGCTTTATGGGAGAGAGGAAACGGCGCGAAATCGCGGCCCGCCTATGCGAACGGCGATTTGAACAGCGCGGCGGCGCCGAGCTCCGCTTCAATCTCCAGGAGGCGATTGTATTTGGCGATGCGTTCGCTGCGGCTCGCCGAGCCCGTCTTGATCTGGCCGCCGCCCATGGCCACGGTAAAGTCGGCGAGGAACGCATCCTCCGTTTCGCCCGAGCGGTGCGAAACGACAAAGCTCCAGCCCGCCTGGCGGCACAGCGCGATCGCTTCGATCGTCTCGCTGACGGTGCCGATCTGATTGAGCTTGATCAGCACGGAGTTAGCCGCCTTTTCCTTGACGCCGCGCTTGATGAAAGCCGGATTGGTGACGAAAATGTCGTCGCCGACGATCTGGATGCGCTGCCCTTGCGCGGCGGTCTGGCGCGTAAAGCCGGCCCAGTCGTTTTCATCGAGCCCGTCCTCGATCGAAACGATCGGGAACGTATCGATCCACTTCTGGTAAAGGGCGATCATCTCGTCGCTGGTCTTGCGCCCGCCGCGCGACTTGGCGAGGTCGTAGGCGCCGCCGGAATAGAAGGAGCTCGCGGCCGGGTCGAGCGCGATGGCGATGTCCTTGCCGGGGCGAAAGCCCGCCGCCTCGATCGCCGTGACGATCAGTTCGCAGGCCTCCTCGTTGCTGCCGAGATTGGGCGCGAAACCGCCCTCGTCGCCCACCGAGGTCGCGTAGCCCTTGCCCTTGAGCAGTTTGGCCAGCGCGTGGAACGTCTCGGCGCCGTAGCGCAACGCCTCGGCGAAGCTGGGCGCGCCGATCGGCATCACCATGAATTCCTGGAAGTCGACTGAGTTCTCCGCGTGTTTGCCGCCATTGACGATGTTCATCATCGGCACGGGCAAGCGCGTCGCGCCGACGCCGCCGAGATAGGCGTAAAGCGGCAGTTTGGCCGCCTTGGCCGCCGCGCGCGCGACCGCCATCGACACGCCGAGAATGGCGTTGGCGCCGAGCGCGCCCTTGTTCGGCGTCCCGTCGAGCGAAATCATCAGCGCGTCGATTTCCGCCTGGCGCGCCGGATCGCGGCCGATCAAGGCGGGGGCGATTCTTTCCACGACATTGGCGACGGCCTTGCGCACGCCCTTGCCGCCGTAGCGCGCCTTGTCGCCGTCGCGAAGCTCGACCGCCTCGTGTTCGCCCGTCGAGGCGCCGGAGGGAACGGAGGAAGTCGCGACCGTTCCGTCGTCGAGGCTCAGGCGCACCCTGACGGTTGGATTTCCTCGGGAATCGAGAATCTCGAGCGCCTGAACGGATGCGATCTTGGTCATCGGTCTCCCCTCGACTTGGTCCCATGCGCGATACCGGAAGCCACAGGCGCCGCCATGCGCCAAATCAACCGGCGTCTGCGAAAACCTTCCGGCCAGGCGCCGTCTTTTTCGCGTTCCGTCACGCCGGCGCGTGCTTGACGCCTTCGCCGTAAAGAAGCACCTGCACCTTCTCCAATGTGACGAGGCCGCTCGACATCATCCCATCGAGCGTCGGCAGGAACGCCTTGATCTTGTCCTCGGTGTCGACGATCTCGATGACGAGCGGCAAATCCTCGGAAAGGCGCAGAATTTTCGATGTGTGGATCCGGCTCGAATGGCCGAACCCCATGTGGCCGCGCAGCACCGTCGCCCCGGCGAGATGCGCCTCGCGGGCCTTGAGGACGATCGCCTCGTAAAGCGGGCGGCCGTGAAATTTGTCGTCCTCGCCGAAGAAGACGCGCAGCAGCATGGCGTCGCGCGGAAAAGTCATGGATCAGGCTCCCTTGAGCTGGTTCAAGGCGACGGCCGCGATGTGGCCGAGCCAAACGGCGAGGAGGCAGAAAACGAACGACATGCCGATATTGGCGCCCGCGGCCGCCATTTCGCCGTCGCGCAGGAGGTTGAGGGTCTGCAGGCTGAAGGAGGAAAAGGTGGTGTAGCCGCCGCAAATGCCGATCATCACGAACTGACGCGTTTCCGAGCCGACGAAGACGCGCCCGTCCGGCCCGGTGAGGGTCGAGAAGAAGCCGATGACGAACGAGCCGGTCACGTTGACGATCAGCGTGCCCCACGGAAAGGTTTCCCCGAACTGGTGCGACGCGACGCCCGAGAACCAATAGCGTGCGCCGCCCCCCAGCGCGCTGCCCAGCATCACCCAGAAATATATCATTCCCACCGCTCTCCGCCTCGCTCGCTCACTCGCCGTCACGCCGCTCGCTTTCGGCGCCGCCCCAGGGCAGCCGAAAAAGAATCGCGCTCATTTCACAACGAGCACCTTGCAGGGCGCAAGCTCGACCAGCCGATCCGTCGTGCTGCCGATGATTCGATTGTACAGCGCCGAGTGGCCCATGAAGCCGACGACGAGCAGATCGTAACCGCCGCTCTGGATGAATTCGGCGATGCTCGAGACAGGATGCCCGACGACGATATGCGGCTCGAACGCGACGCCCTGGGCCTGGGCCTGCGCCTTTGCGGAGGCGACGACCTTGTCGAACACGCCCGCCGCGTCCGTCAGCGTTTCGGTCACTTCGTCGATGCTGGCGGGAAAGCGCGGCGTCTCTTCGACGCAGATCATGGCCAGGCCGATGTCGAGCCGCTTGGCGAGTTCGAGCGCGCTCGCCAGCGCCTTTTCGCCGCCCGGCGACCCATCATTGGCGACAAGCATCTTGCGATACATTCATCCCTCCTCGGCGGTTGCGGGCGCGTCCACGGCGCCCTGCGCTTGTGACGCAAACGATGGTTGGAACCAGCGCTGCGCGATGAGCGTCGGCACGATCGCGCTGCCGATCACGGCGGTGACGAGCACCGTGTACTGGCCGCGATCGATGATGTGGTTGGTCAGGCCGAACAGCGCGGAAATCGTGCCGAAAGTCAGGCCGGTGGACATCAGCAGGGTCGTGTACATGCCTTCGCGCGGATCGAAGCGGAAGGCGCGGGTCAGCGGCAATATGCCGACGAACTTGGTCGCCATCTTGATGGCGAGGAGAACGACGATGAGCCCCGCTGCGCCGGCGATCGCCGGGAAATCGACCAGCGAACCGGCTTTCAGGAAATAGAACGGCGTCAGGATCGTGAAGGCGATGATCCGCATGCGATGCGGCAACTCGGGGTCGAGGAGGAAGGCCGGCGCCAGCGCCATGCCGACGAGATAGGCCGGCAACACCGCTTCGCTGCCGGCGACGGCGGCGAGGCCGCCGAGGCCTAGCAGGACCAGCGCGACGAACTTCGTTTCCGGTTCGCTGACGCGATGGCCGACTTGCGCGAAGAACCACGGCGCGAATCGCGGCAGCAGGAACAGGACCACGGCGGTCGCCGCGCCGAAGAAAGCCAGCCGCAAATCGTAATGCGCGAACACGACGCCGAGCGCGAGCACCGTGCCGAGGTCGTTGACGAAGCAGGCGGCGAGGATGATCTTGCCGAGCTCCGTGCGATTGAAGCCGGTCTCCACCATCACGGCGTAGACGACCGCGACGGAGGTCGTCGACAGCGAAATCCCGGCGATCTGCGCCTGGTCCCACGGCCAATGGGTCGCGTAATGGGCGTAGGCGAGGACGCCGAGATAAGGGGCGAAAAAGCCGACGACGCCGATCGATACGGCGGAGCGGAAGTGCCTGCGCACCACGCCGGGATCGATCTCCGTGCCGGCGAGAAAGGTGAGCAGAATCGCGCCGAATCCGGCGAGGAAATTCACCCATTCCGTCAGCGGGAGGCCGATCGCATTGCCCGCGAGCGCGCCGACCATGATTTCGATCAGCGCCACCGAAATCGCCACGCGAATGGAAATGATCGAGGCGACGAGCGCCAAGCCGATCCACAGAGCCGATTGAAGCCAAACCTGTCCCATCGCGACCTCCATGTTGCGGGCGCGACGACGAGCGGCAGGGCGAGAGATTGGGCCAAGCGGCTCCCACCACGCATTCGACGCGGCAGGGGTCATCAGCCTGGACAGGCGGTTTTGGGGAACCCCATCCCCTTCACGATGGCCGTCAGGTTAGGCGATCGGCGGGCAATGTCAATGCGACTTGCGCTCGCGACGCTAGCCGCCGCCGAAGACGATCGCCCGTCCGTGGCGGCCCTCGCCGCGCCGTGGTAGTCACCTCGTCTTGCGCCGGGGCGCGGCGAGGCCCGCGCTCGTCCGGCTGCGCACGGGAACTCTCGCATGACCTTCTGGTTGGACATCGCCGCCTTCGCGCTGAAAAGCCTGGTGATCGTCGCGGCGCTCGGCGGCCTCATCGCGTTCGGCGCATTCATCGGCCGCCGGATGCGCGGGGCGGAGCCGGACGACCCGAGACTCCTGGTCCGCTCCCTCGACGAGCGCTACGACGCGATGCGCGATGCGATCAACGATCGCCTTCTCGACAAGAAGGCGCGCAAGGCGCTTGCCAAAGCGCGCCGCAAGGAGGCGAAGGCCGCCGCGAAGGCCGGCCCCGAGCGCGCCGCCGGCAAGCGCGTCTACGTCCTCGCTTTCAAGGGCGATCTGAGAGCCAGCGCGGTCAAGAAACTCGCGAGCGAGATCGACGCCGTCTTGACGGTCGCGCGCCCCGAAACGGACGAGGTGGTCCTGCGCGTCGAGAGCGCGGGCGGCACGGTCACCGGCTACGGCCTGGCCGCCGCGCAGCTGATGCGGCTGCGCGAGCGCAAGGTCAAAGTCACCGCTTGCGTCGACCAGGTCGCGGCGAGCGGCGGCTATCTCATGGCCTGCGCGGCGGACCGGATCGTCGCCGCGCCCTTCGCCATCCTCGGCAGTATCGGCGTGGTCGCGCAAGTTCCCAATCTGCATCGCCTGCTCAAGAAGAACGACATCGATTTCGAGGAAATGACCGCGGGCGAGTTCAAGCGCAGCGTCTCGGTGCTCGGCGAGATCACGCCGGAGGGACGCGAGCATTTTCGCGGCAAGCTCGGCTCGACCCACGAAGCCTTCAAGCGCTTCGTCCAGCAATGCCGTCCGAACGTCGAGATCGCCCGCGTCGGCGACGGCGATGTCTGGCTCGGCGGCGAGGCGCTCGGGCTCGGCCTCGTCGATGCGCTGTCGACTAGCGACGCCCTGCTGTTTAGCGCCCGCGGCGAGGCGCGGCTGTTCGAAATCGCCGTCGAACAGCGCAAGCCCGTGCTGCAGCAGATTCTCGGCGGATTCGGCGTGGCGGCGCGATCGGCGCTCGAGGGCGCCGTCGCGCGCCTCGGCGGCGCGCCGAAGTAGGGCGCAGGGAGCGCGCTGACCGGGCGGGCGAATTGCACGACTTGAAGCCCGAGGCGAGCGCTCGGGCAAGACGCGCCCGGGCGAACACTTGCGCCACGAGGGCATTTGTCCCATATTTTGATCTATCTATGAGGCAAAGGAGCGGACAATGACGGAGGCCAAGTCGACGACGAGGGCCAAGTCGACACGCGCGGCCTCGCCGATCAAGTCGCCCCGCCGGCCCGCGCCGGCTCGCCAGTCTTCGCGCGAAGCGGCGGCGACATGGGCTGTCATCAGCGACCTCGGCTTGTCGAAAAAACAAGTCGCGGAGACGATCGGTCTGAGACCTGAGGCGCTCTACAAGAGCGGGCGCGCGGGCGCGGCGAAGACGCAAACGCGCTTGCGCGAAATGCTGGAGGTCCTGACGCGCGTTTCCGGGTGGGCGGGCGGCCGGGCGCAGGCCTTGGCTTGGTATCGCGGCGAGCCAATCCCAGCGTTCGGCGACCGCACCGCCGAATTGCTGGTCAAGACCGGTCAGGCCGGCGCCTTGCGCGACTATCTCGATTCGATCGCAATGGGCGGCTATGCGTGAGGTTTGTCGGCCTCGCCTACCGCGCGCACGATCCCCGCTGGTCTTTTCGGCCGCTTTCGGGAGAAGGCGCGGCGGTCCACGGCGGGCGCTTCAACCCCAAGGGAACGCCGGCGCTTTATGTCGCGCTCGATCCGATGACCGCGATCAAGGAAGCGAGCCAGGGCTTCGCCCGCAAGTTCGAGCCTTGCGTGCTCTGCACGTATGAAATCGACTGCCAAGACGTCGTCGACCTCAGAACCGAGGACCTGCGCAAGGCCGCCGGCGTCGCCGAGGCGGACACGGCCTGCGCTTGGTTCGCCGAAGCGGCGGCGCGGCGCAATCCGCCGTCGTGGCGGCTCGCCGAGCGCCTGATCGCTGAGGGCGCGGCCGGCTTGCTCGCGCCGAGCTATGCGCGAAGCGCGACCCGCGACGACGCCAATCTCGTGCTGTGGTCCTGGAGCGAACATCCGCCCCACCGCGTCGCCGTATTCGATCCGAGCGGCCGTCTGCCGAAGAATCAGCTCTCTTGGCCGTAAGCTTGTTTCGCCGCACGACCCCTGCTAGGTCAGGCGCGAATTCCCCCCCTCCCGCAAGGACGTTCCGCGATGGCCGCGCGCCAATTCATCTATCACATGCAGGGCCTCAACAAGACCTGGCCCGGCGGCAAGAAGGTGCTCGAAAACATCCACCTGTCGTTCTACCCCGACGCCAAGATCGGCGTGCTCGGCGTCAACGGCTCGGGCAAATCGACGCTGCTGCGCATCATGGCGGGCCTCGACACCGAATTCACCGGCGAGGGCTTCATCGCCGAGGGCGCGCGCGTCGGCTATCTCCCGCAAGAGCCGCATCTCGACCCCGACCTCGGCGTGCGCGGCAACGTGATGCTCGGCGTCAAGGACAAGCAGGCGGTCCTCGACCGCTACAACGAACTCGCCATGAACTATTCCGACGAGACGGCGGACGAGATGACGCGCCTGCAGGACGAGATCGAGGCCAAGGGCCTGTGGGATCTCGACAGCCAGGTCGAGCAGGCGATGGACGCGCTCGGCTGCCCGTCCGACGAGGCCGACGTCGACACGCTCTCGGGCGGCGAGCGCCGCCGCATCGCCCTGTGCCGGCTGCTGCTGGAAAAGCCGGACCTGCTGCTGCTCGACGAACCGACCAACCATCTCGACGCCGAGACGGTGAACTGGTTGGAGGGGCACTTGCGCCAATATCCCGGCGCGATCCTGATCGTCACCCACGACCGCTACTTCCTCGACAACGTCACGGGCTGGATTCTCGAGCTCGATCGTGGCCGCGGCATTCCCTACGAGGGCAATTATTCCTCCTGGCTGAAGCAGAAGCAGAAGCGGCTCCTGCAGGAGAGCCGCGAAGAAGAAGCGCGCCAGCGCGCGCTGGAGGCCGAGAGCGAGTGGATCGCCGCCTCGCCCAAAGCCCGCCAGGCCAAATCCAAGGCGCGCATTCAGGCCTATGACGAACTGGTCAAGAAGCAGAGCGAAAAGGCGCCGACAACCGCGCAGATCATCATTCCCGTCGCCGAACGGCTCGGCGCCAACGTCGTCGACTTCGAGAATCTGTCGAAGGGCTTCGCCGACAGGCTGCTGATCGACAAGCTGTCCTTCAAGCTGCCGCCCGGCGGCATCGTCGGCGTGATCGGGCCGAACGGCGCGGGCAAGACCACGCTATTCCGCATGATCACCGGCCAGGAGAAGTCCGACAGCGGTTCGATCAAGATCGGCGAATCCGTGCAGCTCGGCTATGTCGATCAGTCGCGCGACGCGCTCAACGACAGGAAAACCGTCTGGGAGGAAATCTCGGGAGGCAACGACATTATTTACTTGGGCAAGCGCGAAATCAATTCGCGCGCCTATTGCGGCGCGTTCAATTTCAAGGGCGCCGACCAGCAGAAGAAGGTCGGCATGCTCTCGGGCGGCGAGCGCAACCGCGTGCATCTGGCCAAGATGCTCAAGGAGGGCGCCAACGTGCTGCTGCTCGACGAGCCGACCAACGACCTCGACATCGACACGTTGCGCGCGCTCGAAGAGGCGTTGCTCGATTTCGCGGGATGCGCGGTCATCATCAGCCACGACCGCTTCTTCCTCGACCGCATCGCCACCCACATGCTCGCCTTCGAGGGCGATAGCCACGTCGAATGGTTCGAGGGCAATTTCGCCGATTACGAGGAAGACAAGAAGCGGCGCCTGGGGATCGACAGCGTCATCCCGCACCGGCTGAAATATAAGAAGTTTTCGCGCTAGGGGCGGGCGGCGATCATTCCGCTCCCCCGCTTGCGGGAGAGGCCCGGGCGAGGGCGCAGCGACACGCGCGAAGGCCCCTCATCCAGCGGCCTTCGGCCGAAGCCTTCTGTGCAGGCGGGAGAAGGGCTTGCCCCTCAGTCCCCCCGCAACGCGCGCGGCTGCGCCGGCGCGCCCGAATCGTCGCGAACGTGCACCACCGCGAACTTATCCGCGTAGAGGCGCCGCCAGCCGGGCTCGCGGTCCATCAGCGCGACGACGCGCTGGCTCGGAGCGAAGATCGTCCAGGCGATATCGTAGCGCTTCAGCGTCGGCTCGAGCGCGTCGGGATCGCCGCCGATGATCTTGCCGTAGAGCTCGAGGAAGGCGTCGCCATACATGTCGGCGCGGCCGTCGATGAACGGGCGGACCTTCGCCCAGATGAGATAGCCGCCGAAGCCGTAGTCGTTGAGGACCGGCTCGGCCCGCAGCGCGGGCGGCACGGCTCGCAGCGCGGCGATGGGCGCCGTGGCTGTGTCGGCGCGCGCGACCGGCAGGGCGAGGCGCGCGCCCGAAAGGAGCAGCGCGATCGCCGCCGCGGCGAGGAGCGGCGTGCGCGCGAAGCGCGGCGGGGGCGCGGCCGACGGCGCGCCGAGCGCGCGGGCGATCGGCTCAGCGAGCAGCATCGGCGCGAGGATCGCGAGCAGCGTTTCGTGGCGCGCGTGCTGCAACGACATATGGATCAGCCCGACCACGAGCGCCGCGCGCACCAGCGGAACGGCCACGGGCCGCGTCAGCGCCAAGGCGATCAGCGCCAGCAGCGCGATCTCCATCGCCCCGGGATGGGCGAAATTCTCCGGGCGCCATTCGCCGATATTGCTGAGATGCTCGACGCCGACGAGCTTGAGCGGGAACATGAGCCCCTCGACGCCGGACGGCGTCAGCAGCGCCGCGCCGAGGCTCAGAAACGCGAACAGGCCCCAGCTTCGAGCGACGGCGAGGCGGCCCTCGCGCGGCGCCGCGAGCCACGCCTCGAGCGCGAAGGGCGCGATCAACGCGAGGCCGAAGGCGAAGCCGCCGTGCAGATTGGCCCAGACCGTCATCAGCGGCGCAAGCCAAAGCGAAGGCGCCCGCGCGCGTTCGCGCGCCGCCAACAGGCCGGACCCCCACAGCGCGAGGACGGGCAGGGCGAGGATGTGCGGGCGCGCGAGCAGGCCCGGCGCGATGAGGCTCGCGCCCAGCGCCGCAACGATGAGAAGGGCGATTCCGGTGAGGTCGCGCGCCGCGCGGTTCGCCATGACGAACGTGGCGGCGCCTGCCGCCGCCCCCGTCAGCAGCACGACGCCGCTCCATCCGGCGGCGCGGAAGGCGAGGGCGAAGAGAAGCTCCGAGAGCCATTCGTGCGCCGTCCACGGCGCGCCGGCGAAAGTGAAGGAGAAGGGGTCAGCGCGCGGAACCGCGCCATGCTGGAGAATCCATTCTCCGGTCGCCAGATGCGACCAGGTGTCGCCGTCGTTGAGCGCCGCCGGCGAGAAGGCGGCGAGCGCGAAGACCGCGAGCGCGATGAGCAGCGGCGCGGCCTCGGCCGGGCGCGAGGCCGCGCGCGTCGCGTTCGAGGGATCGGAGGCGAGCGGAAGCGCGAACGACATGCGCTTGAGCTTGGCAAAGGCGCGATAATTTCGGGTTAAGGGCGGGCGGGGGCGACGCCATCAAGCGCGCACGCCGCCGACAAATCGGCTACGCCTCTCGCCTACCGCGCCGGGCAGAATCTCACGACGCTCACCACAAGCGCCTTTTTGCGAAAGCGTGCCCGGAGCCGGATTTCAGATATAGCTCAAATTCCGCGGCTTTGAGTTCGTCGGAGAATGCGACGTAGGTTATGAGCCGCCAAGGCATGAACTTCGAGGTATGTGGAGACTTTCCGGCATTGTGCTCCGAAAGGCGTCTTTTGAGATCGGAGGTTATACCGACATGGCGCCTTGGCTCGGCGCCAATCCTGCGAAGCGCGTAGCGCGAAGCAGGATGGCGGAGACGGAGGGATTCGAACCCTCGATAGGGCTTTACAACCCTATAACGGTTTAGCAAACCGCCGCCTTCAGCCTCTCGGCCACATCTCCGCGTGCGCCATGGCATGCCGCTGCCGGACATATGCCCGACGGTTCCCGCTATTGCAAGAGCCGCGCTTGGCCGCCTCAGCGCGCGCGCTGGCCGAACAGGACCTTGCGCGCCTCCTCGTCGGTGGCGAGATTGGACCTGCGCCGTTCCGGGACGTCCAGCGCGATGCCGCGTTGGACGGCCGGCCGCGCCAGCACCGCGTCGAGCCAGCGCTTGAGATGCGGGAAAGCGGCGATGTCCTGTCCCATGCGCTCCCAACCTTTCGTCCAGCCGACGCAGGCCATGTCGGCGATCGAATAGGCGCCAGCGAGATATTCATTGTGTTCGAGGCGCCGATTCATCACGCCGAAGAGCCGATTGACTTCGTCGGTGTAGCGCTGGATCGCGTACGGGATCTTCTCCTTCGCGTAAATGCGAAAGTGGTTGGCTTGCCCCGCCATGGGGCCGAGCCCGCCGACCTGCCAGAACAGCCACTCGGAGACGGCGACGCGTTGGCGCTCAGTTTCGCCGCCGAAGCGCCCGGTCTTGCGCGCCAGATATTGCAGGATGGCGCCGGATTCGAACACCGAGATCGGCGCGCCGTCCGGGCCGTTCGGATCGACGATGGCGGGGATGCGATTGTTCGGCGAGATGGCGAGAAAGGCCGGCTCGAACTGCGCGCCGGCGCCGATGTCGACCATGTTGAGCGCGTAGGGCAGGGCGCACTCTTCGAGCATGATCGATATTTTCCAGCCGTTCGGCGTCGGCCAATAATAGAGCTGAATGGGATCCTGGGTCATGGCCGATCGCCTCGTCGGTTAGCGCCTTCGAACGGGCGGGCTTCGCGTCGGATGAGACGACCGCCCGTCGACATCGCCATGGTAGCGCCGGACTGACAGGGCGCAAAGACTTTCCCGGCGAGGCGCCCTTCCTCGCCGCGGTCCCGTCGAATTCATCGCTAGTGGGATTGTGGCGGCGGCGCGCCCGCGTCCGCCTCTGCGCAGCAGCCGACGACCGCTGCGTCGGATCGCCTTAGGCGTCTCGTCGGCCCGATCCAGCCTCGACGAGGGGAAGATCCGCTCGGCGAGCAGGCTGATCAGACAGGGCGAAAACGCCGCGCGCCGAGTTTGATCAGCCGTTACTTGCCGAAAGCGACCGCCTCAGGTGGCGGGCGGCGTCTCGGTCGGAGCGGCCGGAGCGGGCGCGACTTTTTTGCGCTTGACCGGCGCGCGCTTGGCGGCGGCCTTCTTCGGCGCGGCTTTCCTGGCGGCCTTCTTCGGCGCGGCTTTCCTGGCGGTCTTCTTCGGGGCGGCCTTTCTGGCGCCCTTCTTCACCGCGGCTTTGCGCGTGGCCTTCTTCGCCACCACTTTGCGCGCGCCCTTCTTGGCGGCGGTTTTCTTGGTCGCCTTTTTCGCGGCGGTCTTCCTCACGGTCTTTCTCGCGGCGGCTTTCGACGCCGACTTCTTAGCAGCAGCTTTCGCCATTGTGTTGCGTCCCTCTGGATCGTTTCCCTCGCGCGTGCTTTTCGCGCGAAAGAAAAGCATTGACGAAATTATCTTCGTTTTCTCGCAGAGCAAGCGAAGCCACAGCGACTCGCGCGCCTTGGCGTCGAGGTCTATCGAATTATCGCGCGCGCGGGAGTTGCTTGGCGCGGCGCGCGAAAGCGGAGCGAAGCGGCGCCGCCGGCGCGGCCTCATTCATCGCGCGCCAAAGCGCCGCACGCGCGCCACGGCCGCGATCCGACAGCTCGCATTCACGGTGACGCCTTGTTTTGCAGGTGAGTCCGGGAATCGTCGATTGTGGCGCGCAGCGCGCGGAGGTGCGGCGCGCGCGGCGCGGCGCATGCTTCGCGCAACGCCGCGGCGCGAGCGCGTCGTCGGCGCCGCGTTCCAAAATGATGCATGGCGATTGCAAATCGCAATCGAATTTTTCTTGGAGACAAACGACATATTTTTGTCGCGCGCGCGCCAAGTTTGCGCTCATGCGCGCTGCGATTCGTTGCGAATCAGCTGATTCGCCCGAATCATCGCGGCCCAATCAAAGGCCGAGTTGCGCCTTCAACGCATCGCTGACGGCTTGCGGATTGGCTTTGCCGCCGGTCGTTTTCATCACCTGTCCGACGAACCATCCGAGCATGCCGGGCTTCGCCTTGGCCTGCTCGGCCTTGTCCGGATTGGCGGTGACGACGGCATCGACCGCGCGCTCGATCGCGCTTGCGTCGGTGACCTGGCGAAGGCCGCGCGCCTCGACGAGCGCGCGCGGATCGGCGCCCTTGTCCGGCCCGAGCAGCATCGTGAGAACGTCCTTCGCGATCTTGCCGGAAATGACGCCTTCGCCGATGAGGTCGACGAGGCTCGCGAGCGCGCCGCTGCTCAATCCGGCCTCGGCGACCGCCAGGTTTTGCGCGTTCGCATAGGCGGACAGATCGCCCATGATCCAATTGGCGACGGCCTTGGCGTCGCGCCGCGCGCCGCCGTGCGTGACGGCTTCCTCGAAGAAATCGGCGGTCTCCTTGTCCGCGACGAGGATCGTCGCGTCATAGGGCGAGAGCCCGTAATCGGCCATGAACCGCGCCTTCTTGGCGTCGGGCAGTTCCGGCAGATATGCGGCGAGCGCGTCGACATACGCCTCGTCGAGTTCGAGCGGCAGCAGATCGGGGTCGGGGAAATAGCGGTAGTCGTGCGCCTCCTCCTTGGAGCGCATCGAGCGCGTCTCGCCGCGGGCGGGGTCGAACAGGCGCGTCTCCTGGTCGATCGCGCCGCCGTCCTCGAGAATCGCGATCTGGCGGCGCGCCTCGACCTCGATCGCCTGGCCGATGAAGCGGATCGAGTTGACGTTCTTGATTTCGCAACGCGTGCCGAGCGGCTCTCCTGGACGGCGCACCGAGACGTTGACGTCGGCGCGCAGGTTGCCCTTCTCCATGTCGCCGTCGCACGAACCGATGTAGCGCAGGATCGTGCGCAGCTTGCTCACATAGGCCTTGGCTTCGTCTGCCGAGCGCATGTCGGGCTTGGAGACGATCTCCATCAGCGCGACGCCGGAGCGGTTGAGATCGACGAAGCTCATCGTCGGCGACTGATCGTGGAGCGACTTGCCGGCGTCCTGCTCGAGATGCAAGCGCTCGATGCCGACCGTGATCGAATGATCGGGCGTCAGATCGACCTGGATCTCGCCCTCGCCGACGATCGGGTTCTTGTACTGGGAAATCTGATAGCCCTGCGGCAGGTCGGGATAGAAGTAGTTCTTGCGGTCGAATGTTGAGCGGAGGTTGATCCTCGCCTTGAGCCCGAGCCCGGTGCGCACCGCCTGGGCGACGCATTCGCGGTTGATGACCGGAAGCATGCCGGGCATGGCGGCGTCGACCAGCGACACATGCGTGTTGGGCGCGCCGCCGAAGGCGGTGGAAGCCCCCGAGAAGAGCTTGGCGCGCGAATTAACCTGCGCGTGAACCTCCAGACCGACGATGACTTCCCAGTCTCCCGTCGCGCCGCTGATGAGCTTCGAATTCGTCGCTGTCGCCGACATGTTCCGTTTCCCAATCTTACGATCGCCTTCGGAGCCGATGGCGCTCCGTTAGGCCCACCAGGCCTCTGGCGCGCGCGCGCTCCCCGCCGATTGTTCGATCGCGTGACCGAGCGTGAAGAGCGTTTCTTCGTCGAAAGGCCGGCCGATGACTTGCAACCCCAGCGGCAGCCCCTCCGCGGACAAGCCCGCGGGAGCGACGAGCCCCGGCAGACCCGCCATGTTGACCGTCACGGTGAACACGTCGTTGAGATACATTTCGACCGGGTCCGCCGAGCCTTTCTCGCCGATGCCGAAGGCGGGCGAAGGCGTCGCCGGCGTCAGGATCGCGTCGACGCCGCCGGCGAAGACGGTCTCGAAGTCGCGCTTGATCAGGGTGCGGATTTTCTGGGCGCGCACGTAATAGGCGTCGTAATAGCCGGCGGACAAGACATAGGTGCCGATCATCAGGCGGCGGCGCACTTCCGCGCCGAACCCCTTGGCTCGCGTGTTTTCGTAGAGTTCGACCATGTCGGCGCCGGCTTCGCGCAGCCCATAGCGAACGCCGTCGTAGCGCGCCAGATTGCTCGAGGCTTCGGCCGGCGCGACGATGTAGTAGGCGGGCAAGGCGTGGCGCGTGTTGGGCAGCGAAACGTCGACGACTGTCGCGCCCGACGCGCGCAGCCAATCCGCGCCGCGCCGCCATAGCGCCTCGATCTCGGCGTTCATGCCCTCGAGGCGATATTCGCGGGGAATGCCGATCGTCAGCCCCTTCACCGAGCGCCCGACCGCCTCCTCGTAGTCGGGAACCGGCGCATCCGCGCAGGTGGAATCCCTGGGGTCGGCGCCCGCCATCGAGCGCAGCATGATCGCGCAGTCCCGCACGGTGCGGGCGATCGGTCCGGCCTGGTCGAGCGAAGAGGCGAAGGCGACCATGCCATAGCGCGAGCAGCGCCCATAGGTCGGCTTGATCCCGGCCGTTCCGGTGAACGCGGCGGGCTGGCGGATCGAGCCGCCGGTGTCGCTCGCCGTCGCAGCCAAGCACAGGCGGGCGGCGACTGCGGCCGCCGAGCCGCCCGACGAACCGCCCGGCGTCAAGAGGCCGCGCTTGTCTCCGGCGAGCGCCGCGCGCGCCTTCTCGACGCTCCAGTTCGGCGGCAGCCAAGGCGAAGCCACCGGGCCGTAGTAGGAGGTTTCGTTTGACGAGCCCATCGCGAACTCGTCCATGTTCAACTTGCCAAGCATCACCGCGCCATCGCGCCAGAGATGCGCCGTGACGGTCGATTCGTAGGGCGGCTTGAAGCGGTCGAGGATGTGGCTGCACGCCTGCGTGTGCACGCCCTGGGTCGCATAGAGATCCTTGATGCCGATCGGCAGGCCTTCGAGCGGGCCGGCCGCGCCCCCGGCAAGGCGCGCGTCGCTCGCCCGAGCCATTTCCAGCGCCCGCTCCGGGGTCGTCGCGACATAGGCGTTGAGACCCTTGGCGCGCTCGATCGCGCGCAAATGCGCCTGGGTCAATTCGACGCTCGAAAGCCGGCGCGATCGCAGCGCGTCGCGGGCCTCGGCGAGCGTCAGGGAGGTGGGTTCGGTCAAGTCGGTTTCCATCTCAAACGAAGTGAAAAGCGGCGGGGCTGGTCATTCAATAACCTTGGGCACGACGAAGAATCCGTCTTCGGCGAGCGGCGCGTTGGCCAGGATCAACGGCTCGATCTCTCCGTCGGTCACGATGTCCTCGCGCATCGGCAGTTTCATCGGGATGACCGACGTCATCGGTTCGACGCCGGAGACGTCCACGGCGCTCAATTCCTCGACGAAGGCGAGGATGGCGTTGATCTCGTTCTGCAGATGCGGAACCTCCGCGTCGGTCACGGCGATGCGCGCGAGCCGTGCGATGCGGCGGACGGCGGCCTGATCCACGGACATGACGACTCCTGCGCTCGCGCCTTTCGGAAGCGCGCCCTATAGCATCGCGCGCTTCGCCGTGGCAACGCGCGGCGCGGCGTGCTAGCGCTCGCGCCTATGTCCCCTGCCGCGCTTACGCTCGAAGACCTCGCCGCGATGCTGCCCGCCAAGGCGCGGCTGATCGGCGTCGATCTGGGAACCAAGACGATCGGTCTCGCGCTCTCCGACGTCGAGCGGCGCATCGCGACGCCGCTCGTCACCCTCGCGCGCACGCAATTCTCGCGCGACGCGCATGCGCTGAGCGCGCAAATCCGCAAGTTCGAAGTTTTCGCGCTGATTCTCGGCTTGCCGCTCAACATGGACGGAAGCGAAGGTCCGCGCGTCCAGGCGACGCGCGCTTTCGCCCGCAATTTCGCGCGGGTCGATCCGACGCCGGTCGCCTTCTGGGACGAGCGCCTGTCGACCGCCGCGGTCAATCGCGCGCTGATCGCCAACGATGTTTCGCGCGCGCGCCGCGCCGAGGTCGTCGATCGGATGGCGGCGGCCTATATCCTGCAAGGCGCGCTCGACCGGCTCGCGCTGATGGCGCGCGCGCGCCGGACGGATGATTCCCCCCGTTGACGCCGCATCGGACATTTCGTTGAATGATGAAACTTACCGGCTTGTAAGTCGAAGCGACCGCGGCTACACTTTATGCGCGCATTGGGAGGTCTCTTCATTTCCGCGTTGTGGCGCGCTGGGGGCATGCGATGGTCGTTTATTCGAGGGGCGCAAAGCGCCACAATGAGGACCGGCGCCGTTCTGTCGCCGATCCGCCTTCGCCCAGCCTCGATCAGACGGCGAGCCGGGGCGCGGAGGTCGCGCGCTATATCGCCGACATGACCGGCCAACTGGAATCGATGGCGATCGCCGCCAATCTCGATCTACTCGCTTACTTTCTCGCGATGGCGCGGGCGGAGAGCGAAAGCTCGGCGCGCGCGGCCGTCGCTTCGATGGCGCTGTCGAGGCCGGACGGGCCGGGATTGGCGTAAGAAGACAGCGAGAAAGGCCGATGCCGGCGTCGTTTCCGGCCCGACACGACAAAGCGGAGCTCCATCGAGATTCACGCGCGCTGCGAAGACGTTTCCCTCGCCCGAGGTTAAGCATCCGCGCTCGGCGCGGCCAGAGCGACGCGATTGCCGCCGTAATATTCCACACGCCCGGCAAGTTCCAGTTCGATGAGCGCGGTGCGAATGTCGCGCACCGGGACTTCCGCGGCGCGCGCGAGATCGTCGATCGAAACCGGCGCGGGGCCGAGCAGAGCTTCGATGCGCCGACGGGCCGCCTGTGAATCGGCCTCGAGGTCGATGTCCCGCATCGACGCCTCGTCGCCTTCGTCGCCCGCACGCCCGCAGGGCGCCGCCTCCAGATCGACGCCGAACAGCGGCGCCTCGCTCCACGCCGATTTGCCCGCGTCGCGCCCGGCTTCCTCGAAGCGCGAAAACGGATCGCGCGCGCGAATGGGATCGACGACGGCGAGCACGTCCTCGGCCCGCGCGCAAAGAATGGCGCCCTCGCGCAGGAGATCGTTCGTCCCCTCCGCGCGCGGATCGAGCGGCGAGCCCGGCGCCGCAAAGACTTCGCGGTTCTGCTCGGCGGCGATTTTGGCCGTGATCAGCGATCCCGATCCCCGCGCCGCCTCGACGACCACCGTGCCGAGCGACAGGCCGGAAACGAGCCGGTTGCGGCGCGGAAAGTCGCGGCCGCGCGGCTCCCATTCGATCGGCATTTCCGAGACGATCGCGCCGAATTCGGCGATGCGCGGAAGCAAGGCGACCGCCTCGGGCGGATAGGGCCGCGCGTGACCGCCCGCCAGCACGCCGATCGTGCCGGTTTCGAGCGCGGCGACATGGGCGCGCTGGTCGACGCCGCGCGCGAGCCCGGAGACGATGACATAGCCGGCCTGGCCGAGGCCGCGCGCCAGCCGATCGGCGAAGGTCAGGCCCGCCGCCGAGGCGTTGCGCGAACCGACGATCGCGATGGCGGGCTGCTGCATCGCCTCCTCGCGTCCCCGCAAGGCGAGGACGGGAGGCGCCGAATCGATCTGGCGCAACGCCGGCGGATATTCCGGTTCGCCGAGCGCGACGAAGCGCACGCCCATCTTCAGCGCGAGGGCGAACTCCCGCTCGACCTCGTCAGCGCTCGCGATGCGGATCGGCCGCGACGCGCCGCCGCGGCGCGCCAGATCCGGCAGGGCCTCGAGCGCCGCGCCGGCGGCGCCGAATTTTCTCATGAGCGCGAAAAAAGTGCGGGGGCCGACGTTTTCCGAGCGAATGAGCCGAAGCCAGTCGAACCGTTCGTCGTCGGTGAGGCGGGCGCCGTTCGGACTTTTGCTCAAGGCTCAGCCCTTCCGCCCGATTTTCGTTTCCGTTCCCGCGATCAAGCGGCCGATATTGGCGCCGTGCCTGATCCACAGCAGCGCCGTGAGCGCGCCGAAAACGGTGGCCACCTCGCTCTTTCCCGTCGCCAGAGTCGCCAGCGCCGCCGCGACGCTCGCCGCAAGCGCCGCGGCCGAGGAATAGCGGGTCAAGGCGGCCGTCGCGAGCCAAACCAGCGCGAAGACGATCGCCGCGGGCCAGAAGACGCCGATCAGGGCGCCGAGAAACGTCGCGACGCCCTTGCCGCCGCGAAAGCGGAGCCAGACGGGATAGAGATGGCCGAAAAACGCGCCCGCCGCGCCCGCGACCGGCGACATGGGCCCGTGGAACAGAACCGCCGCGAGCACGACTGCGAGCGTCGCCTTGAGCGCGTCGAGAACGAGCGTCGCGGCGGCCAGATCCTTGCGGCCCGTGCGCAGCACATTGGTCGCGCCGATATTGCCCGAACCGATCGCGCGCAAATCCGCCGTCCCGGCCAGGCGCGTTAAAATCAGGCCGAACGGGATCGAGCCCAGGAGGTAGCCGAGTCCGAGGGCGACAAAATCATTGGGGGAAAACGCCATGCGCAGCGATCGCCTGAGGGAACGACGAAACCGGGCCGGAGCCTATTCGTGCGCGACCCTTCCCGCAACCAGCGTCATCTTGACCTGCCCTTCGAGCCGGGCCTGGTCGAAGGGCGTGTTGCGGCAACGCGAGTGCAGCGTCGCCGGATCGAGCACGAACGGCGCCTCGGGATCGAAACGCACCAGGTCGGCCGGTGCGCCCAGCGTGAGGCGGCCGCCGGGAAGCCCGAGGATTTCCGCCGGCCGGGTCGTCATCGCGCGGAGCAGGCGAGGCAGGCCGATGAGGCCCGCCGAAACGAGACGCAGGCTCGCCGCGAGCATCGTCTCGACGCCGATCGCGCCCGCCGCCGCCTCGGCGAACGGCAGCCGCTTGGTCTCGACGTCCTGCGGGTCGTGGTCGGAAACGATCACGTCGACGAGGCCGGCGTTCACGGCCTCGACGAGGGCGAGGCGCTCGTCCTCGCCGCGAAGCGGCGGGTTCAATTTGAGAAAGGTGCGGTAGTCGCCGACGTCGTTCTCGTTGAGCGTGAGATGATTGATCGAGACGCCGCAACTGACCGGCAGTTCCGCTCGCTGCGCGAGCGCGATCGCTTCGAGCGAGAGCCGGTTGGAAACGAAGACCGCGTGATAGCGCGCGCCGGTCAGCGCGACGAGGCGAAGATCGCGCTCGAGCACGATCGTTTCCGCCTCGCGCGGAATTCCGGTGAGGCCGAGCCGGCTCGCGCGCTCGCCCTCCGCCATCACCCCGTCGCCGTGAAGATCGCGATCCTCGCAAACGTGCATGACGAGCGCGCCGAAATCGCGGGCGTAGGTCAGCGCGCGCCGCATCGTCTGCGCATTGGCGATGCTGTGGGGACCGTCGGAAAAGGCGACGGCGCCGGCTTCGGCGAGCAGTCCGATCTCGGCGATCTCGCGCCCCTCGAGGCCCTTGGTCAAAGCGGCGGACGGCAGCACCCGGACCTTGGCGGTGGCGCGCGCGCGCCGCAGGATGAAATCGACGACGGCGGGATCGTCGACCGGCGGATTGGTGTCCGGGCGCGCGACCAGCGTCGTCACGCCGCCCGCCGCCGCGGCGGCGCTCGCGCTGGCGATCGTCTCGCGATGCTCGGCGCCGGGCTCGCCGATGAACGCGCGCATGTCGATGAGCCCCGGCGCGACGACGTCGCCTTGGCAATCGACGAGCCGCGCGTCGGCGGGGACCGATTCGCGCGTCACCGCCGGGCCGAGCGCCGCGATGCGGCCGTCGACGACGAGCGCGCCGCCGCGCGATTCGCGCATCTCCGCGGGATCGATCAGGCGGGCGTTGAGAAAAGCGATGGGGCGAGGATGGGGCACGGGCCTCTGGATTAGCCGCGCCGAGCGGCGCAGGCAAGGCCGCAAATCCAACTCGCCTCTTGCCTGCGCCGGCAAAAACGTTTAGACGGCGCCTCTGCCGCACGGGAGGGCTCTCCCGTCGCGAAGGCTTGCGCGCCCGTAGCTCAGCTGGATAGAGCACCAGACTACGAATTTGGGGGTCAGGAGTTCGAATCTCTTCGGGCGCGCCAATCGTTTGAAAAATCGAGAGAATTTGCGGCGAACGTGTTACCGAAACCGATGGGTGTTACCGAAACAAGGTATAGCCGCCGTTCGACGTTGATGATCGCGCCCGCGACGGTTGCCCGCGACTGTGCCCGGGGCAGCGAGGCCGTTGCTTGACGAATTCCGTGCTCTTCCTCGCCTGGGCTTTCGAAATTGTCGATCGCCGACCAAGGCGGCGGGCGGATCGAAGATGACGAGAGCGCTTGCCGGATAGTCGCGCACGACGGATTCTTCCGCCATGCTCCAATGGACGCCGCGACGCCAAGGGCGCGAGCCGGAGGCGAAGGGCGCGCCGTACCCATGAGGGAACTCAGCTTGGCGCCCACTTTCTCAGCAAAATCCGGTCCGAGGCCCAGCCGTCGCCAGCTCGTCCGGCGTGGGGGATCCTGGCGCTTTCAATTGCGCGTCCCGGCCGATCTTGGCGCGGCACGGAAAGAGACACCGTCCGTTCCGGGCGGAAAGGACCTTGAGCCGGTCCTGAACAGACGCACGGGTCTGCTCGGTGAGTTCGAATTGGACTGGGCCGTCTATCAAACAAGGACTATTGGCCGTAACTTGAGCGCTCCCGTCGCTTGCCGGCGCTGATAGCGGGGAGGAACGGCGGGTAATGACCCAAGGACTTGGAGACGGCCCGCGCCGATGGAACGGATGCGGCCGCGAACAAACGGACTTTCCGTTGAAGCCGAAGGCCTTGGCGTTTCTAAATCAGGCGTTGAACGGGGCCGGCGCGCGGTTGCCCGACGCCAGTCTGGCTTCGGTAATCGCCCAGACGCCGCCATCGCGTTTGCCGCCGCATCCTTTGGTGTCGACCGACGCCGAGACGCGCATTCGCCATGCGCGCGGCCAGAGTTTTCCCGATTGGCTCGCCATGCGCTTGGGAAGCTTCGGGCGTTTCCCGGATGGCGTGGCGCTGCCGACGACCAGCGATGAAGCGCGTGAAGTGCTGCACTGGGCCTATGGCCAGAGCTACCTCGTCATCATTTATGGCGGCGGCACATCGGTGGCCGGGCATGTCAATGTCCCGCCGTCCGACGCGCCGTGCTGACGCTGTCGCTGGAGCGCATGGATCGCCTGCTGGCGCTGGACGAGGAAAGTCAGATCGCCACTTTCGGCGCCGGAACGCGCGGCCCGGCGCTGGAGCGACAGCTCAAGGAAAAGGGCTTCGTCCTCGGCCATTTTCCGCAATCCTGGGAATTGCATTCGGCAAATCACGAATTATCCGAGGTTGAATTGATCGCCCCATCGATTTCGACGCGACCTACAATTATGCCATTATCGGCAGCGGTTTCGGCGGTTCGGTCAGCGCTTTACGCCTGACGGAGAAGGGCTACAATGTGTTGATCATCGCAGACTCGATGCAGCTTGAAACGTGATGAATTGCGCGGCTCCAACCCCCGCAATCACTCACCGATTGCGTGGCCCGCAACTTTCGCCGAGAACGAGCGCCGGCTCGAACACGACGTTGCGCGGGGGCAGATCATTGCCGCGGCTGATGCGATCGACCAGAAGCCGTAGCGCCTCGTTCGTCATATCGGTCACCGGGTGCTCGGTGCGAGTGAGGCGGGGCTTCAGTCCTGCGATGCCCGGAATCGTGTCGGTGGACGCGATCGAAATGTCCTCTGGACATTTGAGGCCGAGATCGGCGATGGCGCGCATGACGCCGAGGGCCATGACGCCGTTCGCGACATAAAGCGCGCTCGGCCGGTCCGCGCGCTCCAAGATCTCGCGTGCGATCGAATACGCGACCTCCTCGCGGAATTCGCCGCATCGGACATGCCCGGGTTGAGGCGCCAAGCCTCGCGCCTGCATGGCCTGCATCAGCCCGTCTAGGCGACCACGACCGGTCGTGAGATGCAACGGTCCGGTAATCGTCCCGATGCGCTGATGCCCGAGATCGAGCAGGTAGCTGGTGACCTGCCTGGCGGCGGAAACGTTGTCGATCGTCACCGTGTCGGACCGATCGTCGTCGACGATGCGGCCGAACAGCACCATCGGCATAGCGCTGCCCCCGAAATCGCGCTGATCGCGGCGGACCGCGGCGCCGACGGGAACGAGAACGACGCCGTCGCAGGACAGCGTACGAATGCGCGAGAAGATTCGCCTCTCGTTATCCGGCTTCTCGTCGCTGTTGAAGACGACCAGAGAATAGCCCCAGGCGGCGACCGCCGCCTCCGCGGCGCAGACGATCCGGGCGAAGAACGGATTGGCGAGGTCGGCGACGACGAGCGCGATGAGCTGGCTGCGCCCGCTCTTCAGATTTTGGGCGGCATGCATCGGGGCGTAGTTCAGTTCGTCGATCGCCGCCAACACGCGCTTACGCAGTTGCGCGCTGACGTAGGCGGTTTCGTTGATTACGGCGGAGACCGTCGCGGTCGATACGCCAGCGGCCCGCGCGACATCTTTAATGGTTGCCACTGAACACCCAGCTAATCGTTTCGCCAACTCTGCGCGAAGTGTCGCACCCTGTCTAGCCTAATATTCTCAGATTTATGAGAAAGTGCGCTTGCCAGTGAGGCCAGGATCGTCAATGCTAGCGAAACGATTAGCTCACATTCGCTGATCGAGCGCGCAGAAAGCGCACCACGAAGGGAGAAGAAGATGAGACGCTTGACGATCGGATTTCTCGCCGTAGGCTGCACGCTCGCCGCGGGCTTGGCGCATGCTGCGGACAAGCCCTTGCTTGGAATCGTGTCCATCGCCGCCACGGAAGCCAACAACGTGCGCTACATTACCGGCGCTACGGCCGCCGCGAACGAAGACGGCTGGACCGTGTCGGTCATCGACGCCGCCGGCAACGCCGATCAGGCGAACGCCGCGATTCAAAACTTCGCCCAGCGCGGCGCCGGCGCAATCGTCGATATGGTGTTCCCCTATTCATCGATTGGAGCCGGCCTCGCCGCCGCCAAAAGCGCGAAGATCCCTGTGGTGACGTGGGGCGGTGGTCTGGGCGGTTCGGTCGCCGCGACCAACGGGTCCGGCGCGCCCGTTGCTCTGCCTGTCATCGAGCAGATGGTGAAGGATCTTGGCGGAAAGGGCGAACTGCTGGTGCTGGCCTATCGGACCGGCGAGGTCTGCCGTAACCGTGAAGTTCTTCTCGATCAGGTCGTCGCGAAGAGCCCGGGAATCAAGGTCACCAAGAACGAGGTTCGCATTCCCGGCTATTTCGAGGACGGCGCGCAATACGCCAACGCCTGGCTCGCGTCCCACCCTGCCGGCGCGGGCAATCTTGCGATCTGGGGCTGCTGGGACGATCCGGCTATCGGCGCAATCGGCGCACTGCGCCAGCAAGCGCGCGATGACGTCAAAGTCTACGGCGTCAATGGGAACGCTCAGGCTATCGAGAACATCAAGAACGGACATATGACGGCGACCGCGTGGGAAGACAGCTACACCGAGGGCTATCAGATGGTGAAAGCGCTGAAGCAGATCAAAGCGGCCGGCGATAACTGGACTCCAAAGGCTGCCGAAGTCGCCGCCACCTTGATTACGCAGGCCAATGTGGCTCAGTTCATCAAGGATCACCCCGACGCCGTCGGCAAATAGCCATCCAGGTAGTCTTCCGTGTCGACATTCGAGACTCCGGAAACTTCGGGGGCGCCGACGGCGCCTCCGCTGTTAGCCGTAGAAGACGTCGCCAAATCCTACGGCGGCGTTCATGCTCTGAAAGGCGTCTCGCTTTCCATCGGCGCCGGAGAGATCCATGGCCTCGTGGGAGCAAATGGCGCGGGCAAGTCGACGCTGATCCGAATCCTCGCGGGTTTGACGCAACCCGATCGGGGTCGCGTTCTGCTGGACGGATCCGCGATCAGCGTTCCTACGCCGCATCACGCCACCGAATTGGGCATGAGCTTCATTCATCAGGAATTGGCATTCGTCCCAGGGATGAACGTCATCCAGAACATCATGCTCGGCGTGCCGAAGAAGACGCGCTTCGGCGTGATCGACTGGCGCGCCATCGCGCGCGACGTCGAGCCGATCGCGCGGCGCGTCGGAATCGTCGCGCCTCTGTTCGCGAATGTGAAAGGGCTCTCGACAGCCGAAAACTGGCTGATCAACATTTGCCGCGCGCTTGTGCGCAAGGCCCGCCTCATCGTCATGGACGAGCCAACAGCGTCGCTATCGACGGGCGAAAGCGAAAAGCTATTCTCGATGGTGCAGGACCTCGCACGTTCCGGCGTCGCTATCCTTTACGTTTCGCATCGATTGAATGAGATCCTGACGCTGTGCGACGCTGTGACGGTGTTTCGCGACGGACAATCGGTTAGGCGCATCGGGCGCCACCAACTGAGCCGCGCTGCGCTTGTCGAGGCGATCGTCGGGCGGGCGGTCGAAAACTCCGCAAACGCGCGCAAGCCGTTCAACGGCGACGATGTGGCGTTGAAAGTCACCGGCTTGACAAGGCTTCCCAAAGTCAAGGGCGTCAGCTTCAAACTTCGTCGCGGCGAAGTTCTGGGCATCGGCGGTCTCGTCGGGGCGGGCCGCAGCGAATTGATACGGCTCATCTACGGAGCGGACAAAGTCGACAGCGGAGCGATGGCGCTACACGGCAAACCCTTCGCGCCGAAAAGCCCTAGTCAGGCAGTCAAGGCGGGGCTTGGATTTGTACCTGAAGAGCGGCGAGCGGAAGGTCTCATTCTGACCAAAAGCGTCGCCTTCAATCTGCAAATCTCGAACCTCGCCAACATCGTCCGCAGCCCGCATTTGCCTTTGATCGATTACGGGCGCCGTGAAGCGCTCTGCAAGGCGACCATTCGCGATCTCATGATCAAGGCGGAAAGCATCGAAACGCCGGTCGGACGCCTGAGCGGCGGCAATCAGCAAAAGGTCGTGCTTGGGCGCTGGCTGTTGCGGGCGCCGCAGGTTCTGATCCTCGACGAGCCGACGCGCGGCGTGGACGTCGGCGCCCGCGGCGAAATCCACCAGTTGATCCGCGACTTCGCCGACAAGGGCATGGCGGTGCTCGTCGTCTCGTCGGAACCGGAGGAATTGCCGGATCTTTGCGACCGCGTGCTGGTGATGGCGGAAGGTCTTATCGTGCAAGAACTCGGCGGCGCCGCCCTTTCCCGCAACGCGATCATCGAAGCGAGCTACGCCGGAGCGCCGCAGTCGGCGGAGGAAGTCCAATGACAGATATCGCCACGTCGAATTGCCGATTGTCCCGCCGGGCCAAGGCGTATCTCGGCTTTTTCGCGCGCTACGGGACCATCATCGGCTTGATCGCGATGGTCGCCGCCTTCTCGATCCTCTCGCCGCGGGCGTTTCCGACCGCCGGCAATTTTGTCAACGTGCTCAATCAAGCGTCGCTCGCGATGATCATCGCCGCCGGCCTTACGTTGGCCGTCGTTGTCGGAGAACTCGATCTCTCAATCGGATTCGCCGCCAGCTTGCACGGCATTCTGGTTACGGGATTGATCGTCGCTAACCAACTGCCTATTCCGGTCGCGATCGTGATCGTTCTCGTCGCAGGCGGATTGATCGGATTGGTCAATGGGCTCATCGTCACGAAAATCAGGGTCAATTCGGTGATTGCGACGCTCGGCGTCGGAACAATCCTGACGGGTCTGGCTTTCGCCTATTCGGCGGGCGTTCCAATCGTGGCTGGCGTTCCCGAGTTTTTCCTTCAGATTTCTCTCGGTCGCTGGCTTTTCGGCGTTCCGAACAATATCGTCATCATGGTGTGCGTGCTCGGCGCACTGTGGCTTCTGGTCGAGAGGACATCACTAGGCCAGGAGATCCAGGCGGTTGGCGGAAATCCGGCCGCCGCTCGCCTTTCGGGCATCGATGTCGACAGAATTAAGATCCTGGGATTCGTCATCTCCGGCGTTTGCGCAGCCCTTACCGGCATTCTTCTCGCCTCGCGGCTTGGAAGCGGCACCGCGAGCGCCGCCGACAGCTATCTTCTGACCGCCTTCGCCGCCGTCTTCTTGGGATCGGCCACTTTGCGCGACGGCGAATTTCATATCTTCGGCACGCTGATCGGGACGCTCATCATTGCGTTCGGCTTCAATGGCTTGAACATTTTTGGCGCCCCGACCTTCTCGCAATATGTCTTGCAAGGCGCCATCCTGATTGTCGCCGTCGGGCTTTCAAGCCTCGGGCGGTCCATTGCAGAGAGTTAGGGGGAACGACTGATGACGACGTCAGTAAAATCGGATTGGTCCGTCCATGTCGTCGAGTTCGCCCGATCGAAAGACCAGCCGCTGGCGAGTCTCGTCCACGGCGCGCATGCGGACGGCGTCGTCGATCTGCCGTTCTCCTTCATCCTCGCCCGCGACGGCGAAAGAACGGTCCTGGTCGACACGGGCTTCATGCGCGAGGGCGGCGGCGAGGTTATGAGCGTCAAGTTCGGCATTCCGCATTGGATTTCGCCGCTGCAGATGCTTGCAGCGATGGACGTGACGCCGGAGAAGGTTACGGACATCGTGATCAGCCACGCTCATTTTGATCACATGGGATCGATCGGAAAATTCCCGAACGCCCGCATCCACATGCAAAAACGCGAAATGCTGAGTTGGATCGAGGCGATGGCGCTGCCGCCTCAATTCGGATTCCTCACGGAGATCATCAATCCGGAAAATCTCCGGAGCGCCTTCGACGCCTCCGTCGAACATCGCCTGAACCTCGTCGATGGCGATGTCGACAATCTCATCCCCGGCATTCACGTAAGACTCGGCGAGGGCCATACTCTGGGACAGCAGTTCGTCGTGATCGATAGCGTCAAAGGCAAACTCGTGATTTCGGGAGACTGCATCTATGCCAGGCGCAATATTTGCGGCCACAATCACGACGGGGTCTATGTGCCGCTAGCGAACGGCGTCGGCAGCGTTTGGGAGCAGCTCAAGACCATCGACCGGATCAACAGGGAAATTGGCGGCGATATGGATCGCTTGATTATCCTTCATGACAGCGATCGCTGGAAAGGCTTGCCGATCGTCAAGGAAATAGAGGGATTCCGGATCTTGAAAGCGGCTTAGTTCGCGGCGCCGGACCGTTGCCGATGGCCATGATCGCCATTTGGAGCGGGGTAATTGCCGACACAGCCGAATTCGCGTGACTCATTGCGCGTCCAATCATCCATAGCTCGGCTGCAACGCGCCAACCAACTCCGAGAACCCCTTGCAGCGCCGACCCTCGCCCCCGCGTTACAACGCCATGACCTACAATCGTTGCAGCCGCTGGATGTCAAAATTGAGTCTTCTCTACGAAGCGGAATCGCCTGAAGGTTAAAATTTTCTCGCCAAACTCAACCGTCTCAACTCGGAAGGCGACCGCCATGGATCTGGCCCTCAAAGACAAGATTGTGATCGTAACCGGCGGAGGGTCGGGCATCGGCGCCGCGATCAGCCTAGGGCTCGCGCGCGAAGGCGCGATTCCTGTCGTTTTCGCGCGCACCGCGCTCACTTCGGATTTCGAGCGCGCGCTCATCGCCGCACAGCCCAAGGCCCAGCGGATCGAGGTCGAGCTCAGCAACGACGACGCATGCAAGCGCGCGGTAGAGCAAACGCTTCGCGAACACGGCGCGATCCACGGCCTGGTCAACAATGCGGGCATCAACGACAGCATCGGCCTGGAAGCAGGGCCGGACGCATTCGTCGGCTCGCTCAGACGCAATCTCATCCATTATTACTCGATGGCGCATTATTGCCTCGATGCGCTGCGGGCCTCACGCGGCGCGATCGTCAACATTTCCTCGAAAACAGCCATTACGGGCCAAGGCGCGACGAGCGGCTATTGCGCTGCAAAAGGCGCACAATTGGCGTTGACGCGCGAATGGGCCGCGGCGCTGCGCAACGACGGCATACGAGTCAACGCAGTCATTCCCGCCGAGGTGATGACGCCGCTTTATGCGAAGTGGCTCACGACCTTTCCCGACCCCGAGGCGCGCCGGCGCGAAATCGAAAGCAAGATCCCCTTCGGCCATCGCATGACGACGGCCGAAGAGATCGCCGACACGGTCTTGTTCCTGCTTTCGGATCGCGCGAGCCACACGACCGGTCAATGGTTGTTCGTCGACGGCGGCTATACCCATCTCGACCGCGCGCTGGATTGACTGATGATGCATCGATCGGGCGAGCACGGGATTTTGAGTTCGAGCCGTTACCGCGGATATTCCTGAGTTGACTGCGGGCCGCTAACATGGTCCGCCGCGGCGTCATCGACGAAATGACAGGCGCCGAGAAGCATCGCACGGTGTCCTATGAGGGCCGCTCGCTACGGCGCCATGAGGGGCGCGCTTCGCTCGCGGCCGCCCATTCCGTCGCGCCTGGCCTTAAATCGCTCCGCCCCGGTGGTCCACTTTTGCACCGCCGTTGACACAACTCGCGCCGACCCTTGAAAAAGGCGACATCGTCATCATGGACAATCTGGCCGCTCACAAGAGCCCGATCGCCGAAAAGGCCATCCGGGACAGGGGCGCATGGGTTCTGTTTCTGCCGCCCTACAGTCCCGACCTCAATCCGATCGAGATGGCCTTCGCAAAGCTGAATGTAAATCGACGCCGTCCCGGAACCCCGGTCCGGGTTCCGTATAGGCGGCTGATATAAAACAACAAACTGGTAGTTTGGCGGGGTCCTGATCGGCGCCGATCGGGACCCCGCGCGCCGGCTACATTCGCCTGTTAGATCAGTCTCTTAGATCGCTGCTGGGCCGGGGCCCCGCATTGGCGCTTATTCACACTTGGCCTCCCGTCATGGGCTCGGTCCTCGACAAAGTCATAGGACCAGACATGGTTGCGGTATACAGGCTGGACATGGATATCCAAGAGGCCGACAATTGCTATTTGAGAGTCGGCCCTAGCAATTCAAATGAAGAGACAATCGCCGCCGCGAGACTGCCAACGGAAACACGGCGATCCATCGCTTGTCCTCTGATGAACTTATACGCTTCATCGCCGGAAATATCGCGCGTTGACATGAGAATAGCCTTGGCGCGCTCGACGACTCGCATCGCCCGTAAGTTCTCGTCGAGGCGGTCGACCTTACTGCGCAACCGCTGTTGGTAGCGGAATTGGCTCCGCGCCAAGACGAAGCTCGCGACAACCGCATTGGCCGAGAAAGGTCGAGCGAGAACGGCGTCCGGGGTTGCATGCTCGAGTATCTCTGGATCAATCGGCTCGTGCGAAGGCAAGATCACGACGAGCGCCGATTTCGAATCACCGGGCGCCCAAGGCAATTTCCGGGGAAGCTCCCGGTTATATTCGCAATAGAGCACGTCGGCGTCGGAAGGGAGCACGTCCGGGGCGGGCCAGACGGTCCTCACTCGCACCCGCAGTCGTTGCAATTCGCGGACGAGCAAGTTTCCCTGTTCGTCGCGCTCGCTAAGCACGACGGCATGGATATTGTCGGAATCGCCATGTTCGGCTCGTCGCTCGCGCGCGACTTTGCCGATCGCTCTGGCCTCTTGGCCGCCTTTGCGAAGCGGCCCTCCGTCGCCGATTTTGTCCGGATCGGAACCTGCGCCCAGCACTAGGCCCGCCCCGCGCAAATCAAGAAGGGATTGGCTTGTACAGGCGCCGGGGATTGACGGATGAGATCGAACTGCCCGCGCCGGTTGGCGCGGCCGATGCGCGTCCACAAATCCGTATGGCCGGTCTGCGGATTAATCCGGACGCGTCCTTGCGGCGCGTCAAAAGTCGATCCCAACACCACGTGCCGTAGGACGTCGGAGGCCATCGAATTGGTGCTCGCGAGCGCCTGCGCGAACAAAAAAACTTGGAAATAGGCGGCCTCTGCGCAGACGTTGGTCGATTCCGCCTCGCCAAACCGCTTCTTGTAGCGCGACACGAAAGACGTGTTGGCCTGGCTCGAAACGCCTTCGAAATAGGAGGCGGCCGTGATGTGGCCTTCGCCGACGTCCGATCCCATATCGAGAATCTCGGCTTCGGTCGTCGTCAGGCTGGCTATCGGCAGCGCGCGCGGGTCGAGACCGGCGTCCGAATAGGCTTGATACAAATAGCTCGTGCCGCGGCCAACGACCGTGGAGAAAATCACATCGACACCGGCTTCACGGATGTCTTGCATGACCGGAGCGAAATCCAAGCGTCGAGCGGCCAAATCGACGTAGCGCTCGGCCGCGACTACCCCGCCGTTTGCCACCAACAATTCGCGCATTAAACGATTAAGCTCACGCGGGTAAATATAGTCTGATCCGATGAAGTAGAAACGCCGTCCGCAATTCTCGATCAGGTACTGGCATAGTTCCAGGCAATTCTGATTGGGCGCGGCGCCTGTATAAATGATGTTGGGCGAAAATTCGAAACCTTCGTAAAGAGTTGGGTACCAAAGCATGCCATTGAGCCGCTCGACGACCGGCATCACCGCCTTGCGGCTCGAGGAGGTGTAGCAGCCGAAAATTGTCGTGACGCGATCTTCGATCATTAGCCGTTTCGCGAGGAGCGCGAAAGCGGCGGTATCCGACGAGGGGTCGTAGATAACGGGACAAAGCTCCCGACCGTTGACTCCGCCAGAAGCGTTTATCTCCTCGATCGCTAACAGCGTGCCATGAAGCTGCGTCTCCTCAATAACCGAGGTGCAGCCCGTTTTCGAAAATAGGACCCCAACCCGCCAGGGGGCCTCGGAATCTCTCCGCTCGATACTCACACCCGTCTCCCCGCTTAAGGCCGTGATAGCGATATTTATGATAGCGCTATCCGAACCATAAATTTTCTTGCGGCCCACACGTCGGCCCGAACGCGAAACCAGCCAATTTGAGCGCATTTCGATTGGCGCGGTTTGCTCGAATCACCAAACCGCGCCGTTTGTAATGCGACCTCATGCTGCAAATCGCATGCCGAAACCAGATAGGCCGATAGAACAGTTTTGCGCCCGCTTTTGCGCATTTTCAATGCTATTGCGCGAAATTTAATCATCCATCGCGTTTGGCACGCCTAATGCGCGCGGCCGCATCCGGCAACTTGACTGGCACGAAAATTGATGATCCATTGTTGCATATCCGCATGATCGCTCTAGTTCGATCACGGGTCATGTCCGAGCCACCAGCATTGTTGGCTCCCAGCGTCACGGCGAAATCGAACCGCTTCGAATTCGTTCTGATGGCTCTTTCGGCGACACGAGTGTCGGCGCCGCTCCTTTCATGATCGCGGTCTGAGGTTAGGCCTCAGGCGACTTATTTGCTCCGCGCCGCTTTGGCCGGGGCAATGGTTGTGCGCCGCGCGCGAAGGGCCCTCGCACAGACAATTGATTTCCGTTGGGAGAGGATCCGCAATGTCCATGAATCGCCGCACCTTTCTGAAGACAACCGCCGCCGCCGGGGGCGCCGCCCTCGCCGGGCCCATCGCTTTCGAACAGCGCGCTTTCGCCGAAGACACGATTGACGTCGGCGTCCTATTTTCACTCACCGGTGGTCTATCGATCATCGAAAAATCTCTTTCCGACGCGACGCTTATGGCGATCTCGGAAATCAACGCCAAGGGCGGTGTGCTCGGCAAGCAAGTCCGTGCGATTTCCGAGGACGGCGCTTCCGATCCAAAGATCTATAACGAAAAGGCTTCCAAACTCGTCATACAAGACAAACTCGCGACCGTGTTTGGTTCCTACACATCCGCGAGCCGCAAGGCTGTCTTGCCGGTCTTCGAAAAGCGCAACGCAATGTATTTCTATCCGACCTATTACGAGGGCTATGAATGTTCGCGCAACGTAGTCTACACCGGCGCTGTGCCTAACCAACAATTGTCGAATTTTATTCCGTGGATCATCAAGACCCTGGGCAAGAAGACATTTTTCATCGTCGGCTCGAACTACATCTACCCGCGCGAAATGGCGAAGGTGTGCAAAATTCTTATCGAGAAGAACGGCGGCAAATGGGTTGCCGACGAATATCTCGAACTCGGCGATTCCGAATGGGGTTCGATGGTCAACAAGATCAAGAACTCGGGATGCGACGTGGTCTTGTCGAACGTCGTGGGCGACTCGGTCGTCGCCTTTTATCGTGAGTTCAAGAATCAGGGACTCACCCACGATAAGTTGCCGATTTGCGCGACGGTCACTTCCGAGATCGAGATCGCCGCGATGGGCGCCGCCTATGCCGCGGGAAGCTATACCTCGTTCCCCTATTTCCAGGCGATCGACACGCCGGAAAACACGGACTTCATAGCCCGCTACCGCGCCTACGTTAAGGATCCCAAGGCGGTTACGCATCACGCTCTGTGCAGCGCCTATTTTCAGGTCTACCTGTGGAAACAGGCTGTCGAGAAGGCCAAGGCGACGACTGCGGACGCGGTGCGCGAGGGCGTGCGCGGCCAGGAGTTCAACTCGCCCGGCGGCGCGGTGAAGGTCGAGGCGCAAAATCTGCACACGTGGTTGACGCCGCGCATCGCGCAATGGCAGGCGGACGGACAAGGTAAGATCATCGACGCCTATCCCGCTCCGATCATGCCTTTGCCGTATGCCGCCTATGGCGAAACCGAGCAGAATTTATTCTGCACGCCTAGCGGCGTCGACCCCAAGAAGCTGAAGGGCTGAGCGAAGGAAGCGGCCGCCGCGACTGCGCGGCGGCCGAATTCCATGTCTTGAGCGGGCGGCGCGATGGTCAGCATCATCTTCATTGGTCTAAGTCTGGGTTCGATCCTGCTATTGGTCGCGCTTGGGTTGGCGATCACCTATGGAGCCATGGGCGTCATCAATATGGCGCATGGCGAAATGGTGATGATCGGCGCCTACACCACGGTGATGGCCGGCATTTGGCTGCATCTGGGTTTGCTCGCCGCGATCCCGCTCGCTTTCTTCATCACAGCCCTGCTCGGCCTTTTGATCGAGAGGTTCGTCGTTCGGGGCCTCTATCGGCGCCTGCTCGACACCTTGTTGGCGACATGGGGGATCGCGATCTTGATCCAGCAGGCGGTGCGCCTGGAATTTGGTCTGCCTCTATTTGGCGTCCACATTCGCGGGCTCGGGCCTGGCTTGCAGAACGTCGAAGTTCCCGCTTGGTTGACCGGATCCGTCGTCATTCTCGGGGCCGAGATCAACGCCTATCGCGGCTTCATCATCTTGGTGACGCTCAGCCTGGCCGCGCTGACTTGGTTTATCATGTATCGCCTGCCGATTGGCGCGCAGGTTCGCGCCATCATGCGCAACCCGACCATGGCCGCCGCCTGCGGCGTCAATGTGCGGCGTGTGAACGCGCTTACCTTCGCTTATGGCAGTGGCCTCGCGGGCGTAGCCGGCGTCATGATGTCGGGCTTTAAGACCGTGTTTCCCGATATGGGCACGCCGATGGTTGTCGACGGCTTTCTCGTTGTCGTGGTCGGCGGCGTGGGCAGCCTGTTCGGAGCGATCGCTTCGGCCGGCTTGCTTGGGCAACTCGACGGCTTCGTCGCCTCCGCCACCAACGACATTCTTGCTCGCGCCGCCGTCTTCGCCGTCGTGATCCTGATTATCGTTCTCAAGCCCAAGGGCTTGTTTTCGTACAAGGGGCGGTGACGATGAGCACGAAGGCCCGCCTCGACGCCGCGACCTATGTCGTGTTCATCCTAGTCATTCTCGTGGCCCCGCTGGTTCTCGACGAATTCTGGCTCAATCGTATCGCCAAATACCTCGCTTACGGAATGTTGGGCGTGGCCATTTCGCTCTCCTGGGGCTACGCCGGCATCCTCAATCTGGGCCAGGGTCTGTTCTTCGGCCTGGGCGCCTACATGATGGCGATGTCGCTGAAGTTGGCCAGCAACACGAGCATGCAGCAAGGCTCCGACACGCCTGTCCCCGATTTCATGCTTTGGAACGCGGAGCCGGGCGCGACGACCAACCTTTGCTGCATCAACAAGGCCTCGTTCCTCTGGATACCCTTCCAGTCGCAATGGTTCGGCCTCGGCATGGCCATCGCCGCCCCCGTCCTTGTCGCGGCCATTCTCGGCAGCGTCATGTTTCGCAATCGAATTTCCGGCGTGTTCGTTTCGATCATGACGCTGGCGCTCGTGCTGCTGGTGCGTCTGCTGGTGATCGACGCGCAGCCGATAACAAATGGCTTCAACGGGCTCACGGATCTTGGATTTTTCAGTATCGGCGAGCTGGTTTTCGATAATTATAGCAAATTGACCTATTACGTCGTCGCGATCGCCCTCGCGTTGGTGCTGGTGTTGACCCGCCTTTTGGTCGAGACGCGGGCGGGTCTCGTGCTGCAAGCGACACGCGACGACAGCAATCGCGCGCGCTACCTCGGCTTCGACGTGCCGATGTACCAAACCTTCTTCTTCTGCGTTTCCGCAGCGATCGCAGGATTGGCCGGCTTGCTCTACGTCAACGTGGCGGAATTCGCCTCGCCGACCTTCATGGATCTCTCCTTCTCGATCACCATGGTGGTCTGGGCGGCGGTGGGTGGACGGGGTTCGCTGATTGGCTCTTGCATCGGCGCCATCCTGATCAATATGGCCGAGGCCAAGATGAGCGAAACCCAGGCTCTGGTGGAGAGCTGGAAGGCGATCATCGGCCTGATCTTTGTCCTTTCCGTACTGTTCATGCCGCGCGGTTTGGCCGGTCTGGCCAGTCAGTTTGCGGACTATCTGACGTCGAAACCGATGATCCCGAGGCAACGGTCCGCGGCGGGAGACATCGAGCGCACCGTATCCGCCACCGGAAAGAGGAGCGCGTAATGGCGCAGGCGGCGCTCACGCTCGATGGCCTCGGTGTCGAGTTTTACGGCCTGAAGGCCGTGGATGGCGTCTCGATGGTCGTCGAGGAAGGCGAGTTGCGCGTTTTGTTGGGCGCCAACGGCGCGGGCAAAACGACGTTGATGGACCTGGTTTCCGGCAAGACGCTCAGCACGGAAGGACGCGTGCATCTCTACGGCACCGAGATCACGCATTGGCAGCCGCACGCGATCGCGCGTGCGGGCGTTGGGAGGAAATTTCAAATCCCCAGCGTATTCAAGGAATTGACAGTGCGACGCAATTTGGAGGTGGCCAGTTGCCAATCGCGCGCGGTGCTCGCGAATCTCAGGCTCGGTTTCGCCAAGGCGCAGCGCGCCCGGGTCGATGAAGTTCTGGAGTTGACCGGCCTCGCGGACGACGCCCGGTTGGCGGCCGCCGATCTCAGCCACGGCCAGACCCAATGGCTCGAACTCGGAATGTTGATCGTCCAGAATCCCAAACTTCTGCTGCTGGACGAGCCCACCGCGGGCATGACGCAGAACGAGACCTTGAAAACGGCGCGGATCATTCGCGACCTCAAGGGTCAGCATACGATCGTCGTCGTCGAACACGACATGGCTTTCGTACGCGAAATCGCCGAGCGGATCACTGTCATGCATTTGGGCAAGATCCTGGCCGAAGGCGACATAACCACGATCGAAAATGATCCCAAGGTCCGCGACGCCTATCTCGGCTCGCAGGGAATCCACTGATGCTGTCGCTCGCCAACGTCGATAGCTTTTACGGGCGCAGCCATGTCTTGCATGGCGTATCGCTCGAAATCCCAGACGGGCAGATTCTGGCGCTGCTCGGGCGCAACGGCACCGGCAAGACGACGCTGCTGAAATCGCTGATGGGCCTGACCGATCGGACAACAGGCGAAATCCGACTTCAGGACCGCGACATCAGCGAGGAGCCGACGTTTCGCCGTGCGCGCGCCGGGATCGCTTATGTCCCGCAAGGGCGCGAAATCATCCCCGACTTCTCAGTCCGCGAGAACATCCTGATGGGAAGCTTCGCGCGCCCCGACGGCAGGCGGATGATCCCCGATCTCGTGGGCGTTTTGTTTCCCTATCTGCTCGCCAATCTTGATCGGCCCGGCGGCCTCCTGTCCGGCGGCCAACAGCAGCAATTGGCCATCGCGCGAGCGCTCGCTGCCGACCCCAAAGTACTGCTCTTGGATGAGCCTACCGAGGGCATTCAGCCGAACGTGGTTGAGGAGATCGAGCGCATTATCCAACGCCTCAACAGTGAGGCCGGACTGACCGTGGTCCTGGTCGAACAGAACCTTTCGTTCGCACGCCGGGCGGCCCAGCGCTTCGCCATGATGGAGAAGGGCCGTGTCGTCGCCGCGGGAAGCGTAAGGGAGCTCAGTGACGAGCTCGTCCGTCGCCACCTAGCAGTCTAGGACAGACGGCCAGAGTATCAATTTTGCCAAACCATAAAGGAGACGAAAATGCTACACGGTGATATTTCCAGCAGCAAGGACACCGTCGGGGTGGCGGTGGTCAACTACAAGATGCCGCGCATGCATACCAAGGCGGAAGTCTTGGCGAACGCCCGCAAGATCGGTGAAATGATCGTCGGCATGAAGGCCGGTCTGCCTGGCATGGACCTGGTGATTTTTCCTGAATATTCAACGCATGGGATCATGTACGATTCCAAGGAAATGTATGACACCGCCGCCTCGGTTCCCGGTGATGAAACGGAAATCTTCGCCGAGGCTTGCCGCAAGGCCAAGGTCTGGGGCGTCTTTTCGCTCACCGGCGAAAAACACGAAGAACACCCGCATAAAGCGCCCTACAACACCTTGATCCTAATGAGCGACAAGGGCGAGATCGTCCAGAAATACCGCAAGATCATGCCGTGGGTGCCGATCGAAGGCTGGTATCCCGGCAATTGCACTTACGTCTCGGACGGCCCCAAGGGCATGAAGATGAGCCTGATCATCTGCGACGACGGCAATTACCCTGAGATATGGCGTGACTGCGCGATGAAGGGCGCCGAACTCATCATCCGCTGCCAAGGCTACATGTACCCGGCCAAAGAGCAGCAGATCCTGATGGCCAAGGCGATGGCCTGGGCGAACAATTGCTATGTCGCTGTCGCCAATGCGTCGGGCTTCGACGGGGTCTATTCCTATTTCGGCCATTCGTCCGTCATCGGCTTCGACGGTCGTACGCTGGGCGAATGCGGCACCGAAGAAAACGGCATCCAATACGCCGCCTTGTCAAAGTCGCTGATCCGCGACGCCCGTAAGCACATGCAATCGGAGAACCATCTCTTCAAGCTGTTGCACCGCGGCTATACCGGCAAGATCAATTCGGGCGAGGGCGACAAGGGCGTCGCCGAATGCCCGTACGACTTCTATTCCAAATGGGTCTCCGATCCCGAGGCGACTCGCGAGATGGTCGAAGCCATGACGCGCTCGACCGTCGGCACGGACGAATGCCCGATCGAGGGCTTGCCGAACAAGGTATCGGAGCCCGCTCACCGATAGTCGGCCTCGTCCGTCAAATTCGTGCGGCCGCCGCGACGGGAAGCGCCCGACGCCCGCGCCATGAAATCAAATGAAAAGCGATCCGAGGAACCGCCCGAAGGCGAATGTATTTTCAGAGGAGGAACTGTGCCATGACGAAAGCAAAATTCGACAATTCAACCCTAGAAAGAGTTGAGGCAACCCTAGAAATAGCCGAATCCGAAGTCGATCACGTACTCGGCGAAGAATACGAACATAGGCCAGTGCCGGCGGCGGCGCGAAGAAGCCTATTTTCCGTCACCATGGTTTGGATCGGCTTTCCCATGATTATCACGGGCGCCATGACAGGATCCATTCTCGTGCTCGGCATGGGCTTTAGCCGGGCCTTGACGGCGATGCTGATCGGCAATCTGATAATGTTCGTTTACGTCGCCGCGTTGGGCGCGCTAGGCGCGCGCAGCGGCATGAATTTCGCCCTCATCGCAACCAAGGTCTTTGGCGCTCGCGGTTACGTGCTGGCGTCGGGTTTGCTCTCGACGCTGCTCTTGGGGTGGTACGCGGTGCAGACGGGAATCACCGGCGCGCTCATCAGCGGCACCTACGGCCTCAACTACGTCGCGATGACGGCGATCGCCGGATTGCTATACATCGCCATCACTTTCGTCGGCGTGCGAGGGCTGCATTGGATAGGTATGGTGTCCGTACCCTTATTCGTGCTGCTGGGCGTGTTCGTCGCCGGGCACGCCGCGGCGACCACGACCTGGCATGAGATCTATAACTACGCCGGCAACAATGGCGTTGGCGCTATGTCGATGGGCGCGGGCTTGACGGTGGTGATCGCGCTTTTCGCTGACGCCGGAACTGTGACTCCTGATTTCAATCGGTGGGCGAAAAATGTGCCGGATTCGACGATCTCGACGTTCAGCGCCTTTCCCTTCGCCAATCTCGTCGCGATGCTGGTTGGCGGCGTGATGACCGCCGCCCTGGCGGTTCCAAACGCCAATCCGTTCGGCGCTGATAATATGTTTGGTTATCTGAACCGATTTAATATTGGCTGGCTTAGCGTTCTGGCCTTTGCCTTCCTCTATGCCAATCTCGGTTCGGTGTGCTCGCATTGTCTCTACAATTCCGCGACGGGATGGTCGCGCATTCTGCGAAGCCATATGCGACTAATGGCGGTTGTCCTGGGCGTCATCGGCATCGTGATCGCGGCAGGCAATGTTTGGGCCTATTTCATCCAGTGGCTCTCGTTGCTCGGGATTCTCGTGCCCCCGATCGGCGCGATCATACTAACCGATCAATATGTCACCCGCGCCAGCGATTATTCGTCGCGCGATTGGCGGCCGACCGCCTTTGCGGCCTGGGCGATCGGTTCGATCGCCGCTTTCGCGGTCGAAGAACTTGTCCCGCAACTTTCGACTGCCATCTCGGCCTTCGTCGTCGCGGCCGTCGCCTATTGGCTGCTCTGCTCGTTCGCAACCAGCCGTTCCGCAGTGGTCCCCGGGGGAACGCGCCCCTGACGGCTCGACTTGGCGGCTCGGGTCTCCGAGCCGCCAAAGTTAATGCCGTCAAATCCGACTGTGCGGAAGGTTGGTCCGATCAACCGGCGTATCTTGGACCGCCAAGTCCGCTTGGCCCAAGACGCAAGCCATTCCCTGTTTCGTCGCCGCTTCATGCGGCCGAGTTAGTCATCGAATTGGAGACTGCCATGAACCTCGACTACCAGATATTCGATCTCGGCGATGTTCGCCTACAACGCGGCGCGACGCTGCGCGATTGCAAACTTGCGTACAAGACCTTTGGCGCGCTCAATGCCGACAAGAGCAACGCGATTGTGTACCCCACTTGGTACTCGGGCCAACATTACGACAATGAATGGCTGGTCGGCGCGGGGATGGCGCTCGACCCCGAAAAATATTTCATTATCATTCCGAATATGCTCGGCAACGGGCTTTCGACTTCCCCCAGCAATGCGCCCGAGCCCTACAACAAATCCCGCTTCCCGCTTGTGACCGCATATGACAACGTGCGGGTGCAGCATAAGCTGGTCACCGAGAAATTCGGGATCAAGCGTTTACGGCTGGTCACCGGTTGGTCCATGGGCGCCCTGCAGGCTTTCCACTGGGGCGCGCTTTATCCCGAAATGGTGGATTTGCTTGCGCCGTTTTGCGGCTCCGCCAAGTGCTCTCGGCACAATTTCGTTTTCCTTGAGGGCGTTAAGGCGGCACTAACCGCCGACGCGGCTTGGAATAACGGTTGGTACGATGAAAAGCCGGCGCGCGGCTTGCGCGCCGCAGCCCGCGTTTACGCCGGCTGGGGCTTCTCGCAATCGTTCTACCGCGAGCAACTTGATCTCAAAACCTTGGGTTATTCCTCGCTGGAAGACTTTCTCATCGGTTTCTGGGAAGGGTTCTTTCTGCCCAAGGACGCCAACAATCTGCTGACCATGCTCTGGACGTGGCAGAATGGCGATATCAGCGACAATGAAATTTATAACGGCGATTTCGAGAAGGCCTTGGGGGCGATAAAGGCCAAGACCTACGTGATGCCGTCTCAGACGGATCTCTACTTCCCGCCCGAGGACAGTCAGCATGAAGTGGCGCATATGCCGAATGCGACTTTGATTCCGTTACCGTCGATTTGGGGGCATTTCGCGGGCGGACCCGGCACAAATCCGGTGGACGTAAAATTCCTCGACGACAAGCTGAAAGCTTTGCTCGCCTCGTAAAAAGGCGCAATCGGGTCGCGCCTAGCGCCGCGCGACCCGAAAGTAAAGCTCGGCGAGACGGCTAGGCAATTCCTCGATGCGGCGGACAGGCAAATGGTTAGTCCGCCCAAACACTATCCGTCCGGCGCCGAACCCGGACGGATCCATCACTATGCCGAAGACCTCGATACCTTGCGAGCGAAGCCAGAGCGTCGCGCGTCGCGCGTCCTCGGCGAGGTCGAGCAAATCGGCGACGTCGATGTCCGACGGCGCGCCGTCCGTCAGCGCCAGCAGGATTTTGCGCGTGGCCTTGACCGTTGAGAGTTCGGCGCCGGCGTGCCGCAGCGCAGCGCCGAGCCGCGTCGACAGGCCCGAAGTCAACCCGGCCAGCCTCGACATCGCTTCGCGATCGAAACGCTGATCGAAATCCTTCACACGGGTGAAGCGGACGTCGCTGCGGCCGCTCGATGCAAAGGCGCGCAAGGCGAAGCGATCGGAGAGGCCTTCCATCGCGCGTGACAGCATGGCGACCGCGATCTGTTCGATCGCGAGGATTGAGGCGCCGCCCGGAGCGACGCAATCGCGCGTCGATTCGGAGGCGTCGATCAGCACGGACACCGCTACGTCGCGAATTTGCGGCGCGTTTAGACGGTAAATTCGTGGATCCGGCGAATCGCCGAGACGTGAGGCGATGGCCGCGTCGACGGCCGCGTCGAGATCGAAATCCGGCCCCTCCGGCTGACGTCGCAGGCGTTTCATCCGGCCTAGCCGGGCCGCGCGTATAAGCCGCTCGATCCGCAACCTCAATGCAGTCTCGCGCTCCAGCGCCAATTCGATAGCGCCCGGATCGGCCCAGCGCGGCGCTATTTCACGAACCGTCGTCCATTCGCCGCGCTCGACCTGCGCCGCACAATCCCATTCGGGGTACGTCGCGACGATCGCGCCACGCTCATCGGAAGGCCTTGGCCTTGCCCGGCCGACCTTCTCGGGCTCAGCATCCTCACGCCTCGGATTCTTCCGATTGCTCTCGCCTTCTTGCGCTCGGGCGGCCTCGACATGCATCAGAGCGTCCTCGGGCGGCGCGTCCGGAGGCACCGGGAAATCCCACAATCCGAGGCCGTCGTCGCGATAGATCGGCTCGATGACATAGGATTTCGCATTGAATTGAACGCGCATCTGCCCCATGTCGTTGCCGAGCAATCCGCCGATGCTGCGCGACAGCTCCGCGTCCTCTAAATTGGGTTCGGCGGCAAAGAGTTCCCGACCCTTCGAGACGAAGCCGTCCTCGTCCTGATAGTCGGGATCGAACAAGGCTCGCGATAGGCGCGCTAACAGCGCCGTCGCCGTCTTGACGCCCGAAGGGGCCGCCACGTGGAATCGCGCCCATAGGTGGCGCAAGCCTGGTAGCCTACGCATTGCGAGGGCCTCGATGCGCGCGTCTTCGATCAGGCCCACCAGAACAATCTGCAGAGGTTTGAGCGAGCCGACAAGGAACCGCTGCTTGCCCAACGCCAAATGCGCGGTCGCATGCGCGACGGTAGCAGCAAAAAGCGTATCCATGTCGGGCGCCGCGACGCCGTTGAATACTTCCGGCACGCGCACCATGCCGCCGGAAAGGCTCGCCCGCCGCGCCAGCCCGCCATCGCTCGCAAGTCCCGCTGCCTCGATCGGCGCGTTGAAGCCCCACAGGGCGGTCGCAAACGTCCGCATGCGCCGACGCGCCTCAGTGAAAGTCTTTTGCCCTTCAAGGCGGTCCAATATACGGTGCGCCTCAGCGTCGTCGAACCGGAAGAAGCGCAGGCGTGCACGCGCATCGGCGCCCGCGGCGCGCAATCCCGCAGTAACGAACTTTTCCAACGCATCGGCGCCGCCGGCGTCGAATATCCGCGCGGAATGGGGAGCCAAGGCGACGACGCAGGGCGGCGCCTCCAGGGCGAGACGCAGCCAAGCGCGCCACCAGACTGCCTCGGCGCCCGGTGGCTGCGGGTCCATTTTCTTCGCGAGACCGAGACGCGCTTCGAGTACGGCGCGCACGGAAGCTGCACCGGCGCTCCGGCCAATCTCGGCGGCCCCACGCGCGATATTCGCTAGCGTTGCAGCGCTGAGGCGGTGGTCGTTTTGCGCACTGAGGCGCGAAAACGCGATCAACGCCGACGGACCGACATTGACATTGGCCAAATCGAGCACCGCCTGCGCCCAGGCCTCGCGTTCTTCGTCGTTGTACACGTCGCGCGCTTGGTCGAGACATCGCCGGAACGGCGTCGCAAGCCCTTCGCGCTGGCGGATGTATATCGCCAAGCTTGCCCACGCGCTTGAATGTTGCGCAGCGGGCGCGATCAATGCGCCGATTGAGCGCATCTCAGAGGCAAGCCTCGATCGCGGCGCTCAAAGCCAGCCGGACCTCGCGATCGTCGGTAATCGGCAGCACAACGCCCGCTTGCAGCGCCGCCGCCAGTTGGACGCCGCCGCCGACGAGCCGCGCGGTGTGAATCAGCATGCGCGTCGAGGCGCCTTCGTCGAGGCCATGGCCGCGCAAGTTGCGCGAGCGCTGCGCGATATCGACTAAGCGTGAAGCCAGCGACGGGTCGGCTTTGGCCTCATGGACGATGATTTCGGCCTCCGCCGCAGGCGGCGGATAGCTGAAATCGATCGCAACAAAGCGCTGCTTGGTCGATTCCTTCAGATCCTTCACGGCGCTCTGATACCCGGGATTGTACGAAATCGTGAGCTGGAAATCGGGATGCGCCGATACGAGTTCGTTGCGCTTTTCCAGAGGCAAGACCCGCCGCGAATCCGTCAAGGGATGGATGACCACGGTCGTGTCCTGGCGCGCCTCGACGATTTCGTCGAGGTAGCAGATCGCGCCATGTCGAACCGCGTTGGTCAGGGGGCCGTCGAGCCACACCGTACCCGAAGAGTCGAGCAAATAGCGCCCCACGAGATCGGCCGCCGTCATATCCTCATGCGCGGCGACGGTAATGAGCGGTCGTTCCAAATGAAACGCGACATATTCGACGAAGCGCGTCTTACCGCAGCCTGTCGGGCCTTTCAGCATGACTGGGATACGATCGCGATAGGCGGCCTCAAAAATCGCGACCTCGTCGCCGACGGGCCGATAATATGGCCTCGTCGCAATCCGATAGGCATTCAGCAGCATCGACTTTTCCCTCGATCGCTCGGGTTCGCCCCGCTCGTCTGGCGAGGCTTGGTCAAACCCAGGCTTTAGTATCGCGAGCGATGCTGCTCAGCAGGAATTGCGACCGTCGTGTCGCTCTCAGCGCGGTTATTGAAGAGCCGAATTCAGTTCCACACAAGCAAAAAACGCGTGCGACCGAAAATGGCGCTGAAAGGATCTAGATGAGCCGCACTTCGATGTAGCTGGTGTTTTCAGCGGCCGCGGCCGGCGCACATTGTTGTCGGTTCGACACGATCCGTTGCGATAGAAAACGAAGCCCCAGGCTGCTGCGGCGGGCCTGCGCTGAGCAAAGTCGAGGCATGCCGCCTAGCCGACGCTCTCACGAAGGACCAGGGAAAAGCCGGTTGCGGATGCGGGGCCGCTGCGTGAGGGGCGGCGCCGGGTAGACCATGCCAATCTCCAGGGCTCCCAGCCGCATCGTCATTATCTCCGTGCTGGGGGTGACGCAGACGTTCGCCTGGGGATCGTCCTACTGTCTCATGGCGGTTCTGGCGAAGCCGAACGCGGCCGACGCCAGCGTCGCTGTCTTGCGTGGTGACAGGAGTGTCGCTCGACCTGCTGATCGCCGGCGTCGTCTCTCCGCGGGGACGGCCGCGCCATCGCCCCCGGCGACGGGCGTCCCGTCCTCGCCGTGAGCGCGGGGCTGCTGACGGCCGGTCTCCTGGCCACGGCGCTGGCGCATTCCCTGCCGGTCTATCTGTTGGCCTGGCTGGTGATCGGATTGGGAATGGGCGCCGCGGTCTCTACGATCCCGCCTTTGCGACCCTCGGCCGCCTTTACAGTCACGGCGGACGCTCGGCGATGACGACGCTAACGCTGTTCAAAATCGAGGGATTCATCCAAAGTGGCGCAGCCTCGAGGCAACTGCGGGAATTCGAGGTCTGACGACGTTCATTCCGGTTTCGACCCCAAAGAGACCTTCAGCCTATGCTTCCGACGGTCCCTTCATGACCTTGAAGCCGCCATCCGGTTCAGGCGGACGTCCGCCCGGGCGACGGACGAAGCCAGCAGAACCGTGCGATCTGGTCACGCTTCGCGCAAAGGTGTGACGAAAATCGAACTGAGGCTCGGCGGTTCGGCGGCTGTCATTCGGCCAGGGGAGCGCAGCCTGGCTCCTGAAACATGGCAAGCAGGCTCGCGGTCGGCGCCGTGGCAGGGATCCCTGCCGGAACAACCGTTAGCAGTTCCTTGGTCATTGCAACGCCCCGGATCGGAACCTGGACCAAGGCGCCCGCCTGGACGTCCTGTTCGATTGTGCCGGCCATCACGATGGAGACGCCAAGGCCGCAGCGCACGGCGTTCTTGACGGCCTCGGTGTTGTTCAGGGACAGGCCAATTCGAAGCTCATGCGCGATGTCGCCCAGAGCTTCCGCGAGGATGCGGCCCGTGCCGGTGCCAGGTTCTCCGCCAATGATGCGCTCGCCCAACAATTCCAGTTTGTCGATCCAATTCCGATGGCGCCAAGAATGGGACGGCGGAGCAATCACGATTAGGGGCTCTCGCCGCCACGGCTTGGCAATGAAGCCCTCCCGATTGTCCCACCATTCCATCAACGCCACGTCCAACTCGCCTCGCTCCAATTTATCGGCGATGGATGGATTGGGCGCAATCGTGACCTCCGGAAGCGGCGCGCCCGTCGAAACGTGGCGGGCCAACAGCGGAGGCAGTAAGTAAGTTCCGATATTTCCGCTGGCTCCAATGGCGAGGCGTCGACCATGGATTGCTTCCCGGGAGCGGGCGGCGGTTTTTACGAGGCTTCGGGCATAGGGAAGGAAAGCATGGCCCTCGCGAGTTAGTCGGCGCCCGCCGCCGCCGCGCACAATTAAGACCGCCCCAAGCTCTTCCTCGAGCTTCTGGATGTGTTGGGTCAAGGTCGGCTGCGAACGGCCCAGGCTTCGGGCCGCTTCGTGGAATCCATTCACCGCGACGACAGCGAGAAAGGATTCCAATTGACGTAGGTTCAACATACGGCGGCTGACTCCGGCCATAGCAGGGCCCCTTGCGGCCGAGTTCCTGCGAAGAATTGGACGATGTTCAGCGCTGCTTCGCGCGCGATCTCGAATTGTACACGGTCGACTGCCGAGCCAATGTGGGAGGTCAGAAGCGTCCTATCGTCGGCTGCCAACAGCCGAGCGGGGATCGCGCTCGGCCGATTCGCCCGGGCCCAATCTTCCATCTCGAAGACATCGGCTGCGTATCCGCCAAGACAGCCGGCCTCCAGCGCTTCCGCGACCGCCTCCTCGTCGACCACCGAACCTCGTCCCGTGTTGATCAGCAGGGCGCCAGGCTTCATGCTGGCGATGGCGGCTTGGTCCAGGACGTGTTCGGTGCCTGAGGCCAAAGGAAGGACGACCACCACGTAGTCGGAAACAGCCAGCAGTGTCTGGAGAGTTACGGGCTGCGCGTCCCAACGCGGGTCCATGTCATCAAGCTTGGGCTTGGCGTCATGGTAGAGAATGCGGCAGCCAAAGCCTTGGAGCCGGGCAGCTATCGCTCTGCCGACGGCGCCCATCCCAACGATTCCCACCGTGCTGCCGTCCAGGCCAGCGCCATAGAAAGTTGGGCGCCAGCCGGCGAAGGTCCCGGTGCGCACGAAGCGATCCGACACCAGGATGTTTCGCCCCAACGCGATCATCAAGCCGACAGTCAACTCGGCCGTGGGATTGGTCAGTAGATCAGGCACGAAGCTGATGACGACGCCGCGCTTGCGGCATGCCTCAACGTCGTAATTGTCGTATCCCTTGAGGGCGCAGGCGATCATTCGAAGCGATGGGCAGGCCTCCAGGAAGGCGTCATCGACATATTCGGTCATGAAACCCATCAGGGCGACCGCGCCTTGGCAACGTCCGATCAGCTGCTGGCGGCTCCATGGTTCACGACTGAGATTGGCATCGACCAAGCCATGTTCGCCTAGATAGTCAATGATCTCTGAGTGAACCCAATTGGCGACGACGATCTTGGGTGTGCGCAATAGTCTTGTCCTTATCAGTTGAGGCGTTTTCGAAGACGGGCGCCAAGGCCATCGACCAGCGTCACCATCACCAGGATCAAGATCAAGAGGGCAGACACTTCGCGGTATTGCATCAGGCGCAGCGATCCCATGAGTTCGAACCCGATGCCGCCCGCCCCCACCATCCCCATAACCGTGGAGGCGCGAAAATTGTATTCCCAACGGTAGAGCGTGATGTCGGCCAGTTTCGGCGCAACCTGGGGCAGAACGGCGTGGAGAATCACTTGCAGCGACGTGGCGCCGGCCGAACGGGCCGCTTCGATGGGCTTGTCGTCGCAATGCTCGATCGTTTCGGCATAGAACTTGCCCATCATTCCTACGGAATGGAGGCCAAGCGCCAAGACGCCGGGCAGCGCCCCGAATCCGACCGCAGCAACGAAGACGATGCCCATGATCAGTTCCGGGATTGAGCGAAGGGCGTTCAGCAGAGAACGCACCAAGTGGTAGATCACGATATGGGGGGCGGTGTTGCGGGCGGCGAGGAAGCCCAACGGCAGGGACAGGACGACCGCAAGCGCCGTGCCCGCAACGCTCATGGCCAGCGTGTCGACCAGCGGCTTGACCCAGTCGGCGGCATTGGCGAAATCGGGCGGCATCATATCGCCGACCAAGGTCGCGATGCTGGGCGCGCCCTCGGCCAGACGTTTAAGATCGAACAAACGAGTATAAAAGCCTGCCAAAGCGACCAGGACAAGGATCAGCGCGGCCAACAGGCTCGCGTGAAGGCGTTCGACCCGCCGGTGGGCCAACACCTGGTCGAAGCGGGTGGATAAAGTGTACATGGCGCCTGTTCCGGAGAAGGTCGTGAGAGGGAGGGGCCCCTGTCACCGTGTCGTCACTTGCTGAGGGCGAGGTTGAGGTTGAGTATCTTCGCGAGATCTCGGACCACATCATAATCGCTGTCGGTGACCTTGGCGAAGCCGTCCGCCTTGAACTGCTTCAGAATAGCTGGATCCTTAAGTTGGTAGAAGGCGTCGCGGATCTTTTCCTTCAACTCGGGCTTCAGATTGGAGCGCATAGCCCAAGGATATTCGGGGAAGGGCTTGGAAACGGTCAAAACCTTAACCTTGTCCAGGGAAATCAGATTGCGATCCACCAGGCTTTCGAAGATGGGCTTCGACAGGCCGCCGGCCTGAGCATTGCCGTTCTGGACCGCCATGGCCACGGCGTCGTGAGCGCCGACAAAATGTTCTCTGTAATCCTTGTCCGCAGTCAGGCCGGCCTGGAGCAGAATCGACTTGGGGATGAGATGGCTGGAAGTGGAGGCCTTGTCGCCAAACGCCACATCCTTGCCCTTGATATCCGAAATTTTTTCGACGCCGGACGCCTTGTTGCCGATCACGACCGCTTCATAGGTCGACTTGCCGTTCTTCATCAGGGCGGCGAAAGGCTCGATGTCAGCCTTGGACTTGGCCATCGTGTATGACAGCGGACCAAAGTAGCCCACATCGATGCGATTGAACCGCATGGCCTCGATCATGGACGAATAATCCGTCGTGACGATCAAGTCGACCTGCTTTCCGAGGGCCTTCTCAAGATAGTCCTTGAGCCCCTGATTGTTCTTAATCACCGTGGCCGCGTTCTCGTCCGGCAATAACGCCACCTTCAGTGTGGCGGGATCCGGGTCCGCCGCCATGGCGGCGTTGGCGGCGAAGCAAATCGCCAGAGCGGTCAGCAGAGGCTTCAGGAATTTCATGATTACGACTCCATGGTCACTGGGGTGAGGCTCAAGGCGGCAACCGGCTCGCTTCTGGCCGCGGAGGTGGGACGATTGTCATAGATCCGCTCAAGGTTGGCGTCGGACAGCTGGTTAAGGGGGCCGTCAAAAACGATGCCGCCCTGGGCGATGCCGACGATGCGGTCGGCAAAGGACCTGGCCAGATCGACCTGATGCAGACTGACGATGGCGGCGATTCCCTCGGCCTTGCAGATGTCGTGGAGCAACTGGAGGGTGCGACGGGCTGTGGCGGGATCCAGGCTGGCCACGGGTTCGTCCGCCAGCACCAGGCGCGGTTGCTGGACTAGGGCGCGGGCCAGGCCGACGCGCTGCTGCTGGCCTCCCGACAGAGTGTCGGCGCGATCGAGCGCTCGGTCAGCCAGGCTGACGCGGTCCAGACATTCCATGGCCAGGCGATGATCGCGGACCGGCAGCGGGAAAAGGCTGCGCAGGGCGCCATGGTAGCCAAGCCGTCCCGTGAGGACGTTGTCCAGGACCGACATGCGGCCGATCAACTGGTGCTGCTGGAAAACGAAAGCGGTGCGACGGCGATGCTCGCGTAATTTCGCGGCTGTATCTATCCGTCCAATTCCCTCTACGGTCACATAGCCGGTCGTCGGCGGGACAAGACAGTTGAACGTGCGCAGAAGAGTTGATTTGCCAGCGCCCGACGGACCCAACAAAACAGCGAATTCACCGGCGGCAAAAGCGATGGTTGTTCGTTTCAGCGCCGCCTTGCCCGCAGCATAAGTGACACTGACGTCGCAAAGACCGATCATGTCGCCTGCTTTCCCCATTCCCTTATCGTATGCGTATATCGATTGGCTTTCACAATCGATATAGGGGGTGGACGCTACGGTTTTGTGACGCGAGAGGGCGCGAGTTTCGTCAAGCCGCCCCTCAAACGATGTGGGCGGCTCCGCCTCTGCCGCAGCCCATTTTGGTCAAATCTCGCCGCGATTGCGGATTGCGCAACGACGCGTCATAACGCTCCTCCGCCTGGTGCGGTGGCATATAACCGATCGGCGCCTCTGGGAGGCGGTTGACGACGACCGCCGTCGAGGCCGCCTTCCCGTACCAATGCAAAGGCGGCGCAGGTTTCAGTTCTGTGCGGATAAGCGGCGGCTGTTGGCGCCACGACGGCTGTGCGCGTTCGCCCGCTGTTCCGCCAAGACCGGCTATTTGACCGATGGTTGCATTTTCGATCGGGAATTTCCGCCTTGGGTCAACTCCGACCCTCCCCGTCGCTACGGACCATCACCGGATTCGACCTCCGACGGTCAATGTCGCTTCCCAACTTAATGTCTGCTTTCGTGAAACCACCAACTGCGACTGAATGACGTCCATGGTGAAGGTTTTCGGTTGCCGTCAGGCGTACGAAAACCGCCCAAGCACGAACCCGCGGGCCTGCGGCAACGGTCTATGGGTGTGAGGACGCATCCATCCATGACCCGGCTCGCTCTTGGACGCATATTATTTTTTTATTACAGAAATTCTCTAGCCAGCAGGGGGGTCCTATTTCGCGCGACAACCGACCTTCGTCCAAGACAGAAGTCGTCGCATAATCAATGATATACGTTCAATTCTCGGCGGGGTAATGGTTGGACGCGTTTTCACATCCCAAAATTGCGCGAGAAGATTGCCGGAGCTGCGCGCAACCGTTCCTACCTCGAGTTGCGCGCTGCTCAGAGTGTTTCATTGTCGGGCGGTGGTGCCGCCGTCGATCACCAGCACCGTGCCTTGGCAATAGGTAGACTCATCGGAGCCGAGATAGAGGCACCCATAGGCCATTTCCTCGGCGGTTCCGGGGCGCTTCATCGGGCACAGCCGGTCTGCCATCGCGGGATCGTCAAACAGGCCGAGCACCGATTCGACCATCGGCGTTTTGATGAAGCCGGGCGCGATGCAGTTCACGCGGATGCCGTCACCACAATAGGTGATCGCGAGCGAGCGGGTCAGGTTTATCGCTGCGCCCTTGGCCGCAGTGTAGGTATGGGCGACCGGCAGGCCTTGCAGGCCGGAAATGCTGGTGACGTTCACTATCGCGCCGCCGCCTTGTTTCTTCATCTGCGGGATCGTCAGCCGACACATGTGGAAGATCGAGTTGAGGTTGATGGCCATCACCTCATGCCATTTCTCGGGGGTGGTGTCGTCGATAGGACCCATCGAGCCCGGGCTCTTCTCCAGCCAGGAATAGCCGACGCCGGCCGAGTTCACGAGGATGTCAATGCGGCCGAAGGCCTTAAGCGCCGCCGCCACTGTCTTCTCGGCCCCCTCTGCGGTGGCGAGGTCGGCCGCGACGACTGCGCCTTCGCCGCCTGCCACTTTCACTTGCGCGAGCGTCTCGTCGAGGTTCTTCTGGGTGCGGCTGACTCCGACGACCTTGGCGCCTTCGCTCGCGAACAGCTTCATGCACGCGCGCCCCACGCCAGTACCGGCGCCGGTGATAAGTGCGACCTTGCCTTTGACCCGATCCATCGTTTCCTCCCTGAGCGCCGCGAACGCTGTCGATCCGTTCTGGACAACCGGCTTGCGCGACTTTATTGTAGGCAAAAAATGTAGGACAAGAAAAGGGGAGATGTCCGGTCCACTCCGGAATTCTCCATCAATGGGAGGAGAGCCAGGGATGAGAGCCGCAGTATTCCATGAACTGGGCAAGCCGCTCAGGATCGAAAATGTCGCCAAGCCGCAGGCCGGTCCAGGCGAGATTGTGCTCAAGGTTCATTACTGCGGCATTTGCGGGTCCGACCTGCACGCCACCCATCCCGGCGTTTTCGTCGTGCCGGACGGCACGATCCTGGGCCATGAATTCGCCGGCGAGATCGTAGAATCCGGCGCGGCCGGTTGGAAGGTCGGCGAGATGGCGACCGCCCTGCCCAACAATGCCTGCGAGGATTGCCGCAAGCTCGGCCTCGGCGAATGCAAGGACAACATGGGCATCATGTGCCCGAGAAACACCCTGACCGGCTTCAGTCCTACCGCGCAGGGCGCCTATGCTGAATTCGTCAAGTTCAGCGCCAAGGAGGCGCTGCGATTGCCATCGGATGTCAAGAGCCGCGAGGGCGCGGCGGTGGAGCCGCTGGCAGTCGGCCTCCATGCGGTCAATCGCGGCAAGGTCACCATGGGCGAACGCGTCCTCATCATGGGCGGCGGCCCGATCGGTCTCTCCGTCGCCGTGTTCTCGAAGCTCGCGGGCGCTCGCGATGTCGTGGTGAGCGAATACGCTTCGGCCCGGCGCGAGGCGGCGGGCTCGCTCGGGGCGACCGCCGTGATCGACCCTTCCAAGGAGGATGTCGGCGAGGCCTTCGCGAAAAGGACCGGCGGCCTGCCCGACGTGATCTTCGAGTGCGTCGGCGTGCCCGGCATGATCCAAAAGTGCGTAGATATTTCACGCCCGTACGGGCGCATGGTGGTCGTCGGCGTCTGCATGGTCGAGGATACGATGACGCCGATCTCGGCGATCTTTAAGGAAACCAACATCCAGTACGTGCTCGGCTACGGCCGGCCCGACTGGCGGCTGGTGCTCGACCTGCTCGACTCCGGTCGGGTCGATCCGAAGCCGATGATCACCGACATTGTGACGCTCGATCAGCTTCCCACCGCCTTCGAGGCGCTGCGCAAGCCAACCTCGCAGATCAAGGTTATGGTGCGGCCGGGCGATTGACGCGTTCGAGTCCGACTTTTGTAGGACAAGTTTGTTCCTTGATTAGCCGGGGAGCCCCGAGTAAGGAAGGCTCGACCGGTGCGGCTTCGACTGCCGCGCCGAGCCCCGCCGATGTGGGAACCGGAACACCCAGACGATGGACATGCCGACCGCCGCCCCCGAAAAGCCGAGCGCCGCGCGACAGAAAGCGGCCGCCCAGGCGGACGAGCGAGCGAAGATGACCTCGCCCGATCGCGTCGTCGACGCGATCGTCCGCTCCATCCGGTCCGGCAATTATGTTCCCGGCCAGCGCCTTATCGAGGCCGATCTGACCCGCGACTATCGCGTCAGCCGCGGCCCTGTGCGCGAGGCGCTGAAGCGGCTGGCGGCGGAAGGCGTGCTGACGTTGACGCGTCATCGCGGCGCCTATGTACGCGCGCTTTCGCGTATCGAGGTGCGAGACAGCCTGATGGTGCTGGAGGCGCTGGTCGGCCTGATGGCCAACCTCGCTGCGCGCCATATCAACGAGGGTGACAATGCCGAGCGCATGCGCGAGGCGCATCGCCGGTTGCTCGCATTTAAGACCGATGGCGGCGCCGCCGCGTTTCTCGACGAGCGCCGCAGCTTCTACGACACGATCATCCAGATCGGCGGCAATCACGAGCTGAAGCGCATGCTGCCGCTGATGCAGATCCACCTGCTGCGCATGCAGTTCCAGGCATACATCACGCCGCGCGACCGTGAGAAGCAGTTCAAGGAATACCAGACGATCACCGAAACGATCCTGGCCGGCGATCCGATCCGCGCTCAGAAAATCGCGGGTCTGCATGTGCGTCGTACGCGCCTCAGCCTGATGCGGTTGCCCGACGAAGCGTTTCCCGCCATCCGTGGGACGGATTGAGGCCGCGATGACCATATTGATCGCGGGGGGAACCAAAGGCATCGGCCTCGCCATCGCCAAGGCCTTCGCGGCCGAAGCGGGCGACGTCATCCTCGGCTATCACAGCGATGACGCGGCGGCCGAAACCGCCGCCGACGAGGTGGCGCGCGCGGGCGGGCGAGCGCATCTCGTCAAGGCGGATGCGGGAACGCCGCAGGGCTGCGCCGCGATGGTCGAGGCGGTCCGCGCGGTCTCGCCGACGCTCGATCAGGTCGTGCATTGCTCGGTCGACGCTTATGCGGCGCCCACGCTGGAGGCCGATCCGCACCGCTTCGCGCGCGCGGTCACCACCAATGGGACGAGCCTGCTGTTTCTCGTCCAAGCGGCCCTGCCTCTGCTACGGCGCGGCAGCACGATCTTCTTCCTCAGCAGCCGGGGCGGCCGGATCGTCGTATCCAACTACGCGGCGATCGGGGTCGCCAAAGCGCTCGCCGAGAGCCTGATGCGTTATCTCGCGGTCGAACTCGCGCCGCGCGGCGTGCGCATCAACGCGATCGCCCCCGCGATCGTCGAGACCGACGCTGTCCGTGCGATCTTTGGCGCCGACGCGAACAGCCTCGTGCGAGGCGCCGCGAGCCACAATCCCAGCGGTCGCGGCGTCGCCGACACGGACTATACCAACCTGATGCGCTACCTCGCCTCGCCGGCGGCGGAGTTCATCCAGGGTCAAGTCGTGTTCGTGAACGGCGGCGCGAATTTGAGCGCCTGAGGGGCTCGGCTACAGCCTCTCGATCAGCGTCGCATTCGCCATGCCGCCGGACTCGCACATCGTCTGCAGGCCGTAGCGACCGCCGGTCCGCTCCAGGCTCGCAATCAGATTGGCGAGCAGGCGGCCGCCTGACGCGCCGACGGGATGGCCGAGCGCAATGGCGCCGCCGTAGCGGTTGACCTTCGCGAGATCGGCGCCGGTGTCCTTCGCCCAGGCCAGCACGACGGAGGCGAAGGCTTCGTTGACCTCGAACGCGTCGATGGCGTCGATCGAAAGTCCCGCGCGTCGCAACAGCTTGCGCGTCGCGGGGATGATCGCGGTCAGCATCAGGATCGGATCGTCGCCCGCGAGCGCGAAATGGGTGATCGCGGCGCGCGGCTTCAATCCAAGCCGCGCGGCGACGCTCTCCTCCGCGATCAGCACGGCGGCGGCGCCGTCGGTGACCTGGCTCGAATTGCCCGCCGTGACGCTCCAGCGGATCTCGGGAAAGCGCGCCGCCGCCGCCGCGTCCTCGAAAGCGGGCTTCAGCGAAGCGAGCTTCTCCAGCGACGTTTCGCGGCGCGGACCCTCGTCGCGCTCGACACGGCGCGTCGGCCCATCCGGCGTCGGGACTTCGACCGCCGCGATCCATTGCGCGGCGAGACCGGCATCCTCGGCGCCGATCGCGCGCCGATGCGAGTCGATTGCGAAAGCGTCCATCGCTTCCCGGCTCAGACCCCAGCGCGCCGCGATCAATTCCGCCGACACGCCCTGCCGCACGAGACCTTCGGGATAGCGGCGATGGAATGCAGGGCCTTCGTTGTCCTTGCCCATCCGGTTGATGCGCATCGGCACTAGGCTCATCATCTCGACGCCGCCGGCGATTACGACGTCATACGCGCCGGCAATCACGCCCTGCGCGGCGAAGTCGAACGCCTGCTGCGCCGAGCCGCACTTTCTGTCGAGCGTGACCGCGGGCACACTTTCGGGCAGGCCTGCCGCGAGCGCGGCCTGCCGCCCGATATTGCCGGATTGCTCCGCAACCTGGATGACGCAGCCGGTGATGACGTCCTCGATCAGCGCGGGATCGACGCCTGTGCGCTCGACCAGCGCGTGCAAGGTCTGCGCGTAGAGATCGACCGGGTGCACGCCATCGAGCGCGCCGCCCGCGCGACCGCGCGCAAACGGCGAGCGAACGATGTCGACAACGACGGCGCGGCGCATGGCGCTCTCCTCAGGTCGCGTTGCGACGTAGTTCGAGCGAAAGCTTGGCCGATTGGATCTGCACGACCGGCGACTTGGCGACCCGCATCAGCTTCTGCACCTGATCGAGTTCGGGCGAGGCGAGCAGCGGGAAGTCGCGCTTGACCGCGCCGGCCGCGCGCATCTTTTCGAGATCTGGCTCGGGCACCAGCGCGCGCAGGATCAGTTCGTCGTCGTCATCGGTCCCGTAACGCTTTCGCAGCTCCTCGATAGTCGGTTGCTCCGGCGGACTGCCAACCACCTGCTTGGCGCGCGGCGCGGCCATGATCTTGTCGTGCACGTTCGGATCGATCGGCGCGACCGTCTGGCCATAGAAGCCCGCCGCATATTGGATCACCTCGTCGGGTACGATGCTGTAGCGCTTGCCGGTCACGATGTTGAGCACGGCCTGAATGCCCACGAGCTGGCTGAACGGCGTCGCCATGCCGGGATAGCCGAGATCGCGCCTGACCTCGGCGGTCTCGCGCAGCACCTCGTCGAGCTTGTCGGTCATATTGTGCTGGGCGAGCTGCGCCTTCAGCGTGCCCGTCATGCCGCCGGGAATCTGATGCCGGATCGACAGCACGTCATACTCATTATGCTGGTTGACGAGAAAACCCGCGGCATTGCCGACCCGCTCGAAATGCTCGGCGACCGGCGGCAACAGTGACTTGTCGATATTGTGGGTGTGGCCGAGCAGTTCGACATTGTGCAGCATGATCTCGCTCGACGGCACCGAGGGGCCGTTAGCCATGGGGCGGCTCGCCGTGTGCAGGATCGTGACGCCGAGATCGATCGCATCGAGATAGGCCTTGGCCGACTGGCCGAGGATGTTGTTGGCGTGGAACTCGATCGGTTTGCCCCGCGCCTTGGCCTTGATCGCGGGGACTAGGGTCTTCAGGCGCTCCTTGTCGAGCACGCCGGCGGTATCGTAAAGCAGCAGCGTGTCGATGTCGGGGCTCGCAGAGAGCTTGTCGGCCTTGTCGGCGTAATATTCGTCGGTGTGCACCGGCGAAAGCGCGAACATGATCGAACCTGCGACTTCCGAGCCGAATTGCTTCGCGACCTTGGCGAGACGGTGCATCTTGTCGATGTTGAACAGCACATCGTAGATCCAGAAGCTGCGGCAGCCGTGCCGGTTGAGCTGCCGCATCCAGGCGTCCATCAGCGAATCCGGCGTGACGCCGAAAGTCACCGAGGCGTTGGAGCGCATGCCGCCGCGAATGCGCGTGCGCGGCATCGCCGCGACCAACAGGTCGAGCCCTTCCCACGGGTTCTCGCGGCAAGAGCGGATCATCACCTCGAACAGCGAAGAGCCGGCGAGATCGATCACGCGAAAACCGCTGCGATCAATCAATGGTGCGACCGGCAGCGCCATGCCAGCCTGCATGCGCATGCCCCAGAGGCTCTGCTGACCGTCGCGCATCGTCTCGTCGAGGAATTCGATATGGGCCATGTCAGGCATCCTTGTTCTGGCCGTGGCGCGGCAGGAATTTGCTTTCGAGCCAGCGCGTGTCGATCTGGTTGGTGGCGAATTCGGGATCGGCGGCGATCGCGCGCAAGAAGCCGATATTGGTGGAAATGCCCTCGACCTCGAAAGCGCCGAGCGCTTCGCCGAGACGCGCGACGGCGCCCGCGCGGGTCGGCGCGTGCACGATCAGCTTGGCGATCATGCTGTCGTAATAGGGCGGCACGAGCGCGCCCTGTTCCATCGCGGTATCGAGGCGGATTCCCTCGCCCGACGGCGGCGTCCAGCGCGTGATGCGGCCGGGCGATGGCGCGAAGCTGCGCTCCGGGTTTTCCGCGATAATGCGCGCCTCGATCGCATGACCGCTCAGCGCGATGTCGCGCTGCTCGACGCGCGGCGGATCGCCACCCGCGATCTGGAGCTGCATGCGGATCAGGTCGACGCCGGCGATCATCTCGGAGACGGGATGCTCGACCTGGATGCGCGCGTTGATCTCCATGAAATAGAAATCGTCGCGCTCGACGTCGTAGAGAAACTCGACCGTGCCGGCGTTGCGATAACGGATTGAGCCGAGCAGGTCGGTCGCGGCGCGATGCAGCCGGACCCGCGTCGCCTCGGGCATCGCGGCGGCGGGCGCCTCCTCGACCATCTTTTGATAGCGGCGCTGTAGCGAACAGTCGCGCTCGCCGAAATGCAGCACGCGCCCGTCGCCGAAGCCCATCGCCTGCACCTCGACATGGCGCGCGCGCTCGACATAGCTTTCGAGATAGAGCGTGCCGTCGCCGAACGCTTCCTTGGCCTCTGCTGAGGCGCGCTCGAAACCCTCGCGCAAAGCGTCGGCGTCGCGCGCGACCACCATGCCGCGTCCGCCGCCGCCTGCCGAGGCCTTGGTGACGACGGGAAAGCCGACCTCGTGCGCGAAGGCGATCGCTTCGTCGGCGGAGTTGAGCTTCTCGCTGCCCGGCGTCATCGCGACGCCCGCCGCCTGGGCGAGCCGCCGCGCGGCGAGCTTGTCGCCGACCGCCTCGATCGACTCAGCCGTCGGCCCGATAAAGACGATGCCTTCGTCGGCGCAGAGCCGCGCGAGCGCGGCGCGCTCGGAGAGGAAGCCGTAGCCGGGATGCAGTCCGTCGCAACCCGTCGCCTTGGCCGCGTGAACGATCAGCCGCGCGTCGAGATAGGAGGCGCGCGCCGGCGCGGGGCCGATGACGACTGTCCGGTCCGCCTCGCGCGCGGCGAGGCTCGCGCGATCCGCCGCCGACGCGGCGAGCACGGTCCCGATGCCGAGTGAGCGCGCCGCGCGCACGATCCTGAGCGCGATCTCGCCGCGATTGGCGATCAGGATGCGGCGAAGCGCCATCGCCTTGGCCTCAGGCGACGGGTTCGATCAGGAACAACGGCTGATCGTATTCGACGAGTTCGGCGTCCTCCACCAGCACCTTGCGCAGAATCCCCGAGGCGCCCGCGAGCACGGAGGTGAACAGCTTCATCACCTCGATCAGGCAGAGCTCGGTATCCGCGTTGACGCGCTGGCCGACGGTCACATAGGGCGGGGCGCCGGGTTTCGGGGCGCGGTAGAAGGTGCCAAGATTGGGCGCGCGAACCGCAACCCAACGGTCGGGGATCGCGGCCGGCGAGGGTGGGGCCGCTTGCGCCGTGGCATGCGCGTGCGCCGCGGCGATCGGCGCGGGAGAGGGATGCGCATGCGTTTCCATCGGCGTCGGGCGCGCGCCCGCCGTCTTGGAGACGAACATTTCCAACCCGTCGATTCTGAGCTTGATCTCGTCCCAGGGGGACGCCTCGAAGGTCTGCAAGATCGCTTCGATGTCTTGCGGCTTGATGTCGGTCATGTCCGTTCCATCCGGTCGGAGGCGGGCGCGCTCTCGCCGGCGGCGCGCACGGCGGCGAGGAGCGGCGGGAGCACGGGGTCGGCGACTATGAATTCGAGCCCGGCGGCGAGTGCGGCGCGCACGCCCTCTTCCGAGGCGATGGCGCCGCCACGCGCGCCCTTGGCGCCGGCGCGGGCGGCGAGCGCCGCGCCGATCGTGATGGGATCGGCGGCCGCGTCGTCTTGCGTGAGATCTACGGCGTCGCGCGCCTCGGGCGCCGTTGGCGAAACGACGCGCAAAGGCGAGCGCGGCGCCGCCCAGGCCGCGAGCGTCGAGAGCGCCGCGTGATCGCTTTCGTCGGGCGTCGCGATGGCGAGCGCGCCCGCGTAGACCTTGCCGGAGCGGCCGTCGATAGTGACGAGCGCGCCCGTCAGCGCGTCGAGCGCGCCTTTCCCGCAGCCGACCACACAGGGCAGGCCCAGCGCGCGGCCGACTACAGCCGCGTGGGAAGTGCTGCCGCCCTGTTCGGTCACCACCGCTCGCGAGGCGATCATGCCGTGGAGATCGTCAGGGCTCGTTGTCGGTCGCGCGAGGATCACCGCCTCGCCCGCGCGCGCGCGCCGCTCGGCCTCATCGGAATCCGTTACGACGATCCCGATGCCGACGCCGGGCGAGGCGCCTTCGCCGCTGGCGAGTTCGCGCGCGCCGGCGAGCGCGGCTTCGTCTATGTGCGGGCTTAAGAGAATGCGCACCTGATCCGGCGTCACGCGGCGCAGCGCCTCGGCCTCGCCGATCAGGCCCTCGCGCACCAGATCGACCGCGATGCGCGCGGCGGCGTGCGGCGCGAGCTTGGCTGCGCGCGACTGCAACAGATAGAGCCGCCCGCGCTCGATGGTGAATTCGATGTCCTGCACCTCGCGGCCCGCGAGTTCAAGCTTGCGCGCGGCGGCGAGCAGGTCCGCATGCGCCTGCGGCAGGTCGGCTTGCAACTGGGACAGCGGCCTCGGCGTAAACTTGCCCGAGACGACGTCTTCGCCCTGCGCGCGCGCGAGATATTCGCCAAAGGGCTCTGGCGCGCCGCTCGAGGGATTGCGCGAGAACAGAACGCCGGTGCCGGAGAGCGCGTCGAGATTGCCGAACACCATCGCCTGCACGGCGACCGCCGTGCCGAGATCGTCGGCGATGCCGTGATGCTGGCGATAGCGGCGCGCGCGGCGCGAATTCCAGGAGTCGAACACGGCGAGCACCGCGCGCTGCAATTGCTCGCGCGGCTCGGTTGGAACCTCCGCGCCTGCGGCCTCCGCGATCGCTTGGCGCCACGCGGCGGGATCGGCCGCGTCGTCGAGCGCGGGCGGATCGGCTCTCAGCACGATATGCGCGTAGAGATCGAGGAAGCGCCGGTGCGTGTTGCGCGCGAACGCCGCGTCGCCGCTTTCGCGTGCGAGCGCGGTTTCGGTCGCGTCGGTGATGCCGAGATTGAGCACGGTGTCCATCATGCCCGGCATCGAGATCGGCGCGCCCGAGCGAACCGACACGAGCAGCGCGCGCGGGCTGGCGCCAAAGCGGCGCTCGGTGCGCTTCTCCAACCAGGCGATCGCGGCATCGATCTCCTCGTCGAGCCCGGCCGGCGTCCGTCCATTCGCGAGATAGGCGTTGCATGCGCGGGTCGTGATGACGAAGGCCGGCGGCACGTTGAGACCCAGCGCCTGCATGCGCGCGACCGACCACGCCTTGCCGCCGATCAGGCCGCGCTCCGGCGTCTCGCCGCCATCGAGCCCCAAAATCCACTGGCCTAAGGATCGGGTCATCGCTTCGGGTCGCTACTCTTCGCGCTCGCGCCGCATCAGGCGCAAGAGGTCTTCGTGCAGTTCGAACCACAGAGTGTGATAGCTCTCGATCTTGGCGTCGCTGACCCAGGCGATGGCGCCGTCCTCGGCCTTCTCCAAGGCCGCGCGCAGCTTGTCGCGATAGATCGTGAAGCGGGACAGGGCGCTCGCGAGTTGGCCGAGCGCCGCTTCCGCGCGCTCATGCAGATCGCCGAGTTGATCGACGATCTTGGCGTCGTAATCCTTGTCGGAGTGGTCGTTGGCGAGGCGCTCGCCGCGCACCAGGATCGTCTGCCATTCCGTGATCAGTTGCTTCAGCGCGCCGTTGAGCCGATCGAACGCGGCATATCCCGCCTTGAAATTGGCATTGGCGCGCACGTCGTCGTAATAACGGGAATAGTCGGAATCGAGCGCCATGCGTGCGACCGGCGTCAGCAGATATTTGCCCTGCGCCTCGACCGCGCGCTTAGCCTCGACCAGCTTGCCGAGCGTCTCGCGAACGTTGTCGATGCCGAGCCCGAGAATGCCGGCGATGTCTTCGGGGGTAGCATGTTTCTTGATCGCGAGCCCATGCATGACCAGATGCGTGTCGTTCACGAAACCTTCTCCGTTCCCCCCGCGGCCGCTTCGCGCGCGACGATACGGTCGCGCACCGCGCGACGCAGGATCTTGTTGGCCGATGTCTTCGGCAGTTCGGGCCAGATCTCGACGCCCTTCGGCCGCTTATAGCTTGCGAGCTTTCCGCGCGCATGCGCGAGGATGGCCTCGGGATCCAGCCCTCTTCCGGCGACGACCGCATGGATGCGCTCGCCCCACTTCTCGTCGGGCAGGCCGACCACGGCCGCCTCGACGACGCCCTCGAAGGCGAGCAGCACGTCTTCGACTTCGCGCGGATAGACGTTGTAGCCGCCCGAGATCAGCATGTCGTTCTTGCGGTCGACGAGATAGAAAAACCCGTCCTCATCCATGTAGCCGACGTCGCCGGTGTGCAGCCAACCGTTGCGGAACGCGTTAGCCGTCGCCTCGGGATTGTTCCAGTAATAGGCCATGGTTTGCGGGCCGCGACAGACGATCTCGCCGCGCTCGCCGGCTTTGAGCGGCTTGTCGTTCTCGTCGAACACCGCGACCTCGACGATCGTGAACGGGCGCCCGCAGGAGCCGACGCGATCGTGATCTTCCGGGCGCAGGCAGGTGATCACCATTGGGCTTTCGGCCTGCCCGTAGGTCTGCGTGAAGACGCGCCCGAAGCGTGCTTCGGCGCGGTTCAGCAAGGCCGGCGCGATCGGCGATGCGCCATAGGCGATGGTCCGCAGCGTGAATTTGGCCTGGTTGATCGAGGGCGCCTCGAGCACCATCGCGAGCATCGTCGGCACCAGGAACGTATGCTCCGCCTTTTCGCGTTCGGCGAGTTTGACGAATTCCTCGGGATCGAACTTCGTCATCACCAGCGAGCGCACGCCGCGCACCAGCGAGGGCAGGAAGAACGCGCCCGAGGCATGCGCGATCGGCGCCGCGTGCAGGAAGGTTTCGCCCCTGCGCAGGTCCGTCGTCAGATCGGTGAGGAAGGCCGAAAGCTCGGCGAGTTCGCCGCGCATCGTCAGCGTCACCGCCTTGGAGCGACCGGTGGTGCCGCCGGTGTAGCCGAGCCTATAGGGTGCATCGAGATCGCGGTCGATCGCACAGGGCGTATCGGAGCCGGAGGCCGAGAGTTGCACGAGTTCGGCGGGGCCAATCGCGATCTCGACGCCGAGTCCCGCGATCTCGGCCACATCAGTCAAGTTGTGGATGACGCCCCGGCTGCCGCTGTCGGAGAGCTTATAGGAATGGTTGTCTAGCGTCTCGCGCGTATTGAGCGAAACGCGCACGAGCCCCGCCTTGGCGAGCGCGTAATAGGCGACGAGGCAATCGACGCCGTTCGGCAACAGGACGCCGATCCGATCGCCCGGCGCGAAGCCCCCGGCGATCAAGGCGTTGCCGAGCCGATCGGTCAGCCGGTCGAACTCGCGGAAGCTCACGACGCGCTCGCCTTCGACGAGGCAAGCCGCATCGCGATAATACAGCGCCGAGCGACGAATTAGACTGCCGATTTGCATGGCGCTGCTCTCGTTGCGATCAGCCGCGCACCGTGCGCAGCTTCTCAATGTCGGCGCGCTTCAGGCTCGAACCCTTGTCCTTCAGCAGGCGCGATTGCGCCTGATCGGCTTTGTAGAGTGCGTCCGCGAGCGGCGTGCCGGAATTGTATTTGACCCAGGTCTCGCAGAGTTGGCGATAACGCGGATCGACCGCCGGCGGGCGCATCTCGCGCGCGAGCTTTTTGTATTCGGCGAGCGTCAGCACGCCGCGCGTCGTGGTGTAGCGATCGAGCTTGGGCGGCAGATGGCTCGTTCCGGGATAGACCGGCCCGCAACTCGACGTGTAATCGTCGCCCTGCAGGATCGAGTAGGGAATCAGCGAATAGAGACGCTGCGGCCCGTTGGAATGCTGCATCATCGTATATTCGCTCAGCCGGTGCGAGGGATGCGTGCCGATGCACAGGCCCACCAGCGCGTCGCGGCTGAACTCGTCGTTGAACAGCGGGCGGAAGCGTTCGGCGCGCTCGTCGACCATCATCCAGTCGTCGGCCTCATAGACGCCCGCGACATGCGCGAGGTCCTTGACGATCGAGAAATAGGTGATGGCGCCGGCATCGATCATCTGATCGCGGGTCCAGCCCGCGACGCGCCGCCACAGCTTGTTGTTGGCCTCCTTCACCTTCTCAGTGAGGCTCTTGAAGCAGGCGGTCAGTTCCTCTCGCGAGCCCATCGCGACCGGCTCGTAGCCATTCGACAGCGTGTCGGAGGTGTATAGGCCGACGCCGACCAGCTTGTCGGCGGTGAATTCAGGCTTTGATTCGAAGCTGCCCCAGTCGTCGACGAGATAGAAGTGGCAATCCTTCACCGCCATCGTGACGGTGAGGTTGTTATAGGGCATGTCGCGCGCGACTTCGTCGAGCCAGGGGAAGTCGCTCTCCGCAAGGTCCATGAAGTCGCGCACGATCATCTCGCGATCGTCGGCGAGCTTGTAAGGGCCAGAATTGCAAAGGCTGATGCGGCTTTCGCACGAGATCAGGAAGCCGTATTGCGACGCCGCGGCCATGAAGCCCTGCGCCGCCTCGTGCAGCTCGTCGCCCTGCTTGCAATCGAACATGTCGGCATGGAACACCTGCAGCCGCCGCTCCGGCAGGAACTGGCCGCGATGGCCGTATTCCTTGTTGGTGATATGGCCGTTGTTGCGGTGCCAGGAAAGCTGGAAGCGTTTCCAGAAATCCATGACATAGACGAGGTCTTCCACCGCGTCCTGCGGTCGGATCAGGCCGAGATTGATCAGCCATTCGCGGCCGAGCAGATAGAAGCCCGGCAGCGCCCAGCCCATCGACGGGTTCTGGATCTTGATGCCCGCGTTGCGCGCCCGATCGCCGATCTCCTCGGCCGACATGCGCGATTCGATTTTGCGCAGCAGCGACGGATAGCGGTAATACGACATCATATAGGACAGCATCATATAGGCGGGCACGGGAAACAGCTTGGATTCCTGCACCGTACGCGTCACGCACAGCCAATAGGTCTCGTCGGCGTTGGCCTGAATGAGATTATTGGTCTCGAGCAATTGCGCGTAGGAAATGCGGCTCGAACTCATCGGTGATCCTCCCGGAAGCGTTTTGTTTTCGAGGTCGCGTTATTTGGCCAGACGCCATACGCGCGCGGTCATTTCGACGCCGGTTTGATAGGCCTCGGCGGTTTTGGCGGCGGCGGTGCATTCGATCTCGACGCGATCGCCCTCCTTGATGCCGCTGATCTTCGCGTTCATCACGCAGGGAATGCCATATTCGCGCGTCAGGATGCCGAGATGCGAGCGCACGGTCCCGCCCGCGCAGATGACGCCCTTGAACTGTTCGAGAATCGGCGCAGTCAGCGTACCGCCGCTGTCGTCGATAATCGCGACGGTGTCGGCGGGAACGCCGGATGCGAGAAGTTCGAGCACGCGGTCGCTGGAGCGGATATAGCGCGCGATGCCGATGAGGTTCTTGGGATACTTGACGACGTTGTCGCCGATGCCGCGTTGCTCGCGTCCGTCCGAATCCATCGGCGCGACGACCGCTTCGGCGTGCTCGAAGCTGAAGTCCTTGATGTCCTCGCCGAGGCCGGTCGCGGGCTTGTACGCCTCGGGGCGTTCGCGCACCGAAATCATCGCCGACCAGTCGAAGCGATGGCCGGTCGCCAGCAGCTTCTTCTCGATCGCCGCGAAATCCTTGGCTTGGATCAGGTCATAGGACTTGTCGAAGACGAAACTCGCCCAGTCCCCCCCGATCTCATCGAGCCGCCGGCGCACCAGATCCTTGATTGCGCCGTGATAGGCGTCGACCACCGCCGATGCGCCCTGATCGCCATATTTGTCGTTGTCAATATAGAGCTTGGCCACGACTTCCTCCCGTCCGCGGATGCGGATGCTTTGCGAACGCCGCTGCCGCCCGGGAGCGGCGCGCCGTTTCGTTGATGCGAAATGTGGCGGCAAGCGAAGCGGAAGTCAACAAGATGTTAGGACAAACTTGTCCAACAAAATTGAGCGCGCCGGCGTCGGCTCCGACCGCGCGGGTTTAAGCGGAACGGGCTTAAGCGGAAAAGGTCTGCCGCAACTCGCGCTTGAGCACCTTGCCCGCACTGTTTTTCGGCAGGCTCTCCACCAGACGCCACTGTTTCGGGCGCTTGAAGCGGGCGATCCGTTCGAGGCAGAGGGCTTCGAGCTTCTTGATGTCGACCGTGGCGCCTGGCGCGGCGACGATCAAGGCCATCACGCTCTCGCCCCATTCGGGATCGGGCACGCCGATGACAGCGACTTCGCCGACCGAGGGGTCTTCGAGCAGCACGTCCTCGATCTCGCGGGGGTAGATGTTCGAGCCGCCGGAGATGACGAGGTCCTTGGCGCGGTCGAGCAGCGTCAGGAAGCCGCGCGCGTCGAGCGCGCCCATGTCGCCTGTATGCAGCCAGCCCGAGCGCAGCGCGGCGGCGCTCGCCTCCAGCAGATTCCAGTAGCCCGACATGACCGTCTCGCCGCGCACGACGACTTCGCCAATCTCGCCGGGCGGCATCGGGCGGTCCGCTTCGTCGAAGATCGCCACCTCAATCCCCGTCCGCGCGAGGCCGACGCTGACCATGCGCGCCTCGTCGCCCGAGCGGATCGCCTCGGCGAGCAACCCCTTCGGCATGGCGGTGATCGTGCACGGGCTCTCGCCCTGGCCGTAGCCGTTCCAGAGGCGCGGGCCGAGCAGCTCGAACGCCGCCCTGAGATCAGCCGCGTAGACCGGCGCGGCTCCGAGCAGCACGGTGCGGATATGCTCGATCGGCGCGCTCGCGAAACCGGCGTGCCGCACCAGCCGGCGCAGCCCGGTCGGGGGTACGAACAGAGTCGCGCGCCGATACAGCCGCAGCAGATCGGCGAGTTCGCCGGGATCGAAGCCGCCGCTCGGCGGCAGCACCTGATGCGTCGCCTTGGCGATATGGGAAAGCCCGAACAGGCCCGTCGCGTGCGATTGCGCGGCGAGGTGGAACAGGCAGTCGTCGGGCGTGAGGTAATCGACGTCGGCGAGATAGAGCACGCTCATCGCCCAGAGATTGCGATGGCTCAGCATCGCGCCCTTGGGCCGGCCGGTGGTTCCGCTGGTATAGAAGATCCAGGCGAGATCCTCGGACTTGCGGTCCACGACCGACGCGACGTCCGCATGCTTAAGGTCTCGCCATTCGGCGTCGTCGAGCGCCATCAGCCGGCAGCCCGTCGGCAAATGCGCGGCGATCGGCTCGGCGAGGTCGGGGCTCGCGATGCAGAGCTTCGCCCTGCAATCCGCTGCGATATAGGCGATTTCGCGCGCATGCAGCTTGGCGTTGACGGGAACGGCCACGGCGCCCGCGCGCCAGATCGCGAACAGGACGGCGAGATAGTCTGGGTTGTTGGTCATCGCGAGCACGATTCGCTCACCGGGTCCGATGCCCAGGCGCGCTCCCAGGGCGCCTGCCAGCCGGGCCGAGAGTTCGCCATAAGCGCGATAGGTATAAAGAGGCCGGTCGCCGAACGCGATCGCTGGGCGATCGGGGAAGTTGCGCGCCGAGCCGTCGATCAGATGCGCGAGGTTCATCGTCCGCTCTCCCCGGCCCTGGTCACGCGCGCTCGAACAGACTGATGGCGACGGCTGCCTCCTCGACGCCGCGCAGGCCGCCGCCGTTTTCGAGCAGCGCGATGCGCGCGCCTTCGACCTGACGCGCCCCCGCCTCGCCGCGCAATTGCCCGACGAGTTCGAAAGTCTGGCCGAGGCCCGTCGCGCCGATCGGGTGGCCCTTGGATTCAAGCCCGCCCGACGGGTTGAATGGGATTCGGCCGCCGATGCGAGTTTCGCCGCGCTCGGCCGCCGGTCCGCCGCCGCCGAGCGGGAAGAAGCCGAGCATCTCGCTCTGCAGGATTTCGCCGAACGCGGTCGCGTCGTGGCATTCGACGACATCGACGTCCTCCGGGCCGAGGCCTGCGATCTCGTAAGCGCGGCGCGAGGCCTTGCGCGCGACATGATCCTCCAGCCGGTCTGGGTCGCGATGATCGCCCGACATCAGCACGCTGGCGCGGATTTTTACCGCCCTCGCCCCCTGCCGGAGTTTCTGCACGACTTCGCGCGAGGCGACCAGCGCCGCGGCGGCGCCGTCGCTGATCGGGCTGCACATCGGCAGCGTCAGCGGCCAGACGATCGGGCGCGCGGCAAGAACTTCTTCGGTCGTGTACGCACGCCGGTATTGCGAGCGCGGGTTCTCCACCGACTGGGTGTGGTTCTTCGCGCTTACCGCGGCCATCTGCCGCTGCGTCGTGCCGAATCGCGCCATGTGGTGGCGGCAGAACGCCGCGTAGACGTCCATGAACACGCTGTGCGGCGTCTCCGCGGCGGCCTCGGGCGGCAGCTTCATGCCGCGCCCCATCGCGACCAGTTCCTCGATCGTGCGTTCGCGTCGCGAAAGGTCCCAGCTTCCCTCGAACGCGGCCATGCTTTTGGCCGGGTCGGGCATGACCATCTTCTCCGCGCCGATCGCGAGCACGCATTCATAGGCCCCGGAGCCAACGAGCGTATCGGCGAGATTGAGCGCGGTTGAAGCCGAGGCGCAGGCGTTCTCGACATTGATCACCGGCGCATTGGCGAAGCCGCAGCCGTCGAGCGCTGCCTGACCGCGAATGCCGTGCTGGCCCTCCAAGGCGCCCTGGGTCGCGTTGGCGAACAGAATCGCCTGCACCGCCGACGGCCCCGCGCCGGCGTCTTCCAGCGTCTCCCGGGCGGCGCGTGCCGCCAGGCTGGCGAGCGAGACGTCGGGAAAGCGGCCGAACGGCGTCATGCCGACGCCGACGATGAAGGTCTCGCGCAAAGTCGCCTCCCCTTGGATTCGCTTTTGTCTTACATAATTGTACGATACTCTGGCAAATTGGTGCGGCCATCAAGCCGGCAAGACCGCCGATCGCGGTCCGGGCGTGCAAGAAAAAGGGGGGTTGGAAATGTCGGCACTGGCGCCGCCGCGCGATTTGAGCGCGCATCGCGTCCTCATCGTCAACGACGACGGTGTGGAGGCGCCCGGCATCAAGCTGCTCGAGGAACTCGCGCGGCAATTCACCGACGATGTGTGGGTGGTCGCGCCAGACGAGGAGAAATCCGGCTTCTCGCATTCGATCTCGATGACGATCCCGGTCCGCGTGCGCAAGATCGACGAGCGGCACTATGCGGTGAAGGGCACGCCGACCGATTGCGCGCTGCTCGCAATTTACGAACTCATGGGCGGCAAGCCGCCGACCGTGTTGCTGTCGGGGATCAATCGCGGCGCCAATCTCGCCGAGGACATGACCTATTCCGGCACCGCCGCCGCCGCAATGGAAGGCGCGCTGCTCGGCATCCGCTCGATCGCGCTGAGCCAGGTGTTCATCATCGGCGGCACGGTGCATTGGGAGACCGCGCGCCATTACGCGCCGCCGGTGCTCGAACGCCTGCTCGCCTGCGACTGGGAACCCGGCAGCTTCGTCAACGTCAATTTCCCCGATGCGCCCGCCGACGCGGTGACCGGCGTGCGCGTGACGACGCAAGGGCGTCGGTTGCCCGGCTCGTTCAAGCCGGTGCGTCGCGTCGACGAGCGCGACTTCCCCTATTACTGGATTAAGCTGACCTACCAGAACGGCGATCTCGAAGCGGGAACCGATCTCGAGGCGATCGACCAGCGCGCCGTCTCGATCACGCCGATGCAGATGGACCTGACGGCGGCCTCGTTCCGGCACTACCTCGACAGGGCATTCAAGGGGGCGTGAGGGACTGGCGGGCTTCATCGTGAAGGAATGGCCCGCCGTCGTTGCTTCGCTTCGCTAAAGAGAAACAAACTCTCGGATGGCGTCTTTTTTACGCCGCCGTTCGTCATGGCCGGGACAAGCCCGGCCAAGATGGAAAGGGCGGAGGTTTCATCCCGAAGGGTCGGCCGCGGCTTCCGCGCCCTAGCCGCCCTCCGGCTCCGTCAGCAATTCGGCGAGCCGCGCCCGCGCGGAATTGTCGACGCCAAGCGCGCGTTCGAGATAGGCGTCGAACGAGCCATGCGCGCGGTCGATCTCGTCGAGCGCCGCCTCGAGATATTTCGGCTGTGCGGATAACAGCAGGTCGATCGCCGCGCGCGAAGTGTTCGGCCCGAACAGATGCGAAACGTCGCGCCGGTAGGCGTTGGTGAGGTCGTAATCGGTGAGCACGGTCTCGCGCGGCGTTCCGATCGCCAGGAGCAGCAGCGCGGAGCCGAAGCCGGTGCGGTCCTTACCGCTCGTGCAATGCAACAGCAGCGGATAGTTCTCGGGATCGACGGCGAGTTCGAATGTGCGGCGGTATTCCTCGATGTGATCGACGCCGAACAGGCGATATTGCCCGATCACCCGCCGCTCGATCTCCGGCGGATCGATTTCGCCCGACATGACCAACGCAAGCATTTCCAGCGTGCCGGCGGGCAGGAAGCCGAGTTCGACGCGCTTGATCTCGGCGCCTTCGGGCAGCCGGTCGGGCTTGGCGATCCGCTCGGGGGTGGTGCGGTAATCGATCAGCGCGCGCAGTCCGAGTTCGCTCAGCCGCGTGAGGTCCGCGTCCGTGAGGTCGGCGAGGCTGTCGGCGCGATAAAGTCGCCGCCAACGCGTCCGCCGCCCGCTCTCCGCAGGGTAGCCGCCGAGGTCGCGAAAATTCACCGCGCCCGCGAAGTCGAGGCGGCGCCGGGGTTGCGATGTCAAAGCTGCGTCCTCGTTGCTCAGAGCCGCGCGATCATCCGCCCGGCGGGCAGCAGAATATCGTATTCGGTGTAGGTCGCCTTCAGAATCCGCCGAATCGGGAAGCGATCGACCGGGTCTAGCGCCGAGTGATCCGGGAACGAGATCGAGCCGGCGCCCTCCCACAATTCGTGGATCTTGTGCTGCGAATTGGCCGCCACGAGTTCGGCGAGCGCCGGGCGCGTCGTCGATGGGTCCGCGGAGGGAATGATCCGGAGCCCTGTCGTCGGCCCGTTCGAGCCGCCGGGCTGCGCCGGCTGCTCGGGCCGCACGATGACGGTCGCGAGCCTGACGCCGGCGGGCCGTTCCAGCGTGCCCACGATCATGTCGCGGTCGCGCTCGAAACCGATCTTGGCGAGCTTCTTAGGATAGCCCCAGATCTCCCGGCCGGCGAGCATCGGCGGCTCGGTGTCGACGAAGATCTGCTGGATATAGGTCAGCGGCTTGCCGTCATGGCGCGCGTAGAGCCGTAGGATCGCCTCGTGATAGGGGCCGAAAGTGGTGAAGGGATACCAGTAGAACGAGAGATTGGCGCAGGCGGGCTCGATCAGCTCCAGCGGCTCCGGCAGTACTTCGAGCGCAGCTTCCGGGTCGGTCTCGAACTTGATCGCGATCGCCTGGGCGTTGCGGTAATGATAGGGCGGCGCCTGGAAGGCCGGCGCGTCGGAGGGCATGGAATAACCCAGTTTTTCGAGAGTGAGTCGTCCTCTGCTGCCCAAGTCGTTCTCCCTTTGCGTTTTCAGGCAACGATGTACTGGCCGCCGTTGACGAAGATCACCTGCCCTTAAATCATCGACGCCTCGGGGCCGGCGAGAAAGGCGACGAGGCCGGTGTAGTCGTCGTGCGTGATGTTGCGCCCGCTCGGGTTGCCCGCGGCTTCGCTCGCGAGGAAAGCGTCGGTCCGCTCGCCGAAGAGGTCGCGCACCGCCTCCGTGTCGAGCGTACCCGGCGCGATGCAGTTGATGCGCACGCCGAGGGGCGCGAGTTCGGGCGCGAGATAACGCACCAGAGCCTCCGCGAGGGCCTTGCCCGCGCCGATGGCGCCATAGGCCGGCACGATCTGCCGGCTCCCGCGGCTGGAGAGAAAGACGATGCTACTGCCTCGTTTGAGCAGCGGCCGCGCGGCCTGCACCAGAAAAACCAGCGATGTGCCGTTGAGCGTGATCGCGTCGGCGAAGGCCTGCGGATCGGCGTCGAGGACCGACCCGACGAGCACTTTGACCGCGCCATGTACGATCAGGTCGAGGCGGTCGGCGACCGCCGCGACCTTCGCCAGCAGATCGCACGCGCCCCCAGGCGTGCTGACGTCGACCTTTATCGCGTGCGGTCGGGCCCCGAGGGCGGCGATTTCGGCGGAGGCCTTGGCCGCCGCGAAACCGTCGCTGCGGTAGGCCAGGAAGATGTCGGCGTCGGGCTTGGCGAAGCGCTTCGCGATCGCCAGGCCGATGCCCTTTGTACCGCCGGTGATGAGAACCGCCATCCCCATTTCGCTCCCTGCCGGCCGCCCTGCCGCGATTGTGTCTTACGGTCTTGTATGACAAAATATGCGCCGGCGCCAGCGGCACGGCATTTGGCTCGGCCGGCGCGGTCCGCCGCCTGGGGCGTGCGTTAGCGGAGGAATCCATGCGCGCCGTCGCCCACTTCCAGGCGCTGCCGATCGCCGACGAGCAATCCCTCGTCGATGTTACGCTGGATCGTCCCGTCCCGACAGGATCGGACCTTCTGGTCGAAGTCAGGGCGGTCTCCGTGAATCCAGTGGACGTCAAGCGTCGCGCGCGTGACGATCCCGGCGGGCGCCCGCGTATCCTCGGCTATGACGCGGCGGGCGTGGTCGTCGAAGCCGGCCGCGAGGCGACTTTGTTCCGGCCGGGCGACGAAGTCTTTTATGCCGGCGCCATCGGGCGGCCCGGGACCAACGCCGAGTTCCATCTCGTCGACGAGCGGCTCGTCGGGCGGAAGCCGCGCAGCCTCGGCTTCGCCAAAGCGGCAGCATTGCCGCTGACCTCGCTCACCGCTTGGGAACTGCTGTTTCAACGCATCCGCGTCGCGCGCGGACCCGAGTTGGATCGCCGCTCGCTGCTGATTGTCGGCGGCGCCGGCGGGGTCGGCTCGATCGCGATCCAGCTCGCGCGCCGTCTGACGGGGCTGACCGTGGTGGCGACCGCCTCGCGCGAGGCGACGCGCGCTTGGTGCCTCGAGATGGGGGCGCGTCACGTAATCGACCATTCCCAGCCGTTGGGGCCGCAACTCGAAGCGCTGGGGCTCGCCCAGGTCGACATCGTGCTCGGCCTAACCGCCAGCGACCGCCACCTGCCCGAGATCGCGCGTATCCTTGCGCCGCTCGGCCATCTCGGATTGATCGATGACACCAAGGGCTTCGACCTCTCGGCCTTCAAATCGAAGAGCGCTTCGATCCACTGGGAATTCATGTTCACCCGCGCGGCCTTCGCGACGCCCGATCGGATCGAGCAGCACCGCATCCTCGACGAGGTCGCCGCGCTCGTCGACGCTGGGGCGCTGCGCACCACGATGACCGAGATCGTCGGCCCGATCGACGCGGCCCATCTGCGGCGCGCGCATGCGATGATCGAGAGCAGGCGGACGCGGGGAAAGCTCGTGCTGTCGGGCTTCCCCGGGGCCCCGGAATTGGCCGACGGTCTTGTATGACAAAAATGTTCTCCAAAACTGTTGACCATTTTGCGAACCGGCCTTACGCTTCCTGAAAAATAAATTCGCGGCGCCGTCGCCAGCGTCGCGAGGAGGAAACGCATGGGAACGATGGGTTGGAGATTCCCCCATGAATCCGCGCCTTGGCTCGGCGCCGGAACGTGCGCATTCCGCGCGGCCGATCAACCTCACCCGCTCCCCGCGAACATTCGTAACAAGTCCAAACTCGGGAGGGACTGATGCCTTCAATCATGAATATGAAAAACACCGCCTTCGCCGCCGCTCTGCTCGCCGCCACCGCCATGGCCGGGGGCGTCGCCCTGGCGCAGGAAAAATCGAAGACCGCCTTGAAAGTCGCGATCTTCTCGGTCAACGCGGCCTCGCCGACCATCCACTCGATGATCGAATTGGCCACGGCGGCCGCTAAGGAACGCGGCTGGACCGTCGAGAACTATGACGGCAACGGCGACCAGGTTGCGACCAACAACCAGGCCAACACCTTCATCACGCGCGGCTTCGACGCGCTGATCAACGTCGCCTCCGACAACAATCAGATGGGCGGCGTCATCGCCAACGCGAGCAAGGCGAAGATTCCCTTCGTCTCAACCTTCTCCGGCATGGTGCCCGGGATCACCGTCGACATCGGCTCGAACAACGTCGCCGACGGCGTGTTCGCGGCCTCGGCGGTCGCCGCGCGCATCAACGGCGAGGGCGAAGTGCTCAAGCTCAACTGGACGGTGCTGCCCGCGCTCGCCGAGCGCGACGCCGGCTTCCACGCGGTCATGAGCGAATACAAGAAGATCAAGGTCACCGAGATGGAGATCAAGGTGCCCGGACAGGTCGACGACACCTTCAACAAGGTCACGGACTATCTGACCGGCCACAAGGACGTCAAAGCGATCTGGATGGGCTGGGACGAGGTCGGCGTCGCCGCCGCGCGCGCCGTGCAGCAGTCTCACGTCGAGAAGAAGCCGTTCGTCGTCAGCATGGACGGCAACGACGCCGCCTATGACCTCATTCGCGACGGTTCGCCGCTCTGGCTGACGATCGCCTATGACGTGCGCGGCATGGGCGTGCAGGCCGTGCAGGCGGTCGCGGACGCGGTCGACGGCAAGTCCTTCGACGAGCGGCAGATCTACAAGAAGCCTTGCCTGATCACGAAGGAAACCGCGCCGGCGAAGGGCCAGTTCCCCGATTTCAAGACCTGCGTGCTATATTCGGCTGACTTACCGAAGGCGAAGTGACTTCACATACCGGTTCGCGAACAACGCGTATGTCCGAAATCGAAGCCCACTCCGCCCCGGCCGCCACGGCCGGGGCGGTCCTTTCGGGATGCGATCCCGACGCGTTTCTTGAGGTCCGGGGATTGGTCAAACAATTCCCGGGCACGCGCGCGCTCGACGGCGTCGACATCACGATCCGACGGGGCGAAATTCACGCCCTCCTCGGCGAAAACGGCGCCGGCAAATCGACGCTGATTCGCGCCATCTGCGGCGCGAGCGCGCCGACCGAAGGGCGCATCCTGGTCGAGGGCGTCGAAGTCTCGCTGCCGACGCCGCAGGCCGCCGCGGCGCTCGGCATCGCGGTGGTGCATCAGCATTTCAATCTGGTTCCGCAGATTTCCGTCTGCGAGAATCTGTTCCTTTCCGAGTCGATGCCGCGCCGCGCGGGATTGTTCGTCGACTGGGGCGCGATGCGGCGGCGCGCCGCCAAACTGCTCGAGCGCGTCGGCCTCTCCCTCGATCCGATGACCGAAGTCGGCGCGCTGCGGCCCGACGAGGCCGCGATGGTGGCGATCGCCAAGGCGATCGGGACCGACGCGAGGTTGATCATTCTCGACGAGCCGACGACCGCGCTGCTGCCGGCCGAAGTCTCGATCCTGTTCGGCCATATGCGGCGGCTCGCGGCGGAGGGCCATTCCTTTCTCTATGTCAGCCACCGCCTGGCGGAAGTATTCGAGATCGCCGATCGCGTGACCGTGCTGCGCGATGGACGCAACGCCGGCTTCTGGATCCGCGAGACGATCTCGCGGCGCGCCATCATCTCGGCGATCGTCGGCGGCCAGAAGGTCTGGAGCGACGAGGCATTGAGCGCGCCGCCGGCCAATGGCGCCGTCGTGCTGCGCGCCGAAGGTCTGAAGGGCGGACGGGTCGAGGACCTGACTTTGGAGTTGCGCGAGCACGAGATCCTCGGCATCGCCGGTCTTCCCGGCAGCGGCGCCGAGGAGGCTTTGGACCTGCTGTACGGCCGCTTCGCCGCGAGGGGCGGGCGTCTCAATGTGCGCGGCAAGGATGTCGTCTTCCACTCGCCGCGCGACGCCAAGGCCGCGGGGCTCGCGCTGGTGCCGAAGGATCGTCACGGTGAGAGCCTGCTGCCGGGGGCCAGCGTACGCGAGAACATCTCGCTGCCGAACCTGCACCAATATCTCGCGGATCCGATCGTTCGATTCATCAATCGCGGCAAGGAGCGCGCCGAGACCGGCGAAGTCGCGGCGCGTCTCTCAGTCAAGATGGCGAGCATCGAATTGCCGATTGCTTCGCTCAGTGGCGGCAATCAGCAGAAGGCGATCCTTGGTCGCTGGCTGGCGAGCGGCGCCAAGGTGTTCATGCTCAATTCGCCGACGGCGGCGGTCGACATCGGCGCCAAGGCGGAAATCTATCAATTGATCCGCGAGATCGCCGCGAGCGGCGCCGCGGTGATCTTCACCTCGACCGAGGTCGAGGAATTCCCGCGCGTCTGCCAGCGCGTGCTCGTGTTCCGCGACGGGCGGATCGTGGGGCAATTGCTCGGCAAGGACGCGACCGAATCCAACATATTGAACCTGGCGGCCGGGGGCGCGGATGAACGCTAATTCGAGCGCGGAACGCATCGCGGCCAAGCCGCGCGTGGACTTGGCGGTCTGGTTCGCGCGCTATGGCACGCTGGTTTCACTCGCCGCGCTGCTGGTGATCTTTTCGTTCGCGCGTTCGGACGTGTTCCCGACCGTCGACAATCTGCTCAACATCATGAACCAGATTTCGATCCTGGGCACGATGGCGTTCGGGCTGACGGTCTGCCTGGTGATGGGCCTGTTCGACCTATCCATAGCGGCGATGGCGACGCTGGGCGGTTATGTCGCGACGCTGCTGCTCGTCAAATATACCGACTCCGTCGGCGTGCCCGAAGCCGTCGCGATTTCCATCGGCATCTCGGCGGCGATCGGAATCGTCAACGGGCTGATCGTCAGCTATCTCGGTATTTCCGCCTTCATCGCGACGCTCGCCACCGGCTCGATCATCACCGGCGCGATGCTCGGGATTTCCAACTCCAAGACCATCATTACGGGTATTCCCGACGAGTTCATGGCCATTGGACAGGGCGCCATCTTTGGCGTCTCCAATCCGATCACCATCATGCTCGCGGTCGGCCTCGCGCTTTGGCTCCTACTGGAACATACCCAACTCGGCCGCCATCTCTACGCGATCGGCGGCAGCGCGGAGGCCTCTCGCCTCTCCGGCATCGCGGTCAAACGCTACGCGCCCTTTGCGCTCGCGGTTTGCGCGGCCTGCGCCGGCCTCGGCGGCCTAATGGCGGCGGCAGTGCTCGGAGCGGGACGCCCGCAAGGCGTCGGCGACACCTACCTCCTCAATGCCTTCGCGGCCGTATTCATCGGCGCCTCGTCGCTGCGGCCAGGCAAGTTCCACATTCTAGGTACGCTGATCGGAGTGCTGCTGATCGGCGTCATCAACAACGGTCTCTCAGTGTTGGGCGTCCCGACGTATTGGCAATATATTGTTCAGGGCTGTCTCCTGGTAATCGCGCTATTCAGCGCGGGGGTCCTGACGATGCGCCGGCATTAGCGCGCCGACGGCCGGAGGTTTCGAATAGGCGTACAAGACTTGCGTCGGAGCGACCGACGCGACGTCCGCTTTTATCGATGAAACACGCGAAGCTAGCTGAGTGTCCGGCGATCGGAGGATGGAGACGTGGGGCAATTCGAGAGGGTCGGGGTCGTCGTCGCTGGCATGATGGGCTCCGAAATAGCGTTCGTGTTTACACTCGCCGGACGTCCCACCAATATTTCGGATCAGACAAAGGCGGCCGCCGCTTCAAGGCCCTGCATTTCGCGGGGAGTTGCGCGTCGCAAGGAGTGACCGCGCCGCAAGTGCCGGCCCACGCCACCCGAACAGTTTGCGCAAGTCCCCGGCTTTGGGGGGCGCTAAGCTGGATCGGATTAGTCGTGCAACGACCCATAACCTTCATTATCCGCGGACAGCCCCATGCCGATTAACGTATCGCTCGAACGTCGTGACTTCATCGGCGTCCTTCGGATCCACAACCCGCCCGTAAACGCTTTATCCGCCGCGACAGTGGCAGGTTTGGTAGAGGCGTTTGCTGAATTCGAGTCCGACGCTTCACTGCGGGCGCTCGTGATGCACTGCGATGGCCGCACCTTTGTTGCGGGCGGCGATATCACGGCTTTCGAGCAGAGCAATTTCAGTGCGGGAACCTACAATGCGTTGCTGGGTCGCATAGAGGCCAGCGCGAGGCCCGTCGTTGCAGCCCTTCATGGCTCTGCGCTAGGCGGCGGCTTGGAATTGGCGTTGGCGTGTCACTATCGGGTGGCGGTGCCGGGAACGCGGGCTGGCCTACCCGAGGTAAAGTTAGGCTTGCTCCCAGGGTCGCTTGGCACTCAGCGGCTGCCGCGTCTGGTTGGAGCGCCGCTGGCGCTCGAAATGATCAGCACCGGGCGTCCTCTCGACGCCGCAACTGCGCAAAAAGCAGGCCTAATCGACCGGGTCGACGCGGGCGATCCCCTGGAGATCGGATTGGCGTACGCCCGCTCACTCTTGGAAATGGGCGCCACGCCGCGTCGGTGCAGCCAATTGCAGCCGCCGGATCTCGCTTCGAACGAAATCTTCGAGAAGGCGCTCGCCGACGCGCGCAGGAGACCAGATTATCCCGCGTTAGAAGCGATCGTGAAATGCGTCCAGGCGGCCGTTTCGCTGCCCTTCGCGGAGGGCGAGAAGGTCGAAGCCCGTGAATTCGAACAACTGCGCCTTTCGCAGACCTCGAAGGCGCTGCGACACATGTTCTTTGCCGAACGTGAGGCGGCGAAAATCCCCGGGCTGCCAAAAGATACGCCTTTGCGCCAGATCCAGTCGGTGGGAGTTGTCGGAGCAGGAACTATGGGCGGCGGCATTGCGATGAATTTCGCAAATGCCGGGATAGCGACAGTCATTGTCGAAGCGAGCGCGGAAGCGCTTGATAGGGGCCTCGGGCTGGTCAAGAAGAACTACGAAGCGAGCGCCTTGAAAGGGAAGCTTACCGTCGAGCAAGTGGAAAAGCGCATGAACCTGCTGAAGGGTTCGCTCGACTACGGCGATCTCGCGAATTGCGACATTGTGATCGAGGCTGTTTTCGAAAATATGGATCTAAAGAAGCAGGTGTGCGCGCGTCTTGGCCGAGTCTGCAAGCCGGGCGCGATCATCGCGACCAACACCTCAACTTTGGACGTTGATGTTCTCGCGGAGGCGACCGGACGGCCGGGCGACGTTCTCGGCACACACTTCTTCAGCCCAGCCAACGTAATGCGCCTCGTGGAGGTTGTGCGTGGCGCGCGGACTTCGCCGGACGCATTGGCGACCGTCATGAAGCTGGCGACCGTTATCGGCAAGGTCGCCGCGGTTTCCGGTGTCTGCTATGGCTTCATCGGCAACCGCATGGCCGAGGTTTATATGCGGGAGGCGGAGTTCCTTTTGATGGAAGGCGCCGAGCCGCGCCAGATCGATCGCGCAATCGAGGCTATTGGCATGGCGATGGGGCCTTGCCGGATGCTTGACATGGCGGGGGTCGACGTCGGCGCCAAAACCGTGATCGAGCGCGGTAAGGAGGGAGGCTTGCCGGCTGATCCCGCCTATCGGGCTGTGGTCCGGGAGCTGTTCGAACTCGGACGTTTCGGCCAGAAGACCGGCGTCGGTTACTACCGTTACGAAGGACGCACCCCGGTTCCCGACCCCGAGTTGACCGCGATCTGCGAGCGCTTGGCGGCGCGGCACGGCATTCGTCGTCGATCTGAGATGGAGGATGCGGAAGTCGTCGAGCGGTTGCTCTATCCTCTGATCAACGAGGGCGCCGCGATTCTCGCGGAGGGCATCGCCTATCGGCCGGGCGACATCGACGTCATCTGGGTCGCGGGCTATGGTTTTCCCGACCATCGCGGGGGCCCGATGTTCATGGCCGACTCCATCGGCCTAGCCGTCATCGTCGAACGAATGGCCCATTACGCCAAGACACGCGGAAACGAATACAATTACTGGACGGTCAGTCCGTTGCTGGCGGATCGGGCGGCCTCCGGCCGCCGCATTAGCGAAAGCAAGACCCAATAAAACTCGCGCGACATCGGAGTTGTTATCCTCATGAGAGAAGCTGTTATCGTCTCTACCGCGCGCACGCCGATTGGCCGCGCTTACCGCGGCGCTTTCAACAACATCAAGTCGCCCACGATGCTCGGTCATGCGATTTCGCACGCGGTTCGGAGGGCCGGTGTTGCGGGCGAGGAAATTGAAGACGTCGTGGTCGGAACTGTGCTGACGGCGGGGACGGCTGGCATGAATCTGGCTCGGAACGCAAGCATTGCCGCCGGGTTGCCGCTCGCGGTGTCGGGCCAGACCATGGACAGGCAATGCGCGTCGGGTTTGATGGCGATAGCGACGGCGGCGAAACAGGTCATAGTGGACGGCATGAACGTAGTCGTGGCCGGCGGTAGCGAGAACATCTCCGCGGTGCAGACGCCCTATATGGAGTGGGTGAGCCGTGAAAAAGATCCGACGGTGATCGCACATGCGGAACATGCCTATATGCCCATGCTGCAAACCGCCGAATTCGTCTCCCGAAAATATGCAATCTCGCGGGACGAGCAGGACCGCTACTCACTGGAATCGCAGCGCCGAACCGCAGCCGCGCAGAAGGCGGGGCGGTTCGACGCCGAGATCGTGTCGATGACTGCGTCGATGGCCGTTGTAGATAAGCAAACGAAGGCCGTGTCGTACCAGGACGTTACGTTGGCGCGAGACGAGGGCAATCGACCCGAAACGACTCTTGAAAGCCTTCAAAGCCTCAAGCCGGTGATCGAGGGAGGCGTGGTCACTGCGGGCAACGCCAGCCAGCTATCGGACGGCGCTTCCGCGTGTGTAATCATGGACAGCGGCCTAGCCGAACGGCGGGGTTTGCAACCGCTCGGCGTCTATCGCGGCATGGCGGTGGCCGGATGCGCTCCCGAGGAGATGGGCATCGGGCCGATCTATGCGATCCCGAAACTGCTCAAACAGAATGGTCTCAAGATCGACGACATCGGCCTATGGGAATTGAACGAAGCGTTCGCCTGTCAGGTCCTCTACTGCCGAGACTTTCTGGGCATAGACCCCGAAAAATACAACGTAGATGGCGGCGGTATCTCCGTCGGGCATCCCTATGGCATGACCGGAGCCCGGCTCGTCGGTCACGCCTTGATCGAAGGGAAACGCCGCGGAGTAAAATACGTCGTCGTCTCCATGTGCGTTGGTGGCGGTATGGGCGCGGCGGGCCTGTTTGAAGTGGCGTGACATGAGCTTGGACCTCGCCGCCATCCGCCCAACTCTGGATTTCCTTCTTTACGCATGGTTGGACGCTGAGCAACTTGTCGAAAGGCCGCGCTACTCCGAGCACAGCCGTGAGACCTTCGATGCGGTTCTCAACTTGTGCCAGCAAATTGCAGCAGATCGCTTCGAGCCGATCAATCGATTGGTGGACGTGGAGGAGCCTGCGTTCGTAAATGGAAGCGTGCGGCTGCCGCAAGCCACTGAGGCGGCATGTGCCGCCTATGCGGCTTCGGGCATGTTGTCCGCGGGTCAGGATTACGCGGTTGGCGGAATGCAATTGCCGTGCGTGGTCGAAATGGCGGCCAACAGCTTCTTCTCGGCCGCCAGCATTGGCTTGAAAGCGTATTCGCTGCTCACTGTAGCGAACGCAAATTTGCTGATGGTCCATGGCACCGATCGCCAGCGCGACGTCTTTGCTCGTCCGCAATGGGAAGGCCGGTATTTCGGCACGATGAATCTCAGCGAACCGCAGGCGGGTTCGAGCCTGTCCGACATCAGAACGCGCGCGACGCCGGACGGCGATTCCTATGCTAGCGATCCCCTGGGTCCTCGCTATCGGTTGTTCGGAAGTAAGATGTGGATCTCCGGCGGGGACCACGAAATGGGCGAGAACATCATCCATCTCGTGCTCGCGAAGATCCCTGACAGCAACGGAACGCTGGCCCCCGGAACGAAGTCGATCTCCCTCTTTGTCGTTCCGAAATGGCTCGTCGACGAGCAAGGCCGTCGCACGGGACAACGAAACGACATCGCGCTGGCTGGCCTCAATCACAAACTCGGATATCGCGCCACAACGAATGCGTTACTTAACTATGGCGAGACGAACGGCGCCATCGGTTATCTCGTCGGCGCGCCGGGCGCGGGGCTCGCCTGCATGTTCCACATGATGAACGAGGCGCGCATCCAGGTCGGCCTTGGCGCAACCATGCTTGGCCTTGCCGGCTATGTGACTTCGTCGGCTTACGCAAAGCAACGCCTGCAAGGAAGGCCGGTTCAAGCGGGCGCCAAGCCGACCAAGGATTCCTCACGGCCGCCGTCTCCTATCGTCGAGCACCCCGACGTTAAGCGGATGTTGCTTGCACAAAAAGCCTACGGCGAAGGCGCGCTTGCCCTGAGCCTATTTTGCGCCCGGCTGGTCGACGAACAGCGCACCGGCGAGCCGGAGGCCGCGCGCCGGGCCGCCGCGCAATTGGAGGTCCTGACGCCGATCGCCAAGAGCTGGCCGAGCGAGTGGTGCCTCGAAGGCAATAGCCAAGCGATTCAGATATTAGGCGGCTACGGCTACACGCGTGATTTTTCGGTCGAGCAACACTGGCGAGACAACCGCCTCAACATGATCCACGAGGGCACGCACGGGATACAAGCGCAGGATCTGCTCGGCCGAAAGGTGACCTTGGACACGCGCGGCGGCTTTGAAATGGTGCTGAATCGAATGGTTCATGGGGCCGAGGCGGCGCGGCAAGTGGTGGGGCTCGCCGACATGGCGGATCAACTGGCGGCCGCCATAGCCGAGTTGCGTCGTGCGACTGGCGAGGCAAAGTCCGGTGATAACGCTCAGGAGACGCTCGCCAACGCCACGACCTATATGCGGGCTTTCGGTCATGTCGTACTCGCATGGATTTGGTGCGAGATGGCCTGCGCGGCGGGTCATGCGTTTGGGCGGGGTGTGTTCGACGCTGATTTCTTGAACGGTAAGCTCGCCGCAGCTCGCTACTTCCAATATTACGAATTGCCGATGATCAGGGTTTGGCTGGAGCCGGCCGCGAGGAGAGAGCGCTTACTCCTGGACGTGAAACCGGAGTGGGTCTGACGGCGAAACACTGAGCTTGTTTCTCGGCGCATGTGATCACGAAGGACGTAGAGAGAAAGACAAGGCACGATGAAGTCGACGCCCCACAACATCGCCCGACGAGCGAGCTTCGACGAGGTGCGACCCGCGCAGGGCGCCAACCTCGACCAGGAGTTGCCGGGCGCGGTCGAGCGGCAATGCAAACGCGGCCTCATTGCGGTCGCGGACCTTAACAGGCGAGGTATTTCAGAGGCTACCGCCTATCTCGCGCGATACTTCAAGCGAGTCGGTCGCCATCCGGCGCCGCAAGCGGTCCGGCGCTATTATTTTATAAAGGGCATCTTCGGCTCTCAGCGACCGTGCAAGGGATTGCGAAGCGGGCGGACAAGTGGACCGCTGAAAGCGACGACGCGCGCGAAACTGGCGCGAAAGCCGCCCCTATTGCCGACAAAGCCGCTCTTAATGCGGAATCAGCGTGGCGCCGGGCTCGCGAGCGCCTTGGCGCCGAGCGGCCATTCTTTCTGATCTGCTCCGTTCACATTTGCAAGAGGCCCTCATGTCCTTCGATCCTTCCCCCAAAGTCCGCGACCTTCAGCGACGTCTGACCGCGTTCATGGAGCAGCATATTTATCCCAATGAGAAACGGCACATTGAGGAAGCCGAAACCTTGGGGCCGTGGAAGGTGTTGCCGCTGATTGACGAACTTAAGCCGAAGGCTCGCGCGCAGGGGCTCTGGAACCTATTCTTGCCCGAGTCGGAGCATGGCGCCGGACTGAGCAACCTTGAGTATGCGCCCCTGTGCGAAATCATGGGACGCTCGCTGTTGGCGCCCGAAGTCTTCAACTGCTCGGCGCCCGACACCGGCAACATGGAAGTCCTCGCGCGATACGGCACGGTCGAGCAGCAGGAACGCTGGTTGAAGCCGTTGCTGGCGGGCGAGATACGCTCCTGCTTCGCCATGACCGAACCGGACGTAGCCTCCAGCGACGCGACCAACATCGAGTCCTCGATCGTTCGCGACGGCGACAGTTACGTGATCAATGGGCACAAGTGGTACACCACGAATGCAACCGATCCTCGATGCAAGATCGCGATCTTCATGGGCAAGACCGACCCGGCGAACCCGGACCGTCATAAACAGCAGTCCATGATCCTGGTGCCAATGGATACGCCCGGAGTGAAAGTCGTCCGCCCGCTTCCGGTTTTCGGTTTTTACGGAATGCCCGATCGCGCATCCGAAGTCCTATTCGAGAACGTCCGCGTACCTGCCGCCAACATGCTGCTTGGGGAAGGTCGGGGGTTTGAAATTGCCCAAGGACGTCTGGGTCCCGGCCGTATTCATCATTGTATGCGGCAAATCGGGCTTGCGGAGCGCGCGCTTGAAAGGATGTGCAAGCGCTCTCTTTCGCGCGTCGCGTTTGGCAAACCTGTGGCCCAGCAGGGCGTGACGATCGAGCGCATTGCGGAATGCAGAATCCTGATCGAACAGGCTCGGCTTTTGACTTTGAACGCGGCGCACCGGATGGATACTGTGGGCAATAAAGTTGCGAAGGTTGAGATCGCCATGATCAAGGTCGCTGTACCAAACATGGCGGGTAAGGTGATTGATTGGGCTATTCAGGCCCATGGCGGTGGCGGGACGAGCAATGATTTTGGACTAGCCCACGCCTATGCCATGTCCCGTGTTCTGAGATTGGCTGACGGTCCTGATGAGGTTCATCGCAACCAGATCGGGAAGCTCGAACTTAAGAAATATCAGTGGCCTTCGAACTGAAGGATCCGCGTGGAAACGTGGAAAGGCCAAGCCTAGTCTGCGATCAACGCGCGAAGTCTACGACTTGAAAATTCACGAACGACGCGGCGCAAAGCGCTGGGCTCAAGAGTAAACACAGACATGCGGTTCATTTCAGCCGACCCTGAACGCGACCGACGGGGCCCGCAGCGCCCGAGCGATTGGCCGAGGGCGGACTGGCGGGTTTGGGATGAACGACGAGAAGAAGTTGACATTCAAAGTCACACATCCGCGGGCACTGTCGGCTGGTCGGGGATGTCGCTCACTGTGCAGAAATCAGGAATTCCGCACTCCGATTTTCAGCCTGAAATCGCAGAGGTTTTGAAAGATCATGTCTCCTCGCGCCAAGGCGGACCCTTCGCGCAAGTCGCCCAGAATTGTCGCGCGTTGCGGCCAGAACGCATCGGGCCCTCACGCGCATCATTTACGATCGATAGGTTGGTTTTCCGATGAGGGGGATGTTTTGAAGGGCGCGTCGATTCCTCACGCATCGGGGTATATTCGCCTAATGGTCGCAGCTACAATGATTTCCGATTTGGACCTGTCAATGGGATACTGTCGAAGCGTAAGGGGGTGAACATGGCATTGAAAGTGATAGGGACCGGTTTCGGCCGCACGGGCACGGACTCGATGCGGGAAGCTTTGACGATGCTAGGCTTCGGTCCCTGCCATCACATGTTCGAAATCAACAAGAATGACGATCAACGGCAGCGCTGGCGGGCTTTGGCCCAGGGCGCGCCGCCCGATTGGGAGCGTCTGTTCGAAGGTTACCAGTCCTGCGTCGATTGGCCTTCGGCGTTCTACTGGCGGCAACTCATCGAGTTCTACACCGAAGCCAAGGTCATACTGACCTACCGTTCGCCGGAAAGCTGGTGGGAAAGCTTCGAGCAGACGATTCTCGCCGGCATAAAGAAGCAGACGGATCGAGAGTCCGTAATCATTACGCTAATCGCCAACCAGGTATTTGGCGGTCGTCCCGACGACCGCACCCACGCGATGGCTGTCTACGCAAATAACGTCAAAGCCGTTATGGACACCGTGCCGCCCGGCCGCCTGCTTGTGCACCGCATCGGCGACGGCTGGCCCACCCTCTGCGCGCATTTGGGAGTTGGTCAGCCGTCAGAACCGTATCCGGCGCGCAATAGCACTGCGGAGATCAGGGCGGCGTTCTCGTTGAAGTGAGGCTTATGTGCGCTCGTTCCACGCGGCTTGCGATCCCTGGGAACGGTGCAGAAATCAAGAGTTTTTGCACCACGATTTGCCTGCCACGAAATCAACGGGCTGCGCTGTACAGAAATCAGGGGCAGCATATCGACGGTTTCGCTCACTGCATGCGACCCGGCCCATCGCCCGAACGTCTGGTTCGGATCTTCTTCGACAACCGGCTGAACGGCTATGTTGGGCGCGATCCAGACATCAGACGGATTGTCCGCGAACTTCCGCAAACCACCCTTGTGGGCCGCTCTCTCACGTCGTGAGCGACGACCGCGGTAGGTCACGTCGAGCCGGTCATGCCAATCTGCAGGCGTGCGAGGTCATAACCCCGAAGCTTGCTGTCGATGGCCAGATTGAACATCGCGAGGTCACGCCTCCGCTTCTCGAGCTGGAGTCGGACTCGGATGCTCCAAACGTCTTTCGGCTTTAGTGGGCGCTTTTTGACCAATGAGGCGGCCCTTGTTCCAGGGCGCTCGCCGCCGATCCAGCGAATGATCGCTGCCGATGGGGATGAATTGTCCCTCCCGAGCCAACCGCTCCCTCTAGCGCCCGCCCTCAGCGGGCAAGCAAAGCTACGTCAAAGGGGGGCGCTTGGGCTTTGTGCAGCCGTCTGCGCGTGGCAACCAAGCGTCAGCTTCCGTCCACGGGCTCGATTGGCCCAATTCGTCTTCATGCAATCTGGGCGGCGATTTGGCCGTGTTGCGGCGTCGAGAAACACGGCGATCGAGCTATTGACGCCGAGCATCAAGGCGTTATCGGCATTGCCGAAACGCCCCGGATCGCATTTTGCCGACCCGGGCTACAAAACGCGGAGCCGCCTGCAGCCTCATCGCCGCTGAACGAGAGCGCGGCGCCAGATCAGGCGGTCAGAAGGAATATCGGAGCTCGCCAACGCGCTGATTGAGTGCCGGCGCGTTCTTGCCGGGCAGGATTTGAACCACAGGCCGACATGGTCGTGGGTTCGCAAATGAACGTAGCTCTTGAAATGGCTCCTTCGCGTTCCTAGATAAGGCGTTCGAAATTCGGCCGGACCATCTTTGCCTCGAGCGATTTAATCGGCTCATGGTGACGCTCTTCCCCCAAAAATCGAAACTTGACGATGATTTCGCGTCGCGGAGTCGCGTTCTTATGCTCGCACCCAAGAGGGGCGTCATGGCTATTGGCACGGTAAAGTGGTACAATTCGCAAAAAGGCTTCGGCTTCATTCAGCCGGATGACGGCGGCAAGGACGCCTTCGTTCATGTCAGCGCAATCGAACGCGCGGGCATGGGCGACTTGCGCGAAGGTCAGAAGATCAGCTTCGAGCTGGTCACCGACACGCGCTCGGGCAAAATGTCCGCGGACAAGCTCCAAGCCGTCTGAACGAGGCTAGGGATCATGCTGACTGGCGACCGCGGATGTACCGGCGCTGGCGGCGATGGCTCCGTGCCGCTCGTCGGGCGATGGGAAGGGTCAGGATCGCTCCTGGCCCTTTTTTCATGTTTTCTTCTCAGCGAGGCGCCAAGTCATGACTCGGCATAAATTCGCTATCGGGCAAATCGTCGACTTCGACACGAGGGTCACGCCATTGCCGAGACCCAGGGGTCCCTATGAGGTGACGCGCGTGCTGCCGGCGGAAGACGTCCGGTCGCAGACGTATCGCATCAAGAGCAAGGCCGAGCCTTTCGAGCGCAGCGCCAAGGAATATGAGATCGTCGCCGTTCCCTCCGCGACCAGCGAACTGACCGCGATCTTTGGCGGAGCGGCCAGCGCCGATCGCACGCGCTGAAGACGGGCGTCACGGCCGTTCCTTTCGCGGTGACCGCTTGCATGGCGTGACTGCCACCAATCGGAAGCCGGGCGCCGACTTGCGCCGGTCGGGAATGCCGGTTGGCACTCTCTTGTAACGAGTGCCAGCAATAGCCATTTGCATAGGGCGTCGAACGCGTGCCGAGAGCCGAGGCATTTTGCCTCGAGCCGGTTTTGCATGTCGACCGGAAACGGACCCCATGAAATTTCGTCCGCTGCACGACCGCGTCGTGATCCGCCGCATTGAGGGCGAGGACAAGACGAAGGGCGGGATCCTCATTCCCGACACCGTCAAGGAGAAGCCGCAAGAGGGCGAAGTCATCGCCGTCGGGCCCGGCGCGCGGGACGAAAGCGGCAAGCTCATTGCGCTCGAGGTCAAGGCGGGCGATCGCGTGCTGTTCGGAAAATGGTCCGGCTCCGAAGTCAAGATCGACGGCGAAGATCTCCTGATCATGAAAGAGTCCGACATTTTAGGGGTGATCGAACGCACGACTGCGGCGAAGAAGGCCGCCTGAACGACGCCTGCCCGCCTCTCAACGATTGGAACGAAAACCATGTCCGGCAAAGACGTACGATTTTCCACCGATGCACGTGAGCGCATGCTGCGCGGAGTCGAAATTCTGAATAACGCCGTCAAGGTGACGCTCGGTCCGAAGGGCCGCAACGTCATTCTCGACAAGTCCTACGGCGCGCCGCACATCACCAAGGACGGCGTCGCGGTCGCCAAGGAAATCGAGCTCGCCGACAAATTCGAGAACATGGGCGCGCAGATGGTGCGCGAAGTCGCCTCGAAGACCAATGATCTCGCCGGTGACGGCACGACGACGGCAACGGTGCTGGCCGCGTCGATCATGCGCGAGGGCCTCAAACTCGTCGCCGCCGGCATGAACCCAATGGACCTGAAGCGCGGCATCGACATCGCGGTGACGGCGGTGGTCAAAGACATCGAGCGCCGCGCCAAGAAGGTGCAGTCCTCGGAGGAGATCGCGCAAGTCGGCACGATCGCGGCCAATGGCGACAAATCGATCGGCGATATGATCGCCAAGGCGATGAAGAAAGTCGGCGCCGAGGGCGTGATCACCATCGAGGAAGCCAAGACCGCCGAAACCGAACTCGACGTCGTCGAGGGCATGCAGTTCGATCGCGGCTATCTCTCGCCTTACTTCATCACCAACGCCGAAAAAATGATCGTCGAGCTGGAGGATCCGTACATCCTCATTCACGAGAAGAAGCTCTCTTCGCTGCAGACGATGCTGCCGCTCCTCGAGGCGGTCGTTCAGGCGGGAAAGCCGCTGCTCATTATCGCTGAAGATATCGACGGCGAGGCGTTGGCGACGCTGGTCGTCAACAAGCTGCGCGGCGGCCTCAAGGTGGCGGCGGTCAAGGCCCCTGGGTTCGGCGACCGGCGCAAGGCCATGCTCGAGGACATCGCAATTCTTAGCGCGGGCGGCCTGATCGCCGAGGATCTCGGCGTGAAGCTCGAGAAGGTGACGCTCGACATGTTGGGGCGGGCCAAGCGCGTGCGCATTGAAAAGGACAACACGACGGTCATCGACGGCGCCGGCAAGAAGTCGGACATCGAAGCGCGCGTCGCTCAGATCAAGTCGCAGATCGAGGAGACGACCTCGGACTACGACAAGGAGAAACTTCAGGAACGTTTGGCGAAGTTGGCGGGCGGCGTCGCGATCATCCGCGTCGGCGGCTCCACCGAGGTCGAGGTCAAGGAGAAGAAGGATCGCGTCGACGATGCGGTGAACGCCACGAAGGCTGCGGTCGCGGAAGGCGTCGTTCCCGGCGGCGGCGTCGCGCTTCTGCGAGCCAAGGCCGCAGTCGGCAAGCTCAGCGATGAAATCGAAGACGTTCAGTCCGGCATCAACATCGTCCTCAAGGCTCTCGAAGCGCCGATCCGTCAGATCGTCGAGAACTCGGGCGTCGAGGGCTCGATCGTCGTAGGAAAGATCCTGAGCGAGAAATCTCAGACCTACGGCTTCGACGCCCAGAGCGAGCAATATGTCGACATGCTCAGCGCCGGCATTCTCGATCCCGCCAAGGTGGTGCGGATCGCGCTTCAGGATGCCGCCTCGATCGCTGGCCTGATGATCACGACCGAGGCCATGGTCGCGGAAAGGCCGAGAAAAGAGGCGCCGTCTACGCCCGGCGGCGGCATGGGCGGGATGGATTATTGATCGCCTAACTTGGTTAGGATGAAGCGCTGCGGCGGTGCGCCAAATCGGCGCGCCGCGAGCCTGCCATGGCGAGGAATCGGTCCTCCCCTCGTCGCCGCCGAGTCTCGCTCTCTTCATCGCGAGAACCGGCTTTGACGCCGATGATCCCGCGCGCCTGCCGCGGTCGGGAAAAGCATTTTTGCGGGTTCGCCCGTCGCGTCGCAGGGGCCCCGTCCACTTCGCAGACATCTCTGCGAAATCCGCTCATGCGGGCTCATCGCGCGCTCACCGCGCGGCGGAAAGGTCAAATTGAACGCTCTTGCACGCCGCGCCTTTGAAAGCGTGAGGCGGTCCTCGCTCTGGGACAACCCCGAGCCCATTCGTGAGGAGCTGTTCAGCGTCGAGCGCCTTGAGGAGCATGCGCGAAGTCTTGCGCTCGCGCAGATCGTGTCGTCCAGGACGATCAAGGGCCAGCCGCTGGCGCGGCGGCTTGCGGACAATGGCGCCGTTCTGCTTGAGGCTTATCGCGCTATCGTCAAGGCGATCAACGAGGGTCGCGCCATAACGCCGGCGGCGGAATGGCTCCTCGACAATTATCATCTCGTCGAGAAGCAAATTCGCGAGCTTCGCTCGGACCTGCCGCCCGGCTATTACCGCCAGCTTCCCAAGCTCGCCTCGGGTCCCTTCGCCGGCTATCCTCGCGTCTTCGGCGTGGTTTGGGCCTTCGTCGCCCATACCGACAGCCGTTTCGACTCCGAGATGTTGGTCCGCTACGTCAGTGCCTATCAGGAGGTGCAGCCGCTCACCATTGGCGAACTTTGGGCGGTGTCGATCACGCTGCGGATCGTGCTGGTCGAGAATCTCGGACGCCTCGCGCAGCAGATTGCGCAAAGCCGCGCGGCGCGTTACGTGGCGGACGGTCTCGCCGACCGTTTGCTCGGGACCGGGGGACGACCCGCCGAGTCTGTCGCCGTCGTCCTTTTCGCCCATGAACGTGCGCCGCTTTCGGAAGCGCTCGCGGTTCAGCTCGTGCATCGGTTGCGCGACCAGGATCCGAAGATCACGCCGGCGCTGACGTGGCTCGACCAGCGTCTGGCGATCCAGGGTACGACAACCGAGGCGGTTGTGCGCGACGTCCATCGCCGACAAGGCGCCTCGAACGTCACCGTGCGCAATATCATCACCAGCTTGCGCCTGATTTCCGATGTCGATTGGCGCCAATTGTTCGAGCGGCTCAGCCTCGTCGACTCTGTTTTCGCCGCCGATAGTCCCTTTGAGGATATGGATTTCCCGACGCGCACGCTCTACCGCAGCGCGGTCGAAGAACTGGCGCGCGGCTCGAAGCGCACGGAGCTGGATATCGCCAGCGCCGCGGTGCTCGCAGCGAATCGCGAGCGGCCCGCGACCCCAGCGGCCGAGCAGGCGCGGCGCGGCGATCCCGGCTATCATTTGCTTGCGGGGGGCCGGCGCGCCTTTGAAGCGGCGATCTCCTACCGCCCGCCGCTGCGAAATTGGGTGGCGCGGCTCAATCGCTCCCTGGGCGTCGGCGGCTATGTGACGGCGATTTCTCTTGTCGCCACGATCCTCCTCGCGGCGCCGCTGCTCGCCCTTGCCGTGGCCGGAATCAACCCGGCGGTTCTCGGCCTGCTTGGCTTCCTCGGCGCCATTCCCGCCATCGACGCCGCCGTCGCGCTGGTCAATCGCGCGGTCAACCTTGGCTTCTCAGCGACGCTTTTGCCGGCTCTGGAGTTGCGTGACGGCGTTCCCTCGCATCTTCGCACGCTCGTCGCGGTGCCGACTTTGCTCACGACCGTGGAGGCTGTGGAAGAGCAGATCGAACGGCTCGAGATTCATCACCTCGCGAGCCCGGAAGGCGATCTGCATTTTGCGCTGGTTTCCGACTGGACGGACTCCGAAACCGAACACGGCGACGGCGACGCGGCGCTCGTCGCCGCGGCGGCCGAAGGCGTCGCACGCCTCAATCTGCGCTACGGCCCGGCGCCGGGCGGCGCGCGCTTTCTGCTTCTGCATCGCCGTCGCGTCTGGAACGAAGGCGAATCGCGGTGGATCGGCTGGGAGCGCAAGCGCGGCAAGCTGCACGAACTGAACCGGCTGCTGCGCGCCGCGCCCGACACCACGTTCATCGACGTCGGCGCCGGGCCGCCCGTCGCGCCTGCAGATATTCGCTACGTCGTGACGCTCGACGCGGACACGCGATTGCCGCGCGATACGGTGCGCCGCCTGATCGGCAAGATGGCGCATCCGCTGAACCGGCCGTGCCTCGACGAGGCCAGCGGCAGGGTCGTCGAAGGCTATGCGGTGCTGCAGCCGCGCGTCACGCCTTCGCTGCCGATCGGCCGCGAGGGCTCGCTGTTCCAGCGCATCTTCTCCAGCCTGAGCGGGATCGATCCCTACGCCTCGGCCGTTTCCGACGTCTATCAGGATCTGTTCGGCGAAGGTTCCTACGCGGGCAAAGGCATCTATGACGTCGACGCCTTCGAGGCCGCGCTCGCCGGCCGGACGCCCGACTCGACTCTCCTCAGCCACGATCTGTTCGAAGGCGTGTTCGCGCGCGCCGGCCTCGCCTCGGATATCGAGGTCGTCGAGGAATTCCCGGCGCGCTACGATGTCGGCGCCATTCGCCATCACCGTTGGGCGCGCGGCGACTGGCAATTGCTGCCCTGGATCTTCGGTCGCCCGCCGACGCAAGCCGGCGTGGAGCGCGCGACGAGCGCCATTCCCGCGATCGGCCGATGGAAAATGCTGGACAATCTGCGCCGAACGCTTTCGGCGCCGACCGCAGTGCTCGCTCTGCTTGCGGGTTGGGCCTTGCCGTTTCACGCGGCGCTGATCTGGACCCTTTTCGTCGTCTTGACGATCGTGCTGCCGACTCTCATCCCGGTCGTTGCGGCCATTCCGCCGCGACGACCGGGCGTGACGATGTCAAGCCATGTGCGCGCGCTCGGCGGCGATCTCGGCCTGGCCTTGACGCTCTCGACGCTGACCATCGCCTTCCTGGCGGATCAAGCGTGCCTCATGGCCGATGCTATCGGTCGCACCCTCTGGCGCTTGGGCGTGACCCGGCGCCATCTGCTCGAATGGGTTCCGGCGGCGCAGGCGACGCTCGGTCCCCATCTCGACCTCGTGGGCTTGACGCGTCGAATGGCGGGGGCGATCGTCATTGGCGCCGTCGCAGCGATCGTCGCTTTGGCGTTCGGCCACGGGTCGTGGCCCTTGGCGTTTCCGTTCGCCGCGCTCTGGGTCGCCTCGCCGGCCGTCGCGCGCCGCGTCAGTCTGTCTCCCGGAGCGACCGCTCACTTGCCGATGTTCGACGCCGACGCCGAAGTGCTAAGGCGAACCGCACGCCGCACTTGGCGGTTCTTCGAGACCTTCGTCACGCCGGCCGACAACATGCTGCCGCCTGACAATTTTCAGGACGACCCGACGCCGGCTATCGCGCATCGGACGTCGCCGACCAATCTCGGCCTCTATCTCCTCTCCGTCGTCAGCGCGCGCGATTTCGGCTGGATCGGCACCGAGCGGGCGATCGATCGGCTCGAGGCGACGCTTGCGACGATGAGCGGCATGCAACGTTTCCGCGGGCACTTCTACAATTGGTACGACACGCGCGATCTGCGCCCGCTCGACCCGAGATACGTGTCCACCGTCGATAGCGGCAACTTGGCCGGACACCTGATCGCGCTGGCGAACGCGTGCCGGGAATGGAGAGGCCGTCCGATTGCGGCGCAGCGACGCCTCGACGGCGTCGCCGACGCTCTCGACATAACCCGCGCGGAATCCGCTCGCCTGCGCGACGGCGGCCAGACCCAGACGGTGACCCTGCGTCAACTCGACGACGCGGTCGCGGTCGTCGCGCTCGCTGTTCGACAAGCGAGGCTTTCGAACGACGATCTTGCCGCGCGACTCGTCGGTCTCAGCGCCGATGCCGAGATCATGGTCGACATCGCCGGGGCGCTGGCGATTGAGCGCGGCGACGGCAGCGGCGCCGATATGCTGTTCTGGGCGCAGGCGACTCTGAACGCCATCGACGCGCACCGCCACGATCTCGCGCAGTCTGCGAATGCAACTCGCTCCGCGATGGCGCGGCTCTCGATCCTGGAAGACACAGCGCGTTCGATGGCGCTCGCGATGGACTTCGGCTTCTTGTTCAACCGCCGCCGCCAGTTGCTGTCGATCGGATTTCTCGCGCCGGAAGGCGCGCTCGATTCGAATTGCTACGATCTGCTGGCTTCCGAGGCGCGGCTCGCCAGCTTTTTCGCGATCGCCAAAGGCGATGTCGCCGCCAAGCATTGGTTCCGGCTCGGCCGCGGCGCGACGCCCGTCGCGCACGGCGCCGCACTGATTTCGTGGTCGGGATCGATGTTCGAGTATCTGATGCCCTCGCTCGTCATGCGCGCGCCGGCGGGAAGCTTGCTTGAGCAGACCAACCGTCTGACCGTGCGTCGCCAGATCGACTACGCCGCGAAGCTGGGCCTGCCCTGGGGCATATCCGAATCCGCGTACAACGCCCGCGACCTGGAGCTCACTTACCAATATTCGAACTTCGGCGTTCCCGGCCTCGGGTTGAAGCGAGGTCTCGGCGAAAATCGGGTGATCGCCCCCTACGCCACCGCTCTGGCCGCGATGGTCGATCCGCGCGCGGCCGCGGCCAATCTGGCGCGTTTGGCCGAGATTGGCGCGCAAGGTCGCTACGGCTTTTACGATGCGTTGGATTATACGCCGGCGCGTCTCCCCGAGGGCGAAAACGTCGCCATCGTGCGAACTTTCATGGCGCATCATCAGGGTATGACGATCGTCGCCATCGCAGATACCTTGCTCAATGGCGTGATGCGCAAGCGCTTCCATGCCGAGCCGATCGTCAAGGCCAGCGAACTGCTGCTGCAGGAGCGCATGCCGCGCGACGTCGCGGCGACTCGCCCCTGGGCGGCGGAAGTGAAGTCGGCCGCCAGCGCTCGCGATGTCGAGCCTTCGGGCGGGCGCCGATTCGTCTCGGCGCATCAAGCGACGCCCGCCACGCATCTTCTTTCAAACGGCCGCTACGCCACCATGCTCACGTCGGCCGGCTCGGGATACAGCCGCTGGGGCGATCTGGCGCTGACGCGCTGGCGCGAAGATGCGACCTGCGACGACTTCGGCTGCTACCTCTTCGTCAAAGACGTGCGCAGCGGCGTGGCGTGGTCGGCGGGCTTTCAACCGAGCGGCGTCGAGCCGGACACCTACGCCGTGGTGTTCAATGAGGACCGCGCCGAGGTGACGCGCCGCGACGGGTCTCTGACGACGACGTTGGACGTGCTCGTTTCCGGCGAGGACGACGCGGAAGTTCGCCGGGTCTCGATCACGAATTCGGGCAGCCGCACACGCGATCTCGAAATTACCTCCTACGCCGAACTCGTTCTGGCGCCTCAGAGCGCCGATATCGCGCATCCCGCCTTCTCGAAACTGTTCGTCGAGACGGAATATCTCGCCGAGGTCGGCGCGATCCTGGCGATGCGGCGAAGGCGGGCGCCGACCGAGCCGGAAGTCTGGGCCGCGCATCTGAGCGTCGTCGACGGCGAAGCCGTCGGCGCTCCGGAATTCGAAACCGACAGAGCGCGATTTCTCGGCCGCGGCCGCGGCGTTCGCACGCCCATCGCCGTGATGGATAGCCGGCCCCTGTCGAATTCGATCGGCGCCGTTCTCGACCCGATCTTCTCGATCCGCCGCCGCATCCGCGTCGCGCCAGGCGCGACCGTTCGCGTGGCCTTCTGGACCATCGCGGCCTCCAGCCGCACGGCGCTCCTCGACGGCGTCGACAAGCATCGCGACGCCACCGCGTTCGCGCGCGCCTCCATGCTGGCGTGGACGCAGGCTCAGGTGCAGCTCCACCATCTCGGCGTGACGGCGGGCGAGGCGGGGTTGTTCCAACGGCTCGCGGGGCATGTGATCTATGCCGCGGCGGCGCTGCGCCCTTCCTCAGAGACGATCGCGCGGGGCGCCGGCGCGCAGTCCGGCCTGTGGCCGCAGGGCGTTTCCGGCGATTTGCCGATCGTGCTTCTGCGCATTTCCGATGTCGAAAACATCGACGTCGTTCGCGAATTGCTGCAGGCGCATGAATATTGGCGGATGAAACAGCTCGCGGTCGATCTCGTCATCCTGAACGAGCGTCAATCCTCCTATGTCCAGGAGCTTCAGATCGCGATCGAGACCCTGGTGCGGGCAAGCCAGTCGCGCCCCCAGCCCGGCGCGGAACGACAGGCGGGCCGCGTTTTCGTACTGCGCGCCGACCTCATCCCGGCGGAAACGCGAACCCTTCTGACTTCCGTCGCCCGAGTCATTCTGCTGGCGCAGCGTGGGAGGCTCTTTGATCAGCTCGAACGCATCCTGGAGCCTCTCGAGTTTGTTAGAGTCGCGCCGAAGCGCGTTGTCCCGCTTTTGGAGCCGCGGTCGCGGCTTCGCCCTCCCGAGCTCGAATTCTTTAACGGACTCGGCGGCTTCGCGCGAGACGGCGCCGAGTATGTGACGGTCCTCGGGCCTGGCCAATCGACGCCCGCGCCGTGGATCAACGTCATCGCCAATCCGGCGTTCGGCTTCCAGACGGGAACCGAGGGCGGCGGCTACACATGGTCGGTCAACAGCCGCGAGAATCAGATCACGCCGTGGTCGAACGACCCCGTCAGCGACCGAAGCGGCGAAGCCTTCTATTTGCGAGACGACGACACCGGCGACTTGTGGGGCCCGACGGCGCTTCCCATCCGAGACGCTGCGGCGACATACACGGCCCGCCACGGACACGGATACAGCCGATTCGAGCATGTCGCGCACGAGATCGCGTCCGATCTTGTGCAATACGTGCCGATCGACGCTTCGATCAAGATTTCGCGCCTCGTGCTGACCAATCGGTCGAGCCGGCCGCGCCGGCTCAGCGTGACGGCCTATGTCGAATGGGTTCTCGGCCCGTCGCGTTCGGCCTCGCTTCCGTTTGTCTCAACGGAGATCGACGCCGTCACGGGAGCGATCTTCGCCCGCAATCCCTGGAATATGGGCTTCGGATCGCGCGTCGCTTTCGCCGATTTGCGCGGGGCTCAGAGCGACTGGACGGGCGATCGGCGCGAGTTCATCGGGCGCAACTGCGCGCTCGCCGATCCCGCCGCGCTCGCCGGCGCGGCGCCGCTGTCGAAGAAAGTCGGCGCCGGCCTCGACCCTTGTGCGGCGGTGCGCACGACGATCGAACTGCCGCCCAACGGCAGCGCCGAAGTCGTCTTTTTCCTAGGTGAAGCGGCAAGCGCGGACGAGGCGCGCGGTCTGGTCACGCGCTATCGCGCCGCCGATCTCGACGCCGTCGAAGCCGAGATCGCGCGCAAATGGGATGAAGTTCTCGGCGCTATCGTCGTCAAGACGCCGGATCGCTCGATGGACGTCATGCTCAACGGCTGGCTGCTCTATCAAACGTTGAGCTGCCGCGTCTGGGCGCGCTCCGGCTTCTACCAGGCGAGCGGCGCCTATGGTTTCCGCGATCAATTGCAGGACGGCATGGCGCTCGCCGCCTCGCAGCCTTTGCTGACGCGCGAGCATCTGCTACGCGCCGCGGCGCGCCAGTTCCTCGAAGGCGACGTTCAGCATTGGTGGCTGCCGCATTCCGGCCAGGGCGTACGCACTCGCATCTCCGACGATCGCCCGTGGCTGGCCTTTGCGGTCGCCCATTACGTCGACGCCACCGCGGACATCGCCGTCCTCGACGAGACGATCCCGTTCCTGGAGGGTCAGGCGCTGGAGCCGGGCGAGCACGACAGCTTCTTCGCTCCTGTCGTCTCCGACCGGACTGCGACATTATACGAGCACTGCGCGCTCGCCCTCGACGCCAGCCTTGCGCTTGGCGGCCATGGGCTTCCCTTGATGGGAACCGGCGACTGGAACGACGGCATGAACCGCGTCGGCGAGAGGGGCGCCGGCGAAAGCGTTTGGCTCGGCTGGTTCCTGCATGCGGCGCTGACCGCTTTCATTCCGCTCGCTCGGGCGCGCCGGCAGACGAAACGCGCCGCGAAATGGGCCGCGCATGCCGCCGCGTTGCAGGCCTCGCTTGAGCGCGAGGCGTGGGACGGCGATTGGTATCGGCGAGGCTTTTTCGACGACGGCGAGCCGCTGGGTTCGGCGGCGAGCGAGGAATGCCGCATCGATTCGATCGCGCAATCCTGGGCCGTGCTCTCGGGCGCGGCGGCGCCGGAACGGGCGATGCAAGCGATGGGCGCGGTCGAACGCGAACTGATCCGGCGCGGCGACGGCGTGGCGTTGCTGTTCGCGCCGCCGTTCGACAAGACCACGCGGGATCCGGGCTACATCAAGGGCTATCCGCCGGGCGTGCGCGAGAATGGCGGCCAGTACACCCATGCCGCCTTGTGGTCGGTGATGGCCTTCGCCGCGCTTGGCGACGGCGACAAGGCGGTCGATCTGTTCTCGCTGCTCAACCCCATCAATCATGCGCGCTCCCGCACCGACGTGCTTCGCTACAAAGTGGAGCCCTACGTCGTCGCGGCCGATATCTACGCGACGCCGCCGCATGTCGGGCGCGGCGGCTGGACGTGGTACACGGGCTCGGCGGGTTGGATGCAACGCGCGGGCGTCGAAAGCATTCTTGGGCTGCGGATCCGCGGCGCCTTCTTGCATCTCGACCCCTGCATTCCCAAAGCGTGGGCGACGTTCGAAATGACTGTTCGGCGGCAATCCGCGCAATACGAAATCGTCATCGACAATCCCGCGAGGGTCAGCCGGGGCGTTCGCTTCGCTGAGATCGACGGGGTTGAAATTTTGGAGCGGCCGTTGCGACTGCGCCTGGTCGACGACGGCGCCGTCCACCGCGTTCGCGTAACATTAGGCTGAGACGCGCCGCCGCCGCTGCGAGTTCGACGCCGGCGTCTCGCTTCGACTTGATGAGGCGTTGGGGCTATGCCCCGGCGCGGCGCGGGTCGGCGCCGCGGTCGATCCGTCGCGCCATTCCGCCGACGAACCCGGCAAGTCTCCGGTCACTTCGACCTGGGCCACGTCGTTTGCGTAGCGAAGCTCCTTATCGGAGAACCGCAAATCAAGAAGCCGGCCGTCATCGGTGAGGAGTTGAACGCCGAGCCGACCGAAGACCGTTTTGAGGTCGGAGGGGGACAGGCTGATCTCTCCAGAGCTCACGACAACGCCCCGCGCCCTGCTGAAGCCCTCGAACTCGTACGAGGCGCGGGCAACCGTCGCGCCGTCACGCATCAACAGGCCGCTGCCGGCGATTCGACCGAGATATTGCATGATTGAACTCACTTTCATGGCGGCGCGTGTTGTGCGCCGCGGCGATCGGCCTCGAAGGCCGCGGCGAGTTCGTCTGCATTGACGACGAACATCTGATTGGGGCCGCCGGGCGCCGACAAGGCTGGAACGTGCAGCACCGTCGCGACTCGCTTGAATGCGAGGAAGGAAAGGCCGGGTATGTCTTCCTCATCGACGGCGAGACGATACGTCCCCGCCGGCAACGGGCGGTCGACCGCCGACAGAGCAAACGGGCGACAAAACGTCAGCGTCGTCTCCGTCGTCCGCGACGCCATCGCCTAGACCTCAGCTCTTGCGTTTTGGCGGGCTCGTCGCGACCGATGCGCCCTTCACGGCAAAAGGCGACGCCGGCGCCGCGACGGGCGCTTTGATCACCTTCGGCTTGCGCGCTTCGCGATTGCCGCGTCGTTGTGCCTTGGACATTTTTCTCTCCTGCTGGCGGCGTGTGGCGCCGCCGAGTTCAACCGCGCCCACGCCACAATTCGCAGCTTACGAAAAAGCGTCGCGACGGCTCGACCGAAATATTCTCAACCGCATATCGAGCGTGTCATTCTATTATCAATATATAGATAACAGTTGCAGCGATACAAGATTGACATGCCGCCCGCGCTTAACAAGCTGGCAGCCATTTTGGGACAGATCGTCTGAGTAAAACCCATTGGGCATCTAATTTTTTCTGAGATCGACACTATCTATTATTCAGGCGGTTGGCCGTGCGCGGGGCGGGGCGAAAGCCTCGCTGCGGCGAAGTGGGAAGGCGCGTGTTGAACGACGTTTGCGCCAGGGGCGCGAGGATCTGCCGATGATTGCGCTCGAGGTCCGTCATCGCACGACTTACCGGTATCGTCAGTTGGTGAGCCTTGGGCCGCATCGACTGATGCTGCGCCCGCGCGAGAGCCGCGATTTGCGGTTGATTTCGAGCGCGGTGATGGTTGCGCCAGCGGCGCAAGTCACATGGGCGCATGATGTCTTCGGCAATTCCGTTGCGACCGCCGTATTTCAAGGCGTGACCGACAGCCTGGTCATCGACAGCGTCGTGGAACTCGAACTCTACGCCTCCGCGTGGCCGGTCTTCGACATCGCCGCCTCGGCGATCGTCTATCCCTTTCGCTATTCGGACGACGAATGGACGGACCTCGGCGCGCTGACCATCCAGCAATATCCGGACCCGGCCGGACGGCTGGCGAAATGGGCGCGGGCGTTTGTCGGCGGCGACCGGACGGATACCCTCGCTCTGCTCAAGGACCTCAGCGTCGGCGTGTCCGGATGGATCGGCTATCAGAGCCGCGAGGACGAAGGCACGCAGTCGCCGATCGAAACTCTGGATCGCGGCTGGGGCTCGTGCAGGGATTTCGCCGTGCTGTTCGTGGAAGCGGCGCGCTGCCTCGGTTTCGGCGCGAGGATCGTCTCGGGCTACCTCTTCAATCCCGATCAGAATCTTATGGGAACGACGGGCGCCGGATCGACCCACGCCTGGGGCGAAGTCTTCGTGTCCGGCGCCGGCTGGATCAGCTTCGATCCGACCAACCGCAGCGTCGGCGGCTCCAACCTCATTCCCGTTGCCGTCGCGCGCGATATCCGGCACGCCATGCCGGTCGCCGGCAGCTTTGTGGGAAACAGCGACGCTTTCAAGGAGATGGCGGTGGAAGTCCTCGTGACCTCAAACGCCACGCCCGCTTGGGAGTCGCGGCTTCGAAACGACATTGAGCGTCGGCGGGGCGCATAGGGAAGCGGATCGCTTCCGAGCCTGACAGGGCGCTCCGACGTCGTTGGCATCTCCGACGCATTCGCTCTCGACGAGAAACTTGGCTGATGACATGACCCATACCGCGCTCACCCCTCTTCTCGGCCGCGAGTTCGACAATTTCCTGTTCGCGTCGATCGGCGAGGACCGAAATGGAACGACGCTGAGCGTCCTTTCGGCGCTGGCTCGGCTCGACGTCGACCCTTGGCAAGAGACCGCCAGCTTGGCGCGCATGCCCAGGGAAAGGGCGACAGAGCGGCTGGCTGCGCTGATTGCGGCCGCGCCGAAGGACCTGGCGACAAGTCTATCCGCGGCGACGATCGCCGCTCGCCTGATTGCGCTCTTGCCGCAAGCCGCGAGCTACAAAGTTCCCGCTCCCGAGGCATTGCTCAAAGCCGCCGCTGTCACGCCTTCGCGGCTCTTCACAACGCTTGGCGTTGTCGGCTTTTTGCTGGCCAGCTACTTGATTTTCGCAGGCCATCCTTCGCCGGCAAGCGGCCCCAACTTGGCCGCCACGACAAGCGAGGCCGCGGCGCCGCGCTAGACGCAATGCTCGGACGGCAAGGGTCAAGTGGGCCGTCCAGGCGCGTCATTTCAGGGCGCTAGCGCGCCATCGCCGTCAATGATGCCCGACGCCAAATGCCCTGCATTGATCGCGCCCGCACTGGCCCGGCTGATTGCGACGACGCTGTCGTTGCGCCTTGGGCGCGTGATCGCGTCTCTCCCCACCACACGACCGCGCCCACAACGCGCCGGAGCAGGCCGGCGTATCTCGGACATCGGCTTAAGACCCGCCTGCCTCAATGCTGCGCGAGAGCGCTTTGCTTGGTCGCCTGCTCCATCGCCGTGGGCAGATGTGCGAGGAACGGGCGCGAGGTTCACGCGCGGTCGGTCTCATCTTTGCCGTGCCGTCCGCCATCGCGGCAACCACACGACGATTGGATTCTCGCATATCGGCGCGCCGTCCGGAGGCCGGCGCGAGGTCTTTGCGGTCGTCGGCGCTGTTCTTATCGCCGGCGGCGACGTGGCCTGGCGCATGGCTCTGTATGCTCGCCGGCGCTTTACGGCGTCAGCCGGCTGCGCAGCGGCTTGGGCGAAATCGCAGTCGGCCCGCGAGCGAGCGCAGCCGCAGAAGCGGCGCCATCGTCCGCTCCTCCCCCTGGGCGGCGCTCCGCTCGGCAGCTCGTCTCGGCCCCCTGTCTCGTCGACAGCGATCGCTTATGCCGGCTCGAACTCTGCGCCGTGTCGCAGCATTGCGCGCGTGACGATGGCAAGGCGGCGCGCCAGCGCGATCCGCGCCTTGCCGTGGCGATGACCGGCGCGGATCGCGATCGACGAGTGAAATCGACAATTTCGCTGCCGGTCATTTTCCGGGTTTTTCAACAGAGCCCGGCGCAATCCCCCCAGCAAACGGGCGCGGCGCGATATGCGCTGAATGAGATCCCCTTGGGTCCGCCAACGCAAATTGGCGGTGGAAGATCGCCGCGGTTGTTGCGATGATGCCGCAAAAAGGCGTCTGCGGATCATAGGTCGAGTCACGTCATGAGCCTGACATCCTGGATTATGGCGGCGCGTCCGCGCACGCTCACTCTTTCGATGACGCCGGTGGTGGTCGGCGCAGCTTTGGCTTGGGCGGCGGAGGGAAGGATCGACGGTCCGGCCGTGCTCGCGGCGCTCGTCGGCAGCGTGTTCATTCAGATCGGAACCAACCTCCACAACGACGCCGCCGATTCCGAGCGCGGGGGCGACGGGCCCGATCGCATCGGGCCGCTGCGCGTGACGGCATCCGGCTTGCTGAGCGCTGGCGCCGTAAAGGGCGGCGCAGCCGCTTGCTTCGCAATGGCCGGGCTAATGGGGCTTTATCTCGTCTTTGTGGGAGGCTGGCCGATTCTTCTGCTCGGCGTTCTGTCGATTCTGTCGGGCTGGGCCTACACCGGCGGCCCGGCGCCCATCGCCTATACGCCGATGGGAGAGCTCTTTGTCGTGGCCTTCTTCGGCGTCGGCGCCGTTTGCGGCGCCTATTGGCTTTGCGCCGCCGATCTTGGTCCGCTGCCGCTCGAGGCCGGCCTCGCGCTCGGCCTGATGGCGGGAGCGGTGCTATTGGTCAATAATTCCCGCGATGTCGAAGCCGATGCGCGCGTCGGACGGCGCACGCTCGCCATCGTGGCGGGACGCCAGATCACGGCATGGATCTATGCCGGACTGATGCTGCTTCCCTTTGCGTTGCTGCCGTTGATCGGCCGCGCTCTGCCGCGTGGGCATGTCTGGCCGGCGCTGGCCGCATTGCCGCTGGCGCTCGCGTTGATTCACCGCTTCGTCTACGAGCCGCGCGGCCGCGGTTTCAACAAGGTTCTCGCTTTCACTGCGCAAACCCAGTTCGTGTTTGGAATGCTGCTCGCGTTGGGCGTGGTGTTGTGACGCAGATCAATGCGGCGCGAAAAATATTGCCTAGCCTTTATTCAAACTAGCCGCCGATCTTGCATCGAGCCGTCGGAGGTCAATAAAAACATGACAAGTCGCAGAGGCATTTACGTCGTCCCGACCGACCGTTGGTACATCGAGCGCACGGTTTGGCTGATCGCCGGTTTCGTTTTGGTGACCGCCACCGCGCTCGCCGTGCTGGTGAACCCGCTGTTCATCCTGTTGGTCGTCGCGACTGGGCTTGTCTCCATCAACGTCGCGTTTACCGGCTTCTGCCCGGTCGGCAATGCGCTGTATCTCCTCGGCTTTAAGCCCAGACTGGGGACGCGTCCGCCGACTCCTTGGAACCTCTATTTCATGCAGACCGACAGCTGGTATCTCGAGCGGCGCATCTATATCACGGTCGGGATCAATGTTATTCTTGGATCCATATTGTTCCTGCTGCACAGCCCATGGTGGGGCCTGTTCACGGGTTTCGTCGGCGCCGCGATGCTTTGGTTCGCCGCGACCGGCTACTGCATCTTGGCCAACGTATTGTTTTGGATCGGCGCCGAACCGCGGCTGAATCCGGGCGCATTGGGCGCCGAAAGCCATTACGGCGATCAGGCCAAACACGCCTGACGCTTTGGGCGCTGCGATCGCTTTCGTCGAACGCAAAAGACCGTCCTGGCCGCACGCGTCTTATGACGGAACGGGGTTTGCGTGCGACGGCGCGCCATACAGCCGCCGGGCGCGCAGGCTGAACGCTTGCGCCATCGCTTGGGCTCGGCCGGCGAACGATCCCCCGATCAGCGCCTGCAGCAGACGCGAGCGGAACCTGAAATCAACCCGATATTCGACGTCGGCGCCCCCGTCGGGCGCGGTCTTCAACGTCCACCGCTGCTCGAAGCGTTCGAGCATGGGGTCGTCGCTGGTGATCGTGATCCGATGCGGCCGCTCCAGCAGCCCCACGGTCGAGATTTGCCGGCGCAGAAAGCGCGTCCCCAAAGTCATGTCGACCCAGATGGTCTGACCCTCGCGGCGGCGTATGCGCGCCGCGAGCACCCACGGCAAAAACTCCGGATATCGCTCGACGTCAGCGATCAGGTCGAATAGTTGGGTCGCGGTGTATTTGAGATGAACGTGCTCGGTGCGACTTGTCATGACCTGCCGAGGAATTGAACCCACGTTCTTGACATTGACGGGAACCGGTTCGCCGGCGAACGCCGCGGGTCCGCACAGCTGGAGGACGCAACGCGCGGACGCCTCGTCGGCGCGCATCCAGACGGTTTTCGGCGCCGATGCGGCCGGCGCTTAGCCAGCCGTCAGACTGCCGGCGAATCCGATCGCCATCATCACCAGCAGCGCCAAGCCGACGGCCACGAGGCCGAAGCCCAGAATCTTGGAGCCGAGCGTCAGCGGCCGCGACGGCGCGTCCACCAGATGCTGCTGAAGCTGCCCCGTCGCCACCAGGCGGTCGTATTCGACGCCGTATTCGCGTTTGAACTCTTCGAGCGGCATCGAGCCGGTGAAAATGACGACGTCGAGCGGGAACTTGTCCGGCCGCCAGTGATTGACGAAATAGTGCACCGTGAACAGGTAGGCGGCGGCGAGCACGGCTTCGTCGCCATGGGCGACCTCGGCGACATTGAACGCCCATCCCGGCAGGTAGGCGGCGGTGAGCGTTTTGAACCACAGCATGGCGCCCGTCGCGACGAGCATCGCGATGCCCCAGAACGGAGCCCAGTAATCGACCTTCTGCTGATAGTTCCAATGATCGAACGTCGGCCGCGGGCGCTTGCCGAAGAACCATTTGACCATGGCGGCGATGTCCGCCGCGTCTTGCCAGTTCGGCATGAGCGAGTACGGCCCGAACACTTTGAAGGTCTTCCAATTGCGGGCGATGTGGACGGCGGCGTAGAGGATGTGCGCGCCGAAGACCACGACCATGATCACGGCGGCGACCCGATGGATGAGGCCGGCGATTGTCGGTCCGCCGAGCGCCCGTTCGAGCGCCGGCGCCCAGGAGGCGTTGGGATAAAGCAATGTCACGCCGGTCATCACCAGCAGGATGATGCTGACCGCAAAGAGGAGGTGCGCCCATCGCCACAAGGCGCTCCAACGCTCGTAATAGCGGCCTTCATCTTGCGGCCGCGCCTGCGCCCGCACATGCGGCCTCGGCTTGCGCTGCTGGCGGTCGCGAAATTCGCGATAGAACCAAAGCGCCGAATGGATCCAGAAGACCACGAGCACGCCGCCGACCGCCAAATTCACGAATTTCGAGGCGATCCACACATAAGGGTAATGAGCGAAGTCGTCGGTGACGGCGTGCGCCTGGAACGTCGCAAACCCCGGCGTCGCATCCTGATGGCACTTCTGGCACGTCTTCAGCAGATTGGCCGGGGACAGACCGGAAGCCGGATCGCCGACGTAGCGGATCGTATGGCTGCCGTGGCAATCCGAGCAGGTGGCGATATTGGCGTAACCCAAGGCGGCGACTTGCCCGTGGTAATTCTCCGTGTAGCTCTTCGAGGCCTGCGCATGGCAATTGCCGCAGTTCTTGTTCACCGCGAGCCGGGCCCGGTCCCACTCGGCGAGCGTCGCCGGCGCGTTCTGATGCGGCGCCTCGGTAATCGTCGTATGGCAGGCGATGCACGCAAGCGAACCATGTATGCTGTCGGCGAACTGGTCCGCCGGCACGAACAGCGAGCGCGTCTGTCCGCCCGCGAGCGGTATTTCGATTCCTGGCGCTCCGTGGCAGGCGAGGCACGTCGCGTTGTCGAGATTCGCGCCGCCTTGGGCGCGCCCGGATTGCACGCCGACGAGGGCCATCGCCAACGCGATCGCCCCCATCGCAAGGACCAGCACCCCCGGCTTGGCCCGCATCGCCATCTCCCGCTGGTCGGCCGGTCGGCGCCTTCGGTCGCCCCGGCGAAAAACCCCGTGAACCGTCGGGTTGAACTAATCAACCAAATGGCGCTGCAGGGAATGATCCTGATCAAAGCGCTCGCGGTATTGGACACCGCGGCCGCGGCCAACTCGGCGGCCGCTCGCCCGACCAACAACCGATTCAAGGACCCTTCAGCGTGAGGATATAGGCCACGACGTCCCAGATTTGCCGATCGCTGAGCATCGGCCATGACGGCATCGCGGTCCCGGGCACGCCATTTCGGATAACGCCATGCATCCGGGCCGCGCTTGCCTCGTCCGACCACGGCGGCAGCGTGAGATTGGCGGGTGGCGGATTCATCGCCTCCCGGCGCTGGCCGCGGCCGTCGCCCTTGGCCCCGTGGCAAATCGCGCAGTCGGCCGCAAAGACGACGCCGCCGGCGTCCCGGGCCTCGCGCGACGTCAACAGTCCGGCCGGCATCTTCGGCGAGCTGTGCTCACATCCCGAAACGGCGAGTGAGATCGCGAAGAGGGCGATGCCGGCCTTCACTCTCGGCTTCGCGAACCATCTCGTAGCCAAGGCTTTGCACCTCGCGCACAATGGCCTCGACAAGCTCATCGAGACTTGCGTCGATGGCGTTCGATCGCGCCACGTTCAAATCGATGAACGCCGGCGTCAGCCCCAGCAGCGTCACCGTGGTTGGGTAGCAGCCGATCAGGCGCGCCGCATCGAGGAGATCGGCGACCCCGATTTGATGCGGCGACAGACGCTCGCGGACGGCGTCCATGACGTCGTCTCCATCGATCCGGACCAAGGTCCCGGGCGCACTCCCGGTGCGAACGGCGTCGACGAGGATCACGCGATCCGAGTCCGCAAGCAGACCCAAAAGGGAAAGGCCAAGCGTCCCCCCATCTTCCAGACGCACGCCCGGCGGGGTGCGATAGCTGCACTCCATGCGAGCAAGGGCCGCCGCGCCGAGTCCGTCGTCGCCGAGCAGCACATTGCCAAGTCCGAGAACGAGGACGCCGATCGCCTTCGCGGCAGGCTCTCCTGCGGAATTGCCGCTCACGGAACGCCCGCTTTTCGCTTAGACAAAAACTTGTAGCCGGAAACTATCGAATCGAACGTTCCGATGCGCTCGGCGATCGACGCAAGCACCACGAAGTAGATATGCATCACGGCGAATATCAGCACGATCCACATGCCGACATGATGGATCAGCGCCGCCATCTGCAGACCATAGAACATCGGTATCAAAAATTTGAAGGCCTGGAACGGCGAATTGAACGAAGCGTCGACCGTGTAGAGCGCGAGGCCGGTCGCGATCATGACGAGATAGACGCAGTAGATCATGGCGTAGCTCGAGCCCGCCAGCGCGTTATGACCAGCGCACTCCTCCGCCTCGCGTCGCATGAAGGAATAGAACATCATGGCTTCCCAGAAGCTGCGAAACCGCTCGCGCCCGAGCGGGATGAGCTGCGTCAAGCGCGCGTAGCGATTGCCGACGAACATCCAATAGATGCGAACCAACACCGACAGCGCGAACACGATCGCCGCATACAAATGAATGACGCGCGCGGTCCCCATGACAAAATGATCCCGCGCCGGACCCGCGACGCTGATGAAGGGATGACCGATAAAATACCCGGTCGCAGCCAACGCGATGAATGAAAAAAAGATCAGCCAATGCGTCAAGCGGACAGGCAGCTGCCAGATATAGACCCGTTCGACATCGGCGTTTGTGGAAAGCGATCTCGCCATGACACTCACATAACCCTCACCCGGGCCAGTTCGCGCTTCGTTGCGTCGACCACGTGGACGCCGCAGGCCATACACGGATCGAAGGAATGGACAGTTCGCAGGATTTCCAGCGGCTGCTCCGGCTTGGCGACAGGCGTGCCCACCAGCGCGGCTTCGTAGGGGCCGGGATTTCCCGAGGCGTCGCGCGGGCCGGCGTTCCAGGTGCTCGGCACCACGCATTGGTAGTTCACGATCGAGCCGTTGCTGATATGCACCCAGTGACCGAGCGCCCCGCGCGGCGCCTCGAGGAAGCCGACGCCGAGGCAATCGCGCGGCCAGCTGCGGGGATCCCACTTCGAATTGTCATGGATGCGATAGTCGCGGCGCGCCATGTTGTCCGCCAGGTCCTCGACCCAACGGCCCATGGACTCGACCAGCGTCTGCGTCTCGACGGCGCGCGCAGCGATGCGGCCAAGGGTTGAGAACAGCGCCGTAGGCCCGACGCCCAGGGTCGTCAAGACCTTGTCGACCAGGACCTTGACGCCGGCCGGGCGGCCCGCGCCGTAGGCGACCAGCATACGGGCCAGCGGCCCGACTTCCATCGCCGCGCCGTCATAGCGCGGCGATTTCAGCCAACTGTATTTCTGCGCGACATCCAACCTCTCGTAAGGCGGTTTCGGGCCGGTATAGTGAGGCGAGGTCTCGCCTTGGAATGGATTGAGCGCTTTGTCGTCGCCCATCGAATAATCGTACCAGGAATGGGCGACCTGCTCGGTGACTTTGCCCTGATCGACGGCGTCGAGTTTCGTCAGATCCCGGTTATGGATGACGCCCCTGGGCAAGAACAGCTGGGGATTCTCGCTGTCGTCCTCGGGATAATCGCCATAGGCCATGTAATTGCCGACGCCGGCGCCGATCGACGCCCAGTCCTTGTAGTAAGAAGCGATCGCCAGCACGTCCGGGATGTAGACGCGGCTGACAAAGTCCCGGCCCTCGGCGATGAGCTTATCCAGCGCCGCGATCGTATCCATGTTGAGCGCCGATTGAGAATCAGGATCGACCGGCGTGGCCATGCCGCCGACGAGGAAGCTCTGCAAGTGCGGGTTCTTCCCGCCGAGAAGGGCGTGGATCTTGATGAAGCGGCGCTGAAAGTCGAGCGCCTCGAGGTAGTGGGCCACCGCCATCAGATTGGCTTCAGGCGGCAACCGATAGGCGGGATGGCCCCAATAGCCATTGGCGAAGATGCCGAGCTGGCCGCGCTGGACAAACGCCTTGATGCGGTCTCGCACGCCGGAAAAATAGGTCGCGCCCGACAGCGGCCAGTCCGAAATCGATTGAGCGAGCGTGGAGGTCTTGGCCGGATCGGCGTCGAGCGCGCTCACGATGTCGACCCAGTCGAGCGCGTGGAGATGGTAGAAATGGACCACGTGGTCCTGCACCGTCTGGGCCGCCATGATGAGATTGCGCAGCAACCGGGCGTTGGGCGGCGGCGCCGCGCCGATGGCGTTCTCTACGGCGCGAATCGAGGCGATGGCGTGGACGGTGGTGCAGACGCCGCAGATCCGTTGGGCGAAAGCCCAGGCGTCCCGCGGGTCGCGACCGCGCAAAATCAATTCGATGCCGCGGAACATCGTCGACGACGACCACGCCTCTTTCACGGCGCCGTCGTCGACTTCCGCCTCGACGCGAAGATGGCCTTCGATCCGCGTGACGGGATCGACAACGACATGCGCCATCACTCAGTCTCCGGTCCGTCTTCGTGTGAAGATGCGCTTGCGCTTCGAAGGCGCACGATCTCGCCGACGCCATGCGCGACCGCGCCTGCCGCCACGAGGCCGGTCAGGCCGAGCCCGACAGGGTCGATCCAGCTGCCGACATCGAAGCCGGCGATGTTGGGGAGCCGCTGATAGAATGGCGTCATCGTGTCCCAGAAATTCGGCTCGGCGCAACCGATGCAGGGATGACCGCAACCGATCGGCCAATTGGCGCCTTCGTTCCACCGCACGACCGGACAGTTCTGGGAGGCCGCCGGCCCCTTGCATCCCATCTTGTACAGGCAGTGGCCTTGGCGATGCGCCTCGTCGCCCCAGGCTTCCACGTATTGCCCGGCGTCGAAATGCGCGCGCCGCTCGCAGTTATCGTGGATCGCCTTGCCGTAAGCGAACAGCGGACGCCGGTAGTGATCGAGCGGAGGCCATCGCTTCAATGTCAGGTAGTAAACGATGAGAGCGGTGATGTTCTCGGCATTGGCCGGACATGCCGACATGTTGATGAGGTTTTTGACTCCGGGCACGGCGTCGGCGACGGACAAGGCGCCGGTCGGGTTCGGTCGCGCCGCGGGAAGGCCGCCGAATGACGCGCAAGTGCCGATCGCGATGGTCGCGGCGGCGCCTGCGCAGATCTCGCGGGCGATATCCAGGCCGGCCCTTCCGCCGATCGTGCAATAGGCGCCGTCGGCGCCGGTCGGGATGGAGCCCTCGATCAGCGCGATATATTTGCCGGCGTTATCGCGGACGGTTCGCGTTAGCGCATCCTCGGCCTGACTGCCGGCGGCGGCCATCAGAGTTTCGTGGTAGTTGAGCGAAATCGAATCGAGAATGAGGTCGGCGACCGTCGGATGCGCGGCCCGCAGCAAGGATTCTGTGTTGCCGGCGCAATCCTGGAATTCGAGCCAGACCAGGATCGGTCTCGGCTCATTTTCCACGGCGGCGGCGATCGCGGGAATGACGGTGTCGGGCAACCCGAGAACCGCCGCCATCGACGCGCAAAACGTCAGAAAATCGCGGCGCGAAATGCCGTTGTCCGCGAGAAGTTCGCCGAATGTCGGGCCCATCATTGCAACTCCGCGACAGGCGATGAACCGGCCTTGGTCGGCGGCTCGCGCCATTCAACGAACTGCGGCTCGATGCCGATGCGCCCGCCCCGTTGAGAGGCTGGGTTCGAGAAGACGCCTCGCATCAAAGCCTGCCCCCTCGTTTGTGAGGAGCGTGTTGCCGATTCCGAGCATAACGCTCTCCACGCCGCTCGCCTGGCTCGTCGACATCGGGCTTGCCTGCGGCGCCGGATTCGCGTTTCCCGGATGCCGCGAAACATAGTCGGGCGCCGAGCAATGGACATTGATCCGCCTCAACTGCAAACGCGGCCTCTCGATGGCTTGATTCAGCCGAAGGACGGCTGCGGGTCGATCGCGTAAGCCGCAACGGCGGACGGATCGACTCTCTTGCGCGGTCCAGTTGGCGGTCGGCGAGGCGCGCCGTCAGGCCGATCTCGGTCCGAAGCGGATGTGCATCGGCGCCCTGCGGCGGTAGGAATTATAGGCGTCCGCTCCCAATTGTTCGCGCAGGAAACGTTCCTCGAGCCTCGCCTTGATCCAGAAACCGAGCGTCATCAGCATGGCGCCGGCGACGCCGATCAGCGTTCCCTTCAAAACGGCGGTCGCAGGGGCGGCCGCGATGATGCCGGTGTAGATGGGATGGCGCACGATCGCGTAGGGGCCGGTGTCGACCAGGCGGTGATCGGCCTTCTTGGTGACCGAACTCGACCACAGCCGGCCGAGATAAAGCCGCGCCCACCACGTGAACGCCGGCGCGTAAAGTCGGCGTGCGGCAAGCCTGAAAAGTCCACGAACTCGGGCCGTCCCGACGTAAGCTCGAACTTCGGCTTCGGGGGGAGACCGCCATTTGCCAGCGCGGCGTCAGCGGCCTAAAGCCTGAGCCGCGCGTCGCGCTCGGCGTCAGAACCAGGGAATCCTAAAGGTGATGGGCGTGTTCGAACTTGCAAACGCGATGCTGTCGAAATTTCCAGCTCTTCACGAACGAATCCTCGATTTGAAATATTTCAACAGGCCGCTGCCCAGCGATAAACATCCGGTTCATGGGGGCGATTCTGAGGCCGTCTTCCGAGATATAATGAGGTTTAATAAATGGAATGACGCCGAATCGGTAAGCGGCGTTGGCTCGAACAGGAGATATACGCGCAATATACGCGACAAATTGCCTGGATTATTGCGAAGGTACAACATCCGCTCGATTCTGGACGCCCCGTGCGGGGATTTCGCATGGATGAAAAATGTCACTTTTGATGCAGGAGTGAATTATGTCGGCGCGGATATCGTTCATGAACTCGTGGAGCGGCTTCAAAAAGAGTTCTCAGCGCCGCGACGACGATTTATGCAATTAGATATCATTTCAGATGAATTACCGAAAGCAGATATATTAATCTGCCGTGATTGCTTTATACATTTGTCAAATTCGCAGGTATTGGAAGCGCTAAGGCATTTTGCTAGATCGGATATAAAATACATTCTGACGACGACCTACAAATTCGGGCGAATCAATACAGACATTTCCACGGGACAATTTCGCGCGATCAATCTTCAGGCCGCCCCGTTTTCGTTGCCGCCGCCCATCGAAACCATTGTCGACTACATTTATCCGTTTCCCCCAAGGCGTTTGGCGCTCTGGTCGAGAGAGCAGCTTCTGGCTTGGCTCAGCGAACGGGAGAACCCGGACGCGGACAAGTTGTCGTCTAAAGCGACGACGTGATTCTGTTAAGACGCGCGGGGATGGGCGTCGCCGATTGATTGATCCCCACCCGAGCGGTCCGCCGGGAACGCTCGTGGGTGCGTCGCGTCGAGGCTCCTGCGGGCGGCGCCCACGCTGGTGTCGCTCCTGGCGTCGGCGCTAAAACTGTCGCGAATTCATCATATGCGTGTTCCAGAGTTCCCGATAACGCAACCGGGCCAGCGAAATGGCCAGCCAGAGGAACCCCGGCATGAGCGCGGATGAAAGAAACCCTGCAGGCGCGCTCTATCGGCGCATCCACGGCGAACTCGTCGACAGTTTGGACGAAGAGCTGGAAATGGAGATCGACGACGATCAACTCGCCGCCTTGCTGACGGATGTCGCCGACCATCCCGAGCGCGAAACGACCGAGCGCCGCTTCTATTTCCGCGAGCTGCTTCGCCTCCAGAGGGAACTCGTGAAGCTGCAGGATTGGGTCGTCCACAAGAAGCTGAAAGTGGTCGTCCTCTTCGAAGGGCGCGACTCCGCCGGCAAGGGCGGCGTGATCAAGCGGATAACGCAACGCCTGAATCCGCGGGTCTGCCGTGTCGCCGCGCTGCCCGCGCCGAGCGAACGCGAACGCAGCCAGTGGTATTTCCAGCGCTACGTCCCGCACCTGCCCGCGGGGGGAGAAATCGTCCTGTTCGACCGCAGTTGGTACAATCGGGCGGGCGTCGAACGCGTCATGGGGTTTTGTACGGAGGACGAATACGAGGAATTCTTCCATTCCGTTCCCGAATTCGAGCGGATGTTGGTGCGCTCGGGCATCGTCCTGATCAAGTATTGGTTTTCCATCACCGACGACGAGCAGCATCTGCGGTTCATGATGCGCATCCACGATCCCTTGAAACAGTGGAAACTCAGTCCGATGGACCTCGAGTCCCGCCGCCGCTGGGAGCAATACACCAAGGCCAAGGAGACGATGCTGGAAAAGACACATATCGCCGAGGCGCCGTGGTGGATCGTCGAAGCCGTGGACAAGAAGCGAGCAAGGCTGAATTGCATCACCCACCTATTGACGCAAATCCCTTACGAAGAAATTCCTCACGAGAACCCGCTATTGCCCGCGCGGGTGCACAACCCGAATTACATTCGCGGGCCGATAGCCAAAGAGATGCATGTCCCGGATTTGTACGCGGCGGAATTGACAAAGACATAGTCCCGCGAGCGCGCGGACCGTCCGAGGGAACTGCGCAATCGGCCGGACGGCGCCGAAAAGTCGACCGCGCGCGGTCAGGCCTGGAGCCGGGATTGGCCCGGTTCGAGCAGCGCCAGTTGCTCCCCCAAATGGCGGCGCAGCTCCTCGACCGCCAGATCGATGAAGCTCTTGGTGCGCGGCGGCAGCATGCGCCGAGTCGGATAGAGCACGCCGAGGGTCATCGATTGCGGGCGCGCCTCGGGCATCACCGCGACGAGTCGGCCGTCGGCGATGTAGGGCGCGACCTCGAACAGCGGCTTCATGATGAGCCCGAGGCCGTCGAGCGCCCATTGCGTCAGCACGTCGCCGTCGTCGGCGTCGAGCGGTCCCTCGACCAGCACGGCCGCGGCCTCGCCGCGGAAATCGAAGCTCCAGCGAAATTGCGGCGAGCCGGGAAAGCGCAGCAACAGGCAGTCGTGACGCGCCAAATCCCTCGGCGCCTCGGGCGCGCCGCGTCGCGCCAGATATTCCGGCGCGGCGCACAGCACGCGGCGCACCTCGGCGACCTTGCGCAAGGTGAAGCTCGAATCCTCCATGCGGGCGAGACGGATCGCAAGGTCGACGCCCTCGCGCACGAGATCGAGCAAATGATCGGAAAGGCGCAGGCGAACGTCGGTATGCGGCTGGGCTTGGCGATAGCGCGCCATCATCGGCGCGACGACGCGCCGTCCGAGCCCGAGCGGCGCGGTCACCCTGAGGACGCCGCGCGCCGACACGCCGCTGCTGTCCGCGACGCTCGCCTCGGCGCGCTCGACCGCTTCGATGATCTCGCGGCAATGTTCGAGAAACAACTCGCCCGCCTCGGTCAGGCGCATCGTGCGCGTGGTGCGCGTCAGCAGGCGGGCCCCGAGCGCGTCCTCGAGCATCTGGATGCGGTAGCTGACCACCGAAGGCGAAAGACGCAACATGCGCCCGGCGGCCGAAAACGAGTTCGTCTCGACCGCCTTCAGAAAGATCCGAACATTTTCGAGGGAAATCATCGCCGGCTATTTTCCAATTCGATAGCAAAATATTCCTGAATTTCGTCGTGGGCAACAATGGGGGCCGCCGCTATCCTGAACGGGCCGGCGAATGCGCGCGCGCCCGGCGAAAGGCGGAGAGTGGGATGGCGGCCTGGGGTCCGTATATCTGGGAATGGGGATCGATCCTGCTGCGCTGGCTGCATGTCACGGCTGCGATCGCCTGGATCGGCGCGTCGTTCTTCTTCATGCATCTCGACGCTTCCTTACGCAAAATGCAGGACATGAAGGCGGGCGTCTCTGGCGTTTCCTGGCAGGTCCATGGCGGCGGCTTTTACGAAATGAGCAAATACACACTCGCGCCCGCCGTGCTGCCGGAGCACTTGATCTGGCACAAGTGGCAATCCTACTGGACCTGGATCTCCGGCTTCGCCCTGTTGTGTTGGGTCTATTACGGCCAGTCGAGCTTCTTCCTGATCGACCCCGCCGTGATGGCGCTCGCGCCCTGGCAGGGGGCGCTGATCGGCGTCGCCGCGCTCGCGCTGGGCTGGCTGGTCTACGATCTCTTGTGCAAATCGCCGCTCGCCAAGAACGACGCGCTGCTCGCCCTGGCCGGCTTCGGCTATGTCGTATTGACGAGCTACGCCTTCACGCTGCTGTTTTCGGGGCGCGGCGCGCTGATCCATACCGGCGCGCTGATGGCGACCATGATGACGGCGAACGTGTTCTTCGTCATCATGCCCAATCAGCGCAAGTCCGTCGCCGCGCTCATCGCCGGCCGCGCGCCCGATCCCAAATGGGTCAAGACCTCGAAACAGCGCTCGACGCACAACAATTACATCACGCTGCCCGTGCTGTTCATGATGCTGTCGAACCACTATCCCCTGACCTTCGCCAACGCCAGCGTCATTCCCGCTGTGGTCACCTGCGTCATCGTCGCCGGGGCCCTCGTGCGTTACTTTTACAACCTCTGGCACGCCGAGCATGGCAAGGCGCCGTGGTGGGCGTGGTTCGTCGCGGCGATGGCGATCTGGGCCGCGTTCTGGATCGCGACCGCGGCTTCGCCGGGCGTGCGGCCCGCGCTCGGCCTCAGCCCCCCGCCGCCGGTCAAGGCGGCGGCGCTCGACGCGCCGCGCGCGCCGCCCGAAGTCGTCGACGTCGTGCAGTCGCGATGTTCGATGTGCCACGCGCCCGAACCGGTATGGGAGGGAATCGGCGAGGCGCCCAAGGGCGTGCTGCTCGACACCCCCGAGCACATCGCCGCCTTCGCGCCGGCGATCCGCATGCAGGCGGTGCTGACCCATGCGATGCCGCCCAACAATCTCACGGAGATGACGACGGAAGAACGTAGCGCGCTCGCGCATTGGCTCGGCGGCGCCGACGTCGCCGGGAACTGACGAAAGGCCAGCGCCATGGCGCAAGACCTCGCGAGCCCCGGCCGGCGGCTGATGGCCCGTCTCGACGAATTCGCCGCCTTCACCGACGATCCGCCGAAGCTGACGCGGCTCTATCTCTCCGACGCCCATCGGCGCGCCGCGGCGCAATATCTGGCCTGGGCGCGCGCGATCGGCCTCGATGCGAGGATCGACCCGGCCGGCAACGTCGTCGCGCGCTATGAAGGCCGCCGCGCCGGCGCGCCGGCGCTGATGATCGGCTCGCATATCGACACCGTGCGCGACGCCGGCCGCTACGACGGCAATCTGGGCGCGCTCGCCGCGCTCGCCGTCGTCGAGGAACTCGCTGCGCGAGGCGAACGTCTCGACGTTGCGATCGAGATCGTCGCTTTCGGCGACGAAGAGGGCGTGCGCTTTCCCAAGACGATGACCGGCTCGCGCGAACTCGCCGGGCTCATCCAGGAGGGGACGCTCGACCAGAGGGACGGCGAGGGAATCGTCATGCGCGACGCGTTGAAGGCGTTCGGCGGCGATCCCGATCGGCTGCCGGCGGCGCGCGCGCGCGGCGTCGCCGCTTTTGTCGAGCTGCATATCGAGCAGGGGCCGGTGCTGGAAGCCGAGGGCCTCCCCCTCGGCGTCGTCAGCGCGATCAATGGGGCGACGCGTTTCGACGTCGCCGTGAGCGGCCTTGCCGGCCACGCCGGCGCCGTGCCGATGGACTTGCGCCATGACGCGCTCGCCGCGGCCGCCGAAATGATCTTGGGCGTCGAGGGGAGGGCGCGCGACGAGGACGAACTCGTCGCCACCGTCGGCCGGCTCGATGTGGAGCCCGGCGCGGTCAACGTCATTCCCGGCCTGGCGCGATTCTCCATCGACATCCGCGCGCCGCGCGACGAGCGCCGCCGGCGCGCCGTCGCCGACATCGCCGCGGCGCTCGACGCCGTCGCGGTCCGGCGCGGCGTCGCGCTGACGCTCGTGCAGACCCACGAAGCGAGCGCCTATGTCTGCGACGCGAAAATCGTCGCCGGCCTGACGGCGGCGCTCGAAGCGATCGGCCAGAAGCCGCGGCTGCTGCCCTCGGGGGCGGGCCACGACACGATGATCATGGGCCAGCTCTGCCCCGCCGGCATGCTGTTCGTGCGCTGCAAGGGCGGCGTCAGCCACAACCCGCTGGAGTTGATCACTCCCGAGGATTGCGAAATCGCCTTGGCGGCGCTGATGCGCTTCGTCAGGGATTTTCGCGCGGCGTAGGGCGGGGCCGGCGCGTTCAGCCTTCCAGCGGCGGCCAGGCGAGATCGGTCGGAGCGATCACGCGGGGCGCCGCCGGCCAGGCGACCTTCAGCGCGGTATCGTCGTAGCGGACGCCGCGGGCGTGGCCGGGCGTATAGAGACGGTCGATCTGATAGAGCACATCGGTCGAATCCTCGAGCGTGAGAAAGCCGTGCGCGCAGCCCTCGGGAATAAGCAGAGCTTCGCCGTTCTCGGCGCTTAAGATCGCGGCTGTCCAGCGGCGGTAGGTCGGGCTCTCGGGCCTGAGATCCACCACGACGTCATAGACGCTTCCGCGCGCCGCGCGAACGATCTTGGCTTCCGCGAAGGGCGGCGACTGGAAGTGCAGGCCGCGCAGCGTGTGCGCGAAGCGATTGCGCGACAGGCTCATTTGCGCAGGCGTGAAGGCGCAGCCGGCGGCCGCGAATTCCTGCGGACAGAAGAGACGCGCGAAAAAGCCGCGCTCGTCGCTGATCGGCTCGGGGACGACGCGCACGACGCCCGGAAGTTCGGTCCGCTCGAACTTCATGGCGCGAGCACGCGCGTTTCCGGCACGGCGGTGACGAAGCGCGCGCCCCATTGCGCGATCAATCCCATCTCCGCCTTGATCTCCTCGATCAGGTTCCAGGGCAGAACGACGAGATACACGGGCTTGATCTCGCCAATTCTCTCGGGCGCCAGAATCGGGATGTGGCTGCCCGGCAGCAGCTTGCCTTGCTTGGCGGGGCTGCGGTCGAAAACGCAGATGATATCCGACTTGCCGACGCCGCAGACGTTGAGGAACGTGTTGCCCTTGGCCGCGGCGCCATAGGCGGCGACCGATTTGCCTTCGGCGCGCGCCTGGGCGAGGAACGCGAGGAACGAGCGCTTGACCGCCTCGACGCGCGGCGCGAATCCGCGATAGGCCTCGAGCGAGTCGAGGCCGGCCTCGCGCTCTTTGGCGCGCAAGTCCGCCAGTCGCGGCGTCTCGCGATGAGAGGCGTCCGCTCGGCAGGCGAAAAGACGTAGCGACCCCCCATGGGTTGGAATCTCCTCGACATCGAAGGCGCGCAGGCCTGTCGCCGCGAAGATTGTTTCGACCGCGACGAGCGAGAGATAAGAGAAATGCTCGTGGTAGATCGTATCGAACTGCGTCTCGCGGATAAGATTGAGCAAGTGCGGAAATTCGAACGTCGCCACGCCGTCCGGCTTGAGGATGAGCGCGAATCCGGCGACGAAGTCGCGGATGTCGGGCACATGGGCGAGCACGTTGTTGGCCGCGACGAGGTCGGCTCTCACGCCGCGTTGCGAAAGCCGCTCGGCCGTCGCCCGGCCGAAAAAGGCGACCTCCGTCGGCACGCCCTTAGCAATGGCCGCGGGCGCCACATTTGCGGCCGGCTCGACGCCGAGCACCGGAATTCCCGCCGCATGAAAATGCTGGAGAAGATAACCGTCGTTCGAGGCGATCTCGACCACGAGCGATTGCGGCCCCAGACGAAAACGCGCGATCATCGCCTCGGCGTAGCGGCGCGCGTGCTCGACCCAGGACGCCGAGAAGGACGAAAAATAGGCGTAATCGCTGAAGATCGCCTCGGGGCGAACCGGCTGATCCACCTGAACGAGAAAGCATTCGCCGCAGACGCGCGCGTGCAGGGGATAGCGCCGGTCTCTCCCCGCCGCCGCGTCCTCCTCCGTGAGATAGCTGTTGGCGAGCGGCGTCTCGCCGAGATCGACGAAAGTCGTCGTCAACGGCGCGCCGCAGAAGCGGCAACGGGGTAGGGCGGGGGCGACGGTCATCATGGATTTCACGTTCAAGCAGCGGGCGCGTCGAGCGCGCAATAGGCTTCGATCTGGGCGAGCGTGACGGCGCGCGGGTCTTCGCCGAGGCGGACGCGCCGATGCCAATCGGCAGTCCAGCGAACCGCCGCCGCGCTCGGCAAGCGGTTGCGCCAGCCCAGCTCGCTCTGCGCGCGGCGGGCGTCGACCGCCAGACTGCGCATCTCGATCGAGGCTTTGGCAGGCTCCGTCTCGAACTCGCCCGGGGCGCCGAGCGCCTCGAGCATCGCGCGGGTCAGCTCGGCGACCGTGACCGGGTTCGCCGGATCGGGGCCGAAATTGAGCGCGCGCGGAATCGCGCGGTCGGCGTTCTCGACGTAAAGAAAATAGCCGGCGATGCAGTCGAGCGCGTGCTGCCAGGGCCGCGTCGCCTCGGGCATGCGTAGGATCGGGCGCGTCCCACGCGCCCAGGCGCGAACAATGTCGGGAACGATGCGGTCCTCGGCGTAGTCGCCGCCGCCGATGACGTTGCCGCCGCGCGCCGTCACCAGCGCGACGCCGCGGGGCGCAAAATAGGTCTGCGCGTAAGCGCGCGCGATCATTTCCGTCGCCGCCTTGGACGCGGAATAGGGATCCTTGCCGCCGAGCGGGTCGTCCTCGCGAAAAGCCTCGCCGCGTTCGCGATTGTCGTAGACCTTGTCGGACGTGACGATCAGGACGCGTTCGACGCGCTTCGCGCCGCGCAACGCGTCGAGCAGATGCGCAGTCCCCATCGCATTGACGGCGAGCGTTTCGATGGGTTCGGCGATAGCGCGGCGCACCAGGGGCTGCGCCGCGAAATGCAGCACGATTTCCGGGTCGGCTGCGGCGACGGCGGCGCGCACCGCCTCGGGAGCGCGCAGGTCGCCGAGGCGCGAATCGAGGTCGCACCCCACCTTCGCGACGTCGTACAAAGCCGGGCTCGTGTCGGGCGCGAGCGCGAAGCCGGTCGTCGCCGCGCCGAGCCGCGCGAGCCACAGGGCGGCCCAGCTCCCCTTGAAGCCGGTATGGCCGGTGAGCAGCACCCGGCGCCCGCGCCAGAACGCTTCGCGCGGCAGCGGCGCGGTCACGTCCAGATTTTCCATGGCGCGCGTCCAGAGGCCCATTGCTCCTCGAGCTGGTTCTTGTCGCGTAGCGTGTCCATCGGATGCCAAAATCCCTTGTGCCGATAGGCCATCAATTCGCCGCGCGCGGCGAGCGTTTCCAAGGGTTCGCCCTCCCAGGGCGTATCGTCGCCGGCGACGAAGTCGACCACCGACGGGTCGAGGACGAAAAAGCCGCCGTTGACGAAGCCCTGATCGCCCGGCGGCTTCTCGACGAAGCGCTCGACGCGGTCGCCAGCGAGCGAGAGCGCGCCGTAACGGCCGGGAGGCACGACGGCGGTAAGCGTCGCCTTGCGCCCGTGGCTTCTGTGAAACGCGATCGAGGCGCCGATGTCGATGTCCGCGACGCCGTCGCCATAGGTGAAGCAGAAGGGCTCGTTCGCGTCGAGATAGCGCGCCACGCGTTTCAATCGGCCGCCGGTCAGCGTCTTTTCGCCGGTGTCGACCAGCGTGACGCGCCAGGGCTCGGCGTTGGTGGCGTGGAAAGTCGTGCGGTTCGTGCGCGCGTCGATGGTCACGTCGGAGGAATGCAGGAAATAATTGGAGAAATATTCCTTGATGACATAACCCTTGTAGCCGAGGCAGACGACGAAGTCGCAGATGCCGTATTGGGCGTAGATCTTCATCACATGCCAGAGAATCGGCATTCCTCCGATCTCGACCATCGGCTTCGGCCGCAGGTGAGATTCCTCGGATATGCGGGTGCCGAGGCCCCCCGCGAGTATGACCGCCTTCATGCCGTCGTCCGATCGCAATTTGCCGGCAGGGGCTTAGCAAGTTATCTTGGCGCACGGAAGGGCGCCGTCCCGCGGGTCCGCGCGATCCCGGCGCGGCAAGAGCGCGCCGCCGCCCGCGAATAAGGACAGCTTCATGGTTCCGATTACGATCGGCGTTCCCGTCTACAACGGCGCCGACCTCCTCGACGAAAGCCTCGCCTGCCTCGCGCGGCAAACTTTCCGCGATTTCCAGGCGTTGATCTTCGACAACGCCTCGACCGACGGCACCGGCGAGATCGCCAAAGCCTGGGCGGCGCGCGACGCGCGATTCCACTACATTCGCCAACCGACGAATGTCGGCGGCATCGCCAATTTCCGCGACGCGCTGCTGGCGGCGGACACGCCGTGGTTCATGTGGCGCGCCGACGACGATCTGAGCGCCGACGACTTTGTCGAAACGCTGTATCGCCTGGCGACGACTTCGCCGGGCTGCAAGTTGGCGATTTCGGCCGTGGTGAATTGCGATACGGAGGGCGCCGGGCAACGATTGTGGACGCCGCCGGTCATCGACGATCCGAGCTCGACGAGAGGTCGGATGCGCGCGCTGTTTGGCTGCCATCCGGCCGCCGTCTACGGTCTGTGGGACCGCGAGGCGGCGCTCGCCGCCTTTCTGCCGGTCGCCGAGCGTTTCCCCTTCGCCTACGCCTCGGACCACGTGATGCTGTATGGACCGATCATCGACGGCGCGGTGCGGATGACCGACAAGACGCGCTTTTTCTCGCGCTTCCGCCGCCCCGCCGCATCGCGTCCGCGCACCCGCATCCCGTTCGCGGTCATGATGGAAGTCCGCCGCGCGTTCCGCCGCGAACTGCGTCGAATCCGCTCCGAGCGCGCTTTGCCCGCTTCTTTGCGGATCGCGCTGGCGGCGCGCGAGCCGCTCTATCTCCAGAGAACCCTGCCTTCGGTCCTCAAAATGGCCCGAACGGGCCTGCGTGAGCTGCTCGGGATTTCGGGGCCGCGCAACGTCGGCCGCCACTTCGAGCGCAACGTCTGAGCGCGGCCGTCCGTCCTTGCCGCGCGGTAACCGGACCTCTAGGCAATCGCGCGTCCAGGCCTTATTGCGTGTTCGACGCGAACAATTGGGCCCCTCCATGAAGCCGCCGTCCATGACACCGCCGACGCCAAACTCCCGCGCCCCCGCATGATTGTCGCTCCCGAACGCATTCCCGTCGCGGCTCCGTCGATCACCGATCGCGAGGTCGAACTCGCCGCCGAGGCCGCGCGCACCGCGTGGCGCCAGAACCATTATGCATACAACGCCCGTTTCGAGCGCATGGTGGCGGACTATGTCGGCGTGGGCCACGCCGTCAGCGTTCCTCATTGCACGGCGGCGCTCCACCTCGCGATGGCGGCGCTGGGCGTCGGTCCGGGCGACGAGGTCATAGCGCCCGACGTGACCTGGATCGCCTCGGTCGCCCCCGTCGTCTATGTCGGCGCCGAACCGGTGCTGGTCGACATCCTCCCCGACACGTGGTGCATCGATCCCGACGCTGTCGAGGCCGCGATCGGGCCCAAGACGAAGGCGATCATCGGCGTCGATCTCTATGGGTCGACCTGCGATTGGGATCGGCTGAAGTCGATCGCCGATCGTCACGGCGTCGCGCTCGTCGAGGACGCGGCCGAGGCGCTGGGCTCCGTCCACCATGGTCGAAAGGCGGGCGCCTTGGGCCGGGTTTCCGCCTTCAGCTTTCACGGCAGCAAGACGGTCGTCACCGGCGAAGGCGGCATGCTCGCGACTGACGATCCCGCTCTTTTCGAGCGGGTGCTGTTCCTGCGCGACCATGGACGCAATCCCGGCGACCGGTTCTTCCTCAATTCGGAAATCGCTTTCAAATACCGCATGAGCGCGGTGCAGGCGGCGCTCGGCGTCGCACAGATGGAGCGCATCGACGAGTTGATCGCCCACAAACGCGCGATTTTCGGCTGGTATCGCGACCGGCTCGGCTCGGTGAACGGAATCGCCCTCAACGCCGAGCCGCCGGACACGCTGAACAGCTATTGGATGGCGACGGCGATCCTCGATCGGAGCCTCGGCCTCGACAAGTTCGCCGTGATGACTGAATTCGACAAACGCAATATCGACTCGCGTCCCTTCTTTTCGCGGCTATCGACATTGCCGGCGTTTTCAGACCGCCCGCAATCCAAGCGATTCGTAACGGCGCGCGACAAAGGCGGCCCTATCGCCGACTACGGCGTCAATCTCCCCTCGGGCTACAACATGACCGAGGGCCTCGTGGACATCGTCTGCGGCGCATTGCGCGAAATTCTCGGCGCGCGCCAATAGTCGGATAGTCGCATTTCGTGGAGACGAGCGTGCCTGACACCAAAGAGAAATTCATCAAGCCGAACGTTCCGGACGATCGCGCCGAGTTCGAGGAAGAACGGCGGCGCAACAGTCTCGCGTTGGGCGCCGACGCCGCCTTGTTCGAGCAGGCGCGCGACTGCGTCATGAGCGCCGATCGGCACCGCTACACCTATCTCTGGTCGTGGATGGGCGTCCCCATCATTCAAATGCCGCCCGACATCGTCGTCACGCAGGAGGTCATTTGGGCGACCAAGCCCGACGTCATCATCGAGACCGGCGTCGCGCGCGGCGGATCGGTCATATTCTACGCGTCGATGCTGACGCTGATCGGCAAGGGCAAGGTCGTCGGCGTCGACATCGACATTCGCGCCCACAACCGCGACACGATCGAAAAGCATCCGATGGCGAACCGCATAACGTTGATCGAAGGCTCTTCGAGCGAGGCCGATACGATCAAGCGCATACAGGCCGAAGTTCCCGCCGGCGCCAGCGTCATGCTGGTGCTCGATTCCGACCACTCCAAGAATCACGTCCTGGCCGAATTGCGCGCCCTGTCGCCGCTGGTCACGCGGGGCCAGTTCCTCATCGTCGCCGACACGATTCTCGGCCGTCTGAGGCCGGACCAAACGCCGAAAGCGCGCTCGCATTTCTGGCCCCCCGGCGACGAGCCGCTGGCGGCGGTCGAAGAGTTTCTCCTGAAGAACGATCGCTTTCGCCCTGACGAAGAGGTCAACGGCAAGATGATCCTGTCGAGTTCGCCGGGGGGCTATCTGCGTTGCGTCAAGGCGTGACTGCGCCTGGAGTCCGCGATCGGCGCTTCGACGCGAGCCGTCGTCCAGCGGCGCGGGAATGTGTGTGGCGCGAAACGCGGTCTCGACTGACGCCGAGGCCGAGAATGATCAGGTTGTGACGATGGAAATCAAGCAGTATTGGACCGACCGCGCGTCGACCGACAGCGCGAACGCTACGACAAACGACGTCTATCTGCGTGTCCTGGAGCGCGAGACGTTGATTTCGCACCTACGGCGGTTGGGCTGTGCGGAGGGCTCGCGCGTCCTCGATGCGGGGTGCGGCGACGGAGAAACCCTCTTCGCGTTCGACGCCGCCTTTCATTGCGATCTCGTCGGCCGAGACTTCGCGAGCACCATGATCGATCTCGCGAGGGCGCGCCTCGCGAACAAACCACACGCGCGCATGGATTTCGCGGTCGGGGACGTGCGGGAAGTCGCCAAGAATTTTGCCGAAGGAAGTTTTGATTTCGTCACCACCGATCGCTGCCTCATCAATCTCGAGAGCGATACGGAGCAGTTCGACGCGATCGAAGGCATTGCCCGTATTCTCAAGCCGGGCGGCTATTATCTCGCAATCGAGAACTTCATAGAGGGCAACGACAGATTGAATGAGATGCGGGCCCTCTACGGTCTGCCGGCGATCGCTATTCGCTGGCACAACAAATTCTTTCGCGAGGGCGAATTTGTCGAGCGAACCAAAGAACTGTTCAAGGCGGTCGATGGGTACGCTTTCTCGAGTTCCTACTATTTCGCTACCCGCATCATCTATTCCAAGCTCTGCGCTGTGGAGGGCACGGCGCCGGACTACCGCCACCCGATTCATGCCGACAGTATTAAGCTTCCCGCATTCGGCGACTTCAGTCCGATAAAGCTTTTCGTCTTGGGAAAATAGGCGCGCTGCGCTGGGAGCCGGCGCCCCGCCCCGATCGTCGCTCGGCGATCAGAGCGGCGGACGCGTCGCGAGCCTTTATCGCCCGATCCCCACCAGCCGGCGCGCTTCGCGAATTACGCGCTGGAGCGGCGTCTTCTTTGATTTCGCCGCGCCGAAGCCGCTCGCGTCGATATCGGGATGATGCCTTCGCATATTGGCGATTGCTGCGCCGTCGAACTCGGGCGCGTCGTAATTGAAATAGACGTGGCCGCCCTGTTCCATGCATTCGCCGCAGTAGCTGTGTCCCTCGCGGCGTTGCTGCAGGGCTTCGACCGGCGCGTCGAGGAAGTTGCCGACGGAGAGTTTCTTCGCGTCATAGGTCGCGCAACACAGCAGGACGTCGCCGGTGTGGGTGAGCGCGAGCGAGCGATCGAGCAACCGGCAGGGTTTGTCTCTGTGCTTTTTCGCGATCGCGATCGCCTCGACCGGATCGAGCGCGAAGCGGCCGATCACCGCGCGGTCCTCGTCGTTCAAGCGGGCGTCGTCAAGTCCGCCCTGGCCCAACGCGACCAATTTCTCCGCCGGCATCAAATAGGCCCAGACCGCGGTAAATTCGTAGCCGAGCCCCTCGGCGTAGGCCTTCATCATCGCCTCGTCCTCGTGATTGTCGAGGTAGCGATGGAACAGCATCGTCAGTTTGGTCTTGGCTCCGAGCCGATTCTTCAGCTTGGCGAGTTCGGCCATGTTGGCCTTGACGCGCTCGATGTCGCCGCGCTTGTGCGTCCGGCCGTAGTTCTCCTGCTGGAAGCCCGAGACGGAGACCCGCAGCGTGCGCGGCTCGGCGGCGAGCACCTTGTCGAGATTGCGGGAGATGTTGAGGTTCGAGCTGAGCTCGACGGCGAGGCCGTGGCGCTTGACCACGCGGATCATCTCGTCGAGCCGGGGATGCAGGAACGGCTCCGCCCAATTGAAGAGATAAACGGTCGGGTTGTGGAATTCCCGAACCGCCTTGGCGCAGATTCGATCGAGAAGCTCGGGCGCCATCACGCCGTGCGGGACGTCCTTGCCCGAGGAATTACCGACGGGACAGGACGGACAGCGCAGATTGCAGCCGCCGACGATGTCGACGAATAGCGTCCACTTGCCGCGCCTGATCGCCATGTCGACCGCCTCGAATTTGGACTTCGGCGCCGGCGGAATCAGCGTCCGCCGGCGCGTCTGCGCGTCGGGGGACGCCGTCTCTCTCGCTTGTTATTCGCCCACCAAGGTCGCACGCGCGCGCTGCCACCAGCCGGAGCGGCGCGGCCGCTCCTCGGCGGCCGGGGCGGGTTCGGAGGGCGCGGCTTGCGGCGCGGCTGTCGCCGGCGCTTCGTGGGTCTCAGCGCTGACCGGCTCGGCCGCCGGCGCGGCGCTCGGGGCTTCGGGCTCGGCTACGATCGGCTGAACGGTTTCGCCCGGCGCCATCGGCGTCGGAGCTTCCGGCTCGGCGGCGGTGAGCGGCGCCAATTCACCTGCGAAAAGGCTCGGCTCGGCCGCTTCCTCCGCTGCGATCGCGCCCGCCTCCGGGCTCAGCGGCGCGAAGCGCTCGCGCTCGCCGCGACGTCCGCGGCGCGAGCGCCGCCGGCGGGCGCCGGGGACTCCCGGCGCGCGTCCTTCCTCCTCCTCGCCGATCTCGCTTTCGGCCCGACTCGGCGCCGCCGCGGCGAAATCGCCGCCGATCTCGGCCATTGCAGCGAGTCCGGCGTCGGTCGGCTGCGGCGCGCCCGGAGCGATGGTTTCGCCGACGGCGCGCTCGCCGCCGCGCCGGCGCCGGCGCCGGCGCCGGCGGCGCCCTTGTTCGCCTTCGCCGATTCCGGCCTCGCCTTCCCCGCGCGCGGGTTCGGCGCCCTCGATTTCTTCTTCGGCCGCTTCGCCCTCGGCGCCTTCGGCGGCTTCGGCTTCGGCCTCTTCCTCGACCGCGAGTTCCTCGATGCCTTCAGGCGCCGCGCCATAGCCCGCGGGGCGGATTTCCGGCTCGCGCGCGGCCTCTTCGGCCCGGACGCCCGAGGCCGGTTCGCCGCGCTCAATCGCGTGATAGTTCGAGCCGGTCAGCGTATCGTCCGCCTCGACCGTGATGGCGACGCCGAAGCGGCGTTCGAGATCGCGCAGATGGGCGCGCTTCTGATTCAGGATATAGAGCGCGACGGGCGTGCGGGCGCGCACCGTCATGTCGTGCGCGGCGCTCTTGATCAGCGCGTCCTCGAGCACGCGCAGCACATGCAGCGCCACCGAGGCGGTCGAGCGCACGACGCCGGCCCCCAGGCAATGCGGGCACACGACCGTCGATCCCTCGAGCACGCCGGTGCGGATGCGCTGGCGCGACATTTCGAGAAGGCCGAAATGCGAGATGCGGCCGACCTGGATGCGCGCGCGGTCGTTCTTCAGCGCGTCCTTCATGCGCCGCTCGACCGCGCGATTGTTGCGCCCTTCCTCCATGTCGATGAAGTCGACCACGATGAGGCCGGCGAGGTCGCGCAGGCGAAGCTGGCGGGCGATTTCATCGGCCGCTTCGAGATTGGTGCGCACCGCCGTGTCTTCGATATTGTGCTCGCGCGTCGAGCGCCCCGAATTGACGTCGATGGCGACCAGCGCCTCTGTCTGGTTGATGACGATATAGCCGCCCGACTTCAGCGTGACCTGATTGGAGAACATCGCGTCGAGCTGCGCCTCGACGCCGGCCTTGGCGAAGACCGGCTGCGTGTCGCGGTATGGCACGACGCATTTGGCGTGGCTGGGCATCAGGAGGCGCATGAAGTCCTTGGCCTCGCGATAGCCCGCTTCGCCGGCGACCATGATTTCGTCGACCTCCTTGCTGTAGAGATCGCGGATGGCGCGCTTGATCAGCGAGCCTTCCTCATAGACGAGCGTCGGCGCGCTGGAGGCGAGCGTCGTCTCGCGCACGGTCTCCCACATGCGCAGCAGATATTCGAAATCGCGCTTGACCTCGGCCTTCGTGCGCGAGGCGCCGGCGGTGCGCAGGATGACGCCCATGCCCTCGGGAACCTCGAGCTCCTCGGCGATCGACTTGAGCCGGCTACGGTCCTGGCTGTTGGTGATCTTGCGCGAAATGCCGCCGCCGCGCGCAGTGTTGGGCATCAGCACGGAATAGCGGCCGGCGAGCGAAAGATACGTCGTCAGCGCGGCGCCTTTGTTGCCGCGCTCCTCCTTGACCACCTGCACGAGCAGCACCTGGCGGCGCTTGATGACTTCCTGGATCTTGTATTGACGGCGCAGGCGCGGCGCGCGGCGCGGCGTCTCGTCCATCGCGTCGCCGCCGATGTGCTCGATCGGCTCGCCTTCGTCCTCGCCGCCGCGTGGACGCGGCGCGCGTGGCGCGGGCTCTTCCGAGCCGCCGCCGCCGAGCGTCGTCACTTCGGACTCGTCCTCGTCGTTGGCGGCATGCGCTTCATCGGCGTGGACTTCGTCGGCATGGACTTCGTCGACATGCGCGCCTTCGGCTTGGGTCTGCGCCGCCGGCTCGACGCCCGCCGCTTCGTCCTGCGCGGCCTCGGTCGGTTCATGCTCGCCGGCGTGGGCGGCCTCGATGGGGCGCTCCGCTTCGTCCGCGCGACCCGGCGCGACGAATTCGGCGCCGGCCTCAGCGGGCGGGAGCGCCTCCGCCTCGGGCGCGAACTCGTTTCGTTCGGGCGGCCCGAAGTCGAGCGCAGGCTCCTCGACCCATTCGGGCGTGCGCTCGCCGGCTTCGGGCTCGATCGGCGCCGTCTCGGCGACGCGTTCGCCCTCGTGTGCGCGCATCTCCGACTCTGGCGCGCGCGTGCGCCGGTGGCGACGGCTGCGGCGCTCGCCGCTCGGCTCTTCCTCGTCCTCGCGATGAGAGCGCGCTTCCTCTTCGAGCAGCGCCTGCCGATCGGCGACGGGAATTTGATAATAGTCGGGGTGAATCTCGGAAAAGGCGAGGAAGCCGTGACGATTGCCGCCGTAATCGACGAACGCCGCCTGCAGCGACGGCTCTACGCGCGTCACCTTGGCGAGATAAATATTGCCGCGCAGCGGCTTCTTGCTTGCGGATTCGAAGTCAAATTCCTCGACCCGGTTGCCTCTCAATACGACCACCCGGGTTTCTTCCGGATGGGAGGCGTCGATGATCATCTTGTTGGACATGTTGAACTCTCTTGGGGCGCGCCCGGGCGGCCTGCAACGCCCTCGAGGGGCGATCAGAGACCAAGCGCGGCGCGCCGATGTTGGGGAATACGGTGATGGAAAACGATTCAGGCGGGGCCACGGCCCCGTATCGATCACAATTCACGTGGGAACGCCCGACGTGAAAATCCGTCCGCGCGATCCGAAACGCGGCGAAACGGATTTTCTCTGGCGACCCTAGCATCGCGACCCTGAAACTCGGCGGAGCATTGCCTCGTCGCCATTCGAGGGGCGCCTTTTGAAGCGCCATCGTCTCGCACCCGCCGCGCTCGCAGGACTCTCGCCCGGCGACGCGCACTCCCTCTTTTCGGCCGCGAACGCCTTGCGCGGAGCATATCGCTAGCACAAGGAAGGCGACGGAAGGGGCGGTCATGCGCCCGCGCGTTGGCTCCCTCCCGCCTTCGTTCCCCGGGTCGAATCGCCGGTTTAAGCGATTGGAGCGGGGCCGATGACGCGGAAACGACCCGAATGCGACAAGCCCTACATAGGCGCCGTCGCAGGGGTTGGCAAGCGATTTCCCGTCACTTCCAGTTGATCTGTCTGCGGGCCGCTTGCATCAGCGCAAGCTCCGAGCGTTGGCGGGCCTTCGCCAGCGGCGTAACCTTTCCAAGGATTTATGGGCTTTCGCGACAGCAAAGAGGCCGCCGCTCCCGGCAAAAGCCGCGTCGCGCCGCTCGCGCCGGATCGCAGAGCGCGGCGATGGCAACTCGGCGCTCGGCCCTCATGGCGGGCCGGGCGAGGGAACGTTCCTGGCGCCCGCTGGACAAGGGACCGGCGTTTCGCCAAGACGGCGTTATCGATATTTAACCCCCACGGCGCTATGCATTAAGAATGCGCGTCGGGAAGGCTGTGAGCGGCGGCCAGGATTGAGACGAATGCTTTTTCATGCGCATGCGAAGGTCCTGGCGAGGCGGCGCCTCGCTTTGGCGATTGTCATGCTGACGCTGCTGTCGGGGGCGCCGGTCGCGGCCGAGGATGCCGCGGCGCCGCCCGTCGCGGTCGCGGCGCGTCTTCTCGAAGACAGCGAAACGGCGAAGCTGAGCTTTGATCTTTCCGGGCCGGTCGAGGCGAGCGCCCATGCGATGGCCGATCCCAATCGCATCGTCATCGACCTTGGGGAAGTGAACTTCCAGCTCGATCCGGCGATTGGGCGCGCAGCGCCGAGGCGCGCCGACGCGATCGTCAAGGCGTTTCGCTTCGGCCTGTTCGGTCCCGGCAAATCTCGCGTCGTCATCGATCTGGCGCGGCCGGCCTGCGTCGCAAAAGTGGAGGCGGCGCCCATCGCCAAGGGTTCGGCGCCTTCGCGCCTCGTCATCGAATTGAAGCGTTGCGAGGCGAGCGCCTTCGCCTCGGCGGCGCGTCAGGACGCGGCGGGCGCGGCGCGCGCGGGGGCCTCTCCGGACGAGGCCGCGGCCGGATACGGTTCGGGTCCGCCGGTGATCGTAATTGATCCCGGACATGGCGGCGTCGACGGCGGCGCATATGGCGTCGGCGGCGCGGTCGAGAAAACGATCGTCTACGACTATGCGCTCGAGCTCAAGCGCCGGCTCGACGCCAAGAACCGATTCAAGGTCGTGCTGACGCGCCACGGAGACGAATTCGTTTCGCTCGAGGACCGCGTCCGCATCGCCCTCGAGGCGAACGCGGCGCTATTCATCTCGATTCACGCCGACGCGCTCGGCGGGGCGGCCGCGGACGTGTCCGGCGCGACGGTCTACACTTGTTCGGAGCGCGCCTCCGACGCGGAGGCCGCGCGCATCGCCGAACGCGAGAACGCAGCCGACAAAGCCGCCGGGGCCGAACCGAAGGCGGAGGCGGTCGGCGTGGCCGACATCCTGTTCGATCTCAAGCGGCGCGAAACCCGCGCCTACGCGCATATCTTCTCGCGCGGGGTCGTCCAGCAATTGCAGGGCGCGGCGCGGCTCAATCGCAATCCCGAGCGTTCGGCCGGGTTTGTCGTGCTCAAGGCGCCGGACTTCCCATCCGTGCTCGTCGAACTCGGCTACCTCTCCAACGCCCAGGACGTCCAAGCGATGAACTCTGCGGATTGGCGCGCCAAGACCGCGAGTGCGATGGCGAACGCGGTCGATCGGTTCTTCGCTCCCGGGCGAAACGACGGGGAGGGAGCGCCCAAAGCCGGGGATGCCGGCGCCGCGTCGGCGAAGTTGACCGCGACCGAGGCGGCGAACCCGAGAAATTCCGCAGCGACCGGGCAGGGCGCCGACCCTCGGACGCCGTGAAATCGAGGCGGCGGGCCGGGCCGCTCGCGTCGAGACGCGCGAGGCCCGCGTCAGCTTCATAGTTTCGCCGCAGTCGCGACCGACATGAACGTGAGGGCGTCGGTCAAGAGCCGCATTTTCCTGACAACGCGCGCGCTTTGCGATAAGGAGCGCGCGAGAATCGCCCGGGGCCGATCCGTCAGCGGATCGTCGTCGGGCCCGAGAAGGTCTTGGATCGAAACATGCGCGGCATCGCCCGTTTCCTCGGTTTCGTTTTCGCGACGGGCGCCATCGTCTTCGTCGTCGCGGCGGCGGTCGTCGCCGCGGTCATCTGGAAGTTCGAGCAGGATCTGCCCGATTATACCCAGTTGAAGAATTACGAGCCGCCGGTCATGACGCGCGTTCACGCCGCCGACGGCAGCCTTCTGGCCGAATATGCGCGCGAGCGTCGCCTTTATCTCCCCTCGGCGGCCATTCCGCCGCTGGTTAAGAACGCCTTCATCGCGGCCGAGGACAAGAATTTTTATTCCCACCGCGGCTTTGATCCCGAGGGCATCCTACGCGCCGCCTTCGTGTTCATGCAGGGGTCGAAGCGCGTGCAGGGGGCTTCGACGATCACCCAGCAAGTCGCCAAGAACTTCTTGCTGACCGCAGATCGGACCTTCGAGCGCAAGATTCGCGAAATCCTGCTGAGCCTGCGCATCGAGTCCGCTTATTCCAAGGACAAGATCCTCGAACTCTATCTCAACGAAATCTATCTCGGCCTGAGCAATTACGGCGTCGCCGCCGCGGCGCTCAATTACTTCGACAAGTCGGTGAACGAATTGAGCGTCGCCGAAGTCGCCTATCTCGCCGCCTTGCCCAAGGAGCCGAGCGCGCTCAATCCGTTCCGCAACCACGACCGTGCGATCGAGCGGCGCAATTACGTGATCGGCCGCATGGCGGAGGACGGCTACATCACCGCCGAACAGGCTAAAGCCGCGCGCGCCGAGCCGCTGACCGTCACGCCCCGCGCGCTGACGCCCAATTCGATCGCCGCCGGCTTCTTCGCCGAGGAAGTGCGGCGCGAATTGTCCGAGCGCTACGGCGAGCAGAAGCTCTACGAGGGCGGCCTGTCGGTGCGCACTACGCTCGATCCGAAGATGCAGCTGATGGCGCGCAAGGCTCTGGTCGACGGGCTCGTGCGCTACGACGAAGCCCATGGATGGCACGGCGCGGTCAAGACGATCGACCTCGGCCAGGATTGGGGCGTGCCGCTCGGCGACATCCCCGAATACGGCGACATCAAGCCCTGGCGCCTCGCGGTGGTCCTCGACGTCGCCGACGCGTCGATGCGCATCGGCTTGCAGCCCGAACACGACAAATCCGGCGCGCTGGGGCCCGAGCGCGAGACGGGCACGGTGGGCGCCGACGGCATGAAATGGACCGGCCGGAAGCCGAAGACGCTGGCCAAGCCCGGCGACGTCGTCTACGTCGAGCCGATGGCCGGCAAGGCCGGTGAATTCCGCCTGCGGCAGATCCCCGAAGTCTCCGGCGCCTGCGTCGCGATGGACCCGTTCACCGGCCGCGTTCTGGCGATGGTCGGCGGCTTCTCCTACGATCAGTCGGAGTTCAATCGCGCGACCCAGGCGCAGCGCCAGCCCGGCTCGTCGTTCAAACCGCTGGTTTACGCGGCCGCGCTCGACAACGGCTATACGCCGTCCTCCATCGTTCTCGACGAGCCGATCGAAATCGACCAGGGCAACGGCGAAATCTGGAAGCCGGAGAATTTCGAGGGCAAGTCGGGCGGCCCGCACACGCTGCGCTACGGCGTCGAGCATTCGATCAACCAGATGACGGTGCGCCTGGCGCGCGACATCGGCATGCCGCTGATCGTCGAATACGCCAAGCGCTTCGGCATTTACGACAATCTGCCGCCGTTCCTGTCGATGTCGCTCGGGGCGGGCGAGACGACGGTGCTGCGCATGGTCACCGCCTATTCGATGTTCGACAACGGCGGCAAGCGCATCAAGGCGACGCTGATCGATCGCATCCAGGACCGCTGGGGCAACACGATCTACCGCCACGACGAGCGCATCTGCCAGGGCTGCGACGCGGCCAAGTGGGACAATCAGGACGAGCCCAAGATCATCGACAAGCGCGAGCAGGTGATCGATCCGCTGACCGCCTATCAGATCACCTCGATCATGCAGGGCGTGATCCAGCGGGGGACCGGCATCGCGATCAGCGAGCTCAAGCGGACTCTGGCGGGTAAGACCGGCACGACCAACGAAGCCAAGGATCTGTGGTTCGTCGGCTTTTCGCCGAATCTCGCGTTCGGCGTGTTCATGGGCTACGACAAGCCGCGCTCGCTCGGCGACAGCGCGCAGGCCGCGCTCTACACTGCGCCGATCTTTCGCGAGTTCATGAAGATGGCGCTGAAGGACACGCCCGATACGCCGTTCCGCGTGCCGCCGGGCATCAAGCTGATTTCGGTCGATGTGCACACCGGCATGCGCTCCAGCGGGCCAGGGTCGATCGAAGAGGCGTTCAAGCCTGGCACGTCGCCGCCCGACGCCTATGTGGCGGGAGAGAGCGCGGCGGATGCGGCGAACGTGTCGCCCGACGTCGAGAAGGCGGTGGGCGCGGGGACTGGCGGGCTCTATTGAGCCTCACCGAAAGACGCCGCCCGCCGGACGTTTACATCGCAGCCCTCGCGCACTAGCTTGCGCGCCGAATTGAGGATCAAGGTCACTTCATGCGCGCCGAAGCCGAACAACTGGTCGAAACGATCAAGCAGTCCGTGGGATTGCTGAGGAGGCATCTTTGACGTCGACGCCGCGACGCGCCGATTAGCCGAACTCAACGCCAAATCCGAAGACCCGGGGCTGTGGAACGATCCCGAGGCCGCGCAGAAGCTGATGCGCGAACGCACGATGCTGGAGGACCGCCTCGGTTCGTTGACGAAGATCGAGCGCGATCTCGACGACGCGGCGACGCTGGTTGAACTCGGCGAGGCCGAAGGCGACGCGGAGACCGAGGCGGAGGGCGTCGCCCAGCTCAAGGCGCTGAAAGCCGAAAGCGAGCGCCGTCAGATGGAGGCGCTGCTGTCGGGCGAAGCCGACGCCAACGACAGTTACGTCGAAATCCATTCGGGCGCCGGCGGCACCGAAAGCTGCGACTGGGCGAACATGCTGCTGCGCATGTACATTCGCTGGGGCGAGCGGCGGAAATTCGACGTCGAAGTGATCGAGGCGACGGCGGGCGACGAAGCCGGCATCAAATCGGCGACCCTCGTCGTCAAGGGCCATAACGCCCACGGCTGGCTGAAGACCGAGTCGGGCGTGCACCGGCTCGTGCGCATTTCGCCCTTCGATTCGAACGCGCGCCGGCACACCAGCTTCGCCTCCGTCTGGGTCTATCCGGTGGTCGACGACCGCATCCACGTCGACATCAACGAAGGCGATTGCCGCATCGACACCTACCGCGCGTCGGGCGCCGGCGGGCAGCACGTCAACAAGACGGAATCGGCGGTGCGCATCACCCATGTCCCGACCGGCATCGTCGTGGCCTGCCAGTCCGAGCGCTCGCAGCACAAGAACCGCGCCACCGCGTGGAACATGCTGCGCGCCAGAATTTATGAGATGGAGCTGGAAAAACGGGAGGCTAAGGCCACCGCCGACGCGGCCTCGAAGACCGACATCGGCTGGGGCCACCAGATCCGCTCCTACGTGCTGCAGCCCTATCAGATGGTCAAGGACCTGCGCACCGGCCACGTCTCGGGCACGCCCGCGGACGTGCTCGACGGCGATCTCGACGCGTTCATGGAGGCTTCGCTCGCCCAGCGGCTTTCCGGGCGCACGGTGACGGTCGAGGACGTGGAATAGCGCGGGGACGTGGCTCCTCGCCGCCCCGGACGGGAGGCGGCGTTTTGCAAAGTCGGGCGCGGCAATGGGCGGTTTAGGCGCTCTTGCGCGTCGGGCGCGTCGACATGCCGAGCAGACTGTAGAGCGGGCAGGAGCCGACCGCCGCCGTCGCCAGCGGCACGATTCCGATCCAGCCGATCCAGTGGTAGCTGGCGCCCGGCGCGATGAATCCCAGCGCGAACGCGATCAGCGCGATTCCGAGCACGGCGCGGACGATGCGATCGACCATGCCGACATTCGTTTTCATATTCGCCTCCCTCGATTGAGCTTGCGGCGACATTAGAGCCGCCGCCGCACGTCGTCTGTGACCTTGTCACCCGCGCGCCGCGCCGGCCCTCACGAGCGCGCCGGCGTCGAGGATGCGGATCTGGCCGCGCTCGGCGCGGATCAGCCCGTCGCGCTCGAAGCGTTGCAGCGCGCGCGTGACGACTTCGCGCGCCGTGCCGAGTTCGCTGGCGATCGCCTGATGCGTCGTCTCAATCGCGCCGTCGCGCGCATGGGCCATGAGATGACGCGCGAGCCGTTCGGGCAGGGCGTGGAACAGCACGTCCTGGATGACGACGACGAGATCGCCGACGCGCTCGGCGTAGTTGCGCAGCACCGCGCGGCGAAAATCGGGGTCCTCGCCGATGAGACGTTCGAAGATCGGGACCGGGACGAGCCGCGCCACGACATCGGTCTCCGCGACTGCTTCGGCGAGCATCGTCTCCTCGCACAGCAGCGCGGAGGTCGTCAGCAGGCAGGAATCGCCCGCGCCGAGGCGATAGAGCACCACCTCCCGGCCGGTGTCGGCGGTCAGGCTGACCCGCACCCGCCCCGTTTCGACGACGATCCAGCCGCGCGCGGAGTTGCCGGGACGGAACAGCCGCTCGCCGGCGCGAAATCGCGCGGGGAGGCCGCCCGCTTGCCGCGCAGCGCGCCCGGCCTCGGACAAGTCCCGCGTCGGCCGGGCTTCAGTCATCCACCAGTCCTTTCCTTGCTCACCGGCCCCTCAGGGGCGTCGTCGCCACTCCGACTTGGACCTCCTCGAGAGAGGCTCGCCCGGACGCGCCGGCCGTGCGGCTTCGAGGCGGGCGCTCGGCGACAAGCGTCCCTTCTAGGACTTTGCTTGCCCAATAGAGAATAAGACGACTGTGACGAGCGCGGCAAAGATGGCCGCGTTGTGATATCCGTTTACAGGCTCTTTCAGAACAAGAAAACCGACAACGACGGTGGTCGTGACGATCGATATGACTGCGTACAGAACGTATTGAGACACGCCGAAATTCACGTACAACAAATTGAAGCCGAGATAGGTTAGGAACAGCCCGACGCCGCTGATGGCGACGAGCCCCCAGTTTTGACGAATGCTCTCGAGATTCGCCGGACCGACAGCAGGCGAAGCGGACAGCGCCAATAGGCAGGCAACCAATGCGCTGGCGCCCACGTACAACAGCCCGTTGCTTACGCCGGACGATTGCTTCTGACCGTATGCAAATAGCGCATTGCCGGCTGCGGCAATGGTGGCGAACAGTATGGGCAAGATGAAGTTCATGGAGTCGCCTCGGGAAACGGAATTCAAAGCACGATGTTCGTGACCGGTATAACCTTGCAGCCTGCCGAGCTGGCCCATGCGCGCCGGCGACGGCCTGAAAAAGATCGTTGCAAATCACTTGCATGACTTACACCGCGAACGGCGCCCCGACAGCATGGAAAAGCGGAAACTTGGTTCCCGCCTCGAAGCGTTCCGCGCCGCGAGGGCGCCCGCCCGCCGCCCGGCCGCTCCAGTCCCGGACCTGTTCGGCGGCTAGGGCTCGTTCGTCGCACACGCGCGCCCCCGCTCGCGGGTCTGTGAATGGCGTCGGCCGGACTTTGTGGCGTAGAGCGAGGAGAGCTCTTTTCGAGTCGCGAATCACGATGCCCCTCGAGTTCGCCACCGCCGCGATTTTCGTCTTGACCTACGCCGGCGTGGCGATCGGCCGCTTTCCCGGCCTGCGTCTCGACCGCGCCGGCATCGCACTGACGGGCGCCGCGTTCACGGTCGCCGTCGGCGCGATCTCGCCTGAGGAGGCCTATCGCGCGATCGATCTCGATACGCTGGCGCTGCTGCTCGGCATGATGATCATCGTCGGACACCTCCGGCTCTCCGGCTTCTTCCGCCTGGCGGCGCGTTGGGCGCTCGTCAACGCGCATTCGCAGCCGGTCCTTCTCGTCGCGGTCGCGGGCGCCGCCGCTCTTCTCTCGGCCTTTCTCGTCAACGACGCGGTCTGCCTGGTGATGGCGCCCCTCGTGATCGAGACGACCCGGGCGCTCAGACGCGACCCCGTTCCCTATCTCTTGGCCGTCGCGATGGCCTCGAACGTCGGCAGCGCGGCGACGATCACCGGCAATCCGCAGAACATGATCGTCGGCGCGATCTCGCGCATCCCTTACGCGCAGTTCGCCGCGGCGCTGGCGCCGACGGCGATTCTCGGCGTCGCGCTCGTCGTCGTTCTCGTGGCCGCCTTCTCGCCGCGCGAGTTCTTTCCGGTGCGCCGCCTCGGCGGCGGCGGCGGCGCCAAAGTGCGCGTCAACAAGCCGCAGATGGTCAAAGCGGCGCTGGTGACGATCGGCGTCGTCGCGCTGTTCTTCGCCGGGGCGCCCGTCGGCGAGGCGGCGATGCTCGGCGGCGCGATATTGCTCGTGACGCGTTCGATCAAGGCGCACAAGGTCTACCGCGAAATCGACGGCTCGCTGCTGCTGCTGTTTGCCGGTCTGTTCGTCGTCGTCGCCGGCGCGCAGAAGGTCCTGCTGTCGGCGGACGTCCTCGCGCTCGCGCATTCGGCGCATCTCGAGAATGTCTGGACCCTGACGGCGGTCACGGCGGCGCTCTCCAATGTCATCAGCAACGTGCCGGCGGTGCTGGCGCTCAAGCCCTTCCTGCAGAACATGGATGACCAGCATCGGGTCTGGCTCGTCGTCGCGATGAGCTCGACGCTGGCGGGCAATCTGACGCTCGTCGGCTCGGTCGCCAACCTGATCGTCGCCGAAAAGGCCCGCCAGACCGGGATCGAGATCTCGTTCTGGCGCTACGCGCGCGTCGGCGTCCCGTTGACGCTGGCGGCGCTGGCGCTGGGCGCGTGGCGGCTGAGTTGAGAGGGGCCGCCGGCGCCTCGCAGCATTTTGCAGTTGACAGGGCGGGGCGCGGCGCAAGATAAGGCCAGCCGATCGCGCCTCGGCTTCCCCGAGGCGTTTTCGTCCGCGGCCTTGCGCCGATGGATCGGGGGGAGTGTCCCGAGCGGCAAAGGGGGCGGACTGTAAATCCGCTGGCTTAGCCTTCGTAGGTTCGAGTCCTACCTCCCCCACCAACCACTCCTCCAGTTTTTGCTTTTTTGCGGTCCGCGCCAAAGAGTCCGTGATTTCCGTTGCTTAGCGGCTGCGGGTTGCAAGTTCTGCGGACAACTGGTCTCCGAAAGGCCTCTTGGCCGCCAAACCTGTCGCCAGTCTCCGCCGCCAAAATTCCTTTTCCGTCGCCAGATGCATTGTTTCTGACGGAGACCGGTTCGCGGCTTGGCGGAGACCAGTTCGAAAGGCGGGTCTCGATGGCCATTTCACCGCATGCAGATGCAATGGCTGCGATCAGGGCCAGCGCAGTGGCGAGCGCCCCGGACGTTCAGTTCGAGCGCCAAACGCCTCGCGACAGTGGATCATGGCTCGGCACAGGGTCGATCGGAACGACTGTCCCACCGGGCAACTCCGACTTCAGGACGGCGTCGTGAGTCCGAGCGTCCTGCGTTGCTCTTTCCAATTCCCGGGAAGATCGGTCAACCGCGAGACGCCAAAACCTCGCGGCAACGTTCCATTGACCGCCGCTTTGACGATGTCGGGGGCAAGGAAGACCAAAGATAACATCATACGCGCCGATCGCTCTGAAAGCCCTTCGCGCGCAGCGATCAATTCGATGTCCGAGGCGGCGTCGGAAACGATTTCGTCGAGCCAGCGTCGCCCTTTGGCGATGGCGGCAAGAATCTTCGTCCTCGCCTCGGTCCGAATCGGCCGCGCGGCGGCGGAAGATCCATCCGAGGGCTGGATAACTTCGCGCTTGCGTCGGAATGTCGCGGGCGACCAGGGGACGATGATGACGTTGGACTGAACGGAGAGATCCGCGCTTTCGGCCAAGCGGATTTCGACCGATTGGCTGCGGATCAGGAGTTTGTCGACAAGCCGCTCGACGCGCTCCCGGTCGGGCTCTGGATCAGGTTGCCGTTCGGTTAAGTCGTCGACGTCCAAATGCGGCTTCTCGCCGAAGCCGGCGGGTGCAGGACGATCTCGTCTTGTCGCTTGCGCATCCGTTGCCACGAGCTTCGCTAAGGCGTCCAAGACGATGGTCTCAATCGCGTCGGAGGCAATGCGGGAGATCGAACCCGCCTCGTCCTTACGGCCTTGCGCGAGAACGCAGGAGACATAGTAGCGATAGCGAACGCCCTTCTTAATCGCGTAGCTCGGCGTCATCCGATTGCCGCGATCATCATAGAGTTTGCCTAGAAGCAGCGCTTGCGAACGCTCGTTCTTGAGACGGCGACCGCGCAGGTTCTCGTCAAGCCGGGCCTGGACTTGATCGAAAAGGGCAGGGTCGAGGATCGGCAGATGCTCGCCGGGATAGCTCTGGTCGCGGTGGTTTATCTCGCCGAGATAAAGCCGATTGCGCAGCATATAGGCCAGGGGGCCATTGGTCAGATGTACGCCGCCGATGATTTTTCCCGATGACAAGGTCCTCCTTCGGGTGACGATCCCCTGGATTCTTAGCTCCCGCTGCAGCGCCGGCAGCGATCCCAGCGCGAGGTAGCGCTCAAAAATCATTCGGACGGTTCTCGCCTCCTCCTGGTTGACGAGCAGCTTCTTGTCCCTGACCTGATAACCCAGCGGCACCACACCGCCGACCCAAATGCCTTTCTTCTTCGATGCAGCGATCTTGTCCCGAATGCGCTCGCCCGTGACCTCGCGCTCGAACTGGGCGAAGGACAGCAGCACATTGAGGGTCAGTCGCCCCATGCTGGTGGTGGTGTTGAAGGACTGGGTCACCGACACGAAGGAGACGCCGTGCTCGTCGAAAAGCTCGACGAGCTTGGCGAAGTCGGTGAGCGACCGGGTCAGGCGATCGACCTTGTAGACCACGACGATGTCGATCCGGCGCTCTTTGATGTCGGCCAGCAGCTTCTGCAGCGCCGGCCTTTCCATCGAACCGCCGGAGAAGCCGCCATCGTCATAGTGTTCGCGGACGAGCTTCCATCCCTCGTGGGCTTGGCTTTTCACATAGGCCTGGGCGGCCTCACGCTGCGCATGTAGGGAGTTGAACTCCTGCTCGAGGCCCTGATCTGTCGAGACGCGAGTGTAGATCGCGCAGCGTTGGATCTTTGGCGTCGCCAGCGTCATGGCGCCGCCCCGGCGGACGAACTTGGATCTCGCCTGATCTCCCGCCGGATTCCCCCTGATTTCCCGCCGCGGCCGCTACCTGCGCCGCGGCCATTCGGGCCGAAGAAGAACCGATGGCCGTTCCATTTCACGCCGGTGATGGCGAAGGCCACGGCGGAAAGACTCGCATAGGTCTTCCCGTTCCATGCGAAACCGTCCTCCAGCGCCATGGCTCGTTCGATGCGCCCCTGCCACTCCCGCGTCAGCAGAGCGCCCGCCTTCAGCACCAGCGGCGATTCCGATCCCCTTGTCTTCGACGGGGAAGGGATGGACGGGTTGGACGCTTCCGCCGCTTTGGTTTCGACCGATGCCCTATCCTCGATCTCCTTGGCCGCCAGACGATCGAGCATTTTAGCGGTCTGCCGATCCAGATCGCCGAACGCGTCCGCCTGGATGCGATAGGCCATCAGCCGAAAAAGCAGCGCGCGAGAAAGATGGGCCGGCGCGAGCCGGCCCCATCGATTGCGCCATTGCAGACGAAGCTCGTCGAGGCCGAAACCCTCCATCGCCTCGATTTCCGCGTCGACCTGCGAACGATCGATGACGCCGGCGGGGTTCAGCGCTCGTGCCGATTGTGGCTGCGCGATTTTCGATACAGAGCCCATGGACTCGCGCCTCACGTCGGCGAAGCCGCGCCTATGATGTAACCCCGACGGCCGTCCGTGTTCTGATGCTTCTCGATCGCATAGCCGCGCTTGCGAAGGCCAGTCAGGGCTGCCCTGGAGGTGTGCGGTAGCCACCCTGTCGCGGCGATGACCTCATCCAGCGTCGCGCCACTGTCGCGCTGCAGCAGCCCGACCACCCGCGATATTTTGGTTCCGTCACGAGGAGCTGGTGCGACCGGAGCTTTGCTTTCAGTGTCAGCGCCATGATTTGGCGTTTCCGTTTCGGTCGCCTTATTCGCAGCCACGCCATTGTCGATCGCGCACGCCTTCAGGCCTGCGGTTGTCAGCTTCAGTGCGTAGGACTGCTCGGTCTCCGCATTGCGACGCCATACCGGCGCTCCCGTCTTCGCCTTGATCTCCTTCACTAAGCCAGCGGCGATCAACTTGGCCGCGACCTTCTGCGCCGCCGCGCCTTTCAGATTTGGCGGCATCACTAGAACGCGATCTTCGCGCTGCGCGGCGGCCTTCAGCATCACGAGCTGTGTATCGGTAAGCTTGGTGGTCATGGACTTGCCCTTCGTATCTGTATGGGCCCGGCCAATCCGGGCCCCTCACTGACACGAGCCCCGGATCGGCACGATCACCGGGGCGAAGGATTTGCCGGGCGGCTTCGCCGACCGTCCACGCCTACACACACGCTCTCTTTCGAACCGAACGCCAGTCCTTTCTTAGCGTTCGCGCGGCAAGGTTAGTGCGGTAGGCAACGCGCCAACGGCCGAAATCCGACGCGTGGTGGCCGACCCATCTTCAGGCAGGAGCTAGAAGTGCATTTGACGCCGAAAGCTACTTCTCTCCCGCGCTCGTCCGTAATCCGAGAAAGGTGGCGAGCGAGTGGCAATTATGCAGTTTTATGCATTTTGAGGGCAGCTCGAATCAATCCGCGGAATTCGGCTGAATCTCGTATGGCATTAAGCGTGGCCGCCTGAAGCTCTTCTCCTGACGGCGGCGGCTCGACCTTCGCGTCGCCGAGAAAGTCCTCAAGGCGCGACCATAATTTGAGAGAAATGCGGGCTTTCCGCGTCTCCATCTTGGAATAGTGGCCTTGGCTTATCCCAAGCATCGCGGCGCACTGGGCCTGACTCATTCCACGCGTGTGGCGCCGCTCTGAGAGCCTCTTCACGAAAGCAACATCAGACTTGTTCTTCATTCAGAATGCATATAATTGCATAACATGAACTGCGCTACTCCCTTGTCTCTTCACCTGCTTCGTGGACCCGAGGACGAGGTGGTGCCGGGTGTTCAGTTTGGGCGTTCCGAGTGGGTGCCGAGCCCGGCATTTTGGGTAGCTCTCGCAGCACAGGAAGCTTCGGAGGCCCGCGCCTATATCAGCTCGCCGGGCTCTCCGCTGATCGAGGATGTCGCGTTCTGCATCCTTGGGGGTTACGGGATAAAAATGGAGGTCAATCGAGCAGCCTGGGAGCTGCTAAAGGGAGAAGGCATCTTTGCCGGAACGCCCACGCCGAGGGTCGACAAGATCGAAGCCCTGCTAAGGCAGCCACTGTGGGTCGGTGGTCGATGGACGCGCTACCGCTTTCCGAAACAACGGGCGGAGCGTCTCAACCATGCGCTAAATCGCCTAATAGATTATCCTGTCCCTGCGGGCGAACCGCTCGCGCTGCGCGCTGCGCTAATGATGTTGCCGGGAATTGGGCCGAAAACCGCCTCGTGGATTGTACGCAACTGGGCTGGGTCAGACGAAGTCGCCATCTTGGACGTTCATGTCATCCGCGCCGGCCAAATGATGGGGCTTTTTCCCAAGGACATACGCCTTCCCAGAGATTATGGCGCGCTCGAGCGTCGCTTCCTCGATTTTGCCCGGGCGCTTAGCGTCCCCGCTTCGTTGCTCGATGCGCTGATCTGGCGAGAGATGCGCGCGCTAACCCGATAATCGTTACTACTGCGGTTGAATGCTGTAACATCAGCTGAGAGACGCGATTCGCGGCAAGCTAAAGCGCGATAACGCAACCGTCGTAAGTGACGCCTTCAGGCGATGGCGGCGGAGGTGGCAAAAAAAACGGGAATGACTCCGCAATCAAGCGGTTGTTTGCGTGACACGCGGCAGGAACCGCAATCAACGTTCGGCAAGCTTAGCGCCTTCATCAACCCCTTGCTCCGCGACGTCCGATAAGAGGTGCTCATGTTCGCACTCGACAGAACTCGCTGTCACGTGTTTGGTGCCGGCGTGAAGTCATGATTATCGCCGGCGGCGTCTATCGCGAAGAGTGTCTAGCGCCCGCTTGGTCGCGCATTTTCGGCTCCAGCGGACGCGCCGCGGCGGCGATCTCTGAGCTGTCACCAGGAAGCACGTTATACGCCTATGCTTGCAGAGACTGGGCCGACGACGCTCGTCGCTCGATGGAGGCGTTCGGCGTCAGCGCGGACATCACTGAGATCGACGCCGACATCTGCTTCAGCTATTTCCATCCGCTGTCAACTGCCGAACTGACCCCAACTAAGCTGCCGCGCTTCCCCGCCATCCGCGCGGACGGTGATGCCGCTTTGCGTTTCGGCTTTGTTGAAGGAGACGCCATCGTTCAGGCGGAACGGGCGGTCTATGATCCGCAGCATTGGCAAGAGACGTTCAGTTTCCGCGACAACGGCTCGGTGGCGGGCGAACTAGCCGTCGCCCTAAATGAGATTGAACTTCGTATCAGCGCTGGCTCAAGCGGTTGGCCCGCCGTGCGGATGCTGATGGAGCGGAGCGGCGCAAGGATTGTCGTTGTCAAGCGTGGTGCGCGCGGCGCAGCCGTCTATACGGATGACACCTGCACGCTCATCCCGGCTTTTAGATCCGAGACCGTTTTTAAGATCGGGTCGGGGGACGTCTTTAGCGCAGTTTTTGCTTACCTTTGGGCCGAGCGTCGCGTTCCACCTGCGGAGGCCGCCGAGGTCGCCTCGAAGGCGGTCGCCAGATACGTTGGCAGCCGCAACGTGCAAGCCAGCCTGGATTTTGAGGCCATAGGACCTTCGGTTCCGCCTGACGGACCGAGGGGCCCGATTTATCTCGCGGGCCCATTTTTCAACCTGGCCCAGCGATGGCTCGTGGAAGAAGCAAGGGACGCCCTCATCGCGCTTGGCGCAGAAGTCTTCTCGCCACTGCACGATGTCGGAATTGCGGGCGATGCGGCCTTCATCGCCGGCCGCGACTTAGAGGGCCTTCGCGCCACCCGCGCGGTGTTGGCCATCATCGACGGTGAGGATGCAGGCACTCTATTCGAGGTCGGTTACGCCAGAGACCGAGGCATTCCGGTCGTGGCGCTTGCCGAATCCGTTCGCCGTGAAAGTCTTACAATGTTGGAGGGCTCCGGCTGCAGGATCGTGCGAGATTTCACCTCGGCCGTCTATCACGCGATTTGGGCGGCCATGGAATGAGAGCCTTGCTTTTTTCAGGTGGCCTCGATTCGGCGGCCCTCGCGGTATGGCTGCGCCCTGACGTGTGTGTGACCGTCAACTACGGTCAGCGCCCGGCCGCCGGAGAACTGGCTGCAGCAGAAGCCCTCTGTCGAGAGCTTAAACTCTCCCATCGAGTCATCCGCGCCGATCTCTCCGCTTTGGGATTCGGCGACATGTCGGAGCGGCCGGCTCCCGCGCGCAGCACCGCGCCCGAGTTTTGGCCGTACCGCAATCAGATGCTGGTCACGCTAGCTGGCATGCTCCTCCAACCGGAGGGACTTTCAGAGATCGTCATTGGCGCAGTCGCCACCGACCGTCATGCAGACGGCCACCGACCTTTCTTGAAGACATTGGATCGGCTGATGCAACTGCAGGAGGGGAAGGTCGCAGTGAGCGCACCGGCTGTCATGATGACCACTGCGGCCCTCCTCAAAATGGTGCGATTTCCGAGGCGGCTGATTGGTCTGACCTTTTCCTGCCATGTACACGAATACGCCTGTGGTAAGTGCAGTGGCTGCACGAAGCATCGCGAAGTGGTCGAGCAGGTTTATGGCTTTGACGCTGATCGAAGCAGGAGGAGGAAGGTCTGATGGGTGGCAGCGCTGACGACAAACCGAAGAACAGGCGGCCCGCTCCAAAACCGCCGCGCTCCCCAGATGATCCCTGCGACCTAGAATTCGGGGTCGATCTAGTCCATATGATTGCTGGGCCTGTGGGCGGCCCGTCATCCGATATGCAACGGTACGAGGGTTAGGCCGGCACGCCGGCGCAGAGCCTCATGCATAGGAGACGGGCCTCATGCACCCTACCAGATTTGTCGGACTGGATGTCCATAAGCAGCGGATTTCGGTTTCGGTGGCCGACAGCGGCCGGCGGGCGGCACTGGAATATCTGGGCGAGATCGATAACGAGCCGAGCGCTATAAGCAAGCTTTGTCTTCGCCTCGCGCGACCGGGCGTGGTTTTGTCCTTTTGCTATGAGGCGGGTCCTTGCGGGTATGGCGTTTATCGTCAGCTCATCGGCCTCGGCCATCGATGCGACGTGGTGGCGCCGTCGCTTATCCCGAGAAAGCCCGGCGAACGCGTCAAGACCGATAGACGCGACGCCACCATGCTCGCCCGCTTGCATCGGGCTGGAGAACTGACGCCGGTCTGGGTTCCTGATGCGGGCCACGAAGCGATGCGGGACCTGATTCGATTGCGCGGCGTCGTCCGTCATGTCGTGACGCGGGCGCGTCAACACCTTCAAGGCTTTCTCTTGCGTCACGGACGCAAGCATGGGCGAGGAACAGCCTGGAAAATGGCGTACCGCCGGTGGCTGTCGACCCTCGCTTTTGAACACCCGGCCCAGCAGATCGCGTTTCATGACTATGTCGACGCCGTCACCGACGCCGAGCGGCGATTGAAGCGTGTCGAGGAACAGATCGGCGCGCTTCTTTCCGAATGGAGCCTTCGGCCTGTGGTCGACGCCTTGCAGGCGATGCGGGGAATCTCCGTGATCACCGCGGTCGTGCTGGTCGCCGAAGTCGGCGACTTCACGCGCTTCGCGAACCCGCGCCAACTCATGGCCTTCTTCGGCCTGGTCCCAGGCGAAAGATCGAGCGGCGAGAAGGTCCGGCGCGGCGGCATCACCAAGACGGGGAACACCTACGCTCGCCGGGCATTGGTCGAAGGCGCGTGGGCTTATCGAATGAAGCCGCGCGTCGGACGACACAAAGTCGATCGCATCGAAGCCTTGCCCAAGGTGGTGCGCGATATCGGGTGGCAGGCGCAGGTTCGTCTGTGCGCTCGATATCGGCGGCTGAGCGCGCTCGGAAAGAACCCCAATCTCGTCACCGTCGCAATTGCACGCGAGATGGTGGGCTTCGTCTGGTCAATCGCCTGCACGATCCAATCCGCGCCGAAGGTGGCGTCATCAAAGCAACGAACTGTGCAAAGGAGATCATACGACGCTTGAACACTCTCGGCTGGTACGCGACGCTGGGAGCGGGACAATGCCGGGGAGCCCTCGCCACCACTATGAGCCTTTGATGCTCGCTTTCTAGACAGAGGCAGCCCCAGACGAAGAAAGGTCATGCGGCTCAAGATCCGCGAATGAGAGATTGTTGACCGACGTTTGCGTCCCGCTTCCTGCCTCGCGTATCGACGTACAAGTTCCTCTGCCGTCCGGCAAAATCGGCGGGATGTGGCGCATGCCCAATGCCCTTGCAAGCAATCATGAGAGTGGGAGTGAGGCCAGAGGTCGCGGTGGGTCTTACAGTTGGTAGCCGACTCACCGTCGCGATCGAAGTTCGCGGCAGCGCAAGAAGCGTGGTGTGCAAGACGAGCAGCGGCGAGGTGGCAGGGGCTCTTGCTGCCTTCAGAGGCCTTGCTCAGTTGATCAACTGTCTCGATGGGGGGACGAGCTTTGGCGCGACGGTACAAGCCGCTTCGTCCACGCAATGTAACGTGCTCGTGCGCAGGAATTGAGCGATGATCATCGCCGGCGGATCATATGTTGAGCGGTGCCGGTATCCCGAATGGAACCGACTGTTCGGATCGGGTTTACGCGCCGCGGTAGCCGTGAGTTCTGTTTCTCAGGGCTCGGCACTTCATACTTACGCTCCGCCGGCCTATCGGCCAGACATACAAGCGACGCTCTCAGGGGCGGAGATCAAGCCTGTATTGGCCGCAAGCAATTGGGAGGGTTATTTCGAGTGGCTCCACCCTTTTGAGCTTGTCACGATGCCATTAAGGCCGATTTAGCAAGAGGCCCCAATCGAAATAACTGGCGACGTCATCCTGCGCTTCGGTATGCTCGAGGGAGATGCCCGCGTGGACGGGCAACGCGTAATCTACGATCCGCAGTCGGAGCAACCAGCTGGATTCATCGACAACGACTCACGGGCCGACGAATTGGCGTTGATCATGTCGCGACAGGAGCTGATCAGAATGATGAATCCTCGTAGCCAAGGCTCGCCCGAAGACATGACCCGCGACGCGTTACTGGCGCTTTTCGCAATTGAGCAGGCCAACCCGCGCGTAGTAGTGCTGAAAGACAGCCTCGGCGGCGCGACAGTATATCTCGGCGACGAGCCAACAAAGATTACGACCTACGCGGCGGAAAGCTTCTTCAGGATTGGTGCGGGCGACATTTTTGCCGCGGCCTTCGCGCACGCCTGGGGCGAAAAGCGGCAAGGGGCAATCGATGCCGCTGATTATGCGGCGCGATGCCTCGCCTACTTCGTCGACGGTCCAAGACTCCCGTTGCCAGCCGAATCGGCCCTTCCGACGCGCCGTTTCACTGGCAAGTACCCCGACACGGTACGAATCCTGGGCCATGAAGGGCTGGAAATGGGCTTGCTGCTCTTGCACACACAAGCTTGGATGGAGCAGTTGAACTGCAAACCCATCCTCGAATTGTTCGAGCCCGAGACGCCGCCGGACGGCTCGCTGCCCGCCCTCGTGCTGGTGGGCTCTTTCTGCGAATACGTAGTTCTGGAACGGCTTGCCGAACGAGCCACTGGCTCGGGAGCCCGCGTAGTGTTCTGGCCAGGCGCATCGACGAAAGACGCCGCCTATTATTTTCCCAAGGCTCGCGTGACCGGAGACTACGCATCAGCGCTGTATCACACGCTGAGAGGCGCAATCGAATGAGGCCGCCAGCCCGACTCTCCAGGACAAGGCGGCAGTTGGCCATTGAGCAGGCGAGCGCATCCAGCACCGCCAATAGCCAAGCAACCGAGACGAAGCGTTCGCCGACGACCGTCGCCGGGATTGTGATCGAGGAACGCCGCCGTTGGTTTGAATTCCTGCAGTTCATTGAGGAGCGCAAGCACACCCGTTGGGTCTATCGCGGCTCTGGCTCTCCCACGCACGACTGCAGACCCAGCGCCGGACGCGGCAAGGAATTCGAGCCGCTCTACGAAGTTCGCGTGTTCCGCGCGTTTCAGCGCTCCGCCGGACTGTTCCTAGAAACCGTGCCAGCGAACCAATGGGAGTGGCTGGCGCTGGCGCAGCACCACGGACTGCCAACCCGCCTCCTCGACTGGACGACCAATCCGCTGGTCGCGGCCTTCTTCGCGGTATCCAGCGGCAATCCGAACGAAGCAGCCGTTATCTACGCCCACAGCATTGAAGACAAAGAAATCATCGATCCAGAGGTTCAGAAAGACCCCTTCGCCATCACCGACGTCGGTTTCCTGTTGCCCGCGCGAATAGTGCCCAGGATTGTCAGCCAACGTGGCTTATTCTCGGTCCATCCCAAGCCGAACGAGCCTTGGACACCGCCTGACCTCGACAAACACAAGTTTATTATCCAGCCACAGCTTCGAACTCGGTTTCGCCGCCGGCTTTTCACATTCGGGATCGACGACAGTCATATCTGGGCTGACCTGGATGGTCTATGTGCCACGCTCAAATGGCGTTATGAGAGCCGAATTGGCATCGGCTCCACTCTCATTGGATGATCACCATGGCCGACTTAGAAGCTGACGCCGTAGGTCGCCGAAGGGCCGCTGCGGAAGCTGCCCGCGTCAAGGAAGTCACTGGAACCGAGGCGTGGAACGACCTCTCGCTCATCTCCGCCGATACTCAGGTGGATACCGTGGAGGTCTTTGAGGATGAGATTGTGTTTGAGGGCGCCCGCTTTAGCGGACCGCTGCTCTGGCACGTCATCCTCCAATACGGAAGTGGCGAAGACGCATTCGCTTCGTCTGACAGTTTTCCTGGGACCTTCGAGGGCGAATTTGATAACGGAAGGGCGCTAATCACGCGTATGACAGCCGACACATCGTCCTTCTACGAATGAGTTCTCCGATCGAAGGGCCGGCGTCATCCAGCTTGAACGATCTGGACGCCGGCACCCAGCAATAGCTGATACAGCGTTGCGATCTTGGTCCGCGCGCCCCGGCGCGCGCAATAAGTGAAAACCACGCGCTGTTTCGCCCGCGTGAAGGCGACGAAAAAGCCGGCGGTCCCTTCGATCTGATCGCCGGCGAAGCTCCACCACGCCCCGTCATCGAGCCCAACGAAGATGACGGTATGATACTCTAGACCTTTGCTCTTGTGGATGGTCATAAGTGGAATGGCGTGCAGACCTTCATAGGCGTCGAGCGCCGTCGTCCAGTCTGCCGCGCCGGCCGAAGAGGCGTGTAAGTGACGCCGGGCCGCGTCGATGACCTTCGCGAACCAATCACCTTGTGCGTAAGCCCGATGCGCGGCAATCAGACGCTCGTGTCCGATGAAATCGAGAACGCGCGCGACAAGTGCGCCCGTCGCCGCCTTGTCACCGGGCGGCGCAGGGTGGTCTTCAAAGAGCGCCGTCGCGAAGGCGTCAAGCTCGCGCGCAAATCGGGCCTGCGCGAACTCGTCTTCGGACCCAATGCCGCGCATGGGTGCGAGTGCCTCCTGACATGCGCTCCAGTCTCGCCCTGCGCGGGGCGTCATGGCGAGTCTAAGTACACTGATCAGAAGTTCCGATGCCTCCTCGCAAAGAAGCTCCTGGAGCATTACCTCGCCGATCGGTCCAGCCTCGTTGCGAAGCGGGATGCCCGCCGCGCGGAACGCCGGCGCGAGGATGGCCGCGTAGTCACCGGCCTTCTGTCGCACAAGCAGGACGAAGTCGCGGGGCGCAAGATGATGCGCCCGCATCTGCCCGGCCACGAAGGCGGCAAGTCTTTCGACCTCGGTCTCAGGTGTGGAGAAGTCCCAGATGGCGCAGCTGCTGCCTGCAATTGTGGCCTTGATTTTGGATAGAGGTACGACCGCCCGAGCGTCGAGAGCTTGGGCGAGAACGTGCTGGATGCGCACCAATTCGGGCGACGAACGGTAATTATTGAAGAGCGGCGTGCGGCTCGCCGCGAAGTCCGCCTCGAACGCGCCGAACGGGTCATCCATGGCCATGGCCCAGCGCATTATCTGCTGCTTGGTGTCGCCGACAGCAGTCATCACGGCGTCCGAGCCAAGGAAGATTGACTTGACGAGATCGTACTGGACCTGGGTCGTGTCTTGAAACTCATCCATAAAGACATGCGAGTAGGTCAAGCGCAGTGCGTCACGCGCCATCGGGTTCACGCGCAACAAGAGTTCCGCCAAGCGGGCAATCATCGGGAAGGAAAGACGCGTTCTCGCGCCTCCGCGCAGCGAGGACTGCCAAAACCGGTCGGCCGCCCATTGCGCCGACGTCGGAACCGCCCAGCCATCGATTGGCAATGGCGATCCCAGAAGGTAAACGCGCTCAAAAGCCCTTTCCGTCAGCCCATCTATGTCGGCACGCCGGCCGATATGCGGGGGCGGCGCACCCACCTGCTGGAGGAAGCCTCGGTAGAGCAGATCATTAGTTGGCATGATCTCGCAGTCGGGGCGCGGTCGCCAGCGGTCGGGCAACGCCTGCCCAAAACGGTCGACGAGGCCCTTCGCGAACGCTTCGAAGGTAAGCGAGTCGAGCCTGCGGGTATGACTGCGATGGCAACGCTCTCGGACGCGTGCCGCGAGGTTGCTTGCCGCGTCGCGCTTGAAACTTATGGCGAGGATCCGCAGTGGTGCCGGGGTCCCGCCCGTTTGAAGCAGATAGGCCGCTCTTTGGGCGAGCACCTCGGTCTTGCCCGAGCCCGGTCCTGCGATCACTGAGCGGTTGTTCGTCGACTTCACAACCTTGAGCGCGTTCGCTTCAATTTCGTCGACCCCGACGGGGCGCCAGTCGTCTGGGTGGATACGTCGCGCAAGCAACGACATGGTCAATCTCGGCGCAAGTTGGCTTCAATGTGTTTCAGCACCTTGACTAGGACCGCTGGCATCCCATTCCGAATGTCCTTGTCCTTCAGCGAAGTTAGCGCGGCGAGGTGGGTCGCCGGCTTGCTGTTGGTGAGGAAGTGGTAACGGTAGGCCGGCATTAGGTTTGCGTAGTCCTTGAAGGCGCCCGAGTAGAGTTTCAGTCCCAGGCCGGCCGTGCCGAGCACTGCCTCGGCCGCTTTGTCGACCGCCATCCTCGGTCCGCCGCCCTCCGGGATGAGGGCATTGTATGCGTCCGGGAATGCCTTCAGCATCGCGAGGTCGAGGTCGAGCGGCGCTGAGAAGAACACCCCGTGGGGTCTCAGGCTGTCGACCCAACTTTTGAGGTTCGTCTGGTCCTCGTTGTCCTGCCACGTGTGCATTTTTTCCAGATCACCATCGGACAGGATGGTTCCGTTTCCGAGCTTCAGCAGCTCCGCCTTGGATACGCCGACTTCGATCAGCCGTTGGATCGCGATCTTCACGCGGCCGAAGCCACCTCCGTCGCGGCCGAGGTCGAGATCAAGCAGGGTCGCGTACGGAATATCGAGGTCGCTGAGGAGCCGCCAGAAGTGCTGCACGTGGCGCCCTCCCAAAGGAACGATCGCGACGAAGGCGGGGTCGACCAGGAGGCCGAGCGCTTTGGCTAAGCGCGGCAGCACAATCCGTTCCGAGTCGCCCTCCACGAGGAGGACGAAGCGCGCGAAGTAGAGTTCTGGATACGCCAGCATGGCGCCGCGCACGAACTTGGCGGCTTCAGCTTCGGCGGTGGGTATTTTGATCTTCTTTACCGACGAAACCCTGGTCTCGGGATCGTGCCGGCAATAGCGCACCTCATGCGGTTGCACTCGGCTGAGAACGGCAGGCGAATGGCTGGTCATGATCGCTTGCGCGCCGCCCCCATCCGTCAGCGAGCGAACCTGACGAATGATTCGCGCCAGGAAATAGGGCGAGAGGTGATTTTCGGGCTCTTCCAGCGCGAACAGCGTAAGCGCGGGGATGCGCAATTGGTCGTCGCGGAAGCCCTCGATTTTGCCAGCCACGACTTGGCGTTCGAGGTCGAAGACCGCCGCCGCCAGCGCCAAGTAGAATAGGGACTGTTGTCCGTCGCTGAGTGCGTCGAGGCCGTGCTCCCGTCCGTCCGGTCCTTGCTCGAAGATTACCGCGATCTTGGCGACAACCTCCTCAAACCGACGGCTCACCAGGCTGAGTCGCGGTTTGGTGTCCACAAGCTCGTCGTGGAGGTCAGACCAGCGCACCTGAAGTGCTTTCCCGATGGCGGCGATGGCAGCCTCGCCCTCGAACGCTTCGGCGAGGCTATCGCTGGCCGCATTGACAGCATTTTCGGTGTCGGTTGACCACTCTATGGCGCGAAGGAGTCTCGCCGCGAGTGCGCCCGCGGTAACGCGAACCTGAGCGGCGGCGTCCCGGCTGGCGGGAGTGTAGTAGAGTTGGATCAGACCGCGGTCGGCGGCCAATACCGGGTGCTTCTGCGCGTCGGTCGGCTCGGTACCCTGTGTGTCTACCCAGAACAGCTCCTGGGATACCTCGCCTTCGACTGTGCCGTCATCCTCCCAGCGCGCCTCCAAACGCAAACGGCACACGGGAGCGTCGCCGGCGCGCTCCAGCCGCATGTGCCGAAAGGATGGCGCAATCGTCTCAGGTGTCGCAGTGCCGTCGGCGAGTTCCGGCAAGCCAATCAGCACGTCGATGAACATCTCCCGTGGTTCGCGGCCGTCCGAGTCGGTGTCCGGAGCGAGGTGGAAGTCCGATCGTTGCACTGTGCGCTGGGTGCGCGTTACGCCGAACAGCTTGGAAAGGCCATGAAGGAGGGCGGTCTTGCCGGCCGCATTGGAGCCGACGACGGCAGTGATTCCGGACGCCAGACCGACCGTGATCGGCTTCGGGCCGAAGCAGCGGAAACCCGAGAGGGTGATGTTTTCGAGACGCATGTCTTTTGCGGCTTTCTTGGGCCCCGCCTGATCCTGCATACCCCTATGGTTGCGGAAAACTCCAAAGGAGGCCAACCGGGTTTCCGAAATATCCACCCGTCGCGCGATCCAGACGGGTCGATCTCCAGTTCCGTGGGCGATTTCGTTTCGCTAAGCTCGCGTCAGATGTCGTCAGCATAGCAGACGGAACTTGCCCGCAAGCCGCCCTGCCGAAGATCTGCTACGGGGTCAGGAACGCCAGTTCGAGGTTGGCTTCATTACGACAAGAGCGGTCGTGTGCGGAGATCTGCTGCATTGCTCCCGCAGACCGTTCGGAACGTGACCGCTCACGATGGCGTTCTCAAGGTTGATCCGTCCCGAGGTTATGAATTTGCGCGCTGGGACAGATCCGTCGCGCGATTTCGCAGAGATGCCGGTGATGCGTGAGGTATATCACCTGACCCACCTGCGCCATCTCCGCGAAAAGCCGAAACGCCTCCTCTGCTCGGAAGTCGTCAAACGTCTCCATGATATCGTCGGCGATAAATGGCAGCGACCGGCGCGATCGGGCGAATTCGTGATAACCGGCTACGCGAAGCGCCAGATAAAGCTGGAAGCGCGTGCCCTTGGACAATTTGGAGGAGACCTTCGAGCCGCCATTGGCGCCGACCGCGATCAGGATTTCGTTTTCCTCCTCGGGCTGGGTGGCAAGCCCCGTGTAAGCTCCTCGGCTGATCGTCCGAAAGGCGTCCGAAGCTCGCGCCATCATGGAGCTGCGATGTCGATCGCGATAAACGCGCAACGCCTGCTCGGTCGCTGCGACGCCGACCCTTAGCCTCAAGTGGCGCATCGCCCTTTCTTCGAGGTCTAATAGCGTTGTACGCCTTTGCTCCTCGATTCTTGCGACGGCGTCGTCGCCACCGACGGCATCGATCCTGTCGACGGCCTTGCTGTGGGCCGAGAATAGATCGCGGCTGCGTTGGTCCTGATCATCGAACCGGGCTTTCAGTTCGGCGAATTCATTTTCAAACGCGGTCCGATCTGCGGTATCAAGGGCGCGTTCTGCCTTATCCATCGTCGGTAGCCGCAGGGCTTCAAGGATGTCGCGGATGGTCTCGTTCGCCTGATCTTGCAGATCCGCCTTTTTCTTTATGCTCTGCAGTTTCCCCGCGACTTCCGCTAGCGAGCCCGAACCGAAGAAAGCGGTCATCTCAGCCTTGCGCCGTGCGTGAATAGCCAGGCTCTCGGCGAGTTTGCGCTGTCTTAGCCGCGCATTCTCGAGACCTTCCACTTTTTGCGCGTGACTCAGTTGCGCCGCCTTCGCGTTCTGGACGAGGTCGTTGATTGTCTGCGTGAGATCGAGGACCGGTCCCACAGTCGGGTTGAGGTTCAATTCGTGTGCGATCGCGGCCACTTCAACCGCGAATGCCGCCTGATCGTTCTCCATCTTGCCGATGCGGTCAGCGAAACCAGCCTGCTTCTCCAGCGCAGGGCCGAGATCGGCAACTGCAGAGAGGATTTCACGAACCGAGGCGAGCGGCGGAGCCGTTCCGCCTTCTCCCAGCCAGCAAGCCGAGCAAGCCTTAGCCCATGATGCGGCCCACGCCTGATCGGCGGCAGCGGCCTTCTCGCCATTGCGCTGGCGGTTCTTCAGGTCGCGCTGACGATCAAAGATCGCGTCACGCAAGGCCTTCAACTCGACCTCCCGATCCGCGGCCACTTGCGCTTTAGCCAGAAGCTCCTCGAGGCGGGCGTCGGCTTCATGCACAACGCCCGCCGCGGCAAGGGCGGTTATCAGCTTTTCCCGCGCAACCTTTGCGTCAGTTTCCGCCTCGCGCAGATAGCGCTCCGCTTCGAGAACAAAAGCCCTCGCCTCAAGCGCCTTATCGCGCCAGGTGAACCATGCCTCCAGCTGGGGTAAGGGCATGTCTTCTGGCAAGTTGGGCGTCATCGCGCGCACGGTGCCGGCTATCTCTTCATGAGTGCGCTGCAAGGCAGTTGTAGACGCATTCCGCAGTTCCTGCACACGTGCAAGGTCAGCCTCGACCAACGCGAGGTCCTGACTCGCTTGGTTAAACTTCGCGAGATCCGCCGTATGTCCGAACCGCGCACTCGTGACGATGTCGTCGTGTCGAAGCGCGCTCTCGAAGGCGTCCGCGGTGCCGGCGTCGAGAGTGCGGCGATGCCGGGACCAAGCCTGCTCCCGGACAGTTCGGACGCTGCTGGCCTCCTGATCGCTGACGACGCCCGCGACGGCGCCGATTGCATTCAGCATGGCCGTAAGACGGATCCGTTCCGTCGTCAGGCGCTCGACTTCACCGTCTTGTCGATCGATTTCCTTTTGCGCCTCGGTGATCGAACCCTTCCAACGCTCGATATCGAAGTTTTCGGGAAGGGCCAATTCGACCAGCTGTTCGATGTCGCCCTGCCAGGGTCGCAGCGCGCGCATTCGATCCGCCATAGTTTGGAGATGTGTCGCACGGGACCGTTCGGCCAAACGTCGGCGGGCGCCATGATCTTCGCTCCGCAAAGCGGCTATCGTCGCGGCCAGTTGCGAAATCCGCCCTTCTTTGCCGCGTGGTGCTTCGAGTTCGCCGCCAGCGTCGAGAAGCCTGGCGTGCGCCTCATCGAGGCCCCGCTGGGCCTCGGTAAGCTCGTTCTCCGCTGACCTAACCGCTGCATCGACGCCGGATCGTCTCTCGATCAGGTCACGCAGAACGCCCACAACTGAGGCTCCAAGAATAAGCCGGCCCGGATCCGCTTCCCCTTTTCGCTCAATCCGACTCAGGATGCCGGAAATCACCAGCTCGGCTTCCCGCGTTTGCAGTCGGCGCTCGGGAATGTCTTTCTCGGCTGTAACGTAGCGGGCGCGAAGATCCGCAAGTCGTTCGACTCGGCCCGCCAGCTTTAGCGCCGTCTCATTCACGACGATCGCGCCCAATTCCTCGGATAGCTTCTTGATCTCCTCCTCGATCCCTTGCCCTCGCGTTGCAAGCTCGATCTCTTCCTTCTGCAGTCTCGGTACTTCCTCGGCCCAGCCAAGAGGCTCATCAGGGAGATCGGCGAGAGGAGCAAGGCGTTCTCGAATTCCACGAAGCGCCGCCAGGCGCGGCAGTGCGTTCAGATATCGTCGGATCTCGTCCATCCGCGACTGGATCTGGCCACGTTTTGTGAGCGCCCCTTCATATTGGGAGGCCGCTCGATCCCGTTCCTCGACGAGCTGGGCATATTTCGACGCCAAAGTGTCGATACGTTCCCGCTCCTCCTTCAAGGCCACAAGCTGGGCCTTGAGCTCCAAAAGCTCTCCACTGCGGGCGCGGTATTTGTAAAAGCTCTCCGCTTTAGCCCTGAGATCGACGAGGCCGCGGCTCAAATCGACGAGGCCCGCGCTCGTCGAGAAAAGGAGCTGGCCCAGTTCGCCCTTGCTCGCGAGAATGCTTTTGCCGCCGGCCTCTAACGTTTCGTCGTCGAGCGAGAACATCGTGCGGTACGCATCACGATTGATCCCGCCGAGCTCCGCCTGGATTACGCCCTCGGAGATTGGATGCTCCGTGCCGTCAAGCAGGCTGTTCAGCGACCGCTTAATCCTGATCAAGTCCTTCGTTCCCGAAGCGAGTTCCAGCGTTCCGCCGATCCGCATCGTGGGATAGGGATGAAGGAAGCCGAAGCGGCTCTGGAGCTCAATCCCGAAGAGGAGGTCGAGGAAAGCCGCAAGGGCGGTCGACTTGCCAGCCTCGTTCGGCCCATACACGACGTGCAGGTCCGGCTCGCCCTGCTTGCGCTCGCCGAAATCGATGCGATAAGCGGTGAATATGCCGTAGCGCGTAAGGTCAAGGCGCTTTAGACGCATCAGGGCTCCCCGGCTTCGGGGCCCGCATGAAGCTGGGCGAGAACGTCGTCGGCTCCTTCCTTCATCAGCTCAGCAAGGGCGGACCTGAACTCCGCCTCGGTCGAGCCCAGCAGGCCGCGGCATTCCTGCGGAAGCTGCACCCTCAACTCCTCCGCGATGCTCTCCGCCTCTGCTTGGTACGCGTCAGATCGGAAGACTTCCTCGTCGATGAGGTGGCGCAACTCGGTGATCGGATCGGCCGTTGCGCCAGCCACCGCGCCTGGCGCTTGACAACCGACCTCCAGCTTCTCAACCCAGCACCGCCCGATGATCGAAGCGCGCTCATCGGCCTCTGTTTTTAGGAGATCAATATCGCGGCGAATGCGCCAGGCGAGCGGCGTGGCGCCCTTTACGAATAGTCGCGCAACCAAGTGCTCCGATACGGCCTCGCTCCGAGCTTGCTCCATCGTTTCTGCGAGCGCGGCGACCAGAGTTCGCCAATCCGCGATGCCGGTCGCGTCGACGCCGATTTGCCCGAACTGAGCGATGCTGGTGATGCGCTCCTCAAGCCGGAGCGATTGGTCGTCGGCAATTGTGACCAGGGTCACGGACTTGGGCCCGGCTTCGCCGATGTCCCGTCCTTGAGGCATGCCGGGCATTACGATCGTGCAGCTTCCCTCGATGACCGAGCGCTTGTGCACGTGGCCGAGCGCCCAATAGCGGAAGCCCGTCGCCTGGAGATCGGCCGGGCTGCACGGGGCATAGAGGTCATGGCCGGGCGCCCCGGCGAGGCTCGTATGCAGGATCCCCACATTCACGGCGCCGTCGATTGCAGGTTTGTATTTGCCGATCAGATTCTCGGGAGCATGCGGTTGGGCGAAACTCAGGCCGTGGATCGCGACGGGAAAGCCGCCGCTAGGCGCATCGACAATGACGGCCTCGGCGCGCCCACCGAACACTTTTGCAGAATTCGGGAAAATCAATTCCTTCGTGATTCGAGATAGCGCGTCGTGGTTGCCGCGAATTATGAAGACGAGAATGCCGGCCTCATCCAGGCGGCGAATTTGCTCCGACAGGAACCGGGCGGTCTTCATGGATGTCTGGTCGCCGTCGTAGAGATCGCCGGCCAGCAACAAAGCGTCGACCTTCTCTGCGAGACAAAGGTCGACAATGCTCACGAAGGCGCGCCGCGTCGCGTTTCCAATCAGCTCGGCAAGATCGGGATCGCGTAGCGCAAGCGAACGCAATGGCGAGTCCAAGTGAATGTCCGCGGCATGGACGAAGCGGTATGCCAATGATGCCCCCAATTTTGCCGCGCAGAATGCACCATTGACACTGCTTCGCCTACCGGGCCGCGCGGAAATGATCGTGACCTGTGGACCATTGGCTGTTTCTTCCAGGCGGCGCCCCATGATACGCTCGGGTAAACTGAGGGGTACAGATGCTGAAAGGTGGTGTGAAGGTCGCCTGTTCGGCCGCCGAGAACGTCAACCTCGCATTTTACCAGAACGCCGTTCCGATCGTTCGCGAACTGACCGTCGAGAACGCGACCGGACGCGACGTCTCCGAGATCGAGGTCCACCTCTCCTCTGAGCCGCCCTTCGTCGCGCCCGGCGTCTGGCGGATCGATAAGATCGCCGACAAGGACATCCACCACCTCCGTGTCGTCGACCTGAAGCTCGACCACGGCTTTCTCGCTGCCATCACGGCCTCGCGGCGGGGCGAGATCCGCATCCGTGTCGAGGCGGCCAGCGAGCAGCTCGCTGACCACAAGATAGAAGTGAACCTTTTGCCGCCCGCGCACTGGGGCGGATCGGGATCGGCGCCCGAGCTGCTGGCCGCCTTTGTCCGCCCGACTGATCCGAGCGTCGATGTCATCCTGCGCGAGGCCTCTGGCAAGCTCGCGAAAGCCGGTCGCAATCCGGCGGTCGATGGCTACAGCAAAGGCAAGAAAGCGCGGGCATGGGAAATCGCCGAGGCTATTTGGGCCGCCCTCGTCGAGCACTCGATCTCCTATGTTCTGCCGCCGAAGAGCTTCGAGCGCGAGGGCCAACTGGTCCGCAGTCCCAACGATATCCTATCGCGCAAGGTCGGCACGTGCCTTGACCTGACGCTCCTCTATGCCTCGTGCATCGAACAGGCCGGGCTGAATCCCCTCGTCGTCCTCACCGCGGACCACGCCTTCGCAGGCGTCTGGCTCGTGGACGAGGACTTCTCGACGCCAGTTGTCGACGACGCGCAGATGCTGCGAAAGCGCGTTCAGCTCGACGAGATGATCCTCGTCGAAACCACCGCCCTGACGGGGGAGCATCCCGCCAGATTCAAGCAGGCGGTCGCTCAGGGGGCGAACCACATCGCCGAGGACGCAAAGGCCCCGCTCGAACTCGCGGTCGACGTGAAGCGAGCCAGGACAGCCAGGGTCAGGCCTCTTGATCTCGGAGCTTCGTCGTCCCCCGCGATCGATCCCAAGGCGGCGCCGACGCAGCCCCACGAACTCGAATCGGCTCCGGTCTTCGAAGAGGACTTGGACCGCAGCGCACCCGCGCCCGAACGGCCGCTCGACCGCCTCGAGACCTGGAAGAGCAGCCTGCTCGATCTCACGCTGCGCAATCGCCTGCTCAACTTCAAGGAGAACAAGGCGACGATCTCGATCGAATGCCCCGATCCGGCGAAGCTCGAAGACCTGCTCGCCGCGGGCAAGCGCTTCAAGATGCAGGGTAGGGCCACAGTCCTCGATGGCAGCGACGGACGCGATCCGGCGCTCTTCGGCGAACGCCAAAACGAGGACGGGCGCAAGGCCTATGTGCTCGAAGCGATGGGCCGCGACGAACTGCACGCCGAGGCGCCCGAGGCTGAAGTGGAGGGACGTCTCACAGACCTGTATCGGGCGTCGCGCCTCGCCTTCGAAGAGGGCGGCTCCAACGTCCTTTATCTCTGCCTCGGGTTCTTGAAGTGGTCGCCCCAGGACGGCGCCGGCCCCTACCGCGCGCCTCTCCTTATGGTTCCGGTGCAGCTTGAAAGGAAGAGCGTGCGCTCCGGTTTCCGTCTGGCGCTGCACGAGGACGAGGTGCGGTTCAATCCAACGCTGCTCCAAATGCTGCACCGGGACTTCGGCCTGTCGATGCCTGAACTCGAAGGCGAGCTTCCCTCTGACGGCTCCAGCGTTGACGTCGCGGGCATCTGGAAGATCGTCCGCCAGCATGTGAAAGGCATCAAGGGCTGGGAGGTTACCGAGCAGGTGGTGCTCGCGACCCTCTCCTTCACGAAATATCTGATGTGGAAGGATCTCGTCGACCGGACCGACGATCTCAAGCGCAATCCCGTCGTCCGCCACCTGATCGATACGCCCACCCACACCTACGAAAGCGGCTCGGCCGACTTCATCGAACCCGGACGCCTCGACGAGGCGGTCGACCCCGCTGATCTCTTCGCGCCGCTGTCGGCGGATTCGTCGCAGATCGCCGCGGTCGTCGCGGCGCAGCGCGGCAAGGACTTCGTGCTCTTCGGGCCGCCCGGCACCGGCAAGAGCCAGACCATTACGAATATGATCTCGAACTGTCTTGCGCACGGCAGGTCAGTCCTCTTCGTCTCCCAAAAGACCGCCGCGCTGGAGGTTGTGCGCCGGCGCCTTCAGGACGTGGGCCTCGGGCCCTACTGCTTGGAGGTCCATTCAACGAAGGCGCAAAAGTCGAGCGTCGTCGCGCAGCTCGCCGACGCTTGGCGCAGCCGCACCGCGGCCACGGAGGAGCACTGGGAGTCTGCGACATCTGAGCTCAAGGCCAAGCGTGACGAGCTCAATCGGCTGGTCTCCGCCCTGCACCGTCGGCGCGCCAACGGAACGACGGCCTACGAGGCTTTCGGACGGGTGATCGCCGACCGCGGCGTTCTTCCCGACGTCGGACTGACCTGGCCTGCGGGAACAGTGCACGGCGCAGACGCGCTCGCGTCCATGCGGGCTGCCTGCGTAGACCTACGCACGGCGCTGCAGGCGGTCGGCGATCCATCCCGACATCCGCTGCGCGGCATCGAGCAGACTAAGTGGACTCCGGCTTGGTCGGACGATGTCGCGCGGCTCGCCGAAACACTTAAGACTGCGCTCGTCGATCTGAAAGAATGCGCCGAGGCTTTTGCGGCGAGCATAGGGTTTGAGGCAGGAAGTTGGGACCTGGCCGACCTGCACCATCTCGCGACTTTCGGAGCGCTCTTGATGCGCCCGGAAGCGGCCGATGGCGCCCTGCTGCTCGAAGATGACGCGAGCGAGCGCATCCGCACGCTTCGCGCCGCTGCGGACCTTGTCGGAAGGGCTAGGGCCAAGGCAGGCGAGCTCCGCGGCGGATACGACCTCAAGGCGGTCCGCCTCGACCTCGTACAGCTCCAGCTAGACTGGGCCGAGGCCTGCATGGCGAACTTCCTCCTTCGCGGATCGAAGAAGAGCAAAGTCCGCCTGCTGCTCAAACCGTACTGCAAAGGCGAGATGCCGGACGATATCGGACGCGACCTTGTAGTGCTGCAGGACTTGGCCGAGCTGACGGCCGATGCGGAAAGGCTCGCCCCCTTCTTCGCCGGGATGGAACAGCTATGGTACGGCCTCGACACCGACCCCTCCCGCTTCGAGCCGATAATCGCCTGGGCCGCACAGGCGCGGGAGGCGTCGCGCGACTTCGGCGCCAGAACCGCGAACGCTGACCAACTGCGTCGGCACTGCGCCACGCTGGTCACCGATTACGGCCATCTGTTCGCTCAGGGCGGCGAGGCGCGCAGGGCCTTCGAATCCCTTCGGGGCGCATGGGCCTCGACAAGGGCGACCGCCGTCGACCTCGGCGCCTGCATTGGCCTCGAGGATCCGACGCGCCTCCTCGCTGTGGGGCCGGGCTGGATAGATGAGCTGCTGCAGCGGCTCGACCGCTGGAGGGCGAACCTCGTTAAGGCGCCGCAGTGGGCGAGGTGGCGCTCCGCGGCGGTCGCGGGACAGCGTGCCGGTCTCGGGTACCTGGTCGGAGCAATCGAGTCGGGATCGGTCTCGGGCGACCTGATCGCACCGGTCTTCGAATACGGTTACGCGAAGTGGAGCGCTGCCGAAATCGTCAACCACGATGAGGTCCTGAGCTCGTTCCTCGCGGAGCAGCACGAGGCGGTCATAGAAGCCTTCGCCGCCGCCGACCATAGGGTGGCGGAACTCTCGAAGCAGATCGTGCGGGCCCGCATCGGCGGCGCCGTGCCGTCGTTGACGAATTTCGGCAAGGACCCGGAGTGGGGGACTCTGGCGCACGAGGTCCACAAGAAGGCGCGGCACATGCCGCTGCGCCAACTGTTCGGGAAAATTCCGACGGTGCTTACCCAACTCGCACCCTGCGTGATGATGAGTCCGCTCTCGATCGCACAGTATCTCCCGCCTGATGCGAAGCCCTTCGATGTCGTCATCTTCGACGAGGCCTCGCAAATCCCGGTCTGGGACGCAGTCGGCGCCATTGCCCGCGGGAACCAGGTCGTCATCGTCGGCGATCCCGAACAGCTGCCGCCGACGAATGTCGGCCAGCGCGCCGCTGATGGACAGGACGACGATGGGGGCATCGTTCAAACCCAGCAGAGCATCCTGGACGAGTGTCTCTCCTCGAACCTGCCGAGCCTGCGGCTGATCTGGCACTACCGCAGTCGGCACGAAAGCCTGATCGCTTTCTCAAACGCCCGCTACTACCGCGGCGAGCTCGTTACCTTTCCTTCCCCGTTCACGCGCGACACCGCGGTGCGCTACGTCCCGGTCGAAGGTGGCGTCTACGAACGCGGCGGCGCCAAGGTGAATCGTAAGGAGGCGCACGCCGTAGTCGACGAGGTCGTGAGGCGCCTCAAGTCGTCGCCGCTGTCCATTGGCGTCGTCACCTTCAACGCCGAACAGCAGCGCCTCATCGAGAACCTGCTCGATCAGGCGCGGCGCAGTGAGCCGTCGCTGGAGCGCCATTTCGATCGAGCTCAAACGTCCGAACCGATCCTCGTCAAGAACATCGAGAATGTGCAGGGCGACGAACGTGACGTGATCATCTTCTCCGTAGCCGTCGGTCCCGACCAGACCGGGCGCGTCACCGCGCAGATCTCCTCGCTTAATGGCGAGGGCGGCCACCGGCGCCTGAACGTCGCCGTCACGCGCGCCCGCAGGGAGCTATTGGTGTTCTCCACGATGCGCCCCGAGCAGATCGACCTCGGGCGCACCAGCGCGCGGGGCGTCGTCGACTTTAAGCACTTCCTGGAGTTCGCGAAGAACGGGATTTGGGCGATCGCCGAGGCCTTCGCGGTTACGGGACGGGGAACGGAGTTGCCCTTTGAGGACGCTGTGAAGCGTGCGTTCGAAGCCAAGGGCTGGGAAGTGCATCCGCAGATCGGCGTCTCGTTCTTCCGCGTTGACCTCGGCATTGTGCACCCGGACGAACCGGGCAGGTATCTCGCCGGGATCGAGTGCGACGGTGCTACCTATCACCGCTCGGCGACAGCGCGCGACCGCGATCGCTTGCGCGAGATGGTGCTAACCGATCTCGGCTGGCGCATCCGCCGCATCTGGAGCACCGAATGGTGGATGGATTCGGCCTCGGCGCTGGAGAAGATTTACACAAGGCTGCTCGCTGATCTCGAAGCCGATCGAGCCGCGACCACCGTGGCGGCGGCGCAGAACGTCGCCGAGGAGGAGCCCGCCGCAGTCGAGGACGACACTGCCGTCGCTGGCGCGGAGCCGCCGACCGAGACGATCGAAGCGGAGAAGGCAGTCACGGCCGAACCAGCAAATGACGCCGCGCCCCTTCTCAAGAAACTATATGCCCGCAATGCAGTGGCCGAGCAGCCCGCCTCGACTTCGGCCTACGTTCCGGCCGATCCTGCGTCCGTTGGAACGCCAAACCGCGCCAGGTTCTACGAAGCGGGCTATCGGTCCGAGTTGCGCACGATGGTGGACCACGTGGTCGAGATGGAAGGACCTATCTTCTTCGATCTTGTCGTGGAGCGCATCGCCCGCGCGCACGGCTTCCAGCGGGCAAAGGATGGAATCCGCGGCGTCGTGAAGGCGGCGCTCGGGCGCGGCCGTTTTCCCGTCACCAATGAGGGCGATCGCGAAATCGTCTGGCCAAAGGACTTGAATCCGGCTCTCCTGCCTCCCTATCGCGGCGCGGATCATCGCCAGCACGGCGACATTCCACTTCCAGAGCTGGCGAGCCTCGCAGTAACCCTGCGCGCCGACGGCTTCGAAGGCGAGGACCTTGTCCGCGCGATGCAGGAGCATTTTCAGCTCGGCCGGCTGGCCTCCTCGACGAGGGGGCGGTTTGGAGACGCTATTGCTTTGATCGAGTGATCCAAATCATTTCTTGATGCGAATTGGCAGGGCGTTAGCTCCCCTTCTGGAGTGCCGCTTGGGCGGAAGAGAATAGAACCCGCTGTTACAGGGGCGCGACGAGACCGGCCAAGTTCCATAATCTTCCTTCTCGGAATCGCGACCGTGACCGCTTGCCGTGGGGGCTCTATACGCGGGTCGGCTGCGCAAGATAAAGGACGTCACGAGCGGTTGGCTGATGCGAATTGTCGGCCCGACTGTTCTTGCATCGGCCGCGCGCACTGAGCTTGCTCCTAACGCCGGAACCGGCAGTCGGCGTAGGCGATTTTCGTCACGCTCTTCAGCTACCGCGGTCTCGAAGAAATCGCAACATCGCGTCGACGTCATGCATCTAGAGCATTCGGCCATCGATCTTCAGATAGACCTCGTCGAGACGCCAAGCCGCGCGGGGCTTGGGGCGGCGCTTTCGCAGGTCCGCAGCGATGGTCGGCGCGAAATGATCGCCCAGCGCCGGACTGTCTCGTAGGACACCGTCACTCCGCGCTCCGCGAGCGAGTCTTCGACGTCGCGCAAGCTCAGAGTGAACCAGAGGCAGAGCCAAGTCGCCTGCTGAATGATCTCTGGCGGGAACCGGTAGCCGGCGTAGCTGATTTTTATTCCGCTCTTTGGCTATTGCGGTCGCGAAGCAATCGCGACATCGCGTCGGCGTGACAATGCCCGCGTTAGGTTTGCCCAGGCGTGAAACGCGCGACGAGTTCGTGCGCCTCGCCCGGATAGGTCAGCTTGACGTGCGTCACCGGCAGGTCGCCGCTCCAGGTGCGACGCTCGATGACGAGGCAGGGCACGCCGTCGGCGATCTTAAGCGCGCGGGCGATTTCTCCGCGCGTCGCTGCGGCGCTGATGCGGTGCTCGGCGCTGGTCCAGGGAACGCGCCGGACCAGCCATGCGCCGGGCGATAATTCGGCGAACGGCTCGTCGGCGGCGTCCGGCGCCGCGGAGAGGTTGATCAGCCGCTCCTCAAGGCAGAACGGCCGCTGCGCGGCGTCGTGGCGGCAGGTCAGCGCCAGCACCGAGTTGCTCGCCGCGACGCCGAGCAGCGCCCGGTCGGTGCGCGACGCGCGCCGCTTGTGGCGCGAAAGAATCTCGTAGCGGTAGGGCAGGCCGAGGGCCGCGATTTCGGCGCGCACGTCTTGGATTTCGAGCACCGCCGATTGCGAATGCGGCCGTGTCACGAAGCTGCCCGCCTTGCGCCGCCGCTCGATCAATCCAGCGCCCGCCAACTGGGTCAGCGCCTTGCTCACCGTCATGCGCGAACACTTGTAGCGCGCCGTCAACTCGTGCTCGAACGGGATGCGATGCCCGGGCGGCCATTCGCCGGAAAGGATGCGCGACTCGATGTCCGCGAGGATCTGCTGGTGGAGCGAGATCGAATTGGCCGGTCGCGGTGGGCGATTCGCCGTCATGAGCGTGATGTCCGGCCTTTCCGTTTTCGCTCGGATCGGCGTCGCCGCGCGGCGGGCGTTCGATCGCATAGCAAGGTTTCCGGGGGCCGCAACGCGTTCATCGCGCGCATAGCCTGCGCATCGTCGCGGCGAATCTCGCCGCGACCTCTTCACGGTAGGGGTGGCGACCATCGACGACGACCTTGCGTCCGCCGCTCCAGAGGCTATCGACGAGCGGATTGCCGACGCTGAAGATCCACGCGTCGAGGATCTGATCGTCGCTGCGCCCGGCGAGCGAAGGGTGGTCGGCGCGTAGCGTGACGATGTCGGCGCTCGCGCCGGCCGCCAGACGCCCGCTGCGGCGCGCCAGCGCCCGCGCGCCGCCGGCCGAGGCCGCGTCGAACAGCGCGCGGCCGGTCGAGGCGCCCGCCGCGGCGCAGACGTTGCGCGCGCGATCGCGCAGCCGTTGCGCATATTCGAGCTGCCGCAGTTCGGCGGCGACGCCGATGAACACGTTGGAATCGGACCCAATTCCGTAGAGACCGCCATGGGCGACGAAATCCGGCGCATTGAACACGCCGTCGCCGAGATTGGCCTCGGTCACCGGACAAAGGCCGGCGACGGCGCCGACGCGCGCCAGGCGCCGCGTTTCCTCCGCGTCCATATGCGTGGCATGCACGAGACACCATCGCGAATTGAGCGGCGCGTGATCGAGCAGCCATTGCACCGGCCGCGCCCCCGACCAGAGGAGACAATCCTCGACCTCCTTGACCTGCTCGGCGGCGTGGATGTGGATCGGCGCGTCGCGCGCGAGGCCGACGAGCGCCGACAATTCGCTCGGCGTCACGGCGCGCAGACTATGCGGCGCGACGCCGACCGCGCCGCCAGGGTAGTCCTTCATCAGCGCGCGGCAATCGTCGAGGAGCTTGGCGAACGACTCGATGTCGTTGACGAACCGCCGCTGTTCGGGATTCGGCGGCGCGCCGCCGAACGTCGCATGCGCGTAAAACACCGGCAGCAGCGTCAGCCCGATTCCGGCGCGGCGCGCCGCCGCGACGATGCGGCTCGCCATCTCGGCCAGCGCCGCGTAGGGCGAGCCGTCGGGCGCATGATGCAAATAGTGGAATTCGCCGACCGCCGCGAAGCCCGCCTCCAGCATCTCGACATAGAGTTGCGCCGCGACCGCCTCGACGTCGTCCGGCGACATCGTCAAGGCAAAGCGATACATCGTTTCGCGCCAGGTCCAGAACGTGTCGGTCGTGGCGCCGCGGAATTCGGCCAGACCCGCCATGCCGCGCTGAAAGGCGTGCGAGTGCAGATTGGCGATCGCCGGCGCCGCGAGCGCATGGCGTTCGTCGCCCGCGCGGGGCGCGACGCCCGTCTCGACGGCTGCGATCGCTTCGCCGTCGATCGTCAGCCTGACGTCGGATTTCCATCCCTCGGGCGTCAAGGCTTTGGCGGCGTGAATGACCGGCATCGCATCCCTGTGGTCGCATGGGCGAGCGCGTCGTCGCGCCCGATCGCTTGCAATCTTCGCGAATATGTCTATACATTAAAGCGGGGCGCGAGGGAAGAGACGAAGCGAACGGCATGGCCCACGCGAGCGACCCGGCGCGGCCGGAAACAATTTGGCTGAACGCGCGTCTGGCGACGCTCGCCGCGGAGCGGCCGGGCCTCGGCGTCATCGAGCGCGGCGCGATCGCCGCGCGCGAGGGCCGCATCGCCTTCGTCGGTCCGCAGGCCGACTTGCCCGCGGCGTGGCGCACGGGGCCGGGCGTCGTCGATTGCGGCGGCCGGTGGATCACCCCGGGATTGATCGACTGCCACACCCATCTCGTCTACGCCGGGGATCGCGCGCGCGAATTCGAAATGCGGCTCGCCGGCGCGAGCTACGAGGAGATCGCGCGCGCCGGAGGCGGCATCCTCGCCACGGTCGGCGCGACGCGCGCGGCGAGCGAGGCCGAATTGTTGCGCCAGACGCTGCCGCGACTCGACGCGCTGATCGCCGAAGGCGTCACCACGGTCGAGGTGAAATCGGGCTACGGGCTGGCGCTCGCCGCCGAGCGCAAGTCACTGCGCGTCGCGCGCCGGCTCGCCGAAGAGCGCCGCGTCGCGATCCGAACGACGTTTCTCGGCGCGCACGCTGTGCCGCCGGAATACGGCGAGAAACGCGCCGCCTATCTCGCTGAGGTCGCCGACGTCATGATCCCCGCGCTGGCGGCCGAGGCGCTGGTCGACGCGGTCGACGGCTTCTGCGAGCGCATCGCCTTCACGCGCGACGAGATCGCGCGCGTGTTCCAAGCGGCGCGCGCGGCGCGGCTGCCGGTCAAGCTGCACGCCGATCAATTGTCGAACGGCGGCGGCGCGGCGCTGGCGGCTCAGTTCGGCGCGCTTTCGGCCGATCATCTCGAATATGCCGACGACGCCGGCGCAGCGGCGATGGCGCGCGCCGACGTCGTGGCGACGCTGCTGCCGGGCGCCTATTACACCTTACGCGAACGCCAGGCGCCGCCGGTCGATCTTTTCCGTAGACATCGCGTGCCGATGGCAGTGGCGACCGATTGCAATCCCGGCACCTCGCCGCTGACCTCGCCGTTGCTCGCGCTCAACATGGCGGCGACTTTGTTCGGCCTCACCGTCGACGAATGTCTGGCCGGCGTCACGCGCAACGCGGCGCGCGCGCTCGGCCTTGCCGGGGAGACCGGCGCGTTAGAGCCCGGCAAATCGGCGGATCTGGCGATCTGGGACGTCGAGCGCCCCGCCGAGCTCGTCTATCGCCTCGGCTTCAATCCCCTGCACGCGCGCATCTGGAGAGGACAATGACCGTCACGCTGAAAGCCGGCGAGGCTTCGCTCGAGGATTGGCGCGCCATCTGGCGCGGCGCGCCCGTCGCGCTCGACCCCGCGCACCAGACGGCGGTGGCGGCGAGCGCCGCGGCGGTGGCGCGCATTCTCGATCGCGGCGCGCCGGTCTATGGCGTCAACACCGGCTTCGGCAAGCTCGCGGGCGTGCGCATCGCGCCCGCCGACCTCGCGCAGCTGCAACGCAACATCGTGCTCTCCCACGCCGCCGGCGTCGGCGACCCGTCCCCTATCGAGACGGTGCGCCTGATGATGGCGCTGAAGCTCGGCAGTCTCGCCCAAGGCGCCTCCGGCGTGCGGCCCGAGACGCTTCGCCTTCTCGAGGCGATGCTGGCGCGGGGCGTGACGCCGATCGTGCCCGCGCAAGGTTCGGTCGGCGCTTCGGGCGATCTGGCGCCGCTCGCCCATATGGCGGCGGCGATGATCGGCGTCGGCGAAGCGCGCGTCGGCGATCGCGTGGCGCCCGCCGCTGAGGCGCTCGCCGAAGTCGGCCTTGCGCCGATCGCGCTCGCGCCGAAGGAAGGGCTCGCCTTGCTCAACGGCACGCAATTCTCCACCGCCAACGCGCTCGTGGGGCTGTTCGAGGCGGAAGCGCTGTTCCGTTCGGCGCTGGTCGTCGGCGCGCTGTCGACCGACGCGGCGCGCGGGTCGGATGCGCCATTCGACGCGCGCATCCACGCTTTACGCCGCCACCGCGGCCAGATCGACGCCGCCGCGGCTTTGCGCGCGCTGATGGCGGGCAGCGCGATCCGCGCCTCGCATGTCACGGGCGACGAGCGGGTGCAGGACCCCTATTGCCTGCGCTGTCAGCCACAGGTGATGGGCGCCTGCCTCGATCTCTTGCGCCAGGCCGCGGCGACGCTCGCTGACGAGGCCAACAGCGTCTCCGACAATCCGCTGATCTTCGCCGATGACGACGAGGCGCTGTCGGGCGGCAATTTCCACGCCGAGCCCGTCGCCTTCGCCGCCGACATGATCGCGCTGGCGATCTGCGAGATCGGCTCGCTTGCCGAGCGCCGTGTCGCGATGCTGGTCGACCCGGCGCTGTCCGGTCTGCCGGCGTTCCTGACGCCCAAGCCCGGTCTCAACTCCGGTTTCATGATCGCGCAGGTGACCGCCGCGGCGCTGGTTTCGGAAAACAAACAGCGCGCCTATCCCGCGAGCGTCGATTCGATTCCGACATCCGCCAACCAGGAGGACCACGTTTCGATGGCCGCGCACGGCGCGCGACGCTTGGCGCCGATGGCCCAGAACGCCTTCGCCGTCACGGGGATCGAACTCCTCGTCGCCGCGCAGGCGTGCGACTTTCACGCGCCGATTTGCTCCAGCGCGCCGCTGGAGGCGGTGCGCGCGCGGCTGCGCCGCGAGGCGCCGCGCCTGGAGGAGGATCGCTATCTGCATCCCGACATCCTCGCCGCGACGCTTCTGGCGCGCTCCGGCGCGATCGTCGAGGCGGCGGGCGCCATCGCGCTGCCGACGCTCGAAGGAGGCGCGCCATGACCGCGGCGCCCGATTGGCTGGTCGTCACGCGCGCAGAGGCGCCGCTGATCGTCAGCGTTCCGCATGCGGGAACCGCGCTCCGCGAGTTCGAGGCGCGCTTCGTCAGCCCCTGGCTCGCGCGCAAGGACGCGGATTGGTGGGTCGCGGACCTCTACGACTTCGCCGGCTCGCTCGGCGCGACAATCGTGCGCACCACGCTTTCGCGCTCGCTGATCGACGTCAATCGCGATCCCAGCGGCGCCTCGCTTTATCCCGGACAGGCGACGACCGAATTGTGCCCGGCGACGACTTTCGACGGCGAGCCGCTCTATCGGCCGGGGCAAGCGCCTGATAGCGCGGAGATCGCCGAGCGGCGGCGGCGCTATTTCGATCCCTACCACGCCGCGCTCGGCGCCGAGATCGCGCGCCTGCGCGCTTCTTTCCCGCGCGTCGCCTTGTTCGACGCCCATTCGATCCGCTCGCGCGTTCCCCGCCTCTTCGAAGGCGAGCTGCCGCTGTTCAACCTCGGCGCCAACTCGGGAAAGAGCTGCGATCCCGCGCTACGCGAGGCGGTCAGCGCGGTTCTCGCCGCCAGCGGCGCGAGCCACGTCGTCGACGGACGGTTCAAGGGCGGCTGGATCACGAGGAGCTTCGGCCGCCCTCAGGACGGCGTCCACGCGCTGCAGATGGAGCTCGCCTGCTGCGCCTATATGCTGGAGCCGGACAACGTCGACGAGGAAAACTGGCCGACGCCTCTCGATCCCACGCGCGCGGACAAGACGCGCGCGACGCTGCGCCGCGTTCTTGAAACGATCCTCGCCTGGGTCGGCAACTGACCTCCGTTCCGCTTTGAGAAAGGCGCCGCCATGAACCCTCCCTCCCGCATCGACAACATGCGCGTCATCCGCGCGCCGCGTGGCCCCGAACTCTCCGCCAAGAGCTGGCTGACCGAGGCGCCGCTGCGCATGCTGATGAACAATCTCGATCCGGACGTCGCCGAGCGGCCGGGCGAGCTCGTCGTCTACGGCGGCATCGGCCGCGCCGCGCGGGATTGGCAATCTTTCGACCGCATCGTGGCGACGCTGCGCCGGCTGGAGGCCGACGAGACGCTGCTGGTGCAGTCGGGCAAGCCGGTGGGGGTCTTCCGCACCCACGCCGACGCGCCGCGCGTGCTGATCGCCAATTCCAACCTGGTGCCGCATTGGGCGACCTGGGACCATTTTCGCGAGCTCGATCGCAAGGGTCTGATGATGTACGGCCAGATGACCGCGGGCTCGTGGATCTATATCGGCAGCCAAGGCATCGTGCAGGGCACCTACGAGACCTTCGCCGAAATGGGCCGCCAGCATTACGCCGGCGATCTCGCGGGCAAGTGGATTCTCACCGCGGGGCTCGGCGGCATGGGCGGCGCGCAGCCGCTTTCGGCGACGATGGCGGGGGCGTCATTACTGGCGGTCGAATGCCGGCCCTCGAGCATCGATGCGCGTCTGCGCACCGGCTATGTCGACGTCGTCGCCAAAACTCTCGAGGACGCCTTGGCGATCATCGAGCGGGCGACGAAGGAGCGCAAAGCGGTTTCGGTCGCGCTGCTCGGCAACGCTTGCGAAGTCATGCCCGAACTGCTGCGCCGCGGCGTCCGGCCGGACATCGTCACCGACCAGACCTCGGCGCACGACCCCGTCAACGGCTATCTGCCCAAGGGATGGACGCTGCAGCAATGGGACGAGCGGCGCGCGAGCGATCCCAAGGGCGTCGAGCGCGCCGCCAAGACGTCGATGGCCGAACACGTGCGCGCGATGCTGGCTTACTTTCACGCGGGCGTGCCGACGGTCGACTACGGCAACAACATCCGGCAGATGGCGCTCGAAGAGGGGGTGAGCGACGCCTTCGATTTTCCCGGCTTCGTGCCCGCTTATATCAGGCCGCTGTTCTGCCGCGGCGTCGGGCCGTTCCGCTGGGCGGCGCTGTCGGGCGACCCGGAAGACATTTACCGCACCGACGCCAAGGTCAAGGAGCTGATGCCCGACGACGCGCATCTGCACAATTGGCTCGACATGGCGCGCAAGCGCATTCATTTCCAGGGTCTGCCGGCGCGCATCTGCTGGGTCGGGCTCGGCGACCGGCATCGCCTCGGGCTCGCCTTCAACGAAATGGTCGCCTCGGGCGAACTGAAGGCGCCGATCGTCATCGGCCGCGACCATCTCGATTCGGGCTCGGTCGCCTCGCCCAACCGCGAGACCGAGGCGATGAAGGACGGCTCCGACGCGGTCTCCGACTGGCCGCTGCTCAATGCGCTGCTCAATTGCACCTCCGGCGCGACCTGGGTTTCGCTGCATCACGGCGGCGGCGTCGGCATGGGCTACTCGCAGCATGCCGGCATGGTCGTGGTGTGCGACGGCACGCCTGAGGCGGCGCGGCGCATCGCGCGCGTGCTGTGGAACGATCCCGCAAGCGGCGTGATGCGGCATGCGGATGCGGGGTATGAAGAGGCGGTGGAGTGCGCGAGGGAGAAGGGGCTCGATCTGCCGAGCCTTGCGGAGTGAGGCGGTAGCTCAATGAGCGCGACCGTTCTCGCGCGTCATGTATGGACGGCCCCCTCGTTGCAAGGCATTTTTCAGCGGCTTCGGCTTGAAGTCTGGAGCGGTCATGTATTCGGCCTTTTGACGCGGTTCATGACCGCTGGCCCCGATGGGTTTCGCGGATTGGGCTCCCTGCATTGCGGCGCGCTTTTGAGGCGCGATGACGGTTCGGAGTGTCCCAACCCAGGTCCTGACCTTTTTGCCGTCGCTACCGTTTGCTCCTTGCTTCGTCTCCGACCCTGCGTCGCCGCCTGGCCGGAAAGGGGTTGTCTGGCCTTGGCTCTACATTTTTCTCACGCCGCCTTGGCTTGCGCCGCGGGCCGCCGATAGGCCTCGCCCGAAGTCAAAACAGCCCAGGCGATCCGGGCGGTTTTGGCCGCCTGCGCCAGCACGGCGACCTTGACCGGGCGACGGGCGAGGATGGCGCGCTGCCACTCGGTGGCGCGGCCCGTGTTGGCGCGCGCGCCGCGCATGATCGTGCTGGCGCCCAACGCCAGCAGCGAGCGCAGCCGCCGCTCCCCTTGCCGGGTGATGCCGAGCTTTGTCGTCTTACCCCCGCTCGAACTCTCGCGCGGCGTCAGTCCCGCCCAGGCGGCGAAATCGCGCGCCGAATTGAAACGCTTTCCGTCGCCGATCGCCGCGACAATGGCGTGCGCCGTGATGGCGCCGACGCCGGGGATCGCGCATAGACGCCGCATGTCCGGGTTCTCCTTGGCCGCCGCCAGTATCCGCGCCTCGAGCTCGTCGATATCCCCGGCCAGACTATCGATCTGCCGGCCCAGCGCTTCCAGCGTCGCCCTCAGCGGCGCCGGCACGCGCGCATCGCCTACCCGAACCAACTCTCGCAACTCGGCAAAGCCCAACCGGCCTTGCGCCGCGATAATCCCCATCTCGGCGAGCAAACCGCGTAAGCAGTTGGAAAGCTGAGTCCGCTGCTTGATCAAAAGCTCGCGTCCGCGCTCGACCGCCCGCATCGCCTGTTGCTCGACGCTCTTGATTGCCACGTAACGCATGTCCGCGCGACCCATCGCCGCGCAAATCGCCGCCGCATCGCGGGCGTCGGTTTTATTGCGCCGAACAAAGGGCTTCACATAGGCCGCCGGAATTAAGCGAACCTCATGCCCGAGCGCGCGCAAGGCGCGGCCCCAATAATGCGCCGAGCCGCAAGCCTCCAACCCAACCGTGCAGCGCGGCTGCTTGCTGAAGAACGCTTCGAGCTGCGCGCGACGAAGCTTTTTCTGAAAGACGATCTCGCCCTTGGCGCCTTCGCCGTGGACTTGAAAAACCGACTTGGCCAAATCGAGACCGATCGTGATAGCGTTCATCTGGGCGGCTCCTATCGCTGGTTGGCGAATCGCAACAACGACCAGCTTGGCACGTCGATGCCGTCAGGGGCCGTCCACCCAGCATTGCGAGCGCAGCCGGACGAATGCTTTGCATTCGCATTGAGAAGCAATCCACAGCGCAGCCGCCGCATGGATTGCTTCGTCGCTGCGCTCCTCGCAATGACGCGCCGACACAATAACGCGCTTCGCAGCGCCCTCAAAAACTATTCCTGCCATGATACGTCTGCAAGAAATTGCCGCACCCTCGGCTCCGCGCCTTCGTGGAAGACGTGGCGCGGCGGGCCTTCGTCGACGATGCGGCCGGCGTCGATGAAGGCGATGCGGTCGGCGAAATGGGCGGCGAAGCCCATCTCGTGGGTGACGATCAGCATCGTCATGCCCTCGGCGGCGAGGCCCGCGCATCGCCTCCAGCGCTTCGCCGACGCGTTCGGGATCGAGCGCCGAGGTCGTCGCGTCTTTCCAAACCCTCGACGCCGGGCGGCGGTTCGCGAGCAGCAAAGGGACCGGCGACCGCAAGGCCTTGTTGACAGCACATTGTCAATATGACTAGATATTGTCATGAACGATCTCGACGCCGTCACCGAGCTTGTCTTGGAGACGTTTCGCCTGAACGGCCAGCTGCTTGCGGCGGGCGATGCGCTTGTCGCGAAGGTCGGTCTGACGAGCGCGCGATGGCAGGTGCTCGGAGCGATCGCGCTGTCCGCGGCGCCGCTGCCCGTCGCTCATATCGCGCGGAACATGGGGCTGACCCGCCAAGCCGTGCAGCGCCTGGCGAACGAAATGGAACGCGACGGATTTGTCCGCTTCGAATCCAACCCGCACCATCGACGATCCAAGCTCGTCATCCTCACCCCGCACGGGAAGGCGGCCTACGACGCGGCGACGAAGCTGCAAAGGCCCTGGGCGCGTCGTCTCGCGGACGGGCTGACCACCAAGCGGATCGAGACGGCAACGGCGGTTCTTCGGGCTATCGGACAGCGTCTCGACAACGCCACAAGAATGGGAAAAGGCGATGCTTAAGCGTATTCATCCCATCGCGGGGATGATCGGCTTCCTGATGATTCTCGCCTTTTGGACCTCGACCGTTCTGTCGGAACTGTCCGGTTCGGCACAGGCGATCTCCGCGGTGAAGCAGGCGATCCCGTGGGGGTTCCTGATCCTCGTGCCGGCATTGATCATCGCCGGAGCGTCCGGCTTCCGAATGGCTGGCGCTTCGCCGAACGTTGGAATTCGGGCAAAGATGCGCCGGATGCCGTTTATCGCCGCGAACGGTCTGCTGATTTTGATTCCGTGCGCGCTCTATCTCGCAGCGCTCGCGTCACGCGGGGAGTTCGGTAATGCGTTCTACGCCGTTCAAGCGGTCGAGCTTATCGCTGGCGCGGTCAACCTCACGCTGATGTCGCTGAACATTCGTGACGGCCTCCGCCTGACCGGGCGCCTTCAATAGCGGCGGCGCGGCGAAGGGTCCCCTCAAAAACTATTCCTGTCGTGATAGGTCTGCAAAAACTGCCGCACCCGCGGCTCCGCGCTTTCGTGGAACACATGCCGCGGCGGGCCCTCATCGACGATGCGGCCGGCGTCGATGAAGGCGATGCGGTCGGCGACATGGGCGGCGAAGCCCATCTCGTGGGTGACGATCAGCATCGTCATGCCCTCGCTCGCGAGGCTCTTCATCACCTCCAAGACTTCGCCGACGAGTTCGGGATCGAGCGCCGAGGTCGGTTCGTCGAACAGCATCAGGCGCGGCTGCATCGCCAGCGCGCGCGCGATGGCGACGCGCTGCTGCTGGCCGCCCGACAGGCGCGAGGGATAGGCCTCGGCCTTGTCGGCGAGGCCGACGCGCTTGAGCATCGCCAGCGCGCGATCGCCCGCCTCGGCTGCGTTAAGGCCGCGCACGCGGCGCAAGGGTTCGGCGACGTTGCGCAGCGCGGTCATGTGCGGCCAGAGATTGAAATGCTGGAACACCATGCCGATCTCGCGCCGCATTTCGCGTAAAGTGCGCGCGCCCATCGGCCGGCGCGTCCCGTCGGGCGCGTCCTCGTAGCCGCTCAGCTTTCCCGCGATGCGCACCTCGCCGGAATCGTAGGATTTCGAGAAAGTTGACGCAGCGCAGCAGCGTGCTCTTGCCCGAGCCGCTGGGGCCGATCAGGCAGACCACTTCCGAGCGCCCGATGGTCAGGTCGACGCCGCGCAGCACCTCGTGCGCGCCGAAGCGCTTGCTCAAGTTCCGGATTTCGATCATCGGCTCGCTCACGCCGGCCTCGCTTCCTCAGTCATGAAGGCGGTGACGCGCGCTTCCAGGCGACGCCCCAAGCGCGAAACGCCTTCGACCAGCAGCCAATAAAACACCGCCATCGCGAAGATCGCGTCGAACGCGGTGAAAGTCTCCGCCGCCATGGTCTGCATCTGGTACATCAGTTCGGGAACGGTGATGATCGACAGGACGACGGTCTCCTTCGACAAGACGATCAGCATGTTGACGATCGGCGGCACGGCGGCGATCAGCGCCGAGGGCAGGGTGACGCGGGCCAGCACATCGAACGGCTTCATGCCGACGCTCATCGCCGCCTCGGTCTGGCCGACCGGCACGGCGGCGAAGCCGCCGCGGAAGATTTCGGCGAAATAGGCCGAGGAATAGAGCCCGAGGCCGATGACGCCGGCGGTCGTCGCGCTGAGCTTCAAGCCGATATAGGGCCCGCCGGCGTAGAACAGGAACAGTTGCACCAGGAACGGCGTGCCGCGAAAAACCTCGATGAAGGCGCGCAACAGCCAGCGCAGCGGCGCGACGCGCAGCCGATAGAGAAGCGCGATCAGGAAGCCGAGAACGAGGCCGAGCGCGCCGCCAGCGCCCCAGCACATGACGGTCACGCCAAAACCGCTCATCAGCGAAGGCGCGTAGCGCCAGAGGACTTCGGCGTCCATTAAGCGCGCTCCCCCGCCAGGCGCCGCTCGGTGAGCGCGCCGAGCGCCGCCAGGCAGAGATTGATCGCGAGATAGAACAAGGCGCCGCCGACATAGGCCTCTAACGGCCGGTAGGTCAGCGAGGCGATGTTCATGCTCACGCGGGTCAATTCGGCGATGCCGACCACCGAGACCAGCGAGGAGGCCTTGAGCAGCAGGATGAATTCGTTGATCAGCGGCGGGATCGAGATGCGCAACGCCTGCGGCAGCAGGATGCGCCGCCAGATTTCGACGCTGGAGAAGCCGAGCGCGACCGCCGACTCGGCTTGGCCAGGCGGTGTCGCGTTGAGCGCGCCGCGCAGGATTTCCGCCTGATAGGCGCCGGAGGAGAGCGCGAGCCCGCCGACCGCCGCCACGAGCGCCGGCACGTCGACGCCGAATTTGGCGAGAAAATAGTAGATGAACAGCAGCAGCACGAGCAGCGGAACGCCGCGAAACACGCTAACGTAAACGCCGCCGAGCCGCGCGAGCCAAGCCCGGCGCGAAAGCCGCGCGATGCAAACCGCTGCGCCGATCACGAAGCCGAGCGCAATGCCTGCGAGCGAAACGGCGAGCGTCGTCCCCGCCGCCTGCGTGAGATAGCCGAACGAATGGAGGATGACCTGCGGGTGCATCGGGCGGCTTGCAAGGGGCGGCGCGAGCGCCGCCCCTCATGAGCGAAGGGTCAGATCGAAGGCTCGGGGACGGTCTTGGGCAGATCCATCGTCTGGCCGAACCAGGTCTTTTGAATCTTCGTCATCGTCCCGTCGGCCTCGACCTTGACGATCGCCGCGTTGACCGCGTCGACCAGCGTGGCGTCCTCGAGCCGCCCGACCCAGGAGAAATAGGTCGGCTGGCCGAACGCCGGCAGCACGACGGCGAACGTGTCCGAGCGCTGCGCCGCGGCATAGGCGAGGTTGGGCAGCGAATTGACCGAGGCGTCGATGCGGCCGGCCGCCAGATCGGCGTAGCACTGGTTGTTGTCGACATATTCCTTGACGTCGACCGGCTTCGCCAGTTTCGCCGAGAAAGCCTTGAGCTGTTCGAGCTGCGAAGTGCCCTTCTGCCCGCCGACTGTCTTTCCCGCGATGTCTTCCGGCTTGGCGATGCTCGCGTCCCCGGCGCGCTTCATCAACGCCGCGGTGGCGTCGGCGATCGGGACGGTGAAACGGTAGCGCTTCATGCGCTCCTTGGTGATCGTCACCGGCGCGATGCAAAGATCGAACTTCTTGGCGTCCAGGCCCGGCAGCACGCTGGTCCAGGGCAGATCGAGATAGGAAACCTTGACGCCGAGTTCCTTGGCCACCGCATCGACGAGCTCGCGATCGACGCCCTTGTATGTGCCGTTGTCGGAGATGTCGAACGGCGGGAATTGCATCTCGGTGGCGACGACGAGTTCGCCGCGCTTCTTCACTTCGGCGAGCGTGTCGTCGGCATAGGCGCCGCGCATCGCGCCGAACAGACCGCCCGCGGCCGCCGCAGCGGCGATGCTCGCCTTCAACGCCTCGCGCCGCGTCAGGTCGAACGTCTCGATTTTCCTCATCGCAAACCTCCCACTCTTTTCGCAACCATGCCGCCAACGCCGCGGTGCCCTCCAAAGCGCCCCGACTTCAGCGCAATCCTAATTCGCGGCTCGCCCCGACGCCACCAACGAGTTTTTAAGTCTATACATAATGGATTTGGGCGTCAACGTGCGCTGCGCCGACTGCAGCGATCTGTTTCAGCTGCATGGCTTCGATGCGAACCGACCGTGCCGTCTGGGCGCGGCCAGGCGTAGGTGACTTCCGCGCGGGTAAACATTCCGGACAACGCTGGCTGACCCGCCTCAACCCTGCGCTTCATCCAGGCGCGGGCGGTGCGCACCGCCTCCGAAACGTCGAAGACACGGCCTTCCGGGTCCCAGCCCTCACGCAGGCCGACGCTGATGCGAAAGTCGCGGCGCGGCCCTTGTGAGCCTGGCACGATGGCATAGTCTTCTGGCCTTGGCGCGGCAGGCCGACGGGCGGATGCGTCAGACATCGTCCCGAACTCCTTCAGTTTTCTTCTCGATTTGGTCGGGCGAGTTAGATTTGACGGTAGCACCGCAAGATGCCTTGCAGTCATCTGGCCGGCCGCCAGTTGGCAATCTCCTTATCCAGCGCCTTCGTAGCGTCGGCAACGGCCTCGCGTTCTGTAGCGTAAGAGACGGGGGATCGATTGCGAGGCTGTCCGTTTTCGTAAAGCGTCCAGCGGAAACGGCGGTCGCGCAAAAGATCGGGTTCAACCCTGATGGTGAATGGGTGAGCTTCGGCCATCTCGGTAATATGTGCCCATGACGGAACGTTTTCCAGCACGCGGTTCGGCTGTCAATTTCAAGCTGATCGATTATTTGAAATACGGAGCCCTTGACTCTTTTTCGGCAAGGAATACCTTCAATTCGTGCCGCGATGAGAGCTCAGCTCTACGAGAAATCCACAACAGAGAGAAGCATGGCGTCGCATCCGACATAGCCCCGGCCACAATTCGACCGGGGCTTCACTATTTCTCGGCGTTGACACTCGCGCGCGAGCCCAATTCTCGGGCGATCAATAGGCCGACTGTGTCTCACTCAGTCCGTCGCCGCAGCCCGATATCACTGCTTCCATCAAGCGACCCTCGCCATCGCAGACACCGGCGGCATCGCCTTCCTCATGCCGCTTTTCCAAGCTATTAATTTTAACTATTTGTTACAATGGCCGCGCCAGACCAAAGCGTCAGGCTTCCCACGAAATGGCACATTGACCGGGACCCCTTTGAGCGTCCCTCGGATTCGTTACGAGGCATGTCGTACGAAAGGAAGTGGCATATGCGCAACCTCGTCCAGCCCCCGCCGTCCATGCACTGCGAGCTCTGCGATGGCGAACTACGGTTCAAACGCATTGAGCCAGACGATCCGGTCTTTGATATGGAAGTCGAGATATTCGTTTGCTCAAAATGCGGCCATGTGCACTCGCTCCCGGTGATTCACGACCCCTATGCCGCACACACCGCGAGCAGTATTCCGCCCGGCAAGCTGGGCCAGCCGGGCGGGCCCGACAGCAATAGACACACTTGATGCGTGGTCACGGATTCAGCTGGCGTTGTCACGACGCTCCGGGCCTGCGGTCCCCTCTGGTGGCCCGGTAGCCAAGTAGGAGGCATTGTTACGTCGACGCGATGTTGCGATTGCTTCGCCAGCACGGTAGCCAAAGAGAATGACGAAAATCAGCTACGCTGGGTACCGGTTCCCGCCCGAGATCATTCAGCAGGCGATTTGGCTCTATCTTCGGTTCACGCTGAGCTTTCGCGACGTCGAAGATTTGCTCGCTGAGCGCGGAATTGCGGTCTCCTACGAGACAGTCCGACGCTGGGTGAATCATTTCGGGCCGATCATCGCAGCGGACTTGCGAAAGCGCCGGCCCAAGCCTCACACGACCTGGCATCTTGACGAGGTCTATCTGAAAATCGACGGCCGAATGCTCTATCTCTGGCGCGCCGTCGACGCCGAAGGCGAGGTCCTCGACGTGTTGGTCCAATCCAAGCGAAACAAGCATGCCGCGCTGAAACTGATGCGCAAGCTTCTCAAGAAATACGCCTTCGTCCCCGAGCGATTGGTCACGGACGAGTTGCGGTCGTACGGCGCAGCGGTCCGCGATCTGAGGATCGAGAGCCGCCACGAGCGCGGGCGATGGAAAAACAATCGCGTCGAGAATTCGCGTCAGCCGACCCGACGGCGGGAGCGCAAGATGCAACGCTTCAAGAGCGCCGGCTCGGCGCAGAAATTCCTCTCGATCCATGCCGCCGTCTACAACACCTTCAACGTCCAACGCCATCTGGCCTCAGCTCAAACGCATCGCACGCTTCGCGCCGTGGCGATGAACACGTGGCGCGAGGCAGTCGCGGCAGCTTGAAACTTTTGGAAGCGCAGGCTTTTCGCGAACTTGATCCAACAACGTGACAAGGCCCTTGTAAATATTGCTTCGATTTTCGTCAAAAAGAATTCCGCCGCGCTGCCCGCTCCCGTCGGAAAAGATGAGGATATTCTTCGACATACAGCTCTCCGCATCAGGGCTTGGCGGAGAATTATCCGATTCGGAACAAAGTGCGAACGACAATAATGACCGGACTCAGTGACGGGGTAATTACCCACCCCCACCGGACATGAGGGCGGGAGTTACGGTTCGTGGGGCGCTCAGGCCAGGGCGCCGAGGATGACGTTGAAGGGGTTGGCGCCTTTAAGTCGTGCGGCGTCGATTGTCGTTCGTACGTCCGCTTCGGCTTCGGCGGCCCACATGGCTCGGTAGCCGTTGGTGACTTTTCGTTGGATCACGCAGGGGCGGAGTTTTCGCTCCGACGTGTTGTTCGTGACGTCCACCTCACCGGGATAATCGCAAAAGGTGAGAAGCTGGTCTTTCGCGCGCCCGATTTTGGCTTGCAGCTCTCGGGCCAGATCGCATGCGGTCGGCGCGGCCAGCAGGGCCTCGAGCTGTATTTCCAAGCCTCGCTTTTTCCTCGTCAGGGTCGAGGCTGCGAAGTTGGCTATCCCTCGGGCCAGGTCGAACGCCTCTCCCAACCAAAGCTTGAACCGCAGGGGCAGATCATCCGAGCCATGCTCGAAGGCGAACGCGGCGTCGCGGGCCAGATGCGCCAGACACGTCTGATGCCGCTCGCCATGCTTTTGCTGGGCTGAATAGCGGTCCGAAATCCAGACTTCCGGCACGTGCCCGGCCATCATGTCGTCCACGACGCGGGCGGCGCGAGAATAATCGGGCTGATGCACGACCGCGCCCTTGCAGTGGAACACCCAATGATAAGAGTTCGTTCCCTCGATACGAACGCCGGTTTCGTCGCTGGCGACGACCTTGGCGGCGCGCAGAACGGCCTTGGCCTTCGAGGCTTCGATCTTGAATCGGGCATGAGAGCGGATGAACATGTTCATCAGCGCGCCCTCGCTGACGTCGAGCCCAAACGCGTCGCGGAACAGGCCGCGTAGCCGCTCGTAGGAAAGCGCCTGGAAGCCCTTGAGATAAATCGCCAGCGCGTGAATGCGCGGTCCAAACGGCGTCGCCGTCGCGACCGCGGGCGCCGGAGCTTTCGCCGCAACGCCACAATGCCCGCATCGGCAGGCAAAGCGGCGGTGGCGGATCACATAGGGTTTGACCGGCGGGATCTCGATCTCATCGTATTCGCCGATCAATTCTCTCTCGGCGTCGGACAAAAAGGTCCCGCCGCACCGCTCGCAAACGCCCGGCGAGTGGTCACGAATCTCATCGAGATTGTCCGCAAGCCGCCGGTTATGCGGCTCATGTCCGGGCTTCGCCCCGCCAGGACGAGAGTTCTCCCGCTTTTCCTTCTTGTCGGTCGAAGGGGGCTTGGAAGAGGTCCGCGAATTCTTGTCCGGCCGCTGAAGCCGGAGCACCAACTCGATCAACTGCTCTTTGCTGAGTTGCTGCAAATCACTGCGATCCATGCCCCCATGGATTCAGAGATTGCGCATCATGGCAAGGGGGTGGGTAATTGCGTGACGGGTGCCGTGAGTTCCACAAAATTCCATCCGCGATTGATAAGCTTGTTGGCGCGACTGATAAAGAGCCTCGCCAGCGTTTGCGCGGGCGTCTTGCATTAAAGCAACGGTGGCAGTTGGAGGTGTTCAGTCAGCGCTATGAAAGTGTCGCAACCCTCGTCACCAAAAACCTGTCGTTCGATGAGAGGACTTCTATCGCGCAGTCGCACGCGAACGACGCCACCCCGTCCGGCACGAAAGTGTGGCGCCGTCCATCACCCCTCGCGTGGCGGGCGGCGGGCATCGAGGCGCCCGACCGCGACCAGAATGCCGAAGAGGATGGCCTCCGGGCGCGGCGGACAGCCGGGGATGTAGACGTCGACAGGGAGGACTCGGTCGACGCCGCCAGCGCTGGCGTATCCCACCCCGACGATGCCCCCGGAGGCGGCGCAAGCTCCCACGGCGATCACAACCCGCGGGTCGGGGACGGCTTCGACCGTGCGGCGGACGGCGGTCTCCAGGTTGCGCGTGATCGGGCCCGTCACCACGACCCCGTCCGCGTGGCGCGGAGAGGCGACGAAGTCGATGCCAAGGCGACGAACGTCATACACCGGGTTCAGGAGGGCGGCGAGCTCCCAGTCGCACGCGTTGCAGGAGCCTGCGTCGAGGTGGCGGAGGTGCAGCGATCGGCCGAGCACCCGGTGGATCTCGGACGAGGCGTGGGCGGCCTCGGCCTCCGGGTCGGAGGCTGGTCCCGTCGCTGGGACGGCAAAGTCGTCGTCTGCGACCTCGATCCGCAGGTCGTCGCGGCTGCGCGCTGCGAGCTCGAAGTCCCGTCCCATGGCAACCGCGCCGGCCCACGGACCCTCGGCACAGCGGCCGCAGAAGACGCACCGCGCGAGGTCTAGGGCAACTTGACGACGGCCGGCGTCGAGATGCTCCGTGAGCGCACCCGCGGGGCAGACGGCGGGAGGGGGCAGGCCGCCGCTGGGACGAAGCACGGGCGCCCCCCGAAAGCGGTCTGGCGGCACGCTCGGCTCCGCGGGGTAACGGGTCGTGACCACCCCGGTGCGAAGCGCGTTCATGATGATTCGCAGCATGTCAGCGATCCGTGCACGAGTAGCAGAGCTCGAAGCTCTTGTTGACGAGCGGGAAGTCCGGGACAATCGCGGTTTCGGCGGCCAGCGCCACGGCGGGCCAGTTGTGGTAACTCGGCGACCGGAGGTGGTATCGCTCCACACGCCCGCCGGCATCGGTGCGAAGCCAGTGGACCGCCTCGCCTCGCGCCGATTCGATGGCCGAGATTCCGATCCGTCCGCCCGGCAGCGGCTCTGCGAGGGTGACCTGCAACGGCCCCGGCTCGAGTCGTCGGACGAGCTCGCCGACCAGCCGGATAAACTCCCGGACCTCCAGGGCGCGAACCATCATGCGGGCCATCACGTCGCCCTCCGAGACGGTCACAACGTGCAGGTCGGGCGGCTCGGGACCCGCGAACGCGCCGTGGGGATGGTCGCGCCGCGCGTCGCGGTCCACGCCGCTCGCCCGGGCCGCCACTCCAGTGACAGCGAGGTCCAACGCGACCTGGTGTTGGAGGATGCCGGTGTCGTCGAACCGATCGACGACCGAAGGGTTGGCTTCGATGCGTCCCATCAGACTGTCGAGCCCGGCGAGAGTGTTCTGGAGCGTGGCGGTGAGGACGACGAGGAGGTCGTCCGAGAGATCGAGGTGCGCACCGCCCGGGATCATGAGGCCTCGGAGGAAGCGATTGCCGGCGAGCCGCTCGTTCATCTGCTGGAGGCGCTCCTTCAAGCGCATTCCGGTGGCGGCGCCGTAGTGGAATGAGGCGCCGGCGCAGACGTTGCCGATGTCTCCGACGTGGTTGTAGAGACGCTCCAGCTCGAGCGCGATGCTCCGGATGATCCGGGCCCGCGGCGGGACGTTGACGCCGGCAATTTGCTCGAGCGCCTCGCAGTAGCCTAGGCCGTGCGCGACCGAGCAGACCCCACAGATACGCTCGGCGATGTAAAACGCATCGAGCGGCGAGAGCCCCTCCATGCGTTTCTCCAGCCCGCGATGCGTGTAGAACAGGCGCGCGTCGAGATGGAGCACGGTCTCGCCGACCGACGTAAAGCGGAAGTGACCCGGTTCGATGATGCCGGCATGAATCGGGCCGACCGGGATCTCGAAGACGCCCTCGCCTTCGGCGACGAGGTGCGGAAACTCGTCGGCGGGCTCGACCGGGACGCGCTGCGACCCGTCGAACGCTTTGCGGAGCGGGAAGACGCCCCGCGGCCACCCGTCGTGGACCACGAGCGGGCGGGGATCGGGGTGCCCGAAGGGGACGATCCCGAAGAGGTCCTGCATCTCGCGCTCATGCCAGTTTGCGGCCGGGATCGCCGTTGTCAGCGAGGGCGCCTCCGGGTGCGCCGCATTCACGGAGATGAGAAGCGTCACGAACCGATCCGGGGCGCCGGGGGCGGTGGGCTCAAAGACATAGCGCACCTTCAGATCGCTGTCTGGCGTCGCCGTCTCGTCGGTCGCCACAACCGTGGCTAAGGCCATCGAGTATAGTCCGATGAGCACGGCGGCAACCGCCGGGAGATCGCCCGTGCGACCAAGGCGCACCGTGACATCTGACGCGCGCGGGCCGACGTCCGCGTCGACGGAGCCACCCGCGCCCGCCCGCAGCGCGTCCATGAGAGCAGGGTCAACCAACGACAATCTCCGTGGCGCGCTTGAGGATCCCGCCGAAGCTCGCGGGAATTGTCAGGCCAAATAGGACGATGATCGCCGCCAGCAGCAGCATCCCGAGCAGCGGGGACCAAGCCTCGGCCTCCCGGCCCGCCGCGGGCGGCGGCTCGCCGAAGACCATCGCGCTGACATGATGGAGGAGGCCGGCAAAGATGACGACGACCATCGCGAGGAAGATCGCGATCTCCATCCATTGACCGTGGCCGATGCCGGCGCGCAGCACCATAAGCTCGCTCACGAAGATCGAGAACGGCGCCATGCCAGCGAGCGACAGCGCCGCGAGCATCAGGAAAGTCGCGCTGATCGGCGCCACGGCGAGCAGGCCCCGGATGACATGTATATCGCGCGACCCATAGCGGGCGATGGCCGTGCCGGCGGCGAAGAACGCGAGGGCCTTGGTGATACCGTGGTTCACCACGTGCAGCAGCGCACCGTAGGTGCCGACGGGGCCGCCGAAGCCGAGACCGAGCATCACGATCCCAACGTGCTCGATGCTGTGGTAGCCAAGGAGGCGCTTGATGTCTTGCTGAACCAGGATGAACGGCGTCGCCACGACGACCGAGGTGAGGCCGAAGACGAGCAGCACCTCCGCCGGGAACGCCGGGCCGCACGCGGCGGCAGCAATCGTCTGGAACCGGATGATTGCGAGGACCGCGCACTTGATGAGGATACCCGAGAGTAGCGTCGAGACCGGCGTGGGCGCCTGGCTATGGGCGTCCGGCAGCCAGAGGTGCATGGGCGCGAGACCCGCCTTGGCGCCGTAGCCGACCATCACGAAGATAAAGCCGATCCGGATGATACCCGGGTCGAGGGTGGGAGCGACCTTCATGATCGCCGACCAGCTCATCGCGCCCGCGCCTCCCATGACGTCGGTGGCGGCGGCATAGACGAGCACCGTGCCGAAGAGTCCGAAGGAGATGCCGATGGTCGTCACGATGATATACTTCCATGCCGCCTCCAGGCCGTGCTGGTGCCCGTGGTAGCCGATGAGGACGGCCGATGTGATCGTCGTCCCCTCCATCGCGATCCAGAGGAGTCCGAGGTTGTCGGCGAGGACCGTCACGACCATCGTCGCGACGAAGGCGTGTACGAGAGCGAAGTAGGACCGCAGGGACTCGGCCTTCATGTTGCCGACCTCCACCGCCTGCCTGAGCCACCCCACCGTATAGATGGAGACAGCCAGAGTGAGGACGACGAGAAGGAGGAGAAAGACGAGCCCAAGGTCGTCCACGCGGATGACGCCGAGCGCCTGCGGGCCACGAGCCGCCACCTCGTGGGCGAGGACGAGCGTGAGCGCGAAAAGGACCGTCGAGCTACTGACGTCGATGGCCGAGAGGATGCGGCGGTCGCGCGTCGTGAGCATGAGCAAGGCCGTGACGGTTGGGACGAGCGGCAGGACCCAGAGGAGCGTTTCAGCCACGGATCATCCCCTCAGCCGATCCAGGTCCGCTATGTCGGCGTCGACCGTCGATCGGACCCGCAGCACCAGGATCGTCATGACGAGCGCGGCGAGGATAACGTCGAGGATCACGCCGATTTCGATGATGAGCGGCATGCCTTTCGTCACCGCCATCGCAGTGAAGAAGATCCCGTTCTCAGACGCGAAGAGGCCCACCATCTGCGACAGCGCCGTCTTACGAGTTGCCATGACCAGAACGCCGAGCAGGGTGAGGCTGATACCGACGGGAAGCGCGTTGCCGGTGATCGCTTGGCGGACGGAGCCGAGTGAGGCACTTAGGTGAAACGACATCACGACGCCCACCACAGCGAGGGCGAGCGTTGCGGAGAAAGGGATCACCGGCTCAACCTCGCGCCGGACGTTTAACCGCCGGACGACCCAGTGCAGCACCCACGGCAGCACGATCGCCTTGATGGCGAGCGTGACGCCGGCGATCACCCAGAGGTCCGCGTTCCCGGTGGCCGTCGCCAGGACCGCGCCTGCGATGGCGATGAGGAGGGATTGGGCGGCTACGGCGTGGATGGCGTGGGAAATCTGACGTGCCGCGATGATGAGAATCATCGTGAACAGCAGCAGCGCGCCGAGGTCGTCGATGATCGTCTGGACCGTCTCGGGGCTCATAGGATCCTCAGCGCGAGCGCCATGAGGGCGCAGACGAAGCCGATGCCAAGGTACTGCGGCACCCGGAAGAAGCGGAGCTTGGCGTAGGACGACTCGACGAGCGCGAGCCAGGTCGCAAGCACGAGGGTTTTCGCCGCGAACGCGCCGGCTCCGAGCAGGAGGCCCGTGACGCCCGCGCCGTCTGCCAGTCCGACCGGGAAGAAGAGGGCCGACACGAGGCCGAGAGTCACGATCTGTCGGGTATGCGACGCGAGCATCATGCAGCCGAGCCCCGGCCCGGAGTGCTCGAGCAGCATGCCTTCGTGCAGCATGGTGAGCTCGAGGTGGGTGTCCGGGTTGTCCACAGGAATGCGGCCCGTCTCTGCCGGAAGTAACACGAGCATGGCCGCAAAGCCGAGGAAGTCCGCCGCGCGCCAGGCGAGAATCCACGACGCCCCGCGATGCGCCGCGAGGGCGCCGAGTTCCGTCGTCCCGGCGGCCACCGCGGTCGAGAACACGACCATCATTAAGACCGGCTCGACGAGCGGCGCGATCGTCATCTCTCGCGAGGCCCCCATCCCGCCGAACGCGCCGCCGGCGTCGAGCGCGCCGACCGCAGTGAGGAAGCGGGCCAGCGCGAGCAGCCCGAGGAGCATCAACGCGTCGCCCAACGGAAAGGCCGGCGGCCCCGCCCGGACGACCGGAACGAGTGCACCCGCAGCCACCGTGGCAGCCAGCACGAGCACCGGAATAGCCCGGAAGAAGCCCGAGGTCGTGTCCGCCTGCACCGTGCCCTTGCGGAGCAGCTTAATGATGTCGTGGTACGGCTGAAGGATCCCGGCTCCCTGCCGACACTGGAGCAGGGCCTTGAGCTTCTGGATGGCGCCGGTGACAAGCGGCCCGAGCAGCACGAGAAGGGTCATCTCGAGGAGCACGAGCGTGAGCGGTCTCTCGCCGGTCATCTTTAGCCTACCCCGAACAGCAGCAGCGCCACGAAGAGAGCTCCGAGCACGAACGCGATGTACCCGTGGATGCGGCCGGTGCTGCGGGCGGAAATGGCCTGCGAGAGTCCCGAGATACTCCGCTCGACGCGGTGGTAAATCTGCATCTCCGCGAGGTCCATGACCTCTCCGGTATAGTGGATACGTCGGACGACGTACGGCGTCCCGGCAGTCTCCCGGATTACCTCGCGGCGGAGGTGGTAGAGCTCCGCGAAGACGAGCCGAAGCGGCTTGGCAAATGCCGTGGCGGTGTAGTCGAATCGTACCGTGGGGCTCATTCCGCACGTCCACGTCGGCGCGGCGCGCCGCGGGGCACGTCGCAATCCGCGGCGCAGGACCCACGCCATCGCGGTGAGCGCGACGAGGAGCGCGGCCACCACCGTCATCGAAATGGCCGTGGCGTCCGTTCCGGACGCCGTCAGCCCCGTCGACAGCACAAGCGGTCCTCGGGCCGTCACGACGGCGCTCGCCTCGGGGCCGTGGAGCAGCGCAACCGTCGGCGCGTCGAGCAGACGCATCGCGTACCCTGGCGCGACACCGAGGGCCACGCACACCGCGCCGAGCCAAACCATGCCGGCGATCATCGACGGCGGCGCCTCGGTAGCGTGCTCGGCATGGGGAGTTCGGGGGCGGCCGAAGAACGTGACGCCGAACGCCTTCGCAAAGCAGGCAGCGGCGAGGCCTCCCGTGAGCGCCAGCATCGCTGCGGAGAGGGCGATGCCAAGCCCGGCGGGCCCATGGAAGCGGCTGGCGGCGCCGAGGAGGGCCTGGAAAGTGAGCCACTCACTGACGAACCCGTTGAGCGGGGGGAGGGCCGAGATCGCGACGGCTCCAAGCAGGAACAGCCCAGCCGTCCAGGGCATGCGCCGGGCGAGCCCGCCGAGTTCCTCCATGTTGCGGACGTGCGTGCGGCAGAGGACGCTGCCTGCGCCGAGGAAGAGGAGGCCTTTGAATGCCGCGTGGTTGAGCGTGTGAAGAAGTGCGGCGGTGAGCGCAACGGCCGCAAGGGCGCCGCCCGCGACCTCCCGACGCCATAGAATCATCGCCAGCCCCACTCCGATAAGGATGATCCCAATGTTCTCCACGCTGTGGAACGCGAGCAGGCGCTTGAGGTCATGCTGCTGTAGCGCGTACAGCACACCGAGCACGGCCGAGGTCGTGCCCACGATGAGCACCGTCCATCCCCAAGAGGATGGCAGTGGCTCGGCGGCCGGGGCGAGGAGGTCGAAGGCGAAGCGCAGTATCCCGTAGATCGCGACCTTGAGCATGACGCCCGACATCAGCGCCGAGACGTGGCTCGGGGCCGCAGGGTGCGCGCGAGGGAGCCAAACGTGGAGAGGGACCACGCCGGCCTTGGTGGCGAAGCCCCCGAGCGCCAAGAAGAACAGCGTCGTTCGTGTCGCGCCGTCGAGGCCCGCCGCCGCCGCGCGAAGAGCCGCAAAGTCGAATGCACCGGCCCGCTCGGTGAGGGCTAGGAATGCAACGAGGAGCAGGGCCATTCCTCCGTGGGCCATCACCATGTAGAGAAGCCCTGCCCGAGCGTTCTCGCCATCCCGGTCGTCGGAGACGACAAGGACGTAGCTGGCGAGCGTCATGCCTTCCCAGCAGAGCATAAAGGTTAGCGCGTCGCCGGCGCAGCAGACGAACGCCATGCAGCCCAGGAACAGATTCAGCGCGATCACCTGCGCCGCCTGCCGCGCCGGTCCCGCGTCGGGCGAGTGCGCCCGGAGGTAGGCTGGACCGTAGATCGCCGCTGCGACGGCTACGAGGGAGATAACGAGCAGGAAGTAGGCCGAGAGCCCGTCCACCGAGAGCGAAAGCCGAGCGAACGGGAAGAGGACGGGGAGCGGCTGGATCAACGTGCGGCCGGAGTCGCCGAGGAGAATGCCGAGCGAAACGCCGAGGCCTGCCATGGCCCCCGCAAGTGCGGCAAAGTGACCCACGCCGAGCCCAAGTCGACCCGACCACCGCGCCAGCAGGGACGAGAGCGCCCCTGCCCCGTAGCAGGCAGCCATCAAAAGCACGCCGGTCAGAAGTAATTCTTGGTTGCTGGCGAAATTGATCACTTCGCACGACCAATCACTTTGACGAAATCGCGACGTCTCATGTAGCGCTCCCCCGGAGCTTCAGGACAGAGCTGGCTCCGGTTGTCTGAACAGTTTTGCGCGAATAATTAAGTGGCGTTCTGCCGGTCCTCTCTCTTTGCGGGGCGCCGCGGCGAAAAATTCATGCTTCCGCCGTGCAGGTCGACGGATCGAAGTAGGCCTCGTCAGCGTACGCCGGTCAAGCCCAGAATGCGGCCTCTCGTAATGTAAAACTCTGCTGCAAACGAGCAGGAGCTGTGAAGGCTGCTAGCGACCTGTCGGACTGGGGTTTGCGTCCAAGGATTAGCGCCCGAACTGATACTGGCGTGCGTCAGCAAAGCGACTACGACGTCACGACCTGGACCGACCATGCAGAAGACGAAGCCATATTGGCCGAGCGACTGAAGGACACCCGATGGCTTGTCCCGATTAGGAATGAACCAAGATCCAGGCACCGCTGCTGGAGCGGCCTTCCAAACTCAGGCTGATCAGCCAAGGGGGGTGCTTAATTGCGTTAGATCAAAGCGCTCATATCAAGATTCTTGCTAGCATTTCAAAAATTTGCCAATTCGTCATTTGGCCTGCTCGGGAGGAAGCGATGCAAGTCAAGGATGGCATGATAGAAAGCGTTCTGGGCATTCATGCAACCGAGAGCCTTGTCCAAGCAACCACGTCGATGCTGCGTTCGCACGTTGGTGCGCTTTCGGTAGTCGGCGGCGACAACTCGCTCGTAGGAATAATGACTGAAGGCGACCTTCTGGAGCACCGCGAACTGAGCAAGCAGAAACGTCGACCGCGATGGGTGGAGTTTCTATTTGGCGAATGCGTGAGAGCGGTGGTCCATTTGCATGCCGATGGACCGAACCGTGATGAGACGGAGAGTCAAGGCGTCATATCTATCGCGGAAACGGCGAGTCTGCGTGAGGCGGTTGACCTCATGAGTCAACACAATATCAAACAGTTACCGATAATGGTGGCTGACCGCGTGGTCGGTATTTTCGTGCGAGCCGGCCTTCTCGGAGTTCTGAAGGTTCTGCTTCCCGCCTGGGAGCATGCGCCTAACCACGCTGAGATTCGCGGTTCAATTCTGGCTGATCTCGATCGACAGAACAAGGCTACGTATAAATCGGTCAGGGCTCCGAACTCGGGTTAACGCGCTTTTGGGATTGACGTTGGGGTGATTCCATGCGGCGACGTTGCTTCGGAGCCGCGAGATGAGCCTGGTTGATCTGGAAGCCTTTGAGAAGCCACGCCTGGAGGCGTCGTTGGAGCACTTTGCTGGGCATTGTCACGTCGACGCGATGTTGCGATTGCTTCGCCAGCGCGGTAGCCAAAGAGAATGACGAAAATCAGCTACGCTGGGCGCCGGTTCCCGCCCGAGATCATTCAGCAGGCGATTTGGCTCTATCTTCGGTTCACGCTGAGCTTTCGCGACGTCGAAGATTGGCTCGCTGAGCGCGGAATTGCGGTCTCCTACGAGACAGTCCGACACTGGGTGAATCATTTCGGGCCGATCATCGCAGCGGACTTGCGAAAGCGCCGGCCCAAGCCGCATTCGATCTGGCATCTGGACGAAGTCTATCTGAAAATCGACGGCCGAATGCTCTATCTCTGGCGCGCCGTCGACGCCGAAGGCGAGGTCCTCGATGTGTTGGTCCAATCCAAGCGAAACAAGCATGCCGCACTGAAACTGATGCGAAAGCTTCTCAAGAAATACGCTTTCGTTCCCGAGCGATTGATCACGGATGACCTGCGTTCCTACAGCGCCGCGGCCCACGCTCTCGGGATCGAGAGCCGCCATGGGCGCGGGCGATGGGAGAACAATCGCGCCGAGAATTCGCATCAGCCGACGCGGCAGCGGGAGCGCAAGATGCAACGCTTCAAGAGCGCCGGCTCTGCGCAGAAATTCCTCTCAAGCCATGCCGCCGTCTACAATACTTTCAACGTCCAACGCCATCTGACCTCAGCTCAAACGCACCGCACGCTTCGCGCCGCGGCGATGAACACGTGGCGCGAGGCAGTCGCCGCCGCCTGAAATTGCGCGTAACATAGTCGCCTCGCGTTCTCAATTCGACAACGTGACAACGCCGGTAGCCGGCGCAGCTGATTTTCATCGCGCTCTTTGGCTACCGCGGTCGCGAAGCAATCGCGACATCGCGTCGACGTGACAATGCCATTGAGGCAGCTACTCGAGTCGAAGGTTGCGTTGCAAAGATCGAACACGCAGCGTCAGAAAGTCCGCGGCTGAAGTTCGCTCAGTTCGTTCATGCGCTCGCGTCATTCTTGAGGCGCTGATAGGCGGCATTGATCCGAGCCAACACCCGATCGGCGTGACGAAGAATTTCATCGGGCAAGCCCAATGCGGCAAGTCGATCTGGGTGGTAAGCTTTCGCGAGATCGCGCCAGGCGGTGTGGAGTTCCTGCTCTGTCGCATCGGCGGCGACGCCGAGAACGATGCGGGCGTCGTTTGCGTCGAAGCGGCTCCAGTCGTTGCCGCGATCGGTGGCGCGTGGCTCGACACTGTTGTGCGGATCGATGCGCGCGATCTCGGTCTTAAGGAGGAAGGCCTGGCGACCGTCTTCGGTCTCTATCTCAATGAAAGGCCCCTCGTCATTGAGCGCCTGGCGTAGGGTGTGGTGCGCAGGAACGAGTATCGCGCCAACTTCGCTCCCGCCCAAGCGCATGGTCAAAGTGACGCGAAATCGTTTGAGGTTATTTGCTGGATCAGCTTTGCTGAACATCGTCCATCGCAGGGATCATCGTAACCGCTGTCGGCTGTCGGTTCGATTTCGTCAGGCATATGATATCGGGGGAACATTGCCGAAACGATAATCGGCATCTTGGAACGGCATCGAGGATGATAGCCACGGCGCTTTCATGCGTAACACACGGGAAATAGACGAAAATGTCTGATCTAGCAGCTGCTCTGGCGAGCGTTGAGGGCGAGCGCGCGACCGCACTGCACTGGTTCCGCGAGCACTCGGGCAAGACCGTCACCTGGTCGGCATTGTCACGTTCGCGAGTTTTACTTGTCAATGGCGCGGCGCGCTCATGGGCCGCAGACCGGGAAATCAATGATTTGGGCGCTCGTTGATGAGACTGAGCCCCTCGGAAACCGTCTATTCTTGGCCAGTGTGACAATGCCGAACAGCGCGTCGATGCGGCGCACGATCTCGATCGCGATCGGCGATAAGGGAATCTCCTTCTTGCCGGCGGCTTTGCGCCGGGCGTTCTCCTCGACGTCGGCCATGGCGAAGAACTTGCGCCGGGCATGCACCTTATGTCGAGCTCGACATAAGGTGCATGCCCGGCGCAAGTTCTTCGTCTTGGCCGACATCGAGGCCGCGGCCCGACGGAAGTCGCAGGGCAAGACGCCGCTCGTCCTGTCGCCGGTCGCGTTGGACGCGGTCAAGCGGATCGACGCCCTGTTCGAGATCGAGCGCGCCATCAACGGCCTCGACGTCGACAGTCGCAAGGCCGCGCGCGCGAAACAAAGCGCGCCGATCGTCGACGCCTTTCATTCCTGGATACGCGAGGAACGCGCCAAGCTCTCCCGTCACCACGATCTCGCTAAGGCCATGGACTACATGCTCAACCGCTGGGACGCCTTCGTGCGATTCCTCGACGACGGGCGCATTTGCCTGAGCAACAATGCGGCTGAAAGAGCCCTGAGGGGAATTGCCCTGGGAAGAAAGTCGTGGCTGTTCGCCGGCTCCGACCGCGGCGGCGTGCGGCGGCGAGCCTGTACAGCCTCATCGTAACCGCGAAGATGAACGACGTCGATCCGCAGGCGTGGCTGGCCGACGTGCTGGCGCGCATCGCCGATCATCCTGTGCATCGGATCGACGAACTCATGCCCTGGAACTGGGCGGCCGAACGGGAGCGTCGTAAGCTGGCGGCATGACCGCCGCTATTCTCCGCCTCAAAGTCACGCTCGACGACGTCGAGCCCAAGGTCCTGCGTCGGATCGAGGTTCCTGTCGACATCAAGCTCGACCGGCTGCATCTGACCCTCCAGGCCGCATTGGGCTGGACGAACAGCCACCTCTTTGAAATCCGCGCCCGGGACACAGGCTGGGGCCTTCCTAGTCCCGATTGGCCCGACGGACCGCTCGACGCCCGTAAGGCCAAACTCATCGACGTGCTTGAAGACGCCGGAACCAAGACGCTGCGCTATTTCTACGACTTCGGCGACGGCTGGGAGCACACGATCAAAATCGAACGGATGACGGACCCCGAACCGGGCGTCGCCTATCCCCGGCTGATCGAGGCCGCCGGACGCTGCCCGCCCGAGGATGTCGGCGGCCCCTGGGGCTATGGTGAGATGATCGAAGCTCTCGAAGACCCAGGCCACGAACGCCACGCCGAAATCCGCGAGTGGGTCGGCGATGACTTCGACCCGCACGCATTCGACGCCGAACCCTTGAAAGCCGAAGTCGCCGCGCTCGCAAAGCGGTGGTCGCGGAAGCCCACCGCGAAGAAACCTCGATCCACCTGATCCGCGTGCTTCACCGCATGCTTACGGAGAACCTCTTGTGGGTGCGGACCTTCAAAACCATTGAGGAGTTGCGCGCCGCGCTCGTCGCATTCGCCAGGCGCTACAACGAAACCTGGCTCGTCGCGCGGCATGGATACAAATCGCCCGCGAAGGTCAGAGAGGAGCAAACCATGTCACGACTTGCAATTGACCCGACGCCCGTAGCCGCCTTACCCTTGGCCGCCTGAGCAAGCGCAGCCAGCTGTCTCAAAACCGTGCCGCGGTACATCTTCGTCGATGGCCGGGTAGCTACTGTTTACGATTTGTGGGTTCCGCGCGGCGCATCAATCATTCTGCCAGAGCCCACACCGCTAAGTCGCCGGCGGTCTTCGTCGAACGCTGAAAAGCTCAAAGCCCGCCAGCTTGGAAAGTGTTCCCCAGATACCGCCTTTGGCCGTGACCATCGCCAGGATGGCGACCGCGCCCATAAGAATTAGGTACCAGTTCCCCGCACCGGCGAATAGTTGGCGCAACGCGAAATAGATCAACGTGCCTATAAATGGCCCTTCAATCGTGCCGATGCCGCCGATTACTGTGATGAAAAGGAAAATCACGACCCAGTTGACGTTGAAGGCGCTGTCCGGTTCGACATGAAAGGCCCACATGTAATACCCGGCGCCAGCAAGACCACATCCTGCGGCCGAGAGCACAAAAGCGGCGAAGCGCGCGTGCGTGACATTGATGCCGACACTGGCAGCCGTCAGATCATTATCCCGCACGGCCATCAATGCAAGCCCCAAGCTCGTTCGCATTAGCACAAACAGAAGGATAGTCGATCCAAGCGCAAGGGCCGCCGCCCACCAATAGGTCGTGACCGTTAGCCATTGCTGGTCAATGTCACGAGCCGATTTAAGCGACATGCCCGTGATGCCGCCCAACCATTGCGTTTTGGCGAATGTTGTCCGAACGATTTCGGCAAGCACCCAGATTCCTATTGAGAAATATGCATCACGCAGTCGGAACAACAATGGCGAAATTGCCGCCGCCACGGTGGCGCAGGTGAGGAAAGAAAGTATCAAGCACACCCATATCGGGAGCCCTGCATGATTGGATAAAACATACAGCGAATAGGCTCCAATTCCCACAAACCCCTGATGGCCGAATGACATGAGGCCCACGTATCCGGCGAGCAGATTCCACATTTGCGCCATCGTGAAAATGAAGAATATCTCAGCAATAAGGCGCAGATTGCTGGGCGCGATCCACGTTGGAGCCGTGGCAAGCGCGACGCCGGTCAATGCCAGGCCAATGAAAGTCGCACTCGGGCTGACATAGAGGAGAGGACGCGTCACCGCCAATTCTGCCTCCATCCCGAAATGCCCGACGGGAAAACCATCAAAATCACGAAAAAGACGAGATGGGAATAGAGTAGGCCTGCATTCGAGTCATATTGCAGCGAAACGAGCTGCGCGACACCGAGGATGATTCCGCCAACCATCATGCCCCAGATCGAGCCCAGGCCACCGATTATCACGACTTCGAAGGAAATCAGCAGGCGATCGGCTCCTGCGAACGGATTGAAGCTGCTCCTTATGGCGATCAACATTCCGGCGACGGCTGAAAGCATCAGTGATATGCCCATGGCTACGGAAAAGATTCGCCGATAGTTCACGCCGAACAGTTGGACTGTCTCGAAATCGTCCGCCGTCGCTCGAAGGATGCGACCGAACCAAGTGCGGTTCATGAGCAATTGCAGGCCTGCGAATAGAAAAATTGCGATTGCCAAGATGATCAGGGGCAGGACACCGATCCTAAGCCCAAAGAGGTTCACGCCCATATATTTGAGGGTGCCGATATTGATCGACTGCGTATTAGCGGTCCACACCTCGACCATCAGGTTACGTAGCATGATCGACAGCCCGAAAGTTATGAGCAATGTCGGCTTCGGATCGTTGCTAAGTACGCGGTTGAGGAGGCCGCCCTGAAGGACGAAGCCAATCAAGAACGCAGTGGCGGCCACTGGGACGATGAAGAAGAATGGGTAAATCGGAATCCAAAGCGCAAGCTCCAGGCCGATATAAGCTGAGAGTACTATAAACTCGCCCTGCGCGACATTGACGATTCTCATGATCCCGAAACTGAAACCGAGACCGAGACCGAAAACGCCATACAGCGAGCCCAGTAATATGCCGTTGACGACAGTTTGCAGCAAAATCATAGGCCTTACTATCCCCCGAAATACGCCAGTGATATCTGCTCAACATTTAAGTCCTTCGCAGCGCCCTCGAGGCTGACACGGCCCTCCAAAAAGCAATAGACGTAATCGGCGGCTGTACGCGCGCGCGCAATATCCTGTTCGATAATCAGGATCGCGATGCCGCTTTGCCGGATTTGGTCAAGCTGCCCGTAAATGTCGCCGATGATCTTTGGCGCGAGGCCAAGTGATAGCTCGTCACAAAGGAGAAGATGCGGGTTTGCCAGAAGCGCCCTGCCGATCGCCACCATCTGCTGCTGTCCGCCGGAAATTCGTGTCGCCAGTTGATTACGCAGTTCCGCTAGCCTTGGAAAGAGATCGTATATCCGCGCGATCGTCCAATAGCCGCCCCGTCCTGCGGCCATGCCGATCGTCAAGTTCTCGTCAACCGTCAGCGAGGGGAAAAGCCTCCGCCCTTCGGGAACAATCGATATGCCTCGTCGGGCGATCTGGTCGGCGCGTTCCTTGGCGATGTCGTCGCCATCGAAGACGATCCGCCCGCGCTTTTCGCGATTGAGTCCGGAAATCGCCCGGATAAATGTAGATTTGCCGGCACCATTGGCGCCAATTATCGCCACGGTCTGCCCTTCATTAATGACCAGATCGACGCCGAAGAGCGCCTGGAAGTCACCGTAAAAGGCGTAAAGGGATTTAACTTCCAGCAGCGCCATCGACCGCAATCCCCAAATAGACTTCACGCACTTCAGCGCTTGTCATGACAGTCGCCGCATCGCCCTCAGCGATCTTACGACCAAAATTGAGGACGACGATAGAGTCGGCCGCTGCGATCAGAGCATGAATGACATGCTCGATCCATATCATCGCAAGATCCTGCTTCAGCGACAGTATGAGCTTGACGAGAACGCGGGCTTCGGGATCGGTCAACCCGCCCGCGATTTCATCGAGCAGAAGCACCCGCGGATTGGCGGCTAGCGCTCGAGCGAGCTCAAGGCGCTTTCTGTCGAGGAGCGGCAGCACACCGGCGAATTTGCTCTGTTGTTCGACGAGGCCGGTAAGTTCGATCTTCTCCTTCGCCAAACGTGCGGCTGCGGGCGCGGCTAGGCCGGCACCGAAGATGGCCGCCGTCAGTACGTTCTCGAACACGGTGAGGTCGGGGAAGGGCTGCGGAATCTGGTACGCGCGCGCAATACCGACGCGCACGCGCCGATAGTGCGGAAGATTTGAAACCTCGGTTTCGCCCAACAAAATCCGGCCACTATCTGGCCGGATCGATCCGTCGAGGAGATTGAAGAGCGACGTCTTACCGGCCCCGTTCGGGCCGATGATTCCGAGGCAAGTCGACGGCGGGAGGACCAAATCGATCGATTCCGCGACCACGATCCCACCAAACCGTTTGTTCAAGCCCTCCACTCGTAGGACCGGATCCATCGTCTGCTCCACGGAATAATCGGTCCGCACCGGACGATGCGGACCGGATGATCACCCGGCCTATCAGGTGAGTTGCGAGAGCAGTTTGAATTTCTCGCCGAGAGGGACGCTTGGCGCCGTGCCATTGTAGCAAACTTCCAAATCGTATTTAAACTTCCCACCCTTCGACTTGCGCCACTGACCGGCCGCCAATTGGGTCGAAGCCACGTTTTTTGATTTGCTGCCTTTGAAGTCAACCTGACCAACGATCGTATTTAGCGTCATGTTATTGATCGCATTGCGCACCGCCTGCCGATCCTTAGGATCGCCTGATGCCTTCAACGCCTCGAGCCCGACCTCCCACATCGCATGATCATAGGCTCCCAACTGAAGCCACTGCTTACCCGTCGAATTCTCCCAATCCGCCGCGAATTCGCGGGCGGTCTGGTGGGTCAGACTCGATGTCGTGCCCCAATTTGGCGTCCAACTAACTTCAGTTGACATGCCGTTGGCCTTGTCACCAAGGGAGTCAAGGTCCGTAGGGAAAAGAAACGCCGCCGCCATCGTGATGACCTCGGGGCTGTAGTTTGCCTGACCTAATTGGCCAAGCAATGTAGCGACATGCGGCGGAAACATGATTCCGGTGAGAATCTGGGCGTTTCCTTCTTTGAACTTCGTCACCTGATTGGAGAGATCGTCAGTGTCGATACGGAAGCGACCGCCGGCGACCTCGGTGAAGCCGCCGCCCTTCAGAGCGCTTGCGAATGCTTTCTCCATTCCTTGGCCAGCCTCATTTTCAATGAAAGCTGTCCCAACGATTTTATTTGTTTCGACCGAGTTCCACATCCCCATAAAGTTCCTAATGATATCGCCGGAGCTCCAGAAGAACAGGTAATTCCAGGGGTATCCTTTTTCAGCGCTCGAGCCCCGTTGAGCGTAGAACGGCTCCGGCTGCAGGAGCGTAGTGATCATCGGCGTACCGTTGTTGTCGCAGATCTCCATCGCCGGTGCCGCAATGCCATCGAGATTCAACATGATATCGACGTTCTCGCGGAGCACGAGTTCATTCGCCAAGCTGGCTGTACGGTTCGGATCCGACTGAGTATCCCGGCTGAGGATTTCGACTGTATATGTCTTACTTCCTATTTTGAGCCCATTCTTGACGAGATCGGTCATCCTCCTGATGACCCAGGGAGAGGTCTGCCCAAAAGGCGCCCGCGCACCTGTGATCAAGCTCATATGCCCGATCTTGATCACGCTAAAATCGGCGCGAGCGATATTTGCCAGAGGAAAATTGCTGACTGCCAATGCCCCAGCAGCGGAGCCGGCGGTTTTCAAGAAGTCTCTACGCCCGAGATTCTTCCCTGCGGCATAGTCACCATCACGCTTCGTCATTTTCCGTCCTCCCTTTATAACGGCCAATCTCACTCTTTTCGGAGTGCTTGACTGAGCTTTTCTTCAGCCAGTTGCGCCAGCTTCTCCCAACGTTTTGATTCTTCTGCGTTCATCGGCGACCTTTGCGAGACGGGGCGATGTTCGTGAACGCATCATAGTTATTGTATTACAGACTAACCGTCTGACAATAAGCTGTCAATGGGCTCATCTGCTGATACCAGTTGGCGCTCCTGACTGCGGGTGATCGTTATGGCCCTTACCCTTGAGCAACGGTCGCAAGCAGGGACGGACGTGTCAGCAGTGGCTCGTACCAGGCCGTCAGTTGCGGACGCCCATTTCGCCAGCGATCGTCCGGGAAGCGAAAATCGAGATAGCCGAGCGCGCAGGCGATAGCGATTTCGCCGATGCTAGCAAGGCCGGACAATGACGGGGCCTCCTGTTCCAGAGAGTCGAGGCCGCGGGTGACGGCCGCCCTCTGGCGCTCGACCCACTCATCCCAACGTAGCGGCGCTGGCCGCATCGAAGTTTCGAGGCGTCTAGTGACCGCAGCGTCGAGCATGCCATCGGCGAGCGCCTGGCGGCGCAAGGCCGTCCATCGCGCCGGAAGAGAAGTCGGGAATCGCTTGGCTCCTTGATGAAGGCTATCCAGATACTCGCAGATGACCGGAGAATCGTAGCAGCGGCTGCCATCATCGGCGATTAGGGTCGGCACCTTGCCGATCGGATTGTCTGAAGGCAAGTCCGTATCCGGCGCCCACGGGTTCGTGGCGACAAACTCGATATCTTCCGCCAGCCCGGTCTCCAGGGCGAAAATCCAAACCTTGCGCACGAAGGGCGACGTAGCGCTGTAACGCAATCGCATTTCATTCTCTCCTCGGCCAAATCTGAAGTTGAACGTCAAGACAAGTCTGAAACTCGGTCGCCACAGATGAACGGGCGTCACTCGCCGCGCATCGTCACGCCCCCGTCAACGTGCAACACCTCGCCAGTGATGAACGCGCCGGCGGACGATGCAAGGAACACCCCCACGGCCCCGATCTCTTCCGGCGTTCCGAGGCGTCGCAGCGGCGTGCGATTCCGCCGCGCCTCATAAACGACCTCGTTGGAAAGAGTGCGCCCTCCGGGCGTCGGGACCGCGCCGGGACAGATTGCGTTAACGCGGATGCGACGCGGACCGAACTCAACCGCCAGCGCTCTGGTCAACGCAACAACCCCTCCCTTGATCGCCGTATATACCGCAGTCCCGGCGTGGCCCCTGTCGGCCACCGGGGAGGAGAAATTGATGATCGTGCCGCCCCGCTCCGGGTCCATATGACGATCAGCCGCTTGTGCACTCCAAAGGATCGACTTGAGACCGACCGAACTCATACGCTCCCATGTTTCATCATCGACCGCGGCGATTGGCTCATAGCGAAACACGATGGCGCTGTTCACCACGATATCGAAACGGCCGAATTCGGACACCAACTGAGCGGCGGCATCGAGCACCGCCTCGCGGCGAGCAACATCGACGACAAGAGGCCGCGCTCTGCCACCTGCTTTCTCGATATCCGCTGCTGTCGCCTCCACTCCGGCTCTGTCGATGTCGACTAGGCCGACGACGGCTCCAGCTGCGGCAAATGTCTCGGCGACGCCACGCCCTATGCCGCGCCCACCGCCGGTGATGAACGCGACCTGCCCGTCGAGACGATACATGACAGACTCCCCCTAGAATGAAACGGTTTGAGGCCCTTGCGGCCGGCCGTCCAATCGTGTTATCGTAATACAATTATAAGGCTGATGTAAAGCGGTTGCTTCGCCGGATTCGGAAACGGTCCACATTCGTCTTCGGCATGCAGGATCTGCCAATCGCTACCACGGCTGGTCGTTGCCTCTCGCAACGATTCGAGATGTCATGGATTTGCTGACGGAGGCGCGAGTGCGGATCAGGCGATCTAGCCAAGAGCTAAATAGTGTTGGAGAGCCATTCGACTACATTATCGTCGGAGCAGGAACCGCCGGATGCGTTCTGGCCAATCGTCTATCGGCAGAACCTTCGACGCGCGTCTGCCTAGTTGAGGCGGGGCCGCCCGACAGCAATCCGCTCATTCATTTCCCCCTCGGGGTGATGTGGCTTATAGATCACCCGAGGCTCAATTGGCGCTTCCTTTCAGTGCCACAGCCTGCTGCCGGCGGCCGAAAGTTGCCGATGCCGCGCGGCAAGGTGCTTGGTGGTTCCGGGGCAATTAACGGCATGGTTTATACGCGCGGCCATCCGCGCGACTATGACGAGTGGGCCGAGGCGGGCAATTCCGGCTGGTCCTACCAAGAGGTTCTCCCCTATTTTCGCAGGTCAGAGAACAACGAAAACTGGCCGAACTCCCCCTATCATGGCGCCGGAGGACCGCTAAACGTCACCAATCTCGACAGCTACAATAAACTCTGCGACGTGCTGTTCCAGGCGGCGGAATTTGTCGGCTATCAGCGCTGCCCGGACTTTTGCGCCGCGCCCCATCAGGGCTTCAGCCTGCGCCAGGCGACAATCCGGAAAGGACGACGTGAATCAACCGCGACCGCATTCCTGCGATCGGCGCGCAATCGCAAGAATCTGGCCGTTATCACGAACGCTCAGGTGGCGCGGATCCTGTTCAGCGGGCGTCGCGCGATCGGCGTGGAGTACACGTCGAATAATATTCTGCGGCGATTGAGTGCACGCGGCGAAGTGATATTGGCCGCCGGCGTCATCGGTTCGCCACAACTCCTCATGCTGTCCGGTGTCGGCGACGGAGCAGAACTGAAGCACCACGGCATTGAAGCGATACAGGCCCTATCCGGAGTCGGTCGGAACCTCCAGGAACACATTTCCACACCCGTCCGCTACAGCAGCCCGACGACAGTGCCGTACGGCCTGTCGCTCCGCACCGCGCCGTGGATCGCCTGGAGCATGTTCGAATACCTTCTTTTCCGGCGCGGCCTTCTAGCCAACAACATCATGCACGCCGGTGGCTTCGTGAAGACCAGCCAGGCACTCGATCGACCCGATGTCCAATTCATTCTCGAACCCGGATCCCGCAGCAAGGAAGGCGAAGGTGGGTATGGCCATGGCTACGGGCTTGTCACGGTCGTGTTGCACCCGAAGAGTTGCGGGCGGGTGACTCTGGCTAGCCCCGACTTTCGCGCAGCTCCCGACATAGATTTCGGCTTCCTTTCTGACCAAGCCGATGTCGATCTCGCCGCACTGGCCGTGCGGCTTGCCCGACACCTCCTTGAAGCTGATGCGTTCGCGCCGTATCGCGGCATCGAGCTCCTGCCGGGCCCGCGCATCCAGAGTGACCACGATCTGGAGTCCTTTGTCCGCAATAACGCCGGCACCGGATTTCACGCCGCCGGTTCGTGCCGGATGGGAAGGGATTCGGGCGCAGTCGTCGACGCCGAACTCAAGGTAATCGGTATCGATGGTCTCAGGGTCGTCGATGCTTCGGTCATGCCGACGCTTGTCGGCGGCAACCCAAACTCCGCTGTCATTATGATCGCGGAAAAGGCCTCTGATATGATCATGGGAAAGGCGCCGTTGGCCCCGGAGATCACGGTCTGAAGATCAGAATTCGGTGTCCCGCTTTATCGCTTTTCGGTTGACGATAACGATCGCCGTCAAGGCCGGCGCCAAAGAGGGAATCTGGGATGGCAAATGTCGAAACTCAAAACGAGGAACTCGTTAGATCGTTCTTTGAAATTCTAAGCGCGGGCGAATTGGAGCGCTTGCGCTCCTATCTGCATGAGCAAGCAACCTGGACAGTGATGGCCATGGGGATTCCCGGTGCGGGCGAAAAAAAGGCCGCGACATGATTATCGACGAATTCCTCATTCCGGTCCGGGGCATGTTTGAAGACGGCGATCCAAAGGTCTCGATCGTCAATTTGATTTCGAAAAAACCATTGGTCGCGTTGGAAACCCGCGGCCTCGGACGCTTGAAGAACGGCAAGGCGTACGACAACGTCTACTCTTCGGTGATCAAAGTCGAATCCAACAAGATGCGTGAAATTCGCGAATACATGGACAGCTATTACGTCGGCACACAGATGTAGGGCTCTGCACGCAGCGGACCTGAATATGGCAACCGCAATTGGGCTATCCAAAGAGCAATAGATCACGCGATGAGCCGCGCAGTGGGTATATCTTATCGATGAGCGGAGAATGGAAAATGTCGAAAAGTGAAGATGTATTTGCCACCGGGTTACAGATCCGGCGGGACATGTTCGGCGCGTTTGTGGACCAGCAAACCGCGGCGACGACCGAGTTCACGCGTCCAATGGATGACCTTATCACCCGCTATTGCTTCGGCGAAGTGTGGGATCGGCCGCCGCTCAGCCGAAAGATTCGTAGCATGCTGACGTTGGCGATCTTGAGCGGCTCAACCCGTCCGACCCAGCTCAAAGTGCATGTGCGCGGCGCCATCCAGAACGGCGTAAGCAAGGAGGAAATACGGGAGGTCCTACTGCACAGCATGCTTTACGTGGGCATACCCGCCGGGGTCGACAGTTATATGCAGGCCGCCGAGGCGTTAAAGGAGCTGGGCCTCGAATAACCTCGATGCTCGCTCCTTGCCGAAATAGGATGAAACACCCAGCTGCGGCGGCCTTGCGGTATTTCGGGCGGCGTCCACGGCCGTCCAAAATCTGATTGATCATCGGTGCCGACCTGCGCGCGCAATACCAGCACAAAGTGACTCGCGGGTCGAGAACCGGCAAAGCATCGAATCAATTGGCCGCCGTGCTAAGCGATATCCCCCCGTCGATAACGATTTGGGCACCGGTAATATAGCTTGATGCCGGGGATGCCAGGAATAGCGCCAGCCCCTGCATTTCGTCGGGAGTCGCCGCGCGCCGCAAAGGCGTCTGCCTCTCAAACGCCTCCTTATAGGAGGGCGACATCATACTCGTCAGGAACGGCCCCGGCGCGATGGCGTTAATCAGAATGTTGTAGCGGGCGAGGTCCAGCGCCGCCTGGCGCACGAGATGCGCCGCCCCTGCCTTCGCCGGCATGTAGGGGAAGCCGACCACCGGCTCCGGTTTGATAGCAGCCACCGATGTGGTGACGATGATGCGTCCGCTTTTCTGTTGCTTCATATGTCTAGCCGCCGCGCGGATCGTATTGAAGACAGAGGTCAGATTAGTCGCGATCACCTTGTCCCACATGTCTTCGGAAAAGTTCTCGATCGCTCCCTCCGGGTTGGCCGTCAATTCGGGAGTGACAAAGCCAGGCCCACCGTCGATGCCGGCGTTGGCGAAGACCACGTCGAGGCGCCCGTAAAGCGCAGCCGTGGCGTCAATGGCCCGCCGCAATCCTTCCCGATCGGTCACATCGGCGACTTCGCCGCGAGCGTCGCCACCCGCCTTCCGCAGCTTCTCGACCGCTACATCGAGCGTTTGCGAGTTGATGTCGAGCAGCGTCACCCGCGCGCCGTTATCGGCCAATGCCGATGCAAAGCCGAAACCAATACCGCTCGCTCCCCCGGTAACGATGGTGGCGAGCCCCCGCACGTCGAACAGCTTTTCGGTCTTCATTGTTCCTCCTGATCTCGGACGCGGCCGAAGGGACGCTTATTTTGATTGGACCTCAATTAAAACAGTTTGTATGATGGTCAGTCAATAGGGCGGTGCGCGTTATGGGTATCGGATGTGGCCGAGAGTTCCAACCTCACCTGGAATATCGAGATTTGGGAACCGGTGCGCGACAACAACTGGAGATTTGGGAAAACCATGAGCCAGACGCCGTCATCCAAAGTCGCGGCCGAGTCGAAACACACGGTCATCGTTGGCGGGGCCAGCGGAATCGGGGCCGCGACCGCGAACTTTCTTGTCAGGCGCGGATGGAAGGTGACAATCGCCGACGTTGACGCCGACCTCGGTCGCGCCGCGGCGTCGAATATTGGCTGCGCTTTCCTATGTTGCGACGTAGCCAGCGAAGCGAGCATCAGCGAGGCTGCGGTGCTGGCCGACGACGCCTGTCCCGTGTCAGGGATGGTCATGTGCGCCGCCGTCTTCGAGGAGATCGGTCGCGTCGAGAAAGCATCTATCGACAATCTCGACGCGATATTTCGCATTAACTACCGCGGCACGTTCTTGGCCAACCGGGTGTTCGCGCAGCGAATGGCGCGCCGAAACAGGGGATCGATCGTCAACCTTGCCTCATTCGGCGGGATGATGTCCTCTCCTTCGTACTCCTACGGACCAATGAAATCGGCGCTTCTCCGGCTCACCGAAAACCTCGCGGTCGAATGGGGCCGCAGCGGCGTTCGAATCAATGCGGTCAGTCCCGGGACGACCCTGGTCCCCAAGATCGTCGAACGGCTGAAGAAAGGCGGACGCTATGTCGCGAAGCCGGAGCAATTCAGTGCGCTCGGCCGATTGGTCTCCCCCGATGAAGTGGCCGCGCCGATCGCATTTCTCCTGTCGGACGAGGCGATGGGGATTACCGGAGCCAACCTTCCCGTCGATGCAGGCATGTTACCGGGTCTGGCGTGGTCCCTGTTTGGCGGCATACCGCCGGCGCGCGAAGAAATGGCGGACCATCCTTGAATGTCTGCCGGAGCCGCTGGCGCCTGCTGGCCCACGCTGTACGCTTTCTTGGACCGTCATGCCCTAGCTGCTTAGTCCGAGCAGATCCTGCATCCAACCGAGAACCTATTGCGACTACAGGGCGCTGGTGTCCGCGTTCCATTGCGCGATTGGCGGGAGATCGAGGCGTACGATATCGGGAATTGCCGGGTCGTATGGCGGCCAAAGCCGCAGCACATCGGGATCGTGTCCGGGAATGAGAAGGCTCTCGTCGCCACCCGCGAGTTCGGCGCATAGACGATAGCCCTCGAGCATCGCTCCGACGTGAAAGACGATCGGGAACGGGGCGGCGCGCTTGCGGTTCTCATTGAAGTGGAAGGAATCCGACGCAAGAACAAGCGGCCCGCGGGCCGTGTTCACGCGGAGTGCCTGCAGTCCGCCCGTGTGCCCGCCGACCAGATGGAGGCTCACTCCCGGCGCGATTTCGGCGGCGCCCCGGTGAAAGCGCACTCTACCTCCGTACACCAGCCGCACCGCGTCGACGACGTCTTCCACCTCGAACGGTGCGCGAAGCAGCGTATGGCATACGTGCCGGCCCGTCGCGAAGCTCATTTCCGCGTCCTGGAGGTGGAAGGTCGCCCGGGGAAAGGCCTCGAGGCATCCAGCATGGTCGTAGTGCAAGTGAGTGAGGACCACGTCCTCGACATTCGCCGCATCGATGCCGGCGCTCCTCAGCGCGACGGCCGGTTCGCGAAGCAGGATTCGGCCGCGCTTTTGGGCCATCTCTTCGCCGAATCCGGTATCGACGACAATCACTCGTCCGCCGCCCAAGATTGCCCATATAAAATAGTCGAGCGGCATCGGCCCGTCATGCAGGTCGAGCCTGGTCAGAAAATTCTCCCGGCGCGTTCGACCCGGCCCGCTCGTTGCGTACCGGAATGCGAGCACTTGGTAATTGGGGATTTCTTGCGGTTTCATGGTCTGCCTTGTCGAGATCGACGGACGGATTTACGGAGGGGGATATTGTCAGATGAGCCTCTCATATGACAATATGCGAAAAATACGAGTGAGCCAACTTCCATAGATGCTGGGTTCCCGCAGGAGAGTAACCGACCATGAATAATTCCCTCATTTCCATTGGGTTCATCGGCCTCGGCGCAATGGGGCAGCCAATGTGTCGGCGGATCAGCGACGCCGGGTTCTCTCTCGTTCTCCTCGATGCGGACCAAGAGCTATCAAAAGCGCTCGCGGCGGAACTGGGCGCACGGACTGCGGCAACCGGAGCCGAGCTTGCGCGGCAGGTCGACGTTGTCGTCACTATGCTGCCGACAAGCGATATCGTCGCGCAGGTGCTGGAGGGACCTGATGGGGTCCTCGCGACGCTGAGGCAGGGCACGTTGGTGATCGACATGTCGAGCGGAGTTCCCGTTCGCACGCGCGAAATCTCAAAAATTGTCGCCGCCAAAGGCGGCCGATTGATCGATGCGCCGGTTTCCGGTGGCGTTGTCAAGGCGCGGACGGGTGAACTTGCGATCATGGCCGGGGGGGATACGGCCGCGATCGCCGCCGCCGAGCCCTTGCTCCGCAGCATGGGTAGTACGGTCGAGCGGACTGGGCCGGTGGGTACAGCCCATGCGATGAAGGCGCTAAACAATCTCGTCAGCGCCGGCGGCTTTCTAATCGGCATAGAAGCGCTTCTCATCGGCCGACGGTTCGGCCTCGATCCCACTCTTATGGTCGACGTCCTGAACGCCTCGACCGGCATGAACAACAGCACGCAGAAAAAGTTCAAGCAGTTCGTACTCTCGCGTCGCTTTGACGCCGGCTTCGGCCTCGATCTGATGATCAAGGATCTCGGGATTGCACTCGGCGTGGCCCATGAGAGCGGAACCCCCGCCCCGTTCTCCGCTCTCTGCCGGGAGATTTGGGCCGCCGCTGGAGTGACGCTCGGTCCAGGACAGGATCACACGGCTCTAGCGCGATACTGCGAGCGGAATAGCGGCGCGGACCTTGCCTGACGCCAACGGTTCCTCGGTCGACGTTTATACCGGCAATGATTATTCTCTGGACGCCATGGGGTCGCCGGTAATCTGGCCCATATCGATCAATACTTCGTTAGCCACCTTGAAGGCGTCGAGGCCGGCCGGAATGCCGCAATAGACGGTCGCCTGGAACAGGATCTCCAGAATCTCGTCGGCCGTCAGGCCATTGTTGACCGCGCCCTTGACGTGCAGCTTAATCTCCGCGGGACGATTGAGCGCGGTCAGCATGGCGAGGTTGATCATGCTCCGGGAGCGCCGGTCCAAACCCGGGCGCGACCAGGCATACCCCCAGCACCACTCAGTGGCGATGCGTTGAAACGCCATCATGAAGCTGTTCGCCGAAGCGAGTGATCGATCGACATAGTCGGCGCCTAATACTTCACGGCGGATCGCCAAGCCACGTTCGAACAACTCGTCAATCTGCTTGTTATTCTCAGTCATCGCGATTCTCAGTGTTGGACGGAAGTCTCTTTTTGGACGGCGGGCTCCGACGACTCGCCGCCTTCTCCGGATTTTCGACGTTTGGCGGAACAGGGTTCCGGCACCGGTCGCAAAATTCCGCCGTCACTCGGCAGAATAGCGCCAGTTGCGCGCCTCGCGGACAATCCACCCCGCCGTTGGCTCGCAAAAATGGCTGCCGATAACCAGGGCTTGCTTGTTCTCATAACGGGAGAGGAAGTCGCGCCGGGTCTTCCTCGACAAATCATGATCGAAGCAGAATGCAGTCCGAAGATCCGGCTCGGCGAACTGAAGCGGATTGTGGAATACATCGCCAGTGACCACCGCGTGCTGACCGCGCGATTCGATGTGGATACAAACGTGACCCGGCGTGTGTCCCGGGGAAGGTTCTAGCCAGACCTCGTCGGTTACGCGATGGTCAGGTTCGACGAAGTCGACAAGGCCAGCGTCTATCACCGGCTGCAGAGAATCGGCGACATGCGGCGACTCGGCGCTGCCGCGCGCGCGAAGCTCGCTTTGGGTGTGCTCCCATTCGCGGCGGCCAAAAAGATAGCGCGCATTTGGGAAGGTCGGCGTCCAACGGCCGTCGATCAGCCGGGTGTTCCAGCCGACGTGGTCGAAATGCAGATGGGTGCATAGCACCGTATCGATCGATTCGGGTGGATATCCAGCGGCCGTCAGATCCTCGAGGAAGGACGTTTGCATATGGCTGCAAGCCGGGATCGCGCGCTCCCGGTCGTTGCCGATGCAGGTGTCGACCATGATGCGGCGCGTCCCTGACGTCACTACGAAAGCTTGAAACCAAAGGATCAGCTGACCGTCGTCGGTAGCGAAATTTGGGGTCAACCAATCATATTTTCGCACCAAGTCGGGCGTGGAATCTGGAAGCACAAACGAACTCGGAATCTGATCCATCGTCTCGAAAATACGGGTCACTCTGACGTCGCCGATGGTCCAGTGACTAGTATGTTGGTTTCCCATGGGGCCACCTCTCCTTTGGCGGGATTCCGATTGGAACGAGCGGTTCGTCTCTCAAGCCGCGGCGCGCCGCGACCCATCGGCCCTGATCAAATCCGCCGCTTTCTCCGCGATCATGATCGTCGCCGCGGCAGTGTTGCCGGAAGTGATGATCGGCATGACCGAAGCATCGACGACGCGAAGCGAGTTCACTCCGCGGACGTTGAGATGCTCGTCAACCACCGCCATCTGGTCTTGGCCCATCTTGCAGGTGCCAACGGGGTGGCACATCGTTTGCCCAGTCTCGCGCAGGAAGGTGCGGATGTCGTCTTCGCTCCTGCACGCTTCTCCAGGCGCGTCCTCGAACAGAATGCGGGATTTGAGGGGCTCGGACTGGAATATTCGGCGGACCCATTGCACGCCGGCGATCATCGCCCGCTCGTCGGGTTCAGCGCTGAGGTAATTGGCGTAGATCGCCGGCGCAGAATGGGGATCAGCGGATTTAAGCGCGATCTTTCCGCGCGACTGCGGCTGGAGGTAGCAGACGGCGGCGGTGATGCGGGGAATCGGATCCGGCGAGATCCGGGAATTGCTGTCGTAGCGATGACTCAAGGGTCGGAAGTTGATCTGCAGATCAGGACGATCGGCGCCCGGCAGGCCCCGGACGAAGGCCATCGCTTGGGCGGCGCCTATGGTCAACGGCCCGCGTTTGGCAAGGTAGTAGTTGACGCCATGCCAGAGAACCCGCAGCCCGCTGAACTGAGGATTGAGGGAGTCGTCGGGCACCGTTCGTGCGGTGCAGTGGGCATACGGGTGGTCCTGCATGTTCTCGCCCACCCCGGGCAGGTCGGCGACGACGCCGATGCCATGCTCCTGCAGGTGTTGACGCGGGCCAATGCCGGAAAGCAGGAGAAGTTGGGGCGAGTTGATAGCGCCGGCCGCAAGGAGGACTTCGCGTCTGGCCAACGCTTTTTGAACCGCGCCTTGGCGTTCGTATTCGACGCCAATGGCCTGACGCCCTTCGGTCAGAATCCGGCGGGTCAGCGCAGACGTTTCGACAACTAGGTTGGGCCGGCTACGGACCGGACTAAGAAACGCTTCCGCGGTCGACTGGCGAACGCCGTTGGCGATCGTATATTGTGGGAAGCCAATCCCATCCAACGCCGCTCCGTTGAGATCGTCGGTGGCGCGTATGCCAAGGCGGATACCGGCTTCGATGAATGCCCGCGACGTGGGATGGACGTAGCGGGGATCGCTTACCGCCATCGGCCCGCTGTCGCCATGATATTCGCCAATAGGGCCGAGCCGCCGCTCAGATTTCTTGAAATAAGGGAGCACGTCTGCCCAAGCCCAGCCGGTGTTGCCGAGCTGACGCCAAAGGTCAAAATCCTCGGAATGGCCGCGAATGTAGGAAAGGCCGTTGATGGCGCTGCATCCACCCAATGTCTTGCCGCGAGGCCAATAGATTGATCGGTTGTTGAGCTTGGGTTCCGGTTCCGTGAAAAAGCCCCAGTTCAATGTCGGGTGGATGAACAGCTTGCTGAAGGCGATCGGCATCTTGATCCACATACTTGTGGGCTCCGGCCCCGCCTCAATGAGGAGAACGCTGACACCCGGATCCTCGGATAGGCGGCAGGCGAGCACACAGCCAGCAGTGCCTCCGCCCGCGACGATATAGTCGAAAGTTCGAGAAGCCTGCTGGTCCTTCGCCATTTTCCTTCCTCTCTGATACGGCATCGCCTGCCGGCTTTCACGGCTTCCCCTACAACAAGGAAACGGAGCCAACACGGAGCTCTGAATTTCAGCCTAGCTTAAGCATAGTGAAATCTCGGCATAAGTCCAGCCGATTGTATGATCGTCAGTCAGGCATCGTCATAATTTTTGTGGGAATGTCAACTAGGCGCTGCGAGGGTATGAAGCGGAGCGCCGCCGGCGAAAGAGGCGGCGCTCGATCCCAGCGGATCAGGAGCGACCGCCCGGACTTCAGATCGCTCAGTACTGGCTCTCGGGGAGAAAAACGATCAGCCCGTCCAGTTCCTCGGTGATCGGGAGTTGGCAGCTCAACCGGCTATTCGACTTCCGTTCGCAGGCCGTCGCGCCGAGCATCTCATCTTCGTCGGGACATATGCCCGGCAACAGATCGATGAACCATTCGTCGACATAAACGTGGCAGGTCGCGCACATGCGCGAGGCGCCACATTCGGCGACGATCCCGCCGATATCGTTGAGGACCGCGGTGCGCATAACGCTAGCGCCAGACTTCGCTTCGAGGGTTTTCCGCGCCCCGTTTGGAGAGACGTAGGTGATTTTCGGCATGTTGGGCTCATCCGTGGGCCGCATGGAGGCGGATCGGCAGCCTGCTATAGCCATGGGCGGCCATGTTGACCGCCGTTTCAGGCTCGCCTAGCAGCTCGATACGATCAACCTTGCGGGCGAGGGCCGCGAATATGCATTCCCCTTCAAGGCGCGCGAGCGCCTGACCGACGCAGGCGTGGATGCTGTATCCCATGCCGACATGTCCCGTCAGCTTGCGGCTGAGGTCATAGTTCTCGGCGTTCGCCCACCGACGCGGGTCCCGTCCCGCCGCCATCCAAAGTACCATCAGCCGAGCGCCAGCCGGCAGCCGGAATCCTGCGATTTCGACCTCCCGCATCGTGATCCGTCCGCCGAAGCGTGCGGGACAGTCGTGGCGCAGGATTTCTTCGAACGCCTGGCGCGACAGCGAGGGATCTTTCTTCAAAACTTCCCATTGCTCGGGAAATTTGGAAAAGGCGCGCAACAGGCTGCCGATCCCGAAAGTGGTGGTGTCGGATCCGGCGGCGTATACCGTCTTGACCAGCAGCTCGGCCTCTTCGGCGGTCACTTCGCCGCGATCCGCCGCCGTGTAGATGTCCGCGCCCAGACCGTCGGAGTGCAGAGCTTCACGTTTGCAGTTCGCCTCGACCCAGGCGATCGCGTCGGCGCCTCTTTCGAGGCCGCGGTGGTAAATCTCATTTGGTGGGCCGAATGTGTTGAAGACGGCGTCGCCAAAATTGAGGAGGTGATGGCGCCCTTCGTCCGGCAGCCCGATCGCGTCGGGAAATGCCTTCAAGACGTACGCCGCGGCCACATCGAGATGGCCATCGAGTTCGACGGTACCGTTGGAGAGCAAACGGTCGACTAGTTCATCGGCGGCGCGGACGAACGAGTTACGCATTCTCTTCATCGCCGTCGGCGAAAGCACCTTCTGAATGACCGGGCGGACGCGGGTGTGATCCGGCGGGTCGTCGGTCAGCAAAATCTCCGGACGAACCGAGTTTGGGTCGTGAAATGGCCGAGAGGTCGACGAATAGTTGCGCCAATCGCCGACCACGGCGTGGATGCCCTCATGGCGACCTACCGCCCAGATGTCATATCGGCTCAGATAGACGACAGGCGCCTCCTCCCGGAGCATTCCATCATAGACTTGAGCATTTTGGACGGCTTCGACCGTAAATGGGTCGAAATCCAAAACCGGAACTCCTCCGCCAGCGCGGGCCATAGACCGTGCCTCCCTTCTTACTATGACGGTAATACAATCACTTCGAATGGATTGCAAGCTGGTCGACGCATCGCGTAGGACGCTACCCCCGTGGCATATCGTCGGCTTCTCGTTGGATCGCGTCGGTTTTTTGTCGCTTTTCCGCGACCTGTCGGCCGCTTGCAAGCCGCTCCGCCTGCGCCGCCGCAGTACGTGAATTTGCCAAAACCGCGATTTTGTATTACCAGAGCATTGTAGGATTGACTGATTATTGTGTCCATGGCTCGCGGAACAGGCTCACAGGAGGAAAGGATTTGACGACAATGCGAAGCATGATTAGCAAAGACGGAAAGGAATTTGCGATCGAGGGGTCCTGCGATCCGCAGTTCGCGCCGGTCCGCAGCGCCTTCGAAACCAATTACGCCACGGAAGAGGAAGTCGGCTCCTGCGTCTCCGTGGTTGTCGATGGCAAGCCGGTTGTCGACCTTTGGGGCGGCTGGCGGGACAAAGCTTGCAGTCAGCCTTGGGAGCGCGACACTATAGTCTGCATGATGTCGGTATGCAAAGGAGTTTCGGCGATCACTTTCAACATGCTGGTTGATCGCGGATTGATAGACCTCGATGCTCCGATTGCCAAGTACTGGCCGGAGTTCGCTCAAGCTGGCAAGGAGAAAATTCCTGTCCGCTATGCTCTGGACCATCGTGCAGGACTCTGCATCATTACCGAGAAGCTTCCGCCGGGATCACTCTTCGACTGGGATGCGATCACCGGGGCGCTTGCGCGCCAAGCGCCCCTTTGGGAGCCGGGCACCAAATCAGGGTATCACATTCACAATCAGGGGTTCATCCTCGGCGCGATCGTGCGACGGGTCACCGGCAAGACATTTTCCCAGATATTCCTCGACGAGATCGCGCGGCCCCTCGGGCTCGACTATCAGATCGGCGGACTTTCACTCTCGGATCAAAAGCGCTGCGCGGAAGTGATTCCGGCGACCGAGGGGACGCTGCTGGCTGCGAAGAAGGATGCACCAGACAGCTTGCTAGGGCGAGCTCACGATGAATGGCCGGACGCGGATCCGGCGGAAGTGCTCAATTCGCGTGCGTGGCGCGAGTTGGAGATCTCTAGCGCTAATGGCCATGGCAATGCGCGAGCGGTTGCCCGTCTCTATGGAGCTGTGGCCAGGGGGGAGAAATCGACGGCATCAGGATCATGTCGGAGGCGGGCGTCGCCCAGATGATAACCGAGCAGCATTGTATGACCGAGGTCATGATGGGGCGTGCGTATCATCAGGCGCTTGGCTTGGTGTTGAACACCCCGTCTGTAGTGTGGATGGGCCCCAATCCCAAAGCTTTCGGCCATCACGGAATTGGTGGATCGATCGGAATGGGCGACATGGACGCGCGCCTCGGCTTCTCATTCGCAGTTAACAAATGGCATGCCCGTTACGACAATGGTCCGAGAGCCCGCCGTCTGATCGCCGCTGTTTACGGTTGCCTGTGATGGAACGTTGCGCAACCTAGCAGGCCGTTGAAAAAGGAAAATTGGACACGATTTGATTCCCTGTTGAACCCGTTTTGATTCCATTTCGTTCTGGGACGTTCCGTGAACTTTCGACTTTTTCAACGGCCTGCTAGGGCCGGGGGTAGTCAATGCGACCGGGAAGGCTCGGTGCGGCTAGCCCTTGTAGGGGTTGAGGTGATTCCTGTAAGGCTGTCCGCTAGCCTGGTCGCTGGAGAGCTGTCATGTCAGACACGACATTTCGCATAGCAAAGGTTGCTGCACCCTTACGGCAACAGGTTGTCGAAGGAATTAGGCGGGCAATCACCACTGGCCATTTTCGCGGCGGCGCTCGCCTTGTCGAGCGTGATCTCTGCGAAATGGCCGGGGTCAGCCGGACCTTGATCCGCGAAGCGCTGCGGCAGCTCGAGACCGAAGGGCTAGTCAAAGTCATCCCAAATAAGGGGCCGGTCGTTGTTGCGATATCGCCGGACGAGGCAAAGAAGGTCTATCAGGTAAGGGCCGAGCTGGAGGGATTGGCAAGCCGGCTATTTGCTGAGCACGCTTCCCCGGCGCAGATTGCCGGCCTCAAACAGGCAATGGGCGATTTGAAACGGGCCTATGCATCCGGCGACACCGAGGCGGTATCGGTGTCGAAAACGGCTTTCTATGATCACCTGGTTGAAGGTTCGGGCAACGAAATCCTCGCTGCAATGTTGCGCCAATTGCATTCGAGGGCCATTTTGCTGCGGGCCACATCACTTTCTCAGCCCGGTCGGATGGTCGAAAGCGAAGCCGAAATCGGCCGGATGGTCGACGCGATTGTCCGTCGCGACGCGGAGGGTGCCCGCAGCGCCTCGATCACTCACGTCAATCGTGCTGCGGAAGTGGCGATCACATTGCTGGAAAAAGATTCAAAACATTGGAATGACGAGCCGCAGAGCGGTGTGAAGCGGCACCAACATGGGATCCCCACCTAGCTCTGCTGTAAGAGACTGATCTAATGGAGTAATTTAACCAATCGACGGGGTCCCAATCGGCGCCGATCGGGACCCCGTAAAGTCGTCGATTTGTTCTTCTACATCATATGCTTATGCAGAACCGGCACTGGGGTCACGGTACCGTGCTGATTCACAGTGGGTCGGTGGCAACGAGCGAGAAGCTATGCAATTCCATCTCAACGGGTTCAAACCCGGCAATCCGGAAATCTCCGAGCCGGCCGAGCAGTACAATGTGTCACAGCCCTCGGATGCTCTCCCCGAGGAAGTCGATGTCCTGATCGTCGGCTGCGGGCCGACAGGTCTGACGTTGGCGGCGCAGCTGGCGGCCTTTCCCGACATTAAGACACGGATAGCCGATCAGAAATCCGGTCGACTGCTCGTCGGCCAGGCTGACGGCATCGCTTGCCGCACGATGGAGATGTTCGAGGCATTCGGCTTCAGCGAGCGCGTGGTGAAAGAGGCGTATTGGGTCAATGAGACGTCGTTCTGGAAGCCCGACGACAACCAGCGAGCGAACATCGTCCGCAGCGGCAGGATTCAGGATACCGAAGACGGGTTGTCCGAGTTCCCGCATGTCATCCTGAACCAGGCCCGGGTGCATGATTTCTATCTGGATGTCATGCGCAACTCTCCAACGCGGCTGGAGCCGGACTATTCGCGTCGATTGCTGGATCTCGGGATCGCCCCTTCATCCGGCGACGGCGAGTTGGACGGCGAGAGCGGCGCTTCGGCCTACCCGGTGACTGTCAGGCTCGAACGGCTCGATCCCTCGCACGAAGGGCAGGTGGAAACTGTGAAGGCCCGGTTCGTGGTCGGTTGCGACGGCGCGCGCAGCACCGTGCGCAATTCCCTCAGGCGGGCGCTGCACGGGGATTCGGCCAACCAGGCCTGGGGCGTCATGGATGTTCTGGCCATCACGGACTTCCCCGACATCCGCATAAAGTCGGCGATACAGTCGGCCAATGAAGGCAGCCTCCTGATCATTCCCCGCGAAGGCGGCTATCTTGTCCGCCTGTATATCGAGCTCGACAAGCTCAACGTGAATGAGCGAGTCTCTAGCCTGAACATTACGACGGACCGTCTGATCGCTGCGGCGCGGCGTATACTGCATCCCTACGCCTTGGAGGTGAAGGAGGTCGCGTGGTGGTCGGTCTACGAGATCGGCCAACGGCTTTGCGACAAGTTCGACGACGTGCCGGAACAGCAAGCCAAAGTCCGCTTCCCGCGCGTGTTCATAGCCGGCGACGCCTGCCATACGCACAGCCCGAAAGCCGGCCAAGGCATGAACGTCTCCATGCAGGATGGCTTCAATCTGGGATGGAAGCTGGCATCGGTCTTACGAGGGCGTTGCTCGCCAAAGATCCTGCATACCTATTCGGACGAACGCCAGACCATTGCCAAAGAACTGATCGACTTCGATCGCAAGTTCGCCAAGATGTTCAGCGCCCCGCCGAAGGATCCCTCCGACGCCAATAGCGAAGGCGTCGATCCGGCGGAGTTCCAGAAATACTTCGTCAAGCAAGGGCGCTTCACGGCGGGAACGGAAACCCGGTACTCCCCGTCGATCATCTCCGCCGAGCCGACATATCAAGATCTCGCCAAAGGCCTGGTGATCGGCATGCGCTTTCATTCGGCGCCGGTCATCCGTCTGGCGGACGCCAAGCCGGTTCACCTGGGTCACACAGTCAAGGCGGACGGCCGCTGGCGGCTCTTCGCCTTTGCCGCCGCAGAAGACCCCGTCGCCCCTTCCTCCAGCCTGCGAGCTCTGTGCGAGTTTCTCGCTGAGTTCCCCCAATCTCCTGTCAGAAGATACACGCCGACAGGGGCGGATATCGACTCCGTGATCGATGTCCGGGCCGTTTTCCAGCAGGGCCATCGCGAGCTTGCGATCGAGGCCATGCCCTCTTTCCTTCTGCCCTCGAAGGGCCGTTACGGGCTTCGTGACTACGAAAAGATGTTCTGCCCTGACTTGAAGAACCGCAATGACATTTTTGACATGAGGAGCATCGATCGAAACAGGGGGTGCATGGTTGTCGTGCGACCGGACCAATACGTTGCGCATGTTCTCCCGCTCGATGCATATGCCGAGCTCGGAGCATTCTTCGATGGCTTTATGGTTCAAAGGATTTGAGTTTTTCGGTCGTCCACTGCCCTTTCAGTGGCGCTGTCAAGTTGCCATGCGGTGAGGGCGAAAGGCCTTCGCCTCGCGGATTGTCAAGCTGCTGCGACTGCCTCGCGCCACGTGTTCATCGCCGCGGCGCGAAGCGCGCGGTGCGTTTGGGCTGAGGTCAGATGGCGTTGGACGTTGAAGGTGTTGTAGACGGCGGCATGGATCGAAAGAAATTTCTGCGCAGAGCCGACGCTCTTGAAGCGTTGCATCTTGCGCTCCCGCCGTCGGGTCGGCTGATGCGAATTCTCGGCCCGATTGTTCTTCCATCGTCCGCGTTCGTGTCGGTTCTCGAGTCCCAGGTCGCGGGCCGCGGCGCCGTATGACCGCAAGTCGTCCGTGACCAATCGCTGGGGAACGAATGCGTATTTCTTTAGAAGCTTTCGCATCAGTTTCAGCGCGGCACGCTTGTTTCGCTTGGATTGGACCAACACGTCGAGGACCGCGCCTTCGGCGTCGACGGCGCGCCATAGATAGACCATGCGGCCGTCGATCTTCAGATAAGCTTCGTCCACATGCCAGATCGAATGCGGCTTGGGGCGGCGCTTTCGCAAGTCGGCAGCGACTATCGGTCCGAAATGATTCACCCAGCGGCGGACTGTCTCGTAGGACACCGTGACTCCACGCTCCGCGAGCAAATCTTCGACGTCACGCAGGCTCAGCGTGAACCGAAGATAGAGCCAAATCGCCTGCTGAATGATCTCGGGCGGGAACCGGTACCCAGCGTAGCTGATTTTCCTCATCCCCCTTGGCTACCGGGCCACCAAAGGGACCGCAAGTCCGACGCGGCGTGACAATGCCGCCGAACCTTCTTCTCATTTTGCGGAGGCCCAAATCCATGTCCGCTTGACCAATCCGGCCGGCCGAAACATCATCTCCTCGATCCGCGGAAGCAAACGCCAGGTGGCCGACATCAAATCGGAACCCCGGCCGGCTTCAAATCGGTGGCCGGCTTCCTATTGGAATGCGTGGCCGGCTTCGTCGCCGCATTGGGGGACAGGAACATTGGGGGGAGGGGAGCCGATGCCGCCGCCGAACCAGATCGCTCTCTATGTGGGATTGCTCATCGTCGTTTTTGGCGCTCTCGATTGGGCTATTAAGCCGCCCGAACCGAATGCGCAAAACGTATTCAAAATGCCAGGCGGGTTCGAATTCACTCTGAATACGCCCGCACTTGCGGTAATAAACCTCGGAATTGTTCTGGTCCTCATTGCAATAATGTTCTCGGAGACCTCGGAGCCTCCCCATCCAATTCCTGCCACTACGCCATATATAGTGCCTATTGCGTCGCAGACATCACCAGCACTTCCTCCAAAACCTCGTTTCACGAAAACCGTATGTACAGGCGAGCTTGAAAAGAGCTGCGCTGGAGCTCACGACATATTCATTACATGTGGAGACTACGGTTCCGACGATCAAATAGCGATGCAAGTCTGTCATGGTACCCCATCTAAGGCTCTTCGTACCAATACAAAAGGAGGCAATCACTGCGGATATTCGTTGATCGAGGTTACCTGCAACTAGGTGTCGAGAGTGTGCAAACTCGTGGGGAGGTTATGCCGCAAGCGGTTGAGCGTGATCGTCATTCGAGGTTTGAAAGGCGGGATATCGCCGTTGGAATGATCCCTACAACGCCTTGTTGAGAACCGCGATGCGCACATCAGGAATGGCTGTACCGTCCAGCGGGTCCAACGCTTTTGCTGCTTTTTGATCATGCGCTTTGAGAAAATTTCGTTAACCGCGCTTTCCACGAATGCAGTTAAAATTGGCAGCCTATCATGACGGCGCCGCCCATAGTTGACCAAAGCACGGCGATTAGCGCGAAGATATTCAACCAGATCGCCGATGTGCCGTCGAGCCGCAGAGGCGCCGCGCGCGTCACGGACATGACGGCAATCAAGCCAATGCAGGAGCTTGCCTCGCCGCCCAAGACAGGAGTCCGTTCGGCCATGCCAAAGCTTCCATTTGGCGGTTCCAAGTTCTCGAACCGGAAGGGAGCGAAGATAAGCGCTGTCCGTGCCCGCGCCCAAACCACGCGCTGCTTGCAGAGGGCCGCCTTCGAACACGGAATAACTAGGAATTATGCGCACTGACACTTCGTACGTTCATCGCATTCGCGAAAAGTACAACGCGCTCGATTCGATTTGGGACAGCTCGGACCAATGGCACGGATGGAGCAGGCGTCAGATCGAAGCGGAGATGCGGGCGGTTTCCGTGGAGTTCGCGCAGGAGCAAACTGCAAACAGCTTAGTGCTTGATCTGGGTTCAGCAGGACACGCGTATTTTTCGACGGATTGCATGCGAGTTGATGTTGATCTCGCAGACACGATGTTAACTCGATGCCCGCAAGCGGTTTGTGCAAGCATCGAAGCACTTCCGTTTAAGGACAACATCGCATATTTGGTACTTTGCGTTGGGCCCGTCGTTAATTACTGCTCGCTTGAGGAGTCTATCAACGAACTCGCGCGCATCACCAAACTCAATGGTCGATTAATACTGCACGTTGAATTGAGTAATAGTTACGAATTTCTCGTATCAAAGTCATACCGGGCTGACGCTGCTTTTGTAACATCATTCTACAAGGGAGTCGAAAATTATTGGGTTTATTCCAATGCTTATGTCCGAAGGATTTTAGACATCAACGGTTTTCTTATTCAGCGGGTTCGCTATTTTCACATTCTGTCTAGTCTTTTTTATCGAATGACGGGTCTGGCAAATTTCTCCGCGCGCCTCGCGCCGGCAGATCCGCTTTTCTCTTGGATTTCGGCTTGTGGTTCGATTGCAGATAGCGCAATTTTCGTGTGCCGCCGGACACGCTAAGCACGGCGCGCTCAAACACTTCAAACGCTTGTCCCCGACTGGCCGCTGCAACCCCCACGAAAATTGTGAGGAGCGCCAAAGCAAAGGGAATCGTAAGAGATGGAGGGGTCTTAAGCAAATATAACACTCCGGTCACTATTGCGGCGGTGGCCGCAAACATTGCCACGTACCATGCGGCGACGATTTCGGGAGGCCTATTCGGTTGAGGGGCAGGATTTGCGACCAGTATGTCTGACTCAGGTCCATTAACTTGAATAATAGGCTGATCTTGCACGCGCTCTTCGAACTCGCTGTACAGACTCTCAAGATAGTTTTTATAACTAGCAATTTGCTCTCCGAGAAAACTACCGAACCATGGCAGGTAGTGCTCGAATAGAATGGAATGGTAGATATCAAGTAGCTCTTCTCGTCGAAATTTGTAAAGCCTCTGTGAACCCCTAAGCATCAAGATACCTTCATAGCGCGCTTGATAGTTACGAGGCTCCATGTTTGCAAGAACGTACTCAATGTGAACGCGACCGAATCCGACTTGCCCGAGAAGGCGCGCGAGTTCGCTACCCCCAGTTTGATCACTTCCAAACTCAGTGCTTTTCTCTAGTTCTACCACCGCAAAGTCAATCTCAACTTCTAGCTGCCTAATTGCATCGTGAAGTAGTTGAGCGAAGACATAGAAAGCTGCGGCTCCTCGCTGGTCCTGATCGATGACCAAGTGATCAACCGCCAGTAAATTGCTGCGAGGATAGTAGCCAAACATAGCGAAGCCGATGACCACGTTAGATCTGTAGAACGCGATAAAATAGAAGTGGCCCTCTGATGTGACAGGAGAAGCGATTTTTGCTCGAATTTGATTGGTTTTCGTTCTCAAAAACGGGGAGGTGTTCTCAACATATATCGCAAGGGCACGGTCGAGGTCTGAGACATCGGCCGCTCCCGAACCCAGGAAACGCAGGGAAAAGGAAATGTCTGTTGCGCGCATAATTCCTAGTTATTAGGCGGACATGGCTGCTCCCGGGGACCTTCCAAAGTGACAAAGAACGTTGGCGGAGACGATCGCAGCCCTTAGTGCGCGGTCACTGACGTGCGTGTAAATCTGCGTCGTCGCAATTGTTTGGTGGCCGAGAAGGCGCTGAACGAAGCGAATGTCGACGCCGGCTTCCATCAGTGCGGTCGCGGCTGTATGCCGGAGCACGTGTGGAGTTACGCGCTGAGTGAATCCAGCCGTCTTCGCCAACGCCTTGATGCGATTGCGGAGACAACTTGAGCTTGCCGAGCGACCGCGCGCGTTGACCAGCAATCCACCGGACGTCGCGCCGGGCTGATGTTGCGCGGCAATGTACTCGCAAACTTGGGCGGCAACTCCGTCATCCGGCAGGAAAACCTGCCGCTCCCGGCTACCCTTGCCGAAAATTCGAATGGATCGCTGTTCAATGTCGATGTCTTCTATTCGGACTGCGGCGAGTTCGCTGATCCGAACGCCAGTCGCGAATAACAGGATTGCGGTGAGACGCGTGGTGCGGCACGCACGTTCAGCCGCGCGCAAGAGCGCTCCGACTTCCGCAGCTCCGAGACATCGGGGGAGCCGCGCGGGAATGCGAACGCGGAGATCAACACTGGCGAACGGATTCTGTCGTACCGAGCCTTGCCGAACCAGGCGCGAGAACATTGCGCGGAGACAGGCAAGTCGACGTTTGACAGTTGCCGGAACGAGTTTGCGAATGGAGGTCAGATGCTGTGAATAGCCGACGAGTTCATCACCAGAGATCTCCCCGATGGCTCGGCCAGGAAAATGGCGACCAAATTCTGCCAAATCCTGCTCATAGGCGGCTACGGTGTTGGGCGCCAAGTGGCGTTCGCGGCCGCAGTAGTCGAGAAATCTCGCACAGGCATTTTCAACATTCATGGAAGCCCCCTCAGTTTGCCGAACGATGGGAGGTCCGATGAATGTTTTGAAAATGCAAGTTAAGATTGACACGCGACGCACCCGCGCCGCTCAATCGAGTGGCCTACGTTGTTACTCGGTGAGGGGCCTCGGCGCCGAGCGGCGCTGGGACGCCATCCTATTTGACAGCTAACGCAATTCCTTGGCGCTCAAGATCGATGCTAAATTTCTGATTTCTTGGTGGCGCGCCGGCGCTGTGGGGCCCGGCTGGACTTTGCCTCCTTGCCAGGGCCGGCCGCCGCGACGAACCGCCGAAGCAGCGTCACGGGGGCCACGTCGAGCGCGCGGGCGAGCGCGACGAATTCGATGACGTCGATACGGCGCTCGCCGTTCTCGTATTTGGCGACGAAGGACTGCGGTCGGCGCAGCTTCGCGGCAAGCGCCTGCTGCGTCAGGCCCGCGTCTTTGCGCGCCCGGCGGAGGAGCTCGAGGAACAGCAATTGTTCAGACGACCGGAGGGTCTTGGGCATGCGTCGTGCAGGAGAGAGGCGACGCAGGACGAACTAATCCGGAGTCAGGATTATCCCATAAAGGGATTATTGACTGTCGATCTCCATTGTCGCGGCAGGCCTCCTCGTGTCCTCGACTTCCACGCCGAGCGGAGCGATCTGGGTCACCGACGGCGCGGACGCAGGTTTCGAAACGCGGGACGTGCGGCGGCGCGAATGCGGAATAGGGGTGATGGAGATGAACGCGGGAACCGGAGTATTCGTATTGACCGAGGCGAGCGCCCTCGTGCCCATGCAGGCGGCGAGCTTCGCCTCGGAGGACGACTTCCAGAAACTCTTGGCGCGCTTTCCCGCGCTTCTGGCGGGCGATCAGATGGATAGCGCCAACCCGCGCCGGTTCATGCTGGTCGATCGCGAGCAGCCGATCGCGTGCGAACCCGGCGGGGCCGGGCGCTGGTCTCTCGACCACCTCTTTTTGGATCAGGACGGCGTGCCGACGCTGGTCGAGGTCAAACGGGGGACCGACACGCGGATCCGTCGGGAAGTGGTCGGGCAGATGCTCGACTACGCCGCAAACGCGATCCTGCACTGGCCCGCGGAGGAGTTGCGCGGGCGCTTCGAGCTTCGCTGCGAGAAGGAAAGGAAGGACGCCGCCGACGTCTTGCGCGACGAGCTGGGCGTCGATCCCGATAGCGATGCGTTCTGGGCCAGGGTGAAGGGCAACTTGCAGGCGGGGCGTATACGCATGCTGTTCGTCGCCGACCGCATTCCCCCGGAACTGCGCAAGGTCGTCGAGTTCATGAATGTCCAGATGCGCCCGGCGGAAGTCCTTGCCGTCGAGCTACGCCAATACCAGGGCGGAGGCTTGCGCACGCTGGCGCCGATCGTGCTTGGCCAGACCCAGGAGGCGATCGAGCAAAAGGCGGGCGTGAGCGCCAAGCCACGACGCCTTTGGGATGAACCGCGCATTCTCGAATCTTTATCGGCCGCCGGAGACCCCGCGGTGGCGGCGACGGCGACGGCGCTGATCGCCTGGATGCGGACGAAGGCCGATCGTGTGGTGTTCAACGATGCGCCCAGCTACGGCTGCATCGCCGCGGAGTTCAATGTGGGCTCTGAGGCTTGCATACCCATTCGGGTGTGGACCGACGGCGGCGTCCCCATTTCCTTCAGCCAATTGAAGCGGACGCTGGCATTCGCCGCCGCTGAGACCCGGCAGGAGCTTATAGACCGGCTAAATGCGATTCCTGGCGTGACGATCCGGCCAGACGCGATCGACAAGCAGTCAACGATACGCCTCGCGACATTGTCGGCCGATCAGGGCGTAGGTTTCCTCAAGGTCATGGACTGGATGGTGGAGACGCTGCGGGTGGCGCCGGCGGACGTCGGCGCCTGATACCGGCCAGCGCCGCCTCGCGTCCGTCAGAGCGCGGCGGGCGCGTCCGACTCGGCCTGCAGGTCCTCGAGGCCCTCGGGCTTCCGGGGCAGCCTCGGGCGGGCCGTCATCGGCCGGCCCACCGTTACCCGTTAGCCGCGGGTGACATGCACGCGGGGAAGTCGCCCGGCATTCCATTTGCCGTCGATCGCCCGCTCGATCTGGGCGGCAAGCTGCAACAGCAGCCCGTCATTGGCTTGGCGCGCCTGAGCCTGGATGCCCAGCGGCACCCCGTTCTCCTGTGCCGCTAGGGGCAGCGAAATGCCTGGAATGCCGCAGAGATTGGCGAGCGGCGTGTAAGCGAAATTGCGCCAAAGATTGCCGAACCAGTCGAGCACAGACGGATTGTCGCTCGTCGTCAGATATTCCCTCGCGCCGATCTTCGGGGTGGGGAGCGCAGTGATGGGGGTCAGGATGATGTCCCAATCCTCGAAGAAGGCGCCGAATGCGCGGGAGGTCGTGTTGAAGACGGCCTGCATCCGCGCCCGCTCCGTATAGGACGCGCCCAGGCCGGCTTCCCAGATCTTGATGTTGATGGGCTCGACCAGATCGGCGGGCGGCCTCTCCAGCCCGAGCTGGGCGAGCAGATTGGCGATGGTCTGCGCGAAATTGCTGATGTAGCAGGTCGTCTGGGCGGCGAAGGCCGCACGGAAATCCACCGTGGGAAGCGCCCAGTCTACGTGATGGCCGAACCCTTCCAGGAAGCGGCCGACCCGTTCCAACTCCTCCACCATATGAGGGGTCGCGCGGTAGTCGCCCCATTCGTGCGACAGCGCGATGCGCAGGCGGCCGGGATCGCGCTGGATGAGCTCGGAATAGGGCTCGGCGGGCGACCAGTAGGGCATAAACTCGCCCGGCGCCCCGCCGCGGCAATTGTCGACGAAGGCAGCCGTGTCGCGCACGGTGCGCGTGTGACATCCCTGGATCGAGACGAGGCCTGTAATGTCCGACGCGTTCGGCGCGATGGACAACACGCCGCGCGACGGCTTCAGCCCGATATTGCCGTTCACGCCAGCGGGGATGCGAATGGAGCCGCCGCCGTCCGTGGCGTGCGAGATGGGGACAACGCCAGCCGCCACGGCCGCCGCGGTTCCAGCGGAAGAGCCGCATGTCGTATAGTCGAGGCCCCACGGATTGCGTGTGACATAGACCGCGGGGTTCTCCGCCGAGCTGCAAACGCCGAATTCCGGCGTCGTGGTCCTTCCGATGACGTTCAGCCCGGCCTGGCGGATCCGTCCCGCCAGATAGCTGTCGGCCGTGGCGCGGTTGCCCCGCATGAGCAGAGAGTCCATCTCCTGCAGCCGCCCCTTCAGGGTCGGGCCCAGATCCTTCATCAGATAAGGAACGCCGGCGAAGGCACCGTCCTCATTCATGCCGTCCTTCAACGGATCGGCGACGACGTCCTCGAACACCTCGACGACGGCGCTCAGTGCCGGGTTAGTCTTGGCGACGCCCGCGGCCGCCCGGGCCGCCAGCTCCGCGGGCGTCGCCTCTCTCTTGCGAACCCATGCGGCCAGCGCCACCGCATCGTGTCCGGCCCATTCGTCCCAGCTCATCGTCAACGTCATGTCGTGTCGCCCGTTTCCAGAAGGTACGCGCTTGTCGCAGCCCACGCCCGGCCGCCGCATGTTCAATAGCCGTTTCTATGCATGTCCGGCGCCGAGTCCCAATATCACGGCGAGGCTCTGCGCACCCTGGCGCCGATCGTGCTCGGTCAGACCCGGGAGACGATCGAGGAGAAGACGGGTGTCAGCGGCAACGCGCTCAAGCGCGCTGTGAGACGATTGTGCGTATTGAGCGCGTGTTCGGAATGCACCATCGAATCGACTTGGTCCGCGAATTTGCTGAGAGGAAAGGCCGCGATCTCCGCCTCGAAGGTTTCGCGCCAGTCCGCCTCCTGCAACAGATAGGCATACTTGCGTTCGATCTTCGGCGTCTGGGCCATGGCGCGCTCGACCTTGCCCGGCCGAGGTTCAGTCCAAAGGAACCAATCATGGATCCCCTGGCGCTTTAGTAACGAGTCCGCGATCGCTTTGCCCAATCGTATTTAGTTCACGAAGCGGGCAAAGCCGGGCTCGCGTCACGCGGAACCAGCCATGACTCGTCCGGAGCCATCCCTTCCGCAACGGCCCACTTATAATACCAAGTGAGACCCTCAATAGCCTGCTGAAGGGCCGCGGTCGGATAGTCGTTCCACGGGCAGCTGGTCAAGTACGGTGCGTCCTGGTCGGGCGTCTTGATCGCGTGGCCCTGCGCGAAGAACCACCGTCCTTCGTCGGAGCGAAAAGACAGGCAGATATCTATCGCCGTCTTCAGCGTTCCGAGCGTGACGCGAAAATATCCGCTGTTGTCGTCTCGCTCGATGATCGTGATGAGGGGGTCGTCGAGCGCCTGATCGATTGTTATCGCCATGTGCGTTGTCCTTGTCGTGCAGAATTCGGCCGCTCGCGAACGTTAGAACGGCCGCTCGCGGTGATTGCGGTAGGCCGGGAGTTCGTACGTCCAGCGACTGCGCACGTCGAGGAAGCCCAGGAAGTGCACCATCGAGTTGACCTGGTCCGCGAACTTCGACATCGGAAACGACGCCACCTCGCTTTCGAAGGTCTCGAGCCAGGGAGCGCTCATCGGCAGGAAGACCCTCTTGCGTTCGATCTTGGGGGTCTGAGCGATGGCGCGTTCGAGCTTACCGAGCATGGGATCGACGGGCGCCATCCACGTACGGGTCCCCTCCCGTTTCAACAGGGCGTTTCCGATGGCGGCCCCGACGCCGGAAACCTCAATGACGACGGCGCCCGCATTGTACTTTTGGCGCATCGAAAGGATCGCCGGTTCGATCTGACGGAACTCGAGGCGCTTCCGAAAGACGTCGATCAGATAAAGCCTCTGTCCGAGGATACCCCAAGTCGTGCAGACGCTGAAAGCGGCGGTCTCGGTGTCGACGACAGCCGGATCCCAGCTCTGCACGATCGCATCGTAGCGCATCGGCAAAATGTCGTAGCGCTGGAAGTATTTGAGCTTGAAGAGGGAGCCGCCAGGAGGAGAGGGCCTCTGCAGGATTTGGGCGTTGTAGGCGGCCTCGCCGAGATCCCAGAACAATTGGTCCAGCGCAGCCCTATCGAAGCTTTCGGGGAAGAGCAGCGCGCCGGGTTCAAAATCCCAGCTCTCGCCGTTGCCAAGATCGAACGTCTGACGTTTCACGCTCTCGCCAGGCATCTCCAGATATTCCCATCCGCCCTCGTCGCGCAGCCGTCCGATCAGGTCGTCCTGATGGAGGCGCTGCTGAACGACGACCATGGCGCCCTCGGCCGGCTTGTCGAAGCGGGTCATCAGAGAGCCTTTGAACCAGTCGTAAACGGCGTTGCGCATCGACTCGGAGGCCGCCTCGGACGCCTTGAACGGATCGTCGACGATGGCGAAATGCGCCCCTTTGCCCGTCGCCGGCCCCTGCACCGTGGTCGCCAACCGATAGCCCTTCGCCGTGGTGCGCACTTCGGACAGAGACGCTCCGCCGGCATCGATCTGCGTACCGGGAAAGACTGCGCCGTATTGGGGCGACCACAGGAGGTCGCGGAAGCGATTGGAAAAGTCCTTGGAGAGCGCATCGCCATAGGAAGCGCAGATGATCTTCCGCGTGGGGTTGCGTCCCAGAATCCACGCTGGCAGCACGACCGAGGCGAGGATGCTTTTGCCGTGCCGCGGCGGGATCGCGATCAGCAAGCGGCGGGTCTCGCCCTTCGCCACCTTCTCGAGCGCCCGCGCCAGCACGCGAAAGTGCGGCGCTTCGGAAAAGCTGGCCTCCGGCGCCAGCGCGGGGAAGCCGAGCCGGTAGAAGCCATAGAGACTTTCGCGCGCGTGGGCGCGCAGGGCTTCGCGATGGGCGCGGCGGATCTCATTGGCGTCGCTCATTGCAAGCTCCCCGATTTCCCGTTCATCATTTTCAGGACGGCCAGCTCCTCCTCGGTCAGCGGCGCCTCCAGGTCCGGAGCGGCGTCCATGTCCGCTTGGGCCCGGTCCAGGCGCGAGTACACGAGACGTGCGGCGCCGATGTCCTTCATGATCGCCATATCGATCAGATTGCGCGCCATGGCGCGTCCCTTATCCATTGGGACGACTTCGTCGCCGACTTTGACCTTGACGATCCGCGCGATCTCTTCGAGGAGCAGCTCATCGAGGCTCGGTCGCCCTTTCGGCCTGCCCTTGGGATTGCCCGACTGGCCCGGCTGAAATTGCGTTGCCTTGGGCGGCTTGGCGTAGCCGGTGGGATAGGCGCCGGTCGGCTTCTTCTTGGATCCGTTATTCCCGGCCATCGTCGTCCCTTCCCGTGTTCACAACCTGATCCCGATCGGACGCCGTGGCGGACGCGAAATGGGGTTCACTCTCATTGGCGCGGCGGGCTGCGACGTCCGCGAAGGACTCACCGGTCGCCTCGAGGACCGCCCGACGCCCGGTCATCTCTTGCCAGCGACAGATGACGACGTCGCAGTAGAGGCCGTCGATCTCGATAGCGCGGCAGCGCCGCCCGACCTTCTCCGCGGCCAGCAGCGTCGAGCCGGAGCCCGCGAAGCAGTCGATGACGACATCGCCGCGGTTCGTGACGTCGAGCAAAGCATCCTCGAGCAGGGCGCGCGGCTTGACGGTCGGATGAACGCCGAGCCCGTCGCGAGAATCCGATCCAAGGCTCGATGCGCCGGGGTGGGTCCAGACATTCGAGCGCCACCGCCCGTGCCGACCGAGCTGGACGTTGTTGATGTGCGGGGCGTCTCCCTTCTTGAAGACCGGCAGCATCTCGTGCTGCGAGCGCCAGAGGCTGCCCTGGCCGCCATTGGTCTTCACCCAGACCACGATGTTCAGGAGGGCGAAGCCGAGCGCGCGCCCCGCGCAGAGAACGATCTCCAATGAGCGCCAGTCGATGGTGGTGGCAATGAGACCGCCGTCGATCAGATGGGCGGAGGCGGCCGACATCCAGCCCCGGTTGAAGTCCCCGAACTGCTCGGAGTTCATCTCGCCGTTGGCCATGGCGAACTCGCGATGGTTCGCATTGCCGGTGACGTGGCCGAGGTTCGGCACGTTGTAGGGGACGTCGGTGAGGACGAGCACGGCCGTCTCGCTGTCAACCATCAGCCGGGCGTAGACCCCCGGATCGCGCGCGTCGCCCTGAATGAGGCGATGGTCGCACAGGATCCAGACGTCCCCGGTCCGGGAGGTCGCTACGCCCGAGGGGACGGTCAACTCCTCCGTATCCAAAGCGTCAGGGTCTTCCTCTTCCTCCAGCAGCATCGCGTCGACTTCGGCCATCTCAAAGCCGGTCACCACGACGTCCTCGCCCAGCAACGTCAATTCCGCGAACTCGATGCGGAGGTTGTCGATCTCCCAAGCGCCGGTTTCGGCGATGCGGTTGAGCGTGATGGGCAAGAGGCGCAGCTCGTTCGCATCGAGATGATCGATGACGATGCAAGGGATTTCCGAGATGCCGCGCTGCTGCGCCGCTTCCCAGATCCCATGCCCTTCGACAATCACCCCGTCAGCTGTGATCAGGACGGGCCGGCAAATCCCGAAGCGGTCGATGCTCGCCAGTAGCCTAGCGCTCTGGGGGGCATCGCGGCGGCGCACCTGCCGAGCGGTGGGCGTCAAGCTCGCGGTCGGCCTCATGACGATCTGCAAGCGCGGGGCAAGATCGTTGCGGCGCTTGGCCGGCGCGTGCGCGCCGATCTCAGCCAGCGCCCGCTGCGCCTCGCGACGCTTGCGCGACTTATCGGCGATGACCGCCGATAAGCCCTCGGGCGCGACCAGCGCCCTCTTCCTCGATATGCGATTGGGCATTTGAACACCTCCAGAACAGGACGCGGTCCGTCCCGGAGGTCGAGGTGCAGTCCAAGCAAGGCTCACGCGGTCCAACCCAAATCATCAAAGGCGCCACCCTCGCGAGGAGAGGGGCTATCGATGTTCAGGCAAGATCGAGAAAGCCTCCTTGCTTAACTCTGCAAAGCTCGCCTGGACCGCTCCGCCGCTCAGGGCCCGGCAGTCCAATAATTGAATGCCTACAATACATTGAAAGCTCATGCAAGCGCAGTCGAAAAACAATCGTTCCTCGAAGGCCTAGTGGTATAAGATCTGCACCAGTCCCGAAATTCTCTCTTGACGCGGCCAGATTGAAGTGCAGACTATTTCAACTCCTCTGCGCGACAGTCGGCAGAAGCGGAGCTGCCGACTGTCGCGCAGAGGAGTTGGGTCTGAGCCAGCGGGCGTGCCCCGGGAGAGCCGTCTTCGCGATCGCAGAGGCCCTTTGGGCGCGGTCGGATAGCCGCAGACGGCGGTCACCCCACCTCCCGGATGGCGGGGGCAATTTCCCTGTAATTCCCTGTTCCGAGCATTAGGGAATTTGCCGCCGGCGACCGTGAAAATCTTGTAAATTCAGTGCGGTAGGCGCAGCGGAAACGCTGCCTCTTGGGCGTTTTTGGCGAAATTCCCTGATAAATTCCCTGGTACCAGGGAATTCCTTCGCCACAGACCGGTTCGCACGGACTGCGTCCGCCACCAACCACCCTCGCACGCGCGCGTGTTTTGAGGGCGTCATAAAACCCCCGATATTTCCGGCGCTTACGCGGGCGAATGACCGGTTGGGGCGGTCTCAGGCGAAAATTCTTCGGGGCCGGGCCATGTTATGGGGGCGAGTCTCTGTCCACCTAATGGAATTTCGCCGCGGAAGACCTGAGCGTCACGGAGAGACGCGTTCGCACATATTCGGAGACGGGTTCGCGCGTCGGCAGTGCTCGGATGCTTCAGCTGTCGCGCAGGACCGCGATCCCGCCTTCAACGACAAATAGCGGAACGGAATTGTCGCGAGTTTCGACCCCGTCACGGCGCGTCGTTCCGAGGCTTCGATGCACAGGATTTGCAAAGGCCTTGGAGTTCCAACATTTGGCGATTTAATGCGAAGCCGGCTAGAGCGGTTTCCGATCAGACTGCATCGTATCCAGCGGCGACGAAATAGTTTTGGCATTCGCCGGGGCTGAAGAGGTCGACGCATCGGCCGATGGCTGACCATAAGCCTTCAACGGTTCGCTCGGCGGCCTTTCGCAAGAGGGCCTTGAGCTTGGCGAAAGCCTTTTCGATCGGGTTGAAGTCGGGACTGTAGGGCGGCAGATAGCGCAGGCTTGCCCCGGCCGCCTCGATCATTGCGCGCACTTTCGGCCCCTTGTGGTTCGACAGATTGTCCATGATGACGACGTCGCCGGGTCTCAATGTGGGCGCGAGGAATTGCTCCACGTAGGCCTCGAAGACCTGGGCGTTGATCGGCCCGTCGAAGACGAGCGGAGCTGTCATGCCCGTCACGCGTAGCCCCGCCACGAAAGTCGTCGTTTTCCAGTGACCGTGCGGGATCGCGGCGCGCAACCGCTGACCCCTGGGCGCGCGCCCATATCGACGCGCCATATTGGTCGAGGCCCATGTTTCGTCGATGAAGACGAGCGTCTCGGGATCGAGGTCGAGTTGGTCGTCGAACCAGTCCTCGCGCCGTTTCAGGATATCCGGCCGCTCTTGCTCGGCGGCATGCGCGGACTTTTTTTGAGCGTGATCTTGCGGCGTTGGAAGAAGCGCCAGATCGTCGTCGTGCCGAAGGCTTCTGCGCGCTCGTCGATTAGCTTCGCCCGCAACTCGGCGAGCGTGATGTCGGGTTTGGCCGCCACCGCCGCCAGGATGAAGTCGGCCTGGTTTTCAATGCGGTCCGAGCGATTGTCGCCGCCAGACGGCTTAGCCGCAAAACTCCCCGTCTCGCGCACGCGCTGCATCCAGCGAACCGCGCTCGCCGCGCTCACGCCGAATTGTTCGCCCGCCGCTCGTCGCGACTGCCCGGCGTTCACTGCCGCAACCAAACGTTCCCGAAGATCGTCCGAAAGAGCCATGCCTCCCGGCCTCCTTCGCCGGCGCATAGCTTGAATCAGATTAATCCAAACTTGGGAATCCCAGGCCGATTCACCCAGCTAGGAAACCGCTCTAGCGGCGCCGTTTCCTTCGGGACCGCGTCGAGAGCGGCGTCCTCCACCTCTTCGCTGTGGCCGCATTTCTCGCACAGGAGAAGCACAGCATTGTGCGCGTGGCCCACATGTTCGCAAGGAGCGAACACGTTGCGGCTCTCGATTTTATGCAGGAAGCCATTTTCCTCGAAGAATTCCAAGGTGCGATACACCGTCTGGGGCGCGATTTGCTTGCCCTCGATCTTCGACAGCTTGTCGATGATCGCGTAAGCCCCGAGAGCGCTTCGGCTTTCGCTGAGGATTGACAGAACACGCCGCCGTAACGGCGTCAGTTGCAGACCCTTGTTCGCGCAGACGTCTTCGACCTTTTTCGACCAGCGGTTCGGACTGCGCTTCTTCATGGTGGCATTCAAAGAAATCGGCCGTGTTGCAGGCAGGCTATCACCTCCGCGCGTCAGTGTCGCGCGTCGAAGCCGCGCCGGACTTGTCACAAGTACCGTTATAACATAACAGTCTGGCGCCCGCTACAGGCGGGGCCATGCGAAGGGGAACCGACTCAATGTCCTTCAGGCCTGTATTCTTAGCAGCGCTCTCACTCGCCGCGCTTTCCGCTCCGGCGTTCGCGGACCCGGTCAAGGTTGTCGCGGCGGAGAATTTCTACGGCGACGTCGCCGCGCAAATCGGCGGCGCGAATGTGGCGGTGACGAGCATTCTGACCAACCCCGACGTGGATCCGCACCTATTCGAGGCCAGCACGGAGACTGCGAGATCGCTCGTGGACGCGCAAGTGGTCATCGCCAATGGCGCCGGTTACGATAATTGGATGGACAGGCTGCTGAGCGCCAACAACGCTCCAGGCCGCAGAGAAATCAACGTCGGACGTCTCGTGGGGCGCCACGCCGGCGACAATCCGCACCTCTGGTACGATCCGGCCTATGTCAAGGCCGCCGCCAAGGCTCTCGCCGCCGCGTTCATCGCCGTCGACCCTGCGCACAAAGCGGATTTCGAGAAGGGCGAGGCCAATTTCATAGCGTCTTTGAGGCCATTGGACGCAAAGATCGCGGATATGCGAAACAGGTTCGGCGGCCAACCGGTGACGGCTTCCGAGCCGGTGTTCGGTTACCAGGCCGACTTGATCGGCCTCAAAGTCCACAACGAGAAGTTCGCTTGGGCTATCATGAATAATGCCGAGCCCACGCCTTCGGAGGTCGCCGGCTTCGAGAACGACCTCAGGAATCATCTGGTCAAAGTGATGCTCTTCAATGCGCAGGCGAGCGAACCGGCGGTTCAACGGCTTGTGGATCTGGCCAAGGGCAACGCGATCCCGATCGTCGGCGTCTCCGAGACCGAGCCGCCGGGGTCTACCTATCAGGCTTGGATGTACGCGCAACTGGACGCGCTCGACAAAGCCCTTTCCAAGGCGGCCAAGTAACCGCGCTTCGATTGGACGGGCGTAACCCTTCGACTGGGCGGTCGGGACATCCTCGCCACCGCCAGCGCCCCGCGCTGGACCTAACGCCGCTCCATTCCCAGCAGGATAGAGGTTCTCGACCTGTCGACCATGCGGAGACAGTTTCATAGAGCACATGCCCCCGCATGGAGGGCTCAGGAGGCGCCAGGCCGGGTCGGATGGTCTCCCGTACTTTACCGTGAAGCGGACGGCAAGTATCGGACCGGCGCGGCGAAGCTCAGATCGCTCTCCCGGAGAGCCGCCGGCGGCGTGGGGAAAGGTTGCGAGCGCCGGATCAGATCGAGCGCGGCCTCATCGAGCGCGGCCGAACCCGACGACGCGACGAGATGCACCGCAGTGAGATGGCCGCTCCGGTCGATGGTGAACGCGACGCTGGCGACGCCTGAGCGGCCAAGGGCGTTCGCCGGAAATCGCTTGTGGCGCTCGATCTGGGCGATCAACTCCTGACGCCAGCGGCTGAGGACGGCGGGTGAAGCCTCCTCCTCGCTTCCGGCGACGTTCTGGGGCGCGGCGGCGACCTCGGCGGTGTTGGTCGAGGCGGTCGAGGGCGCGCTGGGCGGCGGACTCGGAGGCTGAGGCGGAAGCTCGACGACCGCTGGCGTCTCTTTCGGCGCTTCCTCGTTCGGCGTCGGCGGCGTCGGTGGCGGTGGCGGTGGCGGCGGCGCGAGCGAATCGGCCGCCGGTTGCGGCGCGGGCGGCGGGGTGTCCGGAGGGGTCTCGATCGGTTGCGGCGCGGGTGACGGCGGCTCCGTCGGGGGCGCCGCCGCGGCTTCGGTCGGCTGCGCGTCGGCCTGCGGCTCGTCCAGAGCGGGCGCGGGCGCCGCGGCGACCGGGCTCAGTTCGAGCGTTATGACGGGCGATCCCGCGTCCGACTCGTCCGCCAGGTTCGGCGTCGACAGCGCGCGCCAGGTGAGGCCGTGTGCCGCCACGACGATCGCTGCGCAGATCGCCCAGCGCCATGCCTCGCCCTTCACGGCCGACGGTCCGATTCGAGGCCGACCAGGCCGATCTTGAGGTAGCCGGCCGCGCGCAGATCGTTCATGAGCGCCATCAAGTCGCCATAGGCGACGCTCTTGTCGGCGCGCACCAAGACGCGTCGCTCCGCGTCGCCGTGCGAAGCGCGGTCGAGGGCGGCGGCGAGCGCGCCGCGCGACAGCGGCTCATCGTCGATGACGAGGGAGAGATCGGGCTTGAGCGTCAGGGTGATCGGCTTTTCCGGCGGCGGCTGCGGCTCGGCGTTCGAGGTCGGCAGATCGACAGCGACGTCGACGGTCGAGAGCGGCGCGGCGATCATGAAGATGATCAGCAGCACGAGAATGACGTCGATGAACGGCGTCACGTTGATTTCGTGAGTCTCGGTCAGTTCGTCGCCGGAATCGAGCCGCGCGCTCACGGCTCACTCCGCGGCCGAGCGCGCGAGCGCGAGCGCGGCGGGACCGCTGCGCGCGCGATCGAGATCGCGGCTCGCCAGCCGCAGGATCGCCGCCGCCCCGTCCGCGTATTGCGCGCGATGGGCGGCGAGCGCGCGGACGAGAAGGTTGTAGATGACGACGGCGGGGATGGCGGCGAAAAGGCCGAGGGCGGTGGCGAGCAGGGCCTCGGCGATACCGGGAGCGACGACCGCGAGATTGGTGGTGTGCTGCTTGGATATGCCGATGAAGCTGTTCATCACGCCCCAGACCGTTCCGAACAGCCCGACGAAGGGTGCCGTCGCGCCGATGGTCGCGAGCGCGCCGGTCGCGCGCGCCATGCGCCGCCCGGCGTGCGCCTCGGCGCGCTCCAGTCGCGAGGCGATGCGCTCCTTGAGCCCGGCGGGATCGAGCCCGGCGGAGACACGCAATTCCGCCTGCGCCTCGCGCGCCGCCGCCTCCAGCCCGCCGCGGCCGGCAAGGGCCGCTAGCGCTTCGGCGATCGAAGTCGATCGATCGAGAACGCCGAGCTGGGCGCGCAATTTGCGCGACCCCGCGATCAGCTCGATCGCCTTGACGAACGCCACGGTCCAGGTGATCAGCGAAGCCGAAGCGAGGATGATCATCACCGCTTTGACGAAGACGTCGGCCGACAGGAACATGCCCCACGGAGACAGGTCCTTCGGCAGAAACGCGGTTGCGATCGGCGCCTCCGCCGCGGTCTGTGCGGCGGCGGGGGACAAAAGCGCGATCGCCGCCAGCCCCAGCGGCGCCGCGAGCGCTCTTCGGCTTTGAAGCATTCGCCCGATCATGCGCGTCCGTTCGATCGAATGGGTCATAGGGCCTGCGAGAGGCTGAGATAGAAGCCGCGCCGCGGGCCGTATTGCGGTGCGAAGACGCCGATGCCGGTTCCATCCCGGATGACGTAAGTCGAATCGAGCAGGTTGACGACGCTGAAGCGCACCGTCAGCGGCTTTTGGGTCGGCGACCATTGAAACGCGTGCGAGACGCCGAGATTGATTTGGCTATAGGGGGGCACCGTCGACAGATTGGCGAATCCGCTACGCAAGCCGCTGCCGAAGATCATGTCCGCAGTGTAAAGCGTGCCGCTATATGTGTACGATGCGCCAGCGGAGCCGGTCCACGTCTGCGAATGGTCCGTCGGGATGTAATGTGTCATCGCATAGGCGTATTCGACGGGGTCGGTCCAAAGAAATTGGTTCGAGTCGGGTTCGGTCGCGTACTGGTGGCCCCAGGCGAGGTTGCCATAAAGGTTCAGGTTGTCGCGCGTATAACTGACCTTCGTCTCCACGCCTTCATTCCAGCCCTTGGCGTAGTTGAATGCCGTAAGGGTGTTGGCCTGCCCGAACTGGCCATCGTCGATCAGATCGGTCGCGGTCTTGTAATAGGCGTCGACACCCGCGGAGAGCCAGGGCGATAGCTGCTGATCGACGCCCACATCATAAACATTGGACCTCTCCGGTTGAACCGGATCGTCCAGAGGCACCGCCGCCTGTTGCGTCGTGCCGTTGAAAGCGGCGACGTTCGTCGGCGCGGAGAGCGAAAGCTCCGGCGGGGTGAAATATCGGGCATAGCCGGCGTGAAAGGTCGTGCTGGGGGTGGCCTTGTATGTCAGGTTTATACGGGGGCTGAGCTGATTGGCGTCGACATAGCCCCACATCTGATCGAAGCGCAGGCCCGTGTTCAACGTCAGCTGTTTCGTGATCCGCCACTCGTCCTGCGCGTAGGTGCCGAAAAGCCAACCAACCCTGGAGTCCAGCTGCGGGGGCGCCACGAAGGGCGCGCCATCGACGAGGCCGGTGTTGGGGTCCACGGGAAACACAGTTGACGTGTTATCGGCATTGGCCAATTCGCCGCTTCCGATGAAGCCGAAGCGCAAGGTGTGATCGCGATCGACGCGCCAAGCCGTGTCGCCTTGGACGCCGTTCAGGAAACTGCTGCGGAAGACGTCGGATGATACGCCATTGAACTCGAGATCGCCCACCTGATCGGGAATGAAATGCAGGCTGCTGTAGCGGGAGAATGCGGAGAGCTGAACGTCCACCGTGGGAAACGACTTTTGCCACGCGAGGACATTGTAGTAGCTTTGTTCATATTGGTTTTCGTTGATTTGCGACGAAGGGACCGGATTGGCCCCGGGAACGGGGTACTGAATGGGTTGCCCGGGATTGTCGGGGATCTGATAGGAGCCGAGCGATATGCCGCTGAGGAGGGTGACCGTCGATCCATCGCTGAGATAGGTCTTGGCGTAGCCGAAGAATTTGCCCTGATCAGAATGATCATGAATCGCATTGTAGCTGGGCGTCGGGTTTTCGATGCCCTCGTTGGTCTCGAATCCTCGCGCTATCACATAATATTCGGTCTGGCCGACCGTCCCGCCGTATTGGAAGGTCGGCGAAAACGTGCCCTGGCTGCCGGCGATGATCCCGACCGATCCGCCGCCGTCGAAGGCGTGGCTCCTCGGCGTGATATCGACGACACCCGTGTTGTGGAGCCCATATTCCGCGGGCAACGCGCCGTCGATCACAGTCAGTTCGCCGATGAAGCCGCTGTCCAGCATCTGGCTGAAGCCCGAGACGCCGTCAGGCAGCCAGACGCCGTCGACCCGATATTGCACGTTCGCGTGGTCATTGCGCAGATGCAGCGCGCCGCTGGCGGCTGAGTCTTGCGAAAATCCAGGGGTTTGCAGCAGCGTCTTCTCGATCGGCGTATCGTCGCCCAGCGGCTGCGCTTCGACCTGGGCTTGGCTCATGCTGGTGGCGTTGGCCCCGGTCGTAGGCAGGATCGTCGCGCGAATGGTGTCGAACTTGTCGTATTTGGGGACAACGAGCGCCGGCCCGTTCCCGCTGGCCGGAGAACCAGCGGCGCCAGAAGGCTCGGCCGCAACTTTGGGACCAATTTGGCTCGCCGCGCTCGTCGTGGGCCGATGCTTTGGTTTGACATTATGCGGCGGCGCGGGCGCAGGCTCAGGGGGTTTCACTAGCACCTCGGGCAACGAAGTCTGCGCGATAGCGCCGCCGCCCAAGTGGCTAAGAAGCGCCGCCGCGGCGCCGGCGAGCACGGAAATCCTGAACGTTCGTGGCATGGACGACATCTAATCCCCTGGATCGTCGAGCGCGCGGTCTCTTTGCAATGTTATAATATTGCATTCAGGCGCCAGGTCAATGCAGCCTGGCGCAGAATCGTGTTCGGCGCCGAACGCGAAAGGGGCATCCGAGCCGGCCCCGCGACAGGCCAGCCGCCTGTTCGTTTGAGCGTGTTCTCTCCCAGCTCAAGGACTGAAGGCAGGCGCGCGAGCTGACAGCTTACTCGGCGAAGGTCCGCTTCGACATTTCGATTGCCCAAAGCCCCCAATCCGGGCCAGAGTCGGCCAAATCCGATCGTTTGGGCGCGGTTGGCGGAAGGTCCGACTTTGGGTCGATCTGAGCCGATGGACGCGACGCGGGCAAAGTTCGCTGGCGCAAAAGGGACGCGCGTCGCCTCCCGTTATGGCGCCCGCACGCCGAGCACGCGACGCTGCTCATCCCAGCCGCTCGGCAGGTCCGTCATGCGGGTCAGGCCGATCCCGCGCGGCAAGCGGTTCTCCACGATGGCCTTGACGAGATCGGGGGCGAGGAAAGCGAGGGAGAGCAGCATCGAGACGGAACGGGGGCTGCGATCCTCGCGGGCGGCGAGGGTTTCGATGTCCGGCGCACGGCCGGAGGTCAGTTCGTCCAGCCAGCGGCGCGCTTTGGCGACCGCGACGAGCAGTCTCGATCGCGTGTCGGAACTCATCGCACGCGGATCTTCCCATTGGCCTTGCGCTGGCGCGATGATCTCGCGTTGGACCCGGGTCGGCGGCTTCGACCACTTTGCAACGATGGAGGAGTTTCCGGCGATCGCTGCGGCATCGAGAGTGAGCGCGATCTCGATCGCGTCTGGGCGGATCGTAATCTTCTCGACGAATTGACGGAGCCTCTCACGTTCGGGGTCGAGGGCGGCGGCGGTGTCTCGGTCGATCGTCAGCGCGGTGAGAGTCGCAAGCGTGTCGATGACGACCCGCTCCACGTCGGCGGCGGGGATCCGTACGATCTTTCCTGCGGCGCCGTGCTGGCCGTCCTTGGTCGCGCCCGAAATGTAATAACGATAGCGAACGCCGCCCTTGATGGCGTAGCTCGGCGTCATGCGATTGCCGCGGTCGTCGAAGAGCTTGCCGGTCAGAAGAGCGCCGGATCGGGATTGGCGATAACCTGAAGCCGCCGCTCTGCTCGCAAGATCGGCCTGCACGGAATCGAACAACTCTTTTGCAATGATCGGTGCATGCTCGGCAGGATAGCTGTTGGCGCCGTGGTTCAGTTCGCCCAGATACATCCGGTTCTTCAGGAGATAGGCGAGAGGCCCCTTGGTGAAGGGAATGCCGCCGATGGTGTTGCCGGTCGCCAGCATTCGACGGCGCGTGACGACGCCGCGCTCATGAAGCTCTTGAAGCAGCGCTTGGATCGAACCCAGTTCGAGATAGCGATCGAAGATCAGCCGGACGGTCTTGGCCTCCTCCTCGTCGATGAGGAGCTTTCTCTCAACCACCCTATAGCCGAGCGGCACCACGCCGCCGACCCAGATGCCCTTCTTCTTGGAGGCGGCGATCTTGTCGCGGATGCGCTCTCCCGTGACCTCGCGCTCGAACTGGGCGAAGGACAGCAGCATGTTGAGGGTCAATCTCCCCATGCTGGTCGTGGTGTTGAAGGACTGAGTGATGGAGATGAACGAGACGCCATGGGCGTCGAACGCTTCGACGAGCTTGGCGAAATCGGCGAGCGAACGGGTCAGCCGGTCGACCTTATAGACGACGACGACATCGACCTGACGTCGCGACACGGCGTCGAGCAGCGCCTGCAGGGCAGGGCGGTCCAGGCTGCCGCCGGAATAGCCGCCGTCATCGTAGCAGCCGGGGACAGGCGTCCATCCTTCATGGGCTTGGCTGCGGATATAGGCGGTGCAGGCCTCGCGCTGGGCGTCGAGGGAGTTGAAGTCCTGCTCGAGGCCCTGGTCGGTGGAGACGCGGGTGTAGATCGCGCATCGCAGCGTCCGGGCTTTTGCGGTTTGGTCGCTTTGCGCGGAGCGACGGCTGGGCTGGCGTGAGCGCCGGGTCATGACGGGCTCGCGCCCCGCCACGGCCCCGACCAAGTTGGCTGGTTATGCGCAAATCGAGTCCTCATGGTTGGAGGCCTCCCTCGTTGCGAACGCGAGGGGCTGGGATCGGCCGTGCGTCGGGCGTCGATTTCGGCGCTTCCTTCAGCCGATCCACGCCGAAGAAGCGTCGCCCGTTCCACTGCGTCCCGGTGATGGCCCGAGCGACGTGGGAGAGACTGCGATAGGTCTTGTCCTCCCAGGCGAAGCCGACCTCCAACACCATGACCCGATGCATGCGACCCGCCCATTCGCGCACGAGTACGGACCCAGGCTTGATGCGCGGGCTCGAAGGGGAAGAAGCGGCGCCGGATCGCCCGTCTTTGCGCTCCCGACGCCGCAACGGAGCGTGCCGAGCTGTAAAGCCCTCCAGCACGCGCAGGACCTCCGCGTCGAGGTCGCCCAGTGCGTCCGCCTGAACGCGGTAGGCGAGAACCCTGACCAGGAGCGTTCGCGGCAAGGCCTTCGGCGCCCTCTTGGCGAAGACGTTTCGCCATTGCACGCGAAGCCCATCGAGATCGAGCGCTTTTATCCGCTCGATCTCGGACTTCAGGCGCTCGATTTCGTAAGGGCTGCGCGCGCGCGTTGTCATCTTTCACACCGTCCCATCACGCCGCTTTGGCGGGCCGGACGCGGGCGCCGACGCTCGCCAATCCGGCGATCCCGCTGGATCCTTCATTGCTGATGGATTCGTCGGCGCCACGGGCGCCATGGATTCCGGGCGAGGCGAGCCAATAGCGGGTCGCGTTGTCTTCCCGGCGCCGTTCGATCGAGTAGCCTCGTTTGCGCAGACCCGTCAGCGCCGCGCGCGTGGTGTGCGGCAGCCAATCCGTGGCGGCGATCAGCTCGTCGATCGAAGCGCCGCCTTCGCGACAGAGTAGACCCACGACCTCGGCGAGTTTCGAACCCGCGCGCGGCGCCGCGGCGGTCAAGACCGGCGCCGCGTTCTGAGAGGACGCTGGACGATCTGCAGGCTCTACAACGGCGGCCTGGGCCGCCGCTTTCGTCGGCTGGACTTGAGAACCCGTGTTCGAAGCTTCGGCGGCGGCTTCCTCCGCGTCCACCTCCTCATCGACCGCGATCGCCTTCAGTCCGGCCGCCGTCAGCTTCAGTGCGTAGGATTGTCCGGCCTCCTCGTCGCGTCGCCACGCCGACATACCGGGCTTCGCCCTGATCTCCCTGACCAGCCCCGCAGCGACGAGCTTCTCGGCGACTTTCCGCGCCGCGGCGCCTTTCAAATTCTGTGGCGCGACGAGGCATCGATCTTCGCGCTGTGCGGCGGCGCTCATCATCACGAGCTGCGTATCGCTGAGTTTGACGTTGCTGAATTTTGAATTGGCGATTTGCTTGGACATCGCTCGACCCTTTCATAGCCTTTGGGTCCGGCACTTCCGGCCCCTCACTGCGACGAGCCCCGGATCGATGCGATCAACGGGGCCAAGGGTCTCGCCAGGCGGCTCACTCAGCCGCCCGACATCGACACCAATGCTCTGTTTCGAAGGAAACGCCAGTCCTTTCTGTGCGCTTGCGAAGCCTGGTTAGCGACCAAGGTTTGCGGGCAGAAAAATCGGAAAGTGACAAATAGAACCGCACGCCAAAATCTCTCCGGCGGTGTCGGCGTTACGTCCGTAACTCGGCGGCCGCCATGCCGAGCGCGAAAGGCGGGACAGGTCATCCGCGAAACGGGCGTTACGGTGTGAACCGGCGAGGTGTGGTTCAGCGCCGGAATGGAACCCTCTACGGAATCGGACCTGGCGCTTTGATGTGACATCGAAAATACGAGCGCCAGCGGGGTCCCAATCGGCGCCGATCGGGACCCCGCCATCGAAGCATATTCGTGTCTGAATTCAGTGTATTGTGCCCCCTTCGGGGTGGGGTCCCACTCCGGTGCTGAAACACACGCTGGAGGAAGGCCCGGCTCCCGGCGCCGCGGAACGGACGCATGCGGCGATGATCGAGCAAATCCCGATGAAGCGGTACGGCCAGCCGAACGACATCGCCAAGCTGATGCTCTTCCTCGCCAGCGACGATTCCGCATTTCTCACCGGGTCCGTCTACATGGCCGACGGAGGCATGAACGCCAAGTAGCGATCCGGTCTCGGCGTGAACGATTCGCCGGTTCGCACACGCCCTCATCCGGCCGGCTGACGTCGGCCGCTTTCGCCCTACGCGGGGAGAGAGGTTGGGGCGAGAGCGAGCCAATCAACCGGAAGCCGTATCAGCGCGCGGAACCGATCGACGGTCCGGGCGCCGCGCCGACTTGCGACGGCTTCGCGCGGCGCCGCTCGACGATCGCCGCGAGCGCCTTGCGCAGGGTCCCGTGGGCGCCCTCCTGCATCGCCAACGATTCGATGCGAGAAAGTCGATGTTCTCCGACATAGAACTCGAGATCGCGGAGCGATTGCGGATCGACGTTGTTCCTCAGAATCGCGAGTTCCGCCGGTGAAAGCGGCCGAAAGGGTATGAGCTGCGAGCGGAGGCGAAGATCGAACGCCGTGTTGTCCTGCGCCTCTTCGTAGGACGCGCCCGGCATGATCGTCTCGACCTCGAGCGCGCCGTCGGCGGCGAAGCGCATGATCGCCAGGTTGGTGACGATGTAATGGGGATTGGCGCCCTCTTCCAAGCCGGGCGCGCTGACGAAGTCGAGCTTCGAAACGAATGCGTTGCGGTCGTGGCGCGGCACGTACATATAGAGCGCCGGCTCCACCGGCACGCCGTCGGGCAAGCCCGCCGCGCCGGGAAGCCGGACTTTCGGCGCCTCGTAGGGCCCGATCACGACGTTGTTGGTGCGCCCGGTTCGATCCACCTGCGCCGGGCGCAGGAATTCCTTCCACTTGCCGCGCCCGCCGGGAATGAAGCTCGGCAAATAGGCGCCGTTCACGTCACCGTACGTGAAACGGCTCACGCCTCGCCGCAAGGTCTCGAACTCGTAGTCGGCCAGCGAAAGGCGATGCGGCTCGGCGACGAACACATTGCCTACTGGGCATAGACGGATCGCGCGCGGCGCGTGCGTCGCCTGCGCGAGCATGTAGGCCGAAGTCGGAAGAAACGTGCCGATGCCCTCGAGCAGCACGTCGCCGTCCTCGATTTCGCGCAGGATCGCGCCGACCATCTGCTCGGCGGCGGTTTGGGTCTCAGGTCCTGACATCGCTGTCCTCCAGGACGCGTTCGAGATAGTCGAAGCTGGACGCCGGCGCACGGACGTAGCGATCCAGATATTGCGCGGTCGCGCCTCGGCGCGCGCCTCTCAGATACCCGGCGATATGCGCGACATCGACGGGATAGTCGGGGTAACAGCTCGTCGGATGGGCCCCCCCGGGCACCTCGACCACCGCGTCAACCATGAACGAGACGATCGAAGCGCCGCCTTGTGCCGCGCGGACCTCCGCGCTCGTGACGATGCGCTCGGCCGTCACGATCGTCACCTGCGAAGCCATCGCCAGTTGGGCGTCGACGCAGTACTGGCCTGCGAGCCAGGCGTTGCCGAATTCGTCGGCGAGCGGCGCGTGAATGACGCTGGCGCGCGGCGCTATCGCGGGAAACCAGGTCAGCGTTTCTCCCGTCACCGGGCAGGCCGCTCGCCTCAGGTCCGGACGGACGCGGAAATAGTCGGTGCCGACCGCGCAATCCCGCGCCGGCAAGTAGGGCACGCGCGCCAAGGCCGCCTGCAAGCCGATCGCGATCGAAACCTCCGTCTCTTCGACGACGCAAACCTCGCCGCCCTCGACGGCGCGCCGAACCTGCGGCGCCAGTCCGAGGAATTCGAGGCCGAAATAGCAGGATCGCAGGGTCGTGAGCGCGCCCGCGGCCGCCAGGATTTCCGCGTCGAACGAACTCGTGAACGCGAGCAGCGTCAGGCCCTTGACGCCGTTGCGCGCGAGTTCGCGAACGAACGCCATCGGCTTGCGGTAGAGGGTCATGCCGCCGACGCCGAGCGTATCGCCGTCCCGCACGAGCCGCCCCGCCTCGGAAAGCGACATGAGTTTCGTGGCTTCACGGCTGCGCGACATGGCTCTTGCCCCCGAGATAGAGGTCTTGGATCACGGTCGAGGCCCTCGCCTCTTCCCGCGAACCGGTAAAGGCGACCGCTCCGTTCTCCAGCACGTACACGACGTTCGCCAGGTTCAGGGCGAGCCGCGTGTTCTGCTCGACCAGAAGAACGGTGAGGCTGCGCTGGCGGATCAGCTCGCGCACGGAGTTGAGCATCTGCTCGACGAGCACGGGCGCGAGGCCCATCGACGGCTCGTCGAGCAGGAGCAAGCGCGGCTCGGACATCAGCGCGCGCCCGAATGCGAGCATTTGCTGTTCCCCGCCCGACAAGGTGCCGGCCGACTGGCGGGAGCGCTCTTTCAGTCGCGGGAACATCTCGAAGATGAAATCCTCGACTTCAGGGCGCGACGTCGATCGGCCCGCGGCGATCGCGCCGAGCCGCAAATGCTCCGCCACGGAGAGCTCCGGAAAGATCTGTCGTCCTTCCGGAACGTGAGCGATTCCACGCCGGACGATTTCGTGCAACTCCAGCCTGTCGAGCCGCTCGCCTTCGAACTCGATCGAGCCGCCTCTCGCTCTGATCACGCCGGAGATCGCGCGCAGCAGCGTCGATTTTCCCGCGCCGTTCGGGCCGAGAACGGTGGTGAGTCCGCCCGCCGCGACATCGAGCGAGACGCCGCGCAGCGCGAGCGCAAGTCCATACCCGGCCGAAAGGTCGCTAATCCTCAGCACGGCCGCCTCCCCCCAGATAGGCCGCGATGACCTTTGGATCGGCTTTGACCTGCTCGGGCGGGCCTTCGGCGATCACCTTTCCGAAGTCGAGCACGTAGAGGTATTCGGTCAGGGCCATGACGAAGCCGATGTCGTGCTCGACCAGCAGGAAGGCGACGTTCCGGCTCTGCCGGATCCGCGACAACGCCGCGATCAGCGTCTGCTTGTCGCCCGGGTTCATTCCCGCGACCGGTTCGTCCAGCAGGATCACCGACGGATCGGGCATCAGCGCCCGTCCGAGCTCGACCAGTTTCTGCAGCCCGTACGGCAGATCGCCGGCGATGCGCGGCAGATAGGGCGCAAGGCCGAGAAGGTCGGCGACGCCCTCGGCCTTTGCGGCGATCGCGCGCTCCTCGCGCCGCGTCGCGGGCAAAGCGAGGCCTGCGCTGAGCAGTCCGGACTTGAGCGTCGGCGTGCCGCCGACCGCGAGATTGTCCCGCACCGTCATCGTCGCGAACAGGCGGACATTCTGAAACGTGCGCGAGATCCCGAGCGCGGCGGCCCGGTGTTGCGCCGCATCCGTAATGTCGCGGCCGTCGAAGACGATGCGGCCCGCGCTCGGATGATAGACGCGCGAGAGGATGTTGATGAGCGTCGACTTGCCCGAACCGTTCGGCCCGATCAGGCCGACGATCTGCCGCGCGTTCAGTTCGATGCTGACGGCGTCCAAGGCGCGCAGGCCCTCGAACTGCATCGAAATCCGCTCGGCGCGAAGGAGGGGTGTCTCGCTCATCGCTTAATGACGATGCCCGCTTTTTCACGGTCCCAGATTTGGGCGAAGCGGGCCTCGGCGCTCTCCTTCAGTTTGTATTTCTCGACCTTCTCGGTCATCGTCTTCGGCAATTCGGCTACGATCTCGACAAATCGGGGGACCATGAAATACGCCATGTTGTCCCGGCAATGCTCGACGACGGCCGCCTCCGTCAGGCGAGCGCCCTCGCGCGGAACGACGCTGACCATCACCTCGTCCTCGCTATGCTCGGACGCCACCGGAAACGCGGCGACGTCGAGCACGGCCGGATGTTTGAGAATGATCTGCTCGACTTCATAGGAAGAGATGTTTTCGCCGCGGCGCCGTATCGCGTCCTTCTTGCGGTCGACGAAATAGACGTAGCCGTCCTCGTCGAGATAGCCGCGATCGCCGGTATGGAACCAGAGATTGCGCCGGGCGTCCGCCGTCGCTTCGGGCATGTTGTAATAACCCTGCGCGTACAGCCACGGCGTCTTGTTGCGCACCACGATCTCGCCGGTCACGCCGCACGGGGTCTCGAAGTCGTCGTCGTCGACGACGCGGACCTCGGCCTGTTCGCACGCTTTTCCGGCGGACGCCCACTTCTCCGGCGGATCCTTTGGCCCGCGCACGGTCACCATCCCGCAATCGGTGAGCGCGTAGACCGAGGTGAAGACGACGCCGAATCTTTCCTGGAACTCATGAAAGAATTGCTTTGGAGTCGGCACCACCATGACTTGCCGCACGTTGTGGTCGCGGTCGCGCGGGTCGGGCGGCCGGCTCCAAATGAAATTCGTCATGGCGCCGAGCGCGTTGAATTGCGTGACGCGATAGCGGCGAATGTCGTCCCAGAAATTGGACGCGGAGAAGTGCGGCGAGATCGCGACCGCGGCGTCGGCGACGAAGGCGGGCAGAACGCTGCATAGCCACGCGTTTCCGTGGAAGATCGGCAGGCAGACGTACAGGATGTCGTCGGGATTGTAGCCGTAATTCTCCGCCAACTCATAACCGCAGCTGAGCGCGTGGCAGTGGGTCGACATGTTGCCCTTTGACGGCCCCGTCGTACCCGAGGTGTAGATCAACGAATGCAAGTCGTTGAAGCGCACGTCTTCGTCCCTGGGCGTGGCCGGCGCCTCGAGCAGTCTGGCGTAGTCCGATGCCGCGACGACGGGCGCCGCGCTCGACGCGCCCGCAGCGTTGGTTTCGCCGATCGAAACGACATGCTTGATCTCGGGGGCCTTCGCCGCCACCGCGGCGACGCGCTCGGCGAGCCCGCCGTCGGCGATCACGAACTCGGAATTCGACTGGGCGAGGTAATAGCCGAGAAGCTCGCCCTTCGCCGCGGTGTTGATGGGAACCGAAACCGCCCCGAGTTTGCCCAGGGCGAAGTACAGCAGGATGATCTCCGGCTTGTTTTCGATCATCAGCGCGACATGCGAGGATCGTCCGACGCCGAGACTCGCAAGCCCGTTGGCGAGCCGGTTCGAGAGCAAATCGAGCTCGCGATACGAGACCGTCCGATCCTGAAAGAAAATGAATGGCCGGTCCCCGTGCTCCGCCGCCTTGTCCGCCGCGAGACGTCCGAACACGCGTTCGCGTATCGGGTACACCCTCATGTGTTCCCTCCAGATTTCCCAAATGTCGCCAGGCCCGGCGACGCCGGAACGCCCCCCACCCGCCCGCCGATCAGCTTCAGGAGTCCCACGAGACCGGTCGGCCAAAATACGAAAACCAAGATCATCGCAAGTCCGTAGATGATCTGGTAGTAGGCGCCGAAGCTGCGCAGGAGCTCCGGCACGAGGACCACGAACGCCGCTCCCAGGAACGATCCGGTGATCGAGCCGAGCCCGCCGACGACGATCATCGATATGAAGGTGATCGACAGCCAGAGCGTGAATTGCTCGACGCTGATGAAACCGATCGCCGGGGCGTAGAGAACGCCGCCGAGCGCGGCGAGCGCGGCGCTGGCGGCGAAGACGAGCATTTTCAGCCGCGCGACGTTGACGCCGGCGGAGGCGGCCGCGAGCTCGCTGTCGCGCATGGCCACCAACATTCGGCCTTGGCCCGATCGCACGATATTGGAAACGAACAGAACGCTCGCGGCGGCGGCGGCGAAAACGATGTAGTAAAGCTTGAGCGGCGTGTCGGCCGCCAGGCCGAGCGCCGTGGGCGCGTTGACCATCAAGCCATAGGGCCCGCCCGTCACGCCCTTGAAGGTGTACACGGCCCGCTCGACCCCGATGCCGAAGGCCAGCGTCGCGATTGCGAGATAGAGCCCCTGAAGGCGGACGGCGGGAATGCCGACGAGGAGGCCGCAGAGCCAACCCGCCGCCACCGCCAGGACAGCCGCGAGCGGGAACGGCACGCCGAAATTTGTGGTCAACACGCCTGACACATAGGCGCCGATGGCGAAGAAGCCGGCGTGGCCCAGCGAAATCTGCCCGCTCAAACCCGTGAGCAGATTCAGTCCGAGCGCGACCACGCCGTACGCGCCCATCAGCGTGAACAGATAGACCCAATAGCTGCTCACGCCGAGCGGGATCGCCGCGGCGGCCAACAGCGTCGCCAGGCCGAAGACCAGTTTCCGGTTCACACCTTCTCCATGCGCGGTTTGCGGAACAATCCCTTCGGCTGAGCCATCAGCACGGCGAAGACAAAAAAGAAGGCGATGCTGTCCTTGAGGTAGGTTGGAATGAAGACGACCATCACGTTCTCGGTCACGCCGAGGAGCAGGCCGCCGACAAAGGCGCCGACCAGGCTGTCGAGCCCTCCGAGCGCCGCGACCGCGAACGCTTTGATGAGCGGCGCGCCCATCATGTTGGAGTTGAGAAACGTCAGCGGCGCGATGAGCACCCCGGCCATGGCGCCGACGGAAGACCCGATGATCCACGCGATCGCATTGAGGCGCGGCAGGTTCAGACCGATGATCGCGGCGCCGAAGCGGTTCTGCGGGATCGCACGCAAGGCGAGCCCCGTCCGCGTCCATTGCAGATAGGCGGCGAGCGCGAGCGCGATCGCCAAAGCGGCGCCGATAACGCCCAGGTTCTGCGAAGAAACGGCGACGCCGCCGAACCGAAGCGTGCTGTCTCCGAAGATGGCCGGAAAGGTTCGCACCTCCGGTCCCCAGATCGCCACGATGGCGTTGTGCAGAACGAAATAGAGTCCGAGCGTCACGATGATCGTGGCGAGCAGCCCGCTCGCCTGCACGCGCCGAATGACGATCCGTTCGATGAAATAGCCGAGAAGCCCGCCGGCCAGAATGCTGCACGCGACCGCGACGAGGAAGGGCGCATGAGCGCTCGCGAAGACGGTATAGCCGACGAACGCCGCGAAAGCCGCCACCTCGCCATGCGCGAAGGTCGCGACTTGCGTGATACGGTTGATGAATATGAGCCCCAGAGCGAGGAGAGCATAGACGCTCCCCTCCGCCAGGCCGTTGATGACCGCCTGATCCATCGCTGCGCGCCCCCGCGAGGCGTTATCGCGTCACTTCGCCCCGATCCAGTCGGAGACCTTCTTCCACTTTCCGCCGTCGACCTGGATCATGTAGAGCGTGCGCTTGCCGTCGTGGTCGTCCTTGGAGAACGAAACGGGGCCCATCAGCGGCGACGCCTTCGGGTTCCATTGCTCGAGCGCCGCGACGACCTTCTCCCGCGTCGGCTTGTCGCCGGCGTCCTTGATGGCGTCGCCGATCAACAGCATCGCGGCGTAAGCATAGGTGGTGAAGAAGGTCGGCTCTATGTCCGGCGACGCCTTTTTCAGGTTGGCGAGGAACGACTTCACCGCGGGATCGTCGGCGTCCGGCTGCGGGAGGATGTCCGCCGCGTAGAAGCCTTCGGCGAGCGGTCCGAGCAACTTCATCAGGGTAGCGTCCGCCTGCGTCGTAAAGCCGGCGAATTTCGGTTTGAAGCCGATGCGATCGGCCGCCGTGACCATCCGCGCCGCGGCCTCGAGGGTCGCCGCCGTGTAGATCAGGTCGCAGCCCGCGCCCTTCGCCTTGAGCACCTGCGCCGAAAAATCGGTGGCCCCGCGCTCGAAGGCCTCGGCGGCGGCGAGCTGCATTCCCCGCGCCGCGACGGCCAGTTTCGCGCCGGCCAGATGATCCTCGCCCGCGGGATCCTCCTGGTAGATGAGGCAGGGCTTCTTGACGTCCGCGTGGTCGATCATCCACCCGATTACGATCTGAGCCTGCGTCATGTAGGCGGGATGGATCATGAAGAGCTGTTTCAGCCCCGCCGCGTTCAACTGCGTGGAACTGGCGCCCATCGGAAAGAGCAGAGGCACGCCGACCCCTTCGAGGTATTTGGCCGCGACGACCGTGCTCGGCGTGCCGAGGCCCGTCATGAGAAAGACCTGATCGCGATCGACCAGCTTGCGCACGGCGGCCATCGCGCGCGACGGCTCGTATCCGTCGTCCTCGACCAGAAGTTCGATCTTGCGGCCGTTTATGCCGCCCGCTTCGTTGATCGCCTGCACGGCCGCCTGCCAGCCGGCCGCCATCTGCTTGCCGGTGAGCGGGATGGGACCGGTGAGCGCGTCGTAGGCGCCGATCTTGATCGACGTGTCGGTCACGCCCTGTGCGCACGCGTCGCCGGCCGCCCATGCAAAGCCTAATCCAAACGCCGCAGACGCGGCCGCGAGCCGCAACTTGTTCGTCACCTTCATGCGCTCCTCCCTTGGTCGGTATTGCAGTCGGCGCCGCGCATCTGCGACGTCTCATGTCTTCCTGAGCTTGCCGGGTCGCGCCGCGACGCCGCGCGTAACCAACTCGACGAGGGAATCGACGATTTCCTCAGCGGACCACTCCCCGTCGGGTCGGTACCATTTGGGAACCCAGTTCATCGCGCCCATCAGTGCGAACACGGCGAGCTTGGGATTGCAGGGCGTGATGCTGCCGTCGCGAATTCCTTCCTCGATGAGCCCGCGATAACGTTTCTCGGCTTCGTCGCGACGCCGAATGATCGCACGAGATTGGGCCGGCAGCAAAGCGTTCTCCTCGAGCAGGACGACGGGATGGCCGAGCACGCCGATCAGGTCGGCCAAATAGCCGCTTATGGCGATACGCAACTTCTCCAGGCCCGTCTTGCCTTGCGCATCCGCGCGATCGAGGCTGGCGAAGCTCGCATCCATTGCGAGGTTGAAGCTTGCGAACAGAAGCTCGTGCTTGTTGCTGACATAGCGATACATCGCCGCTTTGGTGACGCCCAAACGCTCGGCGATGTCGTCCATGGAAGTGCCGTGAAATCCAGCGCGATTGAAGCACTGCGCTGCCGCGCGAACGATCGAGGCCCGCTTGATGCCGGCGGCCTCGGAGCGGGTGGGCAAAGCGTCGCCCCAGTTGCGGCTCGCTGCGACCGTGCGCCTCCCCAATTTCTTTCTTGCCGCCGCCATAAATGGCCCTGAGCGCTATTGCATCGGACTGGTTCATATAATAGCGTAACCACATCGTCAAGGCATGTTACCATTCGGTTACTTGAGCGAAACGACGGGGAGGACGATGGGAATTTTCGTCATAGGCGTCGCTCTGCATCCGGCGGCGGCGAACGTGCGGCATCTTCGTCTCGAGGAGATGGCCTACGCGACCGCCAAGGGCGCGCTCGACGCGGCGGGAGTGACGCGCCGCCAGCTCGACAGTCTGACGATCGGCGCATGCGACGAACTCGACGGACGTCCGATTTCGAGCATGCTGATGAGCGCTCCGGCGGGCGGCTACGGCGTCGACGAGATCAAGGTGACGGATTCGGGGGCGTCCGCTCTCGCCTTGGCCTACGCGCGGTTCCTTTCCGGCGAGTCGCAACTCGGGCTGGTGGCGAGTTGGTGCAAGAGCTCCAAATCCGATGTCGAGGCGGTGATGCGCCTGCGCGGGGATCCGTTCTACACGCGCCCGCTCGGCATCGGCGCGCTCGCCGCGGATGCTTTGTTCGCTCAGGCGGTCAGCGAAGAATTTGGCGTCGGCGAAGCCGAAGTGGCGACGCGGGTCGCCGCCGCGTACCGTCGCGCGTCGAGAAACCGCCGCGGGCTCCGGCTTCCCGCTCCCACCGCGGAGGAGGTGAGCCGGTCCCCCTTCGAAGCGACGCCGTTGCGCAGCGCGCATCGGGCACCCTACTCCGACGGCGCGGTCGCCCTCGTGCTCGCGACCGAGGCGTTCGTGCGCGCGAACCGCGCGTGCAAGCCGTTGGCGCGCATTGCCGGCGTCGGCTGGGCGAGCGACGCCTACCGTCTCGACGCCAAGCGATTGCGGTCGATGGCCTCCGCCCGCGCGGCTTGGTCCAGCGCCTTGAGGCAGTCGGGTTGGAAGGGCGCCGCGGATCTCGACGTGATCGAAATCGAGGCGCCGACCGGCTACCATGAGGCCGCTTACGCGCGCGCGTTCGGGATCGGACGCCCCGACAGCATCTCGCCGTCGGGCGGCAGCTTCGCCCAGAATCCGCTGTTTTGCGCCGGACTCGTGAACGCCGCGGAAGCGGTGCTGCAAGTGGCGGGGCAGGCGGGCGACGTTCAGGTCGAGGGCGTTCGGCGAGCCGTCGCGCATGGCTGCCACGGCTATGCCCAGCAAGGCAATGTCGTCATGGCCTTCGAAACGGCAGGAGGGGCGCAGTGAGCGAGACCGTCGCGGTTCTGGGGGCCTTCCAGACGCCCTTCAAGACCCATCATCCCGAGGTCAACTTCGCCGAACAAGCGCAGATCGCCGCCGCAGGGGCGCTGGACGACGCGGGGATGACCCCCGACGACATCGACGCGATCGTATTCTCGCTGGCGCCGACGCACTTCATGGGCGTCGCCGACGCGGACCGATGGTCGATCGACTATATCTTCGGCGCCGGCAAGCCGATGATGCGCGTGCATACCGGCGGGGCCACGGGCGGGTCGGCGGTGCAGGCCGCCTATAATCTGGTGCGCTCGGGTCTTCACCGCTCGGCGCTGATCGTCGGCGCGGAAAGGATCGCGGAGACGCCGGACGCCCAAAACGTCCTCAATCTCATCTTCGACGCCTTTTACGAGCGCGACATGCCGCTCTCGACCAATACGACCGTCGCGCTGTGGACGACGAGCTACATGCAGCGCTACGGCTTCACACAAGAGGACCTGGCGCGGGTCGCCGTTCGCGCTCGGCGCAACGCCTTGAAGAATCCGTACGCGCATCTGAAGGGCGCCATCACCGTCGACGACGTGATGGCGTCGAGGATGATCAGCTATCCGCTCAGGCTCTACGATATCTGTCCGCGATCGTCGGGCAGCGCGGCGATGATCGTGGGCGACATGGAGATGGCCAGGCGCTTTTCTTCTCGGCCCGCCTTCATCAACGGCGTGGCGAGCCGAACGACGACCTACTGGGTCGGCGACCGCATGACCCCGAGCACGGACTTCGATTACACCGACTTCACCTTGGCGGGGGTCGCGGCGCGCGCGTGCTTCCGCGCCGCGGGAATCCGCGACCCGCTCACGGAAATCCAGGCGACCGAGTTTTACGACCCCTATACGGTCATGACGCCGCTCCAGCTCGAGCGTCTGGGATTTTGCGCTCCCGGGACGGCGCTGCGTCTCGAGCGCGAAGGATATTGGAACATGGAAGGCGGCGCGGTGGCCGTGAATCCCTCCGGCGGCACCCTGTGCACCAATCCGATCGCGGTCACCGGTCTGGTGCGCGCCATCGACGCGGCGAACCAGGTCAGGGGCAAGGCGGGAGAGATGCAGGTCAAGAACGTGAAGAACGCGCTGTCCTCCGCCGTCGGCGGCATCGCGCAATTCTACAATTGCATTGTTTTCGGCGACGAGCCGCGCGGAGATCAGCGATCAGGAGAAACGAGATGAGCGAGTTGAAGACTTCGGACGTGCGCGACGCGATCGCCGAGACCGTCACGCTTCGCTATGATTACGCGCTCGGCGAGGTGGCTGGGCGTTTCATGGCGGGATTGAAGGAAGGGAAAATTCTGGCGACCCGATGTTCCAAGTCCGCCCTGACGTATTTGCCGCCGCGGTCCTATTGCGAGCGCAGCTTCGAGAAATGCGATTCCTGGGTCGAGGCGGGGCATGAAGGGGTCGTCGAGGCTTCGACGATCGTCGTGCGCGGCTTCGAAGGCAAGCGCAAGCCGCCCGTCGCGATCGCATTTGTTCGCCTGGACGGAACCGACTCCGCGATCGCCAACTACGTCGACGGTCTCGACCTGTCGAACTACGAAGCGGCCATGCGCCGGATCGCTCCGGGCAAGCGCGTGCGCGTCGAATTTGCGCGCGAGCGCGAGGGGCGGATCACCGACTTCAGCTTCGTCTGCGTCGATTAGGCGTGGCCATCGAACGCATCGCCGTGAAGACCTCCGCAGCCGGCGCCGCGAAAGCCGCCGTGCGAACGCGAGCCCCTGTCCCGCTCGGCGGATGGCGGCGGGACGAGGATCGAAGATATCGGGCGCTTCGGGAGCGCGCCGCGTCATGAACGCCCATTGCGAGTTTCTCTCCGGCCCGACGCCCGCGATCGGCGAGACGCGGGAAGTGGCTCCGGGGGTCGTGTGGATTCGCATGCCGATGCCGTTTCAGCTCGATCACGCCAATCTTTGGGCGATCCGAGACGATCCATCCTCGAACTCCTGGTCGATTGTCGACGCGGGATTGAAGACGCCCGAAACGATCGAAGTCTGGCGCAGCCTTCTGAACGGGTCCGGCCCCCTCGGCGGCGCCGCGATATCGCGCGTGATCGTCTCCCACATGCATGCCGATCACCTCGGATTGGCCGGCTGGCTGACGCGCAAATTCTCGTGCGACCTGTGGATGTCGGAGCGCGAGTATTTCCACGGCCGCGCGATGCAGGCCGAGGCGGGCCGGGAGCCGCCCATCGAGAATATCCGCTTTTATCGCGCGGCCGGCTGGAGTGAGGAGGACATAGAAACGTATTGCGCTCGACACGGCCGGTATGGCGAAATGATCTATCAGATGCCTCGGAGCTATCGCCGGCTTCAGGACGACGACGTCCTGCGCATCGGCGGCCGCGATTGGCGCGTGATAACGGGTGGCGGCCACTCGCCCGAACATGCTTGCCTGTATTGCGCGGAATTGAAGCTCTTCATCTCGGGAGATCAGATTTTGCCGAGCATTTCCTCCAACGTCTCGGTGCTCCCGATCGAACCCGGCGGCGATCCGCTGGGCGATTGGCTGTTCTCGATCGAAAAAATAAAGCGTCAGGCGCCGGACGACGTTCTTGTGCTGCCCGGCCACAATGCGCCATTTCTCGGTCTGCACCGCCGGCTCGGTCAGCTCGCGGACGGCCATGGCGAAGCGCTGGCGCGCCTGACCGACCTCTTGCGCCGACCGCGCCGGGCGATCGACGGCTTTGGCGTTCTCTTTGCTCGGAAAATAGCCTCCGATCCCAGCTTGCTCGAACTCGCGACGGGTGAGAGCCTCGCGCACATCAATTATCTTCTGCTGCGAAACGAGGTCGTCGTGGAGCGAATCACCGACGGCGTCGTCTGGTACGCCGTGACTCGATGAGCGTCCGGAAAAAGGCTCGGCAAGGCCTCGGAAAGCGGTTCTGGCGCAGGGAATGATTCGGGGCGGCTTCCTGAACGACGCTGCCCCCCGATCGGCATTGGGACCCCGCGCCGTTTCACGCCTTGGCTTCGCGTCGGCGCGTCCGCGGTCGCTGCTCTCCTTGATGCGGCGTCGCTCAAGCTTCGCGGCCACGCCAGGAGTGGCGAGAACCAACTCGGCAAAATGGGACGTGATATCGACGGCCGGCGCGGCAAGCGAGCGCAGGCCCGAGCCCACCTTTTGCAAAACGGAGCGACTGACGACTTTAGGAATGTTCCGGGCTATCGTTCGGGATCGACGTCATCATTTGTGACTTCTTGTGACGTCATCGACGGGGAGCCGCAATATGGAAGCACGTGATCGTAGCGTCGAGGCTTGGTTCAACCGCATTCGAAGTGGCCAGCTGCGACTGCCACGCTTCCAACGATTTGAGGCTTGGGACTACGACAACGTTTCCGCATTGATCGACTCGATTCTTCGTGACCTTCCAATCGGTTCAACACTCGTTCTGGAAATTGGCGCCAACGAACTTTCGTAACGAGGCCGCTTGCCGGGTCGCCCGCACCAGTTGAACGTTGCACCGAACACTTGCTCGACGGTCAGCAGCGCCTCACGGCGCTTTGGAAGGCGCTTTACAATTTATACGACGAAATGTCGTTTTTCGTGCAGCTAGAGCAACGGCATTGTCACGGCGTTTCGGGCTTGCGGTCCCTCTGGCGGTCCAGTAGCCAAGGGGATGAGGAAAATCAGCTACAAAGGGTACCGGTTCCCGCCTGAGATCATTCAGCAGTCGATTTGGCTCTATCTCCGATTCACCCTGAGCTTCCGCGACGTCGAAGATTTGCTGGCGGAACGCGGGATTACGGTCTCTTACGAGACAGTCCGGCGCTGGGTGAACCATTTCGGGCCGATGATCGCAGCGGGCTTGCGCAAACGCCGCCCGAAGCCTCACGCGACTTGGCGTCTCGACGAGGTCGATCTGAAAATCGATGGCCGCATGGTCTATCTATGGCGCGCCGTCGTCGCCGAAGGCGAGGTCCTCGATGTGTTGGTCCAGTCCCGGCGGGACAAGCATGCCGCGCTGAAACTGATGCGCAAACTTCTGAAGAAATACGGCTTCGTTCCCGATCGGTTGATCACGGATGACTTGCGGTCGTACGGCGCGGCAGCCCGCGAACTCGGGATCGAGAGCCGCCATGAGCGCGGTCGGTGGAAGAACAATCGGGCCGAGAATTCGCATCAGCCGACCCGACGAAGGGTGCGCAAGATGCAACGCTTCAAGAGCCCGGGCTCAGCGCAGAAGTTTCTCTCCGCTCACGCCGCCGTCTACAACATTTTCAACGTCCAACGCCACCTCGTATCCGCCCAACCGCACCGCACCTTCCGCGCGGCGGCGATGAACACGTGGCGCGAGGCGGTCGCGGCCGCTTGAAAATACACGAGCCGCAGCCTTGTCGCGTTCTTCGTTCGACAACGTGACAAAGCCATGCCGGGTGCTCGGACAGCACCGATCGACGCAACGGCGCGTTCCCAAGGGGCGGGACGACGAAGAGCGGTTGACCGCCGACATCGTCGAACTGGCCCGCCAGTATGGCCGGTATGGCTATCGGAAGATCGCGGAGCTGTTGCGCGCGGGCGCGGGTTGGGTCGTCAACGACAAGCGGGTCGAGCGGATCTGGCGGCGCGAGGGGCTAAAAGTCCCGCAAAGGCAACCCAAGAGAGGCCGGCTTTGGCTGGCGGACGGATCGTGCCTGCGTCTGCGTGCCGAGCGTCGAAACCACGTCTGGTCCTACGACTTCGTCGAGGATCGCACGCACGAAGGGAGGAAGTATCGGATGCTGAACGTGATCGACGAGTTCACGCACGAATGCCTGGCGATCCGGATCGACCGAAGGCTGAAGTCCGCCGACGTGATCGACGTCTTGTCGGATCTGTTCCTCCTTCGCGGCGTCCCCGAACACATCCGTTCGGACAATGGCCCGGAGTTCGTGGCCAAGGCCGTGCAAGACTGGATCGGGGCGGTAGGAGCCAAGACGGCCTATATCGCGCCGGGCAGCCCGTGGGAGAACAAAAATTCGAGCCGGACGGAAATCCGTTTTTTCGCCGGGTGGCGCGCAGGGTAACGGCGGCCGAGGCCGCACTCAGATCCCAAACGAAATTGCCGCCAATTCGGCGGGCGGCCGGGTTTGAGCCGCCTCAATACGAGCGGACGAGAGTGGCCGATAGTTTCAGACAAGGGCGCCGCAGGACGTAGGGCAGCCCAAGCTTGGCCGCCGAGGATTCGCGCCGAAACTTGCGGGGCCGGGACAACACTTGGAAGGGGTGGCGCATCTAGCCGCCCGTTTTTCGTCGATAAGGGCAGCGTAGGAGGGCTTCTTCGCAACCCTGACAAAGCGCCGACCGCAGCGAAGCGTCTCTTGATCCGTGGCCGACCTCCAAGCCGCGACCAACCGTTTCCTCGAAGAGCATGATCAGCAATCCAAGCCCTTTGCTTGGACTGCAGAGCCCGACAAAATCATCCGCCGTCCGGCGCGGGCGCCAAATGTTCGATTTGATCCGCTTAGGGGCGAGCGCCTCAGCGCAGTTGAGCGCCGTCTATCACCCCGCTTCGCCATGGGCGCGGGGCGAGCCGTTCGATTTGCGCGTTTGCCGCTTGACGGATCGCCTCGCGTCGCGCGTCGCCAGCAGGTCGGAGCGCAGCGCGAAGCAGTCCTTGATGTAGTGGATGTCGGCGACGTAAATCGCGATTCCATCGCCGTCGATCAACACCAAGTGACAATCTGCGGTCGGTTCGCCGAGCCCGATCTTGAGGAGTTCGGCGGTCTCGGTGTCGGCGACGCCGATCGTCAGGGTCTGGTTGGCGTGCGCAATGACGACGTCGTCCATCTCGGCGATTTCGGGCAGCGCGGCGGTGCGGGTGAAACGCTTGGCGTCGCGCGCGTAAATGCTGCGGTCGAGGTGAAGGTTGACGACCGAAAAAGGCTCGCCGTCGTTATACTGGACGCTTCTCAGGAAGACATAGGAGTCAGCCGGCCGGCCCTCGCCTTCGCCCAGGGCGGGCGGCGAGGCGTTCTCGTCGATTTGAACGCGCTTGAGGACGTTGCCCCGGATCGACTCGACGAGCGAATCGAAGTCCGTGGCCAAATTCAGCCAGCGATGCTTCTTCGATTTGCCGGAGACGAAGGTGCCCCGTCCCTGCTGGGCGTCGAGCAGTCCTTCGTTGCGCAGCAGCTCGATGCCTTGGCGGATCGTCACGCGCGCGACGGCGAACTCCTTCTCGAGCTCCTCCAGCGTGGAGATCTTCTCGCCCTCGGCCCATTGACCGGAGTCGATGCGCTGTCGCATCACCGCCGCCACCTGGACGTAGAGCGGCGTGCGGCTACGATCGAAGATTTCCGTAAATTTGCTCATTCGGGCGGTTTCGGATCCGGAATTTGACGCCACCACATAGTGCATGATTTTTGGGCAAGTCACGACGCAAATTTTGGCTCGACCATGCCGCTTTCGTGAACCGGCCGCGGTCAGCCGTCATGCCGAGCGTCGGCCGAACAGCGTCGAAAAGAATTGTCGGACCCGGCCGATCAGGACCGAGAATGCCAGAGACCCGGCGTTGAATTCGCCGGCCTCCGCCGCGGGCGGCGGCGCCTCGCCTGCCGCGGCGCGCGACAAGCGCTGCTCCAAATTGCTCGCGAAGGCGGCGATCAAGCGGCTCGCGACATCCTGGACCAGACCGCTGCGGCCGAATTGGGCGAGAACGCCGGTCAGGGTATAGCCGATCGCGAGATCGACCTTCGTCGTTCCGGCCGCGGGGCCGGGCAAGACGGAATAGCGGACCGCGCCCATCGTCTGAGAATTGCTGCGCGCGTCCTTGCCCGAACCCACGATCTCGCCGGTGCGCGCCGCCTCGTCGCGCGCGATCTCTGCGAGGCCGTGAAACTCCGCCACGATCGGCCCGACCTTGACGCGGATGCGGCCTGCGACCTGTCCGTCCTTCGGGTCGCCCTCGAGGGCGACGCCCGGCAGGCAGCTCGCAACCTCGGCGACGCGGCCGAAATAGTCCCAGACCTCCTGCGGAGGGTGAGCGACCGTGAAGCTTTGACTGAGCGTCGACCGCGGCGTCCAGCCGGCGCGAAGCGATTTCCGCGCGGGGGGCGTGGGTTCGGCGACCTCGCTCTTTGCCGGCTCGCGCGGGGGACGTCCGCTCGGCGTCGACGCGGCGGCGTTGCCGGACCCCGCGGGGCCGAGGCGCTTGCGCCCGCCGTCGCGCACGGCGGCGATCCCGCGCGCGCGGCGGGCCTCCAAGACGCTCTGGGTGGCGCGGATAATCCCGACATAGCCGGTGCAGCGACAGAGATTGCCGCTCATCGCCACGCGGATGTCGCGCTCGTTCGGCGCCTCGAGGCGCAGGACGACATCCCGGGCCGAAACCATCATGCCCGGCGTGCAGTAGCCGCATTGCAGCGCATGTTCCCGCTTGAACGCGTCGCGCAATTCGGCGGCGATCTCGTCGTCGTCGAGCCCTTCGATCGTGGTGATCTCGGCCCCCTCGCAGGCCGCAGCCAGGGTGATGCACGAACGAGCGGGAACGCCGTCGACAAGCAGCGTGCAGGCGCCGCAGACGCCGTGCTCGCAGCCGACATGCGTGCCGGTGAGATCATGCGCCTCGCGCAGGAAATCGGCGAGATTGGTGCGCGGCTCGATATCGGCGCTGAGCCGCCGACCGTTGACGGTCAGGGTGACGACGGTCATGAGAGTCGCGCTCGTTCGACGGCGCGCCGAAGCGCGACGCAATGGGTGCGCCGGTCGATCGGGTCCGCAAGACCGGCGCGAATCATCAGGGCGTCGGCGGCGCCTTCGTCCAACCCGCCGACGCCGGCTTCGCCGATCAGCGCCCGCGCGTCCGCGACGACGATGGGCTTGGCCTCCGTCGCGCCGATCACGGCGCGGACCAGGCCGCGTTCGCCGTCGATCGCCACGGCGCCGATCGCATGCGCGAGCTCGCCAGGCTTGCGGCAGGCTTTGAAATAACCCCAACGAGCCTTCGGGCCGAGCCTGGGAACGCGCACGGACGTGAGAAGCTCGCCGGGACGGATATCGGGTTCGAGCGCGCCGAGGATATAATCCTGGACGGCGACGATGCGAACGCCTGTGGCGCCGCGCAATTCGACCTCGGCGCCCAGCGCCGAGAGGATCGCGATCCAGTCGGCGGCGGGATCGGCATGGGTCAGGCTGCCGCCGATCGTGCCGCGGTTGCGCACCGCGCGATAGGCGATGCCGCTCGCGACAGTCGACAGCGCGCCTCCCGTCGCGTCGGCGACGCGGCCGTCCTCGATGTCGCTATGCGTCACGCATGCGCCGATCGCGATCGCGTCGTCGCGCTCCTCGATGCGCCGCAATTCCTCGAGGCCGGTGATGTCGACGAGCAGACTCGGGCGCACGAGACGCATGTTGAGCATCGGCCCGAGCGACTGGCCGCCCGCGATGATCTTGGCGCCTCGGGACTCGTCTTGCAGCAGCTCAACGGCCGCCTGAAGCGTAGCGGGACGGGCATAGGCGAAATCGACCGGCTTCACGAAGTCGCTCCCGCTTGGGATCGCCTGGCGCTTTCGATCGCCTCGAGAATGCGGCGCGGCGTCATCGGCGAGTGCAAGACTTCGGCGCCGAAGGCTCGCAACGCGTCGTTGATCGCGTTGCCGATCGCCGCCGGCGGCGCGATGGCGCCGCCCTCGCCGAGGCCCTTCACGCCAAACTCCGTATAGGGAGACAGCGTCTCCATGTGCTCGAGACGCGGCGCTGGCGTCTCTGTCGCCCCGGGCAGGATGTAATCGGCGAAGGTCGACGCGAGCGGCTGGCCGGAACTGTCGAACCGCATTTCCTCATAGAGGGCGGTGCCGATCCCCTGCGCCAGACCGCCATAGATCTGCCCGTCGGCGACCAGCGGATTGAGCAGCTTGCCCGCGTCCTCGACGATGACATAATCGAGAATTTCGACGTCTCCCAATTCCCCATCGACGGCGACGGTCGCGATATGGACGGCGTAGCTGAAGGTGCCGGAGTTGCGCGCCGGCTTGTATCCGATCGTCGCCTCGAGGCCGCGCGGATCGACTGTCGGCGGCAGGTCTTGCGGACGCCGATACCACGTGCGGGCGATTTCCTGGATGCTGACGCTTCCCGTCGCCGTTCGCGCGGCGCCGTCGAAGAATTTGACGGCGGCGGGATCGGCCTGAAGCAGATGCGCGCCGATCGCCTCGGCGCGGCGCGCGATCTCCTTGCACGCTGTCGCGACCGCTCCGCCGGCCATCACCGCGGACCGCGAGCCCCAGGTTCCCGTCGAGTAGGGCGTATATTCCGTATCGCCATGCACCAGCTTGATCTTGGCGACGTCGACGCCGAGAATCTCGTGAGCGACCTGGGCGAGCGTCGTCTCCATGCTCTGGCCGTGCGAATGAACGCCGACCCGCAACTCCAGCCCGCCGTCCGGCGTCAGGCGCGCCGTCGCCTGTTCGTGGCCCGGCACCATCGGGATGCCCCAGCCGGCGTAGACGGAGGTGCCATGCGCGCCCTGTTCGCAATAGACGCCGAGACCGACGCCGATCCGCCGCCCGTCGGGCTCTCCCCGTTTTTGCCGCTCGCGAATGGCCGGCAGGTCGATCGCCGCGAGCGCGCGCCGCAGAGCTTCAGGGTAGTCGCCGCTGTCGAAATGCTTGCGCGTGATGTTGTCGAACGGCATCTGCTCGGGACGCACGAGATTGATGCGCCTGACTTCATGGGGTTCGATTCCCGCTTCGCGCGCGACCGCGTCGAGCATCAATTCGAGCGCGAAGCAGACCCCCGTGCGCGCCACCCCGCGATAGGGCAGGATCGGGCACTTGTTGGTCGCCACCGACCAGGTGCGGCAGCGATAGGAGGGAAAATCGTAGGGGCCGGGAAGAATGCTCGCGACCTGCGCCGCCTCGAGACAAGCCGAAAACGGATAGGACGAATAGGCCCCGGAATCGACGGTCGCCTCGCAGTCGACGCCTCGCAGCTTGCCGTCGCGATCGGCGTAAACGGTGATGCGATAGTGATGCTCCCGGCAGTTCGCGCCCGCGGTCAGATGCTCGCGGCGATCCTCGATCCAACGCACGGGATGGCCGCACCGCATGGCGAGCCAGCCGAGGCAGATGTCTTCGGGAAGCAGGATCCCCTTGTATCCGAATCCGCCGCCGACGTCGGGCGACACGATGCGCACCTGCGCCTCCGGCAACCCCAGACATTCGGCAAGGCCGCTGCGCACGATATGGGGCATCTGGCTGCCGGTGTAGAGCACGAGCTGCTCCTTGCGACTGTCCCAGGTCGCGACCGTGCCGCGCCCTTCCATCGGGGCCATGCTCTGGCGCGAGGTCGAGATCTCCTTGGCGATGCGGATGGGCGCGTCGAACGCCGCCTCCATATTGACCTCGACAAAGGTCTCCAAAAAGACGTTGTCGCCCCAATGTTCGTGCAACAGCGCCGACTCGGGCCGGCGCGCCGCCAGCATGTCGTGAACGGCGGGCAGTTCCTGGAAATCGACGGCGACGCTCTCGGCGATGTCCTCGGCCTCCGCGCGCGTGCGTCCCAGGCACATCGCGACGAGCTCGCCGACCTGGCGCACCTTGTCGCGCGCCAGCGCCGGCTGCTCGGAGGCCTTGAATCCGGGAAGTCCGGAGATCGCGACGATCGGTTTCACGCCGACGAGATCGGCGGCGGTGAAAACCTTTTCGCGATTGGACTCGGGGATACGTATCCCGCCGATCTTTGCGTGGGCGAGCGGCGAACGCACGAAGGCGACGTCCTTCATGCCGGGCAGGCGGATGTCGCCAACATACTGGCCGCGCCCGCGCAGGAAGCGTTCGTCCTCCTTGCGCTCGAGCGCGGCGCCGACGCCCTGGCCGCCCCTCTTCGCCATCGCGCTAGCGAATCGGATCGGCGTTGCACCAATCATAGATGCTGAGCGCCATCACTTTGATCGCGGTGAGATAGTCGTCGATCGAGACATATTCGTCGTCGGCGTGCATGATCGCCGTCGAGCCCGGGCCGAAGATCACCGTCGGCGTCTTGCCGTAGCTGTTGAGAAACCGTGTGTCGGCGGCGCCCTGACGGCCGCTGATGACCGGCTTCTTGCCGGTGACCTCGGTAAAGCAGCGCGAAACCGTCTCGACGATCGGATGATTGCGCGGAATCTCCGAGGCCTCGGCGTCGTAGCCGACGAAACGCACGACCGGCGGATGGTCCTTCATCCAGGGATCCTCGGACGCCGCGCGCGCGACCTGCTCGACGAGGCTGCGCTTGACGCCTTCGTGATCCTCTCCCGGCACGGTACCGATGCTGCCCTTCAGAAGGCAATTGGCGGGAAAGGCGCTGGGGTAACCGCCCGCCTGGAAGCTGCCGACAATGCACGGCAGCGAATTGATCGCGCTGGGGTAGAGCGGATGCGTGACGGTCGCGACGCGCTTAGCCTCGAGATCGGCGACCGCCTTGGCGATCTTGTTGCCGAGGTCGATGCCGCTGACGCCGAGATAACGCTGTTGGATGCCGGCGGGCTTGCCGTGGATCTCGATCTCGAACCAGATACGCCCGATACAGGCCGGCTGCACCGCGAGATCGCTGGTCTCGCCGGAAATGCCGGCGTCCGCGTGATACCCGCGAATGACGGTGTCGAGCGTGCCATGCCCGCTGACCTCCTCGTCGACGACGACGTTGATCATCACGTCGCCCTTCGGGGTGAGGCCGAGCTCCTTGAGGTATTGGACCGCCATGATATGGCTCGCGACGCCGCTTTTCATGTCGCAAGAGCCACGGCCGTAGATGCGGCCGTTCTTGATGCGCGCCGACCAGGGATCGTCGCTCCAGCCCTCGCCCTTGCCGACGGGAATCACGTCGGTGTGGCCGTTGAGAAGCAGCGAACGGCCGCCGCCGGTTCCCTTCAAGACGCCGACGATGTTGGGCCGACCCTCATAGCCGCGATCGACGGGCCGGTAGCCCGGATGTTTCTTCAGCGCCTCCCAATCGGTCTCCCACATGTCGACGGAAAGACCGGTGGCCTTCATATGGTCGGCTACGAATTTCTGTATCGCCGCCTCGTCGCCGGTGACGCTCGGAATGGAAACCATCTTCTGCAGGAACGCGATCGCGCCGTCCTTGCTGGCGTCGATCTTGTCGACAATCTTCTTGTGATTGGCGTCGGTCATGACGAACTCTCCTTGTAGCGGCGCGGCGGCTCAGAGCGCCTTCAGCTGCGGAATGATTTCGCGCGCGATCGTCTCGATCTGGTCCTCGCGATATTTGTAGGGAACGAAGATGATCTTCTGAACGCCGACCGCGATGTGTTCGCGCAATTGCGCGACGCATTCATCGACCGTGCCGATGATCGCGCTGTCGCGCGAGCAGTCGCTGTGGGCGGGAAAATCCCATTCCTTGTTGAGCCAATCCATCATCTCGTCCTGCACCGCTTCGCGGGAAGGGCCGACCATGATCGGCAGCTGCGAAGCGTTCATCAAGGCGTCGGGATCCTTGCCGCCCTCGCGGGCGAAGGCGCGGATCTTGTTCCAGGACTTCTTAAAGGCTTCGGGCCGGTAGAAATAGGTCAGCCAGCCGTCGCCCGCCGTCGCGGCGCGCTGCAGGACCTTGTCGACATAGCCGCCGATCAGGATCGGCATGCGCGGGCTCTGATAGGGCTTGGGATACATGACGGCGGCGGAAATGTCGTGGTGGCTGTACTTGCCGGTCACCTTATCCTCGGTCCACAGACGGTTCATGATTTCGAGGTTTTCGTCCATCAGCTTGCCGCGCTTGTCGAAGGGGATGCCGCAGGCGTCGAACTCGCGCTTGTACCAGCCGGACGCCATTCCCATGATCATCCGCCCCTCGGAGAGCTGATCCATGCTGGAGAGCTGCTTGGCGAGCGTGACGGGGTTGCGCAGCGGCAGGACGAGAATGCCGGTGCCGAGCTTGATGCGCTCGGTGCGCGCGGCGATGGCGGTCAGCACGGTCAGCGAGTTGATGATCGGAAAGTTGGGCTCGACGCCCAGGAGCATGTGATCCCAGACCCACACCGAGTCATAGCCGAGCTGTTCGACGCGCACGCCGTATTCGACGAGCTGTTTCGCGTTCGGCATTTCGGGATAGGCGGTGAAGTTGCGCGCGGCGACGCCGAACGTCCTGGCGAGACTTGTCATCGTTGAACCTCCAAAAATTGCGTCAGGCCGTGAACAGGCGCTCGGGATCGAGCATCCGCAGCGTCTCGAGCTCGTGGTTCGAGGGCGGCTCGGTCACCGCCACGCGCTCGTGGAACTCGAGCGGAAAGCCGGTGTTGTCCTGCACTTCTTCGCGGCTGACGCCGGGATTGAGAGCGAGGACGGTCATCCGCCGCGACTCGTCGTCGAAGCCGAACACCGCAAGTTCGGTGATCACTCGGAACATGCCGCCCGCGACGAGGCCGGCTTCGGCGCGCGTCTTGCCGCCTCGCAAGAATCCGGGGCTGGTGACGAAATCGACCTTTTCCACGAAGCGCCGCTTCTCGTGTTTCATGGCGACGATCATGTTGGTGAGGCTGGAGATGTCGTTGCCTCCGCCCGTGCCCGGCAGGCGGGTTTTCGGGGCTGCGGGATCGCCGATGAAGGAGGAGTTGAGGTTGCCGTACTGGTCGATCTGCGCGCCGCCCATGAAGCCGACGTCGACATAGCCGCGCTGCAACAGCAGCAGGACTTCCGCGCTGCCGAGCACCATATTGGCGCGTTTCGTGCAGCGTTGGTCGTTGGTCGAGGGCGGCAGCTTGCCGGGCTCCACGAAGGCACCGATGACGCCGCCCTCGAAGAGGATGGTGAGGCCTGGGCAACGCAGGCGCTGCGCCAAAGTCGCGGCCAGCAGAGGCACGCCAACGCCGGCGAAGACGACCTGCCCGTCCTTGAGTTGGCGCGCGCTGAGAATCGCGAGCACCTCCGAGGCGGTATAGCGAAGGCCTTCAGTCATTGTAGATGCTCCGGCCGCGACGGCTCGCCTCGAGCACTTCCTCCATGCCGATCAGCGAAAGGAACTGGGCCCAGGATTTCGGGCCATAGACATAACGATCGAGATAGTCGCGCACGCCCTTGTCCGGCTCGGCGTTCACCTGCGAGACATAGCTTTCCATATGCCCCATCATCGGCTCATAGAGCCCATAGCATTCGTGCGGCGCCGAGCCATAGGGTGCCTCGACGACCGCATCGACGCAGAAGAAGGGAATTTTCGTCTGGTCCGGCGCGCGCCGAATCTGATCGTTGGAGATGATCCGCTCGGTCGTCAGGATGACGCTGTTGGCCGCCATCGCCAGATCGATATCCATGAATTGCAGACCGTCGATCTGCGCGTTGCCGTAGGCGTCGCAACGCTGCACGTGGATCAGCGCGACGTCGGGATTGAGCGCGGGAACGAGCAGCAGTTTCTCGCCGGTGAACGGACAGTCGATCTCCTTGGCCTCCGGCCTCAGCTTCAACACGTCGGAGCCGAGCATCGAGCGGATGGGCATGAACGGCACACCCATGGCGCCGGCGCGAAAGCGCATGCCGATCGCCATGTGGCTCCACTCCTGGAACCGCTTGTCGCCTTTCTCGATGTGCAGCCGCATCACCTTGGAGAGGCCCCACAGAATCCCTTGTGCGAACCAGCTCGTCACGATCTCGTCGGCGACGCCCGAGCCGAAGAGGAGGTCGCCGTCCGTCGAGACGATGCAGCGCGCGCAGGTCAGGTGCTTGCGGCGCTGGCGGATGAGCTCCCAAAGCATCGCCATCGGCGTGCGCGACATCGTCGAGCCGCCGACGCCGACCGTCATTCCGTCCTGAACGAAGGACGCGGCCTCCTGCAACGACATCACTTTCTCGCGCAGACTGCGGTCGCGCTGAGACAGGCTCTCGCGCAGATTGGCGTAGGGTTGCACCTGGAATCCTGTCACCCGGTCCTCCTAAAGCGGCGCACGCGTTCCATCCCTCAGTTGACGCCGGCTTCGGCGTTGAAGTCTTGGATCAGGCGGTCCCAAGCGGGAGCCGAAGCGGCGACATCCCGCCAGAACGATTGGTCTTTGCGGCGATCGAAGTCCTCGACCGAAACGCCTTGCTGCTCGACCCAGGTGTAATAGCCCAGATTGAAGATGCGCCTGCGCTCCGAGGGCCCGAGCTCGAGCACGTTCTCGCTCGACGCCTGCGCGATGCACGAGGCGAGAACCTTGTCCGCGTCGGCAGGCGTGAAACCCTGCGGAAAGAATTTCCGCCGGGCCCCTTGCGCTTCGGTGCGATAGAGGCGCGCGCTGTCCGTCGCGATAGTCACGATGGCGTCGTCGCGGCCGAGCCCCTTGGTTCGCGCGAGCTTGATCGCAGCGACGATGTTGGCGAGGCCGGAAATGCCGATCTCGCCGAACATGGCGACGAGATCCGCGTCGAGATCCCTCCGCGACGCCAGATATTCCAGGCCTTCCGGCGAATTGAAGGTCAGGTTGAGCTGGTCGGTGACGCGGTCGGAAACCGCGATCACGACGTCGGTGTTCATCACATTGTGGATCAGCGGGATGTGCTTGTCGCCGATCCCCTGGATGTTGTGTTCGCCATAGCCGTTCTCGAGCATGGTCGGACATTCCAGCGCTTCGACCGCGGCGATGGCGGAGCCGTAGCGCGTCTTCAAATAGTCGCCCGCCGCGATCGTTCCGGCCGAGCCGGTGGCCGCGACGAAAGCGGCGAGGCGCAGACCCTGTCGGCTCGCCGCGAGATGGTCGAAAACGTCACCGCAGGCCGCGCCTGTGCAGACGTAATGCGCCATATAGTTCGAGAAGGCGGAAAACTGGTTGAGGATCACGTTGTCCGGCGAGGCGGCGAGCTCGCGGCACTTGTCGTAGATCTCCTTGACGTTGCTCTCGGTCCCGACTGTGCGAATGATGTGCGAGGGATCGCTGACCCACCGCGCCAGCCATTCGTAACGTTCGCGGCTCATGCCCTCGGGCAGCACGGCGACCCCGTCGCAGCCGAGAATGCGGGAGATCGCCACGCCGCCGCGACAGTAATTGCCTGTCGATGGCCAGACCGCGCGATGGCGCGCGGGATCGAAGCCCCCGGTGACGAGCCGGGTCACAAGGCCGGCATAGGCCGGCAGCACCTTGTGCGCGCCGATCATCGGGAAGCGCGATCCGATCATCACGATGATCGGCGCCTCGACGCCGGTCAGCGCTTTGGGCAGCACGATATGATCGGGGACGGCGATTTGGTGACGCCGATCGCGCGCGTTGCGCCAATGCACGCGCCACAGATTGTCGGCCAGCGGAGCGTCGGGATCGACGTCCGGCAGTCGCGCGGCGATGTGTTGGGGAATCGGCCTGCGCCACGACAGCTGCGCGAAGGTCGGCAGCACGAGTTTCTGCGCCCGCGCCCGTTCGATCGCCGACCGCCGAATGGCGGCGTCGACAATGACCGGCGCGTCGACAAGGCCGCTCTTGGCTGCAGAAGTCATTCTCGGTCTTTTCTCCCCCAGCGGCGATCGCGCTTATTGAATGAGACTATCATACTAATGTTAGGATGATCAATCGCATCGCCTTGCCTGGCTCCCCTGCGCGCGCTCGCTCCGCTCACGCCGACGCGCCCGCAAAGGTTTCCTCGCGCTCGCGCGCCGCGGCGAAAGAACAAGCAAGGCGCTCCGACGGCGCGTCGCCATAGAGCGTCGTGCGCTGGCGCGGCGTCCGGCCGGCGCGCGCGATGATCGCCTCGAGCCGCTGCGGCGTCATCTCGCTGCCGTGGCTGGCGCCGGCGGCGCGCGAGATGCTCTCGTCCATCAGCGTTCCCCCGAGATCGTTGACGCCCGCCCTCAGGGATGCGCTCACGCCGTCCTCGCCGAGCTTCACCCAGGACGCCTGGACATTCGGGATATGCGGATGGAGGGCGAGCCGCGCGACCGCGTGCATGAGGATCGCTTCGCGGAAGGTCGGGCCGGGCCGCGAGCGGCCTTTGAGGTAAATCGGGGCCTCCATGTGGACAAAGGGCAGCGCCACGATTTCGGTGAAGCCGCCGGTCTCCATCTGCAGACGGCGAAGGCGGAGGAGATGGCGCGCCCAGTGTTCGTAGCGATCGACGTGACCGAACATGATCGTCGCCGTCGAACGCAGGCCGAGCCCGTGCGCGATCCGCATGACTTCGAGCCACTGAGCCGTATCGAGCTTGTCGGGACACAGGATCCGGCGCACCTCGTCGTCGAGGATTTCCGCCGCCGTTCCCGGCAAGGTCCCGAGGCCGGCTTGTTTCAGCTCCGTCAGAAATTCCTCGAGCGAAAGGCCGAGGCTCCGCGCTCCCTGCCAGATCTCGAGCGGCGAAAACGCGTGAATGTGGATGCGAGGCGCGGCGTCCTTCACGATGCGGCAAATCTCGAGATATTTCTCCCCGGTGTACGAGGGATGGATGCCGCCCTGCATGCACACTTCACCGGCGCCGCGAAGCCAGGCTTCGCGCACCCGGGAGGCGATCTCCGCCGTTTCGAGGTCGTAAGGGCGGCCGCGCAGATTTTCGCTGAGCTTGCCCTTCGAAAAGGCGCAGAACTGGCACTTGAAGCTGCAGATGTTGGTGTAATTGATGTTGCGCGTGACGACATAGCTCACGACGTCGCTGTTGACCTCCCGCCGCAATGCGTCGGCGGCGGCGCAGACCGCCGTGAATTCTTCGTCGCGAGCGCGGAAGAGCCGCACAATCTCGGCTTCCTCGAGCGATGCGCCGTTCTGCGCCTTGTCGAGCGCCCTGCGGACATCCTCCGCAACGCGGCTCGGCGCCTTGGCCATGAGCGCCAGGTCGCGCGCCGGAAGCGGATCGGCGCGGCCCACGCGCCAGCCGTCGGCGCGCGGCCAGCCGTCGGCGTCGATGAGGTCGAAGAGCGGCTTACGCAGCTCCGCCTCGACCCATTTCTGCGCGTCTCGGGCGTAGCCGGGATAGATCGCCAGGCGCTCGACAAGCCTCTTGCCGGCCTTGCGCGTGGCGGCGTCGAGTTCGTCGAGATGGGGCCAAGGCGCTTCCGGGTTGACATGGTCGCGCGTCACGGGCGAGACGCCGCCCCAGTCGTTGACGCCGGCCGCGACGAGCTGGGCGAGACCATCAGGCGTGAGATTCGGCGGCGCCTGGATATTCATCGAAGGTTCGAAGATCAGCCGCGCGATCGCGATCGTCCATTGATGGTCCTCGAGCGAAGGCGGCGGGACATGCGCCATGCGCGTGCCGGCTTTCGGCCGGAAATTCTGGACGATGATCTCCTGGATATGGCCGTGGGCGTCGTTGAGATCGCGCAAGGCGAGCAGCGCGTCGATCCGCTCCTCACGCGTCTCGCCGATGCCGATGAGGACGCCGGAGGTGAAGGGAACGCCGCGCTGGCCGGCGCGCGCGATCGTATCCAGCCTTTCCCGCGGCGCCTTGTCGGGCGAGCCATGATGAGGCTGGCCCGGCTCGCACAAGCGGTTCGAGGCGCTTTCCAGCATCAGCCCCTGGGAGATCGAGACGCGCCGCAGCGCGGCGAGATCGTTCTCGCCCATCACGCCGGCGTTGACGTGCGGCAGAAGCCCGGTGCGCTCGTGAACAAGCGCCGCGAGCTCGGCGAGGTAGCCCAGCGTCGTTTCATGACCGAGCGCGCGCAGCTCCTCGCGCGCGATCTTGTAGCGGAGCTCCGGCTTGTCTCCGAGCGTGAACAACGCCTCCTTGCAGCCCGCCCGCCTTCCGGCCTCGGCGATGTCGAGCGCTTCCTTGGGCGTAAGATAGGCGCGCTCTCGTCGTCGCGGCGGATGGGCGAAGGTGCAGTAGTGGCAGACGTCGCGACAAAGCTGAGTAAGCGGGACGAACACCTTGCGCGAATAGGATACGAGGCCGCCATGCGTCGCGTCGCGCCGGCGCGCCGCGGCCATGAGAAGCGCGGAAGCATCAACCTCGTCGACCAAGGCGAGCGCCTGTTCGCGACTGAGGCGCGCGTCCAAAGGGAAGTCGGACAGTGTCGAACGCATCACCACGTCGCCCTTTCGAGTTCGTATTCACCCTTCAGTCGGATTGCGACGCCCAAGCGAAGCAGACACGCGCGCGTGCGCGGCCCTCCCTTCGCCGCCGTGTCGCAGACTAGATCGGCGGGCACGTCGATGTCCCGGCCTGCGCCGCTCAGCGCGAGAACGGCGGGCTCGCTTCCTCCGTCCCGCGCGGCCGCGATGTGACGGGCAGCGCTCTCGCGGCCGAAGGCCGGTCGAATTGCGTCGGTCAGCGCCATCGCGAGAATGTTGGTCCCGTTGTCGCGCGCGGCCGGCGCGAGGACGACGGAGGCCGTGGAGAGCGCGCGCAAGACGGCGCGGATTTCGTCGGCGGCGACGAAGGGAATATCGCCGGGAACAATAAGAGCATAGGTCGCGCCCCGCGCGCGCACATATCGCAACCCGATCGCCACCGCGTCGTTGAGGCCGCTCTCGCCGGGATCGGCGACTGCCTCGAAGCCGAGGGCGTTCGCCATCGCGCGCGCTTCGTCATCCGACGTCACGACCGCGACGCCCGCCAATTCCTGCGTCTGCGCGAGCGCGTCGAGCACGTCCCCGAGCATCGCCTTCGCAAGGTCGGCGCGCTCGCCGGCGTCGAGAAGTCCGGCAAGGCGCGACTTCGCGCGGTCGAAACGCTTGACCGGCGCGATCGCCCAGGCCCCGCCTTGTGTCCTCGGCCTCGTCATGGCGAACGCGGCGCCTTCGCGCCGATCGTGTCCGCGAACGCCAGGACATCGTGGGCGAGGCGAATCTTGTCGGCGTCGTCGGTCATCAAAGTGCGCGTCACCTTCGTCGCCATGCCGAGGGATCCGCCGTCGGCCTCATCGGCGCCGTCGATCACCAAGCCGTCGATGAGGCCGCGATAATGGTCGGCGATCGCCGCGGGCGTCGCCGGAATCTTAAGCTCGGCCATGATCTTGGCCGTCGGCCCCTTGACCGCGGCGCCGCCGATCAGCGGCGACACCGCGACGACCGGCGCTTTCGCCGCTTTGATCATTGCGCGAACGCCCGGCATCGCGAGGATCGGATCGACGCTGAGGTACGGATTCGACGGGCAGATCACGATCGCCCTGAGATCGCTCGCCGTCAGCGAGTCCCGAACCGGGCGCGGCGCCGTCGCCCGGTCGGCGCCCTCGAAGCGGACGCCGCGCAACGTGGGCGCGCAGCGCCGCTCGACAAAATAGCGTTGGAACGCGAGCGGGCCTTCCGGCGTCTCGACGATGGTGCGCACGGGATCGTCCGACATCGGCAGGACGCTTGCCCGAATGGCGAAGCGGCGCGCGACGTCGGCGACGATCTCGGTCAACGTTCTGCCGCTGCGCAGCTGATGGGTTCGCCAGACATGGAGCGCGAGATCGCGGTCGCCGAGTTGGAACCAGGTTTCGCCGCCGAGCTCGCCAAGGCTCGCCATGAAGGCCCAGGTCTCGCCGGCGCGTCCCCAACCCCGATCCTTGTCGGCGCGGTCGCCGAGCGTATAGAGCACCGTGTCGATGTCAGGCGAGATCGCGAGCCCGAGATGCTCGAAATCGTCGCCGGTGTTGACGATGAGCGTGAGATTCTCGCCAACCATCCGCTCGAGCCCGAAGGCGAGCTTGGCGCCGCCGACGCCGCCGCACAACGCGACGACGCGGCCCGCCTCGGCGCGAGGGATCGCCGCGGCGCTCATCGGAACATGTCCCGTTCTCGGGCGCGAACCAGCGCCGCCGCGGGGCGGTCGGGGCTCTCGAAAGTCAAGCCGCGAACGAGGACCGCAGGCAGGCCCTCGCCCGCCTGGCCCATCAACATCGAAGCGGCCGAGGCGAGTTCGTCGGCGAACGCGATTTCCGTGACCTTCAGCTTGCGGCCGAAGAGATCCGGCGCGCCGACTCGATCGATCAGCGCCGGCACGCCCGCCGCGCCGAGGGCGACGCCGACGACGCCGTTGCGCCAGGGCCGCCCGAAACTGTCGTTGATCACAACCCCGATCGAAACGCCAAAGTCTTCGTCGAGACGCTGCTTCAGCCGCCACGCGCTGCCGTCAGGATCGAGCGGCAAGAGCAGGAGGCGTCCGTCGCCCGCGTCGTGGCGAATGTTGGATTCGTCGACGCCGGCGTTCGCCATCACGAAGCCGAGCTTATGCGCGGCGACAACGACATGCGGCCCGACCTTGACGATGTCTTCGGACTGCGACAGCACGACCTCGACATAGCGCGGATCCTTCCCCGTCGTCGTCGCGATCTCGACCGCCCGCGGCGAAGGGACGATTCCGCTCAGGGAGACATAGCGTCCCTCGGCCTTCGAGACGACCTTCTGCGCGACGACGAGAATGTCGCGATCGCGCAGCCCGACCTCGCTCGCCCGGATCGCCGTCGCCAGGATCGCGGCCAGATCGTCGCCCGGCTCGATCAACGGCACGCCCGGCAGGGCGAAAAGCGTGACAGGCTGCTGAGGCATCGGGTCTGTCAGGATCCCATCGAGTCGAGGCCGGAAATGACGACCCCGGCGCCGCTCACCTTGTATTGCCGATTGATCCAAATCAACACCGAGGTCATCGCTTCCGCGGCGACGGAATTCGCGAGCGGCCCGCCGCCGACCCCGCGGCGCGCGACGATTGCGGCGAGTTCGATGACCGCGTTACGAGCGTCCTTGTCGTCGCTGAAGACGAGCACGTCGCACTCGGCGCGCCCGCCCGCGTGGAGCTTGGCGGCCCCGACATTGTGAAAGGCCGAGACGACGCGCACATTGTCGCCGAGCAGCCGCTTGGCGGCCAGCGCGGCCGACCCGTCAGGTGGAAGGTGGACGGTCGAGACTTTCGGGGGAACCAACGGCACAACGGCGTCGACGACGATCTTGCCCTGAACCGCCGCTTTGATCTCCTCGATCGTCTGCTCGTGGCTCGCGAAGGGCACCGCGAGCACGACAATGTCCGCGCCGCGCGCCGCGCCGATATTGTCCTCGCCAATGATTCCGAAGCCGGACTTGGCGGCGAAGTCGGCCGCCTTGTCGCGCGAGCGAGATCCGACGACCACCCGATAGCCCGCCCTGGCCCAACCCAAAGCGAGACCCGAGCCGAGGTCGCCCGTTCCCCCGATGATCCCGATGACCGGCTTCGCGGCGTCTTGCATGACAATACCCTCGCGCAAAATCTCGCTGGCCGCGTCGATCCGCGGCGCCCGCGGCTAAATCATACTATGTTTAGTACCATAAGACAATGTTGCGCTGCGCCGCCTCCCGAGGTCGTCTTCGCCGCTCAATGCGCCATGCCGGCGCCGAGATAGGCCGCGCGAACATGGGGGTCGTTGATGAGCCGCTCGCCCGGGCCTTCCAGCGACATCGAGCCGACCTCGAGGAGGTAGGCGTAGTCGCACATTTCGAGCGCCGCAAATGCGTTCTGCTCCACCATCAGCACGGTGGTTCCCGAGGCTCGGATCTTCTGAATGATCGCAAACGTCTGCTCGACGATATTGGGCGCGAGGCCGAGCGAGGGTTCGTCGAAGAGGATCAGTTTCGGCCGCGACATCAGGGCGCGCCCGATCGCCAGCATCTGCTGCTCGCCGCCCGACAGGGTCCCGGCGACCTGCTTGCGGCGTTCCGCGAGGCGGGGGAAAAGCGCGAATATCTCGCTCATGTCCGCCGCGATTCCGGCGGCGTCCGAGCGGAGATAGCAACCCATCTCGAGATTCTCGATCACGGTCATGTGGGCGAACACGCGCCGGCCCTCCGGGCAGTGCGCGATGCCGAGCGCCAGAATCCGATCGGGCGGCAGTCCCGTAATATCTCTCCCCTCGAAGACGATTGTTCCCGAGGCGACCGTCGCGAGACCGGAGATCGCGCGCAGAAGCGTCGATTTGCCAGCGCCGTTGGCGCCGACGAGCGCGACGAGTTGCTGTTTCTCCGCCTTCAGCGAAACGCCTTTGAGGGCGGTGACTTTGCCATAGCGGCAAACGAGATCGCGGACCTCAAGCATGTCGCACGCCCTGCCCGAGATAGGCTCGGATGACTTCCGGATCGCTCTGAATCGCCGCCGGGGGCCCGTTCGCGATGATGCGACCGTAATTGAGCACCACGATCCGGTCGGAAATCCCCATCACCATCGGCATGTCGTGCTCGACCAGCAGGATCGTGAGGCCGCGCGCCCGTAACTTGCCGATGAGGTCGACGAAACGCGCCGTCTCCGACGCGTTCATGCCGGAGACCGGCTCGTCGAGCAACAGCGCCTCCGGGTCCGCGGCGAGAGCGAGCGCCACGCCGAGCAGCCGCTGATTCCCGTAAGGCAGACTGCCCCCGATTTCGCGCGCCTGATCGACGAGCCCGACAAGCTCCAGAATCTCCCACACCTTGTCGCGCAACTCCCGCTCCTGTCGGCAGTAGCTCGGGAGCGCCAGCAACGCCCCCAGAAGGCTCGCCCCGGCCCGGCGATGCAAACCGATCAGCACATTCTCGAAGACCGAGCACTTGTCGAAGAGATTGGTGCGTTGGAACGTGCGAACGAGGCCGAGCGAAGCGACCTCGCTCGGCTTCAGCCCGGCGAGCGGCATCCCCTTGAACTTCACGACGCCCTGGCTCGGCCTGAGAAATCCGGTGACGACGTTGAACGCCGTCGTTTTGCCGGCGCCGTTGGGGCCGATGAGGCTCACGAGTTCGCCCCGCGCGACGTCGAAGGTCATGTCCGAGATGGCGGTGACGCCGCCGAAATGGACCGCCACATGTTCGATCGACAGAATTGGGTCGGCGGCGCCGAGGGCGAGCGCGGTCATCAACGGGTCTCGCCGCCCGCTTTGCTCGGAGCCGTCCCGATCGCGCCGTCCCGCGCGCCGTCGAACCACCGCTCGATCGCCGGAACGATGCCTTCGGGAAGGACATAGACGATCAGGATCATCAACGCGCCATAGAGAATCCACTGCACTTCGGGCCGGACATAGGCGCGCAACACCACCGGCGCGAATCCGAACACGAGCCCGCCGACGACGGGTCCGGCGAGCGTGCCCTTGCCGCCGGCGATCACCATGATGACCATCGTCACCGTGTTGAGAAACATGAAGATCATGGGATCGATGATGAGGATGTAATGCGCGTAGAGGCTGCCGGCGGCGCCGGCCATCGCGCCCGACACGACCGCGGCGAGAACCAGATATTTCGTCACGTCGACGCCGACCGACAGCGCGAGCATCTCGTTCTCGCGCAGCGCGATCATCGCGCGGCCGAAGGGCGAGTTCACGAGACGGGCGATCACGACATAGGCGACCGCGAGGAAGACGAGAACGACATAGTAGTTGCCGATCTTGCCCCACAAGGTGATCGACCCGGTCCAGTCGAAGCCGAGGGTCAGCGGCGGAATGTTCGAGAGCGCCAGGGGACCGTTGGTCAGTTCGACCCAATTGAGCGCGACGAGCCGAACCACCTCGGCGAAACTGATGGTGACGATGACGAAATAGGCGCCCCGCACGCGGAACGCGAGCTTGCCGATGAGATAGCCGCATAGTCCGGCCGCAAGAATTCCGAAAAGCACGCCGACGACCGGCGGCCAGGGATCATGGGTGATCTCGACGCCGAAAATCGTGACCGTGAAGCCGACCGCCGTCAATGCGCTGACATAGGCGCCGATGCCGAAGAACGCGACGTGCCCGAGACTGAGCTGCCCGGCGAAGCCCAACAGCAGATTGAGGCTCATCGCGGCCAGGATGAAAATGCCCGAGACGATCAGCGTGTTGAGGTAATACTGGTCCTTGAGCCAGAGCGGAATCGTGGCGAAAAAGGCGAGCGCGAGCCACGGAGCCAGTTTTTTCATCCCACTCGCTCCGAGCGCGCAAAGAGGCCCGTCGGCTTGGCCAGCAGCACCAGAATGATGATGACGAAGCCCATCGCGTCGCGATAACCGGACGAGATGTAGCCCGCCCCGATCTCCTCCGCGAAGGCGAGCACGAAGCCGCCGATCGTCGCTCCGGTGATGTTTCCAAGGCCCCCGAGGATGACGATCGCGAAGGCCTTCAGCGAGGCGATGTCGCCCATGTTGGGGGTCACGACGAAGACGGGGCCGAGCAGCGCCCCCGCCGCCGCGGCCAGCCCGGAGCCAAAAGCGAACGTGAGGGTGTAGATGCGATTGACGCGAACGCCCATCAGCGCCGCGGTCGCGCTGTCCTGGAAGGTCGCGCGCATCGCCTTGCCGAGCCGGGTGCGATGGATGACAAAATACGCGCCGGCGATCATCACGAGGGCCGCGCCAAGCACAGCGACGCGCAGCCAAGAGATCGAAATCGGGCCGAGCGCGAGCGGTTCGTTGGGAAAGGGCGTGGGGACCGACTTGGCGACGCTGCCCCAGACGAGCACTTCGGAGTTCTGCATCACGATCCAGGCGCCGATCATGATCAGCATCGTCGTGTCAATATCCGCGCTGCGCTTGGGGCGAAGCAGCACGAATTCAATGAGAGCCCCCAGGCAGACGCCGGCCGCGACCGCAAAAAGAATGGCGAGGTAGAAATTGACCCCGAGGACGACTGCGAAAAAATACATCATGTAGGCGCCGAACGCGTAGAGCTCGCCATGCGTGAAATTCACGATGCGCATGATCCCGAAGATCAGCGTCAAGCCAATGCCGAGAAGCGCGTAGGTTCCGCCCATGATGAGAGCGTTGGCCAGATGTTGGGGAAGCTGGCTCAATGTGAAATCCCGACCGCTTTCACGTTATCCCGCCGCCCCTTTGGTCGCACGAAAACTCAGGCGGCGCCAGCCATAACCAGGCGATGCGTCGTTCTGAGAAAACAACGTTCGGATTTTGACGACGCCATATCGGCGTTCTGAACTTGCGAAAGACCCCCGCCCGGACGGGCAGGGGCCGTTTGCGGCGCCGGATCGCGGCTCAGAGATTGGGCGCGACGATCTTGCCGTCCTTGATCTCGATCAGGGTGCCGTTGGCCATATACTGGCCGCTTTCCTTGCCCGCGGGGCCGTCCTTGACGAACTTCACGTCGCCGTTGATCGTCGGCACGTCGACCTGCCAGAAGGCGTCCTTGATCGACGCCGAGTTGGCCTTGCCGGCCTTGGCGATGGCGGCGGCGATCACATAGACGCCGTCATACCCGCGATAGCTTTCGGTGAGGCCGGCCTTGTCATAACCTTTGGCTCCCCAGGCTTTGATGAAATTCTTGGCCAGATCCGGGTGCGGCGCGGCATCCGGCATCCAAGGCGCGAAAAAGACCAAGTGCATTGTTCCGTTCGCGGCGGCGCCGGCCTGATCGACGAGCTGGTCGGGAGCCTGCGATCCGCCGGTGGTGATGATCTTCTTGTGGATGCCGAGCGCGGCGGCCTGCTTGAGGACGAGGGTCAACTGATCGACGAAGGTCGTCACGATGATCGTGTCGGAATCGGAGGCCTTGATCTTCGCGAGCTGGGCGCTCATGTCCTGATCGTCGCCGCCCATGTTTTCCTTGAGGCCGATCTCGACGCCGTTCTTCGTCAGCATCTTGGAGAAGTCGTCGATCGTGCCGAGGCCCCAGTCGTTGTTGATGGCGAGGAAATCGACTTTCTTGATGCCGAGCTTGGGCATCAGCTTCTCGAACATCGCCGCCTCGACCCAGGACGGCGGCGAAATGCGGAAGATGTACGGATTGCCCTGCCGAGTGATCTTGCTGGCGGAGGACGTCTCAACCAGCATCGGCACCTGATACTGCATCAGCTTCGGCATCACCGCGAGCGTGAGGCTGGAGCCCCAAGCGCCGAGCATCACCGGCACATGATCGCTATCGATCAGTTTCTCCGCGACGGCCGCGGCCTCGGTCGGATTGCTCTTGTTGTCTTCGACGACGAGTTCGAGGGGAGAGCCGAGAACGCCGCCCTTCGCGTTGATTTCCTCAACCGCGATCTTCGCGCCGTTGACGATATAGGTTCCCGAAGCGGCGAAAGCGCCGGTCAACGGCTGATCGACGCCGATCTTGATCGAGTCGGCATTGGCCGCGCCGGCCAATGCGGCCATCAGTGGCGCGGCGGCGAGCGTGACTAGAAGGCGAGTCTTGAGCATCCGCTATTCTCCCTTGATGAAACCCTATTCAGTCAAATCACTACCGCGGCGCCGATGGGCGCCGTCGAGGCGAAGGGCCGCTCCCTGGCTTGGATTTCAGACCTCGCTTCGACCCAATTGTTTTTATTATATGGACAATAGGACCTTTAATCAACTGGCTCCGCGCCCCGGTGCTGTCCGAACTAGTACTACAGTTGTAATTGTTTGACGCCTCTTCTACGCTCGCCGCATGAATTGCGACGGAGGGGCGAATGGCGGTTTCGGATTGGTCGGGCGTGGCCCTGCCGTGGTTTGAAGAACTTGCGGCGTTGAAGGAGCGCGTCGGCGCTCTGTTCCGGCGGGCAGAACCGCGACGACAGGTGGGCCTTCTTTTGGAAGGCCTGATTGGCGGCGCGGAGCGCAAGAACGGCTGGCAATTGGCGGAATGCGTTGGCGATCCCGCGCCCTGGCGGATGCAGGCGTTGCTCGGCCGAACGCTGTGGGATCAGGAGAAGGCTCGGGACATCTGCCGCGATTACGTGATTGAGCGCCTCGGCGATCCCGCCGGCGTCCTGGTTCTGGATGAGACCGGATTCTTGAAGAAGGGCCGCCATTCGGTCGGCGTCGCGCGCCAATACAGCGGCACGGCCGGGCGGATCGAGAATTGTCAAATCGGCGTCTTTCTCGGCTACGCGAGCCCAAGGGGACACGCTCTGATCGACCGCCGTCTCTATCTGCCAAAGGACTGGATCGAAGACGGCGAGCGCCGGAAGGCGGCTGGAATTCCCGACGATGTGGAGTTCGCCACCAAGCCCAAGATCGGCGTCGCCATAGTCGCGGCGGCGCTCGATGCCGGGGTCCCCTGCGCTTGGGTGCTGGGTGACGCTGTTTACGGCAGCGACAAGACATTGCGCGTCATGCTCGAGCGCCACGACAAACCTTACGTGCTCTCCATTCGCGGCAATGAGAGATTGATGATGGGGGACTTTCGCACGCACACGGCGGAGGACCTGGCGGCGGGACTTTCTGCGGATCAGTGGCGGCGTCTGCCCGCCGGCCAGGGATCGAAGGGTCCGCGGCTCTATGACTGGGCACGACTTCGTTTGTTCCGTTTGCAATCGCCGCCTTGGGATCATTGGCTTTTGATTCGCCGCTCGATTTCCGATCCGGCGGACATGGGGTTCTACGTGACGTTTGGGCCGCACGAAACGGAGTTGAAAGAACTCGCCGCCGTCGCCGGATTGCGCTGGACGATCGAGGAATGCTTTCAATCGGCCAAGGGCGAAACGGGGCTCGATCACTGCGAAGCGCGCTCTTGGCATGGATGGCATCGACACATGACGCTGTCGATGCTGGCTCTGGGGTTTCTCGCCGGCCTGCGCGCCCGGCTGAAAGAAGCGCAAGTCAGCGTCGCTTCCACCAAAGCGAACAAAAGCAGTCTATCCGCCGCAGCTTGAGGGAATGCGTGAAACTCGTCGCCGTCAGCGTGCAGGAATTGCGACGGCTCCTAACCCGCGCTTCCTTTGGAACTGGTCGATCTGGAGACGCCGCCATCAGGCACAGGCCAGACGCGCGCACTATCGGAAACGAACCCAATATTTACAACTGTAGTACTAGAGCATCGGACGCTCAAGTGAATCCGTACCCGGCTGCGGTGAAGTAATTTTTGCATTCGTCTGGCTGGAATAGGTCGCAGATTTGTCCGATGGCCTTCCATAGCTCGTCGATGGTCCGGACGGCCATGGCGCGCAGATGGGCCTTCAGCTTTGCGAAGGCCATTTCGATGGGGTTGAGATCGGGACTGTAGGGCGGCAGGAACAGAACCCATGCGCCCCTGTCGCGGATGGCCTTTTCGGCGACCGCGCTTTTGTGGGCGGGCAGGTTGTCCATGACGACAATGTCGCCTTTTTCCAGGGTCGGGGCGAGCTGGGTTTCGACATAGGTTTCAAAAGATGCGCCGGTCCATGGGCGCGTCGATGACGAACGGGGCGGTCAGGGCGTCGCAACGCAGGCCGGCGACGAAGGTTTGCGTTTTCCAATGCCCGAACGGGGCTTTGGAGCGCAAGCGTTGGCCCTTGGGGCTTCGACCGCGCAAGCGCGTCATTTTCGTGGTCGTCCCAGTCTCGTCGAGGAAAATCAGCCGATGCGGTTCCAGGCGCATCTTGGGTTACCGTTCAGCCTTCCATTCCTCGCGCGCCTGTCGAATGTCGGGACGATCGCATTCGCTGGCCAGCAGCGTTTTTTTAACTGATCTTCGACACCGCGAATCTCTAACATTTTGATTGCAAACTCCAATCGGCACTGGAAAAGCGCCTTGGCACTACATTTTGTTGATTGGCGGCGGGATCAGTCGTCGGCGATCTGGCGGACGGTGGGCGGCAGAGCGACGCCGACGGCGCGAAGGGCAAGGGTCGCGGCGGGGCGCGGCGCCGAGCGAAGGAGAAAGCGTTTGCCGTCTTGCTCAACCTCTGTCTCGGTCAACGAGTCGAGGTCGGCGAGAATGTCGGGCCAGGAGCCGCCTTCCGCCTCGCCTTCAGCGGTGGGCTTGCCCAGGTTGGAAATGCGGTCCTCCAGCTCCTTCTTCAACACGAGGGCCAGGAAGCTGGATGAGACGTGACCGCGAATGGTCTCATCGAGCTTGTGAAAGATCGGTCGCGTCGCGAACAGGCTCTTGGACGTTCGAAACGCCCGTTCCACTCTCCAGAGATTCTTGTAGCAGAGCATCGCCTCAAGCGGCGAGAGATCGGCGTTGGTGCGCAACACGAACACGCCGTCGAACTTGGCGTCCTCTTCCGCCTTGGCCCGATCGATGGCGAAACGATCGTCGCCGGGCGTGGCGAGGAAACGACGATAACCCTTGTTGCCGACGAGGCTCTTGTCGCCCTTCTTCAACTGCCGCTCCAGCGCAGTGAGGATCGCGGCGCGGGCCGCGGCGTCCTTCTTCATCTCCTCGCGATTGCGGCAGACGATGTAGCGCCGGCCGGCCAGCGTCACGGCCTTGGCCTCGTATTCGATATCCTTCTTCCGTTTTGTCAGAACGAAGGGAATGAAGGGAGCAGGATCGTCGAGGACGAGGTCGCGCACCAGCTTGTCCGTGCGCTCGCGAACGCCCAGGATGTAGAGAAGACCGCGCGCCTCCAGTTCGGCGATCGTTTAGGCGCTGATCATGCCGCGGTCGGCGACGACGCAAACCCTGCGAACGCAAAAGCGCTTGCGCAACCGGTCGACCACAGGGATCAGACTGCCTGTGTCCGCGGTGTTCCCAGGCCACATCTCCGTGCAGACCGGTCGACCGTCGCCATCGAGCAGCACCGCCAGGATCATCTGGTTGAGATCGGGCCGATGGTCCTTGGAGAAGCCGCGACGTCCAAGCGTCTGGCCTCCCGCGCCCTCGAAGTAGAGGCTGGTGGTGTCCATGAACACGAGATCGAGCGTGCTGAAGAGATCAGAAACGCGCTGACCGAGGGCTGGAGCAACGGCCAAACCGAAGGGCAAATCAATTGATTGAAAACGCTCAAGCGCACGATCTGCGGTCGAGCGAGCAGCCAACTCCTGCGCGCCCGGATGTTGCCGCTCCATCCGCCCATTGATCACAGAGTTTGAAGAAGGCCCTTCTGCTGTTCATTTCGGCGATGCTTCGATCGGGAGCGCGCCGATAACGTGGGTGGATGACGATCGCTGCTCAAAGGCGAAGCCGCGAACCTGCTCGAAGCACGCCCCTTTTTCACGCATGAGGAATTGAGGTCCCAGACTCTCTGCGTTGGGGCAGCCGATCTGCGCCAGGATCAGTTCGAGCTCATGGGCAAATATATCGAGCGCCTTCTTGATTCCCGCACGCCCTCCTGCAGTCGCGCCATAAAGCATCGGTCGGGCGCAGAAGACGAACCGAGCTCCAAGGCAACGTGCGATCACGATGTCGGAGCCCCGACGTATCCCGCCATCCAGCATCACCTCCACTTTCTTCTCCACAGCAGCGTGGATGAAGGGAAACGCATCCAACGACGAGATCGCCCGATCCAGTTGACGGCCGCCGTGGTTGGACACGATGATTTCGTCGGCCCCAATCTCGACGGCGCGGATCGCATCCTCTGGATGCAAGACGCCCTTGACGAAGAGCTTTCGCGGCCATTGGCGTCGAACCATCTCCAGGAATTCCCAGGTGAGGCCGGGGGACGGAAACTGTCTGACAAAAAAATCCGCAACGTCCGATGGGGAAGCCTTCGCAGCCGCATAGGGTCGAAAATTTCCCATATAGGGGAGACCGCCATTCCCGAAATATTCCCAGGCCCAAGCGGGATGGGTGATGGTCTGGAAGACCATAGATGGCGTGACCTTTAGAGGATGGACAAAACCATTGCGACGGTTCCTCTCCCTGTTTGAATGCGCAGGCACATCCACCGATAGCACCAGCGCTTTCACGCCAAGGCCTACTGCTCGGCTGATCATATCCTCCGATATCTTCAAATCTCGAGCGCCGTAGAGTTGAAACCAGGTATGCTCCGGCGCGACTTTCACAATCTCCTCAATCGAAGCGTTGCTTGCGCTGGAGAGAATGAACGGGACATTTGCCGCCGCGGCCTCGATGGCAAGAAGTCTGTCCGCGTCGTGGCGAAACATCCCCGCGTTGCCGGTCGGCGCGATGCCTAAGGGGATGGAGAAGGTTTGACCGGCCGCCTTCGCGGTCATGTCTATTTGGGATACGTCGACGAGATAGCGCGGCGCCAAACGATAGTTTCCGAACGCAGCTTCGCTCTCGGTGAGCCCCAGCTCATCGTCGCAGCCTCCTTCAATGTAGTCGTAGGCCATTCGCGGCAGGCGTTTTCCCGCCATACGCCGAAGATCGGCAATGCTGACAGCCCGATCGAGAATCATGGCCCGCGTCCTTCCTCCGGAATGGCGATTTGGAGCATCGCGCTTCTATTCGGTCGCTTCGTATCCGACGCTAAGTGCGACCCGCCAGCGTCCGCGGCGCCTTGCCCGCTCTCGCCTGCCGTCCGGGTCCGACCGTCCACACATACTCGGTCGAGCGCACGTGCGCATGGGCGGCTAAGCGCGCGGCCTCCGGGTCCCGTCCACGGATTGCAGTCAAGATGGCGAGATGCTGTTGCTCGATCGCGGCTTTTCCCTCTCGGGCGTTGCCCGAAGACAGAATGATCTCGTAGCCGCGCTGCACGAACACTTTTATCAACTTCGACAGGCCGTGGGTCGTATGCAGAAGCGCGATGTTGTGAGAAGCCTGCGCTATCAATTGGTGAAAATCGAGGTCGCGCTTGGCGAGTGTGGCGACGTTCCTCGAGCGGGTCGCGATCTGGACATTGAGCGCCGCTTCGAGTTTCTCCAAATCGGCGGGTGTTGCGCGGACGGCGGCCAGAGAGGCTGCATGAGCCTCAAGCACGACGCGCACCTCTACGAGGTCCCTTATGGCGGATGGATGCCGCTCCAACATTTGGGACAACGGCTCGGTTAGCGTCGTTCTCGTCAACTCGGTCACCACCGCGCCGCCGTTTCGCGCCGGCTCGATCAGGCCGCGCGACCGGAGCTCCGACAGCGCCTCCCTCAGGGAAGGTCGGGACACCCCGATCTGCTTCGCCAGCTCGCGTTCCGACGGCAAACCATCGCCCGGCATCAGGCGTCCTTTGACGATCAAGTGCTCAAGTTGACGCGCAATGATATCCGAAAGGCGTTGGGCGGGCGGCAGGGTAATCGGCTCGAATATCAAGGATATTCTCCTGCTGTCATGCCGAGCGGTCGCAATTGCGATCATTCGGGCGAATTGAATTTCTCAAGGCGCTCGTGAGCGGCGTCATATCAGAACCTGCGTCGTCGTTGAACGCAGACGCCCCAAGGGGCGCCCAATCGCCCATCCGACGTTCGCTCGGCTCTTGACAAGGTTATTTGGTTCATGGTTTTTATGGTCAGACCAGTATGACCAAAACTGGGCTGACGCACAAGTCGTAAATTAGGGAGAAGGGCTTTGCCAGAAGCGGCGTATCCTCTCGCGTTGCGGCGGCGGCCTCAGGCTTCGCCATTCGCGGCAGCCGGCCAAAGGTCCGAAGGCCGCGCGGCGGCGCCCGCATTGGGGGGATGCCCAGTGTGTCGTTCCCGTGTGGGTTTCCGATGAAGAGCGAACTCCTGCGGCACGCTCGCTTCAGCCAGGAGCGCATTGTCTTTGCGATCACGGTCGTCTTGTTCCTTGTCTTCTCAGTGACGCTTGACCGTTTCCTGACCTCCGCCAATCTCCTATCGCTCCTTCAGAGCGTGTCAGTCCTTGGAATTCTCGGTGTCGGCATGGCGATTGTCGTCATCGGGCGCGGCATCGATCTGTCGATCGTCGCGACGATGGCGATTCCAGTGGCCTGGGTTCTCTTTATGATGAACGAGGGAGTGTCGGCTCCGCTTGCCTTCGCGCTGGGTCTGGGATTTTCGCTGGCGATCGGCGTTCTAAATGGCGTCTTTATCGCCTATGTCGAAGTGCCCGCTCTCTTCGCCACCCTTGCAATCGGCACTTTCATCTATGGGTTTGGCCGCTCGCAACTCTTCAATCAGGACATCATCGCTCTGCCCAAGAGCGAAAGCTGGATTGCGGAAGTAGGTCGGATGCATGTGGGGCAAATCCCGATCGCGGTCCTGTTCTTCGCCGTCATCTGCGCGGCGGGATTTCTGCTTCTCCGATACACAAAGGTTGGCCGATTTTTCTATTTGATGGGCGAGAATTATCTGGCGGCGCGGATCACCGGCATTCCGACGCGCCCGATGATCGTGATTCAATATGCGCTTTCGTCTCTCGTGGCTTTCGTAGCCGGTACGGTCACCGTGGCGGAGGTTACGAGCATGAACACGCGCGTAGTGAATTCGACCCTCATCTACGACGTCATCCTCGTCGTCGTTGTCGGGGGCGTCGGGCTCAGTGGAGGCAAGGGCGGCATTCGCAACGTCATCGTCGGCACCTTGCTGATTGGGATCCTGCTGAATGGCATGACCATCTTGGACATTCGATACACGCTGCAGAACTTGATCAAGAGCTTCATTCTCCTGGCGGCGATTCTCGTGGATAGCATGGTCAATCCGCGCGACGAGCAGACCGGTCAGCAGGGGGACATCTAAGGGCGCCAGAGCGTGTAACGCCAGCATCGCCACTGCGGCGATGACGAAATAACAATCCACGCGGACAACAAGTCTTGACCAAAGGAGGAGGAAATCATGGGACGCAAGGAAATAATCGCAGGGCTTTGCACGAGTATTATGTTGTGCTCATCGGCCGCAATGGCCGATGGGTTGGTCGATCCCGGCCGGTCGCCCTATGTCGAGGCCCTGCAGGGCAAGAAGGTCGTTTTCCTTCCCCTCGCGATGGGTTTCGATCTCGCCGAAGGATGGACAAGCGGTGTTCGGCAGACGGTTCAGGCCAACGGCGGCACGTTCTCAATCCGCGACCCGAACTGGAGTACCGACGCAGGCGCTCAAGCGCTCACTGAGCTGATCAGCGAAAAGCCGGATCTGATCGTCGTTCACAATCCCGACGTGCAATCCTATGCGCGGCTAAATGAGAAGGCGGAAAAGGCCGGAATCTACGTCATCCAGGTCAACATGAGGTCCAGCTATTCTACCGATGGTTATGTCGGCGCCGACTGGCTGAAGGTGGGAGAGGCGGAGGCCAATGCTCTGGTCCGCAAATGCGGCGCCGGCACTTCGGGAAAGGTTGCGATCGTCCAGGGCGTGCTCACCGCCGCCACGAGCGTTTACCAGATCGGGCCGATTCTCGACGTATTCACCAAACATCCTGAAATCAAGGTTGTCTCAAACCAAGCCGCCGATTGGGACGCCAGCAAGGCGCGTTCGTTGACGGCAACCGTGCTTCAGCAAAATCCCGATCTCTGCGGATTGATCAGTTTTTGGGACGGCATGGCGCAAGGCAGTTCGGCCGCGATCGCCGAAGCGGGCAAGACGGGTAAAGTCTATGTCGTCACCAACGGCGGCGGCGAGCAGATGGCGTGCGACAACCTCGAGAACGGCAATTTCGACGAATACGTCAGCTTCGATGTGCCCCGGCAAGCGGCCGACATGAGCGATCTGATCGAAATCTTGTTTCAGAGCAAACTGAAGCCAGGCGCCGTGAAGATTTCCCTCTACACGCCTAACCAGATTTTGACCAAGGCGGATCTCAAACCCGGCTCCTGTTGGAGCATGAAGAGCTTGCCCAAACCCTGACGAAAACAAGGGAACGGCCGGCCCTGCAGCCGGCCGCTTTTTCCACAGAGATCGAGGTCGAACTCCATGGCCGGCGCAGATGCCTTCGTTCGATGGCGCTCTCGTTTCGTTCCCGATCACATCATCGGCGAAATCCTCGCGAAAAGATGGATCGACAATTTAATCCCATTCAGTTTCCTCCTCATCACAATCGGTATCTTTGGGGCCGCGATACCGAGGTTCTATTCGATAGGCTATTTGATCGACGCTGCGCGCCAGCTCGGCGAATTTCTGCTGATCGTGATCGGGTTGCTGATCGTCATGCTGGGCGGGGGCATCGACCTCAGCGTCGGCTCGACCTTCGCGCTCGCCAACATCGTGGCCCTGATCGCCATGAACGTCCTGGGCTGGCCCGTATGGGCCGCGCTGCTGTCAGTCATTGTCGCCAATGGCCTCGTCGGCCTGATGAACGGAATCCTCGTCGGCTACCTGCGGTTGCGCGCCTTCCTGACCACGTTGGTCACGCTCATCATGATACGCGCCGTCGTCGATATATTGCTATTGAGAGTCTCAGTCCAAATCTCCGGCGCTTCGGTCGAGTCCGACCTGTGGGATTATATCGGCGATGGCGCGATATTCGGCTTACCATTCAGTTTCGTCGTCGCTCTGGCCATCGCCGCGCTCGCGCACATCTTTCTTAGCCGCTCCCGTCCGGGCTGGCACATTGCCGCCATCGGAGGATCGCGGCGTTCCGCGTACAATATCGGCATTTCCGTACGCCGAACGGTGTGCATGACCTACGTCATCTCGGCGATATTATCCGGCGTCGCCGGCTTCCTTTATGCGGCGCGCCTGGGCGGCGCTGGAGGCGATACTGGCGTTGGCCTTGAAATCGAGGCGCTGACCGCTGCCGTTCTGGGGGGCAACAGTCTTGGGGGGGGACGCGGTTCGGTGGCCAAAGGAATTCTGGGCGCCGTAATTGTCCTAATCGTCACCAACGGTCTCGTACGGCTCAGCTTTCAGAGCGGCGCCACCTCCATGGTGCTCGGCCTGATCCTTCTCATGGCCGTCTCCGTCGATGTGAGATGGATCAAGAATTGACACAAGATTTTGTCGAAAGTCTACGTTTCGCCGATGTATTTCCGGCTTCCCCCGCGTCCTTCCACGCTGCCGAACTCCGGCTCTCCCTATGCGTTGAACGACAAGCTACGCAATGTCGAAGTCATCGGGCTCAATCAAATCGAGGGGCCGGAAGATGTGATCCTCGACCGTGACGACAATCTCTATTGCGGTTCCCGGCACGGCGATATCGTGAAGTTCTTCGGGCCGGACCATAAGCGCTCGGAGATATTCGCCCATATAGGCGGCCATCCGCTTGGCATGGCGTTCGATCGCGAGGGCAGCCTTCAGGTCTGCGTCGGCGGGATGGGTCTCTATGCAGTCTCGGCTGCGGGTGAGGTGCGCAAGATGACGGACGAGACGAACCGTTCGCCGCGCTCCATCATCGACGATGCGCGCGTCCAATTCGCGGACGACCTCGACATCGCGCCAGACGGACGAATCTTCTTCAGCGAGGCTTCGATCCGTTATGAATCCCAGGACTGGGCCGTCGACGGCGTGGAATGCCGGCCCAATGGCCGCGTCATTTGCTACGACCCGCGGACAGGCGCGACCCGCACGGTGCTGCGCAACATCAGGCTGGCGAACGGGATCTGTATGGCGTCCGACGGGCAGTCTTTGTTGCTTAATGAGACTTGGGCTTGCCGTGTTCTGCGTTACTGGTTTGACGGCCCGAAGGCTGGCACGGTGGAGGTGGTCATCGACGGCCTTCCCGGCTATCCCGACAACGTCAATCGCGCCTCCGACGGCAATTACTGGCTCGCTCTGGTCGGCATGCGCACCCCCGTCCTCGATCTTGCACTGCGCAAACCCGGATTTCGCCGCCGCATGGCGCGCCGAATTCCAATGGACGAATGGTTGTTCCCGAACATCAACACCGGCTGCATCATCAAGTTCGACGAAAGCGGAAATGTTCTCGATGCGCTCTGGGATTTCGGCGGCCAGAATCATCCGATGATCACCTCGATGCGGGAACATCGCGGGCATCTTTACATCGGCGGCATCTACAACAACAGGATCGGCAAATACCGCATCCCCGGAGCGGACCCGAACTGGACGTCCCAGGATCACTATTGGGGGCCAGCGCGATGATGGGTCCCTTGCGACGAGCGCTTGATCGCTTTCGCGGCGCTGGCGACGCAGCGATCACTCTGCCGCCGATGGATGGCGCCATCCGGCCCAACCAGGCGATCGAGATGGCCGAAGTAGTGCTGGAGATCGACCGGCCCGACAATCTCGCATTCGACGGCCGCCGCGTAATTTTCTCGAGCGGCGCCGCAGTCCTGGTCCTCGATCCCGCGCAGGCCGTGGCGGAAGCCGAAACCGTCGCGACTTTCGAGAGCGAGGTGACATGCCTCGCTGCGGATTGCGACGGCAATCTGGCGGTCGGGCTGGACGACGGAACGATCTTGTTCGGAGCCGGATCGCGCGAGGTCCAACGCATATCTGATCCCGGCGGGCGACCATCCTGCCCGACTGCGCTGCTTCTCAATGAGTCGGCGCTCATCGTATCTCACGGCTCCAAGGAACGCTCGCCGCTCGCCTGGAAGCATGACCTGATGGAGCGGAACGCCAGCGGCTCGGTTTGGCGGATCGACCTCGTCACGGGGACGCCCACACGCCTTTCCGATGGGCTGGCTTTTCCTTATGGCGTGGTTCTTGATTCCGGCGGAAATCTCGCAGTCGCGGAGAGCTGGCGCCACCGGATCATCGCCGTGCCCCGAACCAGCGATGGCGCGCCGCTGCCGCTTTTGGATCATCTTCCCGGCTATCCCGCGCGGCTGTCCCCGGCGGCAGGCGGCGGCTACTGGCTCTGCATATTCGCTCCGCGCAGCCGGCTGGTCGAGTTTGTGCTGCGTGAGCGGGATTTCTGTGCGGACATGTTCCGTGAAGTGGAGCCGGACTATTGGGTCGCGCCATCGCTGTCCTCAGGGCGGAGCTTTCTGGAGCCGCTTCAGGGCGGGGCGATTAAACAGCTGGGCATCCTGAAGCCTTGGGCCCCCAGCCGCTCCTATGGCCTGCTAATACGCCTCGACGCGAATTTTCATCCGATCGCCAGCTTCCATAGTCGCGCGGACGGTACGCGGCATGGGGTGACGAGTTGTGTTGATGTCGGCGGTCGCGTGCTGGCCGCGTGCAAGGGCGGCAATGTGATTGTCGCGCTCGACCCTGACCTCGGAAGCGGAGCCGCCCGAACATGAACCCCTTGCTTGAGATGCGCGGCGTCACGAAAGAATATCGTGGCGTTCCTGTCGTGAAGAACGTCGATTTCACGCTGCTTCAAGGCGAGGTCCACGCTATTCTCGGAGAGAACGGCGCAGGCAAGTCGACCCTGACCAAAATCATGGCGGGCGTGGTTCAACCGACTGCGGGAACCCTGCGGCTCGACGGGAACGCGGCGGTGTTCGCTACGCCGGCCATCGCGTTGGAGCACGGCGTCGCGATGGTGTTCCAGGAAACGACCCTCGTTCCTTCCATGACGGTGGCGCAGAATCTGTTCCTGGGCGAGGAGCGCTTTCTGAATCGTCTGCGGAGCATATACATTTCAGCTCAGCAATTCCTTCAGTCTCTCAATTTCCCCGTCGATCCGACGGCGACGGTGGCGTCTCTTGGCGCGGCGAAGAAGCAGATGGTCGAGATCGCGCGCGCGGTGCGGCACAAAGCGCGCATCATCATTTTCGACGAGCCGACCGCCGCGCTGACGCCTGAGGAAAAGCATTACTTTTTCGCGCTCGTCGAACGTTTGAAAAGCCGTGGAGTATCGATTGTGTTCATCTCGCACGCACTGGAGGAAGCGCTGGACATTGCCGACCGCATCACGGTTCTGCGCGACGGCGAGCATATTGTTACCGATGCCACCGCCGGGTTTGACCGAGACAAGATTATTCGCGCTATGGTCGGCCGATCTCTCTCCAGGGAGCTTTATCGGCGACGCGAGCAAGAGCAGGTTCGATCAGCCGGCCGCCGGGTCCTCAGCGTTCAGGATTTGACGATGGGCAATATGGTCCGCAATAACTCGTTCTCGGTCTATGAGGGCCAGATCACGGGCATGTTCGGCTTGGTAGGATCCGGCCGCTCGGAGACGGCGAGAATCATCGCCGGTATTATCAAGCGCGACTTCTTCTACGGTGGCGAGGTGCAGTTCGAGGGCCGCACTGTCCGCTACAAGGTGCCAGCGCCGGCGGTCAAGGATGGGATTGTTTATGTCACCGAAGATCGCAAGGCCGAGGGGTTTTTCGAGACTATGCCAATCGCCGACAACCTATATGCCGGCTTGTTGGCGAAGAATCTCAACGCTGGAGGCGCGCTGGTGAACATGACGGAAATGCGCGCCCTTGCCGATTCGTGGACGCAGACTCTGAACATCCGCGCCACCGACAAGAACGCTCGCGCTGTCGAGCTTTCGGGCGGCAATCAGCAAAAGCTCGTCATAGGCAAGGCGCTTTTGCAAAAGCCGAGGCTGGTCATCTTCGACGAACCCACGCGAGGCGTCGACGTCGGCGCCATCGGCGAGATCCATCAGTTTATCAATCGCATTGCCGACGAGGGTCTGGCCGTGATCATGATCTCCTCCTATTTGCCGGAAATCATGAATTTGTCTGACAGAATCCTGGTTTTCAGACAGGGAAGGGTCGTCGAGGAATTCACGCCAGGCGAGACAACCGAAGAAAAGATCATGTACGCGGCCGTGCATTGACGGCGAACGCCGCTTCGACGCGTCGATGCAGAAGATGGAGCCGAAATGAAGAACGGCGACGTTATTAACGCGGCGAAGATGCTGATGGATGCGCATGCCTGCGGCGAGAAATTCCGACCCCTCGCATCGGCGTTTCGGATTGGCGACATCGACGCCGCCTATGCGGTGCAGCGCGAATATGTTCGCTTGCAGATGCAAAGCCGCGGAGCGGGCCCTGTCGGACACAAGGTCGGCCTCACATCGCCGCGCATGCAGGAGATGTGCGGGATCGACAGCCCGATCGCGGGAGTCGTTCTGGAGGATCGTCTGCACCAATCGGGCGTGTCGCTGCGGTCCTCTCGCTATGGCAGATTGGGGCTTGAATTCGAGATCGCGGTGCGGTTGGCGCGCGATCTTGGCCGCGAGGGGAGCCCCGTCACGCTTTCCGATGTCGCCGACGCCGTCGACGCGGTCTGTCCGGCAGTGGAAATCGTGGACGACCGGGATTGCGACTACAAGACCCTTGATGTGTTTTCGCTCGTTGCCGACAATTCCTGGAATGCCGGGATCGTGCTTGGCGCGTTTCAGCGCGTCTGGCCCGACCTGGCTGCGATCGAAGGTGTCGTCTCGGCGAATGGGGACATCGTCGATAGGGGTTTCGGGCGTGATGTCCTGGGCCATCCCTTCCATTCGGTGGCTTGGCTCGCCAAGCATCTCGCCGACGCCGGAGAGGGTCTACGCGCTGGAGACATCGTCATGACGGGGAATCTGGTGACGACGAGGTTCCCATCGGAATCTTCCCACTACCGCTTCGATCTGGGAGGCCTCGGCGCGGTCGAGCTTTCGATCCGCATGTAGTCCGCCCGAGAAAAACGTCGACCGCGGCGTCGCAGGAGGAAAGCTTGGATTTGGGATTGACGAATAAGCGCGCGCTGGTGACCGGCGCTTCGAGGGGTCTAGGGAAGGCGATTGCCAGCGCGCTGCGCGCAGAAGGGGCCGCGGTAGCGATCTGCGCGCGCGAGCCCGATCGCGTCGACGCGGCGGCGCGAGAGCTAGGCGCCATTGGCCTGGTCTGCGATCTGTCGGCTCCCAACGCGGCGGAGAAACTGGTGCGGGAGACGACTGACCACCTCGGTGGCATAGACATCCTTGTCGTCAACACCGGCGGCCCCCCTGCGGCAGGGTTTGATGCGATCTCCGACGAGATTTGGCGACATGCGTTCGAGGGCCTGTGGATGAGCACCGTGCAATTGGTCCGCGGGTGCTTGCCTCCGATGCGCGAGCGGCGCTGGGGGCGCATTATGATCGTGACGTCCATATCGGCTCGCGAGCCTCTGCCGAGTCTTGCGATCTCCAACGCGCTTCGCCCCGGCCTCCATGGCCTCGTCAACTCCCTGAGCCGCGAAGTCGCCGGCGATGGCGTCACTGTCAATGCAATCATGCCGGGCTATACGCTAACGGAACGCCTCCAAGAACTTGGCGTCGACGAGAACAAGGTGGGGTCTCAGATTCCCGCGGGGCGATTGGGGCGAGTGGAAGAGTTCGGCGCGCTGGCCGCGTTCCTCGCTTCGGAACAGGCCGCCTATGTCTGCGGGCAGGCCATCGCCTGCGACGGTGGTTTCCTGCGGTCGATCTGAGATGGCCGTCTCGCACGCCTCGAAAACGCCAGCGCAGCGGTTGGCTGATATGACCTTAGTCGTCGGCGAGGCATCACACATCGGACGACGATCGCCCTGAGCCACCATGCAGCGCGGAACGCAATCGCGCAAGCCGATAGTCGGGTAGACGCAAACTTGCGGCGAACGCCGTCGACGGGCGGAGTCTTGATCCGCGGCTTGAGCGCGCTCAGAGCTTGCGGCGTCGGGATCGTCGGTTCGGTTCCGTTGTTGACCCGCTGATCGCCAAGCCGCTCCGGCCCGCCTTCGTTGCAGCGCTTGATGAGCGCCTTCACCCAGCGTGCCGAGAACGACGGCAACTCGGCGACCTCGTCGACCGAGCGTCCCAACGCCAGCGGCCAGACCGCGTGAAAATGACTCTTGGCGATCGCTTCGTTCGGTCTTCGTCATGAATGCGCCTCCTCGGACGAATCACAACAAGACAAGCTAGCCGATGCAATTCGGCTCAGGAATCCAGATCAAACCGTGAATCAATTAGCCGGAGTCGGTATGACAATGCCGTTACGCTCTATCGCTCCGGCTATTCATGATCGAGGAACAGCAGGGTGGGCCGTTCGATCAGATGCTTGAGCCCCTGAACGAAGCGCGCTGCGTCGTAGCCGTCGACGATGCGGTGATCGAAGGACGAGGAAAGGTTCATCATCGTACGGATTGCGATCTGACCGTCCAGCACCATAGGACGATTGACGGCTTTGTTCGGGCCGATGATCGCCACCTCAGGATGATTTATTATCGGCGTCGCGGAGATGCCGCCGAGCGCGCCAAGACTCGTCAACGTGATCGTCGAGCCAGTAAGCTCATCGCGCGTAGCCTTGCCCTCGCGCGCAGCGGACGTGACACGGATGAGCTCTCGGGCGCAATCCCACAAGTCGCGGGCCTCGACATGCCGCACCACCGGCACCAGCAGGCCTCCGGGGATCTGCGTGGCAATGCCAACATGGACTCCCTCGTAGCTGCGCAGGATGCCGGCCTCGTCGTCGTAGTGCGCGTTGATTTGCGGAAAATCGGGGATGAGCTTGACGAGGGCGCGCATGAAAAACGGCAGCAGCGTAAGCTTCGGCTGTTCTCCCGAGCGTCCCGCATTCAATTCCCCACGCAGCGACTCCAATTCGGTAAGATCGACCTCCTCGACGTAAGTGAAATGCGGTATGTGACGCTTCGCCTGCTGCATTTTATCGGCGATCTTACGGCGGAGCCCGACGATTTTCGTATCGGCAGCGCCGGTCCGTTTGGTGCGAAACTTACCCGCCCGCTTGTCGCCGCCGCTGCTGTGGGCGACATAGGCATCGAGATCGCCCGCGGTGATGCGGCCGGCCGGACCTGTCCCCGGCACGGACCGAAGCGCGACACCGAGTTCGTCGGCCCGCCTCCGGGTCGCTGGCGACGCGAGTGGCGCGTCACGCGGAGGGCGCATGACGGAGGCCAGTGTCGGGGCGGGCCTAGGCTCCGGGGCGACGATACCTTGTCGGGGAGAGAATTCTTGCGTCGTCGCCGCGAATGCGGTGTCTGCAGATGCCGAGACTTTCGAAGGCTCCGACCGGCCCGCGCTCTCGCGAACCGTCGAGTCGGATGCCTTCTCCTCCTGATTGATCTCGAATTCGACAAGCGGCGCCCCCACGGCAACGCGCTGACCGACATCGCCATGAATCGCAACGACTATTCCTGCGATCGGCGAGGCTACCTCGATTGTGGCCTTGTCGGTCATCACATCGACCAGCGCCTGGTCTTCTTCGATTCGATCGTCAACAGCCACATGCCAAGCGACGATCTCCGCTTCGGCGATGCCTTCGCCAATGTCGGGCAGGCGGAATGTCTTGCGCCGCATCGTCAGCCTCCCAAAGAGCGTCGCATGGCAGCGATCACCCGCTCGGGACCCGGGAAATAGTCCCATTCGAATGCATGCGGATATGGCGTGTCCCAGCCTGCGACGCGTTCGATCGGCGCCTCGAGATGATAGAAACAACGCTCCTGCACCAGCGCTGAGAGTTCGCCGCCGAAGCCGCCGAACCGAGACGCCTCGTGGACGATGACGCAGCGTCGTGATTTCTTTACGGAGGCGACGATCGTTTCGATGTCGAGCGGCACGATGCTGCGCAAATCCACCACCTCCGCGTCGATCCCGCTTTCCTCGACAGCGGCGAGGCAAACATGCACCATCGTGCCGTATGCGAGCACGGTGACGGCGGAACCCCCACGAGCGATCGCCGCCTGACCGAGCGGGATCGTATAGTATTCCTCGGGCACCTCGCTCGCAGGGTGCTTCGACCAAGGTTGCATCGGCTGAAGGTGGCGGCCGTCGAAGGGTCCATTATAAATGCGCTTAGGCTCCAGAAAGATCACCGGATCGTCATCTTCGATCGCCGAGATCAGCAGCCCTTTCGCGTCGAACGGAGTGGAGGGAATGACAGTCTTCAGCCCCGACACATGGGCGAAAATCGCCTCAGGGCTGGAACTATGGGTCTGTCCACCGAAAATGCCGCCGCCGTAAGGCGACCGCACAGTGATCGGCGCCCAGAACTCGCCGCCCGACCGGTAGCGTAGCCGCGCCGCTTCCGAGACGAGTTGATCATAGGCCGGCAAGATATAGTCGGCGAACTGGATCTCCACGACTGGCCTGAGACCATAGGCGCCCATTCCGATGGCGGTCGCGACGATGCCGCTTTCAGAGATCGGCGTATCAAAACAACGCGTGACGCCGTGCTTGGCCATCAACCTGTCTGTCGCGCGAAAGACCCCACCGAAATAGCCAACATCCTCGCCGAAGATCAGCACGTCAGGATTCCGACTGAGCATCACGTCGAGCGCCGAATTGATCGCCTGGACCATGTTCATTGTCGCCATGATCAGACCCCGAGCTCCCGCCGTTGCTCGATGATCCGCCAGTCGGGCTCCTTGTAAACGTCTTCGAACATTTCCCGCACGCTCGGCTTCGAAATGCCGAGCGTCCCGATCGCCTCTCCCTCCTTCGCGGCGGCGCGTACCAGATCGTTCAATTCGCTTTCAAGGGCTTCGTGCTGCGCCTCGGACCATTCGCCAATCGCAATCATATGCATCTTCAACCGCTCGATTGGATCGCCCAGCGGCCACTGCGCAGCCTCATCGGCAGGGCGATATCTCGTTGGATCGTCGCTCGTCGAATGACCGCCGGCGCGATAAGTGAAGAACTCGACGAGCGTCGCACCGCGATTGCTGCGAGCGCGTTCAGCGGCCCAGTCGGCCGCGGCATAGACGGCCAGGAAGTCGTTTCCGTCGACGCGCAGACCTGGCTGACCATAGCCGATGGCGCGGGCCGCGAAGGTCGTCTCCTCGCCGCCGGCCACGCCCTGGAATGTTGAGATAGCCCACTGGTTGTTAGTGATGCAGAGTATAACGGGCGCGTGGTAGACAGCCGCGAACGTCATCGCCTCATGGAAATCGCCCTCGGCCGTTGTCCCTTCGCCGATATAGGCGAGCGCAATCTTGTCGTCGCTCTTGTAGGCGGACGCCATCGCCCAGCCCACTGCATGGCCGAAACGACTGCCGACATTGCCCGACAGGGAGTAGAAACCATAGTCTCGGGCCGAATACAGGATAGGGAGTTGTCTCCCTTTCAGAGGATCCGCCGCATTCGAATAGATCTGGTTCACCAAGCTTATTAGCGGGTAATCCCGCGCCATCAGGTAACCGAGGACGCGATAGGTTGGGAAACACATGTCGTCGCGCCCGAGCGCCATAGAAGGCGCGACGCCGATCGCCTCCTCGCCGGTCGACTTCATGAAGAAAGAGGTCTTGCCCTGTCGATGCGCTCGAAACATGCGTTCGTCGAAAACGCGGGTCAGCAACATCGCTCTCAGGCCGTGGCGCAGAACCGCTGGATCAAGTCGAGGGTTCCAGGGGCCGATGGCCCGTCCGTCCTTGTCGAGTACGCGCACCAAGCCAAAGGGCATGTCCCGCATTTCGGCCTCCGGCGTCGCCGTATCCGGGCGACGCGTCGCTCCCGGTGCCGGGAGGACGAGATGGCCGAAATCTGACGCATCTCCGGGCCGCGACCGCGGCGATGGCACATGCAGCTTCAATGGCGCTCGATTTGACATGGTCGTCGCTCATTAGACGGCGCCCCGACGCGCATCCCGAGCAATGATTGCACTCGAATCCCAGGAACGAAAATGCTTTTCTGACTTGTTAGGCGATGAATTTTAGGATCAACTAGTCAAGTTGCGGCCCGTATTAGGATAATGATGCGTGGATGACATAGATCGTAGAATCTTGCGGGTCCTGCAGGAGTTGCCGGAGATATCGATTGTGGATCTCGCGCGGGAGGTCGCGCTTTCGCACACCCCGTGTTGGCGGCGCGTGAAGCATCTCGAGGCGATCGGCGCCATCCAGGAGCGCGCGGTTATTCTCAATCCGAAAATCATGGGGCTCGGAATCAGCGTGTTCGCCAATGTCCGCCTTAAGGCGCATGACGAGGAGACGCTTGAGGCTCTGGAGAAGGCCGCGTGCGACCGCGCCGAAATCGTGGAGTGTTTCTCAATGAGCGGAGAGAGCGACTATATTTTGAGAGTGGTTGTGGAAAGCATTGATCGGTACGAGCAGTTTCTGAAGAAAGTGCTTTTGCATTTTCCTGGCGTCGCGGCGGTCAATTCGCATTTCGCTCTCAAGTGCGTGAAGAAGACGACGAAGCTGCCAATTTGAACCTCATTTGGCTCTTCCTCAAACTGTGTGGTGGGCTTTGTCACGCCGCTACCGGCTTGTTGAGACTTTGGTCGCGCGGTAGCCAAAGAGCATGACGAAAATCAGCTACGCCGGCTATCGGTTCCCGCCCGAGATCATTCAGCAGGCGATTTGGCTCTATCTCCGGTTCACGCTGAGTTTGCGCGACGTCGAAGATCTGCTCGCGGAGCGCGGGATTGGGGTCTCTTACGAGACAGTCCGACGCTGGGTAAATCATTTCGGGCCGCTCATCGCAGCGGACTTGCGAAAGCGCCGGCCCAAGCCTCACACGACCTGGCATCTTGACGAGGTCTATCTGAAAATCGACGGCCGAATGCTCTATCTCTGGCGCGCCGTCGACGCCGAAGGCGAGGTCCTCGACGTGTTGGTCCAATCCAAGCGAAACAAGCATGCCGCGCTGAAACTGATGCGCAAGCTTCTCAAGAAATACGCCTTCGTTCCCGAGCGATTGGTCACGGACGACTTGCGGTCATACGGCGCAGCGGTCCGCCATCTGAGGATCGAGAGCCGCCATGAGCGCGGGCGATGGAAAAACAATCGCGTCGAAAATTCGCATCAGCCGACGCGACGGCGGGAGCGCAAGATGCAACGCTTCAAGAGCGCCGGCTCGGCGCAGAAATTCCTCTCGATCCATGCCGCCGTCTACAACACCTTCAACGTCCAACGCCATCTGGCCTCAGCTCAAACGCATCGCACGCTTCGCGCCGTGGCGATGAGCACGTGGCGCGAGGCAGTCGCGGCAGCTTGAAACTATCGGAAGCGTAGGCTTTTCGCGAACTTGATTCAACAACGTGACAAGGCCTTCCAGAGCTCTGCTTTCCTAGGGCCTGTCGATTTGCTCAAGCAGCATTTCGACAAAAATCTCAGCACTCAGCCTCGGTACTAAAGCCGGTTGGATGACAAAATATGGGTTGGGTGCGGGCGCCTGTAGATCCAGAAGCCGCACGAGCACGCCACGACGAAGATCTTCAGAGCACAAAATTGAGGTGCCGACCGCCACGCCACAACCCTCTCGTGCAGCCAAAAGCGCTGCGGCCGCGTTCGGGAAGAACAATTGTTGTGCGAAGCGGATGTTTTGCAATGATGCCATGCTGAGAACGCGAATCCAATCGGCGCCGGTATCAGCGTGCAGTCCAACGCACCGTTCGAGATCTCTTGGCGAGCGTATCTCGCTCTCGTATTTGAGCTCCGGGCTGCAAACCGGAAAATACATCTCGTCGCGCAGGATTGCCACGCGCGCGCCAGGAATGGCGCGCTCGCCATATGAAATGATGACGTCCATCGTTTCATCGGCCATGTCCGCGGAAAACAGCCGAATGGTCATCAGCGGGAACCGCTGGCAATAGGCCTTTATCAACGCGGTCAGTCGGGACGCCGCAAGAGCCGGCGCGCAGGCGACGCGGATCTCACCCTCCATATTCTCACCCGATGAGAGCGATCGGCAGACGTTCTCGATGTCCTGGAATGCATGGTTCAACCGCTCGAACAGCAGCGATCCCGACGAGCTGAGTCCGAGGGTACGCTTATTACGAACAATTAACTCCTCTCTAAGTTCCTGTTCGAGCTGTCTTATCTGGTAGCGCACCGCCCCAGGCGTGACATTGAGCTGGCGCGCGGCATTCGAAATGCCTCCACGACGGACGACTTCGTAAAACGTGCGCAACGCCGTGAAGTTGAGCATGGGAAACCTGCCACTGCGAGAAAATAATTGACGAAAATAGCGAAAATTATTCGCTTGCGTCAATATTTTTCGCTCATATGTTTGTTTTGGCCTTTACATGGCGGATAGCCTGCATGCCGCTTTTTTCATCAGCTGAAAGGGGATGTAAAATGAAAGTGCTGATACTTGGCGGCGCCGGCGCGATGGCGAGCGGCACCGCCAAAGACCTGATGGCGGCTTATTCCCGTAACATCACTGAGCTTACTTTGGCGGACCGTTCAGGCCAGCAACTGGAGGCGTTAAGTTCGGAGATTGGTGACGCCCGCATCAAGCTCGTCGTTCTCGACATAAGCGATCGTGACGCGATGATGGCACAGCTACGAAAGGCCGACCTTTGCGTCAACGCGGTCCCGACCTTCGCCGGCCACCAAATGGCAATCTTTGAGGCCTGCTACGAGGCGAGAATCCATTATGTCGACTTCGGCGGCATGGGTGTGATGACCGTGCAGCAGAAGGCGCATCACGAGAGATGGCGCTCCGCGGGTCTTGCGGCTGTCCTGGGTCTCGGCGCCGATCCGGGTGTGTCCAACGTGATCTGTAAGGCCGTGGCCGAGCGGTTGGACAGAATTGAGGCAATCAATCTCTACTGGGCGGCAAGGTGTTTTGGACCGGAAAGCCCGGTGCTCGTGCCGCCTTATGCGATCACCACCGTGCTCGCGGAATACGCAAACACGTCCCGCCAATTTATCGACGGCGGATTACGCGATATGGCGCCACAATCCGGTCGTGAGATTATTCTGCTGCCGGAGCCATTCGGCACGACAGAGTTTATGTTCACCCAGCACTCCGAACCGCTGACGGTGCCGTTCGCTGATGGAATTCGCGACAAGGGTATTCAAGAATTCACATGGAAGCTTCACCTTCCCGAACGGGAGCACGAGGCCTGGATCGGGCTTATCAAAGCAGGCTTCGGTGATTTCGACGATCCGATCGTAATCAATGGCCATTCGATCACGCCATCAAGATTTCTGGACGCGCTCATCCGTCGCAATATCGAACGCAACCGCAATCGGATCCCGGAGTCCACATCAAGCGAAATTCACCTTGCGATTGGACATGGCAAAAAAGATGGAAGATCGGTCACAGTAAACTGCGCGGTCATCGGCAACACAGACCCCTTTTACGACGGCTATCTCGATGCGGCGACGTCAATGGGGCTGTCGATCGAAGTCCAGCTCATGGCCGATGCTCCGATCAAGCCGGGTGTGTGGGGGCCCGAGGAATATTTCGCGGTCGGGCCCTTTCTGCATGAGCTTGAGCGTCGGAAGTTCAAGGTCATGACCGATATCCCCATCGCACCAAACACCATCGTGGCGGTTTGACGCGATGCGCACGAAGCTCTTCATAGACGGCGAATTTGTCGATGCGGCCTCGGGCCAAACCTTCAAAAGCATCGACCCGGCCACCGAGACAGTCCTAGGTGACGCAGCGGCCGGTGGCGAAGCCGACGTGGCGCGCGCGGTCAATGCTGCAGCACGCGCCTTTGTCGGCGATTGGCGAAACACCCGCGGCGCGGACCGCGCGGCGCTCCTTCGTCAAATTGCATCGAAAATTGCGGCTGATCGTGAAGGTCTGGCGCGGCTCGAAGTGCAGGACAACGGTAAGCCGCTCACGGAGGCATTGTGGGATATTGATGATGCAGCCGGTTGCTTTGAGTTCTACGCTGATCTCGCAGATGAACTCGATGAAAAGGGCGATCTTGAAATCAATCTTCCCGATCAGCGCTTTGTCAGCCGTGTTCGCTATGAACCAATCGGACCATGCGGTCTCATTGTGCCGTGGAACTATCCGCTATTGATGGCCGCCTGGAAAGTCGCGCCGGCCTTGGCCGCAGGTTGCACCGCTGTTCTCAAGCCTTCCGAGCTGACGCCTTTTTCTGCGATCCGTCTTGCGGAGATCTGTGTGGCATCAGGCTTGCCGGCAGGTGTCCTTAACGTGATCACGGGCTTCGGTCACCAAGCCGGCGCGCCGCTCACGACGGCGCCGCAGATTCGTAAGATCGCATTCACCGGAAGCGCGCCGACGGGACGTGGCGTCATGCGGGCTGCCGCGCAGAGCATTAAGGCGGTCAGCCTGGAGCTGGGTGGAAAGTCGCCGGTCATCGTCTTTGATGACTCCGATATCGAGCAGGCCGTTGCCTGGATCATGTTTGGGATATTCTGGAACCAAGGCCAGGTTTGCTCGGCGACCTCCAGGCTCATTGTGCACGAGGACATCGCCGCGCGATTGATCGAGCGGCTCGTCGATGCGGCTGCCGCAATCCCCATCGGCAACGGCCTTGATACCGGAACTAAGCTCGGCCCTTTAGTTAGCAAGGGCCAATATGACAAGGTCTTGGGTTTCATCGAGCGCGCCCGCCACACGGCGACTCTTGTGGCGGGCGGCAAACGACCGGCATCACTAGAAAGAGGATATTTCCTCGAGCCGACCATTTTTACCGATGTCTCACCGGACTCCGAACTTTGGACCGAGGAGATTTTCGGACCGGTTTTGGCTGTGCGAACATTTTGCAGCGAACTCGAGGCGATCAGCCTCGCCAACGACACGCAGTTTGGCCTTGCCGCCGCCGTCCTATCCGCCGACCTGGCGCGCGCGGACCGCGTTGCCGAACGGCTCGATGCCGGCATCGTCTGGATCAACTGCTCACAGCCTACGTTCACGGAAGCGCCTTGGGGCGGACGCAAGCAAAGTGGCATTGGGCGAGAGCTCGGGCGTTGGGGGCTGTGCAATTACCTCGATGTGAAGCAGATCACGCGCTATCGCGCCGCCGCGGTTTGGGACTGGTACGACCCATGACCAATAGCGCCGGCCAAAGGCATTGCGTGCTTACCTCATTCAAATTTCCGCAGAAGACAGGGCGAGAATAATGGTCAAAATGGCAATTGAGGTCGGAGGCACCTTCACTGACCTCATCTGGATCGAAAACGGCGAAGTGCATAGCCACAAGGTGCCTTCCACGCCTGATGATGCATCGATCGGCGTTATCGACGGCCTGAATGCGACGCTTGAGCAGGATCTGAAGAAGCTCGCCCAGCTGTTTCACGGATCGACCGTCGCGACGAATGCCGTCATCGAGCGAAAGGGTTGCCGCACCGGTCTGCTGACAACTGCGGGATTTCGTGACGTTCTGTCTTTGCAAAGACAATTGCGGCCGAATGTCTATGCCATCGCCTGCAAAAAGCCGGCGCCGCTCGTTCCGCTTCACCTCAGCGTCGAGGCAATCGAACGCGTGGATGCGATGGGCAACATCATCCAGCCTCTCGATGAAGCCGCATTAGCCGCGACAATCGACGAGCTCGTTGCGAAGGAAAAGCCCGAAGCCTTGGCCGTATGTCTGCTTCATGCCTATCGAACGCCCGCACATGAACAGCGGATCCGCGAGATCATAGCGCAGCGGCATCCGGATTTGCCCGTCGTTTTGTCATCCGAAGTGCTTCCCACCTTTCGAGAGTACGAGCGTGCTTCGACAACTGCGATGGCCGCCTATCTCGTGCCGTTGGTTGGCCGGTATTTGGAGCGCCTCGAACAGCATCTGGCTTCCGGCGCTCCGGGAAGCAATCTCTTCGTGATGCAATCCTCCGGTGGCGTCCTTCCAAGTGCCGGCCCGCGCGTACGCGGTGTCGAAATGCTCAATTCCGGACCGGCCGCAGGCGTCATCGGTGCTGTCCGCATGGCCGAGGCAATCGGCGATAAAAACATTATTGCGCTCGACGTCGGTGGCACGAGCGCGGATATCTGCCTCATTGCCAACGGCGTGCCGGGCGTGACCTCAGAGACAGAGGTCGATGGCCTGCCGGTCGGATTGCCGAGCATCGACATTGCCAATATCGGCGCCGGAGGCGGAAGCTTAGGCTGGATCGATGATGGCGGCATGCTGCGGGTCGGTCCACGTTCGGCCGGCGCGCGCCCGGGACCCGCCTGCTATGGGCATGGCGGCACGATACCGGCGCTGACGGACGCCCTTGTAGAACTTGGCTGGATCAGGCCGCACCGTTTTCTGGGCGGGCGCATGACGCTGCAGCCCGACCGAGCAAAAGCGGCTTTGAACGAACTTGGTGCATCGCGGAGCCAGACGCCGGCGGCCATCGCGCAGGCGATGATCGATATCAGTGTTGCACATGTCAACCAGGGAATCCGCTTGGTATCGGTGCAGCGCGGCCATGATCCCAAAGGCTACGGAATATTTGCCTATGGCGGGATGGGACCGTTGATCGGCGCGCTAGCCGCACGGGAGCTCAAGGTGCGCCGCGTCGTCATACCGCCTTATCCCGGACTGTTCTCAGCGCTTGGGCTGCTTGTGGCCGACTTGAGGCGAATCTATCGCGAAACGAACCTGCTTCCTGTTACGGGCGAAGTTGCCAAAGGCGTCGCAGTGACTTTCTCGCGAATGCGTGCGCAGGCGGAGGCCGAATTCTCCACCTTTAGCCGCAGTCCTGATGAGATCGTGTTTCAGTACGAACTTGAAATGCGTTTTGCCGGTCAAGGTTATGAACTTCTGGCCGCTATCGATCTTTCTCGGCTCGCGACTGAAGGGAAAGCTTACATCTTCGACTTGTTCAAAGCCACGCATGAAGCCCGATATGGCGCCGTCGCCACTCTGGATGCGGTCGAGATCGTTACGTTTCGCCTGACGGCATCTGTGCCGACGGCAAGCGGGGTAATGCAGTCGCTCACGCGACCTTATCAATCAAATACCGGCGCTGCGTCCGCCGTCGAGATCGGCACGATCCACTTCGAAGGCGCCGCGACGCCATGTCAGTTCCTATGGCGCGGAGATCTCCTACCCGGAACCACGGTTTCCGGCGCGGCGATCATCGAGGAACCGACCGCTACAACGCTCGTGCCGCCAGGTTGGACGCTGAACGTCGATGCCACCGGGGCTCTCCTTCTGTCAAACGAGGCATGACGCATATGTCTGAGAAATTAAGCCAAGCCAGCTTCAACATCATCAGCAATGGCCTTCACGGCATCGCCCAAGAAATGGGGGAAAAGCTCGTCCGTTCGGCCTATTCCACGATTATTAGGGAGGCTCGGGATTGCTCCACGTCACTCCTCGACCGAGATGGCAGAATAATTGCGCAGGCCCAGTTCTGTCCCATTCACATGAACTCCTTCGGCAAGGTCTTCGAGGCCTTCGCACAACGCTTCGATCTTTCGACTATCCGTCCGAACGATGGATTGATTACGAACGACCCCTACAGCGGCGCACAGCATCTTAACGATATCGTTCTGTTCACCCCGGTCTTCTATCGTGGAGAGCTCGTCGCCTTCAGCGCATCGCTCGGCCATCACATTGATGTCGGTGGTGGCGCCGCCGGCCCGAATGCAGGCGCGACCGATGTTTATTCTGAAGGACTGCGCATCCCACTCAGCCGCTTCGACATCGACCGGGACCTGGGCGAGGGATTGCTTGAGCAGTTCATCCGCATCAACGTGCGCACCCCGGACCAGGTGATGGGCGATATCTACGCCCAGCTCGCCGCCAATCGAACCGGCCAGGCGCGTTTCATCGAAATGTTGGAACGCTTTGGCGTAGAGACACTGCTCGCGGGAGCGGCGGAATTGCAGGACTATTCCGAGCGTCTCGCGCGCGAAGCGATCCGCGCCATTCCCGATGGCGTCTACGAGGGTGAAGATTTCGTCGACGATAATGGCTTCACCGAAGAGCCATTGCGTGTCGCCGTGAAGATCAGTGTCGATGGAGATAGCCTTGAATTCGACTTCGCGGGCAGCGCCGCCCAGACCAAGGGAATGATCAATTCGCCGCTCGCGTCCACCATCTCGGCGGCCTATGGCGCGACTGGCATCCTGCTGGGTGGCGGCCGCATTCCCGTCAACGACGGCCTCTACCGGCCCATCAGGAAGGTCGACGTGCCTTATGGAAGCTTCCTGAACCCCAGTCAGCCGCGCGCGGTGCGCGCCAGGAACAATGCCTGCCATCGCGTCTACAACGCCATCATGCTCGCGATGTCCGAGGTGGTGCCGAACCAAGTGCTGGCATCCGGTCACGATACCACCAATGCAATTGGCATGGGACACATGTCGGCCGAACGTTACCGCGTTTACATGGAAGTTGTTGGCGGCGGTTGGGGCGCCTCGGCCGGATCCGATGGCGCAGATGTTGTCGACGGATACGTCGGCAATTGCGCGAACGTGCCGGTCGAATTGTTGGAGGTGGACTTTCCCTTCATGCGTGTCGAAGAGTACTCACTTCGGCGCGGTTCCGCCGGTGCCGGCGAGCGGCGTGGCGGCCTTGGCGCGCGTCGCGTATACCGCATTCTCGAAGACGAGGTCACGTTCAACTCCTATTCAGATCGGTTCAAGTTCGCGCCTTGGGGCCTGTTCGGCGGCGGAAAAGCAAAGAATTCCCGCTTCACGATAGAGCGGGATGGCGAGTTGATCTCGCTTCCCTCCAAAGGCAATGTTGTCCTCAAAAAGGGTGACCGCCTAATCATCGAAACCGCCGGCGGCGGAGGGTATGGCGATCCTTTGAAACGGGATCGCGACTTGCTTGCACGCGAAGTGGCCCAAGGTCTCATTAGCGCAAGCGAAGCAGCTGAAATCTATGGCGTTTCTTGAGTTGGCGTCGGCAATCAGCCCGGCCCGAAAATCGATGAGTAAAAGGGAGCAGCAGACATGAGGAAATCAAAGACGACATATCTCGCCGCCGTGGCAATTCTGTTCGCAGGGATTGGAACCTTGCCAGCCGAAGCGCGCATCGAAAAGAATGTCATCAAGATCGGCATTCTCAACGACATGAGCGGACCTTACGCGGACCTTGGAGGGCCGGGCTCAGTCGTGGCCGCGCAATTGGCGGTCGACGATATGGGAGGGGCCGTAAACGGTGTGAAGGTCGAGATCATCTCGGGCGATCACCAAAACAAGCCCAACATCGGTTCCGAACTTGCGCGCCGATGGTTCGACCAGGACGGCGTGGACGTCATTGCCGACGTCCCGGTTTCCTCTGTTGCCCTTGCCGTTCAGGAAATCGGTCGGCAGGCAAAGCGTATTACCCTGATGCAGGGGTCGACGTCTGACCTCTCCGGCAAAGCCTGCTCACCCTTTAGCACTGCCTGGCAGGATGACACATACGCCTATTCGAAGGCTACGTCCCAGGCAGTCGTCGCAGCAGGCGGCAAGAGCTGGTACTTCATCGCCGCTGACTATGCTTTCGGTCAAGCCCTTGAGCGGGATGCCTCAATCTTTATTAAAGGCGCCGGAGGCACGATCGTCGGAACGGTACGCCATCCAATTAATGCTGGCGACATGAGCTCGTACCTCCTTCAGGCCCAAAGTTCAGGCGCACAAGTCGTCGGGCTGCTCAATGGCGGCGCTGATCTGGTTAACTCCATCAAGCAGGCCGATGAGTTCCATGTCAGCGCTGGTGGGCAAAAGGTCGTCGGCTTCCTGATCTATCTCACAGACATCCACGCGTTAGGTCTCCAAGCAACGCAGGGTCTGTTCTTGTCAGAGGGTTTCTATTGGGACCAGAACGATGCGGCGCGCGCCTGGTCAAAGCGCTACTTCGACAAAACGCAGCGGATGCCGACGAAGGAGCAAGCATCGGTCTATGCTTCGATCGTTCATTATCTCAAGGCTGTCAAGGCGGCCGATACCATCGACGCTGATGCCGTCGCAGCAGAAATGCGCAGGGAGCCGGTCGACTATTTCGGCCATAGCGGTTCGATCCGGATCGATGGACGCGTGACCTATCCGCTGACGCTTTACCAAGTGAAAGCACCCTCGGAGAGCAAGGCATCTTGGGACTATTACAAGCCAGTGCGGGACATCAAGGCTGAAGATGCCTTCCGACCGATGTCCGAAGGCGGATGCCCACTCGTCAAGTGAGCTGAGCCGCCCCCTGGGCGTGCCTAATTATCTCGGCACGCCCAGATTGTTAATCGGCGAGGGGTCTCGGCGCCGATCGGCGTTATAAGTCTCTGGTAGAGTTAGCGGGAGAGGGGTCAGGAGATGGTGCCGATTTACAAGCGCCGGCCCAAGCCTCACACGACCTGGCATCTTGACGAGGTCTATCTGAAAATCGACGGCCGAATGCTCTATCTCTGGCGCGCCGTCGACGCCGAGGGCGAGGTCCTCGACGTGTTGGTCCAATCCAAGCGAAACAAGCATGCCGCGCTGAAACTGATGCGCAAGCTTCTCAAGAAATACGCCTTCGTCCCCGAGCGATTGGTCACGGACGAGTTGCGGTCGTACGGCGCAGCGGTCTGCGATCTGAGGATCGAGAGCCGCCATGAGCGCGGGCGATGGAAAAACAATCGCGTCGAGAATTCGCATCAGCCGACCCGACGGCGGGAGCGGAAGATGCAACGCTTCAAGAGCGCCGGCTCGGCGCAGAAATTCCTCTCAAGCCATGCCGCCGTCTACAACACTTTCAACGTCCAACGCCATCTGGCCTCAGCTCAAACGCATCGCACGCTTCGCGCCGTGGCGATGAGCACGTGGCGCGAGGCAGTCGCGGCAGCTTGAAACTTTCGGAAGCGCAGGCTTTTCGCGAACTTGATCCAACAACGTGACAAGGCCCTCGCGAATCATCGCGGGCATCTTTCAAGGATTTTCGAATGGCGCTCGGCTGTCTGCATAGCGATCCGCGCTCTCTCGATTTTTGGGACCGGACAAGGAGCTGAGTCTCCTTGACGTGATGGATCACCTTCTAGCGTCAGTATCCGTTTCCGTTTCCGGCGCGACTGCGTCATGATAACCCTCGCTTACGGGGGTGCGGATTCATCGATCCGAACGCTTACGACGAAGCCGATAGGACGAATTGATGGTCGTCGTCTTCGACATCGGGAATGTGCTCCTGCGTTGGAATCCGCGTAATTTGTTTCGAAAGGTATTCGCCGACGAAGACGCGATGGAAACGTTTCTCGCGACCGCCTGCGCAATGGATTGGATCATAGAGACCGACCGCGCGCGATCATTTCAGGCCGCGCTTGACGCCCGCATCGCCGCGTATCCGCAATATGCCGGCGAGCAGCGCCTCTTCAACGAGCGTTGGATCGAGACGCTCGGCCGGCCGATCCATGAAAACGTCGCGCTGCTCAGCCGCCTGCGGAATCAGGGCGACAAGCTCTATTCGATCACGAATTTCTGCGACGAAAAATTCGAGATCGCGCGCGGCCGATATCCCTTCCTCGATTGGTTCGACGGGATCATCGTGTCGAGCTGCGAAGGGCTGGTCAAACCCGACCCGCGCATATTCGAATTGTTCCTGACGCGGTTCGACCTTCCGGCGCAGAAAGTTTTGTTCGTCGATGATTCCGAGCGCAACGTCGTAGCGGCGCGCGCGGTTGGCATGCAGGCGATTTATTTTGTCGACGGCGTCGCCCTTCTTAACGAACCCCGTCTCGTCGACGATCAGCACGCCGTCCGCGTCTCCAAGCCCCTCCACGACGTAGTCGCGAACCTCGTCGCGAAGCCGATCGGCGTCCCACTGACTGCGGCCGAGCAGCGACTGAATGCGATAGGGCCGCTCGGCTCCCGACTGTTCCGCCATCAGCCAGCCGGTCTTCCGTTCGACGCCAGACAAAAGCCCGTCGAGAAATGCGCCGCCTGTCTCCTTCAGCTCACGCCGACGCAGCACCGGCCCGATGCGAGCCTTGAGCGTTGCGAGTTCCTGCTCCCACGCCAACAGTGATCCTGACCATGATCCGACCGACATCGCCCCCTCCATAAACTATGGAAGGGAATCAGAAATTCCATTGATCCGCAACTGTAGTACTAGCCTTTGCCGATAGCCTCTGGATGTTCTCAGGTCAGGACTGCCAGGGCATAGCCAAGCGCGACCTCTGCCTCGGCGTTGCGCACGGCGAAGGCGATGGCGCCGTCGGCGTCTGGCGGCGTGCTCTCCAGGGTGACCATAGCGCCGGGGACCACCATTCGCGTAAACCGCGTGGCGGCGCGACGCAGCGGATAGGGCTCGTCCGGACGATGACGCTCCACTAGCCGCTGCAACGCCATCGCCCAAGTGCAGGTTCCATGCAGAATGATGTCGGGAAGGCCCGATGCCAGAGCGGCGGTGCGCTCGGTATGGATCGGGTTCCAGATGCGCGCGCACTCGGTGTAGACGTGCGGCTGCCGGCGCGGGATGTCGATTGCCTCGCGCTGCGTCGTCCCTGCCGCAGGAACGCCGCGCTCGGACCGCAGTGCCGGCGGTGGCGCGCTGCATCCTCCGGAGCCGTCCAGCGGTGTGCCACGATACAGTGCGCCGAACCAGCTCTCCGCGACCGGCGCGCCCGCGGCCGCATCAACCGTGACAATGTGCGTCGTCACCAGGGTACCGGCCCTGGTTGGCGCCGCCGCGACGATGCGGCCAGACACGGCGAGCCGATCGCCTGGACGGATCGCGCGGTGAAACAGCGAATCCTGAACGCCATGCACCAGCCCATCGAAGGCTGTGGTTTCGTCGCGGCCGATCGCTGCGAGGTAGGCCGCCGACATCAGCACCGGCCACTCCAGCGTGACGACGAACGACGGCGGAGCAACCACGCCGCCTCGCCGTGCATCATCAAGATGCAACGAAGCCTCGGCGCCAATTCCGGCCGCGAAAGCCATGATCTGGCGCGCATCGATCGCGACGATGCGGTGCCCCAGATCCGCGCCGACGGCAGTGGAACGGATAGGGGTCATTCGGCCAAGCGCTCCCGCTTCATCTGCAGCCCGGCGACTTCCCGGTCCCAAGTCTGCTCCGTCACACCTTCGGCCCGCAATGCGTGCTTCTCCACTTTCGACGTCGGCGTCTTCGGCAACGCAGGCACGGTGCGCAAGTAGCGCGGAACCATGAAGTGTGGCAGTCGGCCCGAGAGAAAGGCGATCAACTCCGCCGGGTCGATCACTTGGCCGCGCTTCGCCACGACGACGGCGAGCACCTCCTCCTCACCGAACGCGCTGGGCACGCCGACCGCTGCAGCCTCCAGCACGGCCGGATGGGCGAGGATCTCGGCCTCTACCTCGAAGGACGAAATGTTTTCCCCGCGGCGCCGGATCGCATCCTTGACGCGGTCGACGAAGAAGAAGTTTCCCTCTGCGTCGCGCCGGAACGCATCGCCGGTGTGGAACCAGCCGTTGCGCCAAGCGCGCGCCGTCGCCTCAGGATTGTGGTGATAGCCGTGCGACATGGTCCAGGGCGTGTCGGTCCGAAGCACGAGTTCGCCGACCGCTCCGTTCGGCGCCTCGCAGTCATTCTCGTCCACGACACGCGCTTCGATACCCGCCCGCAGCCGCCCACAGGAGCCGCGCATAGTCGGGTTGGGGCCGGAAATAATCGGTGCCGAAACCTCGCTCATATTGAATAGCGTGACCACTTCAAAGCCAAAGCGCTGCGACATCGCCGGGGCGTCCTCGCCGAGCGGAATGACCATGATGCGCCGCAGGCTGTGCGTGCGGTCCGCGGGGCTGCGCGGCGTGCGCACCAGGAAGCCGGCCATGGCGCCAAGGAGCAGGCACTGCGTCGCCCCGAGCCGACGGCATACGTCGAAGAACGTCGCAGTCTCGAACGGACCCATCACCGCGATCGAGGCGCCACGGGCCAACGCGCCTGTCACGAACAGCGTCCCGCCGACGTGGAAAAGCGGCAGGTTGATCAGGTAGCGGTCATCCGGCGTCACCCCTTCGGTGCAGTGCCATCCCATCGTATGCAGATGCAGGTAGCTTGACAGCACACCCTTGGAAGGCCCCGTCGTGCCAGACGTGTAGCAGATCGACTGCAGATCCCACGGCTTCAGTGTCGGCATCACCATGCTGCCCAAATCGCCATCCAGCGCGGTGAACGGCAGCAGCGTGATCCCACGCTTCGCAAAGCGCGCTGCCTCGGAAGCGGCCTTCGCCGGCGCTGTGATTATTGTGGCCAACGCGCCGGAACAGTCGTCCTCCAGCAGCCGCTCAAGCAGATCCTCGTGGCAGATCGCGACGCGTGCGTCGGAATTGTTGACAACATGCGCAAGCAGTCGGCCGCGATAGGCAGTGTTGATCGCGACCGACAGCCCCCCGAGGTGGTTGGCGCCGAACCAGGCGGCGAGGGCTCGGCGACCGTTGGGCAGCCAGATCAGCAGAGTGTCGCCTTGCTTCACCCCAAGCGCAGCGAGCCCCGCGGCGACCCGTAGCGCCTCTGCGCGGGTCTCGGCGTAGCTCCAGGTCCCGCCGTCGTCGAACACGGCAAAGACCCGGTCCGGCGTGGCTGCTGCGTGGCGCTCAAGGATGTGCGGCAGCACGCAGGCCTCTGCCGCAGGCATGCGGGGATCGAGCAGTTGCGCGTTCATGTCGCCCGGTCCATGCGACCGCTCTTAAGGATACCAAGCGCGAAATCAGCAAACATCTCGCCAAGCTCGGCCGGAGTACTCGATCCGGTCTCCCGATACCACTGATAACACCAGTTTACCATGCCAACCACTGCGAAGGCTGCCACGCGTGCATCGGTCACATGGAACGAGCCAACCTTGATGCCATCCCGGATCACGGCCGTGAGCTTGCGGTCAAAGGCGGCCTTGTGCCGGTTGATCTCCCGAAGCTTTTCGGGGGGCACGTTCAAGCTCTCGCGGAAGAAGATGGCGACAATCTCCCGGTGGGTCACCACCACCGCGAGATAGTTGCGCACGAACATCCGGATTGTCTCGTCGGCATCCAGCCTCGCTGCCAACGCGCGGTCGAGCGCATCCTCCGACATCGCAATAGCGTGATCATACAGGGCGACCAGTAACTCGAGCTTGTTGCGGAAGTGCCGGTAGAGGAACGGCTTTCCCATGCCGACGGCATCCGCGATCGCCTCCATAGTGGCGCTGTGGTAGCCAAGCGCAAAGAACAGCCGGCGTGCCTCATCCAATACGCGCTGCCGCTTCAGCGAGTTGACATCCCGCCGTATACTATTTGGCCGACCGCCTTCGGGCCGGCTATCCCCCGCGCCCTCGCGCTCGTTCGAACGGCGAGCCTTGCAACCGGCGACAACACGGTCCACCATTAGGGCTTCGCCAGCAGAGGACACGCGCTTTGCTCGATGGGTAGCCAGGCCTCACTCGCGGGAATCGTACGGATGAGCTTGTAATAGTCCCATGGCCCCGCAAATTCGGCCGGCGTCTTCACCTCCCAAAGATAGGTATCGCGCAACATGCGACCATCGGGGCGGAACGTTCCATCCTGGCCGAAATAGGCCATGGGGGTGCTCCGCATGTGTGCCATCACCGGCTCTGCCGCGTCGGTGCCAATGGCGGCGATGGACTTCAGATAATGTACCACGGTCGCATAAGTGGTGGCTTGCTGGCGCGTCGGCATCTTCCCCGTGCGCGCCTCAAACCGCTTCGCGAAGGCGCGCGTGGCTTCGTTCTGGTTCCAGTAGAACCCCTCTGCGAGTTCTAGACCAGCCGCGTTCTGCAGGCCGAGCGCGTGCACATCGGATATGAACATCCCGAAGCTGACCAGCTTGAGACCCTTTGCGGTCAGACCGAACTCAATCGACTGCTTGATCCCAGTGACGGTGTCGTTGCCGTAGTTGGCGAACCCGATCACCTGGGCGCCGGAGGCCTCGGCCTGCAGCAGATAGGACGAGAAGTCGGCGGTGCCCTGCGGGTGGCGGACGCTGCCGACCACCCGGCCGCCGGCCTGTTCAATCGCGGCGCGGGCCTGCGCCTCCACCGCATGGCCAGCGGCGTAGTCGGCGACCAGCAGGAACCAGGTTTTGCCGCCATTCTGCACCACGGCCCGAGCTGTGGCGGACGTGTAGGCGTATGTGTCGTCTGCGGTCTGGATGCCGTATGGCGAACAGTATTTCCCGCTGAGATCTGTCACCGAGCCCCCGGAGATCAGAAAAATGCGGTGCTTCTCGCGTGCCACGCCCTGCACGGCGATGGCGACCGAGGAGGTCGGCACGTCCGCGATGGCGTCGACGCCCCGCTCGTCGAACCACTGGCGGGCGATTGCAGCGCCGATATCGGGCTTATTCTGGTGATCTGCCGAGATGATGTCGATCGCTGCGCCGGCCACCTTGCCGCCGAAATCCTCAGCGGCGAGTTGTGCGGCCACGACCGACCCCTGGCCGGCGAGGTCCTGGTATGGCCCTGACTGGTCGTTCAGGATACCGATCCGCACCACCCCGCCCGAGATTTGAGCTAACACCGGCGCGACAGTGAGAATGAGAGCGAAGGTGACGAACGCGGTTAGAACCGCAGTCCTCCGTCGAGCTGCCATGACGCGCCTCCCTATAGCGAGCGTTGCCGTACTGATTGGTACGAATTCGATCTTATGAGTACGTCGCCGCCGCGCCGCCGTCAAGAGGTGGCAGTCGCGGCAGTCGCGGCGAAAGGCGGCGATGGTTGTGAAAACGCGGCTCCCGCGGCCCGGCAGGAACTGATGGGCAGGCTCAACGCGATCCCCGGGGTCACGATCCGACCGGACGCGATCGAGAAACAGTCGACAATTCGCCTCGCCTCATTATCCGCCGATCAAGGCGCGAGCTTCTTCAAGGTCATGGACTGGGTGGTGGAAGAGCTCAGGGGAGCCCCCGCCGAAAAGAGCGAGTGAACGACGAACCGCGCAGCTTCGCGCCAGGCGAGGCGGTTGCTCGGGGTTTCTCGGTATGGTTCGAGCGGCGACGGGGCTCCCGCGCGCGCCAAGCTTCGAGTCTCAGGCCGAAGACCGCGCCACGCTTTCCACCGGCCGCGTCGCCTCCGCCGCCCTCCGCGACGCGATATCGTGGAAAGTTTTGCCGGTCTCGGCGAGGACCGCGGCCTCAAGTGAGCTCCTGGTTAAATTAATCAGATATATCAATCTATTACATCTACGTTGGGTTCGGGTCCCACATTCGTGCCGATGCGGGTTCGGGACGATGGGGAGGCTGTGATCAATTGACTGCCTTCGGCCTTTCGGGGAACGCGCTCAACCGCACGGTGAGACGGTTGGAGGTGTCGAGCGCGCCGAGAAAATGCACCATAGAGTCGACTTGATCGGCGAATTTGCTGAGCGGAAACGCCGCGATCTCCGCTTCGAAAGTTTCGAGCCAGTCCGCCGCCACCGGCAGATAGACATACTTGCGTTCGATCTTCGGCGTCTGGGCCATGGCGCGCTCGACCTTGCCCAACCGAGGTTCGGTCCAGAGAAACCACTCATGAATGCCTTGGCGCTTCAACAAGGAATTCCCAATCGCTTTGCCTACGCCGGAGACTTCGAGGATCACGAAGCCTGCGCCGTATTTCTGCTTCATGGAAAGCATGGCCGGCTCAATTTTGAAGAAATCGAGCCGTTTGCGAAATACGTTCACGAGGTAGAGCCTGCGCCCGACGATTCCCCAGGTCGTACAAACGGTGAAGGCCGCCGTTTCGTTATCAACGATCGCCGGATCCCAGCTCTGAACGATAGCCTCGAAACGGGCGGGCAAAGTCTCATAGCGCGGAAAATGCTTGAGCTTGAACAGCGTCCCGCCAGACGCCCCAGGGCGCTGCAGGATTTGCGCGTTGTAGGCGGCCTCGCCGAGATCCCAGAACATTTGCTTCAACGCGGCTCTGTCGAAGCGCTCGGGGAAGAGCAGGTCGCCGGGCTCAAAATCCCAGCTCTCGCCATCGCCAAGATCGAACGTCCGACGCTGCATGCATTCGCCGGGCATCTCCAGATATTCCCAGCCCCCTTCGTCGCGAAGCCGGCCGATAAGGTCGTCCTGGTGGAGCCGCTGCTGGACCACGACCATCGCGCCCTCGGCCGGCTTGTCGAAGCGGGTCATGAGCGAGCCCTTGAACCAGTCGTAAACGGAGTTACGCACCACTTCGGACGCCGCTTCGGACGCCTTGATCGGATCGTCGACGAAAGCGAAATGCGCCCCCTTGCCGGTCGCCGGCCCATCGACCGTCGTCGCCAGCCGGTAGCCCTTGGCCGAGGTGCGCACCTCGGACAGCGACGCTCCGCCGGCGTCGATCCGCGTATCGGGAAAGACCGAATGGAATTGGGGCGACCACAACAGGTCGCGGAAGCGATTGGAAAAGTCCTTGGACAATTGCTCGCCATAGGACGCGCAGATGATTTTTCGCGTGGGATCGCGTCCTAGAATCCAAGCCGGCAACGCCACGGAGGCGAGGATACTCTTGCCATGACGCGGCGGCACCGCGATCAGCAGACGGCGGGTCTCGCCCGTGGCCACTTTCTCGAGCGCCTGCGCGAGAACGCGATAATGCGGCGAGGAGGAAAAGCTCGCTTCCGGCGCCAAAGCGGGGAAGCCGAGCCGGTAAAAGGCATAAAAATTGTCGCGCGCATGAGCGAAGGCGGCTTCGCGGAAATAGCGGCGGGTCTCGTTGACATCATGCTTCATGGCGCTAGCTCCCGGGTTGCTTGGCTATCATTTTCAGGACGTCGAGTTCCTCCTCGGTCAACGGCGCCTCCACGTCCGGCGCGGCGTCCATTGCGGCTTGGGCGCGGTCCCGGCGCGAGAGGACGAGACGCGCGGCGGCGATGTCCCCCATGATCCCCATATCGATCAGCTTGCGGTGCAGGGCTCGCTCCTTGTCCATTGAGGTGATCTGGTCGCCGACCTTGACCTTGACGATGCGGGCCATCTCTTCGAGGAGCAGCTCGTCGAGGCTCGGTCGACCTTTCGGCCGACCCTTGAGGTTGCCCGACTGGCCCGGCTGAAACTGCGTCGCCTTGGGCGGCTTGGCGTAGCCGACCGGATATCCGCCGACCGGCTTCTTCTTGGGCGAGCTATTCCCGGTCATCGTCGCGCTCCCATGTTCGGATCGAGATCCCGATCGGTCGGCGTCGCGGCCAGGGGTTCGGATACGTTCTCACTGGCTCGCTGAACCGCGACTTCGGCGAAGGTCTCGCCGGTCGCTTCGAGGACCGCCTCGCGCCCGGTCATCTCTTGCCAGCGGCGAATGATGACGTCGCAATAGGGACCGTCGATCTCGATGGCGCGGCAGCGCCGCCCGACCGCCTCGGCGGCCAGCAGCGTCGAGCCGGAGCCCGCGAAGCAGTCGATGACGATATCGCCGCGGTTCGTCACATCGAGCAGCGCGTCCTCGAGCAGGGCGCGCGGCTTGACGGTCGGATGGACGCTGAGCCCGTCGCGAGAATCCGATCCGAGGCTCGATGCGCCCGGGTAAGTCCAGACGTTCGAGCGCCACCGCCCGTGCCGGCCAAGCTCGACGTTGTTGATGTGGGGAGCGTCGCCCTTCTTGAACACCGGCAGCATCTCGTGCTGCGAGCGCCACAGGCTGCCCTGGCCGCCATTGGTCTTGACCCAGATCACGATGTTCAGGAGGTCGAGGCCGAGAGCGCGCCCCGCGCTGAGCACGATCTCCACCGAGCGCCAGTCGATGGAGGTGGCGATGAGACCGCCATCGGCCAGGTGGGCGGCGGCGGTCGACATCCAGTCGCGGTTGAACCCCCCAAACTGCTCGGGGTTCATTTCGCCGTTGGCCATGGCGAACTCGCGATGGCTCGCATTGCTGGTGACGTGGCCAAGGTTCGGCACGTTGTAAGGCACGTCGGTCAGGACGAGCACGGCCGTTTCCCCTTCGACCATCAGCCGCGCGTAAACGCCGGGGTCGCGCGCGTCGCCCTGGATCAGGCGGTGATCGTCTAGGATCCAGACATCAGCGGCCCGGGACGTCGCCACGCTCGACGGCAGGGCCAGCGCTTCCGCCTCCAAATCGTCCGGGTCCTCGTCGTCCTCCAACAGCATCGCGTCGATTTCGGCCATTGCGAAGCCGGTCACGACAACGTCCTCGCCGAGCATCGTCAGCTCCGCGAACTCGACGCGGAGGGTCTCGACATCCCAAGCGCCGGTTTCGGCGATGCGGTTGAGCGCGATGGGCAAGAGGCGCCGCTCATTGGCATCGAGATGATCGACGACAATGCAAGGGATTTCCGGGATACCCCTCTGTTTGGCGACCTCCCAGATCCCGTGCCCCTCGACAATCGTGCCGTCGGCGGCGATCAGGATAGGCCGGCAAATCCCGAAGCGGTCGATGCTCGCCTGAAGCCTGGCGTTCTGCGCGGCGTCACGGCGCCGCACCTGCCGCGCGGCGGGCTTCAAGCTCGCGGTCGGCGTCATCACAATATGCAAGAGCGGCGCAAGATCGTTGCGGCGCTTGCCCGGCGCATGCGCGCCGATCTCGGTCAGCGCGCGCTGCGCCTGGCGACGCTTGCGCGACTTGTCGGCGATCGTCGCGAACAAGCCTTCGGGCGCGACGGGCGCCCTCTTCTTCGAAGCTCGATTGGTCATTTGATTCACCTCCTGGGATGGACGACGTCCGCCCCGGAGGCTGAGGTGCAGTCCAAGCGAAGGCCACGCGATCACACCCAAATCATCAAAACGCCGCTCTCGCGAGGAGAACGGCTATCGATGTTCAGGCAAGATCGAGAAAGCCTCCTGCTTAACTCTGCAAGCTCGCCTGGACCGCTCCGCACACTTCGAGCTGAAGCAGTCCAATAAGCCATTATTTACACCAACTCATAAGTGTACGCAAGCGTCGGATAATGCGCCAACCGTCGGCCGCAAGTCTAGTGGTGTCAAACTTGTACCACGGCAAAAAAAATCTCTTGACGAGGTCCGTTGTGGGTGCAAACTACCTTCAAATCTTCAGCTCGGCCGGAACATTCCGGCCGAGCTGAAGATTTGAAGGTAGGCCGACGATATTCGATTTCCGTGTATGCCCGATGGGCGCCTAAATGGCCCCCGACCTTGCTGCATCGCTGTCCTTGGAGGACTGACAGGCGTCCTTAGCGGTCCCAACCGTCGCCGATGAAGTTTCGGATGGCCGCGAGGCGACCGGCTCGCCGCGCACGCAGCAGGGGGCCGGCGCAGACGAATTCGCTGTTATTCCCTGTTCCAAACTTTAGGGAATTTTCGTCCCTCGATTGAGAAACTCTCGCTAAATCAGTGCTATAGGAGCGATGGGAACGGTCGGGCTCCGGCGTATTGGCGAAATTCCCTGATAAATTCCCTGATACCAGGGAATTCTCTCGCAGAGACCGGTTCGCGGGGACTGCGTCCCCCACCATCCGCCCTCGCATGCGCGCCGCGTTTTGCGGGCGCCGCGAATCCCCAAGCATTTCCTGCGTTTGCGCGGGCGCGCCCTTCAAACGAAGCGCCGGGCGGCTCTCTATCGCGGCGGCGGAAAATATAGCAACACCTTGACATTTAAGCCCGTCCGAAATAGTGGTGTGCCTAGATGCAGCAATGCATTTATACATATTGAGGGACGGCGCAGGGCGGGCGCGCCGGGGCGCCGGCTCGAAGCTTCGGGGCTCGCTCGATCGCCGCCGCCATTTCCATTCGATCGCCCGAATAAAGCGAGCTGCGGTATGGACGACACGGCATCTTCCTCTCAGGTCGCTTCCCAATTCGGCCTGACGTCGGATCAGCTGAACTTTCGCGCGACGACCGCACGCTTCGCCGCCGACGTACTCAAGCCGAACTACAAGAGATGGGACCGCGAAGGCCGCGTTCCCGTCGAGATCCGACGTCAAATGGGCGATCTCGGCCTGATCGGCGTGGAATTCCCCACCGAATACGGCGGGCTTGGCGTCGATCACGTCACATCGGGCGTCGTGCTGGAGGCGATCGCCGAAGGGGACTTCAACGTCGGCTACGTGCTGCTGCTCGGGTCGCTGTGCGGCGCCATCGTCGCTCGGCATGCGGCGCGTCCGATCGCATTGGAAATTCTTCCGAAAGTCGCTTCGGGCGAGCAACTCCTGGCTATCGCGCTCACCGAACCGCGGGGCGGCTCGGACGCCGCGTCCGTGGAACTCAAAGCGACCCGGGTCGGCGATCACTACGTCCTGGCCGGCGAGAAGACCTCGATTTCCATGGCCGACCAAGCGGATTGGTCGGTCGTCTTCGCCCGCACCGGCTCGGTGGAGAGCCGCGCCCACGGCGTCTCCGCCTTCCTCGTCGACATGAAGGCGCGAGGCGTTTCCTGCACCCGCTTCTCCGATCTCGGCGAACGCGCCATTGGTCGAGGCTCGATCTTCTTCGACGGCGTGCGCGTTCCCGCGACGCATCGGCTCGGAAGCGAGGGCTCAGGGTTCGCCCAGGTCATGCAGGGCTTTGACTTCTCGCGCGCATTGATCGGCCTGCAGTGCCTCGCGCTCGCGCGCGTCTCGCTCGCCGAGACCTGGAAATACATTCGAGAGCGTCACGCCTTCGGCAAACCGCTTTCCGACAACCAAGGCGTCACTTTTCCGCTCGCCGAGGCCGAGACGATGGTCGAGGCGGCGCGGCTCCTCTGCTTCAAGACGCTTGCCGCCAAGGACGCCGGCGCGCCGCACACTCGAGAGGCGGCGATGTGCAAGTGGTGGGCGCCGAAGCTAGCGTTCGAGGTCGTGCAAACCTGCCTGCTCATGCATGGCCATGCCGGCTATTCCACCGATTTGCCGTTTGAACAGCGATTGCGCGACGTCCTCGGCTTGCAGATCGGCGACGGGACGGCGCAGATTATGAAACTCATCATCGCGCGCGAAACGCTGCGAACCGCCGCGACGTAAAATCAAGAGGCGTGTCGCACGCCCATTCTGGGGAGGCTCACTATGACTTAAGATATCGGGCCCTCGATCCGCCGGAAGGCCATGATCGAAGCCGGACTGTGGCGCGACAAGACGCTGCTCGACCATTTTCGCCACGACGTCGATGCGCTCGGCGACAAGACGGCGGTGATCGCAACTCGCGCGGAGCAGGGCGAAGAGCTTCGCCTGACCTACCGGGATCTCGATCGCGTCTCCGACCAGATTGCTGTCGGGCTGCTGCGGCGCGGCGTAGGCGAAGGAGACGTCGTCTCTTTTCAATTGCCGAACTGGTGGCACTTCACGGCGCTCCATCTCGCCTGTCTGAAGGTCGGAGCGATTTCGAATCCGTTGATGGTGATTTTCCGCGAGCGGGAACTCACCTTCATGCTCGGCCTCGCCGAGACCAAGATTCTCGTGGCGCCGGCGAGGTTTCGCGACGTCGATCACCGCGCCATCGCCATGGCGGTCAAGGCGGTTTTGCCGTCTCTGGCCCATGTTTTCATCGTCGACGGCGTGGGCGGAGAGTCGTTCGGCGCCCTGCTGGCCTCAGACATCGCCGACGCCGAGATCGGCGCCCTCAGGGCGCGGCGTCTTTCGCCCGACGCGCCGATCCAACTCCTCTATACCTCCGGCACGACGGGCGAGCCGAAGGGCGTGCTCCACACTTCCAACACGATGCTCTCCAACCTCGTTCCGTTCGCCGAGCGTCTGCATTTAGGCGAGAACGACGTCATCCACATGCCATCGCCGATGGCTCACCAGCTCGGCTTCATGTACGGCCTCGTATTGCCGGCGATCCTCGGCGCCACTGCGGTGTTGCAGGACATCTTCGTCGCCGAGGCGATGGCCAAGCAGATCACGAGCGAGCGCGCCACGTTCACGATGGGCGCGACGCCGTTCCTCAATGATCTCGCCGATTTCTGCATCGCCACCGGGACGACGACCCCGTCCTTGCGAATCTTCGTTTCGGCCGGCGCGCCGATCCCGCGGCCGCTCGTCGTCAAGGCGCGCCGCGCCCTGGGCGCCGCGGTGCTGTCGGCCTGGGGAATGTCGGAAAACGGAGCCGTCACCACCACGCGGGTCGAAGATTCCGAGGAGAAGGTGACCACGACGGACGGCTGTCCTCTGCCGGGCATGGAGGTTCGGGTCGTCGATCCCGCCGGTCGTGTCGTTCCCTCAGGCGAGGAAGGCCGGCTGCAAGTGCGCGGTTGCTCGAACTTCATCGGTTATCTCAAGCGGCCGGGCCTCGCCCAGATCGACGCCGAAGGGTGGTTCGAGACCGGCGACATCGCTCGCATGGACGCGGACGGTTACATCCGCATCGCCGGCCGCGCCAAGGACATCATCATTCGCGGCGGCGAAAACATTCCCGTCTACGAGGTCGAGGAGCTTCTGTTCAAACATCCCGCCGTCGCTGCGGTCGCCGTCGTCGGCTATCCCGACGAGCGGCTGGGCGAGCGGGCCTGCGCATTCGTCGTTCCGCGGAAAGACGCATCGCTCTCTTTCCAAGAGATGGTCGCCTTCCTCAAGGCGCAGAAGATGGCGGTTCAGTACATTCCCGAACGGCTCGAGATCGTCGCCGAATTGCCGCGCACGCCGTCGGGAAAGATCCAGAAGTTCAAGCTGCGCGAGATCGCCAAGGCGCCTGTCGGCTCCTGAATTGACCCCAACCTTCCCGGAAGCCGGCGGGCCGCCGTTCGGTTCCGCCGCAGGAGAGACCTCCATGAGCGATTATCAAGACATCACCTACGAAGTGCGACCGGCCGGCGTCGCCCGCATCACGATCAATCGTCCCGACAAATACAACGCCTTCCGCGGCCAGACCGTCGAGGAAATGATCGACGCCTTTCAGCGCGCGGGGTGGGACAAATCAATCGGCGTGATCGTGCTCACCGGCGCCGGCGACAAGGCCTTCTGCACCGGCGGCGACCAGAGCGCCCACGACGGCCAATATGACGGCCGGGGGACTATCGGCCTGCCGATCGACGAATTGCAGAGCCTGATCCGCGACGTGCCCAAGCCGGTCATCGCCCGCGTCAACGGATTCGCCATCGGCGGCGGCAATGTGCTCGCCGCGATTTGCGACCTGACTATCGCCTCTGACAAGGCTCAGCTCGGCCAGGTCGGCCCCAAGGTGGGGTCCGTCGATCCGGGCTTTGGCACCGCCTATCTCGCCCGCATCGTCGGCGAAAAAAAAGCGCGCGAGATTTGGTACCTCTGCAGACGATACACGGCGAACGAGGCCCTCGCGATGGGGCTCGTCAACGTCGTCGTGCCGCATAGCGAGCTGGACGCCGAGGTCGATCGCTGGTGCGCGGAACTCATGGAGCGCTCGCCGACCGCCCTCGCGATCGCCAAACGTTCGTTCAACGCCGACAGCGAGAATATCCGCGGCATCTCCTCGATGGGGATGCAAGCGCTCAGCCTCTATTACGCCGCCGACGAGTTGAAGGAGGGCGCCGCCGCCTTCCGCGAAAAGCGCAAGCCGGACTTCCGCAGGCATTTCGACAAGAAACGAGAGGGCTGACGTCGAGGGCCGTCGGCCGCTTCGATTCGTCGGGAATCGGCGCGAGGGGCTCGCCAGGCTCGCCGACGGATCGGCGGCGCTCGCGAACCCGCCGCCTTCGCCTTGCGCCGCCTGTCAAACCTCGTTCAGGCCGTTCTTGAGCCTGTCGAGCAGTTCGCACAGCAGCACTTGTTCTTTTTCGGAGAAGCGCACGAGCGCGCTGGCGTAGAAGGCCTCGATCGGACCCTGCATGGCGTTCCAGTTTCGACTGCCCTCGACCGTCATGCGGATCAGACGGTTACGGCCGTCTTCGATATCCCTGACCCGATCTATCCATTGGCGAGCCTCGAGGCGATCGAGAACGGCGGTCAGGTTCTGTCGGCTCAGCAACAGATATTCGACCAAACCCTTCACCGTCATGCCCGTCTTGCGCACGGCCGGTCGGGAAAGGGCGCCCAGCACCGCCCATTGCTGAGTGGTGGCGCCGAAGTCGGCGACATGCCGGGTGCCGTTCTTGTGCAGCAGATTCGAGCATTGATAGAGCCGGAAGAACAGGCGATTGGCGACTTCGAACTGACTGCGTCCGGACGAGGCTTCTCGGCGGGGCATGGGCTGATACTCTCCCTTGGGACTTCGCCCGACCCGCGCAGAACGATCGCAGGGCCCGGCGTAATATGCCAATGGATTGACATATAAATAATGTATCACAGCATTGATATATCGTTCTCGCGAAAAGAGTTTCCTGATGTCGGAGTTCCCGGGAAAGGCGATCGGCGGCGCCGACAGCGCCACGGCGCGCCGGCCCGCATTTGCGGCTCACCGAAGCGCGCATGCCGGAACTCGCTCCTGGTTTACCGCAAGCGGCGCGAGAGCTTTGCCTCGTGTGGGTCTCCTCGCCGGCGCTCACGTGACAGCGAGGCGGATCGCCCGTCGAGCCTCGCCTCGACTGCTCTCGGTCATGCTTTGATCCGTTCGATCACGGCGGCGATCCCTTGTCCGACGCCGATGCACATCGAGACGAGCGCATAGCGTCCCTCGATCCGCTCGAGCTGACGCAGGGCGGTTAGCGCAATGCGCGCCCCCGAGGCGCCGAGCGGATGACCGACCGCGATGGCGCCGCCGTTCGGATTCAAACGGGCGTCGTCGGGCGCGAGATCGAGGCCGACGAGACAACCCAGGACTTGCGTGGCGAAAGCCTCGTTGATCTCGATGACGTCCATCGCCGCCATGGTCAGCCCGGCGCGCTGCAACGCCTTTTTCGCCGCCGGAACCGGCCCGAGGCCCATGACGCGAGGAGCGACGCCGGCGATCGCGGCCGAGACGATCCGCCCGCGCGGGCGGATGCCGAAACGTTCGCCGATCGCTTCCGATCCGATCAGCAAGGCGGCCGCGCCGTCGTTAATTCCCGACGCGTTTCCCGCCGTGACGACGCCGCCTTGGAACAGCGGCTTCAGCTTTTCCAGCGAGGCCATTGTCGTCTGGGGCCGCGGATGCTCGTCCGCGGATACGACGGCCGGAGGTTTTCCGCGACCTTGGGGAATTTCCACCGAATCGATCTCCTGATCGAAAAACCCGCTGGCGCGCGCCGCTTCGTATTTTTCCTGCGAGCGAAGGGCGAAGAAATCGGAAGCGTCTCGCCGAATGCCGAGATCCGCCGCTATGTTGTCGGCGGTCTCAGGCATTGTGTCGGCGCCGAATGAAGCTTCGATCTTGGGATTGGGGAACCGAGCGCCGATCGTGGAGTTGAAGACCGAGACCTGTCGGCTGTAGGCGCTGGTCGCTTTGGCCGTGACGAACGGCGCCCGGCTCATCGCCTCGACTCCTCCCGCCACGAAAAGGTCGCCTTCGCCGCAACGGATCGCACGCGCGGAATCAATGATCGCCGCAAGCCCGGAACCGCACAGGCGGTTGAGCGTCATTCCTCCTGCGCTCTCGGGGACGCCCGCCAGCAGCGAGGCGTGACGAGCGACGTTTCGGGCGTCTTCGCCGGCTTGGTTGGTGCAGCCGATTACGACGTCCTCGACTTCGGCTAGAGGAAAGCGATTACGCGAGATGAGCTTGGCGATCACGCCGGCCAAAAGGTCGTCAGGACGGACCGGAGCGAGCAGTCCCGCATGCCGACCGAACGGAGTTCTCAGTCCGTCGTAGATCATCGCCTGTCCCATCGCGCTCTTCCCCTGGTCCATCATTGCCGCCAACTGCAGGTCGGCCATCGCGACCCGCCACGCCGATTGCATGTTTCGATGGCATTGTCACGCCGCCGCGATGTTGCGAATGCTTCGCCAGCGCAGCGGCCGAAGAGGACGACGAAAATCAGCTACGCCGGACACCCTTCCGGCCCGAGATGATCCAGCAGGGGATTGGACTCTGTCTTCGGTTCACGCTGAAGTTTCGCGACGTCGAGGATTGGCTCGCTGAGCGTGGGATTGTGGTCTCCTGCGAGACAGTCCGGCGACCAGCAGTATCGGGCCTCTTGGCCTTGCCGCACGGTAGCGCTCATGTCGCGGGTTTGGCATGGCCAGAATGCGCTGCCGGCGATGTCCCGCCAAGACGCCCGCCGCCTCACATCGAGATCGATCCCTCGCGGAAGTCGGTGCGGTCGAGCCAGACGTTGACCAGCGCCGGCTTGCCGGCCCGGGCGGCGGCGCGGGCGCGTTCGAGGGCGTCGGGAACCTCAGCGTTCGTCTTCGCGACGATGCCTTCCGCCCCGAATCCCGCCGCGACCTCGTGGTAGGCGGTGCGGCCGAGCTTCGTGCCGACGTCGTCATGAAGCATCTTCACCTGCTCGCGGGCGATCTGGGTCCAGGAAGCGTCGTTGCCGACCACGGCGATCACCGGGACGCCGTGACGCACGAAGGTGTCGAACTCGGCGAGGCTCCAACCGCAGGCGCCGTCGCCGAACAGAATCCACACTTCGGCGCCTGGCCGACAGAGCGCCGCTCCCAGCGCGAAGCCCGCGCCGACCCCGAGGGTTCCAAAGACGCCGGGATCGAGCCAGCCGCGCGGTCCGCGCGGCCGAACGATATAGGACGCCGTGGCGACGAAATCGCCGCCGTCGGCGACGAAGACGGCGTTGTCGCCCGCCGCGCGATCGACGGCGCGCAGCAGCGCGATCGGGTTGACATGCTCGCCTGGGGCTTGCGCTTGCATCTCGATCTCGGCCTCGCGCACGCCGTCGCGGGCGCTGAGCGCGGCGATCCACTCGGCGCGGCGCGACCCGTCGCCGCCTGAGCGGGCGGCGAGACGTTCGAGGAAGTCTCCGGCGTCGCCGATCGCCGCGATGTCGGGGCGGCGATTGAGCGCTGCGTCCCTGGCGCTGCGATTGGCGGCGATCAGGGCGCTGGAGCGGCGCACGTGGCGTCCGTAGTCGAGGCGGAAGTCGCACGGCGCGCCGGCGAGCACGACGCAGTCCGCCTCGCGCAACGCCTGCCGGCGTTGATGATGCATCTGCAAGGGATGCTCGCGCCCGAGCAGCCCGCGCGCCATGCCGGAAAGATACACCGGCATCCCCAGCCGCGTGACGGCGGCGGCGATGCGCCCCGGATCGGGGGCGAGCGCCAGGGTCTGGCTGCCGATGACGATGAGCGGCCGCTGGGCCTTGGCGAGGCGCGCGGCGGCCGCCGCGACGCTCGAATCGCTCGCGGCCGGCGTCGCGACTTCGCGCGCGCGCGGTGCCCGCGTCTCGCCGCTTGCCGAGAACATCTTGGCGACGTGGCGCTGGAGGTAGAAGCGCAACAGCCGCTCGGGGATGGAGTTCCCCTTTCCCGACGCTTCGGCGTACCAGGCGCGGATGCTCGCCTCGTCATAGAGCAGGTCGACCGGACATTCGACGAAGGCCGGTCCCGGCACGCCGTCGCGGGCGACCGCGAAGGCTTCCTCCACCGCGGGCGCGAGATCGCGGACGCGGCGGACCCGTTTCACCAGCTTGACGTGGGGCGCGACGATGGGCCCCTGGTCGATGTCCTGCAGCGCGCCGCGTCCCTGCAGCGCGGTGGGGGCGGCGCCGCCGATGAGGACGACGGGCGACTGGGCGAGTTCGGCGTTCTTGAGCGCCGTCAGCGCATTGGTGACGCCGGGACCTGCGGTGACCGCCGCCACGCCGGGAACGCCGGTGAGCCGCGCGGCCGCGTCGGCCGCGAACACAGCGGTCGCTTCGTCGCGGACGTCGACGACGCGAAGGCCGCGCGCCTTGGCGCCGACGAGAATGGGCGAGATGTGCCCGCCGCACAGCGTGAACACGAAGCGGACGCCGTGCGCCTGCAGCGCCGCCGCGACGCGATCGCCGCCGTGGGCGACGGCCGGCCGAGCGCCATGTCGTACAATGTCCTTCGCCATGAGCGCACCTTAGCCGATCCGGACGACGGATGTCTTGCGCAGTTCGCGACGCGACGGCGCGGGGCTCAGGCGCCGCCGCCGAGGTTGAGGGCCCGGATCGCGTTCTGCTTGAGGATGAGGTCGTGCACCTCGGGCTTGAACGCCGCCTTGCGGAAATCGGCGATCCAGCGATCGGGCGCAATCAGCGGAAAATCCGAGCCGAACAGCATCTTCTCCTTCAACTGCGTGTTGGCGTATTGCACGAGCTGGGGCGGAAAATATTTGGGCATCCAGCCGGAGAGGTCGATGTAGACATTCGACTTGTGCAGGGCGATCGAGAGGGCCTCGTCGGTCCAAGGCCAGGACGGATGCGCCATGATGATCGTCATGTCGGGGAAATCCACGGCGACGTCGTCGATATGGATCGGCTGCGAGTATTTCAGGCGCAGTCCGCCGCCGCCGCGCATGCCGGTTCCCATGCCGGAATGGCCGGTGTGAAAGATCGCGGGCAGCTTATGCTCGGCGATCACCTCGTAGAGCTTGTAGGCTTGGCGGTCATTGGGGAAGAAGCCCTGGCAGGTCGGATGGAATTTGAATCCCTTGACGATGCCGCCCTCGATCAGATCGCGCGCCTCGCGCACGCCCATCATGCCCTTGTGCGGATCGATGCTGGCGAAGGCGATCATGATGTCGGCGTTGTCGCGCGCCGCGTCGACCACCTCAGCGTTGGGAATGCGGCGATTGCCGATCTGGAATTCGGAGTCGACCGTGAACATCACGAGGCCGATCTTGCGCTCGCGATAATAGCTCAGGGTCTCGGCGATCGTCGGACGTTTACCCACTTTAAAATATTTGCTCGCCGCCGCGTCGAAGGGCTCCCACATCGCATCCATGGGCTGCCGGCACGACACTTCGGCGTGGGTATGGACGTCGATCGCGACGAGATCCGCGATGTTCATTTTCAATGCTCCCGAAAACTTGTTTCTCACGACGTTCGATATGTTCACTAAACCGAGCCGGAACGTTTCGCGAAACGGAACCGGAAACTCGCGACGATCGGCGGCGCGGGCGAGAGCCGCCGGGAACAGGCCGAGGGCTGCCTGCATCGAAGGCGAAATCGCCGCCGGCAGTCCCAGCGCATAGAGGGCCAGCCGAGGCCTCGCCGCCTAGGGCGCAGCCGCGAGGCCCTCAGGCGTCGCCGGCCCCCTCGGTTTCGAGCGGCGGCGTCAGGAAGGCGGCCCCGGCGCCCAGGTTCTTGCGGCTCCGCGCGATTTCGCGGCGCGCGATCGCGCGCAGATGCACCTCGTCCGGGCCGTCGGCGAAGCGCAACGCCCGCCCCCAGGTCCAGAGGTCCGCTAGCGGCGTGTCGGGCGAAAGCCCCATGGCGCCGAAGGTCTGCATCGCGCGGTCGAGTACGGTCGTCTGCATGCGCGGCGCCACAGCCTTGATCATCGAAATCTCGGCGGCCGCGGCCTTCGCGCCGAGCGTGTCGATCATCCACGCCGTCTTCAACACGAGCAGTCGGGCCTGTTCGATTTCGCAGCGCGAGAGGGCGATCCATTCGGCGACCGGGCCGTGCTCATGCAAGTATCGGCCGAAGGTCTTGCGCTCCTGGGCGCGCTGGCACATCAGATCGAGGGCGAGTTCGCATTGCCCGATCGTGCGCATGCAGTGATGAATGCGCCCCGGCCCGAGGCGCGCCTGCGCGAGAGCGAAGCCGCCGCCTTCTTCGCCGAGCAAGTTCGAGCGCGGCACGCGGACGTTGCGGAAGACGACCTCGCAATGGCCCTCCACGGCCAGATGGTTCATCACGCTGATATTGCGGATCACCTTGACGCCGGGAGCGTCCATGGGCGTCAGCACCATGCTCTGGCGACGGTGGGGCTCGGCGTCGGGATTGGTGTTGCCCATGACGATCGCGAGGCGGCAACGCGGATCCGCGGCGCCGGTGATGAACCATTTGCGTCCGTTGATGACGTAATGGTCGCCGTCGGTTTCGATCTGGGTGCAGATGTTGGTGGCGTCCGAGGAGGCCGAGTCGGGTTCGGTCATCGCGAAGCAAGACCGAATCTCGCCGTTCAGCAAGGGCGCTAACCAGCGCTCACGCTGCTCGGGCGTGGCGAAGAGGTGCAGCAGCTCCATGTTCCCGGTGTCCGGCGCGGAGCAGTTGAAGACTTCCGAGGCCCACTGCAATTGGCCCATGATTTCGGCCAACGGGGCGTATTCGAGATTGGTCAGCCGCGTGCCGGGCTCGTCCGGGCGCAGGCCCGGCAGGAACATGTTCCACAAGCCCTCGGAGCGCGCGAGGGGCTTGAGTTCCTCCACGACCGTAGGAGGGTTGAGGCCCGCCGCCGCCTCGCGACGCCAGCGGGTGTTGGCGGGCACGACGTAACGGTCCATGAAGTCGCGCACGCGCGCGCGAAATTCCTGGACCTTTGGGGAATATTCGAATTCCATAGCGGATCGCCTTTCTCCAGCAGTTTGGCGCAAACGTTCGTTTGCTTACCTTTCATTCCTTGACGGCCGATCTCTCGCATCGAGACGCCGCGGGCTCGCGTCAGCTCGCCGCGCGCTCCGTCTTGCCTGCGCCGCGAAAGCGCCCAGCGCTTCGATGCCGCCGACCGCGAACTCGATGGCGCGCTCGAGCACGGCGTGAACGTCCGCCGTGTCGCATCGGCCGTCCGAAAGGGCCTTCACGCGCTTGAAATTCGAATCAGTGCATTGATGGGGCAGGCCAACCGCGAAATGAAGCGCCCAGCAAACTTCCGGCTCGGACAAATGAGGGAGCGTCTGCGCGATGGGCGGGATGAAGCCTCGGAGATGGCTGACGTCGGACTCCAGGATGTTCCGAAGCTCGGGAGTGGCCTCGGCCATCGCCCGTGCGATGAATCGCGACGCCGTATCTTTTCCGGAAGCCGGGTCTTTCCAAAGAATGGGCGGCCCCAACAAGGCGCGCAGGATTTCCCGCAACGGCGGCGCGCCGCCGGCCTTGGCCTCCGCTTCGCGCAACATGGCGTGCCGCTCGCGGTTCATCTCTCGGGCTCGCTTGCGGAAGACGCTGAGCAAGAGCGAGCTTTTGGACCCGAAATGATAGCTCACCGCGGCCAGATTGACGCCGGCCTCGTGAACGATGTCGCGAACCGACACGCCGTCGAAACCGCGGTCGGCGAACAGCCGTTCGGCGGCGAGAAAGATCCGCTCCTCCGTATCAAGCCCCGCCTTGGATTGCGAAGTCGCGGCCATGGACTTCAAGCTCCGCGTTCCCGCCATCAGCGTTCCCCCCGCATTGGCGGGCGGCGATCAACCGGCGGAGCGGCCGCCTCGCTTCGCACGCCTGCGCGCACGACGCTCGTGGGAAAACGTAGGTTTCTCGTCTTTGGCGGCTCCGTCACGAGAGAATACCCGTCCATTGGCGAGGCTGACGACGGAAGCGGCGTCTCGAGGATCATTTGCGCCGCCTTCGAGCGTTCTTGTCCGGCTTCCCACCGTCAACCGAACGCGAATGCGACCGCGTCCAAGTTCGCAACGTTTAGGCGGATCTCCGCGGAAAGTCAAACGTTCGTTTGAATTCGAGGCGCGCCCGCTTCGTTCGCTCCCGGTGGCGATGCGCGGCGAGGGCCGAAAACGCCGGGGCAGACGACTCTCACGACGGCGGTGAGTTTGCGCCGGCGAACCGCATTGCCCTCGATCGCACGTCCCATGCGCGCCGCGGCGCCTCGATCGAAAAACCGCGTGCCGCTCTTCCCCTTTCCGCCGAAATGGTTTGGACTGGCTTTGCAGCGAGTTGCAAATGAACCTTCTTGACTTCATCGGTCCCGCGAACGCCTCGTCCAAGACCGGCTTCACCGGCGCCACGGTCTTCGCCGCGTCCGGGGCTGGCTCATTTGTGACCGGCCGAGCTATCATTGCCGACGGCGGCGCAACGATCACCGGCGGAGGAGCGAGGCAGGCGATGATTGCGGACCCATCGGTCAAGAGTTCTCCTGCGGCGATGGCGGGTGCGCCTGCGCGAGGTGGACGACGAAGTCAAACCAGCGGCCGGGCCGCGAACGACGAAAAGGACAAGGCATGACCCTCGCAAACATTCTCGTTCATCTCGATTCGAATCCGCGAACCGCCGCCCGCCTCGCGCTCGCCGTGCGCCTCGCTGAACGCGCGGGCGCTCGATTGACAGGGCTCTTCGCGGAAACGGCCGAAGCGCATCAGGTCGGCGTCGTCGCGGTCTGGCCGAGCGCCACATATACCGCGGCGATGGAGGCGGCCCGGGCGGCGTTCGTCGCTGGCAGCGCGAGTGTCGCAAAGCGGGCGACCTTCATCGACACGAATCGCGGCAGCGAAACGGAAATTCTCGCCCGCGTTACCGATATCGCCCGGTCCTTCGATCTCGTCATTCTCGGCCAGACGCTGGAAGGCGTTCCCGTTCCCGCCAGGCTGCCGGAGCACGTCATCACGGAAAGCGGGCGTCCCGTTCTCGTCGTGCCCTTCGTCGGAAATTACCCGGATATCGGCCATCGACCCCTCTTCGCATGGCGCCGCTCGCGTGGCGCCGCGCGCGCTTTGGCGGACGCGCGTCTCGTCCTCGCCAGCGGCTGCGAAGCGCTGGTTGTGGAAATCGCGCGGGCCGGCGAGGATCGCGACGAATTTTCCGACCTCGTGCTCGCCAACCTCGCCGCGCATAAAGTCGCCGCGCGGTTCCAACACACCGTCGTCGAGGAGGTCGACGTGATGGACACGCTGCTCAACGCAGCTTCGGATCATTCGGCGGATGTTCTCGCGATCGGCGCCTTCGACAGCGGTGGCCTCGGGTTGCTCGGGCACGGCGCCGGAACCCGGTTCATTCTCGGCCACATGACCTTGCCGGTCTTGTTTTCGCACTGAGGGGGCGGCGAAGGCGGGCGCGGCCGCGAAGCCCCCGTCGCTTCATTTTGCGACGGCGACGCGCGACCCAATTTAGCGCCCTCGCCCGCTCGCAAATCACCTTGCCCGCGCGCCGCGTCATGGGCGCGAGTCTCGGTTTGCCGAAGGGATTTCCGCGTCGGAACGCCGGAGCCTGATGCGGGGACGCGTTCGCACATGTTCGGAGCGGGCGCCGCGTTATATCCATGCATAGGCCACTAGGGCCGCGATGGCGACGACAGAAAATATGCAGGTGTAGTAACTGATGTTCAGCATCAATGTCTTCCAATATAGGATCTGCGACAGAATCGCGCATGTTGTTTGTTGGCGCTCCAGGTCGACGTCTGCGTTGTCAGGCAATTGAAAGATGCTGGGATCCGCGTTGCGCGCGATGATGAAATGGACTTGCCCCTTGCGCGGATAGCGCGGATAGAGGCAAACGAGAAGGCAAAAAAAGATAACGAGAAACGGCAGCAACACGAGGGCGAGCGGCAGGTAAGGCGGGTATTTATCTCGAAAGGCGACGACTGGCCCCAACATGATCGCGACAAAGACGATCGCGACATTCGCCTTGAAGTCGCTGATGCCGATCGCGTCGTTAAAGGCGCCGATCGTGTTGCGAAAATAGGCTGCTGCGTCCTGCGCCATTTTGCGTTTCGCTCCGCTGCGGCGAGGCCGCCCGGCGGGCGGCGCGAACAATCACTCTGTTAATTTATTGAGTATTCGTCGGACGTTGTCCAGCGATCGCGTTTTGCGAAAGGGGCAGCCGCGCCAGATTGCGCCGGGCGGAGGACTCGAAGATCACGGCCAGTTCTGGGAAGCGATAAATCCGAGGAGCCGCGAGGAAGCGCCGCCCGAAGGCCAGCATGCTCGCTTCCCATGCCTCGTCGCTCAAATGCCCGGACTCGGCGCGCAGCCGTCTCGTATTAGCGTCGAAAACCTCCGGCGGCTCGCCCAGCGGCGTAAGATCGAGATCCAGCACCCATGCGCGGGCTCGCTCGCGCAGCCTCGCCTCGGCGCTCGCCGCTTTCGCATCGGGCGCGTAGGCCAGATGGTCCTTCGTGGCCCGGATCGTCCGCGCAACCCATTGACGATCCTCGTCGCTGACAGGCGAGTCGGCGCTGGCGCGCAGCCAGAACTCCGCGGAGCGGTCCTCGTTGTCGGCTCGGGAATGATCGTAAACGGCGTCGTGATAGGCGATGGCGCAGGCGACGAGCCTGTCGATGGCCGGGTCGGCCAGGCCCACGGCGCCGGAATAAAGCCGATGACGCCGCCAGAGAAGTTCGAGATGAGCGACGCCGTGATAGAGGCGATCGGGCTTGCTCATCTCGTCGAACAATTGCCCCTTGGCGCGATCGTCGAGCGGAACGTGTTCGAAAAGGTCTTGGAGTCCTCGCCAACGCGCGCTTGCCGCCATGTGTCCCTTCCGGAGCGGCGGCGCTTGACTCCGCCGCGCGCCGTTTTGCGCCCAAAAGGTGAACGTCGGATTGACGCCCGCCGGAATCGAAATCGGGGTTCAATGCTCGTAATAGATTATCATCAGCGTCGCCAAAACGACCGAAGCGATGCAGACGCCAAAAGCGATCCGCAAGCACAGCGTCTTCCAAAACAAGATATGCGAAAGGATCGCGCATCTCAGCTGGAGTTGCGTGACTTCGGCGTCGGAATTGTCGACGAATTGGAAATCGCTCGGCGCCGCGGTCCGCGACACCAGGAAATTGGCCCGTCCGCGGCGGGGATAGCGCGGAAACAGAGCCACGAAAAGGCAAAAAAAGGTCACCAGGAACGGGCTGAGCAACACCGGGATTGGCAGGAAGGACGGAAATTTATCGCGCGAACCCATGATCGGGCCCATCACGATGGAGAGAAAAAAGATGACAATATTCGCCTTGAAATCGCTGGCGCGAATGGCGCCGGTATAGGCGGCGGTCAGCCCGCGGTAATAGTCGGCAGGTTCTTGCGCCATGTGAAAAGTGCCGCTTGCCCCAATCGACGATCCGCGCCCGTCCGCTCACGTCGCCCCTAAAATACTATGAAAGAGAACCCATTGAGTGTCCAGCGCGTCGTCGCGCGGGATGTCCCGATCACACGAGAGCCGCGGCGAGCCGAGCTTCGGGCCGGCGGAGGCCAGGCCCACGGACCGGGGCCGGGGTTCGACGCGATTGTCGCGCGCGTTTGCGTTGGGCGCCGACGGCGCATCCGCGACAGCTTCGCTAAAGTGGGAGGCGTCTATTTCTTGGGCGGGACGGAGGGTTGGTCTTCACATTGACGTTGCACGCCGCCTCGCCCATGCGATTCCAAATAACAGCGTCCTCCATCGTCTTCGCCGTTTCCATTGTTGCCGCGCACGCTCGCCCCGGCCGCCGGCGCATCAAACGTATAGGGCGCAAAGCCTCCCGGCGTCCCGTACTGCGCGAAGGCGGCCGAGGCGAACATCGATAGGGCCGAAGCGAGAACAATCGTTCTGATGCGAAGTCTCCAAATGGCCGCCGACTTCAAATTCAGACTGCGCCATTTCGGCTCGTGGCGCAATCCCGGCCGAGCATCCCGGCCGAGCAGCCCGGCCGAGCAGCGCGCGCGGCTCGTCAGGGTCAGCCGGCCGAAGCCTATCTATCCCTATTGGCGTCGGCCCTGGACGGCGAAGGAGCGGCTCCGCGCGCCGGGGCTTGCGTCGCTCGCGCGCTATTCGCCGCCGTGAGGAGCCGCCGACGCCGTCACCAGAAGAACGGCTCGCCCGTGCGGAGCGCGCCGACCAGGAAAGCGTCGGCGACGAGCTGAAACGGCGCGGCGTCCATCGCGCTTCGCCCGGCGTCGAGCAGCGCGGCGAAATGCTCGTAGAGCCCTTCGTATTCGGCCATCGGCGCTTCGCGCGCGAGCGCGCCGTCGACGAAGAGCTTCGAGCCGCCGTGCGTCAGGCGAAGGCGCTCGCCCGCCGCGGTCTCGATGTCGATATTCCAGCTCTGCTCGCCCTCCTGCCGCCAGTCGAACTCGGCGGTCAGGCGCGCGTCGGAGTTTTCCGCGCCCGGGCTGGCGAAGACCAGCGAAGCGGCGATCGGCGTGTCGCGATTGGCGGGAAAGAGGAGCTCGGCGCTTTCGACGAAGATCGCGCCCGGCGCGATCTTGGTCAGGATCGACAGAGCGTTGACGCCGGGATCGAAGACGCCGAAATTGCCGGCGTCCCATATCCATTCCTGGCCGGGGTGCCAGCGCCTGACGTCCTCTTTCCATTCGATCGCGAGGCGGCGAAGCTTCGCGCCCGCGAGCCGCCTCTTCGCTTCGTCGACAGCGGCGTTGTATTGCGAATGCCAGGTGGCGAAGACGACGCGGCCGCGCTCGGCGGCATAGGCGGTCAGATCGTGCATTTGCGCCATCGTCGGCGCCGGCGGCTTTTCCAGCATCACGTGCTTGCCCGCGTCGAGCGCCTCGCGCGCCAGGGCGTGGCGCAGGCTGGGGGGCGTGCAAATGGCCACGGCGTCGAGATCGGGCAGGGCGGCGTAAGCTTCCCCGGCGGTGTGGAAAGAGGGAACGCCGTCGACCCGCCCGCCGCTGTGGCTGACGACGCAAGCGAGGCGAAAGCGCGGGTTCTTGGCGATGACCGGCAGATGCTGATCGCGCGCGATTTTGCCGACGCCGATGATTGCGATCGCGTAAGGCGCCAAGACGAATCCTCCCATTGCGTGCGGCGGCGAGATAGGCATGGCCGGGGCTGCGCCGGCAAGAGGCGCCCTTCGCCCGATCCCGGCGGGTCGCGCAAGCTCGGTCGCGCGAGAAGGACATCGGGCTCGCGCATGGCCGCGCCGTGCAACGGGCGTTGGCGAGCGTCGGACCGGGCGCCTCGGCGCGTTTCGTTCCGCGGCCGGCGGCCCTTCCGGCGGAGATTGCTCGGCGGCGGCTTTAGAGCGCGCGCACGATGTCTTTGAATCGCTGCCATTCGGTGGCGGTCCAAATCTCGGTCTGAGCGTGACCGAAAGTCCGGATCAGCGTCGAGACCTTGCAAGCGGTCTCGATGTCAGGAGCGCGGAAGACGTCCAAATAGTCGCATGGGCCGAGAATGGCGTAACTGCTGATCCATTCGACATTCGGACAGTCCTTACGCACGCGTCCCATCGCTTGACGTTCGAGCTCTTCGAGCGCCTTGGGCGATCGAGCGGCTTCTGGGCTCAAACGGGTCAACATGATGAAAGTCGCCATGCCAAATCTCCACTGGAATTGGCGCCTCACTCCATAATCGTGTTGAGACACGGGTGATCGCCGCTGACATTCGGCGCCGCCCGGGCCGGCGATCGGCGTCTCAGGCGATGTTTCGCCTCAAACTCGGGACATCGGGCCGGGCAGCTCATTCCAATCAAGGCCGAGGTCTTCGACGATCTTGCGCACGATCCTCGGGTCGAGCGCCTTCTTGTCGCCGATGTCGGGAAGAATCGCCTTCCGGTTTTCCCGGTGAACCGTCACGTAGACATGGCCTCGCGCTTCGACAGTGTCTTTCCCGGCTTCGAAGCGGCAGCCGCGCTCGGCCAGCCATTTGCGAAAGGTTGCGCTTTCCACCCGTGCCTCCATTTCCATGCGCGATAGGGCGTCGCGTCGCTGAGCCCCAAGATCGCAATTACCCCGGCCGGCCGGCGCTGTTGAGAATAGTCAGTGTCTTAGTAAGGCGTCGCCGTAATTGTGATTTCAACGAATAGCCGAACTGCGCCGCGCCGATCGATGTTGCGGAACTCCCCGTTGTCGCCGCGTCGCCCGGACACAGCGAGTAGGCGGCGCTGCGCGGGGCGCCTCGCTCGCGGCTCGATCCGCGCCGCGTCCCGCATGGCCCCGCGCGACACGACGCCGCCGAACCGCGCAAATCCCACCGGCCGCGCTCTTCGCGACACGATTTGCTTTCACGAGCGCGATGCGATCCGTCGACACAGGCGTTGAGAACTCGCCCCGCCTTCGGCCCGCGCAGCGGCTCAGGCGTGATGGGCGGAAACCGCGCGAAGCACTTCGGCGGACGTCTGCCTGCTGAGTTTGCTCGAAATATCGCCAAGGCTCAGCATGCCCAGCAGAGCCTGATGTTCGTCGGTGACCGCGAGACGACGAATATGCTTGGCTTCCATCGTTTGAACGGCGGTGTTGACGTCGTCCTCAGGCGAGCAGCAGATGGCGTTCTTCGTCATCACGTCTTTGGCCGTAACCTTGCCAAGATCGGGCCCGTCGGCGAGCGCGCGGCAGGTCAGATCACGGTCGGTGACCATGCCGACGACGTGTCCCTTGGCCGTCACCGGGATTGCGCCGATGTCGTAATCGCGCATCTGCCTGGCGATCTCTCGGACGGGCGTGTCTTGCTCGGTCCATTGTGCGCCTTTGTGCATGACGTCTTTGACTTGCATCTGTACCTCCCCTGCGTTGTTGAACGTTCGCAGCGAATTGGAGGCGACAATAAAGCTCATTGCGTCGTGATCATTGATGTGGGTCAAGGGCTCGGGGCGATCGTTTGAACATCGGGCCGTTGGCGCAGCCGCGGCGCAGGCTTCTCGCCTGCGGGCGCCGACGCAGGGCGCGCGCCGAGGCGGCGAGAACGAAGGCTCCAAGGCGCCGCCCCTCGATCGCCGGGAAAAGCCCGTGCGCGAGGCGTGGGCCTAATCCGGCCTCTTCGCGCGCGCCGCCTTCAGCCGGCTGCGCGCGTTGGCGAGCCCCGCCGCCTGCAGCGTCGCCGCGCAATTCACGACCTCGGCGTATTCGCCGTTGAGATGGGCGAGCGACAGCGCGTGGACGTCTTCGGCCGGCCATAGGCGGCCATTGAGATCGCGCGCGTCGACCGCCCAGCAGGCGTCGGCGACGACGAAGACGCGATAGCCGAGATCGCCGGCATGGCGCGCCGTCGCCTCGAGCGAGTTGTGAGTGAGGACGCCGCAGACGACGAGCGTCGTCGCGCCGAGCGCGTCGAGCGCCTCTTCGAGGCGCGTGCCGACGAAGGCGCTGTGGGCGCTCTTGCCGATAATCGTCTCGCCCTCGAGCGGGCGCGCCTCGGCCTTGAAGGCGTGGCCGGGCGAGCCGGGCGCGTAAGGGGAGCCCGGCTCGGTCGAGTCGTGACGGATGTGGACGATCGGCAAGCCTTCAGCGCGCCAGGCCGCGAGCAGCGCCGCGATCGCCCGCTCGGCGTTGGGGTTGTTGCGCGGCGCCCACCTGGGATCGTCGATCGCCTTTTGGACGTCGACGACGAGAAGCGCGGCGTCATGGGGCAGGCGCATGGGGCTCCCTTCAGCGCGGCAGAAGCGCCCAATAATCGAGATCGAGCACGATATGCGGCTCGTAGCCTTCGCCATCGCGCAGCGGAAAATCCGCGCAAGGGCGGTTCTTGGCCGCAAGTGTGCGCACCCTGAGGGCGCCGACGTCGCCGCGCCCGGGCAGGGGGACGACGTCGAGGATTTCGCTCCAGGCGAAGACCGTGTCGCCGGCGAACAGCGGCGCGACGTGGCGCCCGCCGTTGATCGCGGCGATGTGGAAGGCGTTGGCGAGCCCGTTGAAGCTGAGGGCGCGCGCGAGAGAGATGACGTGGCCGCCATAGATCAGGCGGCGCCCGAACCGGCCCTGGCCTTCGCTGAATTGGTTGAAATGCACCTTCGCGGTGTTCTGATAGAGGCGCGTGGCGATCTGATGCTCGGCCTCTTCGACGGTCACGCCGTCGACGTGGTCGATCCGTTCGCCTTTGGCGTAGTCGCCCCAGCGATACAGCGAACCGGCGAGCGCGTCGTCGTAAGCTGCGGCGGCGATGACCGGGCAGGCCTGCCCGAGGTCAGCGGGGACGACGGCGCTCGGCAGATCCGGGACGTGCGCGGCGGGCGTGGGCGAGGCGGCCTCGCGCTTGCGCACCATGACCCAGCGGACGTAGTCGAGCACGACCTCGCTGCGCTGGTTGAAGCCTTGCGAGCGGACATAGACGACCCCGCTCTGGCGATTGGAATTTTCCTTGAGGCCGATCACCTCCGACGTCGCCGACAGCGTGTCGCCGGGGAAGACCGGCTTCAGGAAGCGGCACGCGGCGTAGCCGAGATTGGCGATGGCGTTGAGCGAGACGTCGGGCACGGTCTTGCCGAACACGACGTGGAACGCCAGCAGATCGTCGATCGGCGCTCTCGGGTAGCCGATCGCGCGCGCAAAGGAATCGGCGCTCTGCACGGCGAAGCGCGTTCCGTAGAGCGCGGAATAAAGCGACGCGTCGCCTTCGCTGAGCGTGCGCGGCGTCGCATGGCGCAGCGTCTCGCCGACGCGAAAATCCTCGAAAAAGCGGCCGGCGGCGGTTTTGGAAAGGGCTGTCATCCGAGCCTAGAAGACGTTGGGGTAGATATATTCGCGAATGATGCGCTCAATGAGCAGGATCAGCAGAAACACGATCACCGGCGAAATATCGACGCCGCCGGTGTTGGGCAGACGGCGACGGATGGGCCGAAACGCCGGCTCGGTCAGGGCGACCAGCGTGGTCCAGATCGAGCGCACGACATCGTTGCGAATGTTGACGACGTTAAAGGCGATCAGCCACGACATGACCGCCGAGGCGATGATAACGTAGGTGTAGAGGTCGAGGGCGATTAATACGACTTCGAGTACGGCCCGCATGGACGCTCCTTCATGGCCTTGCCCGCTCGGGGACACTGGGCGCGCGACGGCGCGCCGCCGCCTCTGCGCGCGCTTTCTTTCGTTGACACGCGGTGGGCGCGCACGTAAACAGCCGCGCGACGGGGCTGTAGCTCAGATGGGAGAGCGCTGCAATCGCACTGCAGAGGTCAGGGGTTCGAATCCCCTCAGCTCCACCAAGCCCGCCAAGTCGAGATTGCTTAACCAAGATTTTCGATAAATCAATGGGTTAGCCAGGCCTTAGCGCACGCGAAGGTCGTCGGCGACGGCAAGAAAAACCATATTCTGGTCCCTGGCGGCGTCTACGACTATCGTAGGCGCGGGCGCGCCGGCCTTGTTGCAGGCATGGGAAAAAGGCGATCAATTTTTCGCTCGGCGCGGGCGGCAACGGTCACGCGGTAAGGTTCCGCGAAACACGAAGACGTAAGACGGCCGAGGAGCTTGGCCGGAGCCGTGTCTGAGATCACCGCGGGCGATTCGGCGCCCGATGGACCGCCGTCGCCAAGCTCAGGGCGCCTTCCCCGCATGAAGCGACGCGGCCGGTCTGGAATCGCCTCGCGCGCACGGACGCGAGGAATCCCGAAAATTACAAAAAGGGCGCTCACGCCAGCCAGAGGGAGCGGCGGGGGCTCGAGACGAATCTCGAAATCGAAATTTAACCGTTTGAAAGCCTAGATGACCCGACAAGCAGGCCGTGGGGCTTCTGCGATGGGTGAAGCGGCTCCAAAGGTTGCCCGTCTCGATTCAATCGCGTCAGCGGCTTAGCGCGCCGAACGGCGTCCGGACCCTGGGCCAATTCGCAGCACGGGGCCGGCGCACGATCGTCGGTGTTTCTAAAATTTTAGCGGATCGCGTTACGGTTATTCGGAGCTCCTGCGGTAGAACGTCGGTGTGTATCGGGTCGCTAAGAATACGAATTGCGGCAAGCCTCCTGGAGATGGGGCGTCTGTCGCCGATGGATTCGAGCATGTTCGATCATCATGTTCCCTCGATGGGCGTCCCGACGTCGCCCCGCGCCTCGTCAGGCGCCCGATACGCCTCGCTGGACGGCCTGCGTGGGGTGCTGGCGGCTTTCGTAATGCTCGCGCATTTCGAACAGAGCGCCGGCCATCCCGGTCTGCTTCCGTTCGCGAAAGGTTGCGTGGAGGCGTTCTTCGTTATCTCCTCATATGCGCTGACGGTGAGCTGGAACGGGCGTTTCGGCGCCTTCTTGGGCAAACGCTTCCTGCGCCTGTGGCCAGGCTACGCCCTTAGCCTCGCGATCGCCTCGTATATCTCGGGCGTCGCCGTCGAATGGACGGACTACTTTTGGTATCCGTTCAAGGGCTTCAATATCGGTTGCGCCGCCGATCCGGTCGTCTGGTCGCTGTACACGGAAGTCTACGCGAACCTTGCGATGCCGCTCATCATCCTACTCGGTCGTCGCACGTGGACCACCGCGCTCGTCTGCATTTCGCTGATCCTCCTGCACCGTTACGGAGAAGACCTCTTCTACGGGTTGTTTTTTGTGGTCGGCAGCTATGCGACGCGATTTAAGTTCGATTTCGCGCTGCTGAATTCGCGCTTCTGCCAGTGGCTCGGGAAGATTTCGTTCAGTCTCTATCTGACCCACGACATCGTCATCGGCGTCTGCAAATTTCATTTCCCTTCGATCTGGGAATACGTCGCGATTCCGCTCTGCTTCATCGTCGCGACCGCGTTCTGGATCGCGGTGGAAAAGCCCAGCCTGTGGGCTTCCAGACAATTCGGCAAATGGATCGGCGCAAACCCCGCCTCGGCCTCAATCCGCGCGAACGAAGCCCGGCCCACGCTCTCCGCCGCTTGATCCCCAGGGCGTTCTGGGAAAGCCGCCGCGTTCCGCGCTCCGCAAGCCCATTCGTTGCGGAGCGTAAAGATCGAGAAATGAGGGCCGCCGTTATTTTGGATCACGCTCCCCTCGGCTCCGCCGGAAAGTCCGCGAGCCGCTGCGGTTTCGCGGTCCCGATCGTCCGGCGCATCCCATCGAAAACGACGTTCGAAGCTCACTCGCGCCCACGCCCCAGCGATACCGTCGTCGCGGCCGCCATGACGGCGGCGAAATAAACTCCGACGCCGGGAATTTGCAGCGAGAAATCGACGATCGAATGCAGGCTGGCGAGGATCAGCGCGGCAAGTCCCATGACCGGGATGAAGCGGAATTGGCGACGGACTCTAATGCCGCGGATGAGCACGCCGACAAGGATCAAGTAGCCGATCGTCAAGGCGGCGACAAATGGGAGGCCGAGGCCGAGCAAGCCTTCCAGGAAGAAATTGTGCGCCCTCTCCCAAACGCCGAGGATTCCGGCGCAATCGGCGTCGCGATAGACGGGGAATACATCTTGGAAAGCGCCGAATCCCGTGCCGAGGATCCAATTGTCCTTGATCGCCGCGATCGTCGAGGCGAAGGCGCACCAACGCGCGTCCTCGCTTCCCTGCGCCTCCATGCGATACACGGACCGCCCGGCGAATAGCGCGAACAGGCCGACAATGACGAGTAGGCCTGCGACGAGCGTCGCGTAACGGCGCCAACCGACGAATTCGTCGTTCGGTTTGTCGGCGGTCACCTGCCGCGTCGTGATCAGCGCGACGGCCGCGACGCACGCGACAAAGGTCGCCCCGACGGCGCCGCGCGATTGAGTGAGGAAAAGGGCCATGCCGACATTCAGGCAAGACAAAGCATAAATCAGCACGAGCGCATTCTTGTCGCGCCAGCCGATGTCGAAATTGAGCGCTTTTTTGACGAAGCTGGCGATCCGGATCTTTCGCAATTCGTGGAATTCGAGCCCGAGGTTGAGGAGAAGGGCGATTCCGAAGAAGGTTCCCGCCGTGTTGCGGTTTACGAATGTGGCGGTGAGAGATCCGACGTAGTATCGTTTGGGTTCGAAGAGGAGTTGCTCGGGAAGGAGCAGTTCCTGAACGATGCCGAACGCCGCATAGGCCGCGCCGAAATAGGCGAGGGCGCGCCACAGCCACAGGGCTTCGTCATCTCCCTGGAAGAAGACCAGCGCGGATATGAACACGAGGAATGGCAGCGCAAGCGAAGACAGCGCATCGAGCGTCATGCCCGGGGCGACCGAGATGGTTCCGCGCACCGGGCCGATATTCTCGCTGACCGACTTCCAAACCCCGTTGGCGAAGTCCGCCCCAGCGAGCGGCAGGGCCTGGAACGCCGCATAGCCGAGCAGGCCGGCCAGCAGGAGAATCGCGACCGCTTGCACGCGGTCGACCCGCGGCGAGCCGATCGGATGCGAAGTCGAGAGCAGGGCGAGGACGGCGAACGCGATCGCGGCGAAGCTGGATTGCACCGTCGAAGCGGACCCATAGGCCAGCACGGTACAACCAATTGCGGCGAGGAAGGCTCTCGCCAGCCATTCTCGAAATCCCGGCTGGGCGACCGCGGGCGCCGGCGTCATCGCGGGGCGGGCTCCAGGGCGGTCACGCGCCCGGCGATTCGAATGGCCGGCTCTCTTCGCGCTCCAAAATAAAACGTCATGACGTATCGACGATGAGACATGGATCGGCCGCTCTCGAGCGGTTCGCTGCGGAAAATTCGCAGCGCCGGCGATCGGATAGCGAATCCTGTCGTCTCACCGGCGGCGATGTTTGGTTTCCCCTCATGACGAAGTATCGCACCTATTGCGGGTTCAAAGCAAGCAATGCTACCATCACGTGCATTGTTGGAATGGGGGCGATTGTGGATATTGCTCGCCAGTCGTCATATGCGGCGCGTCCGGCGCCGCGCGATGTCAGTTTGCCGTGTCAGGCGCTCCCGCCGATCGCCGCGGCGCTTGACGCGGGGTTGCTTCTCCTCGCCAGCGTCGCGGGAGAGATGGGCTACCAGTATTGCACGACGAACGAGTTTGCCTCCCTCGACGGGGCGGTCGGGATCGGCTTGGTGTCCGCGGCTCTCTTTGCCTTGTCGGCCCGGGTGGAAGGACTGTACCGACTTCAGGCTCTGCTGGCGCCAGCCTCCAATCTGGCCCGAATCACGGTGACGTTGGCGGTCAGCCAGCTCGGCGTGACCTGCATTCTGTTCCTCCTGAAGATCGGGGCGGGATACTCGCGCGGCGGGATGATCGCCTTCGCGGCGCTTGCGTTTTGTCTGGAACCGCTTGGCCGTCTGCTGGCCGGCGCGGCGGCGCGCTCCGGCATCCGCCGAGGCGCCATCAAGGGACGGCGCGTGGTGACGCTCGGCGACGCCGTCGAGTTGGAGAGGTTGGGCGAATCCGATTTCCTGCAATTCGGGATGGACGAGATCGCGCGGATCGCGCTGCGCGGCGATTCGCGCGCTGGCAATGGAGCCTTGAGCGAACGGGATCGGGCTCGGGTCGCGCAAGCGATCGAAGCCTCACGCGATCTCCAGGCCCTGGAGTTCGCATTGATCATGCCATGGAGCGGCGACGACGCGCTTTCGGAGGTGTGCGGCCTCCTGCGCGTTTCTCCCTTGCCGGTGCGGTTGTATCCGGACGAGAAGATTCGCGCCGTTCTTCGTCAGCAGAAGGAACGCGGCTTCAGCCAGCATTTCTCGGTGACGATTCAGCGCGAGCCGCTGAACGCGAGGGAACGCGCGCTCAAACGCGCGCTGGATATTGTCATTGCGGCTACGGCTTTGGTCGCTTTGACGCCGGTCCTGCTCCTGGTTTCTTTGGCCATCAAGCTTGACAGCGCGGGGCCGGTCATTTTCCGCCAGCGGCGTTGCGGTTTCGATAATCGGGAATTCGTGATGTTCAAGTTCAGGACGATGACGGTCCTGGAAGACAAGGGCCCGATCGTCCAGGCCAAACGCGCCGACGGCCGCGTGACCCGGGTCGGCAGGATACTGCGGCGAACGAGCGTCGACGAACTGCCGCAGCTGGTCAACGTCATCCGCGGCGACATGTCTCTGGTGGGGCCGAGGCCCCACGCGCTGGCCCATGATGACGAGTATAAAGCGCGGATCGACAATTACGCCCTGCGGCACCACGTCAAACCGGGGCTGACGGGCGCCGCGCAAGTCCAGGGTTTGCGAGGCGAGACGCGGCGCCTCTCGCAGATGGAGCGGCGCGTCGAGCGGGATCTCTGGTACATCAACAATTGGTCGTTGACCCTCGATTTTAAAATCATGGCCATGACCTGCGCGGCGCTTCTTCGCCTCGACGCCTATTAAGGCCGAATTCGGAAAATGCACGATTCCATGTTCGTCCGGCGCGATCGAGCGAATTTCCTGGAAACTGCAGAAGGGAAATCTCGGATTGCGGCGGACCGCGGCGTCGTCGCGCATATTCCATTGAATTGACGCCAATTTGGCGCCGGTCGTCGCAAATCTGTTTCGCGTCGACAGGGAAGCGCTTCGCCTTGGTGCAGAATTCGGATCGCCGGCTCGAGAACGACGGCGGTCTCGCCGCAGCTGTCGGCCGCTCGAGGAATTGGTTCAAGCCGCGGACATTGAAAGCCAGGCCGAGGATAAAACCGTCTGAGCGAGCGCCGGGGCCGCGGCCCAAAGCCTTCGCCGGAGCGCGCCATGCGGGCTTTGGCTTAATACCCGTCAACGAAAGGTTAATAAGCCTTCGCAGCATCGGATATCTTAGGGCAGCCGGCGAATAGACCGTTCCGGACACGGCTTTCTTGTCGGGGCCCGTTGGCCGCGGAATATTTCATGTCGCCGTGTTGCGCCGCGGCAACGCTGATGCAACCCTTTGACTATAAAGAGGAATCTCCGACCTCGCTTGGTCGCTTCGAGGCGAATCGGGCCGACGCGACGGTCTTGCCGAAACGCCGCGGAAGTTTGCCCGATTTGCGACTTCCCAAGTTGCGCGCATTACGTTAAACATTCCGCCATGCACGCGGAGGTTGCGTACCGCGCTGGGCTCAGGGGAGCTAATGAGGCACGATTTCGCGCGACTGGCGGCCTCGGCTTTGGGACTCATGGCCTTGGCCGGATGTTCGATGATTTCGGACAGCGGGCCTTCGAGGCGCGCCGTCGAATCGCAAGCGACCGTGGCTGTCGCCGCTTCGACAGGCGCCTCGATTCTCGACTATGCGCTCGTCGATTTGAATCGCTTTGTCTTGCCGTTGATCGAGGACCCGGGGCCGGGTTCGTTGCTGCGCACGTTCGGCGCGGGGCATGGTCCCGTACCGGAGATCAAGGTCGGCGTCGGCGATACGGTTCAGGTCACCTTGTTCGAGGCCCAGGCGGGGGGTCTGTTCATCCCCGTCGACGCGGGCAGCCGGCCCGGCAACTTCGTCACGCTCCCCAATCAGATCGTCGACGCCAAGGGCTACATCACCGTTCCCTATGCCGGGCAGATACCGGTGTTGAATCGCGGAACTCCCGCCATTCAGCGGGACATCGTCGAGAAATTGAAGGATCGCGCGATCGAGCCGCAGGCGCTCGTCGCCCTGGTCAGCCAGACGTCGACACAAGTCACGGTGGTCGGCGACGTCAACACGCCCGGCAAGATCTCGATCAACCCGGCGGGCGATCGCGTGCTCGACGCGATTTCTCGCGCCGGGGGCATACGCAACCCCGGCTACGAAGAATTCGTCACCTTGCAGCGCAACGGTTTGAAGGGGACCGTCTATTTCATCAATTTGGTGAAGGACCCGCACGAGAACGTCTATGTCGCGCCAGGCGACACTTTGTATGTCTACCAATATCAGCGCGCCTTCATGGCCTTCGGCGCGACCGGCGCCAGCGGGCAGTTCAAATTCCTGCAGGAGAACGTAACCCTCAGCGACGCCGTGGGCAAAGCGGGCGGCTTGCTCGACGGTCGCGCCGAGCCGGGTCAGGTTTTCGTCTATAGGATCGAGAAACGGTCGACGCTCGAGAAAATGGGCGTCGACATCTCGAATTTCCCTGAGGATCGCGAAGACATCCCGACGATTTTCCGCGTCAATTTCCGCGATCCCTCGGGCTTCTTCGCGGCGCGCCGTTTCCCGATGCGGGATAACGACATCATCTACGTGGACAACGCGGATCAGGTCGAGATCACGAAATTCCTCTCCATGATCACGACGGTCACAGGCGCGGCGTCGACGGTCGCAAGCGACGCAGCGACCACGAAGGCCTCGGTCCTTTATCTGCAGAATTGATGTGGGCCGGCGAGCGCGGTCATCGGTTGCCCATGAGTTCGCCAGGACGCGCCGGCGACGAATTTGGCCGCATGGCCTAGGTTGTTTCTTATTGCCTGCTCGCGCGGCGGTCGCCGATAGGCCGAGAGGTCGCTGCGTATGAGGTTGAGATCAATATGCCCGACGCGTCTTGACGCGTCTTGTGGGCATTCGCGCGTTACGGCTGGCAACTGACTTAACATCATCAATGGCGCCGATGATCGAGACGAAATCGCGTGAGAAGCAGTTGCGCCGAGACACACGTTAAAGTAGTATGACCATGCGTGATGCAATCTGGAGATGGCCATGGCCTCGGACGGTTCGGTGAGACCCCGTGTAATAGCTGCGATATCCGTCCTCGCCCTCATATTGGCGGGGCCGACGAGCGTGAGCGCGCAGACGGCCGGCGGCGTCAACCGCGTCCCTTCTATTGCGAAATTGCCGAATTCGGTAGTCGCTCAATTCAAGGCCAACCCGCAGGGATTGCTGGCGACCTATCCCGCTGGGGGGCTTGCGTTGTCGGCGCGCGCGCGCAGCCTCGTCTTGACCGATCAAAGCTTGGTTCTCGTTCTGATCGATGTGGCGAAGGCCGGCAACGACGCCCAGAAAGCGGCCATCGGCGCCGGCATGGCTGAAGCGGCGCGCATTCTGGCCGTCGTCGATCCCCAGCTTGCGGCGCAGATCCAATTGGCGATCGCGCAGTCCGGTTCGGAGGGGCTGATCGCGGCGTTCATCGCCGCATCAAACGCCCCGCAAACCGCTGCGACGGTCGGCGTCAGCACCAATTACAGCGCCAGCCTCAACCCCAGCGCCGGCGCTGGCGCCCTAAGCAGCGGCGGTCCCACAGGCGGTTTCACGGCTTTCTCGTCGGGCTCGCTCGGAAATGGCGGGGGTTTGACCTCCTCCACGAGCCAGTCGACGAGCCCTTCGAAGTCGTCGCTCTAGGGTGCGCCGGCTCATGCGGCCAGGGATGGACATGCGGAGGGACCTGGCGCTTCAGGCCCCTGGCGATATGCGCGGCCCGGGAACCAAGAAATGCTGAAGCGCATCGACCAGCCCCAAAATCCCGGATCGGATGGCGATGTCGAGGTCGCGGAATCTAGGGGAACCATCGATTTCGACCAGCTTTTGGCGGCCGCGCGGCGTCAGGCGCGTGTTGTCGGCGTCGCGGCGGGCGGCGGCGCGCTGTTGGGCCTTGCGTATATCGTCACCGCGGTTCCGCAATATACGGCGACGACCGACATCTTGATCGACAGCCAAAAGGACCAGAACGCATTGTCGGCCTCGATCGCCGCGCTGACGTTCGATACGGGCGCCATCGACAGTCAGGTTGAGGTTCTGAAGTCCGAGAAGATCGCGCTCTCGGTAATTTCGACGATGAATCTCACGCGCGATCCCGAATTCATGGGCGCGCGGGGGAGCCTGATCGGACAGGCGTTTGGTTTGCTTCGATCGGCGTTCGATTTCAGCGCCCGGTTCGTGACCCGGGAAAAGTCGGACGTGGAGGAGGACGCCGACTTAAAGCGCTCGGCGATCGCGCAACTCAGGGCAGGTCTCGATGTACGTCGCGTCGCCCGCACCTATGTGCTGGCCGTCGATTACACGTCCCCGGATCGCGGTAAGGCGGCGGCGATCGCGAACGCTTTTGCCGACGCCTATCTCACCGATCAATTCGACGCCAAGTTTGATGCGACGCGGCGCGCCGCCGGCTGGCTGCAGACCCGGATCGCCGACCTGAAGCAACAGTCGCTGGATTCCGATTTCGCCATCCAGAAATTCAAAGCCGACAACGGCATCGTCGTCACGGGCGGCGACAGGCCCGGATTGATGTCCGATCAGCAACTGACCGAACTCAACGCCCAGATGGTGCTGGCGCGCGCCGACACGGCGAGAGCCGAAGCGCGTTACCAGCAAATCGAGGACTTGTTGAAGTCGGGTCGAGCTGGCGCTTCGGTCCCCGATTCGCTCGCCAATCCGGTCGTCACCGATCTGCGGGAAAAATACCTGAACGCCTCGAAGGTGGAAGCGCAGCTTGAAAGCAAGCTCGGCAGCGGACACCTCCAGGTCATCAACCTGCGAAGGGAAATGCAGGAATTCCAGCGGTTGATTTACGAGGAGTTGCAGCGGATCGCCGAGAGTTATCGCAGCGACGCCGAAGTGGCGCGGGCCAAAGAGGAATTGCTGACTCTGTCGATGTCCGGTCTCGTGGGCGCGAACGCCGAAACGAACCAAACTCTCGTGCAATTGCGCGAGCTGGAACGCGAATCGGACACCTATCGCAGTCTCTATCAGACTTTCATGCAGCGTTATCAGGAAGCGCTGCAGCAGCAGTCCTTTCCGCTGAGCGAGGCGAGGGTCATCACCGCGGCGACGCCGCCGGCCGACGCGAGCTATCCCAAGCGCGGCGTCATCCTGGCGCTGTCGCTTGCGCTCGGCGCCATTGTCGGTTCGGGCCTCGGCGCGCTGCGGGAATATCGCGACCGCGTGTTCCGCGTGGCGTCTCAGGTTCGCGATGAACTGGGTCTCGAGTTTCTGGGGATGCTGCAGGTCGTCGACGCGCTGGCGTCCGCTAAGACCGCGAATGAAGAGAATCGGGATCCCAGGCACGTTCGTGCGACGAATTCTCTGCAGCGTTATTCGATCGATCACCCCCTCTCCAGCTTTTCCGAGACGCTACGCTCGGCGAAGGTCGCCGTGGATCTTTCGCTTGGGGACCGCAGGCCGAAGGTCGTCGGCGTCATTTCCGTGCTCCCCAAAGAGGGCAAATCGACGGTCGCAAAGAATTTCGCGTCCCTGCTGGCGCATCTGGGCGCCAGGAGTCTGCTGATCGACGCGGATTTGCGAAATCCCGGCTTAACCAGAGACATGGCGCGACAAGCCGACGCCGGGCTTCTCGATGCGATCCGCGGCGAGCGTCCCGTCCGCGACCTCTTGCTGTCGGAGCCCGATTCCGGCCTGTTCGTGCTCCCCGCAGTCGTCAAGAAGCGGGTGCAGCACTCGAGCGAACTTCTTTCCTCGCCAGGCATGCGCAACGTTCTCGCGGAAGCCGGCGCCTCGTTTGACTACATCGTCATCGATCTGCCGCCGCTGGGGCCGGTGGTCGACGTTCGCGCCGCCGCCTCGATGTTCGACGCCTTTCTGCTTGTGGTCGAATGGGGCCGCACCCCCCGCATCATGGTCCAAAACATGCTGACCTCTGATAACGCGTTGTTCGAGAAATGCGTCGGCGTTGTCTACAATAAAGTTAACATGAAGAAGGTCAATCTTTACGAAAGTTACGGGTCGAAAGATTACTACTACAGTCGCTATAGTGCATATTACCATAAAGACAAAGTGTAGGAGGGCGAGCGTTGGCGGTTCAGCGGCGGATTGTAACGGCGGAGTCGCTTATTACTTCCCCAATCCTTTTTGTGATCGGGCTTGTCGTTGTGGGCCTGTCGGCTCACGCGTTGGTTCAATTCGCCGCCAACGCCGACGTCTTCGACTTGGCCGCCTCGATAGAGAAGGGGACGCTGCCGGACGCCGACTATCTCGCGCGCTTCGTAGGAAGCGCGGGGCTCGACCGTGCTTCGATCGATTGCGGCGATCCATTCACTCGGGCGAGCCTGACAGTGAATCTGGCGGCGCTGCAAGCCGCGACCGAGGAGATCGATGAGACGCTGACGGACGTCGCCGAAAGGAACGCGATCCGCGCCGCCGAGCATCGGCTCGCCTGCAATCCTCTCGATGGCAATGCGTGGCTGCGCTACGCGATGGTCGAGACCCGAGGAAAGGGCCCCGTGGGCTCGGCGATCGACGCCTTGCGCGTGTCGTACTGGGCGGCGCCGAGCGAGGGCTGGATCATCGAGCCGCGGTTGGTCTTTGCGACGAACCTCTATTTGGCCGGAGTGACCGGCTTCGAGACGGAATATTTCGACGACCTCAGACGCTTCACTTCCTTCGAGTCCGCGAGCCGGGTCGCCTCCGCCTATGTCGCGACGCCTTCGCAGGTGCGCGCGCTGTTCCGCCGACCGATCGACGCGCAACCGAAAGCGCGAAAGAAGGCGATCGTCGCGGAGATCGACCGCCTCGGCGTCGACTACAGCCGTGAAGCCCAATGAACATGCATCGCTCCGTGCCCATTCAAGACGCCGCGACGCATGGAATGGACGCCGCGGGTCTCCATCTTGGACCCAGCGAAAGATGGTATGTGGCGACGACTTTGCCGCGCAAGGAACACTTCGCCGCAGCGAATCTGACGAATCAGAACTACCGCAGCTTCCTGCCGCTTCACCTCGAGACGCGACGGCACGCTCGAAAGTTCAGGACCGTGCTGGCGCCGGTGTTCCCGCGCTATATTTTCATCATCCTCGATGTCGGCCGGCTGCGCTGGCGAAGCGTCAACGGGACTCTCGGCGTCCAGCGCCTAATCACGGACGGCGAACGCCCGTTGGCGGTCGCTCGCGGCGTGGTCGAGACCTTGATCCAATCGAGCGACCAGCGAGGCGCTCTGATCTACAAGGCCGATGATCTGGCGATCGGCGACCGCGTCGAGCTCGTGGCGGGTCCATTTGCCGGTTCTCTCGGCGTGTTGCAGCGCCTGGACGGCGCCGGCCGAGTTCAGGTTCTACTCGAATTGCTTGGCGGCGCCGTCAAGGTGACGGCCGGCCGACACATGGTGGCCGCCGCGCCCTAACCGCGGCGGCTTCGAAGCCAGAGGTTTCGATCCGGGACGGTCCGATCAGACCGTTTCACCGGAACGGCGGTAGCGTGCTTGGACGCTGCGTCCCTCGCAGTGACGACAAGTCGCCGACTCGGCCGGAATTTCTCGCGACGCGATAGCGGAAGGCTTGCAAAAAGCGCGATGCGATCGACCGTGGCATTCTGGGTCATCGCGGCAAGATTCTTGCCGCGCGGCGGCGAGGGGCGGGCGAAACGCGGCGATCGACACTTGTTGAGAGGCGACGGGCTTCGCGCGGCCGTTCGAAATTTCAATTTCGATCGCTCCTTCCACAGCGAAGGCGCCCGGCTCGTTGGCCCAGACATCGATATCCGACGCGAGACTGGCGAGGTCATGGGTGACGGTGTCTCGCGTGATGCGACTTCCACGCTTCGGCAACAAATAGCAAATTCAATCAGTTGGTCCGGTGGTTGATGCTAGACACTCGGGTGAAGGACTGGTCAACTGAGCATGGCGGTTCGCCCGGCAGGCTTAGCTACCGCTCGCTTTTTATATCGATGGGGCGATTTGTTCTGTGCGCCGCCGCAATCTGGGCATTTCTTTTCTGGGCGCAGAAGACCCTCCCTTACGTTCAGAACGGCGCGGCCGCTGTCGCTTATGTAAAGCTGGAGTTCGCTCAAAGCTCCAACATGTTCGGGCTCTCCGATCACATTCGCGTCGTCTCGTTCGGCAATAGCAAGATGCTTTCGGGGTTCAAACCTTTTGCATTCGACGCGGCGCTCGGGCCGAAAGTTGAATCTTGCAATCTTGCGATCCCAGGCGATGACAAATTTGTCGATCTGCTAGAAACCGTTTTGTCTCATGGCGACGCGCCAACCCATGTGTTCGTTCAGTGGCTTCCGCATTCGGAGCCGAATCTGAGTTCTATCTGGACCGCCCTTCTGGACAACAAGAAGGTAGTCAATCTGTTATTCCCCTTCCGAGATTTCGTCCGCGACGCCCTCATATTTTCCTTTCAAGCGCGCGCCGCTGGCGGCCCGATTTAGAAATACAACTCGAATGCAGCCCAAATCGACAAAGTGCGGATCGACCGCGGGTACTATTTCATCAAAGCTCAGAGCCATTACTCCGGTGACCGGCTCCCTGATAATTATGCGTTGCCGACAGACAGTCCCAACGTGGTTATGAAACGGCCCATCGATCCGGCTGATCCAGAATTCATCCGGTTGATCCGCCTCGCGGAAAAATACGATTTCCAGGTGATGCTTGTTCCAGTCGCTTTCCGGCGCGGCGAATTCGCCGCGCCGCCGGACGGTGATAGTCAGGCGACTGAACTCTTGCGGCCTTATGCCCGTGCGCACGTCTTGGGCCCGGCGTATTGGCTTTACGAATCGCAAGAGTTTTCCGACCCGGTCCACCTCAACCCCCAGGGCGCCGAGCGATATACAAGACAACTAGCCGCTTTGTTCCAGCGCTGGCTTGCCTCGGGGCCTTGACATGTTGTTCAACTCGTTCGAATTCCTTGTTTTTTTCACGACATTTCTGATTTTATTTTTCTCTGCGCCGCGGTCCGCGCGGCCCGCTCTGCTCCTTATCGCCAGTTATATTTTCTACGCTGGCTGGCGGCCCTCGTTCTTGCTTCTTCTGCTGTTGACTACGTTCGTCGACTACGGATCGGCTTTGACGATCGATATCGCGCGCCGCCATTTTGTACGAAAGGCGGCGCTGATTGGGTCGTTAACGATTAATTTCGGACTGCTTAGCGCGTTCAAGTATCTCGACTTCATATTAAGCAACTTCGTCGGTGCGGCGGGCTTTCTTGGTTTTGATATTCCGCCCATTGCTCTCAATGTGATCCTCCCAATCGGAATTTCATTCTATACGTTCCAATCCGTTGGTTACACCCTGGACGTTTACAACCGGCGTTTCCCAGCTGAACGAAATCTGCTTTACTATGCTCTGTACGTCGCTTTCTTCCCGCAACTCGTCGCCGGCCCTATCGAGCGCGCGTCACACATGATCGTGCAGTATAAGGCGGAGCGCTCAACCACTCCTGACCGCATTGCATCGGGGCTGTGGCTGGCGGGCTGGGGCTTATTCAAGAAGATGTGCATCGCCGATATAGCGTCGCGTTTTGTGAACGGTGTCTTTGCGGATCCAACCTCGTTCAACGGCAGCTACACGCTCATCGCATCGGTTCTTTTTGCGCTACAGATATATTGCGATTTTTCTGGTTATTCCGACATCGCCATCGGGATCGCTCGGATCATGGGAATCGATCTCATGATCAATTTTCGACAGCCTTATTTTGCATCTAGCCTCACCGATTTCTGGCGACGATGGCACATCGCGTTGTCAACGTGGTTCCGGGACTATCTGTACATTCCGCTGGGTGGGAACCGAACCATGCGTCCGCTGTGGGTGCGAAATACGCTCCTCGTCTTCGGCGTAAGCGGGCTTTGGCACGGCGCGAATTGGACGTTTCTAATCTGGGGCTTGTGGCATGGCGTGGCAATCGTGCTGGAGGACTTAGCGAGGCGTGTTGTCCCTGCGCCAATGCCTAAAGCGCTCGGCGCAGCGCCCGTTTCTGCAGCACTGACGATGACCGAGGCGCGCGCCGGCGCCGGCGGCGCAATCCTTGGCGTTGTCTATACGCTTGCGGTCGTGTTGATTGGATGGGTTTTCTTTCGCGCGCGCAATTTTTCCGACGCGTTTTACATCCTGGAATCCTGGACTAAGCTTGGGCCGATTTCCTATGGCGCGTTCAAGGTCATGGGTCTGGCGAGCGTCGAAATCGTCCAGCTCTTTGCCAATATCGTCGTGTTAATGGTTGTTGACGCGCTGATCGCAACCCGATCAGGGATATTGGCGAAAGTTCAAAAAAACTGGGTGCTTTCCACAGCGTGCGCCCTTGGACTATTCTATGACGTCATTTTGTTTGGCGCATTCGGCAGTTACGATTTTATATATTTTCAATTCTGATATGCCTTATCGTGTTATTGTTGTAATCGGCGGCTAGCCGGAACCCTGCGCAGAGGCTTTGCCCTGGCGAGAGGTGAAACGCAGCCGAGATGAGCCTGAGCCGCCTCGTCGAATTGGCTGAGCCTGAACGCCAATCCGAAGGCGGCGTCGGTCGAGACGAAACCGTCATCCGCGAAAATATCAAGAACCAGGAAAAGGAAGACCAGAAGCTGGATCGAATGAAGCTCTGGCGGTGACGAGCCACCTTCCGGCGGCTCACATTTCAAAAGCCCCTCGGCCTTGCCGGGGGACCGTTACTTGACGTGATGCGCGAGTTGATGGGCGAAGCGAGGCGGCCGGGGGCGGCTTTTGCCGCTGCGCCCTTATCGATCGCCGCATCGCCCCGGACGTGCGCAAGCGACATGACCGCGCCACCTGTTCAACTCCTGCCGACGAGGGTTCCGTGAGCGAGCAAAAAATTGCCCTGATTACCGGCGTGACGGGCCAGGACGGCGCCTACCTCGCCGAGTTTCTGCTCGAGAAAGGCTACATCGTTCACGGCATCAAGCGCCGATCGTCGAGTTTCAACACGGGGCGGGTCGAGCATCTCTACGAAGACCCGCACGAGCCAGAGCCGCGTTTCGTCCTCCACTACGGCGACATGACCGACGCCACCAACCTCATCCGAATCGTCCAGGAGTCGCAGCCCGACGAGATTTATAATTTGGCGGCGCAATCCCACGTCCAGGTCTCCTTCGAGACGGCCGAGTACACGGCGAACTCCGATGCGATGGGAACGCTTCGCCTCCTCGAGGCGATACGCCTTTTGAAGTTGGTCGAGAAATCCCGCTTTTACCAAGCGTCGACGTCGGAGCTTTACGGCAAGGTTCAAACCATTCCCCAGAACGAGAGCACGCCCTTCTATCCCCGCTCTCCCTATGCGGCGGCCAAGCTTTACGCCTATTGGATTACGGTCAACTACCGGGAAGCCTACGCCATCCACGCCTCCAACGGCATCCTGTTCAACCACGAGAGCCCCATTCGCGGCGAAACCTTCGTCACGCGAAAGATCACCCGCGCGGTCGCGGCGATCCACCTCGGCATCCAGGACAGGCTCTATCTCGGCAACCTGGACGCCAAGCGCGACTGGGGCCATGCCCGCGAATATGTGCGGGGCATGTGGATGATGATGCAACAGCCCAAGCCCGACGATTACGTGCTGGCGACGGGGGAGACCCATAGCGTGCGCAGTTTCGTCGAAAAGGCCTTTCGCAGGATCGGCGTCGATCTCGAATGGAAAGGCGAGGGGGTCGACGAACGAGGGATCGACGCCTCCGACGGGCGCGTGCTGGTGGAGGTCGACCCCCGCTATTTTCGTCCGACCGAAGTCGATCTCCTGATCGGCGATCCGACCAAGGCGTGGGAGAAGCTCGGCTGGCGTCACGAGACGAAACTCGACGACCTCATCGCGGAAATGATTCGCGAGGATTTGAAAATCATGGCCAGGGCGGTGCCGCAGCCGTCGCTCAGCAAAGGCTTCGCGTATGCCTGAAGCCCTCTATCCCCTGCGGGGCAAGCGTATCTGGGTGGCCGGGCACAAAGGCATGGTCGGCTCGGCTGTCGTGCGCCGGCTCGCCGGCGAAAATTGCGAGGTGATCACCGTCGAACGCAGGGAAGTCGACTTGATCCGACAGGCTGAGGTCGAGGCTTGGCTCGACAAGGCGCGGCCGGACGCGATCGTCATCGCGGCGGCCAAAGTAGGCGGCATTCTCGCCAACGACACGCGGCCCGCGGAATTCCTCTACGAGAACATGATGATCGAGGCGAACGTGATCGAGGCGGCCCATCGCGTCGACGTGGGCCGCCTTCTTTTTCTCGGCTCGTCCTGCATCTACCCCAAATTCGCGGCCCAGCCGATCACCGAGGACGCCTTGCTGACGGGCCCGTTGGAGCCGACCAACGAAGCCTACGCCATCGCCAAGATCGCCGGGATCAAGCTCTGCCAAGCCTATCGCAAGCAATATGGGCGCGATTACATCTCGGCGATGCCGTCCAATCTCTATGGCCCTGACGACAACTTCGAACTCGCCACGAGCCATGTGCTCCCCGCGCTGATCCGGAAAGCCCACGAGGCCCGGGAAAACGGCCTTGCCGAGCTGGTGATCTGGGGAAGCGGATCGCCGCGCCGCGAATTCCTGCATGTGGACGATTGCGCCGACGCTCTCGTTCATCTCCTTAAAATCTATTCCGGGATGGATCCCGTCAATGTCGGCTCTGGCGAAGATCTCACCATCCGCGAACTCGCCGAAATCATCGCGCGCGTGGTGGGCTTTGTCGGTCGCGTGGCGACGGATCCGAGCAAGCCGGAGGGGACGCCGCGAAAGCTTATGAGCGGCGCTCGGCTTGCGGCGCTCGGGTGGCGGCCGCGAATTGAGTTGGAGGCCGGCATCCGAGAAACCTACCAGTGGTATTTGAGTCAATTGGCCAGTTCTCGACGCTGAGAGCATCGAACGCTTGGGAAAAGCCGCAGGGCGCCGGGGGCCGCGCCGCAAATTCGTAGGTGCGATCCCAGGGGGTCGGGGGCCGCGATGGCGAAAATTTTCATTTATGCGATGAACTATTCACCGGAACTTGCCGGCGTCGGTCGCTATACCGGCGAAATCGGCGACTATTTTGCCGCGATGGGCCATGAAGTCGCTGTCGTGACGACGATTCCTCATTATCCCGGGTGGAAGGTCTTGCCGCCTTACCGCAATGGCCGATACAGCTCGGAGACACGCGGCGGCGCCAAGATCCTCCGCTGTCCGCTGCTGCTGCGCGAGCGCATGGGCGGGATTTGGCGGCTCATCGCGCCTTTGTCTTTTGCCTTGACGTCCGCGCCGCTCGTGCTTTGGCGCGTGCTTCGACATCGCCCCGACATTGTGCTGTGCATCGAGCCGACATTGATGGGGGCGCCGGTGGCTATCATTGCGGCGCGGCTGTCCGGCGCCAAAACCGTGCTGCATGTCCAGGATCTCGAGGTCGACGCCTGCTTCGCCGTCGGCCACCTCGCCCAGCGCGCCTGGTTGCAACGGCTCGCTCACGCCTTGGAAAAGCGATTGCTGCGCGGATTCGATCGAGTGATAACGATTTCCGGAAGCATGGCGGAGCGTCTTGCGCGCAAAGGCGTTGCCGCCGATCGCATCGCGGTCGTGCGCAACTGGGTCGATCTCGACCTCATCAAGCCTCTCGAAGGGGTCAGCCCCTATCGGCGAGAGCTCGGCATCGCCGAGACCGATCGCGTGATTCTCTATTCCGGGAATATCGGCGCCAAGCAAGGCTTCGATGTTCTGATGGACGCGGCGAGTCGCCTGTCGGGGCGCGCCGACATCAAGTTCCTGATCGCCGGCGAGGGGCCCGCCAAGATCGAGCTCGTCGCGCGCGCCGCGCATTTGCCCAACGTCGGATTCCTGCCCTTTCAACCCTATGCGCGGCTTTCGGACTTCCTGGGGCTCGCCGACATCCACGTCTTGCCGCAAGCAGCCGACGCGGCCGACCTCATGCTTCCCTCCAAGCTCGGCGGCATGCTCGCTAGCGGGCGTCGCACCATTGTGACGGCGGCGCCGGGGACGGAGCTCGCGACGTTCGTCGAGGACGCCGCCATCGTCGTCCCGCCGGGCGATGCGGCGGCGTTGGCCGAAGCGATCGAGCAGGCCGCGGACGCCGGTTGCGAAGACGCCGGCGCCGCTCGCCGCCGGCTGCGCCTCGCCGAGCCCTTGTCCAAGCGCGACGGCCTGAGGAATTTCGAAGCCTTCGCCATTCGTTGGAAGCCGATCGCGCGAGGCCAGGGCGCGGCGGCGGTCGGCGCGCTTGAAGTCGCCGTGCGGCTTGGCGAGGCGGCGAAGTAGCCAGCGTTCGCCGCCGTAGGGGGCCGATGTCAGTCGCCGTCGGGGCGTTTTCCTGATGACCGGGGCGCTAAAGCTCGTACGGGGAATTAGCGATGAGCGGCTGTGTCGCCGGTGCGCCGAGATCGGGCCCCAAGCAAGGAGAACTGCGACATCCATAGACTTGCAAAGTGTCTCGCGCAGCCATGACGGGGGCCACGAACGGCTTTCGCCGGCTCGAAGCGCAAAGGCGACTGTCGGTTCTGCGCGGGTCTTTGCAAGCCGGCCGCGCCAGACAGTCCATCGTGCGCGCCGCGAGGGTCGCGGCGCTGAAGGGGCGTCCCGAACAGGGCACCGCCGCCGCGCGTGACGACAGTCCGCGCATCGGCCAGCGCGTCGAGGCGCCGGTCGGTCCTTTCGCTGATCTCGCCGGCGCGCTCGGTCGCTACGGCGGCGCGGGCCGTGTGCGCATCAGCGCGGGAATTCTTTGGGCTGGCGCTCGGACGCGCCTCTTGCAGCCCCTGGGCGGAAGCCAGCGGAGCAGCGACGAGCGCGCTGGGTCAAGAATGGCTTCCATGTGAGCAACGCGTTCAACCGATCGATCAGGGGGCGGCTGGCCCCGCGCGGGCGGATCCCCTTGTTATTTCTGATGGACTTCAGTGAGTTCAGCCAATGCGACTAATTCGAATGGAGTCCGGGTTTCGCAGGCGGCATTTCTTCTTGCTCATTATTTTCGCCGCAAGTGCATTGACGAGTTTGTTTTGGCCGAGCGTTGGCATGTTAATCGGGTGGAGCGTGCCTGTTTGCGCTGTGGCCATGCTGCCGAAGCGCACCATCTTTTCCGATCCGCGAGCATTCGGATTGGGAGGACTTGCTTTCTGGAGTCTGCGTGAAATCGGCGGAACGGCATTGCACGGCTTTCCCGCGACGATCAGCTCGTTGGAAGCCGTGCTTTACGTAATATTGCTGGCCGGATGTTCGATTATGATCGTCGCCATTTGGCGTCCGAATTCGGCGATCGCGACGGGGCCGCACTGGCAAAGGCCGAAATCATTGGCGTTTCAAGCTGCGATCGCACTCGCTTTGGTTCTCTCCTACCGCGCGATCCCACTCGACAGTGAATTTGTTGTCCCGGCGCATGTTACCATCGCAGCCGTCCTTTGCGGGGGCCTGATATGTTACCGAGGTTCGTCATTGATCGTTTCCGCATTGGCTTTGTGCGCGCTCTGGTCTTTGGATATATCCAATTCGTTTAATCGCACGGGCATCTTACAACTGCCCGCGCTTGTATCCGTAGCGCTTGTTTTTCGAATAACCTTCTTCGGCAGGTCTGAGCGACTGCTCAAAGTGCGATACCTGCTGGTCGCCTTCGCCTTGGCGCTTATCCTGGTGCCTCTTTCTCTCCTTACCAAGGGGGGGGGAATACGGGGTGAACAGTATTCCGGAATTGATCGTTTCGAGGGATTTTATGAAGGTAATGTAGAATTTCCGTTCTTTTATGAGCCAAACCAGTATTTTTCCGATTTTATCAACTATAGGACTGTGGATACGCGCGGCGTTTCGATCCTGACCCAGATTGCTCTTGCGCCGCTGCCCCGAAGCGTTTTTCCTTGGAAGCCGCCGGACATGATTAATTATCTCGATTTGATCGGAACCGGTCAGTTGCTATTTTATGCGTCATTTCTGTTGCCCATTGCGGATCTCGGTATTTTTGGGGTGTTTTTTTATGTGGCATTGCCTGTATTGTTTGGTTACATGGCGTTATTGCTACTTGGGGGGTGCAAAGCGACATATCCGATCTGCTACGGCATGCTCGTCCCTATCTTCTATACGATTTTCATGTGCCAATCTGGGTATCCATTTGCGATCGCGCAATCTCAGTTGGCGCCCTTTGCCGTGTTATGTCTCGTCCGTCTCTATGACGTCTTGAGAGCCGCCTCCACAAGACCGCCGAGTTGTCGGTTCGCTGCGATCAAGACGTCTAAGCCTGCGGCGGCAAGATGAATACTCCTGCGCTGCGTATGGCGCTGCATCCGCGAACACGCGTGGTGTTACGGAACATTGGCGCGGCCTTCAGCGGGCGGGCGATCAATATTGTTTCAACATTACTCGCCATTCCTCTCGCGGTCCGAACGCTCGGCGAAGCGCAATATGGGACCTTGGCGGTCATTGTCTCGCTGACAAATTTCTTCGCCTATGCTGACTTCGGCCTCGGCAACGCCATTGTCACCGAGCTCGCGCAGACGGAGGCGAATGGCGATCATGCGGCGGCGCGACGCTTAATTTCCCAGGTGTGGTTTTTTCTGATTGGCTGCGCGGCGGCGCTCCTGACGCTAGGCAGCGTCGTTTACGCCACCGGCGTGACCCCTCGCCTCTTGCCGGCCGTGCCGGCGGATTTGGCCGGACACGTTTGGTTTGTCCTCCTCGGATCCTCAGCGCTCGGTATTCCTCTCGCGATAGCGCAGCGAATATTCTTCGCTTTGCAAATGGGCGCGGCCGGCCAGATTTGGGCGACGGCTGGCCGAATTGCCGTGCTCGCCGGCGCCGTGGCCGCCGCCAACGCCTCACCGCGCCTTGATACGTTCGTCGCCACGTTCGTCCTTCTGCCGAACGTAGTGGCTGGCGCATCCACGCTCTATCTGTTTGTTCGACTGCGTCCCGATTTGTCTCCGAGCATAGCGGCATTGTCATTCGACCGGCTGCCGCGCCGGATCGCGTCAGGCTTCAATTTCACCGTGTTTCAACTTGTCAATTTCGCCGAGTCTGGCGTTGACGCGATCTTGATTTCGCATTTTTACGATCCGCAAGCCGTCGCGCAATACGATCTCCTTTCGCGCCTATTTGGCTATATTCTGTCTCTCACGGGAATGGCCATGTGGCCGTTATGGCCGGCCGTTTCGGGCGCAGTGGCCCAACGCGACTACCGCTGGATCATCGCGGCGCGGCGCGCAGGTTATGCGCTGGTGACAATGATATCATTATGTTCGGCCTCGTTGCTGTGGTCTGAGTCCGAATTGATTGTTCGTCTGTGGACTGGGGTGCGGCTGACCCTTCCCCACATCGCCTTGCTTAAATTCGCCTTTGCGCTCTTTGTCACCCTCAACAGTATAATCAGTTTTCAACAAGTGTTCTTAATCGCATTCAACGACATGAAAGCGCAGATTGTTGTCGCGGCAGCGATAGTGGTCGCATTGCTTCCGCTTAAATGCGTAATTCTCGATTATGGCAGTCTTTACGGTATGGTGTTGGCAGCTGTTGTGATGTACATCGTAAAATTATCCTACTTTGATAATATCGTAAGGCGTCATATCGCAATGTTCAACCTTCATGGTAGTCTGCCGGCGCCATCGTGAGTAAACAACTGTAGTGAACCCGCGAAATGACATCTTGCGACGTCCGAGGTGGCGCGCAGACACCATTCTTAGAGATCTCGATGCAGACGGACCCGAGCGCCATTTCTAAGTCGGGGTTGCTGAGCAACCTCGCAACCTTTTTCTCGTCGTTCCTGGCCGCCTCGGCAGCTTTTGGATTTGGCGGCGCATTCAAATCTAGAGTTCTCTATCGGCTCTATAGGGATTCCGATCGAGTCCTTCACCTCAAGCTTCGGACATCGAGAACGAGCTTTGCGTTCCGATGCCGTGGCGACGTCGGCGCCGTGTCTCATTTGTTTTCGCCTAACTATCGCATCGTTGATTCCGCGGATAGTAGGGTCACGACCATTGTCGATGGCGGGGCGAACATCGGCGCTGAGACCGTTAGGTTCGCGCACCGGTTCCCCAATGCACGGATCATCGCCGTGGAAGCACAACGCGATAATTTCGCGTTGTTACGTGAGAATACCAGGCCATATCCGAACGTCGCCGTGCTCAACAAGGCGCTGTATTCGAGCGAGCAGGTGCTAGGCATTTCTGCAAGGGGTAGCGGCGACAACGCCAACGAAGCATTCCGTGTCACAAGCGACAGGACGATTGAGGCGGTCGAGTTGATTACCCTGAATTCCATTGTTCAGAGCTTCGACTTGAAGTCGATCGATATCTTGAAACTCGACATCGAAGGCGCCGAGCAAGAGTTGTTCTCTTCCGACGAGAAAGAATGGTTAGGTCTGGTCAAGTGCCTTATCTTCGAATGCCCCGATTCTGATAGGCCGTTTGTGACGCAGCTTATTTTCGAAGCGCTTCGAGAGACAGGGCACCGATTCCGAACGTGTATTTGCGGGGAGAACATCGTGCTCTTTCGCGACGGCGTAGCTTGGACCCTTGCGATAGATCGCGTCTTTTGAACGAGATCAGGCTCGACGCCCGATTGTTTCAACTGGGTAGGCATTCTCTCGGATACGCGCCGCCCGCAAGCTGACGCCACCAATAGCCGCGGCGCGCCGTGGCGCTGGCGAGACAGATTGGGAGGGCCGCCAGGCGGTGTTATTCGCATCGTTCGCGTGTTGATCGTGGCGCCCCGGTCGCGACAATGGCGCGTCAGAATATCGCGTAATGTGAAGAACGGCGGGCGAAGTGAGAATATCGATTTCCACCTCTGGGCCATTCCACCTCTTCGAAACTGCGCGGCAGCTTCAGGACCGCGGGCATCTCGGGGAAATTTTTACTGCCTATCCGCTGTTCAAGTTGGCGAGATGGGGGGTCGAACGTCAACGAATTCGAGCGCTTCCTTATCTCTATGCGCCTTGGATGCTTATGAACCGCTTCAATCTGCATACCAAAGCGTTGGATCGAGCCTGGGATCGGGTGCTTATTGTTAGTCACGATAGATTTTGCCGACGTTATCTATCTCCGTGTGATATCTTCATTGGCCTGTCGAGTTTCTCGCTGTGGTCGGGACAGTTTGCTCGGGAGAGATTTGGAGCTTTATACGTCTGTGAAAGGGGATCGACGCATATCTCTTTCCAGGAAGGCGTTCTTCAGCGGGAATATGAAGCGCTGGGATTGCCATATAGACCGGTATCGCGCTTCGTCGTCGAGCGCGAGCTTGCGGAGTATGAAGCCGCGGATTACGTGTCGGTCCCTTCCCAGGCGGCCTGGCAAAGCTTTGTGGATAGTGGAATCTCAGCGAAGAAACTCATATTACAGCCGTACGGAATTAATACTGGCTATTTTAAACCAACCAAAAACAAAAGCGATGTATTCAAGGTCGTGTTTGTCGGCGCCTTGTCTGTCCGCAAGGGGCTGCATAAACTCATACGCGCTGCGGAACTTATTGGCGGATATAATGTGATTATAAACGTGATCGGCTCGCCGACGCCTGATACGCAGTTTCTCAAGTCTTTGTGCAAAAGCCAAAAGATCGCGTGGCTGGGTCACCTCCCCTGGGACGAGCTCGTAGATGAGCTTTCATCCGCGCATGCGTTGGTGTTGCCATCCGTCGAGGAAGGGTTGGCAATCGTACAAGGTCAAGCGCTCGCGTGTGGATGTCCGGTGATAGCCTCTCGGGCGACAGGAGCGGAGGACCTTTTTACCAATGGGAAACACGGCATTATATTGGACAAGTGCACGCCTGAGACAATCGCTGCGGCAATTGTGAAATTGTATTCGGATAGGACGCTTTGTGCAGAACTTTCAGCCGCGGCGTCACAACTTGCTCAGAATCTGGGCGGATGGGCCAGTTATGGGGAGAAATTATCGTCTCGGTTTCTTGGGTTATTGGATCAGGACCGGCGGTAGTAGTACATCAGAGAGTACGGCTTTGATGTCCGAAATGTTTGGCATGGCAAGAGTGTTGAAAGAGTGGCAAGGAACCGGTCAATGAAAAACCTCGCAAAGCGTTTCGTCGATGTGACACTGATCCCGCTTGTTGGGTATATCCAGGCAAAGCGCTTTAGCAACCCGCATACCGTCGTCCATGAAACAACCCGCCGCGCGATTGCCGATTCTGCCGATTACGCTGACAGCCGCATGCCGCAAGCATTGGCGTTCAGCGACATCGATGCGCTGCGACGCCACGCATTTTCTGCCCGCGCGGCGAGGGGGAGCGGGTTGATCGTCGAATTCGGGGTGTGGAGCGGCCGGTCAATCAGGTTTTTTGCCTCGTTGACCAAGGAAATGATCTACGGTTTCGATTCCTTTGAAGGGTTGCGCGAGGATTGGAAGGGCTGGGAGCTGCCGAAAGGTGCGTTCAATTTGGGCGGCGTGCTCCCCGCGGTCCCTGTCAATGTCGCGTTAATCAAGGGCTGGTTCGATGAAACCTTGCCGCCATTCTTGAGCGAGCATCCACAGCCGTTCTCCTTCGTCCACATCGATTGCGATACCTACGAGGCCGCATCAACCGTTCTGCGGACGGCCGGCGACCGCATTCAAAAAGGCACAGTTGTCGTGTTCGATGAGTATTTCGGCCAACGCGGCTGGCGCATGGGTGAGTTCAAGGCGTGGCAAGAATTCGTCGCCGCGCGCGGCGTCAGATATGAGTACTTGGCGTTCCACTTCAACGCCGTGTCGCTTGTGGTGACCTGAACTCGCTAAGGCGGGAAATGCCGACCCGGCTTCAAACGCGGACTGACACCGCTATGAGTGTGGAGGTGTAATAAGAGGGAAAATCGAGGTCGCTTGGCGGGCGTGGGGAACGTCTTCAATTCTATGACAAGTAAAAGTATCAAGTAGTGAGACGGCGATTGCAGGACAAGATCGTGGAGCCGGGGTCATGTTAGATGATTGCGGTTCCCGTGTCTGGCTATTTTCAAGGCGTCAGTGTCGCACGGGTTGTAGAAGTGTCCCTAATGGCGCGGATATCCGACCGATGAATTCGGTGGAAGCTATTACACGATGTCCCTGAAGATCCTCTACCTAGGCGCGCATTCAGGCACGTCGCGGCATCGTTTCGAGGCGCTGAGGCGCCTCGGCCATGATGTCCGCCTCATTGATCCCTACGCGCCTGTGAAAGGCTCGCGCTGGCTCGCCGCTTGGTCGTTCAAGACGGGAGGCTTGGGCCTGGAGGGACGAATTCTTCGTCATGTGCTGAGCGCGATTGGCGAGGATCGCTTCGACGTAATCTGGGTCGACAACGGCGAACTCGTCGGCGTTCGCCTTGCGCGCGAATTGAAGGCGCGATCGGGCGTACTGGTCAACCACAATCTCGACAATCCCTTCACCCGTCGCGACGGCCGCCGATGGCGGCTATTTCTCAAAGCGCTGCCGATTTACGATCTTTTTGCGACGCCCCGACAATCGAGCGTCGAACGAGCGCGTTCGTTGGGAGCGAAGCGCGCGATCAAGGTCGTCCAATCGGCGGATGAAGTCGTTCATCGCCGTCGAAATCCGGCGGCAGGGGAAGCTGCGCCTCCGCCGCTTGATGTCGTCTTCGTCGGCACATGGATGCCGGAGCGCGGGCCTTTTATGCTGCGGCTCCTCGAGCGCGGCGTTCCCCTGCAAATCTTCGGGCCAAGGTGGACGAAGGCGCCGGAGTACCCAAGAATTCAGTCCGCGGTGGAAGTCGGATACCTCGACGATGATTCTTACGTGGAGACCATTTCACGCGCCAAGATAGGCTTGGCCTTGCTCTCGGAGGGGAACCTTGACTTGCATACGACCCGCAGTCTGGAAATCCCCGCCATTGGAACCTTGCTCTGCGCGCCTCGAACCGTGGACCACGAGCATTTGTATCGGAATGGAATTGAGGCGTGTTTTTTCGACAACGCGGATGAGTGCGCAAAACTGTGCTTATCGTTGCTCGCTGACGACGAACGTCGTGAATCCGTTGCGGTTGCGGGACATTCGCGAGCATTGTCAAATGGGCGCTTCAATGAACGAATATGCACGGAAATTCTCGACTTCTGCCGGCCAATATTGACTGAAGGCGTTCGGTGACTATTGAAGATCCCGATTGTGACGAGTTTATCGACGATAACGACGCTGGAGTGCACATTGCCTGTGCCGGGTCGTCGGAGCGACAGGTCACCCCTGGGCGTGGGGTTCAACTCGTTAGTTTTCTCCCACGAGCTCGTCCCTCTGACCGCTCGGGCAGCCTCTGGGACATCCGCTTCGCGATGGCGCGTTGCGGAGGGTAGCCGCCGAAACGGGATCTACGAACTTTCCGGGAATAGATCGTACCGAGGGCGTGGTTTCCGTCGGGCGCATGGGACGCAGACGGGCGGCGCCCTCGCGTTTAGCGGCGGACCTGCCGTTCTCCTAACAGAAGCTCGCGCAGCGCGGACGCCTCGAGCATCGCCTCGGCGAGCGGCTTCTTCAGTTTCGCATTCTCGTCCTCAAGCCGGTTCAGATGCTTGGCCGCTGACACGTCCGCCCCGCCGTATCGGGCCTTCCAGTTGTAGAGCGTCGGTTCCGGGACGCCGTGGTTGCGCGCCAAAGAAAGAATTTTCACGCCAATCTCATGCTCGCGCGATACGCCAACGATCTGCTCTTCCGCGAAGCCTGCTCGCTCCATCGTCCGGCCCTTCCTTCGGCCCGGACTTTAACTTCATTTGGAGGAAATCGCGGCGGTCACAGCAGAATGCGTTCGCAGGAGGCGATTGACCATCCAAGCGCCGTGTCGACGCGGCGTCGCTGCTTCGTTATCGCCGCGTATATTTGCTGAGCGAATTGTTGCTTGACACAATCGGAGCAGTAGTTGTGTCGGCGCAAACGCGACCAATTTCGACCGCTTCTAGTCATCTCAGCAATAGAGGTAAATACTTTATCAATCAATTAAATGAATATCTAACCTAGGCGCGCGAAGCAATGAACCGGGTTGTTGCAGAGGAGGTCATTTCTAACTTCAGATCGCGGCGTGTCATATGTGTTGGCGATTTGATGCTTGATCGCTTCCTGTCCGGAACGATCGAGCGCATCTCCCCCGAGGGGCCAGTTCCCGTGTTGACCAAAAAGTCGACCGCCTCTTTTGCGGGCGGGGCGGCCAATGTCGCGCGAAATATTGCCCAGCTAGGCGGGCGATGCGCCGTCATTGGTGTTGTTGGGGAGGATACCGCGGCCGCGGAATTGAGCGAGTTGCTTTGCTCGGAGGGCATCGAAGCGCGTTGCGTCAAAGACCCGCAGCGACCGACAACGCAGAAGAATTGGTTTATTTCGTCCGGCCAGCAAGTTCTTCGGGTCGATGAGGAATTGGTCGCGCCGGTTTCCGATCGTATTTTGCAAGTGGTTCTCGATGAATGCCGCCAAAGAATTTCGGAGAGCGACGTCGTCGTGATCTCGGACTATGCGAAGGGGGCGGTTTCGGCGGCGCTCGTGAGCGAAATTTGCAAGTTGGCGCGTCCCAGGAATATTCCCATTATTGTCGATCCGAAATCTGAGTCCTTTAAGAAATACCTTGGCGCAACGTATATCACGCCAAACCTGAAAGAAACACGCGCGGCTGTCGGGATCTCTGTCGCCGATGACCAAATGGCGGAAAGTGCGGGACGCGCTATTCTTGATGAGTTGCCGTTTGAAGGCGTGTTGATCACGCGGGAAAGCCAAGGGATGTCTTTGATTGGACGCGACGGTCTGGTGTTTCATTCGCGCGCGACCGCTCGCGAGGTGTTCGATGTAGCGGGCGCGGGGGACACAGTTGTCGCCACATTCGCGCTCTGTCTCGCTGCAGGAGCGGATATTAGATTGGCCGTCACGCTAGCGAATGTCGCGGCGGGCGTTGTCGTCGGCAAGCGCGGAACGGCGACGCTCACCACCAACGAATTACTCGCCGAGGCGTCTTCGAACGGCGCCTACGAAATCGAGAGCAGCCGTCAAAAGATCCGTTCATTGACCTCGGCGGCGAAGTGCGCCGAGGTCTGGCGCAACGCAAACCTGCGCATCGGATTCACCAATGGTTGCTTCGACATTATCCATGCAGGCCATATCCGCTCCCTGCAGTTTGCGCGCGCAAATTGTGATCGCCTTATTGTCGGCTTGAACAGCGACGCTTCCGTGACCCGGCTCAAGGGACCAGACCGCCCGATCAATGATCACCACGATCGCTCGGCGATTCTTGCCGCGCTCGACGTCGTCGACATGGTCGTTGTTTTCGACGAAGACACACCGCTTCGACTTATCGAGTCCGTTGCGCCCGATGTCTTAGTGAAGGGCGCGGACTACGAGAAGACCGCAGTGGTCGGCGGAGCTCTTGTCCTCGCGCGCGGCGGAGAAGTGCTGACCCATCCACTCGTCGACGGAAGAAGCACAAGCCAGGTGATCGCCAAGCTGAAAAAGTAGGAGCGCCCGAGCATCGTAAGGCTCGCGACTGTATTTCGGCTGGCGATTGAGACCGGCGTCTTACGCGGCTATTTGCTGACGCTCAACATCTTCGTGATTGCATCGAAATCTTAGCCCACGATTTGCGGTTTCACCTCGGCGCGAGCGAAGGGAAAATGCCTAAGGCGATCGTGATCTACCGGCTGGGCAGCATCGGCGATACAGTAATCGCATTGCCTTGCTTTCATGCAATCGCGCGCGCATTTCCGGAGTATCGGCGGATCGCGCTCAGCAACGTTCCGGTGTCGAGTGCGACTAGCTCACTCTTTGACGTTTTGGGCCCGTCCGGCCTCGTTCATGATGAGGTCGCCTATCCCGTCGGGTCCCGTTCCCCCAAAACGTTGCTGCGTCTGCGCCGCGAAATTATGGCGACCGGCGCTGATCAGCTCATTTATCTCATGCCTGAGCGTTCCGCTTTTGCGCGGGCCCGGGATTTGCTCTTTCTTCGAGCTTGTGGACTACGCCACATTGTCGGCGCTTCCCCCGAGGCGCTCAGCCTCAGAGTCGTCAACGCGCAGACCGGCGAGGTTGAACGTGAATGCGCTCGGCTAGCGCGATCGATCGCTGCGCTGGGCGCGATAGACCTTGCGGCGCGCGGGAATTGGGATCTGATGCTCACCTCCGACGAACGGGCGCGTGCACGAAGTGTGGCGCCGAATGGACCGTTCCTAGCCGTCAATATGGGCGGCAAAGTCGCAATCAATGATTGGGGCGCCGACAATTGGGCGGCATTGCTGCAGTCCGTGTCTGAAGCCCACCCCAATCTCGCGCTGGTAATCCTCGGCGGGGTGGCTGACCGGGAAAGGGCTGATCTTGCAAGTCGGAATTGGACAGGTCGGATCTGTAACCTTTGCGGCGCGTTGACGGTGCGGGAAGCTGCCGCAGTGCTCGAACGCGCCGGCCTATTCGTCGGACACGATAGCGGCCCGATGCATCTTGCGGCGGCTGTGGGCGCTCCGTTTGTCGCGCTTTTCGGCGACAACAATCCTCCAAAAAAATGGCATCCTATCAGCGCCAGAGGAGTATGTTTGCACGAAATTGAGGGCGTTAGACGGATCCGGCTATCGCAAGTTCTCGCTCCGATCGAGGAGTTCTTGGCGCATGGGATATTTCGCGGTCCGTGAGAACAGATCTATCTGCTATCGGATCGGCTCGAAGAGCCGTTTCGAAGAGAAGCCGAGTTGGCCGGATCGGATGAATGCGTCGAAAAACGGCGCCATCTGATCGGCGACGGGCGCCGAAAGCGCGTCCCGACTCCATAGAAGCGCCGCTCAAACGAACCGATCGCTCGTCGAAGACGCCGAAAACCGCTTTCCGCCCGCTTCCAGGCCTTGCAAAATCAGGTTCCTCGAGGCGTCCGCGCAGGGACGACGCCCGTACTGGCGGGGTCATCGCCAACATGGCGCTTCGTCGTTTTCGGGAACCCCTTGGGCGTCGGCCCTCTCTGTTTGTACGCCACGCGCGATCCGAATCGGCCGCCGATCCACTGGGCGAGCGTGCAGTAAATATGATTGATCTTTACTTCGGGGATCGCGATGCTCAGAAAGTTTCGCAAAGCGTTTGCCTTGTTGCGCAATCCCGTTCTCGCTCACGGATTGCTCAGATTCAATATTGCCGGCGCGATCGAGCATCTTGAAATCATCGCTTATGTGCGCCCGCAGCATCTGATCGACGTAGGGGCGAACAAAGGCCAGTTTGCGCTGGCGACCTATTCCGTGGTTCCCGATGCTCGGATCGATTGCTTCGAACCCCTGCCCACGGCGGCCAAGACTCTGGCGGCCTGGGCTGAGGCCGCGTCGCCCGATCTCCGCATCCATCGCCTCGCGCTGTCGGACAGGAAGGGAAGCGCCGAATTCTATGTGACATCGCGGGAAGATTCGTCCTCGCTTTTCCAGCCGGCTGAAGCGCAGCAAGAAAATGGCGTCGATGTCAAGCATCGCATCCACGTATCAACGGACAGGCTCGACAACATTCTTTCGGCGAACGAGATCCGCAGGCCTTCTTTGCTCAAGATCGACGTGCAAGGAGGGGAACTCGATGTCTTAAGAGGTCTGGGCCGACTGCTTGAGGTCGTCGATTATATCTATCTCGAGACTTCGTTCATCGAACTTTACGAGGGGCAACCGTTGTTCGCCGACACCCATGAGTACTTGAAATCGCAAGATTACATGCTGCGCGGCGTCGCCAACTGCGTGGGACATTCGACGCGCGGGCCGTCGCAAGCCGACGCGCTCTATTGCCGTCGGATTCAATAGCTTGAAGTTCAGCCGGACGATCGCAACCGCGCTTCGTTCTTCGGCGTTGTGTCCTCTCAAGTTTTCTCTGCTGCGCCGATCGGGGAGTCCTCTGCGTGGAAGTCAAGCCTCGACTTACTATGGTGTACTTTTCCATGTTTCCCTCGGTGCACGCCGTCGGGCCGGCAGGCACGATAGCGACTTTAGCCGAGAATTTATCCGAGTGTTTCGACGTTAACGTCGTTTCACTGAATTTTGACCGCTCTCGCCGGAAGAAGCTATTTCCAAATCGCGGCGTCGTGACCGCAAAGGGGTCGGCGTATGAAGTTATGTATCTTCCTTACACCTTGCTTAGAGTCTACGAACTTTACAGAATTTTACGTAAGGCGCCAGTTTCTTTGACGGTTCACTGCCTTTATGACTTCCGTCTGAGCATTCCGGCGTTGCTGCTTTCGCTGTTCATGCAGCCGAGCCGAAGTATAATCCATCTTCCTCATGGAATCTTCATGGACGTGATCCAGACGAGGCATCGATTGAGGAAAAGGTGTTTTTGCGCGCTATTGGCTTGGAATCCAATCCGAAGCCGCGTTATTCACGTCGCGAGTTCGCCGCGAGAGATGAACGAGGTGAAGCGGAGGATCGGAGCGGACGCAAGGGTCGTCGTTATTTCCCACTTCGCCCGCGATCTCAGCGGATTCCTGCCCGACGCGCCGCGCAAGAAGGTCGCGGGGGCGCTCGCCATCGCGTTCATAGGCCGGATCGCGGAGCAAAAAAACCTGATTTTCGCGATCGAGACGCTTTCAGCCGCGGGGGTGGCGGCCCAGTTGCACGTTTTCGGCGAAGCCCCGGACAAGCAGTACTTGCGAGAATGCCAAAGGATCGCACGCGATCGGAATGTTTCCGGACTTGTGCAGTTTCGGGGGATGCTCGCGAAGGAAGACCTGTTCAGAGAAATGTCCAAAATGGACCTCTTCTTTTCGCCCACGCTGGGCGAAAACTTTGGCCAAGCAATCTTGGAGGCTTTGTCGCTTAGCGTCCCCGTCCTGCTGAGCACCGAAACCCCATGGCTCGACGTCGCATCATACAACGCGGGCTGGGCGCTTGACTTGGTCGACAGGGAAGAGTTCTCGGCGCGCGTCCGGTTCGCCTTCGACGCCGACGAGGAAACGTGGTCGCGCTTCCGGGACGGGGCGCGGCGCTATGCGACCGCCAAGAACAACAATCGGGACCTGCTTCTCGCCTGGCGCGCGGCGCTGGGGGCAGACCGCGGCGCGTAGACTGAGCTTTAACGGCGGGGAACGGCGACTTGCCGATTGCGAGCGTCGCTTAGCGCCGCATTTTGGCCGAGCGGTGAGCCGGGATTGGGCGTCGGTAAGTCGCCTGAAGAGGCCGATGCTCTCACGCCCGCCGGTGGGCGCGGACGTACGCTTCCTGACCGCCGCCCATTTGGGGCTCGTGCGGGCCGATAAGGTGCGACGAGGCGTCGGTCCGCTCACGGACGTCTGGCGGGCGGCGGTCAGCAGGGCCGCCGCGACAGGGCGCGAGAACGATCGAGGACGTCGTTGGCGCGCCGCGCAGCGCTCGTGACTTGGCGCCCGAGGCAATCCCGATAGCGGGCGCGGCGACGGCAAATCGGTCGGGCCGGCGAGCCAAGACATCCTCAATTACCCCGTGGGATGTCCGGCTGGTCCATGCGGGCCGGCGAAATTGGCCGAACGCAAATGAACCTGCCCAGCAAGGTGCAGGCGCCGTCGCCGCAACCCGTTTCGAGCGCCAGCTTGAAGGCCGGGAACAGGAAACAGCCGAGCCGCCACTCAAACGCGTTCGCAAGGGCCAATGTCCGTTTCAACCGAGATTGTTTCGTGTCTTCGGTCGCCTATTGTTTCTGACGCTCAAGCGAGGGCGTGTCTCTTGCCGGACGCGCTTGCCGCATGGACCCGGAACGGACCTGCGCCATGTCAGGGAAATCTTTGTTGTTTCCCTCAGAAAATTGCGAACAACAACAAGAGGTTGCGGCATGGTTTCTTATGATCGGCAGACGGTCAATTCGCTCAACCCACTGGCGAGATTCGCTCACAGGAGTTGAGTCGCCAAGTCTGTTTCGCTCGCCGAGAAGTATCTTCCCCAACGAGGCGTTGTTGTTGATTTTGGGGCCGGCACCGGCCTATTCTTGAGTGCTTTGGGTGACAGACGACCCGATGCGACGCTTTGCGCTATCGAACCGTTTATGCCTGCAGCCAACGATCCTCGGATTCATTACATTACAGACTTCAAAGCTCTAAATTTATATCCAGATATGATCTCCGCATTTGAGGTCTGCGAGCATCTTACCGATGCTGAAACAGAGCGGTTTCTTACCGACTGCCAACATTCGATTAAGGCTCACGGAAAGCTCATTGTCTCCGTTCCGATCATGGTTGGGGGAGCGCTTTTGTTAAAGGAGCTGAACCGTTCGATTCTATTTCGACGCGCATCTGACTATTCGGCTTCAGAGTTGCTCGCCGGGCTTCTGGGACGGGCGGTTATGCGTCCCGCCAACCGACGTCCGACCCACAAGGGGTTCGATTTCCGCTGGCTTCGCGAGAAGCTAGGCGAGCGGTTCGTCATCGAGAATGAAATTCTTTCTCCTCTACCCCTTCCGTGGTGGGCTAATTCCCAAGTGTTTTTCATCTGCCGAAAGTTGACGCCAGCGAATTTCCATGCGTAACTAATCTGCAACAAACGTTATTGATCTGTACACGTCAACAGATAAAGTAATGGACTAATATTAGGTCAATACAAGATTCCACGCGAAAGCGTGACATAATTGTATCATGTGATATTATACAGCATATATGTGATGACGTTGACGTATGGTGGCAAGTGTAAATATGCATCGGCAGGATATCGTGAAGCGCGTCTTTGCCCGACATTAGGGTGTCTGTCGGTCCTGCGTAGACTGGCCCCTCAGCCAAAACTGCGGCGACCGCGTCCTTCCCAGTCGTGTCTTGGAACGCCGTCGGCCCGCACTCTTCGCGAGGCCGCAGGTCCCCCCAGAAGTCGTGCAATGGCCCGCTCCGCGAGCCGCGCACGGGCGGCGGAAACGAACCAGGCGGCGACAACGTCTCGCTTCAGGCGAGGCATTCGTCGATCATTATCGCCAGGGAAGCGACGTCAACATCCGTGAACGCGTTATCGAGGCGACAAGCGTTTCCCGTCATCTATTGGCGAGTCGGCATATGAAGAAATCGCTCATCGCGGCCTGGGCGGCGATTGTCTGCGCAACTTCGGCTTTGGCGAAAGACGAGCTGAATCCGTGTGCGCTTTCGCCGGTAATGACCGCCATTCCTTACACATGGACGACGAAGCAAACGGTCGCCGCAGGGATTACTCTTCCCGGATCAACTGCGTCGGTCACCGAGAGCAATGCGTTCTCGTTGACGCGCTGCTTCATCTCAGCCGCGCGACCGGGTCGTGGAGACGCATCGGGGACTCCTGGGGTGACGCCCCTCAACGCTTTCGACCAACCATCCGATGCGGCGGGCGCCGCAATGGCGCGTACAACTCTCGCCGCCAGTTTGGACTTCGCGAGCATCGCAGCCTTGCGAGCAAACACAGGGACAGTCATCGGATTCGTCAATGTGCAGTCTTATTATGCCGGGGGGACGCAAGGCGGCGGGAAATTTATGTACGCTGCATCGGATGTCGCGAGCGCGGATAACGGCGGCACAATCATTGTCGATGCTCGCGGCCGTCGTTATCACAGGCAGATGGAGTTGAGCCATAATGACTACAACCCAATGTGGTTCGGGGCGTTTGGAGACGGCGATAGCCACCCGATTTGCGGCGGATCGTCTTCGCCTTATGAGAGCCTGACGGCGGCGCAAGCCGTTTTCCCGTTCGTGGCGTCCTGCACGCAGGAGATGGACTGGGCGGCCATTCAGGGCGCCATCTACGCGTCCCTGCAACACACGGCCACGAAGGCCTCTTGGGTGCAATCCGCGGCAAGGGTCAGCATACCGTTCGGACGCTTCCGCATCACCGAGACGATCGATGCAAGGGCCTATTACAGCAGCTCTGATTATCCGGGAAATGTCGCCATTCCCGTCCATATCGTTGGCGCAGGCCGAGGCCACACCTTCGTTGAGTGGTGGGGAACACAACCCGCGACGACCATCCGCAAAGCGATGGTCATCGTCAGCGGAACCGTCGCCGTCCGAGACATCACGCTTATCTGCCCGCGCGCGTGGCGAACCTACCGCGGCAATATTCCATCTGGGCTGGAGTCCATTCGCACACCTTATTACGGCATCGTCCAATCGGGGGTGATTTGGACGCCCGACTACACGAATGTTGACGTCGAAAATGTCATGGTCCCGTTCTCCTCCGGGGTCATTCGAACTGCGAATCTTTCGACGATGGCGGTGAATGGATTCGAGTTCGAGCCTTCCGCGCCATCGATCGGGTTCACATCGTCCTTCAATACAGTTGACTTTGCGCAAGGAACCTATCTCAACACGCGATTCGTCTCAAAGGTTGATGAAGTTAGCGAGGGATTGAGCGGTTTCACGCAAGCGTTTGTGGAGGGAACCAATTCGGCGATGTATGCCGACCAGACCCCCATGACTGTTTCGGGAGCGTCGAGTTGCGGCGGCGCGATCGAACTCACCGTCAGCTCCACCCGCGGCTGGATCAGCGGCGCACGAGCGTATGTCTCGGGCGTGGCCGGAACGACCGAGGCGAACGGCGGTTGGTTCATCACGGTCGTCGATGAAACCCATGTCACACTTGATCGGTCGACTTTCATTCACGCTTACACTGGCGGGGGGGCCGCCCAATACATACTCGACGGCGCGTATGCGGCGGAGATTGCCAATCCGCAGGCAGTCGCGAATGATTTCAGCGGCGGCCTTTGGGCAATCGCCATGCCGACTTCGAATGGCGTCGCGAGACTTGTGACCGTAGGCAGCGTTACATTTTCGAACGGATGGACATCGGTAGCGGGGCAAGCCAATGCCTTTGTGAACGTTTCCGGCGCGTCTAACTCCGGGGGCGCGATCAAACTGACCGTTAGCTCCGCGTCCGGCTTCTCGACAAATCAACCTGTCCAGGTTTCTGGGGTCGTTGGCGTCCCCGCCAACGGCAATCAAGTCGTCAAGGTCGTTGACGGGACGCATCTTCTGTTGCAGGGCACGCCTTTCTCCGGAGCCTACATTTCAGGGGGAACTGTTTCGGCAGACTTTCGAGCCACCTTTTTTGAGAACGTTGGGTCCGCCGGCTCAAATATAAAGATGGATCACGTTTATTTTGCTGACATTCCGATCTATCGAGGCAATGCGTCGCAATGCTCGATCATCATTCGGGACAGTTCGGGGGAAAACGGCCCCCCCGGCGTAGATCCGCAAGGACAGATCAAGCTCCTGCGGCCTCTGGCGACAAATTTCGGCCTCTTAGACTGCAACGTCGATATTGATGGCTTGTCAGTCAATTCGACCTATCAATCGTTGACCCTTGTCGATTCCACAGGCTCGAACAGCAGCGCGACGGGATACGTAGGATACCTCGCGGCTCCAGCGCGAAGTTTAACATGGAAGGTCAAGAGCTTTACAAGTTTGCAAACTGTTACTTATGGCCTCACAACGCAGAATTATTATGAAGGAATTTGGGACGCCAAACCCAATCTGTTGCCCGATATTGCGCAGCTTGCACAAGGCGGCGGCTCGACCTGCTGCGCTGGATGGGCCGCCAACAATTTCGCGCTCCCGACTACCAAAAGCAATGCGAATCGTGGATACGCCACAACCACAATCAGTGGAAAATACGCCTACGTCGCATCGGGTGGCGCATTCCAGATCGCGCAAGGAGTTCAAGTCACTCCCGGCTATACTTACGTGGCGGAGTTCAAGGCGAGCCTGGAATTCGCAGGTTCAATCTCTGGAATATACGGGCAGTTGAATGGGCTTATTTTGTTTTGCACAGACAACACTCTTGCTATCTGTATTAGTTCGGGGTCAACCATAATCAATAATCCATACGTCATCGGAGGTATTTTCTTCGGCGCGTACACAAAAAACTACAACTACGGAGTGTTCGGCGCGTCTGGAAACTGGGCGCTATTTCGCATCCCGGCAATCACGCCCCCGAGCGGGTATCCGTGGCTGGCGATTCGAATCAACGGAATGGTTGCCTCACCACTCAAATCCGCGGCCTTCGCCGATCTCGCCATCTACGAGGGGCCAGTGCCGGGATTCTACGCGGCCTACCACGGCGAGACGAAATGAGGAGCGCTTTGTATGACTCGGAATCCGTTGAGTCTCCACGCAGCCCGAGGATATGAGCGATTCCTCACGCCCCTCGCGCCTTGGTCAACGACGGGACGCGAATTTAACAATTCGCCCACTCAACCCGGTCGAAGATAGCCGGGAATATCTGCCCGGCATCGAACTCGCCGTCACCGTCTTCGCCGATTACGACCATGACCCTGACGCCTCACGCGAGGCGTGACGCTTCTTCGCCCGGTATTAGATAAAACCAAATGGCCTCGGATTAATCGGATCGGCCGCCTTGGCGACTCTCTCGTCTTCCGCCACGGGCTTTGCAGGGGGCGCCGGGCTCGTTTCGGCGAATCGATCGAGCGCGGCGACGCCGCTGTCGAGCATGGGAGTGGCGGCTTGGCGATTGTCGCCGACCCAGCGGGCCGGGCCGGCGATCGAGACCTGCGCCGGCGGCGCTCCCGCTTCGTCGAGCGCAACGGTTACGCCATGGGCCTCGAGGCTCTGCGCATCGGCGGCGCGGGGGCGCCCGCCGGCTTTGATCCAGCGTCGGCCGCGGCGACCGCCAGTTCGCCATCGGTCGGCGCGCGCCCGTCAGCCGCGTTGTCGACTTGTGCGACCGGAGCCGCGTCGTCGAGATCTTGCGCGGCGCCGACCGGGCCGGCTTGGCCGCCGTCGAGTTCGACCCAAAATTGCGGGTTGCGCTCGGATTGGCGCATGATCCACTCATAGCCCGCCTTCCGCCACGGCACGATATTCGAACGCAGGTTGTCGAGCACGAGATCGCCTTGGTCCGTGCGCACGGTGACGACCAAATGACCTTCGCCGCGCGCGGTCTTGGCGACGGTGAGCGCGAGCGCCGCGGCGGGCCAGCCGCGGCGGATCAGTTCGTGGCGCTTCTGCACCGCGAAGGCGTTGCAGTCGCCGGCGTCCACGTCGAGCTTCCAATAGCGGAGCGTCGACGTATCCGGCCTCGGCCTGATCGACGCATTGACGGCGCGATTGACGCTCGACAGTTCGGCCATGCGGCCGCGCGTCAGCCTGACGCGCGGCGGGCCAGCCGATTTCGGGCAATCGCCGGGATAATCGAGGCAGAACTTCACGAAGGAAAAAGGCGCCAGCGCGTAGCCGCCTTCCTGCATCGAGGCTACCGAGGGGGAAGCCGACGCCATGGAAAGGTTCGCAATGGCGATGATCGCGCCTGCGGCGATCCGCGCAATATACCCGTACATCCCTCGCCTCCGTTCGATGGCGCGACCCTGCGGAAGGTGATTTGCGGCGCCATCAAGTTCGGGCGAACGAATAGAGCGAAAAGATGCGGAAATTTTTAACCAATATGTGTAATAGGGGTTAATTTGCGTAAATTATTAGCTATCCAGTCCATCGCGTTCAATAAAGTCGTTTCATCATATAAATGATGGTGGTATCGCGCCCCGTAATAGGGTTCACGAAAGTTCCGCTGCGTCAATTGTCTTAGCGTTGACAATGACGAACGTGTCGACGAATCAAGCCGTAACCCTTGAGAGCGCGCTGTCATTATTGTGAACGTCTCGCCATGTCGCGTCGAATTGCCTCGTCCGCGCTCACCGCGATCCCGGCATGAATGGAGCCAAGCGCGAAAGTCGGTAAAGCGTCCGCTCGCGCGATCCGACGCAATTGACGCGTCCGAGCGACCGCAGCAGCGGCGCCCCGCGAGAGATCGTCGGGGGATTGAGGAATTGTCGCCAAGGCTTAGCGGTGATCGCGGAGCGGCCGGGTCGCGATTATCGCTCGCGACCCGCCGGCGACCCGTTGTCGGCGGCTTTGGGATCAAAGCGAATGGGAAGGGGGGCGTTCGCCATGACTGTGAAATCCGTCGCGTCTCGTTGGCCATGTCTCGTGTTTGCGGCGGCGGCCGCCCTGACGCTGTCCGGCGCGGCGAGCGCCAGGGACTACAAAATCGGATGCGCCAACGGCGCCTGCGTGGTCGTCGACGATACCGGACGAATCTCGTTCTTCACCACCGGGGACAAAAAGCTCGCGGAGGGCGCCGATAAGTTGAGAATCCCCGCGACCGAACGAATCAGACCGCCGCTGAACATCTCCTGCAGCTCTGCGCCCGGCGGGGACGCGTGCGTCGTCACCGACGCAGACGGCCATTTCTGGTTGGGGCCGACGCGTCCGGGGGTCGCTTTCGGCGAGCCGGTCGGAAGAATCCCGGCGCCCAGCCCGCGGTAACGAGATTCAACGGACGAGGCGAGATCAGCTCGCCCTCGCGGCGACGACCTGCATGGGCTCTTGAAGAGAATTCGCGGGAAGCCGGCCGTTCCGCTCAGGACGGCGAAAACGGCCGAGGCGAACGAACCCTCCCGGCGAGACGCCGCCGTCGCCGTCGCAAGCCGCATCGAGCGCCAGCACGATCTTCTTTGAAGGCGACGGCGGAAACGTTCCCATATCCGCCTCCGAACCATGCGCAACGCCCGCCGTCCTCCTCGTCCGCGTCCCGCGAGGCGCCTCGAACGGCGGGCGGCGCGTTGCAATGCGCCCAAGGCGGCTTCCAAAAACCCGGCGTCAGGAATAACCCTTCGATTTCGAATTATTGGCCCGGTTGCCAAGTAGTTTTCGAAATCGCGACAAGGGGTCCTGATGCAGCTGCTGAGCAATTTTGGCGATATCGCGGTTCTCTTGCCGGCGTCTTTCGGCCTGATCGCATTTCTCGCATGGTCCGGTTCGCGGCGGGACGCGGCGGCCTACGCCGCGGCGATGGCCGCGTGTTTGACGGCAGCCTTGTTCGCCAAACTCGTCCTTGCGGCTTGTGACGGGAAGTATTCTTTCTACGGCGTGGAAAGTCCCAGCGGCCATGCGGCCTTCGCCGCGACGTTCTATGGCTGCCTCGCGGCGCTGTTCGGCGCGGGACGAACGATCGGATGGCGTCTGGCGCTCTATGGCGGAGCGATCGCGCTCGTGCTGCTGATTGGCGCAAGTCGGGTCGCGCTCGAAGCCCACAACGCTCGGGAAGTCGGCGTCGGCGTCTTGATCGGCGCCATGTCGATCGCGCTGTTCGGCGTGCTTCGAGCCAAGCCTGAGCGCCTGCAACTGACTCGTCGAACGGTGGTTGGAATGTCTCCATTGGCCGTGCTGTACGCGCTTTGCTTGCTGCTGCTGGCCGACCATTGGACGATCGAGCCGCTCATCGATTTGTTTGCGGCGCGCGCCGGCGCCAATATGCACCTATGTCGCTGATCCAACGCTTGTTGGTCTCGCGCTCGCCGATCGGCATCGTGACCCGGCGCCGAATCGCGTGCTAAGTCTGGCGGCGCGAGGCCGCCGCCGGCCCGCGTTCAGAGAGGAACCGAGCTTGACCGCCATCCATCCGTCGATCGACCGCGCCGCCGAAGCCCGCGACCTGCTCGGCTCGCTCGGCGTCGATCCTTCCCTCTTGAGCGGCGGCGCGCTCGTGGCGCGCACGCCGATCTCGGGCGCGCCGATCGGCCATGTCCGTGAGATCGGAGCGGCGGAAGCGGCGAAAGCGATCGAGGGCGCGCGCGAGGCTTTCTTCCTCTGGCGCGACGTTCCCGCGCCCAAGCGCGGCGAGCTGGTGCGGCTCTTCGGCGAGGAACTGCGCGCGCACAAGGCCGCTCTCGGCCGGCTGGTTTCGATCGAGGTCGGCAAGATCGCCTCTGAAGGGGCCGGCGAAGTCCAGGAGATGATCGACATCTGCGATTTCGCGGTCGGCTTGTCGCGCCAGTTGCACGGTCTGACGATCGCTTCCGAGCGCCCCGACCACCGCATGATGGAGACCTGGCATCCGCTGGGAATTGTCGGCGTGATCTCCGCCTTCAATTTCCCCGTGGCGGTCTGGGCGTGGAACGCGGCGCTCGCGCTCGCATGCGGAAACAGCGTGGTCTGGAAACCTTCGGAAAAAGCGCCGTTGAGCGCGCTGGCGACGCAAAGCGTGTTCCAGCGGGCGCGGCGACGGTTTCTCGCCGAGGGCGGCCGCGCGCCTGAGGGCCTTTCGACATTGCTGATCGGCGGACGCGATATCGGCGAAATCCTCGTCGATCATTCCAACGTCGCGCTCGTCTCGGCCACTGGCTCGACCGCGATGGGCCGCAAGGTCGGGCCGCGGCTGGCGGCGCGCTTCGCGAGGGCGTTGCTGGAGCTCGGCGGCAACAACGCGGCGATCGTCTGCCCGAGCGCCGATCTCGACCTGACGGTGCGCGCTGTCGCTTTCGCCGCGATGGGCACGGCGGGCCAACGCTGCACCAGTCTGCGCCGGCTGTTCGCGCACGAGGACGTTCACGACGAACTGATCGCGCGCCTCAAGCGCGCCTATCGCTCGGTTCCCGTCGGCGACCCGCTTACGACGGGAACCCTGGTCGGCCCGCTCATCGACCAGGCGGCGTTCGAGGCGATGGGCGCCGCGCTCGAGGCGGCGAAGACCGCCGGCGGCGTCGTGACCGGCGGAGAACGCGTGGCGTGTGGCGGGCCTGGGGCGGCTTACGTGCGGCCGGCGCTGGTGGAGATGCCGGCGCAGGTCGGCCCCGCGCTGCGCGAAACCTTCGCGCCGATCCTCTATGTCATGAAATACCGCGACCTCGGCGAGGCGATCGCACTCCAGAACGCGGTCCCGCAGGGGCTCTCGTCGTCGATCTTCACCAACGATCTGCGCGAGGCCGAGTTGTTCGTGTCGGCGCGCGGCTCCGATTGCGGGATCGCCAATGTGAATATCGGTCCTTCTGGCGCCGAGATCGGCGGCGCTTTCGGCGGCGAGAAGGAGACCGGCGGCGGGCGTGAATCCGGCTCCGACGCTTGGAAGGCCTATATGCGCCGCGCCACCAACACCATCAATTTTGGCCGGACCTTGCCGCTCGCGCAGGGGGTGACGTTCGACCTCGGCTGAGTTCGGCCCGATTTGGCGACGCCGTTACGACGCGATCCAATACGTGAGGAACCCCGAAACGGCGGCTCCCATGATCGTTCCGGCTGCGACATCGGAGGCGTAATGGTGTCCCACCGCCAATCGCGACCAAGCCATCGCGGCCCATACGGCCAACCCGAGAGGCCAAGCTCTCGGCGCTACGTAGACGATGGGCGTGAGCGCGGCGCTCAACGTCATGACGTGGCCGCTGGGAAAGGAATATTTGTCCAGCGGCGGGATTGAATTGGGAAAGGCCGCTTCGACGTCCCGCGGCCTCGGACGCGCGGTCGCTCGCTTCATCGCGGGGTAGATGCAATGCAGCAGGAGGATGCTCGCCCCCGCGCAAATGATGATCGTTGCCGCTTCGTGGGGATGAAACAGGATCACCGCGCCGACGATCAGGAGATAAATCGGCCCATTGCCGAGTTGCGATACGGCGTTCGCGGCGGCAATTGGCGCGCGCCTGTCCTGCCGCAACGCCAGAGCGCGGGCGATAGGCCAGTCGATCACGCCGAGCTTATCCCAGCCGGAGCGCTCACGACCTCGCATGTCCTTTAAAACATTCAGCATTGGCGGCCGAAAAAATTTCAAGGATGCTGTCCTCTTAAAGACGATCGAGCCGATTTCGTCAAATCAAACCTAGCCCGCCAATGTGACAACCAAATCAACAATCGCGGATTCGGGGCGCTCGCGGACGGCCCCGCGTCGGCTCGCCGACGCAGGGCCGCTTGGAGTTGTTTGTTAGAAGTCGGGCCTTATCGCAAAGCCTTTGGCCGCTTTTCCGACACCCGGCTCAGCGCGCGCCTTTCGCTTGCGCCCAAAAAATATTGTCGACAAATTGTCGGGCGGACGCACGCAGACTGTAGGTGAGCGCGTGGGCGCGCGCCGTCTCCCGGGGAATGGCGAGAGCAGCGAGCGCGGCTCGCCCGAGGTCGGCGTCGAGCACGCCAGCGCCGCTGTCGCCGATCACGTCGAGAGGACCCGTCACCGGAAACGCCGCGACCGGCAGACCGGAGGCGAGGGCTTCGAGCAGCACGAGGCCAAAAGTGTCGGCCAAACTCGGGAAGACGAATACGTCCGCGCTCGCATAGGCCGCGGCAAGCGCGGCGCCGTGCATTTCGCCGACGAAATGCGCCTCGGGAAAACGGGCCTGAAGCTTTTTCTTCGCCGGTCCGTCCCCGACAACGACCTTCGAACCGGGAAGATCCAGCGAGAGGAAGGCTTCCAGATTCTTTTCGATCGCCACGCGCCCGCAGGTCAGAAAAATCGGTCGCGGCAGGTCGAAAGCAGCTGCGGCGTGGGGGCGAAACAGATTGCAATCCACGCCGCGCGACCAACGCATCATTCGCGCGAACCCGCGCGCGCGGAGTTCGCGCTCCAGCGTTTCGGTGGCGACCATCATACCGACGCCGGCATTGTGAAAGCGGCGAAGCAGCGCGTAGACCAATCCGCGCGGCGCGATTCCCCGCACGGCGAGATATTCGGGGAAGCGCGTGTGGTAGCAGGTCGTGAACGGGCGGCCCGCTCGGCGACAGGCGATCCAGGCGCAGACGCCGAGAGGACCCTCGGTGGCGATGTGCACGAAATCGGGTCTGAGCGCTTCGATGCGACGCTCCACCACGCTCGGCCGCGTCACGGCCACGCGCAGCTGACGGTAGGTCGGAACCGGCACGGTGCGGAAACCGACGGAGGTCAGGACATCGATCTCGACCCCGAGCGACGGCGCTTCTCGCATCAAGGCTTCGATCGAACGCACGACGCCGTTGACCTGCGGCAGCCACGCATCGGTGACGATTAGGATGCGCGTCAAGCGGGAACCTCAAATCGGAGTGCGTCGCCGGACGAAGCCGCCGAAGGCAGCGGCGGCGCTCCCTCTTGGCGCTTATCGCCGCTACCGCGCGCAAACTCAAATCCGCCGTCGCAATTTCGACGGCGATCGCGCCGCGCTCCAATCAATGCAGTCGCGGCTTCTTGAGGTGGCCGCTACGATCGGTCGACCGGATGCGCAGCCTAATGCTGCGTTCGTCGCGGACGATTTCGATGGGAATCTCGGCGCCCGCGGGACCGCAATTCCAAACTTTGCGGTAGAAATCCGCCAAGCTCACGACGCTCGAGTTCGCCACGGCGGAAACAATATCGCCTCGGCGCAGGCCCGCGGCCGCGGCCGGCCCGTGTTCGGCCACGCCGCCGACGACGACCTTGCCTTCGCTCTCGGTCGAATAAACGCCGAGCCAGGGCCGTGGCGGTTTGTCGACCCGGCCAAAGCGAAGCAGATCGTCCAAGATCGGCGCCAGCAGATCGATCGGCACGATCATATTGACGTCGCGCCGTTGACCTTGCTCCATCGCCTGCTCGACATGGAGCGAGCCTATGCCCAGAAGCTTGCCGTCCGAGCCGATCAGCCCGGCGCCGCCCCAGAAAGGATGCGCGGGCGCGGTGAAGATCGCTTCATCCAAAACATACTCCCAATAGCCGGCGAATTCATGCTTGCCGACGATGTTCGCGCGCATGAACTGCTTGCGCCCGCCCGCCGCGACGATCACGGGATCGCCGGGCCGCGCCGCGCCCGATCGGCCGAGCTCCAGCGCCGGCAGGCCGAGCCGGTCCAGGGCCTGCACCAGGCCGAAGCCGGTCTCCGCATCGACAGCGAGCGCGTGGCCGGGGGTGAGACGACCGTCCGCGCTGGTAAGCCAAACGCTCTCCGCTTCGGTGATGAGATAGCCGATGGTGAGCACGAGCCCATTCTCGCGAATCACCACGCCGCTTCCCGCCCGCTTGGCGCCGAGCGTCGAGGCGGTGAAGGCGTCCTCGGGAATCTCCGACTGCAGCGCCACGACGGACTCGAGGGCGCGGTTCAGGTCGAAGCCGAAATCCTCGGGCTTCGCTTGATCGGGCGGTGGCGCTTCCCATCGGGACTTCCCGACCATCGGCGTCTTCCTGTCGGCTGCGGCTAGTTAATTTGTATATTACCGCCATGGCGCGAGCGCCGCAATTTCAGATGTCGGGCCGCGCAGCGCCCTCCGCGTTCGCCCTGCTGGCGAAAACGCCCAATGGGGGCCGACCGCCCAAGGCGCGAGGCAGCGGCGCCTTTCGCGTTCAGTTCCTCCAATCGCGAGCTACGGCTTTTTCGATTTCAGCTTGATCGTCTCGCCATCGACCACGAAGACGCCGTCGCCGCGATGGTGGATCGTCTTGGCGTCCTGTTGCGCCGGGTCCGTCCACGCTTGCAGCACTTCGAGGACGAAGAGGTTGTATTTGTTGACCAGGCGCGTATCGACCACCTTGCATTCGAGATTGGCGAAGCATTCGTTCACCAGCGGCGCCGCGACGCGCCGGCCGGGAGCTTTCGTCAGGGCGAACTTGTCGAATTTGTCGACCGTCCGTCCCGAGCAGTTGCCGATCTCCACGACCTTGGGCGCCAACGCCGCGGCGGGAATTGCGATGACGCATTCTTTTGTCGCGCGAAGGGCGGCGAAGCTGTAGTCGGCCTCGCTGACGATGCAGGCGAGGATGGGCGGCGTGAAATCGACCATCATGTGCCACGACATCGTCATGACGTTGTCGCGGCCCTTGTGGGCGGTCGTCAGCAGCACGACCGGCCCGGGCTCGAGCAATTGATAGACCTTCGATAACCCAAGCTCTTTCATCGCATCGCCCCTTTGCCCTCCGCCGGCTTCGAAAAGGCTACGATCAGCCGACCCAATGGATTTCGGGCTCCTTACGGGGAACCGCCGGCGCCGCGCCTTTCGGTCTCCCGACGATGATCGGAGCGACGGGAACCCACGCCTCGGGCGCGCCGAGAGCGGCTTTTCCCTCGGGCGTGTTGAGATAGCTCTGCGCGAAGCCGATCCAACACGTTCCGATCCCCTCGGCGAAAGCGGCGAGCATGAGATTCTCCGCCGCCAACGCACAATCTTCGACGATCCACGGACCTTGCGCGCTCGCGGAAATGACGATGAGCGCCGGCGCGCGATAGAAGATGTCGAAATGCGGATCGCCGAGCAGCGATTCGAAATGCTCGGAATGGACGCCGGCGGGCATCGTGGCGCGCATATGAGCTTTGGCCTCGCGCGAGATCCGATCGAGCCGACTTCGGTCGCGCACGATCGTAAATGTCCAGGGTTGCTGATTGACGGCGTTCGGCGCCAGCACGGCCGCCGCGACCAATCGGCGGATCGTTGGCTCGTCGAGCGGTTGCTCCGTATACTCGCGGACGGACCGGCGACCGGCGATCGCATCTTGCAGCTTCATCGCTCGCTCCTTCTCCTGGCGCCCCAACAACGCCTTATCGCTTGTCGTCGCAGGAAGTTCATTGAGGCCGATCAAGAAACGCCGAAGAGCGCGCTTGCGAGCGCCGCCGAAAAAGTGAGAGCCTGATCGCCAGGGAGGCGGCACAAGATTTGCGTCGCGAAAAGGCCGTCTTTCGGCTGTTGTTGGGAAAAGAAGATCGCTGGAGGCGAAGATAATGGATGCTGCGGTTGCCGAGGAACTGAAGCGTTACGAGCCGGAGCTGATCGCGATCCGTCACGAAATTCATCGCCATCCGGAAGTGGGCTTCGAGGAGGTGCGAACCGCCAAGCTCGTCGCCGACCGCCTGCGCGGCTGGGGCGTCGAGGTCACGGAGGGGATCGCCAAGACGGGCGTCGTCGGCACGCTGAGGGGCAAGCGAGCGGGTCAGCGTGCGATCGGCCTGCGCGCCGACCTCGACGCTTTGCACATCCGCGAGAGGACGGGACGCGACTATGCTTCGCAGGTTCCCGGCAAGATGCACGCCTGCGGCCACGACGGCCACACCACGATGCTTCTGGGCGCAGCGCGATATCTGGCCGAGCATCCCGATTTCGCCGGCGCGGTGCATTTCATCTTCCAGCCTGCCGAAGAGGGCCTGGGCGGCGGTCGGGCGATGGTCGAGGAAGGCCTGTTCGACCGTTTCCCGGTCGACGCCGTCTACGGCATGCATAACATGCCGGGGCTCCCGGTCGGCAAATTCGCCACCCGCACCGGTCCCTTTCTCGCGGCCAGCGACAGCTGGACGGTGACGTTCCGCGGCTCCGGCGGCCATGGCGGCGCCGGCGCGCATCTGGCGACCGACCCGACGATCCCGCTCGGCCATTTCGTGCTCGGGCTGCAAACTATCATCGGGCGCAATGTGCCCGCGATCGAGACCGCGGTGGCGAGCATAGGACATATCGCGGGCGGCGATTTCGGCTCGCCGAACATCATCCCGTCGGAAATTGTCGTTCGCGGCACCTCGCGCTCTTACCGGCCGGCGATCCGCGACTTGCTGCAAAAGCGCATCGCCGAACTCGCGCATTCACTGGCCGGCGCTTACGGATGCACGGCTGAGGTCGACTATGACAGGCGCTATCCGCCTCTCGTCACTCACGCCGAGCAGACCGCGATCTCCGTGGCCGCGGCGAGCGCGCTGGTCGGAGCGGACAATGTCGCGACGGACGCGCCGCCCAAGACGGGGGCGGAGGATTTCTCCTTCATGCTGGAAGCCAGGCCAGGCGGCTTCATCATGATCGGCAACGGCGTCGCTGCGGACGGCTCGTTTAACAACCTGCATACGCCGCTCTATGATTTCAACGACGAAATCCTGACCCTCGGCGCCGGGTACTGGGTGAGCCTCGTCCAGCAGGAACTCGGCTGAGGCGGCCGCGAGCCGGAGGCGAACGTCAGCGCGGCGGCTTCACGAATTTGAGGGTGAAGCGGTCGCTTTCGCCGATCGCCGCATATTTCTCGCGGTCGACGTCCTTGAGCCGGAACGTCGGCGGCAGGGCCCAGACGCCGGCGGGATAATCCTTGGTGTCCTTAGGGTTGGCGTTGATCTCCGACGCGCCGGCCAGCTTGAAGCCGGCCGCCTCGGCGAGGGCGATCGCATAGTCTTCGCGAACATAGCCGCTCTTGGCGAGCGGATCCTGGGGCTGGTCGGCGCTGGCGCGGTGTTCCTCGACGCCCAGAACGCCGCTGGGCTTCAGCGCTTTGTAAAAGGCGGAGAACGCCGCTTCGGCTTGCCCCGCCGCCATCCAATTGTGAATGTTGCGGAAGGTCAGCACGAAATCGGCGCTTTCGGGCGCGGCGACGGCGTATTTGTCGCCGGAAAACTCGGTGACCTCGATCGCGCCGAAACGTTCGGGCGAAGCGACGAACTTCGCCGTGAAGGCCGCGATGTTCTTCTGCTCCTCCTGCGAGCTGGAGGCTCGATCGCCGACGGCGCCGATATAGCGGCCGTGGTCCTTCAGATAGGGCGCGAGAATCTCGGTCCAGTAGCCGCTCCCGCCCGGCAGGATCTCCACGACGACGCTGTCCGGCTTGACGCCGAAGAAGCTCAGCGTCGCTTCGGGATGGCGATAGCGGTCGCGCGCGCGGTTCGCGGGATCGCGATCCGGGTTGGCGACGATCGCCGCGAGGGCCGGGTCGACGGCTTGGGCGGACAGCGGCGAGGGAGCCAGCGCGAGAGCGGCGGCGAGGGCGACAACTACGGATCGGATCATGACGACGGCCTCTTGTTAGGGCGCCATCCTAGCGCGCGGCGCGCGCTTCGCCTACGCGCGCCGGCCTCACAAGCGCGGCATCGCCAAAGGGCGGCTTTCGCGCGTCTGCGCCGCGAGGCGGATCGGGGCGTTGACGGCGCCGAAGCCGCGATAGTTCCGCCGCTCGACGATCTCGAAGAAGAACCGCTCGGCGAACATGTGCGTGTAGATCTGGAAGAATTCGCCGTTGTCGTCGCGATCGTAGAGAATGTGACGAGCGCGCATCGCTGCGATCGTCTCGGGATCGAATTGATATTTCGCCTCGAGATCGTCGTAATAATTGGCGGGGATGTCGAGGAACGAAAGGCCGTGCGCGCGCATCTCGGCCACCGCGCCGAAAATGTCGTTCGTCGCGAAGGCGACGTGCTGTACGCCCGAGCCGAAGAATTCGGAGAGAAAGCGCGCCGAGAGCGTGCGCGACGCCGCCGAGCCGTTGAGCACGATCCGCACGGAATTGTCGGGATTGGCGAGCGCCTGGCTCTGCACCAGCCCCGCGGGGTCCGCGATGTCCTGTTGCGGCATACGCTCGAGGTCGAAAATCGACTCGTAGAACAGAAGCCACGACAGCATTTCGTCGTAGTGCATGGATTGCGCGATGTGGTCGATGCGCTCGAGGCGCCCGGCGCGCGCCGAATTGACGACGGGGATGAAGTCGCGCCGCCAGACCTCGCCCAGCGGGCTCTTGCGCTCGAGAAAATAGAGGAGGCTGCCGCCGACGCCGCGGATCGCCGGAACTTCAAGCTCGCCGTGGCCGACCTTTTGACGGAACGACTCGGCGCGGAGCGCTTCGGCCCGGGCCATCGTCTTGCCGACGTCGGCCATGTCGAGGGCGAATGCGCAGACGCCGGGGCCGTGCGTGATGTAGTGCGAATGGGCGAAGCCGTCGGGTTCGGCGTTGATGACGAGATTGATCGCGCCCTGCGACCAGCGCTCGACCGCCTTGGAGCGATGGCGGCCGGTCTTGCGGAACCCGAGGCCGTGAAAGAACGCGCCGAGGTCTCGCGCGGTGGGCTCGTCCACGGCGAATTCGATGAAGCCGAAGCCTTCGCTGGAGACTCGCTGCGGCAGCCGCGTCGGGTCGAGTTGGTCCTCGAGAGCGATGAGGGAGCGCCTGCCGTCGCGCGCCACGCGCGCGGCCGAACCGGCGCGGAACTGGTCGTTGAAGATCTCGAGGGATAGCGGGCCGTCATAGCCGGTCGCCTGAACCGCCTTCATGAAGTCGACGACCGGCAGATCGCCCTGACCGGGAAAGCAGCGGAAGTGCCGGCTCCACGACAGGACGTCCAGATCGAAGCGCGGCGCGTCGGCGAGCTGGACGAGGAAAACGCGATCGCCGGGGATGGCGCGGATCGCCTCGAGCGGCGTGTTCCGCGCCAGGACGTGGAAGGAGTCCAGGATCAGGCCGATCGCGGGATGGTCGGCGCGGCGCACGATTTCCCAGGCGTCGCGATAGTCGTTGACGTGGCGGCCCCAGGCGAGCGCCTCGAATCCGACGCGCAGGCCACGCTCGGCGGCGAGCGCGCCGAGTTCGCGAAAATCCGCCGCCGCGCGATCGACGCCGCCCAGCGACGCGGGCGAGACGTTGCTGCACACCAGCAGCAAATCGGCGCCGAGTTCGTGCATCAGGTCGAATTTGCGCACGGCTCGTTCAAAATTTCGGCCGCGCTGCGGTTCCGGCATCCCCTCGAAGTCGCGGAAAGGCTGGAACGCGGAGATTTTCAGACCGAGATCCCGGCACAGGCGTCCGACGTCGCGCGGCGCGCCATTAAAAGACAGAAAGTCGGCCTCGAAGATTTCGACCGCCGCGAAGCCGGCGTCCGCAATAGCCCGCAGCTTTTCGTCGAGCGGGCCGCTCAGGGAAACTGTGACGATCGAATGGTTCGTCATTTCGCCTGCTCCAGGAAATTGCATCGACCGGTTCTTCGGTCCTCGCTCATGCCGCGTCGCCCTCCAGCACGCCGCCGAGGAAGAGGTGGACGACGCGCGGATCGGCGAGGACGTTCTTGGCCTTGTCGAAGATGCGTGTGCGGCCAAGCTCCAACACGAGTCCATAGTCGGAAATCTCGAGCGCCGAACGGGCGTTCTGTTCGATCATCAGCACGCTGACGCCGCGGTCGCGCAACTCCTTCAGGATATCGAAAGTCTGTCGCACCATGAGCGGCGACAGGCCGATCGAAGGCTCGTCGATCAAGACGAGCTTGGGATCGAGCAGCAGGCCGCGCACGATCTCGAGCTGCTTCTGCTCGCCGCCGGACAATGTCGAGGCCTGCTGGTTCGCCTTCTTGCGCAACGCGGGAAAGCGGTCGAGGGCGGCCTCGATGCGATGAGCGGAATCTCGGATCGCCCTCGGCGCAGCGACGAGGCCGAGCTCGATATTGTGGCGGACGGACAGCTCGGGGAAGATGTTGCGCCCTTGCGGCACGTAACAGACGCCGGCCGCGATGAGCTGGCGTTGCGTGGCGCCGGTCACGTCCTTTCCGTCGAACACGATTTTGCCCGAGCGCAGTCTGAGCAGCCCGAAGATCGCCTTGAACACGGTGGACTTGCCGGCGCCGTTCGGGCCGATCACCGTCGTGATCGAACCTCTGGGCGCCTTGAAGGATGCGCCGTTGAGGATCGTCATCTTGCCGTAGCCGCCGACGAGGTTCTCGACTTCCAGAATGGCGTCGTTCATGGCGCGTCCCTTTAATGACCGAGATAGGCTTCGATGACCGCGGGGTCGCAGCGGATCTTCTCCGGCGATCCTTCGGCGAGCACTTTGCCCTCCGCCATGACGACGACGCGCGTGCACAGCGACATGACGAACTCCATATTGTGCTCGATGACGACGAAGGTCGCCCCCTGTTCGCGATTGATCGCGCGCAGCCGCTCCTTGAGGTCGGCGAGCATCGTCAGGTTCACGCCACCGGCCGGCTCGTCGAGCAGCACGAGGCGGGGGCCGGCCATGAACGCCATGGCGGCGTCGAGCAGTTTCTGCTGGCCGTAGGAGAGGCCGCCGGCCGATACGTCGGCGAGAGGACCGAGCTTGAAGAAGCCGATCATCTGATCGGCCGCCACGCCGAGTCCGGCGTCGGAGGGGCCGAACAGGCGCGAGAGCATCGTGCCCTTGTGCTCCTGCCCAGCGAGAATGAGATTTTCGCGCACGGAAAGCTGCGGGAACACCTGCAACAGTTGGAACGTGCGGCTCACGCCGAGCCTGTTCAGCTCGGAGGGGCGCATGCCGGTGACGATGCGGCCGTCGAGCTTCACCTCGCCCTCCGTCGGCGCGAGCTGCCCGAGGATGCAGTTGAACGTCGTCGACTTGCCGCAGCCGTTGGGGCCGATGATGCCGAGGATTTCACCCTCGTCGACGTGGAAGCTCACGCCGTCAACCGCGGCGATGCCGCCGAAGCGCTTCCGTAAGTTCGTGACTTCGAGAACGCGGCTCATCGGACCGCCTCGTCGGGCAGGCTCGCTTTGGCCGCCGCGCGCAGCGACGAGGCCGCCTGCGCGCTGCGGTCGCGCAGATAGCGGTCGAGAATCCCTAAGATGCCGGTCGGCGAATAAATCAGCAGCGCCATGACCAGCACGGCGTAGACGATGAGATAATAGCCCTGCGTGAAGCGCAGCCATTCCGGCAGCAGAACCGCGATCATCGCGCCGAGATAGGGTCCGAAAAAGAACCCCGATCCGCCCACGATCACCATCATCAGAAGGTTCAGCGACAGCGAAAGCGTGAAGGGCGTCGGATCGACGAATTCGGTGAGCGGCGCGTAGAGCGCGCCCGCAAGCCCGCCGAGCGCCGAGCCGATGGCGAAGGCCATCAGCGTATAGCGCCGCGTATCGACGCCGAGGGAGAGCGCGCGCACTGGGTTTTCCCGCAGCGCCATGAAGGCGCGGCCCCAGGGCGAACGGACGAGGCGCCAAAACGCGATGGTCACGACGCCCAACGTGAACAGGCAGAGGTAATAGAACGGCAGAGCCTTCGCCGTGGACAGGCCGAACATGTTGGGCCGCGGGACGTCGCTGATGCCGTAGATGCCCTTGGTTAGCCATTCCTCGTTGCGGAAGACCAGAAACGCGAGGGTGGAAAAGGCGAGCGTGACGAAGGCGAGATAATGATGCTGCACGCGCAGCGCGGGGTAACCGAGCAGCCAGCCGACGATGAAACAGAGGATGATCGCGGCAGCGACCGCAAGGCTCAGCGGCAGGCCGTTGACCGTCATGATCGCCGCGGCATAGGCGCCGATGCCGACGAACGCGCCCTGCGCGAGCGACACCTGGCCGGCGTAACCGAGGGTCAAGTTCAGGCCGATCGCCGCGATCGACATCACCGACCAAAGGCTCAGGATATAGAGCCCGTATCGGCCGAGCGACAGGGGAACGAAGACGAGCGCCGCGATCACGGCCGCGCCGGCTACGATCGCGAGAAGACGATGCGCAGGCGTCATACCGTGCGCTCCTCGGAACGCCCGACCAGCCCTTCGGGCCGGAACAGGATAATGACGATGAGAAGCATGAGCGGAACCGCCGCGCGGTATTGGGTCGAAACGTAGGCGGCGGCGAGATTGTCGACCACGCCGATGACGAGCCCGCCGACGATCGCGCCGCGGACCTGATTGAAGCCGCCCACGATCGCGGCGATGAAGGCGGCTTGGCCGAGCGTTTCGCCGGAGGAGAATTTGGCGAGATAGATCGGCGTCACCAGAAGCGAGGCGAGCGCGACCAGGGCCGCGTTGATGACGAAGGTCAGCATGATCATTCGCTCGACGGGGACGCCGATGATGCGGGCGACCGTCGGGTTTTGCGCTGCGGCCTGCATCTGCCGACCGGTCGAGGTTCGTTCGAGAAACAGATTGAGGCCGATCACGGCGGCGACGCCGAACGTGAACACGCCGACGCTCTGCAGGGAGATCGAGGAGCCGAAGATCGAAACGGAGCCCGAGGGCGCGATCGAGGGGAACGGCTGCGCCTCGGCGCTGAAGAACTGCTTGACCGATTCCTTCATCCCGACCGACAGCGCCATCGTCGCGATCGCAAGCGGCAACACGCCGTGGCGCAACATCGGATCGACGAGCAGCTTCTTGAACGCCACCCCGAGGATCGCGATCGAGAGCAGCGCGCCGAGGACGACGGCGAGCCAAAACGGCGCGCCGAGGCTTGCGACGGCGAGCATCAGGAAGGCCGGCAGCATCACGAATTCGCCCTGGGCGAAATTAATGGTCTGCGAGGTCTGCCACAGCAGCGTGAAGCCGATCGCGACAAGCGCGTAGATGGCGCCCGTGGCGAGGCCGGCGATCACGAGGTCGACGAGATTGGACATTCGGCGCCCCTTTCTTCGGCCTCCAAGACGAGGCCGAAGCATTCCGCTCAGCGTTCAGTGGAGCTTGGGTAGAATCTGCTTGATGACCTGCTTGCCGTTCTCGACCTCGACGAGGAAGCCCTCGCGATCGATGTCGCCGTTCTCGTCGAAGGTCACATCCATCAGGATGCCCGGCTGGTCGGCGGCCTTGATGGTGAGGCCGTGCAGCGCGTCGGCGACGCCTTTGGGATCGACCTTGCCCATTTTCTCGGTGGCGGCCTTGATCATGTGGACCGCGAGATAGCCCTTGATGCCGTTGTGGTCTGGGACGTAATTGTATTTCTTCACGAACCGATCGCGGAACGCGCGTATGGATTGGACCGGCGCGTCGGTCGTCAGGCCGACATGGGCGCGCGCGCCGTTCGCCGCGTCGCCCGCGAGGTCGATGACTTTCTGGCCGACGAGCGTCGTTTCGCCCATCAGCGGCAAGGTCGCGCCCTGTCGCTTGAACTCCTTGAGGATGCGCGCGCTCTCTTCCTCGTTGAGATAGACGAACGCGGCGTCGGCGTTCGACGCTTTCACCTTGGCGACGTCGGCGGCGAAATCGGCTTGACCGGCCTCGGTCGAAATATCGGCCGCGACCTTCACGCCCAGTTTGTCGAACTCCTTCGTGATGGTGTCGCGTCCGCCCTTGCCGAAGTCGTTGTTGACCCAGACGATGGCGACAGTCTTGGCTTTCATATCCTCGGCCATGTATTTGGCGACCTTCGGCATGCTCGATTGCTGGCCGAACGAGGTGCGAAACAGGAATTTGTCTCCCATCCGCGTGAGCTCCGCGGCTTCGCCGCCCATGATCTGGGTGACGCCCGCTTCGGCCGCGAGCGGCGCCGTCACCTTGACCGATCCGGAATAGCCCGGCCCGAGCAGGACGTAAGGGTTCGAGTCCAGCGCCTTTTGGACTTGCGCGCGTGCGACGCCGGGGTTCGACTGCGAGTTGGCGTGCGTGACGACGATCTTGTGTCCGAGAACGCCGCCTGCGGCGTTGATTTCCTCGACCGCGAGATCGATGCCGTTTTTCCAATTCGTCCCGACCGTCGCACCGCCGCCCGAAAGCTCCGCCACGTCGGCGAGTTCGATGTCCTGAGCGAAGGCCGGAGCGGCGAAGGCGGCGGCCAAGAGGGCGACGCCCGCCGTCAAAACATTTTTCATCTGTTCCTCCCTCGTTTGGCTGGATTTCCAGCTTTATTCAGGCCGCGCTGGCCGTGCGGCCTCGGGCTTCCATCACCGCGTCGAAGGCTGCGCCCATGACGTCTATTGACGGGCTCGCGCCGGTGAAAAGTTCGAACGCGTCCGCCGCCTGATAGACCGCGAGATCGCGGCCGGTCATGGTCCGTGCGCCCGCCGCTCTAGCGCTCAGCAGCAGCGACGTCCAGAGCGGCGAATAGACCGCGTCGGCGACGAACAGACGGGAATGCAGAAGCTCCGCCGGCGCCGGCGTGTCGCGGTTCGGCGCCATGCCGACGGGCGTGCCGTTGACGAGCCCGACCGCGCCTTCGATCGCCTCGGCGACCGACGCGCAGGGCGTCACTTTCGCTTTTGTTCCGACGAGCGCCGCAAGCGCCGCGGCTTTCGCCGAATCCGTGTCGAAGACGCGAATGTCGGCGACCGAAAGCTCGGCGAGCGCGAAGGCGATCGCCTTGCCGACGCCGCCTGCGCCGAGAAGCGCGACCGCGCCCCTTCCCGAGCTTTCCACGAACGGGCGAACGGCGCGGCGGAAGCCGGTGGCGTCGGTGTTATGGCCGACGAGACGGCCTTGGCGAACGACGATCGTGTTGACCGCGCCGACGGAGCGCGCGCCGGGCGACAAGTCGTCGAGGAGGCCGATCACCGCCTCCTTGTAGGGGAAGGTGACGTTGACGCCGGAAAAGCCGAGGCGCCGGACCCCGTATAGCAGCCGTTCGAGCTCGACGCGGTCGGCGCCTGCGATTTCGATCAACTGGTAATAACAGCGGATTCCGACCGCGTCGCCGGCCGCCTCGTGCATGGCGGGGGAAGCCGAACTCTTGATGGGAGCGCCGATGAGGCCGAGCAGGGCGCGTCGGTTGCGATGTGCCTGAGCCTCGACCACGATGGACGCCTCCGCAGACGACTGAATTTGACGGTCGCCGCGCTTAGGGGCGGCTCTTTCGGCCAGCGAACATACGCCGCCGTCGACGTAACTCAATTATTATTTCGTCACATGAATTGAACATCATGTTAATCTTCCGCCCGCCTTGGAAGGTCCCGATCGCCCGGTCGAGAGCGCGCTGACGGCCTTCATTTCATTGCGCAGGCATTGGATGAAATATTCGACGTGCAGCGACAGCGGCGTGTCGCGTTTCGTCGCGACGTAAGTTTCGAAACGCGTCGGCTCCGTGATGCGCAGCAGCTTGATCCCGGGGAAGGCGTCGTAGGCGACCGTGAACTGATCGATGACGGCTATGCCGAGGCCCGCCTTCACCAGCGCGCAGACCGTGGCGCCGAAGCGCGCCTTGATCCCGATGTCGTATTCCAGTCGATGACGGGCGAAAATCTCGGCCATGATGCGCCCGTAGGGATCATTGGGATCGATGCCGATGAGCGGATATCGCGTCATCTCCGCCGCGCTGATCTCAGAGCGGGCGGCAAGTTCGTGACCGGCCGGCACGATGCAATAGAGCTCTCCCGAGGCCAGCGGCGCGAAGTCGATGCCGGGATGGTCGAAGCGATAGCTCATCGCGACGCATTCGCCTTTGCCCAGCAGCAGATATTCGATGGCCTCCTCGATCTTGAGGATATTGATGTCGATGCGCAGGTCGGGATAGCGGCGGCGCACCTGCTCGATCGCCCTCGGCGTCATCGATTGCGAGATGCTGGGGACCGAGCCGATCCGCAATTCCGAGAGATCGCCGCGCTCGATCCGCGAAAGGATGAAATTGAGATCGTCGACCTTCTTGTAGACGGCGTTGATCTGCTCGAAGATGCTCTCGGCTTCGGAGGTCGGAAAAAAACGCCCGTTCTTGCGTTGGAAGAAGCGGACGCCGAGCGACTTCTCCGCGTGTTTCACCAGCCGGCTGACGCCAGGCGCGGAGACGTTGAGGAGCTTCGCTGCGCCGCTGATGGCGCCCGTGACCATCACGGCCCGGATCACCTCGACCTGACGCAATGTTATCATGTCCGCCTCCCGGTCGGTGAGCGGAGACCATCGGCGGGGGCCTGTCAACAAAGGTCTTAGTCGAGCGCGGGCGAGCGCGCTCGTCCGTTTTTTCGCGTCCCGGCGCCGCTCGCCGCTTGGCCGCAGTTCGCGCCTATTCGGCGGCCCGCCGTCTGCGCTCGTCCAATTGGCGAATTTCGTGAGTTTCGACCGGTTCGGCGGTTGGCGAACGCTTGGCCGAGCGCGACAGCCATTGGGATAGGCGATCGAGATAGAGGTAAACGACCGGCGTCGTGAACAAGGTCAGGGCTTGGCTGAAGATCAGGCCGCCGACCATCACATAGCCCAGGGGCTGGCGCAGTTCCGCGCCCGTGCCTTGTCCGAGCATGAGCGGCACGCCGCCCAGCATCGCGGCCATCGTCGTCATCATGATCGGGCGGAAGCGCAAGAGCGCCGCCTTCCGGATCGATTGCTCCGTCGACAAATGCTCGTCGCGCTCGACCGCAATGGCGAAATCGACCATCATGATGCCGTTCTTCTTGACGATGCCGATCAGGAGGATCAACCCGATCAGCGCGATCAGGCTGAATTCATATCCAAACAGCATCAAAGTCGCGAGCGCGCCGAAACCGGCCGAGGGCAGGGTGGAGAGGATCGTCAGTGGGTGGATGAAGCTCTCGTAGAGCATGCCCAGGATGAGATAGACCACGACGAGGGCGGCCAAGATCAGCAAAGGCACGGTGGTCAGCGAATCCTGAAACGCCTGGGCGTTGCCCTGGAAAGTCGTCGCCAAGGCCGGAGGCAGACGCAGATCGCGTTCCGCGTTCTGGATCGCCGTCGTCGCCTGGCCGAGCGCGACGCTCGGAGCGAGATTGAAACTGATCGTGATTGCGGGAAATTGTCCCTGGTGGCTGATCGACAGGGGCGTGACCGGTTTCGTCGTCCATTTCGCAAAAGCGCTCATCGGCACCATCTGTCCCGTCGACGGCGAGCGCATGTAGAGGCTGTCGAGGCTCTTGGGATCGCCTTGCAGCTTGGGCAGAATTTCCTCGACGACCTCGTAGGTGTTGATCTGGGTGAAATATTGCGCGACCTGCCGTTGCCCGAAGGCGTCGTAGAGCGTGTCGTCGATGAGTTGCGGTTGAATGCCGAAGCGGGAGGCCATGTCCCGGTCGATCGAAATGGTCAGCGTCGTTCCGCTGATCTGCTGGTCGGTGGCGACGTCGCGCAGTTCGGGCAGGCTGCTTAGCTTCGCCAGGATCTTCGGCGCCCACACGTTCAGTTCGTCGAGATTGGCGTCCTGAACCGTGTACTGGAACTGAGTGCGCGCGGCGCGCGCGCCGACGTTGACGTCCTGCGCGACCTGGAGATAAAGCCGCGCGCCCTTCACCTCGGCGAGCTTCGGGCGCAGCCTGGCGATGATCTGGAACGCGTCGGCTTCGCGCTCTTCGCGCGGCTTCAACGTGATGAACATGCGCCCGTTGTTTTGCGCGGCGTTGCCGACGCCGACGCCGAGCGCCATCGCCACCGTCGCGACGTCGGGGTCGGCCTGCACGATGGCGCCCAACTCTTGCTGGCGCTTTGTCATTTCGGCGAAAGAAATATCCTGCGGCGCATCGGAATTGCCGAAGAGAACGCCAGTGTCCTGCTGGGGGAAGAAACCTTTGGGGATGGCGACGAAAAGATAGCCCGTGGCGACGACGGTCGCGAGAAAAACCATGAGCGTCGCGAAACGATGCCGAAGCACGAAGTCGAGCCCGCGTTCGTAACCCGCCGCCAAAGCCGCGAAGCCACGCTCGCTCAGCATGTAGAGCCGCCCGTGCTTGTCGTGCGCGTGGTCCCTCAGGAAGCGGGAGGCCATCATCGGCGTCAGCGTGAGGGACACGATCGCCGACACGAGGATGGTCATCGCCAGCGTCACCGCGAATTCGCGGAACAACCGGCCAATGATGCCGCTCATCAGCAGCAGCGGTATCAGGACCGCGACCAGGGAGAGCGAGATCGACAGGACGGTGAAGCCGATCTCGCCCGCGCCCTTGAGCGCGGCCTGGTACGGCTTCATGCCCTGCTCGACGTAGCGCGTGATGTTCTCGAGGACGACGATGGCGTCGTCGACGACGAATCCGACCGCGATCGTCAGCGCCATCAGCGAAAGATTGTCCAGGCTGTAGCTCGCCGCCCACATCAGGCCGCACGCGCCGAGCAGCGCCAGCGGCACGGTGATGCTGGGAATGACCGTCGCCCAGAAACTTCTGAGGAAGACGAAAATCACCATGACGACCAGGAAAATCGTGAGCGTCAGGGTGAACTGCACGTCCTGGACGGCGGCGCGGATGGTCGTGGTTCGGTCCGACAGCACGGTGACGTGCATGGAGGCAGGGATCGCCGCTTGCAGACGCGTCATCGTCTGCTTGATCTTCTCGACGGTCTTGATGACGTTCGCGCCGGGCAATTTGAATATGACGAGGAACACGTCGCGCTTGCCGTTGCCCCAGGCCGCCTGCGTCGTGTCCGCTGGCCCGCGAACCGCCTGCCCGATGTCGCGCACGCGCACCGGCGCGCCATTGCGGTAGGCGATAATGACGTCTTCCCATTCCTTCGCTTTGGTCAATTGATCGTTGTCGAAGATCGTGAACGACTGCCTCGGGCCGTTGATCGCGCCTTTGGGGCTGTCGACGGTCGCGATGCCGATCTGCGCCCGCACGTCTTCGAGTTGCAGATTCTTCTCGACCAATTTGGCCGGGTCGATCTGAATTCGGATCGCGGGCTGCTGTTGGCCGCCGACGCGCACCAGGGAAACGCCCGAAATCTGACTGATTTGCTGGGCGAGAATGTTTTCGGCGGCGTCGTCGACCTCGGTGATCGGCGCCGCGTCCGACGCGACCGACAGGATGAGAATCGGCGTATCCGACGGGTTGACCTTGCGATAGGTCGGCGGGCTCGGAAGAATTTTCGGCAGCTGGCCGGCGGCGGCGTTGATCGCGGCTTGAATGTCGTTCGCCGCCGCGTCGATGTTGCGATCGAGATCGAATTGCACCGTTATCGCGCTCGCGCCCAGCGAACTGGTCGAGGTCATTTGCGTGACGCCGGGAATCTGCGCGATCTGTCGTTCGAGCGGCTGGGCGACCGAGGAGGCCATCGTATCGGGCGACGCGCCGGGTAAGGCGGCGCTGACCGAGATGGTGGGAAAATCAATCTGCGGCAACGGCGCGACGGGCAGCAAGGGGTAGGCGACCGCGCCCGCCAGCAGGACCGCCACCATCAACAGTGTCGTCGCGACGGGATGGCGGATGAAAGGCCCGGAAACGCCTCCGTTCATGCCGTCAGCTCCCGGTGTTGGCGGTCGCGTCGATGGTGACGCGCGCCCCAGGCTGGAGCACATATTGGCCGGCCGTCACGACCCGCTCGCCGTCGCTCAATCCTTTGTCGACGACCGCGACGTCCTGGTCTTCGTGCGAAACCACGACCGGGTGCATCGCGGCGCGATTCTGATCGTCGATCACATAGACGAACAGGCCCTCGGGACCGCGCTGGATGGCTTGGTCGGGCACGACGAGCGCGTTCTTCGCCACCTCGACCTCCAGGCGCGTCGAGATCGCCAGACCTGGCCAGAGCGCATTGTCCTTGTTCTCGAATTCGGCTTTCAGGCGAATCGAGCCGCTGGCGACGTCGACCTGATTGTCGACCACTGTCAGCGCGCCGGTCGCCAGAAGCTGGGCGCCATCGGAGGTTCTCACCTGCACCTGCGGCGCGCCTCTCGCCACGGCGGCTGCGATCCGCGGAAGGTCGTCCTCCGGCGCCGTGAAGACAACTGCAATCGGCTGAAATTGCGCGATCGTCACGATGCCGGTTTGCTGCGCCGCGTTGACGATATTGCCTTCGTCGACGAGGCGAAAACCCACCCGCCCGGAGATCGGCGCGCGGATGGTGGTGTAGTCCAGCTGCACCTGCGTCGCGTCGATGGCCGCCGCGTCGGCGGCGATCTGCGCGATCAATTGCATGACGAGGGCGTTCTGCGTATCGAGCTGCTGTTGCGTCGCAAAGCTCTGTTTGGCGAGCGTGGCGTAACGCTGCAGGTCGAGCTTCGCGTTGGCGAGATTGGCCTGATCTTGCGCCTGCTTCGCCTTGGCCTGATCGAGCGCGGCGCGGAAGGGGCGAGGGTCGATTTGCGCGATGAGGTCGCCCGCCTTGACCATTTGGCCCTCGTTGAAGGCGATCTTCTCGACCTGCCCGTCCACGCGGGTTCGCACCGTTACGGTGTTATAGGCCTGCACCTGCCCAAGTCCGTTGATATAAACGGGGTAATCCATGCGCTTGGTCGTGGCGACGGAGACGAGCGCGGTCGGCGCTTTGGCCTCGGCCGGCGCTTGGGCCGGGTTTTGCGCCTTTGTTTGGCCCAGCAGCATGTCATGAGCCTTGCGCGCATAGGCCCCGGCCGCCGGGGACCATTTTTCGATGTTGTCCGGAGCATAAGCGCAATAGCCGAACGCGGCCGCGACGACGAGCACTGCAGCCCCGGCAAATCCTCGAAGTCCCATTGCGCGATTCACCTCTTTGGCGTCATGCCGCTCGGCGAACCCGGCGGCCTGCCTTTGGCAACGGCGCGCGCGCGAAGCCGCCGGCTCCGACCGCCGCCCGTTTGGCACAACATGAGGAACAATAACAATAATATTCGGATGGGCGCGATCAATCCTGTGTGACGGCCGCCTGGCCGGGACAGGAGATGATGCGGCGCCGACGGCGCCGCGCGAGCGAACCGCAGTTGTCGCCTCAGCGGCGCCGTTTGCGCGACGCTTATGTCATAAGGTGTTGTTTTCAGAAAGAAGTTGGCGTGCGGCGGTTACCGAACGGAGGCGCCGGCCTGCGCTTCGAAATGGCGATGGGCGCGCCTCGCGCGGGAGGGTGCGTCCGCCGCGCCGCGCGGCCCGAACAGAGCCTCCCGCTCGACGGCCGTCGAGCGAAAGAAGGGATAGCGCGCCTCGAATTGGTCTTTTCCGACCCGCATATCTGCCCCCATGCAGGCGATCTTGGCGTTAACGTCGGGATAATCGCGCGGTTCGCACCACGAAACGAAGTGAAATACACGGCGATAAAACGCCAAATGCTCGCTGCGAACGGTCGCGACGGCGAAGTCGGCGTTGAAATGCTCAGCCGCCAAATATCCCGGGCGCATTATGATATAGGCCAATTCGGGATACACGCTGGATAAATCAAGGCGCGTGGCAAGACGAGTAAATTCTACAATTCGACGGCCAACGCGCAGTCGGGGCGCGATTATGTCACGAAAGACGCTCAGGGAGGGAAGAACCGCATTCTCGCCGGCGCCTAGGTTAACCCTGGTCGTGCCGGCGAGTTCGCCATCGATGAAAGTCGTTGTAATCCAGCAATTTGGCGCCTCGTCGTAGCGCTCGTCATGCAATCGCCCGTCGGCGTGTGGCTCGATCAACCCATTTCGGATATAGGCTTCATATCGCAGCCGGAACGCGGCCTCTTTTTCCGCGGCAGTCCTCGCCACGCGATGCTCGACTCTCTCCAAGAACCGAACAACCCGATCCGAAAATCGAGATGTGGCGTCGGCTATTCGCGCGTCCATTGAAATCCTCGCTTAACCGTTCCCGGTGACGCAAGGTTAACAAAAGTTAAATAAGTGTAAAGCAATACCGGAGAATCTTTAAAGGGTTTGGTTAACAGACGCGCGGCGCAGAGGCCACGGGGAGCCTCTGATGGCGGCCTAACCGGCCAAATCGCTCGCCAAATGCTCGAGCAAGAGCTGCGCATAGCGATCGAGCGCGGCCTCGGACGGGTTTTGCCCGAGACACGCGCACCATTCGACGAAGCTGCCGACGCGAACCGGGAATTCCTCGACGCGCAAGCCGGTCGCGATCGCCTTGGCCCGTAACGCTCGGCGATGTCGCATCCAGCCCTGATAATCGCCGCGCCTGGCGAAAGCGGGGACTTGAGGAGAGTGCGCCGCGAAATCGCCCTTGCCGACAATGGCGAGAACATTCAACGCGCATGAGTTTCGCACGGTCAGCGCCAGCGCGGCGAAAGCGTCGAGCGCGGGCTGGTCGGACGAGGCGCCGGTCAGGTCGCGCCATTCCAGGAACGACCGGAGGCTGACGCGGACCATCGCCGCGTCGACGCCGGCCGCCGACAGGCCGATTTGCAGACCCTCGCGCGAATCGAGCCAATCGTCATAATCGATATAGCCCGCCAAGTCGGCGATCTCGGCCTGCGCCGGCACGAATTCCCGCCCGACGACGAGGCCGATGACGGCAGGTTTCACCTGCGGCTTGCGGTCGATAAGCGCAGAAATTTTCGGATCTAGGTCGAAAACACTCATGTCATACCGCTGGCGAGCCGCAACGCGCTTCCCGTTTACTGTCTTTTGAATGCCGGTCTTCGAGGAGGGGCGCGGCGAGAATGTTAGAAAGGGTTAAAGGACTTTTTAATGTGCGCTGTGGATAGTACCCCCTGGGTTACTAACACTTCGGTACTTTTTATGACGCGTTCGCGAAACCCTGCCAGTTCGTTGCCCGGGAACAAAATCCCGGACGCCATGTACATGGGCTTCGTCGACAGTCATCTCGTCGACATCAGAGCGCTCGTTTTAGCCAGTCTAGTCGTGATCGCAGCGCAATGTGTCGTCGCGTTCGTAAATCACAACATCTGGCTGTGGGGCTGCGCCGCGTCGATGGCGCTCGTCAGCGTGATGCGCCTATATTTTATGATTGCACACGCGCGAAACCGGCCCAGCGTCGACATGAAAGCCGCGCGAAAGCGCGAGATCGAATACGCTTTCGGGGTCATGTCCTATATCGCGGCGCTTGGATTGTGGGCGTTCGTCACGTTCTGCGTTACGGAGGACGGTTTCTCTCGGCTTCTCGCCACGACGCTGGCCATTTGCTACGCTTTTGGCATGTGGACGCGAAGCTTCGCGATCAGCAGAGGAAACAACTTACAAATTCTCGTCGCCTTTGTTCCGTTGAGCGCCGCGATGTTCGTCGCCGGCGGTCACTATCCCGCGGCGATTGTTTTTGGCCTCATTCCTCTTGGCATATATGTGAAAGCCTCTTCGGAGCGGTTGCGAGCGAACTTCCTCGCCGTCGTCGCGGCGCAGAGCCAATCCGCCATGCTCGCCAAGCGGCTCGACATGGCGCTCAACAACATGTCGCACGGACTCGTGATGGTCGACGCCAAGGACCGTCTCGTCCTGGCGAACAGCCAAATCCTGCATCTTTTCGGCTTGCGCGAGGACGACGTGCGCGTGGGCGCGGATTTGCGAGGGATCCTTCGCAAACTGGTGCGGAACAAGGTGGTCGCGCGCAGCGAGGTCGATCGCGTCTGGCAGGCGCTCTTCCACAACGGCCGCGAAAGCGACTTCGTGGTTGCGTTCGAAACCCTCGACACGCGGGCGATCGAAATCACGGTTCATTGCATGAACGGGGAGGGCGTCGTCGTCGTCGTCCAGGATGTGACTGAACGGCGCAACGCGGCGCTCGCGATCGACCGGATGGCGCGCATCGATTCGGTCACCGAGCTTCCCAACCGCCGTTGCTTCGAAGAAGAGCTCTCGGCGATGCTGCGCGCGCGCGGCGACGCGCAACTCCCGGCCAACGTGCTGTTTCTCGATCTCGACGACTTCAAGCAGGTCAACGACAGTCTCGGCCATGCGCGCGGCGATAAATTGCTCGCCGCCATCGCCAGGCGACTTCAGGCGCTCGTTCGGCCGAGCGATCTCGTGGCCCGCTGGGGCGGCGACGAGTTCGCCATTCTGCAACGCCCGATCGAAGATCCGCAACAGACGGCGGAGCTCGCCGAACAGATGATCCGAGAAATCCGGCGGCCGGTCTTCGTCGATGGTTACGAGGTGATCGTCGGCGCGAGCATCGGCAGCGCGAGCGCGCCCAACGACGGGGTGACCCCCGAGGCTATCCTTTCGAACGCCGACATGGCGCTCTACGCCGCCAAGGGCGAAGGGCGGGGCAACTGGCGCGCGTTCGAGAAGTCGATGGACGCCAAGATTTAGATCCGCCGTCTCATCGAGCTCGATCTGCGCGCGGCGGTGGCGAACGACGCGATCGAGGTCTACTACCAGCCCATCGTCGCCGTCGCGACTGGCGAAATCGCCGGTTTCGAGGCGCTTGCGCGCTGGAACCATCCGGTGCGCGGGCGCGTGTCGCCGGCCGAGTTCATTCCGATCGTCGAGGAACTCGGCCTCATGGAGGAGTTTGGCGCGAGCGTGCTGCGGCGCGCGTGCCTCGCCTGCGCCTCCTGGCCGACCAACATCAGCGTCTCCGTCAATCTGTCGCCGATTCAGTTTCGCAACGGAAGGGTCGAGCAGACGGTTCTCGAAGCGCTCTCCGCGGCCAAGCTCGCGCCGGAGCGCCTCGACCTCGAGATCACCGAATCCACGTTGCTCGACGATCGCGGCTCGACACGGGCCACGCTCGAGTCCTTACGCAAGCTCGGCGTCCGCATTTCGCTCGACGATTTCGGCACGGGATATTCGAGTTTAAGCTATGTCCTGGCTTTCCCCCTCGACCGCATCAAGATCGACCGCTCGTTCACTATCGGCCTGGGCCTGCAGGAACGCGCCTCCATCCTCGTCGAAAGCGTCGCGCAAATGTGCGGCAGGCTCGGCATGAGCGTCTTGGTGGAGGGCGTCGAAACGGACCTGCAACTGCGCTTCATCGAACGCGTCGGTTCGATCTCCGAAGTTCAGGGCTTCTATTTCAGCCCCGCCGTGCAGGAATTGGAAGCCCGCAAAATGATCGGCCAAAAGAAGCGTCTGAACGCCGCGTGACGCGCGCCCGTCGCTCGATGCGACGATGGCCCTTCGCGCCGCGGCATCTTTCGCCCGATCGCCGAGGGCGCTCCCTCGTCACTCCAGCCGCACCAGGATCGAATCCGACGCTCCCCTGGCGTCGATCACCGAGACGCGCGCGAATCCGGCGCCGTCGGGGCGCCAGACGGATTGACGGCGGGCGTCGGGTTCTCCGATCGGCGCGCCGTTCACGAACCATGTGAGGGGCAGGGCGCCGCCGAGCGCTTTCAGCGCCAGGGCTTCCTCGCGCCCGCCGTCTTTCAATCCGAGATCGATGCGCGCGCCGTCGGGCGGGAAGGCGATTTTCAGCGCCGGCGCGGCGGTCGCGGCGATCGTCTTGGGCGCGTCCTTGCGCAAATGGCGCAGCGGCGGCGGCAGGTCGGCGCTCGTGGCGACGCGCAGCACGCCCTTGGGCGCGCCGATCAGCTCGATGTCGCGACCGAGCCGCGCGAAGGCGTCGAACAGAATCGGCGCGGCGGCCTGACGTCCGATGAGGCCGGGCGTCGGGCCGTTGTCGGGCCGCCCGACCCAGACGGCGATGGTCGCGCCCTTGTCGTAGCCGATCGCCAGCGCGTCGCGAAAGCCGTAGGAGGTGCCGGTCTTGAAGGCGATGCGGCCGCTCAAGGCGCTCGAGGGCGGCGGCGCGCCGCGCAAAATGTCCTCGACGTAATAAGCGGCGACGGGATCGGTGACGCGTTTCGGTCCGATGATCGGCGGCGCGCCGTCGAGCCGCTCGATCAGCGCCGGCGCTTCGCCGCCGCGCGCAAGGCCGGCGTAAAGCCTGGCGATGTCGGTCAGCGAGATTCCGAGGCCGCCGAGGCCGATCGCCAGGCCGACCGGCGTGTCCTTGGGCAGCGCGATTTGGGCGCCCGCGCCGTGCAGCCGGGCGAGAAAACTCGACGGCCCGACATCGGCGAGCAACTCCACCGCCGGCAGGTTGAGCGACATCTGCAGCGCCTTGCGCGCCGTCACCGTGCCCTGGTAGCCGAGGTCGAAATTTTCCGGCGCATAGGCGCCATAACGGGCGGGACGGTCGAACAGCACCGTCTCGGGATGCGCGAGTCCTTCCTCGAAAGCGAGCGCATAGATGAAGGGCTTGAGCGCCGAACCCGGCGAACGCGGGGCGCGCGACATATCGACGGACCCGTCGCGCGCAGCGTCGAGATAATCAGCGGCGCCGATCCGCGCCCTGATCTCGCCGCTGGCGTTGTCGATGACGACGATCGCCGCGGAAAGCCTGGGGCCGAGGCGCGCGACCGCCTCGCGCGCCAGCGCCTCGAGCTTGGCCTGCAAGCGCGCGTCGATCGAGAGCTTCAGCACATGGGCGCTCGGGTCGGCCGCGACGGCCTCTTCCGCGGCGTGCGCGGCGAGCAACGGGAAGGGCTTGCGGGTCACGGGAATCGGCTCCCGCTTGGCCGCGCTCGCCTCCTCCAGCGTGATGATCCCGCGCGCGGCGACGCGATCGAGCACCCGTGCGCGCGCGACGCGGGCCGCTTCGGGAAAGCGCTCCGGCCGGCGCGACTCCGGCGATTGCGGCAGCGCGACGAGCAGCGCCGCCTCGCCGATGGTCAGTCGTCGCGGCTCTTTGCCGAAATAGGCGAGGGAGGCCGCGCGCACCCCTTCGAGATTGCCGCCGAAGGGGGCCAGCATGAGATAGCGGTCGAGGATTCCGGTCTTGGCGAGGCGGCGCTCCATCTGCCAGGCGCGCGTCGCCTGACGCAACTTGGCGCCCAAGTTGCGCTCGTCGCGCGGCTCGATCAGCCGCGCCACCTGCATCGTCAGCGTCGATCCGCCGGAGACGACATGGCCACTCGCGATCCACTGGCCCGCGGCGCGCGCCATCGCGCGCCAGTCGACGCCGCCATGCTCGTAAAAGCGCCCATCCTCGTAGGCGAGCAGCATCGCGAGATAGCGCGGGTCGACCTCGCCGCTGGTGGTGGGAAGGCGCCAGCGCCCGTCGGGCAGCGTGAAAGCGCGCAGGAGGCGCCCATCGCGATCGACGACGATCGTCGAGCCCACGCGCGCGGCCGTGAGATCGAGCGGCCCCAAGCTCTCGAGATAGGCGTTCCACGCCGCGGGCAGCGCGAGCCCGAGGACGAAAACGAGCGCCCCGACGATCGCGAAGCCGCGGCGCTCCCATCTCATCTCGCTCGCACCTCGATCGCGCCGAACCCGGTGCGGCCGAAGCGGTCGGGGCGATACATGTCCTCCGCCGTCGCCGGCGGATAGACGTATTGGCCCGGCGCGACGGCGCGCACGACATAGGCGACGCTGAAGAAGGCGGATTGGCCGGGCTCGCGGTCGAATGCGGCCACGAAGCGGTCGTCGCGATATTCGGCGTGCACGGGATCGAGATCCTTCTTCAGCCAGGAGAAAGCGTCGATCGAGGCGCTGTCGAACAGCGTGGGATTGTCGATCTCGAGGCCTGCAGGCAGGCGATCGACCACCAGCAGCTTGGCGTAACGCGCCTCGCTTTCCGTGATCTTCAGCACGACGACGACGCGCTCGTTCTGCGTCAGGCTCTTGAGGTCGATTTTCGTTCCGTCGAGCTTGTAGAACGTGCGCTCCAGCGCATAGCCTTGCGCCGCGGCCGGTTCGGGGACGAGCGGCACGCCCGAACTCGTGATCACGAGTTGCGCGGTCGCCTTGCCCGTGTTGCCGATCGCGATCAGCTTCTGCCCAAGCGCGTAGCCGCTCCACTTGCGGTAGATCGCGCCTTTGACCGGTTGCCCGTCGACGCTGAATTGGCTCAGCGTCTGATGTTCGGCGAGCGCCTCGGCGGCGATCAGGAGCCAGTTGTCTTCCTGCGTGCTGGTGTAGCCGCGGGCCGTGCGGGCGCGATCCATCGCCTGGCCCGCGCGCTCGATCGGATCGCCGGCGATTTCGCTCGTCGTGAGGTTGGCCTCGGCGACGAGCGCGAGAACCGCCGCGCCGTCGCGTAGCGCCGTGCCGTAGTCGGGTCGCGACAAGCCATTGTCCTGCTCTGCGTCGAGCGCGTCGAGGGCCGACGAAAAGACCTTGCCGGCGCGCGCGCGGTCGCCGAGCATGGCGAGCGCGGCGGCGACCTGCGCCTTGGCCATCGGCGTGCGGAAGATCGCGAGCTTGGTGTCGGCGAGATAACGCAGATCGCCGATGACCGGACGTCCGTTGCGCGCGAGCACGTAGAGCGCGTAAGCGAGCGGCTCGCCCGCGCCCTCGCCGGGATCGGCGGCGTTGACCACCTCGTTGCGCAAATGGTCGAGCGCAGAATCGAATCCCTGCTGCGGCACGGCGAAGGCCCGCTCGCGCGCCCGCGTCAGGAAGTCGGTGACGAAAGCGTCGAGCCAGAGGTCGTCGCTGTCGCTGTTGGCGTCCCAGAGGCCGAAGGCGCCGCTCGAGTTCTGCCGCGTCATCACCCGTTCGATCGCGTCCTTCACGCGTGCGTCGAGATTGGGGTCGATCGCGAGATGTTCGAGCGCGGCGAGCTTGTTGGCGTAGAGCAGCGGCATGGCGATGCTGACCACCTGCTCGGAGCAGCCGTAGGGATAGCGTTCGAGCGCCTGCAGGATCGCCGGCGCATCGAGCGCGCCGAACGGCGAAGCCGCGACGGAGACCGATCCGGTGCCGGGAACGAAGTCGGCGACGAGATCGTCGGAGATCGTCTCGCTGGCGCCGGCAGGCAGGGGATGGATCGCGCGGCGATAGACGTCGGGAGCGCCCGCTGCGACGCCGAGCGGGAATCGCTGGGCCGCGGCAACGCCAGGGCCTGAAATCTTGAGGTCGAGGGTCGCGGTTCCGACGCCGGCGGCGGCGATCGGCATCGTGACCGAGGCGCGCTGATGGGCGGCGAGCTTCACCGTGCGGGTAAGGGCGTCGGCCTCGGCCGTCAGCGGCCCGTGGATGTCGAGATCGAGCCGGTAATCGCCCGCTTCGCCCTCGACGTTGTCGAGGTCGATATGCATCTGCGAGCGGTCGCCGAGGTCGAGGAACCGCGGCAGCGTCGCGGTGACGACGACGGGATCGCGCACGATCATATTCGCCTCCGCCGAGCCGACCTTGGTCTTCGACCATGCGACCGCCATCACCCGCACCGAACCGTTGAAGGCGGGAAGGTCGAAGGACACGCTGGCCGCGCCGTCGGCGCCGACTTTGACGACGCCGGAGAAGAGCGCGAGCGGCGGCTGGGTCGGCAGATTGCCTTCCAGGGCGCCGGCGTGATCGCCGCCGGTTTGAAGCGAGCCCGCGACGCCTTCCATGCCGTCGATCAGCATGCCGTAGAGATCGCGGATGTCGACGGCGAGCTTGCGCTGGCCGAAGAAATAGCCGCGCGGATCCGGCGTCTTGTATCCCGTCAGATTGAGTATCCCGACATCGACCGCGGCGACCGTGACCTCGGCCTCTTCGCCGGCCGCAAGGCCGCCGATCTTGATCGGCAGGGTCAGGGCTTGGCGCGGCCGGGTCTTCTCCGGCGCGTCGATCGCGACGTCGAGCTTGCGCGCGCCCTCGTCGATGCTGAACCAGGCGAGGCCCAGCGCGCGGCCGGGCATGCGCTTGGCCTTGACGTCGAGCGGGCGATGCGTCAGCGCGACCGCATAGGCGCCCGCGCCCCAATCCGCGCCGACCTTGAACGGCACGACATTGTCGCCTTCGGCGAGATCGACGTCGATGAATTGCTCGAGCTTCTCGCCGACCAGGGCGACCGTCGCCTTGCCCTGGAAATGCGAGGCGATGCGCAGCTTGGCCTCTTCGCCCTGGGCGTAGCTGGCCTTGTCGAGCGTCACGACGACGTTGTCGGGCGTATCGGCGCTCGCGGAGCCTGACCAGCCGACATCGAAGGTGATGCTGGTCTGTTCGCCGTCGGGCGTCTTCACGTCGAGCCGATGGCGGCCCCAGCCGACCCGCGCGCCGATCTTCGCCGGCGCGTCGGGCCCGATGTCGATCGTCCCTTCCGCGATTCGCTTCGAGGACTTGACCGGCTCGTAACTCCAGCGTCCGTCGGAATTGAACCATTGATAGTCGTTGCTGATCTTGTAGAGCGACCATGCGACGCCTTTGCGCACGCCGCGCGCGCCCTCGGGCGTGACGGCGATCGCCTCGAAGGTCGCGACGTCGCCCTCGCCGATTCCTTCGTCGAAATCCTTCTTGAGGCCGATCATCACGCCCTTCGCGCGCACCGGCAGCGTCACGACGCGTTCGACCGTGCGTCCGCCCGATTCCGCGACATCGACGATGACCTTCGCTTCGAGCGGCTTGGCGGCCGCGCCCTCCGGCAAATCGACGGAAAGATCGGCGTGGCCCTTGTCGTCGGTCTGGACCTTGTTGGCGAACTGGGTCTCGACGGTGGTGAACTCGTCGTCGGTCAAGCCGCCGACATAGCCGGGATAGCCCGCGATCGCGGAGCCCTCGACCGCTTCCAGGCGCACCGCGCCGGTGACGTCGAGGCCGGCCGCCGGCGCGCCATAGAGGAATTTGGCGTCCAGCGAAATGTCGATCGGCTCGCCAGGCGTGACCATCGGCTTGGCCGATTTCAGCGTGAAGTCGAGGCGCTCGGGGACGTAATCCTCAAGCAGGAATTCAACGTGTCCGATGCTCGGCGCCTTGGGATCGGCGTAGGCGTCGATCCCCCATTTGCCGGCCGGCGCGCCGGAGAGCAGCGGCACGGCGAGGGCGCGGCCGCCCAGCCCCTGATCGGCGACGCTCGCGCGCTTGTACTCGACGCCGTCGGGACGCGTGACGACGAGCGTGAGCGGCAGATCGCCCTTGGCCACGCCCTTGCCGTCGCGCAGCAGGGCGGTGACGAACACCGTCTCGCCGGAGCGATAGACGCCGCGCTCGGTATAGAGGAACGCGTCGAGCGCGCCGGGCGCTTCGCGCCCGCTGACGCCGCGATCGGTCAGATCGAAAGCGTTCTGCGTCAGATTGAGGAAGCCGTAATCGTCGCCGAGCGTCGCGACGAGCAGGCCCGGCGCCGAACCGCCCGTCCCGCGCGACAGGCCGGGGTCGAAATCGACGCGCCCGTCCGCCCCCGTCGTCTTGCTCGCCAGCACTTCGTTGTTGCGCGCGACGAGGCGGACTTCGACGCCGGCGAGCGGGGCGGCGCTGGCGAGCGAGCGCACGGACGCGTGGACCCCGTCGTCGCCCGAGATCGTGGTGAGGCCGAGGTCGGAGACGACCATCCACTGCGTCGCCACCGCCGAATTGTCGCCTTCGTCGAAGGATGCGCCGCTCGGCGCCTTCGCGCCCTTCCAGGGCCGAGCCGTGACGAGATAGACGCCGGGCTGCAATTTGCCGACCGCCTCAAGAAGCGGAAAATCGGTGACGACCTCCTTGTTGAGTTCCGAGGCGACGTCCATCGAGCCGCTCCACACCTTCACGCCGTCCTGCGACTCGATCTCGCCGGCCCGCGAGGGGGTGATCGGCTTGAGGAAATCGTCGCGCGAGGTCTGGGCGAGCAAATTGCGGTCGCCGATCCGGTAGACGTCGATTCCGACCTTCGACGTGTTGACGGTGGTCAGCGGCGCGCCGAGCTGGCCCTGGCGCGGCAGCACATAGGCCTTCCCGGCGAAATGGGCCTGCGGCGAACGGTCGCGCACGTAGATTTCATAATCGGCCGATTTGAGCAGCGACTCGCCGACCGCCGACGGCAGGCCCTCGCGGATGACGATCGCATAGCGCTCGCCGTGCTTGAGGCCTTCGACGCAGATCTGCTGATCCTCGGTGGAAATGGCCGAATTGGCGGCGCCGGCGACGGCGACGTAGGGCGAAAAATCCGTCTTGCGCGCGAGCGACTCGGAGAAGTTGAAGCAAACGCGCGGCGCCGAGGATTCGTTGTCGACCTTATAGTCGAGGATGCGGAAGCCGTGCTTTTCGCGCATGTCCTCGTAGATCTTGCGCGTGTCTTCGTCGTCGCGCCGGTCGAGGCTGGCGCGATAGGCGTCGAGGGCCGGGCGCCACATCTCTTGGCGGGCGAAGAGATTGCCGAGCAGCGCGAGGGCTTCGGCCTGTTGCGGGGCGCCGCTGGCGCGCTGATAGGCCGCGTAAGCCGCGGTCTGGCCGCGTTGAACGAAATCGTAGCGGCCGTCCGCCTGCGCGTCGTCCGCCTGCGCGCCGAGCCGGGCGAGCGCCAGCCACGAGACGGGGTCCTTCGGGGCGCTGGCGACCGCCGCGCCGAGGAACGCGCTCGCGTTCTTGTAATTGCCGGCGCCGACGGCGGCGGCCGCGTCCTTGCGCAATTGCTCAGCGCTCTTTCCCTTGATCATCGCGCCGATCTGCGCCGTCTCCTTGCGCAGGGTCTCGGCGAGCCTCACGACGTCGCTGGCGAGGTCTTCCCGCACATAGGGCTTGATCTCGGCCGCGAGGGCGGCTCCAGCGGCGATCAGCAGCGCGAGCGCGAGAAAATTGCGAATGGCGTGGAGCATGTCTCGACCCTTATTTTGCAAGGCGGCCGGCTGGCGGGCCTGCGGTCGTGTTCGGCGCGTCAGACGGTAAAGGAGTTTGACGACGGTGTCCTTACGCAATGGCGGATGCTAGCATGGCGCCGCGTGGCGGAGGGAGTGGGGAATGACAAAATGTCGCTTTTTGGCAGGCGCGCTCCTCGGCCTGCTGGCGGCCTGCGCAGCGCATAGTTCGGCTCTCGCCCAGAACGCCGCGCAATCGCCGCAGTCGGCCGTCGATGCGCGGATGGAAGCGCAAAAAGGCGCCTTCCTGGCGATGCCGGAAGCCGATCGCAAGGCGGTTCAGGATGCGCTCGGCTGGCTCGGCCTCTACAACGGCGCGGTCGACGGCGCCTTCGGCAAGCGCACGCGCGATTCCATCCTCGCCTATCAGGCCAGCGTCAACGCGACGGCCGACGGAATGGTTTCCGCGCCGCAACTGGCCGCGTTGAAGGCCGCCGCGCAGAAGGCGCGGACGGCGGTCGGGTTTGAACTCATCGACGAGCGGCGCTCCGGCGTCCGCATCGGCGCGCCGCTGAAAATTCTCGACAAGCTCGCGATGGTCGGCGGGGACGTCGTGATCGAAAAAGGGGACGGCAGCGTGACTTTGGCGCTACAGGTCCGCACCGGCGCGGACGCTGGCCTCGCGGCCCTCTATGCGAAACTGACCTCCGAGGCCGGTGGGCGTAGGATTTCCTATAAAGCGATGAAGGCGGACGAATTCTTCGTCATGGCGGGTGAAGAGGCCGGGCGAAAGTTCTATTCGCGCTTCGCCAACGCGCCGGCGAACTGGCCCGACGGGGCTTCGCTGCGCGGGTTCACGTTTTCCTACCCGAGCGCGCTGGCGGCCGACTTCGACAAAATCACCCTGGCGATCGCCAATTCCTTCGAGCCGTTTTCGTCGTCGGCGGCGAGCCTCGACACGGCGGCCGCGCGGGCCACGTCGAGCCTCACGTGGCGCGACATCGTGAAAGTCGCCTCGGCGAACCCGGTCGCCCAGCCAGCGCCGCCGAGCGCGACCGCGGCCTCGAGCGTCAAGGCGCCGCCGAGCGCGCCCGAAACGACGGCGACCGGCCTGATCGTCGCCCCCGGCCAGGCGCTGACCGCGATCGGCGAGGCCGATTGCGCCAATCCGACGGTCGACGGCAAGGCGGCCAAAAGCCTGCGCGCCGACGCCGCGACCGGGCTGTTGCTGCTCGCCGGCGATTTTGGCGCGGGCGCGCCGCCGCCGAGCTACGGCGCCGGGTCCGCCGAGCTTCTCGTGCTCAGCTTCGAGCCCGCAGCGACGCCAGGGAAGACCACGCTCGAGGCGAGCGCCGCGACGCCGACGCCGGCCGGCGAGGGGCGGCAGGCGATTCTCGCGGCGCTGGCGAAAAGCGCGAGCGGCGCGCCGGTTTTCGATCGCAAGGGCGCGCTGGAAGCGCTCGTCGCGCCGATCAAGGGCGAACCTGCGCGCGTCGCCGGGGTCGTGCTGGTCGAGCCGCACGCCTTGATCCCGCTTGACGCGATCAAGAGCTTTCTCGGGCAGACGGGCGCCGAGGCGCCGGCTGAAGCCCCCGCTCTGGACGCCGGCGAGATCGCGCGCGAGAGGCGCGCGTCGGTCGTGAAGATCGTCTGCCGCCCATGAACGTGCCGCCCATGAACGCCCGGGGCGCGCCGCGCAGCGCGCGGGTTCTGATTTTCGATTCCGGCCTCGGCGGCCTGACCGTGCTCGCCGGCATCGCGCGGCAGCGGCCGGACGCCGAACTGATCTACGCGGCCGACGACGCGTTCTTTCCCTATGGGGCGCTCGACGAGGCGGCGCTCGTGGCGCGCGTCGGCTCGGTGATGGCGTCGCTGATCGAGCGCCATGCGCCCGACCTCGCGGTGATCGCCTGCAACACCGCCTCGACGCTGGTCTTGCCGCCGCTGCGGGCCGCATTTCCGGACCTGCCCTTCGTCGGCACGGTGCCGGCGATCAAGCCGGCGGCGGAAGCCTCGCTGACGCGTCTCGTCAGCGTGCTGGCGACCCCGGGGACGGTCGCGCGCGATTACACGCGCGCGTTGGTGCGCGATTTCGCCGGGGATTGCGAAGTGACGCTGGTCGGATCGGCGCGCCTCGCCGGTCTGGCGGAGCTTTTTTTGCGCGGCGAGGCGATCGACGACGCCGAGGTCGCGCGCGAAATGGCGCCCTGCTTTGTCGACCGCGGCGGTCGCCGCACCGATCAAGTGGTTCTCGCCTGCACGCATTTTCCCCTGCTCATGGAGCATTTCGTCCGCCTCGCGCCCTGGCCGGTTGAATTCGTCGATCCTGCGCCGGCCATCGCCCGCCGCGTCGACGCTCTCCTGGGCGAGCCCGGCGCGCCGCGCGACCCGCGGGCCGTTTCGCCCGCGATCTTCACAAGCGGGCGGCCGCCCTCGATCGAATTGCAAAAGGCCTTGCGCCGGCGCGGTCTGGCCGCTACCTCGGCGGGCGCACGCGCGGCGGCGATTTGAAGCCGCGGCGACTTGGGACGGGGGATGCGCGGGGCGGGAATTCACGGTCGGCGTCCCACCTGCCGTCGCCGAAATTATCGAAAGGCCGCCTGGATGCGCACTTCCGTTGGACAGCCCGTACGCCTCGAAGACTACCGCGCCCCCGATTATCTCGTCGACTCCGTCGATCTCGATATTTCGCTCGACCGCAACGCGACGCGCGTCGTCGCCGTCTTGACGATGCGGCCCAATCCGCAGGGCCGCCCCGGCGCCGCATTGGCGCTCGACGGCGATGAACTGCATTTTGTCGGCGCAATGCTCGACAACGCGGCGCTCGAGCCGTCCGCCTACGAGGTCAGTCCGTCGGCGTTCGTCCTGCTCAATCCGCCGCGCCGCGCCTTCACGTTGCGCATCGAAACGCGACTCGATCCGACGGGCAACACCAAGCTGATGGGCCTTTATCGTTCCGGCTCGGCCTATTGCACGCAGTGCGAGGCCGAAGGCTTTCGCCGCATCGCCTATTTTCTCGACCGGCCGGACGTTCTCTCGACCTATCGCGTGCGCCTCGAAGCGAACAAAGCGGAGGCGCCGGTGCTGCTTTCCAACGGCAATCTCGAAAGCGCCGGCGAAGCTGAAGAAGGCCGGCATTGGGCGGTTTGGAGCGATCCGTTCAAGAAGCCCTGCTATCTCTTCGCGCTCGTGGCCGGCGATCTCGCCCATGTCGCCGATTCGTTCGTCACGATGTCCGGGCGACGGGTGGCGCTCGGCATCTGCGTCGAACGCGGACGCGAGGAGCGCGCATCCTATGCGATGGATGCGCTGAAGCGTTCGATGGCGTGGGACGAGCGCGCCTTCGGGCGCGAATACGACCTCGACCGCTTCAACATCGTCGCCGTGTCCGACTTCAACATGGGCGCGATGGAGAACAAGGGCCTCAACGTCTTCAACGACAAATATGTGCTGGCTTCGCCGGAGACCGCGACCGACGACGATTACGCTAGCATCGAGGGCGTCATCGCTCACGAATATTTTCATAACTGGACAGGCAATCGCATCACCTGCCGCGATTGGTTCCAGCTGTGCCTCAAAGAGGGTCTGACCGTCTTTCGCGATCAGGAATTCTCCGCCGACCAGCGCTCGGCGCCGGTCAAGCGCATCGCCGACGTGCGCGGATTGAAGGCGTCGCAATTTCCCGAGGACGCCGGGCCGCTCGCGCATCCCGTGCGCCCGGCGGTCTACCACGAAATCAACAACTTCTACACGGCGACGGTCTATCAGAAGGGCGCCGAAGTCATTCGCATGCTCAAGCTGCTGATCGGCGCCGAAGCCTTCCGCGCGGGAATGGACCTTTATTTCCAGCGCTTCGATGGAACGGCGGCGACGGTCGAAGATTTTCTGTCTTGCTTCGCCGAAAGCTCGGGGCGCGACCTCGCCGCATTCAAGCTCTGGTATGCTCAGGCCGGCACGCCGCTTCTGACCCTTCGCACCGCCTACGACGCTCCGCGCGGCGCGTTCCGCGTCGAGATCGCGCAGTCCCTCGCGCCCACGCCGGGCCAGCCGGAAAAATCACCGATGACGATGCCGATCGCGCTCGGTCTCGTCGACCCCGAGGGAGCGGAGGTCGAGCTCGTTTCGGCCGACGCGAGCCCCGCCGAATTGCGTTCGGGGGTCTTCGCGCTCGAGGGCGCGCGCCGGACCCTTGAATTCACCGGCGTTTCGCGGCGGCCGGCGCTCTCGTTCCTGCGCGGCTTTTCGGCGCCCGTGCGCGTCGTCGACGACCTCGGCGAAGACGATCTCATCACACTGCTCAAGCATGATCGCGACAGTTTCAATCGTTGGCAGGCGTTGCAGAATTTGGCGACGCGTTTGCTGTTGCGCTCCGTCTCGGATATCCGCTCGGGGAGCGCCCCGACGGCCGAGACGGCCTTTGTCGACGCCTATGGCTCGGTCGTTGCGGACGCATTGAGTGGACGCATCGACCCGGCTTTCGCGGCGCAGGCGCTCAGCTTGCCCAGCGAAGCCGACATCGCGCGCGAAATGGCCGTGAACGTCGATCCCGACGCGATCTTCCGCGCCCGCGAAGATCTGCGCGGCGCGCTAGGGCGCACGCACGCCGCGAACCTGATCGCGCTGCACGACGCCATGGCCGAATCCGCCGCCTTCAGCCCCGACGCGACGAGCGCCGGCCGCCGCGCCTTGCGCAACGGCGCGCTGGCTATGTATGTCGCAGGGAACGCAATCGAAGGCGGCGCTCGCGCGCATCGTCAGTTCTCCGAGGCCGACAACATGACCGCGCGGCTCGGCGCGCTCGCCTCGATCGCGACCATTCCCGGCCCGCTGCGCGAGCGCGCGTTCGAAGCCTTTGCGCGCCGCTTCTCGGCGGAACCGCTCATTCTCGACAAATGGTTCGCCTTGCAGGCGCAGATCCCGGAATCGGGGACGCTGGAGCGCGTGCGCGCTCTGATGACGCACCATGCGTTCTCGCTGAGCAATCCCAACCGCGTGCGGGCGCTGATCGGCGGTTTCACCGCCAACGCGACGCAGTTCAACCGGGCCGACGGCGCGGGTTTCGACCTGCTTTGCGAGATCGTGCTGACCATCGATCCGACCAACCCGCAAATCGCCGCCCGCCTGCTGACCGCGCTGCGGTCCTGGCGATCGCTCGAAGCGGTTCGTCAGGCCAAGGCCGAATCCGCATTGCGGCGCATCATCGGCCAGCCGACCCTCTCGACCGACGTGCGCGACATCGTCACCCGCTCGCTCGGCTAAGTCCGCATCCCCTAGGCCTTGACCCACGAAATTGGGCGAGCGCGGAACTGGCGAAGAGCGACGATTCGCTCTTTGCGAGACTTGGCGTCGAGCGCGTCGGGGAAAGGCGGCAGCCGGCTTTTCGGCCTCGCCCGGCTCCGCCGAGAAACGTGACGCGGACTCGCGGCTCCCTGGTCGCGGAGCCCGCTTTCGCCACCGGGCGAGTCGGCGCCGCCGCCGGCCCAAAAAAAATCCCGTCAACGATTCATTAAGGTCTGGACAAAGATTCTCACAAAGATTCTTATCGTGCTGATTCGGGCCGTTGCGGCAGTTCGCCCGATCTCACTGCGACAGGAATATTGGGGGTTTGCGATGACGCGTGCGAACGCGGCAGTCGAGGAGTCGCGACCATGGCCAAACCATGCCGACGCTCGGGCGTCGGCGCGAGGCGAAGCGGCCAGCGGCTCGAGGGGCGCGGCCAAGGCCTGGCTTCCCGCATTTCCGCCGATCGCCGCCGCGCTCTTTCTCATCGCGGTGGCTACGCTCACGTTCCAACATTTACGCGTGCAGCGCGAGCGCGCGCTGACGGCGGCCGCCGTCGAACTCGACTTACGCGCCGCGGCGCTCGCCCGCGGCCTCGACGAGGCGCTGGCCGCCTCGCCGGCGCTCGCGCCCGCCGAAGTTCTCCGCGCGGTCCTGGCCGCCAATCCGGACTTGCGGCCGAGCGAAGTTCTGCTGACCGACGCGAGCGGTCTCGTGATCGCCAGCGAGCCCCCGCGAAGGCAAGGGAACGCGACGCTGACGAGCCTGCTCGGCGCCGACGAGCCCCTGACGATCCTGGCGGAGAAAGCGGGCGCGATGCGCGTCGAAACGGCGGACGGCGAAGACGAATTCGCCGCCGTGCGCAATCTGCGCTCGACCTCCGGACAGGTCGAGTTCGCCATGCCTGTGAGCGAAATGCTCGCGCCCTGGCGCCAATCGGCGCTGGTGATGATCCTGCTGCTGGGATCGACCGCCATAGTCCTGACCGGCGCGATTGGGGCTTACATGCTGCAATTGCGAGGCGCGCGCTTGCGCGCCCGCGCCGAGGCGACCGCGCGGGCTCACGTCGATCTCGCGCTCAACCGCGGTCGTTGCGGCCTGTGGAATTGGGATTTGGCGCGAGGCCATGTCGCATGGTCGAAATCGATGTTCGAAATGCTCGACTTGCAACCGTGCTCGCGCAATCTGTCGATCGGCGACCTACAGGCGATGATCCACCCCGACGACGAGGCTCTGGCGGCAATCGCCAATCGCGCGCTGGAGGCGCGGTTGTCGTCCGTCGACCTCGAATTCCGGATGCGTAAGCGGAGCGGCGAGTGGGTTTGGCTGCGAAAGCGCGCAGAACTCGTCGAGGATCCCGCGACCGGAGCCTGCCGCCTCGTCGGCATCGCCGTGGATATCTCCGACCAAAAGCGCGAAGCCGAGATGTCCGCGACGGCGGACCAGCGGCTGCGCGAGGCGATCGAGGCGATTTCCGAGGCGTTCGTGCTGTGGGACGCCTCCAATCGCCTGGTGCTGTGCAATTCGAAGTATCAACGGCTGCACAATCTGCCGGGCGAAGCGATCCGAGCGGGAGCGGCCTATTCCGACCTTGCGGCGCTGGGCGCCGCGCCGCTCGTGGACCGGGAAACGGTGGTCGATCCCGGCGAGCCGGCGCCCGGCGACGGCCGCGCCAAGACTTACGAGGCGCGTCTGGCTGATGGGCGTTGGCTGCAGGTCAACGAGCGGCGAACGCGCGACGGCGGCTATGTTTCCGTCGGCACGGACATCACCGCCCTCAAAGAGCACGAACAGCAACTGGTCAAATCCGAACAGCTGTTGCTCGCCACGGTCGCCCAGCTGCGCCAGTCGCGCCGATCGCTCGAGGCGCAGGCCCAACAATTGGCCGATCTGGCCGAGCGTTATCACGAGCAGAAGGCGCAAGCGGAAATGGCCAATCGCGCCAAGGCCGAGTTTCTCGCCAATATGAGCCACGAATTGCGTACGCCGCTCAATGCGATTATCGGCTTCTCGCAGTTGATGGAGGGCGAGACTTTCGGCCCGCTCGGATCGGAAAAATACCGCGATTACTGCTCGCACATTCTTTCGAGCGGGCAATATCTGCTCAACGTGTTTTCCGACGTGCTGGATATGTCGCGCCTCGAATCCGGGCGCATCCGCCTGAAACATGCCCAATTCAAGGTCGAAAAGGCGGTCAACAAGGCCGTTCTCGACGTCGCCCCGACCGCTCGCGAGAAACGCGTGAGCATCGAGATCGAGGTGAACGGCGCCGATACGCTCGACGCCGATCCGGCCGCGGTCGAGAGGATCCTCATCACGTTGCTGCGCAACGCCGTGAAATTCTCGCCCGAGGGCGGCGTCGTGACGATCGGCGCGCAAGCCTTCACCGATCAGATCTATTTCTACGTCGAGGACGCCGGGCCCGGCATTGCGAGCGAGGACGTTTCGCGGCTGGGCCGTCCCTTCGAGCAGGCCGACACGACCATGGCCAACGGCATGAAGGGTTCGGGGCTCGGCCTCGCGATCGCCAATTCGCTCGTCGAATTGCACGGCGGCGCGCTGCGCATCACCTCGAAACTGGGCGAGGGCACGGTCGTGCTGGTGAGCCTGCCCAAATCCGCGCGCAGCCCTCGCGCCCTCGCGCTCGCGGCCGTCGCGTAGCGCTCCAACCCCTCGCCTATCCCCCTGGCCTTGCGCTTCGCTCCAGCTCCTCGCGCACGATCTTCGCCAGTTGGACATAGTCGACCTTGCCCGAGCCGAGCAGGGGCAAGGCGTCGAGGACGAGGACCGCCGCGGGCGTCATGATTTCCGACGCGCCTTTGCTTTTCATCCATGCCTGCGCTTCCGCGCGCGTCGCGCCGGGCTTCGTCGTCGCCATGATGATGCGTTCGCCCTTCTTGGGATCGGGCGCCGCGACGACGACGGGAGGATGGCCCGGCCACAGGTCGAAGGCGAGGTCTTCGATCGCGGCGAGGGAGACCATTTCGCCCGCGATATTGGCGAAGCGCTTGGCTCGTCCCTTGATCCAAACGTAACCGTCGCGATCGATCGCGACGATGTCGCCGGTGTCGTGCCAGCCGAGCGGCGGCGCCTCGATCTCGCCGGGATTGTCGGCGCGGTAATAGCCGGCCATGATATTGGGCCCGCGCACATACAACCGGCCGCCCTCCTCTATGCCGGGGATGGGTTCGAGGCGGGACTTTACGGCGGGCAGCAGGCGTCCGACCGATCCGCTGCGATTGAACATCGGCGTGTTGACCGCGAGCACGGGCGAGGCTTCGGTGACGCCGTAGCCTTCGAGAATGCGAAGACCGAATTTCTCCATGTAGATCCGACGCGTCTCCGCCTTCACCGGTTCGGCGCCGCAGACGAGATAGCGCAACGCGCGGAAGTCGTGTGCGTTGGCGTGGCGGGCGTAGCCCGCCAGGAACGTGTCGGTGCCGAAAAGCGCGGTGGCGCCGACGCTGTGGACCAGCTCCGGAATCTCCCGATAGTGCAGCGGGGTCGGATAGAGATAGACCTTCAGTCCGCTCATCAGCGCCAGCAGCAATCCGCCGGTCAGGCCGAAGGCGTGGAAAATCGGCAGCGGGTTGAACACGACGTCCGCCGAGCTGAAATCGAAGCGCGCGGTGATCTGCGCGATATTGGCGAGAAGGTTGGCGTGAGTGAGCACGACCCCTTTGGGCATGCCTTCCGATCCGGAGGTGAAGAGAACGACGGCGGAGTCGCTGGGCCGGCGCGGCGCGAAGGCACGGCCCTGGTCGAGAAGGGCGCGCGCCTTGTCGAGAAGGGTCGCGCTGTCGCGCAAGTCCTCGAGCCAGACGAAGCGGACGTGCGGCTCCATTTGCCGGACGATGTCTTCCAGGTTTCCCTTCTCGACAAAGGCCCTCGAGGAGAGAACGAGATGGATTCTCGCGGTACGGCACGCGGCGATCAGATTGAAGGGGCCCGAGGTGAAGTTCAACATCGCGGCGACCCGGCCGGCCGCCTGCACCGCCATGAAGGCGGCCGCCGCGCCGCTGGCGTTGGGCAGCATGAGGCCGACCGTTTGGCCCACCGAGGTGCGCGCGAGGATCTTGCGCGCGAGCAAGGCGACGCCAAGGCGAAAACGCCGCTGCTTAAGCGGCCCGCCGATCGGGTCCTCGAGGATCACCCAACCGCCCCAGCGCTCCCGCGCGCCGTCCTCGAAGGCCTCAAAGAGCGTGCGCTGATAGTTCGTCGTGGCGAACACGAGGTCGGACATGATGTCGTAAAGCGCCGCGCCCGCCGCGCGCCGGCGCGCGCGGCCGCTCAGGGCCGGATCGACCTCTATCCTGCGCGGCGGCAGGAACGTCACCGTCGTCTTGGGGAACCAGCGGCGGCGGATCTGCCCCGCGCGGAGGCGCGAGAACGGCGTGCGGTCCGGTCCGTCGACCCGCACGGGCGTCACCCAAGCCTCGGCCTTGTCGGCGATCATCGCCGCGCCGCCAATGGTCCTTATCAGCGAGCTGGTGACGGCGCCGCGTCCCTCGGGAAAGATCACGACCCGCTTGCCGCTCTTGATTTCCTTAATGAGCGCGCGCGTCGCCAGCGGGCGCGCCGGGTCCAGCGGGCGCGCGTCGCACAGTTTCAGAAACGGCTTGATCGACCAGCGCTTGGCCATCCCTGCGTCGATGGCGAAAATGGGCGCGCCGTCGAGCAGCGACAGGACGATCGGCGCATCGAGAAAGGAGACGTCATTGACCGCGATGACGCTTCGCTCGCCGGGCTTGGGAAGATTTTCCAGGCCGACGACCTCGAGCCGAAACGCGAGGCGCCACAGCGCGCGTAAGGCGAAGCTAAGAAAATTGGCGGGCAGGCGGCGGAAGAGATAGATCGCCGCGACGACGTTGGCGAGCCCGAGCAGGACCATGGCCATCGATTCGCTGAGGCCGGTCAGCTTCAGCAGCAGCGTCGTGGCGAGCGATCCGGCGACCATGTAGATGGAATTCAAGGTGTTGACGGCGCCGATGACGCGCGCGCGCCGGTCCTCGCTCGCCCAGGTCTGCACGGCGGCGAAAATCGGCACGACGAACAGGCCGGCGGCGCAGGAATAGCCGAGCAGCTCGACCACGAGGCGGCGCCCGGCCGCGCCGCCGAAAAAGTCGATCAGGCCGACCTCCGCGTCGGCCGGGGGCAGCGCGTCCGTCTGCAAGCCGAGAGCGATGGCGAACCCGGCCATGATCAGCAGCAGGAACGGCGCCGGCGCGAGCTGGATGCGCCCGTGCGCCAGGACTGCGGCGAGCAGCGATCCCGCGGCGATGCCGATGGCGAAGAAGAGATTGACCGCGGTCTCGACTTCGACGCCGCCGCCGATGCGCGATTTGATGATGACCGGCACCAGGGACAGCGTGATCGCGCCGACCATCCAAAACCAGCTCACCGCGATCGCGCCGACCCATTGACGGTCGTCGGCCCTGAGTTCGCGAAGGATCGAACGCGTCGCCGTCCAGAGATTGAAGTCGATCCTGAGGTTCGGCGCGCCGACGCCGGTCGCCGGAATGAACAAGGACGCGCCGTAGCAGGCCGCCGCGACGACTACGAGTTGGGCGACGACCGTCCAGGCCGCGCGCCCTTCCGCCGCCGCATAGCCGCCGACGACGAGACCGCAGATGATCGCGGCGAATGTCGCGCCCTCGACGAGCGCGTTGCCGGAGATCAGCTCCTCGGCCTTCAAGTGATCGGGAAGAATGCCGTATTTGATCGGCCCGAACAGCGCGGAGATGCAGCCGAGCCCGAACAGCGCCGCGTAAAGCAATTCGAGCGAGGAGAAATAGAAACCCGCCGCCGCGACCAATTGCACGAAGATCTCGACGAACTTGAGCCGCCTGGCGACGGCGGCCTTGTCGTGAGCGTCGGCGATCTCGCCGCCGAGCGGCGACAGCGGGATCGAGGGCAGCACGAAAATCGCGACGGCGAGCGAGACCTTCGCGCCGGCGTCATCGGCGCCGAAGCGAAAAAGGATGAGCATCGCCAGCATCTGGCGAACGAAGTTGTCGTTGAACGCGGAAAAGAACTGGCACCAAAAAAGCGGCGCGAAGCGGCGCGAGCGCATGAGTTGGCTGAACATTCGGGCCGGCGCTTCTCGGGGAGAGGACGGGAGGATGGGGAGCTTAATCCCCGACCCGCGCCAAGAGAAGGGCCGGCGGCGCTAATCCGCCATGTAGCGGATGCCGACGCGGATGTCCTGCGAGACGTTGGGCTGCCTGACCGTCGCGCCGGTTTGTGTGGTGATCGGGATCGAGGTCGTTCCGGCGTTGAGATAGCGGTAGCCGATGTCGAGCGTCGCGCTGGGCGAGAGTTGAATGCCGACGCCGGCCATCAGCGCCCAGGCCATGCTGTATTTCGTCGTTTTAATCGAATGGTTCCAGACTTGATTGGTGAAGCCGATGTTCGGCTGCGTCGGGAGGGGGGTCCCGATGGAATTGACCCACACCTTTGGCGTCGTCCCGGCGCCCGACGGCGCGCTGAGATTGGCGCTGTAGGGCGTGCCGGTGGCGTCGACGGCGTAGGCGACGTTGCCGTCGATCATGTTGGCGTTGAGGCCGCCGCCCGCGCCGACGTAAGGGGTCACGCCCCAATAATTGCCGAGGTCGAGATAAGCGCTTGCCAGCGCCGTCGAATTGCGCTGGCGCAGGCTCAAACTGCCGGTGCAGGTGCTGGTCGTGTCGTAGAGATAGCCAGTCGGAGTGGGACTGCCGGCTGGGCTCGCGACGAGCGTGGTCGGGCAGATGACCGAATTCGCGTTGGAGCCCGCCGGGCCGGTGCGGTATTCGTAAGTCCCTTCGAAGCGCAGCCAATTGTTGAAGCGGTAGCCGACGCCGATATCGGCGGCAAAGTCTTCTCGATCGCTCGATGAGCCGACCGAACTCGTGAACGGCAGGATCCCGACGCCCGGCCCCGGGGTGGAAACACTTGCGAGCGAAAAGGTCGCGGCCGGGTCGAGGCTCAAGCCGATATCGCCGCGCAAGTACCAGTTCGAGCCGACCTCGACCGCCGGCCCGTTCTCGGCCGGAAACGACATCGGGGGCGGGGCGGTCCCGAAGAGGTCCGCGGCCAGCGAAGGCGTCGACGCCATCGCGATGCCGGCGAGAGCGGCGGCGGCGATTGATTTCATCAATTCGTTCCCCGTCAAAGCCGGTTCTCCGGGCGCGACACGCCGAAGCACCTAAGGGAAACTTCGCTGAGATATGTTAATTTCGGATTAACCCTAACGCTTTGTCGCCAATGCGAGAAATCGACAATAATTCGTTAATCGTCGACGAAACGCTGCGTGGCCAGGAACGCCGTCAGCCGTTCGGCGAATTGGCGGCGCGCCGCGGTCTTGCGCGGCTTATGAGCGCGCCCGGCCGGCGCGGGCGACGACCAGTCCGGCCAGGGCGAAGCGGCGAACCAGCTCCGGTAGGATTCGGCGAAGCGTGTCTCGCCGCGCCAACGTTCATACTCCCAGGGCTTGGGGCTATTGACGAAATGCAGCACGATCGGCGCGATCGTCGCCTCGAGATCGAGAAGGAAAAAGTCGCCCATGAAATTGCATCGCGGCGACAGCGGCGCGAAGCCGCCTGCGAGCGTGGCGTTGAGCGCGCTCTGCTCCATGAAGGGAAATCGTTGCGGCTCGTCGCGAAGTGCGCGCGCGACGCGCTCGCCGAGTTCGGCGGCCCGCCAGGCGGCCCGGTCGACGACCATGAGGCCGGCGTTGAAATAGGGCGTCGCGAGGTCGAGGCCGAGCGAGCGGCGGTAAGCCTGAAATCGGCGCGCGAGGGCGCCGTCGCTGAAATCCATGAGATAGATCATGTCGTAGGCCGCCGCGATCGGCTTGCCCCGGAGACCGACTTGTCCCAGACGCGCGAGCCCCGGCCGCGTCGCCAGCATGTCTGAATCCATCGTAACGATGCGCGAATAGGATTCCGGCACGATGCGATCGAGGAACAGTCGGCGAAAGACCGCCCGCGAAAAGCGGCCGCGCCCGGCAAGGCCGCCGTCGAAGCGCGAGAAATCGACGATCAGAAGCTTGATCTTGTCGCGCAGGGCGGGAACGAGCGCGTCGAATCCGGGCGCGACGTCGCCGGCCTCGCAGACGATGAAGACATCGAACGCGTCGGCGTCGCCCTGCGCGAGTAGCGAGGCTGCGGCGCGGACCGCCGGGCGGAAGAACGCGAGATCGGGCGTGAAGCAGAGCGCGGTCTTCATTTGTCACCCGAATTCCGCGCGGGGCGCTTCAGCCGTAAATCGGGTCGACGGCGTCGACCTCTCGGTAATAGTGAGCGACGCGCGCGTGCCAGGAGCGGCGCGAGGCCAAGTGTTCGACGCCCGGCGCGTGCGAGGGCAGATCGAGCGCCGCGACGAGCCCTTCGATTTCGCGCCGCGCCGTTTGCTGCGAAGCCGTCAATGCTCCGGCGGCGGCGTCCTCGATCGGGTCGAGCGCGGTCAGTCCGATCGGAAACAATTCGCGGAAGATAACGCGATCATGCAGGCCTTCGGCGACGCGAAAACGCAATTCCGCGGCCAGCCGCGCGACGCTGACCGCGATCTGCCGCGCGTTGTTGCTGGCGATCGAGGCCATGCGGTTGCGCACCATCACCCAGTCGATGACGCCGTTGTCGACGAGGCGGCGCTTGCGCCGCGCCTCCATGACGAGGTCCGCGTAATGGGCTACGGCGCCGCGCTGCGAGCGGTCGTGATGAACGCGCGAAAAGACGTCGATGTCGATATAGCTGTCGTTGAGCGGCGAGACCAACGTGTCCGCGAGGGAATGCGCGAGCCGCATGAGATAGGAATCGTTCGCCGGCGTGTCGATCACGACGAATTCGTATTCATGCTCGACTGCGCCGATCGCCTCGGCGAATAGCGCGAACTCATGCGCTTCGTTGGCGCGCACGTCGTTCGATTGTCCGCGGGCCATCGCGCAATGGCGCGGCAGTTCGATCGGCCAAGGCGCGTTCGCCGACCACGACTTTCGGTTCTCGAAGAAGCGCGTGAGGGTTTGCTGGCGCGTGTCGAGATCGATGCAGGCGACCTTGTAGCCCGCCTTGAGCAGCGCCACCGCGAGATGGATCGACAGCGTGGATTTTCCCGCGCCGCCCTTCTCGTTGCCGACCACGATCACGTGAGCGCTGCGCAAATCCGGTGCTTCGTTGTCGAATTCCATGGCGGCGCCGAATCAATAAAATTGTTCGAAGCGAACATAGACTCTTTAGGGCGAAGCGCCAATTGTCGCGCGCGATTTCGGCGGCGACTTCGTCGTCAACGCCCCGGTTCGGCATGGCCGATGATGCGAATGACGTCAGGAAATTCATCGCGCACCGATCGTTCGAGCGCGTCGACCCGGGAATGGGCCGCCTCGACCGTGACGTCGGGATCGACGCGGCAGTTCCGGCCAGGGCGAAGCGGCGAACCAGCTCCGGTAGGCTTCGGCGAAGCGTGTCTCGCCGCGCCAACGTTCATACTCCCAAGGCTTGGGGCTATTGACGAAATGCAGCACGATCGGCGCGATCGTCGCCTCGAGATCGAGAAGGAAGAAGTCGCCCATGAAATTGCATCGCGGCGACAGCGGCGCGAAGCCGCCTGCGAGCGTGGCGTTGAGCGCGCTCTGCTCCATGAAGGGAAATCGTTGCGGCTCGTCGCGAAGTGCGCGCGCGACGCGCTCGCCGAGTTCGGCGGCCCGCCAGGCGGCCCGGTCGACGACCATGAGGCCGGCGTTGAAATAGGGCGTCGCGAGGTCGAGGCCGAGCGAGCGGCGGTAAGCCTGAAATCGGCGCGCGAGGGCGCCGTCGCTGAAATCCATGAGATAGATCATGTCGTAGGCCGCCGCGATCGGCTTGCCCCGGAGACCGACTTGTCCCAGACGCGCGAGCCCCGGCCGCGTCGCCAGCATGTCTGAATCCATCGTAACGATGCGCGAATAGGATTCCGGCACGATGCGATCGAGGAACAGTCGGCGAAAGACCGCCCGCGAAAAGCGGCCGCGCCCGGCAAGGCCGCCGTCGAAGCGCGAGAAATCGACGATCAGAAGCTTGATCTTGTCGCGCAGGGCGGGAACGAGCGCGTCGAATCCGGGCGCGACGTCGCCGGCCTCGCAGACGATGAAGACATCGAACGCGTCGGCGTCGCCCTGCGCGAGTAGCGAGGCTGCGGCGCGGACCGCCGGGCGGAAGAACGCGAGATCGGGCGTGAAGCAGAGCGCGGTCTTCATTTGTCACCCGAATTCCGCGCGGGGCGCTTCAGCCGTAAATCGGGTCGACGGCGTCGACCTCTCGGTAATAGTGAGCGACGCGCGCGTGCCAGGAGCGGCGCGAGGCCAAGTGTTCGACGCCCGGCGCGTGCGAGGGCAGATCGAGCGCCGCGACGAGCCCTTCGATTTCGCGCCGCGCCGTTTGCTGCGAAGCCGTCAATGCTCCGGCGGCGGCGTCCTCGATCGGGTCGAGCGCGGTCAGTCCGATCGGAAACAATTCGCGGAAGATAACGCGATCATGCAGGCCTTCGGCGACGCGAAAACGCAATTCCGCGGCCAGCCGCGCGACGCTGACCGCGATCTGCCGCGCGTTGTTGCTGGCGATCGAGGCCATGCGGTTGCGCACCATCACCCAGTCGATGACGCCGTTGTCGACGAGGCGGCGCTTGCGCCGCGCCTCCATGACGAGGTCCGCGTAATGGGCTACGGCGCCGCGCTGCGAGCGGTCGTGATGAACGCGCGAAAAGACGTCGATGTCGATATAGCTGTCGTTGAGCGGCGAGACCAACGTGTCCGCGAGGGAATGCGCGAGCCGCATGAGATAGGAATCGTTCGCCGGCGTGTCGATCACGACGAATTCGTATTCATGCTCGACTGCGCCGATCGCCTCGGCGAATAGCGCGAACTCATGCGCTTCGTTGGCGCGCACGTCGTTCGATTGTCCGCGGGCCATCGCGCAATGGCGCGGCAGTTCGATCGGCCAAGGCGCGTTCGCCGACCACGACTTTCGGTTCTCGAAGAAGCGCGTGAGGGTTTGCTGGCGCGTGTCGAGATCGATGCAGGCGACCTTGTAGCCCGCCTTGAGCAGCGCCACCGCGAGATGGATCGACAGCGTGGATTTTCCCGCGCCGCCCTTCTCGTTGCCGACCACGATCACGTGAGCGCTGCGCAAATCCGGTGCTTCGTTGTCGAATTCCATGGCGGCGCCGAATCAATAAAATTGTTCGAAGCGAACATAAACTCTTTAGGGCGAAGCGCCAATTGTCGCGCGCGATTTCGGCGGCGACTTCGTCGTCAACGCCCCGGTTCGGCATGGCCGATGATGCGAATGACGTCAGGAAATTCATCGCGCACCGATCGTTCGAGCGCGTCGACCCGGGAATGGGCCGCCTCGACCGTGACGTCGGGATCGACGCGGCAGTGAAAAATCACGAAATGACGGCCCTCGGCCTCACGAACACGGACGTCGTGGACGTCGCGCAAGACGCCCCCGCGCGCTGCGTTGCGCGCCAGGGCGGCCGCGATTTTCGCCGTCGCCGCGGGATCGGCTACGCGGCCCCCGATCTCGCGGGTCTCCATCGGTTCGATATGGGTCTCGACCTCGATGTCGATTCCCAATTCGTCCTGGATGGCGTTCTCCAGTTGCGTCGCGATTTCATGCGCGGCGGCCAGGCTCATGCGTCCGTCGACTTCCAGATCGAGCGTCACGCTCTTGCGCTCGCCGACGTTCTGGACCGCGACGTGATGGACGAACAGGCGTCGTCGGCCCGCGATCAGTTGCACGCGCTCGAGCACCGTCTCGTCGTCGAGCGCGAGCGGATTGGCGGTGACGGTCAGCGAGACATAAGGCCATCGGCGGGCGATCGCCTCGGCGACCTCCGCCTTGATTGCGGCGACACGCTCCAGCGGCAGGGTGCGCGAGACGAACAGCCCGAGATCGCCGACGATGCGCGCGCCGTTGCGGCGAAGCCGAACAAAGTCGGTTCCCGCGACGCCGGGCACGCGCTCCACCGCGACGCGCAGGGCGCCCGCCAGGCCCTTGGGCGCGGCGTCGACCAGCGCGTCCACGGTGCGCCGCCCCAGGCGAAAGCCGGCGACGCCGATGAAAGCGGCGACGCCGACCGCGGCGAGCGCGTCGGCGTGCGCCCAGCCCGCGCGCGTCGCCGCGAGGCCGACGAGGACGAGGATCGAGGAAATGAGATCGCTGGAGAAATGCAGCGCGTCCGCCGCGAGCGCGTCGCTTTGCGTCTCCCGCGCGACGCGCGCCAGGGCGCGCCAGCGCGCCAGATCCACGCCGATCGACACGAGGATCGCGCCGAACGCGAGGAGATTGGCGTCGACGGCCGGCGCCGTCTCGCCGATGCGGCGCAGCGCCTCGAGGGTGACGGCGACGGCGAGAACGATGAGAAACCCGGTCTGCGCGAGCGCCGCGACCGCCTCGATCTTGGCGTGGCCGAACGGATGGTCTTCGTCGGCCGGCTTGTCGGCCTCGCGCACGGCGACATAGGTCAGCCCGCTCGCGCCGACGTCGAGGGCGTTGTGCGCGGCCTCCGAGAGAAGCGCCAGCGAACCGGACATGGCCCCCGCCGCGAGCTTGGCCAGCGCCAAGGCGAGGCTCGCCGCGACGGAGGCGAGCGCGGCGCGCCGCTTCCGCGCCGAGGGGGCTTCGTTCTTGCCGGCTTGCGTCATCAAGGACATGTAGGCTTGGGTCATCAAGGACATGTATAAGTCGCGCGAGCGCGTTTCGCTTTATGATCCGTCGGCCGCGCCGACGCAAACCAGGAGGGGCCCATGACCATGAAATATCTGCACACCATGATTCGCGTCAGCGATCTCGAGGCGGCGCTGGACTTTTTCGTCGGCAAGTTCGGCCTGGTCGAGACGAGGCGGCTGAGCAACGAGAAGGGCCGCTATACCCTGGTCTTCCTCGCCGCCCCCGATGACGCCGAGAATGCGAAGAAGACCCAGGCGCCGCTGCTGGAGCTGACTTACAACTGGGATCCGGAAGTCTACACGGGCGGGCGCAATTTCGGCCATCTCGCCTATGCCGTCGACGACATCTACGCGACTTGCGAAAGGCTGCAAAAGGCGGGGGTCGTCATCAACCGTCCGCCGCGAGACGGCCGCATGGCGTTCATCCGCTCCCCCGACAATATCTCGATCGAGTTGCTCCAGAAGGGCGAGGCGCTGGCGCCCGCCGAGCCCTGGGCGTCAATGGCCAATACCGGGGTGTGGTGAGCTTCGCGAACGCTAAACGACCGCCGCGTTGACGAGATTGCGGAAGAGCAGGCGGAAATATTCGCGATACTCGGGAGCCTGCACCATCAGAATCGCGAACAGCGCGTCGCGCGGCGAAATCCAGAACACGGTGCCTGCGACGCCGCCCCAGAAATATTCGCCGACGGCGCCCGCCGTCGGCGCAATGCCGGCATCGAGCCGCACCGCGAAGCCGAGGCCGAACCCATGGCCGGGCCACAGCAAAGGGTGGTTCTTGACGACATGCGGCCCCAGGTGGTCGCTCGCCATGTAGGCGAGCGTTCGCGAGCCGAGAATTCGGCCGCCGTTGAACGCGCCGCCGCCGCTCACCATGGCGAGAAAGCGCGCGTAATCGCCGATCGTCGAGACGAGGCCGCCGCCGCCCATCTCGCAGCGCGGCGGTTGGCGCGATTCGATCGTGTCGATATTGGACGCGATCAGCAGGTCGAACGAGTAGGGCTGCGCGAGGCGCTCGCGCTTCGAATCGGGCGTGTAGAACGCCGTGTCGGCCATGCCGAGCGGCGCGAAAATCCGCTCGCGCAGGAATTCGCCGAGGCTGCGTGCGGCGATGATCTCGATGACGCGTCCGAGGACGTCGGTCGAGTGGCTGTATTCCCAGACCTCGCCGGGCTGATGCTGCAACGGCAGGGCGGCGAGCGCCTCGACATGTTCGGCCGCGCTTCTGTCCTGGCTCATCGGCGCGGCGGCGTGGGTGAGCTTTTGCACTTGCGACGCGCCGGTGAAGCCGTAGGTGAGGCCGGACGTGTGGCGCAGCAGGTCCTGGATCGTGATCGGGCGCTTGGTGGGAACGAGATCGAGCTTGTCGCCGTCCTCGACGCCGACCATCGTCTTCGCGAAGGCCGGGATGTATTTGGCCAGCGGGTCGGAGATCAGCAGCCGTCCTTCCTCGACGAGCGTCATCGCCGCCACCGAGACGATCGGCTTGGTCATGGAATAGATGCGGAAGATCGCGTCGGCGGACATCGGCGGCCCGCCCGGCCGCAGCGCGCCAACGGACTGCGAGAAGGCGACCTTGCCGTGCCGCGCGATGAGCATCGAAGCGCCCGGCGCGCGGCCCGCCTCGATTTCCCGCTCCATGGCGTCGGTGAGACGCTGCAGCGCGGCGCGGGAAAGGCCGACCTCTTCGGGCCGGGCCGTCGGCAGGCCCGAAAGAGCATTGGACGGGGCGTTCATCGGGCTCTCCTCGCGTCATCCGAAACGTGCGCACAATGTTCTAAACCAGGCTCGCGGGCAAGGCTGGACACGATCGGGACGGCGGGACACAGTGAGTCATGAACGGTCCACTCGACATTCTGAGCGCCCTGGCGCCGCCCGCGCCGCTGCCCGAGCGGCTGCGCCCGCAAAGCCTCGCCGAGGTCGCGGGGCAGGAGCATCTGACCGGGCCCGAGAGCGCGCTGACGCGGATGCTGCAAGCCCCGACGCTCGGCTCGATGATCTTCTGGGGGCCGCCGGGCTCCGGCAAGACGACGGTCGCGCGGCTGATCGGCCGGCAGGCGAAAGCCGAATTCGTGCAGGTGTCGGCGATCCATACCGGCGTCGCCGAACTCAAGAAGATTTTCGAGGCGGCGCGCGCTCGGCGCGCGATGGGCGGCGCGACGCTGCTGTTCGTCGACGAAATCCATCGCTTCAACCGCGCCCAGCAGGATTCGTTCCTGCCGGTGATGGAGGACGGCTCGATCACGCTGATCGGCGCGACGACCGAGAATCCGTCGTTCGAACTCAACGCGGCGCTGTTGTCGCGCGCGCGCGTCCTCGTCTTTCGCGCGCTCGACGAGGCGGCGATCGAAAAGCTGATCGCGCGCGCGGAAAGCCTCGTGGGCAAAACCTTGCCGCTCGACGGCGAGGCCCGCGCCGCGCTGGTGCGCATGGCCGACGGCGACGGCCGCGCGGCGCTGACGCTCGCCGAGGAGGTTTGGCGCGCCGCGCGCGAAGGCGAGACCTTCGACGCAGCCGGCCTGGTGAGCGTCGTGCAGCGCCGTGCGCCGATCTACGACAAGGCGCAAGAGGGCCATTACAACCTGATCTCGGCGCTGCACAAATGCGTGCGCGGCTCGGACCCGGATGCCGCGCTCTATTATCTCGCGCGCATGCTCGACGCGGGCGAAGACCCGCTGTTCCTGGCGCGGCGCGTGGTGCGCATGGCGAGCGAGGACATCGGGCTCGCCGATCCGCAGGCGCTCGTCGTCGCCAACGCCGCCAAGGACGCCTATGACTTTCTCGGCAGCCCGGAGGGCGAGCTGGCGATCGCCGAGGCCGTGGTCTATGTCGCCACCGCGCCCAAATCCAACGCCGTCTACACCGCCTTCAGCGCGGCGCGCGATCTGGCCAAATCCGGGGGATCGCTTACCCCGCCCAAGACCATCCTCAACGCGCCGACCAAGCTGATGCGCGGCGAAGGCTACGGCGCGGGTTACCAATACGACCACGACCAGCCCGACGCCTTCAGCGGCCAGAACTACTGGCCCGAGGCGCTCGGCCGGCGAAAGCTCTACGAACCGGTCGAACGCGGCTTCGAGCGGGAAATCCGCAAGCGGCTGGACTATTGGGCGAAGCTGCGGCGCGAACGCGGGCAGGGTTGAGCGGGGGGCGATCGCGCCCGATTCCCTGCGCTCTATACTTTCTTCGATTTGAGCGCGCGCATCACGCACGGAAGCATTCGCGCGGCGATGACGTCGGTCCCCCTCGCATTCGGGTGGCGGCCGGCCCTCGATTCCTCGATGTCTTCCGGGGAGACGCCTTGATAAATGCCTCCGCACAAGGACGCGCCCGCGCTTCGCGCAATCGCGATGTCCGCTGGGTTGATCACGCCTCGACTCCCCTCCCAGCTGAAGACGACGGCGATCCGGCGTGCGCGCAGCCGGCTGAAAATCGCGCGCATATTGCCGTCGTGATCGGCGACGAAATGACGTTGGTCCTTGTTGTCGTTGCCGCAACAGGCGAAAATCACGACGCGCGTTCCCTCGGGGACGGCGGAGTCGAGGCGGCTCAACATACCCTCAGACGTATCGCCATTGACGCCCTCATTGGCGACGCTCACGTTGACGCCGCGCTGGCGCAGCAACGCCTCGAGCTTGGCCGGCCAGGCATCGGATTCCGGAAGCTGATAGCCTTTCGTGGAACTGTCGCCCAAGGCGACGACCTGCGCCACGGCTTGCGCGCCGCCAAAAAGCGTCAAGAGAACAGCCAAGCCGATCAAGCGCATTTGATTCTCCCGCATGCAAACTCGACCCGAACGTGATCGGCGTTGCCGAGAGCGCCGCCGATCCCGGCCTCATGTTGCTCCGGCCGGGCGCTTCCGACAAGCCGGGAGCGCCGCCGCGCATTGGATTGGCCGCGGCGATCGCGACCAACCGACCGTGCGCCAGATCGAGAAATCAGAATTGATCGCGCAGGTTCATGATCCAATCGATGATGTCAATGAGTGTGGGATTGTGGAATTGAGCCGTGACGAAATCCTTCAACGATTCGGCGTGGGCGACGACGAAGTCTGAAATCGTTCGCCACATCGCGCCGCTGGTGCCGGGCATTGCGTCGAAAATCTTCCTTCCGGCTTCGCGGTAAAACCCGTCGACGATTCCCTTTGTCGCGACCTGCGCTTGGTCCTTGGCGAAAGCCTTGAGTTTCGCGATCGGTGCATAGGCTAGACGCAGCAATTCGCTGACGAAATTCCCCGTTGTCTTGCGCGCGAGTTCCGCCGCTTGATCCCCGTTGATGTCGCTGGGCGCGTCGATCGCGGCGCCGACCTGTTCGGCCAGCGCATCTTGCGCGGCCGGCGTCGCCGGCGACTGCGGCTCGCTCGCGGCGCGCGCGATCGGCGCGGCGAGGGCGACGACCTTGCGCACCGCTTCGCGATCCTGAGGGCCGAGCCGGGCGCTGTCGAGTTCGAGCGCGCGCGGTTCGCCGAGGACGTAGACGTTGAAGCTGTCGGCAAGATCGCCGAGGGTGGCGGCGACGAGATCATCCAAACGCGCGGGGTTCGGCCCCAGATCGTTCTCGATTGCGCGGACGTGCGCGTCATGGCGTCGACGTAGCGTATTGCCGCGCGACCAGAGCTTGTCGACCGACGCGTCCTCAATGCGCTCCGGCAGGGCTTCGAGGAAGCGATCGGCGGGTGACGCAAGGTCGCCGAGCATTTGGCCGAGGGCGACCAGCGCCAGCGCCTTGTGGCGCATCTCGTCGTAGTGGAGACGCTGAAGTTCGTCGCTCGACGGAGGAATTTGGACGACGTCAATGCGGCCTTGAGCGTCCGCGCGGAATTGAGTCGCCGCGCGCTCTTGCAAGGGAATCGTTTCGACTGGCGGCAGATTCAGTGGCGGGGTTGTTCCTCCCATCAACTGCGGGGCGCTGCCTGCTGACGGAACTTGAGACTGGGGAAACGGAGGTTGTGTAATGAACGCCGTTTCCGAGGCGGCCCTAGCCTGCAGACGAGTTCGGGCGGCTAGTTGGACGGCGGGATCGTCGCCGGCGTTCATCCAACCCGCGGGCGGCGACGCAGGATTTGGAACGACTTCTGCGGCCGAAGCTCTCGCTTCAACGCCCTGCAAGGGCACGACAATCGACGGAACGACGTCGCCGACCGAAGCTAGCGTCTCGACGCCAAACGCGGCAGTAGACACCACAATTTTCTTCGGCGTCTGAAGATCGATCAGCCGCTTGATGTCGGCGTTCACGACCGCCGGACCCTGGCGCCAAATTTCGTCCGGGATCGTCGCGCGGGCGACTTCGAGCGCCTCGATCGGCGGATGGGCGGCGTCGCCGGCGAGCCGCGCCTCGTACCAGTCGGTCCAGACTTCCCAGCCCTGGTCGGCGGCGAGGAGAGCGGATTTCAATGACCGCCAAGCTTCGCTCGCCAGCTCCGGCGCGCCGTTCAGCCAAAGGGGCATTCCGGCAAGCGCCGCGCCGCCGTGGCCGGAGTTGATCAGCTCAGCGTCGGTGGCGAAAGCGTTGGCGTAGGCGGTGCTGCCGTCGTCATAGGTGGCAGCGGCGGCGGCGTTGCCGTCCGCGTAGGCGTCGGCGGCGTAGGCGGTGTCGGCGGCGGCGTTGGCGGCGTCGGCGGCGGCGTTGGCGGCGTAAGCGGAGGCGAAGGCGGCGACGCGGACGGCGCGGGCGGCGTCGGCGGCGGCGCGGGCGGCGACAGCGGCGGCGTCACCGACGGCGCTGACCTCGGGGCGGTGGGTCGGATATTTGCTGCCGGCCCACGACAACCCCGTAGCGCGCAAACATGGCAATGCGACGGCCGACAGGATTTCGTCGCGCTGCCGCGCCCGGTGCGTCAGTTCTCGGCCCAGCAGCGGCAGGACGCGCAACGCCGCGCGCGCCGCCATCGCGATAGCGACCTCGCGCCGCCGCTGCGCTGGTTTGATCGCGTCGAGCCAGCGCTCGACCTCCTCGCGCTTCGAAAAATAGACCATCGCCGCCCCGCGCCCAAGGCGCTCCCCTCGATGGCCAGACTGACAGCGGCGTTCGCGCGGGGCAAGGGTGAAGTCCTTCCCCGCTCACTGGAACGGATTGGCCACCCGCAACGTCTCCCCGATCCGCATGCCGTCCTGCATGTCCTGCGACCAAAGCCGCGCGCAACTGCAGAGCGTCGCCGCCGCGGCGATCATCGCGTCGTAGATCGAGAGCCTGTAGCGCTCGGCGAAATCGAGGCCCAGTTCGTAAGTCTCCACCGTCAGCGGCGAAACGGTCAGCAGGCCGCGCAGCGAGCCGAGGAATTCGCGCGTCTCTCGCCAATCCATGCCCATCTTGCGGCGCGCGACGTTGGCTGCCTCGTTGAGGACTTGCACGCTGATCGCGCCGCCTTGTCTGACCAGCGCCTCGGCGCGGTCCGCCTTTTTCGCATCTTCGGAGACGAGGTAGAGCAGGACATTGGTGTCGAAGAAATCACCGGGCATTCGCCTCGTCCCGGTCGAAGACGAAATCGGCGGGCAGGCGGCCGCGTAGCGCCCGCAGGCGCTTGAGAAGATCGTCGCGGCTGGGCTTGCGCGCCAGCCCGAAGCGGCGCGCGCCTTCGACATGGATTTCGATCTCGTCGCCCGCGCGCAATTTCAGCGCTTGCGCCACGGCGGCGGGAATGCGGATGGCGAGGCTGTTGCCCCATTTGGCGACCTGCATGGCAGACCTCTTTGGATATACATCGTTGCATTCGTATATCTAAAGCGGAGAGGCGTCAATGCAAGGCGCCTTCCTCATTCGCCGTCCGCGAGATAGCGCGGCAGTTCGCGCTCAAATTCCGGGAAGTAGCGGGCGATCACGCTGAGGTCGAAGCGCGCGAGGATGGATTCCTTCGGCTCGCGCTCCAGGAGGAAGCGGAACGCGGCTTCGACTAGGCGCTCGGGGGCGCCGGCGCCGGCGAGCCGCGCGAGATCGGCGCGCGTCAGGGTCACGCGATGGCGGCTCGCCCCGCCCGCCTCGCCGACGACGACGTCGAGGACCAGCGGATCGTCGCCGCTTAGTCGCGTCACCTTAATCATATGTCGACTCCCGGTTCGGCCGACGGCGAAGCCGAGACCACGCGCCTCGCCTTGCCGCTCCCGCCGCCCGCCGTTATAAGCGCGGCGCCTTTCCCGCAACCCTCCATTCAAGAAAGCGCCCATGGCCCTCGAACGGACTTTTTCGATTCTCAAACCCGACGTCACCCGCCGCAACCTCACGGGCGCAGTCAACGCCAGGATCGAGGCCGCCGGGCTTCGCATCGTCGCGCAGAAGCGCGTTCGGATGACCCGCGACCAGGCCGAGACGTTCTACGGCGTGCACAAGGAGCGGCCGTTCTTCGGCGAATTGGTCGATATGATGATCGCGGCGCCGGTCGTCGTGCAGGTGCTCGAAGGCGACAACGCGATCCAGCGCTACCGCGAAGTGATGGGCGCGACCAATCCCGAAAAGGCCGCCGCGGGCACGATCCGCAAGGATTTCGCGCTGTCGATGGGCGAGAATTCCGTGCACGGCTCGGACGCGCCGGAGACGGCGGCGGTCGAGATCGCGCAGTTCTTCGCCGGCAACGAGATCGTCGGCTAATCCGCCTGCGCCGGCGCGCGCGGCTTGGCCTCGTGCGCGCGCTTCATCAGCGCCTCCTCCATGCGCTCGGCCGTTTCGCGCAAATGCGGACTGCGCGATTCGCGCCCGGCGCGGCCGGCGTCAAGGTCGGCCTGGAAGCCGTCGCGCAGCGGCCAATGCTCGCCGAGCAGCTCGAAGCCCGCCTCCGCGATCGACTCGATCGCCTTGGCGAGCTGGGCCTCCGAGCGGCCGATCTTGGACAGGACGAGGACGATGCGTCCTTCGGCGCCACGCTTGGCGAGCTTGCGCGCCAGCGCCAGGGTCGGGCGCAGATCGTCGATCGACGTTCCCGTGGGCAGGAACACCACGTCGCTCTCCTCGGCGAGCTCCTTGGTCAGGTCGTCGGCGAGCCCGCGCGTGTCGGCGACGATGAAATCGACCCCCTCGTCGTTCTTGCGCAGCTTCTTCAAGCTCTTGAACGAACGCGCGTCGATTTCCGGCTCGATTCCGCCGCGTAAGCGAACCGCGTTCCATTCGACGCAAGTGAGCTGCTCGAGATCGAAGTCGGCGAGCATGGCCTTGTGGCCGCGATGCGCGGCGCCGACCGCGAAGAGCCGCGCCAGCGTGCTCTTGCCGACGCCGCCCTTCTGGCTGACGAAACTGACCGTTTTCGTCGGCCGCTTGCCCTTGCTCATCGTTCTCTCCGCGAAACCCTCCAGGCAGCATAGGATGAAACGATACGGTCCAAAAGGCCTTTGCGCGCCTTGCGGTGCGGGCGCCCGCTCAACGTTTGGCCGCCAAGAGCGCGAACTTCGCGCCTTGGGGATCGACGGCGTGGACGACCCAGCCGCCGCCAGGAACCTGATGCGGGCCGTTGACGATCTGACCGCCGGCGGATTTGACGCGCTCGGCCGCCGCGTCGATGGCGTCGACATTGAAGTAAAAGAGCCAGAACGGCGCCGGCGTCTCAGCCGATTTGGTCGCCACGCCGCCGCCCTGACCGCCTTCGATCTCGAACACCTGATAGATTCCCATCGGCCCCATATCCATCGCCTGCGTCTTCTTCCAGCCGAACAGGCCGGAGTAGAAGGCGAAGGCGCTTTCGAGGTCGCCGGCGCGCAGCTCGCGCCAGCCGACATTGCCCGGCGCATTGGCCGCCATCGGCGGGCGCGGGTCTTCGGCGGGCTCGCCCTTGAAGATGGCGAACGCCGCGCCATGGGGATCGCCGACGACGGCGAAGCGGCCGACGGTCGGGATGTCGGCGGGGGCGCGGTAGACCTTGCCGCCGGCGTCGACGGTCTTCTTCGCGAAGGCGTCGACGTCGGGCACGCCGACATAGCCGATCCAGCCCGGCCGCGCGCCCATCTTGCGCGCCTCCTCGGGCAGCGTCATCAGCCCGGCGACCGTCCTCGGCCCGGCGGAAAGGAGCGTGTAGGGGAAGCCGGGCATGCCGGCGTCGCTGGCGGCCCAGCCGACGACCCCGGCGTAGAAATCTGCAGCGGCCTTCGCGTCGGAGGCCATATATTCGTAATGGACGAAGCTTCCCGCCGGCGTGGGCATGGTCGTTCCTCCTGTTGCAAATCAGACGAATTCGCCGCCGCGGCGACAGTCTTGAACACGATCGTGATTTACGTATGACGGGCAAGCGGCGCGCCGGCCGGTCCTTACACCTGAACGATCGACTCGAAGTCGAAACTCGCGCCGCTGGGGTTCTCGCCGATGCGCAACGTTCCCGCGTTGGAAAAATGATACGGCGGCACCGGCAGGTTGTAGGGCGCGGGAACGCCGGAAAAGACGCGGCCCGCTAGGTCGTATTTCGAGCCGTGACAGGGGCAGAGATAGCCGCCGGGCCAATTGGGCGTCGGCGTGGTCGGATCGGGCTTGGGCATGAATTTGGGGATGCAGCCGAGATGGGTGCAGATTCCCACCAGAACCAGGAATTCGGGCTCGATCGAGCGATGCCAGTTGACCGTGTAGGGCGGCTGCTGACGCGCGGTTGAATTGGGATCGGAGAGCCGGGCGAGGAGCGTGGGATCGCGCAACGCGTCGAGCGCTTCCCTTGTGCGGTTGACGACGAACACCGGCCGCGCGCTCCACAGCACGACGATCTGCTGCCCCGGCTGGATCTGGGTGACGTCGACGTCGATCGGCTGGGCCGCCGCCTCGGTGGCGGCGTCGGGGTTCATCTGATCGATGAACGGCCACAGCGTCGCCGCGGCGCCGACGCCGGCGACCGCCGCGGTGGCGATGAAGAGAAAGTCGCGCCGGTCCGGTTCGGGCGCCGAGCGCGGCTCGGCGGAAGTCGGCGAGGAA
>CAWJIB010000006.1:0-323353 GCA_963842835.1 uncultured Alphaproteobacteria bacterium | reverse complement strand
AGGAGGCGGGGTTACCCCCGCCGTCCTCCCACACCACCGGACGTGCGGTTCCGCATCCGGCGGTTCATGATTGAAGCAGGAAGCGCCGGCGGGTGTCCGCCAGCGACACGAGTTCCATGCGGTCGAAGAAGGACTTCGGGAAGGCGGCGTTCATGTGGCTGGCGCCGGCGTTCCACCAGGGGCCGCGCCCGTTGGTCGCCGAGCGCCACGCCCGCTCTTCCTTCAACCCCCGCTTCATCAGCAGTCGGGCGCGCGTGACCGGGCGTTTGCATTGACGCCATATCCGGCCTCGCAGCTTGCGCCTGATCCACCCGTCCAGTTCATCCCACACACCCTTGACCTCGGCATGGCGGAAGTAGCTCGTCCAGCCGCGCAGCAGCGGGTTCAGGGCTTCGAAGGTCTTGCCTGCGCTCATCCCGCGACAGCGGCGCATTGCGTCTTTGACGCGCTGGCGAAATCGCTGGATGCTGGCGCTGGCAATCTTCAACCGCGCATTTTCCCGCCCGATCAATCCGTAGCCGAGGAAGTCGCGCGCGCTGGCGCGCGCCACCGCGCTCTTATCCAGATTGATTTGCAGCCTGAGTTTGCTTTCCACGTAACGCCGGATCGCCTCGAACGCGTGTTCGGCGGCGGCCTTGCTGCCGAGGTACACGTTGCAGTCGTCCGCATAGCGAACGAAGGCGTGCCCGCGCCGCTCCAGTTCCCGGTCGAGGTCCGTCAGCATGATGTTGCTGAGCAGCGGGGAAAGCGGTCCGCCCTGAGGCGTTCCTTCCACGCGTTGCTGGACAAGTCCGTCACGCATGAGACCTGCTTCCAGAAACCGGCGGATGAGCGCAAGCACCCGGCGATCCCCGACCTTGCGCGCCACTCTCGCCATCAGGAGATCGTGATTTACTCGGTCGAAGAACTTCGCCAGATCGATGTCCACCACCCAGAAGCGTCCGCTTCTCACGTGATCGCGGGCCGCTTGCACGGCCTGCCACGCGTTGCGTCCGGGTCTGAAGCCGTAGCTCGATGCGCTGAACTCCGGTTCGAAGATGGGTTGCAGGATTTGCAGCAAAGCCTGCTGGATCAGCCGGTCCGCCACGGTCGGCACGCCCAGTGTCCGCATCCCGCCCGCAGGCTTGGGAATGTCCACCGCGCGCACCGCTCGCGGCCTGTAGCCGCCGTTTAACAATGCCGCCTTCACTGTCGGCCAGTGCGCTTGCAGCCACGCCCCGAGTTCGTCCACCGTCATCTCATCGACGCCGGGGGCTCCCTTGTTGCGCACAACCCGCTCATAGGCCGCCCACATGTTGCCGCGCTCGACCACCAACTCCATGAGGGAGCCGACGGCCGCTTCCGCTTTCGTTCGCGCCCGCGCCGCCTTGGACAATTTAGCGCCGCCGCTGGCCGTGGTCGGGTTCCGCCCGCCGCATCCAGCGCCGGCCGCGTCCGGGGCTTTCGCTCCAGCACGCGCTTGCGCTTCATCATCGTCCATCGAGATCACAGGGCCTACTCGCGTTCTCTCATGCTCGGCCCTTCGGCGCGCGGCGCGCCTACTATGGCCTCGGCTGACTTCTGACCCGCCCTCGCCCCGCCTCTCGACGGCGCTAGCCCTCTCGGGCGATGGATCAGATCTCCCCGGGTATGACGCACCCACCTTCACGCTTATGCCCGTCGGATCTACGCCGTCGCGTTCCGTGCAAGTATTGGGCTTTGACGATATTGGACGTCTCACCCCGCAACGTCGCCTCATCCGCTTCCTGTACGTCGGGCCAGCGCTTTGCCTGCGGCTTCCTCCGGATTCGCGGTCGCCCGCGACACCCTTGCCGTCCGGCTAACGGTTCCCCTTGCCGGGTCCGTAGAGGACTTTCACCTCCAAGTAGATGCGCCCTGCCGGGCGCACCAAAAAAAAGCAAGGCTTGGGATAGGCCCCAAGCCTTGCTTTCGCGCACCCTATCCCTGAATTGCGATCCCGGTTCGTCGCGTCTTTTGCGTCGCAATTCTTGCGCGCCGCGCGACCAACCGGTCAAACGCCCCGTCCTCCCACAGACTCGGCATATCCGTCGCCGGCACTGCCGGCGGCGGCCTCCTTTTCGCGAGGATATGACTGATAGTCGAAAATTTGGGCAATGTCACCAGCGCGAGCAGGGCTGCCATGCAAAATTTTTCTGCCTGACTTCGATTTGGTCAATTGCGCCTGGCCGACGATAAATGTCCGGCCCGCCGAATTGAAGCGCGTGCGTTTGCGCCGACTTCCGCCTGTAACGACATTCGCGTAAGAGCGCTGTCGGGTCGCGCGAGCTTTCGCGACGGCCGACCTTCGGGCGCGGCAAGGCTTCCTTTCCTTGTCCAACCGAAACGAGCATGTCTCCGGCTCGGCCGCGAGCGTTCCGCGCAGGAGCAAGAGGAGTTGAAATGACCGCTATCGTTGACATTATTGCCCGCGAAATCCTCGACAGCCGCGGTAATCCGACCATCGAAGTCGACGTCGTGCTCGAGGACGGATCGATGGGGCGAGCCGCCGTCCCCTCGGGGGCGTCGACGGGCGCCCATGAAGCGGTCGAGTTGCGCGACGGCGACATGAGCCGATACGGCGGCAAGGGCGTGCTGAAAGCCGTTGAATCCGTCAACCGCGACATCTTCGACGCGATTTCCGGCTTCGAGGCGGAGGAGCAGGTCAAGATCGACGAAACGATGATCGCGCTCGACGGAACGCCGAATAAGTCGCAGCTCGGCGCCAACGCGATCCTCGGCGTCTCCCTCGCCGTCGCCAAGGCCGGCGCCGAGGCTTCCGGCCTGCCGCTTCATCGCTATGTCGGGGGCGCCACCGTGCGGGTCCTGCCCGTTCCCATGATGAACATTCTCAACGGCGGCGTTCACGCCGACAATCCCATCGACTTCCAGGAATTCATGATCCTCCCGGTCGGCGCGCCTTCGCTTCGCGAGGCCGTGCGCTGGGGCGCCGAAGTCTTCCACACGCTGAAGGGCGCGCTGAAGAAAGCCGGCCACAACACGAATGTCGGCGACGAAGGCGGCTTCGCGCCGAACCTTCCGTCCGCCGAGGCCGCGCTCGACTTCTGCGTCAAGGCGATCGCGACGGCCGGCTTCAAGCCTGGCCAGGACATCGCGCTCGGCGTGGATTGTGCCGCCACCGAATTCTTCAAGGACGGCGCCTATGTCTATTCGGGCGAGGGCAAGACCCGATCGATCGAAGAGCAGGTCGAATACCTGGCCAAGCTGGCCGACGCCTATCCCATTGTGTCGATCGAGGACGGCATGGCCGAGGACGATTGGCGAGGCTGGGCGTTGCTGACGCAGACGATCGGCGCCAGGCGGCAGCTCGTCGGCGACGACGTGTTCGTGACGAACGTGACCCGTCTGGCCAGGGGGATCAAGGAAGGGGTCGCCAATTCGATCCTCATCAAGGTCAACCAGATCGGCACGCTGACCGAGACTCTCGCCGCGGTCGATATGGCGCACCGTGCGGGGTATACGGCCGTCATGTCGCACCGTTCGGGCGAGACCGAGGATTCGACCATCGCCGACCTCGCCGTCGCGACCAATTGCGGTCAGATCAAGACCGGCTCGCTCGCTCGCTCCGATCGGCTCGCCAAATACAACCAGCTCATCCGCATCGAGGAAGAACTCGCCGATCAGGCTCGTTACGCCGGCCGCGCCGCAATCAAGGCGGTCTGAGGCCGAGAAAGCGGAGCGCGCGCCGAAGCGGATCGCAATCCCGTCCGGCGCGCGATGGGCGGTCTCGACGAAACGAAAAATTAACGATGCCGCTGGCATGGTCCGGCCATGGTGGTGAAGACCCGTGCGCGCGCCATTCTCTTTCCGATCGCGTTTTACCTCATTCTCGGGGTCGCGAGCGGCTATCTCGTTTGGGGCGCGTCGAATGGCGAACGTGGTCTGAAAGCCAAGGCCGGATACGACGCCGAGGCCGCCCAATTGCAGCTTGAACTGAAGCAGGCGCAAGACGAGCGCGAGCGCTGGCGGCGGCGCGTCGACTCGATGCGTTCCGAGGCGATCGATCGCGATCTGCTCGACGAGGAAGCGCGCGCGGTTCTCGATCGGGTCGGCAAGGATGATGTCGTGATCTTCACCGCCGACGCCAAAGGGCGCTGAGGCCCGGCCGGCGATCCCGCGCGAAGCGGCGGCCAAGCCGCGTAAGCCGGCCTTAACTGCGGTCGCGATAGAACCGTCGGCGAGTTGTGAAGTCGAGCGTGCGTCGGAATGGTTTTCGCCATCGTCTTTTTCCTTAACGCCGCCGCGAATTTCGCCGTCGGCTTGACGCTCAGCGCGTTGCTGGGCCCGGCGGAATTCGGGCGCTACGCCACCGTCGCGCTCGCCGCGATGACCTTGGCGACCGCATTGTTCGATTGGCTTCGCCTGTCGTCCCTGCGTTTTTCCGGCGATGTCGAAGGCCGGACGCATGTGGCCGCGAGCCTCGACGCGGCCTTTCTCGCCATGATGGCGCTTGCGGTTCTGGCCGTCGCGGTCGGCGCTCTCGCGGGCTTTCGCTTCGGCTTCGGCCTGACGCTGCTCGCGTTGACGCCCTTCGTCGCGATCGGCAACGCGCGTTGCGATTATGCGGGCGCGCAGCTGCGCGCGCGCGATCAGGCCAGCGCCTTCGCCGCGCTCTACGCGCTGCGCCAAGCGCTCGCGTTCACGATCGTCGTCGGCGTCGCCTATTGGACCCGCGACGCCGTCGCGGCAATCGCGGCGATGGCGGCGACCAGTCTCGCGCCGGTCATCATCCTGGGCGCGGCGATGCGCACGCCCGGCGCCGCGCTGTCGCAAGCGAGCCGAGAGCGTCTGGGACAATTCGTCGTCTACGCCAAGCCGATTGTCGCCTCGACGGTGATTTACCAACTGATCGGCCTCATCAATCGCCAGGCCGCGCTCGGTCTCTTCGGTGCGGCGGCAACCGGCGAACTGTCGCTCGCGACCGACCTGGGCATGCGCCTGTTCCTCGCCATCAATGTGTTGCCGGAGATCTTGCTCTTTCAGTTCGCGTTGAAGCGCGACCGCGAGGAGGGGCGTGAGGCCGCGGAGCGCCAGATCGGGGTCAACAGCGTCATCGTCTTCGCCATTCTCGCGCCGCTGACCGCCGGCTATATGGCGATGGCGCCGACCTTCGAGGCGCTGATCGTGCCGGCGGCCTACCGCGGCGATTTCGCCCGTCTCACCGTCGAATTGGCCCCGGGATTTTTCGTCTATTGCGCGCTCTATTCGACGCTCAATCCGGTGTTCCAGCTCGCCGAGCGCACCTGGCCGCTGACGCTCGCCGCGCTGGCCGCGCTGATCGCCGACGTGGCGATGCTCCGTTTCGACGCGTTCACCCACGACATCGACGGGCTCGCGCTCGCCTATGCGGCGAGCCTGGGCGTCGGCTTTCTCGCCGCGGCGGTCCCCGGCCTCAGCAACGCGGCGTCGCGGCCGGCGTTGCGCGACCTCATGGTCATCGCCTGCGCGACGCTTGTGATGACGCTCGCGATTCGGCCGCTCAATGGCCTCGCCGCGCCGGTCGTGGTCGCAGCCCTCGCGCTCGCGATTGGCGGCGCGATCTTCGGCGCCGCCCTGATGATTTTCGACGTCGCGGGGCTGCGGACCGGCGCGGCCTCCCTGCTGCGCGCCCCGCGCGCGGGATTTGCGTCCCTCGCGCGGCCCAACTCGTGAAGGGCGCGCCAATGGCCGGTTCCCTCGCCGTGTTGATCGCGACGTCCGGGCGTCCGCGGATCGTCGCCGATCTCGTGCGCTGGCTCGAGGCGCAGACGCGCCCGCCGGACCGCGTCATCTGCGTCGGCGCCACGCCGGCGGACATCGCGGAAATCGAACCGGGGCCGACGATTTCGGCGATCGTGGGCCGCCGCGGGTCGGCCCATCAACGCAACGACGCGCTGGAACTCGGCGGCGCCTTGTTCGACACGATCGTGTTTTTCGACGACGACTTCGTTCCCTCGCGCTTCTGGCTGGAGCGCGCGGAGCAGCTGTTCGCAAACTTCCCCGAATTCGCGTGCCTGACCGGCGATGTCCTCGCGGACGGCAATCGAACGGCGGGCGTGCCTTGCGAGGAGGCGCGCGCCATCGTCGCGCGGCGCGACGCCAATGCGTTCCGTGATTTCACCATCGACGCCGAGGTCAGCCCCTATGGCTGCAACATGGCGTTTCGCGGCTCGGCGATCCGGGACATGCGGTTCGACGAGCGCCTGCCGCTCTACGCCTGGCTCGAAGACAAGGATTTCGGCGAGCGCGTGCGCGCGCGGGGCGCCTACGGCAAGGCGGCGCTGCTTTGGGGCGTGCACATGGGCGCCAAGAACGGCAAGACGCCCGGCGTTCGCCTCGGCTATTCGCAGGTCGCCAACGCGGTCTATCTCGCACGCAAGGGCACCCTCGGCGTGAGTTTCGCGTTACGGCTCGTGGCCGGCAATATCGCGTCGAATCTTTCTCGGTCTCTGCGACCCGAGGCGTGGATCGATCGGCGCGGCCGCCTGCGCGGCAATCTGATCGCGCTCGCCGACGCAATGATCGGGCGTCTGGCGCCCGAACGCGTCGTCGAACTCTAAGCGATATCGAGGAAAAGCGGGCGCCGGACTTGCGATGAGAGCCCCGGCTTAAATGAGAGGAGCGGACATGCCGGCGCGTTTTCGCGTTCTCAACTCGTGGCGGGGCGTCGCGGCCGTTCTGGTCGTCCTCTACCACGGCGTCTTTCTCGGCGCGCTCAACGACAATGCATTCGTGCGCGGCGGCTATCTCTTCGTCGATTTCTTCTTCGTGCTCTCGGGCTTCGTGATCGCCCACGCCTATGGCGACAAGCTCGCCAATCCGACCGCCGCGCTGGGTTTCATGATCCGCCGCTTCGGCAGGCTGTGGCCGCTGCATGTCGTCATGCTCATCGCCTTCGCGGCGGCCGAGGGACTCAATATGTTCCTCAACGCGCACGGCGGCGACGCCGAGGCGTTTCGCCTTTCGGCGAACGACAATTCGCTCTACTCGTTCCTGACGAACCTCGCGATGCTCAACGCGATGGGGCTGCACCGCTCGATCACCTGGAACGGCGCGAGCTGGAGCATCGGCGCGGAATTCTACGCCTACGTCGTGTTCTGCTTCGTGACGCTGTTCGTCCGCGCCGCCGCTTGGCGGTTCGCCGCGATCATCGCGTTCGCCGCCGCCTTGGCCGTGTTCGCGCTCTCGAACCACCGCCCGCCCATGGACGCCACTTTCGATCTGGGTTGCCTGCGCGGCCTCTACGGCTTTTTCGTCGGATTTCTCGTTCACGCCGCCTTCGTCCGCGATCGCGCCGCGCGCGAATGCCTGCCCCATGCGACCGCGCTGGAAACGGCCGCGCTGGCGGTCGCCGCCGCTTTCATGACCCTCTCGGGGGAGGGACGCCTCGGCGTCGCCGCGCCGCTGTTCTTCGCTCCGGTCGTCTTCGTCTTCGCGCACGAAAGCGGCGCGATTTCGCGGCTGTTGCTCGCCAGGCCGTTCGCGGCGATCGGCGCGTGGTCCTATTCGATCTATATGACGCAGGGACTGATCGGCGCCGCCTATGACCGCGCCGTCGTCATGCTCGATCGCCGATACGGCCTGTGGGGCCTGGAAAAATTTCAGATCGAGGGCCGCGACTATTGGAGCCCGCACGCCGCCGGCTGGACGATGGACGCCTTGACGCTGGCGCTGATCGGGATCGTCGTCCTCGGCTCGGCCTTCAGCTTCCGCTGGGTCGAAGAGCCCGCGCGCAAATATTTCAATCGCCTCGCCGCGGCGGCGGAGGCTCGCTTTGCGCATTCACAACCGCGTTGGCCAATGGCCGCTGGGAAATCGCGCGTCGTCGAGGGGTGGACGGCGCCCGGACGACGCTCGCTTTGACGACGATCAAAGCCCACGACGCTTCCCCCGTCTATTCGATCGCCCATGCCGGAAACTTCATTCGACGCCGTCGTCATCGGCTCGGGGCTGGGCGGCCTGACGGCCGCCGCTCTTCTCGCCAAGAGCGGCCGCAAGGTCTGCGTTATCGAGCGCAATCATAGCGTCGGCGGCGCCGCCTCGGCGTTCAAGAAGGGCGCGTTGACGATCGAGCCGGCGCTGCATCAGACCACCGATCCGCGCGACCCCGACGAGCCCAAGCACGCCATTCTGAAAGAACTCGGCCTGCTCGACGAAATCGAGTGGGTTCCGGTTTCGCCGTTCTTCTCGGTCCGGGGCGGACCGGTCGGCGAAATCTTCGATCTGCCGATCGGGTTCGATGTGGCGCACCACGCGCTGGCCAGCCGATTTCCCGCGGACCGCCACGGGTTCGCGCGACTGTTCGGGGCGATCGAGACCATGCAGAACGGCCTCGCGCATCTCAGGCGCGCCGGCGACGAGCGATCGATCGGCGGATTGCTGCGCGCCGGCTTTGAGTTGCGCGGCCTCGCGCGCGATTGGCGCGTCTCGCTCGACGAGATGCTGCAACGCTTTCTCGGCGACCACGAAGCGGCGAAATTCGCCGTCGCCGCCAACATCGCCTATTACGGCGACGACCCCCGGCGCATGGCCTGGCCGTTTTTCGCGATGGCGCAGGGCGGGTTCCTGAAATCGGGCGGCGTCTTCGTGCGCGGCGGTTCGCGCGCGCTCGGCATGAAGCTGGCTAGGGTGGTGATGAAGGCCGGCGGGTCGGTGCTGCTCGGCCGCGAGGCGGTGGGCGTCGACCTCGACGGGCAGGGCCGCCCGGCCTTCGTGCGCCACGTCGACCCGAAGAACCGCGCCGCCGAGGAGCGCGTCGGCGCCGCGCAAGTGTTCGCCAATTGCGCGCCGACCACGCTCGCGGCGATGCTGCCGCAATCGGCGCGCGGCGGGCTGGAGCGGGCCTACCGCGGGCGAGCGCTGTCGATCTCGCTGTTCTCCGCGCATTTCGGCCTCGACGCGCCGCCCGCTCAGCTCGGGCTCGATCGTTACGGACAGATCGTGCTGCCGGAGTGGATGAAGTCCTTACGCGATTTCGGCGCCTGCGCGCCGATGCTCGCGGCCGATCCCGGCGACAGGCTGCCGGCCTACGGCATCGCCAATTACGGCGCGATCGACAGCGGCCTCGCCGACGGCGGGCCGATCCTCGTCAGCGTCGTCGGCGTCGACCGCTTCGACAACTGGTCGGCGCTGACGCCGAGCCAAGAGAAGGACCGGCGCGAGCGCTGGCTCGACGCGTTCCAGGGCGCGCTCGATCGCGACTATCCCGGCTTCAGCGCGGCCGTGAGCGAGCGCATGTTTCTCAACGCGCGCTCGATGCGCGGCTTCCTCAACACGCCCGACGGCGCCGTCTACGGCTTCGCGCCGCTGCCGCCCGAACGCGGCATTTGGGCGGGGATGCCGCGCTCGCCGAGGACGCCGATCCCCGGCCTCTACCTCGCCTCCTCCTTCGCCGGTTCGGGCGGGTTCACTGGGGCGATGCAAGCGGGCGCGCAGGCGGCGCGGGCGGCGATGGCCGAGAAGCGCGGGTAGGGCGGTTGGGCGGCGCGGGCGCCGCACGATTCGCTTCGCGGCGCTCGGGGCGTCGAGCGGCGCAGGGCGCAGCGGCGGAGGCGACGGCCGAACCGACGGGGGCCGGCGCGATTTTCCGGCGCGATGATTTGTTTTCAAAGGCTCGCAAGGCGATTTTCCGTCGCCTCGTCGCGAGGCGAGGGCTTCGCTCGCCAGCCGACGCCGGCCCAATGAAGGGGCGAGTATTTCCCTATTTGTTCCAGCGTTTTACAAAACGGGAAATAGGGGCGTGGCAGCGTAATGCCGCGATTACGAGGAGCGCTTTGACTGTTCGGAAGCGATGATCCACGTCGCCCTCGAAAGCCTTCCGCTCAGGCGCATCGCTCACGAATGAGAGTTCTCAACCGGACTCTAAGCGCCGCGCGATATTATTACCAATTCTATGTGCATTGGCCATCATTGTCAGCGTATGCGGCTTTGCCGGCAATGACGGCAAACAAGCCGCGTCGGCGACGAATACATTTGTTAAGCCTGCCAGTTTTCCGTCCGAGTCGGTTGTTAGCGGACGAGCTTCCCTAACCATGGGAAGGGTTCCGGCGTAATGAATGTCGGAACCGAATGCGCCAGCGAGAAAACCGCCGGGCGGCATCATCGCCCCAAGCGGCCGGAAAATCTTGCCTAGAGATCGGCGGAGCGCTTCGAGGGACGGCTTGAGCGCAGCTCCCGAGCCGCCTTGCACTATCACTTTTCCATTGGCCCGCAACAAGAGCGAGTGGGCCGAATGCTCGCCGGGCAAGAAACAGTTCCCAGCGATCGCGGCAGGAGCAATCAAACGCCAGGCGTCGATCGCCAGAGCCCGACTCAGCGGGAGATGGCGCACAAATTCGTAGGCAGGAATTTGCGTCGCAGAGAAAAGCGTACAATGCACCGGGCCGAATTGGCTGAGCCCGCCGAGCCTCATTGACAGCTGAGCCAGGTTTTGCCCACTTGTCACCTCGCGTCCGAGGCGCTCCGGCAGCATCGCAAGGAAGGCGGCGGTTGGATTTGACAGCAAGCGCAGAGGACGATCGAAAATGCCCATCGTCCGCAGCGCTATAGCTGTTGTCGCAATCGTGCCGGCTGCGAGTACGACGGCTTTTGCCACGCAATCGCTATGGTCTCCACCGCCGCGATCAACGCTCCGGATCGACCAATTTTCGCCCGAGCGCGCCAATTCCCGGACGACGATGCCGCTAGCGTGCTCCAGGTTGGGATGGCGCTTCAGCGCCTCCAGGTCGTGTCGCGCGGAATAGATGGCTTGGCGACTGCAGCCCCAAAGGCACAAACCGGAGCGATTGCAACCTAGCCGACCTTCGCGATCCTGCACAAGAACGGCAAGGCGCGATCGGCCCATCGTTACATCTTCCTTCCATCCACCCTTCTTACGACGACGGTAGCGATCGAATATAATGGTGCAGTTCGGGTCAAGCTCAAGAGCGGGATCGGCCCAGTCGTCGACGCCAAAATACTCGGTTAGATCGTCGTCGGAGCGACCGCTCAACCCGATGCGACGGGAAACCGCCTCATAACCAGGGGTCAAGTCTTCGCCCCCAATTGGGAAGGCTGCGAGTTCATCTCTATCGAATCGCGCGACGCCGGCACCCCACGCGTTAGACAATCCGCCCGTCGCGAGGGAACCGAGAGCCGCGAACCCGACCGTCTCGATATGATTCATTTCTCTGAAGCCTACGAACGTTCCGGCCAATGTTGGAACCCGAAGCTTCGGCGACGTGGCGTCCCTGTTGTGCAGAGCATAGAGGTCTCTGCCGACCATCCACTCCCATTGATGGGGGTCGTTGACGCGCAAGGAAAAGTAATCGCCCCGAGGAGGAGCGGCACCATCCTCCTGCCCGGCGTCGATCATGACAACCCGTAGACCCGCTTCAACGAGCGGAAATGCGACGGATACTCCAGCCGGGCCAGTCCCGACGATCGCAACATCGTAAGCCATCCTCAGGGCGTCGCAGTGTCTGTTTTGGGCCTCAGGCGATCAAAAAGACCCCTGAAGACGATGTCGGCCGCGCGACAGGCACCTTCAGCGCCGATACGCAACACAAGCCCCACAACACATTCTAAACGTCTTCTCCCGGTAAATGATATGAAACGCGACGCGTCTCTTGGCGAAGTCTCCGCGACGAGAGTCGCGAGATCAATCCGCTGCCAAAATTCCAGCCCCGGCGATCGGCGCCGAGCGCTCGGTTGGTCCACCAGCGACAAGAGGAAGGGTGCCCGGCGAAAGCTCGCTCGTACCAAGATCGGATGCCCGCCGAGGGTCGCTTCGACGGCCCTCACATAGCGCCGAATGCTTGACAGCGAAGCCGCTCGAACTCAAGACATAGCGAAGGAGCGTACCGGCCTCCACGATCAGGTAGCGGCGTCCTCCGGCGCCGGAGCGCGTCAATCCGTCTTTAAGCGGGCGCAGTCTCAGGCCGAAAGAATTGAGGCTGTTCTTCGTGCTCATGGGTCGCAACCCGGCCAGGGAACGTAGCCGTTCGCTCTGGGCCGAAAAGCGCCGGCGCACTCCCGGCAGCTTAAGCAAGCCGAGAAGGAGGGGCAGCGGCACAGCGACGCCGAAGCTCTCCCGCCTTAAACGCTCTTGTGAAAGCATCTTCAAGAAAACGGAAAATCCGATCGGCTGGGGCTCGCCCAGCTGATAGACGCCTGTCGGTATATCGTCTTTCAAAGCGCAGAGGGCCAGCGCCTCCGCCAAATCGTCGACGTGGATCGGCTGAATCTGCGGGTCGGGCCAAAGAAGGGGCAGAACAGGGAAAGTCCGCACGAGACGGCACAACATGCCGAACAAGCCTCTTTCGGCGCCGCCATAAACTTGCCCCGGCCGGATCACCACCCCATCCGCGGCGAGCACGATCTGCTCGCACCCCCATTTCGCCCGGCCGTAAGCCGTCGGCGCATCGGCGCGGGCGGTCTGACTCGATACGAATACGAATCGCACGCGCCTTTTTTCGATGGCTTCCGACAACCGCCGCACAGCGAGTTCTTCAACCGCCTCGTCGACGGCGCTCGCACCGCTTGTCTCCGCGGCCAGATGCACCAAGCCGTCGATGCCTTCGAGCGCCCCCGGCGGCAGAGGAAAACGTAAGTCATAATGCACAAATTCAGCCCCGGGCATGAGGACGGCGGAGCGCCCGAGCGCCCGTACCGTCACGCCACGGTCGACGAGTTGGCGCGCGAGCGCGGCCCCGATATACCCCGTCGCTCCCGTGACGGCGATGACCTGACGTCTGTCGGCGCCTTCCGTCTCATTCATCGGCGATCAACCGTCGGAAACGCGAGCATTTCCTCTCCGTGGACAGAAGTAACTATCATAACAATATCACATCGCGATCGCGATTGTTTGAAACGGGCTCGAAAAGTGACAAGCTGGCGCGGCAAGCTTAGTCGCGGGTCGCTTCCCGACTGATGGAGTAGCACCGCGGGAACAAGCCGAGCGCTCGCTACGGTGCTATGCGGAGCACGCTTTGCGAGCGGCCTGCTCCGTCCCTGCTACGCCACCAAAGGGGATACGACCACGGCGATCCGATAAAATTAAGTTGACGGGGCGGCCTCGACCAAGCATGGGCTAATGATGAACTCCCCGGAAGGCTCCGTTCGGCCTTCGGTCTTGCAAAAAAAGCGATCCCTATGGCAGGCCAGCAGTCTGACTCCCGCTATTTCGGCACCCGCGCGGGAGAATACGAAAGTGTGAATTATGGGAAGAGCCTCGCCGGGTTCGTCCTAAGACGCAGCCATATGCTGATCGAGAAGCCGTACACAGAAACGAGCAAGTTCTCACGTGTCCTTGAAGTCGGAGCCGGCAGCGGGGTCCATGTCCGCTTCGTCCGCCACCAGTTCGACGAGTATGTCATGACGGACGGCTCGGAAGACATGACCGCCCAACTGCAGCGAGCTTCGAGCGAGGTGAGCAAGCCGGGAATCACCGTCGCTACGGAAGATGCGTGCCGACTAAGCTTCGCCGACCACAGCTTCGATCGCCTGATCGCGACCCATGTTCTCGAACATTTGGCTTCGCCCCAAGTCGTGGTCGAGGAGTGGCGTCGTGTTCTGAAGCCGGGCGGCGTGCTCAGCATCGTCCTTCCCTGCGATCCGGGGCTCGCTTGGCGATTCGGCCGCATGCTGGGTCCTCGCGCTGCGGCTCTTCGGCGAGGACTCGCCTATGATTACGGGCAGGCGCTCGAGCACGTCAATTCAATTACCAACCTGATCGCTATCATTCGGCATCACTTCGATAATCGAAAAGAATATTGGTGGCCGAGTCTGCTGCCACAGTCGGACATCAACCTCATCTTTGCGGTAAACATCACGATATGAGCGCCCCCATGAGTAGCTATGCGCTGATCGCGGGATGCGTCGCGGCGCTCGCCATCGGCCAAGTGCTATTCAAGATCTGCAGTTCGCGGATCGGGGACCTTTTCGATCTTGTGCGCAGCCCCTCGACGCTCGCGATCTTCCTGGTCGCGATCTCGATATATGCCGGCTCGACGCTCGCCTGGATTCTTGCGCTCCGGACAGTGTCCCTAAATCAAGCCTATGTATTCCTGTCAGCAAGCTTTGTCATCGTGCCGATCTTGAGCTACCTCATCCTTGGCGAACGGCTTTCGTCTCAGACACTGATCGGCTCGATCGTCATTTGCTCCGGTGTGCTTATCGCGTCTGTCCGCTGGTGAATCCGGGCGAGCCGCGGCGGACCTTATAGAGGCGACTGACAAGGCTCTCTGTCGGGACGTTGGAGACATCGAAGCTGAGGGCGGCAAGGAGGAACTGCACGCCGAGGATGGTGCAGAGCGCGGCGATCATGATCGTGCCAAGAGGCGCGGGTACTCCCGCCTTCCCGTAGGCCAGCCAGTTGACGAGGCCCCATACGACGCCGGCGCAGAGAAGCGCGCCGCCGACGAACGTCTCCACGCTGCCGATGCTCACATCCCTCAGGACGTAGCTATAGAAGAAGCGCTTGCAGAAGTTGCGCAGATAAAGAGCGGGAAACTTGGCGATGATCCTGCCGATTTTGAGATTGCTCTCCTCCTCGCCGTATTTCGCCGTCATGGTCACGTCCCTGACCACGGCGCGGATGATGTTCAGCCGAAACAGCATGTCCGACTCGAAGAAATAGCGCTTGGAAAGCTTGTCCAGGTGAAGGGCCGCCAGCGCCGAGGCGTGGATCGCGGTGTAGCCGTTTGTCGGGTCCATGACGTGCCAGTAGCCGGACGATATCTTGCTGATGAAAGACAGGACCGCATTGCCGAACAGTCTGGCGGCGGGCATCTGCTTGAGGTCCTCGATATTGAAGAAGCGGTTGCCCTTGGTGTAGTCCGCCTCCAGGTCGAGGATGGGTTCGATCAGCGCCGGGATGTTGGCGGGGTCCATCTGGCCGTCGCCGTCCATCTTGACGACGATTTCGCAGCCGTCCGCCAAGGCGGCGCGGTACCCGGTGATGACCGCGCCGCCGACGCCTTGGTTGACCGAGTGGCGCAGCACTTTGACGTGCGAGGGAAAAGCGCTCCGCTCGACGAGGTCGCCGCTGCCGTCCGGACATTTGTCGTCGACCACGTAGATGGCGTCGACCTTGTCGAGCACGCCGCTCACCACGTCCACGATATGGCGCGTGACGCGATAGCTGGGAATGACGACGGCCACCCGTATGTGTTTCTGTTGCAAGTCCATGTCTCCGGTCCAGCCGCTTTTTCAATCCTTCGCGGCCACGAGAAGCGGCTCCGGCGACGCTCCCCGGAACGAGAGGGAGCACGCCCACGCATAAAAGACTATGAGCGAGAGGCCCAACAGAACGACCGGATACTCATAACGAAAATCCTGCGAACCGATCAGCGGGACAAGCGACGCCACGTTCAGAAGAACCGGCGCCAGGGGAAGCAGCAGGATCGGGCGCATCCCCTGAAGCGCCGCCATCGCCACGAAGGCAAATAGCCCAAGCAACATCGTTGCCGGCCGCCAGAAAATTGCAGAGCGCGCAGGCGTTGCACTCGCCCACTGGGAGACGCGGTCGAGCATCGCCCTGAAGTTCTCGTTCGCCTGCACCGTCATGTCCCAGGGGTGCGAATCTCCCGGAAGTTTGTCGATGCCGATCGGAAATGATTCGGCCCAGAGGGGCGATAGACGCCAGTTGAGGGAGTTCACGCAAATGAAGTGACGCAACGCGGTCGCGGGATGCGCAAGCGCCGCCCGCAGCGCCGGACCCGCCAATGAAGCGTCCAGTCGATCGTAATGGATGTCAGGCGCCCAAAACAGCGGACCGACGTAAAGACAATCGTAGCGGCCTTTCCATTCAGAAAGCGGAAGAATTTCCTCCATCTTGCTTGTCGTCGCCTCATCGAGCGGCTGTCCCTCAGCCGCCATCGCAGCGAGGAAATGCATGGGAACCAGGCCGCCATATTGGCGACCAATCCCCGGAATCCCCAGCGCCGGAAGGAGCGCGATCGACCAGAGGAGGGGAAGAACGACGCCCGCCGACATCAGAAGAGCTATGCCCCTGCCCCGAAGAATATGTCGGTAGACGATTGCCAGCAGCAGGGCGACGCCCAGCGTGACGATGACGCCGTTATGACGGAACGTCGCGGCCAGGAAGAGCGTCGCGGCGACGCCCGCCAAATAGGATCGGCGCTCGGCGAGGGCGCCGTTCGACCGGACTAACGCCAGGACTTGAGCGGTCAGCACACAAACCGCGATCGAATAAGGGATATCCTTCCAGAAAACGGTCGAAAGGAGCGCAACGCCGGGAGAGAGCGGCGTGGCGATCGCAGCCGTCCAAACCAATGCGCGGTTGATGCGCCAACGCGAAAGCTCCTGACAGAGGAAGCCGATTGCCGCCGCCAACGCGATGATCTGCAAGAGGATAGACCACCCAATCGAGCCGAGCAGTACGCCGGCGCTTCCGACGAGAAGGGTTTCAATGACCGGGTGCGCGTTCGTCAGCGCGCCGGTGTGAAGCTGATTCCACTGATCAACGGAGTCCGAAGACATCTGCGCCGGCCACGTGCCGGCGAGCACAAAGCCGAAGACGATCAGCGAGGGCAGCATGAAGCGCATCACGTCACGGCCGGAAGCGTTCGGCGCGCCCGGCGGCAGGCGGCGCAACAGTTTGGGACCCGCCAGGAACAGCGCCGCCAGCGCCACGGTCCAGATCGCGAGCCAGCGCAGGAACGCGGAGTTCGGCCTGGCGCTCGCGGCCTTGCCCGCGGGAAAATCGGAAAGGGGGACGGCGAGCGGCGTCGTCGGCTCGGGCGAATGGAGATCGTAGTCGCGGGACTGTCCATTGATCTCGACCCTGACCTTTCCGGACCAATGATGGCGACCGAAGAGGAACTTGTCGTCAGGCCTCAGGACGCCGTGAAAGGAGATCGTCGCGGGCTGGTTGCGATAAGAAACCAGGGCTTGGTCGCGCCGCTCCCAGCCGAGCGGCGGGGCGCTCGACGCGGCTAAGGCGCTCAGATCGACGTGGCCCGGAACGCCGGTGATCCACACCTCGCTCGCAACGGCGTCCGCGCTCTTTTCGCCGAGCGCGGTGATGGCGATTTCGTAGGTCTCCCCGCTCCGCCAAGGTGAAATAGGCCAGGCGACGACGCCGACGAGGGCCAGAAGGAAGGCGGCGGCGAGGGATTGAAGCGGCCGCATTAGCGAACGGTGCGGTGTGTGCGGCAACTTGCTCTCCAGCTGACAATTGGCCTTTGAATTCGTTCTCATCTGCTACTGAACCGCGCCGCGCTGGGTCCCCGTTTCACGTAGCTCGTCCGACCGGTGGCGTATCCGGCGCGTCCGCAGGAAACGCGGAGGTCATAGGCGCAACCGTCGCTGTTCCCTGAATCCATGACGAAGGTAATGAAACAGCGCGTTCATCCCGGCGGCTTCAACGTCGGGGTTTGCCGTGAGATAGCCGCGCGTCGAAAAGAACGGACCGGGATCTCGTCCTTCCCCTGCGCCATGACGGATGTAATGCACAACAGGGTCGATCCCCGCGCTTCGCACATCTAAATATGTGTCCAAGTACCATTCGCGATCGAAAAGGTCGGATGATTCGAGAGTCGCGCGGACGTCGGCATTGGAATCGCCCGACCGGCGCCGCCGCGAAACAAACGCATTGAGCCATGACTTACGCCGCTTCCTCTCGCGCCAGAGTTGCTTTGACATCGAAGCGGCCAACATGTTGATGGCGTCAAAATATACAGGCGGATACTGAATGATGGCGGGAGGCGCGTGCTCGATAGGGGCGGGGCGTGCATCCTCGATAGGGGCGGAGGCCGGTTCATGGCGCGCGGGCGGGCAGAAGGCCAAATAGGCCAGCGGCGTTAGCCGCCCAATGTTGACGGCGGCCCTCAAGTTGTCGTGGATGAAGAGCGCGTGCTTATTCCAATCGTGCGCTTCTTTGACCATCGAATTGGGACGATTTCGATAGAAGAAATACACGTCGGTGGTCACCAGGAAGCGCCGCCCGTCTTGCGCGAGCCGCAAATAGAGGTTCCAGTCCTCGTAGCTCCGCAAGCTGTCATTGTAGCGGTAGGCGCGTAGCACATCGGCGCGAAAGGCCGCGGTGGCGGTGGAAAAGCGATTCTCCTGGAAGCCGGAGACCAACGCCTCGCCGACGAAAATCGCGTAGTCGACGCAATCTGCTTTTTCGCCGGGCAGGACCACAGGCTCGCCGTCGATGAAGTACCCAGCCGGACTCACCACGATGTCGAAATCGGGGTTTCTCTGCAACGCACGAACCGCGACTTCGACGAATCGGCGATCGAGAAGGTCGTCGGCGTCGAGAGGAATGATGTACTTGCCTGCGGCTTCCGCAAGCGCAAGATTCCGCGCGGCGCCCAGCCCGAGATTGGCCGGCCCGGCGATCACCTTCATGCCCGCCCGCGCCTTGGAGCGGAGATCGTCTATCAGCGCTTGGCTGTCTTCGTCCGTGGAGCAGTCATCGACCAGAATGATCTCGATATTGGGATAGGTCTGCTCGAGAACGCTGACGAGCGTGGACGGAAGGTGACGGCCCAGATTGAAATGCGGAATGACGACCGAAACCAGGGGAAAATCGTCGATCAGCGAAGGCGCGGACTGCTGAAGTTTTGTCGTCCAAGGCCAGGGATCGCTGGGCACGACCACCGGCCGCAGCTCGTCTCGCCCTTCGAAACTCCTTTCGAGCGCATCCAGCAATCCGAGAGCGCTGCCGTCGAACTTGTGACAGTTGACGCCGTCTGTCCAAGGCGTGTCGTCGCCGAACGCAGGGTTCTTGCCGTTCAAGATAACGCGGGCGCCGAGCAGAGAGGCTTCGTAGGCCGCCAAACAGAACGATTCGAAATCGCTGGGAACAACGAACGTGCTTCCCGCTATCAGCGGTTCACGAACGGCGCTTTCTTTCGGCGCGTCGAAATGAAACCGCTCCGCAAGAGTTGGGGGAACCAGCCCCAAAACGCTTTTGCGATAAACAGCATCGAAACTATGGGCCGAAATCAGCGCATCGCCTTGATATTCCCCATGCTTGTTGAAAAAGGCGCTGACCCCGCGGATGAACAAATCGGGTCGTTTGAATCGCTGGAGCTTCGAGCCGAACATGATCGGCATGGTCGTCGAAGCGGGATGCGTCTCGGCATGCGGCGTCGTCGTGTCGAGCAAAACCGGTGGCGCGTGAACGACCAAGCGAGGAGTCCATTCGTCTTCGCTGAAGCCGAGAACCTCGCGCGTGCGCTCCGCCACCGGCGCCAGCTGTGCGACGATGACGTCGCAGTCCCGCAAAGCCTTTCGCTCGAGATCGACGATGTTGCGATCCTCCGCGGAAACGGCGTGCGCCTCGTGATGCATCAGCATCGCATGGGCGGAGTGAAGACGCACCGCCAGCAACGCGTCGCTCAGGAATCCGCGGACCTTCTTTTCCTGGATCGTCGTGAAACCGAGCGCGCCCCAATCCGGGAACTCGACATAGGCGATTTCGACGGTGCGCGCCAAATTCCGCAACGCGCGAAAAACGACCGATGATTTCCAGTGGAGATCGGAATTGCTGTAGGCCCGACGCGGAGGATGATGGCCGTTCGCCTCGAAACGCCCAGCCTCAGTGGCGGAGTCGACAGAAATAAGCCGCACGCCTGGAAAGACGGCCGCGAATTCCGGTTTGCCGATCTTGCCATCCAGCATCAGCACATAAGTGCGCCGCCGATCCTCAACGGTCATGGATTTCAGCATATTATGCAGAACGCGGCCGATGCCTCCCGGCGTGAAGGGGCTGAGTTCCGTGGTGACGAAAACAAGCGCGCCCATTCAAAGCTCCAGGAATTCCATATAACGCGAGCGCGCGACTTCATCGCTTCTTTTTTGGTAATCGAGAGTGAGGCCTCGCAGCTCGGCTTCAGGAACTGAAAGCACTCGATCGACGCCGTCCCGGATTTCGACGACGGAAGTCAAGTCCGTTATATTAGTTAGAGCGATGTACGGATGCTTTTCCAATGCATCGAGGAACAGATTGCCGCGCAGGCAGGGACGTCCGATCGACTGAGCCTCGATGTTCACCATCGGATGGCAATCAACGAGCGAGACATTGAGGCAAATTGACGACATTGCCATCAGCTCGAATGTCGCCTCGCGCGTCGTGTGATCTTGAAGCTTTAGTTTGTGCGACAAAAGAGGCGGAAGCTCAATGTCTCTTGCATAGACCCAAACGGAGGTGACGCGCTTCGCCAAAGCAGCTGCGAGCACATTGGTATAAACATTCTTCCTCCAACCACTCCAGCCCGGTGCAAAAGCAACCCCTTCGCGCGACAGGTCTTTCATTCGGAGGACAGGATTATCAGCGCCGAAGTTGGGCGACAGATTGAACAACATGGGCTGGAAGAGACCGTCGACGGGATACGTGAATCCCTCCTTCATGAAGTGAAGTCTTTTGACTCTTCCGGTTTGCAGCAAATCGAGCGCGCAGAAGGCTGCGGCGCGCTCGGGAGGATGGCTCCATTGCGCAGGGGCGCCGTGTTTGACGAGATAGAGATTTTCCCCAAGGCCTCGTTGAGCGAGAAATTCGATCACCCGCGCGGAATTATTGGAAAGACCGTGGAATATTATCCGTTCATACGGCGCTCGTACGATCTCGTCGTAGATTTCGAGCACGCGCTCGTGCGGTAGGGCTCTATCCGCGGGAATGGCCAGCTTCGCGCCCGGCAGAGACCCGGCTGCGGCCCGAATGCCGAACCATTCGTGATGGAAAACATGCAAAACTTTTTCAAAGCCGGGGAAAAGGTGGCTGTAGCGCGTATCGCGGTGCGCATTCCACTCGATGACATCCCCCGCTTTCGGCGCCGGCGTCTGGCCAGAGTGATCGCCCCCTATTTCGTTAAATCGCTTTGGCGTCTTATTGACCGCCACAGCCAGATCTTCCAGCAGGCGTTGACGTCCAGAAAAGCGCATAGTCGCCAGCGACAATGCGCCGATGGCGCGCGACCCGTCTTCCTTGGCTTGTGATGCTTCCACCTTGGCGCGCAACGCCTCTTCTTTGGCGCGCAGCGCGTCGTCCCTGGCGCGTGAGACCTCTTCTTCGGCGCGCGCCGCCTCTTTTATTGCACGCGATGCATTTTCCTCGGCGCGCGCGGCTTCTTCCTCGGCGCGCGCGGCTTCTTCCTTGGCGTGCGAGGCGTCTTCCAGAGCGGTCGAGAGGCGCTCTTCGAGATCGTGGACGCGAGCCACGAGTGTGCCGTGATCCAGTCCCGTCGAACTCCACTCCGCCATCAGGTGATCGGCATTGACGACCGCACGATCCAAGCCCCGCAGGAGAATGCTTTGGAGCGCGATGTTCTCTCCTGGCTGTTCTGCGTCTGCGTGATAGGTGTACCGGCTCTCACGTCCCTCGTGAAAAGCCTGAGCAATGTAGATCGCGTGCCGCCCGGCGAAATTGTCGATGATCTCGAGATCGGCACGACCTTCGAGATATCGAGGAATGGAGTGGCACCAGCAGCCGCCGTGCCAGAGGTTTTCGAACGCGCTGACTGCCGTGTGCGGATTTTCGATGAGAACGATTTTGCCCCCTGGCGCAAGGCGCTCGAGCATGCCCGCCAGGATCGCGCGAGCAGCCTCCGGCTGGTTGTGGATCAGAACCGAAACGGTCAGGATGACATCGAATTTTTCCGCGGTCGTGAACGCCGAATTGAGTTGCTCCGCTATCCGGACGCGCTGATCGAAGTTTGATTGAAGCGGCTTTGGCGGATCTGCGCGAAACGTAGCCGTCATGGCCGGAGAAATATCGAACCCGAAATATTCTATATTTTTGTTATTGCATAGAATATTGGCAATGCGCCCAAACCCGCAGCCGTAGTCGAGAACGCGAACAACGTTCCTGCCTCGAGCAGCGACGAAGTGCTCAAAGAAACGTCGCAGCCATATTTCCTGCTGTTCGTATGAAGTGTCCCCATGGGTGCAGCGCTTCAGCTGTTGAAGGCGATATTCTTCTCCAGCGTGCTTCGTCCAGTAATCCAAATTCGAAAAAATTACGCCTGGCTTCAGTTTCATTGCGCCCTCCCCCAGGGCAATATAACGTCTTTCGACCGACAGTGACGACGGCGCTAGACTGTTGAAAAAGCGCAGCGCTTGCGGCGTGGCGGCGCGCCGGGCCGAATGTTGACGATGGCAAACCGCTCCATAGGGCCAGTCCCGTGGACATCCGCGTGCTTGCTTCGCACCTTTGGCAAGTTTAGCCGAGGCGGGTTGGGCCGGGCGTCATTTGAATTGGTGAGTAGACGCATTAAACCCCCTTTCTATGAAGAAGTTAGTGAAAATAGTTCTGGAGAAAAAGAGGTACCCATTCTCGTCGAGAACGTTGAATATCGTCGATTTACCTGGATCGCGCGAGGAAAACGAGATCTCTTCCACAGCTATCACCTTTGGTCGAAATCGTTTCCAGTCGTTTGACGCAATCACATCGGCGTCAAGGTCTTCTACATCAACATTCATAAAGTCTGGCGGCGCCGTTCGAAAATACGTCTCCATAATCTCCAGCAATGGCACAATCTCTACTAAGCGTTGGCTATCTACCGGAATGTTCTGTCCTTTCGAAATTGCAGCTGCAAACTCGGGCGAACATGTATTGCTCGACGCCCAATCATTAAAGAAATAATATTCCAATGTTCCGTGTTCTTTGCCGACCGCCACATTTAGATTTACGTCGTTTGGACGTTGCAGCTTAAACTCGTCTATCATGAATTTATTTGGATCGACATTCACCCCACTCCAGCCCTTGCGGTGAAGAAGTTGAGTATTTGATGCGGCTTCCGGATGAAAGCAGCCGATGTCTAAATAGCGTCCATTCGGTATATCGTTGAAGACGTGCGAAAGCACCATATCCTCGCCCCAGTGAGCAAAACACGTCTTTGCATATGCCGACTGTTGGGCAATCAGCGCCGGGGCGGCCAATTTCTCTCGCAGAGACACCAATTCAGCTTGCTGGCGCACAGTAAGAACTCGCAGGTCTTCAATTTCGCGGGGGCGAGTATCTTGATCGCGCAAAAGACCGGCGAACGCTGAAACTTGCTTCGCTATTACTCTAGTGGCTTTCTGAAGCACCGTGATCCCTCAATTGTTTTCACCGACCGCGCCGCCGTAAACCCCCAAGCTATCGTTCTGCATTCCGGTCGCGAGGTTTCCAATGGGCTCCCTCGAGCGTGTTGACCCGGCATTCTCGGGGTGAGTGGCAGTTCATTGCCAATCTGCGATTTTTCGGCGTTTCTGACAATCCGGGGCCGCCCCGTGGGGGCGCGAAGGAGTTCGAAAACGCGCCTCTCTGCTCGGCACGGGGGCGGCATTGGCAAAATTGGCATTTTTTGCCTCGACGGGAGATCGAATTTGACGTGCGGGAAGGTTCGCCGGAAGTCTATACAGCCCGGCATGCGAACTTGCCACTTCTTTTCGGGAGTTGCCCTCGGAGAAGGCGACTGGCGCCCTGACGTCAAATGCACTCGAAACGCCGGCGCAGCCTTGGATGCACGAACGCTTTTACGATGCCGCGCGGGCGGAAATGCCCGGGAATTACGGAATTACCAATTACGACGACACGCACCCTATTTCCCTATTTGTCTCCCCCGTCGCCGCCCGCCTTCGGCTTTCGCCCCCGCTTGGCCGGCGTCACGGCGCGGCCGAGATGGCGCGCCACCGCTTCCAGAAACGCCGGCGAGCCGAGCGGGCGGCCGATCGCCTCGCTGCGGCGCAGGGCGGTGAAGGCCGCCTCGTCGGGTTCGGCGTCGATCAGGTCGGCGAAGCGCGGCGCGCGCTCCAGCAGCGGGCGAACCTCGACCAGCGCGTCGTCGCGGCTGCCCAGATGCGCCCGCACGCTCGAATGCGGCCAGTCCTGCGCCCGTTCGACGAGGCGCGCCCTGACCGGATTGAGCGCGACGTAACGCGCCGCCGCCATCAGGTGATCCTCGTCCATCGCCACCGATCCGAAGCGGCCCTGAAAGAGATGCCCGGTCTGGCGCGCCCGCGCGTTGAAATAGCCGGCGTAGCGGCCGTGCGCGCGCGACAGCGCCAGCGCGAGGCCGGCGCTGTCGGACGGGGTGAGAATGAGATGAACGTGATTGGGCATGAAGCAATACGCCCAAACGGCGACGCCGAACTTCCGGCACGATTCGGCGAGCCAATCGCGGTAGAGCGCATAGTCCTGCGGTCCGAGGAACAAAGCTTCGCGGCGATTGCCGCGCTGCGTGACGTGATGCGGGGCGCCGGGAACGACGATGCGGGCGATGCGGGTCATGCAGACGACTTAGCGCGGACGCGACAAAAAGGGAAATAGGTGGCTGTCACCGTTTTGCTTTCCTCCCTTCTCTGGCCTCCGTCCTCCGTCCATGCTATGCGGCGCCAACTTCGCGCGAACGCTCGGCGTTCGTCGGTAGCACCCACTCGGAAAAGCCGCCCATGAACGACGCCGCCGCCGCCCAGCCGATTCGCTCGAATTCATTCTTCTCCGCCACCCTCGCCGACGCCGATCCGGAAATCGCGCGCGCGGTCGATCTCGAACTCAACCGTCAGCGCGACGAAATCGAGCTGATCGCCTCGGAGAACATCGTCTCGCGCGCGGTGCTCGAGGCGCAGGGGTCGGTGCTCACCAACAAATACGCCGAGGGGTATCCCGGCCGGCGCTATTACGGCGGCTGCCAATTCGTCGACATCGCGGAAAGACTGGCGATCGAGCGCGCCTGCAAGCTGTTTTCCTGCCGCTTCGCCAATGTCCAGCCCAATTCCGGCTCTCAGGCCAATCAGGGCGTGTTCCTCGCGCTGATGCAGCCGGGCGACGTGTTCATGGGGCTCGACCTGGCGGCGGGGGGCCATCTCACCCATGGTTCGCCCGTGAACATGTCGGGCCGCTGGTTCAAGCCGGTCTCCTACGGGGTCGACCGCAAGACGCACCGCATCGACATGGACCAGGTCGAGGCGCTGGCGCGCGAACATCGGCCCAAGCTGATCATCGCCGGCGGTTCGGCCTATGCGCGCCATTGGGATTTCGAGCGCTTCCGCGCGATTTGCGACGCCGTCGGCGCCTATTTCGTCGTCGACATCGCCCATTTCGCCGGGCTGGTGGCGGGCGGCGCGCATCCTTCGCCGTTTCCGCACGCCCATGTCGTCACCACGACGACGCACAAGACCTTGCGCGGTCCGCGCGGCGGCATGATCCTCACCAACGACGAGGATCTCGCCAAGAAGATCAATTCGGCGATCTTTCCCGGCCTGCAGGGCGGGCCGCTGATGCACGTCATCGCCGCCAAGGCGGTGGCCTTCCACGAAGCGCTGACGCCGGAATTCAGGAATTACGCCCACGCCGTGGTCGCCAACGCCAAGGCGCTCGCGGCGCCGATCCTTTCCGCCGGCTACGCGCTGGTGACCGGCGGCACCGACAATCACCTGATGCTGGTCGATCTCACGCCGAAGGGCCTCACCGGCAAGGCCGCGGAGAGCGCGCTCGAGCGCGCCCATATAACCTGCAACAAGAACGGCATTCCCTTCGATCCGCAAAAACCCGCGGTGACCTCGGGAATTCGGCTCGGCTCGCCGGCGGCGACGTCTCGGGGGTTCGGCGTGGCCGAATTCAAACGAGTGGGCGAATTGATCGTGGAGACGCTCGACGGCTTGGCGGCGCACGGCGAATCGGGGAATGCTGCGATCGAGGCGCGGGTGCGCGAGGGCGTGGCGGAACTGACGCGCCGCTTTCCCATTTACTGACGCTGCGGCGGCGGTCTTAAAAGGGGTTCGGTCCGATGCGATGCCCCTATTGCGGCGGGCTCGACACGCAGGTCAAGGATTCGCGGCCGACCGAGGACGCTTCCTCGATCCGGCGCCGGCGCATCTGCTCGGATTGCGGCGGCCGCTTCACCACGTTCGAGCGCGTGCAGCTTCGCGAGCTCATGGTGGTGAAGAAGAACGGCCGCCGCGAGCCGTTCGATCGCGACAAATTGTTGCGCTCGGTCGAGGTCGCGCTGCGCAAGCGCGCCGTCTCCGCCGAGCGGGTCGAGCGCATGATCAACGGCATCGTGCGCCAATTGGAGAGCCAGGGCGACGCCGACATTTCGACCGAGCGCATCGGCGAACTGGTGATGGAAGGGCTCAAAGGCCTCGACGACGTCGCCTACGTGCGTTTCGCCTCGGTCTATCGCAATTTCCGCGAGGCGCGGGACTTCAACGCGATCGTCGGCGAATTGGAGGCCGAGCCCGAACCGCCGTCGCCGGCGCAAATCGCGCCGCGGCGAAATCGCGTTCCCCCGCGATGAGCGCGCCGCCGGAGGCCGGGCGGGCCGGCGAAGACGAGCGCTGGATGGCCGCCGCGCTTCGCTACGGACGGCGCGGCCTCGGGCTCGCCGCGCCCAATCCGTCGGTCGGCGCGCTCATCGTGCGCGACGGCGTCGTCGTCGGGCGCGGAGTCACGGGGTCGGGCGGGCGCCCGCACGCCGAACGCCTCGCCATCGACGAGGCAGGAGAGGCCGCGCGGGGCGCAACGCTCTTTGTGACGCTGGAGCCCTGTTCGCACTTCGGGGCGACGCCGCCTTGCGCCGAGGCGATCGTCGCGGCGGGAATTTCGCGCGTCGTCTGCGCGCTCGAAGACCCCGACAGCCGCGTCGCCGGCAGCGGCCTTGCGCGGCTGCGCGCGGCCGGGATCGAATTGAGCGTCGGTCCGGGAGCCGAGACGGCGCGTCGCGATCATCGCGGCCACATCCTGCGCGTCGTCGAGGGCCGGCCGATGACGACGCTCAAGCTCGCGCGCACCGCGGACGGCTTTGCGGCCGGAGACGAATACGATCCGCGCCTCGCGATCACCGGCGAAGCCGCGAATCTGCAGGTGCAGGTCATGCGCTCGCTGCACGATGCGATCATGGTCGGGATCGGCACGGCGCGCGAGGACGACCCGCTGCTGACTGTGCGATTGCCCGGCCTCGACTCGCGGCCGCTGCGCGTCATCCTCGATTCGCATCTCGGCCTGCCGCTGCAATCGCGCCTGTGCGCGACGGCGCGCGAGTTCGCCACGCTGGTGATCGCGACGCGCGCGGCGGCCAGGGAGCGCGAAGCGGCGCTGGCCGCAAGAGGCGTCGAAGTCGAGCGCGTCGATTCCGATTCTTTCGGCCGAGTCGATCTCAATGAAGCGTTGCGGCTGTTGGCGCGGCGCGGCCTCACGCGCGTCTTCAGCGAAGGGGGGCCGCGCATCGGCGCGCGGCTGATCGCATCGGGGCTCGCCGATGAAGTCGTGCTGCTGACCGCGCTCAAACCCCTGGGCAGGCCGGGCCTGCCCGCACTCGACGCGCAGGCCTTGGCGGCGTTGAACGATCCTAAGCGCTATCGCGAAATCGAAACCGCCGTTTACGGCGCCGATTCTTTGCGCCGTCTGGAGCGGCTGAGCTAAGGTTTCGTGAGATTTACGAAGGGCGCGCGATGTTCACAGGCCTCATAACCGACGTCGGCGAAGTTCTTGAAATCGAAGACGCCGGAGAACTGCGCCGTTTCGGCGTCGCCTGCCATTACGAGGCGGCCTCGATCCCGATCGGCGCCTCGATCGCGCATGCGGGCGTCTGCCTGACGGTCGTCGACGTCGCGCGGAATGGCGATCGCACGAAAATTTCCGTCGACGTCGGCGCGGAGACGCTCGCGGTCACGACGCTGGCGGCTTGGCGGGCGAGGGACAAGATCAATCTGGAACGGTCGCTGCGCGTAGGCGACGAACTCGGCGGACACATGGTCAGCGGCCATGTCGACGGCGTTGCAGAAATTCTCGCACGCCGCGATTTCGACGGCATGGCGCATTTCACCTTCCGCGCGCCCGCGGCGCTCGCCAAGTTCATCGCGGTCAAGGGGTCGGTCGCGCTCGACGGAACGTCGCTCACCGTCAACGCCGTCGCGGGCGATACGTTCGAGGTTCTGCTCATTCCCCATACGCTGGCGGTGACGACGTGGGGCGCGCGCAAGGCGGGCGACCGGGTCAATATCGAAGTCGATCAGATGGCGCGCTACGCGGCGCGACTCATCGAGGCGGGACGCGGCGAGCCGTCTTCGACCTGATCCGATTGCGGCCCGCGCCGAGAGGCCTCTTTCACCGCCCCAGCATCGGCGCGACCCCTTCGCGCATCACGAATCGGCGCAAGGGGCCGATCGCGCCTAGCGCGGCCAAGCCTAGGCCGCGGGCGGCGTCGAGCGGCGCGAAATGGGCGAGCAGCGAGCGGTTCAGCCCGTCGACCGCACTGGTGCGCGTCGCGATGTCGGGGCCGCGCGACCGAGAAAAGCGCTCCAGCGTCGCCGCGCCGCCGATGTCGTGGCCCTCGGCCGCGGCCTCGCGCACCGCCTCGATGAGGCCGTCGACGTCGCGCAGGCCGAGATTAAGGCCCTGCGCGCCGATCGGGGGGAACGCATGGGCCGCGTCGCCCACCAAGGCGAGGCGCGTCGCGGCGATCCGCGTCACGATCTGCCGCACCATCGGGAAGACGCCGCGCTCGTCCTCGATCCGCATGGCGCCGAGCATCGAACGCGCTTGGCCTTCGATCTCGCCCGCGAGAGCTTCGTCGTCGAGCGCGGCGCGTCGCGCCGCCTCGGCGTGCGACATGACCCAGACGAGACTGGAGCGCAACCGGGCGCTCGGCGTCGCGGGCAGGGGAACGAGGGTGAACGGTCCCTGTCGCGTGTGGAACTCGGTCGAATAATCCTCGTGCGGGCGCGTATGGGCGAGCAGGACAGTCAACGCGCTCTGGGGATAAAGATGCGTTCGCACGTCGATCCCGGCGGCTTGGCGCGCGGGCGAGCCGCGTCCGTCGGCGCCGACGACCAGCCGCGCGGAGAAGCGCGTCCCGTCAGCGAGGCGAACGCCAGCGCGCTCGCGCGCAAAATCGAAGCGCACGACCTTGGACTCGATGCGCCTAAGGTTTGGCGGCGCGACAGTCGCCTTGGCGAGCGCGTCGGCCAGAGCCGCGTTCTCGATGTTCCAGCCGAACGCGTCGAGGCCGATCTCGTCGGCGTGGAATTCGATCGGCCGCGGCGGGAACAGCGCGCCCGTGTCGTCGATGATCCGCAGCGAGCGCAACGGCGCAGCGAGAGGCTCGACGTCTCGCCAGACGTCAAGACCCTCGAGAATATTGATCGAGCGGCCGAGAAGGGTCACGGTGCGGCCCTGGCCGAGCCGATCGATCGCGCCGCAGGAAACCACCGAGAAGCCCGCTCTGGCGAATCCGATCGCGGCGGCCAGGCCGGCCAGGCCGGCGCCGACGACGAAAACGTCGCAGTCTTCGAAATCCTCTGAGAGCGAAACGGCCATTGCCCTATCCTGGCATGCATGCTTTCTAGCTGTCCAGACGTTCGCCCGGCTCGTGGCGTTCTGTCGCGTTTCGCCAGCCCTTCACGACCGTTTTCGGATCGAAGCAAGGGGCGGGGTCGGCGCCGGCGAGCGACGCTTAGCGCGCGGATTCCGCATCCGCTGACAATGGCTTGACGAGCCCGGAGAGTCGGCATGTCGATCGAGAACAGGGCGATCCCGGTCCGGCGCGCAGCGGGATTTTCCGTTCACATGTTCACCGCTTCCGGCGGCGCGGTGGCGCTGCTCGCGCTCTATGCGGCGATCGAGCGCGATTTCGCGGGATGCTTCGCCTGGCTCGGGCTAGCGCTGTTCATCGACGGAATCGACGGCACGTTGGCCCGCGCCGCGCGCGTCACCGAAACGGCGGCGACGATCGACGGCGTCGTTCTCGACCTGGTCGTCGATTTCCTCACTTATGTGCTCGTTCCCGTGGTCGCGCTGTGGCGCTCGGACCTAATGCCGACGCCGGTGGCTTTTTGGATGGGGCTCATCGTCACTATCGCCTCGGCGCTCTACTTCGCCGATACGCGCATGAAGACGGGGGATCATTGGTTCCGCGGCTTTCCCGCGCTGTGGAACGTGTTCGTGCTCTACCTCTTCATTCTGCGCGCGCCCTGGCAGGTGAACGCCGCGCTGACGGTGGCGGCCACGGCGATGATGTTCGCGCCGGTGGTGTTCGTCCATCCCCTGCGGGTGGTGAAATTGCGCGCGCTGACCATCGCCGCGACCTTCGCGTGGTTCGCCCTTGCTTGCTTCGCGGTTTTCGAAGGACTGCAACCGCAACTTTGGGTCAAGGTCGGCTTCGTCGCGCTCGCGGCCTATTTCCTCGGCCTGCCTCTGCTTCGCCATTCGCCCTGGTCGCATCACTAAACGGCGGCCGCGGCTCCGCGTCGCGGAAATGGCGCCTTGCCGTCGCGCGTCGAAACTTGCTATAGCCGCTTCGCCGCGGCGTGCGACCGCTTCGGCACGGCCTCGTGGCGGAGTGGCTACGCAGAGGACTGCAAATCCTTGCACCCCGGTTCGATTCCGGGCGAGGCCTCCATAGCATAAGCTTGTCGGGGCGATGGCGGCGCGCCATGGCCCACAACTCAGCAGGGCGACGCGAATGGCTTCGACTCCTTCGGCGCAAACTTTGATCGAGCAGCGCCGTCATATGGTCAACGGACAGTTGCGGGTCGGCGGCGTCACTGACCTGAGCGTGCTCGCCGCGTTCTTGGAGACGCCGCGCGAATTGTTTGTCGCGGCGGCGCAGGCGGGCTTCGCCTATCTCGATTGCGATCAGCCCGCGCTGGGTTCGAGCAGCCGTCGTTTGCTGGCGCCGTTGACGCTGGCTCGCCTGTTGCAGGCCGCGGCGGTCGCGCCGGGCGAGCGGGCGCTCGATGTCGCCGGCGGCTCGGGATACAGCGCGGCGATTCTCGAACATATGGGCGCGAGCGTGGTCGCGCTCGAATTGGACGCCAGTGCGGCGGACGCCGCCCGGCGCGCCCTGGCCGGCCATGCCGGGATCGAAGTCGTCGAGGGCGATGTCGCCGCCGGCGCCCAAGGCAAGGGGCCCTTCGACGTCATCCTCGTCAACGGCGCCTTTGAGGACCGGCCGGATGCGTTGATCGCTCAACTCGCCGAAGGCGGGCGCCTCGTCGGCGTCGAAGCGCTGGCCGGCGCTCAAGAAGCGGTGCTGATTGAAAAGTCGGGCGCCGGCATCGGCCAGCGCGCGCTGTTCGAAACGCGCGTGGCGACGATAGAGGCGTTCCGCCGGGCGCCGAGCTTCGCGTTCTGACCGGCCGAGCATGGGCGAATGTTAGCGCGCGCGCCGTCGCGACAATGTGATTGCGCGGCCGTAGCGTCTCGAGCCGCTAAAGCATTGATGTGCGGAGCGATCTCGGGCAGGTGTCGCATGTTTGCGACGCTCGGTTGAAAACTTTCTCGTTTTGCGCGCGGAATCGATGGGAGAGCTAGCCGACTGCGTCCAATTGCCTGTAAGAATGAATAGTTGCGTAGTTCCCCAGGATCGTGTCCGCGCCCTTGCGAGATCGGCGCCGCGAGCACGGGTTCGGGGCGGGGATGTATCGGCGTTATCGAGAGGTCGGATCGGCGTCGAGTTTGCGGGCGTCCCGAAGAGGCTGCGATGAACTGTATTCAGGGTTTGACAACGCGTCGCGTTTCGCGGCGGAACTGGCGCCGCGGAGTGGGGGTCGCAGCGATTTGCGGCGCGCTGTTCGCGCCGGCGGCCAAGGCCGAGACGATCGGCGGCGCCTTGGCGAAGGCCTATCTCAGCAACCCGGACATCAATCAGCAGCGCGCCGCGGTGCGCGCCTCCGACGAAAACATCCCCAAGGCGAACGCCGGCTATCTGCCGACCGTTTCGGCCGAAACCGACGCCGGCCGTTCCAGCGTCGAAGCCACGGGCTTGGGCGTGGGCCTCCCGAACCCATTCGAGCAGACCTCCACACCCCGCGGCTACGGCGTCACCGTCACACAGAACGTCTGGAACGGCAATCGAACCCTCAATTCGGTGCGCCAAGCCAAATCCGGCGTGCTGGGCGCGCGCGAACAGTTGCGCAACACCGAACAGAACGTGCTGCTCAGCGCGGTCACCTATTACATGGACGTCCTCAGGGACACCGCGATCCTGGACCTCGACCGCAACAACGTCGAGGTTCTGCAAGAGCAGCTTCGCCAGACGCAGGATCGTTTCAACGTCGGCGAAGTCACGCGCACCGACGTGGCGCAGGCCGAGGCGAGCCTGGCCGGCGCGAGAGCGACAGCGCTGACGGCGCAATCGACCCTGCAGGCTTCGGTCGCCAATTATCGCAAGGCGATCGGCGAAGAGCCGAAGAGCCTCGCGCCTGTCGCGCCGGTGACCAAGCCGTTGCCGAAGACCTTGCCCGAAGCGGTGGCGATCTCGCAGGTGGAGCATCCCGCGATCGTGGCGATGCTGCATGGGGTCGACGCTGCCGCGCTCGCCATCAAAATCAGCGAAGGAGCGCTCTACCCAACGGTTGGATTGACGGGCCAAGTGTCCAAGCGCTTCGACGTGCAGGGCTACGCGAACGGCAGTCAGACGCTTACCGGTTCGCTGATGGGACAAATCACGGTCCCGATTTACGATGGCGGCGCGACTTACGCCGCCACGCGCCAAGCCAAGGAAACGCTGGGCCAACAGGAGCTGCAAACCGACCTGCAGCGCGACAACGTGCGCGCGGCCGTGGTCGCCGCCTGGGGCGCCAACCAGAATTCGCTCGGCATCTTGCGCGCGGCCAAGGCGCAGGTCGAAGCCGCCGAGGTCGCGCTCGCCGGCGTGCGCGAGGAGGCCAAAGTGGGCCAGCGAACGACTCTCGACGTCCTCAACGCCCAGCAGACGCTTCTCAACGCGCGCGTCCAATTGGTGACCGCCCAGCACGATCAGGTCGTCAATTCCTACACGCTGCTTTCCGTGGTCGGCCGCTTGTCGATCAAGACTTTGGGGCTGGCGGTGGCCGAATACGATCCGCGCGTGCACTTCGATCAAGTCAAGAACAAGTGGATCGGTCTGCGCACGCCCGACGGCAAGTGACGCGGACGATCAGGCTGATGTGGATGAGGCGCGAATTTGACGCCGAAGGCCGGCCGGGCGTCTTGCCTCGGCGCGGCGAGTTGGTCAATTTCGATGCCGGGCGCGTTTCTTAGAGCGCCTGCAGGCCATAGGCGCCGCGCGGCGGCGCGATGAAATGAAGCGCCGGAAGGCGTGGAAGGCGGGAAGAGGATGAACGCAGCCAATCCGAATGCAGGCGAACGCGATCTCGACGCGCTGCGTCGCGCGCAGCGGGCGCACGAGCCCTCAATGGAGGAAATTCTCGCTTCGATTCGCTCCATCATCGCCGATGATCGCGAGGCGTCGGCGCCCCCTAAGGCGGCGCCGAAGCCGATTCCCGCCCCCGCCGGGCCGCAGATCGTTTATTCCAAGGACGCGCCGGCGCCGGTCGAAGCCGCCATGCCGAAAGTCGTCTGGAGACAGCCGGAAGCCGAGCCTGTCGCGGTCGCAGCGCCCGTGCGGCCGGCGCCCGCCGCGCAGGAGGAGCCGCTGATTTCCTCCCAGACCGATCAGGCCGTTTCGGCCGCGTTCGACGCGCTGTCGGCGAGCCTGGCGCTGCAGAGCGCCGAGCTGGCGGAGAACGTGACGCGCGAGATCTTGCGCCCGATGCTCAAGACCTGGCTCGACGAGAACCTGCCGAGCTTGGTCGAACGGCTCGTTCGCGCGGAAATTCAACGTGTGGCGCGCGGCGGACGCTGAGGCGGGGCGGAAACAGGCCTCGCGGTTCTCCCCTCAAAGCGCGCCTGTGAAGACGGCGGCGCGCGCTACGCCGCTTGGTCGGCGCTTCAAACATTGACTTTGCCGGCGCGCTGGCATTAAGCGGGCGCGGCCGTCGCCGAGCTTTCGGACGGGCCTTCGCCTTCGCGGGCGACCCTTCAGGCGCGCCGTAATCCTCAACCCGCCGAGGCGCCGTCGCGCCGCGCTCGGCCCCAATCCGCTGGGCGTCGCCAGATGATGGAAAAGTCGTTCGAAGCCGCTGTCGTGGAAAAGCGCGTCGCCGCGCGCTGGGAAGCGGAGGGCGCCTTTCGCGGCGGCCGCCCCGAGCGGGCGGGCGCCCAACCTTTTTGCGTCGTCATTCCTCCGCCCAACGTCACCGGCAACCTGCACATGGGCCATGCGCTCAACAATACGTTGCAGGATATTCTCTGTCGCTACCACCGCATGAATGGCAAGGACGTGCTCTGGCAACCCGGCACGGATCACGCGGGGATCGCCACGCAAATGGTCGTCGAGCGCCAATTGATGGAGCGCGAGCAGGCCGACCGCCGCGCGCTGGGGCGAGAAGCGTTTCTTGCGCGGGTCTGGGAGTGGAAGAGCGAGTCGGGCGGCGCCATCGTCAGCCAGCTCAGACGCCTGGGCGCCTCGTGCGACTGGAGCCGCGAGCGCTTCACCCTCGATGAAGGCCTGTCAAAGGCGGTCGTCAAGGTCTTCGTGCAGTTGCGCCGCGAGGGGTTGATCTACAAGGCCAAGCGCCTCGTCAATTGGGATCCGAAATTCCAGACCGCGATCTCGGACCTCGAAGTCGTCCAGGTCGAATGCAAGGGCTCGTTCAAATGGTCGCGCGCCGACGGCGCGCCGCTCGACGAGGCCGCGCTCGCCAAAGCGCTCGCCAAGAACCCGAACGGCCATCTCTATTATTTCGACTATCCCGTCGTCGACGCGTCCGGCGAGGAGACCGGCGAAAGCGTGACCGTCGCGACGACGCGGCCGGAGACGATGCTGGGCGACAGCGCGGTCGCGGTGCATCCGGACGATTCGCGCTTTCAACGCTTCATCGGCGCCAAGGTCCGCCTGCCGCTGGTCGGGCGGCTCATGGCGATCGTCGCCGACGTTTATTCCGATCCGGAGAAAGGCACGGGTGCGGTCAAGATCACTCCCGCGCATGACTTCAACGATTTCGAGGTCGGCCGTCGTCATGAGGCGGAAGGGGCGCGCCAAATCAACGTGTTGGATGCAGAAGCTCGTATTTGGCTCAAAGGCAATCTGGAGTTTTTCGACGGCCTCGAGGCCGGCGACCACGAGCTGGCGCGCCTCATCGCTGCGCTCGACGGCGTCGACCGCTTCGAGGCGCGCAAACGCATCGTGGGCCTCATGGCGGCCGCGGGCCGATTGCAGAAGATCGAGCCGCATGGGCACACGGTTCCCCACGGCGATCGCTCCAACGCGGTCATCGAGCCCTGGCTCACCGACCAATGGTATGTCGACGCCAAGACGCTCGCTCAGCCCGCGCTCGCGGCGGTGCGCGAGGGAAGAACCGTCTTCGTCCCGAAAAACTGGGAGAAGACCTATTTCGAATGGCTCGAGAACATTCAGCCCTGGTGCGTCTCGCGCCAACTCTGGTGGGGCCACCAGATTCCGGCCTGGTACACGCCGTGGGGCGAGGTCTTTGTTGAGGAGACCGAAGAGGCCGCATTCGCCGCCGCATTGGCCGACGGCGTCGAGCGCGGCATATTGTCGCCTGGCGAAGCGGAAAAACTGGCCGGCGATTCGGGACGCTTGCGCGAAATGTTCGCCCGCGATCCTGACGTCCTCGACACCTGGTTCTCTTCCGCGTTGTGGCCGTTTTCGACGCTCGGCTGGCCCGAAGAGACGCCGGAACTGAAGCGCTTCTATCCCACCAACGTTCTCGTCACGGGTTTCGACATCATTTTCTTCTGGGTCGCCCGGATGATGATGATGGGTCTCCATTTCCGAGACGAGGTTCCGTTCCGCGACGTCTATATCCATGCGCTCGTTCGGGACGAGAAGGGCGCGAAAATGTCGAAATCGAAGGGGAACGTCATCGATCCCCTCGAGATCATCGACCGCTTCGGCGCCGACGCGCTGCGCTTCACCCTGGCCGCCATGGCGGCGCAGGGGCGCGACATCAAGCTCTCGGAAAGCCGCGTCGAGGGCTATCGCAACTTCGCCACCAAGCTGTGGAACGCCTCGCGCTTCGCCGAGATGAACGGCTGCGCCCGCGTCGCCGGCTTCGACCCGAACTCGGCGCGCGAGCCGCTCAACCGCTGGATTCTCGGCGAGGCCGCCAAGGCGGTCGCCGAAACCAGCGCCGCGATCGAATCCTACCGCTTCAACGACGCGGCCAATGCGGCGTACCGCTTCGTCTGGAACCTGTTCTGCGACTGGTGCCTGGAACTCGCCAAGCCGGTGCTGCAGAGCGGCGAGGACGGGCCGGCGAGGGCGGAGACGCGGGCGACGATCGCCCACGTCCTGGACTGCGTGTACGGCCTGCTGCATCCCTTCATGCCTTTCGTCACGGAGGAGCTCTGGGCGATCAAGGGAGAGAGTGGACCGGCCCGCGCGAGCGTCCTCGCGCTTGGACCTTGGCCGAGCGCGGATTTCCCCATCGACAAGGCGGCGGATGAGGAACTCGGCTGGATCGTCGATCTCATTTCCGAGATTCGATCGGTGCGTTCGGAAATGGGCGTTCCGCCCGCCGCGCTGTTGCCGCTGACGCTCGTCCAGGCGAGCGCTTCGATCGCGGCGAGCGCGGGCCAATGGGCCGAGACGATCAAGCGTCTGGCGCGCGTCGCCGATGTCGGCTTCGCCGAGGCCGCGCCCCCCGGCTCGCTGCAAATCGTGGTGCGCGGCGCGCTCGCGGCGCTGCCGGTCACGGGAATTCTCGACATCGCGGCGGAGCAGGCGCGCCTGACCAAGGAGATCGCCAAGGAGCAAGGCGAGGTCGCCAAAGTCGAGGCCAAGCTCGCCAACGCCGACTTCATCGCGCGCGCCCCGGCGGATATCGTCGCCGAGAACCAAGAGCGGCGCGAAGCGGCTCTCGCGCGCATCGCCAGAATGGAGGCCGCGCGTGTGCGGCTGGGCAGGATCTGAGGGCGAAAGCGTCCGTGCGCCCCATGAACGTTGCAATTGCGCAACAGCTCCGATCCAATTGGAATCCGCCGGGATTTCAACCGGATCGTGCCCCGATTGCGCCATAAACCCCGCGCTATTTCGATGCATAGTTAGTTAGGTGAGGCACGAGGCCCCGAGGCGAAAGCGCCCGGGGGATCGCAGCGCCGGGCGGGCGGGCGAGGTCGGGGTTTGGATGCACGCGTCGTTTTTCGCCAAAGCTCGGGTGGCCTGCGTGCGACGTGACGTCGCTTCGGCGCGCCCCTTGCGCGTCCTCGTCTTGGCGCTCGGCGTCGCCGGCGTGACGCCTGTCGCGGCGTTCGCCCTCGACAGCGCCAAGACCAGCGGCCCCGGGAAAATCGCGGTCCAGACCTTCACCAGCGTGCAGCAGGCGTTGCAAGCCGGCGTCCACGATTTGGCGGCAGGCGACGCGCAATCCTCGGTCGAGGCCCTGACCTACGCGGCGGACGGCGGCGAACCGCTCGCGCAATGGAAGCTCGGCCGAATGTACGCGCGCGGCGAGGGCGTGCCGCGCGACGACGCGAAGGCTTATAATTATTTTGAGCGGCTCGTCGAAGGCTACAACGAAGACGATCCCGACCGGCCCGACATCGCGGCGATCTCGAACGCCTTCGTTTCGGTCGGCGTCTACTGCCTTAACGGCATTCCGAACAGCGAAATCAAGGCCGATCCGGAGCGCGCGCTGGAGATGTTCCAATATGCGGCGACGAATTTCGGCGACCCGGACGCCCAGTACAATCTCGCGCGCATGTATATGGACGGCGCGGCGGGCCTCGCGCGCAACAACATGCGCGCCGCGCGCTGGCTGGCTCTGGCGTCCGACAAGGGCCATCATCCCGCGCAGGCTCTGCTCGGGCACTTGCTCTTCCTCGGCGAAGGCGTGCCGCGCCAAAGGGCGCGCGGCCTGATGTGGCTGACTATCGCCAAGAACGGCGCGCAAGGCGCCAAGGACGAATGGATCCGCGAGCTCCACGCCAAGGATATGGCTGTGGCGAGCGACGACGATCGGGAGGTCGCGGCCGCCTATTTGAGCGCGCGCGGCAGGGATCCGCGCGAGGCGAGCGTTGCCGAACCCAAGCCGCACGGCTTCATCGCGGGGTTCGCGCAGTTGCCGTCGATGCCGCATCTGTTCAACGGCGCACCGCCGCCGAGCTTCGATCCGCCCGATGGCGGGCCGGATCGATAGCTAAGCCTTCAGCCTCGCCGTCCGCCGATCCCGCGGCCTGAGAAGATCGCGCCGGACTGCGGCGCGGCCGCGGCGCATCGGCGAGACAGGCCTCACGGCTTGCAGGGCGGCTCGCCATGGCCGCCGCAATGGGGACGCGCCGCCGGCTTCGCAACCACCGGATGCACGACCGGCGGCGTCGCGTGAATGACAGGCGCCGGCTTGTTCACGGGATGCAACAGTTCCCTGCGAAGCGGCTCGCAGCCGTTCGCCCCTTTCACCCAACCCGCCGGACATTGAACCTTCGGCGTCGATGTGGTCTCGTGGCCGGCGCTCGGCGCGCAGCCGCGCCCCGCAATGAAGACCATCCCGCTTGGGCAAGTCGTCGGCATGGTCGTTGCGCCGGTCCCGCTCGGGCACCCCTTACCGGGCAGCGCGGCTTCTCCATTCGGGCATTTGAGGATCAGCGGCGCGCCTTTCGGCGCGGGAAGCCCGGTCGGCGGGCAACCGGCCGAGCCCGGCAGGCAATGCAAGGGGCCGGCGCCGGTGATTTTGGGCGGCGCATTCAATCCCTTAAGGGGCGCGGCGGGGCAGGGGCGCCCACCCACGCAGCCGACGCTCCCGGCGCCGGGCCGCAGGTTCGGCGGCCCTACATGCAAGGGAGCGCAGATTGTCCCGCCTTGGCCCGAAGGGCCGTAGCCTTGCGGGCAACGGATCGCTCCGCCGGGGAAGCGCATGACGCGGCAGACCTCTCGGCCGTCGGCCCACTGGGCGACCTCGCCGTTCGGGCATCGCGAAGCGGGCGGTTTGACGCACCCCCATTGGCCGTCGCGCCAGACCGGCTTGCCGTCCGGGCAAGTCGAAGGCGGCGGCGGATCGCCGCCGCAGGCGTAGCGGGCTCCTGTCCAGACCGGATGCGCGCCGACGGGGCAGCCCGGCGGAAGCTCGCCGATCCGCACGCAAGCCAGCTCTCCTCCGTGCCGGATCGGGCGGAAGCCCGGCGGGCAGAACGGAGGCGGCGTGTCGGGCGCGCAATAGGGGCGCAAGCCAAAAACATGAAAGAAAGGCGGGCACCTCAGCACGGGCGGGGGAATCAACGGGCTGCAACCCATTCCGTCGTCAGTGGCGATCGCGGAAAATCCAGGCGGGCAATCGAGCACCGGCGGCGCCGCCAGGGGAACGCAATAAGCGGCGTTGAAACCGTCTTCGGGAATGAAGCCGTCCGGGCAGGCCGAACCCGCCATTAACGCGGGCGGCGGCGCGCCCATGGCTTCGCACTCGGGATTGGGTTGCTGCAGCAAGGCGAGCAATTGGGCGACGCGCGCGGTCTGATCGGCCGGCGCGCTGCTCGAGAACGCTGCGAGATAGGCCTGATAATCCGCGATCGAATTGCGCCAGATGGCGGCCCAATAGGCGCTTTCGACGTCCAGACTGGGGAGCGGCGCGGTCGAGCTCGGCAAGTTCGCGACGGCCGTCTGCATCAGCGCGGGGTCCGCATTGAGCGGGAAGGTGAAGGGCGGCATCGCGATATTCGTCGCCTGCCACGGCGTCTGGGCGCCCGAAGTCGCCTGATGCGCGACGACGCGCACCTGACGCATGCTGGTCTCGACGTCGGTGAGCGGCTGCTGAGCGACGAGGGCGAAAGCGGAAGCGTAGGCGTCGTTGGCGTCGCCGGGCTTCGGCGGCGCCTCGAGGTCGTGAATCTCGGCGGAAATGCCGAACGTCGTCGCGGCGGGCGGGTCGAGCGGAATCAGTCCGCGCGGGAAGCTCACCGCGCTGACGCTCGGCGGGATGGGGCGGGCGCCGTCGAGCATGACAAGGCGCAGCTGCGAGGACGTTTGCGCGAAATCGTTCATGACGCGCTTCATGCCGAGCGCGATCCGCGGCACGTCCGAGGCCGCCTGGATCCGCGCGTCGACCGGCAGCAGATAATCGTCGCAGCCGACGTTGACGCCGAGGCCGGCGAGATAAACGGTCACGGCCGCCCCCGGAGGCGCGGCGGCGACCTTGGCGAGGAACGCCCGGTAGCTCGACGCGAGGTTGGGCGTGTCGAGGTCATGGAGCTCGGTGACGTCGAAGCCGTCCGCGCCGAGGGTCTGCGCCACTAGCGCGGCGTCGTTGCTCGCGGTCGGCAGGGCGTCGCCGTTGTAGGCGGCTTGTCCGATGACCAACGCGAGGCGATTGGCGGGCGGCGGAGCCGCCGCCTGGGTCTGCGCGAACGCGGGCGCGGCGAGATATCCGGCGGCCAAGAGCCCTATCAGGGCCGACGCCCACGATGCGCGCAAAACCACCGAACGTCTCCCGTGACGAAGCCGAATTTAGGGCGATGCCGAAGCCGTCGCGTCGGCGAGGCCTCGGCGATACGATTGCACCGTGGACGACGAAGACGATTACATGCCGGCGCGGGCGCGGCACTCGCTGAGCCGCGCGCGGCGATATTCGCGCTCTGCGTTGGCCTGTTCGTAGGAGACGCCGAGACACCAGCCGTAATGTTGACCGTAGTTCCGGTGCCAGCGGGCGTTGAAGCCATGGAAGCAACCGGGGATCGACATGTTCACATCGACTTCGTGGATGGCCTGTCGCGCGTATTGGGCGCAGAAGGCGGGGTCGGCCGCCGTCGAGGGAGCGGAAAACGCGGCGAGGCCGGCGCAAGCCGTGGCGAGGAACAGAATCGTCTTCGTCATTGGAGGCTCTCCTTGGACAATTCGAACATTCCTCGGTGCGCCGAGGGCCGAGCGGCGATTGCTTAGGGTCTGACAGCGTCGTCCTTATGACGCCGCCGGTCTGGCGCCGTCATTGGACGCGTCCCGCTCGGTATTTGTGGCCGAATTCCCGGCTGTCGTCAATTTCTCGTGATGAGCATTTCGGCTGCGCCGAAATGACGCAGGCGTCTCTCGATTGGCGAGCGCGACCGCGTCTCGTCCTAACCTTTCACGCCTGTCAGCAGCGTTCGGGTCGCGCTCGCCACGTCCTTCTGGCGCATCAGCGCCTCCCCGACGAGGAAGGCCTCGATGCCGGCCTCGGCAAGCCTGCGGCAATCGCCGTGCTGGCAGATGCCGCTTTCGGCGACGACGATCTTGTCCTCGGGGACGAGCGGCATCAGCCGTTCGCAGACCGAGAGCGAAGTCTCGAAGGTGTGTAGGTCGCGATTGTTGACGCCGATGAGCCGGCCCTCGAGCGCCAGCGCGCGTTCGAGCTCGCGCTCGTCGTGGGTCTCGATGAGCACGTCGAGCCCGAGGTCGTGCGCCGTCTTGTTTAAAATGCGTGCGGTTTCATCGTCGACCGCCGCCATGATGATGAGGATGCAGTCGGCACCCCAGGCGCGCGCCTCCAGCACCTGGTAGGGATCGAAAAGGAAATCCTTGCGCAGGATCGGCAGCGGCGTCGCCGCGCGCGCCTTGATGAGATGCTCCGGCGCGCCCTTGAACGAGGGCGCGTCGGTAAGCACGGAAAGGCAGGTCGCCCCACCCGCTTGATAGGCTTTGGCGAGCCCCGCGGGTTCGAAATCGTCGCGAATGAGGCCCTTCGAGGGGCTCGCTTTCTTGATTTCCGCGATGAGCCCGAAGCGCCCCGCCTCGATCGCCCGCTCCAGCGCCTTGGTGAAGCCGCGCGGCGGAGATTGCTCGCGGATTTCGCGCTCCAGCGTCGCGCGCGGCACGCGAACTTTCGATTCCGCGATTTCGCGCCGCTTGTAGGTCTCGATTTTGCGCAGAATATCGGTCATGGCCGTAATCGATCACGCATTGGAGACGGTGACAAGGCGTTCCAGAACGCGCAGCGCGGCGCCGGAGCGCAGCGCGTCGTCGGCCATCGCGACGCCTTCGGCGAGTTCGCGCGCCTTGCCCGCGACGACCAGCGCCCCGGCCGCGTTGAACGCGGCGATATCGCTATAGGCGTTGCGCGCGCCCTCCAGCACCGCGCGCAAGGCCGCGGCGTTGTGCGCGGGGTCGCCGCCCTTGAGCGCCGCGAGGTCGGCGCGGACAAGCCCGACGCTTTCCGGCGTGACCTCGAACGCGCGAATGGCGCCGTCCTTCAATTCGACGATTTTCGTCACGCCGGTCGTCGTCATTTCGTCGAGCCCGTCGGCGCCGTGGGTGATCCACACCCGCTCCGAGCCGAGATTGCGCAAGACTTCCGCCATAGGCTCGAGCCATGCGGCGGAGAAGACGCCGATCAATTGCCGCTTCACGCCCGCCGGATTCGACAAGGGACCGAGTAGATTGAACACGGTGCGGGTGCCCAGTTCGACGCGCGTCGGGCCGACATGGCGCATCGCGGCGTGATGGGCGGGCGCCATCATGAAGCCGATTCCCGCCTCGCGGATGCATCGCTCCACCACCGCAGGCGCGACGCCGATCTTGACCCCGAGCGCGCTCAGCGCGTCCGCCGTGCCCGATTTCGAGGACGCCGCGCGATTGCCGTGCTTGGCGACCGGCACGCCGCAAGCGGCGACGATGAGAGCGGCGAGCGTCGAGACGTTATAAGAGCCCGAACTGTCGCCGCCGGTGCCCACGATGTCCATCGCATCGTCGGGCGCGGTCACCCGCAGCATCTTGGCGCGCATCGCGGTCACCGCGCCGGTGATTTCCTCGACGCTTTCGCCGCGCACGCGCAGCGCCATGAGAAAACCGCCCATTTGCGACGGCGTCACCTCGCCCGAGAGAATCGCGTCGAACGCATCGACCGCCTCGGCTCGCGAGAGGTGCGAGCCGGCGGCGACTTTGGCGATCAGCGGTTTGAAGGATTCCATGCCGCGGCTTTTCCCTCAGTCAGTATGTCTTGGCTTTGTTGAAAGCGCGGGCGAGCTCGAGGAAATTACGCAGCATGGCGTGACCGTGCTCGCTCTCGATGCTCTCGGGGTGGAACTGCACGCCATAGACCGGTAGGGCGCGATGCGCGACCGCCATGATCAGGCCCTCGTCGCTCTCGGCGCTGACCTCGAGTTCGTCGGGGGCCGTCTTGCGCTCGATGATCAGCGAGTGGTAGCGCGTCGCCTTGAATGGGCCGTTGAGGCCGCGAAAGAGGCCCCGCGCGTTGTGCGATATGCGCGACACCTTGCCGTGCATGGGCGCGGGCGCGCGCACGATATGGCCGCCGAAAACCTGGCCGATCGCCTGGTGGCCGAGGCACACGCCGAGGATCGGCGTCGAAGCGCTGGCCTCGCGCACGAGTTCGAGGCAGATTCCCGCTTCGTTGGGCGTGCCGGGGCCGGGGGAGATTACGATCGCATGCGGCTCCTGCGCGAGCGCGTCGGAAACAGAAATCTCGTCGTTGCGCCAGACCGACACGTCGGCGCCGAGCTCGCCGAGATAATGGACGAGATTGAAGGTGAAACTGTCGTAATTGTCGATCAACGTAACGCGCATCGGCGCTTGGGCTCCGGTTGGCCTCGTCTTTTCCATGGCCGCGCCGGCCGCGTCAAGCCGCGCGAGCGAAAGGCGAAAGCGTGCTAGATTTCGGCGCAGCGATCTCGGTTCGATTGGAAAAGGCCGTCGATGACCTACCGCGCCAAACCCGCTGACGGCGCCGCCTGGGTGACCGGCGCCAGCGCCGGCATCGGGCGCGGCGTCGCGCTCGAACTGGCGCGGCGCGGCTACGAAGTCTACGCCACCGCGCGCCGCGCCGACGAGCTGGCGGCGCTCGCCCGCGAGGCCGAGGGCCTTCAAGGCCGCATCGTCGCCGCGCCCGGCGACGTGACGGAGCGCGAGGCGATGGCGCGGCTCGTCGCCGAAATCGAGAGCCAACGGCCGATCGCGCTCGCCTTCCTCAACGCGGGCGGCGCCTTCCGCGACGCCGCCGGCGACTTCGGCGGCGAGGGCTTCGCTCGCACCTTCGCGCTCAACGTGCAAGGGGTGGCGAACGCGTATAATCCAGTCTTCAATGCGATGCGGGCGCGTAAATGCGGCCAGATCGCGATCACCGGCTCGCTCACCGGCTACGGCGGACTGCCCAATTCGGGCGCCTACGCGCCGAGCAAGGCGGCGGTCATTTCGCTCGCAGTCGGCGAGAAGTTCCGCGCCGATCCGCACAACGTCACCGTGCAGATCGTCAATCCCGGCTACGTCAAGACGCCGTTGACAGCGCACGTCACGTTCCCGATGCCGTTCCTGATGGAATGCGAGGAAGCCTGTCGGCGGATCTGCGACGGGTTCGAGCGCCAAGGGTTCGAGATTCGCTTTCCGCGCCGGCTCGCCTGGATCTTGCGCGCGATCAATCTGCTGCCCTACGCCGCCTATTTCGCGCTGTTCAAATTGGCCGCCCCGCGAGGCAGGGCGAGGGATTAGCGGCTAGCGAAGGCGACGAAAGCGCCGTCCGCCTGACCAGAGCGGGACGGCGCCGGAAACCCGGATTGGACAGACCGAAGCCCTAGGGGTCGAAGAAGCGCCTCACCGCAGCGCCGCGTCGCGTTCGGCGATGGTCATGCCGACATCGTCGAGATAGCGGCGCGGCAGGGCGGCGTAGCGGCTGCGCTCGGCGGCGCGGGTCGCCGCTTCCGCCACAATGTTCAGCAAATGTTGACAGGCGGAGCCGATCCGGCGGATGCTTCGGCCATCGAAAGAATGCTGAGAATGGTTGGAATGGGCGTCGGAGTGGGCCATTGTCTTGGCGTTTCTTGCTAGGGCGGGCGGCGAATGCTTTGAATTGGCGGTTGTTATAGGCTCATTGTGCAGCGCCGCAAGTCATAGTTTTTTCGAGATGGGATAGAAAATATTGACGATCAAAAGGCCCAATCGGCTACCATCTCTCAACGCCTTGCGCGCCTTCGAGGCGGCCGCGCGGCATTTGTCCTTCGCACGCGCCGCCGAGGAGCTTTTCGTCACCAAGGCCGCCGTCGCGCAGCAAGTCCGTTTGCTCGAGGAGGAACTCGGGGCCACGTTGGTCGAGCGCGCCGGCAGAGGCCTCAAGCTCACGGAATCGGGCGCGGCGGGGGCGGACGCGCTCGCCGACGGATTCGCCATGCTGGCGGGCGCCGCGCGGGCGATGCGCGAAGCGCGGGGCCGGCGCTTTCTCGTCATTAATTCCAGCGCCTCTTTCGCGGCGACCTGGCTGGTCGGCCGGATCGGCAAGTTCAAATGGGCGCATCCCGAGATCGACGTGCTGGTCGACGCCAATCCGCTGGAGGATTCGCTCGATCGCGGCGCCATCGACGCGATGATCCGCTGGGGGGCCGGGGATTTTCCCGGCCTCGCCAAGACGCTGCTGTTCAAGGAGGACGTATTTCCGGTTTGCGCGCCCGCGCTCGCCGAAGGGCCGCATCCCCTGCGCGCGCCGCAGGACTTGAAGCATCACACCTTGCTGCATCTCGAATGGAATCCGAGCTTTTCGTCGTGGCCGGCGTGGTCGGATTGGCTCAGGGCCGCAGGGGCGAGCGAGATCGACGCCTCGCGCGGGGTGTTCTTCAATCAGATGTCGATGGCGATCGCCGCCGCCGCGCAGGGGCAGGGCGTCGCGCTGTCCTCGCTCGCCATCGCCGCCGACGATCTCGCCTCGGGCCGCCTCGTCGCCCCGTTCGCCACCAGCGTTCCGACGCCCTTCGGCTATTACTTCCTTTGCCGCCCCGCCGACGCCGATACGCCACGAATCAAGGCCTTAGGCGAGTTTCTTGTAGCGGAAGCGGCGCTTTCGGCAGGCTGAGGGCGCAGGCTCGGGGCGACGAGCCGCCGCGCGCGAGCGCGTCGGCTTCGAGACGGCCTCACATCTTCGCCGCGGCCGACTTCTCGACGGGTTCGGCTTCTTGCGCAATATCGCCGGCCAGAGCGCGAGCGAAGCAAGCGTAACCCTGGTCGTCCATGTGAAAGCCGTCGCGCGCGAGCGCCGCGCTCAACGCCGCCGGCGATTTTGCGCCCCAAGCTTGCATCATCGCAAAACGCGAGAAAACGGGAATGTGCATTCGGGCGCCGACGTCGCCGACGATGGCGACGAACTGTTTGTACCGGGCGAGATCCTTGATGCCGAAATAGAATTGCGGATCGACGAGAATCATCGGGACGCGTTGGGCCCGTGCGGCGGCGACGCCGGCTTCGAGGTTGGCGCGAAAGACGGCGGCGTCCACGCCTGCGACCGCATCGTTGGTGCCGACCTGCCAAATGACCAAGTCGGGACGACGGCTCGCCAATTCGCCCTGCAATCGCGTGAGCGTGGCCGAACTCACCTCGCCGCCGACGCCGGCGTTGCGCACTTCGGCGGCGATGCCCCACTGCGAAGACAGATCCACAGCCAGTTGCGCGGGATAGGCGTTGGTCGGCACGGACGCGCCGACGCCGAGCGTCGAGGAGGATCCGATCGCCAGGACTTGCAAAGGACGATGCGACCCGGCGCGACTGGCGAACAGTTCCCCTGCGCCATTCTCGATGAAAACGGACGGAGCAGGCGTGGGACAGGCGGGTCCGGGCGCAGCGGCGTGCGCATTCACTGCGCCGGCGCCGATCGCAACGAGCGCGCACAGCGCCGTCATGCATCCTGTCCGTCTTAGGCGACGGCTTCCTCCAGGCCGCCACGGCGGGGCAATGTCGGGCATTCCAAATATCTCGCCAGGGCGAAAAATCCGCCGATGCAGACGAGGATGTAACCCAATTCGAGGTATCGCGCTACGTTGTCGGGCGCAATTCCGCCCAATGCGGTAAAGCAAGCCTGACCCAACGCGCACAGCAAGGAGCCGAGGGCGAACACCTCGAGGCTATGTCGGCCGACGCGTTGCAACTCCTGTCCGATCGGAGTTCGCGCGAGACTCGGCAGGGAGGGCGACGTCGCGACGAGATAGGCGAGCGCGAGAAAGTTGACGAGGCGAGCGGCGCCGAGATTCTGTTTGCCGACGTCGAGCCAGGCGAAAACCACGTCGTGCAGGCCGGGAGAAGAGCCGAACCCGTCGGTGACGACGATCGCGCCGGCGACCGCCAAAGCCAGACACGCCGCGCGCATGGCGGGCGAGCCCGGCAAGGGCTCGTCGCCCCAGCGGATCGCCGCGACGACGCCGAGGGTGAAAATCAGCTGCCAAGCGAACGGATTGAAGAACCAGCCGCCCGGCTCCGGCCAATTCGGCATATGAAAATCGAGCAATCTGACCGCCAAATAGGCGCCGGCTGCCGCCGCTAAGGCCAGCGCCTGGTTGATTCTCGCCATCGCGAGGATCAACGGCGAGAGAATCATGAGGACGACGTAGAGCGGCAATATGTTGAAGTAGCCGAGTTGATGGCTGAGCAGCGCGACCCCGAGCGCGCCCCGCAGCGGCTGATGGAAGACGACCGTGCGGCCGTGCGCCTCGATCAGCTCGTCCAATCCGCTGAGCCAATAGCCGAGGCCGAAAATCGCCACGGCGCCGACCGTAAGGGCGACGTGAAAGCCGTAAATGCGGCCCGCGCGCGTAAGGCAGCTGCGCGTCACCGGCCGCAAGCCGGAAACCAAAATCTTGCGATAATAGGCCAATCCGACGGAAAGGCCGGAGAGAAAGACAAAGGCCTCCGCGCTGTCCGAAAGCGCAAAATTTCGCGGCGTCACGTTTTCCAGAACGTTCCCGGGAACATGGTCGATCAGGATCGCCACGAGGACAATGCCCCGCACGAAGTCGATACCGCCGATGCGCGTCTGGTTCGCCATGATTCTTCCCAAACAAGAATCGCGCCAGTCCGTGTCAGATGGCGTTGGGCGCCGCGCCGCGCAATCCGGGCGTCGTCGATCTCACGGGGGTTGTGACGGCCGCGAGCTCGACGGCCGAGCGTCGCCCCGGCGCAAGCAGGCCCTCGGGCGCATCCGGCGTCGTCGCGGACGGGCTCCGCGCCCGGCCGCGACAGACGATCGTGGCCGGGCCGCGCCGAGCGGGGGCGATGCGGGCGCGCTATGCGGTTGGCGCGGGGCGCGAATCCCCTCTCCCACAGAGCGGGAGAACGCAGCCGGAAGGGCCGGATGAGGGGGAGGTCGCGAGGGAGCGCGGCGGCTTCGGATCGTCGCGCATGGGCGGAGGAATTTGAACGGCAAGGCCGAGCGGGCGTCATTCGGAAAGCGCGAAAGGGCCCAACGAAGCCATCTCGCTTCGCTCGATCCCCCCTCATGTGTCGCCTTCGCCGACATCTTCTCCCACTCGCGGGAGAAGGGTTAGTCCCTCCGCGCCAACTCTGCCCGCAAACCCTCAACATCCCTCGCCGGCAGGCTGCATGTTTGCCCTCGACAGACCATCGCGGCGGGGGCGGCGGCGAGCGGCGCCCGCCCGCCCGGCGCCCCGTCCGGCCACAGCGCGCGGTCGAGCCGCAGCACGCAAATCGCCGGGTCCGGCGCGCCGAGCGCGACTTGCGCGAGCGCCATGGCTCCGGGGTCGTCGAGCGGTCCTTCGACCACGACCACGGCGCCGCGTTCCAGCAAATCGGCCGCCGCGAGCAGCAGGGGATTCTGCGCGAGCGCCTCGCGCGCTCCCGTGGCGGTGCGAATAAGGCGCTCGGCGGCCTCGCGCCAGCGCGCCTCCTCGGTGAGGAGATGGAGCCTGGCGAAGACTTCCGCCATCGTCGAGGCTCCGGAGGGCGTCGCGCCGTCATGGGCCGGGCGCGGACGCATGATGAGGCCGTTCCGCGCATCGCGCGCGGTCAGATAAAAGCCGCCGTCCTCGGCGCCGAACAGGTCTTGCGCCGCTTCGGCCCATTGCGTCGCGGCCTTGAGATCGTCCGGCTCGCCGCTCGCCTCGAACAGGCTTAGCGCCGCGCGCGCCATGGCGGCGTAATCGTCGAGCATGCCGCCGGCGCCGCGGCGGCCCGCGCGCCAGGCGTGGAGGAGCCGGGCTTCGCCCTCGCGCAAGGTCTGCGCGATGAAGGCGAAGGCCTCGCGGGCGGCGTCCAGGAAGTCGGGCGCGTCGAAAACGGCCGCGCCGCGCGCAAGCGCCGCGATCGTCAGCCCGTTCCAGTCCGCGAGGATCTTGTCGTCGCGCGCCGGCCTCACACGCTTCTCGCGCTCGGCGTAGAGGCGCGCTCTGGATGCGCCGAGCCGCGCTTCGGCCGGCGCGTCGCCCCGCGGCGTCACCCGCCGCAGCACGTTGCGGCCCTCCCAATTGCCGCCTGCCTTGACGTCGTAGGCGGCCTTGAACGCCGCCGCGTCCTCGCCCAAGACGCGATCGATCTCGCCCGCGCTCCAGACGTAGAACCGCCCTTCCTCGCCTTCGGAATCGGCGTCCTGCGAGGCCGCGAAGGCGCCATCCGCTCGCATTTCGCGCATCAGCCAGCCGAAGGTCTCGCGCGCCCGCGCGGCGTAGACCGGCGTCGGCGTCTCGGCATGGGCGAGAGCGAGCAATTCGAGAATCTGCGCGTTGTCGTACAGCATCTTCTCGAAATGCGGCACATGCCATTGCGCGTCGGTCGAATAGCGGGCGAAGCCGCCGCCCAGGCAGTCGTAAATGCCGCCGGCGCACAGAGCGTCGAGCATGCCTCGCACCGCCGCGCGACAGCGCCCGTCGGCGCGACGAAAAAACTCGCTCCAGAAGAAACGAAAGATCGGCGCGTTGGGAAATTTCGGCGCGTCGCCGATGCCGCCGTTGACGGGATCGACGAGGCGCAGCAGCGCGTCGCCGGCGCGCGTCAGGTCATCAGGCGCGAGGTCGGGGCCCGGCCGCGGGGCGGCGATTTCCGCCAAATGGGCGACCAAGGAGGCGCCTTGCCCCACCATCGCTTCGCGCTTGTCGCGCCAGGCGGCGTCGACCGCCTGCAAGACTTGACGAAACGACGGCCGGCCCCATCGCGGCGCCGGCGGCCAATAGGTGCCGCCGTAGATCGGCGCGCCGTCGGGCGTCAGGAACATCGTCAACGGCCAGCCGCCTTGCTCGCCCATCGCGTGCAACGCGCTCATGTAGATATGATCGATGTCGGGCCGCTCCTCGCGATCGACCTTCACGTTGACGAACAAGCGGTTCATCAGCGCGGCGGTCTCTGAATCCTCAAAGGATTCGTGCGCCATCACATGGCACCAATGGCAGGCGGCGTAGCCGACGGAGAGAAGGATCGGACGGTCGCGCCGCTTCGCCTCGGCGAGCGCCTCGGCGCCCCAGGGGCGCCAATGCACGGGATTGCCGGCGTGCTGGATGAGGTAGGGCGACGTTTCGCCGCCAAGCTGATTTTCCTCCACCGGCATGGAGATTTCCTTCGCTGCCCAAAGGGCCGACCCACAGAGGATGCGTGTCGAAGCGGCGCGGGCGCAAGCTCAATTATGGACATAATGCCTGATAAGCTTGTCTCCCTCGCGCCGGTCAGCCATAATTCCATTGGAGCCCGGCATTTCGGGGATCATCGAACGTAGGAGCGATCTCGGGGCCGAGGGAGAGCGTCATGGCTGCGCAAGTGGCGATTGTTCACGGCTGGAGCGACACGTCTCAATCGTTTCACGAACTCCGGGATTTTCTGGCCGCCAACGGCTACCGGGCGACGCAGATCTGGCTGACCGATTACGTCTCGATGGCCGACGAAGTGCGGATCGAGGACGTCGCCAAACGGATGCATGCGGTGATCGAGGCGGCGCTGGCCGAAGGGCGGCTGACAAAACCGTTCGATCTCATCGTGCACAGCACGGGCGGGCTCGTCGCCCGCGAATGGCTGAGCCGCTACTACCCCGACGGGACGAGCGCGCCGGTAAAGCGGCTGCTGATGCTTGCGCCGGCTAATTTCGGCTCGAAGCTTGCCTCGATGGGAAAGAGCATGCTCGGGCGCGTCATCAAGGGCTGGGACAATTGGTTCCAGACCGGCGCGGAAATGCTGACCGCCCTCGAGCTTGCCTCAGCATATCAATGGAATCTAGCGCGGCGCGACCTGCTCGACGCAGGCGGCGGCGGACCAACGCCCTACGGTGGAGACAAGGTCCGGCCGTTCGTGATCGTTGGCTCGCGTGGCTACCGCGACGGCCTGCACGAGATCGTCAACGAGAACGGCTCGGACGGCACCGTGCGGCCGGCAGCGGCTAATCTCAACGCGATCGGCATGACGATTGATTTCTCGCAGAGCGGCGCGCCGAAGGTCGCGGGCTGGGGTTGGCGGGCCGGCGTGCGGTTTCCCTTCGCCGTCCTGCCCGACCGCGATCATACTTTGATCCACCAGCCGGCGACCGAGTCAGGCGCGCACGGCGAACTCTCGGGCCGGCTCGCGACGCTGATCCTCGATGCTCTGGGCTGCGAAACGGCGGAACGATACGCCGAGATGGCCAATGAATGGGACGCGCTCAGCGAGGAGCCGCAGCGGTTGTCGGAAAGCGCCGACGCGCTCGCCGCGGCTTTCAATGGCAAGCCGCCGGACCCCGAGGCCCTGCACCAGTACCTGCAAATCGTCCTCTATGTGCGCGACGATCAGGGCCGGCCTGTCGACGACTATTTCCTCGAATTCTTCTCGCCTGATCAGGCCGGCGACGCGGAGGTCGTCTATTTCCACAGCAAGGTGCTCGATGACGTGCACGTCAACGGCACCGCGGCGAGCCGCCGCTGCCTGTTCATCGATCGCAGCGACCTGATGAAGGGGTTCTACGGCATGATCGCCGATCCGGCCAAACGCGTCGTGGCGGTGAGCCTCTCGGCCGCTGAGCTAGGACCTAACGTGCGCTATTTTGACAGCACGCAGGCAGGGGCAAAGGGGTCGATTGTGATACACGAACAGAGCGACAATCGCCGCGGCGATGTCGGCCCCGCCTGCCTGTGGCGCCACACGACCCACCTCGTAGAAATTATTGTCCCCCGCCAGCCGATCGGGACTCTGTTCAGCATGGCGTGACGGTTGTTGTTCTCCTGTGCACGTTCGCACGTTGGAGCATCGGCAGATCGGTTCGACTCTAACTGGCCAGCGCGCGCTTCAGCATAGCCTTGAACGCGGCGCTGTCGAAAGTCCAGCAGATGTCGGCCTTGGCGCCCGCCTTCAGCGCGCCGCGCCAGGCCGAGCGATTATTGTCGTCCGCGGCGACGTTGAGCCGATCGACGATCGTCATGCCGCGCGTGAGCTCGCTCGCGCATTCGATCTCGACGAAATGGCGGCTCCAGCTCAGTCCCACGGCGCGGTCGAGCGCCACCGCCATCGCCGTCGGATCGGCCAGGGAGAGGCCGGCCTCGCCGGTCTGGATGAAATAGGCCTGCTTGGCGCAGCGGTTGCACTCGATCGCGAAGCGCGCCTTTGCGGTCCCCAGCGCGAGGATTTCGGCGATTTCCGCTTCGCCGAGCACGGAGGCGCCGCGCGAGACGTGCCAGCCGACCATCTCGACCGGCAGGCCCGAACGGAACGTCATGCGCGCCGCTTCGGGATCGACCCAGATGTTGTACTCGGCCGCCGGCGTGACATTGCCCTCGCAGCACGGCGCGCCGGCCATGACGACGCAGCGGCCGATTTTTTCGGCGATGCCGGGATCGCGCGCCAGCGCCAGGGCGATATTGGTCAAGGGACCCAGCGTCACCAGCGTCAGGCCAGGCTGGGCGTGCGCGAGCCGGATGATCGCATCGACCGCGTGCTCGCGCTCCGCGCCGCGGCGCGGCGGCGGATAGTTTTGGTCGCCGAGGCCGTCGCGGCCGTGGAACCAATGCGCGTCTTCGTGCGCGCGCGTCAGCGGAGCGCTCGCGCCTTTAAACACAGGAACGTCCGAACCGGCGATTTCGGCGGTGTAAAGCGCGTTGCGCGTCGCCTGTTCGAGCCCGACATTGCCCGCGACGATCGTCAAAGCGCATACGCGAACGTCAGGCGCCGCGAGCGCCATGAGGATCGCGACCGCGTCGTCGGACGCGGTGTCGGTGTCGATAAGAAACGTGCGCATGGGATCGGCGGTCCCGTTCAAACGGCTGCGGCGAGGCGTCGGAAGCCGCGATCGAGGTCCTCCTTCAAGTCTTCGATGTCTTCGAGCCCGACGGAGAAGCGCAGGGTCGGTCCGCCCGGCGCCCAACGCGTCGCGGTGCGATAATTCGTGCAGTCGAAGGGGATGACGAGACTTTCGTAGCCGCCCCAGGAATAGCCCATGCCGAACAATTCGAGCCCGTCGAGCATCGCCGCGACGGCGCGCTCGGGCGCCGGCTTCAACACGACGCTGAAGAGCCCGGACGAGCCGGAAAAGTCGCGCTTCCAGATGGCGTGGCCGGGATCGTCGGGCAGCGCCGGGTGAATGACGCGCAAGACTTCCGGCCGCGCTTTGAGCCAATGGGCCAGCGCGAGGCCCTGACGCTCGGCTTCGCGAAGCCGCAACTCCATCGTGCGCAGGCCGCGCAGCGCGAGAAACACGTCCTCGGGACCAGGCTGGATCGCCATCTGATCGACGGTCTTGGCGAGGCGAGGAAACCATTGCGCGTTGGCCGAAACGAGGCCGAGCAACAGGTCGGAATGGCCGGACAGATACTTGGTGCCAGCCTCCACCGCGATGTCGACGCCGTGCGCGTGCGGCGAAAAGAACAGCGGCGTCGCCCAGGTGTTGTCGGCGATGACGCAGGCGCCGCGCGCGTGGGCGCTCGCGGCGATGGCTGGAATGTCCTGCACCTCGAGCGACTGGGACCCCGGCGCTTCCACGAATACGGCCTTCGTGTTGGCGCGCATCAGCGCGGAAATCTCCGAGCCGACGAGCGGATCGTAATAGGTGGTCTCGACGCCCATACGCTTTAGCGTGGCGTCGCAGAAGATGCGCGCCGGCTGATAGGCCGAATTGGTCATCAGGAGATGATCGCCCGCGCTGAGGGCCGTCATCAGCGAGACGACGATTGCGGCGAGGCCCGAGGGAACCAACGTCGTCCCTGCCGCGCCGGATATCGCGGTCCAGGCCTCGGTCAGCGCTTCGCTGGTCGGCGTGCCGTGGGTGCCGTAGACGTAGCGCTGCTTGCGGCTCTTCAGCGTCGCGACGTCGGGAAAAAGCACGGTCGAGCCGCGAAAGGGCGGGACATTGACGAAGCCCTGCGAGGCCTCGGCGTCGCGGCCGAGATGCACGAGGCGCGATCGGCTGCGCAATCTGTTCTTGGCTTCGTCGGTCATCTTTTTCATCGATCGGTGTTTCCGCAACTGGTGGACAGGCAAAATGAAAAACGCGCGGGCCGGCGTCAATCGGCCTCGCGCGCGCAGCGCTCGCCTTCAAGCGCTTGTTGTCACTTGCCCGCCGGCAACGGCGTGCCGTTGACCGAGACGTCGCCGGCTTCCGTCACGTCGACCTTCCAAACCAGTCGCCCGTCGGGACCGGTCGTGGCCAGACCCTTGAGGAACGTGAGGCCGAGCACCGCGCTCTGCAAATCCGGCTGGGTCTTGCCTATGTCCTGGAGGAGGGCGATCGTCTTGTCGAGACCGTCGGCGCTGAAAATGAAGCGAGCGCTCGGCGCGCCTGTGTCGGCCGAGGCTTCGCCCTCGAAGGCGAGATCGAGCAATGGCGTCGTGAGCCGGCCGGGGGAAAGGGCGACCTTCGGGCGCCCGGCAAGCAAGACCTGGCTGATCTTGTCCTGTGTCTCGGGCGACAAGTCGCCGATGACGCCGAAATTCGGATCGTCGAGCGCGAGCCCAGCGACTTCGTCGAGGCCTTTGCCGGTGAGGCGCAGGTCCAGACTGAGCGAGGCCGGCGAAAGCTGCTCGGCCCAGGGCGGCAGGAGCGGCGATTTGAACGCCAATTCGTCGATCTTGACCCCGATTTCCGCAGCGCCGTCGCCGACGAAGCCGGTCAGCCCGATCGTCTCGCCGAGCCTCTTCAACGTCGCGTCGATCATCGGCATTTGCAGCGTCAGATCATGAATTTCGGCGTTGGCCTGAAGATTGTTCCAGACCGGCAACGTCGCCCGGAGCCGCTGCTTCCACTCCGGAGGCGCCTCGGCGTCTTCGATATGGGCGACGACATATTTCCAGAAATCGCCGATCTCGCGCGCGCGCAATCCCGTAATCGCCGCGCCGCCGACGACGACGCCGACATTGTATGTCACCTTGACGGGCGCCTCCTGACCGTTCGATGGCGGCGCAATGACGGTTTCCGTCAGGCTTTTCACGGATTGCGCGAGAGCGACGTCGACGCCTGCGCCGTTGTCGGACGTCTTCGCGCGAGTCTCGACGGATATGCCGGATTCCGTCAGATCGATATCCGCGCCGCGATCGACCTCGGCGATATGAAACTTGCCGGCGAGCAAATCGACCGCGGCGAGCGAGCGTAGGAAATTGACCTGGGAGGCGTCATAGGCGGCGTCAAGGTGAAAGCCGCTGAGATCGAGCGTGCCGGTGGCCCTGCCTTTGTCCGTCGGCACGTCGAAGGCGAGGCTCGGGAATCGGTCGGCCTTGATCGTCCAGGCGCCTTCGCCGGTCGGCGTCAGCGTATACGAAAAGCGCTCGATCCGCAGCGCGCCCTCGGGCGGTCCGGCCAGATCGAGCGCCTTTTGCAAATCCCAGGCGACGACATAATCTTCGCCGTCCGGCGCGACAGTAACGATGCCTTTGTCGATCACCGCTTTGCTGAAAAAGTCGACGTAGCCCCGTTCGATCTCCTTGGCGCCCTCAGATGTGGCGGGCGCAGCGAGGCCGGCGCACGAGGTCGCGATCAGGAGAATTGCCGACGAGGGCCATCGAGCGTGCATGAGAGCGCCCTGTTCGCTGACGGGTGAACGTGAGCCCAAAGCTAGCAGCATTCGGCTGCAGCGCGAAGCGCCGCAATTGACACGGTCCGCACTTTGCCGCGACACTTGCGGCCGATCCGGCATCGACGAGAGGGGTTTTCGCATGCGATCGCTCGTGACGTCTATCGCTGTGGCCGCCGCGCTTTGCGCCGGCGTTTGGGCGGCCGAGGCGGGAACGCTCGACCAGGTCAAATCGCGCGGCGCGCTGGTCTGCGGCGCCAATCCGGGGTTGGCGGGCTTCGGCCTGCCCGACGATCAGGGCGTCTACAGGGGACTCGACGTCGACGAATGCCGTGCGCTGGCGGCGGCGATCTTCAACGATCCCAGCAAAGTCAAATTCCTGCAGATCAACGCCAAGGACCGGCCGACGATTCTGGCCTCCGGCGAGATCGATGTTCTCGTGCGCAACACCACCTGGACCCTGTCGCGCGAGGTCGGCGGCATGTTCTTCACCGGCGTCAATTATTACGACGGACAGGGCTTCATGGTGCGCAAGAAGCTCGGCGTCGATTCCGCGCTGAAGCTCGACGGCGCCTCGATCTGCGTGCAGCAGGGCACGACCACCGAACTCAACCTCGCCGACTTTTTTCGCGCCCACAATCTTAAGTTCGAGGCGGTCGTCTTCGCCACCGACGAAGAGGCGGTCAAGGCCTATGATTCCGGCCGCTGCGACGCCTACACCACCGACGCCTCCGGCCTCTATGCCGAGCGGCTGAAACTCTCGGCGCCGGACGATCACGTCGTCCTGCCCGAAATCATCTCCAAGGAGCCGCTCGGCCCGGCGGTGCGCAAGGACGACATCCCGTGGTTCGAGATCGTCCAATGGACCCATTATGCGTTGGTCACGGCCGAAGAGCTCGGCGTCACCCAGGCCAACGTCGACGAGAAACTGAAATCCGACAATCCGGAAATCCGCCGCCTGCTCGGCGTCGAAGGCGACTTCGGCAAGAGCCTGGGGCTGACCAACGACTGGGCCTACCGCATCATCAAGGCGGTGGGGAATTATGGGGAATTGTTCGAGCGCAATGTGGGGCAGGGCTCGCCGATCAAGATCCGCCGCGGGCTGAACGCGCTGTGGAACAAGGGCGGGCTGCAATACGCGCCGCCGATACGGTGAGGAGGAGCGAAGGCCTAGCTGCCTCGGCGCGGACAAGCGCGCCCGCTACTGCCCGCGTTTCGCCCGCGTCGCAAACCTCACCGCTTCCTCCGCCGCGCGAAACAGCGCCTGCGCCTTGTTGACGCACTCTCGGTTTTCGTAGGCGGGGTCGGAATCGTAGACGACGCCCGCGCCCGCCTGGACATGCATGAAGCCGTCCTTGACCACCGAGGCGCGCAGCACGATGCAGGTGTCCATTTCGCTGCCGGCGCCGAAATAGCCGATGCAGCCGGCGTAGATGCCGCGCTTTTCCTTCTCGAGCTCGTCGATGATCTCCATCGCGCGCACCTTGGGCGCTCCGGACACCGTTCCCGCGGGAAAGCCGGCGGCGAGCGCGGCGACGTTGTCGAGTTCGGGGCGCAATTCGCCCTCGACGTTGGAGACGATGTGCATGACGTGGCTGTAGCGTTCGACGAAGAAGCTGTCGGTCACCTTGACCGTGCCGATCTTGGCGACCCGGCCGACGTCGTTGCGGCCGAGGTCGAGCAGCATCAGATGTTCGGCGCGCTCCTTGGGATCGGCGAGAAGCTCGGCGGCCAGAGCGGCGTCCTCGGCGGGCGTCTTGCCGCGCCAGCGGGTGCCGGCGATGGGGCGGATGACGACCTTGCCCGCGCGCACGCGCACCAGGATCTCCGGGCTCGAGACGACGATCTGGAACCCGCCGAAATCGAGGAAGCAGAGATAGGGCGAGGGATTGACGCGCCTCAGCGCGCGATAGAGCGAGAACGCAGGCAGATCGAATCGGCTGGTGAAGCGTTGCGAAAGCACGATCTGAAACGCGTCGCCGGCGGCGATATAGTCCTTCGCCTTGGCGACCATCCCTAGGAATTCCGGCTCGCTGGTGTTGGAGACGGCTTTTCCCGTGAGCAGGGTCGGCTCGACCGCGGGGGCGGTGTGATCGAGCGGCCCTTCGAGCGCCGCCACGACCGCGTCGAGGCGCGCCTGCGCGCTCTCGAACGCCGCGCGCGCGGAGACTCCGGGGGCGGGGCGCACGGGCGTGACGACGACCATTTCGTCGCGCACGCCGTCGAACACCACCATGATCGTCGGGCGGATGAGAATCGCTTCGGGCACGCCGATCGGGTCCGGCTTGGCGGGCGCCAGACGCTCCATCTGGCGCACCATGTCGTAACCGAGATAGCCGAACACGCCCGCCGCCATCGGCGGCAACCCTAACGGCAGATCGATTTGCGATTCCGCCAGCAACGCGCGCAGCGCCTCCAGCGGCTTGCCTGGGCAGGGGACGAAAGCTCCGGGTTCGCTCAAGGCGCGCCGATTGATTTGCGACCCCTCGCCACTCGAGCGCCAGACGACGTCCGGATCGAGCCCGATCATCGAGTAGCGCCCGCGCTGCGCGCCGCCCTCGACCAACTCGAGCAGGAACATGTTGCCCGAACGTCCCGCCGCCAGCTTGAGATACGCTGACACGGGCGTTTCCAGATCCGCGACCAGCGTGGTCTGCACGACGCTCGCCCGTCCGCTCGCGTAGCGGCGCGCGAAATCCTCGAAATCCTGGACGTTCATCGTCGTCATCCTCAGCCGCCCTCGGCGGCCTGAAGGACGCTATCGTGGATCGTCACGCCGAGTTCGCGCTCGAGCGCGGTGACGTATTGCGTGACCAGGCTCGACTGCAGAGCGTCGGCGAGCCGCGCCGCCGCCTGTTTGATGGCCGGGTCGTTGGCGTCGGTCGGCGGCGTCGCGTCGGCGGTGATCTTGAAGACGACGCGCCCATCGGGCGTCGCCGCCGATCCGGCGCCGTTCGGCGGGGTGGCGAAGACCGCGCTGACGACGCTCTCGGCGAGCCCGCCGCCGCCGCGCCGACGAATGTCCGCCGCCGACTTGGATTCGAGGCCGGCGCTCTGCGCGAGACTGGCGACGGTCGCGCCCGCATCGAGCTGCTTGACCATGTCCAGGGCCTTGGCGCCGAGCAGGCGAGCGACTTCGTCGGCGCGCCATTGCTTCTCGACGGCGTCCTTGACTTCCTCGAACGTGCGCTCGCGCGCCGGCTCGACCTTGGCGACCTCGAACCAGAGATAACCGCGATCCTTGGTCTGCAGCGGCGCGTCGTCGACGCCGACGTCGGATGCGAACGCCGAGCGAAGCAGCAACGCCTTTTCCGGCAGATCGACGGCGGCGCCGGTCGGATCGAGCCCTTGCGCGTCCACGGCCGCAATCACGCGCGTGTCCAGGCCGACGCTCTTGGCCGCTTCGGTCAGGGACTTGCCGGCGACGCGCGCGTCTTCGATTCTGTCGTGCAAAGTCTGTACGTCGCCAGCGGCGCGATTGGCCGCGATCTCTTTCTTGAGGGCGTCCTCGACCTCTGCGAAGCTCTGCACGTTCGCGGGCGCGATCGCCACGACGCGCACGATGACCGGTCCGAACCGACCCTTGACGACATCGCTGACGCCGCCCTCGGGCAAGGCGAAAGCGGCCTCGGCGATCGCCGGATCGAACATGCCGGCCTTGGTCGTCTCGCCGAGGTCGATGTCCGACGGCTTGAGATCGCGCGCCTTGACGATGTCGTCGAAAGCAGCGCCGCCCTTGATCTTGGCCTCGGCCTCGGCCGCTTCCGTCTCGTTGGCGAAGACGATCTGCTGCAATTTGCGCTTTTCCGGGACGATGAAGCGGGCATCGCGGGCCTTGTCGTAGAGCGCCTTGGCGTCCTCGTCCGACACTTCGGCCGGCTTGGCGAGATCAGCCGAGGAGACCGGCAGAATGGCGAAGCCGCGATATTCCGGCGCCCGGTAATTCGCCTTGCGATCCTCGAAATAGCTCTTCAACGCGTCCGTCGCGGGCGCGGGAACGTCGCCCGCGGCGCCCGGGGGCAAGACGACATAGTCGATTGCGCGCGTCTGCGCGTCGACCCGCGCGAGCGCGTCGACGAGGGACTTGGGCGCGCTCAGGCCGTCGACCAGCGCGAGTGCGATCTGCTGGCGCAGATACGCCCGGCTCTGGCTGACGAAGAAGCCGCGCTCGCTGAGACCGGAATCGCGCAAGGCGGCGTCGAAGCGGGCGCGGCTGAATTGGCCCGAGGCGTCCTGCAAGTTCGGATCGGCGCGCACCGCGGCGGCGATCGCGTCGTCGGAAATCGCCAAGCCCAGCGACGCGGCGCGCTGATCGAGCGCGGCTTCGGCGATGAGGCGTTGCAGCACTTCGCTGTCGAGGCCGAGCGCATGGGCCTGCGCGTTCGTCAGGCCCGTCTTCGATCGGGTCTGATACTGGTACATCAAATTCTGCAGGGCGCTCTGGAACTGCTGGACGGTGATGACGTCGCCGCCGACTTCGGCGACCTTGTCGGAAACCGAGCCGCGGAACATGTCGCCGATGCCCCAGACGACGAAGCTGACGATGATGAGGCCGAGCACGACCGTCATGACGAAACGGCCGATTAAGCCTTGCGTCGCCTTCCGCATCCCATCAAGCATGGCTTCCGCTGATCCCTTTCCTCTACCGACGTCGCTTTCAGTCCCGTGACGCCCGGTCGGGGCGACATTCGGCCCTATCTAACGCCGGCGGAAGGCTTTGCATAGGCGGACCGGGAATGATAATCGGCGGCCCTTCACATCGCGTTTTTTCCCCGAGAGGCAATTCATGACCCCTGGCGTGCGTCCGCTCGTGGCGGGAAACTGGAAGATGAACGGATCGCGGGCGTCGCTGAGCGAGATCGCCGCAATGCGCCGGGCGGTCGATGCGGGCGAGGCCGGCGCCGCCGAGGTGGCGGTCTGTCCGCCGGCGACGCTGCTCGCCGCCGCGGCGGCGATTCTCGAGGGCGGCGCGCTGAATCTGGGCGCGCAGGATTGTGCGGCCGCCGACAGCGGCGCCTACACCGGCGACATTTCCGCGCCGATGCTCAGGGACGCCGGCGCAACTTACGTGATCGTCGGCCATTCCGAGCGTCGCGCCGGCCACGGCGAGAGCGACGCCGCAGTGCGCGCCAAGGCCGAAGCGGCGCACGGGGCCGGGCTCGCCGCGATTCTCTGCGTCGGCGAAACGCGCGCCGAGCGCGAGGGGGGCCGCGCGATCGAAGTCGTGAGCGGGCAGCTCAGGGAATCGTTGCCGGGCAAGGCGACGCCCGCCGATCTCGTCGTCGCCTATGAGCCGGTCTGGGCGATCGGCACCGGCCTGACGCCGACGCCGGCCGACGTGGCGGACATGCACGGCGCGATCCGCGGGCTGCTCGGCGAAATCTATGGCGAAGCGGGCGCGCATATGCGCATTCTCTACGGCGGCTCGGTCAAGCCCGCCAACGCGCGCGAATTGCTCGGCCTGCCCAATGTCGACGGCGCGTTGGTCGGCGGCGCCAGCCTCAAGGCGGCCGATTTCATGGCGATCGCCGCGACTTACAGGTGATTTCCGGGCATCGACCGCCGCCGCGAGCGTGGACGCGCCTCTTGCGCCGTGCTAGGAGCGCCGCCAAATCATCAGACTTAGCCGCGCGGGTCGCGGCGCGCCCTTTTAGGATTCCCCGATGCAAACCGTGCTGATCGTCATTCACCTCCTGGTGGTGATCGCCCTTGTCGCCGTCGTGCTCTTGCAGCGCTCCGAAGGCGGCGTGCTCGGGGCGGGGGGCGGGGGCGGTTTCATGACCGGGCGCGGGCAGGCCAATGCGCTTTCGCGCGCCACCGGGATTCTGGCGGCGATGTTCTTCGCGACCTCGATTCTGATGTCGGTGATCGCCGGCTGGAGCCGCGCGCCGCGCTCCATCATCGACAACGCCGCTCCGGCCTCCTCGAGCTCGCCGGAAACGAAGAAGGCAGGGGGCAGCCTGCTCGACCAGCTCAAGCAAATGCAGAACCAACCCGGCGGCGGAACCCCCGTCGCTCCTGCGCCCGCCGCGCCGGCGCAAGAACCGCCGAAGTAGCATGGCGATCAGGCGCCGCGGATCGACCTTCGGAGCGCCATGATGCCGGCGCCGCTGTCGATCGCGGTCTATTTCACGATCTGGTGGGTGACGCTGTTCGCGGTGCTGCCGTTCGCCGTCCGTTCGCGCCAGGACGCCGCGGTCGCCGACGCGCCGCCGGGCTCGGATCCCGGCGCGCCGGTCGCGCCCCGCCTCGCGCGCACGGCGCTGTGGACGACGCTGATCGCGGCGGCGATCTTCGCGGCCGTCGACGCGTACGTCATTTGGACGGATTAGCCCGGTGCCGTCGTTCCGCAACGAGCGGCGGGTGCGCCATCCCGCCAAGGACATGTTCGATCTCGTCGCCGACGTCGAGCGCTATCCCGAATTCGTGCCGCTGTGCCAAGCGCTGCGCGTGCGCCGCCGCAGCAAGGACGACCAAGGCGTCGAGATCCTGATCGCCGACATGGAAGTCGGCTATCGCGCGATCCACGAAAAATTCACCAGCCGCGTCACGCTCGACCGGGCGCGGCTGAAAATTCTCGTCGAATATGTCGACGGGCCGTTCAGGCGCCTCGAGAACATCTGGAACTTCCGCGACGATCCCGAGGCGGGCTTCTCGACGGTGGAATTCTTCATCGTTTACGACTTTCGCAGCCGCCTGCTCAGCGCGCTGATGGGATCGATGTTCGACGCGTCGTTCCGCAAATTCTCCGCCGCGTTCGAAGCCCGCGCCGACGTGATCTACGGGCGCAAGGCCGGCTGATTCTCGTTTGCCGCGGCTTCGAGCAAGCCCAGCGCCGCCTCGACCGAGGCTAGGCGAATGGCGGCGCGCGACAGGGCGCCGAACCGCCGCTCCAGCGCGACCGTCCCGCCGCCCCGGCGCGCGCAGGCCAAATGGACGAGCCCGACGGGCTTCTCCGCCGTGCCGCCGTCCGGGCCGGCGATTCCGGTGACGCTCACCGCGATGTCGGCGCGGGAATGGGCGAGCGCGCCGAGCGCCATCGCGCGCGCCGTCGCTTCACTGACTGCGCCATGGGCGGCCACGACCTCGTCGGAAACGCCGAGCATCTCCTCCTTGGCTTCGTTGGAATAAACGACGAAGCCGCGCTCGAACACCGCCGACGAACCCGGTATTTCCGTCAGCAAGGCGCTGAGCAGCCCGCCGGTGCAGGATTCGGCGGTGGCGAGCTTGAGGTCGAGATCCCGGCAGCGCGCTTCGAGCGCCGCGGCGCGGTCGACGAGAAGGGACGGGAACACAGGCGACTCCGTTGCGGGGCTTGGCGGGGCGAAAAACTACCATGTTCCCGCTTTCCCGAGAGGACTTTCCCGTCCCTCGCTTTCCCCGCCTCGCTTTTTCCGCTACGCACCGCGCAACGCCCGTCTCAGGACACAAGAAAGAAGTGGAAGCCATGCATCGTTATCGCACGCACAATTGCGGCGCTCTCGGCCTCGCCCAAGAGGGGCAGGCAGTCCGTCTATCCGGCTGGTGCCATCGCATCCGCGACCACGGCGGCGTTCTGTTCATCGACCTGCGCGACCATTACGGCCTGACGCAATGCGTGGCCGATCCCGATTCGCCGGCCTTCAAAGATGCGGAGAGGCTGCGCTCGGAATTCGTCATCCGGATCGACGGAAACGTGCGCAAGCGCCCGGCCGGAACGGAAAACCCGGACATGCCGACCGGCTACGTCGAGGTCTACGTGCAAGAGATCGAGGTGCTCGGCCCGGCCGGCGACCTGCCGCTGCCTGTCTTCGGCGATCAGCCCTATCCCGAGGACACCCGGCTGAAATATCGCTTTCTCGATCTCAGGCGCGAGAAGCTGCACGCCAACATCATGCTGCGCGGGCGCATCATCGATTCCTTACGCGCGCGCATGAAGGGGCAGGGCTTCTTCGAGTTCCAGACGCCGATCCTGACCGCGTCCAGCCCGGAAGGCGCGCGCGATTTTCTCGTGCCCTCGCGCATCCATCCCGGAAAATTCTACGCGCTGCCGCAGGCGCCGCAGCAGTTCAAGCAGCTCATCATGGTCGCCGGCTTCGACCGCTATTTCCAGATCGCGCCGTGCTTCCGCGACGAGGACGCGCGCGCCGACCGCAGCCCCGGCGAGTTCTACCAGCTCGATATCGAGATGAGCTTCGTCACCCAGGAAGACGTCTTCGCGGCGGTCGAGCCGGTGCTGCGCGGCGTGTTCGAGGAATTCGGCGGCGACAAGCTCGTGACGCAAAAATTCCCGATGATCCCCTATAAGCAGGCGATGCTGGAATTCGGCGTCGACAAGCCGGACCTGCGCAATCCCATCCGCATCGCCGACGTGACGGACATCTTCGCGCGCGACGACGTGACCTTCAATGCGTTCAAGAACGTCATCAAGTCCGGCGGCGTCGTGCGCGCCATTCCGGCGCCGGGCGCGGGCAAGCAGCCGCGCTCGTTCTTCGACAAGCTCAACGACTGGGCGAAGGGGGAGGGCGCGCCGGGCCTGGGCTACGTGATTTTCGAGGCCGACGGCGACGCGCTCGCGGGCAAGGGCCCGATCGCAAAATTCCTGCCGGCGGCGGCGCAGCAGGCCCTCGTCGCCACGGCCGGTCTCAAGGCGGGCGACGCGGTGTTCTTCGCCTGCGACAAGGAAGCCAAGGCCGCCAAGCTCGCGGGCGCAGCGCGCATCCGCATCGGAAACGATCTCGGGATCTGCAAGAAGGACGTGTTCGAATTCTGCTGGATCGTCGACTTCCCGATGTACGAGTGGAACGAGGACGAGAAGAAGATCGACTTCTCCCACAACCCCTTCTCGATGCCGCAGGGCGGACTCGAGGCGCTCGAGACGAAAGACCCGCTCGAAATCAAGGCCTACCAGTACGACATCGTCTGCAACGGCATCGAATTGTCTTCAGGCGCGATCCGCAACCATCGCCCCGACGTCATGCGCAAGGCGTTCGAGATCGCCGGCTACGGCGAGGAGGTGTTGCTGGAGAAGTTCGGCGGCATGTATCGCGCCTTTCAGTGCGGCGCGCCGCCGCACGGCGGCATCGCGCCGGGCGTCGACCGCATCGTCATGCTGCTCGCGGGCGAGGAGAACCTGCGCGAGGTCGTGCTGTTCCCGATGAACCAGCGCGCCGAAGACTTGCTTATGGGCGCGCCGTCGAACGTCACGCCGAAGCAGTTGCGCGAGCTGCATATCCGGCTCAACCTGCCGGAGAAGTGAGGCGATCGGCGCCGACGCGGCCCCGAACGCAGGCGAGGCGCTGTCACTCCGGCGCCGGCGGCCGGGCGACGGGCGTCGCGGTCGCGCCGGCCTGTGCGAACAGGCCTTTGAATACCTCGCGAAACCAGTCCGCGCTCTGCTGCCCCTCGGAAAACCAGGCGCGCATGAAACCCTCGGGAGAAAATTTCGCGGCTTCGGCCATCAACCGCTTTTCCATTTCCGCGAGCACGGCCGTCTGCATCGGCTGAACGTCGGGAAGGCCCATGAACTGCCGCGCTTCGAGCGGCGTGCAGTCGATATTGATCGTCACTTTCATCTTCGAGCCGGTCCTCTCCTGGGCGGAGTCATTCCGTGTTTCGAGCGGCGATGCTCGTCGAGACGCGGTCATAGCCCCGAGATTATCCGTTCCCTTCTAGCACTTGCGCGAGCGCTGTCACGCGGCGAGCCGCCCAGCCTTGCCCAAATCGTTTCGGTGTGAGAACGTCGCAATAGAGGGATAACGAAGCTTCGAGGTGAGAATTTCCGGGGATCGGTTGCTGATGATTATCGGCGTTCTGAATCAGAAGGGCGGCGTCGGCAAGACGACCGTCGCGATCAATTTGGCGGCGACGCTGGCCAAGACCGGGTTGCGCGTTCTTCTGGTCGACGCGGACCCCCAGGGCAGCGCGATGGCTTGGTCCAGCACGCGCGAAATCGAACCCTTGTTCCCTGTCGTGGGGATGGCGAAACCGAGCCTCCATCGCGACCTTCCCAAGCTCGCCGCAGACTACGACATCGCGATCATCGACGGCGCGCCGCGCGTGAACGAGCTCGGACGGTCCGCGATCCTGGCCAGCGATCTCGTGCTGATCCCGGTCCAGCCGTCGCCTTACGACGTTTGGGCGGCCGCGGACACCGTGCAATTGATCCGGGAGGCCCGGCAGCTCAAGGAGAGCCTGAGGGCCGCTTTCGTTGTCAATCGCAAGATCGCGAGAACGGCGATCGGCCGCGACGCCGCGGCCGCCCTTGCGCAATTCGACGACGTTCCCGTTCTTTCCGCCGTGCTCAGCCAACGAATCATATACGCCGAGAGCGCCGCCAAGGGTCTTTCCGTGATCGAAGCCGCTCCCGCTGGCGAGGCCGCGCGGGAAATGGAAGATCTCGCCAAGCAGGTCCTCGGCGCGAAGGAAAGGAAAGCGGCATGAGCAAGAAGACGATCGTGTTCAAGATGCCGCCGACGGATGCGCCACGCCGCGACGACGGACCGAGCGAGACCTCGGCGCCGATCGGCGAACCTTTGCTCGCCGTCTCGGCGCGCGCGCCGCAGGCGGGAGAGATCTCGAAAGTCGCGGAACCCGACCAATGGGTGCGACGCAGAAACGTGAGCGTCGCGCCGACCGCGCCCGCCCCGCCATCGCAAGCGTTCGCAGCGAAGGCCGGCTTTGCGGTGGACCTCGCCGCCGAGCGGGATTTCGCGGACGTCGTCGCACTCAGTCTGATCGTGCCGCCCATGCTCGGCTGGTTCTGGTTCGCCAATGCGATGGATCGCTATCGACGGATTTTCGCGGGTTGACCGCGTTCGGCGCGCCGCTTCGATCAATAGGCAACCGCCAGAGCTTGAGCCGGTTCCTCCGATGCAACTCGCATCGCCTCTCTCACCATTACGCCTGTTCGGGCTCTCGGACCCGGTCGGCGCCGCCCCGCCGCCAAGCCCGTGCGGTCTCTTTTCTCATGGCCAAGGCGAATTTTTGTCGTAGTCTTGCCGAAACGAGATCGACGTAACGAGATCGACGCAAAGGGTGGAAGGCAAAAATGGCGGGCGAGCATTTCGACGCGCTGATCGTCGGCGCGGGCCTATCCGGCGTCGGCGCCGCCTGCCGCCTGCAAAAGGCTTGCCCGGCAAAGAGCTACGCAATCCTCGAAAGTCGCGACGATCTGGGCGGGACATGGGATCTCTTCCGCTATCCCGGCGTGCGGTCGGACTCCGACATGTTCACGCTCAGCTATTCCTTTCGGCCCTGGACGCACGCCAAGGCGATCGCCGGCGGACGCACGATCCTCAGCTATATCCGCGACACCGCGCGGGAATACGGCGTCGAAGAGAGGATCAGGTTCGGTTGCCGCGTCAAGGCTGCCTCATGGTCGTCCGCCGACGCCCGGTGGACCGTCGAGGTCGAACGCGGAAGGGAACGCGAGATCGTCCGATTAACCTGCGGCTTCCTGCTGATGTGCGCGGGCTATTACGCCTATGAGGCCGGCTATCTCCCCGACTTTCCCGGCCTCGAGCGCTTTCAGGGCCGCGTCGTGCATCCGCAGAGATGGACGGAGGACGTCGAATATGCGGGCAAGCGCGTCCTCGTGATCGGCAGCGGCGCGACCGCGGTGACGCTCGTGCCGGAATTGGCCAAACGCGCCGCTCACGTCATCATGCTGCAGAGATCGCCGACCTATGTCGTGGAAAGGCCGTCCACCGACGCGGTCGCCGACGCGCTGCGCGCGACGCTGCCGCAAATGCCGGCCTACCGCCTGGCGCGATGGAAAAACATCCTGCTCGGCGCCTATTTCTTTCGATTTTGCCGGCGCAGCCCACAAAGCGCGAGATGGCTGTTGCTGAGGAGGGTGCGAGACGCGCTCGGGCCGGATTACGACGTCGCGAAGCATTTCACGCCGCGCTACAACCCGTGGGAGCAGCGGCTCTGCCTCGTTCCCGACGGCGATCTGTTCCGGGCGATCCGCAACGGACGCGCTTCGGTCGTCACCGATCGCATCGAAACCTTCACGAAAAGCGGCGTCTTGTTGAGCGGCGGCGAGGAGATCGAGGCCGATCTGGTCGTCACCGCGACCGGCCTCGTTCTTCAGCCGCTCGGCGGCGTTCGGCTGAGCGTCGACGGCGCCGAAGTCGATCTCGCGAAGACGATGATCTACAAGAGCGCCATGTTCAGCGACATCCCCAATCTCGCGTCCGTGTTCGGTTACACCAGCGCCTCCTGGACGCTGAAAGCCGATCTGATCTGCCAATTCGTCTGCCGCCTGCTCAACCATATGGACGCGCAGGGCTATCGCCAGTGCGCGCCGCACAATGACGATCCTTTCGTGGCGACATTGCCGCTCGTCGATTTCTCCTCAGGCCTTTTTCAACGCGCGCTCGACCGGTTGCCCAAGCAAGGTTCGAAATCGCCGTGGCGATGGCGGCAGAATTACGCGCGGGACTTGCTCACGCTGAAGTTCGGCCTGCTCAGCGACGGCGCCTTGCGATTTTCAAATCCGTCCGGCTCGCGAGGAGACGCGGCGTCCGCATCAAAAGGCTCCGTCCCGGTGGGGCAGGGCGCTCCCGCGGCGCCTCGCAGCTCGAGCGCGGCGAGCTAACGCGGCACAGCGCCCGGCCAGGTCCTTCAACACGCGATCGCGGGCCGCCGCGGCGAATTCGGTCGGCGAAGACACCGAAATCCTGGCCCGTCAGCGCGAGCCCGTCGCCAACTCCGTTCATCAGGATTTCGACGCCGCAAAAACCGGGACCGAAGCGTTGGGTCGCAATGGCGATGACGCAAGAGTCTCTCGACGGGAATCGATGCGTTCCCGATCCCGCGCGGCAAACGAAAAAAATCCTTCGGCCGTCCGGCTCCTCTCAAAAGGGGTGCGGCGTCAGCCAGGGCGTCGCCCGTTCGTCGAGACAGCCGAACGCGACGTCGACGATGTATTTGGCGACCGCCTGCTCGTTGAACAGCGCGTGGTAGCGCGCGCGGCCGGCCGCCGCGACGCTCTGCCGATAGGCGGGATCGCCGACGAGCTTGGCCAATTTCTCCAGAAGTTCGTCGATCGTCGAAAAATATACGAACTCGCCCTCCGCCAGAAGGCGCTCGTAGCCGGTCGCGCGATCCATGAGCGTCGCCAGGCCGTTGCCCGCGAGCTGGGCGAGGCGATCGGACGAATAGAGGAACACGTCGTTGCGCTTGCTCACGTTGAGGCCGATCGCCGCCGACTCGAGCGCCCGCTGATACTTTCCTCCTGCGAGCTGCGGCTGTCCGCGCACGCCGGGAGACAGAATCCGAATTTGCGGCGCGCTCCGCGCGATATGCGCGATCAGGTCGGCCGACGTCCAATCGCGTCCGCAGAGATAGCGCGGGTCGTTCTCGTTGCCGCAGGCGTAGAACAAATCGTAGGGCAGGTCGCAGCGCTCGTGATTGCGCCCGCGTTCGATTGAAAAATCGACAGGATTGGGCATGAAGGCGACGATTCTTCCCGGCTTGGCGAACGGCCGCAGCGCCTCGCCGGCGCTGGTGATGAGCGTCGCGTCGACGACGTCGATTTTCGATAGGATGGCGGCGACGTTCCTCGTTTCGAAGAGCGGGTCGACATTGTACTGAACGATTCGCACGTCCGAAAGTTCGCTGCGAATGTCCGACAGAGTGGCCGGGCTGATGGCGTCGGCGTGGCCGAGCACGATCAATTCGGGCGCGACGTTGCGGCAAAATTCGCGAAAGGCGCGGTTGGCCGCACGGGCGCCGAAAACGCGATGGCCCAGAAGCGTTCCCGCCCTGGCCACGTCGCGGTCGGAGAAATTGGAGACGGCGTGCCCATTGCGGATCAGTCCGTTGGTGATCTTGTGCTCGACCGAATGCTGAAAAGCGCCTCTAGCCTTGCGACTGAAGTTTGAGGCGTGGACAATCCTCGCCATGAAGCCTCGCTTCCTGCTGAAATTCTGAGCGGGTATACGATACGTTTTAATGAACGCAAACTCGCGAGGGCAAATGGGCGCGCCCTCTTGTTCCCCGGCGCCGCGCAAGTTGGCCACGACGCAAACGTCGGGGTATAGCGCAGCACGGCGGCGCGGAAGTTTTGGCTGCCTCAGGCCGCAGTTTCGAATCCCGCCGCCCCGACCTGTACGGCGCCGCCTGTCGCGTCGAAGAGCCCGGGCTTCCGCCAGCGCAAGATCCTATCCTATTCCGACAACTTTCGGCCGAACCGCGTCGTGCCGTGGTCGCGTTGACGCGAGGCCGCGCTTTACCCCGCCAAGTCGACGCATCTGCTGATTGATTGATGGGGGATATCGCGGCGCCTTGCCGGGTGTCGCCACGGCGTAACGGCAACACGTTTACAGTGTTATGACTTCAGCGCTTCTTGACCAAAGCTTCGTAGAAGGCCAGATAGCGACTGACAGTTTTAGATTTTGTATAATCGGCTTCATAAGCCGCCCTTCCCGCCTCTACTAAATTTCTCGCCAGGCCGGGTTGCTCAAGAACTTGCCGTATAGCGGCGGCCAGACTTGGGACGTCGTCAATCGGAACAAGCAGGCCATTTTGTTCATGCTTGATAAGCGCGCGTGGGCCGATCGCCGCAGCAGCAATGATCGGACAACGATAAGCCCAAGCCTCGATCATGACGGTGCCAAAAGGCTCGGCGCGTGACGGCATTACGCATAGATCACAACTGGCGTACAAAGCTGCGCGGTCATCGCGCCAGCCCAAAAACCGAACGCGGGATTCAAGTCCGAGGTTTTTCGTCAACGCCTTGAGTTGATTTTCCGAAGGCCCCGAACCAGCCAACCAGAGATAGGCGTTCGGCGCCTCGATAAGAGACTTCAGTAGAACGTCGAACCCCTTTTCCTCATGCAAACGCCCGAGGGCGAGAATGAGCGGAACGTCGTCAGGCGTATCGAAATCCGCGCGACGCAAACGGGGTTGGGGCGCATCGGACGCCAGAGTTGGCAAATAGTGCACGCGCTGCCGGGGCCATCCTTTTCCAACGGCGTATTCAACAAGGTCTTGGGTGACGCCGACCAATTCGTCGCAGCGACTGAAATGTTTCTTATCGTAATACCCGCCGAGCCAACCCACGTGAATAAAAGAACCAGCGGGACATGCGGCGCTCGCCCGGCTCATCCACGTTTGCACGATGTCGGGGCGAAAGGTTTCGATGCAACGCTTCAGTTTCCACCGCGTGGTGAAATCAAAAAGTCGTCTGAAAGGAAGCTCGATAGGCTCAAGCCCAGCCTTACGCAAACTCTCGGCCCGCGCTTCATTGCGGCGAATAATGACCTGTTGCTGAAGCCCTGCGCGATGCAATGCAGACGCCAGATCGACAAAGAAGGTTTCCGCGCCCCCGACTTTGGCCCCGGACATGACTTGCAAAACCCGCATTACCTAACCTCTTTTCCTGGCTTCTGAGAGAACGTCGCCTGCGGCGCCGTCAGCAGGCACGCCGAGCACATGGTGAGAGTGCCACAAAGCATAGAAGACCAGGCTCCATGCCGCTTGCGCAGTCTTGGAAGGTTCGGCAAACGATTGTCGAACGACGTCGTTGATTGACATTTCGGCTATTCCAGGTTGAGCCAACACGAGCCGTTCCAGTTCGACCTTGTAAAAATCGATCCATTCGCCGATAGGGGGATTAAATCCTATTTTTTTGCCGAACGCGTCGGCTTCTGGCAGCTTCTTCGACAACCATTCCCGCAACAGCCATTTTCCCATCTTGCCTCGGACTTTCATATTGTCCGGCAAATCGAAAGCGTACGGCCCCACCACGGGGTCTAGAAACGGCGTGCGGCCTTCGACGCCGTGCGCCATAAGACAGCGATCAAGCTTGACCATCAAATCGTTCGGCAGCCATTCCGCGCAATCCACAGCTTGAAGTCTCTGCATCGATGAGCGTTGCGCGCTGATTTCTGCTTGTTCGGCCTCACGCAGTCCGTCACGCCAATTCTCAAACAACGGTTCCTTGTTCGTCATTTTATCGAAAACGCCGTGAGTTCGTGACTTGCGCCCGAGCAAACCCCATAGCCAGGTCGCGCGACGATAACGGCTGTATCCCCCGAAAATCTCGTCGGCTCCTTCGCCGCTAAGAACGACCTTGAGGCCTTTATCTTTGGCCAAGCCCGCCAGCATGAAAGTCGGCAACGCCGCCGCGTCGGTCGTAGGATCATCCAACATGGCCGCGACCCGCGGCGACGTGTTCCAAAAGTCACGTCTCGTGACTTGAACGAGATGATGCTCAGCCCCGGCCGCTTTCGCCACGCGCCGCGCCGCTGCGCTTTCGTCTGCGGCGCGGCTGTCCGGGAATGTCGCCGTCAACGCGATTATCGGTTTGGACGTGATATGCGCCATCAAGGAGAGAAGGACGGATGAGTTGATGCCGCCGGACAGAAACAATCCGTAAGGCACATCGGAACGCATATGCACCCGAACGCTTTCTTCGAGAATCCTGTCAAGCCGTTGCAGAAAATTCGTGCCGCGCGCGGGTTCAGAACGCTTCTCGGGTAGGGCGCGCCGCAGGCGGCGCTCGACAATCCGGCCATCTTGAATAACGAGCGTCTCGCCGGGGGAAATACGGCGAATGTCGGAAAATATCGTTTCCTGCCCTGTTGTGAATTTCAGTTGAAACAACTCCGAACGCTTCTGCGGCGTTATCCGATTGCTCGCCAACCCGGCGGCTATAAGGGCCTGCGCCTCCGAAGCGAAGGCGAAACAATTCGGCGTTGAAACGTAGTATAGGGGTTTGATGCCGAACGGGTCGCGGCTCAGAACCAGTTTCTCACCGGGCTTATCGTAAATGGCGATCGCATACATCCCGCGCAGTTCATCGGCGAAAGCGAGTCCTTTTTCGTCGTACAAATGAAGCGGCGACTCGCAATCCGATCCCGTCTTGTAAGGCGCATCGGCGAGGTCGCGCCGAATGTCCAAATCATTGTAGATTTCGCCGTTGGCGACCAGGACGCTACCGTTCGGAGCCTCAAACGGCTGGTTTCCCGTCTTGAGGTCAATAATTGCGAGGCGAGTGTTGATTAAGCCTACCGTACGATTCTGATATCGACCGTGATCGTCGGAGCCTCGGTGCGCAAGCGCGGCGGCGAGCCGATCTAAAATAAGCGAGTCCAGCTCGCATCCCCGCCGCGTTAGGACTCCAGCGATGCCGCACAAGTTCTCTCTCCGCTCCTTTGGCCTTGTCTGTTTTTCGCTTTTGCCCGCGGAACGCGTAAAGCTGAAAGCGACAGCGAAAGACGCCGAGTCTCTTCGACTGAATGCAATGCGACGCTTCGAACCTTTGAAAGGTCTGCGCGCCATTGAAATGGTTCAAGGAGCCTCGGGCTCTTCCGTCTGATTTTCATACTGGCCGAGGTCCGGTTCCTTCTAGAACGACGCTCCGGCAGGGCGAGAGCGCAAGAGGCCACGATCTCGTTGTGGCGCCAGCGATCATACGATCTTCGGGAACAGCGCATCGAATAGCGTCAATCGGTTCGTCAAGCAAATTTGACACCCGGCCCACCGTCCGCCGCAGGACGCTGTCTTGACCCATTCCGCGTCGATCCCCCATTCGTTGTTAGAGTTCTTTACGGCGTCGGGCGTAGCCGGGGTAGCGAGCGATCGGCGGAATGCGCTTCGCGAGCCTGCCTTACTAAACCGTTTGAGAACGCTTATTCGTGAGCGATTCACCTGTAGAAAAGGCTTGCGAGGGCGACCGGCGGCGCTCGTCTTGCGAAGAGCGGCCCGTGAATCTTCAGCCCCAGCGGCTTTGCGCCCACATCCATTGCTCCGGCGCCTCGCGGATCATCGCCTCGAACGTCGCCTGCAGGTTGCGCGTCGCCGCCGCAATGTCGGCGTCGCGATCGTGGGTGCGCGGCGCCGCCACTTCCTCGACTCGGATCGAGAAGCGGGCGTCGCTCACGCGCTTGACCCGAAGCGCGTAAAGCGGCGCGTCGACGGCGCGCGCCACCGAGGCGGGAAGGGACGTCGAAAGGGCCGGCCTGCCGAAGAAGGTCGCGGGAAGCCCCCTGGGATCGCGCTGATCGGCCAAGAGCGCCGCGCAGCCGCCGTCGCGTGCGCAACGCAGCATGACTCTTGCGACCCGAGGCGACTTTTCCCACAGCCCGCCGGGGTATAGCGGCTCGCGGACCGCTTTGACGTAGCGATCGACGAAGGGATTGACGATCCTCTGGTAGACGCCCACCGGGCGCAGTCCCAATGGCAGAGCCGCCTGAGAGACCACTTCCCAATTGGCCATATGTAGGCTGCAGGCGACGACGCCGCCGCCGCGGCTGCGTATCGCTTCGAAAAGTTCAGCCGACTCGAACTGAATGCGGCCGCCATTGACGATCTCGTCGACGTGAAAAAATTCTGCGAAGGTGCGTCCGAGACTGTCCCACATACCCAGCGCGATCGCCTCGATCTCGACCGGGGGTTTTTCCGGAAAGGCGAGAGAGAGATTCTTCAAAGCGCGTTTGTGGCGGCGAAGACGCGGGGCGACGAGCCGCCAGCCCGCCCCAGACCATCTTGAGGCCATTTCCACAGGCAGGGCGCGGATGAGGGCCGCGAGCGCCAAAAAGGCAACGTATTCAATTTTATGGCGCAGGCGCTTAACAAAGGGCATTCGAACGGAGATCCTGACGGCGAAGCGCCGACGACGCCTGATTGGAGAGCGGCGCCCGTCTCGTCAAGCCCCGGGGCTTCGCCGGACCCAAGGGGCGCGCCGATGCGGCGATTGGTCGATACGGTCGGGTTTAGCAAGGCGATTGATGGTTTCTTGCCAATTGACGGTTGGGCACGGCTGTCGCCTGCGCGCCGCGCGAAGCGATGGATATTTGCCGACCGTTTTTTAGCCGGAGACCATCGCTTGACGATTCGCCGTTGAGCGCGACTTCTCGGCTTTGAATTGCGATGAGAGGCACAGCAGGTCGGCGCTCTTGTTCCCCGGCGCCGCGCATGTTAGCCACGACGCGGATGTCGGGGTATAGCGCAGCCCGGTAGCGCGGAAGTTTTGGGTACTTCAGGTCGCAGGTTCGAATCCTGCTGCCCCGACCAGGCACTATCGGGCTCCTCGAGGACACGCGAACGACATGACCGCACGCATTTATCTTCCCGCCCGCAACGCGATGCAGTCGGGCCAGTCGAAAGACAAATGGATTCTGGAATACGAGCCGGAGTCGCCCCGCCGCATCGAGCCGCTGATGGGCTGGACGAGCTCCAGCGATATGAAGGCGCAGGTGAAGCTGCGCTTCGACAGCAAGGACGAAGCGATCGCCTACGCCACGCGTAACGGCATCGCCTATCGCGTCGAAGAGCCCAAGCTTCCCCATCGCAAGATCCTGTCCTATTCCGACAACTTTCGGCCGAACCGCGTCGTGCCGTGGTCGCACTGACGCGAGGCCGAATGCGGCGTTGGCTCCGTAGCTCAGTTGGATAGAGCAGCCGCCTTCTAAGCGGCAGGTCGCAGGTTCGAGCCCTGCCGGAGTTGCCAGCCGGACATCGCGTCGCGGCCCGCTTTTGTCAGGCCGGGTTGCGAGATCTCTCGAGGAGCCGAATTTGCAGACCGTCGCTTGCATTCGTTGGGGAACAGGGTTTCCCGTCGACTACGCCAACCGCCTCTATCGCGGCGTCATGCGCAATGTCGCGCGAGCCACGCGCTTCATCGCGTTCACCGACGATCCGACCGGACTGGATCCAGGAATCGAGGCGAGGCCGATTCCGCCGATCAAATTGCCGGCGAGGGGCCTGGGCCTCAGTCCCTGGCGCAAACTCGCGCTGTGGTCGCGCGACATCGGCGTCGAGGGCGACATCCTGTTTCTCGACCTGGACGTCGTCATCGTCGGGCCGCTCGACCCGTTCTTCGATCTCGATCCCGGCAAGCTCGCCATTATCCGGGATTGGGGATCAAAAAACAGCGGCAATTCTTCGGTCATGCGCTTTCCAGCGGGCGGCGCGCCGCATCTGGTCGACAATTTCGAAAAGGCGCCTCTGGAGAAGCGCCGGCTCTATTCGAACGAGCAGGTCTATCTGACCCGCGAGTCTGGCCTGCCGCTGGTTTTCTGGCCGGGCGAATGGTGTCCAAGCTTCAAGGCCACGATGATGCCGCATTTCCCACTCAATCATTGGAAAAACGTGGAGATCCCCGCGGGCGCCCGCATCGTCGTCTTCACCGGCCATCCGCGCCCGCACGAAGCGGCCGAGGGAAAGTGGCCGGCGCCTTGGTACAAGAAGGCCTATAAGAGCGTGCGCCCGGTGACTTGGCTCAGCGAGCATTGGCGTTGAGCGCTGTCCGGCGCGGGCCGATTCGCACAATGACGGCGAATCCGTTAGGTCTTTGGAAAGGAAGTCGGGACAAAGTGGCGACAGGAATGTTTGCTGAACCTTGCTTTCGCCAAGGCCAAGTCTTGCGGCAAGGCCAAGTCTTGCGCGAGGCGCGAGTGTGTTTTCGTGGCGTAGCCGTGGCGAGTTTGGGTCGATGATTTTCGCCGCCCGAATGTTTCGCGTCGAGACGGGCTTTGGACCCTGGCGCCGAGCGGGTGCCGTGGCCCTCGTTGCGGCGTCGCTGGCGGGTTGCGCGCAACCGCCTTCGCCGCACGCCCGCGGCAACGGCAAGGAATATTTTTCACAATCCAAATATGGCCCGGCGAGTCCGCGGGTCGTCGCGGATGGCGAGCCGGTGCCGCGCGGCGGCGGGCAATATCTCGTGGGCCATCCCTATACGATCGCCGGCCGCACCTATTACCCCGGCGAGAATGCGAACTACACCGCCGTCGGCATGGCTTCCTGGTACGGCGACGCTTTCCATGGCCGCCGCACCGCCAACGGCGAGGTCTACGACATGCGCTCGTTCACCGCCGCGCATCCGACCATGCCTCTGCCCAGCTACGCCCGGGTCACCAATCTCGCCAATGGCTATTCGATCATCGTGCGCGTGAACGATCGCGGCCCCTATCACGGCGGACGCGTCATGGACGTGTCCTCGCGCGTCGCCGACGTTCTCGATTTCAAGGGCGCCGGCACCGCGAAGGTCAAAGTCGAATATGTCGGCCGCGCCCCGCTCGAAGGCTCCGACGATTCGATGCTGCTCGCGAGCCTGCGCACCAATGGCGCGCCGGCCACGATCGACGGTCTGCCGAGCGGCGCGCCGGTGATGGTCGCCTCGCAGGCGCCGACCCCGTTCCTGCCGAATTTCTTCAAGCCCGCCGCGCCGCGGCCGGCTCCGGCGCCCGAACCCGCGCCGGCCGCAGCGCCAGAGCCTACGGTGGCCGCCGTTGCGCCAAATCCTAAATTGTTGAAAGCCCCGCCGCCGCCGCCGCGCCCCTTCGACCTGGGCGCCGATGCGCGCGCGATCGGCCCGGTCGCCTCGGCGCCGGCCGTTCCGCCGCGACGGCCTGTCCAGCAAGCCCTGGCCGGCGATCGAGCCCTCTACTTCGCGCAGAGCGAGGGCGCCGCGGCTCGCCTCCTGCGGCATGATCCCTTCGCAGGGCTGCTCGAGCCGGGTGAAGCGCCTCGGTCCGCGAGCGCTCTCGAGAACGATCGATAGCGCGCCGGCGAAGCCTCGCGCAATCGTTGATTTGTCGTCGAATGCGATGCAAGAACAGGGCGCGCGCCGCGTTCGTCTCGCGGCGCCGACGAGGAACGGTCTTGTTTGCTCTCCGCTTCGCCCCGGCGTTGTCAGCGATGTTGTTGGGATTCGTCCTGCTGACCTCGCCCTCGCGGGCGCAGAGCTTTCAGACCGCCGCGCCCTTTGCGCTGCTCGCCGACTACGAGAGCGGCGCGGTGCTGTTCGAGAAAAACGCCGACCAAGCGATGACGCCGGCCGCGACCGCCAAGCTGCTGACCGCGGAGATCGTGCTCCACGAGCTCAAGGAAGGGCGCCTGCATCTCGACGACAAGTTCCCGGTTTCGGAACACGCCTGGCGCACTGGCGGCGCCCATTCCCACGGGCCGGCGACGTTTCTCGACATCCATAGCGAAGTGCGCATCGAGGACCTGTTGCGCGGCCTCGTCATTCAGGCCGGCAACGACGCGGCGCTCACGTTCGCGGAGGGCATTTCCGGAACGGAGGACAATTTCGCGGATCGCATGAACAAGCGCGCCGCCGAACTCGGCATGACGCATTCGACGTTCGCCAATGCGCGAGGGATAAGCGACCCGAGGCAACACGTGACCGCGCGCGACATGGCGCGCCTGGCCGCCCACATCATCCGCGATTACCCCGATTATTACCAATATTTCGGCGAGAAAGACTTCACCTGGAACAAGATCCACCAGCTCAACCGCGATCCGCTGCTAACGATGGACATCGGCGCCGACGGCCTGATGGCCGGGGACTCCGCCGAGAGCGGCTACGGCGTGGTCGGTTCGGCGGCGCAGAGCGGCCAACGGTTGATCCTCGTCGTCAACGGGCTCAAGACCGCGGCCGACCGCGCCGAGGAATCGCGCAAGCTGTTCAACTGGGGCTTTCGTTCCTTCGACCCGCGCGTGTTGTTCCAACCCGGCGAAACCGTGGGAACGGCGTCGGTCTACGGCGGCGAGCAGAGCGAAGTCCCCTTGGCTTGCGATCAACCCGTGAAGATTTTTCTCGCGCGCGGCTCGCAAGACAAGCTGACGGCGAAGATCGTCTACGTCGGCCCGCTGACGGCGCCTGTCGCCGCGGGCGTCGAGGTCGCGCGGCTCAAGGTCTGGCGTGGAGCGACGCTGGCGCTCGAAGCGCCGCTGAAGACCCAGGCCGCCGTTCCCCTGGGCGGCTTGAGCAAGCGTGCGTTGGATGCCGGAATCGAGTTCGCGACGAACCTGATCCGCAGCGCGTTCGCGAGAAATTGATGCGCCGCGCGCCGGCTCGAGGCCGGTTCATCACGCTCGAAGGCGGAGAGGGGGCGGGCAAATCGGTTCAGGCGCGCCGGCTCGCAGCGCGTCTGCGCGACCTCGGCCTCACCGTCGTTCTCACGCGCGAGCCGGGAGGCTCGCCCGGCGCCGAAGTCCTGCGCGAAGTCATTCTTTCCGGCGCCGCCGCGCGCTTTGGCGCCGCCGGCGAAGCGCTGATGTTCAGTGCCGCGCGGATCGACCATATCGACAATACGATCGCGCCGGCGCTGCGCCGCGGCGACTGGGTGGTTTGCGACCGCTTCGCCAATTCGACGCGCGCGTACCAGGGGGCCGCCGGGCAACTCGACCCGGAATTGCTCGCCAGCCTGGAGCGCGTCGCGGTCGGCGCCTGCCGGCCGGATTTGACCTTGATCCTGGACCTGCCGGTCGCCGACGGGCTCGCTCGCGCCGCGGCCCGGCGCGGCGATGGCGAGGAGGCGGACCGGTTCGAAAGCGAAGGCCTCGCCTTTCACGAGACGCTGCGCCAGGCGTTTCTGTCGATCGCGCGCGCCGAGCCGAAGCGCTGCGCGGTCATCGACGCCAGCGCCGGCGAGGACGAAGTCGCCGAGGCGATCTGGAGCGTGGTTCGCCAGCGTTTGGCCGGCGCGCTGAAGCGGAAAGCGCAGGCGCGATGAGCAAAGCCCCGCCGGACGCGCCGCCCGAAAGCGACGCCTTCCCGGGCGCGCCGCATCCGCGCCTCGCGACCCGGCTGATCGGTCACGCCGCCGCCGAGGCCGAAATGCTCGGCGCCTATCGCGAGGGGCGGCTCGCTCACGCCTGGCTGATCGGCGGCCGCGAGGGCGTCGGCAAGGCGACGCTCGCCTGGCGTTTCGCCCGCTTCGTGCTCGCCAACCCCGACCCAAACGCGCCCGCCGTGCGCGCGGCGACGAGCCTCGCGGTGGCGCCCGATCATCCCGCCGCTCGCCAGCTCGCGGCGATGGCTCACCCCGATTTCGCGTTGCTGCGCCGCGGGTGGAATCCCAAGTCGAAGACCTTCCTCACCGAGATCGGCGTTGGCGACGTCCGTTCCGGGCTTCAGCTGTTCCATATGTCGGCGGCGTTCGGCGGCTGGCGCGTCGCCGTCGTCGACAGCGCCGAGGATCTCAATCGCAGCGGGGCCAATAGCCTGTTGAAGATGATTGAGGAGCCGCCGCCGCGTTCGCTGATCTTGATCGTCGCGCATCGGCCGGGGCAGGTGCTGGCGACCATTCGATCGCGCTGCCGACGGCTGCTGCTGGAGCGGCTTTCCCCATCGCAGATCGACGAGGTCGTCGCCGGCCTCGGCGCGCCCTGGGACGCCGCGGACGCGCGATCGCGCGAGGCCGCCGCCCGGCGCGCCGACGGCTCGGTTCGCGAAGCGCTGCGCCGGCTCGATCCGGAAGCGGACGGCGTCGGCGCCTTGATCGACGCGGCGATCGCGCAATTGCCGAACGCCGATCCGCGCGCGATCCACAAGCTTGCCGAAGCGGTGAGCGGACGCGCGGCCGGCGACGCGTTCGAGGCGTTGACCGCCGCGCTTTACGACTGGCTCGCGGCGCGGGCGCGTGGCGACGCTTCGCCCGCCGCGCGCCAGGCCCTGACGACGCTTTGGGACAAAGTGCGCGCCGCGACGCGCGAGACCGAGGCGCTGAACCTCGACCGCAAGCTTCACGTGCTCGCGGTTTTCGAGGAAATCGCCGCGCGCGGGCGGTTCCTCTAAAAGCGCGCGCGCCGCGCATTTTCAAGCCGCGAAAAATACTCTAGGACGGCGGGCATGAGCGCGAACCGACGTTTTTACATCACCACCGCCATTCCCTACGCCAACGGCGCGCCGCATATCGGCCATGCCTATGAGCGCATCGCCACGGACGCTATCCAGCGCTTCATGCGCCTCGACGGCCGCGAGACGCTGTTCGTCACCGGCATGGACGAATATGGCCTGAAAGTGCAGCAAACCGCGGCGCGAGAAGGCGTGACGCCGCAGGCCTTCGTCGATGGGATCGCCGCGCAATTCGAGGCGATGGGCGAAGCGCTCAACGCCCGCGCCGACGACATCGTGCGTACGACGCAGGAGCGGCACAAGCGCTCCGTTCAGGCGATCTGGGAGCGGATGAAGGCCAACGGCGACATCTACCTGTCGAAATATTCCGGCTGGTATTCCGTGCGCGACGAAGCCTATTTCGACGAGAGCGAACTGCGCGACGGGGCGAACGGCGCCAAGCTCGCGCCGAGCGGCGCGCCGGCGCAATGGGTCGAGGAGGAGAGCTACTTCTTCCGGCTGTCGGCCTATGGCGACAAGCTGCTTGCGCATTACGAAGCCAATCCCGAGTTCATCACGCCGGAACACTATCGCAACGAAATCGTCGCCTTCGTCAGGCGCGGGCTCGCCGACGTGTCGATCAGCCGCACGACTTTCGATTGGGGCGTGCCGGTTCCCGGCGATCCCCGCCACGTCATGTACGTCTGGGTCGACGCGTTGACCAATTACATCACCGCGACCGGCTTTCCCGACGACGGCCCGCGGGCGAAATTCTGGCCCGCCGACGCGCATGTGATCGGCAAGGACATCACGCGCTTCCACGCGATCTACTGGCCGGCGTTCCTGATGTCCGCTCGGCTCGCCTTGCCGCGCCACATCGTTGTCCACGGCTTTCTCTTCAACCGCGGCGAAAAAATGTCGAAGTCGACGGGCAATGTCGTCAGCCCCGCGAGCCTCGTCAGCGAATACGGCGTGGATCAACTGCGCTATTTCTTCCTGCGCGAAGTGCCGTTCGGCCAAGACGGCAATTATTCGCACGAGGCGATCGTGCAGCGCATCAACGCCGACCTCGCCAACGACCTCGGCAATCTCGCGCAACGCTCGCTGTCGATGATCGCCAAGAACTGCGGCGGCGCCGTGCCCGATTGGCGGGAGGGAGTCCCGACGGCGGACGATCTTGAGATGTTGGCGCAGGCGGACGCGTTGGTCGGCGCCGCGCGCCTGCACATGGAGGCTTTCCAGCTTCATCACTATCTCGGCGCGGTATTCGATGTTGTCGCCAAAGCAAACCGCTACTTCGCCAACAACGAGCCGTGGAAACTCGCCAAGAGCGATCCCAAGCGCATGCGCGTCGTCTTGTTCACCACGATCGAAACGCTGCGCATCGCCGGCGTTCTGCTGCAACCGGTCATGCCGGCGTCGATGGCCAAACTGCTCGATCTCCTGGGCGTGGAAGCGGATCGGCGCGATTTCGCCGCGATCGACGCAGGCGCGGAGGCTGGCCGCTTTGCGGCGCCCAAGCGCTTGCAGCCTGGCGCGGCGTTGCCGGCGCCCGCGCCGGTGTTCCCGCGCTATATCGAGCCGGAGGCGGCGGCGAAATGAGGGGTGTGATCGCAGAGCGCACACGCGATCCCTTCTCCCGCCTGCGGGAGAAGGTGTCGGCGCAGCCGACGGATGAGGGCCTTTCGCCAAAAGCGCACGTGCGTCTCGCCCTCACCCCGACCCTCTCCCGCACGCGGGAGAGGGGGCCCGGGAGCGCGCCCTGATGCGCCTCATCGACAGCCATTGCCATCTCGACTTTCCCGATTTCGCCGACGAGATCGAGGGAGTGGTGGCGCGCGCGCAGGAGGCCGGCGTCGAGCGCATGGTGACGATCTCGACGCGCGTCGCGCAGGGCGCGCGGCTCGTCGCTCTCGCCGAGCGCTTCGAGCCGGTCTATTTCACCATCGGCACGCATCCGCATCAGGCGGCCGAGGAAGCCGAGACCGACGCGGCGGCGATCCGGGCCTTCGCCGCGCATCGCAAATGCGTCGGGATCGGCGAAGCCGGGCTCGACTATCACTACAATTACGCGCCGGCCGATATCGCCAAGAAGGTCTTTCGCGCCCAGATCGCGCTCGCGCGCGAGCTTGAACTGCCGCTGGTGATTCACGCGCGCGAGGCCGACGACGACATCGCCGCGATCCTGCGCGAGGAAATGTCGCTTGGCGCTTTTTCCGCGGTTCTGCATTGCTTCACCTCGTCGCGCGCGCTCGCCGAGACGGGCCTCGCGCTTGGACTTTTCATTTCCTTTTCCGGCGTGCTGACGTTCAAGAACTCGGGCGAATTGCGCGCGCTCGCGCGCGATGTCCCGCTGGACCGGCTGCTCGTCGAGACCGACGCGCCGTTTCTCGCCCCCGTACCGCATCGCGGCCGACGCAACGAGCCCGCTTTCGTCGTCGAAACGGCTCGCGTTCTGGCCGGCCTCAAGCAAGTCGACGAAGCCGAGCTCGCCGCCGCGACGCGCGCCAACGCTCTGCGGCTGTTCGCCAAAATGGCGGTCGACGGGGGAAGCGGCGCTTGAGCCTGTCGCTGACCATATTGGGTTGCGGTTCGTCCGCAGGCGTGCCGCGCGTCGCGCAAGGCTGGGGCGCTTGCGATCCGACCAATCCGCGCAACCGCCGCCGACGATGTTCGGCGCTCGTGGCGCGCGAGGCCCCGGCGGGCCGGACCTTGGCGCTCGTCGACGCCGGGCCCGACCTACGGCTGCAACTGATCGACGCCGGCATCGCGCATCTCGACGGCGTGCTGATTTCCCATGAGCATGCCGACCACACGCATGGGATCGACGACCTCAGGCCGATCGCCATGGCGATGCGCGGGCGCGTCGACCTCCACTTGAACGAAGCGACGTCGAAGGAGCTGCGCAAGAAGTTTTCGTATATTTTCGAAACGCCGGCGGGAAGCTCCTATCCGCCGATCGTGCGCGAAAAGCGTCTGACGGCGGGCGAGCCCAGCGTCGTCGAAGGGCAGGGCGGCGCGATCGAGGCGACGCCCTTCGATCTCCATCACGGCGACATCGCGTCGCTCGGCTTCCGCGTCGGCGACCTCGCCTACACGCCGGATTTAAACGGGGTTCCCTTGGCGAGCCGGCGCTTTCTCGAAGGCCTCGATGTCTGGATCGTCGATGCTTTGCGCTATGCGCCGCATCCCTCGCATTTCAGCCTCGAGGAAGCGTTGGCCTGGATCGAGACGATGCGGCCGCGCCGCGCGATCCTCACCAATCTGCACACCGATCTCGACTACGAGACGCTGCGCGCACGCCTGCCCGCGGGCGTCGTGCCTGCGTATGACGGCATGCGCATCGAAGGATTTTGAAAGTCCTTGCGATTGAAGCGCGCTTGACGGTCGGGCGCTTCGGTCGGACTTAAGGGCCGAACGCAGCGAGAAACGCCATGACGCCCGCTATCGAAACCTCGATCCACGCCTTCATCGAATCCAATCGCGACGCCGAGACGCGCTTTCTCGCCGAAATCGTCAGGGTTCCCTCCGACAACCCGCCGGGCGACTGCGATCCATCGGCCGCCGCCGTCGCGCGCCTTCTCGAAGGCCTAGGTTTCACCGTCGAGCGCCACAACGTTCCCGAGGCTCTGGCTAAAGCCAACGGCATGATTTCGGCGACCAATCTCATCGTGCGCCGGCGTTTCGGCGCGGGGCCGACGATCGCGCTCAACGCTCACGGCGATGTCGTGCCTCCGGGGACCGGCTGGACCAGAGATCCGTACGGCGCCGAGATCGTCGACGGCTGGATGTATGGCCGCGGGGTCGCGGTGTCGAAATCGGACATCGCCTCCTACGCCTTCGCCCTGCTCGCGCTGGAGCGCAGCGGCGCGAACCTAAGCGGTGCGGTCGAACTGCACATCACCTACGACGAGGAGGCGGGCGGCGAGATCGGGCCGCGCTATATCCTCGAACACGGCCTTTCGCGGCCCGATCTCGCGCTCGGCGCCGGCTTCTCCTACGCGGTCGTCAACGCTCATAATGGCTGCCTCCATCTGGAGGTCGACGTGCTCGGCCGTTCCGCGCACGCCGCCAAGCCGTTCACCGGGGTCGACGCGCTGGAGGCGGCGAATGCGATCCTGAGCGCGCTCTACGCCTGGCGGCGCGGCCTAAGCCGCCGCGTCTCCGCCATTCCCGGCATCGGCTCGCCGCAAATGACGGTCGGTCTGATCTCCGGCGGCGTCAACACCAACGTCGTTCCCGACCGCGTCGTCTTCCGGCTCGATCGACGCGTGATCCCCGAGGAGAACTCGGCCGAGGTCGAAGCGGAGCTGCGCGACGTGATCGCCGAGGCGGCCAAATCCCATGCTGACGCCAAGGTCACGGTTCGGCGCATCCTGCTCGCCGAGCCGCTGACGCCGACGCCGGCGGGGGAAAAGCTCGCGCTGATCCTCTGCCGCCACGCGAGCCGCGTCATGGGCGAGACGATCGCCGCGGGCGGCGTGCCGCTCTATACCGACGCGCGCCATTACGCGAAGGCCGGCGTGCCGATCGTGCTCTACGGCGCCGGACCCCGGTCGATCGAGGAGGCCAACGCCCACCGCGCCGACGAGCGGTTGCCGCTCGCCGACCTTTTCAAGGCGACCGAAGTCGTGGCGTTGACGCTGGCGGATTTGCTCGGCGCAAAATGAGCCGCGCCTAGACCAGCTCCGCCACTTCGCAAACGCAGGCGTGGTGGTCCGCGAGCGCCGCCAGTTCGGCCAGGTGCAAGTCGCGAGCGCGGATCACGCCGCCGAGGCAGGGTAGGTCCCGCGTCGCGCAGGCGTCGGCCGCGACCGTCATCGCGTAGCCGAGATCCTTGCCCGCCCGCACGCTCGAAGACACGCAGTTGTGCGTCATGAAGCCGGCGAAGATCAGAGCCGCGCCGGGCGGTCCAGCCAAAGCGGCGAGCTGGGTTCCCGAAAAGGCGTTGGGCCGCGGCTTTTCCACGACGGCCTCGCCGGTGACGGGCGCCAAGGCGCCGACGATCGCGCCGCGCGCCTGCGAACGATCGAACATGCCGCCCGGCGCGCCCTTGTGCGCGACATGGACGATGCGCCCGCCCGCCTGGCGCACCGCCCGCAACAGGCGTTCGGCCTGCGCGATCGCCTCCTCGGCGCCGGTCAGCGCCAACGGTCCCTCGAGATATTCGTTCTGATAGTCGATCAGGATCAGCGTCGCGTCACCGAGCCGGGGCGGGCGCGGCTCGCGGTTGGCGAGGGCGAAGAGGGTCTGCGGGCGGTCCATACGCAAATTCCTTGTGTGAGGTGGGCGCGCTCGATTATGGGGACCTGCGTCAACGCCGATCAACCCGAAAAATTCAGAGGGGCTCTGCATGAGCGCAGAGGCAGGCTGGGCCGATCTCGAAATCGCCCGGCGGATCGCCCGTTTGGCGTGGATCAGACGGCGGCCTCGCGCCGCTTGGCGGCGCTCGAGCGCTGCCTGAGGTCCTCGCGCCGCGATGTTCGCTTCGCGGCCCGGACGAAGGCGTCGAGTTGACGCTCTTCGCCTCGGTTATGAGGAAGCGACGAGAACAGGCTGACAGATATGCCGATACAAGGCGCAGAGAGCCCGATGGCGCCGCCGTGCCCACCTTATAGAAAGTTCCATAATATACATTATGCGAATCATAGGTCGGCCACGGCCGGTGACTTCGCCGTCACGTCAGGTGCAGCCCGCCATCGACATCGAGGACGACGCCGGTCACGAAACGATTGCCGATGAGAAACGCGATCGCCTCGGCGACTTCCTCGACGCCGCCGGGCCGCGCGAGCGGCGCCGAACGGCTGGCGGCCTCGAACATCCCGGCGGGCTTATCGGCCCACCACGGGCTGTCGATGACGCCCGGCGAGACCGCGTTGACGCGCAGCGGCGCAAGTTCCCTGGCCAGGGTCCTTGCTAGGCTCTCGAGCGCGCCGTTGATCGCCGCCAAGCCGGACGTTCCCGGGCCGGCCTTGCGCGAGGACGCCGCGGTGACGAATGTGATCGATCCGCCCGCGCCGATATGAGGCAAAGCGGACTGCGCGGCGTGCCAATGCACCCAGAATTTGCCCTCGAAGCCGCGCCGCAGAGCCCCCGCCTCCACCTCGGCGAAAGGCCCTGCTCCGCTGCCGGCCGAAGCCGCCAGGATCAAATGTTCGATCGGGTCGATGCGGTCGAAGAAGACGTCGAGGGCCGTTCGGTCAGAGGCGTCGAACGCTTCGCCCGCGCCGAACGGTCCCAGGGATAGCAAGGCGGCGGAGAGCTTCTCCCGGTCGCGTCCGACGATCGTGACGCGGGCGCGCCGAGCGACGAACAACTTGGCCGTCGCGAGCCCGATTCCGGACGTGCCGCCGACGATGACGATATGCGGCCGGATTTCGCTCATGGCGGGCCTCGCGTCCTCGGGGTCGGGGCAAACCAACGCGCCGGCCTAGCGCTCCGCGTCCAACGCCCGTTCCATTAGGATACGGATGGCGAGCGGGCGTGTCACGGGGACCGGCTGCTTTGTGATCCATGCGTCTAGGCGCGCCTCCAGATCAGGATGCAACCGGACGCCGACGGCATGTCCGGCCCCCGTCTTAGGCGGCCCCGGCTTCTTTCTCGGCTTGCTGGTTTTTCGCATCATCCGACGCTTGACGCCCACTTCTAAAAATGCAACCAATGATTGCACGGTTATCAGAGACAACGCCACCGTGTCCACCCGTATCCCTTTGGCCGAGCAGGCTCCGCCCGTCAAGCGCGCGCTTTTCCTCCTCGGCCTCCTGCACGCCGTTGTCGATGCCGTGGTCGCCTCGCTCGCCCTCGTAAGACCGCGTATGTCAGTGAGCGCCGCAGCGTTCGACAAGCTCATAGACCGCGCCATCGTGGTCGCGCTCTTCTGTGCACCGCCCGCCGCCGGCGCCGCCACGGGCCACTGGCTCGCCTCGGCGGCGCTCGCCCTCGCCGCAGCGCTCACGCTGACGGCGGCCCGAGTTTTCCCCGTCCGCGCCCGCGCGATCGAGGCGGCCCTGTCGATCGCGCTCGCCTTGATCGGGCTCGCCTTGGCCGGCGTGGCCGCCTGCGCCATTTTTCGATGAAAGGAGAACAGCAACGTGAAGAAGCGAATCCCGATTTCGGCGCCGCTTGTGCCCGCAGCCTAAAGCCCGCCGAAAATCGAGGCGTAGCGCGGGGCCCCCGCGGCAGTCGGCGTTATTCGAGCTGTCTCCCGTCGTTCTCGCCTCGATAGCCCCGTCGGTTCCCCTCTGGACCGGCGGGGCTTCTTTTTGTCGGCGTTTGCTCGGACAAGCGGGCGTGCTTGACCCGTTGGTCCGCTCACGCCTCAAAAGTTCGATCCCGCGGACTACGCGGGCTACGCCGAAGAAGACGGCGTGCGTGCAGAGCTTGTCGCCGCAATAGCCGAGAAACACGCCCCGGGGTCGACACACGTCGTGACCTCGCACATGCAGCAAAGCTAGCGGAGTTCGACCGAGAGTTTGATATTACCTTCGATGCGGCTTTCGACGCCAAGCATGGCGGAAGACCGCGAGATCGCGACCCGGCTGCCGTGGAACAATTCGCGCTCGACTAAGCGCCCGTAGTGATCCCCTCCCCTGACCGCCAAACCCGCCCCAGGAGGACATATCGCCTTGCGGGCGGGCCCCGAAATAGCCGGAGCTTAGAATCGCGCGATCATCAGGGCGCGAAGTTCGCGGTGGGGAATTGCGTTAGCGCTAAGATCAACCGCGTTGCGCACGCGATCTGAATCTGAACGTCAAAAGACAGCTGACTTTCGTCGGCCCTCTCATGTCAGCTATACGCGCTGTCATTGAGGAATTTTGGTTTGAGATTTTTCCACTTACTTGAGAGCGCCGCTAACTTCGGTGAACTCGCTGCTCAGACTAGTGCCGAGAACCTGCAAAGCGCCGATGATGAAAACGGCGATCAACGAAGCGATCAGCGCGTATTCAATCGCGGTCGCGCCGGAATCCTCAGCGACGAACATTTTGAATGATACGTTCATGACTTTGGCTCACGAGTAACGTTTTGTCTCCGCCATCCTCTCGACGACGTACGACCTAGGATACTCATTGTCTCTGCGCGCTGTTTCTGCAAAGTTAATTCAAATGCACGAACGCGGTAGACATACGTATTCTCACGCAAACGTGATGAGCCGTCGCGAGCAAAACTGGCTGGGGTTTAGGACCTCAGCATATCCTCGTTGACGTTCTTGTCTTGTTCTCCGCGCCGCGCCACCGTCTGCTTTCCGCGTGTGGCTGCTCAGTCGAAAGACCACCGAACACGATCCGTGCGTCGCCCCGAATTTCTCAAAGATCCGGCTTGCTTCCCCGTCGTTTCCCCAGGCAAAAATAGCCGAGCGCGGCCCTCAGGCCGCCCCTCGTATCAGTCTGATTTTATGAAGAAAAATGGTCGGAGTGGCGGGATTCGAACCCACGACCCCTTGTCCCCCAGACAAGTGCGCTAACCGGGCTGCGCTACACTCCGACGATGCGCCTTATAGGCAACCCGCGCCGCGCTGGCAATGTGCCTGAGCGCGATCGCGAAATGATCTAGAGCGCGCGCGCCTGGGCAAGAATCCTCTCCGCCTCGCGCAAATCGGCCTGGATGGCGCGCAGCGCCGCCACATGCGCGGCCGGCGCGGGTCGCGCATCGAGGACCGGCGCCGATGGCGCATCGGCCGGCTCAACCCTCGCGCTCGATTCCGCGGAATCCGCATGCGCCTTGTCGGTTCGAGGCGGCGCCGGCTCGGGCGACCCTCGCGCGGCGCTCCTGGCGAGCGCGGGAACGCCCTGCTCGCGCAACAGCTTCTGGACGCCCTTGATCGTGTAGCCCTCGCCGTAGAGAAGCTCTTTGATCGCGCGCAGCAGTTCGACGTCGTCGGGCCGATAGTAGCGCCGTCCGCCGCCGCGCTTGAGCGGCTTGATCTGCGGAAATCGCGTTTCCCAGAAGCGCAGCACGTGCTGCGGCAGGTCCATGTCTTCGGCGACTTCGCTGATCGTGCGGAAAGCCTCGGGGCTCTTGTCCATGGCGCTCTGACCCCGTCCCGCGAGTCCCCTTGCCCTCAGCTGGCGCTCTGCCGGCCGGCAGGCTCGCCGTTGATCCGCGCCTTCAAGACGTTGGACGGCTTGAAGACCATCACGCGGCGCGGCAGGATCGGCACTTCCACGCCTGTTTTCGGATTGCGTCCGATGCGTTGGCCTTTCGAGCGGACGACGAAGGACCCGAACGAGGAGAGCTTCACCGTCTCTCCGCGCGCGGCGGCGTCGCAGATCTCGTCGAGAACGGCCTGAACCAGTTCCGCCGATTCGGTACGCGACAACCCGACGCGGTGATAGACGACTTCGGACAAGTCGGCGCGGGTGACGGTCCGCCCGGTCTGGCGGTCGCTATTTGCTACGGACATGACACCCCCCAACATGCTCACGACCGCGAACGCCAAGCGAGCCTTGCCCGCCAGGGAACCTTGCGAATGGCTCGAATAAACAGAATGAACGCCGCGATCTCAAAGCCGACGTTACACCAAAAGTCGCTTGATAGGAAAGTCGGTCGCCGCGCTTTCGACCTCGAGGCGAAGCGCGGCCCCCATTCACGCTCCCCTGCGAAAGTCTGATATCGGCCATGGCGTTCGGCCGCTGGGCCTGCTACGCGGCTTTGGCCCCGGCGGGTCGGGGAAAACCGGTACAGGAAAACGAATGAGTCCTTCGCCAGAAAGCCGGAATAGCCGCGTCGCTCTCGTGACCGGCGCCTCGCGCGGCATCGGCCGCGCCGTGGCGCTCGCCCTCGCAGCTTCCGGCGCCCATGTCGTGGCTTTGGCGCGAACCCAGGGCGCGCTCGAGGAACTCGACGACGCGATCCGCGCGCTGCGGCCGGAGGTCGAGAATCCCGCGACCCTGGTTCCCTGCGATCTGCGCGACCATGCCGCGATCGACCGGCTGGGCGAGGCCTTGTTCCGCCGCTGGGGCCGTCTCGACGTCCTCGTCGGCAACGCCGGCGCGCTCGGCCCCTTGTCGCCGCTGCATCATGTCGACCCGAAGCAATGGGACGACGTCTTCAGCCTCAACGTCACCGCGAACTGGCGCTTGATCCGCGCGCTCGATCCGCTGCTGCGCCAATCCCAGGCCGGCCGGGTCGTCTTCATCACCTCCGGGGCGGCGAGCCGCGCAGAGTTGCGCGCCTACTGGGGACCCTACGCGGTCTCGAAGGCGGCGCTCGACGCCCTCGCCCGCACCTATGCCGCCGAGACCGTCAACACTTCGGCGATCCGCGTCATGCTGGTCAATCCCGGTCCGCTGCGCACGCGCATGCGCGCCGCCGCGATGCCGGGCGAAGATCCGCAGAGCCTGCGCACGCCCGAGGAACTGGCGCCCAAGATCGTCGCGATCTGCTCGCCGGATTGGCAGGAAACCGGGAAACTCTATGATTTCCCGCACGACAGGATCATGAATTTCGCGCCGCCCGCCTGAGCGCGAGAGCCGAGGAGAAGGATTTTTCTTGCGCTTCGCGCGCGCTCGTCTATAAGCGCGCGACCGAAGCGTCCCGCTGGGGGCTGAACGGAAGGCCGAGACCGAGCTTCATCAGTTCGGGCGCGGCAGGGCGGAAACGCCCGGCTTCCCGTGTTCCCGCCTTCGAACGATCCGCCTCGAGCCTTTCCAACGGGCTCGAAGGGCTCAGCGTGGGACGCTTTGAGAACGGCAAAGGAAAGGCTCACCATGGCTCTCTACGAGCATGTCTATTTGGCGCGTCAGGACGTGACCGCGCCGCAAGTCGAAGCGCTGACGGAACAACTCAAAACCACCATCGCCGCCAACGGCGGCTCGGTCTCCAAGGTCGAGGCGTGGGGTTTGAAGTCGCTCGCGTTCCGCATCAAGAAGAACCGCAAGGCCTATTTCACGCTGCTCAACATCGACGCGCCGCCGGCGGCGATCGTCGAATTGGAGCGTCAGCTCGGCCTCAACGAAGACGTGATCCGCTATCTCACGCTGCGCGTCGACGAACACGAAGCCGGGCCGTCCGCGATGCTGCGCAAGCGCGACGAGAGCGAGCGCGAGGAGCGCGGCGGACGCGGCCCGCGCGGCGAGCGTCCTGAGCGCGGCGAGCGTCCCGAGCGTCCCCGTCGTCCGCGTGACGACGCCCAAGCTGGAGCATTCTGATGGCGACCGCACCCCGCCGCCCCTTCTTCCGCCGCCGCAAGTCCTGCCCGTTCACGGGGGCCAACGCTCCCAAGATCGACTACAAGGACACGCGTCTGTTGTCGCGCTACATCTCCGAGCGCGGCAAGATCGTGCCCTCGCGCATCACCGCGGTCTGCGCGGCAAGACAGCGCGAACTCGCCCAGGCGATCAAGCGCGCGCGTTTTCTCGGTCTGCTGCCCTACGTCATTCGTTGACGAACGCGGGCGCGCCGATGGCGCGCCAATGACAGAAGTCCCGCGCGGGCGATCTTGAGCGCGCGGGACGAGTTGGGAAAGGCGGACCGGTCCGGCCTTCCCCTAACCGCCTCGAACCGCGGGACAGCGTGAAAGTCATGATGAACCGAATTGGCGTCCCGATCGGCGCCGGCCTCGCCTCCGCTCTGTTGTTCGTCGTCACCATGAAGGGGACGGCGCTTGCGATGGCGCTGGCCTATCTCGCGCCATTGCCGATCATGATCGCCGCGCTGGGCTGGGGCGCGCTCAGCGCCGGGATCTCCTGCGGCGTCGCCTGCGCTTGCGTCGCGCTTGTCGTGGAGCCGCTTTCCGGCCTGCTGTTCGCGTTGACCATCGCCCTGCCCGGCTGGGCGCTCGCCTCGTTCGCGATTTTGCCGGGCGCCCGCCTTCCCTGGCGCAAGGGCGCCGCGCCGCCGCCGGAATGGATGCCGGTCGGAGCGATCGTCACGCTCGCAGCCACGCTCGGCGCTCTCATCAGCATCGGCGCGCTCGCCGCGCTGATCGTGGTCTACGGCGGCTACGACCAGGGCTTGCAATCTTTCGCCGACGCGCTCGAACCGGCGATCGAGGAAGCAACGGGCGGCGCTGCGATCTTGCCCGAAGGCGAAACCCTGAATGAATTCGCGCTGAGCATCGTGCGCCTCTCGCCCGCCGCGATCGCGGGATCGACGCTGCTGATGTTCTGCGTCAATCTCTATGCGGCCGCGCGCTCGGCGGCGTTGTCGCATCGTCTGCGTCGGCCGTGGCCCGATCTGCCCAGCGCATTCGTGTTGCCGCCGCCGCTCGCCGCGCTCGCTCTCGCTTCGCTGGCGCTGGCCTTCGTCTTGCCTGCGCCGGCGAACCAATTCGCCTGGATCGTCGCGGGCGCCCTCGGCGCCGCTTTTGTCCTGCAGGGACTGGCGGTGCTGCATGCGCTGTCGCGCGGTCTGCCGCTGCGTCCCTGGCTGCTGTCGGCGTTGTATTTTTGCTGCGTCGTGCGCTCGAATTGGACGCTGCCGGCCATCGCGATCATCGGTCTGATCGATAGCTTCGCGTCGCTGCGCGCCCGCGCGGCGGCGCACAAATCTAAAGTCTGAACGCCAACCTCAAGTCGATCAAAGGAGATTATCATGGAAGTTATTTTGTTGGAGCGCGTCGGCAAGCTCGGCCATATGGGCGACACGGTGCGCGTCAAGGACGGATTCGCCCGGAATTTCCTGTTGCCGCGCGGCAAGGCCCTGCGCGCGACCGAGGCGAACAAGAAGAAGTTCGAGAGCCAGCGCGCCGACCTCGAGGCGCGCAACCACGAACTCAAGCGCGACGCCGCGGACAAGTCGGCCAAGCTCGACGGAAAGAGCTTCATCATCATTCGTCAGGCCGGCGAAACGGGGCAGCTCTACGGGTCGGTCTCGGCTCGCGACATCGCGGAGGCGATTTCCGCCGCCGGCTTCCCCACCCATCGCAACCACATATCCCTGTTGCATCCCATCAAGACGCTGGGCCTGCACAAGACGCCGGTTCACCTGCATCCGGAGGTTGAGGCGAATGTGACGATCAATGTCGCGCGCTCGCCCGAACAGGCGGAACGTCAGGCCAAGGGCGAGGATCTCACAGTGCGCGAGGAAGCCTCGATGGACGATCTCGGCCTCGAGGTCGGCAAGGCCTTGGCCGAAGCCGGCCCGGGAGAGAGCCTGGCGCGCGAATAAGGGCCAGTCTCGCGAAGAGCGAGCCGTCGCTCTTCGCGCGTTCCGCGCGTCTGCGCTCAGGCGAAGCGAAATTCGCTCACATGGCGGTATTCGCCCTCGGGCCGCAGCACGCAAGGGCTGAAATGGCGGTGATTGGGCGAATCCGGGAACGCTTGCGGCTCGAGGCAGAGGCCGGCGTGCGGGCCGTAATGGGCGTCCTCGAGGCCCGGCGCCGGGCAATTCAGCTTCGCCGCGTCGTAGACCTGCACGCCCGGCTCCGTGCTGTGCAGCTCAAGGGTCAGGCCATTGCGCGGCGAGCGCAGCTTGGCGATCGGCGCGAGCCCGGTTTCGTCGGGCACGTGCGAGGCGATGAAATTCGTGTCGTAGGTCTGGCCCGAGGGATGGCGAATCGGCCGCGCCCGGCGAAAGTCGAAAGGCGTCCCCGCGACCGAGAGAATCTCGCCGGTGGGAATCAGCTCGGCGTCGGACGGCGTGTAGAAGTCGCACACCAGCGTCAATTCGTGGTCGCGCACGTCGCTTGATCCGTCGAGGTTGAAATAGGCGTGCTGGGTGAGATTCACGATCGTCGGCCGATCGCATTTCGCGCTGAGTTCCACGCGCAGGGTCGCGGGCTCCAGGAGCCGGTAGACGCAAGTCGCGGTCAAGACGCCGGGAAAACCGGCGTCGCCGTCCGGCGACTCGAGAACGAGCGTCACCGAGGACGCGTCGTGGCGGCCCAATTTCCACAGTTTCCGGCCGAAGCCGTTCGGTCCGCCGTGCAGCGTGTGCTTTTCGCCGGCCTTGCGCGCCAGATCGTAGACGGCGCCGTCCAATGCGAAGCGGCCGTTGGCGATGCGGTTGGCGAAACGTCCGGGGACGGCGCCAAAACTCGGGGAGTGCTCAAGATAATCCTCGATCGAGTTGAGGCCCAGCGTCACCCGCTGCAGGCCCTGCGCCGCGGGAACGACGAGGTCGCGCAGGACCGCTCCCCAATTCAAGATCTTTGCGCTCGCCCCCGCCTTGGACGCGATCGCGACTTCGACGACCGGAACGTCGCCGATCTGCCCGAACAAATGCACGCTCATGATATCCCCCGCGCCGCCTTGCCCCAGGACATTGATGGACCGAACCGCCGCTCGCCGTCAAAACGGTCCGGCCGTCACGCCGTCGCTTATGCGAGATGAGCGCGAACGGCGCCGAAAACGGCGCGAAACATCTCCGGCGTCAGCACGCCGGTGTTCGTATTGTAGCGCGAACAATGATAACTATCGAACAGGGCGACGTCCGCGCCCTCGAGCGGATGGCGCGCGCCGTGGGCGAACGGAAATCGCGCCAGGCGCAAGCCGAACGCGCGCAAGGCGCTGTCGTGGGCGATCCGCCCTAGCGCGACGACCGCCTTAAGGCGCGGCAGGGCTCGGATCGCGCCGGCGAGATAAGGCCGGCATGTGGCGATTTCGGCCGGCGTCGGCTTGTTCTCCGGGGGCACGCAGCGAACGGCGTTGACGATCGCGCAGTCGCGCAAGGCGAGCCCGTCGTCGGGCCGCCGGTCGTAACGCCCTCGCGCGAAATCGAAATCGAGCAGCGTCGAGTACAAGAGATCGCCGGCGTAATCGCCGGTGAACGGCCGTCCCGTCCGATTGGCGCCGCGTAAGCCCGGGGCCAGACCGACGACGAGCAGGCGCGCGTCGCGATCGCCGAACGATTCGACCGGCGCGTTGCGCCACTGCGGATAGGCGGCGCGATTGGCCTCGCGAAATCGCGCCAGCCGCGCGCAAACCTGGCAATCCGCGGGGGGACTGGCGTCAAAAGCCATTGCGCGCGCTTCGCGGCTCAGTCACGCCCGGCGTCGTCGGGCTGTTGGTTGGGCGTGAACGAGCCCTGGCTCCGCCGGGGATCGCCCATGCGCGCCGCCCGTTCGCCGGGATCGCGACCGATGCGCGCCATCAGCTGCGTAAGGTCGACGAATTCATCGGCTTGACGCCGCAGCTCGTCGGCCACCATCGGCGGCTGGGTCGCAACGGTCGAGACGACGGAGACGCGCACGCCCTGACGCTGCATCGCCTCGACGAGCGAACGGAAATCGCCATCGCCGGAGAACAACACCATATGGTCGATATGCTTGGCCATTTCCATCGCGGTGACCGCGAGTTCGATATCCATGTTGCCTTTGACTTTCCGACGTCCCGCCGAATTGACGAATTCCTTCGTCGGTTTGGTGACGACGGAATATCCATTATAATCAAGCCAATCGACCAACGGCCGGATCGACGAATACTCCTGATCGTCTACCAAGGCTGTATAGTAGAAAGCGCGTATGAGCCGGCCTTTCGCTTGAAATTCTTTTAGGAGACGTTTGTAATCGATATCGAAACCGAGCGATTTAGCGCTGGCGTAGAGATTTGCGCCGTCAATAAATAGTGCGATGCGTTCCTGATCTGACATGATCTCGATCATTTCGTGGCTGGAAAAAATTGGAACTCAACAAAAAACATAGATAGACGGCCGGGCGGGCTACGCAACCTCGCGGCGGAAAAAAACGCCGCTGCGCCGCCGGGTGGGCGCTCAACGCGAGCGGCAGGAAAACACGCCGCTCGTCAATGTTAACTATCTATCCCCTGCAGGCGCATTTTGCCAACAATATCTGATGCGACTTACGGATAGCGGCCACCCCTGCCGGCGGCCGCGTCGCGGGCCCGCGACGCGGATTGTCGCGCCTTCGTTGTGCGACGTTTCGGCCTGCGCTATGGCTTTGCGCGAATTGCCGAGCGCGGCGTGAAGCGCTGGGCGTCAAAAACGGCGACGCCGAGGAGGACGATGATGAAGCTTGTTCGTTATGGAAAGCCGGGCAAAGAAAAGCCGGGCCTTATTGACGCCGCCGGCAAGCTTCGCGACTTGAGCGAAATCATCGACGACATCCGCGGGGAAACGCTTTCGCCGCGCGTTCTCGGGCGCCTCGCCAAGATCAAGCCGGAGGCGTTGCCGGCCGTGCGCGGGAAGCCGCGCCTGGGGCCTTGCGTCGGCAACGTCGGCAATTTTATCGCCGTCGGCCTGAATTACGCCGACCATGCCGCCGAGACGGGCATGCCGATCCCCAAAGAGCCGATCGTGTTCAACAAGGCGCCCTCCTGCATTGTCGGGCCCAACGACGACATCGTGATTCCCAAGGGTTCGGAAAAGACCGACTGGGAAGTCGAACTCGCGATCGTCATCGGTTCGCGCGCCAGCTATGTCAGCGAGCGCGACGCTCTCGATCATGTCGCGGGCTATTGCGTGTGCAATGACGTCTCCGAACGCGCCTACCAGCTGGAGCGCGGCGGCGGCCAATGGACCAAGGGCAAGGGCTGCCCGACCTTCGGGCCGCTCGGCCCGTGGCTGGTCACCCCCGACGAGATCGCCGACCCGCAGAAGCTCTCGTTGTGGCTGGACGTCAATGGCGAGCGCATGCAAAGCGGCACGACGGCGACGATGATTTTCGGCGTCAAGACGCTCGTCTCTCACATTTCCCAGTTCATGATCCTCGAGCCGGGCGACGTCATTACGACCGGCACCCCGCCGGGCGTCGGCTCCGGCAAGAAGCCGCCGCGCTTTCTCAAGCCGGGCGACACCGTCTCGCTTGGCGTCGAGGGTCTCGGTCAACAAGCGCAGCGCGTAGTCGCCTGGAGCCGAGGCGGCTGACGGGGCTTCCGGGGCGAATGGTTCGTAAGACCGCGCTGACCCTCATCCGGCCCTTCGGGCCACCTTCTCCCGCGAGCGGGAGAAGGGGATCGGCGGCTGGGATAAGCCTCTCGCCCGCTTGCGGGAGATTGGTTGGAGTGACGGGTTTCGCGAAGCGAACTCGGGAAGGGCCCCGATGAGCGGCTTGAAGTCGGCGACCGGCGCCATTTTCGCCGTGCTTTACGCCGCGGCCTTCGGCGCGGCCTATGTCGATTACCTCGACAAGGCCGGCCAATGGCTCGCCGACATCTGGCTGGTCCTTATCTCCCTGCCCTTCACGGTCGCGATGCGCTGGCTTGCCGGCGGCTCCTACGATTTTTCCGGCGACGCGACGGCGCGGGTGATCGCCGCCGCGGCCTTCTGTTGCGCCCTGGCCTATTTCGCCGGCGCCCTCGTCGAAGCTGCCGTTCGCGCTATTTTTCGTTTCGCGACAGGGCGCTGGCGCAAAGTCTAAAGACCCAGCATTAGCGCAAGATTCTGCACCGCCGCCCCCGACGCGCCCTTGCCGAGGTTGTCCAACTTGGCGACGAGCACGGCCTGACGGCGCGCCTCGTTGGCGTAGATGTAGATACGCATATCGTTGGTTCCGTTGAGCGATTCCGGCTCCAGACGAAGCGCCTTGGCGGATTTGTCGGCGCTCGCCACGCTGACGTAGCGGCAGCCGAGATAATGCTTGCTCAAGGCCGCGCGAAGGTCGGCGCCGCTCGGCTTGCCGGCCAGGGCGTCGAGTTGGAGGGGGACGCTGACCAGCATTCCCTGACGGAAATTGCCGACGCTGGGAACGAACAGCGGGCGCGAAGTCAGGCCCGAATAGAGCTGGATTTCCGGCATGTGCTTGTGCTCGAGGGCGAGCCCGTAGAGCTCGAAGCACGGCGCGCGGCCGCTCTCGAAAGCCTCGATCATCGACTTGCCGCCGCCGGAATAGCCGCTGACCGAACCGATCGTTATCGGCGCGTCCTTAGGGATCAGTCCGGCGTCGGTGAGCGGGCGCAGCAGCGCGACCGCGCCGGTGGCGTGGCACCCCGGATTGGTCACCTTGCGCGCCCGCGCGATCGCCTGCCCCTGCCCCGCGATCAGCTCGGGAAAGCCGTAGGTCCAGCCCGGCGCGACGCGATGCGCGGAGGACGCGTCGATGACGCGCGGCGCATGATCGCCCATTGCGTCGATCAACGCGGCGGTCTGCACGGCCGGCTCGTCGGGCAGGCACAGGATCACGACGTCGACCTCGGCCATCAGGCGCAGCTTCGCCGCGCTGTCCTTGCGATGCTCGGGCGGCAGGCTGCGCAGCGCAACGCCGGGGACATCGGCGAGCTTGTCGCGGATTTGCAAGCCGGTCGTTCCGGCTTCGCCGTCAATGAAAATCGTGGCTGTCATGATCGTCTCGCAAGTTCAAGTCAACGCGGCGCGCGGCCCGGGGCCTCGCGTGGGAACGGCGGTCAGCGTCGGCGGAGTTGAGCGGCGATCATGCGGATTTCTTGCTACATTGGCGCGACAGCGTCAAGCGGATCGGGCGGCGGCGCAATTCGAGTTTCGGTGGAAAGCGGTCGGAGGCCGAAGGGCAGGATCAGGCGCAAGGCGGTCGCAAGCCTAACGGCTTCTGAGGTTTTGCGTCAACGTAAGGCCGACGCGCTCGCCCGGGACGGCGAAAGCCGCCTCCAGAGCCGCGTCGCCGGCGATCCTGCGGGCCGGCGTCGCTGCCGAGCTGACATCTTCCTATTTGGACAGTATGCGCGAAACCCAGTCAGACACGGTATCGCCGCTGCTCATGTCTGGCCGGACCAATCCGTCGATCATAAAAGTCGGTGACACGTGGATTCCATTCTGACGCGCATATTTGCAGTGCCATTTGATTTCTCGATCAAGATCCGGGATCGCAAACGCGCCGGCCAGCTTTAAGCCGCTGTAGGTCTCCAGCCGTGCGATAATGTCATTTGGTGTGGCGTCCATATTGGGGCCACTGCAATGGCTGGTGAATTCAAACTCTTCACGGTGCGCCGCGACGGCCGCCAAGACCGCCTTGGCCGCTTCCTTGCCCCCTTGCAACGTGGAAGCGGCCAGAATGCAACGCACGATCACACCAGAATACATGTGCCATGGCTGTGATTGCAGGCGGATCTTGACGGTAATCTGGTCCTCTCCCGCCATAGCCAGCGTCTCGTCGAGCTTGCCGAAAGCTCTCACGGAAAACGGGCAGGTTGGCTCAAGGAATACCTCGAATAGGCGCGCGCCTCGCCCCCAAGTCAGCGGATCAGCGCGCCACGTTGTCGTTGTCTGATTCATGGAGTTAATCCTGTGTGATTTTTCACTGAAACGGGCCCCATATGTCATACCGCGTAATCAGTTGATTTGATGTGACAATCTTCCGATTGACGGGCGTCGCGATTCGCATCGGGCGGGACCGCGCCAATATCCTAAATTCATATTTTCCGTCAGATAGTTCCAGCCTCCGCAATGGGGTCCTGGTTCGGTGCAAATTCACAGGGGGTTCGCGGGCGGGGAGGTACGGCAGCGATTCGCGTAAGATCGTTATAGGGAACGCCGGCGACAAGCCAGCGGCCGCTTTCCACGGCTCCCATCGCGCATGAGGACGAAGGGTCGAAAAGCGCCTTTCGCCATATATCGCGGGCGTTTCCGTCCGAGCCTCGTTCGCTATGACATGCCAAACGCCTCGCTTGGCGTTACGCCTGCCCCGAGCAAGTAATAGCCATGCTGAGCGATCGCCTTCCTGGCTTCCTCCGCGAACTTGAGCGTCCGCTCATCGGCTATGTGATACTTCTCCCAATGACCGCCGGGGAGCACCGGAAGATCCCCCGGTGCGTCATTGTCCAGGATGCCGAAAATGCTCCCGATCTTCGCATTGTCGCTACTTGGGACCCACGTCATGATTGCGAACCGCATCTCTTGCCTTTCCTCTCGATCGTGGAATCGCCTGTTCGGCTTCTCCGCTTGATAGGCCGCGCGGCGCGAGGCGCGTCTTGCGGACGGCGCTGCTAATGCAATTGGACCAGCCTATCTGATAGCCGGTGTCGTACAAGTCTTGAATTTTGCCACATTGCGAATGACCGCAAAGGGCGGACAGCGGCCGTTGACATTCGGAAACTGTCTGATGCGGGCGCATGAATCCGCCTTGTCGAGCTCTATAAGCCGACAATGCCTTCGAATCAGCTCACGCAGATTCGCGGCCGACGCTGGTCAACACCGCAACCTTCTTGAAATGCGCCACTGCCGCGCCGGCGCCGGCCGTCTTGGTGAGAAGATCGAGAGTCGCTTCGTCGTCGTCGCGCACGGGGGTCAGCGCCGCATCCATATACGCGCCGGCGCGAGGATCGCGGGCGATGGCTAGGCTCCAAAGCACGAGCCATGCGGTCATATTGGCGAGGATCGCCTGTTTCTTCACGGTCCGCCAGGCAAAGCGCGGCCAAAATATCCAGGAACTTTCACGCGGTAGTTCCGGGCGACGTTCCGTGGGATGCTTGAGGCGAAGGATGCCTATTTGCAGCGGGTGCAGATTTTCGAGTCGAACCGACATCGCAAATTGGACCAAGTACGCGACCAGGCTGCGCAAGGGAAAGCCCGTCGCCACGGCGCGGCGGAGCAAGGTCTTCATATGCTCCGGCGTATAGTAGAGCGACCAAGCTTCGCGATAGATCGCCTCCCATTCGTCCTTGGACATCTTGGGGTGGGCGGCGCAGACGTGCTCCACGTCGTATTTGTTGAGATCGGGCTCCAAGGGGACTCCCTTTCTCCACAGCGTCTGGTGATCCTCGGAACCCGGCAGCGGGGTGAGAAAAAAGAACTCGATCATGTCGAGCGGCAGCTCTTTTTGGATGATCTTGATATCCCGACGAATCGATTCCGGTGTGTCCGCCGGAAATCCCAGAATATATCCGGCGAGCGTCATGATCCCTTCCGCCTTCCAGGCGAGCAGCATCTTGCGATACTCGGTAATCTTGTTTTGGCGCTTGTTCGCCGCGGCGAGGTTGTCGGGATTGATGTTTTCCAGGCCGATGAAGACACGGGTGACGCCGGCTCTTTTCGCCTTCTTCACAAAGTTCGGAATCTTGTGACAGAGCGTATCGACCTGGATCATCAGGCCGAGCGGTATGCCGTCTTTCTCCCGCAGGCGGATCAGACGATCGAGTATCGCTTCCCACTGCCTGTTTCGCGCGAAATTGTCGTCGGTGATGAAGAACTTGTGAATTCCCTGCGCCCAATTGAGGCGAACGAGATGTTCGATGTCATCGGCCGAGCGGAAGCGCGATTTGCGGCCTTGGACGTTGATGATCGTGCAGAACGAGCACTGATAAGGACAGCCGCGGCCGGCGTCGAAGCTCGTGCTGCGGCCGAGCGTGCGCGCCACATAGGGCTTGGGAAGGAAAGGCGCGGGCGTCCCCTCCATGCCCGGCAGATCCTTCATGAAGTCGTAAACGGAAGCAAGACGGCCGTAGGCCGCGTCGTTCAGCACCTGATCGAGCCGGCCCTCGCATTCGCCCGCGAAAATCGCGACGCCCAAATCCCTGCAGGCGTCGAGATCGACGGCCCGGCCGTCCAACATGGCCAGGCACCCCGACACATGGAAACCGCCGATCGCGACGGGTATTCCCGCCGCCACGAGGGGTCGCGCGATGTCCAGGGCTCTGGGGTATTGGTTCGACTGGACGCCGACAAGAGCCACAAGGCCGAAATCGCCGTGGCGCTGGAAACGCGCTATCATCGCCGCAATATCGATGCGCGTATTTGTCTCGTCGATCGCTTCGATGTCGATGACGACGTCCGGCCCAAGGGCCTGGCGCTCGGCGCAATCGGCGGCAATGCCGTACAAGGCGGCGAGCGAATTCGAGGGTATGATCGAGCGCCACCACCGGATGACGTATCCCTCGTCGTCGTAGTGCGACGGTTTGATAAGAAAGAGTTGGAAGCGCCGCTTTGCAGCCGGCGAGGCGTGCGACACGATACATCTCCGATGTCGGTCGCGCGCCGACGCCGATGCGCCGAGCCGCGAGGCTTTAGCAATGGCATGTTTCGCCGCCGAGGGCGAGACCGCAAATTCCGACGCAATCCAGCCGGGCATTGCGATTTGAAGACGGTCGAAGGATCGCTTAGGGTCGGGAACGGAATTTCTGGCCGACACGCCGCCCTACCCCGCCCAACAAAAAGGGCGGCCGAAGCCGCCCTTTCCGCACAACATTGAGCGAAAGCCGTCCGCTCAGCGCTTGGAGAACTGGAAGCTCGCGCGCGCTTTCTTGTGGCCGTATTTCTTGCGCTCGACGACGCGCGAGTTGCGGGTCAGGAAGCCCTCTTTCTTCAAGGAGCCGCGCAGTTCCGGCTCGTAATAGGTGAGCGCCTTGGCGAGGCCGTGGCGCACCGCGCCGGCCTGGCCGGAGAGGCCGCCGCCCGAGACCGTCACCGTCAGATCGTATTGCGTGAGGCGGTTCACGATGACCAGCGGCTGGTTGAGGATCATGCGCAGGACGGGGCGCGCGAAATAAACGTCGAGCGGCTTGCCGTTGACGGTCGCCTTGCCCTTGCCGGGCTTGATCCAGACGCGCGCGACGGCGTTCTTGCGTTTGCCGGTCGCATAGGCGCGGCCGTACTTGTCGAGTTTCTGCACGTGAACGGGGGCTTCCGCCGCGGCCGGCGCGATCGCCGAACCCTTGAGGTCGGCGAGGGAGGAGAGTGTCTCGGCCATGGATCAGGCGCTCCGGCTGTTTTTCGGATTGAGTTTGGCGATGTCGAGCGGCGTCGGCGCCTGGGCGGCGTGCGGATGGTCGGGACCCTTGTAGACGCGCAGATTGCCCAGCTGCTTTCGGCCCAGCGGCCCGCGCGGCAACATGCGCTCGACCGCTTTCTCGACGATCCGCTCGGGGAAACGTCCCTCGAGGATCGACTTGGCCGAGCGTTCTTTGATGCCGCCGATATAGCCGGTGTAGTGGTGATAGACCTTCTGGTCGCGCTTGCGGCCGGTGAACACCACCTTCTCCGCGTTGACGACGATGACGTTGTCGCCGTCGTCGATATGCGGGGTGAACGAAGGCTTGTGCTTGCCGCGCAGGCGCATCGCGACGATCGTCGCCAGGCGTCCGACGACCAGGCCTTTGGCGTCGATGAGAAGCCATTTCTTCTCGACGTCGGCCGTTTTGGTCGAATGGGTGTTGCCGAACATGAAATCTTAAATCCGTTGCTCGAGCGCCCGCCGCGACGGCGGGCCAGTCATGGCCGCCCTTATAGAGGCCGAGCCGGGGACGCGTCAACGCCAAAGAAGCGGAATCGGCGGGAAAAGCGGCCTTTTTCCGATGCGGTATTATGATACCGTGTTCCTGTCGCCGCCCGCCGGGATCGAATAGGTTCCCGTCGCGTGGGCGACCATCGCCGCCTCGCCGACCGAATGGAGCGCGACCTCGCCGACCGCCAGCCGCTTGCCCAGCTTCATCAGCCGCGCCTCGCCGACGACGTCGCGGGGCGCCGACTTGCGCAAGAAATTGATGTTGAGATTGGTCGTCACCGCCAGCGGCACGCGGCCGATTTGCGCGAGAATGGCGACGTAGAGCGCGAGATCGGCGAGCGCGAACAGGCTCGGGCCGGAAATCGTGCCGCCGGGGCGCAGATGGTCGGGATGAAAGACGAGCCGCACCCGCGCGCTCAGCGGGCCGATCGCCTCGATTTCATGCGTCCCCGTGGTCCATATCTGCGGAAAGATTTGCGCGAGATAGGATTTGAGCCCGTCCAGCGTGAAAGCGAGTTGCGGCGGCGGCGAATTCATGGACCCTTCCTGACCAGCGAGCATCCCGAGTTCATAGCGCGGCCATCCCGCGCGCGCTATCTTCGTCGCACGTCGTCGGCGGGGCGATTCAACGTCACCGCAAGGCCGTCATTTTGGAGCGCAAGAGAACATGTTCCCACTTGACGACGCGTCGCGACGCCCGTCGCGCTTTCCCATCGTCACCGCGTCCATCATTGCGTTGAACGCGCTGGCGTTCATTTTCGAACTGATGGGTGGCGACGCATTTGTCGTCCAATGGTCGGTGGTCCCCGCCGACATCGTCGCCGGGCGTCACCTGACCACGATTTTGACCGCCCTGTTCATGCACGCGAGCTGGTCGCACATTCTCGGCAACATGATCTTTTTCTGGGCCTTCGGCCCAGAGATGGAAGACGCGATGAATCCCGGGCGCTATGCGGGCTTTTACCTTGTCGGCGGAATGGCGTCGATGATCGCGCAGGTCGCCGCCGATCCCGGCTCTACGATTCCCAATCTGGGCGCGAGCGGAGCGATCGCGGCCGTGATGGGCGCCTTTCTCGTCACCTACCCCCGCGACCGGATTCGCACGCTCCTGATCATCGGCTGGTTCGTCCGCGTCACGTTCGTGCCGGCCGCGTTGCTGATCGGGTTCTGGTTTGTCATCCAGCTTCTTAGCTTTGGCGCAGTTGCCAATGTGCAATCGGGCGGTGTGGCTTACGTGGCTCATATCGCCGGCGTCATCTTCGGCGCCGCGACCGCGCGTCTGGTCGAGGATCCGCGCCGGCTCGCCGATGAGCGAGACGCAGACCGGTTTTCGTGAGAAGCCGGGGCGCGACCCGTATTGGCGTGGCCATGCTCGCCAGCCTTTTGCATTCCGTGATTTCAGGAGATAACTAGCGCGAGGCGCATGGCGACAGGACTCTTCGGACGGTCCCGTCCGCTTGCCGCGCGCCAAAGCCATGACGGAGCGCCGACATGAATCCCTCGCCGCGAAGCGAAAACCCGCCCCCCCTGCTGCGCCGCGAGGACCAGGGCGGCGTCGCGACGCTGACGCTGCAATCCCCCGCCACCCGCAACGCCCTCAGCCTCGCCATGATCGAGGCGCTGATCGGCGAATTCGCCGCGATCGGCGCCGATCCTTCTGTGCGCGTCGTCGTCCTGGCCGGCGACGGCCCCGCGCTTTCGGCCGGGCACGATCTCAAGGAATTGAGGGCGCATCGCAACGACGCCGATCGCGGCCAGGCTTTTTACCAACGCGTCATGACGCGTTGCGCCGACCTGATGCAGCAGATCGTCGCCTTGCCCAAACCAGTGATCGCGGCCATCGAGGGCGTCGCGACGGCGGCGGGGTGCCAGCTCGTCGCCGCCTGCGATCTCGCGATATCCGGCGATAAAGCGCGCTTCGCTCTGCCCGGCGTCAGCATCGGGCTCTTCTGCTCGACGCCTCTGGTCGCCGTGGGCCGCGCGGTTTCGCGCAAACATGCGATGGAGATGGCGCTGACCGGGGCGCTCTACGGCGCCGACGAGGCCGAACGCTTCGGCCTCGTCAATCGCGTGGTCCCGGCCGGCGACGCGCTCGCCGAAGCGCAAAGCCTCGCCGCGGCCATCGCGGCGCGCTCGGCGGCGACTGTGGCGATCGGCAAACGCGCCTTCTACCAGCAGATGGAAATGCCGCTCGCCGAGGCCTATGCGCTCGCCGCTCGCGCCATGGTCGACAATCTCGCCCACGCGGACGCGGGCGAAGGCATCGGCGCCTTTCTCGACAAGCGCACGCCGCACTGGGAGGGTGCGTGAACCACGATTCCTATCCCGACGACTATATCCGCGGCATTCTCACCAGCGTGAAGCGAATCGCCATGGTCGGCGCGTCCGCCAATTCGGCGCGACCTTCGTTCTTCGTTCTCAAGTATCTTTCCGAGCGCGGCTTCACGATGCTGCCGATCAATCCGGGTCTGGCCGGCGGCGCCATTCTCGGCCTGCCCGTCTATGCGCGCCTGGCGGACGCGCCTGGACCGATCGACATGGTCGACATCTTCCGCAGTTCCGAGGCGGCGGGCGCCGTCGTCGACGAGGCGCTGGCGCTCGATCCCCTGCCCCGGGTCATTTGGATGCAGCTCGGCGTGCGCAACGACGCCGCGGCGGCGCGCGCCGAAGCCAAGGGCGTCAAAGTGGTGATGAATTGCTGCCCGAAGATCGAGTACGGCCGCCTCTCCGGAGAAATCGGTTGGAGCGGGGTCAATTCGCGCATTATTTCGGCTCGCAAGCCGACCGCCGGACGGGGGTTTCAGCGGCTGTCGATCGGGCCGCGATAAAGCGCGCGGGGGGCGGTCCCGCGCAGCCCGATCAGCGCGCCGTCGCCGGGCGAGTTATTGGCGCAATGTCGATCAATCGTCATCGCAGCGCCGGCGTCGCAGCGTCGAGATCAGGCGAAAGAACGCGCTCTTTCATTGACTTTCGCGGGATTTCTTCTATATCGAGAATTGGTCGAGGGCACGATCAACGCTCCGGCTTTGCGCGGCGCGACAAGAATGCTCTCGCGCAGGCGCGACCCAAGAGCCGCGCCGTCCCTGAGGGGCGCCGGATGCGCCCCCCAAAAAAGCTTTCATCCCTGTGAGACCCAATGAAATTTGATGAACTCGGCCTGAGCGAGAAAGTGCTCAAAGCCGTCCAAGCGTCTGGCTACGAGACGCCGACCCCCATTCAAGAACAAGCCATTCCCTATGCGTTGCAAGGGCGCGACATTTTGGGCATCGCCCAGACTGGCACCGGCAAGACCGCGGCGTTCACTCTGCCGATGTTGTCCATGTTGGAAAAAGGGCGCGCCCGCGCGCGTATGCCGCGCACGCTGATCCTCGAGCCGACGCGCGAACTCGCCGCGCAGGTCGAGGAGGCTTTCGGCAAGTACGGCGTCAACCATAAGCTCAATCTCGCCCTGCTGATCGGCGGCGTTTCGTTCGCGGACCAGGAGGCCAAGATCACCAGGGGCGCCGACGTGCTGATCGCGACGCCCGGCCGCCTGCTCGATTTCGCCGATCGCGGCAAGATCCTGCTGACCGGCATCGAGATTCTGGTTATCGACGAAGCCGACCGCATGCTCGACATGGGTTTCATCCCCGATATCGAGCGCATCTGCAAGCTCGTGCCCTTCACCCGCCAGACGCTGTTTTTCTCCGCCACCATGCCGCCGGAAATCACCCGGCTCACCGAGACCTTCCTGCACAATCCCGTCCGCATCGAAGTCGCTCGCGCCGCTTCGACCGCCGAAGGCATCACGCAGACCCTCGTGCGCTCCGGCGGCTCGCCCGAAGAGAAGCGCGCAACATTGCGGCGCATCGTTCGCAGCGCCGAGAATTTCAAGAACGCGATCATCTTCTGCAACCGCAAGCGCGACGTGCAGGTGGTCTATCGCTCGCTGGAGAAGCACGGTTTTTCCGTCGGCGCGTTGCACGGCGATCTCGATCAGCGATCGCGGATGGCCGCGCTGGACGCGTTTCGCAACAATCAGGTGCAGTTGCTCGTCTGCTCGGACGTGGCCGCGCGCGGGCTCGACATTCCCGATGTCAGCCACGTCATCAATTACGACCCTCCGCATCACGCCGAGGACTATGTCCATCGCATTGGTCGGACGGGTCGCGCCGGCAAGCTCGGCGCCGCGCTGACGATCGTCACGCGCGCCGACGCGCGCGCGATTGAGGACATCGAGAAACTGATCAACCGCAAGATCGATTGGCAGGCCGGCGAGGAGGCTCCCATCGAAGAGGAGGCCGAAGCCGCCCATCCCGCTCGCGAGCATCGCGGCGCGCGAGGACGTGGACGGGGGAGCGAAGCCAAGGCCTCCGCCCATCAAAGGCGCGGCGGCGGCCGCGCTCACGCGGTCTCGCCCGCGGAGGAGGTCGCGCGCGAGCCACGTTCGACCGAACGTCATGTCCGGGAGCTGCGCGGCGCGGAGCGGGCCGAGCAGGAATCCCCGGCGCCGTCGCGCCGGCCGCGCCGCGACGAGGAGGCGGAGACGCCGGTCATCGGGCTCGGCGATCACGTTCCGAGCTTCCTGCTGCGGCCGGTGCGGCTGCCGCACGCCAAGCCGGCTCCCGCCGAGGCCGAAGACTGACTTCGGCGCTTCGGCGAGCGGAACGGCCTCGTGGCGCCGCGTAGACGCCCGCCTCAGCCGTTCGCGGCGAGCTCCTCGGGCGTCACCGGCGTGATCGCCACGCTCTCGCCGCAGCCGCAAGCCGACGTCTCGTTGGGATTGAGGAAGACGAAACTCGAAGAGAGCTTGTCGACCTTGAAATCCATCTGCGCGCCGAGCAGGAACAACAGCGCCTTGGGATCAATCAGCAGCTTGACGCCCTTGTCCTCGACGACCTCGTCGAGCGGCGAAGCGCTTTCGGCGAATTCCATCGTGTAGGACATGCCGGCGCAACCGCCATTCTTGACGCCAACGCGCAGGCCCACAATGGGCTTTTGCGCATCGGCGATGATCTCATGGACCCGGGCGGCCGCGGCGTCGGTGAGACTCATTGCCTTCAAACGAATATTTTTCATAAAGCGCCTCTTTCTCCACCGGGTTCAAGGCCCGGCGCGCCTGGGTTCATATAGCACGGATCGCGGCGATTTTACAGGCCGCCTTGCGCCGGCCTCGCTTTTGCGACCCTCGCTCCTCGACTAGAGCTTGGCGTTTCGAAGCCGCAACGCGTTGCCGATCACGCTGACCGAGGACAACGCCATCGCCGCCGCGGCGATGATGGGCGAGAGAAGAATGCCGAAAGAGGGATAAAGGACGCCGGCGGCGATCGGCACGCCGGCGGCGTTGTAGATGAACGCGAAGAACAGGTTCTGGCGGATGTTGCCCATCGTCGCGGCCGAGAGGCGACGGGCGCGAACGAGGCCCTGGAGGTCGCCCTTCAGAAGCGTGACGCCGGCGCTTTCGATCGCTACGTCCGTTCCCGTCCCCATCGCAACCCCGACGTCGGCCGCCGCCAGCGCCGGCGCGTCGTTCACGCCGTCGCCCGCCATCGCGACCACATGGCCTTCGCTGCGCAGGCGCGCGACCGTCTCGGCCTTGTGATCGGGCAGGATTTCCGCCTCGACGTCCTTGATGCCCAGCCTGGCCGCGACCGACTCGGCGGTCGTGCGGTTGTCGCCGGTCAGCATGACGACCCGCACGCCCTGCGCAAGCAACGCGCGCACCGCGTCAGGCGTCGTCGCCTTGATCGGGTCGGCTATGGCGATGACGCCGGCGGCTCGGCCGTCGACAGCAACGAACACGACGGTGGCGCCGTCGCGGCGCAGCGTCTCGGCCCGCGCGGCCAGCGGACTCGCGTCGACGCCGAGTTCGTCGAGGAAGCGTTGATTGCCGATGACGAGCGCCCTTCCCTCGATCTTGCCGACGACGCCCCTGCCGGACGGCGAATCAAAGTCGCGCGCCTCGGCGAGATCGAGACCCTTCTCCTTGGCGGCCGCGAGGATTGCCGCCGCCAGCGGATGTTCGCTCGAACGCTCCAGGCTGGCGGCGAACCGCAGCAACTCGTCCTGAGTGAAGCCCGGCGCGGGCGTAATGGCGACGACGCGCGGTTTGCCTTCGGTGAGCGTGCCAGTCTTGTCGACGACGAGCGTGTCGACCTTCTCGAACCGTTCCAGCGCCTCGGCGCTCTTGATCAGTACGCCCGACCGCGCGCCGCGCCCGACGCCGACCATGATCGACATCGGCGTCGCGAGCCCCAATGCGCATGGGCACGCGATAATCAGCACCGACACGGCGGCGACGAGCCCATAGGCCAAGCGCGGCTCGGGGCCGAATATCGACCAGGCGAGCAAAGCCAACACGGCGACGGCGATCACTAGCGGCACGAACCACCCCGCGACCCGGTCGGCGAGGCGCTGTACCGGCGCGCGGCTGCGCTGCGCCTTGGCGACCATATCGACGATCTGCGCGAGCATCGTGTCGCGCCCGATTCGTTGGGCCCGCATGATGAAGCCGCCGCTCCCATTGATCGTACCGCCGATCAGCTTGGCGCCGACCTGCTTGGCCACGGGCATCGACTCACCCGTCACCATCGATTCGTCGACCGCGCTCGCGCCCTCGATCAATTCGCCGTCGACGGGGATTTTCTCGCCCGGCCGGACGCGAAGGCGGTCGCCGACGGCGACCTCGGCAAGACCGATGTCGCGCTCGCTTCCGTCGCCAGAGATCCTCCGCGCGGTCTTCGGCGCGAGATCGAGCAGCGCCCGGATCGCTCCGCCCGTCTGCTCGCGGGCCTTGAGTTCCAGCACCTGCCCGAGCAGGACGAGCACGGTAATGGCCGCCGCGGCTTCGAAGTAGACCGGCGCGGCGCCGCCGTGGTCGCGAAACGCCGGCGGGAACATCTGAGGGACGACCGTCGCGACCACGCTGGTGGTCCAGGCGACGCCCGTCCCCATCGCGATCAGCGTGAACATGTTGAGATTTCGGTTCTTGATCGACGCCCAGGCGCGCTCGAAGAACGGCCAGCCCGCCCATAGAACGACCGGCGTGGCCAGCGCCAGCTGCGCCCAGTTGGACGCCCACGGGGCAAGCCAATTCATCTTCAGCAGATGGCCGCCCATCTCGAGCGCAACCACCGGCGCGGCGAGGACGAGCCCGATCCAGAGGCGACGCGTCATGTCGATGAGCTCGGCGTTCGGTCCCGTCTCTGCGGTCGGCGCCTCCGGTTCGAGAGCCATGCCGCAGATCGGGCAACTGCCCGGGCCAAGCTGGCGAACGTCGGGATGCATCGGGCAGGTGTAGACCGTCCCGGCCGGCAGCGGTTGCGGCGCAGGAGGCGGTTTCTCGCCGACATAGCGCTGAGGATCGGCGACGAATTTCTCGCGGCATCCGGCGCAACAGAAAAAGTAAGTCCTCCCGGAGAATTCCGCTTTGTGTTTTGCGACGGCGGGATCGACGCTCATGCCGCACACGGGGTCCTTGACCCGCCCCCTCGCCCCGGCGTCGTCATGGCCGTGGCGAGGATTGGCCTTGCCGCCCGGTTCGCGCTCGTCAGCCGCCGTGGGGGTCATTGTCGGTCCAACGTTGAAATCGATCGTCGCAACGGCTACACCTTCCCATCATGGGAACGTCAAGGGGTTTTGGATCGTGAACATCGGAGCCGCCGCCGCCGAGACCGGCGTCAGCGCGAAAATGATCCGCCATTACGAAGCGATCGGGCTGCTGCGCCCCGCGGCGCGGCGGCGAAACGACTACCGCGATTACGGCGAGCGCGACATTCACGAACTTCGGTTCGTTCGGCGGGCCCGAAAGCTTGGATTTTCGATCGACGAGATCGCCACGCTGCTCGCGCTTTGGCGCGACAAGGACCGGCCCAGCCGCGAGGTCAGGAAGATCGCCCGCGCCCATCTCGACGACCTCGAAACGCGCATCGCCGAGATGCAGGCGATGGCGACGACTTTGCGCAAACTGGTGCGCGACTGTCATGGCGACGACCGGCCGCACTGCCCGATTCTCGAAGACCTCGGCGCGGAAGGCCCGGAGCGTTAGTGCGCCACGGCGCGAGGCGAACGACCGGGGTCGCCGTTCAAGTTGCGTTCCTCGCCCTCTGCGCTTCCCTCTGGAGCTTCGCCTGCGCCTGTGCCAAACCGGCGGCCGTTCGGCTACACAGGATCACGCAATGTCCGCTTCCCTTCCGGCCCCCGGCGACGCTTCGGCGCTGCTCGCGCGGATCGCCGACGCGCTCGACCGGCTGGCCCCGCCCGCCCAGCCTCGCCCCGATTTCGCCGCCGCCGACGCCTTCGTGTGGCATGCCGACCGCGGCGCTCTGCTTCCCGTCGGAAAAGTCAATCGCGTCGACATCGCGCTGCTGCGCGGCGTCGACCGCGTGCGCGACATGCTTCTCGAAAACACCGAACGCTTCGCCCGCGGGCTGCCGGCCAACAATGCGCTGCTGTGGGGCGCGCGCGGCATGGGCAAATCCTCGCTCGTTAAGGCGACGCACGCCGAGATCAACCGCGCTGCGAACGCCGACGCGCGGCTCAAGCTCGTCGAAATCCATCGCGAGGACATCGAAAGCCTGCCGGCGCTGATGGCGCTGATGCGCGAGGCGCCGCATCGGTTCATCGTGTTCTGCGACGACCTTTCCTTCGACGGCGGCGACACGTCCTACAAATCGCTGAAAGCGGCGCTCGAGGGCGGCATCGAAGGACGACCCGCCAACGTGTTGTTTTACGCGACCTCGAACCGCCGCCACTTGTTGCCGCGCGACATGATGGAGAATGAGCGCTCGAGCGCGATCAATCCGGGCGAGGCGGTCGAGGAGAAGGTCTCCCTGTCCGATCGCTTCGGCCTGTGGCTCGGCTTCCATCATTGCAGCCAGGACGACTATCTCGCGATGGTTCACGGCTACGCCAGCTATTTCTCGCTGGACGCGCCCGCAGACGCCCTCGAACGCGAAGCTTTGGAGTGGGCGACGACGCGGGGCTCGCGCTCGGGTCGCACGGCTTGGCAGTTCACGCAGGATCTGGCGGGGCGGCTCGGGCGACGCTTGGACCCCGAGTCCAATTGACGCGGGCGAAGGCGGCGGGCCTTTCCTTGGACCCGCCGCCTTGCTTTCACGCTCACAGTGCAATCGTGTCTCGCGGTCATCCTGTGAGCGACGCGACGTCCAGACTTGAGACTGGACCCGGGCAACCCCGCCGGTCGTTCAAAGGCCGGCGAGATAAGAGGTGGGATCGACGGGCGTGGTGCCCTTGCGCAATTCGAAGTGCAGTTGCGGCGAATTGACGTTGCCGCTCTGACCGGACTTGGCGACGATCTGACCGCGCTTGACCGTGTCGCCGGCCTTGACGTCCAGTTCGCCGTTGTTCGCGTAGGCGGTGACGAAGCCGTTGGGGTGGCGGATCAACACGAGATTGCCGTAGCCCTTCAATCCGTTGCCGGCGTAGGCGACGACGCCGCTCTCGGCCGCCCGCACCGACGTGCCTTCGGGCACGGCGATATTGATGCCGTCGTTGCCGCCCGCCTTGAAGCCCGCGATGATGCGGCCGCGCGCCGGCCAGCGAAACTCCGGCGAAACTCCAGCGGCGTCCGCCTGAGCGCCGGTCAGGGGCGGCGCGGGCGCGGGATCGCTCGCGTGGACGCTGCTGGTCGGGGTTGCATCGGCCGTCGGCTTCTTCTTCGCGGCCGTCGCCTTCGCGTCGGCCTCCGTCTGAGCCGCGACGACGGGCTTGACCGCCGATTTGGCCGACGGCGGGCTCGCGTCCGCGACCGCGTCATGCGACGGCTTCTTCGCCTTGGCGCGCCGCGCGGCGTCATCCGAGTCGGCGGCGTCGTCCCGCGTCTTCTTCGCCTTTGTCGGCTGGACGCGCGCCGGATCGGGCGTATCGGCCGAAGCGACGTGCTTGGCCTTTTCGACCGGCCCCGCGGCGACCGCGCGCCCGTTCGCGTTATAGACGGGAATGACGAGCCGCGTGCCGCTATGGACTTGCGCGGCGCTGGTCAGACCGTTGGTTTTCAGCATCGCGGAAGGGGGAACGCCGTAGCGTCGCGACAGGCTGTCCAAACTCTCGCCGTCTGCGACGACGATCGGTGAGCCGCCCGCCGCGCTCCACCCCGCGCCAAACCCGGTCACGGGCTGATTGTCGGAACTCTTGATCTGACCGGTCGTCGCCGGCGCCGCGGGCGACAAGGCTGCGACGGCGACCGGGCTCGGATGGGCCGCCGCGGCGTAATCGGCGTTCGGCGCGACCGGCGCGGACCCGAACTGCGGCCCCGAGGCCCCGGCGTTGTTGGAAGCAGTCGAGAACGGATTGGAGAACGGGCTGTCGAATGTCCCGCTCAAGCGGCTCGAATCGGCCGAGCACCCGGAGAGCCAAATTCCGACTAATCCCGTCAGGGCTGCGCGAGCGGCGCTCCGCTTGACGTCAAACGCTGCGAATTTACTCATCGGCTCAACCCACTCGAACGCAACCGAACCTGTGCGCAGTTTGAGCGCATTGTATTAAGACATGGTTTAAGATGAATCATTGGTGTGCGAATGCGTCGCGCCGCCGGCGAAGTTCCGCAGCTTACAGCGCGCGCGAGAGGCCCTGGACCAAGGGCATGAAGGTCCTCGCCGCGCCGTGCGCGCTGGCGACAGTCTCGCCGTTCGCCTGGCGGGTCAGGCGTACAATTCGCTGTTCGCCAGACGTGTCGTCGGCGACGGCGGCGACCAGGGACCCGCCCTCGACGAGGAAGTCGATCAACCGCGGCGCCGGCGCCTCGATCAGAGCGTGGACGAGGATGCTGTCGAAGAGCCCGACCTTTGGATCGAACGTCAGCGCGTCGGCCCAGGCGACGCGGACGTTGGCGAGCCCGAAGGCTTCGAGGCGAGCCCCGGCCTCGAGCGCGAGCGTCTGGCAACGCTCGAGCGAAACGACTTCCCCCGCCAGTTGCGCTAACAGCGCCGCGGCGTAGCCGGTCCCGGTTCCGATCTCCAGGACACGGCTCCCCGGCCCCGGATCGAGAGCCTGAATCATCGCGGCGACGATCGAGGGCGGCGGCGCGGTCTGGCCGCAACCGATCGGCAGCGCGATGTCGCGCGCGGCGATGTCGCCATAGCGCTGCGGCATGAACAAAGCGCGCGGCGCGCGCTCCAACGCGCGCAGGAGACGAAGGTCGTCGATGCCCCGCGCGCGCAAGCGCAGCATGAATTGCGCGCGTTCTTCCGCCTCGGGGCTCGTCACGGGCGCGTCCTCGTCTCGCGGCGCCGACATCGCTCAAGAGCTCCCGAAGGCCTCGGCATAGCGCAATCGCGCCGCCTCGTCGGTCAGATCGAGTCGCAGGGGCGTGATGGACACCTTGCGGGCCGCGAGCGCCTCGATGTCGGTGCCCGCGCCGGGGGTGAAGCCGCCGCGTTGAAACATCAGCCAGTAATAGGGTATGGCGCGCCCGTCGCGCCGCTCCTCGATGCGCATCAATTCGGTGTCGCGCCGCCCTTGCGCGGTCACCGCTTCGCCCGCGACCTCGGCGGCTGCGCAAGCGGGGAAATTGACGTTGACCAGCACGCCTTCGGGCACGCCGACGCGCAGCACCTTCTTGATCACATCGGGCCCCAGCGTCGCGGCGCAATCCCAATTCGTCTTGTCGCGGCCCTCGCGGCCGTCAAAGGCCTGGGAAAGGGCGATTGAGGGAACGCCGATGAGCGTGCCCTCGATCGCCGCCGCGATCGTACCGGAATACGTGACGTCCTCGGCGACGTTCTGGCCGCGGTTGACGCCCGAAAGAATCAGGTCCGGGCGCGCGTCCGCCATGATCTTGCGCACGCCCATGATCACGCAGTCCGTCGGCGTGCCCTGCACCGCGAAATGGCGCGGGCTGATCTCGCGCAGGCGCAAGGGATTGTTGAGCGACAGCGAATGCGCGACGCCGGATTGGTCCATCTCCGGCGCGACGATGAAGACGTCGTCGGAGAACTCGCGGGCGATCGCCTCCAATATCTTGAGGCCGGGCGCGTGGACGCCGTCGTCGTTGGTGAGCAAGATGCGCATCGATCGCCTTTCCCGCATGGCGCGGCTGGAGCGGCGTTTGTAGCGCGCCCAATCGATTCGCGCGATGACGGTTAACGGCTGGGTTTCGCGACGCGCCGCCGGCGCGACGATAAGGATGCGACTCGCGCGGCCCCCCGAGGTGTGCGATCGTTGCAATCGCCGATCGAAAAGTCAGAATTCAGCGACGAGGCGAACGATGGCAAAAAGTCTCGCGGCCGCCCTTCTCGTCTTTGCGTTTCTCGCGGCGCCGCCGCCCGTCGAAGCGGCCGGGTTCTGCACGATGTTGTGGGCGCCCGTCTGCGCCCTCAAGGACGGCGCCGAGAAGACCTATTCCAACGCGGGCTGCGCCAAGGCGGACGACGCCACGGTGACCCGCCAGGGCCCGTGCGAGGACAGGCCCGCGCCGCCGCCTTCGTCGCGGTCCGTCGTCTGCACCGACGAATACGCGCCGGTCTGCGGGGTGAAGGACGGCGTCGCGCGGATGTATTCGAACAAGTGCCGCGCCTTCGCCGACGGCGCCACGGTCGCCAACCTCGGCAAATGCCAGGTCAAGCAATAAGGCGCCGCCGCGCTACTTCCTCGCCTCGATGCGCGTCATCCCGGCCATATAGGGCCGCAAGACTTCCGGGATCGAAACCGAGCCATCGGGATTCTGATAGTTTTCGAGCACCGCGACGAGCGCGCGGCCGACGGCGACCCCCGACCCGTTGAGCGTATGGACGAAGCGGGTGTGCTTGGCGTCGGCGGCCTTGCAGCGCGCGTTCATGCGCCGCGCCTGGAAATCGCCGCACACCGAGCACGAGGAAATTTCGCGAAAGCGCCCCTGCCCCGGCAGCCAGACCTCGATGTCATAGGTCTTCTGCGAGGCGAAGCCCATGTCGCCGGTGCACAGCGCGACAGTGCGGAAGTGCAGATCGAGGCGTTTGAGAACTTCTTCCGCGCAGGCGGTCATGCGCTCGTGCTCGGCGGCCGAGTCTTCCGGCGTCGTGATCGAAACCAGCTCGACCTTTTCGAACTGGTGCTGACGGATCATGCCGCGCGTGTCGCGTCCGGCCGCGCCCGCCTCGGCGCGAAAGCACAACGTTCCCGCGGTGAAGCGCAGCGGCAGGCGCTTCTCCTCGACGATGCTGTCGCGCACGAGATTGGTCATCGGCACTTCGGCGGTCGGAATCAGCCAGAAGCCTTCGCCGGCGGCGAACTGATCGTCGCGGAACTTCGGCAATTGCGCCGTGCCGAACATCGCCTCGTCGCGCACGAGCACCGGGGGATTAATCTCTTCGTAACCATGCTCGCGCGTATGCAGATCGAGCATGAACTGCAGCAAAGCGCGCTCAAGGCGCGCGAGCGCTCCCTTGAGCACGACGAAGCGCGCGCCCGAAAGTTTCGAGGCTGCGTCGAAATCCATCAGGCCGAGCGCTTCGCCGATCTCAAAATGCTCCTTCGGCTTGAAGCCGTCGGGGAATTTCGGCGGCGCGCCGAAGCGGCGCGCCTCGACATTGTCGTTCTCGTCCTTGCCGTCAGGCGTATCGAGCGCGGGCAAGTTGGGAATGGCGGCGAGTTCATTGTCGAGCACCATGCCCGCCGCTTTCTCCGCCGCCTCCAACTCCGGCATCGCAAGTTTCAGCTTGGCGACTTCCTCCTTGAGGGCTTCCGCGACGATGACGTCCTTGCGGGCCATCGCGGCTCCGATTTCCTTCGACGCGGCGTTTCGCCGCTCCTGCGCCTTCTGCAATTCGAGGATCGCGGCGCGGCGCCGGTCGTCGAGGGCGAGCAGCGACTCGGCGCGCGGAGGGAGAGAACGCCGCGCCATTCCTTCATCGAACAATTTAGGATTGTCACGAATCGCTTTGATATCGTGCATGGAGTCACCTGACAGGTCGCAACCAGCGGCGCAGCAGCCGGTCGCCGAAGACATTAAAACCGAGGCCAGCCATTACCAGAAGGGCGCCCCAAAGCTCAAATGGGCCGAGCGGTTCGTCAAAGACGGCCCAACCCGCGACCATGCCCACGACAGGCACGAGCAGCGCGAACGGCGCCACCGCCGCCGCGGAATAATGAGACAGCAAGCGCGCCCAGAGACCAAAACCGAACACCGTGCCCGCATAGGACACGACCAGGACGGCAAGGATGAGCCGCAGCGAGGGATGAGCGAGCGAGGCCAAGCCGCCCCGCCCCTCGGTCAGCAAGGACAACAGGAACAGAGGCGCCGGCGGCGCCAGACTCGACCACGTTACGAAGGCGAGCATGTCGACCCGCCCGGCGAATTTCGCCGCGATATTGCCCGCGCCCCAACACAACGCGGCGGCGATCACCATCAGGAAGGGGGCGAGGCTCGCCCCGTCGAGCCGCCTCGATCCGATCAGCGCGATGCCGAGAAAGGCGACGCCGGCGCCGATGAGCTGCGCCGGCCGCGGCCGCTCGTGCATCAACGCCCAGGCGAGAAAGATCGTGAAGAAGGCCTGCAGCTGGATGACCAGCGAAGTCAGCCCGACCGGGAATCCTTGACCAATCGCCACGAACAGCAGGCCGAACTGACCGACGCCGATCAACAGGCCGTAGAGCGCGACGATCCAGGGGGAAGCCTTCGGCGGGCGCACGAAGAACACTACGGGCAGCGCCGCGAAAACGAAGCGCAACGCCGACAGCGTCAGCGGCGTCGTCTCGCCGACGCCGATCTTGATGGCGATGAAGACCAGGCCCCAGACGATCGCTACGGAAATCGCCGCCAGAGTGTCCCGAGGCTTCATCCGGTTCGGCGCGCGGTCATGTCTTGGCCTTGTCCGCCGCCTCGCGCCGCTTCTCGACGATGCGCACCGCGATGACCGAGCCCTCGTAGAGCAGAAGCATCGGCAGGGCCAGCGAGACCATGCTGATGAGATCGGGCGGCGTCAGGATCGCCGCCAGTCCGGTCACGGCGACGATGGCGTAGCGCCGCATCGAAGACAGATATTTCGAATCGACGATGCCGACATGACCGAGCAGAGTCAGGACGACCGGCAATTGGAACGCCGCGCCGAAGGCGAAAATCAGCGTCATGATCAGTGACAGATATTCGCTGACCTTCGGCAGCAGTTCTATCGTCGCCTCGCCGGCGACGTTGACTTGCTGCAACGAAACGGAAAACCGGATCAGCAGCGGCATCACGACGAAATAGACCAGCATTGCGCCAGCAAAGAAAAAGATCGGCGTCGCAATGAGATAGGGGAAAAACGCCTGCCGCTCGTGTTTATAAAGACCGGGCGCGACGAATTTGTAAATCTGCGCGGCGATGATCGGAAACGCGATGACCCCGGCGCCGAACATGCTGAGGCGGATGTTGGTGTAGAATTGCTCGAGGAAATGCGTGGCGATCAGTGTCGCCTTTTCCGCCCCGACGACGCGCACGTAGGGCTCGGTGAGAATATTGTAAATCGAACGCGAAAAGTAAAAGCACAGGAGAAACGCCGCAAAAAAGGCGTAGAGCGCCCGGATCAGGCGCATGCGCAGCTCGATGAGGTGATCCATCAGCGGCGCCTTGGTGGCGTCGATGTCCTCGTCGGTCATTCCGCCGCGCCCCGCGCGACCGAGGCGCCGGCGGCCGGCGGCTCGACGATCTCCAGGGACGGCGCAGGCGCAGGCGCAGGCGCGCTCTCGTGAGCGGCGATCGCGCCTTGGCCGACGGGCTCGCCGCCCGCCTCCCCCGTGCCGCTCAGCGCCACTTCAGAGACGCCAATCTCCTTGGATCCCTCGATGGCTTGGGTGATTTCGCGGCGCATCGCCATCGCCGGATCGAACGCCGCGCTGACTCTGGCGGATTCGTCGAGCGCGGTCAGTTCCTTCTTGACGCTCTCGAGATCGGCCTCTCGCAATGCTTCCATGAACTGCCCCTGGAATTCGGCCGCCATGCGCCGCATCTTGCCGACGGCCTGGCCGACGGTGCGCATGACGCGCGGCAGATCCTTCGGCGGAATGACCGCGAGGGCGACGATGCCGAAAATCAGGAGTTTGCCGACGTCAAAATCAAACATGGTGCGGTCCGGCCACACGAAAACCTTGGGGAGAAGCGCTCGGCGCTATCCCCGCCCGGCGACGGGCGCTCGCGCCGAACGCGTCAGTTGACCTTGTTCGTCTCGTTGGCGTCGATCGTCGAGCTGACGCGATTTTCGAGACTGCGCGGGGGCGTCGAAGCCGCCGGTTTGGCCTCGGAATCGTCCTCGGACATTCCCTTCTTGAAGGATTTGATGCCCTTGGCGACGTCGCCCATGATGTCGGAAATCTTGCCTTTGCCGCCGAACAGCAGCAGCGCTACCGCTCCGAACAACATCCAATGCCAAATGCTGAAGCTACCCATGGCCATTATCCCGAGTGATCGCGCCGCGCGTCGATGCCGCGCCGGCGCGCGAAGATCATGCTGGGCAACCTAAGCGCGCCGGGCGGCAAAAACAAGCGCGGCGCGAGGTGTGAGGCTTCTTCCGGCGCCGCGTTTGGCTTAATAGTCTCGCCGCGCGCCTAATGAGCGGCGCTGCCCTGCGTAAGCAAAGGACCGTTCATGAGCTTCGTCGCCGCGCGTCTCGAAGAACTAGGGATCACGCTTCCGCCGCCGGCCAAGCCGGTCGCCACTTATGTCCCTTTCAAGCGCGTGGGGGCGTTGCTGTTCGTCTCCGGCCAATTGCCGTTTGGCCCGGATGGCAAGATCGCGCCCGCGCATATCGGCAAACTCGGGCCGCAATCGTCGCTGAGCGCGGCGTGCGAGGCGGCTCGGCTCTGCGCGATCAACCTCGTCGCCCAAGCGCAGGCGGCCATCGGAGATCTCGACCGGATCGCGCAGGTGGTTCGGCTCGGCGGGTTTTTCGCCGTCGAAGGAGGCTGCGATGAGCTTCCTAAAGCGATGAACGGCGCTTCCGGGCTCATGTGCGACGTGTTCGGCGCGCCGGGGGTCCATGCTCGCACGACGGTCGGCGTCGCCCATCTGCCGCTCAATGCAGTCGCCGAAGTCGAAGCGATCTTTGAGATCCGCGAGATCCGCGCGTGAGCGCGAACGCGCCGGACTGGCTGGTCGCGCGGCCGATCGCCCATCGCGGCCTGCATGACGCCGGCAAAGGCGTCGTCGAGAATACGCTCGGCGCCGCCGAGGCGGCGATCCGCGGCGGCTTCGCGATCGAATGCGACGCGCAGCTGAGCTGCGACGGCGAGGCGATGGTGTTTCACGACCCCAGGCTCGATCGCCTCACGCGGGCCCGCGGCGCGCTGATAAGAAGAACCGTCGCCCAAATCCAGGCGGCGCCGTTTCGCGATTGCAGCGAGCGCGTGCCCACGCTCGCGCAACTGCTCGCCCGCATCGCCGGCCGCACGCCGTTGATCTGCGAACTCAAGAGCCGTTTCGACGGCGACATGCGCCTTGCCGAGCGAGTTGCCGCGTTGGCGCGCGAATACGGCGGCCCGCTCGCGTTCAAGAGCTTCGATCCCGCGCCGATCGCCCATTTGCGGGCGCGCCATGGCGGGATCGGTCCGCTCGGCATCGTCGCGCAGGCCAACTACGACGGCCGATATTGGCGCGATCTTTCGGCGGCGCAGAAAGAGATCTGCGCGGCCTTCCTGCACTATCCCGAGACGCGCCCGGATTTTCTCTCCTGGAGCGTCGACGACCTGCCGCATCCCACGCCGTTTCTGTTGCGCCAACTCAAGGCCATGCCGGTCATGGTCTGGACGGTGCGAACGGCGCAGCAACGGCGAACGGCGTCGCGATGGGCCGACCAGATCGTGTTCGAAGGCGCGGCGCTCTCTTGAGGCGTGACGCGATTGGGGGTCGCGACCCTTCCGCAACTGCCGGGTTGCAATTATAGAAGAAACAATCTATAGGCGTTTATGCGGATTTCGCTTGTCCACTCTCATTGCTTCGCCTGGACGCCCATGCGCCTTCTCACCCTCTCGGACGTGCTTGCGATTTCAGGACCGGAACGTCAGCGGCTGCGCGAAGCCGACGAGGCGATTCGCGATGTCGTCACCCTCGTCGACGCGCAGGCGGCGGAGGACAAGTTGGACGTCGAACTGATCTCGAAGGCGATGATCGACCTGCTCCTTCTCGCCGCGGCGCGGCTGGCGCTCGTCTCGCAGCCGAACTCGGTCGCCTTGCGCCTCCCCGGCGCCTTCGCCCAACTCGCGCAAGAAGCGCTCGACTGGGCGACGAGCCGCGAAGCGCCGCGCGTCGTCCGCGATTTTCACTGACGGACGAGGCCAAGCGCTCGGCGAAGATTCTCGTTCGAGAGCCCCAGTCCCCGCTACTCCGCGACTTCCGCCGCGTCGACGACCCGCAACTGCGTCTTCTCGCGCCCGCCGTAGCGGTTGATCGCGAGGGCCCCGGCAAGATGGGCGTTGGTCCCCTTGAGGCGCAGGAGCGCCTGGCCCAGCGGCTTGCCGACCGCGCGGAATGCGATCGCTTCGATCGCCCGGCCGTCCCCGGCGACGGCGCGCAAGCGCAGATGGTCGGCGCCGACGGCGATGACGTCGACGAGGCGATGGCGCGGCAACGCGAAGATCGGCTCGGGATTTCCGGCGCCGAAGGGCCCCGCGGCCTCGATCGAATGCGCCATGGCCGGCGTCGCGCCGGCCGCGGTCAGCGCGGCGTCGATCGCCAGTCCCGAATGGGCCCGCGCTTCGGCGACCTGCTCGGCGAGGTTTTCCTCGAGAAAGGCTCGAAACTCGCCGATCCGGCTCTTCGCCAAAGTCACGCCCGCCGCCATGGCGTGGCCGCCCCCTTTCAGCGCGAGGCCCGCCTCGACGGCCGAGCGGACGACGCGGCCGAGGTCGACGCCGGCGATCGAGCGCCCTGAGCCCGTCGCTTCGCGCCCGCTCAAGGCCAACGCGAAGGCCGGGCGCTCGAAGCGCTCCTTCAGGCGCGCCGCGATCAGCCCGACGACGCCCGGCGGCCAGCCCTCGCCCGCCACCACAACCGCCGCGCCGCGCTCCTCGAGCCCGAGCGCGAGCAGGGCCTCGGCTTCGGCCTCGGCGAGCGTCGCCAACTCGATCTGCTGGCGCGCGCGATTGAGACGGTCGAGCTCCGCGGCGATTTCGCGCGCCTGCACGTCCTCGCGCGTCGTCAGAAGCCGCGCGCCGAGGCCGGCGTCGCCGATGCGTCCGCCCGCGTTGATGCGCGGTCCGATGAGGAAGCCGAGATGATAGGCGCGCGGCGGACCGTCGGCGCCCGCCGCGTCGAACAAGGCCGCCAGGCCCGGACGTTTGCGCTGGCGCATCACGGCGAGGCCGCGCAGCACAAACGCGCGATTGAGGCCGACGAGCGGCACGACGTCGGCGACCGTCGCCAGCGCGACGAGATCGAGCGCGGCCAAGAGATCGGGCGCCCTGCTCCCGTGAAAGAAGCCCGCCTCGCGCAGCGCGCGATTGAGCGCGACGAGGCCCATGTAGACGACGCCGGCCGCGCAGAGATAGCCGAGGCCGGAAAGATCGTCCTGGCGGTTCGGGTCGACGACGGCGAGCGCGTCGGGCAAGTTTTCCGGCGCCTGATGGTGATCGAAGACGATGACGTCGAGACCGAGCCGCCTCGCCTCGGCGATGGGCTCATGGCTCACGGCGCCGCAATCGACGGTGACGACGAGGCTCGCGCCCTTGGCGGCGAAGGCCGCCATCGCCTCGCTGTTCGGGCCATAACCCTCGGCGACGCGATCGGGGATATGGATCAGCGTTGGGCAGCCGCAGGCCTCGAGATATTCGCTGAGCAGCGCCGCGCTCGCCGCGCCGTCGACGTCGTAATCGCCGAAGATCGCCACGCGCTCCCGGCGCTGAACGGCGCGCGCGAGGCGCGCGGTCGCCGCCTCCATATCGCGCAAGGTGAAGGGATCGGGCATCAGCTCGCGCAAGGTCGGCTCGAGATGGCGCGCGACCTCCTCTAAACCGACGCCCCGCCCCGCGAGCACGCGCGCCATCAGCTCGCTCTGCCCGCTCACCTGAGCGATGGCGAGCGCGCGCGCCTCCCCCGCCGGGTCGAGCCGCGGTCGCCACGGCCGGCCGGTGAGCGAGCGTTCGACGCCGAGGAAGAAACCCATCAGCGCCCCCTTCCCCCCGCCCTCACGCCGCCGCCCGCCGCGCCGCAAGGCTGGCGAAATAGACGAGGCCCGACAGCGCCGTGATCCAGACGCTCGTCGGCCAATCCGTATAGAAGGCGAGCGTCAAGCCGCCCCAGGCCTCGGCGAGCGCGAGGCCCGCCGCCAGCGCAATGGCGCCCTTGAGCCGGCGCGAAAAATTCTGCGCGGCGGCGGCGGGGCCGACCATCAGCGTGAACACCAAGAGCACGCCGACGATCTGCGCGCATTCGGCGACGGCGATCGCGACGATGGCCAGAAACGCCGCCGAGACGAAGCGCAGCGGCACTCCCCGCGCCTCGGCGAGTTCGCTCTGCAACGAAGCGAAGATCAGCGGCCGCACGATAAACGCGAGCGCGGCGAGGCTCGCCGCGGCCATGAGGACGAGGCTCAGCAGCGCCGAATTGTCAACGCCGAGCACGTTGCCGAACAGCAGCGCGGCCGCCTGGGTCGCCGCCGAGGTATAGAAATGCAAGAACAGCAGGCCGAGCCCGAGCGCGAGCGAAAGCATCATGCCGATCGCCACGTCGCGCTCGGCGAGCTTCTCGCCGAAGAGACCCATGCCGATTCCGGCGACGAGCGTGAAGCCGACCAGGCCGGCGAGCGGCGAAACGCCGAGCAACACCGCCCCCGTCGCGCCGGTGAAGCCGACATGGGAAAGCGCATGGCCGGCAAAGGTCTGGCCGCGCAGAACGAGAAAGAAACCGACGGTTCCCGCTAGGATCGCCGCAACGCCGGAGGCGGCGAAGGCGGTGCGCATGAAGTCGTATTCAAACATCCGCGCCGCCGTGATCGTGGGAATGAGCATGGCCGCGAGCGCCACCCTCGTGCCGATGCGCGTCGCGCTCGACCTCGATCTCGCCGGCCATGACGAAAAAGCGGTCCTTGATGCGCACGACTTCGATCTCCGCCCCATAGAGCCGCGAAAGCACCGGTCCGGTAACCACTTCGTCGACCGGGCCGATCACCGCCGCGCCGGCGCCGAGATAAAGCACCCGGTCGATCGCGTTGACCAGCGGATTGAGTTCATGAGCGCTGAAGACGATCGCTATTTTCAATTCGTCGCGCAGGCGCCGCGCGATCTCGACGACGCCCTTCTGGTAGGCTGGATCGAGCGAGATCAACGGCTCGTCGAGCAGCAAGAGGCGCGGGCGGCCGAGCAGCGCCTGGCTGAGCAGCAGGCGCTGACGTTCGCCGCCCGAGAGTTCGCCGATCGATCGGCGCGCCAGGTCGCGGGCGTCGACGTGATCGAGCGCCCAGTCGATTTCTCGCCGCATCGCCTTGTCGAGCCGGGCGAAGCCGAAGCGCGCGCCGATCGCCGCGCTGGCGACGATGTCGTAGCCGGTCAGACGCAGGCCGGAGGCGAGCGCGCGATTCTGCGGCATATAGCCGATGGCCGAGTTTCCGCGGGTGACACGCTGATCGAAGACGCTTATTGCGCCGGACGCAACTGGCGTGAGGCCGAGCGCGGCGCGCATCAGCGTGGTCTTGCCGGAGCCGTTGGCGCCGAGCATGCCGATGAATTCGCCGTCCTCGACGACGAAGCTGGCGGCCGAGAGGATATCTCGGCCGCCGAGTTGAATGGTCACATTATCGAAGCGAAGCGCGCTCACTTGACCCCGCCGCCGAGCGCGGAATTGAGCGCATCGAGCTGTCCGAGCATCCACTTCTGATAGTTCGAATTGGTCGGCTCGGTCTCGGAGACGCCGACGACAGGGATCTGATTGTCCTTGGCCATCTGCACGAGCCGTTGCACCGCCGGTTCGCTCGCCTGCGCATTATAAAGCATCGCCTTCACCTTGTGGCCCTTCAGATCCGTCTCGAAAGCGGCGACTTCGGAAGCCGTCGGCTCGGCGTTGTTCATCACCGCGAGCGCGAATTTTTCGTTGTGGACTTTGAGGCCGATCAGTCCCGCTTGGTAGCCGAACACCGGCTCGGAGGCCGTGACCGCTTGTCCCGAGTATTTCTTGCGCATCTCAGCGATCTTCGCGTCCAGCGGCTTCAGCGATTCGAGGAACTGCGCCTCGCCCTTGTCATAATCCGCTTTGTGCGCCGGGTCGACCGCTGTGAGATCGGCGACGAGCGCCTTGGCGGCGGCTTTCACATAGGCCGGGTCGTACCAGAGATGCGGATTGTCGCCGGCTTTGCGAGCGACGAGTTGTCCGACAACGATTTCCTTGCGGCCGGGCGCCTTGTTGGCGTTCAGAAGCTTTTCCATCCAGGGGTCGTAGTCGACGCCGTTGACGATGACGACTTTGGCGTCGGCGAGCGCCTTGGCGGTTTCGGCGCTCGCCTCGAACAGATGCGGGTCCTGATCGGGATTGGTCAGAATGCTCGTCACGGCGACATTCGCGCCGCCGATCTGCGTGGCGACGTCGCCGTAAAAATTCTCCGCGGCGACGACTTTCACCGGATCGGCGAGCGCCGGCGCGCTCATGAAGCCGACCGTCACGGCCGCCGCGAGCAGAAATTTCTGGGTCATGGGGAATGCCTCCAACGTTGATGCCGCTGCGCCCCTTTCGGCGCGGCAGGTCAACTGTTATGTTATAACGGTGCGTCGCGCAACTCCCGGACGCGCGCCTCGCGACGCGCCCTCGCAAGCGTGGTAGGAATTAGGGCGAGAAAGGCGAAAAAATGATTTGTGGCGGCCATGAAGCGAACGGACCGGCCTGGGCGGCGCAGGTCGAGAGCGCCTGCGCCAGCAAAGGGCTGCAACTGACGGCGCTGCGCCGCCGCGTGCTGGCGATTTTGAGCCGCAGCCCCGCCCCGCTCGGCGCCTATGCGATCATGGACGAAATGGCGCGTCTCGAGGGCAAGCCGATCGCCCCGCCGACGGTCTATCGCACGCTGGAGTTCTTCCTCGAAAACGGCTTCGTGCATAAGATCGAAAGCCGCAACGCCTATGCGCCTTGCGAACATTTCGGCCACGCCCATCAAGGCGTCCTGCTGCTGTGCGAGAAATGCGGGCGCAGCGACGAGATCGAGGACGCCGCCATCGCGCGCCTGCTCCAGGAGACCGCCGCCCGCGCGGGCTTCGCGCCGCACCGGCAGATGGTCGAAGTGCAGGGTCTATGCCGCGAGTGCGGGGCGGCGGCCGCGTGAGGCGAAATCGGAAGCGAGCATCGACCGCTCGGCGTCCCCCTCGGTCAGGCCCGATATTCCGCGAACACGCGGTTCACCTCGCGTCGTAGGTGAACGTCAATCTCGCCGACATGCCCAGCGGCGGCGGCGGAAATGGCGCCGCTTCGCCGACCGCCGCAAGAGCGGCCGAATTGAGATCGCGCGATCCGCTCGAGCGTGCGATCGCGCGTTCTACGAGCTTGCCCGTCCCGTCGACGGTGAAGACGATCTTTCCCGCGGATCTCACGTGCGCGGCGGGGGGCGCGCGCACGTGGGACATGATCATCCCGTAGAGGATCGACAGATAAGTCGACTTGGCTTTTCCGCCGGCGACGAAAGTCGGTCCGGCCGCGCTACCGAGTTCGATCTCCGGCAAATATTCGGAAGTCGAGAACTGTGCGCCGGCGGACCAGGTGGGGAACGGTTCGCCGATAAAAGTCGGAAGCTTCTCGGGCTGTGCGTTCGGCTCAGCGCGCGCCTGCTCCTGCGCGGGCGCTTCGCGATCGGCGTCGAGGGGCCTCTTCTCCTCGTCGGCGGCTTTGTCTTGAAAGGGTTCGGCCGAATTCTCCGCCGCGTGAAGTTCGCTCTCCCGCGTCGGTCCTGCCGCTTCCGCGGGAGCGGGATTGAGGCTCGGCGCTTTCGCTGTCGTCGGCGGGCCCGGCGCCTTCGTCGCCTCGTCGGGCGCCTGTCTGACGATCTTTTCGTCATTGGCGGCGCGGGGAGCGTCGTAGGCGGGTTCCAAGTCGACCGGTCGCGCCGTCGGCGTCGCCTCGGGCTTTGGCGCGGGATCCTCGGGCTTTGTCGGCCGCGGCGGCTCGGCCACGATTTCGACCGGGATTTCTTGCGCCACGGGCGCGATTGCGGGCTCCAACTCGTGTTCGAGAAGCAAGAAAGACAGGATGCCCGCGTGGATCAGCAAAGCGCCGAAAAGCGCCAATCCGCGGCTCGTCCCCGGCAGGGGCGACAGCGTTCGAGGTTGCATCAAGCGCTCGGCGGGATTCGCCCGGAAGCCGATGTCGGATGGTGAGGCGCCCATATCACGATCCATCGCGACCGATAGCGTCCGCCCCGTCGCTACGAGGATGAGGAGGCGACGCGATCATATCGGAGTTGCGCCGCCGCTCACAAGCGGGCGCGCGATCGGGATGATCGGCGCATCGATCGGGCCGATTCGCGCAAACTCCAAAGGATCCAAGCCTCCGCTCGACGCCCCTGCCCGGCCAAGCCCCGCTCCGGCGCCGCAGACCGGCGCTCGACCGGGCTCGCAATTGACAGTCGATCGCCGTTCGCTTCTAACTGTCGAGAGACAAAATGTCGCGGTCGCAGGGGATGACCGGGTGTCCGTAGCGGCGGGGAAAACGACTAAACGACGCGGCAGGGCGGGCGCCGTTTCGGCGCGCGCTTTTCCGCGTCTTGCCGTGCTGCTCGCCGCGTTAGCTCTGTTCGCGCAGCTCATGGCGCTGCCCTTTCACCACGCCGATGCGCGTCAGGACCCGGCGAGCGTCGCCGCGACGCTGAAGGCGACGTTCGGGGATAGCGCGATTCTATGCGCCCAGGTCGACGACGACGCGTCCTCGAGCGCGCCGGAGCGCCGGCAGGGCCATTGCGACGACGGCTGCCCGCTGTGCCAATTCGCGGCGCACGCCGTCGCGCTCGTTGCGCCGACGCCCTCCCTTCCCGAGCGCCTCGACGCCGCGCCTGCGCCGCTGACCGCGCAGGCGGATTTCGACTGGGAAAAGCCCAGCCCGACTGGATTCGCCCAACCTCGCGCCCCGCCTCTCGAAGTCTGATTCGAATCCGGCGCACGCCGATCGCATCGGCGCGCGTTCCCATTCCCCAGGACTTCAAGGCACAAATCCATGACCACGCTGTCTTCACGCGCCGTCGCGGGCGCACTCGCCGGCGCCGCGGCGATTCTTTGGCTCTCGCCCGCCTTCGCTCACGCCGTCTGCGGCGACCGCATCTTCCCCGCCACGCTCGCCATCGACGATCCCGGCGTCAGTGACGAACTGGCGCTGCCGACCCTGACCTACCTGCCGCAGAATTCCAGCGGATCGCAGGAGTTCGACGCCAGCTTCAGCTACACCAAGACCGTCTTCCCCGGCTTCGGGCTGTCGATCACGGACGGCCCGACCTGGCTCAGGCCCGGCGGATACGGCTGGGGCGACGTCGACACTGAAGCAAAGTACAATTTTCTATGCGTTCCGGGAGCCGAGTTCATGGCCTCGGTGGGTCTCGACGTGACCTGGGCCCACACCGGCACGCCGAACATGACCAATCCCTATAACAACTACACGCCAGTTCTCGACGCCGGCTTGGGATTCGGCGCCCTGCCGAAGAGCTTGAACGTCCTGCGTCCGTTCGCTGTCACGGCCGAACTCAGCGAGACCATTCCAGGCCAAGCCTGGACGGACGGAAGCCAGAACCCGACGAGCCTCAACTGGGGGTTCACCGTCCAATACAGCCTGCCCTACTACAATTCGCATGTCGGCGAGATCGACAACGACTTTTTCAAGCATCTGATCCCGATCACCGAATTCGCCTTCTCGAAGCCGATCTCGAACTTCGCGCCGGGGACCAACCAGACGACCGGCACAATTCAGCCGGGCGCGATCTATATGGCTGACACTTGGCAATTCGCGCTCGAGGCGATCGTTCCCGTGAACAGCGCGAGCGGCCGCGGGGTGGGCGTCGTCGGCGAATTGCACTTCTTCCTGGACGACATCTTCCCCGACACGCTCGGCAAACCAATCTCCAAATGGGGCCAGCTATGATTCGCCATTCGCTCATCAAAATCGCCGCCGCGCTCGCTTTCGCTTTCGCCGCCACGGCGGGCCACGCGCATGCCCAGCTCGAAAAGGCCACGCCCCCGGTTGGGGGCACGGTCGCGTCCCCTTCCGAAATCCGTCTGAAGTTCAGCGAGGGCGTCGAGCCGCGTTTTTCCGGCATCACGCTGGCTTCGGAAGGCGGCGCGGCGGCGCCGCTCGGCCCGCCCAGCCTCGATCCCGCCGACAACAGCGTGCTGATCGCAAAGGTCGGCAAGACGTTGCCGCCGGGCGTCTACACCGTGACCTGGCACGCCGTTTCAGTCGACACCCATAAGACCCAAGGCAGCTTCAGCTTCACCGTGAAGCCCTGACCGACCCGCCGCGCTTTCGCATGCGAAGGCGCAGCTTTCCTCGCAACGAAGCTCAAGGAGCCATATATGAACCGCTTCCATGCCATCTGTCTGGCGCTCGCGCTCGGCTTGAGCGCGGCCCCCGCCCTCGCCCAGGAAATCAAGGCGGGCGATCTGACGATCGAAAAACCCTGGGCGCGCGCGACGCCGAAAGGCGCCGAAGTCGGCGCCGGCTACCTCGAGATTCGCAACGACGGCGCCGCGCCGGACCGGCTGACCGGCGGCTCCGCCGATTTCGCCGGCGTCGAAATCCATGAAATGAGCATGGAAGGCGGCGTCATGAAAATGCGCGAGCTGAAGGACGGCCTCGAGATTCCCGCCCATGGCTCGGTGAAGCTCGCGCCGAGCGGCTATCACATCATGTTCACGGGCCTGAAGCGCCCGCTCGTCAAGGGCGAGAGCGTCAAGGCGACTTTGACGTTCGAACACGCGGGGGCCGTCGTGGTCGATTTCGCGGTCCAAGGGGTCGGCGCGGCCGGCCCCGCTGGCGGCATGAAGAGCATGGACATGAAGGGGATGAAGATGTGAGGCCGGCTCGCGCCGCCCTCACATTTTCTCGCGTCTTCATGGACGGCGAATAGGGGGAGTTATGGAAAGCGCGCTCGCGCTATGCCGCTTCGCGCACTTCCTGTCGGCGATGGCTCTGTTCGGCGCGAGCTTCTATGTCCGGCTGCTCGCCCCACCTGATCTTGCGCGCGCCCTCGCTCCCGCTGCGCGGCGGATCGCGGCGATCGCGATCCCCGTCGCCGCGCTCAGCGCCCTCGTCTGGCTCGCGCTCGAGGCCGCGTCCATGGCGGATTCGTGGAGCGGCTTGGTCGACGCCGACGTCGTCCAAGGAGTCCTCATGGACACCGCGTTCGGCGTTGTCTGGCAAGGGCGGCTCGTCGTCGCGCTCGCGCTGGTCGTCGCGCTGGCGTTGAGGCGACAGGGGCCCTCGAGCGTCACCCTCGCCCTCTCCGGGCTGCTTCTGGCGAGCCTCTGTCTTGTCGGCCACGCCTCGATGCAGGCCGGCGCGGTCGGCGCGCTCCATCGCGCCAATCACGCGCTGCACCTTCTCGCGACCGGAGCCTGGCTCGGCGGCCTTCCGCTTTTCGCGCTATGCCTGAGGGCCTATCGCGACGCCACGCTGCGCGGTCAAGCGGTGAGCGCGATGCGGCGGTTTTCCTTCTGGGGCCAGTTCGACGTCGCGCTTGCCGTGCTGACCGGCACCGTCAACGTCGCTCTCACGAGCGGCGCGGCGCCGCTTCCGGCGACGACACCGTACCGCGCGCTGCTCGCCATGAAGATCGCGCTCGTGGCGACGATGATCTCGATCGCGCTGCTCAACCGCTACGTCCTCGCGCCGCGCCTCAAGCCGGACGCGCCCGCGCTGGGGATTTTGATGAGAACCAGCCTCGCCGAAGTCGCCCTTGGCGCGGCCGTCGTCGCGCTGGTGAGCGTCTTCGGCCTGCTCGATCCGTTTTAGGCGCGCTCGATACGGATGACCTGCGGCTTTTCCTTCACCACCCCGTCGGCGACGGCCAGGGCGAGGGCCTCTCGGATCGATGTTTCCGTCGTCGCGTGGGTGATCAGCACGACGGGCGCGATGTCGGTCAACGGGGCGCCCTTGGCGGGGCGTTTTTGCATGATCGCTTCGAGCGAAATCTTGCGCTCGCCCATGCGCGTGGCGATCGTCGCCATCGAGCCGGGCCGATCGACCACGGCCAGACGCACGTAATATCCGCCTTCGTGGCGCTGCATGGGCACGCGTTCGGCGTCCTCCAGCGCGTCAACCGGGCGGCCGAACGCCGGCCCGCGATCGCCGCGCGCGATGTCGGCGATGTCCGCGGCGACGGCGGAGGCCGTCGCGTCGCCGCCGGCGCCCGCCCCCACCAGCGTCAGCGCGCCGACCGCGTCGCCGTCGATGGTCACCGCATTGAGAACCCCCATGGTCTGCGCGAGCGGCTCGGATTTGGCGACCATGGTCGGATGCACGCGTTGCTCGACCCCTTTTTGCGTGCGCTCGGCGACGCCGAGGAGCTTGATGCGATAGCCCAGTTCGTCGGCCGCGGCGAGATCGGCGAGGCTGATGGTCTGGATGCCCTCGACCGAAACCGCGTCGGCGTCGATCTTGGCGCCGAAGGCCAACGAGGCGAGGATGGCGAGCTTGTGGGCCGAATCGAAGCCGCCGATGTCGAAGGTCGGGTCCGCCTCGGCGTACCCCAGTCTTTGCGCATCGGCGAGGCATACGTCGAAGGGCAGCCCGTCGGTCTCCATGCGCGAGAGAATATAGTTGCAGGTGCCGTTCAGGATGCCGGAGACGCGGCGAATGGCGTTGCCGGCCATGCCTTCGCGCAGCGTCTTGACGATAGGAATGCCGCCGCCGACCGCGGCTTCGAACGCCAGCCGCGCGCCTTTGGCTTCGGCGAGCCGCGCGAGTTCGAGGCCATGGGCCGCGATCATCGCCTTATTGGCGGTGACGAGCGGCACGCCACGCGCGAGAGCGGCCTTCGCCGCCTCATAGGCCGGGCCTTCGGCGCCGCCGATCAACTCGACGAAAACGTCGATATTCCCGGACGTCGCGAGGGACGTCGGCTCGTCGTAGAAAGCGGCGCCGCCGAGATCGAGGCCGCGATCGCGCCGGCTGCGGGCGCTGACCCCGACGACCGTGATTTCACAGCCGGTCCGCGCGGCCAGATCAGCGCGCCGGCGCCCCAAGAGCCTGACGAGCGCGGACCCCACACTGCCGAGGCCGGCCACGCCGAGACGCAGAGGTTTCGCCATTCGATCGCGCCCCACCGAGAAAGCCGAGTTCGCCGGCCATAGCCTTCTTGCCCGACTTGCGGGCGCCGATCAATCGCGGCGTCAGCGGTAGCGCTCGATCGCGCTCTTGGCCTTCTTCTTGCGCTCCTTGCGCGCGGCGTAGCGGGCGTCGCGATCGAGCTTGCGCTCGTATTCGAGCCTGGCTTCCTCCTCGCGGCGAGCCGCTTCGGCGGCTTCGCGAGCCAGAGCTTCCAAGCGTAGCGCCTCCTGGCGCGTCGCTTCCTCGGCGGCGCGGCGCGCGGCTTCGGCGGCCTCGGCCTCGGCCTTGCGCTTCAGCTTCTCGGCCTCACGCTCGGCGCGCGCTTCAAGAATGGCGCGGCGCTTGGCCTCGCGTTCGATGACGGCCGGATCGTTGGGATCGTATTTCGGGCGGGAAAGGAATTTCTCGGCTAGGGCCTTGCGCGCCTTCGCGGCGGCGGCCTGACGATCGTGGAAATTATTGCTGTTCAGAAACGACATTGCTTCCCTTGAGGATTGTTTCGCCGCGCGCTCATGCCATAAACCGCGCAAAACGGCAATGCTTTTTGCCGCAATGCAGCAACGCCTCGGCGCTTCGAGCCCTTCGTTCCTCGCGCCCCGCGAGGGCGCCAACCCGCCTCAATGCGTGACGGGTCCGAGCCCGTGCAATAAAAGAACCGACGGCTGCGACTCGAGACATCCTCGAGCGAGCGTAGCGATGGGCGGACCTACGAATGGACCATGCGATTTTGGACTGCCTCACCCCGCGGCATTTGCAGCTCTTCGGAACCATCGTGCAATGGTTCGCGCGCTACGAATTGCTCATGCAAGATGTCATGGCCACGGTCGCCGGTTCCGACTCCGCCGCCGTCATCTTGCTGACCCGTCGCCTCGACTTCGCGGCCAAGCGGCAAGTTCTGCTAGATCTGCTTCGTCACCGGTCGGTTCCATTGGATCAATTCGACCGCATTCGCGGCCATCTCGTCATTCCCGATAATTTGACGCCGCTGCGCGACAACATCGCCCATTCCGCGTGGAAGCCCGGCGTGTCCGCGACCGGCGTGCAACCGAACTGGATCCTCCGCATCCCCCCGAGCGTCAAGCCTTCGCGGGGCGACCCCGCTACGTCGGGGATCTATATCGAGGACAACAAAGACCAAATCGAATACACCCTCGACGATCTCGCCGAGATCGTCGAAAGCCTCGCCGAAAATTACGTGTTGTTCCTGGCCTATCTCGAGGAGGTCGATCTCGTCCCGGGACGGGCTTGACCGGCGCCCTTTCGGATGGCGCTCCATACCTCAGGAGAAGCGGAGCATCACCAACGCGAAGGCGGCGAAGAAAACGAGGATGAACAAGACGCTGGAAGCGTTGCTGGGCGACGTGCGTTCCATGCGATCCTCCGTTTGCGCCTTTGGGCGGATCCCGAACAGCGAGTTCGGCTTTCCCCGCGGGATTTGGCCGCCGATCGACTGGCCTCAGGCGTGGCTTACGGGACGCCGAATCCTCTCGCGCCAGCGGCAAGCGAGTCGACGATCTCGAAACAGGACGCTCTCCGCCATAAGCTGCGATCCCCGCGGCGCCGCCTCCGCCAGGTTCAAGAGCGCTAAAGGCCGCTGGATGCGCCAGCCTGGAGCAAGGTCCGTTTAATATCGCTGAAATCGCCCTGAAAAGGGCGACCCGACCGCGACGCGAGAAGGGCGGTTAGACCTCAGCCCGATTTGCTTCGTCGCCGAAGCGGAGGCGGCGCCTCCGGCGACGTCGCCCAAATCGCAGTTCGAACGCGCAGGTCGTCCGGAGCAGTCGCCTAGCGTTCTGTTGGATCGCGTCACTATCAATAAGGCCGGGACGAAACGGTTTCTGCGCTCGATATCGGGACGGATCGGCCTGAGGATGTTTTGGATGAGGGCTGGGAAATGTTTCTTGTGCGCTTCTGGCGAACGATCGCCTCGCTCGCGAACGCGCCGTCCCTCGACCGGCCGGGAAAGGCCGCGAAGACGATCGACGTGCGCGAATCCGCAGCTCGCTTCATCGAACAAATGGTCGTAGCGCTGTTCGTGCTCGACCGCGAGGGTCGCGTCGTCGTCTGGAACGAGGCGTGCGAGCGCTTGACGGGGCTCGCAGCCTCGAAGGTCATCGGCACAAAGGATCATTGGAAGGGATTCTACACGGCGGCGCGCCCTTGCCTCGCCGATCTCGCGCTCGAGGGCGGCAGAGCGAAGGTCGGCTCGCTCTACGCCGCGCAAGGCCAAGGCGACAGCGAAAGCGGACGGCTCAGGGCTGAAAACTGGTGCGATTTGCCGCGGGGCGCGCGCGTATATCTCGCGATCGACGCGGGCCCCATTCGCGATGCGGACGGCTCCGTCGTCGCCGTGGTCGAGACGCTTCAGGACATGACGTCACAGAAATTGGCGGAGATGGCCGTGGCCGTCGAGCGCGGAGAACAGGCCAACCGTCTCGAAACCGTCCGCGCCGCTCTGGGCGCCGGCCTCGCGCAACTGGCGCGCGGCAACCTCGTCTCCCGCGTCGAGACGCGCCTGCACGAGGACGCCGACCAGTTGCGGGTGGACCTCAACGACGCGGTCGACGCTTTGCAGAATACGCTGGCGACGATCGTCGCGGCCGCGTTGCACATCCGATCGGGAACCGAAGACATCTCCGCGGCGACTTCCGATCTATCGAAGCGAACGCACGAACAGGCCGCCAGTCTCGAAAAGACGACGGCGGCGGTCGAACAGATCGTCGGAACGGTCAAGAAGACGGCCGAGGTCGTCAAACATGCGCGGCAAGTCGTCTCGACCGCCAAGGTGGACGCCGAAAAAAGCGGTGAAGTCGTGCGCCATGCCATAGACGCCATGGGCGGCATTGAAAAATCGTCGAAACAAATCGTCCAGATCATCGGCGTGATCGACGAAATCGCCTTCCAGACCAATCTCCTGGCCTTGAACGCCGGGGTCGAGGCCGCGCGCGCCGGCGAAGCGGGCCGGGGCTTCGCAGTAGTCGCCTCCGAAGTGCGCGCGCTCGCCCAACGTTCGGCCGAGGCCGCAAGGGAAATCAAAGGGCTCATTTCCTCTTCGACGGCGCAAATCGATCTCGGCGTGGATCTGGTGGCCCAGACCGGCCAGGCGTTGGAGCGGATCGTCGCGCAGGTCGTCGAAATCAACAACGTGATGTCCGACATCGCCGCCAGCGCCCAGGAGCAGACGACCGGCTTGCAACAAGTCGACGCCGCGGTGAGCCAAATGGATCAGGCCACCCAGCAGAACGCCGCAATGGCGGAGGAGACGACGTCGGCGGCCCGGTCGCTGGTCGAGCAGACGGACGAGTTGGGCCGCCTGATCGGACGCTTTGAAATTGGGTCGATCGCGAAGTATGCCGTCCGCGAGCCGCCGAAAAAGCCGGCGGCGCGCGCGCTCCGAGCGGCCTCATAGCGGTAGCCCCCCGGAAGTCCGAGCCCGCCCTCGCTCGACGGGCCGGCCGAGGCGCCCTCGCCGCAATATCACGCCGGCGTCTTCGCGAGGCTCGCGCAAAACGCGGCGAATTCGGCCTCTGTCGCGTAGGCCTTCTGCGTGCCGCGCCGCGTGACGGAATTGGCGGCGTAGCGGGCCGCCTTGTCGAGCGCCGCCTCCAGAGCGAAGCCGGCGGCGAAATAGCGCGCGAAGCTGCCGACGAAGGCGTCGCCGGCGCCGGTCGTATCGACGGGCGTGACGGGGATCGGCGCGATGCGGCGGATTTGCGTCGGCGTCGCCAAAAGCGCGCCGCGCGAGCCCATGGTCACGATGACGGCGCCGATTCCCTCGGCCGTCAGGCTGCGCGCCGCCGCGGCGATCTCGTCTTGCGTGCCGACGGGCATCCCCGTGAGGATGGCGAGTTCGGTTTCATTGGGGACGAAAAAGCTCGCGGGGCGTATCCTCTCCCGATCGAGTTCCGGGGTCGCCGGCGCCGGATTGAGCACAGTCTTCACGCCGTGGCGCTTGCCGAAGGCGATCGCCGCATAGACCGTTTCGAGCGGCGCCTCGAGTTGCAGCAGAATCAGGTCGCAGGCTTTCAGGTCCTCCGCCGCGCGCTCGACGTCGGCGGGCGACAGGTCCGCGTTGGCGCCCTTGACGATCAGGATGGAATTCTCGCCCGACGGTTCGACCATGATCGGCGCGACGCCGCTGGAGCGGCCTTTGACGCGCTCGACGTAGGTCGTGTCGACGCCGAAGCCGGCGAGGTTCTTGATCGTCATGTCGGCGAACATGTCGTCGCCGACTTTCGTCACCATCAGCACGGAGGCGCCGAGCTTGGCGGCGGCGACCGCCTGATTGGCGCCCTTGCCGCCGTGGCCCATCTCGAAGCTTGGCGCCTCGACCGTCTCGCCGCGAACCGGCATGCGGTTCACGTAGGTCACGAGATCGATCATGTTGCTGCCGATGACGGCGACGCGTGGTTTCCGGGTGATCGTCATTGCGCATCGCCTTCGATTGCCCTGGCGGCGGACGCCGCGCGCCGAGCGACACATATGACTTTCGCGGCCTTGGGCAAAGCCGCTTCGGCAGGATCGGCGCGCTGAGGCCTGTTCCCGCCGGCGGGGCGCCGAGGCCCTGAATAACCGCAATTGCGCGGCGTCGCCTTCGCATTTCCTAACAGTCGGACATTTGCTCGCTGGCTCCCTCCACAATAATTACAGATCGTTGTACGACTTCACACGCGTCGAACTTTTGCACAGATCCCGGATAGGCCACCCATCGATGTCCATTTCGCCGCTTCGATCGGAGCGACTCAACTTGCTGGCGAAAGCTCTTGCCGAACAGGGCGTCGTGCGCCTGCGGGATGCGGCCGCACTGCTCAACGTGTCGGAGATGACGGTGCGTCGAGACATCGCCGCGAACGCGAACCAATTCGCGTATTTCGGCGGGCATATTCTGCGAGCCGGAGATTTTGGCGCCAACACCGGCTATCTCATCGATCGGGAACAGGACAAATTCTCCGCGGCCAAGGCCGCCGCATGCGCCAAGGCCGCGAGCCTGATCGCCGAGCGCGACACAATCTTCATCGATTGCGGAACGAGCATGCCGTTTCTGGCCAATCTCATTGCGCCGAACTCGAATATCACGGTTGTTTGCTATTCCCTCAATATCGCGCAGATCATCAGCCGTAAGAGCAGCGTTCGGATGATCCTTCTCGGCGGCGCCTATCACCCGTCCTCGGCGACGTTTTCGGGCGCGGAAGGCCTCGAAGCGCTGAGCAGCATCGGCATCAACAAAGCGTTCATTTCCGCCGGCGGCGTCGAGCGCGTTCGCGGCGTGAGCTGCTGGAACTTCCATGAGGTTCCGATCAAGCAGAAAGCCATGAGCTGCGCCGTCGAACGCCATCTCGTCGTCGATTCCAGCAAAATCGGCAAAGTCATGGCGGCGTTCTTCGCCAGAATCGACGACTTCGATTCGATCATCACCGAGCTTCCGACCGTCGATCTGTGATCGGCGGCTCCCGCCCCGCGCGGCCCAAACGGAGCTCACGGCGCGGCGCAGCCGCTTGACCGCGGTAGGCGTAGCCGGTTGGAATTCGGGATTTACAGGCCTGTCAACGTAATACGAAATACGTAATGCCCGACATTCCTTCGATGAGCGCATGACGCTGCGCTGCGCTTCGATGGCTGTAGGCGAAAGCATGACCCCGGCGGCGACGAGATCGTCAGGAGTTGACTTCCTACACGCGATTAAAGAACAGGCGACGACTTAATTGCTTCGGCAAAACACCCGTCGACGAAGTTCGGCAAGCCGGACGTTAGCTCAGCGACGACTTCGCTGTCCGAACCGCTTTTGGGTCCGTGGCGAAGCCTTTGACGGACAATCCGAGCAAATAACCAAACTGCACGGCGCACGCCGCCTCTGCCCCACACGACAGCGCATCGACAACACAATGTCCGCTAACCAATTCCGCTGCCGCAACAGCCGCCGTGCCGAGAATAGTCGCCGGAACGAGGATTAAAACCTTCAATTTCAGCGCCAGAATGGCTCCAAGGCATAGGCCGCTCAGCCCAATGAAGATCATTCGATCCTCCCCGGGCAAATGATCGGCTCAAATCCATCTAAAGCAGGTTAGATGATTCATTGCAATTTGATGCAGACCCTATTTCGAACTTGTCAACAGCTAAAAAGCCCGATCGTTTGCTACGCAAGGATAACGCCCGTTCCCAGGACGCAAACTTTGCACAGGCCATCCCATATTGTTAAATTGGAGGCCGTTGGGGAATGCGAGCAGCGAATTTCGACGCTGGACCCGCAAAATCCCAATTCGAGACGAAGCCGACTGGCGAATTTCTTGCGTCCATCAGTTGTCCTTGGGGAAAGAGTCCATGCGGTCCGTCCTTGGACACCAAAACTTCTCCTCGATCGCTCCGGTTCCCTCGGTCGCAATGCAGCGTGCGCCCCTTACTCGAACAGAAAGGTTTGCGAAGCGAGCGTGCGACATTGTGCTGGCTGTGACTGCGCTCGTTCTGCTGGCTCCCCTGATGTTGATGACCGCTCTCGCTATCAAACTAGACAGCGTTGGCCCCGTCATCTTTCGACAGCGCCGAACCGGCTTCGACGGGCGCAAGTTTTTCACCTACAAATTCAGAACCCTGTCGATGATCGAGGACGGAACGCAGATCGTTCAGACGCGGGGGAAAGACCCGCGCGTCACCGGAATGGGCCGCATGCTCGGACAATCGAGCATTGACGAAGTGCCGCAGCTCTTCAACGTACTGAAAGGAGAGATGTCTCTGGTTGGTCCACCGCCGCCTGACATCGCCGATGACGAGCACGCCGCGGTATCGAGTTTTGCACATCTGCGCCATTTTAAACCGGGCATAACTGGATGGGCTCGGGTTAACGGCCTGCGCGGAGAAGCTCAGACGATCGAGGACATGGAAAAGCGGACTGAGGCTCGATTTGTGGTACGTCAACAATTGGTCGCTTATGCTTGATTTTAAAATTATCTGGCGTACTTTCTTCGAGCTTAAACAGCCCCGCGCATACTGACGCCAGGCTATTGAATTCGCGACCTGAGCCTGTTCAGAACGGACCGCTCGACATTCCGGCGCTGGCCGTCAAATGGGTGTTGCCGTCGCGCGTCCAGTTGTGCGCGCTTCAAGCCGAAGGGCGTTGCACTCCGCGCCCGTCCGGCTTGCGAGACGAAGAGTCTGAGGAAATAACCAAAGTGCAGGCACGTCAGGCCAGACACGACGGCGAGCGTGCTCGCGGAAAGGCTTGAGCCGTAAACCACGCAGCCTGCTATCGCCAGCACAAGGAAAAACAAACTCACGGGAACCAAAACATACACCGAGTAGCGATACGCCGAGAGCGCCCCGACAATTCCTGGGACTATCGCCGAGATAATCATCACTACCATAAACATCATGCCCGGAAAATTCCGTCCTGCGATACCGAGGGAATTATTCTTTTTGTTTTCGTTAGCACAGCCAAGATAACAACAAGCTGACGGATTCGACCCGACGCCGACGACACGGCCCGCTGCGGATGTAGCGGCGGGCCGTTTTGTTTGGGCTGCTGAGAGCGAAACTCCTGCCCATCGAGGACGGCTCTGCGAGCGATAGGCTGCGGCGTTCTGCCGCGCGCCGCTTCAAATACGCTTCCCAAATCGGCTTTCTGGGAAGCAATCGGCTTCGAAGCGTGCTGTAAGCCTTTGATTGACTTGGTGAGCGCGGTGGGACTCGAACCCACGACCCCCTGATTAAAAGTCTCCCATGGAGCCGAAGTCAGGTTTTTTCAGGCTATAAATATCAATATTTTAGCTGATGTAAACAAGCACCCTCGCGGGACCCCTGTGCCGGTTCTGCATAATCGGCTGATATAGAACAACAAACTAGCAGCTTGGCGGAGTCGCTATCGGCGCCGATCGGGACCCCGCCCACCGGTCAAATTAACGTGTTGGGGTAGCCTCTTAGACCGCCGCCGGCTGGGGGTCTTGCATCGGTGCTTATTCACAGCCGATTCGCAGACGAAGCGACCGGCCGCTAACCACCCCGCATGGAATCTTCGTCGCTTCGCTCCTCGCGACGACGATCCCAACATGAACGCGCCGGGCTCTAACCCTTGGCGGCCCGCATCGCCTCGGAGCGGCGGCGCAGAAGCTCCAGCGTCACGAGGAGCACGATGGAGACCGCGATCATGACCGTCGCCACCGCCGTGATGACCGGGCTGAAATTCTCGCGGATACCCGAAAACATTTCCCGCGGCAGCGTTCGCTGCTCCGGCGCGGCGATCATCAGCACGACGACGACCTCGTCGAAACTGGCGGCGAAGGCGAACAGGGCGCCCGTGGCGACGCCGGGACCGATCAGCGGCAGCACCACCTTGAAGAAGCTGCGCGTCGGCCCCGCGCCCAGACTCGCCGCCGCCCGCAACAAGTTCCTGTCGAAGCCCTGCAGCGTCGCCATGACGGTGATGACGACGAAGGGCGCGCCGAGCGCGGTATGGGCGAGGATGAGGCCGAGATAGGAGCCAGTGAGGCCAAGCGGGGCGAAGAAGAAGTAGAAGCCGACGGCGACAACAATCACCGGCACGATCATCGGCGACAGCAGCACCGCCATGACGAGTCCCTTGCCGCGAAAATCGGCCTGGGTCAGGCCGAGCGCGGCGAGCGTGCCGAGCGCTGTCGCCAGCAGCATCGACGCGCCTCCGACGATGAAGCTGTTCTTGAACGCGCGCATCCATTCGGCGCTGGAGAAGAACTGATCGTACCAGCGCAGCGAAAAGCCGCTGAGCGGATAGGTGAGGAATTCGCGCGAGTTGAACGACAGCGGCACGATGGCCAGGATAGGCGCAACGAGAAAGACGAACACGGCGATCGAGGCGATCCACAGCGCCGTGGTCCAGAGTTGCTCTTCGAGCGTTCGGCGCTGAGCGGCGTTCGCCATGACTCATCCCATCCGAACACCGCCCGGTCCGACCAGGCGATTATAGAGCGCATAGAGCGCCAGGGTCGACGCGAGCAGCAACGCGCCCAGCGCCGAAGCCATGCCCCAGTTCACGGTATCGGCCGTGTAATAGGCGATGAAATGCGACAGCATCTGATCGGACGCGCCGCCGATGAGTTCGGGCGTGATGTAATAGCCGAGCGCGAGGATGAAGACGAGCAGGCCCCCGGCGGCGACGCCCGGCGTCGTCTGCGGCAGATAGACTCGCAGGAACGCCACCGTCGGCCGCGCTCCGAGCGACAGCGCCGCGCGCATATAGACCGGATTGACGCCCTTCATGACGGAATAGAGCGGCAACACGGCGAAGGGCAGCAGCACGTGCGTCATCGCGATATAGACGCCGGTGCGGTTGTAGATGAGCCGCAGCGGTCGCTCGATAAGCCCGAGGCCGATCAGCGCATCGTTGACGAGGCCGTGCTCCTGCAACACGACGATCCATGCCGCCGTGCGCACCAGCAGCGACGTCCAGAACGGCAACAGCACCAGGATCATCAATAGATTGGCGCGCGCCGGCGGCTGCGTCGCCAGGAGGTAGGCGACGGGAAAGCCGAGCAGCAGGCAAAGCGCGGTCACCACCGCGCTCACCAGAAACGTGCGGGCGAGCACGTCGAGATAAATTCGCCGGTTCGCGTCGGTCAAAGCGACGGAGCCGTCGGCGCGCTTCTGCCGGTCCATCGCCGCCAGCATGAAGTAGCTGGTGAACGGTCCCGCCGCTTGATCGATCGCGTTCCACGTCTCGACGTCGCGCCAACGCGGATCGGCGCCGAGGAACGCGTCCGTCCATTTGTCCGCCGTCTCCGGCAGCTTGCGCTGGGTATTGAAGACCAGCGTCCGGCCGCCGTCGACAGCGTAGTTGAGCCGCCGCGCCGGGACCGCGAGCGTTCCCGCGGCTTTTGCGGACCTCATGTCCGCGGCGAGCGCGGCGAAAGCCGCCTCGTCGGGGACATGGGCGTGGTCGGTCCAGCCTGCAAGCGCCGCCGCGGTCTTCGGCCAGACGTCGCGCAACTCAACATCGTGCGTCGAGCGCAGCAGCATGTCGCCGATCGGCGCGACGAAGACGACGATCAGAAAGAAGAACAGGGGCGCCACCAGGCCGAAGGCGCGCCAGCGGCGCAACCTTTCGGCGCGGGCGAGTTGAGCCCTCAGACTGACGGCGCCCCCGCTCATGCTACTTCTGCGCCGCCCACTGATTGAACCGCTCCGTCAAGCGGTCGGAGTTTTCGAGCCAGAATGCGGTGTTCAACAGCACGGCGTTGGCGATGTTTTCCGGCGCGGTGCCGAGCACTTTCAGGCGATCCGGATTGATCAGGGCGTTCGCTTTCACGTTGGGAACGCCATAGGCGATCGCGTCGGGCAGCTTGGCCTCGTTCTCCGGACGGCCGACGAATGCGAGAAACTTGTAGGCCGCGTCCAGATTGGGGCTTCCTTTGAGGATGACCCAGGAGTCCATCGTATAGAGCGCCCCGTTCCAGACCATGCCGAAATTGCGATGGTCGTTGCGGTTGGCGGCGTCGACGCGTCCGTTATAGACCGAGGTCAGCGCGACTTCGCCCGAGGCCAGCAGTTGGGGCGGCTGAGCGCCCGATTTCCAGAAGATGAGGTCGCTCTTGATCGTGTCGAGCTTCTTGAAGGCGCGATCGACCCCCTCGGGCGTAGCCAAAACCTTGTAGACGTCCTTGGGAGAGACGCCATCGCCGATCAACGCGATTTCGAGCGTCGTCTTCGGACCGTTCCGCAGCGCGCGCTTGCCGGGGAATTTCTTCAGATCGAAGAAATCGGCCCAACCGGTCGGGCCGTCCTTCAGCTTGTCCTTGTCATAGCCGAGCACGAAATCATAGAAAATCGCGCCGACGCCGCACTCGTGCACTGCGTCGGGGATATAGGCGTCCTTGCCGCCGATTTTCGTCCAGTCGAGTTTCTCGTAAAGCCCCTCCTCGCAACCGACGGCGAGCTCGTCGCTTTCCACCTGCACGACGTCCCAGTCGGCCTTGCCCGACTGCACTTTGGCGCGCAGCGTGCCCACGCCGCCGTCCCACGGCTCATCCACCATGGGAATCTTGGTTTCCGCCGTGAAAGGCGCGAAATAAACTTTCTTCTGCGCGTCCTGATAGGCGCCGCCCCATGAGACGACGGTCAGGTCGCGCGCTATCGCGCCGCCGGTCGCGACCGCGAGTGCGGCCGCCGCGAGCAGCAAAGTCTTGAGTCTCATTTGTTCTCTCCCTTTCTTCACCAAGTTTCAGCGTACCGGATCGAGTGCGAGGCAGTCCTGCGCGTGAAAGACGAGTTCAAGCGTCTCGCCCGCAAGCGGGGCCGCGCGACCGCTGCGGAAGCGCATCTTGACCATGAAGGCGTCGTTGCCGGCGACCGCGACGCGCACGCGCAGATGGTCGCCGTGATAGATAGTCTCGAGAACGTCGCCCTTGAGACGATTTGCGTCGCCCTCGCCCTGTCCTTCGATATGCACCTTTTCGGGGCGGAACGACAGTGTGGTCTTGGCGCCGACGCCGGCGACATTGACGGCGCGCGCTTGCAGCGCCTCGCCGCTGCCGAGCCGCACGCGGCAGAGACCTCCCTCTTCCAGCGTCTCGACGACGCCATGCAGTTTGTTGTTTTCGCCGACGAAGCTGGCCACGAAGCTGTTGCGCGGCAAGTCGTAGAGGCCGCTCGGCGTATCGATCTGCTGAACGATTCCCTCGTTGAACACGGCGATGCGGTCGGACATCGTCAGCGCTTCGCTCTGATCGTGCGTGACGTAAACCACGGTGACGCCGAGCCGCTGATGGATGTGCTTGATCTCGAGCTGCATGTGCTCGCGCAACTGCTTGTCGAGAGCGCCGAGCGGTTCGTCCATCAGCACGAGCGCCGGCTCGAAGACCAGCGCGCGCGCCAAGGCGACGCGCTGCTGCTGCCCTCCGGACAGTTGCGAGGGACGACGCCCGCCGTAGCCTGCGAGCTTGACCATGTCCAGCGCCTTCGCCGCGCGCTCCCACTGCTCCGTCTTGCCGAGGCGGCGCACGGAAAGCGGAAAGGCCACGTTCTCCAGCACCGTCATGTGCGGGAAAAGCGCATAATTTTGGAACACCATGCCGATGTTGCGCTTGTAGGCGGGCGAGGAGCCGAGTTCGCGGCCGCCGAGCAGGATTTGGCCTTCCGTCGCCGACTCGAAGCCTGCGAGCATCATCAACGACGTTGTCTTGCCGGAACCGGAAGGCCCGAGCAAGGTCAAGAACTCCCCTCGGCGAATGTCGAGGTTGAGGTCCTTCACGACCAGCGTCTCGCCGTCGTACGTCTTCGACACGTGGCGAAAACTCACCAACGCGGCCTCACCGCCGACCGCAGCCATCCCCTGCCCTTCCCGCTCCAACCCTCTTCCTCCGTTTTATCGTTGCGCCATTCGGCGTTTCGACCCCGCGCGGCCCCGCGCCGGCGACGCCGCGTGGGCCAAGCCGGAGCGTCGCCGGCGCCTCCTGGGCCATCCCTCGACGCGCTTTGCATTTGCAAAGGACGCCTAAGGATGAGGTCTCGGCGAACCTCTGCTACTTCCCCAACCCGCCCATCAGCATGTATTTCATCTCGACATACTCCTCGACGCCGTGGTGCGAGCCCTCGCGTCCCAGGCCGCTCTCCTTGACGCCGCCGAACGGCGCCTCGGCCGTCGAGATGATGCCCTCGTTGATGCCGACCATGCCGTATTCGAGCCCTTCCGCGACGCGCCAGACGCGGCCGATGTCGCGGGCGTAGAAGTAGCAGGCGAGGCCGAATTCGGTGGCGTTGGCCATTTCGATCGCCTCCTCCTCCGTCTTGAAGCGGAAGATCGGCGCGACCGGCCCGAACGTCTCCTCGCGCGCCACCGCCATCTCGGGCGTCACGTCACAGATGACCGTCGGCTCGAAGAAATTGCCGCCGAGGGGCTTGCCGCCAAGAACGACGCGCGCGCCCTTCTCGACCGCGTCGTCGATGTGCTCCTTGACCTTGGCGACCGCCGCCTGATTGATGAGCGGCCCGGTGGTGACGCCGTCGTCGACGCCGTTGCCGACCTTCAGCTTGCGCACTGCCGCCGTCAGCTTCTCGGCGAAAGCGTCATAGACGCCGTCCTGCACCAGCAGGCGGTTGGCGCAGACGCAGGTCTGGCCGGCGTTACGGTACTTGGAGGCCATCGCGCCCTGCACGGCGGCGTCGAGATCAGCGTCGTCGAACACGATGAAGGGTGCGTTACCACCGAGTTCCAGGCCGAGCTTCTTGATCGTCGGCGCGCACTGCGCCATCAGCACGCGCCCGACTTCGGTCGATCCCGTGAACGTGAGGCCGCGCACGATCGGGTTGGACGTCATCTCCGCGCCGATCTCGCGCGCGGAGCCTGTCAATACCGAGAAGACGCCGGCGGGGATGCCGGCGCGCTCGCAAAGGTCGGCGAGCGCGAGCGCCGACAGCGGCGTCTCGGTGGCGGGCTTGCAAACGAAGGCGCAGCCGGCGGCGAGGGCGGGACCGGCTTTTCGCGTGATCATTGCATTGGGGAAGTTCCACGGCGTAATCGCGGCGACGACGCCGAGCGGCTGTTTGATCACGACCATGCGCGAGGTCGTCCAAGGCGAGGGGATCGTCTCGCCATAGATGCGCTTGCCCTCCTCGGCGAAAAACTCGATGAACGAGGCGCCATAGGCAATCTCGCCGCGCGATTCCGCCAGCGGCTTGCCCTGCTCGGCCGTCATGATGCGCGCGAGATCTTCCTGGTTCTCCATCATCAGGTTGAACCACTTGCGCAATATGCCGGCGCGCTCCTTGGCCGTCTTCTTCGCCCAGAGTTTCTGGGCGTCGCGCGCGGCCTCGATCGCACGGCGGGTCTCGGCCGCGCCGAGCCTCGGCACCTCGCCGATCACGCTCTCGTCGACGGGATTAGTGACGGGGATCGCCGCCGCGGAGCCGATCCACTCGCCGCCAACATAGCACTTGTTCTTCAGCAGCGACTTGTCTTTCAGCGTCGCGGCGAGTTCGCCGCTCCCGTGACCGTCCATGGCTTTCGACCCCCGTTCGTTCTGGTTTCGCCTCCGTCGCGCCTCAAGCCTTCAGAGCCGCCTCGAGCAGATCGAGGCCCTCGTCGACCAGCGCGTCCGAGGCCGTCAGCGGCGTCAGAATGCGGATCGTGTTGGCGTCGGCGCCACAGGACAACAGGATCAGCCCGAGCGCGCAGGCCTTGGCGACGACGCGCTTCGTGGCGTCGGCGTCGGGCTCGTCGTCGCCGCGCTCCTTGACGATGTCGAAGGCGACCATCGCGCCGGGGCCGCGGATGGCGGCCATCGGCAAGCTCGAATTGGACGCCTTGATGGTCTCGAGGCGCGCTTTGACCCGCGCGCCGATCGTGTTGGCGCGCTCGAGCAGGTCCTCCTCCGCGAACACGTCGAGGACGGCGAGCGCGGCGGCGCAGGCGAGCGGACTGCCGGCGTAAGTGCCGCCGAGACCGCCGGGATCGGAGGCGTCCATGATCGCCGCGCGTCCGACGACTCCGGAGAGCGGGAAGCCGCCGGCGAGGCTCTTGGCTACGCAGACGATGTCCGGCTCTATCCGATAATGCTCCATCGCGAACATCTTGCCGGTGCGGCCGAAGCCGGTCTGCACCTCGTCGGCGATGAGCACGATGCCTTGGTGATCGCAGACCTTGCGCAAGGCCTCCATCAGCTCGGGTGGCGCCATGTGGAACCCGCCCTCGCCTTGCACCGGCTCGATGATCACAGCCGCGACGCGGGCCGGATCGATGTCGGCCTTGAACAGAGAATTGAGGTATTTGAGCGAGTCCTCGACGCTCACGTGGAGCTGTGGCGCCGGGAACGGCACGTGCCAAATTTCCGGATAGGCCGGCCCAAAACCCTTCTTGTAGGGGGCGACCTTGCCGGTCAAGTTCATCGCCAGCATCGTACGGCCGTGGAAGGCGCCGGCAAAAGCGATGATCCCGGACCGCCCCGTGGCGGCGCGGGCGATCTTGATCGCGTTCTCGGTCGCCTCGGCGCCCGTGGTGAACAGCACCGTCTTGGTCGGGCCGGAGATCGGCACAAGCGCGTTGAGGCGCTCGGCGAGCCGCACATAGGTGTCGTACAGCGTCACCTGGAAGCAGGTGTGGGTGAACCTGTCCATCTGCTCGCGCACCGCAGCCATGACTTTGGGATGGCCGTGGCCCGTGTTGAGCACGGCGATGCCGCCGGCGAAATCGACGTAGCGCTTGCCCTCGACGTCCCAGATTTCGGCGTTGCGCGCGCGCGCGGTGAACACGCCGGTCGAATGGCCTATGCCACGCACGATCGCGGCGTTGCGGCGGGCGAGCCAATCCGCGTTGCCGTGCGCTTTCGGCTTGGACGAAGCTTTCTTTGCGCCCGCCATCGGAGTCTCCTCGGGTCGATGGCCGCAAAATATGCGCGAGACGCGCGCGAACACAATCAGTTAGTTTGCATCGGTCGGATGCCTTTTTGGCAACCGAGGCTTTTTCGCCGGCGCGGCGGCCGGCAGCGTCGTCGCTTCGGTTAGCCAGTCGATGAGCACGCGCGTTTCGGCCGCGTCGCGCGCGTCGGCCCGCACCGCCAGAACGTAGGTGCCGAGTTGCACGTCGGTGCGGCCGATCTCGACGAGCCGGCCTTCGGCGAGATCGCGCTCGACCAGCAGTACGTTAGCGAGCGCGACGCCCTGCCCGAGCTGCGCCGCGCCGATGGCCAGATGCGCGTGCCACAGCCGTACGCCCTCGAGCCGTTGCTGAACGCGCGCGTCGATCGGCAGCCCGGCCCTCTCGAGCCAAGCGCACCATTCGTCGCCGGACAATTCGTGAATCCACGGCAGGTCGAACAGCAGCTCGATGTCTTCGGGCGGACGCGCCTGCCGGCTGACGAGCGTCGCGCTGGCGACCGGCATCACCCGTGGCGTGGCGAGCTCGATCTCGACGAGGCCAGGCCGCGGCGGCTCGTCGCCGAGCCGATAGCAGATCTCCGCATCCGCTTCGCCGCGCCTGATGTCCGGGCGCGCGAGCGTCGAATGCAGATGGATCGAGAAGCCCGGTAGCCGCGCCTCGAGTTCCGGCAGCCGTGGCAGGAGTTGCATGACGGAGAGGCCCGGCCAACACCAGAGCCGCAGCGGCGTGCGCGCCGGCTTGGTCAAATCTTCCGTCGCCGCGGCGATCAGGTCGAAAGCCTTCGCGACCTGCGCATGGAAGCGGGCGCCCGCTTCGGTCAGCGTGATCGAGCGGCCCCTGGGTTCGATCAACCTCGCGCCAAGCCGCTTCTCGAGATTGTCGAGATGGCGCGAGACGACGGTCGGACTCACGCCGAGCGCCTCGGCCGCCGCCCGCATGCTGCCCCACGCCCCCACCGCCTCGAAGGCTCTGAGCGCCACGAGCGGCGGCAGCGGGCGGTTGCGGGGACGATCGGCGGACATCTCGACGTTCGCGGGGTGTATCGCGGCAATGTCGCGGAAAAACCGACGCCTGACAAGTTGCGGCGCGGCAACCGTCGGCGTAGGAGCCGGCGAAGAGGTAGTTATCTTGCGAAGCATTCATCCGAGATGCCTATCGCTGCTGCAACGAGCGCGCCGCGACGGATCTTGCGAGGACGCAAAGGAGTTCGAAGGCGATGGTTGCGCCGGCGAGGGCGGTGATGCCGCCGACGTCGAACGGCGGCGCCACCTCGACGACATCGGCGCCGACGATGTTCAGGCCTTCGAGGAGTCGGACCATCTGCTGCGCTTCCCGCGTGGAGAAGCCGCCGATCTCGGGGGTGCCCGTCCCTGGCGCCATGGAGGGATCGATACTATCGATATCGAAGCTGACATACGTCGCGCCGTCTCCGGCGATCCGCCGGGCTTCCGCCATGACGTCGCCGGCGCCGCGCTCGACGAACTCTTCCATGTAGAGCACGCGGATCCCATGCGCGCGCGCCCAGTCATGTTCGCCGGGGTCGTAGATCGAGCCGCGGATGCCGATCTGGATCGTGCGCTTAGGATCGATCAGCCCTTCTTCCACGGCGCGCCGAAAGGGCGTGCCGTGGGTGTATCGGTTGTTGCCGAAATAGGTGTCGTTGGTATCCGAATGGGCGTCAAAATGAATGAGCCCGACAGGACGCCGGCGCCCGACGGCCCGCAGCGCGGGCAGCGTGGTGAGGTGATCCCCGCCGACGCCAAGCGGCAGGGCGCCCGCATCCACGATGGCCGCGACGCCGGCCTCGATCCGGGCCAGACTGTCGTGCAGGTCGATGGGGTTGACCGACAGGTCCCCGATGTCGGCGATTTGCGCAAGACTGAACGGCTCGATGCGCGAGACATGATGCGCCCGCCGCATCAGGCTCGACTGGTTGCGCACTTCGCGCGGCCCATGACGCGCGCCCGCCCGATTGGTCGTTCCGCCGTCCCAGGGAATGCCGTAGAGCGCGATGTCGAGCCCGTCCGGCGACGCGACGAGCGGCAGCCTCATGAAGGTCGAGATGCCCGCGTAGCGCGGCACGACCGCCGCATCAACCGGTTGATAGCTGGTGTCCATCAATGCCTCATTTCAAGCCGAATTCATCGCGGACCGCGCGCTCGATGCCCGCCGCCGCATCGTCCAGCAGCCATTGCCCTTTTTCCCGCGACGACCCTTCCGTCAGCGACAGCACGCCTGAAGGAGGAACCTCGGCCGGCGGAACGGGATAGCGATCATAGGGCCGGAAGCGCGCAGGGCCGTCGTGCAGCGCGGCCGAGAGATCGACGAGATCCGGCCGCAGCGCCAGCATCATCGAGGTTTCGATCACGCTCGCGTGCTCCAGTTCGATGCCGGGGTAGCCGTGGGGGAAAATGCGGGCCAGCGTCTCGGGCCGGACCATCTCCCAGTGATCGATGCGCAGGATCGCAACCTCGCGGGCGGGCCCTTCCCCGAGCGCTTCGATCGCAAGTTCGATCCCCTCGATCGCCGGCCAAATGTTCTCGTAATGGCCGTTGACGAGCACGATGCGCTTCGCGCCGTGGCGGACGAGTTCGGTGACGATGTCGCGCACGACGGCCGAGAAGGTGGCGGCTTTCAGATTGAGCGTGCCGGGAAAGCCGGAGCCGCCCCCGGTACGCGGTTGCGATCGGTTGCCGAACGGAACGGCCGGCGCCACAAGGCCCCCGACAGCCCGCGCGACACGCTCGCAAATCGCCATCGGGAGAACCACGTCGACATTCATGGCCATGTGGCGCCCGTGCTGCTCGGTCGAACCGAGCGGCAGGAAGACCGGCGCGCCGGCGGCGACGCGGCGCGCGAATTCGGGCCAGGGAAGTTCCGCCAGGAAGACGGTGTCGAGGGTCACGGGGTCGGTCATCGTCGTCTCACAGCATCGCCGCGCCGCCGTTGGCGCCTAAGCATTGGCCGGTGAAGAAAGTCGCGCCTGGCCCCGCCAGGAACACGACCGCCGCCGCGATCTCGGCCGGCTGGCCGATGCGACCCAACGGGTTGGCGGTCTCCAAGGCCTGTTGCTCGGCGGTCAAGGCGTCGAAAGCGAGCAGACCGGTGTCGGTCGGTCCCGGAGCGACAGCGTTAACCAGGATTCCTGGGGCAAGCTCGCGCGCCCAGGAACGGGTCAAGCCGAGGATCGCCGCCTTCGTGGCCGCATAGACGGAGGCGTTGGCGCGGCCGAGATAGGCAAGTTCGGACGCCAGGTTGACGATGCGCGCCCCTGCCGCGAGATAGGGCAGCGCCTCGCGGGTGGCCAGGATCGCGCCTCGGACGTTGACGGCGAAATGCCAATCGATCAGCGCCGCCGTGGTCTTGGCGAGCGGCGCCTCCTGCATGACGCCGGCGTTGTTGACCAGGATGTCGAGACCGCCGAGCCGCCGGACTGCTTCAGCCACCGCGGCGACCACCTGCCGTTCGTCGGTCAAATCGCAGGCGAGGACCGGCGCCGCCGCATCGGCGTCAGCCTGCACGTCGAGCCCGACGACCCGCGCGCCCGCCTGAGCCAAGGCCTCGGCGGTCACCCGGCCGATGCCATTGGCCGCGCCGGTCACCAGCGCCCGCTTGCCCTCCAGCGAACCTACCACGGCACTTCTCCGCGATCGACGCCAAGCGTCTGGCCCGTAACGTTCCGCGCCAGATCGGAGGCGAGGTAGAGGTAGGGGCCGGCGACGTCGCTCGGCTCCATCAGGCCGGGGAGCGCCTGCCCAGCGACGATATCGGCCAGCAGCGCCGCTTCCGGCCGGCCCGACCGTTCCGCCATCCGGGCGAGAGACGACATCGACGAAGGGGTCTTAACCCAGCCGGGGCACACCGCATTCACCCGGATTCCGCACGGCCCGAGTTCCCGCGCCCAGGTCTTGGTCAACCCGATCACGGCATGTTTCGACGCCACATACGCGCCGAACAGCGGCTCGGCGACACGGCCCCAGATCGATGAGGTGTTGGTGATCGAGGCGCCCGCCGGCATGTGCGGCAGCGCCCGCCGCGTGACCAGGTCGGTGCCGATCACGTTGATCTCGATGATCCGGCGAACATTGCGCTCGGTCTCAGCGCTCAAGTCGTCGAGCGGCGTCAAACGCTCCAGGCCGGCATTGTTGATGAGAACATCCAGCCGGTCGAACGTTGCGAGCGCGGCCTCGACCGCGGAAGCGTCGGTGATATCGACCTGATGGGCCCTGGCGCCGAGTCGCTTCGCCTGCTCGAGGACGCCGGGGTCCTCGGCAAGCATGTGCAGCGTGGCGCCCGCCGCCGCGAAGGCCTCGGCGACTCCCAGCCCGATGCCCCGGCTGGCGCCCGTGATCAGGACCGTGCGTCCAGAAAAATCAAGGCTCACGCAACGCCTCCCGCCTCATGGCGGATGCGTTGCAGGACGTCGTTGCGCAGGCTGAAGAAGGGCTGGGTCTCTCGCAAGTCGAGATCGCGCTCCGGTCCGAGCGCGGCCGTCACGTCGATATCGGCCACGATCCGCGCCGGCCTCGCGGAAAAGAGGATGATCCGGTCGGCCAGGAAAGTCGCTTCCTCGACGTCGTGGGTCACGAAAATCGTAGTCTTCTTTTCTCGAAGCTGTACGCGGCGCAACTCGACTTGAAGGCGCTCGCGGGACAATGCATCGAGCGCGCCGAAGGGCTCGTCCATCAGCAGCACGTCGGAGCCGGCTGCGAGAGTGCGGGCGATCGCCACTCGCTGACGCATGCCGCCGGAAATCTGGTTGGGATAATGGTCGGCGAAATCGGTGAGCCCGATCAGCTTGAGGTAGTTGTCGACCCGCGCGGCCTTCTCGGCCGCATCGAGATCGCGGCGATAGCGCATGCCGAACTCGATGTTGCCTGCCACGGTCAGCCATGGAAAGGAAGAATAGGCCTGGAAGACCATGCCGCGCCGCCGGTCGGGGCGCCGGATTACATCCCCCTGCAGGCGGATGCTGCCTGCGCTCGGCTGATCCAGCCCTCCGGCCATGCGCATCAAGGTCGTCTTTCCACAGCCCGACGGCCCGAGAAAGACCACGAATGATCCTTGCGCGATGGAAAGCGTGGTTTCCTGAATAACCGGCAGGCGCTTGAACTGCTTTCTGACCCGATCGAATTCGAGATAGGCCGGCACGCGCAAGGCCCTCCTAGACGTAACGGAACAAACGGCGGTGCACCGCCCGGAGCAATTGGTCCGTGATGAGCCCGATCCCGCCGATGACGACGACCCCCGCCATGACCTCCGGGGTTTTCATATAACGGCGCGCCGACCAGATGACGAAGCCGAGCCCCGAGTCCGCGGCTACGATTTCGGCGATGATCAGGTAGGTCCAGCACCAGCCGAGCGTGATGCGCAAATTGTCGAGCAGGCCCGGCGCCATGGCCCGGAACGCCACGTCCCGCAGCACCTCGGGATAGCGCGCGCCCAGCGTCAGGGCGATCTCGATATATTCATGCGGCACGCGGCGCATGCCGTCCGCCACAAGCAGGACCAGTTGAAAGAAGGTGCCGAGCCAGAGCAGAAAAATCTTCGTCTCCTCGCCGACCCCGAACCAGATGATGGTCAGCGGCACGAGCGCCGGAATAGGCAGGTAACGGATGAAATCGATGATCGGCTCTAACGAAGCGCCGACGATGCGGTAGCTGCTCATCAGGATGCCGATCGGCACCGCCATGAGGGTCGCGAGCAAGAACGCCATCCAGACCCGGGCGATCGATACTCCGGCGTGCCAAGCCAGATGCTGGGTCGAGAACATCGTCCACATCGCAGCGAGCACGCGGGAGGGAGACGGCAGGAACAACGGCGAGATCAAGCCGACGCCCGAACACAGCTCCCATCCTCCGAGCACCGCGACGACCGCGGTCAATCCGACGCCGATCTCGATCGACGTCGAGGGCTCGCCTCTGAAGGCGAACAGAGGCCGCCACCTCGCTTTCGCTTCCGATGAGTCACGGGCGGGCGTGGCCGAAATCTCCTGCGAATGGAGCCCTTCGGCCACGCGGCCCAGCCTCATGGACTCGGTCACGGCGCAGCCAGCCGAACCTGGTTGATCACGCCGTTGTTGATCTGCTTATCGGGATCGAGCCGAACGTCCGCCGCCCCATTCTCGATGTTCAACTGCATCACCGTCGCGAAAGTCTTGTGGAGTTGACCGGGCTTTCCGGGCTCGCCGAGAAAGCGCTTGGCCTCGTCCAACGGCGTGTAGGCAAGGCTGGTTCGCAGGATCTCCTTCACGTCCGCCACCGTAAGGCCGAAATGCGGCGCAGCCAACGCCGCGAATTTATCCGGATCCTTGGCCGCGAAGTCGATCGCCATGTAAACGCCCCGGAGGAATTTGGCGTATTTATCCGGGTGGGCGACCAAGTCATCCTGCCGCGCCGTGATGACGTCGACGATGATGCCCGGGTAATCCTTGGACGAGAAGAGCACGCGCGCGCCGGGTCGGGTCGAGGCCTTGATCGCTTGCGACATGAAGGGCTCGTATGTGGCGATCGCCGCGATCGACTTGTCGGCGAAAACGGCGGCCGTGTCCGCCGAGGCGATGTCCTTGATGTGGAGATCGGCGAGGCCGAGGCCGGCCTTCTTCAGTTCCAATTGCAGGAGGAGGCGCGCCGGGATGTTCGGCTCGGCCGCGACGGTCTTGTTCTTAAGATCGGCGACGCTCTTCACGGCGCCGTCCGTGATCACGCCGTCGCCGCCGACCGATTGATCGATCGTGCCGATGATTACGTCCGGCGTTTGCGGGTTGCGCGGACGACCCTGGTATTCGCCCACGGTGCGGGCGTCCACTTCGATGTCCCCCCGCGCCATCGCCGCCATGACGTTAGCCCGGTCGTCTTCGAACTTGAACTCGACTTCAAGACCCATTGCGGAGAAATAGCCGAGGTCGTTGGCCACATGCACCGGAGCGAAACCGAGCCAGGTCGGCGCAAGCATACGGATGCGGTCGGCCGCGTGGGCTTGCATCGAGAGGGCGAACGAAGCGGCGAAGACAGTTGAGGCTAGGAAGCGTTTCACTGGCGTTATCCCCTGATCCCCTGAGGTTCCTGCCGCCACATTTGACCAAAGTTGCATTCGTGGCTATCAAATTATTTCGATGCTTAAATTGAGAGATATCGAAGTATGGGGAAGGCTCCGCCGCCATGAGACGGCTCGACACGATCGATTTGCGACTGTTGCGCGTCTTCATCACGCTAGTCGAAGCGGGCGGCTTCTCCGGCGCGCAGATAGCGCTCAATCTCTCGCAATCCACGCTCAGCACGCATCTCGCCGACCTCGAAAAGCGCATTGGCGGGCAACTTTGCACGCGCGGCCGAAAGTCCTTCCGTCTGACGGAACTAGGCCGATCAACGTTCGACGCCGCGAAAAAACTGTTCTTGAACATCGACGATTTCCGCCACAGCATCGGCGCCGCCAAAGGACGGCTGACCGGGCGGCTTCGGCTTGGCATCGTCGATGGCGCGATCACCAGCCCCGAACTCGGACTGCAGCACGCAATCGGTCGCATGCTCAACCCCGACGTCGATATAGCAGTCGATCTCATCCAGGCGACTCCCCTCGAACTCGAACAGGCTGTCGCCGAAGGCCGGCGTGATGTCGTGATCGGACCGTTCGCGCAGCGAGCCCCCGGCATCGTCTACCAACCCCTGTACCGCGAACCCCACCACCTTTACTGCGGCCAGCAACATCCGCTGTTCGCCGTATCCGATGAAGCCATCGACCGCGGGCAAATCGAACGCGCGCGGCTCTCCGTTCGCGCCTACCGACAGATGGACGACCTTTACCGCATCGGCCATCCCAAAGCGGCGGCTTCGGTTTTGCAGATGGAAGCGCAGGCGATGCTGATCTTATCGGGTCATTTCATCGGTTTTCTGCCGTGCCACATTGCTGAGCACTGGGTCGCGAGCGGCAAGATGCGGGCCATCCAGCCGAAAACATACGCTTTCGATTCGCAGCACTTCGTGGCGTATCGGCGATCATCCGACCAAACGCCGGTCGTCAGCGCCTTCTTGAAGGTCTACGCCCTATGAACCGCTCGGAGCTCTTTGCAAAACCCGCTAATGCGTGATTCTCTTGGGCATTCCGAGGACGTGAGTTGCCGATGTCGCGCCGTAACTTCAGCCAACCTTCGCTCGCCGACGCATTCGTCAAGAGCTATTCTCGCGGCGGAGGGTTTTTGGAAGAGATCGCCAAGACGTTCGAGTGGAGCGCGTTCGATGTCTTGCTGCGAGCGTCGCACAGTTCGTCCGACGGAGCGCCGGCCTATCCGCCGCTGACGATGTTCAAGGTTGTGCTGTTGCAGCAATGGTACGGGCTGTCGGACCCGAGTGCGGAGGAAGCGGTGCGCGACCGGCTGTCGTTCCGCCGCTTTTGCGGCATCCCGCTCGACGAGAAGACGCCGGACCATTCCTCGATCTGGCGGTTTCGGCAGAGGATCGACAAGCTGGGCCTGTCGGAGATGCTGCTTGGCGAAGTCAACCGTCAACTCGACGCGCGCGGGCTGATCGTCAAACGCGGCACGCTGGTCGACGCCACGATCATCTCGGCGGCGGTCAAGCGGCCGACGTTCGAGGACGGCCGGGTCAATCCGCGCGATCCGGACGCGAGCTTCACGGTCAAGAACGACGAGACCTTCTTCGGCTACAAGGCGCATCTGGCGGTGGACGAAGAGAGCGGTATCGTGCGGCAGGCGGAGATGACGAGCGCCGATCTGCACGACAGTCAGCGCGGCGAGGCGCTGATCCAGGGCGACGAGAAGGCCTATTACGCCGACAAGGCCTATGACAGCCGGGCGCTGCGCGGCAAACTCGCCCAGTTGGGGATCGAGGACCGGATCGCCTACAAGGCCAAGCGCAACAAGGCGTTGGCGAACTGGCAGGTGTGGTTCAACAAGACGGCTTCGAGCGTTCGGGTCGGCGTCGAGCGCGCGAACGCCACGATGGAGAACTGGTACGGGATGGGACAAGTCCGCTATCGCGGCCTTGCCCGCAACCTGTAAATCGGCACGAGGTCCGAACGCCGATCGGCGCGTTAAGCCTCTGACGGCATTGGGTTGAGTAGGGTCAACATTTGGAGCCGCTTCACATCAGGTTCTTAGAGCTTGGATCACTTGGGCCACCACAAGGACCAAACCCCGGACCCTATCCCCTCGCCCGGCACTGGGTCCCTTCCAGCACTTGGGTCCCATCCACCGGGGGCCGCGCCGCCCCTGAAAAACGCGCAAAATCAAGTGGAATCGGGTATCCTTGATGCAGAGTCACCCATCGCGGTAACCGAATGGCCGAAATTGCCAACGTCGCAATAGGGCGGTTACGGTCGCTTGTCGTAGCCACTTGAATGCCGGAGATGCGCCCACCTTGGCCGTTCAGCCGAAGGTCGCTGTACCTCTGAAGCGGACGTTGAGGCGACGGGCCCGCTCGGATGCTGTGGGTGGAGAGCGGTCGTTTGCCGCGAACTCACTGGTCGCTTTTCAATTGTCTTTAGTCCCCACAGCGAAGCAGAGGCGGCGCGCATGCATTCGCGGACCAGCCGATCTTGGCCGATTCAGCCCAGCCGGCTGCGCCGCGTCCGAGCGAGCGTCTCTGACGGCGACTCACCGAACCGGGCTCGATACTCTCGCGCGAAATAACCGTGGTTCTGGTATCCGCAACGATAGGCCACCATGGTGACGGTGGCGCCGGGTTCGGCGTCGCCGAGCATTTCGCGCGCACGCCGGAGCCGGACGTCCTTCGCGAACGCCATCGGCGAATAGCCGCGAAAGTCCTTGAACGACTTGAAGATGCTTCGCGCGCTGACGCCGACCGCCATTGAGAGCGCCTCTATCGTTAGCGGCCTGTCCCAGTTCGCCTCGATGAAGGATTCCGCCAGCCAGACCTGGCGCGGCGTCAGACCCGGCGGCGGCGCCTCAAGAAGATAGGAGTAGTTGTGCGCGTTGCCCGACAGAAACGCCGCCAGCAGGACCTGTTCGAACTCGTTGCGCGCCAGCTCGCAGGCCTCGCTCTCGAGCGTCTCGACCTCGTTGACGAAGAACAGCGCCGAACGCTTCAGAATTTGCAGCTGAGGACTGACGAACGCCTGCGCCGAACGAAACTCGATGGGGTTGGGCAGATCGGTTCCGACGAACGCTTCGAGCTTGCGGCGCAGCGCCGCCGGGTCGACGCGCAAGACTAGTTGGCTATATCCAGCGCCGAAGCGGGTGGTGATCTTCGTCCCCGGCCCGATGACACAGGTCGCCACGTCGGACAGCGGGGCGCCCTTGCGTTGTATGATCGTCTCGCCGCCGCCGCTCAGGCAGATCTGTTGGCGGAACGACGGGGCCTCGGGAAATTCGATCTCGACGTCGGCGTCGTAGACGCAATAGTCGAAACCGATGTGTTCGAAGTGGACTCGGTTCGCCTGGCCGAAGAACGGCTTTGCGCCGCAATTGGCCGAAACCATGCGCGCCTTATAGACTTCGAGCAGCGTGTCGCTCATCCGCTCGAGCTTGTTGGTCCGGATGATTTGGTGCTTGGCGAGAAGATCGTCGCTTGGCGCTTTGCTCGAAGGCATCGAGGTCGTGATCCAATCGCAAGACAGTGGTCGATTGCAGACCTCCCTAGTACGGGAAACGATCGACTGTCACTAGTCGTAATATGCCCAAAAGCACGCCCTTGTTCGCCCTGGGAGCAGAAACGACACTGGCCGGGCACCGCCCTTGCGCGACCGGTCGGGCCGTCGGGAGCAGCTTGCGCGCGGCGGCGCGGCGAAGATGGTCGAATTTGCTCTGGTCCCGCGATTTGATCCAGACAAAGCGAGTCAATTGGTCGGCGAGCGCGCGCTCCCCCCTTTCATTGCACTGTAGGGATTAGGCAATCCTTGAACAGGCGCCGTTAGCCTTGTGCTCGACTGATTGTGGCGTTCCTGGAAGTGAATGGTGGGCGCTGAGTAGTCCGCTGCACCTTCGCGCAAATGATCGAACGCCCAAGAACGAAGCCAGCCATATGAGAGCCTCATGCTCAATCAACTGAAAATCGTCTCCCGACTTCTGATCGGGTTCGGATGCGTCATGATCATCACCGACCAGATGCAGCAGCGATTGATGTTTCGCCGAAACGTGAGCCGGCGCCACCACCGCCGCCATCGGCTCGACGCTCTTGCGCTCGCCGGGCATCAACAGCCCCGTGCAATAATCCTCGAGCGGCCGCGCCCGGTCCTCGCGGCCCAGAACCGCCGCCAAAGCGCCGACATAACAAGCAAAACGCGCTTCGCTCGATTGCGCCTCCCGCTCCATCCTCCCCGCAATTCGCCAATCAGCCGAATCAGCAAAATAGCAAATCCCGCAGCCGAGCGAATCTGGGAAAATCGTGACTCAGTAGAATTAAGTCGCATGCTTTGCGATCAAGCTGCCGCCTGCGCGAAAAGCATCACCAAAAGCCAATTGTATTGATTGAGGTAGGGCGATCGTGGGTTCAAAATTCAAGCGGGCGCCTCATTTAGCGACGATGATCGGCATCGTGTTCTTGAGCGCGCTGATCTGGAAACAATCTGAAGGGAATTCTCTCGTCGAGGGCTGCGTCTTCGGATTGATGGGACTCGGCGTCATTGGTTTCGGTCTGAGCGAACTCGGACCATCCGCCGACGGGGTGAAAGCCGTGATCGCGGATCGCAACGATCCCGAATTGAAGCTCCATCCCGCAAAGCAGCGCTTCGCTGATAACTTGCCGATGATCGTACGGCTCCTGCAGACTCATATTCGCGCCAATTCGAGCTATGCCGACTCTCTGACTCGCGCGAATCGCGATCTTCCCCTGCTCGAAGGGCCCGAACAAATTCGCAAGGTCGTACTTGCCCTGATCGAGGAAAACCAAAAGATTCAGGGACGATTGAGCGATTTGTCCGCCAAGTTGGACGATTCGGTCGCCCAGATAAATCAACTCAGTTCAAGCCTTGTCGACGCGAATGACAAAGCCATGCGCGACCCTCTGACCTCGCTTGGCAATCGGCGCTTTTTCGATCTGAAGCTCAATGAAGCGGTAATTGCGGCGCGGGCCGAATTGAGCGAGCTGTGCCTTGTGATCTGCGATCTCGACCTATTCAAAACGATTAACGACAGGTTTGGTCACCCCGTTGGCGACACAGTTCTGAAATTATTCGGGGAAATCTTGATTGACAACGTCAAGGGGAAGGACGCTGTTGCGCGTATCGGCGGAGAAGAATTTGGAATTATATTCCCGAAAACTGACATCGTCGGGGCGGTTGCGGTCGCGGAACAGATCCGCAAACAACTCGAAGTCAAAAAATGGCTGCTCGGCTCAAGCGGAATCGCTCTGGGAACCGTCACTGCATCGTTCGGCGTCGCCAGCCTTCGTGCGGAAGAAGGGACGGCAGAGTTGTTCCAACGCGCCGACGAAGCGCTTTATCGCGCGAAATCGGACGGCCGAAACCGCGTGGTGAGCGAGGCAAATTTATCACCCAGGGTGGCTACGAAAGCGACGACTGTCATTCGGCGCAGGGTCCCGATGCCGATCGGCGTCGTAAATCGTTGATCACAAAAAGAATTAAGAGGTCACAATTCGGAGCCGATTTACAGTCAAGGAAAGCTGCAAGGGCGGTCGACTTGCCGGCCTCGTTAGGCCCATAGACGATATGAAGGTTCGGCTCGCCCTGCCGGCGCTCGCCGAAATCGACGCGATATGCGGTGAACATACCGTAACGCGTAAGGTCGAGGCGCCTCAGACGCATCAGGGCTCCCCACCTTCGGGACCGGCATGAAGCCGGGCGAGAACGTCGTCGGCTCCTTCCTTGATAAGCTTCGCTACGACGGACCTGAATTCCGCCTCGCTCGAGCCGAGGAGACCGCGGCATTCCGGCGGAAGCTGTGCCCTCAATTCCTCTGCGATGCTCGCCGCCTCGGTCTGGTAGGCGTCGGACTGGATGACCACCTCGTCAATGAGGCGTCGCAACTCGTTAATCGGATTGGCCGTCGCACTATCCTCTGCGTTGGGCGCTTGGCACTCAACCTCCAACTTCTCAACCCATCACCTCCCAATGATCGAAGCCCGCTCGTCGGCCTCTGTCTTTAGGAGATCAGAATCGCGCCGAATGCGCCAGGCCAGCGGCGTGGAGCCCGTTACGCACGGCCGGGCGACCAAGTGCTCTGATATGGCCTCGCCCCGCGCCCGCTCCATCGTCTTTGCGAACGCCGCGACCAGAGTTCGCCAATCCGCGATGCCCGTTGCATCCACTTCGATTCGCTCAAATTGAGCAATGCTGGTGATGCGCTCCTCAACATGGACCGATTGGTCGTCGCCAATTGTGACCAAGGTTGCGGATTTGGCGCCCGCTTCGCCGATGTCCCGTCCTTGAGGCATGCCGGGCATTACGATCGTGCAGCTTCCCTCGATGACCGAGCGCTTGTGCACGTGGCCGAGCGCCCAATAGCGGAAGCCCGTCGCCTGGAGATCGGCCGGGCTGCACGGGGCATAGAGGTCATGGCCGGGCGCCCCGGCAAGGCTCGTATGCAGGATCCCCACATTCACGGCGCCGTTGACCGCGGGTTTGTATTTGCCGACGAGGCTCTCCGGAGCATGGGGTTGGGCGAAACTCAGGCCGTGGATCGCGACGGGAAAGCCGCCACCCGGTGCATCGACAATTACGACCTCGGCACGCCCGCCGAACACTTTTACAGAATCCGGGAAAATCAATTCCTTCGTGATTCGAGATAGCGCGTCGTGGTTGCCACGAATTATGAAGACGCGAATGCCGGCCTCATGCAGGCGGCGACTTTGCTCCGAGAGGAACCGGGCGGTCTTCATGGATGTCTGGTCGCCGTCATAGAGATCGCCGGCCAGCAACAGAGCGTCGACCTTCTCCGCGAGACAAAGGTCGACGATGCTCACGAAGGCGAGTCGGGTCGCATTTCCGATCAGATCGGCAAGATCACGATCGCGCAGCGCGAGCGAGCGCAAGGGCGAATCCAAGTGAATATCCGCTGCGTGGACGAAGCGGTATGCCAATGATGGCCCCAATCTCGTCGCGCAGAGTGTGAATCGGCCTAGGGTCCCGACGCCGATCGGCGCGCTAAGCCTATGACGAAATTGGGTTGAATGGGGTCAACATGTGGAGCCGCCACGCAACGTGGAGCGCAAGAGCCCAACGCTTGCCGATGATCCTGCTCTTGATCGCTTACCCTCAGCGGGTTTCAAGTCGTCGCCCGCATCCACGTCGAGCGCATCGACGACTTGCTGAGTCCCAGTCGCCTTAGGCTGGCTTGAGATTGTCCGCCGAGGATTTTCCGGTGCGCTTGTCTGCAACCACCTCGTAGCTAATCTTTTGCCCCTCATTCAGATCACGCATTCCGGCCCGCTCGACCGCGCTGATGTGAACAAATACGTCAGTGCCGCCGCCGTCCGGTTGGATGAAGCCGAAGCCCTTAGCGGCATTGAACCATTTAACCGTGCCCGTCGCCATTTCGTGTTCCTTCTCAATAAAGCGGCTGAACCTATCTCAGGCGCCCATCCATTGCAAAGTTCGCCCGGCATTGAGGAGGGTCGGCGCCAGGTCGTCAAAATTGTTGGTGAAGAGGAAGCCGATCCTCGTCGGCTCGATCTCCAGGGCATATTCGGACGCCCGGTGCATTTGCCGCACGTCGCTCACGATGTTCGCATTAAGTCGCCCGACGATCCGCCAACGGACTTTGCCCGCTTGCGCAGCGATTGTAGCAAGACAAGTTCGAATTCGCCGATACCATAGCTTTTGCCGTTGACGAGAGAATGGAGTTGACGACCGTCGACCTTGAGCTTCGCCCGCGTCTCCTCGTAGGCGCCTTCGCGAAAGCCGGTCAGTTGTTCGAACCAAATCCACCAGCCCGTGTCTCCTCAGTCAGCCTTGCCGCTCGATGCTCTCCGTCGCCAATCTCGCCGCCTCCTCAAAACGGGCCATCAGCCCCGCCGGCTTGAGCGGCAGACCCGACACGACGGCCCTCGCCCATTCGACATAGGCCCGTTTTCGATCCTTGGGCCAAGGCGGCGCGCTCTTGGCGATGGCGAGCAGGTTGCTGGTCTTGTCGGCAAGCTTGATGACCGAGGCGCCCCGGCTCTTGTGAGACGCGCCGGCGATCTGCTTATCGTTGCGCGCCTGTTTGGGAAGGCTTTTGTCGTCGGTCACTTCGGCGACAAGAGAGGCGACCGTCGGCCCAAAGAGATCGGCGATTTCCGCGTTTGTAACGTCCTGATCCTCGACCGCGTCGTGCAACAAAGCGGCGACGACGACCTCCAGGCTCCCGTCGGTGGCCTCGGCGACCAGACTGGCGACTTCGATCAGGTGATTTAGGTAAGGCTCCGCCTCCTCGCCCTTCCGTTTCTGGCGCGTATGTTTTCGCGCGGCGAAATCCGCCGCCTTCATGATCGTCACGACGTCATTCATTCATCAATCCCTATGTTGGAAATTTTCCGGCAACGATCCGCTGGAGCGGCTCAGCCGGTCCTGATCCATTCCTCCTGCGGCCGGGTCTCAATCGCCGCCGGGTGCGCGGCGCGAACTCGATTGATCGCGGTCTCCGGTTCGACGCCAGATTCCACCAGCAGTCGCGCCGCGATCATGCCCGCGCGGCGGAGAGCGCCCCGCGGCAGTGAACGAGAATGTTCTGCCCCCTATCGAGCATGTCTCGCAATCGCTGGCTATGCGCAAGCCATTCCGCCTCGAACTCGGGGCTCGACGTGTTGACGTTACGGATCGACAGAGGGAGCATTCCATGCCGCGGCGCTGAACCTCGGCGGCGAGATTCGGGATGCTCAGTAGACGCAACTCGCGCGTTTCGATCAGCGTGACGACGGCCTTGGCGTTCCGAGATCCATGAAACACTGGATCGCGTTTCTACGGCGAGCATTTATGATCCGGCTTCGTAAACACCGGCTTCCCTAGCGCAAAGCTTGGCCGCCTCATCGGGAGAAAGATCCGAGCGCCATTTGGATGCATCGAAGCGTTTGCCCGTCACGCCCCCGGAGGACTCGCTCGCTAGCCACACAACCACTGGAATGATGATGTCGGGATTGAGGAGGTGGCTGCGCTCTGCCTCTGGAAAAGATTCGGGAATCATACCGGTGAGCGTCGCTCCGCCGGGCAAGACTGCATTCACGGTGATCCCCGTGCCGCCCAGTTCCTGCGCCCAAATCTGAGTTTCGGATTCCAACGCCGCTTTCGACGGGCCATACGGCGAAAAGCCCTTCCTTCGCATGGTCGCATAAGCCATCGACGTATTGATGATGCGGCCCCATCCAGACTTGAGCATGTGCGGCACGGCTGCACGCGCCATCAGAAACGGGCCGTTGACGTTGGTGTCGATAACCATGCGCCACGTTTCGGGATCGGTTTCCCAGAACCGCGTCGGCTCGGTGAGGAAGCTTTCACTGACATATTTCATGCCGCGTCCGGCATTGTTGATCAGCACATCGAGCTTGCCAAAGCGCTTTAATGTCTCCCCAACGATACGACCGCAATCTTCTTCTTTCGTTACATCCGCGATGAAGGCTACGACCGTATCCTTCGGCGCTTCGGATGCGACACGCTCAATCTCCGCGCGCTCACGCGCGGCCGTGACGACGACATGGGCGCCCGCCTGCGTTAGCCCGCGCACCATCGAGCGCCCAAGCCCGCGGCCGCCGCCTGTGACGAGCGCAATTTTGTCATGCAGTGGCAAGTTCATTTATCCCTCCTTCAAGCGTTGGCTGGTCTTGTCCATCAGCTTTTCTTGACGGGCTTGAATGCGTCGGTATGTGAACCGGCCCCGCGAGTTGATCCCAACCGAGTTGATTATTTCAATGACTTATCGCGCGAATTGGCGTTGGCGCCCACGCTGAACGGCGCCATCGCGGCGGTAACGGCCACTCCGCCCGACGCCATAGCGCGACAAAGGACGCGACCGTTCAGCACACCGTGTAGCCAACGCCAACGAAGAAGCGACCGCCTGGATCAGCATACGCAAACCCTCATTGTTCGGCGTCGATTGAAATTCGGCTGTGGTCCACCTTCACGTCTTGACCCCGAGATGGCTACCAGCGAACGGCGCGCCCGAGATAATCCAGATAGCGCAGACCAGGCGTTCCAACTTGGCTGGCAATGGCGTCCACAACGCCGGGAATGCTGTCCTCAACGCCGAGGGGCGCGTTAGGGCCGCCCATGTCGGTGCGCACCCAGCCGGGGCTATAAGGACGAAACCCCTCGGTTCACCAGAGTGCCGAGCGGCGAAGCTGCGCATCAACGTGTTAAGCCCGGCCTTGCTCGCCCGATAGAGTTCCCAGCCGCCCGTATCATTGTTGGCGACACTGCCGAGACTCGAGGACATTGCGCCGATGACTCCGGTCGGAGATACCAGACTTTTCAGCGCCTCGATCACACGCATCGGCGCGAGAGCGTTCGTTGTCATCACTCGGATGAACTCGTCCGTTGGGACATCTGCAATCGTCTGTTCTCGGCCGCTGCTGACGCCCGCATTGACGAATAGGACGTCGAAGCGCCGCGACGCCAGACGTTGCCGCAACGCCGCAATCGTTTTCGGTTTGACGACGTCGACGATCTCGATCTCAAGCCGTCCGCCGGCCCGGTCCGCGACGTCATGCAGCGGAGTACGGTTCGTCCGGCGAACCGTCGCGACGAGATGCCAGCCGCGCTTCAGATATTCCTCCGCCAAGGCGAGGCCGAGGCCGCGGGAAGCGCCGACAATGAGCGCTATGGGATGCGTCGAGTTGGACACGGCGGCCATCCTCAATTGGGTGTAGCGCCGGCGCCGAAGATGTCGATGCGCCGCCCTCAACCCTTCGGATATCCGACCGTCTGCGCGCAGGTGATGAATTTCGCGGCGGGCAGGCTCAGCGTCTGCGCGAGTCGAGCGCGGTCGAGCGAGCCTCGAAACACCGTCGCCAATCCTTCGGAGGCGCAGAACAGGTAAACGTTCTGGCCGATGAAGCCTACGTCGGTGAAGGCCCACAAGCGTTTCTCGTCGGCCGAGGCGTCCTTCAGCCGGTCGCCATCGGCGACATAGACGAGGTCGAGCGGCGCGGAGCCGACGAAGTCCTGCACGCCAGTCTGGGCGCGGATGTCGTCGGCGAGGACCTGGATCAGCCGATGCGCCCTCGCGTCATAGCGCCACGCGCCGTCGGCGGCGGCGACGAAAATCTCGCTCTCGATGGCGTGGCGCCACGACGGGACGGTGCGGTCGACCGTGGCCGGGCGATTGACGCCGCAGGCCGTCCACAGCAGGTTCGACAGCACCTCGATCGGCACCGGCTTGTCGGCGAACTCGCGAATGGAGCGCCGCGCCCAAATCGCCTGCGCGAGCGGCTTGCCGCCATCCTTCCACGGCGGCGGCAGATCGATCGTCTTCAGGTCGGCGGCGGCGACCCGGGTCGCCCGCGCGGCGAGGCCGGCGGTCGCCAGGATGCCGAGATTGACAGCGCGTCGCGACAGCATAGCGGCATCTCCTTATCCTTGGCCGGCGGCGCGCAGCAGGGCGCGGCGCACCAATGCGGCGAAGATCGGCAGCTTGTGGCGGTTCTTGGCGAGCGGCGTGGCCCCTTCCAGCGCGGCCTCGCCCGCCGCGCGCGCCAGCGTCTCGTCGATCGTCTTGCCCGCCAGGAGATTCTCGGCGGCGCGCGCCCGGCGCGGAACCGCCGCCGCGGCGCCCAAAACCACGGCGGCGCGGCGGCAGCGCCCTTGCTCGTCGCGCTCCAGCGCCACCGCGACGTCGGCGATCGGCCAGTCGAACGACAGTTTGTCGGCTTCGCGCAGGTGCGCGGAGGCGGCGCCGGGGGCAAGGGGCGGCAACAGCACCGCGGTCGCCGCCTCGCCCGGCTTGAGATTGTTCTCGCGCTGCACGTCGATCTCGGGGCCGACGAAGAATTCGTCGAGCCGCGGCCGGCGCGTCTCGCCCTGGGCGTTGACGAGTTCGATGCGGGCGTCGAGCGCCGCCAGCGCGGTCGCGGCGGTCGACGGATGCACGACGGCGCAGACCTCGTTGGCGAAGATGGCGTGGTATTGGTTCTCGCCATGGATGGCGAAGCAGCGGCCGCCGCCCCGGCGCAAGCAGCGCTGCGCGTCGGAGCGAAAATACCAGCAGCGCGGACGTTGCAGGATATTGCCCCCCAACGTCGCGACGGCGCGGATCTGCGGGCTCGCCGAGCCGGCGAGGGCGTCGGCGAGCGCCGTGTATCGCTGCCGCACCCGCGGGTCCGCGGCCGCCTGTTCGAGGGTCGCCAGGGCCCCGATCCGCAGGCCGCCGGCGCCGTCCTCGGCGATGAGGTCGAGGCCGGGAACGCCGCGCAGATTGACGATCCGGCGCGGCGCCAGCAGGCCCTCCTTCATCAGATCGATGAGGTCGATGCCGCCCGCTTTCAGGACGTCCGCCGGGCTCGCGGCGTCGCCGTGCGTCGCCAGCATCGCCTCGGCGACGGTCGTCGACGCCGCGCCCGCGCCTTCGGCGACGGTGCGCGCGCTCATCCACTCGAAGCGGGTCATCGCCATCAGGTCCTCCTCGCCGCCAGGGCGGCGAGGATCGCGGCGCGGTTCATCGGCAACGCGCGCAGCCGCACGCCGATCGCGTTGTAAATGGCGTTGGCGATCGCCGGCGCGGTGGGAACGGTCGCCGGCTCGGCGACGCCGTAGGCGTCGGTCGCGCTGAATCCTTGATAGTTCTCGAGCAGCAGCACGTCGATCTGCGGCGCCTCGTGGACGCCGGGCATCTTGTAGCGTTCGAGATCGGCGTTGACGACGTGGCCGGTCTGGCGGTCCAGGATGCGCTCCTCCATCAGAGCGTAACCCAGGCCCTGCATGACGCCGCCGTGCACCTGGCTTTCGATCTGCGCCGGGTTGATCGGCCGGCCGCAATCGTGCGCGGCGACCACGCGCTCGACGCGCACGAGCCCGGTCTCGATGTCCACCGTGACCGCGGCGAATTGCACACCGCCGATGTCGTTCTGCGCGGCGGCGCTGTCGCCCGTGCGGGAACGGAAGCCGGCATAGTCGTCGGCGCGCGAAGCCATCGCGACGAACTGCTCCGTGCGCATCTTCGCCGCCGCGTCGCGGAACGCCATCGCGCGTTTAGGGTCGCTGCGCGAGACGATGCGGCCGCCGCGCGCTTCCAACTCGTCAGCGTCCACGCCCAGGATCGGCGCGGCGAGCGCGCACAAATGCCGGCGAACCCGATAGGCGGCGTTGCGCGCCGGCGGCGTGATCGAGGCCGTCGCGCGGCTGCCGCCCGAGCCGGGGCCTTCGGGAAAATCGGTGTCGCCGATGCGCACCCTCACGTCTTCCGCGCGCAGGCCGAGTTCCTCGGCGACCACCTGCGCGAGCGCCGTGCCGGTCCCGGTGCCGATGTCTTGCACGCTGGAGCGGACCTCCACCGAACCGTCGCGCAGCACGCGCACCTCGCAGGCGGAATTGATCTGCACATTCGCGCCCCACAGCGATTGCGCCATGCCCAGCCCGGTCTTGATCGGACCGGTCTCGGCGCCGGGCGCATGGCGCCGGCTCCAGCCGATGCGCTCCGCGCCGCGCCGCCGCTCCTCGCGTCGCGCCGGGCTGGCGTCGATGCGGTCGCGCAGCGCGATCGGGTCCATGCCGAGCTTTTCCGCCAATTCGTCGATCGCCTGCTCCAGGGCGAACGCGCCCGGCACCGCGCCCGGCGCGCGCATTGCGCAGCCCGGTCCGGAATTTATCAAGACGTCGTAATGAGATTCCTCGTAGTTGGCGCAAGTGTAGAGACGCGAGGCGAGGTTGCCGACGCCCGCGCCGAGCGCCGTGCCGGCGCTGCCATACGACAGCAGCGAGATCGCGCTGAGAGCGCCGTCGCGCCGCGCGCCGATGCGCAGGCGTTGCCATGTCGCCGGCCGGTAGCCGGAATCGACTTGCTCCTCCCGCCGATCCAGCACCAACCGCACCGGCGCGCCGGCCTTGCGCGACAGCGTCGCCGCGGCCAGACCGTAGTAGCCGAGAGTGTTTTTCGAACCGAACCCGCCGCCCATCGCATCGACGATGACCCGCACCCGATTGAGCGGCAGGCCGAAGGCGCGCGCCAATTCCTCGCGCACGCCGGCGGTGAACTGCGTGGAAATGTAAACGGTCAGCCCGTCCGCCCGCCAGTCGGCGACGACGCCGTGCGGCTCCATGCAGCAATGGGACTGCGCTTGGGTTCTATACTCGCCCTCGACGACGACGTCCGCCGCCGCGAAGCCCGCCTTCGCGTCGCCGCGTGCGTCCGCAGCCGGGCCGCGCACATTGCCGACGAGCGGCAAGCCGGCGGTCACCAAGCCGCTGGCGCCGAAGCCGGCCTGCACGTCCAACTTCTCGAACACCACCGGCGCTCCCGGCGCCCGCGCGTCGTCCATGTCGACAACGAAGGGCAGCGGCCGCCAATCGACCTTGATCAGCCGCACGCCTTGCTCCGCCGCCTCCGGAGAGACCGCCGCCACCGCCGCCACCGCCATGCCGGCGTAGAGCGCGACCGGCTGTTCGACGCGGCGCGTCGCCTCGACGTCTTCATCCGCCGAGACCGACGCCGTTCCGCCGCCGCGCGGCCCGAGGATCACGTGCACCGCGCGCACGCCGGGATGCCGCTCCGCCGCGCTGGTGTCGATGGCGCCGATGCGCGCATGCGGAAATGGCGCGCGCAGCAGGCGCGCATGCAACAGGCGGGGCAGATCGATATCGGCGGTGAAGCGTACAGCGCCGGTCACTTTCTCCTCGCCGTTCCAGCGCCGCGCGGGTTTGCCGATCTGACTGAGGTCGGCGTTGGGCGCCAGCGGCGGCGCCTCGTCGGCGGGAACCGTGCGCTCGATTTGCGCCAGCGACGCGCCGGCGATGCCGAACGCCAGCGTTTCACGCCGGGGCAAGTCTTGCGGTTGCGCCGCCATCAGCCCCTCCCTGCCTCGGCGGCGGCGAGCACCGCCTCGATCACGTGCTGGTACGCGCCGCAGCGGCAAAGGTGGCCGCTGATAGCGGCCTTGACGTCCGCTTCGCTCGGATGCGGGATGCGATCGATAAGGGCCGCGCAACTCAGCGCCAGGCCCGGCGTGCAGAAGCCGCATTGCAGCGCGTCGTGCGCAATGAAGGCCTCCTGCACCGGATGCAGCGCGCCGTCGCGAGCCAAGCCTTCGATGGTCGTGATCGCCCGGCCGCCGACGTCGATGGCGAGGATCGAGCACGACGCGACCGGCGCGCCATCGAGCAGCACGGTGCACGCCGAACACGCGCCGCGATCGCAGGCGATCTTCACGCCGGTCAATCCGAGCGGGCCGCGCAGCGCCTCGGCCAACGTGGCTCGCGGCTCGACCGCAACGGCCTGAATCACCCCATTGACCCGCAACGTCACCGGCGTCGCATCGGGGCCGACGACCTGTGGCCCGGCGACATCCCCCGCAGCTTGCGCGACGCCGTCAAGCGCGCTTTCCAGCGCCGCCGTCGCGGCGGCCGCGGCGCCCGTTCCTCTCAGGAACGAACGGCGCGACATGCCCGCGCGCAAAGTCTCCCCATTCGTGGAACGACGCATGACTCACCGCCTGTCGCGCCCCGCGCCGGCAATGTTCGCCCGCTTCCAAAACCTATATCGAATAGACGGGATTGGCCCGATCGGCATTGAGACAGGTCAAGCGCGCCGGCATCCAAAAGCCGCGCCGGTTGATAGGCGAACGTCGTCTATGGGGGGATTGTGTTGAAAAAGTCGGAAAATGGGCGGTCGCGAAAATCTCGATTTCTCGCTCCGAATGTCACCCGCGCGGCTCATCGTCACGAGAAGGCGTCTGCGAGGGCCACACGCGACAAAACCGGCTACTCGGCCGAACCCCCTCGCCGAATTTTCGTCAGGCCCGCCTGCGGCCTTCTGAATTGTGATCGACGCTGAAATTCGAGTTTTTCAACAGTATCGGGGGAAAGCCGCCGTCCACCCTGGCAACGCAGCGGGTCGCGAAGCTCGCCTGCATCCTGCGGTCCCAACTTCCGGATTTGCCGCTATGCAGGCGCTACGTCAGAGGCGGAGCTGGCGTGATGCCGTGGCGGCGCATGATCTCCGCCATCCTTGCTCGGTCCGGCGGACCACCGGGCGTCGCGTTGATCACCTCGGCAGCCTCGCGGAAATACTGCGGACCTATCATGGCTGGCGTGATCACGCAAAGCGCCTTCACGTCCTGAATTCCGTTGTTGTCGAATTGGTGAATGGCGCCTCGCGGAATGCACAGTGCTTGCCCCGGCCCGACATCGATTTGTTTTCCGTCCACAGTCCAGGTCAGCACTCCGTCGATGCCGTAGATTGTCTCCTCGTAATGGTCGTGGCTATGCGCTGGAGCCGCCAGGCGCTGCGCGCCCGGGACAACGAGTTCAAAGGCCGCGATGCTGCCAGTCGAGTTCTCCCCGGTGAGTAAGAAGCGCACAGCGAGCGGACCGAGGCGGATGGTCTCGTCGGATGGATTGACGCAGAGGTCGATGGTCTCTTGTTTCATGTGGATCTCCTCTAGCTGAGCTGGAACAGCGGCGGATAGCTGTCATTCGACCACGCGACTGTTGCGCCTTCAATGGCAAGCGCGGAGCCCGCGTGGATACGCCCAACGCACCCGTCGAGTGGCCCGCTGTAATTTTCCCAGCGGAGCCGGAAGCGGGCATGATCCGCGGGGCTATGATTCGGCCAGAAACCCCGCAGCTCGGAGTGTCGCCATCGACGCCTCTCGGAGTTCGGGCGGATAGATGTTGAACATGTTGGCAAGCCTGTTCGGGCCAAAATCCGGGATGACCGCAGCGAGTTGTTGAAGCTGGGCCTCCGCTTCCGCACGATTGCCTCGGCGGCACTCCGCAACCATCAGAAAGATGTAGCTGATGGGATAGCGCGGATTGATTTGCGCCACCTTTCGCGCCCAGTTCGCGGCTTCCTCGTTTTCTCCCAATTTCAGTTTTGCAATGACCATGCCCATTTGCGGCAAAATACTATTGGGGTCCGTCGGATTGAGCCGCATAGCTCTTTCGGCGTCCGCGATAGCTGCCCGCGCCTCACCGCATATGGCGAGCACAATGCTTCGATACATGAGGGCCACTGCGGAATTTGGGTTGAGTACGACGGCTCTGTCGACGGCGGAACGGGCGCCGGCCACATCCTGGGCATGGATCAACAAAAAGAACCCGGCCACAGCCAGAGCGTTGCTGTCGGTCGTGCCCAGAGCGATAGCGCGGCGGGCATGCGACAAGCCCAAGGCTCCAGTCCTCTCGCGCTCTTGCCCGACGGCGCTGCGGAAAATATTGCCATAGGCCATCGCGATTTGGGCATGCGCCTGCGCATAATCGGGATCGCGCCGCAACGCTTCCGTCAGAAGCCGAATGGCCTCCGGGGCCTCGGTAATCGTGTTCGCCAAAACATACGGCAGAGCACGCAGAAAGTAATCATAGGCGTCCATGCTGTCCGTCGGCTTGTGGCGAGTGCGCTCGATCTCCGCTTGACGAAGCATTGGCATCAGCGCGCCTACAACGCACTCGGTAATGCGATCTTGTAAGTCGAACACGTCTTCCAGCGCGCCGTCGATCCGGTCGGCCCACAGATGCGCTCTCGTGGCGGCGTCGATCAACTGGCCGGTGATGCGCACCCGGTTCCCGGCCTTGCGCACGCTCCCTTCCAAAACGTAGCGGACGCGCAATTCACTCGCGACCTCAGCGATGTCCACCGCGCGGCCCTTAAAGACGAAGCTGGAATTGCGCGCGATTACGGCGAGTTCCTTGAAGCGCGACAGCGCGGTGATGATATCCTCGACCATGCCGTCGGCGAAATACTCCTGCTCTGGATCGCCGCTCAAGTTCTGGAACGGCAGCACGGCGATCGAAGGCTTGTCCGGCAACGCGAGCCGTGCCGACGGTTTTTCGGGCGTGAGGTGCTCAGCCTTTGCCGCGTCTCCGTCCGAAATCACGCGATAGGCGCGTACCGGCCGCGCGATGTTCTTGAGTTCTCTCTCGCCGAGATCGACGAAGTCAGCGACGATCTTGCCGCGCACGTGATCGAAAGCGGTGCCGGAAATCATGATGCCGCCGGGCTCGCATATGCCTTCGAGCCGCGCTGCGATGTTGATGCCTTCGCCGAGAATGTCGTCACCTTCGATCAGGACGTCTCCGAGACTGACGCCGATGCGATAGACGATGCGCTTCCCCGCCGGCGTCTCGGAGTTGCGCGCGAACATCAGCTTCTGGATCGCAATGGCGCATTCGACGGCGGCGACCACGGACGGAAACTCTAGCAACAGGCCGTCGCCCATCGTTTTGACAATGCGCCCGCCGAGGGCCACCACGATCGGCCGCGCCGCGTCGCGATGCTCTCTCACCGCCCGAGCCGTGCCCGCCTCATCCTCGCCCATCAGGCGGGAATAGCCGACGACGTCGGCGGCGAGGATCGCCGCAAGTTTCCGGTTTTCGCTCATGGCGCGCTTCGAACTGCTTCGATCCTTTTACACCAAGACGCGAAAAGAATCGCCCCGGCGCCCCATAGAGCGATGCCGCCGGGCGAAGGCACGGCCGAATGTCGCCTTTGAGTTGATCAATGCTCTGCGTCGCATGAATCTCTCCTTCGTTCGCGGCCTTCGCATCGGCCAATCGTCGTTTTGTCGCATTCATGGCTATCAGCCAGATTCAAATCGAACGCACGAATTGCTCCCCGTCGACTCTCGCCGTCAATGAAGCTTGTTGGCGCTGGCGCGCCCGAGACCATGGTCGCCGCCCTCAAGCGCCGACCGCATGCTTCGTCGCTCAGCCGAACGCCGCTAGCTATTAGAGGTCCGTTTCCGGCGTTCGCGGCGCTGCACGGTTCAGGGCGGCGGGGGCTTCGGCAAGCCGGCGTAGACGTCGCCGGGAACGATGGCCAAGACCAAGGTCGACGGCTTCTCGTTCGGTCCGAAAGGTCCGGCAACCGCATGGTTCACGGGCGGAAGGCTCTTCAGATAGGCCGCGATCGCCTGCGCATCGTCGGGCGTCAGATGCGAAAAGGCTTGCCAGGGCATGATCGGCGCGAGCTGTCGGCCGTCGGGCCGCACACCGGTCGTGAAGGCGATAATGATCTGTTCGGTCGTCCAATTGCCGAGGCCGGTATCCTTGTCCGGGGTCAGATTGCGGCCGACAAAAGTGCCTAGACCCGGAATCGCAAATCCGACGTCGGAACCGCCCAGGAAGCGCGCCATATCCGGCTTGCCGAGGAAATAACCGGACGTATGGCAATCCGAGCAGCCGCCGACCGTCACGAGATATTTTCCGCGTTCGATCTGCGGGTCGGCGGCCGATGCGGCGATGGACGCGCCGAGGACTGCGGTCACCGCAAGCGCTGACGAGAAAAGGCTTCGCATAGACTCCCCCCTGATGAGATCGTCAATTGATCGATGGCGCTTCCTCAATTTAGACGCTGCATGATCATGCACCTTTGCAAGGCGACGCCGCCACGGTCGTCCCCACCCGCCGGGCGGCGACGTCGGCTGGCTCGGCGAATATGACCGGCCCCATTCCTTTATCGTAGTAGCCGGGGATGGACCCGTTGAACCGGGTTGGGCCGTCGCGCATCGACATGCCCCGCGTCCCATGCGACATTATGCCGCATGGTGTCTGGCACAAATTCTGCGTCGGGTCAACGCGGATAACCGGATTGTCTCCTTCGACGAAGATTGGCGACGCCAATTCGCAGCGGCCCCGACGCGCGCGTCGGCAAAGAGTCAACTCGGGGCATACCGCTCTCCGGGGCGACCGTCCGCTCAGGGTCGAGGCCGTGTGAAAACTCTGGCGAGTGGTGGGCCATGCTGATTTTCGTCGATTTTTCGAGCATTCTGACCGACCAGAGGCGCGCCAATCGCCGAAAATCATTCTGAGCGCGCCTGTTTTCAAGCGAAAGCGGAGTTTTCACACGGCCTCGGTCGAATCCAGCCATCGAGGAGCCGGAGTACGCGAGAGTGCCGAACAAGCACGACAACTCCGAGAGGCGCAGTGCGGAGGGGCCGCGGCGTCTGGCATGCAGCAATTGGTGTCGACAGGGGCAATCGTCGAATCAAGTGGCGGCATCGTATCCTTGATCAATAAGGTAATCGGGCATTGCAACCACATGGCGTCCGGGATGATTGATCGGCGTAACGCTTGCAGGCACATTGGCCCCAGACGCGCGCCGTCCACCCGCCTCGCCCAATCGCCCCTCGTCATGCCGTCCCCCGCCCGCCAAACCCGCCCCCGGCGCGCTCATCGGCTGGGGACCGGGCTCGAAATAGCGGCGCCTTAGAATTTGTGAGATTCTCGGGGCGCGAAGTTCGCGGTGGGGAATCGCGTTGGCGCTAGGGTCAAGCGCGCAGCACCCTTACTTTTCCTCCCAGCCGACGACGCAATCGTTCTCCAAAACCGCGCGCCTGCGGAATTGGTTTACGCCGATCCGTCCGAATTTGTAAATCTCTCGCACCTTCGTCTTCATGACCTTTGTTTCGACGTCGTCAGGGTGGCCCCACGCGTCGATTAGCTGCTGCTTGGTCATGTCGTGCCAGAGCGATCCTTGCAGGATTTGGTCGATGACCGAAGGGTCAGAGTATCTTTGGACGAGTTCCGCTCGCCTCTGCTGAAAGGCCAGCTCATTCGCTGCAACTTCGCGACGACGCCGGTTCCAACGCAGGCCCGCTCGAATAAGCACGACGGCGCCAGCGAGAGCGCCCAATCCGAAATAGAAGGTCGGGCTCTGCAGCATCGCCAAATCAAAGGCGGCCTTGGCGACCCAGATCACGATCGCGATCAGGACGAGAAATCCAATCAGCTTGTCTTGCGCCCGTGTCCGCCTAGCCATCGCTTGTTCGCCCGGCAGTTCAGCGCGACAATTTCCCCCCCGAACAGACGCATTTTGCAAGTTGGTTGGGCACGGCTCCCGTCTATCCCGCCAGTTGACCCGTCGACACAATCGGCGCGAGCCTCGTTCATTTCCTGGCGACGAGGCCGGCCAGCCGACTGCCACGCTGCACCAAGCGTTCTTGTCTTGTTCCCGTCTCCGCGATAGCCTCCCCTGCATGACCGACGCGCCCGATCGCCTCACGCCCGCCACGCCGGATGACCTCGCCGACGCCCTCGCGTTCGCGCTGCGCTTCGACGGCCGCAGGCCGAAGCACGACGCGGCCGAGATGATGGCGGCGATCGTGGCGAAGCGCCTTGTGGAGCACCTGGAGCGCGTGGGCTTCGTGGTAATGAAGCGGCCGGCGATAGGCGGCTCGGCGCCGGCCTACCGCGGCGAGGCACCGTCGTGAGGCCGGATCAGTGCGTCGAGGCGCGCGGCATCATCGCAAACCGCTTGGCCGTTGGCAGATGGCCGACGTTGACGCATCATCTGCGGTGCGAGGCGATAAAGCTCGGCGACGTTGACGAAGAAATTCTGCGCGCGATCGCGCGCAGGTACAATGTCAGCGCGGCGACGATTTCGAGGCTCACATGAACGATGTCCCCGCCCTCCTTGCAGCAGCGTCGCCAGAGCAGCTGCGAGGGTTCCGGCTTGACGCGATTTTCATGCCAGAGGGCCGGCGCCTCCGAAATGCGCTCTATTCATCGCCCACGCCTCCGAGGTTCGTCCACTATACACGCGCTGAAGCCGCGCTTGGGATTATCGAAAAAAAGCGCCTATGGCTTCGTAACACGACTTCGATGTTGGATTATCGAGAGGTCCAGCATGGCTATAATTTGCTTTTACAATGGTTCAATACTGGGAATAACCGCACCACATTCATGCAAGCATTTGACGAGATTCATCCCGGTGCGGCAGCAGCGGCTATAAAGAGTTTTGATGAGACATGGACGCGCACCGACGTTGGAGTCCAGAATTAGACCTACATTGGCTCCGTATCTGTGCATGACCCGTCGGAAGACGAGCACGGGCGGCTTTCGATGTGGCGCGCGTTTGGTGCAAACGCATCCGCGCGCGTCGCGTTAGTGTTTCGTGTCCCGGAATTGAGCGGGGCTGTCACATTTTTGCAGTGTATTTTTAGCCCGGTCGCATACCTAAACGCGACTCGTGCGCATGCGATATTTGCTGAGGTTGTTGACAACGCCATTAAAGAGCGTGAATTCCTTAAGACCCTGCCTTATGAGGAATTACGAAATTTGATATTTATGTCGTTTGTGGTAGCCGTGACCTGCGTTAAGCACGAGGGTTTTAAGGAAGAACAAGAGTGGCGTATTGTATACTTACCGGGATATTATCCTAACACCGGACAATCGCTTATTGAAAGTGAAATTCTAGCTATTGGCGGCGTACCGCAGGTTATCTATAAATTTCCCATCGACGGTTCGCTTGCACCGGAAATTGCCGCTATCGATCTAGCAGCGATGTTTGACCGTCTAATTCTTGGGCCATCGCAGTATCCGTGGGTTCTATACGACGCATTCAAGCGGAAACTTGAACAGGCCGGGGTCGCGGATGCAGGGGCGCGCGTCATAGCGTCCACAATTCCGATTAGAAGTTAGGCGTGCCAGCCTACTTGCAGAGCGTGGCGCAAGCGATATGCCGTTCTATGAGATCGAGATGCGCGCGGCGCTTGAGGCGGTCGGAATCGGATTCCCGGTTGAGATCGAGGACGGGCAGTTCAAGGCGGCTGGCGTGACGTATTCGCCGAGGTGAAAGAGCAAGTGGATTAGTGCGGGCTTGAAGCTGAAACAAGCGACCGGGGCATCGCTAGCGGCTCCGGCGTTCTATTTCTTTATTCAACCCTCGTAACACGCGAAACAATTCGTCCTTCGCCTTAAGGCGATCCGGAATTGTTTTTGTGAGATTAAAGACTGACAGCGCAAACTGCATTGCCACGACATGACGCGAAAGGGTTGATCCTAGGAGTTGAGCTTGTTCTATGTTTAGAGCAAATGTTGGCGGAGCCGGCACCTGCGCTTTGATTAGCAGCTCTTCTTCGTTTTGATTCGCGTTAGCTTGCAACATCTGCTTAATAAATAGGACGTTAGCCTCGACTTTTATCGCAAGTTCAATGGCATCGCGTGAAATTACGGGTGACACGGACATTTGCTTTTGCTCAATCGCGGCGGATTCACGTCGGCTAATGGCACGTTGTTGAAATAACGCGATCCAAATTGCGACGGTACTTCCCGCCAAGGCGATTGACGTTTGGAGCACGAGTCCGAGGTTTTGATTGATCCAGTTCATCTGAGACTGCCACATTCTCAAGGCCGCAGCGCGGCAGTGGTACGCCAACCCTCGCGTTACCCGATTCGTGGCCAGTTACCCTGCCCCACCCGAAAAAGTTACCCACGGGTTACCCAGGCTGCGTTTCTAGTCAGTGTCTCTGTGTGATGTTAGTTTTAAGCCCTTGATTTTATTGGTGAGCGCGGTGGGACTCGAACCCACGACCCCCTGATTAAAAGTCAGATGCTCTACCGATTGAGCTACGCGCTCCCGCTTGGGCTGCGAAGGCCTACAGCCTCGCCCGCTGGGGGTCAATAGAAGGCGCGCTCGTCTTGGCCAGACGCGCCGCCTTTAGCCTGGCGAAATCCTCGCCCGCGTGATGCGAAGATCGCGTCAGCGGGGTCGCGGACACCAGGAGAAAGCCCTTCGCCGCGCCGACCGCGGCGTAGGACTGGAACTCCTCGGGCGTGACGAAGCGCACGACCTCGTGGTGCTTGGGGGTCGGCTGCAGATATTGACCGATCGTGAGGAAATCGACGTCGGCGCTGCGCAGATCGTCCATCATTTGCAGCACTTCGTTGCGCTCCTCGCCCAGCCCCACCATGATCCCCGACTTGGTGAACAGCTTCGGATCGAGCTCCTTGGCGCGCTGCAGCAGGCGCAGCGAATGGAAATAGCGCGCGCCGGGCCGCACGCTGAGATATTTCGACGGCACGGTCTCGAGGTTGTGGTTGAAGACGTCCGGCTCGGCCGCGACGACCATTTCCAGCGCGCCGTCCTTGCGCAGGAAATCGGGCGTCAGCACTTCGATGGTGGCGCCCGGCGCGGCGGCGCGGATCGCGCGGATCGTGCGGGCGAAATGGTCGGCGCCGCCGTCGGCCAGATCGTCGCGATCGACCGAGGTCACCACGACATGGGTGAGGCCGAGTTTGGCGACGGCGTCGGCGACGCGCGCCGGTTCGCCCTCCTCCAGCGCGTCGGGCAGGCCGGTGCGCACGTTGCAGAAGGCGCAGGCGCGCGTGCATGTCTCGCCCATGATCATGAAGGTGGCGTGCTTCTTCTCCCAGCACTCGCCGATATTGGGGCAGCGCGCCTCCTCGCAGACGGTGGCGAGCTTATGATCGCGCACGATTTTGTTGGTTTGCGCGAACCCTTCGGAGCCCGGCGCCTTGACCCGAATCCAGGCCGGCTTGCGCGCTGACGGCTGGTCGGGCCGGTGGGCCTTTTCGGGATGGCGCGGGCGCGTCGCGCGAGGATCGCCGTTGAGAAGGTCAATTACGACAGTCATGATTCACCTCGCGCCACCGCCGCTCGATCGGCAGGCTCGATCAGATCGACCTGCGGCCTTGGATGACCTGAAAGACGAAAAGCAACACCACTGAGCCGACCAAGGCGGCGACAAAATGGCCGATCGAGTGGCGCACCGCGATTTGGCCCAAGGCCGCCAGCTCCGAGCCGATCCAAGACCCGGCGATGCCGATCAGGATATTGGTCAAAATCCCGTGGCGGACGCCGAGGATCATACCGGCGATCCAGCCCGCCAGGCCGCCGATGATGACGAGCGAAAAGAAGCCGACGCCCGGCGTGCCCATGACGCCCAGAGGTTCGTGCATGATGGCTCTCCCCATTTCCCGTTGCTTCGACGCGCCGCGGCTCTAGGCCGGGCGAGCCGCGAGCTTCCGTCCTTCGCGCGACGTTGTGGCGACGGCGCCGCCCGCCCTCACCCGGTTCGGGCCAAGGCGGCGACATAAAACCCGTCCGTCGCCGTGCGCAAGGGGCTGAGCCGAATCCCCGCCCCCAGCTTCGACGATTGGCCCGCCAGCGCTTCGAGGCCGCAGGCGCGCGCCCAATGGGCGGCTTCGAGGGGCAGGAAGTCGGCTTGGCGCTCGAGGAACGCGGCGACGCGGTCCTCGTTCTCGGCCTTCAGCAGCGAGCACGTGACGTAAACCAAGTGTCCGCCCGGCTTGACGAATCGGGCCGCGTTTTCAAGGGATTCGGTCTGATCCTTGATTCGTTGCTCGAGCGCGCCCGGCCGCATGCGCCATTTCGCGTCGGGGCTCCTGCGCCAGGCGCCCGAGCCGCTGCAGGGCGCGTCGATCAGCACGAGGTCGCAGCGGCCGGCGAGGTCGGACAGCACGTCCTGCGCGCCGCGCGGCGCGCGCACCTGGACGTTGCGGGCGCCCGAGCGCGCCAGCCGCTCGAAGATCGGCGCCAGGCGCCGGCCGTCGCTGTCGCTGGCGTAGATTTGGCCCTGGTTGGCCATCATCCCCGCCAGAGCGAGCGTCTTGCCGCCGGCGCCGGCGCAGAAGTCGAGCGCTTGCATTCCCGGCTTGGCGCCGCTCAGCAGCGCCGCCAGCTGCGAACCTTCGTCCTGCACCTCGACGAGGCCCTTGACATAGGCGGGCTCCACCGACAGCGCCGGGCCGCGGCCGTCGGCGCGGATTGGAATGCGCAGCCCGATGGGCGAAAGCGGCGTCGGCGCCGGGTCGAGATGGGCGAGCGAGGCGAGGGCCCGCTCGCGATCGGTCTTCAGCGTATTGACGCGCAAATCGACCGGAGCGCGATTGGCGAGCGCCCTGCCCTCCTCGAGCGCCAGATCGCCGAAACTCTCGGCGAAGGCCGGCGCCAGCCATTCCGGATAGTCGCCTTGCACATGCGCGGGCGCGCCGCTGAGATCGCCCGATCGCAGCCTCTCGCGCTCGACCTCGGTCAGCGGCGCCGGCGCATGGCCTTCGCCCGTGAACAACTCCGCGATTTGCGCCTCGCTTAAGCCCCGCAATTGCTTGAGAGCGCCGAGGATCTCCGCGCGCGGGCTCGCTTCCCGCATGATCCACGCGGACGAGGCCTTGCGGCGCAAAGCGTCGTAAACGAGGCTGGCGATCGCCGCGCGGTCGCCGGAGCCGGCGAAGCGGCGCGCGAGCCCCCAATCCTTGAGAGCGTCGGCGGCGGGACGGCGGCGCGCCTCGATGTCGGCGAGGACTTCGATGGCGGCGGCGACGCGGGCGGCGGGGATCATCGGCAGGACTTTCCGGGGAAACGAGGGCGACGCAAAAGCGACACGATTGGGGGGCTAAAAGGCCGAGGCGTTTCGCGGTCGGCGAAGCGAAGTCTCACCTGGGGGCGTTCATGTCCAACGTTTTTCGATCCTTGATCGCTTTGTCGCTCGCTTTGTCGCTCGCCGCCTGCGCCGCCGCGCCGCCACCCCCGCCGCAAATCGCCCCGCCCGCGAAGAAGCCGCTCGACGCCAAGACGCAGCTGGAGACGGGCAAGACCTATTGAGGCGCGCATTGCGGCCCATCGTGTAACGCCCTCACCCCAACCCCTCTCCCCACGGCGAATGCGAAGCATTCGTCCGAAGCGGGCGAGGGGCTTTGCAGCGGCGCCAAACCCTTCTTCCGCTTGCGGGAGAAGATGGCCGGCGCCAGCCGGCCGGATGAGGGCGGCGCTGATCTACGAACACTCTAAGCGAGGGCGGCTTCACGCCCCCGAGGGATAGTTCGGGCTCTCGCGCGTGATCGTGACGTCGTGGACATGGCTTTCGCGCAGGGCCGCCGAGCTGATGCGCGTGAACTGCGCCCTGGCCTGCAATTCGGCGATCGTGGCCGCCCCGACATAACCCATCGCGGCGCGCAGGCCGCCGGCGAGCTGATGCAGGATCGCGCCGACCGGACCGCGATACGGCACCTGCCCCTCGACGCCCTCGGGCACCAGCTTCATCTGGTCCTTGATGTCCTGCTGGAAATAGCGGTCGGCCGAGCCTTGCGACATCGCGCCGAGCGAGCCCATGCCACGGTAGCTCTTGTAGGAGCGGCCCTGGTAGAGGAACACCTCGCCGGGGCTCTCGTCGGTTCCCGCAAGCAAGGAACCGATCATCACGCAATCCGCGCCCGCGGCGATCGCCTTGGCGAAGTCGCCGGAATATTTGATGCCGCCGTCGCCGATCACCGGCACGCCGGCCTTGCGCCCGGCCTCCGCCGCTTCGAGGATGGCGGTCAGCTGCGGCACGCCGACGCCGGCGACGATGCGCGTGGTGCAGATCGAGCCGGGGCCGATGCCGACCTTGATCGCGTCCGCCCCCGCGTCGATGAGCGCCTGCGCGCCCTCCCGCGTTGCGACATTGCCGGCGATGATCGCGACCTTGTTGGTGGCGCGCTGGATGCGGCGCACCTGCTCCAGCACCTGCTCGGAATGGCCATGCGCGGTGTCGACGACGAGGCAATCGACCCCCGCCGCCATCAGCGCTTCCGCGCGCTCGAAACCCTTGTCGCCGACCGTCGTCGCCGCGGCGACGCGCAGGCGCCCGTCGGCGTCCTTGGCGGCGTCGGGATGGGCGGTCGCCTTCTCGATGTCCTTGACGGTGATGAGCCCGACGCAGCGCCCGGCCTCGTCGACGACGACGAGCTTCTCGATGCGGTGCTGGTGCAGGAGGCGGCGCGCTTCGTCCTGGGAGACCCCCTCGCCCACCGTGATGACCTTTCGCGTCATCAGTTCGCTGACGGGCTGGCGCGGATCGTCGGCGAAGCGCACGTCGCGATTGGTGAGAATGCCCACCAGCCGCGCCGGCTTGCCGGCCGGAGCGCCGCGCTCGACCACGGGAATGCCGGAGATCGAGGCGCGCCGCATCAGCGCCAGGGCGTCAGCGAGCGTCGCGTCGGGAAAGATGGTGATCGGATCGACCACCATGCCGCTCTCGAAGCGCTTGACCTTGCGCACTTCCTCGGCCTGGGCCTCGTTGGTGAGATTGCGGTGGATGACCCCGATGCCGCCCGCCTGCGCCATCGCGATGGCGAGCCGCGCTTCGGTGACGGTGTCCATGGCCGAGGAAATGATCGGCAGGTTCAGGCGAATGGCGCGCGTCAGGCGCGAGCCGATGTCGACCGCGCCGGGCATGACCAGGGAATGGCCGGGGCGCAATAGCACGTCGTCGAAGGCGAGGCCTTCGGGAAACGTCGAATTCTCCAGTATCGCCATGGGGAGCCGTCCTCTTAAGGGGGTTCGAGAATCGCGGACGCCTCTCGCGCCGCCGCATGGCGGGGCTGCCTAACACGAGCGGCGTGAAGTTCCTAGGCGCTTGTTGGCGTTCGCGGGCGGCTCATCGCGGCGACGGCCCAAGCCTTTCCCCCCTTTTCCAAGGAAATTCCAAGCCTTTCCAAACATTTCCAAGCTTTTTCCAAGGAAATTCCAAGCTTTTCCAAATCTTTTCCTTGGCCGAAACGAGCGGAATCAAGGCCTTAGGCCCCAGGGAAACGGAGAGGCGGGATTTTCCGAGCCGGCGGCCTGCTCTTGCCCCGTCTCGGAGTCCTTCGCGCCCTCGTTCTCGTCGCGCGGCCGGACTCCCATCCTTCGCGCCATCGTGTTGAGCTTGTTCAACAACCGCTCGCGCGCCTCTTCGTCATAGGCGGACCCGGCGGCGGCGCCCGCCGACTGATATTTGTCCAGCCGGTCGAGGACGCGGATCAGTTCCGCGATCGCGCGACGATCGCCCTCGGCGACCCCTCGCGCGGCGAGGCGCAAGGCCGGGGCGAGCCGCAGCATCTGCAGTTGCGCATGCTCCTGCTGGGCGTCGACTTGCCGCTGTTTGAGCGCCTCGACGACGATCTGCCGGATGCGCTCGCGCGACAGGCCCTCGGCCTCCGCGATCTCCTCGTAGGAGCGCCCCTCGCGCAGCCGATCCATGATCCGCCCCCGCCGCACGAGCCGGTCGCGCGCGGTGCGGCGGGGTTTGAGCGGACGGCGGGCGGCGAGCGTTTCGGTCACGATGCGAGGCTCCGTTCGGGCATACTGGCGCGCCGGATGGGGGGAAACAGAATGGGAACGGTAGCAGGTATTTCGATTTTCAGAAAGGCATTGTTGCGGGACGGGAGGGCAGGCGGCGACGGCATATGGCGACCGAGTATATCAACGTCCGAAATCGATGGCCCGTCATGGCCGGGCTTGTCCGGCCATCCACGCGGTAAAGCTACTTTCGTCCACTAGCAAAAAGCTGAGAAAGTGAGCCTTTTCGTCCGACGAATTGGTGGCATGACGGCGTGCGGACCATTGTTGCAATCTAGGCCAGCGAACGCGTCAGAGATCGAAGCCGAATGGCAGAACCTGCGCGCGGGTTCCGTTCACTACCGCCCGGCCGCCGCAGGCGGGGGCGCTGGCTTCAGGGCGCTTGCGTCGAGCAGCCCCGCCTCCACTAGATATCTTTTATTTGCGTACGATTTGAACCCGTTGTAGATCCACGACTTGATTGTCTTTTCTTCAATCCCGATTTCGTGCAAAATTAACATGTGATAAACAACGGAGAGCGCCTCGCTCTTGCTCCTAAGCTCGTCAAGGAACTGCTTATAGCTTCCGCCGTGCCTCTCCGCGCCGAAATGCGAAATATCGTTCCGCAGCTTCGCGCAACGCTCGGAAAATATCCTGATGTTATTATCATCCAATCCGATCGGCACCGTTGTTATTACATCGCATATTCGCTGTTCCAACGTTGGCTCGTGAGCATTCTTTAGTTTGTTCGCCAACCACTTCTTATCTTTCGGGAGATCAATTCTATCCAATATTCGCTGGACTTTCTCTTTCACATGCAGCTCAGCCGGGGTGGCAACTGCCTGCTTTTTTCTATGAAGTGCCTCAATCCCCCAAATTAAGTTCACAAAGCGATGTTCGACGTACAATTTAAAGCCCCGCCTCAACCCGAGATAGAGATAAAATCCCGGACCGAATTGCTCGCGTTTGCTCTTCCACAACGATACGATTTCGCCAAATGTTTCTTGTAGTTGCACAAAATTCGTTGGACATTCATGTCCTCTTGGCGCTTCGTCGGAAGTGTTTGTCCGCCGGAAGTAAAAATTGTAATCTCTGTCCTTTCGCCCAGATCGCATTTTTATCGATGGCCAATTTAGTGTGAATTCGGAATCTGTCAGGAGAACAACCAATTCTTGCAATAAACCAAATTCCGTTCTCATGTCCTCAAACGACAAGAGTGTGTTCGACCGATAGGAAAGCGACACGGTTTCCTTTAATTCAATGGCTCTATCTGTGTGTGTTCCAAGCATAGGTCCATAAATATGGTATTTTACATAGAGCATCCCGTTTCTTTGAGGGTATTTTATATCTTTAACACGCCTATGCGTTGCGGTTATTTTTGACTTTCCTCTCACGGTTTTTATCGATCCAACACGAAGCCATTCCTCAAGGCCATTAAGTTCAATCTCCAACTCCGTCCCTAGAAATGACCTTCGTCTGTATTTGGGTATTGGGTAGTCGCCAATGAGACAGTAGATGGCGGCGTATCCTTCGTACGACATTCCACTGGTACTAAAGCGCCCACCCTGCTTCCATAGGTCATCTAATAAAACATGCTTATTACTTACCTTTAGAATTCCCGCGATATGCTTGCCGGTTAATTTTGCATCCTCCGCGCGCAATAATACGGACATAGGATCGCTGGACAATCGGCCGTCCAACTCAAGCTTAATCGCGCCATCGTCGTCGATTTTGAGCAGGCCTGAAACGCTCGAATTCGGGAGCAAAATGTCCCGCTGGTATTGGCTCATGATGCCACCAGAACAGGCCGCGTTCCTCCAAGACGGTCATCGTGCTAGCCCTGAAATCGTATTGTCCACGATATCATAGCGCCGCATCATAGCGCCGCGCCATGTCTGCGTTACCGTGAAAGCGCACTTGACTACCGACCCTATGAATTCTCCACGGCGGTCGCCGAGCGGAGGCGAGATAAGCGCCATCCCGCCGCAGCGCCGCCCTCCCCGGCCGCCGGTTCGAGCCCGCGGCCGGTGCCAGTCGCGGTGGTCGTGGTCCAGACGATAGTTCAGGGCACTGTCGCCGTAACGCTCGGGGCTGACGACGGCGATCCGCAACTGTGCGCCATCATATTGAATGAAGTCGTCGCCGTCATGATAGAATGGCCAAGTTCGCGCTCTCTCCGCCCAGGCGTGATGGTCATCGGCCTCATGCGCGTGCTCGGCTTGTTGGCTCCGGAGAAAACTTCATGATCCGGACGGTCCGCGTCATTGTCGCCGGACGTGTTCAAGGCGTCGGCTATCGCGCGTGGGTGGAGCGACAGGCCGAGGCTCGCGGCCTTTCCGGCTGGGTGCGCAACTGTCGCGACGGTTCGGTCGAAGCGTTGTTTTCGGGAGAACCGACGGTCGTCGAAGCGATGACCGAGGCCTGCCGAATTGGGCCGCGCCTGGCGGCAGTCGAAAACGTGACAGTCACGGATGCGACCCCCGATCGCAATTTGCGAGGCTTTCGGGCGATCGCGACCGATTGAGTTACGCGCCGGTCACGGCGGTCACGGTCCAGTCGACGCGGCCGTCAATGCGCTTTTCGTCCGCCCCTAGAGCATGTTGTGTTTGGATTGAAACGGGCCTCCCTCGTCATCGCGAGCGACGCCGGACGAATGCTTCGCATTCGCCTTGGGAAGCAATCCAGGCTAAGCCGCCGCCGCACACCCTAAGTCTGGATTGCTTCGCTTTGCTCGCAATGATGGCTGAGATGATTCGACTTAAACACACCATGCTCTACGGCTACCCCACGACGTTCACCCCGATAAGCCAAGGGTGCAGCAAAATCATCGCCGCATAGGCCAGCGTTCCCACGGCGAGCGCGACGCCGTCGGCGCGCGTGAAGGCGGACACGCGAGCGGCGCCGAGGTCGCCGCGCCTTTTGACCGCGATCCGATCGTAGACGGCCCAGGCCAGAAACGATGCGAAGAGCAGCATGCCGCCGGCGTCGCCGTTGGCGAGGAGATGCGCCAGCGCCCAGATTTTTATCCCCACGAGCATGGGGTGGCGCAGCCAGCCTCGAATCCGGCTCGGCGCCGGGTTCATGCAGGCGAGCGCGACAAAGGCGAACCACATCAGCGCGATCGTCAGATGCCGGGTCCAGGTCGGCGGCGTCCACACCGCGATCAAGCCCTCCGCCCGGTACCGGGAGAAGCCCCATACGATCAAGGCGAAGCCAACGAGGGAGGCTAACGAATAGAGCCCTTTGTAGGTTCCCTCGCCGAATCTGGCGATCAGGTCCGCGCGCGTTTCGCGCCGCGTGGCGAGCGTATGCACGCCGAGAAAACCGACGATCCCGATGATCAGAATGAGCATGTCTGTTCCTTCTCGCGTAGGCGGGGCGGATAAGGATACGCGAACCACGGTCGCCCAAACATGACGACGGCTTACTTATATCGCAAACTTGTGAATGCGAATTGGCGCTTCACTGAGCCGTCGCCGCAATCCGCCGAGCGCTAGAGCGCGCTGTCTTTAGATTGAACCGGCCCTTCGTCGTCATCGCTCGCGATGACGGACGCAATGGATCGACCTAAAGGCAGAACGCGCTAGCCCCCGCCAGCGAGTCCAGGCCTGGCGCGGGTTCGATCCGGGCGTCTCCGCGCCGGCCTCGCTTCGGCGAGCTCGGCCGCGCGCGCCTTCAGTCGATCGCAATCGCCACTTTTCCAAAGTGCTGGCCGCTCGCCATGTAGGCGAAGGCGGCTTTGGCGTCGGCGAATGCAAACGTCTTGTCGATCACCGGCTTCAGCCAATTCTGCGTGATCGCGTTGGTCATCGCCTGAAGGTCCTCGGTCGAACCGACCGTCACGCCTTGCAGGCGCTGCTGCTGCATGACTATGAGCGGGAGGCGCAACTCGCCCTGCGGTTGTCCCGCGAGAACGCCGATGAAGGCGATGGTCCCGCCAATTCGCGTCGCGCGGATGGACTCGTTGAGCGTGCCGAGGCCGCCGACCTCGACCACGAGATCGACGCCGCTTGCCGTCACCCCGTGCGCGAATTTCCCCCAGTCGGGCGTCGTCTTGTAGTTGAGCGTGACATCGGCGCCGAGCGCCTTCAGCTTCTCGATCTTGGCCTCGCTCGACGATGTCGCGATCACGCGGGCGCCGCACAGTTTGGCGAATTGCAGCGCGAACAGCGAGACGCCGCCCGTGCCCTGCGTCAGCACGGTCTGACCCGGCTTGATCGCGCCGAGCTTCACCACCGCCGCCCATGCGGTGAGGCCGGCGCAGGGAAGCGAGGCCGCCTGCGCATCAGAGAGATGGTCCGGCGCCTTCACCAGCGCATGGGCGGGAAAGACGCGGTATTGCGCGAGCACCCCGTCCACCGCGCCGCCGAGCGCGTTGCGCAGCTTTTCCTCGCTCGGTTCCCCGCCGAGCCAGCTCTCGAAGAAACTGCCGATGACCCGATCGCCCGGCTTCACCGCCCGGACGCCCGCGCCGACCGCCTCGACCACGCCCGCGCCGTCGGACAGGGGAATGAGCGGAAATTTCTGCCGCGACCCGTAGCCGCCGCGTAACGTGAGAAGATCGCGGTAATTGATCGTCGCGGCCGTCAGGCGCACGAGCGCCTCGCCCGGCCCGGCCGACGGGGTCGGCTTCTCGACGAGAGCCAGCCCTTCGACGCCCGACGGGCCTTGCAGTTCGTAGGCTTTCATGAATCGCTTCTCCAGGGATCGCCGTGCGCGACTTGACGGGCCGCCGAAATCCGCGCGACGATATAAACATGCCGCACATCCGCCTGATCCGGATCGTCCTGGCGCTTTCCTGCGCCGCCGCGCTCGCCGCGCCGCTCGGCGGCTGCGACAAATGCGGCGACTGGCCGTGGACCGCGACCCAGAAATCCTGCCACGGCGAAAGCGTGCGTTGACGCCGGGGCGTCAGGGGTTCCGCGACGAGCCGTTGATGCGGCCGCGGCCGTAACCGCGCTCTTCACCCCCGCCGGCGCAGCAGGAAGCGCTGCACCTTGCCGCTCGCCGTCTTCGGCAACTCGTCGACGAATTCCACCTCTCTGGGGTAGGCGTGCAGCGACAGGCGCTTGCGCACGTGCTGCTGCAACTCGCTCGCCAGCTCGTCGCTGGGCGCATGGCCTTTGCGCAGCACGACGAAGGCCTTGACGATCTCGGTGCGTTCCGGGTCCGGCTTGCCGACGACGGCGACTTCGGCGACGGCGGGATGCTCGATGATCACGCTCTCGACGTCGAACGGGCCGATGCGGTAGCCCGCCGAAGTGATGATGTCGTCGTTGCGGCCGGCGAAGAAGAAATGCCCGTCCGCGTCCTGCAGCATCGTATCGCCGGTGACGTACCAGTCGCCGCTGAGATTGGGCGAATCCGCGCGCCAATAGCCCGCGAACGCGAACAGCGGCGAGCGCGAGCGGCTGACCGCCAGGACGCCCGGCGTTCCCGGCGCGACCGGCTGCAGCGCGTCGTCGAGCACGGCGAGTTCGAAGCCCGGCATCGCCAGGCCCGCCGATCCCGGCTTCGAGTCCTGGCTGAGGCCATGATGGTTGTTGACGACCATGCCGATCTCGGTCTGGCCGTAGTGGTCGCCTAACGGACAACCCAGCGCGCGCGCAGCCCAGCGCACGACCTCGGGGTTGAGCGGCTCGCCGGCGCTGCTCGCGACCCGCAATTGCCCGGCGATGTCGGCCATCGCCGCGTCGCCGGCCGCCATCATTGCGCGATAGGCGGTCGGCGCGGCCGCGAGATTGGTTATCCCCAGCCTCTTGATGACGCGCACCGCACCCTCGACGGTGAACGGCCCGTCGTAAAACGTGGTGGCGTGGCCGAGCAGCAGCGGGCCGATGACGGCGTAGAGCATGCCATAGGCCCAGCCGGGATCCGCGACGTTCCAGAAGCGGTCCTCGGCGCGAAGATCGAGGCCGTCGAGCATGTAGACGGCGACCGCGAGCAGCATGCGAAGGGGATAGCGCACGCCTTTCGGGCTGCCCGTCATGCCCGAGGTGAAGAGCATGACGAAGGGATCGTCGGCGCCGAGGACGACGGGCGCGAAGACGTCCGATTGCGCGGCCAGTTCGTCGGCGAAGGCACTCGCGCCCGGCGCGCCGCGATCGACGCAGAGAATCGGCGGACAATTCGCCAGGCCCTCGAGCTTGGCGAGGTTCGCCGCGTCAGTGACGATCAGCTTGGCCTGACTGCCGCCCTTCGCGGTGACGCGGCTCTCGATCGCGGCGGGTCCGAAAGCCGTGAAGAGCGGCTGATAGATCGCGCCCGCGCGCCACACCCCGAGAACCACCGTCAACAATTCGGGGATGCGCGGCAACAGCGCCGCGACGACGTCGCCACGCCCGACGCCGCGCGCGCGCAGCGCGTTGGCGAAGCGCGCCGAATCCTGGCTCACCTGGCGAAAGGTCACGCTCTCGCGCGAGAAATCGCGCGCCACGAAGTCGAGCGCGACGCGCCCCTCGTCCGCCCAGCGATCGCAGCACGCGACGCAAGCATTGACGCCCGCCTCGAGCCCCTGCGGCAACACGCGCCGCTCCAGGTCCGGAATCGAAAATTCGCGATAGGCCTCTTTGTAGTCGCGCATGCGCCCTCCCCCCGGCGCGCCGCTCGTTCGGCGACGGATGCGCCGTCGCGCGAGCCTAAGGCGCGCGCGCGGCCGCGGCAACCGGCTCGGGCGCCGGCTCGGGCGCTCGCCTCCGCCGGCTCGCTTCACCCCTTTGTGACGCCTTCCCGCTTGCCGCGCGGGCCCTCCGGCGCCACAACGCGGGCCGTCCCTAGGGTCCCCGATGCGCCCCGCCGTTCTCACCGCCTTCATCATCGCCACCGCGCTGTTCATGGAAAACATGGACGGCACGGTGCTGGCGACTTCGCTGCCGGCCATCGCGCACGATCTCGGGCAGGATCCGATCGTCCTGAAACTGGCGCTGACCTCGTACCTGCTGACGCTGGCGGTGTTCATCCCGGCCTCGGGATGGGTCGCCGACAAGCTCGGCGCGCGCACCGTGTTCTGCTCGGCGATCGCCGTCTTCACGCTCGGCTCGATCCTGTGCGGCGCGTCTTCGTCGCTGCCGACGCTGATCGCCGCGCGCGTGTTCCAGGGGCTCGGCGGCGCGATGATGGTGCCGGTCGGGCGGCTGGTGCTGCTGCGCTCGACGCCCAAGGCCGAGATGGTCAACGCCCTGGCCTATCTCACCGTGCCCGCGCTGATCGGCCCCATCGCCGGCCCGCCGCTCGGCGGCTTCATCACCACCTATTTTCATTGGCGCTGGATCTTCTGGATCAACGTGCCGATCGGCCTCTTCGGCATCGCGCTGTCGCTGAAATTCATCGAGAACATCCGCGAACGCGAAATCGCCCGTTTCGATTTCAACGGCTTCTTTCTTTCCGGGCCGGGGCTGCTGGCGCTGATCTTCGGCCTGACGATCATCGGCCGCGACATCGTCCCGGCGAGCGTGGACGTAGGCTTGATCCTCGGCGGAGTTGCCCTGCTCGTCGCCTATGTCCGCCACGCCCGGCGCGACCCGGACGCAATCATCGACCTTAAACTGCTGAAGTCCCCGACATTCTTCACCGGCGTCGTCGGCGGCTTCCTCTTCCGCATCGGCATCGGCGCGATCCCCTTCTTGCTGCCGCTGCTGCTGCAAATCGGCTTCGGCCTGACGCCGTTCGAATCGGGGTCGCTGACCTTCGCCGCCGCCGCCGGCGCGATGGCGATGAAATTCTCGGCCTCAGCGATCCTGAGGCGCTGGGGATTTCGCCGCGTGCTGATCGTCAACGGCGTGATTTCCGCGCTGTTCCTGGCCTCGTACGGCCTCTTCACCGCCCATACCCCGCATTGGCTGCTGGTCGCGGCCCTGCTGTCGGGCGGGTTCTTCCGCTCTCTCGAATTCACCGCGCTCAACGCGCTCGGCTATGCCGACATCGATCCGGCGCGCATGAGCCGCGCCACCAGTTTCGCCAGCGTCGTCCAGCAAATGTCCGGCGCGGTCGGCGTCTCGGTCGCCGCCGCGTCTATCGAATCGATTCGCTTCGCGTTGGGCGACGGCCAACTCGTAGCGCGCGACATGAGCCTCAGCTTCGGCGTCGTCGCGCTGATCGCACTGAGTTCGATCGCGATCTTCGCGCGCCTGAAGCCGGAGGCGGGCGCGGAAGTTTCGGGCCATGGCGGCGCGAGGAGGGTGGTCGGCGCGGCGGCGGAATGAGCCGCGATCAAGCGCGCAGGAACGCCTCGATCGAGGTCGCCAGCGCCACTGGCGTCTCGTTCATCGGATAGTGCCCCGCGTTCGGGATCACCTCGAGTTCGGCGTGCTTGTACCATTGCAGATAGGTCGCCCGCATAGTCGGCTCGTTGATCCCGCCGTCGTGCTCGCCGACGATCACCTTGATCGGCGTCGCATTGCCGATCACCGCCTGGTGGAAATCCGCCTTCGCCCAGGCAAGGAGATAGGCCGCGAAAGCCTCGCGCGTCGAGGTCGCCTCGGAATGGCGCGCCATCGCGTCGATCCAGGTCCTGCCGAGACGCGATCCCGTGCTGAAGTCGATGATCGCGCGGCGATTGTCGAGTTGCGCCGCCGCGCCCGAGAACAGGCCCCAACCCTGATCGTCGAACGGAACCGCCGCCGCCGGCACCGGCGTCACCGCGACCATCTTCCGGACCCGCGCCGGCGCGTCGAGCGCGACGCGCTGGATGAACTTGCCGCCCATGGAATGGCCGACGAGGCTGAAGCGATCGAGGCCGAGCGTGTCGGTGAGCGCGAGGACGTCGGCGGCGATCTCGTCGACCGTATAGGCGCCGGTCAGGCGCTTCGATGCGCCATACCCGCGGTAGGCGGGGAAGACATACGTGAACTCCCCGCCGCTGAGCGCGTCGCGCATCGGCCGCATGAAGGTCTCGTCGCCGAACCAGCCGTGCAAGACGACGACCTTGTGCGAGCCGGAACCATAAGCCTCATAGCCGATCGACATGGACGCTCCCCCTATTCCCGAGTAAGTTTAGGGAATTGATCGCGCTCTGCAGCCGTCGGTCCGTGGGCGCGCTCACCCCCCTCGTTCTTCCCCCGGAAGCCCGTCGCCAGTACATAAAGCTCGGCGCTGTCGGCGCGGCTGGCTTTCGGCTTCAAATGGCGCACGGCGGAAAAATCGCGCTTGAGCCGCGCGAGCAATTCGCCTTCCGAGCCGCCGTGCAGCACCTTGGCGAGGAAGAACCCGCCCGGCGCCAGCACGGTGGCGGCGAAGTCGGCGGCGAGTTCGGCGAGGCCGACGATGCGCAGATGGTCGGTCTTGCGGTGGCCGGTGGCGTTGGCCGCCATGTCGGACATCACGCCGTCGGCGGGGCCGCCGAGCCATTCGCGCAGGCGCTCCGGCGCGGCCGGATCGTGGAAGTCCATCACCTTGAACTCGACGCCTTCGATCGGATCGATCTCGAGCAGATCGATGCCGATCACCCGGCCCTTGCCTTCCCCGGACTTGACCGCGCGCGCCGCCACCTGGCTCCAGCCGCCCGGCGCAGCGCCGAGATCGACGATACGCGCGCCGGGTCGAAACAGCTTATATTTCTCGGCGATCTCCATCAGCTTGTAAGCGGCGCGCGAGCGCCATCCCTCGCGCCGCGCCTGCGCGACGAAGGGGTCGTTGAGCTGACGCTCCAGCCACAACGTCGATGAGAGAGAGCGCTTGCGCGCGGTGCGAACGCGCGTCTTCAGCGCCCTGCCGCCCTCGCGGCCCGATCCGCCCACGGCCATCCTATGCCCCCGACCGGCGCGCGTGCGGGCCGACCTGGTCGGCGCGCATCATTTGCGTCAGGATGCCTTCGCGCAGTCCGCGGTCGGCGATGCGAATCCGCTCGGCGGGAAAATGGCCGCGGATCGCTTCGAGAATCGCGCAGCCCGCGAGAACGAGGTCGGCCCGCTCCGTTCCGATGCAGGCGTTGGCGGCGCGTTCGGCGTAGCTCATCCCCCTCAGCCGCCCGATCGTGGCGTCGACTTCGGCGCTCGACAGCCAGAGGCCGTCGACCGCGCGCCGGTCGTAACGGGCAAGATTGAGATGCACGCCGGCGACGGTGGTGACCGTTCCCGACGTCCCGAGCAGATGGAAACGGCCGCATCGCTTGTGGCTGGCCACGCGCGCGGCGAAGGGCGCCAGCGCTTCGGTGACGCAGCGCGTCATCGCGGCGAAAATCTCGGGGGTGACTTCGTCGCCGCCGAAGGTCTCGGAGAGCGACACGACGCCGAGGCGCAGCGACTCCCAGGCTTCGATGCGGCCCACGGTCGAGCCGTCTCGCCGACTCCGGTTCAGCCAGATGATTTCCGAGGAGCCGCCGCCGATATCAAACAGAACGATCGACTCGGCGTCGCGATCGGCGAGATCGCCGCAGCCGGCGACGGCCAGAGAGGCCTCGGTTTCGCGGTCGACGACCTCGAGTTGCAGCCCCAAGCGCTCGCGCACCTTATCGAGAAACTCGGCGCCGTTTTCGGCGGCGCGGCAAGCTTCGGTCGCGATCAGGCGCGCCCGCGTGACGCCGCGCGCCGCCATCTTGTCGCGGCAAATCCGCAACGCCTCCAGGGTGCGCTCGATCGCGGCTTCGCTCAGGCGGCCGGTCTGCGAAAGGCCTTCCCCCAGGCGGACGATGCGCGAGAACGCGTCGACGACGCGAAATCCGTCGGCCGTCGGGCGCGCGACCAAGAGGCGGCAATTGTTGGTGCCCAAATCCAGCGCGGCGTAAGGACCGGGCGTCGCGCCCCGCTCCGACGCCGAACGGCCGGAGGACGAGGCGCGCCGCGGCGCGCGCACGGATTTTGGGCTCAATGCCTGGGATTGAGCCAAATACGAACTCCTTGCGTCTTCGCGCTTGTTGCGCCGAAGACGACATTTCATGACCGACTGTAGCAAGCTTGGCGAAGGATGCAATGCGCGGCGCGCCGCCGGACAACCGGCTCAGGGCTTGAAGAACGGATGGCGCACCTTGTCGCCGACCCTCAAGTCGATCCGCGCTGCGGTTCCCCCGTTCAGTTCGAGCACCGCGACGCAGGGTCCGCCGGAGGGGACGATCGCCAGGGAAAGCGGCTCGGCGTTCGCGGCGACCCGCGTCACCGAGCCGTCGCGCGCAATGAAGACCATGTCGAGCGGGATATAGGTATTCTTCATCCAGAAGGAAACGGGCGCCTCGCGGTCGAATTCGAACAACATGCCGCGGTCGGCGGGCATGAAGCGGCGGTACATCAGGCCCTTTTCGCGCGCCGCCTCGTTCGCGGCGATTTCGACCTGGAAGGAATGGACGCCGCTCGCGGTCGCGATGGTCAGGGAATCGAACTCGTCGGCGCGCGAACCATTCGACGCGAGGACGCAGAGCGCCCACAAAGCGAGCGCCAGGATCAATGCGCGTCCGAGCGGCCATCGCGCCGGCCAAAGGCCAAAGCCTTCACTCAATCGCGACGCGCGCCAATCAACGAACACGCTCTAGACCCCTTGACCGACGGCCCGCCATCACGCCCGCGAATCAGACACGCCGAGCTTTAATGCGACGAGGGAACCCTCGCGCCTTCGAGCGGACGCACCTCGGCGGCGAGCAAGCCCTTCGGTCCCGGACCGAACCGCGCGAGCATCGTGTCGCCCGGCTGGGGATCGGCGAAGCCATAGCGCCGCAACGTCTCCATATGGACGAAAATGTCTTCCGTGCCTTCGCCGCGCGTCAGGAAGCCGAAACCGCGCGAACGATTGAACCATTTGACAATGACGATCTCAAACGCGCCGACGCTCGAGGCCTGCGCGCGCGTGCGCGCCGGCGGCAATTGCGAGGGATGCGCGCCCTCGCCGGGAGTGACCGAGAGCACGCGAAAGACCTGCAGGCCCCGCTCGCGCCGCTGCGCCTCGGCGACGACGCGCGCGCCCTCGTAGATCGTTTGGAAGCCGTCGCGCCGCAGCACCGTCACGTGAATGAGAACGTCCGCCTCGCCGCTGTCAGGGACGATGAAGCCGTAGCCCTTGGAGATGTCGAACCATTTGACGCGTCCGACGATCTCGACCAGACCAATGGGGCGCTCTTCGGGCAGCGCCTCGGCTCGGCTGGGAAACGTCGATAGGCTCTTGAAGACGTCTTCGCTCACTTTGGCCCCCAAACAACGCACGCGTCAACGCGATCGCCGCGTCCGAGGAAGGCTTGCGCAACAAGTGAAGGGAGCGGTCCGCCAGGCCCCGCCTCACATGCGACCAAACGTCGCGCAAGTGATTCTCTCGAGGCAAGGATACCAAAACCGCGAAACCGGCCTAGCGAAATCTCGCGGCGGATTCGAAACACTGTGGATAGACGCTCGCAGCGCGCCGGCGCGACGCTGCGACACGCCAGGCCGACGGCTTGCAAGGGCGAAGGAAATGAAGCGCGAGCGAAGACTTCGCTTATTCGCCTTCGTCTTCCGGCTCGGGCGGCGGCGCCATGCCCTCGAGTCCGCGCAGCAAGTCTTCTTCGGTCATCCGGTCGAATTGCGCCTCGGCGCCGACGTCGGCCTGGGCGGGCGCCGCCGCATGGATCATCGGCGGCGCGGCTTCGGCCTCCGGCTCGTCGACTTCGACGTGCTTTTGCAGCGCGTGAATGACGTCTTCCTTCAGATCGTCGGGAGTCAATTTCGATTCGGCGATTTCGCGCAACGCGACCACGGGATTCTTGTCGTTGTCGCGCGCGACGTAGATCTGCGCGCCTGACGAGATCGCGCGGGCGCGATGGCTCGCCATCAAGACGAGGTCGAAGCGATTATCGACCTTGTCAATGCAATCTTCAACGGTGACGCGCGCCATGGCTGCTCCTTGGGGGCAAAACGGGACTGTGAGGGATTCGCGCCTCCTACACCGCGGGACGCGCCAAAGCAAGCTAAATAGAGGCGCCGACGTCGCTTCCCGGCTTCGCGGCCGGGGCCGCGATCTATAGAGCCTTCTCCCAGTTTTCCCCGACGAGGTCCTTGCCGAAGCTGTGATGGCGTTCGGACGAAATCAGCGCGAATCCCGCCGCTTCGTAAAGGCGGCGGGCGGCGACGAGCACGTCGTTGGTCCATAGAGTGACCCTGAGATAGCCGGCCTGCTTGGCGAATTGCAGCGCTTCTTCGACCAGACGGCGGCCAAGGCCGAGGCCTCGCGCGTCCGGCTCGACGTAGAGAAGCCGCAGCTTGGCGATCCCGTGCCCGGCGTCGACCAAAAAGACCGAGCCGACGATTTCACCGTCGCGTTCCGCCACCCAGCAGCGCTCCCGGCTCGGATCGCGGGTTTTCAGGAACCGGCCGGCGATTTCGGCGACCAGCGCTTCGAAGGACCCGTCCCAGCCATATTCGGCGGCGTAGAGCGCGCCGTGACGATGGATGATCCAGCCGATGTCGCCGGGCGCGTTTGGGCGGATGAGGAACGGGCTCCCCTCGGCCGATTTCGCGGACATTTACGCCACGACGTTCGTCATGGCTCCGAGAACTCGAAAAGCGGCTCCGGCCGGCCGGGCGGGTTGAACCGGCTCGGCAGCAAATCGAAGCCGCGATTCGAACCGAAACCCATGCCGAAATCGGCGAAGGAACTGGGCCCGGAATTGGTGACATAGCGGTTTCCCGTCCCCACGCCGCCGGTCGGGCCGGCGTCGAGATAGGACCGCCGCCGGGCGTGAACGACGATATCGCCGGGGTGGATGACGTGAAGCCGCGGGTGGCGAGCGGGCGCCGGCGTGTTGGAAGCGGCGAACGCCGGAGCGGCGATCATGAGCGCGAGCGTCGTCGCGACCCAGATGTTCAGGGAACGAGTCATCGACCACCTCCTATGCCTGCGGCGCCGCGACGTCTCTTCATTCCACGAACGCCCACGATATGCGTTGACCCATCGCAAAATGCAGAAAACGGCGCTTGGCTTTGATTTCGAGGCTACCTGACTCGATCCGCGATTGCCAGTCGTGCTTCGCGCCAGCGGTCATGCTTTTTCAAAATTAAAAATTAAATTTTGAGCGAAGCGCCGCCTCGGGCGCGCCGTCTGCGCAAGCTCGCCATCGTCTCGCCGAACGCCTCGCCGAAACGCCTGACGTCGGCCTCGTCGGACGCCCAGCCGAGGCTCAGGCGGATCGCCCCGCCGGCGAGGTCAGGCTCGACGCCCATGGCGTCGAGCACATGCGATCGCGTGACTTTGCCCGAGGAGCAGGCCGAGCCGGCGGAGACCGCCACCCCCGCGAGGTCGAGCGCGATGACCAACGTCGCCGCGGCGACGCCCGGAACGGAAAAGCACAACGTATTGGGCAGGCGCGGCGCCCCGGCGCCGAAGATCACGGCGTCGGGCGCGCGCTCGCGCACGCGTTCGGCGAGAGAGTCGCGCAATGCGCCGAGCCGCGCGCTTTCGCAGCGCTGCTCCGCGCCGGCGGCCCGCGCGGCCGCGCCGAAACCGGCGATCGCGGCGACGTTTTCGGTGCCGGCGCGCGCGCCGCGCTCCTGCCCGCCGCCGCGCAACAGCGGCGCGCCGACGGCGAGTTCGGGGCGAGCGGCGACGAGCGCGCCGGCGCCCTTGGGACCGCCGAATTTATGGGCGGAGAGGACGAGGAAATCCGCGCCGAGCGCCGCGACGGCGACATCAGCCCGTCCCGTCAGCTGAACGGCGTCGCAGACGACGAGGCCGCCCGCGGCATGGACGAGCGCCGCCGCTTCGGCGACGGGCTGGATCACGCCGGTCTCGTTGTTGGCGCCCTGCAAAGCGAGCATCGCCGGGCGCCCGTCGCTCGAATCGAGCAGCGCCGCGAGCGCGTCGAGATCGATCCGCCCGTCGGCGCCGAGCGGCGCGATCGCAGTCCGTTCGGCCGCGAAGCGATGACCGTGCAGCACGCAAGGGTGCTCGCCGGCGCCGACGATCAAGCGCGCCAGAGGCTGCTCGAGCCCCGTCGCGCCGATCGCCGGCGTGAGCGCGAGATTGGCCGCCTCCGTGCCCCCGGACGTGAAGACGACGCAGCGCGGCTCGACGCCCGCGAGTTCCGCCACGGCGCGTCGCGCGTCCTCGACGATCGCGCGCGCGGCGCGCCCCTCGGCGTGGATCGAGGAGGGATTGCCGAGACGATCCATCGCGGCCAGAACCGCGGCGCGCGCCTCGGGGCGCATGGGGGCGGTCGCGTTGTAATCGAGGTAGGCGCGTGGAATGTCGTGAGACGCCATGCGTCGTCGAACCCGTGGATTGGTTGGCCGCAAAGGGAGAAAGGCGCGCCCGAGGCTGCGCTCGAATGCCTTTTTTCCTTGCAATTGATAGGGCGGGACGTGCTATGAGGCCCATTCCGCGCCCTGCCCGAGCGTTTGACACATACGCGCGCGCCAAGCCCGCCGCAAGGTTCGCTTAACCCCCGGCCCCCGCTTCCGGGGCGCCCGAGGGGCGCGCCGGCTCAAGGCTTTAGCGGTCAGGCAAGTCGCGGCGGAACCCAAGCGCGCTTCCCTGAGCGAGGCGCGAGACGAGTTGGTCTGGAGACGCAATGCCCGAAGTCTTTTTCAATGGCCCGGCCGGCCGGCTCGAAGGCCGCTTTCATCCCGCCAAGCAGCGCGGCGCGCCGATAGCGGTGGTGCTTCATCCGCATCCCCAGTTCGGTGGCACGATGAACAATCAGATCGTCTACAACACATATTATTCCTTCGCCGAGCGCGGATTTTCCGTGCTGCGCTTCAATTTTCGCGGCGTCGGGCGCTCACAGGGCGCGTTCGATCACGGCCAGGGCGAATTGTCGGACGCGGCCTCGGCGCTCGATTGGGCGCAATCGATCAGCCCGGAGGCTCGCGCGTGCTGGATCGCCGGCGTCTCCTTCGGCTCGTGGATCGGCATGCAATTGTTGATGCGCCGCCCCGAAATCGAGGGCTTCATCTCGATCGCGCCGCCGGCCAATCGCTTCGATTTCAGCTTCCTCGCGCCCTGCCCGTCCTCCGGCCTGTTCGTCCACGGCGACAAGGACCGCGTCGCGCCGCTCAAGGAAGTGCAGGCGCTGATCGAGAAGCTGAAAACCCAGAAGGGCATCTCGATCGAGCACGCCGTGATCGCCAACGCCAATCATTTCTTCGAGGATTGCATCGAGGACCTGCAGGAGACGGTCGGCGCCTATCTCGACAAGCGCCTCGGCATGCCCCGGCACGCGCCCCCGCCCGTCCGCAAGGATCGGGTGAAGAGCCCGCCGCCGGTCGCCAAGGGATAAAAACAACGTGACGCTGATTACAACGACGTCCGAGCTGGAGCTCGCCTGCGAGCGCCTCTCCCGGCATTCCTTCGTCACCGTCGACACCGAATTCCTGCGCGAGACGACCTTCTGGCCGGTGCTGTGCGTCGTCCAGGTCGCATCGAGCGAGGAAGCGCTGGCGATCGACGCCCTCGCCCCGGGTCTCGATCTGGCGCCGCTGTTCGCGCTCATGGCGGACCCGGACGTCGTTAAGGTCTTTCACGCCGCGCGGCAGGACGTCGAGATTTTCTGGAACCTCGCCGGACTGGTGCCGGCCCCGATGTTCGACACGCAGGTCGCCGCGATGGTTTGCGGCTACGGCGACCAAGTCTCCTACAGCGAACTCGCGCAATCGATATGCCGGGTGGCGATCGACAAATCCTCGCGCTTCACCGACTGGGCGCGTCGACCGCTCGCTCCGGCGCAGATCGACTACGCCATTGGCGACGTCACGCATTTGCGCGACATCTATCGCGCGCTGCAGGCCCAGCTCGAGAAGTCCGGCCGCCTCGCCTGGCTGGAGGACGAAATGAAGGTCCTCACCTCGTCCGCGACCTACGAACAGCATCCCGAGCGCGCCTGGGAGCGCTTCAAGACGCGCGCGAGGAAACCACGCGATCTTGCTGTTTTGATGGATCTTGCCGCCTGGCGCGAAAGCGAGGCTCAGGCCCGCGACGTGCCGCGCTCGCGCGTCCTCAAGGACGACGTGCTGGTCGAGGTCGCGCTCGCCGCGCCGCGCAGCCAGGAAGCGCTCGCCAATCTGCGCGCCTTCCCGCGCGGGATGGAGCGCTCGCGCGCCGGCGAGGAAATCCTCGCCGCCGTCGAGCGCGGCCTTGCGCGCGATCCCAAGAGCCTGCCCAAGATCGAACGCGAGCGGCGCAACGGCGCCGGCTCGGCGGCGACGGTCGAACTGCTCAAGGTGCTGCTGCGGCAGGTCAGCGACGAAAGCGGCGTCGCGGGCAAGATGATCGCCACCGTCGACGATCTCGAGGCCATCGCCGGCGACGACAAGGCCGACGTGCCCGCCCTGCGCGGCTGGCGACGAAAATTGTTCGGCGCGCGCGCGCTCGAACTCAAATACGGAAAACTCGCGCTGACGGTCGAAAACGGCAAGGTCGTCGTGCTGGAGTGGCGCGAAGCGGAACAAGCGGCGGCTAGCTGACGGGCGGCCGTCGCGCCGTGCGAGGGGTCGGCGTCGCGGGAGGTCAACGGTGAGCCAATCCATCGTTGCGATCGCCCTGCTCGTCGCCGACGGCGCGTTCCTCGCCTTCTTCTGGCTCGCCCCGGGGGGCGTCCTGGCCCTGCGACGGCGCGCCGGCGGCGCGATCCAGCCGGACGCTCGTCTCGGCTATGGGCCGCGCACGCTGTACGCCCTGCTCGACGCCTACGGCGAAGAAGGACGGCGCGGCTATCGCCGGATGCTGCTCGTGGACATGGCGTTTCCGATCGTCTACGGCGCGACGTTCTTCCACTTCGCTGCAGCGCTGGCGGCGGTTCATCCCGCCCTCGCGCCCGCGGCGGCGATCGTCCGTTGCGCCGCGATCGCGGCGGCGGCGTTCGACTACGGCGAAAACGTCCTGCTGCTGACCGTTCTCGGCCGTTATCCCGCCCGCGCTTTGGCGATCGCGCGCGCCGCCGGCCTGTGCACGAGCGCGAAATTCCTCGCCGTCGCGGTCGCTCTCGTCGCGCTCGCCGCCGAAGCGATGGCGTGAACGGCGCGCGTCGATCCGTCCGGATCGCTCGAAGGCGATTTAACGCTCCGGGAGGAAATGTCGGAGCATGATTTCGGCTCCTTTCGCCCGGAGCGCCCCTTGCCGCCGTCCCTGCCCTTGACCGTCGCGATCGTCCTCGACCACGCCTCGGTCACCGGCGGGCAGGCGATGGTCGCCTTCGACAGCGCGCGCGGGCTCAAGGCCGCCGGCCATCGGCCGATCGTCTTCGCGGCGGCGGGGCCGGTCGATCCCAGCCTCGAAGCGGCCGGCGTCGAGGTCGTCTGCCTCGGCCAATACGACATTCTCTCCGATCCCTCGCGCCTGCGCGCGGCGACGCAGGGCCTGTGGAATCGCGAGGCGGCGCGGGCGCTCGGCGCCTTCCTCGCGAGTCTGCCGCGCGAGCGGACGCTCGTTCACGTTCACGGCTGGGCGAAGGCGCTGTCGCCCTCGATTGCGGGTCCGATCGCGCGCTCCGGCCTGCCCGCCGTCGCCACCGTGCACGAATATTTCCTGTTCTGCCCGAACGGCGGCTTCTTCGATTATCCCGCCAACCGGCCGTGCGCGCGCGAGCCGATGTCGCTCGGCTGCCTGACGCGCAATTGCGACAGCCGCAGCTATCCGCAAAAGCTGTGGCGCTGCGCGCGGCACGTCGCGATGCGGCAAATCGCCGATCTGCCGGCGGTCTTCGCCGACTACATCCTGATCTCGAAGTTCCAGCGCAAAATCGTCACCGGGCGGCTGCCGCCGGCGGCGCGGCTGCACCAAGTCTCCAATCCGGTCGACCTCGCCGATCCCGGCCCGAAGCCCGAGCCGGCGACCGGCGACTTCGTCTTCGTCGGCCGGATCGCGCGCGAAAAGGGCCCACTGTTGTTCGCCGAAGGCGCGCGCCGCGCCGGAGTCGCGCCGGTCTTCGTCGGCGACGGGCCGATCGCCGGCGAGCTGGCTGCGGCCTATCCGGAAGCGCGCATCCTCGGCTGGAAGCCCAAGGCCGAAGTCCTCGCGCTGATGCGCGCCGCGCGCGCGCTCGTCTTCCCTTCGCTGTGGTACGAAGGTCAGCCGCTCACCGTCATGGAGGCCAAGGCGATGGGAACGCCGGTCGCCGTCTCCGACGGCTGCGCCGGCCGCGAGGAGATCGAGAACGGCGTCGCCGGCCTGTGGTTCAAGAACGGCGACGCGGACGGCCTCGCGAGCGCGCTGACGCGCCTCGGCGACGATTCGCTTGCGACCCGACTGTCGCGAGGCGCCTATCAGTCCTTCTGGTCGAAGCCGCCGACGCTGGAGCGGCACGTCGAAGCCGTCCTCGGCGTCTACGAAAGCGCGCTCGGCCATGCCGCGGCCCCAGGGGGCGCTGCCTAAGTCGCGGCGACGAAGGTGTGCGTTCTCTTTTCGTTCGAGTCGGGTCTGTGCTAGGCTGGCGCATTCACCGAATCGGACGCCAGACCCAAGAATGACCGACGACCTGTTTGGCGGCGCGACCGCGTTGCGCCGCAAGCCCGTTCCTGCAAAAACCCGAACGCCGGCCGGGCGCGCCGGGACGCCGAGCGAAGCCGAATACACCGCCGCCTCGATCGAGGTGCTCGAAGGGCTCGAGCCGGTGCGCCGTCGCCCCGGCATGTATATCGGCGGCGCCGACGCGAACGGCCTGCATCATCTCTTCGCCGAAGTGATCGACAACGCGATGGACGAGGCGGTGGCGGGCCATGCGACCTTCATCGAAGTCTCGCTGGAGGACGGCGGCTGGCTCAGCGTCACCGATAACGGGCGCGGCATGCCGGTCGACCCCCATCCGAAATTTCCCGGCAAGTCGGCGCTCGAAATCATCATGACCAAGCTGCACGCCGGCGGCAAATTCGACAGCGGCGCCTACGAGACGTCGGGCGGCCTGCACGGCGTCGGCGTCTCCGTGGTCAACGCCCTTTCCGCGCGGACCGAAGTCGAGGTGGCGCGCGGGCAGACGCTTTACCGCCAGGCCTTCGAGCGCGGCCATCCCGTCACCAAGCTCGAAATCGTCGGCAAGGCGCCCAACCGGCGGGGCACCAAAGTGCGTTTCCTGCCCGACGAGCAGATTTTCGGCGCCAACGCCAAGTTCGAGCCGGCGCGCCTGTTCAGGATGACGCGTTCGAAGGCCTATCTCTTCGGCGGCGTCGAAATCCGCTGGCGCTGCGCGCCGGCTTTGCTCGATCCGCAGGGCAAGGTGCCCGCAGAGGCGGTTTTTCGCTTTCCCGGCGGCCTGAAGGATTATCTCGCCGCCGACATCGAGGGTCAGGAACTGGTGGTCGACCAGGTCTTCGCCGGCAAAGTGGAAAAGGAAGGCAAACACGGCTCGGTCGAATGGGCGGTCGCCTGGACAGCCCTCGAGGACGGCTTCGTCCATTCCTATTGCAACACCATTCCGACGCCCGACGGCGGCACGCACGAAGCGGGCCTGCGCGGCGCCCTGCTGCGCGGCCTAAAGGATCACGCCGAGCGCATCGGCCAGGCCAAGCGCGCCAGCGCCCTGACCACGGACGACGTGATGGCCAATTGCGCCGCGCTCATTTCGATCTTCATCCGCGAGCCGGAGTTTCAGGGCCAGAACAAGGGGCGTCTGCAGACCGCCGAAGCCTCGCGGATCGTCGAAACGGTCGTTCGCGACGCCTTCGATCACTGGCTCGCCGCCGCACCGAGCCAGGCCGCCAAGCTGCTCGATTTCTCGATCGAGCGCGCCGAGGAGCGCCTGCGCCGCCGCATGGAGAAGGACGTCGCGCGGAAGACTGCGGTGCGCAAATTGCGCTTGCCGGGCAAGCTCGCGGACTGCACGAATACTTCGGCGCAAGGCTCTGAACTCTTTATCGTGGAAGGGGATTCCGCGGGCGGGTCGGCCAAGCAGGCGCGCGACCGCGCGAGCCAGGCGATCCTGCCGTTGCGCGGCAAGATCCTCAACGTCGCCTCGGCGACGCGCGACAAGCTCGCCCAGAACCAGCAGCTCGCCGACCTCATGCAGGCCCTCGGCGCCGGATCGGGAACGCACTACCGCTCCGCCGATCTGCGCTACGACAAGATCATCATCATGACCGACGCCGACGTCGACGGCGCTCATATCGCCTCGCTGCTGATCACGTTCTTCTATCGTCAGACGCCGAAGCTGATCGAAGAAGGCCATCTCTATCTCGCCGCGCCGCCGCTCTATCGGCTGACGCAGGGCGGCAAGTCGCTCTATGCGCGCGACGACGCGCATAAGGAGCAGCTCCTGAAGTCGGGCTTTCCGGGCCGCGGCGCGATCGACGTCAGCCGTTTCAAGGGCCTGGGCGAAATGTCGATGCGCGATCTGCGCGACACGACCATGGACCCGGCCAAACGCACGCTGCTGCGCGTCGCGCTCCTCGAGGACGAGAGCGCGGAGACGGCCGACGCGGTCGAACGTCTGATGGGGACCAAACCCGAGGCGCGCTTCGCCTTCATCCAGGATCGGGCGGCCCAGGCGCGCGAACTCGTCGATATTTAATCGCTTCGGCAAGGATTCGTTTACCCCAATAACGGTAAATTCCTCGTGGACGCCGACGCTCTGCGCATCTCGGACTGGGATCGGCGCCCCGAAGCGAGGGTTTGCGATGAATTGGGGCTTCGATCGGTTGGGCTGGATCAGGCAGCTCGAGTACACAGCCGTCGCTGCGGTCGCGATCGCGCTCGCCTGCGTGTTGATCGGTCAAGGCGCCGAGCGCTACGCCGCGACCGCCTCGCCCTCCCTGGCCGCGCTTTCCGATCCGAGCGCGGGCGAAACGAAGGCCGAGACCCATAGCGCCCCGCTTTTCAACACGATCGATTACGCCACAACAGGGTCGATCAAGGGCCAGACTGTCGTCATTTCGCCCTGTGCGAGCCAACAAAGCGGACGCTGAAGGCCTCCGCGGCAAGGATCGAACCCAGGGTCGTGCGCACAACGCCTCGGTTTCGCTTGGCCTCGCGTCCGCTCGATCTTGCGGCCGAGAACGCCGGCCCGATGCGAGAGCGGCGCCGGCGCGCTTACAAATCCGCGCAAACGCCTAGGAATTGGTCTGGCGAACGCGAAGAAGATGAGCTAAATTAAAAACGCATGGTCCACTGAACGCAGTGCGATGTGGCCGAGCAGGTTTGGATGATGCGATCGACTTGTCTTGTTTCTCCCCCGACCCTACATTGGGCGGTGGGGGTGTGGGCCGCTTGCGACGCCGTTTGGGCGCGCTATTCGCTTTGTCTTGGCGAGGGACGCGGCCTTTGAACGGGCTGTCGACGTGCGCATGGGCGGACGCCCTTCACCTATCCCCAAAATTTTCGACGCGGATGACGCGTCGCAGCGAGGTTTCGCCGGCGGTCGGCGATGCGGCGGGCTCGTTTCCGACAGAGGCGGAAACGGCTTCGGGGTTTTATCGGGCGGAGAAATAGTTTCACATGAGCAAGGGTAAAGATTTTCGGGCGCCTCGCAAGCGCGGTTTCGACGACGACGGGCCGATGCCCTACGAGCCGAAGCCGCGTTCGTCGCGTGGTTTCGGCGGCGCCCCTGACAGCGGATTCGGCGGACCGCCGCTCGGCGGCGGCGCGCCCTCCGCGGCGATCAGCGGACCGACGGTCGACGCCGTCGTGAAATGGTTCAAGGCGGACAAAGGTTACGGATTCGTCGAATTGGCGAACGGCCAGGGCGACGCTTTTCTGCACGCCAACGCCTTGCACGCCTCGGGTCACGAAAACGTCCCGGCCGGCGCCAAACTCAAGGTGACGGTCGGCGCCGGCGCCAAGGGCGCGCAGGTGACGCGCGTCGTCGAGGTCGACGCCGCCGGAATCGTCGAGCGCCCACAGCGTTCGTTCAGCGATGCGCCGCGTCCCCCGCGCCGCGTTGCGCCCGATCCCTCGACCGCGGTCGCCGTCGGCGGCAAGGTCAAGTGGTTCGACGACGCCAAAGGCTTCGGTTTCGTGGCGAGCGACGACGGCGGCAAGGACGTGTTCGTCCATATCTCCGTCCTCGGTCCGGCGGGCATTTCCCATCTGGCCGAGGGCCAGCATGTGAACATGCGCGTCGTCGACACGCCGAAGGGCCGCGAGGCCATTTCGATCTCGCTCTGACGCTCTCCTTGGGGATCTGAGCCCGCCTCGCGCCTTTCGGGGCGGGCGGGCTCGTTCCTGTTCGCGTGTCCCGAGCCAACTCGCCAAACGCGGGCGCCGGTCTCATGCGAAGTTCACGCTTCAACTCGGCGCAGCGAGGGAATTCGCTTCATGCAGCCTTCGCGCGACATCCAGCGCCTCATCGATATCATGGCCGCGCTGCGCGCGCCGGGGACCGGCTGCCCCTGGGACGTCGAGCAGACCTTCGCGACCATCGTCCCCTATACGCTCGAAGAAGCCTATGAAGTCGCCGATGCGATCGAACGCGGCGACTTCGCGGACTTGCGCGACGAACTCGGCGATCTGCTGTTGCAGGTGGTCTTTCATGCACGCATGGCCGAAGAAATCGGGCGTTTCGACTTCGGCGACGTCGTCCAGGCGATTACGACAAAGCTGATTCGCCGCCATCCCCACGTCTTTGCCGATGCGCGCGATCTTTCCCCCGACGACGTCAAAGCGCTGTGGGGCCGCATCAAGGCCGACGAGAAGCGCGAACGCGCCGAGGCCCGCGCCGCCCAGGGCGCGCAGCCCGAGAGCCGCGCGAGCGCGCTGTCCGGCGTGCCCATCGCCATGCCCGCGCTGACGCGCGCCCTGAAACTGCAGGAAAAGGCGGGCAAGGTCGGCTTCGATTGGAACGACGCGCGCGCTGTCCTCGCCAAGCTGCGCGAGGAAATGGATGAGATCGAGGCTGAAATCGACGCGCGCGACGCCGACAAGGTCGCGGGCGAGGTCGGCGATCTGTTGTTCGCGGTCGCCAATCTCGCGCGGCATCTGGCGGTCGACCCCGAAGGCGCGTTGCGGGGCGCCAACGCCAAATTCGAGCGCCGTTTCGGCTATATCGAAGAGCGCCTCGCGGCCGACGGGCGCGCGCCCGGGGACGCGAGCCTCGAGGAAATGGAAGAATTGTGGAACGAGGCCAAGCGGCTCGAACGCGCGGGCCGATGACGAGCGCCGCCGCGCGGTCGATGCGCGGGGATCGTCCTCAGCCGCCCTTGGTGAGCGAGGTCAGCGCCGCCTGGACGTTGCTGGAACTCGTGGCGGCGGGAGAGCTGGCGGCGGCCGTCGGCTTGTAGTCGCCGTTCGAGTCCTTGGTTTGAGAGGTCTGCATGTTGGGCGCCAAATAGTCGCCGTCGGCGGCCCTCGCATTGGCCGCCGCCGCCGTCTGGGGCGCGGGAACACTGGCGGACGCGGGCGCCGAACTCATTGGGGGAACGTTCATGATGTCCTCGTCGGTGAGAGGCGAATCGCCTCGTGGGTCAGAGGCGAGTCGCCTCATCGAGGACGCTAGAAGCCGGCCCCTTTCCAAAGATTAAATAAGATCGCGTCCAGACGAACATAACCAATTTGTAATGTCGTCGCGAGCAGAGAAGCGACAAATCGGCCGACGCGGCGGGCGTCCAGATTGCTTCCGAAGGAACCTTCCAAGCATTCGTCTAGAGGCGCTCGCCTTTTACGTTGAATCTGGCTTCGAATTGTTTTCGTCTGGACTCGAAAGGACGGGTCGCCGCGGCGCCCGCGCTAGCCCTTCAGTTGCGCCATGACGCCGGCGATGTCGCCCATCCCCCAATGTTCGGCGATCCGCCCGCCGGAGACGCGGAAGATATCGCAGGACGTGAACCGCAATCTCTTCCCGGTCGGCGCGACGCCGAAGAAGACGCCGTGGTGCGTGCCCTGATAAACGAAGCTGGCGGCGACGCGATCGTCCTGTTCGAGCATCGCCTCGATCGTCACCGTCAAATCCGGCAGGCCTTTCAGCCGCGCCGCGAAGAAGGCGACCGTGGCGCCCTTTGGCGAGACGCCGGGAGGCGGGGCCGGCGCGGCGGCGCTCGATTGGTGGTTGACGTAGTCGTCGGCGAACAAGGCGGCGAAGGCCGCGAGATCATGCGCGCCGAGCGTTTGCGCGAAAAGATTGGCGATCGTTTCCCCTGCGCCGGCCGCCGTCCTCGAGACGAGCGGCGCGACGCCGAGCAGCGCCGCGCCCGCGATCAATGTTCTGCGTTGCATGGGCGTCTCCCTCGTTTACGGCCGATCGTCGCCCGCGGCGAACATTTCCAATAGCCCGCCCCTTACATCACCCCACCTGCGGCCATTGCCGCAGGGCGGCCCTTCCCGCCTCGTTCAGAACGTAAAGGCCGCGGCTGGAGCGGTCGAACCAGCCGTAGACGTTGCGCAACAGAATTTTCGGCGCATCGGGCGCTCGGCCTTTAAGATCGCGCGGGCGCAACGGGCCGCTGGCGAGCGCCGCCGCGCAGATCAGCGCCTGCTGGCGATAGGCGGTCATGATCGGCCGGCGCGAGCCGCCGCCCGCTGCGGGATCGCCTCGCCGGCGCCGATGCTCCTCGACGATCCGCGATCGGCGCTTGGGATCGCGGCGCGGCGCCGGCGCGACCGGGCTGAGCAGGACATGGACTTCGCCGCTCGCCGCCACGCCGAGGAGCCCGAAGCCGAGCCGCCGGCACAAGTTGCGGAAACGCGGATCGCTCTCGCGCCCCTTGCCGCTTGGCGAAAGTCGCGCGGCAAGCCAGACCTCGTCGCCGACGCCCGCCCGGTCGACGCCCTGCAGCACCAACTCGAAGGTGAAGGCCAGCTTCATCTCGCCGATAACGACGACAGGGCAATCGCCCTCGCTCAGGCCGACGAGGTCGCAGCCGCCGACCTCCCCTTTGACGGCGTAACCGAGGCTTTCCAGATGTCGCTTGACCGGAAGATAAAGGGCGGTTTCCAGTTGCATGTCTCCCCGACGGCCAGCCGCCGCGGCTCAAAGAATTGTTCGCGATCCTACCGCATCGCGCGTCGAGCCCTCCACCCCAATTGTCGCGCCAGCCGGCCGATCACTCCCTCGTTTCCCGCGAAACGCATGAATGCTAAGCTGCCAAAAAATCACCGCCGATCGGGATGTTCGCAATGTCGTATCGCAAGATGGCGCCGAAATTCGAGACGCTCGTCGACGCCGACGAAACCGTTCGAAAGCTGGCCGATGGTTTCCTGTTCACGGAGGGGCCGATTTGGCATCCGACGCGACACTATCTCCTGTTCTCCGACATGCCCGGCGACGTCAGACGGCGCTGGGACGCCGACCACGGCGTCCATGAGGTTTCGCGGCCCGCCAACAAATGCAACGGCATGACTTACGACGCCGGGTTGAATCTCATCGTCTGCGAGCACGCGACCTCCTCCCTCGTTCGCGAGACGCCGGGCGGCGCGCGCGAGATCCTCGCGTCGCATTTCGAGGGCAAGGAGCTCAACAGCCCGAACGACGTCTGCGTCCGCTCGGACGGGTCGATCTATTTCAGCGATCCCTGGTACGGGCGCATGCCGGGGTTCGGCGTCGAACGCCCCCGCGCATTGGGTTGGCAGGGGGTGTTCCGCCTCGACCCGACCGGCGCGCTCCATCTCGTCGTTCCCCGCGATGAATTTGCGATGCCGAACGGGCTGTGTTTTTCGCCGGACGAAAGACTGCTGTACGTCAACGATACGGAACGCGCGCTCATCCGCGTCTACGACGTCGCGGCCGACGGGTCGTTGGGGCGCGGACGACTCTTCGCCGAAGGGCTGGCGTCCGAGCAAGAAGCCGGGCGACCGGACGGCATGAAATGCGATGCGCACGGAAACGTCTGGTGCACCGGCCCCGGCGGCGTGTGGATATATTCCGATTCCGGCGAACTGGCGGGGCGGATCGCGGTCCCCGAAGTCGTGGCGAACCTTCATTGGGGCGGAGCGGATTTTCACACGTTGTTTCTGACGGCCAGCACGTCGCTCTACGCCCTTCGAACGCGGGTGAAGCCGCATGTCGAGCCGTTCATGGGCTAGCGCCCGCGCGCTTCGCCCCCCGCCGCGACGATCACGCCGATGATGACTGCGCCCGTGAGCACGAGGCGCAGCCCCGCGCTGACGCCGAAGGTGTTGAGCATCGTCTGCAACAGCACGAGAAACAAGGCGCCGCCCCAGACGCCGGGAAGGTTGGCCTTGCCGCCGGCGACCGAGGTGCCCCCGATCACCACAACGGCGATCGAGAGCAGCAGATATTCGTTGCCGATGTCGACGTTGGCGCCGCGGAAATAGGCGGCGAGCAGCGCGCCGTCGAGGCCGCCGAGCGCGCCGCAGAGCCCGTAGGTGGCCAAGCGGATCGGCTCGACCGTGACGCCGGCGAGCCTGGCGGCGCGGATGTTCTGCCCGATTGCCAGCACGGAGCGGCCGTAAACCGTGCGATGCAATACGATCCCGGCGGCGATCGCGAAGGCGAGGACCAGGACCGCCAGCAGCGGCACGCCGGAGAACTGGATGTTGGTGAAGTCGGCGAAGCCCGGCGGCGGTTTGATCTGCAGGCCGCGCCCGTAGCTGATGTCGACCGACTGGATGACGAAGCTCGCCGAGAGCGTCGCGATGATCGGCGGAATGCGCAGCGCCCGGATCAGCAAATAGTTGACGACGCCGACCGCGAGGCCGCAGCCGAGCGCGGCGGCGAGCCCGAGCGCGACCAAGGAATCCTCGCCGCCCATCGTCTTCATCGCCACCGCGCTGGCGAGGCCGATGTTGGCGGGCAGCGAAAGGTCAATGTTGCCCGGCCCGAGCGTGATGACGAACATCTGCCCGACGCCGACGATCACCGTGAACACGGCGAGCGACAACGCGGCGGTCAGCATGCCCCCGGCGCCGTAGCCGCCGGTGAACTCGATCGCGCCGAGCCAGACCAGCACCGCGCCGACGAACGACCAGATCCACGGCCACCGACTGAGTCTTGCGAGCGCGGCGCTCATCGCTCTGTTTCCTTCTGGCTGATGAGCGCGCGCGCCGCCAGCACGATGACGAGGATCGCGCCGTTGGCCGCGACCTGCCAGTCCGGCGGGATGCGCAGGAATCCCAGCAGCTGCGTGGAGGCGAGCGTCAGCGTCAACGCGCCGATCACCGCGCCGATCGGCGAGACGACGCCGCCGACGAATTCGCCGCCGCCGAGGATCACGCCGGCGATCGAGAGCAGAGTGTAGCCGTTGCCGATGTTGGCGTCCGCCGAGCGGGTGATGCCGACCAGCGCGAGCCCGGAGAGCGCGCCGAAAACTCCGGCGAGCGCGAACAGCGTCGTCTTCGCGTTGAGGAGCGACCAGCCGGCCCGCCCGATCGCCGTCGCGTTGCCGCCCGTCCCGCGCAGGATCGCGCCGTAGGACGTGCGCATCAGCCCGAAATGGCCTATCGCCGCGACCAGGATCGCCGCGAGGATCGGCAACGGCACGTAGGGCGGCTTGAAGCCCATGATCGCCTGGAGCCAATTCGGCGCCGTGCCGCCGGGCTTGGGCAGCAGCAACACCGCCAGGCCCTGCCAGACGAAGCTCATACCGAGCGTGACGACGATCGAGGGCAGATTGCGCCACTGCACCAGCGCGCCGATCAGCGCGTAGACCGCGACGCAGCCGGCGAGCGCCAGGACGCCCAAAAGCGGCGCATCGTGCAGATAGGTCGCAGCGACGCAGCAGACGAAGCCGACGTAGGTGCCGATCGACAGGTCGATGTCATTGCCGGTCATGACGAACATCTGCGCGATCGTCGCCAGCGCGATCGGGATCGCGTAGTTGAGCATCAGCGTGAAGCCGAAATAGCTGATCACGCGAGGGTTGAGCCAGGTGATCGCCGCGAGCACGAGGATGAGCGACAGGGCCGGCAGCAGCGCGCGCGAGATGCGTCGGACTTCCAGCCGGCGCGCGGAGGGGTTGGCGCGATTTGTCTCGAGGGCGCTCGTAGCGGTGGGTTGCATGTCAGTGCGGGCCGGCGAACGAAGAGTGGATGACGCGCCCCTCGGTCACTTCGTCGCGTCTTAGATGCGCGACGATCGCTCCGTTGCGGAACACGTAGACCCGGTCGCAATTTTTCAATTCTTCGGTCTCCGTCGTGTACCAAAGGAATGTCCGCCCGGCGCGCGCCTCCTCGCGCACGAGGTCGTAAACCTCGAGCTTGGTGCCGTAATCGACGCCGCGCATCGGATCGTCCATCAGCACGATCCGCGCGTCCGAACCGAGCGCGCGCGCGAACAAGGCCTTCTGCTGGTTGCCGCCGGAGAGCGAGAGAATGTTGGCGCCGACGTCGGGTGTGCGAATCTTGATGCGCTCGCGCCACATGTTGGCGAATTCGGCCTCGCGCCGCAGCGACAGCAACGGGCCGACGCGAAAGCGCGCGAACGAGCGCACCCCGATGTTCTGCGCGATCGACCATTGCGGAAAAATGCCGTCGGACTGGCGGTCGCCTGCGACCAGCGCCACCGGCGCGTTCACCTCGGCGCCCGCACGGCGATGGCTCGCCGCGTCGAAGGCGGTGAGCAGCGCATCGGTCTGGCCGTGGCCGGCGAGCCCGGCGAGGCCGACGATCTCGCCCTCGCGGGCGATCAACTCGGTCGCGTCGGGCTGGCGGTCGGGACGGATGCGCACGCGGATCGGCGCTTCGCTCGCGGCGCCCGCGCGCGAGGCCGTCGGCTCATGCGGCACGTGCGCCTCGACCCCGCCCATGGCGCCGATCAGGCGCTCGCGGTCGAAAGCCTCGGCCTCGTCGACCACGACGACCTTGCCGTCGCGCATCACCGCGATGCGGTCGCAGGTTTTCAGCACTTCGTTGAGAATATGCGAGATCAGCGTGCAGCCGAGGCCGGCGCCGACCGAGCGACGGATGTAGGCGAGCAACTGCCCGGCGGTGTGCTCGTCGAGCGAGGAGGTCGGCTCATCGAGGATGACCAGCCGCGCGGGCGTATCCGAGACGGTGAAGGCGCGGGCGATCTCCACCATCTGCCGGCGGCCGATCGAAAGCGTCTGCACGAAATCGGACGCGGCGACGCCGTGGCCCGGGAAGATCTCGTCGAGCTTGTCGAGGATCAATGCGCCCGCGCGCCGGCGCCAATTGAAGCCGCGGATCGCCGGGTGAAAGACGCGCGCGTTCTCCGCGACCGTCAGATTGGGGCAGAGCGAAAGCTCCTGAAACACGCAGCGTATGCCCAGCGACTTTGCGCGCGTCGCAGAATAGGCGCGCTGCTCCTCGCCGCCGATTTCGATGCGGCCCCGATCGGGCGCGACGCCGCCGACCAGGATATGCATCAGCGTCGACTTGCCGGCGCCGTTGTGGCCGACGATGCCTACGCATTCGCCCGCGCCGACGTCGAGACTGACGCCGTCGAGGGCGCGGACGGCGCCGAAGGATTTCTCGACGCCGTCCAAAGTCACTAGTTTCGCGCCGGCGTTCGCCATGGGCTCAAAAGTCATCTGCAACGCCCGCCGGGCTCCTTGATGGCCGAAGCGGCTACTTCATGTTCGCCTTGATCGCCGCGATCGCGTCGGCCTGGGTATATTCGTGACTGGCGACGCCGCCCTTCGCGATGTTCGGCAATGCGGCCTCGAAATCGGCCTGCGTGAAGGCGAGGTAGGGAACCAACAGGTCGTGCGGGATGTTCTTCTTCCCATCGAGCACCTGCTGCGCGACCCAGAAGGCGAGCGTCGAAACGCCCGGCGCGATCGAGGCCGACCAGGTCTTGTAGCCGTCCTTCTCCTTCTGCTCCTTCCACCATTGCAACTCGTCCTGGCGGTTGCCCATGATAATGGTCGGACGCGGCCGGCCCGCCGCGGCGAAGGCCTGCGCCGCGCCGTAGCCGTCGCCGCCCTGGTCGACCACGCCGACGATCGGCGGCAGCGAGGGCAGCACCGTCGCGACCGCCTTCTGCGCGGTCGTCTGGTCCCAGTCGCCGGTCACCGAAGCGGCGATCTTGAACTCTGGATGTTCCTTCACGCCCTCGAGGATGCCGGCGTGGATCGCGTCGTCGATCGAGGTGCCGGCGAGGCCGCGGATCTCCAAGAGGTTGCCGCCCTTGGGCTGGAACTTCGCCATCTCGACGACTTCCTGCTTGCCCATGTCCTTGAAGTCGACGACGACGCGGTAGGCGCAAGGCTCGGTGACGATGCCGTCGAACGAGACGACGACGATGCCGGCGTCGCAGGCCTGCTTGATCGCGCCGTTCAGCGCGTCGGGCGAAGAGGCGTTGATGACGATGGCGTCGTAGCCTTGCAGGATGAGATTTTGTATCTGCGCGGCCTGCGTCGGCACTTCCTTGTCGGCGGTGGTGAAGACGTCGGCGGCCGCCACGACCCCGTCCGCGACCGCCTTCTTGGTCACGAGGTCGTAGCTCTTGAGCATCGCCTGACGCCAGGAATTGCCGGCGTAATTATTGGAAAAGGCGATCTTCTTGGTGTGCGTGTCGGCCTGCGCGCCGCCCGCGGCGCTCAACGCCACCGCCAATGCGACAATCGCTACTGAACTCTTCATCACGTTTCCTCCTGGTGTAATTGACCACTCGACGCCTGCTCGCCAGGCGTTTCCCGTTTTCGCGTCGCACGCCCGTTAGGAAGGCTCGCCCCGCTTCATCTCGGCGACGGAACGTTCGCCGACAAACCATTCTGCGGCGCGGACGTCTTCGAAGACGACCCAGATCGACTGCAAGGCGATGCCGGTTTCTCCGGAGATCGCCTTGGCGACCGATTTGGCGATGCGCGACTTGGCCTCGTCGGAGACCCCTTCGACGATGCGGACATTCACGAATGGCATGGATCCCCCCGGGGCGCCGGCAGCGCTAACATGCCAAACTCGCAAAATGTCGGACTTTTGTCAACGCTGTGCGGCAATTGGCCGCCGTCGCCGAACGGCGCACGGCCGGCCAGCGTCGACGCCGTGAGTTTGCACGGGACAGCCCGCCGCGAACTGGCCAAACGCCCCGCCATCGTCCACACATGCACAGCCGCGAAACGCCGTGTTGAGAGGGCCGATATGGCGGAGGACTCCGATGTCATTGTCGCAGGAGGCGGCCTTGTCGGCCTCGTCGCCGCGACCGAGCTGACCAACGCCAGCCGCAAAATGATCCTCGTCGCTCAGGAGGGTGAGCAGAGCCTCGGCGGCCAGGCGTTCTGGTCGCTAGGCGGCCTGTTTCTCGTCAACTCTCGGGAATAGCGGCGCCTCGGGATTCGCGACAGCCGTGATCTCGCGTGGCAGGACTGGCTCGGCTCGGCAGGCTTCGACAGCGACGACGATCATTCGCCGCGCCGGTGGGCCGAGGTCTATGTCGCTTTCGCGGCGAGCGAAAAGCGCGCGTGGCTGCGCGCGATGGGCCTCGGCTTCCTTCCCGTCGTCCTCGGCGTCCAGACGGCCGCACGTCCGGCGATTCATCGCAAACATGCTCCGGCCCCTCGAACGCGTCAGGAATGCTCAAACCGTCACAGAATTGCGTCGGACCCGAACGTGTCTCGGGGCTTTCAGCTTGGAGAAGGCGCTGTTAGTGTCGACCGCGCGCGCCTCGGTCGCGCCGGAGCACCATCGCGGATCAGCATTGGCTTGCATCCTCTCGGAGTCGGGCATGACGACGCCTATCGTGTTGACTTTCATTGGTCACGACAGACCCGGTCTGGTGAGTGCGATTTCGGAGAAAGTGGCCGCTTCCGGCGGAACCTGGCTGGAGAGCCGTCTGGCGCGTCTGGCGGGCGAGTTCGCGGGGATTCTACTCGTCAGCGTTCCCGATTCGAATATCGCCGTCCTGACGGCCGCCTTACGCGATCTCGAGACGGCCGGGCTTCGCATCGCGGTCGAGCGGAGCTCGGAACCCCAAGCGGACCGAACGCACAAGACGTTCAAGCTGGAGGTCGTGGGCCATGAGCGCCCAGGCATCGTCCGCGAAGTGACCCAGGCCTTGACCCAGCTGGGCGTCAACATCGAAGAATTCAGCAGCAGCATTGAAGGCGCCCCCTTTTCGGGCGCCGCGATGTTCCGAGCCGCCGCTCGACTTCGCGTGCCCGACGAGCTCGCCAGTGACGACTTGCGCAAAACCCTGGAGCGCCTCGCGCACGAAATCACGGTCGATCTCGCGGTGATCGAAAGCGATCGGCAAGTCTGATATCGGCGGCGCGTCACTGCCGCGGCGCTTAACGCGCCTCTGTTCGGCGAGCGCCGCAGAGACCCTGTAGGGCAGGCCGTTCCGTGCGCTGTCGCCGCAAGCCCTGGGGAAAGGTTGGGGGATTGACCCTCGAGCCCACTTCTCGCGAACGGTTCTTTGCGGCGCTGCGGGCGGCCGGAATGCCCGCGCCCGAGGAATTCTCGGTCGCCCCGCGCCATCAGATCGTCACCAGCGCCATGCTCGGAGAAATCGCCGGCTTCATCCGCGTCTTCGACGCGGTCACCGGCCGCGAGGCCTGGCGGACGGCGGCGCTGAGGCAAGCGCCCGCGATCGCGCAGGCGCGGCGCCCGGAGGTCTGCTTTTTCAGCGCCTGGGATTTCCATTGTCCGCCCGAGGGCGGCTTCGAGCTCATCGAGTTCAACGACAACGGCTCCGGCCTCCTGTACGCCGCGATCATCAACGCGCTTTACTACGAGGCGGCGCGGTTGCGGCAGGAGAACGGGATCGCGCCGCCGCCCGCCATCGCCGCGTTCCGCCAAACCCTCGCGGACATGGTGGAGCGGGAGGCGACGGCGTTCTTCGGCGAACGTCCGGCGGAGGCGCTTCTCATCCTCGACGACCTCAACTCTCTGCGCGCCGGAAAATTTCGCGGCGAACTCTCTCTGTTGCGCGATCTCTTCCGCGAGCGGGGCTGGCGGGCCGAACTCGGAAGCCCCGCCGAGACGAGTTGGAACGGCGAACGCCTCACGTTCGACGGGCGGCCGGTCGCCTTCGTCGTCAACCGCTCGACGGATTTCTTCTGGCGCTCCGACGACTTCGCCGCTTTGCGAAGCGCTTACGAGACAGGGCGCCTCTACGCCGCGCCCAATCCCTTCACCTATGCGACGCGCAGCGACAAGCGGCTGCTGGAATGGCTGTCCTTGCCGCATTGGGACAACGATCTCGCGATCAACGCCGCGGAGCGGCGAATGTTGAGCGCCCATGCGCCACAGACGCACCTGTTGCGCGCCGACAACGTGGACATGCTGGCGCAAGCCAAGGGCGACTTCGTGTTCAAGCCGCTGCACGGTTTCGCCGGACGCGGACTGCTTGATAGCGCCGTGGTCGGGCGCGCGCGCCTGCGCCGCCTGCTAAAACGCGGCGAAGGCTACGTCGCGCAGAAACGGATCGCCAAGCCTTGGCTGGAGGTCGATGGCGCGCGCCTGTGGACCGACCTGCGCGTGTGGGCCTACCGAGGCGAGATCGTCCTCCTGTCGGGGCGGGCCTCGACGCATCCGGACCGCCTCGACCTCGCGCCGCCGGGCGGCTGGCTGCCGACCTATGCGGGACGCTGACGAGCCGCTTGGCTTGCCTCCGCTCGGCGGCCGCCGCAGAGAACTCGTAGCGTCGAGCGTTACGTGCGCTGTAAGCTCAGTTCGCGCTGCGCCCTCACATTCTGACGGCCAGCCTCGCGACTTCGGCCAGAACGCCATTGCGCACATCGTCCGGCTCGGGGGACTCCGCGTAATAGGCGGTGACGACGATCGGGCCGCGGCCGGGCGGCCAGATGACGGCGATGTCGTTGGTCTGCGCATGCCCTCCCGACCCCGTCTTGTCGCCGACGCGCCAGCCCCCGGGAATGCCCGCCCGCAATCGCTTGTCGCCGGTCTTGTTCGCGACCATCCACGCCGACAGTTGATCGCGGGACCGCGCGGACAGCGCGTCTCCCAGAACGAGCTTGTTGAGATTATTCGCCATCGCCGCCGGCGTCGTCGTGTCGCGAGGATCGCCGGGCTTCGCCTCGTTCAAAGCCGTTTCGACGCGATCGAGGCGCGTCACGTCGTCGCCAAGCGCGCGCGCGAACTGGGTGAACTGCGCCGGTCCGCCAAAACTCTCGAGAATGAGATTTCCGGCGGTGTTGTCGCTCAGCGTCACCGCCGCTTCGCAGACTTCGCCGAGCGTCATGCCGCCATCGTCGACATGCTTTTCCGTGATCGGGGAATAGCTGACCAGCGCGTCTTTCGAATAGGGAATGCGCCTGTCGAGCGTATCTTCCCTGCGGTCGACGCGCGCCAGAACGAACGCGGCGGCGAGGAGCTTGTAGGTGCTGCTCATGGCGAATCTCTCGTCCGCGCGATGCTCGATCCGACGGCCGGTCGCGACATCGAGCAGGCAAACGCCGAGGCGGCCGCCATGAACTCTTTCGAGATCGGCAAGGCCGGCTCGAATGGCGTCGAGATTGGATTGCGCGCGAGCCTTCAGGCTCGCCGCGGCCGGAGCCGCGAGAAGGCAGCTCAAGAGAAGTCCACGGCGCGAAATCAAGGCTGGCTTCCTTCCGTCGGCGCCGGCGCGGATTTCGCGAGGCGCGGGCGCGTGGATAAATGCCCGCGAGCATTCGCGCAACGATCTCGGCTTCGCGAATTGTCGCGCCTCGATCGCGTTTCTTCACATAGTCGCATCACGGTGAGCGCTGCGAACGCCCCCGGTCGGCGTTATAGTTTTGCGCATGGAAATATCGGTCGTGTCGACCTCCGAGCGATCCGATCTCGTTCCCGAGGTCGCGCGCTGGCTATGGGACGAATGGTGGCGTCGCGACGGTCATTCCTTTGAACAGACGCTCGACGCCGTGCGGCAATCGGTTACGGCCCGCCTCATGCCCAGGACCTTCATTCTGCTCGCCGACGGTCAACCCGTGGGCACGGCCAGTTTGGCGGCGAGCGATCTCGACGAACGCCCCGATCTGTCCCCGTGGCTCGCCGGCGTCTTTGTCTTGCCCGCCGCGCGGGGGCGAGGTCACGCCGCTCATCTGATCGCCGCGGTGGAAGAGGAATGCCGCGCCGCGTCGATCTCGCCCCTGTGGCTTTACACGCGCGCCGCAGAGCGACTTTACGCCCGCAATGGTTGGAGAACCGTCGAGACGATCCAGCGCAATGGCACACCCTGCGCCTTGATGAGGCGCGATCTTTTCGGCCGGGCGCTCGCGCCGAGCGAGCGCGCCTGAGACGCTCTCCACGAGCGGGGGCAACCCTCTCGGTTAAGGTGCGCCAAAGCCGGCTGGCGCAATTGCCGTGCGGTTAAGCCGCCCCCTCGCCTGGGCCCCGGCGCGCCGCCGAAGGCAGGCCGAGCCAGCGCGGCGTGCGCGCCGCGTAGTCGACCCATCGACTCCCGAACCGAAGCGCCAGATGCGTCTCCTCTCGCCGGATGGCGAGAACCTCGACGAGCTTGGCCGCGACGAGCGCGCCGACGACGAACCAGAGAGAATTCGCCGCCCCGCCGACGCCGATGAGCGCGGCGGTGTTGCCGAGATAGATCGGATTGCGCGTGAAGGCGAAGGGTCCGCTGGTGACGAGGCCTTCGGCCGCGCGGTGCGGCAGGATGTTGACGCGAGCGCGCGAGAGGGTCGCGATCGCCCAAAGGTCGAGGCCGACGCCCACCGCGATCAACGCCCAGCCGAGCCAGCGCGCGCCGGACCCTAAGCCCAGGCCCACGGGATAAGTGCGCTGAGCCAGGAACGCCAGCGCAGCCGCTCCCACGACGATCAGCGGCGGCCAGGGAATCCGGTTCGGCCGGCTCTTCAGATCCAGCGCCATGGCCCTCCCCCGCCTACGCCGTGAACCCGGAATCGACGATCGGCAGCGACCTCAGACGCTTGCCGGTCGCGGCAAAAATCGCATTGGCGAGCGCGGGGGCGAGCGGCGGCGCGCCGGGTTCGCCGACGCCGCCGGGCGGTTCGGCGTTGTCGACGAGGTGAACTTCGACGCGCGGCGCCTGGGCTAAGCGCACGACGTCGTAGTCGGGAAAGTTCTGCTGCTCGACCCGACCGCCGCGAATCGTGATCTTGCCGAACAAGGCGGCCGACAGGGCGAAGACGATCGCGCCCTCGATCTGCGCGCGCACGATGTCGGGATTGACGACTGTTCCGCAATCGACCGCGGCGATCACGCGCTCGACCCTGAGCGCGTTTGCGGCGCCGATCGAGACTTCGACGATCTCTGCGACCGCGCTCTGAAACGAAGCGTGCAGCGCGATCCCGCGCCCCCGCCCCGCCCCGAGAGATGTCCCCCAGCCGGCTTTGTCAGCCGCCAGCCTCAACAGCGCGGCGAAGCGCGGCTCGTCGGCGAGCATCGCCAGTCGAAAGGCGAGCGGGTCGGCGCCGGCTTCATGCGCCATTTCGTCGATAAAACTCTCCTTGGCGAAGGCGGTGATGGAGTGACCGACGGACCGCCAGGGGCCCACGGGAACCGCGTTGTCGACCGCAATCACGTCGACGCGTTTGCCGGAGATCGCGTAGGGCGCGCCGACGGCGCCCTCGACTTGCGTGGCGTCCGGGCCGATCCAGGTCATCGCCGGATAGACGCGCGCGAGGATCGACTGGCTCGCGATGGCGAAACGCAGCGCGGTCGGGCGCCCCGTCGCATCGAGGCCGCCTTCAGCGCGCACCAGCGCGGCGGGGCGGTAGAAATCATGCTGGATGTCCTCTTCGCGCGACCACAGGACCTGCACGGGCTTGCCGACGACCTTGGCCAGCCTCACGGCCTCGGCGACCGTGTCGGATTCGAGGCGCCGGCCGAAACCGCCGCCGAGATAAGTCGTATGCAAGCGCACCTTGTCCGCGCCGACCCCGGCCGCCTTGGCGGCGGCGGCGACGGCGTCGCTCTGCGCCTGCGTGGGCGCCCAGACCTCGACGAAATCGGCGCCGACCTCGGCCGTGCAGTTCATCGGCTCCATCGTCGCATGGGCGAGATAGGGTAGCGAATAGTCGGCGACGAGTTTCTTGGGCGCGCTCCCGTAGGCCGCGGCGAAATCGCCTTCGGCTTCCGCCTTGCCCGCCCGCTCGATCGCCTGGGCGAACGACCCCGCGATCGCGGCGCTGTCGAGCGCGGCGGCCGGTCCCGCGTCCCAGACGATCTTCAGCGCGGCGAGCGCGCGCTTGGCGCGCCAGGTCGAGTCGGCGACCGCGGCGACGGCGCTCGGCAGGGAAACGATCTTGACGACGCCGGGCATCCCGCTCGCGGCGGCTTCGTCGACGCTCTTCAACTCGCCGCCGAAGGTCGGGCAATGGGCGATCGCCGCGAACAGCATGCCCGGCCGGCGCACGTCGGCGCCGAATTTCGCCGAGCCGTCGATCTTTTCCGGGATGTCGACGCGGGCGGTCGTTTGCGCCCCGATCAGCGTCCATTCTTCTCGCGGCTTCAACGCGATCGTCGCCGGCGGGGTCTCCTTGGCGGCGTCGAGCGCGAGGTCGCCGAAGTTTTCGCTGCGCTTCGAGGCGGCGTGAACGACGGCGCCGTCCCGGACCGCGCATTGCGCGGGCTCGACGCCCCACCGGCGCGCCGCCGCTTGGGTCAACATCGCCCGCGCCGCCGCGCCGGCCCGACGCGCCCGCGTGAACCGGTCGACGATCGTCGACGAGCCCCCAGTGATCTGCATCGTCGCCGCCTCGGCGACGAAATCGATCACGGCGCCCGTAAGCCCGGAGGGCTCGCCCTGGGCGAAGCCATGATTCGGCGCCAGCGCGTCGCGTCCGACGGCGATGTTCTTGAAAGCGTCCGAGGCGGGGCCGGTCTCGACCCGCATCGCCTCGAGCCGGCAGCCGAGCTCTTCGGCGACCAGCGTCGCGACGCCGGTGAAGGCGCCCTGCCCCATTTCCGAAAGGCCAGTGCGCAGCGTCACGACGCCGTCGCGTCCGACGTGGATCCAATCGTGCAGAAAGGCGCCGTCGGCGTCGAGCGTTCCGGCGAGCGAAGCGCGCTTCCTGCTGAGGCGCCAGGCGCCGACGCCGATGAGAAGGCCGAGCGCGCCGCCGCCGATCAGCACCGCGCGCCGCGAAGGACGGAGCCTCATCGCATCGCCTCCGCCGCCTTGTGAATCGCCGCGCGCACCCGCGGATAGGTTCCGCAGCGGCAGATGTTGGTGATCGCCGCGTCGATGTCGGCGTCGCTCGGCTTCGGATTGGCCTTGAGCAGCGCCGCGGCGGCGAGGATCATCCCGGACTGGCAATAGCCGCATTGGGGAACCTGCTCGGCGATCCAGGCCTGTTGCAGCGGATGGCCGCGATCCCGCGAGAGCCCTTCGATGGTGGTGACGACGGCGCCGTCGAGATCGGCGGCCAGGACCGAACACGAGCGCACGGCCTCGTCGCCGATCAGCACCGTGCAGGCGCCGCAAGCGGCGATCCCGCAGCCGAATTTCGTGCCCGTCAGCCCGAGCGTGTCCCGGATGACCCAGAGAAGCGGCGTGTCCGGTTCGACGTCGAAATCGCGCACGACGCCGTTGACCGTCAGTTTCTTCATGGACGCGCACTCCCCGTCGGGTTCTCGCACGCGCAGCGCCGCGAACCGGCCTGCGGCCGCGCGAGCGAGGCTAACATGGCTTCACGGCGCCGGGTCAAGCCAGGCGGAGTCGGCAACCGGCGCGCTTACGCGCGACCCTCCTCATCCGGCCTTCGCTGACGCGAGGGCCGCCTTCCCCCGCGAGGGGAAAGGGGCGCACACCCTACCCGCGCGCCCCCGCGAACCGCCGCTTCACCCGCGCGACCTTGTCCGGCGGCACGCGCACGGTCACATGGACATGGCCGTCTTCGGCGTTCTCGCGCGCCATCACTTCGGTGTGCTGGTAGAGCCAGTGCAGCCCCTGCCCGTCGGCGGCCTCGAGGTCGAGGTCGATCAGCGAGCGCCCGCGCGCCAGGCGCGTCTCGATGGCGGCGAGCAGCTTGTCGATGCCCTCGCCGGTCAGCGCGGAAACGGCGATCGGCGCGCCTTCGCCCTGTCCCAGCGCGAGGGCGGCGCGATGGTCGGCATCGAGCTTGTCGAGCTTGTTCCAGGCCTCGATCAATTTATCCGCGGCGCCTGCAACGCCGAGTTCTGCGAGGATCGCCTCGACGTCCTTCGCCTGGGCTTCGGTATCGGCGTGGGCGATGTCGCGGACATGGATGATGACGTCGGCGGCGCGCACCTCTTCGAGCGTGGCGCGGAACGCCGAAATCAGCATCGTCGGCAGGTCCGAGATGAATCCCACGGTGTCGGAGAGGATCGCTGCGCCGCCGTGCGGCAGCCTGATGAGCCGCATCGTCGGATCGAGCGTGGCGAACAGCATGTCGGCCGCGACGACCTCGGCGCGCGTCAGGCGGTTGAACAAGGTCGACTTGCCCGCGTTGGTGTAGCCGACAAGCGCGACGATCGGATAGGGAACCTCGGCGCGGCTGGCGCGATGCAGCGCGCGCGTCTTCTTGACCTTTTCGAGATCGCGCTCGATGCGGATCATGCGCTCCTCGATGAGCCGGCGGTCGGTCTCGATCTGCGTTTCGCCGGGGCCGCCGAGGAAGCCGAAGCCGCCGCGCTGGCGCTCCAAGTGCGTCCAGGAGCGCACCAGCCGCGATTTCTGATAGTTAAGATGCGCCAGCTCGACCTGCAGCGCGCCTTCGGCGGTGCGCGCGCGGCGCCCGAATATCTCCAGGATCAGGCCGGTGCGGTCGATGACCTTGGCCTTGAACTCCTTCTCGAGATTGCGCTGCTGCACCGGCGAAAGCGCGCAGTCCATCACCACGAGGTCGATTTCCTCGCCCTTCGCGCGCTCCGCGAGTTCGGCGACCTTACCCTTGCCGAGGTAGGTCGCTGGACGGATCTCGCTCAACGCGACGAGCGTCGAATTGACGACGTTGAGATCGATGGCGAGCGCAAGGCCGACCGCCTCCTCGCGCCGCGCCTCCGGGCTGCGCGCGCTCGCGCGCTCGGCAAGCGCGCCGCGCGAAGTCGAATAGGGACAAACGACCAGCGTTCGCGTATGGGCCGCGACCGCCTCTTCGCGTTTGCCGAGGCCTTCCCCGGCGCCGAACTGGGTCAATGGGCTCTCAATGTTGGTCCGCGCCCTCTTCCACCGCCTCGAACATGGTGATCGGGCTCGCGGGCATGATGGTCGAGATCGCGTGCTTGTAAACGAGCTGCGAATGGCCGTCGCGCCGCAACAGAACGCAAAAATTGTCGAACCAGGTCACGAAGCCCTGCAATTTTACGCCGTTGACGAGAAAGATCGTGACGGAAGTCTTGGTCTTGCGCACATGATTCAGGAACGTGTCCTGCAAATTCTGCGTCTTTTCGCTAGGCATGAGTTTACCCCACTTTAGAGTTGGGCCGCTTGGCGCGGCCATTTCGTTGTTCCGGCTCGACGCGCCCCGCCCCGCGCGAACCCGCCCGAAGCTATAGCATCTTCGCGCGCGCGCGCCATCCGCGCGCCGAGAAAGCGTGGAAAAATCGTTTAACTGCGTTGCGCGACGTCATGGAACTTGCGGCGCAGCGCGAGCGTCAACGGCCCCGGGCGGCCGTCGCCGATCGTCCGGCCGTCGATGGCGACGACCGGCATGGCGATCGTCGTCGCGCTGGAAAAGAACGCTTCGCGCGCGCGATAGGCCTCTTCGAGCGAAAAAGGACGCTCCTGCAACGAAAATCCTTCGCGCGCGGCGACCTCGAGCAAAGTCGACCGCGTCACGCCGCGCAGGATCGCCCGATCGGTCTGCCGCGTGACGAGCGCGCCGTCCTCGGCGACAATCCAGGCGTTGGTCGAAGCGCCCTCGGTGACGAAGCCGGCGGAATCGACGAACCAGGCCTCATAGGCGCCGGCCTCGCGCGCGGCTTGTTTCGCCAAAACATTCGGCAACAGCTGCAATGTCTTGATATGCGGCTGCGCCCAGCGTTCGTCGGGCAGGCTGATGACGCTTACGCCGCGGCTGGCGTTCGCTTCGCCGACCCGCGGGTCGATCGATTTGGCCGAGACGACGAGGCCAGGCGGAACGGCGCCGGCGGGAAAGCCGTGATCACGGCGGGCGACGCCGCGCGAAATCTGGATATAGACGAGGCCGTCGCGCACGCGATTGCGCGCCACGACTTCGCGCAGGATGCGGCGCAGCGCCGCCGGGCCGACGGGAGCGGCGATGCGCAAGGCCCTGAGCGAGGCTTCGAGGCGCGCGAGATGGCGCGTCTCGTCGATCAGCGCGCCGCCTTGGACTTGGCAAACCTCGTAAACGCCGTCGCCGAACTGGAACGCGCGATCCTGGATCGAGACGGCCGCCTCGGCGAGGCGAACGTAACGGCCATTGACATAGGCGAGGCGGGACATCGCAATCTCGATCGGGGGCTTCGGGTCTAATCGACGCCGAGCGACTTCAGCTTGCGATGCAAAGCCGAGCGCTCCATGCCGATGAACTCGGCGGTGCGGGAGATATTGCCGCCGAAGCGGTTGATTTGCGCGATCAGATATTCGCGCTCGAACACTTCGCGCGCCTCGCGCAACGGGATGCTCATCAATTTTTCGCCGCCGACGCCCGTGGGAATGGCCGGCACCAGGGCGCCGACTTCGGAAGGCAGCATCGGGGCGGTGATTTCCGCCTCCGGATCGCCCGCCACCAGAATCATCAGCCGCTCGATATTGTTGCGCAACTGCCTGATGTTGCCTGGCCAGTCGTGCGATTGCAGCACCGCCATCGCGTCGCTGGCGATGCGCCGTGGCGGCACGCCCATGGTCGCTGCGACTTGTTCCATGAAATATTGGACGAGTTCGGGAATGTCCTCGCGCCGTTCGGCGAGCGAGGGAACGCGAATCGGCACGACCGAGAGACGGTGGAAGAGATCCTCGCGGAACTGCCCGTCGGTGATCGCCTGGGCGAGGTCGCGGCTCGTCGAGGAGATGATCCTGACGTCGACATGGACGCGCGCCGATCCGCCGACGCGCTGAAAATTCTGGTCGACGAGCACGCGCAGGATTTTCGCCTGCGTCTCCAGCGGCATATCGGCGACTTCGTCGAGATAGAGCGTGCCGCCGTGCGCCTCTTCCAGCGCGCCCACGCGCCGCGACCGCTCGGGGCCCGCCTCGATGCCGAACAGCTCGCTCTCCATGTTCTCCGGTGTGATCGTCGGCGCGTTGAGAACGACGAACGGACCCTCGGCGCGCACGGAATGCGCGTGGATAAGCCGCGCGGTCAATTCCTTGCCCGTCCCCGCAGGACCGGAAATGAGCACGCGCGAATTCGCCGGGCCGAGCCGTTCGACGATTCGCTTGAGGTTCGCGATCGCGGAGGAAGTCCCGACCATGCGATTGACCGCGCCGGCGCGGGCGCGCAGATCGTTCACTTCACGCTTGAGCCGGGACGTCTCCAGCGCGCGCTCAGCGATCAGGATCAGCCGATCCGCCTTGAACGGCTTTTCGATGAAATCGTAAGCGCCGAGCTTGATCGCGGTCACGGCGGTCTCGATGTTGCCGTGGCCGGAAATCATCACGACCGGCACGTTCTGGTGCTGCTCTTTGATGATCTCCAGCAGTTGCAGGCCGTCCAGCCGCGAGCCTTGCAACCAGATGTCGAGCAGCACGAGTTGCGGCCGGCGCGCTTCGATCGCGGCCAGCGCCTCGTCGGAATTGCGCGCCAGGCGCGTGCCGTGCCCTTCGTCGGAGAGAATGCCCGAGACGAGTTCACGAATGTCGTCTTCGTCGTCGACGATCAGGATATCAGCGGGCATCAGAACGACCTGGCTGAATTGGGAAGGGATTCCTTGGGAGGGCTTTCGGCGGGCGAACCGTCGGCCGGCGCTTGTTCAAGCCGAATGGGCAGCTTCATCAAGACTTGAGCGCCGTGGCCGCCGTCGCGGCGCGGCAAGCCGTCGAGCAACTCGACGCCGCCGCGATGGTCCTCGAATATCTTCATGACGATCGGCAGGCCGAGGCCTGTGCCCTCGGCGCGCGTGGTCACATAGGGTTCGACCAATTTGTGGCGATCCTCGGCCGGAAATCCCTTGCCATTGTCGCTGACGCCGATCCGAGCGAAGCCTTCGGCGTCGACCCGCAAGACGACCAAAATCTTGCCTCCTCCCTCGCTCGATTCCAGCGCGTCGATCCCCTCGCTGGCGTTCTTCAGCACATTCGTCAGCGCTTGCGATATCAGCCGGCGGTCGAATTCGGCCATCACCGGCTCCTCGGGCAAATCGTCCTCGATGGCGAGCTCCGGCCGGCCGATGCGCAAGAGGAACAACGCCTGGCGCACGCAATCGGAAAGGTTGTCGCGGATCGGGCGCGCTTTGGGCATGCGGGCGAAGGAGGAGAACTCGTCGACCATGCGCTTGATGTCGTCGACCTGGCGGATGATCGTATCCGTGCATTGGTCGAAAACGTCCTTGCCTTCGACGATCAGACGGCCGTAGCGGCGCTTCAGCCGCTCGGCCGAAAGCTGGATCGGCGTCAACGGGTTCTTGATTTCGTGCGCGATGCGGCGGGCGACGTCGGCCCAGGCGGCGCTGCGCTGGGCGGTGACGAGTTCGCTGATGTCGTCGAGCGTGATCACGGCGCCTTGATCCCCGCGCAGCGGATCCCCGGTCACGCGCACGTTGAGCAGGCGTTCGCGGCCATGCCGCAGCAAGGTCGCCTGCCCCTGATGCGATTTCAGGTTCATCGAGCGCGCTTCCGACAAGATTTGAGCGAGCCGGGGAAAGACGTCTTCGATATGCCGGCCGACGAGCCCCTTCGCGTCGGGGCTCGGGCACAGCAAACGCTCGGCGGCGGCGTTGCTGACCGTGATGACGCCATCGGAATCGACGCCGAGCACGCATGCGGGCACGCCGGAGAGCACCGCCTCGATGAAGGCGCGCCGCTCATCGTTGAGCGCGTTCGCGGCGGTCAGGCGATTGCGCTGTTGGCGCAATTCCATCGTCATCTTGTTGAAGGTCTCGCCGAGATGGCCGAGGTCGCCTTCGGAGCGGCGCGTCGGCACCTGGACGTAGAGATTGCCGGAGGCGACCTCGTCGGTGGCGCGTATCAGGCGTCGAATTGGCCCGACGAGTTCGTTGGCGAAGGTCAATCCCATCCACACCGCCGAGATCAGCATCGTCAGCGACAGCATCACGAACACGCTGGCGAATCCCAACTCGATGTTGTGCCGATGCGACTCGAAATTCGCGAAGATCGCTGAAACGCCCGCGGCGTCTCGGGCCACCTTGTCGGAAATCGGATTGATCGCCCGCGCCGCATAGAAGAAGCTGTCGTCGAGACCTTCGATCGGCCGCATCGCGACGAACACGTCGCCTCCAGCCAGCAGGCCGCAGAACGGCTGTCGCGCCGCGGCGGCGCTGAAATCGGCGCTCTCCGGCTTGGCGATCAGCTTCGGGTCCGAACCGGCGGCCATCTCCGTCACCGATCCGTCGGTCTTGATGACCGCCGCGACGGTGAAGCCGAGCGCGCGCGAGCGCGCGCCGAGATAGTCGCGAAACATCTGGGAGTCCGAGCGCAGCAGGCGCGCGCTCTGCGAGAGATCGCCGGCCGTGAGCTCCGTCTCGCGCAGCAACGCGCGGCACTGCGATTCCCGGTACAATTGCGATAAGGCGCCGGATTCGTTGAGGAACGCGCCGACGTCCTTCATGAACGCGGGATTGATCGCCCATTCCACGGAAACCGTCGCGACGACCGCCGTGACCAGCGCCGGGATCGCCGCGACCAGCGAGAACAGCGCGACGACGCGATTATGCAGCCGCGCCCCGGCGCGCGCGGCGCGACGCGCGGCGCGAAGGCTGCGCAATTCGAGGACGATCAGCACCAGCAGGCAGATGACGATCAAGCCGTCGCCGACCAGGATCGTCAATACGACCGTGGGCGTCGGAATGATCGGCGTGAAGCCAGCGAAAATGATGAAGGTCGCGAGCGCCAGCACCACCGCGCCGCTGACCGCGATCGGCCCGAAGCGACCGGACATCCGGCCGTCGCCGAAGCGCTCCGCCGGCCCACGATCCGCTGGAGATCTCGCCTCCCCCTGCGATTGCTGCACTGTCACGTCTGAAATCTTCGCCACCGCCGCCGTTCGCGCGCTCGCGTTAAAGAGTGGCGCCAATGCAACGATGTTGCAAGATTACGACAAAATGGCGGCGGAGCCTATTTGAGCCCGCGCACCCCGCGCAGATCCAGATCGCGAATTTTCTTGCGCAGCGTGTTGCGGTTGAGCCCCAAAATCTCCGCCGCCTTGATCTGGTTGCCTCGGGTGACCGACAGCGTCGCGGCGATCAGCGGGACTTCGAGATCGCGCAGAACGCGATGATACAATCCGACTTGCGGGTAGGAATCGCCGAACGAACGGAACAATTCGGCGACATGACGTTCGAGTCCCGAGACGAATTGCTCTTGCGCGGCGGCGGCCTCACGCGGCGCGCCGCCGAGATCGGCCGCGACGGGACCGCCCAGGCTCTGCAGCGGCGCGTTGAGGCCGAGCTCGGCCTCGATCAGCGGCTCGGTGATGACGTCCTGGGGATAAAGCGCCGCGATCCGGCGCGTCAAATTCTCCAGCTCGCGAATATTGCCGGGCCAGGCGTAACGGCGCAGCCGATCCATGGCGCCGGCGTCCAGGCTCTTGGGCGCCAGTCCCTCGGCGACGCCTCTTTGAAAGAAATGGCGCACGAGATCGGGAATGTCCTCCGTCCGCTCGCGCAGCGGCGGCAGGCGCAGCGGCACCACGTTCAGGCGGAAGAACAGATCCTCGCGGAACGAGCCCTGCTGAATCGAATAGCGAAGGTCCTTGTTGGTGGCCGCGACGATGCGAACGTTGGTCTTGATCGGCGTGCGTCCGCCGACCGTGGTGTACTCGCCCTGTTGCAGCACGCGCAGCAAACGGGTCTGCGCCTCCATCGGCATGTCGCCGATCTCGTCGAGAAAAAGCGTGCCGCCCTCGGCCTGTTCGAAACGCCCCACCGACCGCGCATTGGCGCCGGTGAACGCCCCTTTTTCGTGCCCGAACAATTCGCTTTCGATCAGATCGCGCGGGATCGCCGCCATGTTGATGGCGACGAAGGGACCGGCCTTGCGCTTGCCGTAGTCGTGCAGCGCGCGCGCCACCAGCTCCTTGCCCGTGCCGGATTCGCCGGAAATCATCACCGTCAGGTCGGTCTGCATCAGTCGCGCCAGCGAGCGGAAAATTTCCTGCATCGCCGGCGAGCGGCCGACCAGCGGCATCGACTCGGCGGGCGCCTGCGGCTCGGCGGCGCTTTCGCGGCGATGGCGCGGTTCGGCCAGGGCGCGCCCGACGATCGAAACAAGCTCTTTCAAATCAAAAGGTTTGGGCAAGTACTCATAGGCGCCGCGCTCAGAGGCCTTGATCGCCGTCATAAAGGTGTTTTGCGCGCTCATGACGATGATCGGCAGGTCCGGCCGCATCCGCTTGATGCGCGGAAGCAACTCGAAGGCGTTGTCGTCGGGCATCAGCACGTCGGTGATCACGAGGTCGCCCTCGCCGGCGGCTACCCAGCGCCACAGTCCGGCGACGGTTCCCGTCGCCCGCACCTCGTAACCGGCCCGCGTCAACGCTTGATTGAGAACCGTTCTGATCGCCGCATCGTCGTCGGCGATGAGAATATGCCCTGACGGCATGAAATCGCTCCTTACGGGCGCTGCCGACCCCTGGGAATCGGGATAGCGCCGAGATTCACTGAATACCGCGCTCTATTCGTTCGAATAGGCTTCTCCTAGCGCGCGACGCGGTCCGCGCGACGCTCGACGGCGCCGCTCTCGTCCGCGCCCCCGACCGTTCGTTGCATGTCGAGCGGCATGAGGACGCGGAAAGTCGTTCGACGCGGGTGGGACTCGAATTCGACGATTCCGCCATGGTCTCCGATCACCTTGGCGACGAGTGCAAGTCCCAGGCCAGAACCCGACGACTTGGACGTGACGAAGGGATCGAAGAGATTGCCGGCGATGTCGCTGGGCACGCCCGGCCCGTTGTCGCGAACGCAGATTTCGAGCGGAAGGCCGACCGGCTCCGCTCGCGCGCCGGCTTTCAGGCGCACCCCGGGACGATAGGCCGTCGAGAGCGTGATTTCTCCGTCAATGCTCTCGTCGCCAATAGCTTCCGCGGCGTTCTTCACCAAATTTAAGAAGACTTGGATCAGCAGATCGCGCGAGCCCAGCACGTTGGGCAACGACGGATCGTAGATTTCGTTGAAGCGGATGTGTTGGGCGAAACCGGCCTGCGCGAGGCGCTTCACGTGATCCAGCACCGCATGGATGTTGAGGCTTTCGCGTGAGGTCGGGCGCTCGTCGGAAAACGATTCCATGCGATCGACCAGTTTGACGATGCGGTCGGTCTCGTCGCAAATCAGCCGCGTCAGCGCGCGATCGTCGTCGCCGACGGAAGTTTCCAACAGCTGCGCGGCGCCGCGGATGCCCGAGAGAGGATTCTTGATCTCATGGGCGAGCATGGCGCCGAGCGCCGTCACCGAGCGCGCGGCGCTGCGGTGCGTCAGTTGTCTGTCCATTTTTTCGGCAATTGACCGTTCTTGCAGCAACAGCGTCACGCCGCCCCCGCTTTGCGGCAGCGGAGACACGAAAGCGTCGACGACGCGGCCGAGGCCGGTGCGGGGCGTGGAGACGTCGAGCTTGTAGCCGTTGACCGTGGCCTGATCGGCCATCGCGTCCGCGACGAGCCCGATCACCGGCGAACCGAAGGGCAGAATGTCGACGAGGCGCGAGCGCAGCAGCATCGCACGGCCCATGTCGAAAAAATGCTCCGCCGCGGTGTTGACCTCCTGAATGGCGCCCTCGGCGTCGATCGCCAGGACCGGCTGCGGCAGCGCATTCAGCAGCTGCAGCGGATCGGGCCGCTCGGCGCTCGGCGGGCTGGAGCGATCGACCCAGCTCATGCCGCCTCCCTGCCCTCGGCGGTTTCGAACGCGCGCGCCAAAAGTCCCATGGCGGCGTCGGGATCCTCGCTCGTCACCAGCGCCGAGCGGAGCGGCGGCGCGGCGCCCGCCTTTTCCGCGTAAGCGGCCAGATGCTTGCGGGCGTGACGAAGCCCGGCGCGCCTGCCCATTGCAGCCAACAGCGAATCCACGTGCGACAGGGCCGCCTCGCGACGCTCGTCGAGCGGCGGCGCCTGAAGCGCCGCGCCGCTTTGCAGGGCGCGCGCGATGGCGCCCACAATCCAGGGCGCGCCGATCGCGGCGCGGCCGATCATGACGGCGCGCGCTCCCGAAGCCGCGAGCATCGCGCGGGCGTCCTCGAGGCTGCGGCAATCGCCGTTAACGACGACGGGCACGCCAACCTCGGCGACGACCTCGCCGACGGCGCGCCAGTCAGCTCGCCCGTCGTAAAACTGGCGCCGCGTTCGTCCGTGAACCGTGATCATCGCCGCGCCCGCCTGCTCGGCGCGGCGCGCCAATTGCGGGGCGTTGCGCTCGCAATCGTCCCATCCGAGCCGCATTTTGACGGTTACGGGCGCCCTGACCGCCGCCACGACCGATTCGATGATGCGCGAAGCATGATCGAGATCGCGCATCAGCGCGCATCCCGCCAGACCGCCGGCGACGCGCCGGGCCGGACAGCCCATGTTGATGTCCACGACGCGAGCGCCCGCGCCCTCGACGCGTCGCGCCGCTTCGCTCATCGCGCCCGGCTCCCGCCCCACGAGTTGCACGGCGTGCAAGGCGACGCCGTCGCCCTCGGCCCGCAGACGGCTTTCGCCGTCGCCCTCGAGGAAGGTCTCGCTCGCCACCATTTCGGAAAAAACCAAAGTCGCGCCGAAGCGGCTCGCGGCGCGCCGCATGCCGAGATCGCTGACGCCCGACATCGGCGCCAGCATCGCGCCGCGGTCCAGTCCGATCGTTCCGGCGCAAGAGGCCAAGGGCGCAGAATTGCCTATATACTGAGCATCTTTCATTCTGCACATAATCTAATCAATTCTCTCGTGAAGGCAAGACGAATCGCGGTCGTCGCGGCCGCTCGCGCGCTCATCCGCGGCGTTGTCGGTCGCGCCAGGCACTTGCCTCCGCCGCGCGGCTTCGCTATTTACCCCGCGCGGCCCAAGGCGTTCGGCGCCATTTGGGGGATAGTTCAACGGTAGAACTGCGGACTCTGACTCCGTCAATCTTGGTTCGAATCCAGGTCCCCCAGCCAATTATTTCAATGACTTAGTGACCGTGTAAGCCTCATAAATCGGGACGTGTCAGCAACGTGTAAGCAGGCGGTCGCCGGCAGGCGCGCGGGCGCGTGTCGTGTAAGCGCGAGTCGGTCTCACGTCCGCGGACGAGAAAGCGAGGCCGTAGGACGTGCGGCCCAGCGCGTGGGCGCGGAACAAACGGCAAACATATGCTTCAAATATGGGCGCAAATCGGGTAAGGCTTCCCCCTCTCAAACTCACAACTCGGAGCACTCGAAGTGGCCAAAAGTCCCGAAAAACCGTTTATCGCGGCCGACAGCCTTTCGTCCAATAATTTGAGGAACGTGCTGAATCGCGTCCCCCGCCCGCAAGCAACCCTGGAGAAAAGCTTGACGTCGGCGACTCTTCAAGGGGCTTTAAACGCACCATCCAAGCCCGCGCCGGCGCCAGCTTCGCCCGCCACGAACAGCCAAGGGGGTTCCGCAGGCGGAAAGAAGTCTTAGTGTCCGAACCCAATTCGTGGGAGATTGCCGGAGCAATCGCCTCGGTGATCTCCGCTTTGGCCGCCGCAGCCGGTCTCGCCTTTCTCGGATGGCAGATTAGGGCGGCCACGAAGTCAAGCGACCTAAATAGCTTGGTCGAATTTAGCCGCGCTGTGGATGAGCAAGAGCGCGCGCTCGCCATTGCGGTGCGCGATACGGAGTTGGACGAAACAGCCAAAACCGAAGCCTTTCACTCTCTTCTCAATTTGTTGGAGATGTACGCGGGCGCGCACAATCGGCGCTTACTGCAAAAAACGAGTTGTGATTTTGTCAGAGACAAGCTGCTTGACGCGCACATTCTAATCGAAGACGTGCCTTATTGGCGTGACACACGAGCCAAAGCCATGCTGAATCCGGCCACGTTTGCCGAATGGGAAACGTTCGTGGCGCGCCACAGGGCCGAGCTAACGAGTCGGCGACGGGAACTCGCTGAGTTGAGCAAGCGAGAACGGGCGATGCCCGATACCGCCGCGTCGCAAAAATAGCGCCTAATCCCCGTCGTCCTTGCCCCGCGGCAAATACGTCACGCCAGCCGGCTTGAACGCCCCGTCCTCAATCTCAAACGGGAAGCCGATTCCCTCGGCCTCCAGCGCCGCGCGAATCTCGACCTCATAGAACGGCAAAACCTTTCGCCCGTCTTCCAACGCCGCGACGGCCCAAAGCGTGGCGGCGGCGGTCTCGGCAAGCTCTTGGGGTTGACGGAGTTGTTCGCGGGGACGAGCCGCCCCGAAAGGCGCCTCAACACTACGGCCCCCAGATTTCGGGTTCGTGAATGCCCCACCAGTCGCGAACAGTGTTAATGTTGATGTCAGTAATTTGAAGGGACAATGCCTGGGCCAGCATTTTTAGCGCGGAAACTGCCACCCTGACACTTTGATCTTCGGCGGCGACTTTTACGATAAAGTCGCATTTTGAAGAAAGGTCAAAATCGTCGCGACTCCATATGTATTGTATTATTGCCATACGCGTAATAAAATTATCTTTTGAGTGAAACTCGTACTCTGCTTCCATTTGCGAAAGAGTGAGCTTAATTGGATTCACTCCAGCTTTCCATTGGACCGGGTATGACAATATCAGTGATGATGCGGTTGACATAAATATGAAATCCCGCGCCTCCTTCGCTTTACTAAAAAATTGATTTTTATCATCGTTCGCAATGCGATCTAACCGGTTAAATGCATTGCGATCGTCGTTTTGTGCGTCACTGACAATATCCGTTAGCTCCGCGGTCTGCTGCACGCGTGCAAGAGCGTTGTTCGCCGCGCTCAAGGCAGCATCGACGTCTTGCAACTTCTTTCCAGTAACATCTAATTGACGTTCGGCCTCAGCCGTTGCAGCCTCGGCCGAGGTTGCTTGTTTTGCTATCAGGTCAATGGTGGCGCTTTGATTTTCCACTCGTGACCGTAATATCTCGATCATACCAGCGTCGACCTTTGCTTTGTTCAGCAATTCGACAGTACCAAACGAAGTGGTTATCTTGCTTATTGTATCGCTAAACGATAGTACCAGGCCTAGAACAAAGACTAGGCCAGCAGAAGAATAAACTTTCCCTCGCTGTTTCCCTTTGTACGTTTCATATATTATCATTACAAATGCCGAAAATAGCGCAATTAAGCCTAGCGATGTCATAAAAACCGCTTTTTGCTCGGGGGTCATTTAAGTTTATGTCCTGATCTACTATCGTTTGCGCGTTTCCGCCGATCGACGATTTGCCCACGGCGGGCGGAAGCAACTGACCGTCGACGTGTCGCTTTAGCGAGGCCAGTTCAGCCATCCTTTCTCATTGAGATGAACCCCTATCCCAAGCGCATTGAGGTGCTTCTCAAGCTGAGGATGCGATTCGAGCACTATGCCGTCCCAATTCCCATCGTAGCAGCGGCGACACACCATTATGTCCCAACGGGGAATGCGCCGACCGTCATAAACGTGTGGTCCGAACTGGAAATGGCTTTTGCAAAGGAAGCACTCGCAGGTGAATTTAGGTTCCGTCGTGTCAGATTTGCGCGATGATTTCCGCAAGCTCGCCTCCAGTCTGATCTTGGCCCCGCAGGGCGCGTCAAGCGTCAGGTCTTGGCCACTAGCGCCCCTCATGTCCCCTGCCTAGCGCGCGAGCGCCTATCGCAGGCGGTTTCTTCATGACGACAAATCCCGCGCGCTCTAGGTGCTCCACAAGCCGCCTCGCCACGATCGCCGCCATCATCTCGGCCGCGTCGTGCTTCCGCCTGCGGCCGTCGAAGCGCAGCGCGAACGCGAGGGCGTCGGCGAGGTCATCCGGCGTGGCGGGCGTGAGGCGATCGGGCGCGTCGGTCATTGCGCGAGGGTAGCGGATCGGGTAGAACAAGACAAGAACAGTTCGCGCGGTGTCGCTCGCCCGTCCACCCGTGTTCACCCCGTGAGTTGAGTGAAATGGACTATCCCTTTTCCAGAAAATATTACGCGATGTTGCGGACGTACGAAAAACTAAGGGTGATTAGCACCGACAACGGTCCAAATATTGATAACGCTACGGCCGGTGATCTTTCGGAATCATTCTTTTCGGATTGCTACCACCTAAAGGATTGGATTAAGAAAGACCCCAATATTTGCCAAGCCGCGAAAGACGACGTAGAGGGGTATATCAGTAAATCGCCAGTGCTAAGAATCGCCGCGGATTACACAAATTCTCTGAAACACGCGGGCCTCGATCCCAACAAGAAACCGCGAAGTGGAACACATCTCGACGGGGTTAACACTCACTTGAAAATCGACCTTACGCCGAGAGGTTTTGTCACGTCCGCCCAAGTCGAGATTATTTTCGGCGGCAAGCGGTATGACGCGTTCCGGTTAGCTAGCGACTGCGTCCACGATTGGAAAATTTTCTTCAAGAAGCATTCGATCGTCACCGGCGAGCCCTAACCCCTACGCAAATCCCCGCCGCGAACTTCGCGCCCCGATCGAACTCACGACTCTAAGGTCCGCCTATTTCGAGCCGGGGACTCCCAGGCGATATGCGCGCCGGGGGGCGGGTTTGGCGGGCGGGGGACGCGAGGGGCGCTTAGTCGAGGGCTCTGGCGGTGCGCGCTGTCGATCGCCAGACGAAAAAAAAAAGCCCGCCAGCGGTGAAGCTGACGGGCGGGGGGCGCTCAGAATATCGAGCGTGAGCTTGGCGACCAAATTCTGTCGCAGGGGCAATTCTCACCTTTTGGCACCGCGGCGGTTCTAGATGTTTCCTGGCAGCTGGCTCATACAGCCGATAGCGACTGCCGCACTTAGCGGCCATTTAACGAGGAAATCGTTTGGCCCCGTCACCAGTATTACAAGATCGGGCGGCGTGGGTTCGCCCGAGTCGCGCCACGCCAAAATGGACCGGCAAATGCCAAAAACGTGATCCAGCATGGCATCTTCTGTTGGGAGAGCCCAAGGCTGCAAATCCCACTCCGACCCCGCGAGCACTCCTATAATTTCGACACGATACATTCGCCACTTCTCGCACGCTCGCCGAAAAGCATACCATGAAGATCGTCCGACGGCGGGTTTCCATCGACGATGCGCAGCTTCGTCATCGCGCGGAGGCCGTTCTCCATGATCCGGCGCGGCAAGCCATCTTCGTCCGACAATCCCCAGGGCGTCATAACCGGCCGCGCCGTCGCAATCGCCCGGCGCAACTCGACAAGCAGCGCGACTCCGAAGTCGCCGGCTCGCGCCTTGGCTGCGCACTCGCCCGCGAGCCCGGCGAAGTCATCCGCAGCGGCAAGATGCGCCGCCAGCTCCAGCCTCTCGACGATCGCCTCGCGGCCCTCGGCCCTCGCGGCCGTCGCCCTATCCACGAGCGCGACCGCTTCCTGATATCTCGACTCCGCGAGTTCCCCGTCGCCACGATCCGCCGCCGCGTCCGATTCGGCGTAAAGCGATTCCAGTCTTTCGACCGTCAAAACAAATCCCATTTTCGCGCTCCCCAGCGTTCAAGCGCGACGATAATTCCGAGTCGCAATCTCTCTGTCAATACAATGAGTTGCGCATGTTTGTCATGCGCAACTCATGACAAATTACGCGAAGAATCGCACGTCGAAGCTCGAAAGGCCGGCGGGCGTCGTGTCGAATACATGGGCGAACGCGGCCTCGGCTTCGCGCAGCTCTTTGGGCGATTCCAGGAACGCGACGACGACGTTGCGGATCGAGGGACTCAAGAGCGCGGGGCGGCCGGCGATATGGGCATGCAAGGCGCGATATACCGACTCAGGAACTTGCTCGATCAAGTAGGCGAGCGCGGCGCGCGCATCGGTGCATTTCGCCAGCGCGTAGATCGCTGGCGTGACCGCGAGCGCCGGCTCGTCAGACATGGGCGCGCCGGCCGGCGGCGCCGTGAAGTGGAGAGGCTTTTGGGCAGGCATGGTTCATTGATCTCCCTGATTCGAGAGGCCAAGCTGAACGCAACGGACCTCGATTCGAGCGGCCCCGTCAGGCCGCACCTCTGCGATCTCCCATTCGGTCGCGTCGGCGTGGCGCTGGATTCGATCGCCTCGTTTCAGGACGGCCACGGCCGGCGCCGCGAAAGAGAACCAGGGCTTGCGCGTCACGACGGACAACGGCTCGCGCGTGTCTTGTTGCCGCATTCGGTCGTGCGGGCCGCTCTTGCCAGCGCCGAAAGCGGCGTCGGATTTCCAGGTGAAGATCGCGACGGCCTCGACGACAGGGCGAGTTGGGTCGCGCTCGGCCGGGAAGTTCGCGCGGGTCCGCATCGGCTTGACGGTGACGGGCTCGCCCATGACCGAGTCGAGCGCCGGATTCATCGCGCTTTGCGCGATCTGGCGGAAGTAGCTCATTGCGTTTTTCCTTAGAGAGGCCCGGCGGCGCGGCCGTTTGCCGGCGACGGGACGGTGTGCGACTGGCCGAGGTCGCCGCGAAGATTGAGCGGAAGGTCCAGTTCGCGCATGCCCGACGCGTCGACAGTGATATGGAGCTGCGCTTCGCCGCTCACGGTGCCCGTGACCGGGTCGACTTGGACTCGCTGCGGCTGCGTGAGCGCGTCGAGTTTCGCCGCGAGCGACAGACCGGGATTCGAGAGGTCCGGCGCCGGCAGCGACGACAACGCGAAGGCGCGTTGCGCTTCGCGGTCCAGGCCGCCGCGCATGTCGTCGAACTCGTAACGCGACAGCCCCAGCGGGTTTAGGTCGGTAGCCTTGGGCTCGGGCGGCCCTTCGCCGAACGCGTAGGCCTTCGGAGATGAGCCTACCCAGCCCTTGGGCAGGAGCTTGCCCGCGAGGTCATCCCAAAAGCCATTCGTTGCGTTGACGTTGGCCGCCCATTCTTTCGAGCCGACTGCCGGCGCGTTGGCGACCTCATAGGCAAGGCCGACGGTGCTGAGCGCCGAGGTAAGGAGGCGTCCCCAGCCGAGCCCCCCGCCGGGCTTTTCCGGGCCGCCGGGGACGCCAGAGCCGCCCTTGGGCGCCTCGACGTTGGCGACCTTCCCCCCGGCCGCGAGGCTTGCCGCCGCGCGCTCCAGCGCCGCCGCGGCCCCGTCGAGCGCAAGCGCGGACGCTTTCAGCTCGGCGCCGTTGCCGGTCATCGCCTGCCAGACCTTGGACAGCGTCGCGTAAGTCGCAATGCCGCCGCCGATCGCGCCCGCGCCGAGCGCCGCGTCGCCGAGCGCTTCCGCCGCGCGGGGATTCGCTTTCTGCCAGGCCGCCAAGCTCGCGCTCGCGCGGGCCATCGTGTCGGCGAAGCTCGAAAGCGCCTCGGCGGCGTTCTTCATTCCCGGCGAGGCGAGCGTCGCAAGCAGGTTATCGAAGGCGCTCGTAACGGCCTTGATCGCCGCGATCGGGTCTTGCCTTTGCAAGTCGACCGCGTCGAGGCCGGACGCCTGAGAAATGCGCTCGGCCTTCGCCTGCCATTGTTCTTGCTGTTGAATGAACTTGGAAACGATGTTCGCGGCGTTGCCGTTCGGAAACAGGCGCCGGACCTCGTTTAGCTGCTTTTCCTCTGTGTCGAAGCCCTTGGCCTTCAAAGCCGGAATCAGAACATCCCAAACCCATTTCGAAGGGTCGCTCGCGGCGAGTTCGTAACCGGCGACGTGATGGCCGCTGCGCAGACCCTTGATCTCTCCCGTCCGCGTCGTTTCGAAGTCGCTTTGCCTCGCCAGCCCTATCGCCACGAACTCCTTGGCCGCCGCATGCAATTGGCCTTGGAATCCGCCAACGACTTGCTTGATAAACTGATCGGTCGACGTGCCGGCGCGCCCGCCGCCCATCTCTTGCACCAAGAGCGGCGCAATCGCATTGACGAATTGAGGCGATAGGGTCGCGGCCGACGACTTCGCCATTTGGGCGAACTCGAAAAGCCCCTCGCTATTGATCGTGCGGCCTTCGACCTGAGTCGCCTTCAAGAAGGAATCGATGTAGGCGCGGAACTTCGCCGGGTCGGACGCGAGCCCGAAAAGCTCGGCGCTGCGCATTGAAAAGAGCAAACCCTCGCTCGCCTTGCCCGACGGGTCGCTCGCGTCCAAAATAGACTTCGCTTGAACGATCGTCGGCAACATCCGCGACACTTCGCCGGTATCTTTCAGGACCGATCGCAGCTCGCGATACAGTTGAATGACCTCGGCAGTGTTGACGAGAGGGAATTGCCCCGCAAGCTGCGCAGCCTGCGCCGCCGCCTGTTCGCGCTCTTGCGGCTGTATGCCGGCGATGGCGTTTTGAACGTTTTGCGATTGAATGGCCGCGCCGCCTTTAGCGGCGACGAATGTCGCGTGCAGAACCGCCGGCCCAGCGAGCGCAGCCATGTCCTTGGCAAGCTGGCGCGCGGACGCCGCCGCTTCTTTGAGAACAAGCGACATGCGCGAGAACGAGCGCTCGTTCCGCTTTGCAGCTTCCTCGGCGTTGCGTAACGAATCCGCGAGGCCGGAGTCCTTGCCCATTTTTCGAGATTTTTCGCCGTCTCGGCCGCGACCTTGGCAATCGCGCGGAGCGTTGCGGTCGCGTTGTCGTCCATCGCGCGGACGACGGCTGTTACAGTAGGCCCGTTACCGGCCATTGGCGCGGCCTCCTTTTGATGTGTCGTGCGTCATGCTGCGGTCTCTGCCTGTTTGCTGGCGCGAAGGGGAGCGCGGGGGCGCTTGTGAGATTCGCTCAACTTCGCGCGGTGTTCGGCGGAAAGCGTTTTCCCCTTGTGCGCGGACGACAATTTCAAACGGGTCTCGGCAGACAAAGGTTTTCCGCCGCGCTCAATCCCCAATAGGGTCTCGGCGACGAACAACGCGCGTTGTGCCGCGCTCATTCTTGCGCGTGTCTCTGGCGAACGCTTTCCGCCTCTGTTCGCCGCCGCCATCTTCGCGACGGCTTCGGCAGAGTTCCGTTTGCCTTGTTGCACCGCGCTAATTTTCGCGCGGGTCGCTAGGGTCCGTTTCCTGCCAAGATTTACCGCGCTCAACTTTCCCCGCGTCTCGGCCGAAACTTGCTTGCCTTTGCCGCCGCCGCCGGGAATCTCGTTATAGAGATTGTCGACGCCGAGAAAATCCGTCCACCACGATTCCTCGCGCAACGCGTCAAACTCTGAGTCGTGCCACGCGAGAATCTGAAATCGGAATGCGCCCGCGCCGTTCGTGTCGATCGCTTGACGCAAGGCCGCATTAGACGAGCGCCTAGCGTGTCTCGCTAATCGGGCGTCGGGCTCGACGCTCTTTCCGATGTAGTGTTTGAGGCCCAGGCCCATAGCCCAAGGCGCCGGGCTGACGGCGTAAACCGCAGTCCGCCGCTTGCCCGCCGCCTCTGAGTTGTCAGAGGCGCCAGCCGTTACGTTGCCGATGTTTGTCATCGCCGATTTTCTTTCTGAAATTCGCCGAGAATGTCGCACCATCCGGCGATTTCCGTGAGGTTCATGCGGTAAATCTCAGAGGGCTGCATGTGGTATGTCGCCGCCAAAATCCCCACAACGCGCCTCACGCTGCGGTAGGGTTTTCGCGGCCGACGCTCCCGAACATGATGGCGGCCATTTCCTGCCTCGCGCGCCAAAAGTCTTGGGCCGAGAGGCTTTCGAGCAAGAGTTCATCGATCCCGGTCATGTCGGAAAGAAAGCCCATTGTTGCCTTCGAATTGAAGTCAAACTCCGCGTTGCCCTCGGCGTTGATTTTCACCTTGAACGGCTCGCCTCGCGTAACGAAAGAGCGCGCGGTCGGCTCTTTCAACGTGAGAGTCGAGACTTCGCCCTTGTGCGTGCGGAGCGGCTTGGACAGCTTAAATTCGGTTTCCATTGTGTGATCTCCATTGATTGATTGAGGCCGAGCGGCCGATGAATTGCCGCCCGGCGCCGTTGCGGTGCGGTTAGAGTTGGATTCCCATGTCGGCCATGACGGCGAACAGATGCTTGCCGGTCGCGCTCGCGACGCTCTTGGCGTAACGGATCGATTTCCAGGTTTCGGCGGCCTTGGGGTCGCCAGCGCTCGCTCGGGTTTCCAGGCCGAGCAGCTTGATCTCGATCGCGCGTTGCTTGCTTCGATCGTCATTGGGGACATTGCGATAGGCGGTCACGTCAGAGTCCTTTTCGTTGTCGGTTTCGGTTTGAGCGGAAGGCAGGCCGCGAATGAAGGCCTTTGCGGTGTCGAGTTCGATGTCGGAAGCGGCGAGCGCCATCACGTCGTCACGAGTCGCGGCGCTGTTCTTGTCGGCGTTGAGCAACACGGCGAAGCGTTCGAGTCGAAGCTGTTTGGCCGGGTCCGCGGGCGCCTCGGGCTCGGGCATGTGCTGGGCGAGCGCGTCGGAAGGAATAGGCTTGCCGAAAAAGTCGGTAGGCCAGTCGCGGACCTCGTAACCTTCGCGCTTCGCCTTCGCGAAAGTGATAGGCGAACGCGCCGCTTCGAACGTGTCCGCGTTCATCGTCAAAACCTTGCCGTCCGCGTTCGGAAGGCGAAAAGCGATTTTCGTCATTGTGTCACCATCCGTAGGGGAAACCGACGCCGAACGGCGGCGCCAGATAGCCGGGGACTCGGGTGTACGGCCCGGCGCGGCGAGCGCGGCGTCGAGGCCCTTCGCATTGCGCCTCCAGGCGTTGAATCTCGGCGCTCAGTTCCTTCACGTTGGAATTGTTGAACGTCACGATTTGGTCGCCGAAGCGAACGGTATGAACGTTCGCGCCGGCTAAGAGTGAGTAATAGGCCGCGCGAAGCGCCGGCAGCGCTCCGCAAGGATTCGAGCCGAACGCCGCGAACGGATTCGGCGGCGGTGCCGGTATGCTGGGATTGGTCATTGTGGACCCTCAGTTCTTGCGCTTGGGCGCGTTACGTTGTGCGGGCGCGCCGTCTTCGTCTTCGTTGTCCATGACGCGAGTCTGCACGTTCCCTTGAAATACCGGCTGTCCAATGAGGCCGGCCTTTTCGAGCATTTCCTTTTCGGCCTTGCGCTGCGCGATGACCGTTTCGAGGTCGAGGCCGCGCTCGCTAAGGGCTTCCTCGTAAGTCGTCAGGCCGAGTTCCAAGGCCTTTTCGGTCGCGAGCGCGTCCTTGTAAGGGTCCGCCGTGACCTTGCCCGCGCCCTTCCATGTGCAGGCGCAATAGGCGTCCTTGGCTTCCTGAAACGGCTTGGCGTGCGACGGGACTTCGATCTCGCCCGTTTCGATCATTTCCTCCAGCCAACAGGCGAACGTCTCGCGATAGAAGCGCTCGGCGATGGCTTTGCGGCGCCGCAGATTGATCCGGTGCGGCAGCTCGGCCGCGAGCCGCGAGGCCGAAAACGAAGTCTGCGAAAAGTCGCCCGAAACGTCTTCGACCATGGCGCCCGCCGATCGCGCCGCTTCGCGCGTTAGCGACTTTTCGAAGTCCGCATAGTGCGAGGTCAACGCTTGCGGCCGATTCATTTTCAGCGCGTCGCCGGGCGCAAGATGGTTCACAACGCCCGGCGCAATTTGGATTTTCGCGGCGTTGTACCATTGCTCGCGAAGCTCCAGGCCGGCCTCCCACGCCCCCGACGCGCGATCGTCGACCGCGAGTCCGTCAAACGCGGCCTTCGGCGGAAGCGACGATTCGACTGTCAACGCGAACGTGTTCTGCAACGCCGTGCCGGCGACCGTCAGCTCTTGAAGCATCGATCGTTCGTGCGCGGACGTGAGCGCCGCGACGATCGGCGACAGGCCGCGCACTTGGCCCGGCTGAATCATCTCGAAATGAAAGAGCAATTTCGAGCGGCCCCAGCCCGTGCGGAGCGGGACAAGGATGCTCGGCGCCGCGGTGACGGTCGAGCCGAGAGTCGGCCGGCGAAGGTACGCGCCGACCATGCGCCCGCGCTTGTCAAAGGCGATGCCCTGAAACACGCGAAGGTTGCCGTCCTCTTGCGAGCGCGGGTCGATCATGTTCGGCGACAAGAGACAGACCTTCGTCGCCGTCTTGGCGTCGCGTGCGCGGCGCCAGTCGAAGGCGACAATCTGTTCGCCCGTCGTCAGCCAGCACATGAATCCCGCCGCCGCGATCTCATGCAGCGTGTGGCGCCCGGCGGAATTGGCCTCCAGGGGATTGCCCGCCCAAGCAGTCCACTTCGTTTCGATCGCGTGCGATAGGGCGCGCGCTTCGTCGGGCGTGATCCCCAGCGCCGCGGCGTCCGGCTTGCTGGAAAGCGTAAGCCCCGTGCCGAGGGCTTGCGTCGTCAGCGTATCGAGCACGGTGCGAATCGTCGGATTCGCGACGATGAACTCGGTCGAGATGGTCGAGGCGAGCGGCCGGTTGCGGTGCGCGACGTTCGCATATTGGCTGTAGCCGGTCGCATACCCGCCATAGCCCCAGCCCCAGCCGGCGGCGCCGCCGAGGTCGAGGCCGTCCATGCGGTAGCGCGCCCAAGAGAGGCGCGGCGTCCCATCGGTTCCATCCGTGAAGCCCGCCCGCGGGCCGCTGAGGCCGCTTATCGGGGCGGCGATAGGCGCGGGCAGCGGGGCGACGAATTGCCCGGTAGCCGGCGCTGTATTGGCATTGTCCATGGGTTACGCCTTCCGCTTGCTTCTGCCGACGTTCGCCTTGATCTCGCGAATGCGACGCTCTTTCTGGTCTTCGCCGAGCGCGCCTTCGCCGCCGCTGGCCTCGACCGCATTCAGGTTGAGTCCCTCGCGCGCCATCGCCTCGACGAAGGGATTTTCGGCCGGCGCTTGGGCGAGCAGGCGGCGCGCGCTTTCGGGGTCGAGGGCCGTGCGGAGCGCGAGTTCGCGCGCCATCTTCGGATTTTTGAGTCCCTCTTTGGATTCAAAGATTTCCGCGATGCGCAGGCGCTCTTGAAGGATGAGAGAATTAACGGTCACGCGTGCCATTGATGGTTGCCTTTCATGGTCGGATTGGAGATTTGCTGGAGCGCTGCGGCGCGCTCGGCGATTGAGGCCTTCGGCTTTGCCGGGGCATTCGCAGGCGGCGCCGGACGCTTGACGAGGCCGGCGATAGCGTCCGCGTAGACGAGGCAATCAAGCCCCTCGTTGCGGGCGTGCGGTTCCTTTTCGAAGCGGTGAATCGCATAGCCGCGCTTGTAGGTAACGGTCAGGCGCTCGGCCGACAGTTGGTCGAAATAGTTCGACGCCAGATGCGCAGGAAGTTCAATGAAGTTCGGTTCGTTCGGTTCCTTTTGGTTCAACGCGCGTTGCAGCGCGGCCTTGGCGGGGTCGACGGAAATCAGCATGACGCGCGTTAGGCCCTTGATTTTCGAGCCCCCGCGCAAGAGCGGACGATCCCAGCCGCCGGTAACGCCTTTGATCGCGTGAACGCGGCGTTGCTTCTGGCGTTGCGTGACGACGAACTCGCAAACGCGGGTCGTCGCGTAACCGCTGTCAATTGCGATTGCTGAGAACGGAAGTTCGCGCTTGTCGGCGAGCTTGAATGTGGCCCCTAGAGCGCGGTCCAGCGCTTGCCAGGGCGTTTCCGTAGTCGTGTCGCCGTTGAACGCAACGTGATCGAAGACATATCGAACCCGGTTCTTTGCATGCGCGAGGATCGTCATTTCGAGGCGGTCGGCCTGAACGTCGACTCCGGCCGTTACGAACTGAATATCCGCCGGATAAGGGGTTTCGATCGTCACGGCGCGCGCTTGAAGCTCCGATGCGACGACTTCCGTCTCGGCGATAACGTCCGCCGGCAGGCCCCAAACCGTGTTTAGGACGACGATTTTCTGTGCGTGCGTGACGGCGTTATCGACTTGCGTCGCAACCTGTTTGAGGCTGCTAAATTCGCTCGCAAGCTCGGAAAGCTGGAGCGAGATAACGCCCTCTTGGCCTTGCGCCGTCGCTTGCCAGTGGCCGGATTGCGTCATCCGCAAGCGCTCGGCTTCGTCGGCCCGGTGTCCGCAGTGCGTGCAAACGAGGCGCGCTTCGCCGGGCTTGCCCGCCGGGAAAACGAGGCGCTCGGAATGGAACGAGTTGAAGACGCCGCACGCCTCGCACGCGGCGATCCACTGGCGCTGATCTCCTTTATCGAACTCGGCGGAAATGACCGAAGTCGCTTTGAGAACCGGCGTCGAGGCGATGATCGCCAGGCGGTCGCGGAACGTCGCCTGCCGCTTCCTCGCGAGCGCGAGCGGCGCGCCCTCCTTGCCGGCGGAAAGCGCCCAACGGTCCGTTTCGTCGGCGAGTAGGACGCGAATGGAGCGCGCGGCGAGCGAGTTGGCCTGATAGCTCGATCCCGTCGCGAGAAAGCCGCCGGGGAACTGCTTAAGGGTCGCGCTGTTCGCGCCTTCGCTGTCGACGATCAATTCGCGCAAGGCCGGCGAGGCCTCGACAAGCGGCCCAAAGCGCTCTTGCGACCATGATCGCGCCTTGGCGTCGGTCGGCTGCACAACCAAGATCGGCGACGGCTCTTGCGCGACAAAATAGGCGATAGCCGAGTTGACGACGGTCGACTTGCCGGTTTGCGCGGCCCAGCGCAGGACGAGGGTGTGGACGCCCGGCTCGGCGATCATGTTGAGCGCGTCGCGCTGATATTTGGTCAAGCGCAACGGGCCGCCGCGCGCGTTCGTCGCGGCAGGCAAGACAAGGGTTTGCTCGGCGAAGTCGGCCGGCAGAATCGGCGCTTTCGGGCGCATGGCGCCGAACAGCGCGTCGAGGATTTGCGCGGTCATTGCGGGGCGGCCGGGGTCAGAAAGGCGCCGTCATCGGTCAAAGAGATGAGCGCGTCGCGCAACGCGTCGGCGAGGATGCGCTGAATCGCCTCAGTGTCCTTGCCTTGGCAGTCCGCGGCGACCTTAGGCGCCACGGCGAGCACGTTCGTCCTGATGTGCGCGCCGACGCTCTTGGCGAGCGCGACGACTTCGGCGCGGCTGACGAGGCGGCCAGCGCGGACGGCGATCTCTTGCTCCAGCTTTTGACTGCGCAGTTCCTCGTATCGCGCGTGTGCGTTCGCTCGCGCCGAGATTGTTCCGGCGGTCGTGTCGTCGAGGGCGCTGGCGTCGCCGCCTGCGACATGGCCGACGCTTCTAGCCGGGTCCAGGCTCGCCAGGATGGCGGCGACGGCCTTTTCGAACAGGTAAGTGCCGGCGCTATCGCGGCGCATGCCAGCGGCCCGCAAAATGGCCGCGGCCCGGCCTTTCGAGGTGTGGGTCGCCTCGGCTATCGCAGTAATCCCGGCGCGCCGGGGCGCCTTGGGCGCGGCGGCGTCGAGGTCAAGGTCGTCGAGAGGGTCAATCGCCATAGGACTATCGAAGATCCGAGTTCAAAAAACGCAAATAACGCGGCAGCGGCCCCGCGACGCGTGGGGTGGGGGTGTTGCGGAGGACCCGCGCGCGCCGGCGATCGGCGAAGGGACTGCGGCGGCGCTTTCGCCGCTCTTTCGACGCCATATCCTCGACCAAGCGCGAGCATTGCGCATTTCAGTTGACGCCGTGATCTGTCGACGCGCCGGCGCCGTCGAGCGCGCGTTGCACTGCCGCGTTGGCGAGAGTTTTCAGCTCGCGCTCGGCTGTTCGCTTCCAAAGCTTTGCAGCCGCGCCGTCCTCTTGCCCCATGGACGTGCGAGTCATTTCGGCGGAAATCGCCCGCAAACCGCCGCCCCGGTGAGTGCCAGGACCGTGGCGCGTCCGTAGAAACGCGAGCGCGCCGTCCGCGTTGCTCACACCCATGCGAAAGGCTTTCGGCGCATTGAGGTCCGCAGACCCGCCGCCCGTGAGGCGGTATGTCGAGGCGTGCAATCCCTCGCCGCGGATCAAGCTCGCGCCGCTCGTCTTCATGACGTTCACGAAAACCGGCTTGATCGTCCAGCTCGCCGACAACGAATATTGCGTGCTCGCCTTGACGAGAGGCTGGCCTTTGCCTGCCTCGCGGATCGTGACGCCTTCGTCTTTGGCAGCTTCCTTGATCGCCTCGCGTCGCGCTGTTCGCGCGGTTTTGTCGACTGCGGATCGAAGCCCGCGGACCATATCGACCGCGGCGCGGTCCATTCGGTCGACAAACTCTTTCGTGTCTAATTGAACCGTGATTTGCATCTCGTGATCTCGTTTCATGACGACGACGCGAGCAGAGGTTCAACCGCTCTTGGCCCGCGTCGCCGTCAGCATCGGGCGCGGAAAGCAAACGCGCCGATCGTTCAGCGGGCCGCCGCAAAGCAGGGAACGGCGGCCCGCCAGTCCGCGCAGGTCGCCCAACTCGGCCTGCGCGAAACCTTGAAAGTGTCGGCGGCCGGACGTCTTGGGGCTCGCGCCCGGCCGCCTGTTCGATCCGCGACAGAGGGGCGCAGATCGAAACTGCATGGCGCTAGGAAGGCTTGCGCGCGATGCCAGGAAACAGGCCGCCGACGCGGTCGACTTCGTCGGCGTCGATCAAGACAAGCAGGCCGGGGCAACGTTCCCGAAACCAGTTGAAATCGGCGTCGTCGATCTCGCATCGCGTCCCCGCGTCGAGATTGAGTTCGCGGAAGTTCGGGCGATGCTCGATAGCGCCGAGATCGTCTTCGACGGCCTTGTCAGTCCAGACCGGCCGTTGATTGCAGAGCATCCCGTCGCGGGCGCGCGGGTCTCCAGCCGGCAGAACAACACGAAGCTTTTGCGCAAGTTCGATTCGCATCCCCAACCCCAAATTCTCAGAAAAACGCGCCCCTCGCGCGACAAAACAGAATATAGCACGACTCCCTTGCCTTTGCCGGATGTTTTCTATGGCAAAAGCAAGACGCGACTGTGTCACAATGGCGGCCGCGTGCTTGTCTCCGTTTATCGTCGTGTCGTTACGTGCTGCGTAGATTGCTTTTGTTGGCATTTTATTGTGGCCGCAATTGCAGCGTGATTGCGGCGTGCTTGGAGTTGGCCGGAATAGCGGCGTCCCGTTACTTAACCGGCAAATGATCGCGCCAGGTGGGCGGCCGAGGTCATCTAGTCCTTGCGGCCCGCGGGAACGCCAGCCCGACAATGAACCGTCTGGCCGGCCGGCGCGCGGTCTGCACATCATTCGAGGCGCCTGCGCGGTCTGCACGATCTCAGAGGCGAAGCTCGGCTCGGATCGAATTAGAAGCCCATCCGGCGGCCTTCGCTGGCGCCAGGACGCAGAGCGCCCTCGCGATCGGTCGCGGGCGCTGGCCGCCCGTTTATGCGGCGGCGCGAAGCGGTCGGTTGCCTGCTTAACCGGCCTCTCGCTCGCGCGGTGTGTGCACGAGCCGCACGCATCCGACGCCATCGATCTCCTTGTATTCAAGCAAGCCGTGCGTCGTCCAAACCGAATCCTTCCCGCCCATCACGTCGCGGCGGAAGTCGCGTTGGAACGCATCGCGCTCGCTATCCGTAAGGGGTCGACCGTCGAGAAATTTCGCAAGGGTTGTCGCCTTCATGTCCATCTCCTTTGATGTGGGGTTGTTTCGTGACGGGCCGTTTCCCGTTTCGCCCATTGCTCGCGCCTCTCTCTCGATTTTTCTTTTCCGAAATCAAAGCGATCATGATCGGGGGCCGATCAATCCGATCAGCCTATAGGCGGCTGATCGGTCTGATCGGTATGGCCCTTGCGGCTTTGATCGGTCTGATCGGTCATTGATCGGTTCAATGTTTCTGCGGGTTTGCCTTGATCGGTTTTTGATCGGCCCTGGATTTCTGCACCATTGCGCGGGCGCGAACCCGGAGTCCCCACTGTTTTAAGGCGGTCCGCGATTTCGGCTCAATTATACGAACCGATCAAGGCCTTTTGATCGGTTAGTTTCGAAATGACTTATACTCTGATAGGGTATAAGTCCGGGTTTTCAGAAATTTTAGGCCGTTTTCAGCGAATCCGATTTTCGGATTCATCCCGAAGCCGAAAGCGGAGCGGGCGTCACGCCGCCCCCTCCAGCTCAGGCTCGGCGCCTTCGAAGGCGAAATCGTTCGGCTTCGGGAGCATATGCACGACGCCGAAATCGTCGGCGTTGAGGTAGCCTTTTTTCCGCAAGCCCTCACGCAGCCGATTTATGTTGGATCGAACGGCCGGGGTTTCCCCGGCTGCGCCACGCGCCTTGTTGAGCGCCGCCACGATGTCGTCATGCGTGACGCTCGCGCGCCCGGTGCTTTTTTGCACTTCGCCGATCGCGTCTAGATAGGCGGCCTCGGCGGGCGTCGGCGCCTCCAGGTCTTTGCGTCGCTCCGATGTCCAGTTTACGACGCATGAAAAATAGTCGTCGCCGTCGGCGTCCTTGCCGAGCGCGATCGATTCCAAGTGGAACGGGTACTCCGCGCCGCTCGGCGCATCGCGGAGCTTCGTCACTTTGAGCACGCCCTCCTTGATCTCCAGCTCGCAGTCGACGGCCGCGCGGAGCGAGGAATGCCCGCGCGCGCCCTTTGCCGTGTCCTTCCCGGCATGATGCACGAGCGAGACGTGCGCGCCGGTCTGGAGCCGTATGTGATTCACGGCCCCGATGAGCGCACCCATGCCTTCGTTCGAGTTCTCGTCCGCGCCGTTCAAGGCCATCGCTAGGGTGTCGATGACGAGCAGCTTGAATTTGATCCCGTGCTTGGCCTCGTGCTCGCGCACTAGCTTGACGATCGCGTCGCGGTCCTTCGTTTCGTGCGCGAGGTCCGGCGCCGCGGTCGTGATGTAGAAGGGGACTCCCTCGACCTTATGGCGTCGGCTCAACGCGTCGAGGCGATTGAAGGTGACGGCGCCGCCTTCGGCCGCGATGTATAGCACCGCGCCTTGCCGGACACGATGCCCGCACCATTCCAGGCCCGCGGCGACGTGAAACCCGATGTCAATTTGGACGAAGGTCTTGCCGACGTTGGACGGCGCGAACAGGACCGATGAGCCGCCTTCGTTGAGAAGGTTCTTGACGAGATAAGGCGTATGGTTCTTGCGGCTATGGGCGATGGCCTCCTCGATCGTGAGCAGCGCGAACTTGGGCGCCTTCGTCTTCGACTCCGGCTTCGCCTCTATGTTGTCGTTCGCGGCGTCGAAAAAGTCGGCTTCGTCGAAAGCCTCGATCGCCGCGGCCCGTTCGTTAGCCTCGTCTTCGGCGCGCTCCAGCGCGTAGCCGAAAGTCCAGCCATTATCGCGCATCAGCACCTTCACGCGCTCTAGGTGCTCGCCGCCCGGATGTTCGCCCTCGTCTTCGTCGACGGCCGTCAGCGGCGTGCTCGCGGCCACGGCGCGCGCCTCCTGCGCCTTCTCCAGCGTTTCGAGGTATGCCTCTAGCCGCACGCTGCCCCAGCCGTTGTCGGGCTTGCGGTTCACGGCCTTGATGCGCTTCTGGATGTCTTTTACGCTGATAGGACCGTGCTGCCGCGCGCGCGCGTCAAGGAGATGTCCATCTGCCTCTCCAGCGGCGCGCACGTCCCGCGCGATCTTGGCGCCGTCTTCGCAGCCGACCGAAACGAGGTATCTCGCAAGGAGATGTTCGGCCGCGTCGGTTCGGTGAAGCCACGTCGAGATAGCCGCGACTTTGATCTTGTCGTCAAACGCGGACTCGTTGAAACGCTGCGCCACCAGATTGATCGCAACCCCACGACTCGGATCATCGCGCGTCGCGCGGCCCACGAATTCCCGCGCGAGGCGAGCGCGAATATAGGCCGGATCGTTCATCCGCGCGTTGGGATCGGCCGGAAGGTTTTTGTTTTTCGGCGCAGCGGGCGCAGTCGTGTCGGCGCTGCTTTCTGCAACGGCGGCGCTCAGAGCGGCGGGCAGCGGGACGATCATGCGCAGCGAGCCGGGGATCGTTCCCCAGCGGACGGGGATCGGATCGGGTCCGCCGACGATCCGGCGCGGCGCCGTGAAAATGATGCGCTCGGGCTGGTACAGCGTGAGGTCGACGCAAGGGTGAAGCGCGCCGGCTGCTTTCTCGGATTCGAGCCAGGCCAGCGTTTGGGCTGACGTGACGGGGCGATTGGTCGGGAGAAAAAGGCGGCAGCGGGCTTTGCCGTCAGTGAAGCGATGCCCGGCGGTGATGTTATAGGCGGCGGAGACGCCATGGCATGCGGCGGGCAATATCGCGCGGCCGGCTTCGGCGACGGTCTCGGGATCGTCGGAATCGCAGTCGAAACCGTCGAGGTCGAAAGGCACGTACCAGTGCGGGAATTGTTGGAATGCGTCGCCGTTCCGGGGCGCTTCCGTGGGGTCGAATTTCCGGCCTAGCTTGCCCATCGAGATATAATGGTCAGGAGTTTGCCCCGCGCGAACAATGGCCGGCAGAACGTCGGACTCGGTGGCGATCGGGATCGTGCTGACGCTGCAATAACTGAATGCGGCGTTGCCATCGACAGTGGCCCATCGGCCCCCGGAGCGAATAACGTCTTTCCCGATCGGGATAAGTTTTCCGTTGTCGGGATATTTCGCGAACGCGATCGTGACGAAGTCGAAAATCTTCGTGGGTTCGTCAGAAACAACGTTGCAATTTAAAGCGGCATCCATTATGCTTATTCCTGTGATTTTGAACGCGCTCCGAGGCCCGGCAAGGCCGATGACGAGCGCGTTTTCTTTTCGGGATTGCGCGCGGCAACGCGGCGCCAGTGCTCGGAACAGAACCGGCGCCGGTGCGCTGGCGCTAGTGGATCGTCGCGGCGCCGCGCTCAGCCCGCGCGCGCAGCCCCGCGTAAACGCCGCGCGCGATGCAACGCCTCGCTTCGGAGGACAATCCCGGCGCCGCGCTCGCCGCCATCTCCGCAGCCGCCGCATGAGCCTCGAATCCCGCACCGTCCAGCACCGGCGCGACCACGGCCACGACGCCGTTGGCGAAGGTGCCGAGCGCCTCGGCCGCTTTCGCCTCGATCGCATCGGCGCGCGCGGCCAATGCGCCGCCTACAGCAAAACCTGTCTGCGCGAGCCAACGGCCGAAATCACGACTGTCCGCCAAAGGCGCATGCAGCGCCATCAAGTCGCGCGCGGCGCCGTCGATGCGCAGCCGGTGGTAAGCGTCTTCGGCGCGCATGATCGCGGTCGAAAGTTCGTGAAAATCATTGGTCACGCGATGCTCCCCCTAAGATACACGTCGAGCGCCAAAAGCGCCCCGATGAAAATCGACTCGTACTGCGCGAGCGCCGCCACGAGCGCGATCATGCGGCCCTCACATTCTCTCGGGCCTCGGCTATCGACTCGAGCACGTCTTCACACTCCGCGGTCTCGGCTTCGTCGAGCGATTCGGCGAGGCGCGCCCGCGTCACGCATTCCAAATGGTCGACCGCGCCCCCGATCTCCTTGCGCTGCGCTTCGATCCGCGCAGCTTCGCCGGCTTCGAAGGCCTCATCGTCGGCCGCGTCTTCGGCCTTCATCTTCGCGAGCAGCGCATTGACCGCGGCGAGCTTTGCGGCCACTTCCGCCTCCAGCTCGGCTTTGCGGGTCGCGTCGTGCATCCGGTCGCGGCGTTGTTTCAGCTCGTGCAGCTCCAGGCGAGCGGCCTCCGCTGTCTTGCGGCGCTGATACTTCCGCTCAACCAGGGGCGCCTCGCGGTTCATGGCCGCGTTCTCCCGTTGCCGCGGCAGCTTGTGCTGCGCGAACCACAGGTTGAAGTGGTGGCCGTCCGGCGCGCCGTGCGCGGTGTCCAGCATAACGAAACGGTTTTCGCGTGTCTCTTCAACCAGCGCGGCGAGCTTGTCGCCGATGTCGTTTAGCGCCTCGGTGATGCGTTCAGCTTGATCGTCATTCATTATGAAAACCCCAAGTTCCGAATTGTTACGAGACTCATAGTTCCCTTACGCAAACCGCCGGGAAGGTTTCGGCGCGTTCAGGCGTTCGATCGCGTCGGCCACATCGTGCCAGTCCCGACCGCATCGAAGCGCGGCGGCGAGGTCCGCAGGCGGCGCCCCGCGCATCATCCGCAGGTCGCCGATGAACCTCTCGGCGTCGCCTACAGGCAGACCCCGCGCGGCGTCCATCGCCTTTGCCACGAGTTCGAAATGGGCTTTCGAGCGCTCGGCGATTAGGCGCGCCGCAAGGGCTTCCGTCGCGCCGTAGACGCGAAGGCTTTCCTCGGCGTCGGGATCGAGCGGCTTGTAGGTCGCGCTGCGCTCCAGCTCGCGCTGGTCGGCGGCGTCGAGGAAGCCGTCACGGCTGAATTTTTGGATAAAGAAATCGAACATTTTGGATTCCTTTCGGTTGAATGGTTCGCGCCGCTCACGCGAGCGGGCGCGTTCGCCGCGAAAATTTCGCGGCGGTTAGGTTGTGGTTTCTCACGATGTAAAAGAGCGGGGACCGCGGACTCCGGGCGCGCCGAGGTTCGATTTCCAGGGAAGGTTTTGGCGGGTCCGCTTAGGCGGCGGTCAGGACGGGTGCGCGCGCGGCGGCCATGGCCTCGGCGCGGCTCCGGGTGCCCGCGGCGATTGCGGCGGCGAGCGCGCGCTTCAATTCGCCGCCGACGTAGAAGACTCGGCCGCCGTACCGGATGAACGGCAGCCCGCGCCCGGCGGCGCGGTCGGCGTCGAGCTTGGGCAAACTACCGAAGATTTTGAGTTCGGCGACGTGCTGGCGCTCCAGGAGCGCGGTGTCGGAGATATGATCGAGAGGCCCCGCGACGGGGATGGGAGAAGTCATGGCGTGAATCCAGTCTTTGAGGCCTTGCGGCCGTTGAGATTGGATTGGTGCCGCCCCTCGCTTGGGGATCAGCCGGGCCGGCGCGTGTTTCAGCGCCTCGCCAAGAGCCCGAACCCCCGACTCGGCGTCGGGGACGTCGCGGCGCATCCCTGCAAAACCGCGAACCACATCCTCTATATAGATGAGGGCGGTCTATGAGTTAACATGTGTTGCTACCACTCTAGCTTAGTTTTTCTCCACAGGTTCATTTTCGCCAGTTCTATTCGATCTATACGTAACCGGCGCATCTAAGTATTAGATTCCCTTCGCAATTCCGGCGACGGTTTCCGCGGCGGCGCGCTGGCGCTCGGCCGTCGAATGGAGATAGCCGGCCGTGGTTTTCAGGTCGGTATGGCCGAGTAGAGCTTGAACCGACCGCACGTCAGCCCCGCCGACAAGCGCGAGCGTCGCCGCGGAATGACGGAAAGCGTATGGAGAAAATGGCGTCACCCCTGCCCTAGCGCATATGCGCGCAAGCTGTTTCTGCACGCCGACAAGATGCTTGCCGTGGACTCGTCCGGCAAAAACCCATTCGACCCCCTCGACCTTGGGAACCGCCCCTAGCGCTTCGATCGCCGGTCCAGATAACGGAACGCGCCGGGCGCCTGTCTTGCCGGTGACGGTCATGCTTCGCTTGGCGAGGTCAACGTTGCTCCAGCGCAGCGATTGCGCCTCGCCGGGACGAAGGCCGCAAAGGAGCGACACGCGCAACAAGCCGGCGAGGAATGGCGATACCTTATTCTCGGCGACCATGGCGCGCAGCGCGACGCCGAACGCCTCGATCTCATCGGGCTCCAGGACTCGCTTGTCGGATTTCGGCTGAGGCGCCCGTATGCCGACCGCAGGGTTTTCGTCCGCCCGCGTCAAATAACGCGCGGAAACCGCGTAATTGAAGACGGCTTTGACGATCGTCAGCACGTAGGAGCGGTTTCGGTGCTGATCGCCGAGCCCCGTCAAAAGCGCCTGAACGTCGGCCCTCGAAATCGCCTTAAGCGGCTCGCCGCCGATCTTGGGATAGATCAGGCGCGAGCATCGGTCCTTGTAGTCCGCGACCGTCCTTGCGGCGCGGGGGCGCCCTCCCCGGCCGCCTGTCGCAATCCATTCCTCGCACGCGGCCTTGAAGGTCATTGTCGCGCCGGCCGGCTTTGCGAGCGCGTCCTTGCCTTGTTTCGCTTGCGCCAGAATTTCGGCCGCCTTGGCCTTCGCCGTAGCGAATCGGTAGGCGCTGGCGTCGCCCAGCACCGCGCGAGACTCTTTGCCGCCGACTCGGCGCTGCACGAGGTATGACTTCCCCCGCGGCCCGACGAATACGCCGAAGCCTGGAGTTGTCGCATCCCAATAGATCGCCTGCTTGCCGCCAAACGCCAGGCCGTCAACCACCCTCTGAGTCAGTGCGAGTTTTGGCATGAGTTTGCCCCGTTCGTTGCCTGCTTACATGGATCAACGGACTCCCGCGATTTGTCAAGCGTGTAAGCAACGTGTCAGCAAACCGCCAAAAGTCGGCTATATTTTTTGACGAGCGGCGATAGCCGCCTATAGCCTCGTTCATTGAAAAATAAGGCATTTTATGGCTAATTATGACTTGTCATGAGGTCAAGAATTGGACTCTGACTCCGTCAATCTTGGTTCGAATCCAGGTCCCCCAGCCAACATCTCCGCTAATCATTTGATTTGACTGCAAAATCTCTCTGAATGGACTATCGTGGATTCCCACCAGTCCATCCTGGTCCATTTCGCTGGTCCATTCCGGTCGCCGCTTGGACGCGCGACCCCGGCCGGGGACGGCGTTAGGATACGGCAGACATTTGCGCCAGCGTGGGGGCGCCAACCACTTCCGGAGGATCGTACCCAAGACGTCGTTGTTCGTTTTGGACGTCGCGAGATCGTGCGTTCGATCGGCGTCTTGCCAACTTTCGAGCGACACTCCGCGAGCAGGCGATTCTGTCTGGCCTGCGACGAGGTTTTTCGTATGGTGCTTCGGAACCTGTGAATCAGCGCCGTCCCGGGAGTCCGGCGTCGGTTCTGCATAAGCGGCTGATTTATAACAACAAACTGATAGCTTGGCGGGGTCCCGATCGGCGCCGATCGGGTTCCCGCCCATTGGCCAGATTAGCCTGTCGGATCAATCGATTAGATCGCCGCCGCGCGGGGATCCCGCGTTGGCGCCTATTCACAGACCCGATTGCCCTGCCTACCCCCATCAGTTTGAGCATGTCTCCCGTGGGACAATTCATCATCCGATTCGCGCCTGAGCGCCAGTCGGATCGAGTTTACGGGAGGGACACCGGTCAAGTCGGCGCGCCTAGCCATTGCGGCGGGCCTGGAGCGTCCGCGGATCCGGCCTGCGGCAGCGCCGCCGCGATCTCGCCTGCCAGGCGGTTTATCAGGCTTTCCGTCCCCGTCTCGAGCGTGAGGGCGGGAAGCAATTGCGCGACGGTCACGTGACGCTCCGCCGCGATCCGGCGGGGGATGCCCAACCGATGGTAGAATTCATTTGCGGCGCCGACCAGCGTCGCCAGATCGGCGTCGACAAGAATGGCCGCCTCGGCAAGGATCGCAACGCTGCCGCGATCTGCGCCGCCGAGGCGCCGCCAGCGCTGGGCCGTGCCGGCAAGCTTGCGCCCGTCAACGACGAGGTTGAAGTCGCCGTCGCACAGCGCGCCCGGGACCTTGCCGCAGCAGGCGTCGACGCCGAGCCGCGCCAGGGCCTCGATAAGCGGGCCGCAGAGCAGCCGATAAGCGGCGTTGATGCCGAAATCTGGCGACGGCGCGGCGCGGAAGCTGAAGGCGATGTTGAGGATGCCGGCCGACTGCGGCACCACGTCGCCGCCGGTCGAGCGCAGAACGACCGGCCAGCCGCGCCGGGCCATAGCCTCAGCCGCTTGGGGAAATCCGCTCTGCCGCTCCGCCGAGCGCGGCGCGACAATCGCCCTCTCCGAACGCCAGAACACGGCGCCCGAACTAATCGCGCCCGCGGCCACGCGGTCGAACAGCGCCAGCTCCCGGCGCAGCCCGGCCTCGGCGCCCAGCACCGGCAGCCTCGCCGGGACGGCGTAGCGCCCGGCGTCAGCGCAGCTCGCTATCGAACGCATCGATCGAGCGGCAGAGATCCGTCAGGAACCGCGCGGCCGGCAGTCCGTTGACGCCCCGATGGTCGAAGGTCAGCGAGAGGCCGATGATTGGCCGCGCCGCGATCTTGCCGTCCTCGCTCGCCCAAGGGCGTAGACCCGCGGCGCCGACGCCGAGGATGGCGATCTGCGGCGGGTTCAGGATCGGCGTGAAGAAGCGCACGCGCGACAGGCCGAGATTGGTGATGGTGAAGGTGCCGCCCGTCATCTCCTTGACGGTCAGCTTCCCGGCGCGCGCCCGGGCGACCAACTCCCGCCGCGCGCTCGCCAGTTCGGCAAGGGATTTGCGGTCGGCGTCGAACAGCGCAGGCGCGACCAGCGTGTCGTCGGCCAACGCGATGGCGATCCCCATATGGACCGCTCGGCTCAGCCTGATTTCCTTGCCCTCGACGCGCCCGTTCATCGCGGGGTGGCGTGAGAGCGAGCGTAGAGTCGCCAGGAGGATCAGGTCCTGGATCGAAACATCGATCCTCTTCGCTTTCAGCGTCGCCTTGGCGGCAAATAGATTGCTTGCGTCGCATTCGGCCATATGGGTCAATTGCGCCGTATCGGCAAGGCTGCGACGCATCGCCTCGGCGATCATACCCTGCGCGCCGCGCAACGGGATGATGGTCTCGTCCGAATCGAGTAAGGCCATGACCCCTCTCCCCGCCTGCCGGCCGCTATTCGATGCGGCCGATGACGTCGCCTTTGCGGATGACGTCATCGGCCTTCTTCAACATGGTGAGCTTTCCGCCGGCAGGGGCGTGGATGTCGAATTGCACCTTCTTGACCATGACCGTGGCGATGATATCGCCCTTGCCGACGGTTGCGCCGTCGTCGGTCAGCCAAGTGGTGATCACGCCTTCCTCGTCCTCTTCCCAAAGATCCGTCGGTATCCGGACATCGACGCTCATCGCAGATTACTTCGCCATGCTGTCGAAAGCGGCGACGATCTTCGCCGGGTTGGGCAACGCCCACTGCTCCATGGGACGCGAATAGGGAATGGGGATGTCCGGGTAGGCCACCCGCTTCGGCGGCGCCTTCAGCATCCCAATATCGTGCTCGACGACGGAGGCGATGATCTCGCCGGTGACACCGTAGCTGTGATAATCCTCGTCCACGACGATGAGGCGCCCGGTTTTCCTCACGGAGGCGATCACATGCTCGCGGTCGAGCGGCACCAGCGAGCGCAGATCGATCACCTCGGCCGAGACGCCCCGAGCCGCGAGCGTGTCCGCCGCCTTCAGCGCGTGGTGGACGCCCGAGGTGATGCCGACGATGGTCACATCCGCGCCCTCGCGCACGGTGGCCGCCTTGCCGATCGGCACGGTGTAGCTTTCCTCGGGCACATGGACGACGGAGTCCGGCTCCGTCCCCAGCCAGCCCATGCCCTGCAGCCCCTTGTGGAAGAGGTAGACGACAGGACTGTCGTCGCGGATCGCCGAGACCATCAGGCCCTTCGCATCATAGGCGTTCGAAGGCGCCACGACTTTCATGCCTGGCAGATGCGCGAAGGTGGCGTGAAGGCATTGCGAATGCTGCCCCGCGTCGCTGTAACCGCCGCCCGTCGCCGTCATCAGCACCATCGGCATTTTGAGATTGCCGCCGGAGAAATAGATGTTCTTCGCCATCATGTTGTAGATGGCGTCCATGCACACGCCGAAGAAATCGACGAACATCAGTTCGACGATCGGACGCATGCCGTCGGCGGCGGCGCCCACCCCGGCGCCGATGAAGGCCGTCTCGGAAATCGGGGCGTCGCGCACGCGCTCGCTGCCGAATTCCTCATGAAGGCCGCGCGTATTGCCGAATACGCCGCCGAGGGGGCCGATATCCTCGCCCATCACGAAGACACGGGGATCGATCCGCATCTCCTGCGCGATCGCCTCCGCCATGGCGCGGGCGATGACGAGTTTGCGCACATTGCCTTTGACCGTCGTTGTCATTTTCATCTCCCGGGAATTGCGTTGACTTCGCCGGCGACGCGTAGCGTCATGCCGGCGGCTCGAATTCAGGCGAAAACCTTCTCGGCGGCTTCTTCGGGCCGCGGATAGGCGCTCTCCCGGGCGAAAGCGATGGCGGCGTCGGCCCGCCGCTGGGCGCGCGACGTGATCGCCTTGTCCTCCGCCTCGCTCAGTTTGTCGGCCGTCATCAGATAGGTGCGCAGCGCAGGGATAGGATCGCGCTGTTTCAGCATCGCCATCTCGTCCTTGGCGCGATACTGCTCGGCGTCGCCCATGAAATGACCGGCCATTCGCAGGGTCTGGATTTCGATGAGCGACGGTCCCTCGCCGCGGCGCGCCCGCGCCACCGCCTCGCCGGCGACCCTGAAGATCTCGATCGGGTCGTTCCCGGGAATGTAATGGCCGGGAATGCCATAGGCCTCGGCGCGGACGTCGTTGTGCTCGACCGCGGTCGATTCCGATTTCGGCACCGAAATGCCCCAGGAATTGTCCTCGATGACGAAGACCACCGGCAGCTTCCATACCGCCGCCAGGTTGAGCCCCTCATGGAAGGCGCCCTGATTGGCCGCGCCTTCGCCCAGATACGCGACGGCGACGCCATCCTTCTTTTGCATATGTCGCGACAGCGCCGCGCCGACCGCTGGGCCTATGCTTTCCCCGATGATGCCGGAGCATGAAAAGTTCACGGCCGGGTCGAAGATGTGCATGTGGCCGCCGCGGCCGCCGCTCAGTCCGGTCGCCTTGCCGAAAATCTCGGCCGTCATCTTGTTGAGGTCGACGCCCTTGGCGATCGCGACATGATGCGGCCGGTGGGTCGAGGTGACGATGTCGGAGGGTTTCAGATGCGCGCAAACGCCGACGGCGCACGGCTCCTGGCCTTTCGAGAGATGCATCTCGCCGGGTATGGGACCCGCGCCCATGTTGAAGGCTGGCGTCTTGCCTTCCATGTAGATCTTCTCGATCGATTCTTCGAGGCGCCGGCTGACGAGCATATGCTCGTACATCCAGATCTTCTGTTCGCGTGTCGGCGTCATGAAGCGTCCCTCCCGATGTTATCGTGTCCGCCCGCCCGATGTGGCTCGGACGGCGCGAGCGGGGCTGCGATCCTATCGTCGGCGCGGCTGCGCCCCATCGGCTGCGCCGGAACGAGAGTCTTGAAAAAAGCGAAAGTCGCTGGCTACCTGTTCGGCCCACCAATCGTATTTCAGCCGCGACATATCTTCTGCCTGGCGCCGCCTCCTCGGCGGCATCGCGATCTGCCTGCGCGCGGACGCCAATAAGTAATGGTTTGCTTTGCTCTGTCAACGGCAAAGCAAAAGCCGGTCAACGATCCTTCCAAGTCTTGCCTAAAAGCGTTGGGATATCGTGGCCGGCCACTGCGGCGCCGTCGCAACTCGTGTTGGAGCGATAAGGACAGCCCATTCCGGCGTCGGTCTTGGCCCGAACGATGAGGCTGAGGGACGTGAGGCCGGGATTAGGACGCGCGTGCACGAATTTGCGGGTCGCCAGCATTGTTCTCGCTCCCGCCGCGGTGCTATCAATAGCTCACTCGGCGCTCGACAAGGGAGGCGACGCTGAAAAGGTCGCTAGCCAATCGTCTCAAGGAGCGACGGATCCTCGCGGCGCCGGGCGTCTTCGACATGGTGTCGCTGAAGCTTGCCGACGCCATGGGTTTCGAAGCGCTCTACGTCACGGGCTACGGCGTGGTCGCGTCTTATCTGGGCCTGCCGGACGCCGGGCTCGCGACCTACACCGACATGGTCGGGAGAGTGGGCGCCATGGCGGCCATGGCGGCGACGCCGCTCATTGCAGACGGCGATACCGGCTACGGAGGTCTCCTCAACATCCGCCACACCGTGCGCGGCTACGAGGCCGCCGGCGCTGCGGCGATTCAACTCGAGGACCAGGAATTCCCCAAGAAATGCGGGCACACGCCAGGGCGCCGGGTTATCGCTATCGAAGACATGCGCCGACGGATCGAAGTCGCCGTCGAAGCCCGCAGCGATCCCGAGTTCCTGATCGTCGCGCGGACGGACGCGCGCAGTTCGCTCGGTCTTGACGAGGCGTTGCGGCGCGGGGAAGCCTACGTCAAGGCGGGCGCCGACGTTCTCTTCATCGAATCGCCCGAGAGCGAAGCGGAGATGGCCCGGATCGGTCGCAGCTTCGACGTTCCGTTGCTGGCCAACATGGTCGAAGGCGGACGCACGCCGCTCTTGCCCGCGCATAGGCTAGAGGAATTGGGCTTTCGCATTGCGATCTTTCCCGTTGTCGGTCTGCTTGCCGCAGCGGCCGCGCTGCAACGCGTGTACCGTCGCCTGAGCGAATCCGGCAGTTCAGCGGGCGGCGACGACACGTATTTTCCCTTCGCGGAATTCAACAAATTGATGGGCTTTGAAGACATCTGGGAGTTCGAACGTAAGCACGCTGAATCCCCCAAGCCAGGAGAAACGTGATGGTCCTCGTCAAGAAGAGCATAGACCTTGCGACCGCGCAGCGGGCGGTCGGCGCCGCGGCCAAGAAGGCGAGCGAACTCGGCCTGAAGATGTGCATCGCCGTCAGCGACGACAGCGGCGACCTCAAGGCCTTCGAGCGCATGGACGGCGCTCCCAAGCTTTCCATTGAGATTGCCGAGAACAAGGCGTTCACCGCCGCCTCCTACAGCATGCCAACTCATGTCTGGTACGAGTTCATCAAGGACGATCCGCCGCTGCTCTACGGCATCACCCATACGCCGCGGCTTGTCATTTATGGCGGGGGATTCCCCATCGTGCTCGAAGGCGAGGTCGTCGGGGCGATCGGCATCAGCGGAGGCCACTACAAGCAGGACATGGAATGCGCCCGCGCTGCGCTCGCGGCGATTGGCGCTGAAGCGAAGTGAGCCGCATCGCCGGATCCCGGCGCCGCCTACAAGCGCAAACGGCGACGCCCTGGCAGGTTCTTGCGGTGTCCCGTAGGATACCGTCATTCCACGCTCCGCGAGCAAATCTTCGACGTCGCGCAGGCTCAGCGTGAACCGGAGGTAGAGCCATCGATGGCGCATCGAATGGCGTCGACCACGCTGCGGAATTCGATCGAGAATCCCCTCGCCGGTGCGTTTGAAGACGCGGCCATTGTGTGCGGAGGTGGAGGGATCGATGAGTTCGCCGCGCAAAGCCCGCAGACGCGCGAGCGCACCGTCCTCATCCGCTCCGGTCACCCGGCTGAATCCGACGACATCGGCGGCCAGGATCGCCGCAAGCTTCCGCGTCTCGGTCATGGCGCCCCTCTGCCGCCCTCCGGAATAGCATTTATTAGGGGAAAGCGAGGCAGGCTCAAGAAGGCAAGTTTGAGGTCTAGGCCGTGCTTCCGCTTAGAGCCGGATTGAGCCATCAACATTCGTCGCGCGGACGTCTGCCGTTGGCGCATCCTAGTCGCACCCCTGCCCTTCCGAGGCGGTCGGGACCTAGTCGTCGGTGGGGGGGCCCTCTTCCGCTGGCGCGACACATGGCATAAGGGCGCCGCAACTTTTCTAGGTCCGGCGCGCACATGATTCGTTTCGAAAACATCAGTAAGCAGAATGGCCAACAGATCCTCTTCATCGAGGCCTCCGCGGCGCTCCTGAAAGGGGAGAAGGTCGGTCTCGTCGGTCCCAACGGGGCCGGCAAGACGACGCTCTTCCGGATGATCACGAGACAGGAGGACCCCGACGAGGGGCAAGTGGGCGTCGATCGGGGCGTCACCATCGGCTACTTCAGCCAGGACGTGGGCGATATGTTCGGCCGCAGCGCCGTGTCCGAGGTGATGGACGGCGCCGGCCCAGTGAGCGCCGTGGCCGCCGAGTTGAAGGAGCTGGAAGCCGCCATGGCGGATCCCGACCGGGCGGACGAAATGGAAGAAATCATCGAGCGCTACGGCGAGGTGCAGGGGCGCTTCGAGGAGCTCGACGGCTACGCCCTGGAGGGTCGGGCGCGCGAAGTCCTGGCGGGCCTGAGCTTCAGCCAGGAGATGATGGACGGCGACGTGGGCGCGCTGTCGGGCGGCTGGAAGATGCGCGTGGCGTTGGCCCGCATCCTCCTCATGCGTCCCGACGCCATGCTCCTGGACGAGCCGAGCAACCACCTGGACTTGGAGAGCCTCATCTGGCTGGAGGAATTCCTCAAGGGTTATGAGGGCGCGCTGCTGATGACCTCGCACGACCGCGAGTTCATGAACCGCATCGTCACCAAGGTGGTGGAGATCGACGGCGGCGCGCTGACGGCGTACTCGGGCAACTACGAGTTCTACGAGCAGCAACGCGCGCAGAACGAGAAGCAGCAGCAAGCTCAGTTCGAGCGTCAGCAGGCGATGCTCGCCAAGGAAATCAAGTTCATCGAGCGCTTCAAGGCGCGCGCCTCGCACGCCGCGCAGGTGCAGAGCCGAGTGAAAAAGCTGGAGAAGATCGACCGGGTGGAGCCGCCCAAGCGCCGCCAGACAGTATCGTTCGACTTCCCGCCAGCGCCGCGCTCCGGTGAGGACGTTGCAAGCCTGAAGAACGTGCACAAGAGCTATGGCGCCCGGCGCATCTACGAGGGGCTGGATTTCCTGGTGCGCCGCAAGGAGCGCTGGTGTGTCATGGGCGTCAACGGCGCGGGCAAGTCCACGCTGCTGAAGCTGGTGGCGGGCTCCACGCAGCCGGACGATGGTACGGTCGCCCTGGGCGGCAGCGTGAAGATGGGCTATTTCGCGCAACACGCCATGGAATTGCTGGACGGCGAGCGCAGCGTGTTCGAGTCGCTGGAGGATTCGTTCCCCCAGGCCGGACAGGGCTCCCTGCGCGCGCTGGCCGGCTGCTTCGGCTTCTCGGGCGACGACGTGGAGAAGAAATGTCGGGTGCTGTCGGGCGGCGAGAAGGCGCGGCTGGTCATGGCAAAGATGCTCTACGACCCGCCGAACTTCCTCGTGCTGGACGAGCCCACGAACCACTTGGACCTGGCGACGAAGGAGATGCTCATCACAGCGCTGTCGCAGTACGAGGGCGCCATGCTGTTCGTCTCACACGACCGGCGCTTCCTGGCTGCGCTGTCCAACCGGGTGCTGGAACTGACGCCCGAGGGCATTCACAAGTACGGCGGCGGCTACACGGAGTACGTGGCGCGCACGGGCCACGAGGCTCCCGGCCTGCATAGCTGAGCTAAGAAGACGAAGCGGAAGCGCGCCCGACCGCCATAAGCCGTCATCCGTCTGCGTCGCAAACACAGGATCGAGAGCGTGGACGATCTCCAGCGATGAGGCAGCGTCCGCTTGTGGCGCCTCTGAGCCATTCCCATGTGCGCGCCGAACGACAGACCGCTGTCTGAGGTTACTCCTCGATCATGGAAGGCACGCGCTTGGCGACAACGTGAATGCGCAAACGACTTCGAAGCCGCAGCATACGAACCGACCTGAAGGAAAACCGCTCTACGACGGTCCGCGCCCCTGCGAACGCTCCGAACTGCGGGCGCGGCATTCATCTCGAGCATCCCGCAAATAAGCGCGTGAGTGACGGCGCAGCGCGGCTCCGCGGAATTTCTATTTCTATTGCGCCAAAGGCTTCGTTCCGACGAATATCTCGGCCGGGACGGCGTTTGCCCCGTCGCCGGCGGGGAGTTCTATCTCCGTGGCTTCGAGTCCGCCGATTTCGTGAAGACCGGCATGTATCGCGGCGACCAGACGCTTGTCGACGCCCGCGATCTGAATGCCGATATGCGGAGGCGCGGACGTGGTCATGCGGCCAATATTGTTTACGACGACGACGTGCGCGCCGATCAGGCATTTCTTGATCTGCTCCGACAACGCGCCGCCCTCGGTATCCATTCCATAGGACCATAGTATCACCGGGTGGCCCGAATACTCCTTCCATGCCCGGATAATGTCGTGAATTTGCACTATTGACAAATGCCTGGACTGTATCATTTGCGCGAGATATAGATTCCTCAGAGTTAAATCGGCGGTTTTCATGTTCAAATCAGAGACATGCGCTAGTCCGTCGGCTGCTTCCTTCTTCACTTCGGCGACTTGATATTCCAAAATTGACCTACGCCATTCGGTTTGCGTTTCGCGGATGCTCGAAGTGCGCCATTGCAATATGAGAAACGCTATCGTGACGCAGGCGCCGATTGCGGTGATCGCGCCGGCGATTAGCAGACATTTCCATGATATCGGATACCAGTATTCCGCCCAAGCCAAGAGCGCCTGGGTCACAGGCGGCGATGAAGACATTTGGTCCTCGATAGCCATGCGAGCCGTCATCCGTTCGTCGACCGCCCTACTCGCTCGCGTAGGCCAAAGGGTTCGTCGGCCGGTTTGCCGGCGATCCCGTGGATTGTTCATTGGTTCGCCTGATCGCGCGCGCATCGGCGGCTGCGGCTTGCGCCGGCACGTCCGTGCGGCTGACCTCTTGGGCCTTTGCGAACTTGCCTTCGAGGGCCAGGACCAGCGCAAGATTGTCGCGCTGCCGAGCATCGGCCCGCGGGCTCGCGTTCGCCTCGCGCAACGCGGCCTCGGCCTGAGGCAGTTGCTTGGTCAGCACATAGGAGAGGCCGAGATTATTGAGGATGGCGGGGTCGCCCAGAGCGATCTTCAGCGCGGCGCGGTAGAACGTCCGCGCGCCCTCGTGGTCTCCCAACTCGTCGTCGACCACCCCTTGCACGGACATGATCTCCGGGTCGGGTCGGTCCGGGCTGTAGGCGTGCGCCAAGACCTCCTTGGCTTGCTCGAGCTGCCCGGAGTTGGCGAGCGCCTTGCCGTACGCGCCGAGCACCTCGAAATCGTGCGGCGACCGGACCGCCGCCGTCTGCATCACCGCCGCCGCTTCCCCGTAGCGCGTCAGCGCGCGCAGCGCCCGCGCATAATTGATCGAGGCGGACTTTTCGCCGGGATCGCGGTCGTATCGCTTGCCCCACTCGCCGGCGTTGGCGTCCGAGTTGGCGTCGCTGGTCAGCATGGCCTTCGCGGGCGCGGCGATCGACCCTGTAAGGTCGATCATGTCCTCGCAGCCGCCCAGTAACGTCGCGGTGGCGACGAGGACGACGCTGGTCAACCAAATCCGGACAGGACTTGAACGGACAGGACTTGAATCAGAAAAGAGCGACATGACAGTGGCGATCTCTGCTCGCATCTGCCGTAGTGTAGGACGTCAACCCTAACGGAACGTCAAAGGGCCCTCTGGCAACTCGACGGTGCGGCTTAAAGGCGCCCGCGTGTCCCATTGTAGCGGCCGCGACGAGCGGAGCCCGATTTGAATTACACTAACACGCCTGTCGATTGCCTTTATTGGCCTCGGCTGAAAGGCCAGCCAACTTTCGCAGCACATTGGCGAACGACGCGCGGGGGGATTTCGCGCTGGCGCCGTCGCGCGCCATCTCATTAATCATCATCGCTAAACGTTGTCGCTCTATCCTAAGGTAATCTTGCCAATCTCGGCTTAGGAAAGGGCGAAGGCGCTGTGCATCGTGGCGATGTCGGCTCGTCGAGGCGCGCTCCAGCCTCATCGCCGGGGGTAAGTCGAAATGTGGTTCAAGGTCGAAGGCAAGCGCGGGTCGAAGGGACAGAAATTCGTCGTACGCTGCACCTCGGAGACCGCCGGCCAAAAGGTAATGGAGGAACGCCCGGTCGTGGGCGCCGCCGCCGCTCGCCGGGCCGCGGAGATGCTTGGCGCCAGCCTGAACGTGACCGCGACGGTCTACGGCGCCGATGAACAGGGCGAGTTCGTCTACGGCGTCTTTGAACCGTCCGACGGCGCCGGCGAGGCCAGCAGCCCCGTCATCAAGCGCCTGTTCAGCGACTCGGCCGCCGCATCGCTTTCGCTGAAGGACCAGTTGATCGCGGAAATCCCCGAAGACTCGATTCGGGGCTTCGCTTCGCTGGCCGCGTCGCTCGGCTATTTCGTCACCCAGCACAAGCAGGTCAAACGTTCCGGCGCCTCGCGGATCGGCTACGCGACGCTCTTCCGAGTCTTTTGCGGCGCCGGAGAGCCGGGCGTCTTGAGCCTTCCGGCGAATGAAGCGACGCTCGCGCTGCTCAGCCGCCGGCTTTGCGAAATGCCGGACTGGGTTTGGCTTAGCGAAATCGCCGGCGCTGGCGTAGCCGAGCAGCAAACGATCAACCCGCGCTTCACGCCCGGAAAGGTCACCATGGATCTGGACGGCGAGCCGCGCGTGCTGCGGCCGCGCACCGTGTTCCGTGGCGTCGCGCCGGGCAGCGGCGCCCACTTCATGCTGATCTTGCAGGGATCGCCTCGATCTGAACCCGCGAACGGCTTTGTTCTCGACAGCGTCGGCCTCGTTTATCGCGAGGCCGACGAGGCGGAAGTGGTCACGCTCGTGCGCGGCCTCTTGCAAGAGGCCGATCCGTTCAAGAATCGCGTCGTCCTAGTCAATCGCGACCTTTGGACCGTGCGTTCGCGCATTTCCGACCGCTCTTGGAAAGACGTGATCCCCAACGAACGCACAAAACAGGAACTGGATTTCATCGCCGCCTCGATCCGCGATCGGGAAATGCTGAAGGCGGAGGGACTGACGATCAAGCGCGGCCTGTTGTTGTCGGGGCCGCCGGGCGACGGCAAGTCGACGGCGATCGAATGCTTCGCCAACGGCATCGCCGGCGAGGCGACGATCATCATCGTCGAGGCGGTCGAACATGTTCGCGCCGTCTACCACTTGGCGCAGGCGCTTGCGCCGGCGGTCGTGATCCTCGAAGACCTCGACCTGATGACCAGGTCGCGTCAAAACCCAAATCAATTGGCGGTCAAGGACGACGTGACCGGCGAGCTGTTGCAGGTGCTCTCTGGGGCCTCGTCCTACCCCGACGTCGTCACCATCGCCACGACAAACCATTGCGAGGCGATCGACGAGGCGTTGTCCAGGCGCGCCGGACGCTTCGACGCGCATGTCCGCATGGGCTATCCGACCGACGACGAGAAGCAGCGCGTCCTCGAGCTCTATCTCGACCGCTTCGAGGTCGCAGACAAACTGACTCGCCGGCGTCTGCAGATGGTGCTCGGCAGGGAGTTCGCCCGGCTGCAGCTCGTCCCGGCGCATATCGAGGAATTCGTCAAGGCCGGCGTCAAACGCGCCCGACTCGCGCGCCGCGCCCCCGAATATTCGGACTTCGAACCGGGGATCGAGGCGATCAAGTCGATCGCGTCGCCCAAAGCGACGGCGCCGGCGGGGGGCGCGCTCGCCGAGGCGCTCGCAATGCTGCAGAAGCTCGAGCAAGGGGAAGGGCCAACGGCTGTGCGGACGAATTGGCCGGATGTCACGCGGTCGGCGGCGCCGCAGCTGGCGCCGCAGCGGGCTTGACCGGAGCGTGCGAACCGGCCCCATGGGTCGCGCGCTCGACGGACCGGGGTCGCATCGCGTTACGCCGGCGATTGCTCTCGCGGGCTCTTGGAGCGCTCCCACGGCGCGAATTTTCTCGCGATCGTGTCCCGCGCGGTTCGCATCTTCGAAGCCGCCGGCTACGAACCCGCATGAACGGAAGCCGCTCTAGGGAGCGCTGCACCGAGCGTCCGAGGGTCGATACCCGCCACGACGCTATGCAGGAGCGAATGTCCGCTTCGCCATTTCGATTGCCGAAGGCCGCCAGTCCGCTCCGGGCCAATGGCTGCCATTGGCGATGCGCCAACGAATGTTGTGTTTCAGCATGATCAATGCAGGCGCGGCGGCGCGGGGCTCAGAAGTTTCCCCTGGCCGCCTCCGCGAGGATCATCTTGTGCAGGGTAAGGTCAGACACTGCCCGACGAGCCGGGCGTTCTCCGCCTCAAGGTCCTTCATTTTCTTGACCTGATCCGACTTCAGCCCGCCAAACTCCTGACGCCATCGATAATACGTGACCTCCGTTACGCCGATCGCTCGAACGGCGCCGGCCACTGCCTGTCCCTGCGAGACCAATACGTCGACTTGTCGCAGCTTTGCGACGATCTCCTCGGGCTTGTGGCGCTTTCTCGGCATTTCGGTCCTCCTGTCTGCCCAAAAAAACATACTTCGGGGTGGACCAACTCAAAGGGGGTGGATCAGGGTTAAGCGTGGCAGGCAAGCGAGACCGGAGCAACTGGGATGCGCGGCGCTGTGATGCGGCCGGCTCGGCGTCACCATGATCTGTCCGCGCAAAGTCTGGACGGACGATCCCAAAAGGTTCCGCCTCACTTAACCGCTGCAGAATTTTTGCGGTGTTGATCAGGATCAACACGCCCACCTGTTCGAAGCTCAATATTTATTCTTTGACTGTCAATATTAATTTGGCTGCGGTCACCGCAATTCGGTCGCCAGGAGGGAGCCATGAACAGCTTATGGATCGTCATCCTCAGCGTGGTGACCATTTATCTGACCTACAACGTGTACGCCAAACGCATTGATCGGAACGTCGTCCAGGCCGACGCCAAGCGGGCGACGCCGGCGCGGATGTACATGGACGGCGTCGACTTCATGCCGACCAGCCGCAACGTCCTTTTCGGATATCATTTCAAGGCGATCGCGGCCGCCGGGCCTATTGTGGGGCCGATCACCGCCGCAAATATCTGGGGATGGGCGCCCTCGCTGGTCTGGCTGATCCTGGGCGTCGTGTTCATCGGCTGGGTGAGCGATTACTTCGCCATAATGGTGGCAGTGCGCAATGACGGCAACAGCCTGTCGGCGATCGCGTACCGGCTCATCGCTCCACGCACGCGCACGATCCTGTTCGTATTCATCTTCTTCTACCTGATGCTCTTGGCTGGCGCCTTCGTCGGCATACTGGCGGCCATCCTGGCCGCGCGTCCGGATGTCCCATTCGGCATCGTGATGCTGGCCCTGATGGGAGGCCTCGCCGGCCAGATGATGTATCGCTGGAAGATGGGCATCACCGGCGTGACCGTCCTCGTCGTCGCCTTTACGTTGGTCGCCATGGCGGTCGGACCGATGGGGCAGCATCGGGACGAGCGTGGCATACTGATGCAAGGCCCGGTGGGCGCGACCGTGGCATGGGTCAACGACAAGGTGGACAGCATCAATGGCCACCAGGCGCTCTTCGCGGTGCAGGACCCGACGCTGGCGGATCCGAGGATTCCAGCGCCGGGTGCGGACGGCAAACGCCCGACCACGCCTGCGTACGACGCGATCACTGGCCAGCTTAAGACGCTGCCGAACTACCTGTTCTGGATGGTGTTCCTGTTCGCCTTCAGCTATTTGGGGGCGAATCTGCCAATCTGGCGGTTCGCGCAGCCGGTGAACTACATCGGCTTCTGGATCACGCTGATAACGATCCTGCTGAGCGCGGTGGGAATGATTGTCGCCCCGCTGCTCGGAACCAAGGACGCGGCGGGCAATCTCATCGGCTTATTCGCGCTGCCTGCCGTCAAGGATCTCGGCTTCGGGATAGTGGCGGGCCAAGCATGGCAGCCGCTGTGGCCGATGCTCTTCGTGACCATCGCCTGCGGCGCCATCTCGGGCTGGCACGCGCTCGTCGGCTCGGTGGGGACCGCGCGGCAGCTCGAATATGAGACTGACGGCCTGCCGGTCGGCGCGGGCGCAATGTTCGGCGAGAATACGCTGGCGCTGCTGTCGCTCACCGCTGTCTCCATCGCCGGCGTCGGCGGCGGCGGCGGCCGGTTCGCGTTGGGGGTCGGCAAGCTCGTCTACGCCGGCACCTTCGGGCTCGTCCCCGAGAGCTTCGGCACGGCGCTCGGCTTCGGCACGTTCGTGGTGATCGTGCTCACGGTGACGATACTGGTCTTCCGGGTGATGCGCGTGACGCTCGCTGAGTGGGTTGGCGATGTGATGCCGGTCGTGCGGAACACGCACGTGGCGAGCATAATCTCGATGGCTCTCACGGCGGCGCTCGTGCTCACGGGCACGTGGGTCTACCTCTGGCAGATGTTCGGCGCGTCGAACCAGCTGATGGCTGCCCTGAGCCTCCTCGTGGTGGTGGTGTGGCTCAAGTCGGAGAACCGCAGCCGGACCTTCGCCGCGGCGCCGATGATCTTCATGTATGTGACCACGCTGGCGGCCACTGTCGTCACGGCGCGGAACCTCTACGTGACGATTGCGGCGAACCCGACGATGACTTGGCTGCCGGTAGCGGGCGCGTGGGCCATGATCGTGGTCGCCGCGCTCTTGTTCCTGGCGGCCATCATCATCGGGTGGGACGGCTACAAGGCCTATGTCCGCTACCACGCGACACATGCGGCGCAGGCCGCGCGTGGAGCGGCTACGCCGCCGGCGGAATAGGCGGGTGGAATCGTGTCAGGCCAGCGCGCGTTCGGCGAGGACATGCACGGCTTCGAAGAGGCCGCGCGCGGCCTGCCCGCGATCGGGGATAGAAACATGAACCTGGAAGTTCGGCTCGGTCCGGCGCACGGACAGCCGCTTCACCGCCAAGCCAGCTTGTTGGGCCAGCTTCAGCAGCACGTCCGCATGAGCGAGAGCCGCGGCGCTCGCGTGATGAACGGCCACACCCTTGGAGCCGGCTTCGCGGACCGGCCACTCCGGCGGCACCTGTCCGAGGATATCGCGGCCGGACCAGCTTGCGTGATCGAGCGCTTCGAGCTCGATCACGGGCGTCCTGCGCAGCACCCCGCGGATGATGAGCGTATCGCGCCGGCCACGGCTGCGCCCGAGCGCCCACGCCCAGGGCATATCGCGCGGCTCCAGGAAGATGACCAGCGTCACGCTGGCGAACGGCGCCTTGCCGTCACGGATCACCATCTCGACCGCGCTCGAACCCAGCCAGCGGACAGTCGTGCGCTCGCCGAGGAGTGGCAAGCCATCCTGCATCCAACGCATGAGCGCGCTGCCCTTGCGGATGTTCCAGATCGTGCCGGCGGCGAACCAAGCGACGACCGCGATGGCGATAATTCCAATGGGTTCGGTCATGACGTCGGATGATAGCACGCCCATCGGCCGCCGGTGGAGTCGGACTCTGCGCGAGTTCCTATACGGCATGTTCGGCTACGAGTTCGCGCAGCAGGCGCTGGAGATCCGCGCCTCGATGGAAACGCTGCTCATGCTAAGCATATTCGGCGACATGCTCGGTGTGCCGATCCTGCCGCCGTACTACGGGCTGCGCCTGCTGCCCTGGATGGCGCCGCAGATCGAGACGTGGAAGCGCCACGTTCTGCGCGAGCGCGAGTTGGGCGCCGACCACGAGCATCACCTGCACGGCTTATGAAAAGGAGACGGCATGACTGAGCAGGAGAAAGAAGCGGTAGCGAAGAGGTTGTGGCACGCCATCAGCGAGACGATCTACGGCATGGCCGCCCACGACATGAGCCGCGCGGCCCTGCGCACGCGCGCGTCGATGGAGCACCTCTTCATCCTCATCACGATGGGCGACCTCTTGGGCATCCCGATCCTGCCGCCCTACTACAGCCTGCGCCTCTTGCCTTACGTCGTGCCGCAGATCGCGACGTGGAAGCGGCGCATGTTGCGCGAGAAAGACGTAGCGGACACAATGTTCTAGGGGGCGGCGGTGAGACTCAAAGACGTGTTGCTGCAGCATCCCGAGCGCCGGTACATCATGTTCGGCGGCGGGGGCGGCGTTGGCAAGACCACCTTCTCCGCGGCGACGGCCTACTGGCTCGCGAGCCAGGGCAAGAAGGTGCTCGTGTTCTCCGTGGACCCCCAGGCGTCGCTCACCGACATCTTCAAGCGCGACATTTTCGGCAAGGGGCCCGTGCAAATCATGGACAACCTCTGGGCCCAGGAGATCGACGCGGACAGCCACATCCGCAAGTACCAGCAGGAAGTCCGGCAGAAGATCCTGGATATGTACGGGCTGCCTGCCGTGCCAGAGGAGATCGAGAACTACATCCAGGCGGCGAGCGCCGAGCCGGCGATGGAGGAGAGCGCAATTTTCGACGCCGTGGTGGACGTGGTCATGCAGGGCGACTACGACTACTACATCTACGATCTCGTCCCCCTCGGTCATGCGCTATACTATCTGTCGATGGCTAAGGTCTACGACGAGTGGATCAACAAGATCACCAAGCTGCGCGAGGAGATGCGCGAATACGACGAGATGGTGCACCGGCTCCGGCACGAGAAGGAGACGGAGCAGGACCAGATCCTCCAGGAGCTGCTCTACATCAAGAACCGCATCAACACGTCGGCCGGGATCCTCACGGACAAAACGAAGACGGGCTTCTTCTTCGTGGTAATCCCGGAAGCCATGGTCATCAACGACACGCAGAAGGCGGCCCGGATGTTTGCGCAGTTCAACGTGCCGGTCGCCGGCTACGTGGTGAACCGGGTCATCCCGCACGAATTGCTGGACCAGAACATCCCGGAGTACCTGCGCCGCCGCATCGCCATGCAGGATCAGCACATGCGGGAGCTGCGGACGGCCTTCGGCGACCAGGTGTTGGCGCTGGTGCCGGAGATGGACCGTGACGTCACGGGGCTGGCGATGATCGACAAGCTCGCCGCCATCATGTTCGCCTAGGAGATCGCCATGGCGGAAATCACGATGCCGATGGGCCAGTACCTGCGCGAGCACCCCGCGCTGAAGTACCTCTTCTTCGGCGGCAAGGGCGGCGTGGGCAAGACCGTCTTCGCCGGCGCGGCCGCCATCGGGCTCGCCCGGCAGGGACGCCGGACGCTGCTCGCGTCCACGAATCCCGTGCACAGCCTGACAAGCCTGTTCGGCCAGGACGTGCTCGGCAAGCACGTCGCCATCGAGGGCGTGCCCAACCTCTGGGCCTACGAGATCGACACCCGGCAGAGCATCGAGCGCAGCAAGGCGGAGATCCGGGAGAAGATCCGGTGGTTCCTCAAGTTCGCCGACATCACCACCAAGGCCGACGACTTCGTCGAGTCGGCAACCATGAACCCCGCGTTCGAGGAGTCGGCGATGTTCGAGAACATGATCGACCTCATGTTCCAGAACGAGTACGACGTCTACGTCTTCGACACCGCGCCCACCGCCAACGCGCGGCGCCTGCTCGGCATGTCGAAGGTCTACGCACTGTGGGTCAACAAGATGCTCAAGAGCCGCGAGGAGGCGCGGACCCTCCGGGAGCTGCTCTCCTTCACGAAGAAGAAGGAGGCGGACCCGCTGATGGACTACCTCGTCTCCTTCCGCGATCGGATGGAGCACGCGCGCGTGCTCCTCACAGACCCCGCGCTCACCGCATTCTTCTTCGTGACGCTGCCCGAGGCGCTGCCTATCGCGGTGGTCACGCGCTTCATCCAGTGGTTCAAAGACTTCGGGATCCCCGTGGGCGGCGTCCTCGTCAACATGGTTATCGACCCTGCGTCGGCCGGTGCGGACGCCGCCGAGTTTGTCAAGAACCGCGTGGCCATGCAGCAGGGGCATATGCGGACGATCTGGCGAGAGTTCGATGGCAGCGTTCGCGCTGTCGTTCCGCTGTTCGAAACCGAGGTCCGCGGCGTGCCGATGCTCCAGCACCTATGCGACGCCATCTTTGCGGCCGACGGCGCGAAGCCCGCGCCCGATGCCGGCCTCGGCAAGCCGCACGAAGTCGGAGTGCAAACGAGATCGTGATCACTGTGGGCGCGGGCGTTGCTCGACGGCCTGCCTGGCGGCGGCCTTGACATCGCGCACGAGTGACGAACGTGGGTCACGACCGAACCCAGCTCGCGCCGATGGCGCTCAAGGCGCAGGAAGCGACAGGCTGCGAGGAGATCACGGCGCTGGCCGATCGCGGCTACTTCAACGGCGAGCAGGTTCTTGCGTGCGAGGGCGCCGGCGTTCTCCCGTGCGTCCAAAAAAGCTGTGGCCCGGCCTCGCCGAACGTAGCTTTTTTACCCGCCAGGACTTCATCCTCGATGCCGGGAGGGATCATTACACCTGCCAGCGGGCGCAAAACTGACGAGAGGCGCCGAGCGATCAGATCGTAAGGACGACATCGACCATTACCGCCACCTGACCGCCTGCCAGACTTTCGCTCTCAAACCGAAGCGCACGCCGGACAAGCTGAAAAGGGTCAAGCGTTGGCGCCATGAAGGGGTCCTCGACAAGATGCAGGCCCGGCTCGAGCGCATGCCCGACGCCATGGGCGTGCGCCGAGAGACCGTCGAGCGCCCGTTCGGAACCGTCAAATCGCGGATGGGAAGCACGCACTTCCTGACCAAAACCCTCGAAAAGGTCCGAACGGAAATGAGCCTCCACGTTCTGGCCTACAACATCAAAAGACGGATCCAAATGTTCGGCGTCAGCCCGCTCATTGACGCGACCAAAGCCTGATCGCGCCGCTCAACCCATCTCGACCGGCCCAGTCAACGCCGCGGCGCCGAGAAAGACCGAAGGCCACAAACTCGTTTTTCCGCAACCTCGACCCTTAGGCGACGTTCCGTCCGTGGTCGCCAAATGGGCGCGCGCGAGCCAATCCGGACATCGAGGCCGATTACTGTGGACCGTGGCTGCACAGCCGCTCGTGCGCGACGCCCCAGTACGCTCTCTTTCGCCTGAAAGAGGCATTTACAATGTTAGTTTAACGTGCTTTATTACGCGTATCAATCAACGCTCCGCGGCAGGTATGCGTCTCACGACATTCACCGATTTCGGCTTGCGCGCGCTTATGCGGCTGGCTGGCGATCCGGAGCGGCTCTTTACGAGCGACGAAATCGCGACCGAGTTCGCGATTTCGCGCAACCATCTCGTCAAGGTGATTCAGGAACTCGCCAGCGCCGGGTTTGTGGTTACGCAACGCGGCGCGGGCGGGGGTTTTCGTCTTGCCCTTCCCGCGGAAAAGATCCGGATCGGCGAAGTCGTCCGATCGTTGGAATCGCGACAAGCGCTCGTAGAGTGCTTTCGAGCGGACGGCGGAGCATGCGTTCTCACACCAAAGTGTCGTCTCAAGGGCCGGTTCGCGAAGGCTCGCGAAGCCTTTCTGCGTGAACTCGACGCGACGACGCTTGCGGAATGCGTCTATCCCGGCAATCCTCGAAAAGGCGCTTCCAAGAGGACGGCGGCGGCGTGATCGCGGGCTCGTTCCTCTGCGATTTGCGCTGGGCGCGCTCGCAAGAGATGGCGCGCCTGGCCGGCCGCTTCGAGAATTTGCGGAAGCGGGGCCTGCGTGCGCTTACAAAGGCGCGGTTTCCACGGGATGCCTGCTGATGGACGATATCGTGCTTGCGCGCGCCCTGCACGTGCTCGCTGTGGTTCACTGGATCGGCGGCGTCGCCTTTGCGAGGCTCGTCGTCTTGCCTCTGGCCAGGTCCCGTCCGGCAGCGGAGGCGCTGACGCCGTTCACGGCCTTTGAGCAGCGTTTTGCCTCGCAGGTGCGGATTTCCATTCTGCTCGCCGGCGCGACGGGCCTGTGGATGACCTACCGGATGAACCTTTGGGACCGCTTCGCCGATCCGCGCTTCTGGTGGATGTCGGCGATGTTCGGACTCTGGCTCGTATTCATGCTCATGGTCTTCGTGTTTGACCCCTTGCTGCACGATCGGTTCAGGCGCGAATCCAAACGAGCCCCCCTGCCGACTTTGCGCCGCGTGGCGGATCTCCACGCAGCCCTGCTTACGCTCGCCGCAATAACCGTGCTCGGCGCGGTCGCGGGAGCGCAAGGGTTCAGTTTCTTCTGAGGACGAAATCGACCGCCCTGAAGTTAGCGAGCAATACGTCGTGAAGCGAACTGCCGAAACCCAAAGATCCTGGAAGGGAGCGGCCCTGTGGAGCCGCGGATTCCGCCCATTGTTTCTCGCCGCCGGGCTGTGGGCCGTGATCGCCATGGCGATTTGGGCGCCTTACTTCTCCGGCGAGGTCAGCGTTCCCACGGCTTTCTCGCCGATCGACTGGCATGTCCACGAGATGATCTACGGCTACGGCTCGGCGGTGGTGGCGGGTTTCCTGCTGACGGCTATCCCGAATTGGACCGGCCGATTGCCCGTCGCGGGATGGCCGCTCGCACTGCTTTGCGCGCTGTGGGCGCTGGGCCGTGGAGCCGTCTTCGTTTCGGAGATCGTCGGCCGTGCGCCGGCCGCGGTGTGCGACACGCTCTTCCTTATCGTCTTCGCCGGTGTCGTGGGGCGGGAGGTGATCGCCGCGCGAAACTTGCGCAACTTGAAAGTCGTCATCCTGGTGCTCGTGCTCGCCGCCGCCAATGTCGGCTTTCACGTCGAGGCGGCGGTGGCCGGGACGGCTGCGATATCCGCGCGAATAGGTCTGGCGATCCTCGTCTTCCTCATTCTGTTGATCGGTGGGCGCGTCGTGCCGAGTTTCACGCACAATTGGCTCGCCAAGCGGGCGATCGCGGCGCGACCGGTTTCCTTGGGTCGTCCCGACGGCTTGGTCATGACCCTTTCGGGACTGGCGTTGACGCTTTGGGTCGCTCTTCCCGGCTTACCGGCGGTCGGCGCCATGCTCATTGCGGCGGGCGCCGCGAACCTCTGGCGCCTATCGCGCTGGAGAGGATGGACCACACGATCCGATCGTCTTGTCTTGATCCTGCACGTCGGCTTTTTCTTCGCCGGGCTTGGTTTTATCATCGTCGGCGCCGCGCCTTTACTGCCGGACTTTGTTCCGGCGGCTGCGGGCCTGCACGTTTGGGCGGTCGGCGCGGTCGGAACGATGACTCTGGCGATGATGACGCGCGCCACTCTCGGCCACACCGGCCGCGAATTGCGGGCGTCCATGGGAACGCAAGCCATCTACCTCGCCATCGTCGTCGCCATGGGCGCACGCGTCGCCATGGCGCTGACGCCGACTTACGCGCTATCGCTCATGTACGTCGCGGCCTTCGCCTGGATCGTCGCTTTCCTCGGTTTTGTCGCGCTCTATGGGCCGATGCTCATGCGACCGCGCGCCGACGCCAGTTAGGACTCGATGTTGTCTCGTTCCAGTCCAGCCTAGCGCACGGCTTAGTCGCGCCGGCGACAGTCGTCGTCTCTTCGATACTTGGCGGCAAAGCCTGCTCAATCCCACATTGAGATGCAGCGAATCACAAACCGGCGCGGTTGACAACCCGGCGGGTCTTGCCTCGCGGGCTTTCATCTGACCGCTTGACTATCGGTCCGTCTGCTGGCGCCAGCGACACAAGCGCCGGCTCTGGTTGGCGTCCTTCGATTGCTTTGCCAAGCCTCGAAGCTCCTCAGCCGATTAGTCGGCTCGCAATGTCACCGCTGAAGGCCTGGCGCGAATCCTCCGCGCCTCAATCGATCCAACAAATTCTCGCTCCCAGAAGCCCCCATGAGCCAGAAAGCTGAGTCTTTGGTATTGAACGCAAGCGTCGCGGACGAAAGCGTCGACCTTACTTATCTCGACTTATCTCGATCCGCCGTTTAACCCGCTTGAACCATATTGGGTCGATACATTATCGACCACATGGCGCTTACGGCCACCGTGATGCCGATGAGCAGAATCATCCAGAACGAGACTAGCGGGTCCACTTCAACCACCCGGCGCGCGCCGGCCAGCAGCAAAATGATCGCGGCCAGCACGATATTTGTCCGGCTGTGCCAACTCATAAAATCGGTCCGGCGCGCCCAAAGCGCAAGCAAGATCACGGCGACGCCGGCGGCTGTCAGTTCAGTCTGGCTCATAGCGCCGGCCGGGATCGAAAAGATCGCGCGATAAACGAGCCCCAGCCCGATCAAAATGGTCGCAAAGTTTGCAATCATCCTTGCACCTCGGTTTCATGAGTGCGCTGGAGAAAGCGCCAGGTTATTGGCGGGATCGCGAGAAATGCAGCGCTGCTCGCGACGATCAGTCCCTTCCAGCCGATTTGAAGAGGCGTCCACACGACGATTGCGATCGCGGTAAGGCCGTGCAGCCCGTATAAAATGACGGATAGCCGGTGAAGGATTATTGCATCCTGAAGACGCGCAATTGTGTAAACGAATCCATAGCCGCCGGCCAAAGCCACGTAGAGGCCCAGAAGCAGCGCTGACTGAAGTAGGCTGATCTCGCTCATTCGGCGGCTCCAGCGGCAGCCAGGACAGGCGCCCGTCGACCAATCGTGAGCAAGTCCCACACCAGAGCGACATAGCCTGCGGCGAACATGAGCCCGAAGACGAAGCGGGTGACCATCCCCTCGACGAACCATGGGTTCGCCTGGCCGGCAATAAACGCATCGTGGGTCGATCCGCCGATCGCACGTTCAACGAATGCTTGCGCAAAGCCGGACGCCAACAGCGCGCCCACCATGCCAATGAGACCAATGTTCAGCGCGGCAAAGGACCACTTCCAAAGCGTGCCCTCCATCTGCGCGAGACCGCGCAGCTTCTGGATAACCAGATAGATGACCGAAAGCACGCCACATGCGTAAGCGCCCCAGAACGCAAAATGTCCGTGCGAGACCGTCCACTGCGTCCCGTGGGCATAAAGATTGACCTGCGGCAGAGTAATCATGAAGCCCCAGACGCCGCCGCCGAGGAAATTGCCGAAAGCCTCCGCCATCAGCCAATAGAAGGCCGGCCGGTTCGTCGTCTTCATGTGGTGGGCGCCGGCGTCATAGACCGCGTGTACGACCATTCCGAGAAGAGGCAACGGCTCGAGCGCCGAGAAGAGGCCGCCGATAGTGAGCCAGTAGCTCGGGGCGCCTATCCAGAAATAGTGATGACCGAGCCCCAAAATTCCCGTCCCGAGAACGAGGGCCACCTCAATGTAAAGCCAAAGTTCAACGATCCGTCGCGAGGCGCCGAGAAGCTGCATCAGCGACCACGCCATGATGCAGCCGATGAGGACCTCCCAGGTCGCCTCGACCCAAAGATGGACAAGCCACCACCACCAGAACAAATCGGCCGACATGTTGGTAATGGCGGGGAACGCATCCAGATAGAGAACGAGAAGCGGCACGAGGTCGACCATCAGCACCGCCGTAATCCCGGTGATCTTCCCCGTCACATATGCGGTTGCAATAACGTTATAGGCGAAGACGGCCATGACCACGACGACGCCGATTGCGGCCCAGCGCGGCGCCTCCACGTATTTTCTGCCTTGGTTGATGAACCACAGTGCAGTCTCGTTGCTATTGCCGTATTGAACCACGATGAAGACGACTGCAACGACGGCAACCGCCCCGAAGAATACGTAGAACAAGATCTCCGCCAACCGAATTCCTACAAGTTCGCGACCGAACTCTTCAGGCAAGAACCAGTAGATCGCCCCCATGAATCCCATCAGGAGCCAAATGACCATGGTGTCGATGTGAAGAATTTTGGCGATATTGAAATGGAGGATGCCAAAAAGAAAATCTGGATTGATATAGTAATAGGCCGACATCAGCCCCGCGACCGTCATGATGCCGAACAACGCGATGGCCGCCGTTAGGTATTTAAGCGCGAGTTGCTGAGAGCGATACATCGCGAACTCCTACTGCTTCGACTGCATGTGGCCGAAATTCGGCGGGAAGCCGTTGGTGTCAACGGCGGCCATCCATTTGAGATAGGCGACGACGGCTTCGGCCTCCTGCTGGGTGATGCCGAGATTCGGCATTGCACGCGTCCAGATGCGATACTTTTCCGGATTCATTAGGAACTTCACCATCGCGTCTTCGCGCGTTGTCGCGCCGGTGATGGTCTGCCAGGTCTCCCAGGCAGGATCGAGCCAAGCCTTGGTGAGATCGGGAGCGTAATAGGCGCCGTTGCCGAAGAAGGTATGGCAGTCGATACAGGCGCGGCTTTGAATCACCATCTTGCCCTTGTCGATTAGCGCTTCCGCCGCCGCCGCGTCGACGGCCTTGCCGAACAGAGGTTCGGGCCCTCCGATCACCGGCACGTCGGCGCCGCGCTTGTCATCAAATTGGTAATCGATGTGCTGATTGATCACCGTGTATCGCGGGACGTTGGAGCCGCCCGGGCTAATGGCCGCAAGGCTATCGATCGTCAGCATAATGAGCACCGCCGACATGATCGCGACCGTACTGATGGCGCCGGCGCGCCAGAATGCTGGGTCATCGACGTGCATGACGTTCCTCCCCGTTTCAATGGGTCTTGGGCAGCTCGTCGCTGCGCCGAAGGAAGATTCGACCCGCGGTCACTCGTGCCTTTCGATCAGGCTTCGAACCGTGGGAAAAGGATGTTGTTCTCGATATGTATGTGTTCGGTCAGGTCCTCGGCCAGCTTGGCAAGACCGGCATAGAGCGCGCGCCACGAATTGCAGGCGCCGTCGGGCGCCGTCATGTCGTCGGTAAGAGCGGAAAGGGCCTTGAGCTGCTCGCCGTGCTCGTCGTGCTCGTGGCGCATCATGCCGATGGGATGCACGATCATCGGATTGCCGCCGGCGAGCATGAGCGGGAAGAGCACCTGCTCTTCCTTCTCCATGTGGGATTCGAGTTCCGCCTGCATACGCGCGAGGAGATCGGCAAGGCCAGCAGGCGCTGCGGGATGTTCGGCATGTACCCGCTCGACGCGAATCGCGAGATTGCGCAATTCAGGCATTTCCTGGCGGTGGACCTGATGATAGCGCTCGAGGACATAGCCGATGAGGTCTTCCACGCTATCTGGAATGGAGTCCTGCTCCGGCGATAGGCGCGCCAACTCCGCTTCGATGGACGCCGGATCAAGTCCCTTCTTCCGCGCGGCCCTCTCCAGGCTTTCCGATCCGCCACAGCAGAAGTCGAGCTTGTGGCGACGGAAAATGGCGGTGGAGCCGGGAAGGCTGACCGCGATCTCGCCCAGACTGCGCAGCGCTAAGGATTGAGGTTCGACCCGGCTCATCGACGTCCTCCCTTTGGGAAGCGAATGTGGTATTTTCGATACCAGTTACCATATGCTGGAAATGTGGTATCGTCAATACCCATTCTGGATCTATCCGTACCCTCAGGCGCGGCCGCGCGCCGGTCGACGCGATCGACCTTCTGAAGGGCCGGAATGACGGGCTCCTGTTCGCGACGGCGCAGTTCCGGCTCACGGCGAGCGGCTTCGGCGCCGCGGCGCCGGCGCTTAACCATTGTCAAGAGAGCGGGCGGCGATCGCGGCTAAAATACATCAGGGAATTCTCGGCTTGGCGTCGCGGCGGCGCGGTCGTCCGGGTTCGCTGCTTTTCGGGCGTCCTGCCATCGAAGCCGAGCCAGTTGAAGGAGGAAGAGTCGTGAACGCTCCGTCGCTTGATGTGGAAGGCTATCTCGTCGATCCGAGCGAGTGGAGCGAGGATTGGGCTCGCGCGACGGCCGACGCGATGAACGTCACGTTGACCGACGAGCATTGGGAGGCGATTCGCTTCATGCGGAAGTATTACGACGAGCATCAGGTCGCGCCCGACGCGCGCTTCGTCATGCGCCGTTTGGCCGAAACGCGAGGCGCGCCGCGCAATCGTCTCTTCGAACTGTTCCCATTCGGCTACCCCGGCCAGGCCTGCAAGATCGCGGGAATGCGCAAGCCGCGCGCTTGGAGCACCGGCTGAGCGAGTGGCGTTGGTTCGACCTCGCATGAGAGGGTCAGGACCGGCTTTCCATCTCTAACAGGGAGACGGCGCCAAATATTAGACCGTGTCGACGTGTTCGCGAAGCGCATTCTCGATTTGCGACGGCACGTCCGGTTGCGGTTCTCGCGACCTACCCATCCAGAAAATCCCGCTGACTTACCCGCGGTCAAGGCGGATCCACGATAATAGGACCGAGATAGCGCCATGATTGCTCGCATCGTGTTTTACGTCATTGCCGCTTGCCTCATCGCAGCCCACTTCCTGCGCATGGGCAGCTTCGTCGCGACCGCGCTGTGTCTGGCGGCGCCGGCGCTGTTTTTCGTGCGCCGGCGCTGGAGCCTGCTTCTCCTGCAAGGGCTGGCCTATGGCGCAGCCGCCGTCTGGGTCGAGACGGCCTGGCAAATTGCGCAGATGCGCCGAGCCTTCGGCGAACCCTGGCTGCGCGCCGCCTTGATCCTGGCCGCCGTCGCCGCCGTCAGCGTGCTGGCCGGCTTCCTTCTGCGCAGCGCGCCCTTGCAGGAGCGCTATCGCCGCCGCTGAAGCGTCGGGGTCGGCCGTCGCCCGTCGAGGATGTGCCAGACGGCAAGCACGGGGTGGCGCCAGATCATGCGCGGGCCGGCCCAGCGCATCACCTGCCTGACGCGCTCGCGCATGACGGCCTTGTAGCAATGCACGGCGCAATTGGCGCAGGTCGGCTTGGCCTCGCCGAACACGCAACGCTCCAGGCGCCGGCGAGCGTAGTCGTGCAACTCGACGCAACCGTCACAGAGCGGCGCCGCCTTTGAGCCGTGATGGGCGCGGCAATACATATGCAGCATGACGACGATGGTCTTGAACTCGCGTGCGCGCCGGGCGGACTCAGCCTCTCCGGCGGCATCCCTTGCGAAACTAGCCATGGTCGCGCGTTGTTGATCGTGATTGTGCTGGTGAAACGACCATGCTGGATAAATGACTCCGATAAATCCGCATCTTAAAACGACGCCGGTTGGGCGTCCGCATTGTCGCCGATGCGCGCCTCGCCAGCGTCGGCTCGCCTCCGGTTCGAACGTGATTTTCCTAGCCGCATTTGTCGGTGTCGGTCTTGACTATCGTCAAGGATGCGTCTCGAAATTCCGTTACCGTTTGCTGCGGCGCCGAAAGCGCGCCGCGTCATTTGGGAGCACTCATGCCGGCCTTGCGAGAAGTCGATCGCGCCGATCAGCGCGCCGCGTTGTCGATGAGCACGATCGCCTTCGCCGTCTGCTTCGCGGTGTGGACGATTTTTTCGATCATCGGCGTGCGCCTTCGCCAGGAGCTGGGTCTCAACGAGACGCAGTTCGGACTGCTCTTGGGCACGCCGATCCTGACGGGATCGCTGATCCGCATCGTGCTCGGAATCTGGGCCGATCGGTCAGGCGGCCGGATCGTTTTCACCGTCACGATGCTCGCCGCGGCGGTCGCGACGTTCTTGTTGTCCCATGCGCACGGCTATGCCGAGACGCTCGCGGCGGCGTTGGGGGTCGGCGTCGCCGGCGGCTCGTTCGCGGTCGGCATCGCCTATGTTTCGCGCTGGTATCCGGTCGAGAAGCAGGGCGCCGCGCTCGGCATTTTCGGCGTCGGCAATGTCGGCGCCGCGGTCACCATGTTCCTCGCGCCCTTCGTCCTCGTCGCCTACGGCTGGCAGATGGTGGCGCAGGTTTGGGCCGCCGCGCTGGTCGCGATGGCCCTCGTATTCTGGTTCGCGACCAAGGACGATCCTGTCGTCGCCGAGCGACGCCGCACGGGCGCCAGGCCGCGCAGCGTGTGGCTCGAACTCGAGCCGCTGAAGAATGTCCAGGTCTGGCGCTTTTCGCTCTATTACTTCTTCGCGTTCGGCGGCTTCGTCGCTCTGTCGCTGTGGCTGCCGCAATATTTCGTCAACGTCTATGGTGTCGACATTCGCTTGGCGGGGCCGCTCGCCGCCTTCTTCTCCGTGGCGGCGGCTATTTTCCGCGCCTATGGCGGCCATCTCTCGGACGTCTATGGCGCGCGACGCGTGATGTACTGGTCGTTGCTCGTCGCGGTGGCGACGACCTTCGTTCTCGCCTATCCGCCGACCGATTACGTCGTACACGGCGCGAAGGCGACCTTCGCCTTCCATCTTGAAATGGGCGCCATACCGTTCACGGTCACGATTTTCGTGCTCGGCTTCTTCATGGCCCTCGGCATGGCGGCCGTCTACAAGCACATTCCCGTCTACTACCCCGATTATGTCGGTTCGGTCGGCGGCCTCGTCGGTATGATCGGCGGCCTCGGTGGCTTCGTGCTGCCGATCCTGTTCGGCCTGCTGCTCGACCTCACCGGCTTGCGAACCAGCTGCTTCATGGCGTTGTTCCTGTTGGCCGCGGGCGCGCTCGCCTGGATGCACTTTGCGATCCGCCACATGGAGCACGAGGCGGTCGGCAAGACGCTGGAGGCGCTGCCGGCGCTTCCCGAGTTGCAGGGCATGCCGCAGCCGAGCGCCGCGGCGCCGGTCGGCGACAGCGTGCTCACCGACTGGCGTCCCGAGGATCCGGCGTTCTGGGCGAACAAAGGCCGCCCCATCGCGCGCCGCAACCTGTGGATTTCGATCCCGGCGCTGCTGCTTTCTTTCGCGATCTGGCAGGTGTGGTCGGTGGTCGTCGCCAGCCTGCCGCAGGTCGGCTTCAAGCTGTCGACCGACGAATTGTTCTGGCTCGCGGCGCTGCCCGGCCTGTCGGGCGCCACGCTGCGCATCTTCTATTCGTTCATGGTGCCGATCTTCGGCGGCCGGCTGTGGACGACGCTCGCCACTTGGTCGTTGCTGATCCCGGCGATCGGCATCGGCTTCGCGGTGCAGAACCCCCATACGCCGTATGTCATCCTGCTGATCCTCGCGCTGCTGTGCGGCTTCGGCGGCGGCAATTTCGCGTCCTCGATGGCGAACATCTCGTTCTTCTTCCCCAAGGCCGAGAAGGGCAACGCGCTCGCGCTCAACGCGGGCCTCGGCAATCTCGGCGTCAGCGTCGTGCAGTTCGCGGCGCCGCTCGTCATCACGGCGGGCGTGTTCGGCTGGCTGGGCGGCGATCCGATCGTGGTGAAGGGGCCGACCGGCGATACGCCGCTCTGGTTGCAGAACGCCAGCTTCATTTTCGTGCCGTTCATCGTCGTCTCGGCTTTCGCGGCCTGGTTCGGCATGAACGACATCGCCTCGGCCAAGGCGTCGTTCGCCGAACAGGCGATCATCTTCCAGCGCAAACATAATTGGATCATGTGCTGGCTCTATACGGGAACCTTCGGCTCGTTCATCGGCTATTCCGCCGGCTTCCCGCTGCTCGCCAAGATTCTGTTTCCCGACGTCAACGCGCTGCAATACGCCTTCCTCGGGCCGCTCGTCGGCGCGCTGTCGCGCTCGATGACCGGCAAATTGTCGGATCGCTACGGCGGCGCGCGCGTCACGCTGTGGGTGTTCGCGCTGATGATGGTCGGCGCGGCATGCGTGCTGTGGTTCATCGGCGCCAAGGACCAGCCGGGCGCCTTCTGGGGCTTCTTCGCCAGCTTCCTGCTGCTGTTCTTCGCCAGCGGCGTCGGCAACGCCTCGACCTTCCAGATGATCCCCTCGATCATGCGCAAGGAAATGGAACGGCTGATGCCGAACGCCGATGCCGAGGCGCGCCGCATCGAAGCGGAGAAGGAATCGGCAGCGATCACCGGGTTCACCTCGGCGATCGCCGCCTTCGGCGCCTTCTTCATCCCCAAGAGCTACGGCACGTCGATCGCGCTGACGGGCGGCGCGCAGGCCGCGCTGTGGGGATTCCTGCTTTTCTATGTCAGTTGCCTCGTCATCACCTGGGCCGTCTACGCGCGTAAAGGCGGGTTGCTCTACGACGTCGAACGCGCGCGCCGCGTCGGCCCGCCGCAAGCCAAGGCGGCGGAATAGTCAGGACCAAGTCGCATGTCTGAGGCGCAGCGGCGCCCATGCGGAGACCATTCGGCGACGAAGCGCCGCGTCGTTCAGGTCTGGAATGCGTTGATTAGGCGGTCCGGCCGCGCCGGCCACGAGCGCATAGGTGCGCGCTCGACTTCGAGGGTCAGATGATGATCGACGACATCGCGCTCGCTCGCGCACTGCATGTGCTCTTCGTCACTCACTGGATTGGCGGCGTCGCATTCGTCACCTTCGTCGCGCTGCCGCTCGCCCTCGCGAGCGCAGACAGCGCCCGCGGGTGGGCCCTGTTCGAGGCGATCGAGCGACGTTTCGCGGCGCAAGTCCGCGTCTCGATTCCGCTCGCCGGCGCGACGGGGCTATGGATGACTTGGCGTCTCGATCTGTGGAGCCGATTCGGCGACGCCGCGTTCTGGTGGATGGACGCGATGTTCGGACTGTGGGCGCTGTTCATGCTGATGGTCTTCGTTGGCGAGCCGCTCGCCAATGCCAGGCTGGCGGCGATGGCGGCGCGCGACGCCGGCGGCGCCTTGCGGCGCCTGCAGCGCGCGCATCTCGTTTTGTCGGCGGCCGCCGTGGTGACGATCTTCGGCGCTGTCGCCGGCGCGCACGGCGGGTTGTTCAACTGAAATGGCGTCGAGCGAACCGACCGCTACCTAACCTTCGTTTGTCGCCAACGATCTCGGAAGGGCGCGGCGATCTGCAGTCGAGGCTTCTGCCCGTTCTTTCTGGGCGCTGGCGTTTGGGCGCTCCTGGGCATGGCCCTGTGGCCGCCCTTCTATTCCGGGGCGAGCGATATGCCGACCGCGTCGCTGAACCGGGTTCAGGGCTCGCGTCATGCGCGATGCGTTCGAGCCCGTCTCGTCGTCAGTCAGGCGGACCAGATCCCGCAGCCCGCTACGGCCGAAGTGGGATGAAGCGTTCGGCCGACAATGCGTGGCACGGAACTCCGACAGATCGCGCCATCGCGGGACGCCACGATCTATAAGATGGCGCAAAGCGGCGAATCGCCGCGCATTCGCATGATCGATCGCAGCCAGAACTCTATTGCCTCCTCGTTCGGCTCGATCTGCGTCGCGACGCCGCCGGTAATGGCCTGCGCAGCGGCAAAATTCAGAGCGGAAACGCCGGAGAGAACGGGGATGTCGCGGGCCAGCGCTTCGGCCATGACGGGAAAGAAGCCGCGCCCCACAGCTTCCTCCTTGCCAAACTTGTTCAGGATCAAGAGCTGCGGCTTCGGCGTCAGCGCCTGTTCGGCCCAGAGCGTGGCTTGCGCCAGCGCAGCGTGATCAAGGCGGCAACCCCGTGCGCCATCGCCGCGATCCGCCGATATGCAGACGGTCTCGCCGGTTGTGAGATTTTGCAGAAACATGTCGCAGGCGCGACGTCCGGGCCGCTGCCGGTTGTTCTGAACGACGCCCGAGACGCCGTAGCCCGCCTCTTGCAAATTGCGCGCGCAGCGTGCGAGCGCTTGATCGCCGTCCAACGTCGTATCATAGCGCATGAAGGCGAGCGGCAAGGCGCAATCGTCGGTTCCGCCTTCGGCGCCCGACTTGTGCAGGCAATCCCGTATTGTCATTGCACGGCCCCTAACCCGCATGGCCTTCGCAGGCGCATCCAGGATGCGCCTGCCGCGCGGCGTCGCGTTGCAGCGCCCAATTGATCATGTGCGCGAGGCAGGTTTGTCCGGTGTCCGCAGAGTTTTGGATGGCCGTCACCAGGGAAAGCCAATCCTCATCGCCGGCCCGATCGGCGAAGCCGCGCACCGAATTGGCCGCATATTCGCCGGGCGTCTCTCCAAAAAGGCCGGCGGCGACGCGCACGCGAGCGAGGAGCACGAGATCGTTCATCGCGGCCAAGGTCTGCATGGCCAGCGTCTCGTCTTGCAGATTGCGCAGCACGTCGCCGAGGAGCATGGGATCTTGCCTATTGCACGAGAGGCGATTTGGCGGCGCCGAAGTCGACGCCGGAAATATCAGCACGGCCGGCGAGGATCGCGACATATTGGGCGAGGGCGCGTCGCTCGACGGCGTCGGCGAGATAAGCGGAAATTTTGTCGCGAACGGCCTCGTACGGCAGGTCGGCGCCCTCGACGCGCCTTTGCAGGCGAATGACGTGGAAGCCGTAGCGCGTCTCGACCGGCGCTGGGCTCATCTCTCCAGGCCCCAGCGCGGCCATGGCCTTGTCGAATTCCGGCGTCGTGGCGCCGCGGACGATCTGGCCGAGATTGCCGCCGTGTTGGGCGGAAGCGCAGGCGGAATGCGCGCGGGCCAATTCGGAAAAGCGGCCGGGTTCGCTGCGCAGTATTTCGATCGCGGCGGCGGCGTCGCTCTTCGCCTTGGCGCGGGCGGCGCGATCTCCCGGGGCGGCGGCAAAGAGGATGTGCGCGGCCTCAAAAATGTCCGGCGAGCGGAATTTCTTACGGTTCTGCTGGAAATAGCGGCGGCATGTCGCCTCGTCCGCCTGCGGCAGTCTGATTTCGCGATCGACGACCTGGCGCACCAAGGCTTCCTCATCGGTCTCGCGGCGCCCTTCGCCGTCGTCCAGCGGCTGCGGCGCCAGTTCCAGGCGTCGCGCCTCGTCCAGCAGAAGCTGGCGGATCGCCAGCGCTCGGGCCGCTTGCGCGAAGGCGGCGGCGGGGGTCGCGGCGGGATGGTGCTGCGCCTCCCGCGCAATCGCCTCGCGCGGAATGACGGCGCCATTGACGCGGACGACATTCGACTTCGGCTTGACGCCAACCGCTACGCTTGAGCTGGACATGACGCTCACTCCGCCGGCTGCGTTGGCATGGCGCGCCCCTCTTTGCGGCCGGAGCGCACGATCTGGTAGCCGCTGCGACCGAGGTACCAGACAGGCGCGCTCCAGACATGCACGAGCCGGGTAAACGGGAAGACGAGGAAAATCGTCATGCCCAGCATCAGGTGCGTTTTGAAGATCGGGTTGACGTCGGCGACGATGTCCGAGGCGTTGGGCTGCAACGTCACAATGCCCTGCGCCCAGCTCATGAACTTCACGACCTCGCTTCCGTCCATGTGGCCGAGGGAAACGGGAATGGTGGAGAGCCCGAGCAGAAGTTGCGCGAACAGCAGCAGCAGGATCGCGATGTCGCCGTATGACGAATTGCGGCGGATGCGCGGGTCGGTCAGACGCCTGTGCGTGAGAAGGCTGATGCCGATGAGGCACGTGAGGCCCGCGACGCCGCCGACGCCGATCGCCAGCGTCTGCTTGACGGCGAGACTGACGCCCAGCATTTCGAAAACCCAGATCGGCGTCAGAAGCCCGCCGAAATGGCCGACGAAGATGACGAGGACGCCGATGTGGAACAGGTTCGACCCCCACATCAATTCCCGCCGGCGCAGCAACTGGCTCGAACTCGATTTCCAAGTGTATTGCTCGCGCTCGAACCGCATCAGGCTGCCGAGCAGGAACACGGTCAGCACGAGATAGGGATACCAGCCAAAGGCCGCGTGGTTGAGAAATGCGCTCATGATCGGCCCCCCGGGCTCATCGGATTGTCTTGCGTCGGCACGGCGCGGCGGGCGTGGCGCATCCGGGCGGCCAGCGCGTCGGAGCCGCACCCGCCCATGGCGGATTTAGCGCCCTGCCCGTCCGCGCCCGGTCCGAAGGTCACCGCTTCCTCTTCCCAGATCTTGTCGAGCGCGGCCATGTCGTCCGGGTCCGTTTCCGGCTCGGCGAGAACGGCGGCGAGATCTTCGGCGCGCGGCGCGGCCGCGGCAAGAGAAGCGAGGCAGCGAAAAACGACTTCGTAAGACGATCCGCGCTTGCGCAGCCGCTCCGCCAGGGCCGCCAGCACATGCGCCGGCTGGCCGAGAAGTTCGCGCGCTTCGGTCAGCGGCCGCGTCGCGCAATATTCGAGAAAGAGCGGCAGGAAGTCCGGCAATTCGCCCGGCGCCATCGTGAGGCCGCCCTTCTCGTAGAGCGCCATCAGATCGACCATCGCCTGGCCGCGATCCCGGCTCTCGCCATGGACATGCTCGAAGATGTGGAGCGAGAGCGAGCGCGTGCGGTCGAATAGCAGCACGTAGCGCTCTTGCAGGTCATAGAGATCGCCGGCTTCCAGCTCGCTCAAGAAGGCGTCGAGCGCCTTGCGCTGCGGCGCGCCCAGCAGCGCCTCGGCGGCAAGCGCGGCGCGCATCTCCGGGATGGCGGCGATCATGTCCGGCTCGGGGTAGGACAGCAGCGCCGAAAGAATCTTGAACGTGAGCGTGGATTTGTTCTCGTCCATCACGCGATCTCCATCGGGTTCTTCGCCCGCTTGGGCTGGCCGAACAGATTTTGCGGCGTGCTGCCGTCCGAGCAGCCGTTGCCGAAGGAGAAGCCGCATTCGCCGCGCAATTGCTGGAGGTCGACGCCCTGCTCGCGATGCGCGGTGGGGATGACGAAACGGTCCTCGTAATTGGCGATGGCCATGATCTGGTACATCTCGTCGATCTGCGCGCCGGTGAGGCCGACCCGCCGCGCGATGTTCTCATCGATCACGCCATCGACGGTCTTGGCGCGCATGTAGGCGCGCATCGCCAGCATGCGCTCCAGCGCAGTTGCGACGGGAGCTTCGTCCCCCGCCGTCAGGAGGTTGGCGAGATACTTGAGGGGAATGCGCAGCGAGCGGACGTCGGGCATTTCGCCGTCTAGCCCCATCTTTCCCGCTTCCGCCGCCGACTGGATCGGCGAGAGCGGCGGCACGTACCAGACCATCGGCAACGTGCGGTATTCCGGGTGCAGCGGGAAGGCGACCCTCCATTCCATCGCCATCTTCCAGATCGGCGATTTTTTCGCCCCCTCGATCCAGGCGTCGGAAACGCCGTCCGCCCGCGCCTGCGCAATGACTTTGGGGTCGCTTGGGTCAAGGAAAATCGAAAGCTGCGCCTCGTAAAGATCCTTTTCGCCTTTGACGCTGGCGGCTTCCTCGATCCGGTCGGCGTCGTACAAGACCACCCCGAGATAGCGAATGCGGCCCACGCACGTCTCGGAGCAAACCGTCGGCTGACCCGCCTCGATGCGCGGATAGCAGAAGATGCATTTCTCCGATTTTCCGCTCGACCAGTTGTAATAGATCTTCTTGTAGGGACAGCCGGAGACGCACATGCGCCAGCCCCGGCATTTGTCCTGGTCGATCAGGACGATGCCGTCCTCCTCCCGCTTGTAGATCGCGCCCGACGGGCAGGAGGCGACGCAGGCGGGGTTGAGACAATGCTCGCACAGGCGCGGCAGATACATCATGAAGGTGTTTTCGAACGCCCCATAGATCTCCTTCTGCACGCCCTCGAAATTCACATCCGCCGATCGCTTGGCGAACTCGCCGCCGAGAATCTCCTCCCAGTTCGGCCCCCAAACGATCTTCTCCATCCGCTCGCCCGACACCAGCGAGCGCGGCCGCGCGGTCGGCATCGTCTTGCTCTCCCCAGCGTTCTGCAGATGCTCATAGTCGAAGGTGAAGGGCTCGTAATAATCGTCGATTTCCGGCAGGTCCGGATTGGCGAAAATCTTGGCGAGCACGCGCCATTTGGCGCCGATCTTCGGCTCGATCTTGCCGCTCGCCTTACGCGTCCAGCCGCCGTTCCATTTTTTCTGGTTTTCCCATTCTTTGGGATAGCCGATGCCGGGCTTGGTCTCGACATTGTTGAACCATGCGTATTCCATGCCTTCGCGGCTGGTCCAGACGTTCTTGCAGGTGACGGAACAGGTGTGGCAGCCGATGCACTTATCGAGGTTCAGCACCATGGCGATCTGGGCGCGGATTTTCATTGTGCGGGCTCCAGCTTGAGTTCGGCAGCGGCTTCCTCGTCCATCCAGTCGATCTTCGACATCTTGCGGATGATGACGAATTCGTCGCGGTTGGAGCCGACGGTGCCGTAATAGTTGAAGCTATAGGATTGCTGGGCGTAGCCGCCGATCATGTGCGTCGGCTTCAGCACGACGCGCGTCACGGAATTATGGATGCCGCCGCGCAGCCCGGTCATTTCCGAGCCCGGCACATTCACGATCTTCTCCTGCGCATGATACATCATGCACATGCCGTTCTTGACGCGCTGCGAGACGACCGCGCGGGCGACCAGCGCGCCGTTGGCGTTGTAAGCCTCGATCCAATCGTTATCGACGATGCCGGCCTTGGCGGCGTCCTGCTCGCTCATCCAGACGATCGGTCCGCCGCGCGACAGCGTCAGCATGAGGAGATTGTCGGTATAGGTGGAGTGGATGCCCCATTTCTGATGCGGCGTGATGAAGTTCAGCACGATCTGCTTGGCGCCGTTGGGGCGCTGGTCGATGACCGGCTTGACCGTCTTCGTGTCGATGGGCGGGCGATAGACGCAAAACCCTTCGCCGAAGGCGCGCATCCACAGATGATCCTGATAGAGTTGCTGGCGGCCGGTCAGCGTGCGCCACGGGATCAGCTCGTGCACATTCGTATAGCCGGCGTTGTAGCAGACCTTTTCGGATTCCAGACCCGACCAGATCGGCGAGGAGATGATCTTGCGCGGCTGCGCGACGACATCGCGGAAGCGGATTTTCTCATCCTCCTTCGGGATCGCGAGATGCGTGTGATCCAGGCCGGTGAACCCGCCAAGCGAAGCCCAGGCCTTCACCGCGACTTCGCCATTGGTTTCGGGCGCGAGCGACAGCAACACTTCGGCGGCGTCGATGGCGCTGTCGATTCGCGCCAGGCCCTTGGAGGACCCTTGCGCCACTTCACCGTTCAGCTTCTTGAGGAACTCCACTTCGTGCTGCGTGTTCCAGGCCATCCCCTTGCCGCCATTGCCGAGCTTATCCATCAGCGGGCCGAGCGAGGTGAAGCGCTCGTAGACATGCGGATAGTCGCGCTCGACCACGGTGATGCTGGGCAACGTCCTGCCTGGGATCGGCTCGACCTCGCCCTTTTTCCAGTCCTTCACGTCCAACGCCTGGGCAATTTCGGCGGGCGAGTCGTGCATGATCGGGGTGAGCACTACGTCCTTCTCGACGCCCAGAACCTCGGGCGCGACTTTTGAGAAAGCCTTCGCGATGCCCTTGTAAATCTCCCAATCGCTGCGCGATTGCCATGCCGGGTCGACGGCCGCAGTGAGGGGATGGATGAAGGGATGCATGTCGGAGGTGTTGAGATCGTCCTTCTCGTACCAGGTGGCGGTGGGCAGGACGATGTCGGAATACATGCAAGTCGTGGACATGCGAAAGTCGAGCGTCACCATCAGATCGAGCTTGCCTTCGGGGGCCTTGTCATTCCAGGCGACTTCCGTCGGCTTCCCATGGCCTTCCTCGCCCAGTTCCTTGCCGATGACGCCATGCGTGGCGCCGACGAGGTGTTTCAGGAAATATTCGTGCCCTTTGCCCGAGGCGCCCAAGAGATTGGAGCGCCAGACAAAGAGATTGCGCGGCCAGTTCTGGGCATTGTCCGGATCCTCGCACGACAACTTCAGCGCTCCCGATTTCAGCGATTGCGCGACGTAGTCCTTCGCCTCCAGCCCGGCAGCCGCCGCCTGTCGCGCGATCTCCAAGGGATTGGCCTGCAATTGCGGCGCTGAGGGCAGCCAGCCCATGCGCTCGGCCCGGACGTTGTAGTCGATTATCGCGCCGTCCCACGGACCCGCTGGGGCGGTGGGGGAAATTATGTCCACAGTCGTCAGCGTCTCGTAGCGCCATTGATCGGTGTGGGCATAGAAGGCGGAGGTGGCGTTCATCTGGCGCGGCGGGCGGCCCCAGTCGAGGGCAAAGGCCAGGGGCAGCCAGCCCGTTTGCGGGCGCAGCTTTTCCTGGCCGACATAGTGCGACCAGCCCCCGCCCGACTGGCCGACGCAGCCGCACATCACCAGCATGTTGATGATGCCGCGGTAGTTCATGTCCATGTGGTACCAGTGGTTCAGCCCGGCGCCGACGATGACCATCGAGCGGCCCTTGGTCTTCTCGGCATTCCTCGCGAATTCACGCGCCACCGTGATGATCTGCGCGCGCGGGACGCCGGTGATTTTTTCCGCCCACGCGGGCGTGTATGGCTCCATGTCGTCGTAGCTCCTGGCGACATGCTTGCCGCCAAAGCCGCGATCGACGCCGTAATTCGCCGCGAACAGGTCGAACACCGAAGCAACCAGCGTCTCGCCCTCAGCGGTTTGCAGCTTCCTTGCCGGAACATTCCGAACAAGAACGCCGGGATGGTCGGTACCCGCGAAATGGCTGTGCTCACGGTTGCCGAAATAGGGAAAGCCGACTTCGGCGATCACGTCCTTCGTATCGGCCAGCGACAGACGCAGCTTGATGTCCCTGCCGGACGCGTCCTTCTCCTCGAGGTTCCAGCGGCCCTTTTCGCCCCAGCGGAAACCGACCGAGCCTTTGGGGACGACCAGCGCGCCGGTGATCTCGTCGAACGCCAGCGTCTTCCATTCCGGATTGTTCGCTTCCGCTAGCCCACCTGTGAGGTCGCAGGCGCGCAGGAAGCGCTCGGGCACGTAATATGCGCCCTGCTTCACGAGCCGCACCAACATCGGCATGTCGGTATATTGCCTGATATAATCGCCGAAATAGTCCGCCTGGCGATCGATATGGAATTCGCGCAGGATCACATGGCCCATCGCCATGGCCAGCGCCGCGTCGGTCCCCTGCTTGGGCGAGACCCAGAGATCGGCGAATTTCGAGGCTTCGGAATAGTCCGGGCAGATGACGACGCTTTTCGCGCCCTTGTAGCGCACCTCGGTGTAGAAGTGCGCGTCGGGCGTGCGCGTCTGCGGCACGTTGGAGCCCCAAAGGATCAAGAAGCCGGAATTGTACCAGTCGGCCGATTCCGGCACGTCGGTTTGTTCGCCCCAGGTCTGCGGGCTGGCGGGCGGCAGATCGCAATACCAATCGTAAAAGGACAGGCAGACGCCGCCCAGCAGCGACAGATAGCGCGCGCCTGCGGCGTAGCTGACCATCGACATCGCCGGGATGGGCGAAAAGCCGAAGATGCGGTCCGGCCCGTAGGTCTTCGCGGTATAGGCGTTGGCGGCGGCGATGATCTCGTTGACCTCGTCCCAGCTCGCGCGGACGAAGCCGCCGAGACCGCGCTTGGAGACGTAGGATGCGCGCTTGGCCGGATTCTCGACAATGCTTTTCCAAGCTGCAACGGGAGTCGACAGCGCACGCGCCTCGCGCCACGCTTTGACGAGACGCGAGCGGATCAGCGGGTATTTCACCCGGTTGCCGGAATAGAGATACCAGCTATAGCTCGCCCCGCGCGCGCAACCGCGCGGCTCGTGGTTGGGCATGTCCGGCCTTGTGCGGGGATAGTCGGTCTGCTGGGTCTCCCAGGTGACGATTCCGCCTTTGACATAGACCTTCCACGAGCAGGAGCCGGTGCAATTCACGCCATGGGTGGAGCGCACGATTTTGTCGTGCTGCCAGCGCTTGCGGTAGCCGTCCTCCCAGGAACGGTCCTCGTGCGTCGTGACGCCGTGGCCCTGGGAAAACGCCTCCGCGGGACGTTTGAAGAAGGTCAGCCGGTCGAGAAAGTGACTCATTTTCGTTCCCTGGGGTTCGCGGTCGCTCGCCGCGGCGGCCCATGACGGCGAGGTTCGGATCATGCGGATCCTCGCGCGCGTTGCATTGACTTAGGTCAAGACATCGCATGCTTTTGGGCATTATATGGTGTGACCTGAAGCGCATTCTCGAAGGCATTGTCCGCCTAGGCGCCCGCTCTTTGAAGGAATGAAAGCGAATGGAAACCGGCTTGGCCTCCAAACGGCCTGGCAGCCATGCCCTGACCGGCGCGGGGATAAGCGTGCCTGACTCGAGGCCGCAATCCGCTGCGCGCGAAGCGTTCCGGAGCATTGTCTGGCTGCGGCAGGTTTCCGATCTGACGCTGGACGGGCTGGCGGCCCAAGCTGTAATGCACCGCGTCCCGGCCGGAAGCCTGCTGTTCGAGCAAGCGGAGCGTCCCAACTTCGCGCTGTTCCTCCTCGACGGCGGCATCGAACTTCTGGGCGTGCGCGATCGAGTCGAGACGCTCGTCGAGCTGGTGCGGCCGGTCGATCTGATCATTCCGGCCGCCGTCATCAGCGGTCAGCCCTATCTGATGCGCGCCCGCGTTTACGAGGAGGCGCATCTTCTCATGGTTCCGGCGCAGGCCTTCCGAGAGGCCGTCTCGGCCGATCACGCGCTGTGCTCCGCTGTTCTGGGCTGCCTCACCTCTCAGTTCCGACGCCAGGTGCGCATCCACAAGAACTTGAAACTGCGCTCGGCCGAAGAGCGGGTCGGATGTTATCTCGTCTCGCTGCTGGGATCGTCGGACGCCGAGGCCACGGTCCGACTGCCAATCGAGAAGCACCTCATCGCCTCGCAACTCGGCATGACGCGCGAGACCTTCTCGCGGACCTTGTCGAGCATGGCGCGATTCGGAATGAACATACACGGCGAGGTCGTTCACGTTGAGAACGCGGCAGTTGCTCGCGCCCATTTCCCGCTCGATCCGCTGATCGACGGTCCAGAGCCGATCATCCCTCTTGAGAACAGGCAAGCCTGACCATGGACACGGCCGCTTCGATCCCACCGGGTCGCGCTGCGGGCGCTGCTCGTGAGCGCGCTCGCCTTCGCGCTCTGCTTCGCCGCATGGCTGACGTTCGCGGTCACGGGCATTCCCATCGGCGCCAATCCGCCGCTCAGTGCGGCGATCGATGCGCTGAAAGCGGGAGCAATCGGCGCGATGATCCTGGCGAAGATGACGCGCGCCCCGCGCGGCCATACCGGGCGGATCTTGCGGCGGATCGCCTCGTCCGTTCGGCGCGTCATTTGACTGCCTCTTCAGGCAAAATCGGGACCGGTCGCGAACGGCCGGCGTCCGATCTGTATCACGGCCTTCGCTCCGGCCGCATCGACATTCAGGCGCCTATATCGTTACGCGACGGCGCGCTCGCGAGCGTTGGGCAGGCCAAGGATGCGGGCGGTCGCCTTCATGCCGTCTACGACTACGACGCCTGATATCTCGGAAACAGGACATTGTTTTCCAAGTGAATGTGTTCCATCAGGTCGTCCGCGAGCTTTGCTGCGCCGAGATAAAGCGCTTGCCAGGAACGGCATGCGCCTTCGGGCTGGGAAAATCGGCTCGTGATCTCTTGCATCCGTTGCAAGCGCTCGCCATGGTCGGCATGATCGTGACGCATTTGTGCGATCGGCGCGTCGAGCCCGCCTCCACTGCGTCGCCGCATCGCCGGGAACAGAATGAGTTCCTCCTTCTTCATGTGAACTTCAAGCTCGCCCTGCATCTGCTTCAGCAAGTCCGCAAGGCCGCGCGGCGCCTGGGGATGATCGATATGGACCGCCTCCACCTTTCTGGCGAGTTCGATGAGTTCGGGCAGTTCACGTCGGTGCGTTTCGTGATACCGGGCCAGAATGTGATCGATCAGCCACCCCGTCTCCCAGGATTCTGGAAGCGCGGCGCTTGAGGCTTCGAGGGCGCGGAGTTCGCGCTCGACATCATCGACGTCGATGCCGCGCTGCCGAGCCGCCTCGCCCAGCGCGACGTCGCCGCGACAGCAGGAATTGACCCGGAATTTTCGAAATACCGCAGTCGCGCCGGCCATCGTCGCGGCTAGCTCGCCTACCGTTCGGTTGCGCAGGGAAACACTCTGGGTCTGTGCCGTCATTGCAGCTCTCCTTTGTAATGGTCGAAGTGGCGACTACGCTTGTGACTGCGAAACGTTTCGCCTCGGGCGGCCAGGACGCCATGCGGGCCCGCGATTCCGAGGTCGAGACTTTCCGCGATGCGCCGGGCGCCCTCGCCGAAGTGCGCTTCAGCGGAAGGGGCGCAGACGGCCGGGTCGGTCTTCGCGAGGCGCTCGATCTCGCCTCGTCGACGCCGATCGGCGCCACGATCTCGGTCGTGATTGGCTTGCGGCGTTGCGCCGCCGATCGGGTCCCTGCCATCGGTCCGCGCCTTAGACTGGTATTTGCAATGCCTTTTTAGCTCATTGAAACACGCATTGCAAATGCTACTTTAAGCGAGCGACAGTCCATCGCGCAGCCTTCCACGATTGTCGGCGGGGCGATGCGACGCGACGGCGCGCAGAATCACGCCTTCCCTACCGAGGTCACGGCGCGAACTTGGATCGACCGCCCGGCTGACGGAATCTGCGCCGACCGCCCCGGCCCTATGCGCGCAACCAGGAGCGGAATCTCGCCACCGCCGCCCGCGCGTGCAAAGGGACGCCAAGCCTGCTAAGCACGTTCACACGCGGGAAAGAGACATGGGTCTTTCGGCTCACGATTGGGACATCGTATTGCAGGCGCCGCTGTTCAAGGCGATGGGGCCGACGATTTCGCGCGCAATCATCCAGGATCGGGCGCCTCGGCGGTATGCGCGCGGGGAGCAAATCTTCCACCAGGGCGATCCGGCGGACGGTTTCTTTGTCGTGATAGAGGGCTGGGCGAAACTCCTTCGTCTACGGGAGGACGGCGAGGAAGTGGTCGTCGCGATCTTTTCCGCCGGCGAAACCTTCGCGGAAGTCGCCATGTTCCTCGGCGGCCGTTATCCCGCGAGCTGCGAAGCGGTCTCGCCGGCGCGCATCCTCAAGGTGGACGCCGCCGTCTTGCGACGCGCAATTCTCGCGCAGCCGCAGCTCGCCTTCGACATGCTGGCAGCCGCTTCGCTGCGCCTCAGGGAACTTGTCGACGAGATCGAAAGGCTGAAAGCGCAATCGGCGCCGCAACGCATCGCCGATTTTTTTCTCAAGCAGGCCGCTGCGGACTCGGGTCCGGCGGAGATCGCCTTGCCTTACGAAAAGGCCCTGATCGCCAATCGCCTCGGCATGAAGCCGGAGAGCTTTTCGCGCGCGCTTGGCAAATTGGAGGCGTTCGGCGTCACGGTCAACCGCGAAAGCGTATGCATAAGCGATCTCGCCAGACTCGCCGCCTTCGTCGACGGCCACAAAGAGCGTACCGCGGGCACGGAACTCACGTCGGGATCCGCCCCGCGGCATTGCTCCGGATTCCCGGACTCGCGAGACGGTCGCGCGCCCCGGCCCGCGTCTGAGCCCGTCGAGCCGAACGCCTTGAGCCCAGCGGCCAGTCGGCGGTCCCGCTGAGCGTCCGGCCTTTGCCAAATTAACCGTAGTCAAGGACGCCGCCGCCCGCAGCAATGATGATCTTGCATCGTTCGGTCGGCGGATCATGATAACTCGCGCCGTTCGCGATACGAGGGGGCGCGCTGATTGTCTGTGACGCCGACACCTTCGAAGGGATCAAGCGGCCGCGGGGAACAGCGGGAGAACGCGATGCGGAAGGCTTTGGCGATAACGCACGTCGCTTTTGAAGGGCTCGGTTCGCTGGCGCCGGAGCTGACGCGCTTCGGCTTTGCAATTGAGACGGTCGATGCATGCACGGCCGAACTCAGCGCCATCGATCCCCTCGCGCCCGACCTCGTGGTCGCATTGGGTGGCCCGATCGGCGTCTACGAGCGGGAGGCCTATCCGTTTCTCGACGCGGAGGTCGACCTGATCCGCGCACGCCTCGCCGCTCGGCGACCAACGCTCGGCTTGTGCCTGGGCGCGCAAGTGATGGCGGCGGCTTTGGGATCGCGCGTTTACCCCGGCGCGCACGGCAAACGGATCGGCTGGGCGCCGATCGAAGCCGGGCCGGATGTGCAGCGGTGTCCGTGGTTCGCGCGTCTGTTCGCGCCCGGCCTTAACGTCCTTCACTGGCATGGCGACACATTCGATATGCCGGAGCAAGCGCTCCACCTCGCGGCGACGCGCGCCTATCCCAACCAAGCATTCGCCATCGGCGCCCATGCGCTGGCGCTTCAGTTCCATATTGAAGCGACTGTGCTCGACCTGGAGCGCTGGTACGTCGGACATGCATGCGAGTTGGCCTATGCCGGCCTCAACATTCGTCGACTGAGGGAAGAAGGCCGCAATTTCGCGCCCGCGCTTGAAACGGCGTCGAAGGCGATCTGGCGAAATTGGCTTCCCAAAGCGATCGGAGCGTAAAACGTCGCCCCAATAGAGTCGGGTGAAGAGCTTAGGCGACGGCCAGGCTTGCAAGGTCCTCGTCATCCCAAGCTGAGGTTTCACGTCGCAGCGAGCCAGCGCGCGGGCGTCTCGACGTCTCTGTGGAGAATTTCCATGGTGAGACAATGAAATATGTCTAGAAGCCGGCCGGGTCACGGAGGGACGCGTCTTCGCAACCGCCAATATCTCAGAGCCTCCCCGTCAGGAAGCCAATACACTGTCTCGATTGATCGGAAGACCGACAATGGCGGTTCACAGCGCAGGAATTCTTCTCTATCGCGGCCATGGCCCCGGCCGGGAAGTGTTTCTCGTCCATCCCGGCGGCCCGTTCTGGGCGAGGAAGGAAGAGGGCGCATGGTCGGTGCCCAAGGGGATCGTCGACCCGAGAGAGGATCCGCTCGCGGCGGCGCGGCGCGAGTTCAAGGAAGAAACCGGATTCGAAGTCGGAGGGGAATTTCAAGATCTCGGAATCTTCCGCCAGCCAAGCGGCAAACGGCTCCATGTCTGGGCGCTGGAAGGCGATTGTGATCCGTCGAAGCTGGCGAGCAACACATTCGAAATGGCGTGGCCGCTCAAATCCGGCCGGATGCAAAGCTTTCCAGAGATCGATCGCGGCGCCTGGATGAAGCGTATGGAGGCGCTCGCCAAGATCGTTCGGGGGCAGCGCCCGATCCTGGAACGATTCTTTTCCGATCTCGCCCCGCCAGCGTGACGCCTGCCGCCACACCCATTCCGTAAATCACGCCAGCGACCAATGCGCCGGTCATGATCTGACGCCGGCAGAGAAGAGCGCGAGCCCCTCGTGAAGAGCGGGCGTCCGCGACCCGCCACCGCATGTGAATAGGCTCCGGATCGCGCTTCTCGGGAAGCATCACCCTCAACGTCACGTATTCGTCGCCTCGCCGGCCTTCCCTGCCGGGCGCGCCCCTGCCCTTGAGCCGTAGCACAGCGCCGCTGTTGGTCCTTGCCGGCGCCGTCATCGACACGGGCCCGGTCGGCGTCGGCGCGCGAATCTGGCCGCCGAGCACCGCTTCGCGCAGGGAGATCGGCAGTTCGATGTGGATGTCGTCGCCGTCGCGAGCGAACAGCCGATGCGGAGCGACCTCAATCTCGATCAGCGCGTCCCCGGCAGGCCCGCCGCCGTGTCCCGCCCGGCCCTTCCCGCGCAGGCGCAGCACTTGGCTGTCGCGCGACCTTTCGATCCCAATTAAATTCATCATACGCGGATCGGCGTGCGGCCTCGAACGCCGAACGTCATTTTCGCGCTACTCCGCCGCTTTCGATCCGTCGGACGGCGCCTCCTCGAGCGCCGCGGCGACGGCCTCGTCCACCCGCTCGAGCCAGACGAATTCGAGTTTCCTGCGCGCATCCTCGGGGATGTCGTCGAAGTCTCGGCGATTGCGCGCCGGCAGCATCACGCGCTTGAGGCCGGCCCGCGCCGCGGCCGTGACCTTCTCCTTGATGCCGCCCACCGGCAGAACCAGGCCGCGCAAGGAGATCTCGCCCGTCATCGCCGTATCGTTGCGCACCGTGCGGTTGGTGAACAGCGAAGCGAGCGCGGTGTAGATGGCGACGCCGGCGCTCGGCCCATCCTTCGGCGTGGCCCCTGCCGGCACGTGAATATGGACGTCGCTCTTCTCGAAGGCGTCGGCGGCGACGCCGAGCGCCGAGGCGCGGTTCTTCACCAGCGTCAGCGCCGCCTGCGCGCTCTCGCGCATGACCTCGCCGAGCTGACCCGTGAGGATCAGGGCGCCGCGGCCCGGCGAACGGGCGGCCTCGACGAACAGAATGTCGCCGCCGACCGGCGTCCACGCCAGCCCGGTCGCGACGCCCGGCACGCTCGTGCGCATCGCGACTTCGTTCTCGAAGCGCGAGGGCCCCAGGATTTGCGCCAGTTCGTCGGCGCGAATCTGCGCATGATCCGCGCTGCCCTCCGCGATCTTGACCGCTGCATTGCGCAACGCGCGACCGATCTCGCGCTCGAGACTTCTTACGCCCGCTTCGCGCGTATAGTCCTGAATGATGCGCCGCAGCGCCTCGTCCTCGATCTCGACCTGCTCCGGCTTCAGGCCGTTCGCCTCCATCTGACGCCGCACGAGGAAGCGCCGCGCGATCTCGAGCTTCTCGTCGTCGGTGTAGCCGGCGAGGCTGATGATCTCCATGCGGTCGCGCAAAGGACCCGGAATCGTGTCGAGCATGTTGGCGGTGGCGATGAACACCACGCGCGAAAGATCGAAGGGAACGCCGAGATAATTGTCGCGGAACGTCGAATTCTGCTCGGGATCGAGAACTTCCAGCATGGCGGCCGACGGATCGCCATGCGCGCCGCGCCCCATTTTGTCGATCTCGTCGAGCATCATCACGCAGTCGCGCGCTTTGGCTTTGCGAATTCCCTGGATGATGTTGCCGGGCAGCGCGCCGACATAGGTGCGGCGGTGGCCGCGGATCTCGGCCTCGTCGTGTACGCCGCCGAGACTGACGCGCACGAAAGCGCGGCCCATCGCGCGGGCGATGGACTGGCCGAGCGACGTCTTGCCGACGCCGGGCGGCCCGGCGAAGCAGAGGATCGGCGCTTTGCCGTTCGGCGCGAGTTTGCGCACGGCGAGATATTCGATGATGCGCTGTTTGATCTTCTCGAGACCGAAATGGTCCGCGTCGAGAATGCGGCGCGCCTCCGCGATGTCGATCGGCCTTTCCTCCGGCAGGGCCCAGGGGAGATCGAGCATCCAATCGAGATAGGTGCGAACCATGCCTGCTTCGGTCGCCCCTTCCGGCATCCGCTCGTAGCGGCGCAGCTCCCGGCGCGCCTGCTCCTCGATGTCCGCCGGCATGCCGGCGCGCGCGAGCTTCTCGCTCAGCTCCCGCACCTCGGCGGCGCGCGTGTCGCCCTCGCCCAGCTCGCGTTGGATCGCGGCCATCTGCTCACGCAACACGGCTTCACGCTGGCGCTTGTCGAAGGCGGCCTTGGTCTGCTGCCCGATCTCGTTGGTCAGCCGCAGCACCTCGAGGCGTTCCGCCAGAAGCTTCGTCACCTTGTCGATGCGCGCGACGAGATCGATGGTTTCGAGCAACTCCTGTCGCTCGTCGGCGCTGATGTCGATATAGGCGGCGACGAGGTCGGCGAGCGCGCCGGGCGCGGCGATCGCCTGGATCGTGCTGATGAGCTCCCGCGGCGCCTGCGGCAGCAATTGGAGCGTCTCCGTCGCCTGCTGCTTCAAATGCCGGAAACGAGCCTCGACGTCCGGCGTGCGCGTCTCGGGCTCCTCGATGCGCTCCACTCGGGCGACGAAGAACGGCCGCTCCCGCATGAATTCAATGACGCGAAATCGCTGCGAGCCCTGCAGGACGAGATGATGAGCGCCGTCGGGCGCGGTCACATAGCGCAGCACATTGGCGATCGTGCCGGTCCGGTGCAGATCGATGGCGGACGGTTCGGCGATCTTGGAATCGCGCTGCATGAGAACGCCGATCTGACGCTCTTCGCGCACCGCCTGCTGCGCGGCGGCGATCGAGCGCTCGCGACCGATCGCAATCGGAAACACCGTGCCGGGCATGAGCACGGTGTCGCGCACCGGAACGATGATGAGTGCATCCGCCGGAAGCGAAACGGGGGCCCCCGACGCGCTGGATCCGGTTTCGGCGCCGGCCCTGACCGGTTCGTGACGAAAGATCATGACCGAGGCTCCTCAAATCGCCTTGCGGAGGCTGATGAGCAGGCAGCCGTCGCTCGCGGCCCGAGCGACCGCGCCATAACGGCCAGGCGGCAAGGGAATGCGCCGCTCGAAATAGCCTTGCGGAAGCTCAAGCCGATGAATGACTGCGGTGCGCAGTTGCGGCGGCAAGACGCGCCTGCCCGCAATAACGAGGTCGCCGCCCTCGATCGCCGCTTCGACCTGCTCCGGCGCAACGCCGGGCAACGCGACGAAGATCAGCACTTCCTTGTCGGTCTCCAGGACGTCGACCGGCGGCTCCCACGCCGGGCGAGCCGCGGGACTGAGTACGAAGATGTCGCGTCGCATGCGCTCGGCCCGCGCGAGCATGGCTAAAGCCTCCGGCCACATCCAACTTCTGGGATCGTCCCCGATCATGGCTTCAACTCCCTACCGATGCTCCGACGGAAACTATGTAACCCATACACGAAACACGCTGTCGATCGAGGCTGCGATGCGACGCCACGTCGCAGCCAGGCCAACGGCAAGCACGCCCGAAAGGATCGCGAGCCTCGACGCGGCGAACGTCAGCGCGCGATATCGGCCTCGATCCACGCCGCAAAGGCGTCGATGAAGCCCTTCGGGAATTTCTGCAGGCGGATCGGCCAATTGGCGACAGACCGTCATGCCGCGCCTGTCGATTTCGCGGCGGCCGCGAAGGATCCCGGCCGAGCCCGTCGCGGACGACGCGCCGCGGAGCGCCATCAGCGCTGCCAAGCAATAAAAGGGAGCTCGGATGGAATCCGGGCGTCGGGGTGATGCGGCACGACGCGGACGGTGTAGTGGTCCGCCGGTCTCGTCGTCACAATCTCTCCGGCGTAGATGTGTCCGTTCATCGCTCCGGGGACCGCTTGCTCCTGATGCAAGACGACGACCTCCGCGGGCTTGTCCTCGATCTCGTCGGCGAAAAGTTCGACTCGCACCGCCGTCGCAGAGAGTTCGCCCATGAAAACGGGAACCGAGAACCGCCAGCGGCCATCCGCGCGGGTGGCCGTCGGCTGGCCGATGTGCAGGCTCGACCAATGGCTCTTCAAGCTTTCGGACCAGCTGCACAGCGATCTTGCCAGAGCGCACTCCTCAGTCGAGCGCGCGCGCAGCGTCTTGGCGAGCGGCAGATACGCTTTCTCGACATACTCTCGAACCATCCGCGTGCTTCCGAACGCCGGGGTTAGGACAGATATGGAGCGTCTGATCCGCGCCAACCACGCGCGCGGCAGTCCCTGGGCGTCGCGGGCATAAAACTCCGGAATGATGCTTCGCTCGAGCGTGTCATAGAGATGATCGGCGTCCTCGGCGTCGGCTTCGCCGGCGTCGCGGCCCTGTGCGTCGCCAATGGCCCATCCGAGGTCCGCTTCGAAGGCCTCGGCCCACCAACCGTCCAGGATCGAGCAATTCAGGCCGCCGTTCACCAGCACTTTCATGCCGCTTGTGCCGCAGGCCTCCCAAGGGCGTCGCGGCGTGTTGATCCAGACATCGACGCCCTGCACGAGCTCCTGCGCCAAGGCGATGTCATAGTCCTCCAGGAACACAACGCGCCCGCGGTAGCGCGGTTGGCGCGCGAGCTCGATCCATTCTCGGATCATCGACTTTCCCTCGGCGTCCGAGGGATGCGCCTTTCCGGCCAGCACGATCTGGATCGGGTGTCTCTCATTGAGAAGAAGCGCGCCGAGCCGCGCGGAATCGCGAAGGAGAAGATTGGGTCGCTTATATTCGGTGAACCTGCGCGCGAAACCGATGGTGAGCACGTTCGGATCAAGCACCGATTCCGCCCGCTGGACAATCCCTGCTTCAAGCCCGCGTTGACGCAGGTGGGTCGCAAGACGGCGGCGGACGATCGCCACGAGGCGCTGGCGGCCGCTGCCGCGCATGGACCAAAGCTCCTCATCCGATACGCACGCGATGCGGTCCGGCAAATCGTCGGGCATCCCGCGCCAGCGGTCCTTGCCGCAAGCCTCCGTCCAAATTTTATCGGCCTGCGCCGAATCCCATGTGGGGATGTGCACGCCATTCGTCACATGGTCGACTGGAACTTCGCACGACGGCCAGCGCGGGAACAATGGCTGGAATATCCGCCGGCTTACCTCTCCATGCAATCGGCTCACGCCGAGCGTGAGCGCAGAGCCGCGTTGCGCCAAATAAGCCATGTTGAAGGGCTCGCTCGGATCGAGCGGATCAATTCGGCCAAGGCCCAGGACGTCATTGGGCGTCTCGCCCTGGCCGGCCAAATCGCCTGCGATATAAGGCAGGTACCTGCGCAAGAGATTTGCCGGAAACGAATCGAAACCGGCTACGACGGGCGTGTGGGTTGTGAAGACGTTGCCTGCCCGCGTCGCCCACAGGGCCTCCCGGAAACCGAGCTTCTTTGTCGCAGCGAGATTTCGTGCGCGTTCGATGACCGCGAACGCCGCATGGCCTTCGTTGATGTGACAGATCTCCGTTTCCGGATGCAGCCTCTCTATGGTCCGCCAGGCGCCGACGCCAAGCACGATCTCCTGTATCAGCCGTATCTCCGAGCCGTCGGGATAGAGCTTGGCGGTGACGCCGCGGTCCGCCGGGCTGTTCAGGGGATCGTTGCTGTCAAGCAGATAGACCCTGACGCGTCCGACGGTCGCCTGCCACACGCGAAGCTGGACAACCCGGCCCGGCAACTCCAGCGGGATGCGCAGCCATCCGCCTTCGTCGAGCACCAAGGGCTCGATCGGCAACATTCCCGGCTCGTTGTAGGGATAGAGTTCACGCTGCATGCCGTCAGCGTCGAGAATCTGGCGGAAATATCCTTCTTGATAGAGAAGGCCGACGCCGACCACCGGAATGTTGAGATCGCTCGCGGTCTTCAGGAAATCACCAGCCAGCACACCGAGCCCGCCCGCATAAAGGGGAAGCGCCGAGCCGAGCCCGAATTCCATGCTGAGGTAAGCGACGCCGCCGAGCGCCGGCCGACCATAGGCGGTTGCGAACCAGCCGGGGCGTTCGAGGTATTTCCGCCGCGCGTCGATGAACGCTGCGAGCTTGTCGCGGAAGTCCGCATCGCGCGCCAGCCGTTGCAGCCGCTCCAAGGACGTGCTCTGCAGCATGCTCCAGGGATTTTGCGTTACTCGCCACAGCCGCGCGTCGAGATGCTCCCAGACCGCGTCGCCCTCATGACTCCAGGTCCAGCGCAGGTCGAGCGCGAGAATTCGCAATGCCGCGATTTCATCCGGCAAGCTTGGCAACGGCGCTGCAACCATGAGCCTCGGCTCCCTTGCTTGCCGACTTTGCGGGGCCAATCCCGCCCGGACGCGCTAGACGCCGCGGGCCTCGACGCTCGACGCAACTGCGCAGGCGACTCCCCCTTTGAGCGAAGACAATCGATCGCGTTGCGCCATCCTACCAGCCTTGTGCGGCGAGACGATGCCGCAAAGCGGCGCGCCACGCCCCGCGACGCTTGGGTCGCGGCGCTCGCGGCAAGGCCGAAAGCGTTCGACCGGTGTCCCGGATTGGCTCCGATCCGGGCTCCGGCCGGTCCGGTCCGGAGGCCAAACGCCGAACGGGTTGACGCTCAACGCGCAGAGCTTCGCATCGGCCGTCATGGTCATCATCGCTCATACGTTGCGATCAGAACCGATTCCGCGACGAGATGTTTACGCGCTTCGTGTTCGACGTCGCGGCATGTCGGATCCGCGCGCACCGACAGACGATCGGTCGAGAGCGCGAGGAGACGGAAGCGATAATGATGCGGTCCATGGCGGTGCGGCGGACACGGACCCCCGTAGGCCGCCTGGCCGAAATCATTGACGGCCTGCTTCAAGCCTTCCCCGCCATGGAGCTGACCGGCCCCCTCAGGGAGCGCCGTGCGGCTGGGAGGGAGGTCGTAAACGGCCCAATGACGCCAGGTTCGAGCCGGGGCGTCAGGATCGTCGCAGAGCACGACGAAGCTGCGGACGCCCGCAGGCGTATGGCTCCAATGAAGCGGCGGCGACACGTCTTCGCCGTCACAGGTAAAACGCTGGGGGATTGCGCCGCCATCGGAAAAGGCGTTGGACTCGAGCCGCATCAAAGGCCTCCCTGATACCGTGCTCCTGATTGAAGTAGGCGTCCTAGCATTTGTCGTCATCTCTACGCGTGTTTCGACGAGGGCGCGTTCAGAAGTCGTGAGTCAAGATTTCGACGCCCCGCCGGCAGATCTCCCGTCCATAGTCGACGAAAATCCCTTGGCCCCAATAGCGGTAGCAGCTTGTTTGAGACGTTAGCAGATGGAACAGGGCCTTGCGATAGCGAGGTTCGCTCGTGGGCGAAGCCGGCTTGAGCGCTTTCTCGTAGAACAGCGAGCTCAGCGCTTCCATCGGCCCCAGGAGCCCCTCATAGCCTCTGACCCAGGAAATATTGTTGGTCCAGCTTCCCCCTTCCACCTGAAAGCGCGAGTCCTCTTGATGCAATCGGCGGATCACGTCGGCGAGCTTCTCAGCGCTATCCCCGGGCTTGAAACGATCCCAAATCCGGGACTGAAAGACCGGCTGCAGAAGCGGCAAATCTTTTTCGCCCACTCCCATCGCAAAGAGGCGATCAAGATACTCGCTGACGTTGACCATGGGCGTTTCGGAGCCGGAACATTCTCGCGCCACCTCGATATACTTGGCGGGAAATTCGTTCATCATAACACCGCCGTTCTCGCCATCGGCAATCTGCGTCACAAGAGGCGGAACCGATCTCCCCAAGAGATCCCAGTGCGAAAGTCCGCGCGCCTCATAACATGGCTGCATCTGCGCCACGAGCTTGGTGTCGCTGCCCTGGGTCTTGATGATGGCGATGATCTCGGCGGTCTCGCCCCGCGAGTTGCGGCATAAGAGCCGATGGGGCAGGTGCTTGCGGTCGGGTCCGGCGCCGGTGTCCGGGCGTTCGACCGTATGTTCCTGCACCAGGACCCATCGGTAGCCGCATTCCTTCAGCGTCCTGACAAACTCATAGGCCACGTCGGGGTGGTTCGGCAGCGCCATCTCCGCGGGAGAGAAGCCGCGGACGCGCGTGAGCGCGTCGAGGCCGAAGAGCGCCGCGAAATGGTGGCGCCATGCGCGTACGTGCAGCCGGTAATCTTGGACCGGCGTCGACGGCGCCACGGGATGCCCCCAAGCGGAACCGAGCCACTCGACGCAGCCGCGATAACGCGGCTCGCAAGTAATGACGCGCAAATCGTCAAGCACGTCGTCGAGCCCCATCTGCTGAAGGCCCCAGAGCAGCGTGCCCGAGTAGTCCAGCATTACCCGCGGCTGTTTTCCCTCTCCGACCAGTTGCGGGATAAACTCTCCCATCCGCTTGTAGCACCAGCGGAAGGTTCCGGCGTTATAGCGCTGTTCATCGCTCGCGCTTTCCATCATCTGTCTCAGATTGCTTATGATCTCGGCGCTATGAAGATCCGGCCCGCCCGCCGGGATCAGCGGTTGATGCATATGCAGCGCGATTGCGCACGCGCTCCGGATACGAGAAAGATCAATTGCGCTCTCGCCGAGATCGACCGGGCGGTCGACTGCGCTCTTGACGGCGTCCTCTATGACGCTTTCCGCGCCGCAAATGTTGGGAAGGCCGTCGACGATTGCGGGTAGGCGATCCATCGCTGTCTCCAGATTCAGCCGTTCTGCGCCGCTTGCGAAGCGGCGGCTCGTTCAGCGGGCTCGGATGTGCTGGTAGATATTGAGATAATGCTGGCCGGGGTCGTTCCAGGAATGGTCGTACCGCATTCCGTTCACCATGAGCTTGCGGAACTCCTCGGGATAGGAGCGCCACAATCCCAGGGCGCGCCGCAGCGCCGACTCGATTCCCTGGTAATCGGGGTAGTCGAACACGTAGCCGTTTCTCGCTTCGTAGGGACGCGAGGAATAGTCGCGGTCGAAGACCGTGTCGGCGAGACCGCCCACGGCGCGGACGATCGGAACCGTTCCGTATTTCAGCGCGATCATCTGGACGAGGCCGCACGGCTCGTATTGGCTCGGCGCCACCAGGAAGTCGGCGCCGGCGTAGACCAAGTGGGCGAGCTCGGCGTCGAAGCGCAACTCGATGTGGCAGTCGGGATTGTCGTTGAGATGGTTCTTGAGGCGTCGCAGATAGTCCTCGGTCGCCGGCTCGGGGCTCGGACCCAGCAACACGAATTGCGCGCCGTTCCACAGCGAGTGGAACAGCGCGTGGCGCACCAGGGGAACGCCCTTTTGACTGTCGAGCCGGCCGACGTAGGCGACGATCGGCTTGAAGCCGTCGCGCAGCCACAGCCGCTCGCGCAATGCGCGCTTGTTGTCGTATTTCTCATCGAGCGAATCGATGCGGTAGCGCCGCGCGATGAAAGGATCGATGTCGGGATTCCACACGTCGTAATCGACGCCGTTGAGGACGCCGCCGAACTTGCCGCGATGGATCCACAGCGTATGGCCGAGCCCGAAGTTCTGATTGGTGTTGAGCGCTTCCCAAGCGTGTTGCGGCGATACCGTGGTGACAAAATTGGAGTAAACGATGCCGGCCTTGGCGAGGTTCAACTGACCATGGTTGAAGTTATCGCGCAGGCGGTCGTAATGGAAATAGTAGTCGGGCCGACCGAGCCCGCTGGCCCACAGCAATTCCGGACCGACCTGCCCCTGATGGCGGAAGTTATGGACAGTGAAGCAGACCCGTTGGTCCGCCATTCCATGAAATTTGTAGATTTCGAACAACAAGACCGGCACGAGCCCGGTCTGCCAATCGTGACAGTGGATCACGTCGGGGCGTTTGCCGGCCTTGAGCATGAACTCGAGCGCGGCCTTGCTGAAGAACGCAAACCGCATCACATCGTCGGCATAGCCGTAAGCCGCGGGGCGATGGAAGAAGTTCTCGCTCGAGTGAGGTTCGATGAAGAAGCATCGGCGGCCATTCACCAGACCGAAGTGGACGGTGCAGTGGATAGCGCCGCCGCGCCAAGGCACCCAGAGGTCGCGATAGTCGACTTTCAACCCCGAGATGCAGTTGTACCGCATCGAGTTGTATTTGGGCAGAATGATTTCGACGTCGTTGCCGCGACGCTCGAGCTCGCGGCTCAGCCCCGACACGACGTCGCCAAGACCGCCCACTTGGATGACAGGGGCGCATTCGGCCGCCACCATGACCACGTACATCGTTTCGCCATCGTCGTTGTGAGAGCGAGCATCTTGCCTCGCATATCAATCAACGGGTTTTTGCGAGCCTGCTCTTGGCGGGATCTCTGGGCTGTCCGCCGTCGCTTGCCGCGCGAAGCACGGCGTATGTGTCGATCGAGGCCGGCGAATTGCAAACCGGCCCTAGCGCTCCTATGCGCCGGGCTCGCTCTTAGCCAATTCGAGGAGGCTTATTTCACCATGGTTAGTGGCCTATAACACAACCTAGGCACAATTATGCGACGGCCGCTTGACCCAAATCAGCAACCGCTGCCCGGAAAGCGCTTGGCCCCGTGGCGCGGCAAACGTCGATGACGGCGCGAGCCGGTGCGGATGGCGTTCGCCCCCAAAAGGCGCAGAGGGTCCGCTTGGCCATTGCGGATCGCGCCCCCCCTGGGAGAGCTCGCCTCCTCGTAAGCCGCTGCGCAGCGCGGGTTCTCGAAATCCTCGGTTTCTTCCCGTCACTCGCGTCAACGTCGCCGAAAGCGCCGGAAGCGCGCGGGCACGGCCCTTTCCCGTCTATCGTGAGCGACCCGAGCCGCTATTTGCCGCCCAGCGGTCGCCGCCTCGACGTCGGAAGGAGCCGAGCCACGAACTCTCGCCGATTCTTGAAGACCCGCGCGATCGGGCGACCGTGCCGCCGTCGCGGTCGCGGCAGCTAGCCGATCGCACCCGTCCATCGAAGCGATTTTCGCCGTCGCCGGTTATCGCGGGCCGAAAATGAGATCGGGAGTGAAGAGACCGTCTCCGCCACCGGCTCTTGAAGGGTCCCGGTTGTGAAGCCGCGCCGGGCTGTAATGCCGCTCCGCGCGATAAGGGATCGAAACATTCGACCGGTTTGGATCGATCGGCGGGCCGATTCGCTGAATTGAGCTGCCTCAACAAGGTTTGGCGCTCCGGCGTCTAATTCGTGCACCTGCGACAGAAGTCGGCAAGACGCCGCAATGACGAATTGACGCCAACCATGTCGAAGCGCGCCCTCATCATTCCCTCGATTCTGGCCGCGCTCGCCTTAGGCGGCGGCGGCGGCTGGTTCTATCTGCACCGCGACGGCGCAGAGCGAACGGACACGCTCACGCTCTACGGCGACGTCGATATCCGGGAGGTGCAGCCGGCGTTCAACGACAGCGGCCCCATCGCGACGATCCTGGTGCAGGAAGGCGCGCGCGTGAAATGCGGCGATCTGCTCGCGACGCTCGACGACACCCGCTACGCGGCGGCGCTCGCGCAGGCGAAGGGGCAGATGGAGAACCTGAAGCAGACGCTGGACAAGCTGGTCGCCGGGTCGCGACCCGAAGAGATCGCGCAGGCGAAGGCGACCATGGACGCCTTGCAGACGACCTATTTGAATAACGAGGCGACCTACAAGCGCTATGACGCCCTGGCCGCCGCCAATGCCGGGACCATCCAGCAGCGCGACGACGCCAAAGCGGCGTTCGAATCGGTGCGCCAGCAGTACGAAGCGGCGCGGCAGGCCTATGTTCTGGCGGTCGAAGGGCCGAGGGTCGAGGACATCGCCGCGGCGCGCGCCGCCTACGAGGCCGCGCAGGCCGCCACCGCGCTGGCGCAGCGGCAGTTCGACGACACCCGTCTCTACGCGCAGTCCGACGGCGTGGTGGAAGACCGCATCCTCGAGCCCGGCGACATGGCCTCTCCCTCCACGCCGGTGCTCATGGTCGCCTTGCCGAGCCCGCTGTGGGTGCGGGCCTATGCCCCCGAAAACGAACTCGGCCGCATCCGGCTCGGCATGAAGGCGAGCGTGACCGTCGACAGCTATCCCGGCCGGACGTACGAAGGCTGGATCGGCTATATCTCGCCCACCGCCGAGTTCACCCCCAAGACGGTGGAGACGCCGGAACTGCGCACCGCGCTGGTCTACCAGCTCAGGGTCTACGTCTGCGACGCGCACGGCGAGCTGCGGCTCGGGATGCCCGCCACCGTGCATATCGATCTGGCCCAGCCCGCGCAGGCGCCGCCACCCGGTTGCGGAGCGAGCGATGCCGCCTCCCGATGAAGGCGAGCCGGCGCTGCGGCTCGAGGGCGTGCGCCGCAGCTTTCGCTCCGGCAAGCGCGTGGTCGCGGCGATCGACGGGATCACCGCCAGCGCGGCGCACGGCGCCGTCACCGGCCTGATCGGCCCCGACGGCGCCGGCAAGACCACCTTGATGCGGTTGATCGCTGGGCTGCTGCTCCCCGACGCCGGAAAGATCGAGGCGCTCGGAATCGACGTCGCGCGCGATCCGCTCGCCGTGCAGGCGCGGATCGGCTACATGCCGCAGCGCTTCGGGCTCTACGAAGACCTCAGCGTGCGGCAGAACCTGGATCTGTACGCCGATCTGCAAGGCGTGCCGGTTGAGGACCGCCCCGCCCGCTACGCCGAGCTTTTGCACATGACCGCGCTCGGCCCCTTCACCGGGCGCCGGGCCGGGCAGCTTTCGGGCGGCATGAAGCAGAAGCTCGGCCTCGCCTGCACCCTGGTGCATCCGCCCGAACTGCTGCTGCTCGACGAGCCGACCGTCGGCGTCGATCCGGTTTCGCGGCGGGAGCTGTGGCAGATCATCGACCACCTGACGCGCGCCGCCAAAGTGACGGTGCTGTTCAGCACCGCTTATCTCGACGAAGCCGAGCGTTGCGACTCCGTGTTGCTGATTCACGAAGGCCGGCTGCTCGGCGCCGGCCCGCCCGGCGCCTTCACCGCGGAATTGGCGGGGCGCAGCTTTTTCGCCAGCGCCGACGTCGGCAAGCGGCGCCTGCAGGAGCGGCTCGCGCGCGAGCCCGGCGTGATCGACGCGGTGATCCAGGGTGGCCGGGTCAGGGTGGTGACGGGCGCGCCGACGCCGCCCGACGTCGCCGCGCTTGCCTCGGAACTGCCGGGCTTGACGCTCGCGCCGACGCCCCCGCGCTTCGAGGACAGCTTCGTCGCCCAGTTGCGCGCGCGCGGCGCCGGAGCCGCGCCCGCCGCAGCGCCGCGTGCGCCTGCGCCGAGCGCCGCGGCGCCCGCCGAAGACATCATCGCGGTGCAGCGCCTCACGCGCCGCTTCGGCGACTTCGTCGCGGTCAACAACGTCAGCTTCCGCGTCGCGCGCGGCGAAATCTTCGGCCTGCTCGGCGCCAACGGGGCCGGCAAATCGACCACCTTCCGCATGCTCTGCGGCCTGCTGCCGCCCTCGGAGGGCGTGTTGCGCGTCGCCGGTTTCGATCTGCGCACAGCCGCCGCTTCGGCGCGCGGCCGGATCGGTTACATGGCGCAGAGGTTCTCGCTCTACGGCGATCTGTCAGTCGAACGGAACCTGCGCTTCTTCAGCAGCGCCTACCGTCTTTACGGCGCGCGCCAGCGCCGACGCATCGAGTGGGCGGTGAACGAGTTCGACCTCGCTTCGCAGATGTCGGCGACCGCGCGCGATCTGCCGCTCGGATTCAAGCAGCGGCTCGCGCTCGCCTGCGCGCTGATGCACGAGCCCGACATCCTGTTCCTCGACGAACCGACCTCCGGCGTCGATCCGCTGGCGCGCCGCGACTTCTGGCGGCGCATCAACGCGCTCGCCGAGAGCGGCGTCACCGTGCTGGTGACCACGCATTTCATGGAGGAGGCGGAGTACTGCGACCGCCTCGCGATCATGGCGCAGGGCAGCGTGCTGACGGCGGGCGCCCCTGAAGCGATCAAGGCCGCCGCAAGAACCCCGGCGCGACCCGATCCGACCATGGAGGACGCGTTCATCGCGATGATCGAGGCGACGGCGAAAGCGCCGGCGCAGGCGCCATGACCATCGCCTCGCTGCGACGCCTGCGCGGGCTGCTGCGCAAAGAGTTCCTACAGATCTGGCGGGACCCCTCCTCGCTCGCCATCGCCTTCCTGCTGCCTGCGGTGCTGCTGTTCCTGTTCGGCTACGGCGTCTCGCTCGACGCGAGCAACGTGCCGCTCGCGCTGGTGGTCCAGCGCCCGAGCGCGCTCGCCGCGAGCTTCACGGGCGCGTTCGAGCAGTCGCCGTTCTTCCGCCCGCGCCGGTTCCTCGCCATCCAGGAGGCGGAGCGGGCGATGACCAATCGCGAGGTGCAGGGCATCGTCTGGCTGCCGAGCGATTTCGACCGTCGGGCGGTCTCGGGCGGCAATTCCCCGATCGGCGTGTTCGTCAACGGCGTCGACACCAACAACGCCCGGATCGTCGAGGGCTACGTGCAGCAGGTCTGGGCCGGCTGGCTCGCCGCGCAGGCGGCGCAGATCGCGCGGCCGGCGCCGCTGCCCATCGCCGTGCAGCCGCAAGTGCGCTTCAATCCGGCGGTCAAAAGCCGCGACTTCCTGGTGCCGGGCCTGATCGCGATGATCATGACCCTGAGCGGCGCGCTGCTGACCGCGCTGGTGATCGCGCGCGAGTGGGAGCGCGGCACCATGGAAGCGCTGATGGTCACCCGCGTGACGGTCAGCGAAATCCTGCTCGCCAAGCTGATCCCCTATTTCCTGCTCGGCATGGGCGGTATGGCGGCCTCGGTGGCGATCGGCGTGTTCCTGTTCGAGGTGCCGCTGCGCGGCTCGCTGTGGGCGCTCACCGCCAGCTCCGCCTTGTTCATGCTCGCCGCGCTGGGGATGGGGCTGTTGATTTCGAGCTTCGCGCGCAACCAGTTCGTCGCCTCGCAGATCGCCATTATCGCGACGTTTCTGCCGGCGTTCATCCTTTCGGGCTTCGTGTTCGACATCAACAGCATGCCGTGGATCGTGCGGATCATCACCCACGTCGTCGCGGCGCGCTATTTCGTCGCCATCCTGCAATCGACGTTCCTGGCCGGCGACGTCTGGTCGGTGATCCTGCCCAACGCCGCCGCGCTGATCGTGATGGCGGCGATCTTCCTCGGCGCGGCGCGGGCGCTCGCGCGCAAGCGATTGGACTGAATGGCATGTGGCGGCAGGTTTTCGCGCTGATCGTCAAGGAGCTGCTGGCGATGCTGCGCGACGCCAAGAGCCGCTCGGTGCTGATCGCCCCGCCGCTCATCCAGCTCATGGTGTTCGGCTATGCCGCAACTTACGATCTCGACCACGTTCCGATGGCGATCTACGATGAAGATCTCGAGCCAGGCGTCCCGCGACCTGGTCGCCCATTTTCTCGGCGCGCCTACGTTCCGGCTGGTCGCGATGTTGCACAGCAGCCAACAGATCGACGCGTTGATCGATTCGCGCGAGGCAGCCCTGGTGCTGGTGATCGATCCGCGCTTCAGCCGAAACCTGCAGACCGGACAGCCGGCGCCCGTGCAGGCGATCCTCGACGGCCGCAACTCCAACACCGCTCTGCTGATCGAGGGCTATGCAAACACCATCCTTAGCGACTTTTCCATCGCCTGGGCCGCCGCGCACGGCGGGGCGCCGCCGCCGGCGGTGCTCGACATCCGGGCGCGCTACAACCCGACCCTCAGTTCGCGCTGGTTCTTCGTGCCGAGCATCGTGGCGCTGCTGACCCAGATCGTCACGCTGCTGGTGGTGGCGATGTCGGTCGCGCGCGAACGCGAGACCGGCACCTTCGACCAGTTGCTGGTCACGCCGCTGCGTCCGATCGACATCCTGCTCGGCAAGGGGCTGCCGGGCGTGCTGATCGGACTGATCGAAGCCTCGGTGATCATCGTCGCCGCGGTGTGGTGGTTCGAGGTCCCGCTGCGCGGCGGGCTGCTGCCGCTCTATCTCGGGCTGCTCGTCTTCGTCATCGCGGTCACCGGCATGGGGCTGATGATCTCCGCGCTGGCGGCCACGCAGCAGCAGGCGCTGCTTAGGGGTGTTCCTGTTCATGGTGCCCTCGATCATCCTGTCTGGCTTCGCCACCCCGATCGCCAACATGCCGGAGTGGGTGCAGGACCTGACCCTCATCAACCCGATGCGTTATTTCCTGGTCATCGTGCGCGGCGTGTTCTTGGAAGGGGCGAGCCTGTCCTCGCTCGCCTCGCAATATTGGCCGATGGCGCTGATCGGTCTAGCGAGCCTCGCCGCCGCGGGATGGCTGTTCCGCAGCCGCGTGACGTGAGTCGCTTCGGTCTGGCGAGAACGCAACGCCGGTCGGGGAATGTCCGGGCCGAAGCGAGAACGACGTCATGGAGTTTCTCGCCGCGGCGAGAATCAGCGTCGCCGCCATCGAGCCGACCGCCGCGCAAGAAGCGGTGGAGGCTTTCGACGCCCTGCAGCGCCGTCCGCCGCGGGCTGCGACGGGACGCCATTTGACACGCCGCCTCCTCTCCACCATTTTCCGCGCGCTTCCCGGCCCGCCCGGGCCTTGAGATTTTCAGGAGGCGCGCTCGAGATAGCGCCGCTCCTGCGAGGGCCATTGCGCATGAAAGTCGTCATCGTCGAGTCGCCGACCAAGGCGAAGACCATCGGCAAGTATCTCGGCAAGGACTACGACGTCTACGCTTCGTTCGGCCACGTGCGCGATCTCGCCGCCAAGGACGGCTCGGTCGATCCCGACGCCGATTTCGCCATGCGCTGGGAGATCGACGCCAAGGCCGCCAAGCGGCTTTCCGACATCGCCGGGGCGGTGAAGGGCGCCGAGCGCGTCATTCTGGCGACCGACCCGGACCGCGAGGGCGAGGCGATCTCGTGGCACGTCTATGAAATCCTCAAGGCCAAGAAGGTCCTCAAGGACAAGCGCGTCGACCGCGTCGTCTTCAACGCCGTCACCAAGGACGCGGTCGCCGAGGCGATGCGCCACCCGCGCGAGATCGACGAGGCGCTGGTCGACGCCTATCGCGCCCGCCGCGCGCTCGACTATCTCGTCGGCTTCAACCTCTCGCCGGTCCTGTGGCGCAAATTGCCGGGCGCGCGCTCGGCGGGCCGCGTGCAATCGGTGGCGCTGCGCCTCGTCTGCGACCGCGAGCTGGAGATCGAGAAGTTCGTCGCGCGCGAATACTGGTCGATCCTCGCCCATTTGCGGACGCTCGGCCGAGCGCGCCCTTCACGGCGCGCCTCGTCGGCGCCGACGGCAAGAAGATCGCCCGGCTCGACATCGGCTCGGGCAAGGAGGCCGAGGATTTCAAGGCCGCGCTCGAGGCGGCGACGTTCACGGTCGCCGAAGTCGAGGCCAAGCCGCATCAAGCGCCACCCCTACCCGCCCTTCACCACCTCGACCCTGCAGCAGGAAGCCTCGCGCAAGCTCGGCTTCGCGCCGGCGCGCACCATGCAGATCGCCCAGCGCCTCTACGAGGGCGTCGACATCGGCGCGGGCCCCGGTCGGCCTCATCACCTACATGCGCACCGACGGCGTCGACCTCGCGCCGGAGGCCGTCGCCGCCGCGCGCAAGGTCATCGCCGAGGACTTCGGCGACGCGCTACGTGCCCGCCGCGCCGCGCAAATACACGGTCAAGGCCAAGAACGCGCAGGAAGCGCACGAGGCGATCCGCCCGACCGACATGACGCTGCGGCCGCGCGACGTCGCGCGCCATCTCGAGCCCGAGCAGGCCAAGCTCTACGAGCTGATCTGGAACGCGCACCCTCGCCTGCCAGATGGAGAGCGCCGAGATCGAGCGCACCACGGTCGACATTCTCGCCGAGGCGGCGTCGCGCAAGCTCGAATTCCGCGCCACCGGCCAGGTCGTGCGCTTCGCCGGCTTCCTCGCGCTCTACCAGGAAGGCCGCGACGACGACGAGGACGAGGATTCGGCGCGCCTGCCGCCGATGAAGGCGGGCGAAACGCTGACCAAGGAGCGGATCGAGGCGAGCCAGCATTTCACCGAGCCGCCGCCGCGCTACACCGAGGCGACGCTGGTCAAGCGCATGGAGGAGCTCGGCATCGGCCGGCCCTCGACCTACGCCTCGACGCTCGCCGTGCTGCGCGACCGCGACTACGTCCGGTTCGAGAAGAAGCGGCTGATCCCCGAGGACAAGGGCCGGCTCGTCACCGCCTTTCTCGAAGCCTTCTTCGCCAAATACGTCGGCTACGACTTCACCGCCGACCTCGAGGAAAAGCTCGACAAGGTCTCCAACAGCGAGATCGACTGGAAGGATCTCCTGCGCGATTTCTGGACCGATTTTTCCGGCGCGCTCGGCGGCACCAAGGACTTGCGCACGGCGCAGGTGCTCGACGGCCTCAACGAATTGCTCGGCCCGCATATCTTCCCCGCCCGCGCCGACGGCGGCGATCCCCGGCAATGCCCGTCCTGCGGCAAGGGCCAGTTGTCGCTGAAGCTCGGCAAGTTCGGCGCCTTCATCGGCTGCTCGAACTATCCCGAATGCAAGTTCACCCGCGTGCTGTCGCCGACCGGGCAGGACGGCGCGGGAGCCGACGGCGAGCGGCCCGGCGTGCGCGCGCTCGGCGTCGATCCGCGAGACCGGCGAGGAGATCACGCTGCGCGGCGGCCGCTTCGGCGATTACGTGCAGCGCGGCGAAGGCGAGAAGCCGAAGCGCTGCTCGCTGCCCAAGGGCCTTTCGCCGGATGACCTCACTCTGGAGCAGGCGATCGCGCTGCTGTCGCTGCCGCGCGAGGTGGCCAGGCACCCGACCAGCGGCGAGCCGATCCTGGCCGGAGTCGGGCGCTACGGATCCTACGTGCAGCACGGCAAGACCTACGCCAATCTCGGCAAGGACGACGATGTCCTGGAAATCGGCGCCAATCGCGCGATCGACCTGATCGTGGCCAAGGAGAGCGGCGCCGGCCGCGGCCGCTTCGGCGCCGAGCCGGGGCGCGCGCTCGGCGATCATCCGACGCTCGGCGGCGCCGTCACCGTCCGCCAGGGCCGCTTCGGCGCCTATGTCAACCACGGCAAGGTCAACGCGACGCTGCCCAAGGGAACCGATCCGGCGTCGCTGACGCTTGAAGACGCCGTGGCGATGCTCGCGGCCAAGGCGGCGGGCGGCGGCGGCGGCGGGCGCGCGCTCGGCGATCATCCCGACGGCGGTCCGATCGCCGTGCGCGCGGGACGCTTCGGCGCCTACGTCAATTGGGGCAAGGTCAACGCGACGATCCCCAAATCGATTTCGCCCGATGAAATCACGCTCGGCGAAGCGGTCGCCCTGATCGCGGAACGCGAAGGCCAGCCCGCCCGGCCCGGCGCCCGCAAGACCGCCAAACCCAAGGCCGCCAAACCCAAGACCGCCAAACCGAAGAGCAAGGCGCCCGTCGCGAAGGCCGGCGCGGCCAAGGCGGCGGCGCCGGGCGAGAAGGAGGCCAAGACCAGGCCGGCCGCGGCGAAAGGCAAGGCCGCGACCACGAAGACGAAGCGAAAGGCCTGAACGCGGACCCATGCGCGACGATCGGCGGCTGGCGCGGCGGGGCCATTCGGCGTAAGCTGTTCCATATTGGCCGCGGCCTCGGCCGCGTGGGATGAAGGGCAAAAGGGGAGTTTTGCGTCATGCCCCATTCGAGCCCGGCGCGCACGCATGATTCGGCCAAAGTCCTGACCGAAGCCGCCTATAGCCGCTGGGCGCCGTTTTACGATCTCATTTTCGATCTGCCGTTCCATCCCGGCCGGCTGGCCGCGACGCGCGCCGCGGTCGAGGCGGCGGGCGCGGACGGCGCGATCCTCGTCGTGGGCGTCGGCACCGGCCTGGAGCTGGGGCTGATGCCCAAAAACGTGCGCGTCACCGGCATCGACCTCAGCGCGGCGATGCTCAAAATCGCGAGCGGGCGCGTCGCCCGCAAGGGGTTGCGGCAAGTGAAGGGCCTGCTCGTCATGGACGCCGGCGCGCTGGAATTTCCCGACGCGCAATTCGACGTCGCCCTGGCGCCCTATGTGATGAGCGTCGTGCCGAACCCGGCGCGCGCGCTCGACGAGATGTGGCGCGTCCTGCGGCCCGGCGGACAGATGATCGTGATGAACCATTTCGCCGCCGAACGCGGCCCGCGCGCTTATCTCGAAGCCGCGATGGAGAAGGCGTCCGCCTGGCTTGGCTGGCATCCGCAATTCCCCTATTCGGCGGTCGGCGACTGGATCGCCAAGCGCGCCGACGCAGAGCTCGTCGAGCGGCGCGAACTGGCGCCGCTGCGGCTGTTCACGCTGCTCAGAGTGCGCAAGGCGGATCGTCCGTAAGGCGGGCGCCGTGGGGGCCGGTCGGCGATCAACCGCGCTATCCGTCATGGCGACCCCGAGCATAGCGAGGGGGAAGCAATCCAGATATCGAGCCGGTTGTGGATTTGCATCGCGGCGGAAGCGCGCTCGCATCTGACGTTCATAAAGGGGTTAAGTAAGGCGTCAGCGTAATTCGGACGTTCTGCGCCTGCATGTGGAGCGGCCGCTGGTCTGCGCCCTCGCTGAGTGGATGCGGCTCGCATAGAGGCCTACGCCGCCGCCAGCGGATGCGCCGCGGTCGTAGGGCGCCGCGGCGCTCGCGAGACATAACGCGTCTACTGGACGATCGCGCGCGTATTTCCCGGCGTGCCACGCATTGATGTCGTAGCGCGGATCCTCTATGTCGCCCTTGGCGTCGAAGCTAGACCTGGCCCGAGAGGGTGTCGATCGGCCTTGCCGTTTTCCAGCGCCTTGGCGACCTTGCCCGGATTGTCCAACCGGCCCGCTTGATCCCCTCGACGATCGCCTGGACGACGCCGTACGATGAAGAGGGTGAAGCCCTCAGGGTTCGTAGCTCTGCGCCTTGAATTGCTCGAGGGCTTTGGCTGCGGTCGGCGAACGGCGCGGATCGGCGGGAAGGTGAACAGCGTTCCCTCGCCCGCCGGACCGGAGATGGCCAGAATTCGGCGGTCGCGAGACTATCGCCCGTCATCAGCTTGAACTGTAGCCCTGTCGGCCGCCTGGCGGAGCATGAGGCCGGCTTCGGTGTGGTACCCGCCGAAATAGAGGAATTCGACGCGAGCGACTTCAGCTTGCTGACGATCGCGCTTAGTCCTTCTCGCCGGGGTTGATGCCCTCGAACATCGCTTCCTTGACGCCCGGCTCGTTGAGCTTCTGCTTGACAACTGTCGCGAGGCCTTTGCCGTAGGCCGACTTGTCGTGCAGGATCGCGATCTTCTTGCCCTTGTACTTCTCGACGATCCATGGGGCGATGAAGGCGCCCTGCGCGTCGTCGCGCGGTGAGCGCGCATGATCGGTGGATGCCCTTTTCGGTCAGCGCCGGGTTCGACGACGCCGGGCTCATCATCAGCACGTCGTTGTCGGCGTAGACGTCCGAGGCGGGGATGACGAGCCCGAGCAGGCGTGGCCGCGACGAACTTGATCTGCTGGCCAACGATGAGGTTGGCCACGGCGACCGCCTGCTTGGGATCGCAGACGTCGTCCTCGACGACGATCTTGATCTTGCGGCCGTTGACGCCGCCGGCCTCGTTGATCGCTGCGGCGCGCTTCTGCGCCCCGCTTCATCTGTTCCCCGATCGACGCGACCGGGCCGGTCATCGGGCCGGCGACGGCGATCGTGATGTCCTCAGCCTCGACCGGCGCGACGGCCAACGTCAACGCGAGCCCTGTGAGCGACAGGATCCAGCATCTTATGCATGTAACCCTCCATACAGCATTGCAACCTCTCGCGTACCCACGCACGGTCCTTGCCGCAGCGCGTGCAACGCCCCTTCGTCCTCGCCACGTCCCGTCTAGACGAAACCCTCGCCGCTTCGCGCTTCGCGCATCGGCGGCGCGTCGATACCGATAGACCGAAGTCCGCCTCGGGTCGAGAGCGCCCGCGGACGTCTGAGGCCGGA
>CAWJIB010000005.1:0-305313 GCA_963842835.1 uncultured Alphaproteobacteria bacterium | reverse complement strand
AAGCGCAAGGCGGCGACGGGTTGCCGGATTTTCTATGCGCGGCGGCCGGAGATGGAGACGAGGGACGACAAGCTGGCGTTTCTCGACGGGTCGCAGTTGTCGGAGCTGGCGGTGGAGGAAGTACGACCGGACGCGAGGGCGAATTGGATCAATCAGACCCAAAATGATTTCGGGAATTTTATCCCAGTCGCGTCGAAGCTGGCCAAGGCGGCGAAGACGCGGGGCCAAGAGATGGCTGTGTTCCAATCATACTCGTTTGGTGTCGTAACCAATCGGGACGAGTGGGTCTACGGCGACACATCCGACGATCTTTTGAAAAAACTTCATGCGCTCGTCGAGACTTACAATCGCGATCGGGAGCGATTGGCCAGCATAAAAGACCCGAGGAAAATCGCCGCGCTTTTGAATGAGGACATCAAGTGGACCCGAGCCGTAAAGCGTGACCTCGGCGCTGGGGTTAAGTACCGCGTTGATGAGAGTTTGCTGACGGAAGCGTTGTATCGACCGTTCGTGACCAAAGCTCTGTACTTCAGTTCGGCTCTAAACGAAATGCAGAACTTGATGGTGGAATATTTCGGGCCAAAGGGAGCTATAGCGAACCGCATAATCGTCTTCTCCGATCCAACCTCCCAAAAGCCATTCATGGTGCTCGCTGCCGATCGGTGCCCAGACATGCATCTAGTTGGGGCCGCATCAGGCAGTGTTGTGCTGCCCGCGAAGACCTCCGCCGAAACCCGCCTCGACAACATCACCGACTGGGCGCTCGACCAATTCCGTGCGCATTACGAGGCGCAAACCCCTTCTCCCGCGCCGCGGGAGAAGGTGGCCGCGAAGCGGCCGGATGAGGGCGCGCCGCAAGACGAGGCGCCAAGGGCGAAGCGGACAAAGGCGGCTAAATCAGCGGAGACCGTTGCGCGCGACGCCATCCCCTCATCCGGCCCTGCGGGCCACCTTCTCCCGCGAGCGGGAGAAGGGGAACGGCCAGTCAGCAAGGGCGCGATCTTTCATTACGTCTACGCGGTGCTGCACGATCCGATCTATCGCGAGAAATATGCGCAGAACCTGAAGCGCGAATTTCCGCGCATTCCCTTCTACGACGATTTTTGGCGCTGGGCCGATTGGGGTGAAAGACTAATGGCGCTGCATATCGGCTACGAGACTGTCGAGCCCTGGCCACTCGCCCGCACGGATACGCCGGACGCCAACGCCGCCGCCGCCGGGCTCAAGCCCAAGCCGATCCTGCGCGCCGACCACGACCACGGCGTCATCGTCCTCGACAGCGAGACGCAGCTCTCCGGCGTGCCGGCCGAGGCCTGGGCCTACAAGCTCGGCAACCGTTGCGCGCTGGAATCGATTCTCGACCAGCACAAGGAAAAAACGCCGAAGGACCCGACGATCCGCGAGAAGTTCAACACTTACCGCTTCGCCGATTACAAGGAGAAGGTCGTCGACCTCCTCAAGCGCGTCACGCGCGTCAGCGTCGAGACCATGGCGATCGTCGAGGCGATGCGCGCGACGCCGAGGTGACGCGACAATTTCTTTCCGATAATCAAAATCCGCGCTATGTTGGCTGGTGAGCGCGCCGGTAAGGATGCCGCCGAGCCGCTCGTCCGGCAGCCGAGACGGCGAAAAATTCGGAGAAACGCAATTCCGGCCGGAACGACCGCTAACCCCTTGATTTCCCTCGAAACGGCCAGGGAAAAAAGTTTGGAAATCCTTGGAAAAGTTTGGAAAAGCTTGGAATTTCCTTGGAATTTCCTTGGAAAAGTTTGGAAAGTCTTGGAAAGGCTTGGAGAAAACTCGGCGAGGCGCGTCGTCGCGGCGCAGCCTTCCGTCGCGAATGCCCCTCACCCCTTCTCCCGCATCAGCCGCGACTTGTCGCGGCTCCAGTCGCGCGCCTTCTCGGATTCGCGCTTGTCGTGCAGCTTCTTGCCGCGGCCGAGCGCGATGGCGATTTTGGCGCGGCCCTTGTCGTTGAAATAGACGCGTAAGGGCACGATCGTCATGCCCTCGCGCTCGACGCCCTTGGCGAGCTTGGCGATTTCCTTGGCGTGCAGCAGCAGCTTGCGCGGCCGGCGCGGCTCGTGGTTGAAGCGGTTGGCCTGCAGATATTCCGGGATATTGGCGTTGTAGAGCATCAACTCGCCGTTGCGGTCGACGGCGGCGTAGCTTTCCGCGACCGTCGCCTTGCCGCTGCGCAGCGACTTGACCTCGGGGCCGGTCAGCATCAGGCCGGCCTCGTAGACCTCGCCGATCTCGTAATCGTGGCGGGCGCGTCGGTTGTCGGCGACGATCTTGTAATTTGGCTTTTCCTTCTCGGCGGCCACGAATTCTTCACGCTCTCTCTGGCGTTACGCGTTCAGCACGCCGGCGTGCACCATCGCGCGCCGGATGACGGCCTCGGTCGGGGCGCCGATGGGCACCAGCGGCAGGCGCATCTCGTTGCGCGCGTGTCCCAGCAGGCTCAGCGCATATTTGGCGCCGCATACGCCGGGCTCGACGAAGATCGCGGCGTGCAGCGGCGTCAGCCGGTCCTGAAGGCGCAACGCGTGGGCGAATTCGCCCTTCAAGGCGAATTCCATCAGTTCCGCGCATTGCGTGGGCGCGACATTGGCGACGACCGAAATGCAACCGTCCGCGCCGGCCGCCATGCAGGCGAGCGCGGTCATGTCTTCGCCCGAAAGCTGGATAAACTCGGGCCCCAGCGCGTGGCGCTGGCGCGAGATGCGTCCGACGTCGCCGGTGGCGTCCTTGACGCCGACGATGTTCTTCAACTCGTAGAGCCGCTTCATCGTGTCCACGGACATGTCGACCACGCTGCGCGGCGGGATGTTGTAAATGATGATGGGTATGCCGATCGCGTCGTTGATCGCCCGGAAATGTTGATAGAGACCTTCCTGGGTCGGCTTATTGTAATAGGGCGTCACCGCCAGCACCGCGTCGGCGCCGGCCTTCTCGGCGTGCTGCGCGAGTTCGACCGCTTCGAGCGTATTGTTCGAACCGGCGCCGGCGATCACCGGCACGCGGCCGCGCGCCTCGTCGATGCAAATGGTGACGGCGCGGCGGTGCTCCTCATGGCTCAGCGTCGGGCTTTCGCCGGTCGTGCCGACCGGAACCAACCCGTGCGAGCCGGAGGCGATCTGCCAGTCGATCAGCGCCCGGAACGCCGGCTCGTCGATTTTCCCGTCCTTGAACGGGGTGATGAGGGCCGGCATCGATCCGTGAAACTTCGCCCGCTTTTCCATTTCGCGCTTCCAGCTCGTCCTAGAACGGACCCGCCCGAGGCAAGCCCGTATCGACACATAACCCCTCGACCCCGCTCGCGAAAGAGGAAACGGCCGATTGCATCGTGGTTAACCATTGCTCAGCAAAGCCGGCGCACAATTGCCGCCGAGGCCATTGCCATGATCGTCATTCGCTTCGCCGCGGCGGCGGCAGTTTTGGGCGCGCTCTTCCTGATGGGACTGGGCGCGGGAAACGATCGAGCGCGACGAACTCCCGACGCGGCAGCAGCTCTGGCCGGCACGCCCGCGCTCGCCCTCTCCGTCGACCCGACGCCGACCGGCAGCATCGAGCCCCAGGCTTTGCCCGCCGCGAAGGCCGCTTCGCCGCCGCCGCTCGCTGCGGAAGCCGCTTCGCGCGTCGATGCGAGCCGTCTCGCCGCGGCGGCGGCGCTCTATCGCAAGGGCGACGAGGCGGGGGGCGACGCGCTCGCTCGCCAGGCGGCCGATCCTCTCCAGCGCGCCGCGCTGGAATGGGTGGCGCTGCGCTTGGCCGCGCGGCCCGACGATCGGCGCCTCGCGGCTTTCGCCGCGGCCCATCCGCAATGGCCCGGCGACGACTGGATCAGGGCTGAGCAGGAGGCCCATCTCTATACCGAGCGCCCCGCGCCGCCGATCGTCGCCGCGCTGTTCGCGGGCGATCCGCCGCGCACGCCCGCCGGCAAGCTCGCCGGCGCGCGCGCCGCGCTCGACGCGGGGCGGCGCGACGAGGCGACGGGAATCGTGCGCGCGCTGTGGCGCGAGGGCGATTTCGACGCCTGGACGGAAGGCGCGGTGCTGAAGGATTTCGCGTCGGCGCTGACGCGCGCCGACCATAAATATCGCGCCGACCGGTTGCTCTACGCCGAACGGACCGCGCCGGCGCTGCGCGCGGCGGCGCTCGCCGGCGCCGACGAAGTCGCGCTCGCCCAGGCGCGCGTCGCGGCGATGACCGGTCCGCTGACGCCGCGGGCGATCGGCGCCGTGCCCGCCGCGCTTCAAGGCGATCCCGGCCTCTTGTTCGCGCGCGTGCAGGACGCGCGCCGCGCCAATCGCCCGATCGAGGCCGCCGCCTGGCTCGCGCGCGCGCCGAGCGACGCAACCGCGCTGATCGACCCGGACAAGTGGTGGAGCGAACAGCGCATGGTCGCGCGCGAATTGCTCGACCTCGGACAATTCCAAAAAGCCTACGAAATCTGCGCGGCGGCGAGGCCCGCCTCGGTCCCCGCGCGCATCGATGCGGCCTTCCACGCCGGCTGGATCGCGCTGCGCTTCGCGAACGACGCGCCGGAGGCCGCGCGGCGCTTCGCCGCAGCGAGCGAAATCGCCCAGGCGCCCCTGTCGATCGCTCGCGCCGCCTATTGGCAGGGGCGCGCCGCCGAGGCGATGGGCCAGGGCGAGGAAGCGCGGCGCTTCTTCGAGCGCGCCGCGCAGCTGCCCATCGCCTATTACGGGCAACTCGCGGCCAAGCGTCTGGGTCGGGGCGAGCTCGCCCTGCGCGCGCCCGCCGCCGTCGCCGCCGGCGACAAGCGCGAGGAGGCGACGCGCGTCGTCGAACTGCTTTACGCCGCGGGCCTCGACGACCTCGCCACGCCGCTCGCCGAAGCGGCGGCCGAGCGTTGGCGCGACGAGGCGCAGATCGCCGCGCTCGCCCAGGTCGTGGCGGCCCACGGCGACGCGACGGCCAGCGTCGAATTCGGCAAGATCGCGACCGAACGTGGTTTCGCGCTCGACGAGACCGCGTTCCCGACCTATGGCGTGCCGCGCTTTGCGCCGCTGCCGCATTCGGCGGACCTGCCGAGCGTCTACGCCGTCGCAAGGCAGGAGAGCGAATTCGCTTGGCGCGCCGTCTCGGGCGCCGGCGCCAAGGGCCTGATGCAAATCCTGCCCGCCACCGCGCAATCGACCGCGCGCCGCGCCGGCGTCGCCTTCGATGCTTCCCGCCTGAGCGCCGATCCCGCGTTCAACACGCAACTCGGCGCCGCATTTCTCGGCCAGTTGATCGAGGACGAGGGCGGCTCGCTGGAACTCGCCTTGGCCGCCTACAACGCGGGCGGCGGCCGCGTCGCGCAATGGCTCGCCGCCTACGGCGATCCGCGCACGGGAAAAATCGATCCGGTCGATTGGGTCGAGCGCATCCCCTTCGACGAGACGCGCGACTATGTGCAGCGCGTGAGCGAAAATCTCGGCGTCTATCGCGCGCGGCTCGGCGCCGGGGCGGGCGCGCCGACGGAAGCGCCGAGGATGGCGAGGGAATAGGGGCCTTCGCCGCGCGCCGGCCAATTCGGCAAGCCGGCCGCCTCGCGCCGCAGCGAAATTTCATCGATCGCCGCCGCCGCTCCATGGCTGGGCGAGTCCGAGCCGTTCGGCCAGCGCGGCCGCGTTCACGGGCGCCCGGGCCTCGGCGTCATTATCGAAAAAAACGAAAACGTCCCGGCCCTTCGCGCGCCGTTTCGCCGGCCCCAGAACGCGCTCGGCGTCGTCAGGCTCGCCGCCGCGCGCCCAGGCGCGCACGCGACCAGCCCATCGATCGAGCGCGGCGTCGTCATAGCCGCTCACGTAAAGCTGTTGCGATCCGTGCAGCCGGCAATAGACGAAATCGGAAGTGAGGTCCATGAGCAGCGGCCATTCGACCGTATCCGCACAGACCAGCGCCGTTCGGTGGCGGCGCAGCAACGCGATGAAGGCGGGGTCGCGGAAGCTCTCGTTGCGGATCTCCACCGCGTGGCGGATCGGCTGCTCGACGTCGCTCTCGAGCCAGTCGCGGCCGGCGAGCCGCGCGTCGTGACGTCGCGCCAGCGCCAGCGCCTCTTTGGCGTCGCGCGGCAGCAAGGCGAGAAAGGATTGCAGCCGCTCGGCGTCGAATTTCATCTGCGGGGGAAATTGCCACAGCACCGGCCCCAACTTCGGCCCCAGCCGCAGCAGGCCGGACGCGAAGAAATTGGCGAGCGGCGTTTCGACCCCTTTGAGCCTCAACCTGTGGGTGATGTAGCGCGATCCCTTGATCGCGAAGACGAATCCATCCGGCGTCTCGCTCCGCCAGCGGGCGAAAGCGTCGGGCCGCTGGAGGCGGTAGAACGTGCCGTTGATCTCGATCGAGGCGAAGCGCCGGGCCGCGTAGGCGAGCTCCTGCTTATGAGGAAGCCCGTTGGGATAGAAGACGCCGCACCAAGACGCATAGCTCCAGCCGGAAATGCCGACGCGAATCTTTCCAGGTTTGGTCATGATGATCGTCGCGCGAAAATGCGCCCGCTCGCGGATGGGCTCTCGAAAGCGAGACGGCGGCGGCCCGAATTGCCGGCGGCTCGTCAAGGGAACGTCCGGCGCGGCCTGCCGCGCCACGCCGAGCCACATGTAACGCGACGGGTTCGTGATGGCCAGGTCGCGATTGGCCGATTGACAACGGCAGGCGTTGCGCACAGCGTGGTCCGCAATGCGAGGGAACGTCGACGCCGTCGTCAGTCGCACCCCTGCAACGTCAGCGATCGCGAGGAGACATCGCGCCCGAACCGCTCGTCACATATCGCGGCGCGGTCTACCCCTGGCACTGCGATCATGTCGGCCACATGAATGTCATGTGGTACGTGGGAAAGTTCGACGAGGCCACTTGGCAGTTCTTCAACGCCCTTGGCCTGACCCCGCGATACCTGCGAAGCGCGAAACGCGGCATGGCCGCGGTCGATCAGCATATTTCCTATATTCGCGAACTGCACGCGGGCGACGTCGTCAGCGTGCGAACGAGCCTGATCGGCTTCAAGGAAAAGAGCGTCCAGTTCGTTCACGAGATGAGCGACGACGAAAGAGGCGAGGTCGTCGCGAGAACGACGCTGAAGGCCGTGCATCTCGACGCCGAACAGCGCAGATCTTGCGCGTTCGCCGAGGAGATCGCGGCGAAAATGGCTTCCCTGCTTCGGGCGGAGTCGCCTCGGTAAGGCGGCGAAAGCGAAGACGCTCCGTTCGCGCTCGCAATCGAGAATTGTGCGTTCGTGGCGAACGTGACGAAGCCGGCTCGGACAACACAGGCGCGCCGCCGAGGTTCAATCCGTCACGCCGGCGAGAAGAATCTGACGCGCCAGCCCCCCAGCGGCGATGACTCGATCGTCAACGCGGAGCCGTATTGAGTCAACACGTCGGTGACAATGGCGAGGCCGAGACCCGTCCCCTCGCCTTCGGCGTTCGCCCGCTCCCCTCGCCGGCGAAGCCGAAGGGGAATGGCGTCGGCGGCGCCGGGGCCGTCGTCGTCGACAACAATCGAAGCGCCGCCGGCGTGAACTTCGGCGCCGACGCGCACATGGGAAGCGGCCCATTTGCGCGCGTTGTCGAGCAGGTTGCCCATGACCTCGCCGAAATCGTCGGGGTCCATGCGCACGCGCAAATCCTCGTCGACGTTGTTTTCCCAAGCGATCGCATCTGCGCGCGGCATTCGGCCGACGAGATCGATCAGGCGCTCGATCGTCTTGTGGGCATCGGTCAACGTCCCTCCCGCCGTGGTTGCGCCCATAGTGCGCGCGCGCGCCAATTCACGGTCGACATGACGGCGCATCAGATCGACCTGCTGATTCAACAAGGCCGCCGAGTTGCTGGCGCCGCCAATCTCCAGCCGGCGCGCCTCGCCCCGCAGGATCGTCAGCGGCGTCTTGAGCCCGTGCGCGAGGTCGCCGGCGCGCTCGCGCGCCTTGCGCACGAGATCTTCCTGGCGTTCGATCATCAGATTGAGATCCTTGATCAGCGGCGCGACTTCGCCGGGAAAATGACCGGCAAGACGCGGCGCGACGCCGCGATGAACTTTCGCCAACTCACTGCGCAGGCGCCTTAGCGGCCACAGGCCGACGCTCGCCTGCAGCCAGGCGCCGCCGAACAGCACGAGGCCGATCAACCCCAGTGCGAACGCCACGTCGTTGACGAACGACTTTCGCAAGGCGTCGAGCGGCGCGGTGTCCAACGCCACAGCGAGATGGAACACACGCGGCGCGCCCTCGCCGTCGAGCCTGACGGCGCGCTCGATGACATAGACGGTCGAGCCGTTGGGCCCGCGCTGTTCGATCGCCTTGCCTGTCGGGGAGAAATGCACGGATTGCGTCGGCTCAAAATCCTGGTCCCACAGCGAACGCGAACGCAGCGCGACATCGCCGCCCTCGGCGACACGCCAATAGGCGCCGCTGGCGGGCAGGCGGTAACGAGGGTCCGTCAACTCCTGTGCAATCGCCGGTCGCCCGTTGGCGTCGAGACTGAAAGAGCCCGCGAGTTCGCGCCAACGCGTCTCGAGGTCCTGCTCCATGAGGCGTTCGACGTGGTCCTCGAAAATATGCGAGAAGGAAAGTCCAGCGACGGTCAGCGTCGCGGCGATCGACAGCGCCGCGAGGACGAGCAAGCGCAGGCGCAAAGATATAGGACGCGCTTGGCGCCGCGCTCCGTCCTCTTGAACCAACTCAGCCGCGGACGAGATAGCCATAGCCACGCTGCGTTTCGATGATCTCCGCGCCGATCTTCTTTCTCAGCCGCGCGACGAGAACTTCCAGAGCGTTCGAGCCCGGCTCCTGTTCGGCGCCGTAGACGTGCTCGCCGAGTTCGCCTTGCGAAACTGGGCGCCCCTTGTTGTGCACGAGATAGCGGAGCGCGCGGAATTCGAGCGACGACAGCGCGATCGGCGCCCCGTTGAGCGTCGTCACCATTCGGCGCGTATCGAGGCGCAAGGCGCCGGTCTCGAGCATCGGCGTGGTGTGGCCGGCGGTGCGGCGGATGATCGCGCCGAGGCGGGCGAGCAGTTCCTCCGGTTGGAACGGTTTTGGCAGATAATCGTCAGCGCCGGCGTCGATGCCGGCCACGCGCTCCGTCCAGGAACCGCGCGCGGTCAGGATCAGGATTGGCGTTGCAACCCCCGCGGCGCGCAGGTTCCTTACGACCGATAGTCCGTCGAGCCGCGGCAAGCCGAGGTCGAGAATGATGCCATCGAAGTTCTCTGTCTCGCCGCGCAGCCACGCGTCTTCGCCGTCGCCGGAGGTTTCGACGACGTAGCCGGCTTGCGAAAGCGTCGCCGCGATTTCGGCGGCGATCTTGGCTTCGTCCTCGACGACCAGCGCGCGCATCAATGCCCCTTAATCTGCGTTATCTGGTTTCTGCCCGCGTCGACGTTGACGTCGCGATAGTAGCCCTGCGGGGTCAAGACGGTAATCGAATAGTTCCAACCGCCCACGACGTCCTGACTCAGCCCGATCTTCAGCACGTCGCCTGGGACGGACTTCTGTACGGTCTTCAGGATCGAGGCCAGCGGCGCAATTTGCCCCTTCTTGACCGCCTCGCGCGCCCTGTCCTGATCCGAGGTCGCAGCATGGATGCGCGCGCTCAGCCAAGCCAGTGGCGGGCCGAGCGCCGCCCGGCCAGCGCTGTTTGCGACACTTGCGGCGTGCGCAAGGGAGCGTGACGCGTTGCGCGTCAGCCAGCGCAGGGGAGCGGCGAGCGGCGAGGCGGCTGCGGCCCTCGCCCTCCGGGCGACGGCGTTCGGTCGAGACGGGCGCGCTGCGAGCGGATGTCCGGCATTGACGAAGGCGGATCCAGTTTCGTCGACGACGCGCTTTTCGCTGGCCGCCGCGTCGGAGGCGTGCTCCGCGGACGAGGAGGCGACGCCACTGGCGGGGCTGTCAACGCCTTTGCCGTCGCCTTGGGGCCCTGTTGCGGCGCCGACGTCCGGCCCGGCCGCAGGGCCGCTGGCGGCGCCGGGCCCGTTGCCGCCATTGCCGCCGTCGCCGCCGTCGCCAGCGGATGCCGCGACGGGCGCAAGACAGGCGCTGGCGATCATCGCGACGCCGAGCAGAATTGCGACGCCTCTTCGCCCCTTGAGGAGCGGACGCTCGGTTCGAATTCTCGCGGCCAGGTTCGTCATGGGTAGCGGACTTAGCCTAGCTCCATTTTGGCTTTGGCGCCATTCGCGCACTCGAGTGGCTTCGCAGGGGCCGGGAACGCGCCCAAACGCCCCCCTTCTCCGCGGCGTGGCGGCGGAGAAGGGGGTCCCAGGAGGCGTTCTTGAGGGCGCCCGTTGGGCAAAGGATGAGGCTCGCAGACTGAAGGCCATACGCGGCAAGCATGCCTTCGCGAATTCTCCATCCCCGCGCCTCCTCCCGGGAAAACAGAGAGGAGGATTTCGACGCAACTCAACCATCGCGATCGGAACGACACCCGACCGCTCGAACGGCTCGCGGCCGAGCCGTTCCATTTCTTCGATCCTGTGACGAGCCAGGTCTCGCTTGACGATCGGGGTCGGCGAAGGCCGCTATATGCGGGGCATAGCGACTTTGCCGTCGAGAAGCGCAGCTAACCCGTCAAAGACCAAGTCGATTCATGAAGTTATTGACCTCCCGATTCGCGCCGACCAGCCGGCGACGCGAATGGGTTAACAAAGGTTACCGTTCGGGAACCTGACTGCGCTTGTCAGCCAAATGTCAGGTTCGGTCCGCGCGCAGCCAGGGGTAAACGCGCGGCGCGCAGAGCGCCAGCCATTCGCTGAAGACTTGGACAAGGCCGCAATTCAGGGCGCATGCGCTGAGAAGGTCTCGAAGCCGGCCATGGACTGGCGCTGGCCGAGCAAGGAACCGCGCCCGTCTGCGGTCGCCGCCGGTCGCCTGAGTTTTCCCCAAAGAAACGTCTTGAAAGAATTGGGATCCGGGCTTCGTCGTCTCGCGCCGGCGGTCGAGCCCGCATTTGGCGCGACAATGCGGTGATAGGTCCCGCCTAGCCGAGAGAACTGGCGGAAGGAGTGAGATTCGAACTCACGGTGGACTTGCGCCCACGGCGGTTTTCAAGACCGCTGCCTTAAACCACTCGGCCATCCTTCCATCGCCCCCTCTCCCGCTTGCGGGAGAGGGCCGGGGTGAGGGGTCGGCTCGAAGGCCCTCATCCGGCGCTACGCGCCACCTTCTCCCGCTTACCGGGAGAAGGGAACGTTTCCCTTTATCAAATCCCCACCCGCAGCGACAACGCCCGCCTACACCAGCCGGCTCTGCGCCTTGGCGGCGGCGATGAAGCTTGCGAAGAGCGGATGCGGCTCGAAGGGGCGGGATTTCAGTTCGGGGTGGTATTGCACGCCGATGAACCAGGGGTGGTCGGCGAATTCGATCGTCTCCGGCAGCAGTCCGTCGGGAGACATGCCGGCGAAGATCAGGCCCTTGTCCTCGAGCCGCTCGCGATAGGCGGTGTTCACCTCATAGCGATGGCGGTGGCGCTCGGAGATTTCGGTCGCGCCGTAAATCTCGGCGATCTTCGATCCCGGCTTGAGTTCGGCCTTATAGGCGCCCAAGCGCATCGTGCCGCCGAGGTCGCCAGCAGCCTGGCGGCGCTCGAGTTCGTTGCCATGCATCCATTCCGTCATCAGGCCGACGACCGGCTCGTCGGTCGGTCCGAATTCGGTCGAATTGGCGTGGGGCAGGCCGGCGAGCGAACGGCAGGCCTCGATCACCGCCATCTGCATGCCGAAGCAGATGCCGAAATAGGGCACCTTGCGCTGACGCGCGAAGCGCGCCGCCATGATCTTGCCCTCGGCGCCGCGCGGACCGAAACCGCCGGGCACGAGAATGCCGTGAACGCCTTCCAGACGCGGCGCCGGATCGGCGCTTTCGAAAATCTCGCTCTCGATCCAGTCCAGTTTGATCCGCACTTTGTTGGCCATGCCGCCGTGGGTCAGCGCCTCGATCAGTGATTTATAGGCGTCCTTGAGGCCGGTGTATTTGCCGACGATGGCGATCGTCACCTCGCCCTCGGGGCTGTGGTAAGCGCGCGTCACCGCCTCCCAGCGGCGCATGTTGGGCTTGGGCGCGGGCTCGATGCCGAATGCGGCGAGCACCTCGCGATCGAGCCCTGCGGCGTGATAGGCGGCCGGCACGTCGTAGATCGCGGATACGTCGCGCGCCTCGACCACGGCGCTCTCGCGCACGTTGCAGAACAGGCCGAGCTTGCGCCGCTCTTCGCGCGGAATCTCGCGGTCGGTGCGGCAGAGCAGGATGTCCGGCTGGATGCCGATCGAGCGCAGCTCCTTGACCGAATGCTGCGTCGGCTTGGTCTTCAATTCGCCCGCGGTCGGAATGTAGGGGAGCAGCGTCAGGTGGATATAGACGACGTGGCCGCGCGGCAGGTCGTTGCCGAGCTGGCGGATCGCCTCGAAGAACGGCAGGCCCTCGATGTCGCCGACAGTGCCGCCGATCTCGACGAGCACGAAATCGGATCCCTCGTTGCCCTCCAGGATGAAATGCTTGATCGCATTGGTGACGTGCGGGATCACCTGCACCGTCGCGCCGAGGAAGTCGCCGCGCCGCTCCTTGGCGATCAGCTCCTGGTAGATGCGCCCGGTTGTGATGTTGTCGTGGCGGTTGGCGTTGCGGCCGGTGAAACGCTCGTAATGGCCGAGATCGAGGTCGGTCTCGGCGCCGTCGTCGGTGACGAACACCTCGCCGTGCTGCGTCGGGCTCATCGTGCCCGGATCGACGTTGAGATAGGGGTCGAGCTTGCGCAAGCGCACGGAATAGCCGCGCGCCTGCAGCAGCGCCCCCAGCGCCGCCGAAGCCAGACCCTTGCCAAGCGAGGAAACCACGCCGCCCGTGATGAAGATATAGCGCGCCATGGGATTCGACGTGTAACGGATCAGGAGCGATTCGGCGAGGAAAGAATTTTTGCGGCGCGGAAAAAACTGTGGGCGCCGCAAGGCGACCCGCCGCGTTGACGGAGGCATAGGCGGAGACGATCGGCGAAGCGGTCACCGGGCAAGCAAAGCCCTTGGCGGCTCTAGCTTCCTTCATCCAGGACGTGTTCGGCCTGCTCGCTCTCGACGCCCCCTAAACCGCGCTCCCCCACAAGTCATAGGCGTCCGCGCGCTCAATCTTCACCGTCGCGATATCGCCGGCGCGCAACGGCCGGCGCGTCGCGATATGGACGGCGCCGTCGATCTCAGGCGCGTCGCCCTTGGAGCGGCCCTTCGCGGTCCCGACGCCGCCTTCGTCGACGATGACCTCGATGCGCTTGCCCACTTTGGCCGCCAGCTTCTTGGCGCTGATCGCTCGGCTGCGCTCCATGAAGCGCTTCCAGCGGCTTTGCTTGACCTCTGCCGGCACGAGCGGCAGCCCGAGTTCGTTGGCGCGCGCTCCGACGACCGGCTCGTAGGCAAACGCGCCGACGCGATCGAGCTTGGCTTCGTCGAGCCAATCCAGGAGAAGGCGGAAATCCTCTTCCGTTTCGCCGGGAAAGCCGACGATGAAGGTCGAACGGATGGTCAAATCCGGGCAGATCGCGCGCCAAGCGCGGATGCGCTCCAGCGTCTTCTCCTGATTGCCGGGCCGCCGCATCGCCTTGAGCACGTTCGGCGCCGCGTGCTGGAAGGGCACGTCGATATAGGGCAGCACATTGCCGCCGTTCATCAGCGCGATCGCTTCGTCGACATGCGGGTAGGGATAGACATAGTGCAGGCGCACCCAGGCGCCCAATGTCGCCAGTTCGCGCGTCAGATCGAGGAAGCGCGCGGCGACCGCTCTGTCGCGCCATGGGCTCGCGGCGTAGCCGAGGTCGAGGCCGTAGGCGCTGGTGTCCTGCGAGATGACGAGCAGTTCCTTCACGCCCGCTTTCACCAGTTTTTCCGCTTCGCGCAGCACGTCGCCGGCGGGCCGCGAAACGAGATCGCCGCGCAGCTTCGGGATGATGCAGAAGGTGCAGCGGTTGTGACAGCCCTCGGAAATCTTGAGATAGGCGTAGTGGCGCGGCGTCAGCTTGACGCCCTGCTCGGGAATGAGATCGACGAAGGGATCGTGCGGCGCCGGCGCGGCCGCGCGCACCGCCGCCATGACGCTCTCGTAAGCCTGCGGCCCAGTGATCGCGCTGACGTTGGGGAAGGCGTCGCGGATGGCTTCCGGCTCGGCGCCCATGCAGCCCGTGACGATCACCCGGCCGTTCTCGGCCATCGCGGCGCCGATCGCCTCCAGCGACTCCTTCTTGGCGCTGTCGAGAAAGCCGCAGGTGTTGACGATGACGGCGTCGGCGCCGGCATGGCTGCGCGAAAGCTCGTAGCCTTCGGCGCGCAGTTGGGTGAGGATGCGCTCGCTGTCGACGAGCGCCTTGGGGCAGCCGAGCGAAACGAAGGAAATGCGCGGCGCAGGCTTGGACGGGGCGGGGGAGGGGGCGGTCATGGCGTTCGCTTGCCACAGAGGGGGGCGCCGCGGCAAGGAAAAGCGCGCGTCAGCCGCTCCTGGATTCGCCGCGCCAGTCGATGGCGGCCTCGTCGGCGCTCTCGAATATGTGCGGCGCGACGCCGCGCTTTTCCAGCGCCTCGCCGAGCTTCATGCGCACAAAGCCGCTGGTCGTGTAGCGCGAAACGCCGGAGTAAAAGCGGTCCACCAACGAACGCACCGTCGCCGAATAGGCGTCGAGCAGCTCGGGCAGGATGGTGAAATTGTCGTAATTGACGATCGCGTAGACGCGCCGCCCGAGCGGCGCCAGCTTGGCCTCGACGGCCTTTTCGATCGCCGCGATATCGGCCTGGCTGCGCAGCGCGAAGCGCTCGAGATTGACGAAGAACAGATTCTGCTCGGGATCGTAGGTGAAGCGCTGATCGAGCGGAATGGTCAGGAGATCGTCGCGCAGGTTCATGGTCTGCGGCCGGAAAATGCGCGCGTCCATCAGCGCGGGATCACGCGGAATCAGCGGCTTGAAATCCATCCGCGCGAGGATGTCGCGCTCGATGTCGACGCCGGGGGCGACCTCGACGAGTTCCAGCCCGTCGGGGCGCAGCGCGAAGACGCAGCGCTCGGTGACGTAGAGCGCGCGCTGACCGCGCCGGCCCGCGTAGGCGCCGCTGAAGGTCACGTGCTCGACGTCGCGCACGAATTTGTGCGCCTTCGCCTCCTCGTCGATGACGAGCCGGCCCTCCCGCGCGCCGACGCGCTGCCGGCCCGCGCCGAACGTGCCGACGAAAATCGCCTCTTTCGCGTTCTGGCTGATGTTGATGAAGCCGCCGGCGCCGGCGAGCTTAGGGCCGAACTTGCTGACGTTGAGATTGCCGAAGCGGTCGACCTGGGCGAGGCCGAGGAAGGCGGCGTCGAGCCCGCCGCCGTCGTAGAAATCGAATTGATAGGGCTGGTCGATCACCGCCTGCGTGTTGGTCGCCGCGCCGAAGTCGATGCCGCTTGCCGGCACGCCGCCGATGACGCCGGGCTCGGCGGTCAGCGTGATGAGATCGATGATCTTCTCCTCGTTGGCGATCGCCGCCACGCCCTCGGGCATGCCGATGCCGAGGTTGACGACGCTGTTCGCCTTGAGTTCGAACGCGGCGCGGCGCGCGATGATCTTGCGCTCGCTCATCGCCATCGGCGCCAGCGAGCCGGCGCGCGCGCGGATTTCGCCGCTGTAGGCGGGATTGTATTGCGTGCCGAAGGTCTGCCAATGATTCTCGGGCCGCGCCACGACGACGCAATCGACCATCACGCCGGGGATTTTCACCTGGCGCGGATTGAGGCTGCCGCTTTCGGCGACGCGCTCGACCTGTGCGATGACGAGGCCGCCCGAATTATGCGCGGCCATCGCGATGGCGAGCGCCTCGAGGGTCAGCGCCTCTTTCTCCATCGTCAAATTGCCTTCCGCGTCGCCGGTGGTGGCGCGGATAATTCCGACATGGATGGGGAAGGTCTTGTAGGCGAGGCATTCCTGACCGCTTAAGGCAATGCGCTCGACGAGGTCCTCTTTCGTCATCGCGTTGAGCTTGCCGCCGCCGTTCTTCGGATCGACGAAAGTCTCCATGCCGACGCGCGTGACATGGGCGGGCCGGCGCGCCGCGATGTCGCGAAAGAGATGGGTGATGACGCCCTGCGGCAGATTGTAGGCCTCGATCTTGTTTTCGATCGCGAGCTTCTGCAGTTTCGGCGCGAGACCCCAATGGCCGCCGATCACGCGTTTGACGAGGCCGTCATGGGCGAAATGGTTGAGGCCCTTCGCGGCGCCGTCGCCCTGGCCGGCGGCGTAGACGAGCGTGAGGCCGCGGGGGCTCCCGGCGTCGTCGGTGAGAAAGCGCTCCTCGAGCGCGATGGCGATCTCCTCGGCGAAACCGATGCCGACGAAGCCGCCGGTCGCCACCGTGTCGCCGTCGCGGATCAGCCGCACCGCCTCGGCTGATGTGACGACCTTGCCCTTTTCCGGCGAACGCAGGAATGGCAGAGCCGGATGATGCGCCATGGCGAATCCCTCGATCGGCGACTTGCGGCGTCGCCGCTCTTAACTCATTGGCAATCGCCGCGTCCTGTCAATCGGCGAAGCCGCGGCCCTCGGTCCGAAAAAAGCCCAGCTTCGGCGCGAGCCTGCCGTCGGAAGCCGCTTTGCGCAATGGGAGAGTCCGATGGCGTTTGCACGAATTGTCGCCGTGGCGTTCGCCTGGGTTTTCGTCGGCGCGGCCTACGCGGAAGAAGCGCCGCTCGTCGCCGTTCGCGCGACAATCGAAGCGGTCGCCGACGATGGGGCGAGCCTGAGCGTGCGCACGCGTTCGGGCGAGGCGGCGACGATTCGATTGAAGCCCTCGACGTCCGTCACGCTCGTCGTTCCCGCCGCGCTCGCCGACGTCAAGCCCGGCTTGTTCATAGGCGTCGCGGCGCTGCCCGACGCCGAGGGCGCGCAGAATGCTCTGGAAGTGCATATTTTTCCCGAGGCGATGCGCGGCGTCGGCGAGGGCTTCCGCCCGTTCGACCTCGCGCCGGGCAGCACGATGACCAACGGCGCGGTCGAGGCGAGGATCGACGCGGTCGACGGGGCCAAACTCACGGTGACCTACAAGGGCGGCCAGCAGACCATCGTCATCGACAAGGCGACGCCGATCGTCGCCTTCGCGCCGGGAGCGCGCGGCGATCTGAAGGCGGGCGCGGCGATCGTCGCCCGCGCCGCCAAAGCGGCCGACGGCGCCTACGAGGCGACGCGGATCCTAGTGGGCAAGGATGGCCTGACGCCGCCGATGTGAGGCGGCCGCTTCGGCCGCGTCCAGCCGCGCCGCCAATCCCCTGGCTTTCGCGCCGGTCTGCTCGGCGCGTATAAACGCGCCATGCGCCCCGCCTTGCTCGATCCCCTGTTCGCCCCCGCCAGCACGCTTCCCGGCGTCGGCCCGAAGAACGCCAAGCTGTTCGACAAGCTGCTCGACCGTTCGCAGGGCGCGCGCGTTCTCGACGTGCTGTTTCACCTGCCCTATGCGGCGCTCGACCGGCGCGCGCGGCCGAAAATTCGCGACGCGCAGCGCGACGCGATCGCGACGCTCGAAGTGCGCGTCGTCGAGCACCGTCCGCCGCCGAGCCCGCGCTCCAAGGCGCCGTTCAAGGTGCTGGTCGAGGACGAGACCGGCGATGTCGAGCTGGTGTTCTTTCTCGCCAACGTCGAATGGATCAAGAAGCGCCTGCCGGTCGGCGCGACGCGCTGGGTTTCGGGCAAGCTCGAAATGTGGGACGGCCATCTCCAGATGGTTCATCCCGACCGGGTGATGGACGCCGAGGAGCTGGCGAGAATGCCGGCGGTCGAGCCGGTCTACGGCCTCACCGAGGGGCTTTATCCCCGCACCGTCGCCAAGGCCGCGCAGGGCGCGCTGGCGCGGCTGCCGCGCCTGCCCGAATGGATCGACGACGCCACCGCCCATCGCCTCAAGGCGCCCAGCTTCGCGGGCGCGCTCGCCGCCCTGCACAACCCGAGCGCGCCCGGCGACATCGACCCCGCCGGCCCCGCCGCGACGCGGCTCGCTTATGACGAATTGCTCGCCAACCAGCTCGCGCTATTGATGGTGCGCGCGCGCATGCGCGACATCGCGGGGCGAGCGCATGTCAGCGCCGGCCGCCTTGCGCAAAGAATCGTCGAGGCGCTGCCGTTCGCGCTTACGGGATCGCAGGCGAAGGCGATCGCGGAAATTCGCGCCGATCTCGGCCTGCCCAAGCGCATGATCCGCCTGCTGCAGGGCGACGTCGGCTCGGGCAAGACGATCGTCGCGCTCATCGCGATGGCCGACGTCGTGGAGGCGGGGCGGCAGGCGGCGCTGATGGCGCCGACGGAGATTCTCGCGCGCCAGCATTTTGAGCGCATGCGCCCGCTCGCCGCCGCCGCCGGGCTGCGCGTCGCGCTGATGACTGGCCGCGACAAGGCCTCCGAGCGCCGTCAGGGGCTCGCGGCGCTGGCGGCGGGCGAAATCGACATCGTCGTCGGCACGCACGCCTTGTTCCAGGAGAGCGTCGCGTTCCGCGATCTCGGCTTGGCGGTCGTCGACGAGCAGCACCGCTTCGGCGTGCATCAGCGGCTCGCGCTCGCCGGCAAGGGCGAGGCGGTCGATCTCCTGGTGATGACTGCGACGCCGATTCCGCGGACGCTCGTGCTCGCCTATTTCGGCGACATGGACGTTTCCGCCCTGACGGAGAAGCCGCCGGGCCGCATGCCGATCGACACGCGGGCGATTCCCCTCGAGCGGCTCGACGAGGTCGTCGCCGCGATCGGCCGCGCCATCGCCGGCGGCGCCCGCGCCTATTGGATTTGCCCGTTGGTCGAGGAGAGCGAGGCGCTCGACGTCGCCGCGGCCGAGGAGCGCGCGGCCGCGCTTCGCCAGATTTTCGGCGACGCGGTGGGGTTGGTGCACGGCCGCATGAAAGGGCCGGAGAAGGACGCCGCGATGGAGCGCTTCCAACGCGGCGAGACGAAAGCGCTCGTCGCCACGACCGTCGTCGAGGTCGGCGTCGACGTGCCGGAGGCGACGATCATGGTGATCGAGCACGCCGAACGTTTCGGCCTCGCGCAATTGCACCAGTTGCGCGGCCGCGTCGGACGCGGCGCCGGCCGCTCCTCCTGCCTGATGCTCTACAAGGGACCGCTCGGCGAGGCCGCGCGCGCGCGCCTCGAAATCCTGCGCGAAACGGAGGACGGTTTCCGCATCGCCGAGGAAGATTTGCGCCTGCGCGGCGAAGGCGACGTGCTCGGCGCGCGCCAGGCCGGCGCGCCCGGGTTCCGCCTCGCGCGGCTGGAAATTCATGGCGCCCTGCTCGCAACCGCGCGCGAGCGAGCGCAGGCGGCGCTGGCGAACAGCGACCGGCTGCGCGGCGAAGAAAGCCGCGGCCTTCGGCTGCTGCTTTATCTATTCGAGCGCGACGAGGCGGTGAGGCTGCTGGAGGCGGGGTGAAGGCGGGCGTAAATCGTTGGACAAAGGCACGTCGAAGTTGTTTAATCGTTTCGCCGCATGGGAAGCCGGAGACCGATGAGTTCCCGCTCCCGCCGCGGCGTCCAATCACAACCGGAGCCGACTTTGCCCACTGGGATCATCATCGCCGTCGTCGACATCGCGTTGATCGTGCATGCCGCCAAAACCGGGCGCTTCTCGCCCTGGGGTTTCATCATTCTGTTCCTGCCGGGCATTGGCGCGCTCGCCTATGTCGTCGTCGAGCTTCTTCCCGAATGGTTCGGCTCCCACAAGGTTCGGAGGGCGCGTCAGCAGTTCGCGGGCGCGATCAATCCGACGGGCCGCTATCGGCAATTGCATGAGGAGCTCGAAGTCGTCGACACCATCGCCAATCGTTCGGCGTTGGCGCAGGAATGCCTGGCGCTCGGCAAATACGACGAGGCGCTCGGGCAATACGACGCGATCCTCGCCAAGCCGCTCGGCGAGGAGCCCGGCTTCATGCTCGGCAAGGCGCGCGCCGAATACGGCCTAGGGAACGCTGACGCGGCGCTCTCGACGCTCGACGAACTCAAGCGGCGCTGGCCGGACTATCAGTCGGCGGACGGTCATCTGCTTTACGCGATGGCGCTGGAAAAGGCGGGGCGCAACGACGAAGCGCTCGTCAATTACGCCGCCGTCGGCCAATATTTTCCCGGCGCGGAGCCGCGGGTGCGCCAGGCGGAATTGCTGCGAAAGCTCGGTCGCGACGACGAGGCGCGCTCGCTCGCCGAAGACGTCGTGCGAACGCTCAGTCGCGCGCCCGCCCATGTCCGCCAAACTCAGCGACAGTGGCTGGCGAGCGCGCAGAAGCTCGCGCGCTAGAGCCAGCAGTGGCTCGTCGCGGAACGGCCATCCCTCATTCGGCCGGCGATAGGACGCCGTCTTGCGCCGGGCGCCGCCCAGCGAAGCCAGGGTTCGCTTGACGCCAGCAAGCGGGAAAGGAGAGTCGCGGCAACAGCTTATCCGCAAGCTACCCCATCACCTCCAGCGCCAGCCGCCCCGTCACGACGTCCCCGTATTCCGTCACCGCCTCGACGACGACCGCATTCGCGCCCGCCGGCAGATCGGACGGCAGCCGGGCGGTCCAGACATGCGACGACGTCTCGGCCTTGACCCAGGGTTTCTTCGTCGCCTCGTTGCGCGCGAACACCTCCTCGACGAAGGGGTCGGGCGTCGCATGCCGCGTCATTTCGATCGGCGGACGTTGGCCGATCCGCATCGTCACTTTCGTCTTGGGGCCGCCGTCGAACACGTTGGCGACCAGGCTGGCGGCGCCGAGCGCCGAACGTGCGAGGGGCGAGCCGAGCAATTGGCCTTGACGAAAATCGCGCCTGGCCTCGCTGCCGACGCGATGGAAGCGGCTGTCGATGGAGAGCCGCATCTGCCGGCGGTTCGGCTCCTTGGCGGGGACGAAGCGGGTCTTGTAGGCGTTGCCGTCGATCGAAAGCATGTGGAAGCCGTTCGGCGTCCCGTCGCGGCTGTCGGCGCAGGCGACGCCGCGATGATCGAACGGGCCGCTCCACCACGACCCGGAAACCGCGGTCATCACATGGTGGTGATGCGGCGCCGCGCCCTTCCAGCCGTCGGCGGCGTCGAAATAATGGTGCTCGGTCGTGTGGGTGTGGCCGGAGAAGCTCACGGTGAACCGCCGACCCTCGAACAACGCGAACAACGCCTCGCGATTGGTCAGGTTGCTGACGGGGTCAGCGGGGTCGAGATAGGTGCGCAACGGGATATGCGTCACGAGGACGATCAGCGTGTCCTGCGGCGTATGCGCGAGGACGTTGCGAACGAATTCGAGCTGCGGCGCATCGAGCCGGCCCTGGTATTTGCCGGCGCTGTGCGCCTTGGTCTTGTCGGCGCCGAGATAATCGACGTCGTCGAGCATGAGGAACAGCGTCTCAGCGTAGAAGAACGCGTAATAGTTCGGGCCGAACACGCGCCGATAGGTCTCGCGGCTGTAGCGGCGGTCGGGCGCTTCGTAATTGAGGTCGTGGTTGCCGCCGACATTCCACCAGGGCAGACCGATCGTGCCGACGATCTTGTTGAAGCGGTCGTAGAGCGAGAGATCGTCGGACACGATGTCGCCGGCGGTGAGGCCAAATTTCGCGCTCGTCCCCGCGAGCGCGTCGATCACGTCCTCGCGGACGAAATCGACTTCCGCGTCCGACTCCGGCTGCGGATCGGTGAACATGACGACTTCGAAGGCGCTCGGCTCGTCCTGGCGAGAGAGAGGGAAATCGAGCGAGGCGGGCAGCGGTCCGGTTGGCGCGATCCCCTCGAAGGTCAGTTCGAGCGAGGCCGGCGAGCCAAGCGGGCGATGGTGGCGATAGAAGCTCGGCAGGCGCGTGATCGCGTCGACTGGCGGCATGTAGCCGCGCGGTTTGACGACGAAGATCGTCGCCTCGTCCGGCAGCGGCAGGCTGTAGCGCCCCTCCGCGTCGGTGACTGCGACATCCCGTCCGTTGGAGACGAGGACGTTGGCGACGCCGGGGCTCTTCGCGTCGCGCCGGCCCGAGCCGTCGAGATCCTCGAAGACGAAGCCCGAAATCGTCGCCGCCTCGGGCTCCGCCTGCGCCGGACCCGCCGGCGCCAGGGCCGCCGCGAACCCGCCCGCCGCGCCGATCAACACGTCGCGACGCGTGACGCCGCTCTCCGTCCCGTTCATAGGGCGCTCCTTCATGGAATCAGCCAAAGCCGCGGCCACATCAGCAGCCGCGGATGAAGGTGCGATGAAGGATCGATCCGTTCGCGCGCGCAATCGCGCCCAGCGTGGGGCCGGGCTTAAGGCTCGCCGGGCTTGAACGGCGGCTCTTTGCCCGGCGGGACCCCTTCTTCGGCCGCGCTGAGCAGCATCGCGATCGCGACATAGGTTCCGCTCACGGCCACGAGATCGACGACCCCCTGATCGCCGAGCAGCTTGTGGGCGCGATCGAAGGTTTCGTCGGAGACGGCGTGATGGTTCGCGAGCTCCATACAGAAATCGTAGACGGCGGCTTCGTCGTCGGCCATGCCTTCGGGCCGCTTGTTGGCCTTGAGGTCCGCCGCGACGCGCTCCGGCAGGCCTGCCTTGAGCGCAAGCGGATAATGCGCGAACCACTCGACTTGCGAGCGCCACAGACGCGCTTGGATCAGGATCGCGAATTCGTTCAGCTTGGTCGGCACGGACGTGTGCCACCGCAAATAATCCAGGAGATCGTACATCCGCTGCGCCATCACGGGGCTGCGCAGCATGGGGTTGTAGGGACCGGCGAGGCCGACGCTGGAAATCTTCATGATCTTCTCGCCCAGCGGGCGCTGTTGATCGTTGAGCGCATCAAGCGTCAATTGCGGGAAACGCGGCTCCTTGCTGATGGCGTGCGACGTCACCAGCGAGCCGGCCACGCCGCCCACGATCACAGCCCCCGCCAACGCCAGCGTTCTTGCTGAAATTTTCATCGATTTCCTCCGTTTGAGAATTCTCGTCTCAATTCTGCGCGCCCATCATAACGCCCGCGCGATCGCTGCGCGCGGGGTCTCATTGGCGTCGCCGAAAGATTGCTGGTGCAAGCGCCCCCGCGCCTGAAAGCTTCCGCTCCTTTTCTACGCAATCGACATTCCTTCCTTCAAAAATTCCCGGAAAGCGCTTGTCGCCTTTCGCGGCGAAACCGCGCTTCCGTTCGGGCGCGATCGCGGTCATGATGATCGCCTGTCAGATAGAGGCGCATAATGGCGGCGAGCGTATCGGGGGCGGGACCCCGCACGAGTTTGACCTTCCGCTTTCGCGGCGAAACGATCGCGCTCGCTTCGTTTTCGCCGCGCGCGACGCTGCTCGATTGGTTGCGCGAGGAGGCGGGCGCGAAGGGGACGAAGGAAGGCTGCGGCGAAGGCGATTGCGGCGCTTGTACCGTGGTGCTGTCGCGCCCCAGCGCCGGCGCGCTCGCCTACGAGCCCGTCAACGCCTGCATCCTGTTGCTCGGGCAGGTCGACGGCGCGGAGGTGCTGACGATCGAGGACCTCGCCGACGGCGATTCGCTGCACCCGATTCAGCAGGCGATGGTCGATTTTCACGGCTCGCAATGCGGCTTCTGCACGCCGGGCATCGTCATGAGCCTGTTCGCGCTCTATCACGAGCGCCAAGCCCCGACCTACGCCGGCGTCTGCGAGGCGCTGGCGGGAAATCTTTGCCGCTGCACCGGCTACAAGCCGATCATTGACGCCGCGCTGGCGACCTGCGAGGGCGCGCCGGCCGACCGCTTCGAGGCGCGAGCGGCCGAGCGCCAAGCGGCGCTCGCAGCGCTCGCCGACGGGCGCGACCTTTTCGTCGGCAATGAGGGTGCCTTCTTTGCCGCGCCCGCGAGCGAGGCGGCGCTGGCCGATCTCTATGCGCGCCACCCGCAAGCAATCCTGCTCAGCGGGGCGACCGACGTCGGCCTGTGGATCACCAAGCAATTGCGCGACCCCAAGCAGATCATCTGGCTCGGCCGCGTCGCCGGCCTCGACGCGATCGCTGAAACCGCCGACGGCCTGCGCCTCGGCGCGAGCGCGACGCTGGCGCGGGCGACGCCGCATCTGAATTCGCTGCACGCCGACCTCGGCGCCGTGATGGCGCGCTTCGGCTCGCGCCAGGTGCGCGAAAGCGCCACGGTCGGCGGCAATATCGCCAACGGCTCGCCGATCGGCGATCTCGCCCCCGCGCTCATCGCGCTCGGCGGGCGGGTCGAGCTGCGCAAGGGCGAGACTTCGCGCGTCCTCGCGCTGGAGGACTTCTTCCTCGCCTACGGCAAGCAGGATCGTTTCCCCGGCGAATACGTGCGCGCGCTGATCGCGCCGCGTCTAAAGGCGAACCAGGCCTATCGCGCCTTCAAGGTCTCCAAGCGCTTCGACGAGGACATTTCCGCCGTGATGGGCGCCTTTCGCTTCACCCTGGAGGGGCGGCGGATCGCCGAGGCGCGCATCGCTTATGGCGGCATGGCGGCGACGCCGAAGCGCGCCGCGGGGGCGGAAAAAGCGCTTCTTGGCGCCAGTCTTGGCGACCGCTCGAACTGGAGCGCGGCGATCGCGGCGCTCGCAAGCGATTTCACGCCGTTGACGGACATGCGCGCGAGCGCCGCCTATCGCGCCAGGGTCGCGGCCAATCTCCTGACCAAGGCGCTCATCGAGGTCGCCGGCGCCGAAGCGCCGACCCGCATTGGAGACGTCCTTGCCGCACAATAGACAGCCCGCGATTCCGGTCTACGAGGCGCGCGAGGAGACCGCCGTCGTCCACAAATCCCACCCGCATGATTCGGCGCGCCTGCACGTGCGCGGCGCGGCGGCATACGTCGACGACATTCGCGAGCCCCAGGGCACGCTGCATATCGCGATCGGCATGGCCGACAAGGCGTGCGGGATCTTGCGCGGCCTCGATCTCTCGGCGGTGCGCGCGGCCGAAGGCGTCGTAGCCGCGCTGACCGCCGCCGACATTCCCGGCAAGAACGACATCGCGCCCGTTTTCGCCGACGAGCCGCTGTTCGCCGACAAGGAGATCCTGTTCCACGGCCAAGCGTTGTTCGCGGTCGTCGCGCGCACCCGCGACGCCGCCCGCCGCGCCGCGCGGCTCGCCCGCATCGACATCGCGGAAGGCGCGCCGGCGATCACGATCGAGGACGCGCTCGCGACCGGCGCGCGGGTGCTGCCCGACTACGGCTATGGTCGCGGCGACGTCGAGCGAGGGCTTGCCGACGCTCCGCATCGGCTCGAAGGCGTCTTCCGTATCGGCGGCCAGGAGCATTTCTATCTCGAGGGGCAAGCCTCGCTCGCCATTCCCGGCGAGGCGGGCGAGATGACCCTGCATTGCTCGACGCAGGATCCGACCGAGGTCCAGCACATCGTCGCGCGCGTGCTTGGCCTGCCCGACGCCTTCGTCACCGTGGAGACGCGGCGCATGGGCGGCGGCTTCGGCGGCAAGGAGAGCCAGGCCTGCGCCTGGGCCGCGATCGCGGCGCTCGGCGCGCGTGTGACCGGCGCGCCTTGCAAGGTGCGTCTCGACCGCGACGACGATTTCCAGCTCACCGGCAAGCGTCACGATTTTCGCGCGGATTGGCGCGTTGGCTACGACGCCGCCGGGCGCGTAGCCGCCTATGACGTCATGCTCAACGCGCGTTGCGGCTGCTCGGCCGATCTCTCGCTCGGCGTCGTCGACCGCGCGATGTTCCACGCCTCCAATTCCTATTGGCTCCCCGACGTGCGCGTCGGCTCGAAGCGCCTGAAGACCAACACGGTCTCCAACACGGCGTTTCGCGGCTTCGGCGGCCCGCAGGGCATGATCGCGATCGAGCGGGTGATGGACGCCGTCGCGCGCGAGCGCGGGCTCGATCCGCTCGACGTGCGCAAGGCCAATTTCTATCGCGCGGGCGGCGACCGCACGCCCTACGGCCAGCAGGTCGAGGATGTCGAGACGCTGCCGGCGCTCGTCGAGGAATTGGAGGCTTCGAGCGATTATCGCGCGCGGCGGCGCGCGATCGCAGCGTTCAACGCCAAGAGCCCGATTCTCAAGCGCGGCCTCGCGCTGACGCCGGTGATGTTCGGCATTTCCTTCACGCTGATCCATCTCAATCAGGCCGGCGCGCTGGTGCACGTCTATTCCGACGGCTCGGTCCATCTCAACCACGGCGGCACGGAGATGGGGCAGGGGCTGTTCACCAAGGTCGCGCAGGTCGTCGCCGAGGAATTCGGCATTCCCTTGGAATGGGTCCGCATCACCGCGACCAACACCGCCAAGGTGCCGAACGCCTCGCCGACGGCGGCGTCCTCGGGCTCCGACATCAACGGCATGGCGGCGCAGGCCGGGGCGCGGCAGATCAAGCGGCGCATGAGCGAATTCGCCGCCGCGCAATGGGGCGTCGCGCCGGAGGCGGTCGTCTTTCGCGATGGGCGCGCGTTCAGCGGCAACGCCTCGATGACCTTCGGCGAACTCGCCAAGGCGTGCCGGCTGCACCGCGTGCAATTGTCGGCCGCGGGCTATTACAAGACGCCGGAAATTCATTGGGATCGCGCCAACGCGAGCGGCAAGCCGTTCTTCTATTTCGCATATGGGGTGGCGTGTTCCGAGGTCGTGGTCGACGCGCTGACCGGCGAGATGAAGGTGCTGCGCGCCGACATCCTGCACGACGTCGGCGCCTCGCTCAATCCCGCGCTCGATCTCGGTCAGGTCGAGGGCGCGTTCATTCAGGGGATGGGCTGGCTGACGACCGAGGAGCTCGCGTTCGACGCGAAAGGCCGGCTGACCACCCACGCGCCGGCGACCTACAAGATCCCCGTCGCCTCCGACACGCCTCCCGAATTCCACACCCGCCTGCATATGCGGCCGAACCCGATCGACAGCATCTACCGCTCTAAGGCGGTCGGCGAGCCGCCGTTGATGCTGGCGATATCCGTCTATTCGGCCATTCTCGACGCGGTTCACGCGGTCAAGCCGGGCGGGCAGGCGCGGCTCGAGGCCCCCTGCACGCCGGAATTGATCTTGAATGCAATTCATTCGCTCGGCGCGTAGGGTCGCGAATGGGATATCATGAAAGGATCGACCGCCTCGTCCCGGTCAGTCGCGCCATGCAGCCGTTTCGCCGCCTAGTTGAATCGATCGAGGCCGAAGGCGCCGCCGCGCTGGTCAGTCTCGTCAAGACCGAAGGGTCGAGCCCGCGCGAGGCGGGCGCGCGGATGGTCGTGCGTCCCTCCGGCGGCTTTCACGGCACGATCGGAGGCGGCGAACTGGAATGGCGGGCGCTGGCCGAGGCGCGCGCGGCGCTCGGCTCGGGACGCGGGGCGGCGCTGCGGCGCGTCGTCGCGCTCGGCCCCGAACTCGCGCAATGCTGTGGCGGGCGGGTCGAGTGGCGCATCGAGACCTTCGACGCCCGCGATCTCGCGACGTTGGCGCCGCTCGTGGCCGCCGAACGCGTCGGTGCCTTCGCCGTCGTCGCGCAAAAGGCGGCCGATGGGCGCGTCGAGCGATCGGTCGAGAGCCGCGAGGCGGGCTTGGAGCCGTCGGCCGGGGGCGCTTGGCGCGAGAGCTTCGGCGCCGACGCGACCCCGCTCTATCTCTTCGGCGCCGGCCATGTCGGGCGCGCGCTCGCGCTCGCTCTGGCGCCGTTGCCCTTCGCGGTGCGCTGGATCGACTCGCGCGCCGACGCCTTTCCCGAGCGCGCGCCGCTCAACGCGAGGCTCGTCCACGCCAGCGACCCGCGCAGCGAATTGGCCGGCGCGCCCGACGGCGCGCTCATTGTCGTGATGACCCACTCTCATTCGCTCGATCTGGCCATCGTCGCCGAGGCGCTGCGCCAGGACCGTTTCGCCTATGTCGGGCTGATCGGCTCGGCGACCAAGCGCGCGCGCTTCGTCAGTCAATTGCGTGCGGCCGGCCTTTCCGAAGCGGCGATCGCCAAGCTCGTCTCTCCGATCGGCGTGCCGGGAATCGAGGGCAAGGAGCCGGCGGTGATCGCGGCCTCGGCGGCCGCGCAATTGCTGCTGGTCAGAGGGGGCGGGTGAGCGGACGCGGGCACTGCGAGCAATCTACCCCTCGGCGGCGCCGGTCTTCTTCCGCGTCGCCTTTTTCTTCTTCGCGCCGCGCTTCGTCGCCGCCGCCTTGCCGTGCGCGCGCTTCCTCATCGGCGCGAGCGCCTTTTGCGCGTCGACCCCGCCGCCATAGGTCTTGAAGCGCTCGATGATGCGCGCGATCTCCTCGTCCGACAGGATCGCCGGCCGTCCCACGGCGATCGCGAGATAATACATGCGCGCCAGCGCCTCCAGCTCCACCGCGCGGTGCATCGCGCTTTCGAGGCTGGCGCCGGTGGCGATCGCGCCGTGATTGCCGAGCAGCACGCCATGGCGGTCGCCGAGGCCGGCGATGGCGAGGTCCGACAATTCCTTGGTGCCGTAGGGCGCGTATTTCGTGCACTCGATGATCGGGCCGCCGAACAGCGCGATCATGTAATGGGCGGCGAGGATCGGCTTGCCCAGCATCGCCAGCGCCGTGCCATAGGGCGGGTGGCTGTGGACGATCGCGCCGACGTCGGGCCGGGCGCGCATGATGTCGAGGTGGAAGCGCCATTCGCTCGACGGCTTCAGCGGCCCCGACCAGGCGCCGTATTCGCCGTTCAGCGGCATCAAGGCGAGCATCTCCGGCCGCAGAAGATCGTAGGGGATCGCGCTCGGCGTGATGACGAGCGCGTCGCCGAGGCGCGCCGAGATGTTGCCCGCGACGCCTTGATTGAGGCCGGAGGCGTTCATCGCCCGGCATTGCGCGACGATCGCGGCGCGCAAGACTTTTTCTTTGACCGCCATGGCGTCGCGCCTCCTATGCTCGCCGCTGTCGCGAAGGCCGGCGCCCAACCCCATGCCCTGGCGCCACGCGGCGCGACCGCTATACTCGCGCCCCGCAAGGCAAGGCCGTCAAGCGCCAAGCCTGCGGGGACCGGCGGGAGCATCAGCGCCCGCCGCCCCCGATTCGTCAACGTCCGAGCCGAATTCGTCAACGTCAAAGAGAAAGCGTGAGCGAGCCCGAATGTCAGTCAATCTCTTCGAACTCTTTCTCGCCCGCGCGCCGCGCCTCGACAAGCTCGCTTTCGACGCGCCGGACGGGATGTCGCTGACCTACGGCGAATTGTTCGAGCGCGCGGGCCGCGCGGCGCGGGCGCTCGCCGATCTCGGCGTCGAGCCGGGCGATCGCGTCGCCGTGCAGATCGACAAGTCGCCTGACATGATCGTCCTCGCGCTCGCCTGCCTGAAGGCGGGCGCCGCGCTGCTGCCGCTCAACACCGCCTACACGCTCGCCGAACTCGAATATTTCCTCTCCGACGCCGGGCCCGCGCTGACGATCGGCCGGCCGGCCTCGCTCGCCGCGCTGCGCGACCTCGCGGCCAAGCTCGGCTTGAAAGCCGTCGAAAGCCTCGGCGTCAGGCGCGACGGCACGTTCGCGGAACGCATGGCCGCCGCATCGCCCGACTTCGCGACCGTTCCGCGCGCGCGCGACGATCTCGCCGCCATTCTCTACACGTCGGGCACGACGGGCCGCTCGAAGGGCGCGATGCTGACCCACGAGAATCTCGCCTCCAACGCGAGCGTTCTCGTCGATCTCTGGCGCTTCACCGCGGACGACGCGCTGATCCACGCGCTGCCGGTCTTCCATACGCACGGGCTGTTCGTCGCGACCAATGTCGCGCTGCTGGCGGGCGCGACGATGATCTTCCAGCCGCGCTTCGACGCAGACGCCATCATCGCCGCCCTGCCGCGCGCGACCTCGCTGATGGGCGTGCCGACCTTTTACACGCGCCTCATCGACCATCCCGGCCTGACGCGCGCCGCGACCGCGCACATGCGGCTCTTCGTCAGCGGCTCGGCGCCGCTGCTCGCCGAGACTCACCAACGCTGGCGCGAGACGACCGGCCACGCGATCCTCGAACGCTACGGCATGACCGAGACCAACATGATCGCGTCGAACCCTTACGAGGGCGAGCGGCGCGCCGGCACGGTCGGCTTTCCCCTGCCGGGCGTCAGCCTGCGCATCGCCGATCCCGACTGCGGCGCGGCGCTCGCCGGCGGCGCGGTCGGCGTTATCGAAGTCAAGGGGCCCAACGTGTTCAAGGGATATTGGCGCATGCCGGAAAAGACCGCGGCCGAATTCCGCGCGGACGGCTTCTTCATCACCGGCGATCTCGGCATGATCGACGCCGACGGCTACGTGCATATCGTCGGCCGCGCCAAGGACATCATCATCTCCGGCGGCTTCAACGTCTATCCCAAGGAGATCGAGAGCGAGATCGACGCGATTCCCGGCGTCGTCGAGAGCGCGGTGATCGGCGTTCTCCATCCCGATTTCGGCGAGGGCGTCACCGCGGTCGCGGTGCTCGCGCCGGGCGCCAAGCTGAGCGAGGCCGACGTGCTCGCGGCGCTCGAAGGCCGGCTCGCGCGCTACAAGGCGCCCAAGCGGGTGATCTTCGTCGCCGAGCTGCCGCGCAACGCCATGGGCAAGGTGCAGAAGGCGGCGCTGCGCGAGACGTACAAGGGGATTTACGGGGGGTAGGGCCGGCAAGGCGATTCAATCCTGGATCCTTCCGCCGCCGTCATGGCCGGGCTCGACCCGGCCATCCACGCGGCGAGGCCTGAATCCGGGCTTGCTTGTGAGCGGCGGCGGAACGGCGTGGATGCCCGGCACAAGGCCGGGCATGACGGGTTGAACTGGGCCAAAATTTTCCAAACCTTTCCAAGGAAAATCCAAACATTTCCAAGGAAATTCCAAACTTTTCCAAAGAACTTCCAAGGAATTTCAAATTTATTCCTTGGCGGTTTTGAGCAAAATCAAGGGGCTGGCGGCGGTGCCCGCCGATTTTGCCTTTCTTGCAGCCCGCGCGCCCGAAGCCCCTTAAACTGAAGCCGTGCTCGGCGAGCGCGGTCAGCGCAGAAGCCCTCGCCGACGTTCGATTGCAAACTACCAGAAATTCTGTTTTTCCGGAAGAAAATGTTGCGGCGGTCCGAGGGGCGCTTGTCCGCAAAGCTCGGGGCGCGCCCTCTATCAGTGCAGGGGTGGTCGCGTCACCGAATTAGCCGTGTTTCGGAGAGGCCGCCCGGGCTCATCATCACATCGCTGATTGCGTCCCGGGCTGGCTGATTCCACAAAATCACACGCGCAGAACACGAAGACGCGCCAACTGCGGCCTTACATAAAGTGCGAGAAGCGCATTAATGTCAACAATATATCAATTGTGTCAGCATGTTAAGCTGGACGATCTGCCATTAGCAAATCGATGTTCCAGCACATTATTCCATTAATAGAATGTCAGTGCGTCATACTTCATTGATTTCATTAAGCTATTTGAGTCGGTGGCGAGTCTATCTAATAACTGATAATGGTACGGCGCGAAGCTATTTGTCCTTGACATCGGAAGCGGGCCCGTTTAGATGGAAATGATTCTATCCGATTCAGGAGAGTTTCATGCCTAGTGCAGCGATCGACGAGGAGTTCGCGGCGATGCAAAGCGTTCACGCGGCCCTTGAACCTCTAAAACCGGAAGCGCGGGTGCGTGTGGTGACGTACATCGCGTCCCGCTTAGAAATCTTGTTAGACTCGCGCGATGCGAAGCAGAAAACGGACGATCGGGAGCGTGAAGAAGAGGTTGTAAAGGTCACGAAGGAACAAACCGAAGGAATGAAATTTCAAACGTTTGCCGAACTATTTGACGCGACTAATCCGAGTAGCACCGCCGACAAAGCGCTAGTGGCGGGTTACTGGCTGCAGGTATGTCAGGCGGCCGAAAGTTTCGATGGTCGAAGCGCTAACAACGAGTTGAAGCACCTCGGTCATGGCCTTTCAAACATTACCAACGCGATCGACTCACTTAAGACCCAGAAGCCTGCACTGGCGCTCCAATTGAAGAAATCCGGCACGTCTCAGCAGGCGCGCAAGACTTATAAAATCACGGGCGCGGGCATCAAAGCCGTTGAGAACTTGATACATGGATGAGGCGATGTTGGCGCAAGCGCTTGAGCGCGAAGTAGGCGCGTCGTTGGCTCGAGAGCTATCGGCGCATTTCGCGACGATTCGAAGCGACTACGGTACCCGGACTCTCGAAAGAGCCTCGCCCGGCAAGTTTGTGGAAACGTTTGTCCAGTGTCTCCAACAGATGGCGACTGGAAAGTATGAAGCGAAGCCGAACGTGGACGATTTCCTGAACGTCAAAGTTGACAACCTCAAAGCCTTGCCAGAAGGGTTGCGAATTTGCGGCGCGCGGATTGCAAGGGCGATCTATTCACTTCGAAATAAGCGTAGCATTGCTCATAAAAATGAGGTCGATCCGAATACGATTGACTTAGGCTTTGCGCACCAAGGGGCGGCCTGGATTATGGCGGAATTCCTTCGCAACGCTTCCGGGATAACTATGCAAGAGGCAGGTGCGCTTATTGAGTTGGTTCAAACACCAGTTGGCACGCTCGTGGAAGAAATCGACGGGGTTCGTCTGGTTCACGCCAATCTTTCCGTCTCTGCGGAGCTCCTCGTTCTGCTCCACAGTCATTATCCGAAGGTCGTGTCGCTCCCAAACATTATGGCCAGCCTAAGAGGCAGGAGCCCTGGGTCGGTGAAGAACAAGCTAATAGTGCTCCGCAATAGCAAGCATTTGCACGGCGACAATCAGACTGGCTACCGACTCACACAGGCCGGTTATGCGGCAGCGATAGACGTACTCAAACAGATCGCGAAGTGACGAAGCGAATCAGTAGGGGGATTACGGGGGGATTACCGTGATGCACCCGTATTTGCCTGCAACGGCAGGAGCCTGAAACGCGCCGCAACATTTGAACCCTGTTCAATTTCGATTGGCCGGCGCGCGAAGCGGAAATCCGCGCGTCGGCGCTGCAATTCGTGCGCAAGCCGAGCGGCTTCGCGCATCCCGCGCAGGCCAACGAGGCCGCGTGGTCCATCCGCCGGCGATCGCAGCCTATCTCGGCCGCGCCAGCAGCACCGCGGCGAGGATGACCGATCCGCCGAGGATTTGCTGGGGTGTCATCGTCTCGCCGAGCGTCGCCCAAGCGAACAGCGCGGAGAACGGCGGCTGGGCCAGGATCACCAGCGCGACGAGCCCGACCGGCGCGCGGCCGATCGCCACGGAGGTCAGGCCTTGCCCCATCGCGTGCGAGACGACGCCGAGCAGGATGACGATCGTCCAGCCGAGCGCCGTGCTCGGGATCATCGTCTCGCCGTGAACGAGCGCCGCAACGGTCAACGCGACAGCCGAGACCGCCGCCGACCATAGCGTGGCGCTCGCGCCGTCGAGTCCGGTTCGCACGCGCTTGATGATCAGGAGATAAACGGAATAGGCGACGGCGGCGCCGAGCGCGAAGGCGTCGCCAAAGCCGAGCTTCCCCGGCGCGCTCATGCCGGCCATGATCCACGAGCCGGCGAGCGCCAGCGCCAACGCCGGCCAAGCGCGGGCCGGCGGGCGTTCGGCGAAGAACAGCGCGCCGCCGATGACCGTTAGAATCGGCGCGACATTGCCGATGAAGGCGGCGTTGGCGACCTTCGTGCCGGTCAGCGCGACGTGAAACGACCCGACGTCGGCGGCGAATGCGAGGCCGGCCAGAATCAGGGGGATCGCGAAGCGCGCGGGATCGGCCGGTCTCGAGTCGCGGCGGGACAGCAACTTCGACCAGACCGCGAGGGCGGGAACGGCGAGCCCCATGCGCCAGGCGGCCCCGGCGAGCGGCCCGACGTCGAGAAACCGCGCCAGCACGCCGGACCAGGCGATGATCGTCGTCCCGCCGACAAGCGCGAGCCAGCCGATGCGATCGGGCGGGGCGTGGGCGCGTGCGGTCGCCGTCATCCGCTGCGGCGCGCTTTCCCCGAATATGCCGGCATTCCCTTGGTAGCCTCCAGCGTTACGGCGACGGCCTTCTTAACGCGTTACGCCAAGATTGCGAATTCGAATTGGCGGTCCGTTGGGCCGCCTCGGCCGCTCGGGCGGCGCGCGCCGGCTTGCCGCGCGCAGCGAGCGCCGAAGGGCCGCCTGTCAAGGTTCCGCCACCATTCTGTGACGAATCGCGTCTACCTCAGGCGTCGGCGCGCGCAATTCAGCCGTTGGGCCGCCGTAAACGCGGAAATTGCGGATTGTCTCCTTCCCGAGCGGCCTCGTGTCTTCGACATTTGGGGAAAATGAGGATATGCGCGGGCCTGGGTCGGAAGGGGCGCGCCGATTTCCTTTGGGGCGCGAGATTTTGGCGCCGCGCTGGACTTGGGGCGGAAACTGGGAAGAAGCCGCAATGAGCGTTTCCGTTGACGCTGCAATTTCCAACCGCCGCGTCGGCGGCGAGGCGCGGACGAGCCCCAAGGGCTCTACGGGGCGATCGGCGCCGACGAGCGCTCGATCCAGCACGGAGCCGCAACAGAACAGCCGCGTGAATCGGCTCCTGGTTTCCCTCGCCATTCTCGTCGCCGGCGCCGTCATGGTCGCTCCGTTCGGCGGTCTCGTCCAAGCCTTCGACTATCATGCGATGGTCGTCGCGCTGCGCCGGACGCCGGCCATCGCGATCGCCTGGTCGATCGGCGCCACGGCCTTGAGTTTCGCCGCGCTTGTCGGTCGCGACGCGAGCGCCTTGCGCTACATCGGCGCGCGAACTTCGTTCCCCGCGCTCTTGCTTGCGAGCTTTTGCGGGACCGCGCTCGGCAACGCGGCCGGGCTTGGCGCTCTCACCGGCGCGGCCGTGCGCTATCGCATCTATGGCGCGGTGGGAATCAAATCCGACGATATCGCCCGTCTTCTGCTGTTCGTCGCCGGCGGCTTCGTTCTTGGCCTGGCGGGGACGGGCGGGCTTGCCGGCCTCGTCGAGGCGCGGCCGATCGCCGATCTGCTGGGATGGTCTCCCGAAGTCCTGAGGGGCATGGCCGCCGCGGCTCTGGCGACGGCGGCGAGCCTTCTGATTTTCGGCCTGCGGGGACAAATTCAGATCGGCGGATTTGCTCTGGTCGCGCCGACGAAGACGCTCGCGGCGACGCAACTCGCGTTGACGTCGATCCGGCTGATCGGCGCGGCGACCGCGCTTTGGGCGCTCTTGCCGCCGACGCAGGTCGGTTTTTTCAGCTTCGCGGCAATTTTCTCGGCCGCGACGGCGCTCGGCGCCGTGAGCCACATTCCCGGCGGCGTCGGCGTCTTCGAATTGGTGGTGCTGTGGGCTTTCCGCGGCAGCGCGTCGTCGGACGCCGTCGCGGCGGCGCTGCTGGTCTATCGCGGCGTCTATTACGCGCTGCCGCTCGTCCTTTCCGCCGCGTTGTTCGCGTTCTTCGAGGTCCGCGTCGCCGTCCGAGCGCAGCGGCCGAACCACGATGAACGATTGGCCAGAGCGGCCGCCCGACTGTCGCCGACCTTCATTGGCGTCATGACGTTTGCGGCGGGGGTCATGCTGCTCGTTTCCGGGGCCACGCCGACATTCGACCATCGCCTGGCGACGCTGTCCCAACACGTGCCGCTCTGGGCGGTGGAATCATCGCATTTTCTCGGCAGCCTGATCGGTGTCCTGCTCCTTTTCGTCGCACGCGGGCTGCTCGATCGGCGCGACGGCGCATGGCGGCTCGCGGTCGTTCTGGTCGTCGTCAGCCTCGGATTTTCGCTCGCCAAGGGTCTGGCGTTCGGCGAAGCGGGTTTCCTGACGATCCTGACCATCCTCCTCTTCGCGACGCGACAGCAGTTCCATCGCCCGACGTCGATGCTGGACCAACCCTTCACGTTAGGCTGGTTCACCGCCGTCGGCGTCATCATCGCGGCCGCTTTCGGAATTCTGTTTCTGGCCTTCCAACATGCCGGCGCCTCGGCGCGCGATCTCTGGTGGCAGTTTGAATTCGACGCCCAGGCGCCGCGCGCTCTGCGCGCTTTGCTTGGCGCGTCGGTTCTCGCCTTCGGGTTCGGCGTGCGGGAGCTTCTTCGCGCGCCTAAAGGCACGGCGCCGTCGCCCAACGACTCGGAGCTGGCGTTGGCGGCGAACATCATCCGCGGTCAGGACCGTAGCGACGCGATGCTGGCGCTGATGGGCGACAAGAGCTTTCTTTTCTCCCGTTCGGGGCTGACGTTTCTGATGTTTCGAAAACGGGGGCGCAGTTGGATCGCCTTATACGACCCCATCGGCCCACGCGGCGAATGGGCCGAACTGATTAAGCGCTTCATCCGGCAAGCTCACGTGCACGGCGGGCGCGCGGCCTTCTATCAAATCAGACCCGACAGTCTGCCGTTCTATTTGGACGCCGGGTTGACCGTCATGAAACTCGGCGAAGACGCCCGCGTGCCGCTCAAGTCCTTCAGCCTGCGCGGCGGCGCCGCGGCTCACCTGCGCTACGCTCTGAAGCGCGGCGAGCGCGATGGTCTCACTTTCGAACTGATTCCGCCCGACCGTCTGGCGTCCCATATGGACGCGCTTCAATCGATTTCCGGGGAATGGCTGGAAGCGCGAACGGGCGACGAGAAGGGCTTTTCGGTCGCCGCCTTCGAGCCGCGCTTCATCGGGCGGCAGTTCGTCGGCTTGGTTCGCGAGCATGGCGAACCCACAGGCTTCGCGAGCGTCATGACGACGGACGTCAAGGGCGAGGCGTCGGTCGGCCTCATGCGGAACGCGCGCAACGCGTCCGCTTACACGATGGAGTTTCTGTTCACGCGGCTCATTCTCGCGCTGAGCGAGCTCGATTTTGACGTTCTGAGCCTCGGCGTCGCCCCGCTCAGCGGGCTGCGCGCCGCGCCGCTTTCCTCGCGCTGGCATTGGCTCGGCGCGCAAATTTGGAAGCATGGCGACCGCTTCTATAATTTTCAGGGCCTGCGTACGTTCAAGGGTAAGTTCAATCCTGTCTGGGAGCCCCGCTATCTCGCCGCGTCGGGCGCGCTGGGGCCGTTCGTGGCGCTCGCCGACGCGGTCGCGCTCATCGGCGGGGGCTTTGCGGGATCGAGCCGGCGAGACGCAAATGCGTAAGGTCTTCCTCGTCGCCAGCGCGCCGCGCGGCTTTCTCGCGGCGATTCGCAGACGTATCGAAGCGGCGACGGCGCTCGCTCTTCTGGCGCCTCTCGCCCTGGCCGGGATGATCGTGGCGGCGCCTGCGCAACTCGTCGACGGCGGTCGGTTCGGGCCGACGCACGTCGATCAGCCGCAGGGCGCCGCGCGCGGCTACGCCGTGGTGTTTTCCGACCGTGGCGGCTGGGGCGCGTCCGATCAGGCGGCCCTGGGCGCGCTGGCGAACGCAGGCGTGCTGGCGATTGGCGTGGATACGGATTCCTATCTCGCTCACATCGCGCCGGGCGTGCGGCCATGCAGCGAATTGGTCGGCGACGTCGAGGGCCTGAGCCAAAAATTGCAGCGCGCGCAAGACGAGGGCGAGTATCACTTCCCGATTCTCGCCGGCTTCGGCGCCGGCGGCGCCCTCGCTCAGACGATCTTCGCCGGCGCCCCGGTCAATACGCTGGCGGGAGCGGTGGCGATCGATCCGAGCCCCGCGCCGCCCGGCGGGCTGACGTGTTCGGGCGCGCCGCCGAACGTGAACGGCTTTTGGTCCGTAGGGCTGACTCCGGCCGCCTCGCCGGACACGCATTCGGCGATCGAAGCCAGCCAAAAAGCGGGCGCGCCCATCGAGGTCGCCCCGATCGCCGGCGGAACTCCCGCCGAGGCGCTCTCCGCCTTGATCGAGCCGCGCCTCGACGCGGCCAATTCGCGAGGTCTCGGCGCTGTTCCGCTGATCGATCTGCCGAGTTCGCATCCTTCGCCGCTGATGGTGGTTCTCATTTCCGGCGACGGCGGATGGCGCGACATCGACAAGAGGCTGGGCGAACAGTTGCAGAACGACGGCGTCGCGGTCGTCGGTTGGGACAGCCTGCGCTATTTCTGGCGCAAGAAGACGCCCGAGCGGACCGCTGAGGATCTCGCCGCGGTGATCCAGGCCTACCGGTCCAAATGGGGCGCGGATAAGGTCGCGCTCGTCGGCTATTCCTTCGGCGCGGATGTTATTCCGGCCGTCTACGATCGGCTGCCCGCGCACATCAAGCGTCACATCGTCCAGGTGTCTCTGCTGGGCCTGGAGTCTCGGGCGGATTGGGAAATCCGGATATCCGGCTGGTTCGGCGCCTCGCCGAGCGACGAAGCGACGCCCGTCGGCCCGCCGCTGCAAGCCATGCCCGGCTCGTTGATCCAGTGCTTTTATGGCGCGGAAGAGACGGACACGGATTGCCCATCCCTTGCCGCCAGCGGCGCCGAGATCATCCGCACCGAGGGCAGCCATCATTTCGGCGGCGACTACGAGGGCGTCGCGCGGCGCATTTTCGAAGGCTTGGAGCGAAGAGCCGGCTCGGCGGGGTGAACCGCCGGACCTCAGCTCATAATTTCGCCAAGGAAATCGTTCGAAATTGCTAGGCGATTTGGCGTTCCCTTGGTCGCGTCCGCAGAATCGGAGCCCGGCGTACTATCCGCGAGGAGCGTTGGCGATGAGCGAAATCGGCGCCAAGCCGCGCGTCAAGACCCGCGCCAAGACCGAGCGGCCACGGCTGCACAAGGTCATCCTGCTCAACGACGATTACACGCCGCGCGAATTCGTCGTCATGGTGCTGAAGGCGGAGTTCCGTCTGAGCGAGGACCAGGCCTATCGCGTGATGATGACCGCGCACCGTCTCGGCGTCTGCGTCGTCGCGGTGTTCGAACGCGACATCGCCGAGACCAAGGCGACGCGCGCGACCGACATGGGGCGCGCCAACGGCCATCCGCTGACCTTCACAACCGAGCCGGAGGAATGAAGGCGCTTCGCCCGAAGAGAGAAAGAGACTACCCCTTGCGCCGACTCGCCGGATGCACCGCCGCGTCGAGGATGTGCTGGTGCCCGCCGATCACCAGCGACGACGAGCCGACGATCAGCGGGTCCGGGCCGACGACGACGCGGTGATCCCTGTTGTCGTAGGGAATGCTGGAAAGGAAGTGCAGCATGCAGTTGAGCCGCGCGCGCTTCTTGTCGTCCGACTTGATGATGGTCCAGGGCGCGTCGGCGGTGTCGGTGTTGAAGAACATCGCCTCCTTGGCCTCGGTGTAGTCGTCCCACTTGTCGAGCGAGGCCTTGTCGATCGGCGAAAGCTTCCACTGCTTGAGCGGATCGGTCTCGCGCGCGGCGAAGCGGCGCTTCTGCTCGTCGCGCGTCACCGAGAACCAATATTTATAGAGCCGCACGCCCGAGCGCACGAGCATGCGCTCCACTTCCGGGCACTGGCGCATGAATTCGAGATATTCGTTCGGCGTGCAGAAGCCCATGACCCGCTCGACGCCGGCGCGGTTGTACCAGGAGCGGTCGAAGAACACCATTTCGCCGGCCGACGGCAGGTGCGCGATATAGCGCTGAAAGTACCATTGCGAACGCTCCCGCTCGCTCGGCTTCTCCAGCGCGACGATGCGCGCGCCGCGCGGATTGAGATGCTCCATGAAGCGCTTGATCGTGCCGCCTTTGCCGGCGGCGTCGCGCCCCTCGAACAAGACGACGATCTTCTCGCCGGTTTGCTTGATCCAGTTCTGCGCCTTCAGAAGTTCGGCCTGCAGAGGCAGCATGCGTTCGAGATACGCCTTCTCCGTGACCTTGGACTTATAGGGATAGTCGCCGGTCTCGAAGGCGCGTCGGATCGCGTCGGGATCGCGCCGCGAAAGCGTCTCGGCCTTGAGCGCCTTGGCCGATTTTTTCGGAACGAACGCCGGCTCGACGGCGGCGTCGGAGAAGGCCCTCGCCCGCGCCGCGCCGCTCGGCTGGGACGGCGCGGTCTTCGGCGCGGCGACTTCCTTCGCTTCGGCCGCCTCGGGAGTGGCCGTCTTGGCGTCCGCGAGCCGAACGTCCGTCGTCGTCGTGTCCTCGATCGCCATGGGACGTCTCCCGTCCTATCCCCCGCCGATCGCCGCAGCCGGGGCAATTCCTCTGGGGCAGATTAGCGCGGACCGGCCGATTTTGGAAATGGCGCCGCTCCGGCCGAAGGCGGACGCGAGCGCGGCGGAAGCGGCCGCCGCCGTCTCGCCTCGCCCCGGCTCGGTCCCTTGCGCCCTTCCCCCCGCTTCAATTCTCGTCTAGTAGGGCCGACGGCCCGCCGCTCGCGCCAAACGCGGCGGCGGCCCGCGAGGCCCGATGGTCTTCGCGTGAGGACGCCTCGCGGCCCAAGCCCGCGGCGCGGCCTATTTTTTTTGCGCGCCGGACACCGACGATCGTCGCGCTGACCTTGGCGCGAGCCCAGAGGAATTGATGCCCAAACGGACCGATATCTCCACCATCCTGATCATCGGCGCCGGGCCGATCATCATCGGACAGGCGTGCGAATTCGATTATTCCGGGACCCAGGCGTGCAAGACCTTGCGCGCGGAAGGCTATCGCATCGTCCTCGTCAACTCGAATCCCGCCACGATCATGACCGATCCGGATATGGCGGACCGCACCTATATCGAGCCGATCACGCCGGAAATCGTCGCCAAGATCATCGCCAAGGAGCGCTACGCCGTCCCCGGCGGCTTCGCGCTGCTGCCGACTATGGGCGGCCAGACCGCGCTCAACTGCGCGCTTTCGCTGAAGAAGATGGGCGTGCTCGAACGTTTCGACGTCGAGATGATCGGCGCCACGGCGCACGCCATCGACAAGGCCGAGGACCGCGAGCTGTTTCGCGAGGCGATGACCAAGATCGGCCTCGCCACGCCGCGCTCGCATCACATCAAGACGCTGGCGCAGGCGCTCGCCGCCCTCGACGACATCGGCCTTCCCGCGATCATCAGGCCGAGCTTCACCATGGGCGGCACGGGCGGCGGCATCGCCTACAACAAGAGCGAGTTTATCGAGATCGTCGAGCGCGGCATCGACGCCTCGCCGACCGACGAGGTCCTGATCGAGGAAAGCGTCCTCGGCTGGAAGGAATTCGAAATGGAGGTCGTCCGCGACAAGGCGGACAATTGCATCATCGTCTGCTCGATCGAAAACATCGATCCGATGGGCGTGCACACCGGCGATTCCATCACCATCGCGCCGGCGCTGACCCTCACCGACAAGGAATACCAGATCATGCGCGACGCCGCGATCGCGGTGCTGCGCGAGATCGGCGTCGAGACCGGCGGCTCGAACGTGCAATTCGCCGTCAACCCGCAAGACGGGCGCATGATCGTCATCGAAATGAATCCGCGCGTGTCGCGCTCCTCGGCGCTCGCCTCCAAGGCGACGGGCTTTCCCATCGCCAAGGTCGCGGCCAAGCTCGCGGTCGGCTATACGCTCGACGAAATCGCCAACGACATCACGGGCGGGGCGACGCCGGCCTCCTTCGAGCCGACGATCGACTACATCGTCACGAAGATCCCGCGCTTCGCTTTCGAGAAATTCCCCGGCGCCGAACCCGTGCTCACCACCGCGATGAAATCGGTGGGCGAGGCGATGGCGATTGGCCGCACGTTCTCCGAGTTGCTGCAGAAGGCGCTGCGTTCGCTGGAGACGGGCCTAACCGGCCTCGATGAAATCGAGATCGAAGGTCTGGGCAAGGGCGACGACCGCAACGCCTTGCGCGCCGCGATCGGCACGCCGACGCCCGATCGCCTGCTCAAAGTCGCGCAGGCCCTGCGCTTAGGGATGGGCGTCGCCGAAATCCACGACGTCACGCGGATCGATCCCTGGTTCCTCGAGCGGCTCGCCGACATCGTCGCGCTCGAGAACAAGGTGCGGCGCTTCGGTCTGCCCTCCGACGCCGAGAATCTGCGCCTCCTCAAGGCGGCCGGCTTCTCCGACCTGAGGCTCGCCGCGCTGGCGGGGGTCGCCGAGGCGGACGTCGCCAAGGCGCGCGCCGCGCTTGGCGTGACCCCGGTCTTCAAGCGCATCGACACCTGCGCGGCCGAATTCGCCTCGCCCACCGCCTATATGTATTCGACCTACGAGGCGCCCTTCGCCGGCGTGCTTCGCTGCGAGGCGCGCCCGACCGGGCGCGACAAGATCGTCATTCTCGGGGGCGGGCCAAACCGCATCGGGCAGGGGATCGAATTCGACTATTGCTGCTGCCACGCCTCGTTCGCCCTTCGCGAATTGGGCTACGAAACGATCATGGTCAATTGCAATCCGGAGACCGTGTCGACCGATTACGACACTTCGGATCGCCTCTATTTCGAGCCGCTGACCGCGGAGGACGTGCTCGCCATTCTGCAGAAAGAGCGCGAGGCGGGGACGCTGAAGGGCGTCATCGTGCAGTTCGGCGGCCAGACGCCGCTCAAGCTCGCGCATGTCATCGAGCAGTCGGGCGCGCCGATCTTGGGCACTTCGGTCGATTCGATCGACCTGGCCGAGGATCGCGACCGCTTCAAGCGCCTGCTCGACAAGCTCGGCCTCAAGCAGCCCAAGAACGGCATCGCCTATTCGGTCGAGCAATCGCGCCTCGTGGCCGCCGATCTCGGCCTGCCGCTGGTGGTGCGTCCCTCCTACGTGCTGGGCGGGCGCGCGATGGCGATTATCCGTGACGAAGGCGAACTCGACGACTATCTGCTCGGCGTGCTGCCGAGCCTGGTGCCCGCCGACGTCAAGGCGCGCTATCCCAACGACAAGACCGGCCAGATCAATATGGTTCTGGGCAAGAATCCGCTGCTCTTCGACCGCTATCTCTCGGATGCGATCGAGATCGACGTCGACGCGCTATGCGACGGCAAAAGCGTCGTCGTCGCCGGAATCATGGAGCATATCGAGGAGGCGGGCATCCATTCCGGCGACAGCGCCTGTTCGTTGCCGCCGCGCTCGCTTAAAGCCGACACGATCGCCCGCCTCGAGGACGAAACGCGTAGGCTCGCGCTGGCGCTCGACGTCGGCGGGCTGATGAACGTGCAATACGCGCTCAAAGACGGCGAGATTTACGTGCTCGAGGTCAATCCGCGGGCCTCGCGCACCGTGCCGTTCGTCGCCAAGGTCATCGGCCGGCCGATCGCCAAGATCGCGAGCCGCGTCATGGCGGGCGAACCTCTGGCCTCGTTCGACTTGAGGCTCGGCGCGCTGGGTCACGTCGGCGTCAAGGAAGCGGTGTTTCCCTTCGCGCGCTTCCCCGGCGTCGACACCGTTCTCGGGCCGGAAATGCGCTCGACCGGCGAGGTCATGGGCATCGACCGCACGTTCGAGATCGCCTTCGCCAAGAGCCAGCTCGGCGCGGGGGCGAGCCTGCCGCGCGCGGGCACGATTTTCGTCTCGCTTCGCGACGCCGACAAGGCGGGCGTCGTCGCGTCGCTGCGTATGTTGCGCGAGCTGGGATTCAAGATCATCGCGACGGGGGGCACGCAGCGCTATCTCGAGCAGCACGGCGTTCCCGCCGTCAAGATCAACAAGGTGTCGGAAGGGCGTCCGCACGCGGCTGACGCCGTGCGCAACGGCGGCGTTCAGCTGATGTTCAACACCACCGAAGGGGCAACCTCGCTGACCGACTCGAAGCCGCTGCGCCGCGCCGCCCTCTTGCAAAAAACGCCTTACTATACCACACTTTCAGGGGCGATCGCGGCGGCCGAGGGCATCAAAGCCTACTTGACCGGCGATCTTGAAGTCCGTGCGTTGCAGGACTATTTCGCGTGATCTGACGCCGCGTCGGGCGTCGATCGCGGGCCAGAGGTTTGGATATTCGAGGCAGGGTAATCGATGGACAAATTTCCGATCACAGTCGCCGGCCATGCCGCGCTGGAGGCTGAATTCCTGAGACTTCAACAAGTGGAGCGTCCGCGCATCGTCCAAGCGATCTCCGAGGCCCGCGCTCACGGCGACCTGTCGGAAAACGCGGAATATCACTCGGCCAAAGAAGCGCAGTCTCACAACGAGGGCCGCATCATCGAGCTCGAAGACATGCTCCAGCGGGCCGAGGTGATCGACGTATCGAAATTGTCGGGGTCGACGATCAAATTTGGCGCCACGGTTACGTTGATTGACGAGGACACGGAAGCCGAGAAGGTGTTTCAGATCGTCGGCGAGAGCGAGGCGGACGTAAAATCCGGCAAGGTCTCGATCAGTTCGCCGACCGCGCGCGCGCTGATCGGCAAGAAGGTCGGCGATAGCGTCGAAGTGAACACCCCCGGCGGCGGCAAGTGCTATGAAATCTTGAAAGTCGCCTATATCTGAGCGGCAGGCGGCGCCGGCGAATCGCTAAAACGCGCCCCTCGGAGGACGATCGTCATGGGCATCCGACTTTTGACGCGACGCGCCGTTCTGTCGAGCTTGGCGGCGTTGGCCGCGGCGCCGGGAATTGCCGCAGCCGCCTCGCCGCTGGCCGGGATTCGCTTCCGGGAGATCCGGGTGGATGTCGCGCCGTTGCGCGCGAGCGGCAACGGGCAGGTCGCGGACTGGATCGCGGCGATGTTGCCGGGGCTGCTGCGGCAATCGTTCGCCCGCTACCTAGCGCCGGGCGACCGCAATGCGGCGACGCTGGTGGCGCGAATCGACGAAGTCATTCTCGGGCCGACAGGCAGCTTGGACAACAACCCCGCGAACGACACCATTGATGGCATTCAGGGCGCGGGGATCGTCTTGAGCCCGCGCGGCGGGGAGGTTGCTTCCTACCCGCTGTACAGCGCAGTCGGCGCTCAGACCTATCTGAACTTGCCCTATCAGGAGGATATCACGCGCGGCCGGGTCGAGACGCTCGCACGGAGTTTCGCGCAATGGCTGCCCGGGCAAATGGGGCTGTAACGCACGATGCAGGATGCGCTGCTGGGCGAGGGCGTGCGCGTCCTTCTCTTGGGTTCGGGCAAGGCGGGACACGAGGCCAATGCGATCGGGGTCGCCGAGGCGCTCGGCGCGCCCTACGAATTGCGGCGGGTCGATCCGCGCAAGCTCTACGTCTGGCTCTCGCCTTTCGGGCCGGTCGATCCCCGGGACCGGGCGGGCCGGGCAGGCTCGCCTCTGACCCGTCCCCTTCCGGACATCGTCATCGCGTGCGGACGCGTGACCGTTCCCTACGTGCGCGCGTTCAAGCGCGCGCCGGGCGGGCGCGTGTTCGCGGCGTTCTTGCAAGACCCGCGCTTTTCCCGGGCGATCATGGACGTGATCTGGGCGCCCGAGCACGACCGGCTGCGGGGCCCCAATGTCATCACGACGCTGACCTCGCCGCATCCTTTTTCGCAACGGCGCCTCGCAGCCGCGCGCGCGGCGCCCGACCCGAGGCTCGCGGCCCTGCCGGCGCCGCGTTGCGCGGTGGCGCTCGGCGGCCCCAGCGGGGCGCAACATTTCACGCCGGCCGACGTCGCGCGCCTGCGCGCGGCGATAAGCGCGATCGCCGCGCAAGGCTTCAGCGTCATGGCGACGCCCTCGCGCCGCACGCCGCCGGAGCTCGTGGCCGCCGTGCGCGAGGGGCTCGGCGGCGCGCCAGGGTTCATTTGGGACCAAACGGGCGATAACCCCTACGCCTCGATCCTCGCGCTGGCCGACGCGGTGATGGTGACCGGCGACAGCGCCAACATGGTCGGCGAGGCGACGGCGACGGGCGCGCCGGTCTATGTTTTCGAGCCCTCGGGCGGCGGCTCGAGCAAGCTCGCGAGCGCGATCGACGCCCTGCAGCGGATCGGGGCGGTGCGCCGGTTCGCCGGCGCGATCGAGCGCTTCTCCTACGAGCCGATCGATTCGAGTGGGCTGATCGCCGGCGAGATCGCCCGGAGATTTGCGGCCTCGCGCGCAGCGGCGGCCTGAGGCGGGACCATGGTCGGAGCAGGAACGGACCGAAGCAGGGCGGCATTGGCCGGCGGCCCCGCGATCATCCTCGTGCGCCCGCAGCTGGCGGTGAACATCGGGATGTGCGCGCGCGCAATGGCCAATTTCGGCCTCGACGATCTGCGCCTCGTCAACCCGCGCGAGGGCTGGCCGCGCGTCGGCGAATATCGCGACGTCGCCTATGCCGCGGCGGCGGGCGCGGCGCATTTGCTCGAAGCGGCGCGGGTTTTTGACAGCGTCGAGGCGGCGGTCGGCGATCTTCACTTTCTCTACGCCGCCACCGCGCGCGAACGCGGCCAGATGAAACCCGTCCTCGCTCCCGCTCAGGCCATGTCGGAAACCGCCCTCGCCGCCGAGAAGCGCGGTGTTCTGTTCGGGCCGGAGCGCACGGGCCTCGACAACGACGAGGTCGCGCTCGCCGACGCCATTCTCACCTTTCCCGCCAACCCCGCCTACGCCTCGCTCAATCTCGCCCAGGCCGTGCTGCTGTGCGGATACGAATGGTTCAAGGCGGCCCATGGCGACGCGCCGCCGCCGCCTGCGATTCCGCGCGCGGTCTCGCCTCCCGCGCAGCGCGAGATGGTCCTCGCCTTTTTCGACTTCCTGGAGGGAAAGCTCGACGAGAACGGCTTCTTCCGTCCGCTCACGAAGAAGCCGGGGATGCGCCGCAACCTGCGCAACATCTTCCACCGCATGGCGATGACCGAGCAGGACGTGCGCACACTCTGGGGCGCCGTCGTGCGGCTGGTCGAGGGGCCGCGCGTCGAAGTGCAGACGCGCAAGCGCAACCGAGTGAACAAACCGAAAGGGTAGGGGCGGTCGCGCGATCCGGGATTCGGGGTCGTCGCGGCTCGCGGAATTGGAAGACGGATGTGCCGGCGTCGCCGCCGCGGTTGACGATCCATTCCAGATCGGTGTTAGCTGAGCCTCGCCGAGGCCGCATCGATGCAGAAAGTCTTCAAGCTCTTTCTGATCAAGCCGTCGCATTACGACGATGACGGCTATGTCATCCAATGGGTTCGCTCGGCGATCCCGTCGAACACCCTGGCCGTGCTGCATGGTCTGGCCGTCGATTGCGGCGAGCGGCGCGTTCTGGGCGAGGACGTCACGATCGACATCGTCGTGATCGACGAGACGAACACGCGCGTTCGGCCGGATCGCATCGCAAAGGCGATGGCCGCGGCCGGAGGGCGCGGCCTCGTCGCCCTCGTGGGCGTCCAGTCGAACCAGTTTCCTCACGCCATCGATCTGGCGCGGCGGTTTCGCGCCTTGGGCGTGCAAGTGGCCATCGGCGGATTTCACGTCTCGGGATGTCTGGCGATGCTTCCGGAAATGCCCGCCGACCTCGTCGCGGCGCAGTCACTGGGCGTTTCGCTGTTCGCCGGGGAGGCGGAAGGGCGGCTCGATCGCGTTCTTCAGGACGCCCACGCCGGTCGATTGCAGCCGCTCTACAATTACATGGACGACTTGCCGGGTCTCGAAGGCGCGCCGATTCCGCTGCTGCCGGCCGCGAGCATCGAGCGCACCGCCGGCGTCGTAACCAGTTTCGACGCCGGTCGCGGCTGCCCGTTTCAATGCTCGTTCTGCACGATCATCAACGTGCAGGGGCGAAAGTCGCGCTTTCGCACGCCGGACGACGTCGAGGCGATCGTGCGCGCCAATCTGGCGCAGGGGATCGACCATTTCTTCATCACCGACGACAATCTCGCCCGCAACAAGAACTGGGAGCCGATGTTCGATCGCCTCATCGCGATGCGACGCGCCGAAGGGCTCGATTTCAATTTCGTCATCCAAGTGGATACGCTTTGCCACCGCATCCCGCGTTTCATCGAGAAGGCGGCGGCGGCGGGGGTGCGGCGCGTGTTTCTCGGCCTCGAAAGCATCAATCCGGAAAGCCTTGTCGGGGCGAAAAAGAAACAGAACCGCATCGCCGAATACCGCGCGATGCTGCTGGCCTGGAAGGCCGTCGGGTGTTTCACCTACGCGGGCTACATCCTGGGATTTCCGGCCGACACGCCGGAAACGATCGTGCGCGACATCAAGATCATCCAGCGCGAGTTGCCGCTTGATCTCCTCGAATTTTTTTGTCTGACGCCTTTGCCGGGGTCCGAGGACCACAAGAAATTGCACCTAGCCGGAGTCGCGATGGACCCGGACATGAACAAATACGATCTCGAGCATGTCACGACAGGCCACGCCACGATGTCGAAGGCCGAGTGGGAGCGCGCTTATCGGCTGGCCTGGAAGACCTATTATACGCCCGAGCACATGGAGACGGTGATGCGCCGCGCGGTGGCGACGGGCATCAGTCCGGGAAAAATGATGTTCCTGCTCATCTGGTTTTACGGATGCGTGACGATCGAGAAGATCCATCCGCTGGAGGGCGGCTATCTCCGGCGCAAGGTTCGAACCGACCGCCGGCCGGGCATGGCGATCGAAAATCCCGTGACGTTCTCCGTCAAATATGTCGCAGATCTCGTCGCCAAGCATTTCGCGATCGCTCGCATCGTCTGGCGAATGGGCGCCGTGCGCCGTTCCATCAAGCGCGACCCGCAGGCGCGCCAATATCGCGATCAGGCGCTGACCCCGGTCAGTGACGAGGAACTGGATCGGCTTGAAATGTTCAGCGTCACCGCGTCCGCGCGCACCGCCGCCGACAAGGCCAGGCGCCATCTGAGCCTCGCCTAGCGCGGGATCGCGCTGCCAAGTTCGTCGCCGCGCTCTCGCCTCTCGGGCAGCCGGATCCCCTCCCAAAAATCAGCCTCGGCTGTTCCGGACTGTGTTCGCGTGCGCCGGTTGCGATCGAAGGCGCGCCGGCTTAGCAATGGGCTGGAACCCGAGCCGATGAGAGCGCGCGCGAGATGAATCGTCGAGTCGTCGTCCTCCTCGGTGTCGCCGCGGCCCTCGGCGCGCTGTTGTGGTTCTTTCTTCGCCATGGGCCGCCCGCCCCCGAGGAATGGCAGGGTTACGCCGACGCCGATTTCGTCAAGGTCGGGCCGACCCAGCAGGGTCTCGTCACCGCCGTTCGCGTCGAACGCGGCGATCGCGTCGTCAAGGGCGCGCCGCTGTTCGAACAGGACGACGCCGACGATCGCTATGCGGTCGATCAGGCGACCCGGCTGCTTCAGCAGGCGAAGGACGTGCTCGCCAATCTGCAGAACCCCGCCAAACCGACCGAAATCGCGCAAGCCGAGGCGAATCTGCGCGACGCCGTGGCCGCGCGCGACAAGGTGCTGGCCGATCTGAAACGCAATGAGGCCTTGCTCAAGACCGGCGCCGCGACGGCGCAACTCGTGGACGAAGAGCAAGCGGACCTGCGCTCGGCGACCGCCAAGATCGCGGCGGACGAGGCGGCGCTGGAACAGGCCAAGGCGCCGTTCGGCCGGCCCGGCGAGATCATCGCCCAGACTTCGGCGGTCAACGCCGCCGAGGCCGCGCTCGCCATGGCGCGCTGGCGGCTGGCTCAGCGCTCCGTGGTCTCGCCCGTCACCGGCGTCGTCGCCGACGTGCTGGCGCGGGCGGGAGAGACGCTCGACGCGGGCGCGCCGGTCGTCTCGCTGCTGCCGCCCGAAAACATCTTCGTTCGCTTCTTCGTCCCCGAACCGTCGCTCGCGCATGTGCACATTGGCGACGAGGTGGCGCTCTTATGCGACAATTGCCCGGGCGACATGACGGGAACGGTCTCCTATATCGCGCCGCAGGCCGAATATACGCCGCCCTTCATCTACTCCGAGACCACGCGCAGCAAATTCGTCTTTCTCGCCGAAGCGCGGCCGAAGCCGGCCGAGGCGACCTTGTTCAACCCGGGCCAGCCGGTCACCGTGCGGCCGCGGGCGCCCCCGCCATGAGCGACTACGCCATCGACGTGCGCGACCTGCGCAAGAGCTTCGGCGACCTCAAGGTGGTCGACGGGCTTAGCCTGCAAGTCGCCAAGGGCGAGATTTGCGGATTTCTCGGGGCCAACGGCAGTGGCAAGACGACGACGATCCGCATGCTGTGCGGGCTGCTCGTCCCCGACGGCGGCTCTGGCCAATGCATCGGCTACGACATCATTCGTCAGCCGCACGAGATTCGCCGCGAAGTCGGCTACATGACGCAAAGGTTCAGCCTTTACGACGACCTGACCGTATTCGAGAACCTCGATTTCGTCGCGCGCGTCTTCGAGATGCGCAACCGCCGCGCGGCGGTCGCGGCGATCATCGAACGCATGGGGTTCGGCGACCGGCGCAACCAGCTCGCAGGCCAGCTCTCCGGCGGCTGGAAGCAGCGCCTCTCGCTCGCCGCCTGCGTGCTGCACGAGCCCAGGCTGCTGCTCCTCGACGAGCCGACCGCCGGCGTCGACGTCAAGGCGCGGCGTGAATTCTGGGACCTCATTCACGACATGGCGGCCGACGGGCTGACGACGCTCGTCTCGACCCATTACATGGACGAAGCGGAGCGCTGCGGGCGCATCGTCTATCTCGCGCAGGGGCGCATCGTGGTGCAGGGCGGCGCGGTCGCGGTCGTCGACAGATCGGGGCTCGTCACCTTCGAGGCGACGGGCGAGGGCATCGACGCGGCGGCGCGCGCGCTGCGCCGTACGCCGGGCGTCGAAGCGGCGGCGGTGTTCGGGCGCGCGCTGCGCGTGGCGGGCATGGACCGCGCGGCGTTGACCGCCGCGATCCAATCGGCCAGCGGCGGCGCGCTCGAATGGCGCGAAGTCGAGCCGCGGCTCGACGACGTGTTCATCCACATGCTGAGCCTCGAGGAGGCGGGACGATGACCCGCTTCTCTTTCGCGCGCCTCGGCGCGCTGTTGCGCAAGGAATGGATTCAGGTGATGCGCGACGCGGCGACGCTGCGCATCATCATCGCCATCCCCATCATGCAGCTGTTCCTGTTCGGCTACGCCATCAATTCCGATCCCAAGCACTTGCCGGCCGGCCTGCTGTCGATCGACGCTTCCAAATACACCCGCACCATCGCCGCGGCGCTGGCCAATTCCGGCTACTATGATTTGCGCCTCCTGAAATCGGAGAGCGAAGCGGACGCCGGCCTCGCGCGCGGCGATCTGATGTTCGTGGTCGAAATGCCGCCCCAGTTCGATCGCGCGGTCGACCGCGGCGAGACGCCGAGCGTGCTGATCGACGCCGACGCGACCGACCCGACCGCGATCGGCAACGCGGTCTTGGCGCTCCAACAGGCCGTGGCGGCGATCAATCGCGACCTGCCGCCGATCCGCCAGATACGGCCGCAGACGCCGCCCTTCCAGTTCGTCGTGCACGCGCGCTACAATCCCGAACAGCTCACCGTGCTCAATATCGTGCCCGCCCTCATCTGCATCGTGCTGTTGTTCTCGACGCTGTTCGTCACCACGCTGGCGATCACTCGCGAGCGCGAGCGCGGGACGATGGAAAATCTGCTGGCGATGCCGGTAAGGCCCATCGAGGTGATGATCGCCAAGATCGTGCCTTACGTGTTCATCGGCTATGTCCAGGTCGGGCTGATCCTCGCCGCGTCGGCGATTTTCTTCCAGTTGCCGATCCGCGGCTCGCTGCCGCTGCTGCTCGGCGCGCTGGGGCTGTTCATCGCCAGCAATCTCGCGCTCGGCGTCACCTTCTCGACGGTCGCGGCCAACCAGATGCAGGCGGTGCAGCTCGCGCAGTTCACGCTGATGCCGTCGTTCCTGCTGTCGGGCTTCATGTTCCCGTTCCGCGGCATGCCCGGCTGGGCGCAGGCGATCGGCGAGATCTTCCCGACGACCCACGCCGTGCGCATCGTGCGCGGCATGCTGCTGAAGGGCAACGGCTGGAACGAGATCGCGCCGGAACTGTGGCCGATGGCGCTGTTCGCCATCGCCATCACCGTCTTCGCGGTGTGGGTCTATCGCGAGACGCTGGATTGAAGGGGCGGGGGGCGCCGACCACGCGCCGCTTGTCGATCGCCGCGAGAATGTCAGACTTATTCGCGAAGGTTCCGTCAAACATATAGGACCTATAGTCGTCGGGAATCGCATCGATCAATTTGGGCGGCGCGTCGCGTCCGCTCTTGGCCAGCAAGAAGCAATAGAGAAAGATCGCTTCGAGAGAGAGCGCCGGAAAGCGATCCGTTTCCGCTCCAAACGGCGCTTTGCGCAGCGTCTCGATCGCCTCGCCGCTGTTGCCCATCTGGCAAAGAATATTTGCCTGTAAGTAATGGACCAGACACTGGCTGAAGAAGTCGTCGCGATGCGAAGCGAGAAAGCGCAACGCTTCTTCGTAGTGCCCCTCTCCCTCCAGCACGGCCGTACGCCAGTAGGCGATGGAAGCGCGCTGCTCCGCATCGTCGCCCGGCGAACGCGCCGCCAGCAGAGCTTCGCAGCCCCGCCAATCCTCTTGCCGGAACAGTGGCAGAATATCGTCGCGCAACGCCATCATGGCCCCCTTCTTCAAACGCGATTGCCGCCGCAACGTGCGCTGACAAAGCCCTTCGCGCAGCCGTCGACCGTAGTGTAGCCGCCTGTGAGACTTCTCGGAGGATTCGGCATGTCGAAAAGCTCGAGACAGTATTTGATCGCGCTTTTCCACTCCCGATCGCAACCTTCTGGCATAAGGACCGCGGTCTGGAGGGGCTTCGACGGTTCGCGGCGCGGCGCGCGGCCGACTGGCGCTTCGAGTGTGGCTCCGCCGCCCTCGCGGGTCCATTGCCCACCGTCCGTATTGCCTGCGGGCACACGCGGCTGGTCGGGGCTGTATTTCTTCAGCGCCGCGACGCCGGTCGGGTCGATTTCGCAAAGCTTCATGAGATCGAGCGGCGTCAGGAAACCCTTGTCCAGAAATCCGGCGGCAATGTGGAGGCGATAGGCGCTCTGCCGGTTTTCGAACGGCGGGAGGTTTGCAAGTGCGACGTGCATCGCCGATTTCGCCAGATCGCCACGGCGGAACTCCGTTTCGGCGAATTCTAGCTTGCGCAGGATTGTGGGCGGCCAAGGTCGGTCGAAGGCGACCGACAGAAGCGCAAGCAGGCGCGCTTCCTCTCCCGCGACTTTGCGCGCGAGCAGCGTCGCCGCTCCCAAACGCGGACCTTCCGCCGTCCAGGTTATCCACCGCTCGAAATGAGAGCGTCGCTCCGATGTTCGCCACGCTTCTTCCAGGTCGCCAATCGCGTTGCGCAGCGATGTGAGCCGATCGTCGTCGCGCCGGTCGTGATTTCTGTCCTTTGAGACTTGTGCGGATTTCATCGATCCGCCCGCTTCCTTTCGGAACGGTTTCGATAGCGACCGTCGGTCGAGCCGTCCCTTCGATTGCTGATAATTCTATGGAGCCTTTGCGAGCTTGACAAGAACAGAACACGAACATAGGAGATATATAAATGTTATCAATGAAATGCGGTAATTCGTGAACGTGTGTGCGACGCCAGATCCGCCCTGGCTCGGAAGCGCTGTGAGGGCAGGGCGGCCAGTGCGCCCCGCTGGAGCGCGCGGCTCACCGCGCCGGGGACTCGTGTGTGACTTGGGCGCGCCGATTCGTGCAGCAACCGGCGCTGGGCGTTCGAACCCAAATGCGTCAACGCTATGGGACCAGATCCGCGCCTGCGCTCTGAACAGTTTCAGCCGGCGCTCCGCCGAAAGCTTTAACGCTCCCGCGCCTCGACGCTCAGCGCCGGCACGCCGCGGCTGGCGGCGATCGCCAGCGCGATTCTGTTGCCGACGACGCCGCGGCTCACCACCGCGAGGCGCTCCTTCAAACTTTGCAGCGCCCGAGGCAAGGCGTCGTCGGCGAAGGCGAGCCGCAGCGCGGCCTCGCGTCGCGCCGCCAGCCACTCTTCCGCGGCGCCCCTTGCGAGGTCGACGACGACGAGTTGCTCGCCGGCCGCCTCAGCGATCGCCGCCGCCGCTGCGATGCTGGGATCGTCCGGCCCGGCGGCGATCGCCACGATCGGACCGGCGCTTCGCGCCAGGCGCGCCGGCGCCAGCATCACCGCGGCGCTCGAGCCGAACGCCGCTTCGAGCAATGAGGCGAAAGGCTCGGCCGCGCGCTCGGCCGCGGCCACCGGCGCGCCGATCGCCACGATGTCGCCCGCGCGCAGGGCCGCGGCGAGCGCTTCGGCGGCGCAAGCGCGCACGATCTCGAACTGTCGCCGCTCCAGGGCGCGGGCGGCTTCGACGAACTGACGCTCGGCGCTGCCGGCGGCCAGGTCGAGTTCGCGCGTCGCGCGCGCCGGCTCGATGCGCCGCCAGCCGCCGCCGAGCGAACTGATCTCGCGCGCGAAGGGCATGCCCGCCAGATGGCGCAAGCCGGCGTCCTCGATGAACAACCCCAACAGTTCGATATCGAAAAGCTGGGCGAATTCGACCGCGAGCGCCGTCGCGCGCCGCGGCGCGCCCTGGTGAAGGCCGAGCACCATGCGCTTGAAGCCGAGCGGCGCCCTCGTCATGGCTGATTGTTCCCGTTCTGCGCCGGGATCGCCGCCTCCTTGCCGAAGTTCTTGCGAATGTCGGCGAAGGCGCGCAAGCGGTCCTCCGCGCGGCGGTTGAGGCTGCCCGGCGGAAAGGCGCCGTCTGCCTGACGTTTGCCCGCCTCCAAGCCCGTCAGCAGCGCGACGCCTTCGTCGATGGTGGCGATGGGGTAGACGGCGAAGCGGCCGTCCGCGCAGGCCTTGACGACGTCCTCGCGCAACATCAGGTGCTGCACGTTGGCCGCCGGAATCAGAACGCCCTGCGTTCCCGTGAGGCCGCGCGCGTTGCAGATGTCGAAGAAGCCTTCGATCTTCTCGTTGGCGCCGCCGATCGCCTGGACGTCGCCGTGCTGGTTGACGGAGCCGGTGACGGCGAGGTCCTGACGCAACGGCGCGTCGGCGAGCGCCGAAAGCAGCGCGTAGAGTTCGGCGGAGGACGCGCTGTCGCCCTCCACGCCGCCATAGGACTGCTCGAAAACCAGGCTCGCGAACAGCGACATCGGCGTGTCGAGCGCGTAGCGCCCGGCGAGGAAACCGCTGAGGATCAGCACGCCTTTGGAGTGGATCGGGCCGCCGAGTTCGACTTCGCGTTCGATGTCGACGACCTTGCCGCCGCCGGGCCTCGTTTGGCAGGTGATGCGGGTGGGGCGCCCGAAGGCGAAGCCGCCGATCTCGATGACGCTCAGTCCGTTGACTTGCCCGACGCGCACGCCCTCGGTGGCGATCAGCGCGACGCGCTCGAGGATCGCCTCTTGCATGCGGTCGCGCAGCCGCGAGGCGCGACGCTCGCGCGCATGCAAAGCGCGCTCGACGTCGGCGCGCGCGACGAGGTCGCGCTTTGCCTCGCGCGCGCAGAGGTCAGCTTCGATCAACGCCTCGCGCAAATCGTTGACGCGCAGCGACAACTTGCCGGAGTGGGCGGCCAATCGCGCGGCGTGCTCGACGACGCGCGCGGTCGCCTCCCGATCGAGCGCCCTGAGGCCGTCGCGGTGCGCGAGCGAGCCGACCAGTCGCGCGAAGATCGCCTCGTTCTCTGGGTTCCGCGCGAGGTCGTCCTCGAAATCGGCGAGAATCTTGAAGTGCTCGCCGAGGTCCGGGTCGAAAGCGGAGAGCAGGAAATACAGCAGGCGGTCGCCGAGCAGCACGACTTTTACCTGCAGCGGAATGGGATCGGGTTCGAGCGAAACCGTGCTGGTCAGGCCGAGGAAGCGGCCGACGTCCTCGATGACGACCTCGCCGCGCCGCAGCGCGCGTTTGAGCGCGGTCCAGCTGAACGGTTCGATCAGCAGGCTGCGCGCGTCGATGAGCAGGTAGCCGCCGCTCGCGCGATGGATGGCGCCCGGCTTGATCAGCCGGAAATTGGTCATCAGCACGCCGTGCGACGAGACGTAGTCGATGCGGCCGATCAGGTTGCCGAGCGTGGGATGCAGCTCCTCGACGACCGGCGCGCCGGCGGCGCCGTTTTGCGCGATCAGGACGTTGACTTCGTAACGGTCGAACGCGGTCCATTGCAGCGGCTCGCCCGTCTCGCCTTCGCCGTCGCTCCGGGCGACGAACATCGGCACGTTCTCGATCAGGTCGGCGCGAACCGTATCGATGTGCTGAGCGACGCGTGGAAGATCGGCGAAGGCGGCCGCGACTTCCTCGATCAAATGATCGACCGCGAATTTGGCGGTTTCCCGATTGAGCGCGCGCACGTCGTCGCGCCGCTGCTTGTCCCATTGCGGGATCTGACGGACGATGTGTTCGAGATCCGTTTCGAGCGCCTCGATGTCGGTCTGCACTTGCAGGCGTTTGGCCTCCGGCCAGGCGTTGAATTCGTCCGGCGGGACGACCTGACCGTTCTCCGAGGGCGCGAGCGCGAATCCGACGGGCGTGCGCAGCAGCAGGATCGCCTTTTCCCCCGCCTTTTCGCGCAACCCGGAAAAGGCCTCGAACTGCTTCTTCTGAAACGCTTCGTCGATCGCGCTGCGCCGCGTCTGGTAGTCTTCGCTTTGGAAGGCGGCGGGCGCCGCGATCTTGAGGTCTTCGACGAGTTTGCGCATCGCCTCCTTGAAGCCGGGCGCCCGGCCCGAGGGGAGTTCGATCGCGATCGGCCGGTCCGGCTTGGCGAAATTGTTGACATAGACCCAGTCGCGCGGGCTGGGCCGCGATCGCGCGTCCTCCACCAGCACGGTCTTGACCGCCTCCTGCATGCCGACGCTGTACGGGCCGATGACGAAGAGGTTGAACCCTTTCTTGTCGATTTTCGCGCCGACCCCCACCGCCTCGAGCGCGCGCGCTTGCCCGACCAGCCCGTCGATCGGCTCCAGCTCCGCCGTCGAGGCGAACGCCAAGCGCGCGAGATCGCAGGCGCGATACAATTGACCCGCCGGCAAGGCCTGAGCGCCTGAGCCGGCGACAGTGAGCGCGTCGTCCACGTACATCCCCTCCTTGTTTGGCGCAGCCTTTCGCCGAACAGTCGGCGCGTCCTTGACCGGCGTCAAGGCGGTCGCTGTTAATCGGCGTCCCCTTTTCCCGCTCGCGCTCCTGTATAAGACATTCGCGCGCCGAATCGCGGCGCCGAGGGAATATTGGCATGACCCTGACCAGCATGACCGGCTTCGCTCGCGCCGCCGGCGCCCACGGCCCATGGCGCTGGACGGTTGAGCTCAAATGCGTCAACGCCAAGGGGCTCGATCTGCGGCTGCGCGTTCCCGCCGGCTTCGACCGTATCGAGGGCGAGGCGCGTGCGCGGCTGACCAAGGCGCTGGCGCGCGGCACGTGTTTCGCGACGATCGCCGCCCAGCGCGAAGGCGCGACTTCGCAGGCGCGCGTCGATGCGGCTGCGCTCGCCTCGATCGTCAGCGCGGCGCGCGAGGCCGCCCAAGCCGCCGGCCTCGCGCCGCCGACCATGGACGGCGTGCTCGGCGTTCGCGGCATCGTCGAGATCGTCGAGGCCGCCGACGACGAGGCTTCGATCGCCGCCGCCTGCGCTGGCGCGCTGTCGAGCCTCGATGTCGCGATCGCGGCGCTCGACGTCGCGCGGCGCGCCGAGGGCGATGCGCTCGCGACGATTCTCGGCGAGCGCCTCGACGCCATCGCCGAACTTACGCAGGCCGCCGACGACAATCCCGCGCGAAAACCCGAGGCGGTGCGCGCGCGCCTCGCCCAATCCGTCGCTGCGCTGATGGAGTCCTCGCGCGGCTTCGACGAGAACCGGCTGCATCAAGAGGCGATCCTGCTCGCCGCCAAGGCCGACATTCGCGAGGAGCTCGACCGCCTGAAGACGCATGTCTCCGCGGCGCGCGCGCTTCTGGGGGAAGGCGGGCCGGTCGGCCGCCGGCTCGATTTTCTCGCGCAGGAACTGGGCCGCGAGGCCAATACGCTGTGCGCCAAGGCCAACGATGTTTCGCTCACCGCGCAGGGGCTTGAACTGCGCGCGCAAATCGAGCAATTGCGGGAGCAAGTGCAGAACATCGAATGAGCCAGGTCCCGACGATGCGCCGACGCGGCATGATTTTGATTCTCTCTTCGCCCTCGGGCGCCGGAAAGACGACGCTGACGCGCATGCTGTTGCAGGACAAGTCGCTCGACCTGACGCTGTCGATCTCCGTCACCACGCGCGCGCGCCGCTCCTCGGAGGCGGACGGCATCCATTATCATTTCATCAGCCAGCATCAGTTCGACGTGGCCAAGGCGGCGGGCGACCTCCTGGAATCGGCCGAGGTCCACGGCAGTTGCTATGGCACGCCGCGCGGGCCGGTCGAGGCGGTGCTCGCGCAAGGGCGGGACATGCTGTTCGACATCGATTGGCAGGGCGCCCAGCAGGTGCGCAAGGCGCTCGGGAGCGACGTCGTCAGCATCTTCATCCTGCCGCCGTCGATGGCGGAACTGCGCGCGCGGCTCGACCGGCGCGCCGAGGATTCGGCGGCGACGATCGACAAAAGGCTCGAAAACGCCAAACGCGAAATCGAGCGCTGGCGCCAATACGATTACGTCGTGGTCAACGACGACCTGCAGCGCGCCTATGGCCAGGTCGTGGCGATCATTTCCGCCGAGCGGACGCGCTGCGCGCGCGTCGCCGAAGGCGTCGAGGGCTTCGTCGAGGGGCTGCTGAAGGGCTAAGCCGGCGGGGCGTTGAACGCCGGACGCTCTGGGCTTATGCGGGCGCGGCGATCCATGCTTTGGCCGATCCGTTTCACGTTGCCGTCTCAGAATAATGGTGATCATCTCATGGCAAGCGCCGTAGGCGCGGGGGCCATTTGGCAAGCGCCGTAGGCGCGGGGGCCATTCGGCGCTCCAACAGTCTCCCCCGCTTCTTGCCAAAGAGTTGGCGGTCACCGCAAAGAATGCGACCGGTGCCGACATCACCGTCGCTACTGCTTTTGGCGGGAATCCCTTGGAGGTCGCCTTTATTTCGCATTCCAACAGCATGGCCGAAGCCGAGGAGCGAGTCGGCAAGCTGTTAGCCAGCGCCGACTATCGGGCCGCCGTCAAGAAGGCTGAACACCTGGTTGTTCCAGGCTCTTACCGAGATCAAATTTGGCGGCCTGTCTAGCAAGAACACCGCTCAACACAAGCGATACGGCCGCCGGGCAGGTTCCGGCGGCCACTTTGCTTCGGGCTGTTCCGTCAAAATCGCCCCATCGGCGCAGAGCCGCCGATCGGCGGGCGCATCATGACGACAAAGCCCGATCGCGCCAGATGCTCAACAAGGCGCTTGACGACGATCCGCGCCATCATCTGCGCGGAGTCATGCTTCCGCCTTCCGCCATCGAAGCGTGGCGCGAACGCGGCGGCGAGGTCATCGGGCGCGGCTATCGTGCCGTTCGTTCGCCGCCAACGCCGTTCGCCTTCAGCTTCATGCCCTCGCCTACAATCTCGGCAATTTCCTGCGCACGTTGGCGACGCCCGAGCCGATCAAGGACTGGTCGCTGACAACCCTCAAAGAAAAGCTGATCAAGATCGGCGCGAGGTCGTCAGCCATAAATAACGCTGACGGACCCATCATCATCCCCGCCATCAGACCCATCATCATCCCCGCCATTATTTCCGGCGGGCACGGGCAGGTATTCCCAAGTTCCGCTCATCTGAGGCGAATCACAGGTGGCAATACCGGAACAACTGCCTAAACCATCAAACGGGCTGCTAAATGCTGGGATATCAATATTTTCAAGGACGACTAGGTCTGTGCTAAACAAAATAGACGACGAATCAGAGTATGATAATGTTATTGTATTAGTAAGAGCATTGCCAGACCACTCGCCTTGAGGGACGCCATCTGAATTGCCTTCGGGGATGCCAGATAAAGCTGGAGTGCATTCAAAGGTATTTGTGGTGGCAATTGCTTCAACATAGTATAAAGTTAAATTATAAGTGAGGCCGCCAATCGTCAAGGTGAAACACCCTTGGTCCTCCGGTACCACTAACCCATCATCCACCTGGGTCATAATCGCCGGCTCCTTGATTCGCGGTTTAAATCCGACATTCCCCAGTTAGATTTCAGATCGAAATGTGCAACGGTTCTGGGGCCGCTATCTTCTCATCAGCATTGGCGCTCTGCTTGGTTGTTAGCCTAGAGATTGGCCTATACTCGACATCCCCAGATGGCCGCCTTTTTCAGGCCCATGCTCCGGCGGTTTGCCTTTATTTAAAAGTCTCAGCCCGGATCGCGGCTTTTTGATGGGGGTCGGGCGGGCCCCACGATGGAACCTCGCCACGATAGGGCGCCGCACTCGCGCCGATCGGCGGTTTCTTCATGACGATGAAGCCTGATCGCTCCAGGTGCTCCACAAGCCGCTCGGCGACGATCTTCGCCATGATCTCGGCGGCGTCATGCTTCCGCCTGCGGCCATCGAAGCGCGGCGCGAATGCGAGGGCTTCGTCGAACGGCGGCTGGAGGGCTGAGTCCCAAGGGCGTTGAACGCCGGACGCTCTGGGCTTATGTGGGGGCCGCAAGGCGGCCCTGCGGCGCGCCGGTCCCGAGATCGAGCCGAATCCCGCCATGACGGGCGCAAACGAAATGACGAGCTGGCGCTTCAGCGTCGCGCCGATGATGGATTGGACGGACCGGCATTGCCGCGTCTTCCACCGGCTGCTGACGCGTCGCGCCCGGCTCTATAGCGAGATGGTGACGGCGGACGCGGTGGTGTTCGGCCCGCGCGAGCGGCTCATCGGCTTCGACGCGTTCGAGCATCCGATCGCCTTGCAGCTCGGCGGCGCCGAGCCGAAGCGGCTCGCCGAGGCCGCGCGCATCGGCGGCGAATTCGGCTACGACGAAATCAACCTCAATTGCGGCTGCCCGTCCGACCGCGTGCAGAACGGCCGCTTCGGCGCCTGCCTGATGCGCGAGCCGGCGCTGGTAGCCGAATGCGTCGCGGCGATGGCGGCGGCGACGAAGGTCCCCGTCACCGTCAAATGCCGCATCGGCGTCGACGAGCAGGAGCCGCGCGAGGCTCTGTTCGCGCTGGTCGAGAGGATCGCGGCGGCGGGCGCGGCGGGAATCGTCGTCCACGCGCGCAAGGCCTGGCTCGAAGGCCTCAGCCCGCGGGACAACCGCAGCGTGCCGCCGCTCGACTATCGGCTCGTTTACGAGCTGAAGGCCGCGCATCCCGATCTGCCGATCGCGATTAACGGCGGAATCGGCGATCTCGAAGCCGCCCGCGGCCATTTGCGCTGGGTCGACGGCGCGATGGTCGGCCGCGCCGCCTATCAAAATCCGGAAATGCTGCTCGGCGTCGACCCCGAAATCTTCGGCGAGCCGGCGCCTTTGCGCGACGCCTTCGAGGCGGTTGAAGCCTATCTGCCCTATGTCGCGCGCGAATTGGCGCGCGGCGCACGCCTGCACGACATGACGCGCCACATGCTCGGCCTGTTTGCGGGGCGGCCCGGCGCACGCGCCTATCGGCAAAAGCTGGCGACGCTGGCGACGCGGCCAGGCGCGGGCCTCGCCGTGCTGCGCGAAGCGGTCGCGCAAATCGCGCGCGCGCCGCTCGCCGAGGCGGTCTGAGCCCCGCTCGCTTCGCCTTTCGAGCTTACTTGGCCTTCAGGATCAGCCGTCCGCGCTCGACCGTGTAGCTCTGCAGCCTCTCGAGGAAGCTCATGCCGAGCAGGCTCTCGCTGAGCGCGCCCGGCCGGGCGACGAGCGCGGGCACGTTGCGCATGACGATCGGGCCGATCGCGATCTCTCCGAGGCGCGTTTCCGCCGCCATCGCGGCGCCGTTGGCGGTGACGACGCTGATGTCGTAATCGAGCCCGTCGGCGTCGACGCCGATGCGCTTGGCGTCCTGCGCGCGCAGCACCACGACCGAGGCGCCGGTGTCGAACAAAAAGGCGACGCGCGCGCCGTTGACCTTGGCGGGAATGACGAATTCGCCGCCGAGGCGCCGGTTGACGATGACCTCGCCGCTCTGGCCGATTTGCGGCTCATTGGAGAAAAGTTCGGCCATGACCCGATCGGCGATCTCGGAGGCCTCGAAGCGATAGGCGTAGACGCCGGTGAGGCCGAGGATGATCGCCGCCCAGATCGTCGCGCCGCCGAGGACGCGCGCGAGCGCGCCCGGCCCGGCCCGCCGCGCCCCGGCCAGCATCAGCCACGCCAAAAAGGCGAGACCGAAGGCCGCGCGCGCGAAACTCGCGTGATCGAGCCCGATGAGCGGCGCGCCGGCGGGCGTGGCCCAAAGCGCGATCAGCGCCGCGGCGAGGAGCGCGAGGGGAATGACGACAACCATTTCAGCCTCGTTCGCGCGCGCGAACGCGCCCGCCCCGCGCCGCGCGCGAGCGCGCCGCCTTCAGGCGCGGCTCGAGGCCCGCGACGATGGCGCGTTGCTTGCCGGCGTCGAGTTCGCCCCACATCGTGATCTCCGCGACCGTGCGGCCGCAGCCGATGCATAGGCCCGAAACGGGATCGACGACGCAGATTTTCACGCAGGGGCTGAGGGGCGGCAGATCGGAAAGATTCATGCGCGTGATTTAAGGCGCGCGACCGCCGATGAGAAGACCGCAGAGGCAGGCGATTTCGGCGACCTGCTGCGCCGCGCCGGCGACGTCGCCAGTTTGGCCGCCGATCTGGCGGCGCGCCAGCGCGCTCATCGCCCAGGAAGCCGCTGCGGCGAGGACGCAGGCGAACAAGGCGCGCATGACGCCGAGCGCGACGAGCCCGGCGAGAAACGCGACGCCGGCGACGGCGAGGCCGGCCGCGATCAAATCTTTCGTCTCGGGGCGGCCGGCGCTCGCGCCGGCGCCTTCGGCGCGGGCGGGGGGCAGCAGCGCCAGCGGAACCAGCGCGCCGGCGCGCGAGGCGGCGCCGGCGAGGATCAGGCTCGTCGCGGCGACGCCGAAGCCGCTGCGCGCCAGCGCCGCGAGCGCGCCGACGCGCAGGATCAGCGAGAGAACCAGCGCCACCGTTCCGAAGGCGCCGATACGGCTGTCGCGCATGATCGCGAGCTTGGATTCGTGCGTAAGGCCGCCGCCGAATCCGTCGGCGACATCGGCCAGGCCGTCCTCGTGCAGCGCGCCGGTGGCGAGGGCGAGCGCCGCCACGGCGAACGCCGCGCGTAGGAAGAACGGCAGGCCGAGGAGATCGGCCAGGCCGAACGCCAGCGCGCCGACGGCGCCGATCAGCGCGCCCGCGATCGGCGTCGCCCAGGCGATCCGCGCCAGATCGAGCCCGGCGCCGGGCTCGATCTTGGCGCGCCAAGACGGCGTCGGCAGCGCTGAGAAAAAGCGCAGATTCTCGATAATGTCGCGCCACGCGCGAGCGAACAGGGCTGGGTCGGCCGGCGCGTCGAACATGGCGTTTTCTATCCTTGCGCGGCGCTCGCCGTCCGCGCGGCCACGGCCCGCCCGCCCGAGGCCGCGCGCCCGCTCACAGCGCCCACAGGAACACCGCGCAGGCGGCGACGCCGATCCCCGTCTGGCCGTATTCGAGCAGGCCCCATTGACGTACGAGAACGCGCGCGGCGCCGATGTCGCGCGGCGCGAGCGTGAGGATCTGGTCGTTGACCGGCGCCATGACGAAGAATGCATAGGGCCAGCTTAAGATGATGATCAGCGCGCCGATCGCCCAGCGCACGTCCTGGCTGGCGAAATAGGCGACGAGGCCGAGCGCCGCCGAGAGCAGCGACAGGCCCGCGAGCAGCGCGACGCCGCGCCGGTCGCTCGGCGTCCATTCGTTGAGCATGGCCTGATCGTCGAGCGCCAGGCGCGCGGGTTGCTCGACGAGATTGACGTAGAGCGCGGCGCCGGAAAACGCGGCGGCGAGAACGAGGGCGAGAGATCCGGGCGACATGACGATTCCTTTTGCGCTGCGGGACGGTCCGCGCGACGCGACCATGATTGGGCCGCGATTGCAACAGACTCGCGCCGGGCGTCGGCCTTTCGAATTCTTTCTACCGTCTCTGAGGGATGAAATCTCGGCTTTCGTCAAATCGCTCGAGCGAAAAAATCAGGGAAGGATCGATGGCCACGACTGGAAACCGTCCGCATCGGCCCGGGTCCGCTCGAATTCAAGCTCTCGTCAAACGTGGCGTCCCTGGCCTGCGAGCAGCGGCGGCGCAATGAGGGCTTAATGATTTGGCACTATGGCTTGCGCCGAGGCGTTCGAGACAAGTCCGAAATCGCGCCCCGTCTATCGGCTCGATCGACAATATGACATTTGCCGCTTATCAAAGCCTGCTCCCGCGCATCGGCGTCGTCTCCGCGCTCGGCCGACATCCGGCGGCGCGCCGCGCCATCGGCCTTGTCGCGGTCTTTGGCGCCGCGCTGATTTGGACCGTCCTTTTGCGCCTGCCGCTGTGTCGAAGGGATGGCCCGGACGACGCCTTCTACATCGAGGTCGCCCATCTGTGGACGCGCGGCGTGCTGCCCTATGTCGGCGCCTTCGACATCAAGCCGCCGGGCTTATTCGCGCTTGTCGCCGTCGCGGAATTGTTGCTGGGCCCCTATCTCGACACGTTGCGGGCGGTTGCGATCTTCTGCGACGCCGTCACGGCGGCGAACTTGTATTTCATCGGCCGCCGCTTCGGCTCGAAGAAGCTCGCCATTTTCGCCGCGGCCCTCTACCCCTTCCTTTCCGAAGTCGTGCCGGCCGATGACGCCTATGCGCCGCTGGCCGCTCTGACGACGCTCGCGTTTCTCGCCGCGCTGTCGCCGTTGCCGATCGTCAAGAGAGCGCTGTTGGCGGGTCTGGCCATCGGCGCGGCCGGCACGGTCAAGCAGACCGCCGCGTTCGAGGCCGTCGCGCTGCTGGCGATTCTGCTGCGCGCGCCGGACGCAGCGCCCCGCAGGATCCAGGCGACGGCGGCTTTCGCGCTCGCCGCAGCCGCCGCGCCTCTGGGCTTTCTGCTGTATTTCGCCTGGCGCGGCGCGGCCGGCCCGTTGATCGTCGACACGGTTCTTCTCGCGTTGCGCCGTCCCGCGAGCGACAGCGAGGGTCTTTCCTTCGCGGCGGGCCTCATGCGCTACCTGCCGCTCCAGCGCAGCCTCATGCCGATATTCGGCCTCGCTTGCCTCGCGTTGATCCGGCGAAGCGCGCTCGCCAGGGCGGCGCCGGGCGTCGCCGTCGACGCCCTGGGGTTATGGTTCGCGCTAGCGAGTTTTTCCGTGGCGATTCAGCGGGCGATCGGCGAGAACTATCTCGGGCCGACCTTGGCGCCGGGCCTGTTGCTGGCGGGCGCCCTCGTTGTCTTCGCGCCGCCGGCCTTGGCGGGCATTGCGCCGGCGGTTCGCCTTGCAATGGTGGGACTCGCGGCCGTCGCGGCGGCGCTCTACATTCGCGCCGGCGATCTGAAGACGCGCTACGCAACGCACTTGATCGCCCAAGCCGTCGAAGCGATCCGCGCGAGCGGGCCGACGCCGAACGACAAACTCTTCGTCGTCAATCGCGGCGTCTGGCTCTATACGGCAACGAATTTGCCGCCTCCGACGGCTTATTTCTCGGCGCTACACACGCTTTGCGATTTTCCCGGCGCCGGCCGTGACCGCCTTGCCGAAGCCCTGGCGACCCAACCTCGCTATATCGTCGTCGCCGATCGGCGCATCCGTTACGCCTGCGAACAGGCGGACCGCTGGAGCATCGTCGACGCCGTTCTCGCGCGCTCCTACCGCCTGCTTGCCCACGCGCAGGGCGAAGGCGATTCCTACGACCTCTACGAGGCCGTCGGGCAGACGGCGCCGGCGCTTTGACAAACGTCCCGGCGCCGCGCCATATCCGGCGGCGGCGGCGCGTCGTTTCGTCGCAGCCTCGGGAGAATGCGCTTGTCCCTCGATGGTCCGCCGCCGCCCTTCACCCACGAAAGCGCGATCCGCAAAGTGCGCGCGGCGGAGGACGCCTGGAACAGCAGGGATCCCGAACGCGTCGCGCTCGCCTATGCGCCCGACAGCGTCTGGCGCAATCGCGTGGAGTTCTTCCAGGGCCGCGAGGCGATCGTCGCCTTCCTCAGGCGCAAATGGGCCAAGGATCTCGATCATCGCCTGATCGAGGAACTCTGGGCTTTCCGAGAGGACCGCATCGCCGTGCGCTTCGCCTATGAATGGCGCGATGAGGCCGGCCAGTGGTTTCGCTCCTTTGGCAATGAAAACTGGCTGCTCGACGGGCATGGCCTGATCCGCGCGCGCCACGCTTCGATCAACGATCTCCCGATCGATCCGGAGCAGCGCAAGTTCCTGTGGGACGCCCCCGGCCCGCGCCCGCTCGATCATCCCGGGTTGACCGCCTTCGGCCTGTGAGCGCGCCCCGGTCGGCTGCGCCGCCCTTGGCGGTTGCTCGCCCTAGAGATTGCGTCGCGGCGAGGCGCCAACGCCTGCGCGGCTTTTGAGCAATCTTTAACTTGTTCTTGCACATGCATGATGGTGCTGCAGGCGCGATCAATGAATAACGCGATTCGGCGAGTCATTCCGCAACGGGATCACGGCTTCGCAGTAAGCCTGATGGAGCATCTCGTTGTCCCCACGTTCGTCATCGGCGCCGATCGTCGCGTGTTGATTTGGAACAAGGCTTGCGAACGGCTGACCGGCGTGGGCGCGCAAGAAGTCATCGGCACGTCGGAGCACTGGCGCGCCTTCTACGCCACGCGTCGTTCGTGCCTGGCCGACCTGGTGCTCGAGCGGCGCTTCAACGAAATCGGCAAGCTCTACGAAAGCGGCGGCGCCTGCGGTTTGAGCGATTTCGGCGTATCCGCCGAAAACTGGTGCGTGATGCCGAGGGCCGGCCATCGCCTGTATCTGGCGATCGACGCGGGCCCGATCTATGACGAATTGGGCGATCTGATCGCGGTGGTCGAAACGCTCCGCGACATTACGGCGCAGAAACGCGCACAAACTGATCTCGAAGCCCTGGCGACCCGCGACGGCCTCACGGGATTGGCGAACCGGCGAAGTTTCGACATCAAGCTCGCCGAAGAAATCCGCAGAGCGGCCCGCGATCAGCCGCCGTTGTCGCTGCTGATGATCGACGTCGATTGTTTCAAACTCTACAACGACACTTACGGGCATCAAAAGGGCGACGAATGCTTGCGGGCGATCGCCCAGACGATCGCTGCAACGCTTTGGCGCGAGACCGATTTTCCCGCGCGATACGGCGGCGAGGAATTCACCGTCATCATGCCCAATACGCCCCTTTCGGGCGCCATGCTGGTCGCCGAGCGTTTGAGGCAGGCGGTCGAAAATCTTCACATCGCCCATAGCGCCTCGATTGCTTCGGATTTCGTCACGCTGAGCATCGGCGGCGTCGTCGCCGTCAGCCGGGATCTCAATCCCGAGCGCATGATCGCTCCGGCCGACGCGGCCCTCTATCGCGCCAAGGGCGCCGGCCGGAACCGGTCTTTCGTCGGCAAGTTCGAGGAATGTTTGTCGCCGCCCGTCGCAGCGGGCGGGTGAAGCGAATGCGAGCGCATGGACGTTGGTTCGCGATTTCGATTCGGCAAGGCGACGGAGCCGCCGAACGCCTGGGCGAACCCGTGGACCGATTCTTCGCGATATCGAGATTTTCGCAGCTTGCGACTTCGGGATTGAGCAAGACCGGCTCGATTTCTGGCGATCGGGGGAGGCCGAGAGAGAACAAAAAAAGAACTTGCGTACGAGAACAAACCATGCACATATTTGTTTTCAGGGGGTCGCCGAGGCCGCAGTTGCTTCGAGAGCGCCGACCGTGAGAGAAGGATGACAGCCGTGAGCCAACCCAATCTTCGCGTCGTGGAAGGAACTTTCGTGGACAAGACCAAGGCGCTCGACGCCGCGTTGTCGCAGATCGAACGTGCGTTCGGCAAAGGCTCGATCATGCGCCTGGGCAAGAACCAGAAGGCGGTGGAGATCGAGACGATTCCGACGGGTTCGCTCGGCCTCGACATCGCGCTCGGGGTCGGCGGCCTGCCGCGCGGGCGCGTGATCGAGATCTACGGGCCGGAATCCTCGGGCAAGACGACGCTGACGCTGCACGTCATCGCCGAGGCGCAGAAGAAAGGCGGCGTCTGCGCCTTCGTCGACGCCGAGCACGCGCTCGATCCCGTTTACGCCCGCAAACTCGGCGTCAATCTGGAAGATTTGCTGATTTCCCAGCCCGACACCGGCGAGCAGGCGCTCGAAATCACCGATACGCTGGTGCGCTCGGGCGCGATCGACGTGCTGGTGATCGATTCGGTGGCCGCGCTGACGCCGCGCGCCGAAATCGAGGGCGAGATGGGCGACGCGCAACCCGGCCTGCAGGCGCGCCTGATGAGCCAGGCGCTGCGCAAGCTCACCGCGTCGATTTCGCGCTCCAACACCATGGTCATCTTCATCAACCAGATCCGCATGAAGATCGGCGTCATGTACGGTTCGCCCGAGACCACGACGGGCGGCAACGCGCTGAAGTTCTACGCCTCCGTGCGTCTCGACATCCGCCGCATCGGCGCGATCAAGGACCGCGAGGAGGTGGTGGGCAACCAGACCCGCGTCAAGGTCGTCAAGAACAAGGTCGCGCCGCCGTTCAAGCAGGTCGAATTCGACATCATGTACGGCGAGGGCGTTTCCAAGAACGGCGAATTGATCGACCTCGGCGTCAAGGCCGGCGTGGTCGAGAAGTCGGGCGCCTGGTTCTCCTTCGACAGCGTGCGCCTCGGCCAGGGCCGCGAGAACGCCAAGACCTATCTGAAGGCCAATCCGGAAATCGCCGGCCGCATCGAAAAGTCGATCCGCGAGAACTCCGGCCTGATCGCCGAGCGCATCCTCGACAACGTCGATCCCGCCGAAGCGAACGACGCCGACGCCTGAACCCTCTCCTTTGGGCGCGCGCGTCCCCCTGAAAGCGCGCCCAACCGCCAAGGAGACGGACTCATCGTCGCGCGGCGAAGCGCGCGGCCGCGCCAGCCTGGGCGGGCGCGGCCGCGTCGCATTGCCGTGCGCCCAGCCCGCGCCCGCCCTCGCGCCGGGTTGCCTTTCCCCCGTCATGCTCTAGAACGCTCGGAATAATGTCCAGCCCCGAGGCCAAGCGTTCATGAGCGGCGTCAACGAGATCCGATCGAGTTTCCTGCAATTCTTCGCCAGGAACGGCCATGAGATCGTGCCCTCGAGTTCGCTCGTGCCGCGCAACGATCCGACGTTGATGTTCACCAACGCCGGGATGGTGCAATTCAAGAACGTCTTCACCGGCGTCGAGCGGCGGCCCTACCAGCGCGCCACCACCGCGCAAAAATGCGTGCGCGCCGGCGGCAAGCACAACGACCTCGACAACGTCGGCTACACCGCGCGCCATCACACGTTCTTCGAGATGCTCGGCAATTTCTCCTTCGGCGACTATTTCAAGCCGCTCGCCATCGAACTCGCGTGGACGCTGATCACCAGGGAATTCGGCCTGCCCAAGGACAGGCTCTGCGTCACCGTCTATCACGACGACGACGAGGCGTTCGATTTGTGGAAGCGCGTCGCCGGCCTTCCCGAATCGCGCATCATCCGCATCGCCACATCCGACAATTTCTGGGCGATGGGCGACACGGGTCCCTGCGGGCCGTGTTCGGAAATCTTTTACGACCACGGCGATTCGATTCCCGGCGGCCCGCCCGGCAGCGCCGAGGCGGACGGCGACCGCTTCATCGAGATCTGGAATCTCGTGTTCATGCAGTTCGAGACGCTGCCCGGCGGCGAGCGGGTCAGCCTGCCGCGCCCCTCGATCGACACCGGCATGGGGCTCGAGCGCGTCGCTGCGGTGCTGCAGGGCAAGCACGACAATTACGACATCGACCTGATGCGTGCGCTGATCCGCGCCAGCGCCGAAGCGAGCGGCGTCGATCCCGACGGGCCGCACAAAGTCTCGCACCGCGTCATCGCCGATCACTTGCGCGCCTCCTCGTTCCTGGTCGCCGACGGCGTGCTGCCGTCCAACGAAGGGCGCGGCTACGTACTGCGCCGCATCATGCGGCGGGCGATGCGCCACGCCCAGCTGATCGGCGCGCGCGAGCCGCTGATGTGGCGCCTCGTGCCCGCGCTGACGCGGGAGATGGGGCCGGCCTATCCCGAACTGCTGCGCGCCGAAGCGCTGATCGCGGAGACCTTGAAGCTCGAGGAGACGCGGTTCCGCACGACGCTGGCGCGCGGCCTGGCGATCCTCGAGGACGAGACGCGCGACCTCAACGCCGGCGCCAAGCTCGCCGGCGAGATCGCGTTCAAGCTCTACGACACCTACGGCTTTCCGCTCGACCTCACCCAGGACGCGCTGCGCGCGCGCGGCATGGGCGTCGACGTCGACGGCTTCGCGTCCGCGATGGAGCGCCAGCGCGCCGAGGCGCGCCGGGCCTGGGCCGGCTCGGGCGAGGCGGCGACGGAGACCGTCTGGTTCGCGCTGCGCGAGCGCCTCGGCGCGACGGAGTTTCTCGGCTACGAGACCGAGAGCGCCGAGGGCGTCGCGACCGCCGTGATTCGCGACGGCGCCGAGGTCGCCTCGCTCGCGGCGGGAGAGAAGGGTTGGCTCGTCCTCAATCAGACGCCGTTCTACGGCGAGTTGGGCGGCCAGGTCGGCGACGTCGGCGTGATCGCCGCCTCGGGACTTCGCGCGCGCGTTCTCGACACCAAGAAGAAGCTCGGCGACCTTTTCGTCCATGAGGTCGAAGTGGAGGAGGGGACGCTTCAGGTCGGCATGGCGCTGGAGCTGAAGGTCGATCACGAGGCGCGCTCGGCCATTCGCGCCAATCATTCCGCGACCCACCTCCTGCACGAGGCGCTGCGCATGGTGCTCGGCGACCATGTCGCGCAAAAGGGCTCGCTCGTCTCGCCCGATCGGCTGCGCTTCGACATCGCTCACCCCAAGCCGATCACGCCCCAAGAAATCGCCGCGGTCGAGGACATCGCCAATCGCGTGGTCCTTGCCAACGAGCCCGTCGTCACGCGCCTGATGGGCATCGAGGAGGCGCGCGAGTCGGGCGCCCGCGCCTTGTTCGGCGAGAAATACGGCGAGGAAGTGCGCGTCGTCTCGATGGGGACCCTCGAGGGCGGCGACAATGCCCGGCGCCCCTATTCCGTCGAATTGTGCGGCGGCACCCATGTCGCGCGCACCGGCGACATCGGCCTCGTCACGATCGTCGGCGAGAGCGCGGTCGCCGCGGGCGTGCGCCGCATCGAGGCCAAGACGCGCGAGGAGGCGCGCCATCGCCTGACCGAGGATTCGCGCGCTTTTTCCGATCTCGCCGCGCTGCTGCGCGCGCCGGCGTCGGAAGCCGCCGAACGGCTCGAGGCGCTGCTCGAAGACAAGAAGAAACTGGAGCGCGAACTCGCCGACGCGCGCCGCAAGCTGGCGATGGGCGGAGGGACCGCCGGCGGCGCCGATGTCGTGCGCGACGTCGGCGGCGTCAAGCTTTACGCGCGCGAGGTCGCCGGCGTCGAAATGAAGGATCTCAAGTCGCTCGCCGACGAAGCCAAACAGAGCGTCGGTTCGGGCGTCGTCGCGATCGTCGCCTCGAGCGAGGACGGCAAGGCGAGCCTCGTCGTCGCCGTGACGCCGGATCTGACGAGCCGTTTCAACGCCGTCGATCTCGTGCGCCTGGGCTCGGCGGCGTTAGGGGGCAAGGGCGGGGGCGGGCGCCCCGACATGGCCCAGGCCGGCGGCCCCGACGGCGCGAAAGCGGGCGAAGCGCTCGCCGCGGTGGAGCAGGGGCTGAGGAAGAAGGCGGCGGAGTAGTCGCGAAATCGCGCGCTCACGCGTTCGCGACGCGCGGGTCGTCGGGGGTGGCGAAGCGCGCGAGCAGCGCCGCGCCGGGCGCGACGTCGCGCCAGCGATCGACGTCGAATTCGAGAACCGCCAGGCCGGCGGTGGAGAATTTGCTGGCCATGCGCAGCATATCGCTCTTGGCGCCGCTGCCGACCAAATGGTTGGCGAGATCGGCGAGGCCGGGGTTATGGCCGACGAGCATGACGCTTTCCGCCGTATTGGGAAGCGCGCGAACGATCGCCTGGATCGCGTCCCGCGACGCCTCGTAGAGGCCCGCCTCGTCGCGCGCTTCGACCGGGCGCGGCCATGCCTTGAGGACGATCGCCGCGGTTTCCCGTGCGCGCGCCGCGCTGGAGTAGATCACCAGATCCGGGATCATGCCGGTCTTGGCGACGAAGGCGCCGATCCCAGCGGCGTCGCGCCGCCCGCGCTCGATGAGGGCGCGGTCGTAATCGTTGCGCCCCGTGGAAGGGGTCGCCTTGGCGTGTCGGAGGAGCAGCAGACGGCGCATGCAGCCAACTTAGGATTAGGCCGAGCCGAAGCGCAAGCGCGTTACGACGAACGCTCGCGGCGATTGAGAAAGGCCAGCCGCTCGAACAGATGCACGTCCTGCTCGTTCTTCAAGAGCGCGCCGTGAAGCGGCGGGATGAGCTTCTTGGGGTCGCGCTCGCGCAAGGTCTCGGGAGAGATGTCCTCGTTGAGCAGCAGCTTCAGCCAATCCAAGAGTTCGGACGTGGTCGGCTTCTTCTTCAGGCCGGGCGTCTCGCGCACCGAGAAGAACATCCGCAAGGCTTCCTCGATCAGCCGCGGCTTGATGCCGGGATAATGCGCCTCGACGATCGCGCGCATCGTCTCGGAATCGGGAAAGCGGATGTAGTGGAAGAAGCATCGCCGAAGGAACGCGTCGGGCAGTTCCTTCTCGTTGTTCGAGGTGATGACGACGATCGGCCGGCGCGCCGCGCGCACCGTCTCGCCGGTTTCGTAAACGTGGAATTCCATGCGGTCGAGTTCGAGCAGCAGATCGTTGGGAAATTCGATGTCGGCCTTGTCGATCTCGTCGATCAGCAGCACCGGCCGCTCGGGCGCGCTGAAGGCCTCCCACAATTTGCCGTGGCGGATATAGTTGCGGATGTCGGAGACGCGCGCGTCGCCGAGCTGGGAATCGCGCAGGCGCGAGACCGCGTCGTATTCGTAGAGGCCCTGTTGCGCCCGCGTCGTCGATTTGATGTGCCAAGCGATGAGCGGCGCGCCGATCGCGTCGGCGATCTCCTGCGCGAGCAGGGTCTTGCCGGTGCCGGGCTCGCCCTTGATGAGCAAAGGCCGCTCCAGCCGAATCGCCGCGTTCACTGCGGTCTTCAGCTCGTCGCTGGCGATGTAGCTGGCCGTGCCTTCGAATCGCATGCTCACCTCGAAAAAACAAAAACAACTCTCGACGCCGAGCCGGTCGGCGCGACCGACGTCAGTTCATCGCGCTTTTGACGGTTTCGATCAATTGCTTGAGCGTGAAGGGCTTGGGCAGGAAGAGGAATTCCTGCCCCTCCGGCAAATTCTTGGCGAAGGCGTCGTCGGCGTAGCCGGAGACGAAAATGACCTTGGCGTTCAGTCCGCGCCGGCGCAGCTCGGTCAGCATGCTCGGACCGTCCATCTCCGGCATAATGACGTCGGAAACGATCAGGTCGATCTTGCCGCCCGCGGATTCGACGACGCGCAACGCGTCCGCGCCCGTTTCGGCTTCGAGCACGGTGTAGCCGCGCGAGGCGAGCGCGCGGGAGGCGAAGGCGCGCACCGCCTCTTCGTCTTCGACGAGAAGGATCGCGCCGTGCCCGGTGAGGTCGGCGGCGGGTTTGACGACTTCCTTCTTCGTCGGCTCGGCGACCGCGTCGGGAATGTAGCGCGGCAGCAGAATTCGGAACGTCGTGCCGACGCCCGGCTCGCTTTCGCAAAAGACATAGCCGCCGGTCTGCTTCACGATGCCGTAGACCATGGAAAGGCCGAGGCCGGTGCCCTTGCCGACCTCCTTGGTGGTGAAGAAGGGCTCGAAAATCTTATCGCGGACATCAGCGGGAATTCCGTGCCCGTTGTCCTCGACCTCGATCAGCACGTATTCGGCGGGAACAAGCGACTTCTCGTTGAACGCCGCGCAATCGGCTGCGGCGACGTTGCGCGTGCGCAGCACGATTCGGCCGCCTTCGCTCATCGCGTCCCGCGCGTTGACGACGAGGTTGACGATGACCTGCTCGAACTGATTGAGGTCGGCCTTCACCAGCCACAGATCGCGTCCGTGCACGACGTCGAGTTCGATCGTTTCGCCGACGAGCCGGCGCAGCAGCATCTGCAATTCCGACAACACCTCGCCCAGTTGCAGCGTCTGCGGGCGCAGCGTCTGCCGGCGCGAGAAGGCGAGCAACTGGCGCACCAGACCGGCGGCCCGGTTGGCGTTCTGTTTGATCTGCATAATGTCCTGGAAGGACGGATCGGTCGGCCGATGGTTGGCGAGCAGCAGATCGGAATAGCCGATGATCGCGGTCAGCACGTTGTTGAAGTCGTGCGCAATGCCGCCGGCGAGTTGGCCGATCGCCTGCATCTTCTGGCTCTGGACGAAATTCTCCTGCAGCGTGCGCTGTTCGGTCGTGTCGAGCGCGAAGACGATGGCGCTGGCGCCCTCGTCGTTCTGCGGATCCGCGGCGGAGACGAAGAAGCGCGCCGAGCGGGCGCCTTCGCCCTCCAGCGCGACGTCGACCGGCGCGATGTCGCCCTTGCCTTCGCCCGCGGCCGCGATCGCCTCGCGCAGGAGGGCGTGATCGCGCTCGGCCAGGCCTCGATAGATCGAGGGACGGCTTTCGCCTGGGCTCGCCTTCAGCGCCAGCGGGACGAGCCGCGCGAAGGCGCCGTTGGCGCGCAAGACGACGCCCTGCGAATCGACCGAAGCGATCGCCATCGGCGTCGAATTGAAGAATCGCGCGAATCGGACTTCGGCGGCGCGCAGATCCTCGCCCTTGTCTTCGCTCGGCGCGCGGTTGAGCACCAGCGTGCGCGAGGCGCCGGGCAGGCCGGCGCTCGAAAAAGCGACGCGGTGCAGCAGGCGGACGGGCAGAAACTGGCCCTGCCGGCGCTTGAGGTCGACATCGAAGCGCTCGGTTGTCACTTCCCCGGGACGGCCGGAGACGACGCTGAGCAAAGCCGCCCCGTCGGCCGCCACGATATCGGAGAGCTTGAGCTGCCCGGCGGCGAACTGCGCGATGTCGTAATCGAGCCAGTTCGCGAGCGTCGCGTTCATGTACGCGATCGAGCCGTCGGCCTCGGCCGAAAAAAAGCCCGCCGGCGAGTGGTCGAGATAGTCGATGGCGTGCTGCAGGTCCTGGAAGAAGCTTTCGTGCCGCTCGCGTTCGCGCGTGATGTCGGACACTGTCCAGAGCGTCACGCCCGCCTTGGCGATTCCCTCGAGCGGGCGCACGCGGATGCGGTACCAGGCCGCCGCGCCTTCGCCGGTCAGGGGCGGAGCCATGCGCAATTCTTCGACCGCGCGATTGCCCGCCCGCGCGGCCTGCGCCAGCCGGTAGACCGCCTCGGAGACTTCCGGCGCGCCGGTGAACAGGCGCTCGACGAGCTTGAGGTCCGCCGCGCCCTTGGCGCCAGAAAGCGCGCGATAGGCGTCATTGGCGTAAATGATGCGCGAATCGGCGTCGGTGACGATCAGCCCATCGCTGTTGCTGTCGGCGATGGCCTTGGTCGTATCATAGCGGCCGGCGCGGCCCGCGAACTGCAGCTGGCCGAACGCGTAGAGCAGAATCGAGAAAACGCCGAAAATCGCCAGCCCGGCGATGGTCCAGGAGACGGCCTTGACGCCGAATTCTCCGGGCAGCAACAGGAAGGCCGCCACGGCGCCGCAGAGGCAGACGACGAGCAACAACAGCAGTCCAGGGTTGGCGGCCCGATCGACGCGGTCGACTGCGGCCGGCCTCGGCGCTGAGGTCATATTGAGCCAATCCTTCCGCGTCGCTCCCGGCCGAGCCCGCCTGCTCCGGCCTTTCCCTCTCGATTGCGCCAATTTCGAGACGCCGCGAAGACGCTTCGCGTTCCCTCGATCGGCAATGGCCGGCTCGGCGCCGCGCGCTGTCTTGCCTCACCATTGCGCATGTTGCTAATATTCCGTTGTTTTCATAGCCTACGCGAATTAATACGAACGCCCAATCGGTAACGCCAATTGCTATTGAGTCGCACAAAACCGCCTGGTCTGATACTGACTTTTTTCGTCGCCATTGGCGACAAAGATCGGAAGCTGGGAAGGCGTGCGGTCGCCGAGGTCTGGATGTCGCATGCCACAGTGGATAATTAATTTATTGCCGCCCGACAATCGAGGGTTGCAAATCGTCGTGATCGCCGGTCTGGTCGTCGCGATCGCGTTGATAGTCGTCGTCATTTATCGGGTCGCGTTCGGCCATCGCCTGCGAGTTCCCGGAAGCAGCCGCACGCGCCAGCCGCGGCTGGGGCTCGTCGACGCCTTTTCTCTCGACGGACAGCGCCAGCTGGTCCTGGTGCGCCGCGACAATGTCGAACATCTCATCATGATCGGCGGACCGAACGACGTCGTCGTCGAATTGCAGATCATTCGCGCCGCCGCTTCGCCTCTGGCGCGCGAAAGGGACGTCGGCGCGGCCAGAACGCCGCCGTCCCGCACGATCGCCGCTGCGCCGGGGGTTGCGATCGAGGCGCCGCCTCCGCCTCCCGAGGCCGCGCCGCAGCCGCCGCGCATCGAGATGCCGGCGGTCAAGCCCGCCGAGCCGCCCCCGCCCCCGCGCCCGCCAGTCCGGGTCAGCGCGCCTGCGAGCGCGAGGCCCGTCGCGGCGCCGGCCAGACCCGAACCCGCCGCGCTCAAGCCCCCCGAGCCTGCCATGGCCAAGCCGGACATTGCGCCGCCGGGCAGGCCCGCCATGGCCGGGCCCGAGATTCCCCCGCCGGCCAAGCCCGTCATGGCCAAGCCGGAGATTCCCCCGCCGGCCAAGCCTGTCATGGCCAAGCCGGAGATTCCGCCGCCGGCCAAGCCCGTCGCGGCGGCGCCCGCGCGTCCGGCGCCCTATATACGACCGCCGCTGCCGCCGCCGATCGTCGTCGCCCCACCGGCCAGGGCGCGCACGACGCCCGTTCCGCCGCATCCGCCCGAACTGCCGCCCTCGCCGCCGGGGCCCGTCGCCGCGCCCGCGCCGATCAAGGGGCCACCTCCGCCGATCGCGCCAGGGCCGCAAGGGGGGCCTCCCGCGCCGCCTCCGGTCGCACCGGGGCCGCAAGGCGGGCCTCCCGCGCCGCCTGCCGAGGCGATCGCAAGCCCGCCGTCGCCGGCGGAGCCGGCCCCGACGGCCAAGCCGTTGGCCGTCGATGCGTTCGCCGATCTCGAATCCCTGGAAGCGGAAATGGCGCGCCTTCTTGGGCGGGAAGGCTAAGCTCGGCGGACCCGACCCCTTCCGCGCTTCGCCTGTCCGGCGCGCCGCTACTCGTCGCGATAGATCTTCTCGCGGCGCTCGTGGCGCTCCTGGGCCTCGACCGACAACGTCGCGATGGGCCGCGCATCGAGCCGGCGAAGCGAGATCGGATCGCCGGTTTCTACGCAGAAGCCGTACGTGCCGTCGTCGATTCGCGCGAGCGCGGCTTCGATCTTAGCGATCAGCTTGCGCTGCCGATCGCGGGCGCGCAGCTCGATCGCGCGATCGGTTTCCGAAGAGGCGCGGTCGGCGATGTCGGGATGGTTCTCGCTTTCGTTCTGCAACGCGGCGAGGGTTTCCTTGCTTTCCGCGAGAATCGATTCGCGCCAGCCGGTGAGTTTGCGCCGGAAGTATTCCTTCTGGCGTTCGTTCATGAACGGCTCATTTTCAGAGGGTTTGTAGCCGTCCTCGATAACGCCGATTATGCCCATGATTCTCGGTTCCCAGGTCAACTTGGCGCCCTTATAGCGATGTCGATGTCACGGAACAATGACTACTCGCCGGCGCGGGCGGGCGGCGCGGAAATTGTCGCGGCGCATTGCCGACTCGCGCCGCGCCAGCCTAATGTGTCGCCATGGGCCGCCGGGTCGCCGCCGGCCTGACCCCAGGAGGAAGCAATGTTCCATCGGATTGTCCTCGCCGTCGACCTGTCCGAAGCCGCCGCGAGCCCGAAGGGGCTCGATCAGGCGCTGGAACTGGCGACGCAGAGCGGCGGGGAGCTGCGGCTGGTCAACGTCCAGCCGCTTCTGCCGGCGACCTTCATGGAATACGTGCCGGCCGATTTCGACGAGGAGCAGGAAAAACGCGCGCAGGCCGCGCTCGCGGACATCGCCGCCAAACTCCCGTTGCCCAAGGAGCGCGTCTCCACCGCCGTGCTCAGCGGCGGCGTCTATCACGAACTGCTCAGGGACGCTGCCGAATGGCGCGCCGACCTCATCGTCGTCGGGTCGCATCGGCCAGTGATGTCCGATTATCTCCTGGGCTCGAACGCCAAGACCATCGTGCGCCACGCGCAATGCTCGGTGCTGGTCGTGCGCCAGTGATCAATGGGTCAAGGCGCGCATCGCCGCTTCGAGACCGTCGGGGGTCAGCGGGAACATGCGTTGCTGAAACAGCGCGGCAATCATTCGCGTCGACTGCGAATAGGCCCATTGCTCCGGCGGGGTCGGATTGATCCAGACGCTGCGCGGCCAGGCCGCGGCGACGCGTTTCAGCCAAACCTCTCCGGACTCGGGGTTGAGATGCTCTACCGAGCCGCCGGGGGTGAGGATTTCATGCGGGCTCATCGCGGCGTCGCCGACGAAGATGACGCGATGGTCGCGGCCGTAGGCGTTGAGAATGTCCTGCGTCGAGGTGCGCTCCTCGAAGCGCCGGCGGTTGTGTTTCCACACGCTCTCATAAAGGCAATTGTGGAAGTAGAAATGTTCGAGCCGCTTGAATTGCAGGCGCGCCGCCGCGAACAAGTTTTCCGCCGCCTCGACGTGCCAGTCCATCGATCCCCCGACGTCGAGGAACAATAGCACCTTGACCGCGTTGCGCCGCTCGGGCCGCAGGCGCACGTCGATGAAGCCCTTGTCGGCGGTCGCGCGGATCGTGCCGTCGAGATCGAGTTCCTCCTCCGCGCCCTCGCGCGCGAAGCGGCGCAGACGGCGCAGCGCGATGCGGATGTTACGCGGCCCCAGTTGCTCGTCGCCAGAAAAGTCCTTGAATTCGCGGCGGTCCCAGACCTTGACCGCGCTGCCGCGGCGCCCGCGATCCTGGCCGATGCGCACGCCCTCGGGATGGTCGCCGTATGCGCCGAACGGCGAGGTCCCCGCCGTGCCGATCCATTTGGAGCCGCCCTGATGGCGCTCCTTTTGTTCGGCGAGGCGCTGCCGCAACGTCTCCATCAGCTTGTCGAAACCGAGCTTCTCGATCTCGGCGCGCTCCTGCGGCGTCAGATAGCGCTCGGCGAGCTTGCGCAGCCATTCCTGAGGGATTTCCGCCCTTTCGACCGCCTGCGAAAGCGACAGAACGCCGGCGAAGGTCGCGGCGAAGACGACGTCGAACTTGTCGAGATTGCGCTCGTCCTTGACCAGCAGCGCGCGCGACAGGCGATAGAAGTCGTCGACCGACTTGTCCGCCAAATCGGCCTCCAGCGCGCGCATCAGATCGAGATATTCGCGCGGCGTCACCGGGACATGGGCTTGCCGCAACGCGGCGAAGAAGGAGAGGAACATGGAGCGATGCTAGCGCGCGGCGCCGAGCCTTAGCAATCGCCTTCGCGCGGCAGGAGCGCTGGAAACCGGCGCGCTCGCGCGCGATAGTGGCGCCGCCGCCGGGTCCGCTCCTCCCGGGGGCCCGGAATTCGCCCATGTCCGTCGTCGTTGACCGCCACGCCTTCGTCTTGCCGCGCTCCGGGGCGGCCGATGTCGAGATCTTCGCGATCGGCGACATTCACGGGCGGGCCGATCTTCTCGCCGCGCTCCTCGAGGAAGCCGCGCGCGAGCCGCGGCGCGCGCCTCGCCGCGCGATCGTCTTCTTAGGCGACCTCATCGATCGCGGCCCGGATTCTCTCGGCGCGATCGATCTGGCGATCGGCGCGGGCAAACGGATCGGCGCGCAGCGGACGATCGCGCTGATGGGCAATCACGAGACGATGATGCGCCTCGCCGTCGATCCCGCGACGGCGCGCCAGGACGCGATCGACGCGCTGCAAACCTGGGCGATGAACGGCGGCGACCGCTTCGTCGCCGAGGTCGTCGATCCCGACGCGGCGTTCGCCGACGCGGACGCCTTGCTGCGCGCGATTCGCGCGGCGCTGCCGCCGCGCGTCCGGCAATGGCTCGAACACTTGCGGCCGTATTGGCGCGCGGGCGAAATCCTGTTCGTCCACGCCGGCGTCAACCCGCGCGTCGATCTCGACAGCTTTCTCGCGACGCCGTGGAATACGCCGCTCAGGGGGCTCGACGAGGATAGGCATTGGGCGTGGGTGCGCTGGCCCTTCCTCGATCATGCGCCAGGCCCTGAAGGGTGGAGCGGCCTCTTCGTCGTGCACGGCCATACGCCCAACGACGCCCGCCCGCACGCTTCGCACGCCGATCAGATCAAAAACTTCCGCCTCAATCTCGACGCTGGCTCGGGGCTGACCGGCGTCGCCGAGATGGCGATCATCCGCGGCGACCGGGCCGAGGTCGTCGCGGCGCGCGGGCCGACCAACCGGATGTTGAGGGGGTGAGGGAGGCGCTTCACTTGGCGTCGAGCAGCTTCGCGACCAGCGCGTCGATCGCGTCGGCGAGGCCCGCTTGCCTAAGCGCCGCGCGCACCAGCGAGCGGGCGCGCTGGAATTTGACGCCCTCGGGCAATGCCACGGCGGCGGCGACCGCCTCGGCGCGCTCGGCGGCGGCGGCGAGGTCGCGGTGGAGTTTGATTTTGGAGTCGTAACGGGGAATGGGAAGATTGAAGACGACCTTGTCGAAGTCGCGAGCGCCCCACTGGCCGCGCGATTGATATTTCGCCGTGCGCTCCCGCGCCGTTTCGCTGTTCAAGATGGCGGCGAGATAGCGGGCTTCCCCCACGCTCGCGGCGGTTGTCCAATACAGTTTGTGGTCGACGACGGCCTTGGAGTCCCGCAGCACGCAGGCGGCTGGAAGCGTCCCCGCTTTCGCGTAAACGACGCGCAAAGGCGCTAAAGGGAATTGAGCGCTGAGCTCATTGTGATAGTTCCATCGCTCTCGCAGCGTCATGTCGCCGCCCTCTGAGCGATGTTCATTCCAGGTCGCCTCGGCCTTTCGCATCCAACCTGAAAGATGGTCGAAGCCTCGATCGAGCGCCGTCTTCGAATCGAGCGTTTCCCCCTTGTCGGTAATGGGAACGACGCCTTCGACCGGACAAAAAATAGCGAAGGGCACTATGCTTTCGCCGAGCAGCACCGGGCGAAGGAAATCCGCCTCGACACGATTTTCAACGCCCGGCAATTCCTTCCACGGCTTTTTTTCCTGCGAGTTCTTGCGACTCAAAACCGGCGGTGCGGAACTATCGACGCCGAGCCGCCCCAACGCCTTGCGCTCGACGAGGCACAACATCCTCGGCACTAAGGTCGCGCCTTGGCGGAAAGACTTCCGATAGGTTGATCCGCCCGTAGTTACAGACTCCGTCGGCCTCGGCACGCCATCGACAACGCTGAATTTCCCGGCAGTGACCAACTTGTCGACCAACGCCTCCGGGGCGTCCCGCATCGGCAGCGCGCCCGAATAGGCGCGCACGGTCTCCGGCATCGCCTTCGCGGTCGCGCGGCGGCGGCCGAACACGGCGCAGGACGGGACCGGAAACAGCGGCTGCACGCTGTCGTCCATCGTCCAGGCCTCGTCCCATTGGACGGAGCCTGTGTGGTAGACGCCCGAGCGCAGACGCTCGAATTGCCCGCGCGTGAGCGCGGCGAGCGGCAGAACGAAAGCGATGCGGCCCGACCCGCGCAAATAGAGCGTCGCCGACCGAGCGGTGAACAAGGCGCAGAGATCGTTCTGCGTCGCCAATTTGCCGCCGACGTAAACGCCCAATCCGCTCGCCAGTTCCTTGAAACGCTTCTGCAAGTCCGCGCTCATGTGCCGGAACGCGACCCAGGGCGGATTGCCGACGACCACGTTCGCCCAGCCCCCGCCGGCCGAAAACGCCAGCGGGCGAGAGAGATTGCGCGCGACATAGGCCCAGACGGAATCGCGGCCTTCCCGGCGCAACTTGTCGAACGTGACATAGGTCTTGCCGAGATCCTGGATCGCGAGTTGCTGCTCCCGCGTCACGTCGGCGCGATAATGTTGTTCCGTAATGCGAAAGAGCGCCTTTTCGATCTGCTCGCGATTCATGCCTTGTTCGGAACCCGATCGCATGCGCTCGATCGCTTTATCGAATAGGCCAGGGTCGCGACAAAACGTGTCGGGAAATTCGAGCTGATCCTTGCCGTTGGCGCCCGCTGCGCCGCCTTGCCCCTCGCCGGCGGCGGGCGGCGGCACCCGGATCGTCAATTCGCGGCCGCCGATCATCTCGCTGATCGAAAGCTGCATCGCGTCGCCGAGATAGACCGGAACGTAGATCGCGCCCGCGCGCTTGGCCAGTACAGGCGCCAGCGCCAACAAATAGGTCACGCGCGCGATGATGACGGCGACGGGATGAATGTCCATGCCCGCCACATGTTGCGACGCCTCGAACGCCATGCGGTCGGGCGCCATTCCGCCTTCCGCGGCGTCGGCGAGGAATACGCGTATCGCGTGAAACAGGAACGTGCCGGAGCCGCAGGCGGGATCGAGCACCTTCTGCTCGACCGGCGCCGTGACCGCATGCTTGACGATCTTCGCCGCCAGCCAGTCCGGCGTATAATATTCGCCTAGCCCGTGCCGCTCCGTCCGGTCGATCAGCGATTCATAGAGAACCTTGAGCACGTCGCATTCGACTTCGGCGAGCCGGAAACGCCGAACGTGCGCCATGATCTGCCGCACCAGCTTGACGCCCTCCGCGTCGGCGACGACCCAGTCGAAGAAGTCGCTTTCGACCGCTCCGGCGATGCCAGCGCTCGCAAGCGCCTCGCCCGACAAGAGGCGGGCGGGATCGTCCTCTTTCATCCCGAGCACGGCGAGCGCGATGCATTTGGCGACGATGACGAGATAGCTGTGCTGAAGCCATAGCGCGTCGCTGTCGGCGTCGCGGCCATAGACGATCTTGAGCAGTTGCGCCCAGAGTTGGCGTTTGAGACTGACCGCCGTGTCGATCTTCAGCCTGTCCCATAGCGCGCGTAGCGCCTTGTCGGCGGCGTGGAAGGCGACCGAGTTGGCGCCGAGTTCGATGCGCACGGTCTGCGGGTCGGGCGGCAGCGAAATTTTCAGCGCCAGCGCCCCGTCGAGCCAGGCGAGAAATTCGCCGGACTTTTCGGGATCGAGAATGGTCTCCTTGATCGTGACCAGCGCGCCCTGTTCGAGCGCCATCACCACCCATTTTCGCCCGTCCGAGGCGATGCCGACGAACGGCTCGCCGGTCTCGGCCTCGCGATTGGCGAGATAGTCGGGCATCTTGCGCTCGACATCCTTCATCTCGCTCGCGAGGTCGCGCTTGGCCTCGAACACCGTGCGGCCGATGAGCGCGTCGATGCGGCTCTTGACCTCGACGCGCTGCTCGAAGCGGATGTCAGCGAGCGGAGCGTCGAATTCGTCGATCAGCAATTGCCGGAAGTCGGACTTGACCTCGTCATGACCGGGCTTGCCGGCGAGGTGGCGCAGGAGGGCGAGCGATTCGGGGCGCTGTGTCACGCCGCGAACCTAAGGGTTGCAACGCCGCCGGGCAATCGATTCGCGAGGCGGCCTCCTCCATTGCTTGTCGTTCTGCTCGCGACACTATAGTCCCTTTGCCGCGAATTCATCTCTCAATCGCGTCGATCGCGCGGCCAAGGGTTCACGAACGCCATGCGCACCTGGATCAAGGATCCGCTCGCCATATTCGCGACAAACGCCGAGCGCGGCCTCGTCGTCGAGGACGGACGCATCGCGCAGACGGTCGCTGCGGGACGCGAGCCGACGGCGCCGGTCGCGGCGGTCTTCGACGCCTCGCGCCATGTCGTGCTGCCGGGCCTCGTCAACACCCACCATCATTTCTTCCAGACGCTGACCCGCGCCCACCCGGCGGCGATCAACCGGGAATTGTTCCCCTGGCTGACGGCGCTCTATCCGATCTGGGCGCGGTTGAAGCCGCATCAGCTTCGCCTCGCCGTGCGCCTCGCCTTGACCGAATTGATGCTGTCGGGCTGCACCACCGCGGCGGATCATCACTATCTCTTCTCCAAGGGGCTGGAAAACGCCGTCGACATCGAGGTCGAGGAGGCGCGCGCGCTCGGGCTGCGCATGACGGTGATGAGGGGCTCGATGAACCGCGGCCAAAAGGACGGCGGCCTGCCGCCCGATTCGGTCGTGCAGGACGAAGACGCGATCCTGGCCGACAGCGAGCGCGTGCTGAAGCTCTTCCACGATCCCAAGCCCGGCGCGCAAATTCGCATCGCGCTCGCGCCCTGTTCGCCGTTCTCGATCGACAAGCCGCTGATGAGCGAGACTGCGCGGCTCGCCGAGCGCTACGATTGCCAGTTGCACACCCATCTCTGCGAGACGAAGGACGAAGAGCGCTTCTGCTTGGACATGTACGGCGTGCGGCCGGTCGATCTCCTGGAGGAGACCGGCTGGATGTCGAAGCGGACGTGGCTCGCGCACGGCGTTCATTTCAGCCCCGAGGAGATCGGCCGGCTCGGGCGCGCGGGCGTTGGAGTCTGTCATTGCGCGGCCTCGAACATGGTGCTCGCCTCGGGGATTTGTCCGACTTGCGAGTTGGAGGCGGCCGGCGCGCCCGTCGGTCTCGGCGTCGACGGTTCGGCCTCCAACGATTCCTCCAACATGATGGAGGCGCTGCGCCATGCGCTGATGATCGGCCGCCTGCGCTACGGCGCTTCGGCGGTGACGCATCTCGACGTGCTGCGTTGGGCGAGCGAGGGCTCGGCGCGCTGTCTGGCGCGCGACGACATCGGGCGCATTGCGCCGGGCTATCAGGCCGATCTCGCGCTGTTCACGCTCGACGAGCCGCGTTTCAGCGGCGCGCACGATCCGCTCGCCGCGCTGGTCCTGTGCGGCGCGCATCGCGCCGACCGGGTTATGGTCGCGGGCGCCTGGCGCGTCGTCGACGGCGCTCCGGTTGGCGTCGACCTCGCCGCGCTGATGGCCGAACATCGCGCCGCGGCGCGCGATTTCGCCTGACGGCGCGGCGCGGCGGCGGGGGCTTTTCGGCCGTCAACGCCCGTGCGCCGCCCGCCAGCGCAGCGCGCGCGATTCTACGAGCGACAGCATCGCATTGGCGACGACGCCGACGCCGCCGAGCAGGATCACGCCGGCGAACAAATCCGCCGAGCGGTAGGCGCGCGCCGCCAGCAGCACCCATTGGCCGAGGCCGTCGAGGCCGGCGATCATTTCGCACACCACCGCCAGAATGAGCGCGACGGTGAGGCCGAGGCGCAACCCCGCGAGAATGTCCGGCATCGCCGAGGGCAGGGAAATCTTGATCGCCGTTTCGAAGCCGGTGAGCCCCAAAGCGCGCGCGACTTCCTTGAGGCGCGGCTCGACGGCGCCAAAACCGTGCATCGTCGCCAGCAGCATCGGCCAGACCGCGCCGAAGCCGATCACGCCGAGCGCCATCGCGCTGGAATAGCCGAAGATCGCGATCGCCACGGGGATGACCGCCGAGGCGGGCAGGGGCCTTAAGAATTCGAGGGTCGGGGCGACGTAGGCGCGCACGTGTCCCGAGGAGCCGATCAGGGCGCCCAGCACAATTCCCACCGTCGAGGCGAGCAGCCAGCCGGCGAGCATGTGTTCGACCGTGCCGGCGAGTTTCTCGGCGAGGTCCGACGTGGCCAGACCGTGCCACAGCGCGGTGAAGGCGCGATCCGGAGCAGGCAGGAAGACGGGAGAAACGAGTTTCAGCGCAGCGATCTCCCGCCAGGCCAGGATCGCGGCGGCGACGACGGCGAGGCTCGCCAGGCGCCAGGCGAAGGCCTCCCCGGCGAAGGCTTTCCAGGCGAAGGCTCTCATGGCGCCCCCGAGACGCGCGCGGCGTGACCGAAAAGACGGTTCTGCGCGAAAACCAGCGCGGCGTTGAGGGAAAAGCCGACGATGCCGATCCACAGGAGATAGGCGAGCATCGCGTCGGGCCGAAGGGCCTGGCCGGCCGTCATGATGCCGTAGCCGAGGCCCATCGGATTGACGGCGATCTCGACCGTGACGGCGACGACGAGCGAAATGCCGGCGGCGAGGCGAAAGGCGACGAAAATGCGCGGCAGGGCGGCGGGCGCGATGATCTTGACGACCCGGGCGATCGGCCCGAGGCGCAAAACGCGCGCCACTTCGATCAGGCGCGGTTCGACGCCGACGACCGCGGCGCGCGACAGCACCAGCAGCGGCCAGAGGCAGGCGAAGGAGACGATGGCGATTTCCAGCCGATAGCCGAAGCCCAGCGCCACCAGCGCGATCGGGATCACCGCGACCGAGGGGATCGGCCGCAGCAATTCGACCGCGAGCTCCATCAGCCGGTCGAGGCTCTTGACGCTGCCGAACAGCACGCCGAGCGTCAGGCCGAGAGCGGCGCCGATCGCAAGGCCGCCGAAGGCGCTGGCGAGCGTGTCGCGCGTGGCCGCCAGCAACGAGCCGTCGGCGAGCCCCGCGACGAGCGCCGCGGCGACGGCGGAAGGCGGCGCGACGGTGTCGCTCGGCGCCGCGGCGCGGCCGCCGATCTCGGCCAGGACCAGCAACGCCACGGGCAAGGCGAGCGCGCGCCAGGATTTCAAGGCGGCCCTCCGCTCTCGGCGCCGCGGATGAAGTCGTAGAGTTCGCGCCGCAGGCGCAGGAATTCGCCGCTTTCGCGCGTCGCGACCTGATCGCGCGGACGCGGCAGGGCGATTTTGAGCTCGATGCCGATGCGGCCGGGGTGCGGCGCAAGGCCGATGACGCGGTCGCCGAGATAGATCGCCTCTTCGAGGTCGTGCGTGACGAAGAAGATGGTCGCGCCGCTCGCCTTGGCGATCGCCAGCATCTCGTCCTGCAGGCCCTGGCGGGTCATCGCGTCGAGCGAGCCGAACGGTTCGTCCATCAACAGCGCGGCGGGCTCCTGCGCGAGACAGCGTGCGATCTGCAGCCTCTGCTGCATGCCGCCGGACATTTGCGCGGGGAACTTGCGCCCGTGGTCGGGCAGGCCGACCTTCTTGAGCAGGGCGGCGATGCGCTCCGGCCGCTCGCGGCGCGGCGCGCCGGCCGCCTCCAGCGCGAGCGAGACGTTGCCCGCCGCGGTCCGCCACGGCAACAGCGCCTTCGCGTAGTCCTGAAAGACGACCGCCACGTCGCGCCGCGGCCCTTTCATCGGCGCGCCGTCGAAGGCGACGATTCCGCCGGTCGGCGCGATCAGTCCGGCCGCCACGCGCAGCGCCGTGGTTTTGCCGCTTCCCGACGGGCCGACGATGCAGACGATTTCGCCGCGACGAATTTCGAACGACAGTTTGCCCAGCACCAGGTGCGGGCCGAAAGCGAGATCGACTTCGCGGAAGGCGATCAGGGGCGCGGCGCCGGCGGTCATGTCGAGACTCCAGCGCCCTCGGCGTAGACATGCGTCAGGGTCGAGGCGATATGCGCGGCGAGCTCGGCGCACGCCTTCTCGCCGGCGCGCGCGATGGCCAGATCGGCGATCGCTTCGTGTTCTCTGAGGAATTCCTCGGGGTCGGCCAGTTTCGCCATCATCAGACGGCGATAGCGATAGGCTTGATCGTAGAGATCGGAAAAGGCGGCGAGCATGCGCGGCGAGCCGCAGGCGGCGATCAGCGAGGCGTGGAAGCTCTTGTGGAGCGCGTCGAATTCCGGGCGGCCTTCGCCGAAGTCGCGGCCGGCTTGCCGGACATAGAGCTTGAGCCGGTGCAGGGCGGCGACGATTGCGCCTTCCCATTCGCCGCGCCCCGCGGCCATGCTCAGCCGCAACGCCTCGCATTCGATCAGGGAGCGAATCCGCACGATGTCGGCGAGATCGTCGCGCGAGATCTCCTTGACGCGGAAGCCGCGCTGTCCGATCGCATCGACGAGGCCGCGCGCGACGAGCCGCGAAAGGCCCTCGCGCAGCGGCGTCGCGCCGATGCCGTAATGGGCCGCGCGTTCGGCGATGCCGAGCCGCGCTCCCGGCGCCAGGGCGCCGGAAACGATGTCGGCCTCGACGAGCGCCGCGGCGCGCTCGCTCAGCGTATCGGCGCCTGCGCTCGGAGCGTCGGAAGCGCTGGGCGTCACGGCCAGACGAGCTTGGACGCGTCGATCGTGGTTTGCAGCATGTCCTGCTGTTTCATCACTTCGACCCACCACGCGAAGTCGCTCGCCTTCAATTGCGGCGTCGCGAGACTGGGGCGCGACGTCCTGACGATCTCGATCGGCATCTTGGTGAATTTTGAAATCGCCGCGCTCGCCTTTTCGCGATCGGAATTGACGATGACGGCCGCTTCCGCGATCGATTCGCGGAAGGCCTTGACGACCTCGGGATTCTTTTCGGCGAAGCTGCGCGTCGAGACGTAGGAAATAATCGGCTCGGTGCGCGCGAGTTCCGCCGCGTAACGCACCGCGACCGAACCCGTCCCCGCGGCCGTCATGCGCGATACGAACGGCTCGGCCGTCAGCACGGCGTCGACGGCGCCCGATTTCAGCGCGTCGTTCTGGGTCGGGAACGTGATTTCGATGAAGTTCACGCTTTTGGGATCGACGCCCTTCTCCATCAGCCATTTGCGGAACAGCACGTGCAGGAACGCGCCGATGCCGGGCGCGCCGACCTTCTTGCCGACGAAATCCTTGGCTTCCTTGATCGTGACGCCGTTACGGGCGAAAGCGGCGAGCAAGCCGTTGGCGACGGGGTCCATCGCCGAGGCGCCGTCGATCGTGACGAGATCCAGCCCGCCATCGACGGCTTGCAGGAAGACCGGCGCCGTCGGGCCGCCGATCTGGATCGAATTGGAGACGATCGCCGGCGGGATGTTGGTGTTGATGCCGATCAGCGTCATGTCGACGTCGAGCCCGTGCTTGGCGAAGATGCCCTCGTCGCGGGCCACCATCGCGGAGGCGCAGTCGGACGTCGCGGTGCAGGCGATATGCACCTTGGCGCCGTCGGCCGCCGCGCCGCCAACGGCGCAAAAGGCCAAGGCTGCGCCGAAGAGTCCCGTGCGCCAGAAATGAGCCGCCCGCCCGCCGGCTTTGCGGGCGCCGCTCGCCTTGGCTTTGTCGAAACCGATTTGGGCTTTGCCAAATTCGATATGCCTCGTCATTGTCTCGCTCCTCCCCGACCCGCAAGCGCCTTCGCCGCGCCGCTCTTGATTATCGATAAAAAATAGTATCGTATATATTTTTAGGAATGGCAAGGGGAGGGAACCGGTGAAGCTCACGACTTATCGCCAGGGCGGGAGCGCGCGCGTCGGGCTGGCGCATGCGGGCGACGCGAGGCAGTTCGATCTGGAGGCTGCGGCGCGGCGCGAGGGCGTCTCGGCGGCGCCGTTCGCTTCGATGCTCGCTCTGATCGACGCCGACGAAGCCGGGCTCGATCTCGCGCGCCGCTTGTTCGACAAGCGCGGCGGCGAGGACGATCTTTCCGTCGCCACCGAGTCGGTCGAAATTCTCGCGCCGTTGCCCGAGCCGCGGCAAATGCGCGACGCGATGTCGTTCGCCGCCCATATCCGCCAGTCCGCGCGCGGCTCGCAAGCGTTGCAGGCGCGCCGCGAGGGCGGAGAGGCGGCGTACCGGGCGGCGCTGCAGGCGCCGCTCGGCGAATTGGCGGAAGTTTATCGGCGCGTTCCCATCTATTACATCACCAACCGCTTCACCGTGGCGGGAACCAACACGACGGTGATGTGGCCGCGCTACAGCGAGGTCATGGATTACGAACTGGAGTTCGGGATCGTGACGCGGCGCACGCGCGCCAATATCCCGCTCGGCGAGGCCGGCGGCCATATTTTCGGCTACACGATCTTCAACGACTTCTCCGCGCGCGACCGGCAGGCCGTGGAGATGCAGGGGCGGCTCGGTCCCGCCAAAGGCAAGAGCTTCGACGGCGGCAATGTTCTCGGCCCGTGCCTCGTCACGCCCGACGAGATCGGCGATCCGCAGGCTCTGCGCGTCGGCGTGCGCGTCAACGGCGAGACGCGCGCCAGCGCCGACACCAGCGGCATGCTGTTTTCCTTCGAGGAGATTCTGGCCTATGCGTCGCAGGACGAAACGATTCACGCCGGCGAATTCTTCGGCTCGGGGACCGTGGGCGGATGCTGCGGGCTCGAGACAGGCCGGTTTCTCGAAAGCGGCGACGTGATCGAGCTCGAAGTGGAAAGAATAGGCGTCCTGCGCAACAAGGTGCTGCGCCAGAGCCCGCGCTGATCCGAGCGCCGAAGCCGGCCGAGGGAGGAACAAGAAATGACGCGTCGCCTGATCGACATTTCCGTGCCGCTGCAAAACGACGTCGCGGCCGATCCGCCGGGACATGGGCCCAAGATCGAATACATCGATCACAAGCAGAGCCTGCCGCAGATTTTGCCGTTCTTTCCCGGACTGAAGGCCGAGGATCTGCCGGACGGGCAGGGCTGGGCGGTCGAGCGCGTTCAGCTCTCGACGCACAACGGCACGCACCTCGATGCGCCCTGGCATTTTCATCCCACCATGAACAATGGCGAGCGCTCGGCGACGATCGACGAAGTGCCGCTCGAATGGTGCTTCCAGAGCGGGGTGAAGCTCGACTTCCGCCATTTCCCCGACGGCTATGTCGCGACCGCCGCCGACGTCGAGGCGGAGTTGAAGCGCATCGGCCATACGCTGAGGCCGCTCGACATCGTGCTGGTCAACACCAGCGCCGGCGCGAAATACGGCCGCCCCGACTATGTCGCCTCGGGCTGCGGCATGGGGGCGGCGGCGACGCTCTATCTGCTCGAGCGCGGCGTGCGCCTGACCGGCATCGACGGCTGGAGCTGGGACGCGCCGTTCGTCCATACCGCCAAGCGCTACGCGCAGACGCACGACGCCTCGCTGATCTGGGAGGGGCACAAGGCCGGGCGGCATATCGGCTATTGCCATATCGAGAAACTGCATAATCTCGAAGCGCTGCCCTCGACCGGATTCACGGTCTCGTGCTTTCCCGTCAAGATCGAGCGGGCCTCCGCCGGCTGGACGCGGGCCGTCGCCATCATCGACTGACGAGGCGGGTCGGCCCGCGTCGGCGCGCCGCATTTTTGTCGAGTTGACGCGATATCGCCGCCGGCGAAAGCGCGGCCGATCGGGGTCGCGCGCAGCGGGGCCCGGCCATGGCCGCAAGGCCGATTCCTCAATCCTATGACGCCCTGCAGCGGGCGTTTCACTGGATCATGGCGGCGGTGATCCTTCTCGCCATCGTCATCGGCGTCACCGCGTCGTTGCTGCCGCCGCACACGTCGCCGCGCGTCGAATTGCTGACGCTGCACAAATCTCTCGGCATGAGCGCGGTGGTCCTGGGCGTCCTACGGATCGGCTATCGCGCCGTCGCCGGCGCGCCGTCCTATGCCGCGGCGCTGCCGGCCTCGACGCGCGCGGCCGCGCACGCCGCCCATTTCGCGCTCTACGCGCTGATGATCGCGCTTCCCGTCAGCGGCTACGTCAATTCGGCGGCTGGCGGCCACGAGCTGTCGTGGTTCGGCCTGTTCGCCTGGCCCAATTTCGCGCCGCAGGACAAGGCGCTCGCGCATTGGGCCGGCCAGGCGCACTATCGGCTCGCCTGGACAATCGGCGCGATTCTCGCGCTTCATCTGGCGGCGGTCGCATGGCATCGCTGGGTCAAACGCGACGAAATCTTCGCGCGCATGTGGCCGGACCGCGCCGCGCTCGCGGGGCAAGGCGAGCGGGGCTGAGCCGCCGGCGGGTCTATTTCGACGCCCGACGTTTTCGTGCTAACTTCTTCTTTTGGTAACGCCGGAGGCTGCGATGGCGCATGGTTCAACCGCCCGTCTGGTCGGGCTCGGCCGCAACGATCCAATCTTCGCGCGCATCCGTATCGAGGCGGAGGAGGCGGCGCGCAACGATCCGGCCTTGGCGTCCTTCCTCATGACGGCGATCCTCAATCATGACACGCTGGAGGGCGCGATCGTTCATCGCGTCGCCGAGCGTCTCGATCACGCCGATGCGCCGAGCGCGCTGATCCGCCAGGTCTATGAAGACGTCGTTTCCCGCGATTCCTCGATCGGCGAGGCTTTCCGCGCCGACATCATCGCGGTGCTGGACCGCGATCCGGCCTGCCTCCGGCTGATGGAGCCGCTGCTCTATTTCAAGGGCTTCCACGCCTTGCAGGCCTATCGGCTCGCCCACGCGTTGTTGCGCTCGGGCCGGCGCGATTTCGCGCTCTATCTGCAGAGCCGCGTCTCGGCGGCTTTCGGCGTCGATATCAATCCGGCCGCGCGCATCGGCAAAGGAATCTTTCTCGATCACGCGACGGGTCTGGTGGTCGGGGAGACGACGGTCATCGACGACGACGTATCGATCCTGCAGGGCGTCACCCTGGGCGGCACCGGTAAGGAGACCGGCGACCGTCATCCGAAGATCCGCTGGGGCGTGCTGATCGGAGCGGGCGCGAAAATCCTCGGCAATATCGAAGTCGGCCATTGCGCGCGCGTCGCGGCGGGCTCGGTCGTGCTCGCCTCGGTGCCGCACAACAAGACGGTCGCGGGCGTTCCCGCGCGCATCGTCGGCGAGGCCGGCTGCGCAGAGCCGGCGCGCGACATGAACCAGATTCTCGCGGATAAGGCCGTCGACGTTTAATGCCGAGTCTCGCAAAGATCGGCTCGTCGCTTTTCGCGAGTTCCGCCGCTCGGTGCTTGCGGGCGAGGGGCCTTTCGTGGCAAAGGCTCGCCCCGGCCAGAGGATCGAGGCGCGTTGATGGATAAGGAAGAAATTCTCAAGTTGCGGGCGCATCTGCGCCGGTCGTTCGGCGCGCCGACATTGGGCGTGACTGCGAGTTCCCGCGGGCGCGACGCGGCGGAGGTGTCGCTGGGCGAACGCAAGATCGGCGCGATCGCGGTGGACGACGAAGACGGCGACCGCTCGTTCTCGTTCGAGATGAAGATTCCCGTCGAGCGTGCGGTGATCCAGGACTATCTGCGCCGCCTGTTCGAGAACGACAAGCTCAGGGTCGTCGGACGCCTCAAGAAGACGGACTCGGTCGAACTCAACAGCGGCGACGATTTCCTCGGCGTCATTTCCGCCGACGATCCCGCCGGCAAGACCTTCACGCTGCAAATGGCGATTCTCGATTACGATCTCGAGGATTTGTGATCGTCAACGCCGCGCGGCCTCGATGAGGCCGCGCACGCCCGCCTTGAGAGTCGCCCACTCGGCGAGCAGCGCCGCGGAAAAGCGCATCTCGACATCGAGATCGCCGAGCCGGAAGTCGTAGATGCAGGTGTTCGGCGTCTTGCGCTCGGGGTCGGGACGCCGGCAGCGGGCGGCGAATTCGCGTCCCTCGGGCGCGACGTAATAGAGTTCGTCGCCCTCGAACGGACTGCCGTCGACGAACGCGCGCGCGACGAGCCCGCCGGGATGGCTCCAGGAATTCTCCTCGAGGAAGCGCTGGTAGAGCTTGGCGGGCCGCTCGGCCGGATCGAGGCTCGAGTTGCTCGGCTTGGCCGTTACGAAAACGATGCGCGTGAAGCGCTCGGCAAGGTCGGCGCCCGCGGTCACATCGCTCAAATCGCCGGCCGGCGAGAAACCGGGAAAGAAGGCGGCCAGATCGAGCGCGTCCGTGGCGCCGTCCTGGCGCGCGTTCGGCTTGAGATACGCGCTCGACACGGTGAGCCGCTCGGCGCCAAGCGTGACCGCGACGGAGCGCGGCGCCTCGTGCGCGCGGAACCGCGGCGCGAGGGCGATCGCGGCGACGCCCGCGAGCGCGAGGACGCCGAGCCCGATCAGCAGCGTCGAGGAGCCAAAGCGCACCTTGGGGCCTCCAAAATTCTTCGCGCGCGATCTCGACGGCGCACGCCGATCATCGCCCAGGATCGCGCGCGGCTGGAAAGTCCCCGCGAATCGCCGCGCGATCGCCAATGATTGTAGCGCGGCGGCGCGGGCGAAGTGAGGCCGTCGCGCGCTCGCGACGTCGCGCGCGGGATAGGCCGCGCGCGCGCGCTGCGCTATATCCGGCTTTTTCCGCGCCGGAGCCCGCCGCCATGCCAATTTACGCCCTCAACGAACGCCGACCCGTCCTGCCCGCCGCCGGCCGATTTTGGATCGCGCCCAACGCCAGCGTCATCGGCGACGTCGTGCTCGGCGAGGATTGCAGCGTGTGGTTCGGCGCGACCCTTCGCGGCGACAACGAAAGGATTTCGATCGGCGCGCGCGCCAACATCCAGGAAGGCGCGACGCTGCACACCGATCCCGGTTTCCCCCTCGATATCGGCGAGGATTGCACGATCGGCCACAACGCGATCCTGCACGGCTGCACGATCGGGGCCGGCGCGCTCGTCGGCATCGGCGCGATCATTCTCAACGGCGCGAAAATCGGCCGGGGCTGCCTCGTCGGCGCCGGCGCGCTCGTCACCGAACGCAAGGAATTTCCCGACTATTCGCTGATCGTCGGCTCGCCGGCGAAGGTCGCGCGCACGCTCGACGAGGGCGCCGTCGCAGGCTTGACGCGATCGGCGGCCCGCTACGTCGACAATTGGCGGCGCTTCGCGGCCGGGCTCGTCGCGATCGGCTGAAAAAAAGAGGCCGGCCTTGGATAAGGCCGGCCCCGAGGCGAAGCGGAACCCGGGGACAGGTTCGGCTTCGAAGCTTTGGGGTTCGCGTGGGTCTTAAAGGCGAGCCTCCGCCGGGCCGAGGGACGCGTAAGGCCTCGCGGCGAAAGGCCTGACGACAGGCGTCGATTGAACCGCCGACATCACGCGTGCGAGCCTCGCCGCCCTCGCATAGATCCTGACGCGCGCCCAAAACATCATCGTCCCCGATTGCGTTTCGCAGGATGAGGATAGCGACGCTCTCCTGCCACCGAGCAAAAGAAAATCACGCAATTCTAGCGAACGGGACTTGCAGTTGCCAACGCCGGGGCGGGAACGACGAACTCGGCGCCTTTATGGCGGCGCGTGCGGGAAAGCGCGAAGGTATCGCCGATCCGGCGCGTCCCGATCGCGAGGGCCCGCGCCAGCGCGGGGGCGATCAAAGCCTGATGTCGTCGTCGAACATCTCGGCCGGAATCAATCGGTTGAATTCGACCGCGAGGCCGCCGCTGAACTGACGGACGACTTGCGCCGGCCGCGAGCCCACGGTGACCGGGGTGCCGATCGGCGGCGTCACGTCGATGGCGAGCGCCGCGCCGGAACGCGAGACGTCGATGATTTGGGCGAGGTGCTCGCGCCCGCCCGGCAGGGTCAAAGTCGTGTTCCGATCGCGCGGCGCGATGCGTTCGTGGCGCCGATCCTCGGGCATGCCGAGGACCTGCCGATTGGCCAGCCAAGTCAGCTGATCCGCGAGCTTCTCGCGCTTCAGCGGCGGCAGTTTCATCTGGATCGCGAAACCGCCGTAGAAATGGCGGGCCACCGTTCCCTCGACGCGGCCGATTTGGTTAAGATAGGCGATAATTCGCTCGCCGATTTCGCCGCTCGCTTCGGCCTCGAAGGCGATGCCGCCGGGCGACACGTCGATCGTCGCGCAGGGAAACTCCCGCCGGTCTTGGCGCATGAATTGGCCGGTCAGGCGCACTTTGACGCGCTGATGGCGCCGTCGTTCATGGCGTCCCGCGTCGATCGCGAATGCTGCGGCCGCTCTCACGCCGGCGTACTCCTGCATTCCGCCATATCGCTCATGAAGAACGGCCCACACTAAACGTTCGTTAGTCGCATGACGATGCAACCGCACAATTGTAATGCCGTCGCGGTTAACGGACGATTACTCCGGGGCCAATCGCCGACGCTCCGAGGGCGTTAGCGGTTTGCGGAATAATGAAAAAGATGTCCATGACGAGGAATGCGCGGCGCGCGCCCGAAATCGTGCGGTCGCGCGGGCCCTCGGGGTTGCTCGTGGGGGCCGCGCTCGCCCGTTCCGAGCGCCCGGAGCGTCAGCAGCGCCAGGGATTCGACGGCGACTAGGCCGAGCCAACGCGGCGCGGCGCTGGGCGCGCAGCAGCCCAAGATGCGCGAATGGGTGTCGCCGTGGTGGCGAAGCGGCAGCAGCAAAATCTCGATGTCGACGGCCGCGAAGCCCAGCGGCGTCCCGGTCGCGCCGATCAGGAACGGCTGGGCCTCGCCGGCGACGCTGGCGAGGATGGCGCAGGTCTCTTTCTGGTCCGCCTCGCGCCACAGGTCGAGAAACGGCGCTCCGCGCAATTCCCTGAGGAAGAGCGCGTTCGTCCGCGTGCCGACGATGCGCATGGGAAACGCGCGCCCCTCGTCGAACTCGAGGATGAACGTGTCGGCGAGAACGCCGCGAATGGCGCCGGGATCGATATCGTTGCGCTCCGGCGCGCTGCGCGCGCCGCGCAATTCGTTCCAATAGGCGTAGAGCTGTTGACTGGCGGCCAGTTTCACTGCGGACTCCTCTTCGGCTCTCCGCGGCGCCTGTGCGAAAACGGCACGCTTCGGCCGTTTTCGGCGAACGTAGCGTAAGCAAGCAGGCTGCGTGCCAGCGCGGGGCAAGGCTTCGAGCCGGAGTCCGCTCCGCCGTTAACATTAAGCTAAGGATCGCGTTGCGCCGGGACCGCTCGCCGGGCATAGTGCCGGCGTTGACGAAACGAACTCGCCGCGTCGGACGCGGCGGGGGCGAGCGGCAAGTCCGACGGCGCGCTCCCGCCTGACGGCCCCGACTCGGACGGTCGAAAGGATTAGGGAGAGCCTCGCTCCGGGCTCTCCCTTTCCATTTGCGGCCCTCGCCCCAGCCTTAAGCGTTTCGCATCGCCAGACCGACGCGATAATGCTAACCAAGCGGCGCCCAATGCGCGAGTTCGCCGTCGATGACCGATTTTCCCGTTTCCGACGACGCGAAAAGGCGCGAGCCGATGTTCTTCGTGCCGTTCGTCGTCGTCGCGCTCGTCGCGGCGCTGCTCGCGATTCATGCCGTCCTGACCCAAATGGGCGCAGCGACGCAGGACGCCGTGGTGCGCGATCTCGCCTTCCTGCCCGGGCGGCTTACGCTTTCGATCTGGCCGGATCGGCTCGCCGGGCTGCTGGCGCGCGTCAACACCGACCCGAGCGCGCTGGAACAGGCCGCGATGCTTCGCCACTACAAGGCGCTGGAGGGCGGAGCGAAGATCTGGACGCTCTTCACCTACGCCCTGTTGCACGGCTCCTGGACGCATGTCGTCGTCAATTCGATCTGGCTGATCGCCTTCGGGCCGCCGGTCGCGCGCCGCTTCGGCTCGGGCCGGTTCCTCGCGTTTTTCGCGATGACCGCGGCGGCGGGCGCACTCGCGCACTGGGCCGCCGACCCGATGGATTTTTCCCCGCTGATCGGCGCCTCGGCGGCCGATTCCGGGCTGATGGCCGCGGCGGCGCGGTTTATTTTCCAGCCTGGCGCGCCGCTCGGCGGCCCGCAGGATTTGTCCCGGTTGGCGATCGAGGCCGGCGACGCGAGGCCTGTGCCAAATCTACGCCAATTGTTGAGCCAGCGCCGCGCCGTCATATTCATCGTGATCTGGATGGCCACCAATTTCGTGTTCGGCGCGGGCGCGCAAGCGCTCGGCGCTTCGGAGGCGCCGATCGCCTGGATCGCCCATGTCGGCGGCTTCGCCGCGGGGCTGCTGGCGTTTGGGCTATTCGATCGTCCCTGGCGGCGCGATCAGAGGCCGTGATCGCCCGCGCTCCCAAGCGCCGTCGCTGCGCCCGCCTCCGCCTCGGCGAGCGGTTCGGTTCGGGCGGGAAGGCGAGCGAGTAGGGCGATCAAGGCGCGGTCGTTGAGCACCGCGAGGCGCTCCTTGGGCTTGAGCCAGGCGCACGCTTCCTCGACCGAGCGCGCATCGTTGAGCTTGGCCGTCGCGACCGCTTCGTCGACGTCGATCTCGCCGCGCCGGTGACGGCCGGCGTCGGGCAGGAACATTTCGTGGCTCTGGCGGATAGCGGCGTCGGCGGCGATGGCGCGCAGGCCGTCGTCCTTGTCGTGGCCGGTGAGGGCGAGTTCGTCGGCCAGCGCGTTGGCCCTCGCCACAATTGGCGGCGTATCGGTCTCTTCGGGAGTCGTGAGCAGGCCAAGGCGGCGCAGCCCGACGCCGATCCACAGCTGGCCGCTCGCCCAGGAGAGTGGGATCGACAGGATCAGGCCCGCGATCGTCGGCGACATCCAGATGACGAGCGAGGGCGAAATCAGGCCGGCGGCGAACAGAGTGACGAGCCCGAGCGCGGTGTGCGCGCGATGCCGGCGCACGATGCTGGAGAAGGGGATCGAGCCGTCGTCGCGGCGTTGCGGGCTCCAGCCGGTGTCGCGCCCCGAAAGAATCTGCAGCACCGCGCCCGATTGGATCACCATCATGATCGACGCCAGCGCGGCGGAAATGACGATCTCGATCAGCGTGGAAAGGACCAGCCGGATCGCCCCGCCGCAGCCCCGTCGCGTCGGCGCGTCGATCAGGGCGGCGATCATTCCGAGAATCTTGGGCGCTAGCAGCACCGCGATCGTCAACTCGAACAGGCGCAACGCGCGCTCGTAGTCGAAACGCGGCCAGGCCGGGAAGAGCGAGAAATCGGCGGTGAAATATTCTGGCCGAATATATTTGGATTGCAGCACCAGCACGATGCCGATGAGCAATTGCGCCATCCAAAAGGGCGAGGCGAGGTAGCTCATGATCCCCGTCAGGAAATGCTGGCGGGAGGCGAGGACGAAGCCTTTGCTCGGCAGCACGCGGATGTGCTGCAGATTGCCCTGGCACCAGCGCCGGTCGCGCGCAGCCAGATCGATCAGCGACGGCGGGCTCTCCTCGAACGAACCGCCGAGCGTGGGCAGCATGTAGACGGCGTAGCCGGCCCGGCGGATCAGCGCCGCCTCGACGAAATCGTGGCTGAGGATATGGCCGCCGAAAGGCGGACGTCCCGCCAGATCGGGCAGACCGCAATGATCGGCGAAGGCGCGCGTGCGGATGATCGCGTTGTGGCCCCAGTAATTGCCGTCGCGCCCGCTCCAGGCGGCCAGGCCCGCCGCGATGATCGGCCCGGCGATGCGCGCGGCGAATTGCTGCAGCCTGGCGAACAGCGTGTTGCGGTTGACGATCAGCGGCAGGCTCTGAATGATTCCGGCGTCGGGATCGGCCTCCATCGCCGCGGCCAGACGCACGATCGTGTCGGCGGTCATCAGACTGTCGGCGTCGAGCACGACCATCTGCGGATAGGCGGCCCCCCAGCGCATGACGAAATCGGCGATATTGCCGGCCTTGCGGCTGACGTTCTTGCGACGGCGACGGTAATAGATCCGCGCGCCGGGCAAGCGCTCGCGCATCGCCAGCAGCGCGCGCTCCTCGGCGATCCAGATGTTCGCGTCGGTGGTGTCGGAGAGGAAGAAATAATCGAAGGCGTCGCCGAGGCCGGTCGCCGCGACGTCTTCGCAGATCGCTTGCACCGCCGAGAAGACCCGGGAGGGCGCCTCGTTGTAAATCGGCATGACGATCGCCGTCTTCGCCTCGAGGCGGCGGGGCAGAGGCCCCAGGCGCGGCGCCTTTGCGAGCAGCCAGCCGAAGCCGAACACGCTCGAGGTGAAGGCGAGAGCGATCCAGGAGAAATTGACGACGAAGAGCACGACGAGCGCCCATTCGAGCGGCGTCACTTCGCCAACTTCGACGACCCCATACATCTCGCGCGCGCCATAGAACGTGAGCGCCGCCGCGCCGCCGAAGACGAACAGCCGCGCCAGCCAGGGCGTCTTGGCGAGTTGCGGCGCCGCCCATGCGCGCCGCTCGGCGCGGCTGAATCGCCGCAGCGATTGAACGGGCATCGCCAGCGGCGCCTCGCGCGGCGTCGCCTGCGCCGCGAGGGCCGGCGTTGTCAGGATGTCCATCGATAGAGCCATGTCTCGCTGACGGGTTGATCGGCCGCCTTGAGGACGAGGCGCAATTCGGAATAGGATTCCGATCCGGGATCGAGATCGAAGACCACGCGGACGGAACGTCGCTCCTTGTAGGCGTAGAGGCGGCTTGCGACGATCCGCCCCGGCGCGGCCTCGATCGAAGCGCTCACTTCGGCCGCCTTCTGCGGGTCGCCGAAGAGATCGGCGACGAATTCGACGATGAAGCGCCGGCGCTTGCCGAGTTTGCCGGCGCGCGAACTCGCGACTGTCGCCAGATTGGGGCGCGCGGGCGGCGTCCAGCACCAGAACTGGCGATAAGCGAACGAGATCGTCGCGCCCTCGGCGAGGTCCGCCTTGGGTCGCCATTGCGCGATAATGTTGTCGTTGTTTTCCGAATCGGAGGGAATTTCGAGCAGAATCACTTCGCCCTCGCCCCAGTCGCCGATCGGCTCGATCCATAGCGAGGGGCGCAGTTCCCAATGGGCGTCATCGTCGTAGAAGGCGTCGAAGACGCGCGCTCGCTGGAGAAAGCCGAAGCCGCGCGGATTCATGTCGCCGAACGCGGAAATCTGCAAGGTGTCGCGATTGGCGATCGGACGCCACAACCATTCGCCGGCGCCGGTGAGGATCTGCAATCCGCCGATGTCGTAGACGGCGGGGCGCACATCCTCGCTGTGGCGATGATCGAGCGCGCCGAAGACATAAGTCGCCGTCATCGCGCCGAGGCCGAGATGATCGACCGCGACGCGCGCCACCAGCGTGAGTTCGGTGTCGATGATCGTGGCGTCGCCCGGCCGCAGGGTGAAATGAAAGGCCCCGGTCAGGCTCGCCGAATCGAGCAGCGCGTGAATGGTAAGGGCGTCCGACGCCGGGCTCGGCTTTTCGATCCACAGCGCGCGGAATAGCGGAAATTCCTCGCCCTGCGCGTCGCCGGTGCGGATCGACAGGCCGCGCGCGTTGACGCCGTAGGTCTGGCCGCGCGCGAGGCTGCGAAAAAATGTCGCGCCCTGGAAGATCGCCAGGTCCAGCCATCCCTGGCCGGGAGCCGCCTTGAGCACGCGCACGCCGGAAAAACCGAGATCGGGCAGATCGGCCGGCGGTTGCAGTTTGCCGAAGTCGTAAGCGGCGCGGTCGTAAATCAGTCGCCGCGCCTGACCGTTTTCGACGATGTGCAGCTGCACGGGCGCAGTGAAAATGAAGCCGCGGTGCAGCGGTTCGAGCGCGAAGCCGGATTTTTCGTCGCTCCACACCGCCGAACCCGGATTGCGCCGAATCGCGGAATATTGCTCAAAATTGAGACTGGAGAAGACGTCGGGCAGCGTCGACTTGGGCGCCTTGAAGGGCGACTTGGCGAGTTCGCGCGCCATGTCGAGCACGTTGTCCGGCGCGAACGGGCTCGGCGGATCCAGGGGTTCGGCGCTCGCGCGCGCGCTTTCGAGCGCAGCGCCCGCGGCGGCGAGCGCGCCGGCGAAGGCCAATTTGAGGAAATCCCGTCTCGGGCTGCTTGCCATGACGCTCTTCGTTCGCGCTTCGCACATCGTTCCGCGCGCCTGGCAAGTCCGCCGGCGAGAGGGCGCTTTGCTTCCTTAAACCGCAATCAATATCAATCGCTTAACGGTACTCATACGCAGGTTTTTGCGTAGAATGGGCGTCGCGCGGCGCTCCTTCTATAACCTATTCGGGCGCCGCGCGAGCCGATTTTCGACTGATTTACAAAAGCCTGATAAGCGCTTGGCGGACGAGGCTCCGGCGACGCCCGAGCCGAGCGAACGTGACGAGGAGAGATCGATGAAGGCGCCGCATCCGACGGGGACGCCGCCGCGCCGGACCTGCCTGGGCATCGCGCTGGCGGCGGGCGAGGGCGTGCGCATGCGCTCGGCGCGGCCCAAGGCGCTGCACGAGATCGCCGGGCGCGCCATGCTCGCCCATGCGCTCGACGCCCTCGCCGGCGCCGGCGCGGAGCAAATCGCGGTCGTCGTCGGGCCGAATCGCGACGACGTCGCCGCCGAGGCGCTGAAATGCGCGCCGGGCGCGGAAGTCTTCGTGCAGAGCGAACGCAAGGGCACCGCGCATGCGACGCTCGCGGCGCGCGCGGCGATCGCGCGCGGCTATGACGATATCCTCATCACCTATGCCGATATTCCGCTGATTTCGGCGCCGACGCTCAGCGCCTTGCGCGAAGGGCTCGCCCAGGGCGCCGGGCTCGTCGTTCTCGGCTTCGAGGCGGCCGACCCGACCGGCTACGGCCGGCTGATCGAAAGCGAGGGGCGCCTTACCGCCATTCGCGAGCACAAGGACGCGAGCCCTGGGGAACGCGCGGTCCGCCGCTGCAACGCCGGGCCGATGGCCTTCGCCGGCGCCGAGGCGCTCGCCATGCTCGAGACGATCGGCTGCGACAATGCGCAACGCGAGTTCTATCTGACCGATCTCGTCGAGATCGCCCGGCGGCGCGGCCTGATCGCCGAGGCGCGGATGGCGCCCGAGGACGAAGTGATGGGGGTCAACGATCGCGTCCAGCTCGCGGCTGCGGAGGCCGCGATGCAGCGTCGCTTGCGCCGCCGCGCCATGATCGAGGGCGCGACGCTGATCGCGCCGGAGACGGTGTTCCTGTCGATGGATACGAAAATCGGCCGCGACGTCGTCATCGAGCCGCATGTCGTCATCGGCAAGGGCGTGACCATCGACGACGGCGCCGTGATTCACGCCTTCTCCCATCTCGAAGGCGCCCACGTCGCCTCGCACGCCTCGATTGGACCCTATGCGCGCCTGCGCCCCGGCGCCGAGATCGCGCAAAAGGCCAAAGTCGGCAATTTCGTCGAGATCAAGGCGTCGACGATCGAGGCGGGGGCGAAAGTCAATCACTTGAGCTATATCGGCGACGCGCGGGTCGGCGCGGGCGCCAATATCGGCGCGGGAACCATCACCTGCAATTACGACGGCTTCTCCAAATACAAGACCGACATCGGCGCCGGCGCCTTCATCGGCTCCAATTCGGCCCTCGTCGCGCCGGTGACGATCGGGGAGGGCGCCTATGTCGGCTCGGGCTCGGTGGTGACGAAGGACGTCGAACCCGACGCCCTCGCCGTCGCGCGCGGCCATCAGATGACGAAGCCGGGTTGGGCCAAGGCGTTCCGGGAGCGGAAGAAGGGGAAGGGACACGCGTGAAGCGCGATCACGGCGTTCGCCCGCTGTCGCCTTCACATTCCGTTACCCAACGTGACTTGAGGGCCGCCCTCGGGATGGCCTAACGCTTGCAAGCCCTCGATTGGGGGCGTCAAAAACGGACGGGACGATGTGCGGCATCGTAGGCATTCTCGGCGCTAAGCCGGTGGCGGGGGACATCCTCGCCGCTTTGAAGCGGCTCGAATATCGCGGCTACGACTCGGCGGGAATCGCGACGCTGGAAAACGGCCGGCTGACGCGGCTGCGCGCCGAGGGCAAGCTGAGGAATCTCGAGGCGCGCCTCGATGCCTTTCCGCTCGCGGGTGACATCGGCATCGGCCACACGCGCTGGGCGACGCACGGCAAGCCGACGGAGCTCAACGCCCATCCGCACGCCAGCGGCCGCGTCGCCGTCGTCCACAACGGCATCATCGAGAACTTCAAGGCCCTGCGCGAGGAGCTGATCGCCAAGGGCCATCGCTTGGCGACCGAGACCGATTCGGAAGTCGCGGCCTTTCTCGTCGAGGACGAAATGGCGGCGGGCAAGCGTCCGGCGGAGGCGGTGGCGGCGGCGCTGAAGCGCCTGCGCGGCGCCTTCGCGCTGGTCTATCTCTTCGAGGGCGAGGACAATCTGCTGATCGGCGCGCGCCAGGGCGCTCCGCTGGCGGTCGGCTACGGCGAAGGCGAGATGTATCTGGGCTCGGACGCGCTCGCGCTCGCGCCCTTCACCGACCGCGTCGTCTATCTCGAGGAGGGCGATTGGGTGGCGGTGACGCGCGAGGGCGCCGAGTTCCACGATTCCTCGGACCAAATCGTCAAGCGCCGCGTCATTCGCAGCCCCGCGGGCGGATTGCTCGTGGAAAGGGGCAATTATCGCCACTTCATGGCCAAGGAGATTCACGAGCAGCCGGAAGTGGTCGGGCATACGCTCGCCCATTACCTCGACATGGGCGCGCAGCGTCTGCGCCCGTTCGCCTGGCCCGCCGATCCCGAGCGGATTTCGCGGGTTTCGATCGTCGGCTGCGGCACCGCCTACATGGCCGGCCTGGTCGGCAAATATTGGATCGAACGTTTCGCCCGCCTGCCGGTCGAGATCGACGTCGCCTCGGAATATCGCTATCGCGAGGCGCCGGTCGAACAGGGCGGCCTAACGATCTTCGTCTCGCAATCGGGCGAAACCGCCGACACGCTCGCCTCGCTGCGCTACGCTAGGGAGCAGGGCGCCAAGACCCTCGGCGTCGTCAACGTGCCGACGTCCAGCATCGCGCGGCTCGCCGACGCCGCCGCGCCGACCCTGGCCGGCCCGGAGATCGGCGTCGCCTCGACCAAGGCCTTCACCTGCCAGCTCGCGGCGATGGCGTGCCTGGCGCTCGGCCTCGCTCGCGCCCGCGGCGCGCTCGGCGAGGCCGAAGAAGCCGCGCTGGTGGGCGAACTCGTCGCCACGCCCGGCCTGCTCGCTCAGGCGCTGAAGCTCGAGCCCGCCGTGGAGCAGATCGCCCACAAGCTCGCTCGCGCGCGCGACGTGCTCTATCTCGGCCGCGGAACCGCCTATCCCCTGGCGCTGGAAGGCGCGCTCAAGCTCAAGGAGCTCAGCTACATCCACGCCGAGGGCTACGCGGCGGGCGAATTGAAGCACGGGCCGATCGCGCTCATCGACGAGGACATGCCGGTGATCGTCATCGCGCCGAAAGATGCGGTGTTCGAAAAGACCGTCTCCAACATGCAGGAAGTCGCCGCGCGCGGCGGGCGCATCATCCTGATCGGCGAACGCCACGCCGCCGAGGAGGCGGCGCTCGACCTCGAAAGCTTCCTCGCCATGCCCGACATGGGCGCGTCCTTCGCGCCGATCGTCTACGCCGCGCCGGTGCAGATGCTCGCCTATCACACCGCCGTCATCATGGGCAAAGACGCCGACCAGCCGCGCAATCTGGCCAAATCCGTGACGGTCGAATAGGCCGGCGGCGCGCTCGCGCCTTGCTTTTGCCGGCTCGAGCGGCCATGTTCGCCGCGCCCCCTCCTGCGAGAGCGACGATGACCTCAGAGCCCAAGCCTGGCGGCGAGTTCCACCGCTCGCTCGCCGCCCGCCTGCGATCCTGGTTCTTCACCGGGCTGGTGGTTTTCGGCCCGGTCGCGGTCACCGCTTACATCGCCTGGTGGTTCGTCGACACCGTCGACAATTGGGTCAAGCCGCTGGCCCCTGCGAGCCTTTGGCCCGATTCCTATCTGCCGTTCCACGTCCCCGGCTTCGGCGTCGTCATCGTGGTCATCGGCCTCACCTTGCTCGGCTTCCTCGCCGCCAATATCGCCGGCCGCACGCTGGTGAACGTCGGCGAGGCGATGGTCGATCGCACGCCGGTGGTGCGCGGCATCTACAAGAGCGTGAAGCAGATATTCGAAACGCTGTTCAGCCAGGGCGGCACGCATTTTCGCAAGGTCGGGCTGGTCGAGTTTCCGCTCAAGGGCTCGTGGTCGGTGGTGTTCATTTCCTCCGAACCCGCCCAGGTCGTCGCTGACGTCCTGCCGGCCAGCGGCATGACGTCGGTGTTCCTGCCGTGCACGCCCAACCCGACGACGGGCTTCTACTTCTTCGTGCCGACCGCCGACATCATCGAGCTGCCGATGACGCCGGACGATGCGGCCAAGCTCATCATGTCGGCCGGGCTCATCCAGCCGGAGGGCCAGGCGGCGCTCGTGGCGATGGCCCAGGCGGCGCGGCGCGAAAAGCAGGCGATCGGGGCGGCCGCGGCGCAAGGCCGCTGAAGGCGCGCCCGGTCGAACGCGGCGCCTGCAGCCGGCGCGGCGGCTCCCCGCTGTCACGCGCCGCAACCTATGCTATCAGGGGGGCTCGCGCGCCCCTGGGGCGCGCTCCGAATCGGCCGCCGCGGCGGCCCCGCCGACATAAATGTCCGTCTAACCAGAGATATGGGTCCAACGATGGCGTCCTTGCCGAATTTCGATCTCGCCGACCTCAAGCGCCGCATGCAGGGCGCGCAGGCGACGCTCCAACACGAACTGGGCGGCTTGCGCACCGGGCGGGCGAGTGCCAGCCTGCTCGAACCCGTCCACGTCGAGGCCTATGGGCAGCGCATGCCGCTCAATCAGGTGGCGACGATCAGCGTGCCCGAGCCGCGCGCTTTGTCCGTCTCGGTTTGGGACAAGGGGATGGTCCAGGCGGTGGACAAGGCGATCCGCGACTCCAATCTCGGCCTCAGCCCGACGATCGAGGGCACGACGTTGCGCATCCGCATTCCCGAGCTCAACGAGCAGCGCCGCAAGGAGATGGTCAAGGTCGCCCACAAATACAGCGAGGACGCGCGCGTCGCCGTGCGTCATGTCCGCCGCGACGGGCTCGACGTGCTCAAGAAACTGCTCAAGGAGCACGCGATCTCCGAGGACGACGAAAAGCGCCACGAGGCCGAAGTGCAAAAGGCGACCGACCAGGCGATCGGAGAAATCGACGTCTTGCTCGCGACGAAAGAAAAGGAAATCATGCAGGTCTAGTCGCGTCGCGCCCCTGCCGAGGCCACCCCGCATGTCGTCGTCCCCGATCGAAACGCCCCGCTTCTCCGCCGATCGCCGCGAGCCCGAGCACGTCGCCATCATCATGGACGGCAACGGGCGCTGGGCCCAGGCGCGCGGCCTGCCGCGTTTCGAGGGTCATCGGCGCGGCGTCGAGGCGGTGCGCCGAACGGTGCGCTCGGCCATCGATTTCGGCATCCCCTATTTGACGATCTATAGTTTCTCCTCGGAGAATTGGAGCCGGCCGGCCGAAGAGGTCGCCATGCTGATGGGGCTTCTCAAACGTTACATCCGCAACGATCTGGCCGATCTTCATCGCAACGACGTGCGGGTGCGCGTGATCGGCCTGCGCGCGGGGCTTTCCGCCGACATCGCGGCGCTGCTCGACGAAGCGGAGACGCTGACCGCAGGCAACCGCGGCCTGACGCTCGTCGTCGCCTTCAACTACGGCGCGCGGCAGGAGATCGTGGAGGCGGCGCGCAGCCTGGCGCGTCAGGCGGCCGAGGGCAAGCTCGATCCGGAGGCGATCGACGCGGATCTTTTCGCGATGCGGCTCAGCGCCGCGGGCATTCCCGATCCCGACCTCATCATCCGCACCTCGGGCGAGCAGCGTCTGTCGAATTTTCTGCTCTGGCAGGCGGCTTATGCGGAGTTGGTCTTTCTGCCGATCCATTGGCCCGATTTCGACCACGCCGCATTCGAGTCCGCGCTGGCGCAGTTCGCGGCGCGCGAGCGGCGTTACGGCGGCGCGAGCGCGCCGGCGCCGGTCAAATCGGCTTCGTGAGGGCGCGCGATGCCTGAACCCGCGCAAAGTCCTCTGACCGGCGCGGGATCATCGCCCGGCCGGTTCGGCGCCGACCTGCCGCTGCGCGCCGCCGCCGGCGTGACGCTGATGGCCGCCGCCCTGGTCGCGGCATGGGCGGGCGGCTTTTGGTTTCTCGCGTTCTGGCTCCTCGCCTCGGCGATGGTCTTGTGGGAATGGCAGACGCTGATCGGCGGCGAGCGCTTGCCGGCGCGGCTCGCGATCGGCGCCCTGACGCTCGTCGCGCTCTCGCCTTTCGCCTTGCACGGCGCGGCGAGGGAGGCGCTCGCCGCGCTCGCCGTCGGGGCCGTCCTCACCGGACTTGTCGCCGGCCCCGACCCGCGTGCGCGTTTCTGGTCGGGCGCGGGCATCGTTTACGCCGGGGCGATCGTGGTGAGTCCTGTCTTGCTGCGCGGCAGCCCCGCTTACGGCCTGCCCGCGATTCTCTGGCTCTACGCGGTCGTCTGGGGGGCGGACATCATGGCGTATTTCGGCGGCCGGCTGATCGGCGGCCCCAAGTTGTGGCCGCGCGTTTCGCCGGGCAAGACCTGGTCCGGCGCCATTATCGGCGCGCTGGCGGGCGCGCTATGCGGCGCCGCGGTCGGCCTCCTGGCCGCGCCTTCGGGCGCGCGTTTCGTCCCCTTCCTGCTTCTCGGGCTCGCCGCCTCGGTCGTCGAGGAGCTGGGCGATCTCTTGGAATCCGCGGTCAAACGGCGGTTCCACGTCAAGGATTCCAGCCATCTCATTCCCGGCCACGGCGGTATGATGGACCGCGTCGACGGGTTCCTCGCCGCGGCGACATTCGCGGCGCTGGTTGGCTGGGCGCGCGCCAGCGGCGATTGGATCGCGGGCGGTCTCTTCCAATGGTGAACGTGTGACACATTCCTTCGCCCTGCCCAAGCTCGAACGCCACGCCGGAATCGCCTCGACGCCGGTCGGCGCGATCGAGCCCAAGCGCCTGGTCCTCCTCGGCGCGACCGGTTCGATCGGACGCTCCTGCGCGCAGGTTGTCGCTGAAGCGCCCGGGCGCTTTTCCGTCGTCGCCGTGGCGGGCGGGCGTGACGGGGCGGCGCTGGCGCGCTCGGCCCTCGCGTTCGGCGCTTCCTTCGCCGCGCTCGCCGATCCCGCGGGCTACGCCGAGCTAAAGGCGGGGGTCGCGGGAAGCGGGATTGAAGTCGCCGCCGGGCCCGAGGCGGTGGTTGAAGCGGCGCTTCGCGAGGCCGATCTCGTCGTTTCCGCGATCGTTGGCGCGGCCGGCCTGGCGCCGACTTATGCGGCGATTTCCGCCGGACGCGCCGTCGCGCTCGCCAACAAGGAAACCCTGGTGTGCGCCGGCGAGGTGGTGATGGCGGCGGCGCGACGCGCCGGCGCGCGTCTGCTGCCGATGGATTCCGAGCACAACGCGATCTTTCAGGCGATGGGCGGGCGCGATCCCGCGACAATCGTCAAAATGACCATCACCGCCTCTGGCGGCCCGTTCCGGGAATGGAGCGCCGAGCGCATCGCCGCGGCGACGCGCGCCGAGGCGCTCGCCCATCCGAACTGGGCGATGGGCCCTAAAATCACCATCGACTCGGCGAGCCTGATGAACAAGGGCCTCGAACTCATCGAGGCGCATCATCTTTTTGGCGTGCCGGCGCAGCGGCTCGCGGTCGTTGTTCACCCCCAATCGATCGTCCACGGCCTCGTCGCCTTCGCCGACGGATCGTTGATCGCCGGCTTGGCCTCGCCCGACATGCGAACGCCGATCGCTCATTGTCTGGCCTATCCCGAACGGATCGTCTCGGGCGTGGCGGCGCCGGATCTGGCCGCGTTGGGCGCGCTCACCTTCGAGCAGGCCGACCTTGCCCGGTTTCCCGCTCTTCGACTGGCGATCGAGGCGCTGCGCGAGGGCGCAGGCGAGCCGACCGCGCTCAACGCCGCCAACGAGGTCGCCGTCGCGGCCTTTCTCGATGCGCGCATTGGTTTCAGCGCGCTTTCCCGCATCGTGGAGCGCACTCTCGAGGCGATGCGCGCCGCCGGCGAGACGCCCGCGCCCACGACAGTTGCGCAGGCGCTGGCGATTCACCATATCGCGCGAGATAGGGCGCTGGCCCTCTTGGCCTAAAGGCGCCTATACGTCATTGTAAACCAATTGGTAACCAAGACGGTCGAGCGCCGAGCGCGATCGTGCTGGCGGCGGAGACGATATGATGGCGTTATTGAACGAATTGCGCGCGGCCATCGAATGGATGGGCTGGTATGTGCTGCCGTTCATCTTCGTCATGAGCGTGATCGTCTTCTTTCATGAACTTGGTCATTATCTTGTCGGACGCTGGTGCGGCGTGAAGATCGACGCGTTCTCGCTGGGATTTGGCCCCGAACTCTATTCCCGCGTCGATAAACACGGCACGCGCTGGCGGCTCGCCGCTTTTCCTCTCGGTGGCTACGTAAAATTTCACGGCGATGCGAACGCAGCGAGCGCGCCGGACGTTGCGGGCGTGGAAGCGATGCCGCCTAGCGAGCGCGCGCAGACCCTGGCCGGCCAGCGGTTGCGCAACCGCGCGGCGATCGTCGCGGCCGGGCCGATCGCCAACTTCATCCTCGCCTTCGTCATTTTCACCGCGCTTTTCATGATTTTCGGCCGATTCGAGCACACCGCGCGGATCGGCGGCGTCGAAGTCGGATCGCCCGCCGAGCGGGCGGGATTCGTGGCGGGCGACATCGTCAAGTCGATCAACGGCGAGCCGGTCGAGACGTTTCAGGACTTGCAGCAGTTCACGATGCTGAACACGGGGCTGCCGATGTCGTTCGTGGTCGAGCGCGCGGGCGGCGAGGCGAGGCTGACCGCGACGCCGGAGATCGCCGTGGTCGATCAGGGCCCGCTCGGCAAGCGTCGGATGGGGCATCTCGGGCTCGCCTCCTCGCGCGATCCGGCCGACGTGAAGTTCGAGCATTGCGCGCCGCCGACCTGCGCGGTTTGGGGCGGGGAGCAGGTCTGGTTCATCGTCAGGGCGACGGGCGCCTATGTCGGCGGGTTGGTCGCCGGCCGCGAATCAGCCGACAACCTTTCCGGACCGATCGCCGTGTCGCAGATCGCCGGCGAAATGGCGAAAATCAGCCCTTGGCAATTGTTCAACCTCGCCGCGCTGTTTTCGGTTTCGGTCGGCTTGATGAATTTGTTGCCGGTTCCCCTGCTCGACGGCGGCCATCTCTTGTATTTCGCGCTCGAGGCTTTGCGGGGCCGTCCCCTGAGCGAGCGCGTTCAGCAAATCGGCTTGCGCGTGGGAATCGCTTTTGTCGCCTTACTGGTGATTTTCACGACCTCGCACGACATTTTGCGGCTCGTCGGCGCCGGCAATTAACCCTAAATCGACCATGAATTGTGGCGCGCCGGCAACGGTTCGGCGAATTGGTGTAAGCTCGCCTGAATTCGAGTTTGCACCGGCGCGCAAAACGGGTAAAAGCCAGTTAAGCAATTGCTCGCCCGGCTGCGGGCAGACGCGCGAGCTTCCAGGCGAAGCGCGGAGTGGCCAAGACACGTGACGCGCCGCGAGGCGCGGGCGCCAAGGACCGAGGCCGTTTGGCTCGGTTGCGAAACGGGGACACCGAGCCAAATGCATTTGTTTCGTGGTTATTTTAGCGCGCTCCTCTTCGCGGTCGCTTTGGCCTGGAGCGCGGCCTGGATTTGCGGGCCGGCGGCGGCGCAGGTTTCCGCTCAAACTGTCGTCATCGAGGGCTCGAGCCACACTGACGCGGCCACGATTTGTTCCTATTTCACCGGCACGGACCAGGCGAGCGTCAATCGCGCCGTCGCGGACCTGTCGGCGACCGGCATGTTTTCCAAGGTGAGCGCGAAGATCGTCGGCGGCCAGGTGATCGTCACTGTCGTCGAGAGCTCGCAGATCATCAATCGCGTGGCGTTCGAGGGCAACAAAACGCTCAAGAGCGACCAGCTCACGGTCGAAGTCCAGTCCAAGGCGCGCACCGGCTTCGACGACGCGAAGGCCAAGGGCGACGTCGATCGCATCAGGGACGCCTATAAGAAGATCGGCCGCAGCGCCACGCAGGTCAGCTATCGCCTGGTGCAACTGCCCAACGGGCGCGTCGATCTCGTCTTCAAGATCGACGAAGGCGACAAGACCGGCGTGCGCGAAATCAAATTCGTCGGCAACAACGCCGTTTCGTCCTATCGCCTGCACGGGCTGATGCAAACGACCGAGATGAATTTCCTCTCGTGGTTTAAGAACAGCGACATTTACGATCCCGATCGCCTCGCCACCGACCAGGAGGCGATCCGCAAATATTACATGAAGAACGGCTACGCGGATTTCCGCATCACCAACACCGACGTCGCCTATCAGGACAACCCGGCCGGCTACATCATCACGATCACGATGGACGAAGGCGCGCAATACCATGTCTCCGGCGCCACCGTGACCTCGCGCATTCCTCGCGTCGACAACCAGACGCTCGAACAATTCGTCACGCTGCGCGCCGGCGACGTCTACAACGCCACCGCCGTGGAGAAGACGGTCGATTTCGATCACGCGCCAATTGGCGCGGCTGGGCTACGCCTTCGCGGACGTGCGCCCGCACGGCGAACGCGACGAAGCGACGCACCAGATCGCGCTCGCCTTCACCGTCGACGACGGCCCGAAAGTCTACATCGAACGCATCGACGTCGCCGGCAACACGCGCACGCGCGACTACGTGATTCGCCGGGAGTTCGACATCGGCGAAGGCGACCCCTACAACCACGCTTTGGTGGAACGCGGCGAACGCCGCCTGAACCGGCTCGGCTACTTCAAGAAAGTGCATATTTCGACGCGGCCTGGCTCGACGCCTGATCGGGTGATCGTGACTGTCGAGGTCGAGGATCAGCCGACGGGCTCGGTGAGCCTCAGCGGCGGCTACTCGACGACCGCGGGCTTCCTCGCCGAGGTCGCGTTCACCGAAACCAATTTCCTCGGCCGCGGCCAATACGTGAAGGTCAGCGCCTCGGAGGGCCAGTACAGCCGCGGCTGGGGCGTCTCCTTCACCGAGCCCTATTTCCTCGACCAGAGGCTCGCCGCCGGGTTCGACCTGTTCCACAAGGAGCAGGATCAGAACCAATGGGCGCTCTATCAGACCTGGACCACCGGCGTGAACCTGCGCCTGGGCGTTCCCGTGACCGATGAGTTCACGTTCCAGCCGAATTACTCGATCTACCAGTCGGAGATCCGAATCCCCAATACGGCCGCGCAGCCGTACGACGATTGCAACTATCCTAGCAACCTCGTCGGCGGCAGCCCCAGCGCCGCTTCGCAATATTATCAGCCTGGAATAGGTTGGGTGACGCCATCCTTGACCGACAACTGCTTGACCAACGGCCAAGCGTCGGTGGCGATCAAGCAGGCGGCGGCGCTGGGGCCGGTGTTGACCTCGCTCATCGGCTATTCCTTGATCTGGGACAATATCGACGACCGCAAGAACCCGACCAGCGGCGCCTATCTGAACTTGCATCAGGACTTCGCCGGCCTCGGCGGACAGTCGAAGTTCGTGCGCGAAACCTTCGACGGCAAGTACTTCTATCCGCTCACCGACGATCTCGTCGGCCTCCTCAGGCTGCAGGGCGGACAGATCAACGCCATCGGCGGCGGGCCCCTGCCGCTCATCGACAACTTCAACCTCGGGCCGACGCTGGTGCGCGGCTTCGCGCCGGGCGGCCTCGGCCCGCGCGACATTTCCGACCCGTACAGCATCCAGGCGAACGGCCTCGGCGGCACGACTTATTTCGGCGGCACCGCGGAAGTCCAGTTCCCGCTGTTCGGCCTGCCCAAGGAATTGGGTCTGAAAGGCGCGATATTCGCCGATGCGGGAACGCTGTTTGGATACCACGGGCAGACCGACTTCTCGTCATTGGTCGGTTATACCTCCTGCCTGTCGCCGGCGCAGGTTGCGGCTCAGGGCGGCCTCTTGTGGCAACAGAGTTGCATACAGGTCGCCGACGATCACACCATCCGCTCTTCGGTGGGCGCGAGCTTGATCTGGGCGTCGCCGCTTGGGCCGATCCGCATCGACTACGCGTATGCGGTCACCAAGGGCAAGTATGACCAGCTTCAGGCCTTCAACTTCACCGGAGGCGCGAGCTTCTAGCCTCGTAAAGTCCTCGATCGGCTTCGGGCGCGCCAGGCTTCCTGGCGCGCCTTTCCTTACTTAGAAAAGATACCCGCCCTTGGCGAAAATCAGCTTCTTCCCGCTGGCGGCCGCGCCGACGATCGGTCAAGTCGCGCAATGGACCGGCGCCGCGCTGAACGCGGGCGCCGACCCAGAAAAGATCGTTCGGGATGTCGCCGCGCTCGACGAAGCTGGCCCCGACGATCTCGGCTTTCTCGAAAATCCCCGCTACCTCGACGATTTCAAGGCGACCCGCGCCGCGGCGGTCCTGGTCGCGCCGCGATACGCCGCGCAGGCGCCGGCCGGCTGCGCCACGCTGACGACGCCACAGCCCTACCGCGCGATGGCCGAAGTGATGGCGCGGCTCTATCCGGACGCGGTCAAGCCGCGCTCGACGTTCGGCGAAACCGGCGTTTCGCCCGCCGCCTGCGTCCATTCCTCGGCGCGGCTCGAAGCGGGCGTGATTGTCGACCCCGGCGCGGTGATCGGTCCGGGCGCGGAGATCGGCGCCGGCGCGGTGATCGGCGCCAACGCCGTGATCGGACCGCAGGTGCGCATCGGGCGCGACAGCGTCGTCGGCGCGCTCGCTTCGATCGCCTGCGCCCTCATCGGCGATCGCGTGATCATCCACCCCGGCGCGCACATCGGTCAGGACGGCTTTGGTTTTGCGATGGGGCCGCGCGGCCATCTCAAGGTGCCGCAAATCGGTCGCGTGATCATCCAGGACGACGTCGAGATCGGCGCCGGCGTGACGATCGATCGCGGCGCCAATCGCGACACGGTCATCGGCGAGGGGACGAAGATCGATAATCTCGTGCAGATCGGCCACAATGTCGTGGTCGGCCGCCACTGCGTTCTCATCTCGCAGTCGGGCGTTTCCGGCTCGACCGTGATCGGCGACTTCGCCGCCCTCGGCGGTCAGGCGGGCCTGACGGGCCATCTCAAGATCGGCGCCGGCGCGCAGATCGCCGCCAAAGCCGGCGTCATGAGCGACGTTCCCGCTGGCGAGCGATGGAGCGGCGCGCCGGCCAGGCCGCTGCGCGAGTTCTTCCGCGAAGTGGCGGCCATCAGGAAGCTGGCGGGCGGCTCCGGTTCTCGCGAGCCGAACGCGGGTTAGGGCGGATCGGGCGAACGGGAAATCGGCGATCCGCTCAAAGGCTCTCGGCGGAGCAGGCGCTTGTCGGCAAGCCGCTTCCCATAAGTCCCGGACCCGCTCTCGACGTGAAGACGCCGCGCGAGGCTTGACGACGGGCCGGAGACGGGGCATGCGCCCTTCGGCGGGCGCGAAAGGAGGGCGTAATGAACGATGCGACGGGGCGAACCCTTGAATATTACGATATCCAGCGGCTGCTCGCCCACTTGCCGCATCGCTATCCCTTCTTGCTCGTCGATCGCATCGTCGAGGCCCGCGGCGACGAATACGGCGTCGGGATCAAGAACGTGACGTTCAACGAGCCGCATTTCCAGGGTCATTTCCCGGGACGGCCGGTCATGCCCGGGGTCCTGTTGATCGAAGGGATGGCGCAGACGGCGGGCGCTCTGTGCATAGCGAGCCAGCCCGTCGCCGCCAAACCGAGCCTCGTCTATCTCATGACCGTGGACAAAGCCAAGTTCCGCAGGCCCGTCGCGCCGGGCGATCAGATCAAATATCACATGACGCGCATCGCCAAGCGCCGCAACATGTGGTGGTTCCGCGGCGAGGCCAAGGTCGACGGCGCGCTGGTCTGCGAGGCCAACGTTTCCGCGATGCTGGTGGACGAATGAGCGTGACCGCGAGCAGCGCGTCGCCGCAGGACGCTTTTGTTCATCCCAGCGCTTGTGTCGAGCCCGGCGCGCGCCTCGGCGCCGGCGTCCACGTAGGCCCGTTTTGCCACGTCGGCCCCGAGGCGACGCTCGGCGAAGGCGTGCGGCTGATATCGCATGTGAGCGTCGCGGGCCTGACCGCCATCGGCGCGCGCACGCGCGTTTTCCCCTTCGCCTCGATCGGCCATGAACCGCAAGACCTCAAATATCGCGGCGAACGGGTCAGTCTGACGATCGGTGACGACTGCGTGATCCGCGAAGGCGTGACGATGAATCCGGGCACGGCGGGCGGCGGCTCGCGAACGATCGTCGGGTCGCGCAGCGTCTTTCTCGCCAACGCGCATATCGCACACGATTGCCGCGTCGGCGACAATGTCATCCTGTCTAACAACGTCATGCTCGCCGGGCATTGCCAGATCGGCGATTTCGCGATTCTCAGCGGCGGGGCGGCCGCGCATCAATTCGTGCGCATCGGCGCGCACGCCTTCGTCGGCGGCCTCGCGGGCGTCGAAAACGACATCATTCCCTTCGGCATCGCCCTAGGCAATCGCGCCGCGCTCGCCGGGCTCAATTTCGTTGGGCTCAAACGCCGCGGCTTTTCCCACGAGGCGATCCACGACCTGCGCCGCGCCTACAAGCAATTGTTCGCGCCGAAGGGCACGCTCAAGGAGCGCGCGGAGGACGTCGCGGCGGCCTATCCCCATCAGGAAGCCGTGCAGCAGATCGTCGCGTTCTTGCGCGAGGGCGGCGAGCGCGCGATCTGCGTGCCGCGCGCGGGCCGGGAAGACGAGGCTTGAGCGAGCGGGACAAAGCGCGCCCGCTCGCCATTTTCTGCGGCGGCGGCGGTTTTCCTCTCGAGGTCGCGCGCGCCGCGCACGCCAACGGCCGCGCGCCCTTCATCGTCGGCGTCATCGGGTCCTGCGATCCCGCGATCGAGGCGTTCCCGCACGTTTGGGTGCACATCGGCCAGGTCGGCAAGATCTTCGCCGCGCTCAAAGAGCGCGCGATCGCCGACATCGCCTTTATCGGCGCGATGACCCGTCCGGAATTCGCCGACTTGCGTTTCGACTGGGGCGCGTTGAAGCGCGCGCCGGAACTCGCGCAATTGTTTCGTGGCGGCGACAACCGCCTGCTCGTCGGCATCGCCGAAATCTTGGAGCGCGAAGGCCTTCGCGTCGTCGGCGTGCACGAAATCGCGCCGCAATTGCTTGCGCCCGCCGGACGGATCGGCGCCCGCGCCGCCTCTCCCGAGGCCGAAGCCGACGCTCGCGTCGGCGCGGCCCTGCTCGCCGCCTTGTCGCCTTTCGACGTGGGGCAGGGGGTCGTCGTCGCCAACGCGCGCGTCGTCGCCATCGAAGCGGCCGAGGGCACCGACGCGATGCTGGCGCGCGTCGCCGATCTGAGGGCCTCGCGGCGCCTACGCTTTCACGGCCCGGCCGGCGTCTTCGTCAAGGCGCCCAAGCGCGATCAGGATCTGCGCCTCGACATGCCGACGGTGGGCGTGCAAACGATCGAAGCCGCCAAGCGCGCGCAATTGCAGGGCGTCGCGCTCGCCGCCGGTCAGGTCCTCGTCGCCGACCGTCCGGCGTTTTCACGCGCGGCCGACGAAGCCGGTCTGTTCGTCGTCGGCTTTGCGGCATGAGCGCGCCGACGCGAGGGCTGCGCGTCGCGCTGATCGCGGGCGAGCATTCGGGCGATCAGCTCGGCTTCAAGCTGATGCGCGCCTTGCGCGCGGCGACGGGCGCGCGAATCGAATTCTCCGGCGTCGGCGGCGAGGCGATGGAGGCCGAAGGGCTGAAAAGCCTGTTTCCGCTGAGCGACATCGCAGTGATGGGCGTCGTGCCGGTCATCGCGAAATTGCCGACGTTGCTCGCGAGGATTCGTCAGACCGCCGAGTTGATCGTCGCCGAGCGGCCCGACGGGCTCGTCATCATCGACAGCCCCGACTTCACCCATCGTGTGGCGCGGCGCGTGCGGCGCGCTCTGCCCGACCTGCCGGTGATCGACTACGTCAGCCCTTCCGTATGGGCATGGCGGCCAGGGCGCGCCCGGGCGATGCGCGCCTATGTCGATTGCGTGCTTGCGTTGCTGCCGTTCGAGCCGGCCGCGCATGCGAGGCTGGGCGGCCCGCGATGCGTCTATGTCGGCCATCCCCTGATCGAGCGGCTGAGCGAATTGCGCCCGAACGCCGACGAGGCGCGCCGCCGCGTCGGCGAGCCGCCGGTCGTCGCCGTGCTGCCGGGCTCGCGTCGTTCCGTGATCGGGCGGCTGATGGATGATTTCGGCGGCGCGCTCGCGCTTCTCCAGCGCGATCACGGCCCGCTCGAAATCGTCTTGCCGACGCTGCCGCATGTGGAGAGCGAAGTGCGGGCGCGCGCCGAAGGTTGGGCGGTCAAGCCGCGCATCGAAGTGGGCGAGGCCGCCAAGCTCGCGGTCTTTCGCGTCGCGCACGCCGCGCTCGCCGCTTCGGGGACGGTGACATTGGAGCTCGCGCTCGCCGGCGTGCCGATGGTCGGCGCCTACAAGGTTTCCCGCTTCGAGGAGCCGCTCAAATATTTCGTCAAGCTGCCGTTCTCGATCCTGCCGCCGAACCTCATCCTCGGCGAGCGCGCGATTCCGGAAATCCTGCAACGGGACTGCACGCCGGCCCATCTCGCCGCGGCGCTCGGGGCGATCATGCGCGAAGGGCCCGCCCGACAGGCGCAACTCGCCGCGCTCGCCCGTCTCGATGCGCTGATGCTACCCGCCGACACGGGCGCCCCGAGCGAGCGCGCGGCGCGTGAAGTGCTGGCGACGATCGCGGCGCGCGGGGCGCGAAAGGCTTAGCCGCGGCGCCGACGAAATCCGCTTCAGCGATTGCCCATCGGCCGATATTCGCGGCGCGGGGCGCCGGTGTAAAGCTGGCGCGGGCGGCCGATCTTCTGATGCGGATCTTCGATCATTTCCTTCCATTGGGCGATCCAGCCGACCGTGCGCGCCACCGCGAACAACACCGTGAACATGTCGGTCGGGAAGCCCATCGCCTTGAGCGTGATGCCGGAGTAGAAGTCGATGTTCGGATAGAGCTTCTTCTCGATGAAATAATCGTCGTGCAGCGCGATGCGCTCGAGCTCCATCGCGACGTCGAGCAAGGGATCGTCCTTGGCGCCGATCTCGCTGAGGACGTCGTGAGCGGTCCTTTGCATGATCTTGGCGCGCGGGTCGTAATTCTTGTAGACGCGATGGCCGAAACCCATGAGGCGGAACGGATCGTCCTTGTCCTTGGCCTTGGCGATGTATTTGGGAATGTTGGCCACCGAGCCGATCTCGCCGAGCATCTTGAGCGCCGCCTCGTTGGCGCCGCCATGCGCGGGACCCCACAGGCAGGCGATTCCCGCCGCGATGCAGGCGAAGGGATTGGCGCCCGACGAACCGGCCAGACGCACCGTCGAGGTCGAGGCGTTCTGTTCGTGGTCGGCGTGCAGGATGAAGATGCGGTCGAGCGCGCGCGCCAGAACCGGATTCACCTTGTAGTCCTCGCAGGGGACCGCGAAGCACATGCGCAGGAAGTTCGAGGCGTAGTCGAGGTCGTTCTTCGGGTAGACGAAGGGCTGTCCGATCGAATATTTGAACGCCATCGCGGCGAGCGTCGGCACTTTGGCGATCATCCGCATCGAGGCGATCACCCGCTGACGTTCGTCGGTGATGTCCGTCGAGTCGTGATAAAACGCGGCGAGCGCGCCGACGCAGGCCACCATGACCGACATCGGGTGCGCGTCGCGGCGGAAGCCCTGGAAAAATCGCGCCATCTGTTCATGCACCATGGTGTGGCGCGTGACGAGATAGTCGAAGCCGGACTTTTGCGCGGCGGTCGGCAAGTCGCCGTAGAGCAGGAGATAGCAGGTCTCGAGAAAGTCGCCGTGCTCGGCGAGCTGCTCGATTGGGTAGCCGCGATAGAGCAGCACGCCGTCGTCGCCGTCGATATAGGTGATTTTCGATTCGGTGCTCGCCGTCGAAGTAAAGCCGGGATCGAAGGTGAACATCCCGGTCTGGCCATAGAGCTTGCCGATGTCGACCACCGATGGGCCGATGCTTCCTTCCCTGACCGGCAGGTCGACGCTCTTCTCGCCAAATTTGAGGCTTGCGGACGTTGCGGACATCAACCTTCTCCCTAGGCGCGCGGCGCCGAATGCGCGATTGTGCAGCGCACATCGCTACCGGAACGCGGGCGACGCGACAAGTCAATAATAAGACGGAGCGGCGTGCCTTCCGCGTCCGCTATTGCGGGTTCTCGAAGCTGAAAGTCTTCGCGTTTTCGTCGTAGGCGAAGAGTTCGCCGTAGCGGCTGAGGTTGATGATCGCGCGCAAGGTGCGCTCGGCGTAATCCTCGGACATGTAGTCCTCGAGCTCCTCGCGGAAGCGCGTGGCGGGCGCGCGGTGGCTGGGCCGCTCGTCGAGCACGCGCTTGATATGCGAGGCGAGCGGAATATTGGCGAGCAATTGATCGCCGAACAGTTTCTTGCGCTGATCGACGTCCATGTCGACGAAGCGCTTGCCGATGGCGGTGAGCTTGATGTCGGCGTCGGCGAATTCGGCCAGATGCAGCAGCTGCAACGTTTCGCCGAGCGGGAAGAGATCGTCGACCTCGAGCTGCAGCGAGTTGGCGAGATGCGGCAGGTCGGCTTGGCCGTTGTACGGCGGGGCGGCGATTTCCTCGAGCATGCCCGCGAGCGAATTGGTGGAGACGTCCGGCAGCGCGAGTCCGAGCCCCGCGCCTTGCGCGGCCATTTCGCGCCCGGCCGGCTTCGCCTCGGGGCGCTGGGTCATCAACGCGTAGATACTGTCGACGAGCTGGCGGAAGTCCGGGTTGAGGCGGTCGCGCGGCTGGGAAAGCGGAATGGCGATTTCCGCCGCGACCCGTCCCGGATTCGACGACAGCACAAGCACGCGGTCGCACATCAGCACCGCTTCCTCGATGTTGTGCGTGACCATCAGGATCGATTTGATCGGCATGCGCCCTTCCTGCCAGAGGTCGAGCAGGTCGGTGCGCAAGGTCTCCGCCGTCAGCACGTCGAGCGCCGAGAACGGCTCGTCCATCAAGAGGATTTGCGGCTGCACGACCAGCGCGCGGGCAAAGCCGACGCGCTGGCGCATGCCGCCGGAAAGCTCCTTGGGATAGGCGGATTCGAATCCGTCGAGGCCGATGACGTCGATCGCCTGCAAGGCGCGCTTGCGCGTTTCGTCGAGCGGAACGCCTTGCGCCCGCAAGCCGATCTCGACGTTGTCGAGCACGGAGAGCCAGGGGAACAACGCGAAGCTCTGGAAGACCATCGCGACGCTTTCCGCGGGGCCGACGACTGGCTTGCCGGCGATCGTGACCTTTCCCGCGGTCGGGTGCGCTAGCCCGGCGATGATGCGCAGCAGCGTCGACTTGCCGCAGCCGGAACGGCCGAGCAGCCCGACGATTTCGCCCGTCTTCAGGCTCATCGAAACGTCCTGCAGCACTGGCGCGCCGATTTCGCCGGAACCCTTGGCGAAGGTTTGGCTGACGTGGTTGACGTCGAGCAACACCGTCGAAGTGGGGTCGAGCATGGTTTGTCCTCTTGAAATCGGGCGTTACAGGCGCAACCGGCGTTCGGCTAGGGCATAAAGCTGGCGCCAGAACAGTCGGTTGAACAGGGTGACGAAGATCGACATGATCGCGACGCCGAGGACGATCTTGGGGAAGTCGCCCTTGTCGGTCGCCTCGGCGATATAGTCGCCGATGCCGTGGGCGCTGACCGTCTGGTCCTTCCATTTGACGTATTCGGCGACGATCGAGGCGTTCCACGAACCGCCCGAGGCGGTGATCGCGCCCGTGATGTAATAAGGCATGATGCCGGGCAGCATGACCTGCCGCCACCAATCCCAGCCGCGAACGCGAAAATTCGTCGCCGCTTCGCGCAAGTCGTTGGGAAACGCCGCCGCGCCGCCGATGGTGTTGAACACGATGTACCATTGGGTGCCGAACACGATGAGGCCGCTCAGCCAGATGTCGGGATTGAGATTGAACATCAGCACGAGGCTGACCGCGGCGCCGAACAGCAGATTGACCGGAAACGCCGCGAGAAACTGCGCGAGGGGCTGAACCGCTTCGGCCCAGCGCGGCCTGAGGCCGATCCAGACGCTGATCGGCACCCAGACAATCGTGGCCAGCGCCATCAGGACGACGACGCGAATCAATGTGTAGACCGTGAGCAGCGTCGCCTTGGCGAGGTCGGGCCAGGAGAGTTCCGTCGCCACAAAGGCGACGACGCTCGATAGCGCCCATAGCGCGATCGCGACGACGATGGCGATCCAGGCGATGTCGAGCATGCGCGAGGCCGCCGGGGTCGGCGAAAGGGCGTTGGCGGGCAGGAGTTTCGGAAAGCTCAGACGCCAGAAGCTCACCGAGCGCAGCGCCGCCAAGATCGGCCGGAAACCCGATCGGATCCAATAGGTCCGCTGGAGGAGATCGAGCACCCAGGAGCGCTCGACTTGCTGGCCGACCGACAGCTCGACGCGGAACTTCGCGGCCCAGGCGACGACCGGGCGGAACAGCAACTGATCGTAAAGCAGAATGACGATCGCCATCGTCGCGACGGCGGCGAGAATGGCGTCCCACCGTCCCGCGTTATTGGCCGCCGCGATATAGGAGCCGACTCCCGGCAAGGTGATCGTCGTGTCGCCGACGGTGATCGCTTCCGCAGCGACCACAAAGAACCAGCCTCCCGACATCGACATCATCGTGTTCCAGATGAGGCCGGGGATGGCGAAGGGCGCCTCCAATTGCCAGAACTTCTGCCAGCCGGTGAGACGCAGGCCGCGCGCGACCTCGTCGAGATCGCGCGGCACCGTGCGCAGCGACTGATAGAGCGAAAAGGCCATGTTCCAGGCCTGACTGGTGAAGACCGCGAAGACCGCCGCGCATTCCGCGCCGAGCACGTTGCCGGGAAACAGGCCAAGAAAGAACGTGACGGTGAAGGAGAGAAAGCCGAGAATCGGCACCGACTGAAGGATGTCGAGAACGGGGATCAGCACCATTTCCGCGCGCCGACTCTTGGCCGCCAGCGTCGCATAGGTGAAGGTGAACACGAACGAGGCCGCCAACGCGGCGAACATGCGCAGCGCCGTGCGCAGCGCGTAATACGGCAGTTCCCAATAATCGAGCAAGACCGCCGGCTCGTTCGCCGGCGGCAGCGGCGCAGTGACGCCATGATAGGTGCGCGCGATCCCCGCCAGGATGGCCATGATCACGGCGAGCGCGATCAAGTCCCAATGGTTCGGCAGAATACGGCGGCCCGCCGAGGTGGTGCTGTATTCTTTCGCCATCAGATCGATCCGGCTGGAGCGGGGGGCGGGGCCTTATCGCAGTCAGGCGACCAGACAGGCGTCGGCATGGGGAACCACATTCGCTGGCACGTTGGCAAACGAAAAATGCCGCCGCGCGGGGTTTTTCCGATCGTCGGCGCGGAGCGCGCTTCCGTTGCTGCAATGGCGCGCGGATGTGACGGAAAGACGACAGCGCGGCGCGCTCTATCGCGGGCGCGCCTGATCCCTGAGCCGGCCCAAGCTCTCCTCGCGCCCGAGCACCGCGAGCACGTCGAAAATGCCCGGCGACGTCGCGCGGCCGGTGGCGGCGGCGCGCAAGGGTTGGGCGATGACCCCGAGCTTGGCGCCTTGCTCGGCGGCGTAGTCGCGCACCGCCGCTTCGGTTGCGGCCGCGCTCCAATCCTCGATTCGCTCGAGGCGCGGCAGCAGCGCCTCGATGTGCAACCGCCCGCCGCGCGCGAGGATCTCCTCGGCTTTTTCGTCCATCGCGAGCGGCCGTTCGGCGAACAGGAAACCGGCGCCGTCGACAAGCTCGACGAGCGTCTTGGCGCGTTCCTTCAGGCCGGGCAGGGCGCTCGCGAGCTGGGCGCGTTTGGCGGCGTCGAGCTTGGCGGCGATTTCAGGGCCGCCGGGCAGATAGGGCAGGGCGCCGATCAGCGCTTCGAGCAATTCGCCGTCCGGCGTCGCGCGCATGAAATGGCCGTTCATGTTTTCGAGCTTGACGAAGTCGAAGCGCGAGGGCGAACGACCGATCGCGGGCAGATCGAACGCCGCGATCAGATCCTCGGTCGAGAAGAACTCGCGGTCGCCCTGGCTCCAGCCGAGGCGCACGAGATAATTGCGTAGCGCGGCGGGCAGATAGCCGAGCGCCCGGTAGGCGTCGACGCCGAGCGCGCCGTGACGCTTGGAGAGCTTGGCGCCGTCCGGCCCGTGGATCAGCGGAATATGCGCCATCACCGGCACGTCCCAACCGAGCGCGGCGTAAATCTGCATCTGTCGCGCGGCGTTGGTGAGATGATCGTCGCCGCGGATGACATGGGTGACTCCCATATCGTGGTCGTCGACGACGACGGCGAGCATATAGGTCGGATTGCCGTCCGAGCGCAGCAGCACGAGATCGTCGAGGTCCTTGTTGGCGAAAGTGACCTTGCCCTGCACCTTGTCCTCGACGATCGTCTCGCCGTCCTGGCGCGCGCGCAGGCGGATCACCGGCTTGACGCCGGGCGGCGCAAGGCCGGGGTCGCGGTCGCGCCAGCGCCCGTCGTAGCGCATCGGCTTGCCCTCGAGACGCGCCTGTGCGCGCATCGCCTCGAGTTCGTCCTGGCTGGCGTAGCAGCGATAGGCGCCGCCCGAGGCGAGCAATTGCTCCGCGACTTCGCGATGGCGGTCGGCGCGCTCGAACTGGCTGATCGCCTCGCCGTCCCATTTCAGCCCGAGCCAGTCGAGACCGTCGATGATCGCGTCGACGGCGGCCTTGGTCGAACGCTCGCGGTCGGTGTCCTCGATGCGCAGGAGAAATTCGCCGCCGAAGCGCTTGGCGTAGAGCCAGTTGAACAGCGCGGTGCGCGCGCCGCCAATATGCAGAAATCCGGTCGGGGAGGGCGCGAAACGCGTCACGACTTTGGTCATTGGGAGGCGGCGGTCTTCTTTTCAGGGAAAGGGCGGCCCATGCTGGCCGGCCCGGCGCGCCGCTGTAACAGAAACGCGGCGCGGGGACAAAGGGCTGGGAGGATTGTTTTTTCGATCTCCGTTTTGCGTGAGCTTCAGCGCTCTGACCATCGGTCGAAGCGCGAGCGCAACCGTCGATCACGTGAAGCCGCCTCGCTCGGCGATCGCGGCGACGTCGCGCGCGCCATGCAGCACACGGACAAGAATGAGTTCCGTTTCAGAAGGTACGTAATAGATCGCGTAATTGCCCTCGAAGATTGCGCGCAAGCCCGGCGCGATGGGCTCGCGCGATGATCCCGAAAGCGGAAATTCGAGCAAGCGCGCGCATGCGCCCTGTATCCGGGCGAGCAAGCGCGTCGCGATCGCTTCCGAGGCTTCCGAAGCGACGTAAACCCAGATTTCGGCGAGGTCGGCTTCTGCCGCGTCGGTTAGACGGAGGACGAGCGAGCGGCTAACAGCTTCCTCCCCCGCTCGATGACGCGCGCGGCGTCGAAGTCCTTAACGCGGCCGGCCGCGACGTCGGCCAGCCCCTTGTCGATGTCGGCCTTGAGCGCCGCAAGCTCCTGAAGTTGCAAGGCGCGCTTCATTTTCCAATCGCGCAGTGCGGCGCGCACGACTTCGCTGGTGGACGCATAGTCGCCATCCGCGACCGCGCTTTTGACGGCGGCAGCCATGTCGGACGGCAACGTGATGGTGAGGCGCTCGATCTCGGCCATGGTCGGCCTCCTCTCGTAGAAGCACAGAGTCATACTTCATCATACTTTTGATGCAAGCGCGATCCGAACGCTTAGGCCGGCGAGTTGGAGACCATCAAGGGCTTCGAGGTCATGCGCATGATCCGCGAGCGGCAATGGCTGATGCAGGAACCAGGCACGGCAGGAGAAGTGCGCCTCGTTAATCGCTTGTTCCGCCTCGCTGCTTGATACGGCGAGGCGGGAAGGGCAAAGTACGCCTCAGGTTCGCTAATGCAACAGAGCCCTATCGCCTACTGGCCAACGATGACGCCCATTGCGTCGTAATCGTCGTTCGTCAGCCAAAAGACTTGGTCAGGGCCAGAGGTGACCAGGCCGTCTAGGATGTGATTTGGGATACCCCAATTGAGCAATATCCCGGCGACTTCCTTGGTAACCGGTATGTCAGGGATTTTTCGCTTCCCCTTCTCGACAAAGACTTGATGATAACCGATGCGGGCATCTTTGCCGACCGACCGCTTTATCCCTCCGGACCAGGCCAAGGCGCACGCCGAGACGCAGTAGGCGTTATCGGGCACACTAGTGGCTAGGCCTAATCCTCTTGCGAACAACCCGAAGGCCAATCCTGCAACAAGCTTACCTCCCGGAGAAAAGTAGATTATCCGCCGAATGCGTGAGTAGCGATGCTTGAGGAGATCGTCAGCGTCCTTCGGGAACTCGCTCTGAAGCCAATTGGAAAACTTCATGATCTCATCTTCTGTAAATTCACCCCTTACCATGATCGAGATCTTGTCTGGCGCATCATAATTGAAAGAATACTCGGCAGCGTGTCCTGAGCTAGCGAAAGGGGCGATCGTGAGGCCGAGCGCAAGGGCAATTGCAAGCCGAAGAATGGTCAACGGACACCCCCTGTAGCAACGCCTCTGCGAGAGCCGCATAGCTCCATCCGACGCGAAGATGACCGAAAAAGCAATGTTCGGCAGTCGTTTCGTTTGTTCAAACTCGGAAGACCCCGCCGACCCGACCAAGACAACGCGCGTTCTCACGATCATGCTTGCCGAAGAATATTGACCGAGGCAGAGGCCGCGCCGCCGAGGCGCGGCCTCTTGCTCGTGGGGGCTGCGGGAATTGAGCGCCCCGCTATTGTGCGGCGCTACTTTGTTCTTCAAGCGCGCGGCGGGCGGCGCGCGGTTCAACAGATTGGAGGTTATGCGGCTTGCGAGCGCTTTTAGCGACGGACTTTAAACTTGATTCCCTCGAAGGGTGGCGCGGCAAGCCCCTCGGTTGAGATATTCCCCTTTGCTTGCAGAATAAGCTGTTCGTCAGTTGGCGGCGCGGATGGTCCGAGAGTTGCCGGACAAAGAAAATCGTACGTCCTGATGAGTTTGCCGTCGCGCAGACAGTCTACGTATATCGTGGTGCCGCCCCTCATTTTTGCCTCCTGAGCATGCTCCATAAATACTCGTCCGTTGTCGCCATTCAATGGCGCGTTCGTTGGTGCGAAAACCAAGAATTCTGCTCGCCAATTTCGGTGTTGAAATGTCGATCACTTAGCGCGTGCGGAATATAGGGGCGAATTTTGCTGCGCCGCCCTTGCCGACGCTCGAACTGACCCGCTGCCCGCGTTTTGATTCCGCAAGGCGCCGTCGGCGGACCATCCGCGCATGTCGCGGCGCATCGCAAGTCTCGCCCTGCGATCCGCGCCGCACCGCCTGCTTTCGCCCATCCCCGGAACGTGTTTACATAGCCTTCCATGACCAGCCCCGCGCGTTCCGGCGTTCTCGCCGTCGCCGGCCGCGCCCGCGCGGCGGCGTGGGCGCCGGATTGGCGCGCGTGGTTCGCCGGGGCGCTGGCCAAGGAAGTCGACGAGCGGCGCTTCTTCCTGTGGATTCCCGTCGCCGCGATGGGCGGCGTCGCGTTGAACATGGCGGCCGATCGCGAGCCCGTGCTGTGGCTGCCGGCGCTGCTGACGGCGATTTTCGCCGCGCTCGCCTGGTTCTCCCGCGCGCGGCCTTTCGCGCTCGGCGTCTGGATCGGCCTCGCCGCGCTTTGCGCCGGCTTTCTTTCGATGGGCCTGCGCACCGCGCGCGTCGAGACGCCGGTGCTCGATCACATCCGCATCGTCAAGTTGCAGGGCTTCGTCGAGGAAGTGGACCTGCGCCCGATCGGCGCGCGGCTCGTCCTCGACGTCGTCGACGCCGGCGACATGCCCAAGACTCTCGCGCCGCGCCGCGTGCGGCTGACGACCCGCAAGGCGCCCGCCGTCTCCGCCGGCGACTATGTCGCGCTTCAGGCGCGCCTCCTGCCGCCCTCGCGCGCGGTGCTGCCCGGCGGCTACGATTTTGCGCGCGACGCCTATTTTGCCGGCGTCGGCGCGGTCGGCTCGACGCTGGGCGCGATTTCCGTTCTGCCGCCGCCGAGCGAAGCCTCGTGGCGCCAGCGCTTCTTCGCTGCGATCGATCAGGCCCGCAACCGCCTCGCCTTGCGCGTCGACGCGATCATCGGCGGCGACGAGGGCGCCATCGCCGCGGCGATGGTCACGGGAAAACGCGATTTCCTCTCCAACGACGCCAAGGACCTCATCCGCGAGGCCGGCATCTTCCACATCATCACCATCTCCGGCGTGCAGATGACGCTGGTGGCGGGCATTTTCTTCGTCCTCGCGCGGCGGCTGCTGGCGCTGTCGCCGACGCTGGCATTGCGCTATCCCATCAAGAAATGGGCGGCCGGCGTCGCGATGCTCGGCTCGGCTTTTTACGACCTCGCCACGGGTTCGCGCGTCGGCACCGAGCGCGCGCTGATTATGACGCTGATCGTGCTCGGCGCCGTCGTTCTCGACCGGCGCGCGCTGACCATGCGCAATCTCGCGCTCAGCGTTCTGGCGATCGTCGCGCTGGAGCCGGAGGCGATTCTCGGCGTCAGTTTTCAACTCTCCTTCGCCGCAGTCGGCGCGCTCGTCGCGGTGATGGAGGCGCGGCTCGCGCGCGTCGAGGAAGGCGCCGATCCGTTCTTGCCCGTCCGCGTGCGCCCGCCCCGGCGTGGCGCGTTTCTCAAGGCTTTCGTCGACAAGCCGCTCGGGCTGCTGCTTGCGACGCTGTGCGCGACCAGCGCCACCGCGTCCTTCATGGCCTATCATTTCCATGACCTCAGCCCTTACGTGCTGATCGGCAATCCGCTGACGCTGACGATCATCGAATTCTTCGCGGTGCCGGGCGCCCTTCTGGGGACGGCGCTTTACCCCCTCGGCCTCGACGCGCCGGTCTGGCTCTATGTCGGCGCCGGCATCAAGTTCATTCTCTGGGTCGCGCGCTTCATCGCCGCCGCGCCCGGCTCGACGCTGCACGTGCGCGCCTTCGCGCCCACCGCGCTGCTTTTTCTCAGCCTTGCCGTGATGAGCGCGACTCTGTGGCGCAGCTGGCTGTTTCGCGCGATGGCGATCCCCTTCGCCGCGCTCGGAATCCTCGGCGCCCTCGAGGGTCCGCGCTACGACGCGATTCTTGCGCCCTCGGGCGACCTCGCCGCGGTGCGCGACGCCGACGGGCGGCTCGAAGTCGTCGGCAAGCGCTTCAACGTCTTCGACGCCTTGCAATGGCTGACCGCCGACGGCGACGATCGCGATCCGGTTTCCGCGCGCGATCCCGATGCCGCCTGCGACCGGGTCGGCTGCATCGCCGCGCTGCCCGAGGGCCAGTCGCTGAGCGTGGCGATCGATCGCGCCGCCTTCGAGGAGGATTGCGCGCGCGCGGCCGTCCTGGTCAGCGCGCTGACCGCGCCGGCCGACTGCAAGGCTGAGGTGTTTGACGAGCGCCGCCTCGCGCTCACCGGCGCCGTCGGCCTCGTTTGGGACGGCGCGCGCTTCGTCGCCACGACGGACCGCTCGGCCCTCGAAGACCGCCCGTGGTCGCCGGCGCCCAAGCGCGCGCTGCCCGATCGCGTCGTGCGGCCGGGACAGAGCGGCGCGAAAGCCGCGCCGGACCCGGCGGACCCACCCGCCGATCTTCCGGAATAGAGGCGTCGGCGGGGTTGCGAACGAAGACGGCCAAGAGCGCGATCGCACGCTCGCGTCGTCCGTGCGCTATTGCGAACACTCGCGCCCGACCTATTGATTTCCATCAAGGTCGCAATCGCAGCATTCAATATCGTGCGTCCCTGCGCCCAGAAATTTGCCCTGGTTGCGCCCGCCGCGCGCCGGCGTTCGGGGGGCCGCGGAGGGGGCCGATCGGCGGCGCGTCGAAGCTGTTCCAGAAGGGAGAGCCCGCCCTATGCAAGTGCCAGTCGAGATCACCTTTCAACACTGCGAGCCTTCGGAGGAGATTCGAGCCGCGATCGCCAAGCAAGCGCAACGCCTCGAAAAATTCAGCGACCGGATCACGAGCTGTCGGGTGGTGGTCAGTGGACCGCAGACACGACACCGGCGCGGCGACCTCTTCCAGATCGATCTTCGCATAGCGATGCCCCAGCAGAAGGACGTCATCGTCGGCAAGACGCATGGCGACGTCGCCGAGCACGAGCATGTTCTGGTCGCGATCCGCGAGGCTTTCGACGCCGCGGTGCGCAAAATCGAGGACGCCGTGCGCGATATGCGCGGTCAAGCCAAGATGCATGGGACGGAGGACCATGGCCGCGTGACGAAATTCCTCGCCGGGCAAGACTGCGGATTCATCGAAACGGCGGACGGTCGTGAAATCTACTTTCACCGCAACTCTGTTCTCGATGGGGCCTTTGACCGCCTGATCGTCGGCTCGGCAGTCCGCTTCGTCGAGGAAGCGGGCGATAAGGGCGCGCAGGCGAGCACCGTTCGCTTGATCGGCAAGCACCACCTCGCCTAGGGCACGACGCGTTCAAGTCGAATCATCTCCGCCGTCATTGCGAGCAAAGCGAAGCAATCCGGACTTAGGGTTTGCGGCGGCGGCTTAGTCTGGATTGGTTCGCTGTCGCTCGCAATGCTGGGTGGACGGCCCCTGACGGCATCGACGTGCCAAGCTGGTCGTTGTTGCAATTCGCCAACCAGCGATAGGAGCCGCCCAGATGAACGCTATCACGATCGGTCTCGATTTGGCCAAGTCGGTTTTTCAAGTCCACGGCGAAGGCGCCAAGGGCGAGATCGTCTTTCAGAAAAAGCTTCGTCGCGCGCAGCTCGAAGCGTTCTTCAGCAAGCAGCCGCGCTGCACGGTTGGGTTGGAGGCTTGCGGCTCGGCGCATTATTGGGGCCGCGCCTTGCGCGCGCTCGGGCATGAGGTTCGCTTAATTCCGGCGGCCTATGTGAAGCCCTTTGTTCGGCGCAATAAAACCGACGCCCGCGATGCGGCGGCGATTTGCGCGGCGATGGGTCGCGCGGACATGCGTTACGTGGCAATCAAGAGCGTCGAGCAACAGGCGATGCGGGCGGTCGAGCGCGGACGCGAGCTTTTGATCAAGCAGCGGACTCAGCTTTCCAACTGCTTACGCGGTTTGCTCGCCGAGATGGGGATTATCGCGGCGCAAGGCCGGTTGGGCTTTGCCGAGTTGCGAGAGTTGGTTCGGGTAGGCGATGCGCGCGTGCCGGCGCCGCTGAGGGCGACGCTGGAAGCGCTGGGCCGGCAGATCGATAGTCTGGCCGGGGATATCGACGAGCTCGAGGCGCGGATACTGGCGGCGGCCAAGGAGAACCCGGACATGCGGCGTCTATGCGCGATCCCCGGCGTCGGCGCCATCACGGCGCACGCCATTGTCGCGGCGATCGGCGACGGAAAGCGTTTCGATTCGGCGCGCGATTTCGCCGCCTGGGCGGGACTGACGCCGCGCGAGAGTTCGAGCGGGGGTAAGACGACAAAGCTCGGCATCACCCGGCAAGGGGAGCGGCGGCTGCGCTCGCTGCTGGCGTTGGGCGCCAGCACGATCATGCGCGGCGCGCGCGCCAACACGGGCCGCGCCACCGAGTGGCAGCGCGCCATCCTCGCCCGTCGCCCGGTCAAGGTCGCCGTGCTGGCGCAGGCGGCCAAAACCGCCCGGATCGCCTGGGCTGTTTTGACTTCGGGCGAGGCCTATCGGCGGCCCGCGGCGCAAGCCAAGGCGGCGTGAGAAAAATGTAGAGCCAAGGCCAGACAACCCCTTTCCGGCCAGGCGGCGACGCAGGGTCGGAGACGAAGCAAGGAGCAAACGGTAGCGACGGCAAAAAGGTCAGGACCTGGGTTGGGACACTCCGAACCGTCATCGCGCCTCAAAAGCGCGCCGCAATGCAGGGAGCCCAATCCGCGAAACCCATCGGGGCCAGCGGTCATGAACCGCGTCAAAAGGCCGAATACATGACCGCTCCAGACTTCAAGCCGAAGCCGCTGAAAAATGCCTTGCAACGAGGGGGCCGTCCATACATGACGACGCAGGCCGTTTCAATCTAAAGACAACATGTTCTAGTGAAGGCGGCGGCGATCGTGCGCTTCCTTCGCGGCCGCCGCCGTCCTTCGGTAAGGCGGAAATCTCGGCGCCTCAGCAGGTCACGTGCATGAGGCCGATTTTTTTCTCCCGCGATTGGTTGAAGGCCCGAATGGCCTCAGGCGTCGGTTGCAGGAGGACTCGGCAGTGTTTTTTGTCGAAATATTCGCTGGCCTCGGGAGACAAGCGGACGTTTCCTTGCTGGCCCGCTCCCACGATCAACAGATCGCAACCGTCCTCGAAGACGAACTTGGCTTCTTCTTTCGATACGATGTGAGAGGTTCCGTATTCCTCTTTCGAAAGCCGCTTTCGCCGCTTTTCGACTTTGCCGGAAAGGCGAATGATCACGTCGTGCTCGTAGGTCTTTCCGTCGATAGTGATCGAGCCGAATTCAGTCGCGTCGATCGGCATCTTCTTCTCCGTGCGTTCCTCGCAGACGCGGCGCTCAGCGGCCGGCGAGCGCGGGCCACAAGCCGCGCAGCGGAAGCGGCAGTGCGTCGATGATCTTCTCCGTCTCCCCGGGATCGAGCTCCTTGCGCAGCAGGTCAAAAACAGCTTTGGTGACGCTCAGCCCGTCGCGTGGAAACTGCGGCGGCAGTTCGGCCGCGACCAGGGTGGCAAATTCGGTCGGCTGTCGTTCGCTTGCGGGTTTGACGGCGATACGCCAGCCCTCGTAATAGATGCCTCGCACGAGGGTCGGCAGTTGCGCCCCCAGGTGCACCGCCTGTTCGGACGTGAGGCGGTCGCGCAAAACGTGGAGCACTGCGCGAAGCGCACCATACGCGTGCTGCCGATCGCCAAGGTGGTGATCTTCCACCAGCTTGTTCAGCCACATATTCGTCTGTTGGATGGTGCGGTCCAGCGCCGCCACCTGAGTGTCGCTCATGGCTCAGATCCCGCGTTTATTTTTTGGAACATATCTCGGCGCGATTGGGGATGGATTGATTCGGCTCAAATGCAATTTGCGAGCTGCGTCCATTGAATCATGCGCCACAGGAAGGTTACGCGAGCTCAGCGATTTGAACACGAGCTCCCTCTAACGAGACCTGTGTCGGCGTGATAGAAAGAACGGAAGAGGTCCGCGTCTTTCATTTCTGAAGCGGGTTCACGCGGCTCGGCCGCGCAGGCGCGCTTCGTCTGGCAGGAGTCCGACATGAACAAGCTCGCTATTCCCCATGACGCTTTCATTTTCGTCGGCGACGGCCGCAAGGCGCTTTTCCTGCGCAACGCCGGCGACGAGAAATTTCCCAAATTGGTGACCGAGCGCGTTTTCGCCGAGGAGAACCCGCCTACCCACGAACAGGGAAGCGATCGCCCTGGCCGCGGGTTCGCGAGCGCCCACTCCAGCCGGCACAGCGCGATGGAGGAGACGGATTGGCATGAAGTCGAGGAGCATCGTTTCGTTCAACGGGTGTCCGCCGCTCTGGAGGCTCTCGTGCGCGAGCGCGCTGCGCCGGCGCTGGTCATCGTGGCGCCGCCGCGCACGCTCGCCGATCTGCGCCATGGGCTTCACCCCGACGTGAAAGCGCGCATCGTCGGTGAAATCCACAAGGATCTCACCAAGCATCCCGTCCGGGAAATCGAACAGCACATCCTGATGTGACGGGGCGAGCTTGCAGGCGCGGGCGCCGACCGCGCCTCTATCGCTCGTTCCGATGCCGAGCAAGGACGGCGCCGCCGGCCGGAAGCAGGCGGTCTCGCGGCGCGCGTACGAAAAAGGGCGCCCGAAGGCGCCCTGTTCGAAGGTTCCTCAAGCCGCGCCTACGCGCTCACTTGATCTTGGTTTCCTTGAACTCGACGTGCTTGCGCGCGATCGGGTCGTATTTCGTGAACGTGAACTTTTCCGTCTTGGTGCGGGCGTTCTTCTTGGTCACGTAGAAATAGCCGGTGTCGGCGGTCGACAGTAGCTTGATCTTGAGCGAGGCGGCCTTGGCCATGTCAGGGCGTCCGAAATGCGGGGCGCGCTGGGCGCCGGGGAAAAACAAAACAGCGCCATCGGGAGGCCCCGCCAGCGCCGGTTGCGCGGCACCATAGTCAGGAGAGGCCGGAAGTCAAGCCGAACGTCGGCTTGTCCTATCCCCAAAGCCCGGCGAGGCCGGAATAGACGCCGAACACGGTCGTCACCGCGATGAGGGCGCCGGCGATCCAGGCGTAGGCGCCTTTCAAGCGGAACGGATCGGGCAATCGCAACGCCAGCAGGAACAGGAACGTCAGCACGATCGGCAGCAGCAGCGCGTTCATGACCTGGACGCCGACGCTCAACGTGACGAGATTGATGCCCGAGCCGACGACGATCGCGCCGGCGACCAGCGCCACGGCGTAGGCGCCGTAGAACCAGGGCGCCTCGGCCGGCTCGTGATCGAGGCCGTGATTGACGCCCATGACCTCGGCGAGCGTTCGCGCCGCGGTCAGCGTCACCACGATCGTGGCGACCAGCGCGGCGCCGCTCATGCCCAGAGCGAAGAGAATGTCGCCCCCGGCCTTTCCCAGGAACGGCGTGATCGCATCGCTGATTTCCTGAACCGTGTCGAGCGGGCGATCGCCGCCGGCCTTGCCCAGAGTGGCGGCGACGGCGATGAGGACGGCCGCCATGATGACCTGCGTCAGCACCGCGCCCATGGCGGTGTCGAGACGCGCAGGAGCCAGATCGCATACCGTTAGCTTCTTTTCCACAATCGAGGATTGCTGGAAAAACACCATCCACGGCATGATCACGGCGCCGATGTTGGCGGAGGCGAGATAGAGGTATTTCGGGTCGCTCAGGGGGATCGACAGCGAGCCGGACACGATTTCCCCCACGCTGGGGTGCGCCATCCACGCGACCAGCATGAACACCAGTTCGAAGCCGCCGACCACGATCGCGATGCGCTCGACCGTGAGGTAGGTGTGGGTGAACGCCATGATCAGCAGCGCGGTCACCACCAGCGCCAGACTGACCGGGACGGGGACGCCCATCAGCGAGCCGACGCCGGCGATGCCCGAGAGCTCGCTGAGCAGCGCGCCGATGCAGGAGACGATCAGGGTCGCCACCGAGAACCAGGCCCAGTACCGCCCGAAATGATGCGAGATGAGCTCGGCGTGCCCCTTGCCGGTAACCAGACCGAGCCGCACCGTCAGTTCCTGGACGATGTAGAGGATCGGGACGAGCAGGAACTGCAACGCCAGCAGCCGATAGCCCCATTGGGCCCCGCTCTGCGCCGCGGTGATGACGCTGCCGGCGTCGGTGTCGGCGAGCATCACGACGAGCCCCGGCCCGGCGACGATCAGAAAACGCCGCCAACTAGCGAGGGGAAGGACCGCGGAACCTGACGTCATGCCGGGCGCTTTCGTTGAGAGAAATCTTGTCAGAACGCCCTTAACTGATGTGTGGGACGTTCGAAAGCGATTCTTGACAAGTTTAGAAAAGTTACAACTTTCGCGTCGCGGCGGCGGATCGCCCGATTGCATGATCGCGCCGTCGCGGAATACAGTCATTCGCCCGCGGGTCTTCGAGCCGCCAGGCTCGCCGACGATTCGGACGCAGCGAGGTCAACCATGTTGGAGGCGCGCCCTAGCAAGCGCGGCGCCGCGCATCGTTTCAGCCGCGACGCGCGCTTCGACGTCTTCGAAGCGGACGCTAAGATCGGCGCGCTCGTCTACGACGTCAAGTCGGAGAGCGCGGCGCTCGATGTTCGCAGGGAGGCTTTCGCCGCCGCGCGGGAGCGCAAACGGCGAGACGAACCTCTCTACGAGGCGGCGTGGCGCAAGCTCTCGGGGAGCGACAAGCCGCCGGCCAATCCGATGGTGCTGAAGGACGCGGGCGGCGCGGTCCTCGCGCAAGCCGACGGGAAAGGGGCCGGCTGGCTCATCGCGCGGGGCGGCGAGGTTCTCGAATTGCGTCGGCGTTCGCTCTTTTCCCGGCTCCATGATCTCTATCGCGGGGGAGGCGGCCAGGCGCTCGGCTGGGTCGGCCAGAGGAAATTCTTCACCACCCGTCTTCATGTCGACCTGCCGAGCGAGTTTGACGCGCCGTTCCAGATATTCACTCTTGCGTTGGTGCTCGATCTGACCTTCGTTTCGCTCGATCGTTTGAACGCGCCCAGCGCCTGAAGGCGGGCCGGCGCGCGAGCGCGAGGCGAGGAGAGCGAGGAAACGCTGCAATGACGTTCTATTCAGGTCCAGTCTTCGAGATGGCGCGCGATCAGTTTCACATCATCGCCGACCATCTCGACATTCCCCTCGACGAGCGCGACCGTCTGCTGTTGCCCAAACGCGCGATTTCGGTCTCGTGTCCCATTCACATGGACGACGGGCGCACCGCGGTTTTCAACGGATTTCGGGTTCAGCATCATTTGACGCTCGGCCCCGCCAAGGGCGGCACGCGCTTCGCGCCCAGCGTCGATATCGGAGAGATCGCCGCGCTGGCGATCTGGATGAGCTGGAAATGCGCGCTCGCCGATCTGCCCTATGGCGGCGGCAAGGGCGGCGTCGCCGTCGATCCGAACGCGCTGTCGAAGCGCGAACTCGAGAACCTGTCGCGGCGTTACATGCAGGAAATGATCCCGTTCGTCGGTCCGCGCGTCGACGTAATGGCGCCGGACATGGGCACCAACGAGCAGGTGATGGCCTGGTTCATGGACACCTATTCCATGTATCAGGGGATCACCGTGCCGGAGATCGTCACGGGCAAGCCGGTCGGCTCGGGCGGCACGCTCGGGCGGCGCGAGGCGACCGGCCACGGCGTCGCGTTCTTGAGCTTTCGCGCGATGGAGCGCCTCGGCATCGAGCCCAGCCAAGCGACGGCGATCGTGCAGGGGTTCGGCAACGTCGGCTCGCACGCGGCGCTCGCCCTCGCCCATCGCGACGTCAAAGTCGTCGGGATCAGCGACCACACGATCGCCTGTTACGACCCCAAGGGCTTCGACGTTCATGCCGCGGTCGAGCACGCGGCGCGCCACGGCGCGCTGAAGGGCTTCGCCGACCAAGCGGTCATCGACGCCCGTTCGCTGCTCACGCAGCCCTGCGACGTGCTCGCCCCTTGCGCGATCGAGCGGGTGATCGACGAGGCGATCGCGCGCGGCCTTCGCTGCCGCATCATCGCCGAGGGCGCGAACGGCCCGACGACGCCCGAGGCCGATCGCGTGCTCGCCGAGCGCAACGACGAAATCTTCGTCATCCCCGACATCCTGTGCAACGCCGGCGGCGTGATCGTCAGCTATTTCGAATGGGTGCAGGACCTCCAGCAATATTTCTGGTCCAAGGAGGAAGTGATGGAGCGCCTGGAGCGCGCGCTCGACCGCTCCTGGGCCCAAGTCGTCGAGCGCGCCCGTCGCGACGGAATCGCCAACCGCATCGCGGCGCAGGCCATCGGCGTCGAGAAAGTGCGTCGGGCCAAGCTGGCGAGGGGGCTGTTTCCGTGAGCCGCGCCGCGCCCGCGGGCGAATTCGCCGTCCGGGACGCTGATGAGGCGGACATGCCGGCGGTTCGGCGGATTTACGCCCACTACGTGCTGAACTCCCTGGCGACGTTCGAGGAAACGCCGCCCACGCTCGAGGACATGATCGGACGACGACGCGCGGCGCTCGATCTCGGGGCGCCCTATCTCGTCGCCGAGATGGGCGGCCGGATCGTCGGCTATTGCTATGCGACAGCCTACCGTTCGCGCCCGGCCTATCGCTTCACGCTGGAGGACACGGTCTATATCGCCGACGGCCTCGGCGGCCAGGGCCTGGGGACGGCGCTGCTCGACGAGTTGATCGCCCGCAGCGAAGCCGGCCCGTGGCGACAGATGCTGGCGATCGTCGGCGACAGCGGCAACCATGGGTCGATCGCGCTGCACCGGCGTCTCGGCTTCGAACTCATGGGAACGCTGCGCTCGGTCGGCTTCAAGTTCGGCCGCTGGGTCGATACGCCGCTGACGCAAAGGGCGCTCGGATCCGGCGACCGCAGCCTGCCGCCCGCGTGAGCCTGGGCCCCGATCGGCGCCCTCACGGCGCCGGCGCGCTGACGCCGACGATCGGTCCGAGCGGCGAAAATTCGTCGTCGCGGCCGAGGTCGGGCGCATAGAGCGAGGACACGGAGCCGTCGAGGAACAGCGCGTTCGAGCAGCCGAGCGCGTCGCGGAAGAGGCGCGCGAAGGCGTGAAACGTGACAGGCTCATCGGAGATCGCGAAGATCGCGGTCGTTCCGTCGCGCACACAGACGCCGTTGCGGATTTTCTCGGAGGTTCCCGTCGGCAGGATACTGGGATGGATGCGTCCGTCGATCACCAGCATCGGCCCGGATTGAGTGGCGAAGCGCGCGGCTGGCGGATCGGCGAGATAGCGCGAGGTCTCGGCGACGCCGACGGCTCCATCGCCGATCCAGAAGATTCCGTTGGGCTTGAGATGAAAATTGCTCGCGCCCTCGCGCGTGTCGGCTCTGTGCTCGCGTTTGCCGTCCTCGACGAAAAGGCCGACAGGCGACAGGTCCGCTTCGAACATGCCCGCGTTCATGGCGAAGCGCAGCGCGCGGCCTCGTGTCTTGAGCGTCTGCGCGAGCGACGCGAAATTCGCGTAGGGCTTGCCCCCCGAATCCTTCCAATAGAGGCGAATGTCGTCATGTCGCGCGTCGAACGTGCAAATCGCGTAGCCGGCGTTCTCGAAGGGCTGCGACGCGCAAGGCCCGTTCGCGGCGTGCGCGCCGGCCGGCGCCAGGACGAGGACGCTCGACAGCGCGATTGCGCCGGCGCGGCGTCGGCCGGCCTCCGTCCGGCGGGGCATGGGGCGGCTCGCGCGCGTCTGCGCCTCCTCGAGAAAATCGATTCGAGGCGTTATCTTACCGCGGCGCGGCTTTTCAAAGAACCTTGCCTGGGTTCAAAATTCCGTCGGGATCGAGCGCCGCCTTGAGCCGGCGCATGACGTCGAGCGCAACCGGGTCCTTGGTGTGTGCGAGCAACTCGCGCTTCAATCGGCCGATGCCGTGCTCGGCCGAGATCGAGCCGGAATAGCGCGCGACCGTTTCATGCACGACTGCGTTCATCGCCGTCCATTGGTTTAGGAAGGCAGCCGCATCGGCGCCGACGGGCTGGCTGACGTTGAAGTGGATGTTGCCGTCGCCGAGGTGCCCGAACGCGACGACGCGCGCGCCGGGCATGAAGGCTTCGACCGCCGCGCTCGCTTCGCTCAGGAAAGCCGGAACGGCGCCGACCGGCACGGATATGTCGTGCTTGATCGAGCCGCCCTGCGGCTTTTGCGCATCGGACATCGCTTCGCGAATGCGCCAGAAGGCCTCGCGTTGCTCGAGCGAGACGGCGAGGCTGGCGTCCTCGACGATCCCGAGCTCGAGCGCTTCGCCGAGCAGGTCGGTCATCGTCTCCTCGAGCCCGCTCGCGACCTGCGAAGCGATTTCGATCAGCACGTACCAGGCGTGGCGCTGGGTCAACGGATCGCGCGCGGCGGGAGCGTAGGCGAATACGAAGTCGAGGCCGATGCGCGCCATCAGTTCGAAGCTCGTCACGCCCTGGCCGACGCGGTCGCGCGTCAATTTCAGCAAATCAAGCGCTTGGCTGGGGTCGGCGAGGCCGACGAAGGCGGTCGCGCGCGAACGGGGCCTGGGGAAAAGCTTCAGCGCCGCGGCGGTGATGACGCCGAGCGTGCCCTCGGCGCCGATGAACAGGTTCTTCAGATCGTAGCCGGTGTTGTCCTTGCGCAGCTTGCTGAGAGCATTGACGATTCGCCCGTCGGCGAGCACGACCTCGACGCCGGTGGTCAGATCGCGCGCATTGCCATAGGCGAGAACCGCGACGCCGCCGGCGTTGGTCGAGAGATTGCCGCCGATCGTGCAGCTTCCCTCGGCGGCGAGCGAGAGCGGGAAGAGCCGGTCGACGCCGAGGGCGGCCTCCTGCGCCTCGGCGAGGGTGACGCCCGCCTCGACGATCATCGCGTCGGCGGCGGTGTCGATCTCGCGAATGCGGTTGAGCCGCCGCAGCGACAGGACGATCTGGGAGCCGCTCTCATCGGGCGTCTGACCGCCCACGAGGCCGGTGTTGCCGCCCTGCGGCACGAGCGCGATGCGCGCCGCGTTGCAAAAGGCGACGACAGCGGCGACCTCCGCCGTCGAAGCGGGGCGCACCAGCGCCAGGGCCTTGCCGTGATAGAGGCCGCGCGGCTCTTCCAGGTTCGAGGCGATCATCGTGGGGTCGGTGAGCACGTTCGCGGGTCCGACGATGCGCGCGAGCGCTTCGAGCGGGACGGCGGTATCGAGGCTTTCGTTCACCCGAGCAATCCTTTGGGGCGGCGTTTGGCCGGCGGGCGCCGGAACGTTGCGAGAATTTCGACATGCGGGGAAAAGCGGAACTGGTCAAGCGGCGCCACCTGCCCGATCGCGTAGCCGCCTTCGACGAGGATGCGCGCGTCGCGCGCGAAGCTTTCGGCGTTGCAGGAAATCGCCGCCACGACGGGCACGCGGCTCGCCGCGAGAGCGCGCGCCTGGGCTTCGGCGCCGGCGCGCGGCGGATCGAACAGCACGCCGTCGAAAGCGTCGAGTTCTTCCACGCGCAGCGGACGCTGGAAGAGGTCGCGCGTTTCGGTTTTGAGCGCGCGCAGCCCCGCGGCCTGCGCGCCGCCGCGCTTCAGCGCGGCGATGGCGGCGCCGTCGGAATCGACGGCGAAGACCTCGTGGCCCTGCGCCAGGGGCAGGGCGAAGGCGCCGGCGCCGCAAAAGAGATCGGCGACGCGCCGCGCGCCTCTTAGCGCGCTTTGCGCGCCCTCCGCCAGCGCGCGCTCGCCCGCTAGCGTCGCCTGCAGGAAGCCGCCCGGCGGCGGCGTGACCCGCGCGTTTCCGAAGGCGACTTGCGGCGCGCGTCGCTCGACGACGACTTCGCCGTGGTTGGATACGCGCGCCAGATCCAGCCGCTCCGCGGTCTCGACGAGCTTGCGCCGCGCGGGCGCATCGAGCGGCCCGGAGCCGCGAAGATCGAAATCGAGTCCGCCGAGGGTCGCCGTCGCCTGGATGTCGAGGGGCTTGCCCAAGCCGCGCAAAGCGCCGGCGAGCGCCCGCGCCGCGGCAATCGCGCCGTCCATCGCCGGGCTGAACAGCGGGCAGGCGTCGATGGCGACGATTTCGTGCGCGCGCGCGCGCATGAAGCCGACGCGCTCGCGGCCGTCCTCGGCGATGCGCGCGTGAAAGGTCGCTCGCCGTCGTCCCTCGCCATGCGCGTCGACGAGCGCGCCGACCTCGGCCTCCACGCGCGTGCGCTCGAGCGCGCGAACGAGGCTTTCGCGTTTCCACTGGCGGTAGAGGGGCGCGCTCATATGTTGGGCCGCGCAGCCGCCGCAAACGCCGAAATAGGCGCAGATGGGCGCGGTCCGCTCGGGGCTGGGTAGGCGAATTTCGCGAAGACGCGCGCGCTTGCCCTCCATTTCGACGACCGCGCGTTCGCCGGGCAGGGCGCCGGGCACGATCGTTCCGTCGTCGGCGAGACCGTCGCCGCGCTCGCTCAAGGCCACAATCGTCACTGTGCGCGTCGCGTCATCCATGCCGCGCGGCATACAGGAATTCGCGCGCGCCGTCGCCGCCCAGCACGGGCGAGGGGATGAGGCCGAGGCTCGTCCAGCCGAGCTCCTCGACGCAGCGGCGCACCGCCTCGCAGGCCAAGCGGAGCGCGGCGGGGTCCTTGACGGCGCCCTTGACGAGGTGTTCGCGCCCCGCCTCGAATTGCGGCTTGACGAGGCTGACGAGCCAGGCCGGACGATCGGCGAGGGGGAGAACGTGCGGCAGCACGAGGCGCTGGGAAATGAAGCTGACGTCGCAGACGATCGCCTGCGGGGCGCCGACGATCTCGCGGGTGAGGCGGCGCGCGTCGAGCCCTTCGCGTAAGCTCACCCTTGCGTCGGCGGCGAGCGCAGCGTCGAATTGCCCGTGGCCGACGTCGACGCTCGTCACCGCGCGCGCTCCGCGCGTCAGCAGTACGTGGGTGAAGCCGCCGGTCGAGGCGCCGACGTCGAGACAGAGAAGGCCCGCGGGGTCGAGCGCGAAGGCGTCGAGCGCCGCGGCGAGTTTGACGCCGCCGCGCGAGACCCAGGGATGCGGCGCGCCGGCGACGATTTCGGCGTCCGGCGCGAGGTTCTCGGAGGGCTTGCGCACGACGGCGCCGTCGGCCGTGACCAGCCCGGCCGCGATCGCCTCCTGCGCGCGGGCGCGGCTCCCGAAGAACCCGCGTTCGACGAGCAGCATGTCGGCGCGCTTACGCATGGGCGTTTTGAGACCGTCTCAGGCGTGTCTGGCGCGCTTGCGCGCGAGGATGAACAGGCGGGGATACAGGAACAACAGGCTGCCGTTCGGCTCCACGCCATAGGCGGACGCGAGTTCGCGCATGTAGCGCTCGATGAATTGCTCGCGCTCGCATTCGTCGAGGGGGTTGAGGAACGGGCGGAGCGCGCTGCCGCGAAACCAGTCGACCACCGCGCCGACGCCGGCCATGGGGTGAACGTAGGTCGTCTGCCAAATGTCGAGCGCCGCGCTGAGCGGCCTCAGCCAGGCGTAATAATCGAGATGGGTGGCGATGACCGCGCGCGTCTTGGCGATCGGCACGAGGCGGTCCGCCCAGGGCCCGTCGGCGGCGACGAGGCGCATCAAGGCGTGGCTAGGCTCCTGGCGATTGTCGGGCATCTGCACGGCGAGCGCGCCATCCTCGGCGAGATAGGACATCAGGCGCGCAAACAGCGCCCCGTGATCGGGCAGCCATTGCAACGCGGCATTGGCGAAGATGAGGTCGGGCCGCTGGCGCGGGCGCCAGTTCGCGATGTCCGTGTGCTCGAAACTCACTTCGGGCAGGCGCCGGCGCGCCTCGGCGAGCATCGGCTCGGAATTGTCGACGCCAAGGATTTCCGCCTGCGGGAAGCGCTCCGCCAGCAGGCGCGTGCTGGTGGCGGGGCCGCAGCCGAGATCGACGATTCGCCGCGGGTTGACGTCGACACGCGCGAGAAGGTCGCGCGCCGGCTGGGTCCGTTCGGCCTCGAATTTCAGGTAGAGCGTCGTATCCCACTCGCTCTCGGGTCTGGCGGAAATTTCGGCGACAGGCGTCGCGCTGGGCCGCGCCATCGGCTTCTCCCCTCGTTGACCCTCAGGCACCGCGACCGGCGCGTCGGCGAAACTGGCGGTCGAATGGAGCGCTTTCATGGCGGGACCGAGGGAGCTTCAGGGCTGAGGCAATCTTTTTATTAGTAAATCAATAGAATGACAATAGATATGCCGCGCGGGCAAGAGGTCGCCTTTATCGATGGCGATTTGCGCGCTCATGGCTTGCGCGCCAAGGCGAGCCCGAGTCCCGCGCCGACCAACAGGGAGCCGGTCAGGCGGTTGCGCAAGCGGCCGTTGACGCCGAGAACGCCGCGCAGCCGCGCCGCCAGCAGCGCCCAGCCGCCGTCGAGGATAAGCGCCAACGCGACGAAGGTGACGGAAAGGATCGCCAGCTGCCGGCCGACGTCGGCCGAGGCGTCGACGAATTGCGGCAGGAACGCCGCGTAGAACAGCAAGGTCTTCGGGTTGGTCAGCGAAACGAGGAAGCCGCGCCAAAAAATCGCGCGCGCCGCGCGCGGCTCGGGCCGCGCCCGCTTCAGATCGAGCGCCGGCGCGCGCCAGGCCCTGACCCCGAGGAAGACGAGATAGGCGACGCCGATCCAGCGCAGGACCTCAAACCCTTGCGCCAGCGCGCCCAGCAGCGTCGTCATGCCCAGCGCCGTCAGCGCGAGCTGCACGACCATCGCCGCGCTCGTGCCGGCCACGGTGACGAGGCCGTAGCGCCCGCCATGGGCGAGACTGTTGGCGACGATCAGCGCGACGTTCGGGCCGGGAATCAGCATCAGGATCGTCACCGCGGCGGCGAAGGCGAGGTAGAGGTGGAGGGACATGGGCGGCTTCCTTCAGGGAGGATAGTGAGGGTTTTCCCGGTTTTGCGCCAGGGACTGCATAAGCGAAACGGAAGGGACGCGGTTTCCGTCGGCGCAGTCTGGACATCCGCCCCGCCATGAGCGCAAATGCCGCGCCGCTTGAAAGGAGCCCGCCTTGACCCCTCTGCCCAATTCGCTCGCCGCGCGCGACATCGCCTATTATTTCCATCCCGCCACCAACGCGCGCCGGCACGAGCAGGTCGGGCCGATGATGATCGAGCGCGGGCGGGGGATCTACGTCTTCGACGACCAGGGCAAGGAATATATCGAGGGCCTCGCCGGCCTATGGAGCGTCGCGGTCGGCTTCGGCGAGCCGCGGCTCGCCGCGGCGGCGGCGGCGCAGATGCAGAAGCTGCCTTTCTATCATTCGTTCTCGCACAAGTCGCATCCGGCCGCGACGACGCTCGCCGAGCGTCTGGTGAAGATGGCGCCGAGCAAGATGGCGAAGGCGCATTTCACCTCGTCGGGGTCCGAGGCCAACGATCTCGCGATCAAGCTGATCTGGTATTTCAACAATGCGCTCGGCCGGCCGCTGAAGAAGAAGATCGTCTCCCGCCAGCGCGCCTATCACGGCGTCACCATCGCCTCGGGGAGCCTGACGGGCCTGCCGGCCTTCCATCGCGACTTCGATCTGCCGCTGCCGATGATGCGCCACGTTTCGTGCCCCAATCACTGGCGCTTCGGCCTTCCCGGCGAGAGCGAGGAAGCGTTCTCGACGCGCCTGGCCGACGAACTCGAGGCGCTGATCCTCGCGGAAGGGCCGGAAACGGTCGCCGCGTTCATCGGCGAGCCGGTGATGGGGGCGGGCGGCGTCATGCCGCCGCCGCGAACCTACTGGGAGAAGATCCAGGCGGTGTGCCGGCGCCACGACGTGCTCGTCGTCGCCGACGAGGTCATCACCGGTTTCGGGCGCACCGGGCGCATGTTCGGCTCCCAGACCTATGGAATCGAGCCGGACATCCTCGTCGTGTCGAAGGCGCTGACCTCGTCCTATTTCCCGCTTTCGGCGCTGATTTTCACCGACGCGATCTATCAGGCGGTCGCCGACAATTCCAACAAGATCGGCGTGTTCGCGCACGGCTTCACCGCGAGCGGGCATCCCGTGGGCACGGCTGTCGCGCTGGAAAATCTCGACATTTTCGAGGAGCGCGATCTCGTGGGCAATGCCGCGCGCCTGGCGCCCCATTTCCAGGCGCGCTTGCAGAGCTTCTCCGGCCATCCATCGGTCGGCGAAGCGCGCGGCGTCGGCCTGATCGGCGCGCTGGAATTCGTCGCGGACAAGGCGGCCAAGGCGCCCTTCGCGCCGCCCGGCTCGTTCGGAGCGCGCCTGGCCGAACTCTGCCACGAAGAGGGCCTGATCATTCGCGCCATCGGCGACGTCATCGCATTCTGCCCGCCGCTGGTGATCACGGAGCAAGAGATCGACGCGCTGTTCGACCGCTTCGGGCGGGCGCTGGCGCGGATTTAGCGGCAGGCGGGATCACTCCGGTAGGAAATCGCTTCTCGTCATCTCGTCGAACGACCACGGGCAATTCGCGGGGAATTTCGACACGGCCAACCCGGTTTCGGCCGCGGCTTCGTTGACTGCCCAAGCGTAAGCGACCGCCGTCGCTTCCGGCAATTTCGCCTTGAGGCTCGGATTGGCCTTGAGATGCCTGCCGAGGTTCAATCGTTGGACGCGGAGCGACGCCTCCCAGCTCGCGCCGCGTCTCTTCGGCTGAAATCGCCATTTGAGGAGACGCAGCAGCAGAACTCCGAGGCAATTGACTAACTCGCGCTTTTCGCTCCCGCCGAGGCTCTCGATCTCCTCGGCGATGTGCTCGATGTCGGCCATCGCGAACTTGCCCGCGCGCAGCAGCGCGGCCTGCTCGTTCGTCCATCCATAGAAATCCCTGACATAATTACTGTGCGGCATGGACGTTCATCCTCTCGACACGGAACCCAAACCTCGCAATCCCGACAAATGTCCCAGCGGCGCCATTTTTTCGCTGCGCGCGGCGAGCTCCGAGCGATTGCGGAGCGATCGTCCGCCGCGTCCGCCGCGCCCGGCGCGTCAGCGCCTTGTCGCGGCGGGATCGACGCCGCCGAACGAGCGCGGCCGGCGGCCGCACCGCCCAAGGCGCCGGGAAATGTGGCCCGGTTATCCAAACCTTTGGGTAAGTCTATCAACGACGACGGCGAAATGACAAGCGCCGCGCCGCATCGCGATTGCGCGCGCGCTCGCTTTTGCCTAAGCGAAGCATAGGAAATCCCAACGAGGCGCGCATCCGCCATGGCCGAACCCACAACACCCTCCGCCGCTCCCGCCTTCGCGCACGACAAGCTGCTCATCGTCGATTTCGGCAGCCAGGTGACGCAGCTCATCGCGCGGCGGGTGCGCGAGGCGGGGGTCTATTGCGAGATCGCGCCGTTCCAGAGCGCGGCGCGCGCTTTTTCCGAGCTGAAGCCGAAGGCGGTCATCCTGTCGGGCGGGCCGGCCTCGGTGCCCGACGAGGGATCCCCGCGCGCGCCGCAGGCGATCTTCGATTCCGGCGTCCCCGTGCTCGGCATCTGCTACGGCCAGATGACGATGGCCCAGCAGCTCGGCGGCGCCGTCGAAAGCGGCCATCACCGCGAATTCGGCCGCGCCGAGGTCGCGGTCGGCGCCTCGAGCCCGCTTCTCGAAGGCGTCTGGAAGCCCGGCGAGCGCCACACCGTGTGGATGAGCCATGGCGACCGCATCACCCGCCTGCCGCCGGGCTTCGCGCGCGTCGCGACCTCGGAGAACGCGCCCTTCGCGCTGATCGCCGACGAGACGCGGCGCTATTACGGCCTGATGTTCCACCCGGAAGTCGTCCACACGCCCGACGGCGCGCGGCTGATCGCCAATTTCGTCCACAACGTCGCGGGGTTGAAGAGCGACTGGACGATGGCGGCGTTCCGCGCCGAGGCGCGCGAGGCGATCCGCGCCCAGGTGGGCAAGGGCCGGGTGATCTGCGGCCTTTCCGGCGGCGTCGATTCGGCGGTGGCGTCGGTGCTGATCCACGAGGCGATCGGCGACCAGCTGACCTGCGTCTTCGTCGACCACGGCCTGATGCGCGCCGGCGAGGGCGAGGAGGTCGTGCGGCTGTTTCGCGGCCATTTCAACATTCCGCTCGTCCATGTCGCGGCCGAGCAGACATTTCTGGCGGCGCTCCACGGCGTCGCCGAGCCCGAATTGAAGCGCAAGACGATCGGCCGGCTGTTCATCGAGACCTTTGAGCGCGAAGCCAAGAAAATCGCCACCGACGGGCGCGGCCCGGTCGAATTTCTCGCGCAGGGGACGCTCTACCCCGACGTGATCGAGTCGGTGTCCTTCACCGGCGGCCCGTCGGTGACGATCAAGTCGCACCACAACGTCGGCGGCCTGCCCGAGCGCATGAACATGAAGCTGGTCGAGCCGTTGCGCGAATTGTTCAAGGACGAAGTGCGCGCGCTCGGGCGCGAACTCGGCCTGCCCGAAGACTTCGTCGGCCGCCATCCGTTTCCAGGTCCCGGCCTGGCGATCCGCATTCCCGGCGCGGTCACTCAGGAGAAGCTCGACATCCTGCGCCAGGCCGACGCGATCTATCTCGAGGAGATCCGCGCCGCCGGCCTCTACGATCAGATCTGGCAGGCCTTCGCCGTGCTGCTGCCTGTGCGCACCGTCGGCGTGATGGGCGACGGGCGCACCTACGACCACGTCTGCGCCCTGCGCGCGGTGACCTCGAGCGACGGCATGACCGCCGACTTCTTCCCCTTCGACATGGGGTTTTTGGGGCGCGCGGCGACGCGCATCATCAACGAGGTGAAGGGGATCAACCGGGTGGTCTACGACGTGACGAGCAAGCCGCCGGGGACGATCGAGTGGGAGTGAGGGATGTGGCGCTTACAATAGTTTTGGTGCCATGGCGGAAAGTTGCGTGCGAATTTGCCGGATCCCAAGCAAAAACTCGTTGAGAATGATCGTAGTTCTTGATCAGATCGCTCCGTCGTGATTTTGCGTTCCCGATTTATAATCGATAAATCTATGCTGTAGTCTGGAAGCTCAGCAGTTATGGAGACTTCGGCAGTAATGAATGAAGACCGGTTCAAGAGCGCAGTTATAAATACGCTAGCGAAGCGGGCGGCAAACATCTGTTCCAATCCCGACTGCGGCGCGATCACCAGCGGACCGGCGGACGACCCACAACAATCAGTCAGTGTTGGCGAGGCGGCGCACATCTACGGCGCTCATCAAGGTTCGGCGCGATACGAACCCACAATGTTGTCCGAAGCGCGCAGTGACATAACGAACGCCGTGTGGCTCTGTCGAAATTGCCACAAAATGGTAGATGATGACGAGAGCCGTTTTCCGGCAGGATTGCTCTTTGAATGGCGGCGCGAACACGAGCGGCACATGGCAGAAAGATTGGGTAAGGCAGGGTCGCTTGCCCGCGACCGATACATCGAGCGGCACCTGGGGGAATTCTCAGGCCTAAGCTATCTTGCCGAGCAGATCGTGATCGATAAACCGCCGCATTGGGAATACAAACTTACAGCTGAAGTGCTTCGCATAAAGGCCGGCCCTGTCCTCAAACGATGGGGCTTCCTGAAGAAAAAACTGTACTCCAAGCCAGTTGTGGTAATTCCGCTATCTGAGGTCATGGCTTGGCTTCAGGCAAGGCATAGCGAGCTATCCTCCATCGTCGGCGCTCTTGGCGTTCTGGTGCGAGAGGAATTTCAAAGGGCATGGGGGGAACCGGGCCTCCCAGGTTCCGACATCGAGATTGTTGCTGTATGCGGCCTTTTCGCCGATGCTTGTTTGAGTGTGCTCGAATGGGAGGAAAGTGTTCGCTTTGTGCAGTTGCCTCCTGAATTTGAAGGCGTGCGAGAGCTTCTGATTGGCATCGGCGGAGCCCAATTGGACGAGGTTGCTAAGATTCCAGCGTACCTCACCGAACTGGTCTCGGGAGAGCCAATGCCTGGAGAGCATAAGCTCGTGCTAACCTTTGCCTTCCCTCCAGATTGGGCTGAGCGCTACAGCGCGGCTCTCGAGAGGGCGGTAGCTGAAGCGTTCAGTTGATCCGGCTCTACGATCGGATGTGGCAGGCCTTCCCCGTGTCGGTGCCAGTGCGTGCCGTCGGCGATTGTTGCGCTAAGCCGCCACCGCCGAAATCCTCCCCGCCGCCCGCGATCTCGGCTTCTTCCTGATCACGATCTCCACGTCCTGATCGAGCGCGGTCAGGACAATTATCAGCCGCTCCACCGAGAAGCCGTCGAGCTTGTAGTTGGCGAGCGCCGACACCTTCGGCTGGTTGACGCCGAGCTTGGCGGCCGCCGCGTCCTGCGTCAGGCGCCGGCGCGCGATCACGCCGTTGATGGCGTGGGCGAGCCGCAGCTTGGTCTGCCGTTCTTCGGCGTCGGCGTAGCCGAGATCGGCGAACACGTTGCCTGTGCCGCGGGTGATCGCGTGCTCGGCCTCGTCGATCAACTCAGCTTTTCGGTTCGCCATAACGAGCCTCGCAATCCTGTCGCGCCGCCGTCAGCGCGCCGTTGATTTGGACCATGATATGGTCTAATAGCGACGGCCGAAACTAATGACTTGTCATGGCCGGGCTTGTCCCGGCCATCCACGCGGTCGAGGCGCCGCTTGGCAAGGGGGAAGCCGCGTATTCTCGGCCCAACCCTGCGGGATGGAATTTGCTTCACCGCGTGGATGGCCGGGACGAGCCCGGCCATGACGGGGTCAATATTTCCCGCCGCTGGTCTAATTCATCCCAGGTGGACGCAACGGCGCCCAAAGAGGCGATGTCATGAAAGTCTCCGTCACCGAGGCCAAGGCCCAACTGACCGAACTGGTGCGCCGCGCCGAGGCTGGCGACGAGGTCGTCTTGACCCGTCATGGCCATGCGGCGGTGCGTCTGGTTCCGGTCAAGATGGCGCTGGACAGAAAATCCCGTCGGGCGCTTCTCGAAGCGGCGCGGACCTCCGGCGCCGCCAAGGCGAAAGCCGGGCCGAACGCCGCGCGAAGCCAGGATTTCCTCTATGGGGATGACGGACTGCCGGGATGATCGCCGTCGACACCTCCGCATTGATGGCGATCGTCCTCGACGAGCCGCAGGCCGAAGCCTGCATCGCCGCGCTCGAAGCCGAGCAGGATATCCTGATTTCCGCCGTCACCGTGGCCGAAGCGCTCATCGTCTCGGCGCGGCGGAACGTCGGCGCGGAGATGACGAGCCTGATCGACGGGCTCGGCTTCGAGGTCGTGACGGTCACGCCGGCCTCGGCGCGGCGCGCCGCCCAGGCTTATGAGCAATGGGGAAAGGGCGTGAGCCCGGCCGCCCTCAATTTCGGCGATTGCTTCGCCTATGAGGTCGCGAAGGAACACGCCTGCCGCTTGCTGTACGTAGGCGATGATTTTTCAAAAACCGACGTCGAAGGCGTTCTTTGAGCGGGCGGAGCGAGTCCCCCGTGAAAGCGTGCTTATGTGTGATCCATCCTCGCGCCAAAACGGAACCATGCCCGTGAATCTCTCGATTAAGAACGCCCCCGACCATGTCGTGCAGCGGCTGCGGCGGCGGGCGGAGCGGCATCGCCGCTCGTTGCAGGGCGAACTCCTGGCGATCATCGAGGCGGCCGCGCAGGAGGAGCCGCCGGCGACGCCGGCCGACGTGCTGGCCGAAGTCCGTCGGCTCGAGTTGCAGACGCCCAGTGAGGCCGCCGCGCTGATCCGTGCCGACCGTGACGGCCGTTAAGGTCGTCGACGCTTCGGCTTTCGCCGCACGCTTGTTCGGCGTGCCGGACGCGGAGACTCTGGCGGCTCGGTTGATCGCGTAGTTGGGCCACGGAGCCCATTGCGCGCCGCCGCCGCTCCGCTATGGTCCGCCGCCATCCCTCCTGGAGCCCCCGCATGTCCGACCTCTCCGCCTTTCCCATCACCCGGCGCTGGCCGGCCCAGCATCCCGACCGCCTGCAGCTCTATTCGCTGCCGACGCCCAACGGCGTGAAGGTCTCGATCATGCTGGAGGAGATCGGGCTGCCTTACGAGCCGCACACGATCGACATCGGCAAGAACGAAAGCTGGACGCCGGAATTCCTGTCGTTGAACCCGAACGGCAAGATCCCGGCGATCCTCGATCCCGACGGGCCGGGCGGCAAGCCGTTGGGCCTGTTCGAATCGGGCGCGATCCTGCTCTATCTCGCGGAGAAATCGGGCGCGCTTCTGCCCGCCGACGCGGCGCTGCGCTACGAGACGATCCAGTGGGTGTTCTTCCAGATGGCGTCCGTCGGCCCGATGTTCGGCCAGCTCGGCTATTTCTTCAAATTCGCGGGAAAGGAGATCGAGGACAAGCGCCCGCTGGAGCGCTACCGCAACGAAACCAAGCGGCTGCTCGGCGTGCTCGAGACGCGCCTTGAGGGCCGGCGCTGGATCATGGGCGACGACTACACCATCGCCGACATTTCGCTCATCGGCTGGGTGCGCAATCTCATCGGTTTCTATGGCGCGCGCGACCTCGTGGACTTCGACGCGCTGGAGCGGGTTCCGGCCTGGCTGGAGCGCGCTCTCGCCCGCCCGGCGGTGCAGCGCGGACTGGAAATTCCCAAGCGGCCGTAAGGCGGAGGTTGTCTTGGGCGCGAGCAAGCCTGTCGTAATCTACGGCATCAAGAACTGCGACACGATGAAGAAGGCGCGCCACTGGCTCGACGACCACGGCGTCGTCTACGCCTTTCACGACTACAAGAAGGAGGGGGTCGAGCGCGCGCGGCTGGAGGCCTGGGCGGAGGCGGTCGGTTGGGAGACGATCCTCAACCGGTCGGGCGCGACGTTCCGGGCCCTTCCCGACGCGGCGAAGGAAGGGCTGACGAAGGCGAAGGCGATCGCGCTGATGCTTGCCAAACCCTCGATGATCAAGCGCCCCGTGCTGGACGTCGGCGGCGCTTTGATCGTCGGGTTCAAGCCCGAGACCTACGCGGCGGCGTTTCGCTGATGACGCGGCCTGTATAGTCGCCTTACGCCCGACGGCCTCAGTTGATCCGCAACGTCATCTCGAATTGGCCGAGTGGTTCTCCTCGTTCACGCGACGCGACAGCCTTTCGCCGCGCGGCCGGATTGGAGAAGTTTCGCACAGTCGCGTGACGCGCTCCAAGCCGTCTTGAACGCGCCGACCGGCCGCTATTGCCCGACGTTGGCCGGCGGGGCCGGCGCGGCCTCGGTTGGGAAGAACCGGCGCGTCGGAGGATTGCGTGGAGCGGGCGGGGCGGGGCTCGTCGCGCCGCCGAGGTCGAGCGGGCTCGTTTCGATAACCGAGGGGGCGGGCTTGGGTTTACGCTTCTTGGGGGCCGGCGTCGGGGTGGCCTTGGCGTCGGGCGGCGCGGCGGTCAGGTCGGCCTCGGGCGGCTCGGGCGAAGGCGCCTCGACGACTTCGGGCGCCTCGTGGATGATCTGCGTGCCGCCTTTGCAGTCGGTCAGCCAGATGTCGTAGACGGGATGCTCAACGCCGTGCATGCCGGGGCTGTCGGCGAACATCCAGCCGGTGAAGATGCGGTGATAGGTCTTGTTCTCCGCGACTTCATCGACTTCGGCGAAAACGTCGGTCTGCGGCGCCTCGGTCGGCGGGCGCGAGTAGCACACGCGCGGCGTGATCTGCAGCGATCCGAATTGCACGGTCTCGTCGATCGCGACTTCGAAGGTGATGATTCGGCCGGTGATCTTGTCGAGTCCCGAGAAGACCGCAGTCGGATGTTTGATCTTGTCGGCGAGGGCGGGTCCCGCGGCGCCCAGGAGCGCCGCGCACGCCGCAGCGCCAATCAGCCAGTTTCGTCCGCTCATCGTATAGTTCGGGCCCGCCGCATGGAATCCCGCGCGTTCCATTGCATCGGCTCCCCGTGACGGCAAAGCAGGGCGAAATGAAGGCGGCGAATCAGCCTTCCGGCGTCCACGCCTGATAATCGCCGCCCGTCGCCTGACGCACGCCGCGCCGCATCGTCGAGCCCTTGGGGCGAATCGCCGCGGGCGTTCCCGTGGGATTGCCCATATGCGGCCGCTCCCATTCGCGCGGCTTGTAGTCTTCCTGGCTCGGGGGAACATCGACGGTGTGATGCAGCCAGCCGTTCCAACCCGCCGGCGTCATCGAGCCTTCGCTGAGGCCGTTGTAAATCACCCAGCGCCGCTCGAATCCGAGCGCCGGATCGATTGCGCCGCCGCGCGTGCGGTAATAGCGATTGCCGAATTCGTCCTGGCCGACGAATTCGCCGTGGCGGCGGGTGTGCCAGAGCGTGTTGAGCGTCGCCCCGTTCCACCAGGTGAAAAATCTGAGGAGAAATTGCTTCATCGTTTCCGACCGCTGGCGAAAGGATTCGGCGCTGCGGGCGCGGCGCGCGGCGGACTATGGCGATGCGAGGCGGGCCTGTCCAGCGCGAAAGGCGCGGCCCAAGAGCGCGGGACCGGCGGGGAAGCGGAAATTTTCCGCTTGCGACGGCGCGCCGACTCGGCCGATGCTGTCAAGCGGTAGGGGCGTTAACCCAAAGTTATACATTTTTCTCCACAATATATTGTGTTCCACAACAGACGCCGGCACTATCTGTTGACGTCGGGTTCACAAAGTCGTAATAGTCAGGACGTTCCCGGCGCGCGTCGATTGTTGGCCCCGTGAGGAGCCGATTCCACGTCGGCGCTCGCGTTCGGGAACGTTTTAGGGTTGCGGGGCGAAGCGCTTGCGGCGCGTTGGGCCGGGGCGCGCGGGCGCCTGCGCAGGTTGGAAAACAAGGACATCGCAATTTGGGGGGCCGCTTCGGCGGTCGAGGGCGGATCATGTCCGCCGCACATCGGGAATGGGACTCATGCATATCGAGCGGCGCTACACGAAGAATTCGCAATCGCCCTACGCGTTGATCGCGTTCGAGACGACCAAGAGCGAGATTCGCAATCCCGATGGTTCGGTGGTGTTTTCGCTCGACCGAATTGAAGTGCCGGCGGGCTGGAGCCAGGTCGCGGCCGACGTTCTCGCGCAGAAATATTTCCGCAAGGCGGGCGTTCCCGCGCGCCTGAAGCGCGTCGAGGAGAACGGCGTGCCCTCGTTCCTGTGGCGCTCCGTGCCTGACGAGGCGGCGCTCGAGGCGCTGCCCAAGGCCGAGCGCTATGGTTCGGAGACTTCGGCGCGCCAAGTGTTCGACCGACTCGCCGGCGCCTGGGCCTATTGGGGCTGGAAGGGCGGCTATTTCGAGTCCGAGGACGATGCGCGCGCCTATTTCGACGAAACGCGCTTCATGCTCGCGCGCCAGATGGCGGCGCCCAATTCGCCGCAATGGTTCAACACCGGCCTGCATTGGGCCTATGGCGTCGACGGGCCGGGGCAGGGCCATTATTACGTCGACTTCGAAACGGGAAAACTGACGAAGTCGAAATCCGCCTACGAGCATCCGCAGCCGCACGCCTGCTTCATTCAGTCGGTCGCCGACGATCTGGTCAACGAAGGCGGCATCATGGATTTGTGGGTGCGCGAGGCGCGCCTGTTCAAGTACGGCTCCGGAACGGGGTCGAATTTCTCCAAGCTGCGCGGCGAGAACGAGAAGCTCTCGGGCGGGGGGCGCTCGAGCGGCCTGATGTCGTTCCTCAAGATCGGCGATCGCGCGGCGGGCGCGATCAAGTCGGGCGGCACGACGCGCCGCGCGGCCAAGATGGTGGTCGTCGACGTCGATCACCCCGACATCGAAGCCTTCATCGACTGGAAGGTGAAGGAGGAGCAGAAGGTCGCTGCGCTGGTCGCGGGCTCCAAGATCGTCAAGCGCCATCTCAAGGCGATCCTCAAGGCCTGCGTCAATTGCGAGGGCTCGGGCGACGATTGCTTTGTCGTCGACAAGAACCCGGCGCTCAAGCGCGAAGTGAAGCTGGCGCGGCGCGACGAGGTGCCCGACGGCATGATCAAGCGCATCATCCAGTTCGCGCGCCAGGGCTACACGAATCTCGAGTTCGACACCTACGACACCGACTGGGAGTCGGAGGCGTATATGACGGTGTCGGGTCAGAACTCCAACAACACAGTGCGCGTCACCGACGCCTTCCTGCACGCGGTCGAGACGGGCGGGGAATGGAACCTGACGCGCCGGCTCGACGGCAAGACGCACAAGACGCTGAACGCCGCGGATTTGTGGGAGAAGATCAGCTACGCCGCCTGGGCCTCGGCCGATCCCGGCCTGCAATACCACACCACCATCAACGATTGGCACACTTGCCCGGTCTCGGGGCCGATCCGCGCCAGCAATCCCTGCTCGGAGTACATGTTCCTCGACGACACCGCCTGCAATCTGGCTTCGCTGAACCTGTTGCCGTTCCGCGATCCGCAGACGCGCGTCTTCGACGTCGCCTCCTACGAGCACGCGGTGCGGCTGTGGACGCTGACGCTCGAAATCTCCGTCATGATGGCGCAATTCCCGTCGAAGGAAATCGCGCGCCTGTCCTATGACTACCGCACGCTCGGCCTCGGCTACGCCAACGTCGGCGGGCTCCTGATGTCCTGCGGCATCCCCTACGACAGCCACGAGGCGCGCGCGATCTGCGGCTCGCTCGCGGCGATCATGACCGGGCGCGCCTATGCGACCTCGGCGGAGATCGCGGCCAAGCTCGGCCCCTTCGCCGGCCACAAGGCCAACGCCGAGGCGATGCTGCGCGTCATCCGCAACCACAAGCGCGCCGCCGAGGGCGAGGCCGACGGCTACGAGGCGCTCTCGATCGCGCCGACGCCGCTCGATCATGCTTCGCTGGAGAAGGCGGGCGCCGCCTGGGCCGGCCTGTCGGCGGCGGCGCGCGGCGCCTGGCGCGACGCGCTGGCGCTCGGGGCCGAGCACGGCTACCGCAACGCCCAGGTGTCCGTCGTCGCACCGACCGGCACGATCGGCCTGGTGATGGATTGCGACACGACCGGCATCGAGCCCGATTTCGCGCTGGTCAAGTTCAAGAAGCTCGCCGGCGGCGGCTACTTCAAGATCATCAACCGCGCCGTGCCGGAGGCCTTGCGCGCGCTCGGCTACGGCGAGGCCGAGAGCGCCGAGATCGTCGCCTACGCCGTCGGCCACGCTTCGCTCGGCCAGGCGCCGGGGATCAACCGCGCGACGTTGCGCGCCAAGGGCTTCACCGACGCGGCGCTGGCCAAGGCGGAGGGCGCGCTGGCGAGCGCCTTCGACATCCGCTTCGTCTTCAACAAATGGACGCTCGGCGCGGATTTCCTCACCGACGCGCTGAAGATTCCCGCCGAGAAGCTCGAAGAGCCGGGGTTCGACCTGCTCGCCCATCTCGGCTTCTCGAAGTCGGAGATCGAGGGCGCCAACCTCCATATCTGCGGCGCGATGACGCTGGAGGGCGCGCCGCATCTGAAAGTCGCGCATTACGGCGTGTTCGATTGCGCCAACCCGTGCGGACGCACGGGCAAGCGCTATCTCTCGGTGGAGAGCCATATCCGCATGATGGCGGCGGCGCAGCCGTTCATCTCCGGCGCAATCTCCAAGACGATCAACATGCCCAACGAGGCGACCGTCGAGGATTGCAAGGACGCCTATATGCTGTCCTGGCGGCTCGGCCTGAAGGCCAACGCGCTCTATCGCGACGGCTCGAAACTGTCGCAGCCGCTGAGCGCGCAACTGATCGAGAACGAGGAGGACGAGGGCGAGGCGGTCGAGGCGCTCGTCGCGCAAAACGCGCCGGCGCGCGCCGCGGCGGTGGCCGAGCGAATCGTCGAGCGCGTCGTCGAGCGCGTCGAGCGGATGCGCGAGCGCGAAAAGCTGCCCGATCGCCGCAAGGGGTACATCCAGAAGGCGACCGTCGGCGGCCACAAGGTCTATCTGCATACCGGCGAATACGAGGACGGGCGGTTAGGCGAAATCTTCATCGACATGCACAAGGAAGGCGCCGCCTTCCGCTCCCTGATGAACAATTTCGCCATCGCGATCTCGCTCGGCCTGCAATACGGCGTGCCGCTGGAGGAATATGTCGAGGCCTTCACCTTCACCCGCTTCGAGCCCGCCGGCCTAGTGCAGGGCAACGACGCGATCAAGAACGCGACCTCGATCCTCGACTACGTCTTCCGCGAACTCGCGATCTCCTATCTCGGCCGCAGCGACCTCGCCCATGTCGCGCCCGACGAGATCGGCGCCACGGTGCTCGGGGGCGGCGTCGCGCAAGACAAAGCGCCGAGCGGCGGCGCGCCGAGCGCAACTTCGGTCGTCTCGAGGGGCCTCGTGCGCTCGAAGACCGATAAATTGATGCTGGTGCGCGGCGGCACGGGCGGGGAAGCCCCCGCTCTCTACGCCATCGGCGGCACGGGCGCGCATGGCGGCTATGTGCAGGGCGCGACCGCGCTGAAAGGCGAACTCGCCGAATCCCCTGAGATGATCGGCGGCGTCGCCGCCACGCCCGCGGCCGAGGTCGCCGCCGAGAGGCGCGCCGAGGCGCGGATGAAAGGCTATGTCGGCGAGGCCTGCCCGGAATGCGGGAACTTCACCATGGTGAGGAACGGGACGTGCCTGAAGTGCGACACTTGCGGGGGGACGACGGGGTGTAGCTGAGGGGAGGGGGGATAAGAAACCGCTCTTCCCGTCATGGCCGGGCTTGTCCCGGCCATCCACGCCGAGGCGCCGCCGCGAAAGAAGAAGGCCGGGAACCAAGCCCTACGGCGTGCGGACGATTGCTACGCAATCGCCGTGGGATGACCGGGCAATCCCCGGATCAAGTCCGGGGACGGTCGTGACGACAAAGGGAGCATCGGCAAGTGTCCGGTGGCTGGGTCTACATCATGACCAACCGCCCGAACGGTACGCTCTACACCGGCGTGACCAGCGACATTGCGCGCCGCGCCTGGGAACATCGCGAAGGGCTCGTGAAGGGATTCACGAAGCGCTACGGCCTCAAGCGTCTCGTCCACATGGAATTTCACGAGGACATCCGCGACGCCATCCAGCGCGAAAAGAACGTGAAGCACTATTCTCGCGCCTGGAAAGTCCGCCTGATTCTCGACGCCAATCCCGACTGGCGGGATTTGTACGAGGACCTCAATAAGTGATCGGCCGACCTCAACAACACCCCCAACCGTCATGACCGGGCTTGTCCCGGTCATCGCAAGCGATTGCGCAGCAATCGTCCGCACGCGGCGCCGTTTGGAGAAACCCTTGCGGAAGCGTAGCCTTTCTCGGTCGAGCCGAATTGTCGCGGCGAACCTTCATCGTCGCGGCCGCTGAACTGCGTGGATGACCGGGACAAGCCCGGTCATGACGGCGTGGGGCAGTTTGGGGTTGATCTTTGTAGGGCGGGCATTGCCGGCGTTTACAGTGACAGTTTACAGTGACAGGCGCCTGTTTCCCTTTTTGTGGCGCTCCAGAACCATCCCCCCGACCCACCGCGCCGTCGACCTCATGGAGGCAAAACTTCCGCAGCCTCTCGGCTGCGGAAAAAGAGGCTTCCATGAGGTCGACGGCGCTCCCTGCGCGAACTTGCGCCGCTTGGCTCTGGCCGCCCTCGGCCCGCCCTCGCTCACTCCTCCTTGTACCCGAGCGCCTGCTCGTTCCCGCTCGCGCCGTAATATTTGTACGGCAGGAACTTGCCGGACATCGTGAACTTCACGCGGTCGCCTTTCGGGTCGGGCTGGCGTTCGATCTTCAGATCGAAATCGATCGCCGACATGATGCCGTCGCCGAATTCCTCCTCGATCAGCGCCTTCCAGGCGGGGCCGTTGACCATCACCAGTTCATAGAAGCGATAGATCAAGGGATCGGTCGGCGGCATCGGCATGCCCCGCATCGGGACTTCGTTGAGAAGGCGCGCTTCGCTCCTTGTGAGGCCAAAGAGCTTTGCCGCCTTCTCGCATTGGGGCTTCGTCAGCTTCATCTGCCCGAGCAAGGCGCCGACCACCAGAACCTCGGACATGCCGCCGATCTCATCGACGATATATTTCCAGGTCCAGGCGTTCTCGCGCTTGATGTCGAGGATTTTTTCCGTGAGGTCGCTGCGTTTCATGATTCACCTCCAAGGCGCTACGGGTTTCTTGACGAAGCATGACGATGGGGCGCTGCAAATGCTGCGCTCACCGATCCGCTTCGCCAAGCAAGAAATGAACCCTCACGCCCCAGGGACGCCGCAGCGCGCGGCCGCTTCGACCAGAGAACTCTGCGCCGACCCGCCGATTCTCCCCCTCACATCCCCGGCATCTTCGCGCATTCGAATACTTCGACGCCGCCGCCGCGGGCGATGTGGGGGTGGCCGGCGGTGAGTTTGACGGCGGCGTCGAGACTGTCGGCGTTGACGATGGTGTAGCCGGTGGCGTGGCTCGCCTGGCCCTTGCCGATGAGCTTCGCGCCGGGCGCGAAGGGGGCGCCGCCGTCGACGATGGAGGGGCCGATCTTGCCGAAATAGGCCATCCAGGCGTCCATCATCGCCTTGCCCTCGGCCTCGTTCATCGGTGCGGTTCCGCCGGAATAGATGAAGACATATTTGTTCGCCATGACGCTCTCCTCGCTCGATCGGGCGCGTTCGAAGCCGAGACGATGCGCGGCGCCCGTTCGTCGCATCGACTTTCCCCATCACGCCGCTTGCGGCGGCTGGCTCGCCTGGATGTAGCTCGGGCGCGCGGCGAAGTTTTCGTTGGCGCGGCGCAGATTGGGAAACGAGGCGAGCAGCTCCTTGCCCTCCGGCATCGCGCCGGCATAGGCGACCATCGGCGCCATGAGGATGTCGGCGAGCGTCGGCGCGTCGCCGACGAGGAAATCGCGCGGACCGAGCGCCGCGTCGAGCACGGCGAAGACCTTGCGGATTTGCGGCAGCGCGGCCTCGATGACGGCGCGGTTCGGCTTGCCGTCGGGGCCGCTCGGGAAAATATATTGCAAGACGTAATCGCGCACCATCGCGGGATAGCCGTAGCAATTGAGCGCGCTGATCCATTGCTCGGCCTTCGCCCGCTCGGCGGGCGCGCTCGGCATCAGGGCGGGGCCGGGGAAGGTCTCGTCGAGATAGCGCAGGATCGCGCTCGTTTCATAGAGCGCGAGGTCGCCGCAGCGTAGCGCCGGCATCTTGCCGAAGGGATTGATCGCGAGCATCTCGGGCGAATGCGGGCGCGTCGTCTCGAGCGCATAGGCGATGCCCTTTTCCTCGAAGGCGATGCGCGCCGCGCGCACGTAGGACGAACGATAATCGCCGAGAATTGTCGGCGCCGCGGTCGGCCGCTTGGGCCTCCCGGCGAGCATCGCCTCGAGCGCCTTGAGGCTCGACGTCCAGCCTTCGCCGTGCGCGTCGCGCTCCTCTCGCGTGAGGAAGCCGGATTGTTCGAGCGTCAGATCCGTGCCGCCGTCGCGCTCGCGAAACGTGATGGTGACGAGCGTCTCCGGGCTGCGCCCGTCGCCCCTCAGCCAGCCCCAGGTATAGACCAGCCGCTCGGGCGCGACGATCTCGCGAAATTCGCCGGTGACGATGTGAACCCCGCCCGCCGGGGAATGCAGTTCGATGCGATACTTGCCGCCGACGCGCGCGTCGATGTCGCAATGGGGGACCGTATGGGTTTCCGGGCCGTACCAGGCCTGCATCAGGGGCTTCTCGGTGAAGGCGGCGAAGACGCGCGCCGGCGAAGCCTTGAAGTGTCGGGTGAGGACGAGCGTGTCGTGGGACATGGCTACTCCTTGCTCTCGGTCTTGCGTTCGTTGTCGTTCTTTCGTTCGTCTTGGGCGCGCAGCAGCGCTTCGAGGCGGTCGAAGCCGCTCTCCCAGAATTGCCTGACTTCGCCGATCCATTTTTGCGCCTCGGCGAGCCGGTCGCGGCGCAGCGAGCAGACGCGCCAGCGCGCGTCGACCCGCCGCTCGATCAATTGCGCCGCCTCGAGCACCCTGAGGTGGCGCGAGATCGCGGGGCCGCTGATGTCGAAAGGCTTGGCGAGTTCGCTCACCGTCGCTTCCCCCATTGCGAGCCGCGCGACGATGCCGCGCCGGGTCGGGTCGGCGAGAGCGGAAAACGTCTGCGAGAGGGCGTCCATGCCTGTCATTTAACCATAGTGTTAAATGAAGCGCAAGCCGCGCGCGTCGAGCGGCTATGGCAGGCGTCGATTCGCTGCTGGCGCCGCCGCCGGTCCGCCTCTACGCGCCCGATTCCTGGGGGCCGATTCCTGGGGGCCGAAATCGGTCCATCGGCTCAGCGGGAAGCTGACGCGGCGTCCGAGCCGGATTGACAGGCGAGCGCGCGCGCCGACAAATGCGCGGCGACAAGCAAGAACAGCGGGGAGAGGACCATGGCGGAGGGATTCTTCGGCGAACTCGCGCCGGTGCGCTACGAAGGGCCGGCCAGCGACAACCCTTTCTGCTATCGCCATTACGAGGCCTCTCGCCTCGTTCACGGCAAGACCATGGCCGAGCATCTGCGCCCCGCCGTCTGCTACTGGCACAATTTCGCCTGGATGGGTTCGGACATGTTCGGCGCGCCGACGTTCGAGCGGCCCTGGGCGGGCGAGACGATGGCGGCGGCGCGCGTCAAGGCCGACGCGGCCTTCGACATGTTCGCGCTGCTCGGCGTCCCCTTCTTCACGTTCCACGACCGCGACGTCGTTCCCGAGGGCGCGAACCTCTCGGAATTCGCCGGCAATCTCGCGCGCACGGTCGAAATTTTCGCGGCCAAGATGCAGTCCTCCGGGGTCAAGCTGCTATGGGGCACCGCCAATCTCTTCAGCCATCCCCGCTACATGGCGGGTGCGGCGACCAATCCCGATCCCGACGTCTTCGCCTACGCGGCGGCGCAGGTGAAGAACGCGATCGACGCCACCCATCGGCTCGCGGGCGCCAATTACGTGCTGTGGGGCGGACGCGAGGGCTACGAGACCCTGCTCAACACCGATCTCGAGCGCGAGCAGGACCAGCTCGGGCGGTTCTTGTCGCTGGTCGTCGATTACAAGCACAAAATCGGCTTCAAGGGCGTGCTGTTGGTCGAGCCCAAGCCGCAGGAGCCGACCAAGCACCAATATGATTACGACGTGTCGACGGTCTATGGCTTCCTCAAGCGCTTCGGCCTGGAGAAGGAAGTCCGAGTCAATATCGAAGTCGGCCACGCGGTGCTGGCGGGACACAGTTTCGAGCACGAGATCGCTGTCGCCGCTTCGCTCGGCGTTCTCGGTTCGGTCGACGCCAACCGCAACGACTATCAGTCGGGCTGGGACACCGATCAGTTCCCCAACAACGCCGCCGAACTGGTCCCGGCTTTTTATCACATCCTCAAGGCCGGCGGCATCGCGCCCGGCGGATTCAATTTCGACGCCAAGGTCCGCCGCCAGTCGATCGATCCCATCGACCTGCTCTATGGCCATATCGGCGGCCTCGACGCCTGCGCGCAGGCGCTCGAAGCGGCGGCGCGGCTGATCGAGGACGGCAAGTACGACGCCTATCTCGCGCAGCGCTACGCCGGCTGGGACGCGCCCGAGGCCAAGGCGATGCTCGCCCCGGGCGCCTCGCTCGACGCGATCGCGGCGCGCGTCGCCGCCGAAGCCATCGAGCCGAAGCCGCGCTCCGGCCGGCAGGAATTCTTGGAGAACCTGCTCAACCGATATATTTGAGGCGAGAGGTTAGAACTCGACCTCCAGCTCCTCGATCTCTTCCCTTTCGGCGAGCGCGGCCTCGCGCCATTCGGCCATTGCGGGCCAGTCCCAGATGCGGTCGGCGTAGGCTTTGACGGGGCCGTCGAGCGCGACGCCGTAAGTGCGGAAGCGGCTCACCACCGGCGCGTACATCGCGTCGGCCATGCAGATTTCGCCGAACAGATACGGGCCGCCGTAAGCCTCGAGGCATTCGCGCCAGATGAACAGGATTTGCTCGATGTCCGCCTTCGCTTTCGACCAGATCTTGAAGCCCGGAAATTGCGCTTTGATGTTCATCGGCAGCGCCTGACGCAGCGAAACGAAGCCGGAGTGCATCTCCCCGGATATGGAACGGCAATGGGCGCGTTCCGCCTGATCTTTAGGCAGCAAACCGGCGTCTGGCGCAATTTCGTTCAGAAATTCGCCGATGGCGAGCGTGTCCCAGACGCGCATGCCTCGATAAGTGAGACAGGGAACGAGGATCGAGGGAGAAAGCAGCAGGATCTCGGCGCGCGCGTCCGCGTCGTCCGGAGCGACAATCACTTCGTCGAAGTCGATTCCGGCGAGCTTGGCCATCAGCCAACCCCGCAGCGACCAGGACGAATAGTTCTTGCTGCTCAAGCTCAGCGTCGCTCTCGGCAGGGAGATCTTGGAGGTCTTTCGGGGCATGGCTGCGACCTAAGGGCGTTGGGCGACGGCGAGCGCAACGAGAGCCAAGCCGCTCGCCGCAAAGCGACCCACGGGCGTCGGATCGGAACGCTTCTTGTCGAAAGCACGGTAGCAAGCGACGTGCCAGTGGCATATCGCTTGCTTTCTCGAAGTTGGGATCAGCGGGCGACGGCATGATTTATGACGCTTATCAGGGCATGGCGGACGCCGGCGACCGTGTTCGCCTGCTGGCGGCGAACGCCCAGGCGATTCTGAAAGCCTGGGCGTCCAACCCCTACGCTTCGCTGTGGCGACGCATGGAGGCCTATTACGAATTGGTCGCGCTCGCCGGCTTCACTCATGCGCGGCCGGCTTACGGCATCGACAGCGTCGAAATTGGCGGACAGGCGGTTCCCGTCGAAGAGCGCGGCGTGAAGTGGACGCCGTTCTGCCAGCTATTGCGCTTCCGGAAGGAGGGCGGCGCCGAGGATCCCAAGATTTTGTTGATCGCGCCGATGTCCGGTCATTTCGCGACGCTGTTGCGCGGAACGGTCCGCACGCTGCTGCGCGACCATCAGGTTTACCTCACGGATTGGATCAACCCGCGCAACGTCAAGCTGGAGGCGGGCCGTTTCGCGCTCGAGGACTATACGCAGCACATCGTCGATTTCGTGCGCTTCATCGGCGAGGATTGCCATATCGTGGCGGTGTGTCAGCCGACGGTTTCGGCCCTCGCGGCGACGGCCGTCCTGGCCGAGGAGGGAGGGAGCGTCCAGCCCGCGAGCCTGACGCTGATGGCCGGGCCGATCGACGCGCGCGTCGCGCCGACCAAGGTCAACGAACTCGCCCAGGAAAAGCCGATCCAATGGTTCCGCGACAACATGATCGGCGTCGTGCCGGCCCAGCTCGAGGGAGCAGGGCGGCGCGTCTATCCCGGCTTCCTGCAGCTGTGCGCGTTCATGAGCATGAACGCCGAGCGCCACGCGAAGTCTTTCGTCGACCTGTTTCGCCATCGCGTCGCCGGCGAATTCGAGAAAGCCGACGCGATCAGCGAATTCTACAGGGAATATTTCGCGATCATGGACATGAGCGCGGACTTCTATCTCGAGACGGTCGATCAGATCTTCCAGCGCTATCTCTTGCCGCTCGGCCAGATGGAGCACAAGGGGATCAGAATCGAGCCGCGCGCGATCCGCAAGACGTTTCTGCTCACCGTCGAGGGCGAGAAGGACGACATCTGCGCCGTCGGCCAGACGCTCGCCGCGCAGGATCTCTGCTCCGGCCTTCGGCCCTATATGAAGACCCACCATCTGCAGGCGGGCGTCGGCCACTACGGCGTATTCAACGGCCGGCGCTGGGAGACGCAGGTCTATCCGGTGTTGCGCAACCACATCCAAGCGGCCCGTTGAGCTGCCCGTTGAGCTTGTCGTCTTCGGCTCGCGGCGGCATGCTGCGTTCCGGCTGACGGCGGGCGAGGGGAGCGGGGCATGGAGATCGCGGAGACGCAGGGTTCGCGGCGCGGGCGGGTCCTGACGATTCTGGGCGCGCCGGTCGAAGACGGGGCGGGCCTCGCCGGCGCCGCGATGGGACCGGCGATGCTGCGCGTCGCCGGCCTGACGCGCATCCTCGCCGGCCTCGGCTACGAGGTGGAGGATCCCGGCGATCTCACGCTTTCGCCGGCTGAGGCGCCAATCGCGCCGCCGAGCGGCGCGGCGCGCAATTTCGCTCGCGTGGCGGCATGGTCGCGGCTCGTCTGCCGCAGGACCTACGAGACGATGAAGGCCGGGCGAACGCCGATCGTGATTGGCGGCGACCACAGCGTGTCGATGGGCTCGGTCGCGGGCGTCGCGCGCCACGCGGCGGAGACGGAGCGCGAGCTGTTCGTGCTCTGGCTCGACGCCCATACCGACTTCAACACGCCGGCGACTTCGACCTCGGGCAACATGCACGGCATGCCGGCGGCCATGCTGTGTCGCGAGCCAGGCTTCGAGGGCTTGCTCGGCGAGGAGCCGCACGACTTCGTCGATCCCCGCAATTTGCTGCTCTTCGGCGTTCGTTCGATCGACGACGGGGAACGGCGCCTGTTGCGCGCGCGCGGCGTCGACGTCGTCGATATGCGGGTGCTCGACGAATACGGCGCGGCGGCGACGATTCGGCGGATCATCGAGCGGGTGCGCTCGCGCGAGGGGATCTTGCACGTCAGTCTGGATCTCGACTTTCTCGACCCATCGCTGGCGCCGGGCGTGGGCACGCCCGTGCCGGGCGGCGCCACCTTCCGCGAGGCGCACCTGACGATGGAGCTGCTTTACGATTCCGGGCTCGTCGGTTCGGTCGACCTCGTCGAGCTCAATCCGTTTCTCGACGAACGCGGCAAGAGCGCGACGCTGCTGGTCGATCTCGCCGCCAGCCTGTTCGGCCGCAAGGTCTTTTGATGCGACGTCGGGCGTGGCCGACGTCACGGGATTGCGAGGCGGGAAATTCGGCTAAGACCGGCCGGCGCGCGTGAAATATGGGCGCGCGCGGGGCTGTCAGGCGGCATTACAAATTACAATAAATGTCATTTTCCAGAGCAAGCGTTGGGCTCCGGATTTCGCCGCCGCGGCGCGCGCGAGCTTGTAATATATTGATATTACGTGGTAGTTTTTTGTCACGGCCGATTTTTTGGTCAGCCCCGACGCCTTTGCGCCGAAAGTTCGGCTTGATCGCGAAACGCGATAGGGCGATAGGACCGCGCGGCTCCTCGCTGCGCAGTCTTGCTGTCGCGGCAAACTCGAAGGACGGATAAATCCCATGGCGCGTAAGAAGATTGCTTTGATCGGGGCAGGCCAGATCGGCGGCACCTTGGCCCACTTGGCCGCGCTCAAGGAACTCGGCGACATCGTCCTGTTCGACATCGTTGACGGCGTGCCGCAAGGCAAAGCGCTGGACCTCGCCGAATCCGCGCCGGTCGACGGCTTTAACGCGCGCCTGACGGGCGCGAGCTCCTATGCCGAAATCGCCGGCGCCGACGTGGTGATCGTCACCGCCGGCGTGCCGCGCAAGCCCGGAATGAGCCGCGACGACCTTCTGGGCATCAACCTCAAGGTGATGGACGCGGTCGGGGCGGGCATCAAGGCGCACGCGCCGAACGCTTTCGTCATCTGCATCACCAATCCGCTCGATGCGATGGTCTGGGCGTTGCAGAAGACTTCGGGTCTGCCCGCGCACAAGGTCGTCGGCATGGCCGGCGTGCTCGACTCCTCGCGGTTCCGCCATTTCCTCGCCGAGGAATTCAAGGTCTCGGTCGAGGATGTGACGGCCTTCGTGCTCGGCGGCCACGGCGACGACATGGTGCCTTCGGTGCGCTATTCCACGGTCGCCGGCATTCCCTTGCCCGATCTCGTCAAGATGGGCTGGACGACGCAGGAGCGGCTCGACGCGATGGTCGAGCGCACGCGCAAAGGGGGCGGCGAAATTGTCAACCTGCTCAAGACCGGCTCTGCCTTCTACGCGCCGGCGGCGTCGGCGATCGCGATGGCTGAATCCTACCTCAAGGACCAGCGCCGCGTGCTGCCCTGCGCGGCTCAGCTCACCGGCCAATACGGCCTCACCGACACCTATGTCGGCGTGCCGGTGGTGATCGGCGCCGGCGGCGTCGAGCGCATCGTCGAAATCACGCTCGACGAAACGGAGAAGGCGATGTTCGCCAAATCCGTCGCCTCGGTGCGCACGCTCATCGACGCCTGCAAGGCGATCAATCCGGCGCTTGCCGCCTAACGTTTTAGGCGCCGGCCACGCCGGCGCGGTCCCCTTTAGAGCGAGCGTCGATTCATGAACATTCACGAATACCAAGCCAAGGCGGTGCTGGCCGCCTTCGGCGCGCCGGTGTCGGCCGGCCGTCCGGCCTTCACGCCGGACGAAGCCTTCGCCGCGGCCAAGGAACTCCCCGGCCCGCTCTGGGTCGTCAAGAGCCAGATCCACGCCGGCGGGCGCGGCAAGGGCCGCTTCAAGGAGCCCTCGGCCGGGGACAAGGGCGGCGTGCGCCTCGCCCGCTCGATCGAGGAGGTCAGGGAATTTGCGACGCAAATGCTGGGCGCGACGCTGGTGACCGTGCAAACCGGGCCGGCGGGAAAACAGGTCAACCGGCTCTATATCGAAGACGGCTCCTCGATCGACAAGGAGTTCTACCTCTCCGCGCTGGTCGACCGCGTCGCCAGCCGCGTCGCCTTCGTTCTCTCGACCGAGGGCGGCGTCAACATCGAGGACGTCGCGCACAAGACGCCTGAAAAGATCCATTCCTTCTCGATCGATCCCGCGACCGGCGCGATGCCGCATCACGGCCGCACCGCGGCGCGCGCGCTCGGCCTTTCCGGCGATCTGGCGAAACAGGCCGAAGCCCTGATCGCCAAGCTCTACGCGGCTTTCGTCGCCAAAGACATGTCGATGCTGGAGATCAATCCGTTGATCGTCACCACCGGCGGCCAACTCAAGGTGCTCGACGCCAAGGTTTCGTTTGACGACAACGCGCTCTATCGCCATCCCGACATCGTGGCGCTGCGCGACGAGACCGAGGAAGACGCCAAGGAGATCGAGGCCTCGAAGCACGACCTCAATTACGTCGCGCTCGACGGCACGATCGGCTGTATGGTCAACGGCGCCGGCCTCGCCATGGCGACGATGGACATCATCAAGCTCTGCGGCGAAAGCCCGGCCAACTTCCTCGACGTGGGCGGCGGCGCCTCCAAGGACAAGGTGACGGCCGCGTTCAAGATCATCACCGCCGATCCCAACGTGAAGGGCATATTGGTCAATATTTTCGGCGGCATCATGCGCTGCGACGTGATCGCGGAAGGGGTCATCGCCGCCGTGAAGGAGATGGGATTGAAAGTGCCCCTCGTCGTGCGCCTGGAAGGCACAAACGTCGACCTCGGCAAGACGATCATCGGCGACTCCGGACTGAACGTGATCGCCGCAGACGACCTCGACGACGCCGCGCAGAAAATCGTGGGAGCGGTCCGCTCCGCCGCGCAGGGAGCCCGCTGATGTCCGTCCTCATCGACAAGAACACCCGCGTCCTCACCCAGGGCTTCACCGGCAAGAACGGCACGTTCCACTCGGAGCAGGCGATCGCCTACGGCACGAAGATGGTCGGCGGCACGTCGCCGGGCAAGGGCGGCTCGATCCATCTCGGCCTTCCCGTCTTCGACACGGTCGCCGAGGCTCGCGAGGCGACGGGCGCCGACGCCTCCGTGATCTATGTGCCGCCGCCGGGCGCGGCGGACGCGATCTGCGAGGCGATCGCGGCGGAGGTTCCGCTCATCGTCTGCATCACCGAGGGCATTCCGGCGCTCGACATGGTCAAGGTCAAGCGGGCGCTGCAGGGCTCGAAGTCGACGCTCGTCGGGCCCAATTGTCCCGGCGTGATGACCGCGGGCGAATGCAAGATCGGGATCATGCCCGGCAACATCTTCAAGCGCGGCAGCGTCGGCGTCGTCTCGCGATCGGGAACGCTGACCTACGAGGCGGTGTTCCAGACGACGCAGGAAGGCCTCGGCCAGACGACCGCCGTCGGGATCGGCGGCGATCCCGTCAAGGGCATGGATTTCATCGACGCGCTCGAATTGTTCCTCGCCGACCCCGAGACGAAATCGATCATCATGATCGGCGAGATCGGCGGCCAGGCGGAGGAGGACGCCGCGCAATTCCTCAAGGACGAGGCGAGAAAAGGCCGCGCCAAGCCGGTCGTCGGCTTCATCGCCGGGCGCACGGCGCCGCCCGGCCGCCGCATGGGACACGCCGGCGCGATCATCGCCGGCGGCAAGGGCGGCGCCGAGGACAAGATCGCGGCAATGGAGGCGGCGGGCATTCGCGTTTCGCCTTCGCCGGCGCGGCTCGGCAAGACGTTGGTCGACGTGTTGAACGGAAGATGATGGGAGGCCGGACATGACGCGGCAAGACATCAATCAGGCGTTGCTGCAAACCTCGTTCCTTTACGGCGGCAACGGCGCCTATATCGAGGCGCTGCAAGCGCGATACGAGAAGGATCCGTCCTCGGTCGAGGCCGGCTGGCGCGAATTCTTCGATGCGCTCGGCGACGATCCGGCCAGCGTCGAGAAAACCGCCGAAGGCGCCTCGTGGCGGCGTCCCCAATGGCCCGCCACGCCCAAGGGCGATCTCATCAACGCCCTCGACGGCGATTGGCCGGCGACGGAAAGGGCGGTCGCGGACAAGCTGCGCGCCCTGGCGGCGGCCGAAGCCGAAGCGCCGCCGAGCGAGGACGCGATCCGCCGCGCGACGCGCGACAGCGTGCGCGCTTTGATGATGATCCGCGCCTATCGCATGCGCGGCCATCTGCAAGCCAATCTCGATCCGCTCGGCCTCGAGCCGCAGAAGGATCACGAGGAGCTCCATCCCGCGACCTACGGCTTCCAGGAGTCCGATTACGACCGCAAGATCTTCATCGATCACGTGCTCGGGCTCGAATTCGCCACGGTGCGCCAGATGCTGGCGATCCTGCGCCGCACCTACTGCGACACGGTCGGCTTCGAGTTCGTCCATATTTCCGATCCCGCCGAGAAGGCGTGGATTCAGGAGCGCATCGAGGGGCCGGACAAGGAAATCCAGTTCACCAAGGAAGGCAAGCGCGCAATCCTCGGCAAATTGGTCGAGGCCGAGGGCTTCGAGAATTTCTTCGACATCAAATACCCCGGCGCCAAGCGCTTCGGCCTCGACGGCGCGGAGGCGATGATCCCGGCTCTCGAACAGATCATCAAGCGCGGCGGACAACTCGGCCTCAAGGAGATCGCCTTGGGAATGGCCCATCGCGGGCGTCTCAACGTGCTCAGCCAGGTCATGGGCAAGCCGCATCGCGTCATTTTTCACGAGTTCAAGGGCGGCTCCGCCTCGCCCGACGAAGTCGAGGGATCGGGCGACGTCAAATATCATCTGGGCGCTTCGTCGGATCGCGAGTTCGACGGCAACCAGGTGCATTTGTCGCTGACCGCCAATCCCTCGCATCTCGAGATCGTCGATCCCGTCGTGCTCGGCAAGGTGCGCGCCAAGCAGGATCAGCTCGACGACTATATCGAGCGCGTGAAGGTGCTGCCGCTGTTGATCCACGGCGATGCGGCTTTCGCCGGGCAGGGCGTCGTTGCCGAATGCTTCGGCCTGTCGGGCCTGCGCGGCCACCGCACCGGCGGCTCGCTGCACTTCATCGTCAACAACCAGATCGGCTTCACGACCTATCCCCGCTACTCCCGTTCCTCGCCTTACCCCTCCGACGTCGCCAAACTGGTCGAGGCGCCGATCTTCCACGTCAACGGCGACGATCCCGAAGCCGTGGTGTTCTGCGCCAAGGTCGCCACGGAATATCGGCAAAAGTTCCATAAGCCCGTCGTCATCGACATGTTCTGCTACCGCCGCTTCGGTCACAACGAGGGCGACGAGCCGGGATTCACCCAGCCGCTGATGTATCGCAACATCCGCTCGCATCCCACGACGCTGCAGATCTACGCCAAGAAACTCATCGAGCAGGGCATCGTCACCCAGGGCGAGGTCGACAAGATGCGCGCCGATTGGCGCCATCGCCTGGAAGCCGAATACGAAGCGGGCCAGGCCTATGTCGCGAACAAGGCGGATTGGCTCGACGGACGTTGGGCGGGCTTCAAGTCGGCGCAGGATCTGGCCGACGACGACCGGCGCGGCGAGACCGGAGTCGATCTCGCGCGCCTCAGACAGATCGCCGAGCGCATCACTTCGGCGCCCGCAGGCTTCAGCGTTCACAAGACGATCCAGCGGTTCCTCGACAATCGTCGCGCGGCGATTGAAACCGGTGACGGGATCGACTGGGCGACCGGGGAGGCGCTTGCCTTCGGCTCGCTGCTCGACGAAGGGTTTCCCGTGCGTCTCTCCGGCCAGGACAGCGAACGCGGCACGTTCTCGCAGCGCCATTCCGTGCTCATCGATCAGCAGAGCGAAGCGCGCTACATTCCGCTCAACCACATCCGCGACGGCCAGGCGCGCTACGAGGTCATCAATTCGATGCTCTCCGAGGAAGCCGTGCTCGGTTTCGAATACGGCTATTCGCTCGCCGAACCGAACGCCCTGACGCTGTGGGAGGCCCAGTTCGGCGATTTCGCCAACGGCGCTCAGGTCGTTTTCGATCAGTTCATCTCTTCGGGCGAGCGCAAGTGGCTGCGCATGTCGGGCTTGGTCTGCCTGCTGCCGCACGGCTACGAGGGCCAGGGGCCGGAACATTCCTCCGCGCGTCTGGAGCGCTTTCTCCAGCTTTGCGGCGAGGACAACATGCAGGTCGTCGCCTGCTCGACTCCGGCCAATTTCTTTCATGCGCTGCGGCGGCAATTGAAGCGGGACATTCGCAAGCCGCTGATCGTCATGACTCCGAAGTCGATGCTGCGCAACAAGCGGGCGGTGTCGAATATCGAGGCCTTCGCGCCGGGCGCCAGCTTTCACCGTCTGTTGTGGGACAGCGCGGAAACGCACAAGGGCGAGAAGATCAAGCTCGCGCGCGACGAGAGGATCCGTCGCGTCATCCTTTGCTCGGGCAAGGTCTATTACGACCTCTACGAAGAGCGCGAGAAGCGCGGCATCGACGACGTTTACATCCTGCGCGTCGAGCAGCTCTATCCCTTCCCGCTCAAGAGCTTGGTCAAGGAGCTTACGCGGTTCAAGAAGGCCGATCTGGTCTGGTGCCAGGAGGAGCCGAAGAACATGGGCGCGTGGACCTTCGTCGAGCCGTATCTCGAGTGGGTGCTCGGCCAAGTCGCCGGCAAGTCGAAGCGCGCGCGCTATGCCGGCCGTCCGGCCGCCGCGGCGACCGCGACCGGCCTGATGTCCAAGCATCTCGCCCAGCTCAAGGCCTTCCTTGACGAGTGCTTCGCCTGAGGCGGACCCAGGCTCCCGCGGCGCCCTCTCTCGGGCGCCTGACCCAGTCGAGTGAAATGCTCTATTTCCTCTGCCGTCTGACGCCGCCGCGCAAGACCTTCCTCGCCGACATGGCGACGGACGAGCGCGAACTGATGCGCGCGCATCAGGCCTATTGGCGCCCCTTCGTCGACGCGGGAACGGTGATCGCGATCGGTCCCGTGGCGGACCCGGCCGGGGCCTGGGGCGTCGCCATTCTCGAGGCGAATTCGCTCGAGTGGGTCAAAGCGCTTCAGGCCGGCGATCCCGTCATCGCGGCGAATTGCGGATTTCATTACGAGACCTATCCGATGCCGGCGATTTCGCTCCGTCCCGTCGAACAACGCGCGCCGGTTTCCTCTATTTCCCCTTAGAAAGAAGGGCGCCGCTCGCGGCGCATTTGAAGCATGGCCACAGAAATTCGCGTTCCCACACTCGGCGAGTTGATCTCCGAGGCGACCGTCGGCAAATGGTTCAAGCAGCGCGGCGACGTCGTGAAGGCGGACGAGCCGCTGGTCGAACTGGAGACCGACAAGGTGACCCTGGAGGTCAACGCGCCGACGGCGGGCGTGCTGACGGAAATCGTCGCCGAGACCGGCCAGACGGTCGCGATCGGCGCGCTTCTGGGCGGGCTCTCCGCCGCCGGCGCCGTCCCCGCGCAGGCCCCTGCGACCCCCGCGCCCGAGAGCCCCGCGCCGAAGCCCGCCGCCGCGCCGACGGCAATGCCGCCCGCGCCCTCGGCGGCCAAGATCGCGAGCGAGAGCGCGCTCGATCTTTCCGTGGTCGCCGGCAGCGGCAAGCGCGGCCAGGTTCTCAAGGGCGACGCGCTCGAGGCGCTCGCCAAGGCGGCGGCGGTCAAGCCCGCCGCGCCGGTCGTTGCGCTGGCGCCGGCGCCGGCGCCGCCCATCGCGGCGCGCGCGCCCGCGGCGCCCGACGATTCCGCGCGCGAGGAGCGCGTGCGCCTGACCAAGCTGCGCCAGACCATCGCGCGCCGGCTCAAGGAGGCGCAGAACACCGCCGCGATGCTGACGACCTTCAACGAGGTCGACATGAGCGAAGTGATCGCGATGCGCGCGCGCTACAAGGACGCCTTCGAGAAGAAGCACGGCGCCAAGCTCGGCTTCATGGGATTCTTCGTCAAGGCCTGCGTGCAGGCGCTGAAAGAAATCCCGGCCGTCAATGCCGAGATCGACGGCGCCGACCTCGTCTTCAAGAACTACTACCATCTCGGCATCGCCGTCGGCACCGACAAGGGTCTGGTCGTTCCCGTGGTGCGCGAGGCGGACCGGCTGTCGGTCGCGGGGATCGAAAAGTCGATCGCCGATTTCGGCAGGCGCGCGCGCGACGGCAGTTTGAAGATCGAGGAGATGCAGGGCGGCACGTTCACCATCACCAACGGCGGCATCTACGGCTCGCTGATGTCGACGCCCATACTCAACGCGCCGCAGTCCGGCATTCTCGGCATGCACAAGATCCAGGAGCGGCCGATGGCGGTCGACGGCAAGATCGAGATTCGCCCAATGATGTATCTCGCGCTGAGCTACGACCACCGCGTCGTCGACGGCAAGGAGGCCGTGACCTTCCTCGTGCGCGTCAAGGAATGCCTCGAAGACCCGGCGCGGCTGGTGTTGGATCTTTAAAGTCGCGCGGGCGAACCCTCATCCGGCCCGCTTCGCGGGCCACCTTCTCCCGCAAGCGGGAGAAGGGCTCGCGCCCCCCTCTCCCGCTTGCGGGAGAGGGCCGGGGTGAGGGGTCGCCGAAGCAATGCACAACCGTCCCGCCTCAAGAAAGAAATCCTCATGGCCCAATATGATCTCATCGTCATCGGCGCCGGCCCCGGCGGCTATGTCTGCGCGATCCGCGCGGCGCAATTGGGCATGAAGGTCGCCGTCGTCGAGAAACGCAAGACGCTCGGCGGGACGTGCCTCAACGTCGGCTGCATCCCTTCCAAGGCGCTGCTCTACGCCTCGGAAATGTTTGAGGAGGCCGGGCATGGCTTGGCGCCGCTCGGCGTCGTCGTCGGCGCGCCCAAGCTCGATCTCGCCGCGATGATGAAGCATAAGGACGAGACCGTCGCATCAAACGTCAACGGCGTGGCGTTCCTGTTCAAGAAGAACAAGATCGATTGGGTGGTCGGCGAGGGCCGCATCGCGGCGCCCGGCAAGGTCGCCGTCAAGGACGCCGACGGCAACGAGACGATTCTCGAAGCCAAGGCGATCGTCATCGCCACGGGCTCGGACGTCGCGCGCCTGCCCGGCGTCGAGATCGACGAAAAGACCATCGTCTCCTCCACCGGCGCGCTCGCGCTCGCCAAGCCGCCGAAAAAGCTCATCGTCGTCGGCGCCGGCGTCATCGGCCTGGAGCTCGGCTCGGTCTGGCGGCGGCTCGGCGCCGAGGTGACGGTGGTCGAGTTCCTCGACCGCATCCTTCCCGGCATGGACGGCGAGGTCGCCAAGCAGTTCCAGCGCATGCTGGAGAAACAGGGTTTCAAGTTTCATCTCGGCCACAAGGTCGCGCGCGCCGAAAAAAGCGCGTCGGGCGTCAAGGCGACGATCGAGCCTGCCGCCGGCGGCGAGGCGAAGACGCTCGAAGCCGACATCGTGCTCATCGCGATCGGACGGCGTCCCTACACTCAGGGTCTTGGGCTCGAGGCGCTCGGCGTGGCGATGGAGCGCGGGCAAATCGTCATCGACAAGCATTTCGCCACCAACGTTCCCGGCGTCTACGCAATCGGCGACGTCGTGCGCGGGCCGATGCTCGCCCACAAGGCGGAGGACGAAGGCGTCGCGCTCGCCGAAATTCTCGCGGGGCAGGCCGGCCACGTCAACTATGACGTGATCCCCGGCGTCGTCTACACGAGCCCGGAGATCGCCAGCGTGGGCAAGACCGAGGAAGAGCTGAAGGCGGCGGGCGTCGCCTACAGCGTCGGCAAGTTCCCGTTCACCGCCAACGGCCGCGCCCGCGCGATGCGCCACACCGACGGCTTCGTCAAGGTGCTCGCGGACGCCGCGTCGGACCGCGTGCTCGGCGTGCACATCGTCGGCTTCGGCGCCGGCGAAATGATCCACGAGGCGGCGGTGCTGATGGAATTCGGCGGCGCCGCCGAGGACTTGGCGCGCACCTGCCACGCGCACCCGACGATGTCGGAGGCGGTGAAGGAAGCGGCGATGGCGGTGGCGAAGCGGGCGATCCATGTGTAGCGTCAGCCGCCGAAAACCATGGCTTGCCGTGGCCGGGCTAAGCAACAAGCCCGCCCATGACGGCGATCAATGTCTCGGCCGCTGTTTTTACTCTTGCAACTCGCCGATGTGCTTTTGCCCGTAAAGCTCGGCGCCGAGCTGCTTGATGAGTTCGAGCTGGGTCTCGAGGAAATCGATATGGTGTTCCTCGTCCTGCGTCAGTTGCTCGAACAGGTTCATGGAGACCCGGTCGTTGACCGACAGGCAATATTGCGCGGCTTCGAGATAGAGTGCGCGCGCCTCGATCTCCGCCGCCAGATCGCATTCGAAGATTTGCTTGACGCTCGGACCGATCCGCAGCGGATCATGCAAATGCATGTTCGGCATGCCCTCCAAGAACAGGATGCGCGCCACCAGGATATCCGCATGGCGCATTTCCTCGATCGATTCCTTGCGCCATATCTTGGCGAGATCCTTGTAGCCCCAATTGTCGAGGATTCGATGATGCAGCCAGTACTGGTTGACGGCGGTGAGTTCGTGGCTGAGGGACTTGTTCAAATATTCGATGACTTTATGGTCGCCGCGCATCTTCGTCCTCCCCGCTCTCATAACGCGGCGGATGCGACTCCGCCGCGCAGGCCCCGAATGGCTCGCGCCGGCGCCTCTCTTCGGCTATGGCGAGGGCCGGTTTCGTCGTCGAATTGATATTGCTAACACATCCCCTTCGGCTGGGCGAGCCGCCGGCAAGGCGCGTCTCGCCGTCGCGCCCACGGAAATCGGGGATGACATATTTCCGTGCGATCGCGCCGCCATATTCGGTCCGTTTCAACCTTCGCTGGGGGCGCGTCACAATGAAGTTCGTCAAGATGAGGGTCGCCTATGCGCTCGCCGCGACGATCGCCACCGCTTTCGCGCTGCTCGCCGCCGCGCCCGCTTACGCCGACCGCATGGCGCTGTGGACGATCGTGCACGAGCAATGCGTCCCCCATTTTCGCGCCGGCGAGGGGCCGAAACCCTGCGAGAGCGTCGATCTCTCGCAAGGCGAGGACAAGGGCGTCGCGCTGCTCAAGGACCGCAACGGCGTCGCGCAATTTCTCGCCATTCCCACGCGTCGGGTCACGGGGATCGAGGACCCGCTCGTGTTGGCGCCCGACGCGCCCAATTATTTTGCTCTCGCCTGGGCGGCGCGGAGCGCTCTCGAAGCGCGCTTGCCCCGCGCCCTGCCGCGCGAGGCGGTCGCGATCGCCGTCAATTCGCAGTTCGCGCGCAGTCAGGATCAATTGCACCTGCATATCGATTGCGTGGACAAGGAGGTCGTCGACGCGCTCGGCGCCTATAAGGACGCCCTCGACGATCAATGGCGCGTGATGACCGTCGCGCTCAAAGGGCGGCGCTACTGGGCGCGCCGGCTCGATTCCGCCGATCTCTCCGATGCGGCGCCGTTTCGCCTGCTCGCCGAGGGGGTGGAGGGCGCGATGGATCATATGGGCTTGGAGACGCTCGTCGCGGTCGGCGCGACTTTCGGCGGCAAGCCCGGCTTCGTTCTTCTCGCCGACCACGCGGAGCTTGCGGCGGGCGGCCACGGCGAGGACTTGCAGGACCATGATTGCGCGGTCGCAGGCGTTGCGCCATAAAGTTGCGTGGTTTTACACGATGGCTGCGCCGAACAGCGGCGTCATCGGTAGGCCGACCAGGCGACGCCTCGTTCGGCGCGTGAGCTACGAGGGGGAAAAGAACTTGCCGGATGCGCCCGCGACGCCCGCGACGTGGAGAATTGTCCTCGCCGCCATCCTCGACTTCTTCACCGCTTTCTTCGTCTTCGGTTTCGTCATCGCCTGGGCGACGAACGGCATGACGCCGGCCGGCTTCAGCCTTAGCGGGCTGCCGGCGCTTTTGCTTTTCGCTGCGATCGTCGCTTATTTCGTCGTGGGCAAGAGAGTTGGCGGCACGCTCTGGAAACGAATTCTAGGCGTGGTTCGCTGAAACCGCCTGGGCGCGCCCGGCGCCGTCGTTGCGCGCCGATGCCGCGCTCGCTCTTCTTCGATGGCCGATACGCGATTCGCGGAACGGACGCCGTGAGCTCGCTCGGACGGCCGGCCTCGCGCGGCTGCATCCGTCTGGCGCCAAGCGCCGCCGCGAGTTTTCATGCGCTCGTCAGCCGCGAAGGCGCGGTCATTCGCATTGGCGGCGCATAGCCCTGCGGAATTGGCCGCTTCGGCCGTCGGCTCGCGTTCGGTCCGTGCGGCGACCCGCATGGAAAATCGCCTGTCGCGTTTTGGCGCGAATTGGGGTATCAGGCGCGTCAACGGATTTCCCCCAAGATTCTCTTTGAGGAGGCGTTGGTGCAACGACGACATTTCCTGGCCGGCGCGGCCGCCCTGGGCGGCGGCGCGTTCGCGCCGGGTCTCGCTTTGGCCAATGTGCCGGCGCCTTTCACCTACGATCTGACGCCGCCGATGGACAGCCGCGACAAATTCATCGCCTGGGGCGTTGCGCAGCGCGGCGAGGACCCGATGTTTCTGGGCGAGCGTTTCGATCGTTTCGGCGCCATGGTGCGCAACGAGGACATCTGGGACGACCGCCACAAGCGCGCCTTCCTGCTGACGCCGCGCGAAAAGTTCGTGTTGAAGCAGAATCTCGACCGCGCCTATGAGCACGCGTTTCTCGACATCGGCTTCGGCGTGACGATTTCCGGCCCGCACATCGTCGGCCGCATGACCTCGACGATCGACCCGAAGAAGGGCGAGAAGGTGCTCGAGATCGGCACCGGGTCCGGCTATCAGTCGGCCTATCTCGCGCACCTGACCTACAACGTCTACACGATCGAGATCATCAAGCCGCTCGCCGAGCGCACGCGCGCGACCTACGACGCGCTGATCGAGGCCGGCTATAACGAGTTCAAGACCATCTCCAGCAAGAACGCCGACGGCTATTACGGCTGGGAGGAAGTGGCGCCGTTCGACAAGATCATCGTCACCTGCGGCATCGATCACGTGCCGCCGCCCTTGCTGCAACAGCTCAAGCCCGGCGGCGTCATGGTCATTCCGGTCGGCCCGCCCGGCGCGCAGCGCGTTCTGAAGGTCGTCAAGAGTCAAGCCGACGACGGCTCGATCACCGTCGCGCGCTCGGACATATACGGCGGCCGGATCGTTCCCTTCGTGCCCTTCACCAAGCTCGAGGGCGACGCCATCAAGGGCACGCACAACAATTGATCGCCTCGCCCCCTCGCGGCCGCGACGCGCGCGCGTTTGTCGGCGCGCCCGCGCGCCGCCGGGCTCGGAGCCTTCTTTCATGAACGATGCAATCGCGACGGCGGACAGCGCCGCCCCGGCGATCGGCGCGGACGACGATATCGCGCTCGGCGGCCAGAGCCGACTCGCGCTCTATTTCGCCGTGGGCCTCGGCGCCGGCGCCGTCATCGCATTGCAAATCGACATCATGCGGGTGTTCTCGGTCGGCAGCTGGGCGCATTTCGGCTCGCTGGTCGTCAGCCTGGCGATGCTCGGCTTCGGCCTCACCAGCGCGGTGATGTGCGTCGCCAAGGACTGGTTCCAGCGCAACTGGCGCGTCGCGGCGGGCGTCGCGCTCGGCCTGTTCGGGCCGCTCGCGGTCGGCGCCAATCTGTTCGTTCAGCAACTCGGCTTCAACGCGATCTTCCTCGTCTCCGACCCCGCGCAGAAATGGAAGCTGCTCGAGATCTTCCTCGCCGCGCTGACGCCGTTTCTGGCGGGCGCGGTGTTTCTCGGCTGCGTCTTCCTGAAGAGCAACCGCACCTTCGGGCGCGTCTATTTCGCCGATCTGGCGGGCTCGGGCCTGTGCGGCCTCGTCGTCCTGGTGGCGATGTACGGCTTCACGCCGGCCAACCTCATCGCGGCGCCGCTGGCGCTGTGGTTCGCGGCCTGCCTCGCCTGGGCGCTCGGCCCTGGGGGAAAGCGCGCGATCCTGCCCTATGCGGCGCTCGCCCTCATCGCCTTCGGCGGCCATTTCGCCGCCGCGCCGGCCATGGGGCTGAGCCGCCTCGCGGTCAACGACTACAAGGGCGTTTCCTACGCGCGCAAGTTTCCCGACGCACAGAAAGTCTTCCAGAGCGCTTCGCCGTTCGGCTTTCTCGAGGCCTATTCGAGCTCCTATCTGCATTTCGCGCCCGGCCTCTCCGACAACGCCGGTTTCAATTTGCCGGAGATGCCGGCCAACGCCTATCTCGCTCTCTACATCGACAGCGATGGGCCGATCGGCATCATTCGCGATCTGCCGGCCAAGGACACGGCCTATTTCCGCTTCCTCCCGATGTACTATCCCTACGTGATCAAAAAGACGCCCAAGACCTTCGTCACGCAGTTCGGCGGCGGCATTTCGACTGCGCTCGCGTTGCGCTCGGGCGCCCAGGACGTAACGGTCGCCGAAGGCAATCGCGCCGTGCTTGCCGCCTTCCGCGATCCCGTGATCAAGGACTTCACCGGCGACATCCTCGGCAAGGTCCGCGTCATCGATTACGAAGGGCGCCATTTCCTTGCGCAGAGCCACGAGCGCTTCGACGTCGTCGATTTGAGTCTGGCCGATTCCGTCGGGCTCTCCAATCCCGGCGGCTTCGCCATCGTCGAAAAGTTCGCCTACACGCAAGAGGCGATGGAAACCTACATGCGCGCGCTCAACGACGGCGGCGTGCTGTCGGTGACGCTGTGGAACAAGGAAGAGCCGCCCAAATCGGTGCTCAAGCTATACGCCACCATGGCCGCCGCGGCGCAGGACGTCGACGCCGCGCATATGGCGGATTCCTTCTTCGTCGTTTCGTCCTACCTTTCGACCGCGACGGTGCTCTACAAGCGCGGCGGCTTCACGATCGAGGAAATCGACAAGCTGCGCAAGCATACGCATGACATGTCGTTTGACGAGATCTACTCGCCCGGGCTCTTCTACGACGGCTCGCAAACCGAGCGCACGCTCGACGGCTATGTCGCGCAAATCTTTTCGGGCGCCGCCGGCGGCCCGCCGGCGCCGTCCGACGCGTCGGATGCGGCTGGCCCCGCCGATCCCACCGCGCCTTCCGAGGACGCCGCCCCGCCTGGCGGAAAGGCCGACGAAGGCGTGCTTCCCGCGACCGTCCTGGGCCGGCTCGCCTGGCACGCGTTGATCAACGGCGGTTGGCCGGAGATCGCCGAGCGTTACGTCTTCAACACCCGCAAGCTGACCAACGACGCGCCCTATTTCGCCGCCTACGTCAAAACCAAGGATCTGCCGCGAATCCTCGACCGGCTCGAACTGCTGCAGGACGAATGGGGCTACCTCCTCATCTGGGCCACGCTCGGCGTCGCGTGCCTCACTGCGGCCGTGCTGCTGGCGATCCCCGTGTTTTGGGGTTGGCGGTCGATCTTCTCCAAGTCGCGCGGCAAGTTCTTGACCGTCGTCTATTTCGCCTGTCTGGGCGCCGGCTACATCATGGTCGAGGTCGGTCTCATCGCGCATTTCGTCATGGCGCTCGGCAATCCCACCGTCTCCGCGTCGATCCTGATCACGGGGATGCTGGTGTTCTCGGGGCTTGGCGCGCTCACCTCCGAGCGCGTGCTGCCGCGCATGCGCGCCGTCATGCCCGTCATTTTCCTCGCGATCGCGGCGCTGCTGATCGGCTACGCGCTGTTCCTCAACGCCGCGCTCGACGCGGTCGGCGCTTTGCCCTATGCGGCGCGGCTGTTGTCTTGCTTCCTCTTCATCGCGCCGCCCGCTTTCCTCATGGGCTTTCCCATGCCGACCGCGATGACGACGCTCGGACGACTCGGCAAGGAGCACCTGTTCATCTGGGCCTGGGGCGTCAACGGCTGCTTCTCCGTGATCGGGGCGGCGGCGGCGCCGGTCATCGCCACCAATTTCGGCCTCGGCGCAGTGATCGAGATCGCGGGCTGCGCCTATCTTCTGGCCCTTCCGGCGTTCTTCGGGGTAATATTGCCAAACGCGCCAAATCGTGTGGCCTAGCGGGCGCGCTGATCGAGTTGGAGGTTTGACGATGAACGTTCGACCGTTTCGCGCCATTGCTTCTTGCGCGAGCGTCGGGCTGGCGTTGGCGCTCGCGGGCTGCGCGGGAGGGCCCGGCGCGCCTCTGGGGTCGAATGTGTCGCCGTCTTCCGGACCGCCGAAATTCGTGCAGACCAACGGCGCGAATGTCGCTTTCGCCGAATTCAAGAACTCGGCCTTTCCTTATCGCGGCTTGATCCCTGCCGACGAGGATCATGACAAGGCGCGGCCGTTTCTCGACGTCAACGACGGCGGCCGACTCGGCCACTTATCGCCGCGCGGCGGCCTGCTGTGGGAAGACGCGACCTACAACGACCGCCATGTGCTGCTGGCCGCGGCGAGCGAATTCGATCCCAACCGCCCGGGCACGCTCGTGGTATTCTTCCATGGCAACCAGGCGACCTTGGCGCGCGACGTCGTCGAACGCCAGCAAACGGCTCGCCAGCTCGCTCAATCCGCCCTCAACGGCGTGCTCGTCGCGCCGCAACTCGCGGTCGACGCGGCGGACTCGAGCGCCGGCAATTTCTGGCGACCCGGCGCTTTCGCGCAATTCCTCGACGAGGCCGAGGCCAAGCTCGCCGACCTCTATCCCAACGCCTCGCGCGCCGCGTTCCGGCGCATGCCGGTCGTCATCGTCGCCTATAGCGGGGGCTATATGCCCGCGGCCTATTCGTTGGCCCAGGGCGGCGCGGACGGTCGGATCCGGGGCGTCGTGCTGTTCGATGCGCTCTATGGCGAAGAGGAGAAATTCGCGCATTGGATCGAAGGCGCGCGCTATAGCGCATTTTTCGTCAGCGCCTATTCGAGTTCCTCGCGAGAGCGGAACGTCGCCCTGCGCGCGCGTCTGGAGCGCGACGGCGTGGCGGTTCGAAGCGCCCTTCCTGATGGCCTGCGGCCGGGAGTGGTCGCGTTCATCGATTCGGGCGACGTTCGGCACGAGGATTTCGTCAACGTCGCCTGGACGAGCGATCCGTTGCGCGAAGTTCTCTCGCGCGTCGAACAGTGAATTGGCGCGGGTCCGTCCATTCTGTCGCGCTTAGCGCGCCGCCATGCGATCGCGCGCCGCGGCGACGCCGGCCGACAGGGCGCGCGCATAGTAATCGCGCGCTCGGGAGGCGTCGCCCTTAAGGCCGACCGCGCCCATGCGCGTGAGCGTCGCGGGATCATAGGTGTCGCCGAGAACGAGAAGGGCGCGCGCGTCGCCGGCCTCGGCGGCGCGTTCGAGGAACGCCCGCGCCGCCGCGATGTCGCCCCCGGCCAAGGCGACGAGGCCTTGCGCGCGCAAGCGGAGCGCCCGATCGTTCGCGCTGGCGTCGGTCGCGCTTGCTGGCGTCGACGCGAGCGCGCGCGACGGCGAACCGGCGTCGGCCGCCGAAGCCTGCGGGGCCGCTCGCAAGGCGAGCGCCAGTTTGTCGACCGCGGCCTTGTCGGCCGCGACCGCCGTCGAGGGCGCGGGATTGGTCGCGACCGCGGTGGTCACGAATTTGGGCTGCTCCACCGCCGGTCGCGCGTTCACGGGGGCAGGCTCGATATGCGGCCAAAAGGCGAAAGTCAGGACGCCAACGATGACGCCGGCGAAAAGGCCGGCGGCGGTTTTCAGCAGGATCGGCATAGCTCGCCTCTCGTCATTGCCCCGCGCCGCGCCATTGCATCAGACTATCGTAGAGACGATCGGAATCCTGCGCGCCCGGGCCGCCGTTCGCCAGTGTCACGGTCTTGGCGGCCGCGCGGAACGCATCGAGCGAAGCGTTCGGCGCGGCAGCGTTGAGGTCGATCCAGGCCTGCGCGGCCCGCAAGCGCGGCCAAGGCGCGGCAGCGGCGAGATTGACGTCGCGCCAGGTCGCATCCTTGTCGGGGCCCAGCAATTTGTCATACGCTTCGAAGAACGACTTGGTCAGCGCCGCAAATTGTTCGGCGCGCGCCGAGGATGGAGCGGCGTCAAGCGCGATGAGCGCGACTGGCGCGCCGAGCGTGTCGACCTTTTCCTCCGCGGCGATCAGGTTCGGCCGGTCCTTCGCCGTCAATCGCGCCGGGACGTATAGCGGCCGCAGCGCCGGCGTCCAAGGAACCGAGACGACGTGGAAGCGCCCGTCCTTGCCGAAGTCGGCCAAAGTCTTGGAGGATTTGGCCCCGACCGTGACGACCGCGGCGAGCTTGCCCGCAGCCAGATCGGCGAGCGCGGGTCCGAGCGGCGCGAACGATGGTTTGGACGCGACGCCGAGGCGCGAGAACAGCGTCGCGGCGGTGGCCGCGCCCGCGCCGTCGGCGATGCCGAAACCGACGTCGCGGCCGGCGAGTTGGCGCACGTCGTCGATCGACCGGGGCGCGATAATTTCGATCGTCTCGGCGCCGAGGCGCGCGACGTAAGGGGCGCGCTCGCGCCAGGCCGCGGTCGCCTTGTCGTTGTCGATGAGCGCATCCATCGGCGCGATCGCAAGATCGGCCCCGTCGCTCTTCACCGCCTGGGCGAGCGCCGCCGGCGAGGTTCGTCCCGCGATCACGCGGCCCTTCGCGCCGTCGGCTTGCAGCGCCGCGACGAATTCGCCCGCCAAGCGCGCGGCGCAGGAATTGTCGGCGTCGACTAGGATTGAATATTCGTTGGGTCTGGGCGGCGGCGGCTTGTCGGCGACGCTCGGCGCGCTCTTCGACGGCGCGTCGCCCTTTTTTCCGCCCCTTGTCCGCCAGGCCCCGTGCCAAAGCACGCGAACGCCATTGTGAAACACGGGGTGATCATAGGGCACCATGCCGGGCGGCGCCGACTCGCAGAAGGCCGGAAGGGGGGCCGAAAGCAGCACGAGGCCGGCAAAAGCCGGCCAAAGCACGCTAAAACGAGTCCTCCGCGCGGCTCCGTGTTCGTTCGGCCCATCGGGCGACGCGATACGGTGGCCGCAACTCGACCATCTCACGCTCGTTTTCATGAGCCCGAGGTTGTCGACAAAATGCGACCTTATCAAGGCGTTAGCGCGGGCGATTCGCCTTACGCGCGTAAGGGGCCCGCAAGCGTCAGGATTCAATCGTGAGCTTCGACAAGGCCTCGTCGAGCTCCGCAGCCGGGATTTCAACGACTTCGGCCGCGCCGAGCCAGACGAGGAACGCGCGCACCGGGCGGTCGGGATAAAGGGGAGCGAGGGCGGCTCGGTAAAGCGCGAGTTGCGCGACATAGGCCGGCGGGCTGGTCGCGCCGAACGGCCCGCCGCTCTTGAAGTCGGCGACATAGACCGCGTCCGCGCCGACGGCGACGCGGTCGATCCGCCCCGAGAACGGCAGAGGCGGTCGCCCGGGCCGGGGCAGAGCGCCCGCCACCGCCACTTCGGCGCGCGATCCGGCGGCGAACAGAGGCGCGAGTTCGGGGCGCTCGAGCGTCGCGAGCGCGCGCTCGCAGAGCCCCATGCGTTCTTCGGCAGCGAGCGCGCCGCCCCGCAACGCCAGAAAGCGCTCCGCGGCCTGTCGGCGCCGCTCGACCGGGATTTCCGGCAGATATTGCAGCAGGACGTGAGCGAGCAGGCCCATCTGGCGGCGTGCGCGGCTCGCTTCGCCCGAACGCGCGGGAGCGCCGGCGCGCGACGGACTGAGCGGCGCCGCCGCCGTTTCGCGGGCGCCCGCGGCGAAAAGCCACGCCGGCTCCGGCTGGATCGGCGCCGCGGCGGGCTTCGCCGGCAGGGCGTCGCCGCTCGAGCCTTCGCCGAGCCGCCAGATCATCTCTTGGCCGCCCCACGGCGCCGGCGCCGGTCGGAGCGCGGCGCCTAGCCCCGAGCGGACAAGGTCATGCCAATTGTCCGCAGGACGTGCTCTTACGCCTTCGTAGCCCGCGACGACGAGACGTTGGGCGGCGCGGGTCATCGCGACATAGAGCAAGCGGCGATGCTCGCCCGCGGCGGCCTCGCGCGCCTTCGTGCGCGCGGCGGCGAGCGCTGGCGAGTCCTCGCCCTTCTTGGTCGCCCAGACCAAGAGCGGCGGATCGCCGGCGTCGGCGCCGCCGAGGTCGAGCAGCTTGGCTTCATTGCGCGAATGCGGCGCCGAACACGTATCGGGCAGGAACACGATCGGCGCTTCCAGGCCCTTCGCGGCGTGGACAGTCATCACCCGCACGCTGGCGCCTTCGCCTTCCATGTCGCGCTTGATCGCGAAATCCGCCGCCTCGATTTCCGCGAGGAACGCGTGCAGCGACGGCGCGGCCTTTTGTTCGTGGGCGAGGGCGAGCGCCATGAATTCGTCGATCGCGTCGGCGACCTCGGGGCCAAGCCGACCCAACAGTGCGCGCCGGCCGCCGTCCTCGCCGACGAGACGCGCGTAGAACGTGTAAGGCGAAAGGGTCTTCGCGCGCCGGCGCCACGCCTCGACGCGGCTTCGCGCCTTCTCGAAACGTGGGTCGGCGCTTTCCGCCAACGCTTGCGCCAGCGAGCCCGCGCGCTCCGGCGCCAGCGCCATGAGATCGTCGTCGTCGAGGCCGGCGAGCGGCGATTTCAGCGCCGCGGCGAGCGTCAGATCGTCGTCGGGCAGCAGCGCGGAGCGGCCGACGGCGATCAGATCCATGACCGCGATCGAGTCGCGCAGAGTCAGGCGGTCGGCCCCGGCGGTCTTGACGCGCGCCTCCTTGAGGGCGCGGATCATCGCTTCGAAGAAGGCGCCGCGCGAACGCACGAGGATCATGATGTCGCCGGCGGCGATCCGGCGCGGCTCGTGCGTTTCGGCGTCGCGCACGCGCTCCGGCGAATCCGGCGAGAGCCAACCTCTGATGACCTCGGCGATGCGGCGCGCCAGCGCCACGGGCGGGTCTTCGCGCGCGGCGGCGTCGAGCGGCATGCGCCAATCCTCGCGCTCGGCGGACTTCGCCGCCGCGATCGGCTCCCATAATTCGATCATGCCCGGCAGATCGACGTGAAAGGCGCCATGCGGCGGAGGCTTTTCGTCGTCTCCGGTGAGGCCGCGCCAGACCGTCTCGACTGCGAAGACGCGATCGACGCCTTCGAGCACGTGCGGCGCGGAGCGGAACGACAGCGCCAGGCGAACCCAGTCGAAATCGAGCTCGGCCTCGCGATGCCGCCTTTCCAGTTCGCGCCGCGTCGAAGAGAACATTTTGGGCGCGGCGCCCTGGAAGGAAAAGATCGATTGCTTCTCGTCGCCGACGGCGAAGAACGTGCGCCGCCTCTCTCGCGCCGGCGCCGGAGAGAAACTCGTCGCACAGTCGGGTCAGAATCGCCCATTGCGGCTCGGAGGTGTCCTGCGCCTCGTCGACGAGAATGTGATCGACGCCCGCGTCGAGCTTGTACAGCACCCAGGCCGCGTCGGCCCGGTCGAGCAGGAGAAGCGTGCGCTGGATCAGGTCGTCGAAGTCGAGCAGAGAGCGGGCGCCTTTGAGGCCGGCGTATTCGGCAAGGACGGTTTGCGCGACGTCGACGAGCGCGAGGCTGCGCTCGACCGCCTCGGCGCCGCGCAGCCGATCGCGCAGCGCCGCAAGCCGATTCTGTTCGTCGCTCAGGCGCTGGGGCAAATCGGGCAGGCGCTTGGCCAGCGTCTGGGTGACGAGCCCGCGCGTTTCGCCGCCGCGCGGCTTGCCTTCGCCCTTGTCGGTGAAGAACGCTGCGAGATAGGCGGCGACGCATTCGTCGAGATCGCTTGCGCGGGCGGCGCAAAGGAGACTGGCGGCGATGCTCTTATCGTTGGCGCTGCCTTGCGCGAGTTGGCCCGCCCATCCCGCCCATTGCGCCTTGGCGCGCGTGATTTCGCGTTTGATCGAGGCGGCCGTCTCGCCGGGGCTAAGCCCCAGCGCGCGCCGCAGCGCCGCGCCATAGGCGGCGCGGTCGCCGAGGCGGGCGACTTCGCCGCGCCGCCCGAGCGCCTCCTTGAGCAGATCGTCGAAGCCTTCGGCTCCGGCGTCCAACGCGATTCTCGCGATCGCTTCGTCCCGCTCGCGCGAATTGAGCGCGAGAGCGAAAGCGCGCGCGCGCGCCTCCTCCATCAGCAGCGCCGCTTCGCGCTCCTCGGCGACGCGAAATCCGGCCGCCACATTGGCCTCGAAGGGAAAGAGATGAAGCAGGCGCTCACAGAAGGCGTGGATCGTCTGGATCTTCAGGCCGCCCGGCGTCTCGATGGTGCGCGCGAACAGGCGGCGAGCGAAGCCGAGCCGGGCGGCGTCGGGCCGCGGCGCGCCGCAACTGACGATCGCCTGCGTGAGCTCGGCGTCGTCGAGGCTCGTCCATTTCGCCAGCGTCTTGAAGACGCGCGCCGACATATTGGCGGCCGCCGCCTTGGTGAAGGTGAGGCAGAGAATCCCCGAGGGCGGCGCGCCGTCGAGCAGCAGGCGTAGCACGCGCTGCACCAGGACGTGCGTCTTGCCGGAGCCCGCGTTTGCGGACACCCAGGCCGACGAAGCCGGGTTCGAGGCGCGTTGCTGCGCGAGCCGCACGGGCAGCGGAACCTCGGACGTTCGCGGGCGCGCGCTCAACTTTCGTCTCCTTGCGCGTCCTCGGCGAGGCCGCCGGTCGCCGACCATTCCTTCACCCGCGCGAGGTGGTCGTAGGCGCCGGCGCGCTTGGCGAATTTCGGATAGGGGCGCGAGAGATAGGGCGTCGACGGATCGGCGAATTGATCGAGCAGGAGCGTCAGGCCGGCGAAGTGCCGCTCCACGATCTCGGCGAAGGTCGCGTCCTTGAACTTGAGTTCGCGCGCCTCGCCGCCTTTCGCGCCGCCGAGCTTGAAATAGAGCGCCGAGACGGCTTCGACGCCCTGCAACCCGGCAAAGCCGCCGCGCGACAGCATCGCCGCTTCGAGGGTCAGTTGCGGCGCGAAGCCGACCTGAATTTCGCGCGTGCCCGGCGGCGATCCGGTCTTGTAGTCGATCAACGCCGCGCCGCCGCCGCGCAACAGCTCGATGCGGTCGGCGCGCGCGGTGAGCGTGAAGATCGATCCGTCGGCGAGGGGAATTTCCAGCCGGCCGCCCCGCTCGATGAGGATGCGCTCGGCGTCGACGCGCCGAGCGGCGTCGAAGCTCAAGAACTTGTCGAAGCCTTGCACGATGCGCGGCCAGTGCATGGCGCGGAACGACGGATCGGCGAGCATCGGCTGGAAACGCGCGCGCGCGATGGCGACGAGCCGCTCGCGCGCGTCGACGGGCAGCGGCCCCGCAGCGAAGGCTTCGGAAAACTCTTGCAGCGCTGCATGCCAGAGATTGCCGACCTCGCGCGGCCCGGTCGCGACGCCGATCGGCTCCAACCGGTTCAGGCGAAGGACTGCCTCGGCGAAGACAGCGTAAGGATCGCGCCGAAGCGTCTCGATGCGCGTGACGCTGAGCCTGTCGGGGCGCAACGCGCGCGGCGGGCGCGGCGTCGGGCGCGGCGCCGGGGAAAATTGCGCGGGACGGTCGAGGGCGCGCGCGAGCTGGATGTAGACTTCGCCGCGCGCTTCGGCAGCGCCCGTCGCCGTCTCGCCGGCGACGGCGCCCATGCGCTGGAGAAATCGCGAGGCGACCGTCGGCGCGCCGCCGCGCTTCTTGGCGCGGCTGACGATCGCCTGGCGCGCGCCGAGCGCGGCGACGAAATCGTGCGCGGTCTGGCCGATGCGTCGCTCGGGCGCGGAAAGGCCCAGGGATGCGCGCATGGGACGATTGAGAAAGGCGTCGGTCTGCGCGGCTGGCGGCCATAGCGTCTCGTCGAGCCCTGCGAGCAGCGCCAGATCGAAGGACAGCAGGCGCGCCTCGAGCAGGCCGAGAATTTGCAATCGCGGATGCGCCCTGCGCCCGACGGGCGCGCGCTGGCCGGCGAGGACCGCGTCGAATAGCGCGGCGTAGTCGGAAAGGGAGCAGGAGAAACCCAGCTCGGCGCCCTCGGCCCATTCATCGAAGAGTTCGCGCAGCGCCTCGCCGCCGTGCGCCTCGCTCCATCCCTCGCCGGCTCGATCCTCTTCGCCGTGCGCGGCGAAGGCGTCGAGCGCGACGCGATGGGCGGCGATATAGAGGCCGAGCGGCGCGTCGGCGCCGAGCGTTCGCAGCGGCGCCGCGGCGGCGTTCGCGTCGCGCAGCAGCGCCTCGGCGGCGCGCCAGTCGTCCTCGTCGAGGCGCTGGCGGGCCTCATGGGCGTGACGATCGCGGGCGGCGAAACGGGCGTTTTCCATCAAGGCGGCGATGTCGCCGAGGCTAGCGGGCGGCATGATGGCGCGAAAGACGCCGATCTCGAGGGCGCGCGCGGCTCTTTCCAAGGCTTCGGGCGCGCGGGCGAGGCGCATCAGCGGATGCGCGAACAGCGCGACCAGCGGCAGGGCCTCGAAATCCTCAGCGGCGGCGAGCGCGAGCCGCGCGAAAACGCCGGCCTCGGTCTGCCCGAGCGTGCGCCCGGCCGAATCCTCGACCTCGACGCCCCAACGCGCCAGCTCGGCCGAAACGCGCCGCGCGATGGCGACGTCGGGCGTGATCAAGGCGGCGGTCTTGCCCGGCGTCTCCAGCGCCTCGCGCATCGCGACGGCGAGCGCCAGCGCCTCCTCGTTCTCGTCCTCGGCGACGACGATCGCGACGTCGGCGAGGCCGCTCGCGATCGCCTCGTCGCTCAGCGCGTCGGCGCGCGGGTCCTCGCGGCGACCGCTCCATGCGTCCGTCGAATTGGCGGGACGCAGCGCTTCGCTGAGGTAATGGGCGCGCGCGCGTAGCGCGCCGGTCGGCGTCCCCAGCGTTTTCACTTTGTCGCGCGAGATTCCCACGATTCCGGTGAGGCGGCGCATGACCGCTTGCGGATGCCCGGCGCCGCCGACCGCGCCGTCGTCGTCCGCGCCGATCATCGCCCAGGCGCGCTCGTCGAGGCTGAGGTCGAGATCGGGCAGCACCACCGCGCCTTGCGGCGCGCGCGCGATGGCGGCGATCAGCCGGGCGGTCGCGCGGTTGGCGCCGGTCGAGCCGGCGATGATCGTCGGGCCGCGCGGCGATCCCATCGCCAGGGCGCGAATTTCGTTCTCGACGAGAAGCGCGCCGCGCCTCGCGCGATCGATCAGGCCGCGCTCGTCGAGCCAGGCCGGCCATCGCGCGAAGGCGATCTTGAGGAAATCGAGGGTGATGCGCCAATACGGATCGAAATTGTCGGTCACGAGATTGTCGAGCCGCTGCGGGTCGACGCCCTCGATGATCATGTCGTCGATCAGCGCAGCGAGGTCGCCGGCCAGAGCGTAGGCCTGCGCCGGACTCGTCGCCACCAGCGCAGGCTCGCTTTCGTCGAACACCTTTCGCCCGTCCACCTCGACGCGGCAGATGGCGCCGCGCAGCGCCTCGCCCCAGGCGCGGGTCAATCTGGCGAGAGTCATGCGGCGGGTGAGTTCGCCGACGGCGGGCGGCGCGATCTCGCTCGCCATTTCCTCAGGCTCGGCGAAGCCCAGTTCGTCGCGCGTCGGCTCGAAGGCGCCGAGCGGCGCGATGCGCGGCAGGATGAGGCTTGTCCCGCCGCTTGCCTCCAAGAGCGCGCGCGCCAACGCCGCCGCGGCGCGTTGGGTCGGCACGTAGATCGTCGCGCTCGCCAGATCGAGCGGCCCGCCCGCGCCGGGAAAGCCCTCGACCAGCGCGCCTTCGATCAAGGCGCGGCTGAGCGTCGCCAGAAACGGCGCGCCGGCGGGAATGGTGAAGACGTTGGCGTCGGTCAGGGCGGACTCGGGGAAACTTGGACGAGCCGTTGTTTGTCACGCGCGGCGCGCGGGAAGGCAAGCGGCAGGCGGTGGCGCGCCCCCTTTCAGCGCGCCAGCCCGAGCAACGCGTCGAGATCGACGTGCCGGCTCAGATGCGCCGCGAGGTCGTCCAGCGTGCGCTCCACCGTCGCGTCATAGGCAAGATCGGACGAGGCGCCGAGCGCGGCGAGCCAGGCGGCGCGTTGCGCGTCGTCGGCGAACAAGCCATGCACATAGGCGCCCATGACGCGGCCGTCCGGCGAAATCGCGCCGTCCTCCCGCCCGTCGCCAAAGCGCAACAGCGCACGCGCGCAATCCGGCCCTCGCGTGCGGCCGATATGCATTTCATAGCCGGAGAACGGCGCGCCGTTGGCGAGGCAAGTCCCGGCGACGGAGCGCAACGCTTTCTCGCCCGCCAGGATCGTCTCGACGTCGATGAGCCCGAGCCCTTGCGCCGTGCCGGCCGGCCCTTCGACGCCGTCCAGGTCGGCGAGGACGCGCCCGAGCATCTGATAGCCGCCGCAAATTCCTAACACCCGCCCGCCGCGCCGGACATGGGCGAAAAGATCGATGTCCCAGCCCTGCGCGCGAAAGAACGCGAGATCGGGGATCGTCGCCTTGCTGCCGGGCAGAATGACGAGATCGGCGAGGGGAAGCGGCTCGCCCGGCCGCACCATGACGAGCCGCGCGTTCGGCTCCAGCCGCAGCGGATCGAAATCGTCGAAATTGGCGATGCGCGAGAGCATGGGCACGGCGATCGTGACCCCAGCGCGCTTTTCCTCGCGCGCGCCGTCGAGAACCACCGCGTCTTCAGGAGGAAGTTTATGCGCCGGCGCGAAGAACGGCACGAGCCCGAGCGCGCGCCATCCCGTGCGCTCTTCGATGAAGCGCATGCCGTCTTCGAACAGGCTCGCGTCGCCGCGAAACTTGTTGACGAGAAAGCCGACGATCATATCCGCGTCCTCGGGCGCGATCACCGCTTTCGTGCCGACGAGCTGGGCGATGACGCCGCCGCGGTCGATGTCGCCGATCAGGACGACCGGCGTCCCGGCGGTGCGCGCGAAGCCCATGTTGGCGATGTCGCGCTCGCGCAAATTGACCTCGGCGGCGCTGCCGGCGCCTTCGATCAGCACCAGATCGGCCTCGCCGCTGAGGCGCGCGTAGCTGTCGAGGACGGCGCCCATCAATCGCGGCGTCAGGTCGTAATAGTCGCGCGCCCGCGCGGCGCCGAGGACGCGACCGTGCACCACGATTTGCGCGCCGACGTCGCTCTGCGGCTTCAACAGCACCGGATTCATGTCGACGCTCGGCGCGACGCCGCAGGCGCGCGCCTGCAACGCCTGGGCGCGGCCGATCTCGCCGCCGTCCGCCGTCACGGCGGCGTTGTTCGACATGTTCTGCGGCTTGAACGGCCTGACCTTCAATCCGCGCGAGGCGAAGGCGCGACAAAGGCCGGCGACAATGATCGATTTGCCGACGTCCGATCCCGTGCCCTGAAACATCAGCGCGCGCGCGGAGCTCAAAGTTCGATTCTCAAAATTCGATGCCCTCCTGCGCGCGCACGCCGGCGTCGAAATGGTGCTTGACCGACGTCATCTCGGTAACCAGATCGGCCGCTTCGACGAGTTCCGGCTTGGCGTTGCGCCCGGTGACGACGACGTGCAGATCGCTTCGACGTTCTCGAAGCGCCGCGACGACTTCCGTAAGCGGCAGATAATCGTAGCGCAGGGCGATGTTGAGTTCGTCGAGGATGACGAGGCGGATCGTCGGGTCCGCCATCAGCCCAAGCGCTTCCGTCCAGCCGGCGCGCGCGGCGGCGATGTCGCGTTCGCGGTCCTGCGTCTCCCAGGTGAAACCTTCGCCCATCGTGCGCCAGACAATTGAGTCGCCGAAGCGCTCGAACGCCGCACGCTCGCCGGTCGCCCAGGCGCCTTTGATGAACTGCACGACGCCAACGCGATGTCCGCGCCCGAGCGCGCGCAACGCCAGGCCGAAGGCGGCGGTCGACTTGCCCTTGCCCGCGCCGGTGTGAACGATCAACAGGCCCTTGGCGACAATCGGCCGCGCCGCGACCGCGGCGTCCTGCAACGCCTTGCGTCTGGCCATCTTCGCTTTGTGCCGCGCCGCTTCGTCCATCATATCCGATTCTCGTGAGACGCCGAGGGCTAGCAGGTTTGGCGCGGCGAGGCCATCGAGGGGCGGCGCGCCGCCTATCGCCCGAGAATGACCAATTCGGTATAGGCGAGATCGCAGGGCTGCGGCGCCGAGGCCCCCTTGAAATAGCGCGGCTCGCGTTCGCCGAAAAACCTTCCCGCGAGGCCGGCGATCGGCCCGTTCGCGTCGGCGACGCAGACGAAGCGGCCGCGCTTGGCCAAATAGCGGCCGAGCGCTGCGGAGAAGACGGCGAGATCGTTCATCTCGCGGCAATAGATCACGTGAACGCAGGGAATGAGGCGCCGCCAGATGGTCCGCCGTTGGCATACGAGCGGCCTCGCCGCGCCGTCCGCGAGGCCGATCAGCGCCACGCAGCCGAGCGCGGCGTGGTCGGCGAGCAGGCGCCGGTCGGCGGGGGAGAGCAAGTCCGCCGCCGGACCGCCTTCGACGAATTCCACGACGCGCGCATTAGCGCCGCCGCGCGCCAGCAGCGGCGCGAAGATCATCTGCCCCTCGGCGTAGCGGCGATAGCCGATCGCCTTGAGCGCGGGCACGGTGTGCCGCGCCGCCGATATGTTGACGTAAACGACTTCGCGGCGGCTGATCGTTCGCGCGTGCAAGGCGTGAGCGTAGCTGCGGTAATGCTCGTCGACGCACCAGCTCGAAAGATTGCAGCGCGGCTCGGCCCCCTCGGCGCCCTCGCGGGTCGAGAACATCTGCAGCATCACGCCGACAACTCGGCCGTCCGCTTCGAGCAGATGGCCGTATCGCGGATAGTCGGCGACGCGGGGCCGGCGCGCCATGACGGCGAGCCCGCGCGTCCAATAGTCGCGCGGCCGTTCGGGGAAGCCGCGCGTCAGACAATCCACGACCGCCGGGACGTCGCCGTCCTCGATCGGGCGGCAGACGACGCTCGGCCGGGCGGGCTCGACCATGAAATTTACCGTCAATCGAATTGGCGCGCGGCGCGCGCGGCAAAGCATAGTAGAGTAAAGCGCCTTAACGGAGGGTTTTCGGGCCTATGACGACGCGGTTAACGATCCTGACGCATATTCGCGATGTCGCCGCGGAGCAGGGCAAGACGCTCGCGCCGCTGACCGACGATTTGCCGTTGATGGAATCCGGACTCGATTCTCTGTGTTTCGCCATTCTCGTGGCGCGCCTCGAGGACGCCCTGGGCGCCGATCCCTTCACCTCGGCGGCATCTCAGCGTTTTCCCAACACGATCGGCGACTTGATCGCCTTTTACGACGACGCTCTTGTCTGAGCCGCTTAACCTCGCGCGGCTGATGGAAGCCGGCGCGGTTCGCGGCCGAGGAATCACGACGCCCGACTGGCGCCTCGGCCTCGACGACTTCGCTCACGCGACGAGCTTGGGCGCGCATCTGCCTCGCCTCGAAGGGCGCTCGGTCGTCCTCGCCGTCAGCGACATGGCCAAGGCGGCGGCGGCGCTGATCGAACTCGACGGCTGGGCGCGCCGGATCGTGCTTTGTCCGCCCGCCTTCGACATGCGCGGCCTCGACGCGCTGATCCGCGACGCCGAGGCCGACGCGCTCGTCTACGACGGCGACGAAGCTCGTCCGCAGGCCGCCGTCGAGATCGCCGCGCCATGCCGCCTGCCGCTCGAACCGCTCGCTTCGCCGCGCTCCCCCTCTCCCCGCTTGCGGGGAGAGGGCGTAGCCCGTCGAAAGACGGGCGTTCTTTCGAACGCCCTATCGGGTGAGGGGCTTGGTCGTTTCCACGACATCGCGGCCAATCACCCCGCCCCTCATCCTAACCTTCTCCCCACGAATGGGGAGAAGGGACGCGTCCGGCGCTTCGCCACCGAGTGGGTCATGCCGACCTCGGGCACCAGCGGCCCGCCGAAGATGGTCGCGCACACCATTGCGACTTTGACGGGCGCCTTTAGCCCCGCGCCGTCGCAAGCATGGGCGACGTTCTACGACATTCGCCGCTATGGCGGCCTGCAGATATTCTTGCGCGCGCTCGCGGGCACGGAATTGCTGACGCTGAGCGGCGCCGGCGAGAGCGTCGACGCCTTCCTGATCCGCTTGGGCCAAGCCGGCGCTAAGCATATTTCCGGCACGCCGTCGCATTGGCGCAAGGTTCTCATGAGCGGGCAGGCGCGCCGCGTCGAGCCCGAGACCGTCCGTCTTTCCGGCGAGATCGCCGACGACGCCGTACTCGCCGCCCTGCGCGCGCTCTATCCCAGCGCACGCGTCGAACACGCCTACGCCTCGACCGAAGCGGGCGTCGCCTTCGCGGTCGACGACGGCCGGGCCGGATTTCCCTTTTCGCTGATTGGCGAGCGCGGCGATGTCGCGATGAAGGTCGTCGACGGCTCGCTGCGCATCCGCTCAAACCGCACGGCGCTGCGCTATATCGGGCATGACGCGCCGACGCTGCATGACGACGAAGGTTTCGTGGACACCGGCGACATGGTCGAGCGGCGCGGCGATCGCTATCTCTTCGTCGGCCGGCGCGGCGGCGTCATCAATGTCGGCGGCGCCAAGGTTCACCCCGAAGAGGTCGAGGCGGCGATCAACGCGCACGCGGCGGTGCGCGCGAGCCGCGTCTTCGCGCGCAAGAACCCGATCACCGGCGCGCTCGTCGCCGCCGAAGTGGTGCTGCGCGAGGGCGTGGCCGCGGATGACGACCTGAGCCGGGACATTCTGTCCTCGTGCCGGGTGGCTCTGCCCGCGCACAAGGCGCCCTCCTTCCTTCGCTTCGTCGCGGACTTGCCAATGACCGAAGGGGGAAAGCTCGCGCGCCATGGATAACGTCGTCGTCACCGGCGCGAGCCGCGGCATCGGCCTCGCCATCGCCGCGCGGCTCGCGCGCGAGGGCTTTGCGGTCATCGCCGTCGCGCGCAGGAAGAGCGAGGCGTTCGAGAAAGCCGAGGCCGAGGCCGCGGGCGTCGGCGTGCTTCACTTCGAGCCGTTCGATCTCTCGGAAATCGAGGCGATCCCCGCGTTAGTCCGCGAGTTGCGCGCGCGGCGCGGGCCGATCTACGGGCTCGTCAACAACGCCGGCATCGGGACCGAGGGCCTCTTGGCGACGATGGCCAACGCCGATATCGAGGCGCTGCTGCGGCTCAACACGCTTTCGCCCATCGTGCTGACCAAATATGCCGTGCGCGGCATGATGGCGGAGGGGCGCGGGCGCGTCGTCAATATTTCCTCGATCGTCGCCTCGACCGGCTACAACGGCCTCGCCGCCTATGCCGCGACCAAGGCGGCGATGGTCGGCTTTACAAGATCGCTGGCGCGCGAAGTCGGGCGCGTAGGGGTCACGGTCAACGCGATCGCCCCCGGCTTCATCGACACCGAATTGACGCATGGCCTCGACGCCGACGCCCGCGCGCGTATCGTCGCCCGCAGCGCCCTGCGCCGCCTCGCCGAGCCGCAAGACGTCGCCGCCATGGCGGCGTTTCTGATGGGGGAGGGCGGGCGGAATATTTCCGGCGCGGTGATGACGGTGGACGCAGGGGGGACGGCGTAGGGCGGGGCGGGCGCGCTTCCCGCGCCGGCAGTGCAGACGCCGGGCCCGAGTTGCGCTATCAACGCGGCCAAGAAGCGCGGCGCCGCGCCTCCCATCGTTGAGACATCGAGAAATGGAGCACGCACACCCATGAAACACGCCGCGGCGGGGTCCCGCTTTGTCTGGGACGATCCTTTTCTCCTCGACGACCAATTGAGCGAGGACGAGCGCCTCATCCGCGACACCGCGCGGGACTATGCGACGGAGAAGCTCTTGCCTCGCGTGACGGAGGCCTATCTCCAGGAGAAGACCGATCCGGCGATCTTCCGCGAAATGGGCGAACTCGGGCTGCTCGGCATGACGATCCCCGAGGTCTACGGCGGCGCGGCGACCAACTACGTCGCCTATGGGCTCGTCGCGCGCGAGGTCGAGCGGATCGATTCGGGCTATCGCTCGATGATGAGCGTGCAGTCGTCGCTGGTGATGCACCCGATCTACGCCTACGGCGACGAGGCGCAGCGCCGGCGCTATCTTCCCAAGCTCGCGACGGGCGAATGGATCGGCTGTTTCGGACTGACCGAGCCCGACGCCGGCTCCGACCCAGCGGGCATGAAGACGCGCGCGGAAAAAGTGTCGGACGGCTATCGCCTGACCGGCTCGAAGATGTGGATCTCCAACGCGCCGATCGCCGACGTCTTCGTCGTCTGGGCGAAGTCGGCGGAGCACGATGGTCAAATTCGCGGCTTCGTGCTGGAGAAGGGCATGAAGGGCCTCACGGCGCCCAAGATCGCCGGCAAGCTTTCGCTGCGCGCCTCGATCACCGGCGAGATCGTGATGGACGGCGTGGTGGTTCCCGAAAGCGCCCTGTTGCCCAACGTCTCCGGGCTGAAAGGGCCGTTCGGCTGCCTCAACCGCGCGCGCTACGGCATTTCCTGGGGCGCGATGGGCGCGGCCGAGGATTGCTGGCGCCGCTCGCGCCAATACGCGCTCGACCGCAAGCAGTTCGGCCGCCCGCTCGCCGCCACCCAGCTCGTGCAGAAGAAGCTCGCGGACATGCAGACGGAGATCGCGCTGGGGCTGCAGGCCTCGCTCAGGGTCGGCCGCCTGATGGACGAGGGGCGCGAAGCGCCGGAGATGATCTCGATCGTCAAGCGCAACAATTGCGGCAAGGCGCTCGACATCGCGCGTCAGGCGCGCGACATCCACGGCGGCAACGGCATCTCGGCCGAATACCACGTCATGCGCCACGCGCAGAATCTCGAGACCGTCAACACCTACGAGGGCGCGCACGACGTCCACGCCCTCATCCTCGGCCGCGCGATCACGGGAATTCAGGCGTTTTTCTAAGGCCCGAGGCGGCTGCTTCCCCTCGCCCCGGCCCTTCTCCCGCTTGCGGGAGAAGGGGACGACGCGAAGCGCCGGAACCCAAACCGCCTCAGCGCGCTGCGATGACCGACGGCGCGATCGGCTCAGCATAGAGCTCCGCGACGAGCCCTGCGCGCCGCTCGAGCACGGCGCGCTGGTTGATCGAGCCCTTGTCCGTGATTTCGCCGGCGTCGAGCGAGGGCGGCTCGGCGAGCAGGACGATGCGCTCGACGCGATTGGACGAGCCGGTGGCGAGGGCGGCGAAGGCGCGAAGGCGCTTGCCGAAGGCCTCGCGCACGCGCGCGTCGTCGAGTGCCGCCGCGCCCGCGAGCGCGCGGCATTGCTCGAAGTCGGGAAAGATCAGCGCCGTGACGTCGTCGCGGTCGTGGCCCGCGATCACCGCGTCCTTGGCGAGCGGCGCGAGCGCCGCCACCAGCGCCGCCCGCAGCGGGCCGACGCTGACCCAGGTGCCGGTGGCGAGTTTGAAATCCTCGGAAATGCGCCCGTCGAACAGAAATCCGCCGGCGGCGTCGCCAGGCTTGGCGAAGCGCACGGCGTCGCCGAAGCGATAATAGCCTTCTTCGTCGAAGGCCTTGCGCGTCAATTCCGGGTTGCGCCAATAGCCTGATGTGACCGTCGGCGCGCGCACGCGCGCTTCCAGCTTGCCCCCGACCGGCGTCAGTTTGAGCTCCACGCCGGCCATGGGATGGCCCATGTTGCCGGGCGCGTCGACGTCCATCAGGCACATCAGCGCCGAGGGCGCGGTTTCCGTCGCGCCGAGCCCGGTGACGAAGGGCATGGCGCGCCCCGTCGTCTCCAGCGCCATGCGGCGATAGGCGGCGAAGACGTCGGGCGCGAGTCCGGCGCCGGCGTAGAACAGCATGTTCAATCGGCTGAAGAACTTTTGGCGCAAGGCGGCGTCGGCCTGCAAATAGGGCAGCAAGGCCTCGAAGCCCTTGGGCACGTTGAAATAGACCGTCGGCGCGATCTCGCGCAGGTTTTCCACGGTCTCCTCGACGCCGCCCGGCATCGGCTTGCCGCCGTCGAAATAGAACGTTCCGCCGTGGGTGAGCGCGATGCCGAAATTGTGGTTGGAGCCGAAAGTGTGGCTCCACGGCAGCCAGTCCACGAGAACCGGCGGCTCGCGCGTGAAGAACGGGAACGCCTGCGCGAGCATCGCCTGATTGGCGCAGATCATGCGCTGCGTGTTGATCACCGCCTTGGGCTGGCCGGTCGAGCCGGAGGTCAGCAGGAACTTGGCGATCGCATCGGGGCCGACCGCCGCGCGCGCCGCCGCGACGGCGTCGCTCGACGCCGGCGCGAGGAAATCGGCGAGGGGCACGGCCTTGGCCGCATCCGCGCCGCGGGCGGCGACGCGCACGACTTCAGGCCCCGCCACTGCTTCGAGCGCCGGCGCGAAGGCGGCGCCGTCGCTGGCGAAGACGAGGCCGGGCGTCAGCAACGAGAAGGCGTAGCGCAGCTTCGCATGGTCTTTCGAGCTGAGCGAATAGGGTGGCGAAATCGGGCAATAGGGAACGCCGATCTCCATCGCCGCGAGGCTGATCAGCGCGTGGTCGATGTCGGCGGCGCTGAGGATGGCGATCGGGCGCTCGGCGCTCAGGTCGAAGGCCAAGAGATGCGCGGCGATGCGCGTGACGCAATCAAGCGTTTCGGCATAAGTGAGCGTGCGCCAGGCGCGGCCCGCCGTGCGCTCGGCGAGAAACACCCGGTCCGGCGCCTTCAGCGCCCAGTCGTGCAGACAATCGCCGATCCGGCTGGCATAGGCGGGCAAGGGTTCGGCCGACTTGACGAGGAAGCTTCCGTCGGCGCGCGCGACGAGATTCGGCGTCAGGACGCCCAAAATGGAATCGCATCCGCCTTCGGCGCGGCTCTGCCGCATCGTTTCCCCCTATGGCTGGAACGCCGGACCGCGCGCCGACGCGCTGGACCCGGCTGTCGGCCGCGTATAGCTATATAATATAACTATTTTGCCATTGCCGAGGGAGACCGTCAAGTCTTCGCGAGTCGCCGCGAGGCTACAGGCCCAGCGCGGCGCGCACCGAGGCCGGCCATTGTGCGGCGTTCGTCCCGTGCGTCGCGAACAGCGCGACCGCCAGGCGGTCCATGCCGAAGGCGATGCAGGCGGTATGGGCGGTTTGGCCGTTTCCTAGGCGCATCGCCCAGGTCTGGCCGAAATGGTCGCGATGATAGTTGAAGCTCATGCAGGCGGTCGGGCTTTCCGCGGAGCGGACGGGAACCACCAATTCGAATTTCAGCTCCTGCTGGACCTGGAAGCGGCCGACGATCGTTCCGACGCGCCCGAAGAACGGATCGCTGGCGGCCTCGATGCGGTAATTCAGCTCGAGCCTGTCGGCGAGGCCTGCGGCGCGCTGCTTCCAGCTTTGACGGAAAGCCGTCACCTGTTCGGGTGCGCCGATGGCGACGAATTCGCGCATGCGGAAGGACTGCAATCGGTCGATGTCGCGCGAGGGCTCGCGGCGAAAGCAATCGCAGGCGACGTCGAACTGCAATCCCTCGGGGGGGATCGGCCCGCGCGCCGCGGCCATGGGGTAGACGGGATAGCAGGCTGCCGGCGCCAGCACGAGTTCGCTCGTCTCCAGCGCGTCGGTCCAAGTCTCGCCGGCTTCGAATCGCGCCACCGCCGCGCCGACGCGCTTTTCTCCGCCGCCGAGCGCGCAGACGCAGCCCAGCAGATGCGGAAAGCTCTTGAGGTAGCCGGATTTTTCGATCAGCGCGCGGCTGACCACGGGCGGAAAGCGGACGACCTCCGCTCTCGCGTCGCGTTCGCGGCCGAGGAAGGCGCCGAGCGCCTCGACGACGGCCTCATAAGCGCCCGCGCGGCCGTAGACGCCGTCGACCCCTATCGGGCGGAACAAGGCCTTGAAAATCTCTTCGGACGAGGCGGCGGGCATGCCGAGCCGAGGGCGCGCGAGGGTCATGGCCGTTTCCTTTCGCGAGGCTTAGAGGCTGAGCGCGAGCGGCGGCTCGCTCATCAGAGCCGCGCCTTCGGCGTTGGCGAGAATGCGGTCGTTGTTGATCATGATCGGCGCGGAGAGAATGTCCCTGAGATAGCGTCCCATCGAAAACTCGCTGTCGTTGCGATAGCCGGACAGTCCGCAGGCGCGCATCGCGCTCATGACCGTGGTCGCCCCGAGTTCGGACGCCTCGACCTTGAGGAAGTTGAGCGCGAGCTGCGCATCCATCGCGGTGAGGCCGCCCGGATCGCCGGCGTGACGCTCGAACGTGGCGAGGCCGGCCTGGATGGCTGCGCGCAAGGTCTCGAGCGAAACGCGCGCGCGCGTCAGCTGCGAGGCGGCCGGCGGCATGCGCCCGCCCGAGGAGCGCGCCGCCTTGCGCACGAAGGCGCGCGCGCGCCGCACCGCGCCGGTGGCTATGCCGAACCAGGCCGAACTCCAGAAGAGATGCGCGTAGGGCGCCATGGTCTGGTTGTGGATGCGTTCGTAGGGCTCCGGCAGAATCTGATCGCTTTCGCCCTCGGCGCGGACGATGAATCCCGTGCTGCATGTGCCGCGCATGCCGAGCGTATCCCACGCAAGCGTCGGCTCGAGGCTGTAGTCCTCGCGCAGGAAGGCGACGAGAACCTGGTCGGAGCTCGCCGCGGCGTCCGAACGCCGCGCCGTCGTGACGAGGCCGTCGGCGTGAAGTCCGTAGGAAATGCAGGAAGCGTCGCGCTGCAGCGCCACGCGCTCGCCAGCGATGCGCACCGCGGCCTCGCTCGACCGGATGTCGCCGCCGTTGTTCCCCTCGGTCGTCGAGGACGACAACAGCATCTGGCGCTCGGCGATGCGGCGCTGCAGGCCGAGTTGCCAGGCATTGCCGCGCGCGTGCCGCACCAGGCAGGCGACCTTGACTTGGTGCATAGCGAAAATCATCGCCGTGGAGCCGCAGGCGCGGCCGAGCACGGCGCAAACATCGGCCACATCGGCCGCGCGCGCGCCCTCGCCGCCCAATTCGCTGGGAATCAGCATGCCCAGCAGCTTCTGCTCGCGGATCGCCGCGAACGCTTCGGCGGGAAAGCGCGCGTCGCGATCGACCGCGTCGGCGAAGCGCTCGGCGATCGCCGCGACCGTTTCGGCGCGGGTGAGAAAATCGCGCGCGCCCGACGATTCTCCCGCCCTGGCGCGAAGATTGCGTTGGGGAAGATGGCTGACGTTGGCGCTCATGGCGGAGGCTCCAGTATTTCGTGCTTACGGAAGGAGAGGATCGCGCTGGCGATCGCCCATGCGACCACGCCGCAGCATCGAGTAATTACAATGCCAGTCGTGTTGCTTCCATACAACTTGTTGGTAAGTTATGCGACAAATGATATATTTAAACCTTAACGATATATTAACAGCTATGCATGGATATCGCTTGGCGACATGCAATTTGTTAGGAATAACGAGTTAAAAAATACCTCGAATTCGAGTCAAATGTTAAGTGGCGGTTGCGCCATTTTGCGACAGGAAGTGGACCATGCTCGACAGCGCCCTCGCCGATGACCTGATTTCCGACATGGCGCGCGAGTTTGCGCCGGGCCTGCCGTCCGATGAAGCGGGTGCGCGAGGCGCCAATCTGCAGGACGCCGGCCTGACTTCGATCGCGACGGTGAAGCTGATGCTGGCGATCGAAGCCGCCTACGACATCGCGATCCCCGACGACGATCTCACGCCGGAAAACTTCCGTTCGATCGGCGCGATCGAGGCGCTGGTGGTGCGGTTGCGCCGCGCATGACTGCCGCGTCGGCGACGTCCGCCCCGAGGGGGGACATGGGCCTCGATCCGCGCGCGCGGCGCTTCCTCGATTTCGTCGTCGCGAGCGCGCGTGGTCGGACGGGCGCGCTCGATCTGAGCGATTTGCGTCAGGCGACCGTCGGCTTGGCGGCCTTCGCGCGGCCCACGCCCGAAGTCGAACGGCGCGACGAAATTTTGGCCGGCGCCGCGCCAGCGCTGGCGTTGCGCCATTACACCCCGCGAGGGCGATCCGACGCCGTGCTTCCGGCGCTCGTCTATTTTCACGGCGGCGGCTGGATCTCCGGCGGCCTCGATACGCATGACGCGCTTTGCGCGACGCTGGCGCACCGGGGAGAGTGCCGCGTCATCGCGGTCGATTATCGCCTCGCGCCCGAGCATCGCTTTCCCGCCGCGATCGAGGACGGCGTCGCGGCTTTGAGCGCGATCAGCGCCGATCCCGGGCGCTTTGGCGTCGATCCGCGTCGGCTTGCGATCGGCGGCGATTCGGCCGGGGCCAATCTCGCCGTCGTCGTTGCGCGTGCGCCGGGAGCGCCGCTCGCGTTGCAGGTCTTGCTCTGCCCCGTGATGGAGCCGCTCGGCCGGACGCGCTCGCGCGAAGAGCTGGCGAGCGGCTATCTCATCGAGGAGGCGACGATGGCCCGCTATTGGCTGCATTACCGCGTCGAAGGGCTCGCGCCCGACCATCCGCGCGTCGCCCCCTTGCGCGCCGGCGACTTTGCCGGTCTGCCGCCGGCGCTGATCCACGTCGCCGAATTCGATCCGCTGCGCGACGAAGGCGAACTTTACGCCGAGGCGCTCGCATACGCAGGAATTCGCGTCAAGCTGACAAGGCACGCCGGTCTGATCCATCACTTCTACGGGCTCGGCCTCGTCATCCCCGCCGCGCAGGCGGCGCTGGAGCGGATCGGCGACGAGGTGCGCGAGGCGTTCGCCGGAATCGCCGGCTAGAGCGCGATGTCCTTAAGTCGATTCATCGCAGCCGTCATGTATGGACGGCCCCCTCGTTGCAAGGCATTTTTCAGCGGCTTCGGCTTGAAGTCTGGAGCGGTCATGTATTCGGCCTTTTGACGCGGTTCATGACCGCTGGCCCCGATGGGTTTCGCGGATTGGGCTCCCTGCATTGCGGCGCGCTTTTGAGGCGCGATGACGGTTCGGAGTGTCCCAACCCAGGTCCTGACCTTTTTGCCGTCGCTACCGTTTGCTCCTTGCTTCGTCTCCGACCCTGCGTCGCCGCCTGGCCGGAAAGGGGTTGTCTGGCCTTGGCTCTACATTTTTCTCACGCCGCCTTGGCTTGCGCCGCGGGCCGCCGATAGGCCTCGCCCGAAGTCAAAACAGCCCAGGCGATCCGGGCGGTTTTGGCCGCCTGCGCCAGCACGGCGACCTTGACCGGGCGACGGGCGAGGATGGCGCGCTGCCACTCGGTGGCGCGGCCCGTGTTGGCGCGCGCGCCGCGCATGATCGTGCTGGCGCCCAACGCCAGCAGCGAGCGCAGCCGCCGCTCCCCTTGCCGGGTGATGCCGAGCTTTGTCGTCTTACCCCCGCTCGAACTCTCGCGCGGCGTCAGTCCCGCCCAGGCGGCGAAATCGCGCGCCGAATTGAAACGCTTTCCGTCGCCGATCGCCGCGACAATGGCGTGCGCCGTGATGGCGCCGACGCCGGGGATCGCGCATAGACGCCGCATGTCCGGGTTCTCCTTGGCCGCCGCCAGTATCCGCGCCTCGAGCTCGTCGATATCCCCGGCCAGACTATCGATCTGCCGGCCCAGCGCTTCCAGCGTCGCCCTCAGCGGCGCCGGCACGCGCGCATCGCCTACCCGAACCAACTCTCGCAACTCGGCAAAGCCCAACCGGCCTTGCGCCGCGATAATCCCCATCTCGGCGAGCAAACCGCGTAAGCAGTTGGAAAGCTGAGTCCGCTGCTTGATCAAAAGCTCGCGTCCGCGCTCGACCGCCCGCATCGCCTGTTGCTCGACGCTCTTGATTGCCACGTAACGCATGTCCGCGCGACCCATCGCCGCGCAAATCGCCGCCGCATCGCGGGCGTCGGTTTTATTGCGCCGAACAAAGGGCTTCACATAGGCCGCCGGAATTAAGCGAACCTCATGCCCGAGCGCGCGCAAGGCGCGGCCCCAATAATGCGCCGAGCCGCAAGCCTCCAACCCAACCGTGCAGCGCGGCTGCTTGCTGAAGAACGCTTCGAGCTGCGCGCGACGAAGCTTTTTCTGAAAGACGATCTCGCCCTTGGCGCCTTCGCCGTGGACTTGAAAAACCGACTTGGCCAAATCGAGACCGATCGTGATAGCGTTCATCTGGGCGGCTCCTATCGCTGGTTGGCGAATTGCAACAACGACCAGCTTGGCACGTCGATGCCGTCAGGGGCCGTCCACCCAGCATTGCGAGCAAAGCGAAGCAATCCAGACTTGGGGTTTCCGGCAGTGGCTTAGTCTGGATTGCTTCGCTGTCGCTCGCAATGACGACGCAGGCCTTTTCAATCTAAAGACATCTTGCCTTAGAACCGCATCGCCCCGCTCTCAATCGCCGCGAAGCGCGCCGCCTCGAGCGCGACATAGGCCTGACGCTCGGCGTCGAACACGTAGAGCGGATCGTCGACGCGGGCGGGGTCGAATCCCTCATTGGCCATCTCGCGCCGCTTGGGCTTGAACGTCGCGGTCACGTCCAGCGATCGCCTCACGCGCAGGAACAGCGGCCGGGCGTAGCGCGGCAAGGCCTCGAGGCGGCGGGCGACGTCTTCGAGATCGGGCGGACTTTCTGCGGCGATGAGCGCCATGCCGGCGCGCCCTTCGGCGCCGGGAACGGCGACGCCGTAGACGACCGCCTCGACGATCCCGGGCGCCGCGGCAAGCGCGGCGGCGACTTCCGATGTCGCGACGTTCTCGCCCTTCCAGCGAAAAGTGTCGCCGACGCGGTCGATGAAATAATAGAACCCTTCCGCGTCGCGGCGCATGAGATCGCCGGTGCGCATCCAGGCGTCGCCGGGCGCGAAGACGTCGCGCAGGATCTTCTTCTCGGTGTCCTCGCGCTGCGTGTAACCCTCGAAGCGGTGCGAAGGCTCCGCGCCGATCCGCCCGAGCGCCTCGCCGGCCTCGTCCACCTCGCAGCGAACGCAAAACCCGTCGGGCCCACGCCACGGCGCCTCGGCCTCGTAATCGAAGCGCGCGAGCGCGATCGGCTCGCGCAACGCCAGAAACGGCGGCGCGCGCCCGATCGCCCCGACCTTGCCCTCGACGTTGTAGAGCGTGACGTTGCCTTCCGTGGCGGCGTAGAATTCGAGCACTTGCGGCGCGCCGAAGCGGGCGGAAAAAGCGCGCCAGACGTCGGCGCTGAGGCCGTTGCCGCAGGCGAGGCGCAGCTTGCGCGTCTTTTCCTCGGGGCAGGGCGGCGCGGCGACGAGATAGCGGCAGAGCTCGCCGATATATTGGAACATCGTGCAGTCCCAGCGCGCGACGTCGCGCCAGAACCGGCTCGCAGAAAAGCGCTCGGCGATGAAGACCGAGCCGCCGTTGACCAGCGGCGCGCCGATCGCCGCGACGCCGCCGACGCTGTGGTGCATCGGCAGGCAATTATACATGCGATCCCCAGCCGTCATGTCGGCGAGGCCGGCGAACCAATGGCTCCAGGCGATGAGGCGATGATGGCTGACGGCGGCGGCCTTGGGCAGCCCCGTCGTGCCCGAGGTGTAGATGAGCAGCGCGCGATCGGCGAGCGTGACCGCGCGCCTTTCCTCGGCGCCGAGCTCGCCGCCGTCGAAGGCGTCGACGTCTAGATCGCCGTGGCGCCAGACTTCGAGCGCGGGCGAAACTCCCGCGATCGCCTCGTCGCATACGTCGGCGAACGGCGCCTCGACGATCAGGCGTCGCGCCGAAGCGACCCTCAGGCTATGCGCGAGCGCTTCGCCGCTGAGATTGACGTTGACGAGGGCGACGACGGCGCCGATCTGCGTCAGGCCGAGCCATATCGCGAAATATTCCGGTCGATTGGCCATCATCAGGGCGACGGTCTCGCCGGGAGCGAGGCCGGCGCTCAAGGCCCAGCGGGAATATTGGTTCATGCGGTGGGCGAGGCCGCGAAAGTCGAAGGTCTCGCGCTCGCTCAGCAGGGCGGGCCGTTCGCCGTAACGGCGCGCCCATTCGCCGACCGCGCGCGGCAGGATGCGTGTGGGATCGCTGGTCGCGCGGGTGGTCGTCTCCAGAGCGCGCAGCCAGGCCTGCGCTGGCGTCGAGCCTTGCGGCCGCGGCGCGCGCGCCGGCGCGTTCGCGTTCATTCCAGCGTCTCGAAACGGCTGCGCCAATGGGCGAGCGCGGGACCGTGGTCGCCGCGGCGCACGGCCACGGCCGCTCCGATGATGATCGCGTGGGTATGGCGCTCGACGATATCCTCGACGCGGCAATCGATCCCGGCGAGCGCGTCGCGCAACAGCGGCGCGCCGGTGACGAGCGTCACCCAGTCGCCGCGGGAAAAACGCGCGGCCCCTGTGACGCCGCCTCGGCCGGCGAAACGATCGGCCAGAGACTGATGCTGGGCGCCGAGCACGTTGACGGCGAAAGCGCCGCTCTCGCGCAGGCGCGCCAGCGTCGCCGCGGCGCGGCTGATGCAGACGACGAGCGAGGGCGGGCTCAGCGAAAGCGAGGTCAGCGCCGTGACCGTGCAGCCCGCGCGCGATTCGCCCTCGCCGCAAGTCACGATAGCGACGCCGGAGGCGAATTCACGCATGGCGAATCGAAAGGCCGCGCTGTCGGCGTCGGCCGGCGCGGCGCTCATTCCAGTGGCTTCGTCATTTCGTTGCGGGCTTTCCAGACAGTCCATTTTCTTCGTCCTTCTAGCCACCCCACCGCGCCACTGCAAACGACGGCGCGTTTCGCTCCGCCTTGCGTCGCGCGAGAAGCGCGAGCCAATTGCGAAAAAGCCGGAGACCCGCCGCGCGCCAGGGCGCCTCATCGAGGGCGAGAGCCTCGGTGGGAAAGGCGGCGGCGAGATCGGGGCTCGGCGCGGACGCGGCCTGCGCGGCGAAACCCGCCAAGGCCGCGGCGACCGGGGGTGGTAAATAATGCGCGGGCAGGCGCGGCGGCGCCTGCGCCTCGCCGCGCAGGAAGCGCAGCATGTCGCGCCGGTATTCGCGCGCGAGCGTGTCGGCGTCGTATTCGGGATGGCCCTGCAAGAAGACCGTGAGGCTCCTCGCCTCCGCGACGAACAGATCCACGCCCGATTCCGGCGATCGCGCGAGGACAGAATAGCCCTTGGCGGCGAGTTCGGCCTCGTCGAGGCCGTTGTGGCGGGAATGCGGCGTCACGAACTCCGCGTCGAAGCCCGCGACGAGATCATGGCGCGCGGCGACCCGAACCGAATAGACGCCGGAGCATTTGGCCGGCAGCGCGCGACGGACGATTCCGTGACGGTGCAGAACCCCGGCGTGGGCCGCCAGACACGAAAGCAGCGTCGAGATCGTATGCGCGTCGGCCCAGTCCAGCACGAAGACGAGTTCGCTCCAAAACGGCTCCTGCCGGAGGTCGGGCGCGCGCGGTTCGGCGCCGGTGACGATGAGCGCGTCCTGGGGCTGGGCCTTCAGGGCTCGCGCCGCTCGATAGTCTTCCGCCATCGCGCGCCGCGCTTCGCTCGCGCGCGGCAGAGTTTCCAGGTCGAACAGGCGCAGGCGCACGTCGAATTCGCCGCTCGCCTCTTCGATGAGCCGAGCGAACTGGCGTTGCGTCGTCGCGACGGCGCCGTCCGGCATGTTGTTGACGAGACCGATTTCGAGCCGCTTGCCGCGATCCCCGAACGAGCCGCGCCGCGTCCGGCGTTCGCGCAGGTTGGCGATTGGCGGGGCGAAGGGAGGGCGCTCGACGGTGATCGGCACGAGCGCCTACTCCGCCGCCGCGCGCGCCCGCGATCCGTGAACGGCCCGCAGGGCCTGATCGAGATCCTCGGCGATGTCGTCGATATGTTCGAGGCCGACGCTGAGGCGGATCGTCTCGGGGCGAACGCCCGCTTTTTTCTGCTCCTCGGCGGTCATCTGGCGGTGGGTCGTCGTGGCGGGATGACAGCACAGCGAGCGGGCGTCCCCGATATTGACGAGCCGCTTGACGAGCCGAAGCGCATCGTAAAACGCCTTGGCCGCGTCGAGGCCGCCCTCGACGCCGAAAGTGATGAGGGACGATGCGCGGCCGCCGAGGTATTTTTGCGCCAGCCCGTGATAAGGGCTGTCCGCGAAGCCGGCATAGTCGACCCAGGCGACGCGGGGGTCGGCGCGCAGGAAATCGGCGACGCCGCGTCCGTTTTCGACATGGCGCTGCATGCGCAGCGCGACGGTCTCGATGCCCTGCAACAGCAAAAACGCGCTCATCGGCGCGATCACGGCGCCGGTCGTGCGCTGATAGACACTGCGCGCGCGCGCGACATAGGCCTCGGCGCCGAAGCGCTCGCAATAGACCAAGCCATGGTAGGATTCGTCGGGCTCGCTGAACTGGGGAAAGCGCTTGGCTTGCGCCTTCCAGTCGAACATGCCGCTATCGACGATCGCGCCGCCCATCGCGACGCCGTGGCCGCCCATGAACTTCGTCAGCGAATGCACGACGATGTCGGCGCCGTGCGCGATCGGGCGCAAGAGGATCGGCGTCGCGACGGTGTTGTCGACGATCAGCGGAACGCCGCGCTCGTGCGCGACTTTGGCGATCGCCTCGATGTCGCAGATGTTGCCGGCGGGATTGCCGATCGATTCGCAGAACACCGCGCGCGTCGCCTCGTCGATCAGAGGCGCGATGTCTGCGGCGCGGTCGCTTTTAGCGAAGCGCGCTTCGACGCCGTTGCGGCGCAAGGTGTGGGTGAGCAGCGTGTGCGTCGTGCCGTAGAGCTGCGGCGGCGCGACGATATTGCCGCCGTGATCGGCGAGCGTGAGAAAGGCGTAGGCGAGGGCGGCTTGGCCGGAGGCGACCGCGAGCGCGCCGACGCCGCCCTCGAGCTGCGCGACGCGCTTTTCCAGGATGTCGGTCGTCGGATTGGAGATGCGGCTGTAGCGAAAGCCTTCGACTTCGAGATTGAACAGCGCCGCGCCGTGGTCGGCGCTGTCGAATTCGTAGGCGACGTTCTGATAGATCGGCGGCGCGACCGCCTTGGTCGCGGGGTCGTGGTCGAAGCCGCCGTGAATGGAAATGGTTTCGCTTCGCATGGGCCCGCCTCGGCGCGCTCGCGGCGAAAGGCAATACCGCGTCCCGACGGCGAGCGACGAAGCGGAAGCCTTGCGCGCGATCGCTCGCATTTTCAATAATTGCGAGGCGACAATCATTTGTTAGCGTTAAGGATTCGCCGCCCCGCGCGATGAAATGCGGTTAAGATCTCAAGCCGGCGCGCGCGCAGCGGCCGCGACCGCCGCGGGGCGCTTTTCGATCAGCCAGACGAGCGAGGCGGCGACGAGGCATAGCGCGCCGGCGGCGTAGAAGGCGGGCAGATAGGTCTGCAGCACGCTACGCGAATAGCCCGCGCCATAGGCGGCGACCGAGGCGCCGACCATGTGCGCGGCGAAAATCCAGCCGAAAGCGACGCCGGCGCGCTCGCGGCCGAACACCTGCGCGGTCAGGCGAGCGGTGGGCGGCACGGTCGCGACCCAGTCGAGGCCGTAGAACACGGCGAACAGCGACAGGCCGTAGATCGTGAAGGACGAGCCGGGCAGATAGAGCAGCGACAGGCCGCGCAGGCCGTAATAGACGAACAGCAGGGCGCGATTGTCGTAACGGTCCGACAGCCATCCCGAACCGATCGTGCCGACGAAATCGAACATGCCCATCATCGCCAAGGTCGAAGCCGCCGCGACCGCGCCGACGTCGAAATCCTGGCATAGCGCGATGAAGTGCGTCTGGATGAGGCCGTTGGTGCTCAGGCCGCAGACGAAGAACGTCGCGGCGAGGATCCAGAACGCGCCGCTGCCCGAGATTTCCCCGAGCACGGCCAGCGCGCCGACGGGGCGCGCGGCGGGCGGCGCGCTCCTGCCGCATTCGCCATAGGGCTCAAGTCCGACGTCGGACGGCCGATCGGCCATGAACAGCAGGACCGCCGCGCCCGCGACCGCGAGGCCGATCAGCGTCGGCGTCACGGCGATGCGCCAGCCGTAGCGCTGCTCGAGCCAGGCCGCGAGCGGCAGGAAGACGAGTTGCCCGGTCGCCGAACTCGCGGTGAGGATGCCGAGCACGAGCCCGCGGCGCTCGGAAAACCATTGCGTCGCCACGATCGCGCTCATCACCAGCGCGGTGAGGCCCGTGCCTAAGCCGACCACGACCCCCCACAGCAGCACGAGATGCCAGACCTGGTTCATCTTCAGCGCCAGCAGGAGCCCTGCGGCAATGAGAAACACCGCGCTCAAGATCACGCGGCGCAAGCCATAGCGGTCGATCAGCGAAGCGGCGAAGGGCGCCATCAGCCCATAGAGCAGGATACGCAGCGCCAGCGCGCCGGAAATCTGCTCAGTGTTCCAACCGAATTCGCGGCTCAGCGGCAAAATCAACGCGCCGGGCAGGCCCATCGCGCCGGCGGTCACCAGGGTCGTCACGAACGTGATCGCGACGACCGCCCAGCCGTAGTGAAGCCCGAGGCGCGAGAAACGCCGCGCCAAAGCCTGGGCCAGCATGCACAGTCCTTTCCCCGCGAGTCGCGACGCCGCGCGTCCTTGGCAAATGATGGCCGGCCGCGCCGATGTCAACCGGCGCTCCCCGCGACGGTTCGACGCCGCCTCGGCCGCGCTCGCGGCCAAGCCGGCGTCCGGCCTCAGGCGAGCGCGATCGCGGCCACCAGCCGGCCGTAGTCGGGCTCCTTGCGGTGGGTGGCACGACGAAAACTGAAGAAGCGACGTTCGTCAGCATAGGTGTCGAGGCCGAGGTCCTGAAAGCGACCGACGCCGGCCCGCGCGGCGCGCGCCGCGATATAAGCGTGCAGGTCGAACATCCCGCGCTCCGGATTGACGCTTCGAGCGAAGAAACGCGCGGAATCGGCGTCGGCGGCGGCGAAGGCGGCGACGAATTCGGGGCCGACCTCGTATGAGCTTTGCGCAATGCATGGGCCGAGCGCGGCGCTGACCCGTTCGGGCTTGGCGCCGAGCCGCGCCATCGCCTCGACCGTCGCCTCGATCACGCCAGCGAGCGCGCCCTTCCAACCGGCGTGCGCGGCCCCGATGACGCGCGCCTTCGGGTCAGCGAAAAGGATCATGCCGCAATCCGCGCCGGTGACGCCGAGGCCCAGGCCCGGCGTCGCAGTGACGAGCCCGTCGCAGCGCGGTCGCGCTTCGGGCGCGAAGGCCGAAGAAATCGTCGCGACGTCGGGCGAATGCACTTGATAGGGAATGGCCAGCCGGTCGGGGGCGATCGCGAGCGCCGCCGCCATGCGCGCGCGATTGTCGCGCACCGCCTGAGGCTCGTCGCGAGAGCCGATTCCGCCATTGAGGGAAGCGTAAACGCCAGTCGAGACGCCGCCCCGTCGGGTGAAGAACGCGTGAGCGAGCCCGGGCAGCGCGAGCGCCTCGGCGCGCAGGTATTCGGCGGCGTTCACGCGGGCTTGGTCGAATAGGGCTGGAAGCCCGGCGGCGGCGGCACGGAGCGGTTGGCCACCACCATAGCCTTGAACAGCGCGCCCATTTCGCCTTCGTTCTTACCGACGAGGCGTCGACGCGCCTCTTCGAATTCATTGGCGCGCTCGGGCGGCGCGCGTTCGGCTAGCGCACGCGCGCGCACGTCGATGCCGAGCGCGCGCAGGAAGTCGCCCTGGTCGATCGGGCCGTAGACCGCGGCGCCGGTCGCGCGCGCGCTTCGCGCCATCGCGGCGAAATCCACATGGGCGGTGATGTCCGCTTCGCCGGGATCGACGAGCGGATCGACCATGCGATGCGCGCGCACTGCCTGAAGCGTGTCGCCGAAGCCTGTCGCGCCATGGCCGTAGTCGACGAACAGCGCTGCGCCGCCTTGTTTGACCAGCCGCCCGCCGAGCTCGAACATGAAGCGATGGCCGACGGCGTTGACTTCGAGCAACGCGCCTTCGTCCGCCTCGACTTTGATATAGCGCTCGGGATCGCTGGAGAGGCCGAACGCCAATTGTCCGGAATTGTCGAGGCGCACCGTTCTTTCGCGCCATCGTCCGCCGCGGCGCACGAACTGGCGCACCGGCAATGCGTCGAGGAATTCGTTGGCGAGAATGATCGCCGGGCCTTCCGGCGCTTCGCTCAATGTCGCGCGCCAGGCGATCGACGCGCCGCTGGTCAGCAGCGCCTCATATTGAATGTTGGCGAGCACGGGACTGGTTTCGATCAGCGTGACGTCGAGGGCGGCGCGAAAGTCCGGCACGATGCGCGCGGCGCGCAACGCGTCGCTCATCAGGGTTCCACGCCCGGGACCGAGTTCGATGAGGCGGACCGGATTCGGGCGCCCCATCGAAGTCCAGACCTCGGCGGCCCACAGCCCGAGCAATTCGCCATACATCTGCGAAATTTCCGGCGCGGTGGTGAAGTCGCCCTCCGCGCCGAACGGATCGCGGTTCATGTAATAGCCGTGCTCGGGGTGGGCGAGCGCAAGCCCCATATAGCGCTCGACGGTGATCGGGCCGTCGCTGGCGATCATCGCTTTGATCTCGTCCTCCAGCGCGCTCATTCTCGCCCCCCAGCGGCCCCTCTTACGCTCCAGGCGATCAGGCCGAGGCCGATGACGATCAGCGGCGCCGAGAGCACCATCCCCATGGTCAAGCCTTGGCCGAGGTCCTCGAGGCGCGGATCGGGGTCGCGGTAGAATTCGCTGAAGATGCGCGCTGCGCCGTAGAGCGCGCCGAAGGCGCCGGCGATCAGGCCCGGGCGCCCCAGCGCGCCCGCGCGCGCCGCGAGCGACAGGGCGATGAAGACCGCCAGCCCTTCGAGCAGCGCTTCGTAGATCTGGCTGGGATGGCGCGGCAGTCCGTCCGAGCCGGGAAAGATAATCGCCCAGGGCACGTCGGTCGGTCGGCCCCAAAGCTCCGGCTTGATGAAATTGGCCAGCCGGCCGAGGAAGATGCCGATCGGCGCGGCGAGCGAGGCGAGATCGAATACGCTGAGGACCGGCGTCTTGTAACGGCGCGCGAACAGCGCGATGCCGACGGCCGCTCCGATCAGTCCGCCGTGGAAGGCCATGCCGCCTTCCCAGACCTTAAGGATTTCGATCGGGTGCGAAAGGTAATAGCGCGGATCGTAGAACAGGACGTTGCCGAGCCGCCCGCCGACGATGACCCCGATCGCGCAATAGACGAGCAGATCGTCAATGCTGTCGGGTGTGGGGCGCGGCGTCCCGCCCCACAGCCTGTCGTCGGCGACGACGCGCCGGATCAGCGCCCAGCCGGCGATCAGCCCAGCGATATAGGCGAGCGCGTACCAACGAATCGCCAGCGGGCCCCACTGAAACAAAATGGGATTGATCGCGGGAAAAGGCAGAACGAGCGTGGACATAACCTTGCTGGTGATGCGACGGGGCCGCTTTCCCGTCAAGAGCGCGGCGAGCCGCGCCCACGCAAATCGTTGATGAAACGGGCCGCGCGACCGATTGGGAACGCTATTGCGCCGATTCGGCGCCGGCGGAAGCGTGCGTCGGCGCGAGCTTATGCCGCGCGAGGCGCTCGTAGAGCGGGCGCGCGGCTTCAGCGATCGGTTTGAGCGAATCGGGCAACTCGTCGAAGGCGATCTCGCGCCGCGGCGGCGCGAAGCCCGTCGATTTCTCGACTGCGTCGTACCAGGCGGGCGCCCAGACGCCGTCGCTCGCGCGCCGGCCCGGCGGCCAGGACAGCATCGCTTCGTCGAAGGAAATCCCCAAGGCGGCGCAGAGCGCGCTGAGCATGCCGCGCGGATCGGCGAGCACGTCCTGGCCTTCGAGCACCGGCGGCGCGCTCCCCAAGCGCTGCGCGGCGCGCTCGAACAGGGCGACCTGCGCGGGCAGGCCGATTTCTTCAAGGCTGAAATCGCCCTCGCGCTTTTGCGCGTAGGAAGCGAGCACGGCCTCGGGCGCGCGAATGAGGAAGGCGTTGACGAGCCCGTCGATCCAGTCGCGGCCGAAGCCGGGGATCATATGATGGGTCATGTGCTTCTGATACCAGATCGCCCTGCCCTCGGGGACCGGCCCCGTCAGAGCGGCCGCCACCGCGCGCCAGTCGGTCGGCTGCGAGGCGATCACCTCCTCGCGCAGGGGATGGTCGAGGCCGGTCGCGGCGAGATAGGCTGCGTAAAAGGGCTCGTCCGTCACCGCGCAATCCCGGCGATTGCCGAAGGCGCGCATCATCGCGGTGGAGATGTTGCGCGGGCCGGACCACATGGCGATGCGCACCGGCGGGCTCGAAGCGTCGGCGCGCATTTATGCCGGCCTCCCCAGCGCTTCCTCGGCTTCGAGCGCTTTGTAGAGGCCGCGCAACCGTTTGGTCATCGGACCCGAGGCGTCGGCGGGATCGCGGGCGCCCGCGCCGATCGCCCGCCCGTCGACTTTGACCACCGGCGTCAGGCCGGCGAAGGTGCCGGTGCAGAAGGCTTCGTCGGCGCCGTAGACGTCGAACAGCGAGAAGTCTTTCTCGAAGGCGGGAACGCCCGCCCGCCTTGCGGCGCGCAACACCGCGTCGCGCGTGATGCCGGCAAGGCAATGGCCGCCCGCGGAGGTCCACAGCTCCCCTTTGCGGACGATGAAGAAATGCGTCGAATTGCAGGTCGCGACGAAACCGCGATCGTCGAGCATCAGCGCTTCGTCCGCGCCCGCCTCCATCGCCTGGATGCAGGCGAGGATGCAATTGAGCTTGGAATGGGAATTGAGCTTCTGGTCCTGCTCGGCCGGCCCGGTGCGCCGGATATGCACGGTGAACAGGGAGAGGCCGCGCGCAAGCATTTCGGGCTTCGGCAGCTTCCATTCGGGAATGATGACGATCGTCGCGCCGCCGATCGTGAGGCGCGGATCCTGATAGGGCGAGCGCTTGACGCCGCGCGTGACCATTAGGCGGATGTGCACGCCCTCGCGCATGCCGTTGGCCTCGATCACGTCGAACAGCCGCGCCGTGAGCGCTTCGCGCGTCAGGCCGATGTCCATGCGCAGCATTTTCGCCCCGTCCCACAGGCGGTCGAGATGCCTGTCGAGAAACGCGATGCGCCCCTCGATCAGCCGCAGGCCCTCCCAGACGCCGTCGCCGAGCACGAAGCCGGAATCGAACACCGAAACCTTCGCTTCGGGGCGCGGAGTGAGGACGCCGTCGACGCTGATGAGAACGGAATCGTTGCGAGGATCGCCGACGTAGTCTTGCGAGCCCTGTGAAACGTTGGAATCGTTGGCGGTCAATTTCGCTTTTCCCTGCAAGGCGGCGAGCATAGCCAAGTTCGCGCGGACAGGCCAACCCGCGCTCCCTCATCCGCCACGCTCTCCCACGTCCGGCCGTCGCTAGATCTCGACCTCCCGCCCGATCTCGACGACATTGTCGTGCGGCAACCGGAGGAAATCGCTGATGCGCGCGGAGTTGCGGCCCATGGCCGCGAATAGCCCCTCCTGCCAGCGCGGCAGACCTTTGCCGTCCTCGCGCGGCACGATGGTTTCGTGGCCGACGTAATACGTGACGTCGGAGAGATCGATCTCGGCGCCCTTGGCCTTGCACTCCGCCAATACGGCGGGAATGTCGGGATGCTCCATGAAGCCGTAACGCGCCTCCGCGCGCCAGTATTTGTCCGCTTCGCGCGCCACCGTCACGCGCTCCTCGGGCTCGACGCGCGGCGTCGAGACGACGGTAAGCGTTAGGGCAAGCACATACTCGTGCAGCGAGCGGTTCTTCCGCACATGCCAGGACATGACAGGAGGCGTGTCCTCCTTGGCGCGGGTAAGGAACACCGCCGAGCCCGGCACGCGCGCGATGCGGCCCGATTGAAGCTCGGCGATGAAATCTTCGCTCGGCGTCTGGTCGGCCACGACCTGGTTGTGCACGGCGCCCGTGCCGCGATGCCACGTCCACATCAGGCCGTAGACGGCGGACGCCAGCAGCAGCGGCACGTAGCCGCCCTCCATCACTTTGGCCATGTTGGCGGCGAAGAACCCGCCGTCGACGATCATGAATAGGGTCGCGACGGCGCCGGCGCCTGCGAGGCTCCAACCCCAGATGTCGCGCATCGCGATGAACAGCAGCACGCTCGTCATCAGCATGGTGAGCGAAACCGCGATGCCGTAGGCGGCGGCGAGATTGTCCGACTTGCCGAAGCCGATCGTCAGGCCCAGCGTGACGAACATCAGCAGCCAGTTGACGGTTCCGACATAGATCTGGCCGTAGCCTTCCGCGGACGTCTGCTTGATGATCAGGCGCGGCAGCCAGCCCAGTTGAATCGCCTGGCGCGTCATCGAAAAGGCGCCGGTGATGATCGATTGGCTCGCGATGATCGTCGCGATCGTCGCCAGCACGATCAGCGGCGTGAGCAGCGGGGCAGGGCACAGGCGGTAAAAAATGTTGCCGTCGGTCGGCGCGCCCTCGAGAACCAGCGCGGCTTGCCCCGCGTAATTGATGATGAGGCTGGGGAACACCACGCCGTTCCAGGCGAGGCGGATCGGAACGGGGCCGAAATGCCCCATGTCGGCGTAGAGCGCCTCGGCGCCGGTGACGCACAGAAACACGCCGCCGAGCACGAGGAAGCCCGTCAGGCCGCCGGAGGCGAGAAACTTGAGGCCGTACGCCGGATTGATCGCGGCTAGCACGGAAGGGTGCTGTAGCACGCCGTAGACGCCCAGCGCCGCCATGACGACGAACCAGACGAGCATGATCGGGCCGAACGCCTTGCCGATGCGCGCCGTGCCCTGCGGCTGGATCGCGAACAAGGCCAGCAGGATCGCCACGGCGGCCGGCAGGACGTAAGTTTGCAGCGACGGCGCGATTTGCTCCATGCCTTCGAGAGCCGAGAGCACCGAGATCGCCGGCGTGATCGCCCCGTCGCCGTAGATCAGCGCCGCTCCGAACAGGCCGGCGGCGACGATCACGGGCCGATGCCGTTTCTTGACGCCGAGCAACGTCATAAGCGCAATGATGCCGCCTTCGCCGTCGTTGTCGACGCGCATGGCGAAGCCGACGTATTTGACCGTGGTGATGAGGAAAAGCGTCCACAGGATGAGCGACAGCGATCCCAGGATCGTCATCGCGTCGGGATGCGCGCCGGTGAGATCGAGCACCGTCTTGAGCGTATAGAGCGGGCTGGTTCCGATATCGCCGAAGACGATGCCGAGCGCGGCCAAACTCATCGCGGCCAGACGCGGATTTGGCGCGGCGCCTGAGGCCGCTTGCTGCATCGCCACTCCAACACTCCGTCGCTCGTCGGCGCGCCGGCGGCGCCGAGACCTCTATAGACCGGCGCCGAACCGACCGGGAAGGCCGGATTTCGATCGGTCGGTTCAGCTCGCGCGTAGGCTGCATGCCGAAGAACGCGCGCTTGCCCGCCGACGAAGGCCCGCGCCGTCGAAAGACGACAAGCGGTTATCGCGCCCTTGATGCAGATTGACGACGGTCCCGGCCGTCCGATCACGCAAAGGGCGGGCCCATCGGCTCCGGCAAGGACCGGTCAACCTTAAGAAATTTAACCGCCGTGAAAAGCGGCGAACGATCAAATTGTATCGAATTGTTTTTCGCCGCGCCAAGCGGATTGGCCGACCCTGTCTCGCGTCGATGACGATGAGGGAAGGCCATGTTTGGGTGGGTTGCGCGGGCGGTCGGCGCCGCAGGTCTGTTCGGGCTCGCCTATGGCGGATTCGTCGAGGCGTCCGAACCGAAATTGCCGAGCGCGAGCTACGCCGCGGTCGGCGTCGCGACGTCGGTCCCCTACGGCTGGATGGACTTTTGCGGTCGTCGGCCTGAGGAATGCAGCCTGGGCAAGCTTTCGCCGCTCGACGTTCGCCTGACGAAGAAGACCTGGGCGATCCTCAACCGCGTCAACAAATTCGCCAACGACGCGATCGAGCCGATCACCAATCTCGAACATTGGGGAACCGTCCTCGATCATTGGGATTATCCGACCGACGGCAAGGGCGACTGCAAGGTTTACGCCTTGTTCAAGCGCAAGCAGCTCATCGAGCAGGGATTTCCCAGGCAAGCGCTGCTGATGACGATCGTGCGCGATCTCGACGGCGAGGGCCACGCCATTCTCACCGTCAAGACCGACCACGGCGAGTTCGTGCTCGACAACTTGAGGGACGAGATCTTGCCCTGGGACGCGACCGGCTACCGATTCGTCAAGCGCCAGGCGCAGGACGATCCGAACGTCTGGCTGGATCTGGGCGGCGCGAGCGGGGCCAGCGGGGCCTCGTCGTAAGAAGAGCCAAGAGCCCGGGGCGGTCCGCCCCGAGCCGGCCCGTCAGTTCTTCACGCTGCTCTCCCAGGTGACGTGGTCGACCCCAGGCTGTTTCTCGAGCCGCGCGACGACCGCGTCGAGCTCTTGGGGAACGACGGAAGTGCTGACGAGCGTGGCGACGATGTCGGCAAGGTCCTCGCCGTGGTCGATCGTTTCCACGTCGCTCAGGGGATAATTCGCGCGCTCGAGCGCCTCGATCAGCGCCTCGCGAGCTTGCGCCGTCGCATCCGGCGCGCTGGTCAGGCGAATCGTGTAGGTGGCTTCCGACGTTCGTTCGTCGATCGGGATGCGATTGATGCTGTTGACGAGGGGGCGCAGCAGCGTATTGCCGGCGATGACAAGAACGGTCAGCATCGTCGCCTCGACGATCAGGCCCGAGCCGGCCGCGGCGCCCACGGCGGCCGAGCACCAGAGAGTGGCGGCCGTGTTCAGGCCGCGAATGTTGACGCCCTCCTTCATGATCGCGCCCGCGCCGAGGAAGCCGATGCCGGAAACGACATAGGCCATCACCTGGGTCGACGCCGGCCCGGCCGTTCGCATGCCCAAATCGACAAAAGCGGCCGCGCCGAGCGCGACGAGCACATTCGTGCGCAGGCCCGCCGAGCGTTGCCGGTATTGCCGCTCGGCGCCGATCAGGGTTCCCAAAAGGAACGCCGCGCCGAGACAGACGGCGGAATTGGCCAGCGCGAGCAGATTGAAGGACTCGATGAATCGCATGTCAACCTCGCAGGATGGTCGGGACCGCGCTGTCGCGCGCCCCGCTGAGGGGGCGCTCATGTAGCCTGCGCGCCGCTTGCATCTCGGGACGACGCGACGCCCCGATCGTTTTCAGGCGCCGGGGCGCCCGTCGTATGGACGATTTCGCGTCAGGCGGCTAGTTCCGGGCGAAATCGGGACGCCCCTTGCGGCGACGCTGACGCCCCAAGACCTGCCGAGACGCTCGCGAATCCGCGACGCCCGGCCGCAGCCGGCGACGCCGCGCAAGCGCAAATTGGAAGCCTATTGACATAAATGTAGCATTGGCTACATTCGGCGCACCGTAGGAACGTCGCGGGACGCGGCGGGAAGGGGCTAGGGGATGAACGATGAGTGACGGCGTTTACGGGATCGCGCCGTTGTTTTTCGGGTCGCCGCTCGGGGCGGGAAACACCCTGTCGCCGGAAGATGTCGCGCGCGCGCGGGATCGTCGCAAGGTGCTGGAGACGCGCCGGGCGAAGCGCCCGTTGCGACTGCTCTGGCTCCTGGCCGGACCCGGCGTGCTGGTCATGCTCGGCGAGAACGACGGGCCCAGCATGGTCTCCTACGCGACGACCGGCGCGACCTACGGCGTCGGCTTCTTTGCGCCGTTCATCCTGCTCACTTTCCTGATGGCGTTTGTCGTGCAGGAAATGACGGTGCGCCTGGGCGCGACCACGCATCGCGGGCACGCCGAACTTATTTTCGAGCGCTTCGGGCCGTTCTGGGGCTATTTCGCGATGGGCGATCTTGTGTTCGGCAATTTGCTGACGCTGACCACCGAGTTCATCGCCATCCAGGCGGGGGACTCTATTTTGGAATCCCATCCTGGCTATCCGTGGCAATCGGCGTCGTCTTGGTGGTCGCGTCGCTGGCGTTTCGCAAATACGCGACCTGGGAGCGCGCCGTGATGGGCCTGGCGGCGTTCAATCTTCTCTTCGTGCCCGCGGCGCTGTTCGCCCATCCCGACGGAGCGGCGCTCGCTCGCGCGGTCGCGACCTGGAGCCCGCTTCGGGGCGGCGTCACCACGGCGTTCGTGACGCTCGTCATGGCCAATATCGGCGCGACCGTCACGCCGTGGATGATCTTCTTCCAGCAAAGCGCGGTCGTGGACAAGGGGCTGACGACGGCCGATCTGCCGCAGGGCCGGATGGACACCGCGATCGGCGCGTTGGTCGCCGCCGTCGCGGCCATCGCCACTCTCGTCGCCGCCGCGCCGCTGTTCGCCAACAACGTCGATGTGTCCAAATTCGTCAGCGGCGCCGATTTCGCGACGGCGCTGCAGCCGCTGCTCGGCTCCGCCGGCGCCACGTTGTTCGCGCTTGGAATCCTCGAGGCGGGGGTGGTGGCGGCGATGACGATCTCGACAAGCTCGGCTTACGCGCTAGGCGAGACCGTCCACTCCCGGCACAGCCTGAACCTCGATTTCTCGCAAGGCCGGTTGTTCTATGGCGTGGCGATCCTCTCGACGCTCGTCGCCGCTGGAATCGTGCTGATTCCCGGCGCCCCGCTGCTGGCTATGACGCTGACCGTCAACGTCATCGCCACGCTGCTGATGGCGCCGGCGCTCTTGCTGCTGCTGCTCTTGGTTAACGACCGGGAGATCATGGGGCGCCACGCCAACGACTGGCGCGCCAATCTGCTCGGGGGAGGCGTCGTGGTCGCCCTGGTCGTCGTCGGCGCCTTTTACGGAATCATCACGGTTTTCCCCGGTCTCCTCGGCAATTAGGACACGGACATGACCGACGCCTCGAACTTGATCGACGCCCTTGAACCCAGCCAGCTCACGGCCGTGACGGAACGCCCGCTGCCGCGTCGCGCATTGGGTCGGGGAACCCTGATTTTGCTGATCGCGCTGCGCGTTTACATCTTCGTCGCGATTCCGATCGTGATCTACGCCTTTGTTCACGCGTTGACGTCCTCGAATTAGCATCGTCTCCGTTTCCCGCGACGCCGGAGCCCGCCGCGCGGCGGCTCGCGCCGGTCTTGCGCTCGCCGCTTTGCTCGTGCAGGGAAAGGCGGCGGCGCGGCTGGGCGCCGGGCGCGGAACGAGCAATGAAACGGTTGATGGACGTATTGTGGCCGCTGATCGGGCTCGGGGCGGTGGCGTTTACGTCCTGGCTGTTGTTCAAGGAGCTGCGGGGCCTGTCGATCGGTGACGTCGGCGCCGCTTTCGCGGCCATTTCGCCGCTTCGCTGGGCGCTGGCGATCGGCGCGACCGGCCTCGCCTACACCGCCTTGGCCTGGTACGACCAGATCGCGCTCGCCCATCTCGGGCGCCGCATGAGCTGGCGCTTCATCGGCCTGGTCTCCTTCACCACCTACGCGCTCGCGCACAACATCGGCGCCACCGTCCTCTCCGGCGCCGTCGTGCGCTATCGCGCCTATTCGACCAAGGGACTGGGCATGGCCGAGGTCGGCGTGCTCGTCGCCTTCTGCTCCTTCACCTTCACGTTGGGCAATTTGTTGCTCGGCGGCCTGATCCTGCTGTTTCATCCGGAATTGGCGCGGCGCTACGTCGATCTTCCGGATTGGGCGGGGCGTCTGGCCGGGCTCGCGCTGCTCGGGGCGCCGTGGCTCTACACGATCGGGTCGCTGCTGCATTTTGCGCCGCTCAGAATCCGCGGCTTCGAATTGGTCTATCCCCGCCCGCCGATCGCGGCGCGGCAATTACTGGCCGGGCCGCTGGAGCTGATCGGCGCGGCCGGAATCATTTATTTCGCCCTGCCGCAAGCCGGCAATCCCGGCTTCGTCATGGTGCTCGGGGTCTTCCTCGCCTCCTTCTCCCTTGCGCTCGTCAGCCACGCGCCGGGCGGCCTCGGCGTTTTGGAATATTCGTTTCTCAAGGCGATGCCGGACGCGCCGCCCGCCAATGTGCTCGCAGCGCTGCTTGTTTTCCGCCTTCTTTACCTTATTTTGCCATTACTGTTCTCGCTCGTCGTCGTCTTCGTGTTCGAGCGCGGGCGAATCGGCGAGCTTGTGCGGGCAAGAGGCGGAGGCTGAGCGATGTCCCCGGTGATGACCGTCGACGCCGACGACGTGCTTCTAATCATCGATATTCAGAACGATTTTCTTCCCGGCGGGGCTCTGCCGGTCGCCGACGGCGACGCGATCGTGCCGCTGGTCAATCGTCTGATCAAGGCGTTCGCCCATGTCGTCGTCACCCAGGACTGGCACCCGGAAGGCCACGCCTCTTTCGCCTCCACTTACGAAGGCGCCAAGCCGTTCGACGTCGTGAGCACGCCGTATGGCGAGCAGCCGGTCTGGCCAGACCATTGCCTGCGAAACGCGCCGGGCGCGGCGCTGCACGAGGAGCTCGACGTCGGTTCGGCGTTCCTGATCCTGCGCAAAGGCGTCAACGCCGACGTCGATTCGTATTCCGCCTTCGCCGAAGCCGACGGCAAGACGACGACCGGACTGGCGGCGCTGCTCAAGGCGAGGGGCGCGCGCCGGGTGTTCGCCTGCGGCCTCGCGACCGACTATTGCGTCGCTCATTCCGCGCTCGACGCCCGCGCCGCCGGCTTCGACACCTTCGTCATCGACGACGCCTGTCGCGCGTTCGACGCGAACGGCTCGCTGGAGGCCGCCTGGGCCAGGATGAACGCTGCGCAGGTCTGGCGAATCCAGGCGCGAGAGATTTTGGGATAGGGCGGGTTCGCCTCGTCGTCGTCGTTTTCGAGCGCGGGCGGACCGGCGAGCTTGTGTGGGCAAGAGGCGGAGGCTGAGCGATGTCCCCGATCATGACGGTCGATGCCGACGACGTGCTGCTGGTCATCGACATCCAGAACGATTTTCTTCCCGGTGGGGCCTTGTCGGTCCCCGGCGGCGATTTGATCGTGCCGGTCGTCAATCGCCTTATCCGAACTTTCGTCCATGTCGTCGTCACCCAGGACTGGCACCCGGAAGGCCACGCCTCCTTCGCCTCCTCGCATGAAGGCGCCAAGCCGTTCGACGTCGTGAGGATGCCCTATGGAGAGCAGGTGCTCTGGCCGGACCATTGCGTGCAAGGCGCGCCGGGCGCGCAGCTGCACGAGGCGCTCGACGTCGATGCGGCGTTCTTGATCCTGCGCAAGGGCGTCAACGCCGAAGTCGATTCCTATTCCGCCTTCACGGAAGCCGACGGCAAGACGACGACCGGACTGGCGGCGCTGCTCAAGGCGAGGGGCGCGCGCCGGGTGTTCGCGTGCGGCCTCGCCACCGATTACTGCGTCGCCTATTCCGCGCTCGACGCGCGCGGCGCCGGCTTCGACACTTTCGTCATCGACGACGCCTGCCGCGCGATCGACGCGGGCGGCTCGCTGCAGGCCGCCTGGTCCAAGATGAACGCCGCGGGAGTGTGGCGAGTCCAGGCGCGCGAGATTTTGGGATAGGGCGCGCTCGCCGCGCCGCCGCCCATCCTTTACCTCCGCTTAACCAGCCCGGCCCCATGACTGATTTCAGCCTCTCCTACAGTCAGCCGCGCGCCGCGTTCGCATGATCACGCTTTATCATCACCCTTTCTGCCCGCATTCACGGTTCATACGCTTGGCGCTCGGCGAATTCGGCATCGAGCCGGCGCTGATCGAGGAGCGGCCCTGGGAGCGGCGGCGCGAATTCCTGCTGCTCAACGCCGAGGGCGCGACGCCGGTCATGGCCGAGGACAACGCCCCGAGCGTGCCCGGCGCCGACGTCATCGCCGAATATCTTGAGGAAACGCGCGGCCTCGGCCTCGGCGATCGGCGCCTGATGCCCGACGATCCGCTCGGCCGCGCCGAAGTGAGGCGCTTGACGCGCTGGTTCAACGTCAAGTTCTTCGCCGAAGCGAGCCAATTGCTGGTGACGGAGAAGATCTACAAGCGCTTCATGTCGCCGAAGAACGGCGGCGGCGGACCGGATATGGAGGCGGTGCGCGCCGCGCGCGCCAATTTGCGCTATCATTTGCGCTACATCGGGCATCTCATCGGCGCTCGCAACTGGCTCGCAGGCGAGCGGCTGAGCTACGCCGATCTGGCGGCGGCGGCGCATCTTTCCTGCGTCGATTATCTCGGCGACGCGCCATGGAGCGAGAACGAGACGGCCAAGACATGGTATGCGCGGATCAAATCCCGTCCCTCGTTCCGCCCGCTGCTGGGCGAGCGGCTGCCGGGCATGGCGGCGAGCCCGACCTACGCCGATCTCGACTTCTGATCGATCTTAGCGCCAAGGCGCGCGAACTCGGCTTCGACGGCTGCCGCGTCGCGGCGCCGGCGCTGCCCCCGGGCGCGCGCGAAAACCTCGCCGCCTGGCTCGCCGCCGGCGCGCACGGCGACATGAATTGGATGGCCGAGACGTTCGAGCGCCGCGCCGATCCGAAGGTTCTGTGGCCACAGGCGCGCAGCGTCGTCATGCTCGCCGTGAACTACGGACCCGCCGCCGATCCTCTCGAGGCGCTCCGCCACACGAGTTGCGGAACGATCTCGGTCTATGCGCGCCATCGCGACTATCACGACGTCATCAAGGGCCGCCTGAAGACGCTCGCGGCCTGGCTCGTCGCGGCCGCGCGCCCCGAGAAGGCCGAGGTCAAGGTCTTCGTCGACACCGCGCCGGTGATGGAGAAGCCGCTGGCCGCCGCGGCGGGTCTGGGCTGGCAGGGCAAGCACACCAACCTCGTCAGCCGGGATTTCGGCTCCTGGCTGTTTCTGGGCGCGATCTTCACGGACCTCGCGCTTCCGCCCGACGCGCCCGAGAGCGATCATTGCGGCGCCTGCCGCGCTTGCCTCGACGTCTGCCCGACGCGCGCATTCACCGCGCCCTATCGGCTCGACGCGCGCCGCTGCGTCTCCTATCTCACCATCGAACACAAGGGGACGATCGCGCCGGACTTGCGCCCCGCGATCGGCGCCCGCATCTACGGCTGCGACGATTGTCTGGCGGTCTGTCCGTGGAACAAATTCGCGCGGGAGGGGCGCGAAGCCAAGCTCGCCCAGCGCGAGGATCTGGCCAACCCGCCGCTCGCCGAACTCGCGGGTCTCGACGAGCCGAGCTTCCGGCGCCGCTTCGCCGGCGGGCCGATCAAGCGCATCGGCCACGCGCGATTCCAGCGCAACGTCATGATCGCGATCGGCAATTCGCGCGATCCCGCGCTGATCGGAGCGGCGCGGGCGCAACTCGCCGCGCCATCGCCGCTGGTGCGCGCAATGGCGGTTTGGGCGCTCGCCCGCCTTTGCCCGGTCGAGGAATTTTCTGGTTTGGCGCGCGAATACGCCGAGGCCGAACACGACGCGGACGTTGCGCGGGAATGGCGCGCCCCCATCGCCGCCCCGCCGGAGGGCTGAAGCCTCGCAGGGCAGGCGATCTTTGGGCCGTTACTTAGGAATGGGCTCGACTCAGAGCGGAGCGAAGCGACGCTTCAATGCGTCAGGGCGCGCTCCGTCTCGTGCTTGAGCTTTTCGATTTCGTCTTTGAGCTGGAGTTTCTTGCGCTTCAATTCGTGGAGTTTCAATTCGTCGGCTGACGGGTGCATTTCTTCGGCGGCGATCGCGCTTTCGATCGCCCGGTGGCGACGCACGAGTTCCGTCAAATGCGACTCGAGGGACATTGGCAAACTCCCTTTGCTAATTGACGAAGAAATTGTGACACAATGCGGACGGGTTGCAAGCTCGAAATTGGGCGCTCGCCGATCAACTCATCGGCCCTGTTAATCGTATTTCAGGGGGATGCGCGCCGCGCCGCGCGCCGGCGCGGCGGCCTTGCGAACTTGCGCTCGCCCTCGCATATTCGCCCCGGCGGCGCCCGCGCGGGGCGGGGCCGATTCGGGCGAAGCGGGGCATGGCGCAAGAAGACTTGAGCGAGGAAGAACGCGCCGTTCTGTCGAGTCAATTGGAGCGGCTGCGCGAAGAACACCGCGACCTCGACGCCGCCATCGAAGCGCTGCGCGACGCCGGACAGGCTGATCAATTGCAGTTGCAACGGCTGAAGAAGCGCAAGCTCCAGCTGCGCGACCGATTGACGCAGCTTGAGGACGCGCTGACGCCGGACATCATCGCGTGAGGGCGCGGGGCGACGCCGCTACGAGGCGCCCTCGAACGGTCACGAGAACTCCGGCGCCCCGCCGCGTCGACGCCGACCCGCCGCCTTGGCTGCAAAACCATCCGCCCGAGCATGCGCAAGGCATTTTTCGCGAGGCTTTCGACCTTCGCCTTCCCCCCGTGCGCACCGTCCGCGCCAGGAGGCGGCCGCCCGTCGCAACGCCTTGGCCAGATCCCGGGAGCGCCAAGGCGTTCATGCCGAGCGAGCCGGCGCTCCGGATGAGGCGCTTCTGCGCGTTCTCGCGGCGTCGGAGCCGATCTTGCGCGAAGTGATCGTCGGTTAGCCCGGATCGGATCACCGCTATCAACATTCGACGAAACGCCGGACGTCGGGTGAGTACGAAAGCAAGTCGGCGAAAACCAGGGATTGGAAACGTCATGGCGAACGGTGCGCGTGCTTCACGCCCCTATGATTACCGGCGCATTTGGCTTTGGTTGTGTCTGGGCTGGGTCGTCAGCAGCGCCGATCGCACGATCACCGGCCCGGTCATCACCTGGATGATCCAGAACAAGATCGCCTTCATGGGGACGAGCCACAACCCTTACGCGCTGGGCGGCTTGATCGGCGGCATATTCTTCGCCGCCTACATGCTGGCCCAATTTCCCGGCGGCTACGCGGGCGACCGGCACGGCCATCGCAGCGTCATCATCATCAGCCTGTTCTGGGCCGCGATCGCGACGCTCGTCAGCGGCCTCGTCGGGGCGCTCGTCGCCTTCATCGTCGCCCGCATCCTTACCGGCTTGGGCGAAGGCGTCTATTACGCCAACGACCGCGCCATCATCGCCGATACGACCCCCGAGGCGCGGCGCAGCCTCGCCATGGGCGTCGTGATCACCGGCCTGAGCATCGGCATCACGCTGGCAACCGTCGGCGCGCCGTTCCTGATCGATCTCGGGCAAAGACTGCTCGATCACGAGAATGCGTGGCGCATGCCGTTCTTCGCGCTCGCCGCCGTGAGCGCCCTCGTCAGCCTGTTCATTGCGCGCGAATTGTGGGCGACGCGCACGCCGATCGACCGGCCGATGCTCGCTTTCGCCGTCATCGGGCGCTACGCCGCGCCGTTTTTCGTCCTTCTCCTCGCTCTGCTGCTCGTCAGTCGCTATTACGATCTGCCGCCGTGGGCGCTGACCTCGGCGGAACTCGTCGTCGCCTTCGCCGTCATCGCCTTTATTTTCACTGCCAAAAACAAGGAGATGAAGGGCGCTCTTCACGACCGCAATCTCGTGCTGCTTTATGTCTCCTGCGTCGCTATTCTCTGGAATCTCTGGTTCTTCGGCTTCTGGGCGATTTCGATCGTCGCCGGCAACGGCGCGAATTCGTATCTGAGCGCGGCGCTGACCGCGATGTTCACGGGCTTGGCGGGCGTGGCGGGATTTCCTTTCGGCGGCTGGCTCGCCGATCGCGCGCGCGCTGGGGGGCTTGGCCGCAAGCCCGTCGTGCTGACCTTCACCTTCCTGCAAGCTGCGCTGACCCTGGCGCTCGGCCTTTACATCCGAGCCGGCGGGACGGCGCCGGTCGTCCTGGCGAGTCTCTTGTTCTGCGCCGGGCTGTTCTTCAGCGCGCTGCAGCCGGTGACGCACGCGCTGATCGCTGACATCGCGCGCCCCGAGCATCGCGGCAGCGCCTTCGGGCTCGCCAATCTGATCGGCGAAATCGGCGCCGTGCTGTCGCCGGTCGTCGCGGGCACGCTGCGCGACCAATATGGCGGATGGGCGCCGGCGATCTATCTCGATTGCGCAATCATCCTCGTGAGCTTTGTCAGCCTTTCCTTCCTGCGGGAAAGGATCGTCCGAGCGCCTGTCGCGGTATAAGATCGGCGGCTCGACGAGGCGACGCCGCTTTGAAGCGCCCTCCAGCGATTTGGAAAACGCCGATGCCCTACCGCTTCAACGAAGATTTGCCGCCGTCGGTGCGCAACCATCTGCCCGAGCATGCGCAGGACATTTTTCGCGAGGCGTTCAATCACGCCTTCGCCGCCCATGCGGGCGATCCGCGCCAGGAGGAAGCCGCTCACCGCATTGCCTGGGCGGCGGTCAAACGCCGCTACGAGAAGGTGGGGGATTTTTGGCAGGAGCGGGGGTAGGGCCGCGCCCCGCCTTGCGCGCCACGCGCCCTTCCTTTAATCGCAGCGTGCATGATTTCCAGCCTTTCCCCTCCCGGCAGGCGCCCGTGACCGTCCTTTCCAAGCCCGTCGCGATCATCATGGGCAGCCAGTCCGACTGGACGACAATGCGGCGCGCCGCCGAGACGCTCGAAGAGCTGGGCGTCGGCTATGACGCGCGCATCGTCTCGGCGCATCGCACGCCCGACCGGCTCGTCGCCTTCGCCAAGGGCGCGCGGGCGGCGGGCTATAAGGTGATCATCGCCGGGGCGGGTGGGGCGGCGCATCTGCCGGGCATGACGGCGGCGTTCACGACGCTGCCCGTGTTCGGCGTGCCGATCGAGACGAAGGCGCTTTCCGGCCAGGACAGCCTGCTCTCGATCGTGCAGATGCCGGCGGGCGTGCCGGTCGGCACGCTGGCGATCGGCGCGGCCGGGGCGGTCAACGCGGCGCTGATCGCTGCAGCGGTTCTCGCGCTCGGCGACGTCTCCCTGGCCGAGCGGTTAGAGGCCTGGCGCGCGGCGCGCACGCACGCGGTTCCCGAGGCGCCTACGGACGGCGGCGCGGGATGATTCTGGCTCCCGGCGCCACGATCGGCATTCTCGGCTCCGGCCAGCTCGGCCGCATGCTGGCGATGGCCGCGCTCAAGCTCGGCCTGCGCTGCCACATCTATGCGCCCGAGAGCGAGGCGCCCGCCTATGACGCCGCGAGCGCGCGGACCGTCGCCGCGTTCGAGGACGAGGCGGCGCTGGCGCGCTTCGCCGAAGCGGTCGACGTCGTCACCTATGAATTTGAGAACGTGCCGATCGCCTGCGTCGAGTTTCTCGCCCAGCGCCGGCCCGTGCGCCCCGGCGCTCGCGCGCTCGCCCTGACGCAGGACCGGCTCGTCGAAAAGAATTTTCTGCGCGAACTGGGCCTCGCCACGGCGCCCTTCGTCGGCGTCGACGATTCCGGCGCCCTGGCGCGCGCGGTCGGCGATCTCGGGCGTCCCGCGATCCTGAAGACCCGGCGCTTCGGCTATGACGGCAAGGGCCAGACGCTGATCCGTGAAGGCTCGAACGTGCCGGCGCTGCACCGCAGCCTCGGCGGCGGGCCGATGATTCTCGAAGGCTTCGTCGCTTTCGAGCGCGAGGCGTCGGTCATCGCGGCGCGCAGCCTCGAGGGCGCCGTCGCGGCCTTCGATCTCTGCGAAAACGAGCATGAGCGCCATATCCTGGCGCGCACCCAGGCGCCCGCCCGCGTCGGGCCGGGCGTCGAGGAGGCGGCCAAGGCGCTCGCCGGGCGCATTCTTCAGGCGCTCGACTATGTCGGGGTTCTCGCCGTCGAATTGTTCGTCGCCCGCCGGGCCGACGGCGCAGAGGAACTGCTCGTCAACGAACTCGCCCCGCGCGTGCACAATTCCGGGCATTGGACGATCGAGGGCGCCCAGACCTCGCAATTCGAGCAGCATATCCGCGCCATCGCCGGCTGGCCGCTCGGCGCGACGACGAGGCGCGGCCGAATCGAGATGCGCAACCTCATCGGCGAGGAGGCCGAGGAATGGCGCGACATCCTCGCCCAGCCCGACCTCTCGCTGCATCTCTACGGCAAGCTGGAGACGCGTCCCGGCCGCAAGATGGGCCATGTGACGCGCGTCCTGCCGGAGCCGCAAAAACGCGGCTGATTGGCTGGACAAGGCGGCCCTAGTCTGTTAGGGGAAAGTCCAGATAGGCGCGCCGCTCGTCGAGTGGGCATGCCTCTATTGTCCTTCGCAAATTCTCGGTTTTTGTCGAGGCCTCGCCTCCCAACATAGGATCGCCCGTGCAAGTTCTCGTCCGCGACAACAATGTCGATCAGGCCCTCAAGGCGCTCAAGAAGAAGATGCAGCGCGAGGGAATTTTCCGCGAAATGAAGCTTCGCGGCCATTACGAGAAGCCCTCGGAAAAGCGCGCCCGCGAGAAGGCCGAGGCGGTGCGCCGCGCCCGCAAGCTCGCGCGCAAGAAGTTGCAGCGCGAAGGCCTGCTGCCGATGAAGCCGAAGGTCATGCCGGGCGCGCCGCGCTCCGCCGGCTGAGACGGCGGCCTAACTGAAAATGTGGGGCGCGGTTCGCCGCCGCTCCGATTTTGCCATTTTTCTCGCGCATGCGGTGCGCGAGCGACGAGGTTTCGAATCCGCCCGGAGGGCGGCGGGCGGAGGTTGGCGGATCATGCGGGTGACGACGCGCTCCCCTGGCGCGGCGGTCGGGCGATGGATGCTCGTGTCGCTTGCGGCGCTGGCCCTCGGGGCCTGCAGCGAGACTCTCGGCTCGCTTTCGCCCTCGACCAGTCGCGTCGCGGAGATCGACACCGACACGTCCGGCGCCAATGTCGGCAATATCGCTTCGCTGAGCGACGTCATCCAGCGCAATCCCAACGATTCCGTCGCTTACAACACACGCGGCATCGCCTACGCCAAGAGCGGGCGCTATCAGAACGCGATCGAGGATTTCACCAAGGCGATCCAGATCGATCCGAAATTCGCCGCCGCCTACACCAATCGGGCGCTCGCCTATCGGCAGATCAGCAAGGACGGCGCCGCGCTCGCCGATTTCAACGCCGCGGTCGCCGCCAATCCCAACGACGCGTCGGCCTATCTCGGGCGCGGCAATCTCTTGCGCGCGCAAGGACATTTTCCCGAGGCGCTCGCCGACCTCGACGCGGCGATCCGGATCAACCCGGAGGGCGCGCAGGCCTATCACGCGCGTGGGCTGATCTTTCAGCGCCAGGGCAATCACGCGCAGGCGATCACCGACTTCAACAACGCGATCGACCGCGATCCATTCGCCGGCGCGCCGTATCAGGCGCGCGGCCAGAGCTTGCTCGCCACCGGCAAGTCCGACGCCGCGATCGAGGACTTCAACGCCGCGCTCAACGTCGACCCCAACAACGCCGACGCGTGGGCCGGTCTCGGCCTGGCCTATGAAAAGCAGGGCAACAAGGCCAAGGCGGTCGAGTCCTACCAGCGCGCGATGCAGGTGAGCCCCGGCAACCCGATCGCCCGCGCCGGCCTGCAAAGGCTGGCCTGAGGCGTCGCCGCGCGGGGCGAGGAGGCGTCCGCCTCATTTCAGCGTGCTGTCCATCCACTCGAGCACTTGGGGGATGACGAGTTCGAGCGCGAGATGACCGACGCCTTCGAGCCGAACGAAGTGTTTCGGTTCGTTCGCTAGGGCGAATAGTCGCTCACCGGATGCGAAGGGCACGGATCGATCCTGGGTCCCGTGGACCATCAGCAGCGGCGCGGCGATTTTCCCGATCCTCTCGTCGGAGCGGAACGTGTCGCGCATCAGCCTCCGGACCGGAAACATCCAGTACTGACGCGCCGCGACCTCGACGATGGAATCGTAAGCCGAGTCGAGCACGATCGCTCCGACCTCGCGGCGCGCCGCCAAAGCCACCGCGACGCCGCTGCCGAGCGACTCGCCAAGAACGACCAGCCGCGACGGTTTCGCGCCAAGCGACAGGGCTTGGGCATAGGCCGTCTCCGCGTCGATGAGCAATCCTTCCTCGCTCGGAAAGCCGGTCGCGCCGGCGAAGCCGCGGTACTCCACGGCGAGGAGGCCATAGCCGGTCGCGGTGAGGTTGCGAAAACGTTCGGCTTTGTCGGCGAGCCGCGCGGCGTTGCCGTGGAAATAGAGGATCAACGATCGCGTCGGCGCCGGCGGAACGTACCAGGCGGGCAAGATTTCGCCGTCGGGGGTGTGGAGCCGCAAAACCTGGGCCGAACCGAGGCCTGCCGCCTCCGGCGACACCTCGAACGGCTTCGGCAGATAGAGCAGCCAACGCTGAAACACGACGAGCGTCAGCAGCGCCGCCAGATAGAGGCCCGCGATCGCAACGATTGCGCCGCCGAACGTCAAGACGAACGTGCGCTTGCACGGGGCGCGTGGCGCAAGGGAGAAGGGCTGCTAATGCGCGAGCGCCTTGACGATCGAGTCGGTCATCTTCTTGGCGTCGCCGAACAGCATCAGCGTGTTGTCGCGGAAGAACAGCTCGTTCTCGACGCCGGCATAGCCCGAGCCCATGCCGCGCTTGACGAACAGCACGGTCTTCGCCTTCTCGACGTCGAGGATCGGCATGCCGTAGATCGGCGATTTCGGATCGGTCTTGGCGGCGGGGTTGGTGACGTCGTTGGCCCCGATGACATAGGCGACGTCGGCCTGCGCGAATTCGCTGTTGATGTCCTCGAGCTCGAACACTTCGTCGTAGGGCACGTTGGCCTCGGCGAGCAGCACGTTCATGTGGCCGGGCATGCGGCCGGCCACGGGATGGATGGCGTATTTGACCTCGACGCCCTCCTTCTTGAGGATATCGGCCATTTCGCGCAACGCGTGCTGCGCCTGGGCGACCGCCATGCCGTAGCCGGGCACGATGATCACTTTGGAGGCGTTCTTCATCATGAACGCCGCGTCGTCGGCCGATCCCTGCTTGACCGGCCGCGTCTCGGCCCCGGCCGCCGCGCCGGCGACCTCGCCGCCGAAGCCGCCGAGGATCACCGAGATGAACGAGCGGTTCATGCCCTTGCACATGATGTAGGACAGGATTGCGCCCGAGGAGCCGACCAGCGCGCCGGTGATGATCAGCGCGAGATTGCCGAGCGTGAAGCCGATGCCCGCCGCCGCCCAGCCGGAATAGGAGTTGAGCATCGATATGACGACCGGCATGTCGGCGCCGCCGATCGGGACGATCAGCAGCACGCCGAGCGCTAGCGAGACGGCCGCGACGAGCCAGAAGAACACCGGCGATTGCGCGAAGTAGAACAGCGCAATGAGGACGACGAGCGCGGCGCCGAGAGCGATATTGATCACATGGCGTTGCGGCAGCAGGATCGGCTTGCCCGACATGCGGCCGTCGAGCTTGAGAAAGGCGATGATCGAGCCGGTGAAGGTCACCGCGCCGATGGCGAGGCCGAGCGACATTTCGATGATGCTGGCGGGATGGATGCGGTCGCCCTCGGCGATGCCGAAGGCCTCCGGCGCATAGAGCGCGCCCGCCGCCACCAGCACCGCGGCGAGGCCGACGAGCGAGTGGAACATCGCCACCAGCTGCGGCATCGCCGTCATCTGCACCGTGCGCGCGCGCCAGACGCCGATTCCGCCGCCGATGGCGAAGCCGATCAGCACCAGCAACCAGGCGAAGCCGCTCGAGGGGGGCCGGAGCGCGAGCGTCGTCAGTATGGCGATCGCCATGCCGATCATGCCGAAGCGGTTGCCCTGCCGCGAGCTGGCGGGCGATGACAGTCCGCGCAGCGCGAGGATGAACAGAATGCCGGCGACGAGATAGAGGAGGGCGGCGAGATTGGCGTTCACGTGAGGTCAGCCCTTCTTCTTGTACATCGCGAGCATGCGCTCGGTGACGAGAAATCCGCCGAATATGTTCACTGAGGCGAGGATCAGCGCGACGAAGCCGACCAAGCGCGCGAAATTGGAGCCGCTGTCGACCGCCGCGACGCCGACGGAAAGCAGCGCGCCGACGACGATGACCGAGGAGATCGCGTTGGTGACCGACATCAGCGGCGTATGCAGCGCCGGCGTCACCGACCACACCACGTAATAGCCGACGAACACCGCGAGCGCGAAGATCGCCAGCCGGAAGACGAAGGGATCGATCGCGCCGCCCGAGACGACGTGGCCGGCGGCGGCGAGCTGGTCGGCGTAGGCCTGCGCGGCGCGCGCGGCCTCCTCGGCCGCGTCGGCGGCCGCCTTCAGTTTGGCGACGGTGGCGTCAAGGTTTTCCATCGATCCCTCTCGTCCTTACCAAAGGCGCGGCGCGTCAAGCCGACTTAGGCTGAAAATTCGGATGCGCGATCGCGCCGTCGCGGGTCAGGCAAGTCGCCTTGACGAGCTCGTCGTCCCAATTGACGGCGATCGTCTTGGTCGATTTGTCGATCAGCGTCTCGACGAAGGCGTAGAGATTGCGCGCGTAAAGCGCGGACGCGCTCGAGGCGAGGCGCGTGACGCTGGAATAGCCGACGATTCGAACGCCGTTGTCGGTGACGACGAGCTCGCCGGCGCGGGCGAGTTCGCAATTGCCGCCGCGCTCGACGGCGAGATCGATAATGACCGAGCCAGGGCGCATCGACTTGACCATTTCGGCGCTGACAAGGCGCGGGGCGGGGCGGCCGGGGATCAGCGCCGTGGTGATGACGATGTCCTGCTTGGCGATATGGGCGGCGACCAGCGCCGCCTGCTTCGTCTTGTAGGCGTCCGACATTTCCTTGGCGTAGCCGCCTGCGGTCTCGGCCTGCTTGAATTCCTCGTCTTCGACGGCGACGAATTTTGCGCCGAGCGACTCGACCTGTTCCTTCGTCGCCGGGCGCACGTCGGTGGCGGTGACGACGGCGCCGAGCCGCCGCGCCGTGGCGATCGCCTGCAGGCCGGCGACGCCGACGCCCATGATGAACGCTTTGGCCGCTGGAATGGTGCCCGCCGGCGTCATCATCATCGGCAGCACGCGGCCGTATTCGGACGCCGCGTCGATCACGGCGCGATAGCCGGCGAGATTGGCCTGGCTGGAGAGAACGTCCATCACTTGCGCGCGCGTGATGCGCGGCATCAGCTCCATCGCGAAGGCGGCCACGCCGGCCTTGGCCATCGCCTCGATCGCTTCCTGGTGGCCGTAGGGGTCCATCGAAGCGACGACGAGCGCGCCGCGCTTCATCTGGCCGAGTTCGACGCCGCTCGGGCGCCGCACTTTCAGGATGATGTCGGCGCCGAGCGCCTCGCCGGCGGAGACGAGCCGGGCGCCCGCCGCCACATAGTCGGCGTCGAGGATTCCGGCGCCCACGCCAGCGCCGCGCTCGACCGCCACCTCGGCGCCGAGGCCGGCGAATTTCTTCACCGTCTCCGCGCTCGCCGCGACGCGCGTCTCGTGCGGATCGGTTTCCGCGACGACTCCAATCAGCATGGTGCCTTCCCCAGACGCGTTTGTGGTCGCCCCGACCCTGATGCGGACCCGACCGATCCCGCTACAGAACGATGCAGGCGAGCCCGAGCAGCAGGAAGACGGGCGCCACGACGCGCCAGCCCATCCCGGTCAGCGCTCCGACAGTGGCCGCCACGAGCGTCAGGACCAAGCCGACGAGCGCGACGAAGCCGTGTTCCTCAAGCCCCCACAGCACGAGCATCAACAGGACGCACACTAATACGGAGACCGTCGTCTCCGTCAATGCGACAAAAGCGGCATAGGTCGACTCATGCTCCGCCATGTCCATCGGATCGTCCGCCGTCGCCGCGCCGTGATTGTTCGACATGTCCGCTTCGCTCCCCCGCCCATGAAAATGCGACGTCACCGATCTACTGCATCGGCGGTCGCGTCGCAATGGAGGATTGCGGGGATGCAGGATCGGCAGCGCGCGGCGACTGCGTTGAACGGCGCGCCGATCCCGGCGTTCGCCGATTGGCGTGAGGCTCAGAGTCTGGCGGCCGTTTCGACGGCGCGCTCGACCGCCTTCTCGCGCCCTTCGAGCGACTCGTATTTCGCGAGTTCCGCCTGCGCCTCTTCCTGAGCCGTCTTGGCTTCTTCGATCTGGGCCGTCAGTTCGTCGATGGATCGCTTGAGGTTGTCGCGCCGCGCGACCGCGGCGCGCGCGTAAGTCGGGTAGGCGAAGTGATTGGGGTCGCTGATCCCCGCGCGCTTTTCCTCATTGGCGATTTCGCGATCGAGATCGATCGCCATGCGTGTGAATTCGGCGACCATCAGTTCGATCTGCCGAACGCGCCTGCGCTTCTCCTCAGCCTGGAAACGCTTTAGCCGAATGAGCGTGTCTCGCGATTTCATCTCTACGCACTCCATACAAAATGACCAGGCGGAATTCGCCGCCCGACGCGGGTTGGCCACGAGACAGCGCGAAGATGCCGCAGGAAGGTTGCTCTTTTCTTACGCCGCCGCCGGATTCGTCGGCAACGCGCGTTTTTCCCGGGCTTGGCCGCCCCCGCGCGTCGACATTGCGAAAATGTGACGCAAAATTCGCCGCGTTAGCGGTTCGTTTACCCGCGTCGTTAACAATCCTTAGCAAGAGATCACCGCGGCGATCCGTCGCGGCAAGGGCGCTCCTTCCCGGCGGGCGCGCGCCCGCCGGCAGGGATCGCCGGGTCAATAAAGTCGGCTAGAGGCAAACGTTAAAGTATCGCATAAGGAATCGCGATGCGGAATCAGACAAGAGAATCAATAAGTTCTGTTTTGGGTGGGAATATTTCCGGTAAGGGCTTGCGCGAGTGAATCAGAATTTGTTAACCAATCTTGGTCATTCTGCGTGTCGAATTGGCCGGGCCCGCTTCCCGGCTGCGCGCCGGTTGTCTTGCGGCGCGAATGCGGCGGGGGTCACCGCGGTCGCGTGCCTTGCGGCAAGTCTGGGGATTTAACATGCGGATATTATTGATCGAGGACGACAGCGCGACGGCGCAGAGCATCGAACTGATGCTCAAGTCGGAGAATTTCAACGTCTACGTCACGGACCTCGGCGAGGAAGGCATCGATCTCGGCAAGCTCTACGATTACGACATCATCCTGCTCGACCTCAATCTGCCTGACATGTCGGGTTACGAGGTGCTGCGCTCGCTGCGCGTCACCAAGATCAAGACGCCGATTCTCATTCTCTCGGGGATGGCGGGCATCGAGGACAAGGTGAAGGGCCTCGGTCACGGGGCCGACGACTATCTGACCAAGCCTTTCCACAAGGACGAACTCATCGCGCGCATTCACGCGATCGTGCGCCGCTCGAAGGGACACGCCCAGTCGGTCATCATCACCGGGGATCTCATCGTCAATCTCGACCAGAAGACTGTCGAGGTCGACGGCGCCCGCGTGCATCTGACCGGCAAGGAATATCAGATGCTCGAGCTGCTCTCGCTGCGCAAGGGCACGACGCTGACCAAGGAAATGTTCCTCAACCATCTCTATGGCGGGATGGACGAGCCGGAGCTCAAGATCATCGACGTGTTCATCTGCAAGCTGCGCAAGAAGCTCGCAATGGCCTCGAGCGGGCGCAACTATATCGAGACGGTCTGGGGCCGCGGCTACGTCCTGCGCGAGCCCTCGCCGGCGGACGAGCGCATCACGGCCTGAGGCGGTTTTCGCGCAAGGCGCGAAACGGCCGGCCGGCCTCGGCGCCGCGGACCGGTCGCGTCGCAGGTCGCGACAATTCGCTTTCGCGCGCGGGCCGTTTCAAGGCCTTAGGCGCCATTTTCGGCAGCTTTTTACGGCAGAGGCAAATTCCGGACGCGCGCGTTCGGCCGTCTCGACATGGGCGGAGCGAGGCGCTACGCGCCAATTCGCATCTTCCGCACAAGCGTCAATTGACTGCGATCAAAGACAGGCGTCGCAGCGCGCCTATGTTTTGCGCGGAAGAAAATAGGGGTCCACGCCAATTTCCGGGAGGGCCTTATGTCTGCGGAAATCGGCGGGTTCGTTGGAGCGACAATCCGTAAGGATGTTCGGACGCTCGCGCCGCCGCCCAACTTAATCGATTACGAGACTGCTTGCCGGGAATTCAGCTGGCAGCGGGCGCGTTCACTTCTCGAGGGCTTGCCCGAAGGCCGCGGATTGAACATCGCTCACGAGGCGGTGGACCGGCACGCAAAGGGAGCGAGGGCCGACCGTACGGCGTTGCGCTGGCTCGGAAAAGCCGGCGAGAAGCGAGACATCAGTTATCGAGAACTGTCCGAGGCCACGAACCGCTTCGCCAATGGGCTGCGCAAGCTCGGCGTCGGCGAGGGGGGACGGGTGTTCATTTTGCTTGGGCGCGTCCCCGAGCTTTATGTGTCCGTACTTGGCGCGCTGAAGGCGAAATGCGTCGCCTCGCCGCTGTTTTCCGCGTTCGGGCCGGAGCCGCTCGCCACCCGTCTCGAGCTGGGAGAGGGTCAAGTCCTCGTCACCACGCAGGCGTTGTATCGCCGCAAGGTGGCGGCCATGCGCGGGCGGCTGCCCAAGCTCGCCCATGTCCTGCTGATCGACGGCGAGGGGACGGAGCCGAATACGCAGTCTTGGCCGCGCCTGATGGAGGAAGCGTCCGCGGATTTTATAATTCCCCCGACCTTGCCCGACGACATGGCGCTCATTCATTTCACCAGCGGAACCACCGGCCGACCGAAAGGCGCCGTTCACGTCCACGAGGCGATCGTCACGCATTACGCGACCGGTCTTTACGCGCTGGATCTGCACGCCGACGACATCTTCTGGTGCACCGCGGACCCCGGCTGGGTGACGGGCACCAGCTATGGAATCATTGCGCCCCTCGCGCATGGCGTGACGAGCGTCGTCGTCGAGGCGGAATTCGACGCGCCAACCTGGTACGGCATTCTCGCGCGCGAGCGCGTCACCGTCTGGTACACGGCGCCCACCGCCATACGCATGATGATGAAGCTCGGCGCGGAGGCGTTGGCGGATTTCGATCTTTCGGCCTTGCGTTTTGCCGCCAGCGTAGGCGAACCGCTCAATCCCGAGGCCGTCGTCTGGAGCGATCAGACGCTCGGACGGCCCTTCCACGACAATTGGTGGCAGACCGAGACGGGCGGAATCATGGTCGCCAATTTCGTCGCCATGGACATCAAGCCAGGCTCGATGGGGCGCCCGCTGCCAGGGATCGAAGCCGCCATCGTCCAGCGCGGCAGCGACGGACGGCTTCAGGTGATCGACGTTCCCGGCGAGCAGGGCGAGTTGGCGCTCAAAGCGGGCTGGCCGTCGATGATGCGCGGCTATCTTCATGAAGACGAGCGTTACCGGAAGTGTTTCGTCGACGGGTGGTATTTGACCGGCGACCTCGCGCGCCGGGACGCGGACGGGTACTATTGGTTTGTCGGTCGCGCCGACGACGTCATCAAATCGTCCGGGCATCTCATTGGCCCGTTCGAAGTGGAGAGCGCGCTGATGGAGCACGCGGCGGTGGCGGAGGCCGGCGTGATCGGCAAGCCCGATCCGACGGCGGGCGAGATCGTCAAGGCGTTTGTCGCGCTCAAGCCCGGCTTCGAAGCGAGCGAGGCGCTGCGCAAAGATCTCCTGGGGTTCGGGCGCAAGCGGCTGGGCGCGGCGGTCGCGCCGAAGGAAATCGATTTTCGCGAGAACCTGCCGAAGACGCGCAGCGGCAAGATCATGCGCCGCCTTCTCAAGGCGCGTGAACTCGGGTTGCCGGAAGGCGATATCTCGACGCTCGAGAGCGACGAACGATGAGCGCGAAGGTCCATCTCGACCGGGATCACATGCATGATCTCCTCAAGGCGATGATCCGCATCCGCCATTTCGAGATGAAGTGCGTCGAACTCTACGAAGCGCAAAAGATCTTAGGTTTCCTGCATCTCTACGACGGCGAGGAGGCCGTCTCCGTCGGCGTCATGCAGGCTCTTGGACCCGCGGATGCGGTAGTGGCCACCTATCGCGAGCATGGGCAAGCGCTCGCTCGAGGCGTGCCCGCAAACGCCATCATGGCCGAGATGTTGGGCAAGCGCGAGGGATGCTGCCGCGGTCGCGGCGGTTCGATGCACCTGTTCGACCGGCAGCGCAGGTTCTACGGCGGCAATGCGATCGTCGGCGGGGGCTTGCCGCTGGCGATCGGCGTCGCGCTCGCGGATTCGACGCTCGGGCGACCCGCCGTGACGGCCTGCTTCTTCGGCGACGGGGCGGTCGACGAGGGCGAGTTCCACGAAACGCTCAATCTCGCCGCGCTATGGAAGCTCCCCGTGCTTTTCGTTTGCGAGAACAATCTCTACGCGATGGGCATGGCGATCGAGCGGGCCGAAGCGGAAACCGACATCGCTCGCAAGGCGGCGGCCTATCGGTTGCCCAGCGAACAGATCGACGGCATGGACGTCATCGCCGTCGAAGCCGCCGCCCGGCGCGCGGTCGCGTCGATCCGGGAGCGCGGCGGTCCCTTTTTTCTCGAATGCAAGACCTATCGCTTCCGCGCGCATTCGATGTTCGATGCGCAGCTCTACCGGCCGAAGGCGGAGGTGGAGGCTTGGCGAGCCAAGGGGCCAATCGTCCGCTTTCGCAAGTGGCTCGAAGAGAATCATTTCATCACCGGCGAGAACATCGCCGCGATGGAGCGGGAAGTCGACGCGGAGATCGCCGCGGCCGTCGCCTTCGCTGAGGCGGGAACGCTCGAGCCGCTCGACGATCTCGAGCTTTTCGTCATGATGGAGGCGGTTCCGCAATGAGCGAGCCTGCCGTCGCGCCAGTCCGAATGACCTACAGGGAAGCGTGCAAGCAAGCTTTGCGGCAGGCGCTGCAAGCCGACCCGCGCGTCCTGCTCATGGGCGAGGACATCGGCCGCTATGGCGGCTGCTACGCGGTCACGAAGGGGCTGCTCGACGAATTCGGCGAACAAAGAATCCGCGACACCCCGCTATCGGAAAGCGCCTACGTCGGCGCCGGGATCGGCGCGGCGATGGCGGGGCTGCGGCCCATCGTCGAGATCATGACCGTCAATTTCAGCATGCTGGCGCTCGATCAGATCGTCAACAACGCCGCGACGATTCCGCACATGTCCGGTGGGCAGTTCGCCATACCGCTGGTGATCCGCATCGCCACCGGCGGCGGCCGGCGCGTAGCCGCGCAACATTCGCATAGTCTCGAGGGATGGTACGCGCATATCCCGGGCCTGCGCATCCTCGCGCCGGCGACCGTCGAGGACGCGCGGTTCATGCTCATCGCGGCGCTGAAGGACCCGAACCCCGTGCTCATTTTCGAACACGTCATGCTTTACAATCTCGAAGGCGATTTGAGCCCCGGCGTCGGCGAGGTGGACATCAGCCGCGCGAAGGTCAGACGGCCCGGCCGCGACATCACTCTGATCGCCTACGGCGGGAGCCTCTTCAAGACGCTCGAAGCCGCCGCGCTGCTGGAGAAAGAAGGCGTCGACGCCGAGGTTCTCGACCTGCGGGTCTTGAGGCCGCTCGACACCGCCGCCATTCTCGAGAGCGTCGGCAGAACGAGAAAGTGCGTGATCGTCGACGAAGGCTGGCGAAGCGGATCGCTGTCCGCCGAAGTCGGCATGCGCATCGCCGAGGAGGCCTTTTTCGAACTCGACGCGCCTCTGCGCCGCGTCTGCGGCCGCGAGGTGCCGATGCCCTACGCGCCGCATCTCGAGGACGCGTGCCTTCCGCAAGCGGCGGGCATCGCGGCGGCGGCGCGCGAACTCGTCCGGCCGACATGATCGACTTCAAAATGCCGGCGCTCGGCGCCGATATGGAATCGGGCACCTTGGTCGAATGGCTGGTGAAGCCCGGCGACGAGGTCGGCCCCGGCAGCATCGTCGCCGTCGTCGAAACGCAGAAGGGCGCCATCGAGGTCGAAATCTTCAGCAAGGGCAAAGTCGTCGACATCCTCGCGCCGGTGGGCGCGAAAGTGCCGGTCGGCACAACGCTCGCGCATATCGACGACGGAAAAGGCGTGGCGGCGGCGCCTTCGCCCGCGCCGCCTCTGGCGCCTGTTCCCGTCTCGGCGCCCGCGCCGGTCCTTCGTCCCGCCGTCAAGCCTGCGCCGGCGCCGCTCCCCCCGCCGACGGGCCGCGTCAAAGCGAGCCCGGTCGCGCGCCGGCGCGCGGCGGCGTTGGGGGTCGACCTCTCCCGCGTGATCGGGACCGGTTTTCAGGGCTCGGTTCGTCTGGCCGACGTCGAGGGCTTCCGGCCCGCTGAAGCGCCGCGCGCGGCCAAAGCGAAATTCGACGTCGCGGAAATGCGCAAGGCGATCGCCGCCGCGATGAGCCGGGCGAAACGCGAGATTCCGCACTACTACCTGAGCGACGCGCTCGACATGTCGCGCGCGCTCGCGCGGCTTGAAGCGTTCAACGTCAAGCAGCCGCCGGACGGTCGTCTGCTGCCCGCCGTCCTCTTCCTCAAGGCGAGCGCGCTCGCGCTTCGCCAAGCCCCGCAACTCAACGGGACTTTTGTAGACGGGGCGTTCGTTCCCGGCGACGGAATCCATATCGGCTGGGCGGTCTCTTTACGCGGCGGCGGCCTGATCGCGCCGGCGATCCGCGATGCCGACCGCAAATCGCTCGTCGAGCTCATGGCGGCTATGCGCGACGTCGTGAGCCGCGCGCGCAGCGGCGGCTTGCGCAGTTCGGAGCTGAGCTCGGCGACGATCACGGTCACCAGCCTTGGCGACCGCGGAGCGGAAGCGGTGCATGGAATCATCTATCCCCCGCAAGTGGCGATCGTCGGATTCGGGCGGATCGAGCCGAGGCCCTGGGTGGTCGACGGCCGCGTAGAGGCGCGGCCGGTCGTCACGGCCACGCTCGCCGCCGATCACCGCGTCACCGACGGTCACACCGGCGGGCTCTTTCTCGAGGCTTTGCGAAACATCGTGCGGGAACCGGAGGCGCTATGACGGAAAAGGAAATCAGGGCGCTGATCGCCGAGTTGATCGGCGAGATCGCGCCCGAAGCGGACATGTCGACGCTCGGCGACGACGAGGACATGCGCGAGGCCCTCGATCTCGATTCGATGGACTTCAACAATCTGATCATCGCGTTGCACAAGCGAACCGGAATCAACGTGCCGGAGTCCGACTACAACAAGCTGTTCACGATGCGCGCCGCCGTGGGCTATCTCGGGAAGAGATGAGGCAACGGGTTGGGGTTCGCGGGAGGGCGCGGCGTTCGGCGCCATATTGCTGGAATGGCGACTGTGCGCCCGCGCTTGAATATGCTACATGTAACGCTCAATCCATTACGAGGGTAAGGCACATGGCGTCGTCGAGCGCCGTACGCGCCCGCAAGCGCCGCGCCGCGCTCCGTCACGCTGGGCTGCGGCCGGTTCAAATTTGGGTTCCCGACACGCGACGCCGCGGATTCGCGGAGGAATGCCGCCGACAGTCTCGTTTGGTCGCCGAGGCCGACGTGGCCGACGCGGACTTGGGCGAGTTCCTCAACGCCGCCTTGGCCGATGTCGACGGCTGGCGCGCGCGTTAAGTGAGACGCGGGGATTTCGTCACGGTCGCCGTGCAGGGCGATTTCGGCAAGCCGCGGCCGGCGCTGGTCATCCAGGCCGATCCCTTCGCCGAACACGCGACGGTTACTGTTCTGTTGGTGTCGAGCGCCCTGGTCGAGGCGCCGCTGCTGCGCGTGACCGTCACGCCCGACGCTGCGAACGGCCTGCGCCAGACCTCGCAGATCATGATCGACAAAGCGATGACGGTGATGCGGACGAAGATCGGCGAAGCCTTCGGCCGATTGGAGGCCGATGCGATGCTCGAAGTCGAGCGGCGGCTGGCGGTGTTTTTAGGGATTGCGAAGTAGGACGCAGATTGGGCGATGAGGAAACTGTCGCCGGAGCCTCAGCAGAGAGGACCGATTGACAGGTTTGGCGTAACTACCCACCCCGGACATTTGAGGGCGTTGAAAGGTTGGCGCGCTCGGCGATGATTTCGGGGAGGGGTCTTTATTCCGAAATGGTTTGAAGAATGGTCTGGTAAGGAGCCGCGCCCGCCAGACGCGCGGTATCGACGGCGGTTAGATCAATCGTCTGGCCCATAGGCGGTCCCGCCGCCCATACCGTCACCGATCACAGTGGTTGTTCCGCGCGGACCATAAATAGTTCCTCCGCCCATACCGTCACCAATCATAGTACTCGTTCCGTCAGGACCATAAATAGTCCCGCCGCCCATGCCGTCACCAATCATAGTTCTCGTGCCGTAAAGACCATAAGCGGTCCCGCCGCCCATGCCGTCACCGATGATCGTAGTTGTTCCGTGAGGACCATAAATAGTCCCGCCGCCCATGCCGTCCCCAATCATGGTGTCTTGTTGAGCCATCGCAACCGAAGCGCAGAGTATGCACACTCCACCGACGATGATTGCCAGATGTCGATTTATCGTGAACCCCTCCTACAAGAGAGTTCTACTCCGACGGTCCGAATCCTTATGCGCGATCCAGCCCGGTATGCGTCAGATATCAACCTTTGCCCAGCTTGAGACTGTCTCACTCAAAGGATTTTCGCAATGCCAAATCGTCGACACAGCTGATCGTTAAGACAATACACGCTGTCCGAGCGAGCGTTCGGCGGAGGCTCTTTCCGGATCGCCACGCCCAGACGAATTCAGAGCCTTCGCCGGGGTGCGCGAAAACCGGCTTGAGCCGCGAACCCTTCGGCAATTCCCTCTAAATCGCCTCCGGCGCCATATCGATCGCCCCGCACGGACACTCCGCCGCGCACAATCCGCAGCCCTTGCAATAGTCGAGGTCGAAGCGGAAGCGCTTGCCGGGCCCCAGCTTGATCACCGCGTTGTCGGGGCAGACGCCGTAGCAATTGTCGCATTCGAAGCAATTGCCGCAGGAGAGGCAGCGGCGCGCTTCGTAGAGCGCGTTGGTCTCCTCGAGGCCGCCCTGAATCTCCTCGAAATTCTCGATGCGCCGCGCCGCCTCCAGCATCGGCCTGACCGTCGCCGGCGCGTCTTCGTAGTACCACGTGTTAAGCCGGTCGAAGCTCGCCAGGCCGCGCTTGGGCGCGGGCGCGTAAACCGCGCCGCGCAAGTAGGCGTCGACATGGCGCGCGGCTTTCTTGCCGTGGCCGACGGCGACCGTGACGGTGCGCTCCGAGGGCGCCATGTCGCCGCCGGCGAACACGCCCTTGCGCCCCGTCATCATGTCGGGCCCGACTTTGACGACGCCGTGTTCGATCTCGATGCCGGGCGTGTTGTCGAGCAGCGAGAGGTCGACGTCCTGGCCGAGCGCGAGCACCAGCGAGTTGGCCTCCAGCGTCTCGAATTCGCCGGTCGGCTGCGGAAACCCCTTGTCGTCGAGCTTCATCTTCTCGATCGTCATCGCGCCGCCGTCGACCGCCGTGATCGTCGACAGCCATTTCATCGACACGCCTTCTTGCAGCGCCTCTTCGAGCTCGAATTCGTGCGCGGGCATTTTCTCGCGCGTGCGGCGATAGACGATGATCGCCTCGTCGGCCCCCAGCCGGCGCGCGGTGCGCGCCGCGTCGAGCGCGGTGTTGCCGCCGCCGTAGACCACCACCTTTCGGCCGAGCAGCGGCGGCGCCTCGCCCTCCATCGAACGCAGCAGCGTGACCGCATCGAGCATCTTCGCCGCGCCGCCGGCGGGAATATAGGCGCGCTTGGCGATATGCGCGCCCACCGCGAGGAACGCGGCGTCGTAGCCGCCCTCGCGCATCGTCGCTTCGATGTCGTCGACCCGGGCGCCGAGTTCGAGCGTCACGCCCATGCGGATGATTCGCGAGACCTCGGCGTCGAGCACGTCGCGCGGCAGGCGGTATTTCGGGATGCCGAAGCGCATCATGCCGCCCGCGAGCGGGCCGGCTTCGCGGATCGTCACGCCGTGGCCGAGACGGCCGAGATGATAGGCGGCCGAAAGGCCCGCGGGGCCGGCGCCGACGACGAGGACGCGTTTGCCGCTGAGCGCGGCGGGCTTTTCGAACGCCCAGCCTTTCTCGATCGCGAGGTCGCCGAGAAAACGCTCGACCGAATTGATGCCGACCGCTTCGTCGATCGCAGCGCGATTGCACGCCGTTTCGCACGGGTGATAGCAGACGCGGCCCATGATCGCGGGCAGCGGATTGTTCAGCGTCAGCGCGCGCCAGGCCGCTTCGTAGTCGCCCCCTTCGGCGAGCGAAAGCCAGCCCTGGATATCCTCGCCCGCCGGACAGGCGTTGTTGCAGGGCGGCAGTCGGTCGACATATTCGGGCCGCATCGTGCGCCACGATCCCGTGTGGTTGAGCTTGCTCGTGCCGACGTCGAGCGTGATCGCGAAGGGGTGCTTCATTGGAAATCTCCGCGACTAGCCTTCGGCTTCCATCAGCCCGTATTCGGCGATGTGCTTGTCCGCGAGCGCCTGGAGCCGCGCCACGCGCGGGTCTTCGTGGCCGTCGCGCAGCAGATGGGCGAAGCGGCGCTGCAGCTTGAGATATTCGACGACCGGCGTCCTGCGGCGGATCTTGCGCACGCTCGTCACGCGGCCCGCCTCGGCCTCGAAGACCGGGAAGAGCCCGGTCTCGATCGCGAGCCGCGCGAGCTTGATGGTGTCCTGCGAGGCCGCGCCCCAGCCGAGCGGGCAGGGCACGTTGATGTGGATGTAGCGCGCGCCGTGAAAGCCCATCGCCTTGGTCACCTTGGCCTCGAGATCGTGCAGGTCGGCGACGCTCGCGGTGGCGACGAAGGGAATTTCGTGCGCGACGGCGATTTTCGGCACGAACTTGCCGGTTCCGAACACGTTGCCGGGTTCGCGGCCGAGCGCCGGCGTCGTCGCGGTGCGCGCAGTCGGCGGTGTCGCCGAGGAGCGCTGCACGCCGGTGTTCATGTAGCCTTCGTTGTCATAGCAGATGTACAACACGTCGTCGTTGCGCTCGAACATGCCGGAAAGGCAGCCGAAGCCGATGTCGGTGGTGCCGCCGTCGCCGCCCTGCGCGACGACGCGCGTCCCGCGCTTGTTCACTCGCATCGCCGCCGCGACGCCGGTCGCGACTGCGGCCGCGTTGCCGAACAGCGAATGCATCCACGGCATCTGCCAGGACGTCTCGGGGTAGGGCGTGGTGAACACTTCGAGGCAGCCCGTGGCGTTGACCGCGATGAGGTCGCCGCCGGTCGCGCGCATCGCCGCGTCGATCGCGTATCGCGCGCCGAGCGCCTCGCCGCAGCCCTGGCAAGCGCGATGGCCCGAGGTCAGCGAATTCGAGCGCGCGAGGCTCGCCTGCACGGTGCGCTCGGCCTCGTCGACGAGGCGATTGCCGACGGTGAGGGTGCCTTTCTGGTAAAATTTAAGCTTTTGCACCTCGTTCATGGCGCGCGCTCCGCGATTTTCGCCTGCCGCTCGCGTTCGAGCTGCTTGAGGATGGACTCGGCCGCTGGCCCGGCGCGACGCTCCTTGCCGCGGCGATGGATTTCGCGCGCGGCGACGCGCTCGTTGAGATCGAGGAAATGCGGGCCTTCCCAGGGATGGATCGTCGCCTGGCGGAACAGGCGATGCAGCGAGGTCTTGGGAACGGCTCGCCCGCCCAGGCCGACGATCGCCGAAAGCATCGCCGGCGCCCGCGGCAGTTCGCGCATGGCGATCGCGACGTTGCTGGCGAGCGGTCCGCCCATGCCGACGTCCAGCGCCTTGTCGAGAACGAGCACGGCGCGCGCGTGCGCCAGCGCCTCGCGCAGGGCGTGGGTGGGAAAGGGCCGGAACGTCACCAGCGTGACCAGCCCGACGCGCACGCCGTCGGCGCGCATCTCGTCGATCACGTCCTTGATGGTGCCGTTGAGCGAGCCCATCGCGACGACGATCAATTCGGCGTCGGCCGTCTCGTATTGGCGCAGCAGGCCGCCCGAGACGCGGCCGAACCGGCTCTGGAATTCGTCGGCGAGCTTTTCGATGAGCGCCAACGCCCTATGCTGCTTGTAATATTGGAGATAGCGAACTTCGGTGAAGGCGTCGGGCCCGACCATCGCGCCGATCGAAATCGGGTCCTCGGGATCGAGCGCCTGAATTGGCTCGTAAGGCGGCAGATAGGCGTCGACGGACGCCTGGTCGGGAATGTCGACGCGCTCGACGGCATGGGTCAGGATGAAGCCGTCGACGCAGACCATCGTCGGCACGGAAAGCTCCTCGGCGAGCCGGAACGCCTGGATGTGCAGATCGATCGCCTCCTGATTGGATTCGGCGAACAGTTGAATCCAGCCGGATTCGCGCAAGGCCATCGCGTCGGAATGATCGTTCCAGATGTTGATCGGCGCGCCGATGGCGCGGTTGCCGAGCGTCATGACGATGGGCAGGCCGAGCCCCGCGGCGTTGTAGACGGCCTCGGCCATGTAGAGCAGGCCCTGGCTCGCCGTCGCGGTGTAGGCGCGCGCGCCCGCCGCCGAGGCGCCGATAGCGACCGACAGCGCGGCGAATTCGCTTTCGACGTTGATGAACTCGCAATTCTCGAGCCGCCCTAAGCGCACGAGGTCGCCCAGGCCCTCGACGATATGGGTTTGCGGCGTGATCGGATAGGCGCAGACCACCTGCGGCCGGCACAGGCCGATCGCACGGGCCATCGCCTTGGAGCCTTCGATCTGTTCGAGCATCGGCGCTTAGGTCTCCTCTGGGGTCACGCGGCGGCCTTGGCCGTGACGAGAGCGTAGGCCGCCTTGGCGGCTTCGACGTTGGCTTCGCCGACTTTGCCGGGAAAGGCGCGGCGGATCGCCTCCAGCACCGAGTCGAGTGAAACTGCTCCGACCGAAGCGGCGAAGGCGCCGAGCAGCGCGGTGTTGGGCGCGGGGCGGCCGACGTATTTCATCGCCAGTTCGGTCGCCGGCGCGGTCAGCGTGTGGCCCTTGGGCAGGCGCGCGACCGCGGCGTCGAGATGGAGTTCGTTGAGGCCGCGGGCGGTGTTGACGATCAGATAACCGTCGGGTTTGAGGCCCTCGAGCACGTCGAGCGCCTTGAACAGGGTCGGGTCCTGGACGATCAGCGCGTCGGGCTCCTGGATCGGTTCGCGCAGGCGGATTTCCTGGTCGGCGATGCGGCAGAAGGCGACCACCGGCGCGCCCATGCGCTCCGAGCCGAAGCTCGGGAAGGCCTGGGCGTACTTGCCCTCGAGGAAGGCCGCGACCGACAACATCTCGGCCGCCGTCACCACGCCCTGGCCGCCGCGGCCATGGATTCGCACCTGAAACATGCCCGCTCCCTGGACCCGCCCTTGCCTCCGCGCGAGTGTATGCGCGATCAGGCGAGGCGGGCAATTGAGGGCGATCAAACATCCGATGGCGAGCGCTCCCCTTGACTCCCGCTCCGCTCGCGTCCAAAACTAGAACAAAGAGCGAACATAGAGGACGCGGATCGGATGTCGCGCGGCGGCAGGGCTGAAGGGATGGCGCGTTTGCGGCGCGTCGTCGAGGAGATCGAGGCTCGCTCGGGGCCGGCCGATGCGCGCGCGCCGCGCCCCAAGCTTTCGCTGACCCGCGCGCTCGATCGCGCGCTCGGCGGCGGGCTTTCCGCCGACGCCCTGCACGAGATCGCGCCGGCGAGCCCCGGCGACGGGGCGGCGGCGATGGGCTTCGCGCTCGCGCTTGTCGCGCGCTTCATGGCCGAGCGCAGCGCGGCGGGGCTCATCCTGGCCGAGGATTTCGCGCTGCGCGAGACAGGCGCGCTCTATGGGCCGGGGCTCGTCGCGCACGGGGTGGAGCTGAGCCGGCTCGTTTTCGTGCGCGCGCCCGACGCGCCGGCGCTGTTCCAGGCGATGGAGGAGGCTTTAAGGAGCGGCGCGCCGGCGGTCGTCGTCGGCGAAGCGTGGAATCTGAAGGCTTACGACCTCGCCGCCTCGCGCCGCCTGCTGCTCGCCGCGCGGGCCGGGGCGACGCCCGCGCTGCTGGTTCAGGCGAGCGCCTATGGCGCGGCCGAAAAACTCTCCAGCGCCGCCGAGACGCGCTTCGAGATCGCCGCCGCGCCGAGCGCGCGCCTGCCTTCGGCGGGCGGCGGACGCCCTCTTCCCGGGCCGCCCGCCTTCGCCGCGCGGCTCGTCAAGGCGCGCCTGACGTCGGCTCAGGGGCCGCCGCAAGGCCTCGACGCGACGAGAATCTTCCGCCTGACCTGGCGAAGCGAGGACCAGCAATTTGACGATCCGACGGTTTCTCTCCCTCTGGCTGCCGCGTCTGGCGACGGACCGCGCGCGGCGCGCGCGCGCCGTTGACGCGGCCGCGCCGCTGGCGGTCGTCGCGACGGTCGGACAAGCACGCCGGCTCGTCGGCGTCGACGCGAACGCCGCGCGGCTCGGCCTCACCGCCGGCCTGACGCTCGCCGACGCGCGCGCGCGCCATCCCGCCCTTGTCGCGATCGAGGCCGACCCTGAGGCGGAGGCGAGGCTGCTCGAGCGCCTCGCCGATTGGTGCGCCCGCTTCACGCCGCTCGTCGCGCTCGATGGGCGCGATGGGCTGATGCTCGACGTTTCCGGCGTCGCGCATCTCTTCGGCGGCGAGACGGCGCTGGCGCAAGAGATCGAGGCGCGCTTCGCGACCCAAGGGTTCACGCTCGCGCTCGGCCTCGCCGACACGCCGCGCGCCGCCTGGGCGCTGGCGCGCTATTCCAGCGAGCGCGTCGCTCCCGTCGGCCTTTCCGGCAAGGCCTTCGTCAAGCTCTATCACGAAATGCCGGTCGCCGCGCTGGGGCTCGACGACAAAACGAGCGCCGACATGGCGCGCGCTGGCTTGCGCCGCGTCGGCGATCTCGCGATGCGGCCGCGCGCGCCGATCGCCGCGCGCTTCGGCTCGCAAGCGATCGCGCGGCTCGACGCGCTGAGCGGTCTCACGCGCGAGGCGATCTCGCCGCGCTTCGCCGCGCCCGATTTTTGCGCCGAGCGGCGCTTCGCCAGCCCGGTTCTCACGAGCGAGGCGGTCATGGCGACGCTCGCCAGGCTCGCCGACGATCTCGCCGCGCTGCTCGCGCGCCAGGCCAAGGGCGCGCGGCGGCTGGAGCTTGCCCTCTTTCGCGTCGACGGCGACGTGCGCCGCATCCGCGTCGCCGCCGGCCGGCCGCTCGGCGAGGCGCGCGCGATCGCGCGGCTGTTCGCCGAGCGCCTCGCCGGCGGCGCCGAGGAGGAGCTCGACGCCGGCTTCGGCGTCGAGCTGATGCGTCTGTCCTGTCTCCTCGCCGAGCCGCTGGAGCCCTCGCAGCGCGAATGGGAGCGCGCGCACGAGGCCGAGCGCGTCCGCGCGCTCGCCGATCTGCTGGACGGCTTGAGCGCGCGTCTGGGGCCGCGCCGCGTGACGCGGCAGCAACTCGTCGAGGCCCATATTCCCGAACAAGCCGTCGTCGCCTCGCCGGCGGTTCTTGGCGCGAGTCGCGCGCGCGGGGAGGGATGCGAGCCCATCGCTCGCGCCGAGGCGCCGACGCGGCCCTTGCGCCTGTTCGAGCGGCCCGAGCCGATCGAGGCCCTCGCCGAAGTCCCGGACGGCCCGCCGCTGCGTTTCCGCTGGCGGCGCGTCCTGCACGAAGTCGCCGCGATCGAAGGGCCAGAGCGCATCGCCGCGCCGTGGTGGCGCCGGCTCGACGCGCCGACGCGCGACTATTTCCGCGCCGAGGACACCGCCGGGCGCCGCTTCTGGCTCTACCGCGAAGGCCTCTGGGGCCGCGAAACGACGCGGGCGAAATGGTTCCTGCACGGGGTGTTCGGGTGAACCCCTTCTCCCGCCTGCGGGAGAAGGTGGCGAGCGGAGCGAGCCGGATGAGGGTCTTGGGAAAAGGAGGCGATTATGCGCGACGACATTCCACTCTCCGCGAAATCTCGCGCTCGCGCCCTGCGGCGGGCGCTTACCGATGCGGAGCGAAAGCTTTGGCGCGCCTTGCGCGATCGGCGTATGCAATCGATTAAGTTCCGCCGCCAGGCGCCGGTTGGTCCCTACATCGCCGATTTTCTCTGCATCGAACATCGGCTCGTCATTGAAGCTGATGGTTCGCAACACGCGGAAAGTGTCAGAGACAACGCGCGCGATTCATGGCTCACGCGCAACGGCTATCGAGTTCTGCGTTTTTGGAACCATGAGATTTTGACAGGACAAGAGAACGTCCTGGCGACGATCGCCGCTGCGTGTGGGCTGTCGTGGTGACGGCGCCGACCCCTCATCCGGCGCTTCGCGCCACCTTCTCCCGCAAGCGGGAGAAGGGAAGATGATCCGCCTCGCCGCCCGCTTCGCCGAGCTCGCGACGACGACGAATTTTTCGTTTCTGCGCGGCGCTTCGCATCCCGAGGAACTCGTCGCGCGCGCAGCGGAGCTGGGCCTCTCCGGGATCGGCGTCGCCGACCGCAACACGCTCGCCGGCGTCGTGCGCGCGCATGTCTACGCGCGCGAGAACCGCGCCGCGATCGGCGCGCTGCGCGTCGTCACGGGCGCGCGGCTGAGCTTTGTCGACGGCGCGCCCGACATGCTCGCCTATCCCAAGGATCGCGCCGCCTACGGGCGGCTGTGCCGGCTGCTGACCAAGGGCAATCTGCGCGCGCCCAAGGGCGAGTGCCATTTGAATTTCGAGGATCTGCTGGAGCATGGCGAGGGCTTGCAGATTGTCGCGATGCCTAAGGACCCTCATCCGTCGCCTTCGGCGACACCTTCTCCCGCCTGCGGGAGAAGGGACGAGCCCCTCTCCCGCATAGCCCGTCGGGAGGACGGGCGTTCTACCGAACGCCCTATGCGGGAGAGGGGTTGGGGTGAGGGGCCTCGCCTCGCTCAACTTCGCGAAGCCTTTCCCGATCGCCTGTGGATCGGCGCGAGCCTGACCTATGGCGAGGACATGCGCGGCGCCCTTGCGCAGCGCGCGGCGCTGGCGCGCAAGATCGGCGCGCCGTTGCTGGCGACGAACGACGTTCTCATGCATGGTCCCGAGCGTCGCGCGCTCGCCGACGTTCTCGCCTGCATTCGCGAGAAGACGACGCTGGAGGCGGCGGGGCGGCTCACCCAGGCCAATGCCGAGCGGCACCTGAAATCCGCTGATGAAATGGCGCGCCTGTTCGCCGAAGCGCCGCAGGCGGTGGAGGAGACGGTCCGCTTCCTCGACGGCCTCTCCTTCAGCCTCGACGAACTCGCGCACGACTATCCCCTGGAATTGCGCGAGGGCTTCGCGAGCCCACAAGCCGCGCTCGAAGCCTTCGCCGAGGCCGGCGCGCGCGCGCGCTATCCCGGCGGCGTCCCCGACGCCGTGCGCGCGGCGCTGACGCACGAACTCGCGCTGATCGGCGCGCTGAATTACGCGCCCTATTTCCTCACCGTGCACGACATCGTGCGTTTCGCGCGCGACCGCGGAATCCTGTGCCAGGGGCGCGGCTCGGCGGCCAATTCGGCGGTCTGCTTCTGCTTAGGCGTCACCGAGGTGGATCCCGCCAAGTTCGATCTCCTGTTCGAGCGCTTCGTCTCGCCCGAGCGCAACGAGCCGCCCGACATCGACGTCGATTTCGAGCACGAACGGCGCGAGGAGGTGATCCAATATATCTACGCGCGCTACGGACGGACGCGCGCCGGCCTCGCGAGCGCGGTCACGACCTATCGCACGCGCTCGGCGATCCGCGAGACGGCCAAGGTCTTCGGCCTCTCCGACGACGTCGTCGTCGCGCTCAACAACACGAGCTGGGGCCATGGATCCGCGCCGATCGGCGAGGAGCGCGCGCGCGCCGCGGGCCTCGATCCCGCCGATCCGACGCTTGGCGCAGCGCTGAAGCTGGCGGGCGAGCTGACCGGCTTTCCCCGCCATCTCACCCAGCACAGCGGCGGCTTCGTCATCACCCGCGACCGGCTCGACGAAGTCGCGCCGATCATGAACGCGGCGATGGAGGATCGCACGACGATCGAATGGGACAAGGACGATCTCGATGCGCTCGGCATCTTGAAGATCGACGTGCTCGCGCTTGGCATGCTCACGGCGATGAGCAAGAGCTTCGCGATTCTGGAGAAGCATTACGGCGAGCGCCTGACGCTCGCCTCGATCCCCTCCGAGGAGGAATGCGTCTACGCGATGATCCAGCGCGCCGACACGGTCGGCGTGTTCCAGATCGAGAGCCGCGCGCAAATGTCGATGCTGCCGCGCCTCAAACCGGAAAAATTCTACGATCTCGTCATCGAGGTGGCGATCGTGCGCCCCGGGCCGATCCAGGGCGACATGGTGCATCCTTACTTGCGCCGCCGCCAGGGCGTCGAGGACGTGGTCTATCCCTCTAGGGAATTGGAGGCGGTGCTCGGCAAGACGCTCGGCGTGCCCTTGTTCCAGGAGCAGGCGATGAAGATCGCCATCGTCGCGGCGGGTTTTTCGCCCGCCGAGGCCGACAAATTGCGCCGCGCGATGGCGACCTTCCGCCGCGTCGGCACGATCGCGACCTTTCAGGCCAAGATGGTCGAGGGCATGGCGGCCAAGGGCTACGAGCGCGAATTCGCCGAGCGCTGCTTCCGCCAGATCGAGGGCTTCGGCGAATACGGCTTTCCCGAGAGCCACGCGGCGAGCTTCGCGCTCATCGTCTACGCCTCGTGCTGGATGAAATGCCGCTTCCCCGATGTCTTCGCCGCCGCGATGCTCAATTCACAGCCGCTCGGCTTCTACGCGCCCGCCCAGCTCGTGCGCGACGCGCGCGAACACGGCGTCGAGGTGAGGGAGGTCGACGTCAATCTGTCGGATTGGGATTGCACGCTGGAGGAGAGCCCCTTCCCCCCTTGCGGCGCGACCCCTCATCCGTCGGCGCTGACGCGCCGCCATCTTCCCCCGCAAGGGGGGAAGGAGTTGTCCCTTCACCCCCGCCACGCGTCGATGGCCGAGCATATCCGCGCGACGCACGCCGTGCGGCTCGGCCTGCGCCAGATCGTCGGCGCCAAGGAGGAGGACATGCGCAAGCTCGTCGACGCGCGCGGGGCGGGCTACGATTCGGTGCGCGATCTCTGGCTGCGCTCTGGCTTGAGCGCGGCCGTGCTGGAGCGCCTCGCCGACGCCGACGCATTCCGCTCGCTCGGCCTCGACCGGCGCCAGGCGCTGTGGGCGGTGCGCGGCCTCGACCGCGTCGGCGATCAGGACGATCTGCCGCTGTTCGCGCAGAGCCGCCCGGAGCGCGAAAGCGAGCCCGACGCCAAATTGCCGCCGATGCCTCTCGGCGCCCATGTCGTCGAGGATTACCGGCGCCTTTCGCTTTCGCTGAAGGCCCATCCGGTGGCGTTCATGCGCGCGCGCCTCGACGCGCGCGGCGTGAGGCGCTCCGATGCGCTCGCTTCGCTCAAGAGCGGCGAGCGCGTCACGGTCGCCGGCCTGGTGCTGGTGCGCCAGCGCCCCGGCACCGCCAAGGGGGTGATCTTCATGACGCTGGAGGACGAGGCGGGCGTCGCCAATCTCATCGTTTGGCCGAAGGCCTTCGAGCGCCTGCGCGCGATCGTCATCGGCGCGCGCTTCGTCGCCGCGACCGGCAAGTTGCAGAACGAGGCCGGCGTCATCCACCTCATCGTCGAGCGCATGGAGGATCTGACGCCGATGCTGGGGCTGCTCTCGGAAGAGGGCCGCGGCCCCGATCGCTCCGAGCCCGCCGACGAGATGCGCCGCGCGCCATCGACCATGGCGCAAAAACGCCAGGGCAATCGCTTCGCGCAAGTTCAACTCTTCGCCGACTCGCGCCTCGCCTCGCCGCCAGCCGACGAGCGCGAGCTCATGCGCGCGCTGCCGGCGGGAAGGAATTTTCATTGAGGGCGGCGCGCATCAGCGACGACGCTATGCGACGTCGCCCGCTTCGGGCGCGCGCTTGTCGCCGAAAATCATCGCGCACACGAGGTTTTCGCGATGCCGCACGCTCGCCAGCGCGACGCCCGCGAGATGCGCGACGACGAGCAGCAGCAAGCCATGCGCGACGACGGAATGCAGCTTCTGCGCCCAGGTCGCGCCCCAGAACGCGTCGAGGGTGAGCATCCAGCCGGTCGTCGCGGTCGCGGCCATGGCGATCAGCGACGCCACGATCATCGCGCCGCCGGCCGGATTATGGCCGATGAAGCGCGCCTCCGAGCCCGTCGCGATCGCCTTGAGATAGGCGATGACGGTTCGCGGCGAGCGCACGAACTGCGCGAAGCGCGCATAGGGCGCGCCGAGAAAACCCCAGGCGACGCGCGCCAGCACCAGCGCGCCGGCGGCATAGCCGGCCCAATCGTGCAGGTCTTCCCAGCCCTGCGCGCTGAGCCAGGCGACGGCGAAGCTCAGCGCGAGACTCCAATGGAACACGCGCACGAACGAATCCCAGACGCGGACCATCGCTTCCCGTCTCCCGCGCTCGGCTCCGTGCCGCGGCGATCAGTTTTCGCCTGCCTCGGCGTTGTCGAGTTTCTGGAGCGTCTGCGCGTTGAAGGCCATGTTGGCGCGCTTGCCGTCCTTGTCGGTCGCGTAGACTTCGTAACAGCCGCCTTCGGTCTTGATCTGGCGGACCTTGTAGCCGTCGGCCTGAAGCTGCAATTCGAGCGCGGATTTCTCCTGCCATTGCGATTTCGGCGCGTTGCTGCATTTTCCCGCCGCCAGCGCGGGGCTGGCGAAAGCGACGGCGAGGGCGGCGAGCGCGAACAAAGGCTTCATGTCCAATCTCCGTAAAGGGTTGCAAGGGCGACCGCCTCGGCGACGAATCCGCGTCGGCCGCCCTCGCCGACGGGTTTCGCCGGCCAACGCGGCTGAAATGCGGCCCCAGGATTACGGATCGGAATAGTCGACGGCGCGGCCCGCGTTCGCAGCGCCGGCGCCTGGCGCGGCTCACGCCTTGGGCGGCGCGCGGGCCTGCAGTTCGGCGATGATCGCGCGCAGCGCCCGCGCATCGAGGCCCGCGGCCTCCCGCGCGTCGGCGATGAGCCGCAGGTTGTTGGCGGTCGTATCCGCCTTCCAGGCCTCGTCGAGCGCGGCGAGCGCGTCGGCGAGGGCCTCCTCGGCGGCGGCCCAGTCGCTTTCGACGACGGCGAGTTCGAGCAGCGTCGCGTGATCCCAATAATCGGGCTTTTGCGCGAGGCGCCGCCGCACGGCGTAGCGCACGACGCCCGCCATTTCCTTGGCGAGCTTGTCGTGCGGATCGGCGATCGTCATCAGCGTGACGGCGTTGATTCCGGGATAGGCGTCGCGCCAATCCGTCTCGAAGCCCTGACGATAGGCGGCGATGGCTTTTCGCAAATGGCCGCGCGCCTCCGCGGCGCGCCCGGCCTTCAGCGCCTTCTCCCAGCGGTCCTTATGGATCCGCCCGAGCAGCGCGCAGGTCTCGCTCGAGGGCCCGCGTTCGGCGATCAGTTCGCTCAGCATCGTCTCGGCTTCGCGGTCCCGCCCGAGGCGGTTCAGCGCGAGCGCCCATTGCTCGCGCACCAGCGCGGTGCGCTGAAGCGCCTTGTCGAGCCGCGCGCACAGATCGACCATGCGTCCCCATTGCGAGAGCGCGCGATAGGAGAGCAACAGATCGACGGCGACGCCGGCCTCGGTCGTGTCGATCGCGCCCAGGTCGTCGCGCAAGGCGTCGAGCGCGGCGACGCCGTCGGCGCGCGCGTCGGCCAGACGCTTCTTCAGCGTCTCGGCATAGGCGATCTGGGTGCGGAAGACGTCGGTCTTGAGGCGGTCGATCGGCGCCGGCTGATAGCCCTCGAGCAACTGGAACAGCGGCGAGTCCATGGCGCGGTGTTGGCGCGATTCGACGAGCCGCCGCGTCAGCGCCTCGCGCGCCGCGCCCGCCTCGCTCGGCGCGCCGTCCTCGCCGAGCGCATAGGGCAGCGCGCGCAGCGGGCCGATGTCGAAGGGCAGGGGGGAGCCTTGCGCCATCGTCAGGACCGTCGTCTCCGGGCGCGTCGCGTGGCGGATGCCGAGCTCGTAATAGACGTTGGCGTTGAGGAGGGTGAGGTCGGCGATGGCGAATTCGCTGAGCAGGATGCGCTCGTACATCAATTTATGGATGAAGCCTGCGCCCTGCTCCTCGTCGGCGCGCACGGCCGCGAGCTCCGCCGCCGCGACGGCGGGCCCGATCACCTCGGCGTAAATGCGGTCGAAATCCACTGTCCGCCCCGCTGCGTCGGGCTTGCGGCCGAACGGCATGATGACGAAACAGACCGCGCGATGATCCATGATCCGCCTCCCGCCGTCGTTGCGAGGCTTCGATCCTAGCCTCGGCGCGGCGAGGAGTCTCGCAAGCAATCGAGGCGGCCGCATTTGCCAAGCTGGCGACGCCTTGCTAGCGGTGCGCGCCCCCGCCCGACAGGTTCCCCTTTGCCGTACGTCATGCTCGCCTTCCTCACGCTGCTGTGGGGCTCGTCGTTCCTGCTCATCAAGATCGCGTCGCGGGCGTTCGATTCGGCCGGTTTCGCGTTCGGCCGCGCCGGGATCGCCGCCGCGGCGCTCGTCGCCGCGGCGCTAGCGATGCGGTTGCGCTGGCCGCGCTCGCCGCGCCTGTGGGGCCAGATGGCGGCGATGTCGCTTTCCGGCCAGGTTCTGCCCTTCCTGCTGTTCGGCGTCGCCGCGCATCTCACCACCAGCGCCGACATGGCGCTGATGATGGGCGGCGTGCCGATCTTCACCTTCGTCATCGCCCGGCTGTTCGCGCTGGGCGAGGTGTGGAACGCGCGCGCCGCGTTGGGGCTCGCGCTCGGCCTTATCGGCGTCGCCATTTCGCTCGCTTCGCCGCTCGGCTCGGCGGCCGCCGCGACCGCGTCCGCGCCGGGCCTCGGCCGCGCTCTGGCGCTGCTCGCGGCCTTGGGATATGCGACGGGCGCGCTGTTGTCGCGCCCTGTTTCGCGCGAGATCGGGGCCGCGATGGCCGCGACGGGCTCGATGGCGGTCTCGGCCGGGATTTTGCTCGTCCTCGTTCTGGCGATGGACGGCTCGCCGTCGCCGGCCGCGCTCACGGCGACGCCGCTCGGTCCGCTCGCCGCGCTTTGCGCGCTCGGGCTGTTCAACACCGCGCTCGCCTATTTCGTCTATTTTCGGCTGATCGCCAGCGCGGGCGCGACCTTTGCGGCGCTCAACAATTACATGGTGCCGTGCCTCGGGCTGCTGGCGGGCGCCTGGACGCTCGGCGAGCCCATCGGCGCCTCGTCGTGGATCGGCCTGGCCTGCGTGCTGTGCGGGGTCGTGGTGACGGGATCGGCGGCGCGCGCGCAACGCGTCATCGCCAAGCGCTAGCGCCGTCTCGCCCCTTACGCCACCTCGAACAGCCCCGCCGCGCCCATGCCGCCGCCGACGCACATCGTCGTCACGACGTATTTGACGCCGCGCCGCTTGCCTTCGATCAGCGCATGGCCGACGAGCCGCGAGCCGCTCATGCCATAGGGATGGCCGATCGCGACCGCGCCGCCGTTGACGTTGAGCTTGTCGTTGTCGATGCCGAGCCGGTCGCGGCAATAGATCACCTGCACGGCGAAGGCTTCGTTCAATTCCCACAGGCCGATGTCGTCGACTTTCAGGCCGTGCGCGCTCAAGAGTTTCGGCACGGCGAACACCGGGCCGATCCCCATCTCGTCGGGATCGCAGCCGGCGACCGCGATGCCGCGATAGATCCCCAGCGGTTCGAGGTCGCGCTGGCGCGCCTCCTTAGCCTCCATCAGCACGCAAGCGCTGGCGCCGTCCGACAATTGCGAGGCGTTGCCGGCGGTGATGAACGATCCGCCGTCCTTCAACCGCCGCCCGCCCGCGAAGACCGGCTTGAGGGCCGCGAGCCCGGCGAGCGTCGTGTCGGCGCGATTGCCTTCGTCGCGCATCAGCGTGACCGGCTTGTCGTGCGTTTCGCCGCTCGCCTTGTCGACGACCTTCATCACGCTCGGCAGGGGAACGATTTCCGCGTCGAAGCGCCCCTCGGCCTGCGCCCGCGCGGTGCGCTGCTGCGATTGCAGGGAATATTCGTCCTGCCGCTCGCGCGAGATCTGGTAGCGCTCGGCGACGATCTCGGCCGTCTCCAGCATCGACATGTAGACGTCGTCGCGATGCTGGAGAAGCCAGGGATCGGCCGCGCGATAGCGATTCATATGGTCGTTCTGCACCAGCGAGATCGACTCGAGGCCGCCGCCGACCACGATTTGCATGCCGTCGGCGACGATCTGCTTGGCGGCGATCGCGATCGCCATCAGGCCCGAGGCGCATTGCCGGTCGACCGACATGCCCGCGACGCTGGTCGGCAGCCCCGCGCGCAACGCGCATTGGCGCGCGACGTTCGAGCCGGTGGCCCCTTGCTGCAACGCCGCGCCCATCACGACGTCGTCGATCTCCGCCCCGGCGACGCCGGCGCGCCCGACCGCGGCGGCGATCGCGTGGCCGCCCAGCGTCTGGCCCGGCGTGTCGTTGAACGCGCCGCGATAGGCCTTGCCGATCGGCGTCCGCGCCGTGGAAACGATAACAGCTTCACGCATTGTCCAGCTCCTATTTCGGCGTTGCGACGCCCTTCGCCTTGGCAGCGGCGGCGGCGAATTTGAAAGTCTGCGCGAAGGCGTTTTCCAGGGGAACCGCGACGCTGCGATCGGCGATCTCGGCAAAGCGCGCCGCGATCGTCTCGGGCGTGCGCTCGGCCTCGTCGAGATAGACCCCCGGCGTCTCGGCGATGTGGGTGACGGCGAAGACCCCGGCGCCGGCGCCGAGAATGACGCGCGAGGGCGCCCGCTCGCTGACGAGAAACAGCACCCCGGGCGTCACCGATTCCGGGGTCAGCAGCGCGGCGGCTTCGGGCGGCAGCAGCCCGGCGGTCATCGCGGTGGCGGCGGTCGGCGCAAGCACGTTGACGCGGATGTCGTTCTTGGCGCCTTCGAGGTGCAGCACGTTCATCAGGCCGATCATCGCAGCCTTCGCCGCGCCGTAGTTGGCCTGGCCGAAATTGCCGTAAATGCCGGACGCCGACGAGGTGAAGACAATGCGGCCGTAATTGCGCTCGCGCATGCCCGCCCAGACCGCCTTGGCGCAGATCGCCGAACCCATGAGATGCACGTTCACGACGCGCTCGAAATCGGCGAGCTCCATCTTGGCGAAAGTCTTGTCGCGCAAGACGCCGGCGTTGGCGACGAGAATGCCGACGCCGCCCCATCGCTCCTGCGCGCCCCTCACCATCGCTTCGACCTGCGCCGGATCGCAGACGTCGGCGCCGTCGGCGACGGCGAGGCCGCCCGCGCGTTCGATTTCCTCGGCCACGCGGAGCGCCGATTGCGGAGGAACGCCGCCGGATCCCAGGTCGTTGACGACGACCCTCGCGCCGCGCGCGGCCAGGCCGAGCGCATGACAGCGCCCGAGGCCGCCGCCGGCGCCGGTGACGATTGCGACGCGGCCGTCAAAACGAATTTCCATCGCTGCTCGATCTCTTGGCTCGGGTCGGCGGTCTCGGCCTCTCGCGCGGCGGTCAGGCGCGGCGGCGCGGCGGGTCGATGGCGACGGGCGCGGGCCTCAGCGGCGACCGAGGCGCCGATCTCGAGCGCAGGCCTCCCGGCTTCCCCTTAAAATCGTCGTCGCCGAAGCTCATCACCGCCGCGGCGCAGACGAGGCCGCCGAAGGTGAAGGCGAAGGCGGCGCAAAGCATGGCGATGCCGGGAATCAGCGCGTCCGAGCGCCAGAGCAGCGATCGAAGACCGAAGAAATCGAACGCAAGGATCAGAAGCGCGCAAAACACCCCGATCGCCATGCCGAACGCCCAATTGACGATCATCGCGCGCACCAACCGATCCCGCGCCCCCCAGCGCCGCCAGGCTGCGTTCAAACGGCTTTGCTTCTTCTGCACCGCTTCTTCTCCTCCGGCGATCCCCGTCGGCCGCGCGCTGAGCGCCGAACCGATGGCGATCTTATGCCGATTCGCGCCGGCGTCCAGCTTGCCGCACAAAGCGTCATCCTCGCTCGGGACGGGTCGCAACCCAGATCCTGTGCCGCGCGCCGCCGCGCGCGCCGCGCGAGCGCACGGCGACTTCCTCGGTCGCCAAGCCGGCGTCGCGAAGCCTTTGGGTGAACCGCCGGTCGGGCCCCGAGGACCATACGGCCAAGACGCCGCCGGGGCGCAGCGCCGATCGCGCGGCGGCGAGCCCGCGCGCGTCGTAGAGCCGATCGTTGGCTGCGCGGGTCAGTCCTTGCGGACCATTGTCGACGTCGAGCAGAATCGCGTCGTAGGCCGCGACGGCGGCGCCGATGACGCCGGCGACGTCGGCGAGTTCGACGCCGACGCGCGGATCGTCGAGCGAGCCCCCGAAGATCTCCGCCATCGGTCCTTGCGCCCATTGCAGGACGGCTGGGATGAGTTCGGCGACTTCGACGCGCGCAGAAGCGTCGAGCGCGTCGAGCGCGGCGCGCAGGGTGAAGCCCATCCCCAGCCCGCCGATCAGGACGCGCGGCCGGGCGCGGGCGCTTATTCTTGCACAGGCTATGGCGGCGAGCGCCTCCTCCGAACCGAAGAGGCGGCTGTTCATCAATTCGTTGGCGCCGAGCCTGATCGAGAATTCGGCGCCCCGTCGCATCAGGCGGAGGTCTCCGCCCCCGCCGGGGATCGTCGCCTTGGCGAGCAAGAGCCAGGGAATCACGGATCGCCTTTGCGCGCATTGAGCGCGTCGGCGAGGCGCATCGCGGCCGAGCCGGGCTTCAGCGGCTTGGGCTGGCTTTCGTGCGGCGCCCAGCCGGTGAGCCAGATCGTCTCGAAGGTGGCGCGCAGGCGCCCGTCGGAGTCGGCGAAGCGCTCGGCATAGACCGAAGCCGCGCGCAGGAGCACGGCGCGGCGCAGCGGCTTGCGGCTGCGCAGGATCAAGGCGTTGGTCGCCCCGAAGGCCCTGAGGTCGCGCATCAACGCGAAGAGATCGTCATAGCGCGCGACGAGGGAATCGGCGTCGACAACCGGCAGCGCGAATCCGGCGCGTTGCATCAGGCTTCCGAGCGCGCGCACGTCGGCGAAAGGAGCGACGCGCGGCGCGGCGCCGCCGAGGATTTCGCTCTCGGCGATCGTCAGGCTCTGGCGCAATTCGGTCAGCGTGTCGCCGCCGCAGAGGGCGCCCAGGAAAAGCCCGTCCGGCCTCAGCGCACGGCGGATCTGGATCAGCGCGCCCGGCAGGTCGTTGACGTGATGCAGCGCCATCAGGGACACGATGAGATCGCAGCTCTCGCCCGCCAGCGGCAGGCGTTCGAGGTCGCCGACGGCGCTGAAATAGTCGCCGCGCCCGACGGCGGACGGCAATGGCGCGAGGCGTAGCGTCATTCCGCCCCCGCTTCGCGCCGCGAGCGTCTCGGCCGCGTGCGGCCCCGGCGAGCCAACGTCCGCCGCCACGGCGAAGACGCGGCGCACCAGGCTCAGGCGATCGCTCAGCTCCTCGGCGGCGCCCTGCAGCAGGAAGTCGGCGCCGGGGTTGGCGGGCGCCGCGCGACAGGCGCGCTCGAGCCGCGCGGCGAGCAGCGCACGGTCGAACAGGGCGGGGGGCGGGGCGGGGGCGGGCACGGCGCTGTTATGGCGCGGACGGGCGCCATGCGTAAAGGTGGGCGCGCCGCGTCGCCACGATCGGAAAAGCGCTTCAGAACCAATATTCGCCAAACGAGTCGCTGATTGCTGGTCTGGCGGCTGAGAGTTCCGTATATTGATCAATATGTTACGCTGATTTGAAGGCTGATGTCATCGCGGACCCGGCGGGTGAATTGTGCGAGGACGTCGCCGGGCTCGATTTCGATCGTCGATTGCGCTCCAGTTTCGCGGTTCGGTCGTTACCTCCAACGCCGGGTCCCTCGTCCACCGAGATCTCGACAAGGCGGTCACGCGGCGAATATCGGTCTATACTTTTCGTAAGCGGGTTAGGCTTGCTCCGCCGAACGAGCCGAGGCAGAATAAAAAAGTAATAGGCCGCTATCCGGGGAACTCCGGAAAAGATGTCGGCCAGAACACGGGAGGAACACATGGCCAGCAAGATTCACGAAGAGGTTTTGGCGTCCAACGCCAAGTATGTCGCGGGCTTTGGCGACAAGGGTCAGCTCGCTTTGCCACCCGCGCGGCGCTTCGCCATCCTGACCTGCATGGACGCGCGGCTTGATCCGGCGAAATACGCCGGCCTTTCCGAAGGCGATGCGCATGTCATTCGCAACGCCGGTGGACGGGCGACCGACGACGCCATTCGGTCGTTGGTAATTTCTCACAAATTGCTCGCTACAATGGAATGGTTCGTGGTCCATCACACAAATTGCGGGATGGAGTTGTTTAGCGATGGCGTGATGGCGGACTTGCTAGACGACAATCTTGCGACGGCTAACTTCGATGGGAAGCAATGGTCCAACCCGCAACATGGCGGCGGCTGCGCGGCGGGCCATTTCATCAAATGGTATACAATCAGTTCGCAAGAGGAAAGCGTTCTTCAGGACGTGCGCCGCATTCGGGAGCACCCGCTGGTTCCCAAGAATATTCCGATCTACGGCTATATCTATGACGTAAAGACCGGCCGCATCAACGAAGTCGCCAAGGCGACGCAGGCGGGACGCGCGGCCTAAGCCTAACTGACCGCCAAAGGCGCGACGACGCCCTCCGTGCGACGTCGCGCTTCCTCGCCGCTTCCGGTGAGACACGGCTAATTCTGGCTATTATTGGTCACAGTCGAATTCGCGATCGCGAAATTGCTCGATATCTCCGCCGAAATTCGCATCGCCGGCTTGACGTGAGTCAACGGGCTCGGGCGCTCGTCGTTATAGCGTTTCAACAGTGATCCGCGGTTTGGTTCAGGTCCTTTGCTTGGCCACGCAAGCGCGGGGCTCCGACCCTCGATCACGGTCGAGGGCCCTGCGCGGCGGTCATTGAAGGCGAGATTGACGAGGTCGGCACGAAGCGCGCATGGCTCTAAACTGTTCGGCGCCGCCGGTTGAGCGAAGAGGCGAGTGGGAACACTTTCCGCATGGCGCCGATGTGGGGCTGCGAGGGCGGGGCGCGACGCTCGCGGAAGCCTTCGAGGCGGCGGCCCAGGCTCTGACCGCGGTCGTCACCCATGCGCAGGTGGAGCCGAGAGAATCCGTTCGCGTGACCTGCGAGGCGCCGGACGTCGAACTTCTTTTCGTCGAATGGCTCAACGCCATCATTTATGAAATGGCGGTGCGGAAGATGCTGTTTGGTCGTTTCGCCGTTCGGATCGAAGGCGCTCGCCTCGTGGGAATGCTGTGGGGCGAGCCGATCGACGTCGCGCGGCACGCACCGGCGTGTGAGCCGAAGGGCGCGACATACACCGAGCTGAAGGTCGCTAGGGAGGCCGACGGCGCGTGGTCGGCCGCGTGCATCGTGGACGTGTGACGGAGATCGGCAATGGACCCAGGCCGCTTCACTCGCGTTGATCCCACGACATGGCGCATCGAACCAACGGGGGCCATGCGCGTCCCGGCGATCATCTACGCCGACGAGGCCCTAATCGCGGACATGGACGATAAGGTTGGCGAACAGGCCGTGAACGTCGCGACCCTGCCGGGGATCGTGCAGGCCTCGTATGTCATGCCGGACGCGCATTGGGGGTATGGCTTCCCGATTGGCGGCGTCGCGGCGTTCGACGCGGATCGCGGCGGAGTCGTGTCCGGGGGCGGCGTGGGTTTCGACATCTCGTGCGGCGTGCGCACGATGCTGACCGGGCTGCCGGCCTCCGACATCGTTCTCGTGCAGAAGTCGCTTGCCGAGTTGCTATTTCAGCAGATCCCGGCCGGCCTCGGCAGCAAGGGGGCGATCACGCTCGACGCGGGCGAGATGGACGCCATGCTCGCCGGCGGCGCCCAATGGGCGGTGGAGCGCGGGTGGGGCGCGACGCGCGACCTTGAACGGATCGAGGAAGACGGGCGGATGGCCGGCGCCCGGCCGGAATTCGTTTCCGACCACGCCAAGGAACGCCAGCGCCGCGAAATGGGAACGCTGGGCTCCGGCAATCACTATCTCGAGGTCCAGGCGGTGGCCGAGATATTCGACGCGACCACCGCCGACGTCTTCGGGCTCGCGCGCGACGACGCCGTCGTCACGATTCATTGCGGCTCGCGAGGCCTCGGCCATCAGATCGGAACCGAGTTCCTGAAGGAAATGCTCGTAGCGGCGAAGGGGGCGGGCATCGAGCTTCCCGACCGCGAACTGGCCTGCGCCCCGATCAATTCCGAGGTCGGCCGACGCTATCTCGGCGCCATGCGGGCGGGGGTCAATTGCGCGCTGGCCAATCGCGAGATTCTCGGTCACTACGCTCGGCGCGTTTTCACTCACTTCTTTCCGAACTGCGACCTGCGTCTTCTTTTCGACGTCTCGCACAACACGTGCAAGGTCGAGCCTCACCTCGTCGACGGCAAGCGACGCGACCTGTTTGTTCATCGCAAGGGCGCAACCCGAGCCTTCGGGCCCGGCCATGAGAGCCTGCCGGCGGCGCTGCGCTCCATCGGCCAACCCGTGCTTATCGGCGGCAGCATGGGGACAGGCTCATATGTGCTCGTCGGCGAAGCGACGAGCGAAGCCAAGGCGTTCTCGTCGGCTTGCCACGGCGCCGGCCGGGCGATCTCGCGCCATGCGGCGCTGAGGCAATGGAGCGGGCGACAGATTGTCGACGATCTCGCGTCGCGCGGGATTGTGATCCGCTCGCCTTCGACGCGCGGCGTGGCCGAGGAAGCGCCCGGCGCCTATAAGGATGTCGACGCCGTCGTGGCCGCGGCGGAGCGCGCCGGGCTCGCTCGCAGGGTGGCGCGCTTGCGGCCGCTGATCTGCATCAAGGGATAGTCTCGAGTTCGACCGCGGGAACAATCGCCGGCGGCGTCGCAGGCGCGCCGCGAACTCGGCGGCAGGCCGAAATTTTGGCGCAAATTCCATTTCTCTGTCGCAAAATTCCTGCTTTATTCGCCGGCATGAGCTCGCCCTTCGCCAGCGACGCCGAATTCGACGCGCCTGTCGCGCTGCGGGCCCGGCTGCGCGATCTGCTTGCCGGCTTCGGCCGCGCGGCGCTCGACGCGCTCTATCCCCCGACGTGCTTGGCCTGCCGCGCGGCGACGGGACAGGCGGATGCGCTTTGTCCGGCCTGCTGGCGGGCGATGCGTTTCATCGAGCGTCCGTTTTGCGAGCGGCTCGGCACGCCCTTCGAGCAGGATCTGGGCGAGGGCTTGCTGTCGCCGCAGGCGATCGCCGATCCGCCGGTCTTCCGTCGCGCGCGCGCCGTCGCGCGCTTCGAGGACGGGCCGGCGCGCCGCCTCGTGCATCGGCTCAAATATTCCGATCGCGGCGAACTCGCAGGGCCGCTCGGGGCCTGGATGGCCAGAGCGGGCGCCGACGTGCTGGCCGAGGCGGACGCGATCGTTCCCGTGCCGCTGCACGCGCTCAGGCTGTGGACGCGGCGGTTCAATCAGGCGGCGGCGCTGGCGCGCGCGATCGCCCGCCGGACCGGCAAGCCGTTCGAGCCGCAGCTTCTCGCCCGCGTCAAAGCGACGCGCAGCCAGGTCGGCCTCAGCCGCGAGCAGCGCGCTCAGAACGTGCAGGGGGCTTTTCGCGCTCCGCCGGGGGCGCGCGTGAAAGGGCGGCGGATCGCGCTCGTCGACGACGTGCTGACCTCCGGCGCCACCGCCAACGCCGCCGCGCGGGCGTTGCTGCGCGCCGGGGCGGTTGAGGTCGACCTCGTCGTCTTCGCTCGGGTTGTGACAGGCGCGTGACGTCCCATATAGTGGTCGAACGCCAGCCGTTAGGCTCTGAAGGAGTGATTTCGCCTTGCCGCCGATCGTCATCTACACCAAATCGAGCTGCCCCTATTGCCACGCCGCCAAAGATCTTCTGCGGCGCAAGGGCGCGCCGTTCGAGGAAATCCGCGTCGACGGCGATCGCGCGGGCCAGGCCGCGATGGCTCTCAAGGCGGGCGGACGGTCGACCGTGCCGCAAATTTTCATCGGCGCCGAGCATGTCGGGGGTTGCGACGACCTCTACGATCTCGAGGGCGCGGGGCGGCTCGACGCGCTGCTCGCGGGATGAACGATGATAAAATTCGCGCTTGCCTGCGATAAAGGCCACGGCTTCGAAAGCTGGTTTCCCGACGGCGCGGCTTATGAGAAGCAAGCGCGGCGCGGCCTGATCGCCTGCCCGGAATGCAGCTCGACGCGCGTCGCCAAGGCGATCATGGCGCCGGCCGTTCTCGGCGCCGGGCGACCCGAACGCGAGGCGAGCGCGCCGGCGGCGGTTCCCGTCGCGCTCATCGACCCGCGCCAGCGCGCGCTCCGCGAGGCGGTGCGGAACTTGCGGCGCGAGATCGAGGCCCACACCGAGGACGTCGGCGCGAAGTTTCCCGAGGTCGCGCGTGCGATCTCTAGCGGCGAGGCGCCGGAGCGCGCCATCCGCGGTCAGGCGAGCCGAGCGGAAGTCGAGGCGCTGATCGAGGACGGCGTCGGCGTCCTGCCGATGCCCTTCGCGCCCGACGACTTCAACTGAACCGCGAAAAGCCCGGTTATTTCGCGGCGACGCTGAATTCGGACGCTTCGATCACGGTCGTGCCGATCATCGTGCGCACGGAGACGCGGAACGGCATCAGCACGCGCGCGCCGTCGATCGGCGCCAGCCAGACTTCGAGATCCGTGTTTTCGGCCATGAATTTCGTTGCGGGACGATCGCGCCGATGGCCGGCGATCGGCACGTAGCGCACGGCGCAGACCGCCACCGGGCCGTTGTAGCCCTTGGCCGAAACGTCGCGCTGGCCGACGTAGGTCAAATTGACGTCGAAGCGGGTGTAGCCGTCGAAGATGGGAATCGTGCGGTCGCACGAGGCCGGTCCGATGAGTGGCCCCTTGGGCGGGGCGGGGATGACGAAGGCGCCGATGGGATCGACGACCCCGTGCTTGTCGCTGTCGGACAAGGGAATGCGGTCGGGCTTGTCCTCGTAGGGCGGCGAAATGTCGACGCCGGTCACTGCATTGGCGGCGAGCGACATGCGGATCGTACGCGTCATCGAGGCATTCGAGGCGGTCGTCGCGAATGTCGCGGGCACGACGTGGTTGTCGACGATCGCCCCGTGACCCGTCGAGGCGCCGCGCGAACGGGAGATCATGCTGGCAAGGCCGGAAAGCTTGGCCGTGGCGTCGATCGCATAGCTGTTCGGCGTGAGCGTGGCGTTGACGTTGGCGACGCCGATCGGCAAGCCGATCAACGAAACGCTATAGGTCGCATGGAGCATATCGGCGCGCGCGCCGACAGAAGCCAGCGACAAGACAACCGCGCCGACGCCGAGGGCGCGCGTCGCCCGCAGGGCCAACCGCCGCAAGGCCATCAATCCGTCTCCCGACACGAAGCCAATCGCAAATAGCATCCATCTCGCGAAAATCCGACAGCAAAATGGCGCCCGAGGCGTTTGCCGCGTTTCGGCCTCGCGATGCAAAAATGTTCCGATGGCGCCTTGTCAAGGTCTTGCGGGGCGGGCGCGGGCGGACGTAACCTTGCCTCATGGTCGAGACGGTCATATCCATTCGCACCGCGCGCCTCGGCGACGAGAGCGAAATCGCGAGCGTGCACGACGCGGCGTGGCGCGACGCCTATCGCGGCGTGATTCCCGGCCGCGAGCTCGAGCGGATGATCCTGCGTCGCGGCCCCGTTTGGTGGCGCAGCGCAATCGCAGGCGGCACGCCTCTGATCGTGCTCGACTTCGCCGACAAGGTGGCGGGCTACGCCAGCTATGGGCGCAGTCGGGTGCCCTCGCTCAATTACGGCGGCGAGATTTTCGAGCTCTATCTCGCGCCGGAGTATCAAGGCGGCGGCCTCGGCAGACGGATGTTCGAGGCGGCGCAGCGCGATCTGGCGGCGCACGGCTATTCGTCCTTCGTGGTCTGGGCGCTCGCGGGCAACGAACGCGCGCTCGGCTTTTATCGCCGGCTCGGGGGGCGCGTCGTGCGGCGCGCGCCGGAGCAATTCGGGACGGAAACGCGCGAACGCATCGCTTTCGGCTTTGATTGACCGGCGGTTCGCGGTTAAGAGGAGCCGCGCGCCTTTCGCGCGCTGACCCCTTGATCTCGGAGCAAACGCGTGAATTTGGATGCGGTCTCGATCGGCAAGAACGCGCCGGGCGAAGTCAATGTCGTGATCGAGGTGCCGATCGGCGGCGAGCCGATCAAATACGAAATGGACAAGGCGAGCGGGGCGCTGACGGTCGACCGCTTCCTCTATACGTCGATGCGCTATCCCGGCAATTACGGCTTCATCCCGCACACGCTGTCAGACGACGGCGATCCCTGTGACGTCATCGTCGCCAACACCCGCGCGATCATTCCCGGCGCCGTCATGAGCTGCAAGATCGTCGGCGTGCTTTTCATGGAGGACGAAGGGGGCGGCGACGAGAAACTTCTCGCCGTGCCGGCGGCCAAGCTCACGCAGCGCTATGCGGGCGTCGCCAATTTCACCGATCTGCCGGAGATCACGCTGAAGCAGATCGAGCATTTCTTCGCCCATTACAAGGATCTCGAGCCGAACAAATGGGTCAAGATCGTTCGCTGGGGCGACGCCGAGGAAGCGCGGCGGATCGTTCTCGAGGGCGTCGAACGCGCAAGGGAAGCCAAAGCGAAGGCCTAGATCGGGGCGAGGCGATGAAACGTTCGTTTGTGGATTCCCGAATCGACGCGATGGCGACGCTCTGCGAGCGTCACGGCGTCAAGCTGCCGCCTTTCGCGCTGTGGAGCGAAGACGATTACCGCGCCGACGCGGGCGCTGCGCGACGCATCGCGCAAGGAGGCCTCGGCTGGAACATCGTCGAGTTCAAGCCCGGCGCCTACGCCAGCGACGGCTTAAGCGTCTTCACCCTGCGCATGGGCGACTGGCGACAGCTGGCGAACGGGCGCGGCCGCCTCTACGCCGAAAAAGCCCTGATGGCCGAGGACGGCCAGCGCACGCCCCATCATTATCACATCGTCAAGACCGAAGACATCGTGAACCGCGGCGGCGCGCGCTTCGTCGTCGAATTGTTCAAGGTCGACCGCGCCGGCGTCCCGCTGAAAGAACGCTTCCGCGTTCTCAAGGACGTCAAGACGCTCGATCTCCATCCCGGCGACCGCGTCGGCTTGGAGCCGGGCGAGAGCCTCGTGCTCGAGCCCTTCGTCGCGCACGCGTTCTGGGCGGAGGGCGGCGCGATCCTGGCCGGGGAAGTCTCGCTCGTCAACGACGACGCCAGCGACAACTACTTTCTGCCCTCGCTCGCGCCCGCCGCGCCGATCGAAGAGGACCGGCCCAAACGCTATGTGACCGTGCGCGATCATTCGCGCGTGGTCGGCCAGATCGGCTGAAGCGGCGATAGCCTTCTGCCCTTGCGGGAGAGGGGGCTAGCCTCGCGCCAGCCGCTCCATCGCATCGAGAAATTCCGCGCGGAAGCGCGTGGCCTCGACGGCGATCGCCACATCGGCGTTGGGCGCGCGCTTCCAGACGCCGCGCCAGTCGGCGACGGTCATGCCGCTGGTCAGGACGCCCGCCGTCTCCACGTCGACCGCGACCCTCTGCGTCGCGATGAGCGACGGGTCGATCGCGGCGGCGATGGCGAGCGGATCGTGCATGATGACGAGGCGCGCGCCATACCATTTCTCCATGAGGTCGAAATAATGGCGCGCCGCGTCCTCGAGGAAACGCAGCAGCGCCGGCGCGCCGGCCAGGCCGGCGCAGCGCTCGGCGAGCGCGGCCAGATCCGCGGGAACGAGCCGCGTCTGCCGCGTCACGTCGAGGCCGACGGCGACGAGCGGCGCGGCGCCTTCGGCGCCGAAGGCGCGAAAGACGACGCGCGCCGCTTCCGGATCGTGCCAGATGTTGAACTCCGCGGCCGGCGTGACGTTGCCGGCCTCGCGATAGGCGCCGCCCATCAGCACGAGGCGCGCGACGAGCCGGGGCAACGCCGGCTCGCGCATGAGCGCGAGCGCGATATTGGTGAGCGGGCCGGTGGCGACGAGAACCAATTCGCCCTTCGAGGCATGGGCGTGGGCGACGATCTCGTCGATGGCGTTCGGCGCGTCGTCCTGGCGCGGCGGATCGGGCAGGACGGCGTAGCCGAGCCCCGTGACGCCGTGCACGATTCTGGCGTCCGCCGGCGCATGCAGTATCGGGGACGCGCAGCCCGGCCAGACGGGGATGTCGGCGCGCCCCGCCAGCGCCAGCACGGCGCGGGTGTTGCGCGTCGCGCGGACGAGATCGACATTGCCGGCGACGGTCGAGACGCCGAGCACGCGCGCGCGCGGAGAGGCGCAGGCGTAAAGCAGTCCGAACGCGTCGTCGATGCCGGTGTCGACGTCAATGATCAGCGGGGTCGGTTTGGCGGCCATGGCCTTCTCCGGTCGGCGGGCGCGGCTTGCCGCCGAGCTCAGGCTTAAGGCCCGCGAGGAGGGGGCGTCAACGCGGTTCCTCCGGGCGCGACCGCCTTCAGAAAAACCCGCGCCGCGCCTTGCCGCGCCAGCGCCACAGCAATTGCAGCGCGACCGCCGCAAGGCCGCAGGCGAGGCCGATCCACAGGCCGAGGCCGCGCAGCGGCGTCGCGAAGGCCAGCGCAAGGCCGACCGGCGCGCCGATCGCCCAATAGCCGACGAGCGCCATCATCATCGGCCAGCGCGAATCGTGGACGCCGCGCAGCATGTTGGCGAGCGCGGCCTGCGCGCCGTCGAACATCTGGAAGATGGCGGCGACGCGCAGGAAGGAAAGCGCGAGCGTGACGATTTCGGCGTTTTCCGGCGCGTCGACGGTCAGGAAGGGCGCGATGAGCAGCCGCGGCGTCGCGAGCATCGTCGAGGCGGAGAGGGCGACATAAGCCATCGTGACGAGAAACGCGATCCAGCCCGCGCGCGCGACGGCGGACGCGTCGCGCGCGCCGAAGGCATGGCCGACGCGCACGCTCGCGGCCTGGCCGAGGCCGAGCGGAACCATGAACGCGGTCGAGGCGATCTGCAGCACGATCGCATGCGCCTCGAGCGAAGCGGGGCCGATCAGCCCCATTGCCAGTCCCGCCGCGGCGAAGATCGAGATTTCCGCCGCGATCGTCGCGCCGATCGGCAGGCCGAGGCGCCACAGGCGGGCGAAGGCGCGCCAATCGGGCCGCCAGAGGCCGAAGAACAGCCGATAGCGGCGTAAATGCGGATCAATGAGGGAATAGAAGACGAGCACAAGCAGCATGACGGACTGCGACAGGCTCGTAGCGACGCCTGAGCCGAACACGCCCCAGGCCGGCGCGCCGAAATGGCCGAAGATCAGCGCGTAATTGGCGCCGGCGTTGAAGACGACCGCGACGAGCCCGGCGATCAGCGTCGGCGCGGTGCGACCGAGCGCCGCGAACACCGAACGCCCGGCGAAATAGAGCAGCGCGGGCGCCAGCGCCCATTGCAGGCCGTGCATGTAGAGCTCCGCCTGCGCCGCGAGGTCCGGCGGCTCGCCGATCGCCAGCAGAATTGCCTTGGCGTTCCACAGGATCGCCCAAGCCGGCAGCGCCAGGACGAAAGCGCTGAGGAGCGCCTGATGGCAAGCGCGCCGCAGCCCGCCCACGTCGCCGGAATCGGCGCCCACGAGGCTAGCGGCGATCGGCGCGACGGCGCCGATCACGCCGACGCAGAACAGGAACAACGGCATGTAGAGATTGTAGCCGAGCGCGCCGGCGGCGAGCGCCTTCGGCGAAAGCCAGCCGAGCAGCATGACGTCGGTCGTCGTCATGAAATTGACGGCGATGTTGGTCAGCACGATCGGTCCGCTCAACGCCAGGGTCGCGGCGATCTCGCGCGCGAGCCACGGGCCCGACGCGGTTTTCCCTGGAGTTTCGCGCTGATTCATCGCTTCCGCGGCGCCGCAGGCGCGCTTGCCGTCAAATGCGGTTTAACCGAGGACGATCCGCACGGCTTCGGCCATCGCGTGGCCGAGGATGGCGTGAGAATCGGCCTCGAGATGGATGCCGTCGAGGTCCGAGCAGGCGACGAACTCACCCGCGTCGACGAAACCGACGTTTTGCCGCTCGGCGACGTCGCGATAGCGCCGGGCGAGGACCAGCGATTTTTCGCTTGCGCCTTCGAACATCTCCGCGAAGTCTGTCAGCTTCGCCATCGGCGGCGGCGCGACGAGCAGAATTGCAGGCGGCGCGCCGCCAGGTCCGACCGATTCGGCGCGCGCGATGCGGATCAATCGCTCCGCCCCGTTGGCGATGTCGCCGGGCGAGGCGGAGAAGCGCTTCTTCATGTCGTTGCAGCCGAGCGCGATGATGACGAGATCGAGCGGCGCGTGGCTCCTCAGGCACGGCGGCAGATAGTCCGCGCCGCGCCGATCCGGCTCGATCGGATCGTCGAAAACCGTGGTGCGGCCGTTGAGGCCCTCCTCGATGACGCGATGGTCGGCGCCGAGTTCGCGCTGCATGACGCCCGTCCAGCGGACATCGGGAGCGAAACGGGTCGCGCTCTTTGGGTCGTAACCCCACGTATTGGAATTGCCGAAGGCGACAATGACCGCCATGGACCTCTCTCCGCCGCGCCGTCTCTAGAGTGGGCGCGAGCCGGGGTCAACGGCGTGAGCGCGCCGCCGCTGGGCGCGTCAGGCAGCGGCGGAGCGAACGAACAGCGCATTACGAAAGCGTATATCGGCCGCCTATTTCCCGCCATTGCGCGCTGGCAAACGAAAGGCCGCACGTTCACGACGCGGAGCCCTAGATGAACCCCTTTGCCGCCGCCGTTCTCGTCGTCATCGGCCTCTGCGCCGCGACGACGGCCGTCGCCGCGCCGCGACTGAAGCCGCTCATGAAGAATTGGAAGGCCGAGGTCGCGAGGGCGGAGCCGATGCTGAGCGGCGCGGCGCCCTACGACGAGGCGGAGCTGCGCCGGATCCTCGGTTCTCTCGTCGCGGATTCGCAAGACGTCGAGGCGGGAATGACCGGCGCGAGCGCCCAGGCGCGCGACATCAAAAGCCGGTTTTCCCAGTTCGAGGCCGACGTCGCCGCGACGTTGCAATCGCTCGGCGCCAAGGACCGCGCGAAGAGTCATTTCATGCAGGCGCGCGGCGATTGCCGATCGTGCCACGAGGCTTTCGCGAATTAGTCTGGCCTGGGGAGGGGACAACCGTCTCGCCGAAACAACTGACGAAATAAAGAAGGAACCTGCCCCATGTCGCCGACGCGCTCGCATATCACGCGCCTCCTGCATCTGACCCTATTGCTGGTCGTCTTGCATCAGCTCCTGAGCAGCATGGTAATGGAGAAGCCCTTGCCGGGCCACGAGCCGGCATGGCCCTACGCCCTCCATGAACGCATAGGGGTGGTCGGCCTGGGGATTCTCGCGCTGTTCTGGCTCTGGACTCTCGTCCGTCACCCCCTGGAAACGCCTCTGGCGCGACTCCTGCCGTGGTTCTCGACCTCGCGGCTCGCTGCGCTCTTCAAGGACATCGCAAGCCTCGTTCGCGCTCTTTTTTCGTTCCGCGCGCCGCCGCTGGAACTCGAAGCCCTCGCCAGCGCTGTGCATGGCCTGGGCCTTCTCGTCGCGTCGTTCCTGGCGCTGACCGGCGCGGCGTGGTTTTACGTCTTCGCCGGAACGCCCTATGGACGAATGGTCATGGGCGTGCACAAACTGTCGGCCAATCTGATGTGGGCGTATCTGATCGGACATGCGCTGGTCGCTCTCGCCCATCATGCGCTTGGCGACGACATCTTTTCCCGCATGTTCTGGGTCAAGCGACGCCCGACGCAAGCAACGGTTCCCGCCGAATGAAAATCCTGATTGTCGAAGACGACGAAGACAGCGCGGCCTTTCTCGCCCAGGGGATCGCCGCGCGCGGCCATGAGGCGAGCGTCGCGCGAAACGGTCGCGACGGGCTCGTGATGGCGACCGGCGAGGCGCGCTACGACGTGGTCGTCGTCGACCGCATGCTGCCGGAATTGGACGGTCTCAGTCTCGTCAAGGCGATGCGTGCGGCGGGCGTTTCGACGCCGGCGCTGTTTCTGACCAACCTCTCCGGCATCGACGACCGCGTCGAAGGGCTCGAAGCGGGCGGAGACGACTATCTCGTCAAACCCTTCGCCTTCACCGAATTGATGGCGCGCCTGAGCGCGCTCGCCAGGCGTCCGGTGCTCGGCGCCGAGCCGACCGTCCTCAGCATCCTCGATCTCGAGATGGACCTCATTCGGCGCACCGTTCGGCGAGGCGGTCAGCCTATCGATCTGCAGCCGCGCGAATTTCAACTGCTGGAATTTCTGATGCGCAGCGAGGGCCGCGTCCTTACCCGCAGCATGCTGCTCGAAAAAGTCTGGGATTTCCATTTCGACACGCGAACCAATATCGTCGAGACCCACATCAGCCGATTGCGGGCTAAAGTGGACCGCGGCCAAGCGGTTCCGCTCATCCAGACATTGCGAGGCGCCGGATATTCGTTGCGTGCCCCGAACTAGCCTATTTCGCACCAGCAGCTTTCGCCTCGCGGCGATCTATCTCGCTCTGTTCACAGTTTCCGTGCTGATCCTGGGCGCCGTCGTCTATTTCGTCGTCTGGCGCGAGATCGCGAGCGAGATCGACGCCGACATTCAAGGAGAGACTTCGACGCTCGTGCGCGAATTCGCCGCGCACGGCCGCGACCGCCTCCAGGCGATCATCGAAGCGCGCAGCCGCAGCGGCGGCTCTTTCGTTTATGGACTAGAGGATGCTCAGGGCCGGCTCGTCGCCGGCGAGCTCGCCGCCAAGCCGGGGGACGTTGGCTGGACGAGCCTGCGCGAGCCCGAACGCGACGAAGCCGAGGGCGAGTCCGCTGCGGTCGTGCGCGCGCTCGCCACCCGATTAAGCGACGGCGGCGCGCTGGTGGTCGGCGACGAATGGCGCGGCGCTCGCGGCGCGACGCGTGCGGTCGTTATGGCCTTCTTATGGGCGTTGGCGGGGACGCTCGGATTGGGAACGCTCGGCGGCCTGATCCTCAGCTCGCAGGTTCTGCGCCGAATCGAGGCCATGAGCAGCGCCGCCAGGGGCATTGTCGCGGGCGATTGGCGCCAACGAATTCCCGAGACAGGAGCGAACGACGAACTCGCCCAGCTGGCGCGCACGTTCAACCGCATGTTCGACCGTATCGAAACCTTGCTGGACGCCCACAAGAATATCGGCGCCAATATCGCGCACGATCTGCGCCGGCCTCTGGCGCGCACCGTCCACCGGCTGGAAGCCGCACGCGCCGGGGGCGTGACGCCGAAAGACGCGGAGTCCGCGATCGAGGGGTCGATCGCGGACATCCACGGCGTCTTGGAGACGTTCAACGCCATTCTCCGGATCGGCCAGATCGAAGCTGGCGCGCGGCGAGCGGGGTTCAAGCCGGTCGACTTGGCGGCGGTGGCGCGCGAAGTCGTCGAGGCGTTCCAGCCGGCCGCGGACGAGGAGGGAAAAACCCTCGCCGCCGATCTTTCCGTCCCCTTGCCGCTCTCCGGCGATCGGGAATTGCTGACGCAGATGGTCGCCAATCTCGTCGACAACGCCTTGCGCCACACGCCTGCGAATACGCGTATCGTCGTGGCGAGCGCGCGCCTGCCGGGCGCAGGCCGGCTGACGGTGAGCGACGACGGGCCGGGCGCGCCGCCGGCCGAACTCGGCCGCATCTTCGAGCGCTTCTATCGGCTCGACGCCGCTCGGGCGACGCCCGGCGATGGGCTGGGTCTCAGTCTGGTGGCCGCCATCGCCGAACTGCACGGCATGGCCTGCGCCGCTTCCGACAACCGGCCCGGCCTGTCGGTCGCGCTCGAAATGCCGGCTCAGGCCGGTCATCGCAAATAGCGAGCGCCGATTGCTTTGGCGCGCCGCGCCGCCGCGATCAGAGGGTTAGTTGACAAAAATGATCGAATAAAATACAGACTCGGCGTCGAGCCGCCTGTCGCGTGCGTAGCCGCAACGTCGTATCACGGCCGCGCGATGCGCCTTGGGACTGGGGGCGCATGTCGCCTGAAGCGCCTTCGCGGCGCGTCCCCTTAAGCGGCGCCAAACCTTTCGGAGTCTCTCATGTCGCAAACCTCCCTCAAGCCCGAAACGCTCGCGCTGCACGCCGGCTGGCGCGCCGATCCGACGACCGGCTCCGTCGCGGTGCCGATTTTCCAGACCACCTCCTACCAGTTCCACAGCGCCGAGCATGCCGCCAACCTCTTTGCGCTCAAGGAACTCGGCAACATCTATACCCGCCTGATGAACCCGACCAACGACGTGCTGGAGAAGCGCGTCGCGGCGCTGGAGGGCGGGGTCGCGGCGCTGGCGGTGGCGAGCGGCCAGGCGGCTTCGGCCTTCGCGGTGCAGAACCTGGCGCGTGTCGGCGACAACATCGTCTCCTCCACCGACCTTTACGGCGGCACTTGGAATCTCTTCGCCAACACCTTGAAAGATCAAGGAATTGAGGTTCGTTTCGTTGACCCCGCCGACCCCGAGAACTTCCGCCGCGCGACCGATTCGCGCACTCGCGCCTACTACGCCGAGACGCTGCCCAACCCGAAGCTGATCGCCTTCCCGATCGCCGAGGTGGCGGCGATCGGCCGCCCGCTCGGCATTCCCCTGATCGTCGACAACACCGCGGCGCCGCTGCTGACGCGTCCCTTCGATCACGGCGCGGCGGTGGTCGTCTATTCCTCGACCAAGTATCTGGGCGGACACGGCACGTCGATCGGCGGGCTCATCGTCGACGGCGGCAATTTCCCCTGGGAGGATTTCGCCGAGCGCCAGCCCGCGCTGAACACGCCCGATCCGAGCTATCACGGCGCGGTATGGAGCCAGGCGGTCAAGCCGCTCGGGCCGATCGCCTATATCATCAAGGCGCGCGTGACGCTGCTGCGCGACCTCGGCTCGGCGATTTCGCCGTTCAACGCCTTCCTCACGCTGCAGGGCGTCGAGACCCTGCCGCTGCGCATCGAACGCCACAGCGTCAACGCGCAAGCCGTCGCCGCCTGGCTCGCCAAGCGGCCGGAGGTGGTGAAGGTGATCCATCCCTCGTTGCAGAGCGGCGTCGCGCGCGAGCGGGCGCAGAAATACCTCAAAGGCGGCTTCGGCGGGCTCGTCGGCTTCGAACTGGCGGGCGGGCGCGAGGCGGGCCGCCGTTTCATCGACGCGCTGCAGCTCTTCTATCACGTCGCCAACATCGGCGACGCGCGCAGCCTCGCTATCCATCCCGCAACGACGACCCATTCGCAGCTCTCGCCGGAGGACCAGCTCGCCACCGGCGTCACGGAAGGGTACGTCCGCCTGTCCGTCGGCCTCGAACACATCGACGACATCCTCGCCGATCTCGATCGCGCGTTGAGCGCAGCGGGCGCCCCGGCGCTCGCGGCGGAGTAAGAGGCGCGCGGGCTAGCGCCCCTCGAGCGCCTTCGCCGCGCGCGCCAAAGCGCAAAATCCGGCGACGTCGATCTCCTCGGCGCGCCGGGTCGGATCGAGCCCCGCGGCTGCGAGGAGCGCGGCGAGGTCAAGCCCCAGCGCGGCGGCGAAGCTTTTGAGCGACTGGCGCAGCATCTTGCGCCGCTGTCCGAACGCGGCCTGCGTCGCCGCCGACAAGAGCCCCGCCTCGCACGGCTCGGGCGCTTCGCGCGGGATCAGTTCGACGACACTGGAGGTGACCTTCGGCGGCGGCGTGAACGCGGCCGGGGGAATATCGAACAGCAGCCGCGCGCGGGTGCGCCAGCCCGCCAGCACGGCGAGCCGGCCGTAGTCCGCCCGCTCGGCCGGGGTGGCGACGATGCGCAGCGCGACCTCGCGCTGGAACATCAGCGTCAGCCGGTCATAGAAGGGCGGCCAGGGTTCGGCCTCCAGCCAGCGCGTCAGCAGTGCGGTGGCGATGTTGTAGGGCAGGTTGGCGCAGATGCGCAGCGGCGCGCCGCCCGCCTTGGCCTGAAGCGTCGCGGCGTCGAGCGCAAGCGCGTCGCCGGCGATGATCTCCAGGCGCCCCGGCCAATGCGCGGCGATCTCGGCGAGCGCGGCGAGGCAGCGCTCGTCGCGCTCGATGGCGATGACCTTGCTCGCGCCATGGGCGAGCAGCGCGCGGGTCAGGCCGCCGGGCCCCGGGCCGATTTCGACGACGACGACGCCTTCCAGCGGCCCGGCGGCGCGCGCGATGCGGCCGGTCAGATTGAGGTCGAACAGAAAATTCTGGCCGAGCGATCGTTTCGCCTCTAGGCCGTGCGCGGCGACGACCTCGCGCAGCGGCGGCAAGCCGTCCGCAGCGAGGCTCACGGCGCGAGGCGCGCGGCCAGCCGCAGAGCCTCGATCAGGCTGGTCGGATTGGCGAGCCCCTTGCCCGCGATGTCGAAAGCGGTGCCGTGGTCGGGCGAGGTGCGCACGAAGGGAAGCCCGAGCGTCACGTTGACGCCGGTGTCGAACGCCAGCGTCTTGGCGGGGATGAGGCCCTGGTCGTGATACATGGTCAGCGCGACGTCGTAGCGCGCGCGCGCCGCCGCATGAAACATCGTGTCGGCGGGCAGGGGGCCGACGACGTCGAGGCCTTCGGCGCGCAGCTCTGCGATCGCGGGCGTGATCGTCTCGATCTCCTCGCGCCCCATCGCGCCGCCTTCGCCGGCGTGCGGATTGAGGCCGGCGAGCGCGAGACGCGGCCGCGCGAGGCCGAAACGTCGGGTCATGTCGGCGGCGACGATGCGCGCGGTCGAGACGATGAGCTCGCGGGTCAGGAGTCTGGGAACCTCGCTGAGGGCGACGTGGATCGTCACCGGCACGACCGCCAGCGCCGGCGACCAGATCATCATGACCGGCTGCGCGGGCGCCCCCCATGAGGCGGCGAGCGCGCCCAGATATTCGGTGTGGCCGGGGAACTTGAAACCGGCTTCGTAGAGCGTCCGCTTGGCGATGGGGTTGGTGACGAGCGCGCTCGCTTCGCCCGATCGGACATAGCCGACGGCGCGCTCGATCGATTCGATCGTAGCGGCTGCGAAGGCGGGATCAGGCTCGCCGGGCCGCGCGTCGGCGCGCTGCGCGAGGGCGACGACGGGCAAAGCGCGTGAAAACGCCGCGCTCGCCTGCGCGGGCGAGACCTCGGCGATCGGCGCGTCGAGGCCGAGCCGCCGCGCGAGCGCGCCGAGCGCTTTCGGGTCGGCGAGCGCAAAGAACGGAGCGGCGAGCGAAGCGCGTGCGAGCCAGGCGCGTAGAGCGAGTTCCGGTCCGATCCCGGCGGGGTCGCCCATGGTCAGGGCGAGCGGCCGGCTGAACGATTGCGCCGTCATTGCCCAGGTCGGCGATTCGCGTCGCAGGTCATTGCAAGGCGGTCTCGGCCGCGATTTGTCCAAGCGTCCGCAGCGTGATTTGCAGCAGAACGGTCTGGTCGCGCACCGCCGGGGTCGTGGTGATGGGATCGCTGATCGTCGAGGTATAGCGCAACTTGACCGTCGTGCAGGTGTCGCCGTAGCCGAGCCCGACGCTGTAGTTGGTCGGATAGAACCGCGGCGTCGTCTGTCCCGGCAGGTCGTAGAGATGGCGCGACATGTCGAACACGACCGATCCATCCACGGTCCACGCGCTGGTGATCTTGTAGCTGGCGTTGGTCAGCAATCCCTCGCGATTGTATGTCCAGCCGAGCAAGGGCTGCGCGGCGTATCGACCATAGTCGACATTGGCCGTTAAGCCGCCGAACGCGGCGTTGGCGATTACGTCGAGCCGCGCGAGGGCGAAGGTTGAACTGTCGAACTGCTGCTTGCTCGTGATGGAAAAATTCGACGAGAACGGCGCGATCGTCTCGCCTACAACGAAATTCGAATATTTCTTGTCAAGTCCCGATTGCAGTCCAGTGTTGGCGGCGTCGCCGATCGTGTAGGAATTTTGCCCCGCGAGCTGGATGGATTCGCCGCCGACGAAGTTGGCGTGGCCGCCGTTGGCGAAGTTCGCGGTGTACTGCATGCCGTAATTGAGCCGCGTGCCACCCTCGACGCGGTCGTAGCCGGAATATTTGTCCCAGGCGAACAGGTTCGTCTCGTCGAACACGAGGCTCTGCGCGTCTTCGTTCGGCTGCAGCTTGGGCAGGACTTCGTTCGGCCGCGCGATGAGCTGCGCGATCGGTTCGACGATCTGTTCGCCGAGCATCGAGGACGAGACGAAGGGATAGCGGTATTCCAGCCCGACGCCCGGCATGGCGTTGGCGTACGAACCGCTGCTCGCGCCGTTGAAGAAGTTGCTCTGGCTGCCGTTGTAGACGGCGCTCGAGCCGTAGGTGAAGTTCTGCCCGGTGTTGAGCTGCGTCGATTCGCCGTCGAGGCGCGCGAACACGAACGGCGTCCAGGTTTCGCCGATCGGATCGACGAATTTGCGCTGCCACGAAACCTGCTCCGAAACGCGCGCGTAATCGCCGGCGATGCCGCGCAGCAGGCAATTGCCCGGCGCATAAGACGACGGAGAGGTGGTTCCGCCCGTCGTAATTCCGCCCGCCGTCTTGCCAGTGCCGGGGGTGACGCACACGTCATAGAGGTTATACGCATTATCGAGGGCCTGCGCGCCGATGGACTGGAACGACGCCTCGGTGCGCGTGATGTTCGTCGCGTTGAGGTCGACCTTCACCTCGCCGCCAATTCCGTTGCTGCTCTCGGGCGCGATCGCGAAGGTCTTGTTGTAGTCGAGCACGGGAGCCGCGAGCGGCTCCGTCCGCTCGTCGGTGGTGGCGATCGTGGACTCGAAATGGTAGCCGCTCAGGTCGAAGAATCCGCGGTCCGCCTGGCCGCGCAGATAGACCGAGGACACGATATCCTGGAAATAGTAGCGCGAGAGGTCGTCGCTCTTGATCTTGTAATCGTTGAGATAGAAGGGATCGGAAACGGCCGTGATGTCCCAGCCGTATTGCCACTTATCGTTGATGTAGAACTGGCCCTTGCTTTCGAGGGATCCGCGCCAGCTTCGATCGCCCGCCTCGTAAGGGGCGGCGCCCCAGACGAGGGGCTGCTGTTCATGAAGGCCGGTAACGCGAATGTTGTACTGGCCGGTGTCCAAACGCTGGCGCCATTCGGCCTCGCCGAAGGCGCCCTGCGCCGACAGATAGGTCGGCGTCAGCGTCAGGTCGTAATTGGGCGCGAGATTGAAGAAATAGGGGACCCCGATGCCGTAACCGAGCTTGTTGCCCTGATAGAAGGTCGGCGTCAGGACGCCGCTCTCTCGCGTGACCGAGGGATCGGCCGCGGAAAAATAGGGAACGTAGGCGATGGGAACGCCGGCCACTTCGAGCCACGCGTCCTCGTAATAGACCATGTGGCTCTGCTGGTTCTCGATGATGCGCGCCGCGCGGACCTGCCATAACGGCGGGCGTTCGGGGTGTTCCTTGCACGGCTCGCAGGCCGTGTAGACGCCGCCGCTCAGCACCGTCACGGAGCCGGCCGAGCGTTCGATGCGCGGCGACGTGAACCGGGTCTTGTCGGCCGACATCACTTCCACGCCTTCGGCGAAGCCGGCGGCGAAGTCGTCGGTCAAGTCGAATCGCGAGGCGTAGGTGACGTTGCCCCTCTCGTCCGTCAGCTTGGCGTGGCCCTCCGCGTAAACCCGTTTGGTCGCGCGGTTGTAGACGACGCGATCGGCCTGGAGAACGCGGTTCTTGTAATAGAGCTGCACCCCGCCGACGGCCGACACGGTGTTGTGGTCCCTGTCGTAGACAAGTTCGTCGGCCTCGACGATCAGCTTGTCAGGGTTTTGCGCCGCGGCGGCGGGCTGAGCCGATGCGGGCGCGCTGGTTTGAGCATGCGCCGCCGCCGCGCCGAGCGCGAGCGCCAACAGGACGGCCAAACTCGCGGCCAAGCGCGAAAGAGCGCTCCCGCGGCGTCCGCTCGCTTCGGAAAAGCTGATGGAGAAGCCCATCAACCGTCCTCCTGGTGGAGAAGCACGTACACTCCAAATAAACAGCCGGCCACGGCTGGCGACCATCCCGCGACCGGGACGCTGACGAATCCGGCAGCGCCGAGATCATTGACCAATTTCGATGCGACATAAAGCACGAAGCCGGCCGCGACGCCACCGGAAACCATCTTTTGGACGCCGCCCATTCGGAAGAATCTTAACGAAAAGCATGCAGCCACGAGAACCATAGCCGCCAGCGTCACAGGCAAGGCGAGAAGCTCTTGAAATCGCAAACGATATCCGGTCGCGTCGAGGCCCGCGCGATCCGTCTGCGCGGCGAGCGCGGGAAGCGTCCAGAACGACACAGTTTCCGGCGCGACGAAAGCCTGCGCGACCTCCGCCTTGGTCAAGCTCGTGGCGAGCAAATAGGAGGGCGTCGCCAAGGTGTCGAATCCAGGGGTGACGACGTTGGCCTCCTTCAAACGCCAATACCCGTCGCGCAGGATCGCGCCTTCCGCGTCGACCCGTTCCAAGAACCCGCCGTTCTCGTCGAAATTGAAGACCTGGACATGGTTGAGCGAGGTTCCGGACTCGTCGCGGCCGTCTGCGTGAACGACCGCCTCGCCGTCGACGCTCTTTTGTCTTATCCACATGCCGCCGGCGTCGCTGGCGCCGCCGCCGAACAACCGGTCCTCGATTCGATCCGCCTCGCGCTTCATCGCCGTGGACACTGGATTGTATGCCGTCACCATGAAGACGCCGAGCGCGACGACGACGAGGAGCGGCGGCGAGATGAACTGCCAGGCTGAAACGCCGGCGGCGCGCGCCACCACCAGCTCCAGTTTCCGCGAGAGATTGAGGAACGAGATCATCGCTCCGAAAAGGACGGCGAAGGGCAAAGCCTGCTCGGCGATGATCGGCGTATGCAGAAACGAAACCCACGCCATCAAGGAGCCGGTCGCCCCGGGCGTGTCGCCGGAGCGACGCAGCATTTCGACAAGGTCGATGGCGTAAATGAGTCCGAAAACTCCGAAGAAGACCGCGGCGATCGTCTTGAAGAATTGCTTGGCGAAGTAGCGCCCGAGCGTGCCGCCGATCATCGCTTCCTCGTCGCGGCGAAGGCGAGCCGACCCATCATCCCCTTGAGGGCGCGGCTAAACGGTCCAGCGAAGATCGCGTCGACGCTGAGCGCCGAAGCGCCGATCGGGATCGCCCAAACGAAAATCGCCGCGTCCGGCTTGCTGACGGAGAGCGAAGTCACGGCGATGCCGAGGATGCGCAACGCCGAAAAGATAAAAATCGCGACCGCCGTCGCGACGCCCCGGCCTTGGCGGGTCGTTCGCGCTTCGCCGAGAGCCGCGAAACCGACGAGGCCCCCGGTGAAAGCGTACAGCGGACTCGCCAGGCGATCGAGCAATTCGGCGCGCAACCGACCGGCCAGACGCGTCACCGATGCGTCGTTGGGGTCCGGGGCGATCAACTGCAGCGTATTGCGTTCGCGCGGCCGCTTGGTGGTGTCGCCTTTGCGAATGAACTGAGAGAGGTCGATCGCGTAGTCCTCGAAAGTGACGATCGCCGAATTGCCGGAACGTTCGGGACGTTGGTAGCTGCCTTTCGAGAGGACGAGGTACGTTTGGCCGTCCTTCTCCGTCGTTTTTCCCACTTCGGAAATATAAGTGACGATATGGGCGGGATCGCGGCGATCCTGCATGAAGACGCCGCGCAGCGAGCCGTCGGGCCCGCGCTCGCGGAAGTGGAATACGAAGCCGGACTCGAGTTCGTTGAATGCGCCGGGACGCGCGAGATTGGCGATGAAATCGGCGCGAATGAGCCCTGTCATGGTCTCGATGGCGTTGAAGCTCCAAGGCATGACATCGATGTAAAGGGTCGCCTCGATCACGAATATGAGAGCGAACAGTCCGACGAACGGCCGCAGCAGTCGCCCCGGCGAAACGCCCGATGCGCTCATGACCACCAATTCGCTGTCGCCGTTCAGCTTGTTCAGGCACGACAGCACGCCGGCGAACAGCGCGACCGGCGCAATGATGGCGACGAGCGAAGGCAACGTGAGCCCGGTGATCGTGAAGAAGACCACAAGCGACTGGCCCTTGCTGGTTATGAGGTCGATCTGCCGCAAGGCTTGCGTCACCCAAACCAGGCCGGTCAGCGGGATCAGGACAGTCAGGAAAGCCGTCATCGCGGTTCGGAACACGTATCGTTCGATGCGCAACATCCGGCGGCCGTTTCCGTTTTTCCTTTTCGGCGCGGCGCGGCGCCGCGGCGGCGCTCGCTCGCAAGGCAAGCGCTAGCCTGCTTGCGCGCGTCTGGCAAGGCGCGGTCCCGCAAGGGAGGGGGCGCGAAGCGTCGCTTTCGCGCGGTCGCCTTATTGACGGGCGGCCGAAAGCGCTTGATTAGTCCGTGGGGGCGCGGCGCAAAGCCGGCCGCGCCTCTCTAACGTCGTGTCTGGGGATTTGTATGAGCGAATTCGTCAAGATCGCCTTTGGGCCAGTTTCGGCGCCCAAGGGCGAAACCTACGTGGTCTTCGTCGGTGCGGACCTCAAGACGTCGCCGCGGGTCGGCGCGCTTCTGGGCGAGGTCGCCGCCCGGATCGAAGCGGCCGCCAAAACCGCCCGGTTCCATGGTAAATACCTCACCTCCATGGAAATTCTCGAGCCGTCGGGCGTCGATGCGGCGCGCCTCCTCGTCGTCGGCGTCGCCCCGGGCAAGGACGGCAAGCCGATCGACTTTCCGACGCTGGGCGGCTTTGTCTTCGGCAAGCTCGGCGGGGCCAAGAAGGTCGAAGTGGCCCTCGAGGCGCCGGCGGGCGACTGGGATGGCGGCGCGGCGGCCGATTTCGCGCTGGGACTGCGCTTGCGGGCGTATCGCTTCGACAAATACAAGACCGTGAAAAAGAACGGCGACGAGATCGACGGCGCGGCGCCCTCGATCACGGTCGGAACGGCGGACTTCGCGGCGGCCCGCGCCGCGGCGCCGGCGCGCATGGCGGTCGCCGAAGGCGTCGAACTCGCTCGCACGCTGGTCAACGAGCCGCCGAACGTGCTGTTTCCCGAGGCCTTCGCCGAACGCGCGGCGAACTTGAAGACGCTCGGCGTCGACGTCGAAATCCTCGATGAAAAAGCGATGACCAAACTCGGCATGAACGCGCTGCTCGGCGTCGGTCAAGGCTCGAAACGCGACAGCCGGCTCGTCGTGATGCGTTGGCGCGGCGCCAAGGCGAAAAAGGTCAAGCCGATCGCCTTCGTCGGCAAGGGCGTCTGTTTCGACTCGGGCGGCATCTCGATCAAGCCGGCTGCAGGCATGGAGGACATGAAAGGCGACATGGCCGGAGCGGCTTGCGTCGTCGGCCTGATGCACGCCCTCGCCAGCCGCAAGGCCAAGGTCGACGCGGTCGGCGTGATCGGTCTGGTCGAGAACATGCCGGACGGCGGCGCCGTTCGCCCGAGCGACATCCTCAAGTCGATGTCCGGCCGGACGATCGAAGTCATCAACACCGACGCGGAAGGACGCCTCGTCCTCGCCGACGCCCTCTGGTACGTTCAAGACAGGATCAAGCCGCGATTCATCGTCGATCTCGCGACGTTGACGGGCGCCGTCATGGTCGCGCTGGGCCAGGAGAACGCCGGCCTCTTCTCCAATGACGACGAATTGGCCGCTCGGCTGAGCGTGGCGGGCGCGGCGACGGGCGAAGGGGTTTGGCGCATGCCGCTCGGGCCTGCCTACGACAAGTTGATCGATTCCAAAGTCGCCGACGTGAAGAACACGGGCGGACGAAACGCCGGCGCCATCACGGCGGCGCAATTTCTCAAGCGCTTCGTCAACGATACGCCATGGGCGCATCTCGACATCGCGGGCACGGCGATGAACTCGCCGGCCAACGAGATCAACCAGTCCTGGGGATCGGGCTGGGGCGTGCGCCTCTTGGACCGCTTGGTCGCCGAATATTACGAGCGATGAGCTTTCGCTGCTTGTTTTGGCCGTCATGAAGTCGAGAGAGAATGGCTTTTGGCTCGGATGACAGCCGGGGAGTGACGTGTGATGCGATCGGGATTGGGGCTCGCGGTTCTCGGGCTTTGCCTTTGCGCCGCTCCGGCGCAGGCGAACCCGGCCCTCGCGGGCTGCGACGCCTTCATCGAGAAACTGCGGACCGCGGCGAGCGACCTGCGGGTCGATTTCAACCACGCGCTCGTAGTCTCGCGGGCCCGAAGCGACACCGACGTCTTCGACATCACGACCAAGTCCGACGTCGACGGGACGTTGACGTGCCGGAACGACAGATTTCTGCGCTTCGAGGCGCGCATCGCCGAGCCCGCCTCGGCGCGCGCGGCGACCGAGTTCGAGAATTTCCAGGCGACCGCGCTGCGCTCGGCGCTGGGCTGGGACGCCGCCAAGAGCCGCGGCATGGTGCGCGACATGAACGCCGACGCCCGCGAATATCTCAAGGCCTCGCGCGAGCGCGGCGACGTCTATATCTCGGGCAAGACCGAGGAACACGTCCCCGGCGGCGTCTCTCTCGGCTTGATCGTCACCGACACCGACAGCGCTTTCGTCATCGTCGGCGGCGAGGAATAGCGGCGGCGCGGCGATGACCGAGTTCCGTTTCTATCATCTCGAGCGCCGCCGGATCGATCAGGCGCTGCCGGACATTCTCGAGGACGCCTTGGCGCACGGCCTGCTGGCGGTCGTTCAGGCGCCCTCCGAGGAACGCGTCGAGGCGCTGAACGAGCGGCTGTGGACCTACGCCGACGAAAGCTTTCTGCCGCACGGCGCCGCGCGCGACGGCGAGCCGCAGGCGCAGCCGATCTATCTGACCGCCGGCGAGGAAAACCCGAACGGCGCGACGCTCCGCGTCCTGCTTTCGGGCGTCGGCGCGGCGCCCTTCGTCGAACCGGCGGCCCGAGGCGTTTATGAGCGCGTGATCCTCTTGTTCGACGGCGGCGACGAAGAGGCCAAGGCCGAGGCGCGCCAGCAATGGAGCCTCGTGAAGGCTGCGGGCGCCGCGCCGAGCTATTGGCGCGAGGGGGAGGACGGGGGCTGGGAGAAGGGGCGGTAGGACACGGCGCCGCTTCCTCTTCGCCTCATCCCGTCGCCTCCACTTGCGCCGACAATTCGAGCCAGGCCTCCTCCGCCGCCGCCAACGCGCGCTCCAGCTCGGCGCGCTTGCCCGCGAGATCGATGACCTTGGCGGAATTTCCCGCGGTTTCGCCGGCTTGCGCCAGCGCTTCGTCGACGCGGCGCAGCAGATCCTGAAAGCGGTGCATCTTCTGCTCGACCGCGATGATTTCCTTGCGCAAAGGCGCGAGGTCGCGGCGCGGCTTGGCGGTTTCGCGCGGTTCGGGCGCCGGCGCGAGGCGGATAGGCTCGCTCTCTTTCTTGGCGCGCTCTTGCGGCGCGCCCTGGCCGAGCACGAAGCGGCTGTAGTCGGCGACGTCGCCCTCGAAGACGCGGACCGTGCCGTTGGCGACCAGCCACAGCCGGTCGACGCAGGCCTCCAGCAGGCGCCGGTCGTGCGAGACGAGAATGCAGGCGCCCTCGTATTCGTTGATCGCCTCGATCAGTTCGGCGCGGCTGTCGATGTCGAGATGGTTGGTCGGCTCGTCGAGGATCAGCAGCTGCGGCCCGTCGAATGTCGCCAGCCCCATCAGCAGGCGCGCCTTTTCGCCGCCCGACAGCGCGGCGATCTTGGTGTCGGCTCTCGCGCCGGAAAAGCCGATCTGGGCGACGCGAGCGCGAATCTTGGCCTCCGGCGCGCCGCGCATCTTCTCGGCGACATGGCTGTAGGGCGTCCCCCCTGGCTCGAGGTCGTCGACCTGGTGCTGGGCGAAGAAGCCGACGTCGAGCTTGTTGGCGCGCACCATCCGGCCAGCCATCGGCTCCAGGCGTCCGCCGATCAGTTTGGCGAAAGTCGACTTGCCGTTGCCGTTGGCGCCCAGCAGGCCGATGCGATCGTCGTTGGAAAGGGTGAGATCGAGCTTGGAGAGGACGACGCGATCGCCGTAGCCGACGCTCACTTTCTCCAGCGCGACGATAGGCGGGCTGAGGCGCCGGGCGATCGGCGGCCATTTGAACGGCATCACCGTTTCATCGACCACCGCCGAGATCGGCTCCATCTTGGCCAGCATCTTCAGGCGCGATTGGGCCTGCGTCGCCTTGGTCGCGCTGGCGCGGAAGCGATCGACGAACGCCTGCAAGTGCTTGCGCCGCTCCTCCTGCTTCTTCATCGCCTTGCCTTGGAGCGCTTGGCTCTCGCGCCGTTGCCGCTCGAAGCTGGTGTAGCCGCCGCTCCATAGCGTGAGCTTGGCGCGCTCGAGATGCAGGATGTGGTCGACCACGTCGTCCAGCAGGTCGCGGTCGTGGCTGATGACGACGACCGTCGCCGGATAGGTCTTGAGATAGTCGACCAGCCACAGCACGCCTTCGAGATCGAGATAGTTGGTGGGCTCGTCGAGCAGCAAGAGATCAGGCGCCGAGAACAGCACCGCCGCGAGGGCGACGCGCATGCGCCAGCCGCCGGAAAATTCCGACAGGGCGCGATTTTGCGCCGGCTCGTCGAAGCCGAGGCCGCTGAGGATGCGCGCGGCGCGCGCCGGCGCGGCGTGGGCGTCGATGTCGACGAGACGGGTCTGGATTTCCGCGATGCGCAGCGGGTCGCTCGCCTGCTCGGCCTCGCCGAGCAGGGCGGAGCGCTCGCGGTCGGCGTCGAGCACGAAGTCGATCAACGCCTGCCCGCCGCCGGGCGCCTCCTGCTCGACACGGCCGATGCGGGTCTGCTTCGGGATCGAGATCGAGCCGCTTTCCGCGCTGATTTCGCCGCAGATCAGGCGAAAAAGCGTGGTCTTGCCGGCGCCGTTGCGCCCGACCAGCCCGACGTGCGCGCCCGTCGGCAGCGCCGCCGTCGCCCTGTCGATCAGCAGGCGTTCGCCGAGGCGATAGGTGAGATCGTTGATATGCAACATGGCGGGGCTTTTGGCGCGCCGCGCCGTGCAAGGCAAGAGGCGTTGCTTTCGCGGCGGCGCCCGTTATATATGCCTCGCCTTTGATCACCCCCTCGATCGGCGCCTCTTTCCCCCGCGCCGCCGGAGCCTTCGCCCTTGTTCACAACGCCAGCCTTCGCTCAAGCCAGCGGCGCGTCCCCTTTGGGGTCGACCGACATGCTGATTCAATTCGCCCCCTTCATCGTCATTTTCGCGATCATGTATTTTTTGATCCTGCGCCCGCAGCAACGGCGCGCCAAGGAGCAGCGCGAATTGGTGCAGGGCGCGCGGCGCGGCGACATCGTCGTGACGAGCGGCGGATTGATCGGCAAGGTCACCAAGTCGACCGACGACACCGAAGTCGAACTCGAGATCGCGCCGAACGTCAGGGTTCGCCTGGCGCGTTCAGGCATCGCCGACGTGCGTTCGAAGGGCGAACCGGTGAAGGACGCCCCCAGCGCCAAGACGGCGCCGGCCAAGAAAGACGCTCCAAACCCCTGATGCGCCGCTAGCGCGTCGAAGGCGCTTGGCCCGCGCGGAGATTTTCATCCCCGATGTTTCGTCTTTCTCCCTGGAAGGTCGCCTCCATACTGGCGCTCGTCGTCTTCGCGGCGCTGGCGATCGTGCCGAGCTTTCTCGCGTCCGAAACCGTGGCGGCCATAGAGAGGCGCCTTCCGTCCTTCCTGCCCTTCCGCCCGATCGTGCTCGGCCTCGATCTGCAGGGCGGCGCGCATATTCTCATGGAGGTGGATAGCGCCTCTGTGACGAAGGGGCAGGTCGAATCGTTGCGCGACGACGTGCGCGCCAAGATGCGCGAAGGGAAAGTCTCGATCAGCGGCGGCATCGCGATGCAGCCGCGCGGCGTCGTGGTGCGGGTCGCCGACCCGGCCGAGCGCGCGCGCGCGCTGAGCCTGCTGCTGCCGCTCAATCAGAATGTCGGCGGCGCGCTGACCGGCGCGACCGGACATTCGCTCGATATTTCCGACACCGGCGACGGGGCGATTCAGCTGCTGCTGACGGAAGCCGCGACCACCGAAAAAATCCGCCATGCCGTCACCCAATCCATCGAAGTGCTGAACCGCCGCCTCAACGCCTCGGGCACGAAGGAAACCAACGTCCAGCAGCAGGGCGTCGACCGCGTCCTCATCGAAGTGCCCGGCCTTCAGGATACGACGAAGGTGAAGGATCTGCTGGGCGCGACCGCCAAATTGGAGTTCCGCCTGGTCGGCGATCCCGGCGATCCCCCGAGCGAAGTCGAGATGCTTCCCGAGCAGCAGGGCGGCACGATCCCCGTGCAAAAGCGCGTGATGGTGGCGGGCGAGGACCTCGTCGACGCGCAGCCGAGCTTCGATTCGCGCACCGGCGAGCCCGACGTCAGTTTTCGCTTCAATCTGAGGGGCGGACAGAAATTCGGCCAAGTGACGTCCGAGAACGTCGGCCACCTGTTCGCCATCGTGCTCGACGGCAAGGTGATTTCAGCGCCCCGCATCCTTTCGCCGATCACCGGCGGCTCCGGCCAGATCACCGGCAATTTCACGGTCGAGCAGGCCGACAATCTCGCGGTGCTGCTGCGCGCCGGCGCGCTTCCGGCCAAGCTCACGGTGGTCGAAGAGCGCACCGTCGGCCCCGGCCTCGGTCAGGATTCGATCGACGCGGGCAAGCGCGCGGCGCTCGTCGGCGGCGCGCTCGTCGCCGTCTACATGCTCACCACCTACGGGATTTTCGGCGTCTTCGCCGATCTCGCGCTGGCGGTGCACATCCTCTTCATCTTCGCCTCGATGGCGCTGTTAGGGGCGACGCTGACATTGCCCGGCATCGCCGGCATCGTCTTCACGATCGGCATGGCGGTCGATTCGAACGTGCTGATCTACGAGCGCATTCGCGAGGAGGCGCATCTCGGCCGCTCCGTGATTTCCTCGCTCGACGCCGGTTTCAAGCGCGCCTTCGCCACGATCATCGACTCGAACGTGACGATGTTCGTCGCCGCGGTGATCCTCTATCTCTTCGGCTCGGGCGCGGTGCGCGGATTCGCGGTCTCGCTCGGCCTCGGCATTCTCACCTCGGTGATCACCGCGGTGACGATGACGCGCATGATGATCGCGTTGTGGTACCGCAACCGTCGTCCCAGCGTGCTGCCGATTTGACGTCACGCGAAAGATTGGCCCGATGAAACTGCTGCGCCTCGCGCCGGAAAGCACCAAATTCGGCTTCATGCGGCTCCGCCGCGTGAGCTATCCCTTGTCGGCGTTCCTTTCGATCGTCGCGGTGACGATGTTCTTCACCGTCGGCATGAATTTCGGCATCGACTTCGCCGGCGGCACTCAGGTCGAGTTGCGCGCCAAGAGCGGCGTTGCGGATCTCGCGTCGCTGCGCGCCAAGGGCGAGAGCCTCGGCCTCGGGCCGGTCGAGGCGCAGCGCTCGGGCGCCGAGTCCGACGTCGTGATGCGCCTCAACGTGCAGCCGGGCGGCGAGGCGGGCCAGCAGACCGCGATCGCCAAATTGCGCGAGGCGTTCGGCGACGCCTATGAATTCCGCAGCGTCGAGGCCGTGGGGCCGCGCGTCTCCGGGGAACTCGTGCAGAGCGGCACGCTCGGCGTCGTCGTCGCGATCCTGGCGGTGCTCGCCTATCTCTGGTTTCGCTTCGAATGGCAGTTCGCGGTCGGCGCCATCATCGGCACGATGCACGATCTCCTGCTCACGGTCGGGTTTTTCTGCGTCACGCAGTTGGAGTTCAACCAGACCTCGATCGCGGCGATCCTGACTATCGTCGGCTATTCGCTCAACGAGACCGTCGTCGTGCTGGACCGCATCCGCGAGGTCATGCGCAAATACAAGCGCTTGTCGACGGCCGAGATCGTCGACATGTCCGTCAACGCGGTGCTGCCGCGCACGATCATGACGGCGACGACGGTGTTTCTCGCGCTGCTCGCGCTGTTCTTCCTCGGCGGGCATGTCATCCGTTCGTTCTCGGCGGCGATGATCTGGGGCATTTTCGTCGCCACCTATTCCTCGATCTTCATCTGCTCGCCGATGCTCATCTATCTCGGCGTGCGCGCCGACACGCTCGACAAGACGACCGAGTCCGAGGCGGACGCGGCCGCGAAGGCGAAGGTGTGAGCGCGCCGCGCCCGTCGCTCGAAGGTTATATTCCCGGTCGCCACGCGATCGAGGCCTATGGGGCGGGCGGCTTTCGCTTCGCCGGCCTTTCCCATGTCGGCTCGATCCTGGCGACGCCGAAGGGCGTGCGCGCCGTCGCGGTTCGCGCGCCGGCTGACATCGACGCGGTCGCGCTCGCGCCGCTGTTCGCCGAACTCGCGGCCGAGCCGGGCTCGATCGAATTCGTCGTGATCGGCACGGGCGCGCGAATGGCGCACCTAGCGCCGGCGCTCAAGGAGCGCCTGCGCGCGGCGGGGCTGCGTTTCGAGGCGATGGCGACGGGCCCCGCCGCGCGGGTCTACAACGTCATGATGGACGAGGGGCGCCGCGTCGCGGCCCTGCTCATCGCTGCGCCATGAGCATGGGCCAAGAGCGCGCCGAGGCGCTACGGCAGGCTTACGACCATTGCGCCGGTCTGGCGCGCGAGCGCGCGCGCGATTTCTGGCTCGGCGCCCTGTTCGCGCCCGAGGGCGCGCGCCGGCACCTTCACGCGCTCGCCGCCTTCGAGGCCGAAATCGCGCGCGTTCGCGCCGCCGTGCGCGAGCCGCTGGCCGGCGAGATGCGCCTGGCCTGGTGGCGCGAGGCGCTCGCGGGCGCAAGGGACGCGGAGGTTTCGAGCCATCCCGTCGCCGCCGCGCTGATCGACACGAAGGCGAAGTTCGCTCTGCCCGCGCAGGCGTTCGAGGATTTGTTGCAGGCTCGGATTTTCGATCTTTACGACGATCCGATGCCGACGCTCGAGGATCTCGAAGCCTATTGCCGCCAAACCGCTTCGGCGCTGTTCGAGCTGGCGGCGCTTGTCCTCGGCGAGGGGCGCGATCTCGGCGCGGCCGAGGCGAGCGGCGCCGCGGGGCTCGCCTTCGGCCTAACCGAAACGCTGCGCACGTTCCCCGAGGCGAGCGCGCACGGCCAAGTCTATCTACCGCGCGAAATGCTGGAGCGTCACGGCGTCTCGGTCGAGGATGTGCGGGCCCGTCGCGACGGGGCGGGCTTACGCGCCGCGCTCGGCGAATTACGCGAGATCGCCGGGCGGCGCCTTGTCGAAGCGCAGACGCGCGTCGCGGCGCTGCCGGCAATTCTCGCTCCCGCCTTCGTCCCCTTGGGCGCCGTGCGGCTCGATCTCGAGCGTCTGAAGCGCGCCAAGGCTTCGCCGTTCGCCCCCTTCGCCGAAGCGCCGGCCTGGCGGCGTCAGCTCGCGCTCTGGCTATGGGCGAGGGGACGGCGAGGGGCTTAGACGGCGCCGAGGCGCGAGCGGACGCCGGGTCCGGACTTGGCGCGGATCGGGCTAGGCGCAAATAAAAACGTCATGCGTCCATTTGCGCCTACCCGCTTGCGCCTAAGCGGCCGACGCCCTGGGCGGCGCTTGAACGGCCTGCGGCGGAACGTTTTGGAATTCGCGGCGCAGGGATTCATTGCGCTCTGACCGGTTGATTTGGAATTCGCCGATCAGACGCGAAAGTTGCGCGATCTCCTGCGACAGCGAATGGGTCGCCGCCGTCGATTCCTCGACCATGGCTGCATTCTGCTGCGTCACCTGATCCATCTGGTTGATCGCAATGTTGACTTCTCCGATCCCCGCGGCCTGCTCCTTGGCGCTGGCGGCGATCTCGCCAACAATGGAGCTGATCTCGGTCACCTGGGTTATGATCCGCTCAAGCGACTTGCCGGTTGCTCCGACAAGCGCGACCCCGTTCGCCACCTCCTGCGTCGAAGCCGTGATCAGTCCCTTGATCTCTTTGGCCGCTTGCGCCGAACGCTGGGCGAGCGCACGGACTTCGGAAGCGACCACTGCGAAACCGCGGCCGGCGTCGCCCGCCCGCGCCGCCTCGACCCCGGCGTTCAGGGCGAGCAGATTGGTCTGGAACGCGATCTCGTCGATGACGCCGATGATCTGGCTGATCTGCTGCGCCGATTTGGCGATGGCGTCCATCGCCTCGACCGCCTGTCGCACCACCACGGCGCTCTTCTTGGCGTCCTGGTCGGCGGCGGCGACCACGTCGTGAGCGTGCCTGGCGCCTTCGGCCGACCTCTTGATGGTCGCGGTGATTTCTTCGAGCGCCGCTGCGGTCTCTTGGAGACTGGCGGCCTGCTGCTCGGTGCGGCGCGACAGATCGTTGGCCGCCGTCGATATCTCCTCGGTCCCTGAGTCGATCATATTCGCGCTGTCGGTCACGCTCCACATCGCGTCTTCAAGCTGACTGATCGCCGCATTGAAATCCGATTGTAGCTTGCGATAGGCCTCGGGCATTTCCGACGACATCCGGTAGGTCAGATCCTTTGCAGCCAGTTTGGCCAAAGCGACGCTGAGCGAATTGACGATTGCTCGCACCTGTTGGATTGCCTCCCGCTGAGCCTGTTCGTTGCGTTCGCGCTCACGCTCCGCCTGTGCGCGGTGCTCAGCCACCTCAAATTCAAGACGGGCGTTCTCGACCGCCGCGTCGCGAAACACGAGCACGGCCTTGGCCATCTGGCCGATCTCGTCCGCTCGATCCTGCGCGGGAACCTCGATCGTCGTGTCGCCTTCAGCCAGACGTTGCATCGCCCCCGTCATGCCGGTCAGCGGCCGAGTGACAACCCGTCCGAGAATCAGCCGGATTGCAAGGATCGAGAGCAGGCCCCCGAGGACCGCGCCGGCCGCCGTCAGCAGCAGAAGCTCTCGCAGGGCGGCCATGTCCTTGGCGGTTGATATGCTGCTCGAAAACACTGCGATCACTTCGCCGTCTTTCAGGCCCATCCCTGCGCTATGGCAGCCTCGGCAAGTTTCCTTCGACGCCGCCAAGGTCTGGCCGAGGATGATCGGCAGGCTGTAGCGGTAGGCGCCGTCGACGAAGCGCGCGACCGGACGACCGGTGCGCAGCGCCTCCCGGTCGATTTCGTCGATCGGCGCCTTGGCGGCGCGATCCGGATAGGCTTGCGCCATGTAGGCCGTCACCTTCGGGCTCCACACGCTCCAGAGCTTTCCCGGGTACTCTTTGTTGCGGCTCTCGAACCAGCCGTTGAACACCTTGATAGCGACGTTCTGCGAGTTGTCGACGCGCTGTCGCATTGCAGTTTCGACCAACGCGTTCAGCGACCTCAACTCGTTCTCGGAAAGGGAGCGCCACTTCCTTTCCGTGGACGCGTACTCGGACCAGCCGACGAGAGCCAAAATCGCGGCGGCGGTCGCCAGCACGCCGATGGCGGCGATCGCCATGAAGCGCGCCTGGACGCCGAGATTCTTCCAACTGTTGGTCATGATGCACCATAACAGTCAGTGTTTCGCGAAAGACGCGATGGATAACAGCAGTGGCTAGCAAACTATACTTAAAATACGGTTAAAATATAATTGAAAAGGTTGTCTTGCGTTCCTGCAAGCGATAACGCAGCCGCTTGCATGCGTAGACTTCGCAACTCAATGCACAGCCGTTCTCTGTTCGACGCGGCGGAGGTCGAATACTTAGCAGTTGTCCCTTACGCAGCGAGCGTCCGCTCGTTGCGCTTCTGCGATCCACGCCGCCGCATTCCGCCGCCGAGGAACGCTCTCGCGGCCTCGGCGGTCATGGGACGGCCGATGAGATAGCCTTGCGCGATGTCGCAACCCTGTTCGCGCAGGAACTCGAACTGCGCCGGCGTCTCGATCCCTTCCGCGACGACTTCCAGTCCGAGGTTATGCGCGAGATTGATGATGGCGCGCACGATGATCGCGTCTTCCGAGCGGGATTCGATCTCGTGGACGAACGAACGATCGATCTTCAAGCGGTCGACGGGAAAGCGCTTCAAGTGCGAGAGCGATGCGTATCCCGTGCCGAAATCATCGAGAGCGATCGCGACGCCCAATTCGTGCAGGCTTTGCAATGAGTGGCCGATACGGTCGCCGGCGCGATCGAGCAGCACGTTCTCGGTCACCTCGATCTCCAGCGTCGTCGGAGCCAGTCCGTGACGGGCGAGCATCGATTGAACCTTTTCGACGAAATCGTCCTGCTTGAGTTGGGATGCGGCGACGTTGACGGCGATCCGTCCCGTGTCGCAGTCCCGTTCCTGGAATTCGCGCGCCAACGCCAGGCATTTGTCCATTACGCGATATCCCAGCGGAACGATCAGGCCCGTCTCCTCGGCGATCGGGATGAATTCGGACGGCGGAACGAATTGACCTTGGTTCCTCCATCGCGCGAGGCCCTCGAAGCCCACGAGGCGACGACTTTCAAATTCGAACTGAGGTTGGACGGCGATTTCGATCTTGTCGTTGGCCAAGGCGGCGCGCAGAGCCTCGCCCCTCGCCTGGCGGCGCTCCAAGCCGACGCGAAGGTCGGAATCGAAGAAACAGCAATTGCCCCGCCCGCGCGCCTTGGCCTGATACAGGGCGATGTCGGCGTTCTTGAGGAGGTCCTTCGGCGTATGGCCGTCGGCGGGATAAAATGTCACCCCGAGACTGCAGCTCGGGCGAATGGTTCGGCGGCCGAGAACGAGCGGTTCGTTGACCCGCGAAACAAGCTTTCCCAGGATTTTTTCCGCTTCGCCGATTTTTGTGACATCGGGCAACAGAATTGCGAACTCGTCGCCGCCGATCCGCGCGATGATGTCCGATTTGCGTAGCGCGTCGCCGAAACGGCGCGCCAATCCGATTAGGAGCTCATCGCCCGCGCCATGGCCGAGCGTGTCGTTGACGTGCTTGAAATTATCGAGATCGAGCATCACGAGGGCGCCGGATTGCCCGACCCGGCGACGGGTGGACAGGGCTTTCGACAAGCGATCGAGAAGCACCGTGCGGTTGAACAGGCCGGTCAGCGGATCGAGCTCGGCCTGCGCCTTGATCAGCCCTTCCGCCCGCTTGATTTCCGTAATGTCCGTGCAAACGCCCACGGTGTGGCCGATCTTCGATCGGCGCGCTTGCACCTGAAGCCAGCGGCCGTCGCTCAACTGCTGAATCACCGGACGATCGGGATTGCGGCGCCTGTTTGCGATACACTGCATGTAGGCCTTGCGGGCTTCCGGATCGCCTCCGACCCCGGAAAATTGGCCGTGGTCGACGGCGTATTCGAGCATGCTGGCAAAAGTGGCGCCCGTGACGATCGCCGGCGCGGTGGTTGCGTAGAATTTCTTGTAGGCCTCGTTGTAGTGGGTCAGGCGATCGTTTTCGTCGAACGCGACGAGGCCATCCGGGATGGCCTCGAACAGGTCGCGCAACAGCGTCTCGGCCTGGCGGCGCTTTGCGTTTTCCTCGGCGAGCGCAAGTTCCGCCTCTTTGCGTTTCGTGATGTCGTAACGGATCGAAACGAAGCCGATGACTTTTCCAGAATTGTTTCGTCTCGGAGCGATGGTCGTGTCGACCCAATAGACAGAACCGCTCTTGGCGCGATTGCATATTTCACCGCGCCAAGACTTTCCCTTGCTAATCGCTCGCCACATCGCGGCGAAGAATTCCCTGGAATGATGGCCCGAGTTGACGATGTTGTGTTTGCTTCCGACCAGTTCGTCACGCGAATAGCCGCTGATTTGGCAGAAGCGGTCGTTGGCGTGAATAATCCTGCCGGCGCGATCGGTGATTGCGACGATCGTATGTTGGTCGAGCGCCGCCAAATACGCATCAAAATCGTTATACGCCTGTACATACGCAGGGGCCATGAGGGCTGCCTATTTTTGGCGGCTGGCGCCTTTGGGCGGCGCCAGCCTGTAACATCTTACGCAGTCGCGTTTTTCGGGCGCGTCAGAACTCCCGCCATCCGCCGGCATCGTCGCTGATCGGCGCTCCGTTCACACGCGCCTTGGTCGCCGCGCGGACCGCCCGTGCAGGCGTCTTGCGCGCTTCCGGCCGAGGATTGTTTGCGGCCGCGGGGTTGGCCGGCTGGCGGAAGGCGTGCGGCGCCGCCTTTTGCAATTCGCGGCGCATCGAGTTGTCGCCGTGCGCGCCCCCGACCCGGAACTGGCCGATCAGGCCCGAAAGCTGTTCGGTCTCCTGCGACAGCGAATGGCTCGCCGCCGTCGATTCCTCGACCATCGTCGCGTTCTGCTGCGTCACTTGATCCATCTGGGCGATCGCCGTGTTGACTTCCGCGAGCGCCGTCGCCTGCTCTTTGGCCCCCGAGGCGATTTCTCCGATGACGCTGTTGATCTCGGCCACCTGGGTCACGATCCGCTCCAGCGACTTGCCGGTCTCGGCCACCAACTTGACGCCGTTATCGACCTGCGTGGTCGAAGCGGAAATCAGACCCTTGATCTCCTTGGCCGCTTCGGCCGAGCGTTGCGCGAGCGCGCGCACTTCGGAAGCGACAACCGCGAAGCCGCGGCCCGCGTCGCCCGCGCGCGCGGCCTCGACGCCCGCGTTCAGCGCGAGCAGATTGGTCTGGAAGGCGATCTCGTCGATCACGCCGATGATCTGGCTGATCTGCTGCGCCGATTTGGCAATGGCGTCCATCGCTTCGACCGCTTGGCGCACCACGACGGCGCTCTTCTTGGCGTCTTCGTCCGCGGCGGCGACGACCTGACGGGCGTGGTTCGCCCCTTCGGCGGATTTCTCCACGGTCGCGGTGATCTCGTGGAGCGCGGCCGCCGTCTCCTCGAGGCTCGCCGCCTGCTGCTCGGTGCGCTGCGACAGATCGTCGGCCGCGGAAGAGATTTCCCGCGTGCCCGAATTGATGGCGCTCGTGCTGCCGGTCACGCTCTTCATCACGTCTTCGAGCTGTTCGATCGCCCCGTTGAAATCGGCCTGCAGCTTGCGATAAGCCTCGGGCATTTGCGACGACAAGCGATAGGTCAGATCCTTGCCCGCCAGCGTGGCCAAGGCGACGCCGATCGAATTGGCGACGAGCGCCCGTTCTTGCTTGATCGCTTCCTGCCCCGCCTCTTCGGCCTTGCGACGCTGCTCGTCCAGGGTCTCCATGTAAACCGAAATGGCGAAATCCATGTCGAGCATCGCCGCTTTCACCAGGCACGAAAGCGCTTCGGCCATGCCCTCCGGACGGCTCTTCGCCATCTGCATGAGACGAGGCCACTGATCCCTGACGATGGCGTGAATGAGCTGCTCGATCACCATCGCATAGCCGCCGATATACCATCGCGGCTCCAGGCCGATTTGCGCGTGGGTTTGGCCGATCTTTTTGACCGCGCTCACATAATCGTCGCTGTAATTGGCGGCGGCGATGACGCTCCAGTGCCGCTCCTGTGCGCCCTTCGCCATCGCCATGTGGCGCTCGTCGCTGAAGAATTTCCGCGTGCTGGGATTCGTCTTCACTTTTTCGTAAAAGGCGCCCAGCGCCGGTCCGATCGATTTTTGGATCAGCGGCTGCAACTTGCTCAGCACGGCCCGGGCCTGCTGGTTCAAGCCGATGAAATCCAAACGCTCACTCAAATACGCTTCGTTGCGTGTCGAATCCGCCATGATGTTGGTTCCTTGATTGGCGCGCTTCTTCCTGCCGCGGCGCGAAAACCGTCGTGCAGGCCTGACTGATGGCGCTGGGAATCCGGATCGAAACCGGAATGAACGTACGGCGTCATGCCATCGATCGGCTGCTTGCGCGTGGTCCGGTCGACACGTCATAAGGATATTCAAACAAAGCAAGGGATTGTAAAGCTGTCTGACAAGTAACCCGGCTGGATAGCCAACAAACCTCCGCGTTGCTATTATGCGTCGATTTGTCGCGGAGGACTCTGTGCGCGCCGCTTTAACGAAGGGTTAATCGCGCTCCGCAATCGCAGTCCTGAGCTTGGGGCGATTTTTTTTGATGCTGCATTCGGACAGTCAAATCCAGATGTGGATAGGCCGCGTGCTTGAAGAACGGCGCAGCGTCGGACTAGCTTGCCTAAGCGCAAGCTTGCGGTTCATCTCGACGTGAGCGCGAATCAGCGCCGGAGCGACCCCTTATTTCCCTTTCAATTTCGAGCCGGGCTCCGGGATTGAGACGGCGGATAGGGTTAGTGTTCGAAAGCTGAGAAACAAGCCTACATGAATTGGAAGACGAAAGAACGGACGCTGACTCGCATTGTCAGTCATGACGCGGAAGAGCTGTCTGACATCCTGAGCAAGCGAATATTTGCCGCCCGGATTCGTCCCCGTGGCGACGCCCGCGATTTTTCCTTCGACCTGACGGCCTACTATTTTGATTTCTTTTTCGAAGTGATCGTGCCAGGCGGCGGCGTGTTGACCAAGGCCGAGGGCGTCGCACTCAGTAATTATAATCTCCTTATCGCCCAGGAGGGCGCCGTCGATTTGAAGGCTGGTTCCGGGCGGGTGGCGTCCGTCCCCGGGACGGCAGGCTTCATCGACGACTCCAACTTTTCGGAAGCCGCCTATTCCGAACGAACCAAATTTACGGCGATCAGCGTCGATCAGCGGGAAATGGTTCGGTATTTGAGCGAGCTGATCGAGCGGCCGGTGACGAGGCCGTTGGAGTTCGCGCCAAACATCGACCTCGCCAAGGACGCCGGCTTGGCGATCACGGCGTTGGCGAGGGCGCTCCAGGCCGGCCTTGCGGGCGATGCGCCGCTGCTCCGATCGCCCATCGCCATGCAGCGAATGAAAGAGACCACGATCGCGCTATTGCTCGAAAGCGTTCCCCATCGCTTCTCCGACGGACTTCGCGTTCCCGTCACAGCCGTTTCGCCCTATTACGTGAAGCGGGCGATCGAGTACATGTGGGCCAACGCCTATCGGCCCGTGTCCGCGAGCGAAATCGCCGCCGAATGCGGGGTCGGCGTGCGCGCCCTCAATTCGGGCTTCCGGCGTTTCAAGGCGATGCCGATGATGGCGTATCTGCGTGAAATTCGCTTGAGCGCCGTGCGTCAGGAGCTGCGAGACCCCACCTCGATCGGCGCAATCGGGGAAATCGCGGGGAAATGGGGTTTCACCCACCTCGGCCGGTTTTCCAGCGAGTACGAGAAGCGTTTCGGAGAGCTGCCGTCGCAAACCCGGCGCAGAATGGTCGGCGCCGGTCCCGGCGCCCTGTAACGCCGGTGAGCTCAGGCCTTTACGGGCGAGCCGCGGAGCGATCGCGCGAGCGTCAGCTCGCCTCGATCAGCCACTTCGCCAAATCGACTTCCGCCCGCGCCGACAGCGCGCGCTTGCGCGCCGCGCCGCGTTCGGGTCCGCGCAGGCGCTTGCCCGCCTCGTCGAGACGCGGCTCCTCGATCGGCGGAAACAAGCCGAAATTGACGTTCATCGGCTGGAACGAGCGCGGGCCGGCGTCGATCGCCTCGATATGGCCGCCGGTGATGTGATTGACGAGGGCGCCGATCGCGGTGGTCGGCGGCGGCGGCGCGAGCGCGCGCCCCAACCGTTCGGCGGCGGCGAAGCGGCCGGCGATCAGCCCGATCGCCGCGCTCTCGACATAGCCTTCGCAGCCGGTGATCTGCCCGGCGAAGCGCAGTCGCGGCGCGGCCTTGAGGCGCAGCCGCGAATCCAAGAGGCGCGGCGAATTGAGGAAGGTGTTGCGATGCAGGCCGCCGAGCCGCGCGAATTCGGCGCCTTCGAGCCCTGGAATCAGGCGCAGCACACGCGCTTGCTCCGCGTATTTCAGTTTGGTCTGGAACCCCACCATGTTGAACAAAGTGCCGAGCGCGTTGTCCTGGCGCAACTGCGCGACCGCGTAGGGTTTGATTTTGGGGTCGTGTGGGTTGGTGAGCCCGACGGGCTTCATCGGTCCATGGCGCAAGGTCTCGCGCCCGCGTTCGGCCATCACCTCGATCGGCAGGCAGCCGTCGAAATAGGGGGTGCCCTCGAACTCGCGAAACTCGGTCTTTTCCGCTGCGAGCAGAGCGTCGACGAAAGCCTCGTATTGATCGCGGCTCAGCGGGCAATTGAGGTAATCGGCGCCCGTGCCGCCGGGACCAGCCTTGTCGTAGCGCGACTGCCGCCAAGCGATCGACATGTCGATGGAATTGCGATGCACGATCGGCGCGATGGCGTCGAAGAACGCCAACGCCTCCTCTCCGGTCACGGCGCGGATCGCCGAGGCGAGCGCCGGCGAGGTCAGCGGCCCGGTGGCGATAACGACATTGTCCCAGTCGTCCGGCGGCAGGGCGGCGATTTCGCCGCGCTCGACGCGAATGCGGGGCTCCGAAGCGATCGCGGCCTCGACCGCGGCGGAAAAACCCTCGCGGTCGACCGCCAGCGCGCCGCCGGCAGGCACCTGATGGGCGTCGGCCGCGCGCATCACGAGGGAACCGAGCGCGCGCATCTCGCGGTGGATGACGCCGACGGCGTTGTTCAGCGCGTCGTCGGAGCGAAAGGAATTAGAACAGACGAGTTCGGCGAGGCGCTCGGTGCGGTGCGCTTCAGTGCTGCGCAGCGGGCGCATCTCGTGCAGGACGACGGGGACTTCGCGCCGAGCGATCTGCCAAGCCGCCTCGCAGCCGGCCAGGCCGCCGCCGATGACATGAATTGGATGCATGGCGGCTTGTCACAAAGCCGCGCCGCTTCGTCAAGCCAGCGGCGCGCCTGCGGCCGAACAAAAGAAAACGCCCGCCGGGGGAGGATCCGGCGGGCGTTTGTTGCGTCGGGCGTCGCCCGACGCGGCGGACGCGTCCGGAGGGAGGACTGGACGCGTCCGGTATTACTGCGCGAGCGCTCCGCGCGCCACGAAGTGAATGTCGCCGCGGCGGATGCCGATGTCTTCGAGTTCGCGATCGCTCAGCTGCGACAATTCGCGCACGGCTTCGCGATAGCGGCGCCAAGCGTTCAACTTCTCGGCGATGGTCTTGAGCGAGGTCATTGGACCCTCCATTCTTAGAAACTTCTGGCCGAGCGCCGCCGGACGGCGGCCGACTTTGCCTGTGCGCTGCAACATAGGCGCCCCGATCTCGATCGAGAAGGGCAGGGTGCCGCCGCCCAGGCATGCGAAAAATGCATACATCTTTTCGGAGAATTTTAGCAATTTGTTCATAATGGGCGGATTTCCGAGCGAAATCCGCATAAAATCGCGAATCTTCTCGCATATTGCCGGGCAGCGCGGCTCTGAAGATAAATTCAGCGCATTTAGCAATGTGAAGGTTTCATGGCTCTTTTGTTGCGGCGCCGCAAGGTCGATCCGCTGGGACCGCGTCGGAGAAGCCGGCCGGGACGGACCCCCGAGGAGGCTCAGCCCTTTTTCCAGCTTCGCGCGCGAGGCCGGGCGCGTGTACGGTGATTTCAGCGCTTGATTTTGTCGCGTGGAGCGGCGACATCCGGCGAGGCGCGCGCCCGACGGCGGCGTAAGACTCGATGGGAGCCGGAAATGGAAAATTTGCTCGCCCGCGTCGCTGCGGCGGCCGATACGACGCCCGACACTGCACGTCAGGCTGTCGGCTTGGTAGTCGATTTCATCAAGCGCGAGGCGCCGGAGCAGGCGGTCGAGGCCTTGCTCGCCAAAGCCCCCGCGCTCAACGCCATCGTCGCGTCGATCGCCTCGACGGCCGGCGAGGGGATGAGCCCCGCCGTCAAGGGCCTGATGGGCACCGGCGCCGGCGCGATGGGCGGCGGCGGCCTGATGGCGCTCGGCAGCGATCTGATGGGGCTCGGCCTGGGCATGGGCCAGATCCAAGCCGTGGGCAAACAGATCTTCGATTACGCGCGCGAGACGGCGGGCGACGACGTCCTCGGCGAAATTTCGGCGGCGATTCCGGGACTGTCGCAATTCATTTGAGACGGGGGCCGGCGTGACGCAGTTTTCGGGCGCGTTCGAGGCGTTCAGCGAGGCCGATTGGCGCAAAGCCGCCGAGGCCTCCCTGAAGGGCGGGCCGTTCGACAGGCTCGTCTCGCGAACGTCCGACGCGATTGCGTTGCAACCGCTCTATCCCCGGCGCGAGGGTCCGCGCGCGCCGCGCGGCGAAGGCGGCGCCTGGCGGGCGCTTGCGCGCCTCGACCACCCCGACGCGGCCGCGGCGAACGAACAGGCGCTCGACGATCTCGCCAACGGCGCCGACGGGCTGCAAGTCGTTTTCGCCGGCGCGGCCGGGGCCTACGGCTTCGGCCTCGCCAAATTCGATTCCGCGACGTTGCACCGCGCATTCGAAGGCGTGCAATTCGACGGGCCGCTGCGCTTCGAACTCGATCTGGGCGCGCAGGCTGAGAGCCAGGCGACCGGCTTCGCCAGTCTCGTCGAACGCAGCGGCGCCAATCCGCAAACGCTCGATCTCAACTTTGGGCTCGATCCCATCGGCGCTCTCGCGCGCAGCGGGCGCGCCGCGGGCGCATGGGAAGACGAGGCGCGCTCGCTCGCCAAGATCGTAGCTTTTCTCAAGGCGAAGGGGTTCGCCGGCCCGTTCGTCGTCGCCGACGGACGCGCGGTTCACGCCGCCGGGGAACGCCGGCCCAGGAGGTCGCCTTCGCGCTCGCGGCGGCGGTCGCCTATTTGCGCGCGCTCGGCGAAAACGGCCTCGCGCTCGAGGACGCGCAGGCGGCGATCGCGTTTCGCCTGACCGCGGACGCGGACCAATTCGTCACGCTGGCCAAGTTCCGCGCGCTGCGCCTGGCTTGGGCGCGGGTCGCGCAGGCCAGCGGCCTGACGCCGCGGCCGGCGCGGATTTACGCCGAAAGCGCTTGGCGCGTTTTGAGCGCG
>CAWJIB010000004.1:0-360872 GCA_963842835.1 uncultured Alphaproteobacteria bacterium | reverse complement strand
GGCAGGCCGATCAGGTCCATGCGCGGCGAATTTCGCGCCGGCCCGCTCGTCGCGGTCGTCGTAGAGCACTCGACGCCGCCTTGCCGAGCGCGGCGTAGAGCTGCGCAAGCCTCGTCGCATGCCTTGTCGCCGACCTTGAGATTGACGAGGCCGACCTCGAAGGGCGCGACCGCCTCGGGCCAGATGATGCCCGCTTCGTCGTGGCTCGCCTCGATGATCGCGCCGACGAGGCGCGACACGCCGATGCCGTAGGAACCCATCTGGACGGCAATGCTCCTTGCCGTCCGGGCCCTGCACGTCGCGCCTTCATCGGCTCGGAGTACTTGGTGCCGAAGTAGAAGATGTGGCCGACCTCGATGCCGCGCGCCGAAACGCGTTGTCCGGCAGCGACCTCGGCTCGAAGCGCGCCGCGTCGTGCTTCTCGAGGTCGCGGCATATTGCGAAGTCCATTGGTCGACGACGCCCGGCATCGCGGTCGCGCTGTCGAAGTCGATGTCGTCGGGCGGCGGCGCGCATTCGAGATAGTCCTTGTCGCAGAACACCTCGCTCTCGCCGGTCTCGGCGAGGATGATGAACTCGTGGCTGAGGTCGCCGCCGATCGGGCCGGTGTCGGCGCCATCGGGATCGCCTTCAGGCCCATGCGGGCAAAGGTGCGCAGATAGGCGACGAACATCTTGTTGTAGGAGTGCGCGCGCGCCCGCCGCGTCGAGATCGAAGGAATAGGCGTCCTTCATCAGGAATTCGCGGCCGCGCATCACGCCGAAGCGCGGCCGCACCTCGTCGCGGAACTTCCACTGGATGTGATAGAGGTTGAGCGGCAGGTCCTTGTAGGACTTGACGTTGGCGCGGAAGATCTCGGTGATCATCTCCTCGTTGGTCGGGCCGAACAGCATGTCGCGCTCGTGCCGGTCGCGGATGCGCAGCATCTCCTTGCCGTAATCCTCGTAGCGGCCGGATTTCGCGCCAGAGGTCGGCCGGCTGGATCGTCGGCATCAGCAATTCGATGGCGCCGGCGCGGTTCTGCTCCTCGCGCACGATCTCGCTCGATCTTGCTGCAGCACGCGCAAGCCGAGCGGCAGCCAGGAATAGATGCCCGCCGCCTCCTGACGGATCATGCCGGCGCGCAGCATCAGCCGGTGCGAGACGATCTCCGCCTCCTTCGGCGTTTCCTTGAGGATCGGCAGGAAATAGCGGGAAAGACGCATGGGCTGGCGCTCTACGGAATTGGGCTGGACAGGATCGGCGAATCGACGAAGCGCGCGAAAGGCCGCGCGCCGGGCGTTATGGCCCCATCGGCGCGCAAAGGGCAAGTCGCCGCGGGCGCCCGCCGCTGAGGAAGCTCACGATTTCGTGATCGCGCCTGCGGTAACCTCGGCGGCCCCGTGGCGAAAGACCCTGTGCAAGGCCGACAGGCTCGGCCGGCGGGCGCGGCGACAACCGACGCTCAAGGAAAATCCCTTTCTTTTCAATGAGGAATCAACGCCCATGAACGCCAAGACCGCTTTCACCGCCGCCACGCTCGCCGGCTCGCTCGCCGTCGCGCTGGCGCTCGCCTCCGCCGCCAAGGCGGGCCCCGCGCCGATGCAGCCCGGCGCCGACAAGTGCTACGGCGTCGCCCTCGCCGGCAAGAACGATTGCGCCGCCGGCGCCGGCACGAGCTGCGCGGGCACCTCGACGGTCGACTACGACCCCCATCACTGGAAATATGTCGCCAAGGGCACTTGCGAAGGCATGATGACGCCGAAGGGCCACGGCTCGCTGACGCAGATGTAATTCGCGTCCGTTCGAACGCCGCACGCGGCCCCGCCTGGCGAAGGCGGGGCCGTTTTCGTATGTAGAGCGCTGCCTACCCCAGCTCCCCAAACTCCTCCGCCCGAAACTCCCGCTCGGCGCGCTCGCCCTTGGCCGCCCGCTCGTCCTCGCGCGCGCGCAGCTCGACGCGGCGGATCTTGCCGGAGATCGTTTTCGGCAATTCGCCGAATTCGATCCGCCGCACGCGCTTATAGGGCGCAAGGCGATCGTTGAGAAAAGCGAAGATCGACAGCGCGGTCGCGCGGTCCGGCGCATGGCCCTCGGCGAGCACGACGTAGGCCTTGGGCGTCGTCAGGCGGACGGCGTCGGGCGCGGGGACGACGGCGGCTTCGGCGACCGCGGGGTGCTCGATCAGCGCGCTTTCCAGCTCGAACGGGCTCAGGCGGTAGTCGTTCGATTTGAACACGTCGTCGGCGCGCCCGACATAGGTGATGAAGCCCTCGGCATCGCGCGTCGCGACGTCGCCGGTGCGGTAGTAATCGCCTTCGATGGGAACGATCTCGCCCTCGTCGCTCTGATAGCCGCGCATCAGGCCGACGGGGCGATGGGCGAGCGGGATGGCGATCTCGCCGTGATCGGCCTCCAGCCCTTCCGCGTCGACGAGCACGACGCGGTAGCCCGGCAGCGGGCGGCCCATCGAGCCGGCGACGATCTTTTGCCCCGGCGCGTTGCCGACCATCATCGTCGTTTCCGTCTGGCCGTAGGAATCGCGCAGAGCCAGCCCCCAGGCGCGGCGCACCTGCTCGATGACTTCCGGATTGAGCGGCTCGCCCGCCGAATTGGCCTCGCGCAACGCGACTGTCCATTGAGAAAGGTCGAGCTGGATGAGCTGGCGCCACACGGTGGGCGGCGCGCAGAACGAAGTCACCGCGTGGGCGACGAGATCGTCGAGCGTCGCGCGCGCCTCGAACCGCTTGGCGGGCGCGAGGATCGTCGCCCCGGCGTTCCACGGCGCGAAGAAGCTCGACCAGGCGTGCTTGGCCCAACCGGGCGAGGAAATATTGAGATGCGCGTCGCCGGGCCGGAGGCCGAGGCCGAACATCGTCGTGAGATGGCCGACGGGATAGCTCGCGTGGCTGTGCAGCACCAGCTTCGGCCGCGCGGTCGTTCCGGAAGTGAAATAGAGCAGCATCGGATCGTCGGCGAGCGTCGGACCGTCCGGCTCGAAATGCGCGCTTTGCGCGAGCAGCGCGGCGTAATCGCGCCAGCCCGGCGGCGGCGCGCCGACCGCGATGCGCACGGCGCCCTCGCCGCGACCGGCGAACTTGCCCGCGTCCGCGCCGTCGGCGATGACGAAGCGCGCGCGGCCCCGCGCCAGCCGGTCGTCGATGTCGGCGCCGGCGAGTTGCGGCGTCGCGGGGATCACCACGAGGCCGAGCTTCATCGCCGCCAGCATCGAAATCCATAGCGGCGCGACGTTGCCGAGCATCAGCAGCAGACGGTCGCCGCGCCGGGCGCCGAGCGCGCGCAGGCCGTTGGCCAGCGCAGAGGAGCGTTCGGAAAGTTCGGCGAAGGAATAGGTCTCCACCCCCGCGCCGAGAATTTTCAGCGCCGGCCGCGCGCCCGATTCGCCGCTGGCGAGTTCGCCGTCGAACCAGTCGAGCGCCCAGTTGAAGCGTTCGAGCCTGGGCCAGACGAATCCGGCCTTGGCGGCGTGATAGTTGTCGCCGAGCGCGAGCAGAAAGTCGCGCGCGAATTTGAATTCCTCGATCGACATGGTCGGCTCACCCCCGGCTCGCGCGCGTATCTGCCATAGGCGAGAAGCGGCGGTAAAGCGCCTTGCCGCCCCGCCCTCACGACTTGCGCTTGTCTTTCGGCGCGTAGGGGTTGGCGCCGCCCGAGCGCATCGAGAGCCGGATCGGCACGCCGTAGAGGCCGAAGGTCTCGCGCAGGCCGTTGACGAGATAGCGCTTGTAGCTCTCGGGAATGCTCTCGACCTGGTTGCCGAACAGCACGAAGAACGGCGGGCGCGCCTTGGGCTGGGTCATGTAGCGGATTTTCACCCGGCGGCCGGAGACGGCGGGCGGCGGCGTCGCGTCGACGACCGGCGCGAGCCAGCGGTTGAGCCGCCCGGTCGAGATGCGCTTGTTCCAGACTTCGTGGGTGGCGATCACCGCCTCCAGCAGTTTGTCGACATGCGCGCCGGTGAGCCCCGAGACAGGAATGACGCGCGTCCCCTTGAGTTGCGGCAGCAGCCGGTCGGCTTCGGCGCGCAGCTCCTGCGCCTTGGCGCTCTTGTTGTCGACGAGGTCCCATTTGTTGAGGCCGATGACCAGCGCCCTGCCCTCGCGCTCGACGAGATCGGCGAGCGTCAGGTCCTGCTTCTCGAAAGGGATCGTCGCGTCGAGCAGGAGAACGACGACCTCGGCGAAACGCACCGCGCGCAGCGCGTCGGCGACGGCGAGCTTTTCGAGCTTCTCGACGATGCGCGAGCGGCGGCGCAAGCCCGGCGGTGTCGAAGAGCTTCAAGCGCCGATCGCGCCAGCTCGCCTCGAGGCCGATGCTGTCGCGCGTCAGGCCGGGTTCGGGCCCGGTCAGCAGGCGCTCCTCGCCGAGAATGCGGTTGAGCAGGGTCGACTTGCCGGCGTTGGGACGCCCCAGGACGGCGATGCGCAGCGGCTTGGTCGGGGTCGGCCTCGCTGCCGTCCTCCTCGTCGCCGAGGATCAGCGGCGCGGCCTCGTCCTCCTCGTCCGCGTCGAGCCGCGCCGCGGCGCGGCAGCGCGTCGGCGAGCGCGTCGTAGAGTTCGCCCAAGCCCTCGCCGTGTTCGGCGGAAAACGCGATGGGGTCGCCGAGGCCGAGCCCGAAGGCCTCGTAGGCGCCCTGACGCCCGGCGAGCCCCTCGGCCTTGTTGGCGATCAGGATGACCGGCTTGCCGGCGCGGCGCACGGCCTGCGCGAAATGCCGGTCGGCTCCCGGTCACCCCGGCGCGCGCGTCGATGAGGAACAGGATCGCGTCGCAGTCGGCGAGCGCCGCCTCGGTCTGCGCGCGCATGCGCCCGGCGAGCGAAGCGCCGTCGCCCTCCTCGAGCCCGGCGGTGTCGACGATCGTGAAGGCGAGATCGCCGAGCCGCGCCTCGCCCTCGCGCCGATCGCGGGTGACGCCGGGCTGGTCGTCGACCAGCGCCAGCTTGCGCCCGACGAGCCGATTGAACAGCGTCGACTTGCCGACGTTCGGGCGTCCGATGATGGCGACTTTCGCGCTCATGGGCGACGACTCAAAGACGGCGGCTCCCGCCCGCAGGCGCTTGGGCGCGCGGCGCTCACTTGGCCGCCGGGCGGTTGGCGGCGACGAGGCCGAGCAGGTTTTCGGCGCTGCGCTTTTCCGCAGTCGGGCGCTTCCGCGTCGGCGGCGACGAGATCGAGCCATTTGCCGGCGGCCTCGTAATCCTTCGCGTCGAGCGCGATGACGCCGAGGGCCAGGCGCGCGGTGTGGCGATAGACGCCGCCGCTTCCCGCCAAGCGCCTCGAGCGCGGGCTTGGCCGCCTCGCTCTCGCCGACGTCCAGGCGCAGCAAGGCGGCGCGCAGGCGGGCGGCTTCCTGGAACAGAGCGCCGATCGAAGCGTCGGCGGCGAGCGCGTCATAGGCGGCAAGAGCGCCCTTGGGGTCGGTCTTCGCCTTGATCGCGGCCTCGGCGAGGCGCGCGAGCGTCTGGTAGCCGCGCGGCGCGTCGGCGGCGAGCTTGGCCATCGCCGCGTCGGCCTCGGCGCCCTTGCCGTCGCGATCGAGCGCCAGCGCCTGCTGAAAGGCCGCCCCCGCCGCCTGTTCGGCCTCGAGGCGGCGATTCTCGTAGAAGCGAAAGCCGGCGGTCGCCAGCACGATCAGGGCCGCCGCGCCGATGATCAGGTTCTGGTGCTTCTTCCAGAATTCGGCCGCCTTGTCGCGGCGGACTTCCTCATCGACTTCCTGAAATATGTCGCTCATCGTCCTGCTCGTCGCGTCCGATCGCCTTAAGGGCGCGGCCCCGGCGAAACGAGGCCGTTAGCACGCCGGCGCCGCGAAAGCGAGCGAACGTTCGATCGCGGCCGCTTCGGCGCGAGCGCGCCGGGCGCGCGCGACGATTGGACGCATTTAGACTTTCCTCAATTCGGGAATGAGTTCGAGTGCGAAAATGCAAATTTGCGATCGTCGAGGCGGCTTGCCGCAGGGATCGTGTTTCCATGTATGCAAGCTGCACCGCGCGCGAGAACGCCGCGGGCGTGCGAACGCCAGGCGCCATCGGAAGGAAAGCATCATGAACGAATTGAACTCCAAGAGCGTGAACCGTCGCACCGTGTTGCTCGCCGCGGCGGGCGCGGCGCCGTTGCTGGCGATGGGCGCGGGCGCCGCAATGGCGGCCGGACTGCCGCAGGCGGCCGTCGCCTACCAGACCTCGCCGAAGGACGGCAAACAGTGCAGCGGATGCAATCTGTTCGTCGCCCCGAGTTCATGCAAGTCGGTGGCGGGCACGATCTCGCCGGACGGCTGGTGCAAGCTCTGGGTCAAGAAGGCCTGACCACAACTATACAATTTGGTAACCTTCTTTCGCTTGCTGACTTCACGTCTTGAATTTAGGTTTCGAATCATGGCGCTCTCCCGCGGCGCCGGGGCCGGATGACGGCCCCGGCGCCGCGGGGAGCGCGAAGTCGGCCGCGGGGGCGCAGAGATGGGGCGAATTGCGCGAATTTCCGGCCCGGCGACAGGACTTGGGGTCGGGCGCCCGCTTGGCGGCGTGGCATCGGACCGCCGCCGCGCTGGTTCTTTTTGCAACCTTGTCGCTCGCTTCGCTCGTGACGGTTCAGCCCGCTTCGGCCGTCCCGAGCTTCGCGCGCCAGACCGGCCAGCCCTGCGCGGCGTGTCATACGGCCTTTCCCGAACTGACGCCGTTCGGCCGGCGCTTCAAGCTCAGCGGCTACACGTTGCAGGGCGGCGACCCCAAGATACCGCCGGTCGCGGCGATGATCATGCCGAGCTTCACGCACACTCAGTCGGCGCTTCGACCCCGGCAGCCAGCCTCCGGGATTGAAGACCAACGACAATTTCGTCACCCAACAGGTCACCGGCTTCTACGCCGGCCGCGTCTACGGCAATCTCGGCGCCTTCATTCAGGTGACCGGCGATCCCGTCGGGGGAACGGTCGCTCTCGACGTCTCGGACGTCCGCTACGTCGATGCGTTCAAGCTGTTCGGCGCAGGACGCCTTCTGGGGCATCGACGTCAACAATTCGCCGACCGTACAGGACGTCTGGAACACCACCCCGGCCTTCGGCTTCCCGCGAGATCTCCTCGACGATCGCCCCCGCCTTCTCGCCGCCGTCGCACCCGCATCGAGGGCGGCTGGGGGCTGCCGGCGATCGCCGGCGCCGGCGCGTATGTGTTCTGGAACGACATGCTCTATGCCGAACTGACGGCATATAGCGGAGTTTCCAGGACCGTCAGCGAGGCGCTCGGCGATCAACCCGGCCCGACGCCGGACGTCTCGCAAGGGCGTATCGCCCTACTGGCGGCTCGCCTTGGAGCCGCATTGGGGCGACCACTACCTGATGATCGGCACGTTCGGCATGTATGGGCAGATCGTCCCGCAGAGCATGTTCGGCTTCGGCTCGGACACCTACACCGATATCGGCTTCGACTCGCAATACCAATACGACGGCGACAAATTCAGCGTCACGGTGAAGCTGACCGACATCATCGAGCAGCAAAAGCTGAACGCCAGTTCCAACCCCGGGGTCGGCTTCGCATCGAATGCCAACGATCGGTTGAACAGCTTCAAGGCCAATGCTTCGTTCGTCTGGGATCACACGTACAGCCTGACGGCGGGCTATTTCAACGTCTCGGGAACGTCGGATGCGCTGCTTTATGGCGCAAGCAGCGTAACCAACAACCCCGACGGAAACGGTCTGGTTTTCGACGCTCGCCTATCTGCCGTTCAGCCATGGCAGCCCGGGCCTTATTCGACCTACAACGCCCGCATCGGCATCCAGTACACCCAGTACCTGAAGCTCTACGGCGGGACGTCGAACTTCGACGGAATGATCGGGACTCCCGGCGCGGGAGGCACGCACAACGCGTCGGGCAACAACACGTTGTTCCTCTATGCTTGGCTGATGTTCTGAGTCGATCCCCCGGCCGACGGGGCTCGGCGACGCCGTTCGCCGGGCTCCCATCGCGAGGACGATTTGAACGGCCGTCGAGCGAACCACAATGAGATCGTCGCAGCGAGCGTGGCGCGATCGATGGGAGGAAGCGATGCGAAGGGAAGCCTACGACGACGCGGGTTCGTTCGACCGGGGATCGACTTCCCCGGATTGCCGCCCATCTTCACGGCGCGGCGCCGAGGCCAGCAGCGCCTTGCGCTCGGGGCTGGCCGCGCTCGCGATCCTCGCGCTGACCGCGACGGGATCGGCGGCCCTGGCCGACACGCTCAATTTCCAGGCCGATCTCACCGGCGGGCGGGAAGTGCCGCCGAACGACAGCACGGCGACGGGGCACGTCGAGGCGACGTTGGACACGAGCACCAACACGCTGACTTGGACGGGCGCCTATTCGGGCCTGTCCGGCGCGCCGATCGGCGCGCATTTCCATGGGCCTGTTTCCTATATCGGCGCGACGTCGGAAGAGAACGCGCCGATCCAGGTGGGAACCCCAGGCAGTCTGGCGAGCCCGTTCAAGGGAAAGGCCGACCATCGACGCCACGCAGGCCCAAGACCTGAAGATCGGCCGATGGTATTTCAATCTTCACTCGCCGAAATTTCCCGGCGGCGAGATTCGCGGACCCGTCGTTCGCAAATGAAGGAAGGCGTGAGGGGTCTGCTCATGCTCGCGGCGCCGGTCGCCGCGCTGGCGACTTCGAATCCATGTTGGGCCGGCGATCCGGTCGCGGGAAAGGCGATCTTCGAGCGCGTCTGCCACACCTGCCATGCCGCGCTGCCGTACACCGGCCGCGTCGGCGACGCCAACCTGCCGATATTTCTCGCCAATCCCAGGCGCTACAACCCGAACACGGCGATGACGTTTCCCGGGCTGCGCAGCAAGAAGGACATTGACGACGTGATCGCCTTCATCACGGCGGACCATTGAGCCGACCGGCCGGCGCGTTCGCGCGCTTCGCGTCGGAAGGCGCGAAAAACAAGGGAGGCGAACGATGCCTCGCGACGGGATCGCGCGAAGCGGAAGCGTCGGCGGTCGGGCGCTTTGCCCGGCGCTGCGCGTCTGCCATGGCCGCCGGCCTTGCCTTCGCGGTCCTTGCGCCGAGTTCCGCGGCCGGCGAGGACGTCGCAGCCCAAAGTCTCGCCCGACCGCATCGAGGATGTCCCCTCGACCAAGCCCGACCCGTTTCCCGCTTTCGACAATTTCGCCTGGCGCGCCTTCGTCGCGCTGGCGTGGCCGGCGCTGACGGACCCGGCCCATCGCGGAGAGCCCGACCGCACGAAAACGCTCGGCGATCCCGGCCCGCGCGTGTGGGAGACCTTCAAGTCGCGTTACGAAGTGTTTCAGCGCGGGCCGGACGGGCGCGCGCTGACGCCGGCGAAATGGGCGCAGCTACGAAGGCAGGAATCCCTGCGGCGCCGATGTCGACAATCGCGACCAAGACCCTGGCCTCGTTCGCGCCCTTCGCCGATTTCAATCAGGCGAGCTTCACGCCGGGCAAATTCCTGAGCCCGCTCGTCGCGCAGAACCGCACCTATACGCGCTACGAGGTGCGGATCAACGAGGCCGAGTTCGACTCGATCGTCGATCACGGCTGGTTCACCCGCGATCTGCTGCCGACGTTGGAAGCGCCGGCCCATTTCAACGTCGGATCGATCGCGGTGAAAGCGGCCTGGCGCATCCTCACCGACGCCGATTCCCCGGCCGTCCGCAGCCGCTACTACGTCGTCACGGGCGCGCAGGTCGTCGACGTCGCCAAGAGCCTCGCGGCGGGAAAGCCGGTCTGCGCCAAGCACGACGTCGCGCTGGTCGGCTTGCATATCGCGATCAAGACGAAATACCGGCCGCAATGGCTGTGGAGCACGTTCGAGCACGTCGACAACGTGCCGCCGGTCGGCGTCGGCGAGGCGCGCGAACCCGACGCGAAGGACGCGAACGCGCCCTATTCGTACAACGATCCCGCCAAGGAGCAGGCCGAGATCGCGCCGCCGGTGGATTCGCCTTTGGCGCAGCCGGTCGGGCCGGGCAATCCGCCCAGGATCGATCCGGAGCCGATGCAGGTCGATCCGCAAGCATCCCATCCGTCCCGAGACCATGGCGATGAACCGGGCCTATTGGTCGCTGCCGGAAATCCGCGGGACCGTCTGGGCCCATTACATGCTGGTCGCGACGCAATGGCCGACGGTGACGCAGCCGCCCGCGCCCGAGAACGACGGCCGATATTTTCCCGGCCTGCGCATCGATCCGAACACGCCCGGCCGAGCCCTATCAGGTCGAGGCGGAGAAAGGCGAGCCGGACGAGAATCTCGTCAACGTGACGATGGAGACCTACGCGCAGGATCGCGCCGTCGAGCTGCATGGCCTGCCACCACGCCGTCTCCAACGCGCTGGGGCGCGACTTCGTCGCGATTCTGCCCGACGCGAATTGAGGCGGGCTTCGCTCGAAGGGTTCGCGGCGGCCGTCATTCGGCCGGCTGGCGCGCCAATCGGCCGACACTCATGTCACTTCGCGGGTTCGACGATCTTGACGCCGACGATGGTGTAGGGCTCGGCGTCGATGTCGAAGGCGACTTGGTCGCCGACGTGCAGACCGGCGCTGACTTCGCGCGGCTTGACGCGATACATCATCTCCATCGCCGCCATGAAGCCCTTGATTTCCTCGTGATCGAGCGTCAGCGCGCCGGTGGCCGCGTCGATCGCCTTGACGACGCCGACGCCGTGAAAGATGCCGGTCGCCGCGGTCTCCTGGGCCTGCGCCGGAGCGATCCCCGCAGCCGACTCGCCGAAAAACGCGCGATCGCAGCAGAACGCCGCGCACGCCGCCGCGAGGCCGAAGACAATCGCGAACATCGCCGCCGAACGCCCGGGCGAAATCGACATCGAACCCTCCCGCTTGCGAAATTCTCGAATTCTGTTTTAGCACAGATCGATCGGCCGTCCGGAGCGGCGAAGCGTCAACTCAGGGGCGCGGCTGGAGCCGCGCCACGGCTTCGATCTCGACCTTCATTTCGTGCTTCAGCAGCCCCGCGATCACATAGATCGCCGCCGCGGGCCGGATGGCGGCGAAGACCTCGCCCTGAACCTCGAGAACCGGCACGCAATAATCGGCGCGGTCACGAAAGTGCGCAGGCTCACGATATTCTCCAGCCCGCCGCCCGCCTCGGCGAGCACGGCGGCGAAGGTCCTATAGATGGCGCGCGCCTGCGCGGCGACGTCGTCGGGTATCGTCATCGTCGCGTAGTCATAGCCGGTCGTGCCGGAAATGAAGACGAATTCGCCGTCGCAAACCGCCCGCGAATAGCCGCAGGCGGCTTCGAAGGGCGAGCCGGACGAGATGAGGCGGCGGGGGGACATGATGGAACTCCTTGACGAGGGACGGCGGGCGGGACGGAACGGCGCCGACCCGTCCGTTCGCTATGCGAACTCCATGATCACCGCGTCCACGGCGAGCGAATCGCCTTCCCTGGCGAGGATCTTCTTCACCGTGGCGTCGCGCTCGGCGAGCAGCACGTTCTCCATCTTCATCGCCTCGACCATGCACAAGGCTTCGCCCGCCTTGACCTCCTGGCCCTCGCGCACGGCGATCGACTTGACGAGGCCGGGCATCGGGCACAGCAGCGCGCGCGAAGATCGGCGCCCTTGCGCTCGATCATCAGCGCGGCGAGCGCGGCCTCGCGCTGCGTATAGACGCGCGTCGCGACGGCGACGCCGCGATGGGCGAGCGCGAAGCCGTTGAGGATCGCTCGCACCTGCGCGACGACCGGCTTCTCCTCGATGTCGCCGCGCCAGACCGGCTCGCCCGGCGTCCACGGCGAATCGACGCGCAGCCGGCGCCCGTCGGCGAACGCCACGTCGAGGCTGTCCTCGCGCGGCGCGACTTCGACGTCGATGCGCGTCTTGCCCAGGAGGACCGCGCGCTTGAGCTCGAAGCTGAGGCTCCCCGCTCCGCGCAATTGCCCGGAAATCTTGCGCTTGCGCACGTTCTGGACATGATCGACATGCGCGGCGACGGCCGCCATCACGAGTTGCGTCTCGCCCGCCGCGACGAGCGGGGAAAACCCGTTGGGGAATTCCTCGGCGATGAAGCCGGTCGACAGCTTGCCCGCGCGCCAGCGCGGGTGCTGCATCAGCGCGGACAGAAAGGGAATGTTGTGGCGAATGCCGTCGATGACGAAGGCGTCGAGCGCGTTCGCCTGCGCCTCGATCGCGCTTTCCCGATCGCCGGCGTGCGTCACCAGCTTGGCGATCATCGGATCGTAGTGGATCGAGATCTCGCCGCCCTCGTAGACGCCGGTGTCGTTGCGCACGGTGACGCCCTCGACGCGCCCTTCCGCCGGTGGGCGGTATTTGACGAGGCGCCCGGTCGAGGGCAGGAAGCCGCGCGTCGGGGTCCTCGGCGTAGACGCGGCTCTCGATCGCCCAGCCCTCGAGCTTCACGTCGGCCTGGGTCAGGCGCAACGGCGCGCCGTAGGCGCTGCGGATCATCTCCTCGACGAGATCGACGCCGGTGACGAGTTCCGTCACGGGATGTTCGACCTGAAGCCGCGTGTTCATCTCCAGAAAATAGAAGCCGCGGTCCTGCCCCGCGACGAATTCGACCGTGCCGGCCGAATCGTAGTTCACGGCCCTGGCGAGCGCGACCGCCTGCTCGCCCATCTTGCGCCGCGTCGCCTCGTCGACGAGCGGCGAAGGCGCTTCCTCGATCACCTTCTGGTTGCGGCGCTGGATCGAGCATTCGCGCTCGCCCAGATAGATCACATTGCCGTGCTTGTCGCCGAGCACCTGGATTTCGATATGGCGGGGATTGACGATGAATTTCTCGACGAAGACGCGATCGTCGCCGAACGACGACAGGGCCTCGGACTTGGCGCGCGCGAACCCCTCCGCGACCTCCTGGCGGCTGTGGGCGATGCGCATGCCCTTGCCGCCGCCGCCCGCCGAAGCCTTGATCATCACGGGATAGCCGATTTCGTCGGCGATTTCGCGCGGCGTGCTGCGCGCTCTCGATCACGCCGAGGAAGCCGGGGACGGTCGAGACCTTGGCGGCGTTGGCGAATTTCTTCGATTCGATCTTGTCGCCCATCGCCTCGATGGCTTTGCGGTTCGGCCCGATGAAGACAATTCCTTCGTTGGCGAGCGCCTGGGCGAAAGCGGCGCGCTCGGAGAGGAAGCCGTAGCCGGGATGGACCGCCTCGGCGCCGGTCTCCTTGCAAGCGGCGACGATTTTATCGATCACGAGATAGGACTGGGCGGCCGGCGGCGGCCCGATCGCGATCGCCTCGTCCGCCATCTCGACGTGCAGCGCGTCCTTGTCGGCCTCGGAATAGACGGCGACCGTCTTTATGCCCATGCGGCGCGCGGTCTTGATGATCCGGCAGGCGATCTCGCCGCGATTGGCGATCAGGATCTTCTTGAACATTGCCCCCTCGGAGGACAGCCCTCGGTCTGGGCCTTTGTCGCTCCGGCGGTTCTATTGGAGCGCGGGCGGCGCGTAAACAGCGGCGTGGCCCGCCCCGCCTAACAAAAGGAACTATCCCGCGCTCGCGGCCGTCAGCGCCGCCTCGACCCCCGACCAGCCCCGCGCCGCGCGCGCGCGCACCGCCGCGAGGAACCAGGCCGGCGCGCGATGGGCCTCGGCGAGCGCGGCGACCAGCGCCGCCAGCGCATTGACCGAGGCGCATTCGTCGGCGCGCGCGATCAGCCATTCGGCCTGGGCCTCGCTGACGACTTCCGTCGGCCTCGCCTGCCAGACGACGTGCTCGACGATCATCTCGACGAAGAATTCCGTCCATTCCGGAGCGTTGGCGAGCCCGGCGCGCTCGACCGCGAAGAGTTCGTCCGCCGCCTCGCGAGAGACCCAGCCCTCGGCGAACACTTCGCGCCGCAGCCAGGCGACGTCCATCGCGCTGACCCTGCGGCCGTGAATCATCGCGGTGATGATCGTGCGGCTTCGATCGACCGTAAACGCCATAACGCAACCCTGTCCGACATCCCCGCCGCCTCGTCGGGCGGCTTGTTATGCCGAGGACTCTGGGCGCGAAGGTTTGCCAGGTCGTGAATCCGTCAAATCGCCTGCCGAAACGGTTAAGGCGCTGCGAAGACGCATGGTTTCAAGAAGATGAAGGGGGGCGTGCCGTCGCTTCGGCGCGTCGGTCGGATCGGGCGCCAGCCCGATCACGGCTCCGGTTCTCGCCAATCCAATTCCCGAAAACGGGCATAGTCGCGATCGAAAGTGATCCATGTGCAGCCGTTCTCGATCGCCAGCGCGGCGAACCAGGCGTCAGTGATCCGGGGGCCGCGTATAGCCGCCTCGGCGCATATCCGCCTGAAGATCGTCCAATGCCGTTCACCCGGCGCTACGATCGCGCAATGCGGCTGGCTCATCAGATTGTCGCAATAAGCGAAAACCTCTTCGATCGGGCTCGGCTGAACGAAGACGCGGGAATTGGTGACGATCCGAACGACGGCGCTCAAAGCGAGCGTCGAAACGCCGAACGCCGCGTCGCCCCCGACAATCTTGTCGAGCCAAGGTTTGCATATCGCATGGCGCGCCGAATCGGCACGGAATGCGTAGATCAGGACGTTGACGTCGGCGAGGATCACTCGCGTCGCCCGGCGTCGCTCAGATCGTCCATCTCCTGCAGCGCGGCCGTGTCGTCGAGGTCGATCCCCGGTCTCAAACCGCCTCTCGCCGTGCTCACCGGCGGCAGAGCCCGGCCCGGCCGGCGTCCAATCGGGCGCTCTTCGACGACGCGTCGCAGACCGTCCTCGATGAGGGCCGTCAGCGTACGGCCTTCGCGTGTTGCCTTGCGCTTGGCGCGCCTGACGAGATCGTCGGGAAGACGGACCGTTGTTCGTTCAGCCATATGTCAAGACATATATTATCCGCGGCAATATGTCTATCAAATTCGTCGCTCAAGGCGCCGCAAAAGCGCGTGGTTGCGAGCGCCCCCGCTGTCTGCTTGCTTATCGGTCATGACAGGTCCGCGTCCGCTGTTGGCTTGTGGACTACTACAGCCAAGTCGGTCCGATCCATTCCCCTTTGTCATTGTATTTGTCAGATTTGGCAAGGCCGAACGCGTTCCAGACAGTATTGAACGTCGTTCTGAACATGTTTTCAAGCTTTTCTCGCCCGGCGTGGACTTCCACACCGCGCAATGCAATCACGTCTTCGCGTAGTGGGCCATGGTCATAGAACCCGGAACCAAATTCGGTGCGCCTTCGGAATCGGCACTCTTTCATTCCGATGAATGAAAGGAAAGCGAACATTGGAGCCCCTAAGTCAAGACTGCTTACTAGATTGATATAAATTCCGGAAGTAGTCAATACGTCGGTCTCAAACTGTGAGCTTACAATCCAATTCTGGTTGTCGATCCCGTGATTCAGCGCCAAAACCCCCTCGACAGCACCTGTCCGAAAAACTTGAGAATAAGCCAGGGTGCGACCTTCGTGTGAGGCAACTTGGACAGCAAGCCCATCCAAATTTGCGACTGGCCGATTCGCCCATCCCCAACTGCCAGGCGGCACGGGAAATACTGTTCCATTGGCGATCTCCGCGACCACATCCACGATTTCGCCATTGGCAAACGTCGAAAATGGCACGACATGGATGACCATGGCCGCAGTGTCTGAAAGCGGAAATGGCGATTTATTCGCCCCGATTTTTATAAGTCGTTCGGCGCGGAACGAACGCATACGTTCGACAGTCGACCCGGAAAGCAAGAACGCATCTCGAATTTGGCTCACGTCGAGCGGATATTTTCCCGATGAGTTTCGACCGTAGAACTTATTGTCGAGTCTAACCCTATGCGGGGCTAGCCAACTCCTAGCCGTTCGGACCGCAAAGACATAGCGATTTGCTCCACAGCTTACCGGTTCGATTTCGGCATTTGGAAGGCGAGGCTCGACAAGCGATGACAGCAAATGCTCCAGTCGCAATTTTTCGGCATCGACGCTTGCCACCTCCACGCCGGTGATCGCACTGGCCATTCCATCTGTGGCTTCGACACCGATTAGCAGGTCCCCTCCCGACGAATTTGCGAGAGAGGTCACTGCGGCAAGAAATTTGATTTTTTCGTCGTTCGTGCCGGCGGGCATTTGCGCCTTGAACTCAAGGGTCTTGCTTTCAGGAAAGCCAAGAACCCCTTGTAGATCCGAGAAAGAGGTCTTGCCTCGCGGGCTCGCCAACATGTTCGCCTCCCCCACCCTTTATCGCACGCACTTGAGCTCCTCGTCCGAAATGTTGGCGCCCTTCGGACCCATTTAAAGCGGAATATTGTCGTGCTTCTTCCAGGGGTTCTCGAGTTTCTTGTTGCGCAGCATGGCGAGCACGCGCGACAGGCGCCGGCGGGTGGCGTGCGGCATGATCACTTCGTCGATATAGCCGCGCTCGGCGGCGACGAAGGGCGAGAGGAAGCGCGCCTCGTATTCCTTCGTTCGCTCGGCGATCTTGGCGGGGTCGTTCATGTCGGCGCGGAAGATGATCTCCACCGCGCCCTTGGCGCCCATCACCGCGATCTGCGCGGTCGGCCACGCCAGATTGATGTCGCCGCGCAAGTGCTTGGAAGCCATGACGTCATAGGCGCCGCCGAACGCCTTGCGGGTGATGACGGTGACCTTGGGAACGGTCGCCTCGGCATAGGCGAACAACAGCTTGGCGCCGTGCTTGATGAGCCCGCCGTATTCCTGCGCGGTGCCCGGCAGGAAGCCCGGCACGTCGACGAAGGTGAGGATCGGGATGTTGAAGCAGTCGCAGAAGCGCACGAAGCGCGCGCCCTTGCGCGAGGCGTCGGAAGTCGAGCACGCCGGCGAGCGCCAGCGGCTGGTTGGCGACGACGCCGACCGTCGTCCCCTCGATGCGCGCAAAGCCGGTGACGATGTTCTTGGCGTGCGCCTCCTGGATTTCGAAGAAATCGCCCTCGTCGGCGATCTTCACGATCAGCTCCTTGATGTCGTAGGGCTTGTTGGGGTTCTCGGGGATGAGGGTGTCGAGCGACATGTCGACGCGGTCGGGATCGTCGAAGCTCGGCAGCTTCGGCGGCGCCTCGAGATTGGAGGCGGGCAGGAAGTCGATCAGCCGGCGCATCTGCAGCAGCGCCTCGACGTCGTTGTCGTAGGCGCGGTCGGCGATCGAGGAGCGGGTGGTGTGCACCTGCGCGCCGCCCAGTTCCTCGGCGCGTCACGCTCTCGTTGGTGACCGTCTTGACCACGTCCGGGCCGGTGACGAACATGTAGCTGGTGTCGCGCACCATGAAGATGAAGTCGGTCATCGCCGGCGAATAGACGTCGCCGCCCGCGCAGGGGCCCATGATCAGCGAGATCTGCGGAATGACGCCCGAGGCGAGCACGTTGCGCTGGAACACCTCGCCGTAGCCGCCCAGCGCCGCCACGCCCTCCTGGATGCGCGCGCCGCCGGCGTCGAACAGGCCGATGATCGGGGCGCGGTTCTTGATCGCCATGTCCTGGATCTTGGTGATCTTCTCGCGCGTGCTCCTCGCTCAAGGAGCCGCCGAACACGGTGAAATCCTTGGCGAACACGAAGACCGTGCGGCCATTGACCGTGCCCCAGCCCGTCACCACGCCGTCGCCGGGGATCTTGGTCTTCTCCATGCCGAAATCGGCGCAGCGGTGCTCGACGAACATGTCGAATTCCTCGAACGAGCCGTAATCGAGCAGCAATTCGATGCGCTCGCGCGCGGTGAGCTTGCCCTTGGCGTGCTGCGCCGAAATGCGCTGCTCCCCGCCCCCGAGGCGCGCGCGGGCGCGGCGACGTTCCAGTCGGGCGAGCATCTGTTTCAAGGGGGAGCTCCGGTTCGGGAATGCGCGGCGGGGTGGTTAAACGCCACGCGCCAAAGTCTCCGCCGCGGCATGTGTCTTGGGGCGGATATAACACGGCGCGGGCGGGGCGGGAACGGGGCGACGATGCGACGATCGGATGACGCGCGATCGGCGCCGCCCGCGGAGCGCGGCCGACCCGGCGCGCCCTTTCAACCCGCCGCCGCCCCGACGACCCGCGCCGCCGCCTCGAAATCCCGCGAGCGCGCGGCGCGGCGGGCCTTGGCTTCTTCGTCCTCGCCCCATTGCGCGATCTGGAAGTCCTCGCCGACATGGGCGATGCGCCAAGCCTCTTGGGCGTTCAAGCGCCCCCGCGCGACGGCGAGGGCGAGCAGCACGGAGCCGGTCAGGCTGGTCATGACGTGCAGCGCCGCCAGCGCGAACGGACTCGCGATGGCGTCGAGCGCGGCGCGGACCGCTTCAAGCGCGCTCTCGGGCTGGCGGACGTGGACCACGCCCTCCCCGACGAGGAACTTCGCGCCGAGCGCCTCCTCCGCCCACTCGAGCACGGGATCGAACGCGGCGGCCTCGGCGGCGAGGAGCGCTTCGGGCGCCGCGGCGCGGTAGCACAAGAGGTCGGAGCCGGCGTAGCCGGCGATTTCCGCGCGGGTCGCACCGAGCGCCGCCGCAACGCCGTCGAGCGCCGAATTGGCGAGGCGCGTCAGCGGCATCTTGGCGGGGTCGATCGCCTCGCCCTGCCCCGCCCATTCCGCCGCGATCGTTTCGGCGAGCGCGCGAGTCGGCAGAATCAGCGGCTTCTTCGCCGGGGTGCGCGCGCGCCGTCCGTCGAGCAGCAGCGCGAAGCCGCCTTCGTCGGCCTCGCCGACGCTCGCAGCCTTGAAGAAGCGCTTGATCCCGGCCGGCCGCATAGCGGCCTGCGCCGCGCGCATCGGGTCTTGCGGCGGCGCGTCACTCATCGGGCGCGTCCTCGATCGGATCGCGCTGGGAAATGTCGAAGCCGAACATGTCGAAGCTCTTCTTCATATGCTCGGGCAGCGGCGCGACGACGTCGATCACGCCGCCGCGCGGATGCGGCAGGATGAGCCTTCGCGCGAGGAGGTGCAGCTTCGGCTCGACGCCGGGCGGCACGGCGCGCAGGGGATCGTTGCGCGCGGGGTCGTTCTGAGGGCGGCGGTTGTACTTGGGGTCGCCGATGATGGGGTGGCCGATCGCCTCGCAATGGGCGCGCAATTGATGGGTGCGCCCCGTTATCGGCCGCATCGACAGCCAGGCGAGGCGCGGCGCGACCTTGTCGACCACGGCGTAGAGGGTCACGGAGTGCTGCGCGTCCGGCTCGCCGTGACGCGCGACGCGCATGCGCTCGATGTCGGCGCGGTTCTCCTTGGCCCCGCCGCGCTCCTCGCCCATGCCGGGGCCCTTGGCGAGAAACAGCGAAATGCGCCCCTGGGCGGGCTTGGGCACGCCTTCGACCAAGGCCCAGTAGATCTTCTTGGCGCCGCGCGAGCGGAAGGTCGCGCCGAGCTCGGCCGCGATCTTGCGCGATTTGGCGATCAGCAGCACGCCGGAAGTGTCGCGATCGAGCCGATGCACCAGCACCGGCCGCTCGCCCTTCTTGTCCGCGAGCGCCGCGAGCATGCCGTCGATGTGGCGCTTGGTTCCCGAGCCGCCCTGCACCGCCAGGCCATAGGGCTTGTTGAGCACGATCAGGTCGCGGTCCTCGAACAGGATCATCGCGCGCAGCGCCTCGGCGTCGCGCGCGTCCGGGGCCGGCGCCTTCGACGCGGGCGCCGCGGCGAGGCCGAGCGGGGGCACGCGCACGCTCTGGCCCGCCTCCAGCCGGGTCGAAATCTCCGCCCGCTTGCCGGAGACGCGCACTTCGCCCTTGCGCACGATCTTGTTGAGATGGGCCTGCGGCAGGTTGGGGAACCGCCGGCGGAACCAGCGGTCGAGCCGCATGCCCGCCTCGTCCTCGCCGATCGGGTAATTGGCGACTTTGCCTTCCGCGCTCACGTCGCGCTCCGCGCCGGCGACGGGTCGGCCAGATTGAACGGACGCCGGACCGCGCCGCCGAATCCAGCGCCGGCGAAACCGAAGAGAGAAGCTTGCATGAAGCGCCTATAGCGCAAGCCCGCCTCCTACGATAGGCGCCGCCGCGCGCCCAAGCGATGTGATCGAAGTCAAGGACTTGGCGCGCGTTCTGCGCTTTCATGCGAGAGATGAACGAGGGAGCAGGAGCTTACGCGATGCAAGGCCGTTATCATGCCGTCGTCTGGATCGATCATCGCCAGGCCCGCGTTTTCCGTTTCAGCGCCGAGGATCCCGAAAAGATCGTCGTCCACGCCGAGCACCCGATCCTCGAATTCAAGCGCGGGGAGAGGCGCACGGGCCATCGCCTCGCCGATGACCAGCATTTCCTCGAAGAGGTGACCAAGGCGGTCGCCGAGGCGGAGGCGATCCTCGTCGTCGGCCCGTCGAGCGAGAAGCACGAGTTCGTCAAGCACATCGAGCGCGTCCATCCGAGCATGGCGGTCAAGGTCGAGGGCGTCGAAGCGGCCGAACAGCCCGGCGAAGCCGAACTCGTCGCCCACGCGCGCCGCTTCGTCAAAGCGGCCGACCGGAAGCCCCCGAAGGCGTAATAACGCGGAGCCGAGATTCCGATGGCCTACGAACTCTACTACTGGCCGGGCATTCAGGGGCGCGGCGAATTCGTCCGCCTGGCGCTGGAGGAAGTCGGCGCGCCCTATGTCGACGTCGCGCGCGAGCACGGCGAAGGCCGCGGCGTGGCGGCGATGACCAAGATCATGCGGGGAAAGAGCAGCGCGCTCGTCCCCTTCGCGCCGCCGTTCCTCAGGGACGGCGACTTCGTGGTCTCGCACGTCGCCAACATCCTGGCCTATCTGGCGCCCAAACTCGGCCTCGCGCCGCGCACGGAAAAACTGTGCGTCTTCGCCAACGGCCTGCAACTGACCATCACCGACTTCGTGGCCGAAATCCACGACACCCATCATCCGATTTCGGGCGAACTCTATTACGAAGACCAGAAGAAGCCGGCCAAGGCGCGCGCCACCGCCTTCCTCGACCATCGCCTGCCGAAATTCCTCGGCTATTTCGAACACGTGCTGGAGCAGAATCCCGCCGGACCCGAGCACGCCGTCGGGCCTTGGCTGACCCCCGTCGATCTGTCGCTGTTCCAGCTCAGCGAAGGCCTCGCCTACGCCTTTCCGCGCGCGATGGCGAAATTCGCGTTGAAATATCCCGCGCTGGCGGCGATGGCCGAGACGGTGCGCGCGCGGCCCGCCATCGCCAACTACCTCGCTTCGCCGCGCCGCCTGCCGTTCAATGAATCCGGAATATTCCGCCACTACTCCGAGCTCGACCGCGACGCGAAGTGACGGGGAGCGTCAATCGAGGCCATCGGTGACGAGTTCGCGCCCCGGCGGGATCGCGGCGAGGCCTCTGAAGCGCTCGCCGAGGGCGAACGGCGCGACGCGGAACCAGCGCATCGCGTCGCCTAATCCTGTGGCAACCCCATGAAACCCGACGCCAACCGCATCGACGACGCCGTCCTCGCGCTCTTGCTGCTAGAGCCTTTTGCTTTTGGCATTACGCGTATCCGGCGTTGGTGAGGTAGGCGGCGCATTCGTCGGGGGCGTACTGGGCGAGGATTTGCGCGCTGGCGTCGGAGACGGCGTCGTATGTTCGGGCGCCGGCCTTTCTGAGCAGGGCTTTGAATTTGGCGAAGACCTGCTCGATAGGATTGAGGTCGGGCGAGTATTTCGGCAGGAAGACAAGCCGCGCGCCGACGTCTCGGATGGCCTGTCGCACGGCCTTTCCCTTGTGGGAGCCGAGATTGTCGAGGATCACGACGTCGCCGGGCTTAAGGGTGGGCGCGAGGAACTGTTCGACATAGGCGCGGAAGCGTTCGCCGTTGATGGGACCGTCATAGAGGCAAGGCGCGTCGATGCGGTCGTTGCGCAAGGCGGCGAGAAACGTCGCCGTTTTCCAATGCCCATGAGGAACCTTGTCGACCAGTCGCTCGCCCTTCGGCGCCCAGCCGCGCAAGCGGGTCATGTTCGTCTTCGTCCAGGTTTCGTCGATGAAGACCAGGCGCTTGGGATCGATGAGGCCCTGGTAGTTTCGCCAGCGCGCCCGATGGCGCTTTACGTCGGGCCGATCCTGCTCGCTCGCCACGAGCGTCTTTTTTTAAATGTAATGCCGATTTGGCGAAAGAAGCGGCTCATCATCGAAGCGTCGGCCTTGACCCCGCGCTCCGCCAGCAGACGATCGCACAGCGCCTGAAGCGTGGCGTCGGGTTTCTCGGTTCGCGCGGCTTCCAGAAAGTCCCGGTGCGGCATGAGCTTGGCGGGCCGATGGCCGCCATGCCCGACCGGCGCCCGGCAGCCATCCTGCTCGAAGCGCCCCAGCCATTTCACCGCCGCCGACTCGCTGATCTCGTAACGGCGAGCCGCAGCTCGCCGGCTCATCTCGCCCCGCTTCACCGCGTCGATCACGCGATTGCGCAAATCCTGAGAATATGGCTTCGGCATTTCCCGCTGGCCTCCGCCCAGCCAACAGGTTGAATCACAACCCCGCCGATTTGGGAATCCCGCCCGATTCTCAGCCATAGGCAACCCGCTCTAGGCCTGCACGACGCCGACCGCGCCTGGAAAGGCTTCGATTGGGCCGCGATGGAGCGCCTCGCGCAGAAAGGCTTCATCAGCGAGCCGCGCAGCAAAGCCAAATCCGTCGTCTTCAGCAAAGAGGGCTTGGCCCGCGCACGCGAACTGTTCGCCGCGATGTTTGGCGCGGACGCGTAAACGTAGGCGCGGGCGCCGACCGCGCTCGGCGCCAGTTCGGCAGGGAGCGCCGTCGACCTCATGGAAGCGTCTTTTTCCGAAGCCGAGAGGCTGTCAAGGGGCGAAGCCCGCCGGAGGCGGCGCGCCAAGAGGCGCGCCCTTGACAGCCTCTCGGCTTCGGAAGTTTTGGCATCCATGAGGTCGACGGCGCGTTGGGTCGGCGGGAGTGGCTGGCGGAACCGGCGGCTGATCGAACGGTGCGCGGATTAAGTGCATTTAGTAAGGCGTCACCGGAACCCAGGGTGAGGGGGGAGTAGCCGCGCTGTCGCCAGGATGTGTGCCTGCTTTAGAGCGCCGACCGCGCCCCTGCCCCGCCACGCTCGACGCGCGCGGCTACAGGCGGGCGGCGCGGTGGGTCGGGGAGAGAGGCTCGCAGAGCGGGCGAGGATGCTATTTCTTCGTCGTCCCCTTATGTTTCGCCTGCGCCAAATCAGATCCGGCGACAGACTTCACAGTCTTTGGCGTATTCTTGCTGCTCAACAGCTTACTGGCCTTCGATGCATCCTTCTTGGATGTAGTCATTTGAATATCCTTTTCTCGGTTATTCTTCGACACTAGAAAACACACTCCCGAGAACTCGCACAGACGTCACACTTGTCGTATAATCCGGCATTTACTAGCGTGAAATTCCAACAATGAGGGCAGCATTCTCCGGTGTAGCGGAATTGCTTGCCCAATCTCCGTAACGCCACTTCCCGTAAGACTGCGCAATAATTTGAAATTGCGCTAGGGGTAACATATTCGTGCAGTTCACCGTCAGAAATCAAGAAATGATCCGCAAATCGATCGGCCTGCCATTCCGCCGACTCCTCGTCCTGCCATGCCTTGCTTTTCTCGCCCGAAAACGGCTGCGCGTAATGATCGTGCAGAACTAAGTGTCCCAACTCATGAGCAAGAACGTACCTAAACTCAGGGATATTCTCTTGAGCATCACCCCAAACATCTTCGTCGACATGCAAAGTTCGCCTGGGAATAAATGTAACATACGCAGGCGAACTCGGCGGGTTTCTATTCTCGAAAATCAAGTCTAACTTATCATAATAGAGAATAGGCTCTCTTGTCAACTTCAATATACATTCAACGACGTTGAACGCGGGCAACCCCGGCGGAGCCAAGATTGCTCGCGCCTTGTTCGCACTTACCTTGACTGACTGCTCAGTTCTGAAACTGACCTTGTGATCCTTGCGCAAATAGATACTCCTACGAGCACCCTGTTGTTCCGCCACACGTGTCGCACTTCAGGCAGGTTCCATTGCGAACCATCGTGAAGTTACCGCACTCAGGACACGCCTCCCCCACGTAACCCTTCATGCGAGCTTGCGCTCTTCTGTCCGCGGCGGTCGATTCAGGCAACGAAAATTCCAATCGTGTCTCAATATCGCCGGCTCGAGACCGCTCTGGACCCTGCTCCTGCGCTGGCATATCGCCCTTCAGCGCCGTCGCGCCCTGCGACATAGCCGCCATGCGCGCCCGCGCCGCCGACGGCGTAGAGGGCGGGGGCTTCGCCGCCGGCGCCGCCGCGCACCAGCATCAGTTTGTCGGTCTTGGAGCGCACCAGGCCCCGCGAGACCACCGAGGTCGCGGCCTGCCCGCCGCCGCCGCTCGGCGCCTTGTCCTGGGCGACGCCGCCGCCGAGCACGGTGGCGCCGATCTCGTCGGGCGCGACATGGGCGAGGTCGTTGCGGCCGAGATAGGAGATCGCCAGTTCGCGGAAGACGTAGTCGAGGATCGAGGTCGCGTTCTTGATCGCGTCGTTGCCCTGCACCAGGCCGGCGGGCTCGAAGCGCGTGAAGGTGAAGGCCTCGACATATTCCTCCAGCGGCACGCCGTATTGCAGGCCGAGCGAGATCGCGATGGCGAAATTGTTCATCAGGGAGCGGAAGGCGGCGCCTTCCTTGTGCATGTCGATGAAGATTTCGCCGAGGCGCGCCGTCCTCGTATTCGCCGGTGTGCAGATAGACCTTGTGGCCGCCGACGGTCGCCTTCTGGATGTAGCCCTTGCGGCGGTCGGGCAGCTTTTCGCGCTCGCGCATCCGCTCGACGCGCTCGACGACGCGCTCGACGATGCGCTCGGCCACCGCCGCGGCGCGCGCCGGCGCGTTCGGGGCGACCAGCGTCTCGACCGCCTCGCCCTCGTCCTCGTCGTCGTTCTCGATCAATTGCGCGCTGAGCGGCTGCGACAGCTTCGAGCCGTCGCGATAGAGCGCGTTGGCCTTCAGGCCGAGCCGCCAGGACAGCATGTAGGCGTCCTTGCAATCCTCGACGCGTGGCGTCGTTGGGCATGTTGATCGTCTTGGAGATCGCGCCGGAGATGAACGGCTGCGCCGCCGCCATCATGCGGATGTGGCTCTCCACCGAGAGATAGCGCTTGCCGGTGCGCCCGCACGGGTTGGCGCAGTCGAACACGCGCGTAATGCTCGGCTTTCAGATGCGGCGCGCCTTCCAGCGTCATCGCGCCGCAGATATGGATGTTGGCGGCCTCGATCTCCGACTTGGAGAAGCCGATCGCGGCGAGCAGGTCGAAGCCCGGCTCATCCAGTCTTCTCAGCCGGAATTTTCAGCGTTCCGGTAAGGAAATCAGCGCCGAGCGTCCATTTGTTGAAGACGAAACGGATGTCGAAGGCGCTCGCCAGCGCGGCCTCCGCCTTGGCCAGCGCCGCGTCGGTGAAGCCCTTGGCGCGCAAGGTCGCGAGATTGATCGCCCGGCGCCTGGCCGAGCGAAGCGTGGCCGACGGCGTAGGCGACGATCTCGGCGCTCTCGCGCCTCGCGGTAGCCGAGCGCGCGCAAGGCTTCCGGCACGGCGCGGTTGATGATCTTGAAATAGCCGCCGCCGGCGAGCTTCTTGAACTTGACCAGCGCGAAATCGGGCTCGATGCCGGTGGTGTCGCAATCCATCACCAGGCCGATCGTGCCGGTCGGCGCGACGACGGAGACCTGGGCGTTGCGGTAGCCGTGCTTCGTCGCCGAGCGCCAGCGCGTCGCGCCAGGCGCCGCGCGCCGCCGCCGACAAGCCGGCCCAGGCGACGCCCGCCTTCTCCAGCGAGACGTGATCGAGCGGCGTCGGCGCGACCGAGAGCGCTTCGTAGCCGTCGGCCTCGCCCTCGGCGGCGCGCGCGTGGTTGCGGATGACGCGCAGCATCGCCGCGGCGTTGGCCTTGTGGCCGGCGAAGGGGCCGAGCTTGGCCGCGATCTCGGCCGAGGTCGCATAGGCGCGCCCGGTCATGATCGCGGAGAGCGCGCCGCAGATCGCGCGCGCCTCGTCGCTGTCGTAGGCGATGCCGCAGGACATCAACAGCCCGCCGATATTGGCGTAGCCGAGGCCGAGCGTGCGGTAGTCGTAGGACAGGCGCGCGATTTCCTTCGACGGGAACTGCGCCATCGCGACCGAGATTTCGAGCGTCAGCGTCCACAGCCGCACCGCGTGCTCGTAGGAGGCGACGTCGAAGCGCCGCGTCTCGGGATCGCGGAACGGCAGCAGGTTCAGCGACGCCAGATTGCAGGCGGTGTCGTCGAGGAACATGTATTCCGAGCACGGATTGGAGGCGCGGATCGGCCCCGAGGCCGGGCAGGTGTGCCAATCGTTGATGGTGGTGTGATATTGCAGGCCGGGGTCGGCCGAGGCCCAGGCGGCGTAGCCGATCTTCTCCCACAGATCGCGCGCCTTCAGCGTCTTGTGCGACCTTGCCGTCGAGCCGGCGGGTCAGATTCCATTCCCCGCCCGTCTCCACCGCGTGCAGGAAGGCGTCGGTGACGCGCACCGAATTGTTGGAGTTCTGGCCGGAGACGGTCAGATAGGCCTCCGACTCCCAATCGGTGTCGTAAGTGTCGAATTCGAGCTGCGTGTAGCCCTGGCGCGCGAACTGGATGACGCGCTTGATGATGCCGTCGGGCACGTCGTCGCGCCGCGCCAGCTTCACCTCGCGCTTGAGCGCGGGGTTCTTCTCGATGGCGAAGCAATCGTCGCCCGGGCCCTCGCAATTGACGCAGGCCTTGAGGATCGCCTTGAGATGGCGCTTGACGATCTTGGAGCCGGCCACCAGCGCGGCGACCTTCTGCTCCTCCTTCACCTTCCAGTCGATGAAGGCCTCGATGTCGGGATGATCGACGTCGACGACCACCATCTTGGCGGCGCGGCGCGTCGTGCCGCCCGACTTGATCGCGCCCGCCGCGCGATCGCCGATCTTGAGGAAGCGACATCAGGCCGCTCGAGCGCCCGCCGCCGGAGAGCTTCTCGTTCTCGCCGCGCAGCTCGGAGAAATTCGAGCCGGTGCCGGAGCCGTACTTGAACAGGCGCGCCTCGCGCACCCACAGATCCATGATGCCGCCTTCGTTGACGAGATCGTCGGCGACCGACTGGATGAAGCAGGCGTGCGGCTGCGGATGCTCGTAGGCGGACTTCGACTTGGTCAGCTTGCCCGTCTCGAAGTCGACGTAATAATGGCCCTGCCCCGGCCCGTCGACGCCATAGGCCCAATGCAGGCCGGTGTTGAACCATTGCGGCGAATTGGGCGCCGCCATCTGGCGCGCCAGCATGAAGCGCGTTTCGTCGAAATAGGCGCGCGCGTCCTCCTCGGCGTCGAAATAGCCGCCCTTCCAGCCCCAATAGGCCCAGGCGCCGGCGAGCCGGTCGAACACCTGGCGCGCCGAGGTCTCCGAGCCGAAGCGCTCGGCCTTGGGCAGCGCCTCGAGCGCCGCCTCGTCGGGAACCGAGCGCCACAGGAACGAGGGCACGCCGTTCTCCTCGACGCGCTTCAGGCGCGCGGGAACGCCCGCCTTGCGGAAATATTTCTGCGCGAGCACGTCGGCCGCGACCTGGCTCCAGCCCGCCGGCACTTCGATTCGGTCGAGCGAGAACACCACCGAACCGTCGGGATTGCGAATCTCGCTCTTCGTCGTCTCGAACGCGATCAACGCGTAAGGCGATGGCGAACTCTTGGTGTAGCGCCGCTCGATATGCATGAGTCCAATTCCCGATGTGCGGCGGACACGATCCGCCCTCGACCGCCGAAGCGGCCCCCCAAACTGCGATGTCTCGTTTTTTTTCAACCCGCGCAGACGACAGAGCGCCCCGGCCCCACGCGCCGCAAGCGCTTCGCCCCGCAACCCTAAGACGTTCCCGGACGCGAGCGCCGACCTTGGATCGGCTCCTCACGGGCGCCAGAAATCGACGCGCGCCGGGAACATGCCAACTATTACGACTTTGTGACTTCGACGTCAACAGCTAGTGCCGATGTCTCTTCCAGAACACAATATATTGTGGAGAAAAATGTATAACTTTGCGTTAACGCGCCGGCCGCTTGACAGCATCGGCCGAGTCGGCGCGCGCTCGCAAGCGGAAAATTTTCGCTTCCCCGCGCCTTGCGCCCGGCGCGCCCTTCCGCCGCGCCTTTCGCGCTGGACAGGCGCCCCTGGCGTCGCCATAGTCCGCCGCGCGGGCGCGCCCGCCGCGCCCATTCCTTTCGCCAGCGGTCGGAAACGATGAAGCAATTTCTCCTCAGATTCTTCACCTGGTGGAACGGCGCGACGCTCAACACCCTCTGGCACACCCGCCGCCACGGCGAATTGGTCGGCCAGGACGATTTCGGCAATCGCTATTACCGCACGCGCGGCGGCGCGATCGATCCGGCGCTCGGCTTCGATCGGCGCTGGGTGATCTACAACGGCCAGTCGCGAAGCCTCGATGACGCCGGCGGGCTGGAACGGCTGGCTGCATCACACCGTCGACGTTGCCCCGAGCCAGGAAGACTATCGGCCTCGCGAATGGGAGCGCCCGCATATCGGCAATCCCACGGGAACGCCGGCGGCGATTCGCCCCAAGGGCTCGACGATGCGGCGCGGCGCGCGCCAGGCTTCGAGCGGCGATTATCAGGCGTGGACGCCGGAAGGCTGAAGTCGCCGCCTTCATTTCGCCCTGCTTTGCCGTCACGGGGAGCCGCGTGCGATGGAGCGCGCGGGATTCCATGCAGCGAGCCCGAATCAGGCGATGAACCGACGAATCTGGGCGATGGCCGCCATCTTGGCTTGCGCGGCGAGTTTCTGGGCGCCGCGGGGCCCGCCTTGGCCGACAAGATCAAGCATCCGACCGCCGTGTTCGCCGGGCTCGACAAGATCACCGGCCGAATCATCACCTTCGAGGTCGCGATCAACGAGACGGTGCAATTCGGATCGCTGCAGATCACGCCGCGCGTCTGCTACTCGCGCCCGCCCACCGAGGCGCCGCAGACCGACGTTTTCGCCGAAGTCGACGAAGTCGCGGCGAACAAGACCTATCACCGCATCTTCACCGGCTGGATGTTCGCCGACAGCCCGGGGATGCACGGCATCGAGCATCCCGTCTACGATATCTGGCTGACCGACTGCAAAGGCGGCACGCAGATCATCCACGAGGCGCCCGAGGTCGTCGACGCGCCCTCGCCCGGTCCGGCCGACGCCGACCTGACCGCCGCGCCGCCCGGACGCCAAGCCGACGCCGGCGCCCAAGAAGCGCAAGCCCAAGCCCGCCCCGGCCGTCATCGAATCGAGCCCGCTCGACCTCGGCGGCGCGGCGAGGTCCGCCCCGCCCGCCGCGCCCGCCTCGCGCAATCCTCCGACCCGCCGCTTCTTCCCCACCGACGCCGCGCCGATCCCGCCCGCGAACGTCGGGCAATAGCGGCCTTCCTTTCACCCGACCCTGTCGAAGCCTCCGCCCAGCGCCGACCCGGCGTCGGCGACGCCGGCGAGTTCGGCGGCGGCGAGAATTTCCTTCCAGCTCGCGCCGTCGATCGGGATTCCGTCCGCCAGGCGCCGCCCGAACCCCGCCTTGACGCCGGTGTCGACGGTCCGCGCGTCGCAGACGCCCTCATGCACCAGCGCGATCGCCTCGCGGCAGAGCGCGTGCTGCAAGCGATTGCCGACGAACCCCGGCACGTCCCTCCTGACATGGACGGGCGTCTTGCCGAGGCGTTCAAGCAGCGCAATCATCGCGGCGACCGTCGCCGGCGCCGTCGCCCTCAAGTGAATGTCGACAGACCCTAATCCTGCGGCATGGCGAGCGGCTGCGCGGGGATCGCGGAGGCGACCGGGCCGGGGCCGGCGCCGTCGCGTTGGTAGACGTCCGGGCGGAACTGCACGATGCCGTCGGGGGTCGCCCAGGCCGTGATATAGACCCAGTAGACGTTGACCGGCGTCGTCAGCTTGACGTCGACGCGCTCGCCCGAGCGGATGACTTCGTCGATCTGGTCGCGCGTCCAGCCGGGATTGTCCTTGAGCAGCCAGGCGACATAATCACGAACGTCCTGCACGCGCACGCAGCCCGACGAGACGAATCGGAAGTCATCGCCGAAAATGCCCTTCGACGGCGTGTCGTGCATGTAGACGCCGTAGGGGTTGGGGATGTTGACGCGCACGAAGCCGAGGGAATTGATGTCCGCGCCCGTGTCCTGGCGGTATTTGTAGTTCGTCGCCTCCAGGGAATTCCAGTTGATGGACTGGGGCGAGACCTCCTGCCCCTCGCGATTGAAGACGCGGATCTTCTCGTCCGTGAGATAATTCGGATCGGCCTGCATCTTCGGGATCAGGTCTTTCTTGATCAGCGACGGCGGCACCGTCCAGAACGGATTGAAATTGATTTCCGTCGCCTTGGTCTGCATGATCGGCGACTGGCGGTCGATCTTGCCGACGCCCGCCGCGTGATGCGAGTAGACCACCCCGTTCTCGACCGTTTCGACGGCGGCGGCGGGAATGTTGACCATCACGAACCGCGCGCCCAGATCGCCGGCGAACGCGCGCAAGCGCACGATATTGGTCTCCAACTGCTGCAGTCTCGCGTCGGCGGTGACGTTCAGCTCGGTAAGGGTCGCATCGTTGACGACTCCGGTCGGACCGAGGCCGTGACGAATCTGGAAGCGCTTGACCGCCGCTTCGACGAAGGAGTCGAACGTCTGCCCCATCCCCGCCACCGGATCGAGATCGCCCGACCCAATCAGGCGTTGCCGCAGCGCCTGGACCGCCTTCGACTTGACGCCGATCTTGAGTTCGGCGCCGCCGGGCACCTGGTTCCACCCGCCGCGCGCGACAACGCTCTGATAGACTTGGATGGCCGCCTCGGTCGCCGCGACTGTCGCGGGCGAAAGCACCGGGGTCGTCTCGCGACCGACGGAAATCCGTTCGGAGGTCTCGTAGCTCTGCCGCCATTCGGCCTGATCGTCCGCCGCCTCCTGTGCAAGGGCGCCAAAACTCGTCAGCCCGACCCCAGCGAACGCGCAAATGGCCGCGCCGGAAAGAAAAGCGCGTCGATCCACGCGCGAAAAACGAATTCCCGTCATTGAAAGGCCAAGCCCCGTTCCATGAAAACCAGCGAGATGACGCCCCAGACCGTCGCCGCCCCTATACGCCGCGCTCGGAACCAGCGTCACCGCTTGATTCCATCGCAACTATTCTGTCTTATATTAGGAAACCGGTCCAGTCGGGCGAATTTATGGCCGCGCGCCCGCGCGCGCAAAGACGTGATCGCGCCAATGCGTGAAACCGAGGCGCCGACGCGAAAAGGGCGCCCGTCGCGGGGCGCCCTTTGATCGAGAGCGGATCGCCGGCGATCGTCGATCCGCGTCAGAGCCGGTACTTGATCTGGTCGGTCCAGAAACGCTCGAGGCGCGCCAGCGAAATGTTCATGCGCGCGAAGTCGTCGACCATGACGCCGCCGATCTGCTCGACCGTCATCGCATGCTTTTCGTAAAGGCCGACGATGATCCGGTGAACCTCTTCGCCCTTTTCCGTCAAGCTGATGCGCACCGAACGCCGGTCGATGCGCGAGCGGGCGTGATGGAGATAGCCCATCTCGACCAGTTTCTTGACATTATACGAAACGTTCGAGCCGAGATAATAACCGCGCGTGCGCAATTCGCCGGCGGTCAATTCCTTGTCGCCGATGTTGAAGAGCAGCAGCGCCTGCACAGCGTTGACGTCGGAACGCCCCCGACGATCAAACTCGTCTTTGATTACATCGAGGAGACGGCGATGCAACCGCTCCACCATGGTGAGAGTTTCGAGATACGCTGGACGAACGCCAGCAATTCTCTCCGTACGGGATGCGCTTTCCTCTGTCCTAGCAAGATTCTTCATGACACACTCGCCTGTTCGACTGTCCCCGGCCGAGCTTATTATTCGGTCCGCTTATGAGTACAACTGTAACCCATGGCTATGAAGACGAGTTTAAGAGTCAAGATGAATCCAGAGTTTACTCAATCTGGTAAACTTGAACTGAATCGAATAGTTTGTTGACCTTGGCAGAACGTTAACTCTACGCCTTACCGCGCGTCAGATCCGCTCCTGGCCAGCTCGCCAGCTCAGGAGAAAATAGAGCGCCACCAGGAATATGTTGAGCGCGACGCCGAGCGCGCCGGTCACGGCGCCGCGCACGCCGAGCGCCGGAGAAACGGCCTCGATCGCGGCGCAAAGCAGCCAGACCACGCCCCCCCAGGGCGCCGCGAGCCAGAGGCCGACGGCGGCGAGCAAATCGACGGCGGCGAAGAACACGACCGACCCCTGCAACGATCGCGGCAACATCGTGAAATCGCCGTAGCGCGGAAACGCGCCGAGCACCAGGCTCCAATTGAAGAGTCCCTTGGCGACCCAGACCCAGGCGAGCGTGCGCATGTACCAGACGAGCGCGCCTGTCCAATTCATTCGCGCCGACAACTTCGGCGCGGCGCGCCCGGCGAACGCGCCCGCAGGAGCGTGATCGATGATCTCAGTCACGCCGTCGAGGCTTTGGCGCATGACCGTCTTCATCGCGGCGGCTCCGGGAACGTCAGTTCCTCCGCTCCGAGCGGGGCGAAATAGGCCGCGATCGCGTTCTCCCCGAGCGGCTCGCCGGGGCCGGGCCGCCAATGCGGAGACTGGTCCTTGTCGATGATCGTCGCGCGCACGCCCTCGTAAAAGTCATGGCCTCTGCAGATGCGCGAAACGATGCGAAACTCCAGGCGCATCGCCTCCTCGAACGACAGCCCGGCCCCCAGCGCCATTTGCCGAAGCGCGATCGCCTGGCTCGTGGGCGACTTTTCCCGCATCGCGGCGAGCGCAAAGCGCGCGAACGGCGAACCGCGCTCGGCCGAAGAAGCAAGCGCCTCGAGGATCGCCTGACGATCGAGGCGCGCGAACCAGGATTCGATGTGCGCGGCTTCGGCCATGATCTTCGCGGGCGGCGGCGGCGCGGCGAAGCGCGCGAGAATTTCGTCGGCCGCTCCTTGCTCCTCCAACGCCCGCCCGAGAGCGGCGAAGGAAGCGGCGGGAACGAAATTCTGCGCCAGACCGAGCGCGACGACGTCGCCCGCCTCGGCCCGCAATCCCGTCGCCGCGAGATAGACGCCGATGCGATGGGCGAGCCGAGGCAGCACGAATGTCGCGCCGACATCGGGGAAAAAGCCGATGCCGACTTCGGGCATCGCGAACACGCAATTCTCGCTCGCCACGCGATGCGACCCGTGGGCGCAAAGACCCACGCCCCCGCCCATCACGATGCCGTCGATCAACGCGACATAGGGCTTGGGGTAGCGCTTGATGCGCCGGTTCAGTTGGTATTCCTCGCGCCAAAACGCCAGCTGCGCGGCGTGGTCGCCTCGCCTGCCCTGTTCGTAGATCAATCGGATGTCGCCGCCGGCGCAGAACGCGCGCCCGCCCGCGCTCGCCACGACCACGCGCGCGACTCGCTCGTCGCGCTCGAACGAATTGAGCGCCTCGGCGATCACGCGCACCATCTCAAGCGTGAGGGCGTTGAGCGCCTTGGGCCGGTCGAGAAGAATGAAGCCGGCAGCCCCGCGCCGCTCGAAGCGGGCGCCCGCCTCGCTCGAGCCGACGTTCGGCGCGGACGGATTCGCAGTCATTCCAGCGGCGCGAGGATCGCGTCGATCGCTGCGGCGACCTCGGGAATGCTCGCCATGCCGTCGACGAAGTGAAGCTCGCCCTTGGCGGCGTAATACGGCGTCACCGCCGCCGTGTCGCGGAAATAAGCGGCCAGGCGCGTCTTGAAAACTTCCGGATCGTCGTCCTTGCGCACGGGTTGCCCGGCGGCTTTGGCGGCCACGGCGCGTTGGACGATGCGCGAGACGAGCTTCTCGGCATCGGCCTTCAATTCGATCGCCGCGTCGATTTTGACGCCGTGGCGCGCGAGAATGGCGTCGAGCGCCTCGGCCTGCGCCAGCGTGCGGGGAAAGCCGTCGAGAATGAAGCCGTTTTTCGCGTCGGGCTCGCCGATGCGATCCTCGATGATGCCCTGGACGATTTCGTCGGAAACCAGGGCGCCCGATTCCATCACCGCCTTGGCCTTGAGGCCGATCGGCGTGCCCGCGCGGACCGCGGCGCGGAGCATATCCCCTGTCGAGAGCTGAGGAATGCCGTATTTGTCCACCAGTCGGGTCGCCTGAGTGCCTTTGCCGGCGCCAGGCGGCCCGAGCAGGATTAGCCTCATCTCTTCCTCCCCCGCAATTTGGCCTTTCTGATCAGGCCTTCATATTGATGCGCTTGCAGGTGCCCATGGATCTGCGCGACCGTGTCCATCGTGACGTTGACGACGATCAACAGCGACGTGCCGCCGAAATAGAGCTGAACCGAGGAATAGGACGTCAGCAATTCCGGCAAAATGCAGATCAGCGCGAGATAGCCTGCGCCGAGCACCGTGATGCGAGTGAGGATATAGTCGATATATTGCGCCGTGCGTTCGCCGGGACGGACGCCCGGGACGAAGCCCCCGTGCTTCTTCAGATTGTCGGCGGTCTCGACGGGATTGAACACCGTCGCCGTATAAAAGAACGCGAAGAAGACGATCAGCGCGACGTAAAGGATGATGTAAAGCGCGCCGCCGCGTCCCAGAAGCGTTGAAATGATCGACAGTAGCCCCGAGCTCGCCGAGCCTTGCGCGAAGTTGGCGACCGTCGTCGGCAGCAGCAGCAGCGAGGAAGCGAAGATCGGCGGGATCACGCCCGCCGTGTTGAGCTTGAGCGGCAGGAACGAACTCTGCCCTTCGTACATCTTGTTGCCGACCTGGCGGCGGGGATAGGTGATGGGAACGCGGCGCTGCGCGCGCTCCATGAACACGATGAACCCGACGACGACGAAGACCATCACGATGACGGCGAGCACCAGCCCGGTCGAGATCGAGCCCTGGCGGCCGAGTTCGAAGAGTTGCACCACCGCGACCGGCAAACGCGCGACGATGCCGGCGAAGATGATGAGCGACGAGCCGTTGCCCACGCCGCGCGACGTGATCTGTTCGCCGAGCCAGACCAGGAACATCGTGCCTCCGGTCAAGGTGACGACCGTCGAGAAGCGGAAGAGCAGGCCGGGATCGCTGACGACGCCCGCGCGCCCCTCGAGGCCGATGGCGATGCCATAGGCCTGGAACACCGCTAGCACGACCGTCAGGTAACGGGTGTATTGGTTGAGAACCTTGCGCCCCGCTTCGCCTTCCTTCTTGATCGCCTCCAGCGAGGGCAGCACCGAGCTGAGCAACTGGATGATAATCGAGGCCGAGATATAGGGCATGATGTTCAGCGCGAACACCGCCATGCGCTGAACGGCGCCGCCGGAGAACATGTTGAACATGTCCAGCACGCCCTGGCTGTGTCCGGTGAACGAATCCTCGAAGGCCTTAGGGTCGATGCCCGGCAGCGGGATATAGGTGCCGAGGCGGAAAATCACCAAGGCGCCGAGCGTGAACCAGATGCGCTTCTTGAGCTCTTCCGCCTTGGAGAACGCGGACCAGTTAATGTTGGCTGCAAGCTGTTCGGCCGCCGATGCCATCTTTTTCGCGCTCCGCTTTTCCCTCGCGCGTATCGCTCGCGCCGATTGAGCGCCCCCCTGGCGGCCGACCGCCGCGCAAGGCTATAGACGCAATTCGAACGGCCGCCTATCCGGCGCGCCGTTCAAATATATGGCTTGGCCGCGACGAATTGCCACCCCTCGCGGATCGCTCTCGCCAAAGCAGGACTACGGAAAAACGGACGCCGGTCTTCCGATATAAATCCTGCTTTACCAAAGGACTCCAAGCAGATTTGCGCTGGCGAGCCAGCGCGAGTCCGCTCAGCCCGCCGCGGGCGCGGCTTCGGCCTTGAGCGTCTTCACGCTGCCGCCGACCTTTTCGATCGCCGCGACGGCGCTCTTCGACGCGCCATAAACTTCGAAATCGGCCTTGGCCTTGATCTCGCCTTTGCCGAGGATTTTCACGCCGTCGCGAGCGCGCGCCACCACGCCCGCCTCGATCAGCGCCTCGACGGTGATCGGCTTGCCCGCGTCGAGAACGCCGGCGTCGATCGCGATTTGGATTCGATCGAGATTGACCTCGTTGACGTCGAGCGGCGAGGGCGGGGTGAAGCCGCGCTTGGGCAAGCGACGGTGAAGCGGCATCTGACCGCCTTCGAACCCCTTGATGCGCACGCCTGAACGCGCGGTCTGGCCCTTGCCGCCACGCCCCGCTTGCTTGCCTTTGCCCGAGCCGATGCCGCGACCGACGCGAATGCGCGCCTTCGAGGAGCCCGGGTTATCCTTGATGCCGTTGAGTTTCATGACGCGATCCTCACTGGCCGTCGACGACGCGCACGAGATGCGCGACCTTGGCGATCATGCCGCGGACGGCTGGCGTATCCTCGACGCTGGCGCGCCGACCGATCTTGTTGAGGCCGAGGCCCTTGAGCGTGTCGCGCTGAGATTGCGGACGCCCGATTGCGCTGCCGACCTGTTCGAGAATGACATTCTTCTGCGTGGTCATGGGGGGCCTCGCGATCACGAATTGGAGGCGTCGGCTTCGACGCCTTGCCGGCGCGACTGCAAAGTCGACACCTTGATGTTGCGACGCTGAGCGACCGAGCGCGGGCTGTCCTCGCGCGCCAGCGCGTCGAAGGTCGCGCGGATCATATTGTACGGGTTCGACGAGCCCTGGCTCTTGGCGACGACGTCGTGCACCCCGAGCGATTCGAACACCGCGCGCATCGGACCGCCGGCGATGATGCCGGTGCCGGCGGGAGCCGCGCGCAACACCACGCGGCCGGCGCCGTGACGGCCGTTCACGTCGTGATGCAGGGTGCGCCCTTCACGCAGCGGCACGCGCACGACGCCGCGTTTGGCCGCTTCCGTCGCCTTGCGGATCGCCTCAGGCACTTCGCGCGCCTTGCCGTGGCCGAAACCGACGCGGCCCTTCTGGTCGCCGACGACCACCAGCGCCGCGAAACCGAAGCGGCGTCCGCCCTTCACGACCTTCGCCACTCGATTGATGTGGACGAGGCGATCGACGAACTCGCTGTCGCGCTCCTCTCGGCTATGCTCGCGGCCGCGGCCGCCTTCACCTTCACGCGCCATGTTTTTCTTCCGTCACTTGCGCGGCGCTCGCTCTCGAGACGCCGCTCGCTTGGGGTTGAGAATGAGAACTCGGATCGGAAATCAGAATTCGAGGCCGCCCTCGCGCGCGCCCTCGGCGAGCGCCTTGACGCGCCCGTGATACATATAGCCGCCGCGATCGAAAACGACCTTCTCGACGCCCGCCTTCTTGGCGCGCTCGGCGATTTCCTTGCCGATGCGTTTGGCCGCTTCGACATTCGCGCCGGTCTTCAGTCCTTCGCGCAACGCCTTTTCGAGCGACGACGCGGCGGCGAGCGTCACGCCCTTCTCGTCGTCGATGATCTGGGCGGAAATCTGCTTGGACGAACGGAACACGCTCAGGCGCGGACGCCCGCCGCCCCGGACGGCGATCGCGCGGCGAATGCGCGCCTTGCGGCGATCGGTGGACTCTTTGGACTTGGCCATGACGGCGCCCCTTACTTCTTCTTGCCTTCCTTGCGGAAGATGAACTCGTCGACATATTTGACGCCCTTGCCCTTGTAAGGCTCGGGGCCGCGGAACGCGCGGATCTCGGCCGCGATCTGGCCGACCTGACGCTTGTCGATGCCGGCGACGGTGATTTCCGTCGGCTTCGGCGTCGTTATGGTGACGCCCGCCGGGATCGGATAAACGACGTCATGGCTGAACCCCAGGGAAAGCTGCAGGTTCTTGCCGGCGATCGCCGCCTTGTAGCCGACGCCGTTGATTTCCAGCCGCTTCTCGAAGCCCTTGGTGACGCCGACCACCAGGTTCTGCACCCGAGCGCGCGCCGTGCCCCACATCGCGCGCGAACGCTTGTCCTCGCCGTGCGGCTCGACATGCACGGCGCCGCCATCGATCTTGATGGCGACTTCGGCCGGAGCGGTGAACTTCAATTCGCCCTTCGCGCCCTTCACGGCGATCGATTGACCGTCGAGCTTGGCCGTGACGCCGGCGGGAATGGCGACGGGCTTCTTGCCGATACGAGACATAGCACTGGTTCCAGATTAGCGGACGCCGACCGGGTCGGCCTTGAGAAGCGGCCCTTAGAAGACCGTGCAGAGGACTTCGCCCCCCACGTGATTTTCGCGCGCCGAGTGATCCGCCATCACGCCCTTCGGCGTGGAGAGGATCGACACGCCGAGGCCGTTGGCGACGCGCGGCATGCCGTCGACGGCGGCGTAGACCCGCCGGCCCGGCTTCGACACGCGCTCGATCTTGCGAATGACCGGCTCGTTGTCGAAATACTTGAGCTCGATCTCGAACTCGGTCCGGCCGTTGCCGTAGTCGGTCGTCGAATAGCCGCGGATATAGCCTTCGGACTGCAACACGTCGAGCACCTTCTTGCGCAAGGAGGAGCCGGGCGTCGAAACCTTGCCGCGCTTGCGCATCTGCGCGTTGCGGATGCGGGTGAGCATGTCGCCCAGGGGATCGTTCACTGCCATGATCCTGGCCTCCTCACCAGCTCGACTTCACGAGGCCCGGAATGAGGCCCTTGTTGCCCAATTCCCGCAGCGCGATGCGGCTCATCTTCATCTTGCGATAATAGCCGCGCGGACGTCCCGTCACTTCGCAGCGGTTGCGCACGCGAACGATCGCGCCGTTGCGCGGCAACGCCGCGAGCTTGATGCGCGCCTCGAAACGCTCTTCCATCGGAAGCTTTTCGTTGTTGGCGACGTCCAGAAGACGCTTGCGCCGAGCGGAAAATTTCTTCACCAGGCGCTGCTTGCGCTGATTGTTCTCGATTGCACTTTTCTTTGCCATTAAAGGCCTCCATTTTCCGCGTCTGAGCGGTCAGCTCACTGCCGGAACGGGAAGTTGAAGGCGCGCAGCAATGCGCGCGCCTCGGCGTCTGTCTTGGCCGTCGTGCACACCACGATGTCCATGCCCAACATCGCTTCCGCCTTGTCGTAGTCGATCTCGGGGAAGATGATGTGTTCCTTTACGCCGAGGGCGTAATTGCCTCGGCCGTCGAACGATTTCGGATCGAGGCCGCGAAAATCGCGCACGCGCGGCAGCGCGACCGTGACCAGACGATCGAGGAATTCGTACATGCGCGTCTTGCGCAGCGTGACCTTGGCGCCGATCGGCATGTTCTCGCGCACCTTGAAGGTCGAGATCGCCTTGCGCGCGCGCGTCACCACCGGCTTCTGGCCGGCGATCAGCGCGAGATCGTTGGCGGCGGACGTCACCTTCTTGGTGTCGTTGACCGCTTCGCCGACGCCCATGTTGAGCACGATCTTCTCGATCTTGGGAACCTGCAGCGCGTTCTTGTAGCCAAACTCCTCGACGAGCTTGGGGACGATCACGGCGTCGTAGAGCTTCTTCAGGCGCGCGACATACTCCTTCGGCGGAGCCTTCGGCTGGCCCGCGTTGGCGACTTCCGTCTGACTCGGCCGGCCCTTGCCCTTGGCCGCCTTGGGTTCGGCGGCGACTTCGGCCTTGCCGCCCTTCGCGGGGGCTTTGTCGGCCTTCGCCGGCTTGCCGCCCTTGTCCGATTTTGCCTCAGCCATCGATCAGGTCTCCGGAACGCTTGGCGACGCGGACCTTGCGGCCGTCGTCGAGAATTTTGAATCCGACGCGCGTCGGCTTGCCGGTCTTGGGATCGGCGATCGCGAGATTGGACAGATCGATCGAGGCTTCCTTGGAAAGGATGCCGCCCTCGGTCTGCGGGGTCTGGCGCGTATGGCGTTTGACCATGTTGACGCCGGCGACGATGGCGCGACGATCGGCCGGAATGACGCGCGTGACTTCGCCGCTCTTGCCCTTGTCGCGGCCCGCGAGGACGACGACTTTGTCGCCTTTCTTGATCTTGGCGGCCATTACAGCACCTCCGGCGCGAGCGAAATGATCTTGACGTGGTTCTTGGCGCGAAGTTCGCGCGGCACCGGCCCGAAGATGCGGGTGCCCACCGGCTCGGCCTGATTGTTGATCAGCACCGCCGCGTTCGAATCGAAGCGGATCACCGAACCGTCGGCGCGACGGATGTCCTTGGCGGTGCGCACGACGACCGCCTTCATCACGTCGCCCTTCTTCACGCGGCCGCGCGGAATGGCTTCCTTGATCGACACCACGATGATGTCGCCGATCGAGGCGTAGCGCCGCTTCGAGCCGCCCAGCACCTTGATGCACATCACGCGACGCGCGCCAGAATTGTCGGCGACGTCGAGGTTCGTTTGCATCTGAATCATGGCCTAAACGCCTTTCTTGTCAGAACGGTTTCCGGTCGAAACCCATCGTCCGGACTACGCCTGAAGGAGACTCGCGCCTCCGGGATGAACTCGCCCTGGGAGGAACTTCCCCTCAGGCCTTGGGAGCGTCGCCGACGACGATCCACCGCTTCAATTTCGAAATCGGCTTGGTCTCTTCGATCGAGACCGTGTCGCCAACCTTCTGCGTCTTGGTCTCGACATGCGCATGGTAGTTTTTCGAGCGGCGCACCGTCTTCTTCAAGAGCGGATGCGTGAAACGGCGCTCGACCTTGACGACCAAGGTCTTCTCTTGCTTGTCGCTGATGACGACGCCCTGGAGGATTCGTTTCGGCATTTTCTTCAGTCCTCAGCCTTTGTTCTTGGCGGCGCGCTTTTGCGCGGCGATGGTCTTGACGCGCGCGATGTCGCGACGCACGACGCGCACGCGCGCGGTGTCCTGCAATTGGCCGCTCGCGCGCTGGAAGCGCAGGTTGAACTGCTCCTTCTTCAGCTTGAGGGCTTCGTCGTCCAGTTGATCTTCGCTCATCACGCGCAGATCCGAGAGACGGCTGGCATTTTTCATCGCTCTCTCTCCTTATTCCGCGATGCGCTGCACGAAGCGCGTCTTGATCGGCAGTTTGGCCGCGGCGAGCAGGAACGCTTCCCGCGCCAGCTGCTCCGGCACGCCGTCGACCTCGAACATGATGCGGCCCGGCGCGACGCGCGTGATCCACAGTTCCGGCGCGCCCTTGCCCTTGCCCATGCGCACCTCGATCGGCTTCTTCGAAACCGGGACGTCGGGGAACACGCGGATCCACACGCGTCCGGCGCGCTTCATGTGGCGCGTCAGCGCGCGGCGCGCGGCCTCGATCTGGCGCGCGGTCACGCGCTCCGGCTCCACCGCCTTCAAGCCGAACTCGCCGAAGTTCAGCGCGAATCCGCCTTTGGCGACGCCGCGAATGCGGCCTTTGAACGCCTTGCGAAACTTGGTCTTCTTAGGCTGCATCATGGTCGTGGACCTTCAATGTTTCAGGCCGCGTCGCGACCGCGCGGCTCGCGCTCGCGCGGCTCGCGTCGCGGACGATGCGTCGACGAATGATCGGCTTCGGCCTGGCGCTTGTCCTGCGCCATCGGATCGTGCTCGAGGATCTCGCCCTTGAAGATCCAAACCTTGATGCCGCACGTGCCGTAGGCGGTGTGCGCGGTCGCCACGCCGTAGTCGACGTCGGCGCGCAGCGTGTGCAACGGCACGCGGCCCTCGCGGTACCATTCGAGACGGGCGATTTCCGCGCCGCCCAAACGCCCGGAGCAATTGATGCGGATGCCTTCCGCGCCGAGGCGCATCGCCGATTGCACCGCGCGCTTCATCGCGCGACGGAACGCGACGCGGCGCTCGAGCTGCTGAGCGATCGAGTTCGGCCACGAGAGTCGCGTCGATCTCCGGCTTGCGGACTTCGACGATGTTGATCGCGACTTCCGACTGGGTGAGCTTGGCGACCTGCTTGCGCAGCTTGTCGATATCCGCGCCCTTCTTGCCGATCACCACGCCCGGGCGCGCCGAGTGAATGTTGACGCGGCACTTCTTGTGCGGACGCTCGATGACGATCTTGGAGATCGCCGCCTGCTTCAGCGCGCCCATCAGCACTTCGCGGATCTTCATGTCCTCGTGCAGCAGCTTGCCGTATTCGCCCTTGTTGGAATACCAGCGCGAATCCCAAGTGCGGTTGACGCCCAGCCGCAGCCCGATCGGATTGATCTTCTGACCCATCGCTTGACTCCTCAGGCCGCGTCGGCGGCGGCGGCCGCCACTTCGCGAACGATGATGGTAATGTTCGAGAACGGCTTTTCGATGCGCCCCGCCCGACCGCGAGCGCGGGGGCTGAAGCGCTTCATCACCATGTCCTTGCCGACATAGGCCTCGCCGACGATGAGATCGTCGACGTCGAGCTCATGGTTGTTCTCGGCGTTCGCGATCGCCGATTCCAGCGCTTTGCGCACCTCGACCGAAATTCTCTTTCTGGAGAACTCCAGATCGGCGAGCGCCGTCGCGACCTTCTTGCCGCGGATGAGCTGGGCGAGCAGATTCAGCTTCTGCGGGCTGACGCGCAGCATGCGAATGGTCGCTTTCGCTTCGTTGTCGGCGAGACGCCGGGGATTGGCTTGCTTCGACATGGCTTACGCCCTCTTCGCCTTCTTGTCGGCGGAATGGCCGTGGAACGTGCGCGTCGGCGCGAATTCGCCGAACTTGTGGCCGATCATTTCCTCGGAGACCGACACCGGCACATGCTTATGGCCGTTGTGGACGCCGAAGGTCAGACCGACGAATTGCGGCAGAATCGTCGAACGACGGCTCCAGATCTTGATCACGTCCGAGCGGCCCGAACCGCGCGCCGCGTCGGCTTTCTTGAGCAGGTACCCGTCGATGAACGGCCCCTTCCAAATGGAACGCGCCATGGCTTAGCCCTTCTTCTTGCGGACATGCCGCGATGCGACGATGAACTTGTCGGTTGACTTGTTCGAGCGGGTCTTCTTGCCCTTGGTCGGCTTGCCCCACGGGCTGACCGGGTGACGGCCGCCCGACGTCTTGCCTTCGCCGCCGCCATGGGGATGGTCGACCGGGTTCATCGTGACGCCGCGGTTATGCGGGCGTTGACCGAGCCAGCGATTGCGGCCCGCCTTGCCCAGTGAAGTGTTCATGTGATCGGGGTTCGACACCGCGCCCGACTGTGGCGAAACACTGACCGTGAATCAGGCGCTGCTCGCCCGAGCTCAGGCGCAAGGAGACATAGCCCTGATCGCGGGCCACGATCTGCGCATAGGAGCCGGCAGACCGCGCGACCGCGCCGCCCTTGCCGATCTTCATCTCGACGTTGTGGACGATCGTGCCGACGGGAATGTTGGCGAGCGGCATCGCATTGCCCGGCTTCACGTCGACCTGCACGCCCGCGACGACCGTGTCGCCGACGCTGAGCCGCTGCGGCGCGACGATATAAGCCTGCTCGCCGTCCACGTAGCGAATGAGCGCGATGAAGCTCGTGCGGTTGGGGTCGTATTCCAGCCGCTCGACCGTGCCGACGACGTCGAGCTTGCGACGCTTGAAGTCGACCAGGCGATAGGACTGCTTGTGGCCGCCGCCGCGAAAGCGCACGGTGATGCGACCGGCGTTGTTGCGCCCGCCCTTCTCCGTCTTGCCGACGGTCAGAGCCTTCACCGGCTTGCCCTTGTGGAGCTCGCTGCGGTCGACCAGGGCCAATTGGCGTAGGCCCGGCGTCGTCGGATTGTATGTCTTGAGAGCCATTGTCCTGAACCCTTAGAGACCGCTGGTCACGTCGATGCGGTAGCCGTCCGCGAGCGTAACGACGGCTTTCTTGACGTCCTGCTGCTTGCCGCGGACGCCGCGAAAGACCTTGTTCTTGCCCTTGCGCAGCAGCGTGTTGACCGCCGTCACCTTGACGTCGAACAGCTTCTCGATCGCCGCCTTGATCTGCGGCTTGGTCGCCTCGCGGCGCACCTTGAACACGAACTGATTGCTCTCGGACGCGATGGTCGCTTTTTCCGTGATCACGGGCGAAACGATCGTGTCGTAATGGCGGGCGTCTTTGATCATTTGAACCGCGCCTCCAGCGCTTCGATCGCCGCCCGGGTCAGCACGAGCTTGTCGCGGCGCATGATGTCGTAGACGTTGATGCCCTGTGCGGGCAGGACGTCGACCTGCGGCAGGTTCCGCGCGGCGGCGGCGAAATTGGCGTCGACTTCGGCGCCGTCGATGATCAGCACGTTGCTCAGCGCAGCCTTGGCGAAGTTTTCGCGCAACGCCTTGGTCTTGGCTTCGGCCAGATGCGCGCGCTCCCAGACGACCAGCCCGCCGGCGCGCTGCTTGGCCGACAGGGCATGGCGCAGCGCCAGGGCGCGCACCTTCTTGGGCAGATCGTGGGCGTGGCTGCGCACGACCGGACCCATGGCGCGACCGCCGCCGCGGAATTGCGGCACGCGGGCCGAGCCGTGACGAGCGCCGCCGGTGCCCTTCTGCTTATACATCTTCTTGCCGGTGCGATGAATGTCGGCGCGCCCCAGCGTCTTGTGGTCGCCGGCCTGGCGCTTGGCCAATTGCCAGCGAACCATGCGCGCAATCAGGTCCTCGCGCGGCTCCAGTCCGAAAATCGCGTCGTCGAGCTCGAGCGAGCCGGCGGCGGTTCCGTCAATCGACGTCATGTCGAATTTCATGGCGTCATTCTCCCTTCGGCTCGGCGGCGGGCGCTTGGGCCGACGCTTCTGCGTGAACGCGGAACTTGCCGGGCGACGGTGCGTCCTTCGGCAATGGCTTCTTGACGGCGTCGCGCACCGCGATCCAGCCGCCGGCGTGGCCCGGCACCGAACCCTCGACGAGGATCAGGCCGCGCTCGGCGTCGGTCTGCACGACGCGCAAATTCTGCGTCGTCACGCGATCCGTGCCCATGTGGCCCGCCATCTTCTTGTTCTTCCAGGTCTTGCCGGGGTCCTGACGGCCGCCCGTCGAACCGTGCGAACGGTGCGAGACGGAAACGCCGTGCGTCGCCCGCAAGCCGCCGAAGTTCCAGCGCTTCATCGGGCCGGCGAAGCCCTTGCCGATGGTCACGCCGGTCACGTCGACGAACTGGCCGACCAGGAAGTGATCGGCGGTGATCTCGGCCCCGACCGGGATCAGCTTGTCCTCGGCGACGCGAAACTCGGCGAGCTTCAGCTTCGGCTCGACGTGAGCGACGGCGAAGCGGCCGCGCTCGGCCTTGCTGACGTTCTTGACCTTGGCGCGGCCGATGCCGACCTGAAGCGCGGTGTAGCCGTTCTTCTCCTGCGTGCGATGCGCGACGACCTGGCAGCCCTCGACCTTGAGGACCGTGACCGGAACGTGATCGCCCGCGTCGGTGAAGATGCGGGTCATGCCCAGCTTCTGTGCGATGATGCCTGAACGCATGGCGTTAATCCTTCAGAGCGCATTCGCCTCGGCGAAGAGGCGCTCGCCAAATCCGTTAGAGCTTGATCTCGACGTCGACGCCAGCGGCCAAGTCGAGCTTCATCAAAGCGTCGACCGTCTGTGGCGTCGGGTCGACGATGTCGAGAACCCGCTTGTGCGTACGAATTTCGAACTGCTCGCGCGACTTCTTGTCGACGTGCGGCGAACGGTTCACGGTGAATTTCTCGATCCGCGTCGGCAACGGAATCGGCCCGCGGACCCGAGCGCCGGTGCGCTTGGCGGTGGACACGATCTCCTTCGTCGAAGCGTCGAGCACGCGGTGATCGAACGCTTTGAGGCGGATGCGGATGTTTTGCGTATTCATGGTTTCAAATCCCTGGCCGGCGCGGACGGGGCGGAAAACCCCGCCCGGCTTTCACAGTGCTTTCGTCACTCCGTGATGGAGATGACGACGCCGGACCCCACCGTGCGTCCGCCTTCGCGAATGGCGAAGCGCAGCTTCTCTTCCATCGCGATCGGAACGATCAGCGCGACGTCGATCGTCACGTTGTCGCCGGGCATCACCATTTCCGTGCCTTCCGGCAGCTGAACAATGCCGGTCACGTCGGTGGTGCGGAAGTAGAACTGCGGACGATAATTGGTGAAGAACGGGGTGTGACGGCCGCCCTCTTCCTTGGTGAGGATGTAGGCCTCGGCCTTGAACTTGGTGTGCGGCTTGACCGAGCCGGGCTTGCAGAGCACCTGGCCGCGCTCGACGTCCTCGCGCTTGGTGCCGCGCAGCAGGCAGCCGACGTTGTCGCCCGCTTCGCCCTGATCGAGCAACTTGCGGAACATTTCGACGCCGGTGACCGTGGTCTTGACGGTCGGCTTGAGGCCGACGATCTCGACTTCCTCGCCGACCTTGACGATGCCGCGCTCGATGCGGCCGGTTACGACCGTGCCGCGGCCCGAGATCGAGAACACGTCTTCGACCGGCATTAGGAAGGGCTGATCCTTCGGGCGTTCCGGCTGCGGAATATAGGCGTCGACCGCATCCATCAGCTTCAGGATCGCGTCATGGCCGATCTCGGGGGACTTGCCCTCGAGCGCCATCAGGGCCGAACCCTTGATGATCGGAATGTCGTCGCCGGGGAAATCGTATTTCGACAGCAGTTCACGAACTTCGAGCTCGACGAGTTCGAGCAGTTCCGGATCGTCGACCATGTCGACCTTGTTCATGAACACGACGAGCGCGGGAACGCCGACCTGGCGGGCGAGCAGGATGTGCTCACGGGTCTGCGGCATCGGGCCGTCGGCGGCCGAGACGACCAGGATCGCGCCGTCCATCTGCGCGGCGCCGGTGATCATGTTCTTGACGTAGTCGGCGTGACCGGGGCAGTCGACGTGCGCGTAGTGGCGCTTCTTGGTCTCGTACTCGACGTGCGCCGTCGAGATCGTGATGCCGCGCGCCTTCTCTTCCGGTGCCTTGTCGATCTGATCGTAGGCCGTGAAGGTCGCGCCGCCGGTCTCGGCGAGAACCTTGGTGATCGCAGCCGTCAACGACGTCTTGCCGTGGTCGACGTGGCCGATCGTGCCGATGTTGCAGTGCGGCTTGCTACGCGAAAACTTTTCCTTGGCCATGGCCGGGCTCCTTCTCGTGTTCTCTATTCATAACGATGTTAGGCAAGACGCCTTATTTGAATTTCGCCTGGATTTCCGTGGCGATATTCGCGGGCACCTGTTCATAGTGATCGAATTGCATTGTGAAATTGGCGCGCCCCTGCGTGCCCGAGCGCAGCTGGTTGACGTAGCCGAACATGTTGGCGAGCGGCACCATCGCATTGATGACGACCGCATTGGCGCGCATGTCCTGGCCCTGCACCTGGCCGCGACGGGAGAGAAGATCGCCCATGACGAAGCCGGTGTGCTCCTCGGGCGTCACCACCTCGACCTTCATGATCGGCTCGAGCAGAACCGATCCGCCCTTCTGCAAACCTTCGCGGAAGGCCGCGCGCGAGGCGATTTCGAAGGCCAGCGCCGACGAGTCGACGTCGTGATAGGCGCCGTCGATCAGCGTCGCCTTGACGTCGACGACGGGGAAGCCGGCGAGGATGCCCGACCCCATCACGCTGTTGATGCCCTTTTCGACGCCGGGGATGTATTCCTTGGGAACCGCGCCGCCGACGATCTTGGATTCGAACGACGAACCGGCGCCCGGTTCGGCCGGCTCGAACACGATCGTCACCTTCGCGAACTGGCCCGTGCCGCCCGTCTGCTTCTTGTGGGTGTAGTTGATCTCGGTGCGCTTGGTCAGCTTCTCGCGATAGGCGACCTGCGGCGCGCCGATGCTCGCGTCGACCTTGTAGGTGCGCCGCAAAATATCGACCTTGATGTCGAGATGCAGTTCGCCCATCCCCTTGAGGATGGTCTGGCCGGATTCCTGATCGGTCGAGACGCGGAACGATGGGTCCTCGGCGGCGAGCTTGGCCAAGGCGACGCCCAGCTTCTCCTGATCCGCCTTCGACTTCGGTTCGATCGCGATCTCGATGACCGGCTCCGGGAATTCCATCTTCTCGAGAATGACCGGCTTCTGCAGATCGCACAGCGTGTCGCCGGTGCGGGTGTCCTTGAGGCCGGCGAGCGCGACGATGTCGCCCGCGAAGGCTTCCTTGATGTCTTCGCGGTTGTTGGCGTGCATCAGCAGCATGCGGCCGACGCGCTCTTTCTTGTCCTTGGTCGAGTTGAGCACCGTCGTGCCCGACTCGATCTTGCCGGAATAGACGCGGCAGAACGTGATCGTGCCGACGAACGGATCGTCCATGATCTTGAAGCCGAGCATCGAGAACGGTTCGGCGTCGCTCGGGTTGCGCAGCACTTCCGCGCCCGTGTCGACGTCGATGCCCTTGATGGCCCCGCGGTCGATCGGAGAAGGCAAATAGGCGACGACCGCATCGAGCAGCGGCTGAACGCCCTTGTTCTTGAACGCCGAGCCGCAAAGGATCGGAACGAACGTGATCTGGCGCACCGCCTTGCGGATCAGGCGTTGCAGGGTCGCGATGTCGGGCTCTTGGCCGTCGAGATAGGCGCCCATCACGTCGTCGTCGAGTTCGACCGCCGCCTCGATCAACGCATGGCGGTATTCCTCGGCCTGTTTGAGCAGCTCGGCGGGAATTTCTTCGTCGTGGTATTTCGCGCCGAGGCCTTCGTCTTCCCAGACGACCGCCTTCATGCGCAGAAGGTCGATGACGCCCTTGAAGTTCGACTCGGAGCCGATCGGCAGCTGAATGCACACCGGACGGCCGCCGACCTTGGTCTTGATCTCGTCGACGCAACGGAAGAAATCGGCGCCGGTCTTGTCCATCTTGTTGACGAACACAATGCGCGGCACGCCGTATTTGTCGGCCTGGCGCCAAACAGTCTCCGTCTGCGGCTCGACGCCTTGGTTGCCGTCGAGAACGCAGACCGCGCCGTCGAGCACGCGCAACGAACGCTCGACCTCGATGGTGAAGTCGACGTGGCCGGGCGTGTCGATGATATTGAGGCGCTTGTCCTGCCAGAACGTGGTCGTCGCGGCGGACGTGATCGTGATGCCGCGCTCCTGCTCCTGCTCCATCCAGTCCATCGTCGCGGCGCCGTCGTGGACTTCGCCGATCTTATGGGACTTGCCGGAATAGTAGAGGATGCGCTCGGTCGTCGTCGTCTTTCCCGCATCGATGTGGGCCATGATGCCGAAATTACGATAGTCTTCGATAGCGTGGCTGCGCGCCATAATCTTGATCCCGAATGGATTTCAGCAGCCGCTTACCAGCGGTAGTGAGCGAAGGCGCGGTTGGCTTCGGCCATCCGGTGCGTGTCTTCGCGCTTCTTGACGGCGGCGCCGCGATTGTTCGAGGCGTCGAGCAATTCGGCGGAAAGCCGGTCCACCATGGTCTTGTCGTTGCGATCGCGCGCGGCCGCGATGATCCAGCGGATCGCCAGCGCCTGCCGGCGTTCCGTGCGCACTTCGACGGGAACCTGATAGGTCGCGCCGCCGACGCGACGCGAGCGAACTTCCACCGCCGGCGCGACGTTCTCGAGCGCCTGCTTGAAAACGACCAGCGGGTCGGTCTTGACCTTGCTCTCGACGCCGTCGAGAGCGCCGTAGACGATCGCCTCGGCGACGGACTTCTTGCCTTCGTACATGATGGTGTTCATGAACTTCGCAACCACGACGTCGCCGTATTTGGCGTCCGGAATGATTTCGCGTTTTTCAGCGCTATGGCGGCGCGACATGGCCTGCTCCTAATCGAATCTTTGAATCACTTCGGACGCTTGGCGCCGTACTTCGAACGGCGCTGCTTGCGATCCTTCACGCCCTGCGTGTCGAGCACGCCGCGCAGGATGTGATAGCGCACGCCGGGCAAATCCTTGACGCGGCCGCCGCGAATCATCACCACCGAGTGCTCTTGCAGATTGTGGCCTTCGCCGGGGATGTAGCCGATGACCTCGAAACCATTGGTCAGACGAACCTTGGCGACCTTGCGCAACGCCGAGTTCGGCTTTTTCGGCGTCGTCGTATAGACGCGGGTGCAAACGCCGCGCTTCTGCGGGCTCGCCTCGAGGTGGCGCGCCTTCTCGCGATAAGTCTTGGGTTGCCGCGGTTTGCGGATCAACTGGCTGATCGTCGGCATCGTAAGCCCTTCGTCCCGGTCCAAAATGGCGCGGCCGCGAGGCCGAACCGCTCGAAATTCTCAACTCATCGTCGGCGCTAGGCGCGAAACCAAACGCGCCGCGAAAACCCGCTTAAGGGTTTTGGGCGCTGATGAAGCAGAGGACCACGGCAGCTCCGCGGTCTTGCATCTTCAAACCCGACCGAGATCGCCCGGCCGGTATGGTCTGCTCGTCGATGAGATCGTCAGCGTTTAGAGCCGATAGGTTTTGAGCGTGTCGCCCGAAACAGCAAAGCTCTACGGCCTGTCGAAAGTGCGCGGAACATATTCGCGGCGCCCGAAGGCGTCAACCCCTATGATCGGAGAAAAGCGCCCAAATGAACGAAAAAGCCCGCCGCATCGCGCCGCAGGCCGCGCGCGCTTCAATTCATGCCCTTGACGCCGGCCGCAAAGACCGTTTCGCCCGGCGGTTCGAGGATCGCGACGGCGCGCAGCAACTGGAACGGTTCATCGTCCTGCGTCGCGACCGGCACGATTCGCACTCCGAAATCGCCTTCGCCCGGACTTTCGCCGACGGCGACGCGCGAGGCGACGCCGTAACGCAGCGTCGACCCAATCGCAGCGGCGAGCAATTCATCCGCCGCTCGGTCGCGCGCCCGCAGGCGCTGGTCGGCGAGGAACAGACCCTCGCCCATCAGGCCCATCGCCCGCGCGTTGAGGTGCAAGACCTCGCCCTGTTCGTCGAGGAGGGCGGCCGCCGCGCCGATCAGCTCGAGCCCATCGGCGACGCCGCGCGCGCGGGCGCCGGCGAGCAGCGGCGCGAGCGGCGCCCGCATCGCCCTTCCATCCGCGGCCAGTCCGTCCGGAAAGCCGCCGGCGCGGTGCGAATCAGCAAACGTTTTCATGGCGGCCCTCGTCGCGTTCGGCGCGTCGCCCGTGCGCGAAACATCGCTCACGGACGCTTACGGGACGTAACAAAGCGAGACTTCCCGGCCGATTGAAGACCGGATTGGGGCGCGCGCGCGGCGCCGCCCCAATCCTTTTGGATGAGCCGCCGGCGCCGAAAAAAAGAGCCGCCCGAAGGCGGCTCTTTCCCGAGGCGATCGCGGCTCGCGCCGCAACGGCGGACGATCACTCCGCCGCGGAGGCCTTCGCGGTCTTGCGCGCGGCGGCGGGCGGGGCGCTCGGCGCGGCGAGCGGCAGCGCCGGCGCGGCCGCCGATTCCTCGGCCTTCTGGGCCAGGATCAGCGTATCGCGCATCGTTGCGATGGAGCGCAGCTTGGTCATCGCGGCGCCGGTCCCGGCCGGGATCAGACGGCCGACGATGACGTTCTCCTTGAGACCTTCGAGCGTATCCACCTTGCCGTTGACGGCCGCCTCGGTGAGGACGCGGGTCGTCTCCTGGAAGGACGCGGCGGAGATGAACGAGCGGGTCTGCAGGCTCGCCTTGGTGATGCCGAGCAGAACCGGCGTGCCGACGGCTTCCTTCTTGCCTTCGGCGCGCATGATCTCGTTGGCCGCATCGAGTTCGGCCGAGTCGACCTGCTCGCCGGTGAGGAAGTCGGTGTCGCCGGCCTCGACGATGTCGACCTTCTGCAGCATCTGACGGACGATCACTTCGATGTGCTTGTCGTTGATGCTGACGCCCTGCAGCCGATACACTTCCTGGATCTCGTTGACCAGGTAGGCCGCGAGCTCCTCGACGCCCTTGATTGCGAGAATATCATGCGGCGCCGGATTTCCGTCGACGATGTATTCGCCCTTCTCAATGACGTCGCCGTCCTGCAGATGGATGTGCTTCGACTTCGGGATCAGATATTCGACCGGATCGACGCCCTCGTCGCTCGGCACGATCGTCAGGCGCTGCTTGTTCTTGAAGTCCTTGCCGAACTGAACCGTGCCCGAGATCTCCGCGATGATGGCGTGATCCTTCGGCCGCCGCGCCTCGAAGAGTTCCGCCACGCGCGGCAGACCGCCGGTGATGTCGCGGGTCTTGGCGCTGTTGATCGAAATGCGCGCGATGACGTCGCCCGCATGGACCTTGGCGCCGGGCTCGAACGAAATGATCGATTCGACGGGCAGCGCATAGCGCGCGTCGCCGCCGCGCGGCACCTTGACGATCTTGCCGTCCTTGCCTTTGACGACCAGCGCGGGCTTGAGGCTCGCGGTGCGCGGCGAAGAGCGCCAATCGATGACGATGCGCTTGGCGATGCCGGTCGCCTCGTCGATCTGCTCGGACATCGAGGCGCCTTCGGTCAAATCCTCGAAGCCGATGACGCCATCGACCTCGGTGAGGATCGGCCGCGTGAACGGATCCCACTCTGCGAGGCGCTGGCCGCGCTTGATCTGGTCGCCGTCGTCGACTTTGAGGCGCGCGCCGTATTGCACGCGATGGACGGCGCGTTCGGCTCCGCTGCGATCGAGAACGACGATCGCGACGTTGCGCGCCATCGCCATCAGGTCGCCGTTGGAGTTGCGCGAGAGGTTGCGGTTGCGGATCTTCACTTCGCCGTCGAAATTCGATTCGATGAACGACTGATCCGCCAACTGCGCCGCGCCGCCGATGTGGAAGGTGCGCATCGTCAGCTGCGTGCCCGGCTCGCCGATCGATTGCGCGGCGATGACGCCCACCGCCTCGCCCATATTGACCGGCGTGCCGCGCGCCAGATCGCGCCCGTAGCAGGCCCCGCAGACGCCGTTGGGCGCCTCGCAGGTGAGCACGGAGCGGATCTTCACCTCCTGGATGCCCGCTGCGGTGATCGCCGGCATGTCCTCTTCGACGATCATGCGGCCCGCGGGGACGATCACCTTGCCGTCGGCGTCTTGCAGCGTCTCAGCCGCGGTGCGGCCGAGGATGCGCGAGCCGAGCGAGGCGACGACCGTGCCCGCGTCGATGATCGCGCGCATCTTGATGCCGCCGCTCGAACCGCAATCCGGGATCGTGATGATGGAATCCTGCGCGACGTCGACGAGACGGCGCGTCAGGTAGCCCGAGTTCGCGGTCTTCAACGCGGTGTCCGCGAGGCCCTTGCGGGCGCCGTGGGTCGAGTTGAAGTATTCGAGAACCGACAACCCCTCCTTGAAGTTGGAGATGATCGGGCTCTCGATGATTTCGCCCGAGGGCTTGGCCATCAGGCCGCGCATGGCGGCGAGCTGGCGCATCTGCGTCGGCGAGCCGCGCGCGCCCGAATGCGACATCATGTAGATCGAGTTGATCGGCATGTCGCGGCCGCTCTTGTCTTTGCGCACCGCCGAAATGCCCGCCATCATCTCCTCGGCGAGTCGATCCGAGCACTTCGCCCAGGCGTCGACGACCTTGTTGTACTTCTCGCCCTGGGTGATGAGCCCGTCGTTGTATTGCTGCTCGTATTCCTTGGCGAGCGCCGAGGTCTCGGTGATGAACCGCGCCTTCGAGTCGGGCACGACCATGTCGTCCTTGCCGAAGGAGATGCCGGCCTTGAACGCCTCGCGGAAACCGAGCGCCATGATGCGGTCGCAGAAAATGACCGTCTCCTTCTGACCGCAATTGCGGTAGACGGTGTCGATCATGTTGGAGATTTCCTTCTTCGTCATCAGCTTGTTGACGACGTCGAAGGGAATCTTGACGTGGTCGGGCAGCAACTGCCCGAGGATCATGCGTCCAGGCGTCGTGTCGAAGATCTTGGCGACGCGATTGCCCTCGGCGTCGTAGGTCCAGGCCCTGCCCTTGATCTTGCTATGCAGCGTCACCGACTTGGCCGCGATCGCGTGCTCGATCTCGCCCATGTTGGCGAAGGCCATGCCCTGCCCCGGCTCGCCGTCCCGCATCAGCGAGACGTAATAGAGCCCGAGCACGATGTCCTGGCTCGGCACGATGATCGGTTGGCCGTTCGCGGGGTGCAGGATGTTGTTGGTCGACATCATCAGCACGCGCGCTTCCAATTGCGCCTCGAGCGACAACGGCACGTGCACAGCCATCTGGTCGCCGTCGAAGTCGGCGTTGAAGGCCGAACAGACGAGCGGATGCAATTGAATCGCCTTGCCCTCGATCAGCACCGGCTCGAAGGCCTGGATGCCGAGGCGATGGAGCGTGGGCGCGCGGTTGAGCATCACCGGATGCTCGCGGATGACCTCGTCGAGGATATCCCAGACTTCCGGCTTTTCCTTCTCGACCAGCTTCTTGGCCTGCTTGACGGTGGCCGAAAGGCCCTTGGCGTCGAGGCGCGAGTAGATGAACGGCTTGAACAGCTCCAGCGCCATCTTCTTGGGCAGGCCGCACTGATGAAGTTTCAGTTCGGGACCGACGACGATGACCGAGCGACCGGAATAGTCGACGCGCTTGCCCAGCAGATTCTGGCGGAACCGTCCCTGCTTGCCCTTGAGCATGTCGGCGAGCGACTTCAACGGCCGCTTGTTCGCGCCGGTGATGACGCGGCCGCGCCGGCCGTTGTCGAACAAGGCGTCGACCGATTCCTGCAACATGCGCTTTTCGTTGCGGATGATGATGTCCGGCGCGCGCAATTCCATCAGCCGCTTCAAGCGGTTGTTGCGGTTGATGACGCGCCGGTAGAGATCGTTGAGGTCCGAGGTCGCGAAACGGCCGCCATCCAGCGGCACGAGCGGGCGCAGATCGGGCGGAATGACCGGCACTTCGGTCAGTATCATCCACTCCGGCTTGTTGCCGGAATGCATGAAGGCCTCGATGATCTTCAGGCGCTTGGCGAGGCGCTTGGGCTTCAATTCGCTCTTCGACTCGGCGATTTCGACCTTCAGGTCCTCGGCGATCTTCTGCAGGTTCATGCCCTTGAGAATTTCGCGGATCGCCTCGGCGCCGATCATCGCCGTAAAGCTGTCCTGGCCGTATTCGTCGAGCGCGCGCAGATAGTCGTCCTCGCTGAGCAGCTGACGGTCCTTGAGCGGCGTCAGGCCGGGGTCGAGCACGATGTACGATTCAAAATAGAGGATGCGCTCGAGATCCTTGAGCGTCATGTCGAGCAGCAGGCCGATGCGCGAGGGCAGCGACTTCAGGAACCAGATATGGGCGACCGGCGCGGCGAGCGAGATGTGCCCCATGCGCTCGCGCCGAACGCGCGACAGCGTGACTTCGACGCCGCACTTCTCGCAGATGACGCCCTTGTACTTCATGCGCTTGTACTTGCCGCACAAGCACTCGTAATCCTTAATCGGCCCGAAGATGCGCGCGCAGAACAGTCCGTCGCGCTCGGGCTTGAAGGTACGGTAGTTGATCGTCTCCGGCTTCTTGATCTCGCCGAACGACCACGAGAGGATCTTCTCCGGGCTCGCGATCGCGATCTGAATCTGGTCGAACGCCTGTGGCTGAGCGACAGGCGCGAAGGGATTCGTGATTTCTTGATTCATTCTTGCATCTCCTGCGGGGCCGTTCGCCGCGCGTTACGCGCTCGCGGCCCGCCTTGATGGAAAAGCGAGGAAAATGGCCATTCCCCGCCTACGCGAAACAAAGCGCCCGAAAAAACGCGGGCGCGGCGGCTCGAAATCATTCGGCCGCCTCGGCCGGCGGCGCTGTTTCGCCCGGCAATTTCTTCGTCGCGGCGAGCTCGACGTTGAGGCCGAGCGAGCGCATTTCCTTGACGAGAACGTTGAAGCTCTCGGGGATGCCCGACTCGAAAGTGTCGTCGCCGCGAACGATCGCCTCGTACACCTTGGTGCGGCCCGCCACGTCGTCCGACTTGACGGTGAGCATTTCCTGCAAGGTGTAGGCGGCGCCGTAGGCCTCGAGCGCCCAGACCTCCATTTCGCCGAAGCGCTGGCCGCCGAACTGCGCCTTGCCCCCGAGCGGCTGCTGGGTGACGAGGCTGTAGGGACCGATCGAGCGCGCGTGGATCTTGTCGTCGACGAGGTGGTGGAGCTTCAGCATGTAGATGTAGCCCACCGTGACCTTACGGTCGAAAGCGTCGCCGGTGCGCCCGTCGTAGAGCGTCACCTGACCCGAAGAATTGTAGTGGGCGAGCTTCAGCATCTCGACGATGTCCTTCTCGCGAGCGCCGTCGAAGACGGGCGTCGCGATTGGAACGCCGCGGCGCAGATTCTCGCCGAGTTCGGCGAGCCCCTGGTCGTCGAGCGCCTGGATCGTCTCGTTGGCCCCGTAGATCTCGTCGAGCTTGGCGCGCAACGGCTTGGCGTCCTTGCTGCGCAAGTACGTATTGACCGCGTCGCCGACCTGCTTGCCGAGCCCGGCGCAGGCCCAGCCCAGATGCGTCTCCAGGATCTGGCCGACGTTCATACGGCTGGGAACGCCGAGCGGATTGAGCACGATGTCGACCGGCGTGCCGTCGGCGAGGAACGGCATGTCCTCCTGAGGCACGATGCGTGAGACGACGCCTTTGTTGCCGTGGCGGCCCGCCATCTTGTCGCCGGGCTGGATCTTGCGCTTCACCGCGATGAAGACCTTGACCATCTTCATCACGCCCGGCGGCAATTCGTCGCCGCGCTGCAACTTCTCGACCTTGTCGAGGAAGCGGCTTTCCAGCGACTTCTTCGACTTGTCGTATTGCTTGCGCATCGCCTCGATTTCCGACATCGCCGGATCGCTCTCGAGTGCGAACGTCCACCATTGCGAACGCGGATGTTCGTCGAGCATCTCGCGCGTCAGCACCTGATCCTTCTTGAAGCCCTTCGGCCCGGACAAGGCGCGCTTGCCCACGAGCATCTCCGCAAGGCGCGCGTAAACGTTGCGATCGAGGATCGCCTGCTCGTCGTCGCGGTCCTTGGCGAGGCGCTCGATCTCCTCGCGCTCGATCGCCTGGGCGCGCTCGTCCTTGTCGACGCCGTGCCGGTTGAAGACCCTGACTTCGACGATCGTGCCTTGCACGCCCGGCGGCACACGCAAGCTGGTGTCGCGCACGTCCGAGGCCTTTTCGCCGAAGATCGCGCGAAGGAGCTTTTCCTCGGGCGTCATCGGGCTCTCGCCCTTGGGCGTGATCTTGCCGACGAGAATGTCGCCGGCCACCACTTCAGCGCCGATATAGACGATGCCCGCCTCGTCGAGATTCTTCAGCGCCTCTTCCGAGACGTTGGGAATGTCGCGCGTGATTTCCTCGGGCCCGAGCTTGGTATCGCGCGCCATCGCCTCGAATTCCTCGATATGGATCGAGGTGAAGACGTCGTCCTTGACGATGCGCTCGGAGAGCAGAATCGAGTCTTCGAAGTTGTAGCCGTTCCACGGCATGAACGCCACGAGCACGTTGCGGCCGAGCGCGAGATCGCCGAGGTCCGTCGAGGGGCCGTCGGCGATGATGTCGCCCTTCTGCACGCGGTCGCCGACGCGCACCAGCGGCTTCTGGTTGATGCAGGTCGACTGGTTGGAGCGCTGGAACTTCATCAGACGGTAGATGTCGACGCCGGGCTTGGTCGGGTCGGTTTCGTCGGTGGCGCGGATGACGATGCGCGTCGCGTCGATCAGGTCGATGACGCCGGCGCGGCGCGCGGCGATCGCCGCGCCCGAATCGCGCGCCACGATCGCTTCCATGCCCGTGCCGACGAGCGGCGCGTCAGAGCGCACCAGCGGCACCGCCTGGCGTTGCATGTTCGAGCCCATCAGCGCGCGGTTGGCGTCGTCGTTCTCGAGGAACGGAATCAACGCTGCGGCGACGGAAACGAGCTGCTTAGGCGAAACGTCCATATAGTCGACGCGGTCGGCCGGCAGGAACACGACGTCGCCGGCGTGACGGCAGACGATGAGATCGCCCACGAGATGGCCGTTGGCGTCGATCGGCGTGTCGGCCTGGGCGACGCTGTATTTGGCCTCCTCCATCGCCGAGAGATAATTGACGTCCTCGGTGACCTTGCCGTCGCGGATCTTGCGATAGGGCGCCTCGATGAAGCCGTATTTGTTGACGCGCGCGAACGTGGCGAGCGAATTGATGAGGCCGATGTTCGGCCCTTCGGGCGTCTCGATCGGGCAGATGCGGCCGTAGTGGGTGGGGTGAACGTCGCGCACCTCGAAACCGGCGCGTTCGCGCGTCAGGCCGCCCGGCCCGAGCGCGGACAGGCGGCGCTTGTGGGTGATTTCCGACAGCGGATTGGTCTGATCCATGAACTGCGAAAGCTGCGAGGAGCCGAAGAATTCGCGCACCGCCGCCGCCGCCGGCTTGGCGTTGATGAGATCCTGCGGCATGATCGTATCGATCTCGACCGAGGACATGCGCTCCTTGATCGCGCGCTCCATGCGCAGCAGGCCGACGCGATATTGATTTTCCATCAGTTCGCCGACCGAGCGCACCCGGCGGTTGCCGAGGTGGTCGATGTCGTCGATCTCGCCGCGCCCGTCGCGCAGGTCGACCAGCGCCTTGACGACGGCGAGAATGTCCTCCTTGCGCAGGATGCGCATGGTGTCGGGGGCGTCGAGATCGAGGCGCATGTTCATCTTCACGCGGCCGACCGCCGAGAGATCGTAGCGCTCGGGGTCGAAGAACAGCGAATTGAACATCGCCTCGGCGCTCTCCACCGTCGGCGGCTCGCCGGGTCGCATGACGCGATAGACGTCGAACAGCGCGTCCTCGCGCGAGGAATTCTTGTCGACCTTGAGCGTGTTGCGGATGTAAGGGCCGACGTTGACATGGTCGATGTCGAGAATCGGCAGTTCGTCGAAGCCCTTTTCGATGAGCGCCGCGAGCGACTTGTCGGTGATCTCTTCGCCGGCCTCGGCGAAAATTTCGCCTGTTTCGGGGTTGTAGAGATCCTCGGCGATGTACTGGCCGTAAAGGTCCGCGTCCTGGGCGCGCAGCGCCTTCACGCCCCTTTCCGACAATTGCCGCGCCGAGCGGGCGGTCAGCTTGCGGCCCGCCTCGACCACGACTTCGCCGGTGTCGGCGTCGACGAGGTCGACCGTCGCCTTGAGGCCTTTCATGCGCTCGGCGTCGAACGGCACGCGCCAGCCGTCCTTGGCGCGGGTGTAGATCACCTTGTTGTAGAAGGTCGACAGGATTTCCTCGGCGTCCAGTCCGAGGGCGAACAGCAGCGAGGACACGGGAATCTTGCGGCGCCGGTCGATGCGCGCGTACACGATGTCCTTGGCGTCGAACTCGATGTCGAGCCACGAGCCGCGATAGGGAATGATGCGCGCCGCGAACAGCAGCTTGCCCGAGGAATGGCTCTTGCCCTTGTCGTGGTCGAAGAAGACGCCGGGGCTGCGGTGCATCTGCGAGACGATGACGCGCTCCGTGCCGTTGACGACGAAGGTGCCGTTCGCGGTCATGAGCGGCATGTCGCCCATGTAGACGTCCTGCTCCTTGATGTCCTTGACGGACTTGGCCTGCGTCTCCGGGTCGACATCGAACACGATGAGGCGCAGCGTCACTTTCAGCGGCGCGGCGTAGGTCATGCCGCGCTGGCGGCATTCGTCGACGTCGTATTTGGGCGCCTCATATTCGTACTTCACGAATTCGAGCTGAGCGGTCTGCGCGAAATCGGAAATCGGGAACACCGACTTGAACACCGCCTGCAAGCCCTCATTCGGACGTCCGCCCTTGGGCGCGTCCATGATGAGGAACTGGTCGTACGAGGCCTTCTGCACTTCGATCAGGTTCGGCATCACGCCGACTTCCCTGACGTGGCCGAAGACCTTGCGAACACGTTTGCGGCCGGTGAATGTCTGCGCCATGTCGCTCCTCAATCCAAGCTTGCCGCCGAACCCGGGGCCGCCGCTGCTCGAGGAGAGCGGCGCCGAGCCCGGACGGCGGACGGTGCGGGCCCAAGGCCCAAATTCTTTCGTCGCGCGTCGGGCGCGACATCCGCACGCCGATCGGACCTAGGCCCGGCCGGCGAAAACAAAGACGCGCGAACGCGTCCTAAACAGCTGAACGGCCCCAAGCCGAAGCCGGGACCGTTCGATTCACGCGCAGGCCCGAAACAGGCCCACGGGTTCTATTTGAGCTCGACCTTCGCCCCGGCCTTTTCCAAGGCGGCCTTGATCTTCTCGGCCTCTTCCTTGGAGACGCCTTCCTTGACCGGCTTGGGAGCGCCCTCGACGAGATCCTTGGCTTCCTTGAGGCCGAGCGCGGTGATCGCGCGCACTTCCTTGATGACTTCGATCTTCTTGTCGCCGGCGGCGGCGAGGACGACCGTGAACTCGGTCTTTTCTTCCACCGGCGCGGCGGCGGCGGCGGCGCCCGGCGCGGCGGCGACCGCGACGGCGGCGGCGGCCGAAACGCCCCACTTGGCTTCCAAGAGCTTGGCGAGTTCAGCCGCCTCGAGGACGGTCAAGCTCGACAGTTCGTCGACGATTTTTTCGAGATTAGCCATTGCTGCTGTTCCTATATGGTTCGAACCAGGGTGTTTGTGAAGAGCCTCGGATCAGGCTGCGTCTTTGGCGGCATAGGCCCCGACCACGCGGGCGACCTTGGCGGCGGGCGCGTTGGCCAGCTGAGCCAGTTTGGTCGCCGGGGCAGTGATGAGCCCGAGCAACTTGGCGCGCAGTTCGTCGAGGGACGGCAAGGTCGCAAGCGACTTGACTCCTTCGACGTCCAGGGCCGTTTTGCCCATGGCGCCGCCCAGAAGCACGAATTTCTCGTGGTCCTTGGCGAAAGCCACGGCTGCCTTGGCCGCCGCCACCGGATCGCTGGAATGGGCGATCAGGGTCGGTCCCTTGAGAAGGGAGCCGATCGAGGCGACGTCCGTGCCTTTGAGAGCAATCTGTGCCAGGCGGTTCTTGGCGACCTGAACCTGCGCGCCCGCCTGCCGCATCTGCTTGCGCAGACGTTGCATCTGGGCCACGGTCAGACCGGAATATTGCGCCACGACCACGACCGAAGTCTTTGAAAAGACTTCGTGCAAGGACGCGACGGCCTCCTTCTTCTCCGCTCTATCCACGGTGCTGTCTCCGGTTGGCGGGAACATCCCGCCTCCTGCACATGTCGCGCCCGCCCGCCTTGAAAAGCGGCCGGTCACGACGACTTGCGCCTGTCCCCGGAGCTGGGCTTCACGCCCACCGCCGGACAGATGGTTCGAACCGCAGGCGCCGACCGGCTCGACCCGAGCCGCCCGACGGAAAATCGGTCTTCCCCGTCTATGCAGGCCCCCTGAACCCCTGACTCGCGGGAGGGAATTAAGCGGCGCTCCCCGGGAGGAACGCGCGCGCCGGCAGTCTCGGACAGGACATGGCCGGACGAGACACGAGGGATGCCCCCGTGTCCTCCGGCCTATCCACCGCTCTCGCTTCGACGCTCCCTTAAAAAAGGGTCTCGACAAAGCGAAGCGGAAGCCATTGATGATCATAAGGGGTCGCATCGCGCCGCCAACCCCGGCAGGCTCTTTAGCCGGATCGCGCGCTTCTGCCAAGGGGCTTCGCAAAAAATTTTTCTGCGCCGCGTCGCTACCATGGAACTCGGGCGAAATTCGGGGCGCTCCGTCGGCGCGGCTGGCCACGCTTGATTTCTTCTGTCCGGCGGGAACACTTGCCCGCCGGGGAGGCGCGAAGAAATAGCCCTCGCCGCCGGAGTTGAGCCCATGAGAATCGCCGAGTTGAAGACTTTCGTCGTCGGCAATCCCCCGCCCGGCTTCGGCGGGCGCTATTTCCTGTTTCTAAAGCTCAGAACCGCGTGCGGGATCGAGGGCGTCGGCGAGGTCTATGCCGCGAGCTTCGGCCCCGCGGCGCTCGAAGCGATGATCGCCGACGTGTTCGAGCGCCATGTCCTGGGCGCCGATCCGTTCCGCATCGAGGCTTTGTGGCGCAACGTATACGGGCGCGGCTATTCCGGCCGCCCCGACATTTCGCTGATGGGCGTCCTCTCGGGGATCGAAATGGCGCTCTGGGACATCGTCGGCAAGGCGGTCGGCAAGCCGGCCTACGCGCTTCTTGGCGGCCTCGTTCACGAGCGGCTGCGCACTTACACCTATCTCTATCCCGACGAGCCCGGCTCGCACGCCTATTCCGACTCGCCCGTCTATCGCGATCCCGACGCGGCGGCGGCGCGTGCGCTGCGCTACGTCGCGCAAGGGTTCACCGCCGTGAAATTCGATCCCGCCGGCCCCTACTCCACTTTCGATCCGCGCCAGCCGAGCCTGGAGCGGCTCTCGCTGAGCGAGGCCTTCTGCAAGACCCTGCGCGCGGCGCTCGGCGATTCCTGCGATCTGTTGTTCGGCACGCATGGGCAATTCACGAGCTCGGGCGCGCTTCGCCTCGCACAAAGATTGGCGCCCTATTCGCCGCTCTGGTTCGAGGAGCCGACGCCGCCGGAAATGCCCGAAGAGATGGCGCGCGTCGCGGCGGGCGCGTCGATCCCGATCGCGACCGGCGAGCGCCTGACGACCAAATACGAATTCGCGCGCGTGCTGCAGACCGGCGCCGCCTCCATCCTGCAGCTCAATCTCGGCCGCGTCGGCGGCCTCCTGGAAGCCAAGAAGATCGCGGGGATGGCCGAGGCGCATTATGCTGAGATCGCGCCCCATCTCTATTGCGGCCCCATCGTCGGCGCCGCCAACATCCAGCTCTCGGCGTGCAGCCCGAATTTCCTCATTCTCGAGAGCATCGAGCGATGGGACGGCTTTCAGGCCGAACTGTTGAAGAAGCCGATCCGCTGGGAGGACGGCTATGTCATTCCGCCGAGCGAGCCGGGCCTTGGCGTCGAGCTCGACGAGGACGTCGCGCGCGCCCATCCCTACACGGGAGACGCACTGCACCTTGTGCCGTCCTACGCGCCGATCGGGCGGCCGGATTGAGGGATAGCGCCCCGCCCTAGAGCGCACTGTCTTTAGGTCGATCCATTGCCGCCGTCATCGCGAGCGAAGCGTGGCGATCCAGCGATGGAGGTGATTGCCAATAGGGTTCGCGGCGCTCACAACAGCAGCAAGGGCGCTCGGCGGGCCCATGAGCAGGCGTCACGATCTCTGGATCGCCACGCTTCGCTCGCGATGACGGCAGCAGAGGTCTGGTTCAATCTAAAGACAACATGCCCTCACCCGAAGCGAAAGCCCGAAATCACCTTGCCGCCGACGGTGTCGCGAAAGCTGTGCGTTCCCGCGCTGTCGCCGGCCGCGCCCGCGACGACCATCAGGGGGATCAAGTGTTCCTCGCGGGGGTGGCAAGCGCGTGCGTAGGGCGCCTCCTTCCAGCGGATCAGCCGCTCCTCGCGCGCCTTGGGATCCGACTTGGTCGTGGTTTCGTCGAGCCAGGCGTCGAAAGCGGCGGAGGCGCGGCCGTCGCCGTCGAAGAAATGCCTGAGATCGTGAAAGCTCATGCCGCTGCCGACGATGACGATCCCCTGATCGCGCAAGGGCGCGAGCGCCTTGCCGATGGCGATGTGCCGCGCCGGGTCGAGGTCGCGCTCGATCGACAGCATGACGACGGGGATCTCGGCCTTCGGATCGACGATCAGGAACGGCACGAAGACGCCGTGGTCGAAGCCGCGCGTGGCGTTCTCGCCGACGGGAAGGCCCGCCGCTTCCAGCAATCGCTTGACCTCGGCGGCGACGCGGGGCTCGCCCGGCGCGGGGTAGCTGAGCTCATAGGTGTGGGGGGGAAATCCGTAATAGTCGAACAGCATGCCCGGCGCAGCGGCGGTGCTGACGGTGGGCTGGGCCTCTTCCCAATGCGCGGTGACGACCACGAACGCCTTCGGGCGCTCCGGCAAACTCTCGACGATGCCCGCGAGATAGGCCCTCAGGCCGTCCCAGGCGTGCGGTCCGAACGGCGGCGGAAACTCCATCCAGAAACACGGCCCGCCGCCGTGCGGCAGGAAAATCGTGGGTTGGCGAACCTCGCTCATGGGCGCCTCTATAATTCTCCCGTTTGCCACGTCGGCCGGCGCGGCGTTACGCCGTCGATCGCCGCAAGTCCATGGGCCGATAAGTAGCGCATCCTTGCACAAATGCAAGCGCTTCACAGCGCTGTCGGCGTCAAGAAAGGAATTGGCGCCGAACGCGGCGAGCTTGCCGCGCCAGAGACGTTCTTGACGCGGCGCAACGAAAACGATCCCGACCAGTGCGAGTTTGTTGGCGCCGGAAGCCAGATTGTCGAGGCGCTCCCATGCAAACGTCGCTCTTCATCGCCAAGCTGCTGGGGCCGACGTATCTTGTCCTCGGCGTCGCGCTGCTGACCAGGCCCGAGGCGTTTCGCGCTCTGCTGCGAGAGTTCATCGCAAGCGGGGTATTATTGTATATGGCCGGCTTTTTTGGTCTGCTCGGCGGCTTGGCGCTGCTGCTCACTCACAACGTCTGGGCGCTCGACTGGCGAGTCCTCATCACGCTGACGGGTTGGGCGAGCCTTGTTCGCGCCCTTGTCACGATTTTCTGGCCGCGGTGGATCGTGTCGAGCGGGGCTTGGCTGATCGAGCGCAAAGGCGCCTTCCCCGTCGCCGCCGCGCTCGACCTCATCGTCGGCGCGATCTGGACCTATTTCGGCTATTTCGCGTAGCGGCTACATCAGTCCCGAGACGCCGCCGTATAGGCCGACGACGATCACGACGGCCGAAACGCCGATCAAGATCGCGAGGTAGAGCCCCCGCGGACGCAGCGGCGCCGGCAGCGCTTTCACCGCCAACGCGACGAGGAAGCCGACCACCAGCGGCAGCAGGAAGGCGTTGAGAACCTGCGCCGCGATGTTGAGCCAGACGAGGTCCGGCACGAACCAAACGAGCGCGGCGGCGCCGACGACGGCGGCCGCATAGACGCCGTAGAACCATTTCGCCGCGAACGGATGATATTCGAGGGAATGCTTGTAGCCGGTGACTTCGCCAACTCCCCAGGCCAGCGCCAGCGAGCACACGATGGCGGCCACAAGGGAGGCGCCGAGGACGCCCGCGCTGAAGACCAGGCGTCCGACGTTCTCCCCGAGAAGCGGCGACAGCGCGCCGCTGATCTCGCCGACGCTGCCGAGGCCCGCCGAGGCGCCCCTGGAGGCTAGCGTCGCCGCCGCCGCGACCAGCACCGCGCCCGTCAGGCACTGCGTAAGCGCCGCGCCGAACGCCGTATCCCAGCGGGCTGCCTGGAGATCGTCGGGTCGAAGCTTTTTGTCGGCGATGGCGGACTGCTGATAGAAAATCATCCAGGGATTGAAGGTCGCGCCGATCACCGCCGCCACCAGATACAGGAATTCGTGGTTGCCCAGCGGCAGGTCGACCGCGTCCTTCGCCAGCGTTCCGAGGTTGGGGTGCGCCGCCCAGGCGACGGCGAAAAAGGCAAGTTCGAACAGGCCGATGACGATCGCGGTCCGCTCCACACGCCGGTAGGAGCCCGTGGCGACGACCGCGAGCAAGGCCGCCGCGGCGAGGGGCAAGGTCAACCCGCGCGACAGGCCGTAGAGTTCTCCGACCCCCGCCACGCCGGTGAATTCGGTGATCAGGGAGCCGATCACCGCCACCGCCAGGCCCGCCGTCGACAGCCACGCCCACCCCACGCCGAAGCGCTCGCGGATCAATTCGCCGTGGCCGCGCCCGGTGGCGAGCCCGAGCCGAACCGTCAATTCCTGCACCATATAGAGCATGGGAATGAGCAGCAGCAGCAGCGGCAGCAGCCGGTAGCCCCATTGCGCGCCCGCCTGGGCGCCTGTCACCACATTGCCGGCGTCGGTGTCCGCCAGCATCACCAGCAGGCCCGGTCCCCAAACCAACATCCATTGGCGTGCGCCGAATAGTTTCGGTCTCGCTCCGGCTACGCCGTCCATGCCGCCGCTCTCCCTCGACTTTTGTCTAATTCATAAAGGCGGTCGTCGGCCACGACAAGTTCGGAAAAAGCCACAACCGCGCGCCGCGCGCTTCGTAGGCCGTTGAAAGTGAAGGACGCGCCCTGCGCGGGATTGCGAGGCCGACGCGCACCGCCGACGCGCGGCGACCAGCCCGCGAATTTTCGCGCCCCTTCCGCCTGGCCGAACACGCCGCGAGCGAGGAATCCTCTTACATTCCAAGCCCGCTCACGCCGCCCGCCGCATCGCCCCGCTCGCCGCGTCGAACAGCGATTTGGCGCCGAAGGCGATGAACATCAGGCCGACGACGCGCGTCACGACGACGCCATGGGCGAGAAAGAACCGCCTCACCGCCGGCAGCCCGGCGGCGAAGATCAGCGTCGCGTCCGCGGCGAGAAAGCCCGCGAAGGCCGCGCCGAGCAATTGCGGCGTGTCCTCGACGCGAAGCTGAGCGACATAAGGCGCGACGATGGCTGAGAACATCGCCAGCGCGACCGGATAGGCCTTGGGGTTGGTGAGACCGAAGGCGAGGCCGGTCGCCAGCGGGCGGCGCGCGCCGATCGTACGCGGCGGCGCGTCCTTGCGCGTCATCACCGCGCGCGCGCCGAGATAGATGAGATAGAGCCCGCAGCCGGCCCCGAGCACTTCGAACAGCGTCGCGCCGAGCCGGTTGGCGCCGACGATCGCTCCGACCGCGAGGCCGCCCCAGGTGACGTCCCCGACGAGATGGCCGCAAATGAACCACGCCCCCGCCGCGCGCCCCTTGGACGCCGCGAGGGTGAACAGCGCGAGAAAGGCCGGCCCCGGCGAAACGACATAGAGATAGGCGGCGACGGCGCTGGCGAAAAGAATCTTCTGATCGATCAAGGCGGCTTCTCCCGCGACAGGCGCTTCAGCTCATAGAGCGCGGCTTGTGCGTCGCGCGGCGTCATATCATCGGGATCGATCTTCTCCAAAGCCTCGCGCAGCGAGTCGGCAGCGGGCGGCGGCGGCGGCTCATAGGAAAACAGCGGCAGCGCGTCGAGGCTGGAGAGCGCGGCGCCCGCGTGTTTGGTCGCCTCCAACTCGCCAAGCACCGCGCGCGCGCGCTTGATGACCGCGGCGGGAAGCCCCGCGAGCTTGGCGACATGGATGCCGTAAGAACGGTCCGCCGCGCCGGGAACGACTTCGTGCAGGAAGACGAGCGCGCCTTTCCACTCGCTGACCCGCATCGTCAGATTGAACAGGCGCGGCAGCGTCTGGGCGAGCTGGGTCAATTCGTGGAAATGCGTCGCAAACACCGTGCGCGAGCGATTGACCGCGTTGAGATGCTCGACGCAGGCGAAGGCGATGGAAAGGCCGTCGAAGGTCGCCGTGCCGCGGCCGATTTCGTCCAGAATGACCAGCGAACGCACCGTCGCCTGATTGAGGATCGCCGCCGTCTCGACCATCTCGACCATGAAGGTCGAGCGCCCGCGCGCGAGGTCGTCGGCCGCGCCGACGCGCGAGAACAGGCGATCGACCACGCCGATATGGGCCTGCCGCGCCGGCACGAAGGCGCCCATTTGCGCGAGCGCCGCGATCAGCGCGTTCTGGCGCAGAAAGGTCGACTTGCCCGCCATATTGGGGCCGGTCACCAGCGCGATGCGCCCGCCCTCGCCCTCCGCCCCGGAAAGGTCGCAGGAATTGGCGACGAAGGGCTCGCCGCGCCGCGCGAGCGCCGCCTCGACCACGGGATGGCGCCCGCCCTCGATCGTAAAGGCGAGGGAATCGTCGACGCGAGGGCGGACCCAATCGCGTTTCACCGCGAGTTCGGCGAGTGCGGCGGCGACGTCGATCTCGGCGAGTGCGGCGCCGAGGCCGCGCAGCATTTCGCTCTGGGCCAGGCACGCCTGACGCAGCCGCTCGAAGGCTTCCAGTTCGAGCGCCAGCGCGCGGTCGGCCGCCGAGGCAATGCGCGCCTCCAGATCGATCAGCGCATTGGTGGTGAAGCGCATCGCCCCGGCCATCGTCTGGCGGTGGATGAAGGTCGCGCTATGGGGGGCTTTGAGCAACGCCTCGCCCTGCGCCTGCGGCGTCTCGATGTAGTATCCGAGGAAATTGTTGTGCTTGATCTTGAGCTGGCGCGTCCCCGCTTGCTCGGCGTAGCGCGCCTGCATCTCCGCGACAACGCGCCGGCTTTCGTCGCGCAAACGCCGCGCCTCGTCGAGCGGCGCCGATGCGCCGGCGCGCACGAAGCCGCCGTCGCGCTTATTGAGCGGCAAGTCCTCGGCAAGCGCCTGGGAAAGATCGCCCGCCACCCCCGGGCGCCATCGTTGTCGCGCAGGCGCGCCAGCGAGCGCAGCATGGCCGGCGGCAAGGCTTCGACCGGAGCGAGCGTTTGTGCGATCGCAGCGCTGGCGGCCAGTCCGTCGCGCAAGGCGGCCAGATCGCGCGGGCCGCCGCGGTCGAGACTGAGACGCGACAGCGCGCGCAGGAAATCCGGCGCCGCGGCGAGACTCTTGCGCAGGGCCTCGCGCAACGCCGGCGCCTCGACGAGGAAGGCCAGCGCGTCGAGCCGTTCGTTGATCTCGTGCGGGTCGGTGAGCGGGCTCGCCAGGCGCTCGCCGAGGAGGCGCGCGCCGGCGGGCGTCGCGGTCATGTCGATCGTGGCGAAGAGGGAGCCCGCGCGCTCGCCGGAGAGCGTGCGCGTGAGTTCGAGATTGGCGCGCGTCGCGGCGTCGATTTCGAGGCAGGCGCCGCGCGCGCGCCGCGTCGGCGGCGCGAGCCGCGGCGTCGCGTCGATCTGCGTGCGCTTGACATAGCGCAGCGCCAACGCGGCGGCGGCGATTTCCGCGCGGCTGAACTGGCCGAAGCCCTCCAGCGTCTCGACGCCGTAGAACTCGCGCACCGCCTGCTCCGCCGCCGCGCCGTCGCCGGAATCACGCCCCAGCGGCGTGGCGGAAACCGTCGTCTCCGCGATCAGTCGGGAAAAGCCGGGATCGTCGAACAAGGCCTGCGGCGCGACGATCTCGCTCGGCTCCAGGCGCGCGATTTCGAGGCTTAAGGCCGCTTCGTCGGCCTCGCTTAAATCGAACGCGCCGGTCGAGATGTCGAGCGCGGCCAGACCGAAGGTAACGCGCCCTTCGCCCGACCGGACGCGTTGAACGGCGAGAAGAACATTGGCGCGACCCGGGTCCAGCAGCCGCTCCTCGGTGATCGTGCCGGGCGTGACGAGGCGCACCACGTCGCGCTTGACGACGGACTTGCCGCCGCGCTTCTTGGCCTCCGCCGGATCCTCGAGCTGCTCGCAGACGGCGACGCGATGGCCGAGCGCGATGAGGCGCTGAAGATAATCGTCGGCGCGCTCGATCGGCACGCCGCACATCCTGATGTCCTCATTCTCGTGCTTGCCGCGCTTGGTCAGCACGATGCCGAGCGCGCGGCTCGCGATCTCTGCGTCCTCGAAGAACAATTCGTAGAAATCGCCCATCCGGTAGAACAGCAGGCAATCCGGATTGGCCGCCTTGATCTCGAAATATTGCGCCATCATCGGCGTCAGGCGCGCCGGCTCGGGCGCGCGCGGCGGGCCGCTCGTCGCCTGCCCCGTCTCATGCGCTGCGGGATTCGCTGGCTTGTCCATCGGCGCGACCCTAGCAAACCCGCTCCGACCTCGCACGGGCGCCGAACGGCCTGTCCACCGGCGCCTAATCGTCAGCGCGCGTCTTGCGGAGCGGCGTCTGCAGCAACGGCCCCGCGCCGGCGCCGAGCTTGGCCTCCCCGCCTCTCTCGATCGCGCGGCCGACGAAATCCTTGGCCGCCGCGACGGCCTCCGGCAAGGTGGCGCCCAGGACGATGTGCGCCGCAATCGCGCTGGACAGCGTGCAGCCGGTGCCGTGCAAGTCGCGCGAGGCCAGGCGAGGCGCCGCGAAGCGATGGGTCGTCTGCGGCGTGACGAGGAGATCGACCGCCTCGGCGCCGGCGAGATGCCCGCCCTTCATCAGCACGGCGCGCGGGCCGAGTTTTCGCAGCGCCGCGCCCTGGCGCGCCATTTCGGCTTCGTCCTGCGCGAGCGGCGCGCCGAGCAGCGCCGCGGCTTCGGCGAGATTAGGCGTCAGGCAATCGACCAGCGGCAGCAACCGCGCCTTCACCGCCTCGATAAAGCCCGCGGTGGCGAGCGCGTCGCCCGACGAGGCGACCATGACGGGGTCGTAGATGACGAAGGCCCTCACCCCAGCCCTCTCCCGCAAGCGGGAGAGGGGGCGCTCCCCTTCTCCCGCTTGCGGGAGAAGGTGGCGCGAAGCGCCGGATGAGGGGTCGCCGCCGACGAGGCTCCCCGCCGCCGCCTCGACGATCTCCGCGCTCCCCAGCATGCCAATCTTGATTGCCGCGACGTCGAAATCGGCCAGGACCGCGTCGATCTGCGCCCTTACGATCGCCGGCGGCGCCAGGTGGATCGCGGTCACGCCCAGCGTGTTTTGCGCCGTGAGCGCCGTGATCGCGCTGGCGCCGTAGACGCCGAGCGCGGCGAAGGTCTTCAAGTCCGCTTGAATTCCAGCGCCGCCGCCCGAATCCGAGCCGGCGATCGTCAGCGCGATTCGTGCGCGTTTCGTCACGGCGCGCGCGTCGCCGCGAGCCACTCGCGCGTGCGGCGCTCGGGGTCGGCGTTGAGCGTGATGTCGGTGACGACGGAGACGATGTCGGCGCCGGCCGCGAGGCACGCCTGGCCGCGCTCGACGTTGAGGCCGCCGATGGCGACCAGCGGAATCGCGCCGACGCGCCGCTTCCATTCGCCGATGCGCGCCAGGCCCTGCGGGGCGAAGGCCATCGCCTTGAGGATCGTCGGATAGATCGGGCCGAGCGCGACATAATCGGGCGCCAGCGCCAGGGCGCGCGCGAGTTCGGCTTCGTCGTGCGTGCTGATCCCGACTTTCAGCCCGTGCGCGCGGATCGCCGCCATGTCCGCGCCGTCGAGATCGCCCTGGCCGAGGTGAACGAAGTCAGCCCCGGCGTCGATCGCGACGCGCCAATAGTCGTTGACGATCAGCTGCGCCCCGGCGCTCCGGCAGATCGCCAGCGCCTCGCGGGTCTCGCCCAGAATCGTGGCCTCGTCCTTATCCTTCACGCGCAACTGGATCAGCCGCGCGCCGACGCCGACGAGCCGCGCCACCCAAGCGGCGGAATTGACGATGGGGTAGAAGCGGTCGAGGGTCATGCTCCCTTCTCCCGCCTGCGGGAGAAGGTGGCGCGAAGCGCCGGATGAGGGCGCGCGCCGCCGTTCGTTCGGTGGAAGCACCCCTCACCCCGCCCTCTCCCGCAAGCGGGAGAGGGGGAACGCGAGCGCGCGGCCCGTTCGCTCACGTCAGCGCCGCCTTGCCGGCGACCGGCGTCGAAGGCGCAGCCACGTCGCGCTGCGCCATCGGGCCGGCGCGACGGGCCGCGTAGCCGGCTTCGACCGCCTGCATGAAGGCGCGCGCCATCGCCACCGGGTCGCCCGCCGTGCCGACCGCCGTGTTGAGCAGCACCGCGTCGTAGCCGAGTTCCATCGCCGCCGTCGCATGCGAAGGCAGGCCGATGCCGGCGTCGACGATCAGCGGCACGCCGGGAAAACGCGCCCGCAGCACGCGCAGGCCAAAAGGATTATTGAGGCCTTTGCCCGAACCGATCGGCGCTCCCCACGGCATCAGCACCTTGCAGCCCGCCTCGACCAATCGGTCGCAGACGATCAGGTCCTCGGTCGTATAGGGAAACACCTCGAAACCGTCTTCGCCGAGGATGCGCGCGGCCTCGACCGTGCCGAAGACGTCGGGCTGCAGCGTGTCGCGGTCGCCGATCACTTCGAGCTTGATCCAGGACGTATTGAAAATCTCCCGCGCCATCTGCGCCGTCGTCACCGCCTCCTTGACGGTGTAGCAGCCGGCGGTGTTGGGCAGCACGCGCACGCCGAGTTCGCGGATGATGCGCCAGAACTCTTGCCCCTCACGAAATTGGCTCAACTCGCGCCGCACCGAGACCGTGACGACTTCGGCCTCAGCCGCCCGAACGGATTTGGCCATCACGTCGAGCGAGGGATATTTCGACGTCCCGAGCAGCAGCCGCGACTTCATCTCGACGCCATAGACCTTCATCGTTTCCAACTCCTCGCTCCGGCCATATTCCATAAGATCCTTGCTCGGCACGCGATCGCCGCCGCCGCGAGCGCGGCGAAGCGTTCCCGGCCTATCCCCCTTGCCGAGGCGCGACGACCTCTATCCGGTCGCCTTCGCGCAGAATCGTCTCGGCGCGCTTTCGCGCCGGCACGAATTCGCCGTTGAGGGCGGTGGCGACCAGCGTCTCCCCGTAATCGAGCGCGTCGAGCGCCGCCGCCAAAGTCTCGGCGGCGACGTCCTGCTCGACGCCGTTGACGACGAATTTCATGTCCGCCTCGCTACTCCGCCGCCTTGACGTAGAGCGCGCCGCCCTGGTCGAGGAATTCACGCGATTTTTGCTCCATGCCGGCCAAAGCCTCGGCCTCTTTACGCAAATCCTGCGTGATCCTCATCGAGCAGAATTTCGGCCCGCACATCGAGCAGAAATGCGCGACCTTGTGGCTGTCCTTGGGCAAGGTCTCGTCGTGGAATTTTCGCGCCGTGTCGGGATCGAGCGACAGGTTGAACTGATCCTGCCAGCGGAAGTCGAAGCGCGCGCGCGAAACCGCGTCGTCGCGAATGCGCGCCGCCGGATGGCCCTTGGCGAGATCGGCGGCGTGCGCGGCGATGCGATAGGTGATGACGCCGGTCTTGACGTCGTCGCGATCGGGAAGCCCCAGATGCTCCTTGGGCGTGACGTAGCAGAGCATCGCCGTGCCGAACCAGCCGATCATCGCCGCGCCGATCCCCGAGGTGATGTGGTCGTAGCCCGGCGCGATGTCTGTCGTCAGCGGCCCCAAGGTGTAGAACGGCGCCTCGCCGCACTCCTTGAGCTGCTTGTCCATGTTGACCTTGATCTTATGCATCGGCACGTGGCCGGGGCCTTCGATCATCACCTGGCAGCCCTTGTCCCAGGCGACCTTGGTCAGTTCGCCCAGCGTCTCCAGTTCGGCGAATTGCGCGGCGTCGTTGGCGTCGGCGATCGAGCCGGGGCGCAGGCCGTCGCCGAGCGAGAAGGCGACGTCGTATTTGCGCATGATGTCGCAGATGTCGGCGAAGCGCTCATAGAGGAAGCTCTCGCGATGGCCGGCCAGGCACCAGCGCGCCATGATCGAGCCGCCGCGCGAGACGATGCCGGTGACGCGTTTTGCGGTGAGCGGGACATAGGCGAGGCGCACGCCGGCGTGGATGGTGAAATAGTCGACGCCCTGCTCGGCCTGCTCGATCAGCGTGTCCTTGAACACTTCCCAATCGAGCTTGAGCGGATCGCCGTCGACCTTCTCCAGCGCCTGATAGATCGGCACCGTGCCGATCGGCACCGGAGAATTGCGCAGGATCCAGGAGCGGATGTTGTGAATGTTGCGCCCCGTCGAGAGGTCCATCACCGTGTCGGCGCCCCAGCGGATCGCCCACACCATCTTCTCCACTTCCTCGGCGACGCCCGAACTCACCGCGCTGTTGCCGATATTGGCGTTGACCTTGACGAGGAAATTGCGGCCGATCGCCATCGGCTCGAGTTCGACGTGGTTGATGTTGGCGGGAATGATCGCGCGGCCGCGCGCGACCTCGGAGCGCACGAATTCCGGCGTGACGAATTCGGGGATCTCCGCGCCGAAGCTCTCGCCGTCGGCGAGCCGCCCCTGGGCCTCCTCCAGCGCCGCCTCGCGCGCGAGATTCTCGCGATGGGCGACGTAGATCATCTCCTGCGTGACGATCCCGGCGCGGGCGAATTCATATTGCGTCACCAGCTGGCCGGGCTGGCCGGCGCGAAGAATGCGCGTCGCGGGACAATGCGGCGCGAGGCGCTCGGCCGAGACATGGCCGTTGTCTTCGGGCTTGATGGCGCGGCCGGGAATGGCGGCGTAGCCGCGGTCGGCGATCCAGCCTTCGCGCACCGGCTTCAGGCCGGCGTTAAGATCGATGCGCGCGTCGGCCTCGGTATAGGGGCCGGAGGCGTCATAGACGCGCACCGGCGGCTCGCTCGCGTCGCTCAAGCTTATTTCGCGGAACGGCACGCTAACCTCGGCATGGCCCCTGGGCGAGGCGTAGACCTTGTGCGATCCGGCGATCGGCCCGGTGGTGACGCTCTCAGGCGCCGCCGGCGTATTGATCTTGGCGCGTTCGTTCATTGGCCTTGCCTCCGCTTCGCTCCCGTGCAGGCGAAGAAGGCTAGGCGCGGCGATGTGCATCGGCGAGCCTCGTCCCTTCGCCGGCATGACCCGGATCAGGTTCTAAGGGTCCGGCGTGTGAAGCCGTCTCAGCCCGGCATGGGCGCCCCTCGAGTGGAGGCGAATGTGGGACGAAGGGGGCCGCGTGTCAATGAGGCGCGAAGGCCGTATTTCGTCAGTAACGCAACTTGGCGGCCAGAGGGTCAGCGCCGCTGCGCCCCGGCGCCGGATCGCGCGTTGCGGCCGGCCGCGCGCCCCGAACCGGCCCGCGGGCCGCGCCGATCATGGCGTCGGGACGAATTCTCGACTAACGTTCAAATCGGAGCGGCTACCGCGGGCGGCGATCCGTTTCGCTGGTCTTAAGAGAGGCTCCGAAGGGAGCGCGAAGTCTTCGCGTCTCGACCGATGCCCGAGTCCTCGTCACGCGGTTCGACCAAGACGAAGCGGCCGAAGCGGCGCTCTCCGTCGCTCGACATCAGCGCCGTGGCGGCCTGGCTGGTCGACGGCGCGCGTTCGGCCGCGCGATCCGAGGACGTGCTCACGGAGCTGTGCGTTCGCCTCAGCGAATGCGGCGTGCCGCTCTGGCGGGTGGCGGTCTTCGTCAACACGCTTCATCCCGACATCATGGCGCGCCGCTTCCTCTGGCGGCCGGGTCAGGCGGCGAGCGTCAGCGAAGCGTCCTTCGCCATGGCGACGGATCAGGATTTTGTCTCCAGCCCGATCGCCAGCATCCGCTCGACCGGCGAGTTGATTCGCCGCCATGTCGCCGATCCCGATTGCCTCATGGACTTCGCGTTTCTGGCCGAGCTTCGCGCTGAAGGCGTGAGCGATTATCTCGCGATCCCGCTTCGCTTCACCAACGGGGAGATCCACGCGGCCACCTTCACGACGCGCCGAGCGGGCGGCTTCTCCGCCGCGCATATCAAGGCGCTCGAGCAAATCGTCCCGCCGCTCGCGCGGGTCGCCGAGGTTCGCGCCTTGCGGCGCACCGCGATCAATCTTCTCGACGCCTATGTCGGGCACAAGGCCGGCGAGCGGATTCTCGCGGGCCGGATCAGGCGTGGGGATGCGGAGGCGATCCGGGCCGTCATCTGGCTCTCCGACATGCGCGGCTTCACCAAGCTGGCCGACAGCATTTCGCCGCAGGCCCTGATCGGGATTCTCAACACGTTCTATGATTGTCTCGTGCCCGCGATCGAGGCCGAGGGCGGCGAAGTGCTCAAGTTCATGGGCGACGGCTTGCTCGCGATCTTCCACATCGGAGAGGAGGCTGATGTCGGCGAGGCCTGCGCGCGCGCCTTGCGCGCCGCGCGGCAAGCGAAGGACAAGATCGACGCGCTCCCGCCCATGGGCGACGAGGCGACGAAGACGCGTTTGCGCTTCGGGCTCGCTCTGCATGTCGGCGAAGTGCTTTACGGTAATATCGGCGCCGGAAGTCGTCTCGATTTCACCTGCATCGGCCCCGCGGTGAACATGGCGGCGCGCCTCGAGAAAGTGGCGGCGCGGCTCGGTCGCGCGATCGTCGGGTCCGCCGCCTTCGCTCGGCGCCTGCCGCAGGATTTCGTCGAACTGGGCGCATTCGAACTCGCGGGATTTCGCAGCGCCGAGACCGTGCACGGCCTGCGCGATGCGAACGACTGAACCGAGCCGTCCGAATGCTCTCTACTCCACCTCGTCCGTCCACACCTTGAAACTGACCAGCGTGTTCGGGCCGAACGTGTGGGTGATCGGCACGTCGGCCGCATCGCGCCCTTGCGCGATCAGCACGCGGCCGATTCGCGGAATGTTGTTCCTCGGATCGAACGTATGCCACCGCCCGCCCAGATAGGCCTCGAACCAGCCGGCGAAATCCATCGGCGCATAGGGCGGCGGCAAGCCGATGTCCCCGAGATAGCCCGTGCAGTACCGCGCGGGAATGTTCATGCAGCGGCAGAATGCGATGGCGAGATGCGCATAGTCGCGGCATACGCCCTTGCGTTCATTGAAAACCTCCCACGCCGTCATCGTGGCGCGCGCATGCTCATAGCCGAAAGCGATATGGCGATGGACGAAATCGCAGATCGCCTGGACGCGCGCCCACCCCGGCGGCGACGCGCCAAAGAGGCTCCAGGCCGCCTCGGTCAGGCGGTCGGTCTCGCAGTAACGACTGCCGAGCAGAAAGTTCAATGTGTCCTCTGGCAAATCCTCCACCGCGTGTTGCCAAGCCGAAGGGGCGACCGCGTCCGGCAGGCCGGTGTCGCGAAGGAGGCCGTCGGCCGACAAACGCATTCGGCCGGCGGGAGCGACGAAGCGACTGCACCAATTGCCGAAGCCGTCGCGGTAGGGGTAGATCGGCACGGAGGGGCTGGTGGTCAGGGAGTCGGGGATAATCACGTCGGACGCCCGGGTGAAATGGATCCCCAGAACGAGGATCACCGGCGTGGATTGCGGAAAGTCGTAGATCAGCTCGTAGCCGATACGAATCTTCATCCAAAATCCCCCGGCTTCTTGGTCTGCCGATGGCGCGGGAGACCCGGCGACCGTGTGGGCGCGTTTCGACAATTCGACGCCGCCAGCCCGTCCCGCACTCGACCGCTCGCTTCCGCGTCCACCTCGACCCCCGTGCGATCCGCCAGCGCCAGCCACTGCCCCACCTCTTGGCCGCCGATGCGCAGATGCGGCGCGATTTCCGCCAGCGGCGCGAGCACGAAAGCGCGCTCGGCGAGGCGCGGATGCGGAATCTTCAGATCCGGCTCGTCGATCGTCGCTTCGCCGTAGGTCAGAATGTCGATATCGAGCGTGCGCGGCCCCCAACGCTCGAGGCGGCGGCGGCCCATCGCGCGCTCGATGTCGAGACAAAGCGCCAGCAGCGCCCGCGCGGGCAAGGTCGTTTCGACGAGCGCCGCCATGTTGAGAAAATCCGGCTGGTCGAGCTTGCCCCAAGGCGGCGTGCGATAGACCGAGGAGGCGCGCCCCAGCTTCACCCCCGGCGCGCCAGCGAGGCGGCTGAGCGCGTGCACAAAAGCGGCGGCGACGTCGCCGATATTGCCGCCGAGGCCGAGCGCGGCCTCCACGACCCGATCATCCCCCACGCTTCACCTCGATCTCAACGCCAGCCGCGCGCAGCGTCGCAGCGATCGGCGGCGCGACCTTGCCGACCCGCACGACGATCGACTCGAGGCGGGGAAATTTCTCCAGCAACGCGCGCGCGACGTCCAAGGCGGCCGCCTCGACGAGCTTGCGCGGCTCGCCGCAAAAAACCTGCTGCGTCGCCGCCACCACCTTGCCATAGTCGACGGTCGCCTTGAGATCGTCGCCCGCCGCCGCTTCGCCGAGATCGAGGACGAGGCCGAGATCGATCTCGAACATCTGGCCGTACTTGCGTTCGTGGGCGAAATGGCCGTGAAAGGCGTGGAGCCGTAATCCCTCGACAAAGATTTTGCCGCGGCCAATCGCGCCGTGCGCATCTGGGCCGTTCATCGTCAGCTCTCCCCTATGGCGTGCAAGACCTGCAACGCCTGCACATGCGGCGCCACATCGTGAACCCGCAGAATCGCCGCGCCGTTCATCACGCCCACAAGGCCCGCCGCAATCGAGCCGGCGACGCGCTCGTCGGGCGCCTTCTGGCCGGTCACGATCCCGATGGTCGACTTGCGCGACACGCCGAGCAACACCGGACGGCCGAGCGTGCCCAGCTCCCGCAGGCGCCGGATCAGTTGGAGATTTTGCGCCGGCGTCTTGCCGAAACCGAAGCCCGGATCGACGATCAGCCGCGCCTCGGCGACGCCGGCGGCCAGAGCGATGTCGATCGAGCGCGAGAGAAACGCGAGGATGTCGGCGAGAACGTCCAATCCGGGATCGACGCTCGCGCGATTGTGCATCAGCACCGCCGCCGCGCCGCTGTCGGCGACGACGCGGGCTATTTCGCGATCCCGCTGAAACCCCCAGACGTCGTTGACGATCGAAGCGCCGGCTTCGAGCGCGGCGGCGGCGACGCGCGCTTTGCTGGTGTCGACGGAAATCGGAACGGCGACGCGGCCACGCAACGCCGCGATGACGGGAACGACGCGCGAGATTTCCTCCTGCGCCGCCACCGCGCTCGCGCCGGGCCGGGTCAACTCGCCGCCGACGTCCAGAATCGCCGCGCCCTCGGCGGCGAGGCGCGCGCCATGTTCGGCGGCGTCCTCGGGCGTTGCAAAGGCGCCGCCGTCGGAAAAAGAATTGGGCGTCGCGTTGACGATGCCCATGACGGGAATCGGCGAGCCGAGCCTCAGCGATCGACCGTGCGGCAGGGGGAGCGTCAAGAGCGAACCAAGCCTAGGGAATGAATAACGAAATCGGAGTCTGCTCAGCCCGGCTCAGCCAATTCCTTCCTCTGCGCCGACGGGACGCCGCGCCCAAAAGGCGCGCGCGCACGAGACGACTCGACATATAGCCTCCTCGGGAGGCCATGTCCCCCGTTGAGCGCGTCTCAGTTTTTCTGCGGGCAGGCTCCGCCGCGTCGACGCGACCCTGAGGGACAGGGTCGGCGCCGGCGAGGGCTATGCAATTTCGCAATTAGCGAGGCGCGCCGATCGCGTCAGAACTTATAGTTCACGCCGACACGGACGATATTGCCTGTGGTCGAGAAACTTTGCCCGACGAAGTAGGGAGGATTCGCGGCGAGCGGCGGGGCCGCATAACTCTTGTTGCCGAGATCGTAATAGAGATATTCGCCTTTGACCGTCCAATTGTTGGTCAGCGCATATTCGACGCCGGCGCCGAGCGTCCAGCCGGCCTTCCAGGTCGAATCGGACCCGGCGTATTCAAACATCGGCGCAGCCCCGTACTGCGTGTAGCTCGAATATTTGACGTCGCCATAGGCGAGACCGCCTGTCGCGTAAATCAGCGCGCGATCGATCGCGACGCCGGCGCGCAAGCGAAGGGTCCCGAACGCCTGAACATCCTCGGACGCGGTGGCGAGCCACGCTGGGTTGATGACCCCGGCCGAATTCGGAAGGCCATTCAACTGACCGGTGTGGCTGATACCCGCCAAATCCAAGTCCGTCTCGGCGCCGATGACAAAGCCGCCTGTTTGCCAATTATAGCCGGCCTGGACGCCCCCGAGCGCGCCGGTCGGGTCGATGCCGACGCTGAAGGGGTTGGCGCCGAATGCCGCGGGGGTCGGTCCCGGAACCTCGCTGTCGCTCGCGTTTCCCCATCCGTAACCGACGTTGGCGCCGAAGTAGAATCCGGTCCAAGAGAAAAGCGGCGGGGGAGGGATGACGGGCGGCGCTTTCTTTGTCGGAAGATCGGCGGCAAAAGCAGCGCTGGAAGCCGCCCCAAAAGCCAGCGCGAGCATGGCAAACTTTTTAAGCATAACTTCGCCCTCACCGACGCGTTAAGCTAAAACGCTCACACTATAGTCCTCTTCGAGACTCAATCAAGGCGATTGCGCTCGCGCGAGGGTATTCGACGGCCTTTTTAGGACTTCGTTGCCAATGCGCAACACTTGCTTCCCGTCGGTGCGGATGATGCCTTACTAGACGAATCCCGCCCGCGGCGACATTGCCGTCAAGCGACGGCGCTTCGTCCCGTTGGGCAACCGTGCGCTGGCTCGAGGCTCGCGCAGACGCCGCGATGCGCAGCGGCTTCCCCGCCGCCCGGGACGCCGGCGCGTCCGGGCTCTTTCTTGCCCGACAGCCGGCGGCAGCGCGAGGGCCGGACCTCGCCTTCGCCCTCGCCACAGGCCCGATCGGCGACGGTCGGTCGATCCTCAACGAAGTGGATCGCCGCCCGGGCGGGTCGGACGAAGCCGCAATAGAACGCGATTGACGCCGTGGCGCCACGCACGCGGCTCAGCCGGTCTCTTCCTCGGCGCCGGCGGGACGCCGCGCCCAATAGGCGCGCGCGCGAGCGCGCAGATCGTTCACGAAAGCCGCCGCCGCCTCGCGATACGGCGCGACGAGGCGCTGGGCGAATTCATGAAAGGCGAGGAACTTTGCATAGACGAAGACGAACCACGGCATCGTCAGCAGCTTGTCGCGCGTCAGGTCGAAAATCACCGCGAGGAGCGCGAGGCCGACGACCTTCAAGGCGACATAGCCGAAGACGCCGGCGGCGAACTGGCCGGTCGCGATCAGCAGCACGCAGCCGAGACTGCCGACTTCGTTGAGGACGAACGGGACGCCGAAAATCAGCAGCGCCACCCACGCCGGCAGGCGGTCGACGAGGCGCGCGAGAGCCGCCTTGAGCGCGGTCCACGGAACCAGCGCCAAGAGTTGCCGGACAACGGCGACGACGCCGCCCCAGACCCACGTCTCGAACAGAACCGCGAGCGCGAACAAAAACACCAGCGCCCGCGGAACTTTCGGCCGGTTATACACGCACGCCGCCTCCGCTTTTTAACGACGCGGCAAAGGTGAACCGGATTCATGGCGACATCAAGCCCTAAGGCCGCCGCCTCAGGAAAACAGGCGGCCGATGCCGCCGGCGGGTCGGCCGCCGAAGCGCCGAACTATTCGGCTGCGGCCTGTTTGGCGCCGCTACGGCTTCGCGCCACCGCCTCGCGCGACGCAAATCCGTGGCGGCCCGGGACATCGATCCGGAAACTCTGCTGTCGCTGGCGGACGGCCATTGCCTTCGCGACCAAGCGCTCGATCTTTGCACGGGCAGCGCCGCGAACCGCGCGGCGGCGGCGGACATGAGCGCGGCGAGCCTCGAAACGCTGCTGAATCTAACCGCCGCCAAAGGACCGCGAGGCTAGCCCTCTCCTTCGGGCAGTCGGAGCGCGCGCGCTTGCGGCCGAGGCGAGGGGTCAGCGCGCGGCGATCGGCGCCGGACGATCGCAAGCCGCCACGAAAGAGCCATCGAAGGTTTTTCCTCTCCAATTCGCCAATGCTCGGAAAAGAAATCCGTTTTAGCGGCGAGCAGGCCTGGAGACGGCGATCGCGCTCGCGCTGCCTGCGTTTGCCGCCCCATTGTGGCCATTAAGGCTTGGTTAACCCTCGCGCGCGTTTCAGACAATGAGAAGCGCAGCGGCAAGAACTCGGTAAGGTTGATTAAACCTTCCCTTAATAGACTGAAGCCTAAGGCTCGATCAAAGCGGCGCTCGGCCGCGTGACAAGATTTGGAGTTTTCGATGTTCGCTGCGACCTTTCCGCGCGCCTTTCCCCTCATGGCGGCGCTGGCCGTCGGCCTCGCGCTGAGCGCCTGCGCCCGCAACACCGCCGAAGAGGCCGTGAGCGGCGCCTATGGCGCGGCGGGCGCGCCCGGCAGCGTGCAGGAATTCGCTTCGAGCGTCGGCGATCGCGTGTTCTTCGAAACCGACTCGACCGAGCTGACCTCGACGGGACAGGCGACGCTGGACAAGCAGGCCGCCTGGCTCAGCCAATACCCCCGCTACACCTTCACGATCGAGGGCCACGCGGACGAGCGCGGCACGCGCGAATATAACTTCGCCCTGGGCGCCCGCCGCGCCGAGACGACCAAGAACTACCTTATCGCCAAGGGCGTCTCGGCGGCGCGCATGAAGACGATCAGCTACGGCAAGGAACGCCCGGTGGCGGTCTGCAACGACATCTCCTGCTGGTCGCAGAACCGCCGCGCCGTCACCGTGCTTGCGGGCGCCGCGGGAAGCTGACGGGAAAACGGGACCGCGCCGCGCGACGGCCAAATCTTCGCCTCACTTTTGGCCGTCCGCTCCCTATGCTATCGGAATTCGCGCGCCAACCCGGCGAACGCCGCCGCGCCACCGATAGGGGTTTGACGTCTTGACGCTGCTTTCTCGCCTTCGCCGCGCCAGCGCGGTTTTTGCTTGCGTGGGTCTCCTCGGCGCGACGAGCGCGGGCGCATTCGATCTCAACCCTTTCCACAGCAACGCGCCGCAGCAGACTGCGCAATCCTCGCTTCCCCCCGCCAACATTCCCGGCGGGCCGACCGACTCGGTCGACGCTGGCGACGCCGGCGCGCTCGACCTGCGCATCGACCGGTTGGAGAACGAATTGCGGCAGGCCAACGGCCGCATCGAGGAATTGGAGAATCAGCAGCGTCGGCTCGAGGACCAGCTCAAGCGCTTCCAGCAGGACGTCGAGTTCCGCCTCGGCGGCGCCGGCGCCAACGCCGCCGCCGCGGCCCCCCCGCCCGTCGCGGCGCCAGACGCTGGGGCCGCCGCCAAGACCGCCCGCAAGAGCGACGCCTTCGATCCCGCGAACAATCCCGGCGCCGTCGGCGCCCCGCGCCCGCTGGGCACAACGCCGCCGAGCGCGCCGCTCGCCACAGCGATGTCGCCGACCGGCGCGCCGCTCGACCTCTCGGGCAAGCCGAATCCCCCGCCCCTCCCCGCCGGCCCCCTTACCGCCGACACCGGGCCGACGGTCGTCCCCGGCGGCGGCGTCGGCTTCACCGACGGCCCACGCGAGCAATATAACGCGGCGATCGAGGCTTATCGGAACGGCCAATACGCGCAAGCCGAGGAGCAATTGAAAGCCTTCCTCGCCGCCAACGGCTCCCACCGCCTCGCGCCCGACGCGATCTTCTATCTCGGCGAGACCTATTTTCAGCGCTCGCGGCCGCGCGAAGCGGCCGAACAATATCTGAAGCTGTCGACCGATTTCGCCAAGTCGGCGCGCGCGCCCGAAGGCATGCTGCGGCTCGGCCAGTCGCTCGCCGCGCTCGGCAGCAACGATCAGGCTTGCGCGACTTTCGCCGAAATCGGCAAACGCTATCCGACCGCGACGCCGGCGGTGAAGAAATCGGCGGAGCGCGAGATGCAAAAGGCGCATTGTTGACGCGCGGGACAAGCCCGCCGCCGCCTCTGTCGGCTCAGGCGATCGAAACGAATTTCGCGCCGCTCGCCGGCGAAAGCGCGATTCTGCTCGCCGTCTCCGGGGGACCCGATTCGACCGCGCTGCTGCTGATGGCGGCCGCCTGGGCGCGCCGGCGCGGCGGGCGCCCGCGCCTCGAGGCGGCGACGGTCGACCACGGATTGCGGGCGGAGAGCGCCGACGAAGCGCGCGCCGTCGCCGAACTCTGCAAAGGGCTCGGCGTTCCCCACCGCGTTCTCAATTGGCGCGGCGCCAAGCCGAAGAGCCGCATTCAGGAACGCGCGCGCGAAGCGCGCTACGCGCTGCTGGGAGAATGCGCTGACGCCATCGGCGCGGATGTCGTCGTCACCGCCCATCACCTCGACGATCAGGCGGAGACCGCGCTGTTGCGCCTCGTGCGCGGCTCCGGGATCGCCGGCTTGCGCGCCATGGAGGCGCGCGCGTCGCGAGAGAGCGTGACGATCGCGCGGCCGCTGCTCGGCTTGGCCAAGCGCGATTTGGTCGCCTATTGCGAGGCCGAGGGCGTCGCCTTCGCGCGCGATCCCTCGAATGACGATCCGCGCTATGCGCGCACGCGCCTGCGCGCGCTCACCGAGGCGCTCGCCGCGGAAGGCCTCGACGCGCCGGCGCTGGCGCGGCTGGCGCGCCGGGCCGGGCAGGTCGAGGACGCGCTGGCGCGGCAGACCGAGGCCGCCGAATCCCGGCTGCGCCTCGTCGAGACGGCCGCTTGCGACGCGCGCGCCTTGTTCGCGGAGCCGATCGAGATTGTTCAACGGCTGCTGACGGCTGCGATCGCCAAAGTCGGCGGCAGGCAAGCCAGCCGCGTCGGCCTGGAAAAGATCGAGACGCTTGCGCAAGCCCTGCAACGCGCCCTCGCGGCGGGCGCGGCTTTCGGCGCCAACGTTGCGGGCGCGCGCGTTCGCCTCGGCGCAAAGGGCGGCCTGCGCGTCGAACCGGAGCCGCCGCGCCGCGCGCCGGCCCGCCATTAGACGCGGCGGGCTAGCGCCACGCCAAGCGAGCGCCTCCGATCCTCAAAAGCCAGCGAGAGCCCGAGACAAGGCGCATCGAGCCTCGCCGGTCCGCCGTCAGCCCACCGTCAACTCCGGCGCTGCAGGCTCCCTATGAAGATCGGCGCGTCTGTCGCCGGTCCTCTCGGAGACGGGCAGCTGCAGCACGACGGCCTTCTGTCCGGGCGCCAAATCGGTCACCATGACCGACCGCCCGTCCGGAAACTCCAACGCGTCATGATGCGCGTACGGCTGATCGACGTTCACCTGACGGAATATCGCGACGCCCGGGGCGATCTTCCGGTGAAACAGCGAGTAACCGATCGGACGGTCGCAAAGGATGTCCCCGTCAAACGCCAATTCCGTGCCCGGTCGCACGCAGACGGCGACATCGGGGCTCCCGATCGGCGAGAATCCCCGCGTGACCGAATTCGCGAATTCCGTCGTCACCAGCCGGTCGCCGACTTTGGCGGGAATGGAGGTGACGTGCTGCAAGCTATAGTCACACATCTTCCAATCTCCTTCGTAGCGTAAAACGTCGGAACGCCGCCGTCGGCCGGCGATGCCGATCGGCCGACGACATCCCGCCGCCAAGATCTCGGTCACGATGCGAAAGCGGCTCAGCGCGCCTGCGTGCGCGCGTTGGCGAGCGCAAGGCGTTGCGCGACGCCAAGGGCGCGTTCGCCGCGTGCAATCCGAGGCCCTGGCTCTGCAATTACGTTAACCACAACATTGGCGATTGTATGGTCGCCGAACGCGTGAGTTCTCAATGTCATAAACCACGCGCGCATCGTCAAATCGCCGGCCTCGTCCGCTCTCCGACGGCGAGGCGCCGCAGCCTCACCACATGTCGAGCGCGACGCGCGCCTCGTCGGACATGCGGCTTTGATCCCACGGCGGGTCGAACACCATATTGACCTTGACGCCGGATACGCCGGGCACGGCGGCGACGGCGTTTTCGACCCATACCGGCATTTCGCCCGCCACCGGACAAGCCGGCGCCGTTAGCGTCATCTCGATCGTGACGAAATGTTCGTCGTCGATGTCGACATTGTAGATCAGGCCGAGCTCATAGATGTCGGCCGGGATTTCCGGATCGTAGACGGTCTTCAGCGCCTGGACGATCTGTTCCGTGAGCGCGTCGAGTTCCTCCGTCGACATCGCCGAAGGCCGCTTTTCCGCGGCAAGGCTCGGCGGCGTCGCGGCGATTGGGCTGTCGGTCATTCCCAAGGCCCTCCTCAAGCGAATAGTTTTTGCGCGCGCACCAGCGCGTCGGCGAGCGCGTCGACTTCGGCGCGCGTATTGTAGAGCGCGAACGAGGCGCGGCAAGTGGACGTCACGCCGAAGCGCTGCAACAGCGGCATCGCGCAGTGCGTGCCCGCGCGCACCGCCACGCCCGAGCGATCGATGATGGTCGCGACGTCGTGCGCATGCGCGCCCTGCACGGCGAAGGAAACGATCGGTCCCTTCCCCGGCGCCGCGCCGAAGATGCGCAGCGAATTGATCGCGCTCAGCCGCTCGTGCGCGTAGGCGCTCAAGGCGTCTTCGTGCGCGCGGATGCTCGATCGGCCGACGCCCTCGACATAATCGAGAGCCGCGCCGAGCCCGATCGCCTGCACGATCGGCGGCGTGCCCGCCTCGAAGCGATGCGGCGGCTGGTTATAGGTGACGCTGTCTCGCGTCACGTCCTGGATCATCTCGCCGCCGCCGTTGAACGGCGGCAGGGATTCCAGCAGCGCCCGCTTGCCGTAGAGCACGCCGATGCCGGTCGGGCCGTACACTTTGTGGCCGGTGAACGCATAGAAGTCGACGTCGAGATCGCGCACATCGACATCGAGATGCACGGCGCCCTGCGAGCCGTCGACCAGCACGGGCACGCCATGGGCGTGGGCGATGCGCACGATGTCCTTGATCGGCGTCGTCGTGCCCAGGACGTTCGACATCTGCGTGATCGCGACGATCCTGGTGCGCCGGGTCAGCGCGCGTTCGAAGGCTTCGAGCGAAAACGACCCGTCGTCGGCGACGTCGACCCATTTGAGCACCGCGCCCTTGCGTTCCCGGTGGAAATGCCAGGGCACGATGTTGGAATGGTGCTCCATCACCGAAAGCACGATTTCGTCGCCCTCGCCGATATGGGCGAAGCCGAAGCTCGCGGCGACAAGATTGATCGCCTCGGTCGCCGAACGCGTGAACACGATTTCGTCGATCGAGGCGGCGTTGAGGAAGCGGCGCACGCTCTCGCGCGCCGCTTCATAGGCCTCGGTCGCGGCATTGGCGAGATAATGCAGGCCGCGGTGAACGTTGGCGTATTCGTGTTCGTAGACGTGCGTCAGGCGCTCGATCACGGCGCGCGGCTTCTGCGCCGAGGCGGCGTTGTCGAGATAGACGAGCGGCTTGCCGTAGGGCCGCTCGGCGAGGATCGGAAAATCGGCGCGGATCGCCTCGACGTCGTAAGGGGCGGCGCGCTCGGGGCGCCGATTCTGATGGATCGTCATGTCGGCGCCGCTCCTGCGCGCCGGGCGAGCCAGACGCGCGTCATCGAAAGCAAGATTTCCGCAAGCTCGGGTTCGGCGACGCGGCCGATCGCGTCGGCGCCGAAAGCCTCCAGCAGTATCGCTTCGGCTTCGCGTCTGGGCACGCCGCGCGCCTGCAAATAAAAGACCTGCTCGGGATCGAGCGCGCCGACCGTCGCGCCGTGGCCGCAGACGACGTCGTCGGCGAGAATCTCAAGCTCCGGCTTGTTGTTCATCGCCGCGTGCGGCGAAAGCAGGATCGCCTGGGACTTCATCGCGCCGTCGGTCTTCTGCGCGCCGGGCCTGACGATGACCTTGCCCTGGAACACGCCGACCCCATCGTCGGCGACAATGTGTTTGAACAATTCCCGGCTCTGGCCCCTGGGGGCGGCATGCGCGACCTCGAGCGTCGTGTCGGCATGACGGCGCCCGTCGATCAAGGCGAGGCCGCCGAGCGCAATTCTCGCCCCCTCGCCGGCGAGCGCAGCGAAAATCTGCCGTCGGACCAGCCCGCCTCCGGCGACGAAGCCAAACGCGTCGAGTTCGGCGCGCTCCGCCAGATGCGCGACCTGGCTTTCGACATGCAGACCCGCGCCGTCCTCGATCGAGGCGACATGCGCCGCCTTGGCGTCCGGCGCCAAGGACATCCAAGTCGAAACATGGCGCTGGGCGTGCGGCCCGGCGCCGACGAACCGCTCGATGACGCTGGCGCGCGCTCCCGCCCCGAGCGTGACCGCGAGACGCGAATAGACCGCCTCGGCGCCGCCGGCGGAAAGGCAATGGACGATCTCGATCAACGGCGCTTGCCTGCCCGGCTCGATCGTGACCGCGCAGCCGCCGAGCGTCAGCGCGACGTTGAGCGCAAGCATCGGGTCGGCCTCGGCGAACGCAGGCGCCTCCGGCGCGGTAGGGGCGACGGCGACGCCCGCGGGCGGCGCATCGGACAGCGCCGCGACGAACCGGCCGTCGAGAAGGACCAGCCGCGTCCCGCCGGCGCGCGCAAGGGAAGCCAGCGATCGGCGCGCAGCCTCGATCGCCGCAGCGTCGGGCGCCTTGGCGAGCGGCGCGGCGCTCGCCAGCGCGGCGCGAAGATCGGTGTAATGCCAGGCTTCGACGCGGCGCGTCGGCAGACCCGCCTCCTCGAAGCGGCGGAACGCCGCGTCTCGCCACGCCGAGGGCGCCGCGCCCTGCGAGGCGGAAAATTGCTCGGCGAGAGTGGTCTCGGCGGCGGTCTTGGCGATGGCGCGATGCAGGGTCATGCCGTTCTCACGCTGCCGCGCTCGCATAGTCGCGGTAGCCGTTGCGCTCCAATTCCAGCGCCAGCTCGGGCCCGCCCGACTTGACGATGCGGCCCTTGGCCATGACGTGCACCACGTCCGGCTTGATGTATTCGAGCAGCCGCTGGTAGTGCGTGATGACGAGGAAGGACCGCTTGGGATCGCGCAGCGCATTGACGCCCTCGGCGACGATGCGCAGCGCGTCGATGTCGAGCCCCGAGTTGGTCTCGTCGAGCACGCCCAGGCGCGGCGCGAGCAGCGTCATCTGCAAGATCTCCATGCGCTTCTTCTCGCCGCCGGAAAAGCCGACGTTGAGCGGACGCTTGAGCATGTCGGGATCGATCTTCAGGCTCTGCGCGGCGCCGCGCACCGCGCGCATGAAATCGGGCGTCGTCAGATCGGCCGCGCCCCGCGCGCGGCGCTGCGCGTTGAGCGCGGCCTTGAGGAAGGTCATGGTTGCGACGCCGGGAATTTCGATCGGATATTGAAAGGCGAGAAATACGCCGAGCGCGGCGCGTGCGTCGGGCTCCAGTTCGAGGATGTTCTGGCCGTCGAGCCGAATCTCGCCGGAGGTGACGACATAGTCCGGCTTTCCCGCAATGACGTAGGACAGCGTCGATTTTCCCGAACCGTTCGGCCCCATGATCGCCGCGACTTCGCCGGTGGCCACGCTGAGGTTCAGGGCGTCGAGGATCGGCTTGCCCTTGATTTCAACGCTGAGGTTTTTGATTTCGAGCATCAAGCGACCCTTTGATTCCTGGCCTTCGCCAACGAAATTACGCTAATATTCCGCGACCTCCGGGTCGAGCCGCGCCGAGAAGGCGGGACGGCGCGCGAGGCAGCGTCGGCGATGTCGAGGACGCGCTTCCTCATCCCACGCTCCCCTCGAGGCTGATCGCGATCAACTTCTGCGCCTCGACCGCGAATTCCATCGGCAGCTGTTGCAGCACGTCGCGCACGAAGCCGTTGACGATCAGCGCCGTCGCCTCCTCGCCCGAGAGGCCGCGCTGCAGGCAATAGAAGAGCTGGTCTTCGGAGATTTTCGACGTGGTCGCTTCGTGCTCGAACACGGCCGAGGAATTCTTCGCCTCGATATAGGGGACGGTGTGAGCGCCGCACTGGTCGCCGATCAGCAGCGAGTTGCAATTGGTGAAATTGCGCGCGCCGACGGCCAGCCGGTGCGCCGAAACCTGGCCGCGATAGGTGTTCTGCGATTTGCCGGCGGCGATGCCCTTGGAGATGATGCGGCTCGTGGTGTTCTTGCCGAGATGAATCATCTTGGTGCCGCTGTCGACCTGCTGGCGTCCGTTGGAAATCGCGATCGAATAGAATTCGCCGCGCGAGGAGTCGCCGCGCAGGATGCAGGACGGATATTTCCAGGTGATCGCCGATCCCGTCTCGACCTGCGTCCAGGAAATCTTCGAGCGCGCGCCGCGGCAGTCGCCGCGCTTGGTGACGAAGTTGTAAATGCCGCCCTTGCCTTCGGCGTCGCCGGGGTACCAGTTCTGCACCGTCGAATATTTGATCTCGGCGTCCTCGTGGGCGACGAGTTCGACGACTGCGGCGTGCAGCTGGTTCTCGTCGCGCTTGGGCGCGGTGCAGCCCTCGAGATAGCTCACGTAGGCGCCCTTGTCGGCGATGATCAGCGTGCGCTCGAACTGACCGGTGTTCTTCTCGTTAATACGAAAATAAGTCGAAAGCTCCATCGGACAGCGCACGCGCGGCGGCACATAGACGAACGAACCGTCGGAAAACACGGCCGAGTTGAGCGTGGCGTAGAAATTGTCGGTCGGCGGCACGACCGAGCCGAGATAGCGCTTCACCAGATCGCCGTGATCGCGCACGGCCTCCGAGAACGAGCAGAAAATTACGCCGGCCTTGGCGAGTTCAGCCTTGAAAGTCGTCGCGACGGAGACCGAATCGAACACCGCGTCGACCGCGACCTTCGGCCGTTCGACCCCCGCCAGAATCTCCTGTTCGACAAGCGGAATGCCGAGCTTGGCGTAGGTTCGCAAAAGCTCGGGATCGACTTCGTCGAGGGATTTGGGCGCCGGCGCGGATTTCGGAGCCGAGAAATAATAGAGATCCTGAAAGTCGATCTCGGGATAGTCGACGCGCGCCCAGCGCGGCCTCTCCATCGTCAGCCAGCGCCGGTAGGCGTCCAAACGCCAATCCAGCAGCCATTGCGGCTCGCCCTTCTTAGCGGAAATGAATCGTACGGTAGTTTCGCTGAGGCCTTTGGGCGCCTTCTCGGACTGGATATCCGTAACGAAACCGTACTTATAGGCGTCCACTTCAATCGAACGAACGCGGTCGACCGTCTCTTGGACTGCCGCCATGGGACTTCTCCTCGCCTGGACGGTTTCAAGGACCGTCGGTGGGGGTCAAAAACGATGCGCGCACGACCTTTATGTCGCGTCAGGGCTCCGGACTATGGCACACCGCCTCTATATTGTGTCCGTCGGGGTCGATTGCAAACGCCCCGTAATAATTCGGATGATAGTGCGGGCGCAAGCCCGGCGGGCCATTATCTCTGGCCCCGGCCGCCAGCGCGGCGGCGTGAAACGCGTCCACCTGGGCGCGGTTTCTCGCGCTGAACGCCAAATGCAGGCGCGAGGCGGGCGGATCGCCCTGTCTGAACCAGAGTTGCGGCTTTCCGTCGCGGCCCATGCCGACGTGGCCGGCGAACTCCATCGCCACGCCGGCGCCCAGCGGCGCCAGAGCGGCGATATAGAACCTCCGGCTCGCCTCCACGTCCTTCACCGCAAAGCCGATATGATCGAACATCGCCGCCGACCTCCGCCCGTCCCACCGTCATCGACCATTATGAACCGCCGGGAATCCACCGCAAGCGCGCTCCTGGCTTGTCGCATCTTCGCCCGGCCGGGGACGCTTTTCACGCTGTCGCCGAGAAGACTGCATGATCGGCGCCACAGCGCCGCAGGGGATGCTCGGCGCGCCGGGGCCCGCGCCGCCGGCTCGCCGATATCGGACGAAGTGCCTGTGACCTAAAGAGAAAATTCGTGCGCTGGCGCCGCGCGGCGATGGCGGGGCCGATCCCCGCAGGACGCTCGGCGCGGCCGGAAGCCGACATTTGTCGCGATTGCGACAGGTCGGGCTTGTCCGGCTCAGCGAGGCTCGAAGCCTTCGCCCGTGTGTTCGCCGCGCAGCCGGCAAACGATCTTACGCAGGTCGAGGTGGGCCATCCGCGGCTCCGGCTCCGCCTCCGCGTCGGCGCCGGAGGCGGCGGTGCGCGCCTCCTCCAGTTTGTAATCGCCGAATTTCATCCGCATCGGGGTGGCGATCGCCTCGCCGAAGGCGATGGCCTCGCGGTCGGCGATCGACGACAGAAACGCGATCGTGCTCGCCGAGGAGACCCCGACCGCGGAGCGGATGATCGCCTTGTCGTGCTCGTTGGCCAGACGCATTGCGAACATCGTCGAACATTGCGAAAGCACGGTGGCGTCGAGTTCCGCCGGGCGCTGCGTGACGATCCCGAGCGAGACGCCGTATTTGCGCCCCTCCTTGGCGATGCGGCCGATGGCTTGGCGAGTCGGCCCGAACGCCTGCGACCGGTCGGTGGGGATATAGCGATGGGCCTCTTCGCACACCACCGCGATCTCGTAGCTCCCCTCGCTCCAAAGCGCGATTTCGAACGCCATGCGCGCGAGCACCGAGACGAGCGAATTGACGACCTCGTTGGGCAGACCCGCCAATTGCATGATCGTAACCGGCGCGCCCGCCTTCGGCAGGCGGAAGATGCGCGAAATAACCTTGGACATGTTGTCTTCGACGACGACTTTGCCGAACATGAAACGGAAGCGCGGATCGCGGCTCAACGTTTCCAGGCGGTGTTTCAGCGAGCGAAGATCCGAGCGCGGATATCGTTGATCGAGCTTGCCGAGCCATTCGTCGATGATGTGCACCATGTCGGCGACGCGATAGGGCACCGGCGTATCCGCGCTGACCCAGCCGACGTCCGGACTGGAGGCGCGACGCAGCGGGCTCGCCGCGACCAGGGAGGCGGAGCTCGCGGCGAACTGGCCTTTGGCGGTCTTGATGACGTCGAAGAGCGCGTCGACTTCGTCGGAATTCGGTTTGCGGCCGCTGTAAATGATGTCGGCGATTTCCTCGAACTTGAACATCCAATACGGCAGTTCGAGATTGTCGGCATTGAGAACAACGGCGTTGGTGGGAAAATTGCGAGCGTATTCGTTGTGCGGGTCGACGATGAGCACGCGCAGTTTCGGCCGCGAGGCCAGGCACTTCTTCAGCAGCAGCGACACCGCGGTGGTCTTGCCGACGCCGGTCGATCCGATCACCGCGAAATGCCGACTGACGAGTTCGTCGATACTGACCGAGGCGGGAATCGAATCGTTCTGGGTCAGGCGGCCGATTTCGACGGCTTGGACGCCGCGAAAACTGTAGATCGCCCTGAGATCCTCGGCGCGGATGCGGTGCGCGACGGCGCCCAGCGCGGGATAGGAACGAATGCCGCGGAAGAAGATCGGCTCGCCGGAATCGTCGTCGACGATCTCGCCGCTCAGTTCGATCTTGACGTAGGCGATGTTGGCCTCGCTATCGCTCCAAAGGCGATCGGCGGTCGACAATTCGCAGACCACGCCGATGAGCCGTGAATCTCCATGCACGATCGTGATGAGATGACCGACCGACCAATGTTCGCCGGTTTCGTTTGGCGTCATGGTGCAAGCGATGATCCCGTCGGTGCCGTTGAGCGAGACGAGGCGGCCGAGATCGCGATCGGCGCTGGCCTCGCGCCTCTCGTGCAGGGGAAGAACGGAGGCCCGGTTGGGCGAAAATTCCAGTTTCATGACGAAACTTTCCCTTAAGGCGGCGATCGCGCCTAGACGGCGATGGCGCTGCGCTCGACGGCGCTGACGCCCAGCCTGTGCAACTCGAAGCTCGACTTCTTCGGGCGCGGTCCAACGGTCAGTCGTTGAGTAAACGACAGAATCTGTAAATAAAGCCTTTCGCTCGCCGGGCGCGGTCGGACAGCCTCGAAGCGTCGAGGTTTTGCGCGCTCGGACCTCGGTCCGCGCCCGTGCGTCCTTTACGTCACAGCCCGGATCTCGGGATCGCCGCCGATAAGGCGGGCGAATTGCCGCAAGCGCGTCTGCAACCGGTCGCTGTTGAGCTGGGCCAGATCGCTCGGCAGCATCAGCGTGATGCGGCCCTTCTGGGTGACCAACGGCGTGCGCGGCAGAATGCCTGGCATGGCAGCCGAAACGATATAGGCGACGCGCATCGCGGCGCCGAGGATTCGCGCGCGATCGAGCTGTCGCGCCGACACGAGCGAGCGCGCCTGCGCGCTGACCTCCTGATCGCTCGACACGTGGCGGTAGGACGCCGCAAGAGCCAGGAAGGCGCGCGAGGAATGGTCGAGGCCGACGAACGCCGCGTTGGCGACGAGATCGTAGGATTGTTCGCCGCGATAGTCCGGATGCGCGCGCCAGGCGATATCGGACAGCAGGCAGGCGGCATGGCGCAGCCGCGTCTCCTCCGAGGTCTCCTCGAGATGCGTCGTGCCGAGGAACTGGCTGGTCCACTGGAACAATTCCTCGGCGTGCCCGGGCGCGCGCGAACGCAGCAGGTTGAATTGCCGCGCCGCCGCGATGAGCGGATCCTGCGTTTGTTCGGCGGGAGCGAGGGCTTCGAACAACAATCCCTCGCGCACCCCCAGGGCGGAAATGACGATTTCCTTGGGATTGGCCCGGCGGATGATCTCCTCCAGCACCGCGGCGCCGTAGGCGAGCAGCGGGCGGCGGGCCGACGACACCAACTCGATCGACGACAGCGCCTCCGCCTCGATGCGTTCGACCAGTTTGGCGAAGTCGAGCGCGTCGCGGGTGGGAATGACGTAATTGTGCATGACATGCATCGGGTACTGGCGCTGGCGCATGTGCAGGCGGGCGAGCGACCGCCACGTGCCGCCGACGGCGTAAAAGGTCCGCCCGGTCAAATTGTCGAGCGCCTTGACCTTGGCGAGCGTGTCGCGCGCGATTTTCGCCGCCTTCTTCGGCGAGCGTTCGGAGAGCTCCATCAGCGACAAGCCGCCGAGCGGCAACGTCACGCCGCGACTGACCTTGCCGCTCTTCACTTCCGTCAATTCGAGCGAGCCCCCGCCGAGGTCGCCCACCACGCCATCGGGTTCGTGGATCGAGGAGAGGACGCCGAGCGCCGCCAGCTGCGCCTCGCGCGCCCCGGTCAGCAGCGTGATTTCGCAGCCGATCGCCCGCTCCGCCAGTTCCAGGAAATGCTGACCATTGGCGGCGTCGCGCACCGCCGCGGTCGCCACCGCGCGTATGTCCGATATTTCCATCGTCCGACAGAGAACCTTGAAGCGCTGCAGGGCCGCCAGCGCTTTGGCGACCGCGTCCTCGCCCAGAAAGCCCGTCATGGCGACGCCGCGGCCAAGGCCACACAGAACCTTTTCGTTGAATGTGGGCGTGAGCGCACGCGTCAGGGACTCGTAGGCGACCAGGCGCACCGAGTTCGACCCGATATCGACGATCGCGACGGGCTCGCCCGGCAATCGCCCCTTTGCTTCCAACGCCGACATTGATGCCTTTCCGCGAGGTCGATCCCTCGAGATCGAGCTTTTCACAATCGATCGAGCGCCGTCCGCCGTCGCCATCGTTTCGCGAGCCCGCTCCCGTTCCGCTCGTCGACGCTCGCGATCCGTCAGGCCCGCAGCTTGCGATGAGGCAGCGCACCCGGACTCGACTCGGCCAAGGATTGACCGCGGCCCGACAGACTCGGATGGGTCAAGAAGTACTTGTGCGCGTTGAAGGGCTCCTCGCCCTCGGCCGGCGTTATTCTGACGCTCGAACCGTCGGGCAATACCCGAAAGCTCTGCTCGTTGTCCATCAGATTGGCTTCCATGATCTGATTGAGCACGTGTTCATGCACCGTCGGATTGCGCAGGGGGACGAGCGCCTCGACGCGACGATCGAGGTTGCGCTGCATCAAGTCCGCCGAGGAAATGTAGACATGCGCCTTGCGGCTCGGCAATCCGTGGCCGCCGCCGAACGCGTAGATGCGCGCGTGCTCGAGAAAGCGCCCGACGATCGACTTGACGCGGATGTTGTCGGAGAGGCCGGGCACGCCGGGCCGCAGGCAGCAGATGCCGCGCACGACGAGATCGATTTCGACGCCCGCGCGGCTCGCCGCATAGAGCGCGTCGATGATCTCGGGATCGACGAGCGCATTGCACTTGCCCCAGATCGCCGCCGGCTTGCCGGTTTCGGCGAAAGCCATCTCTTCGGCGATGTGCCGCAGCAGCCGCTTCTTCAAGGTGAACGGCGAGATCGCCATCAGCTCCAGCCCGTCGGGCTCGGCGTAGCCGGTGATGAAATTGAAGATGCGCGCCACGTCGCGCCCGATCGCGGGATCGGCGGTGAAAAGGGAAATGTCGGTGTAGATGCGCGCGGTGACGGGATGATAATTGCCGGTGCCGAGATGGCAGTAGGTGACCAGAGAACCGCCCTCTCGCCGCACCACCATCGACAGTTTGGCATGGGTCTTCAGCTCGATGAAGCCGAACACGACCTGCGCGCCGGCGCGTTCGAGATCGCGCGCCCAGCGGATATTCGCCTCTTCGTCGAAGCGCGCCTTCAACTCGATGAGCGCGGTGACCGATTTGCCGGCTTCGGCCGCTTCGATCAGCGCGCGCACGATCGGACTGTCGGCGGAGGTGCGGTAGAGCGTCTGCTTGATCGCGACGACGTTCGGGTCGCGCGCCGCCTGGGCGAGAAACTGCACGACGACGTCGAAGGATTCGTAGGGGTGGTGAACGACGAGATCCTTTTGCCGGATCGCTGCGAAGCAATCGCCGCCGTTTTCGCGCACGCGCTCGGGAAAACGCGGGTTGAACGGCGGAAACTTGAGGTCGGGGCGGTCAAGGGCGACGAGCTGCGACAATTCGTTGAGCGCGAGCATGCCCTCGATGAGGACGACGCCGGACGTAACGACGTCCACATCGCCGGTGACGAAGGCGCGCAACGCTTCGGGCATGCTCGCTTCGATCTCCAGCCGAATGACCGAGCCGCGGCGCCGGCGCTTCAGCGCGCTCTCGTAAAGGCGCACGAGGTCTTCGGCCTCTTCCTCGACTTCGATGTCGCTGTCGCGGATGACCCGGAAACTGCCCTGCCCCGTAACCTTGTAGCCGGGGAAGAGCTGGCCGATGAAGGCCAGGATGATCTGCTCGAGCGAAACGAAACGCTGCACGCCCGCGAGGCCCGCGTCCGGCAGCTTCACGAAACGATCGATCTTGCTGGGAACGCGCACGAGCGCGCTCATCGAGCGGTGGTCGTGCAGGCTCTTCAGTTCGAGCGCGAGCGTAAAACCGAGATTGGGAATGAACGGAAAAGGATGCGCCGGGTCGACCGCCAGCGGGGTCAGCACGGGAAAGACATGGAGAAGGAAATAATCCTCCAGCCATTGCCGATCGTGGTTGGCGAGTTCGGCCACGTCGCAGATGACGATCCCAGCGCCCTCGAGTTCGCCGCGTAGCTCGCGCCAGCGCTGCTGCTGCGAAGCGACGAGTTCGGCGACGCGCAGACCGATGCGCTCGAGCTGCTCGGCCGGGGTGAAGCCGTCGTCGGAAGTTTCCGTCATCCCCGCCAGCACCTGGCCGACGAGGCCGGCGACGCGCACCATGAAAAATTCGTCGAGGTTATCGGCGGAGATCGAGAGAAAGCGCAGCCGCTCGAGCAGGGGGTGGTTGAGATTGCTCGATTCTTCGAGCACCCTGCGGTTGAACTCCAGCCATGACAATTCGCGGTTGATGAAACGCTCGGGAGAGGACAACAGGCCGGACGCGGCGCCCTCCAACGGAACAATCGCGGTTTTCATCGCCGTCGATCTCCTTCTAACCGTTCTTACTGCGCGACGCGCCAATTCCGCCTCCTCCTGAGAATGACGGAACGGACTTTGATCGGCCTCGGCATTCCGCGCTCTTCCTTCAAGCAAGACTGTGACAGAATCGCGTCCAAGCCAAATGCGCAAGAGGGCCCTCGCAGCGCGGCCGCTCGCCGCGCTTGTTGGGCCGCCTCGACATCGGCGGAACGAGGCGCCGCGCGCGCGTGCAGAACCGCGCCGGTCGTGCCGGCGCCCGCCGTCACGGCGCCTTGTCGATCGCTCGCGCGCTCACAAGGCCCGCCGCGACGCGGGCGAGCGCTTTTGGGTAGAGCTTGTGCTCCTCGACGAGCACCCGCGCGGCCAAACTGTCCGCGTCGTCGCCGGGCAGCACGGGAACGCGCGCCTGAGCGATGATCGGGCCGGCGTCGAGTTCGGGCTCGACGAAATGCACGGTGCAGCCGTGTTCGCTCAGGCCCGCCGCGAGCGCGCGCTCGTGAGTGTGGAGCCCGCGCAGGTTAGGCAGCAGCGAGGGATGAATATTGATCAACCGCCCGCGCCAGCGCTCGACGAAGGGCGCGCTCAAGATGCGCATGAAGCCGGCCAGGCACACGAGCTCGATGCGATGCGCGCTCAGCCGCTCCTGCATCGCCGCCTCGAAGGCGTCGCGGCCGGGATAATCGCTGGACTCGACGATCTCGGTGGCGATCCCCGCTTCGCGCGCCAGAGCAAGGCCGCCGGCGTCGCGCTTGTTGGAGAGGACGAGCGTGATCGCGGCGGGATAATCGGGCGCGCGCGCCGCCTCGATCAGCGCCGCCATGTTCGAGCCGCGCCCGGAAATGAGAATCGCGACGCGCGCCCGCTCTTTCACAGTTTCAGCCGCCCGCGCATGACGACGCGCGCGCCCTCTCGGGGCGCGAGCCGGCCGATCGGCGTCGGCGCGAGACCATTGGCGAAAAGCGCGCGCATCGCCTCGTCCGCCGCTTCGGCCGCGACGAAGGCGACCATGCCGAAGCCGCAGTTGAACGTTCGCAGCATCTCCGCTTCGCTCACCCCGCCCGTCGCGGCGAGCCAGGAAAAGACCGGCGGCGGAGCGAAGGCGGCAAGGTCGAGTTCGACCGCGAGATCGTCCGGCAGAACGCGCGGCAGATTGTCGGGAAAGCCGCCGCCGGTGACATGGGCGAGCGCGAGGACGCCGCGCGTCGCCTTCAGCGTCGCCAGCAGCGGCTTGACGTAGAGCCGCGTCGGCTCGAGCAGCGCCGCGGCGAGCGAGCGCTCCGGCGCGAAGGGTGCCGGGGCATCCCAGGCAAGGCCGCTCAACGCGACGATGCGGCGCACCAGCGAGAAGCCGTTGGAATGAACGCCCGACGAAGGCAGCCCGATGGCGAGGTCGCCCGCCTTCAGCCCGGCGCGCGGCAACAAGGTTCCGCGCTCGGCGGCGCCGACTGCGAAGCCCGCGAGATCGAAATCGCCCTTGGCGTAGAGCCCCGGCATTTCCGCCGTCTCGCCGCCGATCAGCGCGCAGCCCGATTCGACGCAGGCCCTGGCGATGCCGCCGACGACCGCCGCGCCGGCGATCGGATCGAGCTTGCCCGTCGCGTAATAGTCGAGAAAGAACAGCGGCTCGGCGCCCTGGACGATGATGTCGTTGACGCACATCGCCACGAGATCGACGCCGATCGTGTCGAATAGGCCGCTCTCGATGGCGATCTTGACCTTGGTGCCGACGCCGTCGTTGGCGGCGACCAGCACGGGATCGCGGAAACCCGCCGCCTTCAGGTCGAACAGCCCGCCGAACCCGCCGATCTCCGCGTCCGCGCCCGGCCGGCGCGTCGCGCGCACCAGCGGCTTGATCCGCTCGACCATCGCGTTGCCAGCGTCGATATCGACGCCGGCGTCGGCATAGGTGAGGTTTTGGGGCGAGGGCTGGGTCATGGCGGGGGGTGACAGGATTGCTGGCAGGGGGTTAGCCGCTCGGACGCCGTTGCGCAAGGGCGGTGGGGCTGACCCCCGCCCGCTCACGCTTCCGGCCGCGACGCGAATGTTCATTGATCTCGCTCACGGCAGGCGCGGCCGATCCGTCCATAGTTGCGATGCTGCGGCATGGCGGGCGGGCGGAGCGCGGCCGCCCGGGAAGTGGGAACCTGGAGGCGAGGATGGCTCGAACGGCTCCACAGACCGGAACGCCTCATTCGGACGAAGAGGGACGTACGCGAACGATTGCGTGCTTTTCGCCGATGCCCGACCGCGTGCTGCAAGAACTGCTCAACAAGCAACTCGGCGCGGGGGCTGTCCGCGTCGTCGCCGTCGACGAGGCGTCCGGCGCCGAGCGCGACAAGGCGCTCGCAGAAACCGAGGCGGCTTTGGGCGGATACGGAAGCTTTGACAAGACCTTGCTCGAAAAGATGCCCAGGCTCAAATTCTATCAGCAACCATCGGTGGGGTTTGACAATGTCGACCTGGCCGCTTGTAGCGCCCGCGGTGTGCTCGTGGCCAACCTGGCGGGAGTCAATGCGGTCGCGGTCGCCGAACACACGATCCTTCTCGCGCTGGCCTCCCTCAAACGACTCATCCCGGCGAACGCCGCCACTCACGCCGGGAAATGGACGCAGCGTGAGCGGATGTCGAAGCGCGACAGTTTCGAACTGGAGGGCAAGACCTGGGGAGTCATCGGCTTCGGAACCATTGGACGCGAGGTCGCCAAACGTCTGGCGCCTTGGGGCGTCAACCTGCAGTATTTTGACGTGCGCCGTGCGGCTCCCGAGCAGGAGTCGGCCGCGCAAGCGACCTACAAGCCGCTCGACGATCTCCTGCCGCTCGCCGACATCGTCAGCTTGCACGTGCCCCTGACGGAGCAGACGCGCGGCCTCATCGGCGCGCGCGAACTCGACATGATGAAATCTCAGGCCATCCTGATCAACGTGTCGCGTGGCGAAGTGGCGGACGAGCAGGCGGTCGCGGAACGGCTGCGCGCGAATAAGCTCGGCGGCGTCGGCGTCGACGTCTTTCCTCATGAGCCGATTTCGGCTGACGACCCGCTCCTCGCGCTGGACGACGCTGTCTTGACGCCGCACATCGCCGGCGTGACCAAAGAAACGAGCGAACGCACCCTAAGCTGGGCGGCGGCCAATCTGGCTCGGTTTCTCCAAGGCGAGGCGCCGAAGCATGTGGTGAACCCGGGCTCGCCGAAAGCGACGTGAAACGCGTCGCGCCGCGGCTGCGTCATTAGGACACGGAGCGAGAGGCCGGGAGATACGACATGGACGAATCGCGCGATGTCGCCGTCGTTGTCGGCGGCCTCACCCCGGGAAACGCGAAACTAGGTCTCGGCGAAATCGTGACCGACAGCGCTCAGCGCGCACTCACGCAGTTCTCAACCGCGAAAATGCATTGCTGGCCGATGGGCAAATAGCCGCCGTCGGGACCGGAATAGGTCACCTGGCTGACCCTGGAGTTGGTCATCACCACCTTGACGTTGCAGGGTCCGCTGGGTCCGAACGGCGGCGCGCCGAGATTGAGGCCGATCGCCCAGGCCGGACCTTCAGTCCGGAGATAACCGGAAGAGTAGGTCCATATCTCGGTCGAGCCGATCGTGACGCGCTTGGCGGGCGCGCCCATGCAGGCGAGAATTTTCTTCTTGGAAAGCCCGATCATCGATTGCTGCGCGATCTGGTCGACTTCGGGTCGCCCTCCTTCACATCCGGCCAGCGCAAGCAACAGCGGCAACATCCCCAGGATCGCCAAAGCTCTGTTCACCGACAGTCTCCGAATGTTGTCCGCCCCCGAAATGGCGCCGCCCTCGGCGCGCCAGTCTCATCCTCAGGCCGACGTCCCCGAGGGCCAATCCCGTCAGAGCCGAGACTGCGGCCCCGGATCGCGCAATGCGTCCCGTCGTCGGGATCGCCGGTTCGCCTTGAGCGCGAGGCAGTTCGTCAATCAGTCCTTGACGTCGGTCTCCGGGCGATCGCTCCCCTTGGCCACTTCCTCGTGCCAGAGCCCTGAACGATCTTCATACTCGATCCGTCCGCTCTCCCCTGACGCTCGTTGCTCGCTCGCCGCCTGGACAGCGGCTGCATGCGCGAGTTCCCTGGTGGCGAAAGTCTCGGAAAAAACGTCGCCAACCTTGTACGCCCAACCGCCGTCGTGTTCGACGACCTCGTAGGTGACGTGGGTCATTGTCGAAACCCTCCTCCCAAATCGACGATCCCGCCGAGCGTTGCCGCGTCGTCCCAATTCAAGCCGTCGTCGTCGCCGCCGCGCCGGAGCCTCGGGATTGCGGCGACAGCTTACTTAGCACCCATTTCCAATTCAACCGCACGCCATAAGAGGCTAAGTATGCTGCGGCGCCGTCGAGGGGGTGCGAAGCATGCGAACGTCCAAGGTCGTCCACGTCGTCAGTTGCCATGCCGCCGGCGAGGTCGGCGACGTTATCGTCGGGGGCGTCGCGCCCCCGCCGGGAGACACGCTCTGGGAGCAGTCTCGCTTTATCGCGCGCGATGAGGCCTTGCGAAACTTCATGCTCAACGAACCGCGCGGCGGCGTTTTTCGCCACGTCAATCTCCTCGTGCCGCCCAAGAACCCCAGGGCGCAAATGGGCTTCATCATCATGGAGCCCGCCGACACGCCGCCGATGTCGGGCTCGAACTCGATTTGCGTCGCCACCGTGTTGCTCGACACGGGAATCGTCCCGATGCAGGAGCCGCAAACGAACATGATCCTGGAGGCGCCCGGCGGGCTCATCGAGATCGCCGCGACGTGCCGCAACGGCAAGGCCGAGCGCATCAGCGTGCGCAACGTGCCCTCCTTCGCCGACCGGCTCGATGCGACAATCGAAGTCGCCGGCCTCGGCGCGTTGACGGTCGACACGGCCTACGGCGGCGACAGTTTCGTCATCGTCGACGCGCAGGCGCTCGGCTTTTCCCTTACCCCCGACGAAGCGCGCGACATCGCCGAATGCGGCGTGAAGATCACCGAGGCCGCCAACGAGCAATTGGGTTTCGTCCATCCCGAGAACCCGGATTGGGCCCACATTTCGTTCTGCCAGATCGCCGCGCCGGTCGCCTTGGAGAACGGCGTTCTCAGCGCCGCCAACGCCGTGGCGATCCGCCCGGGAAAGATCGACCGCTCGCCGACCGGCACCGGCTGTTCCGCGCGCATGGCGGTTCTTCACGCCAAGCGCAAGATGAAGGTCGGCGACAAATTCGTCGGCCGCTCCCTCATCGGCTCCGAGTTCGATTGTCGCATCGACGCCGAGGTCGCCGTCGGCGGCAAACCGGGGATCGTCCCGATCATTTCCGGCAGCGCCTGGATCACCGGCACGCATCAACACATGCTCGACCCGGCGGACCCCTATCCCCGGGGATACCGCTTGTCCGACACATGGCCCATGGAAAGACGGTCCTGAGCGCCGCTCTGCGCCCCGGACTTCGTCCGCATCGGATCGCCGCCTCGATCCGCCCTTGCGAGGCCGAGGCTTCATCGTCGCGGCCGAGAGGCTGGGCCTCGAAGCCGCCGAGCGCGCATTGCCTTTCGCGGACGTTTCGGCGCACATGGACGTCGCGAGAATCGAGGGTTCCATCGCCCGGCGCGCCGGATCGACTGCGAGGGTTTTCGAATGGATGAAGGAGTGGTTGCGCGACCGGCGTCGACCGTCATGCTGGTGCGGGACGGCGCGAGCGGGTTGGAAGTCTTCATGGTCGTGCGCCATCACAAGATCGACTTCGCCTCTGGCGCGCTGGTGTTTCCCGGCGGAAGCGTCGATGCAGGGGATTTCGCGATCGCCGCCGATTCGGCGCATTGTGGGCCGGCGGCGCGGCTTGACGAACGGAGCCGCGCGCTACGCGTCGCCGCCATACGCGAGACGTTCGAAGAATGCGGTGTGCTTCTGGCGCGGCCGCGCGGATCGACGGCGTTGCTCGACGGCGCGCGCGGCGCTGCGATCGGCGCGAAGGCGCAAGGACGGACCTTCGCCGAACTGATCGCCGCCGAGGACCTGTGTCCGGCTCTGGACGCGCTCACGCCATTCGCCCATTGGATTACGCCGCCGATCCTGCCCAAGCGGTTCGATACGCATTTCTACATCGCGGCCACCCCTTTGGATCAAATTGCGCGGCATGACGGCTCGGAGTTGGTCGAACTCGACCTGGATCAATCCCGCGCGCGCCCTCAGCGATGCGGACGCGGGGAAATACACGCTCGTCTTCGCGACGCGCCTCAATATCCAGATGCTCGCCGAACAAGACGATGTCGCTTCCGCTCTCGCCGCCGCCCGTGCGCGTCGCATCGTCACCGTCGAGCCCGTGGCCGTGAAAACCGAGACGGGCTACACGATGAAAATTCCAATCGAAGCGGGATACGGCGGCGACACTTTCACCATGTAGCGTGGGCGGCGACGCAGAACGCATGCGGAGCGAAAGGAGGCGTCGCGAAGTGAGGAGGACTTAGGATGATGGCGTGGCGGTTACGGCGCCGGCGTACTTAACCCCCGGCAAGGCGCGGCGGCGCAATCAGGATTCGGTCTTCACTCTCAGCGTCGCCGCCGCCTCGCTCGCAGGCTTGAGACGCGCGAGGCGGCGCACGGCGGAGGAGGCGGCGACTTCGTTCTTGTTGACGAAGGCCTCGTGGTTCTTTTCGATCTGGTCGAGTTCGTAGAGATAATTGACCATCAGGCCGTGCGATTGGCCCATCGCCGCGGCCGAGAGGTCGCCGAGCGGATTGAGCCTCTCCACCTTGGCGCCGTTGCCCAGGTGGAAGCGCGCGACGGGATCGATGACCCCGCCCGCGCGCGTTCTCGCGTGAAGAAGGTAATGGGCGGCGAGCAGCGTCAACGCCTTGTTGACCGCTTCCACGGCGGCCGGCTTCTTCGTCCAATTCGCATGGTCGAGCAGCGCGAGCGCGCGGCGAGCCTCCGGCGTGAGGTAGATAGACTTGTCGTCCGCCCGTTCGCGTCGCAGCCACGCGGCGAAGCCTGGAGCTGGGGACAGCGTCACGAAATTCTGCAAGCGCGGCAGTTCCCGCTTCAGCTCCTCGACGACCTGTTTGATGAGGAAATTGCCGAAGCTGACGCGGGCGAGCCCGCGCTGGGCGCTGGAGATGGAATAGAAGACCGCGGTCGTCGCGCCTTGCGGCGGCAATTCGGCGCGATCGGCTTGCAGCAGGGGCGCGATCGCGGCGGGGACGGAGTTGGTGAGCGCGACCTCGACGAAGATGAGCGGCTCGTCGCCGAGCGCGGGATGGAAGAACGCATAGAGCCGCCGATCCCCGGGCTCGAGGCGGCGGCGCAGATCGTCGAAGCCCTGAATCGCATGCACCGCTTCGTAACGAATGATCTTTTCCAGAATGTTGGCGGGCGTCGTCCAATCGATCCGTCGCAACACGAGAAAGCCCCGGTTGAACCAGGACGCGAAGAGATGGACGAAATCCTGGTCGAACGCGGCGAGAGACGGATTCTCCGACGCCTGCGCGAGCAGGTCTTCGCGCATGCGCACGAGGGCGAGCGTGCCGCCCGGCGCATGATTGAGCCGGCGCACGAGTTCCTGACGCTTCGGCTCCGCCTTGGCCGCGAGCGCCGCCGCGGCGCCCTCGTCCGGATTGGCGAGAAACGATCGCGCGGCCTCGCCGAGCGCCGCCAGATCGTGTCCGTAACGCGTGGAGACGCCAACGAGAAATTCGAGTTTGTGCGCCGGGCCCAGCTTGGAATAGCCGCTGAGAATCGTCTGGGCGAGAGCGGCGCCGGAAGCCTCGCCGCGCCCGGTCAGCAGCTTCAAGGTCAGCGCGAGCAGCGCCTCGACGCCCTGAGCGTCGGCGCGCGCCCGCCCGACGAGCGCGCGCCCGCGGTCGGCGACGGATTGCAAAAGCCCGGACAGGAATGAAGCGTTCGTCATCGATTCGTTCATGAACGGACTCATGGCTGCGCCCCGAGGGCAATCCTTACGAGTTCGCCATTATTTCACCGCTCGGGCTCTCTTGCGCAAGGGCGCGCGCCCTGCCGAAATGTTTTCTCTCCTGCCGGCTCTCGAGCCGGGGTCGGCTGCGAGCGCGCAAATCCGGCGTTAACCGATTGTTAACACTTTCGCCCAACATTGGTCCCGCCGTGATGATTCGGAGTCAGTCGACGCGCTGACAGAGGACCGACCTCCATTGGTCCGCGCCGCCATTAAGGTCGCAGAGCGTTCACGCGAAGGCTCACGCCATGCCGCTTTCCATCGTCTCCCGCGTCGCGTTCGATGCCAACGTCGCTCATACGAGAGGCGATTCCAAACGCCCTTCTGCGAGTCCGCGGCGAAGCAAGCCCGCGGACCCGCCTCCTGTCACAAGCCAGGTCCTGGAAGCGGACGCGAGCGACGGCGAGGGCGCCGCTTCGACGACCGGCCTGTCGATTTTGGCGCAAGCCCTGGCGGCGTACAGCGAGAACTAGCGGCCCGCGCCCGCGCGCGAGCCCGTCTTTTTTCGCGGCTCCGGTTTGATCGCTGCGCCGTCGCCGGCGGCTCCGTCCCGCGGCTTGGCGTTGCGACGACAGGAGCGAAGGGCGCGGCCGAAACCGCCTTTCGCGCCCAAGACTAAATTCAATGAAGCTTGGGTTTCGATCGTCCCAAGGCGCGCCGCCAAGCCGGGGAGACGAGGGCGCACGCGTCGGCGCGCCGAGCGGTTCGCAGTCTAAAATTTTTGTTATTTGCAAAACCAGCGCAACCGCGCGATTGTTACTGCGGCAGACGCTTTATAAACATTAAAATTCCACGTATCAGCGTCGGCGTTGCGCTGGGCGTCTGTGGATCGACGCATCGGCGACCGCGGCGTTTGGTTCCCCGACGAGGAGGAGCCTCCATGAGTATTGACTGTTTTCGCTCGACTTGTGCTGGCGAGCGTTCCGCCGGCCCATTTAACGACGCCGTCGCGCTCATTGCCCAGGACCTCGCCTACGGCGACGCCACGCGTCACGGCGCACCAGAGCCGAGCCATTCGACGTTTTGCCTCCCGCGCGCGTGCGCCGAGCGCCCCTGCGAGCGCGAATTTCCATATCAAATATTGTCTATTGTCGGATGAGCGACTGAAATCGCGCTCGCCGACGCCGATTGTTGTGAGAACAAACCTGAGATCGCCTCTCAGGAATGGCCGAAGCCTGCGCAATTCTCCTCCTCGTCCTTGCCGATGCATAGCACGCGGAATTTTTCTAGGGAGAGAGTCATGAACGCCAAGAACCTGATCGGGACGACGGCGATCGTCCTGCTCTGCCTTCCCGCAACCGCCTTGGCCGGCATGGACAGCCAAGGCTCCGGTCAGCGAGTCGCGGGAAGCGCCGATAAAGGTTCCGAAAAACCGTCGATGCCGCCGGGAACCGACCTGCGCCCCTGCAAGCCCGGAACGCACTCGGAATTTTCCCATCTGACCGGCGGGTATCGGTGCGCCGCCAATCCGTGAGCGCGATCGGAGCGTGACGTCGCCGCGGATCGTCGTTCGCATCCCCTGGGATTGGGCCCTCGCCATTGCGGCGGCTCCGATGAAGCCGCCGCAATTCCGTCATCTCTCATCGAGGCGCCGCCGATCACGGCGGCTTCGGCCCGAGGGCCGAAACCTTTCTCATGAAGTCCTGCTCAGTGGTGGAAATGGCCGCCGTGGCCGCCAAAGCCGTGGCCGCCAAAGCCATGACCGCCGAAGCCGTGACCGCCAAAGCCGTGACCGCCAAAGCCGTGGCCGCCAAAGCCATGGCCGCCAAAGCCGCGGTAGCCGCGTCCGCGCCAACCGTGCCAGCCGTATCCGCCGCCCCAGCCGTAGCCCTGGTTCCACGCGTAGCCGCACCAGTACCAACCCGGGCCGTTCCAGCCGAACGGATACCAGCAATAATTATAGCCGCCCCACCAGAACTGCGCCTTTTCGACGGGCGCAACCTGATGCTGCAGGACGTCCGCGCCAATCCCGCCATAGGCCATCGCCGCATCGGCGGCGCTGGCGAGCGGGAGGGCGGCTGAAACCATGAGCGCGGTCGACAGACCGAGCGCGGCAAGAATCTTGCGCATGTGGAGCCTCCACTATGACTGCCGCCAGAATTGGCGGCGAATAAACATTCCCGTATCAAGATTGGCCTGAACCGCACGTGAATGCGTTGCGCAAGCTCAAAACCGCGTCAATCCGTCGCGGCGGCGCGACCGACAACTCGGATTCGCGCTTCGAGGAGAATTGCGCGAAACTGTCGCGTCGTCGGCGACGAGTCGCGGCGAGGACGACGAGCGGGCGAGGCGTCCGCCGAGCGGGACGGGAGGGCGGAGACGCTTCATGAATGGTTCGCAGATCCTCGCCAATCTGCCCAATCTGATCACCCTCGCGCGCCTGTTGATGACGCCGCTCGCGGTGTCGATGATTATCGCGCAGCGTTTCGTCGAGGCGTTCCTGATCTTCGTTCTCGCCGGAATCTCCGACGCCGTCGACGGCTTCATCGCCAAGCGCTTCGACTTGCGCACGGAACTAGGCTCCTATCTCGATCCGCTCGCAGACAAGGCGTTGCTGATCTCGATGTACGTTTCGCTCGCGGCGATCGGCGCGCTGTGGCCGGCGCTCGCCATTCTCGTCGTGTCGCGCGATCTGATGATCCTGTCCGCGGTGGTCGTCTCCTGGCTGCTCCTGAACCCCGTCGCGATCCGCCCGGTCTGGCTCTCGAAATTCAACACCGCCGCGCAGATCGGCCTCGCGGCCTTCGTGCTCGGGTCCAAGGCCTTCGGATATGACGAATTGGCCGCGCAGCAGGGACTGGCGCTGATCGTCGCCGCCTCGACGCTGGCCTCGGGAGGCGTTTATATCGCGCAATGGCTCGACCACATGAGCCGCTGAGAGCCCGCACCGTGATCCAAAGCCTCGCCGCCGTCGCCTTTCTCGTCCCTGCCGCCGATTCGGCGATCGCGCGGTTTCGCGACGCGCGCGGCGCCGATCTTCTTGAGAAAGCGGCGCCGTGAGCCTCGAACGGCAAATCCTGTTCTGGGTCGTCGCGCTGGCGGCGTTCCTGTATTTGCTGCACGTCCTGGGATCGTTGGTGACGCCGTTCGCCACCGGCATCGCGCTCGGCTACCTCCTCGATCCCGTGGTGCGCCGCCTCGAACGGATCGGCCTCAGCCGGCTGGCCGCGTCGCTGCTGATCCTCGCCGTATTTGTCCTTGTCAACGTCCTCGTTCTCGTGCTCGTCGCGCCGATTTTGGGCAATCAGCTGATCGGCTTCACGCAGAAATTGCCGGGCTACGTCGTGCGCCTGCAAGCGCTCGCGGTCGACGAAGGCAATGCGCTGCTCGAACGATACGGCGGGGAATGGCGGACTTCCCTTGGGCTCGGCACATCCCTCTCGACCGAACAGATTCAAAAGTCGATCGGCGATTTCGTCGGGCAAGGCGCGCAATGGCTGCTGAACGTCGTGCGCTCGCTCGCCTCGGGCGGCGCGGCGGTCGCCAGTTTCTTCGCGTTCATCGTCATCACGCCGGTCGTCGCCTTCTACATGCTCGTCGACTGGAACAAGGTGATCGCGACGCTCGACGGCTGGCTGCCGCTCGACTACCGCGACTCCCTGCGCGCGATCGCTTCCGAGATCGACGCCGCGCTGGCCGGGTTCATTCGCGGCCAGTCGCTGGTCTGCCTGTTCGACGGCCTCTGGTACGGGATCGGGCTGACGCTGATCGGCCTCGACTTCGGCTTTCTCATCGGCGTGATCGCCGGCGTGCTGAGCTTCATTCCTTTTGTGGGATCGCTGACCGCGCTGATCTTGTCGCTCGGCGTCGGCCTCGTCCAGGGTTGGCCGAGCCTCAAGCTGTTCTTCCTCGCGCTAGCCGTCGTTGGCGTCGGGCAGTTTCTCGAAGCCAACGTCGTCGCGCCGAAGCTGGTGGGCGGATCCATCGGCCTGCACCCGGTCTGGCTGATGTTCGCGCTGTTCGCATTCGGCGGCTTGTTCGGTTTCACCGGCCTTCTCATCGCGGTCCCGACCGCCGCGGCGCTCGGCGTGCTCGCGCGCCACCTGATCGGCCTGTATCTCAAGAGTCCGCTCTACCGCGGCGCGGCGCCAGCGAGGACGGGACCGTGAGCGCTCCAGCGCGACAATTGACGCTCGATTGGCCGCATGATCCCAGCTATGCGCGCGAGGACTTTCTCGAGGCGCCGGGGAACGCCGAGGCGTTGCGCGCGATTCTATCCTGGCCCGATTGGCCCGGCCGGATGCTGATGTTGGTCGGGCCCAGCGGCTCGGGCAAGAGCCACCTCGGCGCGATCTGGGCGCGCAAGGCGGCGGCGCGCGTCATCGCCGCCGAGGCGCTTTCTCACGCGCCGCTGGTCGAACTCGCCGCCGCCAACGCGTTGTTGATCGAAGACGCCGATCGCATCGGCGCTCAAGAGGCCGCGCTGTTCCACCTCTTGAATCTGGCGCGCGAAAGCGGCGCGCCCTTGCTCCTCACCGCGCGCGCCCAGCCCAACGCCTGGGGGCTGAACACCGCCGATCTCCTCTCGCGGCTTCGCCTGGCGCCGATCGTTTCGATCGGCGCGCCGGATCTCGACCTGACCCAGGCCGTCCTGTTCAAATTGTTCAGCGACCGCCAGCTCATGGTCGATCCGTCGGTCGTCTCCTATGTCGCGCTGCGCATCGAGCGTTCGCTCGACGCGGCGCGCGCGATCGTCGCGGCGCTCGACCGCGAGGCTTTGGCGCGGGGAAAGGCGGTGACGCGCGCGATGGCGGCCGAATTCTTACGCGACGAGCCGCCCGCCGACTGAAAACGCCTTAACGCCGTCACATTATTGATATTCAGTAAATTTTGCTTGTCGGGCCGCCGCGCTCGCCCACGAGCCGCCGCGAGCGCCCCGGAAAAAAGCCAATAAAGACAATAGAGTTGGAGAGGAAACGGGCATGCTCAGGCCATTCCTTTTGTCCCTCGTTCTATTCGCCCTCGGCGCGGCCGGCGTCGGCGCCGATCAGGCGGCGTCCGACATGTCGACCTGGCGCTGGAGCGTCAGCGCCATCCTCGACGCGCAGCGCGCGTCGGCCGCGACCGTGGGCGCCCTGCCCGCCGAGTCGTTCGGCCAGCGCTACGAGCGCTATTCCGTGTTGGGATTGCCGGAGGCTCCCGCCGAGACGGGCCGGCGCTGACTTAAGAGAAGCGCGAATCGATCGCGGGCCGCCAAGGTCGGGAGACCTATGAAGGTCCGCGGGGAAGCAAGCGAATCGGCACAAAGCGAAAGGCGCGCTCCAATTCGGCGCGTCTGCGGCGATGTCGCCAAGGGCGAGAGTCTCCGGGAAAATTGATTCGACGTCTCCGACGAAATTCCCTGTAGATCGTCATCGACACAACTTATTCGCGCTCTTGCGGGCTCCTCGGCGCTTCTGCACAGTGGGCGCAAAGGATCCCCCGCTCATGAACGCGCCTCTCGACGTCGTCCGGCGTCCCTCGGTCTGCCCGCACGATTGCCCGTCGGTCTGCGCTCTCGACGTCGAGGTGATCGGCGGCGCGCGGATCGGGCGCATCCACGGCGCGGCGGATCAGAGCTATACCTCAGGGGTCGTCTGCGCGAAGGTCGCGCGCTACGCCGAGCGCATCCATCACAAGGATCGGCTGACCCAGCCGCTGCGCCGGGTCGGCCCCAAGGGCTCCGGTCAATTCCAGCCGATCGCCTGGGACGACGCGCTCGACATTGTCGCGGAAAATTTCCTCAGCGCCGAGCGCCGGTTCGGCGCCGAAAGCGTCTGGCCGTATTTTTACGCGGGCACGATGGGCCTCGTCATGCGCGACGGGATCGAGCGCCTGACGCACGCCAAGCGCTATTCGCGCTTTTTTGGCTCGATCTGCGTCGCCATCGCTTGGCCCGGTTATCTCGCGGGGACCGGACGCATGGCCGGCGTCGACCCGCGCGAAATGGCCAAGTCCGATTGCATCGTCATCTGGGGCACGAACGCGGTCGCGACGCAGGTCAATTTGATGACCCACGCGACGCGGGCGCGCAAGGAGCGCGGCGCCAAAATCGTCGCTATCGACATCTACGATACGGAGACGATGCGTCAGGCCGATCTCGCGCTTCGTCTCAGGCCCGGCACGGACGGGGCCCTGGCCTGCGCGGTCATGCACGCGCTCTTCCGCGACGGCGCCGCCGATCGCGCCTATCTCGAGCGCTACGCCGACGCGCCGCGCGAATTGGAGGCCCATCTCCAGACGCGCGATCCCGGCTGGGCGAGCGCGATCACTGGCCTGAGCGTCGAATCCATCGAAGCCTTCGCGGCGCTGGTGGGGAGCACGAAGCGCGCGTTCTTCCGTCTCGGGTACGGATTTTCGCGCCACCGCAACGGCGCGGCGAACATGCACGCGGCTTTGTGCATCCCGACCGTCACCGGCGCCTGGGCGCACGAGGGCGGCGGCGCCTTCCATTCCAACAGCGGAATCTTCAAACTCGACAAGACCATGATCGAAGGGCTCGACGCGCGCGACGAATCCGTGCGCCGCCTCGATCAATCCCGCGTCGGCGCGGCGCTAACCGGCGAGAGCGAGGCGCTCAAGGGCGGCGGCCCGGTCAAGGCGATGCTGATCCAGAACACCAACCCAATCGCCGTCGCGCCCGATCAGGAGAAGGTGCGGCGAGGCTTCGCGCGCGACGATCTGTTCGCCTGCGTGCACGAGCAGTTCCTGACCGACACAGCGCGCTACGCCGACATCGTGCTTCCCGCGACGATGTTCCTCGAACACGACGACCTCTACACCGGCGGCGGCCACCAATATCTGCAGTTCGGGCCGAAGACGATCGAGCCGCCCGAGGGCTGCCGCTCCAACCACGAGGTGATCGTCGCGCTCGCCGATCGGCTCGGCGCGCGCCACCCCAGTTTCGCCATGAGCCCGCGCGAAATCATCGACTGGACCTTGCGCGCTTCGGGCCGCGGCGCGCTCGCCGAACTCCAGGAAAAGAAATGGCTCGATTGTCAGCCGCCGTTCGAAGAGGCGCATTACCTCAACGGCTTCGCCTATCCCGACGGCAAGTTCCGCTTTCGCGCCGACTGGGCCTCGACGCCCTTCTCCGGCGACGGCCTCAAGGGGCCATGGCGCGATATGCCGAGCCTGCCCGACCACTGGCCGGTCAACGAAGCGGCCGACGAAGCGCATCCATTCAAGCTCGCGACGTCCCCGGCGCGAAATTTTCTCAATTCCAGCTTCACCGAGACGCCCTCCTCGCTGGCGCGCGAGCAGCGGCCGACCGCGCTGATAAACCCCCAAGACGCCGCCGCCCTCGGCTTGAGCGACGGCGAAATCGTGCGCCTCGGCAATGCGCGCGGCCAGACGCGCCTGCACGTCCGGTCGTTCGCCGGCCTGTCGCGCGGCCTCATCGTCAGCGAAGGCGTCTGGCCGCCGTCGGCCTTTCTCGACGGCCGCGGGGTCAACGTCCTGACCGGCGACGACAGCGTCGCGCCTTTTGGCGGCGCGGCTTTTCACGACGCCCGCGTCTGGGCGCGCAAGGGATAGGGCGCGCCGCGCCCTTTATTTGCCCGACCGGCCGGGCTATAGGACGCGCCGATGTAACTTTCGACTGATCCGGTGCGAGGCGTCCGCGAGTGCTAACGAAGAAGCCGTCAGGCAAATCCCCCGCCGAGCCCACGGCCGGCGGCTTTGATCTTTCCGTCGTCGCCGAGCTCGCCAAGATCGCCGGGCGCCATGACTTGAGCGAAGTCGAGGTCGAGCATGCCGGCATGCGCGTGCGTGTCGCACGCGAGCGCCATGCCCCGGTCGAGGTCTCCCATGTCGTCGCTGCGCCGGCGCCCATCCCGGCCGCCGCGCCGGCGCCGCCCGTCGAAGCGGCGGTCGTCGCGCCGGCCGAACTCGCCGGCGCGGTGAAGTCGCCGATGGTCGGCACCGCCTATCTCAGGCCGAGCCCCGAGGCCAAGCCTTTCGTCGAAGTCGGCTCGTCGGTGAAGGCCGGCGATAAAATTCTGCTCGTCGAGGCGATGAAGACGTTCAACGAAATCATCGCCCCGCGCGCCGGAAAAGTGACGCATATCCTCATCGAGGACGGTGCGCCGGTCGAATACGACCAGGCGTTGATGGTCATCGAATGAGCCTGGCGTCGCGCGCAACGATGCTTCGCTCGCCGCGAGGAGTCCCCCGGCATGTTCGATAAGATCCTCATCGCCAACCGGGGCGAAATCGCGCTCAGGGTGCTGCGCGCGGCCAAGGAGCTCGGCATCGCCACGGTCGCGGTCTATTCGACCGCCGACAAGGAGGCGATGCACGTCAAGCTCGCCGACGAGAGCGTTTGCATCGGCCCGCCGCCGGCGCGCGACAGCTATCTCAATGTGCCCGCCCTGCTCGCGGCCTGCGAGATCACCGGCGCCGACGCCGTACATCCCGGCTACGGCTTTCTCTCAGAAAACGCACGCTTCGCCGAGATCCTCGCCGAGCATCAGATCGCCTTCATCGGCCCGAAAGCTGAGCACATTCGCCTCATGGGCGACAAGATCGAGGCCAAACGCACGGCGGCGCGGCTCGGCATCCCTTGCGTGCCCGGATCGGGCGGAGCCGTGAGCGAGAACGCCGAAGCGCTCAAAATCGCCGCCGACATCGGCTATCCCGTCATCGTCAAGGCGGCGGCGGGTGGCGGCGGACGGGGCATGAAGGTCGCCCACACCGCCGACGAACTGCTCAACGCGATCTCGAACGCCAAGATCGAGGCGAAGACGGCGTTCGGCGACGACTCGGTCTATCTCGAAAAATATCTCGCCAGACCGCGCCACATCGAGATCCAGGTGATCGGCGACGGTAAGGGCCGCGCGATTCATCTCGGCGAGCGCGACTGTTCGCTGCAGCGCCGCCACCAGAAGGTCTGGGAAGAGGGCCCCTCGCCCGCGCTCAACGCGGCGCAGCGCGAGGAGATCGGCGGCGTCGTCGCGCGCGCGATGGCCGAACTCGGCTATGTCGGCGCCGGGACGATCGAATTCCTTTACGAGGACGGCGCTTTCTACTTCATCGAAATGAATACGCGCATCCAGGTTGAGCATCCCGTCACCGAGATGATCACCGGCATCGACCTCGTCAACGAGCAGATCAAGATCGCCGCCGGCTCGCCCTTGACGATCAAGCAAGAGGACGTGCGGATTCAGGGCGCGGCGATCGAATGCCGCGTCAACGCCGAACATGCGCGAACTTTCCTGCCCTCGCCGGGCCGCATCACTTATTTCCACCCGCCCGGCGGCCTCGGCGTGCGCGTCGATTCGGCGGCCTATCAGGGCTACGTCATTCCGCCCTATTACGATTCCCTCATCGGCAAGCTGATCGTCCACGGCCGCACGCGAACCGAGGCGCTGATGCGCTTGCGCCGCGCGCTCGACGAATTCATCGTCGACGGCGTCGAGACGACCCTGCCGCTGTTCCGCGCCCTGGTGCGCAACACCGACGTGCAAAACGGCCAGTACGACATTCACTGGCTGGAGCAGTTCTTGGAGGGCGACACAGCCGCGGAGGCGTAAGCGGCGCCGCCCGTCAGACCGATTGGGTCTGCGAACTCCAGCCGGCGCGCGTGACCCCGCTTTCCCCGGCGAGGCGGACGACGACATATTCGAGAGCGATTTCCCGCCGTTTATGGGAGGTGATCTTCGCCGTCACCTGGACGCGATCGGTGTCTTCGATATTCGCGCTGTCGAGTTCGCTGAAGTGAATATCCGGCGTGTTCGCGAGCTCCTGCACGAGAAGCGATCGCACCTGGAGCGCGTTCGATCCGCGGCAGACGATGGAAACGACGTAAGTGAGTTCGACTTCGCTGGTGTCCACGGGTTGCCGGTTTATCGCGCGCACGAGCGGGCGCAGGATCAGGTTGGAGGCAATCACAAGGCCCGCGCACAGCGCGCCGTAAAGGGGAAAACCAGCGCCGGCGAGCAGACCGACGGCCTTCAACAAGGTTCAATCCCAATTCATAGATAGGCATGGACATATCAGCGGCTCGAAGAACGGGAAAAATGCGAGCGCACGCGCCGCCCCGGCGTTGACGACGACAGGGTGGCGGTCTCTGCGGATAAGCGCATTCGGAGTTGTCGCTTGGCGAGCGCGACAATTCGAACCTGCAAACGTCGGCCGGCCAAAAAGGGGCCGGCGCGCGCAACAGCTGGAGCCGCATCGCGCCGACCTTCACGCCGTGAAGCGAACTACCCCTGTTGTCCGATCGCCAACATGACGATCCGGAACAGAACCAGTCCGCCGGCGACGACGAGATAGAGTCGCAGCACGCCCATCCAGGTCTTGGCGGCGAGCGACAGCTTCGCCGGCGGCAGCTGATCCAGCGGCGGCATGCGCCAAGTGTGGCGCGAAATCGCCGCGGCGGCCTCTTCGGCCGGCGCTCCGTTCCCGCCGTTTTGGCTCAAGGCCATGATCACCAGCGCGGCGACCACGGCCACGACGCCGCCCCCGCCGAAAATGCCGAGGATCACCTGCTCGTTGGTGGCGTCAGGGAACAGCACCGAGACAGTGAGGATGACTGACAGAAGAACCAGCACGGCGATGACGCCGCCGGTGAAATAATTCAGCCAGCGCGTGTTCGCCCAGGGACCGAGAACCGGCTTGTCATTGCAGAGCAGCAACAGGAACACCGTCGCGCTCGGCAGCAGCACGCCGGCGAGCACCTGCACGGCGACGGTCAGCAGCCCAAGAGGGGAGCCTGGGGTCAGGACGATCGCAGCGGCGACCGCGATCAGCAGGAAATAAACGGCGTAGAAACCTTTCGCCTCCGTGACCTTGCGGTGGAGGGAATGGCGCGCCGAAAACGTGTCGCCGATCGCATAGGCCGTCGACAGCGAGACCGCCGAAGCGCCGATCAGCGCGGCGTCGATCAGGGCGATGGCGAACATCACGCCCGCGGTCTTGCCGACATATTTCTCGATGCCGGCGGCGATGCCGCCCGCGTCGGTGAAATTGCCGAACTCGCTCTGGCCGGCGAAGGTCGCCGCCGTGAAGGCGATGATCGCGACCGCGCCGACGACCACCAGCGCAATGCCGAGCCACAGGTCGAGGCGCTCGTATTTGATGAAGCGCGGGGTGATGCGCTTGTCGATGACGTAGCTCTGCTGGAAGAACAGCTGCCAGGGCGCGACCGTGGTGCCGACGAGGCCGATGATGATCAGCATCGCGTCGCTCAGCTTACCGCCGGCTGGCAATTGCGGAACGACCAGATCGCGCGCCACCTGAGCGAGCGGCGGATGGACCATGAAATAGAGCGGCACGAGCAGAAGGCTGGCGAAGACGAGGACCATCGCGAAGCGCTCGAAGCGCCGGAAGTTGCCGGTGCTGACGGCGACCATGATGAGCGCCGCGGAGACGATGACGCCCGTAGTCTTGTCGAGCCCGAGGTAATCGAGCGCGAGCGCGATGCCGATGAATTCGGTGATGATGGTCAAGCCGTTGAGCAGGAACAGGTCGATGACGCTGAACGCGCCCCAGAACTTGCCGAAGCGCTCGAAGATGAGACGCGCGTGGCCGACGCCGGTGACGGCGCCCAGGCGCAGCACCATCTCCTGATTGACGTAGAGAACCGGGATCAGCAGCGCCATCGTCCACAGCAGCGTGGTGCCGTAGTTCTGGCCGGCCTGGCCGTAGGTCGAGAAGGCGCCGGCGTCATTGTCGCCGGCCATGACGATCAGGCCGGGACCGAGAATGGCGAGAAGCGTCGTAAGCCGATGCTTCCAGGTCGTGCGCGGGGCGACGTCGCCGTGAAGGATGGTGCCGAAGGCGCCGTGGATATGGCCGATGTGCGCGTCGTCGAGGACGGAGGTCACCGGCTCCGTGATGGTGGCTTTCATGGTCATGGCTTGGCTCCTTTGCCGCTGCCACGACGTGGGGAAAGCCTAGGGCCATCAGCTGGCTGGGCTTGCCCCGCATCGCACAGGCGGCGCGATGATGAGTTTGCGGATCAGGACTTCGGGATCGGAACCCGTCGACGCGTCGCGGACGTCGCCGGCGGGGCTACTAGGGCCGTCGTTCAATCGGGTCTCCTTTTGCTCACACGGCCATCAGCAGCAGAAGTCCGAGCGTCCAAAGCAGCTTCGAGCCGCCCGTTGCGCCGACTTCGCCGCACGCCTCGAGGATCGCGTCGACCTTGTCCGGGACGACGACGACGAGGCTGGGGCCGTGAATGTTGAGGGATGGCGCGCAAAAGCGCGCCGGCGATGCTTGTGCAGCGGCGTTGCGCGGAACGGTCGCGAAAGCGCCGCCGAGGGCGACGGGGGTCACCGGCTCCGTGATTTTGGCGATCATGGTCATGGCTCGTCTCCTGTGCCTCGAGGCGCGGGAGCGAGCCGGACGGCTTTAAAAGCCTTCGTCTCGCAACGCCCTCGAGGCGGTGGACTCGGTTTGCAGCTTGGATTTACCGCCCGCCCGCGCGTTGAAGATCGCGCCAGCGGGCCTACTCGGGCCGTCGTGCATTGGGGATCTCCTTCAGCTGGCGCGACGCAAGGGAACGGGCGAAGCGGGCTCGCGCGCGCCTTGGGAAACGGCCCAGACGCAGAGCAGCGCGCCGGTCGCGGGATCGCGCCGCCAATGGCAGACGAGCGGGCCGGCGGGCGCAGCGCGCAGGTTCGCGCGCGCCGCGTCGAAACGACGCACGTTCGACGCCGCCTGGCGGCGCACGGAGAGATCGATCACATGGCGATCGATCGGGTTAAGGGAGAGCTGGTTCATGGCTCGCCTCCGATCCTTGGTTTTGTCCAAAGCCGGAAGGCGAGGGGGCTGTAGGCCTCAGGCCCGCAAGACGCCTCGCGCACGGGAGTCCGGCCCGTGGACGCTAACGATGTCTAAGGGCGACGAATCGACGAACCTGTCCGCGATCGTGCCGCCCGAGATGGTACTGCCCATGTCTCTACAGTTGAGTTAAGGAACGCCGGCCGAAGTGAATTTCAGACGACAATCGCGTATTTATTCCCCGAGTCGTTTCTGTCAACCCAAAATTTCGCCGCTTCGCAATTTTGTGCCGGCCCGTCATGAAGCGCCTCGCGCGGCGGCCGTCGGCGCCTGCGACCGCGGGCCTTCGCTCGACCTCGTCGTCGGCGATTTCGTCGCTTTCGCACCTGCGATTGTAAAGGGAGCCGCGCCCGGATCAGCCGCTCGGGGGCTAGGACTTGTTCGGCTTGGCGAGCTTCACGCCGACGGCGCTTCCCTTCCGCCAGACCACTTCCGCCTCGCCGACGGCGTTCGTCGCGTCGACTTGCAGCTCGAACGAGTCCGGCAGTTCGGCCCCATTCAAGGGCGCCACGCCGGCGCCCTCCTCGCAGACGCCGACGATCAGGCAATCGACGACCGGAGCAATTCCTCCCGGATCGGCCCACGCGCGCTGACGCGTCGCGCGGCGGCTCTTCTTGCGTCGATCGCGGTCCTTGAGAAACGGATTGTCGCCGAACTGATTCACCTGCGTCTCCACGCGCGGCCCGTCAGGAATAAAGCTCAGATTATCAATCCCGAGCCGTTAACGACCCCTCAAGACATTGCTTCACAAATGCTTAACCCGACCGACTGCCGCGCGGGGCGCGAGAGGGATCAGGCGACGAAGCGCCGCGGCTCGCGCTCCGCGGATTTGGGGCGACGCGCGATTTCGATCGTCAAATGCGAGAAGCGCCCGACGCCCATCGCCGTTTCGCGATAGTGGCTCGTCTCGCGCTCGCTTTCGGTCTCGATCGAAAGGATGGCGCCGAGGTGGCCGGGGCCGAGCCGCCAGAGGTGAAGGTCGGCGAGGCGGTCGCCGTCGCGTTCGATCGCGCGGCGCAGCGCCTCCGCGAGCCGGCGGTCGGGGTTCATGTCGAGCAGCACCGCGCCGGTGTCCCGGATCAGGCCCGCCGACCAGCTCGCAATCACCCCCGCGCCGACGAGGCCGGCGAGCGGGTCCATCCACAGCCAGCCGAAGCCGCGCGCCAGGAGAAGCCCGACGATGACGAGAATCGAGACCGCCGCGTCGGCCATCACGTGGATCACTGCAGCGCGCATGTTGTTGTCGCGATGAACGGAAACGCCGGCGACGTGGGCGTGCTCGGCGAACGTGCAGATCGCCGTCTGCGCGCCGACGCGCAGCGACGCGACGAATTCGTGCGGCTCGGGGATCGCGCTCTCGGACTCGAGAAAAGCGCCGCGCTCGACCATTGCGTAGCTCTCGCGCGCCCCGTCCGGGCGCATGATTTCGACCGAGGTCGTCGCCGCGTCGAGCCCCCGCGCGCCGAGCGAGACGATTCGAAAGCGCGGGGGAACCCCGTCCTCGAAAATGCTCAATTCGTAAGTCGCGCCGCCGACGTCGACGCGGCGGCTCTCCTCATGGCTGTGTTCGTGCGCGTGAGGATGCCCATGGCCGTGGTGATGCTCGTTCCCGCCGCGGCTGAGCAGCCACGCGCTCGTCGCGTTGACGGCGAGGCCGAGCGCGGCGATCGGGATCGCCTGGGCGAAGGCGATCGGCGTCGGCGCGAAAAGCCTCGCGATCGATTCATAGGCGATGAGCGCGGCGATCATCGCCAGGATGATCGCGCTGGTGAAGCCCGCGAGATCGCCGAACTTGCCCGTGCCGAAAGTGAAGCGCGGATCGTCGGCGCGGCGGCGCGCATAGGTGTAGGCAAGCGCCGCGAGCAGCAGCGCGCCGGCGTGCGTGCTCATGTGGAAGCCGTCGGCGACAAGCGCGATCGAGCCGAACATCGCGCCGCCGCCGATCTCGGCGACCATCATCGCCGTGCAGAGCGCGATCACAGCCCAGAGGTTGCGCTCGCTGCGCTCGTGATCGGCGCCGAGAAAATCATGGCTGTGGCCGCCCGCGGGCGTCCTCGGCTCGGAATCGTCCATAGTCAACCTCACGTCGCCGCAGGCAAGATAGCGCGCCGGCGCGCCGTTTCAAATCTTCGGGATCGCCATGCCGCGCTGCACCGCCGGCCGCTCGCCGACGCTCTTCAGCCAGCGCTGAAATTCCGGCTTTTCCTTCACGACTTCGCCGAGCGCCGGGGCGAGATAGGTCGTGGCCGCCAGCGCCCAGGGGTAACAAGCGATGTCGGCGATGGAATAGTCGTCGCCGGCCAGATAGACCGCCCCGCTCAGACGCAGCTCCATCACGTCGAGGAGGCGCTCGGCCTCCTCGGTGAAACGCTTGATCGCCAGCGGCGCCTTCTCCGTCGAACGCACCGCGAAAAAGCCGAGCTGTCCAAACATCGGCCCGAGCCCGCCGACCTGCCAATACAGCCATTCCAGCGCCTTGTATCGCGCCGCCCCGCTCGGCGCGAGGAATCGGCCGGTCTTCTCCGCGAGATAGGTGAGGATCGCGCCGCTCTCGAACAGCGAGAGCGGCCCGCCCGGCCCATCCGAGTCGACGATCGCCGGGATCTTGTTGTTGGGGGAAATGGCGAGGAATTTCGGATCGAACTGCTCTTCGCGGCCGATGTTCACGGGATGAACCGCATAGGGAAGGCCGAGTTCCTCGAGCATGATGGAAACCTTGCGCCCGTTCGGCGTGCCCCAGGTGTAGAGATCGATCATGCCTGTCCCTCTTGTCGCGCGCGCGCCGGCCCGGCTGTTCGCCGCCGTCTCCAGCCGCGCCGCGAGCGCGATGGCGGCGCGGAGAATGCGTCTAAAGCAGAGCTTTGACCACCGTGAGGGCAATGCTATAGGGGCGCCCACTTTACCGCGCAACGCCGTAACGCTGGGAAACCCGCCGATGTCCAAGATCAAAGTGAGCAATCCGGTCGTCGAACTCGACGGCGACGAAATGACGCGAATCATCTGGCAGCTGATCCGCGAAAAGCTCATCCACCCCTATCTCGACATCGACCTGCAGTATTTCGACCTCGGCATCGAGCACCGCGACGCCACCAACGATCAGGTCACGATCGACGCCGCCGAGGCGATCAAGGCCTGTGGCGTCGGCGTCAAATGCGCGACGATCACGCCCGACGAAGCGCGCGTGAAGGAGTTCCATCTCAAGGAAATGTGGAAGAGCCCGAACGGCACGATCCGCAACATCCTCGGCGGCGTCATTTTCCGCGAGCCGATCATTTGCAAGAACGTGCCGCGGCTGGTGCCCGGCTGGACGCTGCCGATCGTCGTCGGCCGCCACGCCTTCGGCGACCAGTACAAGGCCACCGACTTCCTCGTGCCCGGCAAAGGCCGCCTGACCATGCGCTTCGAAGGCGAGGACGGCACGGTGATCGAGAAGGAAGTGTTCAAGTTCCCCGACTCCGGCGTCGCCATGGGCATGTACAATCTCGACGCGTCGATCCGCGACTTCGCGCGCGCTTCGCTCAACTACGGCCTGCTGCGCAAGTACCCGGTCTATCTCTCGACCAAGAACACCATCCTCAAGGCCTATGACGGGCGCTTCAAGGACCTGTTCCAGGAAATCTTCGAGGCCGAGTTCAAGGCCAAGTTCGCGGCGGCCGGCATCACTTACGAGCACCGCCTGATCGACGACATGGTCGCCTCCGCGCTCAAGTGGTCGGGCGGCTACGTCTGGGCGTGCAAGAACTACGACGGCGACGTGCAGTCGGATACGGTCGCGCAAGGCTACGGCTCGCTCGGCCTGATGACCAGCGTGCTGATGTCTCCCGACGGGCGCACGGTGGAGGCCGAGGCCGCGCACGGCACGGTGACGCGCCATTATCGCGAACACCAGAAAGGCCGGGAAACCTCGACCAACTCGATCGCCTCGATCTTCGCCTGGACGCGCGGCCTTGCCCATCGCGCCAAGCTCGACGACAACGCGGCGCTCGCCCGCTTCGCCGACACGCTGGAGCGCGTCTGCGTCGAAACCGTCGAAGCCGGCTTCATGACCAAGGACCTCGCCCTGCTCATCGGCCCCGAGCAGAAATGGCTGTCGACGAGCGGTTTCCTCGACAAGATCGACGAGAACCTGAAGGCGGCGATGGCGGCGTAACGGCGCGATTCCCTGCCCCCGCGAGGGGGCGCGCGGCCCTTTCGCGCGCGATCCCCCTGTCAAATTCGCTGCCGCCATCTTAAATTAGGGCGTCGTCCGCGCGCCCCGGTTTTCCATTGTCCGTTTTCACCGATCTGGCCTTCGAAGCGAGCGTGGTCGCGCGTTCGCTCGCCGATTTTCTCTCCGGCGGAGGCCTGAGGCTCGGCGTCACCGGACTGTCGCGCGCGGGCAAGACCGTTTTCGTCACCGCGCTCGTCGACAACCTGATCGCCGGCGGCCGACTGCCGGTGCTGCGCGCCGCCGCCGAAGGGCGCATCGCGCGCGCGCATCTCGAGCCGCAGCCGGACGACGTGGTGCCGCGCTTCGCCTACGAGGAGCACTTGGCCGCCTTGAGCGGCCCCGATCGGCGCTGGCCGCAATCGACGCGGCGCATTTCGCAGTTGCGGCTGACCATCGAATTCGAGCGCGCGGCTTCCTGGGGCGCGAAGGCCTCTGAGCTGACGCTCGACATCGTCGATTATCCCGGCGAATGGCTGCTCGACCTGCCGCTGCTCGACAAGTCCTACGCCCAATGGTCGCGCGAGACGCTCGAGGCGAGCCAGACCCCGGCGCGGGCGCCGCTCGCCGCGCCCTGGCGCGCGTTTCTTTGCGGCCTCGACCCCGCCGCCGCGGCGCAAGAGGAGGCCGCGCGCACAGCGGCGGAACTCTTCACCGCTTATCTGCGCAAGGCGCGCGACGACGCCTACGCGCTCTCGACCTTGCCGCCGGGCCGCTTCCTGATGCCGGGCGACCTCGAGGGATCGCCCGCCCTGACCTTCGCGCCGCTGCCGCTGAACGAGGAGGCGCGAATCGCGCCGCGCTCGCTGGCGGCGATGATGGAGCGGCGCTACGAGGCCTATAAGACGCATGTGGCGCGGCCGTTCTTTCGCGACCATTTTTCCCGCCTCGACCGGCAGATCGTGCTCGTCGACGCGCTGACGGCGCTCAATTCCGGCCCAGCGGCGCTGCGCGATCTCGAAAACGCGCTCACCGGAGTGATGCAGGCGTTTCGAGCGGGACGCTCCTCGCGGCTCGCCTCGATCTTCCGCCCGCATGTCGACCGCATTCTCTTCGCCGCGACCAAGGCCGACCATCTGCATCACGCCAGCCACGACCGGCTGGAAGCGATCCTGCGCGCGTTGACGGCTAAGGCGATCGCCCGCGCCGAAGGGGTCGGAGCGGAGATCGACGTGATCGCGCTCGCGGCCGTCCGCGCGACGCGCGAAGCCGAGATCCGCCACGCCGGCGAGACGCTCCAGGCGATCATCGGCGTGCCCGAGGCGGGCGAGAGGCTCGACGGGCAGGTCTTCAACGGCGTGGCCGAGGCGGCGGTCTTTCCCGGCCAGTTGCCGGAAGACCCCGAGGCGGTCTTCGCCGGCGACGCGATTGCCTTGCCCGAAGCCGACAACGATTGGCGCTTCGTGCGCTTTCGTCCGCCCGTGACGGCGCGCGGCGCGCCGCCCCCGCACATTCGCCTCGACCGCGCGCTGCAATTCCTCATCGGGGACAAACTGGCATGAGCGAACACCGCCCCCGCCCGCGCGCCTTCCGCCTGGACGACGAACGCATCGCGGTCGACGGCGCGCCGGCGCCGCCGGCGCCGACCGCGACCATTCGCTCGCAAAGCGCGCCCGTCCCCGAGAAAAGCGCAGCCGAGCCGATCGACGAGGCCGAGCGCGCCGTCGAAGCGGCGCAGCGCACGGGAATGCTCGCGCGCTGGCGCCCGAAACTCTCGACGCTGGTCTGGGCGGGCCTCGCCGGGCTCGTTTCGCTCGGCCTCGGCCTGTGGATGAGCGACTTGATCGAGAGCCTGTTCGCCAGAGCGCGCTCGCTCGGCGCGCTCGGCGCCGTTTTCGCCGCGCTGTTGGTGGTCGGCCTCGTCGGTCTCGCCATTCGCGAAATCGCCGCGCTCGCGCGCCAGAGTCGCATCGCCGAATTGCACGCGGCGCTGGCGCGCGCGAGAGCGAGCGACGATCGCCTCGCGGCGCGCGCGCTGGTGGCCAGGCTCGCCGCGCTCTACGAGGGACGCGCGGAAACCGCGCGCGCGCGCGCCGAGGTAGCCGAGGCCAGCGGCGCCATCATCGACGGGCGCGACCTCATCGACATCGCCGAACGCGCGCTGCTGCGCCCGCTCGACGTCAAGGCGCAGGCCGAAATCGCGGCCGCGGCGCGGCGCGTTTCGATGGTCACGGCGATCAGCCCCCGCGCGGTTCTCGACGTGATTTTCGTCGTCGCGCAGATCGTCCGGCTGGTGCGCCGCATCGCCGAACTCTACGGCGGCCGGCCGGGCTTCCTCGGCTTCATCAAGCTTGCGCGCTCGATCGGCGCGCATATCGCGATCAGCGGCGGCATGGCGGTCGGCGACAGCCTGCTGCAACAACTCGTCGGCCACGGCATCGCCTCGCGCATCTCGGCGCGCATGGGCGAAGGCGTGCTCAACGGCCTGCTCACGGCGCGCGTCGGCCTTTCCGCGCTGGCGGTCTGCCGCCCCGCCCCGTTCGCAATCGACAAGCCGCCGGGCGTCGCCGAAGTCGCGCCGTTCCTATTCAGCGCCGGCAAGGACCGCTGAAGTCTTGCGCAGCCGCCAGTTGCGCGCGGCATAGACAAAGAAGAAGGCGAGGCCGGCGAGCGCGACATAATGGCTCGGCCGCGGCGACATGTCGGGATCGAGATTGGCGCTCAGGACCGCCCAAAAGTCGATATGGCGCACCACCGCGTACCACGTCGCCTCGAGCAGCGCGGTCGCCAGCGGCGCGACGGCCGCCGACCCGACGACGACGCCCCAGGCGGGCCAGGCCCACTTCTGCAACAGGCGCGCGAGCATGAGGATGAAATACAATCCCATCATCAGCACGGGCTCGGAAACATCGACCTTCGACTGCAGGTAGAAATGGAAAATCGCCAGCGCTGCGATGGCGTAGACGAGCTTGTGCAGACGGTTCCAGCGCATAGCGCCCAGGCGCTTGATCATCGCGTCGGTCGAGGTCGCGGTCAGCGCGGCGAGGCCCGCCCACGCGACAAAACCGATGGTGAGATAGAAGCGCAGCGCGATTTCGGCCGCCACGTGAGGGAAATTGTACTTCTGATCGACGATAAAGAGGCTGAGATGCGCGACGGCGTAGGCGAAAGCCGCGACGCCGACCATCCGCCGGACCGCGATCAGCTTCGGCCATTGCGCGAAGCGGCGCAGCGGCGTCACCAGCAGCGATAGCAGGACGAGGCGCACCGCCCAATCGCCGGTGCGATGGATCATCTCCGTGACCGGCTTCGGGTAGAGCATTCCCGTCGCCGCCTGGTAGAGGATCCAGCCGGCCGGCGCGAACAAGAGGACGAACACGATCGCCTTCACCAGAGAAAAGCGCCCGTTGCGTTCGTTCCAGGGGGCTTTCAACCGGGGCATGGCGACGAACCTATCCTTCGACGGCGGCTTTGCAAGCCTGCGACCGATACGCGGAGAAGCACGGGTTTGTTTCACGCCTGGGCGGAAAAATCGAGCGCTTCGAAGCGGATCGAGCAAGGCCGGCCCGGCCGACAAGGCCGGGCGCGCCGCCATTAAGCGATTGCTAAGTTTCGAGAATTATTGTGCGGGCGCCGAATCCGCGGCAATCGTGCGTACGCCCGATTCCTCGAACGCGGCGCCGGCCGCGAGACGATTTGCCGAACAGCCTGATCAGGTGACGAGCGGTGGCGATTCCCCACGAGCCTAACGAGCAACTGAACAGGCACTTCGAGGCCGTCGATCGATACGCCGCTTGGGTGAAGCGACTACGCGCGGGAAGGCCGGTCCCCAGGCTTCCGTTCAGCACGAGCGATCCGTTAGCCCAACTCGGCCATGAACTTCTGTTGCTCTCTGACACGTTGAACAAACGAGAGGCGGAGCTTCGGCGCCTTTTCGAACTCGTCCAAACCGTCGAGCAGGGCGTTTCGCCCGACGACGTTTTGAATCGAGTTTACGACGGCTTTGCCGGTGTGATCCCCTACGATCGAATCGGTTGCGCCTTTCTCTCCGCCGACGGCGCCCGGTTGACCGCCCACTGGGCTCGTTCGAATCTCGGCCCGGTGCAAATTTCGGCGGGATATTCTCAACCCCTCGCCGGCAGCAGCCTGGAGACAATTCTCCAAACGAATCAGGCGCGGATCATCAATGATCTGGAGGCCTATCTGAGAGACAGGCCGGAGTCCAACTCCACGCGCCGGATCATTGCGGAAGGAGGCCGCTCCAGCTTCACATGCCCGTTGATCATCGACCAACGGCCCGTCGGCTTCCTGTTCTTCACCAGCCGCGACAAGAACGCCTACCGGGATTTGCACCAGGCGATTTTCCATCAGATCGCGAACCAATTGTCGGTCGTCATCGAAAAGAGCCGCGTCTTCCAGCAGATCTCGCACACTGCGCATCACGACGCCTTGACCGGCCTGCCCAATCGCATGCTCTTCCTCAAGCGGCTCGAACAGGCGCTCGAAGGCGTCCAGCGCGGCGAACGGTTAGCCGTCCTTTATCTCGACCTCGACCACTTCAAGCGCATCAACGATACGCTCGGACATTCGATCGGCGACCAATTGCTCAAAGGCGTCGCGGATCGGCTGCGCGACTGCATGGGAAGCGTCGGCGTCGTCGCCCGTCTGGGCGGCGACGAATTCGCCGTCATTGTGACCTCGCTCGACCTGCCCTCGGACGCCGCGGCGCTCGCCGCGCGAATCGGCGAGACCATCCGCGCGCCGTTTCATCTCGACGGCCACGAAATCGCGGCGGACGCCAGCATCGGCATTTCCCTCGCTCCGAATTATACGAGCGAGAGCGAGGAGCTGCTCAAGATGGCCGACGTGGCCCTCTACGAGGCGAAGAACAATGGACGCGGCTCGTATTGCTTCTTCCGAGCGGACATGAACAAACGCATGCGCGCTCGGATCGAACTGGAGCGAGACCTCCGGCCCGCGCTCGCCGACGGCGAGTTCGAGTTGCATTATCAACCGGTCGTCAACCTTCGAAACGACAGGATCGTCGCTCTTGAGGCGCTGGCGCGCTGGCACCATCCCGACCACGGGCTGATCCCGCCGAGCGAATTCATCCCGGTCGCGGAGGACATGGGCCTCATCGTCGCATTGGGCGAGTGGGTGTTGAGAACGGCGTGCGCAGAGGCCGCGAAATGGCCGGACGACATTCGGGTCGCCGTCAACGTGTCGACGATTCAGTTGTCCGACAAGAATCTCGTCGGCGCGGTGGCCGACGCCACGCGCGCGGCGCGCTTAAAGCCCGGCAGGCTGGAGATCGAGGTCACGGAATCCGTCTTCATCGAGAACACGGCGGCGATCCTCGCCACCCTGAAAGAGCTGCTCGACTATGGCGTCACGACCGCCATCGACGATTTCGGCACAGGATTCTCCTCGCTCAGCTACCTCCTGACTTTTCCGTTTGGCCGGATCAAGATCGATCGCGCCTTCATCGCCGGGCTCCCGGACAAGAAGGAATCGCGCGCGATTATCCGCGCCGTCTCTCAGCTCGCCCGAAGCCTCGACATTGGCGTGACCGCCGAAGGCGTCGAAACCGAACAGCAATTGCGGCATGTCCGAATCCTCGGCTGCACCGAAATGCAGGGATTCCTGTTCAGCCGCCCACGACCGGCCGCGGAGCTGCACAGGCTCTTCGCGCCACCCGCCGTCGCTACGGACGGCGAGCCGGCGGCGGCTTATCGACGCCGATCGTCGGGCTGAACCCGTGAAGCGAGGGGCCTGACCAGGGCGGGACGTCACGGCATTGCGGGGAGCCAGGTCTTATCCGGATCGTATTCGCTCATGCGGCGCGCGACACGGAGCGTGTCCGGGCCGAGATTCTTCTGAAACACGACGCCGTCCTGGTTGACGATGAAGGTCATCACGCCGGAATCGCCGTATGTCGCGGGGAAGGCGACCAAGGCGAAGCCGCCGGTCAGATGCCCCTTGACGAGATAGTCCTGGGCGCCGCCCGGCGCGCTTTTTCCCTGGCGCGTCAGAATCCGGTAATAGTAGCCGTGGAACGGCGCCCGGCCCTCGGCGCTCGCCGCGCCGAAGCCCTCGGCCTCGGCGGCGGCGACGAGCGGGCCGAGGGGGCTTTCATCCTCGCCCTGCGAGATTGGCCAGTAGAGCCCGTCGCGCTTGTCGGCGGCGCTCGCCACCCGCCGCGCATATTCGTGGAGCCCGTCGCCGAGACGATCCTTCGCGGCATACTCGCGTTGCGCCTCGACATAGGCTCGGCATACCTCGATCGCGTTCAGTTCGTCGCGGCCGATCCGGCGGTCGATGATTTGCTCCGCGCCGGCCTTGACGTCGAAGCGCCAGCCCGCTCCCCGTTTGACCAGCGGAATCGGATAGGGCCATTCCTCCTTGCCAAGGACGATGACCGCCTTGTCCGACCCCTCCGTCTCGAGCCGATGCGCGTCGTCATAGGATGAGGCGAGCCGCTCCCTCGCCTCCTTCTCCGCAATCGGATCGCCCGAACTGACGAGCCGCTCGGCGGCAGGTCCGAATATCGCGAGGATCTCGTTTTTGCCGCCGCTCCGCCACGCCGCTGCCAAGGCGGCGGCCGCCTGTTCGGGCGAGGAAAACGTGCGCGCGTCCGCGGCGAAGGCGCCGCCGCCGGCTGAAGAAAAGGGGTTGGCCGCCGCCAGCGCAACCGACAGAACGAGGCCGGCCAGCCAAAGCCGCGGCAAAGGCTCGGGGGCGCTTGGGTCTGGGGTCAGCATCTCGACCTCTCGGAGTTCGTCTCGATCGCCGCGTCTCGTCATCGGAACCTCGCGCGGCCGCCTGAGGGCGCGAAATGGGGCGCAAATCCTCCCGGCGCCATCGTCGGCGCCGACATCCGGCTGGAAAATCCGCGTTCGCTCTGGATTCGCACGTCGGCGCCGCGGCCGAAGGATTCGAAGGCCGGCGGGACGTGTCTGACCACAGGCGGCGCCACGACCCCTTTCGCCGGCGCCTGCGCGCCGCCCGGCATCGGTCCGACGCGCGGAACCGCGTAGATTTGCGGGATCGCGCCCGTCGGATATCCGCGGAACGCGCGCCGCCGCTCCGGCGAAGCCGTAGCCCCGGCAAACCGGGCGCTCAGTCCCGGATCGCGAAAGGGAACGCCGTGGCGATGGGACGGATCATGCCCCCAGACGCCGTCGCCGATCGGCGCGCGATTGCCATTGAGCGCGGCGAATTTCTCGCGGTCGATGTCGATCCGATGGCGGCGCCAATTCCAGTGGCGCCAGCCCCATAGCGGCCCGATGATCGGCGCGCTGATCCATCCGCAGCCGAAGGCCCCGATAGCCGCGCCGCCGAAGAAGTCGGGAAAATAGTCGGGTGGATAGGCCGGATACGGCCACGCCCCGTAAACAAGCGAAGGGTCGCAGAGTGGAATATAGACGGTTTCGGAGCTCGGCGGCTCGATCGTGATCTCCGGCTCAGCCGTCGTCACCACGGCCTGCGGCCCCGAAACCAGGACGCCGGCCGATCCGGCTCGGTGACGCAGACGCTGGATCGAATCCATCACCGCCGCCGCGTCGGCCAGGAAGGCTTCGCCGAGGCGTTCGGTCCATTCGAGCTTGCTGTCCATCATATGCAAGATGCGCGGATACGGAACGAGCGACTTCACGCTCGGGTCCCAGCTCTGCTGCTCGAGCGCCGCGGTCAGCTGCTCGCCCTTGAGCGAAGCATTGTGCGGATCCTCGAGCCAGCGATCGGCCTCGACCACCTCGAGCGGATAGGTCGCCGCCATCAGAATGTCGGCGAGCAGGCCGTCCGGATAAAGCGCAATCGGCGCCAACATCGGGTCGAGCTGTTCGGGGGTGAGTTGCGCAGCGGCCTCAGCCTGCGGCGCGGGCGATGGGCTCTGCGCGGCAGCGCCCGACGCCCCGAGAATGAGGACGACAACGGCGCCGGCGATCGCCTGGAGCAGTTTGCCCTTCATGTTGTGTCCCTTCGCGCGGCCGCAAGACTCGCCAGTCTCACCTGCAGATTGCGCAGTAAGGAACGCTTGGCGGCCCCGGTCCATGATTTGCGTCAATGGATCGGGACTTGGCCGCCGACGGACGCGAACGAACGTGACCCAACGGCAAGCGCGCCGCGGGTTGCGCGCCGACGGAATGCCGGGCGATCTTGCGGCGCTGGCGCTCGAAGCGCTCGATCGGCCTTGCCTCGCCGCGAGCCCCTAAGAGCGACGCGCGGGCGGCGAAGGCGGGCCGCCCCGAGCTATTGAGGAGCGCTCCCGCCCCGCCCCCTCAGCTTACCCCGAGCTTGCGCTGCAGGTTCGTCGACGAGGTCGTGTACTGGAACAGCAGTTTCTTATCGGGATAGACGTAGCGGTGCGCCTTCTGCGCGGCGAGCGCCGCTTCATGGAAGCCCGACAGGATCAGCTTCAGTTTGCCGGGATAGGAGATGATGTCGCCGATGGCGAAAACGCCGGGGACGTTGGTCTCGAATTTCTCGGTGTCGGTCGGGATGAGGTTCTCGTGCAGATTGAGGCCCCAGTCGGCGAGCGGTCCGAGCTTCATCGTCAGGCCGTAGAACGCCAGGAGATCGTCGCATTCGACGTCGAACGTCGCCTGATCGGCGCCGCGCAGCGTCACCGCGCTCAACTGGCCGTCGGCGCCCTTGAGGCCCGCGAGCTGGGCGATCGCGAGATCGATCTTCTTTTCCGCCAGCAGAGCGCGCATCGCGTTGACCGAATGCGGCGCGGCGCGGAATTCGTCGCGGCGGTGGACGAGCGTGATCCGACTGGCGACAGGATAGAGGTTAAGGACCCAGTCGAGCGCCGAATCCCCGCCACCCGCGATCACGACGCGGCGGCCGCGGAAATGCTCCATCTTGCGCACGGAGTAGAAGACGCTCTTGCCCTCGTAGGCCTCGACGCCCGGCGTCGGCGGACGCTTGGGCTGGAAAGACCCGCCGCCCGCCGCGATCAGGACGACCTTGGCTTCGAGAACCGTGCCGGCGTCGGTGGCGACGCGAAACAGCGGATGCTCCGGCGTGCCCAGCACTTCCAGCTTCTCCACCATTTCGCCCAAGTGAAATGTCGGCCCGAACGGATGGATTTGCTGGCTCAGGTTGTCGATCAGCGCCTGTCCCGTGATCACGGGAAAGCCGGGAATGTCGTAGATCGGCTTCTCCGGATAGAGTTCGGCGCATTGACCGCCGATCTTGGGCAGAATGTCGATGAGATGGGCCTTGATGTCGAGCAGACCCAATTCGAACACTGCGAACAGGCCGATCGGCCCGGCGCCGACGATGATCGCATCGGTGTGGATGACTTCGCTCATGGCGTTCAACCCTGCTTGGCCGGGGTGGTCACGACGAGGCCGTCGAGCGCCTCGGTGACCTTGATCTGGCAGGAAAGGCGCGAATTTGGCCGCACATCGGCGGCGAAGTCGAGCATGTCCTCTTCCATCTGCGAGGGTTTGCCGACGATTTCGGTCCATTCCGGCGCGACATAGACATGGCAGGTCGCGCAGGCGCAGGCGCCGCCGCATTCGGCTTCGATGCCGGGAATGGAATTGCGCAGAGCCGTCTCCATCACCGTCGAGCCGACCTGGGCCTCGACCGTGCGCGACGCGCCGGCTGCGTCAATGAATGTCACTTTTGTCATGGGGACAGCGTCTTCCTTATGTCTGGCGAACTCTTCGAACCGCGCGCGAACGAGGACCCGGCCGCCCGCGGGGCCGTTTTCGCGCGCGCCTACATAGAGCGCGCCGCCGGACAACGGAAGGGCGTTTTCACGATCCGAATTTCGGGAGCCGCGCCAAAGAGCCGCGGCAGGACGTCAGCCGCGCAACCGTGCGATCACGGCCCGGGCCTCGGCGATCGCCTCGGCGAGCGCTGCCACGGCCGTTTCGATCTCGAATTCTTCCGCATTTGCGGATTCGAGCGACGTTTCGACCGCTTGCGCCGCGCGCGCCACCGGCCCTGCGCCGACGGCGAGCGCTGACCCGCGCAGCATGTGCGCGGCGTCGGCGCGGCGGCGACGGGGCGCGTCCCCGGCCGACAATTGCGCCAACAGGCTCGCCGATTGGCGGTCGAAAAGGCTGAGCAGTTCCTCCTCGAGCGCTGTATCGTTATCGGTCTGGCGGGCCAAATGGACGAGATCGATGGCGGGTTCGCAGGCGCACAAGTCATTCAGACGGGGAAACGCGGGGCGGGCCGGGCTTTCGCGCGTCGATGCCAGAATTGCGGACATGGCCATCTCCAAATGGGCGGAATTCCATGAGTTTTCCACGGAAATCCGTAAGAATTGTTATGGGCCGCGCGTCATGCCGCTCGAGCTTGTGCGAATATGGTAACCGAAGCGTTAACGACGTTTCAAAGATGCGATTTCGTAGATGTTTCAATCTCGCGCGGCGACCTGTAGAGTGACATTGGTTAACGCTCCAGGCGCCCCGACGCGAGGCCACATGCGGCGGGCGTACAAAAGGGCGCTTCGCGACCAGCCATGGCCTGTCGCGATCGATCGAACGAGGCGGATGCAATGGCGCAGAAACAAACGGCTCAGGACGCGGTTTCCGCGGCGATGTCGGCTATCGAGGACGCTTTGAATTTGAATTTGTCCTCCGACGAAAGCCACGTCGAGGGGGCCGCGCCCCCGGTTCCCAGTCCCGATGCCGGGCCCGCCCCGGTCAGGCCCTTGCCTCCCGTCCCTGCGGGGCTGGCCGCGCCGCCGAAAGCGCTTTCGGCGCAAGAGCCCGTCGAGCCGCCCCTCTTCGTTCGCCGCCAGCCGCCGCAACCCGAGGAGGCCAGACCGGCTCTCAGCGCGGAGACTCCGCCGGCCAACGACGATCGTCCCGCGATCGGCCCGATCGTTCAGGCGCTGCAGTCGCGCCGTCCGAGCCGGGCCCCGTTCGTGGCGGCCGCCGTCGCGTCGGTCGTCTGGCTGGGACTGTGCGTCGCCTACGCGGTTTCGCGCTATCCCGCGACGGGAATGGATCTGGCGGCGGCGCGCGATTATGTTTTGCGGCCTGAGACCGTCTTGCTCGTCTTGGCGGCGCTCGGGCCGATGATCCTCCTTTTCGGCTTCGCCGCCTTGGCGCGCCGGCTACAGGAATTGCGCGTCTCGGCGGGCTCGATCACTCAGGTCGCGTTGCGGCTGGCGGAGCCCGAAACCGTGGCGGGCGAGCAGGTCGCCACCTTGTCGCAGGCGATCCGCCGGGAAATCGCCTCGATGGGGGACGGCATCGAGCGGGCGCTGGCCCGCGCAGCCGAGTTGGAGACCCTCGTCCGTTCCGAAGTCTCGACCCTCGAGCGCGCCTATTCCGACAACGAACGCCGCATTCGCTCGCTGATCGCCGAGATGGCCGACCAGCGCGAAGCCATCGTCGCCAACGGCGGCCGCGTGCGCGCCGTCATAGGCGATGCGCATAAGGGGATCGCCGCCGATCTCGAAAATATCGCCGAGCGCCTCGGCGAACGCATCACCAACGTCGGCGAGCGCGTCGCCACCTCGCTCGGCGTCTCCTCCGAGGAAATCGCCATGGCGATGGACCGCGCGGGTTCCGCGACGGTGGACCGCATCGCGGCGCAGGGCGCCCAAATGCAGGAATCGCTCACCGCCGTCGGCGCCGATGTCGCGGCGCAGCTCGCCGACGCGAGCGGGCGAAGCGCGGATGAGATCATCGCCCGCATCGCGGACATCGACCAGCGAATTAAGGAGAACGGGGCTCAAACCGTCGACGCGATCCAGTTGCACGGCGAAGCCGTGGCGACGCGCCTGGCGATGGCCAGCCAAGCCTTGGCTCGAGATTTCAGCGAGCGAAGCGATGACCTCGTCGATCGCGTCGACGCCACTGGCCGCCGTCTTTCCGAGACGGTGTTCACCCACGGCGACGGGCTCGTCTCGCGCCTCAACGAGGCGTCCGAGCGGCTGCACGAAACGATCGTCGTGCGCGGGCAAACGTTCGAGGACGCGCTCGCCGCGTCTAATGAGCGGCTGGCTTCCACCTTGAGCGCCAAGACCGAAGACGCGCGCACCGTATTGGACGCCGCCGGCGCCATTTGGTCGGAGCATTTCGACGCGCGCCATGCGCAGCTGCGGGGGTACATCGACGAATCCGCGGGGGCTTTGAGCGGCCAGATCGACAACTCCACGCGCCAGGCGGTCGAAGCGATCGCGAACCAGGGCGCGACGAGCCAGGAGCGCTTTCAAGAGGCCGCGCAAGCCTCTCTGGCCCAATGGAGCGATCAGGTCGCGCACGTCAGCGAAAAGTTCGGCTCGGTCGCGAGCGAAGCCGTCGCCTCGATCGCCGTCGCCGGCGACAGCATGCACGACACGCTGGCGTCGACGATCGGGACATTCGAAGAAACGCTGGGCGCGCGCGGCGGCGCGCTGGTCAACGCGTTGACCGCTCAAACTCGGCAGCTTCACGAGCAACTGAATTCGCTCGACAGTCTGGTGGGAGACGGCGGCGACAGCGTCGTCGAACGAATCGGCGCCCACGCCACGCGCCTGGGAGAGAGCTTCGGCGCCCATGTCGAAGCCATCGACGCGATCATGTCCAATCGGCAGGCCGAACTCAACGATCGCCTGACGGACCACCATGCGCGCTTCGAAGAAGCTTCGAACGCACGTCTGGCGGAATTCGAGAACGCGGCGGTCGCGCATCACACCGTGGTCGAGCTCGCGCTGTCGACGCACGCTCGCGTCGTCAATGATTCCGTGCGGGATGGATTAACGAACTTTGAAGCGACCTTCGCCCAGCACGGCCAGGAACTTGTCTCGCGCCTCGACGCGGAAACCGAATTGCTGACGACGCGCGCTCGCATCATCAACGATTCCATGCGGGATGGATTGACGAACTTTGAAACGACCTTCGCCGAACGCGGCCAGGGCCTGGTCTCGCGCCTAGAGGCGGAAACCAAATCGCTGGCGACGCAAATCGACGGCAAACTGTCGGCGATCGAGGAAACGATCGTTACGCGCGGCGGCGCCCTCGACGAGCGGCTCGGCAAACGCAACCAGGAATTGGCTGCGCTCTTCGACTCCGGGATGCTCGCCGCCGACCACCGCGCGAGCGCGAAACTGCAAGAGATCGCCGCGTCCCTGCAAGGCTTGCTGGAGCGAATCGACAGCGGATTGGCCGCTCGCGGCAAGGCGCTGAACGAAACGCTGGCCAAGAGCACGATCGAAGCGGCGAAGACGTTGAGCGAAGGCGGACGCGAAATCACGCAAGGGATCGGCGCCAAGTCGAACGAAATCGAGGAGACGCTGCGCGCTCGCGCGGAAGCCATGACGGAAGCGCTGTCGAAACTCTCGACGCAGATCACCGCGACTCTCGCGGGCAAGCTCGACGACATGACCGGCGCGCTCGGCGGCAGCGTCGATCGCTTCCGCAACCAGGTCGTCTCGCCCTTGCAGACGCTTTCGACCCAATTCGACTCCAGCGGCGCCGAACTCTCGAACAGGATTTCGGCGCACGTGGAGCGCATCGACTCGGTGCTCAGCGAGCACTCCGGCGCGATCGACGCCGCGGTCAACGCCCACGGCGCCGCCATTCATCAGTCGATCGCCAGCGGCGCCGACGACCTCGTCGCCAAACTTTCCGCCCAGCGGGACGCGATCGCCGCAAGGCTGGCGGCCGTGGGCGGGAATTTGGATGCGGCCATGCTGAAGCGCGGCGACGAACTCACCGGCAGTCTCGCCGCGCGGATCGAGGCGTTGCGCACGCTCATCGAGGGCCCGGCCGCGGATTTCATCACGCAACTCGGCGCGCGCGGCTCGCAAGTCTCGAGCCAGATCGCCGGCGTCAGCGAACACGCGGCGCAGGCGTTCGAGCAGCAGACGTCGAATCTCGTCGCATTGATGCAGCGGCGCGGCGACGATCTGCTCGCTGCGATCAACGCCAGCGCCGCCGGCTCCGTCCGCTCGCTGGGCGCTTTGACCGGCCAGCTCAGCGCCGAGGTCGAGACGTCGACGACGGCGTTGCGCGCGGCGGCGGAGGCCGCCCAGTCGCAATCCACCGAAACGATCCATCAACTCTCGACCCGGCTGACGGGCGATCTCGAGACGTCGACGACGACGTTGCGCGCCGCGGCGGAGGCCGCCCAGTCGCAGTCCTCGGAAACGATCAATCAACTCTTGACGCGGCTCACGGGCGAAGTCGAGCGATCCGGCGCGGCGCTGCGCGAAGCGGTCGAGCGCAACGCCGGCGCGTCGGTGACGGCGCTGAGCGTGGCCGGCGACCGCATGCGCAACGAGTTGAGTCAGGTTCTCGATCGCCTGGGCCAGGCCAGCGCCGCGTTGGATCGGGTCGTCGGCGGCGCCGGCGAGAAGCTCGGCGCGATCCAGGGCGGCCTCGGCGAAAAGATCGACGAGATGCAGCGCGCCCTCGGCGCGATGGCGGCGCAAGTCACGGCGCTCGACCGATTGGCTTCGACGACGCAAAGCGAGTCGGGCGCCCTCGTCGATCGCATGGCGACGCATACGACCGCGCTCGCCGAGGTCTCGCGCGATTTGGCGGCCAAACAGCAGACGATCGACCTGGCGTTGCAGCACCGTCAAACGAGCCTGCAAAACCTGTTCGCCGACATCGCCGCCAAGAGCCAAGAGTTCGACGCGGTGACGCGCCACTTCGCCTCGTCCTTCGAAGAGAGTTTCAGCAAGGCGCAGGCGCGCGCTCAGGAGATCAGCGCCGCGCTGACGGTGGCGACCAAGGGCACGGCCTCGACCGTCGCCAGCCAGTTCGAGATGATCCGCGAGAACGCCGGCAAGGAACGAGAAAAGACCGCCCAGGCGCTGCAGGCGGCCTATGAGCAGGCCAACGCCCAGTTGTCCGAGGTCATGAGCAAGACCGCCGAGCGGTTTCGCCAGTCGGTCGCCGAAGTCAAGCAAATGGCGGGCGACGTCCAGCGCCAGCTCGACGCGACGCGCCAGGAATTGCGCCGCGGCGTCTTCGAGCTGCCGGAAGAAACCAGCGAGGCGGCGAGCGCGATGCGTCGCGTCGTGTCGGACCAGATCAAAGCGCTCAAGGAATTGACCGCCGTCGTCACGGCGTCCGGCGCGGATTTCGACGTCGCCGAGCCCGCCCCGACGAAGGCGACGGCGACGGCGCGCCTCGAAGCGGCGCGCGGCGTCGAAGCGACCCGAATGGCCGAGGTTTCGCGCGACGACGAAGGGCAACTGCTCATCGCGGCGCCGGTCGCGGGCGAGCCCGCGCGATCCGTCCCCCAACCGCCGCGGCCGCGCGCGCCGCAAGCGCCCGCGAGCGCGCCGCCGATCCCGCCCGCGATCGCCGAGCGCAATCAATCCGGTTGGTTGTCGAACCTTCTTGCGGCCGCCTCGCGCGACGAGGCGCCGGCGGCGCCGAACCGCGCCGCCAACGAGCCGATCGAAGGAATCTCGCTGGACATCGCGAAGTTCGTCGACGCCGAGGCCGCGGCGGAAATGTGGGATCGCTGGCGCGGCGGCGACACGACGGCGGTCTCCCGCCGGCTCTATACGGCGCAGGGCCAGCAGACCTTCGACGAGATCCGCCGCAAATTCCGCACTGATCCGCAATTCCAGGCCTCGGTCACGCGCTACACGCAGGAATTCGAACGTCTCCTGGCCAAGGTCGGCCAGAACGACCGGGATGGCGCGCAATCGCGCGCGACGCTCCTGTCGGACGCCGGCAAGGTCTATACGATGCTGGCGCACGCGTCGGGTCGGCTGGGATGAGCTTCGATCGGGAGAGCGCGACCCACGCCGAGACCCGGCGTCCGCTCTTCCCATCCCTCGCTATAGTCGCGCCGAGACGAACGCGACGATGCGCGTCATGACCGAGGAAAGCGCGCCGTCCAGCGCCGCCGAAACCGCCGCGCCGCTGGTCGAGGCGACCGGCGCCTCGGCGGTGAAGATTTGCGCCGCGACCACGCGCTCGCCGGCGACCGTGACGATCTTGACCGCCAGATCGACCTCGACCCGCGATTGAGCGACGTCGAGTTCGAACGTTCGGATGTCGACGTCGAGATGGTAGTCCGCGGGCGCCGACGCACGGCGGCCGACCTGACGCAAGAGATTGGCGTTCTCGAACGTCTGGGTCAGTCGCGATTGTACGAGAAGCGGCAGGCGATCCGCCCACTTCGCGCCCGCCAGCGTCGCGACTTCCTGGGGGCCGGTGCGCACGAGAATTCGGTCGCTGTCGAGATCGGCCCCGGCGATGGGTTCGTTGATCCGCAATTGCGCCCTCATCGGCCGCGCCGGCGCGGGTCTGGCCGCGCTGAGGTCAAAAGTGTCGGGAACCGATCCGCTGGCGCAGGATGCGAGCAGCAAACCCAAGGCGACCGCCGCGGCTCTTGGGGCGCCGGGGCGCCGACGCGCCCAACCCTGTCTTGAAGGCGGGCTGGCCGACATCAGGGTCCGCCGTGAAATTCCGGCAGAGCCGGCTTGGCGCCGAAGATCAGCTCGTTCGGATTGTGCTCGAAACTTCGCAAGACGCGATCGAAATCATTGATCGTCCGCCGCCCGTCGATCGCCAGCGCTTCGTATTCGCGCAGGCCGGACGAGCTGAAGCGGCTGAGGCCGGCCGCGATATCCTTGGTGCGAATGTTCAGATCCTCGGCCAATTGCCGCACCGATCGGGCGGCGTCGCCCACTTCGCCGAGCGGGCCCTTGAGCTCGGGAGAGCCGACGAATCCCTGCAGGCTGACCATTAGCGAATCGATCTTGTCAGCCGATTCGTTGAGCTTGGCGACGAGCTCCGACGCGTTTTTCAGCGTCCGATCGACGTTGCCCTTGTTCTCGCGCAAGGTCTGGCCGAGCGCGTCGGCGCCGTCGAGGAAGCTCGCGACCTTCTTTGTGTCGACCGATTTGACCACGGAGTTGAAATCGGCCAACGCAGAATCGAGCTGCGCCGAGGTTCCGTTGAGATGCTTGGCCAAGGACGCGGCGTCCGACAGCAAAGAGTCGACCGACGCTTTGTTGTCAGCCAAGGCGGCGGTAAAGGTGTCGACATTGGTCACGACGCGACGCACTCTGTCGGGGTCGACCGCCTGGACCAACTTGTCGACGTCGTCCGACACGACCTGTAGACGCTCGGCGAGGGGGCCGATTTTCTTCCCGAAATCGGACAATCCCGCCAGAGCGGAACTGATTCCTGCCGAATTCTCGCTGAGCGCCTTCGAGAACGTGTCGACGTTCTTGACCGCGTCGTCGATAGCGGCGCCGTTGTCGGTCAAGAGCTTGTCCACCTTTCCCAGCACCGATTCGGCCTTGGCGGACAGGCTCTGGACGTTCTCCATGATGTTCTGCAGTTCCGAGGGTTCGGCGACGACGATCGGCGGCGCGCTGCCCACCCCGAGCAACGGCGGCGCGTCGGGGGCGCCGCCGCTCAACGCGATCGCCGCACCGCCGGTCAATCCCTGTATCTCGAGGCGCGCCTTGGTGTCCTTCTTGATCGGAACCCTGCCCTCGACGTCGACCAGGACTCGGACGCGGCTCGGATCCTCCGCGACGAAATTGATTTGCGTGACCTCGCCGACCCGCAAGCCGTTGAACAGCACCGCGCTGCCCCGCGAAAGCCCGGAAACGGAACCGGTGAACAGAACTTCGTAGGTCTTGTGCTCGGAAATCCGGGTCAGACCCGAGAACCACAGAACGAACAAAAACGCCCCCGCGATCACCGCCAGGGTGAAAACGCCGATCAATACGAAATTGGCTCGGGTCTCCATCGCCGCCTATCGCCCTCGTAAACGCTTCGCGTTCGCCGCCCTAATCGCTCGCCGAACCCGTCCGCCGCCCTGCGATGCCGATTCGCATAGCAGATTTCTCGCGCCGACGCCCCATCGTGAAGCGGCGAACCGCGCCAATATCGCCGCCTTGCGTCGGTTTGTCATGCCCGATGACCCTGCGCGAGCTTTCATGGCTCGCGCTTCGCGGCGGTTGCGTGATGGAGAACAGCTTCGCGCCCCGACCCCCTCTTTCCGTGAAAATAGGCCTTGATCCAGGGATCCTGCGAGAGCAGGAGCTCGGAAATCGGACCGATCGCCGTCACGCGCCCCTGCCCCAGCACGGCGACGCGATCGCAAATCGCGTAGAGGCTGTCGAGGTCGTGGGTCACCATGAAGACGGTGAGGCCCAGCGTGCGCTGCAACGTAGCGATGAGTTCGTCGAATTCGCCCGCCCCGATGGGATCGAGCCCCGAGGTGGGCTCGTCGAGAAACAGCACATCGGGATCGAGCGCCAGGGCGCGCGCCAGCGCCGCGCGCTTGATCATGCCGCCGGAAAGTTCGGACGGAAGCTTGCCGGCGGCGTCGGCGGGCAGGCCGACGAGGTCCATTTTCAGCATCGCCAATTCGTCGCGCAGCCGCGGCGACAAATCGAGATGCTCGCGCATCGGCGCCTGAATGTTTTGCAAGACCGTCAAGCTCGAGAACAGCGCGCCCTGCTGGAACAGGACGCCCCAGCGCTGTTCGACGCGTTCGCGTTCGGCGATCGAGAGCTTGTCGACATTCTGGCCGTAAACCTCGATCAGGCCCGCCCGCTTGGGCAACAGACCGAGAACCGCGCGCGTGAAGACCGACTTGCCGGAGCCCGAACCGCCGACGAAGCCGAGCACTTCGCCGCGGTAGATGTCGAGATCGAGGCCGTTCATGACGAGATGGTCGCCGAAGCCGACTTTGAGCCCGCGCACCCGGATCACCACCTCGTGGGGCGCCTCGCCGGCGGGACCCGGCAGGCCGGAGGGCGCCGACGGCGCGGCGCCGGGATCGCCGGCGTTTGCGGTCAAAACCGCACCGCCGCGAAGAACATGGCGAAAATGCCGTCGAAGACGATGACCATGAAGATGGATTTGACGACGGAGGCCGTCACTTTTTGGCCCAAGGACTCGGCGGAGCCGCCCACCGCGAAGCCTTCGATCGAGGCGATCAGGCCGATCACCAGCGCCATGAACGGCGCCTTGATCAGGCCGACCTCGAATGTGCTGAGGGCGATGGCGTCGTGCAGGCGCTCGACGAACACGACGGGGCTGATCCCGCCATAAACCCAGGACACGCATAGGCCGCCGAAAAGCGCGGACATATCCGCCAGAAACGTGAGCAGCGGCAGCGCGGCGATCAGCGCCAGGACCCTCGGCAGGATCAAGACTTCCATGGGATCGAGCGCCATCACCATCAGCGCGTCGACTTCCTCGCGCATCTTCATGGCGCCGATTTCCGCCGTGATCGCGGAGCCCGAACGGCCGGCGATCATGATCGAGGTCAAGAGCACGCCGAGCTCGCGCAATACGAGAATGCCGATCAGGTCGACGGTGAAGGGCGTCGCGTTGAATTGCGCCAATTGAAAGATGCCCTGTTGGGCGACGATGGCGCCGACGAGAAAATTGATCAGCAGGATGATCGGAGCGCTGCGCAGGCCGAACGCCTCGAGATGGTACACCGTCGGCGTCCAGCGCCAACGCCGGGGGCGAACGGCGACGATCGCCCCGACGCTGACCATGCGGCCGAGAAATCCCAGGCCGCCGATGAGATCGGCGCCTGCGGTGAAAACGCTTTCGCCGATGTCGGCGACCAAGGACGTCAGGGTGAGCATCTCGCGGTGCCCCGGGGCCTCGGTCGGCCGAAAATGCGCCTCGCGCAGCAAGATCGCGTGCTCGGGCCGCGCGCCGACGAATTGGGCCGCGACGCCGCGCGCAACCAAGGATTCGCGCGAGCGATCGATGACCCACGCCCCCGCCGTGTCCATGCGATCGATTTGCGAAAGATCGATCGTCGCCTCGCGCGCGCCGCCGGCCGCAGCCAACAGAGCGTTCGCGCGCTTCTCCAGTTGCGACCCAGCGTTGACCGTCCAGCCCCCGGCCAACGCCAGGCGAACGCCGCCGGCGGTCTTTTCGCTCGTGATGGCAGGAGCCGTCGGCATCGGGCGCTCGAATTCTGGCGCTCAGGGAGGGTCGCGAAACGCGGAAATCGACATTCGCGGTCCGTCGCGCGCGTGACAAAGCTTGAACTCCAGGCTCATAGCCGGGCGCGCCGGCCCTGTCGAGGCGGGGCGAGGCGAGAGCCGGCGCGGGACTGGCCGCCAGAGCGCGCCTCGCCCTTAAACCACACCCCGGCGCCGCGTTTCGTGACGGGACCGGACGGCGGGAGCGGAAACAAAACCGGCACGAATTGGCGACGCGCGAAGCGAATCCGCTTTTTGCGGGAAAAGCGAGTCGATTCTCGATCGACGTCGACGGCGAACGCCGTTGGTTACCGCTTTGCGGCGCCCTGTTCGGCGGCGCGCCTCGAAATGGCGCGCATCGGACGAAAGGCGGGACAAAGCGCGCACGAATTGTGAGATTGTCGATTTGGGCGAGAATCGCGCGCAGTGACAAGCGCTTGTGAGCGATCGACGGGTCCGACCGGAGTTTATGGTTTCCCCGTCATCAACGTCGGCTGGCGCCGACGATCCCGGCGCGGGATCGCGCGTTCAAAGCGGGGACAAAAGCGGCGCGAATCGGCGACTTCCCGATTCGCGGGGCGAAATGGTGAAAAGCTGACAAACGACGCCCGCCTCTGACCGTCCTTTCATCTTTCCGTGAGATCAGTTTTTTTATTCAAGTCGGAGGGAATTTCTGCAACCAGTCGAGTACGCGACGCACCACCTGCTCTGCGGTCGCCTTCGCGTCTCGCGCTTCTTCGGGACGGATGTCCGGCACGCCGCCCGGAAAATCAGAAAGCATCCGGCCGGCATGAATTCGCTGTCGAATCCGAATGAGTGTTTCCGCCCGATTCTTCGTCTGCACATCAAGTATGGCGGCCTCGCTGCCGGAGGCGGCACTCGCTACCAAATCATCAATCTTCCACGTCCTCGGGTCTCGGTCGAAATCTTTCGAAAGGAAAACGCCGAGGCGGAGGTTGCGCGCATGCTTGACAACGAACGTAAGCGCGCCTTCGATAAGCGCTGCGGCCAGCACCGAGGTCGAAACGGGCGAGGAATATGTGTCACCGTGGCGAAGCTCCGCGACGGTTTGTGTCCACCAAAGCCGGAACGCCCCGTAGCCCAGCTTATTAAGTTCCTCAGCAAACGCGTCGAGAGGTTCGACATATTTCGGCCGCCCATCCGTCCGCCGTTCGATGATGTCTTTGACGATAGGATAGGCGCGAGCACGAGCGGGTTTGCGCATTGGCTGCCCCCGGCTTATCGCTTGACGCTGCTCGCTGGGAAGCCCCTGTACGCTGTGGCTTTGCGAAAACTTCACAACACCGTCTTTTTCAACAAGCAGCCCAGCCATAATTTGATAGGTGATAGCGAGTTCGATATCGTTGCGCGGAATTGCCTTTGCTAGAGCGCGCGCCACAACAAGATTTCGTTCAAGCTGTGCGTTCCGTGCGCCGTCGGCTCTCACTCTGGCATTGAGTTCCTTGACGACAAAATCGAAGGCGTCAAAATTCCGGTACTCGGGCTCCTCATGGAAAAAAAAGGCCCAAGACGCGCAAAGGCGTTGGTCAGGAAGTATTCTTTTGACACCGACGTATCGCGTGCCAGCGTGGGGCGCCGCATCTCCAACTTCGCCGGCCTGATATCCAGCTCTCGCGCCGACCTCAAGAATTTCTTCGTAAGTCAATCCAGGGTCCGTCGGATTGAGGAAAACACTGCATTCGACTGCCGCCTGAAGAAGATTTATGATTTCTTGGTTCATGTAAGTCCTCCACGCTGCACCTTGGGGAGTGCGTCTGGCTGTCGAAAAGGGACAGGCCGTATAAGGCTCTAAACCTCTGGGCTTCTCTACGCAGCCGCAGGAGCAACCGGAGCCCAAGGCGTCGGGATCACGACATCGTCGATCATGTCATTCGCGCCGATGTCCAGAGCGCGCTCCAGCAGTCCGTTGAAGTTCGCTTCAAGCAGTCCCGGCGTCTTCTGCGCGTGGTGCCACCGGATGACCCGATGCGGATTCCAAATCAGCACATGGCTAATGTCTCCGGATTTGCCCGGCTTGATGTCGATGAAACGGAGCTTATGCAACAACTGCATCCGGCCTGCCCAAGTGTAAACTGCGCGCTGGCCGCTGAAGCCCGCGGCGTGTGCCATGTCCTGCGGCTTAGAAACATTCACCATCGAGTTATCCCAGGTCTCGCACCACAGACCAAGATAGGTCGACGATACCGGTTTGCCATTGCTGAGATCATCCATGATTTGCAAGATGATCGGCATAGTCTTCGGGATCGTCGCAAACCCTTTATTTGCCAGACGATGCCAAAGCCATGGCTCCGAACCCGGCCATAACAACTCTCTCTGCGCCAGCTGCTTTTTTGTAATTGCTTTAGCCTCTCGCCCGGCTGCCATTTTTACCTCCAAAGATTGAAACCGCGCTGCTTCGAAAGCGTATGGGCGGGGCCGGGTTTGGACCCCGGCCCTTCTCACTTGTCTCGTCGCGCCTCGGGTTTGGACCCCGCAGCGACGATGACTGTTATAGGAATAAATGCAAAATACTGATATTTCAATGACTTAGATAGTTACTTGTGCGTCGCCAGTTGTAAAATATCGCGATTTATAGTTGTCAGATTACGCGCTCACATGCAGCTCGTCATATTAACGTCGCACATCGCGATCTGGCACTGTCCGCATTGCATCGTAATTTCAACGTCTTAGGTGATTCCGCGCTGTGCTCGGTATGCTGCGGTGCTCCAATGTGCTGGCATGTCCTCGCGGTGCTCGCCGGATGGTGCGGAAGGGGGTCGGGGTCTTGGCAGAAACGGACACGCTCGCCGCAGAACTGCGAGCGAGGCCCCGATCCGCGTCAAGGGTCCTCGCACCAACGGCGCGCTGGCGGGCTACGGCGGCGCAAAGCCTTCAGGGCGCGGAAGCGCGAGCGCGGTCCCTCACGCGCAGCGCCGAAACGCTCATCGCCAGAAGCGTCCCGGCGAGAGCGAAAATCGCCATGACGGCATAGGAATGTTCGCCGAAGCGAACGACGAGCGGTCCGCTCGCGACGATCAGCACGGCGCCGAGGCCGGAAATCGCCGCGGTCATCCAACCCTGAGCCTGCGCGCGTCGGCTCGCGGGCGCCATGTCCGAGATCAGCAGCATCGTGCCCGCGTGCGTCGCGGCGAAACTCAATCCGTGACCGGCCTGAGCGAGCGCGAGGACGAGGTCGCTGGGATCGAACGCCATGATCCCCCAGCGCGCCGTCGCCGCCAGGCCGCCCAGGATCATCATCGCCGCCGCCCGGTCGGCGCCGGCGATCCAACGGCCGAAGACGGCGAAGACCAGCGTCTCCGCGGCGACGCCGATCGCCCAGGCCACGCCGATGAAGGCGTCGGAATGTCCCTCTTGCGCCCAGTGGACCGAGCCGAAATTCAGCACCAGCACGTGGCTCGCCTGGATCAACGCCGCGGCGCCGATGACGAGCGGCAGCAGGCGCGAGCCCGTTCCCCCTTCAGCGGCGGCGGCGCTGCGGCTCGAGGGATGGATCAACCGATCCAGCGGCCAGGCGCGCAGCGAGACGACCGCCGCGAACGCCGCCGTCGCCGTCAGCAACACCGTGACCGCGGTCAGCGACGTCAGCGTCAGAAAGAGGCCGGCGAGCAGATTGCCGGCGATGAACGCCGCCGAGCCCCATTTGCGCAGGCGACCGTAATCGAACGGCGGCGCGCGGGGCTCCGGCGCCTCGAGGGCGCCGCTTGCGGCCGGACCCCCGGGGCCGAAAATCGCAAAGGCCAGGACGTCGATCAGCGGCAGGGCGCCGCTCTGCGCGAAAAACAGCAGGCCGACCACGACGAGGGTCGGCGTCAGCCCCGTCGTCGCCGCCAGAGCCGCGAACAGAAGCGTCATCGACAGGCAGGAAAAGACGAGCATCGCGACGATTCCGCCGCGCTTGTCCGCCCACCGGCTCAATGCGGGAACCACGAAGACCTGGAGAATGCGCGGAGCGGCGAGCACCAGCCCGATTTGCGCGACCCCGATCCCGCGCTCGGTCAGCCAGACCGGCAGGAAAGGCGACTGGACGCCGAACACGAGAAAGACCGCGCCGTAAATCAGCGCGAGCCGCCTTTCGATTCCGCGCCGATCGGGCGGGGTCGGCCGAGTCAATCCTTCACCGCCGCCTTGAGGATGCACACCATCGTCGCGTGCGCCGGCGCGGCCGCGAGATTGCGAATGCGGTGCGGCCTGTCGCCGCGATAGCGCAACGTCTCGCCGGCGCGCGCGATCTCCGTGACCTCGCCGACTTCGACCTCGAGTTCGCCCTCCAGGACGGAAAGGCACTCGATCGAGCCGCGGGGATGGGCCTGCGAGCCGAGCACGCCGCCGGGCTCGGCGTGAAAATCGTACCATTGCAGCCAATCGACGGTGTTCAGCCAACCGATGACCGCCAGCCGGCACAACCCGTCGTCGGACAGCAGAACGGGCGTGCCGCCGCGGCTCACATGTTCGATGAAAGGCCCCTCTTCGCCGCCGTGAAGAATGGATTCGATGGAAACGTCGAGCGCATGGGCGAGCCGCCAGATCGTGGTCAGGGTCGGATTGGTCTCGTTGCGTTCGATCTGGGAAATGATCGACTTGGCGACGCCCGACTGGATCGAGAGATCGGCGAGCGAGAGGCCGTAGCCCTTGCGCAGCTTCAGAACGGTGCGGCCCAATTGGTTGGAGAGCGCCGCCGCGCCCGCTTCCAGAACCTTGGCTTTGTCCTTGCCCTCAACGCCCATGTCGGCAATCCCCGGAGATATTCCGCTCTCTTATAGGCCAAGACGTCCGGAATATCGAACGGATTTGTCCGCGATAAGCGCCTCACGCCGTCTCGCCCTGCATCGCGGCCACGGCGGCCCGGCGGATGCGCCGAGCCGAATGCTCGCGCCAGAGCACGAAGACGCCGGCGCCCGCGACGATCGCCGCCCCCGACAAAATCCGCGGCGACGGCGTCTCGGAAAAGACCGCATAGCCCAGCGCCGCGGCCCAGATCATCGCGACATAATCGAAAGCCGCGATGACCGAGGCGTCGGCGAAACGGTAACTGTGCGTCATCAGGATCTGCCCGGTTCCCCCGAGAACGCCGATCGAGCCGAGCAGAACGAATTCGCCGAGCGAGGGCGCTGCGAATCGCTGCCCCGCCATGAAGGCGGCGCCGGGCGCCTCCGCGGGCCAAAGCGCGGCGACCACGAGCAGCGCCGCGCTGACCGCAGCCGTCAGCGAGGAGAAATAAAAGACGATCGCGCCGGTCGGCTCCGATTGCGTCAGTCGACGCGTTTGAATCATCGCCACCGCCGAGCTGACGGCTCCGGCCAGGGCGATCATGGCGCCCATCGAGGAGCGCGCCGCCGCCGCCGAATTGCTTAAGCCCTCACCGAGATGGTCGGACAGCATGACGATGACGCCGACGAAGCCGAGCGCCACCGCCGCCCAGCGGTAGAAGCGCACGGTTTCGCCCAGCGTCAGCGCCGCCAGGGGAACCACGATCAGCGGCGTGGCGAAGGTGAGGGCGGTGGCGTCGGCGAGCGGCAACAGCGATAGCGCGATGAAATTGGCGAACATGCCGCCCGATCCGGCGATTGAGCGCCCGATATGGCCGAGCTTTCGTCTCGTATGCAGCGCGCGCGGGAACTCGCCGCGCCAAGCCAGCCAGGCGACCAGCACGGCCAAGGCGAAGAGCGAGCGAAACAACACGACCTCGCCGACGGGAAAGATCGGCGAGGCCGTTTTGATCAAGGCGGACATCGCGGCGAACGCGAACGTCGCCGCGACCTTGAGCGCAATCCCTAAGAACATCGAACCGTTTCAGAACGCGCCGGGAAAGGCCCCGCCGTCGATGAGAATATTCTGGCCGACGATGTAGCCTGCTTGTGCGCTCGAAAGAAAGGCGCACAGAGCGCCGAATTCGTCCGGCGCGCCGAACCGGCGGGCGGGAATCGTCGCTTCGCGCTCGGCGCGCGCCGCCGCAAGATCGGCGCCCATCGCTGCGGCGCGCTTGAGCAGGCCGGGGCGAAGCCGGTCGGTGTCGAAGGCGCCGGGCTGGATCGAATTGATGGTCACGTTGTCTTTGGCGAGCGCGCGCGCGGTCGCCGCGATGAACGCGGTCAAGCCGGCGCGCGCGCCGGAAGAAACGTCGAGGCCGGGAATCGGCGCGCGCACCGACGCGGAGGTGATATTGACGATGCGCCCGAAACGCCGCTGCGCCATGCCCGGCGCGACCTGCTGAATGAGCGCGATCGGCGTCAGCATGTTGGACTCGATGCCGCGCAAGATGTTCTCGCGCGTCAGCTCGGCGAACGGCGCCGGCGGCGGGCCGCCGTTGTTGTTGATGAGAATATCGGGCTCCGGACAGGCGTCGAGCAGGGCGGCGCGGACCTCCGGCGCATCGAGATCGCCGGCGACCGAAGCGACCTCGGCGCCCGTCGCTTCGCGAATTTGGTGCGCCGTCGCCTCCAGAATCGCCAAATCGCGGCCGTTGACGATCACGACGCAGCCCGCCCGCGCCAGCGCCATTGCGCAGGCCCGGCCCAGCCCCTTGCTCGATGCGCAGACGATCGCTTTGCGCCCGGCGATGCCCAAATCCATTTCGAACTCCGTTTCTCGGCCCTTGCGGCCGCGTGGATGGCTTCCCCCCGCCAACGCGAGGCGTTTTTTCCGGCATTCGGCCCGCGCCGGCGCCGCTTGCGAGTTGTTTTCGTCGAAATTCGCCGTCGACGCCAGAGCCGACGGCGGCATCCGACGAAATTCGTCGCAAACGGCCCTCCGCGACGCTTTGACGCTTGCGCGCGAATCCCGTCACTATCGGGCGATTGAGATAAATTACAACCGCGTCGCTGCGCGAGACGTCGGGCGCATCTCTTCGCCGAGCGACGGCGTCATCGCCGTCGCGATGACGCCGCTCGCGCTCGAGATCGACATTCGCCCTTCAACGAAAGGCCATCGGTGAAATCGGATCGATCGACTTCATGGGCGACAAGCGCAATCGTCGTGGGCGCGGGGCCCGCCGGCCTCATGGCGGCCGAGGTTCTCGCGACGAGCGGGCATCGCGTCGCCGTCTACGACGCAGCGCCTTCGCCGGCGCGAAAATTCCTGCTCGCGGGGCGCGGCGGCCTCAATCTCACGCACAGCGAGCCGTTCGAGCGTTTCATGACGCGGTACGGCGCGGCGGCGGAGCGGCTGCGGCCGGCCATCGAGCGATTCTCGCCCGACGCTCTGCGCGCCTGGAGCGCGGCGCTGGGCGAAGAGACCTTCGTCGGCTCCAGCGGCCGCGTCTTCCCCCGGAGTTTCAAGGCGACGCCGTTGCTGCGCGCCTGGCTGCGACGCCTCGAGGCGCTCGGGGTCGCGCTTCGTCCACGCCGCCGCCTCATAGGCTTCGGCGAAGACCGGCGCGTTCGTTTCGCCGCGCCCGAGGGCGTCGAGGAGGTCGAAGCCGAGGGAATCGTCCTCGCGCTCGGCGGCGCCTCCTGGCCTCGGCTCGGCGGCGACGGCTCATGGGTCGAAATCTTGCGCGCCGCTGGAATTGCCGTCGCGCGCTTGCGCCCCGCCAATTGCGCTTTCGTCGTCGACTGGTCGCCCGCCTTTCGAGAGCGCTTCGCCGGCCATCCGCTCAAGGCCATCGCGCTTTCTCACGGCAAGGCGCGCGTGCGCGGCGAGGCGATGATCGGCGCAAGCGGCATCGAGGGCGGCGCTGTCTACGCCCTGTCGGCCGCCTTGCGCGACGCGATCGAAGCCGAGGGATCGACGATCCTCACTGTCGACCTCAAGCCGGACCTGACGCGCGAGGCGCTGGCCAAACGTCTTCAGCGGCGGCCCGGCCAATCGCTGTCGACCTTTTTGCGCAAGGCCGCCGCCCTGCCGCCGGTCGCGATCGCGCTGCTGCGCGAAGCCGGCGTGGCGCCCGACGAGCCCGACGCGCTCGCGGCGCGCATCAAGGCGCTGCCGCTTCGCCTCCTCGCGCCCGCGCCGATCGAGCGCGCCATTTCAAGCGCCGGCGGCGTCGAGTGGCGCGAGATCGACGATTTGTTCATGCTGAAGAAACTGCCGGGCGTCTTCGTCGCCGGCGAAATGATCGACTGGGAGGCGCCGACCGGGGGCTATCTGCTGCAGGCCTCGTTCGCCACCGGAGCGGCCGCCGGACGCGGCGCGGCGGCCTGGATCGAGCGACAGGCTCGGACGGGCTAGCTCGCGCTGTCTTTAGGTCGACCCATCGCGGCCGTCATCGCGAGCGAAGCGTGGCGATCCAGGGATCGACGAGATTGCCAATAGCGCTCGCGGCGCTCGCAACATCCGCAAGGGCGCTCGACGGCCAATGAGCAGGCGTCACGATCTCTGGATCGCCACGCTTCGCTCGCGATGACGGCAGAGGCTTGGCCTAATCTAAGGACAGCGTGCTCTCGCCCGCGATCGTCGGCCGCCTCGCCCTCAATCGTCCATCTTCAGCGCCGCGATGAACGCTTCCTGCGGGATCTCCACCTTGCCGAACTGGCGCATCTTCTTCTTGCCGGCCTTCTGCTTTTCCAGCAGCTTGCGCTTGCGGGTGGCGTCGCCGCCGTAGCATTTGGCGGTGACGTCCTTGCGCAGGGCGCGGATCGTTTCGCGCGCGATGATCTTGCCGCCGATCGCCGCCTGTATGGGAATCTGGAACATGTGCGGCGGGATCAATTCGCGCAGCTTCTCCACCATTGCGCGGCCTCGCGAATCCGCGCGGTCGCGATGCACCAGCATCGACAGCGCGTCGACCGGTTCGCCGTTGACCAGGATCGACATCTTCACGAGATCGCCGGCGCGATAGTCGGTCAGCGTATAGTCGAACGAGGCGTAACCCTTGGAGATCGATTTCAGGCGATCGTAGAAGTCGAACACGACTTCGTTGAGCGGCAGCTCGTAGACCACCATCGCGCGCTTGCCGACGTAATTGAGATCGACCTGCGTGCCGCGCCGGTCCTGGCACAATTTCAGGATCGCGCCGAGATAATCGTCGGGCGTCAGGATCGTCGCCTTGATCCACGGCTCCTGGATTTCCGCGATCTTGACGACGTCGGGCATGTCGGCGGGATTGTGCAGCTCGATCATGCTCTTGTCGGTCAGCGCGATGCGATAGATCACCGAGGGCGCGGTGGCGATGAGGTCGAGATTGAACTCGCGCTCCAGCCGCTCCTGGATGATCTCGAGATGCAGCAGGCCGAGGAAGCCGCAGCGGAAGCCGAAGCCGAGCGCCGCCGAGGTCTCCATCTCAAAGGAGAAGCTCGCGTCGTTGAGCCGAAGCTTGCCCATCGCCGCGCGCAAGGCCTCGAAATCGGCGGCGTCGACGGGGAAGAGACCGCAGAAGACCACCGGCTGCGCCGGCTTGAAGCCGGGCAGCGCTTCGGCGGTCGGGCGCTTGTCGTCGGTGATGGTGTCGCCGACGCGGGTGTCGGCGACCTGCTTGATCTGCGCGGTGATATAGCCGATCTCGCCGGGGCCGAGTTCGGCGACCTCGGTCATCTTCGGGCGGAAGACGCCGAGCCGATCGACCTCGTAATGCGCGTCCGCGCCCATCATGCGGATGCGCATGCCCTTCTTGAACACGCCATCGATGACGCGCACAAGCACGACGACGCCGAGATAGGCGTCGTACCAAGAGTTGACCAGCAGCGCCTTCAGCGGCGCCGTCTCGTCGCCCTTGGGCGGCGGCAGGCGCTGAACGATCGCCTCCAGCACGAGATCGATGTTGAGGCCGGTCTTGGCCGAGATCGGCACCGCCTCGGAGGCGTCGAGGCCGATGACGTCCTCGATCTGCTGCTTGATGCGCTCCGGCTCGGCGGCGGGCAGGTCGATCTTGTTGAGCACCGGCACGATCTCGTGGCCGGCGTCGAGCGCGTGATAGACGTTGGCGAGCGTCTGCGCCTCGACCCCCTGGCTGGCGTCGACCACCAGCAGCGAGCCCTCGCAAGCGGCGAGCGAGCGCGACACCTCGTAGGCGAAGTCGACGTGGCCGGGGGTATCCATCAGATTGAGGATGTAGGTCTTGCCGTCCTTGGCCTTGTATTCCAGGCGCACCGTCTGCGCCTTGATGGTGATGCCGCGCTCGCGCTCGATGTCCATGGAGTCGAGCACCTGCTCGACCATATCGCGCTCCGCCACCGTCCCCGTCTGCTGGATCAGCCGGTCGGCGAGCGTGGATTTGCCATGGTCGATATGGGCGACGATGGAGAAATTGCGGATGTTTTCGATCGGGTGGGTGGTCATAGGTTTCCGGCTGGCCCCGGGTCAGGGGCCGTGAATGAGGTTGTCGCGGGCATAGCAGCGCTGCGCTGCGAAAGAAACCTTAATTGGCGGCCGGGCTTGCCCTTGTGTTTCGATACGCCGGGTCAGAGGCCCCCTGCTCGCCATCGCTCTGGCGCACTGTGCGCTGGAGAGGCCCTGAGGCGCTCCTTGCCGAGAAAATCTGGAGCCTTCGGCGCGGATCGGATCGCGAACTGCTGCAATGCGCCTCATGTCCCCCAACCCCAGGCCGCCGCCCCGTCGTTCGTCAGCCGTGGGCGTCGAGCCAGGCGATGATCTGCGGCCACACGCGCGCATAGGCTTGCCGACCGACGAGAATCCCGAGATGCTGCAGGCAAACGCCGACTTCGCCGGGATATTCGATAATGTGAGCTTTGTCCGGCCCTATTGCGTCAGCGACGGGCTTGAGCGACGCCAGCGGCGCGATTGTGTCGGCCGTGTTGACGACCGCAAGAGTTGGAACCGACAAGCCGGACGGACCGACAGTCGTTTTGCCGATCTTCAAGGTTCCTCGGCAGAAGCGGTTCTCGCGATACAGCCATTCGACGATCTGGCTGGTCAGCTTGCCCGGAAGAGGCGCCTCGTCGAGCGCCCAGCGTTCGACCCGCGCGTGAATGTCCATGGCGTGGGGGTCGGCGATACTCAGGGCGGCGTCCATCAGCCTCGACCAAATGAACGTGTCGGGCGATGCAAGCGCGCTTATCTGCGACAGGAGCGAGCCGGGAAATGGATCCGCCGCGGAAAGCTCCGTGGGAACAAGAGAAACGAGAGCGTCACGAAATTGGCTCTCGCCTGGCCGCATGCACAGTGGCGCGCCGAGCAGCACGAGACCGCGGATGCTTTCGCAGGCCATCGCCGCGTATAGAGCTGCGAGCGTGCCGCCGAGCGAGTGACCGATGAGGAACGGCTTGGAGCCTCGGTGTTCGGTCGTAACCTTCGCGACACAAGCGGAAATCGCGCGTGCGCACTCATCGATGCCGGTATTGCCCGTGTCCCGCGAAGCCGGCATCCATTCCAGGAGATACACATGCAGGTTCTGTCCCAAGCAGTAGCGGATTGCGCTCACCGCGGGAGCGAGGTCCCATATGTACGGCCGCTTTATCGGCGCCGCGACGATAAGGAGGGAGCGCGGCGCGCGGCGATCGCCGTAGTCGCGAAGACGCCAATGCGAGCCGGAGGCGGTGATCCGATAGGGACATTCGCTGGGGCCGAACCCAAGCGCTGCGAAGGCGTCGCCCTGCATGCGACGAAGCATGTCAGTCAGACCGAACTGAACTTGCCGAATGGCGGTCAGGGCCGCATCCACAGGAGCGCTTTGGGCTAGCACTAATGTTCCTTCATTCGCCACCTCGCCATTGCTTGGGCGTTACGGGGAGATGTCACCGTAACCGTCGAAGGCGGCCGCCGCAGTCAGCGATTGATTAGCGAGATAGCGAGCGGTAGCATGACGCTGGGCAGGACGCATGCGGCGATCGGAGAATAGAACGAGCCACGCTCGCCGTGAACACAAATATCTCTGGGCAAGCGGCCGAGGCCCAGCTTGGTTAGCCAGGGCTATAGCAGGCCGACCGTGGCGTCGGGCGCACTCCAGCACTGGCCCGGACCTACGCCAGCTCGCGCGAGGTCACAAGTCCAGCCGCGATTGCACGCTTTTTCGGGGCCGCGTAAGGACAATCGTCGATTGCGCGAGTTCGACGCCGGAGCCCCTGATGGGTCACATCAACTACCAATGCCTGCGCGGCAAGGTCCACGCCTTCGCCCCGGCGCAGCCACCGACCAACCCGCATCTGTGGGTGATCCTCGAGGCCGACGGCAAGCAATGGTTCGCCACCATCAACATGCGCTCCGACAAGGACGCGCCGGGCGAGCCGATCGGCAAGTCCTACCTTTATTACTATATCGACCACGACTTTTCCCACCCGATCGTCCCCTCGGTGCTGGCGCGCCCGCAAGCGCTATCGCCGGTCGAGCGTTCCTACGCGGGCGGCGCGGTCGATTTCCAGCGCGCCAATCTCTTCAATCCCAACGCGATGCGGATCCTGCCGCCCGAGGGCGCGGGCGACGACGGGCTGGTGCATCGGCTGAGCGCGATGCTGCAAGTCGCCAAGGCGCAGGACTGCGACGTGTTCTTCTACGGCAACGCCTTCGCCAGGGACAATGCGCGCCAGACCGACGAGGCGTTCGGCTACACGCCGGACACGCCGTTCGGCCTCGACAACGTCCATATGGCGCAAGGCGACCCGCGCGCGCTCGATATCCGCCTGCACGAAAACGGCGTCTGGCATGACGGCGCCTGCTTCATCTGGGACGCGCGCGCCCGGCGCATGAGCGCGATCTTCCTCGCGTTCCAGAGCCAGGCCTGGCACACGAACGACGAGGGCGATCTCCTTTACGGCGCCACCGGCTGCGAAGCGCCGCTCTACGATTTCAGCCAGGGCGCCTTCTCAGCCCTGCCTATCCCCAGACGCGCCACCGAAATCACCTCGGCGCATCGCGCGCCCGACGGGACCGGCACGATCGTCGTCGCCAACATGAGCGCCGAGGCGCTCGATCTGACGAATTGGCGCCTGCTCGTCGACGCGCAAAGGACCTATCCCCTCCCCGCGACGCATCTGCCGCCCGGCCATCCCCTCCCCGCGGCGCTGCCGGCGGGGGCCTTGAGCGACGGCGGCGGCCTCGTCACGCTCGTCGACGCCGGCAATCTTCGCGTCGACGGCGTCGCCTATCTCGGCGGCGATCCGAAGGCCGGCTGGAGCACGAGCTTCGCTTAGAAGCGCGCCTCGCGGTTCGCGCGCTTTCGCCGCGTGTCGGCGGCGTTGAATTCGAGACTTTCGGCGGTTGCGCTGCGAAAAGTCCTATGTTAGGCAACCCGCGCCTTGGGGTTCGGGCGGCTTTGACCCCGCGCCGCGGCGTTTGACGGATCAAAGGGGAATTCACGCGGGACCGAGGCCGCTTTGATCGCGGCGTCGGTCACGACGCTGAGCCTGTGAAAGAGCAGTGAATTGGCTGAACAGGACGACATCGTTTCGGGAGTGGCGGGGCGCTACGCGTCGGCGCTGTTCTCTCTGGCCAGGGACGCCCGCGACACCGACGGGGTCGCCGCCTCTCTGGCCGCTTTCGACGCCATGATCGCGGAAAGTCCGGATCTGCAGCGCCTCGTGCGCAGCCCGGTGTTTTCGGCCGCCGAGCAGCTCAGGGCCTTGAGCGCGATTCTCGAGCGGGCCGGCGTCTCCGGCGTCGCCGCCAATTTCATCAAGCTCGTCGCCGCCAAGCGCCGCCTGTTCGCCATTCGCGACATGATCGCCGAATACGGCAAGCTCAACGACGCCTTTCGCGGCGTGACGCGCGCCGAAGTCACCAGCGCCGCGCCGCTCACCGACGCGAACGTCGCCGCCCTCAAAGAGTCTTTGCGCGCCGCCTCCGGCGGCAGGCAAGTCGATCTGACCGCCAAGGTCGATCCCTCGATCATCGGCGGGCTCGTCGTCAAGCTCGGTTCGCGCATGGTCGACGGCTCGCTGAAAACCAAACTCAACGCAATTCGCACACGCATGAAAGAGGTCGGCTGATGGATATCCGCGCCGCTGAGATTTCCTCCATTCTCAAGAGCCAAATCGCCAATTTCGGCAATGAAGCCGAAGTCACCGAAGTGGGCCAGGTTCTGTCGGTCGGCGACGGCATCGCCCGCGCCTACGGCCTCGACAAGGTTCAGGCCGGCGAGATGGTCGAGTTCGAGAACGGCACGCGCGGCATGGCGCTCAATCTCGAGAGCGACAACGTCGGCATCGTCATTTTCGGCTCGGACCGAGAGATCAAAGAAGGTCAGACGGTCAAGCGCACGGGCGCCATCGTCGACGTCCCCGTCGGCAAGGAGCTGCTCGGGCGCGTCGTCGACGCGCTCGGCAACCCGATCGACGGCAAGGGCCCGATCAACGTCGCCAAGCGCGCGCGCGTCGACGTGAAGGCCCCCGGCATCATTCCGCGCCGCTCGGTGCACGAGCCGATGGCCACCGGCCTCAAGGCGATCGACGCGCTGATCCCGATCGGCCGCGGCCAGCGCGAGCTGATCATCGGCGACCGCCAGACCGGCAAGACCGCGATCGCGCTCGACACGATCCTCAACCAGAAGGCCCTCAACCAGAGCGGCGACGAGAGCCAGAAGCTCTATTGCGTCTATGTCGCGATCGGGCAGAAGCGCTCGACGGTCGCCCAGTTCGCCAAGGTGCTCGAAGAGCACGGCGCGCTCGAATATTCGATCATCGTCGCCGCCACCGCATCGGACGCCGCGCCGATGCAGTTCCTGGCGCCATTCTCCGGCTGCGCGATGGGCGAATTCTTCCGCGACAACGGCATGCACGCGGTCATCATTTACGACGATCTGTCGAAGCAGGCGGTCGCCTATCGTCAGATGTCGCTGCTGCTGCGCCGCCCGCCGGGCCGCGAGGCCTATCCCGGCGACGTCTTCTATCTGCACTCCCGCCTGTTGGAGCGCGCCGCCAAGCTCAACAAGGATCACGGCTCGGGCTCGCTGACGGCGCTGCCGGTCATCGAAACGCAGGCCAACGACGTTTCCGCCTATATTCCCACCAACGTGATCTCGATCACGGACGGCCAGATCTTCCTGGAGACCGACCTGTTCTACCAGGGCATCCGCCCGGCGGTGAACGTCGGCCTCTCGGTGTCGCGCGTCGGCTCGTCGGCGCAGACCAAGGCGACCAAGAGAGTCGCGGGCAGAATCAAGGGCGAACTCGCGCAATATCGCGAAATGGCCGCCTTCGCGCAGTTCGGCTCGGATCTCGACGCCGTCACGCAGCGCCTGCTTAACCGCGGCGCGCGCCTCACCGAGCTTCTGAAGCAGCAGCAATTCTCGCCGCTGAAAATGGAAGAGCAGGTGTGCTCGATCTATTGCGGCGTCAGCGGCTATCTCGACAAGCTGCCGGTCGAGAAGGTGAAGCCGTTCGAGGACGGTCTGCTCGCGACGCTGCGCTCCAAGAGCCCCGACATTCTCGAATCGATCCGCTCGACCCGCGATCTGACCGACGAGACCGCGGCCAAGCTCAAGGCCGCCGTCGACGCCTACGCCGCCAGTTTCGCCTGAAATTCCGTTTCCTTAGCCGAGCTTCGCGATGCCGTCCCTAAAGGACCTGAGAAACCGGATCGCCTCCGTCAAGTCGACGCAGAAGATCACCAAGGCCATGCAGATGGTCGCCGTGTCGAAGCTGCGCCGCGCGCAAAGCGCGGTCGAGGCGGCGCGTCCCTACGCCGAGAAAGTCGAGCTGGTGCTCGCCAATCTCGCCGGCGGGGTCGCGCAAGGCGCGCAGACGCCGCCGTTGCTTTCCGGCAGCGGTTCGAGCCAGACGCACTTGCTCGTGGTCTGCACGGGGGAGCGCGGGCTTTGCGGCGCCTTCAACACTTCGATCGTGCGCTTGGCGCGCGATCGCGCCAACGCGCTCGCGCAAGCGGGCAAGACGGTCAAGATTCTCTGCATCGGCAAGAAGGGCTACGACCAGCTCCGGCGCACCCATGAAAAGGCGATCATCGATCAGATCGATCTGCGCGGCGTGCGCGCGATCGCCTTCGAGACGGCGCAGCCGATCGCCAAGAAGGTGATCGATCTCTTCGAGGCCGGGGAGTTCGACGTCTGCACGCTGTTCTTCGCGCGATACAAGTCGGTGATCTCGCAGATTCCGACGGCCCAGCAGCTGATTCCGCCCGAACTCGGCGCGAAGGACGAGCGCGCGCCGGTCTACCACTACGAGCCCGACGAAAGCGAAATCCTCTCGCAATTGCTGCCGCGCGCCGTGACCGTGCGCATCTATCGCGCTCTGCTCGAGAACACGGCCTCGTTCTTCGGCGCGCAGATGAGCGCGATGGACAACGCGACCCGCAACGCCGGCGAGATGGTGAAGAAATACACGCTTCGCTACAACAGAACCCGCCAGGCGATGATCACCAAGGAACTCATCGAAATCATTTCGGGCGCCGAGGCGCTCTGACCCAACCCGTCGCGCGAGCGACGTTTACGAATTGAAACGAGGACGTCTAGAAATGGCCAATGCCGCGAACTCCACCGGCCGCGTCACCCAGGTGATCGGCGCCGTCGTCGACGTGAAGTTCGACGGCGAACTGCCGCCCATTCTCAACGCGCTGGAAACCGACAACCAGGGCTCGCGCCTGATTTTGGAAGTCGCGCAGCATTTGGGCGAAAACTCCGTGCGCTGCATCGCGATGGACATTTCCGAGGGTCTGGTGCGCGGCCAGCAAGTGAAGGACACGGGCGGGCCGATCTCCGTGCCGGTCGGCGCGGGCACGCTCGGCCGCATCATGAACGTCATCGGCGAGCCGGTCGACGAAGCCGGCCCGGTGCCGATGGAGGCGCGCCGCGCGATCCATCAACCCACGCCTTCCTATGTCGAGCAATCGACGGAAGCGCAGATCCTCATCACCGGCATCAAGGTCGTCGATCTGCTCGCGCCTTACGCCAAGGGCGGCAAGATCGGCCTGTTCGGCGGCGCGGGCGTCGGCAAGACCGTGCTCATCCAGGAGCTGATCAACAACGTCGCCAAGACGCACGGCGGCAATTCGGTGTTCGCCGGCGTCGGCGAGCGCACGCGCGAAGGCAACGACCTCTATCACGAGTTCATCGAGTCGAAGGTCAACGCCGATCCGCACAACCCCGATCCGAACGTGATTTCGAAATGCGCGCTGGTGTTCGGTCAGATGAACGAGCCGCCGGGCGCGCGCATGCGCGTCGCGCTATCCGGCCTCACCGTCGCCGAATATTTCCGCGATCAGGGTCAGGACGTGCTGTTCTTCATCGACAACATCTTCCGCTTCACCCAGGCGGGCTCGGAAGTCTCGGCGCTGCTCGGCCGCATCCCCTCGGCGGTCGGCTATCAGCCGACCCTGGCCACCGACATGGGCGCGCTGCAAGAGCGCATCACCACGACGACCAAGGGCTCGATCACTTCGGTTCAGGCGATCTACGTGCCCGCCGACGATCTCACCGACCCGGCGCCGGCGACCTCGTTCGCCCATTTGGACGCGACCACCGTGCTTTCGCGCTCGATCGCGGAAAAGGGCATCTACCCCGCCGTCGATCCGCTCGACTCGACTTCGCGCATGCTGACGCCCGCGGTGGTCGGCGAGGAACATTACGCCGTGGCGCGCCGCGTGCAGCAGGTGTTGCAGCGCTACAAGGCGCTCCAGGACATCATCGCCATTCTCGGCATGGACGAATTGTCCGAAGAGGACAAGCTCACTGTCGCGCGCGCCCGCAAGATCGAGCGCTTCCTGTCGCAGCCCTTCGACGTCGCGGCGGTGTTCACCGGCTCGCCGGGCGTGCAGGTGAAGATCGAAGACACCGTCAAGGGCTTCAAGGGCATCATCGACGGTCAATACGACAATCTGCCGGAAGCCGCCTTCTACATGGTCGGCACGATCGAGCAGGCGGTCGAAAAGGCCAAGAAGCTGGCGGCGGAAGCGGCGTAAGCCGCCGCGTATTCGAGGGCGATCATGGCCAGCTTTCACTTCGAACTCGTTTCGCCGAACAAGCTCGTGTTCAGCGGTCAGGCCGAATTGGTGCTCGTGCCGGGCAGCGAGGGCGACTTCGTCGTGCTCAGGGACCACGCGCCGGTGATGGCGTCGCTGCGTCCGGGCGTCGTCTCCTTCGAGGAGGCGCAGGGCAAACAGACGCGGATTTTCGTGCGCGGCGGTTTCGCCGACGTCAGCGCCGCCGGCCTGATCCTGCTCGCGGAGACCGCCATCCCCGAGGGCGAACTCGACGCGGCGCACATCGACCAGGAAATCCGGAACGCCGAAGAAGATCTCGCCGACGCCCCCGACGCGCAGAAGCGCCTTTGGCAGGAGAAGCTCGATCGCCTGCGCGAGCTCAAGGACGCGATGAAGCTCTGAGCGAGAGCCGGGCGTTATCCTCGTCTTCGCAGTCGTTCAAAGCCGTCCTTTTCTTGTGATTCCGCGAATCTGCGCTAACGTGGCGCGATGTCGACAGAAGCGATCATTGAATACGCGCGGCGCATCCGCGACCTGCGGCGCGCGGGGCCGAGCAATCTCGAACAGGCGTTGGCGCCGGAATTTCAGCGCCTGCTCGAATCTTTGCTGCCGCGGATGTCGTCAAACGAGCTTCGTGTCGTCCCCGAATTCGCTACGCCAGGAATTGGCCGGCCGGACATCGCCCTCAAGCGCGCCGGTCAGCGACCGCGCGCCTTTGTCGAACTCAAGGCGCCGACAAAGCCGGGCGACCCTTCGCGCTATCGCGATCCCCATGACAAGCAGCAGTTCGAGCGCTTCAAGTCATTGCCGGTTTGGGCGATTTCGAATTTTTCGAGCCTGCGCGTCTTCAGGCGTGACGATCCGATAGGCTCGATTGAAATTGTTCCGGAGGCGGCGCTCAATCCGGAAACGACCGACGCGAGCGCGGAGCGATTGATCCGGCGCGGCGATCCCGCTCCGCTAATCGCGGCGTTGACGCCGCTCGCGCTCGCCGATCCGCCGCCGGCGACCGACGCGAAGCAACTGGCAGGCAACTTGGCCCACGCCGCGCGCCTCGTTCGAAGCATTGTCGCGGATCGGCTCGCCGAACTCGCCGAATCCGAAGCGACGGGCACGCCCTTGCAGGCTGTCCGTGATGACTTTCGCGAAGTGCTTTACGCCCATCCTCAAGCCGCTGGCTATAGCGCGCCACGATTTGAAACTCTTTTTGCCGCCGCCTTCGCACAAACGCTGGCCTTCGGCTTGTTGCTTGTACGTGAGGCGACGGAACGAGATGTCGACCGCGACGCTTGGCGAAACATGCCGCCGGAACATTCGCTCTTGCGTACGACGCTTCGCGTGCTGAGCATGGAGGAAATCGTTATCGACGTCGGCGTCGGATTCGACGTCATCCTCGACACCGTGAACAGCTTCGATCCGGAAATTCTCGCGAGAAAGACAGGCAAGCCCGACCCGATCCTCTACTTCTACGAGGACTTCCTGCAAGTCTTCGATCCCGCAGCGCGAGAGAAATACGGCGTCTACTACACGCCCGTCGAGGTCGTGACCTACATGGTCGCGGCGCTCGACCGCGCGTTGCGCGAGAATCTCGGGACGGCGGGATTGGCCGACGACTCGGTGACTTTGCTCGATCCCGCGACAGGAACCGGAACCTTTTTGTTGGGCGTGATCGAGCATGTTCGCGCCTCGGTCGAATCCAGCACCGGTCCGGGAGCGGTCGCCGGGGCCCTGCGCGCTCTCGCGTCTCGGCTGTTCGGGTTCGAACTTCTCGTCGGCCCCTACGCCGTCGCGCATTACCGGCTGCGCCATGCGATGGGCGCGCTGCAGGCCAATCAACGCCTTGGCGTGTTTCTAACCGATACGCTAGCCAGACCGGGAGCGGCAGCGCCCCTGGGCAGCTTAGGATTCGTCGCCGAAAACATCCGCACCGAAAGGCACGAGGCGGATCGGATCAAGGAGCGCCAGCCGATCCTCGCGATCATCGGCAACCCACCCTACCGGCGGCTCGAGGCCGGCGAAGTCGGCGAACTCGTCGGCGACTGGATGAACGACCTTTGGGATGATCTCAAGGCGCCCGTGCGCGACGCGGGCTGGGGAAATCAGCTCAATACCTTTCCCGAACTTTCAGTCGCCTTCTGGCGTTGGGCCATTTGGAAACTGTTTGAGAGCGAGGGCGCCCCGCGACGCGGCGTCGTGGCGTTCATTTCGAACCGGACCTTTCTGGCGGGAAAGCCATACGCCGGATTGCGCGCCATGCTGCGCGAGCGTTTCGACCGCATCGAGATCATCGATTTGCGCGGCGATGTCCGACGCGGCGAGCGCGCGGGCGTGGCAGGCGATCAAGGCGTGTTCAACATCCAGGTGGGAACCGCGATCACCCTTGCTATCGCGGACGGCGGCAAGGCCAGAGATGCGCTTGCTCGGGTGACTTATGTCGACAGCTGGGCGGAGGGATTAACCCTGCGCGAGGCGAAACTGGCCTGGCTGCGTGATGGTGGCGATAGTGGAAAGCGCGCCGGGTCGGTCGATGTCGATCGGGGCCGACTGGACGATATGAAGCCCGAAGCCTTTCAGAATGGGGGATGGCCAAGCATCGCTCAATGTTTCGCGTTTTCGTCTTCAGGGCTCGAATCGAAGCGCGATCATATTGTCTACGATTTTGAACGGCTTTCGCTTTTGCAAAAGATACAGGGCCTTCGCCAACACAATCCGGACACCCTCGACGAGTATTTCAATTCAACCCCTATGAATCCCGCAGCAACGGCGATCAGGCAGCCCGTTGATGAAAACTTGCTTAGCCTAGCGGGGTACAGGCCGCTGGATCGGCGATGGCACTACCGGAGTGCGAAGTTTAACGATCGGCTTCGCACCAAACTCAAGGATGTTTGGGGCTCCGGAAATCTTTGCCTCTTTTCAATGCCAAACGGGACAAACGCGGGGCCAGCATCGTGGTGTTTCGGACAGTACCCCGACCGACATGCCTTTCGCGGCAGCTACGGCGGCTATGCCTTCCCGCTGCGGGACAATCGCGCCGGCCACGGTCCGTTCAACGTTTCGCCGAATCTTCTCGCCGGGCTCGCCGCCAACTATGGCGCTCCGGTGAGCGCGCAGGACGCGTTCGACGCGATCCTCGCCCTGCTGTCGGCGAAGTCCTACACCTTGCGCTTCGCCGAGGATTTGGAGGACGTGTTTCCGCATGTGCCCTTCCCCAGCGATCAGGCGCTGTTTCTCGAAGCGGCGGCCTTGGGTCGCGAAATCCGCGCGGTCGAGACATTCGCCCGCCCGCCTCGCGCCGAGTTTCTGAATCGGACTGTCGCGCGCGTCGAGAGCGAAGTGACCGAAACGTTGCACGCCGGCGACTGGAGCGAGGGCGAAATATTCCTCTGCGCCAATCGAACCGGGCGCGTTTCGGGCATCAGCGCTGCGGTCTGGGAGTTTTCGGTCAGCGGATATCGGCTGCTTTTTCGTTGGCTCGACGCGCGCCAAGGCCTGCCCGTCGATCACGCCCTCATCACCGCGCTCCGCGATCTTGTGGGAAGAATCGCCGAGCTCATTGACCTTTTCGCCCGCGCCGATCAACTTCTCGAACGCGCTCTGGGCGCCACATTGAGTCGTGAGGCCCTGCGCCTTGGCGAAACCGAGCCTGCCGTTGTCGATGAGTGACCAAACGCCCGACCTTTTCGGATTCAAGCCGGCCCAAGGCGATCTCTTCGCCAATGAACCGGCGCGCAACGACGGCGTCGGCGTCGCGGACCCCGACGACATCCGCGCCCGCTTGCACAAGATTCTGGCCGAGGCGCGCGCGGCGCAATCCCGTCCGCCTTGGAACGAGCGCACGACGCGCATGTACCAGATCGTGTTTCCGCAAATGGCGAACTGGCTGCCGGACTCCGAGGCGGAACAATTGCGCTTCGAATTCGAGCGTGAATTGCGGCGGCTGACCGAAGCGGCGTGAGGCCGCGCGCCTCCGCCGCTTTTCCAGCGATCCTCGTCTCGCCGAGGCCGCTATTACGGCAACAACTGCACTTGCTGCGTGATCCCGATGTCGCGGATCGAGGTGCTGAGCGCCAGCAACTGGGCGAGCAGACCGAGAATGCGCTTGGTGTTCAACGCGTCGTCGGGCACGCAATAGCCGTGGCGGCCATAATCGACCGACAGGAAGCAGTCGCCGCCGTCGCGGTGGACGGCGAAGAGCGTGTCGTCCTGGAGCGGCGCGCGGCCGATCGCCTGCTCGGTCTTCAGCTTGATCTGGCCGGCCTCGCCGGCGGCGACGATCCGCCCGAGATACTGGAAAATCGAGAAGGTCGAACGCGGAAACACGTGCAATTTCACCGCTTGCCCGTTGGCGTCGCGGAAAGTGACGATGCGCTGGTCCGCCGTCTTCTCGCGTGAACCGCACATCGGGTGATTGTCGGCGGCCCTCGTTCCCGGCGCCCAGGCGGAGCGATCGAAACAGAGCCGCCAATCCGCGGCCGGCACGCTGTCGGCGCCCGAAGAATCGCCTTTGCCCGTTTTGTCGGACTTGGCCGATTTGGCCGCCTTGGCGCCGGGCTGGGGCTCGGCGGTCAGGCCGTACGCCATCGCCAACCCGACATAATGTTGAAATTTATCGAAATTCGGGTCGAGCGGATCGTTCACATATTGATTGACCACGCCGCCCTTTTGCTCGACGATTTTTTCCGTGAAGAGATAGAACAGCGTTTCGCTCGCGATGCCTTGCTCGATGAAAAACGCCAGCGTCTCCGGCTCGACGGCGAGCAGGAGGCCGCGATAAAAATCCTTCGTCTCCGACGGGGTCACGTTGAAGCTCGTCGATCCGCTCGTCGACATGGAATTGGCGGCGAAGCCCGCAGCGCCGGGATTGGCGCCGAACACGGCTTGCTTGTCCAACGCGCCCGCCAAGAAGGCGGTAGCGGGGGTGACGGCGCCGGCGGCGCCGGTGGCGATTCTCTCCGGCGGCGAAGGCCCCAAGACGAGCGAGGGCAGTCCCATCGTCGCCGAACTCGTGTTGGAGCCGACGATCTGGCCGACCTGCAGAAACGCCAGCGGCTCGGCGCGGCTCGCGCGAATGATGTTGGTCAGGATCATCTGGTCGCGCGACTGCTCCGAAGCGACGTCGAAACGCGAGACGCGATTGTCGAAATGGTCGTTGTAAGCGCAGCCCGAGGCGAGCCAACACGACGCCGCCGCGATGGCGACACGCGAAACCAAACGCGTCATCTCGAGCCCCCTAAAGGCCGCGCCGAAGCTTCGCATCCGTTATTCGCCGCCGCGTCGAATGCGCTGCGGACAGCTCGGATGCGTTCGTCGATTAACACTATCTTAATAAGCTGCCCCGGTCTCCGGTGAAAAGCAATCGGGCTGGGCGGCGCGGCGGCCATTCGATGCGCCCGTCAGACTATCCCTAACCGAGCGAACATGCTTTATGCTCGCCGCCGCAGCGCTATAGAAGGATGGCTCGAAATGGCGGATCACCTTATCCCGCATTTTCACAACGACCCCGGCGTCGCCACGATCAGGGTCGGCGTCAAGGAGTTCATGTGCACGGGCGCCAAGCCGCCGTTCGACCATCCGCACATCTTCATCGACATGGGCGGCGACACGGAAGCGATCTGCTCCTATTGCTCGACGCGCTTCGTCTATGATCCGACGCTCGGCGCCCACGCGATTCCCCCGGAGTGCGAACTCCACGACGCGGCGTGAGCCATGGCGCGTCGCGCGCTCATCGCCGGCGCCGGAATTGGCGGGTTGACCGCCGCACTCGCGCTCGCGCGGGAAGATTTCCAGGTCGATGTCTTCGAGCGCGCGCCCGTCCTCCAGGAGTTCGGCGCGGGGCTTCAGCTCACGCCCAACGCGACCCGCATTCTCGCGCGATTGGGCGTCCTCGAATTGGTGCGCGCCCTCGCCACGGCGCCGCGCGCGATCCGCATCCTGCGCGGCAGCGACGACGCCGAGCTGGCGCGGCTGCCCATCGAGGACGCCGAGCGGCGCTGGGGGGCGCCTTATCTCGTCATTCACCGCGCCGATTTGCAACGCGCGCTCGCTGACGGCGCGACGCGCCTGCCCAATGTCGCGCTGCATCTGGGAACCGAGGTCGCCGGAATCGGCGCCGACGCCGGCGGCGTCTCGATCGGCCTCAAGCGCGGCCTCGTCGCGATGCGCGAGACCGGAGACGTTCTCGTCGGGGCGGACGGCCTGCGCTCGCTCGTGCGCCAACGGATCGGCCTCGGCGCCGCCGACGCGCCGCTTTTCTCCGGCCGCGTCGCGTTCCGCGCCACGGTCGAATCGCAAAAGGTCGCCGCGCGCTGGAGCGCGAGCGAGGTCACGCTGCGCCTCGGCGCCAAGGCGCATCTGGTGCATTACCCCTTGCGCGACGGGTCGATCGTCAACCTCGTCGCCGCGATCGAATCGACATGGCGCGGCGAAAAGGGCGACCATCCCTGGGATGGCGTCGCCGACCGACCCGCCCTCGACCGGGCGTTTCGCGACTGGTCGCGCGAGGCGCGCGCGCTCATCGGCGCCGCCGTCGATTGGCGGGCATGGCCGCTTTTCCTTCGCCCGCCGATCGCGCAATTCTCACTCGGGCCGGTCGCGCTGCTCGGCGACGCGGCGCATCCCATGACGCCGTTTCTTGCCCAGGGCGCGGCGCAGGCGATCGAGGACGCCGACGCGCTCGCGCGGCGCCTCGCTCAAACCGCCGACGTCGCCGCGGCGCTCGCCAGCTATTCCGGCGATCGCGTCGCGCGCGCGACGCGCGTTCAGCGCGACGCGCTCGCGCAAGGCCGCATCTACCACATGAGCGGCCCGCTCGCCCTGGCGCGCGACCTGACGATGCGCGCGCTCGGAGCGGAGCGCCTGCTCAAGCGCTACGATTGGCTCTACGCGGCGTGAGACGCCCCGAGCCCGCTCAGCGCGCCTTCCCCTCCCCTCGCCCCTCGGTGGCGCCGGCCCTGGTGAGAACGAGGACGGCGCCGCCGGCCAACAAGCCCCAGAAGGCGCCGCCGATTCCATAGAAGCCGACGCCCGAGGCCGAAACGAGGAACGTCGCGAGCGCCGCCTCGCGCTCGGAGGCGTCGGCGAGCGCGTTGTGCAGCGCCGCGCCGAAGGCGTTCAGCAAGGCCAGGCCCGCCACTGCCTCGACGAGGATCGGCGAGCCCGAAACAAAACGCGTCACGCCGCCCGCCAGGAGGCCGAAGACGGCATAGGCGGCGCCCGCCGTCGCCGCCGCGATCCAGCGCTTTTTCGGATCGGGCGAGGCGTCGGGCGAGGCGCACAACGCCGCGGTGATCGCGCTGAGGTTCACCGCGTGGCCGCCGAACGGGGCCGCCAGGAGCGTGAACGCGCCCGTCGCCGCGACGAGCGGACCGGGATCGGGCCGGTAATTGTAAGCCGAGAGCACGGCCAGGCCCGGCAGGTTCTGCGAGGCCATGGTGACGATGAACAAAGGCAGCGCCAGCGAGACGATCGCGTCGAGCGAGAAGACCGGGGTCGTCCAGACCCATTGCGGCGTCAGCGCGGAGAGGCCCAGCCCCTCGCCCGAACCGCCGAAGCCGATGAGCAACGCCGCGACGAGCGCGGCGGCAGGGGTCGCATAGAGCCGCTTCCAGCGGGAAACGACGAGCCAGGTCAGGATCACCAGGCTCGCCTGGCGCGGCGCTTCGATCAGCCCCTTGATCGGCGCGAGGCACAGCCCGAACAGGATTCCCGCGAGCATGGCGTTGGCGAGCGCGGAGGGGATCGCGGCCACCAGGCGCCCGAACGGCCGCACGAGGCCCGCCGCGACGATCAGGACGCCGACGACGAGAAAAGCGCCAGTCGCCGCGGGAAAGCCCCCCGCCGCCGCCCCGGTCGCGGCGAGCAGCGCGCCGCCCGGCGTCGACCACGCCGCGGAAACCGGCATGCGGGTCCAAAGGCTCAGGCCGATTCCGGCGACTCCCATGGCGATGGACAGCGCCATCAGTCCCGAGGCCGCCTGAGCGTCGCTCGCGCCCACCGCGGTCAGACCCTTGAGGATGACCGCGAAGGAACTGGCGAAGCCGACGAAGGCGGTGATGAGGCCCGCCGTGACGGGCTGGATGAAGCTGCGCTTGCTCATGGGGCGGGCCGGCTCGCTAAGGGGGGAATCGCTTCGGGGCGAGCTTAGCGCGCTTGGGCGGGCGAAGCGAAGACGGCGCGTCCGCGACGGGGCGCGGTCCCGAATGCCCGCATGACTTTCGTGTTAACCGCGGGGGCTTTTGTGGTATAAGAAGCCATGACGATTACGCTCACGCCCGAACAACAGGAATGGCTCGCGGCTCATGTCGCGCGCGGCGACTTTGCGTCTGTCGAAGGGGCGGCGCGACAGTTGATCGACGAGCGCATCGCCGAACGCGAGCTTCGGGAAAGCGATGATATGGCATGGGCCAAGCCCTACGTCGACGAGGGTTTGGCGGCGCTGGAGCGTGGCGAGTTTGTTTCTCTCGAGGAACACAAGGCGCACAATGCGGCGCTGGTTGCGTCCCTCAAGCCCTAATGGCGCGGGTCGTCGTCTCTTTATTGGCGCAGGCCGACACCGCCACGATTGTCAACGATCTCGAGAACAAGGCGGGACACAACGTCGCCGTCAAATATGTTGCGTCTTTTGAAGCGCTTTACGAGCGCCTGACCGCCCATCCCGATAGCGGCGCTCCTCGCTCCGCCATTGGGCGGCATGTCCGCATCGGAATCGTGTTGCCCTATGTGGTGATCTATCGCCACGTCGCCGACGACGATGTCGTCGCCATCATTCGCATCGTTCACGGCAGCCGCCGCATCACGGACAAGCTCCTTCGCGGCGCATAGTGGATCACGCTCTCGATCGCGGCGGCAAGCAGAAGAAGGGTAGCCGCACGTCGTCGATCGACGGATCATCCGTTATCGTGATTGCCGCCGCTTCCATGTGTTCCATCGTAAGGCCAAGATACTTCTTAAAGATGATCCCGATGAACCCCATGAGGAAGGTTCCCACCGTCACGCAGGTGGCTGTTATCTCTCCCACGATTTGGTCAATCGCGTCCTGCCAGTTTTCCAGCCCGGTGCCGACTATGGCGATCAGGCTAAGTGTCTCCGACGTGTGGAACAGGTTGTGGCCCGCATATCTTTCCGAGAGGTACTCCACCGACGTGAATTCAAGCGGAGCGTTCGCATAGGCGGCTGCGATTGATTCGGCGTCAAGGTGGAACGCGAACTTCGCTCGGATGCGCTGTATAGCACTTTTGCCCCCGAAGTACTTGTTCATCGTGTCGAGGCTCTCGAACGTGGCCGACGACATTTCGGCCTTGTACTTCTTGAGAAAGCCCTTCGCAGAAAACGTCTCGCCTATCATCTTGTGGCCTTCGTAAAGTCGGCCGGCCGCCAGCTTCAACAACAGGAGCACTTGCGCAATCGCCGCGCTGCGCTTCGGCGGCTCCTTGTCGACGAGCTTCAATTCGTTGATTGCGGCGGTCAGAAGTTTCGTCAGGATATTGATGTCGTTGTGAAGCTGCCCCGCCATGAAATAGAACAGCCGTTCGTCGGCCGGTATCCGGTCGAGTTGCGCCTTGGTTAGCGTGAGTGCGGCCAGTTGCGTCATGGCGATGACCTCGACAATGGTTGACATCGCGCGGCGCAAGACCCTCGACGAATCAGCCAAATCAGCATTACGGCGCATTCCGGCGACGCGCCCGCATATCCCAAATAGCGTCCGTCATAACGCGTTGCCGCGTCTTCAGTCGGAAACTCACCCTCCCCTCACCTCCCGTGCCACGCCAGCGCGATCTGAATCACCGACGCGACCAGTTCGGCGACGATCAGCACGACGATCGTCGCCTCTAGCCGCGTCGCGCGGTCGGCGTCGATGATGTCGGTGAGCGCATGGGCGGTCTCGACGATGACGTCGAGCTTGCGCTTCAAGGCGCCGGCGCGCTCCTTCAATTCGTATTCGTCTTCGAGGCGCGCGTAGAGGCGCTCGAGGTCGGGACGGTCCCACAGCACGTCGGGCTTTTCCTCCACCGCAACGCGGCCGGAGACGCGGTGCTGAGCGAGCAGCGCCTCGCCGATCAGGCGCAGCATCGCCCGGCGGCGGAAAGGCGGCCGGCCGGAGCGGGCGAGCTGGAACGCGAACGGCTCGATGACGTCGAACACGGCGTTGACCTCGCGCTCGTCGCGCGCGAGCGCCACCGTCTTGGCGAGCGCGTCGGCCATGACGAGAAAGCGTGGCGGCGAAAGGTCCTTGATCCGGATCGGCCCACCCCCCTCGCTCGGAGTCTCGCTCTCGGGCGCGATTTCGAACACTGCGGTCTCGTCGTCGCCGCGCGCCCGCGCGCCGATGACGCGCGACTTCAGCTTGGCGAGCGTATCCTCCTCTTCGAGCGGCGTCAGGCCGACCATGACGGCGACGCCGAAGCGGAACAGCGCGACCATGCCGGTCGGGCTGACGCGAAAGGCGAGCGGCAGCGAGGAGATCATGTCCGGCCGCTCGAGCCCCGCTGTGTCGATGCGCTCGCCGACAGTGAGCGCGCGCGCAGTGACGCGGGTCGGCGTTTCCGAGGGGCGCGCAGGCGCGGCTTCGTTCATGTCCACAATCTACGCCGCCGGACGGGGCGACGCCAGCCATGTCGCCCCCGACAGGGCCTATTCGACCGGCCGGACGCCGTCGGCCCCGACGCGCCACAGCACGCCGGTATGAATGTCGAAGCGGAAGCCATGAAGAGAGAGACGGCCCTCCTTCACCGCTTCGGCGAGCCAGGGAAAGGTCATGAGGTTGGCCAGCGACAGCCGCACCACCGCGACCTCGGTGTTTTCCAGCCGAGCGCGTTGGTCGCCGCCGTCGGCGCTGAGCGCCGGCTTGGCGATCTCGACCCAGGAGGCGACGAAGTCGCGCGCCTGCGGCGGCGCGCCCAGCGCCATGGCGCGAACGCCGCCGCATTGGGCGTGGCCGAGCACGACGAGCCGCGAAACCTTGAGCACGCGTATGCCGAACTCGATCGCCGCGCTCGTGCCGTGATAGCCGGCGTCCGGCTGGTAGGGCGGCACGAGCCCGGCGATGTTGCGCAGCACGAACATTTCGCCCGGCACGGCGCCGAAGATCATCTGCGGATCGACGCGCGAATCCGAACAGGCGACGACCATCGTCTCCGGGTTCTGGCCCCAATGCGCCAGCGCCTCGTAGCGCGCGCGCTCGGCGGGCCAGATTTCGGAGCGAAAGCGGCGGTAGCCTTCGAGGAGAGGGTCCATGGGCTCGCTACGATCCTTCAGCGCGCGGCCGACGAGGCCCGCCTCGGCGTCTTGCTACCGGCCTCGCCCCGGCGCCGCAACGCAAAATAATGCGCGGGGTCCGACGCGGCCTTGCGGACTGCAAGGCGTGTGGTTATCTTACTATTATCTTACCATAGGGGAAGGAGCGGCCGATGGCCAAGGCCGCGAGCGCGAAAACCAGGGTCTCGACCAAGGGCCAAGTCATCTTGCCCAAATCGATCCGCGACAAGCGGAAGTGGACCGCAGGAACGGAGCTCACGGTCGAGGAGACGCCCGAGGGCGTGCTCTTGACCGCTGCGCCGCGCTTCGCGCCCACGAAGATCGAAGACGTCGCGGGAATGCTGCGCCGCAAGGGCCGCGTAAGCCGCGTCATCAGCATCGAAGAGATGGACGCGGCCGTCATGGCCGAGGCGAGACGCCGTGCTCGCGATTGATACGAATGTGATCGTTCGCTTTCTCGTCGACGACGACCATGAACAATTCCGGCGGGCGCGACAGGCAATCGCGAACTCCCAGGTTTTCGTCTCCAACACCGTCCTGCTGGAATGTGAATGGGTGTTGCGGAGCGCCTATGGTTACAAGGCGAGCGACTTTGTCGAGGCGCTTCGCGCCTTCGCCGGACTTGAAAACGTCACGCTGGAAGACCCGGAACTGGCGGCGGCGGCCCTGGATTGGCGCGAACGCGGGATGGATTTCGCCGACGCGCTTCACTTGGCCGGCTCCGAGCGTTGCGAGGCCTTCGTCACTTTCGACCGGCGCTTCGCCAAGGCGGCGGCTGCGGTTGGCGCGATTCCGGTTCGCGCGCCCTGACGCGGCTCTTGCGCCGGCGGCCCCTTTCGCATAAAAGCGCCCGTCTATCCGAACCGCCCGGCCGTATAGGGCTGCCGTGGCGGTTCTTTTCGCTCATTCCGACGCGAACGGGCCGGCAAGGCCCGCCAACTCCAAGAGGGCGTCAAGCCCAGGAGAGCCAAATGCCCAAGCTGAAGACGAAATCGGGCGCGAAAAAGCGCTTCAAGGTCACGGGAACCGGCAAAGTGGTCTACGCCCAGGCGGGCAAGCGCCACGGCATGATCAAGCGCACGACCAAGCAGATCCGCAATCTGCGCGGCACGGCGGTGTTGTTCAAATCCGACGGCGACAAGGTCAAGAAATTCTTCCTGCCCAACGGCTGACCCGCCCCTGCCCTGAATTTCCCGGAGAGATCTGATGTCACGCGTCAAACGCGGCGTAGCCGCCCACGCCAAGCACAAGAAAGTCCTGCGCGCCGCCAAAGGCTATTTCGGCCGCCGCAAGAACACCATTCGCGCCGCCAAGCAGGCGGTCGAAAAGGCGATGCAATATTCGTATCGCGACCGCAAGAACCGCAAGCGCGAGTTCCGCGCGCTGTGGATCCAGCGCATCAACGCGGCGGTGCGCGAGCACGGCCTCACCTACAGCCGGTTCATTTCCGGCCTGATCACGGCCGGCGTCGAAGTCGACCGCAAGGTGCTTTCGGACCTCGCTATCAGCGAGCCGGCGGCCTTCGCCGCGATCGTCGAAAAGGCCAAAGGGCACTTGCCCAAGGCGGCGTAACGTTTCGTCCCCTCTCCCGCGTAGCCCGTCGAAAGACGGGCGTTCTTCCAAACGCCCTATTCGGGAGAGGGCCGGGGTGAGGGGCGAACCGCCGCGCGGCCTCGGCCCGAGAACCCTCATCCGGCGCTGCGCGCCACCTTCTCCCGCATGCGGGAGAAGGGTTTCGTGCGGCGGCGCCGGCAAAAACAGGCCCCCGTCATGACCGACCTTTCCGCTCTGCGACAACACACCCTCGCTTCGATCGCCGACGCCCGCGACGAAGCCGCGCTGGAAGCCGTGCGCGTCGCGGCTTTGGGCAAGAAGGGGGCGATTTCCGCGCTGCTCGCCACTTTGGGCAAGATGTCGCCCGAGGAGCGCAAGACCAAGGGCGCCGCGATCAACGCTCTCAAGGACGAGGTCGCCGAGGCGCTCAGCGCGCGCCGGTCGGTGCTGAAGGCGGCGGCGCTGCAGGCGCAGCTCGAGCGCGAGGCGCTCGACATGACCCTGCCGGTGCGTCGCGCCGGGATCGAGACCGGCCGCATCCACCCCATCAGCCAGGTCTTCGACGAAATCACGGCGATCTTCGCCGACATGGGCTTCTCGTTCGCCGAAGGCCCGGACATCGAAAGCGACGACTACAACTTCACCAAGCTCAATTTCCCGCTCGGCCACCCCGCGCGCGAGATGCACGACACGTTCTTCTTCGCGCCGGACGCCAACGGCGAGCGCAAGCTGCTGCGCACGCACACGAGTCCCGTGCAGGTGCGCACGATGTTGAGCCAGAAGCCGCCGATCCGCGTCATTTGCCCCGGCCGCACCTATCGCTGCGACGCCGACCAGACGCACACGCCGATGTTCCATCAGATCGAGGGGCTCGTCATCGACGGCTCGGCGACGCTCGCCAATCTCAAATGGATTCTCGAGGAATTCTGCAAGGCGTTCTTCGAAGTGCCGCACGTCAACATGCGCTTCCGGCCGAGCTTCTTCCCCTTCACCTCGCCCTCGATGGAGGTCGACATCCAATGCCGGCGCTCGGGCGGCGAAATCCGCTTCGGCGAGGGCGAGGACTGGCTGGAAATCCTCGGCTGCGGCATGGTCCACGCCAATGTGCTGCGAAATTGCGGCCTCGACCCGGAGGTCTATCAGGGCTTCGCTTGGGGCCTCGGCATCGATCGCGTTGCAATGCTGAAATACGGCCTGCCGGACCTGCGCGACTTCTTCGACGCCGATCTGCGCTGGATCGACCACTACGGCTTCAAGCCGCTCGAAATGCCGACGCTGGCGGGCGGATTGAGCGGGTGAGGCGATGCCGACGCTCTTGCGATGGAACGGACATCGTTTCTTCTTCTATTCCGCTGATGGCGGCGAGCCGGCGCATATCCACGTCGCCAGAGCGGAACAGGAAGCGAAAATCTGGCTCAGCGACCTCACCGTCGCGGTCAATTTCGGCTATTCTTCGCGCGAACTCGGCGAGATCGTCAGAAAGGCGCGCGAGCAGCGCGAGGCGTTTCTGGAGGCGTGGAATGACCACTTTGCGAATCGAGGTTGAGGACGCGAGGCCGGTCGCGGCAAGCTGCGACGAGTCCTATCTCAACGTCACGCTCGCCGACGGCCGCGTCTTGCGCGCGCCGCTGTGGTGGTATCCACGGCTCTTCGCCGCGAGCGCGCAGCAGCGCGCGGCCATCGAAACGTCGCCTCTCGGAGTTCATTGGCCTGAAATCGACGAGGACATCAGCGTCGCGAGCATTTTGCGCGGACAGAAGGCGCCGGGCGCCAAGTCGACTTTGTCAGCTCGCCAGCAGTGATCCGATTCAGTGCCCATTCCAGACCTGATCGTGCCGCTTGCAAGCTCTTTAATTGGCGGCCTCGTGGTGGCGCTCGTCAATCACGTCATGACGAAGCGGCGCGAGCATGAGAAGAAACTGGCGGAAGTCCGGATCGAGCACTTAATCAAGTGTTGGAAGCAAATCGAACGCGCCTCGAACACCGAGAACGTGACCGATCGCGCCGAACTGAGTCGCCGCTACGACGACCTCGAAGACGCCATCGCCAGCATCGTGCTACTGGGAGCGAAAAAGGAAGTCGAGGCAGCGCGAAGGTTCGCAGTCGCGCTTTCCGAAGGCTCGGACAAATCGGCTACCGAGCTCTTGCAATCGCTACGGGACAGCCTGCGCGCGGAACTTGAACTCGAACCGGTCCAAGGGCTCGGCCACTTGTTCTTCAGAATGCATCGAGACAAGAAATGAAACTCACCCTCTCCTGGCTCAAAGACCACCTGGAAACCTCGGCCTCGCTCGCCGAGATCGTCGAGGCGCTGACGCGCATCGGCCTGGAGGTCGAAGGCGTCGAGGACCCCAGCGCGAAATACCGCGGCTTCGTCGTCGCGCGCGTCATCGAAGCCAAACAGCATCCCAACGCCGACCGTCTGCGCGTGTGCATGGTCGACGCCGGCGCAGCGCCCATTCAGGTCGTCTGCGGCGCGCCCAACGCGCGCACGGGGATGAAGAGCGTTTTCTCGCCGGTCGGCACGTTCATCCCCGGGAAAAACATCACGCTCGCCAAGGGCGTCATCCGCGGCGTCGAATCGAACGGCATGCTGTGTTCGGCCGCCGAACTGGAGCTGTCCAACGATCACGAAGGCATCATCGATCTTCCCGACGACGCGCCGGTCGGGCAGGCCTACGCCGCCTATGCCGGCCTCGACGATCCCGTCATCGACATCGCCCTGACGCCCAACCGCCCCGACGCGGCGGGCGTCGCCGGCATCGCGCGCGACCTCGCGGCGGCGGGCCTGGGAACGCTGAAGAGTCCGGAACCGGCGCCGGTCGCGGGAAGTTTCGACTGCCCGACCGCCGTCACGCTCGATTTCGCTCCCGGCGACGCGCATCTCTGCCCCGCCTTCGCGCTGCGCCTGGTGCGCGGCGTCAAGAACGGTCCCTCGCCCGAATGGATGCAGAAGCGCCTGCGCGCGATCGGCCTCAGGCCAATCAACGCTCTGGTCGACGTCACCAATTACATCACCTTCGATCGCGGCCGGCCGCTGCACGTGTTCGACGCGGCCAAGGTCGAGGGCGCTCTGTCGGTGCGGCGCGCGCGAAGCGGCGAAAGCGTGCTCGCGCTCGACGGCAAATCCTACGCGCTCGACGACACCATAGTGGTCATCGCCGACGCGAACGGCGTCGAGTTGATCGCCGGCGTCATGGGCGGCGAACATTCCGGCTGCGACGAGCAAACGCGCGACGTGCTGATCGAGAGCGCGTTGTGGAACCCCATCAACATCGCGCACACCGGGCGCAAGCTCGGCATCGCCACCGACGCGCGCTATCGCTTCGAACGCGGCGTCGATCCCGACTTCTGCGTCCCCGGCGCCGAACTCGCGACGCGGATGGTGGTCGATTTCTGCGGCGGCGAGCCCTCGCGCCTCCTCGTCGCCGGCGATCCGACGCAACGCAAGCGCGTGATCGCGTTTCCCTATAGCGAAGTGAAACGCCTCATCGGCATCGACATCCCGCAAAGCGAGGGCGAAGCGATTCTCGCCCGCCTCGGCTTTTCCCTAGAGAACGGCAAGGCGATCGTTCCCAACTGGCGCCCCGACATCGACGGCAAGGCTGATATCGTCGAGCAGATCGTGCGCATCGTCGGCCTGGACCGCGTGCCGACGACGCCGCTGGCGCGGCTCGAAGCGGGCGTGCCCCCGCCCGTCCTCACGCTCTTGCAAAAGCGCACGCGCGCCGCCAAGCGCGCGCTTAGCTCCCTCGGCCTGCGCGAAGCCGTGACCTGGTCGTTCATCGCGAAATCGAAGGCGGAATTGTTCGGCGGCGGCGCGCCGGCGCTTGCGCTCGCCAATCCGATCGCCGCCGATCTCTCGGACATGCGCCCGAGCCTTGTCCCCGGCCTCGTCGCCGCGGCGGAGCGCAACGCGCGGCGCGGCTTTAGGGATGTCGCGCTGTTCGAGGTCGGGCAAATCTTCCTCGGCGACGGCGAGAACGACCAGCGCATCGCCGCCGCCGCCGTGCGACGCGGCATGGCCAAAGCGCGGGGCGAGGGCCGCCATTGGTCGGGCGGCGGCGTAGTCGACGCGTATGACGCCAAGAGCGACGCGCTGGCGCTGCTCGGAGCGCTCGGAATCGCCGCCAACGCGGTGCAGGTCGTCCCCGGCGGCCCAGCTTTCCTTCATCCCGGACGCTCGGCGACGTTGCAATTCGGGCCGAAGATCATCGCGGGTTGGTTCGGCGAATTGCACCCGAGCGCCTGCGAGGCGCTCGACGCCGAGGGGCCGATCGTCGCCTTCGAAATCACGCTCGAAGCGATCCCCGCGCCCAAGGCGCGGCCGACCAAGACGAAGGCCAAACTGGAGCGCTCCGAATTCATGCCGCTCGAGCGCGACCTCGCCTTCGTGGTCGCGGAAGGCGCCCGCGCCGGTGAAATCCTCAAGGCGGCGCTCGGCGCCGACCGCGCCCTGATCGCCAACGCCGACGTGTTCGACGTCTATCGCGGCGCGAACGTGCCGGAGGGCCACAAATCCATCGCGATCACCGTGACGCTGCAGCCCCGCGAGCGCACGCTGACCGACGCCGAAATCGAGGCCGTCGTCGCCAAGATCGTCGCCGAGGTCGGCAAGAAGACCGGCGCGACGTTGCGGCTGTGAGGAATCCGACGATGCGTCAGGCGTTCATTCTCGCGCTCTTCGTCGGCGCGCTCCTCGCCGGCGCGCCGGCGCGCGCCGAGGACAACCCGGCCTGCGCCAAATACGAAGAGCCGCTCGCCTATAACGCCTGCCTCGCGCGACTCGGGCCGCATGCGCCCGCCACCAGAGCCGTCGCGGCGCCGGACGACGATGCCGGCGGCCCCAGCGCGGGCGGCCGAAGAAGAGCTCGCGGCGGCTTCGAAGTCTCGCGCGGACGCCACAGACGCATGCGCGCCGAGTTCGACGACGCTGGGAGACGCGGCGGCGATGGGGATTAGACCGGCTCGCTGACAAGCGAGGGTGGGCGCTGACGCCAGCCCCTCGTCGGGATTGGCTCTTTGAGGGGCGTTGCGGAACGACCGCCCTACCCGCCCCCGCGAGGCCCCGCGCCTCTCGTCGAGACGGTTCGGTACGCCTTCGGCGTGAGTCCGACGGACTTGTGGAATTGACGGGTGAAGGCGGCCTGATCGGCATAGCCGCATTCCTGGGCGACCATGCTGATCGGCGCGTCGGTTCGCCGCAGACGATTGCAAGCGCGTTCGATTCGCGCCCGCGTCAGATATTGTCCGGCGGAAAGACCGAACAGAGCGCGAATGCGCTGATCGAATTGGAACACCGACAATCGCGCGCGCTGGGCGAGATCGGGAATTCGCAACGACGAGTCGAGGTGGTCGTCGATATAGGCGAGCGCCGAAGACAGCGCGGCGACGTTCGGGCGCGGGCCCGCCAAATCCGGGACGTCCCTCGAGATGCCGGAAAGCCCGACGACTTTCCCCCGTCGATCGGACAAAGGCTCCTTCCAGGTCAGGCACCAGCCATGGCCTCCGCCGGGGTAAAGGTGCAATTCCAATCGCCCGGCGATCGAGATCCCGTCGCGCAAGACGCGCCGATCCTGATCGTCGAAGCAGGCGCCGAGCGGCGCGGGAAAGACCTCCCGCGCGGTCCGTCCGATCAGATCGGCCTTATCAGCGAGATTGCAGCGTCGAACCAACGTGTCGTTGACCGCGACATAGCGGGCGTCCCGATCTTTGAGAAAGAAGACCGTGTCCGCGATGCGGTCGAACAGCTCTTCGCCGAGAAACGGGCGGCCGAGCGCAGCGAGAAAATCCTGACTGAGATCGACCGGCGATTTCATGGGCGGGGATATTGTGCGGATTCCCGATTTTCCGCCAGAGATTCCGGCAAGACCGGCGAGGCCGCCGGCGCCATGCTCATCGTCGACCGCATTTGCCTTCGCCGACGAACCCAGGAGCGCGCGCAATGGCCTCGAATATCTTCGCCGGCGTGATCCCCGCTCTGATGACGCCATGCAAAGCCGACCGCACGCCCGACTTCGACGCGCTCGTGCGCAAGGGACGCGAGCTCGTGGAAACCGGCATGTCGGCCGTGGTTTATTGCGGATCGATGGGCGACTGGCCGCTGCTGACCGACGAGCAGCGGATGGAGGGGGTCGCCCGTCTCGTCGCGGCGGGCCTTCCCGTCATCGTCGGGACCGGCGCGCAGAACTCGAAGCGCGCGGCCGCGCTGGCCGCCCACGCCAAGAGGATCGGGGCGAAGGGGTTGATGGTCATCCCGCGCGTGCTGTCGCGCGGATCGTCGGCGGCCGCCCAGCGCGCGCATTTCGCGGGCGTCCTGGAAGCCGCGGTCGATCTGCCGTCCGTCATTTACAACAGTCCGTATTACGGCTTCGAGACCCGCGCCGAACTCTTCTTCGAGCTACGCAGCCGCTATCCGCACCTCGTCGGCTTCAAGGAATTCGGCGGCGCGAAGTCGCTGAGCTACGCCGCCGAGCATATCGCAGGGCGAGACCCTGAGATCACGCTGATGGTGGGCGTCGACACTCGGGTGTTCCACGGCTACGTCAATTGCGGGGCGAGCGGCGCCATCACCGGCATCGGCAACGTCCTGCCGGCCGAAGCGCTGCATCTCGTCGCTCTCTGCGAACGCGCCGCGGCGGGCGATCCGCGGGCGCGGCGGCGGGCGCTCGAACTCGAGAGCGCGTTGAACGCCCTGTCGAGCTTCGACGAAGGGGCCGACCTCGTGCTGTATTTCAAGCATCTCATGACTCTGCAGGGCGATGGCGAATATGCCCTGCACTTCAACGAATCGGACGCGTTGAGCGCGAGCCAGAAGCGCTTCGCCGAGACGCAGTTCCATCTCTTCAAGACCTGGTACGCCAATTGGCCCGGCGCCGAGAGCTGAACGAAATGCGCGTCATCGATTCCCATACCGAGGGCGAACCGACGCGGCTCATCGTCGATGGCGGGCCGCCGCTCGGCCGCGGCCCGCTCGCCGAGCGGCGCGAGCGCTTCGCCTCGGCGTTCGATCATGTCAGGCGGTTCGTCGTCGACGAGCCGCGCGGCTTCGACGCGCTCGTCGGCGCGCTCTTGTGCGAGCCGGAGGACCCGACTTGCGCCGCTGGGCTGATCTTCTTCAACAACGTCGGCTTTCTCGGCATGTGCGGCCATGGAACGATCGGCGCCGCGGTGACGCTCGCTCATCTCGGCCGCATCGGCCCCGGCCGCCATCGCTTCGAGACGCCGGTCGGAATCGTCTGCGTCGAATTGGTCGACAAGAATTACGTCGCCGTCGAAAACGTAGAGAGCTACCGTCATTTGAAGAGCGTTTGCGTCGAGGTCGAGGGTCTCGGCGTCGTCACGGGCGATGTCGCCTGGGGCGGCAATTGGTTCTTCCTGACGGAAGACGCCCCCTGTCCCCTGTTTGGCGCCAATATGGAAATCCTGACTCGGGCGGCGCGCGACATCCGGCTCGCGCTTCATGCACAAGGCGTGAGAGGGACGGACGGCGAGGAAATCGATCATGTCGAAATCTTCGGCCCTCCGCGCTCCGGCGACGCCGACAGCCGCAATTTCGTGCTTTGCCCCGGCGGCGCCTACGATCGCTCGCCGTGCGGCACCGGAACCAGCGCGAAGCTGGCCTGCCTCGCCGCGGACGGAAAGCTTCCGCCGGGCCAGCGCTGGGTTCAAGAGAGCATCATCGGCAGCCGCTTCGAGGCGAGCTATCGGCCGAGCGGTCCCGGGCGCGTCGCGCCCCGGATCGGCGGGCGAGCGTTCATCTGCAGCGAGGCGACCCTCTATGAAGATCCGGCCGACCCGTTTCGCTACGGAATTGGCTGGGATCGCGCAACGGCGTAACCGTAGCGAGCCTGCTTTCGGAATTCTCAGGGTCTGTGAGCAAATAAGGAAATCGACGGGCCGTCATGTATGGACGGCCCCCTCGTTGCAAGGCATTTTTCAGCGGCTTCGGCTTGAAGTCTGGAGCGGTCATGTATTCGGCCTTTTGACGCGGTTCATGACCGCTGGCCCCGATGGGTTTCGCGGATTGGGCTCCCTGCATTGCGGCGCGCTTTTGAGGCGCGATGACGGTTCGGAGTGTCCCAACCCAGGTCCTGACCTTTTTGCCGTCGCTACCGTTTGCTCCTTGCTTCGTCTCCGACCCTGCGTCGCCGCCTGGCCGGAAAGGGGTTGTCTGGCCTTGGCTCTACATTTTTCTCACGCCGCCTTGGCTTGCGCCGCGGGCCGCCGATAGGCCTCGCCCGAAGTCAAAACAGCCCAGGCGATCCGGGCGGTTTTGGCCGCCTGCGCCAGCACGGCGACCTTGACCGGGCGACGGGCGAGGATGGCGCGCTGCCACTCGGTGGCGCGGCCCGTGTTGGCGCGCGCGCCGCGCATGATCGTGCTGGCGCCCAACGCCAGCAGCGAGCGCAGCCGCCGCTCCCCTTGCCGGGTGATGCCGAGCTTTGTCGTCTTACCCCCGCTCGAACTCTCGCGCGGCGTCAGTCCCGCCCAGGCGGCGAAATCGCGCGCCGAATCGAAACGCTTTCCGTCGCCGATCGCCGCGACAATGGCGTGCGCCGTGATGGCGCCGACGCCGGGGATCGCGCATAGACGCCGCATGTCCGGGTTCTCCTTGGCCGCCGCCAGTATCCGCGCCTCGAGCTCGTCGATATCCCCGGCCAGACTATCGATCTGCCGGCCCAGCGCTTCCAGCGTCGCCCTCAGCGGCGCCGGCACGCGCGCATCGCCTACCCGAACCAACTCTCGCAACTCGGCAAAGCCCAACCGGCCTTGCGCCGCGATAATCCCCATCTCGGCGAGCAAACCGCGTAAGCAGTTGGAAAGCTGAGTCCGCTGCTTGATCAAAAGCTCGCGTCCGCGCTCGACCGCCCGCATCGCCTGTTGCTCGACGCTCTTGATTGCCACGTAACGCATGTCCGCGCGACCCATCGCCGCGCAAATCGCCGCCGCATCGCGGGCGTCGGTTTTATTGCGCCGAACAAAGGGCTTCACATAGGCCGCCGGAATTAAGCGAACCTCATGCCCGAGCGCGCGCAAGGCGCGGCCCCAATAATGCGCCGAGCCGCAAGCCTCCAACCCAACCGTGCAGCGCGGCTGCTTGCTGAAGAACGCTTCGAGCTGCGCGCGACGAAGCTTTTTCTGAAAGACGATCTCGCCCTTGGCGCCTTCGCCGTGGACTTGAAAAACCGACTTGGCCAAATCGAGACCGATCGTGATAGCGTTCATCTGGGCGGCTCCTATCGCTGGTTGGCGAATTGCAACAACGACCAGCTTGGCACGTCGATGCCGTCAGGGGCCGTCCACCCAGCATTGCGAGCAGAGCGAAGCAATGACGGATGGCGCGTTTGATTGCTGACCGGCCCTCAGTTCGCCCGCATCCACGTCAACTTGATCGAGCCCAGGGAGTTGGCCGACTTCTGATTCTGCACGATCAATTCATCGCCGCTGAACGTGACGAGCCGCTTTTCGTCGCGCCCCGCGGCGCCGGCGCGGCTGCTGGCGGCGATATGCATCGTCATCGAGGCGTCCGCATCGTCGACCGTGTACGTGCCGAAATAAGAGATGCTGCTCGCGGCGCCGCCGGTGACGACGATGACCGAATAGTGGCCGGCGGCGTCGAGAAACATGGAGCCTTGCGGATTGGCTCCGTAAGGCCGGGCGTCGCCGATGCTGATCGAGACCAGTCGCCAGTGGCCGATCAACTGGTCGATGAGCGACTTCGACGACGTTTGCGCGAACGACGGCGCCGAGATCGAAACGAGGACGATGAGCGACGACACCCAGGCCACGACGCCGCGAGCGATATTCGTCATCATGCGCGCTCCCCTTCGTTTGCGCCGGCGTCCTCAGCGACGAAAGCTTGCAGATTATAGGTTGCATCGCCGCCCTGGCGCCAGGGCCTTATGAAGCGGGTCTTGCGCAAGCCGAGGCGATTCGGCGCCCTCGAAGCCTGCGCCCGCGGCGCCCGCGAATTGACCTTTTGCCGGGCCCCCTCCCCGACTATTGTGCCTGTATTGAATCCTTCGCCGCCTCATTCAGGTTCGACGGCGCAAGGACACGAGGGGGAATCAATGCGCTTGCTCCACCTTGCCGTTGCATCGATCGCGATCGCAGCCGGCGCGGGCGCGATCGGGGCGAACGCCCTCGGCGTGGATACGGACGGCCTGCCGAAGGCGCGCGGCGATGAAATGCGCGTGGCCCAACTGGTGCCGGAGACCGCGGCGCCCGAGGCGACGACCGGCAACCCGAGCCTGGCGCCGCTCAAATGGGTCGGCATGCTGGTCATTCCGACGCCTACGGAGAAGAATCCCAATTCCATCCTGGAATGCACGGCCCAGTTCATCAAACCGAACGTGCTGCTGACCGCGGCGCATTGCCTCAAGGACCTCGCGGCCAATCCCGCCGGCCCATGGCCCGATGTCGCCAAGGGGACTTTCTGGCTGCAGTACCAGAACCAACAGGGCACGCCGTTCAAGATCCTATGCGGCGCGGCCAATCCCCTCTGGGCGTTTCCCGCTAACTACGCTTCGATGACGGCGGCCCAGCAGACCGACGCGCAGCGGACCGCCTATCAGCATGATTTCGCGATGATCCTGGTGGATGGCGCCAGTCCGACCGGCGTGATGCCCTACGCGCTCGACTGGAAAGGGAGCGTCAGCTACGTGACCCGGGTCGGCTACGCCGGCGACATCTTCGACGGCCAGATCGTTCAGAAATCGGGAGGCGCCGTGTTTTTCGCCGACGCGATTCCGATGCTGCCGAAATCGTACCCGAACATCGTGGTGCAATGGGCGCCGATTACCGACCTCACCGCCGGCGCCAGCGGCGGCGCCTGGGTCGCGAATTTCAGCACGAGCGAAGGCGCGAGCAAGAATATCCTGGTCGCCGTGACCTCGTTTCACTTCTTGGCCTATCCCGGCGGCGAGGGCGCGGCCTATCTGACGTCGGCGGAATTCAACCCGCTGCTGGCCTTCGTGTCGAACGGCTGCAAATGAGCCCAGGCGCGCCGTCGCCGCGCCATCGATCCGATGCGGCGACGGGGCGCTTAACTTGTCGAGCCTATGAGGTCTCCATGGCGGTGGCCGAGCAGGGGCGACACGAGCGCGGTGTCACGGTGACTCCCACGCATCAATCGTGTCTATTGCTGCCGGACCCGGCTTGGCTGATCCACCTTGCCGGGCGGAATACGGCTCGCGGGGTGTGCGGCATAGGGGTCGTGAGTCACTTTGCAAAAGTGCTCATGGCCGCATTTTGCGCAAACGAATATCTCGACTTCCATATCGAAGGCCGGATCGTCTGGCTCAATCCGTTTGAACCGTAGTTCGCCATCGCAGAGCTCACAGTGCATGGACGGCGGGGGTTGGACGAGGTTGCGCATGTGCCACTTCCTTTCGTTCGACATGCGTCGTAACGAAGCCGGGGACACTCAAAGGGGTCCCAATCGATACGCGATTTGGCTGGAAGCCTAACGCTTTGATCTGGCGAGGCATTTATGGTTAATATCTGCCCCTTGCGGCTCGGAGTCAAGCGGCGTTTGGAAGGCGACGCCTGCGGTGTCGGCGATGGGGTTCCGTTGACAAGGCGCTCCGCAATCGACCCTATGAGTCCTCCATGGCGCTCGCCGAGCAGAGGCAAGATAAGCGCGCCGTCGCCGTAACCGATATTGGGTTCTCACCAGGGAGAGAAACTTGTCGTTCGCTCGATACCCCAGTCTCGACGGCGTCGTCGTGCTCATCACCGGCGGCGCGGCCGGAATTGGCGAGGCCATGGTCCGGGCCTTCGCGGCCCAGGGCGCGCAGGTCGGCTTCGTCGATATCGATGAGAAAGGCGGGCGCGCCCTCGCCGACGCATTGACGGGCGCCGGTGCGAAGGCGCGGTTCGAGCCGTGCGATCTGCGCGACATCGAGGCGCTTCGCGCCGCCTTCGCCCGTGTGAAGGGCGCCCTGGGTCCGGCCGGCGTTCTCATCAACAATGCCGCGCGCGACGATCGGCATGGCTGGGAATACGTGACCCCCGACTATTACGACGAGCGCATGGCCACCAATCTTCGCCATATGTTCTTCGCCATCCAGACGGTCGCCCCCGACATGATCGCGGCGGGCAAGGGCTCGATCATCAACTTCGGTTCGAACTCCTGGTTCGAGGCGGTCGGCGGCCTGCCCGTCTACGCCACCGCCAAATCGGCCGTGCACGGCATGACGCGCTCGTTCGCGCGCGAACTCGGCAAGCACCGCATCCGCGTCAACACGATCGTGCCGGGCTGGGTGATGACCGAGCGGCAGAAAGCGCTGTGGGCCAAGCCGGAGGCGATCGCCCGCCACCTCGAGCGCCAATGCCTGCCCGACCTGATCGAACCGATCTATCTCGCCAAAATGGCGCTGTTCCTCGCCTCCGACGATTCGGCGATGTGCACGGCGAACAATTACATGGTGGAGGCGGGGTCGATTTAGGGCTTGCCGGAAATTAGCGGCGTCGAGGAGCCGTCATATGTGGACGGAAAAGGCGGTTGTTTCCTTATGGGCCGCTAGCTTCCGGCGAGAGCGCGCTTAACGACCGACCTAATGACTTCTCCATGGCGGTGTGCGAAGCCGCCTTTCTTCCATACGGTTGCGACGAGGGGCGTCAAGGCGGTCGCGCCTTACGAACTCCTTATACCAACGGCCATCATTCGATATGGAGGCCTTGCAGCGTTCGGCGCTAGGAAAGCGGCCCGATAAGGCCCCGCCGCGTTGAGGAGCTCGCCGTCATCGACGACGCTCTTCGACCCAAGGGCGGCGCAAGAGCGTCGCGCCTCAAGGTGCATTTCGCATTACGACGCTCAGAGACGTCGCCCGCGTTCCCGTCAAACGGGCGGGCGCGGCAAGTCAACGATGGAAGTCATGTTAGTCACTCGCACAAATAAACTCGAAGGCGGCCGTCGCCATTATTCGATCGGCCGCATCAAGGCGTCCGCGGGTTGGCGCGCCGCCGGCGCGTCGGCCCCCGAGGCCGATCGTCTGGCGGCGGTCCAGGCGCTAATCCGCGAAGCGCAGGACTATGACGCCGACGCGATTATCGGTCTCGATTTCGAAGTCGACGGCGTCAAGTGCGCCGACATCGGCGGCGCTCCGCTGCAGCGCGTCGCCGCGACCGGCATTGCGGTCAAGTTCGCCGAAGCGGCCTGATCGGCGGCGCAGGTCCGCCTTGTCATGGCCCACCTGCCGCACACGGCTAACCAAGTTCTGGAGGCGTATTTGTCCATTCGACATCGATTCCGCGACCCGAGCCCGGCGGTTCATGAAAGCGCGGCCGCGAACGTCGCGGCCGCTTACAATCAGTCCGGCGCCGACTACGTCGCCTATGCCGACGGCGATCCGACGCGCCTGTTCGCCTTTTGCGGCTTGCACGCCTATGCCGACCGGCGAATCTGGACGCTCGTCGAGGCGAAACTGACCGAGCTGCGCGCGACTGGCGCCAGCTCGATTCGCATTCTCGACGCGGGTTGCGGTCCGGGCACGTGGCTGCGCCGGATCGTCGCGCGCGCCCACGCGTTGGGGTTCACCACCATAAACGCGCGCGGTTTCGACGTCGCCCAGGCGCAGGTTCAACGCGCGCGGCTGCTGGCCGGAAACCTCTGCGGACTTTCTGGGGTCAACCTCACATTCGATGTCGCCGACCTCATGGGCCAATTGCCTGAAGCCGACGCCTCGGTGGACCTCACGCTCTGCCTTTACAGCGTCCTCAGCCATCTGCCTGTCGCAAGCCTGCCGAAGATCGCCGCGGAAATCGCGCGCGTCACCTCGGGCTGCTTCATAACCACGGTGCGCTCGGCCGGCAGCGCTCCGACGATCCTCGTCGATTCCATCGAGAAGGCGCGTCGCTTCAGGCACGACAATAGCCGAGACCGGTTCGAAATCGAGCTCAGCGACGGCCGCCATATTGAGCTGGGCTTTCACCTCTTCACCGCGTCGGAACTGCGAAGCGCTTTTGCCGACCGTCTCGATATCGAGGATTTGCGCGGCCTCGATCTGTTTCATAGTCGCTTTGCGCCCGACCCGCGTTGGAACCCCGCATCCGCAGGGGTTGACAGCCAGTTCTGCGATGAACTCGAGCGGCTCGAGGAAGCCTACGCGACAAGATCGGGATTCATGGAACGCGCCGCCCACCTCCTGCTCGTGGCGCGCCGCCGACAAGCCGCGGTCAAGGCGAAGCCGGAACCCATTTCGTCGCCGCGCTGTTAAGCGGGGATCGACTATTCCGCGTTTCGCCTTTCGATCGGACCGGAGACTGCGAGGTGGCGGGTGGATGGCCGGGACAAGCCCGGCCATAACGGTCAATGCTTTCGGCCGTTGGCCTCACGCCCCCCGCGCCGCCTCCGCCAACGCCCGCCACCAGCTTTCGTCCCAGTTCCAGTTCGCCGCCGGCGAGGGCGAGGGCAGGAGCCAGAGGCGGGTCGCGCCGATCCTCTCCTTCTGCTCGCCGAAGCCCGCCTCGCGGCGCAGGTACCGCCGCCCAGCGGTCAGGCTGGTGAAGGCGAGGATGGCGGGCTCGACGGCGTGAATTTTCACCGCCATCGCGTCGCAGGCGGCGCGCCCCAAGGCGCCGAGCGGCAATTGCTTGTCCATGCCGCTCACATGCTTGGCGATGTCGGTGAGGCCGATCCCGTAGCGCGGCAATTCCGCGAATTCGGCCGGCGGCAGCTGCCGCGGCGTCAAGCCGATCGCATAGAGCGTGCGCCAGAACTTGTTCTGGGGATGGGCGTAGTAGCAGCCGCGCGCAGCGGAGACCGCGCCCGCCGCCGTGCCGCAAAACACGACCTTGAGTCCGGGCCGCAAGACGTCGGGCAGGATCGGCGCGCGCGGCTCAGATCGTCTGGTTATAGGCGCCAACTTCGGGATTCTCGCGCAACACCGCGTCGACCGCGTGGAACATTTCGCGCATGCGCGCTTCCGAGACGGGGCTCTCGACGACGACGACCAGCTCGGGCTTGTTGGACGAAGCGCGCACCAGGCCCCAGGTTCCATCCGCCGCGGTGACGCGCACGCCGTTGACGGTGACGATTTCGCGAATGGGCTGCCCCGTCAGCAAGGCGCCGTTCGCCTGCATATCCCTGAAGCGCGCGAGGACGCGGTCGGCGACCGCGTATTTCACTTCGTCCGGGCAATGCGGCGACATGGTCGGCGAACCCCAGGTCTTGGGCAGGTCGCGGTAGAGATCGGCCATCGATTTTGAGGGATTGCGCTCGAGCATGTCGAGGGCCGCGATCGCGGTGACGAAGCCGTCGTCGTAGCCGCGCCCGACCGGCGCGTTGAAGAAGAAATGCCCGGATTTCTCGAAGCCGGCGAGCGCGTTCAAATCGCGCACGCGGCGCTTGATGTGGGAATGGCCGGTCTTCCAATAGTCGACCTTGACGCCGCGGGCGATCAGCTCGGGATCGCTGGCGAACAGCCCCGTCGACTTCACGTCGACGACGAAAGTCGCGCCAGGGTGCAGCTTCGAGAGATCGCGCGCGAGCATCACGCCGATCTTGTCGGCGAAAATCTCGTTGCCTTCGTTGTCGACGATTTCACAGCGGTCGCCGTCGCCGTCGAAGCCCAGCGCGATATCGGCGCTCGCTTCCTTCACCGCCGCCGCCATCGCGTGCAGCATGTGCAAATCCTCGGGATTGGGATTGTAGCGCGGGAAGGTGAAGTCGAGCTCGCAATCGAGCGGAACGACCTCGCAGCCCAGGGCGCCGAGCAATTGCGGGGCGAAGGCGCCCGCCGTGCCGTTGCCGCAGGCGGCGACGACCTTGAGCTTGCGCCGCCACTTCGGCCGCGCCGTCAGGTCGGCGATGTAGCGGGCGGGAAAATCCGCGACGAACTCATAGCCGCCGCCTGCGCAGGCGCGAAACTCGCCGCCGAGGACGATTTCGCGCAGCCGGCCCATTTCCTCCGGCCCGAACGTCACCGGCCGCGCCGCCCCCATCTTGACGCCGGTCCAGCCGTTGTCGTTGTGCGAGGCGGTGACCATCGCGACGGCGGGAACGTCGAGCGCGAACTGGGCGAAATAGGCCATCGGCGTGATCGCGAGGCCGATGTCGCGGACCCTGACGCCGGCCGCGGTCAGGCCGCAGATCAGCGCGTATTTGATCGCGCTGGAGTAGGAGCGAAAATCGTGGCCGACGACGATCTCCTTCTTCACCCCCAACTCGTCGAGCAGCGCGCCGAGGCCCATGCCCAGAGCCTGCACGCCCATGAGGTTGATTTCCCGCTCGTAGAGCCAGCGCGCGTCATATTCGCGAAAGCCGGTCGGCTTCACCATCGGCTGCGATTCATAGGCGTAGCTGTTGGGACTGAGCTGACGTTGCGGCAAAGGAAACAAAGCGGCCTCGGGCGGCAAGAGCGACGCTTCTGCCTAGCCGATCGGCGGCCCGATAAAAAGCCTTATCGCCGCGCTTCGCTCCGGCGGAGGCGATCGCGCTACTGCCTGAGCACGAGCACGCCGTCCCGTTGTTCGACTGCAACCAGCCGCTTGAGAAAGCTCGCGCCTAAGAGATCGGCGGTTCCCGCGCCCGGCGGCATCACCACGGCCTGGACGTCATTCATGAAGATCGAGCCGAGGCTGACTTCCCTGAGGACGACGGGCGAAACAAGGGACACGCCGTTGGCCGTGTTCATTCGCAATTTCGGCGTCGACGGATCGGCGACGACGCCGAGGCGCGCGGCGGTGTCCGCCGTCAACGCGACCAGCGTCGCCCCGGTGTCGACCATTACGCTCACGTCTTGCCCTTCGATCAAGGCGTTCGCGTGGAACTGGCCGCCCGCATCCGCCGGGATCGACGCTTCGCGATAACCGGAACTGGCCGCCGCGGCGGCGACGGTCGCGACGGGAGCGGGCGCGGCGGCCTCGGGCGCCGCGGGCGCGGCGACGCGGGGCGCGCGCTCGGGAAACAAGGAGGGAGCCGAGAACCCAATGGTCAAAGCCGCCACAGCGAAAATCAACGCATTCTTCAGCATGGGAGCACCCGCCGCCGTCGGCCTCGCGCGAGGCCCGCGGAACTTGCTCGCCAGAGTGCCTGCGGCCGGCAAAAATTTGGTAAAGGCGATGCCGGCGCGGCGGTAAACGCGACGATTTTCGCGGCTCTCGCGCGCCCTCGCCGACCGTCTTCGTATACAAATCGTCAATGTCCCAGTCTCGGCGGCCCTCGGCAAGGCCCGCTCCAGTTTCAAGCGGATACGGTTCTCTCCTCGGCACGGGCGCGAGAGCCCGACAAGGAGGACCATCATGACCATTAGCGTTTCCGGAGTGGCCGGCAGCTGGGCGCCGCAAGCGATGTCGGGCGCGAGCATGCGGGCTCCGCCGGCCCAAAAGATGACGAACCTCTTCAACAAGATCGACACTTCGGGGTCCGGCTCGATCAGCAAATCGCAATTCATGCAGGCGTTCCAAACCATGAAGCCGACTTCGGGCTTCGTGGCGATGGGCGCGAGCGCGGTCTACGCCGCTCTGGACCCGACACAATCCGGTTCGGTGTCGAAACAGAGTTTCGTCAGCGGAATGACGAATTTGATGGCGCAGTTTCGCTCGGCGAGCGCATCGGGCGGGTGATCTCCCGATCGTCGCCCTGCGACAATGCCGACCCGCCGATGTGATTGCCGGCGTCGACATGGATATGGGGCGTGGCGGCCTCTCGAAGCCACGCCGCCCCGTCCTCGCCCTTCAGCATGGCGATGGTCGAAGTCAATCCCGCGCGCAGGCACGTGTCGGCCGCGACGGTGACCGAGGAAAGTCCGCGAACGGGCCAACCCGTTCGCGGATCGAAAATGTGCCCGTATCGCCGTCCGTCGAATTCCCAGAACCGCTCATAGTCGCCGCTGGTCGCGACGCCGCCGCGGACCACGAACAGCGTGGCGAGAGCGCTTTCCGGGTCCCTCGGGTCGCGCACGCCGATCCGCCAAGGCGTTCCCCAGGGATGGGGGCCGATCGCCACGATGTCGCCGCCGAGATCGACGAGCCCGTTCGAGACTCCCAGCTCGCGGCAAACCTGCGCGGCGCGATCCGCCGCGTATTCCTTGCCGATCCCGCCAAGGTCGATTTGCATTCCGCCTCGCCCGAAGGAGAGCCGAGGCCGCGCCCATGCGACCTTGTGAAGGCCGACGCGCGCGAGAATCCGAGTGATTTCCGACTGTGAGGGCTTGGCCGCCAGATCGTCCCTCCAGACCTCGCGAAGCGCGCCGGAGGTGACGTCGAACAGGCCCCCCGAGAGGCGATAGGCGTCGTAAGCGACGTCGACGAGGTCGGCGGCCTCGGGGGAGAGGCAAATCGCGCCGCCCTGCCTGCCCGCCTCGTTGATCGCGCTCACGACGCTGTCCGATCGATAGCGGGAATAGGCGCGCTCGATCCTGCGTACTTCCGCGATCGCCGCGCCAGCGGCGCGCGCCGCCGAGCTTTCGTCATCGGCATAGAGTTTCAATTCGCAACACGTTCCCATCGCCGTGAACGGGAAGCAACGCGGATGGATGGCGGGCATGCGTCCTTTTCGCTTTCGTCGCCGAAAAACCGGGCCGCCGGACGCCTGCGCGCATGCGAGCGAAGGGCGGGGCGGGCCGCATCGTCGCCGCGCCCGCTTGCCCGAGACTGACCGGCGCGCAGGAAACCCGGTCGACGCCGAGGCGGCGCGCGCTCGAAGCCGCCGCTTGCGCTCGCCTGCTCACCCGTCATGCGCGCCCACCTTCGGCCTCGGCTGGATCTGCCCGCCGCGGCGACGCGAAATCCCATCATTCGACCCCCGCACGACCGCGGCGACTTCGCGCGCGTTGACGCAAATCAACGCCGCCGACGAAAAAAATGCTTCGTGCATTTCAGGATTTGGCGGCGTGGACGCGCAAAGCGTGGCCCGTGCGCGCTCACGACTTGCCGGGCCGGCGACGGGCGGCGTCGCAGTGGGCGTGGTCTTGTGGGAACGGCGAAATGGAAGAGGCTGAATTTCCGACGATCCTGGCTCGCGGGTTGATCGCGGCGACGCCGCCGCCGCTTCTCGATCTCGGCGCGGCTGCGCTTCTTCACAAGATGGGACGCAGCCATCCCGATTTGTTCCAGGTCCTCGCCGAGTTCCGGCGCACGATCATCCTCATAGAGCTGACCGATCTGCCTCGTCGCTTCTTGCTGCAGTTCGGCGACGGGACGCCGTCGCTGAAGCTGGCGGGCGCCCAGGACGCTCCCGCGGACGCGAGCGTAAAGGGGTCGCTGGAGGCGCTGCTGGCGCTGCTGGAAGGGCGCATCGACTCCGACGCGCTGTTCTTCACCCGCGAGATCGTCGTCGAGGGCGACACGGCGGCGGTAGTGGCGCTGCGCAACGTCCTCGACCGCGAGATCATCAGCGTGCTCGACGAAGCCTCCTCGCTATTCGGCCCGCTGCAGCGCTTCGCGCGCTCGGCCGCGCTGCGTTGGGAGCGCCGAGCCGAGCGTCTGCGCGACGCTTTTCTGCCCGTCCGCGCTGTTTCGGACGGCCTCGCGCGAGCCGAGCGCGACGCGAGCCCGGAAAACAAGGATCTTCGCGCCGAGATCCAGGCGCTGAAGACGCGCCTAAGCAAGCTGGAAGCGCGCCAGCGTCGCAAGGAGGGACAGGCGGCGTGAGACCCCCAAACTATCTCGAGCTGGTCTGCCCGGCCGGCACGCCGGCCGCGTTGCACGCGGCGGTCGAGGCCGGCGCCGACACGGTCTATTGCGGCTTTCGTGATTGCACCAACGCGCGCAATTATCCCGGGCTGAATTTCGACCCCAAGGAGATGCGCGAGGGCATCGCCTACGCTCACGCGCGCGGGCGGCGCGTGCTCGTCGCCGTAAACACTTTTCCGCGCGCCGGCGATGTCGGGCCTTGGCGCCGCGCGGTCGACAATGCGGCGGAATTCGGCGCGGATGCGGTCATCCTCGCCGATATCGGCGTGCTCGACTACGCCACCCGGCGCCATCCCGCTCTGCGCCGGCACCTCTCGGTGCAGGCGGCCGCCTCCAATCCGCTGTCGATCGACTTCTACCGCGAGAAATTCGGCATCAGCCGCGTCGTTCTGCCGCGCGTCCTTTCGGTGCAGGAGGTCGCGGCGCTGATCGCGCGGATGCAGGTCGAAGCCGAAGTGTTCGCCTTCGGCTCTCTGGGCACGATGGTGGAAGGGCGCTGTTACCTGTCCTCCTACATCACGGGCCGCTCGCCGAGCTGCGACGGCGTCTGCGCGCCGGCGGAGTTCGTTTCCTACCACGAGGACGGCGAGTTCATGGTGTCGCGGCTCGGCGAAGTGATGACGAACCGTTACGCCAAGCACGAGAACGCCGCTTATCCCACCCCGTGCAAAAGCCGCCTCGTCACCAACGGCGCCGCCTCCTATCTGTTCGAGGAGCCGGTGGGGCTGAACGCCGTGTCGATCCTGACGCAACTCAAAGCGGCCGGCGTGACCGCGCTCAAGATCGAGGGGCGACAGCGCAGCCGCGCCTATGTCGGTCAGGTCGTCGCGGCCTTCCGCGCTGTGCTCGATGCGCTGGCGCGCGGCGAGGAAACGCCGGCGGCGATCGGCGACCTCAACGCCATCGCCGAGGGCGGTAAGGTCACTTTGAGCGCATACAAGAAGGGCTGGCGATGAGCGCGTTGACGCTGGGACCGATCCTCTTCAACTGGAAGCCCGAGAAACGGCGCGACTTCTATTTCCGCATCGCCGACGAGGCGCCGATCGACTGCGTCTATCTCGGCGAGGTCGTGTGCTCCAAACGCGAGCCGTTTTTCGTCGACGACCTGCCGGCGATCGCCGAGCGGCTGCGCGCCGCCGGCAAGCAGGTGGCGCTGTCGACATTGGCGCTGGTCACCACCGACCGCGAGATGGAGGCGATCCGCGAGCAATGCGGCGGCGAGCTGATGATCGAGGCCAACGACGTCGCCAGCGTCAAATTGCTCGCCGGCGCGCCGCATATCGCCGGCCCCTTCATCAACGTCTTCAACGAAGCGACGCTCGACTTCCTCGTGCGCGGCGGCGCGGTCAGGGTTAACATGCCGGTCGAGCTGTCGGCGGCGGCGATCGCGACGCTGGCGCGCCATAGCCCCGTCGAGACCGAGGCGCTGGTGTTCGGCCGCCAGCCGCTTTCGATTTCGATGCGCTGCTATCACGCGCGCGCCTACGGGCTGACCAAGGACGCCTGCCAGTTCGTCTGCGAACTCGATCCGGACGGTCTGGCCGCCGACCAGCTCGACGGCAAGCCCCTGCTGACGGTCAACGGCACGCTGACCATGTCGCACGGCTACGCCGCCGTGCTGCATGAGCTCGGCGATTTGCGCTCGGCCGGCGTGACGCACTTCCGGCTGTCGCCGCAGGCGACCGACATGGTGAGGGTGGCCGAGCTTTATCGGGCCGCCCTCGACGGCCGAATCGCGGCCGAGGAGGCCCTCGCCGGCTTGCGCGCGCTCGTCGAGCCGACGCCGTTCGTCAACGGCTATATCCGCGGCCGCGAGGGCATGAGCTGGAGCGAGGCCGCCGCGGGCTCGCGTTGAGCGATCGCGCCGGCTGTTATGGCCGGTCGAACGGCGTCGCGAAGCGCGGCCGGACTGCCTTCGGCGCCCCGGCGCCGCCGGACCGGGCGGCGACTCCCGCCTCGGCGGCGAAACGTTCGAGTTGCGCGACGCCAGCGTCCGGCAGATTCCAGCGACGCGCGGCAAGCAGCACGCCGGCGATGTAATCGGCTCGCGCGACGCCGGGCCCGGCGTTCGCCCCGAAGTAGATCAGCGCGCGCTTCGCGCCGCCCGCCGCGACGACCGGCTGCGCGGCCTTGGCGTAGAGGCCCTCGCCCAGCCCCTCGTAGCGATCGAGCGCGGGCATGTCGGCGAGCGCGACGTCCCACAACACGCCGTGGACGTTCGCATTCGCGTCGCGCGTCGCCGTCAGCCAGCCCTCGCGCATGACCGCGAGCCGATGGCGCATCAAGCGCGCGAGGCCTAGCGGCTTGGAGCGCGGACAGCGCCCCGCCATCGCCTCGACGTCCATATTCGCGCCATAGGCGAAATAGAGCGGCATCGATCGCTTCTCCTCAACCGCTGAGCCGCTCGACCTTGCTGACGACGCTCTTTTCGCGCAATTGCGCGAGGACCGCATTGAGGTGCTGGATGTCGGAGACTTCCAGGTCGAAGCGCACTTCGCGAAAATCCGCTCCGGTGGGGTTGAACACGACGTTGTCGATGTTGGCGCCGGCTTCCCCGATCGTCGTCGCGATGACGCCGAGCGCGCCCGGCTCGTTGAGCGTCGTCACCAGGATTTGCGTGGGGTAGAGCGCCTTCGTCGCGCTGTCGAGGTCCCAGCGCACGTCGAGCCATTGCTCCGGCTTGTCGTCGTAGGCGACGAGCGCGGGAGAATGGATGGGATAGATGGTGATCCCCTCGCCCGGCGTGCGGATGCCGACGATGCGTTCGCCCGGCACGGCGCCGCCCTTGGGCGCGAATCGCACGGGCATGTCCCACTCGACGCCGCGCAGCGGCAACGCGGCGCCGTTCTCGCCCTTGCCCGGCACGCGAAAGACCAGATTGGCCGCCTTGGCCAAGCCGAACCAACCGCTTTCGCCCGGCGCGAGCGCCGGTCCGGCTTTGCGCTCCTCCTTGAAATCGGGATAGATCGCGCGAACCACGTCGGCCGAATAGAGTTCGCCGCGCCCGACGCTGATGAACACGTCGTCGACCGAGCTGCGCGCCAGGCGCGACAGCGCGCTCTTCAGCTTGGCGTCGCTGAACTTGCGCCCCGCCCGCGCGAAGGCGCGCTCGATGATTTGGCGCCCGAGGCCGCCATATTGGGCCTTGGCCGCCTCGCGCGTGGCGCGTCGAATGGCCGCGCGCGCCCGGCCGGTCACGACGAGGCTGTCCCAGGCCGCCGGCGGCGTGCGGCTGTCGGAGCGCGTGATCAGCACTTCGTCGCCGTTGCGCAGCGTCGAGATCAGCGGCGCGATGCGGCCGTTGATCTTGGCGCCGACGGCGGAATTGCCGACGTCGGTGTGGACGGCGTAGGCGAAGTCGATTGCCGTCGCGCCGCGCGGCAGGGCGATCAGGCGCCCCTTGGGCGTGAAGCAGAACACCTGGTCCTGGAACAGCTCGAGCTTGGTGTGCTCGAGGAACTTTTCCGAATCGTCGCTCGCCAGCGCCTCGATAGTCTGCCGCAGGCCGCGATAGGCGCGGCTCTCGCCGGCGTCGATCGCGTCCGAGCGTCCGTGACGCTCCTTGTAGAGCGCGTGCGCGGCGATGCCGTATTCCGCGATCTCGTGCATGTCGTGGGTGCGGATCTGCAGTTCGACGCGCTGACTGCCCGGGCCGATGACGGTGGTGTGGATCGAGCGATAGTCGTTCTGCTTGGGGGTCGAGATATAGTCCTTGAAGCGGCCGGGCACGCTCGGCCAGGTCGTGTGCGCGACGCCGACCGCGGCGTAGCAGTCGGCGACCGTGTCGACGAGGATGCGGAAGCCGTAGATGTCCGAGAGCTGCTCGAAGGCGATCGAGCGGCGCTCCATCTTGCGCCAGATCGAATAGGCCTGCTTCTGCCGCCCCTTCACCTCGACCTTGATGCCGCGGCGCGCGAACTGGTCGGTCAGCTCGGCGGCGATGCGCGCGATCAACGCGCCGTTCTTGGTCTTCAATTCCTCGAGCCGCGAAACGATCAGGCCGTAGGCCTCGGGCATGAGGCAGCCAAACGCCAGGTCCTCGAGTTCGCTGCGCATGCCCTGCATGCCCATGCGACCGGCGAGCGGGGCGTAGATGTCGAGCGTGTCCTGCGCGATGCGGGCGCGCTTGGCCTGCGGCATGAAATTCAGCGTGCGCATGTTGTGAAGGCGGTCGGCGAGCTTGATCAGCAGCACGCGCGCGTCGTCGGCGATGGCGAGCAGGAGCTTGCGGAAATTCTCCGCCTGCTGCGCATGCTTGGAGGCGAAATCGAGCTTGTTGAGCTTGGTGAGCCCCTCGACGAGGCCGCCGATCTCCGGCCCGAAAAGCGAATCGATTTCCTCGCGGGTGGCGGCCGTGTCCTCGATGGTGTCGTGCAGCACGGCCGAGACGATCGTGGCGTCGTCGAGCTTGAGATCGGTCAGGATCGCCGCCACTTCGAGCGGATGGGAAAAGAACGGATCGCCCGAGGCGCGCTTCTGCGCGCCGTGCGCCTTCATCGCGAAGACATAGGCGCGATTGAGCAGGTCTTCGTCCGTTTCGGGATTGTAGCGGCGAACGCGCTCAACCAATTCATACTGCCGCATCATTTATCGGGCCGGGCCTCGCTTTGATCAGGAAAATATAGGCGCCTGTCCCTCCACTATCCAGGCGCCGGTCGCGACGCGCAAGCCTTATCGCGCCTCGGATCGGGCGCGCCCCTTTCCCCCTCGCGGGGGGAAGGCCCCGGCAGCGAACGCGCCGACGCAGTACGACGCGAGGAAGAGCGACGCGGCCTCCAGCCAGAAGCCCGGCCGGCCCGGCGGCCATCGCATCGCGGCGGCCGCGATCCCGAGCGCGAAGGCGATCGAGGCGGCGACCAGCCGGAGCGCGAGCCCACGGCCACGACCGGCCGTGGCTTCCGCGTCGCCCGCTTTCGGCCATTCGATCGCGGCGCCGAGGATCGCGGCCGGCAGCAACCACGGCCAGAGAATGTAAAAGTCGTAGGACAGGAAATCGGCGCCCGGCGCGGCTGGCGGCGCGCTCGCGGCCGGCTCTGCGCTCGCCCCAGGCCTGATCCACACCAACTCGGCGTCGACGCTCCGCACGCCCCAGACGCCGGCGACCGCGTCGACGGCGCCTCGCCGCCCGCTCGGGCTGGAGGCCGCGCCCGAAATCGCCGCGTCGCGTCCGGCCACCAGCAGCGCCGGATCCTCCAGCCCGGCGCCGCCGAGCGCGGCGGCGGCGCGGCTCGTCAGATCGGACTCGAGCGGGCCGACTTCGGCGCGCGTCCCGACGAATCCCAGCGCCGCCAGCGCCAGGAGCCCGAGCGCCCGAATTCGCAGCTTCGGCGCCATCGCCGCCTCCCCGTCGAAGACGTTGGCCGGCGGGCGCCGAACGGACCCGGCGCGGACCTTCGATGGGCCAAAGGGAAGCGCGAACGCACGGCGCGCGTCAAGGCGCGACCTCCGCCCCGCAAGGCGAGAAGCGGCGCGCCCAACAAAAAAACCCCGGAGCTTTCGCTCCGGGGCCAGGTATTAGGTCCGAACCAGACGCGATCAGAAGTCGCGGGTGATTTCGAAACGGCCTTCGAGGCCGCTCGAGGTCGACTGCCAGTTCGGCACGGCGACGGTGCCGACCCAGCCAGTGGGCTTCGACTGCGTGGTGCTCTGGTAGAGCAGCTCGAGGTTGAAGTCGAGATGCGCCACCGGATCCCAGTGGAACACCGCGCCGCCCATCCAGCTGTCGGTGTTGCTGGAGAGCACGCCGCCCTTCACGCCGCTCCAGTTGATCTGGCCGTAGCCGATTTCCGGAGCGATGAAGAACGCCGGGCTGAAGTGGAATTCCGAGCTCGCCGCGATCGACCACGCCGTCGGCGTCGCCCACGTGCCGTCGAAGTTCGAGAACGTGTCGGCGGCCGGCATGCCGACGCCGTTGCCGTTGACGCCGCCGCCGGCGCCAAAGCCCCACGCCTCGTCCCACATCGCGCCGGGAACGCCGGAATACCAAGTCGCGTTCCGCGACCAGGCGCCCTGGATCTGGATCTCGTCGCCCGCGCCGATCATCGGCAGGTTGAACTTCAGGCCGCCGTCGATCCCCCAGCCCCAGGTGTTCTGGGTGTAGACGCCGTCGGTCACGTTCACATTGTGCGCGACGCCCGCCACGTGGGCGGTGCCCCAGCTTTGGGCGAGGTCGATCGCCGCGACGATGTCGGGCGAGCGCACGCCCTGATAGGCCGCATTGAACGGAATAACTTCGTCGACGCCGATGCCCGACCCGCCGCCGAGCACCGGATCCTGCAGCGCGATCGTCGCCGAGAAGCCGCCGCCGAAGGTCGCGGTGTAGGCCAGCAAGAGAGGCTGGTTGTAGCCCTGCTGATCCGGCGAGAACAGGTTCGCCCAGCCTTCGCCGCCGCCGAAGGCGGAGAAGAACGAGTTCGCCTTACCGGCGGTGATGCCGGCCCAGTTCAAGTAGGCGTGGTTGAGGTATGCGGCGCTGCCGTTGGCGGTCGGATCAAATCCATTGGCGTATTCCCACTGCATGTCGACATGCGAAGTCAGCACGCCGTAGGCGGTGTTGTTCTTAGCGTCGAAGGCGAGATTCCAACGGGTGGTGTAGCCGATGTCGGAGCGCCCAGCGGTGGGGATCTTGAACAGCGCCGTCTCGTTCCCGAGGGTGCCCAGGCCCGCCCACGCGTAACCCGTGGTCAGATTGCCAGCCGTCACCTGAGCGGTTAGATAGCCGCTGATCTTCAAGCAGGTGTCCGAGCCCGGGATGACGAAACCAGCCATGCCGTCGATTTTGCAGACCTTGACGTATTCAGCAGCGGGCGCGCCCTTCTTCGTGGGAAGATCGGCGGCCTGTGCGCCGGCGACGACGACCAAAGTGGCCGCCGAACCGAGCAGAAGGCTCTTCATGAGCGTCATTTGTGACCTCCAGTAATTGACAAGTGGGAGTTGGTTGAAACCTTGAACCTTATTTCGCCGACCAAAAACGCGTGCCGAGTCAAAGGTGTTAAGCGCCCCTCTTCCCGTTTCAACGAACGTCGGGCGTTTCGCGCTGATCCCCAGCGAATGACGCCGTCCGTCCAACTCGCGACCGGGAAGCTCCCGCTCACAACGCGCAACATACAAGCGTCCCGCCCCGCCTCAAACCCGAAAATGCCGAAATTTGGCCGGAAAGCGCGTTTCCTCGCGGCATGTTGCAGAAAGGTCACGAAAGGGAGTCCCGAGAGGGTCCGCGAGGCCCGGCCGAGAAAGTGTTAACTGATTGATAACCAGCCGATTTCGGCGCGCCGGGCCCGGCGCGCGATCGGGGAGAAAGAGGGAGGAGGAACCGGTCCCAGGGCCTAGCTCTCTCATGGCGGAGCGGCACGGCAAAATCATCGATTTGGCCGCGCGAACGCGCGACTCCCCGCTGGTGAAATCTCAGCGTTCCCGGAACTCCGCGCCGCGCCGGCGGGGGAGACGCGAATTCTAAAAAACTAATTAATTCATCAGGGTGGGGCGGCATGCGATGATGAAAATTAAGGGCGTGAGGGCTGAGAGGTCCGCTGGGAGTCCGCTGCGGGTCCGCTGGGGGTCCGCAAATCGGACACGCGAAGCGGGCCATGCGGCCTACGGCACGCAATATAGAAACCCACGCGGGCAACGATGAGGCTTACCGAACGCAATATCGAGACGCTCATATGTCCGGCAGGCCGCCGTGACAAGATGGTCTTCGACGACAAGCAGGCGGGCCTGGGCGTACGTGTGACCGCGAGCGGCCGCAAGAGCTTTCTCGCGCAGTACACCCTCGCCGGGACCAAGCGGCGAATTTCGCTGGGCTCGTGCGCCGCCATTTCGCTCGCGCACGCGCGCGACGCCGCGCGAGCGATCATGGGCGACGTGGCGAAGGGGCGCGACCCGGCGCTCGAACGCAAGCAGGCCGTGGCCGAAGCCAGGCGGACGGAGGCGCACGAAGCGCTGACCTTCGACGCCTTGCTCGAGCAATGGGCTGCCTTGCGCCTCGCCCACCGGCGCCGGTCCTACGCCGCCGAAGCCATCCGCGCGCTGCGTTTCGCGTTCGCCAAGCAACTGAGCCTGCCCGCCGCCGATCTCGACCGGCCGAGCGTCGTGCGCGTGCTCGACGGCCTCGCCAAGAACGGCAAGATCGCCATGGCGTGCCGAACCGCCGCCTATGGCCGGACCTGCTACCAATGGGGGGTCAAGCGCGGCGCGCTCGAAGCCAACCCGTTCATGAACGTGCCGCTTTCTCCCGTCGCCAAGCGGGACCGCGTGCTTTCGGACGCCGAGCTCGCGGCCATCTGGAAGGCGGCCGACGGGCCGGGATCGTTCGACGCCATCGTGCGCATGCTCATTCTGACGGGTCAACGGCGCGGGGAAGTCGCCGGCATGGCTTGGGACGAACTCGACGACGATCTTTCGGGCTGGACCATCCCGGCGAGCCGCGCCAAGAACGGCGTCGCGCACGTCGTGCCGCTATCGCCACAGGCGCAGGAATTCTTGCGCGCCACCCCGCGCCAGGAAGGAAGCCGCTTTATCTTCCCCGGTTTTCGCGGCCCCTTCAATGGGTTCGGCAAGGCGAAGGCGGCATTGGACGCCCGAAGCGGCGTTGCGGGCTGGCGTCTCCACGATCTTCGCCGCACCGTGGCGACGGGGCTGCAAAGGCTCGCCGTCCAACTCGAGGTGACCGAAGCGGTGCTCAACCACGTCTCGGGTAGCCGAGCCGGCATCGTCGGCGTCTATCAGAGGTACGACTACGCGGACGAAAAGCGCGCGGCTTTGGCGGCGTGGGGCGAGCGGGTCGTCGCGATCGTCGAAGATCGCGAGCCGGCCGCTGCTGCAAGGCCGCCGCGCGCGAGGCGCGCGATTCGCTGGGATCGCCACGATGAGAGAACGGCGACCCTCCGGGCCGACGGCAATCCTTAAGGACGGAAATCTCACCGGGGATCGCAGCCGCGTCCCTTCTTACCGCGAGATGCGCGCGCGGCTGGCCCGTTTCATCGCCGCCGCGACGGGTCCGCCACGGATCCGGCGTCTCACGCCTTTATTGTGTTTTATCCGTCCCTATAGAACACAAGCCAAAAATAACAGTAGTTTACACAATTCGAGCGCCGCCTCCGCCGCCCATAATCCCCTGCTTGAAGATCAGTGGGTATCTCACCGCTCAGGTGGAAGCGGGCAATCTCGGCAGGCAATATCTTTGGAATGGCGGCGCCCCCGCCGGCATGGACGAGGTCAGCCTGCGCCAAGGCGGTTCGACGGCGAGCCGCTCCGACATCGGCTACACCACCCGTTGGAATCTCGCCTTCGACGCCAAGAACAACACCGCCTACGGCGTGCTGACTTCGCATGTCGACATGCAGTTTGAATACGGCAACGGCTTCGACAACACCGGCGCGGGCGTCGCTTACATCAACCACGGCTACTTGAACTGGGCCGGCATCACCGCTGGTAAGGCGAACTCGTTCTTCTCCGCCTTCGGCGGCGGCGAAGGCTGGGCGAACCTGTTCTCGCCGGATCAGCAGGGCTACAACCAGCCTCTCTTGCTGGCCTACACCGCGACCTTCGGCGGCGGCTTCTCGGCGACGGTCGCGCTGCAGGATCCGGTGCTCGGCGGCCCGTCAGGCCCCGGTGTCGACGAAACCAACCCGCTCAACTCGAGCTATCAGGGCGTGCGTTCCCCCGACATCGTCGCGGCGATCGACCTCACGCAGGGCTGGGGCACCGCCCACTTGGCGGGCGTCGCGCACAACGTGAACGTGATCGACCTCGCGGGCAACACCCAGAACACCTGGGGCTGGGCGATCGACGGCGGCCTGAAGTTCAACCTGCCGACGCTCGGCGCAGGCGACGAGGTCCAGATTCAGGGCGCTTGGTCGCAGAACGCGACCTGGTATTCCGGTCTCCCCGGCGCGATGTGGGATGAGGGCCTGGGCTTCGCGGGCGGCGTCAACGGCAACGGCGTCGCGACGCCGTACATGGACACTTTCTCGAACTACAACGGCACCTGGGCGACGCCGACGGCGTGGTCGATTGCGGCGAGCGGCGAGTTCCACCTCAGCCCAGTGTTTTTCGTCGCTCCGGAAATCGGCTATGGCCAGCTCCACTGGAGCGGCATGACGGGGGGCTACCTCGCGACCAACAGCGACAGCTGGATGGGCGGCGCGGTGTTCCACTGGGATCCGGTTGCGCATCTCGACTTCAACCTCGAGCTGCTCTACCAGAGCACCACGCAGTCGCGGCCGACCCTTTGGGCCGCCAGCCCTGGCATTCCGAGCTGGCCGGGAACCTCGAGCGGCCTCGAAGGCCGTTTCGAAATCACTCGCGACTTCTGATCGCGTCTGGTTCGGACTTCATACCTGGCCCCGGAGCGAAAGCTCCGGGGTTTTTTGTTGCGCGCGCCGTCCTCACCGCGCCTCGATGACCACGAAAGCCTGCGCGAGCGGCCCCTCGTCGGTGATGGTGAGATGGATGAACGCCTGGGCGCCGGCGGACGTGATTTCGGCGAGGCGTCCCGCGCAGCGCGCCGAAATGCAACGATTATCCCTTAACTGACCGTCGCACCGGCGTCCCCGCGGGCCGCATCCGGACGTTGATTCGTGACCTTTCTGCAACGTGGTGCGGAAAAGGCGCTTTTGGGCCAAATTTCGGCATTTTCGGGTTTGAGGTGGGGCAGGACGCCTGTATGTTGCCATTTGTGAATGGGGGCTTCCCGGTCGCGAGCCGGACGAACGGCGTCACTCGCTGGAGGAACAGCGCAAAACGCCCGAGGTCCGCTGAAACCGGAAGAGGGGCACTTAACACTTTAACTCGGCACGTGTTTTTGCTCGGCGACCTAAGGTTCAACGTTTCAACCAACTCTGCTTGTCGATAACCGGAGGTCGCAAATGGCGCTCATGAAGAGCCTTCTGCTCGGTTCCGCAGCCGCTTTGGTCGTCGTCGCCGGCGCGCAGGCCGCCGATCTTCCCACGAAGAAGGGCGCGCCCGCTGCTGAATACGTCAAGGTCTGCAAAATCGACGGCATGGCCGGTTTCGTCATCCCTGGCTCCGACACTTGCCTGAAGATTAGCGGCTATCTCACCGCTCAGGTCACAGCGGGCAATCTGTCGAAGCAATATAATTGGGTTGGCACCGCCGAAGACGCCCTAGCCCCGGGGGCTCCGACGAACGCCCGCTCCGACATCGGCTACACCACGCGTTGGAATCTAGCCTTCGACGCCAAGAACAACACTGCCTACGGCGTGCTGTCTTCGCATGTCGAAATGCAGTTTGAATACGCCAACGGCTTCGACCCGACCGCCAACGGCAGCGCCGCCTATCTCAACACCGCCTACCTCAACTGGGCCGGCATCACCGCCGGTAAGGCGAAGTCGTTCTTCACCTTCCCCGGCTTCGCCGGCGGCGAAGGCTGGGCGAACCTGTTCTCGCCGGATCAGCAGGGCTACAATCAGCCTCTCTTGCTGGCCTATACCGCGACCTTCGGCGGCGGCTTCTCGGCGACGATCTCGCTGCAGGATCCGGTGCTCGGCGGCGGGTCGGGCCCCGGCGTCGACGAAGTCGTTCCGGGCGACACGTATCAGGGCGTGCGCTACCCCGACATCGTCGCGGCCATCGACCTCACGCAGAGCTGGGGCACCGCCCACGTGGCGGGCGTCGCGCACAACGTGAACGTGCTCTCCTTCGACGGGGTCGATACCCAAAACACCTGGGGCTGGGCGATCGACGGCGGCGTGAAGTTCAACCTGCCGATGATCGGCGCGGGCGACGAGGTCCAGATTCAGGGATCGTGGGCGCAGAACGCCACCTGGTATTCCGGTCTCCCCGGCGCGATGTGGGACGAGGGGTGGAACGCCACTAACGGCGGCATCGGCGGCGGCGTTAACGGCAACGGCGTCGCGTCGCCCTTCGCCGACACCTACTCGGAAGGCGGCGCCGTCTGGGCGACGCCGACGGCGTGGTCGATTGCGGCGAGCGGCGAATTCCACTTCAGCCCGGTGTTCTTTATCGCTCCGGAAATCGGCTACGGCCAGTTGCACTGGAGCGGCGACAAGTTCGGGAACCTCTCGGACAGCGTCAGCTCTTGGATGGGCGGCGCGGTGTTCCACTGGGATCCGGTTGCGCATCTCGACTTCAACCTCGAGTTGCTCTACCAGAGCACCACGCAGTCCAAGCCCACGGGCTGGGTCGGCAGCGTCGCCGTGCCAAACTGGCAGTCGACATCAAGCGGCCTCGAAGGCCGTTTCGAAATCACTCGCGACTTCTGATCGCGTCTAGTTCGGACTTCATACCTGGCCCCGGAGCGAAAGCTCCGGGGTTTTTTGTTGCGCGCGCCGCCCCTGCCCCCACGAGGGGGAAGGAGCGCGCGCGCTCACCGCGCCTCGATCACCACGAAAGCCTGCGCGAGCGGCCCTTCGTCGGTGATGGTGAGATGGATGAACGCCTCGGCGCCGGGCGGCGTGATTTCGGCGAGGCGCTGGGCCGCGCCGCCGGTGAGAAGCATCGTCGGCTTGCCCGAGGGCAGGTTGACGACGCCCATGTCGCGCCAGAACACCCCGTCGCGCAGCCCCGTGCCCAGCGCCTTGGCGCAGGCCTCCTTGGCGGCGAAGCGCTTGGCGTAGGAGGCGGCGCGCCCCGCCCGGCGGTCCGAGCGCCGGCGCTCGACGTCGGTGAAGCAGCGCGCGAGGAAGCGCTCGCCGAAGCGCTCGAGCGTCTCCTCGATGCGGCGGATGTCGCAGAGGTCGCTGCCGATCCCCAGAATCATCGCCCTTCTCCCGCTTGCGGGAGAAGGTGGCGCGAAGCGCCGGATGAGGGCGGCTTCACCATCTCGCACGCATCGCAGACCCTCACCCTAACCCTCTCCCGCGCGCGGGAGAGGGGACTTCGCCCGCCCCTCGTCCATCGCCGCGCGCATCGTGCGCACGCTTTGCGCCAGGCCGACGAAAATCGCCTCGCCGATAAGGAAATGGCCGATGTTGAGTTCGACGATTTCCGGCAGGCCGGCGATCGCGCGCGCGGTTTCGTAATCGAGGCCGTGCCCGGCGTGGCACTCCAGGCCCAGCGCCGCGGCCTCGGCCGCCGCGACGCGCAGGCGGCCGAATTCGTAATCGGCGCGCTCCCGTTCGCCCTGCGCGAGCGCGTCGCACCATGCCCCGGTGTGCAGCTCGACGACGGGCGCGCGCAGCGAGGCGCAGGCGACGAGCGCGTCGACCGACGGCTCGACGAACATCGAGACGCGAATCCCCGCGCTCTTCAGTTCGGCGACGAAGGGCTTGAGCGAATCGTGGCCGCCAATCACGTCGAGACCGCCCTCGGTGGTGCGCTCGGTGCGCTTTTCCGGCACGAGGCAGCAGGCGTGGGGGCGGATGCGCAAGGCGATGTCGAGCATCTGCCCAGTCGCGGCCATTTCGAAATTGAGCGGCTTCGAGATCGCGGCCTTCAGGCGGCGCATGTCGTCGTCGTGAATATGGCGGCGATCCTCGCGCAAATGCGCGGTGATTCCGTCGGCGCCGGCTTCGATCGCCAGCAGCGCCGCGCGCACCGGATCGGGAACGGCGCCGCCGCGCGCGTTGCGCACGGTCGCGACGTGATCGACATTGACCCCCAGACGCAGCGCCGCCATCGAACGGTCCTTTCCCAGTGAAATGCGATCAGCTCGCCCCGGCCAGCCCGCGGCTTCCCGGCTTGACGGCGGGAATGGCCGCCAGTTCCGGCGGCAGCGCGTCGGCGGGATAGGCGGGGATGTCGAGCGTGGCGAGCGCGACGCGGGGAACGCCGATGTCCGCCTTGCCGCCGGAGCGGTCGATCAGGCACGCCGCGCCGACGATTTGGCCGGGATGCTCGCGAAGCGCGGCCAGGCACTCGCGCGAGGAAAGGCCGGTGGTGATGATGTCCTCGACCAACAACACGCGCGCGCCCGGCGCGATTTCGAAGCCGCGCCGGAGCTTGAAGACGCCGTCCTCGCGCTCGACGAAGATCGCCTTGGCGCCGAGCCAGCGCGCGGTCTCGTAGCCGGGAACGATGCCGCCGACCGCCGGCGAAGCGACGATGTCGATCGGCCCGAAGGCGGCGCGCGCCTTACGCGCCAGCGCGCGGCACAGGCGCTCCGTGCGCGCCGGGTCCTGAAAGACGAACATCTTCTGCACGAAGAGCGGCGAGCGCAGTCCGGAGGACAGGATGAAATGCCCTTCGAGAAGCGCGCCGGCGGCGCGGAATTCATCGAGCGTTTGTTCGGGGGTAAGGTCGAGCGAAGCGTCCATCGCGCTTTCATAGCAGGCCAGCGGCGGCGCGCAAAAACTTTGTCGGCGCGGGTCACGCCGCGGTTGCGCGCTCGGCGCGACGCGCGCAAAATTTGGCGATGAGAAGGCGGAGCCTTTGTCGATGCGCCCCTTTGAGACCGGAACCCTCGGCGAAAGGCCCGACGCCGTCGCGCCGGACGGCACGAGCGTGCGCCTGCTCCTCGCGCTGGCCGGCGGCAGTTTCGCCCATTTCGAACTGCCGGCCGGCGCGGTGTCGCACGCCGTCGCCCATCGCAGCGTCGAGGAGATCTGGTATTTTCTCGCGGGACGCGGGCGGATCTGGCGGCGCGCGGGAGACGAGGAAAGCGTCGTCGAAGTCGCGCCCGGCCTCTGCCTGACGATACCGCTGGGAACCCATTTCCAATTCCGCGCCGAGCCGCAAGCGCCGCTCGCCTTCCTCGCCGTCACCATGCCGCCCTGGCCCGGCGGGGACGAAGCGTTCCCGGTCGCCGGCCCCTGGCGCGCGACGGTCCCCTAAAATCCGCGCGGCCGCCTTGCCTCCGCGCAAACGCGCTGCTAGAGCGTTTTACGGCGTTGCGCCCCCAAGCCGAGCGAGGGGGCGCGAGCGATTGCGCGACCCTCAACGCCGTCATTGCGAGAGCCGGTTTAGCTCAGTTGGTAGAGCAGCGGTTTTGTAAACCGTTGGTCGCGGGTTCGACTCCTGCAACCGGCACCAATGCATTGCCTGCAACCGGCGCCAATGCATTGCCTGCAACCGGCGCCAATGCATTGCCTGCAACCGGCGCCAATGCATTGCCTGCAAGCGGCGGCAGCGCCTCAAGCCGAACGCTTGAGAGGCTCTCGCGCGACGGCGTCGCGTCGCTGTCGCTCCGCGCGTTCGCCGGGGGCCGATCCGCCGCTCCCCTTCGTGCAGGTCGCGACCCGATTTCGCCCGCCGCGTTTGGCCGCATAGAGCGCCTCGTCGGCCCTTTGCAGAGCCGCGGAAACGGTGTCGCCGGCCGCGATCGGCGCGCATCCGATGCTCGCGGTCGTGGCGATCTCCCCGCCGGGCGTGGAAACCCGCACGGACGCGATCGCGGCGCGGATGGCCTCCGCCGCTTGCACCGCCGCGCCTTCATCGCAACGCGCCAGCAGAACCGCGAATTCCTCGCCGCCCAGCCGGCCCACGATGTCGAGGCCGTCGCGAACGGATCGGGAAAGGACCTCCGCGGTGGCGACGAGAACCATGTCGCCTACCCGATGGCCATGGGTGTCGTTGACGCGCTTGAAATAGTCGAGATCGAGAATGAGCAGCGCGAGCGCCTCGCCCTGCCGTTCGGCGCGGGAAATTTCCCGCTCGGCGCCCGCCAGAAACGAACGGCGATTGTCGAGACCGGTGAGATCGTCGGTGCGCGCGAGCCGGTCGACGGTGTCCTTCAACTGGACGATGGCGCGGAACGAGTCGACGAACCAGTAGGAGAAGATTATCCCGATGAGGAACGAGATCCACGCCGCGATTTCCACCGCGCGCAATTGTCTTTCCGCGGGCACGTCGATCGTCGCGAGCGCGGTCATCGCCATCGCCAGGGCGACCGCGGCGGCGGTGATGGCGAGGGCGGCGAGAACCGCGTCCCGACGGGTCCGGATTTGCACCAATTTCCTGATCATGAGGGAGCCCCGCGTTTCCCGCGCTGCCGGCCGCCCGAAGGTATTGGGCGTCCGTAAACGGCGCCTCTCTATGACCTTTGAAACAACGGATGTGGACAAAAGCCTCGACGAATGGTTTCCAAATCGAAACGACGTTCGGTCAGCGCCGTCGAAGCCCTAACGTCAACAAGGCAATGAGCGTCGCGGGCGAGAACGGGAATTACGGCGTCGCGCTTTTTCACCGTTTCCCGTCGGCGCGCGGCTTGGGTGCAGATTCTCGCCTGCCGCGGTCTGGCCAGCGCGCTCGTCCTCGACAGCGTCCGGCATGGGCGCCTCGAGGCGCGGCGCCAGAGCGACGCCGAGGCCGACGAATCCCGCCCCGGGAGCGGCGATTGAACGCGCCGCGACGCCCGCGCCCTTCCCTTCCCCCCTTGTTTCGTGTACTGCGCTGCACAAATTAGAGGCGCGGCGTCGCGGATCCGCGTTTCGTCGCACTCCCGTCATGTCAGCCATCGAGGGATGACGCGGCCCCCGGGGCCGCCTTCCCGATTCGGCTCCGCGCTGAAAGCAAAACTTCGTATGAAGCTCCGAAATATCGCCATCATCGCCCACGTCGACCACGGCAAGACGACGCTCGTGGACCGCCTGCTGCAACAATCCGGCGCGTTCCGCGAAAACCAGCGCGTCGCCGAGCGCGTGATGGATTCCAACGACCTCGAGCGCGAGCGCGGCATCACCATTCTGGCCAAGGCGACCTCGGTGGTGTGGAAGGGCGTGCGCGTCAACATCGTCGACACGCCCGGCCACGCCGATTTCGGCGGCGAGGTCGAGCGCATCCTGTCGATGGTCGACGGCGCGATCGTGCTCGTCGACGCCGCCGAAGGCCCGATGCCGCAGACCAAGTTCGTCGTCGGCAAGGCGCTGAAGATCGGCCTCAAGCCGATCGTCTGCGTCAACAAAGTCGACAAGTCGGACGCGAGGCCTTCCGAAGTCGTGAACGAATGCTTCGACCTCTTCGCCGCGCTCGACGCCACCGACGAGCAGCTCGATTTTCCCATCATCTACGGCTCCGCCAAGCAGGGCTGGATGGCGAGTTCGCCGGACGGCCCGAAAGACGACATGGGGCCGCTGTTCGACCTCGTGCTGCGGCACGTCGAGCCGCCCAAGGTCGGCGCCGGCGGCTTCCGCATGCTCGGCACGCTCCTGGAGGCCAACCCCTATCTCGGGCGCATCGTCACCGGGCGCATCTTCTCCGGCTCGATCAAGGCCAACGCGCCGGTCAAAGTGCTCGACCGGCTCGGCCATCTCGTCGAGACGGGCCGCGTGTCGAAGATTCTCGCCTTTCGCGGCATCGAGCACTCGCCGATCGCGGAAGCCTCGGCGGGCGACATCGTCGCCATCGCGGGACTCGAAAAGTTCAACGTCGCCGACACCTTGTGCAGCCCCGAAGAGGTCGAGCCGCTGCTCGCGCAGCCGATCGATCCGCCGACGCTGTCGATGACCTTTTCGGTCAACGACAGCCCGCTTGCGGGAACCGAGGGCGACAAGGTGACGAGCCGCGTCATCCGCGACCGCCTCTTCAAGGAGGCCGAGGGCAATGTCGCGCTGCGCGTCGACGCGGCGCCCAATTCCGACGCCTATATCGTCTCGGGACGCGGCGAATTGCAGCTCGCGATCCTCATCGAGACGATGCGCCGCGAGGGCTTCGAACTCGGCGTTTCGCGCCCGAAGGTGCTGTTCAAGCGCGACGAGACATCGGGCGAATTATTAGAGCCGATCGAGGAAGTCGTCATCGACGTCGACGAGGAGCATTCGGGCGTCGTCGTGCAGAAAATGTCCGAGCGCAAGGGCGAGATGGTGGAGATGCGCCCCTCCGGCGGCGACCGCCTGCGCCTGGTGTTTCTCGCGCCGACGCGCGGCCTCATCGGCTACCTCGGCGAATTGCTCACCGACACGCGCGGCACCGCGATCATGAACCGCGTGTTCCACGACTGGGGCGCCTGGCGCGGCGAGATCGCGGGACGGCGCAACGGCGTGCTGATCTCCAACGAGAAGGGCGAAGCGGTCGCCTACGCGATGTGGAACCTCGAGGATCGCGGTCCGATGATGATCGAGCCGGGCTGGAAGGTCTATCAGGGCATGATCGTCGGCCAGCACACGCGCGACAACGATCTCGAAGTCAACGTGCTCAAGGGCAAGAAGCTCACCAACATCCGCACCCATTCCAAGGACGAGGCGGTGCGCCTGACGCCGCCGATCCAGATGACGCTGGAAAAGGCGCTCGCCTATATCCAGGACGACGAACTCGTCGAAGTGACGCCGAAGTCGATCCGCCTGCGCAAGGCGCTGCTCGACCCCAACGACCGCAAGCGCGCGGAGCGGTCGAAGGCGGCCGAGGGAGTGGTTTAAGGGGACCGCGGCGGGCGGTCAGACCGGCTGGCCCTGCCGCCCCCGACAGAGCCGCGAGGCGCGGGATTGCCTGGCGGACCGTCGAGGCCGGGCGTGCGCTTTTGCGCAACCCCATGGGGCCCTCTCGCAACGCGGCGGCGAAGCGGCCCTTGCTGTCCACGCGTCCCGGGACCGCCTCAAGGACTCTTGAGGTCGGTCAGCAGTATGGGCTTGAGCACGTCGGGCGCGCGTGGCGACAGATAGGTCACGCCTGCTGGCGCAGCGAGCTTGGCGATTTCGCCGCTCGCGAGCATCTGCGCGAGCGCGGCGTCGACCTGGGCGAGGAGGCTCGCGTCGCGCGCGAGGCCGACAAAGCCGATGTTGAAGCCGACGGGATAGAGAAATCCAGACGGCCGCAACTTGGTGTCGGGATGCTCGGCGCGATAGGCGTCGAAGCGGTGCAAGGGAACGAGCGCGGCGTCGAAATCGCCCCGTTCCAATCCGGGCCACAATTGCGCGCGTCCGGGGACGAGATGGGTAATGCCGTCGATGAGCCGCCCATCGCCATAGGTCATCAAAATCGTATCGCTTAAGGTGCCGCCCTCGACGCCAATTTTCACGCCCTCGAGATCGCCGAGAGCTTTGATGGTCTTGCCTGTCGCGCCGCCGCCCAGAATCACCGTGAGTGGCGCGAAATGATAGGGCTTGGACGGTTGCAGCGTTCCAAGCGCGATGCGACGGCGCCGATCGGCCGGCTTGAGGCCATCGAAATCCGGCAAGCGCGCCGTCGCGGCCCCCGGCTTGCCGAGTCCATCCTCGGTCAGGGGGTAGCCGGCGAGCAACTGGCAGCGCCCGTCGGAAAGCAGGGCGTTGGCGTCGAGCGTGGCGCTGGAATCGTCGTCGAGCTTGGTCTCGAACCATTGCAGCTGGAGCGGACGCCCAAGCTTTTGTGCGAGCGCGCCGGCGACAGCCAGATCAAAACCTGCGCCGCCGGTCTTGTGGCGCGCGGAATAGGGCGGCGCATCTTCGTTGACGCAGATTCGCAAGGCCTCCTGCGCGTGGCCTGCGCCGCCCATGATTGCGAGAATCGCGGCCGAGATCAGGGATGCGCGCCAATTCCTCATGTGTTTCCCCCTGTGAGCACATAGGCCCAGAGCGCATCGATGTCCTGATGGCTGAGCGCGCCGCCCCAGGGCGGCATGCGGCCGTTCTTGCCGTTGGTCACGGAATTGACGAAGCGTTCTTTCCCGTCATGAGGAAAGCGGCGCAAATCGTAGGCGATCGTGCCGGGATTGACCATGTTGAAGCCATGACAATGCGAGCAATGCTGTGCATAAAGCGCCTGTCCCGCGGCGGCCAATGTGGCGTCGGAAGTCGCGACCGCGGCGCCAGGGGGCGCGGCGTCGTCCGCGATAGCGGAAGGGCAGTAGCCCGCCCAGACGACGGCGAACGCCGCCAGCACGGCTTGGAGTCTCATTGGCGCTCTTTCGCAGATGAAATGGGGCCGCCAGCACGGCGGCCCCGTCCTATGGTTGAGGCTTATTGTTGCGGCGCGAGGGCGAAGACCCAGAGCGATCCGCCCGCCGGGACCTTGGCGAGCCGTTCGTCGCCGGAGAACAGCGAGTAGACCCCGCCGTAGCCGCTGTTGACCGCGACATACTGGACGCCGTCCTGCTGCCACGTCACCGGCTGTCCCTCGATGCCGGAGCCGGTCTTGAACTGCCACAGCTTGGCGCCGGTGTCCGCGTCGAAAGCCTCGAATTCGCCAGTTAACTGGCCCGAGAACACGACCCCGCCCGCCGTCGACAACACGCCCGACATGCGCGGCATGTCGCTAGGCTGTTCCCACTTGGCCTTGCCGGTCATTGGATCGATCGCCTTGAGGTAGCCACGCGGTCCGTTCGGCCACTCCCAAAGGTCGGAGAGGTCCATCTGCACATACCATTCGCCGGCTTTGTAATCGCCTGCGGCGGTCTTGTAGTGGCCGCCGAAGTTGAGCGTATTGGCGTAGGCGAGACCCGTGTCGGGATTATACGACATCGGCTCCCAGTTCTTGCCGCCCAGGATCGAAGGCCAGACCACGACCTTTTCGCCCGTGCGCGCTTTGGCGGCGACGTCGGTCTCGACGGGACGGCCGGTCTTCAGGTCGATGCTCGAAGCCCAGTTGACTTGGACATAGGGGTTGGCGGCGATCGGCTTGCCGGTCGTGCGGTCGAGCACATAGAAGAAGCCGTTGCGGTTGGCGTCGAGGATCACCTTGGTCGGCTTGCCGTCGACCTTGACGTCGGCCAGGACCATCTCGGCGACCGCGTCGTAGTCGAACGAGTTGTTCGGCGAGAACTGATAGTGCCACTTGATCGAGCCCGTCTTCGGGTCGAGCGCCAGCACCGAGCAGGTGTAGAGGTTGTCGCCTGGGCGGGTGGCCGCGTTGAACGGTCCGGGATTGCCGATGCCCCAGAACACCGTGTGCATCTCGGGATCGAACGAACCGGTGATCCAAGTCGAGCCGCCCCCGAATTTCCAGGTGTCGCCCTTCCAGGTGTCGGCGCCCGGCTCGCCCGGCGCCGGGATCGTGTACGTGCGCCACAAATGCTTGCCGGTCTCGGGATCCCATCCGTCGATGAAGTCGCGGGTGCCGAATTCCGCGCCGGAAACGCCGGTGATGACCACGCCGTCGGCGACGAGCGGCGCCATCGTCATGGAATAGCCAAGCTTGATATCGGCGGCGTTCTGTCGCCAGAGTTCCTTGCCTGTCTTGGCGTCGATCCCCACGACGTTGGCGTCAAGCGTCGTTCGGAAGAGCTTGCCGTCGAGAATCGCGGCGCCACGGTTGATCACGCCGCAGCAGACGACGCGCAGCGTCTCCGGCGGGTATTCGATCTTGGATTTCCAGATCTGATTGCCGGTCTTGGCGTCGACCGCGATCATGGCGCTGTTGGTCGTGACATAGATCACGCCCTTGTAGACTATCGGCTGGGATTCTTCGCTGCGATTGTCGTCCAGACTATAGTTCCAGACGGGAACGAGGCGCTTTACGCTGGTCTTGTCGATCTGCTTCAGTGGGCTGAACCGCTGGAGGTTATAGCCCATGCCGTAATTCACGACATTGCCGGTGTCCTTGGAGCCGTTGGCCAATTCATCGGCAGTTTGCGCCATCGCGAAGCTCGGCAGGCAAAGCGCTGCCGCAGCCACCATTGTGTGAACTTCATTATGCATTCCTCCCATTTGAGGCTGTTCAAACGCTTAATTGCGCTTGCCGCCCTTTCTTCAGAAAGGTCGTTTCGGGCCGTGGCCCCGAACGCCCCCCAAACGCATAAACTAACGAAATCCCGTGGCTCGTTCGAACAATGCGATTAAGAACGCGCGCATCTTTGGTATTAAGATAGTCACGCATCTTCCTTGTGGAGACAGTCAATTGTCAAGCCGACTTTTCGACATTCCAAATTCTGTTTGGAGCTAGGCCCCACCAACTCGCTGCGAGGGCGAGGCAAGGCGCCCAGGCGGACGGCGCCGACGATCCCGATGACGGGCACAGAGCGCTCGTCGCCGTCCGAGACGACGAATTCGTCGAGGCGCCGCCGGAATCGATCGCCCGCAACGCCCTGCTCGACCCCGACCACCGCAAGCGGGCGAAGGCGGCGGATGGCGCGCTTCCCGGCGGGACCGAAGCGGCCAAAGGCGCGAGACGGAGGCGCCCCCTTGCCTCGATGCCCTTTGCGACGCATTGCCGCCGCGGGCCTACTATGGCAGGGACTTTGCGCACGCTTTTCCAGCGGCTCGCGGCTCGGGCGGCGCGGAATTGGATAGACGGAATATCACGATGAGCGAGGGACGAAGGGCGTCGATCTGGCTGGGACCGAGCCTCGCGCTCATCGTCGTTTTCGCGATATTGCCCCTCGTGGTCGCGATCGCGGCCGGGATGTTCGGCGCGTCGATGGGATGCCGAGTTGACGAAGGGGGCTTTTACCCCTGCCTTGTCCTCGGTAAGGACGTGGGCGGAGCGCTCGGCGCGATGTTCGTATCCGGCTGGTTCGTTTTCTTCACCCTGCCGCTCGGTGCGATCGCGGCCCTGGTTTGGCTCGTCATCGCCGTTGTGATCTTCATTCGGCGAAAGCGAAAGTGAGCGCGAAAGGCGCCAGCTCGCGTTCTCGAGCGTCCGACCGCTACTGAAACTTTAGGCCGAGACGCGGGCCGCTCCTCCACACCGAAACGCAGGAGCGCAGAACCATTTTCTTATCGGTGCGCCATACTCCCTGGTTCACCTGCGTCGTGACGTCGGTCTCCAAGAGCAGGTCGAAAGCCCTGGGAACGTAAGATTCCGGCGCGAGCGCGAGCGCGGCCCCAGTGTCGGACAGGTTTCGAATTGAGCAGCGAATGACATTTTCGCCGCCGTCAAAGACGATGTGGGCCGTCTTGTATGTGGAATGTCGAGGACTCTTGCGTTCAATGACCTTTCGACCGGCAGTTCCCCGAATCACACCCATGGCGTCCAACATCACGCGAAATCGCGGGCAATTGGCAAGCGACGCCGCCTTGCGCATTTTGTCGCATAGGCCCATGAATGTCGCTCTCGCCGCGTTGAGAGGACGTCCATGTCCCTGCCCGATTTGCACCCGCGCCTTTTCAAGCGCGCTTACAGCAAAGGCGAACTCGTCGCCGACGGATTCGTGCATGCGGCCGCGCTGATCGCGGGCGTGGTCGGCTTCTCGCTGCTGTTCATGAAGGTCGCGCTCCATGGCGGAGCCGGGGTGGGGCTGGCGATAGCGGTCTACGCGGCCGGCTTTTTTCTGTTGTTCGGCTTTTCCTTCGCCTACAACATGACGCCCGCTTCGCCGCTGAAATGGATCCTGCGGCGCTGTGATCATTCCTCGATCTACCTGATGATCGCCGGCACTTACACCGCGCTGCTCTCCCAGACGCTGAACAGCCTTTGGGCCATCGGGCTCGCCGCATTCGTCTGGAGCGGCGCGCTCGTCGGCGTCGCGCTCAAACTGTTCCTGCCCGGCCGCTTCGACCGCGTCGCGGTCGGCGTCTATCTCGCGCTCGGCTGGTCGGCTATCGTCGCGATCAAGCCGCTCGTCGCCGCGCTGCCGGCTGAGACGCTCGCGCTCGTCGTTCTCGGCGGCGTCATCTATTCGATCGGCGTCGCGTTCCATCTCTGGCATAGCCTGAAGTTCCAGAACGCGATCTGGCACGCCTGCGTCGCCGTCGCCGCCGCCTGCCACTTCGCCGGCATTCTGCACGCGCTGGGCCGAGGAGCCTGAAGCGCGGCGCGCGCATTCATCCGGTCGGGGCCAGGGCGGGTCGGTCGCGCGCGATCAGGCGGGCGACTTCGGCCGCCGGAACGGGCCGCGAAAAATAATAGCCTTGCGCCTCGCTGACGCCGGCGGCGGTCACGTATTCCAGCTGTTCGCGCGTCTCGACGCCCTCCGCGGTGGTGGCGATGCCTTGGTCGGCGGCGAAAAGCGCGATGGCGCGCACCAGGGCGCGCGCCATCGGGGCGCCGGTCGTCACTTCGGCGATGAAGCTGCCGTCGATCTTTATGCGATCGAACGGAAAGCGATGCAGGCGGTCGACCGACGCGTATCCCACGCCGAAGTCGTCCAGCGCCACCGCCACGCCCATTCGCCGCAGCCGCGCGAGCGCGAGCGCCGCGTCGCCTTTGTCGTCCATGATCGCGCTCTCGGTGATTTCAATCTCGAGTCGATGCCCGGCGAGCCCGCTCGCGGCGAGGGCGCGCGCAACGACGCCCGGCACGTCCGCACGGATGAACTGCGCGGGCGAGACATTGACGGCGACCCGAAGATCGTTCGGCCACGACGCCGCCTCCCGGCAGGCCGTCGCGATCACCCAGTCGCCGATCGAGTTGATCAAGCCGCTTTCCTCGGCGATCGGCACGAAGCCGCCGGGAGAGAGCAGCCCACGACGCGGATGACGCCAGCGCAGCAGCGCCTCGAACCCGTGTATGCGCGCGTCGGCGAGGCCGACCAGCGGCTGATAATGCAGTTCCAGCTCGCCGCGCTCGAGCGCCAGCGCGAGGTCGTTGCGCAGCTCCGAGCGCTCGTTCAGGACGCGCTCCATCTCGCGGCTGAAGAGACGCCAACAGCCGCGGCCGGCCGCCTTCGCCTGGTAGAGCGCGAAATCGGCGTGTCGCAGCAGACGCTCCTCATCGAAAGGCGAACGATCGGCGACCGCCACGCCGATGCTGACGGACGCCATCAGCGACAGCGCGCCGCAGTCCAAGGGAGTCGCGAAGGACTTGCTCAGGCGATCGGCGAGCGCGGAGGCGCCGTCCTCGCCGTGTTCGAATTCCGCGACGACGATGAATTCGTCTCCGGAATAGCGCGCGACGCAATCATGCGAGCGGGAGTTCTCGCGCAGTCGGCGCCCCACGGCGCGCAAGAACGAGTTGCCGACCAAATGGCCATAGGTGTCGTTGACGAGCTTGAAGCGGTCGACGTCGATGAGGAAAAGCCCAATGCGCCGCTGGTCGGCGGACGACGAGGCGCGCCTCTCGCGGATGCGCTCGGTCACCGCGGATCGATTGGGCAACTGCGTCAAGACGTCCGTGCGCGCGAGATAGGCGACGCGTTCGCGAGCGCGTTCGAGCGCCGTCACGTCCTCGTGCGTGGCCACCCAGCCGCCGCCCGCCAGCGGCTGCACGACGACCGCGATGATCAGGTCGTCGCCGACGGCGAAGGTGCTCGCGAAGACTTCGCGCCGCGCCACGGCCGCCGACCATTGCGCAAGCACTGGACCGATCGGCATATCGAAGGACCCGCGGCGCTTTCGCGTCTCCAGCAGTTCGCTCAGCATCATCCCGCGCCGCACGTCGTCGTCGCGCAGCTTGTGGAGCGCCAGGAAGCGTCGATTCCAGAACTTCAACCGTCCCGCGCGATCGAAGACCGTGACGCCGTGGTTCATGTTGTCGAGCGCGATGTCGCGCCAGCGCCGACGGGCGCGCAGACCCAGAAGCGGAACCGCCCATGCGACGCAGATCGCCGCGGCGATCGGAAGCGTCGGCGCGGAGGCCAGGGCGTCGATGACGGGGAAAGCGCCCATCTCGCGTCAGTGTCTCCCTTGCGAAGCGAGTGAAGCTTTGGCGTCTTGTGGTTGCAGAACGGCCATACGCAGGCAATACTCAAGAACGATTGGCATTATCGCACGGAATATACTAACACGCCATGAATTTGCTGGACCACATTAAGCTATTGTGCTTCCGTAACGTCATGATTTACTTCCGTCAGCGGCCATTCCGACCGCGACAAGCGACAATAATTGTTTTCGGCATGGAGCGTGAACGCCGCTGTCCTGCGAAAACGCCGACGGAGCGACGGCGCGCACCGAACGGTCGAGGCCAGACGGAAGGACTTCGCGATACGCTCCCGCGCGGCAGGCGGCGCCCGCCATCTTGACGCCGCAGTCGCGTGGCGTCTTATCTCGCGCATGCACAAGGGATCGCCAACGCGCTTCGCCCTCGCTTTCGCGGCGCTGGCGCTTGCCGCGCCCGCTTCGGCGGCGGACTTGCCGACCCAGCCCTCGCTGCCTTCCCTCGCCGCCGATCCGGAGACGCAGGCGCCGAACTGGAAGGGTTTCTACGTCGGGACCGAACTCGCCGTCGCTTCGTTCAAGGGCGTCAAGGACGCCAAGGGCGCCGTCGGCGGCGACGTTTTCGCCGGCTACGACCACCGCTTCGACAACAACGTCGTGGTCGGCGTGCGCTTTTCCACCGGCTACGCGCCGTGGATGTTTCCCGGCGGCGCGACCCGGGGCTTCGATTTCGCCGAGACGAGCGTCAAACTCGGCTACGAAATGGGCCGTCTCACGCCCTACGTCATAACGGGGGTGGCGTTGGCCAGACCGACGAATTTTGGCGGCGGCGCCGCCAATCTCAACGATTCGCTCAATGGCGTGTTCGCCGGCCCCGGCGCGTTGCAAGCGGTGGGGACGGCCGGAGTCGGCTTCGACTACGCCCTCACCAACAATCTCCACGTCGGCGTCGAAGCGGCGGTCAACAACGGCGGCCCGTTCGCCCCTGGCCCGTTCGGCCATTAACGGCGTTGGACATGCGGCTAGGCGCCACGGTTGCCTTCGGCGACGCGGCGCGATAGGTCATCGGCCTCGCCTTCCCAGACACGGACGCCATGCACACCTTGAATTGCCGGGCGCTGCTCGTGAGCGTGGTCGCCGCCTCCGGCGCGCGCCTATTTCGGCCGGCTCTCGCCCAACAGCCGCCCGAGGCGGTCGCCAAGCCCGCCTTCGCCTACGCCGACGCCGTCAGGCGCGCGCACGATCTCGCCGACGCGCCGTTCGACGCTTCGATTCCCCCGCTTCCCGAGGGGATCGCCGGGCTCGACTACGACGCCTGGCGCGACATCCGCTTCAAGTCCGACAAGCCGCTGTTCGGTCAGCCCGGCGCGAGCTTCCGCCTGGAGCTCTTCCACCTCGGTCATCTCTACAGGCGCCCGGTCGTCGTCAACGTGCTGCGCGACGGCATTCCCGCGCCCGTGCCCTACGCGGCCAATCTCTTCGACTACGGCCGCAACAAGATTCCCGGCGGCCTGCCGATCAATCTCGGCTTCGCCGGGTTTCGCCTCCACTATCCCCTCAACGCGCCTCACGTCATGGACGAGGTCATCGCCTTTCTCGGCGCAAGCTATTACCGCTTTCTCGGCCGCGGCCAGCGCTACGGCCTGTCGGCGCGGGGCCTCGGCATCGGCTCGGGCGCTCGCGCCAACGAGGAATTCCCGTTCTTCCGCGAATTCTGGATCGAGACGCCCGATCCGATGGCCGAACGCATCGTGGTTCACGCGCTGCTCGACAGCGAGTTGGCGACCGGCGCCTTCCGCTTCGAGATCGTTCCCTCGCTGGAGACGAGCGTCGACGTGACCGCGACGCTGTTCGCACGCCGCTCGATCGCCTCGCTCAACATGGCGCCGCTCTCGTCGATGTTCTTGAGGGGCAAGAACGACCATCGCGTCGATGACGATTTCCGCACCGAATTGCACGATTTGGACGGCCTGCTCATGCACACCGGCGCGGGCGAGTGGATCTGGCGCCCGCTGAGCAACCCAGCCGCGCCGGCGGTCTCGACCTTCCTCGACAACAACGTGCGCGGATTCGGCTTCATCCAACGCGACCGCTCCTTCGAGCACTACCAGGATCTCGACCTCGCCTATGAGCTCAGGCCCAGCTACTGGATCGAGCCGCACGAGGGTTGGGGCGAAGGCGGCGTCGAACTGGTGGAATTGCCGACCGACAACGAAACCAACGACAATATCGTCGCCGAATGGGCGCCCAAGGAGAATTTCGAAGCCGGCCGCTCGATGACCTACGGCTACCGCGTCACTGCGCTGACCAATGATTCGCGCCTGACGCCGGGCGCGCGCGCGGTGAACACCTTCCGCGCCGCGCCACGCGCTCTCGGCGCCGCCGAGGCGCCGCCGCCTGGCGCCACCCGCTTTCTCATCGATTTCTCCGGCGGCGATCTCGGCTATTATCTCAGCGATCCGACGCTGGTCGAAGTGGTCGCGACGACTTCGGCGGGCCGCGTGCTGCGCACGTTCCTCGCGTCCAACACGCACCTGCGCGGCTTCCGCGCCGGCGTCGACGTCGCGGTCGACCCCGGTCAGAGCTGCGACGTGCGCGTGTTCCTGCGCGCCGCAAACAAGGCGCTGACGGAGACCTGGACGTTCCCCTGGCGGGCGTGAGGACGCCGCTTCGCCTCATGCCGGGGACGGTCGCCCCACGGTGCGGAAGAAGACCTGGTTAAGCCTCGCCGGCATGCCCAGAGCATTCGATTTGATCGAGACGGATGCTTTAGAGCAGCCGCTCCCGCAGCGCGATGATCGCGGCGTGGTGCTTGTTGTAGGCGCCGAGTTTGCGGCTGGCGTTGCCCAGGTGATAATTCACCGCCGATTCCGAGAGCTTCACCCGCGCGGCGACGCGTTCGGTGGTCATGCCTTCGCTGGTCCACAACAGGCATTCGCGTTCGCGATTCGAGAGCGGATGCTCGCCGTTCCGCCCGCCGCCGAGCAGGCCTCGCATGACCTCGTCGAAGAGCTGAACGACGAACAGCTGGATCGCGGGCGCCGACTCTTCGACGACGTCGTCGAGTTCGGCGCGGCTCGCCGCGGCGACGCTGAAGAGGCCGATGTCGCCCGCGGGGCCGGTGACGGGAACGCAATAGCCCTCGGTGATGTCGAACTCGCGAGCCTCGTGGAACACCAGCCGCTGGGCCTTGGTGTAACGGCTTAGAAAGCCGCCGTGGCCCCAACGGAACGGCACGCGCGAGGCCGCGCCCGACACGACGACGGGATCATAGAACCGATAGCCGCGTTCGAGATAGCGGCGGACCCAGGCGTCGGGATAATTGCTGCGCAGCGTGTCCTCGGGGGCGCAGGTGACCCCCTTGGGCAGCTTGACCGCCATATAGGCGTAATATTCGAGCCCGAGCGACCGCACGAAGGCCCCGACCTCTTGCCCAAAACGCCCTTCGCTTGCAACGATCTTCACGCCGGCCACTTCACCGCCCGCCAAGAAAGCAAAAAGCTAACGCGCGGCCTTTCCCCGCGCAAGGCGAATCGCGCTTGTCCCGCGCCGGCCGTCGCGCTCTTTTTGTAAGTCTTGCCAGTTGGACCGCTCGGGCCGCCTCGCTAGCCTGCCCAGTCACGCAGGCCTTTCCAAGCAGCGAAGCGGGCTACGGCCCAAGGGGGAAACGATGATGCGACGAACGACTATGCTTTCAGCGGCCTTGGGCGCTCTGGCTTTGAGCATGGCGGCCGCGGCGGCGGACGAAATCAAGATCGGCGTTCTCGCGCCGCTGACCGGTCCGTCCGCATCGGACGGCGAGGAATATGTTCGCGGCGTCACCTGGGCGGTCGAGGAAGCCAACGCCAAGGGCGGCGTGACGGTCCACACCTTCAAGGTCGAGGTGGCCGACGTCGGCGATCAATCGGCCGCCAACGTCACCAGCGCAACCGAGCGGCTGCTCGGCACGAAGGGCGTCGAGGTGATTCTCACGGGCTACGCCAGCCTTTCGATGTTCGAGGTCGACCTCATGGCCGAGGCGAACATGCCCTATCTCTCCGCCGGCCCGTCGCCGCTCTTCGCCGCCATCGTCGCCAAGAACCCGGAGCATTATTCCTGCTGCTGGTCCTACACGGCGGACTTCACCGGCTACGTCACCGACGTTCTGCCTACGGTGGAGGGCTTCGCCAAGGCGGGCGCGATCAGTCTGAAAAACAAGAAAGTGGCGATCATCTCGTCCGACAATCCCTATTCCAAAGGGATATCGGAAGGCATGAAGCCGCTCTTCAAGGCGGCGGGTTGGACGATCACGGTCGATGAACTCGTGCCGTTCGGCGAAGTGAGCGACTGGCGCGCGATCCTCGCCAAAGTCCGCCAGGATCCGCCGGATCTCGTGATCAACGCCGACTACCTCCCGGGAAATTCGGCGCTGTTCATCAAGCAGTTCCTGGAAAAGCCGACCAACAGCCTCGTCTTCCTGCAATATGCGCCCTCGGTGCCCGAATTCCTCAAGCTCGCCGGGGCCCAGTCAACCGGCGTGCTCTACGATCTGATCGGCGGCGCCATCGACTCGCCGAAGTGGCCGCGCGGCCAGACGGTGCTCAAGGCCTACAAAGACAAATACGGCGTCGAGTTGGGCCCGTACGGCGTCGGCCTCTATGAAATGACCCAGCTCTATTTCAAGGCGCTCGCCGCCGTCGGGAACCCCGCGGACCATGCGGCGATCGGCGCGGCGCTGGGCAAGCAGACGGCGGATTCGGTCGCCGGGCCGATCGCGTTCGACCCGAAGACCCACGTCGCTTTGCAGGACGCGAACCATGTCCCCGTGACCTTCTTCGAGATATGGGACGGCAAGCGGGTGCTCGTCGCTCCCGACAAATACGCCAACGGCGAATTCAAGGCGCCGCCGTGGATGACGAAATAAGCGATGGCGTCGGCGAGGGAGATGCGAAATTCGCATGTCCGATTCCGGAGAGCCCTTACCCCAACCCCTCTCCCGCATCGGGCGTTCGGAAGAACGCCCGTTCTGCGAACGGGCTATGCGGGAGAGGGGCTTTGCGACGCGACCCTTTGCCCGCGCAGGGCGTCCGAAGGACGCCCGTCTTCGACGGGCTTTGCGAGAGAAGGTGGACGCGCGAAGCGCGGCCGCGGACGAATGCTCCGCATTCGCCTTGGGATGAGGGGCCGCGCGTGAACTCGCTCGCCGGTGTCCCAATCCTCGAAGCGATCGATTTGTGCAAGGCCTTCGGCGGCGCGCTCGCCGTGAACAACGTCGGCTTTCGCGTCGAGGAGGGCGAGATCCTCGGCATCGCCGGGCCAAACGGCAGCGGAAAGAGCACGCTGTTCAACATCGTCACCAACGTGCCGTTTCGCGCCGACAGCGGCCGTGTCCTCTTCCGCGGCGCCGAAATCCAGAATTGGCCGAGCCACAAGATTTGCGCACGAGGACTCGCCCGCACCTTCCAGCGCGAGAGCGTGTTTCCCTCGCTGAGCGCGATCGACAACGTCATGGTCGCGATCGACGCGGTCGCGCCCTCGCGCCCGCTCAAGGAGCGCGAAGCGCTTGCGGTGGCGGCGCTGGACCTTGTCGGCTTCCCCGCCACCCTGCACAACATGATATCCGGCGGCCTGCCGGTCTTCCTGCGCAAGCTCGTGATGATCGGCTCCGCGATGGCGCTCGAGCCGAAGGTCTTCCTGCTCGACGAACCGGCCTCGAGCCTCACGCCGCCCGAAATCGAGCGCATCCGCGCATTGATCCTGAAATTGCGCGCGAAAGGCGTCACCATCCTCCTCATCGAGCATGTGCTCTCGCTGCTTTCCAGCGTCTCCGACCGCCTGATGGTGCTCGACCAAGGCGCCGTCATCGCCAGCGGAGTTCCCAAAGACGTGATCGCCGAGCCCGCGGTCGTCGAAGCGTATCTGGGAGGCGGTTCATGAGCGCGGCTCCTCTGCTGGAGCTGCGCGCGCTCTGCGGCGGCTACGAGCCCGTGCAGGTCTTTCGCGACGTCACGCTGTCGATGGAGCCCGGCGCCAGCATCGGGCTGTTCGGGCCGAACGGACACGGCAAGACGACGCTGCTCAAGACGGTCAGCGGGCTCATCGATCCCTGGCGCGGCGATATCCTGTTCGAGGGCGTCCGGCTCAACCGCGAAGGCGCGCGCGGCCGCCGCGCCTCGCAGAACCTCAACTACGACGCCTTCACCAGTCGGCGCATGGACCCGCGGCGCGTCGTGCGGGCCGGGCTGATCCATGTGGCGCAGGGAAATCTTCTCTTTCCCGAACTGACGGTGCGCGAGACGCTCGCCGTCGCCCGCCTCGCGACCCACGGCAGGGGCGATCCCGACGCCCTCGAGAAATATGCGCTGACACTGTTTCCCCGATTGAGCGAGCGCCTCGATCAGAAGACCCGATTTCTTTCCGGCGGAGAACGCCAGATGCTGTCGGTGTCCTGCGGTCTGATCGCGGCGCCGAAGCTGCTGATCCTCGACGAGCCGACGCTCGGCCTGTCCCCGAAATTGCGCCATGAACTCGCAGAGGCCGTGCGCGCGATCCGGCGGACCGGCGTCCCGCTGATCGTCGTCGATCAGGACGTGGAGTTTCTCAAATCGCTGATCGACGTCCTTTATCTGTTCGACCATGGCCGCATATCCGGACGAATCGCGCGGGAGGACATGCCCTCGCACGAAAGCCTCATGCGCATGCTGTTCGGGGAGGCCGCCCATTGACGTTCGAGACTTTCCTTTCGGTATGCCTGGGCGGCGTGGTCCTGGGCGCGCTCTACGCCCTGATGGCGACCGGCCTGGCGGTGGTATGGACGACGCTCGGCATCTTCAACTTCGCGCATGGCGCGTTCATCGCCATGGGCGCCTACGTGGCCTGGCAGGTCGGCGCCGCCAATGCGGGCGGCGCCGGTTTCCTCGCCGGCGCCGGCGCTTCGGTGGTCTGCCTGTTCCTGCTCGGCGTCCTGTTCCATTGGCTGCTCGTCAAGCCCTTCGAGCGTAAGCCAAGCGTCGTGCTGCTTTCCGTCGTGACGACGCTCGCGGGCGCGACGATTCTCGAAGGCGTGATGAATCTCGTCTGGGGCCCACGCTCCAAGCAGCTCGACCAGATCGCGGACGGCGATTTCCAATGGGGCGGCCTCGTCATGTCGCGCAACGAGCTCGTGATGATCGCGCTCGCCCTGGCGATCCTCGCGGCGGTCGGCGCGTTCCTGCGCTATTCTTCGGTCGGCCGATCGATGCGCGCCGTCGCGCAGAACCGGGAAGCCGCGCAATTGCTGGGGCTCGACGTCGCTCGCCTCTACGCCCTCGCCTTCGGCCTCTCGGCCTCGCTGGCGGGCGTGGCGGGCCTGTTCATCGGCTCGATCCGCTTCATGTCTCCCACGATGGGCGCTGAGCCGCTGATGAAGGCGCTGATCGTCGTGATCTTCGGCGGCGTCGCGCGTTTCACCAGCCCGATCTACGCGGCTTTCGTCGTCGGAATCGTAGAGGCGTTCTCGTCCTACTACATCGGGCTCTATTGGACGCCCGCCGTGCTGTTCGCGTTGATGATCGTCGTCCTGATGATCAAGCCGGAAGGCCTCTTCGGCAAGCACGAGAGGTCCGTCTGATGCGTTACGATCCGCCCTTCCGCCACACCACCGGCTTCCTGCCGGCTTTGGCGGTCCTCGCCTTGCTGATCGTCTTCCCGCTCGTCTTCACCGAGTCTCACGCGCGCCACCTCTTGATCCTCGTGTTCGTCTACGCGATCGTGGCGGCGAGCTGGGATCTCTCTCTGGGCTACGGCGGGCTCGTCAATTTCTCCCATGTCGCGCTGTTCGCCGTCGGCATCTATGCTTATGGGATTCTGGCCAAGACGCTCGGCGTGTCGCCGTGGCTCGCCGTTCCCGCGGGCGGCGCGATCGCGGTCGTCATCGCCAGCGCGATCGCCTTGCCGATCCTGCGGCTCGACGGCATCTACGTCATCCTCGTCACGCTGGCCTTCTCGCAGCTCGTCTATCAGGTCGTCATCAGCCAATCCGGCGTCACCGGCGGCGCCGGCGGCATGGTCACGCTGCCGGGCTTGGCGATCGGCGACTATCGATTCATCCGCGACAATCGCATCGGCTATTATTATGTCGCGCTGGCCCTGCTCTGCGCCTCGCTCGCCGGCCTCTACGCCATCGTCAAATCCGAGCTCGGGCGCGCGATCGTGGCGCTGCGCGACAACAAATATTACGCGATGGCGCGCGGCGTGTCGGAGGCGAGGACGCGCCTCATGACGCTGGCGGCGAGCGCGTTCTTCGCCGGGCTGGCGGGCGCGTTCTATGGCTCTTACGTCCGCGTCGCCTCGCCCGACGCCTTCGGCCTCGGCATGCTCACGCTCATGCTGAGCATGTTGCTCGCTGGCGGCATCGGCACGTTATGGGGCCCCGTCGCCGGCGCCTTCGCGATCACGCTGCTGTCGGAGGCGATCGCCGATTACGGCTCCTGGCGGACCATCGTCATCGCCGTCATTATCATCGCGGCGCTGATTTTCTATCCCGGCGGCTTCTGGGCGGCGATTCAGGAACTGCGCGAGTTCGCGGATCAGGCGCGCACGACGATTCTCGCGCGCTGGCGTCGCGTCAGCGGCCGGGCGGCGCGCGAGCGCATGCTGGGCGCCAAGGAGACGATGATCGCGACACGCTACGGCAGAATCGCCGTCGCCGACACCGGCGGCGCGGGCGCGCCGATCCTGTTCATCCACGGCAATTCGGCGTGCAAGGAAGCGTTCGTGCATCAGTTCAGGGCGCTCGCGGGAGAATACCGCGTCATCGCCTTCGATCTTCCCGGCCACGGCGTCTCCGACAACATGGACCCGGAGGCCGCCTACAACGTTCCGGCCTATGCGGAAATCGCCGAAACGGTTCTGCAAAAGCTCGGCGTCGCTTCTGCCGCGGTTTTCGGCTGGTCGCTCGGCGGTTATGTCGCGCTCGAACTGGCCGCGCGCGGCAATGTCGCCGTCGCGGCGCTCGCCATCGCGGGAACGCCGCCGCTCAATGTCGTGCCCGACGATTTCGCGGCCGGCTACAATCCGGACTCTCACCTCGTGCTCGCCGGCAAGCGCTATTTCTCGCCGCGCGAAGCGCGTGACTTCGCCGGGGCGGCGACTGCGCCGCTATCCCCCGACAGCGCCTTCATGCACAAGACCTTCGGCCGCACCGACGGCCGCGCGCGCTTCTTCATGATCAGCCAGATCGGCGTCACCGACTGGCCGCGGCAAATGCGGATGCTGCGCGAAGGCAAGACGCCCTTCGCGATCCTCAACGGCTCGGACGACCCGTTCCTCAACCACGACTATTTCCGACGCCTCGCCTACGGCGCCATCTGGTCCGGCGAGCCGCACGACATCCCCGAGGGCAAGCACGCGCCGTTCTTCAACAAGCCGGAACTCTTCAACACGGCGCTGCGCGCGTTCCTGCGCGAGGCGGCGGCCTCGCGGCCTGACGGCGCGTGACGCTGTTTACGGGCGATTGGCGCGCCAATTGCCCTCGCCCCAACCCTTCTCCCGCTTGCGGGCGAGGGGCTTAGCGCCGGCGCCGATCCCCTTCTCCCGCTTGCGGAAGAAGGTGGCCCGAAGGGCCGGATGAGGGCAAGCGTCTACCCCCGGCGCGCCCTACCCCCGCAGCGCCTGATCGAGATCGCGCCACAAATCCTCGACGTCCTCGATTCCCGCCGAGAGCCGCAGCAGGTCGGTCGGACAGGGAGACCCCGCGCCTTCGATCGAGGCGCGGTGCTCGATCAGCGACTCGACGCCGCCGAGCGAAGTCGCGCGCTTCCACAATTTCACCCGCGCTGCGGTCGCGATCGCCGCGCTTTCGCCCGCGCGCACGCGGATCGACAACATGCCGCCGAAGCCGCCCTGCATCTGCCGCTTGGCGACTTCGTGGCCGGGGTGACCGGCGAGGCCGGGATAGAGCACGGCGGCGACGCCGGCGTGGTTCGACAGGCGATGAGCCAGTTCGAGCGCATTGGCGGCGCTCGCGCGCACGCGCAGATCGAGCGTGCGCAGGCCGCGAATGAGCAGGAACGCCTCGAACGGCCCCAGGATCATGCCGTGGCTGGCGCGGATTTTGCCCACGCGCGCCCTTCGCTCGTCCTCGCGCGCGAAGCACAGCGCGCCGGCGACCACGTCGGAATGGCCGTTGAGATACTTGGTCGCGGAATGCATGACGAAATCGGCTCGAAGCGCGATCGGCCGCGTGAACACCGGCGTCGCGCAGGTGGAGTCGACGCCGAGCGCGGCGCCGGCGTCATGGGCGATTTTTACGGCGCCGGCGATGTCGCTGACGCCCCACAGCGGATTGCTCGGCGTCTCCAGCCAGACGAGCCGGGTCAGCCCCGGGCGAACGGCGGCGCTGAGCGCCTGCAAATCCTCGGTATCGCAAAACGTGACGTCGAGCCCGAACGCCGGCGCCTCCACGGCGAGCCAATTGCGCAACGCCCAATACATCACCCGAGGCGCGACGATATGCGCGCCGGGCGCAAAGCTGAGAAACAGCGCGATCGCCGCCGACATGCCCGAGCCGAACAACAGCGTAGAAGCCGCGCCCTCGAGCGCGCCGACGATTTGCTCGCCCTCGCGCACGGTGGCGTTGTCGGGGCGGCCGTAGACGTAGCCGCTGGAATAAGCGTTGTCGGGATCGCGCAGGAAGGTCGTCGTCACGTGCAGCGGCGGCACGAGGCCGCGCGTGGTCTCGTCGATGCGCCCGAGCGCCTGCGCGGCGAGCGTGCGCGCGCTCCAGTCCTTGTTTACGGTCACAGCCCGAGTCCGCGCAGCAGCCGCGGCGCGCTCGCGCCCGCGCCGGCCGCCTCCGCCATGAACAGGTTTTTCAGCGTCGGCGCGCGGTCGACGATGCGCAGGCCGAGATCGCGCAAGAAGCGCAGCGGCGCGACGTCGTTGGAGAACAGCCGGTTCAGCGCATCCATGCCCAGGCTCGAGGAAACCACGTCGAAGCGGCGCGTGCGCTGATAGGCTTTGAGCGTCTCGCAATCGCCGGGATCGAGGCCGAGCCGCATGCGCTCGGCGACTACTTCAGCGAGCGCGGCGACGTCGCGCAGGCCGAGATTGAGTCCCTGCCCGGCCAGCGGATGCACGGCATGCGCGGCGTCGCCGACCAGCGCGATGCGCTCGCCGACGAAACGCCGCGCGAAGCGAAAGCTGAACGGGAACGCCTCGACGCGCGAAGCGACATGGATCGCCCCCAGCTTCGGCGTGAAGCGCTTCTCGAGCTGGCGCAGAAAATCCTCCGGCGCCAAGCTCAGCAGCGCCTTGGCGTCGGCATGGCTCTCGTTCCAGACGATGCTCGACTGGCGACCCCGCATCGGCAGGATGGCGAACGGGCCGGCGGGCAGAAAATGCTGTTCCGCGCGCCCCTTGTGATCGCGCTCGTGGGCGATCGTGGCGACGATGCCGGACTGGCCGGTGTCCCAGCCCACGGTGGGAATTTCGGCGAGCGCGCGCAGCTTGGAGCGCAGGCCGTCGGCCGCGACGACGAGCCGGGCGCTCAACGCTTCACCGCCGGCCAGATCGATCCGCGCGGCGTGGCGGCCCGGCGCGAAGCCGACGACCGCGCCTTTGATCGTCTCGACGCCGAGCGCGGCGGCGCTCCTTGCGAGCGCGCTCGCGACGTCGTCGTTGAACGCCATGTGCGCGAGCGGCTCTCCCTCGCGCGCGTCGAATTTCAAATGCTCCAGCCGCACCGCGTCGCTGACGCCGCCGTCGTAGATCACCATTTGCAGGATCGGCTGCGTCAGCGGCTCCAGCGCCTCCCAGGCGCCGACGCGCTCGAGGAGATGGCGCGGCCCGGCCGCCAGCGCGACGGTGCGCAAACGCCCGTCGCCCTGGCCGGGGCGCGGATCGACGACCGCGATCGATACGCCGCTCCCCAGCGCCTGCTTCACCGCCGCCGCGAACGATAAGCCGGCCGGACCGGCGCCGGCGACAAGGATGTCGAAAACGCGCGGCGCGGATTCGTTCGAGGGTGGAGGCGGAGATGAGGTCATGGCGTCATTGTCGGCCAGCCGTGGCCGCCGCGCAAGCGGGGCGGCGACGCGGCGGCGCGAGAGAGGCCGGCGCGATGTTTCCGTCGCGGGTCTGGTTTCAGGACCCTGCGATGCGATTCTCGGTCGCTCCGCGACACGGCGAGGCAAGCCGCACGGACCCGCGCCCGAAGAGGCTGATCCCCTGAGGCGGAGGATGCACGATTGGGGCGCCGAGCTTGGCGTTGCGTCATGCGGCGGCGACGGCGGCGCGAAAGCGACGCGTCTGGGAAAATAGCGGGCCCGTTAACGATGAGAACCGCGGCGTCGAACGCCTTCGTCCGGCGCAACTCGCCGCGACTTAACGGTGCATTAATGAAAGAATAATCGCATAAGTTGCATAATTGCTACATCGCGGCGCGCGCAGGCTCGGTATGCTGCGTCTTGGAGATTCCTTGCGCAACACACGCCGGAGCACGGAACAATGCGCTCGAAATTGCTTGCAGCCGCGATCGCGGCCTCGGTGGTCGGCGGCGGGGCGCTCGCCGCCGATCTTCCCACCTACAAGGCGCCGTCGGTCTATGTGGCGCCGCCGCCGGTTTGGAGTTGGACAGGCTGCCACGTCGGCGCAAACGTCGGTTACGGATGGCAGGCGAATCGCACTTACGATCCGCAATACTCCGCCAGCGCGGGCAGCGACACCGGAGACGGGTTTGCGGGGGGCGGTCAGGTCGGCTGCGATTACCAGCAGGGAGCCTGGGTCTTCGGCATTCAGGGAATGCTCGACGGGGCCTCGATCAACAGCAGTCATATTTATCCGCCTCCAAACGGCGATCCCGGCGAAACGCTGCGATTCGACACGAGTTGGTTTGCGACGGAAACGGCGCGCGTCGGTTACGCTGTCATGCCGCAAGCTTTGGTGTATTTTAGAGGCGGCCTGGCCGAGGCGGGCATCCGCTACACGGACGTGGACCCGCAGGTGAGCGCGATTTCTCCTTATTGGGGGTCGGCGAGCGGCACGCGGACCGGATGGACAATCGGGGGCGGCGCCGAATATTCGTTCGCGCGCAATTGGTCTGTCTTCGTCGAATACGATTACATGGGTTTCGGCAGCCAGAACGCCACATTGGCGTACACCGCGCCCAACCCCGCCGATGCGGCGCCATACAGGTATCGAGAGACCCAGAATTTGCAGACCGTTCTCGGCGGCCTGAACTTCAAGTTCGACTGGGCCGCGCCGCCGGCCCCCGTCGCCGCCAGATATTGACGCGTTCCGGGAAAAGGAACTTCAAGACATGCGAAGCCGGCTCTCGCCGGCTTCTTTCCCGGTACTAATGACGCCTTGCCAATTGCGTCGTCGCGGCGCGCCAAAGCGCCGGCGGCGCGGCGTTGCTCGGCGAGCGGCTGGCCTCGATCAACTGGCTCGGGATCGCCCTGATCGGCCTCGGCGCGATCCTGGTCGCCCACAAGCCATGAGGCCGCCGCTCACCCCCGGCGCCGCGCCAGCAGCAGCGCGATTGCGCAAGACCCCAGCCGCGCGATGGTCTTGTCGGCGCGGCTCGTCAGCATGATCGGCACGCGCGCGCCGAGGACGACGCCGGCCATGTCGGCGTCGGCGAGATATTCGAGCTGCTTGGCGAGCATGTTGCCGGCCTCGAGATCGGGCGCCACGAGAATGTCGGCGCGCCCCGCGACCGGCGAGACGATGCCTTTCGTGCGCGCCGCCTCATGCGACACCGCGTTGTCGAAGGCGAGCGGCCCGTCGAGGATGCCGCCGACGATCTGGCCGCGATCGGCCATCTTGCACAGCGCCGCGGCGTCGATGGTCGAGCGGATGTCCGGCGAGACGGTCTCGACCGCCGACAGGATCGCGACGCGCGGCGTCACAATGCCGAGCGCCCGGGCCAGGTCGATGGCGTTCTGCACGATATCGCGCTTGTCCATCAGCGTGGGATAGATATTGATCGCCGCGTCGGTGATGAACAGCGACCGGGGATAGCTCGGCGCGTCGATGGCGAAGACATGGCTGATGCGGCGCGCGGTGCGCAGGCCGGTCGCGGGATCGACGACGGCGCGCATCAGCTCATCCGTGTGCAGGGCGCCCTTCATCAGCGCCTCGACCTTGCCGTAGCGCGCCATCGTCACGGCCGCCTCCGCCGCCGCGTGGCTGTGTTCGGTGGCCACGATCTCGAACGGCGAGAGGTCGATGTGCGCCTCCTCGGCGGCGCGGCGGATTTTCGCCTCGGGGCCGACGAGGACCGCCTCGATCAGCCCTTCGCGCGCGGCTTCGACGGCGCCGACGAGGGACGGCTCGTCGACGGGATGGACGATCGCCGTGCGCAGCGGCTGGAGGCCGCGCGTCATCTCGATCAGCCGGCGATAGCGGCGGCCCTTTTCGTGGATCTCGCCGCTCTGGTCGCCGACCCGATCGCGAACGATCTTCTCCGACGGCGCCACGACTTCGACGGTTCCGCTCAAAGCCAATTCGCCGCGCTGGTTTGTGGCGCGGCAATCGAGGACGACGCGCCGATCTTCGGCAGTCTTGGACTTCACCGAAACGACGAGAGTCATGACGTCACCGGGCCCGACCGCGCCCCGAGTCTCCAGGGACTGGCGGAGAAGCACGGTTCCCGCGCCGGGAAATCGCCCGGCGAGCATCGCCGCGATCAGAGTGCCGCCCCAGCCGCTCTCGGCCGCGATCGCCTGGAAGGCGTTGGTGGTCGCCAGGCCCGTTTCGACGGCGTCGGGATCGAGCGCCCCCGCCGCGCCGGCAAAGCGGTCGAAATCCTCGGGGCTGAGCGCATGCGCGAACGTCTCGCGCTCGCCGACCGCCAATTCGTCGAAGGTATGGTTCTCGATGCGGGTCATGGGCGAATTCGGCTCGCTTTGCTGAAGATCCGCGCCGCGCGGTTCGCAGGCTCTTAAGCCGCCAGCGCGCGGAAGGCTTGACACATGTCAAGACGCCTTGGGCGACGGGAATTCATAGCATTGAGGGACTGATTTGCGTCAGCTAATTTGAAGGGCCCCGCCCCTTCCCCCCTTGCGGGGGAAGGGCCGCGCCTTTCAAATGCGCGGAACCTGACCCCTAGGCATCGCTCGCCGAGCCGAAACGATGAGGAAGCGCGTCGCCCCGTCCGCCGGCCCCGGCGGTCCGCCTTCGGCGCCCCTCGAGGGCGATCAATCGGCGGTGTTCGCTTTTCTCGGCGACGCGCGCGCCTATGGCCTCGCCGGTCCGGTGAAGCGGATCGACACGCAAGGCGCGGTCGTCTTCCTCGCGGGCGACGACGTTTACAAGGTCAGGCGCGCGATCCGCCTGCCGTTCCTCGATTTCTCGACGCTCGAAAAGCGCCGCATCGCGTGCGAGGCGGAGATCGAGGTCAACCGCGAAAACGCGCCGCGCATCTATCTCGATGTCGCGCCCATCACGCGTCAGGGCGAGACCTTGGCGATCGGCGGCGCAGGCGAAGTCGTGGAATGGGCGACGCATATGCGCCGCTTCGACGAGAACGCGACGCTCGACAAAATCGCCGAGCGCGGCGGCCTGACCTCCGATTTCGTGCGCAAGCTCGCGCATGCGATCCGTCTCTCGCACGAACGCGCGCCCACCCGCGACGGCGAGAGGGCGACGCGGTCGCTCTCGACCTATCTCGATCAGAACGAAGCCGTCTTTGCCGCCCGGACTGATCTCTTCGATCCCGCGCGAGCCGCTGAGCTGACGCGCGAGGCGCGCGAAGCGCTCGCCGCCGTCCGGCCGCTGCTCATCGCGCGCGGCGAGCACAGTTACGTTCGCCGCTGCCATGGCGATCTGCATCTGCGCAACATCGCGGTCGTCGACGGCGAGCCCGTGCTGTTCGACGCGATCGAATTCGATCCCGACATCGCCACCGGCGACATTCTCTACGATCTCGCCTTCGCGCTGATGGATCTTTGGGAGCGCGACCTGCGCCCCGCCGCCAACCTGCTTCTGGCGAGCTATTTGTCGCTCGGCGACGAGGCGCAATTTTCCGGCCTCGCCGCGCTGCCGATATTCATGAGCATCCGCGCCGCCATCCGCGCCAAGGTCGAGGCGGCCAACATCGCGCATCTGACCGGCGCCGAGCAGGCGCGCGAAAGAGAAGCCGCGAGGCGCTATTTTCTTTTCGCCGAGGCGTTCTTGAAGCCCGCGCCGGCGCGCCTCGTGGCCGTCGGCGGCCTTTCCGGAACGGGCAAGAGCACGCTCGCCGCGGCGCTGGCGCCCGAAATCGGCCGCGCGCCGGGCGCGATCCTGTTGCGCAGCGACGTCGAGCGCAAGCATCTCTTTGCGGTCGAGGAGACGATGCGCCTGCCCGACGAGGCCTATGGCGAGGCGGCGTCGCGCGAAACCTATACGCGCCTCGCGCGCAAGGCGGGGCTGGCGCTGCGGGCGGGACACAGCGTCGTCATCGACGCCGTTCATTCGCATGCGCGCGAACGCGAGGCGGCGGCGCGCGTGGCGGCCGATCTCGGCGTCGCCTTCACCGGCCTGTGGCTCGAAGCGCCGCTGGCCATACGTCTGCGGCGCGTCGGCGTGCGCGCCCGCGACGCCTCGGACGCCGACGCGCGCATCGTCGCGACCCAGATGGCCGCGCCGCTCGCCGAGACCGGCTGGAGCGAGCTCGACGCCTCCGGCGACCTCGCTTCTCTGGTCGAGGCGGCGCGCGGGCGCCTGTAGGGGAGGCGCGGCGAACCATTCTTCTCGAAAGCCGGTCGCCGAGCCGTTGCGGCGCGCGGGGCGATCCGGCATCCTGACAATTGCTAGCGCCGACTCGGCGTCGGCTTTGAAGGATCAGGCAATGTTGACGTTGTTTTACGCGCCGCGCACCTGCGCACTGGCCTCGCATGTCGCGCTCGAAGAGGCGGGCGCCAATTACGCGCTGAAGCGCATCGACTTCGGCGCGGGCGAGCAGACGAAGCCCGACTATCTCGCGATCAATCCGAAGGCGCGGGTCCCGGCGTTGCAAACCCCTCGCGGCGTCCTGACGGAAACGCCGGCGATTCTCGCGTTCATCGCCCAGAGTTTTCCTCAAGCCGGCCTTGCGCCGCTGGACGACGCCTTCGCGTTCGCGGAAGTTCAGAGCTTCGCCGCTTATCTCTGCTCGACCGTTCATGTCGCCCATGCGCACCGCGTGCGCGGATATCGCTGGGCGGACGACCCCGCGGCGATCGCCACCATGCAGAAAAAGGTTCCCGAGTCGGTCGGCGCCTGCTTCGATCTCATCGAGCGCCAAATGTTCAGAGGTCCATGGGCGATGGGGGACGCCTACACGATCGCCGACCCCTACCTCTTCACGATCGCGCAATGGCTGGAGGCCGACGGCGTGGATGTGAACCCGTTTCCTCGCGTCTTGGACCACCGAAGGCGGATGCAGGAGCGGCCCGCCGTGAGAAAAGCGCTTGCCGACGAGCTCGCCCTTTGAGGTTCGCCCTCGCATATGGCTCGGCCTGCGTCGGCGGGCGCGTCACGTCTCGACGAGCAGCCCGAGCCGCAGGAGGCTCTCCAGGCAGCGATCGACGGCCGGGCCGAGCCGCGCGGCGAAATTCTCGCGGCCCTCGACCCTGCCCTCCGGGCCGTTGAATTGCAGAACGCCCCGCTCGGCCAGCTCGATCGCATAGGCGAGGAGATGCTCGCGCGTGCGCGTCCCGTCGAGCAGCGGCAGGAACAGCCGCTGCAACGGCTCGAGCCGGACCGGCGCATGGCGAAGGCTCGCGGTGGCGTCGCCGCCGCGCGCGTCGCTCGCCGCCAGGCTCCAGGCGACGGGGCGCTCCGACAGGCGGCCCGCGCATTCGACCGGCAGCAGCGAGACCGCACATTGCCCATATCTGACCATGCGCCGCAGGGCTTCGGCGACGGCGAGGCGCGCGGCCGGATCGCTCGAGGCGGCGGGCGCGATGTCTTCGAGGCGCGAGGAGCGCGGCAATCGCGCGACAAGGCGCTCGATCGCCTCGGCCGCCGCCTCGCGCACGAACACCCCCTCGTCGGCGTCGGCGACCAGCCATTCGCCGTCCCGGCCTTCGGCGGGCGTCACCCGCAGTTCGAGCGGTGCGACGAAGTGAAACGAAGCCATGATCTCAAGCGAGGGCGCGCGATCGACCAGCGGCGCGCGCCGCGCATGCGTGACCAGCGCCTCGCGAAACGCGCGACCGCTGAAAATGTCGATATATTGCTCGCGCGCCAGGTCGTCGCCTTGCGCCAAGGCGCGAATGCTCAGCGCCCCGTCGGGGGCGAGACTGTCCTCGCAATTGGCGGAAACCACGCTTTCCCCGAGATAGGCGAGGCCGTGCCGGCCGAGCGCGTCGCAAAACTCGCTGAACGAACAGGGCGCGTTGGCGTCCTCGAAGATTTCGTGGGCGAGATAGGCGTCGCCGCCCGCCGCCATGCGTAGCGCCTCTTCCCGCCAAAACCGGCCGTAAGTGTAACGGTCGAGGCTCTGCTCGGCGAGCAGCGCGAAGAGTTCGCGCGTATGTTCGGCGCGATGGGCGGGATCATTGCGGAGGCGCGCGGCGAGCAGCATCGAATCGCGCGCGATTTGGAACACCCGCCAGCCCGGCAGAACGTTGAAGCTGACGACCGCGACTCCGTCGGGCAAAAGGCGTTCCTTGACCACGCGCAACAGGTCCTCGCGCAACGGCGCAGGAATCCAGCTGTAGACGCCGTGGCAGACGAGAAAATCGAATTCCCCGTCCGCCGCGCCGATCTCGCTGAGGCTGCGCGCGTCGAGCGCGATATTCGTCAACCCGAGACGCTCGATGCGCGTCTTTCCCGCCGCAATCTGCGCCGCCGAGAGATCGACGCCCACGAAGCGCGCCTCGGGAAGCGCCGCTGCGAGCGGAATGAGATGGCCGCCCGAGGCGCAGCCGATCTCCAACACCCGCGCGGTTCGCACGCTGGGCGCGTCGAGCCCGAACCAGCGCGCGTTGGCCGCCATTCGCGCTGGATGGAGGCGGATGAGCGGCGCCGAAAAATAGGGCGTCTCATCGTAGCTCCGGCGGGTGCGCGCCAGCGCCGCGGCGAGCGTTTCGGCGTCGGAGGAGGCGTCGGCGTTGGACATGGGCGTGCGCCTTCGGCTGGCGCGCGCGGCGCGCCGCGCCTGCGCCATTCTACCGGAGGCGAGGCCGGCCCGCCACGGGTCGCGCCGAGCCGACGAATCCGGCGCCGCGTTTCCCGCCTCTTCCTTGGCGACCCCAGGCGTTTCTGCTATAGGCTCGCCAAAACAAGGCGCTCCGCGCAGCGGGCGCCGCCCTGGAGCGGCTGATGACCTATTGCGATTTCGCCGCGCTGGAGCGCACGCCGCTCGAGCGCGACCCCTTCGATTTCATCGTCGTGCCCGACTTTCTGAAAAGCGACCTTTTTCCATCGGTCCTTGCCGACTATCCCAAAGTGCCGGGCCCCGGCTCCCATCCGCCGGCCGAGCTCTCCATCCGCGGCCATTTCCGGGCGCTGATCGACGAATTGCGCGGACCCGCGTTCCAGGCGGCGATCGAGCGCAAGTTCGACATCGATCTGACGGGACGCCCGACCATGTACACGGTGCGCGGCTATGTCCATGAAAAGGACGGCTCGATCCATACGGATTCGAGAACCAAGATCATCACCGTGCTGCTTTACATGAACGAGCGCTGGCAGGAGGACGCGGGCCGGCTGCGCTTATTGCGCGGCCCGGACGATCTCGAGGATTATGTCGCGGAAGTGCCGCCTTACGGCGGCACGCTGCTCGCGTTCCGACGCGCCGACAATTCGTGGCACGGCCACAAGCCGATATGCGGCCAGCGCCGCGCCATTCAGCTGAATTGGGTGACCTCGCAGGAGGTGGCCAACCGCGAGCAGCTTCGGCACCAGTTCGTGACCAAGCTGAAGAAGTTCAAGAATATGTTCGTTCCGGGTTCAGCGGCGTGAAGCCAATGAAGGCGTGGCCGCGGCGATTCGCGGCGATAAGGGGAAGACTCTGGCGCTGGGCCAAGCGGTGGCGGGCAGAGCGGATTGTGAAGGGACTTGCCATGATGAAGAAGACAATGGGGATCGCCTTTTCGGCCATCCTGCTCGCCGGCGCGTTCGCTCTGTCGGCGACCGGCGCGGCCAACGCCGAAAGCGTGATGAAGCAATGCGGCGACGAATGGAAGGCGGCCAAGGCGGCGGGCACGACGGGCGGCCAGACCTGGCAGGAATTCCTGAAGGCTTGTCGGGCGCAGAAGGAAGGCGCCGCCCCGGCTGCGGCGCCCGCCGCCGCGCCTGCTCCGACGCCCGCCGCTGCGCCTGCTCCGGCGCCTGCCGCCGCTCCGGCGCCCGCGCCGACTCCCGCCGCCGCCGCGGCCCCGGCGCCGATGAAGCCCGCGCCGAAGAAGCCGGCGCCGATGAAGCCCGCCGCCGCGCCGACCGGCGCCGGCGAATTCGCGAACGAGGCCGACGCCAAGGCGAAATGCCCGAGCGACACCGTCGTCTGGGTCAACACCAAGTCGCACAAGTACCACTACGCCGGCCATCGCAGCTACGGGATGACCAAGCAGGGCGCCTATATGTGCGAAGCCGACGCCACCGCCGCCGGCAACGTCGCCGCCAAGGGCGAAAAGCCGAAGGAATAAGCGGCTCATCGAGACGTCAGGCCTTCGACGCCGCTTCGCTTTTCATCGAGCGAAGCGGCGCTTTTGTTTATCGGGGAGGGGAAAGTGCCGGAAGCCTGCTGCCATCCCATCGGCGCGCACAAGCGCCTGCGCATTCCCGATACCTATGTGTCGAGCCTGATGCTCGACCGCGCGCTCGACGCCATCGCCCGCCGGGTCGGCCGCATCGACCGCGACCACGACATTCCTTATCTCGCCGGCTACAGCCTCGACGGGGTCCGCGTCTATATCGACCGGCATCTGCCTGAGACTTTCGTCCACAAGGGCCGCGCCGTCGCGGTCGACCGCTATCTGCTGCTGCACGAGGAGGTCGAGAAGACGCTGATCGACCAGCTCGACCTGCATTATCAGCACGCCCATCAGATCGCGACGCGCGCCGAGGAAGCCGCCGTGCGCGCCGACGGAATTTCCTGGCGCGCCTATGACCGGTTCATGCAGTCCTACGTCAAGCGGATGGGCGACGAGCGGCTGACCAAGCTGCCGCCCGACCTCGACCTCAAGCCCTATCGCGACGAACACGATTACGACCTGATGCGCCGCATGGCCGCGGCCGCCGCCGACCCCGCGCATCCCGCGCATCGCGAAGCCGCGCTGCGCCGCCGCCTCGACAAGGCGCTCGCCGCCCACGCGGCGCCGTTCAGCCGATCCTGATGCAGTGGAACGCGCGCGTTTCGTAGGGAAAGGCGACCTCGGCCCGGTCCGCCAGCGCCGGCGTCGCGGCGATGAGCTCGCGAACCCGGGCGGCGATCTTTTCTTGCTCGGCGGCGCTCAGCGCGGCGATGAAACTGGTCGACAGGATGCGATCGACGATGACGCGTTCGGGCGGCCCGACGTGAGCGTGGGCGAAGCGGCGCTCGATCAGCAGCGAAAAACCTTGGGCGGGAAAGACCTCGCGCCAGCGCCCGCTGGCAAAGCGCGGCGCGTCGCCCTCGTAGGGCGCGATGATGCGCGTCAGCGCCGCGACCCAATCGACGCTTTCGTCGCGCACGTTCCAGATGAGCCCCAGGACGCCGCCGACCTTCAGCACCCGGCGCATTTCGGCGAGCGCGGCGCGGCTTGCGAACCAATGGAACGACTGGGCGCAAACGATCGCGTCCATCGAGGCGTCGGGCAGCGGAATGCGCTCGGCCGTCCCGGACTGCGCCACGACGTCGGGGCTGGCGGCGATCAGCGCGCGCAGCATCGCCGGCACGGGCTCGACGGCATAAAGCCTCGCGCCGGTCGCGCACAGGCGGCTTAAGAATTTGCCCGTGCCGGCGCCGAGGTCGAGAACCGCCCTGCCCGGCCCGAGATGAACGTCCTCGCGCAGCCAGCCTTCGACTTCGGCGGGATAATCAGGCCGGCCGGCGGCATAGGTCGCCGCCCCGGCGGCGAAGCCGGCCGCCGCGGCGGCGTGAACGGCATCGCGATCGGACATGCAGCCGCCCTCATCGTAAAATCTGGCTCAGGAACAGCTTCGTCCGCTCGTGCCGCGGGTTGGCGAAGAATTCCGCAGGCGCGTTGATCTCGACGATCTCGCCCTGGTCCATGAACACCACGCGGTCGGCGACCTTGCGGGCGAAACCCATTTCGTGAGTGACGACCATCATCGTCATGCCGTCCTGGGCGAGCGCGGTCATGGTGTCGAGCACTTCCTTGACCATTTCCGGATCGAGCGCCGAGGTCGGCTCGTCGAACAGCATGATCTTCGGGTTCATGCACAAGGCTCTCGCGATCGCGACGCGCTGCTGCTGGCCGCCCGAAAGCTGGCCGGGGTATTTGTGCGCCTGCTCCGGGATTTTCACCCGCGCGAGCAATTTCATCGCCAATTCCTCCGCCTCGCGCTTGGGCGTCTTGCGCACCCAGATCGGCGCCAGCGTGCAATTCTCCAGGATCGTCAGATGCGGGAACAGGTTGAACTGCTGGAACACCATGCCGACGTCGCGGCGCACTTCGTCGATGCGTCTGATATCGGCGGTGAGCTCGATCCCGTCGACGCGGATCACGCCGCGCTGGTGCTCCTCGAGCCGGTTGACGCAGCGGATCAGCGTCGACTTGCCCGAGCCCGACGGCCCGCACACGACGATGCGCTCGCCGCGTCCGACGGTGAGATTGACGGCGCGCAGCACATGGAACGAGCCGTACCATTTGTGCACGTCGATGAATTCGATCGCGTTTTGATCGCCCGCCGCCATCGGCCCGGCTCCCTTTCAGCCCCTGCGCCCGACGGCGAGGCGGCGCTCCATCGCCGCCGAATAGCGCGACATCGCATAGCAGAACACGAAATAGAACAGCGCGGCGAAGACATAGCCGGTCGGCAGGATCGTCGGCCCGCTCCACACCGTATCCTTGAAGGCGTTGTCCATCGCCGCCAGGAAGTCCGTCATGCCGACGATCGCGACCAGCGTCGTATCCTTGAACAGGCCGATGAAATTGTTGACGACGCCGGGGATCACCAGCGTCAGCGCCTGCGGCAGCACGACGAGCCCCATCATGCGCCAATAGCCGAGCCCGAGCGCCATCGCGCCCTCGTATTGCCCCTTGTCGAGAGACTGCAGGCCGCCGCGCACTTCCTCGGCCATATACGCGGCGGCGAACAAGGCCGTGCCGACGAGAGGGGGAACGAAGCGATCGGGAACCCAGCCCGGCGGCAGGAACAGCGGCAGCATGTTGTTGGCCATATAGAGCACGGTGATGAAGGGCACGCCGCGCACGAACTCGATGAAGACGACGCTCGCGGCCCTGACGATGGGAAGGCTGGAACGACGCCCCAGCGCCAGCAGCACGCCGAGCGGCAGCGAAAACACGATGCCGACGAGCGCGGTCACCAGCGAAACAAACACGCCGCCCCACAGCAACGTGTCGACGACGGGCAGGCCAAGGCTCTCGGCGCCGCGGAGCAGCACGAAGGCGAGGACGGGGAAGCCCAGGAAGAACAGAACTGCGCCGAGGCCGCGGCGCGGCGCGCCCGTCCACAACAGCCACGCGATCAGCGCGCCGCCGACGATCTCCACGGCGTCGATGCGCCAGCGCTCAGCGACGGGATAGGAGCCATAGCGGAGATAATCGAACTTTTGCGCGATGAACGCCCAGCAGGCGCCGTCCTGATGGGCGCGGCAAAGCGCCCCGTCGGGCGCCGACCATACCGCCTGCGCAGTCGCCCAGGCGAACAGCGGCGGCAGCGTCCATAGGCCGAGCGCGGCGAGCGCGAGCGTGATCGCGCTCGACAGCGGCGACGAAAAGAGATTGGCGCGCATCCAGGCGACCGCACCGCGCGAGAGAAGCGGCGGCGGCAGGATCGGCTCGGGGGCGGAGCGGACATAGGCGGCGTGGGGAATCGCGGACGTCGCCATTCCTAGCGCTCCTTGAGCGCGTTGCGCGCGTTGAAGAGATTGAGCGCGAAGGCGACGGAGAGCGAAATCGCGAGATAGACCGCCATCGTGATCGCCATCACCTGTACCGCCGCATGCGTCTGATTGAGCACCGTTCCCGCGAAGATCAGCACGAGATCGGGATAGCCGATGAACACCGCGAGCGACGAATTCTTGATGATGTTGAGATATTGCGAGGTCAGCGGCGGGACGATGAGGCGCATCGCCTGGGGGACGACGACGAGCTTCATCGTCAGCGAACGGTGGAGGCCGAGAGCCTGCGCCGCCTCGCTCTGGCCGTGCGGCACCGCGAGCACGCCCGCGCGCACGATCTCGGCGATGAAACCGGCGGTGTAGGTGACGAGCCCGAAAGTCAGAGCCGCGAATTCCGGATAGAGCTGCAGCCCGCCGCTGAGGTTGAAGCCGGAGAGCCGAGCGAAGGAAAAGCCGATCGGCTCGCCGGCCGCGAAATAGGCCAGCGTCGGCAGGCCGACGACGGCGAGCAGCGCCACGAGCGCGACGGGCGAGCGCTCGCCGCTCAACGCCTGGCGCCGGCGCGCCCAGGCGCCGAACGCCAGCACGCCGAGAAGCGCTAGCGCGAGCGCAGCGGCGACGAGAATCGCGCCGGCGCCGAATTCCGGGCGCGGCAGATAGAGGCCGCGGTTGTTGAGGAGAACGAATCCGCCGAAACTCAGGGACTGGCGCGGGCCGGGCAGCGTCTTCAGCACCGCGTTGTACCAGAACGCGAGTTGCAGCAGCAGCGGCGTGTTGCGCATCAGTTCGACATACACGAGCGCGACTTTCGACAGGATCCAATTCGGCGACAGCCGCGCGACGCCGACCGCAAACCCGAGAGGCGTCGCCAGCGCGATTGAGATCGCGCCGACCATCAGCGTGTTGAGCAGCCCCACCCAGAACGCGCGCCCGTAGGTCGACAGGGCGGAATAGTCGATCAGCGACTGATTGATGTTGAAGCCGGCGATCTCGTCCCAGAAGCCGAAGCCCATGGGAATGCCGCGCGCCTGCATGTTGACGACGGCGTTGCGCCAGCCCATCCACACAATCGCGACGAGCGCGGCTGCGAGCAGGCCCTGGTAGAGGAGCCCGCGCGCGCGCGGATCGTTCGCCAACGAGGATCGACTGGGTTTGTCCGCCGCCATCCCAAAGCCCGCGCTCGATCCGATCCGCCCGCTCGACGCGCGCCGCGCCGCCGATCGGACGAGGCTCGATGATGGCAAATGCCCGCGCGGCGCGCAATGCGCGGCGCAGGCCGATTCTTCAACGCCGTCCGCGCATCAGGCGCCGCCGCAGGAATGCTCGGAATCGGGCAAGGTCCAGGAGCCGTTGGTGCGCAGGTTGGTGGTCTTGTAGACGCGGCCGCGTTTGTCGCCGGGCGGGCAAGGGTGAGGGATCGAGACGAGGCAGATTTTCACCTCGTCGCCGGCGCGCGACGCCTCGACCTCGGCGACCGTATCGTAGGAGACCTGATAGCCGCCGTTGACGAACTCGACGGCGCTGCCCGAACCCTTGACGGGCTGACCCGAGCCGTCGACCAGCCGGGTCTCGACCTTCTGCACTTTCGTCGTCGCGCATTGGCCGACGCGCTTGGGCAGATTTTCGGCGAAGGACGGCGTCGCGAGCGCGAGCGCCGCGATGCACACGGCGAAACGAAACATGGACGTTCTCCCGGGCGAAGCGAGGACAGCGGAGCGAATCTCCCACGCGCGCCCGAGGATGTCCACCGCTCCCCGGCGAGCGGCGCGCGGGATGAAACGGGCTGTCGAAACGCGCTGGACAAGCCGCGGTCGCCTCCCTATAAACCGCCGTCCGCGGCGCCAAAGCGCTTCGGCGCCCAGGTAGCTCAGTTGGTAGAGCATGCGACTGAAAATCGCAGTGTCGGTGGTTCGATTCCGCCCCTGGGCACCATCACCCCTTCCCCCTGCATCACATAGCGTCTCACTTAGCCAGTAATTTCAATGGCTTGCGCGGAATCCCATGCGCATAGCCGCTCATGGCGGCACGTTGCTTCGCGCAAAATTGGGGGTAGAATCGGGGGCGAATTGGAAATACCCCCAGGGTCGGTACCCCCAAATGCCCCTCACCCACTTCGACATCCAAAACGCCAAGCCCGAGGCGAAGCCCTACAAGCTCGCGGACGGCGGCGGCCTCTTTCTTCTCATTCAGCCGAACGGCAGCAAGTTGTGGCGTTTGAAATACCGCCACCTCGGAGTTGAGCGCGCGCTGTCCTTCGGCCCGTACCCCACTGTCTCCCTCGTCGAAGCGCGAACGAAGCGCGATGAAGCCAAGAAGCTTCTGAGCGACGGCGTCGATCCCTCGGTTCGCAAGAAGCTCGATCGCATCGCGGCCGCGACAGCCGCGCGCAACACTTTCGGCCTCGTCGCCGCTGAATTCATCGCGAACCTCGAAGCGAACGGCGCGGCATCCGCGACGATGGCGAAAAACAAATGGCTCTTGGAAGACCTCGCCGCCCCGATCGCCAACCGGCCGATCGTCGAGATCACTGCCGCCGAAATTCTCGATCTCTTGAAGCGGATCGAAAAGAGCGGCCGGCGCGAGACCGCCCGCCGGCTGCGCGGCGTCATGGGCGCGGTCTTCCGCTTGGCGGTCGTCACGTTGCGCGCCCCGAGCGATCCCACCCAGGCGCTCCAAGGCGCGCTCTTGCGCGCGAATACGAAGCCGCGCGCGGCGATCACCGACGAGCGGAAGTTCGGCGCGCTGTTGCGCGCGATCGACGACTACGACGGCTGGACCTCGATCAAGTCCGCGCTGAAATTCGCGGCACTCACCTTCGCCCGCCCCGGCGAAATCCGGGGCGCTCGCCGCGCGGAGATTTCGTTCGAGAAATCGACATGGCGCATACCGGGCGAACGCACGAAGACGCGCAGGCCGCACGACGTTCCGCTCTCGCGGCAAGCACTCGACCTGATCCGCGACGTATGGCCCTTGTCCGATGGCGGCGACTTGCTCTTTCCGTTGACCCGCTCGGTCACGAAAACCCTCTCAGAAAATGCCCTCAACGCCGCCCTGCGTCGCATGGGATTTGGCCCCGACGAAATGACCGCCCACGGCTTCCGCGCGACCGCGAGCACGATCTTGAACGAGCGCGAATTCAATCCCGACGTGATCGAAGCCGCCCTCGCCCACCAGCATGAAAATGAAATCCGCCGGGTCTACAACCGCGCGTCATATTGGAAAGAGCGCGTCGCCATGATGCATACGTGGGCTGACCTTCTCGACGAATTCCGCATGCTCCCCCCAACAAATTCTGGGCTCTGAAACAATAATTGATGATAGCGCATGGCGGCGCATACCGCGCCAACCAGGCGCGCGCCGCAACATATCGCACGGTGATCGCTGCGATTTCTGTGATTACTGACTCGGCTCCCCGCAACAAGGGAGCCAACCATGTCACGATCACAGTGTTCCGACGTTCGCGAAATCGCGCTCGACATCCAGTTCAACGCCGCCGTGCTCGCGATGGCGCATCGTCTCTTCCCCTGCGGCTTCCAGGCCGCCGAGGACGCGCCGCAATCCTACGAGGAACTCGTCGCCCGGCTCGACGCCGGCAAGCCGATGCTCGTCTGGAGCGGCGGGTCCGAGAAGACGATCTACGGCGATCCGGAAGTGAACTACGCATTCCGCGCCTGGCACGATTGGTGCCATTGGCGCGGCCGGCACGACTTCTCGTTCGAGGGCGAGTTCGCCGCGTACCGCATGCAGGCCGAGCACCTCGTGACCGTCTACGGCGACTGCCCGCGCACGAGGCGATGGCAGCGCATCCTCTATGCCGAGATCATCGGCCAGCGCGAGTTCTTCGACGTGCTTGGCTACTTCCCCTATGACCAACGGGCTTTCGTCGAGTTCCACCTCGCCGGCGAGCACCGCGTAGCCGCGGAGTGACCGATGACGATCGACGAGCAGATCGCCCGCGCCAAAGAGCTCATCGCGCAACGCGAAGAAATCGACCTGCAATTGGCCGAGCTCTTCGCCGGCGGGCTCCCGACCAAGAAGGCGTCCCGGTGCACACGCTGCGGCGAGGCGGGTCATAACGCGAAGACGTGCCCGACCAAGCGTGCGGCCGAACCAACGACCGCGTCAGAACCGCTCTAACCAATCGACGAACCCGCTGACTTCAAACCCGCGACGCCCCATGGCGGGCGTCGCATCACCTCTCAGCCAGCCCGAAAATCACACTCGCGCTCGCCGCCGTTCAGGGAGACACGGCAGCCGCGCTGCAATTCGCTCATGATCCCCGAGGTGAGCCAGCATTCTGCTTTTCCATAGCTTGCCATGATTGGGCACTGAAAAATGCAGCAGCTCGTGGACAATCACGTACTCGCCGAGTTCTCGATCAAGGGCGAGCAATTCATCGTTGAAATTGAGACTGCCCGCTGTCGAACACGACGCCCACTTTCGTCGCATCGGTCGCACGTAGATCGTCGCGACCTTCGCGTCGAGCTTGTGCGCCCACTCACGCACAAGCGCCTTAAATTCCTCTTTGTCCTTCCAAGACTTCATGGTTTGAAGCTCTTCCGAAGAAGCGCGAAAAGCGCTTCAACCGTCGCCGTAACTTTTTCGACGCTATCTTCGTCCCGCAGCAGCGCGAATGTCACCTTCTTTCGCAACTCGCGTAGCTCGGCTTCACTCCGCCGCCAATTTGGAAACTTCCCGAACGACTCAGCGACCTCGCGGCTCGCCTTCTCCGGATTCTGGAAGCCGTCATCCGTGAGCTTGCAGAGGACAAAGTAACCCAACCCATCGAGTCCTTTCGCAGCCTGTTCCCGCTTTCGCACCTCATTCCGTTCGACTTCTTTGATCAGCTCACCCAACGCATCCGCGGTGCTTGTCTGCCGGTCCTCGAAAGCGGTCTGAACCGCCATCGCCCGCTCGGCGAGCGCAATCAAAAATGGATCACTAGCGTTTTCTTCTGCCGCCTTGGCGACGCTTTTCACAAGGTTGATGATCTTCGTTCCATCCCCACCTTTTTGCCGCTTAATCAATTCGATCGTGTTCTGGTCGATCTTGACGAATTCCGTCACTTGCCCCAATTGCCCAGCATCGATGTGCTTCTGCACCAGTTCATTTGTCTTTTTTTGAAATGCCCGGTCAACATAAACTTTCTTTGAGTACGCGTTGCGCACCACATCATAGATCGACGAGAGCGTCGTGTAACTCTCTATGAACGGCCGCAGAAATTTGTCCGGAGAAATAATTTCGTAGAGCATCTCGATTTCTTTGTACTCCTTGAAAAGTTCTTTCCGTCGGCCTTCGTCCCGGAAATGTTCAATCAAATTGTCGACATCCTTGTCGTCGAATTTTCGGGTGATTAGCGCAAGATATTCCGGCGCTTTCAATTCCATCTTCGATTGGAAAAGCGCCTTAAGCAGATTGATGTCTTTGACGATCGAATTGATTTCGTCGCTATCGAAAGCGAGCGCCTTTTCGAGTTTGTCAAAGATGCCGACAAAATCGAGCACGAAGCCGTGCGGCTTCACCATCTCCGCCCCTTCGTTCTCGTACGGACGATTGACGCGCGCAATCGCCTGCAACAGCGTATGATCGCGCATCGGCTTATCGAGATACATCGCGTAAAGAATCGGCGCGTCGAAGCCGGTGAGGAGCTTTTCCGTCACGATCAGAATTTTCGGCCACTCGCCAAGCTTGGCGAAGTCCTTGCGAATTTGCTTTTCGCGCGTCGGGTCAAGGTGCCACTTCTTGAGGTGCGCCGGATCGTTATTATTCCCTGTATAGACAATTTCCGAATAGTGCGCCGGCAGAATTTTATCGAGCGCCTCCTTATAGAAGGCGCAGGCTTCACGATCGACGGCAACCAGAAATGCCTTATATCCGAGCGGCTCGACATTCTCGCGGTAATGGTCGGCGACGTATTGCGCGACCTTCTTGACGCGCTCTTTGCCCTTAAGAAAATTCTTGAGATTGATCGCCCGATCGAGAATTTTGTTGAGCTCTTCGATGTCCGCAATTCCCTCGCCCTCAGCCAGCGAAAGGAATTCCTTTTCCATAATGTCGTGTGGCACGCGCATCTCGTTCGGCGCAAGGTTGTAATACAAAGGCAGGGTCGTGCCGTCCTCGATGCTTTCCGAAATCGAGTACTTGTGCAGATAGCCCTTATCGTCCTCGCAGCCAAAGGTCTTGAAGGTGCCGCGACCATAGGCCGTCTTATCGACCGGAGTGCCCGTGAAGCCAATGAAGCTCGCGTTTGGCAAACCGGCCATCAGGAAATTGCCGAGATCGCCGCCGGTCGTCCGGTGCGCTTCGTCGATCAACACGAAAATATTTTTGCGTGTGTTGAGGCTTGCCGGCATGTCGCGGAACTTATGAATCATCGTCACCACGATGCCGCGATAGTCGCGTCCCTTCTCGTTGAGCAACTTGTTCAATGTCGCGATGCTGTCTGCGTGCTCCACATTTGCCATGCCAACCGCCGCGAGGTTCTTGAGCATCTGATCCTCAAGCTCGTTGCGATCAATCATCAGGAGGATGGTCGGCTTCTGCGCTTCGTTCGCTTTGAACAATAGCTCCGCCGCCTTGATCATCGTGTAGGTTTTGCCGCTCCCCTGAGTGTGCCACACGAGACCGCGTGAATGCGCCGGATCGAGTGCTCGCCCAACCACTTTGTTGACCGCCGCCGCCTGGTGCTGGCGCAAAATGAGCTTCTGAAGCTCCTCGTCCTTTTCGGCGAAGAGAATGAAATCCTTCAGCAAGCGCAACACGTGCGGAACGGTGCAGAAGCTCTTCACCTTTGCTTCGAGATTGCCAACCTCTTCGTGCTTCCAATTAAAGATGTTCCGGCGGACCAAGCTCCAAGTGGCCCCGTACGCGAAGCCGATCGCCTCGGTTGCCGTGAACAGCATCTCCGGCACCATCACCTCGGGCGTCTCGGTGTGGTACCGGCGAATTTGATCGACACCAAGCGCGATGGCTTCTTCCTTGCTCGCGTTCTTGCATTCGATGACGAGCACCGGAATGCCATTGATCAAGAACACCACGTCTTCGCGCGTACCATATCGGCCGTTATGGACGTAAAACTCTTCGGTCACCTCGTAGACATTTCGCCATTCCTCGCGCGGTCGCGCTACGTCTCCGTAGTCGATGATCGTGAGATCAAGCTCGCGGTTCTCTTCGGCGCAATAGAATTTTCCCTGATTCCGGAGGTATGTCAGAAAATCGCGATTGCCGTAGATGTCAGTTTTGAGCCGCTGCAATTCGCCGACGAGCGCGCCCTCGGCTTCTTTGTATTTCGGATTGAACGCGCACACCTGTTTGTGCAGTAGGTCGCCAAAGAAGGGCGACGCGGGGCGTGCGCGGTCTTCCGGTGTTGCGCCGTCAGAATCAAAACCGCGCCGCGCCTCCGCCTCAGCGCGAGGCACGTACCGCCAGCCTATCTCCTGCGCATAGTGCAGGATGCGAGCTTGAACGGTCTTATGTTCGCCGGGCTTAGACATGGTTAGGCAGCAATGGCGCTCTCCATTTCTGGCAGATCGAGATCGCACACGCGGATTTGGGCGGTCATCAACTGATGCAACATGGTGCGGAAGAGGGCCGTGAGGGTGGCGTGTTTGCGTTGGTGGACGTCGCGCTTCGCGTCGAGAGCTGAAAGCGAAGATACGATTTCCGCTTGCTCGTCGGGTGACGGGTACGCAAGCGGAAAGCCGCGAATGAGGGCGGCGTTCATGTTCCTCTGATTGGCCCCGTGGCCGAGTTTCCGCAGATTCTCGTAATGGTGTTCGAACCAGTGGTAGAGGAAGCTGGACGAGACCCGCGTTTCGTCGTGCGGAGTGATGGAGGCACATGCCTGATTGGTGGTGGCCTCAATCCCGAGCAGCGCAACCCTCCCGCGAGTAACCCCCTGGCCATACATTGCCATTAGCAAGGTACCGGCAGGAAAGAGCCGCGCGGCCGAGTTTGCGAGTCCGGCGGCAGTAATCTTTTCCTCGGTGTCCCGGATCACGCAGTAGTCGATCTCACCGGTCTTCACCCATGGAATTGTCCCGCCGTTCCAGTTTTCAGGAACCTCACGGGCCGGCGTCCCGCCACTCTGGATCTTTGCCACGCTTCCAACATTGGTGAACGTCCAGCTCGCCGGGACGGGGCCTATGTCGGTTCGCATTTGGAGTTCGTGGCGGCGGCCGCTGGTGAAGAGTTGCTGGAGGAGCGTCTTTTTCAGTTCCTTGGTCAGCGCAATCAGCCTGTCCTGTTGCTCGATCGCCTGCCGTGTAAGGAATAGTACAGCCGCAATCTTTTTCTGCTCCGCTAGCGGCGGAAGCGGAATCGGTAGCTCGCACAACTTTGACTGCGACAAATTCGGAATCGTAGTGACGTTCCCACGCCCAAAGTACACGTGCCCTATTTCGAAGGCGTACCAAAGCCAATACAGAAAAAATCTCGGATTGACTTCTGCGCGATCGCGTAAGCGTGCCCGATGCAGGTGATTTTGATAGTAGCAGTGTGCCACTTCACCGCCCCACATCGCTGTTCTGCCGATGTCGCCTCCTTCGCAGACCAACAAATCCCCGATCGCCAATTTCAAACGCTTCTCTTCGGCAGGCGTGAAATTCATCTGATCGAGGTCAGATAAATCAAGCTTCCCCCAGAAAACGTTCCGCGTTCGCAAAAATGGCCTCGGATTTTCGCCCAACCGATTACTCTTTGATACCTGCTTCCCCTGTTGTACGTCGAAAGCCGCGTCAAAGCGCGTCACCGTCCACGTTGACGGGAGGTCTCCGATTTCGGTAGTGATTAATTCAGTCATATCAAGCAACAATCTTTTTGAGGACACCATTCAATGCCTCGCTTATTGCCACAGCTTCAGTTTCTAGCGTGTCCAATTCATCAACAATTTCAGCAATAGCTCGATATTCGTCAGCGTCTCCCGTGTGGACGTAACGACTAGGTGAGATGTTGAAGTCATTCCTCGTGAGCTCGTCGTGGCCAACCACGCGCGAATACTTCTCCACCTCCTTCCAGGTGTTGAAAGTGTCGGCGATGCGGACGATGGCCGCTTCGGGGATGAAGTTCTTAGGATCGCCCTTCTCGAATTCACGACTAGCGTTGAGCAGGAACAGTTTGCCCTGTCGCTCTTTCGGCTTTGCCTTGTTAAGCACGATCACAATGCCCGGCGCGGTGGTGTTGTAGAAGAGGTTTTCTGGGAGGTAGAGCACCCCCTCGATCAAGTCCTGCTCAACGAACCAGCGGCGCACGTCCTTTTCTTTATTGGTGTTCGCGTTGCCGGAACCGCGCGATGCTGCGCCAGTGTCGAGCACTACAGCTGCCCGTCCTTTTGGCTTCATGCTGGCGAGAATGTGCTGAACCCAACCCCAATCCGCCTTGCCGCCGGGAAAGCCCGCACCCTTCGGGAACCGATCGAGCTCGTCGGCGTCATAATCTTTTTCTTTGAACTCCGTTTGATTCCACATAGGATTTGCGACGACGCGATCAAACGTCTTGAGACGATTGCCATCCCGGAACTTCGGCTTCCGAAAAGTGTCACCGATTTGAATCTCTCCTTCCATGTCGTGGATGATCATGTTCATATTGGCCATCGCCCACGTGCCAGCTTCGTTCTCTTGGCCGTACAACCGCAGCGGCGTCGCCTCTCGCCTCTTGCTCGTCTTGAGCTTCTCATTGAGCACAAGCTCGCACTTGATAAGAAGCCCCGCCGAGCCGCAACAGGGGTCGTAAATCTCCATCCCGGGCTCTACGTTCATGATGTGCGCCATGACGAAGCCGACCTCAGCTGGTGTGTAGAACTCGCCGGCGCTCTGCCCGCTCCCCTCCGCGAATTTACGGATCAGATACTCGTAACTTCGGCCGATGATGTCCGGCTCAACATCCTTGAGGCCAAGCCGCTTCGCGCTGATGGCCTCGATCAAATTCGAGAGCCGATCGTCGTCGATATCCCGCTGGCCATGCGTCGTGGCATTGAAATCAACACGATCGATAATTCCTTTGAGCAACGGATTTGCATCCGCGATTCCTCGCATATGCGTCGTCAATTGCTCGCCGATCTTGTCCGAAAGCGTCCGGATCACTGACCACACGGAATCGTCCGGATTCTTCGGTTCGAGCGGCAGATAGAAACGCACGAGTTTCTTGTCGTGCTTAACGAGCTTGAACGCTTTAGCGCGCGAGCCCACTTCCTCGGCGATTCGATTCAGCTCGTCATCGAAGACATCACAGAGGCGCTTGGTGAAAATTAGCGGAAGAATGAATTCCTTGAATTTCGCAGCGTCTTTCGCACCCCGGATCGAACACGCGGCATCCCAAATCCAAAGATTCCAGTGATTTGCCGTTGCCGTTTGCCATGCCACTGATCCTATCACGTCGATCCGACCCGCGCCTCGTATCAGGGAAAATCGGCACCTCGCAACTGTCGGCCTTTAGGAAGCCCCCGCCACTTCACCTGGGGATAAACGCCCCTTCCCTTCTCGCGCCGCGCTAAACTGAACCGCATGAGCGAAGACATGTCGCGACAAGGCGCGACGACCCCCGACAGTGAATACACCCTCACGATCGACGACGCTTTGGAACGCTATGACCGCGCGGGGCTACCACGGACGGCGCGGAGCGTGCAGCGCTATTGCGCCAAGGGTCATCTCGATTGCCGCCGAATCGAAACCACCTTCGGCGAAAAGTATCTCATCTCCCCGGCCTCGGTCGCCAGGCACATCGCCTATATCGAGGAGGTTAACCCGACCGCGACAGGTCACGACAAGTCGCGGCGCGTCGCGGCAGATGATGGCCTCGAAACTGGCCGCGACGCGCCGCGACAACACGCCCCGACCAATCCCGACATGTCGCGACAAGACGCGACACATGTCACCGCTGAAAATGGAGACGACCCCGAGCGACAGCATCAACCGACAAGCCCCGACACGCCGCGACCAGTCGCGACAACCCCCGACCTTACGGAGCGATACATCGATCGCTTGGAAGGGGAAGTGACTTTCCTTCGTGAGGAACTCACGACGAAGAATGCGCAGATCAAGGAGCTGACCGAACGCAGCCGCGAGACAAACGTCTTGATCGGCGGCTTGCAACGCTTGCTCGCGCCGATGCTCGGATCGCCGGACCCACACCGACCGCAGCCCGAGGAAACGCCGAGACCGGAGTACGGCCAATAGGGGAGTGTGCACAGCCCATCTTGACAGCCCGGTGTGCGCTATAATGCGAGGATGGAGCAGATCGCGAGGAACATCGCGGACATCGCACGCAACATCGAAATCGTAGGCGCTGATCCCGTGACGCTGCACGGCTTCACGCAGGTGCCGAACTTCATCCTCACCAGCACCGAGATTTCCGTCGGGGCCAAACTCGGTTACGCCATGCTGTTGAAATACGCGTGGGGTGACAATGCGTGCTTCCCGGGTCAAACCAAGCTCGCCGAGGATATGGGCTCAGGCGAACGAAGCGTCCGCCGTTACCTCGAAGAATTGGAGAAAGCGGGCTTCCTTGAGATACGCCAACGCGGGCTCGGGAAGACCAATCTTTATCGCCTCTTCCTTACCATTCAGAAGCCGCAGAAGCATGGCCGCGCCTGACCGGCCAAATTGGCCGGTCTTGATCGGCCACACTTGCCGGTCAGCAACGGCAAATATGGCCGGTCACTCTATATAAGAATACGCATTTAAGAAGACTCATATATAAAAATATACAGACAGAAATTCATTTTATTAAACCGGAAAATGCAAAATCCAAAACACCAAGAAGGGGACGAGGGCTTGACAGAGCCACTTTTTCATGGTCGCACAATATCTGATCTGCGCCTATATGAACATAAACAAACCCTTCATTGTCACTTTGTAATATCGTGATACGATCCAAGGTATGAGATCGATCATTCAATTCAATATTTGGCAGGAGGACGGCGCGTACGTCGCTGCGGCCGTCAATGTTCCAATTGCTACTGAGGGATCAACGTTCGACAAATTGCAGGAGAACATTCGAGACGCCGTTGCCACATATTTCGAAGGCGATGACCCGGCCTCGCTCGGGTTCGAGCGGCTGCCGACGATTTTGACCAGCTTCGAGGTGTCCCCACAAGGCTATGCGGGGAGGGCTTAAAATCCTCTCAGGTTCGGACGTCGTCAGCATTTATGAACGCTTCGGCTTCGCTGTTGCCGGCGGCAGAAAGCACATAAAGATGCGCCGCACCGGCCCGAACGGTATCGAGACGCTGATCGTCCCCGACCACACGCCCATCGGGAAAGGCCTGCTGCGAACCATGTTCGTGCAGGCGTCCGCATACATCCCGCAGGCGCAGCTCCGTCCGCACTTTTACAACGAGTGACGAGCAGCACGTGAGCCTTGTTATGGCCGAGCTACCGAGCACCCAAGACCGCATACGAGCCCACAGGATGCTGATTCCTGGCGAAGCCGCCCACCAAAACGAGATGATGTCGCCCGCCGCATTACGAGATGATGTCGCCCACCGTAACGGAATGATGCCGCCCGGGGTCTGACACGGCGACGAGCGCCTCCGCTGGCCTGAGTAGGTTCGCGTCCTTTGGCAATCCAAGGGAGCGACCGATGCCAGCGGAAAGAGTGCTGATGCGCCAAGCGCGCGAGATCATTCGCCTTAAGTTTTCAGCCGGCGTGGCGACGCGCGAAATTGCGCGCCGTCTCGGACTCGCGCCATCGACGGTCAGGGAGACGTTGAGCCGGTTGGCGAGCGCCGGGCTTTCTTGGCCCCTTCGGGAGGGTCTCAGCGACGCCGAACTGGAAGCGGCGCTTTACGCCAATCGTAGAAGCAAACGAGGACATCGACGCCATGCCGAGCCGGATTGGCCGGCGGTGCATCGGGAGCTGAAGCGCAAGCACGTCACGCTGCTGATCGTCTGGGACGAATATATCGCCGCGAACCCGGGCGGATACAGCTACTCGCGGTTTTGCGAACTCTATCGCGGCTTTGAATCGAAGCTGTCGCCGACGATGCGGCAGACGCACGCGGCGGGCGAGCGGCTGTTTGTCGATTACGCGGGAGACGGGGTTCCGGTCGTCGATTGACCGCCACACCGGGGAGCTGCGCAAGGCGCAAATCTTCGTCGCGGTGCTGGGCGCATCGAGCTTCACCTTTGCGCATGCGAGTTGGACGCAGACGCTTCCCGATTGGATCGACGCCCATGTCCGCGCGCTGGAGGCGATCGGCGGCGTTCCACAATTGATCGTGCCGGACAACACGAAAACCGCCGTCATCAAAGCCTGCCTCTACGATCCGCAGGTCAACCGGACCTATGCCGAGATGGCGGCGCATTACGGGACCGCCATTTTGCCGGCGCGGCCCAGAAAGCCTCGGGACAAGGCGAAAGTCGAGCAGGCGGTGCTGATCGTCGAGCGATGGCTGCTCGGGCGGCTGCGTCACCGAACCTTTTACGGCCTGGCGGAGGTCAACGCGGCGATCGCCGATCTCATGACGCCATCTCAACGAGGTTCGACCGATCCGCCGGCTCGGCGTGACGCGCCGGCAATTGCTGGAAGAGATCGATCGTCCGGCGCTGAAGTCCCTGCCGGCGGAGCCCTACGAGTTCTCGGAATGGAGGACATGCCGCGTCGGCATCGACTATCACGTCGAGGTCGCCGCCCATTATTACAGCGTGCCCCATCGCTTCGCCCGCGCCGAGGTCGAAGCGCGAATGACCGTCGCGAACCGTCGAGGTTTTTCTCAAGGGCGAACGGATCGCCGCGCACATGCGCTCCAGCGGCAATCACAAGCACACGACTATTCCCGAGCACATGCCGTCCAGCCACCGCCGTTACGCCGGCTGGACGATCGAGCGCATCCGCGCCGACGCTCGGCGGATCGGGCCGGCCACGGCGGCGCTGTGCGAACTGATCCTCGAATCGCGCCCACATCCCGAGCAGGGCTTTCGCGCATGTCTGGGCATTGTCCGGCTCGTCGGGGCCCTATGGCGCCGACGCGTCTGGAAGCCGCCGGCCGAGCGCGCCATCGATATCGGCGCCCGGACCTACGGCTCGGTCAAATCCATCCTCGACAACAATCTCGATCGGCATCCCGCGCCAAAGCGCGCCACGGACGCGAACGCCGATCCTGCATCCCAACATCCGTGGGCCGCGCTATTACAATTAGGAGAGACGATTTGCTCAAACATCCCACCCTCGACCAGCTTCACGCTCTTGGCCTCCAGGGCATGGCCAAGGCTCTTCGTCGAAATCGCCGCCAGCGGGGAAGCGGACGGGCTCGGTCATCACGAATGGCTCGCGCTTCTGCTGGATCGCGAAGCCTCATGGCGGCAGGACAAGCGCCTGGCGGCGCGGCTGCGCGTCGCCAAACTGCGTCAGCAAGCCTGCGTCGAGGATGTCGATTATCGCAGTCCCCGCGGGCTTGATCGCGCCCTGTTCCAAAAGCTGGTCGAGGGCGAGTGGATCGACGCTCACGACAATCTGGCGCTGATCGGGCCGACGGGCGTCGGGAAAAGTTGGTTGGCCTCCGCGCTCGGCCATAAGGCTTGCCGGGATAATCGATCCGTTCTCTACCAGCGCGCGCCTCGGCTGTTCGAGGATCTCGCGCTGGCGCGTGGCGATGGCCGTCATCCACGGATTTTACGCAATCTCGGTCGTGCCGACCTGCTCATCATCGACGATTGGGGGCTGGAGGCGCTCGACGCCGCCGCCCGTCACGATCTCCTGGAAATCCTCGAAGAGCGCTACAGCCGCCGCTCCACGGTGATCACGTCCCAGCTTCCCATAGACCGCTGGCACGAGGTCATCGGCGATCCGACCTACGCCGACGCCATCCTCGATCGTCTCATCCACAACGCCCATCGTATCGAACTCGCTGGCGAGAGCCTGCGCCGCAAGCACGAAAAGCAAACCAGAAGGGCTTGACCCAGCATCATCGCCAGTGACAAAAATCCATCGGCCAGCGAGGCTCGCGACCCGGGCGGCATCATTCCGTTACGGTGGGCGACATCATTCAGGAATCCCGGGCGGCATCATCCCGTTATACCCGGGCGGCTTCGTCGGAATCGGCACACAGGACGAACGTCGTGCAGCGTCTCGAATTTCAACTGATCCGGTTTCGAGCCAAGGCCACCGTCGAAGACATTCAGCGGTTCATTTACGAACGCGACGAGCAGCGGCCGGTGAGCGAATACATCGGCCAGTTGATGGATGTCTTCAACGCTTCCGACGCGGAATTGGACGACGCGATCTCCGTTGTCCAGGACGCGTGGAACTATCTGCCGCACCGTGTGTACGGCGGTCTCTCCCCGGCGGAAGTCCTGGCCGGATTGGCGGAGAAGAAGTGCCAAAGGCCGATTGGCGCGGTGTCGAAGAGGAAGACCGCCAAGGATATGCGGTGATCTGTCAACACTGCAATCGCGGTAACGATGCTGTTAAAATTGCGGCGACTTACGTCAGATCGCGCTTCATTTGGTCGTACTGCTCTTTAGTCAGTTCGCCGCGTGCGTATCGCTGATCCAATATTTCTCGCGCCGAGTCCGAACGAGCGCCCGGAAGGCGACCGTGCAAAGGGCCGCCGTCGCGAAGCAGCAGATAGAGGATTACCGCGATGATCGCCAAGCCCAGGAAAGGCTCGACTCCGAAGAACGGCATGCCCCATCCATGCCCGTATCCCCACCATCCCCACATCATGGCAGACTCCGCGCTGTAAGCGCGCCTGAACTGGTGCGCCGCAACAGTTTATTCGATTCGAGAGGGTGATCCAACCAACGCTCCGACACCAACGCTCCGCGCGCTGGCGATGTCCCCGCCGTCCGCGGGCTCATGCGTCGGAGAACTTTTATTGCGCGACGTAGAATGAATGGCCCTGTTGAGCCGTTCCCTGCCCTTCGCAGTCGTCGCGCCCGCCCACCAAGAGTATCGAACAAACGCAGTGAAGACCACGAACAACCCACGGTCAGGTGCTTGCGACGTGCTACAATACTCAGGTGCGGGGACGCGTCAGGAAATATCTGTTTTACGACATATACGCGCTAAGGTGTCAATAGCGCCTGCCATAGCAATAAGCACGCTATTCGGTGTTTAGATATGTTAGTGTTTAGATATGAATAAATATATCGTCATCGGAATCGCATTGTTGGTCGTCTCGGCATGTGCCCTGTTCTCTTTCTTTAGAGCCACAGCTATACCGGTCATAAGTAGTGACTATAAGCTGTCGATCATAAAGGCGAAAAGCACCGCCATCAACATCTACGTAGTGCGCGAGGGTGATACACTCCCCAACATCGCGGCGCTTTTCGGCGTGCCGAAAAGCACCATCCTCTGGGCCAATCATCTCTCAACGAATTCAACACTTCAGGTCGGACAGGTCTTGTACATCCCGCCCATGATTGGCGTGAAATACACAGTTAAATCTGGAGATACACTCGAATCAATTGCACAGGACTTCAATAGCAGTGCTGCTGACATTGAAACCTTTAACAGCATCGGCAGCACTTCGCTCACAGCCGGCTTCGAGATCATTATTCCTGATCCTCTTCCGTCATCTCATAGGTAATATTTGCCGATATCCCTTTTACGCACCGCGCCGATTATGCCTTCGGGTGGGGACGTATTTCAAATGAATTTGCGGTCCGCCAACTGAGGCGGCCTCACTATCGAGCAAATGAGAAAAAGGTCGGGGCCAACCCTCTCAGTATGTTTGGCTGGGAGGAGGATAGGCATAGCATGTCACATAAGGACCGCTTCGATAGCATTTTTGGTATCGAAATATCAGGTTCGGATTAGGCGACGGTATTCTGTTTATTATGGGAGGTAACGGCCTGAGATAATTTGGGTATCCCTGCGGATAATATCGCGGGTAAAAATTGGTGCTAGGCCCGCAGTAGTATCCTGGCCGACATTGCGCGCTCGCATCACTGTTCACCAAGAGGAATTCTAACGCGACAGCAAGCAGTAGTACGGCGGACTTGCGGATGGCTTCCATTGCATCTCCCCTATTTTCAGTATTGTGAATTTAAGTGTCTACACGCAGGAGCATCAAGAGTCGTCGCTACAAGACAGTCCGTTCGTCATTTCAATAAAGACGGCCATGTCTCACTCGCAGCACGTTCCCGGACTGTCTCACTCCCGCAAACACTACATGCGCCCCGGCCATCAGTCCCCGTTTGATCGGCAGGTAGGCGACATATGCGTACAGGGTGGAATGCTACACTGGTGGTGATCGGGTAGCTCGACTACGAGCACCACTGTACGTTGCCAGTTACCAGCGGCGAGTTGGATACCAGACTCCCGGCGGTATAAATCGTTGCTGATAGTAGCCAGGCGGGGGTGAGTACGACCGCCACACGCCAGGCGGATAGCTTGGTGGATTAGCTTGCAACGAGCGATAGGCCATCCCAGCGCCGGTCCCCATTGCGCCGGGAGATACCCCCATTCTAATTATCGCACCGCCGATCGCGGGCGCGTAAGGATATAGTGCGCATGGCACATAGCCACACTGCGCATCGGCAAGGTCCGGAAGTGCAAGAAGCATGACCAATGTGCTTGCGCCGATAAGGCCACATTTGGACATCCCGCCCCCCTTGGGTTTGCGAGCGCCAAAGTATCATGCTTCCGGAGGGAATCACAGACCGGACTGTCCAGCGCCGGCTGGTAGGTTGCTTTTGATCGCAGCCCAGATGAATGTGAGGAGGCCCGCCCAAGCCAAAACAAATATTGCCCCACCCAGGACTTCCGAGAATAGCGTTGACCGATATTGCGCTAATATCGATAGTGGAAATGGAGAGACAATATCTAATATCAATTGCAGAAGTGTAGAACATGAAAGGAGTAACGCCGAACCGAAGAAAGATACATTCTTTTTTACCCTTTCCATTCAACCAATTTTATCAGTGACTTAAAGACTCTGCAAACGGCTAAGCTTGGAGAACGCCGTGCCGCCATCGACACGATCGACTACATTGTCACCAATCAAAACGGCCTCACCGCCACCAACACAAGGGCCGTGATCATCCAGGCAGCGAACGACAACCAAGCCTCAAGCTCGCCCGCCAACGACAACCCGGCGGCGACCACCACCGCCGCAACCTCCACCTCCTGATCCCCTCAATCCTCCCAAAACGATTTGAACCGCTCCGGCGAAAGCTCCGTGTAGCGCACCGTGTGCTGGATGTTCTTGTGCCCACGGTAGTGCTGCACGGCGTGCGTGTCCTGCCCGTCATTGGCGAGCTTGTACCCGCATGCGTGCCGCAGCATGTGCGGATGCACCGGAAACGGAAACTTTCCCGTCTCCCCTGTTCGCCACCTTGAATCAGTTCGCCGCTGATTTGGAAATCCCCTTTCGAGTCATGCCTTCAGGGATTTGGTATAAATCGATCACGGGACGCGAGCTACTGTTGTTGCGGCAGGACGTGGATGCTCGTTGGGATGGCAGCGGTGATGATGATGCGCTGACGGCTCGACGCTGTGCATATTTTCAAGAGATATGTACGATTCCCAATGCCGTTCCGGCTGCCGCGAGCAGCACGACCACCACCCACGGCGGCATTTTCCAGACGGTGAGCAGCAGGAATCCAGCCGCAGCGAGGGCAAAATCCAAGGGACTCAAAACGGCGCTGGTCCAGACCGGATTATAGAAGGCCGCGCCTAGAATACCGACCACCGCTGCGTTTGCGCCGCGCATGACGGCCTGCACCGCATCATATCGGCGCAGGCCGTCCCAAAAGGGAAGTGCCCCGTAGACGAGCAACAGGCCGGGCAGCATCAGCGCGATGAGTGCGATGCTCGCACCGGCGAACCCGTGAGGAGCCGGGCCAAGGACCGCGCCGAGATAAGCCGCAAAAGTGAAGAGCGGTCCGGGCACGGCTTGCGCCAAACCATAGCCTGCGAGGAACGCCTCGTTCGTCACCCAGCCGGGCGCGACGACCTGCGCCTGAAGCAAGGGAAGAACCACGTGACCGCCGCCGAAGACGAGAGCGCCGGAGCGATAGAAGGCGTCGAATACGCTGAGAGCCTGAGCGCCTGTCGCGCCGACCACCAGAGGCGGGACTAGAAAGCAAGCTGCGACGAGAAGCAGGGAAACCGTCCCTGCCCGCCGTGAAATCGGAAAGTGCAGCTGACCGGATACGGCGACGCTCTCTCCGCGACAGAGGCAGAGGCCGGCAAGCGCGCCGAAAACGATCGCCACGAGCTGCGCCAAAGAGCCCGTGAAAGCGACGACAATCGCGATCGCCGCGAGGGCGATGCCGGCGCGCGCGCGATCCGGCGTTAGCGTGCGGGCCATGCCCCAGATTGCTTGCGCGACCACGGCGACCGCGACGAGCTTGAGCCCGTGAAGGAAGCCTGCGGCGGCAGCCCCTGTGAACGCGGAGGCCCCGAGCGCGAAGGCAAACAGGAATAGGGCGGATGGCATGGTGAAGCCAAGCCATGCCGCGAGGCCGCCCAGCAGACCCCCGCCTCTTAGCACGCCAAGCGAGAATCCGACTTGGCTGGAAGCCGGCCCCGGCAGAAATTGGCATAAGGCGATGAGATCGCCATAGCCCGCTTCATCGATCCACTTCCGGCGCAGCACTAATTCGTCGCGGAAATAGCCGAGATGCGCAATCGGGCCGCCGAACGAGGTCACGCCTAACTTGAGGAACGCTGCGAAGACCTCACGCGCGTTGCCGGATGGCCCTTCCTGCGTCATTCACGAGCCTCCTTGCCACGGTTTTCTTCTTGCCCGCCTTCGATTTGCCCGTGAGCTCTTGCATGCGCAGTTTGGCGAGGGCCAGACCTTCGCCTCTCGCGCTCATATCAAATCATCCCCCAGCTTCAATGGACGAAACCCTCTTGAAGACACCGTTGGCCCGAACGCGCATTGGAGAGCGTTCGAGCCACCGGCCGCAAATTTTCGAAAGCCCGATCCGGTTACAATCGACGCCTTCAGAATACCCTACGGTTTATCCGACAGGGGGGACAAAGGAGCTTTCGGAAGCTCGTATTTGATGAAGGGGAAACCCTGACCCGTGTGGCATCCATTGCAACCTTGGAGGGCCTCATTAAAGGCTGCGTCGAACTTCTTGATGTCCTTGGCGTCGATCGTCTTTTTGAGCGGATCGAGGTAATTGCTTTCGAAAGCTTTCAAGGCTTCCGCCCGCGCGGGCCTTGTCGTTTCTCCGGTCTCCTGGATTTCCAGCGCCTCTGTGAGCTGGTAAGCGGCGAGGGCCCAATTTCCGCCCTGCGCAGCGTAGTACATATTGGTGAAGCGGGTTGAATACTCCATCATGACCGTGCCCAGTCCGGGCTGGATTTCGTTGAGCGCCTTGAGCTGCGCGTCAGCGCTGCCCTTGTTCCAGTCCGGTGCTTGGGCACGTGCCCCACCCGCGAGTATCATCAGACAGCTTGCAGCCAACACTGTAGAACGAACGGCAAACATAAGCTCCTCCATCTCTCGAAAAAAACATCTGTGATTACGTTGAAACTTACGCCGACTTGTGAGCTTCTTCCCTTCATTCCACCCTGCTTGCATCCACCCAAGATGGGATGCTGTTTCGTTTGCAGAGATGGAGCATCGAACTCTCGCCATCGATATCCGTTTTCGATATCGAAAGTCAATATAGCGCTCAAGAAATCACAGGTGCCTGATCTAGATCAAAATGCCGGCCAATCCAGGCGCCTCGTCCAGCAGCCATTCGCACCGCGGATTGAACTTGGCGCACACGAACCAGCCCCGCACAAACAAGCGTCTGCCGCGCGGTTTTCAACCGCCGTCCCGGCGCGGCTCTGCGCTCGCGGCTTTTCTTTTCAGGCCCTCGCCGGTAAGTTCTCGGAGTCGCAACTTAGCCAGGGCATAGCCCTCCTTACCATAATCTGTTGCTCGGTAGAGCTTGCGAGACAACCGACCGTTGCGTTCCTCCCGCGAAATCAGATACCCCTTTCTCTCCATCGCGTGCAGCATCGGGTAGAGTGTGCCTGGGCTAAGCCGATAGCCATGACTGGCCAGCTCGTCGATGATCCATTGTCCATAAATTTCATGCTGCGCGGCGTGACCCAGGATGTGAAGCCGGATAAAACCGGCCAGAAGATCGCGGTGTTCCATGGCATGATTTCGATGTGGTCGGATTCTAACGATCTTCGCTATCTAAATCCGATATGCAATGGGCTGCAACCAGAACGCCTGGAATGAGTGAGCCCGACTGTCCCAACAATGACCATGAATGGGACAGTCGCAGGCGAGCGCGTCGGTCTGGCGCTATAATATGCTGATGGCACCCGAAGCCAGATACGCGGTTCCCAAGCCCCCCGGAGCACCAACCATTCCGGCGAATAGCGGCCGTACACTCACACCGGAGGAACTCGCCGAGTTTATCGACTCTATCAATGAGGACGAAGTCGCGGCCGCGGAGGACTGCGCCGATTACGACCCCGAGCAATGATTGACGGAGTTCCTCGCCCCCGCTCGACGCGGCGAGCACGGCCGTCGGCCTATCGACCGCCGAAGAATTGGGCTCGCGCGCGCGTGTCGATGCCGAAAAATAGTGAAGCCCCGGTCAAATTGTGGCCGGGGCTATGTCGGATGCGACGCCATGCTTCTCTCTATTGTGGATTTCTCGTAGAGCTGAGCTCCCATCGCGGCACGAATTAAACGTACTCCTTGCCGAAAAAGAATCAAGGGCTCCGTGTTTCAGATAATCGATCAGTTCGAAATTGACGGCCAAACCGCGCGCTGGAAAACGTTCCGCCATGCGCCCATATTATTGAGATGGCCGAAAATCACCCGTTCACGATCACGGTTGAACCCGATCCTTTGCGCGATCACCGTTTCCGCTGGACGCTCTACGAAAACGGACAGCTTCGCAATCGATCCCCCGTCTCGTACGCTGCAAAACGCGAGGCCGTTGCCGACGTTACGAAGGCGCTGGAGAAGCAGATTGCCAACTGGCGGCCGGCCAGATGACTGCAAGGCATCGTGCGGTGCTACAGTCAAATCTAACTCGCCCGACCAAATCGAGAAGAAAAACTGAAGGAGTTCGGGACGATGTCTGACGCATCCGCCCGTCGGCCTGCCGCGCCAAGGCCGGAAGACTATGCCATCGTGCCGGGCTCACAAGGGCCGCGCCGCGACTTTCGCATCAGCGTCGGCCTGCGCGAGGGCTGGGACCCAGAAGGCCGCGTCTTCGACGTTTCGGAGGCAGTGCGCACCGCTCGCGTCTGGATGAAGCGCAGGGTTGAGGCGGGTCAGCCAGCGCTGTCCGGAATGTTTACCCGCGCGGAAGTCACCTACGCCTGGCCGCGCCCGGACGGCACGGTCGGTTCTGACCGCGAGCCGGTGGCGCTATTCACCGGAGAAGCGGTTCACGCCTATCTCGGCCAACTGCCGGACGCGGACATCGAGGCAATGTTGAACGAGCTCGCGACCGAACTTGGCGCGGCGCTCGGGCAAGAGCGCATCTATGTGGCATTCTCCGACCGGACATGGATTTTGGATGCCGGGGAACGTGCGGCGTAACGGCAGCGCCGTTGCCATCGTCGAGGTTGCCTGCTCGACGGAATGCCTGCCGCACGTACAATGTCTGAAGGCTCCTCTCCGCCGCTCGGCGCGCCATGACGGCGCGTCGATTGCGTGGAGGAGCACATGTCGCTCACTGACAAACAAACTCGGCAACGCATTGCCGATCTCAACGACGCGTTTCGGAAGACCCTCGATCCGGCACTCGGCAAGATGATGCTGACGGCAGGCGTCAACGAGCTGCCGAGCGACGTGCGCGCGATGGCGATCCGAACGGTTGCCACGTTCGACGCGTTCAACGGCGATAACGACCCGCACGGCGAGCACGATTTCGGCAGCTTCGAACTCGCGGGACACAAGTTCTTTTTCAAGCTGGACTATTACGATTCCAGCCTTGAATTCGGCTCGGACGATCCCGCCGACCCCGCGAAGACGACCCGCGTGCTCACGCTCATGCTCGCAGAGGAGTATTGAGCCATGCTCGACAATCGTCATCGCATCTATGCGCTCGACAACTGGACGGTGGAGAAGAAGCGACGCGGCTGGTTCATCAAGCGGACCTATTCGTCCGACGGTTGGCGCGGCCCCTACCGCACCGAGATGAGCGCTTGCTTGATGATCGCACGCCACATGCGTCGGGAAATCATCCGCCGCGATACGCCGCCGCCAGAGTTGCCGCTATGACGGCGCGCCGATCATGAGCAACTATGTTCCACTATGCACCCGCACGTTTATCTCGCCGAAATCGCTGCGTGCTGCTATGTTGTCTTGCCCGCCGGCGGTTCCTGGCGAGCATCGCGATGCTCCCTTAAACAAGGGGTGTTACGATGCAAATCGACAGACTGCTGATATCGAAGAAGGAGCTCAAGACGATCGGTATCCCTTACAGCCCTCAGCACATAGCGCGGCTCGAAAAGGCCGGCCAATTCCCCAAGCGGGTACCGCTTGGCCAATGCCGGGTCGCCTGGAGCTACAAGGAAATCTGCGAGTGGATCGCCGAGCGTGTCGCCCGACGCGATGCAGCCGCTCTTGGCTGACAACAACTCCTGAATAGGGTGCTCATTGGGGACTGCTTGCGACAAGCTGGCAGTCCCCTTTTTTGTGTCTGCGGTATAGGACAAAGGGCTGCGGCTGATCGACACCTGGTCGAATCCGCGCCGCAGATTTCGGCGATTTTTCACCCGTCCGGAGCCGCGAACGGCATCCGAACTCACATATCAAGTGGCATATCAGGTCATATATCCCGTATATGCCACTTCCGATTCCGGGAACCGTTGAAACCCTTACACTTCCGCGCCAGTTCGCGTGCTCTATCGAGCCCGACCCAATACGTTTTCTTCTGCCTATCGGACATCAGCGAGCCACGCGCCCTGCCTAATGGACAGCGCTGCGGGAAATCGTATTGGGTCGGGCTCTCTTCGAGAGCCACGACGAACTGGCGCGGACACTACGTTACAATTGCCGTAGGCAGTTCTCCGCACGCTTCACCGCGTGCAACGGCTGGCCGGCCGACACCGACTGAAGCTCGTACAAGACGCACGAACACTCAGCACGGCACGGCGGCCAGCCTCTGCACACGCACATTTATGCCCGACCCCAATTACATCCTCGGCACGCTCTCGTCCGGCGAGAGCGTGCCGCTCCTCCCCGCCGATCGCCGGCGGCATGTCTACGTCGTCGGACAAACAGGTACCGGCAAGACCGGACTGCTATTCAACCTCATGCGCGCCGACATGAAATCCGGCGCGGGCTTTTGCTTTCTTGATCCCCACGGCGACGCCAGCCAGGCGATCGCCGCCGCGACGCCGCGAAAGCGAACGAACCAGGTCATCTATCTCGACCCATCCGATCCCACCCACACGTTCTCGTACAATCCCCTTGCCGGCGTCGCGGAAGCCGACCGCGCGACAGGCGCGGCGAACATCGTCTCGGCGTTCAAGAACATCTGGGGGCACAGCTGGGGGCCGCGCCTCGAATATGTTCTTTCGAACGCGCTGCGCTTGTTGCTCGACAACAAGGATCAAAGCTTGATCGGCATTCCCCGCCTCTTCGTCGATGAACAATTCCGCCGCAAGCTCACCAAAACTTGCATCGATCCCCTGATCCGCTTCTATTGGCAGCGTGAGTTCGAAGCGCTCGATAGTCGCCAGCGCGCCGAGACCCTTTCCCCGATCCAAAACAAAATCGGCATCCTGCTTTCGAACCCGTTCATCCGATCGGTACTTTGCCAAAGCGCTTCGACAATCGACATCGCCGACACGATGAACACCGGCAAGGTTCTGATCGTCAATTTGTCGAAAGGTAATCTCGGCACGGAGCCAGCGCATTTGCTCGGCGCGCTTCTGATATCGGCCGTCTCGCAGGCGGCCGAAGCGCGGCGAAATATGGCGGAAGACGAGCGCCGCGACTTCACGCTGTACGTTGACGAATTCCAGAATTTCGCGACCGATAGTTTCGCGTCGATCCTCTCGGAAGCCCGCAAATGGCGGCTTTCGTTAGTGGCGGCAAACCAACACGTCGCCCAGTTATCCGACGACCTTCAGCATGCGATGTTCGGCAACGCCGGAACCATTGTCGCCTTTCGCGTCGGCGCGATCGATGCGCCGATGCTCGCCGCCGAGCTCGGCATGCAAAGCCCCCACGCGCTTCGAGAGACAAACAATTTTCATGCATGGTTGCGATTGATGCGCGACGGCGCGCCGCTCGATCCGCATCTCATTGCGACGTTGCCGCCTCAGTTGCCGCCGAGCAACCGTTTACAGAAAGTCATCGCCCATTCCCGATCGCGGCACATGATCCCCCGTCCCATCGTCGAAGCGCAGATTGAGGCCTTTTTCGCAAACGTGTCGATGCGAAAGCCCAAGAACAAAAAGAACTTCCGTCGCCCCGATGAATGAGCGCGCTCCAATTGTCGGATGATATGATGGTGCAGTCCCGCTCCAGACCCCGGAGCGGGACTTTTTAATGGCCTCATGTTTTCTCGAACCATTCTATGCTTGACGAAATATTTGCATTGTATACAATTCCTATATATGTCTACAAACAATGAGAAATATAACTCTTCGACGGTGCTGTCAGTTCGCGTCCCGGAAGAACTCAAGGAGCAGCTCGACTATTTGAGCCGCTCCACCAAGCGCTCCAAGGGCTATCTCGCCACAGAAGCGCTCGGCGACTACGTCAAGAAAAACGCGTGGCGTGCGAAGGAGCTTCACGAGGCGATCAAAGAGGCCGACAAGGGTGTCTTCGTCTCGCACGAGGCGATGCTCGAATGGGCCGATGCGCTCGGCACCCGCAAGGAGACCGCCCCACCGAAGCCCGACCTCCCTACCCGCAAGAAGGCGCTATGAGGATTGTCTGGCTCCCCTTTGCCCAGCACGATCTTGCTTCGATTGCCGCCTACCACGAAACCGCCGCAAGCAAGGAATTGGCCGCTCGTCTGATACAGCGCATCACGCATAGCGCGTCCGCATTGGCGGAAAACCCGCATCTCGGGAGCCCGTCCGAAAGCGTTGACGGGATTCACGAGTTGCACGTCGCTCGCCTCCCCTATCTCTTACCCTACCGCGTCATGGGCGACCGGATCGAAATCCTTCGTGTCTTTCACGAAGCGCAGGATCGGCCGTCGACGTGGCAGAAGTGACGATCGCTCACCCCGCCTCTTGCTGGTGGGCTCCGGCGCGTGCATGCTTTCTCCATGCGCGTGCGGATCGATCGTGAGCGCCAAGAGCGCAACATCGCCACGGGATGGTTCGCCAGAGCCCGCATCCCCGCTTATTGCCTTTTCCTCACCGTCCACTTCACCGAGGAAGAGCGATACCTGATTCGCCACACCGGCATCGGCCGCTACGTCTTCTTTCAAGCGCCCATCCCGCCCGACGTGACGGATACGGAAGCGATCAAGAAACTAAAAGCGGACGACGCCGGATTGTTTCTTGTCCGCGACGTGCTCGGCTTCGGCGTGAAGACCTTGCTCGCCGTCTGGCCTGACCTCATCGCCGCCGACGAAGGCGAGGCCGCTGCCCGTGCGAAGCTTGAGGAGCTGGCGGAGCAGTTGGCGCGCGCCGGAGGGACGACGGAAAGTTCCGTCGTGTACGAGCTATGACCCTCTGGGAAAATGTCTGGCAACAGGTCGCCAAGGAAATGCCGCGCCATGAACCGCGCCCGAAAACCTGGGGCGGATTCATCGGCGCGACGCTCGCCGCGTTTTTCATTATCGCCATCTGGTTTCCGATTCGCCTCATCCACGAACTCTTGAAGGCGATCGATTTCTCCGAAAGGCCCGATCATACGAAAGAGGCGCGGGAACTCTTCCGGGAGGCCTATTCCCTCTCGTGCGACCTGCCCAGCAAGAGCGACTTCGCCAATTCGGTGCTTGGCGACGTTGATCTTCCCCGCCCGCTCCACGAAGCCTTTTTCGAAGCCTTCCGTGCGCTCTATGCCGAGAATATGATGCTCATGGTGCCGCCAATCCCGGCCGACTTGGATCATCTCGACGGCATCCGCTGGCGAGATCGCATGCGGCGTGAGATCGGGCGCATGAAAGGCGACACGCTCACAAAGATGCGGCGCGCCTGCATTGCCGCCGTCGAAGCGTCCGCCGCTGCGTTGCCGAAGATCGCCGGCGACGGCGAAATCATGTCCCCGCTCGCGACGCTCGTCAAACCCGGACGCTTCGTCGAAGCGCTTGTTCGACCGTTCGACGCGCAGCTCTTCCCCGCCTTCGCCGAGCGATACCTCGATAACACGTATCGCATCTCCGGCGTCGCGCGCGGCAAACACGCCAAGCCGCCGAAGCTCGACGAGCCGCATCAGCTAGACGACCCCTCTCCGTTTCTTGAAGGCACGCCCTTCGCCGGCATACTCGCCACGCCGCTCGGCACCGAAATACCCCAGCGAGCGCGAACGTCGCATCACTGGATCGTCGCCGGAACCGATGCAGGCAAGACGACCGCCCTGCAATATTTCATCGCAAAGGACTTAGAGCGCGCGGTGCGCGGCGAATGCTCGCTTGTCATCCTCGATAGCCAGCGGCAACTGATCGAGGAGCTTTGGAGCCTAAAACTCTTCGCACCCGGTCAACCGCTCGACGGCAAGCTTTGCATCCTCGACGCCGCCGACATCGAATATCCGATCGCCGTCAATCTCTTCGACATGCATCTCGATCGGCTCGCGACCCTCTCGCCGCTCGACCGCGAACGCCTGACCAACAGCGCGCTCGAAATGTACGACTTCATAATCGGATCGCTGTTGCAGGCGGAAATGACCAGCCGGCAATCGACGCTGTTTCAATTCGTCACCCGCGCGCTCTTCGCGATCCCCGATGCGACGATCCACACCTTCCATGACATTCTCAAAAATGGCACGGCCAAATACCAACGATACATCGACACGCTGGACGAAACGGCGCGAGAGTTTTTCGCCACCGACTTCAATAGCAATACCCAATTCAAGCAGACGCGAGAGCAGGTCAACGCGCGCCTCTTGGCCGTGCTCGGAAATCAGACATTCCTTCGAATGTTTTCGAGCCCGCGCTCAAAAGTGGATTTCTTCACCGAGATCAACACGCCGGGAAAAGTCATCCTCATCAACGCCGAAAAGGGTTTGCTCAAGGAGGAAGGCACCGAACTCTTTGGCCGCTTCTTTCTCGGCCTCATCAATCAGGCGGCGGCGCAGCGCACGAGCCTGCCGAAGGAGCAGCGTCTCCCCTGCTACGTCTATGTCAACGAATGCCACAACTACATCAAGAACGATCCAAAAATTCAGGTCATACTCGCCGAGGCGCGCCAGCAAAAAGTCGGCGTCATTCTGGCGCATCAATTTCTTGGTCAAATCGATCCGCCGGTGCGCGCCGCGCTCGCCGCCAACACCAGCATCAAGATGGCCGCACGCCTCGGCGGCGCTGACCTCTCGGCTATGGCGCGTGATATGAACACGGTGCCGGATTTCATTCGCGACCAAACCGTCGGCTCATTCGCCATCTACATACGCGATGCAACCCCAGCAGCCATATCGATGCGCTTCCCCGCCAATCCGCTCGCGCGCTTCGCGCACATGCGGGCGGACGAACAAGCGATCGTTCGAGATCGCAATCGCGAAATGTATGCGCGACATGTTCCCTCTTCGGACGCGCCCCCCGACCCTCCGAAGAAGCCCGGCGCGCCGCCGCCGCCCGGGGAGAGCGCGAGACGGCGCGATCCTGAAGATCAGGAGCCATAGCTCGCGAGCGCCGCGCCTTGTCGCGACAAGCCGCGACCTCACGCGTCAGGCGGCGACCGGCCGCGACAGCGACATGTCGCCGCGTGGTAAAATATTTTTACGTGCGCACCGCGCATCGCTGCGGAACCTCCCTGAACATTCGAGCGCATGCGTGACGTTTACACGCCGTTTCGGCCGCCTATCTCATTGCGTATGCAGCCCGCACCCCAGCACAAACACCGCTCGCACCTGTCGCGCCAGGTGACCGCCAAGCGCATCCGCATCACCGACGCCGACATCCGCGACATCTTCGAACCGCTCGCGCGACATCGCCGATTGACGACGCGCCAGCTCGTCGCCTTCGGCGCGCGCCATCCCATCATCACCAAGGCGCGCCTCGGCGAACTCTGGCATGGCACCGAGGGCGAGCGGACGCATTGGCTGCATCGCGCCAACGAGGAAATCGTGTTCGCCAACCACCTCACCGTCGAGGACTTGCACGCGCTCGGCGATGAGGCCGAAACGATGCTCATTGAGAAGCGCATCATTCCGGCGGAGGAATGGGTCGCCAATAGCCGCATCGGCGGCAAGAGCGCCACGCCCTCGAAGATCATGCGGCTCGCGCACGATCACATGGCGTCCGACATCGCGATCGACATCGAGATCGGCGCGCGCAAAGCCGGCGTCGCGTTCAAGAGTCACCTCGATATTCTCAGCGCCGCGCCGCTTTCAACGCGAATGCAGAAAAAGCCGCTGAAAATTCCAGTCACACTCAATTGCGAGCGGACGTTCGTTGAACCCGACGCGCTGTTTTCAATCCATGGACGCGTCTTTGCGCTCGAAGCCGACAAAGGCACGGAGAGCGTCAAGTCGGTCATCGTCCAAAAGATTCTCGCCTATCGCGAGATCGTCGCGGCGGGAATTATCGACGACTATCTCGGCGTCGATAATCTCAAAGTCCTCTTCGCGACGACCAGCCGAAAGCGCATGCGCTACGTCATGGACGAGCTCGCCACGATCGCGCGCAATGGCAAGAGCACGATGTTCGGCTTTCGCGTCGATGACGCTTTCGACGACTTCCTGAAATCGCCCATGCCGACGGGGCGCTTGTTCACCGCCCCGTGGGAGCGCGTCGGCCATCCCGATCTCATCCTCGCCGACGCGTCGGCAAAGTAGAAGGGCCGCGTGTCAGCGGCCCTTCGTTTCCGTTATCTATGCCTGAGGCGGTTCGTCCGGCTCGTCATCCGCATACGGCGGCAACAGTTTCAAGACGCCGTTCCAATGATTGCCGATCGGCATCGTATTGAGCTTGATCGAAAACCCTTCGCCGCGCTCGCGTCTCCAGGCGTAGCCGATCGTCGCCCATTCCTTGTGGCCGGGGCCGGTCTTCGCGCGAACCACGAAATCCGGTTGCCGCGCGTCGTCTCTGCCTCGCTGACGTGGCGAGCTTCTTTCCGTGACGGACATCGGGATCTCCTCTGCTGGTGTCCGCCATAAAGTATAATATATTCAGTGACATAGAGGAGGTTGCCATGCCCACGGAAGCGTATCGTATCGACTTCGACGAGATCAAGAAAACGGTGCCGATGGATCAGGTTGTCGCCTTCCTCGGTATTCCCGGATTGAAGGCGCGCAGCGCTCGGCAGTGGAAAGGGCCGTGCCCGTTCTGCAAGGGCGCGGATTGTTTTGTGGTCACCAACGACGGCGGCCGAGAGAAGACCGGCGCGTTCAATTGCTTCAAGTGCCCGGCCGGCGGCGACCAGATCGAGCTCGTTTCGCTGTCGCGCGGCCATCCCCGCAAAGACCGCCAGGGCGTCTTCGACGCCGCCAAGGAGTTGCACGAGCGGTTCATCGCGGCGAGCGGCGGCGGGAACAGTAACAGTTCTGTCAACAGTTCCCCCCAGCCCGCAAGGGAGAGGCGGACGGGTTTCGACCCGGAGGCCTACGCCAAGAGCCTCGATCCGGCCCATGAGGCCCTGGCGGGGCTTGGCGTCGATCCTGAGACGTATCGGCAGTGGAAGGCGGGCTACGCGAGCTCCGGCGTCAATCGCGGCCGGCTCGCGCTGCCGATCGCCGGCAAGGACGGCGCGATCGTCGGCTACTTCGGCAGGGCGACCAAAGGCGAGAGCCCGACCTTGTCCTTTCCCAACGGCCTCAATCCGCAGGAGCACATTTTTGGAGCCGATCGCGTGACGAACGAGCCGCTCTATCTCGTGCGCGATCCCATCGACGTGCTCAAGGCGTTCGAGGCGGGCTGCGGCAACGCCGTCTGCTTCCTCACCGAGGACATCGCCGCGATCCAGCTCGAAGCGCTCGCCGCCCTGATGGACGAGCGCAAGTGCGACACATTGTCGTTCTTTTGAGAAACTTGAAGCCTCGCGCCATGCGGGGCTTCATTCTTGCAACGTCGGCCTTGACCGTATTGCCGGCGGGGATTTGTCTATACCGTGCACAAGAATCGGGGGGGCGTCATGCTGCGGATCGTCGGGCTCACCATCGTTTCCATTTCGCTTTGCCTATGGTCGCCGGCATCCGCCCAGGTCACGCAACAGGACGAGACCCTGCAAGAGCAGCTCGTCCCCGAAAGCTTCAAGATCGAGGCCAGCGCCGTCTCGGCCAAATTCAATTGGATTTGGAATGCGACGATCTCGTATTCGATCACCAACAATTCCGGGATGAATCTCTATCTCGGCATCATGCGCGGCGGCGTCGCGATCGGCAATTGCACCGACGCTGAGGAAGTGCGCGGCTCACTGCAATTCCTCCCGTCGCCGCATGCGACGGCCTACAGCGTCAATCCGATGCAGGGGCCGCCGCGCGGCGCGTTCGTGCCGGCCGGCGCGCGGGTCGCCGGCGCGATCATCGTCTACAACTGCCCCGCCCCCAATCCGGGATTCCCGACCGCGCCGCTGTCGATCTCGCTCATGGTGGGCAAGACGCAGTCCTTTCAAACGATGACGACCTTTCCCCTTTCGGTCGACGCCCCGGTCCGTCAGCTGCAATCGCAATAGCCGTCGTCGAATAACAAGGTCCCGCGCATGCGCGATCCCTACGAAATTCTCGGCGTCGCGCGCGGCGCGAGCTTCGAGGAAATCAAGGCCGCGTATCGCCGCGCGTGCAAACAGCGCCACCCCGACCTTGGCGGCTCGCATGAGGCGATGGTCGAGCTCAACGCCGCCTACGAATTCGTCCTCAACGAGCTCAAACGCGGGTACGAGCGGCAGCGCGAGGAAGCGCCGTGGCAAGAGCAACCCGGCCGCGCCGACGAGCGCCGCGAACGCAGCTGGGAGCAGACCTACCGCGACATCGACGAAGAGCTTGAGGAAATGCGGCGCGCCGCCGAAGCGCACGAGGAAGCGTTGCGAAAAATGCGCGCGCAGGCCTGGAAGGAAGGTGACCGCGGGACATGGGCCAAGCTCACCTGGGAAGACCTGGCGCGCTTCTTTCGCGGCGTCGCGCACAGCGGCGTGAAGGGCCTCGCGCTTCTCTTCGCGGCGCTTGTCGGCATCGGCAGCGTTCTCGTCGAAGCGAATTTCGTCAGCGCGTTGATACTGCTCGGCTCCGGACTCGGCTTCGCCTTTTCTCTTGCACTGAAGAGCGACAAGGGCGGCATTCTGAGCGCCGCCTTGCTCCTCTTCGGCGTGATGACCCTCTGGTTGCCGCCGGTGCGCGCCGCGCTGTTTCTCTACCCCCTCGCGACGATAAGCGTGCTCATTCTTCTCGCGCTGATCTTCAAATTCGCGCAGGCCGGCGGCACGGTCGGCTTGGTTACCGGCGGCGTGCTCGCGCTCTATGTCATCATCGTGATCCTCAGCAGCACGTCACCCCATCCGCTGCCGGTCGCGATGGTTCCGCCGCAAACATCGTCACCGAACGATCAAACTCCCATCGGGGCACCGATCGCGCGACCACCACCAACTCCCGCCCCGTCCCCGTCGCCTGCTCACGTTGCGCCGCAGCCCGCCCCTACGCCACCCGAGCCCCGGACGCTCCTCGCTTCCGACGGAGCGATACTGAAATTCGTTGCGGGCGTTCCCTATCGGCTTAAAGTGCGCACGGGCCGTTCGACATCGCTGCGCGCCAGCAAAGGCACGGTGCGGTATGGTTCAGAGGACTACAGCGACGGAACCAAGTGCTTCGATGTTTTGGACTTCCCTGAGCAATCGGGTGCGGGGCCGTGGCGCGAAATCGACCAAACAATTCACGCGTGCCAAGGTGATGCAATAATGACCGTCAACTTATCGCGTTAGGACGAGACGATGAATATATGTACAAAAACACCACGTGCGATATCTTTGCGAGTTCCATACCCTTTTATCCTGGAACATGCCCTTTGCTTGTGCACCCTTAGATCATTTGGCACTCTGTAGACGTGTCAACACTTGAAAACAAAGCGCCAGCCGCTCTTGCAAGCTCGGAAGCAACTGCCAGCCGGCCGCGCGCCCTCTCGATTTCCTCAGTGGAGGTGGATGAACATTGCACGGGAAGCCGCTGGATTGCAGGCGACATCGATCGACTTTCGAAAATCATCGCGATAATCGCGATGGGACAGGCCGCTCATGCGGGACGTATTATTGCTGAGTTGTTGCCCTCCGAGCCGGCTATCAACGTTGCTGCCCTTCGAGCAGACGCGAGATTTCGACTGTCTGTGTCTGGTAAGGACGAGAATCAGCGCGAGGTCTCGCGTTATCACCGGGATGGCTTGATATTTGAGGCAATTTCCTGGGCTGCCGCCAAACAACAAACCTCCGGCACCGCGCTCTTGCGCGATCCGCACATAAGCTCAACAAGTCAGGGGCTCGATGGTTTGATGATCGAACTAAATGATACTGCGACTGAGATCACCCGCGCGACAATTTTCGAAGACAAGTGCTCTGAGGACCCTCGGACGACATTCCGCGATAAGATCATCCCAGCCTTTCAAACTTACCACGAAAACAAGCGTGCGGCGCAGCTAGTAGCTTGTGCGGCGGCGCTTATCGAGAAAAGTGGTTTGGACGGGACCAAAGCGACAAGGGCCGCCGCGCGCGTCCTTGATATCCGGTTTCGTGCGTATCGCGGCAGCCTTGCGGTGGAAACTATTGACGATTCCTTGGAACGACGCAAAAGATTGTTCAAAGACTACGATAGGCTTGCGCACATCAATGCTGACCAGCGGATCGGTGCTGTTTTTGTTACGGGCGATGATCTTCGTGCGTGGTTTGACGACTTGGCTCAAAGAGCAATAGCCTTTATCGATAGCTTAGAAGCCGGGGGCGTATGATGTTTGATCCGGTAACCGCGGCAATTCTCCGAGCGGCCCCTGCATTGCCTGATCTTGACTCTGCGACCCTGCCGGAGACGCTGACTGCGCGCTACGCCGAATTGGTCGCGCGCCGGCTGCGCACGGACATTGGAGACGGCTTAACCCCCGCATCGGAGAGCGGTGCTTGGCCCTTGGCGCGAATTGCGGATGCTTACGAGCTTATCACTTCGATTGAGGAAAATGCGGAAGTTAGACGTGCGGCTGCATTTGTCGCCGCAACAGCACAACAGATTCTCGGCCAAGAATCTCGCAGTGAAGATTTCGCTGCAAGCTGAACCAATTATCGACCGTGATCGTGTCGATCCGACGCTGGCAGCGGCTGCCCTATTCCTGGCCGCGGAGCAATATGCCGATGCAAATGAAGCTGCCCGCCGCATCCGCGTCGCAGAAGGTTGACAGGAATATGCTGCGACGCTTCTCGCGGAAGATGTTCGCGATCTTGCGTCTGGTAGTCTCGCCAGCATTTTGCAACGCGCAGACCGGCGACCCACTCATTTTTCAACGCGCGGTGCACTTGAAGCACGCGCGACAACGGCACTCCTAGAGACCCTCCTCGTGGGCGTGGAGCTATTCGCTGCCGAAGTCCTGGGCGAAGAAGCCCCCGCTAGCGCTTCAAGCGAATTTGATACAGCGGCCACAGCATTTGCGCGGGTGATTGCGCTTTCTTCTAGCACACAAGACACGGGCGACCCGGCGGTCGGTCCTCTCTTCACAACTTATCCCGGCCCACGACATCTGGCGGCCCTACTAAAATCTGCTTACGATGCGACGGCTCACGCGGCAGTCACAAAAATAAGCCCGCCGCCCGGAGCGGATGAGCAATTTTGGAAAAGTTGGTTACGGCATCGCGCGACGACAGCACCCTTTGTTTGGCGAAATCACCGCGAAGCGATCAGCAAGAGGTTCCACGTTCCCGGTACCTCGGCCGTCATGGTACTGCCTACCGGAGCGGGTAAAACCACCGCGTCTTGTATCAAGATCGCTGCGGTTCTTGCCGCTGGCAAGAACGTGGTCTTCATCGCCCCAACCCACGCCCTCGTTGAACAATTGACGGTCGATCTTCAGGAGGTATTTCCTGAGACGCTGCTCGGCTCCCTCGTTTCGAGTGATTTCGATCGACTTTTCGCAGCAGGAACGACGCTGCGAAAGGTCGAAGTAATGACGCCAGAGCATTGCTTGGCACTCCTGTCATACTCTTCACAAGTGTTCGAAAACGTCGGCCTAATGGTCTTCGACGAGTGTCATCTGCTCAGTCCGATATCCGGCCTCCGTCGAGCTCTCGACGGGATGTTCTGCGTGCTCGCTTTCAATAGCATCGCGCCAACGGCGGATTTTTTGTTTCTGTCAGCGATGATAAAGAATGGCGGCGAATTTGCCGAATGGATCGCAACGCTCACCGGACGTGCTTGCTCATTCGTTGACCCACTTTGGAAACCGAGCCGCCAAGCGCGCGGCGTTGTATTTTACGAAGAAAAAACAATCTCCGAAATACGACGCACGGCGCTTGCGACGCAGCATCAGATTGATGCTGCAAAGCGAAAACGCGCGACGACTCTTAGAACGGCGGCGAAAGCAAAACTAGTGGCACAGCCGTTTGGCCTTTTTGGGCTCCAGCACAATTGGCTTCACCAAGACACTGCTGACTGCACCATCACGCCCCTACTTAGAACGCCGATTCAGCTAAACGGCGAGTTGCGGGGCACAAAAATTCTGCCGAAGCCAAACGTGAACGACGTCGCCGCCGAAATTGCGACCGCGTGCGCTCGCAATGGATTGAAAACAATTGTCTTCGTAAACGCAAAATTGTTCGCAGTCTCTACCGCACGCGCTATCGCAACACGGCTAGGCCACCCCCCCTTGCCCATCGATGATGAAGCCGATCGTTGGCAAGCGCTCGAAGCGGAGTTGGGAGGGCTTCAGCATTCGCTATTGCCGGGGCCATCGTCTGCCGTGCCGCACAATTCCCAAATGCTGAGACTCGAACGTGATTTGGCCGAGCGGATGTTTCGTCAACCCGACGGTGCGCAAGTCATCGTTGCAACGCCAACGCTCGCGCAGGGCCTAAACCTTCCTGCCCACATCGCCATACTTGCAAGTGATATGCGCGCCGATCCTGAGGATGGTGGCAGAGAAGCTCTCGGTGCCCACGAGATACTCAATGCGGCGGCCCGCGCGGGACGCGCAGGGCATTTGGCAAACGGGGTTGTCTTACTGATCCCTGAGGAGATTTTGACCTTCGCGAGCGATAAACCTCTCGCCCAGAATGCGGTGACGAAACTTAAATCTATCCTTCCCGAGGATGATCGATGCCTAGAGCTAAGCGACCCGCTGGAAACGATTTTGGATCGTATCAGTACGGCTGAACCCATCGACGTTGATGTCGAATACGCACTCAATCGACTTTCTACAGCGGTCGCGCCGGAGGGGGCAGAGACGGAGGCAACAACTAAATTTTCCTTACAAAAATCCTTTGGTGCATTCAGAGCGGCGAATCGCAACGCGGTGAACACGTTCAACGAGCAAGTCTCGCGGTTGAATAAGCTTCTCGGTCAACGCAATATCAGCGCTAGCGATCCAGCTCTGTTGGAATTGGCCGCGCAAAGCGGCGCGCCCATTAACGTGCTGCTCGCATTGCGCAAGCGCCTCTCGGAGAGCGCCATGGAGCTCCCGTTGACCATTCCCGGTTGGATATCATGGATATTCGAGTGGCTTACAGAGGACGATGCTTCACGGGTCAGCTTGCTCGCCCGCGAGCGAGCGACGATCCTGGGCTCGGTCGGTCGCAAGGTGGACTCCCCTCTTTCGTCTGATGCGATGCAAGCATTATTGCCGGGGGTACTCGCCTGGTTGAGAGGAGACCCAATAAACCGAATCGAGCAAGCACTCGGAGGCGATCCAAAGTCCAAAGTTGATTGCCCCCGAGCAAGGCGTCTCGTTACAGGCGTCATTCCAATGGGGCTGACATTCATTGCCGGGTTGGTTGCTGGAATTGCCCGGAAAATCCCCGAGGTTGCCGACGGCACGGCGACACCTATTTCCGTAATCGAAACTCTTCCAACAGCGGTTCGCCGCGGCTTTGACATACCGGCGAAGTTGGCATTTGCGGAAGCGAAAAAGCTGACGGTCAGCCGAGTGCAAGCACACCGGGCGTTTGCGTCCTCATTCCCTGAAGGTATAGAAGTTGCAAGTAACGACGACTACGCAACAGTCGTTTCCTTGGTGCGTTTTTTGGTTTAGCGGCTGTGTCGCGATCCCCATATAAGGCGGCGCTTCGAGCGTAAGTGGGAACCGAACCACCGCCATTTGGGAATGCGGACTCATTGGGGGGCACGAATTTTTCGTCAAAAACTTCAATCCGATATTTCAATCACATAGCACGCGACATCGATTCCGCCCCTGGGCACCATTAAAGCCAATGCCTTAACCAAAGCGCGGTTGGCGTAGGCAATTTCCGCAGTCGTTTCGCAAACCGCTCTTCGCGTCCCGGCCCGCTTGATCGTCCGGTCGCCCCCCGCCGTCAGGCCGTGTGGACGGATCGGATCAAGACGAGGGCGCTGGCCAGCGCGGCGCCGCCCCCTAGCCAGCGCGCCGATTATCGCTTAATGGCGCGCGCATGGCTTCCCACGACATCCTTTTCACGCTCGGCACGCGCGGCTCGCCGCTCGCCCTCGCCCAGGCGCACGAGACGCGAAGGCGGATCGCGGCGGCGCACGGCTGGGACGAGGCCGCCGTCGCCATCGAGATCATCCGCACCAGCGGCGACGTCACCCAGGACCGTCCGCTCGCCGAGGCCGGCGGCAAAGGGCTTTTCACCAAGGAAATCGACGCGGCCCTGCTCGCGGGGCAAATCGACGCCGCGGTGCATTCGGCCAAGGATCTGCCGACCCTGCTCCCTGAGGGCGTGGCGATCGCCGGTTTTCTCGAGCGCGAGGACGTGCGCGACGCGCTGATTTCCGCCGTCGCCGATTCGATTCCCGCCCTGCCCCAGGGCGCGCGCCTCGGCGCCGCTTCGCTGCGCCGGCAGGCGCAGGCGCGCCGGCTGAGGCCCGATCTTCAGATCGAATTGCTGCGCGGCAACGTCGAGACGCGGCTGCGCAAGGCGGAAACGAAAGCGATCGACGCGACGCTGCTCGCGCTCGCCGGTTTGAAGCGCCTCGGCCTCGCCCATCGCGCCCGCGCCGTGCTCGACGTCGAGGCCTTTTTGCCGGCGGTCGGCCAGGGCGCCATCGCGCTCACCGCGCGGGCCGCCGACGCGCGCGCCCTCGCCGCGCTGGCGCCGATCTGCCACGCCGAAACGATGGTCGCCCTGACGGCCGAGCGGGCGTTTCTCGCCGAACTCGAAGGCTCTTGCCGCACGCCGATCGCCGGCCATGCCCGCCTCGAAGGCGCGGCGCTCGTCTTGACCGGGCAGGTCCTGCGCGAGGACGGCTCCGAGGCTTTCGACGTGCGCCTCGAAGGCGCCCCCGCCGACGCGGCGCGCCTGGGCGCCGAGGCCGGCCGGGATCTCGCCCGGCGGCTTCCGCCAGGCGTCTTGCCGGCGGGCAAGGGGCCTGCGGGTCGGTAGGACATAGTGTCGCGGCCCCCGCGGCGCGATCGGGGGGCGTCAATCCTTTATTGCGGTTTTCGCGGCATTTTTGCGCTAGCGCAAATCATTGCGGGCGCTGGCGGGCGAGCGTTGACGAAGCGCAACGGGTCCTCGGGCGAGAGAGCGCCGAAGCCGCCGCGCGCGGCGCTCTTTACTCGCGGGGCGCTGGCGGGTACCCATAAGGCGAGAGAAGGCCTCGGGAACGCCGTCCAGAGAGGGCGCGTCCGGCAACGTGAGGGTCGTCGACCGATGGATTATCAGCGGCGTTTCGAAGAAGCGATTGAGGAGCTGAAGCGGGAAGAACGTTATCGCGTCTTCGCTAATCTCGAGCGCGACGCGTCGCGTTTTCCCATGGCGCTGTGGCGCCCCGCGGGCGAAGAGCACGCCCCGCGCGAAGTCACCGTCTGGTGCTCGAACGACTATCTCGGCATGGGCGGCCACAAGGACGTCATCGAAGCCGGCGTGAGCGCGGCGCGCGCCCATGGCGCCGGCGCCGGCGGCACGCGCAATATTTCGGGCACCCACCACCCGATCGTGCAGTTGGAGGCGGAACTCGCCGACCTGCACGGCAAGGAGGCGGCGCTCGTCTTCACCTCCGGCTGGATCTCCAATCTCGCCTCGATTTCGACGATCGCCGGCCTGCTGCCGAATTGTCTGATTCTCTCCGACGCGCTTAACCACAATTCGATGATCGAAGGCGTGCGCCGTTCGGGATGCGAAAAGAAGGTGTGGCGCCACAACGACACGAAGCATCTCGAAGAGCTGCTCGCCGCCGCCGACCCCGCGCGCGCCAAGCTGATCGCGTTCGAGAGCCTCTATTCGATGGACGGCGACATCGCGCCGATCGCCGAAGTCGTCGCCCTCGCCAAGAAATACAACGCGCTCACCTACATCGACGAAGTTCACGCGGTCGGCATGTACGGACCGCGAGGCGGCGGCGTTTGCGAGCGCGAAGGCCTGATGGGCGACATCGACGTCGTCGAGGGCACTCTCGCCAAGGGATTCGGCGGCCTGGGCGGCTATATCGCGGGAACCGCCGCGCTGATCGACGCGGTGCGCAGCTATGCCCCCTCGTTCATCTTCACCTCGACCTTGCCGCCGAGCGTGGCCGCCGCCGCCATGGCCGCGGTGCGCCATCTCAAGGCCTCGAGCGCCGAACGCGAGCGCCATCAGGCGATGGCGCGGCTGGTCAAGCACGCGCTGCGCGCGGCGGGCCTTCCCGTGCTCGACAATCCCTCCCATATCGTGCCGCTGATGGTGCGCGACGCCAAGAAGTGCCGCGCAGCGAGCGAGATGCTGCTGCGACGGCACGAAATCTATATCCAGCCGATCAACTACCCGACCGTCGCCAAGGGAACCGAGCGCCTGCGCATCACGCCGACGCCTCGCCATACCGAAGCGCAGGTCGCGACGCTGGTCGAGGCGCTGGTCGACGTCTGGAACACTTTGGGCCTGCCCTTCGAGGAATCGCACGTCGTGCCGCTGCGCCGTCCCGCCGCAGACGCCGCGGCGAACTGCACCTATCCCGAAATGAAGAAGGCGGCCGAATAGGCCGCCGGGCCTTGCGCGCCTCCGGCTTTTCACGTTAGAGCGGCCTCGAGCCGCTCTATTCGTCGTTGCGAGAGCCCTCACCCCAACCCCTCTCCCGCAAGCGGGCGAGGGGCGTTGCGGCGCCGAACCGCTTCTCCCGCTGGCGGGAGAAGGTGGCCCGAAGGGCTGCGGACGAATGCTACGCATTCGCCTTGGGATGAGGGGCAGCGCGAACCCAGCAACTTTTCACCGGAAAGCCCCATGACGGCCGCCCCATCGACCGACGCCCGCAAGCCGAAGCCCTTCCTCGCGGCGCTCGGCGGCGCGGCGCAGAGGATCCCGCCGATCTGGCTGATGCGCCAGGCCGGCCGCTATCTCCCGGAATATCGTGCGATCCGCGCCGAGGCTCCGTCGTTTCTCGATTTTTGCTACAATTCTAAATTAGCGACCGAGGCGACTCTCCAGCCGATCCGCCGCTTCGGCTTCGACGCGGCGATCCTCTTTTGCGACATCCTCGTCGCGCCCGACGCGCTCGGGCAAAGCGTCAGTTTCGAGCACGGCGAGGGGCCGCGCCTCAAGCCGATCGAGAACGCCGCCGATTTCAAGGCGTTGCGCGACGAACTCGACTGGGCGCGCCTCGAACCGGTGTTCGAGACGATCGAGCGCGTCAAGGCGAGCCTGCCGGCCGAGACGGCGCTGATCGGCTTCTGCGGCGCGCCCTGGACGGTGGCGAGCTACATGATCGCGGGGCGCGGAACGCCGGACCAAGCGCCAGCGCGGCTCTTCGCCTATCGCCAACCCGAACTCTTCGCGGCGCTGATCGATCGCCTCGCCGACGTCTCGGCGGATTACCTCGCGCGCCAAATTCGGGCCGGCGCAGAGGCGGTGCAGATATTCGACTCCTGGTCGGGGGTGCTTCCACCGGCCGAATTCGAGCGCTGGTGCGTGAAGCCGATCGAGCGCATGCTCGCGAGGTTGCGCGTCGCCGCGCCGCACGCGCCCGTCATCGCTTTCCCGCGCGGCGCGGCGACCCAGCTCGGCAAATTCGCCGCGCTGGACGGGCTCTCGGCCATCGGCCTAGACACGGCGGTCGAGCCGCGCGCCGCCGCCGCGGCCCTGCCGCCGACCCTCGCGCTGCAAGGCAATCTCGATCCGCTCGCCCTGCTCGCGGGCGGGCGGGCGCTGGACGAAGGCGTCGACCGCGTGTTGCAGGGCTTCGCCGGCCGTGCGCATATCTTCAACCTCGGCCACGGAATCCTGCCGCAGACGCCGATCGAGCATGTCGAGCGGCTCGTCGCGCGCGTGCGCGGCGCGGGCTGAAGCGAGGGAGGCGAAAGCCATGGACAAGCTCGGGATGCGCGCCGCCGTATTCGCCGCGTCGCTGGCGCTCGCCGGCCCCGCCGCCGCGCAGTCGATCACCATCAACGGCGTCGCGCGCTCAGTGAGCCTGATGCGCGAAATGGGCGCCGATTGCGCCGACGTCATCCCCGAGGAAGCGAAGAAATTCGAGAGCGCGTTCCTCGAAATCGGCCACAAGGCCTACGGCCAGGCGCGCTTCGACGCGGAACTGGCCGCCGAATTGCCGCGGCGCAAACAGGAAGTGCGCGCCGCCGGCCTCGCCGCCTGGTGCGCGGCCCAGCGCGCCAATCAGCTCAGCCTCGGCAATCGCCAGATCTTCCGCTCGCCCTGAACGCCTTGCGCCGCGCCGGCGCCTGTGGGAACGAAGCGCCGCACGAACGGCGCGCGGGGAAAGACCGACATGGACGAGACGAACGCGCGGCAGGCGCGAGCCCGAGAATGGTTCGAGGCGCTGCAGCTCAAACTGATCGCGGCGATGGAGGCGCTCGAGGCGGAATGCCCGCCAGAGGCGCAGGGACCGGCGCCTGGCGCGGCGCTGGGGCGCTTCGCGCTGGAGCCGTGGAGCCGTGTCGATCATTCCGGCGCGCCGGGCGGGGGCGGGCGCATGGCGATGCTGCGCGGCCGTCTGTTCGAGAAAATGGGCGCGCACGCCTCGACGGTCCACGGGTCCTTCGCGCCGGAATTCGCCAAGCAGATCCCCGGCGCCGCGGACGATCCGCGCTTCTGGGCCTCCGGGCTTTCCGTGATCGCGCATCCCTGGAATCCGCATGTTCCGACGGTGCACATGAACACCCGCTTCGTCGTGACGAGCAAAGCATGGTTCGGCGGCGGCGCGGACCTCACCCCGACGCTCGAGGCGCGCCGGCGCGCCGACGATCCCGACGCGGTTCTGTTCCACGAGGCGATGCGCGGCGTTTGCGAGCGCCATCCCGCGGCCGGTTCTTACGAAAAATACAGAGCCTGGTGCGACGAGTACTTCTTTCTCAAGCATCGCAATGAGCCGCGTGGAATCGGCGGCATTTTCTACGATTACCTCAACAGCGCGGGCGACGCGGCCAATTCGGCTTGGGACGCCGATTTCGCCTTCACGCGCGATGTCGGCGAGACGTTCGTCTCGCTCTATAGCGAAATCGTGCGCCGCAATTTCGCCAAGCCGTGGACGCAAGGCGAGCGCGAGGAGCAGCTCGTGCGCCGCGGCCGTTATGTCGAATTCAACCTGCTCTACGACCGCGGGACGGTGTTCGGGCTGAAGACCGGCGGCAATGTCGCTTCGATCCTCTCCTCGATGCCGCCGCTGGCGCGCTGGCCGTGAGCGGGCGCCAGCGCCATCATCGGCGGCGGGAGGCGAAGACGGAGGCGGCGAAATGACCGACGCGGTAAAATCGGGCGTGTTCAAGATCGGCGGAAAGATCGCGATCCATCGCCTTGGCTTTGGCGCGATGCGCGTGACCGGACGCGGCGTCTGGGGCGAGCCGGCCGATCGCGCCGAAGCCCTGCGCGTGCTGCGGCGCCTGCCCGTCCTTGGCGTGAATTTCATCGACACCGCCGATTCCTACGGGCCGGATGTCTCCGAGCGGCTGATCCGCGAAGCGCTGCATCCCTATGGCGAAATCCTGGTGGCTACAAAAGCCGGCCTCACGCGCAGCGGGCCGGACCGGTGGAGCCCGCTGGGGCGGCCCGACTATCTCGTCGAGCAAGCGCACAAGAGCCGCCGCAATCTCGGCGTCGAGACGATCGACCTGTGGCAATTGCACCGCATCGATCCGAAAGTGCCGCGCGACGAGCAGTTCGGCGCGATCAAGTCGCTCATCGACGCGAAGGTCATCCGCTTCGCTGGCCTTAGCGAAGTCTCGATCGACGACATCGAGGCGGCGGCGAAGGTCTTTCCCGTCGCGACGGTGCAGAACCGCTATAACCTCGCCGATCGCGCGAGCGAAGATGTGCTCGCGCACTGCGAAAAGCGCGGGATCGGCTTCATTCCCTGGTATCCGCTCGGCGCCGGCGAACTCGCCAGGCCCAGCGCCTCGCTCGGGACGATCGCGCGCGCCCATGGCGCGACGCCCGGCCAGATCGCCCTCGCCTGGCTCCTCAAGCGCAGCCCCGTCATGCTGCCGATTCCCGGCACGTCGAAAGTCGCGCATCTCGAGGAAAACGTCGCGGCGGCGGGCATTGCGCTGACGGACGCGGAATTCGCGGCGCTGGATAAGGCGGGTCGCCGCGGGTGAGAGCCGCGCGTTGACCAAACGCCGCCTGGCGCGGTGAAGCGCCAAAGCGCTTCACCCGTTCGGCAAATGCCGCGCCAGCGCCTCCAGCACCGCCATGCGCACCGCGACGCCCATTTCGACCTGCTCGCGGATCAGCGATTGCGCGCCGTCGGCGATGAGCGAATCGATCTCAACGCCGCGGTTCATCGGGCCGGGGTGCATGACGAGGGCGCCGGGCTTGGCGTAGCCGAGCTTTTCCGCGTCGAGGCCGAAATAGCGGAAATATTCCTTGGTCGAGGGCACGAAGGCGCCGCTCATGCGTTCGCGCTGCAGGCGCAGCATCATCACGATGTCGGCGTCCTTCAAGCCGGCCTTCATTTCGCGGAAGACCTCGACGCCCATGTTTTCGATCCCCGCCGGCAGCAGCGTCGAGGGGCCGACGACGCGCACATGCGCGCCGAGCGTCCCGAGCAACAGGATATTGGAGCGCGCGACGCGCGAATGCAGGATGTCGCCGCAGATCGCAACGTTAAGGCCCTCGATGCGGCCGAGGTTGCGCCGGATCGTCAGCGCGTCGAGCAGGGCCTGCGTCGGATGCTCGTGCGCGCCGTCGCCGGCGTTGACGACGGAGCAGTCGACCTTGCGCGCGAGAAGATGCACCGCGCCGGCCTGATGATGGCGCACAACGATGATATCCGGCCGCATCGCGTTGAGCGTCATCGCGGTGTCGATGAGCGTCTCGCCCTTCTTCACGCTGGAAGAGCCGACCGCCATGTTCATCACGTCGGCGCCCAGGCGTTTTCCCGCGATCTCGAACGAGGATTGCGTGCGGGTCGACGGCTCGAAGAACAGGTTGATCTGGGTGCGCCCGCGTAAAGTGGCGCGCTTCTTCTCGACCTGACGGGAAATGCCGACCGCTTCGTCCGAGAGATCGAGCAGCGCCTCGATCTCGGGCCGCGACAGGCCTTCGATGCCGAGCAGGTGGCGGCGGGAGAAGGCGGAAATGGGCGAAGTTGACGACATGACAAGCCAAGCCTATATGCGCCGCGCCGCAACGGGGCAAGCAAGCGGGCGGCTGAACCGAAGCCGCCGACCGCCGCCGCGTTGGATTTGACACGCGGCGCGCCCTCAACCATTTTCCGCGCCCTGACCGGCTCCGCCGGGCAAGCGCATCTCACGCCCGACAGCCTTCGCTCGAAGGCGCCGAAGGACAGTTTCGCATGAAAGTTGTCATCGTCGAGTCGCCGACCAAAGTCAAAACCGTCGGCAAATATCTCGGCAAGGATTATGAGGTCTACGCCTCGTTCGGCCACGTGCGCGATCTCGCCGCCAAGGACGGCTCGGTCGATCCCGACCACGACTTCGCCATGCGTTGGGAAATCGACGCCAAGGCCGCCAAGCGGCTCAACGACATCGCCGGGGCGGTCAGGAACGCCGAGCGCGTCATTCTCGCAACCGACCCGGACCGCGAAGGCGAGGCGATCTCGTGGCACGTCTATGAAATCCTCAAGGGCAAGAAAGTTCTCAAGGACAAGCGCGTCGACCGCGTCGTCTTCAACGCCGTCACCAAGGACGCCGTCGCCGAGGCGATGCGCCACCCCCGCGAGATCGACGAGGCGCTGGTCGACGCCTATCGCGCTCGCCGCGCGCTCGATTACCTCGTCGGCTTCAATCTCTCGCCGGTGCTGTGGCGCAAATTGCCGGGGGCGCGCTCGGCGGGCCGCGTGCAATCGGTGGCGCTGCGCATCGTCTGCGATCGCGAGCTGGAGATCGAGAAATTCGTCGCGCGCGAATATTGGTCGATCCTCGCCCATTTGAAGACGCTCGCCGACGCGCCCTTCACGGCGCGCCTCGTCGGCGCCGACGGCAAGAAAATCAATCGCCTCGACGTCGGCTCGGGCAAGGAGGCCGAAGATTTCAAGGCCGCTCTCGAAACGGCGAGGTTCAAGGTCGCGCAGGTCGAGTCGAAGCCGATCAAGCGCCACCCGTACCCGCCCTTCACCACCTCGACGTTGCAGCAGGAAGCTTCGCGCAAGCTCGGCCTCGCGCCGGCGCGCACCATGCAGATCGCCCAGCGCCTCTATGAGGGCCTCGACATCGGCGAAGGCGCCGTCGGCCTCATCACCTATATGCGCACCGACGGCGTCGACCTCGCGCCCGAGGCGGTCGCCAGCGCGCGCAAGGTCATCGCCAAGGAATTCGGCGACCAATACGTGCCCGCCGCGCCGCGCAAATACGCCGTCAAGGCCAAGAACGCGCAGGAAGCGCACGAGGCGGTCCGCCCGACCGACATGACGCTGCGGCCGCGCGACGTCGCGCGCCACCTCGAACCCGAGCAGGCCAAGCTCTACGAGCTGATCTGGAACCGCACGCTCGCCTGCCAGATGGAGAGCGCCGAACTCGAACGCACGACGGTCGACATTCTCGCCGAGGCGGCGCAGCGCCAGCTTGAATTCCGCGCCACCGGCCAGGTCGTGCGCTTTCCCGGCTTCCTCGCGCTCTACCAGGAAGGCCGCGACGACGACGAGGACGAGGACTCCGCACGCCTGCCGCCGATGAAGGCGGGCGAGCCGCTGACCAAGGAACGCATCGAGGCGAGCCAGCATTTCACGGAACCGCCGCCGCGCTATACCGAGGCGACGCTGGTCAAGCGCATGGAGGAGCTCGGCATCGGCCGTCCTTCGACCTACGCCTCGACCCTCGCCGTGCTGCGCGACCGCGACTACGTCAGACTGGAGAAGAAACGGCTAATCCCCGAGGACAAGGGTCGGCTCGTCACCGCCTTTCTCGAGTTCTTCTTCGTCAAATACGTCGGCTACGACTTCACCGCCGACCTCGAGGAGAAGCTCGACAAGGTTTCCAACAGCGAGATCGACTGGAAGGATCTGCTGCGCGACTTCTGGAACGATTTTTCCGGCGCGCTCGGCGGCACCAAGGACTTGCGCACCGCGCAGGTGCTCGACGCCCTCAACGAGCTGCTCGGTCCGCACATATTTCCCGCGCGCGCCGACGGCGGCGATCCCAGGCAATGCCCTTCGTGCGGCAAGGGCCAGTTGTCGTTGAAGCTCGGCAAGTTCGGCGCCTTCATCGGCTGCTCGAATTATCCCGAATGCAAGTTCACCCGCGTGCTGTCGCCGACCGGGCAGGAGGGCGCGGGCGGCGAGGGCGAGCGGCCCGGCGTGCGCGCGCTCGGCGTCGACCCGCAAACCGGCGAGGAGATCACGCTGCGCAGCGGCCGCTTCGGCGACTATGTGCAGCAGGGCGAGGGCGAGAAGCCGAAGCGCTGCTCGCTGCCCAAGGGCCTCTCGCCCGGCGACGTCACCTTGGCCCAAGCGCTCGCGCTGTTGTCGCTGCCGCGCGAGGTGGCCAAGCACCCGACGAGCGGCGAGCCGATCCTGGCGGGGATCGGGCGCTACGGATCTTACGTGCAGCACGGCAAGACCTACGCCAATCTCGGCAAGGACGACGACGTGCTGGAAATCGGCGCCAACCGCGCGATCGACCTGATCGTGGCCAAGGAGAGCGGCGCCGGCCGTGGCCGCTTCGGCGCCGACGCGGGGCGCGCGCTCGGCGATCATCCGACGCTCGGCGGCGCCGTCACGGTCAAGCAAGGCCGCTTCGGCGCCTATGTCAATCACGGCAAGGTCAATGCAACGTTGCCCAAGGGGACCGATCCCGCGACGCTGACGCTCGATGAGGCGGTCGCCTTGCTCGCCGCCCGGGCCGCGGGCGGCGGCGGCGGCGGCGGCCGCGCGCTCGGCGACCATCCCGAAGGCGGCGCCATAACCGTGCGCGCCGGACGCTTCGGCGCCTACGTCAATTGGGGCAAGGTCAACGCGACGATCCCCAAATCGATTTCGCCGGATCAAATCACGCTCGAGGAAGCGGTCGCCTTGATCGCGGAACGCGAGGGCCGCCCGGCTCGGCCCGGCGCCCGCAAGACCGCCAAACCGAAGAGCAAGGCGCCGGCCAAGAAAGCGGCCGCGGCCAAGGCGGCGACGCCAGAGGCCAAGCCGGCCAAGACCAAGACGGCCAAGAGCAAGCCGGCCGCCGCCAAGGCCAAGACCGCGCCCGCGAAGACGAAGCGCAAGGCCTGAGCGCGAACCCGCGCAATTCGATCGGCAGTTGGCGCAGCGCGGCCATTTGGCGTAAGATGGCGGCGGGTCGCGGCTTCCGCCGCGCGGGATGAAGGGCGAAAAGGGGAGTTTTGCGTCATGCCCCATTCAAGCGCGACGCGGACGCACGCCGCCGCCAAAGTCCTGACCGAAGCCGCCTACAGCCGCTGGGCGCCGATCTACGATCTCATTTTCGATCTGCCGTTTCATCCCGGCCGACTGGCCGCGACCCGCGCGGCGGTCGAAGCGGCGGGCCCGGACGGGGCGATCCTCGTCGTGGGCGTCGGCACCGGCCTGGAGCTGGGCCTGATGCCCGCGAACGTGCGCGTCACCGGTATCGACATCAGCGCGGCGATGCTCAAAATCGCGCGTGAGCGCGTCGCCCGCAAGGCGTTGCGGCAAGTGAAGAGCCTTCAGGTGATGGACGCCGGCGCGCTCGAATTTCCCGATGCGCAATTCGATGTCGCCCTGGCGCCCTATGTCATGAGCGTCGTGCCGAGCCCGGCGCGCGTGCTCAATGAGGTGTGGCGCGTCCTGCGGCCGGGCGGACAGATGATCGTCATGAATTATTTCGCCGCCGAGCGCGGCCCGCGCGCGATGATCGAAGCGGCGATGGAGAAATCCGCCGCTTGGCTCGGCTGGCATCCGCAATTCCCCTATTCCGCGATCGGCGACTGGATCGCGGCGCGCCCCGACGCGGAACTGCTGGAGCGCAGAGAACTGCCGCCGCTGCGGCTGTTCACCTTGCTCAGGGTTCGCAAGACGGTCGCCGAGCGCCGGCCCTGAACGTCATGTATGGACGGCCCCCTCGTTGCAAGGCATTTTTCAGCGGCTTCGGCTTGAAGTCTGGAGCGGTCATGTATTCGGCCTTTTGACGCGGTTCATGACCGCTGGCCCCGATGGGTTTCGCGGATTGGGCTCCCTGCATTGCGGCGCGCTTTTGAGGCGCGATGACGGTTCGGAGTGTCCCAACCCAGGTCCTGACCTTTTTGCCGTCGCTACCGTTTGCTCCTTGCTTCGTCTCCGACCCTGCGTCGCCGCCTGGCCGGAAAGGGGTTGTCTGGCCTTGGCTCTACATTTTTCTCACGCCGCCTTGGCTTGCGCCGCGGGCCGCCGATAGGCCTCGCCCGAAGTCAAAACAGCCCAGGCGATCCGGGCGGTTTTGGCCGCCTGCGCCAGCACGGCGACCTTGACCGGGCGACGGGCGAGGATGGCGCGCTGCCACTCGGTGGCGCGGCCCGTGTTGGCGCGCGCGCCGCGCATGATCGTGCTGGCGCCCAACGCCAGCAGCGAGCGCAGCCGCCGCTCCCCTTGCCGGGTGATGCCGAGCTTTGTCGTCTTACCCCCGCTCGAACTCTCGCGCGGCGTCAGTCCCGCCCAGGCGGCGAAATCGCGCGCCGAATCGAAACGCTTTCCGTCGCCGATCGCCGCGACAATGGCGTGCGCCGTGATGGCGCCGACGCCGGGGATCGCGCATAGACGCCGCATGTCCGGGTTCTCCTTGGCCGCCGCCAGTATCCGCGCCTCGAGCTCGTCGATATCCCCGGCCAGACTATCGATCTGCCGGCCCAGCGCTTCCAGCGTCGCCCTCAGCGGCGCCGGCACGCGCGCATCGCCTACCCGAACCAACTCTCGCAACTCGGCAAAGCCCAACCGGCCTTGCGCCGCGATAATCCCCATCTCGGCGAGCAAACCGCGTAAGCAGTTGGAAAGCTGAGTCCGCTGCTTGATCAAAAGCTCGCGTCCGCGCTCGACCGCCCGCATCGCCTGTTGCTCGACGCTCTTGATTGCCACGTAACGCATGTCCGCGCGACCCATCGCCGCGCAAATCGCCGCCGCATCGCGGGCGTCGGTTTTATTGCGCCGAACAAAGGGCTTCACATAGGCCGCCGGAATTAAGCGAACCTCATGCCCGAGCGCGCGCAAGGCGCGGCCCCAATAATGCGCCGAGCCGCAAGCCTCCAACCCAACCGTGCAGCGCGGCTGCTTGCTGAAGAACGCTTCGAGCTGCGCGCGACGAAGCTTTTTCTGAAAGACGATCTCGCCCTTGGCGCCTTCGCCGTGGACTTGAAAAACCGACTTGGCCAAATCGAGACCGATCGTGATAGCGTTCATCTGGGCGGCTCCTATCGCTGGTTGGCGAATTGCAACAACGACCAGCTTGGCACGTCGATGCCGTCAGGGGCCGTCCACCCAGCATTGCGAGCGAAGCGAAGCAATCCAGAGATCGTCACGACCGGCGACTTGGCGCTGACGGGCGCCCTCGCGAATCTTGCGAGCGCTGCGAAACGCGCGCCTCGATCGGCAAGCCCTCGATATCCGAATTGCTTCGCCTCGCTCGCAATGCCTTGCAACGAGGGGGCCGTCCATACATGCTGGGTGGACGGCCCCTGACGGCATCGACGTGCCAAGCTGGTCGTTGTTGCGATTCGCCAACCAGCGATAGGAGCCGCCCAGATGAACGCTATCACGATCGGTCTCGATTTGGCCAAGTCGGTTTTTCAAGTCCACGGCGAAGGCGCCAAGGGCGAGATCGTCTTTCAGAAAAAGCTTCGTCGCGCGCAGCTCGAAGCGTTCTTCAGCAAGCAGCCGCGCTGCACGGTTGGGTTGGAGGCTTGCGGCTCGGCGCATTATTGGGGCCGCGCCTTGCGCGCGCTCGGGCATGAGGTTCGCTTAATTCCGGCGGCCTATGTGAAGCCCTTTGTTCGGCGCAATAAAACCGACGCCCGCGATGCGGCGGCGATTTGCGCGGCGATGGGTCGCGCGGACATGCGTTACGTGGCAATCAAGAGCGTCGAGCAACAGGCGATGCGGGCGGTCGAGCGCGGACGCGAGCTTTTGATCAAGCAGCGGACTCAGCTTTCCAACTGCTTACGCGGTTTGCTCGCCGAGATGGGGATTATCGCGGCGCAAGGCCGGTTGGGCTTTGCCGAGTTGCGAGAGTTGGTTCGGGTAGGCGATGCGCGCGTGCCGGCGCCGCTGAGGGCGACGCTGGAAGCGCTGGGCCGGCAGATCGATAGTCTGGCCGGGGATATCGACGAGCTCGAGGCGCGGATACTGGCGGCGGCCAAGGAGAACCCGGACATGCGGCGTCTATGCGCGATCCCCGGCGTCGGCGCCATCACGGCGCACGCCATTGTCGCGGCGATCGGCGACGGAAAGCGTTTCGATTCGGCGCGCGATTTCGCCGCCTGGGCGGGACTGACGCCGCGCGAGAGTTCGAGCGGGGGTAAGACGACAAAGCTCGGCATCACCCGGCAAGGGGAGCGGCGGCTGCGCTCGCTGCTGGCGTTGGGCGCCAGCACGATCATGCGCGGCGCGCGCGCCAACACGGGCCGCGCCACCGAGTGGCAGCGCGCCATCCTCGCCCGTCGCCCGGTCAAGGTCGCCGTGCTGGCGCAGGCGGCCAAAACCGCCCGGATCGCCTGGGCTGTTTTGACTTCGGGCGAGGCCTATCGGCGGCCCGCGGCGCAAGCCAAGGCGGCGTGAGAAAAATGTAGAGCCAAGGCCAGACAACCCCTTTCCGGCCAGGCGGCGACGCAGGGTCGGAGACGAAGCAAGGAGCAAACGGTAGCGACGGCAAAAAGGTCAGGACCTGGGTTGGGACACTCCGAACCGTCATCGCGCCTCAAAAGCGCGCCGCAATGCAGGGAGCCCAATCCGCGAAACCCATCGGGGCCAGCGGTCATGAACCGCGTCAAAAGGCCGAATACATGACCGCTCCAGACTTCAAGCCGAAGCCGCTGAAAAATGCCTTGCAACGAGGGGGCCGTCCATACATGACGGCGAAGGATCCTACCGCACCCGCACCGGCATGATTTCCACGGAAAGCCGCACTTCGTCGCCCAGGCCGTAGGCGTAATAGGCCGGCCGCGAAACCAGGCGCAGGAAGAGGAACAAACGGAATCGCAGGCGCCTGAAGACGTTCGCGCGCCGGCCCGGCAGCAGGTTCTCGTGCGCGACGTGGACGATCCATTGTCCGGGATCGGTCGGCAGATCGATCTGCTTGTGGCGCGCCATATCCTCGAGAAAGCTCTCGACGTTCGGCTCCTCCATGAAGCCGAAGCGAAGCTCGACGCCTATGATGCTTCCCTTGTCGTGATCGCGATCGAAGACGGTCACGTGGTAGCGGTTGTCCCGGATATAGGGGACCTTGGGGTGGGTCACTTCGACGAAGATCATGTTGCGCGGCAGAACGCCGCTTCGCTCCCAAAGAAGCGCGACGAGGGCGGGCGCGCGGTCGCCGGGATGGTGCAGCGGATGCGGCGCCATCAATAGCGCGTTGCGCTCGAGAAAAAACCGGGCGCCACGATGGAGCGCGATCAACTCGGCCATTGTCATCGTCGATTTTGCGGCATAGGCGGCGAAGGTCGCCTTGCGGCCCCAGCGCCACGTCGCCATGATCAGAAAAGCCGCCGCGCCGACCGACAGCGGCACGAATCCGCCTTCGAGGAATTTGAGCGAACTCGCGGTCAGAAAAGCCGCGTTGAGCGCCGTCAGCGGCACCCAGACGAGGGCGGTGCGCGCCGCGCCCCAGCGCCAGTAGCGCCGCGCGATCGCGAACATCGCCAGCGACGTGATGAGCATGACGCCCGCGACGGCCAGCCCATAAGCCGCCGCCAAGGCCGCCGCCGAACCGAAGCCCACGACGAGCGCGACGCAACCGAGGAAGAGCGACCAATTGATGAAGGGGATATAGATCTGCCCGGCATGGGCGCGATGGGTGTGCAAGACGGCGATGCGCGGGAAAAGACCGAGCCCGATGGCCTGCGAGGTCAGCGAGAAGGCGCCGGAAATCAACGCCTGCGAGGCGATCACGGTCGCGACCGTCGCCAGCAGCACCAGCGGGTAGAGCATCGGCGCCGGCGCCATGGAGTAGAAGAGCTTGCCGTCCGCGACGGGAGCGCCGCTGAGCATATAGGCCCCCTGCCCGAGATAATTGGCGAGAAGCGCGGGAAAGACGATCGCGAACCAGCTGACGCGGATCGGCCGCGCGCCGAAATGCCCGAGGTCGGCGTACATCGCTTCGCCACCCGTGACGACCAGCATCAACGCGCTGAGGATGAGCAGCGCTTCGCGCAATCCGGCGTGCGCGAGGAACGCCAATCCGAGGACGGGATTGAACGCCGCCAGGATTTGCGGCTCGCGCGCAATTTGCGCGACGCCGAGAGCGGCGATGACGACGAACCACACGATCAGAACAGGCCCGAAGAAGAAGCCGATGCGCGAGGCGCCCTTGAACTGGATGGCAAACAGACCGGTCAGCAGCCCGACCGTGATCGGCACGACATAAGGCGACAGGGCGGGCGTGGCGACATCGAGCCCTTCGACCGCCGAGAGCACGCTGATGGCGGGCGTGATCATGCCGTCGCCGAACAACAGGCCGGCGCCCAGCATCAGCGACCACAACAGGACGAGCGCGCCTTGATTCTTATATCTGTGCAACAGGCCGTAAAGCGCGAAAACGCCGCCTTCGCCGTCGTTCTCGGCGTTGAGGACGAGCAGCGCGTATTTGACCGCGACGATCAGCGTGATCGTCCAGATCGCCAGGGATATCGCGCCGAGCACGTTGGCGGGCGTCGGCGTCACGCCGGCCGGCCCCGAGAAGATCTGGTCGACGGCGTAAAGCGGCGAGGTGCCGATATCGCCGTAGACAACGCCGAGCGCGCCGATCGACAAGGCCGCGAGCCCGCCGTGCGGCGCATGGGACGAGCGCTCCTCGGCTTGCGCGGCGAGGGACGCGGCGGACAGGGCTCTGCGAGGGCTCCGGCCGTCAATCATCGTTGAGACTCTCGCGAGCGCATGCGTGAACAGTCCTCCCCGCCCGATTCGAACCGAAGGCCCTGGCCTTGGTGACCCGGACGCGCGCTCCGCGTCAATGAGGGGGATCAACCGGGATGGCGAACGCGCATCCAATATGCCCGCGGGTCTTGCGACGCGCCGGCGCGGTTGACGAGTGAAACTCGCGAAAGCGGCAATGCGTCGAACCTGTTGCGTCGGGCAGGGGTCGCTCCGCTTCAAATGGCTTCGTCCGACCTAAGCCTCGGCCTCCTCGGCCCGAAGGGATTGTTCGTGGCGCTCTTTCGCGTAGCGCGCCAGAGCGGCGAAGCGATATATCCCGTGCACGAACTTTCCGTAGGGCATGGTGACGAACAAAGCGAAAACGACGCCCAGATGCAGCGCGAGAACCAGCCCCATCGCCGGCGTCTCGCGCAGGCTCAGCAGCGCCAGACCCGTCGCGCTCGTCAGGAACAGCATGGCGAGAAAGGCGACTTCCATCCCGAACCTTTGTTCATCCTCCATGGCCGGGTCACGCCGAAGCTTGGCGATGAAAAGCCCGGCGGGTCCGATGAGGAGGCCGACGCCCCCGGTCGCGCCGAGCACAACCGGAACGTCCCACAAGGGATAGGGGGCTTCGCGTCCCAACAGGTAATGGTAGAGCGTGGCCAGCGACGTCGCGGCGAAACACGCCCCGAAGCCGTAAAACGCGCAATGGTGGAAAAAGCGCCGCCGGTCCGTCGGGCGCTCGTCTTCGTTGTAGCAGCCGACGCCGCCGCCATCGAGATACCGCAGGCGGGCGGCGTCCTTGATCGCCTGCCAGACCGGATGCGGCTGCGCGAAGGTCGCCGCAGGCTCGCCGATGTCACGCCAAAACTTGCGCACGCCTATGATCATCGCCGCGATCGCATAAACCAGGGCGGCGCCGAACAGAGCCGCCATCGCGTCATGGGGCATCAACGCATAGAAGGCGCCGGCGCCCTTGTGGACGCCCAAGAGCGTGCGCGGATCGCGCCATGCCGCGAACCCGACGACGAAGCCCGCGACGCTCAGCGCCGCGACGAGGCTGATCGCCAGCCCGTTGCGCGCGAACATGCGGGAAAAGGCGCTGGGCCAGGCGTAGGCCGAGTAAGAATCGGCGCGCGCCTGCGCGAGCGTTTTGGGAACGTTCACGGCGAATTGGTGGGGCGGCGAGAATTGGCAGTCGACATAACAGGCGCCGCAGCTGTGGCAGAGATTGGCGAGGTAGTTCAGATCGCCGTCGGCGAAGGAGCGGCGCATCTCCATTGCCGGGAAGACGGCGCAGAGGCCTTCGCAATAGCGGCAGGAGTTGCAGACCGTCATCAGGCGGTCGGCCTCGTCAAGAAGGTCAGTTGCGTGCACTGGCGGCGGCCTCCCGTCCCGCGGCGCGCCCAAAGACGCTTCCGATCGTCATCCCGATTCCAGCCGCGTAACCGCGCCCCAGAACATTTCCGGCCATGATCTCGCCGGCCGCGAACATATTGGCGGCCGGCGTTCCGTCGGCCATCAACATGCGCGCGTTCTTATTCACGCGTGTGCCGAGATAGGTGAAGGTGATGCCGGGGCGCACGGGATAGGCGTAGAAAGGCGCCTTCTCGATGCGCCTCGCCCAGTGGCTTTTCGGCGGCGTCAGGCCTTCCGTGCGGCAATCGTCGAGGATCTTGTGGTCGAAAGTCCCCGGGCGCACCGCATCGTTGAACGTGGCGACCGTGCGCTCCAACGCTGCCGCTTCGAGGCCGAGCTTGCCGGCGAGTTCGCCCGGGGTCGCCGCCTGAATTGGCGGATAGAGCGAGGGCATGAACAGGTTCAGCGAGGACGCGTCGAATAGGATGTAGGCGATTTGATCGGGTTGAGCCGCGACAAGGCGACCCCAGATCGCATAGCGCTTGGGCCAGATGTCCTCGCCCTCGTCGTAGAAGCGTTCGGCGTTCTTGTTGACGACGACGCCGAAGACCACGCAATCGAGCCGCGTGATGATGCCGCCGTCGAATTTCGGCGCGCGCGCGTCGATCGCGACGGCGTGGCACTGCGTGGGATCGCCGATCTCTTCGACGCCCTTGTCGATCAGCATCCGCAGGACCGAGCCGCGATTATAAGGCGTGCCGCGAATAAGGAAGTTTTCGGCGATCGGCCCCCAGGATTGCTTGAGCCAATCGATATTCGCCTCGAAGCCGCCCGCGGCGGCGACGAGCGCCTTGGCGCGGATGCGCACATGGCCCTCGGGCCGCTTCACGCTCGCCGATCGGAACGCGCCGCCGTCGATCTCCAGATCGACGACTTCCGCGTCGTAGAGAACCTCGACGCCGAGCGCTTCCGCGGTTCGGTAGAGAGCGTTGAGCATGGCGCGGCCGCCGCCCAGGAAAAACGAATTGGTCCGCCCGAGGCTCAGCGTGCCGCCGAGAGAGGGCTGCCATCTGACGCCCTGCTCCACGATCCAGGTGAGAATGTCCTTGGATTCGCGGATCATGAAACGAGCAAGCTCCTCGTCCGTCTGGCCGCCGGTGACGCGCAGAAGATCGTCCCAGAATTCCTGTTCGGTATAGGGCCCCGTCAGGATTTCCGTAGCGCGATCGTGGGCGCAGCGCATGTTGCGGGTATGGCGCGTATTCCCGCCTCGATAGAATTTGGGCGCCGCTTCCACAACCAGGACGGAAGCGCCGGAGCGCCGCGCGCTGATCGCCGCGCAGAGGCCGGCGTTCCCGCCGCCGACCACCAGAACGTCGAATGTCTTGGCCGGATCGACCATGTTTCCTCCGGTGAATCCATGCCGACCGCGGAGCGTCAGACGCTCGGCGCAACGGCGCGGCCGTTGCGGTAGATCGCCAGAGTGGCGATCGCGCCCGAAGCCGCCGCGAGCATCAGCCAGTAGCCGGGAGAGGCGCGGTCGCCGGTCACGCCGATCAGCCATGTCGCCACGAGAGGCGTGAACGTCCCGAACAGCGCGACCGCCAGGCTGAAGGCCAGCGAGAAGCAGGTAGTGCGCACATGCGCCGGCACGACCTCCGACAAAGCCGCGACCATCGCGCCGTTGTAAACGCCGAAGAAGAACGACAGCCACAACTCAACGACAAGCATCTTGCCGAAGGTCGGCGAAGCGACGAGCCAGGACAAGGAGGGATAGGCTGTCACAATAGCGAGGATGGAGATCGTGAGCAGCACAGGCTTGCGGCCGACGCGATCGGAGATCGCGCCGCCGACCGGCAGCCACAGGAAGTTCGTCACGGCGACGCAGAGCGTGACGAGGAGACTTTCGGATTCAGTGAGCTTCAGGACGCTCTTGCCGAAGGTCGGCGTATAGACGGTGATGAAATAGAAGGTCACGGTCGTCATCGCGCTAAGCAGCATGCCGAGAAGCACGATCCACAAGTTCGCCAGCATGGCCTGAAACACTTCGCTGGCCGTCGGATGCTTCTTCTGGGCGAGGAACTCGGGTGTTTCCTCCAGCGACTGCCGGATGACGAAGACGAAGGGAATGATCAGGCAGCCGATGAAGAAGGGAATGCGCCAACCCCATTCGGCGATGGTCTGGGCGGGAAGCGAGGCGCTGAGGACATAGCCAATGATGGCGGCCACGAGGATCGCCACCTGCTGGCTCGCCGACTGAAACGACGTGTAGAAGCCACGATTTCCCGGGGTCGAGATCTCGAACAGGTAGATCGAGACGCCGCCGAGCTCGACGCCGGCGGAAAAGCCCTGAAGAAGGCGACCGATCAAGACGATCAGTGGCGCCGCCAGGCCAATGGTTGCGTAGGTCGGCGTGATCGCGATCAAAGCCGTGCCCACCGCCATGATGGCCAGCGTGACGATCAGGCCCTGCCGACGGCCGACATGATCGAGATAGGCGCCGAGCACGATCGCGCCGACCGGACGCATCAGGGCGCCGAGCCAGAAGGTCGTGAATGTCAGCAGCAGGCCCGTCGCCTCGTTTCCGGCTGGGAAGAAGGCCTTGGAAATGTACGTCGCGTAAAAGCCGAACAGGAAGAAGTCGAATTGTTCCAGGAAGTTGCCGCTGGTGGAGCGAAGGATCGCCCCGAGCCGCGATTTGATCTGGGCAGGCTGCGTCATCTTGGGTTCCCTCCTATGGGCGCGTCGGCCCCCTCGTTCCCTTTTCGGCCGCCATGCGGCTCGGCTCGGCGCGTTCCCTCGAGCCCCCGCCCGATCGCTCGCTATTGCATACAATAATATGCAATATAATCCATCGCCATCTGGCAGGCGACGATTGAAGCGCTTTCGGGTGGAAGGCGCAGCCGATCGCGGCCGTGCAGCTTTCCATTAGGGGACTGAGCGACAATGGGCCAATCCGGTGCCGACGCGCGAGCCGCAGGCTTGGATCTGCATCGCGATCGCGCCAGGCTTCCCCTTGGCGAGTTCGTCTTTCGCGCGCTGTGCCGGGCGTTGCGGGATCGCGTTTACCGGCCTGGCGACCGTCTCCGGGAGGAGGAAGTCGCCCAGCGGCTCAAGGTCAGCCGGACGCCCGTCCGCGAGGCCTTCGGACGCCTCCTGACCAAAGGCTTCGTGGAGCCGGCGGGCGCGCGCGGGCTCGTCGTGCGCAGCCTCGGCGCGGCCGAAGTCGTCGAGCTCTACGCCCTGCGCGAAATCCTCGAAGGCGCCGCGGCGCGCTTAGCGGCCCAGCAGGCGTCACAGCCCGAGATCGACGCGCTCGTGGACCTCGAGGCGGCCTTCGAGGCGCACGGCGACGATCCCCGCGAAATGGCGCGCCTCAATCGCTTGTTCCACGAGGCCATCTTCCGCTCGGCGCACAACCGTTACCTCGACAGCGCGCTGCAGGAGCTTCAGGATTTCGATCGCCCTGTTGGGCGCTACGACGTTTAGCGTCGGCGGCCGGCCGCCGACGGCGGCGCGGGAGCACAAGGACATCATCGCCGCGATCGGCCGCCGCGACCCGGACGCCGCGGAAGCGACGGCGCGGGCTCACATTCGTGAGGCGCTTCGCTCAAGGATGAAGTTGCTGCGAGGATGAGGATCATGTCCACGGCCGCAACTCTCGTCCGCTTCGAGGCAAGCGCCCTTTATCGAGGGCGTTGGCGGGATTGCCGGGACGCGCGCGTGGATTACTGGGGCGCCGCTCCGTCGTCGTAGAGCCGCGCCGCAACGGGATGACGGCATGTCGTCGAAGATGCTGCATGTCCACGCGATCCGTGTCTCAAAGGAAGCCCTCGGGCCCTGGCGGCGCGGTTCGCCGCTTGTAAGCCCGCGGAGGCGATCGTAAATATGGAGACGCGGCGCCGCCGCATTGTTCTCTTGCGATCCACGAACGGTCATTGCCCCAAAAAGCCAAGCTCAAGCGCCCTGCGCGCGCCAAGTCCCAGCGCCCGCCCGCCCTGCCCTCGCGCGACGAGCTCGTCGCCTTCATTTCCGGCGAGGCATCGCCAAGCGGCGAGAAGCCGCCGGCGCGCGTCACCAAGCGCGAGGTCGCGCGCGCCTTCGGCGTCAAGGGCGAAGGCAAGACCGCACTGAAACTGCTCATCAAAGACCTTGAGGCGGACGGCGCGATCACGCGCGGCCGCAAGATTCTGAGCCGGCAAGGCCGGCTGCCGGCCATGGTCGTCGCCGACATCGTCGAGCGCGATCGCGACGGCGAACTCATCGCGCGCCCCGCGGACTGGCGCGAATTGGGCGAACCGCCGCGCATTGTCGTGCGCCGCGCGAAAATCAGGCGCGAGGGCGCTTTCGCGCCGGGCCTGGGCGCGCGCGTGCTGATGCGCGTCGAATTCGACGCCGAGGCCGGCCCGAAGGCGCCCGCCTACGGCGGCCGCGTCGTCAAGATTCTCGACAAGGCGCGAGCGCGCGCGCTCGGCGTCTATCGCAAACTTCATAACGGCGGCGGGCGCGTGCTGCCGATCGAGAAACGCGGCGCCGCGCGCGAGATTTTCGTTCCGCAGGGGATGGGCGCCGACGCGGCCGAAGGCGATCTTGTGGCGCTGGAAATGCTGCGCGAGGGGCGGTTCGGCCTGCCCTCGGCGCGCGTCGTCGAACGCCTCGGCTCGGTTCAATCCGAGCGCGCCATCAGCCTCATCGCGCTCACCGCGCACAACATCCCGCATGTGTTTTCGCCCGCCGCGCTGGCCGACGCCGAAGCGGCGCGGCCGGCGACCATGGCCCATCGCGAGGACTGGCGCGATCTGCCGCTCGTGACCATCGACCCGCGCGACGCCAAGGACCACGACGACGCCGTCCACGCCGCGCCCGACACGGACCCCGCCAATCCCGGCGGCTTCGTTCTCACCGTGGCGATCGCCGACGTCGCCTATTACGTGCGCGCCGGCTCGGCGCTCGACAGGGAAGCCCACGAGCGCGGCAATTCGGTCTATTTCCCCGACCGCGTGGTGCCGATGCTGCCCGAGCGCATTTCCAACGATCTGTGCTCGCTGCGCGCCGGCGAGGATCGCCCCGCCCTCGCGGTGCGCATGATCCTCGGCGCGGACGGGCGCAAGCGGCGCCACACGTTCCATCGCGTCATGATGCGCTCGGCCGCCAAGCTTTCCTACGAGCAGGCCCAGCGCGCGATCGACGGCCAGCTGGACGAGACGACGGCGCCGCTGCTGCAAAGCGTCATCGAGCCGCTCTACGCCGCGCACCACGTCGTCAAGATCGAGCGCTCGCAGCGCAATCCGCTCGATCTCGACCTGCCCGAACGCAAATTGATCCTCGACGCCGAGGGCAAGCTCGTCGGCGTGCGTTGGCCGGAGCGACTCGAGGCGCACAAGCTGATCGAAGAATTCATGATCCTCGCCAATGTCGCCGCGGCCGAGACGCTGGAGGCCGCGCATTCCCCGCTGATCTATCGCGCCCACGACGCGCCGAGCCCGGAGAAGGTGGGCGAACTCAGCGAGTTCCTCTCGACCCTCGGCGTCAAGCTCGCCAAGGGCGAACGCATGCGCCCCGCGCATTTCAACAGCGTCCTCTCGCGCGTGAAAGGCGAGGCCGCCGAGGCGCTGGTCAACGAGGTGGTGCTGCGCGCGCAGGCGCAGGCCGAGTACACGCACGAGAATTACGGCCATTTCGGCCTCAACCTGCGCCGCTACGCGCACTTCACGTCGCCGATCCGCCGTTACGCCGACCTGATCGTGCATCGCGCCCTGATCCGGGCGATGAATCTCGGGCCGGGAGGTCTCGAGGAGACGGGCGGGGGCGAACTCGCCGATGTCGCCGAGCGCATTTCCGGCGCCGAACGGCGCGCGATGGCGGCTGAACGCGAGACGATGGATCGCCTGATCGCCGCGCACATGGCCGCGCAAATCGGCGCGCATTTTTCCGCGCGCATCGCCGGCGTCACCCGCGCCGGCCTTTTCGTGCGCCTGAAAGAGACGGGCGCCGACGGATTCATTCCCGCCGCCAGCCTCGGCGCCGACTATTTCCGGTTTGAAGAGGCGAACCGCTCGCTCGTGGGAACGCGCACGGGCGAAACGTTCCGGCTCGGCGACACGGTCGAGGTCAAGCTCGTCGAGGCCGCGCCCTTCGCCGGCGCCCTGCGCTTCGAGATGCTGTCCAAAGGCGGCCCGCGCGCGCCCCGGGCTAAGAAGGATCGTCGCCGATGACTCAAGCGACGCCGGCGACGGCGGGGGGCGCTTCGGGCGGGTCCGATCGGCGCGATCTGGCCGCGGCGGCGCGCCGCGGACTCTTCGGCCGTTGCCCGCGCTGCGGCGAAGGTCGGATCTTCCGCGCCTACCTCAAGGTCGTCGACGCCTGCCATGCTTGCGGCGAAGATTTGTCGCCGCAGCGCGCTGACGACGCGCCGGCCTATATCACGATGCTGATCGTCGGCCATTTCATCGTCGCCGGGATCATCGCCGCCGAGGAATTGTGGCCGGATTCTCCCGTGCTTCTCGGCTCGATCGTGTGGGCGCTGCTGGCGGGCGCGGCGAGCTTGGCCATGCTGCCGCGCATCAAGGGCGCCCTAGTCGGCTACCAATGGGCCATGCGCATGCACGGCTTCGGCGAACCCGGCAAGGAGCCCACGTGAGCCAAAGCGCGCCAAAATCCTCAGCGGCCAAGCCGGCGGCTCAGCGGCCCCGCGACGCGGCGACGCTCATTCTGGTCGAGCGCGCAGGCGCCAAGACGCGCGTGCTGATGGGCAAGCGTCACCCCGGGCACAAGTTCATGCCGGGCAAGTTCGTCTTCCCCGGCGGCGGCCTCGAGGCGGCCGATCGGCGCATGAGCGTGGCCGGCCCGCTCGATCCGGTCGTCGAGGCCAAACTGTTGGCGCAAACGCGTCATTCCTCGCCCGGCTTCGCCCGCGCGCTCGCGCTCGCGGCGTTGCGCGAAACCTTCGAGGAGACCGGACTCGCGCTCGGCGTCACTGATTGCGGCGCGCCGGAGAATGCGCCGGATGGCGTTTGGGCGCGCTTCGCCGCGACCGGCGTCTACCCCGCGCTCGACGGGCTCGATTTGCTCGCGCGCGCGATCACGCCGCCGGGGCGGCCCAAGCGTTTCGACGCGCGTTTCTTCGTCGCCGACGCGACCCTCATCGCCCACCGCACGCCCGACATCGTTCACGCCGAGGCCGAACTCGTCGAACTCGTCTGGACGCCGCTGGATCAGGCGCTGGAACTCGACATTCCCCACATCACGCGCGCCGTGCTCGGCGATCTGTCCGCCGCGGCGCGTTCGGGCATGGACCGCTTCCGCAAACGCCCCTTCTACCGCCAATTGCGCGGGAAAGCGTGGCGCGGCGAACTCTGAAAGTTCAAGCGGCGCGGTCGGCCGGCGCGAGGCGTCGGGCCAGCTCGATCAGCGCGAGGCGATAGGCTTTGGCGGGGCGCGCGCACCGTTGGAAACGCGCGGCGACGATTTCGTTCAATTCCGTCAGGGTCCGGGCGTCCGCGTCGGCGACACAGCCAATGCTGAGGCCGCGCCTCTCGAGCGTGCCGACGAGCTCGCGCCGCAGACCCTCGAATTTCGCCATATCGCCGACGATCAGCGCGCGCCAGACCCGGCAATGTTGCCGAGCGAGATTCCAGATCAGGGCTTCTTCGGCGATGCGGGCGCGATAGGTTTCGCGCAATCGGTCGAAAATCACCGGCTCCGACCATTCGAGCAAGCCCAAAAGGCCATCCGCAGCGCTCAAATTTTGCAACGCCTTCATCCTCGAAACAGAGGGAACAACGCTTGACCCTCGAAAAGAGGGAACGCGGCGCCGTTCAGGCGCTTAAGGAGATATTAATTCGCGACAATTTGTTCCGCAACCGAATACGAAAAATTAATCTTTCGCTGCGCGGAACCGATCGAATCACGCGCGTTCGGCCGCAACTGACGTCCATCCCGCTCGATGGTCTCGATTGGCTCACGCCGCGCGCACCGCCGGCGCCAGGCGTCCGGCCAACTCGATCAGCGCGAGATGATAGCCCTTGGCCACACGCTCGGAACGCTGGAAACGGGCAATGACGATTTCGAGCAATTCCGTTATGATCTGCGCGTCCGCCTCGGCCAGGCTGTCGAGCTTGACGCCGCGCTGAACGATCGCGACGACGAGTTCGCCGCGCAAATGTTCAAATTTGCTCATGTCGCCGGCGATCAGCGCACGCCAGACGCGGCAATGCAGGCGCGCAAGCGCCCAGCCGGCCTCTCCGTCGGCGACGCGCCGGCGGTAGGCGTCGCGCAAACGATCGAAGATCACCGGCTCCGACCATTCGAGCAAACCCAGACGGCCATCCCTGGCGTCGAAGCTCCGCAATGTCTTCCTCCTCACAAGAGGCCAGACGCGATGCGACTCACGCACTTCGCACGAAGTTAATTCTCAACGACTTGCGACGCAACCCCTCATTGCGCGCGCAACCGTGCCGTGCGGCCAGACGAGCGCGGCGGCTGATGCTTCAGGCGCGCGCCGGGAATTCGGCGGGGCGCGACTCGCGCGCGAGCGCGTCGAGCACGGCGTTGATCATGCCGCTTTCCTCGGGACCGAAGAACGCGCTGGCGATGTCGACGTATTGCGTGATGACGACGCGCGCGGGCACGTCGGGCCGGCCTTTGAGTTCGTAATAGGCGGCGCGCAGGATCGCGCGCATGAGCGCTTCGACGCGTTTGAGCGGCCACCCCTTCGCAAGCGCGTCGTCGAGGCCGCGATCAATCGCATGCTGATCTTTCAGCACGCCGGAGACGATGTCGCGGAAGAACGTCAATTCGGCGGGATTGTATTGGTCGCCCTCGACCTCGCGGCCGATCCAGTGCGCCTCGAATTCGGCGAGAATGTCGGCGAGCCCCTTGTCGGCGACTTCCATCTCGTAGAGCGCCTGTGCGGCGGCGAGCCGGGCGGCGGCGCGACGATCGGCCTTGCTCATCGCGCCTCGCCGCCCCGCTTGAGAGCGGCCAGGCTCAGCGCCGCGCGCGCCGCGTCGCCGCCCTTGTCGCAGCGCTGGGGATCGGCGCGCTCCTCGGCCTGGCCGAAATTGTCGACGGTGAGAATGCCGTTGCCGAGAGCGAGCTTGCGCGCGACGGACATGTCCATCAGCGCGCGGGCGGATTTGCCGGCGACGATCTCGAAGTGAAAGGTCTCGCCGCGGATCACGCAGCCGAGCGCCACCGCGCCGTCGTAGCGGCGGCCGGCCGCGCTCGCCGCATCGAGCGCGATCGCGATCGCAACGGGAATCTCCAGCGCGCCGGGCACGCCGACGACGTCGCACGACGCGCCGGCGGTCTCGATCGCGGCGCGAGCGCCGTCGAGCAGCATGGCGCCGATCGCGTCGTAATAACGCGCCTCGACGATGAGAATGCGCGCGCCCGGCAATCGGGGCGCGGCGGCATGTGCGCGCAGCGGTTCGGCCATCTTGTTCCTGCTCTTGAGTGGGCGGCCCCTGCCATAGAGGGGACGCGCCCGCGAGGCAAGGCGAGCGGGGCGGCAAAATGTCCGACTCCGGCGCAGTTGCGGGAGCGACGGCGCATGCATAGGTATTCCCCGTCCTTCTTTTCGGGAGCGCCGCGCCGCATGCCCCATGTCGCCATCCTCGGTTCCGGCTTCGGCGCGCTCACCGCCGTGCGCGAATTGCGGCGTCTCAAGGTCGACGCCGAGATCACCGTCATCTCGCCGCGCGACGAATTGCACTATCTGCCGAGCTCGATCTGGATTCCGACCGGGCTGGTGAAGGGCGAGGATCTGAAAATCCCGCTCCAGCGCTTCTTCGCCCGCAAGAAAGTGAGGTTCATCCGCGCCTCGGCGACCGGCCTCGCCGACGGCGGGCGCACCGTGCTGACCGACGCCGGCGAATTCCGCAACGACCAGCTCGTCGTCGCGACCGGCGCGCGCTTCATCCGCAAGCTGCCGGGAATCGAGAACGCGCTCGTGCCCTGCGAAGGCATCGCCACGGCCGAAGAGATCGCCGAGCGCCTGAAGGCGATGCGCGGCGGCGCGATCGCCATCGGCTTCGCCACCAATCCCAACGAACAGGGCGCGATGCGCGGCGGGCCGATGTTCGAGTATCTGTTCATCCTCGACTCGCTGCTGCGCCGAGAGGGCCGGCGCGACAAATTCAAACTCGTCTTTTTCAATCCGGCCGCTCGCCCCGGCGCCCGCCTCGGCCCGAAGGCGGTGGACGGCCTGCTCGCCGAAATGGCGAAGCGCGGCATCGCCACGCATCTCGGCAATAAGCTCGTGCGCTTCGAGGCGGACAAAGTCGTCACCGAAGGCGGCGAGTTCGCCGCCGACCTCATTCTCTTTATGCCCGGGCTCACCGGCCCGGCGTGGCTCGACAAGGCGGATCTACCGCTCTCGCCGGGCGGCATGATCGTCGCCGACGCGTTGTGCCGAGTGAAGGACCGGCCCGGCGTCTGGGTCGTGGGCGACGTCGGCAGCTATCCCGGCCCCGACTGGCTCCCCAAGCAGGCCCATCAGGCGGATTTGCAGGCCAAGGCCGCCGCCGCCAACATCGCCGCCACGCTCGCCGGGCGCGAGCCGACGACCGAGTTCCGCGCCGAGTTGATCTGCGTCGTCGACACGCTGCAGTCGGGCATCCTCGTCTACCGCAGTCTCTCGCGCAATTTCGTCAGCCCGCAGATGCGGCTGTTCCACTGGGCCAAGCGCGCGTTCGAGCGCCAGTACCTGCGCCCCTATCGCTGAGGGCGACTATCCGCCGAGCAGGCGCGCCGCCGAACGAAACGCGAAATAGGCCATCAGCGCGCCGGTCGCCAGATCGACGCCGAAGGCCCACCAGCGGCCGGCGGCGCCGGAATTGGCGCGCCTATGCAGGAGGACGACCGAGCCGGACCACAACACGCCCCAGGTCAGCGCGCCGCCGATCACCGCCCCCGCCATGACCAGCAGCGCCGGCGTCGCATAGCCCGCCATTTCCGGCCGGCCGATCGCGGCGAGCCAGAAGGCGACGTTCCAAGGGCTCGTCAGCGCCATCGCGGCGCCGAGAAAGAAGCTGGCGCGCCGCGAGTCGAAACGCGACCGCGCTGCGGGCGCCGCTGGTCCGCTCGTGAGCGCGCGCCAGGCGCCGCGCAGAAAGACGAAGCTTAGCGCGATAAGCAGCGCGACGCTGACCCCGCCCATGATTTCGCGCATCAGCGGTCCCGTGAACACGAGGCCGACGCCGAGCGAAACCAGCACTGCCCAAAGCGCGTCGGCGCTGCAAGCCCCCAGCAACAGCGCGAATCCCGCCCAAAAGCCGCCCGCCAGACAGCGCCGCGCGATCTCCGCGTTGATCGGCCCCCGGCGGCCAGGCGACCGACCAGCCGAGCAGGAAACCGGTGGCGAGGAGGGGCGACAGTCGAGCATCCATGCTTGAGGCGGACCATACGAGTTCAAAGGCGTCAAGGAGGAAAGCGGGCAAGCCGCCGACGAGGCGGTCGCCGCCGCGGCCTTGCAATTTCGCCGCGCACGCGACACATGCAGACGGTCGAATGTGACGACCGGGAAAACGCGATGCCGATTTTCGCCTACCGCTGCCGCGCCTGCGGCAAGGAATTCCAGACGCTGGTGATGTCCGGCGAGACGCCGGTCTGCAAGGCGTGCGAAAGCGCCGACCTCGAGCAGCAGCTCTCGCTCATCGCCTCGCCCGGCAAGGGCGGTGACGCGGGCGCGGGAATGGCGCCGTGCGGCGCCGACATGGGCGCCTGCTGCGGCGGCGGCGCCTGCGCCTTCGCCGACGCCTGAGCGCGCCCGTCAGCCGCGCGGGGCGAACTTCTCCTTCAGCGCCGCCACGACGTTGGGCGGCGCGAAGGGCGACACGTCGCCGCCCATGGCGGCGATCTGGCGCACCAGCGTCGCCGTGATCGGGCGCACGGGCGAGGAGGCGGGCAAGAAGACGGTGCGGATTTCCGGCGCCATGGCGCCGTTCATGCCGGCCATCTGCATTTCGTAGTCGAAATCGGTGGAATCGCGCAGGCCGCGCACGATGATTGTAGCGCCAGCCTCTCGCGCGGCCTCGACGGCCAGACCGGAGAACGCGACGATCTCCAGTTCGCAGCCTTGCCGTTCGAGTTCCGGGCCGGCGGCCTCGCGGATGAGCCGCAGCCGCTCCTCGACGCTGAACAATCCGGCCTTGTTGGGATTGGTCCCGAGGCCGACGACCAGCCGGTCGCACAACGCGGCCGCGTGCGCGATGACGTCGAGATGGCCGTTGGTGAGCGGATCGAACGAGCCGGAATAGAAGGCGATGCGGGTCATCCCCGAGGGTTAGCCCGCGCGTCCCGCTTGCGCAAGCGCCGGGCGCCGTGCCAGCCTCGCCGCAAGACGGAGGGAACGACCGTGAACACCGATGATTTGCGCGCGCTGCAAGCGCCATTGAAGGACCGCTACCGGACCGAACCGGGCGCTGCGAAGGTGACGCTGCGCGCGCAAGGCTCGCTCGATGCGTCCTCGCTCTCCTGCAAGGTCGAGACGGGGCGCGCGCTCGCCGTCGCCGGCCTGCATCCCGCGACCGGCGGCAGCGGGCTCGAACTCTGCTCAGGAGACATGCTGCTCGAAGCGCTGGTCGCCTGCGCCGGCGTGACGCTGAAGGCGGTCGCGACCTCAATGGGCGTGACGTTGCGTTCGGGAAAGGTCAGCGCCGAGGGCGACCTCGATTTCCGCGGCACGCTCGGCGTCGACAAACAGGCCGCGGTCGGCTTCACTGACATCCGCCTGAAATTCGAACTCGACACGGACGCGCCGCAGGAGCAGCTCGACACGCTGCTGAAACTCACCGAGCGCTATTGCGTCGTGCTTCAGACTTTGAAGACGGCGCCGAAGATCGAAGCTTCGCTCGGCCGCGCGGCGGCGTAGCCAGTCGAGCAGTCTCGAGCGGCCCGGGCGGCTGTCAGCGAATTTGGATTTCGATCAGCGAAGGGCCGTCGCGCCGCAAGGCCCTCGCGACCGCCGCGCCGATCGCATCGCGGTCATCGGCGCGCTCGGCCGGCGCGCCCATCGAGACGGCGAGCGCCTGAAAGTCGATCGGCGGATCGACGACGTCCATGCCGACGAAGCGGCCAGCGACGGCGTTTTCGTAGCCGAGTTGCCTGGCGACGTTCTGCAACACGCCATAGCGGCGATTGTTGAAGACGAAGAACATCGTCCGCGCGCGGTAGTGCGCGGCGCTCCAGAGCGCCTGCGGCGAATACATCGCGCCGCCGTCGCCGACGAACGAGGCGACCCAGGCGCCGCTCGCCAGCGAAGCGCCGACCGCCGCCGGCATGTTGCAGCCGAGCACGCCGCCGCGGGCGAAGAAGTAGCGGCCGGGCTGCGTCGTCAGCAGATCCTGCACGCGGCCGAAGGTCGCTGCCGAATTGTTGGCGATCATCGCGTCGTTCGGCAACGCGTCGAGCACAGCAAGCACGGCCGCGTCGGGCGACAGCGGCGCGCTCGCGCTCTCGGCGAGTATGTCCGCTCGCAGCGCCTCCATCGCGGCGCGTTTACTCGCTTCCCGGGCGGCGAACCGCGCAGCGACCGACTCCGTTTCCAGCAACCCGCGCAGGCGTTCGGCAGCCGCTTGAAGCGTCAAACCGATGTCGCCGAGGAGCGCCATGTCGGCGGCGTGCTCGCGGCCGAACGCCTCGGGATTGTCGGCCACATGCAGGACGGCGACGCCCTCTGGCACCGGCCGCGCATCGCGGTAGGGATAGGCGACGAAGGCGCGGCCGCCGACCAGCACGATCGCCTCGGCGGCCTCGAAATGCGCGCGCATCACGGCGAAGTCCGGCTTCAGCACGCCCGCCCAACAGGGGTGGGCGGAGGGAAAGGCCGCGCGGGACGTAAGCTGCGTTCCCCAGACCGGAAACCCGGCCGCCTCGGCGAAAGCGACCAGCCCGGCGCTCGCGGCGGCGGGCAGATCGTCGCCGAGCAGAACGACCACCTTGTCCGGATCGTGGCGGGCGAGCGTCTCGGCGAGGCGCGCCGCGTCGGGCGAGGCGCCGAGCCGCGGCGGCGAGGAGGCCGGCGGCGTCGGGCCGCTGACCTCCTGATCGAGGATGTCCATCGGCAACGACAGGAACACCGGCCCGCACGGCGGCGTGCGCGCGATGGCGAAGGCGCGGCGCAGCGCCTGCCCGACGTCCTCGCCGCGCCGCACCTCTTTGGCCCATTTGGTCACCGGCGCCGCGAGCGCGACGAGATCGCCGGAGAGCCAGGGCTCGGTCATCAGGTGGCGCGTGTCCTGCTGGCCCGCGGTGACGACCAGCGGCGTTTCGCTCGCCTTGGAGGCGACGAGCACCCCCATCGCGTTGCCGAGGCCGCCCATCGCGTGCAGGTTGACGAAGCCGGCGCGATTGGCGGCCAGCGCCCAGCCGTCGGCCATGCCGACCGCCGTCGCTTCCTGCAGGCCGAGGACGTATAGGATGTCGGGCGCGTCGACCAGGGCGTCCATCAGCGGCATCTCGGTCGAGCCGGGATTGCCGAAGACGTGAGTGATCCCCTCGTCGCGCAAGATGTCCAGCAATACGTCGCGTGCGCGTCGGGTCATGGCCGATTTTCCTTGCATTGGCCCTCGGCCCGCTTGTGGGAGAGGGCCGAGGCGAAGCGCGGGGCGCCTGATCACGACCGTTGTCGCCTACTTCCCAGCCCTTCATCCTGGCCTTCTCCCCTCAATGCGGGGAGAAGGGACGCCGCCGCGCGCACGTCTTTATCCGTCACGCCTCCGCTTCGCCGTCCTCGCCCTCCGGCTCGGAAATGCGGTCCACCGAGACGACGCGCTCCTTCTCGGCCGTGTCGAACACGATGACGCCTTGCGTCGCGCGGCCGGCGACCCTGATGCCATCGACCGGGCAGCGGATGAGTTGACCGCCATCGGTCACCAGCATGATTTCGTCGCCGTGTTCGACGGGGAAGGACGCGACCAGCTTGCCGTTGCGGGCGTTGACCGCCATAGCGACGATTCCCTTGCCGCCGCGCCCGGTGACACGATACTCGAACGACGAGGTGCGCTTGCCGTATCCGTTCTCGGAAATCGTCAGGATGAACTGCTCGGCGGCCGACATCGCGGCGTAGCGCTCGGGCGTCAGCGCGGCGGCCGTGGGCGCCTCGGGCTCTGCGTCCGCATCGCCGTTGGATTCCTCCGTCGTCTCGCCCGCGATCGCGCGGCGCATCTTGAGATAGGCGGCGCGCTCGTCGCTCGTCGCCTCGAATTCGCGCAGGATCGCCATCGAGATGACGGCGTCGCCCTCCGCGAGGCTGACGCCGCGCACGCCCATCGAATCGCGGCCCTTGAAGACGCGCACGTCGTCGACCGCGAAACGGATGCACTGGCCCAACGCCGTCGTCAGCAGCACGTCCTCCTTTTCCGAGCAGATCTGGACGTCGACGATGTTCTCGCCTTCGTCGAGCTTCATCGCGATTTTGCCAGCCCGATTGACCTGGGCGAAGTCCGACAATTTGTTGCGCCGCACGGTTCCGCGTGTCGTGGCGAACATCACGTCGAGCGAGTCCCAGCTCGCCTCGTCCTCGGGCAGCGGCATGATGGTGGTGATGCGCTCGCCCTGTTCGAGCGGCAGCAGATTGACGAGCGCCTTGCCGCGCGATTGCGGCGCCGACAACGGCAACCGCCAGACCTTCTCCTTGTAGACTTGGCCCTTCGAGGAGAAGTAGAGGACCGGCTGATGCGTCGAGGCGACGAACAGCCGCGCGACGAAATCCTCCTCGCGCGTGGCCATGCCCGAACGGCCCTTGCCGCCGCGCCTTTGCGCGCGATAGGTCGAAAGCGGAACGCGCTTGATGTAGCCGCCGTGGCTCACCAGCACGACCATGTCCTCGCGCTGGATGAGGTCCTCGTCCTCCATGTCCGCTTCGCTTTCGAGGATTTCGGTGCGGCGCGGATTGGCGAAGGCGGCCTTCACCGCCGTCAGCTCGTCGCGGATGATGTCCATCAGGCGCGTCCGCGAGGCGAGGATGTCGAGATAGTCGGCGATCTCCGCCGCGAGCTTGTTGAGCGCCTCGGCGATTTCGTCGCGCCCGAGCGCGGTGAGGCGCGCCAGACGCAACTCCAGAATGGCGCGCGCCTGCGCGTCGGAGAGACGCATCGTTCCGTCCTCGCCGATCGTGTGGCGCGGATCGGCGATGAGGGCGATCAGCGGCGCCATGTCGCGCGCCGGCCAGGCGCGCTCCATCAGCGCGGCGCGCGCGGCGCCCGCGTCCGGCGCGGTGCGGATCAGGCGGATCACTTCGTCGATATTGGCGACCGCAATGGCGAGACCGACCTGAACATGGGCGCTGTCGCGCGCCTTGGCGAGCAAATGCTTGGTGCGCCGCGTCACCACGTCCTCGCGGAACTCGACGAAGGCGACGAGCATGTCCTTGAGGTTCAGCATCTCCGGCCGGCCGCCGTTCAGCGCGATCATGTTGGCGCCGAAGCTCGACTGCATCGCGGTGAAGCGCCAGAGCTGATTGAGCACGACGTCGGCGACGGCGTCGCGCTTCAATTCGATGACGATGCGCATGCCGTCGCGATCGGATTCGTCGCGCAGATCGCTGACGCCCTCGATGCGCTTCTCGCGCACCAGCTCGGCGATCTTCTCGATCAGGGTCGCCTTGTTGACCTGATAGGGGATCTCGGTGACGATCAGCGCCTCGCGATCCTTGCGCAAGGACTCCACATTGACCTTGGCGCGCATGACGATCGAGCCGCGGCCGGTCGCATAGGCCGAACGAATGCCGCCCCGCCCGAGGATCGCGCCTCCGGTCGGGAAATCCGGTCCGGGGATATGTTCCATCAATTCTTCGATCGCGATGTCGGGCCTGTCCATCAGCGCGAGAACGCCGTCGATCGTCTCGCCCAGGTTATGCGGCGGAATGTTGGTCGCCATGCCCACCGCGATGCCGCCCGCGCCGTTGACCAGCAGGTTGGGAAAGCGCGCGGGCAGGACGACCGGCTCCTGCTCCTTTTCGTCGTAATTGGGGCGGAAATCGACTGTGTCGAGATCGAGATCGTCGAGCAGCGCCAGGGCGATTTTTTCGAGGCGCGCCTCAGTGTAGCGCGAGGCCGCCGGCGGATCGCCGTCGACCGAGCCGAAATTGCCCTGCCCGTCGACCAACGGCGCGCGCATGGAAAAATCCTGCGCCATACGCACCAACGCGTCGTAGATCGCCAGATCGCCGTGCGGATGGAACTTGCCCATCGTCTCGCCGACCGTGCGCGCCGATTTGTTGTAGCCCTTGTCGGGGGTGAACTTGAGCTCGTGCATCGCATAGAGAATGCGCCGATGCACCGGCTTCAGCCCGTCGCGCACGTCGGGCAACGCGCGGCTGACGATCACGCTCATCGCGTAATCGAGATAGCTGCGCTTCATTTCATCGAGGATCGAAACAGGCTTGATGTCGGCGGGGCCGCCGTGCGCGGGCCGCTCGTCCTTGTCGTCAGTCAATTCGGGGGCATCCTAGGGCGAAATTTGATTCCATATATCTAGCCGATTCCGCCGCGCCGCGCCACCTCTTCCGCGCTTTCGCAGCCGTTGAATTCTCGTTTTTGTTTCAATGCATTACCCGTATTTCGGCAAATCGTGCGCCAGGGCTGGGCGAGGATGGCCTTGACGCCTCGTCGCCGACGGCGTCAATCGGCTGCAAAGAGGAGCCCGGCGATGCCGCTCGATTTTCTCAAGACGGCCTTCGTCACGCTGCTGGTGACGCTCGATCCGCCGGGCATGGCGCCGGTTTTCATCGGCCTGACGCTCGGCATGACCAACGCCGCCAAGCGGGAGGTCGCGCTGCGCGCCTGCCTCATCGCCTTCGCCATTCTCGCCGCTTTCGCCTTCGGCGGCCGGGCGGTGATGGACGCGCTCGGCATCTCGATTCCGGCCTTCCGCATCGCCGGCGGCCTGTTGCTGTTCTACATCGCCTTCGACATGGTCTTCGCGCTGCAAGCCGAACGCAAGAGCGAGCTGGCGAACGATGCCGTTTCGATCGACCATATCCGCAATGTCGCGGCCTTTCCGCTGGCTATCCCGCTAATGGCAGGCCCCGGCTCGATCACCGCGACGATGCTGCTGGCCGGACGCGCCGGCGGCGACTGGATGGCGCTCGCCGGCCTTATGGCGACCGTCGCGCTGGTCGTGGCGGTGATCTTTGTCACCTTCCTCGCCGCCGAGCGCGTCTCGCGCCTGCTGGGAACGACCGGCAATGTCGTGCTGACGCGCATGCTCGGCGTCGTGCTCGCGGCGCTGGCGGTGCAGTTCGTCGTCGACGGGGTGACGAGCGTCGTGCGAGCGGGCGGCTGAACCTGCAAGGCGCGGGTCCGGCCGACAAGGCCCCGACGGTCGCGTCGCGACGTTAACCCAAATGTAACCCGGTCTCGTCACTTTGCAGCCATCCAGATTGGAACGGCCGCCGTTCGGGCCTTCCAGACATGCTGTCGTTCTGGCGCGCCGGTTTCGATCCGGCATGTATCCCCCCGCCAAGCCCGGAGATCGCGCCAATGCGTCTCGCCAACGTGCGTATCGCCCACAAGCTCATCATCGGCTTCGCCTGCATCCTGGCGATATTCGCGGCGGTGAGCGCGGCGATTTTCGCCGCCTTGGCTCGGGTGGAAAGCGCGGAGGCGGCCAATGTCGCGGCGCACGCCGTGCTCATCGATCTCGAGCAGCTGGCCGCGGCGCGCTACGATCAATCGCAAACGGCGCGGGGATTCATCCTCATCCGGGTCGAACGACACGCCAATCTCTATGCGGCCGCGACCAAGCTGTTCGAAGAAACGCTCGCCAAGGCGCGCAGCGACGCCCTTGCCTCTCCCGACAGCGCCAGCGCCGTGGACGCCCTGACGAAGTTGGCGGACGCCGCCGCGAATTGGCAGCGAGAGGTCGGCGATCCCGAAGTTCAGTTGACGCGCGACCCCGCCACGGTCGAACAAGCGATCGAAATCGCCAAATCGCCGAAGAGCAGCGCTCTGATGCAAAAGTTCCGCGAGGCGCTGGAAAACGCGCGGTCGGTCGTCGGCGCCTCCTTGAAAAGCAGTCAGGACGCGCAGGCGAGCGCCCTCGCCTTCGTCAAGAACGCCCAAATCGTCGGCGGGATCGTCGCGATGATCTGCTCCCTGTTTGTGGGTTGGGGCCTTTATCGGGGGATCGCCAGGCCGATATCCGGCATGACCAATGCGATGAGGAAATTGGCCGCCGGCGAAACCGATCTCGACGTTCCCGCCGCGGGGCAGGCCGATGAACTGGGCCTGATGGCCGCCGCCGTCGAAAACTTCAAAGCGGCGGCGATCGAGAAGCGACGCATGGACGCCGAAGCGGAGGCTGCGCGGTCCCTGCTCGAAGCGGAGCGCGCAACCCGGGAAAGCCACGAGGCCGATCAACGCGCTCAGGCGGAACAGGCTGTAACGTCGCTCGGCGCCGGTCTGGCCAGGCTCGCAGCGAAGGATCTGACCTACCGGATGTCGTCGGACATTCCCGACGCCTATCGCAAGCTCCGGACGGACTTCAATACGGCGATCGCGCAGCTTGAAGAGGCGATGGCGGGCGTGACCGGCAGAACGGGCGCGATCCATTCCGGGTCGCACGAAATCTCGACGGCCGCCGACGACCTGTCGCGCCGCACCGAGCAGCAGGCCGCGAGCCTCGAGGAGACGGCCGCCGCGCTCGACGAGATCACCGCCACGGCGAGGAAGGCGGCCACAGGCGCGGTCCATGCCCGCGAGGTCGTGGCCGCCGCCAGGATCGACGCCGAAAAGAGCGGCGGCGTGGTGAGCAAGGCGGTTGTCGCGATGGGCGACATCGCGAAGTCGTCGCAACAGATCAGCCAGATCATCGGCGTGATCGACGAGATCGCGTTCCAGACCAATCTGCTCGCCCTGAACGCCGGGGTCGAGGCGGCGCGGGCCGGCGACGCCGGCCGCGGCTTCGCGGTGGTGGCCGCCGAAGTGCGCGCGCTCGCCCAGCGCTCGGCTGAAGCGGCCAAGGAGATCAAGGGTCTGATCTCGACCTCCGCGACCCAGGTCAGCCAGGGCGTCGCGCTGGTGGCTGAAACCGGCAAGTCGCTTGAGCGCATCGTGGCGCAAGTGACCGAGATTAACGCCGTCGTCGTCGGCATCGCCGCCGGCGCCGAGGAGCAGTCGACGGGGCTCGAGCAAGTCAACCTCGCGATCAACCAGATGGATCAGGTGACGCAGCAGAATGCGGCGATGGTCGAGCAGTCGACGGCGGCGAGCCATTCGATGTCGCAGGAGACGGAGCAACTCGCCAGCCTGATCGGCCAGTTCCAGGTCGGCCGGCCGGCGGGCGCCGCAGACGTGGTCAGACTACCAGCGAAGGCCGCGAGCGCGAGCCGGGCGGCGTGACGAGTTTTGCGCTTTGAGGCGGGTCGGCCGAGATACGGCGGGTTCCCAGCCCGCTCATTTCGTCGGCGCCGCCCCGCCCGCATTGCGGCGCGTCCATTCCTCCCGCTCGTAATCCTCGAACGCGGCGATCATCGCGCGATAGCTGCGTTCGGCGACGCTTTCCGCGAGGCCGTCTTCCCTGGCGATCGTCTTGACCTTGGCGATGATCGCCTCGACGCGCGCTGGGGCGCTGACTGCGGCGGGATCGGCCTTGAAGCGGCCGGCCTCGGCGACGTATTTTCCGCGCTCGGCCATCAGCTCGATGATTTGCCGATCCAGCCGATCGATGTTGTCGCGCACTTCGAGGAGGCTCGCGCAACATTTGCCGCCGTCGACCGAAGGGGCGCCCGAATAGGCCGGATGCGTCGCCGCGGCGTCGTTTTGCGCGCGCGCCTGGTCGAGGCCGGGCGCCAACAGGAAGACGAGAACGAAAAGGCGAAAGTTCATCGAGGCGCCTCGCAATAAGGGACGATCGCGTGGGAATCGGATCGACCCGCGTATTCGGCGCTCCGGACATCGCCAAAGTCAACGGCCGCTTCCGGGAAAGCCTGACGCGCCCTCCCTATCGTCGCCGAGCGCGTCGCGATAGGGTCATGGCGCGTCGTTTCATCCCGGGGGACACTCTCATGACCATCGCCTTTTGGTGCGTATTCGTCGCCGCCCTCCTGCCCTATGTTCCCTACGGGCTCGCTGCGAGCAAACTCAATCCGCGCGCGCCGAGGCTCGGCGTCGCCGCCCTCGAAGGGCTTGCCGCGCGCGCCTATGGCGCGCATCTCAACGGCCTCGAGGCTTTTCCGTTCTTCGCCGCGGCGGTGTTCGTTTCGCATATCGTCGAGGGCGCCAACGCGACCGTGGGCTGGCTCGCCCTCGCCTTCATCCTCGCCCGGCTCGCCCACATGGCGTTCTACCTGATGGACCGGCAGCCTCTGCGCACGGCGAGTTTCTCTATCGGCATGGCGCTGACCATCGTCATCTTCGTGCATCCGGCCTTCCACTGACCGGATCTTCGTCCATCACGTAATCGCAGGTCGCTACAGTCTCAGCACATCCTTCAGGCGTCGGCGGGGACTCTCGGGCGCCGTTTCCGGCGCGTAGCCTGCGCGGAATGAAAACGTCGCCTGCCAATCGGCGCCCGTCAGACGCGCCAAGCGCGCCGCCCAGCTCGGGCCACGCCCGGCTTGCCTCTCGCGGTCGATCATCTCGACGGGTTGGTTGAGCGGCTGCATCGCCACGCCCTGCGCCGTGGCGCTCAAATGCAGGCGTTGCCAAGCGGCGGCCGGCCGCGATCGCGCTTACCCGGTCATAGCGGTCGCGCACAGCGATGAGGCCGGCCACCCGCGCGCTCGCGAGCTGGACATCGCGCGTTTGGTCCAGCCAGGCCTTGTGGCTCGTCTCGGGAGAGACCGGAAACAGACGGGCAAACAGCAGCGTGAGGGAAGACAGACCGGCTGCGTCCAGCGTCGGCCCGTCGCGATGCGCGTCGATCTCCGCGCTCGAGTTGCGGAACCAGCGGTCGCTGTCAGCTATCATGGTCTTGTCGGCGATAATGGCCTGGGTGGCCTCGACAACGGCGGCGTCGAAGAGACGACGCGGCTCCCCATCCTCAAACAGGAACACGCGAACGTCGTCACCGGCGTCGGCGTGGCTGGCGAAACGGCGCCAGTCTTCCGGCAGCGCCCTGTCGCGATCGTAGGCGTAGCGGTTGGTGTGACGATTGGGGATGGCGCGATAAAGCGAATCCGGCGCCGTGCGCTCACGCCGCGTCAGGCGCAGGGTCGCGGCGTGAACCGGCGCTTCCCGCTCGTCAAGCGCCGTCAGTGATCCCGGCGTCGCCTCGACCTCGACGGCGTAACCATTGGGACCCGCGGCAAGCCGCATGTTCTCTATCGCGCAGCCGAGACCCAGATGCATCTCGCGCACGTAGACGTCCATTGCCCCGAGGTTGCGCGACAGATCGGCGAAGATCTCGATGCCGTTCGCGCTCACGCCGAACAGCCAGGGTTGGGTGTCGTGCGGGTTGGCGGCGAGAACGCCGGCGGCGACGAGCGCCAACGGCGTGCCGGCGATCGAGGGATCGTTCCAAAGCCGCCAGGGCGCATAGGCGTCCCCTTCCGGCAATGGGCGGCCCACAGGGTCGGCGGCGCGCAGCATTCCGCCCATCGACGCCAAAAAGATCGTGGCGCCGCCGAAGGCCAGCGCGTCACGCCTGCTCGAGGTCAGAACCGTCATGAATGTTCTCCTTCTGTTTGTCACCGGTAAGTGACCTTTGGGCAAAAAAAAATCACTCGGCGCGCAAAATGCCGTCGATCAGCGTGTCGATGGCCGCGAAGATCCGTTTCCAGTCGCCGTCGGTCTTTATCTTTACGCCGCCCATCACGCGAAGGGTCCGCGCGCGCACGGCCAGGTAGTTGACCGCGACGCCGAGCAGCATGGCGACGGCTTCGACGTCCGCGGTCGCAGGCAGCCGGTAGCGTTCGGCGATCCACGCCGATAACTCCAGCGCGCGCCGTTCGCGCACCGCCTCCAGAGCGACGACGAGCCGAGTGCGGTTCGTAAGCTCGGCCGCCAGCACCGCCAGCGTCACCGGCCGCGCGCGCAGCGCCTGAGCGTGGCGCCGCAGAATCGTCTTCATCGCCTCGGCCGCCGGCGTCCGCGACGGGTCGATGCCGCGCGTCAAGTCGTCGACGCTCCACCAGAAGTCGCTCTGCGCCGCGTAGGCGGCATAGACGCCCTCGAGGTCGCTGAAATATCGGTAGATGAGAACCTTGTCGCAACCGGCCTCGCGCGCGAGCGCGTTGACGCCGATCGCCGCCAGCCCGTCGCGCACGATCATCCGCCCCACCGCCTCGAGGATGCGCACGCGCATCGCGCCCGAGTCGCGGGCCAAGCCGGGCTTTGCGAGATGTGTCACCATTCGGTGACAACTAGGACCAAACGGCGCCCGCTGTCAATGCCGACGACGCCTCTATGATCGGCGGCTATGATCGGCGGCCGAACTGTAGACGCCGGCGCCGACTGCGCCCGGCGCGTGGAGGCTTTGTTTACGAAGAATCGCCGAGGCGGGGAGAGGCGCGCTCGTCGCCTGTGCCTACAATAGCGCCCGCCTGCCACGTGGAGAATGGCGCCGGCGACGTAGCAGGCGGCGTCGCCCCGAAGTCGGCGCCTGAGATCCTCATCGGCCCGCGGCAAGCGCCCGATCGACGACGCCCGCCGGCGCGTCAGCCTCCGTTTGGATTATTGTAGCAAGAATATCCGAGAAGATTGGTGTGGGCGCCCCAAACAGCCTCCGCTTGGTCCGGCGCGCATTCGTTCGCGTTTTGGACGATATGGCCCGACGGTCTCGGATCCGTCGAATCGATGGCGGGACGCTGGCCGCCGCCCGGCGAGGTCGCGGCGGCAAGGCAATTTCCACTTCCGCCGTAAGCCGCAGAAGACAACCACAATAGCGCCACTATAGTCAAGCGAAGTTGTTTCATGATCGCCTCCGCTGGATTTGTCTGTTCACCTGCTGAACACTAGACACTGAGCGGAGTCGAGTTCTTCTTAACACGCATTCGCACGTATTCGTTTAGCGGCAACGAATTCGGCTCGGCTTCGCGGGTCTAAAAGTCGACATCTATTACGTTAGCAGTCGCGGGACAGGCAAACATCCGCAATCGGAGCGTATCTCGTGTTCCGAAGCACTCAGCTAGCGGCTTTGGCGCGGCGCCTCCTTCGCGCCGTATTGCACGTTCATGTAACGTCACCGCTTAGCGTCGATGTTCGCCAATGTCGTCGTATTCAACAACATTGCGTCTTCGTTGTGCTGTCGCGCGTTGAACCGCCGCTCCTTGCGTCGGCAGTATGGTCAACGCTCAGATGACAACCAACACAGATCGATTACTGCGAATCGCACTCACATTCAACTAATATAAAATTTATGCCGGGTTCGAGACTTGGATTGGAGAGCGTAGAGGACGGAAAGCGAAGGCGGAGACCGTGGAATAGGCTGGGCGGCGATCCCAGGCGCGATGAAAAGATCGGAAACGCGCGCCAAGATTCGTTCAGGCGAAAGCCAGCCCTGTTTGCGCGGGAGCTAAGCAGGGTTCGCTTCCCGCGCGCGTTCGCGCGATGCGGGCGAACTCGATAAACTGGCGTCCCGCGTCTACGGACTGCAACTTTGCGCAAATTCAAACCGTGCGTCCGGTTGTTTCGACGAGGCGGCTCGGCTCGAGGCAGCATTGACATTCGCAAGACCGCGCGACAGCCTTTTGCGATGTGAGGACGACATGGAAAACTTCGTTTCCCTCGAAGCTCTTGCGGCCCAGGTTCGAGATGGCGCGTCGCTTGCGGTTCCCGCTGATCGCTCCGGCGTCGCGATGGCTGCGACAGCGGCGATAATCGCTGCTGGCCCCAGGAATCTTCACCTCGTCTGCGTACCGATCAGCGGCATGCAAGCCGATATGCTGATCGGCGCGGGTCTCGTCAGATCAATCGAAACCAGCGCCGTGACCCTGGGCGAGGCTGGCGGAGCGCCCCGTTTCGCCGAAGGCGTGCGCGCGGGAGCCTTCCGACTGATGGACGCGACGTGTCCTGCGGTATTGGCTGGTCTCACGGCGGGTCAGAAAGGCGTCCCGTTTCTGCCGATCCGCGGCATAATCGGCAGCGATTTGATGAAGGCTCGACCGGACTGGAAGATCATCGGCAATCCGTTCGCGCCAGATGATCCGATCGTCGTTGTCCCGGCGATACGTCCCGATGTCGCGTTGTTTCATGCGCCAGAGGCGGATCGCTTCGGCAATGTCCGGATCGGGCGTCAAGCTGAACTCGCGACAATGGCCTATGCCGCGAAGGCGACGTTGGTCACGGTGGAGCGTATCCGCGAGACCTCGCTGCTTGCGGACGAGAATTCCGCCGCCGGCGTTCTGCCGGCGCTCTACGTGACCGCGATCGCGCAGGCGCGCAATGGAGCTTGGCCGCTCGGGTTATGGGGTGAATATCCCGTTGATGACGCCGAAGTTGCGCGATACGCCCGCATGGCGAGATCGGTCGAGGGCTTTGCGGCCTATACGCAAGCCTTCGTGCGCCGGCCCGAGGCAGTGGCGTGAGCCCTCGTCAAGCCACGTCACGCGAAATCCTGATCGCCGCCATTGCGCAGTTGTTGACAGGCGTCCGCACGGTCGCCGTCGGGGCCTCTTCGCCGATTCCGGCCGCTGGCGCGATGTTGCTGCGGGCTCGCAACGAAGCGCGTGGGCTTGAGCGGATCCGCATCGCCGTGCTCGGATCGCGCGAGCACAATTTCTTCACGAACGGCGCCTTCGAACTGTTTGACTGCGCCGCGCAAGGCCGCATCGACGCCTTCTTTCTCGGCGGCGGACAGATCGATGGCCAGGCCAATGTCAATCTCGTCGGGATCGGCGATTATCCCCAGACCATCGTGCGCTGGCCGGGCTCTTTCGGATCGGCGTTTCTCTATTACGTCGTGCCGCGTGTGATCTTGTTTCGCGAGGAGCATTCGCCTCGCGTGTTTGTCGATAAAATTGATTTCATCAGCGCGCCCGGCACAAGCGAGGGCATCGTTCGCAATGGCGGCCCATACGCGCTGCTTACAGGACTGGCGCTGTTTGAATTTGACAAAGAGCGCAAACGCTTTCGGCTGCGGAGCGTGCATCGCGGCGTGTCCAGCGCCGATGTCAAAGCGAACACGGGGTTTGAGTACGATGCGCCGACCTTCGTGCCGACGACCGTTGAGCCCGATTCGCAAACGCTTGCGCTGTTGCGTGGACGCGTGAGCGAAGAACTCGCCGAGACCTATCCGCAATTTGCCGCGACGCTCGTCGCTGAGCGCGGGGCTTAGAAACTTCGTCTGCAAATCTTTGAATCGATAAGGTCGCGGCCGCTCACCCTCCAAAGCCGCCCCGTGACTTCGCCGCCAAGCGCTTGGTTTCGACCGCTAGCGGCCCCCGGCCACGTCGAGAATGGCGCCGGTGACGTAGGAGGCGGCGTCGCTGAGCAGCCAGACGATCGCCTCGGCGACCTCCTCGGGCGTCCCCGGCCGGCCCAGAGGCGCCGTCGCGCCGAGCTTGAACGCGCGATCGGGTTCGCCGCCGCTGGCGTGGATTTCGGTGTCGATCAGGCCCGGCCGGATCGCGTTGACGCGCACGCCTTCGAGCGCCAGCTCCTTGGCCAGGCCGAGGGTTAGCGTGTCGATCGCGCCCTTCGATCCGGCGTAATCGACGTAAAGGCCGGGGGAGCCGAGTCGAGCCGCGGCGGACGAAATGAGGACCATCGAGCCGCCGGCGCCCCCGAGGCTCCTCGACATCCGCCTCGCCGCCTCGCGCGCGGTCAGATAGGCGCCGAGGATGTTGACCTCGAACACCCGCCGCATGCGCTCGGCGCTCATGTCGACGAGGCGCGACGTCGGCGCGACGATTCCGGCGTTGACGACGACGCCGCGAAGGGGCCCGAGCGCGCGCGTCGCGCCCTCGAACATCGCGAGGACGTCGTCCTCGTCGGCGACGTCGCCGCGCAACGCGACCGCCTTGCCGCCGGCGCGCGCGATCGCCTCGACGACTTCGTGGGCCGAGTCCTCGTCATGCAGATAATTAACGCCGACCGACCAGCCGCGCGCGCAAGCGAGCAGCGCCGCGGCGCGCCCGATGCCGCGCGAGGCGCCGGTGATGAGGATCGCGGTGTTTTCGGTCATCGCGAGAGCTTAGCTACCTTGCTTGGCTGCGCGCAAGCGGCGCGCGCGCAGCCGCGACGCGGATCGCCTCGATATTGCTGGCGTAGGCGGCGGGTCCGCCCTTGAAGACCGCCGATCCCGCGACCAGGACGTTCGCGCCGGCGCGGGTGACCAGCGGCGCGGTCTCCGGGGTCACGCCGCCGTCGATCTCGATGTCGATTCGCCGCGCGCCGATCATGCGCTTGACCCGCGCGATCTTTTCGACGACCGCGGGGATGAACGCCTGACCGCCGAAGCCGGGATTGACCGTCATCAGCAGGACGAGATCGAGCCGATCGAGCACGTATTCGATCGTCTCGGCCGGCGTCGCGGGATTGAGCGACACGCCCGCCTTCTTGCCGAGCGCGCGAATTGCCTGCAGCGAGCGGTCGAGGTGCTTGCAGGCCTCGACATGCACCGTGATGACGTCGCAGCCCGCCTTGGCGAAGGCCTCGAGATAGGGATCGGCCGGCTCGATCATCAAATGGCAGTCGAACACTTTGTCCGTGTGGGGGCGCAGCGCCGCCGCGACCGGCGGGCCAAAGGTGATGTTGGGAACGAAATGCCCGTCCATTACGTCGAGATGGATCCAATCGGCGCCGGCCGAGACGACGTCGCGCACTTCCTGGCCGAGCTTGGAAAAGTCGGCCGACAGAATTGAGGGGGCGATGAGAACCGGTGGCGTCATGCGCCCTTCTCCTGTTGCTGGAACACGCGGCTCTGGCGGATGTCCTCGGCCTCGGTGGTCATGAGCTGATCGATTGTCAATTCCGCGTCAAGCCCGGCGAAGCAGCGGTTGGCCTGGCGCGGGCGGGCCCTTCCGCCCGCGCCCGGATCGCCGACGCCGCCCCGTCATGGCAAGACGCCTCAGGCGGCCGCCTTGCCGAGCTTGGCGCGCCAGCCCGGGAACAGCGCGTCGGCGTCGTGCGGGAAGCTCTCGAAGGCGCGGGCGAATTCGCGGTGCTCCCTGGCGAATTCCACCGGATCGGCGCCGGACTTCCAGCATTGTTCCGCCTGCCGCAGGGAAACCGCGCCCGCCGCGCCGCCGTCGATATGGCCGAAGGCGCCGCCCCCCGCCGTCATGATCAGGTTGGAATGGCCGAGGTTGGTGAAGAATCCCGGCATTCTCAGCGCGTTCATGCCGCCGGAAATGATCGGCGTGGTCGGGTTCATGCCGAGCCATTCCTGATGGTAGAACGGCCCGTCGGCGCTGTCCTCGGTGATCATGTAGGCCGTCGCCTTGTCGGCGGCTTCGCCTTCCATTTTGCCGAAGCCCATCGTGCCGGTGTGGATGCCCGAAGCGCCTTGCAGGCGCGCCATTTTCGACAGGACGAAAGCGGTGTAGCCGCGCTTCGATTGCGGCGAGGTCACGGCGCCGTGTCCTGCGCGATGATAGTGCAGGTATTGTTTCGGGAAACTGCGGCGCGCCGTGGTGATGGCGGCGGGACCCGCGACATAGCCGTCGACCAGGAAGGCGACATGGTCGGCGTTGTCGGCGAAGGTCTCGAGGATATATTCGCCGCGCGCGATCATTTCGTAATGATCGTCGGCGGTGATGTTGAACGAAAACAATTTGGCCTGGCCGGTCTTGTCCTGGGCGCGGCGCATGGCGTCATCGACCGCGCGGACGGTCTCCTTGAACGGCGCGAAGACCTGATTGCCCTGCGGCTCGTCGTTCTTGATGAAATCGCCGCCCAGCCAGAAATCGTAGCAGGCGTTGGCGAAGGGCTGCGGACGCAGGCCGAGTTTCGGCTTGATGATCGTGCCGACGATGAAGCCGCCGTTCACCACCGGACGGCCGAGCACGCGCCAGAGATCCTTGATGGTGGTCGCAGGTCCGTCGAACAGTTTCAGATAGGCCGGCGGCACGTAGAAATCGTGCATCTTGCCATATTCGACATCCCCCATGCCCTGGTTGTTGCCGATGGTGAGGGTCAGGAAGGAGGCGATCATCGCCCGTCCGTCGATCACGTTGCGGTCGAACAATTCGATGGGATAGGCGATCTTCGTGATCTGTTTGGCTTCGTCGATTTCGTAAACGAGCGCATCGACTCCGCGTGTAAAATCGTCGGTGGTCGAGACTTCGACATTGGTGCCGGTGGAGGATTCGGCCGCGAAATGCGCCGCCGTCTGGAGGTAATTGCCGAAGCCTTCCTTCGGCTTCATGATATAGGCGCACAGAACGTGGCGGCCGCCTTCGATCAGTTGCTTCTCCGAGAGCTTCAAATTGGCGTAGCGGTCTGACTGATCCATGATTTTCTCTCCAAACGTTTGGCCGTCGTCGAACGGCCGAGTTGCGGGCCGGTTGGCTGTCGTCCGCCTCGAAACGCGAAGCGCGAGGCGGCGATTTGAGGCGGCGGTCGAACCCCTCCTCAGGGCGTTAGCGTCGCCGCCGTCGCGACGATCGCGTCGACGGTGATGCCGAAATGCTTGTAGAGATCGGGCGCCGGCGCGCTGGCGCCGAAGCCCGGCATGCCGATGAAGGCGCCGCGTTCGCCGATCCAGCGATCCCAGCCGAGCCGGCAGAGCGCTTCGATGGCGATGCGCGGCGCCGTTCCCAGCACTTGGCGGCGATAGCTCTCGGGCTGGCTCTCGAAGAGGTCCCAGCACGGCATCGAGACGACCGCCGCGCGCTTTCCGACCTTGAGAAGAGCGGCCGCGGCCTCGACCGCGAGCGCGACTTCCGATCCCGTCGCGATGAGCGTCAGATCCCTGGGACCGTCGGCTTCGCGCAGGACGTAGGCGCCAAGCGCGCTGCTGTTGACCTCGTGCGCCTTGCGCAGGGTTGGCAGATTCTGGCGCGACAGAACGAGCGCGGACGGCGTCTCGCTCGCGGCCAGCGCCAGCTCCCAGCACTCGGCGGTCTCCACCGCGTCGCAGGGACGGAACACATGCAGGTTCGGCGTCGCGCGCAGCATCGCGACGTGCTCGACCGGCTGGTGCGTCGGGCCGTCTTCGCCCAGGCCGATGGAATCGTGGGTGAGGACGTAGATCACCTGCTTGCCCATCAGCGCGGAGAGACGAATGGCGCCGCGCGCATAGTCGGAGAAGACGAGGAACGTTCCGCCATAGGGAATGAAACCGCCGTGCAGGGCGAGGCCGTTCATCGCCGCCGCCATGCCGAATTCGCGGATGCCGTAGCGCACGTAGCGGCCCGAGAAATCGCCTGCGGCGAGCGAGGCCATGCCCTTGGTGATCGTCAGGTTGGAATGGGTGAGGTCGGCCGATCCGCCGAGCGTCGTCGGGATCGCGGCGTTGATGACTTCGAGGGCCATTTCCGAAGCCTTGCGCGTGGCCACCGACGGCGCCTTGGCGACGAGGCCCGCCTTGAAATCGGCCATGCGCGCCGAAAACTCCGCGGGGATCTCGCCCGACAGAGCCCGCGCGAAGCGTTCGCGCTCCGGGCTCGCGGCGAGCCGCGCCTCCCACAGTTCGCGCTGCGGTTCGGCGCGCCGGCCGGCGGCCCGCCAGGCAGCCAGGCAGTCCGCGGGAATCTCGAAGGGCGGCCACGGCCAGCCCAGATTGGCCCGCGCCGCTTCGATCTCGGCTGCGCCGAGCGGCGCGCCATGGGTCGATTCCGATCCCTGCTTGCCGGGCGCGCCGAAGCCGATCGTGGTGCGGCAGGCGATGAGGGTCGGGCGCGAATGTGTCTTGGCCGCGTCGAGCGCGGCTTTCAGCGCGCCCGAATCGTGCCCGTCGACCGCTAGGGTGCTCCAGCCGGAGGCCTCGAAGCGCGCGCGTTGATCCGTGCTCGTGGACAGCGCGGTGCTGCCGTCGATGGTGATCTTGTTGTCGTCCCAGAGCACGATGAGCCGGCTGAGTTTCAAGTGCCCGGCCAGGTCGATCGCTTCCTGGCTGACGCCTTCCATCAGGCAGCCGTCGCCGGCGATGACGTAGGTGTAGTGATCGACGAGTTCGGCGCCGAAACGGGCGGCCAGAGCGCGCTCGGCGATCGCCATGCCGACCGCCGTCGCCAGGCCCTGGCCGAGCGGCCCGGTCGTCGTCTCGACGCCCAGCGCGTGCCCGTATTCGGGATGGCCCGCCGTCTTCGCGCCGAGCTGGCGAAAGCGCTTGATCTCGTCGATCGTCATGTCGGGATAGCCGACGAGGTAGTGGACCGCGTATTGCAGCATCGAGCCGTGCCCCGCCGACAGCACGAAGCGGTCGCGATCGGGCCAAAACGGCGCCGCGGGATCGAATTTCATCACGCGAGTGAACAGAACCGTGGCGACGTCGGCCATGCCCATCGGCATGCCGGGATGGCCGGATTTGGCGCGCTCCACCGCGTCGATCGCGAGGAAGCGGATCGCATTGGCCATGACCGCGTGCGGGACCGCCGGCGTCGTCGTCTTTTCAATCGCGTTCATAATCTGACCTCTCCGCGTTTTACACTCACATCGCGCGCCGACGGCGTTCCACGAGTTTCAGGATCATCGGCGTCAGGATCAGCTGCATCGCGATGTCGAGCTTGCCGCCGCGAATCACGATCGAATTGGCGCGGCTCATGAAGCTGCCGTCGATCATGGAGAGCAGATAGGGGAAGTCGATGCCGCGCGGATTGCGGAACCGGATGACCACCATCGATTCGTCCGGCGTCGGGATCCATCGCGCGATGAACGGATTGGAAGTGTCGACGGTCGGCACGCGCTGGAAATTAATGTCGGTCTCCGAAAATTGCGGACAGATGTAGTTGAGATAATCGGGCATGCGCCGAAGGATCGTGTCGGTCACCGCCTCGGTCGAATAGCCGCGCGCCGATCGATCGCGATACAGCTTTTGGATCCATTCGAGATTGATGACGGGGACGACGCCGATCTTCATGTCGGCATGCCGGGCGAGGTTCACCTTGTCGGTGACGACGCAGCCGTGCAGGCCTTCGTAGAACAGCAGGTCCGATCCCGGCTCGAATTCGCGCCAGGGCGTGAACGTGCCCGGCGAACAGCCGTGGATGTCGGCCTCGTCGGCGTCGTGGATATAATGGCGCGTCCTGCCGCCGCCGGTGGCGGCGTATTCGGCGAACGTCTTCTCGAGCTCTTCGAGCAGGTTCGCGTCGGCGCCGAAATGGCTGTAGTGGTGGTCGCCCTTCTCGCCGGCCTGCTTCATCTGCTCGCGCATTTCCGCGCGGTTCCAGCGATGGAACGAGTCGCCCTCGATGTAGACGGGCTCGACCTTCTCGCGGCGAAATATCTGCTCGAAGGTGCGCTTGACCGACGTCGTGCCGGCGCCGGACGAGCCGGTTATCGCGATGATCGGGTATTTGAGGGACATCGGGCTTTCCTTCGATCGAACGTCAGCTGCGCAGCAGGCCGCGCTTGCCGAACAGGGGCGAGCGCTCTGCGGTATGGTCGCCTTCGAGAAAATAGCGTTTGACCCGCTCGACCTTGTCGGTCGAGCCGAAGATGAAGGGGGTGCGCGCGTGGATGCTCGTGGGCGCGATGTCGAGAATGCGATTGACGCCGTCGATCGCCAGCCCGCCCGCCTGCTCGACCAGCATGGCGATCGGATTGGCTTCGTAGAGAAGCCGCAGCCGCCCCTTGGCGTAGCCGGCGCGCGCGTCGTCCGGATAGAGATAGATGCCGCCGCGCACCATGATGCGATAGGCGTCGGCCACCATCGAGGCGACCCAGCGCATGTTGAAATTCTTGCCGCGCGGCCCCTCCTCGCCCATCACGCAATCGTCGATATAAGCGCGGACCGGTTCGGGCCAATGCCGGGAGTTCGAGGCGTTGATCGCGAATTCGGCGGAGCCCTCGCGAATGTGAAGATTCAGCCGCGACATTCGGAATGTCCCGGTGTCTGGATCGAGCGTCGCCACTTGCGTTCCCGCGCCGGTGCTGAAGACAAAGCAAGTCCGCGGCCCATAGATCACGAAGCCCGCGGCGCGTTGCCGGTTCCCCGGCTGCAGGAAATCGTCCGCCCGCGCGCCGCCGCCCGCGGGGGCGTCGAGCACGGAAAAGATCGAGCCGATGGAAACGTTGGCGTCGATATTGGACGATCCGTCGAGCGGATCGATCGCGACGAGCAGCGCGCCCTCGGGATCGACGATCGTCGGGGCGTCGCGCTCCTCGGACACGAAGGCGCGAACGCCGCAGCCGCGCAAACCCTGTTCGAACGTCTTGTCGGCGAAGAGGTCGAGCGCCTTCTGGACGTCGCCGTCGGGATTGACGGCGCCGACTGCGGCTTCCATCGCGCCGGCCAGCGGGCCGCGCCGAATGAGATGGGCGACCGGGATCGCGGCCCGCGCGAAGGCCTTCACGACTCGGGCCGGGTCCGGCGCGCCGTGGCGGCTCAGAAACTCGCCTAGATCCTGACCTATCGTTTCGATTTCGGTCATGGCTGCTCCTTTTCCTCCCCCGCCGCCGACCTCGCCGGGCCGGTTCCGTGACAGATGCGAATATGAGGACTTGCGCCTCAAAGAAAACTGACTTATTTTTTGGTTCCATTAGAAATTTTTGAATGCGTCGCCGAGGATTGTCGCCATCCGCTCTTTGACGTTGCAACAAATCCAGACCCTGCGGGCCATCGCCGAGGCCGGCTCGCTGGTCGGCGCGGCGGCCGATCTCAACATGACCCCGGCCGCGCTGACCGCGCGGCTCAAAGGGCTGGAGAGCGCGGTCGGATTGCCCCTGTTCGATCGCACTTCGGCCGGATTGCGCCTCAACACGGCGGGTCGGGTCGCGCTCGAATTGGCCGCAGGCATCGAGCGCGCGGTGCGCGAATTCGTCGAGGCGATGCACGCGGTCAAGACAGGTCAGGGCGGACGGCTGTCGGTCGGCGCGGTCTCCACCGCCAAATATTTCGCCCCGCGCTTGATCGCCGGCTTTCTGGCGCGCCATCCCAAGCTCGAATTGCGCTTCCAGATCGGCAATCGCGCGCAAACGATCGATTCGCTGCGGGCCATGGACGTCGAAATCGCGCTCGCCGGACGTCCGCCGGCCGATATGCCCGTCGCGAAGGTCGCGCTCGGGCCGCATCCTTACGTGATGATCGCGCCTCCCGGCCATCGGCTCGCCGGCGCCGGCCGCATCGTCCGTCAGCAATTGGCGGGCGAAGCGTTTCTTTTTCGCGAACCCGGTTCGGGAACACGGTCGCTGTTCGAATATTTCATCGGCGACACCGAAATCCGGCGCGTGCAACTCGGGATGGAGCTCGGCTCCAACGAAACGATCAAGCAGGCCGTGATGGCCGGACTCGGCATCGCCCTGATCTCCGCCCACACGATCGCCGCGGAGCTCGACGACGGACGGCTCGCCTGTCTCGATGTCGAGGGATTGCCGATCGTGCGGCAGTGGTTCGTCGTTCACCGCACCGATCGCCCGCTGTCGCCGGCGGCGAGCGCGTTCCGCGATTTCGCCGAGGCTCACGGCGCCGAATTTCTGCCGCAGGGCGTCGGCGGAGCCGAAAGGGGCCTTGCGGCGAAGGCCGGCTGAGTCGTCGCCGGCGCGGTTTCGCTCGCAAGCCGCGGAGAAAAGAGCGGGCGCGGCCTACCACGCGCGAAATGCGCGCGTCACCCTCTGGAGGAAACGTGCGCGCTGCGGCGCCGTCGTCAAGTCCATATCGTAGTGGGCGAAATAGTCGAAGCGCCCGCCGGGGGCGATCACTCCGCCGATGTTGTGCCGGACAAAGCGGCGCGGCGGATCGCCCTTGAGCGATATATGCCGGCGGCTCTCGCCGTATGTGCAAACCGCGGCGAGCCGTTTGATGTTCCAAAGGATCGGATGAAAGACGCCGTTCTCATCGAGCTTGAAGCTGACGCCGGGCAGGAAGACGCGTTCGAAAAAGCCATGCAGGATCGCGGGAAGGCCGTCGAACCAGACGGGGAAGAGCAGCACGAGGGCGTCGGCGGCGAGCACCCGCTCGACATAGGGGACGACCTCGGCGCGATTCTTCGAAACGTCGAGATAGTTGAGGAGCGTCTCGCGCGACAACACGGGATTGAACTTTTCCGCGTAGAGATCGAGATCGTCGACTTCGTGGCCGCGCGAGCGCAGGATCTCGACGACCCGCCGGTGCAGCCCGGCGACGAAACTGGTCTCTAGCGGATGCGCGAACACGACGAGAACACGCATCTCTCAGCTCCTTGCTCGCGGCGCGCGCCGCGCTTTCGGCCCTCGGCGGCGCTCCGGGGCGACTAGAAATTCGACATGCGGAACTTGGGTCAGCAGGTCGTGAACGTGATCTTCGATCATTCGGTCCGCAACGGTGACGCGCTCACGAAGATGCTTGAGCTCGAGCCAGGAGTTCGATCAGGAACGCTTCCACGAAGCGATCATGATTGGCGACGTCCTCGAAGACGCGCCAAGCGAACGCGCCGTCGCGTTTGCGCTCGTGCCCAATTTCCTCGAGAGCGTCGAGAAACTCGGAGCGATTCTTCGCATCGATCCGATATTCGACAGTCACCAGGACCGGTCCTTGTTCATTCCCGATCTCCGCACCCGACGGCCGAGCCTGCCAGTGCTTCGAAGGGGTCATGTCGACTGCGGCGCCAGTTTGCAGTTTCCAACGCCACGTCAAGGGAATGGCCAGAATCGCGCCGATCGCCGCCGTGAATTGCGCGGCCGGCAAGCCCGCCAGGGCCGCAAGCTCTCCCCATACTGCGCTGGAGAACGTCGTCGCGCCGAAAATGACGGTGAGGAAAATCGCCAGTCCGCGTCCGCGCACCCAGTCCGGCAGCGCGTCCTGGGCCGATACGTAAAGAGTCGCGAGGACGATGATCCACGACGCGCCGGCGATGAGGCTCGCGCAAAGAGCGATTACCGGCTCGCGCGCCAAGCCGAACAAGACGAGAGCGACCGCCGTGCCGATCGTCCCGACGGCGACGACGCGATCCGGCCCGAGCCCATGCTTGAGCGACTTCAGCGCGAAGGCGCCGCCGATCGCGCCGATGCTGATCGCGCAGAGCAGGACGCCATAGAGCGCCGGTCCCTGAACCATCTGATGGCGGGCGATAAGCGGCAACAGCGCCGAATAGGCGCTGGCGAACGGATAGATCGCCACGGTGCGAACCAACGTCGCGCGCAGGTGCGGATTGTTCGCCGCGTGGCGAAGGCCCGTGCGAACCGCGCTGGTCAACCGCTCCGCGGGTAAGCTCTCCGCGCTCTTGCGCGGCTCGCGCCACCACAGCAATCCCGCGATCGCCACTACATTGGCGGCGGCGAAGATCCAGAACGGCGCGGACAGGCCGAACGCGGCGATGACGAGGCCCCCGAGAGCGGGGCCGACGGCGCGGCTGATGTTGTAGCCGATGCTGTTGGCGGAGATGGCGCCGTCCAATTCCTCCTTGGGCACGAGAAGCGGGATGATCGACAGCCAAGCCGGCGCGTTCAGCGCCCAGGCCCCGCTCAACACGAACGTCGTCACCAGCAGGGAAACGGGGGTCGCCAGATTCAGGAAAACGAGCGATGCGAAACCCGTCATCAGCACCGCGATTGCGATCGAGTTGATGATGAGGAAACGGCGCGCGTCGATGATGTCGGCGAGCGCGCCGGCCGGCAGTATGAACAGAAACATCGGCAAGCTGGTCGCGACTTGCACCAACGAGACGGAAAACGGATCGGCGCTCAGACTGGTCATCAGCCAGCCCGACGCTGTGTCGTTCATCGCGATCCCGATCAGGCCGATCGTGCTGACAGTCCATATGACGGCGAACGGCGCATGAGCGAACACCCCCCACCGAGAAGGGGGTTCGTTCGCGGTCGCGGACGTATCGGGATCCATGCTCAAGCCAATCTCAGCGCCTTCCGCCGGCCGCCTCGCCGCTCACGGCCCACTGACGAAGCCGGATTGTTGCGAGACGACCAGTCCCCGCCCATCGCGAGCTGCCGCCCGCCCGATATCAATGTGGGGCGCCCGAATTCGCGGTCAATGCGACAAAAGCGTGAATTGATCCGAACGCAGCAACAAATCTTTCGTCACGCCGCCGAACACCCATTCCCGTAGACGGCTGTGGCCGAACGCTCCGGCGACGATCAGGTCGGCCCCCTGCTCCCGCGCAATCGCCTTCAATCGGCTCGCGTCGGCGGCGCTCGCGGGCGCCGCGATGGGCTCCGCGGCGACTCCGTGACGGTCCAGCCAGGTCACGACATCCTCGAGACGAAAGCGCGCCGCCTCCAGTTCAGCTTCGCCGGCGATTTCGACGACCGCAACGCTGGCGGCCTCCTTCAGCAGCGGCAGAGCGTCGAAGACGGCGCGGCGCGCCTCGGGCGTCTCTTTCCAGCCGACGACGGCTCGTTCGAGTTTCAGTTTGCTCACGGCCGTCGGCGCCACGAGAACCGGTCGCCCGACCCGCATCAGAAGATCGCCGACGTCGAGATAGGTCTCAGGATGAGAAAACGAATCGCCCTGGTCCGCCTCCGTTATGAGGAGGTCGGCGCTTCGCGCCTCGTTCGCGACATAGTCCGACAAGGGCCCGAGCTCCATTTTCGCGCGCCATTGCAGCTTGCTGGCCCGTCCGAGAAGCGCGTGGCGAAATTCAGTCTCGAGACGATCGACCTGTTCCTTGAATTCGTTAGCCTCCTGCTCGATGAGCTCCTCGGGAACAAGGCCGCCGGTGAACATGAATTGCATGGGGTGCCGCGTCGCGACGCCGATGACGCTCGACCGAAATCTCTGCGCCAAATCCGCTGTAACGGCGAGCAGCGCGGCGTTCGGACGTTCGAGCCGCAAGCACACCATCAACGTCGTAAGAGTCACGCCCAAGATCTCACCATGCGCCGAAGCTCCGAAACATCAGGGGATCGACACAGGCACATCTGTGCGGCGGTCGGCGCCGGCGCTTTGATCTGAGTCAACGATCCGCTCCCTCGGGTCGGCGCGCGTGACTGGGCGGCGCCGCGAAGTTGACGCGAGCCGAGCCGGGCGGCTACAGATTTCCAGCCCGGCCTAGGCGCGGCCGAGAATTTGGAAAATGTCCGTGAAAGTCAACGCAACGCTCGTTGAACAATCCGCAAATCTCGCGGGCGCCGACGCCGACGAGGCGGCGCCGACCGACGCGCAGGCCGAGGACGCCTTTCGTCAGATCCTTCGCTGGATCGGCGAGAACCCCGATCGAGACGGCTTGCGGGAAACGCCGAAACGGCTCGTTCGGGCGTTTCGCGAGTATTTTTGCGGATACGACGAGGAGCCCGAAGAGGTTCTCAGAAAGACGTTCGAGGAGGTCGAAGGCTACGACGAGATGATCGTGCTGCGGAGCGTCGCCTTCGAAAGTCACTGCGAGCATCACGTCGCGCCCATCATCGGCCGCGCCTGGGTCGGTTACGTCCCGGACCGGCGGGTCGTCGGCATCTCCAAGCTGGCCCGCGTCGTCGAGATTTACGCGAAGCGCCTTCAGATCCAGGAGCGCCTGACCGCCCAGATCGCCAACACGATCGAGAGCGTGTTGCAGCCGCGCGGCGTCGCGGTCGTGGTCAAGGCGGCGCATCATTGCATGATGAGCCGCGGCGTCCGCAAGCGAGGAACGGATCTCGTCACCAGTCGCATGCTCGGGTGTTTCCGCGATCAGCCGATGACCCGCGCGGAGTTCTTGTCGCTGGTCAATTCGGACGCGGAAGCCTGAACCATCATGGCGGCTTTGGCCCAGCCGGCGCGTCGGCGTCGCCGGCCGGGCGCTCGAGCGCCCTGAACGCCTTGAGAATCGCCGCACGCGACTTATCGTCCTGGATATAGACGTCGCTCCATTCTTTCGACGATTTCGCGCCCATATAGACGGACTGAATGCATTTGCCGGATTTGCAATTGAAGATGATCCCGATCGCGGGATCTCCGGCGCTCGTGAAATCGGGACTGTCCCGCCGCTCGGAGACGTGAACGTCGTCGAGCCAGAACACGGCCTCGTGCGCGCCTTCGGCGCTGAGGGCGTTATTGCTGTATTCCAGAATCGCCTCGTTCATCGACGCCAGGATCCAATTCGTCGCCGGGTCGCGATCGAAGCGAAGCGACTTCATGATCCATTGCGTCTCCACGCTGCTGTCCTTGGAGCGGTATCTCGGATTGGCGGCGGTCGCGAGCGGGAGGTATCGCGACAGGAACGTTTTCGCCTCTTCGGCCGACGCAAACTCGGGAATTTCGCTTAGAGATCGCGGTCCATCCGACATGGAAACCTCCATTCCGGCCTCGCAACGCGCCGCTCCCGAGGGAAACATCGCCGCCGCGCCAACCGAAACGGACCACAAAATCGCCAGACGAGGGCCGGTCGAACGCTTCATTCGGCAAATGCTTTCCGTTTGGAAAGGCGCGGACGCCTGTCCGGGCTTTCGGCCCGACGCATTGCGCGCCGGCCATGAGCCCAATAAATCATAGCAAATTCGTGCTCCTTCGACCAACGCGGATCGCGCCTCGCGGGCGCGGTGAAGAAAAACGACCTCTAATTCGCATTAGAGGCCGGCCGGTTCGCCCCGCCGCCGCGATCACGTTGAATTGAGGCAACTTGAAAGCGCCGTCTTTCGAAGCCATCTGTGCGACCCGAACGACGTTCTGGGCGCCCCTCGAGGCCGGCCCGGGGAGATTGATGTGAGCGCCGAACTCGATGCTTCCGACAAGCCCGGCGGTTTCGTTCCCACGCGCCGTGGCCCTTTCGACAGCGCCGCCTTCACGGTCATTTTGATCGCCAGCACGATCGCCAACATCGGCATCGCGATTTTCGACACGTGCTCGGGCTGGTTGATGACCAGTCTCAACGCCGATCCGATGGCCGTATCGACCGTTCAAATCGCGACGACGCTGCCGATGTTTCTCCTGACGCTGCCGGCTGGAGCGCTTGCGGACATTGTCGATTCGCGCCGGCTCCTGCTCGGCGTCGAAGTCGTCGTATTGGCGGTCTCGGCGGCATTCGCCGCGCTGGTTTCCTTCGGCCTGGCGACGCCCGGGGCGCTGTTGGCGACGACCTTCATGCTGGGAGCGGGCGGCGCGTTGACTGCGCCGGCCTGGTTGAAGCTCACGCCGCTCCTCGTGCCCACGCGGGACCTGGGCAGCGCGGTGGCGGCCAACGGCGCGGCCTACAACCTCAGCCGCGCCGTCGGGCCGGCGCTCGGCGGCCTCGCCATCGGCACGTTCGGCATCGAATCGCCGTTCTGGGCCTTCAGCGCCAGCAACCTCGAACTCATCGCGGCGCTGCTGTGGTGGCGCGCGCCGCGCAAGGGCGCGCAGAGCCTGCCGGCCGAGCGCCTGACCAGCGCGATCCGAACCGGTCTTCGCTACGCCGCGAATAATCGATTCCTCGGCGCCACGATGATCCGGGCGATGGCGTTCTTTCCGTTCGCCAGCGCCTATTGGGCGCTGCTGCCTCTCATCGCACGCAGCCAGATGAACAACGGACCGGAAGTCTATGGCGCGTTGTTGGGCGCGATCGGCCTCGGCGCCATCGGCAGTTCTTTCGCGCTGAACTGGCTGAAGGCCGAACTCGGGCCCGATCGTCTGACGGTTCTGGGTTCGCTCGGCAGCGCATTGGCGCTCGTCCTGTTCGCGTTCGCGCGCGAACCGGTCATCGCCCTCCTCGCCAGCCTCGTCGCCGGCGCTTCGTGGATCGTGGTTCTGGCGTGCCTGTTCGTCTCCGTTCAGGTCGCCCTGCCCGATTGGGTTCGCGGTCGCGGACTGGCGGTTTTCCTCACCGTTCACTTCGGCGCGATGACGCTGGGAAGCGCGGTTTGGGGCCAAGTCGCCAGCCGGGAGGGGCTCTCTATCGCGCTTCTCGCGGCGGCCGGCGGCGCGTTGCTGGCCATTCCCCTGTCCTTGCGCTGGAAGCTCCAGGCCGCCGCCGGGCTCGATCTTTCCCCGTCCATGCATTGGCGCACGCCCGTTTTCGCGCACAAGGTCGAACCCGACCAAGGGCCGGTCCTCGTGACCGTCGAATATCGCATCGCCGCGGAGAATTGCGCCGCGTTCCTCGGCGCGATCGACGAGATGGGACGCGAGCGCAGGCGCGACGGCGCCTTCGCCTGGGGCGTGTTCGAGGACGCGGCGGAAACCGGGCGTTTCCTCGAGACGTTCCTGATCGAATCCTGGCTCGAGTTGAAGCATTTGCGCGAGCGCGTCACCAACGCCGACCGTATGCTGGAAGAGGAGATACGCCAGTTGCTCGCCGAATCGCCCAAGGTGACCTTCCTGACCGCCTCCGCGCGCACGCGCCGCTCCGGCAAGAAGCATCAATTCAAGCTCACCGCGCCGACCACGCCGTCGATTTAGAACGCCTTGCGATCGAGACGAGCCGCAATCGCCGACACGCTCACAACGAAGCGCGGCCGATCGACTGGGAAGAGTCGCTCGCTTCGGACCTCCTCTCCGCCGCAGTCCATTTCGCCATAAGGATTTCAAGTTCGCCCGCATCATAGAAGCGGGCGAAACGGTCGATCACGCCCAAACGGCGGAAAACCTCGTTGAGGAACGATCCTGCAGGCGGGCAGGCCGACCTGTCGTAACCCGACCGCGCGATCAATTCGCTCCACAGATGCAGGAACGTCGCTTCGCGTACGGCCTCGGCGACCTCGTCGCGATAAGCGGGCAGGAATGGCTTCCAGAAATGGTCGGGTTCGATGGGATAGAAATGATGGAATGCGCGCGCGTAGCGGTCGATCCCGTTTCGCGTCGCAATCTCCGTCAGCAGGAACGGGCCGATGGCGCCCCAGGTCTGATCGACATCGACGGCGCTTTCGGCTTTGCCGATGAGTTCGTTCAGCGTCGGATCGGCGGGCGGCAGTTTCAGCACGGCGTTGTTGATGACGGACTGCCCGCGGAATTCCGGCTGGCGGCCGAATATGATTTCCTCCTGGGCGAAATCGGGCTTGCGCAGACAAAGAATGTCCGAGTCGACCCAGCAGCATCCGGTCTCCCGGATCATTTTGTAGCGGAACATGTCCGCGAACGTGGCGATCGAAGGCCTGCCCTTCGCGATGTAGCGCCCGAGCAGGGACTGGTCGGGGCAAATCGCGCGCGCGTCCGCCAATTCCACGCCGCGCGGCGCGTCGACCGCGTCGTCGTAGGTGTAGACCCGCAGGCCCGCGCCGAAATGCGCGAAGGAGGCCATGCAGGCATAAGTGATCGCGTCGAGCGGCCCGTGCCAGAACGTCGCGAACTCCGTGGCCGCCGCGCGATGGCGGGGCGTCATCGACGCGCGCCCCGCGGCTTCACAGGATTTTGCCCAGCACGTTGCGGTTGGCGTCTTCCCAATCGCCGAAGAACGTTTCGGTGGTCAGACGCCCCAGCGAGACGAACTCGCAATAAACGTCGAAAATCCAGCTCGCGTCGATGTCGTCGAGGAGCAGATGCTTGCCCCGCCCGCCCCGCGCCAGATGCAGACAATTGGCGATGTCGGCGCGACAGAGCTCTGTCGTATGTCCGCCGTCGACATGAAAAATATCGAAATCCAGATCGGCGTAATGGGTGGCGAGATAAGGCAGCACCTCGCGCGAATCGCCGGCCCAGAAGTGAACGCGACCGGGAAATTGGCTCTTCAAATAGTCGACGCAGGGGCCTGTATAACGATGAATGTCGAGGTCCACGCCGTAATACGCCAACGACGGATTGGCCGAGAGCGCAAGCAGGGCGCTGTGACCGGCGTTGACGCCGATTTCCAGCAAGCGCCGCTTGAAGCGCGTCGCGCGCCACATGTTTCGTCTGGCCGGCGCCAAATTCGCTGTCGGCGGAGCGCCGCTGAAGTCGCTTGCGCCGTCCCAATAGAAGACGTTGCCTTCCAGCGTCTCCTTCGAGTTGGTCACGCGACGGTTCAGTTCATTCAGTCTGCGCACGAATTGCGCCGAAAAGACCTCGGACGAATCCCTGCGATCGATCGAGTAATCGGGAATTTCGGAAGGCGGCACGGCCTTTCCCGGAATCAGCTTTCGGCCCTTCATCATGTCGACGCCCCCACAAAAGAGCCTTCGCCGCAGCCGCGCACGATCGGCAAACGCCGGAAAGCCGCGACTTGTCCAGGAAATCGGCGCGATGCGCAATCCCCGTGCGCGCGGGCCCGGCTTGATCCTGCAAGCCCGCCAATCTAAGCTCGCGATCGGGCAAGGAAAAGCGATCGCGGGGCCGGCCCGAGCGATCGAGGCCCGACGGGGCGTCGAACGGATTATCGGAGGCCGCGAACGCGCCGCCTTGGGAAAATCGATCCTCGTTGGGCTGGAACGGACGCATGGATTCCCTCGAAATCGCATTTGCCGTCGGCGTGCTTGCGTTCGTCGGCGGCGTGGTCGGATTGAAGCCGCAATCACTCTTGCCGGGCCATCGCACTTCGGACCGCTCGCGCGCTCGGATGGTTCGCTGTGGCCGGCGCGATCTTTCCGATCATCGAGTTGGGCCAGCCCTACGCCGGCCTGTTCCGCATTTCGCCGGCGGCCGTCATGCAGACGCTGGAGGCGTCAGGCGCATAGACGTTCGCTGCGGCGCGTAAAAGCTTGCGGCCGTCTGAATGTCGCCTCGATCCGTGTCGACGATCGAATTCCCCGGGGATCAGCCGCTCATGTCCGAACACTTTCGCATCGAAGGCTACGCCATCGTCTCGGGCGACGGAATGATCGCGGATGCGCGCAGCCTCATGCCGGACATTCTCAAGAACGAGGCCGATCACCGCTTCTTCGAATCCGGGTTGGACCATGTCGACGTCGTCGTTCACGGGCGCAACTCGCACGAAGGCCAACCGAACTCGCCGCTGCGTCGCCGGATCGTCGTCACCCGCAGAATCGCGGCGATCGCGCCCGATCCGGACAATCCGAGAGCTGTTCTGTGGAACCCCGCCGGCGCGTCATTCGAGGAAGCCTGCGCGGCGCTGGGGCTTTCCAGCGGCTCAGCGGCCATTATCGGCGGGCCCGAGGTCTACGCTCTGTTCCTCGAAATCGGTTATGACGCTTTTCACCTCACCCGCTCCAGCAAGGTGACCCTGCCCGGCGGCCTGCCGGTCTTCCCGCAAGGCCGCCTCGGACGCTCGCCCGAGGACGTGCTGCGGCAATACGGCCTCGAGCCGGGGACCGAGCGCGCGCTCGATGAAGCCAATGGAGTGACCCTCGTCACGTGGCGAAGGAAAGCGCCGGCGTGACGCGGCCCGGCCGCTCAGCCTTCCCTGAGACTCGCGCCGACGATCGCGCGCCAGAATCCGCCGTACGAAAGCTCGAAACCGACAATTTTGAATTTCAGGTCGACGTCTTTGAGCACTTCATAGGCCGAATTCCGGCATATCGATACGATCGCGACGCCATTCTTGTTCAGAAACTGCTTTGACCCGCGCAGAAACGAACGCGTGGTCACGCCGCTTGGATCGCACAGGCTATATTGTTCGATCGCATTTTCCGGAATTTTGTCGATAAGCGGCGCATTGAAAATTATCAGGTCGAATTTTTGCTTGGGGATCCGCTCGAACATATCCAACTCGATGACGTCGATCTGCAGCCCGTTCAACGCCGCGTTGTGCTTTATCAACTCGATGGCGGCGGGCGAAATGTCCGACGCCGTGATCTTCGCGTTCCATCGGGCCGCGATATACAGGGAAATCGCGCCGCAACCGGCGCCGATTTCCAGCACCGATTTGATTCTGTCGGACTTCATCTCTCGCAAGTTGCGAATGAAAAACTCCGAACTCGAATCCGGCGCAGGGTGATAAACTCCGGCGGGCGCCTCGATCGTCAGACCGTCGATAAGGAACCGCGCCGGCTTCGATTGCCGCTCGACGAGGGCGTTATGGGGGATGGCGATATCCATGGTCGATGGAGTCACCAGTCCCGAGAGACCCAGCGTCTCGAGAACCGCCTCGCGCGCTTGTTCCCTGCTTTCGACATCCATTATGAATTCACTTTCGATTTCGGCGGACCATTCTCGGCGCGGCAGATAGCTCCGACCCGGTTCGCGACAATTCCGGGATTCTCGTCTTCGCCACGGCGCCAACACGCTTTCGGCGCGCTAGGACGCTCGCGTCGCGGGCGGACCCGCGCTGTATCGAGCCAACGGTCTTCGTCGATTGGAACGGTCAAGATTCGTCACGCTTCACGCCCTTGCGCGCTTTCGTGCCAGTGTCGCAGCAGCAGATAGGAAAGAGCGGAGAGCACGAGGTAAATCGTTATGCCGGACGCCGAGATCAACAGGAGCGCCGCGAACATGCGCGAAATATTCAGGCGAAAACCGGATTCGACGATGCGATAGGCGAGCCCGGCGCCATGTCCGGCCGTCCCGGCCGCGATTTCCGCCACGATCGCGCCGATCAGCGCGAGCCCGCCGCCGATACGCAGGCCCGCAAGGAAATAAGGCAAGGCGGAAGGCAGACGCAGCCAATACAATTGCTGCCAACGCGAAGCGCGATAAAGAGAGAAGAGATCGACCAGATTGCGTTCGGCCGAATCAAGACCGAGCGTCGTATTGGCGAGGATCGGGAAAAATGCGACGAGGAACGCGACGACCAGCACCGCCGTGCTGGAGCTGAGATAAATCAACAGCAGCGGCGCGATCGCGACGATCGGCGTGACCTGCATCGCCACGGCGAAGGGGAAGAACGCGCGTTCGACGAGACGCCACTGCGCGAACACGATGGCGATCGCCACGCCGCCGACGACCGCCGCCGCGAGAGCCTCGAACGTGATGGAGAGCGTCACGATCAGCGAGCCGGAGAGCGTGCCCCAGTCCTTGAACAGCGTCACGATGACCAAACTCGGCGCCGGCAATATATAAGGGGGGACATCATAATAGCGCACCGCCCCTTCCCAAGCCAAAAGCGCGAGCGCCAGCGCGAGGAACGGCAACAGATATTCGGTGACTTCGTCTCGATTCATGCCCTCGCGCCTTTGACGCTCGACGATTCGGCTTCGCCGGGCATACCCATGGCTTTCTGCAGCGCCATGGACGTCTCGCGACATTTTTCGGCGTAGCCGCGACTCATGCGGAACTCCATGCCGCGCGGCAACGGCGCCTCGACTGTGATTTCCGCCACGGCGCGTCCGGGGCGCGGCGCCATGATGACGATGCGGGTCGAGAGATAGACGCTTTCAAAGACGGAATGCGTGACGAAAACGACGGTCGCGCTGAGCGAGCATTTCAACGCCACGAGATCGTCGTTGAGCTTCGTTCGCGTGATTTCGTCGAGCGCCGCGAAGGGTTCGTCCATCAGCATCACGGCGGGGCGCGTCACCAGCGCGCGCGCGATCGAGGCGCGCATCTTCATGCCCCCCGACAGTTCGCGCGGGTAGGCCTTGGCGAATCCGCTCAGACCGACCATGTCGAGCGCCTCTTCGACGCGCGGGCGCGCCTTGTCCTTGGAGACGCCGCTAAGGCGCAACGGCAGCCAGACGTTGGCGAAGACCGTCGCCCATGGCATCAGCGTCGGCTCCTGAAACACGAAGCTCAACGCCGGGCGCTCGCCGCGCCAATCGATTTCGCCGCGCGTCGGCGCCGTTAGGCCCGCCAAGAGCCTGAGCACAGTGGACTTGCCGCAGCCGGAGGGACCGAGAAGGGAGAGGAATTCCCCTTCGCGCACGTCGATGTCGACGCCGCGCAAGGCCTCGAGCTTATTGGCGAACACCTTGCCGACGTCGCGCAAAGTGGCGAGCGGCGCGGGCGCCGAGGGATCGGACGGCGCATAGTCCGGCGCCGAGGGCTGCGTCAGCGACATGGGCCGAAAGCGCCTGGGCTGGAAGCGCTTGCCTCACTCGTCGCGGCCACGGACGGCGGATAAGAGCGCATCGGCTTCGCCAGGCGTTCGGACAATGCACGGGCGGCTCCCCCATGCGGGCCGACAGAATGCGCGTGAGCATGGCAGAAAGCTTCGCGCACCTTCCCTAACTCACATTCGTTTCGGACGTCGTTCGCGCCGGACGCCTTCGGCGACGTTCCGAAGCGTATATCCCTCGCCGAGCGTCGTCAAATTGGCGTGAGCGCGAAAGCGAAGCGGATTTGCGATCGGCGCGGGCGACAGCGAGAACGCGGACGGAATTGGCGCTGCGCCGCAGCCCCTTTCGTCTCCAAGGCGGAAAACAAGAAACTTGGCCAGCGAACGAGAAACTTGATACAGGTCGCGCATCGCCCTCTCGTCGGCGGCCGCCGATCATCGCGGCGCTCGGCCTCACCCCTCGATCGAACGAGATTTTCATCATGGCGAGCGACTACGTCTCCGAAAATCTGAAATTGCCGAATCTCGACCCTTTGTTCCCCAACATGATCGTCGGCGACAAAGACGCGTTGACATGGCCGTATTTTCGAAGGGGCATCGATCACAATTGGTACACGGATCGCCGGAACCCGCAGGTCGGCTTCATCAACAAGGACGAGGCCTCGATCCTTTACAGCAACGCTCTCTTGTTCTCGGGCCGGCGCGGCCTTGAAATCGGCGCATGGAGAGGATGGTCGACATGCCACCTCATCGCCGCGGGGCTCGCCTCGCTCCATGTCGTCGAACCCCTTCTTGCCGACGAGGCGTGGCGTCGCGAATTCTCAGCCGTGGTGGACGCGGCGGGCGGCGCCGATCGCGCGATTCTCATTCCGGAGCCCAGTCCCGAAGCCGTCGTGCGGCTGGGCGAAGGCGGCGCGCGTTGGTCGTTTGCATTCATCGACGGAGACCACGAGGGCGAGGCGCCGACCAAGGACGCGCTCGCCTGCGAGCCTTATCTCGAACCGACGGCGATGGTTCTGTTCCACGATCTCGTGTCGCCCCATGTTTCCGCCGCTTTGCGCGCGCTGGACGCGAGAGGCTGGAGGACGATGGTGTACCAAACCGCGCAAATGATGGGGGTCGCGTGGCGCGGCGCTATTCGTCCGGTCCGCCACCTCCCCGACCCGACGCAAAGGTGGAGCGTTCCCGAGCACCTCGCCGGCTTTGCGGTTAGCCACGACGCGTGAGGGCGGCCCCTTCCCCCTTGCAGGGGAAGCGTCCGCCTCACTTCGGCCTCAGGTCCACGCCGACGCCCTTGTCGACGAACTGCAGCGTATAGGCCTTCTTGTAATCGGTGTCGGCCTTGACGATGCCGACCTTGACCATTTTGTCGAAGAAATCCTTCACCCTCGCATCGGTCATGGCGCCGATGCCCAGCTTGATCGTATCGCCGGAATCGACGACGCCGTATTCCTTCATCTTGGCGATCGAGAACGCGATCTGCTCGTCGGTCAATTCGGGGTTCTCTTTCTTGATCATCTCGTTGGCTTTTTTGTTGTCGCCGTAGAGATAGTGGTACCAGCCGATCGCCGAGGCGTCGACGAAACGCTGCACGAGGTCGGGGTTCTTCTCCACGATTTCGCGCCGCGTCTCGATCAAGGTGGCGTAAGTCGAATAGCCGTAGTCCGAAAGCAGGAAGACGTTGGGCTTGAAGCCGCCCTGCCGTTCCACCTCGAAAGGCTCCGAGGTCAGGTAGCCCTGCTGGATCGAATTCTTGTCGGCGATGAACGGCGCCGAGTTGTAATTGTAAGGTTTGACGTTCTCGTCCTTGAACCCGTAAGCCATGCGCATCCACGCGTAGAACGTGTTGAGGGCGCCGCTGCTGGCGAACACGGTCGCCTTGGGCAGATCTGCCCATTTGTCCAGCCCGACGCCCGGATGCGACATGAAGATCTGCGGGTTCTTTTGAAAGTCGGCGGCGACGGCGACCGTCGGTATCCCCTGCTCGACCGACAGGAAGTCGCCGATCATGTCGCCGCCCATATAGAATTCGATTTTTCCCGCGATGAGAAGCATGCCCCCATTCGACTGCGGGCCGCCCTGCAGGATCGTCACGTCGAGCCCGTATTTGGCGTAGGTGCCATCGACGAGCGCCTGATAATAGCCGCCGTGCTCGGCGTCGGCGAGCCAGTTGGTGCCGAAAGTGACCTTGTCGAGCGCGAGCGCGGGACTCGACAGGCCTCCCGCGATGGCGAAAGCGAGTGCTACGGCGGCGCGCATGAAATTCTCCAGTTCACATCACCGTCGAGGGTTTCGCGCGCTCCGATCGCAGAACGGATCCGCGTTCGATTTCAGTCGGACTCTTGGACTGCCCAACTCGCCCCCAACCTCCCTGCGACGGCAGCATAAGAGAACCCCGCGGACGCGTCGACTCTGAACTTCCCTTCTGAACTTCCCTTCTCGCCGGCCGGCGCGCCGGTCGTCCGCCGGGGGCGTCGCGCGCAAAAACAGGTTTACAGCGCCGAGGCGCACGTCGAAGATGCGCGCCGAGCGATGAAGCGCATCGACCCGCCGGCGTGCGCCCTGAATCCATCTCAAGGACACCGCCCCGCATGCGTCTTTGGATCAAGGACCCGCTTGCGATCCTCGCCGAAGGCGGGGAGCGCGGAATCGTCGTCGAGAGGACGCGCATCGTCGAACTCGTCGGCCGCGGCGCGACGCCGTCCGTCCCGGTCGAGGCGATCTTCGAGGCTTCGCGCCATGTCGTGCTGCCCGGCCTCGTCAACACCCATCACCATTTCTATCAGACGCTAACGCGCGCCCACCCCGCCGGATTCGGCAAGGAGTTGGTCCCCTGGCTCGTCGCGCTCGAGCGCGTCTGGGCGCGCACGAGGCCGGAGCACTTGCGCGTCGCGGTGCGCATGGCTCTCGTCGAGCTCATGCTTTCCGGCTGCACCACCGCGGCCGACCATCACAATCTCTTCCCGGCGGCGCTGACGAACGCGATCGACATCGAGGTCGAGGAAGCGCTGAAGCTCGGCCTGCGCATGACGGTGACGCGCGGCTCGATGGGCCTGTCGGAAAAGGACGGCGGGCTGCAGCCCGACTCGGTCGTGCAGGACGCGGATACGATTCTCGAGGATTGCGAGCGCGTGCTCAAGTTGTTCCACAACCCCAGTCCCGGCGCGCAAATCCGCATCGCGCTGGCGCCGTGTTCGCCGCTGGCGGTGCCCCGGCGAGTCCTTGCCGAGTCGGCTCGGCTCGCCGAGCGCCACGATTGCCGGCTGCACACCCATCTCTGCCAATCCCCCGACGAGGACGTCTACGCCCAAGCGACGTTCGGCATGCGCTCGGTCGACCTGCTGGAGGAGGCGGGTTGGCTGACCGAGCGCGCCTGGGTGGCGCACGGCGTCCACTTCAACCCCGACGAAATCGGCCGGCTGGGGCGCGCGGGCGTCGGCGTCTGCCATTGCGCCGCTTCCGACATGCTGCTGGCGATGGGCGTTTGCCCGACGAAGGATCTCGAGGCCGCCGGCGCGCCGGTGGGGCTCGGCGTCGACGGCTCCGCCTCGAACGATTCCTCCAATATGATGGAGGCGGTGCGTCATTCCCTGATGCTCGGGCGGCTGCGCTACGGCGCTTCGGCGGTGACTCATCTCGATGCGCTGCGCTGGGCGACCGAAGGCTCGGCGCGCTGTTTGGGGCGCGACGACATCGGCCGCATCGCCGTCGGGCTGGAGGCGGATCTGGCGATGTTCACGCTCGACGAGCCGCGATTCAGCGGCGCCCATGACCCGATCGCTGCGCTGGTCCTGTGCGGCGCGCACCACGCCGACCGCGTGATGATCGCCGGGCGTTGGCGCGTCGTCGACGGCGCCCCCGTCGGCGTCGATCTCGCCGCGCTCCTCGCCGAGCACAAGGCGGCGGCGCTGGCGTTGGCGTAACCAAGGCCGGGGCGCTGACATCGGCTAATTTGCACGCCGCGGTCGGCCATCGCCGGATAAATCTCTATTTATATGTTATTTCAGCGTTTTCTCTGCTATTGTGATCGATCGACACGCAACTGCAATGCGCGCCGCCGCGAAGCGAATCGCCAATCATGAAGGTTTCGTCGTCAACTTCAAAGGCTGCCGATCTCGTCCAGGTGGCGGCTTTGCCCGTCAGGATCAATGACAACGGCAGCGCCCAGGCGCTGCTTCTGACGTCGCGTGAGACGAAGCGATGGGTTATCCCCAAGGGCTGGACCATGAAGGGGCGTAAACCTTGGGAGGCCGCCGCCCAGGAAGCGCTCGAAGAGGCCGGCGTGGTCGGCCGCCCCCGCAAGAAGCCGATTGGCAGCTACGTCTATTTCAAACGCCGGACGGCGCATTTCGACGTCTGCAGAGTCGACGTCTATGTCCTCGCCTTCGCCAAGCAGCTCAAGACCTGGCGTGAGAAAGGGCAACGCGAGGCGAAGTGGTTCGGATTGGCGGAGGCGGCCGAGTTGGTCGAAGAGCCCGGCCTGGTCGCGCTCCTGAAGAAACTCGAAGCGAAGGGCCTGGGCAAAATGAAGCCGAAGAAAAATCGCCCTGGCGTCGCATTGAGCCGATGAGCGCGAGCGTCCATTCCCGGCAGCGCGTCGACGCGTTCGCGCTTCACTCGGACGAGGCGTTCGTCGCGATGCGGCTCTGCAGCAACTCGCCCGCGCGCTCCAGCACCGGATAGGCCGCCGCCGCCACGATGTGACCGTTGACGAGTTTCATGTCACGCAGAAGGTCGAGGTGAATGGCGCTCGTTTCGATCGTGTCGACGACCCCGGCGCGCATTCGCTCGAAGTGCGCGCGCGTCGCCGCCGACTCGGCGTCGCGAAACGCGGGTTTTTCCTCGGCCAGCAACCGAGCCGCCCTTGGGTCTTCCGTCATGAAAAGAGAAGCGGCGGTGCGCAGGTTGGCGATCAATCGATCCATCATCGCTTTAAGTTCGGCTTCGCCTTCCCTGGAGAAGGAAAGTCCGCGTTTCAGCCGTTTCGACGCGTGCGGCAGAAGGTTTTGCTCGACGACATCGCCCGCCTGTTCCATGTTCATCGAGAAAGTCATGATTTCGTTGAGCCTGCGATGATCCGCCTCGCTGAGTTCGTCCGGGTCCAGCGCGGTGAGGTAAGCCTTGATCGCGGTGTTCAAACGATCGAGCACGTCATCGAGGCGTTTGGCCTCGCTGATCTGTTTTCGATCCCCCTGCACGAGGGCCTCGCGCGCTCCCAGCAACATCGCCCCCAGGGCGTCGGCTAGGCGCAGCGCCTCGCGGGCCGCCGCGCCGAGCGCGACGATCGGCGTTTCCCGTGCGGCGGGGTCGAGATAAAGCGGCCGGGATGGGTCGATCGGGTCCGCCTTTTCGGGAAATAGCCAACGCAGAAGGCGGGCGTACGGCGTCAGCAGCGGAAAGAACACGCCCGCCAACGCCAGATTGAACGCGGTGTGGAAATCGGCGACGGCGCGCGCGTTGTCGGGTTCGATGGTCACCAAGAACCGCCCGATCGACGGCAAGAGGGCGAGGCAGACGAGAGCGCCAACCCCGCGGTTGATTAGGTTGCCGACCGCCAAACGCTTGGCGGCAGGATCGTTGCCCAACGCGCCTTCGAGGACGGGATTGACGCCGGAACCGAGGTTCGCCCCGAGCACGAGCGCGATGGCGGCGTCCGGGGGCACGACGCCCTTCGTGGCGAGCGACATCACGACCAACACGATGGCGACGCTGGAATGAGCCGCCCAGGTCACGGCGGCCGCGAGCAATACGTCGAGGAACGGCTCCGTGGAGACCGCGCCGAGCAGGATCCGCAAGCTGGGCTCATCCTCGTACTGCGTCATCAGGCCGAGCAGTTGATGGAGAGCGAGCAGCGTCAGGCCGAGCCCGATGAAGACGCGGCCGAGATCGTGCGTCTGCGTACTGGATCCACGGCGAAACATCAGGACGCCGATCAGGATCAGCGCCGGAGACGCCGCCGCGACATCGAAGGAGAGCACCTGCACGATGAGCGTCGTGCCGACATTCGCGCCCAGCATGACGGCGAGCGCCGGAACCAGATCGACCAAGCCGCCGGCGGAGAAGCCAACCACCATCAGGCCCGTCGCCGTGCTGCTCTGGAGGATCGCGGTCACGCCGAGGCCCGCGAGAAAAGCCCGGGCGCGCGTTTTGAGCGCATTGCCGAGAATGGACCGCAGCTTCGGGCCGAAGGTTCGCTGCACGCCGGTCTGCACCATGTGCATGCCCCAGAGCAGCAGGGCGATCGAACCCGAAAGGTCAATGAGCGTAACGGGAAAGATCATTCTCTACGTGTTTCTCCACGCCGCAGGACGCGACAGAAGTCGCCTTTCCAGACCGGCGACTATGATCTCGTTGGACGGACGAGTAAATTCCGATCTGAGCGGGCGCCAAAGGCGCTCGAATGGGACCGAGGCGGCCCGGCGCTCGAGAGTTGACGGGCGGCGCTCGGCCTCCGACCGCTTGCGTCGGGCCGTGACGCCGCTTTCACGACGATCGAAGACCGGCGAACTGCGCCAATTTGATGAGCGCCCAACGAAGGTCATTTCGATTCCTGGACATCGCAAATTCGGAGGCACATTTGGCGGCGGTATCTTCGCCCGAAGACACAATTTGTCACAATTCAAAATAACATTATGATTCAGAAGAGTTTCTCGTTCTGGGTTGGCTAACGAACCCTTAATGCCCCGCCAGGATCCGTGACAATTGGCCCGTCGTTTGCAGTGCAATAGGCCGCTAATTGTCCGTTGCGCCAATGGGGGACTCACGTGGAAGAACGACGCAAAGCTCATAGAGGCCGAACTTATCTCAGCGGTCGGGTCGCATTTAATAAGCGTTGTTCCACCGCCGACTGCTTGGTGCGGAACTTGTCTGCGGGCGGCGCGAAGATCGTCTTCTCCGACTCGGCGACGATACCGAGCGAATTCGACTTCACAATTCATCAGAAGGGCGACAGTCGCCGCACCCGCATCGTGTGGCGGCGGGAGATGGAAGCCGGAATCATGTTTTTGCCGTCCGACGCGGGCTCTGTCGTCTCCATAGAGACGGCTCGACAAATCAGAAGACTTGAAGCGGATCGCGAAGCCCTAGCCAGACGCGTCGCTCGGCTCAGCGAGCCAATGTGATGAGGTGGGCCATCTCTTTCGCGCTCAATCGCTTGTTCGTCCTAGCCGTCATCGCGCTGGTCATGAACAATTATTTCCGAACGAGCTGTGGGATCGGAAATTCTTACGTCGAGCAACTCAATCAGTGGCTCGGGTTCAACGACCTGATCCGCGCTCTCGATCACGATGCGAACTGATGGAATCGCGCCACGGTTCCGCGCCCGCTCGCAATTGAGCGGTTGTTCGCGAGCAAGCGGTCGTCTTCACCCTTGAAAGCTCATCAGCGACGGGCCGCCCGCCGCGATGACGCCACCGCATCTGTCGCGCGAGTCTCCGAGCGTCAGGCTTTCGCCGCTAGAACCCCTCCCCGCCGTCGACGGTCAGCGTCTGTCCGACGATGTGGCGCGATTTTTCGCTGGCGAGAAAGATCACGGCCTCGGCGACGTCCTGGACGTCGGCGATGCGGCCTGCGGGAATGCGGCCGATCATGGCGGCGTAATCGAGCCGCCCCGCCGTGAAATCCGCCATCACGCCCGCGGTGTTGACGTGGCCGGGCGCGACGGCGTTGACGCGAATTCCCTGGGCGGTCCATTCCAGCGCCATCGTTTTGGTCAGGCTGTCGAGCGCCGCCTTGGAGGCCGAATAGAGGCCGCAGCCCGGCGCCGGCCGCGCGCCCGCGATGCTGCTGATATTGACGATGACAGCGGTTCGCTTCGCTTCGATCGCCCAACGCGCCAACGCGCGCGCGCAGTGCAACGGGCCGAGGACGTTCGTGTCGAAAAACCGCGCCGCTGCCTGCGCCCCCGCTTCGAGCAGCGGAACCAGCGCGAAATGACCCGCGTTGTTCACGAGAACGTCGACCACGCCGAAATGCGCGACGGCCTCGGCGATCAGTTTTTCGCATTGCTCGGGAACGCTGACGTCGGCTGGCGCCGCCAGCGCGGCGACCTTCGTCTCGCGCGCGATCTCGTCCGCCGCCCGTTGGGCGGCGTCGATGTTTCTGCCGGCGATGACGACATGCGCGCCTCGCTTGGCGAAGCGCTGAGCGACGGCGCGGCCGATGCCGGCGCTCCCTCCGGTGACGACGACAACCTTGCGCGCGAACTCGGAATCCGGCGGGGGCTGGGAATCAGGCGCGCGAGCGGCCTCCTCGGTCGAAACCACTATGACCCCCTTTCGCCCTGGCCGCGCGTCATCTCATGCTCTGGAAGCGATGCGCGGCGGCGCTGATCCGCGACGCGATTTCGATGTCGAGGTCGGTAATCCGGAAGCCCGCGTCATGCGTGCAGAACGAAAACGACACGCGATTGTAGGAATTGTGGAACTCGGGATGGTGGTTCATCACCTCGGCCTCGATGGCGACCTGTACGATGAAGGCGATCGCGTCGCGAAACGTCGCGAACTCGAAGGCCGCCTCGATGTTTTGCCCTCGGACCGACCACTCTCTCAGGCTTTGCAGCGCCGAATGAACTTCGGACTCGCTGAGTATCCGGTAATTCGCCATAGCGCGTCTCCTCGATTGTCCCCGCGCACGCGCGGCGGGAAAGGCTGCTTGTCCAGGTCGACGATCACGTGTTCGAGCCCTGCCGGCGACCGTGACGGCGGTTGCGAGGGACGTCATTCTTCCGTCTCCGTGAGAACCGGGCCGCATTGGGCGGCGCGCGAATTGTCGCGCCAATTTAGCACGGAAGGATCGCCTTCGGCGCTTGCGTCAGGGCGCGGCCGCCGCGCCCTCGGCAAGCCAATCCCGTTCGCCCAAGCGCGCGCCGAGCCACCGCCGCACCGCCGCTTAGTCCATGGCGATCGTGCAGAGATCGCCAGCGAAGTCTTTGAGCGCTTGCGCGTATCCCGCGGCGACGCCGATGAGAACGGGGATGTCGGCTTCCAACGCGGCCGCGATCGCGTCGCGCACGCCGCCCCCCTCCTCCGCCTCGGCCTTGGCGAATTTGTTGAGAATGACGAGATCGGGCGAGGCGCTTCGGATCGCGCGCTCGATCAGTTCCGCCGCTTCGGTCAGCGCGCCCGAATCGAGACGGCAGCCCTGCGCGAGATCGCCACGATCCTCGGAAATGCGGACCAGCCGCCCGCTCGCGAGATCGCGCAGAAACATATCGCAGCGGCGGCGCCCCGGACGCGGCTCGTCCTGCTGCAGCGCGCCCGCGAGGCGCATGCCGGCGCTTCTCGCGCGTTCGGCGACGCGAACGAGAAGATCGTCCGTCGCGCGCGTTTCGTCGCGCAGCACCGCACAGACGGCCGCGCCGACGTCGGCCGGCTCGCGCAGCAGACTATCCGCAGTCGCCCGCATCGCTTCGTCCCTCCCTCCCGCTTCGCTCTCCCGGGCCGGCGATTTCCGGTTTGAATTCGGGCGAGGCGCGGACTGGCCAATATGGATGGCTTCGCCTGCGCCGGCAATGGCGACGAAAAGCGCTCGCCTCGCCGACGTCTTGTTCCGCGTCTTTTAGCGCAGGCGGTAGCGGATCGGCACCGTGTAGGCGCGCGGCGCCCCTTCGGGCGGCGGGGGCAACGGGCTCGCGCGCCGGACCGCCGCGACGGCGTCGGCGTCGAGCGCGGCGTCGCCGCTCGATTGAGCGAGGGCGGCCGACGTCACCTGCCCCGTCGCGTCAAAGGAAAAACTCACGACCGCCACGCCGGCGGCGCCGCGCTCGCGCGCGGATTCCGGATAGCGGACGACGCTGTAAATTCGCGCGTAAAGCGACGCGCGATAGGCGCCGACGTCCGCCTTGGGCGCCGCGGAGCTCGGGGCGGGGCTCAGCGCGGCGGACTTGGGCGCGGCCAGCCGCGCGGGCGCCGGCTTGGGCTGCGGCTTCGGCTGGGCCTGCGGCGTCGCCTTGGGCGCCGGCGGGGCCTCGAGCTTGGGCGCAGGAGGCGTCTCGGCAGGCGGCGGCGACGGAGGAGGCGCAGCAGGCTCAGTAGGCGGGGGAGGCGGAGGAAGCTCGATAGGCGAGGGAGGCGAAGGCGTCTCGACGGGCGGCGGAGGCAGAGGCGGAGGCGGCTCGATGGGGAGCGGCGGCGGCGCCTCGGCGGGCGGGGGCGGCGGCGATGGCGCAACGGCCGCCGCCGCCGCCGGCGGCTCGGCAGACGCCGGCGGTTCGGCGCCCGCCGGCGTTTGCGCAGGCGCCTCGACGACGATTTCGACGGGGATTTCCACGGCGCCGTCCAGCCGCGGGGACGACGAGGCGAACAGCGCCAGCGCCGCGAACAGCGCGCCATGCGCGGCCAGCGAGACCGCCAACGCGGCCCAGGGAGGCCGCGCCGGGACCGGGGCCTGCAACGGCGTCAACGCGAATTCGGCGCGCGCGTCGAGGGGCGGCCCTAGATTCCCGGTCGAATCGGCGGGCGGCGCCGGGACCGGCGGACGAGGAAACTCCCGCTCCCCAAATGCGCCCACAAAATTGTTCTCGTGCCGTCGCTCGCGCGTAAGCGACATTTATGGCTCAGAACGGAATATCGTCGTCGAGGTCGGCGCCCGCGCCGCCGCCGCTCGCCAGCGCCGGGCGCTTGTCGACCGGCGAAGAGCGGCCAAAGCTCGCGCCGCGTTCTTCGCCGCCCGAGAAGCTGTCGCGGCCCTCGCCGCCGCCGCGCGAGTTGAGCAGAACCAATTCGCCGCGGAAGCGTTGCAGCACGATTTCGGTGGTGTATTTCTCGACGCCCGACTGATCCGTCCATTTGCGCGTCTGCAACTGGCCCTCGACGTAAATCTTCGTGCCCTTCTTGCAATATTGCTCGACGACGCGGCCGATGTTCTCGTTGAAGACCACGACGTTGTGCCACTCGGTCTTTTCCTTGCGCTCGCCGGTCGTCTTGTCCCTCCAGGACTCCGACGTCGCGAGGCTGAAGCTCACGACTTGATCGCCGGAATTCAAGCGGCTCACCTTCGGATCCTTGCCGAGATTCCCGATCAGAATGACTTTGTTGACGCTGCCCGCCATGATGCTCTCCTTCAAACGCTTGTTGTCCCCCTCTCCCGCTTGCGGGAGAGGGCGTAGCCCGTCAACAGACGGGCGTCCTTCCCAGCCCTGTTGGGTGAGGGCCCAGGTCGAGAACCCTCATCCGGCGCTTCGCTCCGCCTTCTCCCGGTCGCGGGAGAAGGGACAAACTGGCGCCACCGTAGCTGTCGCGCGCCGGCGGCGCTGTCCCCTTGCGCCACTTGTCCACAGCCCGCGCGCGCGCCCGTCATTTGGCGAGGGCGATTTCCGCACTACATTCTCCAAGAGCGCCTCCTTGGGGCGCTTCCCATCGTTCTTATTTTGTTCTAGCAGTGCCCCAGGCGCGGCGCAAGCCCTCGAGCGATCCGCGTTTTTCCAGCAAAGGCCGTCATGGCGAGCGTCAAGTCTTCGAAACCATCCAGGGCCGCGGAGCCGGTCGAAAGGCTGTTCGGCGGCCGCACGATCGACGTGCGCGGCGCGCGCGAGCACAATCTCAAGAACGTCGACCTGACGATCCCGCGCGACAAGCTCGTGGTGTTCACCGGCCTTTCCGGCTCGGGCAAGTCGTCGCTCGCCTTCGACACGATCTACGCCGAGGGCCAGCGCCGCTACGTCGAGTCGCTCTCGGCCTATGCGCGCCAGTTCCTCGAAATGATGCAAAAGCCGGACGTCGACCAGATCGACGGTCTTTCCCCGGCGATCGCCATCGAACAGAAGACGACGTCGAAGAATCCGCGCTCGACGGTCGGCACGGTGACGGAGATTCACGACTACATGCGCCTGCTCTGGGCGCGCGTCGGCGTGCCCTATTCGCCCGCCACCGGCCTTCCCATCGAGAGCCAGACGGTGAGCCAGATGGTCGATCGCGTGCTGGCCCTTCCCGAGCGCACGCGGCTCTATCTCACCGCGCCGGTGGTGCGCGGCCGCAAGGGCGAGTATCGCAAGGAAATCGCCGAATTCATGAAGCGCGGCTTCCAGCGCCTGAAGATCGACGGCGCTTTCTACGAGATCGCCGACGCGCCCGCGCTCGACAAGAAGCTCAAGCACGACATCGAAGTCGTCGTCGATCGCCTGATCGTGCGCCCCGACATGGCGAGCCGCCTCGCCGAAAGCTTCGAGACCGCGCTTGAGCTGGCGGATGGATTGGCGATCGTCGAGTTCGCGGACGCTCCCCAAGGCGAGGCTCCTGCGGGCGGCGAGCCGCGCCGCATCCTCTTCTCCTCCAAATTCGCCTGCCCGGTCTCGGGCTTCACCATCGCGGAGATCGAGCCGCGGCTGTTCTCGTTCAACAATCCGTTCGGCGCCTGCCCGGCCTGCGGCGGCCTCGGCTCCGAGCTCACGGTCGATGCGGGGCTCGTCGTTCCCGATCCGCGCCTGACCCTGCGCAGGGGCGCCGTCGCCCCCTGGGCGAAATCGACCTCGCCCTATTATCTGCAGACGCTGGAGGCGCTCGGGCGCCATTACAAGTTCCGCCTCGACGCGCCCTGGTCGAGCCTGCCGGAAAAGGCGCGCGACGTCATCCTGAACGGTTCGGGCGCGGAGGAGGTGCGCTTCGCCTATGACGACGGCCTGAGATCCTACGAGGTGAAGAAGCCGTTCGAGGGCGTCGTCAAGAACCTCGAGCGGCGCTACCGCGAGACGGAAAGCGAATGGTCGCGCGAGGAGATCGAGCGCTACATGACCGCGACGCCGTGCGAGGCGTGCCAGGGCTTCCGCCTCAAGCCCGAGGCGCTGGCGGTGAAGATCGACGGCAAGCATATCGGCGAGGTCAGCACGCTTTCGGTCAAGGCGGCGATCGACTGGGCGCACGACCTGCCGCGCGCGCTCGATTCCCAGCGCAACGAAATCGCCCATCGCATCCTCAAGGAGATCGGCGACCGGCTGACGTTCCTCAGCGACGTCGGCCTCGACTATCTCACGCTGTCGCGCGCCTCCGGGACGCTGTCGGGCGGCGAGAGCCAGCGCATCCGCCTGGCCTCGCAGATCGGCTCCGGACTCACCGGCGTGCTCTACGTGCTCGACGAGCCCTCGATCGGCCTGCACCAGCGCGACAACGCGCGCCTGCTCGACACGCTGCGGCGCCTGCGCGAACTCGGCAACACGGTGATCGTCGTCGAGCACGACGAGGACGCGATCCTCGCCGCCGATTACGTCGTCGACATCGGGCCCGGCGCGGGCGTTCACGGCGGCGAGATCGTCGCCAAGGGAACGCCGGCCGAGATCAAGGCCGACCCGAACTCGCTCACCGGGCAATATCTCTCCGGCGTGCGCTTCGTCCCGACGCCCGCCCGGCGGCGCGTCGCGGAGCCCGGCCGTGAAATCCGCATCGTCGGCGCGCGCGGCAACAATCTGAAGAACGTCACGGCGGCGATTCCGCTCGGCGCCTTCACCTGCGTCACCGGCGTCTCCGGCGGCGGCAAGTCGACGCTCATCGTCGACACGCTGTACAAAGCAGTGGCGCGGCATTTGAACGGCGCCAGCGAGCAACCGGCGCCGCACGAGCGCATCGAGGGGCTCGAGCGGCTCGACAAGGTCATCGACATCGACCAGTCGCCGATCGGCCGCACGCCGCGCTCCAACCCCGCGACCTACACCGGCGCCTTCACGCCGATGCGCGAATGGTTCGCCGGCCTGCCCGAGGCCAAGGCGCGCGGCTATCAGGCGGGACGCTTCTCCTTCAACGTCAAGGGCGGGCGCTGCGAAGCCTGCCAGGGCGACGGCGTCATCAAGATCGAGATGCACTTCCTGCCCGACGTCTACGTCACCTGCGACGTCTGCAAGGGCAAGCGCTACGACCGCGAGACGCTGGAGGTGAAATACCGCGACCATTCGATCGCCGACGTGCTGGACATGACGGTCGAGGAGGCCGCCGATCTCTTCAAGGCGGTGCCCTCGATCCGCGACAAGATGGAGACGCTGAAGCGCGTCGGCCTCGGCTACGTCAAGGTCGGCCAGCCCGCGACGACGCTGTCGGGCGGCGAGGCGCAGCGCGTCAAGCTCGCCAAGGAGCTCGCGCGCCGCTCGACCGGACGCACGCTCTATCTGCTCGACGAGCCGACGACAGGCCTGCATTTCCACGACGTCGCGCAATTGCTCGACGTGCTGCACGAACTCGTCGACCAGGGCAACACCATGGTCGTCATCGAGCACAATCTCGAAGTGGTGAAGACCGCCGACTGGATCGTCGACATGGGCCCCGAGGGCGGCGACGGCGGCGGCGAAGTGGTCGCCGCGGGCACGCCGGAGCAGATCGCGAGGAACGCGAGGAGCCACACGGGGGCTTATTTGCGCGCGGCGCTGGCGAGGAGGCCGGCGAAGAAGGGGCGGGCGGCGGCGGAGTGAGTGAAGTGTGCTACACGCGAACCAGGCACGAGTGGATTTAAAAGCTCGCGGCAAAAAGCGATCTAATAGCTGACATGCGGCTTGAGACTGTCCTGAAGGACGATGCCCTCGACACGGATGCATTTAATCTCGCGAACTGTGACGCTCATTGTCGTCTGATTGCGCATGCGACCGGAGACATGGTCACGAACGACGCTTCATCGAATTACAACGCCCGGAATCTTCTTCGCAATTTGATAGCGAGAGAGACGTATGGCGCATTCGCTGAACTTGCGGCCTACGACTGGCTGACCCGGTGTGATTTGAGGTTTGCGACACAGGTTCACATGACCTCGAACGACGTTCTTGCCACCAACGGCTCGACGCTCGACGGTAGGATTAACTATGGCAGCGTCTTTTTTGATGTGAAAGCGTTTGGCTCCAATGGGCGTTTGGCTCAGCGGTTGAAGGAAAAACTAGAGGCTGAATTCCCCGATGACCAAGTGCTTGTCGAAGAGTCGTGGGATCTTTCCTTCGCTGCGTTTTCCAAGCTGCTTGAAACTGCATCGGATATCGCCAATGAGCTTAGGCAAAAGCGCTTCACTCAGAAGGGTCGCCTGCGCATTCGCCTTCAAGCGAAACAGCCGGTAACGGTTTCATCGCGAGGTGTCGAACCCTACCGTCTCGCCAACGAGAATGCTCTTTTCCCATTTGCTGACGCGAAGCAATTTACAAGAAACAGCCCGTTCATATTGATATTTGTTGTGCATCCTTGGTTCAATGGTAACTCAATCAGCAATGACTTCGCGGGCGTGGACACCATCTTCACCCGTTCGCTTGCGCGCCGCGCCTTTATGCAATTTTCGGCAGATGCCACGCGTCTTGTTTCTGTTGCTAAGCACGTTCCCGCTGACGTGACCCTCGCCGACGCGTGCCGCCTTTTGTCGGCAATTTTCTTTATCAACGTCTGGCCTAAAGACGCAGACCCGAGCATTACCTATGTCATGCCTTCATGGCTGTATGTGAACCCACGAGCTACGCATCGTTTGCCGCCGGGGAGCTTGGGCTTTTTCCGTGCGCAAAATCCGCAAGGCACTTCGATCGATGACTTCGCCGATGATGACTATTAGAGTTCCGCGTTGGCTTTGGGTCGGAGCTGTCGCCGCATCCATAACCCTTGCATCAATCGCAAGCGGCGCGGCGAAAGACGTCCCGGCATGGAAGGACGCCGCACCAGGGACCCAAGCTTTTCTTGGAGATGATGGAGGGGGCGTCAACACGGTGACCGTTTGCGACACTGTTGATCGGTTTCGAGATTGGCTCAATTCAGAGCATCCGCCCGGCTGCCAGACATTTCAACACGATTTGCCAACAACTATCGAAGTCGTCATTTTTGACCCTGTTCAAGACACAGTAAAATTGTCGGCCGATCCCGTCGGGCTTCCGTTGGTGAAGGTTCGTATCCCGTCGAGGAATTTTATCGGATATCTGCAGTTGCTCGCCTTGCATCCTGTCATTCCAAGCGGTACAGTAGTTCATTTCAAGAAGTCTGGAAACGAGACGTTTGAATTGTTTCCGACGCCAAAAATCAGCTCAGGTAAAGATGATAAGGGATTAGATCTAGGAGATAGTTTCTCGGCAAAGTTGCTCAAGTATGATCCATCTAAAGACGACGAGTGGGATTTCTACGTTACCATTCTTGATGGGAAGTATGCTGGGCACAGCGGATGGATGCTCTCCTTCGGGGCAGATGGCGATGACGGCGCCCCGATTGACCAATTTTCTCAAGCCGTAATCGGCAAATCTCCCTGACCCGGCACCGCCGAGACCCCCTACGCCGCCTCGACCTCCGCCCTGATCTTCGCGCCGAGCCGCTTCTCCGCCATCGCCAGCTCGTACTGGCTCTGCAAGTCCAGCCAGAACGCGGCGCCGGGGCCGAGAGTGCGGCTGCGGCGACCCCCGGGTCCGCTGAAGCCGCCGCGTCATACCAAGCCTCAGTGAGCGCGACCTATTGGCCGATCGTTTCATGGCGTCATGGCCGGGCTTGTCCCACGGCTGTCCGGTTGGTTTGCGCTTGCCTGAGCGCACGGCATTGATTCTACTCGGTTCAGAGGGTTTGGCGACTCATCTGGACACGAAAGGAACCAGCGCCGTGCGACACATGAATAGCGTTTTCCACGACGTGCTGAAACTGGTTCCATGGGGCGTTTCGACAAACTGGCGGATGAGCGCGAGACTGACGCGCTCGTGCGCAGTTTCACAACGCGCCATCAGTTCATTTCTTTGCTTTTCGGGCAGCTCAGCGGGGCTTCGTCGATCCGCGAACTCGAAGCGGTGATGGCGAGCCACAAGGGGCGCCTTTATCATTCGGGCGCCGTTCAGCTCAAGCGCTCGACTTTCGCGGACGCCAATCGCGACCGGGACTCGCGCGTGTTCTGCGACCTGTTCGAAACGATGCTCGGCCAGATGGAGCGCGGGTTTCGTCGCAAGATGGGCGACGCTGTGCGACTGATCGACTCCACAGGACTTCGGCTGGCAGGCGTGGGTTCGCAATGGGCGCGCTTTTCGAGCGAAGTCTGCGGCGCCAAGGCCCATGTCGTCTACGATCCCGACCTGGGCCGCCCGATTTATCATGCGGTGACGGCGGCCAAGGTCAACGACATCAGCGCGGCCAAGCAGATGCCGATCGAGGCGGGCGCGACCTATGTGTTCGATCTGGGCTACTACGATTACGCTTGGTGGGCGCGCCTCGACGCGGCGGGCTGCCGGTTGGTGACGCGCTTCAAGACCAACACGCCGCTAATCGAAGTGCGCGAGCAGACGCTGCCGCCCGACGCGACACCGCTGAGCGACCGCATCGGCTTTCTGCCCGCGCGCCAGGCCAAGAACCGTAGGAACCCGATGGGCGAGGCCGTACGCGAAATCGTCGTCAAAACCGAAACGGGCAAGACCCTGCGCCTTCTGACCAACGATCTCGACGCCGACGCACAGGAGATCGCCGATCTCTACAAGCGCCGCTGGCAAATCGAACTGTTCTTCCGGGTCATGAAGCAGACGCTGAAAATCACCAAGTTCCTCGGACGCTCCGAAAACGCCGTCCGCACTCAGATCGCCGTCGCCCTCATCGCCCATCTCCTGCTGTGCGCCCTGCAAAAGCTCTCGCAGCAAAAAATCGGCTTCCTCGAACTGGTTCGAACTCTTGCGCGCCAATCTCATGCACAGAAAAGACCCAACGAGACTGAGGCAATGCCAACCAAGGCCCCCAATCAACTCACCGCAACTCGAACTGAAACGGGCCTTTGCATGAAACGGACAGCCGTGGGCTTGTCCCGGCCATGACGGCGTTGAATTCTGTGAGCTTTGCTCGATGAGTCGCCCTCAACGAGGCTTGGTATCAGCCCTCGAACTTTCCGTCGCGATCATCGGCCTTATGTTCGCGCACGAGCGCAATCGCCAGTTCGTCGCGGCAAACCTGAAGCAAAGGAGAGAGGTCGACGCGCGCGAGCTTCCACAGCACGTCCGCCGCCACGTGATCGTAGGCATGCCGGAGAATATTTCCGATCCCGGCGACTTTCGACCACGGAATTTCTGACCGCCGCGTTTTCAGTTCGTCGTCGAGATGACGGCTCGCTTCAGAAATTATTTCAACTCCGCGTTCGACCAGCCAGCGCTTTTCCCAGTCCTGTTCGAAGGCTTCGAGAGCGATTCCACCTAAGACAAGCTGGATGCGCTCGATGGCCTCTATGATGTCTTCGAGACGCGGCGAGAGGAGGTGTTCGCTCATCAAAACACTCGGACGGCCGACGCTTCGATCCGCTTCCGGAGACGTGGATGCAGGCTGTCGCGCGTCATGACGTCGGCCGGGCGGCCGAGTATTCCTGCGGCGCGCTCCTGCACGTCCATCACCTCGAACAGGCCGAGCTTGCCCTTCTCGTGATCGAAGAACAGGTCGACGTCGGAATCCTCCCTCGCCTCGCCGCGCGCGGTCGAGCCGAACAGATACAGATGCTCGACGCCGAGCCGCTTCAAATCGGCTTCGTGCGCCCGCAACCGGCTTATGGCGTCGTCGCGTTTCATTCACGCAACATAGCAAATCCGCCCGCTCGCTTCCACGCCTTAGCATTTCACGACGACCGACCCGGGACCGCCGAGAGCCCCGCCCCTACGCCGCCGCCTCGACCTCCGCCCTGATCTTCGCCTCCAGCCGCTTCTCCGCCATCGCCAGGTCGTATTGGCTCTGCAAGTTCAGCCAGAACGCGGCGCCGGGGCCGAGATAGCGGCTGAGGCGCAGCGCCGTGTCGGGCGAAATGCCGCGCTTGCCGTTGATGATTTCCGTCAGGCGATTGGCTGGCACGCGCAGCTTCAATCCCAAGGCGTGAGCGGTAAGGCCGCGCGCGGCGATCTCCTCTTGCAGCACTTCGCGGGGATGCACCGGCGCCGTCGCGAAGCCGTCGGGCGGCGCGTCATGAATTTCGGAATTCTTCGCCATCGCCTCGCCCCAGTCTGGACGGCCTATCATTTTCCCGTCGAGCGCGCCGCGTCGATCTCCCGGCGCCTGGCGCGCCTTCGCCCGAATTATCGCCAATTCTCGTGCTACCCGCACCCCTCAGGCTCGACCCCAAGCGTCGACCGCCGATGGAGCCCGAAAACCGAGGCGCGCCAACATGTCGCTT
>CAWJIB010000003.1:0-430583 GCA_963842835.1 uncultured Alphaproteobacteria bacterium | reverse complement strand
GGTCAGCGAAATCCTGCTCGCCAAGCTGATCCCCTATTTCCTGCTCGGCATGGGCGGTATGGCGGCCTCGGTGGCGATCGGCGTGTTCCTGTTCGAGGTGCCGCTGCGCGGCTCGCTGTGGGCGCTCACCGCCAGCTCCGCCTTGTTCATGCTCGCCGCGCTGGGGATGGGGCTGTTGATTTCGAGCTTCGCGCGCAACCAGTTCGTCGCCTCGCAGATCGCCATTATCGCGACGTTTCTGCCGGCGTTCATCCTTTCGGGCTTCGTGTTCGACATCAACAGCATGCCGTGGATCGTGCGGATCATCACCCACGTCGTCGCGGCGCGCTATTTCGTCGCCATCCTGCAATCGACGTTCCTGGCCGGCGACGTCTGGTCGGTGATCCTGCCCAACGCCGCCGCGCTGATCGTGATGGCGGCGATCTTCCTCGGCGCGGCGCGGGCGCTCGCGCGCAAGCGATTGGACTGAATGGCATGTGGCGGCAGGTTTTCGCGCTGATCGTCAAGGAGCTGCTGGCGATGCTGCGCGACGCCAAGAGCCGCTCGGTGCTGATCGCCCCGCCGCTCATCCAGCTCATGGTGTTCGGCTATGCCGCAACTTACGATCTCGACCACGTTCCGATGGCGATCTACGATAAAGATTTCGAGCCAGGCGTCCCGCGACCTGGTCGCCCATTTTCTCGGCGCGCCTACGTTCCGGCTGGTCGCGATGTTGCACAGCAGCCAACAGATCGACGCGTTGATCGATTCGCGCGAGGCAGCCCTGGTGCTGGTGATCGATCCGCGCTTCAGCCGAAACCTGCAGACCGGACAGCCGGCGCCCGTGCAGGCGATCCTCGACGGCCGCAACTCCAACACCGCTCTGCTGATCGAGGGCTATGCAAACACCATCCTTAGCGACTTTTCCATCGCCTGGGCCGCCGCGCACGGCGGGGCGGCGCCCCCGGCGGTGCTCGACATCCGGGCGCGCTACAACCCGACCCTCAGTTCGCGCTGGTTCTTCGTGCCGAGCATCGTGGCGCTGCTGACCCAGATCGTCACGCTGCTGGTGGTGGCGATGTCGGTCGCGCGCGAACGCGAGACCGGCACCTTCGACCAGTTGCTGGTCACGCCGCTGCGTCCGATCGACATCCTGCTCGGCAAGGGGCTGCCGGGCGTGCTGATCGGACTGATCGAAGCCTCGGTGATCATCGTCGCCGCGGTGTGGTGGTTCGAGGTCCCGCTGCGCGGCGGGCTGCTGCCGCTCTATCTCGGGCTGCTCGTCTTCGTCATCGCGGTCACCGGGATGGGGCTGATGATCTCCGCGCTGGCGGCCACGCAGCAGCAGGCGCTCTTAGGGGTGTTCCTGTTCATGGTGCCCTCGATCATCCTGTCTGGCTTCGCCACCCCGATCGCCAACATGCCGGAGTGGGTGCAGGACCTGACCCTCATCAACCCGATGCGTTATTTCCTGGTCATCGTGCGCGGCGTGTTCTTGGAAGGGGCGAGCCTATCCTCGCTCGCCTCGCAATATTGGCCGATGGCGCTGATCGGTCTAGCGAGCCTCGCCGCCGCGGGATGGCTGTTCCGCAGCCGCGTGACGTGAGTTGCTTCGGTCTGGCGAAAGCCCGACGGCCAGCAGGGAATATCCGAACCGGATTGCTCGACACGACATCGACATCGCGTCGCCGACCAAGAGCGGGAGCGGCCCTCGTCGACGCCTTCGCCCACCGCTTCAACCACCACAGGCTTCCTCAGGCCCTTGGCGACCGAACCCCAGCAGAGTATCTCCAAGCCATCGGCTTCGAGGACCCGCCTCTCATATGACGTGAACCCGGACACACTTGTCCGGCCGCAAGCGTTGAGATCGACGGCCCTACGCCATCTCGATCCGCGTTCCCGCGCCGCCGTTGAGCAGCCGCTTCAGGTGATATTGAGCGAGCGCGTCCCCGGGGCGGGCTCCGACCAGGGCGGCGAAGGCGCCGACGGCGGCGGGATCGCGCGCCTCCAGCTTCGCGAACGCGTCGGCATAGGCTGAAGTTTCGGAACTCGCGCCTTCCTGCGCGGTCAGAGGCTCGAATGCGCGCAGCGGCTCGCTCCGCCCGCGCAGCACGAGATCGCCCACCGGGCGGCCGAAAAAATCGCCGGCGCGCTCCGCCGCCGCCGCGCTGACGCAGATGCGCGTTCCCAGTTGCTTGTTGACCGCCTCGAGCCGCGCGGCGGCGTTGATCGTATCGCCGTACGCCGTGTAGTCGAACAGTCGTCCCCCGCCGAAATTGCCGACGATCGCCGGTCCCGCGTGAACGCCGATGCGCGTGACGCCGAGCGGAACGCCGCGCGTGTTCCATTCCCGGCGGAATTCCTCGGAGCGCGCGTCGAGCGCAAGCGCGCAGGCGATGGCCAGGCTCGACGAGTCGGGCTGGTCGCTCGGCGCGCCGAACAGCACGTGGATCGCGTCGCCGATGATCTTGGCGACGGTGCCCTCGTGCGCGAACACGATTTCCGTCATGCTCTCGAGATAGCCGCTGAGCAGGCTCGCGAGTTGCGACGGATCGAGCGATTCCACCAACGGCGTGAATCCCGCGATGTCCGTGAACAGCGTCGCGATCTCGCGCCGCTCGCCGCCGGGCGCCAGAGCGTTGGCGTCGGCGGCGAGGCTGCGCGCGAGGTTGGGCGAGAAATAGCGCGCCAGCGAGGCCTGCGCGCGCTCGGCGGCGGCCTGGCGCTCGCGCGCGTCGCGCAAGGCGGCCACATGCGCGATGGTCTTGCGGATCGTCGTCTCGAAATCGGAAAAATCGATCGGCTTGGTCAGGAAGTCGAAAGCGCCCCGGTTCATCGCGGTGCGGATGTTCGCCATGTCGCCGTAGGCGGAGACGATCACCGTCGAGAACTTCGTCTCCTCGTCCTGCAGCTTGGAGAGCAACGTGAGCCCGTCCATGCGCGGCATGTTGATGTCGGACACGACCATGTCGAAATCGCGGTTGGCGTCGAGGAAGGCGAGCGCCTCCAAGCCGTCGCGCGCGAAGCCAAAAGCGATCGAGCCGTCCTTGATCTGGCGACGGAATTTTTGCGTGACGAGATCCTCCAGATCGGGCTCGTCGTCGACGACCAGGATTTTTGAGGTCATGCCGAGCCCTGGACGGATTCGAGCCGGCGGTCGATCTCGACGCGCAGCTCGGGAAAATCGATCGGCTTGGTGAAGAGGCCGGCGGCGCCGCCCTCGATCGCCTTGCGCCGCGTATCGGCGTCGCCATAGGCGGTGATCATGATGACGGGCACGTCGGGCCTCGCCTGCCGCGCGCGCGGCAGCAATTCGAGCCCGCTCATGCCGGGCATGTTGATGTCGGAGAGGATCAGGATCAGGCGCGGGTCCTTGGCCGCGGCGGCGATTTCGAGCGCCTCGGCCGCGCTCTGCGCGAATTCCATAGCAAAGCGCGCCGAGCGGATTTCGCGCCGGAACTGCTGGCGGAAGAGATCGGCTACGTCGGGCTCGTCGTCGACAACGAGAATCAGCGCGCTCAATGGACAGCTCCCGGTTTCACCGGCGCGCCCTGCGCGGCGCGCGGCAGTTGGATCGTGAATTGCGTATAGGCGCCCGACTCGGTCGCCACTTCGATCGTACCGCCGTGTTGTTTCACGACGATGTCGTGACTGAGCGAAAGGCCGAGCCCCGTCCCCTCGCCCGCGGGCTTGGTGGTGAAGAACGGGTTGAACATCTTGGCTTTCACCTCTTCGGGAATGCCGGTGCCGTTGTCGCGAATGGCGATCTCGACGCGGTCGCCGAGGTCGCGCGTCGAGGCGGTGATCGTCGGCTCGTAATCCCCGTTCGCCTCGCCCTGCTTGCGCTTCGTCGTCGCGTAGAAGCCGTTGGAAATCAAGTTCAGCAGCACGCGGGTCAGCTCCTGGGCGTGGAGGTCGGCGGCGCCGGCTTGCGGGTCGAGCGATTTGGCGATGGTCACGTTGAAGCCGGGCTTCTCCGCGCGCGCGCCGTGATAAGCGAGATTGAGCGCCTCCTCGACCATCGCGTTGACGTTGACCGTCATGCGCTCGCCCGACCCTTCGCGCGAATGCAGCAGCATGTTCTTGACGATCGAATTGGCGCGCTTGCCGTGCTGCACGACCTTGTCCAGATTGGCGCCGACCATCGCGATCAGCTCGTCCGCCTCCTCGCGCAGGCTCTTTTCGAGCGGCGCGCTCTTCAGCGCGTCGCCGAGCTCTCCCAGCAGCTCGCGCGACAGGCCGGAGAAATTATTGATGAAATTCAGCGGGTTCTTGATCTCGTGGGCGATGCCCGCGGTGAGCTGGCCGAGCGAGGCGAGCTTTTCCGATTGGATTAGCCGATCCTGCGCGGCGCGCAAATCGTCGAGCGAGGTCGCGAGCTCTTTCGTGCGCGCCTGCACCTCGTCGAACAGGCGCACGTTCTCGATCGCGATGACGGCCTGATCGGCGAATGTCTGGACGATTTCAATCTGGCGATCGGTGAAGTGCCCCGGCTCCCTGCGCGTGAGGAGCAGCGCGCCCTCGACCCCGTCATTCCGGAGCAGCGGCACGCCCAAAAGCGCGCGCGCCGCATTGCCGTAGGCATTCACCGGCACAACGTATTCCAAGTCCTCGAGAAGGTCGGGAATGCGCTCGACCTTGCCGGACAACAGCACCCGGCCGGCAACCGTCCCGCGCCCTGGCGTCGCCGGGTGATCCTCGAGATATTTATGAAGCGCCGGACTGGCGCCAGCGCCCGCGCTGCTTCTGTAGCGAAAGACATGCCCGTCGCGAACGCAGATCGTGCCGCTGAAGGCGCCGCTAAGTTCGACGGCGGAGGAAATCAGCGTGTCGAACACCGCTTGCAGATCGAAAGCCGAGCGGCTGATGACCTTCAGCACCTCGGCGGTGGCGGTCTGCTGTTGCAGCGCTTCGGCGAGGTCGCGGGTGCGCGCCTGCACCTCGTCGAACAGCCGCACGTTCTCGATCGCGATCACCGCTTGGTCGGCGAAGGTCTTGACGATTTCGATCTCGCGATCCGTGAAGGCGATCGCCTCGTCGCGCGGGACTCCGAAAACGCCGATGGTCTCCCCGTCGCGAATCAGCGGGACCCATAGCCCCGCGCCAAAAGCGACTCGCTGCCTAATTCCCGCCGTGAACGGGTCCTGATGCGTCGAGAGGTCGGAAATATGGACCACGGTTTTATCGCGGGCCGCGCGAGCCAAATAGTCTTCCTCGTTGAGGCTCCGAGGCGCGCTGGAGAGATAGGCGCGCAGTTCGCTGGAAACATTCTGATGAAACGCGCTGGCGACGAGAACGTCTCCTTTTCTGATCCAGATGGTTCCTCGGCTGCCTCGCGTGAGACGCACCGCGGTGTCGATCAGCGTTTGCAACACAGGGTTGAGGTCGAACACCGAGCGGCTGATCACCTTCAGCACGTCGGCGGTGGCCGTCTGCTGGGCGAGCGATTCTTCGAGATCGCGCGTCCTGGCTTGTACCTGCTCAAATAGCCGCACGTTCTCGATCGCGATCACGGCTTGGTCGGCGAAGGTCTGGGTGAGTTCGATCGAGCGCGCGCTGAAGCGTCCCGGCTCGCTGCGGCCCAGAACGATCGCACCTTCGATGCGCGCTTCGCGCAGCAGCGGCACGCCGACGAGCGCGCGATCGTCGTTCGTTCGCCGAATCACGTCTCGCATCGACAACACAGAGTCCTCGAGCGTGTCTTCGATCCATTCGATTCGCCCAGACAGCGCAACGCGGCCCATGACGCTTCCGGGACCGGGCGTGATCGGATTTTCCGCGAGAATGCGAACGAGGTCGGGAGATTTGTTGACGAAGGATTTGCAGCGAAATGCGTCGCCGTCGCGGACGCACAGCACGCCGCTGTCGGCGCCGGATAGAGCGACGGCGGAGCCCAGCAGCGTGTTGAATACCGTTTGCAGATCGAACGCCGAGCGGCTGATGACCTTGAGCACGTCGGCGGTGGCGGTCTGCTGTTGCAGCGCCTCGGTGAGGTCCTTCGTGCGCGCCTGCACCTCGTCGAACAGCCGCGCGTTCTCGATTGCGATGACGGCCTGGTCGGCGAAAGTTTGCAGCAGTTCGATCTGGCGCGGGGGGAACGGGCCGGCCTGTGAGCGCGCGATCGCGACCACGCCGACGACGGCGTCGTCGCGCTTCATCGGGACCGCCAGCACGGAGCGAATGTCGGAGATGCCGGAGCCTATCGCGGCGGCGCTTTGCATGGCCGCCTTGAGCCTGGGATCGAATTCGGGATCTTCGAACAGATCGGTGACGCTCTCCACCTCGCCCGACAGGATGACGCGCTCGGCCGCCGTGCCGCGTCCGGCGCGTATCGGACGGCCCTTGAACAATAGGTTGGCCTCCGCGACGCCGGCGCCCGCAATGGCCTTGCATTCGAAGGCGTCGTCGCCGCGCAGATAGAGAAGGCCCGCTTCCGCGCCGCAGAGCTCGCGGGCCGACCCGACCAGCGTATCGAGCACCGCTTGCAGATCGAAGACGGAACGGCTGATGACCTTCAGCACGTCGGCGGTGGCGGTCTGCTGCTGCAGTGCCTCCGAGAGGTCGCGCGTGCGCGCCTGCACCTCGTCGAACAGGCGGACGTTCTCGATGGCGATGACGGCCTGGTCGGCGAAGGCTCTGACGAGCTCGCTCTGGCGCGGCGTGAACGGACCCGGCTCAGGACGCGCGAGCGAGAATACGCCTTCGACCCGGCCCTCGCGCAGCAGCGGCACGCCGAGGACCGCGCGGAAATTTCCCAGGCTCGGCGCGTCGCCAAGAAGGAAATCGGGCGCATCGAGAACGTCGGGGATTTCGACCGTCGCGGCCGTCAACGCGGCTCGACCGATGTGAGTCCGTTCGCCCCTCTTTCGATTCGGGTGAATGGGAGTGTCGTGGAGATAGGCGACGAATTCGGGCGTGCATCCGGTCTGGGCGCGAAGACGCATGGCGTCGCCGTCGCGCATGTGGACGGTCGCGTTCGCGGCGCCGCAAAGGGTGCGCGCCGAGTTAGTCAGGGTCGTCAGCACGGCGTCGAGATCGAAAGTCGAGCGGCTGATGACCTTCAGCACTTCCGCCGTCGCGGTCTGCTGCTGCAGCGCCTCCCTGGTCTCGTTGAACAGCCGCGCGTTCTGAATCCCGATCACCGCCTGGTCGGCGAAGGTCTTCAGCAATTGCACGTCGCCGTGGGCGAACGCGCCCGGCGCCCTGCGCGTCACGCTGACGAAGCCGATCGGGGCGCCCTGGTATATCAAGGGCACAAAGAGCATGGCGCGATAGCCGCGCAGCCGCGCGAGGTCGCGCAGCCGCGGCGGCCCTTCCTCGGTGTCGGCGAGCTGCGCGATCTCGCCTTCGTTGAGCAAGGCGAAGACGGCGAGATCTTTTATGGGCAGTGGAGACAAAGCCTGCAACGCGGCGTCCGCTTCCGGGTTGGTGGGCGTGAAGGAGGCGAGATGACCGGTATCGCCTTCGAAGCGCCAAACGGCAGTGGAAAAGCCGCCGAGCAGCCGGTTGGCGCTGGTAGCGATCGCGTCGAACACCGGTTGCACGTCCGACGGCGAGCTGGCGATGACCTTCAGGATTTCGGCCGTGCCGGTCTGTCGCTCCAGCGCCTCCCTTGTCTCATTGAACAGCCGCGCGTTCTGGATCGCGATCAGCGCCTGGTCGCGGAAGGATTCAGCCTGGGCGATTTCGCCGGGGCCGAAACTATTGGGTCGTTTTCCCACCAGCGTGAGCAGGCCGATACACTCGCCCTCGTGCAACAAAGGCAAGTACAGCGCCGAGTTGACGCCGAATATCGTACGGATGTTGCGCTCGTGTTCGGGCAGGTCGATGAGCGACCAGTCCGGCAGGTGCAGCTTTTTCTTGTCGATGATCGCGCGCGAGGGAAAGTTATGGTTGGGGTCGATCGGCAAATTCGTCGGCCCGACGTCCGCGAGCGGACCCTCCGGCGAGGCCACGGCGGCGGGCCCGAAGGTCGAGCCGTCGCGAAGAAGCACAAACACCAGGTCGCAGCGGAGCAGCCGCACGGCGGTGAGGACGATGCTTTCGAATACCGGCCGCGCGTCGGTCGGCGATTGACTGATCACGCGCAGGATCTCTGACGTGGCGGTTTGCCGCTCAAGCGCCTCTTTGGTTTCGGTAAGGAGCCGCGCATTCTTCATCGCAATCTGCGCTTGTACGGCGAAGCTCTGCACGAGAGCGATCTGCTTGTCGGAGAACGGCCGCACTTCCTGGCGATAGAGGTTGATGATCCCGACGATGGATCCGCGCTCGCGCAGCGGCACGCAGAGAATAGTCCTGACACCGCCAAGCTCGACGCTGGCGACGGTTACGGGAAGCCGGTCGCGGTAAGCCCCCGTCGCTGAGACGTCGGGGATTTGAAGAAAGGGCCGATCGTGGGCGGCGCGGCCAAACACCTGCGTCAGCGGCACGCGCTCGCGCATCAAGAATTCGAGATAAGCTTTTGGCAGGTTGCTCCCCTTGCCGGCGGCGCGGACGTTGTCGCCCTCGACGAGCCACATTCCGCCAAAGGCCGCTCCGCACAGCCGCATCGCCCTTTCCGTGATCGCATCGAACACCGGCGCGAGGTCGCCGGGCGAGGAATTGATGACCTGCAGCACCTCCGCGGTCGCGGCCTGCTCCGCGATCGCTTCGTCACGCTCGGCCAAGCTCGCCTGAAGGCGCTGCTCGAGCGCGGCGACTTGCCGCCGAAGATCGGCTGCGACGTCTTCGAGATGCGCCGTCATTTCCTCAACCTATTTTGCCCTGCGCCTTGCGACGGCGAGTTCCCCCAAAAGAAACGAGCCCTGCGGGAGATCCTCGCTCATACAACGGGCCGGTCGGCGCGGATACGCCATTTCCCAGCCAAACCGCGTCCAAACGCCAGTTATTCCACCCGGGAACGCATACCAGGCCAATCGCCGGGGACGCCGTGATCAGCCCCATCGACAGGTCCAAGAGCAATGTTAGTTCATGGTCGCCCCGGAGACTAGCGTCGGCGGCGAAGCCGGTCGGAGCGTCGCCCATCAGAGGCTGAAGCCATCCCGCCGGGCGTCAGCGCCTCGATGAGCTTGCAGCGAACAATCGCCGGATTTTTTGTCGAATGACGCTCACGACGAGCGCGATCGCACTCATCTGTCCGACCGCCGCCGTTTCCCGGCCCGCGATCGTCGCGTCACAGGCCGCGCCAAACTGCTGGAGCAGGACGTCGAGGAAGCTCTCGACCAGGTCAGGCCGATTGAACTGCGCGAGAAGGCCTTTGATCTGGAACCGCAGCCGCAGGTCTACCGTCGTTACGCGGTCGTCGGCGGCGGGGGTCAGCCGGTAGGTCAATTGCCCCCGGATATGGGATTGCCCGTTCGGGTCGCCGCCCTGCGCGTCGATAACGCCGACGCGACCGGGCGCCTCGATCCGCCGCGTCCCCTTGCCAAGGAAAGACGCCTTGATCGGGCCGAATTTGATCGAGACCGAGCCGACGAAAGCGTCGCCGTCGACGGATTCGATTTGGGCGCCGGGAATGCAGCGGGCGACCCGCGCGATGTCCGAAAACAACGACCAGACAGCGGCCGCTGGATGCTCCAGCGCCATGCGTTTGTCCACATTGGTCCAGCCATCCCGGATCGAGACGCCGGCCAGCGTCGGCGCCGCCTCCGTCACGACCGAGGCCGCAAGCTCCTGAGAGAGGGTGAACGGCCGAAGCGGCGCACGCGGGGGGATCGCGGCGGAGGGATGGGGCGCGCCGACGCCTTCGGCGAGGCGCTGGTCGATCACCTGCGCGATGGCGCGCACGATGCCGACATAGCCGGTGCAGCGGCAGAGATTGCCGCTGAGATCGTGGCGGATGCGCTTTTCGTCGGCCTTGTCGAGCCGCAATACGATGTCGCGCGCCGTGATGATCATGCCTGGCGTGCAGAAGCCGCACTGCAGCGCGTGATTCTCGGCAAACGCCCGGCGAAGGGCCGTCATGATCGGGTCGGACTGAAAGCCTTCGATCGTCTCGATCACGGCGCCGTCGTTGGCGTGTGCATAAGTGATGCAAGAACGGATCGGCTTGCCGTCGACCAGAACGGTGCAGGCGCCGCAAACCCCCTGTTCGCAGGCCAGGTGCGTCCCGGTCAGGTGCAGCCGGTCACGCAGAACGGCGGCGAGCTGCGTGCGCGGCTCGACCTCGGCATGGCGCAACTCGCCGTTGACGGTGATGGAAATCTTGCTCATGGCCGAAGCGCCTCCTGGATCGCGCGCTCGACGCAAACCGCGACATGCTGGCGTTTGACCGCCTCGATGCGCGGCGACAAGGAACCGACCTCGTTCAATATGTCGTCCAACGTCGGCGCCGACGCCGTCGTCGCCAGGCGTCGCGCAGCCTTTTCCAGCAGCAAAGGCGCGCCTCCGACCGATCCAGCCACGACGCGCGCATAGCCCCGCTCGGGATCGATCACCACCGCCCCGATCGCATCGGCAAGCTCGCCGACCTTGCGGCAGAACTTGTCGTAGCCCCAACGCACGGACGAGCTCGCTTTGGGAATTTCGACGCCCACCAGCAATTCATCGGCTTCGAGAGCCGTCGCGTAAGCGCCGGCCACGAAGCGGCGGATGTCGATTTTGCGGAAGGCGACCGCGGACGGCCTCTCCCGCGGTTTTCGTCGAAATCGATCGAAGATCGAAGTCGGCGCTTCATGCACGGCGCGCCCGCGCGCGATCGTGAGGGTCGCGCCCGCCGCTGTCAGGGCCGTCAGCCAGTCCGCGCCAGGGTCGGCGTGAGCGAGGCTGCCGCCAAGGGTTCCCTTGTTGCGTATGACGCGATAGGCGATGCCGCCGGCGACATGACGGATGAAGCCGCCCATCGGCTCCGGGGTCTCGCCGTCCTCGATCGCCGCATGGGTGACGCACGCGCCCAGGGTGACCGACTGAGCCGTCTCGCCGGTCGAAAGCAGCTCCGGCAGCCGGCTCACGTCGAGGAGCGCGCCGGGCCTGGCCAGGCGCAGATTCATCATCGGCCCGAGCGACTGGCCGCCGGCGATCGGCTTCACGCGAGGGTCCGCCGAGAGCGTCTCGATCGCGGAGGCAAGATTGGCGGGGCGCGTATAATCGAATGCGACCGGCTTCATGCTCGCGCCCCCTGCGCAGCGGCGCTGGCGAGGATCGCGGTTAGAATGCGTTTGGGGGTCGCTGGAGTTTCGTTGATCTCGACGCCGAGCGGCTTCAGGGCGTCATTGATGGCGTTCACAATGGCGCCGGCGGGCGCGATCGCCGCCCCTTCGCCGACGCCTTTGATCCCATGGCGGGTGTAGGGAGAGGGCGTCTCGCTATGGTCGAGCCGGATCGCGGGCAATTCGGCCGGACCGGGCAGGATATAGTCGGCCAGAGTCGTCGTCAGCGGCTGACCCGAGGCGTCGTAAAGGACTTCTTCGAACATCGCCGTGCCGATGCCCTGCGCCGCGCCACCGTACGCCTGCCCTTCGAGGATCATCGGATTCACCCGGCGCCCGCAATCCTCGAAGATCACGTAGTCGAGGATCTCGACTTTGCCGGTGGCCGGATCGACCGCCACGACCGCCGCATGCGTCGCGTAAGAGAATACGCCGGTGTCGACGTCCGGCTTGTAGCCTTCGGTGACCTCCAGACCGAGCGTATCGACGGTGTCGGGCAGCAGGTCCGGCCGCAGATACCAGGCGCGAGCGATATCTTTGAACGAAACGCTCGCCGCGCCGGCGAAGGCGGCGCCGTCCTTCAGCACGATGTCTTCAGGACGGCATTGCAGGCGATGGGCGGCGTGAATTTTCAGCCGCGTCGCCAGGGTCTCGCAGGCCTTGGCGACCGCGCCGCCGGCCATGACCATGCCGCGCGACGCATAGGCGCCGGTCGAATAGGGCGTCGTTCCGGTGTCGCCCATGAAGACCTGAACCTGATCGATCGGCAGTTTCAGCCATTCGCATGCGACCTGGGCGATCGTGGTTTCCAGCCCTTGGCCGAAACTGTGGTTTCCCGATCGCACTTCGACGACGCCGCTGGGCGTCAGTTTGACCATCGCCTGCTCGTAGCCCGGCACGAGCGGCAAGCCCCATGCGGCGAACACTTTGGTGCCGTGCGCCGTCTGCTCGGTGAAGGTGGCGAAGCCGAGACCGATCAGCCGTCCATCCGGTTCGCCGCGCCTTTGCCGTGCGCGCACGGCCTCCAGAGCGATCATATCGGCGGCTTTGACCAGGCTTTCCGGATAATTGCCGCTATCGTAGAATTTCTTGGCGACGTTCGTGTATGGCATCGCTTCGGGCGGAACGAGGTTTTCCCGCCTGACGTCGGCCGGTTCGCGGCCCACCGCGCGAGCGATGGCGTCGATCGTCAGCTCCATGGCGAAGCAGACGCCGGGCCGCGCGACGCCGCGATAGGGCGTGAACGGCGGCTTGTTGGTCGCGACCGAATAGGTTGCGCAGCGATAGACCGGCAAGACATACGGGCCCGGCAGATTGCCGCCGGCCTGAGCGGCTTCGATGCAGGCGGTGAACGGCCAGACCGAATAGGCGCCGACATCGACCGTGATCTCTGCGTCGAGACCGAGCAGTCGACCTGTCCGATCGGCGTAGGCCTTGATCCGGTAGTGATGCTGGCGCGTATTGGCGCCGGCCGTCAGATGCTCGCGACGGTCTTCGACCCAGCGCAAGGGCCGGCCGATCCGACGGGCAAGCCAGGAGACCGAGACCTCCTCCGGCTGGAGCACGCATTTGTAACCGAAGCCGCCGCCCACGTCCGGCGCGATGACGCGGATTTGGCTCTGGTCGATCTGCAAGACTTCGGAAAGGCCGGTGCGGATGAGATGAGGCACTTGCGTCGACGTGTGCACGATCAATTGGCCCGCGCGCGCGTCCCATTGGGCCAGCACGGCCTTGCCTTCCATCGGCGACATGCACTGGCGCGCGGTCCGATATTCACGCTCGACGACCACATCAGCGATGCGCGCGACGCTATCGATGTCGCCCGGCGTGTTGGTGGTCAGAAACAGGTTGTCGCCCCACTTTTCGTGGATGCGCGGAGCCTCCGGCATGCGCGCGGCAAGCGAGTCGACGACCGGCGGAAGTTCTTCGATGTCGAGCTTCACCGCTTCCGCGATGTCCTCGGCTTCGTCGCGCGTCGGCGCAATGCACATCGCGATGCATTCGCCGACATATCGAACTTTGTCCTCCGCGAGCGCGGGGAAATTCGACGGCTTGTAAGTCGGCAGTGAGGACTCCGCTCGGATCGGCAAAACGCCGACAAGATCCTGGGCGGTGAAAACGCGCCCCGCATAGGCTTCCGGTTTGACGAGCGACCTGATCCGCCCATGCGCGATGGCGCTGCGGACGAAAGCGACTTCCCACAGGTCGGGCAGCCAAATGTCGCCGACGAAGCGGGCATGGCCGTTGAGGTGGCGCGCATCCTCCTTCCGCAAGACCCTTGCGCCGATCCCGTCGCTCATGGCGCGCCCCCTCCCCCTACATCCGCCGGCGCGCGCCTGGGGTTGCGCACGACAATTTCGCTGCGCCGGCGAAGCGGATGCGAGCGCATGGCGAAGCTTCCGGGAACTTCAGCCAACCTTCGCTGCTGGCTTCAACCGGCAGGTTCATCCGGGTCCCCGATGGACGTCGTCTTGCCAAAGCTACTACGGAGTGTACGTCGTTCATCGGCCTTGTAAAGCGCAATCGTTCGGACGCGCGTCGATCGGTCGACGCGGCCCTTCGATCGTCGAAATCCTCGCGCAAGCCATGCAAAAAAGGCCGTTCCGCCGTGGCCCGATGCGACGCGCGGGTTCAAGTCGTCGCGACATTGTGCTAGGCCTGTCGCCATGAACGCAGGGCGTATGCTGCGAATTTCACGAGAACGAGAATGGCGAACACAGCATCGGCGGCGACCAAGCTTCGGCCGGGAAAAGAACCGGGGAGGCCCTATGCGGATCTCTGGGCGCGCCCCGGCTATCTCGCGCGACGCATGCATCAGATTCATGTCGGTCTGTTCGCCGAGGAATGCCGGGATTTCGACATCACCCCGATTCAGTTCGCCATCCTCACCGTTTTATACAGCGGCCGGGCGCTGGACCAGATCACGCTGTCGACAGCGGTAGGCATCGACCGCACGAGCGGCGCCGATATCATCAAGCGCCTTTGTCGTCGCGGTCTCGTCGAGCGCGTCTCGTCCACCGAGGATCGTCGCGCAAGACTCGCGCATATCACCGGCGAAGGACAGGCGCTGGTGCGGAGAATGCAGCCTCACATGGAGCGCGCGCAAGAGCGCCTGATCAGCCCGTTGAGCCCTGCCGAGCAGGCGATGTTCAACGAACTGATCGGGAAGATCATTCAAGCCAACAACGACGCCAGCCGCGCGCCGATCGCGATCGATTTCTAGCCGGCGCGGCGCCGCCGCCCGTCGATCAAGATCCGCTGCCGGGCTTCTCGCTCAACAGCTTTATCTTGTCCGGCTTGTCCCGCCAGTCCGCAGCGTCCGCCGGGACGATCCCGATCTCCGTGATGTTCGGCCAGATCGCCGCATATTTCCGATTGATTTCGAGCCAGCTTTCGAGGCCTGGCTCGGTATCCGGCCGGATCGCGTTCGCCGGGCATTCCGGCTCGCAGACGCCGCAGTCGATGCATTCATCCGGGTGGATCACCAGAAAATTTTCGCCCTCATAGAAGCAATCCACCGGGCAGACGGCGACGCAGTCCTGATGCTTGCACTTGATGCAATTTTCCGTAACGACGTAAGTCATCGCTCTCGCTCTGCGGAATGAATGATTGTCGCGCGCGGGATCATCCCCGGATCGGCACGGGATGAACGGCGTAAGAGTGCTGGATTTTTCGATTCAGCACGGGGTCGACCAGTTCGAGACTGAATCTCGGGGCATAGCGAACGCCGCCGATGGCGCCGCATGTGCCGCCGAACATCAGGGCGCCTTCTTCCAGGTCGCCTGCGCCTTCCTCGTAGCGAGCGAGCAGTTCCCTGGGCGAAAGCAGCGAGGCGACGCCTCCCTCCTGATAGAGCTTTCGCTCGCCGCCTTCCTCGATATAGCTGCGCAGAACCAGCCGGTCCCAGTGCTCCTCGACCTCGTCGAGCGGCCAGACTGCGCGCGCAATCGGCTTGTCGCAGAGCTGCTTGGCGATCGTGATGCCCATATGTTCCACCGCGCGGTCGGTGTGGTCCGAGCCGGCGCCGATCCAGATCCGGCCGTCGACCTTGAGCATCACATATTCGACTTCGCCGCTCGACCCTTCGCCGATCACTTCGATGTCCTCGCTCTGGACAAGGCGCGACACGCCGACGCGATAGAACAGCGGCGTCGCCTCCGGCGCCTTGACCCCGATCTTCTCGAGTTCCTCGATGTGATGCTGCAACGCGGCCTTGTCGCGCCCGGTCCAGCCGCCGACGACCGCTTTGCAAACGGCGACGACGCGATGCGTCGTTCCGGCCTTTTCGACGAAATCGAGTTCGAGTTGGATCTGCGCAGCCACGAATCATTCCCTCACGAATCAAGTCAGTCGGATCGAATATTCGAGCCCGCGCGCGATCGACAGAAGGCGGCGATCGCCGAGAGTTTCTCCCATCAGCATCAGCCCGACCGGAGCGCTCCCTGGCGCATGACACGGGATAGAAATCGCAGGTCGATCGAGAAAATTGCCGATCGCCGTGTTGCGCAGACAGAGGAGATTTGTCGGATTCGATATCTCGGGATCGCGCATCGATTCGATCGTCGGCGCCACGATCTGCACCGTCGGCAACACGAGAGCGTCGAACACACGCGAGCGCAGGTGAACGGCGGCCGTCAGGCGGGCTCGCGCGTGCAAGAGATCGATGTAGTCGGCGGCGCTCTGCGCTCGCCCGGCGTCGAAACGCGCCCGCACCCACGGATCATAGAATTCGGCCCGCGTTTCCAGCAAAGGCCGATGCCAGGCGTAGGCCTCGGCGCCGACCAAGCCGCCGTTGCGGTTGATCTGCGGCAGCTCCGCAAGCTCGGGAATGGCGACCGGCTTCAGGCGCACGCCCTTCTGCGACAGGCGCGTCAGGGTCGCGGAATAGGCGCTCGCCACCGACGCGTCGAGCTTTTCGTCGACATAGCCTTCGACCACTCCGAGACACAGGTTCGACGCGGGATAGGAGTCTTCATCCTCGCCCGGCCCGTTTGAAAGAATGGAATCGAGCACGGCGCAGCAAGACACGCTGCTCGCCAGCGGTCCCACCGAGTCCAGGCTTTCGGAGAGCGGAACCACTCCCCTTTTCGAGACCCTGCGCGAAGTCGGCTTGAAACCGACGATTCCGCAGAAGGCGGCGGGAATGCGACAGGAGCCGCCCGTGTCCGTTCCGACTGTCGCGGGAACCATTCCGTCCGCCACCGAAACGGCGCCGCCCGAGGTCGAGCCGCCGGGAATGCGTCCGACTTTGCGCTCGAACGGGTTGAGCGGCGTGCCGAAGTGGCTGTTGAGGCCGAGCCCGGAATAGGCGAACTCGGTCATGTTGGCCTTGCCGAGCACAATGAAGCCGGCGCGCCGCAACGCCGCAACGACGTCGGCGTCGCCTTGCGCAGGCGGCTGCGCGTCGAGCACGCGAGAGCCGGCGCGCGTAATCTCGCCGGCGCAGTCGAAAAGATCCTTGATCGAGAGCGGAATGCCCGCGTATCGGGGCAAGGCGAGGCCTTTGGCGCGCGCCGCGTCGACGATATCGGCCTCGTTGCGCGCGCGGTCCCTGTAGACGGTGAGGAAGCTCCGCTCGCCTTCGCCGGCGCTGTCGCCGATCTTGGCCAGGCATTGCTCGACCAGCGCGCGGCTCGTTATCTTGCCGACGTCGAGCCGCCGCTTCAGATCCAACAGATTTTGCATGGAGCCCAATAGCGTTGCCGCGACTATCGACTCCGGAGAACCCCGAGCGCGATCGCCGCGGCGCAGGAAGATTATTGCGGATCGTAGTAGTGCTGTTCGAGTAGGAGGCAGCCGTTCTCCGAACGGAATGGCCCATGCGGCACGTGCGCCGGGCGGACACAATAGGTGTTGGCCACGAATTTTTCGCCGCCCTTGCCCTGCTTGTCGTTGCCGACCCACAAATCGCCGGAGATGATGAACACTTCCTCCCAATAGTCGTGCTCGAAGGGCTCGGTCGAGAAGGTTCCCGGCTCGAACTTGAGAAGACGGGTGTGGCCGCCGCGCTTGTTCTCCACGTCCAGTTTTCCAGACAGGATCTTCTGCTTGATTCCGGCGGGATAGCCTGGCGGGGTCTCCCATCCCGAATTCATATCGACCTGATAGAATTCGCGGTGCAGTTTGTTGACGGCCATAGTTGGTCTCCTATTCGCCCGGTTGGGTCGCGAACTTCGGGCTGTCGCGTCGGATGGCGTCGGGATTGTTGTACGCCGTATTGAACTTGTCCTTTTCGAACACGCCGGGGGGAATGGCGAAGACCTTCTCTCCGTCGGCTACGGCGTTTGCCGGTTTCATCTGGATCGAGTCGAACGGGCAGATGTCGTAGCAGAGCTCGCAGCCGATGCAGTTGTCGAGGTGGACATCGATCTTGCCGGCCGGGCTCTGCGAAAGCGCCTCGTAGAAGCAGACCTGAACGCAGACGTTGCAAGTCGGGTTCTTGCATGTTTCGCCGTTGATCTCGGCGACCTTGCGATCCCTGGCGAATTGCTCGCTGTAGTCCTTGACCGAACGGCGCGTAGCGACGCCGATCATCTCCTCGACCGTGGCGTAGCCGTGCGTATCCATGAAGTTCGCAAATCCGTCGACGATCTTCGGCAGCCACTTGATGCCCTTCGCCATCAGAATCGACCCGACCTGAACGATGGTCGCGCCCGACATGATGAACTCGACGACGTCGCGATGGTCGAAAATACCGTTCGAGCCGGAGATCGGCATGCCGAGTTCCTTGTGGATGCGATGCACCCAACGCAGGGACAGCGGCTTGACCCAGGTTCCGCCGATGCCGGCCGGACCGCCGAGGCGCGGCTCGCCGGTCTCGATGTCGACGGCGAAACCCGTGTGTCGATTCGTCGCCGTCACCGCCGCCGCGCCGGCGGACCGGACGGCCTTGGCGACTTCGACCGGGCGCGATTGGTCGGGAGTCAGTTTGACCATCACGGGAATGCTAACCGACTCGCAGACGGCGCGGGTGACCTCGAAGGCCACCTCCGGCTCTTGTCCAATCATCGATCCGCCATGCACGCCCGGCATCATCGCCGGATGCGGGCACCCGAAATTCAGTTCGACCATCGGCAAGCCGCAATCTTCGATGGTGCGGCAAATGTCCTTCCAGCCGTTGATGTCCTTGGCGCCGGCGCTGCCGATCAGGTGCGCGCCACGCTCCGCCGCGTATTTCTGCGTCTCGACCAGATCCGGAATCCAGTCTTTGTAATACGTGCTCGAATAGCCGGAGCGGCTGTAGAACACGAAGTCGCGCGACACTTTCCCTTTAATGATGTCGCCACGATCGTTCATGATGCAGTATTTCGAATTCTGCGTCAGACGCGCCATGTCCTCGATGTCGGTCAGAGTCTTGATGATGGCGCCGGAGGCGCCGCCATCGAAACACTGGCGCATGAGGTCGGGACTGTTCGTGGTCTCCAGGGAGGCGATGACGATCGGGTTCTTGAACGTCAGACCGCAGAATTCAACTTCTGTGTTCGCCACGGCGCGCCTCCGTATTCGAGCCAGCGACCTGCACGCGATCGCGCCGCAAGGCCCACACAACGCGGTATACGTCTTTTATTAGTTTGTCAGCCCCTCCCTGTCAATCGGTGTCGGCGCAGCGCGCTCCCGGCCTTTTGCCGTCCCGCCGTCTCCGTGAGGGTGGCGCTGCGCTGCATTCGCGCCCGTCGGCGCCATGAATCGCTCCAATGAGCCTGGATAAGTCGAATTTGCGCGCTGACTATCGACAGCAGCAGCCGCCATCCGCTCATCCCCCGTCATTGCCGCCGAGCGAAGGCCTTGCCGCCACGCGCATCGTCAGAGTTCCGCGCCGCCCGAATGTCTTGCGCGATGCCGCCCCGCCCGCAATAACGATGTATACCGCCTTTATGCGGCGACGCCGGAAGGCGGCGCGGCGAGCATCCGCGCTTTCGTGCGACGCCCCGAGAGGGTCAGCGCGCGGGTCGCCGCGCCTACGCCGCCCCCTGCCCCGCAATCAAATTGTCGAAGTAGGCGATCGTGTGCCGAAGCCCATCCCGCAGCGAAACCGTGGGCTTCCAGCCGAGATGCTTGCTAGCCAATGCGATGTCGGGTTGACGCTGCTTCGGGTCATCCTGGGGCAACGGCAGGAACGACAGTTTGGATTTTGACCCGGTCATCTCGATTGTCATTTCCGCCAACTGGAGCATCGTGAACTCGCTGGGATTGCCCAGGTTGATCGGGCCCGTGATCGACTCGGGCGAATTCATGAGACGCAGAAAACCTTCGATCAGGTCGTCGACGTAGCAAAATGAGCGGGTTTGGCTGCCGTCGCCGTAGATGGTGATCGGCTCGCCCTTCAACGCCTGCATGATGAAGTTCGACACCACTCGTCCGTCGTTAGGGTGCATGCGCGGACCGTATGTATTGAAAATTCGCGCCACTTTGATCTCGAGCCTGTGCTGACGGTGATAGTCGAAGAACAGCGTTTCCGCGCAGCGTTTTCCCTCGTCGTAGCAGGATCGCGGTCCGATCGGGTTCACGTTGCCCCAATAGTCCTCGGTCTGCGGATGGATCGCGGGGTCGCCATAGACCTCGGAAGTCGACGCCTGGAAGATCCGGCATTTGAGCCGCTTGGCCAGCCCGAGCATGTTGATCGCGCCATGCACGCTCGTCTTCGTCGTCTGCACGGGATCATGCTGGTAATGGATCGGTGAGGCGGGACAGGCGAGATTGTAGATCTGGTCGACCTCGATATAGAGAGGCATCGTCACGTCGTGCCGGAGCAATTCGAAGCGCGGATGTCCGATCAGATGAACGATGTTCGCCTTGCTGCCGGTGAAGAAGTTATCGACGCAGAGCACGTCGTGGCCTTCCGATATCAGTCGGTCGCACAAATGCGAACCGAGGAAGCCGGCGCCGCCCGTGACAAGAACCGTCTTTCGTCCAATCATTCGCAATATCCCTGTGTCTCGGCTCTGTGTTGAGAGGGTCGTCGCTTGACCAGAAGACGAGCGACGGTTTTTGCAAAGGGGGAAAGCCCGGCCGATAGCGCAATGTTCGACACCCGGACCCTTGAACTGCGCGGCTCAAACGATCGGCGTCCTCAACCGCCGCGCTTGGTCGGCGGGGACCAGAGCGTCGTCACTCTTCGCCGTTCCACAATCGAGCGTCGGCTTTGATCGGACTTATGCAGTTGCGCGTCTCCAACCTGTCGCGATAGAGCAGACGATAGTCGTCTTGCGTTGAAGGAGACGCGTTTTCGAGCGCCAGCTCCACCCCGATCTCGTGGTAGACATCCAAGTTGGATAGATCGGGAACGGGACGCCGCCCGGCCTGAAACTCCTCCCACATTCCGCGATATAAATTTTCCAGTTCGCGAACGAGACGGGGCGTGTCGAACAGCGCAGAGGATTGCCGCGCAACCGTCAACCTCTCCTTGAGTTCCGAGATTGTCTTCGGATTGCGCCCAAGTTCGATCGCGCGAGCGACGTAAACCTCTTGCGTCGGGCACACCAACTCGCCGATCCCGCCAGCGTGCGCCAAACTCGCGCAGACGCGGGAGGCAAAACTCGTTCCCGGCGTGGTCAATATGGGCACGCCCATCCACATCGCGTCCGCCGCCGTCGTATGGGCGCCATAGGGAAAGGTGTCGAGGAACAGGTCGGCAAGGGCATAACGCGCCAAATGCTCGGGATTGGGCTTCTTTGCCGCGAAGACCAGCCTTTCCGGTGAAACGCCCTTTTGTTCCGCCAGGCCCCTGAGGCGAGCATTCGTTTCGTCGCCGCCGCCCAGAAGCCAAAGCACGCTCCCCGGAACTTGACCGAGGATCGTCATCCAGCGCTCGAACATTTGCGACGTAATCTTCTGCATGCCGTTGAGGCAGCAATAGACAAATGCTCGTTCCGGCAATCCCTCGTCCGAGCGGACGGGAATGTCGGCCGAAACCTTTCGCTTGCGATCGTTAGGTTGATAGCACGAAAGCCTTTCGACTTTCTCGGAGTAGTAGATCTCGCATCCCTTTGGAATAATATATTCATCCGCTATGATGTAGTGGTGATAAGGCGTGCCCATCGTTCCCGGGAACCCGAACCAATTCACTACGATCGGCGCCGGACTTAAACTGAAAACTCGAGTCCGCGCGTCCTTCGTATAACCGTTCAGATCGACGAGAATGTCCACCTCGTCCTCGCGGATCTTCGCTGCGGCCTGCTCGTCGCTCAAACCGTTTATCTCGGTCCAGCGGTCAGCGGCGTTCTTGATTCTGAGTCGCGTCGGATCAACCCGATCAATCCCGCAATAATAGGCGAATATTTCAAAATGATCTCGGTCGTGCTCTTCGAACACGTCGGTCATCGCAAAGCCGACCGCATGCTCGCGCAGGTCCGAGGACACGTAGCCGATGCGAAGTTTGCCAGACTGCGGTTTAAGTCCCGGAGAATGAACTTGAATCGAACGCGGGTTCGCCGGCGGCTTGATGAATTGCTTATTGTATTTCCACGCCCTCGCAAGCAGGAACATCGGATCGTCGACGAAATTGGCGAGCGAAAGCGGGGAAATCCCGGCGACCAAAGTTCGCGACTGCTCGGGATCCCATCCTGTAATGATTGGCCATTTGCATTGGCGCAGCCGCAACGCAATCCAGTGTTGGGCGATGTCGGGCTGAGCGACGGAGATGTCGAGGGACTGCCTCAGCGTTTCCTCGGCGGGCCCATCCAGCTGGTGGCTCTCCAGAACCCGCCCGAGCTGGTGCAGCGCGAGAAGCTTGTTCTTGACGGAGCTCCCATTGATCTCCTGCAGTCGGCTCGTAAGGGTCTGCCATTGGAGAACCGCCTCCAGGGCTTGACCCGAGTCCTCCAACAGGCGGCCGAGATTAATATAAGGCGGGTGAAAATCCGGCTTCAGCCGGATGGCCTCTCGCGTGGCGTTTATAGCGCCGAACCGGTCCCCCGATCTATCGAGCGCGACGCCGTAATTATAGTAAGCCGCGTACAGCATTTCGCTGCCCGGGTTACACGCGATCCAGTTCTTATAGAGAACAGCCGATGAAGCGGCGTCGCCTCTTGCTTGCAGCTTTTCCGCATGATCAAAAAGTTGGCCGATCGTACATTTTTGCAGAAGACCGAAACTTGCAAAATCGGCCGCTTGTATGACGGCGCCCTGGTGCGAATTTCCTTCATGCAGCATGAGTGGGACCATCGAATCGAATCATTGCCAATTGAGGCTCGGAAAACTCTACAAGGACAGAGTTCCCCGAGCCAGCGAAACAAAGACGTTCACGCCAAACGCAACTGATGATCGACTCTATCGGAACTCATTCCCAAACTCGTTCTCTATTAGCTCGTAAGAGCCAGAAGGGCGCCGAGCTGGGCTGACGACAGCGCCTGAATTTGAGACGTCGTGAAGGCGCCGCCTTGCGTCGTCGTCAGGCTGGCGATCGAGGTCGTGGTCAGGCCGGCCACTTGCGTGGTCGTCAGGTCGGCGACGGTCAAGGCGTCAAGATTAGCCGTCGAAAGCCCATTGAGCTGCGCCGTCGTCAGGCCGTGCACCTGCGTCGCCGTCAGAGCGCCGACCTGCGTCGTCGTCAGGGCGCCCAGCGTCGTGCTCGTCAGGCCGCCGATCTGCGTCGCGGACAGCGAGCCAAGCGCCCCCGCAAGCTCGGTCGTCGTCAGCGTGTTGAGCTGGCCCGCCGTCAGCGCGCCGATCTGCGAGGTGTTCAAGGCGCCGACTTGCGTCGCCGTCAGGTTGCCGATCGAGGTCGTCGTCAGGCCGGCCACTTGCGTCGTCGTCAGGTCGGCGACGGTCAAGGCGTCAAGATTAGCCGTCGAAAGCCCATTGAGCTGCGCCGTCGTCAGGCCGTGCACCTGCGTCGCCGTCAGAGCGCCGACCTGCGTCGTCGTCAGGGCGCCCAGCGTCGTGCTCGTCAGGCCGCCGATCTGCGTCGCGGACAGCGAGCCAAGCGCCCCCGCAAGCTCGGTCGTCGTCAGCGTGTTGAGCTGGCCCGCCGTCAGCGCGCCGATCTGCGAGGTGTTCAAGGCGCCGACTTGCGTCGCCGTCAGGTTGCCGATCGAGGTCGTCGTCAGGCCGGCCACTTGCGTCGTCGTCAGGTCGGCGACGGTCAAGGCGTCAAGATTAGCCGTCGAAAGCCCATTGAGCTGCGCCGTCGTCAGGCCGTGCACCTGCGTCGCCGTCAGAGCGCCGACCTGCGTCGTCGTCAGGGCGCCCAGCGTCGTGCTCGTCAGGCCGCCGATCTGCGTCGCGGACAGCGAGCCAAGCGCCCCCGCAAGCTCGGTCGTCGTCAGCGTGTTGAGCTGGCCCGCCGTCAGCGCGCCGATCTGCGAGGTGTTCAAGGCGCCGACTTGCGTCGCCGTCAGGTTGCCGATCGAGGTCGTCGCCAGGCCGGCCACTTGCGTGGTCGTCAGGTCGGCGACGGTCAAAGCGTCAAGCGACGCGGTCGAAAGCCCGTTGAGCTGCGTCGTCGTCAGGCCGTGCACCTGCGTCGCCGTCAGAGCGCCGACCTGCGTCGTCGTCAGGGCGCCCAGCGTCGTGCTCGTCAGGCCGCCGATCTGCGTCGCGGACAGCGAGCCAAGCGCCCCCGCAAGCTCGGTCGTCGTCAGCGTGTTGAGCTGGCCCGCCGTCAGCGCGCCGATCTGCGAGGTGTTCAAGGCGCCGACTTGCGTCGCCGTCAGGTTGCCGATCGAGGTCGTCGTCAGGCCGGCCACTTGCGTCGTCGTCAGGTCGGCGACGGTCAAGGCGTCAAGATTAGCCGTCGAAAGCCCATTGAGCTGCGCCGTCGTCAGGCCGTGCACCTGCGTCGCCGTCAGAGCGCCGACCTGCGTCGTCGTCAGGGCGCCCAGCGTCGTGCTCGTCAGGCCGCCGATCTGCGTCGCGGACAGCGAGCCAAGCGCCCCCGCAAGCTCGGTCGTCGTCAGCGTGTTGAGTTGGCCCGCCGTCAGCGCGCCGATCTGCGAGGTGTTCAAGGCGCCGACTTGCGTCGCCGTCAGGTTGCCGATCGAGGTCGTCGTCAGGCCGGCCACTTGCGTCGTCGTCAGGTCGGCGACGGTCAAGGCGTCAAGATTAGCCGTCGAAAGCCCATTGAGCTGCGCCGTCGTCAGGCCGTGCACCTGCGTCGCCGTCAGAGCGCCGACCTGCGTCGTCGTCAGGGCGCCCAGCGTCGTGCTCGTCAGGCCGCCGATCTGCGTCGCGGACAGCGAGCCAAGCGCCCCCGCAAGCTCGGTCGTCGTCAGCGTGTTGAGTTGGCCCGCCGTCAGCGCGCCGATCTGCGAGGTGTTCAAGGCGCCGACTTGCGTCGCCGTCAGGTTGCCGATCGAGGTCGTCGTCAGGCCGGCCACTTGCGTCGTCGTCAGGTCGGCGACGGTCAAGGCGTCAAGATTAGCCGTCGAAAGCCCGTTGAGCTGCGCCGTCGTCAGACCGTGCACCTGCGTCGCCGTCAGAGCGCCGACCTGCGTCGTCGTCAGGGCGCCCAGCGTCGTGCTCGTCAGGCCGCCGATCTGCGTCGCGGACAGCGAGCCAAGCGCCCCCGCAAGCTCGGTCGTCGTCAGCGTGTTGAGCTGGCCCGCCGTCAGCGCGCCGATCTGCGAGGTGTTCAAGGCGCCGACTTGCGTCGCCGTCAGGTTGCCGATCGAGGTCGTCGTCAGGCCGGCCACTTGCGTCGTCGTCAGGTCGGCGACGGTCAAGGCGTCAAGATTAGCCGTCGAAAGCCCATTGAGCTGCGCCGTCGTCAGGCCGTGCACCTGCGTCGCCGTCAGAGCGCCGACCTGCGTCGTCGTCAGGGCGCCCAGCGTCGTGCTCGTCAGGCCGCCGATCTGCGTCGCGGACAGCGAGCCAAGCGCCCCCGCAAGCTCGGTCGTCGTCAGCGTGTTGAGCTGGCCCGCCGTCAGCGCGCCGATCTGCGAGGTGTTCAAGGCGCCGACTTGCGTCGCCGTCAGGTTGCCGATCGAGGTCGTCGTCAGGCCGGCCACTTGCGTGGTCGTCAGGTCGGCGACGGTCAAGGCGTCAAGATTAGCCGTCGAAAGCCCATTGAGCTGCGCCGTCGTCAGGCCGTGCACCTGCGTCGCCGTCAGAGCGCCGACCTGCGTCGTCGTCAGGGCGCCCAGCGTCGTGCTCGTCAGGCCGCCGATCTGCGTCGCGGACAGCGAGCCAAGCGCCCCCGCAAGCTCGGTCGTCGTCAGCGTGTTGAGCTGGCCCGCCGTCAGCGCGCCGATCTGCGAGGTGTTCAAGGCGCCGACTTGCGTCGCCGTCAGGTTGCCGATCGAGGTCGTCGCCAGGCCGGCCACTTGCGTGGTCGTCAGGTCGGCGACGGTCAAAGCGTCAAGCGACGCGGTCGAAAGCCCGTTGAGCTGCGTCGTCGTCAGGCCGTGCACCTGCGTCGCCGTCAGACCGCTGAGCGGAATATTGTCCAGGATCGCGCTCGCCAGGCCGCCGATCTGCGTCGCCGTCAGCACGCTAGCGGTCACCGTAGCGTAGCCCGACAGCTGGGTAGCAAAGTCCGGTATCAGGCTATTGAGTTGGGCCCCCGTCAGCGCGTCAAACTGCGTCACCGACAGGCCGGCGACCTGCGTCGTCGTCAGGTTGCCGATCGAGGTCGCGGTCAAGCCGGCCACTTGCGTGGTCGTGAGGTCGGCGACGGTCAAGGCGTCAAGATTAGCCGTCGAAAGCCCGTTGAGCTGCGCCGTCGTCAGACCGTGCACCTGCGTCGCCGTCAGAGCGCCGACCTGCGTCGTCGTCAGAGCGCCCAGCGTCGTGCTCGTCAGGCCGCCGATCTGCGTCGCAGACAGCGAGCCGAGAACCGCCGCAAGATCAGTCGTCGTCAAGTCGTTGAGCTGAGTTGCCGTCAGCGCGTCAATTTGAGAAGTGTTAAAGGCCTCGACCTGCGCCGTCGATAACGCGAGAAGCACGCCGATCGACAAGCTCGGCATCGCCTGCGTCGAAAAGCCGGTGATCTGGTCCGTCGCTCGCAACGCGTGCAAATCGGTCGTGTTCAAGCTGTTGATCTGAGTTCCGCTCAGAGCTCCGATCTGGGTGGCCGTCAGAGCGCCAACGTCTGTCGTCGTGAGATTCGAAATCACGGTTGTCGACAAAGTGGAAATCTGTTGGGCTGTCAGCGAGCCAATGATTGAAGTCATTCGACTATCTCCGGATCGGATGCGGCGCGAATTTCGCTCAATTGAATGCCGGCCGTTGGTGGGCTTGACGAAGGTGGGTTCGTCGACAGGGTTCAGTATTCGTCGATGACTTGATCACGTCGACAAAGCGGAAACGCGCACCCCCGCGCGCGTCGGCCCGTCTTCCTCGACGCGATAGAATATTTTCAAGCGCGTTCGCGGCCGCCGCCGCGCCCTCAATCCCGCCGCTCGGTCCGGGAACCCAATTGCGGTCAAATTTCGGTAGCGATCCGGGCTTGCGCAAAGCTGGCGGCGCCAAATGGCGCCCGCACGGCGGAAAAGAGCGCATTGAACGGGATCCGCGGCACGCCCGAAACGGTTGGCGGCCAGAGCCTCAGCCACGCCCGCCGGCCGCCTTCCCGCCAGCGCGCATTCGCAAACCGAACCCCGTCGATTCGGCGCTTCCCAAACTCGATTCCACGACGCCCCCAATTGGCGGGATATCCAGGGCGACCATCTTCGACGCAGTTTCAACCGGTTGAACATTAGACAGCCCCACGGCTCCGCGCGGTCCACGCGGAACTCCCGCCGCAAGCCGACGGCCTGCGCACAAGATTCACTGATGGAAAGGTGAATCCGGATTGAAACCGGGATGAACGTACGGCGTCATGCCCTCGACCGGCAGCTGCGCTAAACCGGATCGACACGTCATTTGAAATATTAGTATATGACGACTATTTTCAATAGTTTCTGTACGGCATACGTCACATTCGAACAGAGCGGCCTCGCGTGGCGGCAGAAAGCCGATCTGTACGTGCGGTAGATTATGGGCCAGTTATGAAGAAATGATTAATTTCCGGCGGCGCGGCGCTATAGACACTGGACGAATGTTTCGATGGGGTATTCGAACCGTTCGATCCAAGCGGAAATCGGCATCCCGCATATCGTTCACCTTCATGCTGGCGATCCCGACAGCGCCTGTTCGGCTCGTCCGAACAGATTTCCGCAGAGGAATGGATAAGCGGCGCCCCGTCTGTTCTCTCGGGTCGGGTCTCGCCGCGTCTGGGATGTGGCGGAGGACGGGCCAAGCCCGATCAGGCTCGCATCCGAGGCGTGATCGGGCTCCCACGCCCATCAAAAAGCTGCGCCAATTCCCTCGACGTCTTCTCGCCCTTGATGACCGCCGCCGGCTCCTTCGCCTCGAAAGCCGCTGTGCGGTTCCCTCGCGCTCGCCTGGTCGCGGTCTCTCCTGATCCTCGACGATCTCCCCGCCGTCAGACGGGAAATCCGCCTATCGCGTTGTTCGGATTCGTGAGGCCAGCTCTCTAGCCGCGCCGGCGACGCCCGACGCCAACGCAGTTGCCGGAATGCGGTCTCGAGCTTAGACTTATTCTAATGGCGTTAACGCCGTCATGGCGGGAACGCCGTGCGGGAGGAAAAAATGATGGTTCCACACGAGCCCTGGCTTGTCGTGTTGTCGATCGCTATGGCAATCCAGGGCAGTTTCGTCGGGCTTTCGCTGGCGCGAGGCTTGGACGGGGCCGAGGGCGGGCATCGGCGATTTCTCTTGGCGGGCTCCTCATTGACGCTCGCGACCGGCGTCTGGTCGATGCATTTCGTCGGCATGCTCGCGGCGGAATTTCCCTCAGCGATCGACTATCTCGTGCTGCCGACCCTTGTGTCCTTTTTAATATGCGTCATCGTCGTCGGGATTGGCGTCTATGTCGCCCATGCCGACGGATCACGCGCCCTGTGCATCGGCGGCGGCGCCGTGGGCATGGGCCTTGGCATCAGCTTCATGCACTATGTCGGGATGTCGGCGGTTCATCTGGCCGGGCCGACCTACCAGGAACCGCCTTTCGTCGTCTCCTCCGTCGCGATCTCCATCGTCGCCAGCGCGATTGCGTTGTGGTCCCTGGACAAACGCGCGACGCGCCTGCGCATGCTCGGGGCGGCGATCGTCCTGGGATTGGCGATCTCCGGGATGCACTATACCGCGATGGCGGGCATGCGGCTGGACCCGCTGTGTTTCGACGTCTCGCGTTTCGTCGCCGCCGATTCCGCCTTGTCGCGCAATACGCTGGCGTTGCTGACGACGATGATCGCCTTTGGAGTCTCCGGCGCCTTCTTGCTTTCGCTCGTGCCCGACGAGCCCCGTGCGAGGGGGCGGTCGACCAACCCCGGCGCTTTGTTCGAGACGGCGCCTGTCTTGCGCACAAGCCCGGTCGGCGCTTTCCCTTATGACGTATCGTATGCTTCGACCCTGAACGCGGTCGATGCGCCGCCCGCGACCGCGAACGCGAACTCGCGAACGCAGAGCGAGTCGCGCCGCTCCGAAACGATTCGCGTGGAAAAAGACGGACGCTGGCGCGAGATCGCGATCAAGGATATTTTTGCGGTCAGGGCCAACGCCCATTACACCTACTTGTACGATGGCGAGCAGGAGCTGTTCTGCAATTTGTCCATCAGCGCCGTGGAGGCGAGGCTCGATCCGAAGCGCTTCATTCGGGTTCACCGAAGTTACATCGTCGCCATCGACAGGGTCGTCAGCTTGCGGCGCGCCGGGGAAAATGGCGTCGCCGAACTGGGTTCTCCTGTGCAGCGCAACATTCCGATCGCGCGCGCGCAATACCGTCAAGTCAAACAGTTGCTCGCGGCGCGAATCATCTAATGGCGGCCGGCGTGAGCATGCAATTCGTGCAAATCGTCAGCTAGGCTGACCCATTTCGTGCGCTTTCTCCGGCCTTCCGTGCTTTTGTCCGCCGTCAATGCACGCGCCGTTGCTTGTGCGCCGCACAGGAAGCGATTCTCGCTTACGGTCTAGGCGCGCCTGCGGCCGACAGCCAGTCCTTCGAGGATTGACCGACCCAGTGAAGGCAGCGCGCGAAATTAGGGAGGCTTCGCTTGATTCCCGGCTCATTCGATTACCATCGGCCAACCAACCTCAGCGACGCCATAGCCCTGCTGGCGAATCTCGACGCCGAGGCGCGGGTGATCGCCGGCGGCCATAGCTTGATCCCGATGATGAAGCTGCGGCTGGCGGCGCCGAGCCATCTCGTTGATCTCGCGGCCCTCGACGAACTCAAAGGCGTCAGCGCCGACGGCGCCGAGATCGTCATCGGCGCGATGACCACGCAGCACGAGGTGATCGCGAGCGAGCTGCTCGCCGCGAGGGCGCCGATCCTTCGCGAGGCGGCCGAACTGATCGCCGACCCGCAAGTTCGCTATATGGGCACGATCGGCGGCAACGTCGCCAACGGCGATCCCGGCAACGACATGCCCGCCGTGATGATGTGTCTGGGCGCCAGCTACGTGTTGCGCGGCCGGACCGGCGAGCGGCGCATCGCGGCGCGCGATTATTACCAGGGCGCCTACTCCACCTCCGCCGCTCAGGGCGAAATTCTCACGGCGGTCCGTTTCCCCGCGCCGCCGAGCGGGCACGGCTATGCCTATGCGAAGCTGAAGCGCAAGGTCGGCGACTATGCGACCGCCGCCGCAGCCGTCGTCCTGACGGTGTCCAACGGTCAGGTCGCGACCTGCTCGATCGGCCTGACCAATGTCGCCGACACCGCGCTTTTCGCCGCCGAGGCGGCGCGGGCCGTCGTCGGTTCGCATTTGGACAAGGCGGCGCTGGCGCGCGCCTCGGCCGCCGCCGAGGCCATCGCTTCGCCGGCCGCCGATGGGCGCGGCTCATCGGAATATCGCAAGAAGATGGCCGGCGTGATGACCGCCCGCGCCTTGAGCAGCGCCTTCGCGCGGACCAAAAGCTGAGGGAATTGTCGATGTCCAAGCTGACCGTAAGCATGAAAGTCAACGGCAAGGCGGTGTCGGCCGAGGTCGAGCCGCGCACGCTGCTGATCCATTATCTCAGAGAGAATATCGGCCTCACCGGCCCGCATATCGGCTGCGACACTTCGCATTGCGGCGCCTGCACGGTCGACGTCGACGGCAAGTCGGTCAAGGCCTGCACGATGTTCGCCGCGCAGGCGGCCGGCGCCGAGGTTCTCACCATCGAGGGCATGGCCGCGGCCGACGGCAAGCTGCATGTGCTGCAGGAGGCGTTCCGCGAAATGCACGGCCTGCAATGCGGCTATTGCACGCCCGGCATGATCGTGCGCGCGCATCGCCTGTTGCAAGAAAACCCCAGCCCGACCGACGCCGAAATCCGGCTCGGCATATCCGGCAATCTCTGCCGCTGCACGGGCTACCAGAACATCGTCAAGGCCATCCAATACGCCGCCGCGAAGATCAACGGCGTGGAATATAAGGAAGCCGCGGAATGAACGCCCCGACCCCTCCCTCCTCCGTCGAGCGCGCCGAGAAGCTGCAAGGCATGGGCTGCAAGCGCAAGCGCGTCGAAGACGTGCGCTTCACCCAGGGCCGCGGCAATTACGTCGACGACTTGAAACTGCCGGGCATGCTGCACGGCGATTTTCACCGCTCCAGCCGCGCCCATGCGCGCATCACGAAAATCGACACGTCCAAGGCCAAGGCCGTGCCCGGCGTCGTCGCCGTGCTCACCGCCGAGGAGCTCAAGGGCGTCAATCTCGCCTGGATGCCGACGCTCGCCGGCGACGTGCAGATGGTGCTCGCCGACGGCAAGGTGCTGTTCCAGAACCAGGAGATCGCCTTCGTCGTCGCCACCGATCGCTACATCGCCGCCGACGCCGCGGACCTCGTCGAAGTCGAATACGAGGAACTGCCGGTCGTCGTCGATCCGTTCAAGGCGATGGACCCCGACGCGCCGATCCTGCGCGAGGACATCAAGGACAAGAAGGAAGGCGCGCACGGCCCGCGCAGCCATCCCAACCATATCTTCAACTGGCGGATGGGTGACAAGGACCTGACCGACGCCGCGTTCGCCAAGGCGGAAGTCGCGACCAAGGACCTGCTGTCCTACCAGCGCGTGCACCCCTGCCCGCTCGAGACCTGCCAATGCGTCGTCAGCTTCGACAAGATCAAGGGCGAGATCACGATTTACGGCACCTTCCAGGCGCCGCACGTCATCCGCACCGTGGTCGCGCTGATCGCCGGCCTGCCCGAGCAGAAAATTCATGTGATTTCGCCCGACATCGGCGGCGGATTCGGCAATAAGGTCGGCGCCTATCCCGGCTATATCTGCTCGGCCGTCGCCTCGATCGTCACCGGCCTGCCGGTGAAATGGGTCGAGGACCGCATCGAGAACCTGTCGACGACGTCCTTCGCCCGCGACTACCACATGACCACCGAGATCGCCGCGACGCGCGACGGTCGCGTCACGGCCTTGCGCGTGCATATTCTGGCCGACCACGGGGCGTTCGACGCCTGCGCCGACCCGTCGAAATGGCCGGCCGGATTCTCCAATATCGTTACCGGGTCATACGACTTTCCCGTCGCGCACCTCAGCGTCGACGGCGTCTACACCAACAAGGCGCCCGGCGGCGTCGCCTATCGCTGCTCGTTCCGCGTCACCGAGGTGGCCTACGCCATCGAGCGCGCGATGGACATCATGGCGCAGAAGCTCGGGATGGACCCCGTCGACTTCCGCCTGAAGAACTTCATCAAGCGCGAACAGTTCCCCTATCAATCGGCGCTCGGCTGGGAATACGATTCGGGGGACTATCACACGGCGATGCACAAGGCGCTGGAGGCGACCGGCTATCGCCAACTGCGCGAGGAGCAGAAGGCCCGGCAGGAGGCCTTCAAGCGCGGCGAGACGCGCGAATTCATGGGCGTCGGCGTTTCGTTCTTCACGGAAATCGTCGGCGCCGGCCCCTCGAAGAATTGCGACATCCTCGGCATCGCGATGTTCGATTCGGCCGAGATCCGCATTCATCCCACCGGCAAGGCGATCGGCCGCATGGGCTCCAAGAGCCAGGGCCAGGGCCACGAGACGACATGGGCGCAGATCATCGCGACGGAAATCGGCATTCCCGCCGACGACATCGCGATCGAAGAGGGCAATACCGACACGGCGCCCTATGGCCTGGGCACCTACGGATCGCGATCGACGCCGGTCACGGGCGCGGCGATCGCCATGGCCTCGCGCAAGATCAAGGCCAAGGCGCAGATGATCGCCGCCTATATGCTGGAGGTGCACGAGGGCGACCTCGAATGGGACGTCGACCGCTTCCGCGTCAAAGGCAATCCCGAGCAATTCAAGACGATGAGCCAGATCGCCTGGGCCGCCTACAACAAGGTCCCGCCGGGCATGGAGCCGGGCCTCGAAGCCGTGAGCTACTATGACCCGCCGAACATGACCTATCCCTTCGGCGCCTACATTTGCGTCATGGACATCGATGTCGACACCGGCGTGCATAAGGTCAGGCGCTTCTATGCGCTCGACGACTGCGGCACGCGCATCAACCCGATGATCATCGAGGGCCAGGTCCACGGCGGCCTGACCGAAGGCTACGGCATCGCGATGGGCCAGGAGATCGCCTACGACGCCGACGGCAACGTCAAAGGCGCGTCGCTGCTCGACTATTTCCTGCCGACGGCGGTCGAGACGCCGCATTGGGAAACCGACTACACGGTCACGCCTTCGCCGCATCACCCGATCGGCGCCAAGGGCGTCGGCGAGAGCCCGAACGTCGGCAGCGTTCCGTGCTTCGCCAATGCGGTGAACGACGCGTTCAAATTCCTCGGCTCGACCCATATAGCGATGCCACACGACAATTATCGCGTCTGGCAGGCGGCGGAAAATTTGGGGCTGCATAGATGACTCCGCTCTTCCGCCGTAGGGCGTTCGCAAGAGCGCCCGTCTTTCGACGGCCTATGGCGGGAGAACGGGCCGTCAGGCGATAGGACAGCCATGCCAAGCACCGTCATCCCTCGCGCCGCGATCGCCGCCCAGCTCGCCGAGGTCGGCTATGTCGCGGACCGGGATCTCGCGACCGCGCTTTGGATGATGGATCATTTGAAGCGCCCGTTGCTGATCGAGGGCGAGGCGGGCGTCGGCAAAACGGAGGTCGCCAAGGCGCTGGCGCTCGTTCACGGCAGCGAGCTCATCCGCATGCAGTGTTACGAGGGCCTCGACGCAAATTCGGCGCTCTACGAATGGAACTACCAGCGCCAACTCCTCGCGATCAAGGCGCGCGAGGGCTCCGGCGCCAGCGCCGTCGAAATCGAAGCGCATATTTTTTCCGAGGATTATCTCTTGGAGCGGCCGCTGCTGGCCGCGATCCGCCGCGAAAGCCCGCCGGTTCTGCTCGTCGACGAAGTCGATCGCGCCGACGAAGAGTTCGAAGCGTTCCTGCTCGAACTCCTTTCCGACTACCAAGTGACGATTCCCGAGTTCGGCACGATCCGGGCTCGATCGATTCCGCGCGTGGTGCTGACGTCCAACGGGACGCGCGAGCTTTCCGACGCTCTGCGCCGGCGCTGCCTCTATCATTACCTCGACTTCCCCGACGTCGACCGCGAGGCGGCGATCATCCTCAAGCGCCTGCCCGGCGTCGACGCGGCTCTGGCGTTGCAGGTCGCGCGCATGGTCGGGATGCTGCGCAAGGAGGACCTGCGGAAAGTTCCCGGCGTCGCCGAAACGCTCGATTGGGCCGCCACGCTGGCGGGTCTGGGCGTCGAGGACATGCGCCAGACGCCCGAACTCGTGCACGATACGCTGATCGCGCTGCTCAAGACCCACGAGGATCGCGCGCGGATCGCCAGGCAGACGACCGAGCGTCTGCTCGGCAAGGTGGCCTAAGCCATGAGCGCCGCGCTCGCCATGCTTCGCGACGACGGCTTCGAGCCCGGCGCCTCCATGCGCCGTCGGCTCGCCGGATTTGTCGCGACGTTGCGCGGCGCGGGCTTCGCGATCGGCCACGCGGAAGTCGCCGATGCGGCGCGCCTTCTCGCATCGCCGGTCGCCGACCGGCCCGATAGCCTGCGGGCCGCGTTCAAGGCGTTGTTCTCGTCGCGACATTCCGACCTCGCGCGCTTCGACGAGCTCTTCCAGGCGTTCTGGCGCGGGCGCGGCGCGCGTCAGGCGTTGCGCGTCAGCGCGCCGGGCGGCGGCGCAAAATCGCCGCGCAGGTTCGAAGCCGGGCCCGGCGGCGCCCATCAGCCCAACGACTTGCCGCAGAGCGTCGACGTGGAAGGCGCCGAGACGACCCTGGCGGACGGGCGCGGCCGCAAAGGCGGCGCCTCGGCGCAGGACGCGCTGAGCGCCAAAGACCTGCGCAAATTGAGCGGCGGCCGTGAAATGGCGGACGCCCTCGCGCTGGCCGAGCGGCTGGCGCGGAACATGCGCGCGCGCCTGACGCGCCGCGATCGGACGCGCGCCCGCGGGCGGCGGATCGATCTTCGCGCGACGATCCGGCGCAGCGTCGGTCACGGCGGCGAGCCCTTCGATCTCGCGTTTCGTCAACGCAAGCCCAAGCCGCTGCGTCTCGTCGTCTTGCTCGACGCCTCGGGATCGATGGAGCTCTACACGGCGTTCTTCACGCGCTTCGCGCATGCGGTCGCACTTTCGTTCCGGCAATCCGAGGCGTTCCTGTTTCACACTCGCCTCGCGCATGTCTCTTCGGCCTTGCGCGAACCCGATCCCACCCGCGCTCTGGACCGGCTCGCGCTGATGGCGCAGGGGATCGGCGGCGGTACCAAGATCGGCGAGTGCCTCGCCGCTTTCAATCGCTGGCACGCGCGCCGCGTCCTTCATTCGCGCAGCTGCGTGATGATCCTTTCCGACGGCTACGACACCGGCGAGCCGACGCTGCTGGAAGCGGCGATGCGCGATCTGCGCCGCCGTTGCCGCCGCATCGTCTGGCTCAATCCGCTGATCGGCTGGGAGGGCTTCACTCCGAGCGCGCGCGGCATGCAGGCCGCGTTGCCGTTCGTCGACCTGTTCGCGCCGGCGCACAACATCGACAGTCTCGCCGCGCTCGAACCCTATCTCGCGAGGCTATGAGCCATGACATCCGAACTTTTCGATCTCGCCGCACAGCGCCAGGCCAGGGGCGAGCCTTTCGCCCTCGCCACGGTGGTGCGAACGGTTTCGGTCACAGCGGCCAAGGCGGGCGCCAAGGCGCTGATCGGAACGGACGGTTCGATTTCCGAAGGCTGGATCGGCGGCGGCTGCGCGCGCGCCGCGGTGCTGAAGGCGGCGCGGCAATCGATATCGGACGGAAAGTCGCGCCTCGTCTCCATCCAGCCCAAGGATTTGCTCGCCGAACTCGGCGTCCAGCCGGGCGAGGATCGCAGCGGCGTCCTCTACGCCAATAACGCCTGCCCAAGCCAGGGGACGATGGATATTTTCGTTGAACCGGTTCTGCCGAGGCCGACGCTGCTTGTCATGGGGGCTTCGCCGGTCGCGGTGGCGCTCGCCGGAATGGGGGACGCGATGGGCTTTTCCGTCACTGTGGCGGCGGCGAAGGACGACTTGGGCAAATTCGGCGGCGTCGAACGCAAGATCGAGGGCTTCGATCTGCCGCGTTTGAACGCGCGCGAGATCTACGTCGTCGTCTCCACCCAAGGGGCGGGCGACCGGGCGGCGCTTCAAGCCGCCTGCGCGTTCGAGGCGCGACACGTCTCGTTCGTCGGTTCCCGGCGCAAGGCGGCGACCTTGCGCGACGAATTGGCCAAGGCAGGAGCGCCGCGCGCGCGCCTCGACGCGGTCAAGGCGCCAGCGGGGCTCGATATCGGCGCGGTCACCTCCGACGAGATCGCGCTCTCCATCATTGCGGAAATCGTCGCCCTGCGCCGGTCGGGTCGGCTGCCGGCGGCGGCGGCGGCGGACGGCGGCGAACGCCGCGCGGCCAGTTGAAAGGAGAACGATCATGAATGCGCTAGCCATGGCGGCGACGGGCCGCCCAATTCCCTCGCCGGTCGATTTCGCCCTCGCGATCGCGCGCGCGCCGCGCTGGATCGCGCCGGGAACCTGGTTCGCCCTGGCCATTCTCGTCGCCGGGCTCCTGGTTCCCACGTGCTGTCTCGACGGAACGCACGCGCACGGCCGAGGTTTGGATGGCTTTGGCCCAATCTGTTTCGCCCGGATCTGATTAGGCCAACTCGGCGCGGCGATGTCGTCGCCGCGTGCAAAATCAAATATGCAGCGCGCGCCCGAGCGCCCTGAGGGCGGCCTCCTGAAGCGCCTCGCCCAGCGTCGGATGGGCGTGAATCGTCCCGGCGACGTCCTCCAGCCGCGCGCCCATTTCCAACGCCAGGCCGAAGGCGGCCGCCAATTCGGAAACGTCGCGCCCCACTGCTTGAACGCCGAGCACGAGATGATTGTCGGCTCGGGCGATGACGCGCACGAAGCCCTCCTCGTCGAGCTTGGTCATGGCGCGGCCGTTGGCCGAGAACGGAAATTGGCCGATCTTGATCGCGGTCCCGGCGTGGGCGGCGTCCTGCGGCGACAGGCCAACGGAAACGATTTCGGGATCGGTGAAGCATACCGCGGGAATCGCGCGCTTGTCCCAGCTCCGCTTGTGGCCGGCGATGATCTCGGCGACCATTTCGCCCTGGGCCATGGCGCGATGGGCCAGCATCGGCTCTCCCGTCACGTCGCCAATCGCATAGACGCCGCGCATTGAAGTGCGGCATTCGTCGTCGATGCGGATGAATTGGCCGTCCATGTCGAGCACGAGTTCCTCGCGGCCCCAACCTTCCGTGACGGGCCTGCGGCCGACGGTGACGAGAATCTTGTCGGCGCCGAGCCGAATTTCCTTCTCGTTGCCGACGTCGACCACCAGCGCGTCTCCCTTCGCGCTTAAGCCTTTCGCCTTGGCGTCGGTCAGCGTCTTGACGCCGAGCTCGCTCAGACGCTTGGCGACGGGACGCGTCAGCTCCGCGTCGTATTGCGGCAGGATGCGCGCCATCGCCTCCACGACCGTCACCGCCGAGCCCATCTTGGCGAAAGCCGTGCCGAGCTCCAGCCCGATATAGCCGCCGCCGACGACGACCAGCTTTTGCGGGATCGTGTCGAGGGATAAAGCCTGCGTCGACGAAATGACCGGTCCGCCGAAGGGCAGAGACGGCAATTCGACCGGCGCCGAACCCGTCGCGATGACGATCGCCTCGGCGCGGATGATCTGCAGCCCGGTTTCCGTCTCCACGGCGATCGTTTTGCCGTCGCGGAACCTCGCCGCGCCCGCGACGATCTTGACCTTGCCCTTCTTCAACAGGCCTGCGACGCCGCCGCGCAATCGGGCGACGATTGCGTCCTTCCAGGCGATCGTCTTGGTGAGATCGATTTCAGGCGCGCTCAGCGAAATTCCCAGCGGGCTCTGGCCGGCCGCCATATGCCGCGCCTTTTCAAATTCCTCGGCGGCGTGAATCAACGCCTTGGAGGGAATGCAGCCGACATTGAGGCAGGCGCCGCCGAGCTTATTGGCCTCGACGATCACGGCGTCGAGGCCAAGTTGTCCGGCGCGTATGGCGCAGACATAGCCGCCGGGCCCGGCGCCGACGACGATCAGCTTGCAGGAGATCTCTTTCATCTAACCCTCGACAAAAATCATCGCGGGCGTCTCGAGCAACGTCTTGATGCGCTGCACGAACAAAGCCGCGTCCCAGCCGTCGATCACGCGATGGTCGAAGCTCGAGGAGAGATTCATGATCTTGCGCGGAATGAAACCCGATCCGTCCCAGACCGGCCGCACCATGATCTTGTTGACCCCGACGATCGCCACTTCGGGGTGATTGATGATCGGCGTCGTCGCCACGCCGCCGATGGCGCCGAGCGAGGTGATGGTGATGGTGGAGCCCGAAAGCTCCTCGCGCGTCGCCGATCCCGTCTTGGCCGCTTCGGCGAGCCTGTTGACCTCGGCGGCGCAATCCCAAAGGTCGCGGGCCTCCGCGTGTTTCACGACGGGCACGACGAGGCCGGATGGCGTTTGCGCGGCGACGCCGATGTGGACGCCGCCGTGCTGGTGAATGATTCCCGCTTCGTCGTCGAACAAGGCGTTGAAATTCGGCTGCTCGGCGATCGCCCTGACCATCGCCCGCATGAGGAACGGCAACAACGTCAGCTTCGGCTGATCGGCTCGCTTTTGCTTATTGAGCGCAGCCCGCAGCTCCTCGAGCGCGGTGACGTCGACTTCGTCGATATAGGTGATATGCGGAATGCGGGCGTTCGCCAGCGCCATCTTCTCCGCGATCCTGCGGCGCAGCCCGGCGAGCTTAACGTCAGTGACCGCATTGTTCGGCAGGAGCCCGGTTGGACGCGCCGCCTGCGGTCCGCGCGCGATGAACGCCTCGAGATCTTGATGGCTGACGCGGCCCGCCGGTCCGCTGCCAGAAACCTGCCGCAAATCGACGCCGGCCTCCTTGGCGCGCAGGCGAACCGCCGGAGACGCGAGCGGCCTTTCGCCCTCGGGCCGCGGCGCCGCGAATGGCGTTCCACGGGCCTGCAAATTCGCCTTGGACGGCGCCACCGTCGCCGTTGGCATCGCGGGTTTGGCGACCGCTTTCGGCATGTCTTCGATTTGCGCCGACGGCGCCGCCGCGGACGCAATGGGCGAAGGCGAAGTTCCCTCGCCCTCCACCTTCAGCCGGATCAACGGCGAGCCCACGGCCACGGAATCCCCGACCTCGGCGCCGAGCCAGAGAACTTCGCCGCTGACCGGCGAGGGAATTTCCACCGTCGCCTTTTCGGTCATCACAGCCGCCAGAATCGTGTCCTCCCGCACGAGGTCGCCGATCTTGACGTGCCATTCCACCAGTTCGGCTTCCGCGACGCCTTCGCCGACATCGGGAAGCTTGATCACGTGTTCGCCCATGCTCACGCCTCCAAGGTTTCGAGGAGGGCGCGAGCCAATCTCGCCGGCCCAGGGAAATAGTCCCATTCCTGCGCATGCGGATAGGGCGTGTCCCAACCCGTCACGCGAGCGACCGGCGCCTCGAGCTGGAAGAAGCAGGAGTCTTGCACGAGAGCCGCCAGTTCGGCGCCGAAGCCGGAGGTCAGCGTCGCCTCGTGGACGATGACGCAGCGGCCGGTCTTTTTCACCGACGCGACGATGGCCTCGAGATCGAGCGGCAGCAAGGTGCGGAGATCGATGATCTCCGCGTCGACGCCGGCCTCGGCCGCGGCGGCCTCCGCGACATGGACCATCGTGCCATAGGCGAGGATGGTCACCGCCCTGCCCTCGCGACGGATCGCCGCCTTGCCGAGCGGCGTCACGTAATGGCCCTCGGGCGTCTCGCCGAGCGGATGCTTCGACCAGGGCGTGATCGGTCGATCGTGGTGTCCATCGAACGGGCCGTTGTAGAGCCGCTTCGGCTCGAGGAAGACGACGGGATCGGGATCCTCGATCGAGGCGATGAGCAACCCCTTGGCGTCAAGGGGATTGGACGGCACCACGACCTTCAGCCCCGACACGTGCGTGAACAGCGCCTCGGGGCTCTGGCTGTGCGTCTGGCCGCCGAAGATGCCGCCGCCCGTCGGCATTCTCACGACGATCGGACAAGTGAATTGCCCGTTGGAGCGATAACGCAGCCGCGCGGCTTCCGAAACGATCTGGTCGTAAGCGGGATAGACGTAATCGGCGAATTGCACTTCGACGCAAGGGCGCAGGCCATAGGCCGCCATGCCGATCGCCGTTCCCACGATGCCGAGCTCGCTGATCGGTGTGTCGAAGCAGCGTCTCTTTCCGTATTTCTGCTGTAAGCCCAGCGTGCAGCGGAACACCCCGCCGAAATAGCCGACGTCCTCGCCGAACACGACGACGTTGTCGTCGCGCGCCATCGACACGTCCATCGCGCTGCGAATGGCCTCGATCATCGTCATCCTCGCCATGACGCTAAACTCCGGCCTGCTGGCGTTGACGGCGCAAGTGCGGCGGCATTTCGGCGTAGACGCCTTCGAACATGTCGCGCGTCGACGGCTTGCCGCCGGCGTGCAGGGTGCCGTGTCGCTCGGCCTCTTTCTGCGCGGCGATGACAGTGTCGAGAACTTCCGCCTCGGCCTGCTTGTGGCGCTCCTCCGTCCAGCGTCCGCGCGCGATCAGGTGGTTCTTCAGCCGGATCACGGGATCGCCGAGCGGCCAGGTCTCCAATTCCGCCTTCGGCCGGTAGGCCGAAGGATCGTCCGAGGTCGAATGGGCGCCGACGCGATACGTGACATATTCGACCAATGTCGGCCCGAGATTCCTGCGCGCGCGTTCGACCGCCCATTTCGCGACCGCGTGAACGGCGAGATAGTCGTTGCCGTCGACGCGCAAGGCGGGAATTCCGAAGCCGAGCCCGCGCGCCGCGAAAGTTCCCGAGCCCCCGCGGGCGATGCCCTGGAAGGTGGAGATCGCCCACTGGTTGTTGACGATATTGAGCACCACGGGCGCCCGATAGGTCGAGGCGAAGACCAGCGCCGCATGAAAATCGGATTCGGCCGTCGCGCCGTCGCCGACCCAGCCCACCGCGATTTTAGTGTCGTTCTTGATCGCCGACGCCATCGCCCATCCGACCGCCTGGACGAATTGCGTGGCGAGATTGCCGGAGATCGAAAAGAAGCCGTGGTCCTTGGCCGAATACATCACCGGGAGCTGCCGGCCCTTGAGCGGGTCGCTTTCGTTGGAAAAGATCTGGTTCATCATCTCGACCATGGGATAGCCGCCGGCGATCAAGAGGCCGGCTTGTCGATAGGTCGGAAAGTTCATGTCGCCCGGTTCGAGCGCGCGGCGAAACGCGCAGCTCACCGCCTCCTCGCCCATATGCTGCATATAGAACGACGTCTTGCCTTGGCGCTGCGCCATTTGCATGCGCGCGTCGAAGCTGCGCAGCGTCATCATGTGCTTGAGCCCTTCGGCCAATTCCTCGTCCGTCAACGATCCCGCCCACGGACCCACGGCTTCGCCGTTTCGATCAAGCACGCGAATGATGGAATAGGCGAGGTCGCGGATCGATTCCGGCTCGGCGTCGACGTCGGGGCGTCTGACCGAACCGGCTTCCGGGATCGGCACATTGGAAAAATCGGGCGCGTCGCCCGGCCGGACAGCCGGCTCCGGGACAAAAAATCGCAAGGGAGCGGGTTCGGGCATAACTGTTGTCCCTAATGAAGTTCAGGCCGACGACATGAACCGTGGGCGGCGAGTATGACAGCATTCGCGCCCGAACATAGCGGCCGGCCGGAAGTTTCCCGGGCGGCCGGAGATCGCTTCGCGGCGCGCATGCGTCTCCCGCGGGTCAGATGCAGCGACCGCCGTCGACTTCCATCGCGACGCCGGTAATCATGCTCGCCTCGTCCGAGCAGAGGAAGGCCGACGCATTGGCGATATCCTCCGGCGTGGAAAACCGGCCGATCGGAATCGTCGAGAGGAATTTGGCTCTGACCTCCGGCGTATCCGCGCCCATGAAGGTCTTGAGCAAAGGCGTTTCTCCGGCCACCGGATTGACGGCGTTGACCCGGATTCCGAACGGCGCGAGTTCGACCGCCATCGCGCGCGTCGCCGTGATGACCCAGCCCTTCGACGCGTTGTACCAGGTGAGATTCGGCCTTGGGCTCACGCCGCCGGTGGAGGCGATATTGAGGATGGCGCCGGATTTCTGCGCCTTGAAGAGCGGCACGACGTGCTTGGCGCCGAAGTAGATCGCTTTCATGTTGACTGCGGCGACGCGGTCGAAAATCTCTTCCGACAGGGTCTCGAGAGGCTGCGGCGTATGGCCGACGCCCGCGTTGTTGACGAGGACGTCGAGCCGGCCAAACCTGGCGATCGCCTCGGCGACGGCGCCGGAAAAGCCCGCCTCCGTCGACACGTCGGCCGTGAGGCTCGCCGCCGGATCGCCCAGCGACTCCGCGACGCGCCGCGCGGCGGCGCCGTCGCGGTCGGCGACGACGACCCTCGCGCCTTCGGCGACGAACTTTCGCACGATCCCCTCGCCGAACCCCGAGCCGCCGCCGGTGACGATCGCAACCTTGCCCTTCAGTCTCATGAACCCGCTCCAGCAGAAGATTCCGCGCGCCAACCGCGCGCCGCTCAATCGAGCTTGATCCAAACGCCCTTGGTGTTGAGATATTCCTCGAGATGCTCGGCGCCGCCTTCGCGGCCATAACCGCTCATCTTATAGCCGCCGAAAGGCGCCGCGGGATCGATCGCATGATAGGTGTTGACCCACACAGATCCCGCGCGGATGCGATGCGAAAGCGCATGGGCCTTGCTCACGTCGCGCGTGAACACGCCGGCCGCAAGTCCATACGGCGTGTCGTTGGCGCGCCGCACGGCCTCGTCCAGCGTATCGAACGGCATCGCGCAAATGACCGGGCCGAATATTTCCTCCTTGGCGATGCGCATGTCGTCGGCGACGTCCGCGAACACCGTCGGCGCCACGAAGTTTCCCGCGGCCAGATCCCCCTCGACGATGCGGCCTCCCCCGCTAACGAGCCTCGCTCCCTGCGCCTTGCCGCTGTCGAGAAACCCTTCGACGCGTTCGAGCTGTCGCAAGGAGATCAAAGGTCCGATTTCGGTGGAAGGATCGGCGCCGTCGCCCACTCTGAGCGCCCTCGCGAAAACGCTGAGGCGTTCGACAAACGCGTCGTGGATCGATCGCTCGACCAACAGGCGCGATCCCGCGATGCAGATTTGTCCCGAATTGGCGAAGACCGCCATCGCGGCGATCGGGACGGCCTTCTCCAGATCGGCGTCGGCGCAAACGATCACGGGCGACTTGCCGCCCAACTCGAGCGACACCCGCTTCAGATTGCCAGCCGACGCCCGCACGATGCTCTGCCCCGTCGCCGTGGAGCCGGTGAAGACGATCTTGTCGACGCCCAGATGCTCGGCGAGCGGCGCTCCCGCTTCCGCGCCGGTTCCCGTGACCACATTGACCACGCCGGGCGGGACGCCCGCCTCGTTCATGATGTCGGCGATGAGAAGCGGCGTGAGCGGCGCTTCCTCCGACGGCTTGAGCACAATCGTGCAGCCGGTGGCCAGCGCGGGGCCGATCTTCCAAATCGACGCCGCCGTCGGCGCGTTCCAGGGAATAATCGCGCCGACGACGCCGACCGGCTCTTTGCGCGTGTAGGAGAAAATTTCTCCGGCCAGGGAATTGTCGATCGTGTGACCATGCAGCGAGGTCGCCATGCCCGCGTAATAGCGCAGCATGCCGATAACGCGGTTCTTGTTGGCGCGGGTTCGCACGATGGGCATGCCCATGTCGGTGGTGTCCGACAGGCTGATCTCTTCCCAGTGTTTCTCGAATAGCTCCGCTATCCTCAGCAGGAGAACCTGCCGCTCATAGGGTTTGAAGCGGCTCCACGGCCCCTCGAACGCCCGTCTGGCGGCTTGGACCGCGAGTTCGACGTCCTCGGCCTCGGCGCGCGGCACGACGCCGATCACCTCGCCGGTCGCGGGATTGCGGGTCTCGAACGTACGGCCCGACCGCGCGTCGACCCACGCGCCGTCGACGAACATGCGCCGCGCCCGGCCGTCGATGGGAAAACGAAGACTCGATGAAAGCATGATGTCGCCCGTGAAGAACGCCGCCTGGACCGATTTCGCCAACCGAGGCGCAGGCCGCGGTAAAACGTCGAGAATGACGTCGGTGGTATAGCCGGCGGCGGGCGAACAGCAAACCGCGATCGCCGCCGCCCGCTCCTCCGGCCGGCGAACCGGCTTGCCGAAGCCGTGGGGGCGGAACATTATCCCGGCCGCAGCCGTCGACGAAGCCGCAGGCAACTCGTCCCAACCCGTCGACGCCGCAACCGACCGCGTGTAGGAGAGCGAGCGATGCGCATCGAGCCGGCGTTCCTGTTCGATCTCGACGGCACGCTGGTCGATAGCGTCTATCAACACGTTCTCGCGTGGAAGGAGGCGCTCGACGCCGAAGGCATCCAATTGTCGGTTTGGCGTATCCATCGCAAGATCGGCATGAGCGGCGGCCTCTTCACAAATCAGCTGCTCCGCGAAACCGGATTCGAGATCAGCGTCGAACGCATCGAACGCCTGCGCGGTCTTCACGCCGCCGCCTTCAAACGGCTTGCCGGCGGCATTCGTCCCTTGCCGGGCGCTCGCGAATTGTTGTCGTGGTTGACGCAGGCGGGCGTTCCCTGGGCGATCGCAACGAGCGGCCGCATGGAAACGGCCGCCGTGAACCTGGCCGCGCTCGGCGTCGATCCCGACAGCGCGCCTGTCGTGACGAGGGATCAGGTCAAGTACGCCAAGCCCGACCCGGATCTTTTTCTCGCCGCGGCCGAACGGCTCAATGCGCCGATCGAAACCGCCATCGTTGTCGGGGACAGCATCTGGGACATGCTGGCCGCGATCCGATGCCGGGCGTTGGGGGTCGGGCTTCTCAGCGGCGGCTACGGTCCCGACGAGCTTCATCAAGCCGGCGCTTTCCGGGTCTATGACGACCCCGCCGATCTGCTGTCGCATATCGACGAGGTCGGCGGCCGACGATAGGGCCTGATCGAGGATCGCCGACGACCGGCCTCGCTCCGCTCGGGCGGCGAGGGCGCGGCGGGCATTCCCGACGGCCGCCGCCGATGCTAAGGCTGCCGGCATGACACCCCTCGCGCGGCGAAGGCCGCGCATCGCCATCCGGAAAGTTCCATGCGCATCGAAAACGACGTCAAGCTCGACTTCAAGGACGTTCTCATCCGCCCCAAGCGCTCGACCCTCAACTCGCGCAACGAGGTCGACATCCACCGCGCGTTTCGTTTCCTGCATACCGGCGCAGAATGGAAGGGATTTCCGCTCATCGCCGCCAACATGGACGTGACGGGCACCCTGGCGATCGCGCGCGCGTTGGGAAGGCATAGCGCGCTCACCGCGCTGCACAAGCACTATCCCGAGGCCGAACTGGCCGAATTCTTCGCCAGTGACGACGGCGCGCATGCCTTCTATTCCATCGGCACGACCGCCGCCGACCTCGAAAAGCTCGCGGCGGTGCGCAGACGAGCCCCGGTGCGCTTTCTCTGCATCGACGTCGCGAACGGCTATTCCGAAAAATTCCTCGACACGGTCAAGCGCGTGCGCGACGAAAACCCGAAATCCGTCATCATGGCCGGCAATGTCGTCACGGGCGACATGACCGAGGCGCTGGTTCTGGCCGGCGCCGACATCGTCAAGATTGGCATCGGGCCCGGCTCGGTGTGCACGACGCGCAAGGTGACGGGCGTCGGCTATCCCCAGCTCTCGGCGATCATCGAATGCGCCGACGCCGCCCACGGCCTCAAGGGTCAGGTTTGCGCCGACGGCGGCTGCACCGCGCCGGGCGACGTCGCCAAGGCCTATGGCGCGGGCGCCGATTTCGTCATGCTGGGCGGCATGCTCGCCGGCCATGACGAATGCGCCGGCGAAATCCGCTACGAGGAGCGCGAGGGCAAGAAAATCCCGGTCGGCATGACGTTCTACGGCATGTCGTCGGAGGCGGCGATGAAGAAATATTCGGGCGGCGTCGCCCGTTACCGCGCCGCCGAGGGCAAGAGCGTCGAGACGCCCTATCGCGGCCCGGTCGACAACACGATCGGCGAGATCATGGGCGGCGTGCGCTCGATGATGACCTATATCGGCGCCACGCAGCTCAAGGAAGTGCCCAAGCGAACGACCTTCGTGCGGGTGACGGCGCAGACCAACGACGTGTTCGGGGGGTGAGAGGGGCGCGACGAGCGCGCGACCCTGCCCTGCCCGTGGCCCGATTATGCCTCGCGCTCCCCGACGAGCGCCTGCGCCAAGACGACCGTCGCGCCGAAGCGCAATTAATTTTCCCAAAAGCATAGCAAGTGCAGTTTTGGGCGCTAAATCTCATTTCGGCGCCGTTGTCGCTCCAGTCGCCGGGAACCGGCGCGTCTTCGGCGCCGCTCTGCCTTTGCGCGTTTCTCCCCCGCCCCTGCCTGTGCTAGAAGCCCCGCCATGACCGCCGCCGCCCTTGCCATTCTGCCACGAGCGCCCGTCGTCCTCGCCGGGGCGACGCGCGCCGAGCTGACGCTCGCGCTCGCCGAACTCGGCGTGCCCGAGCGCGAGCGGCGCATGCGCGCGGCGCAGCTCTGGCATTGGATCTATCATCGCGGCGCGCGCGATTTTTCCGCGATGCGCAATATCGCGCGGCCCCTGCTCGACAGGCTCGCCGAGCGCCATACGCTGGCGCGCCCCGACATCGTCGCCGAACAGGTTTCGGCCGACGGCACGCGCAAATGGCTGATCAAGATGCCTTCGAGCGGCCCGCACGACAAAGGCGCCGAGATCGAGTGCGTCTATATCCCGGAGTCCGATCGCGGCACGCTCTGCGTCTCCAGCCAGGTCGGCTGCACGCTCAATTGCACGTTTTGCCACACCGGCACGCAGAATTGGGTCCGCAACCTGACCGCCGCCGAAATCGTCGCGCAGGTTCTCGTCGCGCGCGATCGGCTCGGCGATTTTCCCGGCGGCGTCGCGCCGACGGACGGGCTCGTCCCCTCGGGCGAGGGCGTGCGCGCGGTCTCCAACATCGTCTTCATGGGCATGGGCGAGCCGCTCTACAACTTCGACGCCGTCCGCGAGGCGATCGGGGTCTTGACCGACGGCGACGGACTGTCGCTGTCGAAGCGGCGCGTCACCGTCTCGACGTCCGGCGTCGTGCCGCAAATGGAGGCGTTGGGGCGCGAATGCGGCACGATGCTCGCCGTCTCCCTGCACGCGACCAACGACGCCCTTCGCGACAAGCTGGTGCCGCTCAACCGGAAATACCCGATCGAAGAGCTCATGAAGGCCTGCCGGGACTATCCCGGCGCCTCCAACGCGCGGCGCATCACCTTCGAATACGTCATGCTGAAGGGCGTGAACGATTCGCCCGCCGAGGCGAAGGCGCTGGTGCGTCTGCTCACGGGCCTGCCGGCCAAGATCAACCTGATTCCCTTCAACCCCTGGCCCGGCAGCCCCTACGAATGCTCGGATTGGGGCGCCATCGAGCGCTTCTCCGACATCATTTTCAACGCGGGCTATGCGAGCCCGGTGCGCACGCCGCGCGGACGCGATATTCTCGCCGCCTGCGGCCAGTTGAAGAGCGAAACCGAAAAACTGCGCGCCCGCGCGCGCTTGATGCTGGAGGAGAATCTGGCCGTTGGCCTGGATTGACCCTGCGCAAGGCGGAAGCCGCCGTCCTCTCCCCGAAGCTGTCGAAGCGGCTATGCGGAACTCGGCGTCTCGCGCCGCGAGAACCGCGGCCACTAAGGACGGCCCATGACCGAATCGCCCGCCGCCGGCGACGACGACGCGCCAAAATCGGACTTCGAGGGATTCGCCGCGATCGCCCGCGACAGCCTCGGCGGTCTCGTGCGGCTGCCGCGCTTCGACCGCCGCGGCCGCTGGCTCCTCGTCGCGCTCGTCGCGGTCGCCTGGGCCGCGACGTCGATCTACAAGGTCCAGCCTGACGAGCAAGGCGTCGTCCTACGCTTCGGCCAATGGGTCGACACGACCGAGCCTGGGCTGCATTTTCATCTGCCCTACCCGATCGAGACCGCGCTCTTTCCCAAGGTGACGCAGATCAACCAGATTCAGCTGGGCGAGGCCGCCGGCGCGGCGCCCGCCGGAGCTGCGCCGGGACGCGAGCGGCAGATGCTGACCGGCGACGAAAACATCGTCGAGGCGGATTGCGCGGTGTTCTGGAAAATCCGCGACGCCGGGCAATTTCTGTTCCGCGTCAACGCGCCCGAGGCGGCGGTCAAGATCGCCGCCGAAGGCGCGCTGCGCGAGGTCATCAGCCGCACCCCGATCCAGGCCGCGATGTCCGACAAGCGCCAGCAGATCGCCGACCAGACGCGCGAACTGCTGCAAACGCTGCTCGATTCCGAACAGGCGGGGATTCAGATCACGCAGGTGCAGTTGCAGCGCGTCGAGCCGCCGCTGGCGGTGATCGACGCCTTCAACGACGTGCAGCGCGCGCGCGCCGACCAGGAGCGGGCGCGCAACGAGGCGGAGGCCTACAGCAACGATATTCTCCCGCGCGCGCGCGGCGAAGCCGAGCGCATTCGCCAGGATGCCGAAGCCTATAAGACCCAGGTCGTCAACCTCGCCCAAGGCGAGGCCAACGCGTTCCTCTCGGTCTACGGCAGCTATCAGGCCGCCAAGGAGGTCACCGCCTGGCGTCTCTATCTCGAAAGCGTCGACGAAGTCCTGAAGAAGGCGACGAAGGTCATCGTCGACACGTCGGGAAAGGGCGTCTCGAGCGTCGTCCCCTATATGCCCGTCAGCGAACTCAGGTCGCCGCCGTATTCGCGCCCCTTGCCGCCGCCGCCTCAGGGAGGCGCCAAATGATCTCGCGGACGCGGCTCATCGTCTTGGCCCTGCTCGGCGCGGCGGCGTTCGTTCTGGTCTCCTCGCTCTATGTCGTGGGCGAAGGCGAACAGGCTCTCCTGGTGCGCCTCGGCGCGCCGATCGGCGTCGCCTCGACGCCGGGTCTCAGGATCAAAGCGCCGTTCATCGACAGCGTGTTCGTCTACGACACCCGCCTGCTGCTTCTCGAGCCGCCGACCGAACAGGTGATCCTGGGCGATCAGAAGCGGCTCGAAGTGCAATCCTACACGCGCTTCCGCATCGTCGACCCCCTGCGCTTCTATCAGGCGCTACGAACGATCGATCAGGCCCGCGCGCAGCTCGCCCAGCTCGTGAGTTCGTCGGTGCGTCGCGAACTCGGCCAGGTTCCGCTGCAGGCGCTTTTGACGGACCAGCGCGCCCAGATCATCGACGTCATCAAGACCGAAGTGGCGGCCAAGGCGCGATCGCTCGGCGTCGAAATCGACGAAGTGCGCTTCCACCGCGCCGACCTGCCTTTCGAGACCAGCCAGGCCATCTACGATCGCATGAAGTCTGAGCGTCAGCGCGAAGCCAAGGAGCTGCGCGCGCAAGGCTTCGAGTGGGCGCAGCAGATCCAGGCGCGCGCGGACCGCGATCGGACCGTGATCCTTTCCGAAGCCCAGCGCGCCGCCACGATCAGCCGCGGCGAAGGCGAGGCCGAAGCCAACCGCCTGCTCGCCGAATCCTTCGGCAAGGATTCGAAATTCTATCAATTCTATCGCGCCTTGCAGACCTACCGTCGCGCCCTCGCCGATTCCGGCCCGACGCTGGTTCTTTCGCCCGACGCGGACTTCCTGCGCGTCCTCAAGGACGGTCCCGAGGAGGCCGCCTCGCCCGCCGCGGCCACGGCGGGGAGCGGGCGATGAGGCTGGGCGCGTTTGTGCGCGCGCCGCACGCCCGGCGCTCAGGGGATTAAGGATGGACTTCGGCGACGGAGCCGCGTGGCTCGTCATTCCCGTCCAGATTTTTTTCGTCGATTTGCTGCTCGGCGCCGACAACGCCGTGCTGATTGCGCTCGCCTGCCGTTCGCTCGGCCCCGAAGACGCGCGCAAGGCGATTGTGTTCGGCGCCGGCGGCGCGATCCTGCTGCGGCTCGTCCTGACGGTGCTGGCGAGTTCTCTGCTCGCGCTGCCGCTGGTCAAACTCGTCGGCGCCTGGCTGCTGATCGTCATCGCGCTCAACGTGACGGCGGAGCATGCATCGAATGGGGGCGAAGACCGCCGTTCCTCCTTCGCGCGCGGCGATCTGTGGTCGGCCGCGACGGTCATCGTCGTCGCCGATACGGCGATGAGCCTCGACAATGTCGTAGCGCTCGCCGCGATCGCGCGCGGCAATTTCTGGCTGCTCGCGGCGGGCGTCGCCTTCTCGATTCCCGTGCTCGCCTATGGCGGGCTGATCCTTACGACGCTGCTCAAGAACGCGCCCGGCCTCGTGGCGATCGGCGCGGCGCTGCTGGGCTGGATCGCCGGCGACATGGCCGTTTCCGATCCCCTCGTCGCCAATTGGGCGAACGCCAATGCGCCCGGCCTCGTGGCGATCGCGCCCGCGCTCGGCGCGGCCTTCGTGTTCTTGAACGGCTGGGTGGCGCCGGGCCGCCCGGCGCCGAGCTCGATCGCGCGTCCCGCGCCCACGCGCGCGGTCAAGCCGGCCCCGCCCGCCGCGCTCGCCCCTGCGCCGGCGCGCCCGAGCGCCCCCGCGTTGGAGCGGACCGAGCCGCGAGCGCCGAGCGAACCCGCGCGCGAGGACCGCGCCGCCCTCATCGGCGTGCTGATTTTCGCCGCGATCGCCGGCCTCGTGCTGCTGGTCGTTTCCTATCTCGACAGCCTGAATTGAGGCGTCGGGCCGCGCGCGAACGAATTTGGCCGTCAGGGCCGGAAGTCGCTCGCCGATCGCATGACCGTAAAGCCGCCCTTGATCGCGATTGCGACCCTGACCGGCGGCGCCGAGCCGATGGGCGGCTTTCTCGCCCGCGACGAAGACGGCGCGGCGATCGGCCTCGTCCATGGGATCACCCACCGCTCGTACTGGACCGCCGGCGATTGTTGCTGTCTCCAAGACCTTTTCGTCGCTCTGCAGGCGCGGCTCCCGCCGACGGGTGATCGAAGCGGTGGCGGACAACGCGCGGCCCCTCGGCGGCTCGCGCATGCATTGGCTGACCCAGGCCACGAACATGAACGCAATCCGCCTCTGCGATTAAGTCGCCGAGCGCTTCGGCTTCACGCAATATTGGAACATGCTGGCGTGAGCGCCGAAGCCGCTCACGCTCCCAAAGCCGTTTTGAACGACCGTGTTGGCGTCCGCTCGACGTTCGCGGCCGAGGAGCGTTCGAGGGACGTGAGCAACACGATCTCGTCGAGCGGCTTGGGCTCGCTGAAGAGATATCCCTGAGCTTCGGCGCAACCGAGTTCCACCACCGCCCGGAGTTGGGCGCGGGTCTCGATCCCCTCCGCGATGGTCGTCATGCCGAAACTCTGGGCCAACTCGATGATCGCGCGAACCGTGGCGCGCGTTTCCTCGCGCTTGGTGAGCTTCTGAATGAAGGAGCGATCGATCTTGACGCTGTCGAACGGATAGAGTTCGAGGCAGTTCAAGCTGGAATAGCCGGTGCCGAAATCGTCCAGCGAAATGCGGACGCCCATCGCCTTGAGCCGCTGCAATTGCGCGGCCACGCGCGGGCTGTCGTTGATGAGGAACGATTCCGTGACCTCGATTTCCAGGCGATTGGCGGCAAGACCGAACTTGTCCAGGCACTTCCGCACGACGGCGGCCACATCGGACGATTCGAGCTGGACCGGCGAACAATTGACGGCGACGCGCAGGCTCGCCGAACTCTTGGCGATGTCGGCGCAGGCGCGTTCGAGAACCCAAGCGCCGATCGCGACGATGAGGCCCGTTTCCTCCGCGATCGGGATGAACTCCCCGGGGGGGATGTCGGGCAGGTTCGGACGACGCCAGCGCAATAGAGCCTCGAATCCGACGGTTTCTTCGCTATGTGCGCTCTTGATCGGCTGATAGAATAGGCGAAACTCGTCACGCTCGATTGCGAGACGCAGTCCGTTTTCGATCATCACCTTGTCCTGCACGGCCTCGTGCATATCGCTGTGAAAGAAGCAGAAATTTCCTCGGCCCTTCGGCTTCGCCGCATAGAGAGCCATGTCGGCCGCCTTCAGGAGTTCGCTGGTCGCGACTCCGTCGCTCGTCGCGGACGCAATCCCGACGCTCGCGCCGACGATGGCGTGGATCGAGCCGATTTCGTACGGCTCGGAAAGTTCCCGACAAATGCGCAGGGCCAGCGCGGCGGCGTCATCCGCGAAACGGTCAACCCGCTGAATAACCGCGAATTCGTCGCCCCCCAGCCGCGCGACAAGGTCCTCCTGCCCAACGAGATCGTCCAGGCGGCCGGCGACGACGCGGAGCAATTCGTCGCCCACCGCATGGCCGTAGGTGTCGTTGACGAACTTGAAGCGGTCGAGATCGACGACATGCAGAGCGTAGTTGCGCTCGGCGACCGGCGCCGCGAACAATTGATCGAGCTTCTCGCCGACGACCAGTCGATTGGGGAGGTCGGTGAGCGGGTCGCGTCGCGCCAGATGAATGATCTTCCTCTCGAACCGAGCGTGGCTGAACGCCACGGCGGCGGTCGCGAGCAAGACGAGCGCCGACAGAAGGGCGGCGCCGCCGAAACTGACCGTGCGCCACCACAATAGCCGCTCGTCGAACTCCACACCGGGAATGGCGACCACGACCCTCAGCGGGAAACCCTTGACCTCGCGCATCACGGCGAACGATTCTTCGCCGCTCGGGCCTCGCCCGAGCGAGGCCAACTCCCCGCCGCTGAAGGAGCGGACGACGTCGGGCGGACGAATTCGCCGCGCCATGAAGTCGCCGAACACGCCGGTCCCCAAGCGCACGTAGCCGTCTTCGCCGATGAGAGCGAAGCCGCCGCCTTGTTCGAATTTCAGGTCGGCGTAATCGCGCGCGAACAGCGTGGGATCGAGCGAGACGACGAGGACGCCGGCGAATTTTCCTTCGGCGTCGACGATCCGGCGGGTGAACTGGACGCTCCACTTGCCGGAAACGCGACCCAACACCGGCTTGCTGATGAACAATCTGTCTTCGTCCGACTGAAGATGCGCTATGAAATGCTCGCGATCGCTAAGGTCGATCCTGGCTTCCGGATAAAGCATCGCGGTGCTCGTAATCATGACGCCTTTCGCATCGATGACGCTGATTTGAGCGGTTTGACCGTCGACCGTGTAATCCTCTTTCATCAGAGACGGCCAATCGACGTCGCCGGCCTTGTACGTCGCGGCCCGCCGAAGAAATTTGAGAATGCGATCCAAATCTTCGACGGTGTGCCTGACGTTCTGTTCAAAAACCAGCGCGAGGTTGGAGGCGTCGCGTTCGTTCTCGCGGAGCAACGACTCGCGCTCGTGCGCGAACAGCGCCCACGCCGCCAACCAGATGACGAGAACTCGTATGAGGCCGAGATAGACGCCGGGTTGTCGAAACACGGAATATCGAACGTTCGCCGCCTCTGCGGCGGGCCGCGCTCCATCCGCCCGCGCCGGATTCCAAGCGACTAAGGAGAACCACGATCCCGACCTCGAAAAAGGCGCCTTGCCTGAGATCTTCATCGAGGCTCCTGGACGATCCGCTTGCCTCTTCGTTCTAAGGACGAGGAATTACCAAATCATCAAGCGCGTTAACCGATCCCGATGCGAGGCCGGCGCCGCGCCCCGCGCGCCGACAATCGCGGCGAACCGGGACCGTGCCGACGGAAACCCCGTCGCTACGGCCACGAGGAGATCTTCGATTTGGCCCGGCGGCGGCCGTCACGGACGAGGCGACCGCGCGGGCGCCGATCGACAAGCCGCCGAGGGCCAGAGCCGCTGCAACTTTAGCCCTTGTCGGCGTCAGGCGAACGTTTCGTTCGCTGAGAGGCGTCCCCGCGCAAGGCGCGCCTGTCGGGATAGCCCGATCCGCAAGTCTTTACGTCTTATTAATCAGCAGGCGGCAGGTAACGGCGAAGCAACGCGCCCTACGGCGCGCGACCCCTGCCCGTCCCCCTACGCGCCCGCCTTCGCCAATTCCTCCACCAGCCGGGCGACCTCGCGCCGCGCCTCGAGATGCGGCATGTGGCCGACGCCTGCGAAGCGGTGAATCGCGATCAGTCCGCTCAGGCCCGCGGATTGGCGCGGCGGGATGATCTGGTCCTCGGCGCCGACGACGATCTTGGTCGGGATCGCGGGATCGGCGAGCCAATGCCGGATGCTGAACGCCTGGACGCCGTCGGGGAACAAGGTCTCGGCGAGGCGGGTCTGGGCTTCGACGAGCGCGCCGCCCTCGCGCTGGCGCAAGGTCGTCTTGACAAGCGCCGCGCCGAGAGAAACGGGATCGGCGGCCAGAAGGCTCATCCAGGGCGTCAGGCTCGCTTCCGAGCGCGCGCGCAGGAATCCCGCGAGGAACGCCCCGTTGACTTCCGGGCCGAGGCCGGCGGGCGCGATCAGCATCAGCGAAAGCGCGCGAAAGCCGGACGGGTCGCCGCCTCGCTCGGCGGCCAGCGCCGCCGCGACCGCGCCGCCGAGCGAATGGCCGACGAGATGGGCGGCGCCGATTCCTTCGTGCGCGAGCGCCTCGCGCGCCGCGCCAACGAGCGCGGAGAATGAGGAGTCCCCCGCCAGGGGCGAGCCGCCATGGCCGGGCAGATCGAGCGCGAGCGCAGGGCGCGGCGCCGGCGAATGCGCGAGAAGCGGGCGCCAGCCGTTGAGGTCGGCGCCGAATCCGTGGATGAACACCAGCGGCGCGCCTTCGCCCTTTTGCAGCCACAGGCGGTTGAGCGGCGCCGCTTCCGCGGAGCCGAGCAAAGGCCCGGCTCTCGCCGGTCGTTCGTAAAGCGTGACGTCGAGCGCCTGCACGCGGCCCCCCGGACCGGAGCCCGCAACATCGGCGAGGCCAAGGCCGCGCTCGCGCGCGAGGCGTCGCGCCAGCGGCGTCGCGCGGCCCTGCCAAGCGGCGGATTTCGTTCGAGCCGGCTCGGCCGGCGCCGCCGCGGACCCGAGCAAGGCGCGCAACTCGCCCGCAAGCGCCTGCAGGTCGGGATCGAAGGCCTCGTCCTCGCCGACGATCCAGCCGACGACGGCGCCGACCGGCAGCGCGTCGCCGGCCTTCGCGCGCACGCCGCGAAGCACGCCGGAAGCCGGCGCCTCGATCTCCATCGCCGCCTTGTCGGTTTCGATCTCGAACAAGGGCTGGCCTTCGCGCACGCGCTCGCCCTCGGCGACGAACCAGCGCCCCATCTTGCCCGTCGTCATGTTCATGTCGACGCGCGGCAGAATGACTTCTCTCGCCATCTAGGGGCCGCCGGATTGTCGCGCCGCTCGCATCAGACCCGCCCTTGCGCGAGGCTTCGCGCCGCCGCGACGATGTCCTCGACCTGGGGAACTGCGGCCTTTTCCAGCACGGGACTATAGGGAATGGGCGCTTCGGCGCCGCCGAGGCGCAGGATCGGCGCGTCGAGATAATCGAAGGCTTCGCTTTCGGCGACGAGCGCGCTGACCTCGGCGCCGATACCCAAAGTCTTCACGCCTTCGTAGACCGCGAGGAGCCGCGCCGTCTTCTTGACGCTGGCGACGATCGCCTCGCCGTCGAGCGGCCTCAGGCACCTCAGATCGACGATCTCCGCCTCGACGCCTTCGCCCGCCAGGATCGACGCCGCCTCGAGGGCGCGATGGGTCATGATTCCCGTCGCGACGATGGTCAGATCGCGGCCCTCGCGCCGAAGCGCCGCCCTGTCGAGCGCGACGCGATAGTCGCCCTCGGGAACCGGGCCCTTGATCTTGTAGAGCAGCTTGGGCTCGAACAGGATCACCGGGTCGGGATCGGCGATGGCGGCGAGCAGCATGCCCTTGACATCGTGCGGCGTCGAAGGCTCGACCACTTTCAGCCCCGGGACATGCGCGAACCAAGCCTCGAGGCTCTGGCTGTGCTGCGCTGCGCCGCCCAAGCCGGAGCCGGTCGGCATGCGGAACACCACGGGCACGTTGACCGCGCCGCCCAGCATGTATCGGATCTTGGCCGCCTGATTGACGATCTGCTCCATCGCCAGCAGCGAGAAATCCGAGAACTGGAATTCATAGACCGGGCGCATGCCGGTGAGCGCCGCGCCGACCGCGACGCCGGCGCCGCCGAGCTCGCTTATCGGCGTGTCGACCACGCGCTCTTCGCCGAAGCGCTCGACGAGATCGCCGGTGACCTGAAACGCGCCGCCGTAGAGGCCGATGTCCTCGCCCATCAGGATGACGCGCTCGTCGGCTTCCAGCGCGATGGCGAGCGCCTCGCGGATCGCCTCGGCGTAGGTCAGTTCGCGCATCGCTTCGGACATGTCGGCTCAATCCCCCCGAGGCGAATAGACGTCGCGCGTCACGTCGGCGGGATTCGGCGTCGGGCTCGCCATGGCGAAGTCGACCGCGGCGGCCATTTCCGCGCGGACCTCGTCCTCGATCGCGGCGATATCCTCACGCGTGGCGAAGCCCAGCGCGATGATCTCGGCTTCGAACGCGGCGATCGGATCGCGCTGCTTCCAGCTCTCGATTTCCTCGCGCGTGCGGTAGCGGTTGCGGTCGGAGCGCGAATGGCCGCGCGTGCGATAGGTCTTGGCTTCGATCAACGTCGGCCCGTCGCCGGCGCGCGCGCGCTCCACTGCAAGAAAGGACGCTTCGGCGACCTCGGCGAAATTGTTGCCGTCGACGATCACGCCGGGCATCGCATAGGCGCTCGCGCGATCGGCGACGTCGCGAACCGCGGTCGAGCGCGCGATCGCGGTCGACATCGCGTACTGATTGTTCTCGCAGACGAAAACGACCGGCAGCTTCCAGACCGAGGCGATGTTGAGCGACTCGTGAAACGCGCCCTCGTTGCTGGCGCCGTCGCCGAAGAAAGCCACCGCCACCGCGCCGTCGCCGCGCCGCTTGGCGCTAAGCGCGGCGCCGACCGCGATCGGCAGCCCGGCGCCGACGATGCCGTTGGCGCCGAGATTGCCCCGCGCGGGATCGGCGATATGCATCGAACCGCCGCGCCCCTTGCACGTGCCGGTCTCCTTGCCCAGGAATTCGGCGAACATCGGCCCGAGTTCAGCGCCCTTGGCGATGCAATGGCCGTGGCCGCGGTGGGTCGAGGTGATCGTGTCGGCGTCGGTCAGCGGCATGCAGACGCCCACCGCCGTCGCCTCCTGCCCGATCGAGAGATGCATCGTGCCGTAGGACAGCCCGCGCACATAGGATTCCTCCGCCGCCTCCTCGAAGCGGCGGATGCGGTGCATGCGCCGCAGCGCATCGAGCGCGTCAGACGCGGACAGCCTGAAATAGACGGGAGGCCGATTGACGGCATGCGGAGCGTGCGCGGCGCCGGCGCGGTCAGGCATGAAGGCGTCCTCCTCGGGGACGAGGTTAGCGGCGCCGGCGGCAATGATCAAACAGCGCCCTTGCGCCTGCGCGTCGGATCGAACCCTCGCGTGCAAGCCGGCCGTGCAGCTCAATGACCGCGGCGGCGAGAAAATTGTCTGGAAAACCTAAAGCCCGCCCCTTTCATTCGCCGAATTTTTGGGCACAGTGCCGAAACTTTCATCATTGTCCGAATCGAATCGGATAATTGCGTCAGCTGCTGCGCTCGTGCGTCGGCGATCGAAGGGAATGAAGAGTCTCCATGAAGATGATCACCGCCATCGTCAAACCGTTCAAGCTCGACGACATCCGCGAGGCGCTCGACCGGCTCGGCGTGCACGGCATGACTGTCGCCGAGGTCAGGGGATACGGCCGGCAGAAAGGCCATACGGAGATTTATCGCGGCGCGGAATATCAAGTGAACTTCCTGCCGAAAGCGCGCCTCGAAATCGCCGTCCCGGACGCGCGCGTCGACGCCGTCATCGAGGCGATCCGCGCCGCCGCGCAAACCGGCAAGATCGGCGACGGCAAGATCTTCGTCACCCCGCTCGAACGCGCGGTTCGCATCCGCACCGGCGAAACGAACGACGACGCTCTCTGAAAACCAACCTCCCACTCATCGAGATCGCGCCAATGAAATATCTGATGCCGCGCGCCGGCCTGCCCGCGGCCGCCGTCGTCGCCTTCTCAGCGCCGGCTTTCGCGGCGGAAGGCAAGATCGATCCGGCCGATACGGCCTTCATGATCGCCGCGACGGCGCTCGTGCTGTTGATGACGATTCCGGGCCTGGCGCTTTTCTATTGCGGCATGGTCCGCCGCAAGAACGTCCTGGCGACAATGGCGCAGAGCGTCGCCGCGACGGGGGTGGCGTCGCTTCTGTGGTTCGCGCTCGCTTACAGCCTCGCCTTTCGCGGCGACGGCGCGCTGATCGGCGGCCTCGACCGGATTTTCCTCACGGGTATCGGCCTCGACACGGTCAGCCCGTTCGCCAAGACGATCCCCGAGATGCTGTTCATGGCCTATCAGATGACCTTCGCGGTCATCACCTGCGCGCTGGTCGGCGGCGCCGTCGCCGATCGACTGAAATTTTCGGCCTTTCTCGCCTTCTGCGCGCTGTGGCTGTTCGTCGTCTACGCACCGGTCGCGCACTGGGTCTGGGGCGGCGGCTTCCTGGCGCGCCTCGGGGTGATCGATTTCGCCGGCGGCACGGTCGTTCACATCAACGCCGGCGTCGCCGGCCTCGTCGCGGCTTTGATGGTCGGCGCCCGGCAGGGCTACGGGCGCGAGAATCTGGCGCCGTTCGACCTCTCCCTGGCCGTCGTCGGCGCCGGCCTGCTGTGGGTCGGCTGGTTCGGCTTCAACGGCGGCTCGGCGCTGGGAGCAGGATCGCGCGCCGTCTTCGCCATCGTCGCGACGCATCTCTCCGCTTGCGCCGGCGCGCTCGTCTGGAGCGCGCTCGAATGGACGGCTCGCGGCAAGCCCTCGGTGCTCGGCTTGATCTCCGGCGCGGTCGCGGGCCTCGGCACGATAACCCCCGCCTCGGGCTACGTCCTGCCCTGGCAAGGCGTCGTCATCGGCGCCCTGGCCGGCGGCGTCTGCTATTGGGCGAGCACCGCGCTGAAGCAAAGGCTCGGCTACGACGATTCGCTCGACGTGTTCGGCGTGCACGGCGTCGGCGGCATCCTCGGCACCCTGCTCGCCGGCGTGTTCGCCACCGCTTCGGTGAGCGCGGCGGGCGGCGATCCCGGCATATCCGGGCTGCTCGAGGGAAACCCTAGGCAATTCATCGCCCAGGCGATCGGCGTCGGCGTCACGATCCTGTGGTGCGCGGTCGGCACCTGGATCTCGCTGAAGATCGTCGACGCCCTCGTCGGCCTGCGGGTCGGCGCCGAGCAGGAACGCGAAGGCCTCGACGTCGCCCTGCACGGCGAAGCGATGGGGCTATAAGCGAGGCGAGGCGCAGGGGCGTTATGCGCGCGGCGGTCCGCGAATGAGCGGGACTCGGATTGGCAACCCATGATGTCATAGGCTAAAGTAAAAATTGTTGGCCGCGAAACCACGGGAGGAACGGCAATGGTCAAGGTCAGCGTGCTTTATCCGCACAAGGACGGCGCGAATTTCGACATGAACTACTACCTGACCAAGCACATGCCGTTGGTCCGGCAAAGGCTCGGCGCCGCGCTGAAGGGCCTCTCCGTCGACCACGGCGTCGCCGGCGGCGCGCCAAATTCGCCGGCCCCTTTCGCCGCCCTCGGCCATCTCCTGTTCGACAGCGTCGCCGACGTTCAGTCGGCGCTGGGCGCCCACGGACCGGAACTGATGGCGGACGTCCCGAATTTCACCAACATCGAGCCGACCGTTCAGATTAGCGAAGTGAAGATGTAGCGGGCGCGGCCGGCCCGCTCCTTCACGGCCGCTCCGGCGCTTATCCCGAACGGCGCGCGGGTGCGCCTCCGGCGCCTTGCCCCAGCGCCCCCGCCGCGCGCATCGCCCCGACTTCGAGGCCGTTCCAGTTGCGCAGCGTCGGCGACAGAAACGCCTCGAAGCGCTCCCGCTCCGCATCGCTCATCGGCAGGAATTTCGCGATCAGCGCGGCGATCATGACTTGCGCCGCCCGCGTCGCGCCGTCGTCGGCCTTGACGGCGAGGCCGAGCCCCGCTTTGGGCAGAGCCGCGCAAAAGACGCCTTCGGCGCCCGTCTTGGTGAACGCGCGCTCGCCGAGCAGGCTCATCACGTCGGTGTCGAACCGCCCCTCTCCAGCGACCATCAGGGGATGCGCGGCGACGGCCTCGCGGATGCGCCGGGCGGCCCGCCGGCGCGCCGGCGGCAGCCCCTCTCCGGTCGCGAAGCGCGCGAACCCGAGCGCCAGCGCGCGCAGGGGAACCGCGTAGGTCGGGATCGAGCAGCCGTCGACTGCGCAGACGTCGGCGCCGAGCGCGGCGCCGGTCAGGCCTTCGATCGCTTCCCTGACCGCGCGCTGCACGGGATGGCTCGGCGTTTCGTAACCCCTCAAGTCCCAACCGCTGGCGCAGGCGAGGCAAATGAACCCCGCGTGCTTGCCGGAGCAATTGTTGTGCAATGCGGAAGGGCCGGCCCCGGAACGCGCGAGCGCGCGCGCCGCCTTTTCGCCGAGCGGCCAATGGGCGCCGCAGGCGAGCGCGCTCGCGGCGGCGCCGGCTTTGCCGAGCATCGCCGCCGCGCCGGCGACATGCGCCTCTTCGCCCGAGTGCGAAGCGCAGGCGAGCGCGATTTCCGCCTCGCTCAATCCGAGCTTGTCCGCCACGCCGCTCTCGACGAGCGGCAAGGCCTGAAACGCCTTGACCGCCGAGCGCGGAAAGACCGGACGCTCGACGTCGCCGAACGAGAACACCAATGCGCCGCTCGAGTCGACGACCGCGCCGGCGCCGCGATGGCGCGACTCGACGAGCGGGCCGCGCGTGACTTCGACGACGATCGGATTGACCATGACCCCGCCTCGGCCTTCGAAGGCCCCAGTTCGCAACGCTGCGATCGACAGGCTATACAGGGCTGGGCGACGCGACTCTAGTACGAGAAGGCGCCGGGATTGCGCGACATCAACGGCCTGGCCCCCTCAGCGAAGTAGAAGGGCCGGGGCGCGAGGTCGAGTCGAAGAGGACAATGCGATGCGCGTGCAAGATGCGATGACGCGAGGAGTGATCGGCGTGCCGGAGACGGCCAGTCTCTCCGAAGCGCTCGAAACCATGCTGCGTTCCGGGATCAGCGCGCTCTTCGTCTTCGACGAGCACAAGGCGCTGGTCGGCGTCCTGAGCGAAGGCGACCTACTGCGGCGCGGCGAACTGGGCACGGAAGGGCGTCGCCCGCGTTGGCTCGAATCGCTGCTGAGCGGGGGCCGGCTGGCGCATTCCTACGCCCATTCGCACGGCCGCAAAGTCTCGGAAGTCATGACCAAGGACATCATCTCGATCGCCGAGGACGCCGATCTGTCGGAAGCCGTCGATCTGATGATCCGCCGCCGCATCAAGCGTCTGCCCGTCATCAGCGGCGGCGGCGTCGTCGGCGTCATCTCCCGTTCCGATCTGTTGAAGAAACTCTATTCCGCCCTGCCGCGCGAGGCCGCGCCGAAAACGGACGAGGAAATATGCGCCGCGATCCAGGCCGAAATCGATTCTCAGCAGTGGACGCCGCGCGCCTCGATCCGGGTCTCGGCGAAAGACGGCGAGGTCACGTTCGACGGCGCCATCACCGACGAGCGCCTGCGCGAAGGCTTGCGCGTAATTGCCGAAAACACGCCCGGCGTGAAAGCGGTCCACGACCGTCTCGCCTGGATCGAACCCAATTCCGGTTTCCTCATTCCCGCAGAGGACGTAACGAAGACTTGACGGCGGCGAGAGGCGCCTAGGCCCGGTTCTCGCTCTCCCGCCCCTCGCCCGCCGCGGCGAGCGCGCGCAAGCCCTCGCGATAGGTCGGATAGAGCCAGCGGTAACCGAGTTTGCGCCGGAGCTTCTCGACCGAGACGCGCCGGTTGTCGTCATAGAAGCTGCGCGCCATCGGCGAAAGCGGCGCGGTCTCGAGCGCCTCCTCGGGCGGCGGCGCCATGCCGAGCAAGCTTGCGGCGAAGGCGACGACGTCTTGCGGCGGAGCGGGCTCCTCGTCGGCGACGTTCCAGATCTCGCCTGGCCCGCCGGCCTCGATGAGCCGCACAGCGACCGCGGCGACATCGTCGACATGGATGCGGTTGAACACTTGGCCCGGCTTGACGACGCGCCGCGCCTCGCCTGCGCCCAGCTTGACGAGCGCATTGCGGCCCGGCCCGTAGATGCCGGCGAGCCGGAGAATATCGACCGGGACGCCCCTCGCAGCGCCAAGGCCGCGCCACTGGCCTTCTGCGTCGAGCCGCCAGCGAGCGCGCGGCGAACCGGGCGAGGGCGGGCTCGCCTCGTCGACCCAGGCGCCGCCGCGATCGCCGTAGACGCCGACGCTCGAGAGATAGACGACGCGCTCGAGGTCCGGCGCGGCGGCGATTTCGTGCTGGAAATGCGCGAGCGCGGGATCGCCGCCTCCGCCTGGCGGCGCGCTGACGAGCAAGACTTGCGCGCGCGCAAGAGCGCAAAGAAGCGCTTCCTCGCTGCGCTCGCCGTCGAACGCGAAAGCCGCGACGCCGTCGCGCCGCAAGGCGGTCGCGGCCTCGGCGCCGCGGGTCGTGCCGCTCGCCTCGAGGCTCTCGCCCCGGGCGATGATGCGCCGCGCGCAATAGCCGAGACCGAAGCAGAAAAGCCTCACCGCGCCGCCTCCGCGCCCATCGTCGTTACGCCGGGAACGATCGCGCCAGCCGCTCTTGCCGGTGCCCGCCAGAGCCAGGAGGTCAGGATTTTCCATAGAATTCAAGTTCGACCGTCGTTGTCCCTGGCGTTTTGCCCTCGCCAAACGCGAGGCGCGGCCCGCGCCCGCCGATTTAACCCCGTCGAAAGGTCTCAAGGCAATAATTTGTCAAACATCTCGACATTCGGCCAATGGGAAAGAGACGGCGACCGTGACCCTTTCATCGTTCGATTTCGCCCCGGACTCGCCGGCCGAGGCGAGGACGCTTGGCACGGTGCTGAGCGTGCGCGGCTCGGAAGCGCGCATAGGTTTGCCGGCGCCCACGCTCAGCGAGCAATTGCGCGCCACGGTCGGCGCGTTCCTCGCGATCTCGGCGGGACGACATCGTTTGATCGGCGTGGTCACCGAAGTCGCGAGCAACGACGAAGGCGGCGGCGACAAGCGGTTCGGCGCCGTGGCGCGGGTCGATATGATGGGCGAGATCGTGAACGACGCCGCCGGCGCCGAGCGCTTTTCGCGTGGCGTATCGGCCTACCCTGCGATCGGCGACGCCGCGCGGATCATCGGACACGACGAATTGGGGATCGTCTACAAGGCCTCAAGCGCGAGCGCGATCACCATCGGCGCCCTGCATAACGACAATTCGATCCCCGCTTGCGTCGACATCGACAACCTCCTGACCAAGCATTTCGCCGTTCTCGGATCGACGGGCGTCGGAAAGTCGAGCGGCGTGGCGGTGATCCTGAACGAGATCCTCGACCTGCGGCCGGACCTGCGCATTTTCCTGCTCGACGGCCACAACGAATACGGGCGCTGCTTCGGTTCGCGCGCCAACATCGTCAACGCCGCGGCGCTGAAGCTGCCCTTCTGGTTGTTCAATTTCGAAGAATTCGTCGACGCGCTGTATTACGGACGGCCCGGCGTCGAGGAGGAAGTCGACATTCTCGCCGAGCAAATCCCGATCGCCAAGGGCCTTTACCAAGCGCATCGCGCCTCGATCGATCGCGCGACCTTGCGCCGGATCGATCCGAGAACCGCCGGCTACACCGTCGACACGCCGGTCCCTTACATGGTGCAGGATCTCGTCGCGCTGATCGACGAGCGCATGGGCAAGCTGGAGAACCGCGCCTCGCGCATGCGCCATCACCAATTGCTGACGCGCATCGAAGGCCTGCGCAACGACTCGCGCTACGCCTTCATGTTCGAGAACGCCAATGTCGGCGGCGACACGATGAGCGATATTCTCAGCTATCTCTTTCGGCTGGAGCCGAGCGACCAACCGATGACCGTCCTGCAGGTCGCCGGACTTCCCGTCGAGGTCGTCGACGCGGTGGTCAGCGTCCTTTGCCGGCTCGCCTTCGATTTCGGCCTATGGAGCGACGGGGCGATGCCGATGCTGTTCGTGTGCGAGGAGGCGCATCGCTATGCGGCGGCCGATCGCTCGGTCGGTTTCGCTCCGACCCGCCGCGCCCTGCTGCGCATCGCCAAGGAGGGGCGCAAATATGGCGTCTGTCTCGGCTTGGTCACCCAGCGTCCGGCCGAACTCGATCCCACCATCATCGCCCAATGCAGCACGCTGTTCGCCATGCGCATGGCCAACGACCGGGATCAGGCGCTGCTGCGCTCCGCGGTGACGGACGCGGCCGCCAATCTCGTCGCCTTCGTTCCCTCGCTGGGAACCCGGGAGCTCGTCGGCTTCGGCGAAGGCTTTCCCCTGCCGACGCGATTGAAGTTCAAGTCGCTCCCCGCCGATCGCATTCCGCGCAGCGAAACCTTCCGACATGCCGGCCCGCGCGGCGCCCTGGGCGACGAACGCGCATTCGTCAAGGCGGTCGTCGAACGCTGGCGCGGAGCCGCGGGCGCGAAGAATTCGGCCGGCGAAGACCTGGGCGCCGAAGCGGACGGCGCGGCCAAACCGAGCGCCTCGTCCGCCGTGGCCAGCCGCATCGATCAGATCCGCGCGCAAATCCTTAAACGTTGAACGGGCCTTCGCCGCCAGGGCGGCGATTGCGGGAGTTGCCGATGCCGAATGCGAACGAGGACGGCGCCCGCCCGCCCGAACTCCGATCGACCGTGTTGCGCGCCGCGCTCGCGGCCTTGCCGATCGCGATCGAAGTGTTCGCGCGCGGCGGCGAGCGGGTGTTCGCCAACCCGGCGGCCGCCGTGCGCGTTCAAACGCCGGACAACGACGGCGCCGAACGCGAGGAGGCGGTCGTCGACGGTCGCGCCGTGTTGATCCAGCGCCGTGAATTCAGCGTCGAAGGAGGCGGCTACCGCGTCAGCGCCGCCACCGACATCGACGATCAGCGCCGCTTGCAGGACGAACTCTTCCGGCGCGCCTATTTCGACCCCCTCACGCAATTGCCCAATCGTGGGCTTTTCGAAGACGTGGTCGGGCAATCCATTCGATCGACCGGGGAAAGCCCCGACTTCGCGGTCGCGGTCGTCGGCGTCGATCAGTTCGACGCCGTCAACGAGTTCTATGGCCGCGCCGTCGGCGACGCGCTGCTGTCGCAGGCCGCCCAGCGGATCGCCGACCAGCTCGGCGACGGCGACATGGCGGCCAGAACCGGCGGCGACGAGTTTTCCCTGCTGATCGCAAAGCCGCGAAACGCGGACGAAGTCAGGGCGAGGATCGACCGCGTTCTGTCGCGTTTCAAGGATCCCTTCTATGTCGACAATCTGGAGATCCTGATCTCCGCCTCCGCCGGCTTCAGCGTGTTTCCCCTGCACGACCGGACCGTGGAGGGCCTGATTTTCAAGGCGGACGCGGCGCTGGCGCAGGCCAAGCGGCGCTCCAAGGGCGAAACCCGCGCCTACGAACCCGCCCTCGCCCTTCGCGCGCAGGAACGCGCGCGGCTCGAGCAAAGTCTTCGCCTGGCCGTTCGCGATCGACGCTTCCTCTGCGCATTGCAGCCGAAGGTCGATTTCCGCTCGGGAGAACTCGACGGGCTGGAAGTCCTCATGCGCTGGCGCGACGAGAACGGAGCGGCGCGCGTTCCCGGCGACTCGATCGCCTTCGCCCTGAACGCGGGGCTGATGAACGAGATGACCCACCTCGTCTTCGAGGAGACTCTGGCCTCCCTCGACGCCATCGACGCGGCGTTCGGCCCCCATCTGCGGCTCGGGTTCAACATCGCCGCCCAACAGGCCGGCGACGCCGGCTTCATGCGCGCATTCGCCGACCGGCTCGCGGCCAGCGGCCATGCTCACCGCTTCATGATCGAGCTCACCGAGGAAGCGTTCCTGCTCGCCAGTCAATTCCAATTGCAGGTCGCGCCGATGTTGCGCGAGATCGGCGCGAAGATCTCGATCGACGATTTCGGCGTCGGCTATTCCTCGCTGTCCACGCTCGCCGAAATCACCGCGGACGAGATCAAGGTCGACCGCTCGTTCGTCACGGCGATCCAGGATAGGCCGAGAAACCAGGGCTTGCTCAGGGCGATCGAGTTGATCGGCGAAGCGTTGAGCACGAAATTGATCGTCGAAGGCGTGGAAACCGCGGAGGAGCTCGCTTATCTGCGCGACCGCACAGGCATCCGCGTCGCCCAGGGATATTACTTCTCTCCGCCGATCCTGCTCGGCGAGGGCGCCGGCGCCCCGCGCATCGCCGAGGATTGGCGCGAGAAGGCGCGAGGCGCGACGCCTTCTCGCGTGAGCGAGCCCCGTTCGAGCTGACGGCGACGCTGGGCGCCGCCAATAAAAATAAACACTTTGTTAGGTAGTCCCCGCGCAACATGGAAAACGACAGCCTGGCGTCGGGACGTTATCGACGTCGAGGGGCATGACGCCTTCTGTCAAGCCGGCGCGACATCCGGCATGTTCTCCCGACAACCTGCCGATCGCCAGGCGCTCTTTGCGCCGTGGGAGTCCGTCAGCCGGCGCGCATCGTCTCGGCGCGTCCCGCGACCCACGTTCGCGTCGAGCGTCCCAGCCGAGGGCGCGAAGGTCCGCGAACATGATTTCAGCGCGAAAGATTCGGGCGTTGTTCCAGATTCCGTCGGACAATCCGGAACTGGTGCAGTCGCAAGTGCGCGTGTTCGCGAGCCAAGTGCCGCTGCTCTATTTCATGCTCCTAGTCAACGTCGTCGCGCTTTCCTGCACCCATCTCCGAGCGGCGCCGCCGATTTTGACATTGGTCTGTTCCGGGTTGCTCGCCATTTTTTGCGCAGTCCGAATATCCATGTGGATTTGGACGGGACAACGGACGTTGAGCGCCGACCAGGCCGTGCGTCGCCTCAAGATGACCGTTGTGATGTCCGGAGTCGTCACCCTGCTGTTCCTCGCCTGGGGGATCGCGCTCTACCCCTATGGCGACGCCTACGCTCAAGGCCAGATCGCGTTTTTCCTCGCGATCACCGTGATCGGTTCCGTCTTCTGCCTGATCCATTTTCGTCCGGCCGCCTTGATGTTGACCGTTGTGGGCATCCTGCCGTCGATCGCCTTTCTCGCCTGGACCGGTCGGCCGACCTTCATTGCGATGGCGTTCAATCTCGCGCTGGTCTCAATCGGGATCGTCCACATCCTGCTGGCGCATTCGCGCGATTTCGCCAGCATGATCAATTTTCAACAACAACTCGCCAAGAAGCATTTGGAGACCCTTCGCCTCGCCGAAGAGAACTCTCGCCTCGCCAATCTCGACGCCCTCACCGATCTGCCGAACCGGCGTCGGTTTTTCGCCAACCTGAATGAAATGCTTCGCCTCGCCTCGCAGCGGCAAGAGCGCTTCGTCGTCGGCGTCATCGATCTCGACGGCTTCAAGCCGGTAAACGACGTTTATGGCCATGCCACGGGCGATCAGGTCCTCGTCGAGACCGGGCGCAGGCTGAGGGACATCTGCGACCAAACCATCCTGCTCGCGCGCCTGGGCGGCGACGAATTCGGCATCCTCATCGACGGCGACCTGAGCGACGCCCAAATCAGCGCCTACGGAGAGCGCATTTGCGCGGCCCTTCAGGCGCCGTTTCTGCTCTCGGACGTCACCGTGCAGATCGCCGGCTCGATCGGCTTCGCCACCTTTCCCGAGGCTGGGACGACCGCGGGGTCGCTGTTCGAACGCGCCGACTATGCGCTCTATCACGCCAAGCAACATGTTCGCGGGCGCCCGGTAATCTTCTCTCGGGAACACGAAATCCAAATCCGGCAATTCGCGTCGGTCGAGAGATGCCTGCGCAACGCGGATTTGGAAAAAGAGCTCTCCCTCAACTTCCAGCCGATTTTCGACGTCACGCGCGGCGAGGTCGTCGCCTTCGAAGCGCTCGCGCGCTGGGACAGTCCGGAACTCGGCCGCATTCCCCCGAACATCTTCGTGCGCGTCGCGGAACGCACCGACTTCATCACGCATCTCACGCAAATCCTGCTGCGCAAGGCGCTCGCCTATGCGCGGACTTGGCCGGACGACATTCGGGTCTCCTTCAATCTTTCGGTCCGCGACATCGGCTCCTCCGAAGCGATCCTGAAGATCATCTCCATCATCCAAAACAGCGGCGTGCCCCCTGAGCGCATCGACCTCGAAGTCACCGAGACCGCCCTGATGCGCGACTTCGACAAGGGCTGCGAATGCCTGAAGGCGCTGAAGGCGCTCGGAGCGAACATCTCGCTCGACGACTTCGGCACCGGCTTTTCGAGCCTGAGTTACGTCCACCGGCTCCCGCTGGACAAGATCAAGATCGACCGCAGTTTCATCAAGGACATCGAGACGCAGGCGACCTGCCGCGACATCGTCAAGACCGTGATCGACCTCTGCCGGAACCTGAAGCTGGCGTGCGTCATCGAGGGCATGGAAACGCGAGAGCAGGCGCAAATCCTGCGCGGGCTCGGCGGCTCAATGATGCAAGGCTACTATTTCGGCAGGGACATGCCCGCCGAAGCGGTTCCGGGCTTTCTCGCCCATGCCGCTCACGCACGGCTGTTTCTCGTGACGGAAACGGCCGCGGCGTGAATTCGAGCGCCGCGGCTATTTCTTTTTCGGCAAATAAAGGTCGGTCAGCGTCCCCGCGAAGGCCTCGGCGGACATCGCGAAGGTCTCGGACAGCGTCGGATGCGGATGGACGGTCAGGCCGACGTCTTCGGCGTCGCAGCCCATTTCGATCGCCAGCGCCGCTTCGGCGATGAGGTCGCCGGCGTTCGGTCCGACGATGCCGCAGCCGATCAGCCGGCCGCTTTGCTCGTCCCACAGCGTCTTGGTGAGGCCCTCGTCGCGCCCCAACGACAGCGAGCGTCCGCTCGCCGCCCAGGGGAAGACCGCCTTGCCGAAGGCGAGCCCCTTCGCCTTGGCCTCGCTCTCGGTGACGCCGACCCACGCGACTTCCGGATCGGTATAGGCGACGGCGGGGATCGCCTTGGCGTCGAAGGCGGACTTGTGGCCGCTGGCGGCCTCGGCCGCGACCTTGCCTTCGTGCGAAGCCTTGTGCGCCAGCATCGGCTGCCCCACGATGTCGCCGATGGCGAAAATATGGGGAACATTGGTGCGCATCTGCTTGTCGACGGCGATGAAGCCGCGCTCGTCGACCTCGACCCCCGCGAGCGCGGCGCCGATCGCGGCGCCGTTGGGGCGGCGCCCGACCGACACCAGCATCGCGTCAAAGACCTCGTTTCCCGCGCCGCCCTTGCCCTCGAAGGCGACGTGCAGGCCGTCGGGCCGCGCCTCGACCGCCGTCACCTTGGTCTCGAGCAGGATCTTCTCGTAGCGCTTCTCGACCCGCTTGGCGAAGGGCGCGACGATGTCGCGGTCGGCGCCCGGCATCAACTGGTCCATCATTTCGATGACGGTGATCTTCGAGCCGAGCGCGCGATAGACCGTCGCCATCTCCAACCCGATGACGCCGCCGCCGAGGACCAGCAGCCGCTTGGGAACGGATTGCAGCTCGAGCGCGCCGGTCGAGTCCCAGACGCGCGGATCGCGCGGGATGAAGCCCGGCGCGGCCGGCTCCGAACCGGCCGCGATGATCGCCGAGGTGAAGCGGATCACGCGCTCTCCGTCGGCAGTCGCGACGGCGAGCGTATGGGGGGACGTGAACGCGCCCTCGCCGCAAACGACGGTCACCTTGCGCTGGCGCGCCAGCCCCGCCAGCCCCGTCGTCAAGCGTTTGACGACGCCCTCCTTCCATGCGCGCAAAGCGTCGAGGTCGACGCGCGGCGGACCAAAGGCGACGCCATGCTCGGACATTTCCGACGCCTCGTCGATCACTTTAGCCACGTGCAATAAGGCTTTGGACGGTATGCAGCCGACGTTGAGGCAAACGCCGCCCAGCGTCGGCCGCCGGTCGACCAGAACAACGTTTTTGCCGAGATCGGCGGCGCGGAAGGCCGCTGTGTAGCCGCCCGGCCCCGCGCCCAGAACGACAACGTCGCTTTCAAAATCGACTTTCGCCGCCACCGCCGGCTCCGCGGGCCTCTCGACGGCCTGAGCCGCCGCGACCGCCGCGCCGCCTTCCGCGAACGAAGCCAGCAGCGCGCCCTGGCTTACTTTGTCGCCGACCTTGACCTTCACCTCGCCGATGACGCCGGCTTCCGGCGCGGGCACGTCGAGCGTCGCCTTGTCGCTTTCGAGCGTCAGAATGACCTCTTCCTTGGCGACGGACTGCCCCGGCTTGATGAGCACTTCGATGATCGGCACGTCCTTGAAGTCGCCGATATCGGGAAGCCTGATTTCACCCGCCATGAACCTGCGCTCCTTGGTCGATCGAAAACTTCGTCAAATCCGCCAGCCGCCCGGTTGGCCTTTTGTCGCTCAGAGCAGCACGCGCCGCATGTCCTCGATCACGCCGGAGAGATGGCGCATAAAGCGCGCAGCGGCGGCGCCGTCGATCACGCGGTGATCGTAGGACAGGCACAGCGGCAGCATGAGGCGGGGCCGGAACGCCTCGCCGTCCCACATGGGCGCCATTTTCGAGCGCACGACGCCTAGGATCGCCACTTCCGGCGCATTGACGATCGGCGTGAACGCCGTGCCGCCGATGCCGCCGAGCGAAGAGACGGTGAAGCTCGCGCCCTGCATTTCGGCGGACGAAAGCTTGCCCTCGCGCGCCTTGGATGACAGCGCCCCCAGTTCGCGCGCCAGTTCAACGACGCCTTTCCTGTCGACGTCCCTGACCACGGCGACGACGAGCCCTTCCGGCGTGTCGACGGCGACGCCGATATGCCAATAATTGCGATAAATCAAAGCGTCCTTCGCCGGAGCTAAAGCGGAATTGAAGGTCGGAAAGGCCTTCAGCGAGGCGACCGAGGCCTTCATCAGCAACGGCAGCAGGGAGACACGATAGGGCGCCTTCTTGTCGGCCTTGGCCTCATCGTCAAGCGTCTTGCGGAAAGCGTCAAGCTCGGTGATGTCGGCTTCGTCGCAATGCGTGACATGGGGAACATTGACCCAGGAGGCATGGAGACGCGGGCCCGAAATACGCTTGATGCGCGACAGCGGCACGGTCTCGACCGGACCGAATTTGGCGAAATCGACGGCGGGAACCTCCGGCAGGGCCACGCCGGCGCCCAATCCGCCGCCGCCGAAGGCCGCCTTCACGTCCTCGCGGGTGATGCGGCCCTTTTCGCCGGAGCCGCTGAGCCTTGTCAGATCAACGTCGAGTTCACGCGCGAGCCGCCGCGCCGCCGGACCCGCGTGGACGCCGGAGAAATTCGCCAAGGCGGGCCCGGCCTTGGCGGGCGCGGGCGTGGGCGCGACTGCGGCAGGCGCGGGGGCGACGGGCGAGGCGCTCCCAGCCGCGGGTGCCGGCGCCGGCGCGGCGCCTCCCGCTTCGTGCAGGGTCAACAGCGCCGCTCCCATCGAGACCTTGTCGCCGACTTTGGCGATGATTTCGCCGACGACGCCGGACGCGGGCGCGGGAACGTCGAGGGTCGCCTTGTCGGATTCGAGGGTCAGCAAGGGTTGCTCGGCCGTCACCGAATCCCCTGGCTTGACCAGGATTTCTATGATCGGCACGTTCTTGAAGTCGCCGATGTCGGGTACTTTGACTTCGATTTTCGCCACGGGCGCATCTCCTTCGCGCGTGCCAGGTCAATTCCAGGGGATCGCGAAGCGTCTCAGCTCCGCGCGGGGCTCGCTCTTTCCGGATCGATCTTGTAAAGCGCGATCGCCTCCGAAACGCGCTTGGCCGGCAGCAGTTGGTCATCGGCAAGGGCCTTCAAGGCCGCCAGCGCGACGTGATGGCGATCGACCTCGAAGAACGAGCGCAGCCGGCGCCGGTAATCCGAGCGGCCGAATCCGTCGGTGCCGAGCGCCTTGTAGCGGGCGGGAACGAAGGGCCGGATGCCGTCGGGAATCGACTTCACGTAGTCCGTGGCGGCGACGACCGGCCCGACGCCCTTGCGCAAGACCTGCTCGACGTAGGATAGCCGCGGCGGCTCTTCGGGATGCAGCATCGACCAGCGCTCCGCCTCCAGCCCGTCGCGGCGCAGCTCGGTGAAGCTCGTCACGCTCCAGATTTCGCTCGAAACGCCGAAGTCCTTGGCGAGCAGTTCGGCCCCCGCCTCGACCTCGCGCAGGATTGCGCCCGAGCCGAGCAGGCGCACACGCGGGCCGGATTTCTCCGCCTCGACGAGGCGCAGCCTGTACATGCCCTTGAGAATCCCCTCCTCGACGCCTTCGGGCATGCCTGGATGGGGATAATTCTCGTTGAGCGTCGTGATGTAGTAGTAGACGTCCTCGTTATCCCCGTACATGCGCTTCAGGCCGGCATGAATGATGACCGCCAGCTCATAGGCGTAGGTCGGGTCGTAGCTGACGCAATTGGGAATGGTCGAGGCGAGCACGTGACTATGGCCGTCCTCGTGCTGCAGCCCCTCGCCGTTAAGGGTCGTGCGCCCTGAGGTGCCGCCGATCAGGAAGCCGCGCGCGCGCATGTCCCCGGCCGCCCAGGCGAGGTCGCCGACGCGCTGAAATCCGAACATCGAATAGTAGATGTAGAAAGGGATCATCGGCGTGTTCGACGTCGAGTAGGACGTCGCCGCGGCGATGAAGGAGGCCATGGCGCCGGGCTCGTTAATGCCTTCCTGGAGGATCTGACCCTTGGGGTCTTCCCGGTAGTACATCAACTGGTCGGCGTCCTGCGGGCGGTAGAGCTGGCCGACCTGGCTGAAGATGCCGATCTGGCGAAACAGGCCCTCCATGCCAAACGTGCGGCTTTCGTCCGGCACGATCGGCACGATGCGCGAGCCGATCGCCTTGTCGCGCAACAGCGTCGTCAGAATGCGCACGAAGGCCATCGTGGTGGAAATTTCGCGGCCCTCCGCCGTCGGTTTCAGCAGCGCGTCGAAAGCCGCGAGCGGCGGGATTTCGAGCGGCGCGCTGGCGCGCCGGCGCGCCGGCAGCGAACCGCCGAGCGCAGCGCGGCGCTCGCGCAAGTATTTCATCTCGGGACTGTCTTCGCCCAGCCGCAAGAATGGAATCTTGGCGATGTCTTCGTCGGAAACGGGGATGCGGAAGCGGTCGCGAAACGCCTTCAGCGCCTGTTCGCTGATCTTCTTCTGTTGATGGGCGATCATCTGGCCCTCGCCGGCCTCGCCCATACCGTAGCCCTTGACGGTCTTGGCGAGAATGACGGTCGGCTGGCCCTTATGCTCGGCGGCGGCTTTGTAGGCGGCGTAGACCTTGATCGGATCATGGCCGCCGCGCGTCAGCGACCAGATCTTGTCGTCGCTCCAGTCAGCGACCATCGCCGCCGTCTCGGGATAGCGGCCGAAGAAATTCTTGCGGATATAGGCGCCGTCCTTGGACTTGAAGTCCTGGTACTCGCCGTCGACGCATTCCTCCATCAGCTGGCGCAATTTCCCCCCGCTGTCCCTGGCGAGCAGCTGATCCCAGTTGGAGCCCCAAAGACATTTGATGACGTTCCAGCCGGCGCCGCGGAAATCCGCCTCCAGCTCTTGCACGATCTTGCCGTTGCCGCGCACCGGTCCGTCGAGGCGTTGCAGATTGCAATTGATGACGAAGATGAGATTGTCGAGCTTTTCGCGCCCCGCGAGCGAAATCGCGCCGAGCGATTCCGGTTCGTCCATTTCGCCGTCGCCGCAGAACGCCCAGACCTTGCGCCCCGTCGTGTCGGCGATCCCGCGGCCGTGCAAATAGCGCAGGAAACGGGCCTGGTAGATCGCCATCAGCGGCCCGAGGCCCATCGACACCGTGGGGAATTGCCAGAAGTCGGGCATCAGCCACGGATGGGGATAAGACGAAAGCCCCTTGCCGCCGACTTCCTGGCGGAAGTTGATGAGCTGATCCTCGCTGAGGCGCCCCTCGAGGAAGGCGCGCGCATAGATTCCGGGCGAAGAATGCCCCTGGAAATAGACGAGATCGCCGCCATGCGCCTCGTCGGGGGCCCGCCAGAAATGCATGAATCCGGTGTCGTAGAGCGTCGCCGCCGACTGGAAGCTCGCGATATGGCCGCCGAGTTCGGAGGAATCCTTGTTGGCGCGCAGCACAATCGCCGCCGCGTTCCACCTGACGAAGCGCCGGATCGTCTGTTCGAGCTTGCGCACGCCGGGATGCTCCGGCTGATCTTCGGGGCGGATCGTGTTGACGTAGGCGGTATTAGCGGCGAACGGCAGTTTGGCGCCCTTGCGGCGCGCCGAGGTCACGACGGCGTCGAGCAGCTCGTCGACCCGCTCCAACCCCTCGAAGGCCTCGACCGAGTCCAGCGCATCGAGCCATTCGCCCATCTCCGCGGCGTCGCCCTTGGGGTCGTCGGTCATGGAGCCTCCCTTGTACCTTTCGGACGCCGATTTCGTCGGCCCTCGCCCTTCGTTTGTGTCTCATGGAGCGTGTTCATTGGCAATGCTCGGAACCAGGGCTCACTTATGCAGTGAACGCATAACAAGGCGCCCTGCGCGACCGGCGCACCCTACCAAAGACGGACGCTATGGGCTAAACGAGCGGGAGACGAATGAGGAATTCGCATGGCCGGCTTGACCACACATGTCCTCGACACGACGCGCGGCCGACCAGCGAGCGGCGTCGCGGTCGAACTTCACGCGCTCGCGGCGGACGGCGCGCGAACGCTGATCGCGAGCGTGCGAACCAACGCCGACGGGCGCACCGACGCTCCCCTCATCGGCCCCGCGCAGGCGCGCGCCGGCGCCTTCGAGCTCACGTTCCACGTCGGCGCGTATTTTCGCGAACACGGCGCAACCACGGACGAGCCGCCGTTCCTTGACGTCGTGCCGATCCGCTTCGCCATCGCCGACGCCAAGGCGCACTACCACGTGCCGCTGGTGGTGACGCCGTGGAGCTATTCGACCTATCGCGGCAGCTGAAGCGCCGCCGACTGCACGCCCATCACGTCTATTTTACCGGCTTCGCGCTCGCAGAGGCGGTACAAACGCGCGCCCGAAGAGCGCGTTAACAATTTTTCCCCATATTGCTCGGTGGTCACCTTGCGTTATCTATCAGCGCTTATTATAAGCTGGCATATAATAAGTGAGATCGCCCTTGCCCTCCCTTTCGCCCGCCCGCGAACTCGGTTTCGCCCTGCATGACGTCGCGCGCATGCTGCGCACCTATTCCGATCAACGCGCGCGCGAAGTCCATATGACGCGCGCGCAATGGGCCGTGCTCGCGAAGCTGCGCCGCGCCCAGGGCGTTAAGCAGTGCGAATTGGCCAACTCGCTCGATCTCGCCCCGATCACTCTCGCGCGCCTCGTCGACAAGCTGACCGCTTCGGGTCTGGTCGAGCGACGCGACGACGCCGCCGATCGGCGCGCCAACCGGCTTTTCCTGACCGAGGAGGCCGCGCCGACGCTGCAAAAGCTCGACAGCCTCGGCGAGGCGGTGATGGCGCGCGCGCTGGCGGGCCTCGACGAAGCGGCGATCGCCGAGCTCACCGCCGGCCTGCAACGCATCAAGACCAATCTCAAGAACGAATTGACCGGCGGAGTATAGCAACGTGTCGCAAGTTTCCTCCAGCTCGCGCGACCGCTCGGTCGAGCCGACGCCCCTGGCTCGGGCCCCCGCTCCCCCCGCGCCGGAATCGCCGACGACGCCCAGCGCCCCGGCCGCTCCAACCGCTCCGCTCGCCCCGTCCACGGCGGCGCCCGTGTCGGCGCCGACCCCGCGGCGACGCGGCGGCGGCGCCCGTTTTTTCCTGCTCGTCGTCGTGCCGCTCGCGGCGCTTACGCTCGGCCTCCTGTGGTGGCTCGCGGGCGGTCGCTACGTCTCGACCGACAACGCCTATGTCGGCGCCGAAAAGGTGCTGATCACCCCGCAGGTGACGGGCGCGATCGTCGCCGTGCATGTCGTCGAAGGGCAGCGCGTCGCCGTCGGCGATCCGCTGTTCGACATCGACCCGGCGCCCTACCGCACCGCGCTCGCGCTCGCGCAAGGGCGCCTGGCGGCCGCGCGCGTGGAATTCGCCACCCTGCGCGCGTCTTATGCGAGCAACGAAGACCAGATCAAGATGGGCCAGCAGGCCGTCGACCTGCGCCAGGCCGACTACGATCGCAAGGTGGCCTTGGCGAGAACGCGCGCCGGCACGCAAGCCGAAGTCGACACTTCCAACGCGGCTCTGGTCCAGGCCAGGCAGATCCTCGAATTCGTGCGCTCGCAGCAGGAATCGACCAAGGTCAAGCTCGGCGGCGGACTCGACGCCTCGATCGAGACCTTTCCCGACTACATGCAGGCCAGGGCCCAGCTGGAGGACGCGGAGCGCAATTTGAAGAACGCGAGCGTGATCGCGCCGATCGCCGGCGAGGCGACGCAGGTCGACCAGATCGAGCTCGGCCGCGTTGCGCCCGCCGGACAGCCCGTGTTCGCCCTCGTCGCGAACACAGGACTTTGGGTCGAGGGCAACCCGAAGGAATCGGACCTCACCTACGTGCGCGCCGGCCAGAGCGCGACGGTGACGATCGACGCGTTTCCCGGACGCGAATGGCGGGGCAAGATTTCCTCGATCGCGCCGGGGACCGGCGCGCAATTCGCGATCCTGCCACCGCAGAACGCCAGCGGCAACTGGGTCAAGGTCGTGCAGCGCGTGCCGCTGCGCTTCGCTTTCGACGCCGATCAGGACGTCGCCAATCTTCGCGCCGGCATGAGCGCGATCCTGACCATCGACACCGGGCGCTCCCGCTCGCTGCGCGGACTATGGAGCGACCTGACGGCCTGGGCGCAATCCTGGCTCGACGCGGTGCTGCCGGCCAAGGCCGCCGCGGCGCGATGAGCGAAAAAGCCACCGAGGAAATGGCGCCTTTCGTTCGCGCCATGGTGACGATCTGCGTGATGATGGCGACCATCATGCAGGCCCTCGACATGACCATCGCCAACGTCGCCCTGCCCTATATGCAGGGTTCGCTGTCGACGACGCAGGATCAGATCAACTGGGTGCTGACCTCCTATATCGTCGCCGCCGCGATCATGACCTCGCCGCTCGGTTGGATGGCGGGGCGCTTCGGCCGCAAGAAGCTGTTCATCGTCTGCGCCGCCGGCTTCACCGTCGCCTCGATGTTGTGCGGGATCGCCCAGAGCATCGAGCAGATGGTCGCCTTCCGCCTGCTGCAGGGCATGTTCGGCGCCGCGCTGGTGCCGATCAGCCAGGCGGTGATGCTCGACGCCTATCCGCCGGCCAAGCGCGGACAGGCGATGGCGATCTGGGGCATGGGCGTCATGCTCGGGCCGATTATGGGGCCGACGCTCGGCGGCTGGCTCACCGAAAACTATACTTGGCGGTGGGTGTTCTTCGTCAATCTGCCGTTCGGGATTTTGACCGTGCTCGGGCTTTCCGCCTTCATGCGGGAAAGCCCGATCCGTCGCGACGCGCCGTTTTCCTGGTTCGGCTTCCTGTCGCTGTCGCTCGGCATCGGCGCGCTGCAGATGATGCTCGACCGTGGTCAGGAGCAGGGCTGGTTCGATTCCAGCGAGATCGTCGTCGAGACGATCCTGTCTATCGTCGGCTTCTATTTCTTCTTCGTCGATTCGCTGACCTCGAAGCGCCCGTTCATCGCCTTGCGCATCTTCCGCGACTGGAATTTCTCCATCGCCCTGATCTTCATGTTCCTGATCGGCATCATCCTGCTGACGACGATGGCGCTGGTGACGCCGTTCATCCAGAACCTCTTGGGCTATCCCGTATTGTCCAGCGGCTATCTCCTGGGCACGCGCGGCATCGGCACGTTTTTCGCGATGATGATCGTCGGCCGCCTGCTCGGCAAATACGATGCGCGGATCATGATCTTCTTTGGGCTGACGCTGGCGACGGCCTCCCTCTGGCAGATGGTCGGGTGGAACACCGACGTCTCCGCGCAAACCATCGCCATCAACTCGATCGCGCAAGGGGTCGGCCTCGGGTTCGTCTTTGTGCCTCTCAACACCGTCGCCTTCGCGACGCTGCCGAGCGCGCTGCGCACCGAGGGGGCGGCGCTGTGGACGCTGATCCGCAACATCGGCTCCTCGGTCGGCATCTCCGTGTTCATCGCGCAACTCACCAACATGATCGCGACCTTCCACAGCCAGCTCGTCGAGCATGTCACGCCGTTCAACGACGCCATGCGCCTGCCCGACGCGATGGCGCTCGCCGGCCGCAGCCTCCACGATCTCGCTGCGTTCGACGGGCTCGTCACGCAGCAGGCGGCGATCATGGCCTATTCCAACGACTTCCTGCTGATGACCTTCGTCTCGCTCAGCGCTTTTCCGCTGCTGGCGCTGATCCGCTCGAGCAAGGCGGCGCCGGCCGCCAAGCCGGACGAACACGCGGCGGTGATGGACTAGGCGGGCGAGCCGCGCGCGTTCAGAAACGCCCGCATGTGAAAGCGCGTCTGCTCGGGGCCATGTGCGTGCTCGGCGCCCACCGGGCAGGCGCGGCGCGCCAGGCAGCCGCCGTCCATGCAGGCGCGGCCCTCTTCGTCGCGCAAATGCCCGGCGCAGGCGTCAACGTCGTAGCCGTCGGCGGCGAACGCGCCGACGGGACAGGCGCTGAGGCACGGGCGCGCGACACACGTCTCGCAGGGGCTCGCGCGCCGAGCGAAGGCGGGAATGGCGATCGGTTCGGCGAAGGCGAGCGCGCCGCGATAGCTGTGCCACAGGCCGTAGTCGGGATGGATCAGCAGCCCGAGCGGCGAGACATGCACGGCCTCGGCGCGCATCGCCCAACGCTGGAACGGCCAATGCGGCGGCCCGCCGAAGGGATAGAGCGCCCTCGCCCCCAGAGCGGCCGCGAGCGCGCCGATCACGCGCCGGCTCCAGCGATCGAGCGGATCGGGACGGCCGTCGCCCGCCTCGGGCGAGTTGGCGAAGGCGCTCCAGCCCCGCGCTCCGGCGGCGCCGACGAGGACAATCGCGTTGACGCCCGCCAAATCCGCCTGCCGGTCGACGTCATCGAGCGCGAAGGCGCCGCGCGCGGCCAGGCCGCACCGCTCGATCGACTCCACGATCGCCGCCAGGGCGAGCATCCCGCCTCCCCGCTTCCTCACGCCGGCGACGCCCGCCGCTACCAGCGGATCAGCGCCGCGCCCCATGTGAAGCCGCCGCCCATCGCCTCGATCATCACGAGGTCGCCCTTCTTGATGCGCCCGTCGCGCACCGCGACGTCCAGCGCCAGCGGGATCGAAGCGGCCGAGGTGTTGCCGTGCTGGTCGACGGTCACGACGACCTTCTCGTGCGGCAGACCGAGCTTGTCCGCCGAGGCGTCGATGATGCGCCGGTTCGCCTGATGCGGCACGAACCAATCGATGTCGGCGGCGGTGACGCCGGCGTCGTCGAAGCAGGCCTTGATGACGTCGGTGACCATGCCGACGGCGTGCTTGAAGACTTCCCTGCCCTCCATGCGCAGATGCCCGACCGTCTTCGTGCTCGACGGGCCGCCGTCGACATAGAGCTTGGCGCGATGGCGCCCGTCGGAGCGCAATTGAGTGCAAATGACGCCGGGCGAGCCGAGCGTCCCGTCGCTCGCGACGGCCTCCAGCACGATCGCGCCGGCGCCGTCGCCGAACAACACGCAGGTCGTACGGTCGGTCCAATCGAGCAGGCGCGAAAACGTCTCGGCGCCGATCACCAGCGCGCGCTTGTGCGAGCCTGAGACGAGAAACTTGTCGGCCGTCGCGACCGCGAAGACGAAACCGGAACAAACCGCCTGCAAGTCGAAGGCGACGCCGTGGTGCATCCGCAGATGAGCCTGCACCTGGGTCGCCACCGCCGGAAAGGTGTAGTCTGGCGTCGAGGTTCCGACGACGACGAGATCGATGTCGGCGGCGCGAAGCCCCGCGTCGGCCAGCGCCGCATCGGCGGCCTTGGCCGCAAGCATCGAAGTGGTCTCGCCCTCGGCGGCGATATGACGCTGCCGAATGCCGGTGCGCTGGCGAATCCATTCGTCGGTGGTGTCGACCATCGTCGCCATTTCGGCGTTGCTGATCACGCGCTGCGGCAGGTAGGCGCCGACGCCGCGCACGGCAGAGCGAATTTTTGTGACGTTCATGAGAGGGGGGATTCCCGAAGGCGCGAGAGAGGGGTCAAGGAGCCGCCGGCGTCGCGGCCGGGGCGCGCGCTTCATTGGCCTGGGCGATCATTTCGCGAATTTTGCCGAGCAATTCGTGGCGAACCATGTCGTAGCCGACCTCGATCGCGCCGGCGTAGCTCTCGGCGTCCGCCCCGCCATGACTCTTGATGACGACGCCGTCAAGGCCGAGAAAAACGCCGCCGTTAACGCGCCCGGGGTCCATCTTATCGCGCAGCGCCTTAAGCGCGTCGCGGGCCAGGAGATATCCGAGGCGCGACATCCAGCTGTGGCCCATCGCATCGCGGATGTATTGGCCGATCTGTTTGGCGGTCCCCTCGGCGGTCTTGAGCGCGATGTTGCCGGTGAAGCCTTCGGTGACGAAGACGTCCACCGTCCCCTTGCCGAGGTCGTCGCCCTCGACGAAACCGTGGTAGCGCATGTTCGGCAACGGCGTCTCGCGTAAGACGCGGCCGGCGGCCTTGACCTCCTCGATGCCCTTGATCTCCTCGACGCCGACATTGAGCAGGCCGACGGTCGGGCTCTCGATGTCGAACACGATGCGCGCCATCGCCGCGCCCATGATCGCGAGATCGATGAGGTGTTCGGCGTCGGCGCCGATGGTCGCGCCGACGTCGAGCACGATCGACTCGCCGCGCAGCGTCGGCCACATCGCGGCGATCGCCGGGCGTTCGATGAGCGGCATCGTGCGCAGGCACACTTTGGCCATCGCCATCAGGGCGCCGGTGTTGCCCGCCGAGACCGCGCAATCGGCCTCGCCCTTCTTCACCGCGTCGATCGCCAGCCACATCGACGACGAGCGGCGCCCCGAGCGCAACGCCTGGCTCGGCTTGTCCGTCATCTTGACCGCGACGTCGCAGTGGACGACGCGCGACTTGCGCGCGAGCGCGGGATACGCGGCCAGAACCGGCGCGATCGCCTTTTCGTCGCCGAACAGAATGAAGTCGACGTCGGGCCGCCGCTCGAGCGCGATCGCCGCCGCGTGCAGCACGACGGAAGGTCCGTGGTCGCCGCCCATCGCGTCGAGCGCTATGCGAATGTCCTTTTTCATCCAACTTTCTACCCTGAGGGTGCTCCCCGACCCGCTGGCGCGCGGGACAATAGCCGCTTCGTCGCGCAAGGCAATCGTCGCGGGTCGAGCGGGGCCAGTTTTGACGAATTTGCGGCCCGGCCCGGGCTCGCCGATCCCGGCGAGCTTGCCCGAGGGCGCGAAGCGTCTGAGAATTGCGTTCGCGGGCGCGATCCGTGTTTCGACCCAAAGCTTCGTCGCGACGCACGGGGTGCGAGGATCATGAGCGGATTCGCGGAATTCGGACGTTACGACGGCCTGGGGCTGGCCGAACTCGTACGCAAGGGCGACGTCAAGCCCGCCGAACTCGTCGAGGAGGCGATCGAGCGCGTCGAAGCGAGAAATCCTCGAATCAACGCGGTCGTCTGGAAGCTCTACGACAGCGCGCGCAAGGCCGCCGCCGGCCCGCTTTGCGGCCCCTTCGCGGGCGTGCCGTTCTTCGTCAAGGATCTGATGGCGCCCGTCGCGGGAGCGCCCATGAGCCAGGGCAATCGGCGCCTCGCGCATATCGTGCGCGACGCCGACGGCGAGATCGTCAAGCGCTATCGCCAGGCCGGCCTCGTCTTCGTCGGCAAGACGAATGTTCCGGAATTCGGCCTCGCGCCGGTCACCGAATCCGAGGCCCTGGGGCCTTGCCGCAATCCCTGGGACCTCACGCGGACGCCGGGCGGCTCCAGCGGCGGGTCGGCGGCGGCGGTGGCCGCGGGCCTGGCGCCGATGGCGAACGCCACCGACGGCGGCGGCTCGATCCGCATTCCCGCTTCGTGCTGCGGGCTCGTCGGCCTCAAGCCGACGCGCGGGCGCACCCCGAGCGGCCCCGCCGCCGGCGAAATCTGGCGCGGACTCTCGGCCTGCCACGCGCTCACCCGCTCCGTGCGCGACTGCGCCGCCCTGCTCGACGCCACGCAAGGCGCCGACGTCGGCGCGCCCTATGAAATCAAGGCGCCGCAACGCCCCTACCTCGATGAAGTCGGCGCCGCGCCGGGGAAATTGCGTATCGCCTATACGACCTCGCCTTTCCTCGCCCCGTCGGTCCATCCCGATTGTGTCGCGGGAGTCGCGGCGACGGTCGCGCTGCTCGAGGATCTCGGTCATGAACTCGTCGAAGCAGCGCCGCCGATCGAGCGCGAGCCCTTGATTCTCTCTTTCATGAAGGTCATCGCCGGCGAGACGCGCGCCGACATGGAGGCGAGCGCCGGCCTCGTCGGGCGCCGTCTGGGCTTCGCCGATTTCGAGGCGGCGACTTATGTCGTCGGCCTGCTCGGCAAATCGTGGAGCGCGGGCGACTACGCGAGCGCGGCGCGACATCTGCAGACATGGGCGCGACGGGTCGGCGCGTTCTTCGCCGACTTCGACGCGCTGCTGACGCCCACCCTGGCCGCCCCGCCGCCCCTGATCGGCGCCTTGAAGCCGACCGGCGCCGAGGCGGCGATGCTCAACGTCGTCGGTCGCCTCGAGGCGGGCTGGTTCTTGAAGCTGACCGGCCTCGCGAAGCTTCTGTTGCAGAAGCCGCTCGCCTTCACGCCCTACACGCCGCTGTTCAACATCACCGGCCAGCCCGCGATCTCCCTGCCGCTGCACTGGAACGAGGCCGGACTTCCCATCGGCATGCAGTTCGTTTCGCGCTGGGGCGACGAGGCGACCCTCTTTCGCCTCGCCGCGCAGTTGGAGAAGGAGAGGCCGTGGTTCGAGCGGACGCCGCAAGGGTTTTGAGCGACGGCGAGACGAATCCCCTCCTCGGCTTCAGCGCTTCTTGCCGACGTCGGCCAGCGCCTCGAAGGGCGAGTCCGCGCCCCCGGCCTCCGTCGGCGGCGCGAAGGCGACGCCGGGCTTGCGCGGATAGGGATCGAGCCCCAGCGCCATGAATTCGGCCGCGAGGCCGCCGAGATCGACCCGGCCGTCAACGATCGGATCGGGCGCGTCCTGGGCGTCGAGCAGGATCGTCTCGGTCGGCCCAAGGGAAGCGCCGCGCCGCGCCGCGCTCTCTTCGGCGGGCGGCGCGAAGCGCACGTCCACCGGCTCGTCCAGCGTCGCCTCGAAAGGCTCCAGCGAGACGACGCAGGTTTGCGTGACCTCGGCGTGGACCGTTCCGGTGACGCGCACGCCGCCGCGTCCGGCGCGGCGCAGCACGAACGTCGCCGTGAGCTTGGCGATATCCGGCAGGCCGTTGAGCGCGGCCAGAGCGGCCCGCTCGGCGGGATTGGCCTCGATCGTCTGGGTGAGCCCGTCCTTCGGCAAAGCCTCGACCCGCACTGGGCGGCTGAACAAGACCTCGGTCGTCATTGCGCGTCTCCTAAAGCCGCGGGAAAACAAAATCGCCCGCCCGCGAAAAAATCGATTCCCTCGCGTTCGAGCGCCGCCGCCGCCGCGAGGACGTAAGCCGCGAGGTCGCGCGAGCGCGGCGCCGCGGAAACGTCGCCGGCGCCGTAGACGTTGCGCGCGAGCGCCGCCGAGAGCGCCTCCGCGTCGCGCGCGGCCAGCGCTTCGCCGTAGGCCCGGCTGCGGCCGTAAAAGGCCTCGGCCATGCTCTTCATGCGCTTGGCCACGCCGGCGTCGCCGATCGCCATTTCGCGTAAGGCGTCCTCGAAATGGCGGAAAACGCAATCGACGAGATCCTGCGCGATTTGCGCGCCGAGCTCGCCGAGTTCGCCCAGGCGGCGCATCACGAGCCCGGCGTGCAAGGCGATCATTTCGAAGCGCCCGTCGAGACTGTCGGCGACCGCCCACTGCGCGTAAAGCGCGGGAGCGCGCGCAGCCGCCACGATCTCGCCGTGAATCTGGTCGATCAGGATGCGGTTGGCGCGCCGGGCGCGCCAGCGGGCGAGGATCATGCGACGCCTTGCTTTTCGTCAGCGCCTTGGGTTAGGCATCGCCATTCGATCTGGCAAGTGAAAAAGCTTCTGTGGAAGCGGAGAGTTCCCTTATGCGGCCGAGAACCAATTCCCGCGCGCGCCATCGCCTCGCGACCCTGGCCGGCGTCCTCGCCCTCGGCGGCGCGCTCAGCGGATGCATCGGCTACGACGGCGATTTCGATCGCGGCTATCAGCTCGATCAGCAATCGCTCGATCAGATCAAGATCGGCGCGACGACGAAGCCGCAGGCGCTCGCGTTGATGGGCACGCCTTCTACGACTTCGACCGTGGGCGGCGACGCCTGGTATTACATCGGCCAGAAGATGTCGCGCGCGCTCGCCTTCATGCCCGCCCATATGACCGACCAGAACGTGCTCGCGATCTATTTCGACAAGAGCGGCAAGGTCGCGCGCATCGCCAATTACGGTATGCAGGACGGCAAGGTGTTCGATTTCGTTTCGCGCACGACGCCGACGGGCGGCCAGGAGCCGAACTTCCTGCGCAACATCATGACCGGGCTGTTCCGCTTCACCTGACCTGGCGCCGCGGCGTCGCGACGGCCGGAAGCGGCTCAGGCGACGAGTTCGGCAGCCGGCTGCGCCGCCTCCAGGGCGACGGCCGCCGATTGCACGATCGCCGCGTAGCGCAGAGCGGCATGGACGGCCTCCGCGCTCACGCCCGATTCGCGCAGGACTTTCTCGTGCGAATCGACGCAGGCGCCGCAGCCGTTGATCGCGGAAACCGCCAGGCACCACAGCTCGAAGTCAGTCCTCGGCACGCCGGGACTGCCGATGACGTTCATCCGCAATCGCGCCGGCATCTTCGCGTATTCCTGGTTGGAAGCGAGATGCACGGAGCGGTAATAGACGTTGTTCATCGCCATGATCGCCGCCGCCGCGCGCGCCGCGTTCTGCGCCTCGGGCGTCAGACGAGCGGCGGCCTCGGCGCCGAACGCCTCGCGCACCTCGGCGTTGCGCGAGGCGATCGCGCAAGCAAGCAGCAGGCCCCACTTGGTCGGGCCGGCCAGCGTCTCCTCGTTGACCAAAGCCGAGAGATTGAGCCGGACGTCCTTGAGGAAGTCCGGCAGTCGCGCGCGCAGCGATTCGATCGACACGTCTCAGGCGACCTTGAGGACCGCGCCGCCGACTTCGCGGTTGCAGGCGCACAATTCGTCGGTCTGCAACGCGTCGAGCACGCGCAGGGTGTCCTTGGGCGCGCGGCCGACGTTGAGATTGGTCGCGTAGACGTGCTGGATCACGTTGTCCGGATCGACGATGAAGGTGACGCGATAGGCGACGCCGTCGGGCGAGCGCACGCCGAGACCGTCGGTGAGCGAGCCGTTGCAGTCGGCGAACTGCCAAATCGGCAGCTTGTGGAGATCCTTGTGGTCGCGCCGCCAGGCGAGCTTGACGTGCTCGTTGTCGGTCGAACCGCCCAGCACGACCGCGTCGCGATCGGCGAATTCCGCCTTCAGGCGCGCGAATTCGGCGATTTCCGTCGGGCAGACGAAAGTGAAATCCTTGGGATAGAAGAAGATCACCTTCCACTTCCCGGGGAAGCTGGCCTCGGTCAGCGTCTCGAACGCGCTCTCGCCGTTCTCCTCGTGAAAATGAAACTTCGGCTTGACGCCGACGACCGAGAAGTGAGGAAGCTTTTCGCCAATTCCGAGCATAATGGTCTCCTTGGTCGCGATCAGGTCCGTCGCGCCCGATGCGCACCCTAGAATGTTTCTAAGCGAGGGCGCGCCTTCCCGCCACGCGACACTTTGTCGCGTTGACAAGGATCGGCCGGGGCAAGGCGCAAAAAGGGCGGGGACACGCCCCGCCCTCGGCATCTCGTGTCTCGTGAAGCGTCAGTGCGCGAGGATCGCGAGCAGCAGCAGCGCGACGATGTTGGTGATCTTGATCGCCGGATTGACCGCGGGGCCGGCGGTGTCCTTGTAGGGATCGCCGACGGTGTCGCCGGTCACCGACGCCTTGTGCGCTTCCGAGCCCTTCATGTGCTTGACCCCGTCCTTGTCGACGAAGCCGTCCTCGAAGCTCTTCTTGGCGTTGTCCCAGGCGCCGCCGCCCGAGGTCATCGAGATCGCGACGAACAGGCCGTTGACGATGACGCCGAGCAGCGAGGCGCCGAGCGCGGCGAAGGCCGAGGCCTTGGAGCCGGAGATCGTCAGCACGCCGAAATAGGCGACGAAGGGCGCCAGGACCGGCAATAGCGAGGGAACGATCATTTCCCGGATCGCCGCCTTGGTCAGCATGTCCACCGCGCGGCCATAGTCGGGGCGCTGCGTTCCCTGCATGATCCCCGGCATCTCCTTGAATTGCCGGCGAACCTCGACCACCACCGATCCCGCCGCGCGGCCGACCGCGGTCATCGCGATGCCGCCGAAGAGATAGGGGATGAGGCCGCCGAAGATCAGGCCGGCGACGACGTAAGGGTTGGAGAGGTTGAAATCGACGACGCCGACATCCTTGAAGTAAGGCACGCCGGTGTCGACGAAATGCTTGATGTCGTTGGTGTAGGCGGCGAACAGCACCAGCGCGCCGAGACCCGCGGAGCCGATGGCGTAGCCCTTGGTGACCGCCTTGGTGGTGTTGCCGACCGCGTCGAGCGCGTCGGTCGACTGCCGCACGTCCTTGGGCAGGCCGGCCATTTCGGCGATGCCGCCGGCGTTGTCGGTGACCGGGCCGAAGGCGTCGAGCGCGACGATCATGCCGGCGAGGCCGAGCATCGTCGTCACCGCGATCGCGATGCCGAACAGGCCCGCGAGCTGGAACGTGGCGATGATGCCGGCGATGATGACCAAAGCCGGCAGCGCCGTCGATTCGAGCGACACCGCGAGGCCCTGGATGACGTTGGTGCCATGGCCGGTGACGGAGGCCTGGGCGATCGACACCACCGGGCGCTTGCCCGTGCCGGTGTAATATTCGGTGATGACGACGATCAGGCCGGTGATGACGAGGCCGATGATTCCGCAGACGAACAGATTGACGCCTGTCACCGCCTTGCCCGCCACGGTTCCGATATCGCCCCAGCCGACGACGAATTGCGTCGCGATGGCGAGGCCGACGATCGAGAGAAGGCCGGTCGCGATCAGGCCCTTGTAGAGCGCGCCCATGATCGAATTGTTGGCGCCGAGCTTGACGAAGAACGTGCCGCCGATCGAGGTGAGGATGCAGGCGCCGCAAATCGCGAGGGGATAGAGCATCGTCGCGGCCTGGTTCGGCGCCCCGGCGAAGAAGATCGAGGCGAGCACCATCGTCGCGACGACCGTCACCGCATAGGTCTCGAACAAGTCGGCCGCCATGCCCGCGCAGTCGCCGACATTGTCGCCGACGTTGTCGGCGATCGTGGCGGGGTTGCGCGGATCGTCCTCGGGAATGCCCGCTTCGACCTTGCCGACGAGGTCGGCGCCGACGTCAGCGCCCTTGGTGAAGATGCCGCCGCCGAGACGGGCGAAGATCGAGATCAGCGAGGCGCCGAAGCCGAGCGCGACCAGCGCGTCGACGACGATGCGATCCGATATCGCATGGCCGAGCGGCCCGGTGAGAACCCAGTAATAACCGGTGACGCCGAGCAGCGCGAGGCCGGCGACGAGCATGCCCGTCACCGCGCCCGACTTGAAGGCGATGTCGAGACCGCCGGCGAGCGATTTCGTCGCCGCCTGCGCGGTGCGCACGTTGGCGCGCACGGAGACGTTCATGCCGATGAAGCCGGCCGAGCCGGAAAGCACCGCACCGATGAGAAAGCCGATCGCCACCTCCCAGGAGAGGAGCAGCCCGAGCCCGATGAAGACGACGATTCCGACCCCGCCGATCGTCATATACTGACGCTTGAGGTAGGCCTGCGCGCCCTCTGCGACCGCGCCGGAAATTTCCTGCATGCGCGCTGTCCCGGCGTCGGCCGCCATCACTTGGCTGACGGTGTAGCCGCCGTAAACCAGCGACAGCAGACCGCATAAAATTATCAGGCCCAAAATCATGGCGTTCAGCCCCCAAAGCTTGTTCGCGCGGCGCCTCGCGCGCCGCCCGGTTCGGCCGCCCTCTTGCCAGAAACCGCGCCGCGCCGCAACGCGGCAGCGCGGATTTGTCGCGGGATTGCGACCAAAGTCGCCAATTGCGCGCGGCCGGCCGGCCTTTAGAGGATTGTTAAAGTCGCTTTATGAATTTGGCGGGCGCCGGCGCGACCCGAGCGGCCGGATGCGATGACGCTTTCCGTCCCTGCCCGCGAGACTCAGGCCGGCCGGGAAAAACGCGCGGCAAAAGCCGCCGAACCGAAGTCGAGCCAGGCGGCGCCTCTCGAATCATCGCTCGCCGCCGCTCTCCGTCATGCCCGCCAGTTTATCGGCGAATAGCGCGATGGTCTTCGCGTAGACCGGCGCGCTGTTCCATTCCTGCAGGGCGGCGAAGTTGGGCTGGCCTTCGTCCCAGCCGGCGCCGCGCTTCCAGCCCTTGGCGCGAAGGAAATTGGCGGTCGAAGCGAGCGCGTCCTCCGCGTTGTCGATCAGATCGACGGCGCGGGCGCCGTCGACGCCAACCGCATATTTCAGATAAGTCGAAGGCAGGAACTGGGTCTGGCCGAGTTCGCCGGCCCACGCGCCGTGCATCTGCGAAGGCTCGAGATCGCCGCGCTGCACGATCCTCAGAGCGTCCAGCAGCTCCGCGCGAAACTGCTCGGACCGGCGGCAGTCGTAGGCCAGCGTCGCCAGCGCGCTGAACGTCGGGAAGTCGCCGGAGCCGGCGCCGAACTCCGTCTCCAGCCCCCAGATCGCCACCAGCACCGCCCCGGGCACGCCGAAGCGCCGTTCGATCCGGTCGAGCGGCTCTGCGTAGGCGATCAGCATGTCGCGGCCCTTCTTGAGCCGATGCGCGGTGACCCGTTTGGCGGCGAATTTGGCGAAGTCCTGCTGAAAGGAGCCCTGCCGGCGATCGTGGGCGATCACGTCGTCGTCGTAGGCGACGCCGACCAGCGCCGAGTCGATCACCGCGCGCGGCACGCCGGCGCTCGCGGCCTCCTGCTTGAATCCGGCGAGCCAGTCGTCGAACCCGTCCGCATTGTCGCCGCACTGCGCGCTTTGCGCATGCGCGACGCCGAGCATCGCCGCCACCGCGCCGCACAGCGCCGCGGCTCTCGACGCGGCCCGCACACGGCGGGCGAAGACGGCTTCCGTCTTCGCAGCCTTTTCCAGCATCAGCGGAACTCCGGCTTCGTCGCGGTCAATGCCACGAAGCGTTACCGGCAAAACGGGGCCGAACGTTGACCGCTTCGCACGCGCCGGCTTCGCCGCCGCTAAAACCTCGGCGCCTCGACCCCTGACGCGCGGCACGCCGCGATCAGCGTGTTGGCCATCAGCATCGCGATCGTCATCGGGCCGACGCCGCCGGGGACCGGCGTGATCGCGCCGGCGCGCGCGGCGGCTTCCGCATAGGCGACGTCGCCGACGAGGCGCGTCTTGCCCTCGCCTTTCTCGGGCGCCGGCACGCGATTGATGCCGACGTCGACGACGATCGCGCCGGGCTTGATCCAGTCGCCGCGCACCATTTCGGCCTTGCCGACGGCGGCGACGACAATGTCGGCGCGGCGCGCCACCGCGGCAAGGTCGCGCGTGCGCGAATGGGCGATCGTCACCGTGCAATTGCGCGCCAGCAGCAACTGCGCCATCGGCTTGCCCACGATGTTGGAGCGGCCGATGACGACGGCCTCCTTGCCTTCGAGCGTCTGCCCGAGCGCCGCGCACGCCCTGTCGATCAGGATCATCGCGCCCGCCGGCGTGCAGGGAATCAGCGCGCGGCCGAATTCGCCGATCGCGGCCAAGCCGACGTTGATCGGGTGGAAGCCGTCGACGTCCTTGCGCGGCGCGACCGCCTCGAGAATCGCGGCCGAATGGATCGCCTTGGGAAGGGGCAGTTGCACGAGAATGCCGTGCACCGCGGGATCGGCGTTGAGTCGCTCGACCAGGGCGAGCAATTCGGCCTCACTGACGTCCGCCGGCAAATCATATTGCAGCGAGTGAAAGCCGCAGGCCTTGGCCGCCTTGCCCTTGGCGCCGACATAGACGCGGCTCGCGGGATCCTCGCCGACGAGAACGACGGCGAGCCCCGGCTGGACGCCGCGCGCGGCCAGCGCCCGCGATTCCTCGGCCACGCGGGCGATGATGTCCTGCGAGACGGCTTTGCCGTCGATGATGAAGGGGTCGGCGGGCGTCGCGGATTTCGATTGGATGGCCATGGATCGGGTCGCTTCCGGAGCGTTGCAAGGCCGACATCGCTTCGCTCAGGCTCGCCATGTCGGCCGTGGCTCTTTAGCGACAAGCTTCGTCCAAGTCACGCCGAAGCGGCCCTACGGGCGCTCGCGGCGCGCGGTCGCGCGAACTCTCGATTTCCTATTCGGCCAAGGCCTTTTCCATCGCTTCGGACGCCTTGGCGGTGGGATTCTTGGCGCAATAGTCGTTGATCTTCTTGTCCATCGCGGCGGCGGCGTCCTTGGTCATCTCGGCTCTCGTCGCCGCGTCGATCTGCGCGTTGGCCTTCAAGAGATCCGCGCAAGACATGTCGGATTGCGCTTGAGCCGCGCTCAGACCGCCGAGGACAATGACGATCGCCGCAAGAGTGGTTTTCATGCTGTTGGATCCTTGATCGCGCGGCGAACGCCGGCTCGTCGCCGTGGAAAATCGCGGCCTCGTCTCCTACGGCGATTGTCAAATTTTTTGAAGAGGCTGACTAAGTCGTGCTACGCGCCGTCACCCAAGATCTTCGGCCTGCATTGATGAAGATCAATGAACGCATGTCGAAAGGATCGCTATGTTTAAAAATCGGTCGTGAGGCGACGCTCTTCTCAAATGATAGAGCAGAGCGGCGGAATTGCACTTCTCTTTGACGCGGGGGCTAGCCCATGCGTGCGTCTTTCGAAGCGGCCGGCCTCTCCCCAAGAACCCTGGTTGTGGGCTTAAGGATATTCGCCGCGGCGGCCGTGGTTCTTTTAGGCGCTGCTGGCGTCGCATTCGCGCAAGGCGCTGTTTCCGGCGCCATCCCGGCGAACGGCAACGCGGTCGTGACCGGCTTCTCCGGCGCGCAGCCGCCAAACGCCATTGCGCCGGGGACCGATCCGGCTGACAAGACCACCATCGATCTCAACGGCCCGGCTGCGCGCGTCATCGATCTGCAGGCGCCCGGCGCCCCGCCGCAAGCCCAGCTTGTCGCGGCGCCGAAGCCGTTCACCGTGACAGCCAGCCAGGTCGGCCAGGTGTTCGCGGTCGCGCTTGACGGTGCGACGCCTGCGAACATCTACCTCGCCGCGACCTCCGCCTACGGGCTGCCCATCGTTGCGCCCGGGGCGGGCGGCGGTTCGCCCGATCGAGCAAAAAAAGGAGCGCCGAACGCGGCCTTCATGCCAGGGCTATTCGGGCCGGCGGCATTGCAGGGCCGGCCCGGATCGATCTGGCGGATCGACGGCGCGACAGGCCAAGTGCGCCTGTTCGCCAACGTTACGCTCGACGGCGCGCCGAACTCCGGCCCCGCGCTCGGCGGGCTCGACTTCGATCCGGCCTCGAATGCTTTGTTCGTCGCCGACCGCCAGACCGGCATGATCCACCGGTTCGATCTTAGTGGAACGGAGCGCGGGCGCTACGATCACGGCGCGCAAGGACGCCAGGCCGCTGGTCTGCCGCCGGTGGCGTTCGATCCGGCCAAGCAACTCGATATCGCCAGTCCCCAGTTCGATACCGAGAGCCCGGAAAGCTGGGGCTATGCGGCGCCGGCGCGGCGAATCTTTGGCCTGGCAGTCCATTCGGGCCGGCTCTATTACGCAGTGGCGGAAGGCTTGCAGGTGTGGTCGGTCGCCATTGCGGCGGACGGCTCGTTTGGAACCGACGCGCGTATCGAGGTCAGCGTTCCTCCCGGCGAGGGCGGAACCGAAATTTCCAAGATCGTTTTCGACGGCCAGGGCATGCTGCTGGCCGAGCGCGCCGCGCCGACCGGCGCGTACGACTTCAAGGCGCTGGCGCTGCCCGGCGTTGGCCGAGTCCTGCGCTTTCGGGCGGGCCAGGGAGGCGCCGCCGGATGGCAAGCTGCGCCGGACGAATACGCCATCGGCTTCGCCAGGCAGCTGCGGAACAGCAATGGCGGCGTCGCCATCGGCTACGGCTACGATTCGAGCGGCAAGCTCGACCCCAACGCGTGCGGCGGATTCTTATGGTCAACCGGCGAGCAGCTGCGCAACGCGACGGATCCCGAACTTGCCGCCAAGCTCGCGCAAGGCGGGCCTGCCCCAATCAACGGGCTGCAGGGCAACGGCGTCGACCTGGCGCGCCCCGCCAATACGCCGCCGCTGCAGAGCTATTTCGTCAGTTACGACGATCGCTTAAACGATGCGGACGCAAGCGGCCATCTCGGCGATGTCGCGATCTGGCGCACCTGCGCGCGAGCCGCGGAGGCCGCGCCGCCGCCAGGGCCGGCGCCAGGACCAGGACCGGCGCCAGGGCCAGGACCTGGACCAGGACCTGGACCAGGACCGGGACCGGGACCGGGACCGGGATGGGAGGAAGGAGGGCTGCCGCCGTTCCTGCCGCCTGCGAAACATTCGGCGAAACCGGCGCCCAATGGGACCTGTCCCGTTGGCACGCACGCAACGTTCCTGTGCTGTCCCGTCAACTGGATTCAAAACCAAAACGGCCAATGCGTGTCGCCATGTCCGAACGGCGCCACCGACCCGAAGAGCCTGTGGGCCTGCTACCATGGCTTTGCGCCGCCGACGGCTGCGAACCTTGCGGCGTGGGTTCCCTGGGCCCCGTTCGCGGTTTGCGCGAATGGCGCGCTACCGGTGTACGTCGGCGGGGGTAACTTAATTTGGACTAATTGGAGATGCCCCGCGCCGATAGAGAACTGGTGCCCGGCCGGATGGATGAGAGTGCCGGTTGGGGGAATCTGGCTCAATGCGACGTGCGTGCCGACGCCGGCGCAATTGCAATGCGCCGCGGGACAAGTCGTGGGTCCCGCCCATGTGTGCGTGCCCAACCCGTGTGGGCCGGGCACCACGGCGTTCATCACCTGTGATCCTGAATTAGGGGCGCCAACCCCATCGCCGACCTGCTTCCCGGGCTACGCCAAGCTGCGGAACGGGCAATGCTGTCGTACCGATCAGATGACGGCCGACGGCGAATGCTGCCCGAATGGACAAACGCCCGACGCCCGGCGGCGATCTTGCGTGCCGGAGACGCCGCCGCCGCCCATTCAAATCCAGCCGCCGCCCGTCATCATCCCGCCGGTGGTCACGCCGCCGGTCGAGCGACCGCCCAGGCATGAGCGACTGCGCCCCAGGTATGAGCGACCGTACCCCAGGTATGAGCGGCTGCACCCCAGGTATGAGCGACCGCACTTCAGGCATGAGCGACCGCACCCGAGGTATGAGCGACAGCCTCGCACGCTTGATCGGCTGCGATCCAATCCATGGCTTCAGTAACTAAGAGGCGCTGCTCAGGGCCGGGCATAACGACCCTTCGTAAAGCATTCTCCTGCGCCGATCCCGCAAGTCGCGAGGCCATGCGCGAACGTCTCACGACGCCGGGAAAAATCGGTAACTCGCCTCATGCCGCGCGCGGCCCCCGCCATTGAGCGTCCGCATCGACGGCTTCTCGTAGAGATCGCCGGCAAAACCCTCGGGGTCGCTGTAGCCGGTCCAGGCCTCCAGGCAGAGGAACGGCGCGCCGGGGCGAGTCCACAGCGCGGCGTGGTCGAAGCTGCGGAAATCCATTTCGATCGCGGCGCCGCTCGGCTCCTCGAAACGCAGCGAGCGGCTCGCCGGGCTCAGAAAGCACAGTGCGTCATGGGCGAAGAGTCCGTCGCTCAAGGCGAGCGCCCGGCCGCGCAGCGGAATCGCGCGCTTCTGCCTGCCGATCAGGCCGCCGGGCGCGATGACGGGAACTTCGGCCGGTTCGTCTTTCTCGAAGACCACGCGGGCGCCTTCGCGCGGCCCGCCGGCGAAGGGCCAGCGGAAGCCGGGATGCAGCCCGCAGGCGTAGGGCGCGAGCTCGGCGCCGGGATTGTCGACCTCGATCGCGATGGCGAGCGCGTCGGCGCTCAAGCGATACTCGACCGCGAGCTGAAACGCGAAGGGATAGATCGCGCGCGTCTGCGCATTGTCGCGCAGGGTCAGGCGCGCGAAATCGGCGCGCGCGGCCTCGACGTCGAAGTCTTGCTCGTAAGCGAATCCGTGCAGGCCCAGCGGATATTGGCGTCCCGCCACGCGCGCGCCCTCGCGCGTCCAGCCGACGACGGGATAGAGAATCGGGCTGATCTGGCTCCAGATCGCGGGATCGCCCGCCCACAGGAGATCGCGCCCGCCGACGCTCCAGCTCAGCGCCTCCGCGCCGCGCCGAGCGACGACGGCGCGCGCGCCGGCGCTCGCCAGCGCGATCGAGCCTATCGTCAAGGGACAAGGCCCTTGATCGCAGCGGTCTTGAGCAGCGCGTCCTTGACGCCAGGCGCGCACGCGATGATCGGATTGCCCTCGCGCAGGCCCTCGCCGGCGAGGAAATCGCTGACGTAGCCGCCCGCTTCCCTGACGAGCGCGACGCCCGCCAGGCAGTCCCAGGCGCGCATATGGTTCTCGACATAGCCGTCGCGCCGGCCGGCGGCGACATAGGCGAGCCCGAGCGCCCCCGAGCCCGAACGCACCACCGCCGACCCCGCCGCGACGACCCGGCCGACCAGTCCGACAAAGGCGTCCGAGCCCGTGCGCATGTTCCAGCCGACCTCGACCGAGGCGGCCTTCAGGTCGAGCGTCTGGGAGACGCGCATCGCCGCGCCGTTCAGCGTCGCGCCCGCGCCGCGCCGCGCCGCGAACAATTCGTCGGTCATCGGGTCGTAGATGACGCCGATTTCGACCTCGCGGTCGAGAACGGCCGCGATCGAGACGCAGAAATGCGGCGCGCCGCGCGCAAAATTCGAAGTGCCGTCGATCGGATCGACGACCCAGATCGGCGCGCCGAGCGCGCCGACGCGGCCTTCGCCCTCCTCGCCGATGAAACCGTCGCCGGGAAAGACTTCGTGGAGCTTCGTCGCGATGACGCGCTCGACCTCGCCGTCGACCTCGGTGACGTAATCCTGCGGCCCTTTGAAGCCGACCGTGAACGAATTGCGATGCAAAAAGCGTTGCTTGGCGATTTCGCCGCCGGCGCGCGCCAGCGCGCACGCGACGAGAAAGCGGGTCGTGAGGGCGCGCGCGTCGACGGTCACTGTTGAAATCCTCCGTTTGAACCCGGTTCAGAAATGGCTGAAAGACGCGTGACGGAACGCCGTCTCGCGTCCGTCGCGGTCGGTGAATTGAGGCCGCCCGGCGCCGGCGAAGGCCTGGCCGACGAGGGTCACCGCGACGCCGGCCGCCGCCGCCGCCGCTTCGAACTCCGCGCTCGTCTCCGGCGCGACAGCGGCGAGAAGTTCATAATCGTCGCCGCCCGTCACGGCAATCTCGAACAGCGCGGGATCGGCCGCGATCGCCGCCTGGGCGGCGTCCGAAAGCGGCAGCCGCGCGAGCTCGACGTGGGCGGTTACGCCGCTGACGCGCAGCATTTTCGTGAGATCGCCGACGAAGCCGTCGGAAACGTCCATGCCGCCGTGGGCGTAACGCTGCATCGCCGGCGCCAGCGCCAGACGCGGCAGAGGCAAGAGATAACGCTCCAGGAGATGGCGCCGGCTCGCTTCGTCGAGGGAGGGCCCCCGCCCTAGCCGCAGCCGCAGCCCGAGCGCGGCGTCGCCGATCGTGCCCGAGACATATAGCCGGTCGCCCGGCCTGACGCCGGCGCGCGCCGCCATGCGGCCCGGTTCGACCGCGCCGAGCGCCGTGATCGCCAGCGTCAGCGGCCCCGGCGTCTTGACGGTGTCGCCGCCGAGCAGCGGGCAGCCGTAGAACGCCGCGTCCTCGCCGAGCCCAGCTGCGAAGGCTTCGAGCCAGGGCGCGGTCCACTCGCCGGGCAAGGCGAGATCGAGGAGAAAGCCGACCGGCTCGGCGCCCTTGGCGGCCAAATCCGAGAGATTGACGCGCAACGCCTTGCGCGCGATGGCGTCGGCGGGATCGTCGGCGAAAAAATGCACGCCCGCCACCAGCGCGTCGGTGGTGAGCACGAGATGCCGGCCCGCGGGCGGCGCCAGCAGCGCGACGTCGTCCGTGAGGCCGAGGCCGGCTGGGCCGGCGAGCGGCGCGAAATAACGCGCGATGAGATCGTCTTCGCTGGGGCGGGCGGGCATGGGCGGAAGCGCTCGGGTCGGGGCCCTGTGAAGAGAGCCGCGCCGGTGATGCCCCATCCCGGCGCAGAGTCAAGGACGGCGCGCCGGCCGCGCTCAGTAATAATGGCAAACGCGCCGATCGAGCGCCTCGCTGTAGTGGCAATGAATCCTGGCGTGGCCCGGCCGGGTCTGGTCGGCCACCACCGCGCCCGCCCCGGCGCCGACGACCAGCCCGACCGGCCCGCCCACGATCGCGCCGCCGAGCCCGCCGATTGCGGCGCCGCCCGCCATGCGGGTGTCGCGCGGGCTGGCGCAGGCGCATAAAACAAGTGCGAGGACGCTGAGGGCGGCGATGGTCTTCATTCGGCAGTCTCCGTTAGTCGCCAATCTTGACGAAGCATTGCGGCTTCGGCGCGGCGGGCTGAGCCTGCCGCGCCGCCGCCCACGATGCAAGAGCGCGGCCGACCGGCGGTTGCATATCCGCCGCCGCATCCCTAAACGTCTGCCCGAGTTCCGGCCAAGGAGCCTGCGGTGACCGACGCATTTCAACCCCGATCCGAGTTTCTGCGCGTATTGATCGAGCGCGGCTACGTTCATCAATGCTCGGACCTCGCCGGACTCGACGAAAAGGCGATGAGCGGCTCGCTCGTCGCCTATATCGGCTTCGACTGCACCGCGCCGTCGCTGCACGTCGGCTCGCTCCTGCAGATCATGATGTTGCACTGGCTGCAGGAGACCGGCGGCAAGCCGCTGGCGCTGATGGGCGGCGGCACCACCATGGTCGGCGACCCTTCGGGCAAGGACGAGACCCGCAAGCTTCTGACCGTCGAGCAGATCGAGGCCAACAAGAACGGCATCCGCAAGGTGTTCTCGCGCTTTATGCGGTTCGGAGAGGGCGCGCGCGACGCCGCCATGCCCGACAACGGGGAATGGCTCGCCAAGCTCAATTACATCGAATTCCTGCGCGACATCGGCCGGCATTTCTCGGTCAACCGCATGCTGGCGATGGACTCGGTCAAGACGCGCCTGGCGCGCGAGCACGAGCTTTCTTTCTTAGAATTCAACTACATGTGCCTGCAGGCTTATGATTTTGTGGAACTTCATCGGCGTTACGGCTGCACGCTGCAAATGGGCGGCTCGGATCAGTGGGGCAATATCGTCACCGGTCTCGACCTCGGCCGGCGCCTGGGAACGGAGCAGCTCTATGCGTTGACCTCGCCGCTCATCGCCACCGCCTCCGGCGCCAAGATGGGCAAGACGGCGGCCGGCGCTGTCTGGCTCGACGCAGCGCTGCTGCCGCCCTACGATTACTGGCAGTTCTGGCGCAACAGCGAGGACGCGGACGTCGGCCGCTTCCTCAAATTGTTCACGCGGCTGCCGCTTGAGGAAATCGTCGCTCTGGAGGCGCTGGGCGGCGCGGAGATCAACGAAGCCAAAAAGATCCTCGCCAACGAGGCGACCGCGCTGCTGCACGGGCGCGAAGCGGCCGAGATTGCCGCCGAGACCGCGCGCAAGACGTTCGAGGAAGGCGCGCTCGCCGAATCCCTGCCGACGATCGAGGTGGCAAGCGCGGAATTCGACGTCGGCCTCGGCGCCCTCTCGGCCTTCGTGCGCGCCGGCCTCGTCGCCTCGACGGGCGAAGCGCGCCGCCAGATTCGCGGCGGCGGCCTGCGCGTAAACGACGTCGCGCTCGGCGACGAAAAGGCGATCATCGGCCGCGACGCGCTGCAGGGCCGCGGAATTGTTAAGCTGTCGCTCGGCCGCAAGAAGCACGTCCTGCTGCGCGCGGTGTAAGCCCCTATCGCGTGGCCGGCGGCGTTGCGCCGATCTGCAGCGGCGGCGGCGCGGCCGGCGGCGGCGCGCCGATCAGCGGCGTCGTGCCGTCGAGGGCGCCGAAAACCTTGCGCAGGAAGCCGGGTGTCATCGCCGAAAGCGGATTGACGTGCAGCGTCGGCCCGCTGGCTGGACCGACGATGCGGTAATTGACGCCGAAAATGCCCTCGTGACTGCCGCCGCCCAGCACCGTGCCGACTACGGGAATATGGGTGACGAGACTATTGACCTGATAGGCGGGAACGAACGTTCCGTTGAAGTCGACCCGATTGCGGGCATAATCGATGTAGCCCTGGGTGGTGAGCCCCATGTAGCTGTTGAAGATGACGGCTTCTCGCAGGTCGAGACGCCCTGGCGTGCGGGTGAAACTGGCCGACATCTTATCGAAATGCGCGGCCTCCGGATCCACGATCGGACCCTTATCGACCATTCCGTCCACCGGCGCCTGTCCCGCGGCCGCGAGCTGCCGCAGCGCCGGCTCGTCGCGCAGGACGAAATTGGTCACGCTCGCCGAGCCTTGGCTGCCCTCGTCGGAGTCTTGCATCGCGAGGTCGACCGTTCCGCCCTCCATGCGATTGTAAACATCGAGGAACTTGCTCAGCGCGCCCGCGTCGGTGGCGTGAGCACGCAGGCGTCCTGCTTCGTCCTGCTGCGCCGTCAGGACGCCCTCGCCGACGCGCGCCTGGGCCTGCATCGACTTCATCGCGCCGCCGCGCCACGCGCCGGTCAACTCGAACTGGCTCAGCGCTTGCGAATTGGCGCCGATCACATTGGCGATCTTGACGTCGAGGTCGAGGTCCTTGCCGCCGCCCGGCGGCCCGCCCGCGCTGAGGAAGCCTTTGACGAGACTTCGAGCGTCGAGAGCGGCGCCGCGCACCGTCGCCTTGACGGCCGAACCTCCGTTTTGGATGTCCGCCTTCAGGTCGTCGGCGGCCGATAGGCGCACTTGCGTCAGCTTGGCGCTCTGCAAGGCGCCGTCCGCCGCCAGTTGCGCCGTTCCCCGGATCGCGATCGGGCCGGCGTCGACGGCGATCGCATTGACCGCGACGCCGTCGGCGTCCGGCTTGAGGCCGAACGTCGCCTTGCCGGGCTTGCCGGCCGCCTTCAGCGCCCCGGTCTGCGGACTCTCGATCGCGACATGCGTGAGATCGACTTCGATTTCGGCGCTCGATTTGGACAAAGGGGCCTTGACGCGCACGCCCATCGCGCCGTTCAGCAACGCCGCGCCGGGGAAGCCGAGCTTGGCGCGCGCGGCGTTGTCGAACGAAAGGGACAGCGCGACCGAGCCTTCATCCGCCGCGCCTTTGGTCAAGTCGACGGCGACGGGCACGCCGTACATCTGGCCCTGGCCCGCGATCTTCAGATTGCCGTGCTCGGCCAGAACCGACAGCGCGGCCTGGTCGAGACGCTCGCTGGCGAGAAACCGGTCGACGCGAAAATTCGTCAAAGTCCCCTCGGCGCGGAATTGGTTGTCTTCGGGCCGAGCCGACTTTCCCAGTTTCAGATCGAGCGCGAGCTTGCCCTCGAATTGACCCTTGACCGTGGCGGGATCGACGCTGAAGCCGGCGTAGCGCTTCAGCGCGTCGCGGTTCAAGAGATCGGCGAGCGCGTCGGCGCCGCCCTGCAAGCGAGCGCCCGCCTGGGCAAGGACGATGGGCGCAGGGCTGGTGTCGGGAACGGAATAGGAAATGTCAGCGACCTGAATGCGTCGGCTCGGCGAAAGTTCGATGACGCCGCTCTTGGCGCTGGCGGCGAAATCGTGGCCGGTGATGACGCCGCTGGCGTCGAGACCGGTCAAAGCCGGAATTCCCGGCAACAGATCGACGGCCGCTTCGCGCGTCGAGAATTCGCCATGAACGCTCGCGGCCGGAACGGGGCGCTTGTGGGCCGCCAAATCGAATGCCGCGGCGTCCCAGTCCACGCTCATCGAGCCCGCGACGACTTGTCCGCTGTGAATGTGCTGGAGGCACCAGTTGCGCGCGTCGGCGTTGATGAAACTCGGCCATAGCCGGAGAACGTCGACGACGGCGCTGGGACCGACCTGCAAATTCATCTTCAGCGTCGTCCCCTCCGCGACCGCCGCGGTTTCGCCGCTCGCCGCGCCGCTCACGCTCGGCCCATGGGCCGACAGCCGATCGAGCACGAAGCGGGTGTCCTGCGGCAAGTAGCGCGCGTCGAGCGTTACCCTGTCGAAAACGATCGGCTTCTCGCCCGGGCGCTCCGGGCCGAAGACCGTGTCGTCGGACTCGAGATGGCTGACCCACGCGGGCTGCGCCTGCGTCGGCGGCGCGAGCCATCCCGCGGCGACGACGTGGGTCGCTCCGGACAGCAACTGCAGATCCTTGAAGCGATAGCGATTGGCCGCCGCGTCCCAGACGACGTCCCCTGTCGCCTCGTCGATCAGGAAGGGCTCGTGATCGGGATCGTCGAGCTTGAAATAGCCGGCGCCGACGCTGAAGCGCGCAACCAGACTTTGAATGGCCGATTGCGCTGTCAGACGCGCCTCGATCTTCAGCGAGATCGGCATGTCCGCCTCGAAAGGCGGGTGACGCGCGTGCATGACGAGCATGTCGTCGAGACTGAGATCGCGCGCGCTCAGGGACACCGTGCGCGCATCGCCGCCGCGCGCCGTCGCGTCGATCGACCAGCGTCCGGCGGGGCCGCGCGCGGAGACGTGGATCGACGCCGCGTCCGCGTCCTTGTCAAAGGACAACAGGAGATCGTTGTAGACGGTCTTCTTGCCGAGCGCCTCGTTCTCGACCTCGAGATGGCCGCGCGTAAGCCCGACGCGGTCGAGCGACTGGCTCGCTCCCGTCATCGCGTCGATGATCCGGAACGCGACGACCCCGAAATCGGGCGCTGCGCCGGCCGAGGCGGATTCGGAGACGACGGGCGCCGGCAGTTCGATGGTCGCCGCGTCCGAATCCGCGGCGGCCGCGACCGAAAGCGCGCCGTCCGGGCGCAAGCGCAATCGCACGTCGAGACCGTCGAGTTCGAGCCGCCGGACCTTGATCTGGAAGGTCATCAGCGAAAGCGCGTCGAGGCCGACCCGGCCGCCCGGAGCGGAAAGAACGGCGCGGCCGGAGCGATCGCGGATGGTGATGCCGCCGAAACCGAGCGCGACGCCGCCGTCCATGCGCATGAGGTAGGTCGGGCCGATCGAGACGGCGAAGCGCGCTCCCAGGCGCTCCTCCAGGCTTTGCGCGATCCGCGGATTCAAGCCTTCGACGTCAATCGGACCCAAACCGAGCAGAAAGAAAAACAAGCCGATCGCCGCCAGCGCCAAGACGAGGGCGACCCCGGCGACCCGCAGCGCGACGCGAAAAAGACCGCCCGCCGTCGCCAAACGGCGGGACCGAGGCAGAGTCCGCCCCTGCCCGCTGCGCAGCAGGCGCTGCATCGCCGCTCGGGCTTTAGACCGTGTCGCTGCGTCGATTTCCTCGACCAACCCCGTACCGTCTCCGCTCGTCTAACCAACCAAATCAATGAGTTCGGTCATTTCTCGCCAGGCGGATGAAGGTTGCGCGATCGGCTCGCGGTCTTCCTTCGCCGCGCGCCGAGAACCGAGTCCGGGCCCATTGAAGCTCTTGAACCGACTACGGGCGTGGGTCAATCTGACGCCTGGGCTCCGCGAGACCGGTGCGACGCCACCTAGCTTACGAAAATGGCTCAAACGAGGGCGAAATGGTCAAAAATCTGGACATCGGCGACTCGGCGCCGAATTTCGAGCTGCCCACCGACCGCGGGGGGAGCGTCTCTTTGAGCGCATTGAAGGGCGAGTCGATCGTCCTTTACTTCTATCCCAAGGACGATACGTCAGGATGCACTGCCGAAGCCATCGCTTTCAACGCTCTGCGCCACAAGTTCGACGCGGCCGGCGCCGTCGTCCTCGGCGTTTCCCCGGACAGCGTCGCCAGTCACGCCAAATTCAAGCGCAAGCACGATCTATCGCTGACCCTCGCTGCGGACGAGTCCAGGGCGACGCTCGAAGCCTATGGCGTGTGGCGAGAAAAGAGCATGTACGGACGAAAATACATGGGGGTCGAGCGCACGACCTTCCTGATCGACGCCGACGGCCGCGTCGCGCGGGTGTGGCGCAAAGTGAAAGTTCCCGGCCACGCCGAGGACGTTCTGGCCGCGGCCGAGACGCTCCGAGCGGCGTTTGCTAATGGTTAACCCTAATGAACTTTAATCACGCCCCGGATCGCCCCGCATGGTCGGGGTCGGAGCGTGTGGGCGGATGTCGTTGCGAGATTCCTGTCCGCGGTCGGAATTGCCGCGGTCGCTCTATTTCTTCTCTCGCGCGCGCGGCGAAAGCATCCGCACCTTCGCGCTCCGTCCGTTCGCGTTCTGGTCGCTGATCGCGGTCATCCCCCTCTCCCTCCTGTGGGGCGGCGCGGCGACGTTTTATCTCGTTTTTCGCGACGACATGCTGGCCGTCCTGGCCGCCCGTCAGGCCGAGATGCAATACGCCTACGAGGATCGCCTGGCCGAGGCCCGCGCCGAACTCGACCGCGTGGCCGGCCGCCAGTTGCTCGATCAGAACTCCTTCGAGGGCAAGGTTCACGAGCTGCTGTCGCGCCAGGCGCAGCTCGAGCAACGCGGCTCGATCGTCGCCGCCTTGGTCGATCAGGCCTCACACGACCGCGTCGCGGCCGCGGAGACGCGCCCGCGCGTCGCGAGCGCGGCCCATGCGCCCGCCGCCGCGCTCTCGGCGATCGGCGCGGCGAGCCCGCTCGGCGTCTCGGACAGCGTAATCGGCCCGGCGACGCAAGCCTTTGCGCCGAAGGAGCAGTTCTCCGCGCCGCCGCCGCGCGCCCCCAAGCCGAGCCCGGTCGAAGAACCGCGCGAGCACGTGAGCATGATCCCGAAGGCGGACCCCGAGCGGAATGCGTTCGCCGACCTCGCGGCGGCCGCCGACAATGCGGCCCTGGGCGCGTCCGCGCGTCTCAGCCTGATCGCCTATTCGTTGGATCGGATGGAGCGACGGCAGACGGCCGCGCTCGGCGAAATCGATTCGACTGCGCGGCGCGACGCGGCGCGTCTGGCCGCGGTCGTCGCGCGAACCGGTCTTTCCGCCGATGCGCTGGTCGCCCCGCCGGTCAAGGGCGGCGTCGGCGGGCCGTTCATTCCCGCTTCGGTCGACGCCGACGCGCCCGCGTTCGACAAGGCGCTCGCGCACGCCGGGCGCGATCTCGCCCTCGCCGATCGGTTGAGCCGGCTGATGCCGATCCTCCCCATCCGGGCGCCGCTGACCGGCGAAGCCGCGCTCTCCTCGCCATTCGGCTATCGGCCCGATCCATTCCTCGGCCGCCCCGCCCTGCACCCTGGCGTCGATCTCGTGCAAGACTATGGCGCGGAAATCCACGCCACGGCGGCCGGCCGCGTGGTTCACGCCGGAGCGATGGGCGGCTACGGCAATATGGTGGAAATCGATCACGGCAACGGTCTCGCCACCCGCTACGGCCACATGTCCGAAATTCTGGTCGAGGAAGGCCAGGAGGTGAAGGCCGGCGCGGCGCTCGGCCGCATCGGCTCGACCGGCCGCTCGACCGGCCCGCATCTGCATTATGAAGTGCGTATCGACGGCGAGCCCGTGGACCCGGAACGTTTCCTCCAGGCCGGCGCGCCCTTGTTCGCTGCGGAATAGGCTGGGCGGGAACGCTCGCCAAGATTCGGACTTCATCGACGACGGCGGGCGGCGTCGAATCGTCGCCGTGCGCCGTTCCACTTTCGTCGGCGTCCGGCTACATTCGCGCATGAACCTCGTGGTGGGAAAAACGATCGCGTTGCTCGGCGTCGCCATGGTCGTGGCGATCCTCGCGCGGCGGCTGCGTCTGCCCTACACCGTCGGGCTCGTTCTGAGCGGCCTCGCCCTGGCGCTGGCGCATGTCGACGCGGGCGTGACGCTGACGCATGACGTCATTTTCGACGTGATTCTGCCGCCGCTGCTTTTCGAGGCCGCGATCAGCATTCGCTGGAGCGAACTGAGGCGGGACCTGCCGTTCGTCCTCGCCCTCTCTACGCTTGGCGTCGCTCTCTGCGCGCTCGTCGTCGCGGCGGGATTGACCGCGCTGCTTGAGTGGCCCGGCGGGCCGGCGCTCGCCTTCGGCGCTCTCATCGCCGCCACCGATCCCATCGCGGTCATCGCGTTGCTGCGCGAGACCGGGGTCAAGGGCCGCCTGCGGCTCGTCATCGAGAGCGAGAGCTTGATCAACGACGGCGTCGCGGCGCTGCTGTTCACGCTCGTCGTCGCCACGCTCGGCGGGGCGGCGAAGGCGCCGACGCCCCTCGGCGTTCTCGGCCAAACGCTGCTGATCGGCGGCGGCGGAGTCGCCGTCGGTCTGCTCGCCGGGGCGATCGCGATCCTGCTCGCCGGGCGCACCGCCGACCATCTCGTCGAGACCGCGCTGACCGCGGTCGCCGCCTATGGCTCGTTCCTGGCGGCCGAGCGCATCGGCGCTTCGGGCGTGCTCGCGACCGTCTCGGCCGGCCTGCTCATGGGCAATCTCGGCGTGCTCGCGCAAGAGGCGGACCGCTTCGCGCTGACGTCGCGGGGGCGCGCCTTCGTCGCCGAGTTCTGGGAATTCGCCGCCTTCGTCGCCAATTCGCTGGTGTTCCTGCTGATCGGCCTCGCGCTGGCGGCGACGCCGACGCGCGCGTTCGGCGCGCTCGTCGTCGTCGTCGCGCTGGCGCTGGCCGGCCGGGCGGCGGCCGTCTATCCCGTCTCGTTCCTCTTCGCGCGATCGCGCTGGGCGGTTTCATGGCCCGAGCGGCATTTTCTCTGGTGGGGCGGGCTGCGTGGCGCGCTGGCGCTCGCGCTCGCGCTCGCGCTGCCGCCGGCGACGCCTCGCCGTGACGACATCCTCGTCGCCGCCTTCGGCGTCGTCGCGTTCTCCGTCATGGTTCAGGGCCTCACCGCCAAACTCGCGTTGCGCCGCTTGGGGCTCGACGCCGCGCGCGAGTGACGCCCTCGGCCTTTCGCGCGCCGTCTATTTCGACGCCTTGGGCACCTTGCCCGCGCGCAGCCGCGAGACCTCGGGCAGGCGCGAGCCGACGAGCGGACGCAAATAGTCGAAGAATGCGCCGGTCACGTCGTTGCCCGCAGGCGCGATGAATTCGTCCTCCATCACGCGGGTCTTGCCGGCCACCGTTTCGAGCGCGACCAGGGGGTAATCGACGGCGTAATCGCCGACGCGGCGGATCGAGACCGAGCCATTCGTTTCGCCCCAGATCGAGTATTGCACCGCCTTCTCGCCGACTTCGCGCGCCTCGCGCTGATCGACGTCGGAGACGCAGCCGAGGAAGGAGCGCTGGAGATAGCCGAACGTGTCGCCGCGCACGCGCTTGATGCCGAGCTTGAGCTTGATTTCCTCGCACAGGAGATCGGCGAGCGCGCCGGTGCCGGAAAGCTGCACGTTGCCATGCGCGTCCTTCTCGAGTTCGTCGGCGAGCTTGGCGAGGATCGGCGCGCCGTTTTCGTCATGAATGCCTTCGGAGGCGGCAATGACGCAACGCCCGTACTTCTCGTAGACGGCCTTCACGTCGGCAAGAAAGCGGTCGACGACGAATGTGCGCTCGGGCAGGTAAATCAAGTGCGGGCCGTCGTCCGCGTATTTGCGCGCAAGCGCGGAGGCCGCGGTGAGGAAGCCCGCGTGCCGACCCATGATCACCGCGCAATAGACGCCGCGAAGCGCCGCATTGTCGAGATTGGCCCCCATGAACGCCTGCGCGACAAAGCGCGCCGCCGAGGGATAGCCGGGCGTATGGTCGAAACCGACGAGGTCGTTGTCGATCGTCTTGGGGATATGGATCGCGCGAATCGGATGTCCCGCTTTCAGGGCCTCCTCCGCGACGATTCGCACCGTGTCCGAGGAATCATTGCCGCCGATGTAAAGAAACGTGTCGATTTCGTGCGCGCTGAGGACCCTGAAAATCTCATGGCAATATTTCAGGTCCGGCTTGTCGCGCGTCGAGCCGAGCGCGGCGGCGGGCGTCGCGGCCACCGCCTCGAGATTGGCGGTCGTCTCCTGGCTCAGATCGACGAGATCCTCGTCGACGATTCCGCGCACGCCGTGGACCGCGCCGTAGACGTGGGAGATGGAGGAAAATCGCCGCGCCTCCAACGCGACGCCGACCAGCGACTGATTAATGACGGCCGTCGGACCGCCCCCTTGCGCGACGAGAATCTTGTGCGACATGCGTGACTGTCTCCCCGGACCGAGCCCGCGCGCGGAGCGCTTCTTCGCCTTGCCTTTAGGGTGCGGCGTCCGCCGGCGCAAGGGAGAGCCGGACCCCCGCGGGACTCGAAAACGCGGATCCACACGGCGCTAAAGGCGAATCGTCCATCGGACGGCGCGCACGCGCCTTCCCGCGACGCGGCGCGCATCGAGCGGTCGCCCGCGGCTGACGCAAATCAATGCGCGTCGAAGGCAAACGGCCCCTCGTGGACCCTTCCGGCGAAGGGGGCGATGATGATTGACGCTTCGCGTTACGTCCGATGGTTCGACAGCATTCGTCTGGACGACGTTCCCGTGGTTGGAGGCAAGAACGCGTCGCTGGGCGAAATGGTTCGCGAAATGGCGTCGCAAGGGGTGCGCGTGCCGAACGGCTTCGCCCTCACCGTCCGAGCCTATTACGACGCGCTCCGAGGGTCGGGGGCCGAAAAAGAGCTGCGCCGGCTCATGGACGGCGTCGACGGCGTCGACGTCGCGCTTCTCGAGGAGCGCGGGGCGCAAGCGCGACAGATCGTCTACGATTCGACCGGGACCGATGCGCTGCGGCGGGAAATCGTCGCCGCCTATCGCAAGTTGGAGGCTCAATACGGCGCCGACGCCGCAGTCGCGGTGCGCAGTTCGGCGACCGCGGAGGATCTGCCGACCGCGAGCTTCGCCGGCCAACACGAGAGCTATCTCAACATCAGCGGCGACGACGACGTTTTCGAGGCCTGCCGCCAGTGCTTCGCCTCGCTCTTCACCAACCGCGCGATCGTCTATCGCGTCAACAACGGATTCGATCATTTCAAGGTCGGCCTTTCCGTGGGCGTGATGAAGATGGTGCGCTCCGACCGCGCCGCGAGCGGCGTGATCTTCACGCTCGACACCGAGTCCGGATTCCGCGACGTCGTCCTCATCACCGCTTCCTACGGCCTTGGCGAGAACGTCGTGCAGGGCAAGGTCGATCCCGACGAATTCTACGTCCACAAGCCGACGTTCCGCGCGGGCCGTCGCAGCGTCTTGCGCCGCATCTTGGGCCAGAAGCAGCTCACGATGACGCTCTCCAAGGGTCACACCGGCTTCACGACCCACGACGAAGCGACCCCACCGGAGAAGCAATCGCAGTTCTGTCTGACCGACGAAGAAGCGCTGACCCTAGCGGATTATGCTTTGAAAATCGAGGCGCACTACTCCCAGCACGCCGGCCATGACATGCCGATGGACATCGAATGGGCGAAGGACGCCGACGACTCCCAGCTCTATATCGTCCAGGCGCGGCCCGAGACCGTCGCCTCGCGAAAATCTGCGACCATGCTCGAGACCTATTCCCTAGAAGGGAGCGGCGCCGCGCTCGTCACCGGCAAGGCGGTCGGCGAGAAAATCGGCGTCGGCGTCGTTCGCGTCATCCAGGGCGCCGAAGACCTGCGGACTTTCCGGCCCGGCGAGGTGCTGGTGGCGCGCTCGACCAGTCCCGATTGGGAGCCGGTGATGAAGACCGCCGGCGCCATCGTCACCGACCACGGCGGGCGAACCTGCCACGCGGCCATTGTCGCGCGCGAACTCGGCGTTCCCGCGGTCGTGGGCGCCGAAACGGCGACGGCGGTTCTCAAGACGGGCGCGCTGGTGACGATCTCCTGCGCCGGCGGCGAAGTGGGAACCGTCTACGCCGGTGAAATCCCGTTCGAAGTCGCGCATGTGGACGTCAGCAATCTCGTCATGCCGAGGACGCAGATCATGGCGAACCTCGGAAATCCCGACTTGGCGTTCCGGACCGCGATGACGCCCAACGCCGGCGTCGGCCTCGCGCGCATGGAGTTCATCATCAACGAACATATCGGCGTGCATCCGATGGCGCTCATGCACCCCGAGCGGGTCGGCGCGGAGGAAAACGCTGAAATCGCCAAGCGGGCGCGCGCCTTCGCCTCTCCGCGCGAGTATTTCGTGCGCAACCTCGCCGAGGGGGTCGGCACGATCGCCGCCGCCTTCTATCCCAAGCCGGTGATCGTTCGTCTGTCGGACTTCAAAACCAACGAATACGCGCAACTCGTCGGCGGCGCCGCTTTCGAGCCAAGCGAGGCCAATCCGATGTTGGGCTTTCGCGGCGCCTCGCGATACGCGCACCCCGCCTATGCCGACGGATTCGCGCTTGAATGCGAAGCGCTGCGCCGGGTGCGCGACGTCATGGGGCTCACCAATCTCGTAATCATGGTGCCCTTCTGCCGTCGCGTCGTCGAAGCCGAAAAGGTCTTGGCCGCGATGGCCAGCAACGGCCTGAAGCGCGGGGAAAACGGGCTCGAGATCTATGTGATGTGCGAAATCCCCAACAACGTGATCCAGGTGGATGCGTTCGCCAAGGTCTTCGATGGATTCTCGATCGGCTCGAACGACCTCACTCAGCTCACGCTCGGCGTGGACCGCGATTCCGATATCGTCGCGTTCGATTTTGACGAACGCGATCCCGGCATGCTGGAGATGCTGCGCTTGGCCGTCAGCGGCGCCAAGCGAAACGGACGGAAGGTCGGCATATGCGGCGAGGCGCCGGCGAACTATCCCGAAGTCGCGCGCTTCCTCGCCAAGCTCGGCATTGATTCGATCAGCGTCAATCCGTCGAGCCTGTTGCGCACGATCGATATCGTCCGCGAGGCGGAAACGGCGGGCTAGCGCGTCCGCGGGACAGACGAGCGAACAGGGATAGGCGAACGGGATGGCTCACATACTGACGATCACGATGAACCCCGCCATCGACATTTCGACCTCGGTGGAACGGGTCCAGCCGACGCGAAAGCTGCGTTGCGCGCCGGCGCGTCGCGACCCCGGCGGCGGCGGAATCAACGTCGCCCGGGTGGTGGATCGTCTCGGGTCCGACGCCACCGCGCTCTATCCGGCTGGCGGCGCTTGCGGTCAAACGCTTCTCAAGCTCGTCGAACAGGAAAACATCCGCAGCATCGCCATCCCGATCGGCGGAGAGACGCGTGAGGATTTCACGGTGGTCGAGACGACCACCGGCAACGAGTATCGGTTTGTCTCCAACGGACCGCAACTGACCGAGACGGAGTGGCGCAATTGCCTGGAGGCCGCCGCCGCCTTTCGCGGCCCCGTCGACTTTGTCGTGGCGAGCGGCAGTCTGCCGCTCGGCGTTCCCGATGACTTCTATGCTCGGATCGCCAAAATCGCGCGCGGCTGGTCTGCGCCGTTCGCGCTCGACACTTCGGGCCCCCCGCTTCGGGCGGCGCTCGATCACGGCGTCGATCTCTTGAAGCCGAGTCTGGGAGAAATGCGGGAGTTGACCGGCCAGCCCCTGGCCGATCCGGCCTCGTGCGTCGCGGCCTGCACGAGCCTGGTCGCGGCGGGCAAATGCAAGACCGTGGCGTTGACGCTGGGAAGCCAGGGCGCGATCCTCGCGACCGCGGAAGGAGCCTGGCGCGCCTGGCCGTTGCCGATCAACGCGGTCAGCTCGGTCGGCGCCGGCGACAGTTTCCTGGCGGCCATGGTTTGCGCTCTGGCCTCCGGCCTCCCGCCGCAAGACGCGTTCCGTCATGGCGTCGCGGCGGGCTCAGCGGCCCTGCTCGCTCCGGGAACGCAGCTTTGTCGCGCCGAGGACGTGCGCGAGCTTCTCCAGCACGTCGTCGTGGACCGCGCGGCCTAGACGCCGCGAGGCGCGGTCTCTCGTTTGAGCTCGGTCAAGGCGCCGATCCCCGTCGTATTGTGCGTCGGGAAAGGCTATTCATTCGCGCGGACTCTCCTGGCGCCGCAACAAAAGGAACCGACCATGATGAACCTCGAACTCCGCGTGAACGGCGAAGCCGTCGTCAAGATGGAGATCAATGCGACTCTGCTGTCGCAGATCCTTCAATTGAAGGTTTCGCCGGCCGCCGCCGCCGAGCCGGCCAAGAGTTCGCCCCTCACGGAAGCGCAAGCCGAAGAGCTCCTCTCGCTCGTCGACGAAAAATGCGTCGAGTTTCTCAAGCGAATCGCCGCCAACCAGGGCGTGCTGACGTGGGGCGAGACGAAGGCGCTCTTTAACATCAAGGACTGGGACGCGTTCACGGCGGGCCCGGGGAAAACCCTCGCGCGCGCCGTGCGTCACATCCTTCACGACAAGTCCGCACGCCTGATCTGGCGGATCGAGCACGAGTGGGAGGGCCTCGAGAAAGGGGAAGACGAAGTCTGCATGCTTCACGTCGACGGCGCCGCGCTGCAAGCGCTGCGCGAGGCGGCCGGATTGGGCGCCTAGCGGCGAGCCGAGGACAGCTTCGCAGGCGTCAACCGCGCCTCGCAGCCGCTCCGCCCGGCGCGACAGCGAAATTCGCGGCGCCGCGATGGACGCCGGGGGGCGGCCTCAAGCGACCCCGCGCCCCTTCTGGCTGAGGCGCTGGGCCGACTTGCGCGCCCGCATGATCTGGCCGAGCGGGCGGCGATCGGTCAGACCGCCCCATGGATCGAAGCGCAAGCCGCATTCCCGGCGGCGAGGCCGGCGATTGCCAGCTCTTTGCCCCGAGCGCGCCCAATGTCAGATTTTCACGCCGAGAAGCGCGTTGAGCAGCCCGGCGAGGTCGCCCGCCGCCTGCCCGCTCGCGCCGAGGAGCAGCCAGCCCGCGACAAGCGCGCCGACGATCGGAGCGATGAGGCTGGTTCCGCCCGCCCGCACGATGCGCAGGCGGGCGTCGTCCGCCGCGCCGTGTTCGCCTCGGATCCTGGCGATCGCGCCGAGGGCGTCTCGCACCACCATCGCCTTGCCGTAACGGCCGAAAAACAGCGCGATCGCGAGGTCGATCAGCGCGCCGAAATCCGGCGCGGCGTAGGCGCCGCCGAATTGCAACGCCATGACGCCGAGCGCCAGCGCATAGCGCTTGCGATAGAGCAGCCAAAGGGCGGAGAACGCCGCCGCAGCGAAGCAGCGGCTCGGCGCCAGCGCTGGCGCGTCCTTCATCGCCAGCCAGAGATCGCGATAGTCAGGCCAGTTCGCGCCGATATAACGCCGCATGTCGGCTTCCTCGCCGCGCGCCGCGGAAGAGGCCGGCGGCGCCGGCTCGGCGTCGGATTCCCGATCTTCCTCGCCGTGAACAAAGGCGGCCTGCGCGGCCGCGCTCGCCGCGAGGAAGGCTTCGGACGGCGTTTCGCGCTGCACCGGCGCCCTTTTCGCGGGCGCCCCTCGCTTGCCGAAAACAGCCTCTTGCGGTGACATCGCGGCGTCCCGTGCGCGCAAACCTTCGCGCCATGATCTTGCCACCGCCGCGTTAAACTTCCCCTTGCGAGCAGCGTTAACAATTTCGCGCCGCGACGGGAGCGTTTCGTTTTCCCCGTAAAGCCGTCTTGACGCTCTCGACCTCGCGGCGCCGAGCGGGCACAATGGCGGCCCCATCGGAGCAGGCATGGATTCGTCGATTCTCAAAGCCGTCGGTTTCGTGCATCTGCACGTGCACAGCGCCTTTTCGCTGCGCGAGGGCGCGCTGTCGATCGAGGCGCTGGCCAAGCTCGCCAAGGCCGATTCCATGCCGGCCCTGGCGATCACCGACTCCAACAATCTCTTCGGCGCGCTGGAGTTTTCCGAGAAGCTCGCGAAGTCCGGCGTGCAGCCGATCATCGGCGCGCAGCTCACCGTCGACTTCGCCGACGCGCCGGCATCCTCCTCGCGCCTCGCCGAGACGCGGACCGCGCGCGCGCCGCTCGTCTTCATCGCGCAGGACGAAGCGGGCTATCGCGCGCTGATGCGGCTCGCCTCGCGGGTCTGGCTCGACCCCAAGGATGGCGATGAGCCGCATATCGGCCTCAGTGCGCTCGAAGACGTCGCGGGCCTCATCGCCCTCACTGGCGGGCCGGCCGGGCCGATCGACCGCGCGCTGGCGCTCGGCCTCGCCGACGTCGCCGCCGCGCGCCTGAAACGGCTCGCGCCGCTGTTCGACGGGCGCCTCTATGTCGAGATCCAGCGCCACGGCCTGGAGAGCGAGCGCACGAACGAGCCGGCGCTGATCGATCTCGCCTACGCCCAGGGCCTGCCGCTGGTCGCCGCCAACGAGCCCTATTTCGCGGGCGCCGCCGATTACGAAGCCCAGGACGCCCTCCTCTGCGTCGCCGAGGGCTCCCTGGTCGCCGCCCCCGAGCGCCGCCGCCTTTCGCCGGAGCATCGCTTCAAGACGCGGACGGAAATGCTCGCGCTGTTCGCGGACTTGAAGGAGGCGACCGAAAACAGCGTCGAGATCGCGATGCGCTGCGCCTATCGTCCGCTGACGCGCAAGCCGATCCTGCCGCGCTTTTCCGTTCCCGGCGGCGAGGCGGTGGATGAGGAGCAGGAACTGCGCCGCCAGGCGAGCGAGGGGCTGGAGCGGCTCATCGCGCTCTACGGCTGCGCGCCGGGCCACGATGCGGACGACTACCGCCAGCGGCTCGAATTCGAGCTCGGCGTCATCGTCAGAATGAAATTTCCCGGCTATTTCCTGATCGTCGCCGATTTCATCCAATGGGCCAAGGCGCAGGGCATTCCTGTCGGGCCGGGGCGCGGCTCGGGCGCGGGCTCGCTCGTCGCTTACGCGCTGACCATTACCGATCTCGATCCGATCCGCTTCGGCTTGCTGTTCGAGCGCTTTCTCAACCCCGAGCGCGTCTCGATGCCGGACTTCGACATCGACTTCTGCCAGGATCGGCGCGACGAGGTGATCGCCTATGTGCGCCGCCGCTACGGCGAGGATCGCGTCGCGCAGATCATCACCTTCGGCTCGTTCCTGGCGCGCGGCGTCATGCGCAACGTCGGGCGGGTGCTGGAGATGCCGCTCGGCCAAGTCGACAAGCTCGCCAAACTGGTGCCGCAGAACCCCGCCAAGCCGGTGACGCTGAAACAGGCCGTCGCCGACGAGCCGCGCCTGCAGGAGGCCGCCGCCGCCGACCCGCGCGTGGCGAAGATGCTGGCGATCGCCGAGCGGCTGGAGGGGCTCTATTCCAACGCCTCCACCCATGCCGCGGGCGTCGTCATCGGCGACAGGCCGCTGGTCGAACTGGTGCCGCTCTATCGCGACCCCAAATCGGACATGCCGGCGACGCAGTTCAACATGAAATGGGTCGAGCCGGCGGGACTGGTCAAATTCGACTTCCTCGGGCTGAAGACGCTGACGACGCTGCGCAAGGCGCAAAATCTGCTGGCGCGGCGCGGGCTCGAAGCGGACTTGGGAAAAATCCCGCTAGACGATCGCAAAACCTTCGAAATGCTCGGGCGCGGCGAGACGGTCGGCGTGTTCCAGGTGGAAAGCGCGGGGATGCGCAAGGCGCTGGCGGAAATGCGCGCCGACCGCTTCGAGGACATCATCGCGCTGGTGGCGCTCTACCGCCCCGGCCCGATGGCCAACATCCCGACCTATTGCGCGCGCAAGCTCGGCCATGAAACGCCCGACTACATCCATCCCAAGGTCGAGCCGATCCTGCGCGAGACCTTCGGCGTCATCATCTATCAGGAACAGGTGATGCAGATCGCGCGCGAGCTGTCGGGCTATTCGCTCGGCGAAGCCGACATGCTGCGCCGCGCCATGGGCAAGAAGATCAAGTCGGAAATGGACGCGCAGCGCGCGCGCTTCGTCAAGGGCGCCCTCGAGCGCGGGCTCGCCAAGGCCAAGGCGGACGAAATTTTCGACCTGCTCGCCAAATTCGCCGATTACGGCTTCAACAAGAGCCATGCCGCGGCCTATGCGCTGATCGCCTATTGGACCGCCTGGTTCAAAGCCAATCACCCCGCCGAATTCCTCGCCGCGTCGATGACGCTCGACAAGTCCAACACCGACAAGCTCGCCGAATTTCGCGCCGAGGCGCTGAGGCTCGGGCTCAAGGTCGCGCCGCCCTCGGTCAACGGCTCCGACGTCGACTTCGACGTGCGTCAGGACGCCGCCGGGGCGCTGTCGATCGCCTATGCGCTGAGCGCGATCAAGGGCGTCGGCGAGGGCCAGGCGGCGGCGATCGTGGCGGCGCGCGAAGGGCGGCCCTTCGCCTCGCTGAGCGACGTCGCGCGGCGCGTCGATCCGCGCGCCGTCAACAAGAAGACGCTGGAGAGTCTGGCCGCCGCCGGGGCCTTCGACGAATTGCAGCCCGACCGCGCGATCGCCTTCGCCTCGATCGAGCCGATGCTGGCGCTCGCCCATCGCAACGCCGAGGAGAAGGCGGCGGGTCAGAACGCCTTGTTCGGCGAAGTCGACGCCGCGCCGCTCAAGGTTCGCGCCGACCCCTGGCCGGCGGCCGATCGCCTCAGGCGCGAATTCGACGCGGTCGGCTTCTTCCTCTCCGGACATCCCCTGGAAGCCTATGATTCCGCGCTGAAGCGGCTGCGCGCGACGCGCTGGGCGGATTTTTCGCGCGCGGTGCGCGGCGGCGCCACCACCGCCCGGCTCGGCGCCAGCGTGCTCGACCGCTACGAGCGGCGCACTAAGAGCGGCTCGAAGCTCGGCGTCATCCAACTCTCCGACCCCAGCGGCCAATACGAGGCGATCATCTTTCAGGAGGGCCTGAGCCAATACCGCGACCTCCTGGAAAAAGGCTCCGACGTGCTCGTGACCTTGCAGGCCAACGTCGAAGGCGAGGACGTGCGCGCGCGCATCGTTCACGCGGAATCGCTGACCCTGGCGGCCGCCAAGGTCCACAAGGGCCTGCGCGTCTTCGTGCGGGACGAAGCCCCGCTCCCCTCGATCGAGGAGCGCCTGCGCGCCAAGGGCGAGGGCGAAGTCTGGCTGGTGGTGATGCTGGGGCCGCGCGAGGGCGAGGTCGAGGTCAAGCTCCCCGGCCGCTACGCCGTCACCGGCGCGCTCGCCGGCGCGCTGAAGGCGGTGGCGGGCGTGGTGGCGGTGGAGCACGTGTAGGGGAATTGGGCGACGGGAACCGCCTCTGAGGGCAAGGCTTCGAATGCAATGCGGTTTTCAGCAGCTGGTTCGACGGCCAGAACGGCAATAATTCACGGGCGATCCAAACACTGACGCGGCAAGGCGTCCAAGCATCGTGCGCCAGAGCGCAGATCCCAAAAATTCGCACCGACAGTGGACGAAATCTGGCGCGTGCCACCCGCAGCCCCCGTCGGATCGCCGGATTCCAGCGAGGATCGCGGTAGGGACGCCCGCTACTGGGCGCCGGCCGCACAGATCCGGACGGGCCCAATTCGAGCATCCGGCTCTTACCTCGGGTGTTCGACGGCGAAGCGCTGTTAGAGCATGCGGCATCTAATTTGAATCGCGTTGGGATTCCCGAATCGGCGAAGTTCTGATTCAACCTGCAGGCTGGGCGGAGGCCAGCAGGGATGGCCAGAGCTTATTCGCAGGATTTGCGCGATCGCGTGATCGACGCGGTCGTTTTGGAAGGGATGAGTTGCAGGGCCGCGGCGAACCGGTTCGGGGTCAGCGAGTTGATCGCCATCAAGTGGGTGCAGCGCTTTGAGCGGAGCGGCTCTCGCACGGCCGGCAAAATGGGCGGTTACTTACGCCCAAAATTGCAGCCGCATCGAGAGTTCCTGGCGGCGCTGCGAACCGAGAAACCCGACATCACGCTCCAAGCGCTGTGCGACCGACTGCTGGCCGAACGCGGGGTCAAGGCCGACACGTCGATGATGAGCCGCTTCTTCCGCCGCGAGGGCGTCACGCTCAAAAAAAGACGCTCGTGGCGCGCGAGCAGGATCGCGCGGACATAAGCCGTCACCGGACACGCTGGCGCAAATATCAAGGCCAAATCGATCCTTCGCGCTTGGTCTTCATCGACGAGACCTGGGCCAAGACCAACATGACGCGCCTGCACGGCTGGGCGCGGCGCGGCGAGCGGCTGGTCGCCAAGGTCCCGCACGGCCATTGGAAGACCACGACATTCCTGGCCGCCTTGCGCAACGACCGCATCGACGCGCCCTGTCTGTTCGACGGACCCATCAACGGCGAGCGCTTCCTGGCCTATGTCGAGCAGTTCCTCGTCCCAACCCTCAAGCCCGGCGACGTCGTCGTGCTCGACAATCTCGGCTCTCACAAAGGAAAGGCGGTGCGAAAGGCGATCCGAGCCGCCGGCGCGCGCCTCGTCTTTCTGCCCAAATACTCGCCCGACCTCAATCCAATCGAGCAGGTGTTCGCCAAGCTCAAGACCCTCCTCCGTAAAGCCGCGGCTCGGACAATCGACGCCGTTTCCGACGCCATCGCCCATATCCTCGCCTCATACTCCCACGCCGAATGCGCCAATTATCTCAAAAACGCGGGATATGCGGAAACCTAAATGCAGAACGCTCTAGTAGCAAAATTCAGAAAAAAGCGCTTCGCGGAAACACCCGCGATATTTGGCGAAGGCGCGCGCTTCGATACTTCCTCCGAGCGCTCGCGCCTGAGTTTGCGGGGATCGGATGAAGTCTCCGCGCCGACCGCCGCTCTCGCCGTGTGATCTGCTCACGTGCGAGTCGATAACGCGTGCACCCGAAAGCCACGGTCACTGACAAAAATCCCGTTTACGTACACGAGGATGTGCTCAAAGGACCAGGATGGCTTTTTTCAGATACACCATCACGCGGCGCCCCGGCGGGCAAAATCTGGGGACTGCGAATGGCGCGCAGTCGCGAATGCCGCCGCGGATGAGGGTGCGGACAGAGAGGCCGCGAGTTGGCCCACCGTCGTCCAGTCGATCGCATCGCCATAACGACGCTCGATCTCATCAAACAGTCGATCAAGGTAGTTCATATAGAGACGATCAACCCCGTCGAGATGGGTGTGGCCCGGCACACTCTTCGAGATATGGGCCTTAATCGACAGGATTCCACCTGCCTCAAGAATCTCAAAAGCACGCTCTGGCGGCGAAGTCGCTTGAAAATTGGTGCTGATGTGCAGCAGACCCGGTGCAATTCGCTCAGGGAAAAGCATGCTGACGCCGGAGAGGCCTGACATCGCCGCTTTTGCCTGTTTCGACACGGGGGTCTGTACGTCGCGGGCTGAAGTCACCCATTCGATTCCCACGTCACAGCATGCTTGTTGCAGCGCAGGCGGACAATTCCATCCAGGGGGCTGAAGGCCGCGCGTCCATCGCAGTCCGGCCTCATCGAAAACTCGCATTGCTTTGCTCAGTATCTCAGCGCACGCAGTCCGATCTTGCTCCTGAAATTCGACCCAAACCATTTTGCCTCGGTGTATGTGATGCAGCCCATGCAGAGCGATCTCCGTGCGCGGCATCGCATTGAGAAACGAGACAAATTCGGGATGGCGCCGAACATCCATCGTACCTTCCGGCAGGATATCCGCGCAAAAAAGCTGGTCACGGACCCACGGCAGGCGCCGCCAAAACCGGTCTGCAACGGGTGATATCTGACGCCAATCTGGAGTGACGAAAAGACTGATCTGGAGTTTCGGATGTCGTTCTAACAGCCACAATAGATGGCCTAATGCCCCCTTCTCCAGATCGCCGCCTGCTTCATAGGCGCTTTGCGAAGTGCCTGGAAAGACGTCGTCGACCGTCAGCACCACCGCAGCCGACTTGCTGCCATGGTACCAGGGGATCGGACCCAGATTGGCCTGGTCTAAAACGAAAGCGTCCCGCAGCATTCGGGCGGCGACGAATTGGTCACCGTGCATATTCTTGGCTCCGCTTTCCCGTGATCGCTTGTCACGCTGGCTGGGCATTGGACCTAATCCCGAAGGACAATGTCCATTCCCGGTGACTAATGTCTTTAGATCGACGCAAAGCGAGATCTCAGCAACGCATCTTGGTGAATGCGGGATAAATGCGAGCCTTCACTGTTCGTTCCGCAGCTGAGCACAATTCCCGTCGTCGGCCGGATTGAAGAACGCGCTGCGATAAGCTTACTTCGAATGACGAGCTTGTAGGTCGATGCACGCGGGCGCTTCGGACGTTTGCCGATCGCTCGCTGAATTTCACCCTGTCATTTGGCGCTGACAGTTAATTGCCGCCTCGTTGCTGCCTCGACGGATGGCTGGTGTCCCCCGAGGCCGTGTGAAAGCTATGATTTCGCTTGAGAACGGATGCGATCAGCACGATTTTCGGCGTTTCGCGCACTTCTGGTCGCTCGGAATAATCGAAACTTCGCTGAAATTGGCATGACCGATCAGTCGCCCGAGTTTCCACACAGCTACACCCAGTGCAGACGGTCAGGGCCAAGGCGCCAAGCGCCGGATTTTCACCGGCAGGGAGGCCCCGCCGAATTCGGACATTTGTTCTGAGAAGCAGTGGAGAATTCTTTTACCATGATCGGTGAATTCGCGATTTCAGACGGAATGGCAAACGCAAATTAACTCCAACAAATCACTGTTAGTCGACTTGCATACGAGTGGGGGAACTATCGCGCGGACGGGCGGCGCCCGCCGCGAGACGGTACGAACCGACGACTGAGCCGAGACGATGCATTGCCGAACCAAAGCGCCGCGATCGCCGGCCTTGGCCGCCGAATGCATCGCCAGAGCTCCGCGAGCGTGATTTTCTCATGAAAAGCCCGAAGTCGAGAAAAGCCGCGGTCTTCGTTCCCGCTCCCGAGCCGGGTCAGCGAGCCGTTGACCGCCCGTCCGTCGGCGCCGTCGATCCCGCCGGCGCAGCGTCCGCGGTCGCCGATCCCAGCGAACGCGACCCAACGCTCGACGTTCGCCGCATGCAGGCCGCGCTTCATCAAGCTTTCAAGGACGAGCCTCCCGGCCACGGCGAGGCCGCGCCGGCGCCCGGGGACGCAAAGCCGGTGCAAGAGGCGGAAAAGGCTGCGTACCGGGGTCTCCTGTCGCGCCTTTCGCCCAATCGGCTCATCAAGGCGGGAGCCGGGATCGCCCTTCTCGCAATTTTTGGGTGGATGCCTTTGCAGACGCTGCTTCTCGCCTCCAGCGTCGAGGCGGTGGTCAACTCGCGGATCGTGACGGTCCGCTCGCCGATCGACGGCGTCGTCGCGGCGGCGCCGCATGAATTCAAGGCGTGGTCGGCGGACAAGGGCGCCCCCGTGCTCCGCATCCGCGACGACAAGGCGGATCGCAGCCGCCTCGACGATTTGCGCCGCCAACTCGGCGCCCTCGAAGACGAGCGGCCGAAGCTGGCGCGCCAGCTCGAACTGGCCCAGGCGAGCCTGGACGGGCTGACCAAGCAAACGCAGCAATTCACTGAAGGGCGCATTCTCCAACTCAACGCGCGCATCGCCGCTTTGGGCCATGACGTCGCCGCCGCCGCGGCCCGCAGCGAAGAGGCCGACGCTGCCCTCGCCCGGGCCAACGCTCTCGCGAAATCGGGCACGTTGACGGCGGCCGAGGCGGGCCGCCTGCGGCGCGACAAAATTGTCGCCGTCGAGAGTGAAGCGAGCGCCCGCCAGCGTCTCGAAGAAGCCTCGGTCGAACTTGCCGCCGCCAACCAGGGGGAATTCCTCGGCGACAGTTACAATGATCGACCGAGTTCGGCCCAGCGCGCCGACGAAATGCGCTTGCGCGTGGGCGACCTCTCCGCCGACCTGCAGACGCACGACGCGGCGATCGAACGATTGCGCGCGGCGGTCACGGAGGAGGAAGCGCGCTACAAGATGCGCTCCGACGTCGAAGTCGCGCTTCCCGTCAGCGGCCGCGTCTGGGAAGTCCTGACGGCGCCCGGCGAGCACGTCAGCCGCGGCCAGGATCTCATCCGCCTGCTCGACTGCGCGAGCGCCGTCGTCACCGCGAACGTCAGCGAATCCGTCTACAACCGGCTGCAGGTGGGCAGCCCCGCGACGTTCCGCCCGTCGACGGGCGGCGAGCCCTATGCGGGGTGGGTGGTCAATCTGACGGGAACCGCCGGGGCGCCCGCCAACTTCGCCATCGTGCCCAGCACCTTGGCCAAAGAAGCCTATCACGTGACCGTCGCGGTCCCGGAGATGGCGGAAAGCGGGGAATGTAGCGTCGGGCGAACCGGGCGCGTCACGTTCGAAGACGGCGCCGTGGCGGCCGACTCGACGTCTGCCGACGCCCGCGCCCTCGGCCTGCGCCGTGATTAAGGTCGGTCTGGCCGAACTGGTCGCCACGCTTTGGCCGACGTTGGTCCTGCTGGGCGCCAGCCTCGTGTTCATGGCGACGGCGCCACGCGACTCCGCCACCGTGCGATTGGGCGTGATGGCGGTCAGCCTCGCGCTGCTGACGCGCTACTTCGTCTGGCGCGCGACATCGACATTGCCGCCAGCGGGGTTCACGCTCGATTTTGCGCTCGGCCTGAGTTTCCTGCTGGTCGAATTGGGCGGTCTTGCCGCGGCGGCGCTGTCGCTGATCTTCTTGTCCCGCACGCGCGATCGCTCGCCGGAGGCCGACCGCAACAGGCAATGGCTCGACAGTTTGGAGCAAAAGCCGCTGATCGATCTCTTCATCTGTTCGTACAATGAAGAAGAAAGCATCCTGGAGCGCACGATTATCGGCGCCACGGGCATGGATTACCCGAATTATCGGGTCTGGATGCTCGACGACGGCGGCCGGCCCTGGCTGCAGGCTTTGTGCGAAAGCCTCGATTGCGGCTATATCGCGCGGCCAGACAATGCGCACGCCAAGGCGGGCAACATCAACTACGCCCTAGGGAAAGTCGCGGCGCTGCCCAATCCGCCCGAATATATTTCGATCCTCGATGCCGACTTTGTCCCAGCGCCTCACTTTTTGTCGCGCGCGATGACGCTGTTTCGCGACGATCGCGTCGGGATCGTCCAAACGCCGCAGCATTTCATCAATCCGGACCCAATCCAATCCAATCTGCTCGCGACGCGCGTTTGGCCGGACGATCAAAGATTCTTCTTCGACGTCGTTATGCCGTCCAAGGACGCCTGGTCGACAACTTTCTGTTGCGGCACGTCTTCGATCATTCGCTTTGAGCCATTGCGCGCCATCGGCGGCTTCCCGACCGAGTCCGTCACCGAGGACTATCTCCTGACCTTGCGGTTGAAGGAAGCCGGCTTCACGACTGTCTATCTGAACGAGCCGCTCTCGCTTGGATTGGCGCCCGAGGGCCTCAAGGAATACCTCACGCAGCGCAACCGCTGGTGTCTCGGTTTCATGCAAATTGTGCGCGGCCGCAGCGGGCCGCTTTCACGCACAAGCCATCTGACGTTCATCGACAGACTGTCGCTCGTCGAGACCTTCCTAAATTGGGCCGCGGTCTTCCCCGCCAGGCTCATGGGCCTGATCATCCCGATTCTCTACCTGTTGTTGGACATCAAATCGGTGCGGGCCAACCTGAGCGACGTCGTCAGCTATTTTCTTCCCTATTTTATTTGGCACACGGCGACGATGAATTGGACGACGCGCGGGCGGCAGATACCGATCATGTCCGACGCTTGCCAACTTCTCGGGGCGCCGGAAATCATCAAGGCGGTCATAATCGGTCTTGTGAAGCCGCAAGGACAGAAGTTCAAAGTGACCGCAAAGGGCGGCGACCGCGACCGCCGCTTCGTCGAATGGCCGCTGCTCAGGTTCTTCGGCCCGCTTCTCTTCCTGACAATTGCGTCGATCGGTTACGCCTTCCATATCAATGTTCGCGGCGACGGCGTCGAATTCGGCGTGCTGGCATTGTTCTGGAGCTGGTATAATTGCGCTGTTTTGTTGGTTGTCTGCGTCGTTTGCATCGAGCAGCCCAGGCGACGAAAAGCCGAACGCTTCGAAACCCATGAACTCGCCAAGCTGACCGTCGACGGCGTCGATTACTTGCGCCAACTGATCGACATTTCCATTTCCGGCGCGCAAATCAGCGGAGCGGCGCCCGCGCCAAAAGACAGCGCGATCCAATGCCGAATTGGGAATTGTGTCGTCGACGCGCGCATCGTCCGCGTCAACCCGAGTTCATTCGCCGTCAGTTTCGATGGATCGCTCGCCGTCCGATACGCGATGATCCGACATTTCTATTCGGGCCAATACGTCAAGGCGATCGAAAATGTGAACGTCGCCAGCGTGACCGAGGCGGTGGCGCGGCGGCTGTTTCGCTAGGCGCGGCGCATCGAGGCAACCGTCATTCCCGATAGTATATTATTGATCGTAGGCGCATAACGGAGTTGCGCCGCTGCGCCGAATAATAATTTCTTCAAGGCGGCGGTAACCATACCGGCCGAGCAAACGTTCTGTTCTTAGCTGAATGCCATTAGCGCAAAGTCGGAAATACACTATTCACTTCCGCTGGGTATGGTGTAGTCGGTTGCTCTTCCGACGTCCAGCGAGGCAAGCACGGAAGAAAGCGCCGCTTCGGCTTGAAAAGAGAAGCCAGAGATGAGGTCTCAGTCGCGGAAATCGGACGCGCTGCGTGAGGAGGCGCCGCCCGTCGACAAGGAGTTGGCGGGGCGGGTGCTGATCGTCGACGACATCGTCGACAATCGCGTGGTGCTCGCGCGTCTCTTTCAACGACGCGGCTTCGCGATCGAGGAAGCCGGAGACGGAGAGGAGGCGCTGCAGCTGATCGAGCGGCAGCCCTTCGACGTCGTCCTGCTCGACGCGATGATGCCTGGGCTCGTCGGCGCCGAGGCGCTGCGCCGCATTCGCGCGACCTGGTCGGCGGCCATCCTGCCCGTCATCATGATGACCACGAAGGCCCTCTCCGCGGACGTCGCGGATTTCTTGAAACTCGGAGCGAACGATTGCATCACCAAGCCGGTCGATTTCGCCGTCGCGCTGGAGCGGGTCATCAAACAGGTGGCGCGGCGAGGCGCCGAACTCGAACTGCGCCGCGCCAACAGGGCGCTCGAGGACGCCAAGAAGCAGCTCGAGGATCGGGTCAGCGAACGAAGCGCACAACTGGTTCAGGCCAACGCCGCGATCAGCGAGGAGGCCGCGCGCCGGGCGGCGACGGAAGACCGCATCGCCTATCTCGCCCATCACGACACGCTGACCGGACTGGCGAACCGGTTCCACTTCGAATCGAAGTTGCTGGCCGCCGCGATTCGCGCGCGCGAAGAGGGATTGCGCTTTTCCGTCCTGTTCGTCGATCTGGACGGGTTCAAGAATATCAACGATTCGCTCGGCCACTCGGTCGGCGACGCGCTGTTGCGGGAAGTCGCGGAGCGCATTCGCTCGACGCTGCGCCCCGGTGATTTTTCGGCGCGGTTCGGCGGGGACGAGTTCGTCATCCTTCATGTCTCGGAAGACCTCGAGGCCAGCTCGATCACGTTGGCGCGCCGGCTGATCGAGATCGTTAGCGCCTGTCAGATGGCCGACGGCCATAAGGTGTTCATCGGCGCCAGCGTCGGGATCGCGCTCGCGCAGGACGGGCCGGTCGATCCGGTCACGCTGATGAAGCGCGCCGATCTCGCGATGTATCGAGCGAAAGCGGACGGGCGCGGACAATATCGCCTGTTCCACCCGGACATGGACGCGCTCGTCCAGACCCGGCGCTCTCTCGACCTCGCTCTTCGGGCCGCGCTGGCGCAAGGCGAATTCGAATTGTTCTTTCAGCCGATCGTCAGCATCGGGCGGCGACGCATTACCGGCTTCGAAACGCTGCTGCGATGGAATCACCCCGATCGAGGCCTCGTGCCGCCGGACGAATTCATCACTCTGGCCGAGGATACCGGCCTGATCGTTCCGATCGGGGAATGGATCGTGCGGCAAGCGTGCGCCGAGGCGGCGCGCTGGCCGGGCGACCTGCTGGTCGCGGTCAATCTCTCCGCCATCCAGTTCCGCAACCGAAATCTGGTGGCGGTGGTGATGGACGCGCTGGCCCGCTCGGGCCTTCCTCCGGCGCGCCTGGAGCTGGAGATCACCGAGTCCGCCCTTCTCGCCGACAACAGCCAGACGGTCGACATGCTGCGCCAGCTTCGGCACATCGGCGTGCGTATTTCGCTCGACGATTTCGGCGCCGGCTTTTCCGGCCTCGGCTATCTTCGCTCCGTAAGGTTCGACAAGATCAAGATCGACAAGTCGTTCGTCAACGACATGGCGTCGAATGACGAGAGCCTGGCGATTGTGCGGGCGGCGATCAGCATAGGCGCGACTCTCGGCATTTCGACGACCGCCGAGGGCGTCGAGACGGAGGCTCAGCTGCACAGGCTCGCCGCCGAGGGCTGCACCGAGGCGCAGGGCTATTTGTTCGGCGCGGCGCAGCCGGCGACGCTGGCGGCGCGCGCAATCGACCGCATCCTGGAAATGCGCTGCTGGCCGGTCACAATAGCGCGCCTGCAGCCCGGCGACCCGAAGGTCGCCATGCTGGCGCGGCGCTGAGGCCGACGCGCCGCCGCCCAAAGTCGAAAAGCCTTGAAACGTCGCGACGGCGCAGCGAGCCGGGCGCGCCGCCCTTGCCTTTCGCTCCGCTGTCCTATATAGGCGCGGCCATTCCACAGGCGGATTTTCGTGGGCCCTGCTTCAAGGGCTCGCTCCGGTGGCGAGGATTTCCTCGCCTCATCGATCCGCCGAGGTTCAACCGGAAAGGAAAACGCAGTGTCTCTGCCTGATTTCACCATGCGCCAGCTTCTCGAGTCGGGGGCGCATTTCGGCCACCAGTCGCATCGCTGGAACCCCAAGATGGCGCCCTATATCTACGGCGCCCGCAATTCCATCCATATCATCGATCTCGCGCAGACCGTGCCGCTTCTTCACCAGGCGCTCAAGGTCGTCTCCGACACGGTCGCCAAGGGCGGGCGCGTGCTGTTCGTCGGCACCAAGCGCCAGGCGGCGAGCGAGATCGCCGAGGCCGCCAAGCGCTCGGCGCAATATTTCGTCAATTCCCGTTGGCTCGGCGGCATGCTCACCAATTGGAAGACGATTTCGGCCTCGATTTCGCGGCTGCGCAAGCTCGACGAGATGCTTGGCGAAGGCGCCAAGGGCCTGACCAAGAAAGAGCGCCTGATGCTTTCGCGCGAGCGCGAAAAGCTCGAGAAGGCGCTCGGCGGCATCAAGGACATGGGCGGCACGCCCGACCTCGTCTTCGTTATCGACACCAACAAAGAAGCGCTGGCGATCAAGGAGGCCAACCGGCTCAAGATCCCGGTGATCGCCATCCTCGACACCAATTGCGATCCCGACGGCGTCGCCCACCCGATCCCCGCCAACGACGACGCCAGCCGCGCGATCCAGCTCTACTGCGATCTCGTCGCGCGCGCGGCGATCGACGGCATTTCGCGCAGCCAGGGCTCGCACGGCGTCGACCTCGGCGAAGCCGAGGCGCCGATCGAGGAAGCGCTGCCGGAGAGCGTCGCGCCGGAGGTCGAGGCGGCTGCGACCGAACATTTCGAGCTGCTCGCCGCTCCGCGCGGCGCGCCCGACGATCTGGCCAAGCTCACCGGCGTCGGCCCGCAGATCGTCAAGAAGCTCAACGAGCACGGCGTGTTCCATTATTGGCAGATCGCCGCGATGACCAAGGAGGAGGCCGACAAGCTCGACGCCGACCTCAAGTTCAACGGCCGCATCGCCCGCGACAAGTGGGTCGATCAGGCGCGCTCGCTCATCGCCGCGGCCTGATCGGCCGCAGCGGATCGGATAGAGACCGGGGCCCGGCCGACTTGGCCGGGCTCGCGTGTGGTTGACGCTCACCAGCGGCTCCGCCGCGCTCGTCGGCGCGCCGCCAAAGCATTGAGGACGAATATGGCCACGATTACCGCCGCGCTGGTGAAAGACCTGCGCGAGAAGACCGGCGCGGGCATGATGGACTGCAAGAACGCGCTGGCCGAAACCGCAGGCGACATCGAAGCGGCCATCGATTGGCTGCGCAAGAAAGGCCTCGCCAAGGCGGCCAAGAAGAGCGGCCGCGTCGCCGCCGACGGCCTCGTCGGCGTCGCGGTCGAGGCCAATTTCGGCGTCGTCGTCGAGGTGAACTCGGAAACCGATTTCGTCGCCCGCAACGACGACTTCCAGGCTCTCGTGCGCGGCGTCCTCGCGGTCGCGATCGACAAGGGCGCCTCCGTGGACGCAGAGGCGATCAAGGCCTCGCATTACCCCAGCGGCGGCACGGTCGCCGACGCCATCGCCAACGCGATCGCCACGATCGGCGAGAACATGACGCTGCGCCGCGCGCAAGGCCTGCATGTCGCGCAGGGCGCCATCGGCCATTACGTGCATGGCCAGATCGCCGACGGCCTCGGCCGCATCGGCGTCATCGTCGCGCTCGAGTTCGACCGGCGCCCACGACGCGCTCGTTGCGCTCGGCCGTCAGGTGGCGATGCATGTGGCCGCCGCCAGCCCGATCGCGCTCAACGCGGAAGCGATTGATCCGGCGACCATCGCCCGCGAAAAATCCGTGCTCGCCGACAAGAACGCCGGCAAGCCGCCGCACGTGCTGGAAAAGATCGTCGAATCGGGCCTCAAGACCTATTACAAGGAAGTCTGCCTCCTCGATCAGCCCTTCGTCCACGACCCCGCCAAATCCGTCGCCCAGGCGGTCAAGGAGGCGGAGAAGACGGTCGGCGCGCCGATCGCGGTCAAAGGCTTCGTTCGCTACGCCCTCGGCGAAGGCGTCGAAAAGGCGGCCGAAGAAGCGTAAAGTTCCGAATCATCCGGGCGGCCCACGGGCCGCCCTTTTGGTATCGGCCCGCCATTCGACAGGAGACAGCCCTTGATCGACAATGCGCCCACCCGACCCCTGTTCGGCCGCGTCGTCGTCAAACTGTCGGGAGAAGCGTTGATGGGGCCGGACGCCTTCGGCCTGCACGCGCCGACGGTGCAGCGCATCGCCGCCGATCTCAAGGCCGCCGCGGACCTCGGCGTGCAGGTCGCCGTAGTGGTCGGGGGCGGCAATTTCTTTCGCGGCCTGCTCGGCGCGGACAAGGGAATCGAGCGTGCGCGCGCCGATTCGATCGGCATGCTCGCGACGGTGATGAACGCGCTGGCGATGGAGGGCGCGCTCGAGCAGATCGGCCAGCCCGCGCGCGTCCTCTCCGCAGTGGCGATGCCATCGCAGTGTCAGCCCTATTCGCGCCAGGCGGCGCTCGCCCACCTCGTCAAGCACCGCGTCATCATGCTCGCCGGCGGCACCGGCAATCCGTTCTTCACCACCGACACCGGCGCGGCGCTGCGCGCGGCCGAACTCTCTTGCGACGCGGTGATGAAGGCGACGCAAGTCGATGGCGTCTACTCCGCCGACCCCAAGAAAGACCCTAACGCGACGCGCTTCGAGCGCCTCACCCACGACGAAGCGATCGCCCGCAATCTTCAGATCATGGACACCGCCGCCTTCGCGTTGGCGCGCGACAACAAAATCCCGATCGTCGTGTTTTCGATCAACGAGCCCGGCGCGATCCGCGCCGCGCTGCTCGGACAGGGCCGCGCGACCTACGTCATGCCTTGATCCCGAGAATTCGACTTCGAATTTTCGAGCGCGTCGCCGGGTCGAACATTGCCTGGATTGCCCTTGCGATGTCGTAGGATGCGCGACGACGCCGGCGGGGGGCCTGCGAAGAGCCGGGATTCTGGATGAGCTTCGCCGCGCTGTGCGGCCTCGCGGCGGCGATCTTCGTTTATTCCGGCAAGGCCCGAGAGGCCGCGGCGCCGATCCGCGCGTAGAGGCGCGGGTGCGCGATCGCGACAAAAATTCGGACGCGGCTCGCGCCGCGCCCCGGCGCCCCATTGCGTCGCGCGCGAATCCACGCTCAATTAGCAAGCAGCTCGCGAGGGGCCGAGCGCCGGGGAGGAAAGAATGGCGGCGACGGATATCGAACAGCGCACGACGACACAGATCGCCTGGCGATTCATACCCTTTCTCATCGTCTGCTATTTCGTCGCCTATCTCGACCGCGTCAACGTCGGCTTCGCCAAGCTGACCATGGATGCGGATATCGGCGTCACCGATACGATGTTCGGCTTTGGCGCCGGCGTGTTCTTTCTCGCTTATTTTCTGTTCGAAGTTCCCTCCAATCTGCTGCTCGATCGCTTCGGCGCACGACGCTGGATCGCGCGCATCATGTTCTCCTGGGGTCTCATTTCCGGCGCGATGGCGTTCATCCCCGACATCGCCAAGGCGACGGGCGTCAGCGGCGAATACACGTTCTACGCCCTGCGAATCCTGCTCGGCTTCGCCGAGGCGGGATTTTTCCCCGGCATCATCTTCTTTCTCACGCTGTGGTTCCCTTCGAGCTATCGCGCGCGCATCGTCGGCTATTTCATGGCGGCGATCCCGCTGTCCTCGGCGCTCGGCTCGCCGGTTTCCGCGACGCTGCTCGGGCTGAACGGAGCCGCCGGATTCGCGGGCTGGCAATGGCTGTTCATCGCGGAAGCGGCGCCCTCGCTCATCCTCGCCGTCATCACCTACTTCTATCTGACCGATCGGCCGGCGGACGCGACCTGGCTGGACGACGAGCAGCGCTCTTGGCTGACCGCGCGGCTCGCTGCCGAGGACAAGGTCCGCGAGACGGTCTCGCCCGCCAGCGTCCTCGCGAGCCTCTACGACGGCCGCGTGCTCGCGATGTCGCTGGTCTACTTCGGCGTGGTCGCGTGCCTTTACGGCGTCGGCTTCTGGCTGCCGACGATCGTCAAGGGCTTCGGCGTGTCGATCGCGATGACCGGCTGGATCAACGCGATCCCCTATCTCGTCGGCTTTTTCGGCATGATCTGGTGGGGCATGCGGTCGGACGCGCGCATGGAGCGCACGCGCCATCTCGCCATCGCGTTGGCGCTCGCGGCGATCGGCGTCGGCGCGTCGGCCTTCATCAGCGACCCGCTCGTCAAGATGATCGCGCTGACCGTCGGCGCCTTCGGCGTCTTCGCGGCGCTGCCGATTTTCTGGACCTTGCCGACGGCGATCCTTTCCGGCGCCTCGGCGGCGGCGGGAATCGCTGCGATCAATTCGATCGGCAATCTCTCGGGATATTTCGGCCCCTTCGCCATCGGCTGGATCAAGGATGCGACCCGCAGCTTCGCCTGGGGCCTGGCCGCCGTCGCGGCCTGCGCCGCGATCGCGCTGGCCATCGCGCTGGCGCTCGGCCACGAGCCGGCGCTGGAGCGGGCGCCCGACGAAGCGCACGCGCCTTGACAGCCGCGCGAAGCCGGAATCAGTTTGTGGGAAAACGAGGGAGGACGCCATGTTGACTCGACGAGGTTTCGCCGCCTGCGCGCTTTGCGCGATCAGCGGGTTCATCGCCACGGGCGCGGACGCGCAAAGCGCAGCGCCCGCTGGGTTCAAGCGCACGATCATCAAACAGACGGACGGACCGATGGAGGGCTACGTCACCGTCAACGTGCGCGTCGATATCGACCCCGGCGCCGTGATCGCGCGCCACACGCATCCCGGAATCGAGTCGACCTATGTCGTCGAGGGGGCGCTGGAACTCACCGTCGACGGCGAGGGAACGCGAACCTTCGCGGCCGGCGAAGGTTTCCAAGTGCCGCCGCGCGTGCCGCACGGCGGCAAGAACGGCGACAAGCCCGCGGTCCTCGCCGCGACCTACGTCGTCGAAAAGGGCAAGCCGCTCGCCTCGCCGGCGTGACGCTCCGCGCGGGACGTTGACGGCGCAAGCGAGGCCGACCTAAGCATTGGACCCCTACGGAGGTGACGATGTCGATTCCCCTCGCCCATGCCCGCAACGCGGACCAGATCGCGTATTGGAACGGCCCCGGCGGGCGCCACTGGACCGACCGCCAGAACATGCACGACGAGGTTCTCGCGCCGATCTCGGAAAGGCTATTCGCGCGAGCGCGCGTCGCGCCGGGCGACCGCATCATCGACGTGGGTTGCGGCTGCGGCGGCACGACGCTCGAAGTCGCGCGCCGGGTCGGCGCGAAGGGCCGTGTGATCGGCCTCGACGTCTCCCTCCCGATGGTCGCGCGGGCGCGCGAGCGGACGCCGGCGGACGCCGCCGTCGAGTTCGTCCTCGCCGACGCAACGGCGCACGCGTTCGCCCCGGAATGGGCGAATCTTCTGTTCTCGCGCTTCGGCGTAATGTTCTTCGCCGATCCCGCCTTGTCCTTCGCGAATATCCGCAAGGGTCTCGCGCGCGGCGGGCGCGTCGTCTTCGCGTGCTGGCGCGAGCCCAAGCTCAATCCCTGGCTGATGATCGCGTTGAAGGCGACCTACATGCACGCGCCGCGCCTGCCGGACGTCGGTCCCGAGGATCCCGGCCCGTTCTCCTTCGCCAATGAAGAGCGCGTGCGGCGGATTCTGGGCCAGGCCGGCTTCGACAAGATCGCGCTGACGCCGATCGACCTGGAACTCGACATCGCCGCGGGAAAAGGTTTCGAGGCGGCGCTCGCCACGTCGCTGGAAATTGGCCCCGCGAGCCGCGCGCTCGAAGGCCAGCCCGACGATGTGCGCGCCGCCGCCGCCGTCGCAATCCGCGCCGCCCTGGCGCCGCATCGGCGCGGCGACAGCGTGCCGCTCGGCGCTGCGATGTGGATCGTCGAGGCGATCAATCCGTGAAGTTCAGCGCTCCGGCGCCGCGACCTGCATCACCAGCTCCGCCAGCCGCTCCGCGGCGTCGGCGACGCCGGCGGCCTTAGCGGCCTTAGCGGCCGCGATCAGCGCGGCGGGATCGGCAAGCGCGCCCCGCAGCAGCTCGGCGAGACGTTCGGGCGTGAATTCGGTCTGCGGGATCACCGTCGCCGCGCCGCTCGCGCTGAGCATGGCGGCGTTGGCGGCCTGATCCTGGTCGAGGGCATGCGGAAACGGCACGAGGATCGACGGCCGGCCGATCACCGCGAGTTCGGAAACGGTCGACGCGCCGGCGCGGCCGATGACGAGATGCGAAGCCGCCATGCGCGCGGGAAGGTCGGGGAAGAATTCGGCGAGTTCGACGGGAAAGGCCATTCGCGCGCACGCGGCCGCGACGCGCAGCTTGTCTTCGCCGCGCGCCTGCATGGTGAGCCGGATGCGCGCGCGCTCTTCGGCGGTGAGCAGCGCGAGCGCGGCGGGCGCGATATCGGCCATCACCCGCGCACCCTGCGAACCGCCGGTAACGAGCACATCGAGGCGCCGGCCGTCGAAATCGGGGTAAGGCGTCGCCGCGGCGGCGATAACGCCGGGACGCACGGGATTGCCGGTGTAACGCGACTTGGCGCCGAGCGCGCCGTCGACGCCCTTCAACTCGGGAAAGCCGGTCGCGATGAGAGACACTCGCGGCGCCAGGAAGCGGTTCGCGCGGCCCATCACCGCGTTCTGCTCATGCAGCACGCTCGGCACGCGCATGAGCCAGGCCGCCATCAGCGGCGGCACCGTGGGATATCCGCCAAAGCCGACGACCGCGCGCGGCCGCAGCCGGCCGAGCAATAGCAGCGCCGAGGCGAGGCCGCCTGCGAGCACGAGCGCCGCGCGCGCCTTGCTGAAGGCGCCGGCCCCGGTCGTCGTCGCCGAGGGAATGGCGTGGATCGCGCGGGCGGGGAAGTCGCCGCCGTATTTGAGCGCGCGATCGTCCGTGACGAGTTCGATCGCCGCGCCGCGACGGCCTAGCGCCGTCGCGAGCGCGGAGGCGGGAAAAAGGTGTCCGCCCGTGCCGCCGGCCGCGATGAGGATGCAGCGCGCCGCGCTCACGCCGCGCCCGACGGTTTCACGTTGAGAGCGGCGAGCGGCCTCTTTCGCGTCAGCGCGATGAGGAAGCCCATGCCGAGGCCGAGCGCGAGCAAGGACGATCCGCCGTAAGAGATGAACGGCAGCGTCATGCCCTTGGCGGGAATGGCGCGCAGGTTGACGGCCATATTGATCCAACTCTGTATGCCGAACATCAGCGTCAGCCCGGCCGCGGCGAAGCGGCAGAACGGATCCTGGTTGCGCAAGGCGAGCCACAGACCGCGGATGACGATGAAACCGAAGAAGCCGATCAGCGCGAGGCACGCGATCATGCCGAATTCTTCGCCGGTGACGGCGAACACGAAGTCGGTGTGGGCGTCGGGGAGAATGCGCTTGTAGACGCCCTCGCCCGGCCCTCGCCCGAGCCAGCCGCCCGACAGAATGCTCTGCAGCGCGGTGTCGACCTGGAACGTGTCGACCATGCCGCCCGTGGAATCGGGATCGATGAAACGCAGCACGCGCTCGTGCACGTGCGGCGACAGCTTGAACGCCGCGAAGCCGCCGACCGCGCCGGCGCCGCCCAGGCCCAGAACCCAGAACCAATGCAGGCCGGCCATGAAGAACAGAGCCGCCCAAACCAAGGAAACCAGCATGGTCTGCCCGAAGTCCGGCTCCAGGATCAGCGGAATGATCGTCGCCGGCAACAGCAGGAACGCGAACGCCTTGCCCGCGAGCGCAGGCGATCCCGCGCGCCCGCCTTCCGCGAAAGCCCAGGCGCAGAGCACGACGAAGGCGGGCTTGATGAATTCGGACGGTTGCACGCCCATAATCCAACGGCGCGAGCCCTTGACCTCAGCGCCGAACAGCAGCGCGAGAATGATGAGCGCCATGCTGAGAACGAAGACGATCAGCGCCGCGCGGCGCACGTGGCGCGGCGAAAGGAACGATGTCGCGATCATCAACGCGGCGGAGGGCGCCAGCAGCTCCGCCTGCCGATTGACGAAATGGAACGTCGACAGATTGAGCCGTTCGGCGACCGCCGGGCTGGCCGCGAGCGCCATCACCACGCCGACCACCATCAAGGCGCCGAACGACCCGAGAAGCCACGGATCGATGCTGCGAAACCAATCGGCGACGGGACCGCGCTCCGCTCTGGACATCATGATCGGCTCCTCCAAGGGATCGGGGCTGGCTCGGCCTCGCGCGAGGCCGCGATCAGCGCGGCGACGAGCTCGCGGAAACGATCGCCGCGCGCTTCGAAATTGGCGAACTGATCGTAGGAGGCGCAGGCCGGCGACAAGAGGACCACCGGCTCCGCCGCCGCGCTGAGCGCCGCATCGCGCGCCGCGGCGCGAAGCGCGTTCTCCAGCGCGCCGCATCGCTCGAAGGCGACCTCGCCGCCGAGCGTGCGGGCGAAATCTTCGCTCGCCGCGCCGATCAGATAGGCCTTGGCGACGCGCGGGAATAGCGCGCGCAGCGGCTCGATGCCCCCTTCCTTCGCCTTGCCGCCGAGAATCCAAAAGATGTCGCGGAACGAGAGAAGCGCCTTCTCGGCGGCGTCGGCGTTGGTCGCCTTGGAATCGTTGACGAACAGAACCCGGCCGAGCCGGCCGACCTGCTCCATGCGATGGGCAAGGCCGGGAAACGAGGCCATGCCGCGCGCGATCTCTTCGGCGCCGAGGCCCAGCGCGCGCGCGGCGGCGAAAGCGAAGGCGGCGTTCTGGCCGTTGTGCGCGCCGCGCAGAGCCGGCGCGAGACGAAGATCGGCCAGCCTCTGCGGGGTTTCGCGGGCCATCAGGAACGAAGCGTCGACCCACAGATCGGCCAAGGGCGAAGGCGCGGCGGAAATGGCCACGACATGCGGCGCCCCGCTCTTCGCCTCGCTCGAACGCAAGCGGGCGGCGATCGCGCGGCAAGGCGCATCATCGACGCCGATCAGCGCCGTGCCTGAGCGCGCGACTAGGCGCTCCTTGATCGCGGCGTAGTTTTCCAGCGTCCCGTGCCGGTCGAGATGATCGGGGCTGATATTGATCAGCGCGCCGACGCTCGGCGCGAGCGACGGCGCCAGATCGATTTGGAAGGAGGAGCATTCGACGACGTGAACGCGCGCATCGGAAGGCGGCGGCAGGTCGAGGATCGGCACGCCGATGTTGCCGCCCATCGCGACCTCGCGGCCGGCCTGGCGCAAGATATGCGCGATCAGCGCGGTCGTCGTCGACTTGCCGTTCGTTCCCGTGACCGCCACGAAAGGCGCGCGCGGCGCGCGCGCGGCGCGCTCGCGGGCGAAAAGTTCGATGTCGCCGACGATCCCGACGCCCGCCGCCCGCGCCCGCTCCACCGTCCAATGCGGCTTAGGGTGCGTCAGCGGCACGCCCGGCGCGAGCACGAGCGTCGCGAAGCCCCGCCAGTCGGCGGCGGTCAGATCGACCGGCGCGAAGCCGGCCTCGAGGGCGCGCGCGCGCGCCTTTTCGTCGTCGTCCCACGCCGCGACGTCGGCGCCGCCGGCGGCGAGCGCGCGCAAAGTCGAGAGGCCCGAGCCGCCGAGCCCGAACAGCGCAACTTTCCGACCGCGAAGGGTTTCGACCGGCGTCATGCTCACCTCAGCTTCAACGTCGCGAGGCCGATCATCGCGAGCACGAAGGCGATGATCCAAAAACGCATGACGATCTGCGGCTCGGACCAGCCGAGCTGCTCGAAATGATGATGAATGGGCGCCATGCGAAAGACGCGCCTACCCGTCAGTTTGAACGAGGCGACCTGCACCACCACCGACAGCGCCTCGATCACGAACAGACCGCCGATGATCGCGAGCACGATTTCGTGCTTGATCGCCACGGCCGTCGTCCCCAGCAATCCGCCGAGCGCCAGCGAACCGGTGTCGCCCATGAAGATTTGCGCCGGCGGCGCGTTGAACCAGAGAAAGCCGACGCCGGCGCCGATGAGGGCCCCGCAAATGACCATCAGATCGCCGGCATAGGGAATGTGATTGATGAGCAGATATCGCGAATAGAGCAGATTGCCCGCGAAATACGCGATGACCCCGAGGGTCGCCGCGGCGATCATCACCGGCACGATCGCCAGCCCATCGAGCCCGTCGGTCAAATTGACCGCGTTGCCGAAGGCGACGATGACGAACGGGCCGAACAACAGAAACGCCCAGCCGAGATCGACGACATAGCCGTTGACGAACGGCACCGCGAGCGAACTCGCGCCGACCCCGCCGATGCGCATCATCGCATAACACGCGATGAGCGCGATGAGGAATTCGCCGGCGAGCCGCGCCCGGCCGGAAAAGCCGAGATGCGATTGCTTCGTCACCTTGAGATAATCGTCGTAGAAGCCGATCCCGGCGAAGCCGGCGGTGACGAAAAGCACGATCCAGACATAGGGGCTCGTCAGACTCGCCCACAGCAGCGACGAGGCGAAGAGACCGAACAGGATCATCAGCCCGCCCATCGTCGGCGTGCCCTTTTTCGTCAGCAGATGAGACGCTGGCCCGTCGGCGCGGATCGGCTGGCCCTTGCCCTGCTTGAGGCGCAGCGCCGAAATGATCATCGGGCCGAAAAAGAAGACGAGCAGCAACCCGGTCGTCGCCGCCCCGAGCGTGCGAAACGTCAGGTAGCGGAACAGATTGAATATGCCCGCCACATGCGAAAGATCTGTCAGCCAAGTCAGCATCGACGTTTCCTACTGCCGCGCCTTGGCGGATGAAAAATGTTCGCGAAGCCCGGCCACGACTGGCCCCATGCGACTGCCATTCGAACCCTTGACCATCACGACGTCGCCGCCGCGCAGCGCACTCGTCAATTCGGCTTGAATGTCTCGCGAGCGCTCGGCCCAGGCCGCGCGCATCGCCGCCGGCGCCGCGTCGAACAGGGCGCGCGTCAACGGGCCCGCCCCGAAGATGAGATCGACGCGGTTCTCGCTGAGAACGCCGGCCAGCGCCGCGTGCATTTCGGCGCCGCCCGGGCCAAGCTCCAACATGTCGCCGATCACGGCGATGCGTCGCCCCTGGGCGCCCGGCCGTGCGGCGCCGAGCAGCGCCAGGGCGGCACGCATGGAAGCCGGATTGGCGTTATAGCTCTCGTCGATGACCGTGAAGGGGCCGGTCGGGCTTTGCAGCGTGAAGCGTTCGCCGCGCCCCTTTTGCGGCGCGAATTCGGCGAGCGCCGCCGCGGCGCGATCGAGGTCGGCCCCCAGCGCGTCGGCCGCGAGCAAGACGCCGAGGGCGTTTTGCGCCATGTGAACGCCCGGCGCGCCGAGCGTGAACGCGAGCTCGTGCCCGAGCACGTGCGCGCGAATGCGCGATCCGCCGTCGTCCTCGGCCACGTCGAGGAGGCGCGCGTCGCATATCGCATCGGCGCCGAAGGTCAGCACTCGCGCGCCGCGCGCGCGCGCGCTGCGCTCCAGCCGGTCGAATTGCGCCGCGTCGCGATTGAGGATCGCCGCGGCGTCCGGTTCAAACGCGGAGAAAATTTCGGCCTTGGCGTCGGCGATGGCCTCGATCGAGCCGAGATGCTCGACATGAACCGGCGCGATCGTCGTCACCAGCGCCACATGCGGGCGCGCCATCGCGACCAGCGGCGTGATCTCGCCGGCATGATTCATGCCGATCTCGACGACGCCGAAGGCGGCGTTTGCGGGCATGCGCGAAAGGGTCAGCGGCACGCCCCAATGATTGTTGTAGGACGCGGCCGAGGCGTGGGTCGGTCCCGCCTTCGCCAGCGCGACGCGCAGCATTTCCTTGGCGCTCGTCTTGCCGACCGAGCCGGTCACTGCGACGATTCGGGCGCCCGAGCGCGCGCGCGCCGCCCGCCCGAGCCGCTCCAGCGCGCGCAAGGTGTCCTCAACGCCGAAGGTCGCCTCGTGCGCGGCAAGGTCGCGCCCGCGCGCATTCGCGATCACGGCGGCCGCGGCGCCCGCCTCGAAGGCGCGCGCGACATGGTCATGGCCGTCGTGGACCTCGCCCTTGATGGCGAAAAACAAGTCGCCGGGCTGAAGCGTTCGCGTGTCGATCGAAACGCCGCCGACGCGCGCGCGCGCAGGCGCGCTCGGCGCGCCCAGCGTCCGGGTCAATTCGGCTTCGGTCCATAGCGTCTCGCTCATGCCGCCTCCTGCAGCGCCGCCCGCGCTGTCTCGGCGTCGGAAAACGGCACAGTCCGTTCGCCGATGATTTGGCCGGTTTCATGACCCTTGCCGGCGATCACCAGCGCATCGCCCGGCCCGAGCATCGCGATCGCGACGCGGATCGCCTCGGCGCGGTCGGCGATCTCCAGCGCGCCCGGCGCCGCCGCCAGAATCGCGGCGCGGATCGCCGCCGGATCTTCCGATCGCGGATTGTCGTCGGTGACGATCGCCGCGTCGGCGCCGCGCGCCGCTATGGCGCCCATGATCGGTCGCTTGCCGGCGTCGCGGTCGCCCCCGCACCCAAAAACGACGATGAGGCGGCCCGGCACGAATGGGCGCAAGGCGGCGAGGGTCTTTTCCAACGCGTCGGGCTTATGCGCATAGTCGACGAAGACCGGCGCGCCCCTGCGTTCGCCGACCCGTTCGAGGCGGCCCGGCGCGCCCTTGAGCGTCTCGAGCGCGGCGAAGACGGCGCCGGGGTCGCTGCCCGTCGCGACGCAGAGCCCCGTCGCGACAAGCGCGTTTGAGACCTGGAAGTCGCCGGGCAGCGGCAGGAGCGCGCGCCAGACGCGCCCGACGCATTCGAGGGCGATGCGCGTCGCGAAGCCCTCGCGGCTCGTGGAAATCAGACGTACATCGGCGCCGCGCGCCCCGACCGTGAACAATCGCAAGCCGCGCTCCCTCGCGGCGGCGCCGACGCGCGCCGCGACGTCGCTGTCGGCGTTGACGACGGCGGGCGCGCCGGCCGGCAGAAGCGCGCGAAACAGGCGCAGCTTCGCGGCGAGATAATCCTCCGGCGTCGCGTGGTAGTCCATGTGATCGCGGCTGAGATTGGTAAAGGCGCCGGCCGCGAGGCGCACGCCGTCGAGGCGCTTCTGGTCGAGGCCGTGCGAAGACGCCTCCAAGGCGAGACGGGTGACGCCGGCGCCGGCAAGCCGATCCAGAGTCTCGTGCAGCGCAATCGGGTCGGGCGTGGTTAGCGAGCCGTAGACGTTGAGGGGACGCGAGACGACGCCGAGCGTGCCGAGCGAGGCCGCCTCAAAGCCCATCGAGGCCCAGATCTGCCGCACGAAGGCGGCGACGGACGTCTTGCCGCTCGTGCCGGTGATCCCGACGATGAGCTCGGGCTGGCGCGGGTAGAAGCGCGTCGCGGCCAGCGCGAGCGCAGCCCGCGCGTCGGCGACGCGCACGAAGGCCGGCGCGGCGAAATCGGGCGCGCGCTCGCCGACGATCACGCTGGCGCCCTTTTCGAGGGCTTGCGCGGCGTAGGCCAAGCCGTCGCTCTTGACGCCGGGAATCGCAAAGAACGCGTCGCCGGGCCTGACCTTGCGGCTGTCAGCGCAAATCCCGCCGATCTCGCGCGAAGCCAGCGCGGCGTCGGGTCCGCTCAGATCGAGGATTTCGCCGAGTCGCCTCACTCCTTGCCCACCTTGTCCGCGTCATAGCCATACCCGAGGCGCGCGAGCAGCGGAAACGGCTGGTCTGGGAACTTGCTCGCCGGCGGCACGCCTTCGAGCGGCTCCACGCGCTCGACGAGCCGCCCGGTGGTGCGACCGGCGTTGTGCGCGGCGGTATGGTAGCCGCCGTCCTCGGGCAATCCCTGCGGCTCGTCGTACATCACGAGGTAGAGATACTTCGGCTTGTCGGCGGGCGTCATGGCCATGAAGGTCGTGAACACCTTGTCCTGGGAATAATGGCCGTGGACGATCTTGTCCGCCGTGCCCGTCTTGCCGCCCACGTAATAGCCGGGAATGTTGGCGAATCCCGCCGAGCCGTGGGTCGCGTTGGCGCGCATGAGATAGCGCATTGACTCGGACGTCTGCGGGCTGACGACGCGATGGGCGACCGCAGCGGCCTCGGCCTCGCTGCGCGGCAGGAAGGTCGGCGTCATCAGATTGCCGCCGTTGACCAGAGCGGCGACCGCCATCAGCGCCTGGATCGGCGCGACGTTGAGGCCCTGGCCGAAGGCGATGGTCATGGTGTTCAATTCGCTCCAGCGCTTCGGCACGAGCGGCTCGGCGCTCTCCGGCAATTCCGTGCGCAGCCGATCGAGCTGTCCCATCTTTTTCAAGAACGCCTGATGCCCTTCGACGCCGACCATCAGCGCCATGCGCGCGGTGCCGATGTTCGAGGAATGGGTGAAGACCTCCGGGACGGTGAGCACGCGATGGGTGGCGTGGAAATCATGAATCGTGAAACGTCCGTAGCGCAAGCTTTCGCGCGCGTCGATGCGCGAATTGAGGTTCACCTTGCCCAATTCGAGCGCCATCGCGATCGAAATGGCCTTGAACGTCGAGCCCATTTCATAGACGCCGACGTTGACGCGATTGATTTTCTCCGGGTCTTTGACGTCGCCGGGATCATTGGGATCGAAGTCGGGAAGCGATTCCAGCGCGATGATCTCGCCGGTGTTGACGTCGATGATCGCGCCGGCCGCCGCCTTGGCGCGGAACCGTTCGATCCCCGCCGCCAATTCGTCGCGCAAGGCGTGCGTCGCTTTCAGGTCCAGGGACAGGCGCACCGGCTTCAGCGAATCCGGATCGACGCTGAAACCCGCGACGTGCGGATCGGTGAGGCTTTGCTGATCGAGATACTTCTCCATCCCTGCGATGCCGATATTGTCCTTGTCGACAAAACCGATCACGTGCGCGCCGAGCGGTCCGTTGGGATAGACGCGCTTGTTCTCGGGGAAGAAACCGACGCCGGGAAGTCCGAGGCGGAAGATTTCCTCCTGCTCCTTCGCGGTCACCTGTCGCTTGACCCAGACGAAGCCCTTCTTCGAGCCGAGGCGCTCGCGCAGCTCCTTGGCGTCGACGTCCGGCAGGACCGCCGTGATCAGCTCCACCGCCTCGTCCTTGTCGATGATGCGCCGCGGTTCGGCGAACACGGACATCGTCTTGACGTCGGTGGCGAGAATTTCGCCGTTGCGGTCGAGCAGGTCGGGCCGCGCGCCGGAGGCGGCTTGATCGGCCGCCACTTTCAGGGTTTGCGGCGGATCGTGCGAAAGCCCGAGCGCGACGAGCTTGACGGCGATGCCGACATAGGCCGCGAGCATGGCGAAGACGATCAATCGAATGCGGCCGCCGCTCTTGTCGAGCCGCGTCGAAAAGAGATCGCGCGCCGTCGCCTGCACGCGCCCGATCCAGTTTCCGCCCGCTGCGGCGGAGCCGGACGCGCTCGCTTCGGGGGAAGCGTCGGCGATCTTTTCGGCGTTGGCGGAGGTTTCGGACATGCCCTACCTCAGGGGTGGCGTCGCGCCGGTGATGCCGGCGTTCGGCGTCGCCGACTGCCCGAGCAGGCCGAGCGACTCGAGCTTGCGGCCGATCGAGTCGACCTTCGCCGCGGGTTCGGGCAGGTCGTCCGCCTTGACGATCTGGTTGAGCGCGAGCGGTTGCATTTCGAGCTGCTTGTCCGCGAGCGCCTGCAGGCGGTCGGGGCGGATCAAGTGCGCGTATTCGGCGCGCAGCAGGTTGATCGCGTCGCGTTCCTTGTTGATGAGATGGCGGGTCTTGACGATCTGCTCCGAGGCGTAAATCGTTTGATATTTGACGCTGTAGACGTAAGCCGCCGAGGCGATCAGCGCGCCGATGGCGACGACGTGAAGAAAGCGCCACATCAGCCCCTCCCTGGCCGCGTCGCCGGCAGGCGCGTGAGCGCGTCGAGCCCTGCGTCCCTGCCGAGGGGGGGCGCGGCGGTGCGCTCGCCGAAGCGCAATTTGGCCGAACGAGCGCGGGCGTTGGCGGCCCGTTCCGCTTCCCCCGGCAGGATCGGCTGACCCGCCGGAACGAGGAAAGTCGGCGCGGCGAGCGCCGGCTCGCCGGGCAGGAGGCGCGAGGCGGCGCGGCCTCTGCCGGAGCGACGGGCGAGGAATTGCTTGACGATACGATCTTCGAGCGAATGAAAGGTCACGACGACGAGCCGTCCGCCCGGCGCCAACGCGCGTTCCGCCGCTTCGAGACCGCGCAGCAATTGGCCGAGTTCGTCGTTGACGGCGATGCGCAACGCCTGAAAAGCGCGGGTCGCGGGATGGATCGTCTCGCCCGGCCGGGCGGGCGCGACGCGGGAGATCATGTCGGCGAGTTGCAGCGTCGAGACATAGGGCGAGGTCTTCCGGTCGGCGACGATGGCGCGCGCGATGCGCCGCGCCGCGCGCTCTTCGCCGAAATGAAAGAGAATGTCGGCGATTCTTTGCTCGTCGTCTTCGCGCAGGATGTCGGCGGCGCTGCGCCCGGCCCCTTCCATGCGCATGTCGAGCGGCGCGTCCTGGCGCAGGGAGAAGCCTCGGCCGGCCTCGTCGAACTGCATCGAGGACACGCCGATGTCGAGGACGACGCCGTCAAGCGTCGCCGCGCCGACGCGACGGGCGATCGCGTCGAGGTCGCCGAAGCGTCCTTCGATCAGCGTCAGGCGTCCGCGCGCGGCCGCGACGAGCTCCTGGCCCGCGGCGATCGCGGTCGGATCGCGATCGATGGCGACGACGCGCGCGCCGCGCTCGAGCAGCGCGCGGGAATAACCGCCCGCGCCGAACGTGCCGTCGAGATAGACGCCGTCGGCGCGCACGTTGAGCGCCTCCAGCGCTTCGGCGAGCAGCACGGGAATGTGGCGGGCCGGTCCGCCGGCGGCGACTTCGCTCTCGCCGCGGCCCGCGTTCATTCCCGTGCTCCCTGCACGACGGCTTGCGCCGCCCGGGCGCCGAACTCGGCCCGCAGACGACGAACGCGAGACTTGGCCTCCTCGAGATGCGCCGCGAACCGAACCGGTTCCCAAATCTGAAACTTGTGGCCATGGCCGACAAAGACCGCCTCGTCTTTCAGGCCGAGCGACGCGCGCGTTCTCTCGCTCAGCAGAATGCGCCCCTCTAAATCGGCGCGCAGAACCTCGCTCGTGCCCAGCAGGGCGGTCGCCAAGTCCTCCCGCTCCTGCGAATACGGCGGCATCGACTCCAAGAGCGCGTTGATTTCGCGCAGCAGCATGTGTCCGCCGCAATCGAGCGCCGGCGCATCGAGCGAGGGATGAACGAAAATCCCGTCGAAGCCGTCCTTCGCCAACACCGCGCGGAACGAAGCCGGCACCGAGACGCGGCCTTTGGCGTCGAAGCGGTTGGTGTAGTGGGAGAGGAAACGATCCAAGGCTCAGCCCTACCCCAAAGGCGCATGCGAAATGTCTCGCCGGCCGCGAACTCGCGCTCGCTGGCGATCGACCGGGCCGGCGGTCTCTTGACGGGATGGTTTGGGATACCATGGGCATTTATGGGCGTCAACGAAACTCAGGCCTCGCGAGGCGGTCGCGCGGCTCCACACCCCATTAGGGGTTGTTAAGGTTAAGGTCGGGTTAGGACGGCCGAGCGCCCCGCGGTCGCGATCTTGCCGACGCACGGACGCAGGATCATGATGGGCGCCGAAGGCGCCGCTCCTCGCCGGCGCGATTTTCCGGCCTTTGGCCGGCACCGAAAAGTGATAGACCTCCGTCGCCGCCTTGGCGACGCAGGAGGTTTCAATGTTCAGCAAGTCCGCCTTGATCATCGCCTTCGCGAGTGTCGCGCTCGGCGATTCGGGCTTGGCCCAGGAGCCGAGCGCTTCGAAGAATACGCCGACAGTCTCCGTCGTCGGCCTCGCCTCCGAAGAGGCGCAGCCCGACATCGCCATTGTGACCTTCAATATCTCGGACGAGCGCCCCGCCGCGAACGACGCCGCGGGCGAAAACGCGCGGCTGTCGAGGGCGGTCATCGAGGGGCTCAAGGGCTCGGGAATCGAGGCGAAGGACATCGCGACGATCGGCCTGAGCCTATTTCCGGTGTGGAACGACGAGCGGGACGCCAAGACTGGTCAAATCGTCAAGCGCACGCTGACAGGCTACCGAGCCTCGAACACGCTGAGCGTGCGCATGCGCGCAATCGACAAGGCGGGCGCGATCATCGCGCAAGGGGTCCAGAACGGCGCCATATACCAAGGCGTGGCGTTCGATCTCTTCGACCGCGAATCTCGCGAGGACGCGTTACGCGTCAAAGCCGTGGGCAACGCGATGCGCCGCGCCTCACTTTACGCTGAGGGCGCGGCGATGAAGCTGGGACCGCTCCAGGCCATCAACGCCGAGTTCGCCCAACCCATGTTCCGCGCGGGGAGCGGAGCGGCAAGGAGCTTCAGCACGGCGTCCGCAGCGGCGCCATTGCCCGTTGAGCCGGGCTTCATCACCCTGTCCGAGAGCGTCACTGCGACCTGGGCTCTGGCGCCGCAGTGACGCGCAAGGGCGCGCGCGCAAACCCCTCGGCCCGGGAGGCGCTCATGGACCTCGCGGCTTTGCGGGCTTCCCTCGGCGGTCCGGCGCTCCCGTCCGGCCTCAGCCCTGCGCTGCAGGCGTTGTGGCTCGACGCCAAGGGCGACTGGGACGGCGCGCATCGGCTCGCCCAGCAGGACGGAGGCCCGTCCGGCTGCTGGGTTCACGCCTATCTCCATCGCAAGGAAGGCGACGCCGGCAATGCCGCCTATTGGTATCGACGCGCGGCAAAGCCGATCGGCTCGGGCGCGCTCGACGCGGAATGGGAGGCGATCGCGCGCGCCCTGCTCGCTTAGCGCGAAGCCGCGAGCGGCGCCCGCCGCCCTGTCGTCAGCTTTCAGCCGAACTTCGGATCGAGTTCGCCGCTCGCGTAGCGCTTGGCCATCTCGGGAAGCGACAGCACGCGCTTGATCTTGGAGGCCATGCCCGCCGCGCCGAATTGCTCATAGCGCTCCTTGCAGACCTTCGCCATCGCCTCGCGCGCCGGCGTCAGATATTTGCGCGGATCGAACTCCGCGCCGTTCTCGCTCAGGACGCGCCGAATCTGGCCAGTGATCGCCATGCGCAGATCGGTGTCGATGTTAATCTTGCGCACGCCGTGCTTGATGCCGCGCTGAATCTCTTCGATCGGAACGCCGTAAGTCTGCGGCATCTTGCCGCCGAACTTGTTGATGATGTCCTGCAGCTCCTGCGGCACCGACGACGATCCGTGCATGACGAGATGCGTGTTCGGCAATTTCTTGTTGATGTCCTCTATGACGTTCATGGCGAGGATGTCGCCGGTCGGCTTGCGCGAGAACTTATAGGCGCCGTGCGAGGTGCCCATCGCGATCGCGAGCGCGTCGACCCTGGTCTCGCGCACGAACTTCACGGCCTCGTCGGGATTGGTGAGCAGCTGGTCGTGGCTCAATTTGCCCTCGGCGCCGTGCCCGTCCTCTTTCTCGCCATGTCCCGTCTCCAGCGAGCCGAGCACGCCCAGTTCGCCCTCGACCGAGACGCCGCCGAGATGCGCCATGTCGGCGACCATCTTGGTCACTCCGACGTTATAGGCCCAATCGGCCGGCGTCTTGCCGTCGGCCTTCAGCGAGCCGTCCATCATCACGGAGGTGAAATTCGCCTGCATCGCGGTGACGCATGTGGCGGGACCGTTGCCGTGATCGAGGTGCACGCAGATCGGAATCTGCGGATACATTTCGGTCAGCGCGTCCATCATGTGGCGCAGCATGATGTCGTTGGCGTAGGAACGCGCGCCGCGCGAGGCCTGAATGATGGCGGGCGCATCGAGCGCGCTGGCGGCCTCGCCGATCGCCAACGCCTGCTCCATGTTGTTGACGTTGAACGCGGGCAATCCGTAGCCGTGTTCCGCGGCGTGATCGAGCAACTGACGAAGCGTGATGCGAGCCATGGTTCCTCCCGTTGAGCTCTATTTCGCGCGAAGCGCTTCGACGCCGGGCAGCGCCTTGCCTTCCATCCACTCGAGGAAGGCGCCGCCCGCCGTCGAGACATAGGTGAATTCTTCGACGACGCCGGCGGCTGCGAGCGCCGCGACCGTATCGCCGCCGCCGGCGACCGACTTGAGCTTGGCGTCGACGGTCAGGAACGCCGCCGTCCTGGCGATCTGCATCGTCGCCGCGTCGAAGGGCGGCGTCTCGAAGGCGCCGAACGGTCCGTTCCACACCAGCGTCTTCGCATGGGCGAGCGCCTCTTCGACCGCGACGATCGACTTGGGGCCGATGTCGAGGATCATCTCGTCGTCGGCGACGTGATCGACGTCGACGAAGCGCGATGGGGCGTGCGCCTTGAACTCCTTCGCGACGGTCGCGTCGACCGGCAGCACGATCCGGCAATTGACGGCGCGAGCGGCCTCTATGATCGAACGCGCGGTGTCGGCAAGATCCCTCTCGCACAGCGACTTGCCGACCGCCTTGCCCTGCGCGAACAGGAACGTGTTGGCCATGCCGCCGCCGATGATCAAAATGTCGACTTTCTTGACGAGATTGCCGAGCAGGTCGAGTTTGGTCGAGACCTTGGCGCCGCCGACGATCGCCGCCACCGGCCGCTTGGGCGCGCCGAGCGCCAGCGTCAGCGCTTCGAGCTCGGCCTGCATCGCCCGGCCCGCATAAGCCGGCAGCTTATGCGCGACGCCCTCGGTCGAGGCGTGGGCGCGATGGGCGGCCGAAAACGCGTCGTTGACATAGACGTCGCCGAGTTTGGCGAGTTCGGCGACGAAAGCGGGGTCGTTCTTCTCCTCGCCTTTGTGGAAGCGCGTGTTTTCGAGCAGCAGAACGTCGCCGTCCTTCATCCCGGCGATCGCCTTCGCGGCGACCTCGCCGACGCAGTCGGACGCAAAGCCGACGGGCCGACCCAGGCGCTCGCCGACCGCCGCGGCGACCGGACGCAACGAATTGGCCTCGTCCGGCCCGCCCTTGGGACGGCCGAAATGCGCGAGCAGGACGACTTTGCCGCCCTTGTCGGCGATCTCCGTGATCGTCGGCAGGACGCGATCGATGCGCGTCGCGTCGCCGACCTTGCCGTTTTCCATGGGCACGTTGAGGTCGACGCGCAGGAGGACGCGCTTGCCTTTGAGGTCGGCGGAATCGAGCGTTCGGAACGCGTTCATCGGCGAAGGCTCCCTATCGCGCGCCGCTGCGCGCCTCCTTGGCGTTTGAGCCCGCGCGGGCGCGCAACCGCCGCCCGCGCGAAATCGAGTCAGATCAGCTTGCCCAACGCCACCGCCGTGTCGGCCATGCGGTTGGAGAAGCCCCATTCGTTGTCGTACCAGGAAAGGATGCGCACGAAGGTGCCGTCGATGACCTTGGTCTGATCGAGATGGAAGACCGAGGAATGGCTGTCGTGGTTGAAGTCGATCGAAACATTGGGCTTGTCGGTGGCGCCGAGGATGCCCTTCAGCGGTCCGTTCGCGGCGGCCTTGATCGCTTCGTTGATCTCTTCCTTGGAGGTCGCGCGCTTGGCGACGAACTTGAGGTCGACGACCGAAACGTTCGGCGTCGGCACGCGGATCGCCGAACCGTCGAGCTTGCCCTTCAGTTCGGGCAGCACGAGGCCGACCGCCTTGGCCGCGCCCGTCGTCGTCGGGATCATCGACAGCGCGGCGGCGCGGCCGCGGTAGAGATCCTTGTGCAGCGTGTCGAGCGTCGGCTGGTCGCCGGTGTAGGAATGGATCGTCGTCATGAAGCCATGGTCGATGCCGATCGCGTCGTTGAGGACCTTGGCGACCGGCGCGAGGCAGTTGGTCGTGCACGAAGCGTTGGAAATGACGAGATGATCCCTGGTCAGCTTGGCGTGGTTGACGCCGTACACGACCGTCAGATCGGCGCCGTCGGACGGCGCGGAGACGATGACGCGCTTGGCGCCGGCGGTCAGATGCGCGGCCGCCTTGTCGCGCGCGGTGAAGATGCCCGTGCATTCCAGCGCGATGTCGACGCCGAGTTCTTTGTGGGGGAGTTGCGCGGGATCCTTGATCGCGGTCACCTTGATCGCGCCGCCGCCGACGTTGATCGTGTCGCCGGACACCGTGACCTCGTGCGGGAAACGGCCGTGAACGCTGTCGAAGCGCAGAAGATGGGCGTTGGTCTCGACCGGGCCGAGATCGTTGACGGTGACGACCTGGATGTCCGTGCGCCCCAATTCGACGATGGCCCGCAAGATATTGCGCCCGATGCGCCCGAAGCCGTTGATCGCAACCTTTATCGCCATCGTCTCTTCCCTCCGATTGATCTCAGCGCAGGCCATCGCCTTCCGGCGGGGCGAACTGGAATAGCGGGCCTTTTCGTCGATCCTCAATCTAAAGTCTAGTGCGCGCGGCCCGACGCCGCGGACCAACCGCGCAGATCCTCGCCGCCCGCGCGGCGCGGCAAAGGGCGGCAAGTATCAGAGCGCGGATCGCGGCGGTTCGATCGCATCGCCGATCGCGGCGATTTGCCGCATTTCCGCTCAGCTCCGCAAACGCGTCAAGGCCGCCTCGGCGATTTTCGACGGCGTGATCCCGAAATGTTCGTAAAGCTCCTTATAGGGTCCGCTGGCGCCGAACCCCGACATGCCGACGAAGGGCCCATCGCCGATCAATGCGTCCCACCCCTGACGGATCGCCGCCTCGACGCCGACCCGCACGCGCGCATCGCCTAGGACGTGGCGACGATAGCTTTCTTTCTGCTCGGCGAAACGCTCCATGCAGGGAACGGAGACGACGCGCGCCGCCACGCCTTTAGCGGCGAGCAGCGCCTGCGCGGCGACCGCGATTGAGACTTCCGATCCCGAGGCGAAAATCGACACCGCCGCTTTCTCCGCCGCCGGCGAGATTTCATAGGCCCCGAGCGCGCTCAGATTTTCCTGGACATGGCTGCGTCGCAGCGCCGGCAGATTTTGCCGCGTCAGCACGAGGATCGAAGGCGTGCGGCGCGCCGCGAGCGCGGCCTGCCAGCATTCGACCGTTTCGACGGAGTCGGCCGGGCGAAAGACGAGGAGGTTGGGGATCGCGCGCAGCGCGGCCAGATGCTCCACCGGCTGATGCGTCGGGCCGTCTTCGCCCAGGCCGATGGAATCATGGGTGAAGACATGCGCAACGCGCACGCCCATCAACGCCGCCAGACGCAACGCCGGGCGGCAGTAATCGGTGAAGGCGAGGAAGCTCGCGCCCGAGGGAATGAAGCCTTCGTGCAGCGCCATCCCGTTGCACGCCGCCGCCATGCCGTGTTCGCGAACGCCCCAATGCACATAGCGCCCGGACATGTCGCCCGCGGTTATGTCGCGCGTCGCCTCGACCTTGGTGTTGTTCGAACCGGTGAGATCGGCCGAACCCGTGATCAATTCCGGCACGGCCGGCGCAATCGCCTTCAGCGCCGCTTCGCCCGCCTTGCGCGTGGCGATTTCCGGCGCCTCGGCGGCGAGCTTGCGCTTGTAGGCGTCGATCGCCGCGTCCAGTCCCTTGGGAAGATCGCCGCGCATCCGGCGCTCGAATTCGGCGCGCCGCTCGGGGGCGAGCGTCTTGAACGCGCGCCGCCATTTTGTCCGGCGCCGCTTGCCGCGCGCGCCGACCGCGCGCCAGGCCGCCAGAATCTCGTCGGGAACGACGAAGGGCGCGTAGGGCCAGTTCAGGGCCGCGCGCGCGCCGGCGATTTCGGCCGCGCCGAGCGGTTCGCCATGCGCCTTGTTGGTGCCCGCGCGCGTCGGCGCGCCGAAGCCGATCGTCGTCTTACAGGCGATCAGCGTCGGCTTGTCGGCCTTCTTGGCGGCGCGCAGCGCGCGCAGAATTGCCTTCGGGTCATGCCCGTCGACGCGAAGCGCGCGCCATCCCGCGGAGCGAAAGCGCGCGATCTGATCGACCGAATTGGTGAGCGAAGTGTTGCCGTCGATGGAAATGCCGTTGTCGTCGTAAAGAACGATCAGCTTGGCCAGCTTCAGATGTCCGGCGATGGCGATCGCTTCCTGGCTCACGCCCTCCATCAGATCGCCGTCGGACGCCAGAACATAGGTGTGGTGGTCGACGATTTCGCCGAACTCGGCGGCGAGCATGCGTTCGGCGAGCGCCATGCCGACCGCCGTCGCGATCCCCTGCCCCAGCGGCCCCGTCGTCATTTCGACGCCGAGCGTGTGGCGATATTCGGGGTGCCCCGGCGTCTTCGAGCCGGTCTGGCGGAACGCTTCGAGATCGGCGATCGACAGTCCCTTATCGCCGCCGACGCCGGTCAGATAGAGCAGCGCATAGAGCAGCATCGAACCGTGTCCGGCCGACAAGACGAAACGATCGCGATCGGGCCAATGCGGATCGGCGGCGTCGAACTTGAGCGCGTCGCGGAACAGGACCGTCGCGATGTCGGCGGCGCCCATGGGTAGGCCAGGGTGTCCGCTGCGAGCCTTTTCGACCGCGTCGATCGACAGAAAGCGGATCGCGTTCGCCATCGAATTGTGGGGGACCAGGGCCGTCATGCGCTCTCCGTTGCGTCGCCCGGCCACAGCGGCTTGGCTCGATTGGGGCGCAGTTGATAGGCGCCGGCGCAATCTCCTGTCAATCGCGCGGTGGACGCGTTGACGGCTCCTTCAAGCATCGCGTAAACAATGTGTCATAAAGGATGGAGTGAAATGGCCCTCGGTCCCTTCGAGCCGTCCCTGAGGCGCATGCGGGCGGCGATCGATCTCCTGGAGGCGGCGGTCGAGCGGCGCGCGCGGCTCGAGGCCAAGCGGGGCGACGCCGACGAGGAACTCGCCTTGATGCAGGACGACCGCGCCCGGCTCGCGGTCGAACTCGACGGCGCGCTCGCTCGAGCCCGCGCGCTCGACGCGGCGAACGCCGAAGCGGCGAAAAGGCTGGCGCAGGCGAGCGCGGCGCTCGACGGACTGATCGAGCGCGCGATCGAGACCGGCGTCAATTGAGCCCCGGCGCCGATCGCGCGCGAGGCGACCCAACGAGGCGGACGGCATGGCGCAAGTGACCGTAGCGATCGGCGGACGCTCCTATCGCCTGGCTTGCAACGAGGGCGAGGAACCGCATCTCGAATTGCTTGCCCGCGAAGTCGACGCCAAATTCGAGGCGATGCACAAGGCGTTCGGCGAAATCGGCGATCAGAGACTCATCGTCATGGCCGCGCTCAGCATCGCCGACGAATGCGCCGAGGCGCGCGCGAGGATCGCGGCGCTCGAAGCCGAGGCCGAACGCATCGTCGAGCGCGAGCGCGCGGCGCGCCACGACTTTGAAATCCAGGCGGTCGCGGCGGCGCAGGCGTTCGGCGAGCTGAGCCAGCGCATCGAAAAGCTGGCGGCGGCGTTGAGCGGGTCGGCGAGGTCGTAAAGCGCGCTACCCCTGCCCGGTCCGGCAAACCAAGGCCTTTGAGATGACCCATCTGCTCCATCGCGCCGCCAACGGCGTGCCGCCTACGGCCGTCGGCGGCAAGGGAATCGAGATCTTCGACCGCGACGGGCGGCGCTACATCGACGCGAGCGGCGGCGCCGCCGTTTCTTGCCTGGGGCACGGCCACCCGGACGTGATCGCCGCCCTGCACGCGCAGCTCGACGCGCTGGCCTACGCCCATACCGGCTTCTTCACCTCGGAGCCCGCCGAGCGGCTCGCCGACCTGCTCATCGAAGACGCGCCGAACGGCCTGGCGCGCGTCTATCTCGTCAGCGGCGGCTCCGAGGCGGTCGAGGCGGCGCTGAAGATGGCGCGGCAATATTTCGTCGAGAAAGGCAAGCCGCAGCGACGACGCGTCATCGCGCGCAAGCAAAGCTATCACGGCAATACGCTCGGCGCGCTGGCCGCCGGCGGCAACGCCTGGCGGCGGGAGGCGTTCCAGCCCTTGCTGATCGAGGCCCATCATATCGACCCGTGCTACGCCTACCGCTATCGGCTGGCCGGAGAGAGCGAAGCGGCTTACGCGGCGCGCGCGGCGCAAGCGCTGGAAGACAAGATCGTCGAACTCGGCCCGGAAACCGTCATGGCCTTCGTCGCCGAACCGGTGGTCGGCGCGACGCTCGGCGCGGTCCCTCCGGTCGCCGACTATTTCAAGCGCGTGCGCGCGATCTGCGATCGCTACGGCGTGCTGCTGATCCTCGACGAAGTGATGTGCGGCATGGGGCGCACCGGGACGCTGCACGCCTGCGCGCAGGAGGGCGTCTCGCCTGACCTGATGACGATCGCCAAGGGCCTGGGCGGCGGCTATCAGCCGATCGGCGCGGTGCTGTTGAGCCAGCCCATATTCGAGGCCTTCGCCGGCGGCTCCGGCTTCTTCCAGCACGGCCACACCTATATGGGCCATCCCATGGCCGCGGCGGCGGGCCTGGCGGTGCAGCAGGTCATCCGGCGCGACCGGCTGCTCGACAATGTCGTTGCGATGGGCGAGCGCCTGCGCCGGCGCCTCGAAGAGCGTTTCGCCACCTGCGCCGGCGTCGGCGACATCCGAGGACGCGGCCTCTTCCACGGCGTCGAGCTCGTCGCCGACCGCGCGAGCAAGGCGCCGTTCGATCCCGCCCTCAAGCTCCACGCGCGCGTGAAGCGCGAGGCGATGGCGCGCGGCCTGATGGTTTATCCCATGGGCGGAACGATCGACGGCCGCGCCGGCGACCACGTGCTGATCGCGCCGCCTTTCATCGTCGAGGCGGGACAGATCGATACGATCGTCGAGCGCTTGGGGGAAGCGGTGGAGGCGGCGATCGGGGCGGTGGCGGCGTAAGAAGCGGCGTCCCGCGCCTTGATGACGAAATCGGCGAGCGTCTCGCTTAACTCCAGCGCCAACGAACCGCGCAATGGCCCCTCATCTCCGTCGCGGAGCCGTCAATCGTTCCGCCAGCCACGGCACGGACTGGATCGCAGCCTCCAGGGCCGCTTCCTTCGAGGAATAGGCGGCCCCGGAGAAATATTGCACGGGCGTCCAGGCGCCGCTGTCCTCGACGTCCCGGCGGAATTCCTCGAAGCCGTGGGTTCCGTCCGGGCGGCGGAACAGATCGGCGCAGCGATCATGCTCGCCGTTCTCGACGCTGTCGAACACGAGCCAGGACTTGTCGATGCGCTTGGACATGTCTTGTCTCCCGGCCGGATCGTCGCCTATCAGGCGGACACGGAAACGACAAACGGCGACCTTCCGCCTCGTCATCGTCGCGCCTCAGGCTTATCGGCGGAACGGTTCCCCCTACCGCCCGCCCGCCAGCGCCAGCCGCGCCGCGAAGGCGCCCATCAGGCCGGCGAAGCCGTAGTCGAACCAGCGGATCGCGCGTGGGTTGGCCTTGGCGGCGGCGAAGAAGCGCGAGGCGACGAGAATGACGCCGGCGTTGACGCTCGCCCCGATGGCGATGAAGGCGAGGCCGAGAAAAAAGAATTTCTGGCTCGCCGCGGCGTCGCCGACGTCGATAAACTGCGGCAGGAAGGTCACGAAGAACAGCACGATCTTCGGATTGGTCAGGTTGATCAGCAGCCCCGTGAGATAGCTGCGGGCGAGACCGCCGCCCGAGGCGCCCTGCCCCTCCAGGCGCAGCGCCGCGCCGTGGCGAAGAGCGCCATAGGCGAGATAGAGGAGATAGAGCGCGCCGGCGAGTTTCACCGCGTCATAGGCGCGCTGCGAGGCCGCCAGCAGCGCGGAAAGGCCGAGCGCCGCGGCGAAGGTGTGGACGAGAAGCCCCGTCATCGCGCCGGCGAGCGCGGCGAAGCCATGCGGACGCCCGCCCCCCAAAGTGCGCGACAGGAACAACGCCATATCCGGCCCCGGCGTCGCCGCGAGCAGCACGCTGGCGCCCGCGAAGGCGAGAAGCACGGCCGGCGAGGGAAGGAAGTTCATGGTTGGTTCGATCCTTTAGCGCCGCGCCTCAACCCTTCGCCATCGCCGCCACGACGTCGGCGCGCCGCGGCAATGGCGCGACAGCGCCATAACCGAGCGTCGAGAGCGCCGCCGAGACATTGGCGAAACGCGCCGCCGCGAACGGATCGCCGCAAGCCGAATATTCGGCGAGAAACGCGCCGTCGAACGCGTCCCCGGCCCCGGTCGCGTCGACGGCCTTGACGCGGAACGGTGCGACGCGCTCGCGGCGCTCGGGGGTCGCCACCGCCGAGCCCTCCTTGCCGAGCTTCAGCGCGACGACGCGCGCGCCGAGCCCGAGATAGAAATCGAGGATTGCGTCGGGGGCGCTCTGGCCGGTGAGCTGCGTTGCGTCGTCGAGGCTGGGCAGCGCGATGTTGGCGCTGCGCATCGCTTCGTGGGTGATGGCCCGCGCGCGCCTGAGCGGCCAGAGTTTCAGGCGCAAATTCGTGTCATAGGAAACGAGGACCTTGCCCTGGCGCGCGATGTCGATGGCGGCGAAAACCAAGTCTGTCGCCGAGGACGAGATCGCCTGACTGATTCCCGAGACATGCAGGATGCGCGCGGCGCGGATCGCTTGCGCCGGCGCATCGAGCTCGGTCAGGCGGCTCGCCGCCGATCCCGCGCGCATGTAAGAAAAGGAATGGCCCTCGGGGCCGTGGGTGACGAAGTAAAGGCCGGTGTGGGCGCCGCCGTTGACGACGATGCCGCTCGCGTCGACGCCCTCGTTTCTCCACAGCGCGGCGAGCGACTTGCCGAAGCGATCGGCGCCGACCGCGGTAAAATAGCCCGCGCGCGCGCCACAGCGCGCCGCCGCGATCATCGCGTTCGAGGTGTCGCCGCCGAAGCCCTGCGTGAACGGCGCGCCGTCTTGCGGCTGGTTGAGTTCGACGAGCGCTTCGCCGATGGCGAGAATGTCGGCCATGGCGTCAGCGCGTCGCGATCGCCAGCGCCACGCCCGCCATGACGCCGGCGGCGGCGCGATGGACGAGCCGCATCGCCCGCGTCGAGCGCAGCATTTCGCGGGCGCGATTGGCGGCGAACGCATAACCGGCCAGCGTCGCCGAGAGGACGATCACCGAAGTCGCGGCGATTTCCAGGAAGCTCGCCGGCGTCATCGCGTCGAGATCGACGACGAGCGGCATGATCGACAGGAAGAACACGATCACCTTAGGATTACCGAGCGTCAGCGACAGCGAGCCGGCGAACGCGCGCCAGCCCCGCGCCGCGCGCGCGGGCGGCGTGGCTGCGCCGAGCGGCGTCGACGCGCGCGCCATGCCCCAGGCCACATAAAGGAGATAAGCGACGCCGGCGAATTTCAACGCGACGAACAGGCCGGCGAATTCATGCGCGAGGACGGCCATGCCGGTCGCCGCGATCGCGAGCCAGATGAGATCGCCGACGACGTAACCCGCAATGAAAGGCGCGACCCCGGCCAGCCCATGAGCGAGAACGCGCGCGATGAGAGCCGCCACGCCCGGTCCCGGCGTCGCGACGGCGGCGAAATAGACTGCGGCGAACAGCAGCAGCGACGAAATGGACACGCGTTGGCCTTTCCCGTGAGGCGTTGGCCCATCAAGAGCGCGCCGACCGCGCGCGGTCAAGGTCAAGATGAGCCGCCGCCCGGCTCGAGGCGGACGGACCCTGGGAAAGCCGCTCGAAATCGGCTAGTGGCGCTCATTCATTCGCGGAAAAGGGACGACGAGGCATGCGCGTGAGTTTCGACGGCGGCCGGCTCAACGAGCGCGGCGTGGCGGTGGCGCTGTTCGACTATGCGTTCCACGCGCGCGCCCTCATTGGCGTCGAGCCGGTCATTCTGCATGACGCGCGCGTGGCTCCCGAGCCGGCCCATGTCGCCCGCTTCGCCAATGCATTTTCCACCTATGCCTATGAGTTCGAAGAGGAAATGCAGCGCCTGATCGAGCGCGAGCGGATCGACGTCGCCTATTTCCTGAAGACCGCGCGGAAGGATTCGCGCGTTTCGCGATCGAGCCGGACCGCGGTCCACGAGGTGTTCAAGTTCTTCCATCCCCACGGCGATTCTTACGCCTATGTCTCGAAATGGCTGTCACAGGCGATGACCGGGGGTCGCTATCCCGCGGTGCCCCATATCGTCGATCCGCCGAAGCCGCGGGCAAACCTGAGAGCCGAACTCGGCATTCCCCGGGACGCTTTCGTCGTCGGCCGGCACGGCGCGATCGACCAGTTCAATGTTCCCTTCGCGCCGCGCGCGATCGAAGCGGCGCTCGAGCGCAGAAAGAACCTCTGGTTCCTCCTCTTGAACACCGCGCGCTTCACGACGCACGAGCGCGTCGTTCATCTCCCGGCGACGCCCGACCGCCAGGCGATCGCCGATTTCGTGGCGAGCTGCGACGCCGGAATCAACGCGCGCTACGTCGGCGAGACTTTCGGCCTGGCGATCGCGGAATTCCTGGCCCGCGACAAGCCCGTGCTGGTCTGGGCGGGCGGGCGCGACCGCAACCACCTCGTGCTCGTCGACGACCCGCGCTTCGTCTACAAGACGAGGCGCGATCTCGTGCAAAAACTCTGCGATCTCGAACCTCGCGACTGGGGCGGCGCCTGGTCGGCCCGCGTGGCGGAATTCGCCCCCGCGGCGGTGATCCGGACCTTTGCGGACACGTTCCTGGCGCCAGGTCGCCGCGCATGCGAAGACCCGCCATTGTGGTTCCGCCTGCAACGGACCGCGAACGACCGCGCCCGACGCCTTCGCGACCGGCTGTGGAGCGCTCTATAGGCAAGCTCAGGCGCGCGCGCCGCCGAGCACGAGCAGGGTCGAGGTTCCGTGCGCGAGCACGCGCCCGCGCGCGTCCGTCACCTTCGCTTCGGCGGTGACGACCTGCCGGCCCCGCGAGACGACGCGGCCCTCGGCGCGCACGCGGCCCGTGTCGGCCAGAATCGGGCGGGTGAAATTGGCCTTCGTCTCGACGGTCGTATAGGCGACGCCGGGCGGCAACACCGAATAGGCCGCGCAGCCCGTCACGCTGTCGATGATCGTCAGCGCCCAGCCGCCATGCACGGTCCCCATGGGATTGAGCAGATGCGAGCCGGTGTCGCCCGCGAAGACGGCGAACCCGTCCTCGACCTCGGTCAGCAGGAACCCCATCGTCCGCGCGATCGGCGGCGCCGGCAGTTTGCCGTCGATCATCGCCTGCAGGACCTGCCGCCCGGAGAGCGCGGCGACGTGTTCGGGAGGGGCTACGCCATAGACAATCGCATCGGCGTTGGTCATGATCGAGCTTCCATGCCTATACATTTAATGTAGATACATACACCGATGGCCGACCACTCGCAATCCCCCGACCGGCGTCTACGTGCGGAGGCGCGCGCGGCGCTGGAGGCCTGTTCGGGCTGGAACAGCCGCCTCGGCGCGCGACGCATCGCCAAATTCCTCGAACGGCGGATGGAGGGCTGCGGCCTCAGCCTCGCCCAGTTCGCGCTGATGGCGCAATTGGCGGGCGCGCAAGACGATACGATCGGCGCGTTGAGCGAAGGCATGGATCTCGACCCGTCGACGTTATCGCGCAATCTGCGCGCGCTGGAGGCGGCGGGCCTCGTCGAGATCGCGATCGTCGAAACCGATCTGCGCCGCCGCGCGGTCTGGCTCACCGAGGCCGGCGCGCGCCGGCTGGAAGCCGCCCTGCCGTTCTGGCGGCGCGCCCACGCCGCGCTCGCCGAGCGCATGGACGCCGATCTCGCGCCCAGGCTCGCGCGCGCGGCGGCGGGCTTGGAGGACGACTAGGTCAGCCTAAGAAGCTCTATAAATGCATCGCTTTAATAATTATATATAATCAATTGTAATTACACGGCACTCCCATTTGCGGCCCATGGCGCCGGAAGCCGACGGCGTCCGAGCCGCATCGGCGCGCCGCGCGGATTCCGCCTGTTTGCTCCACGACGTAATCCTATTTGATTACTGAATGTTACGGCTATCTTATAAAGCGCATCCGTAACCACGACGCGGAGACGAATTCGCACCCCGGCGCGTGAGGAAAAGGCGAAGCGCGCGGATCGGCCCTTTTAGTCGGCGGGCGCGAGCCGGGCCCTGGACGACGGCTTTTGTCGGCGCCACAACAGCCAGCCGACGACCGCGAAATTGAATGCGTTCCATATGACGCCGTTCAGAAACGCCATGCGATAGGAGGCCGTCAGATCGAAGATTACGCCGGAACTATAACCGCCGAAGGCCATCCCGAAGATCGTCGCCGATACGACAAGACCGATCTTGGCGCCGGCTTCGCGCGGGGGCAGAAGCTCCCGGCAGATCACCGCGTACATCGGCACGATGCCGCCCTGAAACAGACCGAAAATTCCGGAGACGACGAAGAGCGACGTCAATCCGTTGAAATGGAGGTAGAGCAGCAGCGCGATTCCCTGCATGAAGGAGCCGATCAGCAATGTCGCGGCGCCGCCGATCGCGTCCGCGACGAAGCCCGACCCGATTCGCGAAACGATGCCGAGAAACAGCATGAGCGAGAGCATTTCGGCGCCGCGCGCCACGCCATAGCCGAGGTCGCCGCAATAGGCGACGATGTGCACCTGAGGCATCGACATCGCCACGCAGCAGGAAAAACCCGCGAGAGCGAGCAGGCCCACCAACAATCGCGGCGAGATGCCGACATCGGCGCGCGCGATTTCGGTCGCTTCCTCCGCCTCGGCGAGCATCTCGGCCGAGGGGCGCCGGCGCATCAACAAAGCGAGCGGAAGAACAGTCGCCGCAATCACGACGCCGATCGCGGCATAGGTCCCGCGCCAGCCGATCAGCGGCATCGTCAAATTCATCGCCAGCGGCCAGATCGAGCCGGCGAGATAATTGCCCGCCGCCACGACGACGACCGCGAGCCCGCGCCGCTTGACGAACCAATGCGAAATATCCGCCATCATCGGCGCGAAGCCGGTGCCCGCCCCCACGCCGATCAACAGGCCGTGCGCCGCCGAAAAGACCAGCAAATTGGGCGCATAGCCCGCGACGACAAAGCCGAGCCCGAGACTGAGGGCGGCGATGACAAGCGGAACGGCGATCCCCGTGCGGTCCGCCATCCGCCCCAGCACGATCGTGCCGAACGCCAGGCCCAACATCATGAAAGTGTAGGGCGCCGACGCGGCCGAACGGTCGACGCCGAATTCGAGCTGCGCCTTTGGCAAGACGACGATGACCGCCCACATGCCCGCCCCGACCAGGGTCGCCACCAGCAGCGATAGTCCGAGGCGCGCGAAGGCGTAAGCGCCGTCGGGCCCGTAAGGGTCGGCGCCTTCGCGAGATTGAGCGGAAGAAAGATTCATCGAACAAGCTTGCGGGAAGCGGCTGACGAAGGCAAGCGCGGCGGGTCGGCGAGAGGCTGGTCCGCCGCCCGGCTCGCCGAACGGGGCAAATTCGGTCGATTTCGTCAGGCGGCGCGGTGTGTCTCTTGCGCGAGCGTCTCGCGGCGACCTGTGTTATGGAGCGCCCTCAACGCCGCGCCGCCTTGAATCCGCCACCGGTTTCGGATCAAGAAGGCCTGTCGAAAGCGACTGCCCAGGAGATCGTCATGAGATTTAAATTCGCCGCCTGTTTCGCGGGGGCGCTCGCCCTGGCGACCATGCTCGCGCCGATTCGCATGGCGGCGGCCGACGAGTTCACGCCCGAGCAGAAAAAGGAGCTCGGCGCTTTCATCAAGGACTATCTCGTCAACAATCCCGACGTCTTACGCGAGGCGATCGACGCGCTCGACAAGCACGACAAGCAGGTCGCCGAGGCCGAACGGCAAAAAATGGTCGGCAATCACGCCGACATGCTGTTTTCGTCGAAGTTTCAGGCGACTGTCGGCAACCCCAAGGGAACGGCCACGCTCGTCGAGTTCTTCGATTACAACTGCCACTACTGCAAAGGCGCCCTTGTCGACATGGCGCGCCTGATGAAGGACGACCCCAATCTCAAGCTCGTCCTCAAGGATTTCCCGGTGCTGGGCCCGGGTTCGGTCGAGGCGGCCAAGGTGGCGAGCGCGGCGCGCAATCAATTGCCCGGCGACCGTTTCTGGCAGTTCCACAATAAGCTTCTGGGGATGTCGGGACCGATCGGCAAGGCCGAGGCCCTGGCGGTCGCGCGCGAGCTCGGCCTCGACATGGACCGCCTCGCCAAGGACATGGAAAGCCCGGAGGTGATGACCGGTCTGCAAGAGGTCATGGGGATGGCGGACTCGTTGCAGATCAACGGGACGCCTTCCTTCGTCGTCGGCCAGGAAGTCGTCGTCGGCGCGGTCGGCTACGAGCAGCTCAAAGAGAAGATTGACGCCGTCCATAAGTGCGGCCACAGCGTCTGCTAGGGCGCGATCATGGTCGCCCGCCTTCGCCGCCGTTCCGGAAGGGCGGCGGGGCGAGCTGGCCGGGTCGACGTTTAGCGCGCCTTTACCAAGCAGACAGGGAATGGCGGTACCGCCAATTCCATGCAATCGAATTAACCTCGCCGAAATAGCCTGCGCATAAGTTGGCTCCTATTCCGAGCGGCCACGTCAACTCGCCGGATGGCAATTTCCATTTGGAGCAGGAGCAAAGTAATGATCAAGTCCCTCAAGAACTTCGTCGCCAACGAGTCCGGCGCCACCGCGATCGAATACGCGCTGATCGCCTCGCTGGTCGCCGTGTTCATCATCGGTTCGTTGCAGGTTCTCGGCACCCATCTGAGCAGCGAGTTCACCGAAGTCAGCAACGCCCTCAAGTAAGCCCATAAAGGCTCGAGAGTTTTCTCCAAGGCGCCGGCGCGGGAATCCCCTCGCCGGCGCTTTTCTTTCCCGTATCGTTTTTCGCGGCCCTTTGGCCGCAGGCGTCGAACCCGAGCGCACGATCGGCGTCATCGGGGAGACACGAATCGCCGATTGGACTATGGGAGGACGTCCCGCCCGGGATTGCCGATTTCTCCTCTCAGCCAAGAGGCGCTCCCCTTGACTGCCTTCCAAGCCGTCGTCATGGCCGTCCTCCAGGGCGTCACCGAGCTTTTTCCGATCAGCAGCCTCGGCCACGCGGTCATTCTGCCGCGTTTGCTCGGCTGGTCGATCGACCAGAAGGCGCCCGATTTCCTCCCCTATCTCGTCGTCATGCATCTGGGCACGGCGACCGCGCTGTTCCTTTATTTCTGGCGCGACTGGCTCACATTTCTGCGGTCGTTGATCAGCCGGTCGAATCCGCGTTCGAGCGTCGATCGCCGCATCTTCCTTCTCCTCGTCCTGGCGACGATCCCGGCCGTCGTCGTCGGTTTCGCGTTCGAAAAGAGGCTCGGCGCCGCCTTCGGCACGCCGGCGATCGCCGCGTTCTTTCTCATCGCCAACGGCTTCGTGCTCTATTTCAGCGATCAGATCGCGGGCGAAGGGGTTGGCGTCCTCGACCAATTGAACTGGAAGGGCGCGCTGGCGATCGGGCTTGCGCAATGTCTGGCGCTGATCCCCGGCTTCTCGCGCTCCGGCCTGACGATCGCGGCGGGCGTCGTGGCGGGGCTCAAGCACGAAGATTCCGCGCGCTTTTCGTTCCTCATGGCGACGCCGATCATCGTGGGCGCCACGGTTCTCGAGGCGCCCAAGCTGTTGCATCAGGGCGCGACCTTGGGCGGCGCGGCGATCCTGTCCGGAATCGTCGCAGGGATCGTCGCCTATGCGAGCCTGGCTTTTCTCATGCGCTATTTCCACAAGCATGAATTTGAGGCGATGCGGCCGTTCTCCTATTATTGCGCAGCGGCGGGGCTGGCGAGCCTGGCGATCATGGTCTTCTTCTGAACGTAGCCCCTTGGCGGGTCGGCGAGGCGCCTTATATCTCGGCGGGCGAGAGCGAACCCATTCGGCTGGAAGACGATCGCGAGGCGCCGTGACCACCGAGACCGTAATGCCCGCGCTTCTATCGTGCGAAGAACTCGGCGAGCTTCAATTCGCCGCGCGCTGTCTCGAAGGCGACAGCTTCGCCTCGCGCGCGGCCAACCTGTTCGGGCGCGAGGTCGAGGCGCTGGGGCGCGCCCTGCCTCCGCCGACGCGCAAAGCGCTCGCGCGCGCCACCGAGAGCGCGCTGCAGATCGCGCTGCGCTTCGCCCTGCGGACGATCGACAAAAAGTCGCCGGCCAAGGCGGCCAAGGGGTTGCACAAGGCGGCGGCGGCGGCTTCCGGCGCAGTCGGCGGCGCTTTCGGCCTCGCCTCCGTGGCGATCGAACTGCCGATTTCGACGACGATCCTGTTGCGCTCGATCGCCGAAATCGCGCGCGAGGAAGGCGAGGATCTGTCGCGCCCGGAGGCGGCCCTCGCCTGCATCGAGGTCTTCGCGCTCGGCCGCGAGGCGGGCGGCGAAGCGGCGATCGAAGGCGGCTATTTCGTCGTCCGCGGCGCGTTCGCCAAATCGGTCAGCGAGAGCGCTCGGTTCCTCGCCCAGCGCGGCCTGGCCGACGAGACAGCCCCGATTCTCGTCCGGCTCGTCTCGCAAATCGCCGCGCGATTCGGCGTCGTCGTGAGCGAGAAGCTCGCCGCCCAGGCGGTTCCGGTTCTCGGCGCGATCGGCGGCGCAGCCGTCAACGTCGCCTTCGCCGAGCATTTCCAGACCCTCGCGCGCGGCCATTTCATCGTGCGCCGGCTGGAGCGTGTCCATGGCGCCGACGCGGTGCAGTTCGAGTATCAGCGTCTGCGGCGCCGGATTTGACTGACCCGGCGCGGCGCGAGACCGCCATCTCGCCGTCCGGACCCCGACCGGAATTCCAGATCTTCGTCTTCACATCCATGTGAGCGCGCGCGGCCTTGAGACATCAGACGTTTAGCTCTAGGGACCGCGGCGCGGCGTCCCACCGGCGCGTCGTCGGCGCGCTTTGCACGCAGGGCGCCATTCGCGGTAGTATTGCAGACGATCTCGCGGAGTTGTTCATTCATGGGTTTTCGTCGCTTCGCCGGCGTCCTCCTGGCGATTGCCGTCGTCCTGGCGCTTTACGCAGGCTACGCCCCGGCCAATGTCGAGAAGTATGCGCCCGCGGCGGCGCCATTCGCGCGGCAAATCCATGAACTGCTGCCTGTCGCGCTGACGGGCGAGCCTCAGACTGCGCCGCCGCCAGCGGCGCCCGCCGCTTCGCCGCGCCCACCGGTGTCGATCGTCGTCGGCCACGCCGTCCGCAAGGACGCGCCGTGGCGGATCGACGAGATCGGCACCGCCCAAGCGATCGCCTCCGTCGCGCTGCGCACGCATTTCGACGCCGCGGTCGAGAAAGTGCTGGTCGCGGACGGCGCATCGGTGAAAGCCGGGCAAACGCTGATCGAACTCGACTCGCGCCAAGCGGTGGCGCAGCTCGAGGGCGCGAAGGCGCAACTCGCCAAGGACGAGGCGCAACTCGAACAAGCCACGCGCGACACGAACCGCTACGCCGACCTCGTCGCTCGTTCGGCGACCCCGGTGCTCAATCTCGACAACGCCAAGACGGCCGGCGCGAGCGCGCGGGCGGCGATCCTCGCCGACAAGGCGGCCATCGAGAATATGCAGGTGCAGCTGGGCTGGTACACGATCGTCGCGCCGATTTCCGGACGCATCGGCGTTATCGCCATCAAGGAGGGCAACATCGCCAAGGCGTCGGACAACAGCGCCTCCGGCATATTCGCGACGATCAACCAGATTTCGCCGATCTACGTGACCTTCTCGGTGCAGCAAGCGCTCTTGCCGGCGTTACGCGAGGCGATGGCCAATGGCGCTCGCGTCGAGGCGACGCCGCAGGGATCGACGAAGAGCGCCGCGGGAAAACTCGCCCTGCTCGACAATTCCGTCGATCCGGCCACCGGCACGATCCTCGCGCACGCCATTTTCGACAATTCCGACGAGACGCTTTGGCCGGGCCAGCTCTGCAATCTCAAGCTGACGCTGCGCACCGAGCCGAACACGGTCGTCGTGCCGCGCGAGGCGATCCAAATCGGGCAAAACGGCAATTTCGTCTTCACCGTCGTCGACGGCGCCGCTCATGTTCAGCCGGTCGAAGTCTCGCGCACCCAGGACGGCGAAACGGTCGTGACCAAGGGCCTGAACGGCGGCGAGACCGTCGTCGTCGACGGCGCGCTGCTCCTGATCGAGGGATCCAAAGTGGCGATCCGCAACGCACAAAGCGGGGCGACGTAAATGTCCCTCCCCGAGCTCTGCGTCCGCCGGCCGGTGATGACGACGCTATTGATGCTGTCGTTCATCGTTTTTGGCGTTTTCGGCTACCGGCAACTGCCGGTCGCTGCGCTGCCGCGCGTCGATTTCCCCACCATATCCGTCAACGCCACCCTTCCCGGCGCCAGCCCGGATTCGATGGCCTCCTCGGTCGCCGGACCGCTCGAGCGCGCCTTCGCGACGATCCCCGGCATCACGATGATGACGTCGTCGTCGAGCCTCGGCGTCACCAATATCGTCATGCAGTTCGACCTCGACCGCAACATCGACGGCGCCGCGCTCGACGTTCAGTCGAACATTTCCGCGACCCTGCGCAAGCTGCCGCCGCAGCTGCCGGCGCCGCCGAGTTTCCAGAAATTAAATCCGGCCGACAGCCCGATTCTGTTCATCGCGCTCGCCTCGAAGACCCTGCCGCTGGCCAAGGTCGACGATTATGCCGAACAGGTCTTCGCCCAGCAGATCTCGCAAATCGCCGGCGTCGCGCAAGTGCTGGTGTTCGGCCAACAGAAATTCGCCGTGCGCGTCGACGTCGACCCCGACGCGGCCGCCGCGCGCGGCCTGACGCTCGACGCCGTCAGCAACGCCGTCGCCGCCGCCAATTCCTCGACGCCGGTCGGCGCGCTGCTCGGGCGCAGGCAGAACGTCACCGTCGACGTGACGGGACAGATGGTGCACGCCGCCGAATACAACGACCTGGTCGTGGCCTGGCGCAACGGCGCGCCCGTGCGCCTCAACGAAATCGCCAAAGTCTATGATTCGGTCGAAAACAAGCAGATCGCGGCATGGGACGACCGGGATCCGGCGATCGTGCTGGCGGTGTACCGGCAATCCGACGCCAACACCGTCGACGTCGTCGACGGGGTGAGAGCCAAAATACCCTATTACCAGTCGCAGTTGCCGCCATCCGTCGACGTCCATGTGCTCAACGATCGTTCGATCTCGATCCGTCAATCGATCGAAGACGTGCGATCCACGCTCGGGCTGTCCATCCTGCTCGTGGTCATCGTGATCTTCGTCTTCCTCAAGTCGGGGTCGGCGACGCTCATTCCCGCGCTCGCGCTGCCGGTGTCGCTGATCGGCGCCTGCGCGTTCATGTATGTTTTCAACTATTCCATCGACAACATCTCTCTGCTGGCGATCACGCTTTCGGTCGGCTTCGTCGTCGACGACGCGATCGTCATGCTGGAGAACATCACGCGCCATATCGAAAGCGGCATGAAGCCGTTCGAGGCCGCCCTCAGGGGCTCGAAAGAGATCGCCTTCACCATCCTGTCCATCACCTTCTCGCTGGTGGCGGTGTTCATCCCGGTCTTGCTGATGAGCGGCGTCGTCGGTCGCGTATTCCACGAATTCGCGGTCACGATCACGGTCGCGATTCTCGTTTCGGGCTTCGTTTCGCTGACGCTGACGCCGATGCTCTGCGCGCGCATCTTGAGCGCTCCCAAGCATGGCGCGGCGGCCGGCCTCTTCTCCCGTCTTTCCGACTGGTTCGTCGACGGCCTGGCGACCGCCTATCGCGTGTCGCTCGATTTCGTGCTGAGGTTCCGACTTGCCGCCTTGTTCGGCACATTCCTCACCGCCTACGCCGCCTTTTCGCTTTACGCCGGGATACCCAAGGGATTCTTCCCCGAGGAAGACACGGGCTTCCTGCGCGGCATCACGGAGGCGCAGCCCGACACCAGCTTCCGCGAAATGTCGTCGCGTCAGGTCACGGTGAGCAAACTCATCCAGGACGACCCGGCGGTCGCGTCGGTGACGTCGGCGGTCGGATTCGGCGGAGCGACGAATAAAGGATTCTTGTTCATCCGAATGAAGGACAAGACGCAGCGCGACTCGATGGAGACGATCATGTCGCGGTTGCGCCGGGCGACTGCGGTTATTCCCGGCATCAGAACGATTCTGATGCCCGTTCAGAATCTCGATTTCACGGGCGGGCGCATCGCGCGGGCGAAGTATCAATATTCGCTTCAGTCCGGCGACATCGACGCGCTCTATTCCAAGGCGCCGGAGATGGAGCGGGCGATCGCCCAATTGCCGGGCCTGCGCGACGTCAACAGCGATCTGCAGATCTCCAATCCGCAGTTCCGCGTCGACATCGACCGCGACAAGGCGGCAGCGTTCGGCGTCACCGCCGACCAAGTGCGCAACGCGCTCTACAACGCCTATGGAACGCGGCAGATATCGACCATCTTCACCGAGGCCGACGATTACGAGGTCATCCTCGAAGCCGGCGACAATTTCCAGGACGATCCGGGAGCGCTCGGACGCATTCGCGTGTCGACGCCGAGCGGACAACTCGTGCCGCTCGACGAAGTCGCGACGATGCGGCGCACGGTCGGCCCGCTGCAGATCAATCGTCAGGCGCAGCAGCCGGCGGTGACGATTTCGTTCAATCTGGTGCCCGAAGTGTCGCTCGGCCAGGCGATCGAGGCCATTCATGGACTCGAACGCAAAGCCAATCTGCCGGCAAGCATCATCACCGGCTTCGCCGGCAACGCGCAGCTCTTCGAGCAGGCGCTCGCCGGACAGGGCGCGTTGCTGCTCGCCGCGGTGATGACGATCTACATCCTTCTCGGCGTGCTCTACGAGAGCTACATCCATCCGATCACCATCCTTTCCGGCCTTCCCTCGGCGGGCATCGGCGCGCTGCTGGCCCTCAACCTCTTCCATATGGATCTGTCGGTGATCGCGATCATCGGCATTCTCCTGCTAATCGGCATCGTCAAGAAGAACGCGATCATGATGGTCGACTTCGCCCTGCAACGGCGGCGCGAGGGCGGCATGGACGCGCTCTCGGCGATCCGCGAAGCGGCGCTGATCCGCTTCCGTCCGATCATCATGACGACGCTCGCCGCCCTGCTCGGCGCCTTGCCGATCGCGCTGGGCGCGGGCGCCGGCTCGGAACTGCGCCGTCCGCTTGGCATCGCCATCGTCGGCGGCCTCTGCGTGTCGCAATTGCTCACGCTCTACATCACGCCCGTCGTCTATTATTACCTCGACAAAGTCGACTCGGCTCTTGCCGGACGACGCAAGACCGCGGTCAAGCCGACCGCCGAGCCGGAGCCGGAGGCGGCGCCCGAGCCGGCGCCCGCGCCGGCGCAATAGAGCCTCTTGCTTTTCGCTATACGCATGGCCTGCGTTCTTGAGATAGCCGGCGCGTTCGGCTGGTGAGAAAGCTGTCAGGATGTTGGCGATGGCGCCGGGCGCATGACCGGCGCTGAAATCGGCACGGCGATCCTGGGCGTCCTGACCTCGGGCTTCACGTTCGTCAACGTCGACGCCCAGTGTCAGGAAATCATCAAGGGCGCGGTGATGATCGCCGCCGTGATCACAGACCAATACCGCCGGCGCAAACGCTGCAAAGCCCGAGCCTCGGCGGCGCCGGACGCAGGGATCGAGTACGGCCCCGGGGCGCGCGGGACCGCGCGGTAACCACGGCGCTTGTTTTCGATTGCGCTAATCCTTGGGATAATTTTAATAAATCGTTAGGAAATGCGGATCGCAGCCGCCATTCCCGTCGTCGGTGCGCGTGGGAGCCTCTTGTGGCTGGCCGTTTGATTGCGGGATTGCCGAAGTCCGTCGACGTTTCTGGCCTTTCGTTCGAAATGGCGGGACGCCGCCGCCGACGTCGGGCGTTCGCCGCTTTCGTGACCGGCGCGGCCCTCTTCGCGGCGGGCTGGCTCGCCCTGCAATCCAATGTCGCCGGCGCGGCGAACGACAGGCGCAGCATCCTCGCCGCTCTGTCCGCGGCGCTCGACCCGGCCAGGGCCGCCGGCGGGAAGGCGCCGGCCCTCGTGGAAATTCCGATCGATCCGAGTGTCCCGCCCCAGAGCGGCAAACGCGCCGGTGCAAGCGTGACGAAGTCGGCCTCGCGCCGTCCCGTCTGCGTGCGCCTGTGCGACGGATTCTTTTTCCCCGTCAGTTCATTCTCGGGGAGCGCTGAAATCGCGAGCGAGGAAGCGACCTGCGCCGGGCTTTGCCCCGACGCGCCCGTTGCGCTCTATTTCCTGCCTGCCGGGTCGGACAAAATCGAAGACGCGACCTCGACGAGCGGTGAGCGTTACACCGCTTTGCCGGCCTCTTTGCGCTACCGAACCACGCGAGACGGCGCCTGCGCCTGCCGTCGCGCGATCGCGCAAAATCCATCGGTCTGGCAGGACCTAACGTTGCGAAACGGCGACGCCGTGACAACGTCAGGCGGAATCGTCGTGTTCCGCGGCGCGGGCCGTTCGCCTTACGCACGCGACGATTTCACGCCCCTGGCCGCGGCGTCGATGCCCAGCGATCGGCGCGCGACGCTCACGGCGCTCGAGAACGCGGGCGCCCCGCCCGCGCGCGCCGATCGCTGGATCGCCGCGGCGGCGCGGTCCAACGCCGAACCGGGCGGCGCAAACGAGATTCGCTTCGCCGAGCCGCCGACCTCGGCGACGAATTAGCCGGACCCGCGCTAAGCCGGGCTTCGGCACATTGTTGACAAATGCGTGACTGCGAGCCTCGAACGTCGCGCAGCGCCAAAAAGCGCTATAGCTAGTCCGTGAAGCAGCGGGGGTGTGCCCGCGCCGCGACAGTCGGAGCGGAAGGAATGCGCCATGGCGTGAAATGGGCGGTCGGCTTGCTTTGCGTCCTGGGCGCTTTGGCCTGCGGCGCTCATCGTTGGCCGGTCGGCTCGACCGAGGTCGGCTCGGAAATCAATCAGGCGATGCCGCCGCGCTTCGAGCTGCATTTGCGCGGGCCGGCCCGTGCGACGCTGGCGTTGCTGCCGTGGCCGACGCTTGGCGTCGTCGGCCTGGAACTGGTCGACGCCCGCGGCCAAAGCGTGCTCAGCGCTCCGGTGGCGCGATTCCCGCTTTCGCTGATGGGACTGCTTCGCGGCCGCTTCGTTCCCCTCGGCGCGACATTGCGCAACCCGACCGCGTTCATCGATCTCGACGCGACGCCGGTCGCCGCCGCAAAGGAACAAGCCGTGTCCGAGGCCGAGGACGGCGAGCCGCCCGCCCTCTGGTCGCATGTGCGTCTTCACGGCGGCGTGCTGCATATCGTGAGCGCCGCCCATCAGTTCGACACGTTGATCGAGAACCTCCACGGATCGTTTGATTGGCCGGGCGTCAACAAGTCCATGACGTTCGCCCTCGCCGGCGCCTGGCGCGACGAAAGCGTGACGATCGACGGCAGGATCGACAGCCCGCGGGCGGCGCTGAGAAAACACCCGACCGCCGTGAAGCTCACGATCGATTCGCGCCCCCTCGCTTTCGCCTTGGACGGAATGTGGGGCGGGAACGCCAACTCGGGTTTCGGCGGCGACGTCTCGGCGCAAATCCGCTCGCTGGGCGCGCTGGAGCGCCTCTTCGGCGCCCGCGTTGCGCCGCTGTTCACCGTCGACGCGCTTTCCCTGGAAGGCAAGGCGCAGACGAACGGCGCTTCGCTCGCCCTCAGCGACGCGCGGTTCGAACTCGCCGGGCAGAAATTCGAGGGCGCGCTGACCCTCTCGCGCGAAAGCGATCGCATGGCGATTTCCGGCACGCTCGCCGCGGACTCGCTGAAAATCGACCCCTTGCTCGGCGCGCCGCCGACGTTCTTGAACGCCCAAGGCCGCTGGAGCTCCGAGCCTTTCGGCTTCACGCCGGGGCCCGGCCTCGACCTCGACTTGCGAATTTCCGCCGCGCACGCCGATTGGCGCGGCCATCGCATTGACGACGCAGCTGGCTCGCTCATCTGCAAGGACGGGCAGCTCACCGCGAAGCTTCTCGAGGCCGGCGCCTACCAAGGCGTCTTGAAGGGCGAACTGGCGCTCGCGGGCGGAGCGAGCGGCTTGGAGGCGCACTTGGCCGGCTCGCTCGTCGACGCCGACGTCGGCGCCGCTCTGGCCGACTTCGGCTGGAACGGCTACAGGGGACGCGGCAGCGTCGATTTTTCTCTGCGATCGACCGGCTTCGCGCCGGCCGACTCCGTCGCGTCATTGGCCGGCGCCGCCTCGCTCGACCTGCAACCCGGGGTCATCGACGGCGTGAGCATCGAGGAAGCGATGCGGCGAAGCTTGCGGCGGCCGATCGACGTCGCCCGCGATATGGCCATCGGGCAAACGAGGTTTACCCGCGCGCGCGCTCAATTCACGGTTGCGAACGGGATCGCCCAAATCGGCGGGGCTCGGGTCGAGGGGCCCGGGTCCGTGCTCGCCGTCGAAGGCGCGATCGACATCGCGGCGCGCGAGTTCCATGCGCGGGTCGCGGCGACCCAGGTCGACGCCCAGGGCGCGCCTTCGCCCGACGCCGCACGGCTGACGATCATGCTCTCCGGACCCTGGCCGGCGCCGACAGTCGCGGCGCTCCCCGGCGGGGGATGAAACCGGCGCGCCGCGATATTGCCGCCGGAGCCAATCCGCCCTATGGCGAGATCCCGGCCACGCAATTCTTGCGGAGTTCCACTTGAAAGCCCCGCGCAAATTTCTCGAACCCCTCGCGATCGGCGCGCCGCGCCCGTTTCGCGAATTGCCTTCGCGGGTCGAACGCATGATCCACTTCGTGCCCCCGCATATCGAAAAGATGCGCGCGAAGGCGGGCGAACTCGCCGCCCAGGTCGACGTCGTCCTTGGAAATCTCGAGGACGCGATTCCCGTCGAAGCGAAAGCGGCGGCGCGTGAGGGATTCATCGCCATGGCCCGCGCGGTCGATTTCCGCGCGACCGGACTGTGGGTCCGCGTCAACGCGCTCAATTCGCCATGGTTCCTCGACGACATGACGCGCCTGATCGGTGAAATCGGCGACAAGCTCGACGTCGTGATGCTGCCGAAAGTCGAAGGTCCCTGGGACATTCATTTCATCGACCAGTATCTCGCTCTTCTTGAGGCGAGGCACGCGGTCAAAAAGCCCATTCTCGTGCATGCGATCCTCGAAACGGCCGAGGGCGTCAATAATGTCGCCGCTATCGCGGCGGCGTCCCCGCGCATGCACGGCATGAGCCTCGGCCCCGCCGACCTCGCGGCTTCGCGGGCGATGAAGACGACGCGGGTCGGAGGCGGCCACCCGGATTATCGCGTTCTTGCCGATTCCGGCGAACCTGGCGCGCCCCGCGCAAGCGCGCAGCAGGATCTCTGGCACTACACGATCGCACGGATGGTCGACGCTTGCGCGGCCAACGGCATCAAGCCGTTCTACGGCCCGTTTGGCGATTTTTCCGACGCGGCGGCCTGCGAAACGCAATTCCGCAATGCGTTCCTCATGGGCTGCGCGGGGGCATGGACCCTGCACCCCAGCCAGATCGAGATCGCCAAGGCGGTGTTTTCGCCCGATCCCGCGGAGGTCGCCTTCGCGCAAAAAATCCTCGCGGCGATGCCCGACGGATCGGGCGCAGTCATGATCGACGGCAAAATGCAGGACGACGCGACATGGAAACAAGCGCGCGTGATCGTCGACCTCGCCCGTCAGGTCGCGCAAAGGGACTCAACCTTCGCGGCGCGTTATAACTTGTAACATTCGCTGAAAAATTGACAGCCGCGCGCGGGCGGCCTAACAAAAATTATTCCAACAAAGTTCCAAGTCCCATGGAAAGTCGCGTCGCAAAGTTCGCCATTGGTCAAGTCGTTAGACACCGCATCTATCCGTTCCGCGGCGTTATTTACAACGTCGACCCGATATTCGCGAACACCGAGGAATGGTGGCGCTCGATTCCCGAGGAAGTGCGCCCGGTCAAAGACCAACCCTTCTACCACCTCTACGCCGAAAACACCGAGAGCCAGTACGTCGCTTATGTCTCGGAGCAAAATCTCCTGCCCGACGAATCCGGCGAACCCGTGCGCCATCCCCAGGTGAACGAATTGTTCGTGCGCTCCGAAAACGGCAACTACCGAATGCGCGGCAACTGGATGGCGAGCTGAACGGCTCCGCCCGGCAAGCGCGGTCGCGCGGCAATCCTCACAGCCGTCCCGTCCCCGGAACTGATCCGGGGACGGCCGCGACCGTTCGTAGCCGCGCGCGCGGCGCGGCGCGTTATTTCGCCGGCGCCGCGGGCGCGGGCGCGGGCGCGGGCGCGCCCGACTGCTGCTGCTGCTCGAGCTGCTGGCGCTGTTGGCGCGCCTTCTCCTCGAGCTGCTTCTGCAACTCCTGGTTCTGCTGCGCGAGCACCTTCGGATCGACCGCCGGCCCGTCAAACGCAGCGCCGAAATCCTTCATCGGCAAATTGAAGGTGACTTCGATATTGGCTTGATTGCGCACGATTACGCTGGCGGTCTGCGCCTTCTTCAAGGCGCCCAGGGTCGCGTTGTTGAGCTCCGCCTCGGCGAAGCAGCCGTTAGGGAAGCAGATCGCGAATTTGCCGTCGATCGGCTCCCCCTTGTCGATCACCAGGCGAAATCCAGGCTTCAGCAACAGGCCGACCGGCAGAAGGAAGCGCGCGATGCGCCGTTCCTCGTTCGCCATCTGGTAGATGGCGATCGCGAGGGTCGGCGGCTGGTCGGCCGCCTGGCCGAAATCGCGCGTGGTGTAGCAAACTTCCTTGCCCGAGCCCTGGTCCTTGCCGCAGATCTTCGTCCACGGCGCCTGCATCGGCATCAGGTCGAGCCTCACCGGGCCGCTGGGCGGCGCGGCGGGAGCAGGGGCCGCCGGAGCCGGCGCCGGCGCCGCAGCCGCTGGAGCGGCGGGCTTCGTCGCCTGCGCGAACGCGCCGCCTGCCGCCAAGACCAGCCCGGCAGCCAAAGTCAACGCGCCAAAGCGCACGAACGCGGAGGTCATGAATTGTCCTTTCGATCGGTGATCAGAAGCTCTTGCCACGATTGACGCGGCGTCCGCGACCCTTGCCTCGACAATAAGGCGGCAAAGCGGCGCGTCGCGCGATCGCGTTGTCGGCGACCTCTTTCCATATTCGCGGCGACAATCCAACAAGAATTTCGCGTCCACGGCATCTTCTCGAACGAGAGAGGCTTGGCGGCCACACTCGCGCCGGCAGGCGCTTCTCCCGACCGCGCCCGGCGCCGGCGGCGGTGACGCGCCGGCGCCCACTCTCTAAGATGGGCGCATGAGACTCTTGTCGATTCTCCTTTTCCTTGCCGCCCTCGTGGCGGCGGCATTGCCGCACGGGGCTGCGCGGGCCGACGAGCCGCCGCCGACCCATGCGATCGCCATGCACGGCGCCCCGGCGCTCGGGCCGGGCTTCGCGCATCTGCCCTATGTCAATCCCGATGCGCCGAAGGGCGGGCGCCTGGCGCTGGCCTATCTCGGCGCCTTCGACAGCCTCAATCCGTACAACGTCAAGGCTTTGTCCACGGCGCAAGGCCTTGTCGGCAATGTCTATCAATCGCTGATGATGCGCTCCGCCGACGAGCCCTTCACCCTTTACGGCCTCATCGCGCAGTCGATCGAAACCGACGAGGCGCGCGATCACGTCGCCTTTCACATCGATCCGGCCGCCCGCTTTTCCGACGGACAGAAGATCACTGCGGCCGACGTCGTCCTTTCCTTCAATCTGCTCAAGGCGAAAGGGCTTCCCTCGCAACGCGCCGCCTACGCGCTGGTCAGAAAAGTCGAGACTCCCGACGATTTGACCGTGCGGTTCGATCTCTCCGGCGCCAACGATCGTGAACTACCGCTGATTCTCGCGATGATGCCGGTGCTGTCGCGCGCCCACACCGACGCCGAGCATTTCGAAGATCAGACGTTACAGATTCCCGTCGGCTCCGGCCCCTATCGCGTCGAAGAGGTCAAGCCCGGCCAGCGCGTCGTGTTGCGGCGCGACCCCGACTACTGGGCGCGCGATCGGCCGATCACGCGCGGCCTCTACAATTTCGATGAAATTCGCATCGACTATTACCGCGACGCCTCGGCGATGTTCGAAGCCTTCAAGGCCGGGCTTTACGATTTCCGCATCGAGGACGATCCGACGCGCTGGCTCGGCGCCTATGACTTTCCGGCCGCGCGCGACGGGCGCATCCTCCGGCTGACGGCTCCCTACGGCTTGCCCAAAGGGGTTTCCGGCTTCGCGTTCAACACGCGTCGCGCGATTTTCGCCGACGTGCGGGTGCGCGAGGCCTTGGCGACGATGTTCGATTTCGAATGGATCAACGCCAATCTCTATGCCGGCGTCTATAGGCGCTCGCGCAGCTTCTTCGACGACAGCGAACTCTCCTCGGCCGAGCGCCCGGCCTCGGCGTTGGAGCGCGCGCTGCTCGCGCCCTTCCCCGGGGCCGTGCGCGCCGACATCATGGAGGGGCGATGGGCGCCGCCGGTTTCCGACGGCACGGGACGAGACCGGGCGCTGGCGCGCCGCGCCCTCGATCTTCTCGCGCAGGCCGGCTACTCCTTGCGCGGCGGCGCGTTATTGAGCGCGCGCGGCGCGCCGCTCGCCTTTGAAATCCTGGTCAAGACGCGGCAGGAGGAGCGCCTCGCCCTCGCCTTTTCGCAAAGCCTCGCCCGCATCGGCGTCGAGGCGAACGTGCGCCTCGTCGACGAAGTGCAATATCAGCGCCGCCGCGCGCGGTTCGACTTCGACATGATGATCGGCTCGTGGATCGCCTCGCCCTCGCCGGGCAACGAACAACGCGGCCGTTGGAGTTCGCCGGCCGCCTCGATGGAGGGCTCCTACAACATCTGCGGCGCGGCCTCGCCGGCGATCGACTCGATGATCGGCGCCGTCGTCGCCGCGCGCGGCCGTGACGATTTCGTCGCCGCGGTGCGCGCGCTCGACCGCGTGCTGCTGTCAGGCTTCTATATCGTGCCGCTGTTCTACGCGCCCGACCAATGGATCGCCTATTCCTCAGGGCTCGGCCATCCCGAGAAAACGCCGATGTTCGGCGTTAACATCGAGTCGTGGTGGCGCGCCGCGCCGTGATCCCGGCGGCGCGGGGTTGCGGCCCGCGCGGTCGGGCGGGCATAGTGAGCGCCTTGGAGGACGACATGAGCGCAGCCGAGCAAGCCTTGACCATCGACGTCGTCAGCGACGTCGTCTGTCCCTGGTGCTATCTCGGCAAGCGGCGGCTCGCGCTCGCGATCGCCCAAGCCGATGGCGGCCCGATCGCGGTGCGCTGGCGGCCCTATCAGCTCGACCCCTCGATTCCCGCCGGCGGCCTGGACCGGCGCGCCTATATGAAGAACAAGTTTCGCGACGACGCGCGGCTCGAGGAAATCCACGCGCGCCTGACCGCGCTCGGCGCCGAAGTCGGCGTCGCCTACCATTTCGACAGAATTGCCCGCGCGCCCAATACGCTCGACGCGCATCGGCTGATCCGCTGGGCCTACGCCGGGGACGCGCAGGACAAGGTCGTCGAGCGCCTATTTCAGCTCTATTTCGAGGAGGGCCGCGACATCGGCGACCGCGCCCTGCTCGTCGAAGTCGCGCGCGAATGCGGCATGGACGGCGAGGTCGTCGAGAAACTGCTCGCCGAGGGCCACGACGTCGACGCCGTGCAGGCGGAGATCGCCCAGGCGCAATCGATCGGCGTCACCGGCGTGCCGTTCTTCATCTTCGCTTCGCGCCTGGGCGTGCCCGGCGCGCAGAGCGCCGACGTGCTCGTCAAGGCGATCGCGCAGGCGCGCGCCAGTCTCGTCGGCGACGAGGTGGCCTGAGTGTGTTTCGGCGCCGGGTCCGAACGCCGATGGGTCCGGCGTTAAGATCGCAGAATCCTGATTTCCGTGGGATCGCTTTCCCTGCATGGGGTCAGCTTTCCGAATCCGGATGGCATTCGTAGCTTACCGATAGCGCCTCACGCCACGGAAATTACGTGTCCGACGCCGCATCTGCTTCGCGGCCCAATCGCAAGGAGGCGAGGATTTCATAGCCGCTTCCACCGGGAGGAGGCGATTGAAAGAGCTCGATCGAGCCAACCTGCTGCGTGAACGATAATTCCTGATCGATCGGCAATCGCCTCGCGATGGCGGATCCATTGCCGCGAATGCGGGCAAGCGTCACGTGCGGCCGGAACGGCCGATCGTCGCTTTGACCGAAACTCTGGAGAAGCGCGGCGCGCAATAATATGACGTTATCGGCGACCGCGCACTCCGCCCACAGCAAGTGGGGCCGTTTGGGCTGCGGGCCATAAGCGAGATGTCGGAATATCAACGCAAATGCGCCGAACCTGTCGGTCACCGCGCGAAGCTTCTCGACCGCCGTCGGTATGGAAGCTTCGTTCCATGGCGGCACGAGCGTAAGATGGATATCGTCGGTCGGGACGAGCCGGACGGAAAACCGCTCCAAACTCCGCGCAAGCCGAGCGAGTTCCTGCGCAATTTCAGGCGCGACCTTCACGCCAATAAACACGCGCGCTTGCCGGGCCTCGCTCTTGGCTGTCGCTGGGGCGCTTATTTCGTTTGGCGGCTTCTCTGTTGTCGGCATTGCGAGAACTTCCACGCGACGGGCGTTGCCGCCGTCCGTCAGCCTATTATGAATTGGCGCAAAGTCGCCACGCTCGCCAGCGTCTAGAAGCACGACATGCGGCCGCTGTTATATCCCTTCAACCCGGGGAAAATATTGCGCCGTCAAATCCTGGGATCAAACAGCTCTCATGAAACGCGACGACTGGGAACCCAGATTGCGGAATCTTGATCGCCAAACGGCGTCGCGCGCGCCTCCAGAGCGCAAATCGCGACCCAGGCGCAGACGACAGCATCCAGCATGTCTTCAAACGCTTTGAGTTCGTCGCCGCGCGCATCGGGAGGCAAGGACGGTAAGGCGTTTGTAACGCCCATGATCTGGGTTTCCAGCAGCGTGATGATCCCGGCCCATTCTTGTAACAAAAACTTCCTTCGCTCGGCTGCGTCGGACCTTGGCCAATAGCTGCGAACCTTGGAGACTTTGTAGCGCAGACGTTCTGGCGCGCGAGCTAGCTCCACAAGAGCCGGATGTGGATAGACCTCGATCAGCCCGGGCGTTGAAATTGACTCAGTCTGCAAAGGGTATCCGGCGTCGCCAAATCCTTCTTTGAGTTCGTCGCTGATCCGTCCGGGTCGAGCGCTGCTTGGAGTATGAGTTCCGCACTTACGCGCGCCATAAGCGCTCGAGACGGCGTTGTCCGAAGCGCGACGTCCGGCGATGCGGCCGCGCGCCAGCGGCAAATCGATGGCGACGAGATCGACTGGTAGACCGCAGAGCTTCCGCGACGTGGCGAGCAGCTCCTCCGCGTCCGGGCGCGAACCAGACGGGCGCAACTCGGGTGGCGAACCGCGCCCTGCGAGAGCGTGGAAGCGTTGATAGGACGGCGACAAGGCGACCAGCCGCCAGCCTGTTCCCATTTGGGCCGCCAGCGCGACGCCGCTCGGGTGTGTCAGCGTCCAAGCCGCGTCAATTCCGAGCACAGCTCGCATGTGGCGGCCTCGATCTCCGTGTGCGATTATGGCTGGTTATCGTCGATCGAGGGAAGCGACAAGCGGCGGTTTTTCGCGGCGTTGCCTTGGGATGGGATTGGCTCGCCAGGGATCGAAGCCGGAAATAGCCCGGCTCGAACGTCAATTGGCTGAGGCGAGAGCCTCGCGCAGCCACGATGAAATTAGGACACCATCGCCATGAGCGCGGGTTCACCGGACCGATCGGTTGAAGCGATGGCCGAACAGGCGGACAGCGCCAAAGCAGCTATGCGCTACTTGGCTCGGGGATGGTCGGTTCTGCCTCTGCGTCCGCGCGAAAAGCGACCTCTCATCCCTTGGGCGCATCTGCAAAACGAACGACCCTCCAAGGATGAAATTGCCGAATGGTTCCGGCGATGGCCGGACGCCAATATTGGGATTGTCACGGGCGCGATTTCAAATCTGATCGTCATCGATGTCGATCCGAAGCACGGCGGCGACGCCGCGCTCGAGCGGTTAGAACGCAGATACGGGCCGCTCCCCGCCACGGTAGAGGCGGCAACCGGCGGCGGCGGGCGCCACTTCTATTTCGCTCACCCCGGCGGTCTCACTCGGAACCGTGTCGGCTTGGCGCAGGGAATCGATTTGCGCGGCGACGGCGGTTACATCGTCGCCCCGCCGTCCACCCATCCAAGCGGCCGGCTCTATGAATGGGTCCCGGGACGAACGCCAGACGAGATCCCGCTTGCGCCTCAGCCCCCCTGGTTGGCGGCGCCAATTCGGGGACTACGCATCGGGCGCTCGCTTTCCGACTGGCGCCAACTTGCGCGAGAGGGAGTGTCGGAGGGTCAACGCAACTCATCTGTCGCATCGCTGACCGGTCATTTGCTCTGGCATGGCATCGACTCGGATGTCGCGCTCGAATTGTTGCTCGCTTGGAATCGCATGCGATGTCGGCCTCCGCTTGACGACGCCGAGGTTGCTCAGGTCGTGGCGAGCATCGCCAAGCTGCACGACGCGGAAAGCGCGTTCGAGCAAGAGCAAATCGGCCAGACGAGCTTCGATCGAGTTCCAAGACAACCCACCGATGAATGATCAGTTGTGATTGTTATTCGGCGAGGGGGCCTGACGCCGATCGGCGGCGCCTTATGTCCTTCTCCGAGGCTCATCGATATGGCGTCGGGGCGCCGGTTGGTCGGGCTGATCTCGGCCGGCGCCCGGCTAAGCGGCCGGCCGTTCGCTCGCATTGGGGTGGCCCTGTCATGGCGCTGGTCGGCATCTGGATTTCGGCTTTCGGAAGTCAGGCCAAGCTCAGCTCTTTGTCGTTTCCAACGTCCGCTTCTGGCGCAATGCTGAAGGTCGGTCAGAGAGCAGGTCACCGAGTCTGGGATTCTCGCCGCTAGGCGATGCCTAAACTTTCACGCCGCGTCGGCGAGCGCGGCCAGCATGTCCTCGGGCAACTGCACCGGCGGCGCCGGACTCTCTTCAAATTCCAGCTCAAGCGGGTCGCAGGGCGCCTCCATCGGCGGCGCCTCGAAGTCCTCCAGCGCGGCGGCCACGGCCTCGATCAGCAACGGCGCGTAGCTCGGCGCCTCGAGCCGCGAGGCGATGAATCGCGGCGGAACGACGCGCGCCGCGTCCTCGGCGAATTCGCGCGCGTCCTCGCGCGCCGCCTCGGCGGCCAGGCGCCAGAGCAGCGACTGGATCGGAGCGAGGCCGGAGCCGCCTTGGCGTTCGCAGGCTTCGATCACCCGCTCGGCCAGAGCCCGCGAGATCTTGTCGCCGCGGGCCGGCCTCGAGGCCTCGAGGCCGGCCAAAGCGGCGCGGAAAGCCGGCAAGAAGGCCGCAGGCAGCCGCGCCTTGCCGTACACGGCGGCGAAGCCATGGCTCGCGGGATTGCGCGCGAAAGCGGCGACTCGCCGTTCGGGCAGGCCGGAAAGCTCGACCAGCGCCCGGACGAAGAAGTCGCCATCGCCGCACAGCAAGGCGCGCATCAGCACGGCCACGGTAAGCGTACCCCCGGCGCGCATGCGACGCACGAATTCTGCGAGTTCCTCGCCTTCGATCGTGCGGAGAATCGCGACGGTCGCCTGTTCGCGCGCTTCGCGCGCGATGCGCCCGGCGCGCTGCGGGTTCAGCCAATCGCAGCGGACGGCGAAATCGGCGAGCGCTCGCGCGGCCGCCGCCGCCAATTCGTTGCGCAGCGCCGGGGGCAGCCACGCCCGCGACAGCAGCGCCTCGCGCGCCTCCGCGTCTTCGCCGAATCGCTCGAAAATGCGCCAGAGCGCGCTCGCGGTCAGATCGGCCTCGAGATTGCCGGCCAGAGCGAGAACCGCTTCGCGCTGACCGATTTCGGCGAGTGCCGCGGCGACGCCGGCGGCGAGGCGCGGACGCCGCGCCAAGGCGGTTTGCGCCACGACGTCGCCGGCCGCGGCGCAATCGACGAGTTCGGCGTCGGTGAGCGCCGGCGAGCGTCCGAGAACGACGCTCGCCACTTCGGATTGATCGTTGGCGAGCGCGAGCACGATATGGCGCGGCGCTTCGGCGGCGCTCGCCAGCGCTTCGGCAAGCGCCCGGCGCACCAGCGCTGAAGGGTCGTCGAGCACCGCCGTCAGGCCCAGCGCCGCTTCGGCGCGCGCTTGCGGCGCCAGATCGGAATAGAGATAAGCGCGCGCCAGCGCGCTCGCGGCCTCGGCGCGGCCTTCCGCGTCGGCCCGTTGCGTCCAGGCGAGGAATCGACGCACAATGCTGGGCTCGCCGGCGTCGAGGGCCCGCGGCCGTTCGGCGACGGCTTCGATCTCTCTCACGTCTGGCTCCGAAGCGTTCCTGACTGGATCATTTCCTCATTAATCGCCGATTTACGGTAAACGACCGATTAAGAGACTGGGCAAAAGGGTTCAAAATGACACAATCGGCGCCGTCTCACCCGCGTGGGGGGCTCTATTTCGAGGATTTCGAGGTCGGCAAGGTGTTCCGCCATCGCCTGACGCGCACCGTCACCCAAATGGACAACATGTTGTTCTCCAACATGACGCTGAATCCGCAGCCTCTGCATATCGACGCGCATTTCTGCGCTAACGAGACCGAATGGGGCCGTCCGCTGATGAACTCGCTGTTCACGCTCGGCCTGCTCATCGGCATCTCCGTCAACGACACCACGGTCGGCACGACGATCGCCAATCTCGGCATGAGCGACGTGATCTTCCCCGCGCCGCTGTTCGAAGGCGATACGGTGAGCGCGACCACCGAGGTCCTGGCCACGCGCTTGTCGAAATCGCGCGCCGACGCCGGGCTGGTCGAATTCCGGCACCGCGCCTTCAAACAGGACGGAACCCTGGTCGCGGAATGCCGGCGCACCGCCTTCATGGTCCGCCGACCGTCGCCCGCCGGCGTGGAAGTCTGAGCGATGCGCTCACTGCTGTTCGTCCCCGGCGATGACGAAAAGAAGCTCGCCAAGGCGTTGTCGAGCGACGCCGACGCTCTGATCGTCGATCTCGAGGATTCCGTGGCGTTTCCCGCCAAGCCCGCCGCTCGCGCGGTCGCCGCGGCGTTCTTGCGCGAGGCGCGACTACGCAAGCCCCGCCCTCGCCTCTTCGTGCGCGTCAATCCGCTCGATGGCGGTCTCACCGACGCCGATCTCGAGGCGGTCATGCCCGAAGCGCCCGACGCGATCCTGCTTCCCAAGAGCCTTGGCGGCGCCAGCGTGCAGCAGCTCGGCGCGAAACTCGCGGTGCGCGAAGCCGAGCATGGCCTCGACGACGGCGCGACCGGCATTCTCGCCATCGCCACCGAGAGCGCGCGAGCCCTGTTCGGCTTCGAGAGCTATCGCGGCTGCAGCCGACGGCTCGAAGGCCTCGCCTGGGGCGGCGAGGACTTAAGCGCCGATCTCGGCGCGGAGGCCAACCGCCTCCCCGACGGCGCCTATGGCGCGCCCTATATCCTCGCGCGCGCGCTGACGCTGATCGGCGCCGCGGCCGCCGGGGTGGGCGCGATCGACTCGGTGTTCACCAATTTTCGCGACGCCGAGGGCCTGCGCGCCGAAGCGCTCGGAGCGCGCCGCGACGGTTTTACCGCTAAAATGGCGATCCACCCCGCGCAAGTTCCCGTCATCAACGAGGTCTTCACGCCGTCGGCCGAAGCGGTGGCCCACGCCCGCGCGGTGATCGCCGCCTTCGCCGCCGCGCCCGGCGCCGGCGTCGTCTCGCTCGACGGCGAAATGCTCGACCTGCCGCATTGGACGCGCGCCAAGAAGACCTTGGCGCGGGCGGGAATGGAGTAGGCGGCTCGCTGCGGTTGACATTCGCGCAGGGTCAAACTCACCCTTTGCCGGTTCATCGACGACAAGTCGGATCATGGGCGCCGAGGCGCGCCATCAAACGGAGACGTCCATGCTGAAATTCTACTTCAACGGTTCGCCCAATCCGACGAAGGTCGCGTTGTTCCTGGAGGAATCGGGGCTGGCGTACGAGCCGATTCCGGTCGACACGCGCAAGGGCGAGCAATTCGCCCCCGACTATCTCAAGATCAATCCCAACGGCAAGGTTCCGGCGATCCTCGACGGCGAGACAACCGTCTTCGACAGCAATGCGATCCTGCTCTACCTCGCGGAAAAGACCGGGAAGTTTCTGCCGCCCGCGAGCCCGTCGGCGCGCGGCGAACTGCTGTCGTGGCTGATGTTCGTCGCCACCGGGGTCGGCCCGTTCTGCGGCCAGGCCGTCCATTTCAAGCATTTCGCCAAGGAGAAGATCCCTTACGCCGACGACCGCTATCAATTCGAGGCGCGTCGTCATTTTTCCGTGCTCGACGAGCGCCTCGCCGATCGCCGATACATGGTCGGCGACGCCTACACGATCGTCGATATGGACGTGTGGGGCTGGGCGCGCATGGTTCCCTTCATTCTCGGCGACGACGCCTGGGCGGGCTTTCCCCATCTCAAGCGGCTGCACGACGAGATCGACGCGCGGCCGGCGGCCTCGCGCGCCAAGAGCTTGAAGGACCGTTTTGTCTTCAAGGCCGTGATGGACGACGAGGCGCGCCGCCACATGTTCCAGCACGCAGCCGCCTGATTGCAAGGGTTGGCCCAGCCCGCGTAACGATCGATTCGATCCTCGATTTCTCGTCGCGCTCAGCGGCCTTCTCGATGGCCCGGAGCACGCGCTGGACGGCCGTCGAGCGGCGCCGGCTCACGGCCGATTCGCGCCGTGGCCGCGAGGAGCGCGCCGACGCGCCGATCCGCGCTTCGGGCCGGGACGCGGCGGCTGCGCGGCTGTCATCCCCGCGACATGAGAATCTGCGCAAGGAGAAAGGTGACAGCAAGTTAACGCTCGACCGGTGAGGCTGACTTGGCCAAATCAGACGACATCCGACGCTACCGCACGATCTTCATCTCCGATCTGCATTTGGGCTCGCGCGGTTGCCAAGCGGAGCTGGTGTTGGATTTCCTGCGCCACAACGACGCGGATACGATCTTTCTGGTCGGCGACATCATCGATGGGTGGCGGCTGCGCTCGGGCTGGTATTGGCCGCAGGCGCATAACGACGTCATCCAGAAACTGCTGCGCAAGGTGCGCCATGGCGCGCGTATGATCTTCGTGCCCGGCAATCACGACGAATTCGCGCGGCAGTTCATCGGCCTGACCTTCGGCGGCATCGAGATCGTGCGCAACACGATGCATCTCGCGGCCGACGGAAAGACCTATCTCGTCATGCACGGCGACGAATTCGACGTCGTCGTGCGTCATTCCAAATGGCTCGCGCATTTCGGCGACTGGGCCTATGACGCGGCGCTGTTCATCAACACGCGTTTCAACGCGATGCGGCGGCTTTTCGGCTTCGGCTACTGGTCGTTCTCGGCCTGGGCCAAGCTCAAGGTGAAGAAAGCGGTCAATTTCATCGGCTCGTTCGAACGCGAACTCGCCGGGGAAGCCAAGCGGCGCGGCGCCGACGGCGTAGTGTGCGGCCATATCCACCATCCGACGATCCGCGACATCAACGGCGTGATCTACGTGAACACCGGCGATTTCGTCGAATCCTGCTCGCTTGTCGTCGAACACGACGACGGCAGGTTCGAAGTCATGATCTGGTCGAAGCCGTTCGCCCAACGCCAGCGCGAACAGGCGGCGGCGGCGCGCGCCAGCCAACCGGCCGAGGCGGAGGCGGAAGCGGCTTGATGAGAATATTGGTCGCGACCGACGCATGGCGGCCCCAAGTCAACGGCGTCGTCCATACTCTCGAGCGGATGTCGGCGGCGGCGCGTGAATTGAAAGCGGAATTCATCTTCCTGACGCCGCAGGGGTTTCCCTCCCTGCCAATGCCGACCTATCCCGACATTCGTCTCGCGCTAGCCTCGCCTTGGGAAGTGGCGCGGCGCATCGACGCAGCCGGCGCGGATCACATCCACATCGCCACCGAAGGCCCGATCGGCTGGGCGGCGCGGCGCTATTGCCGCAAGCGCGGCAAGCTGTTCACCACGAGCTATCACACGCGCTTTCCCGAATACATCGCCGCGCGCACGCGCCTTCCCGAAGTTTTCACCTACGCCGCGCTGCGCCGGTTCCATGCGCCGGCGGCCGCGACCCTTGCGCCGACGACGTCGATCAAGAACGAACTGACGCAGCGCGGATTTGATCGCGTCAAGGTATGGACCCGCGGCGTCGATCACGCGCTCTATCGACCGCGGCCGGCCGACGCGGTCGATTTGCCGCGTCCGATCTTTCTTTGCGTCGGTCGCGTCGCCGTCGAAAAAAACCTCGAAGCGCTGCTCGAATTGAAGCTGCCCGGCTCGGTCGTCATCGTCGGCGACGGTCCGGCGCGCGCGACGCTCGAGCGCCGCTATCCCCACGCGCATTTTCTCGGCGCGCTATACGGCGAAGCGCTCGCGCGCATTTACGCCAGCGCCGACGTTTTCGCCTTCCCGTCGAAAACCGACACCTTCGGCATCGTCCTCATCGAGGCGCTGGCGAGCGGCCTGCCGGTCGCCGCGTTCCCCGTCTCCGGGCCACTCGACGTGATCGGCGAAAGCGGCGCCGGCGTGCTCAACCATGATCTCGGCGCTGCATGCCTGGCCGCGCTGGAAATTCCCCGCGAGCGAGCGCGCGAACATTCGCTGCGCTTCACCTGGCGGGAAAGCGCGCGGCAGTTCCTCCAGCATATCGAAGCGAGCCGCGCCGCGAGCGGCGCGCGCGTCGGCCAGCCCGCTTGAGCCGCTAGGCCCCGGCCGTCGGCGCCGCGCGCGGCGTCTGCGCACGATTTCCGCCCCTAGCGCCGCGCGTCTCACTATCGCCACATCCTTGACCGATGAGCAGCGCGAACGCCGCGCGGGCGCTGGCTGAATTCGCGTCGGCGCCAAGTCATGGACGAAAACAAGTCATGGCGCGAAAGCAAGTCATGGCGTGACAGCAAGTCATGGCGCGAAGGACGACGGTCCGCGATCGCCGCGACAAATCGGGGAATTGGAGGTCATGGCCGCCGCTTTGCGCAGCGCGAGAAAATATTTCCTCGACATCGGCCGACTCGGTCTGGCGGTCGCGCTCGGGCTCGCCCTCTCCGGCTGCGTCGAAACCGACCTCGAGGGAGCGGCCAATTATGTCGGCTCGTTCGGCGGCGGACCGAGCGCCGGTGCGCCGAAGGCGCGCCCGGTGCAGATTTTCGTCGCCTCGACCCGCAAAGGCGAGACCGGCGCCGCGGCGCAAGCCGCCTCGACCGACGGCACGCATTACGCGCTGGTCACCGTGACGATTCCGCCGAGCCATCGCGCGGGCTCTATCGAAGAGCCGATGTGGGGCGCCGCCAACGCCAGGGATCACATCGTCGTCGCCGGCGAGCGCGAACTCGACGGCGACGAGTTCCGCGCCGAACTCGCTTCGCATGTTTCCGGCCGCGTCGGCGTCAATCGCGACGTTCTGGTGTTCGTGCACGGCTTCAACACCAGCTTCCCGGAGGCGCGCGACCGCGCCGCGCAGATCACCGCCGACAGCCGCTTCGGCGGCGTCGCGGTGCTGTTCACCTGGCCGACGAAGCACGAATTGTTCGGCTATGTCTCGGACAAGGACAGCGCGATGGCTTCGCGCGACGCCTTGCAGATTCTCTTGCAGGACATCAGCGCGACGCCAGGCGTCGGCAAAGTCCATGTGCTCGCGCATTCCATGGGCGGCTGGCTGGCGATGGAGGCCTTGCGGCAAGCTTCGATCGCCGGCAATCGCGACCTCGGCGGCCATCTCGGCGAAGTGATGCTCGCTTCGCCCGACATCGACATGGACGTCTTCGCGGCGCAGATGCGGCATATCCGGCCCGCCAAGGTCACCGTCTTCGCGACGGCCAACGATCGCGCTTTGTCGCTCTCCAGCGTGATCGCCCAGTCGCGCCAACGCGTCGGCGCGATCAACCCGTCCAAGCCGGAAGATCGGCAGGCGCTCGAAAACCTCGGCGCCAAGGTCTACGACCTCTCGAAGTTTTCCGACGGTTTCATCGACCACGCCGCCTACGCCGACACGCCGGACGTGCTGCATGCGATCGGCGCGCAAATGGCGACGCCGCGCGCGCAGGACGCCAATACGATGTCGATCATCGACGCCAGCGGCTACGGCGATCCCGCGACGCCGGCCCCGGCGCCGGCGCCGCAAGCGACCCCGCCGGCGAGCGCCGCCGCGGCGGCGGCCTCGGCCCCTGCTCTCCCGGCGGCGGCGAACTGAGGGATCGGAGCCCTGCGCGGTCTCGCGCATCAGCCAGGCGGCTCGCCGCTGAACAGCTGGTCGCCGGTCCATTTCTGATTTCGGCTTTCGACCCGGCCGGATGTTCGGCGTCACGGCAACCGGGCGATGAGGCCGGCCTCGATCAGCCGTTCCAGCGAGGCGCGGCTTTGCTTGATGGCGCCGAGCGCGAGCCGCTCCAGTTCGTCTCGTTTCAATGGATTGCGCGCCAAGCCTTCCGCCACCGCGGCGGCGCCCGCGGCGGCCGCCACCCGCGCCGCGGCCGTCCAGTCGGTCATCGTGGGAAGCAGCTGGTCCGCACTCAGCCCTCCCTTTCTTGCGCAGGCCACCAGTTCTTCGGCGGCGGCGATCGCCATGCGGTCGCTGATCGTACGCGCGCGGACGTCGAGCACCCCGCGGAACAACCCAGGAAACACAAGCGAATTGTTGACTTGGTTCGGAAAGTCGCTCCGTCCGGTGGCGACGATGCGCGCTCCCGCGCCGCGCGCCGCATCCGGCCAAATTTCGGGCGTCGGATTGGCGCAAGCAAACACGATGGCGTCCCGGGCCATCGTCCGAATCCACTCCGGGCGGATGACATCCGGTCCGGGTCGACTGAACGCTATGCAGACGTCCGCATCCCTGAACGCCGTTTCCGCCGCGCCTCGGCGTCCGTCGCCGTTGCTCTCGATGCAGATTCGCCATTTATCGGCGAACTGCGCGTTTTGCCGCTCGATATCGCTCCGCGCGGCGTGAAGGACGCCTTTCGTGTCGCAGGCGATGATGACCTTCGGATCCAAGCCATAGGCCACGAGCAGTCGATAGGTGGCGACATTTGCGGCGCCGACGCCGAACAGCACGACGCGTATCTTGTCGAGGGGTTTGCCGACCACCTCCAAAGCGGCGAGCAAACCCGCAAGGGCGACCGTCGCCGAGCCCTGCTGATCGTCATGCCAGACCGGAATGGAGACCCGCCGACGCGCCTCGTCGAGCACTCCAAAGCACTTCGGCTGCGAAATGTCTTCGAGATTGATTCCGCCGAACGACGGCTCGATCAGTTCGACCGCGCGCACGATATCGGCGGCTTCGCGCGCGCGGATGCAGAGCGGCGTCGCATCGACGCCCCCCAGCAGCTTGAAGAGGAGGGCCTTGCCTTCCATGACCGGCAGGCCTGCCTCGGGACCGATGTCGCCGAGGCCGAGCACGCGCGAGCCGTCCGAAACGATGGCGACGGCGTTGCCCCGATTGGTGTAGGCGAACACCGATTCCGGGTCGGCCGCGATCGCTCGGCAGGGCTCGGCGACCCCCGGAGTGTACCAAATCGCGAAGTCTCGCAGGTCGCCAACCGGAACCTTGGATTGGGTTTGGATCTTGCCGCGATAGCGCGCATGCATCGCCAGCGCGCGATGGGCCAAGGCGTCGACTGCCTTGGAGACCTTGTCCGGTTCTTGCACGGCTAGCCCCCCGATCTCGCCCCATTGACTGTTGGGATGGCGCCTCGATCGGATGTTCCGCCGCGGCGACGCCTCATGCGGCCACACCATGAAGCTCCCCGCGGCTCTCGGTATGATCTACAGCAACTGACGCGTCGAAGACCGCCGGTTTGAGCCGCAGTTTTCGCCGGCGGCGCCTGTCGCGCAGCAGCGAACGGCGCTTCAGGCGCGCCGCTCCGTCGGGCGCGGCCCCCTGCCGGCGCGCGGGGAGAGGGAACGCCATGACTGCCGCGCTCTCCTCTCGCCTTGCGCCCGGCCCCTGCCGGGCCACATACTGGCCGTGACCAATGGAGCCCAGCTATGCCGAGCAAACTGGATCAATTGCGGGCCATGACCACGGTCGTCGCCGACACCGGCGACATGGACTCGATTCGCATCTTCAAGCCCGTCGACTCGACCACCAATCCCACGCTCATTTTCAAGGCCGCTCAATTGCCGGCTTATTCGCATCTCGTCGACGAGGCGGTCGCCTGGGGGCGCAGGGCCGGCGCCCCGGCCGGCGCGGTGACTGATCGACTCGCGATCAATTTCGGCGCCGAGCTGACCCGGATCGTTCCCGGCCGCGTCTCGACCGAAGTCGACGCCGACCTCTCTTTCGACGCCGCGGGCACGATCGCCAAGGCCAAGGCGCTGATCGCCGCCTACGCCGAGCGCGGCGTCGGCCGCGAGCGCATTCTCATCAAGGTCGCCGCGACCTGGGAAGGCGCGCAGGCCGCCGCCGCGCTGCAGCGCGAGGGAATCGATTGCAATCTGACGCTGATCTTCTCGCTCGCCCAGGCCATCGCCTGCGCCGACGCCGGGGCCTTCCTTATCTCGCCGTTCGTCGGGCGCATCCTCGATTGGCACGTCAAGGCGGGCGGCGGGCCCTACACGGGCGAGACCGATCCGGGCGTCGCGTCGGTGCGCGCGATCTACGCCTATTACAAGGCCTACGGCGTCTCGACCGTGGTGATGGGCGCCTCGTTCCGCAACGCCGGCGAAATCGAAGCGCTGGCGGGCTGCGACCGGCTGACCATTTCGCCGCAGTTGCTCGATGAGCTCGCGCGCGACGAAGGGCCGCTTGCGCGCGCGATGTCGCCGGACGCGCCGGGCCCCGCGCCGGCTCGCGTCGCCATGGACGAAAAGCGCTTCCGCTGGATGCTCAACGAGGACGCGATGGCGACGGAAAAGCTCAGCGAAGGCATACGCATTTTCGCTCGCGACCTGGCGGCCCTGCGCGAAATGGTCGGGCGGCGGCTGGCGCTGGCGGCGTAGGGATCCCCTACCCGATCCACCCATACCCGCCCTTGTCGAAGATCAGCGCCCGCCCCTGCCAGATGTTGGCGTTTTCCGCGGCTGCGCTGGAAACGCCGGCGAGAATGACCATGAACGCGCGGGCGACGCCGCCGTGCGAGGCGATGAAGCAGTCCCCCTCTCGCCCCGCGAGCCAGGGCCTGAGGCGTTCGACGAGCATGGCGTAGCTCTCGCCGCGCGGCGGGGCGAAGTGCCATTTGTCGGCCTCGCGCGCCCTGGCGCCCGCCGAATCGCGCGCCTCGACATCGGGCCACGTCAGCCCCTCCCAGTCGCCGAACGTCAGCTCCATCAGCGTCGGCGAGAGATGATAGCGCGCGGGCGCGAAGCCCATCGCGGCGCGCGCGAGCTCCATCGTTTGTCGCGTGCGGATGAGCGGCGAAGCGTAGAAGGCGCCGGCGGCGTCGAGCCGCGCGAGTTCGCCCGCCAGTTCGTCGCGCAGAGCGCGTCCGATCGCGCTCGCCTGCTCGCGCCCTCTGCCGTTGAGCGGAATGTCGCGCTGGCCCTGGAGCCGGCTCTCTGCGTTATAGGACGTTTCGCCATGGCGCACGAAGATGATGCGGTGGGGATAAGGCGCCACGACGACCCGACTTCCGCTTGACGAAACAACGGCTCCGCGCCTCTCACAGGGCGCGCCGCGCGTCAAGCCGGCGCCGGCCGCAAGCCCCATTTTTCCGCGAGCGCCAAACACTCCGCGACCGGCGCCACCCGCGCGGTCGTCGAAACCGCGCGCATCGACGCGGCCGCGCAGGAATGGGCGAGCCGCAGGCCTTTTTCGATCGGCCAGCCCTCGTGCAGGCCGTAAAGCATGCCCGCGGCGAAAGCGTCGCCCGCGCCGTTGACGCCGGCGATGGCTTCCCCCGGCATCGCCAGAGACCCCAGAGCGAACCGTCCCCCTTCGCGCGTCGCCGCGATCGCGCCCTCTGGAAAATGCGCGACGACGAGGCCCATCGCGCCGAGCGACAGCGCCGCGTCGAGGGCGCGCGCGATCGCTTCCGGACTCGCCCCGCTCGAATCGCGCGTCTCGACATCGGCGACGGCGCCGATCTCGAAATCATTGACGATGAGCATGTCGAGATGCGGCAGGCACGGCCGCGCCAGCGCCGCGAGCTTGTCGCGCGAGGTCGACATCAGCTCGAGGTTGGTGGCGAGGCCGCATTGGCGCGCCGCGCGCAGCGTCGCGACCCAGCCGTTGCCTTCGCAGCGCCAGGGCGCGTCCATCCGGACGTGGGCGCCGGGAAGACCGAGATGCAGGAAGCGCGCGCGCGAATGCGAAAAATCGAAATGTTCGGGGTTCATCAAGGCGGCGACGCCCTGGTGGTAGAAGTGCGTGCGCCGGCCGGTGGAGAGGACGTTGAAGGCGTCGACGCTCATCGTCGCGCCGCCGGGCAGGCTGACGAGCCCTTTGCGCTCGACGCCGAAGGCGTCGCATTGCGCAAGAAGAAAGCGCGCATTGTCGTCGTCGCCGATGACGCCCATCGTCTCGACGGGAAAAGCGGGGTCGAGCCGCTTGATGTCGATCGCCATGTTGCAGGCGGATCCGCCGCCTTGGCGATCCATGGCGAGGACCTCGTTGGTCGTGTCCTCCGCCGGCCAGTCGGCGATCGACTTGTTGTAGTCGACGCACCAGGTGCCCGCCGTCGCTATGCCCCGACGGTTCTTCATCGGCCGGTCCTCAACCCTTTCTGAGAGCGGCTTCGGTGATCTCGTTGTCCGCCGCCAGATCGCGGATCGGCGTCGCGCTCTCGCGCCGCAACGCATCGTGATAGGCCTTGACCGCCTCGCCAGGCTCGAGCGCGCCGTCCGCGACCGCGCGCATGAGGCGAATGATGTCGAGCGGCGATTCGGCAAGGTTGATCTTGCGCCCGAACAGCGCGACGCGAGCGCCGTATTTTTCGGCTTGATGGATCAGTTCGAAACAATCGCGCGTCGTCCCGGCGCCGCCGCCGAGCACGCCGACGACGAGACCCGGATCGAACGAAGCCAGTTCCTCGAGCGCTCTGGGACCGTTATAGGCGATCTTGAGAAATCGCGGCCGCTCGGCCTCGACGAGGCCGGCCAGGCAGCGCACGATCGCGTCGTTGACGAAATGCGGGCTTAGCTCCGGCGCGACGCCGGCGACGTTCGGATTAAAGACTTCGAGGAAATAGTGGAAATCGTTGGCGGCCGCATCGGCGCGAAATTCGCGGAACGCTTCCAGGGAGGCGACATCCGCCTCCAGGTCATTGGTGAAGGTAAGAGAATAGAGCCCGAGATCGGTCAGCGCGATCTTGGCGCTGGGTTGCGGCGTCGTCCCTCCCGAGCGCACGCGCGAGAGCGAAGCCGTGCGAAACGGACGCGACGGGCTTTTTGCGTAGCTCGCGCCGCGCAGACCCCAGATATCAGTCGTATCATTGGCGCGGATCGCCGGCTTGACGCCGGTTCCCGCGAAGGCGTCGCGCGCGACGAGGCCCTCGAGGTTGGACGCCGAGGTCAGCATGATGTCGACGATGTCCTGCCGGATCACCGCCTCGATCGACGCGACGAATTCGGCGCGCGTGCGAAAGCGCGTCGACGATCCGTCGCGCTCACGCGCCGGGCCGACGCCATGCAGGCCCGGCCCCATGTCTGGATCTTTGGCGTCGGCGATGATGAAGTCAGAGCGTCGATAGGCGCCGGCGCGAATGCGCGCGAGTTTCTCGTCCAGCCGAAACATAGGCTTCCCCCGACGCCGCTCGCCGGCGCCCGTCTTTATATCGCGGCCGACAAGCGAAGCAACGCGCGCGCCTTCCGGGCCGCGCCGATCAATTCGCGCTTGATCAATTCGCGCTTTGCCCTGAGGAAACGCTTCCGCTAGTGTCGCGCCCGTTCCGTCCAAGGAGTCCGAAAATGTCCGACGCGCCTCGTTTGCGCATTCTCGTCGTAGGCGCCAGCGGCGTGCTGGGGCGCGCGATCGTCGCCGAACTGGGCGAGCGCCACGAGATCCTCGCCGCCGGCTCGAAGTCCGGCGACATCCGTCTCGACATCTGCGATCCCGAGAGTATCGCGGCGGGGCTCAAGGCGGCCGGGCCGCTCGACGCGGTCGTCTGCGCGGCGGGCGCGGTGAATTTCGCGCCGCTGAGCGCCATCGCGCCGGCGCCGATCGCGCAATCAGCCTATGGGCTCGGTCTCGCCAACAAGCTGATGGGCCAGGTGAACCTCACCCTGGCGGCGCGCGAGGCGCTGCGCGACGGCGGCTCGATCACGTTGATCGCCGGCGTCCTCGCCGACGAGCCGATCGTCGCCGGTTCCTCGGCGAGCATGGTCAATGGGGCGCTGGAAAGCTTCGTCCGCGCGGCGGCGATCGAACTGCCGCGCGGGCTTCGCGTCAATGTCGTGAGCCCGACGGTGTTCGAGGAGTCGATGAACGTCTATGCGCCGTTCTTCCGCGGGTTCGATCCCGTGCCCGCGCTTCGCGCTGCGCGCGCCTTCAGCCGCAGCGTCGAGGGCCGGCAGACCGGCCAAGTCTACAAGGTGCTGTAAGGCATGACGCGTTGGCTCCTCGTCCTGCTTGGACTCACTTTTCTCACGCTCGTCGTCTTCGCGCTCTGGCCGGGAATCGATCTCGCCGTCTCGCATTACTTCTACGACCGGGGCGGCTTTATCGGCCGCGACGGGCTGGAGCGTTTCGGGCGCGATTTCTTCCGCGTGTCGCCCTACGCGCTGCTGATCGGGTTCGCGGTTCTCTATGGTTTGCGTCGCTTTGGCGTCGCGGTTCCCTATGCGCCGACAGGCCGCGCGCTTGTCTTCCTTGCCGCGACGATGGCGATCGGCCCCGGACTCATCGTCAATTCCGGCCTGAAGAGCCACGCGCATCGGCCCCGCCCCGTCCATGTCCGAGAATTCGGCGGGTCCGATGAATTTCGGCCTTGGTATCGTTTCGACGGCGCGTGCGAAAAGAATTGCGCGTTTGCTTCCGGCGAAGCCGCTCAAGGCTTCTGGATGGTCGCGCCGGCGAGCCTGGCGCCCCCCAACTGAGACCGTTGGCGATCGGGGCTGCGCTGCTGTTCGGCGCCGGCGCCAGCGGTCTTCGCTTGGCGTTCGGCGGACATTTTCTGTCCGACGTGCTGCTCGGCGGACTGATTTCCCTCATCGTCATCGTCCTCGCCCGCCGGCTAATTTGGCGACGCGGCGAGCCCTGAAGGGTTGCGCGCCGGCCGCGCCGGTCTATAAGGGCCGCGGATGCAGCCGGGACGAGTTCCCGGGCGCCGCCCTCGCCGTCATGGCCGGGACAAGCCGGGCCATGACGGCGGGGACCGCTCGAAAATTCGCTTCGATCGCCCCTCGAGTCTTCCCGAAGTCCCCTACCCCCGGTTCACAATCTCATGTTCAAACCCAAGTCCAATGTGAAGCGCGTCGTTCTGGCCTATTCCGGCGGCCTCGACACCTCGATCATCCTCAAATGGCTGCAAACCACCTATGGCTGCGAGGTCGTCACCTTCACCGCCGATCTCGGCCAGGGCGAGGAGCTGGAGCCCGCGCGCAAGAAGGCGGAGCTGCTGGGCGTCAAGCCTGAGAACATTTTCATCGAGGACCTGCGCGAGGAATTCGTGCGCGACTACGTCTTCCCGATGTTTCGCGCCAATGCGCAATACGAGGGGCAATATCTCCTGGGAACCTCGATCGCGCGCCCGCTCATCGCCAAGCGCCTGGTCGAAATCGCGCGGCAGGTCGGCGCCGACGCGATCGCCCACGGCGCCACCGGCAAGGGCAACGATCAGGTGCGCTTCGAACTGAGCGCCTATGCGCTGGAGCCGGACATCAAGGTGATCGCGCCGTGGCGCGAATGGGAGTTCGCCTCGCGCACGGCGTTGATCGCTTTCGCCGAACAGCATCAAATCCCGATCGCGAGGGACAAGCGCGGCGAAGCGCCGTTCTCCACCGACGCCAATCTCCTGCACGTCTCTTCCGAGGGCAAGGTGCTCGAAGACCCCGCTCTGGAGACGCCTAGCTATGTCTATTCGCGCACCGTCGATCCCGAATCGGCGCCGGACAAGCCGACCGTCGTCGAGATCGCCTTCGAGAAGGGCGATCCCGTCGCCATCGACGGCGAGCGCCTTTCGCCCGCCGCGCTGCTCACCGCCCTCAACAAACTCGGCCACGACAACGGCATCGGCCGGCTCGACCTCGTCGAGAACCGCTTCGTCGGCATGAAGTCGCGCGGCATGTACGAGACGCCCGGCGGCACGATCCTTCTGACCGCGCATCGCGCGATCGAATCGATCACGCTCGATCGCGGCGCGGCGCATCTCAAGGACGAGCTGATGCCCAAATACGCCGAGCTCATCTACAACGGCTTCTGGTTCGCGCCCGAGCGCGAATTGTTGCAGACGCTGATCGACAAGAGCCAGGACTTCGTCGCGGGCCGCGTGCGGCTGAAGCTCTATAAAGGCGGCGTCTATACGATCGGCCGCGACAGCCCGAACTCGCTCTACGACCAGGATCTCGTCACCTTCGAGGAAGGCGCGGTCGCCTACGATCACAACGACGCGGCCGGCTTCATTAAGCTCAACGCGTTGCGCCTGCGCACGCTCGCCAAGCGCAAGCGCAAAGCCGAAGCCAAGGCGCGCTAACGCTCTGCGTCAGCTGGATTGAAGGGCGCGCGCGCCCTTCAATTTTCCTCACGCGCCGCCGAAGCGCCGGCCGGCGTCAGTGGCGGCACTTGCTCGCTTGCGCGTCGAACGCGATGCCGACCAGCGGCAGGAACGCCGACGTCAGCGCCTCCTGGCTCGTCAGTTCGCGGCACTGCGTGTTCCAAACGATCGCCGCGTTCAGCATGACGCTGGCCGTGCCGACGAAAACGACGATGACCGGCCACGGCGAGGGCGCGTGCGGCGTCGGACAAGGGGCAATAATGGGCGCTGCGAAGGCGCTATCGATCGTGCGATATTGCGTTACCGGAACGCCGCAGGGTCCGAGGACCATGATCGCCTTGGCCGGCATGATCGACGGAGTCCAGAACGCCAGACTGGCGGTCGCCAGAACGGCGACGAGTTTGCGAATGCGCATGTTGCCCCCTACGTCGTTTGATTCGCCGACGGCCCCTTTCGGCGGCGATCTTCCCATCGATTCCCGATTTGGAATTGCGCTAGAGCAATACGGCCAAGATTTCCGTCATTGTCAACGTTATTTAGCGCGTCCGCAGCGTAAGAAACGCCGCTTCGCGAGCACGCGGGAAAGCGCGCCGGGGCGCCGGCGCGTTCCGTTGCTTCGACTTCGTGGGGCGGCGTCGGCTCAGCGCGCCGGCGCGCTCTTGGCTTGGTAAGCCGGCCGCGCGCGACGGCCCTGGCGCGCGCGATGCGGCTGCTGGTTCGCCGAGCGCGGATCGCGGTGCGGCGCGTGGTGCGGCCGATCCGGCGCGGGCGTCGTCTCGGCCTTGCGCACGACCGGCGCCGGCGCGGGGCCTTTCTCGCCGCGACGATCGAGCGAGAACAGGCGCAGCCGCGTCAGGCGTTCGATGGCGCGAAGCAAATCGCGCTCCGAGGCGTCGCACAGCGAGATCGCCTGGCCCGCCTTGCCAGCGCGCGCGGTGCGGCCGATGCGATGGACATAGGCCTCGGCGACCTCCGGCAGCTCGAAATTGACGACATGGCTGACGCCGTCGATGTCGATGCCGCGCGCGGCGATGTCGGTGGCCACCAGCGCGCGCGCCGCGCCCGAGCGGAACGCGGCGAGGGCGCGCTCGCGCTGGCCCTGGCTCTTGTTGCCGTGAATGGCGAGCGCGCTGATTCCCGCCTCGTCGAGCGTCCGGGCGACCTTGTCGGCGCCGTGTTTGGTGCGCGTGAACACGATCGTGCGCGTCAGCGCGGCGTCGGCGAACAGCTCCACCAGCATGTCGCGCTTGCGCGGCGCGTCGACGTAGATGATCGTCTGCTCGACGCGGTCGGCGGTCTTGGCGGCGGGCGTCACCGAGACTTCCGCGGGATCATGCAGCAATTCGCCCGCAAGTGCGCGGATGTCGGCCGGCATGGTCGCGGAGAAGAACAGGTTCTGCCTCTTCCTCGGCAGATCGCGCACGACGCGGCGGATCGGCTTGATGAAGCCGAGATCGAGCATCTGGTCGACCTCGTCGAGGACGAAGAATTCGACGTCGCGAAGTTGCGCGACGCGCGCGTCGAGATGATCGACGAGACGTCCCGGCGTCGCCACCAGCACGTCCAGCCCGCGCGCCAGAGCCCGGATCTGCGCGCCGTGCGGCACGCCGCCGAACACCACGGCGATGTTGAGGGGCAAGCCGGCCGAGAGGTCGCGAAAGCTCTGCGCGATTTGGCTGGCGAGTTCGCGCGTCGGGCTGAGCACCAGCACGCGCGCTCCGCCCTGCGGCGCAGGACGCTTGTCGGCGATGAGGCGATTGAGGATCGGCAGCGCGAAGGCCGCCGTCTTGCCGGTGCCGGTCTGGGCGATGCCGATGAGATCGCGTCCGTTCATCAGGACGGGAATGGCCTGCGCCTGAATCGGCGTCGGCTTGGCGTAGCCCATTTTGGCCAAAGCGGTCACAAGCGGCGCGGCGAGGCCGAAGCCGTTAAAATTTTCCAATGGTGTGTCTTTCAAACAGCCGCAAAGGCGCGGAGAATCCGCGCCGCGGCAAATATTCGTTAAGGGGGGACGCCCTGCGTGTCCGGGCGGTCGAGCGGATTTACGAACAGGCGCTCGGTAGGAGGACAGCTTTGCCCTTCACGCAACCGGCGCGCATCGACCGCAATTCGAGCGGTGAAGGGTATATCGATGATGCGCCGCACAAAGTCAAGGTGTCCCGCCCGGCGGCGATCGCGCGAACCGGCGGGCGGCGCTAACGTGGCCCGCCCGCCCGCTCACACGGTCAGCCGCTGATCAGTTCTCCGAACAGCTCCCAGCTCTGTCCGGTGAAGCGCGCCAGCTGCATCTGGCGGATGGGATTGTAATTGGTCGGCGAGGTGTTGAGCTTCATGCCGGGCAGCAGGGTCGGCAGTTCGAAATCCTTCAGGTTCGCCGCCTCTTTCATGATGCGCTCGCGCGACAGGTCGGCGCCGCATTGCTTCAGCACTTGCACCATCGTCGCGGCGGCGCCGTAGCCATAGACATTGTTGACATCGGTCTGATCGGCGCCCGGCATGTATTTGTTCATGAAGTCGCGCCAGATCTGCAGGCCCGGATCGTCTTTCCATTTCGGGTCGGTCGGCTCTTTGCCGTAGGCGCCAGTCATCGCGCCGACGCATTTCTCGAGCCCGGCCGGCTTCAGCACGGAACCGACGGAGATCGAAACGTTGGTCAGGTATTCGACGGGCTTCCAGCCGACGTCATAAGCCTTGCGCAGCGCCTGGGCGGCGAATTTCGGCGTCGCGGCGATGACGAACGTGTCGGCGCCCGAACTCTGCAGGTCGATGATCTGCGAATTGACCGTCGGCTCGGACGTCTCGTAGGACGCCTCCTTGACCACGACGCTGGCGTATTTCGCGCCGAACACGTCCTTCAGGCCGATGAGATAGTCCTTGCCGAAATCGTCGTTCTGATAGAGCACGCCGACTTTCGCGTTCGGCGTGTTCGCCTGGATATGCTTGGCGTAGATGCGCGCCTCGGTCTGGTAGCTCGGGTTGTAGCCCATGGTCCATGGGAAATGCTCGAAATCGCCGAACTTGCTCGCGCCGGTGGCGACGAAGAGCTGCGGCACCTTGTTTTCGTTGAGATAGTCGCGGATCGCCGAATTGGACGGGGTTCCCAGGCTGTTGAAGATCAGCGCGACCTGCTCCTGTTCGACGAGGCGGCGGATCTGCTCGACCGTCTTGGGCGGGCTGTAGCCGTCGTCGAGGCTGATGAAATTGATCTTGCGCCCGTTCACGCCGCCCTGCTCGTTGAGCATCTTGAAATAGGCCGCCTCGGCGCGGCCGATCGCGCCATAGGCCGACGCCGGTCCGCTGTAGGGCATCGTCTGGCCGATCTTGATCTCCGTGTCGGTCACCCCCGGCGCGTTCGCCGCGAAGGCGGCCCAAGGCCGCATCGCCAGCGCCGCCGCGCCGGCGCCGCCCGCTTTCAGGATTGCGCGTCGTGAGAACATGGCTTCCTCCCTCGTGTTGCGCGCGCGTTCTAAACGCGTCGCGTTTGAGCTTGCTAACCCCTGCCCCGCAGCCGTTGGGCCGCCCGCGCCAGCCTCTTGGCCGCGCCCGCGGCGCCCGACGGCGCGGCGTACATGATCAAGATAAGCAGAACTCCGTAGATCGCCCAGGGCATCGCCTTGGCGCTTTCGCCCAGCACGTCCGAAATCCGGTCGGCGATATTGGGCGTGAACTCGATGAACAGCGCGCCGACCATGACGCCGGGGATCGACGCCAGACCGCCGACGACGATTCCGACGAGGAGCGAAAGCGAAAGAAACAAGCCGAAACTGTCGGGCGAGACAAAGCCTACGATCAGGCTCATCAACGCGCCGGCGACGCCGGTATAGGCGGCGCTGAGGCCGAACGTCGTGGTCTTGTACAGCGCGGCGTCGACGCCCATCGTCTCGGCCGCGATCGGATGATCGCGGATCGCGACGAGCGCGCGGCCGATGCGGCTGTTGACGAGATTGGCGGCGGCCCAGAACAGGGGAATCGCGCAGCCCAAGCACAGAAAGTAGAGCCATTGGTCGCGGGTCAACGGCAGCCCCAGCGGCGCCTTCGGCTTGGCCAGCAGCAGGCCCTGGACGCCGCCGGTGTAGGCGTCGAACGCCTTGAACTTGAGAAGCTGCGGCGTCGCCACGGCCAAGGCGAACGTCGCCAACGCGAGATAGAGCCCGCCCAGGCGCAACGCCGGCAGGCCGAACAGGAAGCCGGCGGCGAAGCACACGGCTCCCACGATCGGGATCGCCAGGCCATAGGGGACGGCGAACTTGACGATCAGGATCGCCGCGACATAGCCGCCGATCGCGAAGAAGGCGCCGTGACCGAGCGAGATCTGCCCATTGTAGCCGGTCAGCAGGTTGAGGCCGAGAAGCGCGATCGCATAGATGACAACCTGGGATAATTGAAAGGTCTGGTAGCCGCTCGCCGCGAACGGCAGCGCAAGGACGCAGGCGAGCGCGAGCCCGATCGCCGCAACGCGCGCGCGCCGTGTCGCGGCCTGTTCAAGCGTCGCAGCGGGTCGCGCATCAGGCATGCGAGGGCTCCTTTCAAACACGCGTTGCGATCACCCGGCCGAACAGGCCGGAGGGTCTGGCCACGAGCACGCCGATGATGATCGCGAGCGCCACCGAAAGCTTGATTTCGGCTCCGACGAGATAGGCGCCGGCGATATTCTCGAGCACGCCGACGATGAAGCCGCCGAGAACGGCGCCCCAGGGGTTGTCGATTCCGCCGAGCAACGCGGCGGCGAACCCGTAAAGCAGGATTCCGCCCATCATGTTGGGATCGAGGTAGACGATCGGCGCCGCCATCATCCCCGCGACCGCGCCGACGGCCGCGGCGAGCCCCCAGCCGATCGCCAACATCCGGCCGACGCTGATGCCGACGAGCCGCGCGGAAATCGGGTTCTGCGCCGCCGCGCGCATCGCCAGCCCGAGCGGCGTGAAGCGGAAAAAGACGTAGATCAGCACGAGCATCGCCAACGTCACGGCCATGGCGCCCATTTCGTGCGGCGAGATATAGCCGGCGCCGAAACGGGCCGTTTCCGGGAACGGGCTTTCGAAGCTCTTGATGGAATAGGTGAAGAGCCAGCCGGCCAGGCTGTTGATGATGACCAACAGCCCGATAAAGACGATAACCACGGTCAGCACCGGCGCGCCGTCGAAGCGACGGATGACGAGCCGCTCGATCGCCGCGCCGAGGATGAAGGAGATGACGACCGTGAGGAAGAACGCGACCCAATAGGGCAAGCCGGCGTCGATCATCGCCCAGGCCAGATAGGTCGAGAACATCGCCATTTCGCCCTGCGCGAAATTCACCAGGCGCGTCGCCTGGTAAATCATGACGATCGCCAGCGCGACGCTGGCGTAGACGCTGCCCATCGCCAGGCCGGAAAGGATTTGATGGACGAACGCGAACATCCCCTCCCCCTCAGTAACCGAGATAGACGCGGCGCACCGATTCATCGGCGCGCACCACGCTCGAGGCGCCGTGAAAGGCGACGCGGCCCGTCTCCAGGAGATAGGCGCGATCGGCCAGATCGAGCGCGAGATTGGCGTTTTGCTCGACGATGAGCATGCTGACGCGTTCTTCCCGGTTGATCGCGGCGAGGATGCGGAAGATGTCCTTCACGACGAGCGGCGCGAGGCCGAACGACGGCTCGTCCAGCAGCAACAGCCGCGGCCGCAGCATCAGGGCGCGCGAAATCGCCAGCATTTGCTGCTCGCCGCCCGACAATGTCCCGGCCTGCTGGCCGCGCCGCTCCTCGAGGCGCGGGAAATAGTCGAAAGCGCGCCTGAGATCGCGGGCGACGCCCGCCCGGTCCCTTCGCGTATAGGCGCCCAAACGCAGATTTTCGTCGACGGTCAGGTCGAGAAACGTGCCGCGGCCGTCGGGCGCGTGCGCGATTCCCCGGCGCGCGGCGTCCTCGGCCTCTCTGGGAGCGAAGGCCTCGCCGTCCAAAAAGATCTCGCCTTCGCGCCGCGTCATCGCGCAAAGCGCGCGCAGCAGCGTCGTCTTGCCGGCGCCGTTGGCGCCGAGCACGGCGGTGACGCCGCCTTGCTCGACCACGAGATCGACGTCGAAGAGCGCTTGCGTCTGGCCGTAGAACGCCCGCAGGCCGCGCGTCTGCAACAGCGCCGCCATCAGTTCGCGTCCCCGAGATAGGCGCGGATCACGTCGGGATTGCAGCGAACCTCGGCGGGCGCGCCGTTCGCGATGACCCGGCCGAAATCGAGCGCGACGACCTGATCGGAAACGCGCATCACCAGGTTCATGTGATGCTCGACCAGCAGCACGCTGACGCCGCGCCGATCGCGAATCCCCTGAATTTCGAGCCTGAGCGCGTCGACCTCCTCGTGATTGAGCCCCGCGGCCGGCTCGTCGAGCAGGAGCAGTCTCGGCTCGAGCGCCAGCGCGCGCGCGAGCTCCACCCGCTTGCGCGTGCCGAAGGGGAGCTCATGAACCAAGGCGTTCGCGACCGCGGTCAGGCCGAATTCCTCGATCAAGGCCATCGCGCGTTCGCGGATGCGCCGCTCCTCGCGCCTGGCGTACGGCAGGGCCAGCGCATTGACGAGAAATCCGCCCTGCGCAATCGCATGCGTCCCGATCATGACGTTCTCGAGCGCCGTCATCGTGCCGAACAGCGCCAGGTTCTGGAACGTCCGGGCGATGCCGAGGCGCGCGATCTCATGCTTGGCGAGCCGCTCGATGGCGCGGCCCTCGAAGCGGATCGAACCGCTCTGCGGCTGATAGAGTCGCGACAGGCAGTTGAAGAGCGTGGTCTTGCCGGCGCCGTTCGGGCCGATCAGCCCGCAGATCTCACCGCGCGCGACTTCGAAATCGACATTGTCGAGCGCGACGATGCCGCCGAACCGGATCGTCAAGCCTTGGATCGAAAGCAGTGCGGGCGAGGCGGACGCGCGGGAAGGCGAGCAGGCGCGCGCTTCCGTTGCGTCTAGATTCGGAGGCCCCATCGGCTGCGTCATCCGCCCTGGAATTCATTTTGGCGTTTGTTGCTCGCAGCTTCACCGCTTTTGCCCGATTTGTCACGACCTTTTCGACGCTCTCCGCCTCGGCGGGAGCAACCTCTCGTCCGGGACGCCGCCGCTCACGGCATCTTCTTCAGGACGCTTACGGCGGCCTCGAAGCCTTGAGCGGCCGCCTTGGAGTACCAAAGGCGGGCCTGCGCATTGTCCTTGGGCACCGCCCAGCCGTTGAAATAGAACGAACCGAGGTTGAACTGCTCGGCCGGATCGCCCCGATCGGCGGCTTTGCGCACCCAGATCAGCGCGTTGGCGAAGTCGCGGCGCGAGATATAGAGATCGGCGAGCCTCTGCTCCGCCGTCAGATAGTTCTGATTGGCGGCCTTCGTGTACCATGCGATCGCCTGATCGGCGTCGGCGCGGACGCCCTGGCCTTCTTCGAACATGACGCCGACATTGTATTGGGAAGGAGCGTATCCCTGATCGGCGGCTTTTCGGTACCAGATCATCGCCTGAACGTCGTTCTGGGCGACGCCTTTTCCGACATGATAGAGATATCCGAGATTGTGCTGGGCTTGCGGGTCGCCGCTCTCGGCCAATTGCGTGAAGAGCCCGGCCGCCCCGGCGAAGTCGTTCTTCTTGTAAGCGGCGATCGCGTCGTCGAGCGAGGTCGCGAACGCCGGTCCGGCGAGCGACGCGAAAATCGCGACGACGACGAAGGGCGCCCACCGTAACGAAAATCGCATCGCAAACCTCCCGGGTTTCGTGATCGTCGCATTTGGGCCGCGAAGGTCGGCCGTTCCATTTTCCCTGTCCAGCGCTCGCGGGTCGGCGAGGATCAAGCGCCCGCCGCCGCTACGGTCTTCGCCGAAGCGCGCGGCTTCGTCGCGCCGGCGCGCGGGCGCCCTTCGATAGCGAGCGCGTCGAGCGGCCAGGAGTGCAACGCGCCGAGGAGAGCGTATTTCTTGCTTTGGTGACGGCTCATCTTGCCGATGATGTCCGACAAGAAGCGAATGGCTTCGACGACGTGCGGACCCTTGTTGAGCATGACGCACTCGGCCCGTTGGGCCATCGCGGCGTCAGTGGTTTCCGCCCGGCTGGGCAGCCCCTCTTTCACGAGATCGTCGAGGACCTGCGTCGCCCAGACGACGGGAATCCGCGCGGCTTCGCAAAGCCAGAGGATTTCTTCCTGGATCTCCGCCATGCGGATGTGTCCGAGTTCCACCGCAAGGTCGCCGCGCGCGATCATCACGGCGGTCGGGCGCGTCCCCCCCGCCTGAACAATCAGACGCGGCAGATTGCGCACGGCCTCGGGCGTTTCGATCTTGAGGATGAGCGGCATCGCCGACCGACCGGGCCTGGCCGATTCGATCGCCCGGTCGAGATCGACGATATCCTCAGGCCGCTGGACGAAGGAGAAGCCGGCCATGTCCGCATGCTTGGCGATGGCGGGCAGCGCCGCGAAGTCGTCGGCGGAAAGGGCGGGCAGATCGAGCGGCGTCCCGGGAAAATTGACGCCCTTTTCCAGTCGAAGCTTTTCGCCCTTGGCGCGAGCGCCGACGACCTCGACGATCCGGTCCTTTCCCACCACGCCCACGACGCGGGCGCGGATCTTGCCGTCGTCGATCCAAACCTGCGCCTGCAAAGGCAGACGCGCGACGACTTCCGGAAAGCTGACGGTGACGACGGGCATGGCGTCGACGTCGCCTTCGCCAGGAGAAACCGCCAGGCGAAAGCAATCCCCCACATGAACCCGCTCGGGCTTCTTCGGCCAAAGCGTTTCGACGCGACATTTCGGTCCGGGCAGGTCCATCAGGATTTTGCAATCGCGGCCATGTTTCTTGGCGGCCTGCTTGACGTGCTTGACCATGGCGGCCCACGCCGGCTCGTCGTCGTGCGCGCAGTTGATCCGCGCGCAATCCAATCCGGCGGCGACGAAAGTCTCGACCAAGGCGGCGTCCGTCGCCGCTTCGCTGGGCAAAGTGACCATGATCGCCGTCGCGTTATTGTGCCGGCCGAACAGCGCGCGGCGTTGGGCGGCGAGCCGACGCTCGCCCTCCGACCAAAGCTCGGCGGCCGGAAAGGGTTCGGCGTCGGCGCCGCAGATGCGCGACAGCGCCGCGGCGACCGCATCGAGATTGGCCATGACATGGCCCTCGCAGCGCCCGAGCGAAGAAAGGCCGAGCGCCGAGAGCGAGGGCTGCAAGTCGGAGAGATCGTGGCGTCGAAGGGCCAGGTAGCGCGCGAGGTTCATGGCGGACGGACGGTAGGCGGGAAGCGCGATCGCGGCGTCCCAGCTCTTCAGCACGCGCTCGGACTCGCGCCGGACGTCTTCACGGACCCGTAGAATCGCGTCGAGCGCCTCGCGAGCGGAGGCCTCGGCCGATCGGATCGGAACGGTCGCGGACGAAGGCGATGGGAGCGGGTCTGATTTCGTCGCGCAGGTTCTCGTCATGCAGGGCCGCCTTTGCAATTCGACTTATCAGCCTATCCTCGGACGCGACGATCGTCGTGACGGTTACCTGTCTCACCTCAGGACTGACGAAGCGTCGTTGACCCTCGTCAAAAAGGCCAGCACGCCCGCCTTATAGACTTTGTCTCCGACCGCCAGGTTGTGGTCCCGCCCTGGTATCTCCAGCGCTTCGCCGCGCGGGAACATCGCCGCGAGGCGATGCGGATCGCCCGCCACTTCGTCGCGCGTTCCGACGGCGACGAGCGCGGGACAAGCGATCGCCCCGACCTCGGCCTCGCTCAGGGTCTGGCGCGAGCCGCGGATGCAGGCGGCGAGCGCCGCGCGGTCGCTCTTCGTCTGCTCGGCGAAGGCGCGGAACGCGCGCTGCATGGGATCGCTCAGAGCGTCCAGGGACGGCGCCTCCATCGCCTCGGCGATGCCGACGGGCAGGCCGACGCCTTGGACCAGACGATCGCCGAGGCCGCCGAGGATCAGCGCGCGAACGCGGGCGGGATTGGCGAGCGCGAGGAAGCTCGCGATGCGCGCTCCCATGGAATAGCCCATCACGTCAGCCCGCTCGATTTCGAGATATCCGAGCAGGTTCGCCGCGTCGCGCGCCATCGTCTGCGAGCGATAGGCCTCGGGATCGTAGAGCTTTTCGCTCTCGCCATGGCCGCGATTGTCGAAGGCGACGACGCGCCGGCCCGCCTTAGACAGGGTCTCGACCCAGCGCGGATTGACCCAATTGATGCGATGGTTGGAGGCGAAGCCGTGGATCAGCAGGATCGGCTGGCCGCGATCGGGCGCCTCGAGCGCGACGTCGACGAAGGCGATGCGCACGCCGTCGGAAAGAAAAGATTGAACCATGGGCAGGCCCGGCGCCTCTCGGAATCGCGTGACGACATCCATTGCCGGCCGCCATAGCGCAACGCCCGCAATCCCGCCAGTGCGCCGCAAGGCTGGGATCGCCTGAGCAATTCGCCCTTGGCGAAGTTGGACAAATAGGCGTTAATGGCGCGAGGGCGGCCATTGAGAGGGATTGGAGTGGAAGGCGTCGCAACAGTCCTGATCGCCATCGTTGCGCCGGCGCGTGAAGCGAGCGAGCCGCTTTTGAAGGAAAGAGTTCACCGAGAATGATCCCCAATCGTCCTGCCGCTCTCAATTTCGATCTCGGCGAAAGCGCCGACATGATCCGCGATTCGACGCGCGAATTCGCCGAGGGCGAGATCGCGCCGCGCGCCGCGGCGATCGATCGCGACAACCAGTTCCCGCGCGAGCTCTGGCCCAAGATGGGCGCGCTCGGCCTGCACGGGATCACCGCGCCGGAGGAATACGGCGGCCTCGGCCTCGGCTACCTCGAGCATTGCGTCGCGGTCGAGGAGGTCTCGCGCGCGTCGGCCTCGGTCGGCCTCTCCTACGGCGCGCATTCCAATCTCTGCATCAATCAGATCGTGCGCAACGGCAACGAGGCGCAGAAACGGCGCTATCTGCCCAAGCTGATTTCGGGCGAGCATGTCGGGGCGCTGGCGATGTCCGAGCCCGGCGCCGGCTCCGATGTCGTGTCGATGACCACGCGCGCCGAAAAGAAGGGCGACCGCTTCATCGTCAACGGCGCGAAGATGTGGATCACCAACGGCCCCGTCGCCGACTCGCTGATCGTCTACGCCAAGACCGACCCCGCCGCCGGAGCGCGCGGCATCAGCGCCTTCCTCATCGAGCGCGGCATGAAAGGGTTTTCGCACGGGACCAAGCTCGACAAGCTCGGCATGCGCGGCTCCGACACCTCCGAGCTGATCTTCGAGGACTGCGAAGTTCCCGAGGAAAACCTGGTCGGTGAGCTCGGGCGCGGCGTCAATGTGCTGATGAGCGGACTCGATTACGAACGCGTCGTGCTCGCCGCCGGGCCGCTCGGCATCATGCAGGCGGCGATGGACGTCGTCATGCCCTATGTCCATCAGCGCAAGCAGTTCGGCCAGCCGATCGGCGCCTTCCAGCTCGTCCAGGGCAAGCTCGCCGACATGTATGTCGCGATGAACGCCGCCCGCGCCTATGTCTATGCGGTGGCCAAGGCGTGCGACCGCGGCGAGACGACGCGCGAGGACGCCGCCGGCGCCATCCTCTACGCCGCCGAACGCGCCACGCAAGTCGCGCTCGACGCGATCCAGATCCTGGGGGGCAACGGCTACACCAACGATTACCCCGTCGGCCGCCTGCTGCGCGACGCCAAGCTCTACGAGATCGGCGCGGGGACGAGCGAGATCCGGCGCATGCTGATCGGGCGCGAATTATTCGCGAAGAGCGAGGCGTGAGTCGGCACTCGAACGCTTCGGCTCGTTTCGCTCTTTTTATTATGTTATCTTAATTATTGACAGGCCCGAATGAGAATCGAAGATCAAGAAATTGAGCGTTTGTTGGTGCGCGGCGAAAGTTTTCGCGTCGAGCGCAAGGAGACGTTGGCCGGAAGCGCGCCGACCGCTGTCCGCGAGGCGATTTGCGCCTTCGCCAACGATTTGCCGGGCGGGGACGCGCCGGGGGTAATTTTCGTTGGCGTGAAGGACAACGGGGCCCCCAGCCTCCTGCCCATAACTGACGAGCTGCTTCGCCAATTGGCGGACATGAAGAGCGATGGCGCGATTGTGCCGCCTCCAACAATGTTTGTGGAAAAGAGAACGATCCGCGGCGCCGATGTCGCGGTCGTCACCGTCGTCCCGTCAGATTCGCCGCCCGTCCGGTATAAGGGCGCAATCCACGTTCGTGTCGGACCGCGAAAGGGGCTCGCCACCGCGCAGGACGAACGCATCCTCAATGAGAAGCGGCGTTTCAAGAGCGTCGCGTTCGATATTCAGCCTGTGCCCGGCACCGATCTTTCCGTTCTCAACCTCCGTTTGTTTCAGGAAGAGTATCTCCCTGCCGCGTTCAGCGCGGAAGTTCTGGCGGCCAACGAGCGATCCTTGGAGGAGCGCCTCGCCGCGACGAAAATGATCGCGTCGATCGATGATCGCACTGTGACCGTCTTGGGTCTGCTGGTCCTCGGAAAGCGTCCGAGAGATCACATCCCGAGTTTCTATATCCAGTTTCTCAGGATCGATGGAACCGAGCTTGATGACCCGATCATCGACGATGCGACCATCGATGGAACGCTTTCAGAGATACTTCGTGGGATCGATGCAAAACTGAAGTCTCACATCCGAACGCGGATCGACGTCGCCAGCGCCGACCTGGAACAGCGCAGTCCTGACTATCCCCTCGCCGCCCTGCAGCAAATCGTGCGCAATGCCGTCATGCATCGTACGTATGAGGCAACGCATGCGCCCGCGCGGATCACTTGGTTCAACGACCGCATTGAAATCTGGAATCCTGGCGGTCCATACGGAGTTGCGCGTGGTCATTTCGGCCAACCCGGTGTGACCGACTATCGAAATCCCAATCTCGCTGAAGCGATGAAAGTTCTGGGCTATGTGCAGCGCTTCGGCGTCGGAATTCCGAACGCAAGGAGACTATTGCGGGAGAACGGCAATCCGGACCTCGAATTTCACGTGGAAGACCATTTCATTCAAGTTGTCATCAGAGGACGATGAGCATGGCCGTCCCGGTGCTGACGTTCTTCAACAACAAGGGTGGCGTTGGAAAAACCTCGCTTGTTTACCACTTAGCGTGGATGCTCTCGGAAACGGGCCATCGCGTGCTGGCGTGCGACCTCGATCCGCAGGCGAACTTGACCGCCGCGTTTCTCGATGAGAGCCGCCTGGAAGCGCTTTGGAACGATGGGGAAGAGAAAAGAGGCGCGACGATCTTTCGCTGCGTGAGTCCGCTGTTGGATGTCGGAGACTTGCTGGAGCCGGAACTCGAAAGCATTACTCCCGCACTGAAGCTTATTCCCGGCGATCTCGCTCTGTCCGGCTTCGAGGATGGCCTGTCACAGGAATGGCCAAAAGCGTCTGACTCGAGGAATCTCAGGCGCCCGTTTCGAATTCTGAGCGCTTTCTGGACGATCATGCAAGCCGGCGCCAAGGCGATGGACGCCGGCATCATTCTGGCGGACGTCGGCCCCAACCTCGGCGCGATCAACAGATCGGCGCTCATCGCGACGGATCACGTCATCGTGCCTCTTGGCGCAGACTTATTTTCCCTCCAGGGCCTGCGGAACCTCGGGCCAACTCTGCGACGCTGGCGCGCCGACTGGCGCAAGAAGACCGAGAATTGGGAAGCGCCGAGCTTCCCGCTGCCAGCAGGAAAAATGGCTCCCCTTGGCTACGTTGTCCAACAACACAGCGTTCGATTGGATCGCCCGGTCAAGGCCTACGACAAATGGATCAACAGGATACCAGAGGAATACGCGACGAGCGTCCTCGACGAGCGAAACGGACCGTTTCCGAGATCGCCGGAGAGCGACGCGCACTGCCTCGCCACGCTCAGGCACTACCGCAGCCTCGTCCCTATGGCGCAGGAGGCGCGCAAACCAATCTTTCACCTCACTTCGGCCGACGGGGCAATTGGAAGCCATGCAGTGGCGGTCGCAAACGCGCGTGACGACTTCCACAAGCTGGCAAAGCGCATTCTCGACAGAGCGGCCGGCGCATGATTGGTCGCGTCGCCGGCTTCCACGATCAGCCGAATCAGCTAGCAAACAGTCGTCCCAACGACCAGCGCGCATCCACTCCCCGGCTCGCGCTCGAGGCGCCTTTCCTCCCCGCCCCGGGCTCGCCGCCCGTCGAATGGCTCGTCACGCCCGGCCTGACCGACTACGCTACCGCCCTCGCGGAAATGGAATCGCGCGCGGACGCCATCGCGGCGGGGAGCGCTCTTGAGCGGGTCTGGCTCGTCGAACATCCCCCGCTTTACACCGCGGGCACCAGCGCGAAGCCAGCCGACCTTCTCGACGCGCGCTTTCCCGTCTTTCGCGCCGGGCGCGGCGGGCAATTCACCTATCACGGGCCGGGGCAGCGGGTGGCCTACGTCATGCTCGATCTCAAGCGCCGCCGCCCCGACGTGCGCGCCTTCGTCGGGGCGCTGGAGGGCTGGCTGATTGACGCGCTGCAAACGCTGGGAGTCACGGGCGAAACGCGCGAGACCCGGGTCGGCGTCTGGGTCGCGCGGCCGGACAAGCCGCTTGGGTTCGACGGCTCGACGGCCGAGGACAAGATCGCCGCCATCGGCATTCGCGTGCGCCGCTGGGTCTCGTTCCACGGCGTTTCGCTCAATGCCGCGCCCGATCTCACGCATTTCCAGGGCATCGTCCCCTGCGGCATCGGCGAAGCGCATTACGGCGTGACCAGCCTGAGCGATCTCGGCCGGAGCGCCGCGATGGAGGATGTCGACGCGGCGCTGCGCAGGGCGTTCGAGGCGCGCTTCGGTCCGACCATTTTGGAAATTGCCGCCTGAGGGCGAATTTCGGCGGCGCCGGCGCGCGGTCTGGCGGACGAAGCGCTCTTCGCTTAGGAAGGCGCGCCGCCGCCCGACTTCCGGGCGCCTTCCTCGACAGGCCTCGCCATGTACGCCGCCCCCAGACATGATCGCGACCGGATCGACGGCGTGGCGGTTTTCGCCGCGGCGGCGTTCCTGACCGGCATAGGCCTGGTGGCGGCGCTCGCGCGGGTCGGCGCGCCGGACCGGCTCGTCGAAGCGCTCGGGCCGCTGATCGCCCTCGTCGGCCTCATCGTCATCGGCGCGCTGACCCGCACGGCGCGGCTCGCCGATTTCCTCGCGGCGCGACGCACGGTGCCGCCCGTCTACGGCGGGCTCGCCTTCGCGGCGACCGCCGCGGGCCTCGTCGTTGCGCTCGACGCCGGCGCGACCGGCCGTAGCCCCCTGCCCTGGCCCGCCGTTGCGCTCGGTTTGGCCGGCGCGGCGCTGATCGTCGGTCCGCTCGTTCGGCGCGCGAGCGCGAGCGCGCTGAGCGACGTCCTCTCCACGCGTTTTCCCGCCGCGCCGACGCGTTGGGCATTCGCCGTCGCGCTGTGGGCCGCCGGCGTGTTGACCGCCGCGGCGGGACTCGACGCCGCGGTCGGCATCGTCGTCGCGCATGTCGGGCAGAGCCGGCGCGCGGCCGAAGTCGTCGTCGCGCTCTCGCTGGCGCTGACGATCGTTCCCGGCGGCTTGAAGGGCTTGCTGTGGAGCGACGCGGCGAGCGCCGGCGGCGCCCTGGCGATCGCGGCGATCGGCGCGGGTTTGGCGTGGAGCGGCGCCGGCGCGCCCGCCGCGCCGCTCGCCGAGACGGCGGGCTCCTGGCTCGCCCTCTCGTGGGCCCATGCCGACTCGGCCTCTCTGTTGTTCGATGCGGCCTGCGCGCTCGGCGTCGGCGCGTTCTTCGCCTTCGACACGGCGGCGATCAGCGCTCCGCCGATGCAGCCGCGGCGCGCCGGACTTTTCGGCCTTGTTTTCGCCCTCGCCGGCCTCGCGCTGGGCGCGACCGCCCTTTCCGCGTTCTGGCCCGACGCCGCGGCGGCCCGTTCGCCGACCGCGAGCGCGCTCGTCGGCGCCGCGACCTGGCTGCCCGCCCTCGCGCTGGCCCGCGCGGGCGTTCACGGCGCGGCCCGCGCGGCCGGCCTCGATCTCTCCACCGCCTACGCCCGCCTGACCGTGCTGGCGAGCCGCCGGATCGCCCGCATTCGTCTGATGATGCTCGTCGTCATCGTCCTGGCGGCCGTCATCTCGGACCTCAGGCTCGTCGATCCTCCGAGAGCCATCGTTCTCGCGCTGGCGCTCAATGTCGCGGTGATCCTACCCTCCCTCGTCCTGGCGCTGGTCTCGCGGGGGAGTTCGCCGGCGGCCTTCGCCGCCGTCGTGGCCGGCCTCGCCGTGCTAGCGAGACGCGGCTACGAGGCGGGGCTGTCCGCGGGGCCAAGCGAAATCCTGATCGGCGCACTGATCGCCGGCGCGACGGCGCTTCTCGTCGGCGCCGTGGTCGGCGTTTTCACGCCGGGAGCCGCCGCCGCGCGGCGGAACGGCGCGCGCGCCGATCCGTTCATCGACCTGCCGTTCGAGGCGACGGATTGAACTCTCAGCCCGCCAACAGGCGGCGCGCTTCGTCATAGACGCGCCGATCGCCCGCGGCGATGATTCGGCCGCCCTTGGCGGCGTCCCCGCCATCCCACGTCGTCATCAGCCCGCCGGCGCCCGTGACGATGGGAATGAGCGCGACGACGTCGTGCGGCTTGAGATTGGTTTCGATGACGAGGTCGACAAAGCCGCCGGCGAGCGCGCAATAGGCATAACAGTCCCCGCCGTAGCGGGCGAGCCGGGCGGCCTGTTCGACGCGACGATAGGCCTGCCGATCCGCCTCGTCCGGGATGAGCGACGGGCTCGTCGTCATCACTGTAGCCTCCGCGAGGCGGGCGCAGGCGCGTGCGCGAAGGCCGCGCGTCAGCCACTCGCTCGGCGGCGCGTCGCCGCGCGAGGGGGCGAGGCAACGCACGCGCGCGCGTTTGCCGTCGCCGAAATAGCGCTCGCGCGTGAACGGCTGCGCCATCATCCCGTAGACCGGCTTGCCGCGATGCATCAGGCCGATCAGCGTGCCCCAAGTCGGCAGACCCGAGATGAAGCTCTTGGTGCCGTCGATGGGGTCGAGCACCCAGACATACTCGGCGTCCGGCCGGTCCTGGCCGTATTCCTCGCCGATCACGCCGTGGGCGGGAAAGGTTTGTGCGATCAGCCGCCGCATCGCCGCTTCGGCGCCGCGATCGGCCTCCGTCACCGGGTCGAAGACGCCGCCGCGCGACTTGTCCTCGGCCCCGATCGTAGTGCGAAAAAACGGCAGAATCATTTCGCCTGAGACTTGCGCGAGTTGATCGACGAAGGCGGCGAAATCGACCGCGGTCACGCCGAAAGCTCCAAAACGTCCAAATAGCGTTGCGTGCAGTGCATATCAGCCATTCCAATCTGCTAAGGGTCGCGCGGCCGCGAGGAATTGGAATACATGTAAACCATTGTTTCGCATGTACATATTTCTCCATTCCGACCATCTCGCCTGATCGGTCTGTTGCAGAATCGTCACGGCGGCGACAATCGCCTCGCGTCCGCGCAGAAATATCTTGCATTTGTTGCGATGCAAGGACATATTGTTGCGGTGCGGCATGACCTGCCGCATATGCCCTCCTTGGGCGTTTCCTCCCTAAACTCAGGCCGCCGTGGCGACATGGCGGCCTCCTTTTTTTCTGGACGCCCTTGCCCCGCCGTGCGGCGCTATGCCGCGTCCTATTCGGCCGCCAGCCGTCCTCCGCCCAATTCCTCGATGACGCGCGCCATCAGCGCCTCGGCCGCCGCGAACAGCGCCTCGGCGAGCGCGCGCGCCCTCTCCAGTTTCACGATCCTGCGCTCGTCCATATAGAGCGCGCGGTTGATCTCGATTTGCACGGCGTGGCGCGAAGCCGCCGGCGCGCCGAAACTCTCGGTGATGAACCCGCCCGCATAGGGCTTGTTGCGGCGGACGCGATAGCCCCGCGCGAGCAACGCCGACTCGAGGGCCTCGACGATCCAGCCGGCGGCGCTCGCCCCGAATCGGTCGCCGAGCACGATGTCGAGCGGCCCGCCCTCGGCCAGGGTCGAGGGCATGGAATGGCAGTCGATCAGGATCGAGAGCCCGAAGCGCGCGCGCGCGCGCTCGATCAATCCGCCCAGACGCTCGTGATAAGGCCGATGGAACGCGGCGATTCGCTCCAGCCCGTCGGCGACGGAAATCCGCCCCTTGTAAATCGGCTGCGTGTCGCCGACGACGCGCGGAATGGCGCCAAGGCCCGCCGCGACGCGCAAGGAGCGCGTGTTGGCGAATTCGGGCAGCGATCCCTCGAACATCTGCGGATCGAGTTCGAACGGCTCGCGGTTGACGTCGAGAAAGGCGCGCGGGAAATGCGCGCGCAGCAACGGCGCGCCAAGCGCGACGCAGGGCAGGAACAATTCGTCGACGAAGGCGTCCTCGGAGCGGCGCAGCGCCAGCGGATCCAATCGCGAGGCGGAAAGAAAGCGCCGGGGATAGCGCGAGCCCGAATGAGGCGAGTTGAAAATCAGCGGCGCGGTCAGAACGCGCGGCTCGACGACGTCGAACGGCGGCTGCAATTCCGCGTCCCCCGCCCACCCGTGCTCGCCCATCGCGCCCTGTTCTCCGCCGCCGGCCGCCGAACCGGCTATAAGTTTTATCATAATCGCATTTGCGCCTTACCTGGAAACGCCAATTGCAATAAAGTCGCCGTGCCTTCACTCGATTTTTACTCGATGGGGGCGATCATGGCGAGACCGTAGAGGACTGTTAATGAGCGTGCCGGCTGAAATATCCGCAAGAATCCTGCTCGCCGAGGACGACGGCGACATGCGCCGCTTCCTGGTCAAGGCGCTGCAGAACGCCGGCTACGTCGTCGCCTCCTTCGACAACGGGCTTTCCGCCTACAATCGTCTGCGCGAAGAGCCGTTCGAGCTGTTGCTGACCGACATCGTCATGCCGGAAATGGACGGCATCGAACTGGCGCGCCGGGCGACCGAGCTCGATCCGGAAATCAAGGTGATGTTCATCACCGGATTCGCCGCCGTGGCGCTCAACCCCGACAACAAGGCGCCCAAGGACGCGCGCGTGCTCTCCAAGCCGTTCCACCTGCGCGACCTCGTCAACGAGGTGCAGAGGCTGCTTCATGCTGCGTGAGCCGCGCCAGACACGCGTCAAATCCGCGGGCGTCCCTTCCGCCTTGCCAAAATCATCGAAACGTCGCAGCTTTCCGTCAGGGACGATCGCATTCCCGAAAGCGCCGGCCGGTTCGGCGGCGTCTTCGGACAGCGCGGCGGGGGCCGACTATCATGAGCGATCCGGGAAATTCCGGCTTTAGCGGCTCTTCCGACCCCAATCTCGGCGACGTCTTGTCGACGGCCGCGAGCGACGGTTTCACCGAAACGACGTCCACCTCCTGGCTGCAGAGAATCATCAATTCGTTCGTCGGGGCCTTGGTCGGGTTCGTTCTCGTCATCGCCTCGATCGTCGGAATTTTCTGGAACGAGGGCCGCGCGATCAATACCGCGCGCGCGCTCGCCGAGGGCGCCGGAGCCGTCGTCAGCGTCGATGCGAGCAAGGTCGATCCGGCCGACGACGGCAAGCTCGTGCATGTGATGGGAGCGGCCAGCGCGACGGCGCCGCTGGTCGACCCGCAATTCCAGGTCAAGACGAGCGGGCTGAAATTGGTGCGCGCCGTCGAAATGTATCAGTGGCGCCAGGACAAACATACCGAGACGCGCAACAAGCTCGGCGGCGGCCAGGAGACGGTGACGACCTACGCCTATTCGCGCGTCTGGAGCGACAGCCGCAACGATTCCAGCGCGTTCCGCCAACCAAGCGGCCACGCCAATCCGCCGATGGCTTTCACCCGGCGGGAGTTCGTCGCCGCCGACGCCAAGCTCGGCGCGTTCTCGCTGCCCGCCGACCTCATCGGCCAGCTGGGCGACGGGGCGAAGTTCGACGTCGATCCGACGAGTCTGCCGGCGCAGGCCGGGCAGACGCCCCGCCAGCAAGTCGTCGACGGCGCGATCTACGTCGGCGCCAATCCCGGGGAGCCGCGGGTCGGCGACCTCAAGATTTCCTATTCTCTGGCGCCGAATGGCCCGGTCAGCGCCATCGCGCGGCAGGCCGGCGCCAGCCTGGCCCCTTATCAGACGAAAGCCGGCGGAACTCTCTACATCATTGATCCCGGCCAGCTCGACGCCGCGCAGATGTTCAAGCAGGCCGAGAGCGAGAATGCGGTCATGACCTGGATCATCCGCGGGGTCGCGCTCGTCGCGATGTGGATCGGCCTCGCCCTCGCCTTTTCTCCGCTTTCCGCGCTCGCCGCCGTCATCCCCTTCTTAGGGTCCCTCGTCGCCGTCGGCGCCGGGCTGGCGTCGTTCGTTTTGACCCTCGTGATCGGGCCGCTGATGGTCGCGATCGCGTGGTTCGCGGTGCGCCCGCTGATGTCGATCGCCATCGCGGCGGCAGGTTTGGCGCTGGCCTTCGCCGCCTCGAGACTGATGTCGTCGCGCCGGCCCGCGCCAGCTCCGGCGCCGCCGAAAGCGCGGTGACGGTCAGCGGAGCGCTCCGGCTGCGAACCCGAGCGCCGCCGATCCGTCATCTCCGTCGCCTTTGCCTACGTCGGCATGAAATACGCTTCGGCAAATGAAGAGGTCGGACATGCGAATAGGGCGACACTTATTTTTTTTGTTCATGGTTTTCGCCCTGCTCGCCGTCCCGCCCCTCGGCCTCGGCGCGGCGCAGGAGAAGCCCGCCAAGGCCACGGAGCCGGGCGCAAGGGACGCAAAATCAGCGCCATCGGAAAGGCCTCGGCTCCCCGCCGATTCGACCGCCGAATTCACGCTCAACGTCTCAGGCCGCAGCCTCTCGTTCAAGGCGACCGCCGGGTCGCTCCGCCTCGCCGACGACACCGGCGCGCCGCAAGCCGAGATCGCCTTCGTGGCCTACCAGCTCGACGGCGCCGATTCGGCCAAGCGCCCGGTGACCTTCGCGATCAACGGCGGACCCGGCTCCGGCTCGGCCTGGCTGCAATTGGGCGCTCTTGGGCCCTGGCGCCTGCCGATGAAAGACTTGTCGCCCTCCTCGCCGCCGGTCCTCGTCGACAACGCGGAGACTTGGCTCGACTTCACCGACCTTGTCTTCATCGACCCACCGGGGACCGGCTACAGCAAGGTCAGCGAGGACGCGAAGAAAAAAATGTGGTCGGTCGAGGGCGATGTCGACGCCTTGGGCATCGTCATACGCCGCTGGCTCGCCGCCAACGAGCGGCTCGTCTCGCCGAAGTTCATCGTCGGCGAGAGTTACGGCGGCTTTCGCGGCCCTCGCCTGGCAAAAAATCTCGCCACGACCCAGGGCGTCGGCGTCAGCGGCCTGATCCTGATTTCGCCCGTGCTGGATTTCGACGCCTATATCGGCGGCCCGAGCAAGCCTTTCACGTTGCTCACGCGCCTGCCGTCCTACGCGGCGGCCTATCGCGAAAAGAAGGGGCCGGTCACCCCAGCCGATCTCGCCGACGTGGAGGCCTATGCGGTCGGCGACTATTTGCACGACTGGCTGCGCGGCCCGCGCGACCGTGCGGCCGTGGAACGGATGGAGCAGCGCGTCGCGGCTCTGACGGGCATGGACCCGCAAATCGTGCGCCGGTTGGGCGGTCAGATCGACAAAGACGAATTCCTGCATGAATTCGAACGCGCGCAGGGCAAGGTGCTCGCCTTTTACGACGCGACCATCGACGCTTACGACCCCTTTCCGACCGCCGTTTGGAGCCGTTCTCTCGATCCCGTCGCGTCCGGCTTCAATGGGCCTTTTTCAAGCGCCGTCACGGACCTCTACGAGCGCAAGTTGGGGTGGAAGATCGAGGATCGCTATGAGCTGTTGAACGAAGCGGTCGACAAGAATTGGGACTGGGGCGCCAAGCTCCACGCGCCGGAATCCATCACGGCCTTGCGGCAAATGCTGGCGCTGGACCCGAATTTCCGCGTTCTGATCAGCCATGGCCTGACCGACCTGCAGACGCCGTATTTCGCGACGAAACTCGAGCTCGATCAAATACCTGACTACGGCGCGCCCGGACGGCTGATTCTGAAAGTCTACGCTGGCGGCCATATGCACTATAGCCGCGACGACACCCGCAAGGCGCTGCGCGACGACGCAAGGCGGCTGATCGAAGGGCCGTGAGAAGCGCGCGCGGCCGCCGCCGCGGCGCGAATGCGGACCCCGTCGCGACGTAAACCAAGGCCAAGAAATTTTGCCGGCCGCGCGTCGCGCGCGCACAGGCGGCCCTTGACGCCTGCAGCCCCGCCCCCTATTTGAGCGGCGGCCGTTAGCACTCTGTTCAAATGAGTGCTAACGGCGCTTCGCACCCAACTCAACCGACCGGCGTGGATTCCACGCGCCGGCGAACGCGAGATAGGAAGCAAAACTCATGAAATTCCGTCCCCTGCATGACCGCGTCGTCGTCCGTCGCCTCGAAGGCGAGGAGAAGACGAAGGGCGGCATCATTATCCCGGACACCGCTAAGGAAAAGCCGCAAGAGGGCGAAATCGTCGCCGTCGGCCCCGGCGGCCGCGACGAGAACGGCAAGCTCACGCCGCTCGACGTGAAGAAGGGCGACAAGGTGCTGTTCGGCAAGTGGAGCGGCACCGAGGTCAAGATCGACGGTCAGGAGCTCCTGATCATGAAGGAATCCGACATCATGGGCGTGATCGCCTGATCCGGGTCCTCCCCGCTCACGAATGAAATTGGGCCCGCCACGGGCCAGGAGATTGAACAACATGGCTGCCAAAGACGTACGTTTTTCCACCGACGCGCGCGACAAGATGCTGCGCGGCGTCGACATCCTCGCCAACGCGGTCAAGGTGACGCTCGGCCCGAAGGGCCGCAACGTCATTCTCGACAAGTCGTTCGGCGCCCCCCGCATCACCAAGGACGGCGTCACCGTCGCCAAGGAAATCGAGCTTGAGGACAAGTTCGAGAACATGGGCGCGCAGATGGTGCGCGAAGTCGCCTCCAAGACCAACGACACCGCCGGCGACGGCACCACGACCGCCACGGTGCTCGCCCAGGCGATCGTCAAGGAAGGCGCCAAATATGTCGCCGCCGGCATGAACCCGATGGACCTCAAGCGCGGCGTCGACCTCGCGGTCGCCGAAGCGGTCAAGGACATCGCCAAGCGCTCGAAGAAGATCAAGGACTCGGCGGAAGTCGCGCAGGTCGGCACGATCTCCTCGAACGGCGACAAGTCGATCGGCAAGATGATCGCCGACGCGATGCAGAAGGTCGGCAACGAAGGCGTCATCACGGTCGAGGAGGCCAAGAGCCTGGAGACCGAACTCGACGTCGTCGAGGGCATGCAGTTCGACCGCGGCTATCTCTCGCCCTATTTCATCACCAACGCCGAGAAGATGGTCGCCGAGCTCGAGGACGCTTACATTCTCATCCACGAGAAGAAGCTGTCGTCGTTGCAGCCGATGCTGCCCGTGCTCGAGGCGGTTGTGCAGACTGGCAAGCCGCTGGTCATTATCGCCGAGGACATCGAGGGCGAGGCTCTGGCCACGCTCGTCGTCAACAAGCTGCGCGGCGGCCTGAAGGTCGCGGCCGTCAAGGCGCCCGGCTTCGGCGATCGCCGCAAGGCGATGCTCGAGGACATCGCGATCCTCACCGGCGGCCAGATGATCGCCGAGGACCTCGGCATCAAGCTCGAGAACGTCACCCTCGCGATGCTCGGCAAGGCCAAGCGCGTGCGCATCGAGAAGGAAAACACCACGATCATCAACGGCGCAGGCAAGAAGTCCGACATCGAAGGCCGCGTCTCGCAGATCAAGGCGCAGATCGAGGAGACCACCTCCGACTACGACAAGGAGAAGCTCCAGGAGCGTCTGGCCAAGCTCGCGGGCGGCGTCGCGGTGATCCGCGTCGGCGGCGCGACCGAGGTCGAGGTCAAGGAGAAGAAGGACCGCGTCGACGACGCCCTCAACGCCACCCGCGCGGCGGTCGAGGAAGGCATCGTCCCGGGCGGCGGCGTCGCCCTGCTGCGCGCCAAGGCGGCGGTCGCCAAGCTCAAGAGCGAAAACGCCGACGAGCAGGCCGGCATCCACATCGTCCTCAAGGCTCTCGAAGCGCCGATCCGTCAGATCGTCGAGAACGCGGGCGGCGAAGGCTCGATCGTCGTTGGCAAGATCGTCGACAACAAGTCGCAGACCTTCGGCTTCAACGCGCAGACCGAAGAGTACGTCGACATGATGGAGGCCGGCATCATCGACCCGTCCAAGGTCGTGCGCACCGCGCTGCAGGACGCGGCTTCGGTCGCCGGCCTGCTGATCACCACCGAGGCGATGGTCGCCGAAGTGCCGAAGGAAAAGCCGGCGATGCCGATGGGCGGCGGCGGCGGCGGCATGGGCGGCATGGACTTCTGATCCATCCCGTCGGCGCTTGGCCGAATCAAGAACCGGGGGAGGCCGCAAGGCCTCCCCTTTTTTGTTTGGGGAGCGGGCCGGGGCGCGTCATGCGGCTTGCGATTGAATGGCGCCCGGCTCGCCCTCAGCCCAACCGCTCTTGCGCAAGCGGGCGAGGGGTCTTGCGGCGCCGCCGATCCCTTCTCCCGTATGCGGCAGAAGGCGGCCGGCGCCAGCCGGCCGGATGAGGGCCTACGCGAACCGACGAACTATTCGAGCGGAAGCCGCATCAATCCGCGCGCCAGCCGGCGTCGATCGCGATTTCGCCGGACGCGCGCGAAACGCAAGGGCATATCTTGCGGCCCTCGCGGCGCTGATGATCGCTGAGAAAGACGTCGCGATGATCGATGCGCCCATCGACGTCGACGACGTCGACGGCGCACACGCCGCATTCGCCGCGGCGGCAGTCGGCGATGATCTCGACGCCGGCCGCTTCGAGCGCATCCAGCATCGAGCGATCCCTCGGCACGACGACGTCGATATTTGATCGGGGAACGCGCACGCGGAACGGCTCGGGCGCGAACGCGCCGCTGGAGCCGAAGGTCTCGACGCGAAAGGCGCCCGGCGGACGGCCCGAGGCGCCCCATGCCCGGCGGAAATCCTCGATCATCCCGAGCGGCCCGCAGAGGTAAAGTTCGCCTCCCGCGCCGAGCCGGGCGATTTCCGCGCTCGGGTCGATCCGACGTCCTTCGCCGGATACGAAAATCTCGAGCCGATCGCCGACCGCGGCGCCGATTTCGTCGGCCAGCGCGAGGTCGGCTTGCGAACGAACGCCATAGAGAACCCGGAAATTCGCGCCGCGCGCGGCAAGGCTCAACGCCATGCCGAGAATCGGCGTGACGCCGATGCCGCCGGCAACAAGGAGATAATCGGGGCTGTCGTGGGCCAGCTCGAAATGGTTGTTGGGCGCGCCGATGGTCAGGCGCGCGCCAGGCTCGAGCGACCACATATAGGCCGAGCCGCCCCGCCCCTGCGGCTGACGCTTGACCGCGATCCGATAGCGCGTCGGGTTCCATTCGCCCACGAGCGAATAGGAGCGAACCTCCGCGCGGGCGCCGACCAAGACGGAAACGTCGATGTGGGCGCCGGGAGTCCAGAGCCTTGCGCCATCGAGCGGCGCGATGTCGAAGGCGCGCACGTCGCGCGCGAGCGCGCTCGTCGCGTGCAGGGTAGCGTCGGTCCAGACATGTTCAGCGCGCATGCTCTCGGCCTCCCCCGAATTCAGACGTCCGCGCTTCGGCGGATCAGCGCCGCGCCGGGCACCAGCGCGAAGCTTTCCCGATCGCGCAGCGCGAGTTGCAAATTGCGGTGGGCCAGACGCGAGTGTTCGCGCATGATCCCTTCGGCGCGCGCGCCTTCGCGACTCTGGATCGCGTCGACCGCGGCGCGATGATGTTCCTGCGCGATCGTCAGAATGGCGCGCGATTCGGGCAGAACCGATTGCGCCATGACGAAGCTGCTCGGCGAGGCGAAGGGCGAGGCGAGAGCGCGCTCGAGCAGTCGGCTCAGCGCCGGGCTCCCCGCCAATTGCAACAGCAGCGCGTGAAAGCGCGCGTTCAGACGCACGTAGTTCGAGAAGCCTTCGACGCCGAGGTCGGGCCGGCGCACCAGATCGTCGAGCGCGGCGACGCAATCCTTGATCGGCGCCATTTGCGCCGGCGGGACGCCGCGCTCGGCCGCCATGCGCGCAGCGGCGCCTTCCAGCACGCCGCGCACTTCGATCGCGTCGAATATGTCCGCTTCGCCGAACGAGCGCACGGAATAGCCGCCCGAGGGAATGGTCTCGAGCAGGCCCTCTTCCTCCAGCCGCGCCAGCGCGGCGCGCACAGGCGTGCGGGAAACGCCGAGTTGCTCGACCGCGCTCAGTTCGGAGATGCGCTCGCCGGGCCTCAACGCGCCGGCGAGAATGCGCTCGCGCAACGCCAGCAGCGCCTTCACCGTCTGCGGCGCGGTATCCTTGTCGGGGATCGGCGCGCTCATTCGGCCGCCATCTTCGGCGCCTGCTCGCCGGCGATCATCCGATCGATCAACCGCCGCGCCCACATCGCACCGCCGTCGATGTTGAGGTTGTAGAAATCGTGATCGGGATGGTCGTCGATCGCCTTCTGCTGCGCCTCCAGGATCAATTCGTCCTCGCGGAAGATGCGCGAGACGCCCTCGCGCAATTCGCTGGTGAGGCGCTGCTCGGAGAGCCGGTAGTTGCGCGCGAACGCCCAGAAATAATGGCAGCTCTTGTCGGTCTCCGGCGTAATCGTGTTCAGCACCATGCCGTTGACGCCTTGAGAGCGGTCCCCTTCAGGCGCGCCGCCGCCCGCCGGCGCGACGCCGACGTCGATGGTGACCGTGCAAGGCGCTTCAAAGCGAATGATCTGCCAGCGATCGACCTTGCCCGGCTTGCCGAGCTGGCCGGCCCAGAACGGCGGCGGATCGATGTCGCGCATCCAGCGCGTGACCGTGGCGAAGCGATCGGAATGGGTGACGTCGAAGGGCGCCTCGGCGACCGCGCGATTGCCGATGCTCGAGCCGTGGACGTAGGTCTCGTGGGTCAGATCCATGAGATTGTCGACGACGAGCCGGTAGTCGCATTTGACCTCGATGAGCTTGCCGTCGCCCGCCCAGGCTGGATCGTGGTTCCAGTGCATGTCGGGAATCTTGGCGGGATCGGCGAGCGCCGGATCGCCCGGCCATATCCAGATGAAGCGATGACGCTCGACGACGGGATAGGCGCGCACGCTGGCCGACGGATTGATCGTCTCCTGCGAGGGCATGAACGTGCAGCGGCCCCGCCCGTCGAACGCCAGCCCGTGGTAGCCGCAGACCACGTCGTCGCCATCCAGGCGCCCCAGGGACAACGGCAGCAGGCGATGCCAGCAAGCGTCCGCCAGCGCAGCGGCGGAGCCGTCCCGACGCCGATAGAGAACGATCTTCTTGCCGCAAATGGTGCGCGCCAGCAGTTCCCGCCGCACCTCGCAATCATAGGCCGCAGTATACCAGGCGTTCATCGGAAATGGCGGATTGGCGGCCATCGGCGTTCCCTCTGTTTTGGCGTTGTATACTGTGTGTATCCCTTGCTTGTCAAATTTCAAGTCCGCGCGCGTGTTGCCGCTTGGAGGAGGCGCGCGCCGGCCGCGACGCCGCAACGCCGCAACCGCCCGGAAACAAAGGCGATATCGTCCTTTTTCAGCAATTTTGACGGCGTTCTGCAATGCGGCCGACCGTTCGTCCGGCGTCGTCGACTCGCCGTCCAAGCGAACGCCCGTCAGAGCCGGCCGACCTTTCCCAGCGCGCTGTATACATGAGATGGCCGCGCGGATTTCCGCGCCGTCCTTGGCGGCCGGGCCGCGACCGGCGGGCCGCTTCGGCCGGCCTTTTCTCCTTTTGGCCGAACCTTGCCAAGAATTCATGGAAGCGGAGCGCCCGCGCCCTTCTTTTGCGGCGGCCGGTCTGCTAGTGCGCATTCGCGTCTTTCGTCATTTCCCGCATCATCTCGTGGTCTCCGTCCCATGCGAACCTTGAGCCTCGCCGTCGCCGCCTTCGCGCTCGCCGCGCTCCTCGTGGGCCTCAAGCAGCCCGACACGATGACGTTCCTGCTCGCCGCCGCCGCCGCCGCGAGCGCCGCGACGGCGTTTCTCTCGACCTCTCTTTCGACGTTCCTGAAGATTTTCAAGGCGATCTTCGCCGTCGAAACCATCGTTTTCGGCGTCGCCTTCTTGATCGACCGGATAGGCCTATGGCCGAAGGGCTACGAGGCCTACACGCTGCCCGACAGCCTCCCGTTCGCGGTCGCGCTGTTCGGCGTGCTGGTCTACGCGATTTCCTTCATTCCACTCGTCGACCGGATGATGAACATCGTCGACCGCTATTTCAACGCGGCCGCGCCGACGCAAACCAAGGTCTGGCCGTTGCCCGCCGTGGTCGTGGCGCAAAACAAGCTCGCCGCGGCGAGCCTCGTCTTTCTCATCGTCATCAATCAGATCGAAGTGGCCCTCGACGTTCGGCTGTCTTATTTCCGCGCCGATTTCACCAACGCGTTGAAGAACGCCGATCAGGCCGAGTTCTGGCGTCAGTTGCTGTTCGTGTTCACGCCGGTCGTCGCCGTTTTGGTCGCCAGCTACACGCTGGAATACGTCGTGACTTCGACCTTCGTCATCCGCTGGCGGCGATGGCTGACCGCCGATTATACGGCGCGATGGTTGCGTCACGGCGTGCACTACAAAATGCTGCTCGAAGGCGGAAACACCGACAACCCGGATCAACGCATTTCGCAGGACATCTACGCCTTCATCGACGGCACCGGCAGCACGGGAAGCGGCGCCGGCCTCTATAACTACTCCGTGACCGCGCTGCAAAACCTGACTTCGCTGGTCTCCTATGCGATCGTCCTGTGGACGCTGTCGTCCGGGGTCACGCTGCCCGGCCTAGCGCTTGTCATTCCTGGGGTCTTGTTCTGGGTCGCGCTGATTTACACCGGCCTCGGGACCGCCGTGACGCATTGGATCGGGCGGTCGCTGACGAATCTCTATTTCGCCCAACAGCGTTTCGAAGCGAACTTCCGTTTCGGGCTCGCGCGGGCGCGAGAGTACAGCGAGCAGATCGCTCTTCTCAACGGCGAGTTCTGCGAAACCAGCGCCTCCAACGCGCGGTTCGGCGACGTCTACGGCAATTACATGCGCATCGTGAAAGTGCGCAAATGGCTGACGACATTCACGCGTAGCTACGGCCAAGCCTCGGTCCTCATTCCCTATGTGGTAGCGGCGCCGTTCTATTTTCTCGGCAAGATCAGCATGGGCGCGCTCAATCAGGTCGGCGCCGCATTTAACGCCGTCAACGAGTTGATGAATTTCTTCGTGACCTACTATATCGGCCTCGCCGATTTTCGCGCGACGTTCGAACGTCTGGCGACGTTCGACGAAGCGATCGCCCGCGCCGAAGAGGCCGACGCTCGCGCGCCCCACGCCCTTGTCGCGCCCGCCGCGGCGACCGACATCTCCATCGACGATCTCTCGCTCGCGCTGCCTGACGGCCGCGCCCTGGCGCGCATCGACCATCTCGCCTTCGCGGCCGGCCAACCGACGTTGCTCGTTGGGCCGTCCGGTTCGGGAAAGTCGACGCTGTTTCGCGCCATCGCCGGCATCTGGCCGTTCGGCCGCGGCGCGATCAGCGAACCGGCCGGCGCGCGCGTCATGCTGCTGCCGCAGCGGCCCTATATCCCCATCGGGCCGCTGCGCGACGCCCTCGCCTATCCCGCGAGCGCCGCCGCGTTTTCCGACGAAACGTTGCGCGGCGCCTTAACGAATGCCGGCCTGCCCGCGCTCGTCGACAAGCTCGACGAAACCGACAATTGGCAAATGCGCCTTTCCGGCGGCGAGCAGCAGCGGCTCGCGGTCGCGCGGGCGCTGCTCAGCGCGCCCAACTGGCTGTTTCTCGACGAAGCGACCGCCTCGCTCGATGAAAAGAGCGAGGCCGATCTCTATCGCGCCATTGCGCGAACGCTGCCCAAGACGACCCTGGTGTCCATCGGCCACCGTTCGACCCTCTCCGCCTTCCACAAACGCCGCATCACGCTGAACCCGCAAGTCGGCGGACCGGCGACGATCGTGGCGGCGGAGGCGGCGGAGTAAGCGCCGCCGCCGGCGGTCGGATTATAGCGAGCGAACCAACCGCAGCGCCCCGCGCGGCCCCTTGATGACGAGCTCGCCGTTGACGAGATCCCAGCTCGGCTGCGCCATCAGCGCCGACAGGAAGCCGAGCTCGATCGCCATGATGTCCTTGTCGCATTGCTTCTTGGTCAGGGCGTAAGGACCGACCAAGAGATGCTGGTCCTTGACCGGATACATCGTCGCCGACCACGAATTGCAGCCGGTGAAGCCCGAACCGCGCAGCGCGCTGTCGATCTTGAGGCTGACGTCGAGAGTCGAGGCGATCGGTTTGCCGTTCAGTTCGCGTAACGACCAAGTCTGGTCGAGCGGAAAGTTCTTCTGTTGCGGCGGCAGCGGCTTCGGCGGCTTGTCGTCCTCCTCGGTGCGCATCCCCGCATGCGCGGCGAAGACGGCGCCGAGCGCGATCAACGTGATCGCCATCCGCGAAAAAGCGCGTTTCATGTTTCGGTCCTTGTGTTCCCGTGCGGGCCCGATGGTCGGCGGTCGGATATACCGAGCCGCCGGGCGACGCGCAATAATGCTCAAACGAAGCATTTTTGCGGCTCTGGCGGCCTATCGGCCCTTGCGCCGCGCTCGTGCGTCACCAGATTCATATTGACGCGGGCCCTTTGGGGACGCGCCTCTCGCCGGCGCCGCCAGATCGGGGCGCGGGCGGTCTCATCGCTTCAAAAGGAGGATGTGGTTATGCTGAACTATGATCTTTCGCCGTTTTACCGCTCCACGATCGGCTTCGACCGATTGCTGTCGCTGCTCGACAAGAGCGCGGGACTCGATTCGAGCGCGCCCGCCTATCCACCCTACAACATCGAACGGATGGGCGAAAACGCCTATCGCCTCACGTTGGCGGTCGCCGGCTTCCGCGAAACCGAACTCTCCGTCGAAACCCGCGAGAACACGCTGACCGTGCGCGGAGCCAAGGACGCGCAATCCAAGAACGGCGGCGAAAAGCGCGACATGCTGTATCAGGGCATCGCCGCGCGGGCCTTCGAGCGCCGATTCCATTTGGCCGACCATGTCACGGCGACTCGCGCGAGCTGCGAGAACGGATTGCTGCACATCGACCTCGTGCGCGAAGTTCCCGAAGCCCAGAAGCCGCGCACGATCCCAATTCAGACCGTCGGCAAGACGGTCGACGTGACGCCTGCGGCCAAACAGGCCGCTTGACGCGGCGCCGCTCAGCCGCGGCGCGAGATGCGAAGGGCGCCTCCCGCGGGGCGCCCTTTTTTATTCAATCCAGCGGCGTCACCGGCAGATCGTTCACCGGCTTGGCTTTGCCCGACGCATGCGCCTCCGGCGTTTCGGCGGGCGGCGACTTGGCCGCCATGACGCTTTGCGGAGCGCCTCCATTGGCGGGCGTCGAAGCCGCTTGCGCCGGCGAAGAGGCAGGAGGCGCGGCGTTCGCCCCCGGCGGCGTCACGGCGACGGCCGTGGTCCCTGCGGCAGCGGCGGATTCGGGGGCCCGGGCCGGCGCCGGCGAATTAGCCGGCTTGGAGGCCTGCGCGGGAATCACAATCTTGCGCTTGGCGTCGGACGGCCTGGGTTTCTTGTTCGCATCGGACGAAGTCGGGCGCCCCGCGCTGGGAGCGACACTGACGTTCGGCTTGGCCGCGTCGTCGCCGCGGGCCAATTGTTCGCGGGTCGAGGCCCGCGGTTCCGGGCGAGTCGAGGGAAGATCGAGCGTCTGGCGCGGCGCCGCGAGATCGAGTTCGGTCGGCGGGCGCGGCGCCGAGTCCCACCGATCCGGCTCGTCTCGATCCCAATCGCGCGGACCGGCGTCGCGCCAGCGCGCCGGCCGAGCGCGAAACCGCTCGATGATGCGCCCGGTCTCGGCGTCGATCACCAGGCGCTCGAAGTCGCCCCGTCCCGCTGCGACATCGGCGAGATAGACGTCGCCGCGACGGACCAGCGGGCCGGTCATCGTGTAGCCGCCCGCGTCCAGCCGACGTTCGATCTCGTAGGGCGACGGACCGCCGCCAAAGAATGAAAACAGGCCCTGCGCCTTCGCCGCAGGCGATATTGCGAGGAGAACCGCGGCCGCCGCCGCGAATCGCGTGAAGCGCTTCAGCGTCCGCGCGGCGCTCTGGCTGTCGATCATGCTCCCGAACTCCCGTACCGCGCCCCAGACCCTCGACTCTTCCCTAAGAATTGCGGCGGCGGTGCGGCGCGGCGGCGATGCCGATCAGAGCGTCCACATCGCGCTCGCTCGTTTCGAACGACGTCACCAGCCGCATCATCGTTTCCCCCGCGCGCGGCGCCTGTTCTGGCGCGATCGAGCGCGAACTCCAGTCGTAAAATTTCGCTCCCGCGGCGCGCCATCTCGACGCGAGTTCGCTCGGCGCGATGACGAAGACTTCGTTGGCCTCCGTCGGCCACGCCAGCCGCACGCCCGGCGCGTAAACGAGCCCCTGCGAGAGACGCATGGCGGCGTCGTTGGCGCGCTGCGCCAGATCGAGCCACAGTCCGTCCGTCAGATAGGCCTCCATTTGTGCGCCCAGGAAGCGGCCCTTCGACAGGGTTTGCCCCGCGCGCTTGCGTTGGTAGGCGAAGGCGGCGGCCTTGTCGGGATCGAAAAAGATCACCGCCTCGCAGGCGAGCGCGCCGTTCTTCGTCGCGCCGAGCGAGAGCGCATCGACGCCGACGCGCCAGGTCATGGCGGCTGGCGAGACGCCGGCCGAAGCGAGCGCGTTGGCGAAGCGCGCGCCGTCCATATGCACGGCGAGGCCGGCCTCGCGCGCGGTCGAGGCGAGCGCGGCGATTTCGTCCGGCCGATAGATCGTGCCGGCTTCGCTCGCCTGACTGAGCGACAGCGCGCCCGGCTGCGTCGTCTTGACTTGCCCGCGCGGGAACCGGGCCAGCGTGTCGCGCAGCGCGTCGGGGGCGATCTTTCCCGCGGCGCCGGGGATGCCGACGAGTTTTCCTCCGGCAGTGAAAAACTCCGGCGCGCCGCATTCGTCTTCCTCGATATGCGCTTCCTCGTGGCAGAAGACGGCCTCCCACGGGCGGACCAACGCGCCGAGCGCCAGCGCGTTGGCGGCCGTGCCGGTGGCGACGAGAAAGGCGGATACGCGGCGCTCGAAAATCTCGCTGAGCCGCGCCTCGGCGCGCGCGGTGTAATCGTCGGCGCCGTAGGCCGGCGCGTTAACGCGGCTGGATTGGACGATCGCCTCGAGAATTTGCGGCGCCACGCCCGCGCCATTGTCGCTCGCAAAGTTCATTCGCCTGGGCCTCGTCGCGCGGCTCCGCCGCAGCCGGCTTTCATGCCCGCCCGACGATCGCTTGGCAATCTGCCTGACCGAAACGGCCCGCTAAAAAAACTCGTTTCGACGCTCTCTCGCGTCTTGTATCCCGCGAGCGTTTCTGGCATGGTCAGGCAAGATAGGACAGTCGTGCTGACCATTTACCGGTCTGACCGACGCAAGGCGAAGAGCGATGTCGGACGCACCGATCAAAACGGATCGAAAAAAACCCGCCGCGTGAAGCCGTTACGGCTGTCACGCTTTCGCAGCCGCTATTGTCCGATATAAGCCAGCAAATAGTTGACGTACGACGGTCGGAATGGAGCGCGACCGTGCGGGGAGTGGAGAAATGAACGCCAGGGCCCAGGAAATCCAGCAACGCCGCGACGCGCTCGGCGCCTCGCCCGCCCCCGCGACCAGCGCGCCCGCGGCCCGCGGCGCCGATCCCTTGCTGCCGCGCGCGCAGGGTCTTTACGATCCGGCTAACGAACGCGACTCGTGCGGCGTCGGCGTCGTGGCCGACATGAAGGGCCGCAAGTCGCACGCCATTCTGCAAAAGGGCTTGCAGATTCTCGTCAATCTCGACCATCGCGGCGCCACCGGCGCCGACGCGACGCTCGGCGACGGCTGCGGCGTCTTGACGCAAATTCCGCATGGCTTCTTCGCGCACGAATGTCAGAGGCTGGGACTGAATCTGCCCGAGCCCGGCCATTACGCAATCGGACAATTCTTCATGCCGCGCGACGCGACGGCGCGGGCGGAGGTCGAAGCGATCGTCGAAGAGACCGTCGTAGCCGAAGGGCAGATCGTCATCGGCTGGCGCGACATCCCCGTCGACAATTCGGACCTCGGCGAGCGGGTGAAGGCGGTCGAGCCGGTTCAGCGGCAAATCTTCATCGGCCGCCGCTCAAACATCGTCAACGAAGACGATTTCGAGCGCAGGCTGTTCATCCTGCGCAAGGTCATCTCCAATCGCGTCTACGCGGCCGGCGAGCATTTGGCCGAGTACTATCCCGTCTCGCTGTCGTGCCGCACGATCGTCTACAAGGGCATGGTGCTGGTTCAGCAGCTCGCGCCCTATTACAAGGATCTGCTCGACCCGCGCTTCGAGACCGCGCTCGCGCTGGTCCATCAGCGCTTCGCCACCAACACGTTCCCGTCCTGGCGGCTCGCGCATCCCTATCGCATGGTCGCCCATAACGGCGAGATCAACACGCTGCGCGGCAACGTCAACTGGATGGCGGCGCGCCAGGCGAGCGTCGATTCGGAATTCTTCGGCAACGATATCTCGAAGCTGTGGCCGATTTCCTACGAGGGCCAATCGGACACGGCCTGCTTCGACAACGCCCTCGAATTCCTCGTGCGCGGCGGTTACTCGCTCGCCCACGCCATGATGATGCTGATTCCGGAAGCCTGGGCCGGCAATCCGCTGATGGATGAGGAGCGGCGCGATTTCTACGAATATCACGCAGCGCTAATGGAGCCGTGGGACGGCCCGGCCGCCATGGCCTTCACCGACGGGCGCCAGATCGGCGCGACGCTCGACCGCAACGGCTTGCGCCCGGCCCGCTATTTCGTCACCGACGACGGTCTCTTCGTGCTCGCCTCCGAAATGGGCGTGCTGCCCGTTCCCGAGGAGAGCATCGTCGCCAAGTGGCGCTTGCAGCCCGGCAAGATGCTGCTGGTCGATCTGACCGAGCATCGCATCGTCTCCGACGCCGAGATCAAGCAGTCGTTGTCGCGCGCCAATCCCTACCGGCAGTGGCTCGAAAAAACTCAAATCGTGCTCGAGGAGCTCAATCCTGTCGAGCCGCGCGCTTCGCGCACCGACGTGTCCCTGCTCGATCGCCAACAGGCCTTCGGCTATTCCCAGGAAGATCTCGCGTTCCTGCTGTCGCCCATGGCGACGACGGGCCAGGAGGCGGTCGGCTCGATGGGCGCCGACACGCCGATCTCGGCGCTGTCGGACAAGTCGAAGCTGCTCTACACCTACTTCAAGCAGAACTTCGCGCAGGTGACGAACCCGCCGATCGATCCGATCCGCGAGGAACTCGTGATGAGCCTCGTTTCGTTCATCGGGCCGCGGCCGAACCTGTTCGACCTCGCCGGCAACGCCAAGCGCAAGCGGCTCGAAGTCCGCCAGCCGATCCTCACCAACGAGGATCTGGAGAAGATCCGCTGCATCGGCCATTTCGAGGATTCCTTCGACACCAAGACGCTCGACATCACTTACGCCGTCGAGCGCGGCGCCGCCGGCATGGAGGAGGCGCTGCAACGTCTTTGCGAACGCGCCGAAGCCGCTGTGCTCGGCCGCTACAACATCATCGCCCTCTCCGACCGGCAGGTCGGGCCGGATCGCATACCGATCCCTGCCCTGCTCGCCACCGCCGCAGTGCATCACCACCTCATCCGCAAGGGGCTGCGCACGGCGGTCGGCCTCGTCGTCGAGACCGGCGAAGCGCGCGAAGTTCACCACTTCGCCTGCCTGGCGGGCTACGGCGCCGAGGCGATCAATCCCTATCTCGCCTTCGAGACGCTGACCGCGATGGCGAAGGATCTGCCCGAGGAAGTCAGCGCTTACGAAGTCGTCAAGCGCTTCATCAAGGCGATCGACAAAGGCCTTCTCAAGGTCATGTCGAAGATGGGCATCTCGACCTACCAGTCCTATTGCGGCGCGCAGATCTTCGACGCGGTCGGACTGTCCAAGGCCTTCGTCGACAAGTTCTTCTTCGGTACGGCGACGCGGATCGAAGGCGCTGGGCTTTGCGAAATCGCCGAGGAAACCGCGCGCCGTCACGCCGAGGCGTTCGGCGAATCGCCGGTGTTGCGCACGGCGCTGGACGTCGGCGGCGAGTACGCCTATCGCCTGCGCGGCGAGGCCCATTGCTGGACGCCGCAGACCGTCTCGCTGCTGCAACATGCGGTGCGCGGAAACGCCAGGGACCAGTACGAGGCCTACGCCAAGCTGCTCAACGAGCAGAGCGAGCATCTGCTGACAATTCGCGGCCTGTTCCGTCTGCGCGAAGCCGAAGAGGACGGCCGTCGGCCCGTGCCGCTCGCCGAGGTCGAACCCGCGGCGTCGATCGTCAAGCGCTTCTCCACCGGCGCCATGTCGTTCGGCTCGATCTCGCGCGAGGCGCACACGACGCTGGCGATCGCGATGAATCGCATCGGCGGCAAGTCGAACACCGGCGAGGGCGGCGAAGAGCCCGAGCGATTCAAGCGCATGGCGAACGGCGACTCGATGCGCTCGGCGATCAAGCAGGTCGCTTCGGGCCGCTTCGGCGTGACGGCCGAATATCTCGTCAATTCCGACATGATCCAGATCAAGATGGCGCAGGGCGCCAAGCCGGGCGAGGGCGGGCAATTGCCCGGCCACAAGGTCGACGCGGTGATCGCCAAGGTGCGCCACTCGATGCAGGGGGTCGGGCTGATCTCGCCGCCGCCGCACCATGACATCTATTCGATCGAGGACTTGAAGCAGCTCGTCTACGATCTCAAGAACGTCAATCCGCAGGCGCAGATTTCCGTCAAGCTCGTCTCCGAGGTCGGCGTCGGCACGGTCGCGGCGGGCGTCGCCAAGTGCAAGGCGGATCACGTGACGATCTCCGGCTTCGAAGGCGGCACCGGGGCATCGCCGCTGACTTCGATCAAGCATGCGGGCTCGCCGTGGGAGATCGGCCTGGCCGAAACCCACCAGACGCTGGTGATGAACGGCTTGCGCTCGCGCATCGCCGTGCAGGTCGACGGCGGCGTGCGCACCGGGCGCGACGTCGTCGTGGGCGCGCTGCTCGGCGCCGACGAGTTCGGCTTCGCCACCGCGCCGCTGATCGCCGCCGGCTGCATCATGATGCGCAAGTGCCATCTCAACACCTGTCCCGTCGGCGTCGCGACGCAAGATCCGGTGTTGCGCAAGCGCTTCGTCGGTCAACCCGAGCACGTGATTAACTTCTTCTTCTTCGTCGCCGAGGAAGTGCGCGCGCTGATGGCCGCGATGGGCTATCGCTCTTTCGACGAATTGGTCGGTCAGAGCCAGATGCTCGACAAGACCCGGCTCGTCGCCCAGGCGAAGGCGCGCGGGCTCGACTTCGCGCAGCTGTTCTACAAGCCGACGCCGTGGCCGACCGACGCGGTCCACCATTGCGCCGAGCAGGATCACGGCCTCGAGCGCGTGCTCGACCGCCGCTTGATCGCCCAGACGCGCGAGGCCGTCGATCACGCCAAGCACGTCCGCCTGGAGATGACGATCCGCAACTCCGATCGCTCGGCCGGCGCGATGCTGTCGGGCGAAATCGCGCGGCGCTATGGCCACGCGGGCCTGCGCGACGAAGCGATCCACATCAAGTTCAAGGGCACGGCCGGCCAGAGTTTCGGCGCCTTCCTGGCCAAGGGGGTGACGCTCGAACTGGAGGGCGAAGCCAACGACTATGTCGGCAAGGGCCTGTCGGGCGGCCGCATCGTCGTCTATCCGCCCAAGGAGGCGGTCAAGCTCGTTCCCGAGCGCTCGATCATCGTCGGCAATACCGTGCTCTACGGCGCCATAGCCGGCGAGTGCTATTTCCGCGGAGTCGCTGGCGAACGCTTTGGCGTGCGCAATTCCGGCGCCATCGCCGTGGTCGAGGGAGCGGGCGATCACGGCTGCGAATACATGACCGGCGGCATCGTCGTCGTCATCGGCGAAACCGGGCGCAATTTCGCCGCCGGCATGTCCGGCGGCATCGCCTACGTTCTCGACGAATCCGGCGATTTCGCCCAGCGCTGCAACCTGTCGATGGTCGAATTGGAGCCGGTGGCCGCGGAGGAAGAAGTCATGCAGCGCCACCATCATTCCGGCGGCGATCTGCAAGGCCACGGCCGCGTCGACGTGATGAGCGACATGAGCCGCTTCGACGCGGAGCGCCTGCATCAGTTGATCGCCAATCACGCACGCTACACCGGCTCGGCGCGAGCGCGCGAAATCCTGGAGAACTGGGAATCGACGCTGCCCAAATTCCGCAAGGTGATGCCGGTCGAGTATCGCCGCGCGCTCGCCGAGTTGGCGGCGAGCCGGTCGAACGAAGCCCTGCTGGCGGCGGGGGAATAAGCAAGGCCCCTCTCCCGTATAGGCCGTCGAAAGACGGGCGTTCTTTAGAACGCCCTGTGCGGGAGAGGGTTGGGGTGAGGGCATGGCGCGGCCCCTCATCCGGCGCTTCGCGCCGCCTTCTCCCGCAAGGCGAGAAGGGGTCGTTGCGAACAAGCGCGATTGAACACCGCAAGGGCTACAACGTTATGGGCAAGGTGACGGGTTTTCTGGAGATCGACCGCGTGGATCGGCGCTACGCGCCCGCCTCCGACCGCATTCGCCACTACCGCGAATTCGTGCTTCCGCTCTCGGAGGAGTCCACGCGCGACCAGGCGGCGCGCTGCATGAATTGCGGCATTCCCTATTGCCACAACGGCTGTCCCGTGAACAACCAGATCCCGGACTGGAACGATCTGGTCTATCGCGGCGACTGGCAGGAAGCGGCGCGCAACCTGCACAGCACAAACAATTTCCCCGAGTTCACCGGCCGCGTCTGTCCGGCGCCGTGCGAGGCGTCGTGCACGCTCAACATTCAGGACGCGCCCGTCACGATCAAGACGATCGAATGCGCGATCGTCGACCGCGCCTGGCGCGAAGGCTGGCTCAAGCCCGAGCCGGCGGCGCACGCCACCGGCAAGCGCGTCGCCGTGGTGGGTTCCGGGCCGGCCGGACTCGCCTGCGCCCAGCAGCTCGCGCGCGCCGGCCATGAAGTCCATGTCTACGAGAAGAACGCCAAGGCGGGCGGCTTGCTGCGTTACGGCATTCCCGACTTCAAACTCGAGAAGCGCCACATCGACCGGCGCATCGAGCAGTTGAAGGCCGAGGGCGTCGTCTTCCACTGCAACGTCTTCGTCGGGCGCGACGTCAGCGCGAAGTCGCTCGTCGACTCCTACGACGCCGTCGCCCTCGCCGGCGGCGCCGAGGCGCCGCGCGATCTGCCGGCGCCGGGCCGGGATCTGGCCGGCGTGCATTTCGCCATGGATTTCCTGCCTCAGCAGAACCGCCGCGTCTCCGGCGAGCTGATCGGGACCAACGAGCCGATCCTGGCGGCCGGCAAGAACGTCGTCGTCATCGGCGGCGGCGACACGGGATCGGACTGCATCGGCACCTCGATTCGCCAGGGCGCGCTCAAGGTGACGCAACTCGAAATCTTGCCGATGCCGCCCAAGCAGGAAGACAAGATGCTGGTCTGGCCGAACTGGCCGCTGAAGCTGCGCACGTCATCGAGCCACGAGGAAGGCGCCGAGCGTGATTTCGCGGTGATGACGCGCTCGTTCCTCGGCGAGAACGGCGTCGTGACCGCAATCGATTGCGTGCGCGTCGACGGCCGGATGCAGCCAATCGCGGGAACCGAATTCGCTTTGAAGGCCGATCTCGTGCTTCTCGCGATGGGCTTCGTCGCGCCGGCGCGCGAGGGAATGCTGAACGAACTCGCCGTCGCGCTCGACGCGCGCGGCAATGTCGCGGCCGACACGACGCGCTACGCCTCCAGCCATGAAAAGGTCTTCGCTTGCGGCGACATGCGGCGCGGCCAGTCGCTGGTCGTCTGGGCGATCCGCGAAGGGCGCCAATGCGCCGCCGCGATCGACGAGACGCTGATGGGCGCGACCGTGCTGCCGAGGTGAACGCGATGCGCCGCCGCCATGCCGGGGCGGGCTTGGGTCAGGCCACCGCGACGACCTTGAAGGGCATCAGCTCGCCCTCTTCGCGGATCGAGACATATTCGCCGACGCGGAACTCGTGATCGCCAAAGCGATAGCCGGGTTCCTCGCCGCCGCGGTAGGCGGTCAATTCGTATTCGAACGACCAAGTGGAGCCGCCGGGGCCGCCCGGGCGATGGACCAGAAGGCCGCGCTGCGGCGGTTCGTCGCCCCAGAAGCGATGCACGAAACATTCGCTGCGTCGAGCCTTCCAAGCCTCCAGGTCGATCCGTCCCGATTCGGTCAATGGCGCGAGGAACTCGTAGCCGTGCCGCATCGAACCCTCCGGAAATTCTTTCGAGCGCGCGGCCTGCAGCGTCACTTTCTTCAAGGGCGAACGGACGGTCGCGGTCATATGTCTTTCCTTCTGCTGGCGTTTCTTTTCCCGGCGCGGCGAGCCCGCCTCCCCAAGCGAATTAAAGCAACGTGGCCTTCTTGCCGCTGCGCACGACCATAACCGTGCAGGACGCGTGGCGCACGATGGCGGCGGCGCTCGAGCCCAGGAGATAGGTCGCCATCGAGCGCTTGTGCGCGCCCACGATGACGAGATCGGCCTGCCATTCCGCGGCCTCGGCGAGCAGTTCGGGATAGACGCCGCCGATGCGCACGACGGTCGTGAGCGTCTCTTTCGGTCTGTCGATCGTCGCCGCCATGCGTTCGAGTTCCGATTTCTCGTAAACGCCGAGTTCGTCGTAAACGGACTGCGGGATCACCGCCATCGGCGAAGCGACGATGATCGGGCTCGTCACGTGGATCAGCCGGATATCTGAGTTGAAGACCTTGGCCATGGCGACGGCGACCTCGATCGCCTCCTTGGCGATTTCCGGTTCGGCGATATCGATCGGCAGCAAGATTTTCCGAAACATGGCCGTTCTCCTGGTCGCCGCGCCGAGGCCGCCGCGCGGCTCGGAAGATCTTCCTGCGACGGCGCTCCTCGGCGCGAGGATGCGCCCCCCGCGAACGCCAATTCATTGATACAGCTCAACCAGGTCCGAACGCCAGCGCCCGGGCGAGACCCACTGTCCCTTCCGCGGCTTCTCGGCGCAGATTCGTTGGTCGCAAGGCTTGCCACGAGCGCCCCGACAGCGCAACATGACTTCACCGTTGTCGGCCCTCGCGCGCTCGCGAGGAAACCTTGATCGGCTAGGGAGGAAACGAGTATGAAACGGGCGAAGACTGTAGTGGCGTTCGCGGGTGCGCTGTGCGCGTATTTTTGCGCGATGAGCGCTTATGCCGATCCCGGTAAGGTAGTGATCGGCGATATCGACGACATGTCTGGCCCGTACGCTGACGTGATCGGCCCCAACGGCGTCGAAGCGGTGAAGATGGCGATCGCGGATTTCGGCGGCTCCGTGCTGGGGCAGCCGATCCAGCTGCTGACCGCCGACCACCAGAACAAGCCCGATCAAGGCGTGCAGAGGTTCCGGGAATGGGCCGACCAGAACGGCGTCACAATGGTTCTCGGCGGCTCGAACACTGGCGTCAGCCTCGCCATCAACGCGGCAGTCAAGGAAAAGAAAATCCCGTTCATCGCCATCGGCGCGGCGGGCGCCTCGCTCACCGGCAAGGATTGCACGCCTTACACCGTGCATTACGCCTACGACACGACCGCGCTCGGCAACGGCACGGCGAAGACGATCCTCAATGACGGCGGCAAGTCGTGGTTCTTCCTCACTGCCGACTACGCCTTCGGCACGCAGCTGCAAAACGCCGCGGCCGACGTGGTGAAGGCGGGCGGCGGGACGGTGGCGGGCGCCGTGCGCGTGCCGCTCGGAACCTCGGACTTCGCGTCCTATCTGTTGCAGGCGCAGAGTTCGGGCGCGCAAGTTGTCGGCCTCGCCAACGCCGGCACCGACTTCTCCAATTCGTTGAAGGCGGCCAATGAATTCGGCATCACCAAGACGATGAAGCCGGCCGCGCTGCTCGCCTTCCTGACCGACATCAACGCCATCGGCCTCGACGCGGCCCAGGGCCTCTATCTCACGGCCGCCTGGTACTGGGACCTCAACGACAAGACGCGCGATTTCGCCAAGCGGTTCTTCGCCAAGACCAACCGCGAGCCGACGTTCCCGCAAGCGGCGTTCTATTCGGCGACGCTGACCTATCTGAACGCCGTCAAGGCGGCCGGCTCCACCGATTCCGACAAGGTGATGGCCGAACTGCACAAGGCCAAGATCGACGACATGTTCACCTCGAACGGCGTGATCCGCGCCGACGGCCTGATGGAACACGACATGTACATCATGCAGGTCAAGAAGCCGTCGGAGTCGAAGGGTCCCTGGGACTTCTACAAGGTCGTCCAAAAGATGAACGGCGAAGAGGCCTTCGGCAAGCTCGCCGACTCGGCCTGCCCGCTGGTCAAGAAATAACCTTTGCCGCGTCGCGCCGGCCGCGGCCGGCGCGACGTCCCTCAGTGCTGCAGGACATATTGGCCCGGCGCGGGCTCGATCGGCGGATGCCGATTCGAGCCCATCGCGGGCGGCGCCGCGCGCCCGCTGGCGCGCGCGTCGAGCCATGCGGACCAGCACGGCCACCACGAGCCCTCGCGGCGCTCCGCGCTCGCCAGCCATTCGTCGGGTCCGAGATAATGAGCGCCGGGCGCGCGGCGACCAATCCAGAAATGCCGATTCGCCTGTCCGGGCGGACTGACGACGCCCACGTTATGCCCGCCTGAGGCGAGAACGAAGGTGAGGTCGGCGTCGTTGAGCACGTGGATCTTGTGCACCGAGCGCCAGGGAGCGATGTGGTCGCGTTCCGTCGCGAGCACGAACAGAGGCGCGCGGATGTCGCTGAGCGCGACCGGGCTGCCGCCGACCGGGAATTTGCCCTCGGCGAGTTCGTTGCGCAGGAACAGGCGTCGCAGATATTGGGTGTGCATGCGCGCGGGCATCCGGGTCGCGTCGGCGTTCCAGGCCATCAGGTCGTTCGGATGCTCGCGCTGGCCAATGAGATAGGATTTGACGAGTTGCGACCAGATGAGATCGTTGGAGCGCAGAAACTGAAAGGCGCCGGCCATCTGGCTGCTGTCGAGATAGCCCTGCGCCTGCATGACGCCGTCGAGGAAGGCCAGTTGATCCTCGGTGATGAACAACTGCAGCTCGCCTGCCTCGGTGAAATCCGTTTGCGCGGCCAACAACGTCACGCCGGCCAGCCGGTCGTCGCCGTCCCGCGCCATCGCCGCCGCGGCGATCGCCAGCAAGGTGCCGCCGAGGCAATAGCCGCATGCTTGGGTCTTCGCGCCGTTACAAATGTCGCCGATCGCGTCCAGCGCCGCCATCACGCCTTTGACGCGATAATCATCGAGCGAAAGATCGTGAAATTCGGCGGTCGGATTGCGCCAGGAAATCGCAAAAACCGTGTGTCCCTGGTCGACGAGGTAGCGGATCAGCGAATCCTCGGGCTTCAGGTCGAGGATGTAGTATTTCATGATCCAGGCGGGAATGATCAGCACCGGCTCGCGTTCGACGTCCGGCGTCGTCGGCGCGTATTGGATCAGTTCGATCAAATCGTTGCGCAGGACGACGGCGCCCGGAGTGGCGGCGAGGTCGCGCCCGACCTGGAACGCCTCGCCCCCGCCCCCGCCGACGAACGCCGATTGGACGTCCGCGACGAAGTTCGCCGCCCCTCGAAGGAAATTGCCGCCGCCCGTTTGCTGGGTCGCGCGGATGATCTCCGGATTGAGCCAAGGCACGTTCGACGGGGAAAACATGTCGATCCATTGGCGCACGCCGAACGCGACGACGCGCCGATCGCCTTCGCCGATTCCCGGCGGGCCGGACGCCGCCTCGGCCCACCATTCCTCGGCGAGAAGAAACGCCTGGGCGTAGAGACTGAACGGCGGCTGGCTCCAGGCGGGATCCTGGAAGCGATGGTCGCCGGGTTGCGGCGTGATCGCCGTCTCGCCCATGATCGCGTCGCCGAAGCGCACGGCCTGGCGGACGGCCGCCGCGGCGAGTTGCACGCGCCGAAACGGGGCGTTGGCGAGATGGACGCCCCAATCGAGGTAGGCGAGGCCCTGCGTAATCGGCGAAAGGCCGCCCGAGGCGCGCCCCTGTGCAGCGTGAAGCAGCCCGTCGAGAACGGTCGCGCCGCGCCAGAACGCGTCTTGCCGCTTCGGCAGGGCTTGCGCCATGGGAGCGGCTGGAGCCGCGGTCGTCGCAACCTCCGAATCCATCGCGAAGCCCTCGGGTTCTCGCGGCTGTTGCGACCGCGGCTCAGTGGGACAAGAACACCGGCACGGTCATGCTCCCCAGGAGCGTGCGGGTCACGCCGCCCAGGATCGCCTCGCGAATGCGCGAATGCCCATAGCCGCCCGCCACGATCACGTCCGCGCCCATGTCGGCGACGTAGGAAAGCAGCATATTGGCGGGGTCGCCCTCGCCGGGAATGCGCCGGAAACGCGCGTCGACGCCCAGGCGGGCGAACCGGCGCGCGATGCGCTCGCCGCCCGACACGACGAATTGCGATGCGCTCGCGGAGTTCGCGGCGACGATTTCGACATGCTCGGCGCGTGCGAGCAGCGGCGCGGCGTCGCCGATCGCGCGCCCAGCGGCCGCACTGCCGTCCCAGGCCGCCACGATCCGTTCGAAACGCGCCGGCTCGCGCTGTATGCCGGGCACGACGATGACGGGCCGCCCGCTTTCGGCGATGACCGCGCCGGCCAAGTCGTTCAGGTTCGGCGGCTGTCCCGGCTCGACCTGCTCGACGACGACGAGAGCGAAAGAGCGGGCGAATTGCGGCACGTCTCCGGGCTGGGGATTGTTCGGATCGTCAAAATTCAGGATTTCGGCCTCCACGCCGGCCGCTTTGGCGCGCGCGCCGAAATCCTCGAGCATGAGCCTGGCCCGCGTGTTCCGCGCCTCAATGTCGCCGCTGGCGTATTCGTAGCGCGCCTCGAGCGACCCGTCGGTCATAAGGGACGTGTCCCGCCGGGGCCGCAACACCGTGACGTGCGATTCGAACCGTCGCGCGAGCGAGAGGACGTAAGGCGCCGCCGCCTTGTCGGATTCTTCGAGGACGACGAGGATGTCTTTGAGCATTTTGAGTCCGCGAACTTCGAATGAACTTGAAACGAACTCTTTTCCCACGCCCTTCGAGCGCATCGTTGATCTACCGCAACGGGCCCGCGACGGTCAAAGTCTTCGCCGCCGGGCCAGGCGGTTAACGCTTTGTTGAGGCTGAATTGAGTTTGGCGAACGAAGCATGAAAAAGAACGGTAAAATTCTCATTGTCCGCTCGCGAGGCGGACGTGAGGAGAACTCATTATGCGTCGCTTCGCCTCGTCGCTTTTGCCGCTCGCGTTTTTGCTTGCTGCTTCCAAGGCCGAGGCGGCCGATCTCTATCGAACGGACACCGGCCCCAACGGGGCGGATTTTTCCGGCGTCGAAATCGGCCCGGACCTGGGGGTCGCGCTCGGCTCGGCGAGCTCGGCCAATATTTCCGGCCCTGCCGGAGGCGCGCATGTCGGCTACAATCTTCAATCCTCCCGACTGGTCGGCGGCGTCGAAGCGGACGCGATGTTCAGCTCGATCAGGAGCGGAACGCTGGGCTCGGCGTCCTTCAGCCAGGATTTTCTGTCCTCCGCACGCGTCAAGGGCGGCTACGCCTTCGGCGACATGCTCGCCTATGGCACGCTCGGCTGGGCCTGGTCGACGACGAATTATCGGGACCTCGGCGTCTCCAGCAGCCAGACCGTGAAGGGCGTCGCCTTTGGCCTGGGCGCCGAATACGCGATCACGCGCAACGTTTCGCTGCGGGCCGAATTGCTGCGCTACGACTTCGGCGCTGCGAACTATGTGACGCCTTTCGCCTCGCAAACGCTGACGACGTCGACCAACGTGGCGCGCATCGGCGCGAGCGTGCACTTCTGACCAACTCGCCCCCGGGGAGTCGAGCGCGCTATCGGACCGCCGGCAGATCGGCGCGCGCGCCCCATTCGGCCCACGACCCGTCGTAGAGGCGGCCGAGCGGCCGGCCGAGCCGCGCGAGCGCCAGCGTCAGAATCGCGGCCGTCACGCCCGATCCGCAGGTCGTGATGATCGGAGAATCGAGATCGACGCCCGCCGCGGCGAAAGCGGCGGCGAGCGCTTCAGGCGACTTGAGGGAGCCGGCGGCCACGGCCTCGGCCCAAGGTAGATTCAGCGCCCCCGGCATATGACCGAGATGGACGACCGGCCAGGGCTCCGGCTGGCGCGCCGCGAAGCGTCCCGCCGAACGCGCGTCGACGACGCTCGCGGAGCGATCGTCAAGCGCCGCGCGCACGTCGTCGAGACTCGCAACCAGGTTGGGCTGGAAGCGCGCCGAAAAGACTTTGGGCTTCGGCGACGCCTCACCCGCCTCCAATTCATATCCCGCCGCGATCCACGCCGGCAGGCCGCCGTCGAGAACCCAGACCCGCTGATGGCCGAAAACGCGGAACATCCACCAGGCCCGCGGCGAAGAGGTGACGCCGTCGCCGTCGTAGACGACGACGCGGTCGCCGTCGCCGACGCCGAGCGCGCCGACCGCGCGCGCGAAAGACTCGGCGTCCGGCAGCATGTGCGGCAGCGCCGTCGAATGATCGGCGACGGAGTCGATGTCGAAAAACGCCGCGCCGACGATATGCTCTTCGAGAAACTCCGCGCGGCCGTCGCGCCGCGTCGCCGGCAGGTACCAGGACGCGTCGAGAACGACGAGGTCCGGCGCGCCGATATTCGCCGCCAGCCAGTCGGCGTCGACGAGGGGCGAGGTAGGCGAGGCGGCGTTCATGGCTAGGCGATCTCCATTGGGCGCGGCCGAGCCCGGCTCATCGGCCGGTTTGCCCGCGATGGCGAAGGAACGCGTCGGCGAGAACGCAGCCGACCATCGCTTCGCCCACCGGCGCGGCGCGGATGCCGACGCATGGGTCGTGCCGACCCTTGGTGACGATCTCGGTATCCTCCCCCGCGCGTGTGATCGTGCGCCGCGGCGAAAGGATCGACGAGGTCGGTTTGACCGCGAAACGCGCGACGACCGGCTGCCCGGTGGCGATGCCGCCGAGGATTCCGCCGGCGTGGTTGGAGAGGAACGCCGGCCGGCCTTCCGCCCCGACGCGCATTTCGTCGGCGTTCTCTTCGCCCGAGAGCTCCGCCGCCGCGAAGCCGTCGCCGATCTCCACGCCCTTGACCGCATTAACGCTCATCAGCGCGCTCGCCAACTCGCTGTCGAGTTTGCCGTAGATCGGCGCGCCCCAACCGGCCGGGACGCCCTCGGCGACGACCTCGACCACCGCGCCGACCGAAGAGCCGGCCTTTCGCACTTCGTCGAGATAGTCGGCGAAGCGCACGGCCGCCTCGGCGTCGGGACAGAAGAACGGATTGCGGGCAACCTCGTCCCAGTCCCAGCGCGCGCGATCGATCTTCAGCTTGCCGATCTGGACGAGCGCGGCGCGAATCGTGACGCCGGGCACGACCAAGCGGGCGATCGCCCCGGCAGCGACGCGGGCCGCCGTCTCGCGCGCCGAGGAGCGCCCGCCCCCGCGATAGTCGCGAATCCCGTATTTGGCTTCGTAGACGTAATCAGCATGGCCGGGACGATATTTGTCCTTGATGTCGCTGTAGTCCTTGGATCTCTGATCGACGTTTTCGATGAAGACGGCGATCGGCGCGCCCGTCGTCACCTGCCGCCCGGTGCGCTCGTCGACCATCACGCCTGAGAGAATGCGCGCTTCGTCGGGTTCGCGCCGTTGCGTGGTGAAGCGGGATGTCCCCGGACGCCGGCGGTCGAGATCGACCTGGATGTCCGCGACATCCAGCGGGATCAGCGGCGGACAGCCGTCGACGACGCAGCCGATTCCCGCCCCGTGGCTTTCGCCGAAGGTGGTCACGCGGAAGAGATGGCCGAAAGTGTTGTAGGACATGCGCGGCGCTCCGCCGCTTCTTACGGAGCCGCCGCTTCGGCGTCAAACCTGCGTCGAGGACGCGCCCAGGCGGCTGTTTCGGGACAGCTGCGCCAATTCGCCGCGATCAAATCGAAGCCGCGCCGAGGAAGCGAAGCGCGGCCTCGCGAATCGTTCATCGGAAATTCATGTTCGATTAGCCATTGAATGGACGAGTCGATCACCATGTTCGTAGACTCGCAACGGAGAAACAAAAATGCTGAAGAAGCTCGCCGCGATCGGCCTGGGGGCCGCCCTCATCTTCTCGCCCGTCGTCACGATGGCTCAGACCACGCCGGCCGCCTCGGACACCGCCGCCGCCGCCGCGCCGATGAAGCCGATGGCCCATAAGGTGAAGCACAAGGCCAAGGCGAAACACGTCGTGAAGAAGCCTGCCGCCAAGCATCACGCCAAGAAGCCCGCGGCCAAGAAGCCGGCGCCAGCCGCCGCTCCCGCCGAGGCGCCGAAGTCGTAATTCGCGTCGACGCGTGAACCTCGGACGCAGGCAAAAAGCCATACGGCCGAGACCCTAATGCCGACGGCCGCTTTCGCTCGACGGGCGAGGCGGCCGTTTCGCTTCGAAGATGGCTCGATCGCACCGCGGAGTTTCCCGAGGCCCGCCCCTTTCGCCTCCCGTCCGTCCCGCGCCAAATTCGTCGAACAGGAGCGCGGCATGGCGCAGGTCGATTTCTGGTACGAGTTCGCCAGCACCTATTCCTATCCCGCCGCGATGCGAATCGAGGCGCTCGCCGCCGAGCGGGGCGTGAAGGTCGTCTGGCGCCCGTTCCTGCTCGGCCCGCTGTTCGCCGAACAAGGCTGGCGCGATTCGCCGTTCAATATCTATCCGGCCAAGGGCCGCTATATGTGGCGCGACATGGAGCGCATCTGCGGCGCTCTCGGCCTGCCGCTGCGGCGGCCCAATCCGTTCCCGCAAAACAGCCTCCTCGCCGCGCGCGTCGCGCTCGCGCTCGAAGGGCCAAGCCGCGCCGCCTTCTCGCGCGCCGTCTACCGCGCCGAGTTCGGCGAAGGCCGACCGATCGACGAAGCCGCGACACTCGCGGTCGCGCTGAACGAAATCGGCGTCGAACCCGAGGCCGCGCTGGCGCGCGCGCAGGACAGCGCCAACAAGGAGCGCCTGAAAGCCGAATGCGCGCGCGGCAAAGACCTCGGCCTGCCCGGCGCGCCGTGCCTCGTGGCCGAGGACGGCGAGATTTTCTGGGGCAACGATCGGCTCGAACAGGGGCTCGACTGGGCCCTCGACGCGCCGGCGCGCTCTTCACGCAAGGAGATCGGACGCAAGGAGGCCTGACGATGAAATTCGCCCGGTTCGCGATATTCGCGGCGCTCGTGTGTTGCCTTGCCGCGCTGGCGGCGCCCCACGGCGCGCGCGCCGAGGACCGCTGGCTCGTCTACGTCAACGACCGCTACGGCACGACAATCTCTTATCCCGCGCCGCGCTTCGCGATGCAGCCGCCGCCCGCGAACGACGACGGCCGCACATTGATCGCCGCCGACGGCGCCGAGATCCTCGTTTTCGGCGCCAACAACGTCGCCGGCGACACGCTCGCCTCGAAGCAGGCGGCGCTCACCGGCGCGGACTATGCGCGCACGACCTATCGCGCCAACGGCGCGAACTGGTTCGTCGTCTCCGGCTATCGCAATATCGGCGGCGTCGATTCCGTTTTCTACGAGAAATATATTCTCTCGCGCGACGGCGGCGTCTTCCACACCCTCATCGTCACCTATCCGAGCGCGCTGAAGCGCGCCTACGACCCGATCGTCGAGCGCGTCGCAGCCTCGTTCGCCACCGGCGAATGAGGCGCCCGCCGCCGGCCTTCATTTCATGAATAGGATGGCGCCGGGGTAAGCTGGCCCGCGAATTGCCTTCGGCTCGGCCTTCGATCCCGGCAGAGCGCAGGACCGATCGCGAAGCGACGGAGACTTAGGATCGTGCGCCCTGACCCAGTGACGAGCAGCAATGCGACGCGGCGTCTGCGCGGCGTCGTCGATCCGATCGGCAATCTTCTTTCCGAGGCGTTTCATCTTCTCGGCCTGTTCGCGATCGGCGCGGCGACGGTCTGGGCCGCCGCGCACGCCTTCGCCGCGATGATCGCCAAGGGCCAAGCCTCGCTCGAGGATCTTCTGCTGCTGTTCATTTACCTCGAAATCGGCTCGATGGTCGGCATCTATTTCAAGACCAACCACATGCCGGTTCGCTTCCTGATCTATGTCGGCATCACCGCGCTGACGCGGCATTTGATCGTCGTCGTGCAGAGCGAGGCGGCGCCCGACATCGGCATCTTGATCCTCGCGGGGGGCACGCTCGTCATGGCGCTCGCGGTGCTCGTCGTCCGCTTCGCTTCCTTCAATTATCCCGCCGAGAGCGAGAAAGACGGCGAAGCCGGGCACGACTCCTGAGCAGCCGACCAGCGCCGCGGGGCATTCACAGCGCGCCGGCGCGCTTCAACGCGTCGATCCGCTCCGCCGTGAAGCCCCGCTCGCGCAGGATTTCCTCGCCGTGCTCTCCCAGCGCCGCGGGCGGGCGGACGATTTCGGGCTTAGTGCGCGAAAATCGCGGGGCCGGCGCGGGCTGCGGCGCGCCGTCGCGAACGAGGAAGGTCTCGCGCGCGACATTATGGGGATGGCGCGGCGCCTCGTCCATGTCGAGGACCGGCGCGACGCAGGCGTCCGTTCCCTCGAAGATCGCGCCCCATTCGTCGCGCGTTCGCCGCGCGAAGGCTTCCTCCAGAAGCGCGCGCAGCGCGGGCCAGGACGCGGGGTTCCAGCGGTTGGCGAAAGCGCGCTCGTCGAGCCCCATCGCCGCGACGAGCGCGTCGAAAAACTGCGGCTCCAACGCGCCGACCGCGAGCCATTTGCCGTCGGCGCAGTGGTAGACGCCGTAGAACGGCGCGCCGCCGTCGAGCAGATTGGCCTGCCGCTCGTCGCGCCACAGGCCCATCGCCTTGAGGCTGTAGGTCATAGCCATCAGCAGGCTGACGCCGTCGGTCATCGCCGCGTCGACGATCTGGCCGCGTCCGGAGCTCTTGGCCTCCAAAAGCGCGCAGACGACGCCGAAGGCGAGCGCCATCGCGCCGCCGCCGAAATCGCCGAGAAGATTCAGCGGCGGCGCCGGCCTGTCTTTTTCGCCGATCGCGTGCAGCGCGCCGGTCAGCGCGATGTAATCGATGTCATGCCCGACGGTCTTAGCGAGCGGCCCGCTCTGGCCCCATCCCGTGACGCGGCCGAAAACGAGCCTGGGATTGCGCGCGAGGCAGACGTCCGGTCCCAGCCCCAGGCGCTCCATTACGCCGGGGCGAAAGCCCTCGATCAGCGCGTCCGCGGCGCCGATCAGTTCGAGCGCGACCGCAACGGCCTCCGGCTTCTTGAGATCGAGCGCGACGGAGCGGCGGCCGCGATCGACAAAGCCGCCGCTCTTGAGCCGATCGAACGCGTCGCCTTTGGCCGTCCCCTTGCGGTCGATGCGCACGACGTCGGCGCCCATGTCGGAGAGCAGCATCCCCGCGAACGGCGCGGGGCCGATGCCGGCCATTTCGACGACTCTGAGGCCGGACAACGGACCCATGATAGCTTCCCCCCAATTCGCGCGGCGCGGTTCCGCCGGCGCCATGAGAGCGCCAAGGCGCGCCGATGGCAAGCCTGCCGGGACCGAGGTCAATGCAAATCCGTCGAGGGGCCGGAGCGCCTAATCCGCCAGACAGCACTTTTTGTATTTCTTGCCGCTCCCGCACGGACACGGATCGTTGCGGCCGACTTCGCGGAACGGATTGACGTAGGGCGCCTCGAAGCCCGCCTCGTCGTCGAGCCCCTCCCCGTCCTCCCCGTCCTCCTCGTCCAATTCGTCCTCGCCCGCGTTCGACCATTGCGCGAGTGTCTCGATAGAACCCTCTAGCGGGCCTACGAAATCGCCCTGGAAGCCGGAGAGGCCGGTCGGGTCTTCACGGGCCATCTTCATCTGTTGGTCGAAGTCGGCCAAGCTGTATTCGCCTTCGCCGATGAAGCGGTCCTTGATCAAAATTGCGACGTCGAGACGCAAATCGTCGTAGCCGAGATTGGCGGCCGTCGCCGCCCACGCGGTCCAGACGTAGCATTCGCCTCGCGGTTTCATTTCCCGGCGCAACCGCTTGAGATAGGCGCGCATTTCGTCGTCGCTAAGGACATTCCTCGCGCGCGCGAGATAGCCGAGCGCTTCGAGCGCCGACGCGCGCGCGAACTCCTCGCCGGCCGGCGATTCGATCGCGCGCATCAACGGCGCCGGATCGCCGTCGCAGACGTTGATGAGAATGCCTTTCAACGTCGATACGTCGGCGTCGCCGAGAAAATCGCTCGCCTCCTCGCCCTCGCCGATCAACCGGCACAGCGGCGCATAGGCGCGCTCGTCGCGTTTCTCGCCGCACAGATGAACGATGTAGAAGAGCTCGTCCATGGCCGCGTCGGATCGGTTCGCGCTCGCCGCGAAGGCGCGCAGCCGGGCGATGAAGCGCGGCGAGGCTTCGTCCCAATGGTCGAGCGCCCATTGCATCGCCGCGCGCGGCAGTTGCTCGGCGGCGACAAATTGGCGCAAGGCTTCGTCAACATTCACAGCGGCTGCCTCGTCGTCTCGAACCCGACATCATCTTGACGGCCGGCGCCCGCGCGCGCAACGGCCATCACTTGCCCCCCAGCGCCCGCGCGCCGCCGACGAGCAGCGCGATCCCGGACGCCAACAGCAGCGCCAGCACAAGCCGCTCGAACGTCCTTTCGCTGAAACGGTGATAGAGCCGCGCGCCGAAATAGGAAGGGATCAGCATCGCCGGCGCGACGAGGACGAAAAGATGAAACGCCCTCGCGTCGAGGGTTCCCGTGCGCGCGTAGGCGGCGAGCGTCAGCACATGCATCGATATATTGTAGACCTGCATCGTCGCGCGCCTGAGATCGCGCTTCCAGCCGCGCAATTGCGTCCAGATCGCCGGCACGGTCCCCGACATGCCGCCCAGGCCGCCGAGCACGCCGCCGACGAGGCCGGCGAAGGCGTCGAGGCCGCCCCCGCCCGCCTTGACGCGCGGCGGATCGCGCACGAACAGGCCGAAGAGGCCGTACAGCGTCAGCAGCGTCCCGATCGCGAGCTTGAAGCGCAGGGGATCGGCGTTGTGCAGCAGGAACACGCCGACTGGCACGCCGAGCGCGCCGCCGACGACGAGCGGCGCGACGCGCCTGAGATCGAAGCCGCCGCGCACCGAGGCCAGGCTCGCCACCTGCCCGAGCAGCGCGCCGAACACCGCGAGCGGCGCCGCGATCTGCGGCGGCAGCGCCCAGGCCCACAGCCCCATCGCGACGAGGGAGAAGGCGAAGCCGGAAAGCCCCTGGACGAAGCCGGCCAAGGCGGCGCCGAGCGCCACTGCGCCGATCATCAGCCAGGAATCAGGCATCGCGCGCTGCGCTCACGACCCTGCGCGACGCTGCAACGCGGCCTCGCGGATCGCGCTCAGCGTCGTCGCCGGCGTGATCGCCTCGGGATCGACCTTCACATGCAGGATCGCCGGCTTGCCGGATTGAAGCGCGCGCGCGAAGGCGGGCAGGAATTCCGCGGTGTCCTCGACGGTTTCGCCATGGCCGCCGAACGCGCGCGCATAAGCGGCGAAGTCGGGATTGCGCAATTGCGTCGCGCTGATCCGGCCGGGATATTCGCGCTCCTGATGCATCCGGATCGTGCCGTACATGCCGTTGTCGATCACGACGACGACGATTGGCAGATCGTATTGCACCGCTGTAGCGAATTCCTGCCCGTTCATCAGGAAGTCGCCGTCGCCGGCGAAGGCGACCGCCGGACGATCGGGAAAAACCCGCTTGGCGGCGATCGCCGCCGGCACGCCGAAGCCCATCGAACCCGAGGTCGGCCCGATCTGCTGATTGAAATGGCGAAAGCGCAGGAACCGGCCCGGCCAGATCGCGAAATTGCCCGCGCCGTTGGTGAAGAACGCGTCGGGCGCCGCCTCGCGCAATTGCAGCATGATCTGGCCGATCTGCACGCGCCCGGGATTGGCCGGCGGCTTGTCGCTCCAGGCGAGATACTCTGCGCGCGCGGCGCCCGCGGCTTCGCTCCAGACAATCGCATTCGGCGGCTGCAGGCCTTCGAGCGCCGCGCAGAACGCCGGCGGCGTCGCGACGATGCCGAGGCGGGGATGATAGACGCGGCCGATCTCGAGGGGATCGGCGTGCACGTGAACGAGCGTCTGGCGGGGCTCGGGGACGGCGAACAGCGTGTAGCTCTGCGACGGCATTTCCGACATGCGGTCGCCGATCAAGAGAACCAGATCGGACGCCTCGATCCTCGCTTTGAGTTTCGGGCTCGGGCCGATGCCGATCTCGCCGACATAGTTGGGATGGCCGCCGTCGACGAGGCTGGCGCAGCGGAACGAGGCCGCGACGGGCAGATCGAACCGTTCGGCGAAGCGCATGAAGGCGACGCCGGCGCGCTCGCTCCAGCCGCCGCCGCCGAGAATGGCGATCGGGCTTTTCGCCGCCCACAGCATCTTCTGCAGTTCGGCCATTTGCGTCGGACCCGGCCAGATCGCGGCAGGCTCGACGCGCCGCGCGTCGGCGACATCAGCTGCTTCGGTCAGCACGTCCTCCGGCAGCGCGATGACGACCGGGCCGGGGCGCCCCTGCATGGCCGTGTGGAACGCGCGCTGGATGATCTCGGGGACGCGCGCGGGATCGTCGATCTCGGTAGCCCATTTGGCGGTGGAGCCGAAAAAGGCGCGGTAGTCCATCTCCTGAAAGGCGCCGCGCCCCCTCATCGCGCGCTCGACCTGGCCGATGAACAGAATCATCGGCGCCGAATCGTGTTCGGCGATGTGGACGCCGTGGGCGGCGTTGGTCGCGCCGGGGCCGCGCGTCACGAAGCACACTCCCGGCCGGCCGGTCAGCCGCCCCTCGGTCAGGGCCATCATCGCCGCGCCGGCTTCCTGACGGCATACGGTGACCGCGATCGCGGCGTCGTGCAGCGCGTCGAGCGCGGCGAGATAGGATTCGCCCGGCACGCAATAGACGCGCTCGACGCCCTGAGCGACGAGTTGATCGACGAGTATCTGTCCGCCGGTTCGCCCGGGCGCCGCTTGCGTCACGAAACGCTCCTCTCGTGAGGGGAAAGTCCGCGCCTGTTTGGCAGGAAGGCGTGGGGACCGCAAGCGGGCGCACGGCGCGAGGGACGGCGTTGGAATCGCTATGGCGCCGTTTTCCGGCACGAGAGTTTGCCTTCAAGGGCTTGCGACGCGATTTTCCGCCGCCTCGTCGCGCGGCGAGGGCTTCGCTCGCCAGCGGCCACCGGCCCGTTAAGGGGTTGCATATTCTGTCGGCGCGACCCCAAGCTTTTTCAAGGATTTCCACACTTTTCCAAAGAAATTCCACGGAAATTCCAAGCTTTTCCACACTTTGCCAAAGATTTCCAAACTTTTTTCCTTGGCGGTCTCGAGGGAAATCAAGGTGTTATCGGTCAGTCGACCCGGAATCGCGTCTTCTCCAAATTTCTGCGTCGTCTCGACCGCGATGAGCGGCGCGGCGATACCCTGCCGAACGCGCCCGCGATTCAAAATAGCGCGAATTCTGATTATCGGAAAGAAGATGTCGGCGGCGATTTCCGGGAGGGGCCTCGGGGCAAACGCGGCGTCGCTTGCGCCAACGCGAAAGCTGACTGCCGCGACGCCGCGGCGCCGGCGCGGTGGTTCGGCGGGGGACAGGCAAACTCAGCCAGTCGTGAACCGGGCGAATTGTTTAGTGCATTTAGTAAGGCGTCACCGGAGGGCCACCGGAAGGCAAGGCGTCACCGGAAGCCAAGGATAGGATATAATGGTGCAGACGGCGATGCGGCCCAAGCGATTCGAGATCGCGGACGCTATCGCCCATGCAGCCTTCGCCGCGTTACGGAGAGTCTGGCCGGCGGCTCCCAGGCCACTTTTTGAGAAACCCTTATGGACAGCAAACGCGCTCAACAGCTCTATTATAGCCATGCCAACGCGATCGCATACGTCGACGTCGAAAAGCCGGACGGCGCAAGAGGCATGGGCTCCGCTTTCCATGTCGGGGACGGCGTCTTCGTTACCGCCCGCCATGTCGTGGAAAACAATCGTATCGTTGAGATAAAGATCACCGAACCGGTCGCTGTATCGAGCGAAGAATATTTCCGATCCGTACTGAACGTGGATGTGACTGATGAATACATAGAAAAATACGATGAGATGATCGGCGACGCCGCCGGGCACCCACCGTTGTTCAAGCGTCATCTAAGTTCACTCGAGCTTGTGGCCGGACCGCAATTTGCGGCGGAGCCAAAAATGGATGTCGCGGTATTTCGAGTGAAGGACTTGCATTCTAAGGCTGGCGTCGTCCTGCTCGGGGCGCATTGGGACGATTGGGTGTATCGTCGAATTTGGCATCTCACCGACGCCATTGTCTTAGGCTACCCGCCAATCCCGATGGTCAATTATCCGGTGCTCGTGGCCGCCAGAGCGGAGATACACACATTCGTTGTCCCCCGACACGCGCCAGCGGTTCATTTCATCTTGTCGGCAACACCGCGCGGCGGGTTCAGTGGCGGAGTAGCGATTTACGAGAATGGCGACGCTCTCGGCGTCATCACTTCCTCCTTCGTCGAAGGCACCGCCCCCGAACAGAACGGGTTCTTTGCTGTTCTGTCGGTTGAAGCCATTGTGAAATGTCTCGAGGCGAACGGCCTTTACCCGGATATTCAGAAGCAGCACCATCGTTATTGACTAAGATGATCCCCGCACTCGTGCAATTACTTTCACGCATGTGACACGCTCCACGTCCGACATGGAAGCTCATTCACATTGACGCGCGCTCATTGCCCTTTTTGCCGTCCCCGCCGCCGCACGCCTTCGGCTTTCGCCCCCAATTGGCGGGCGTCACGACGCGGCCGAGTTGGGGGCCTACCGCCTCCGAAAACGCCGGCGTCGGAGGCCGTCTAGCCGGCGCAAATCGACAGTGGCGCCGGCGCAGCCGAACCAATCGGCCGCTTCAGTGACGGATATCGCACCGGCTCCGACACCGCCGGCCAAGCTCCTCAACGCCAGAGCCCGCAAGCCCAAACGCCATGCCAGCGCCTAACGCTGGGCGAATGCCGGCCTGGCTTTGCCGGGCGCGGGCGTCCTCGGTTTGGGGGCCGCGATCAAACCCTCGCGAATAGCGTTCTTGCGGGCGAGCTTGCGAGCGCGGCGAATAGCTTCCGCCTTCTCCCGCACTCTTTTTTCAGACGGCTTTTCGTAAGCGGACCTACGCTTCATCTCGCGGAAGATTCCCTCGCGCTGCATTTTCTTTTTGAGGAATTTCAGGGCCTGTTCGATGTTGTTGTCGCGGACCAAAACTTGCAAAATATCTCCAATCTGACGCTGGCCGACCGTGGGCGCGAGGCGCCCAATCGATCGCCGCAGCTCAAGAGCGCCAAACTCAGCCCTCTTGGGTCGACGCCACTATAGCATCGGCCGCGTCCATTATCGGAATAATATCGACCAAGGACGGGTTCGCCTTCGTGGCGTGCCGGTTCTCCGCCGGCCCGATCCTGCGCTAACTCAGGGCGTGTTGTCTTCAGGCATGTCCGTCGCGGCCGTCATCGCGAGCGAAGCGTGGCGATGACGGCAGAGGTCCGGTTCAATCTAAAGGCAGCGCGCTCTAGCGTGACGCGGCGCGTCGTGATCCGCGACAGTCCGCTTCGGCTCGAACGCCAAAATTCAGATCGACCCCCTACCCGCCGCGCGCTCGGCAAGCGCAGACCCCAGCCTATCCTCCTCGCCCCCGCCCAGCCCCTTGCTTCCGCCCCGCCGCCCCGGCATTGTCGCGCCATGGCCCCCGCCCCCGACAAGCCCGGCGCCGACTCCAGCGCCCTGACCAGTTTGGACGCACGCGCGCGCGAAATCTTTCGCCGCATCGTCGATTCGTATTTGGCGAGCGGCGAACCGGTGGGCTCGCGCCATCTGTCGCGCATCCTGCCGATTTCGCTGTCGCCGGCCTCGGTGCGCAACGTCATGCAGGACCTCGAGGAACTCGGTCTCATCTATGCCCCGCACACCAGCGCGGGCCGATTGCCAACCCAGCAAGGCCTACGATTCTACGTCGATGCGCTGCTGGAGTTCGGGGGCCTGGCGCGCGAGGAGCGCGCGCGCATCGACTCTCAGGTCCGCGCCGCCGCGGAGGAAGGCGGCTTCGAGAGCGCGCTGACGCAGGCGACGTCGCTCCTCTCCAATTTGACGCGCGGCGCGGGCGTCGTCCTCACCACCAAGGAGAACGCCCGGATCAAGCACATCGAATTCGTGCGCCTGGAGCCGGAAAAGGCCCTGGCGGTGCTGGTCGGCGAGGACGGCTCGGTCGAGAATCGCGTCGTCGCCACGCCCGCGGGAATGCCCGCCTCGACGCTGGTCGAAGTGAGCAACTATCTCAACGCGCACGTGCGCGGACGCACACTGGCCGAGGCGCGCGAGGAAATCGAGCAGGCGCGCGAAGCCGCGCGCGGCGAACTCGACGCGCGGGCGGCGCGGCTCGTCGACGCGGGGCTCGCGTCCTGGGCCGGCCTCGAGGAGGCCAGCCGCCAGCTTATCGTGCGCGGCCAGGCCAATCTCCTCGGCGACTTGCGCGCCCAGGAGGATCTGGAGCGCATCCGCCTGCTGTTCGCCGATCTGGAGACGCAGACCGACGTCATCGACCTCTTGCATCGGGCCGAGAACGGCGAGGGCGTCAAGATTTTCATCGGCTCGGAGAACAAGCTGTTTTCGCTGTCCGGCTCCTCGATGATCGCGGCGCCGCTGCGCGTCGGCGACCACCGCGTCGCTGGCGTTCTCGGCGTGATCGGCCCGACGCGGCTGAACTACGGCCGCATCGTGCCGATGGTCGAATACGCGGCGCAGGTGCTCGGCGACCTCAAACGCACGCGATGAAGATCGGCATTGGAGCCGTGCGCCGAATTGCGCTAGAAGCGCGCGATCGCAAGGGGGAAGACGCCATGCCGAACGCATCGAACAACAACCTCGGCCCGCATAGTCTGGGCGAAGCGATCGAGCGTCTGCGCGACAAATGGGGCGCGATCGTCGCATTCGGCGCGCTGCTGATCCTGCTCGGCGCGGCGGCGTTGATCTTCACCTTGGCCTCCACCATCGCCACCGTGACGCTGAATGGAGTCTTCTTCCTCGTGGCCGGCGCGGCCGAAATCGGAATCGGCGCGCACGCGCAGGGCTGGAGGCGGTTCTTTCTGTGGGTGATCGGCGGCGTTCTCTACCTCGCCGCGGGCGTCGTCTGCATCATCAATCCGATTTTCGCCTCGCTTGCGCTCACGCTCGCGCTTGGCGCAGGGCTCATCGCCGCGGCGGTCGTGCGCGGCTATCTCGCGCTTCAGCTCCCCGCCGAGCAACCGCGCGGCATGGTCCTCCTCGCCTCGGCGGTCACGCTGCTGCTGGGATTGATCATCGTCATGCGCTGGCCCACGGACAGCGTCTACGTCCTGGGAACCCTGCTCGGCGTTGACCTTTTGTTCCATGGCGCGGGCTGGGTGACATTTGGTATGGGACTGCGCGCGCGGCGCTGAGGCGCCCGGGGCGGAATTCGGGTTTTTGGGAGCGGTTGATGACGAAATGGGTTTATTCCTTCGGCGCCGAACTCGCCGAAGGCAGGGGAGCGATGCGCAATCTTCTCGGCGGCAAGGGCGCCAATCTGGCGGAAATGGCCTCTCTGGGCATGCCCGTGCCCCCCGGTTTCACCATCACCACCGAGGTCTGCTCCTATTTTTACGCCAACGCCAAGGCCTATCCGGCCGACCTCGCGAGCCAAGTCGACGCCGCATTGGCGAGCGTCGGACGCCAAACGGGGCGAACCTTCGGCGACGCCGCCAATCCTTTGCTCGTTTCCGTGCGCTCGGGCGCCAGAGCCTCAATGCCGGGCATGATGGACACGGTGCTCAATCTCGGCCTCGACGACCAGTCCGTCCTCACGCTGGCCAGGACGTCGGGCGACGAGCGTTTCGCTTACGATAGCTATCGCCGCTTCATCCAGATGTATTCGAACGTCGTTCTCGAGGTCGACCATCACAATTTCGAGGAAATCCTCGAGGACTTCAAGGATAGCAACGGCCATTCCCTCGACACCGACCTTTCCGCCGCCGACTGGCGCGAGATCATCGCCGCCTACAAGGAGAAGGTTGCCGAGGCGACCGGCAAACCGTTCCCGCAAGACCCGCGCGACCAATTGTGGGGCGCGATCGGCGCGGTGTTCTCCTCCTGGATGAACCAGCGCGCGATCACCTATCGCCGCCTCAACGACATTCCCGCCGACTGGGGCACCGCGGTCAACGTCCAGGCGATGGTGTTCGGCAATATGGGCGAAACCTCGGCGACCGGCGTCGCCTTCACCCGCAATCCCTCGACCGGCGCCAAGGAGCTCTACGGCGAATTTCTCGTCAACGCCCAAGGCGAGGACGTCGTGGCGGGCATTCGCACCCCGCAGAACATCACCGAGGCCGCGCGCAACGGCGCCGGCTCCGACAAGCCTTCGCTCGAAGCGCTGATGCCCGAGGTCTACCGTCAGTTCGTCGCGACGACGCAATTGCTCGAGAAGCACTATCGCGACATGCAGGATCTCGAATTCACCGTCGAGCGCGGCAAGCTGTGGATGCTGCAGACGCGCAACGGCAAGCGCACCGCGCGCGCCGCGCTGCGCGTCGCGGTCGAAATGGCGAACGAAGGCCTCATCTCGCGCGAGGACGCGATCACGCGCGTCGATCCGGCCGCGCTCGATCAGTTGCTGCATCCGACCATCGATCCCCAGGTCAAGCGCGTCCCACTCGCCGTCGGCCTGCCCGCTTCGCCGGGCGCCGCGAGCGGCGAAATCGTGTTTTCCGCCGAAGACGCCGAGGCGTTGCGCGGCGCCGGCCGCAAGGTGATCCTGGTGCGCGTGGAAACCTCGCCCGAGGACATCCACGGCATGCACGCTTCCGAGGGCATCGTCACGACGCGCGGCGGCATGACCTCCCACGCGGCGGTCGTCGCGCGCGGCATGGGCAAGCCCTGCGTCTCCGGCGCCGGCGCTATCCGCATCGACTACGCCGCGCAGACGATGACCGCCGGCGGCGTCACTCTCAAGAAGGGCGACATCCTCACCATCGACGGCGCCTCGGGCGAAGTGCTCCCGGGCGCCGTGCGGATGGTCAAGCCGGAGTTGTCGGGCGAATTCGCCACGCTGATGCAATGGGCGGACGGGGTCCGGCGCATGAAGGTGCGCGCCAACGCCGAGACGCCGACCGACGCCCGGGTCGCCCGCGGCTTCGGCGCCGAGGGCATCGGCCTCTGCCGCACCGAGCACATGTTCTTCGACGGCGAGCGCATCGTCGCGGTGCGCGAAATGATCCTCGCCGACACCGAGGCGGGCCGGCGCGCCGCGCTCGCCAAGCTGTTGCCGATGCAGCGCAAGGACTTTGCCGAGCTGTTCGAGATCATGACGGGATTGCCGGTGACGATCCGCCTGCTCGATCCGCCGTTGCACGAATTCCTGCCGCACTCGGACGCCGAGATCGCCGACGTCGCCAAGGCGATGGGCGTGAGCGCGGATAAACTGCGCGCGCGCGCCGCCGATCTGCACGAAGTCAACCCCATGCTCGGCTTCCGCGGCGTGCGCCTGGCCATCCGCTATCCCGAGATCGCGGAAATGCAGGCGCGCGCGATCTTCGAAGGCGCGGTCGAAGCCGGGCGAAAGACCGGCAAGCCCGTGACGGCCGAAATCATGATCCCGTTGGTGATGACGCGCGCCGAACTCGATGCGGTCAAAGCGATCATCGTCGCGATGGCCGACGCGGTGGCGTTCGAGACGAACGTCGCCGTCCCCTACACCGTCGGCACGATGATCGAGCTGCCGCGCGCGGCTTTGCGCGCCGGCGACATCGCAAAGAGCGCCGAGTTCTTCTCCTTCGGCACCAACGACCTCACGCAGACGACGCTCGGCGTTTCGCGCGACGACGCGGCCTCGTTCCTCGGCATCTACACGGCCAAGGGCCTGCTGCCCGCCGACCCGTTCGTCACGCTCGACACGGAAGGCGTCGGCGAACTCGTTTCGCTCGCCGCCGAGCGCGGCCGCGCGACCCGCCCCGACATCAAGCTCGGCGTCTGCGGCGAGCACGGCGGCGATCCCGCGAGCATCGCGTTCTGCGAGAAGGTCCGCCTCGACTATGTCTCGTGCTCGCCCTTCCGCATCCCGATTGCGCGCCTCGCCGCCGCGCAAGCCGCGTTAGGGCGCAAGGCGGCCTCGACGGCTTGACGGGGCGGGATAGCGTTTGCGGTTGATCGCCACGGCGCCCGCCCTCACCCCACCCCTCTCCCGCATAGGGCGTTCGGAAGAACGCCCGTCTTTCCGACGGGCTATGCGGGAGAGGGGGGCGCAACCCTTCTCCCGCTCGCGGGAGAAGGCGGCCGGCGCCAGCCGGCCGGATGAGGGCCTGCCACGCGCCGATCACGGCAACGGAACCGCCAGTCCGACCTTCACGCGATCCATCGCCACGAAGGTGCGGAATTTTTTCACGTTGCTGTTCTCGAAGAACAGGCGGCGCGTCAGCGCCTCGTATTCGCCCATCGTCGCCACGACGATCACGAGGATGAAGTCCGCCTCGCCGGTCACATAATAGCATTGCTGAACTTCCGGCGCGGCCGAGAACGCGCGCTTGGCCGCGTCGATCAGTTGCGCCCGCTCGCTCTCGAGCTGAACCTCGACGAAGATCGTCAGGGGCTGCCCGACCTCGGCGGGATCGACGAGCGCGACATTGGCGCGGATCACGCCGCTTTCCTCCATGCGCTTGATCCGCCGCTGGACGGCCGGCGCCGACAAGGCGACGGCCTCGCCGATCGCGCGCTGCGGCGTCGTGTTGTCCTTCTGCAGGATCGCCAGAATGGCCAGATCGAAGCGGTCGAGGGTTCCAGCGGGAGACGGCGGTCGTTTGGGCATGGGCGGGCTGCGAAACAAAATTGCGCTTGGGCGGCGATAATAGAGCGAAACGATCGAGGCGCGTGGAATATATGTTCGCCGCCTCGAAGACGGACGATCGCGATGTTGATTCGAAACTGGCATCCCGACTATCGCAAGCCGCTCATCCCCATTGACGCGGAAGCTCTCGGCGAGCGGGCCGCCGACGACGTCGAGCGCTTCCTCGGCCATCGCGACGATCACCGGCCGACGCCGCTGCACGCCCTTCCCGCGCTCGCGCGCGAACTGGGCGTCGGCGCCGTCAGCGTGAAGGACGAGGGCTTCCGTCTCGGGCTCGGCAGCTTCAAGGCCCTGGGCGGCGCCTACGCCGTCGTGCGCCTGACGCTCGAAGAAGCCGCGCGACGGCTCGGCCGCCCGATAGAAATCGGCGAATGGCGCGCTGAGGACGTTCGGGCCCTCGCGAGCGGGATGACGTTCGGCTGCGCGACCGACGGCAATCACGGCCGCTCGGTGGCGCAGGGCGCCGCGCTCGTCGGCGCCAAAGCCGCGATCTTCGTCCATTCCGGCGTCAGCGACGAGCGGGTCGCGGCGATCGCCCGTTTCGGCGCCGAGGTGATCCGGGTCGAGGGGACTTACGACGACTCGGTCGTCGAATCGGCGCGCGTTTGCGCCGAGATGGGCTGGACCCTCGTTTCCGACACCTCCTGGCTCGGCTACGAACGCATTCCGCTGATGGTCATGCAGGGCTACACCGCGACGATTCGCGAAGCGCTGCGCGAACTCGCGGAACCGCCGACCCATGTCTTCGTGCAGGCCGGAGTCGGCGGCCTGGCGGCCGCCGCCGCCGGCCATCTCGCGCTCGTTCTCGGGGATGCGCGGCCGAACTTCGTCGTCGTCGAACCCTCTCGCTCCGCTTGCCTCGCGCAATCCGCGCGCGTCGGCCATCCCGTCAAGGTCGAGGCGGGCGAACGCACGGTCATGGCGATGCTCGAATGCTACGAGCCGTCCCAAGTCGCCTGGCGCGTGCTCTCGCGGGCCGCCGACGCCTTCATGACGGTCGAGGACGAGGACGCCATCGCGGTGATGAACCGTCTCGCCCGTCCGGCAGGCGCCGATCCGGCCATCGTATCGGGAGAAAGCGGCGGGGCGGGCCTCGCCGGCCTCATTCGCGCGGCGGGGAGCCAAGAGGCGAGAGCCGCGCTCGGTCTCGACGCGCGCTCTCGCGTCCTGATCGTCGTCTCCGAGGGCGCCACCGATCCCGGCCTTTATCGCGAACTCGTCTCTCCCGACCGCCCGACGACAGCCGCGGACCGGGCCGCGGAAATCGTGACGTGAGGGCGCCTGCCATGCCGCCCTTGTCCATCGACGCCGACCGCCTCATCGGCCGCATTCAGGAACTCGGGCGCATCGGGCGCGACGACGACGGCAAGCTCACGCGGCTCGCCGCCAGCGACGCCGACAAGGCGGGGCGCGACCAACTCGTCGGGTGGATGGATGGAGCCGGTCTCGAGCTGCATTGCGACCGCGTCGGCAACCTCTTCGGCGTTTGGCGCGAGCGCGACAGCGCCGATGTCGCGCCGATCCTCGTCGGCTCGCACATCGACACCGTGATCGACGCCGGCGTCTACGACGGTTGCTACGGCGTGCTGGCGGGCCTCGAGACGATTGAAACCCTGCGCGCCTCGGGCTTCAAGCCGGCGCGCCCGATCGCGGTCGCCGCCTTCACCAACGAAGAGGGCGTGCGCTTCGCCCCGGACATGTTGGGCTCGCTCGCCTATGTGGGCGCCCTCGCGGTCGAGGACGCCCTGGCCACGATCGCAACCGACGGCGCCGCGCTCGGCGCCGAACTCCAACGCATCGGCTATGCCGGTCCGGACGAGCCTGGCTTTCTGCGTCCTCACGCCTATGTCGAACTCCATATCGAGCAAGGTCCGGTGCTCGATCGCGAAGGCTTGGCCGTCGGCGCCGTGGAGAGCGTCCAGGGCATCTCGTGGCGGCGCGTCGCCATCGAGGGCGTCGCCAACCACGCGGGAACCACGCCCATGACGATGCGTCGCGACGCCGGGCTTGCGGCCGCGCGGGTCATCGCTTTTCTGCGTGACCATGTCGCCGGCTCGAACGCCCCGAGCGTGGCGACAGTCGGCTGCATTGCCTTCGAGCCCAACGCGATCAACGTGATCCCGTCGCGCGCGACCTTCACCGTCGACATACGCGATCCCGACGAGCGCCGATTACAGTCGATGGAAGCCGCGCTCGACGGCTTCCTCGATCGGCTCGCCGCCGCCGAGGGAGTGTCGATTTCGGTCGAGCGGCTGGCGCGCTTCGAGCCGGTCGCCTTCGATCCGCGCATCGTCGAATTGATCGAGGACGCCGCCCGGCGTCGCGGCCTTGCCTCCAAGCGCATGACCTCCGGCGCCGGGCACGACGCGCAGATGATGGCGCGGATCTGCCCGGCGGCGATGATCTTCGTTCCCAGTCTGGGCGGCGTCAGCCACAACCCCAACGAGTCCACTCCGGCGCCGGATCTCGTTGCCGGCGCGAACGTGCTTCTCGACGTCGTGATGCGCCTGGCTGGCGCCGACTAACGCCCAGCGCCGGCGGCCGCCAAACGCGCCGCCATCAATTGATGCAGCAGATTGATCGCCTTCAGCGGGCGGACCATGACCTTGAAGCGCACGATCTGGTCCGCTGCGTTCCAGGCGATGAAATCGGCGCCGTTGATCTCGATCCCGTCGACGATCGTCACGAATTCCAACACTGCCGAATTTTCGCCGGTCCATTCCCCGACATAACGAAACGTGTCGTTGCCGAGCACGCTCAGCGCGGCCACGAGATAGGCTTTCGTCAGCGCCTTGCCGACCTGCGGCTTATGGACGACCGGCGAGACGAACACGACGTCGTCGGCGAGCAGCGCGTCGAGAGACGCCGCGTCGCGCGATTGGGCGATCGCATGCCATTTCGCGAGCGCGCTCGGGCTCATGGTCGTCTCCTCGCCGCGGCGCGAGGCTTGCGCCTTGGCCAATCCTATCGTAGCTCGCACTATGAAGCGGGAGCGCCGGAATGTCCAAGATCGCGGTTGATTCGGGAGAGGCGCTGGCGACGGTCGGCGGCCTCGAGATCTGCTATCAGACCTTCGGCCGCCCGAGCGATCCGCCGCTGCTGCTGATCGCGGGCCTCGGCGCGCAGATGATCCTCTGGGAGGACGATTTCTGCCAAGCGCTGGCCGCGCGCGGCTTTTGGGTCATCCGCTTCGACAACCGCGACATCGGCAAATCGACCAGGATCGATTGGACGCCGCCGGCCAACTCCGGCGGCAAGCTCGCCGCGCCGTATCTCCTCAAGGACATGGCGGGCGACGCGGTCGGGCTGATGGACGTTCTCGGGATCGCCGGCGCGCATGTCGTGGGCGCGTCGATGGGCGGCATGATCGCACAGGAATTGGCGATCCGCTGGCCGGCGCGCGTCAGGTCGCTCACCTCGATCATGTCGACGACCAGCGATCCCAACCTGCCGCCGCCGGGCGCCCAGGCGGCGCAAGTCTTCACCGCGCCGCCGCCGACGACGCCCGAGGAATATGTCGAAGCCAATGTGAGGGCGTGGCTCATCTTCCGCGGCTCCGGTTTTCCCGAGGACGAAAAACGCGACCGCGCGCGCGCCATGCGCGCCGTCGCGCGCGGCGGCTTCGATCCCAGAGGAGGTCAGCGCCAGTTTCTCGCGGTCATGGCCTCGGGCAGCCGCAAGGCCGCCCTGGCGAGCGTCACGGCGCCGACGCTGGTCATCCACGGCGCCGACGACCCGCTCGTGCCGCTGGCGGCCGGCGAGGACACCGCCGCCTCGATCCCCGGCGCGCGGCTCGTGGCGCTGCCGCGCATGGGCCATTCGCTGCCGGTCGAGACATGGCCGCGCGTCATCGACGAAATCGCGGCGATCGCGCTATAGCGTCGCGCGCCGCTGTCCCCCAGACCCGGGCCCCGTCGGGCGTCGCCGCGAAGGGCCTCGGCGCGTTCATCCCAATGGAATATAACGGAAAATAATTCTGGCGGCAGCGCCAAAGCGCAATTGCGCGCGTTGCGAGGCGCCGATAGATTGTCCTACAGTCTGGGATTTAGATTTGCATCGCCGGTTGCGACCGGCGTCGCAAGTTTCCGTCTCTGGCTTAATGACAAAGGTCGGGGCGCGTCCGCTGGAATAGGTCCGGCAACGCGCAATCTGACCGCTCGGGCGAAAAACCCGAGTCTCACATGACGGAGGGAACATGCCCGTATTGACCATAAACGGTCGACCCGAGAGCGTCGACGCGCCCAACGATACGCCGCTGCTTTGGGTCATCCGCGAGCAATTGCAGATGACCGGCACCAAGTTCGGCTGCGGAGCCGGGCTATGCGGCGCCTGCACCGTCCATGTGGACGGCGTCGCCGTTCGCTCTTGCCAGACCCAACTCAGCGAAGTCGCCGGCAAGAAAATCACGACGATCGAAGGCCTGAGCGAGCATAGCGATCATCCCTTGCAGAAGGCCTGGGTCGCGGAGCAAGTGCCGCAATGCGGCTATTGCCAGTCCGGCCAGATCATGCAGGCGGCCTCGCTTCTGTCCAAGAACTCAAGCCCGACGCGCGAAGAAATCGTCGAACACATGAACGGCAATCTCTGCCGCTGCATGACCTATCCGCGCATCGTGAAAGCCATCGAACGCGCCGCCACGGACCTGCGCGCGTCGAACGAAGTTCAGGGCGCTGGGAGGAAGGCATGACCAAGCATCAGAAGATCCAAGACGGCGCGGTCGACCTTTCTCGCCGCTCGTTTCTCGTCAGCGCCGGCGCGGCCGGTCTCGTCTGCGGCTTTGGCGCATTGCCCGGCGCTTCGCCGGCTTTGGCCGCCGCTCCCTACGATCCGAGCATCTGGTACTCCATAGCGCCCGATGGGATCGTCACCGTCAACGTCGGCAAGGCCGACATGGGCCAGCATATTGCGAGCACCATGGCCCAGATCGTCGCCGAAGAGCTCGGCGCGTCCTGGAGCCACATGCGCGTCAATCTCGTCGGCAACGATCCCAAATACGGCGACCCTGTCTTGGGCGCCATCATCACCGGCGGCAGCTGGAGCACGATGATGAATTTCGACGCCATGAGCCGCGCGGGCGCCGCGGGGCGGATGGCGCTCGTCGAAGCCGGCGCGGGCATGCTCGGAGCCTCGGCGGGCGAATGCGTCGCGGGCGACTCCCGCGTTTCGCATCCCAAGTCCGGCAAGTCGGTCAGCTACGCCGACATCGTCAAGTCGGGCAAGGCGACCAAGGCGTTCTCGGCTGACGAGATGAAGGCGATCAAGCTCAAGACCGCCGATCAGTACACGATGATCGGCAAGGATCTGCCGCAGCTCGACATCCCGCTCAAGGTCAACGGCACGGCCAAATTCGGCATCGACACGATGTTGCCGGGCATGGTCTACGGCCGCGTCGTGACGCCGCCCGTGCGTTATGGCGCGAAGGTGACCGCGGTCGACGACAGCGCGGCCAAGAAAGTCGCCGGCTTCATCCAGGCCGTGGTGCTCGACGACAAGACCGGCACGACCACGGGCTGGGTCGTGGCCGTCGCCAAGACCTACGGCGAGGCGATCAAGGCCGCCGAAGCGCTGAAAGTGACGTATGACAACGGGCCGAACGCATCGGTTTCCAGCGAATCCATCCTGGCGGAGGCCAAGCGCCTGCAAGCGCTTCCGGAAGGCGGCGAGTTGTACGTCAAAGAGGGGGACGCGGCCGAAGCCCTGGGCAAGGCGGCCAAGGTCATCGAGGCCGAATACACCACCAACATCAATATCCATTGCCCCATGGAGCCCATGAACGCCACGGCGGAGTTCAAGGACGGCATCCTCCACCTCTACAGCGGCAATCAATTCATGACCCGTTCGACCGCCATCGCGGCCGGCGCAGTCGGGATCGATCCCAAGAACGTCGTGATCCATCAGGCCTGGATCGGCGGCGGCTTCGGGCGCCGGCTCGAACTCCGACATGATGATCCCCGCCGCGCTCGCCGCCCAAGCGGTCGGCAAGCCGGTCAAGGTCATCTATTCCCGCGAGAACGACATGACGATGGATTTCTCGCGTCCGCTCACCTACCAGAAGATGCGCGTGGGGCTCGACGACAAGGGAAACATTGTCGCGATCGACCACGACCTGGTCAGCGCCTGGCCGACCAAGCGGTGGGGCATTCCCGCCTTCTTGACGCCGTCGGTCGACAAGAAGGGCGCGCTGGACGGTTTCGCCGTCCATGGCGCGGACTTCTATTACAGCGTGCCCAACCACACGATCCGCACGATCCTCAACGAGTTGGCGCAAAACGCCACCCCGTCGGGCCAATTGCGCTCGGTCGCGCCGGGTTGGACGTTCTGGGCGGTGGAAAGCCTCATTGACGAAGTCGCGCACGCGACCGGCCGCGACCCGGCCGAGTTGCGTCTGTCGATGCTCGACGGCGCCGGCGACAATGCGGGGGCCCAACGCCTCGGTAATGCGCTGCGTGCGGCGATGGGCCTGGCGGGCTATGGCACCAAGCAACTCCCCAAGGGCGAAGGCCTCGGCGTCGCCTGCGTCAGTTCGCAGGAGCGCAAGACCGCGACCTGGACGGCCTGCGTCGCCCATGTCGCGGTCGCGAGCGACGGTACGGTCAAGGTCAAGAAACTGACAGTGGCCTCCGACGTCGGCACCGCGGTCAACCCCGACGGCGTGCGCGCCCAGGTGATGGGCGCGGCTTCGTGGGGCATGTCGTTGGCGTTGTTCGAAAAGGCGACGATGAAAAACGGCGCCATCGAACAGACCAACTTCAACAGCTATACGCCCATGCGGATGGCTGATGCGCCGGAGATCGACGTGGCGGTCATCGCGAACGGCGAAATGGCGACCGGAACGGGCGAGCCGGCGGTCACGGTCGTCGCGCCGGCGATCGGCAACGCCATCTTCAACGCGGTCGGCGCGCGCGTGCGCGGCCTGCCGATCACCGCCGAGGCGGTGAAGGCGGCGATGAAGGCCTGATCCGGCGGGGCTGGCTCCGGCCTGCCTAAAGCCAAAAAGAAAAGCCCTCGCGAGCGCCAAGTTCGCGAGGGCGATTTTTTCGGCCGCCGCGTCCTGCCGGCCGCGGCGACGATCTCGCGGTTACGTCCCGACCTGCGCCTGCGTCGCCAGCGTCGACAGGTCGAGCTTGACGCCCGGACCCATCGTCGAGGAGAGCGCGGCGCGCTGAAGGTAGGTTCCCTTCGAGCCCGTGGGCTTGGCCTTGGTCACCGCTTCGACGAAGGCGCGGATGTTCTGCGCGAGCTGGTCTTCGCCGAACGAGGCCTTGCCGACAGAGCCCTGCACGATGCCGGCCTTCTCGACGCGGAACTCGACGGCCCCGCCCTTGGAGGCCTTGACCGCCGCGGCGACGTCCATCGTCACCGTGCCGACCTTGGGGTTCGGCATCAGGCCGCGCGGGCCGAGCACCTTGCCGAGGCGGCCGACGAGCGGCATCATGTCGGGCGTGGCGATGCAGCGATCGAAATCGATCGTGCCGCCCTGCACCGTCGTCACCAAGTCTTCCGCGCCGACGACGTCTGCGCCGGCCGCGCGCGCTTCGTCGGCCTTCGCGCCACGCGCGAACACCGCCACTTTCAGCGTGCGCCCGGTTCCGTTGGGCAGATTGACGACGCCGCGCACCATCTGGTCGGCGTGCTTGGGATCGACGCCGAGGTTGATGGCGATCTCGACAGTCTCGTCGAACTTGGCGTTGGCGTTGCTCTTCACCAGCTTCACCGCTTCGTCGAGCTTATAGAGCTTGGTGCGGGCGACCGCTTCGCGGCCTTTGCGGATTCTCTTGCCGTGCTGTGTCATGACTTACCCCACCACCTCGAGGCCCATCGAACGGGCGGAGCCTTCGATCATCTTCATCGCCGCTTCGACCGTTTCGCAGTTGAGATCGGGCATTTTCTTTTCCGCGATCTCGCGCACCTGCGCTTTCGTCACCCTGCCGACGAAGCCGCGGCCGGGCGTCTTGGCGCCGGAAGCCGGCTTCTTGCCGATCTTCAGCCCCGCCGCCTTCTTCAAGAAGAAGGTCACCGGCGCATTGCGCATTTCGAAGGTGAACGAGCGATCCTGGTAGGCGGTGATGACGACCGGAATCGGCGTGCCCTTCTCGATCTGCGCGGTGCGCGCATTGAAGGCCTTGCAGAATTCCATGATGTTGAGACCGCGCTGGCCGAGCGCGGGGCCGATCGGCGGCGACGGATTGGCCGCGCCCGCCGGCACTTGCAGTTTGATGTAACCGGTAATTTTCTTTGCCATGAGGCTGCTCCATGAACGGCGCGGCCGCGGGGCTTGCGCCGCGCGGCTGCGCCAGTTGCAGTTTCGTGGTGCGAACGTTCGTCCCGGCTGGCGTACCGGGCGTTCTCCCACGTGCGAAGGCGCGGGGGTTAGCAGGTTTGGCGGTTGGGCGCAACCGCCGAAACGCCGTCGCGACACGCTTGTCATCGCCGAACCGATTTGTTAGACGACGCGCCTTCGCTTCGCCCGTGAGGCGCGAAGCTTAAGCGGTCATGGCGGAACTGGTAGACGCGCTAGCTTGAGGTGCTAGTCCTTTAACCGGGGTGGAGGTTCGAGTCCTCTTGACCGCACCATGAGTTCAACGGCGACCCCCAAGGGGTCGCCGTTTGCTTTTGGGGCGCCGGACTACTCGCTCGGCGCCGGCTTGACGGGGATCGGCCCCGGCGGCGTCCTGGCCGCGGCGGCGTTCTCCAGACGCGGCTTCAGCGCGCCGATGGTGCGCTCGGTCTCCGAGACCCAGCCGGCCGGCGCGGGCGTGGTCGGCCCATTGCCGGGGCCGGGAACCATGTGCACGACGCGATAGCCCCGCTTCTTCAGCTCGCGCAGAAAGGCCGGCATCATGTCGGCGGTCCATTGACGATTGTCGTGGAACAGCAGCATGCCGCGTCCGGCTTTTTCGAGCCGGCCGAGGATGAGCTTCAGCTCTTCGCCGGGCGTCATCTCGACCCAGTCGGAGGCCCAGAGGTCGACGCCGAAAATGCCGACGTTGTTGGCGGCGAACCAGTCGCGCAGATCCTGCGTGTCGGCGAAGCCGGGAAAGCGGAAAAACGGCGCATGCAGCTTCAGCCGCGAAAGATCGGTCGGCTCGCCGGCGCTGAAATCCTGGCCATAGGCGGCTTTTTCCACGGCGATCATGCCCTTGAGAATGTCCGCCCGCGCGCTCGCCCCGCTCATGTAGCGCAGCGTCGGCTGAGGATGGCTGTAGGTATGGTGCGCGACGGTGTGCCCTTCGCTCGCCTCGCGCCGCGCCAGCAGCGGCAGCGCCTCGGCTTTGCCGCCGATCTCGAAGAACGTCGCGCGGACGCATTCGTCGGCGAGCGCCTTGAGAATTTGCGGCGTCGTCCCAGCGTCCGGTCCGTCGTCGAAGGTGAGGATCACTTCGTGGTCGGCGAGCGGAATGGTCTTGGGATAGGTTTTCAATCCGACGAGCAGGCCGCCTTGCGTGCCCACCGAAACGATGCGCGAGGTGCCGAGCTTGTCGGCCCCGCATTCGGCGGCCGAAGCGCCGCCAAGGCCGGCGGCGATGAGGAAGACGATGGCGGCGAACCGCATGGCGAGGCCTTTCCCGACCGGGATTGTCCCGCGATCCCATGGCGCGTCCGTAGGGGCCGGGTCAAGGGCGGCGGCCATTAACGAATCGTTACCCCGAGCGCTCTAACTTGCGCTACAGCGCCGCCGGATGGGATAGGATGCCCTTCGTCAGCCGCCTTGCGCAATTTTGTCTCGTGAAGTCGATGATCCCGCCCCTGCCCGCTTCGTCTCCCCTCCTCGTCCGCCTCGGCGTTCTCGCCGCTTTTGGCGCTGCGCTGGCCGGGTGCGGCGGCGGCGGCCCGCTCGATTTCGACGACAATTACCCCAAGCCTAGGGATTATCCGATTCGCGGCATCGACGTCTCCAAATATCAGGGAACGATCGACTGGAGCGCGGTGGCGGACAGCGGCGTCAAATTCGTCTGGATCAAGGCGACCGAGGGCGGCGACCATCTCGACGAGCGCTTTCAGGCGAATTGGCAGGGCGCCAAACAGGCGGGCATTCCGCACGGCGCCTATCACTTCGTCTATTGGTGCCGCCCGCCGATCGAGGAGGCGACCTGGTTCGAACAGAACGTGCCGGTCGAGGACGACGCGCTGCCTCCGGTGCTCGACGTCGAGGCGACGCCGGAATCGAAAACCTGCAAGCGCCATCTCGAACGCGAATCGGCCATCGCTGACATGAAGGTGATGCTCGAGGAGATGGAGCGCCATTTCGGCAAGCGCCCCGTCATCTACACCTCGGTCGACTTCTACGAGGCGATCCTGTCGGACGGCGCCTTCTCGGATTATCCGATCTGGGTGCGCTCGACCAAGCACCACCCCGCCGTGCGCTATGGCTCGCGCCCCTGGAAGTTCTGGCAATACCAGGCCGACGGCGCGATTCCCGGCATCGACGGCCACGTCGACCGCAACGCGTTCTTCGGCACGCGCGAGCAATGGCAGGCCTTTCTCGACGGGCCGAAGTGAGCGCGAGAGACAGTTCGCGGTCGCGAAATTCCGATCCGGTGTGACAGACGAGATCGGCCTTCGCACGCGGCCTTTCGACAAGCGCAGGATACCGCCGCCGACGTCTACGGCATCGCCGTAATTACGTAGGCGACAGGAACAACAATCACGATTTGTAGGCTTTTGTCACGCTGACGCCCGTGACACTATAGTTATTTCTTTTGCCTTGCGAAAAGCGTCGAAAATGTATCAACGCACTCATTGCAAATAAATACTCCTGGGCCCGCCCCCAGCCGCACTAATGGCGGTTGCTGCCCACAAAATGGGCACGTTATATTTGCTTGCTCCCCTTTGCCGTCAGCAACACTTTTACTTCCCAACAAGGCGCCCGAGCAATCGTGAATGCATGTCAACGCGGCGTTGCTTCGATTAACATTCGCATCATTCTTCGTAATTAATCGTATAAATATTGCGCAATCAAGAGCATCGTCATACGAATGATCAACATATTTAGTCGTCATAAGATCGACTAAATTTTTCAGTAAAGTGTCCGATGTATTGTCGAAGGCCGGCATTTTCATCGTCCTATCGTTGGCCTATTATACCAGGAGCAAATATTGTTATTAGACCTGACCCCATACAGGTGTCATACGCAGATATGCAGGCAGACAGACTTGGGAGACCAGTATTAAAGTAGCGATTGGTGCAAGCCTGAGCTGCTCCCTCACAAGTTCTCAGGATTGTCGCGGATTGTCGGGCGCTCGAACGCGAAGGCGGGCTTCGCTTGGGTTGAGCATGAAGTTGAGGATTACTGGCCGACGCCGTCCCGCCGTCGGATGTCCACTGCCCGCCGCCCGCCGCGCCCCCCGGCACGCGCGGTTGGTCTGGGCTATATTTTCTCAATGCCTCGATCCCGCTCGTATCAAGGTCGCGAATCTTCATCAGATCGAACGGCGTGATGAAAGCCCTATCGAGAAGGCACGCTGCGACGTAGAGGCGATACCCGCTTGGTTCGCCGACCAGGCGCGGAAAATTCGCAAGCGCGATATGCATGGCGGATTCCGCGATTTTCCCCTCGCGCCAAGCGCCCTGGGCGCGAGTGAGGGCGTCGAGGATCGAAGGTGGCCACGCCTTATCGAAGGCCACCGAGAGCAAGGCGAGAACACGCTCCTCCTGCCCGCGAACGGTTTGGGCCAAGATCGTTCCCATGCCTAGGGCCAGTCCGGACGTGGTCCAAGCGGGCGTCGGATGAAATGCTTCGCGCCGCTTCACCAAAGGCCACGAATGAGCGATGGCGTCGAGCGCGGCGCGTAGCGACGACACCGCGTCCTGCCGACACGGCGACTGCGCACCACCGGAGAGTGACGCACCTTTCCGGGATTGGTCGTTCGCGCGTGCTTCGTTCCACATTGACGGCCTCTTCCCTGAGAAAAGCGAATTGGCTCGCCCTTGACGGCGACATCGAGTGGCCCCTTCATCAAAAAATAATCGCCGTCAGACCGCCGATTGTCAAGAACATATCGTGAACATACAGAAACTATCAATATATTTCATATAGTTACAAATTCGCGGGAACACCTGTTCGCGGATCGTAGGCGCTGGCGACCCCCAGCTCGCCTCGTGTTCGGATTTTCTGGCAATACCGGGCCGACGGCGCCACTCCGGGCATCGACGGCCACGTCGACCGCAACGCGTTCTTCGGCACGCGCGAGCAATGGCAGGCCTTTCTCGACGGCCCGAAATAAGCGTCGTAGGATTTACCCGGGTCCGAGGCTCCAACTCGACCAAGGGGGTAGATATGGCTCGCATCGAAGAGCGCCTGAGCGCTTTGGGATTGGTCCTTCCCGCGGCGATGAAGCCGCCGGCCGGCAGGCTTCCTTTCGCCTTCGTGCGCATCGTCGGCGCCCGCGCGTTCATCTCCGGCCATGGCCCGCTGAACCTCGACGGCTCGCTCGCGCGTCCGCTCGGCAAGGTCGGGCGCGAGGTGAGCGCGGACGAGGCCTATGTCGCGGCGCGCCTGACCGGGCTCGCCATCCTCGGCAGCCTGAGCCGCGCGCTCGGCGATCTCGACCGCATTCGCGCCTGGGCGAGAGTCTTCGGCATGGTCAACGCGGCGCCCGGCTTCAACAATCCGCCGAGCGTCATCAACGGCTTTTCCGATCTCATTCTCGACGTCTTCGGTCCCGAGGTCGGCGCCCACGCCCGCTCGGCGGTCGGCATGGCCGAACTGCCGTTCGACATTCCCGTAGAGATCGAAGGCGAGGTCGAACTCGTGGCGTAAGAAGCCCGGCGCCAAGTCGCGCCGCCGACGACACGCGCGCGATCTCGACGAGCCGTTGGGCCTTCATCCGCGCCCCTCGACGGACGGGCGTCTCGCGGCGCCGTTCGGCCGCTCCATGGCGACCATCGCGATCAAGGCGCCCGCGATCGGGAGATTCTTCAATATCGGCGCGAACGGGTTCAGCCAATACTCGGGCGGCAGCAGCAGCCCGACGAAGGAATAGACCGCCAACAGCGCGAGCATCGCCAGGCCGGTTCGCTCGGGGCGCCAGTTGACGAGCAGCAGGCCGCCGAGAACGAGGTTCGCCGCCGCGCCGCCGAACAGCGCCACTTCGGCGAGCGGTCCGCGAAACCCCACTTCGGCGAGCATGACATAGGATTCGGCAGGCGGAAAAAGACCGAGCGACACGATCCCCGTTCCGATCCACAATAGCGCGAGCGCTATGCGTAGGAACGGCTGAACGAAATAGAGTCGCGCGCGCCAAAGATCGGCCGGCGTGGCGGGACTTAGCGCCAGGCTCTCCGCGAGCGAGCGCGGCCCCCTTCCGAGCGCCGCGGCGACCCCCGCCGGATCCGCGACGTTGCCTCGCTCCAGGAGCTCGACAAGTTCGCGATCGCCCGGTCCAACCTCGATGATCTCGTTGAGCCACGCCAAGCCGCCGAGGACGGGTCGCGGCAGCGGCACGAAGCGCGCCGGCGTCAGGCCGAGCCAAACGCGCAGCGTGCGCTCCAGCTCGTCGGTCGTGATCGGCGCCGGGCCGACCGCGTCCACGCTTTTGGGCGCTTGCGGCGCGAGCGCGAGCTTGGCGACGAGGCCCGCCAATTCCGCGACGTGCAGCGGCTGAACGCGCCAAGTCCCCGGTCCGAGGCGCGGCGGAAACGGCAGCGCGGCGAGCGCGCTGAAGAAATCGCCGGTGGAGCCGCCGGGGCCGATCAACAGCGAAGGCCGGACGATCGAGACTTCGAGCCCCTCGATGGCGCCGAGTATGTCCTCGGCCTCGCCTTTGGTGCGCTGCAAGCGCGTCGCGTCGTCTCGCCCGGCGCCGAGAGTGGAAAGATGGACGAGCCGGCGAACGCCGGCAAGACGGCAGGCCTGGGCAAGCCGGCGCGCGCCCTCGACATGCACGGCCTCCAGATTGTCGACCCGGGCGTTGCGCGCCAGGCCGGCGCAATTGATGACAATTTCCGACCCCGCGAGCTTGGCCGCGAGCGCGGCGGGTTCCTCGCGCGCGATATCGAATTCGTCGTGGAACGGGGTCACGACCCGCTGTCCCGCCTCGAGCAGCGCGACGACGACATAGCGGCCGACAAAGCCGCTTCCGCCGATAAGAAATATCGGGCTCATGAGCGCTTCTCCCAGGCGAACCCGTTTTTTTTGAAAATGCTATACTAACCAATATCGGTTGTCTCGCGCTCGTCTGGACCGGGCGCCGATAGGAGCGCGATTCCATAGGCGCCGGCCGCGCGCCGCGAACCGGCGCCGACCTCGCGCGGGCGGCGCGTTGGCGGCGCCCAAAAGCGGTTTTCGCACAACCTCGCTCTTGCCGACCCGACGCGCTTGCGGCAACAGTCCGCTCGAACGAAGGCTGAGGATCTCGACATGTCCAGCGAAAACGCCGCCGATCTCAAATCCGACGCGTTGCACTTCCATCGCGAGCCGCGGCCGGGCAAGCTGGAGATCGCTGCGACCAAGCCGCTGGGCAATCAGCGCGATCTCGCGCTCGCCTATTCGCCCGGAGTCGCGTTCGCTTGCGAGGCGATCGCCGCCGATCCGGCCGAGGCCGCCAATCTCACCGTCCGCCAAAATCTCGTCGCCGTGCTGACCAACGGCACCGCCGTGCTCGGCCTCGGCGCGATCGGCCCGCTCGCCGGCAAGCCGGTGATGGAGGGCAAGGCGGTTCTCTTCAAGAAGTTCGCCGGCATCGACGTGTTCGACATCGAGGTCAACGAAACCAATGTCGACAAGCTCGTCGACATCATCGTCGCGCTGGAGCCGACTTTCGGCGGCATCAATCTCGAGGACATCAAGGGCCCCGAATGTTTCGAGGTCGAGGAGAAGGCGAAGGCCCGCATGGGCATTCCCGTGTTCCACGACGATCAGCACGGGACGGCGATCATCGTCTCGGCGGCGGTCACGAACGCGCTGGAATTGACGGGCAAGACGTTCGATTCGGTGAAGATCGTCTGCTCCGGCGCCGGCGCGGCGGCGCTCGCCTCGCTCAATCTCCTGGTCTCGCTCGGCGCCAAGCGCGAGAACATCTTCGTCTGCGACATCGAAGGCGTCGTCTACAAGGGCCGGGAAAAACTGATGGACCGCTGGAAAGCGGTCTATGCGCAGGAGACGAACGCGCGCACGCTCGCCGACGTGATCGAGGGCGCCGACATCTTCGTCGGACTATCGGCTGGCGGCGTGCTCAAGCCCGAACACGTCAAGCGCATGGCGCGCGATCCGCTGATCATGGCGCTCGCCAATCCGATTCCGGAGATCATGCCGGAGCTGGCCCACGAGGCGCGGCCCGACGCGATGATCTGCACCGGGCGCTCCGACTATCCCAATCAGGTCAACAACGTCCTTTGCTTTCCCTACATCTTTCGCGGCGCGCTCGACGTCGTCGCGAGCGACATCAACGAGGCGATGAAGCATGCGGCGGCCAAGGCGCTCGCCGCCCTCGCCCGCGAGACGCCGTCGGAGGTCGTCGCGCGCGCCTATGGCGGCGAAGCCGCGCCATTCGGACGCGATTCGCTCATACCCAGCCCGTTCGATCCGCGCCTGATGCTGCGCATCGCCCCGGCGGTGGCGCGCGCGGCGATGGAGAGCGGCGTCGCGCGCCGGCCGATCGCCGATTTCGACGCCTACGCCGACCGGTTGTCGCGCTTCGTCTTCCGCTCCGGCTTCATGATGAAACCGCTGTTCGCCAAGGCCCGCGCGGCGCGCAAACGCGTGATCTACAGCGAAGGCGAGGACGAGCGAGTGCTGCGCGCCACGCAGGTGGTGCTGGAAGAGGGCCTCGCCGAGCCGATCCTGATCGGCCGCCCCGAGGTGATTCGGGAGCGCGTCAAGCGCTACGGCTTGAGGATGACCGTCGGCAAGGATTTCGAGATCGTCGACCCCGAGAGAGATCCGCGCTACCGCGATTACGTCGCGACTTATCTCACGGTCGCCGGCCGCAAGGGCGTAACGCCCGACGCCGCGCGCACGATGGCGCGCACCAACACGACGGTGATCGGCGCGCTGGCGCTGCATCGCGGCGACGCGGACGCGCTGATCTGCGGCCTTGAAGGGCGCTTCGTGTCGAGCCTCAGGCACATCAGGGACATCGTCGGCCTCGCGCCAGGCGCCAAGGATTTCGCCGCGCTGTCGTTGGTGATCGCGCCGAGCGGCTCGTATTTTCTCGCCGACACGCATGTGCGCAGCGATCCAACCGCCGAAGAGATCGCCGATTTGGCTTTCGCTTGCGCCCATCACGTGCGCCGCTTCGGCGTCACGCCGAAGATCGCGCTCATTTCGCATTCCGACTTCGGCTCCGCCGACACGCCGTCGGCGCGCAAGATGCGGGAGGCGCTGGCGCTGGTGAACGCGCGCGCCCCCGATTTCGAAATCGACGGCGAGATGCAGGCCGACACCGCGCTGTCGCTGGTCGCGCGGGCGCGCGTGACGGCCGATTGCCGCCTGTCGGGAGAGGCCAACGTGCTGATCTTCCCCAATCTCGACGCCGGCAGCACGGCGCTGCAATTGACCCGCGTCATCGCCGACGCCCTGCCCGTCGGCCCGATCCTCGTCGGCCCGGCCAAGCCCGCGCATGTGCTGACGCCCTCGGTCACCGCGCGCGGCATCGTCAATATGACCGCGATCGCGGCGACGGAGGCGGCGGGAGCGGAATAGACGTCCCGGACGAAGCGAAAATTGGAGCGAAAAATTTGAGTTGACAGGACCGCGATTGAGGCGGAATCTTCGTTTATTGTCGAGAGTCGCGCGAGCGATGCGTAGACAAGGGAGCGCCGGCCTCACGGTGAGGATCGGCAGAAAAAACGGAGTAGCCATGACTCCGCCGGGTCAGAATATCTGACCTCGATTTCGTCGAGGTCACGACGCCAAGGCCGCCCCATATGTCAAGGCGGAACGGCGTCTCAGAAAATTTGATCTTCACCTTGCGGCCGCGGACGCGAAGGCCAAGCGTCTCAAGCGCTGCAATGTCATCTGTGACATCCCAGATCGTTTCGCAGAAGCGAAACAGGGCCCCGCTCCGCTTGAATGCGCCGGGGCCCAACGCGTTTTGTCAGAGCGTTCTGCCTTAAGGTCGATCCGTTGCGTCCGTCATCGCGAGCGAAGCGTGGCGATCCGGCGATCGAGCTGATTGTCGATAGAGTTGGCGGCGCTCACAACACCCGCGAGGGCGCTCTGCGGGCCAATAAGCGGGCGTCACGATCTCTGGATCGCCACGCTTCGCTCGCGATGACGGCAGAGGTCTGGTTCAATCTAAAGACGGCGCGCTCTAGGCGCCGTCCTAGCCTCGATAATCCAGCCCGATATCCAGGATCGGCGCGCTGTGCGTCAGCCAACCCACGGAAATGAGATCGACGCCGGTCGCGGCGATCGCGGGCGCGGTCTCCTCGGTCACGCGGCCCGAGGCTTCCGAGATCGCGCGGCCGGCGATCATGGCCACCGCGCGGCGCAGGTCTTCGAGCGACATATTGTCGAGCAGCGCGGCGTCGACGCCGACCCGAAGCGCCTCTTCGAGTTGGCCGAGCGTATCGACCTCGACTTCGATCTTGACGAGATGCCCGACATGCGCGCGCACGCGCTCGATCGCCGTGGCGACCCCGCCCGCGATCGCGATGTGATTGTCCTTGATCAGCGCGGCGTCGTCGAGGCCGAAGCGATGATTGGCGCCGCCGCCGGCGCGCACCGCATATTTCTCGATTGCGCGCAATAGCGGCGTGGTCTTGCGCGTGCAGACGATGCGCGCGCGCGTTCCCGCGACTGCGGCGACGAGCGAAGCCGTCGCCGACGCGACGCCGCTGAGGCGGCTGAGGAAATTCAGCGCGACGCGTTCGGCGGTCAGAATGCCGCGCGCCGGGCCGTCGACGAGCGCGATCGTCTCGCCCGGCGCGACGCGCGCGCCGTCGAGCCGCTGCTCCGTGAGGACGATCGCCGGATCGATCAGGCGGAAGGCTAGCGCCGCCAGATCGAGCCCGGCCACGACGCCGCTTTGGCGCGCGACCAGCGCCGTCGTCGTCGGGAGGTCGCTGCGCGCGATCGCGTCGGTGGTGATGTCGCCGGCGCGGCCGAGATCTTCGAGCAGCGCCGCGCGCACGATCGGTTCGGTCATGATCGTGGGAAGTCGGTTCATGCCAAAGCCCTCCGCGCGAGCGCCGTCGGCGCGCAATCGCGGGCGAAAGCGAGCGCCGAATCGAGCCGCAGCGTCGTGCGACGCGCCTCGCTCGCCTTGTCAGGAAAATCGGCTCGGCAATGCGCGCCGCGGCTCTCCCGGCGCTGCAAGGCGGCGACCGCGATCATCAGCGCGACCGCGGCAGGATCGGCGCAGGGCCCGACCCCGAGCGCCAACGGCGCCAGAGAGGCGACGGCTTGCGCCAGGTCTTCGCCGTTGCGCATCACTCCCGCGGTGGCCGAGAGGATCGGCCGCACGGCGGCGGGATCGGCGGCCGGCGGCGCTTTCGGCGGACGCGGCGGCGCCCCCGCGCGAACGACGCCCCAGCGACGCTCTCGGCGACGGCGCCTGCAAAAACCACGGCCTCGGTCAAGGAATTGCTCGCCAGGCGATTGGCGCCGTGCAGGCCGGTCGAGGCGGCTTCGCCGCAGGCCCAGAGGCCGCGCAACGAGCTGCGCCCTTCCGCGTCCACTGCAATTCCGCCCATGTGATAATGCGCGGCGGGGCGCACCGGGATCGGCTGGCGCGCGGGATCGATTCCCGCCTCGCGGCAGAACGCGGCGATGACGGGAAAGCGCGTCGCGAACCGATCGCCAAGCGCCTGACGCGCATCGAGGAACACGCGATGGCCCTCGGCGCGCCGGCGCCAAATCGCGCGCGCGACGACGTCGCGCGGCGCCAGTTCGGCGCCTGGACTGCCGGCCATGAAGCGCTCGCCGGTCTCGTCGATGAGCACCGCGCCTTCGCCGCGCACGGCTTCGCTGACGAGCGGCATCGGCCGCGCCGGTCCGTCGAACGCGGTCGGATGGAATTGCACGAATTCGGGGTCGGCGAGTTCGGCGCCGGCTCGCGCGGCGAGCGCGAGGCCCTGGCCGAAACTACCGCTGGGATTCGTGCTGTCCTCGTAAAGCCCGCCGACGCCGCCGGCGGCGATGACGACTTTGTCCGCCGCCAGCATGAGCGGCCCGGCCGGCCCGACGACGAGAAGCCCGCGCACTGCTCCGTCCTCGACGACAATCCGGCGCGCTTCAAATCCTTCGAGCACGCGAATGGAGGGCGTGCGGCGCGCGGCGGCGACGAGCGCGCGCATCAGCTCGCGCCCCGTGCCGTCGCCGCCGGCGTGAACGATGCGGCGGCGCCCGTGCGCCGCCTCCAACCCCAGCGCGAAGCCGCCGGCGCCGACGCGATCGAACGCGACGCCGAGGCGCGCGAGCTCATCGATCGCTTGCGGAGCGGCGCGGGTGAAGCGTTCGACGATACCAGGCGCGCAGAGCCCGTCGCCTGCGGCGAGCGTGTCGGCCGCGTGCAGCTCCGGGCTGTCGTCGCACCCGAGCGCGGCGGCGAGGCCGCCTTGCGCCCAAAGGGTCGAGGCTTCGACGCCCAGCGGCGCCTTGGAAACGAGGACGACCGGGCGCGGCGCGAGGCGCAACGCCGTCATCAATCCGGCGATCCCGGCGCCGACGATCGCGACGCGGCCGTCGAGCGTATGCAGGCCCGCGCTCACAGCGCGATCATCCTTTCGACTGCGCGTCGCGCGCGCGCGGCGATCGCCGGGTCGATAGTCACCTCGTGAAGGTTCTCCTCCAGCGCGCGCCGGATATTGGCGAGCGTGATCCGCTTCATGTGCGGGCAGAGGTTGCACGGGCGGACGAAGTCGATGTCGGGATGATGAACCGCAACGTTGTCGCTCATCGAACATTCCGTGAGCAGCACGACTTGCGGCGGCCTGCGCTCGCCGACATAGGCCGACATTTGCGCGGTCGAGCCGGCGAAGTCCGCTTCGTCGATGACCTCCGGCGGGCATTCGGGATGGGCGAGCACGACGACGCCGGGATGGTCCTCGCGCAACTGGCGCACGTCGGCGCGCGTGAAGAGCTCGTGCACTTCGCAGCGCCCGTCCCAGGGGATGATCTCGACCTTCGTTTGATTGGCGACGTTCGCCGCCAGATATTTGTCGGGCAGCATGATGACGCGCGGAGCGCCGAGCGACTCGACGACCCGGCGTGCGTTTCCGGAGGTGCAGCAGACATCCGACTCCGCCTTCACCGCCGCCGAGGTGTTGACATAGGTGACGACGGGAACGCCGGGAAAACGCCGCCGTAGCGCGCGCACGTCCTCGGCCGTGATCGACTCGGCGAGCGAACAGCCGGCGCGAAGGTCGGGCATCAGGACGGTCTTCTCGGGATTGAGCAGCTTGGCGGTCTCGGCCATGAAATGCACGCCCGCCATCACGATGACGCGCGCGTCGACCTTCGCCGCTTCGCGCGCCAGCGCCAGGCTGTCGCCGACGAAATCGGCGACGCAGTGGAAGATTTCCGGCGTCTGGTAATTATGCGCGAGGATCACCGCGTCGCGGCGCTTCTTCAGCTCCGCGATGGCCTCGATGTCCGCCGCGAAGACCGGCCATTCCATCGGCGGAATCACGCGCGCGACACGTTCGTAAAGCCGGCTAACCCCGGCTGGCGTTTCCACATGCACAGTCATTTTTTATACTCATGTTGAGCATATGGAAGATATACTTATCATGAGTATAACATCTGTCAAGGCCTCGCGAGCGGCAATTTCGTGCCGGCGACGGCGCGCTCCTCGCGCACCCCCGAGCGGAACCGATAGAGCTTGGCGGGACGCCCGCCCGTATCCGCCGCGCTCTCGCCGGTTTCCTCGACCAGGTCTTGCTGCTCGATGAGCCGACGGAAATTCGGCTTGTGAACGAGAAGCCCGGCCAAAGCCTCGACGCAGCGCTGCAACTGCGACAGCGTGAAGGTCGCGGGCATCAGCTCGAACACTACCGGATTATATTTGATTTTGGCGCGCAGCCGCGCAATGCCGGTGGCGAGAATCCGGCGATGATCGCCGTTCATCGCGCGGCCCGCCGCCTCGCGCGCGGAAGTCCGCTCATAATCCCGCTCTTGGCGATGCGACTCGGGGACGAGGCCCGCCTCGAACAGCAGTTCGTAGCGCTGCAACACGAGCTCTTCGTTCCAACGACGGCCCTCGAGGCCGAAAGCGATGGCGGCGCGGCGCCAGCGCGTCTGTCGCGTCGCCGCTTCGGGCGCGCCGTCCGCCCATGCGCGCAAACTCGGCGCGAGCGTTTCGCCGATGAGGCCCGGCGCGCCGGCCCGATGATCCTCCCACGGGAAATAATCGTACCAGTCGCGCCAGCCGGCGTGCGGCGCCGCCGCGTCCTGGGCGCGCGTCAACCCGAGATAGCTGATCGAGATCGCCCTCGCCCCTTCGGCGCGGCCGCGCCGGTCGCGATCGGCGAAGGTGTAGAGCTGCTCGACGTAGCCGATGGGATGATGCGTCTGCCGCTCCACCCAGGCGCGCAGGCCCGACTGCAACGAGCGATGCCCGACCTCGAACGGTCCCGAAGGCAGCGCCAGGCCGTCGTCGATCGTCATCACCTTCGGTCGCCCCTCGGCGACGGCGACCAGCACGGCGATGAGTTCGACGGCGATCGGCGGCGCGAGTTCATCGGCCATTCTCCCTTCGGCCCGCCCCGCCATCGCGCAGTCCTCGCCCAATTCGCCGTCCGCTCAGGATTTAGCTCGAATCCGCCGCGCCGCAAACGGGTCCGGAAACGCTCGGCTCTCGGGCGTGGGATCGTCCGCGCGCCGGCGGCGGGCCCAAATCAGCGAATTCACCGCGACCCCAGAGGGATGCGGCCCGCGGAACGCCGAGCGCGGCAAGGCGGGCGGCCCGCGAGGGAGCGTGCCGCAGGGGAAGGTCCATTGCCAAAAGCTCGAAGCTGGGCAAATGTGCGCGCCGGTTCTTCGCTCGTCGCGGGAATCTCGGCCAGAGGGGGGTCCAGACCATGCTTCGTCATCCCAATCGCGCGAGCGGTCGCGCACGCTTGATCGCTCTCGCGCTGATCGCGGGGACGTCGATTCTCGCTGCCTCGGCTTTCGCCTGGCCGACCGGCGACAGCGGCGATGTGACGCTCGACGACTTCACCGCGAAGGCGAAGGACGGCGGCGTGTTCGCCATCAAGCACGCGGAGTTCGCCAACACCAATTTGAGCAAGAACGAAATCGTCGAGATGCTGACGCCGGACACGTCCGAAGCCGACGAGCGCGCCCTCGTCGAGAAATTGAAGGCCGATAAGATTTCGATTCCCTCGATCGACATCACCGCGAAAGACGGGACCAAGATCCATATTCACGACCTCGCCGCGAGCAATGTTGACGGCGGCAAGGTGGACAAACTCGAGTTCGCGGGAATGGAGGCGTCCGGAACGGACGAGGGCGCGCCCGTCTCGGTCAAGTCCGGCGCCCTTCGCCTGGAGGGCCTGAACGTCGCCGAAGCTTTGAAGGCCATCGGCGCGCCAGCGGACGCCGCCCAGAAGGGACGCCTGAGCCGCCTGACCTGGGAGTCGCTCGACATCGTGGCGCCGGACAAGCAGAGCGGACCCGGCAAGACGATCCATGTGGCTTTCGCCGCCGTCGAACTGCGCGGCGACTACGCCGGCGATGCGCTCAAGCAAGGCTCCACGAAACTCACGGGGCTGATCATCGAGCCCTCGCCCGATTCGGAGTTCGGCAAGAATCTCGCCGAACTCGGCTATTCCAAGGTCGAACTGGCGATGGTGATCGGCGCCAATTATCAGGCCGACGCCAAAAAATTTTCGCTCGACGAGCTGACGATCGAGGGCGCGAAAATGGGCGCCCTCGGCTTGAAGGCGAATTTCGGCGACATCGATCCCGGCTTGTTCGGGACCGACAGCGACGCCCGCATGCAGGCGCTGCTCGGTTGCAGCATATCCTCGCTGGAGATCAAGGTCGTCAATTCCGGCCTCTTTGAAAAGGCGCTCGCGCTCTACGCCAAGCAGCAAGGCGCGACGCCGGACGCGCTCAAGAAGCAATGGTCGGCGATGACCGGCCAGATGGCGCCGATGTTTCTGGGGGGCGACCCTTCCGCGCTGAAGGTCGCCGCCGAGGCGCAAAAGTTCATCGCTACGCCGAAGAACCTCACGATCTCGATCAAGGCCAAGAACGGCGCGCTCAAGGCCGCCGACTTCATGGCGATCAGCGATCCCGCCGCCTTCGTCAGCAAGCTCGATATCGTCGCGGCCGCCAACCAATAGGCCCGGCATTTTGGAAAGGCGGCGGGCTCGCCGGCTCGCCCCTCGCTTCGATGTCGCTGCCTCGTCATGAGGCGGACCTATGTCCCGTCTCTTGACCAATCCGCTGGAGGTTCGACCATGACTCGTCTTGTTTTCCTCGCGATGCTTGCTTTGAGCCTCGCCGTGTCGACAGCGAGCGCCGCGACCTTTCCGATTCCTTCCGACGATCCGATCGCCACCGTCAGCATTCCCAAATCCTGGGATCCCAAAACCTATGACGAGGGCGTCGAGGCGACCTCGGGCGACGGCGCGATCTATATCGCGATCGAACAGGTCGCGGCGGAGGACGTGAAGTCGGCGACCGAGGAAGGCTTGAAGTTCTTCATCAAGAGCGGCGTCGAACTCAATATGGATTCGCAGAAAACCAAGGACATCAAGATCAACGGGCTCGACGCCTTCGACATGTCCTTCACCGGCAAGGACAAGGACGGTCCGGCCAACGTCAGTCTCACGCTGGTCAAGACGAACGCCAAGAGCAAGTTCCTGATGCTCTATTACTGGGGATCGTCCGACGGCGAGAAGGCCAACGCGAGCGATCTCAAGGCGATCTCGGATAGCATTCAAGCGACGAAATAACGCGGCCCTCGCGCCGTCGTTCCGATCTTCACCACCACGGGAGCTTTCGCATGCGCTATGAGATTTCCGGCACGGTGATGCAGACGGTGGCGATTGACCTCGACCCGGGCGAGACGGTCTACAGCCAGACCAATACGATGGCCTGGATGAACGACGCCGTGAAAATGGACACGCACACCGGCGGCGGCCTGCTCGCCGGCCTGAAGCGCTCGTTCGGCGGCGGCTCGTTCTTCATCACCGACTTCACCGCTGGCGGCGCGGGCCATGTCGCGTTCGCGCCGCGCTTTCCCGGCACGATCGTCCCCGCGCTGCTGCAGCCTGGCCAGTCGCTGATCTGCCGCAAGGAGACGTTTCTGGTCGCGCAAAAATCGGTGACCTTGGAACTCGCCTGGCAGAAGCGTTTGGGCCCCGGGTTCTTCGGCGGCGACGGCTTCATCCTGCAAAAAGTGACGGGCCCCGGCGTCGTCTGGCTCGATCTCTCCGGCGAACTCGTCGAGCGCGACCTGGCCCCCGGCGAGCGGCTGCTCGTTCACGCCGGCCACGTCGGACTGTTCGAGCCGAGCGTCGGCTTCGACATCCAGATGGTGAGCGGCTTCAAGAACATCCTGTTCGGCGGCGAGGGCTTGTTTCTAGCGACGCTGACGGGTCCGGGCCACGTCTGGCTGCAGAGCATGCCGATCCTCAACCTCGCCGAGGAAATCGGCCGCTACCTCCCGCGGGTCGGCGCCGACACGGGCGCCAACTCCGCGGCGGGCGGCATCGCCGCGGGCGCGGCCCTCGGCGCGGCGGGCGGCCTGCTCGGCAGCCTGTTCGGGGGAAAAGACACTTCTTAAAATAGCGTGACGGCGACGCGAGGGCGTTCAGGCGGCGACCCGCAAGACGCGTCCCGCGATCATCGGCTTGGCGGGGCGCCGGAAGGCCACGAATGGCGCGCGATGGCTTGCGGATCGGCCATTCTCGATAATCGCCGCCTTGAAGGCCTCGAGCGCGTCCTTCAAGGCGACGATATCCTTGTCCAGGCCGATGAGGAGATTGTCGCCGTCGGACGAACCCGCCTTTTCCCAAACCCTGAGACTGCCGTGAGCCGTCGTGACGGCCGCGATCGTGCGCGCCAGAGCAGGCGATAACGACGGGAAATAGAATCCGACGAGCATCTTGGCGTTGACCAATTGAATTCCCGCTCTCTGCAATGCTTCGTCTCCAGAGGAGACGCCGCATTGGCCGGATCCGATTATAGAGTAGCGATCGCCAAAGAACCGCGATAGTTCACGGTCGATTGACTCTGCGGAACAGAATAACTCCTCCGCCTTTTTACCAATGAAGCATTGGCTTTCTCTCGACTCATTTATCTTATAAGTCACCAGCCCAGCCATTACAGAGCTGACGATTATGGTGATAAGCAAAAACGCCAGTTCCATGGAAATCTCCACGACCGATACGGTATTGGCATCGCAATAAATTGAACGAAATAGCTTAATTTTCCTCTAAATTAGTATTAACGATTGCCTAAACCGCGGGCCATCGGCGCGGGGACGCCATTCCAGCGGACGGGGCCGCGAGCCATTTGCGACTGGTTAAAACCGCCGTCGCGACCCCAGGCCCCTGCGCAAGCCGCGCCGGTTTGGCGGCCGTTGCTGCAGGATCTCAAATACGAGGCGATCGTGCTCCCACGCGAGATCGAATCCAAGATCCTCGCCTTGATGAAAATCTTCGGCCTCGTCTACGGCCCTCCGATTTCATCGTGACGCCGGACGCTATGTGTTCCCCGGAGGCGATCCGTCGGGACAAAATATGTAGATCGAATGCGCGACGGGCCTCGAAATCACCGCGGCGCTCGCGGACGCGGTAATTGCGCCCTGCCGACCTTGACGGGCGCCCGCGCGGCCTCCAGCCTGAAACCGCCGTATCGCCGAATTCGTCGTGTCTCACCGATGGGGTGCAGTTCAATGGCTCTGACGCCGAGAAAGATGCTCAAGCTCGCTTTCGGATTGATTGTGGCGCTTCCGGTCATCGCCGGGGCGGTCGCGCAGACGCAGCCGGCGCCGAGTCCGGACCCTGCGGCGTTCGATTGTCCCAAGACCCAGGTGCTCAACTGCATGCCGATCGTGCCCGAAGAGCGCCGCGCGCTCTGCCGGAAGGACTACCGCGATTGGGCGACGAAGCATTGCCCGGGATTGCAAATCGTCTACTGATTCCGCGGGCGGGCGGTTTTGGCGACGAGCCGAGAACCGCGCTCGCGCGCCGGAGGCGACCGGCGGTCGCGTCTACAAAATCGCCCTCACTCCCCCGCCAGCCCGCGCTTGCGCAACAGAGCGTCCGGCGCGGGGTCGCAGCCGCGAAAGGCGCGGTAGGCGGCGTCGGGCTCGCGCGTGTCGCCGGCCGAATAGACGAAGCGCTCGAGTTCTTGCCGCCAGCGCGGGATCGAAGACGTCGCCGCTTTCCTCGAACGCCTCGAAACCGTCCGCGTCGAGGATTTCCGACCAGAGATAGCTGTAATAGCCGGCGGAATAGCCGTCGGCGGAGAAGATGTGCTGGAAGTGCGGCGCGCAATGGCGGGGGGCGATCGTCGCGGGCATGCCGATCGCCGTGAGCTCGCGCTTCTCGAAGGCGGCGACGTCGATCGCGCCGGGATCGCCTTGCAGATGCAACGCCATGTCGACCAGCGCCGAGGCGGTGAATTCGACGGTCGCGAAGCCCTGGTTGAAGCGGCGCGCCGCGGTGAGACGCGCGATCAGCGCCTCCGGCATCGGCTCGCCGGTCTCGTGATGCCGAGCGAAGCGGCGCAGCGTCTCGGGACGCTCGAGCCAGTGTTCGTAGAGCTGCGAGGGAAATTCGACGAAGTCGGTCGCGACATGGGTTCCCGCTAGCAGGGGATATGTCACATTGGAGAGAATGCCGTGTAGCGCGTGGCCGAATTCGTGGAACAAAGTATGCGCCTCGTCCATGCCGAGGAGGCACGCCTCGCCTGCGCCGGCGCGCGCGAAGTTCGTGACGTTGACGATGATCGGCAAGACCTCGCCGTCGAGCTTTTGCTGATCGCGGAACGAACTCATCCAGGCGCCGCTGTGCTTCGAGGGCCTCGCGAAATAGTCGCCGATGAAGAGGGCGATCGGTTCGCCGCTGCGACCCACAACCGTCCAGGCGCGCGCGTCGGAATGATAGAGCGGAATGTCCTGGCGCTCGACGAAGGAAAGGCCGAACAGGCGATGGGCGACGTCGAAGGCCGCCGCGATCATGCCGTCCAGCGACAGATAACGCTTGAGCTCGCTCTCGTCGATGTCGAACAGCGCCCTGCGGCGCTTTTCCGCGTAATAGCGCCAGTCCCAGGCCTTAAGCTCGAAATTGCCGCCTTCGGCGACGATCGTCTGCTGAAGCGCTTCCGCCTCGCGCAGCGCCTGCGCGCGCGCCGGCGCCCAGACCCGCCTGAGCAGGCCGAGCGCCGCTTCGGGCGTCTTGGCCATCGTGTCGGCGAGGCGGAAATGAGCGTAAGTGGGAAACCCCATCAGCCGGGCGCGCTCGGCGCGAAGCTGCACGGTCTCGCTCATGATCGCGCCGTTGTCGTGCGCGCCCCCGTTTGCGCCGCGCGCGAGGAAGGCGCGAAAGGCCCTCTCGCGCAGATCGCGCCGCGCCGAGAATTGCAGGAACGGCTCGTATGAGGAGCGCGAAAGCGTGACGGCGTGCTTGCCGGGAGCCCCTCGCTCCGCCGCCGTCCGCGCCGCGGCGGCGAGGAAACTCTTGGGCAGGCCAACGAGATCGTCGGGGCCGTCGAGAATCAGGATGAACGCTTTTTCGTCGGCGAGCACGTTCTGCCCGAACTGGGCGCCCAGCGTCGCCAGCCTTTCGCCGATCGCGGCGAGCCGCGCCTTCTTGTCGGGCGCGAGCCCGGCGCCGGCGCGCAGGAAAGCGGTGCGATAGCGATCGAGCGCGCGCGCGGCTTCCGCATCGAGCGCCAGCTCCCTTTGCCCCGCGTGGAGCGCTTCGATGCGCTGGAACAGCGCGTCGTTGAGAAAGATCGCGCTGCGCTCGCGCGCCAGGATCGGCGCGATCTCGCGCTCGATCTCTTCCAGCGCGTCGTTGCTGTCCGCGCCGGCGAGATTGAAGAAAACCGAGGCGACGCGATCGAGCGCCTTGCCGCTGCGCTCCAGCGCGCAAATCGTATTGTCGAACGTCGGCGCTTGCGGGTTGGCGGCGATTGCGTCGATCTCGGCGCGCTTTTGCGCCAGCGCCGCGTCGAAGGCGGGACGGAAATGCTCAGGTCTGATGCGGGCGAACGGCGGCGCGCCGAACGGGCCGGTCCAGGGTTCGAGAAGGGGGTTGCTGGAAATAGCGGGACGGGAGTCCAAGGGGGGGTCCTGGGGTTGGGATTCGGCTCGCGGGGATTGGGAACATTTCGCCCGGGCCGGGTCAACCGGGACCGGCCGGCGCTGGCAAGCGCCCTCTCATTCGCCCTGCGAGCGCTCAACCAAAATCGCACGAAAATCGTTGACGTTGGTGAGCGTCGGCCCGGTGACGACGAGATCGCCGAGCGCGTGAAACAGCGAATAGGCGTCATTGTCGGCGAGGCGATCCTTCGCCCCGAGGCCGAGAGCGGCCGCGCGAGCGAGCGTATCGGGCGCAAGATAAGCGCCGGCGTTGTCTTCGCTGCCGTCGATGCCGTCGGTGTCGCCGGCAAGCGCGTGAACGCCGGGCGCGCCGTTGAGGGCGATGGCGAGGCCGAGCAGGAATTCGGCGTTGCGCCCGCCCCTGCCCTGGCCGCGCACGGTCACCGTGGTCTCGCCGCCGGAAAGCAACACGCAGGGGCCGCGCGCCGGCTCGCCGTGCAGCGCCGCCGAGCGCGCGATCCCGGCGAAAACCTTGCCGACTTCACGCGCCTCGCCCTCGATCGCGTCGCCGAGCAGCACTGGCGTGACGCCGGCCGCGCGCGCCGCCTGAGCCGCCGCTTGCAGCGACATCTGCGGCGTCGCGATCAAAACGTTGGAAACCGCGGCGAAGCGCGGATGGCCCGGCTTCGGCGTCTCGGACGCCACGCTCTCGAGATGAGCGACGACGCGCGCGGGCGCGTCGATTCGATAGCGCCTGAGGATCGCCAACGCCTCGGCGGAGGTCGAGGGATCGGGAACAGTCGGCCCGGAGGCGATGATCGAAAGATCGTCGCCGGGCACATCGGAGATGACGAGGCTGACGACGCGCGCCGGGGCCGCCGCCAGCGCGAGCCTTCCGCCCTTGATCGCCGAGAGATGCTTTCGCACGCAATTCATTTCGGCGATGTCGGCGCCGCTCTTCAACAGCGCGCGGTTGATCGCGCGCTTGTCGTCGAGGGTCAAGCCGGGCGCCGGCGCGGCGAGCAGCGCCGAACCGCCGCCGGAAATGAGGCAAAGCACGAGATCGTCGGCGCTTAACTTCCTCACGCATTCGAGAATGCGCAGCGCCGCCTTTTCCCCCGCGTCGTCGGGCACGGGATGAGCGGCCTCGATGACCTCGATTTGCGCGTTCGGCGCGCCATGGCCATAGCGCGTGACGACGAGGCCTTCGAGCGGCCCGCGCCAGGCCGCTTCGACCGCGGCGGCCATCGACGCGGCGGCCTTGCCCGCGCCGACGACGATCGTGCGCCCCTTCGGCGGCGCCGGCAGGAACCGCGCGAGCCTTTTCGCCGGCGAGGCCGCGTCGATCGCGGCCTGAAACAGGCCGGTCAGAAATGCGCGCGGTTCGATCATTCCGTCCTCCGCAAGAACCCTCGCCCCAACCCCTCTCCCGTAAACGGGAGAGGGGCTTCTCCCCTTCGCCCGCTTGCGGGAGAAGGTGGCCCGAAGGGCCGGATGAGGGGTCTACTCCTACCCCTTGGCGATCTCGAAATCAGCCATCATTTCCAGCGCCCGCGCCAGCGCCGAATGATCCCAGGCCGCGCCGCCGTGCGCGACGCAGGAATTGAACAATTCCTGCGCGGTCGCGGTGTTGGGCAGCGAGACGCCGAGCCTTCGGGCGCTGGAGAGCGCGAGGTTCTTCTCGATCGTGGCCGTCAGCTCGCCCTCCATCCGCTGCATGTGATAGACGTCGTATTGCAGCTTGAGATTGCTCGCGCCGGTCTCTTCGATGACGTCGAGCGCGCGGGCGCTGTGGGTGAGAAAGAAGCCGGGCATGTAGAAGCGGTTGATCGGCTCGACGACGAGCAGCGCGCCCTCCTTCTCCAATCGGTCGGCGGCGTAACGCAAAGTCTCGACCAGCGTGCGATGGACCTCCGTAATGGTCGATTTCGGCGTCGCGATCCCCGCGACATGCTTGACGGTGGGCTGAGCCATCGCCAGATCGCCGGCGGCGCGCGAAAAGTCGCCCGCCTCGACGACCCGCACAAACACCGGCATGACGGTCAGCCGATCCATCGACCCGTCCCGACCCCCCTCGCAAGCGCCCGGCGCCATAGCACAGCCGCCCGCGGCGCAAGTCCGGCCGCCCGCGCCTTGCCCAAGGCGCCGATGGCGAGGCAGGATGGGCCAACTCGAGGGCCGGGGCCGCCCGCGCCCGATTTTCCCTCGCGCTCCTTAAGGGATGAAACGCCGATGACGAATGAACCCCGCGCCACCCTCCGCCGCCGCGAGGGCCGGCTCTCCGCCAAGACGGTCGCCGACCTGACGGGCGCGCTCGCGGCGCGTTTCGGCAACAGCCTCGTCACGTCACAAGCGGTGCGCGTGCAGCACGGCCATACGCTCACCTGGCTGGAAAACGCGCCGCCCGACGCAGTCGTCTTCGCGCAGAACCGGCAGGACGTAATCGACGCCGTGCGCATTTGCGCCGCCCATGACGCGCCGATCGTTCCCTTCGGCGCCGGCACGTCGCTCGAGGGCCATGTCAACGCGCTGCACGGCGGCGTCTCGCTCGATTGCACGCGCATGAACCAAGTGCTTGCGGTTCACGCGGAAGACCTCGATTGCGTCGTCGAGCCCGGCGTGACGCGCAAGGCGCTCAACGAATATTTGCGCGACAGCGGGCTGTTCTTCCCGATCGATCCCGGCGCGGACGCCACGATCGGCGGCATGGCGGCGACGCGGGCCTCCGGCACAAACGCGGTGCGCTACGGCACGATGAAGGACAACGTCCTCTCGCTCGGCGTCGTCACGGCCGACGGCGCGTACCTACGCACCGCGAGCCGGGCGAAGAAATCCTCCGCCGGCTACGATCTGACGCGCCTGTTCGTCGGCTCGGAAGGCACGCTCGGCGTGATCGTCGAAGTCACGCTGCGCCTCGCCGGCGTTCCCGAGGCGATCGCCGGCGGACATTGCTCGTTCTCCAGCGTGCGCGCCGCCTGCGACGCGACGATCCAGACCATCCAGTCCGGTCTGCCGATCGCGCGCATCGAACTGTTGGACGCGCTGCAGGTGAAGGCGTGCAACGTCTATTCGAAGCTCGGCCTGCCCGAGACGCCGACGCTGTTCGTCGAGTTCCACGGCTCGGACGAGGGCGTCGCCGAGCAGGCGCGGCGCTTCGGCGAAATCGCTGGCGATCACGGCGGTGAATCCTTCGTTTGGGCGACCAAGCCGGAGGAGCGCTCCAAGCTGTGGCAGGCGCGCCACGACGTGTTCTGGGCGGTCTCGGGCTTGCGCCCTGGAGCCCGCGCGTTCGCCACCGACGTCTGCGTGCCGATTTCGCGCCTCGCCGATTGCGTCGAGGAGACGCAGCGCGACATCGCCGAGCACGGCCTCGTCGCGCCGATCGTCGGCCATGTCGGCGACGGCAATTTCCATGTCAGTCCGCTCGTCGACATGAACGATCCCGCCGAGATCGCCCGCGCGGAAAGCTTCTCGGCGCGCCTCGCCCACCGCGCCATCGCGATGGACGGCACCTGCACCGGCGAGCACGGCGTCGGGCAGAAGAAGATCGGCTATGTCGAGGAGGAGCATTCGCCCGAGACGCTCGACCTGATGCGGCGCATCAAGGTTTCGTTCGACCCGATGAACCTGTTCAATCCGGGGAAGATATTTCGGGAGTGAAGGGGGGCGCCGTCATCGCGAGCGAAGCGTGGCGATCCAGCGATCGTGAAGTTTGCCGGTTTGCTTCGTAGCGCCCAAAACAGGCATTGACGGCAATGGACTTGGCGACCGAGGCTGGAACGATGAGGCGGCCGGCGGTCTACATCATGGCGAGTCAACGCAACGGAACGCTGTACGCCGGCGTCACCTCGAATTCGCCCCAGCGCGTGTTCCAGCACCGGGAAGGGCTGACGCCCGGCTTCACACCCCGGTACGGCTGCAAATTGCTAGCGTATTATGAGATGTACGAAGATATGGCCTCGGCGATTGCGCGCGAGAAGCAAATCAAGGGTCTGTCACGCCGCAAGAAGCTGCTGACGATCGAGCGATTCAATCCGGAGTGGCGGGACCTCTATGCGGATTTTGCTTGAGCTTGCAAACGTTCCGCTTGCGCCCCAATCGGCAAGCCTCACGATCTCTGGATCGCCACGCTTCGCTCGCGATGCTGGGTGGACGGCCCCTGACGGCATCGACGTGCCAAACTGGTCGTTGTTGCGATTCGCCAACCAGCGATAGGAGCCGTCCAAATGAATGCTATCACGATCGGTCTCGATTTGGCCAAGTCGGTTTTTCAAATCCACGGCGAAGGCGCCAAGGGCGAGGTTGTCTTTCAGAAGAAGCTTCGTCGCGCGCAACTCGAAGCGTTCTTCAGCAAGCAACCGCGCTGCACGGTTGGGATGGAGGCTTGCGGCTCGGCGCATTATTGGGGGCGCGCCTTGTGCGCGCTCGGGCATGAGGTTCGCTTGATTCCGGCGGCCTATGTGAAGCCCTTTGTTCGGCGCAATAAAACCGATGCGCGCGATGCGGCGGCGATCTGCGCGGCGATGGGTCGCGCGGATATGCGTTACGTGGCGATCAAGAGCGTCGAGCAACAGGCGATGCGCGCGCTCGAGCGCGGGCGCGAGCTTCTGATTAAACAGCGGACCCAGCTTTCGAACTGCTTTCGCGGCTTGCTCGCCGAGATGGGGATTATCGCGGCGCAAGGCCGGCTGGGCTTTGCCGAATTGCGGGAGCTGGCGCGGGCTGGCGATGCGCGCGTGCCGGAACCGCTGAAGGCGACGCTGGAAGCCTTGGCTCGCCAGATCGATAGTCTGGCCAGAGATATCGACGGGCTCGAAGCTCAGATCATGGCGGCGGCCAAGGAGAACCCGGACATGCGGCGGCTATGTGCGATCCCCGGCATCGGCGCCATCACGGCGCACGCGATTGTCGCGGCGATCGGCGATGGAAGGCGCTTCGATTCGGCGCGCGATTTCGCCGCTTGGGCGGGACTGACGCCGCGCGAGAGTTCGAGCGGGGGTAAAACGACGAAGCTCGGCATCACCCGGCAAGGGGAGCGGCGGCTACGCTCGCTGCTGGCGTTGGGCGCCAGCACGATCATGCGCGGCGTGCGCGCCAACACCGACCGCGCCACCGCGTGGCAGCGCGGCATCCTCGCCCGTCGCCCGGTCAAGGTCGCCGTGCTGGCGCAGGCGGCCAAAACCGCTCGGATCGCCTGGGCTGTTTTGACTTCGGGCGAGGCCTATCGGCGCCCCGCGGCGCAAGCCAAGACGGCGTGAGAAAAATGAAGGGCTAAAGCCCGACAAACCCTTTCCGACCAGGCGGAGACACAGGGTCGGAGACGAAGCAAGGAGCAAACAGTAGCGACGGCAAAAAGGTCAGGACCTGGGTTGGGACACTCCGAACCGTCATCGCGCTTCAAAAGCGCGCCGCGATGCAGGGAGCCCAATCCGCGAAACCCATCGGGGCCAGCGGTCATGAACCGCGTCAAAAGGCCGAATACATGACCGCTCCAGACTTCATGCCGAAACCGCTGAAAAATGCCTTGCAACGAGGGGGCCGTCCATACATGAAAAATGCCTTGCAACGAGGGGGCCGTCCATACATGACGGCTGCGCGGTCGGCGCCCGCGCCTACAGGATGCGCCCATATTCGACGAACGCGAAATCCGCCTCGTCGCGCGGGCCTCGGGCACCGGCCTCGCGCCCGACTTCGCGCCAGAGCGCCGGGTCGATCGTCGGGAAATGCGCGTCGCCTTCGGGGGCGAGAGCGACTTCGGTGATGTAGAGCCGCCCGGCGCGCGCAATGGTCTGCGCATAGATTTCGCCGCCGCCCGCGACGATGATCTCTTCGGCGCCGAGTTGGCGCGCGCGCGCCTCGGCGAGGCGCAGCGCCGAGTCGATGTCGCGCGCGACGTCGACGCCTTCGGGCGCAAAACCCTCGTCGCGCGTGACGACGATCGTCGCGCGGCCCGGCAGCGGCCGGCCGATCGACTGAAACGTCTTGCGGCCCATGATCAGCGGCTTGCCCATCGTCAGCGTCTTGAAGCGCTTGAGGTCGCTCGAAAGCCGCCACGGCAAGGCGTCGCCCGCGCCGATGACGCCGTTGCGCGCCACCGCTGCGATCAGCGCGACAACAGGCGCGCTCAAACCGCCACCGGCGCTCTGATCGCCGGCCAGGGATCGTAGCCTTCGAAGGAAATCGTCTCGGCGTTCAGGTCGAACAGCGCGCCGCGCGGCGAGGGTTCCGCGGGCGCGAGCCTGAGCTTGGGCAGAGGCCGCGGCTCGCGCGACAGCTGCTCCAGCGCCTGGGCCTCGTGATTGCGATAGAGATGGGCGTCGCCGAACGTGTGCACGAACTCGCCGACCTCGAGCCCGCATTCGCGCGCGACGAGATGGGTGAGCAAAGCGTAGCTCGCGATGTTGAAGGGGACGCCGAGAAAGAGATCGGCCGAGCGCTGGTAGAGCTGGCAGGAAAGCCGCCCCTCAGCGACATAAAACTGGAACAGGCAATGGCACGGCGGCAGCTTCATGCGGGGAACGTCGGGCACGTTCCAGGCGGAAACGATCAGCCGGCGCGAGTCGGGGTTGCGTTTGATCTCGGCGAGGAGCCAGGCGATCTGGTCATAGGTCCGCCCGTCGGGGCCGGCCCAGGCGCGCCATTGCTTGCCGTAGACGGGGCCGAGATCGCCGTTGGCGTCCGCCCATTCGTCCCAGATGGAAACGCCGTTGGCCTTGAGATAGGCGATGTTGGAATCGCCGTTGAGGAACCAGATCAGTTCGTGGACGATCGACTTGAGATGCAGCCGCTTGGTCGTGACCAGCGGGAAGCCTTCGTTCAGGTCGAAGCGGATTTGCCGCCCGAACAGCGAGCGCACGCCGGTTCCGGTCCGATCGCCTTTCACGGCGCCTTTTTCCAGCGCTTCGCGCAAGAGTTCGAGATAGGCGCGCATGGAGCCCCGCTGCCGAAGTGAGCCCCTCTCTTAGACGATTCGGCGCGCCGAGGCAGCCCGCGCCCGGCGCGATCAGTGCACGCTCACCGTCTGCAGCTCGTGCTGCCAGGCGTTGGCGATCGCCGCGTCCTTGGAATCGGTCAGCATGATCGGCGAGCCGTCGGCGCCGAGCAAGGCGAACAGCTGCAAGCCCGGCCGGATTGCGGGCGCCTGCGGAAACAGGCGCCGGGCGTCCTCGGACCGGATCGTCTTGACATAGGCGATCGACCCGTCGCCGAGATGGGCGAATTCCTGCGGCGTCAAGGCGCCGATCCTTTCGTTTTCGTTGGTCATTTTCCACTCCTTTCCAGGCCGTCCGCTGCCGGACCCGCCTTCGACGCGCACGCTACGCTACGCTCAGTCGCGCGCCGCAACATTGATCTTCTTCACAATGCGCTCGGGCTGCGGCCGCACGACGTCGATCGACAGCAACCCATTTGCAAGTTCCGCGCCGCGCACCTGCATGCCCTCCGCAAGCAGGAAAGTTCGCTGGAATTGCCGCGCGGCGATGCCCCGATGGACATAGTCGCGCGTCTTGTCCTCCTGCTGGCGACCGCGGATCGCCAATTGGTTCTCCTCCTGCGTCACCTCGATCTGGTCCCGGGAAAATCCCGCGACCGCAAGAGTGATGCGCAACGTCTCGGGGCGCCTCTTTCGCCGGGATTCGCTCGATATTGTATGGAGGATAGCCGTCCGCGCCGGATTTCGACGCCTTGTCGAGCGCACGCTCGATGCCGTCGAACCCGAGCAGGAACGGAGAACTCAATGCCGTAACGCGCACCATGATCGAAGCCCCTTTCAGGCGCTCCGCCGAACTGGCCTTCCCTTGAACGACCCGATCGGCTTGGGAACCACAACGCCCGGCCGCCTATGAACACGACGCGCCAGACGAAAAAAATATGGCGTCGCCGGCTTCGCGTTCAAGGGCCTCGGCGGATTTCCCGTGGGATGCGGATCGAGATCGCCCGTCGGGCCATGCTGGACCTAAAACTTGAATGAATTCTCAACGGCTTCGCCTCGCCCGGACGACACGCGGCGGCGTTTTCGGCTATGACGGCGCTGATCCCACGCGAAGCCTCGGCAACTCGGCTCCCCGGGCGCGCCGCCCGCTCCGTCCCTCAACAATGGCCATGCGGAACACCAAGCTCGGAACCAAGCGCCAGTGCCAAGCCTGCGGCGCGCGATTTTACGATCTCGCGAAGCGCCCGGTCGTTTGCGCCCGCTGCGGCGTCGAGGTCGATCTCAATCGGCTGGCCAAACGGCGAGGGCGCGCCAAGAGCCCGGCGCTGGGCGGGCCGCCCGACGAGAGCGACGCCCCCGCCCCGCCGCCGGTCCCGGCGAACGAAGCGCGCCCCGAGCCCCCGCAATGGTCGGCGGAGCAATCGGCGGCGCTGGACAAGGTCGGGCGATGGCTCAAAGCGGGCGAGCCGCAGGTGTTCCGGCTGTTCGGTTACGCCGGCGTCGGCAAGACGACGCTGGCGCGGCACGTCGCCGAAGCGGCGCGCGGCGAGGCGGCCTTCGCCGCCTTCACCGGCAAGGCGGCGCTGGTGATGCGCTCGAAGGGCTGCGCCGGCGCCTCGACCATCCATGCGCTGATCTATCGCGCCAGCGAAGGCGAGGAAGGCGCCCCGACCTTCACCCTCAACCACGACGGCCCGGCCTCGCGCGCGGGCCTCATCGTGATCGACGAATGCTCGATGGTCGACGCGGAACTCGGCCGCGATCTCCTCTCCTTCGGCAAGCCGATCCTGGTGCTCGGCGATCCCGCGCAATTGCCGCCGGTCAAGGGCGGCGGCTTCTTCACCGAGGCCGAGCCGGACGTCATGCTGACGCAGATCCATCGGCAGGCCGAAAACGATCCGATCATCCGGCTTTCCCAGATCGTGCGCTCCGGCGGCGAAGTCGCCTACGGCGATTATGGCGAAAGCCGCGTCATCCGCCGCGGCGAAATCGACGCCGCCGCGGTTCTCGCCGCCGACCAGGTGCTGGTCGGCGTCAACCGCACGCGCCGGCTGTATAATACCAGAATTCGCGAATTGCTCGGCCTGAGCGAAGCCCTGCCGGTCGCCGGGGACAAGCTCGTCTGCCTGCGCAACGACCGCGTCAAGGGCCTCATCAACGGCGGCTTATGGCGCGTCGAGGCGCTGGGCGGCATGCGCAAGGACTTCGTCCGCATGACCCTGCGCGCGGAAGACGGCGCCGCGCGCGCGCAGGCGAAAGTCGCCGTGCTCAAGCAGTTCTTCGAGGGCCTCGAGGCCGACCTGCCCTATCCCGTGCGGCGCGAGTTGGACGAATTCGATTACGGCTACGCCCTCACCGTGCACAAGGCGCAGGGCTCGCAGTGGGACTCCGTCATGCTGTTCGACGAGAGCCGCGCCTTTCGCGAGCACCGCGCGCGCTGGCTCTACACGGGACTGACGCGCGCCGCGCGCAAACTCACACTGGTGCGCTGACTATTTGGGCGGCGTGAGATAGCCCGCGTGCAGCGCCAGACCGAGCACCGCCAGCGCGACCACCACCACCGCCAGCGCCCAAAGCGCGCGGGCGATCGCACCGGCCTTGCCCGCCGCGCCGGCGCTCCCCTGCGCGCGCGGCCCCTGCCCCGCCAGCGCCAAGGCCGCAAGGTGGCGGTAGGTGTTGAGCCGCCGCTGCGTGCTTTCTCCGATGATGTAGGCGCGGGACTCCGCATCGGTCGGCGTGCGGCCCGTCGCCTTGATGAAATCGTCGAGCCAGGCGCGCTTGTTCTGCTTGTAGATGGAATAGGCGACCAGGCCCGCGACGTCCTCATCGGGCGTCACCAGCGCGTCGAAGATCGGATTGCGCTCGGCTTCGCCGACAGCTTCCGAATCCGGGTTCGCCGCGACGGGCGCCGCCGCGATTTTCGGTAACGACGCTCGCTCGACGCGCGCCGTCAGGGCTTCCGTTTCGCTTGCCGCTTCCATTTCCACACTCCTCGCCAGTGCGTGGAAACTATACGTGAACGCGGCGATTTGTCATCTCCGGGGAAAACCCCGACGCGAGATGTCGACAGCGCCGAACCCCGCGTCCCGCGAAGACAGGCCTCGGCGCCCGACCCACAGCGCCTCGAGGCGGGGGAAGCGCAAGGCGTCGCGATAGCGCGACGCCGCGCGGCGTCGACTTGCTACGACATCGCTGGCTCCCTTACGGCAAGGGATAGGCGGCTTCGACGACATAGGGGCCGCCGCCCGAGAAGCCGCGCGCCGAATACAGCACGAAACGCGACGCCTCGAAGGGCGGCGCGATGAGCGCGCCCCGCGCGCCCAAATAATCGGCGACGGCGGCCGCCGAAACCGAGCGAAGGCGCGCCAGGGTGACATGCGGCGCGAAATTGCGTGTTTCCGGCGCCAAGCCGATCCGCCGGAGCCGCCGCTCGAGATCGCCCTGCAGCTCAATCAGCGGCGGGGTCGATCGAATCTTGGCGACGATGGCGCGCGGCTTGTCGGCGCCGAACCAACTCAGCCCCTCGAAGCTGATGGAAACCGGCGGGCGGCGGATGTCGGCGAGCGCTTCCGCGACGTCGCCAGCCATGCGTAAGTCGATGTCGCCGATGAAGCGCAGGGTCAAGTGATATTCGCTCGGCTCGATCCAACGCGCGCCGTAAATGCCGCCGCGCGCGCTCGCCAGGGCCGCGGCGCTCGAGGCGGGAACTTCAAGGCCGGTGAAAAGGCGCGGCATCGTGGGCTCCCGAATTTGAAAACACGACGCCGGGGCGCGCGGTCGCCGGACGCGGCCGGGAATTCTGCGCAGCCTCCCGCCCGGTCGGCGGCCTCGGCGAAGAAAATAACCGATAGCCTTGCGAAAGCCGTCGCATTGGCGGGCTGTCCGAGGCGACGACCTCGGCGCTCGCGCCGATCAGCGCTTGTCGCCGAGCGCCGCAGCGACGCGCAATTCGATCTCGCTGGCCAGGGCTCGGGCGAGCCGGATTTCCGCGTCGCGGGAGGCTCGCAGGTTGGCGAAGCTCTGCAAAGTGCGGTCGTAGACGGCGGTGGACGTCGCCTCGCCGGTGTAGATCGCCGCGCCGCCGTCGATTTTCGTTAGCGTGAACTTCGCCTTGCCGATGACGGTCGCGGCGGTGGCGGCGTTGATCTGCGATTCCACAATCGGGGTTTCCGCGCTCTGGGCCACCGTGACCGTGAGGCGGTATTTGGCCGGAGGCGTTTCGCCGGAGCCGTTGAGGTTGGAAATGAGGTCGTCGCCGAGATAGTGGCCGATGCGGTCCTTGATCGGCGCGACTTCGACCGCGCGCAGATCGTCGACCAAGCCGGGATGCGAGGCCTCGCCGTAAAGGGGTTGGAAACATCCGCCCAGGCCCAAGGCCATGACCAGCGCAGCTGCGCCGCGCGCGCGATCAAACCACGACATTGACGATCCTTTGCGGCACGATGATCACTTTCTTGGCCGGCTTATTATCCATCGCCCTGCGCACCGCGTCGAGGGCCAGCGCGGCGGCCTCGACGGTTTTCGCGTCGGCGTCCCGCTCAATCGTGAGGTCGGCGCGCTTGCGGCCGTTGACCTGCACCGGCAGCGTCATATGCGTGGCGACGATGAGACTGCGGTCGGCGACCGGCCATGGGCTGCGCGCGACGAGGGTCCGGTGGCCGAGAACCTGCCAGCATTCCTCCGCCAGATGCGGCATCATCGGCGCGAAACAATGCACCAATATGTCGCCCGCCTCGGCGAAGGCGAAGCGCAAATCCTCGTCGATCTCCTGCCTTTCGATCGCGCCGACCGCGGCGGCGAGCGTGTTGGCGAGTTCGTAGATGGTCGCGATGCAGACGTTGAAGCGCAGGCGCTCGATCTCGTCCTCTATTCTTGCCAGCGCGCCGTGGGCGGCCTGACGGATCTTGGCCGCCGCCTCTGAAAAGCCGGCGGGCTTGGCCGGACGCGTCGCCCCGACGATGCGCTCGATCTCGCAGGTCAGCCGCCACAGGCGCTGGGTCTGCTTATAGGCGCCCTGCACGCCGGCCTCGGTCCAGATGACGTCGCGCTCCGGCGGCGAATTGGAGAGCATGAACCAACGCGCGGTGTCGGCGCCGTAGCTCGCGATGATCTCGTCGGGATCGACGGTGTTGCGCTTCGACTTCGACATTTTTTCGATCGGGCCGATCTCGATCGGCGCGTCGCCCTGCAGCGCAAAGGCGCGCCGCCCGCCCGCGTCCGCCTCGATTTGCACCTCGGCTGGGGCGACCCAGCGCCCTTCGGCGTCGCGATAGGTCTCGTGCACGACCATGCCCTGGGTGAAGAGGCCGGCGAAGGGCTCGTCGAGGTCGAGGTGGCCGCATTTGCGCATCGCGCGGGTGAAGAAGCGGGAATAGAGCAGGTGCAGAATTGCGTGCTCGACGCCGCCGATATACTGATCGACCGGGAGCCAATGATCCGCGATCGTCGGCGAAGTCGGCGCGCCCGCGTTCCAGGGATCGGTGAAGCGCGCGAAGTACCAGGACGAATCGACGAACGTGTCCATCGTGTCGCTCTCGCGGCGCGCCAACGCCCCGCATTGCGGGCAGTCGACCTGCTTCCACGTGGGATGCCGGTCAAGGGGATTGCCCGGCGCGTCGAAAGTCACGTCCTCCGGCAACAGGACCGGCAGATCCCTCGCCGGAACGGGAATGACGCCGCAGGCCTCGCAATGGATGACCGGGATCGGGCAGCCCCAATAGCGCTGGCGCGAAATGCCCCAGTCGCGCAGCTTGAAATTGACCTGCCGGCGCCCCTGCGGCCGATCGCCTAGCGTCTGCGCCTCGAGCCGGCGCGCGACTTCCTGCTTGGCGGCCTCGATCGTCAGACCGTCGAGGAAACGCGAATTGATCAGGACGCCGTCGCCGTCATAGGCGACCTTATCGACCGTGAACGAAGCCGGATCGACGCCCGGCGGGCAGACGACCGGCGTCGCGCCGAGCCCGTAGACATTGACGAAATCGAGGTCGCGCTGGTCGTGCGCGGGGCAGCCGAAAATCGCGCCCGTGCCGTAATCCATCAGGACGAAATTGGCGACATAGATCGGCAGGCGCCATTCCCCGTCGAAGGGATGCACGGCGCGAAGGCCGGTGTCGTAGCCTTTCTTTTCCGCCGTCTCGATCGCGGCGACCGAAGTGCCGATGCGCCGGCACTCCTCGATGAAGGCGGCGAGCTTGGGATCGTGGCGCGCGGCCGCGCTCGCGAGCGGGTGGTCCGGCGCGATCGCCATGAACTTGGCCCCGAACAGCGTGTCCGGCCGTGTCGTATAGATCTCCAGCTCTTGCGCGCCCGCCTCGTCGGCCAAGGGGCCGCGCGACCGCGGATCAATGGCGAAACGCACGAGCATGCCCTCGGACCTGCCGATCCAGTTGCGCTGCATCAGGCGCACCTTGTCCGGCCAGCGATCGAGCCCGTCTAGCCCAGCGAGCAACTCGTCGGAATAGTCGCTGATCTTCAGGAACCACTGGGTCAATTCGCGTTGTTCGACGATCGCACCGGAGCGCCAGCCGCGCCCGTCCACCACCTGCTCGTTGGCGAGCACGGTGTGGTCGACCGGGTCCCAATTGACCTTGGACTTCTTGCGCGCGACGAGGCCGGCCGCGAGAAAATCGAGGAAAAGCCTCTGCTGATGGCGATAATAGCCGGGATCGCAGGTGGCGACCTCGCGCGACCAATCGAGCGACAGGCCCATGGATTTGAGCTGCGCGCGCATCGTGTCGATGTTGGCGTAGGTCCATTTCGCGGGATGCGTGGCGTTCTGCATCGCGGCGTTTTCGGCGGGCATGCCGAAGGCGTCCCAGCCCATCGGGTGCAGCACGTTGAACCCGCGCGCTCGCTTGTAGCGCGCCACGACGTCGCCCATCGCGTAATTGCGGACATGGCCCATATGGATGCGCCCGGACGGATACGGGAACATTTCGAGCACGTAATATTTGGGCCGCGGGTCGTCGTTGCGCGTGGCGAAGATCGCCTCGTCGGCCCAAACTTTTTGCCATTTCTGTTCGGATTCGCGGACGTTGTAGCGCTCGGGCCGCATGTCTTGCAGGTCTCGGTGGGTTTTGGTGGTCTCGTTTCGGGGAATGTTCCGCGAACGGGCGCGACAAAACATGATTTGCCTCAAGGGGTCAAATCGGCCGGGCGCGCGCGCCTTGATCGTCGCGCCGCCAGGGCGCCGAATTCCGGGCGGCATAGGTCCGGAGCCGTCGACGCGGCGCGCCATCGATCTCTTGCGGAGCCTCTTCTTCTAATTCTGATGGTCGGAATTCCTGCATCCGAAAGGTCATTGCCCGTTGCTGCGGTCACGCCGCCGAGAATGCGGGAATTTTCACGCCAGAGCACCGACCCGCAGCCGCGTTAGGGCGAGCCTGGCGAGAGCGCTACGACATAGATTTATTAAACATTATAAGGCTATTTTAGGTCGAGCGAAATTGTAAATGCTGCAATTGTTTCTCGCGGCCGTTTTGAAATCGACCCGTCGGACATTCATCGGTTGAGCATCGCGTTGGCGTTCCCAGGAGACTGCGAATACGAGATTCCGCAATGCCGAGAACAGTCAGGACGCCGCCACAATTTGAAGCAATTTTCGATAAGGCGGAGAACTATTTCAGCCGATTTTTCCAAGACTGGCGAGGCGACCCCGCGAAAGGCGCCATCGAGATCTCGAATGAGCGATTCGTTCTCGTTCGAGGGGCGGCGCTGTCCATCGAATTCTTCGAGGTCGTCAAACGCCTGTTCACGCATTCGGAGCAAGAGGCCGCCGGCATCGCCAGTCGCGTGCTGTTCGACATCGCTCATGCGCTGGGAAAATCGGACGCATGTCACTTCCACAAATCGATGGGGTTGAGCGATCCGGTCAGCAAGCTGTCCGCCGGACCCATCTATTTCGCCCACACCGGCTGGGCCTTCGTCGACATATCGGGAGAATCGAAGCCCGAACCCAACGAGAATTTCTACCTTCTCTACGATCACCCCCGCTCGTTCGAGGCGGACGCCTGGATCGGGGCCGGCAGGCGAAGCGATTTCCCGGTCTGCCTCATGAGCGCCGGCTATTCCTCGGGCTGGTGCGAGGAAAGTTTCGGCCTGCCCCTGGTCGCCACGGAGGTCTCCTGCCGGGCCAGGGGCGACGACGCATGCCGCTTCATCATGGCGCCGCCAGACCGCATCGAGGCCCATGTCGCGCACTATCTCGGTCATTCTCCAGACCCGACGAAGGAGATGATGGCCACCGAAACGTGGGAGCGCTTCAGGCGTGATTGGGCCAGAGAGGGGCGGCTCGAAAAAGCCTTGCGGCAAAGCGAGAGGCACTATCGCGACCTGTTCGACGCCTCGCCCGACGCCATTGTCGCCTGGAGCCCGAACGGAATTATCGAGGCGGCCAACAGGGCCGCGGCGACGCTCCTCGGATACGAGCAGACCGAAGACCTGGTCGGCAGGCGCTGGCTGGACTTCGTCATCCCGGAAGACCGCCTCGATCGCGCCGAGAGGACCCGAAGGGCCGAAAAATCCGGTGGCCTGTCGGAAGCCCAATTCAGAATGCAACGAAAGGACGGGAGCCATCTTTTCGTCGAGGGCCGGCTATTCTCAGCTGTGGATAGTGCGGGAAATCCTGCCCGGACTATCGCCATCGCCCGCGACATCACTGACCGCAAGCGGGCGGAAGAGGCGGTGTACCTCAGCGAGGCGCGCTTCCGCAGCGCTTTCGAGTCCGCGGGGCACGGGATGGCGTTGGTCGGCTTGGACGGCCGCTTCCTCAAGGTCAACGCCGCATATTGCCGGATCACCGGCTATAGCGAGGACGAATTGCTGGCTCGCACCTTCGCGGATATCACTTACTCCGAGGACCTCGCCGACAACCTCCGCAGCGCTCGGCGAATACGCGAGCGTGAAATCTCCGCTTTCCAAGCGGAAAAGCGATACGTCCGCAAGGACGGCGGGATCGTTTGGGTCCAGCTCAATGTCAGCACCGTCCGCGATGCGACAGGGGCGCCTACTCACCAAGTCACCCATGCGCAGGACATCACCGCCCGCAAGGCGGCGGAAGAGGCGATCTACTTCAGCGAGGCGCGCTTCCGCGGCGCTTTCGAGTTTGCCGGGCACGGGATGGCGTTGGTCGGCCTGGACGGCCGCTTTCTCAGGGTCAACGCCGCATTCTGCCGAAACGCGGGCTACAGCGAGGACGAAATGCTCTCCCACGCCTTCGTGGATATTGTTTACCCTGAGGACGTCTCCGATATCCTCAAGAACGTTCACCGATTGAATAGCGGTGAAATCTCGTCTTACGAAATGGAAAACCGCTATATCCGCAAAGACGGCGAGATCGTCTGGGCCCAACTCAACGCCAGCATGGTCCGCGACGCAGCGGGGGCGCCGTCTTACCATGTCATCCACGCGCTGGACATCACCGCCCGCAAGGCGGCGGAAGCCGCGTTACGCGCGCAAGCGCGGCATGACCAGCTCACGGGATTGCCCAACCGCCAGGCGTTTCTGGAGCGGCTCCACGAGGCTTTCGCCTCGAGCACGCGCGGGGGCGGAGCCTTCGCGGTCCTTTACCTCGATCTCGACGGGTTCAAGGACGTTAACGATACCCTGGGCCATGCGGAAGGCGACCGCCTGCTGCAGGCGGTCGCGGCCCGCCTCAAGAGCAATGTGCGGGGGAACGACATCACCGCGCGGTTCGGCGGCGACGAGTTCGCGGTTCTCCAAACCGGCCCGAGCGACCCTTCGGACGCCGGCGTGCTGGCCGCAGAGCTGACGAAATGTCTGGCCGCGCCGTATCAACTCGACGGCAATGAGGTGCACGTCACGGCCAGCATCGGAATCTCGTTCTACGATCCGCGGATCGCCGATCCCGAGGCGATGCTCATCCAGGCCGATCTCGCGCTCTATCGGGCGAAAGAGGAAGGCCGCGACCGCTATTGCTTTCATTCCACGGAACTCGATCGAAACGTGCGTGAGCGCGTCACGCTGACCAACGAACTGCGCGCCGCGATCGAGAACCATCAGCTGGAACTGTACTACCAGCCACAGGTCGAGCTCGCGTCCGGTCGGATCCTCGGGTTGGAAGCGCTGGTGCGGTGGAATCACCCGCATCGCGGCCTGCTCATGCCCGACGTCTTCATTCCCATTGCGGAAAGGACTGGGAGCATTTTCGCGCTCGGCCGCTGGGTGCTCGACGAGGCGTTGCGGCAGATCAAGGCTTGGCGGGATCAGGGAATCGTGACGCCGCTGCTCGCTTTCAACGTCTCCGCCGCCGAACTGCACGACTATCCGAAATTCGCGCGGTTTTTGACCGAGAGCTTGAAACGGTGGAGCATCGCTCCCGCCGATGTCGAACTCGAACTCACCGAGTCCGTGTTGATGGAGACCACGCAGATACACAAAGACGCCTTGGCGCGGATCAAGGAACTCGGAGTCAGCATTGCGATCGACGACTTCGGCACTGGACACTCCTCTCTGGCCTATCTCAGCGCCTACCCCGTGAACCGTCTCAAGATCGCGCAGCAGTTCGTCCTGGGCATCCCGGACAACGCCGGCGACGTCGCGATCACCAGAGCGACGCTGAGCTTGGCGCGGGAACTCGGCGTCGGAGCCATTGCGGAGGGCGTCGAAACGAAGGCCCAGCTCGATTTCCTCGTATCGGCGGGCTGCGTCGTCGGTCAGGGCTTTTGCTTCAGCAGGGCCATGCAAGCCGAACGCGCGGCCGAATTGTTGCGCCGGGGTTTCATCGAACCAACTTTCACCGGCGCAGAAGAAACGCCTCAAGTGACGCCGGGACAGGACGCGGAGACGGGAATAGGCCGCACGCGGCGATCGTGACGCCATCGCAGCGCGCGTCGACCCCGGCTCGGAGCTCGCGAGAGGCGCGGCTTCAATTGACCGCTCCGGCCGATTGCGACATGTTCGCGACGCCTCCGCTCCGCCCCGCGCCAAATCGGTGAATTTTTGATGAGCTACCACATTCGCGAACCCAGCCTGCACGCGACGCCTGTCCTCGACCTGCGGCCGACGCAGATGACGCTCGGCATGGTCGAGGTGACGCTCAAGCGAAAGTCGTGGAAGGCGCAGAATCCGAAAAAGCTGACCGATTTCCTCGCCCATCACATGGTGCCTGTCGTCATCGGACCCGACGAGCAGCGTTTTCTGATCGACCACCATCACCTCGCGCGCGCGCTGCATGACGAAGGGATCGACAGCGTCTTCGTGACCATCGTCGCCGATTTCCACAAGCTCGACGCGCCCGAATTCTGGAACATGATGGATTTTCACGGCTGGACCCATCCCTACGACGGCAAGGGCCGGCGCCGCGACTACGCCGACCTGCCCAAGACCGTCAAAGACATGGAGGACGATCCCTATCGTTCGCTGGCGGGCCAACTGCGCAACATCGGCGGATTCGCGAAGGATTCGACGCCCTTCTCGGAGTTCGTCTGGGCCGATTTCCTGCGTCGGCGCATCAAGCCCAAGGATGTGCGGAAGGATTTCGCGGGCGCGCTGCAGGTCGCTCTCGACTTCGCCAAGTCGCAGGACGCGAGCTACCTGCCCGGCTGGTGCGCGCCGCACGCCAAGCGAAACGCCGAGGCGGCCAAGAGCGGCGCCGACGCGCGCAAGAGCGGCGCGAAGCGAAGCTCCGCCGACAAGGTTCCTCACCAGGACTGACTGGCGCGAGGGCCGGCTGGCGGCGTATCGAGACTTTGGGCGCCGGCGCCCGACAAGCGAGAGTCGCAATCATGATCGAAATGCCGCCGTTGCGTTTGGCAGAGATCAACGGCGTGCGCCTCGGCTTCTACGAGGCGGGGCCGGCCAGCGACAAGCCGCCGATGGTCCTGTGCCACGGCTGGCCGGAAATTGCGTTCACCTGGCGCCGGCAGATCAAGGCGCTGAGCGAGGCCGGCATACGCGTGGTCGCGCCGGACCAGCGCGGTTTTGGCGCGAGCGAGGCTCCGCAGGCGGTGACCGACTACGACATCGACTGCTTGACGGGCGATCTCGTCGGGCTGCTCGACGAACTCGATATCGAGAAGGCGATATTCGTCGGCCATGATTGGGGCGGCTTCCTCGCCTGGGAAATGCCCGTCCGACATCCCTCCCGGGTCGCCGGCGTCGTCAGCCTCAACACGCCGCACCTTCCGCGCGCGCCGATCGACCCGATCGTCCTGCTGCGCAAGCGCTATGGCGAGCGCATGTATATCGTGCAGTTTCAGGACCCCGACCGCGAGCCGGACCGGATTTTCGCGGCCAATGTCGACAAGGTGTTTGACGCGTTCCTGCGCGCGCCGAATCCGGCGCGACCCGCCGCTTTGGACGGCGCGATCGCCGGAGTCGGCGCTTCGCCGAGACTCAATCTCGATTTCCCCGCGATGGTCGCGGCCTATGATCCGACCAAGGACACGCGCAAGCGCCTTCTCACTCGCGAGGAAGCGAAAGTCTTCGTCGACGCGTTCGCGGCGTCCGGCTTCACCGGCGGCATCAACTGGTACCGCAACATCACGCGCAACTGGGAGCGCTCGGCCGGACAGGACCGGCTGGTCCGCGTCCCGTCGCTGATGATCATGGCCGAAAACGATCCTGTTCAGCCGCCGTCCAGCGCCGACGGCATGGAAAGCCTCGTTCCCGATCTCGAGAGATACCTCGTAAGGGGCTGCGGCCATTGGACCCAGGAGGAAAAGCCGGACGAGGTCAGCGCCAAGCTTCTCGGGTGGCGACGACGCCGGTTCGGCTGAGCGCGGCGCGGCGCGCTGCGACCGACCGCCGCCGGTTTCCGGTTGTGGGGGATTGCGGAAGAGGGGGCTGTTCGCCTAAAGGGGAAGGCGCTGCGCGACGAGGCGCGCCAGCGCCGAGGGAGGAAACGCACGATGGACCTGAAACGCTTGAGCGCCGGCTTGGCCGTGGCAATTCTTGGCGCCGCCGCGCCGGCCTGGGCGGATGACGTTGTGACGGTCGGCATGATCCTGCCGATGACTGGCCCCTCCCAGAGCACGGGCAAGCAGGAACAGGCGGGCGCCCAACTCTTCATCCAGCAGCACGGCGACACGGTCGCCGGCAAGAAGATCAAGCTCGAAATCAAGGACGACACCGGCGCCGCCGAGGTCACCAAGCGCCTTGCGCAGGAACTCGTCGCCAACGACCACGCCGCCGCGCTGATTGGCTTCGGCCTGACGCCGCTCGCGCTCGCCGCCGCGCCGATCGCCACCGAAGCGAAGGTGCCCGAGATCGTCACCGCCGCCGCGACCGCGATGATCACCGAGAAGTCGCCCTATATCGTGCGCACCTCGTTCACGCTGCCGCAGGTCTCCGCGCCGATGGCGGACTGGTGCCTGAAGAACAACATCAAGAAAGTCGTTACGATCGTCACCGACTATGGCCCCGGCGTCGACGCCGAGAAGTGGTTCTCCGAGACTTTCACCAAGGGCGGCGGAACGATCGCCGAGCAGATCCGCGTGCCGTTGAAGAACCCCGACTTCGCGCCGTTTCTGCAGCGCGTGAAGGACGACGCGCCCGACGCGGTGTTCGTGTTCGTCCCCTCGGGATTCGGCGCCGTCTTCATGAAGCAGTTCATCGAGCGTGGCCTCGACAAGTCGGGAGTCAAGCTGATCGGCACGGGCGACGTCACCGACGACGATCTCCTCGCCGACATCGGCGATGCGGCGCTCGGCGCGGTGACGACGCACCATTATTCGGTCGCGCACGATTCGCCGGAGAACAAGGCGTTTGTCCAAGCCTTCGAAAAGGCCAACAACGGCATGCGCCCGAATTTCATGGCGGTCGCGGCCTATGACGGCATGGCGCTGCTCTATCGCGCGCTCGAAAAGACCAAGGGCTCGACCGACGGCGACGCGTTGATCGCGGCCATGAAGGGCGAGAGCTGGATGAGCCCGCGCGGGAAGGTCACGATCGATCCCGACACGCGCGACATCGTGCAGACGGTCTACGTTCGCAGGGTCGAGAAGGTCGACGGGCAGCTCTACAATGTCGAGTTCGCGTCGATCCCTGATGTCAAGGACCCCTACAAGGCGTCCAAGCACTGACGCCGCCATGACGACGCCATCGAGACCGACATGCTGACCATTCTGCTCGACGGCGTCGCTTACGGTATGCTGTTGTTTCTGCTCGCCTGCGGGCTCAGCGTGACGCTGGGCCTGATGAACTTCATCAACCTCGCGCACGGCGCCTTCGCCATGCTGGGCGGCTACGTCACCGCCTTGCTGATGAACCGCGCCGGCGTCCCCTTCCTCGCCACGCTGCCGGCGGCGTTCCTCGTTCCCGCCATCGTCGGCGTCGCGCTCGAGCGCACGCTCTACCGCCGGCTTTACGGCGCGAGCCCGCTCGATCAGGTGCTGTTCACGATCGGCCTGGTGCTGATGGCGATGCCGATCGCCAACTATCTGCTCGGCGATCAGCCACAGCAGATCCATCTGCCCGCCTGGCTGCAGGGCCGCATCGACGTGCACGGCGTCGGGATCGGCGTCTACCGGCTGTTCCTGATCGTCGTCTGCGGCGCGATCGCGGTCGGCCTGCAATCCTTCCTGGTCGGCACGCGGTTCGGCGCGCGGTTGCGCGCCGCGGTCGACGATCCGCGCGTCGCCTCCGGTCTCGGCATCGACGTCGACCGGCTTTTCGCGGCCACTTTCGCGGTCGGCAGCGGCCTTGCCGGGCTCGGCGGCGCGCTGGCGGCGGACGTAGTGGGCGGCATTGATCCCGCCTTCCCGCTCAAATTCATGGTGACCTTCCTAATCGTCGTCGCGATCGGCGGCTCGAACGGGATCGTCGGCGCGCTGGTCGGCGCCTTGCTGCTCGGCGTGCTCGACGTCGCCGGCAAATATTACGTGCCCTCGATCGGCGCCTTCATCATCTATTTCGTCATGGTGGTGACGCTGATCCTGCGCCCGCGGGGCCTGTTCGCCAAAGGAGACGGGCGATGAGCGCGAACGCGGCGCGGATCCAGGCGCATTTGCGCCGGCGCGAACGCTGGCGCTGGAGCGAGATCGCCTTCTGGTTGGCGATCGTCGTCCTGATTTTCGCCGCGCCCTCGCGCGCGGCGCTGATCAATCAAATTCTCATTTCCGGGCTGTTCGCGCTGTCGCTCGATCTGATCCTCGGTCTTGCCGGCGTCGTCTCGCTCGGCCAGGCGGCGTTCTACGGCGTCGGCGGCTACGCCGCTGCGATCCTCGCGAACGCCGGCTACAACGATCCGACCTTCGGGCTGTTGGTCGGCGCTCTGCTGGGCGGCGCCATCGGGCTCGTCACCGCGCCGCTGCTGCTGCGCGGTTCGGATCTCACCCGGCTGATGGTGACGATGGGCGTCGCGCTGATCCTGGGCGAGGTCGCCAACCGCAACGCCTGGCTCACCGGCGGCGCCGATGGGCTCGAATTCACGATGCGGCCGGTGCTCGGCCTGTTTCCGATCGGCTTCAACGGCCAGCGCAACGCCGCGCTCTACAGCCTCGTCGTGCTGTTCATCCTGTTCGGGCTCGCGCGCAGGCTCGCGCAATCGCCGTTCGGCCTGTCGCTCAGCGCGGTGCGCGAGAACCGGCTGCGCGCGGGCGCGCTCGGCATCGCGACCCATCGCCGCCTGATCGGCGTCTACGCCCTGGCGGCGGCCTATGCGGGCGTTGCGGGGGCGCTGCTCGCCCAGACGACGCAGATCGTCTCGCTCGACCTGTTCGACTTCCACCGCTCCGCCGACGTCATGCTGATGCTGATCATCGGCGGCGCGGGCTATCTCTACGGCGGGCTGATCGGCGCGGGCGTGTTCATCGTGCTCAAGGACGTCATCTCCGGCGCGACGCCGGAATATTGGGAATTCTGGATCGGCGCGCTGCTGGTCGTGTTGGTGCTGACGGGCCGCGAGCGCGTCGCGAGCTTGGCGCGCCGCGTAGTGCGCACGGTGCTGCCCAACGCCGCGCGACAGGCGGGGGCGGCATGAGCGGGCCGCTTCTCGAAGCGCGCGGCCTGGTGCGCCGCTACGGCGGCCTGACCGCGACCGACAATGTCTCGTTCGCGCTGCAACCCGGCGCGCGCCAGGCCCTGATCGGCCCCAACGGCGCGGGCAAGACGACGCTGATCAATCTGCTCACCGGCGTCGTCAAGCCCAGCGAGGGCTCGGTCTTCCTCGAAGGCAGCGACGTCACCGCGCAGTCGTCGAGCGAGCGGGTGCGGCGCGGCCTCGCGCGCACCTTCCAGATCAACCAATTGTTCCCCGACCTCAGCCCGATCGAGTCGATCGGCCTCGCCATTTCCGAGCGCCATCGCGCCGGCGCGGATTTCTGGCGCGTCGCCGGCGGGCATGCCGACATCGTCGAGGAAATCGAGGAGTTGCTGTCGCGCTTCGGACTGATCGACGCGATGGACCAGCCGACCCGCACCTTGCCCTACGGCAAGCAGCGCCTGCTCGAAATCGCGCTCGCGCTCGCCTGCCGGCCGCGCGTGCTGCTTCTCGACGAGCCGGCCGCCGGCGTTCCCGAGGGCGAGCGGCAGGACATTCTCGCGGCTCTCGCCGCCTTGCCCAAGGACGTCGCGATCCTGCTCATCGAGCATGACATGGATCTCGTCTTCAGTTTCGCCACGCGCATCACGGTGCTGGTCTCCGGGCGAATCCTCGTCGAGGGCGCCCCAGAGCAGATCGCCGCGGACGAGCGGGTTCGCGCCGTCTATCTCGGCGAGGACGGCCATGACTGAATTGCTGCGGGTCGAGGGCTTAAGCGCCGGCTATGGCGAGGCGGTCGTGATCGCGGCGCTCGATCTTGTCGTCGAGGACGGCCGTTCGCTGGCCGTTCTCGGGCGCAACGGCGCAGGCAAGACGACCCTGATCAACGCGCTGATCGGCGCAGCGAGATCGCGCGGCGGCCGCATCCTGTTGGCCGGGGTCGACATCGCCGGCCTGCCGTCCTATCGGCGCGCGCGCGCCGGGCTCGGCTGGTGTCCGCAGGAGCGCAACATCTTCCGCTCGCTGAACGTCGAAGAAAATCTGACCGCGGTCGCCATGCCCGGACCCTGGAGCCTCGAACGCGTCTATGCGATGTTCCCGCGCCTCAGAGAGCGCCGCGGCAACATGGGCGGCCAGCTGTCGGGCGGCGAACAGCAGATGCTGGCGATTGGGCGCGCGTTGATGCTGAACCCGCGCATCCTGCTGCTGGACGAACCGACCGAAGGCCTCGCGCCCGCCATCGTCGATGAATTGCTCGCCGCGCTCAAGACTTTGGCGCGCGAAGGCCTGTCGATGATCGTCGTCGAGCAAAAGGCGAGCAAGATCCTGCGCTTCACCGACGACGCGATCATCCTCAACCGCGGCGCCGTGGCCCATCGCGCGCGCAGCGCCGACCTTCTCGGCGATCAGGCCTCCCTCCACGCCTATCTGACCGCCGTCGGCTGAAGAGGCGGAAGCGCCCCGGGGGAGCGTTCGCGGCGTTCACCACCGCGCCGCCGCGTGACATCGCCGGAAACGAATTGGCCGTTAGGCCGCCCGGAATCGACAGCCTTTCCGCGCCGATCCGCCTTCGCGCGCTACGTGTCACGAGGTTGTCGTGAAACGCGCTTAGCTCGATCCGCGAAGGGACGGCCTCATGCTCGTTGTCGAAAAACTCACGCGTCGATTCGGGTCGAAAGCCGCCGTCGAGGACGTGTCTTTGTCGCTCCATCGCGGCGGATTCGTCGGCGTGATCGGGCGGTCGGGCGCCGGCAAGTCGACGCTGCTGCGCATGATCAACCGCTTGGAGCGGCCGACCTCCGGCCGTATCGCTTTTGGCGACGTCGAAGTGACGGCGCTGACGGGGCGCGCGCTCGCCCAGTGGCGCACGCGCTGCGCGATGATTTTTCAGCAGTTCAACCTGGTCGGCCGCCTCGACGTGCTGACGAACGTTCTGATCGGGCGCATCAATCACGTCGCGTCGCTGCGCGCGATGCTCCAGCTCTGGTCCGACGAGGATATCGCGGTCGCGCTGTCGGCGCTCGAACAGCTCGACATCGCGGGGCTCGCCGCCCAGCGCGCCGACAGCCTGTCGGGGGGCCAGCAGCAACGCGTCGCCATTGCGCGCGCGCTCGTGCAGGAACCGGACATCCTTCTGGCCGACGAGCCGATCGCCTCGCTCGATCCGCGCAACACGCGGGTCGTCATGGACGCCCTGCAGCGCATCAACCGCCACCACGGCATCACCGTGCTGTGCAACCTGCACTCGCTCGAACTGGCGCGCGGCTATTGCGGCCGCCTGATCGGCATGGCGGGCGGCCGCGTCGTCTTCGACGGAGCGCCGCGCGAGCTTACCGACGCCGCCGCGCGCGACCTTTACGGCATCGAGGCCAAGGAAGCGCTCGGCGACGACGCGCCCGAGGGCGCGATGGCCCCGGTCTTCAACGCCGCGTGAAGAGCCCCGAATTTTCCACTGGAGGAGAAAGAACATGATTACTCGTCGTTCCCTGATGATCGGCGCGGCCTTGAGCGCGGTCGCCGCGTCCGGCGCTCGCGCACAGGAGTGGAAAGCCAAATATCCGGAGCTCGTGTTCGGCGTGATTCCCGCAGAGAACGCTTCCGGCACGGTCGATCGCTGGACGCCGTTCATCAACTATCTCAGCAAAGAAATCGGCACGAAAGTGACGTTGCGCGTCGCCAATGACTACGCCGCCGTCATCGAAGGCCAGCGCGCCGGCAACATTCAGATCGCCTATTACGGCCCCGCCGCCTTCTCGCGGGCGCGCATCATCGGCGTGAAGACCGACGCCTTCGCCATCGACGTCAACAGCGACGGGTCGAAGGGCTATTATTCGGTGTTTTACGTACTCGCCAAGTCGCCCTACCAGAAGATCGAGGATCTGAAAGGCAAGGCGATGGGCTTCGTCGACCCGAATTCGACCTCGGGCAATAACATGCCGCGCTTCGTGCTCGATCATCTCGGCATCGACCCGGACAAGTATTTCTCCAAGACCGTTTCCGCCGGCAGCCACGAGAACGCGGTTCTCGCGCTCGCCCAGGGCACGGTCGACGTCTGCGCCAACTGGTGGAACGCGCCCGACGATTCGAACCTCACGCGCATGCTCAACAAGGGCATGTTGAAGAACGCCGACGGCTCGCTGATGAAGAAGGACGACTTCCGCATCATCCTGAAGTCCGACCTGATCATCAATTCGCCCTACGCCTATCTCTCGGACTTGCCCGACGACCTGAAAAAGACCATCCGCGAGGCGTTCCTCGACGCCGCGGCCAAGGACAAGGACGCTTTCGCGCGCCTCTCCGACGGCAAGAACCGTCCCTGGGAGCCGGCCGCCAACGCCGACTACGACAAGACGATCGAACTGGTGAAGTTCGTCGACACCCTGCGCAAGAACAAGTCGTAAGACGAGACGCGAACGCCCGATCCCTCCCCCCGAGCGGGAGAGGGATCGGGCCCGCAAACCCGTCCCCCCTCTCGAAAGCCGCCGTGTCCAGCGCCGTCGTCCGTTTGCCCGATCGTCAGCTCGCCGCCGTGCTCGCGGCCTATCGCAGCGCCGCGCGGGCCAAACGCTTGCAATTCATTATTGCGGCCGCGGTTTTCGTCGCGCTGATCGGCCTGTCGGCGGTTCAGGCCGAGGTCGATCCGAAAACCTTCTTCGCCAAGATCGGCGGCTTCTTCAGCTATTTCGATCGGCTGTTGACGCTCGACACGGGCGCGCGCGTGTGGACGGATCCCGCCTCGTGGTTCTGGAGCCTCAAGCGCTCGCTGCGCCTCATCGGCGAAACGATCCTGATGGCCTATGTCGGCACGTTGACAGGCGCGCTCGTCGCGTTCTGCCTCAATTTCCTGGCTTCGCCCAATCTGACCGGCGCCGCGGCGACGGTCTGGCTGACGCGCCGCTTCCTCGAATTCTGCCGCACCGTGCCCGACGTGGTCTTCGCCTTGGTCTTCGTCGTCGCCTTCGGCCTCGGGCCGTTGGCCGGCGTTCTGGCGATCGCGATCCACAGTGTGGGCGCGCTCGGCAAGCAGTTCTTCGAGACCACGGAGAACATCGACATGAAGCCGGTCGAGGGCTTGCGCGCGGCGGGCGCCTCCTGGGTCGAGACCATCCGCTTCGCCGCCTTGCCGCAAGTGCTCGCGAGCTTCACGAGCTTCGCGCTGCTGCGCTTCGAGATCAACGTGCGCGGCGCAACCGTGCTCGGCTTCGTCGGCGCCGGCGGCATCGGACAGGATTTGATGGAGGCGATCCGCAAATTCTACTATTCCGACGTCAGCGCCATTCTCGCGCTGATTATCGCGGTCGTCATGGCGATTGACATCTCGACGGGTTTTCTGCGCCGCGCGCTCATCGGGCGGGCGCGGTCATGAGAGACCTGGCGAGCGCCCCGCCGATCGACGTCGGCGCCCTGAAGAAGCGCCATGGCGCGGCGTTCGCGGTCAATTGGCGCGTGCGCGTCGTCGCGGCGATAGTGATTTGCGCGATGCTCGCGCTCTATGTCGGCGCGTTCGTCTATTTCGACGTTCCCTGGGGCCGTCTCCTGTCGGGCTTTTCGCAGCTGGCGTGGTTCGTGCGCGAAATGGTCCCTCCCGACCCGGGCGAGCATTGGAGGACCTACGTCAATGCGCTGGGGGAGACGCTGGCGATTTCGTTGCTCGGCACCCTGCTCGGCGCGGTCTTCGCGCTGCCGCTCGGCGTGTTGGCGGCGCGCAACGTGATTCCGGCGGCATGGCTGCGCCTGCCGGTCAAGCGATTCTTCGACGCGGTGCGCGGGATCGACACGCTCATCTGGGCGCTCATCTGGATCAACGTAGTCGGCCTCGGTCCCTTCGCCGGCGTTCTGGCGATCGCGACGTCGGATTTCGGCGCGCTCGGCAAGCTGTTCGCCGAAATCATCGAATTGGCCGACCAGAAGGAAGTCGAGGGCGTCCGGGCGTCCGGCGGAAGGCGCCTCGCCGAAGTGCGCTTCGGCCTGCTGCCCCAAGTGCTGCCGGTCTTCGCCGGGCAGGTGCTCTATTTCATCGAGTTCGAACACCCGCTCGGCGACGATCATCGGCGTGGTCGGCGCCGGCGGCATCGGCCTGCATCTGGCCGAACAAATCCGTGTGCTCGAGTGGCGGCAGGTTTCGTTCATCATTCTGCTGATCCTCGTCGCGGTTGCGGCGATCGACTTCGCCTCAGGCCACCTGCGCGCCGCCATCGCCGGGCGGCGTTCGGCGCCGCATTGACCCCCCACACAAAAATGTCATGAAACGGCGCCAAGGAAAGACCATGCCGACAGCAGACCCGGTCGCCCAAAGGGCGACAGACGACGTGGCGATCGCCGCGCGTAAGCGCACGATGGCGTTGCTCGCGCGCGCGCTGGCGCCCGAGATGGCCGAACCCGTCGCGCGTTTCTGGCCGAAGTGCGAAGCGCGCGACCTCAAGCCGGTCGAGACTGGCCTCGTCATGCTGCGCGGCCGCATCGGCGGCGACGGCGCGCCGTTCAACGTCGGCGAGGCGACGGTGACGCGCGCCGTCGTCGAATTGCCGAGCGGCGAACGCGGCTATGCTCACATCCTCGGCCGGGACGTGGGCCGGGCTCGGCTCGCGGCGATCGTCGACGCGCTCTGGCAGAAGCCGGAAGCGCGCGCGGATGTCGAGACGGCGATTCTCGCGCCGATCGCCGCGCGCATCGCGGCCGAGAAGGCCAAGACCCGCGCCGAGACCGCGGCGACCCGCGTCGACTTCTTCACCCTCGTGCGCGGCGAGGACGGCGCATGACCGCGCTCGCTTTCGCCGATCCCGTTTTCGAGTCGCAGGCGGTTTTCCGCCGGATCATGCGCGCGATGGCGACGCCGGGGACGATTTTTCCCTGCGGCGAGGCGCTCGCGCCGCCGGCGCCGCTTGCGCCCGCCGCCGCGGCGGCCTTGCTGACCCTGGCGGATTTCGAGACGCCGCTGTGGATCGCGCCGTCGTTCGCGGCGGCGAGCGGGGGCGCTGTCGCCACCTACCTCACGTTCCACACCGGCGCGCCGCTCGCGCCCTCCCCCGACACGGCTGCCTTCGCGCTGATCGACCTTGCCGCCGACGGCCTGCGGCTCGAGCGATTCGCGTTGGGCAGCGCCGAATATCCCGATCGCTCGACAACCGTGGTCGCGCAGGGCGCCTCCTTAAGCGAGGGGCCCGCGTTGAGGCTCACGGGGCCGGGCGTCCAAGGCGAAGCGGAGCTTCGCGCCGCGCCGCTTCCGTCCGACTTTCTCGCGCAATGGCGGGCCAATCGCGGCGGCTTCCCGCTCGGCGTCGACATGATCCTCGCGGCCGGAACGAAGCTCGCTTGCCTGCCCCGCTCGGTCGTCCTATCCGAGGAGACGCGCTGATGTATGTCGCAGTCAAAGGCGGCGAGCGCGCGATCGCCAACGCCCATGCGCTGCTCGCCGACGTACGGCGCGGCGATCGGTCCGTGCCCGAGATTTCCCCCGCGCAAATCGACGAGCAACTGGGGCTGGCCGTCGACCGCGTGATGTCCGAGGGATCGCTGCACGACCGCGAGATCGCGGCGCTGGCGATCAAGCAGGCGCGCGGCGATCTGATCGAGGCGATCTTTCTCGTGCGCGCCTATCGCACGACCATGCCGCGCTTCGGCTTCGCCGAGCCGCTGGACACCGGCGCGATGGCGGTGCGCCGCCGGGTCTCCGCGACCTACAAGGATCTGCCCGGCGGGCAGGTGCTCGGGCCGACCTTCGACTACACCCACCGGCTCATCGACTTTTCGCTCCGCGAGAACGGCGACCCGGCGCCGGCGTCGACGGCGCCCGCCGATATCGAGGCCGCGACGCCGCGCGTCACCGACATCATCGCCGGCGACGATCTGATCGAGCGCAACGTAAGCGCCGAGCCCGGCGCGCCCGTCGCCGACGTCACGCGCGACCCGACGAGCTTTCCCGCCCCGCGCGACGCGCGCCTGCAAACGCTCGCGCGCGGCGACGAGGGTTTCCTTCTCGGGCTGGCCTATTCCACGCAGCGCGGCTACGGCCGCAACCATCCCTTCGTCGGCGAAATCCGCTTCGGCGACGTCGATGTCGAAATCTTCGTCGAGGACCTCGGCTTCGCGGTTCCGCTGGGAACCCTCGAGATCACCGAGTGCCAGATGGTCAATCAGTTCAAGGGCGGCGACGGCGAGCCGCCGCGCTTCACCCGCGGATACGGCCTCGTCTTCGGCCAGAGCGAGCGCAAGGCGATGGCGATGGCGCTCGTCGATCGCGCGCTTCGCGCCGAGGAATTCGCCGAAGAGCGCCAGGGCCCGGCGCAGGACGAGGAATTCGTGCTCTCGCATTCGGACAATGTGCAGGCGACGGGCTTCGTCGAGCATCTCAAGCTGCCGCATTACGTCGACTTCCAGGCGGAGCTGGCGCTGCTGCGCGAGCTGCGGCGCGAACACGTCGCCGCGACGGCCGACCCGCGCGTGGAGGCCGCCGAATGACAACCCGCCCCTATAATTTCGCCTATCTTGACGAGCAGACGAAGCGGATGATCCGCCGCGCGATTCTCAAGGCGATCGCCATCCCCGGCTATCAGGTTCCCTTCGCGTCGCGCGAAATGCCGATGCCCTACGGCTGGGGGACCGGCGGCGTGCAGGTCACGGCGGCGGTCATCGGCCCCGACGACGTTCTCAAAGTGATCGACCAGGGCGCGGACGACACGACCAACGCGGTCTCCATCCGCGCCTTCTTCGCCAAGACCGCCGATGTCGCGACGACCACCGACACGACCGAGGCGACCATCATCCAGACGCGCCATCGCGTGCCCGAGACGCCGCTGACCGCCGACCAGATTCTCGTCTATCAGGTGCCGATCCCCGAGCCGCTGCGTTTTCTCGAGCCGCGCGAGACCGAGACGCGCACGATGCACGCGCTCGCCGAATACGGCGTCATGCACGTCAAGCTCTACGAGGATATCGCGCGCCACGGCCATATCGCGACGACCTACGCCTATCCCGCGCGCGTCGCCGACCGCTACATCATGGACCCCTCGCCGATCCCCAAATTCGACAATCCGAAACTCGACGACTGCCCCGCGCTGCAGCTCTTTGGCGCGGGCCGCGAGAAGCGCATCTACGCGATCCCGCCGCATACGCGCGTCGTCTCGCTCGATTTCGACGACCATCCGTTCGAGCGCACGAAATTCGACGCGCGCTGCGAATTCTGCGGCTCCGGCGATTCATTCCTCGACGAAGTCGTCATCGACGACAAGGGAGGGCGCATGTTCGTCTGCTCGGACACCGACTATTGCCAAAAGCGCCAGGAGACGCGCGGGCGCGAAGCCGACGGCGCCGGAAACCGGGACGCCGCGGAATGAGCGCCCCGTTGCTTTCCGCGCAAACCTTGAGCAAGCGCTACGGCGCGATCGCCGCGTGCCGCGACATCTCCTTCGAACTGAGCGAAGGCGAGGCGCTGGCGATCGTCGGCGAATCGGGTTCGGGCAAGACCACGCTGCTCAATCTGATATCCGGCGCGCTCGCGCCCGACGCGGGCGAGGTGGTCTATCGCATGCGCGAGGGAACGCCGCGCGCGCTGTCCTCGCTGACCGAGGCGGAGCGGCGCAGCCTCATGCGCACCGACTGGGGCTTCGTCCACCAGGACGCCGCGCGCGGCCTGCGCATGAGCGTTTCGGCGGGCGGAAACATCGGCGAGCGGCTGATGGCCGTCGGCGACCGCCATTACGGGCGCATCCGCGCCAGCGCGCTGGAATGGATGGAGCGCGTCGAGATCGCCGCCGACCGCATCGACGATCCGCCGACGACCTATTCCGGCGGCATGCGTCAACGCCTGCAGATTGCGTGCAATCTCGTGACGCGCCCGCGCCTGATGTTCATGGACGAGCCGACCGGCGGCCTCGACGTCTCCGTCCAGGCGCGGCTGCTCGACTTGCTGCGCGGCCTGATCGCCGACATGGGCCTCGCCGTCGTGCTGGTGACGCACGATCTCGCCGTCGCGCGGCTGCTTTCCCATCGCATCCTGGTGATGAAACAGGGCGAGGTCATCGAGACCGGCTTGACCGACCGCGTGCTCGACGATCCGCAGGCGCCTTATACGCAACTCCTCGTGTCCTCGGTACTGGCGGCATGAGCGCGCTTCAACCCGGCGAATTGCTTCGCGTCGAAAGCCTTTCCAAAGCCTTCACGCTGCATCTGCACGGCGGCGCGCGCCTGCCCGTGGTCCACGGCGTTTCGTTCGCCGTCGCCGCAGGAGAATGCGTCGTCCTCGGCGGACCCTCGGGGGTCGGCAAGTCGTCGATCCTGAAAATGGCGTTCGGCAATTACCTCGTCGGCGAGGGCCGGATTCTTGTCGCCGACGGCGAGCGCGTCATCGACGTCGCGCGCGCCGAGCCCCGCGACATTCTCGACGCGCGGCGGCGAATCCTCGGCTACGTCAGCCAGTTCCTGCGCGTCATTCCGCGCGTCGCGGCGATCGACATCGTCGCGGCGGCCGCGCAGGAGTCCGGGCTCGATCGCGCCGCCGCGCGCCAACGCGCGGCTTCGCTGCTCCAGCGGCTTCGCCTGCCCGAACCGCTCTGGTCGTTGCCGCCGGCGACGTTCTCGGGTGGCGAACAGCAGCGCGTCAACATCGCGCGCGGCTTCGCGGGCGACCATCGCCTCCTCATCCTCGACGAGCCGACCGCCTCGCTCGACGCCGCCAATCGCGAAGCGGTGATCGATCTCATCGCCGAGCGCAAGGCGTTGGGGACCGGGTTCCTCGCGATCTTCCACGACGAGGATGTGCGTTCGCGCGTCGCCGACCGAATCGTCGACGTTTCGCGCTTTTCCGATCGCGAGGCCGCATGAACTTCGCTGCGAAAGGCCAGAGCGTCGCAACGCGCCTCAGCGAAGCGCCGCTCGTGCATCCCACGGCGATCGTCAAGGACAGCGCGCTCGGCCGCTGGGTCGAGATCGCCGAGCGCTGCGTCGTCACGGAGACGCACCTCGGCGACTATTCCTACATGATGCAGGATTGCGAGACCTGGGCGGCGCGCATCGGCAAATTCGTCAATATCGCCTCGCACGCGCGTCTCAACGCGACCAACCACCCGACATGGCGAGCGACGCTGCATCACTTCACCTATCGCGCCCACGACTATTGGCCCGACGCGGCGCGCGAGGAGAGCTTCTTCGACTGGCGACGCGAGAACATGGTCACGATCGGCCACGACGTCTGGATCGGCCACGGCGCCACGATCACGCCGGGCGTATCGGTCGGCAATGGCGCGGTGATCGGCGCCGGCGCCGTCGTCACGCGCGACGTCGCCCCCTATACGATCGTCGGCGGCGTGCCGGCGCGGCCGATCAAGCCGCGCTTCGCGCCCGGAATCGGCGAACGCATGGATGCACTCGCTTGGTGGGACTGGCCGCACGCCACGTTGCGCGCGGCGCTGGATGATTTTCGCACGCTCTCGGCCGAGGCGTTGCTGGAAAAACACGGAGCCTGAATTATGGAATTTCGCGCGACCGATCCGGTCGTCTTCAACAACGCGACGATCGTGACGGCCGAGCGAGCGTTCGCCGGCCATATCGTCGCCGAAGGCGGGCGCATCGTCGAAATCGGCGAAGGCCGGGGCTCGCAAGGCGGCGTCGATTGCGGGGGCGACTATCTCCTGCCCGGCCTCGTCGAGCTGCACACCGATCATCTCGAGGCCCATTACATGCCGCGCCCGCGCGTCCTCTGGCACGCCGGCAGCGCGGTGATGGCCTATGACGCGCAGATCGCCTCCGCGGGCATCACGACCGTTTTCGACTCCTTTCGCGTCGGCATGGACGCCTACGAAGAGAGGGGCGGCGTCGGCGAGCAAGTCGTGACGCTCGCCGACACGATCGAACAGGCCCGCGCCGCGGATCTGTTGCGCGCCGATCACCAGACCCATCTGCGCTGCGAGATTCCCTCGCCCAACGTCGTCGAATTCCTCGAGGAATTCCTGATGACGCATCCCGCACGGCTGGTTTCGCTGATGGACCATACGCCGGGCCAGCGCCAGTTCCGCGACCTCGGCAAGTATTTCATTTATTACGGCGGCAAGACCGGCAAGTCGGAGGCGGCGCTGCAGGAACTCGTGCTCGAGCGCCAGCGGGTCGGGCGCGAGCGCGCCGAGGCGAACCGGCCGCGCATCGTCGAGATCGCCAGGGCCCATGGGCTGACCCTGGCGAGCCACGACGACACCACCGCCGAGGATGTCGCGCTCGCGATCCACGAGGGCGTCTCGATCGCCGAATTTCCTACGACGCTCGAGGCGGCGGCCGCCTCGCGCGCGGCGGGCCTGGCGACGGTGATGGGCGCGCCGAACGTCGTGCGCGGCGGCTCGCATTCGGGCAACGCCTCGGCGCGGGACTTTGCCGAGGCGGGGCTGCTCGACATCCTTTCGTCCGATTACGTGCCGGCGGCGCTGCTCATGGGCGCCTTCCGCCTCGCGGACGCGCCGAGCGTCGGCGGCTTGCCGGGCGCGATCCGGCTGGTCACCAAGAACCCGGCCGAAGCCGTGGGGCTTTTCGATCGCGGCGAAATCGCGATCGGCCGTCGCGCGGACCTCGTGCGCGTCGCCGCGCATCAGAACGACCCGGTTGTGCGCGCGGTCTGGCGCCTGGGCCGCAGGGTGGCGTGAAGCCATGACCGTCTCGGGCGAATCGGAGCGGGTCGGCTCGGCGAGTTCGCGACCGGGCGGCGCGCTTCAAGGCCTCTTCGTCGCGATCGTCGGCCCCAGCGGCGCGGGCAAGGATGCGTTGATCCGGGGCTTGAGCGCGCGCCTCGGCGAAGCGGACGGCGTCTTCTACCCCCGGCGGGTCGTGACGCGCCGCGCCGACGCCTTCGAGGATCACGAGACGCTCGAGGAGAGCGAATTCCTCCTGGCGCGCGAGCGCGGCCGGTTCGCGCTGAGCTGGGCCGCGCACGGCCTCTTCTACGGCGTCCCCGGCGACATCGACGCGCGCATCGCGGGCGGCTGCGCCATCGTCTGCAACATCTCGCGCGCGGTGGTCGCCGACGTACGGCGCCGCTATGCGCGCAGCCTCGTCGTGCTGGTGACGGCGCGGCCGGAGACGCTGGCGGCGCGCCTCGCCGCGCGCGGGCGCGAGGGAACGGAAGCGCGCCGCGAGCGGCTCGATCGCGCCTTCGCGCGGGAGGCCGCGTTCGAGCCCGACGCGACCATCGACAACGACGGCGCGCTCGACGACGCGATCTCGCGCCTGCACGATCTCGTCGCCTCGCATCGATGGAGCGCGCAGCCTTGACCTCGCCCGCCCGCTACGCCGTCTATCTCGCCCCGCCGCCGATGAGCGCGCTTTGGCGCTTCGGCTGCGACGTCTTGGGGCGCGACGCCGTCACGGGCGAGCGACGCTCGGGTTTCGCCATCGACGGAATCGACGCGGAGGCGTGGCGCGAACTCACCGCGGAGCCCCGCCGCTATGGCTTCCACGCGACGCTCAAGGCCCCGTTTCGCCTCGCCGCCGGCATGAGCGCCGACGAGCTTTTCCAGGCCGTCGCGGCGCTCGCCGGCGCGCTGGCGCCGTTCGAGGCCGGGCCGCTGGGCGTCTCGACGCTCGCGGCGGGGACGAATCGCGCCTTCGTCGCCTTGACCCCGATCGCGCCTTCCGGCGAACTCACCCGCCTCGAGAACGCCGTCGTCCGCTCGCTCGATCATTTTCGTGCGCCGCTCACGGATGGCGAGCGGTTGCGCCGGGACCCTGCGCGCCTGACGCCGCGCCAGCGCGACACTTTCGAAACCTGGGGATATCCGTTCGCGCTCGACGAATTCCGGCCGCATTTCACGCTGACCAACGCCATCGCGGAGGCCGAAACGATCGCCGCGGCGCTCGCGCAAGAGTTCGAACGGCGCGTGGCGTCGCCGCTGCTGAGGGTGGACGCCCTCGCCCTCTTCGCCGAAAGCGGCCCTGACCGCGCGTTCACCATCCTGCGCCGCTTTCCCCTCGGCGCGTCCGGCGCGGCCTGACGCCCCGCCCGGCGCCGTCACGCAGCCGTCATGCGACTCCACTAACGCCTGCGGATCGATCTTCACGACGATTCGGAGGAATCGTGCAGCAACAGTCAGTTCGCGCCGCGCGGCGCGCCACGGAACAGGGGTTGCGGACCGCGGTCCATCGCAGCAAGCCGCTGTCCCGGGCCGGCGTCCTGGAGCGTCTTTTCACCGTCGCCTTTCGCGGCCTCGTCTATCCGCAAATCTGGGAGGACCCGGTCGTCGATCTCGAAGCGCTCGAAATCGGCCGGAAGGACCGCGTCATCGCGATCGCCTCCGGCGGATGCAACGCGCTTTCCTATTTGACCGCCGATCCCGCGGAAATCGTCGCCGTCGACCTCAACGGGGCGCATATCGCGCTCGGCAATCTCAAACTGGCCGCGTTGCGGCATTTGCCCGGCCACGAAGCGTTTCTGCGGTTTTTCGGCCGCGCCGACTCGCGCGCCAACGTGCAGGCCTACGACGCCCTTCTTCGCCATCGCGTCGATCCCGTCACCCGCGCCTATTGGGACGCGCGCGGAATTGGCGGGCGCCGGCGCATCTCGCTGTTCACGCGCAATTTCTATCGTCACGGCCTGCTCGGGCGCTTTCTGGGCGCCGGACACGCGCTCGCGCGCCTGCATGGTCTCGATCCGAGCGTCATGCTGAAGGCGCACTCCCTGGCGCATCAACGCGTCTTGTTCGATCGGCATCTCGCGCCGATCTTCGACAAGCCGACCGTGCGCTGGCTGATGCGCCAGCCCGCCTCGCTCTACGGGCTCGGCATCCCGCCGGCGCAATACCATGCGCTGTCGAAGGATTCTCCCGAGGGCATCGGCGCGGTTCTGCGCCAGAGGCTGGAGCGGCTCGCCTGCGACTTTGACATCCACTCGAACTATTTCGCTTGGCAGGCGTTCGGGCGCCGCTACGCGAGCGGCCCGGACGCTTCGCTGCCGCCATACCTGCAGAAGAGCAATTTCGAGGCGCTGCGCGCGCGCGCCAATCAGGTCAGCTTCGCCCAGCGCTCGTTCACGGAGACTTTGCGCGACAGTCCGGCCGCGAGCTTCGATTGCTACGTGCTGCTCGATGCGCAGGACTGGATGAACGACGCCGAACTCACGGACCTGTGGACGCAGATCACGCGCACAGCGCGGCCGGGCGCGCGGGTCATCTTCCGCACCGCCGCCGACGAGCGGTTGCTGCCCGGCCGAGTCCCCGCCGACGTGCTCGACGCCTGGGAATACGACGTCGAGCGCAGCCGCGAATTGGGCCGGCGCGATCGCTCCTCGATTTACGGCGCCTTCCATCTCTATAGGCTCGTCGGACACAACTCATGAGCGAAGCCGCCGTCCTGATGGACCGTATGTATCGGCGTCAGCGTTACATCTACGACGCCACGCGGAAGTTCTATCTGCTCGGCCGCGACGCGACGATCGCCGAGCTGGGCGCCCGCGCAGGCGACGGCGTGCTCGAAATCGGCTGCGGCACTGGACGCAACCTCGTCAAAATGGCCCGCCGCTATCCGCAAGCGCGCTTCTTCGGGCTCGACGTCTCCAACGAAATGCTGGAGAGCGCGCGCGCCGCGATCGCCCGTTCGGGGTTGGATTCGCGTGTTCGCGTGGCCCAGGGCGACGCCACGTCTTTCGACGCGGAGCGTTTGTTCGGCCGCCCGACTTTCGAGCGCGTGATGATTTCCTACGCCCTGTCCATGATCCCGCCCTGGCGCGAGGCTCTGGCCCAAGGGATCGACGCGCTGGCGCCCGGCGGCTCGCTGCATATCGTCGACTTCGGCGATCAGGCCGGCCTGCCCGCGCCGTTTCGCGCCGGGCTCAATCGCTGGCTCGCCGCCTTCGACGTCACGCCGCGCGTGACCATGCGCGCGGAGCTGGCGGCCCTTGCCGCCTCGCGCGGCGTTCGTTGCGAAGCGCGCGACCATCTGCGCGGCTATGCGATCCGCGCCGTGGTCGAGAAGCCCGGCCCGCGAGCCTCTGATATCGCCGCTCGGCGCGCGAGTTAGCCGACGCGCTTGCCCAACAGCGCGGCGCGCCTCGCCTGACGACGAGGCTGGAAAAGCGTACGACGACAACCTATTGTCGCTCGCCTGAGGCGCGGCGGGCGCGCCCGACGAGCCGGGTCTTTATGTTCGCCTATGCGTTTCAGCGATTGCTCGTCCTGGCGGCGACGTTGGTTTTCGCCTCGCTCGCCGTCTTCGGCGTGCTGGAGATCCTGCCGGGCAACGCGGCGATGACGATGCTGGGGGCGAGCGCGACGCCGGAAGCCATCGCGGCGCTCACGCATAAGCTCGGGCTCGATCAACCCATGGCGATGCGTTACGCGTCTTGGATCGCCGGCGCCTTGCATGGCGATTTCGGACTTTCCTACGCCTATGATTCGCCGATCGGTCCGCTGATCGCGCAGAGGCTGGCGGTCAGCGCGCCGCTGGCTCTGCTGTCGATGGGAATCGCCGGCGCTGTGGCGCTCGTCGCCGGCGTCTACGCCGCCGAACGCCATGGCCGCGCCGGCGACGCGGCGGTGATGGCGGCCAGTCAGATCGGCCTCGCCGTCCCCAATTTCTGGTTCGCCATCGTGCTCGTGCTCGTTTTCGCCGTGCATTGGCGCCTCGCGCCCGCCGGCGGCTTCCCCGGCTGGGCGGAGGGCCCGTGGCGCGCGCTCGCGGCGTTGATCCTGCCGGCGATATCGCTCGGCCTCGTGCAAGCGGCGATCCTGACGAGGGTGACGCGCTCCGCGCTGCTCGAGGCCCTGAACGAGGACTTCATCCGCACCGCGCGCGCCAAGGGCCTCTCCCGCCGCGCGACCCTTTGGCGCCACGCCCTGCCCAATGCGATGACGCCGATTCTGACGATCATGGGGCTGCAATTCGCCAATCTCATCGCCGGCGCCATCGTCGTCGAGAATGTCTTCGTGCTGCCAGGCCTTGGCCGGCTCATCGTGCAATCGATCGCCAATCGCGACGCGCTCGTCGTCGAGGACTGCGTCATGCTGCTGGCGGCGTTCGTGATCGGCCTGAACTTCCTCGTCGATCTCGCCTGCGCGGCGATCGACCCGCGCTTGCGGGCCCGCGCGGCATGAGCGCCATCGTCGCCAAGACGCGCAAACGCGCCGGCGCCAGCCTGCGCCTCGGCGGGAGCCTGGTCGCGCTGCTGATCGGCGCCGCCGCGCTGTCGCTCCTGTGGACGCCCTATGCGCCCGACGCGATCGACGTGCCGCACAAACTGCTCGAACCCTCGTTCGCGCATTGGCTGGGCGCCGACGCGCTGGGCCGCGACGTCGCGTCCCAGATTCTCGCGGGCGCGCGGGTTTCGATTCTGGTCGGCCTCATCGCCGTCGGCATCGGCCTCGTCTTCGGAGTCGCGCTCGGCCTCCTCGCCGCGACGGCGAAGGGCGTCGTCGAGGACGCGATCATGAAATTATGCGATTTCACCTTCGCGTTTCCGGCCTTGCTGTCGGCGATCATGCTGACCGCGACGTACGGCCCCGGCGTCGTCAACGCGATCGTCGCGATCGGCATTTACAACGTGCCGATCTTCGCCAAGTTGACGCGCGCGACGGCCAATGGCGTGTTGGCGCGCGAATTCGTCCTGGCGGCGCGCGCGGCGGGCCGCGGACCGATCGCCATCGCGCTCGACCACGTGCTGCCGAACGTGGCGCCGGCGCTGATCGTGCAGGCGACGATTCAGTTCGCGGTCGCCATTCTCGCCGAGGCGGCGCTGTCCTATCTCGGGCTTGGCGCGCAGCCGCCGCAGGCCTCCTGGGGACGGATGCTGAGCGACGCGCAGAATTGGATGTATGTCGCGCCGCGTCTGGCGGTCTTTCCCGGCCTCGCGGTCGCGCTGAGCGTGCTCGGCCTCAATCTGCTCGGCGACGGCCTGCGCGACGCGCTCGATCCGCGCCTCAGGGCGCGGCGCTGAAATGCTGCTCGAAATCTCCGACCTCGCCGTCGATCTGCCCTCGCCCACGGGCGCGCGGCGCGTCGTGCACGAAGTCTCCTTTTCGCTGGCGGCCGGCGAAAGCCTCGGCGTCGTCGGCGAATCGGGCTCGGGCAAGACGATGACGGCGCTGGCGCTGATGGGGCTGCTCCCCGACGGCGCCGCCGTTTCCGGCGCCATTCGCTTCGAGACGCAGGATCTCGCGCGGCTCAGCGAGGCCGAGATGCAGAAGCTGCGCGGCGATCGCATCGCGATGATCTTCCAGGAGCCGATGAGCGCGCTGAATCCGCTGCACCGGATCGGCCGGCAGGTCGCCGAACCGCTCATCCTGCATCGCGCGATGAGCAAGGCCGCGGCCTGGGCCGAGGCGGTTCGGCTGCTCGATCGCGTCAGGCTGCGCGACCCCGAGCGCATCGCCCGCGCCTATCCCTTCGCGCTTTCCGGCGGCGAGCGCCAGCGCGCGATGATCGCGATGGCGCTGAGCTGCGGGCCCAAACTCATCATCGCCGACGAGCCGACGACCGCGCTCGACGTCACGGTGCAGGCGAAAATTCTCGACCTCCTCGCAAGCCTCAGCGAGCAGTCGGACATGGCGATGCTGCTCGTCAGCCACGACCTCGCGGTGATCGCGCGCCATTGCCGGCGCGTCCTGGTGATGTACGGCGGAACCATCATGGAGAGCGGCCCGGTCGACGCCGTGCTGCGGCGCGCGCGCCATCCCTATACGCGCGCCCTGCTCGACGCGCGGCCGCGTCCGGGCGCGCCGCGCGGCGAGCGACTGCGCGCCATCGCCGGCGCCGCGCCGTCTTCGGGAAACGCGCCGATCGGCTGTCCGTTCGCCGGACGCTGCCCGCTGACCGTCGGCGCCTGCCGCGCCGCGCCATTGCCGACGGTCGAGTTCGAGGCCGATCATCGCGTGCGCTGCATCCGCATCGACGCCGAGGGGCGGCTGACATGAGCGCGCCGCTGCTGGAAGTCGTCGATCTCGTCAAGCTCTACACGCTGGCGCGACCGGGCTGGTTCACGCCGCATCCGACGCGCCGGGCGGTCGACGGCGTCGACTTCGTCATCGCGGCCGGGCGTTCGTTCGGCGTCGTCGGTGAGTCGGGTTCGGGAAAATCGACGCTGGCGCGCGCGGTCATGGCGCTGGATCGGCCGACCTCGGGCGCCGTGCGGCTGGAGGGCCGCTCGCTCTATGAACTGCCGCGCAAGGAGCTGCGCGCCATGCGCGCGCACATCCAGATGATTTTTCAGGATCCCTATGGATCGCTCGATCCGCGCCAGCGAGTCGCGCGCATCGTCGCCGAGCCGCTGTCGAACCTCCCGCATGTCACGCGCGCCGAGCGGGCGCAGCGCGTCGAGGAGGCGTTGCGCGCGGTCGGCCTCGGGCCGGCGGACGCGCTGAAATATCCGCACGAATTCTCGGGCGGCCAGCGCCAGCGGATCGCCATCGCGCGGGCGCTGATCACGCGCCCGAAGCTGGTCGTCGCCGACGAGCCGGTCTCCGCCCTCGACGTTTCCATCCAGGCGCAGGTGCTCAATCTCATGAGCGACCTACAGCGCGATGCGGGCGTCACCTATCTCGTCATCAGCCACGATCTCGCGGTCGTCGGCCATGTCTGCGACGAGGTCGCCGTGATGTTCCGCGGTCGCTTCGTCGAAACCGGGCCGAGCGCGGCGCTGCTCTCACGTCCCGCGCACCCCTATACGCGCGAGCTGGTCGACGCCGCGCCCAAGCTCGAAGAGGCGCCCGTCTCGCGCCCCGAAGCGCCGCCGAGACCCGAGGCCGCGACGGGCTGCCCCTACGCCGCGCGCTGCCTATTCGCCCGGGCGCGCTGCCTCGAGGAGGCGCCGGAGCTGCGGGCGCTCGGCGAAGGGCGCCGGGCCGCGTGCCATTTTCCGCTCGGCGGCTGACGTGCGCCGCCTTGCCGAAGCGCGCCGCCGCCTTGCGCCGGCGCGAACCCTCGACGGCGTTGCGTCGTTCTCGTCGTGGCGTCGACCGCTGCGATCGCCTGCGCTGCGTGTTTTGCGATTCAGACGCTGGCTTTCAGCGTCGACGCGCCCGGCTTTCCCTCATCGATCCTGTCGACGCCATCCTTCGCCGGCGCCCAGCTCCTTTCTCTCAGCGCGCTTGGAGAATAACTCGCAAGGGTCTACCAGGAGGCCGAGCGTCGCCCGATATTCGTCACGGCCGAAAGGATCGGCCGGCGAGGCGCGGATCGGAACGCCGCCGCGAGCGCTGAGAGCTGAAGAATTCGTCACGTGTCGGAACCTTACGGGAAGATGCTCCTCTGCGCAGACGACTACGCGATCAGCGACGGCGTCTCGAATGCGATGCTCAACCTTGTCGACGCCCGGCGTCTCACGGCCGTCTCGGCGATGGCGTCGATGCCGGCCTGGCCGGAACTGGCCCCGGAACTTTCCAAGAGGCGAAGCCATGTCGCGATCGGTCTGCATCTCGATCTGACGCTGCGGCCCTTTGCAGGAAAGCAGCGACCCTTCGCGCTTCGCGAGCTCATCGCCGGATCGCTTCGCGGACAGCTCGACGTCCTCGCCATCACCGCCGAGTTCGAGCGGCAGTTCGACCTTTTTGAGGCCGCGCTCGGCGTCTCGCCGGACCATGTCGACGGCCATCACCACGTTCACGCGCTGCCGCAAATTCGTCGGGCGTTGTTGACGGTCCTGAACAGGCGTTACGGGGGCCTCTCCGGCGAACGGCGTCCGCTTGTCCGCGACCCCGCGGATTCCATCGCCCGCATCGTGCGAAGACGCGCTGCGCGCGGCAAGGCGCTGGCCGTCGCGTTCGTTTGCGCTGGATTCGGCGCGCGGGTGAACGCCGCCGGCTTTGCGACGAATGTGGGATTCTCCGGATTCTCGCGCTTCCACGGCAGGAAGGAATTCGAGCGCGAGTTCGGCGAATTCATCAAGGCGCCCGGCCCGCGTCATCTCGTCATGTGTCATCCCGGCTTCGCCGACGCCGCCCTGGCGCGGCTCGATCCGGTCACAGCCTGCCGCGAAGACGAATATGCCGCGTTAATGGAGAACGACGAAATTGCGCGCAAGATCCTGAGCATTCGGCGCGCTGAAAGCTCCGCCAGTTGCGCCTTTGCGGCCTGGTCCAGGCGGTAGCGCCGACGCGCCGCTGCGCAAGTCCCGCGAGATCGTCGCCGCGCATATGCGCGGGCGGCGGCGCGCGCCCTTTATATGAAGCTGGAAACCGTCGCCCCGCTGAGCGATAACTCGACCGCGACGGCGCCCGCCGTGGCGGCCGGGTCGACCCGGTCCCCGCCGGCCATCGCGACGATCGCGCCGCTCCTGCATCGCCAAGCAGGACACGATCTTGGGCGCCGCCCTTCCTTGTCCGGCGCAGGGGAAAGAGGTCATGCCAATTGGTTCGAGCCGACGTGACTTGCCCCCCGTGCTTGCCTATTTCCAGCAGCGGTCATCCGACTACGGCGCCGCCTCCGCCACCGGCCTGTGGGCTTGGCAACGCCGGCGCGAGGCGGCGACGCTGGCGGCGATGGCCGGCGAGGTCAAGGATCGCGCGGCCCTCGATCTCGGCTGCGGCGCCGGTTTCTACGCCATTCGCCTGGTCCAGGCCGGCGCCCGCCCGGTGGTCGCCGTCGACGCCTCGCCGGCGATGATCGCCGCCATCGCCGATCCCCGTATCGAGACGGTCGTCGGCGACGCCGCGACCGTCGCCCTGGACCGCCGTTTCCAGCTCGCGCTGCTCGCCGGCCTGCTGGAATTCGTCGCCGATCCGATCGCCGTGCTGGCCAATGCGCGTCGTCACCTGGAACCGGGCGGCCGGATGGTGGCGCTGGTCCCTCCCGACAATTTCGCAGGCCGCCTCTACCGCCGCTTCCATCGCCGCCACGGCTTCGCCATCACACTGTTCGATCGCCTAGGCTTCGCTGAGCTGGCCGAGCGGGCCGGGCTGGTCCTGCTGAGGTCGCAGGCCGTGTTCCCCTACGGCGACGTCCACGCCATGGTCGCGCGATGAGCCGCATCCTGCTGTTGATCAACGGCCTGGGCTTGGGCAATTCCACGCGTTCCTACGCCGTCATCCAGCAATTGCTGGCCGCCGGCGCCGAGGTCGAGGTGGCGACCTCGGACAACGGCCTGTGGTTCTTCGCCGACAAGCCGGAAGTCGGCCGCATCACCGAGATTCCCTCGCTGCGCTACGGCCAGAAGGCGGGGCGGATCAATATCGCGGCCACCCTGTCCCAGGCCGGCGCCATGCTCGGAGCCATCCGCCGCGCGGAGGCGGTCGTCGCCGACGCCATCGCCCGCTTCCGGCCGGCGGCGGTGGTCGCCGACTCGATCTATTCGCTTCGGCCGGTGCGCCGCGCCGGGCTGCCGCTGGCGGCCATCAACAATTCCGACATGGTGGCGCGGCGGATGGTCGCAGGCGGATGGCCGGCCGCGGTGCTGCCGCAGTTTCTCGCGGTCGAGCTGAGCGACTATCTGTTCCATCGCGCGCTCCCCGACTTGGCGATCAGCCCGCGCCTGGACCCCGCCGACACGGCCGAAGCCGGGCCGTTTCGCCGGGTCGGGCCCATCGTCCGCGCCGCCTGCCGTCCGCAGCCGGCGCGGAGCGGCCGACCCGAACGAGCGCTGGTGATGCTGTCGGGCTCGGTGTTCGGCAGCCCGGTGGCGATCGAGCGCGAACGCCCCGGCTTGATCATTGACGTGGTTGGCCGCCAGGCGCCGAGCGGCCGGGCGGTCCCCGACGGCGTCTTCTATCATGGCAAGGTGCGCGATTCGCTGACGCTGATGCGCAACGCCGACCTGGTGGTGGTCAACGGCGGCTTCAGCGCGGTCAGCGAAGCGCTGTTCCTGCGCAAGCCGATGGTGGTGATCCCAGTGCCGCGCCATGCCGAGCAATGGGCCAACGGCGAAAGCGTCCGTCGGCTGGGAGTAGGTATGGTCGCCGCCGAAGAGGGGCTGGAGGAGGCCATCGACGCAGCGCTGCGGCGCATCGGCGAATTCCGCAGCGCCTACGGCGCCCTGCCCGCCCTCGCCAACGGCGCCGAGCGCAGCGCCGAACTGATCCTGGACCTGGCGGCGGGACGACGGCAATGAAGGCGGCGCTGCGCTTCAGCCGCTATTTTTCGGTTGCACTGCTGGCGGCTGGCGGCGACTGGCTGCTCTTCGTCCTGCTCGCCTCGGTCATCGGACTCGCCCCGTTGACCAGCCTGATGGCCGCGCGCGTCGCCGGCGGGCTGCTCTCCTTCCTCGGCAATCGCTACTGGACCTGGGGCGCCAACCGGCAGATCGCGCTGACCCAGCAGGGACGGCGCTTCCTGCTGCTATACGCCCTCAGCTACGCCGTGTCGGTGGCGCTGTTTCGGCTGTTGACTGAAGCTCTGACGCTCCCTCCCTATCCCAGCAAGCTGGCTACCGATCTCAGCTGCTTCGTGATCAACTTCGTGGCGATGAATTCCTACGTGTTTCATGCCCGGGCCGGGCTGGCTCGATTCCTTGTCCGGGCGAGCCCCTCGGCGGGCGGGGCCTGTGGCCCCTTGGCCGTCGCGTCAATGACGGCAAGCCGACGAAAGACGATTTGGCCGCCCGATGGCGTCGCCGCCCGGCCCGCCCCCGACCCCAAAGCGTTCTGGAACGCCAAGATCCTCGGCTGGGAGGCCAGCCGTTACGGCGGCGCCGCGGCGCCCGATCTCATCGAAGGTCTGGCCGGCCGCGTTTCCTCGTCGCTGCGTTTCCGCCTGGACGTCTGCGCTCGGTTGCTTGCGCCGCACCTCGCCGGTCGGCGCGTCGTCGAAGTGGGCTGCGGCTCCGGCCTGCTGGCCGAGCGGCTGCTGGCGCTGGGCGCCGCCTCCTACCAGGGCTACGACCTCTCGGAGGCGGCGATCGCCCGAGCCGAGCAACGAGCCGCCGACTCGCCGCGCGGCGAGGCCATGCGCTTCGCTGTCGCCGCGGTCGCCGACCTGCCGCCCCAGGGCGACGCCCTGGTGATCTCGCTCGGCCTGGTCGATTGGCTCGCTCCGGCTGAACTGGACCACCTGTTGAGCCTCGGCCGTCTGGGGTCGTGCCTCCACACGTTCTCGGAGCGGCGCCGCTCGGCGGCGCAGCTTGTGCACCGCGCCTACGTCCAATTCTCCTATGGCTGGAAGAACGGCGGCTACGTGCCCCGCTATCACGAGTTGGCGGAGATCGCCGCCATCGCCGACCGCCAGGGAATTGGCGGGCTGACCGTCTTCCGCCACCCGCTGCTGCGTTTCGGCGTCTTCGTCAGCGATCTCCCCCTGAAATAGCGGGTCGGTCGTCGCCGAAGCACGCCTGCGGCGGCGGCTCGGCGACGCCCGGCGACGGCGCCGCCGCCTCCATGGCGGGAACCGACAGCTCGCCGAGGGCGTCGCGGATGGCGATCGGCTGCCGTCCGTCGGAGCCGATCAGCCACACCCGGTAGCGCCCATCCGGCAGCGCGAATGTGGGCGAACGCCAGGGAGCCAGGGCGGCGCGCTGCGGCGATCCCACGGTGACGTTGTCGAAGCGGACCGGATGGACCTGGCTGTCGCCGGCAAAGCACACCACAGGGGCGACGATCGAGCGGAAATACAGCCCGGTATAGCCACGCAGCAGGCGACCGTGCAACGTCGCGACATAGCCGGAGCCCTCGCGCCGGATTTCGACGCCGATGGGATCGCGGCGGCCCGGCTGGGATACGGCGAACATTGCCTCGCCATCCCCGACCTTCGCCGCAGCGGCGGCGTCCGCCGTCAGGTGAGCCGCCTCGAAGGCGGTGGGAATGTAGCCGTTGGGGAAGGTCTTCAGGCAATTGCCATCGCGCGTGGTGTAGGGAAAGTAGAGGAAATGCGCGCTCTCGGCTTCCGGCTCGCGAAAAATCGCGCCGAGCCCGGCCAATGACGGCGACGCGGTCAGCCCTTTGCGTAGGTCGCCGTCGGCGTCCGTCTTGGCGACGACCGCTAGGCAATCCTCGCGGTTGGCGCCCGCTTTCGTCGCTGGGAAGGTCTCGTAGAGGAACGACATGTGGTTGAGGATGCCGTTGGAGGCCACTCGCCAATGGCGCGAATTGACGAGGCGGAACTCGGCGACATGGGCTTCGAAGGCGTCGCGATCGGCGTAGAAGGCCGGCTTGAGCGCGGCGGCGATCTCGCTCTGCGCGGCCAACGAATCCATCTGAAAGGGGGTCGGGGCGAATCCGGCGAAGCCGGCCGCCAGCGGCCGGAGCGCGAACAAGACGCAGAGGACCGCAGCGCCAGCCTGGGCGACCGGCCCTCGCCGGCTCAGGGCGACCGACAGCCGCTCCCCGGCCAAGCCGACGAGGGCGGCCGCGGCGGGGGTCACCGCCACCATGTGGCGGGGCAGCAGGTCGGAAACCAAGGCAGTCATGGCGGTGACGAGGAGGATCAGCGCAAACAGACCAACCGGCGCGCCGCCGAAAGCTTTGCGCCGCGGCCAAATCGTCGCGATAGCCGCCCCGGCCGCCAGCAGCAGCGCCAATAGGTCGCTGGCCAGCAGGGGCGCCCAGACCAACGGGCCGTGGCTGGCGAATTCGCCGGCGGCGCCTCCGAACAGGTCGGTGAACAGCTCCGCCTTCGACCACAGCCGCGCGACCTCCCAGAACACGTAATTGTTGACCGCGTCGCCCGGCAACGCCGCCGCCGTCTCAAGCAGGCGGGCCTCGCCCGACAGGATATTGGGCAAAAAGGGAATGGCCAGACCAAGGAACAGGGCGACGGCGTGACGCCAGTTCAGCGCGGGGCGATAGATCACGGTGGCCAAGATCAACCCCACCGCCACCTGGATAATCTGCAGGTGTATCTGCATGCCGATCGCCAGGGCGGCGGCGGCCAGGCCCAAAGGCAGCGCGCCCCCGCCAGCGAGGAAGGCATAGCCGAACACCGTCGCCGCCGTGGCGAAGATCAGGATGAAGCCGGGGTTCCACACCCCCAACGTCCAGCCCAAGACAACCGAACCGGCCAGGGCGGCGGCGATCAAGGCGCCGGCCAACGAGGATACTCTGCGGGCGAAGAAAACGCCGATAAGCAGGATCGACGCGGCGAACAGCAAAACGACGCCAATATTGACCATCGCCACGTTCCGGCCGACGGCCAAAATCGCCGCCAGCAGCAGATAGAAGGCGCCTCCGGGGCTGCGCGCGCCGCCGTTGCTTTCCGGCCCGAACAGCGGCCAGTGATAGGGTGCGGACAAGGCCCGCCATAGGTCGCGGTCGCCCCAGACGGTCAGCGAGACATCGCCCGACGCCGCCAATCGCGCCGCCACCAGCACGGCGACGGCTGTCGCCAGCGCCGCCACCAAGAGCTTGCTTACCTTGTCAAACTCGACCATCTCGCCCGGGCGCATAAACCGACTTACGGCGGATCGCCGCCAGTGACGGCGCAGACCTGCGACGATTTCGCCTTCCTGGCAACCCCGACCGCCGCCAACATGTTCGCGAGCAATGTCGGAAGGCCACAGGGCGGCGATCGGCCTTCGCCGTCGGCTCTACACGGGCCATCGCAAGACCATCGCGTACGACCGCTCGCAGCCGAAATCGCAAAGCGCAAACGGACGCGCCGCCGCTTGACGCCGGCGCGGCGCCGGGTGCTATTGTCCGGCTCCCTTGCGTCCACCTCAAGGAGCGTCGCATGCGATCACCCTCCCGCTTCATTCTCGCCCTCGGCGCCGTCTTCGCGGCTTCGAGCGCGCTCGCCATTCCCGCGCTCGCCGCCGCCTCGAAGGACAGCGTGACGATCGGCATGGTGCTCGAACCGCCGGGGCTCGATCCGACCGCAGGGGCCGCCGCCGCGATCGGCGAAATCACGCATTACAACATCTTCGAGGGACTGACGAAGATCGAGGCCGATTTCTCCGTCACGCCGTTGCTGGCGGAAAAATGGAGCTTCTCGCCCGACCTCAGGACGCTGACCTTCACTTTGCGCAAGGGCGTCAAGTTCCAGGACGGCGAGACGCTTTCCTCTAAGGACGTGAAATTCTCCTTCGAGCGCGCCGCGGCCAAGGAATTGACCAATAAGGAGAAAGCCTTCTTCGCCTCGATCGAGTTGATAGACGCGAGCGATCCCGATGTCGTCACGCTCAAGTTCAAGGCTCCGAGCTTCGAAGCTTTGTTTCATCTCGGCTTGAACACGGCGGTCATCGTCGACGAAAAGAGCGCCGCGACCGAGGCGACCAATCCGGTCGGCACCGGCCCCTACAAGCTCGCCGCGTGGAACAAAGGTTCGTCGGTCACCCTCGACAGATGGGACGGCTTCCGCGATGCGGGCAAGATCGCGATCGCGCATGCGACGTTCCGCTTCATCAGCGACCCTTCCGCGGCGGTCGCGGCGATGCTCGCCGGCGACATCGACGCCTTCCCCCGCTTCGCCAGCATCCAAAACATCGCGCAATTCCAGAGCGATCCGCGCTTCCAGGTGTTGATCGGCGGCACCGAGGGCAAGACGATCCTGGGGATCAACAACAAGCGCAAGCCGCTCGACGACCTGCGCGTTCGCCAGGCGATCGCTTACGCGATCGACCGCAAGGCGATCATCGACGGCGCGATGAACGGATTCGGCACGCCGATCGGCAGCCACCTCACGCCCAACGATCCCGGCTACGTCGATCTCACCGGGCAATATCCGCATGACCCCGCCAAGGCGAAGGCCTTGCTCAAGGCGGCCGGCGTCGAGACGCCGCTCAAGCTGACGCTGACCTTGCCGCCGCCCGAATATGCGCGCAAAGGCGGCGAGGTCATCGCCGCGGAACTCGCCGAGGTCGGCATCGAAGCGAAGATCGAGAACGTCGAATGGGCGCAATGGCTGTCGGGCGTTTACAAGGGCAAGACCTTCGATCTGACCATCATCAGCCACGTCGAGCCGCTCGACATCGGCATCTACGCCAATCCCGACTACTATTTCCAATACGACAGCCAAGCCTTCCGCGACATTTTCGCGCGGCTCGAGGCGGCGCCGGACCTCGACGCCTTCAAGAAGGCGATCGGCGAGGCGCAGCGCAGAATCGCCGACGACAGCGTCAACGCGTTTCTCTTCCAGCTCCCGAACATCGTGGTCGCCGACGCGAAGCTGAACGGCCTGTGGAAGAACGCGCCGATCTTCGTCAACGACCTCTCGGCGCTTTCGTGGAAGTAGCAACGGACGACTTGCCGCTCCGATCGACAGCTCACGTGAAAGCCCGATGCGCCCTTTTGAACTGAGCGCCGCCGCGCTGCTCGACGCTTATCGCAGCGGCGCCCTGTCGCCGGTCGAGGCGATGCGCGACGTACTGCAGCGCGTGGCGGCCTTCGAGCCGCATATCCACGCGACCTATCTCCTGGCGCCGGAGCGGGCGCTCAGCGAGGCGCGCGCGTCCGAGGAGCGCTGGCGGCGCGGCGCGCCGCTCGGGCCGCTCGACGGCGTGCCGACAACCGTCAAGGAGAACATCGCCACCAAGGACGAGCCGATTCCTCTGGGCACGGCGGCGAGCGAGCTCACGCCGGCCGCCGCCGACGCGCCGCCCGCGGCGCGATTGCGCGAAGCCGGCGCCATAATCTTCGCCAAGACGACGATGCCGGACTACGGCATGTTGTCGTCGGGCCTTTCGAGCTTTCATGCGCTGGCGCGCAACCCCTGGAAGCTTGACCGCAATCCCGGCGGGTCGTCGGCCGGAGCGGCGGCGGCGGCGGCGGCCGGCTATGGCCCGCTGCACCTGGGCACCGACATCGGCGGCTCGGTGCGCCTGCCTGCGGGTTGGTGCGGGCTCTTCGGGCTGAAGCCGAGCGGCGGGCGGGTGCCGATCGATCCGCCCTATGTCGGGCGCGTCGCCGGGCCGCTGACGCGCGGCGTCATCGACGCGGCCCTGATGATGGCTACGCTCTCCCAACCGGACGCGCGCGACTATACGAGCCTGCCGACGCAGAATCTCGATTGGCGCGTCGAGCCGGCCGATCTCAGCGGCATGCGCGTCGGCTTGCTCATGGAGGCCGGCTGCGGCGTCGCTGCAACGGCGCCGGTGCGCGCGGCGGTCGAGCGCGCGGCGCGCGACTTCGCGGCCGCCGGCGCGATCGTCGAGCCGCTCGCGCCGTTTCTGACCCAGGAGATGCTCGACGGGCTCGACCAATTCTGGCGCATGCGCGCGCTGATCGACATTCGCGCCTTGCCGCCCGAGCGGCGCGACAAGGTTCTGCCGTTCATCCGCGCCTGGGCCGAGTCGGCGACGGGGCTCAGCGGCGAAGCCTTGTTCCACGGCTTCAGCCAGATCATGGCGATGCGCAAGGCGGCGGTCATGGCGACGCTGCCTTACGATTTCGTGCTGTCGCCCACCGCGCCGATCACGGCCTATTCCGCCGAATTGGCCTCGCCGAGCGACGATCCGCTCAATCCTTTTCCGCACATCGGCTTCACCGTCGCCTTCAATATGTCGGAGCAGCCGGCCGCGACGATCAATTGCGGCTACAGCGACGAGGGCCTGCCCATCGGCCTGCAGATCGTCGGCCGTCGCTTCGACGACCTCGGCGTGCTCGCCGTCTCCATGGCGTTCGAGGCGATGCGCGCTCCCGAGGCGCGCGTCTGGCCCGAACCGCCGACGCGCACGGCCAACGCGTGACGCGGCGCGGGATCGCCAACCGCTAAAGCGCGAAACCGCCGTCGACGAGATGAATCTGTCCGGTCGTGAAAGCGCTTTCGTCGGAGGCGAGATAGACCGCGAGCATGGCGACCTCCCGCGCCTTGCCGAGCCGGCCCATCGGCTGGCGCTCGACGAAAGCCTGGCGCACCGACTCGACGGGTTGGCCCGTCTGCGCGCTGAGCGCGGCGATGCGCTGGTCGAGCGACGGGCTCTCCACCGTGCCGGGACAGATCGCATTGCAGCGCACGCCGCGGCGGATGAAATCGGCCGCCACTGACTTCGTCAGGCCGATCACCGCCGCCTTCGAGGCGCCGTAGACGTAACGATTGGGAATGCCGCGCACCGACGAGGCCGCCGAGGCGACGTTGACGATCGAGCCGCCGCCCTTCTCCAGCATGCCCGGCAGAAACGCCCGGATCGTGCGATGCATCGATTTGACGTTGAGGTCGAACGAGAAATCCCAATCGGCTTCCGAGCATTCCAGCACGCTGCCGTGATGCACGAACCCTGCGCAATTGAAGAGAATGTCGATCGGCCCGACCTCCCGCGCCAGCGCCTCGACCGCTTCGCTCGAGCGGACATCGAGCCGTCGCCGTTCAGCCTCGAGCCCAGCCAAGCCCGCCAGATCGATGTCCGTGGCGATCACGCGCGCGCCTTCGGCGGCGAACGCTTCGGCGCTCGCCCGCCCGATGCCCGCGGCCGCGGCGGTCAGCAACGCAACTTTGTCCTTCAAACGTAGCGACATGCTCGACTCCAGCGTTTCGGCGCAGGCCGCCGACGCGGCGGCGCGGCCGCGCCGCACCCGCCTACGGCGTCCTCCATGCAACCGATCAGCACATCGCCCGCTTGCGCGCAATAGCGCCGCCGAGGCCGAGACGCTTTCCGCCTCGCCCGACCCGATCGCGCCCCGACCTCCCAATCGCGCCGGGGGCAGCGCGAAGCGACGCTTTGGAGGCTGTCTTCGCTTGTGGTTATCATGCTCAGCCGCGCCTCATTCGCCCCGGTTCGCAGGATGACCTTTCCGACCATCGTCGACACCCATCTTCACCTCATCGATCGCGGCGCGTTGAGCTATCCCTGGCTCGCCGGCGTTCCCGCGCTCAATCAGGATTTCCTTCTCGAACGCTATCGGACCGAGGCGGCTCGCTGCGGCATCGGCGCCGCGCTGCACATGGAAGTGGACGTCGCGGAAGCGCAGATCGAGGCCGAGACGCGCCACGTCGAGGCTCTCGCCCGGAGGCCCGCGAGCCCGTTGTGCGGCGCCATCAGCGCCTGCCGGCCGGAAAGCCCTGATTTTCCCGCTTTCCTGGAACGCCAGCTCGCCGATCCCTTCGTCAAGGGATTTCGTCGGGTGTTGCATGTCGTTCCCGACGCCATCAGCCTTTCCCCAACCTTTCGCGCCAATGTCGGCAGGCTGGCGGGCGCCGGCCGGCCGTTCGATCTGTGCGTGCGGCCCGACCAGATCGGCAAGGCCATCGCGCTCGCCGACCTTTGTCCCGACGTGCAGTTCGTGCTCGATCATTGCGGCGCGCCGGCGATCAAGGATCGCGCCGAACATCCCTGGCGCGAAAGCATCGCCGAAATCGCTCTCCGGCCGAACGTCGCCGTCAAGATATCCGGCGTCGTCGCCTATGCCGACGGCGAAACATGGAGCGTCGACGACATCCGGCCCTATGTCGAGCACGCGATCGGCTGCTTTGGCTGGGACCGCGTCGTCTGGGGCAGCGACTGGCCGGTCTGCACGCTGACCGCCTCGCTTTCGACATGGGTGGCGGCGACCCACGCGATCACGCGCGGCTGCAGCGACGAGGAACGCGGCCGCCTTTTCCACGACAACGCGCGCCGCATCTGGCGCCTCGCCGACTGAAAGAACGCGAAGGACGGCGGGAGCCCGAACCGCGGCGGCGTTCGCGCTGGTCGTCGCCCTTTCCCGCGATAACCGATCTGTTGGCTTTACGCGCAACGGTTTCAGTATTAAAATATAGGATTGGAATATGATGATAGATAGGATTGAGCCTATGGCGCTGCCGCAATTGCATTCGCTGGAATCGACGACCGAACTCGATGGCATGGTCGAAAACGCCCGCGAGGCGAGCGAATTCCTCAAGGCGTTGGCGCAGGAATCGCGTCTTCTGATTCTTTGCATTCTCGCCGGAGGCGAAAAGTCGGTCGGCGAGTTGGAGCAGTTCCTCTCGCAGCGGCAATCGACGGTCTCGCAGCAACTCGCGCGGCTTCGTCTCGAAGGCCTGGTGACGACCCGACGCGACGGCAAGACCATCTTCTACAGCCTCGCCAGCGACAAGGTGCGGACGATTCTGGACGCGGTCTACAAAGTCTTCTGCACGCATAGGCCCGCGCACGGGGGCTGATACGACTTCTGCATGAAGAGTTCGCGGGTTCGCGCGGGCTCTCATCCGGCGGCGCTTCGCGCGGCCGCCGCCTCCCGCAGCGGGAGAAGGGGAGCGTCCGCTCCCCGGCAAAGCCCGTCGAAAGAGGGGCGTTCCAACCAACGCGTATCCGCCAGAGGCTTGGGACGAGGGCGGCGCCCCGCCCTCGATCAGGCCGTGTGCTTGATCAGGAAGCGATAGACGCCCGCGTTCGCCGTCGATTCCATCAGCTGATTCCCGGTGGTGCGGCAGAACGCCTCGAAGTCGGCGACCGAACCGGGGTCGGTGGCGAGAACTTCCAGAGTTCCGCCCGCCGGAACCTCTTTGAGCGTCTTCTTCGCCCGCAAAATCGGAAGCGGGCAATTGAGTCCCTTAGCGTCGAGCGTCTTGTCGGCCACTGGCGTTTCCTCGTCTCAGGTTTTCTTATCCAACACGTCATCATATACGAATAGATTGCGAGATCATTGTCAACTGTCCCGCGCGGTCGCGGGCCGCGCGGTCGCCGCCGGGTCTTCGCGCGGTTCGGGGTCGTCGTCCTCAAGCGGTTCCTGCTTGCCCAGGCGCGCGCATTCGACGAACACACGACGATCGCAACGGCGGCAAATGTCATAGTCGAGCTTGCGATAGATCGTCCGCAGAGCTTTTGTTTTCGACTGGAAAATATTGTCGGCGCCGATGTCGACGACGTAGCCGCCGCGTTCGAGAAGTTCGAGCACGCGTTCCTTCACCCTGATGAGGAAGAGATCTCCCCCGCGGTTGCGCATCCGCCTCGCTTCGATCGCGAGCGCCTCGGCGCCGGCGACGTCGACGAAATTGACGCCGGACATGACGATGGCGACGTATTTGCAGTCCGGACTGTGCGCCTCGAGCGCGCGCAGCGAATCCCGGAAGCTGCTCACGGCGCCGAAGAAAAGCGAGCCGTCGAGACGAAACATCCGCAGCTGCGGGCATTCCGGCAGGCCCGGGCCCGGATCGGTGAATTTCCGGCCGGGGCTCACGGGATCGGGCACGCGCGGGCGAAGGCGCGGGTTCGATGTCCGGTAGAGGTAGATCAACAGCGACAGCGCGACGCCGACGAGGATCGCCATCTGGATGTGAATGAACAGCGCGGTGAGGATGGTGACGAGCAAAACGCCGACCTCGGTTCGGCTCGTCTTGGTGATGCGCGCGATGCTCCTGCGATCGATCAGACCCCAGCCGACCAGCACCAGCGAGGCGGCCATCGCGGCGTGCGGCAGATAGGCGGCGAGCGGGGCGGCGACGACGAGAAAGATGGCGAGCAGAGCCGCGGCGAAGAGCGCCGCCATCGGCGTGCGCGCGCCCGCGTCGTAATTGAGCGCGCTGCGGTTGAACGAGCCGGACACGACATAGCCGGAAAAGAAGCAGCCGATCGAATTGGCGAGCCCCTGCCCGATGAATTCCTGGTTGATGTTGACGTGCTGCTCCGAGCGTATGGCGAGCGCGCGGGAAATCGACACGACTTCGTTGAGCGCGGAAATCGCCACGGCGAGCGCGGTGGGGATGAGCAGACGCCAAGTGTCCAGATCGAAGCTCGGCGCCGACAGCGGCGGTAGATGGCTAGGCAGCGCCCCGACCGTGGTGACCGAACCGGGCTTCCAGACGTTGAGGATCGCGGCGACCGAGCCGCCGATCACGATCGCGAGAATCATGAAGGGAACGCGCGGGAGAAAGCGCCGCGCCGCGATCCCGCTGAGCAGCGTGGCGAGCGCAACCGTCGTCGTCGGCCAGGAAAGCGCCGGCAGGCCGGCGAACGTGTTCGCGATCACATGGACGAATTCCGCGCCGCGAGGCATCGGTATGCCGAAAAAGTTCCGCGCCTGCGAGACGATGATGAGAATGCCGACCCCGGCCGTGTATCCCACCACGACCGAATGGGAGATGAAGTTGACGACCAGGCCGAGCTTGAATACCCCGAGACACAATTCGAGCAGCCCGACCATCGCGGCCAGGGTCAGCGCCAGCTCCACGTATCGGGCCGAGCCCGGTTCGGCGAAAGCCGAAAGGGAAGCGAATAAGACGAGTGAAGCCGTCGTGCTGGGCCCTGCGACGAGATGCCAGGACGAACCGAACAGCGCCGCGATGAGCGTCGGGACAATTCCGGCATAGAGGCCGTATTGGGGCGGCATGCCGGCGATCGTCGCGAAGGCCACGCCTTGAGGAAGCACCACGACGGCGCCGGTAAGGCCCGCCAGAAAATCCGCGAACAAGGTTTCGCGGTTCGCCTTCGGCAGCCACGCGAGAAACGGAAACACGCCGACCAGCGGCAATCGGCGTCCTGGCGAATGGTGGGATCGGGGCATGCGCTTTCGAAGACTTCCGCTCTAGCCAAACGCCGGTCGAAGCGCGCGAGACCGAGCCGATCGCCCCGCGGCCTCGGCTAGGGCGACGGGCGCCGAAGTTCGGCGCCGCTTCACTCAGCTCTTCCGCGTTTCCTCGACGCGTGCAAAGCGCGTCCTCGTTACTGTAATTTGCATAATTATATTCGTGTATTCGGATTTGTCCACCCGCGCGCCCGCAGCGCCGGTTGAACCCGGCGCCGCGCTCAACCGACGCCAGGCGTCGGTTGCGGGCTCTCGCCTTGCGCCCAGTCGCTCATGGCGCGACCCCATTGCGCCGCGGTCGGAGCGTCGAGGTCGAGAATCGTGAAGCGCCCGCCTTCGCGAATTGTCACGCGCAACAAGCGCATGCCGCTTTCGAAATCCACCTCGTCGAGGCGAATCACACGGCCGTACGGCGCATGGATCGTCTCCCGTGGCCTCTTGCCCGCTTCGGTCATTTGTCGGTCCGCTCCGCGTTGTAGAAGGCGAGTTCGAGCCGTGTCTCCCATTTGCGCGGCGTATCCGGATATTCCGGCTTGATGTCGAAATACAAATGGATTTCGCCGCTGCGCGCCGCTTCGATCACCAGCCGTTCGAGGTCGGCGAACGACGTTGCTTCGGGATGTCGGATTATCAGATCGCTGATTTGCACCATGCGCGCTCCCTTCATGCAGCGTCGGGGTTGATGCGGTCGCCGTAGCGGATGCGGTAGAGCAGGCGTCCGCCCGTCGGGCAAGAAACGAAGCCGCTTCGGTCGTGAAGGATGTTGTTGCAGATCAATCCCTGCCCGGACCGCAGGCGGACGCGCAACACCAACGGATCGGTCTCGAGGATCTGTTCGAGCGCAGCCGCCGCGCGGCGGGTTCGCTCGTCGTCGCGCCAGGAAATGTTTCGCTTGCGCGCGGTGTAGCGCATGCCCAGCGCGCCGGTTGCGGGATGAACGAAAAAGACCGGGCCGACGTTCTCTCGGCGGATCGCGCCGCTCGGCTCTATATTCGCCGGGATGCTCATCGCCGCCGGATTCATCAGCGCTTCGATGTGGCCGGGATCGAGGTCGCGCAGCCTGAGATAAGCGATTTCCGGGTCGAGCAGCCGATTCTCTCCGCCCTGGTCCGCGTCTCGAGCGCAATGCAGCAGCATGGCGCGCACGCAACGGTCGGGGCCGTGGTAATTGTAATAACCGTCGGTGTGCCAGCTGATCGGTCGATCGGTGTAGGGAATGTAGCCGAGGCGACCGCCGTCGCGAACGACCTCGATGCGCACCACCCCGTCCGCCTCGGCCGAGCGATGATCTTCGATCGCCGTCAAGCCGAAAGCGGCGCCGAACGCGACGAGATCGCGTCGCAAGCTCTGCTCGTCCCGCGGCGCCTGCGCGAAGGCGTAGAGCGCCGCATTGGCTCGGCCGCATCGTTCGGCGATGGCCTTGCGCTCGGCCGCGCGCAAATGCGCCGGGTCGCGAATTTCCACGACGAGATCCTCGGCGCGCGAGGGATAGCGCTTCAACTTGGCCTCGCGCCAGGCGCGATAGGAAGCCTCGTCGCCGAGATCGTAGGGGTCGCCGCCCGGCCCTCGGCCTGGCGTTGCGGCGCCAACGCGCGCCAATGTCATTGGACTGCCTCCCGAACGCCGCCGGCCCATCCCCGCTCGGAAAGGCGCCGGCTCCATTGATTTTTCCTATTCACACATTCGTATTTCCTGCTATTATGATACATAGCTCGATTTGCAAAGCGCGGATTTGCGGCTCGAGCGATGCGCCGGCCCCAGGCGGGCGCACTGAGAAACCTGCGGACCGGACAGCGAGTCCCGCGGCGAATTGAGACAGGGAGGCGACGTATGTCGGATCACGAGACCACGCACGATCAGGGCGGCGACTCAGCGGTTGGGCGTCATCCGACGCCGAATCTGGATCAGCTCGAAACCGGACCGTGGCCCAGTTTCGTCACCGGCCTGAAGCGGCTGCGCGACGCAGGCGACAAGCAATACGCTCCGATGATGAACGACCTGCTGGGCCAGCTCGAACACTCCTATCAGCAACGGCTCGGCTTCTGGAAGGGCGGCACCATATCGGTGTTCGGTTATGGCGGCGGCGTCATCCCGCGCTTCTCCGAAGTCGCGGATAAGTTTCCGGCCTCCAAGGAATTCCATACGCTGCGGGTGCAGCCGCCCGCCGGCTATCATTACACGACCGATCTCCTGCGCCAGCTCTGCGACATCTGGGAAAAGCACGGCTCCGGCCTGATCGCCTTCCACGGCCAGAGCGGCGACATCATGTTCCAGGGCTGCACGTCGGAAAACGTGCAGAAGGCCTTCGACGCACTCAACGAGGTCGGCTTCGACCTCGGCGGCGCCGGTCCAGCTTTGCGCACCTCGACGAGTTGCGTCGGACACGCGCGTTGCGAAATGTCCTGCTACGACGAAATCAAGGCGCACCGCTCGGTCATCAACGAATTTCTCGACGAAATGCATCGTCCGGCGCTGCCCTACAAGTTCAAGTTCAAGTTTTCCGGATGCGGCAACGATTGCGTCAACGCGATTCATCGCTCGGACTTCGCCGTCATTGGAACCTGGCGCGACGACATGCAGGTCAACCAGGAAGAAGTGAAGGCCTACGTCGCCCGAGTCGGCCGCAAATTCACGATCGACAGCGTCATCGCGATGTGCCCGACGCGCGCGCTGAGCCTCAACGACGACGATACGCTCGACGTCGACAACAAGTCGTGCGTGCGCTGCATGCATTGCATCAACGTGATGAACAAGGCGCTCTCGCCCGGCGTCGATCGCGGCGCCTCCATTCTCATCGGCGGCAAGCGCTCGTTGAAGGTCGGCGACCTCATGGGCACGATGATCATTCCCTTCATCAAGCTTGAAACCGACGAGGATTACGAAAAGCTGGTCGAGTTAGGGCGCCGCCTGATCGACTTCTTCGCCGAGAACGCGCTCGAGCACGAGCGTGTCGGCGAAACCATGGAGCGGATCGGTCTTCCCGCCTTCCTCGAAGCGATCGGCGTCGACCCCGATCCGAACATGGTCAATCATCCCCGCACGTCGAGTTACGTGCGCACGGACGACTTCACTGAGGAAGCCGAAAAATATTTCGAACGCAAAGCGCGCGAAGGCGGTCTGGAAGTCGCTGCGGAATGACGCGGCGCGCATCCGTTTACGCGCTCTGGCCGGGCGAGCCGCATCGGTCGGAGCTGATGATGACAATTCTGGGAGGTCTTGATCGATGAATAGCGCTGTCCAGATGCGCCGTCCCGACGAAACCGGGGTGCCGGATCCGTTTCCCTACATGCATCCTCTGTTGGTCAAAAATTACGGCGCGTGGGCCTGGCACGACCGGCCGCGTCCGGGCGTGTTGCATCACGTCGCCAAGAGCGGCGACGAGGTGTGGACGGTGCGCGCCGGCACGCAGCGTCAGATGGACGTCTTCACCATCCGCAAGCTCTGCGACATCGGCGACCAATTCGCCGAGGGCCACGTCCGCTTCACCACGCGCAGCAACATCGAGTTCATGGTGAGCTCGAAGGACAAGGTCCAGCCGCTGGTCGACGCGCTCAGCGGGGCTGGTTTTCCCGTCGGCGGCACCGGCAATTCCGTGTCGATGATCGGCCACACCCAGGGCTGGCTGCACTGCGACATCCCAGGCACCGACGCGTCCGGCGTGGTGAAAAACCTCATGGACATGATGCACCATGAGTTCATCAGTGAGGAGATGCCGAGCCGGGTGAAGATCACGACCTCCTGCTGTCAGATCAATTGCGGCGGACAAGGCGACATCTCGATCAACGTGCAATACACCAAGCCGCCGAAGATCAATCACGATCTCGTCTCGAAAGTGTGCGAGCGCCCCGCGGTCGTCGCGCGATGCCCGGTCGCCGCAATCCGGCCGGCGATGGTCAACGGCAAACCCTCGCTCGAGGTCGACGAAAAGAAGTGCGTGTGCTGCGGCGCCTGCTACCCGCCGTGCCCGCCGATGCAGATCAATGGCGCGGACTCGACCAAGATCGCGGTGTGGGTGGGCGGCAAGCACTCGAACGCGCGCTCCAAGCCAACCTTCCACAAGCTGGTCGTCGCCAACCTGCCCAACAACCCGCCGCACTGGCCCGAGGTCGAGGAAGTCGTGCGAACGATCCTCTACGCCTACAAGGAGCATGGCCATCCCTATGAGCGGGTCGGCGAATGGATCGAGCGCATCGGCTGGCCGAGGTTCTTCGAACTCACCGGGTTCGCTTTCACCAAGCATCACCTCGACACGTGGACTGGCTCCCGCAAGACCATGAACATGTCGGCGCACGTGCATTTCTGAGCGGGCCGATCGGCAAGCCGGTCGCGTGAAATCGCGCTCCGTCGCGGCGGAGCGCAGTCAATCAGTTGGGAGAAGCGGGTTTGCGTTTCGGGATCGTCGTCAACGAAGGGCCTTACACGCATCAGGCGTCGGATTCGGCCTATCAGTTCGCCAAGGCCGTCTTGGCCAAGGGCCACGAAATCTTTCGCGTGTTCTTCTACCATGACGGCGTCAACAACGGCACGCGTTTCACCGTGCCGCCGCAGGACGACCGCAATCTCCAGCGCCTGTGGAGCGAATTGGCTGAAGCGCACAAGCTCGACCTCGTCGTCTGCATCGCGGCCGCGCAGCGCCGCGGAATTCTCGACGCGAACGAAGCCAAGAGGCAGGGCAAGGACGGCGACAACATCGCCCCCGGCTTCCGCATTTCCGGTCTCGGTCAATTGATCGAGGCGGGCATTCAATCCGACCGTCTCGTCGTTTTCGGCGATTGAGGAGCATTCGATGTCGCAAGAGACGAGCCGGAAAAAGTTCCTCTACATCAACCGCAAAGCGCCCTACGGAACGATCTACGCCTTGGAGTCCCTGGAAGTCATTCTCATCGGAGCGGCCTTCGAGCAAGACGTCAGCCTCGCTTTCATCGACGATGGCGTCTTTCAGCTGATGAACGGCCAGGACACGTCCGGCATTGGGATGAAGAATTTCTCGAAGACCTATAGGGCCCTGGGCGACTACGAAGTCCGCAAGCTCTACGTCGAGCGCGAGTCCCTGGCCGAGCGCGGCCTCGCCGTCACGGATTTGATGCCGATCACCTACGAAGACGAGAACGAGGATTACGCGGAGAAGCCTTCGATTCACCTCGTCGACCGCTCCCAAATGGCCAAAATCATTTCCGAGCAAGACGTGATCCTGAGTTTTTGAGGCCCGCATGTCCACGCTTCACACGATCAACAAGTCGCCGTTCGAACGTTCGTCGCTGACGAGTTGCCTCGATCACGTCGCTGAGGGCGACGCCCTGCTCATCTTCGAGGACGCAGTGGTCGGCGCGCGCAAGGGCTGCGCCTTCGCTGAAGCGCTGCGCGCCAAACTGCCTTCGTGCGCCCTTTACATTCTCGGACCCGACCTCGCCGCTCGCGGCATGAAGGCCGAGGACATCGCCGAAGGGATAGGGATCCTGGACTACGGCGGTTTTGTCGATCTCGCCGCGGGCGCCGCCCGCGTCTGCGCGTGGTTGTGACGGTTCCAGCGGCTATTTTCTAATCAGGAGAGAGTGACATGGAAGGATACGTGGTTGACGGCTCAGTCGCCGAACATGACGAAGAAGGCTATCTCACCGACATCGGCGTGTGGACTCCCGAATTGGCCAATCTGATCGCCAAAGCCGAGAACATCGAAATGACGCCCGCCCACTGGGAGGTCGTCAATTTCCTGCGCGAATATTACGAGGAATATCAGATCGCTCCGGCCGTGCGCATTCTCGTCAAGGAGATGACGAAGAAGTTCGGCAAAGAAAAGGGCGATCAAAAGGCGCTCTATGCGCTCTTCCCCTATGGCCCGGCCAAGCAGGCCTGCAAGATCGCCGGCCTGCCGAAGCCGACCGGCTGCATCTGACCGCGACGCGTGACGCAAGAAGCGTCGCGGGCGAGCGGCGCGCAAGGGAGAAACCGATGCGGACGGCGATCTTCGCGCTGGCGTTCTACGGAGCCGCGCTCGTCCTTCTCGGCGGGCTCGGCTACCGCATTCGCCGCTACGCGACGACGCCGGCGCCGTTGAAGATTCCGACCACCCCCGCCCCGCTCACGCACGGCGGCGTCGCCCTGCGCATAGCGGGGGAAGTCGTTCTCTTTCAGAGCCTGTTCAGGGCCAACAAATGGATCTGGCTGTTCGGCTGGATGTTTCATGCGGCGCTCGCCGTGGTTCTGCTGCGTCATCTCCGCTATTTCACCGAACCGGTTCCCACGCTCGTCGCGCTCGTCCAGCCGTTCGGAATCCTCGCGGGCTTCGCGATGGCGGCGGGGCTGGTCGCGCTTTGGGGACGGCGCCTGATCGTGCCGCGCATCCGCTATATCAGCGGCCCCTCCGACCATCTCATGCTTTTCCTCATCGTTGCGATCGCCGCTAGCGGCCTGACGATGAAATTCGTCGCGCACACGGACGTCGTCGCCGTGAAGGCCTTTTTCCTCGGGCTCCTCTATCTCGATTGGCGCCCGCTCCCCGACGATCCGGCGTTGCTCGTTCACCTGTCGCTCGTCCTTGCGCTGATGATCGTCTTTCCGTTCTCGAAGCTGCTGCACGCCCCCGGCGTGTTCTTCAGCCCCAGCCGCAATCAGGCGGACAATAGCCGCGAGCGCCGCTACGCGCCCGTCGCGCGCAAAGCCTAGGGAGAGCAAGGATGGCCGCGGCACCCGCCGATTTCGATCCCAGGGAACGCTCGGGCGGCGATCCCCTCGAGATTCCGCAACTCGCCTGCGGCGCGATGGCGGGCTCCAAGCCCTACGTCGCCTCGCCCGCGCAGCAGAAGGCGCTCGGATTTCCCGACACTCTCGTCGAGAATTGGCACGACAAGGCGATCACGCGGCTCGGCGAGCTCGTGAACAATTCGCGGGCGCTGCGCGTCTATCTCAACTCTTGCGTCAAATGCGGCGCCTGCACCGACAAATGTCATTATTTTCTCGGCACCGGCGATCCCAAGAACATGCCGGTCGCGCGCCAGGACCTGCTGCGCAAGGTGTATCGGCGCCATTTCACCCTGGCGGGGAAATATCTGCCCTGGCTGGTCGGCGCGCAGGACCTCACCAAGGACGTGCTCGACGACTGGTACAGCTACTTCCACCAATGCTCGCAGTGTCGGCGCTGCTCCGTCTATTGCCCCTACGGCATCGACACCGCCGAAATTTCCATGGCCGCCCGCGACATCATGGACACGATCGGCCTCGGCCAGAAATATTCCAACGAGATCATCGGCAAGGTCTACAGCATCGGCAACAATCTCGGCCTGCCTGCAAAGGCGTTGAAAGCGACGCTGGCGGGGCTCGAGGAGGACATCGAGGCGGAGACGGGCGTCCCCGTGCGCCTGCCTTTGGACGAGAAGGGCGCGGACATCCTGCTGGTCACGCCGAGCGCCGACTTCTTCGCTTCGCCGCATATGGAAGGCCTGATCGGCTATGCGAAAGTCTTCCACGAAGCCGGGGTCAGCTGGACGCTCAGCTCGCACGCTTCGGAGGCGGCGAATTTCGCGATGTTCATCGGTTCGCAAGACGCCATGCGCAAGATCGCGACGCGCATTCACGACGCCGCCCAGACTCTCGGCGTCAAGCGTCTCGTGATCGGCGAGTGCGGTCACGCCTGGCGCGTCGCCTACAGTTTTCTCGACACGCTCGCCGGCCCCTTCGATTTCCTCGATCGGAACTATCCCGTCCCGCAGCACATCTGCGAATTCACATACGATCTGGTGCAGAAGGGGAAGCTGCGCTTCGACAAATCGAAGAACGATGAGTTCCGCCTGACCTACCACGATTCCTGCAATGTCGCCCGCGCCTCCCGCATGGGCGACAAGCCGGGCGGACAATTCACCATTCCCCGCGACATCCTGCGCGCGACCTGCAACCATTTCTTCGACATGGCGCCGGACACGATCCATGAAAATACGCTGTGCTGCGGCGGCGGCGGCGGGCTTCTGACCGACGAATTGATGGACGTGCGCACCAAAGGGGCGCAACCGCGCATGCGGGCGCTGCGCGAGGTCGCCGACGAACACGGCGTCACGCACATGGCCGCCATTTGCGCGATCTGCAAGGCGCAATTCTCGAAGGTGCTGCCGCTTTTCGGCTTCGATCGAGAAGCGATCGTCAGCGTCCATCAGATGGTGTCGAACGCGATCGTCCTGACGGGCTCGACGCAGGCCGAAGAATTCGAGGCGAAACAAAAATCCGCTTTGCAAGAAGCGTGAGGGAACACAACGATGAACGAGGCGGTCCGAACCCAGTTGCGCACTTTTCGTCGCTTCAAGAGCGGCGAGTTGATGTGGGATGATCAAGACCTGACGAAGAAGATCTTCCAGGGCGATCGCACCCACAAGTGCCCGACATACGTAGGCCGCACGGCGCCGTGTCAGGCCTCTTGTCCCTCCGGGCACGACATTCGCGGCTGGCTGGCGATCGCACGCGGCATGGACAAGCCGCCGGTCGCGGGCATGAAATGGCAGGAATACGCCTTCCAACGCATGGTCGACGCCAATCCGTTTCCCTCGGTGATGGGCCGCGTCTGCCCCGCGCCGTGCGAGGACGGCTGCAATCGCAACGAGGTCGACGACTTCGTCGGCATCAACGCGGTCGAACAATACGTCGGCGATTGGGCGATCGAAAACAACCTCGCTCTGCCCGCCGCGCCGGCGCTCGAGGGCAAGCGCGTCGCGGTGATCGGCGGCGGCCCGGCCGGCCTGACCGCCGCCTATTTCCTGCGCCGCAAGGGCCATGCCGTCGTCATCTTCGACGCGCACGACAAGCTCGGCGGCATGATGCGGTTCGGCATCCCCGGCTACCGCACGCCACGCGACAAGCTCGACGCCGAAATCGACCGCATCCTGGCGTTGGGCGGCATCGAGGCGCGCACCGGCGTCCGGGTCGGCAAGGACGTCGCCCTCGATGACCTCAACCGCGAATTCGACGCCGTGTTCTGGGCGCTCGGCGCGCAAAAGGGCCGGCCCTTGCCCGTTCCCGGCGCGGACGCCGTCAATTGTGTGAGCGGCATCGAGTTCCTCGACGCGTTCAATCGCGGTTGGGTGTTCTCGACCGCCAAGCGCATCGTGGTCGTCGGCGGCGGCGACACCTCGATCGACGTCGCCTCGGTGGCGCGCCGTCTCGGGCACATCACGCATTCGCACGAGCACGATGCGCCGAGCGCCGCAGAATTCGGTTACACCGCGCACGACGTCGCCGGCACGGTGCGCCGCGAAGGCGTGCAGGCGGTGCTGACCTCGCTGTTCCCGATCGAAGCCATGACGGCGGCGGAGCGCGAGCGCGAGGACGCCAAGCGCGAGGGCATCGAGATCAAGGGCGGCGTGATGCCGCTCGAAGTCGTCACCGACGCGGAAGGGCGCGCCAAAGCCTTGCGCATGTGCCAGTGCACGATGAAGGGCTCGACGCCCCTGCCCATCGGCGGCACGGAATTCGAGATCGAATGCGACATGATCGTCTCCGCGATCGGCCAGGTGGCGGATCTCGCCGACGGTCTGGAGCGGCTGGACAGCGGCCGCGGTTCGATCGCCATCGACGCGGTCTACAAGGTCCGCAATACGGACAAGCACTTCGCCGGCGGCGACGTCGTCCGGCCCCATCTGTTGACCACGGCGATCGGCCACGGCCGCATCGCGGCTGAAACGATCGATCATTTTCTCGCCGGCTCGCTCGACGAGCGCCGGCCGAAGGTCGACGTCCACCAGTTCAACCTTCTCGACGAACTGCAGGCGCGCGGCCTCGCTCCGGCGCCTTACGATCACTCGCAGACCCGCGGCACGTCGGAGGCGAAATTCGCCGTGCACAATTTCGAGGATCGCGGCGCGACGCAGGTCATTCCCCACACCGATCTCTTCAAGGGCCACTTCCCCTATGTCGCGCGCAACAAGCGCGACGAGCGGCATGTCGAAGCCGACCAGGTGCTCGGCGACTTTCAGGAGCGCATCGTTTCCCTGAGCGAGGAGCAGGCCAAAAAGGAAGGCGAACGCTGCATGAGCTGCGGCATGTGCTTCGAATGCGACAATTGCGTCGTCTATTGTCCGCAGACGGCGGTCGCGCGCACGCCGAAGAAGGAACGCGCGGTCGGACGCTACGTCTACACCGATTACACGAAGTGCGTGGGCTGCCACATCTGCATGGACGTCTGCCCGACCGGCTACATTCAAATGGGTTTGGGGGAGTAGCGAAATGCGACGAGAACGGCCGCTTCCGCTCGCGCTGGCGCTCCTCGGAGCGGCGGCCGGCGCGACCTCGGCCGTCGACGCTGGCGAGCGCGCCTGGCGCGTCGCCGACGCCTCACGAATGGGCGACGAGCCGGGCGGGCGGTTCGCCATCCTATGCCCGACCTGCAACCATTTCTTCGACATGGCCCCGGATACGATCCACGAAAACGCGCTCCGCCGCCGCTGCGGTGGCGGGCTTCTGACCGACGAACGGATAGGGTCGACCGCCATCGTTCTGACGGGCTTGACGCAGGCCGAAGTATTCGACGCGGAACGGAAAACCGCTTTGCAAGAAGCGTGAGGAGAAGCGACGATGAATGAGATGCTCCAAACCGAGTTGCCCACCTTCCGTCGTTTCAAGAACGGGGAGTCGACGTGGGATCACCAGGACCTGTCGAAGAAGATCTTCCAGGGCGATCACACGCACAAGTGCCCGACCTACGTCCAGCGCACCGCGCCGTGCCAGGCTTCTTGTCCCTCGGGCCACGACATTCGCGGCTGGCTGGCGATCGCGCGCGGCATGGACAAGCCGCCGGTCGCGGGCATGCCGTGGCAGGAATACGCCTTCCAGCGCATGGTGGAGGCCAATCCGTTTCCCCTGCTCATGGGGCTCGTCTGCCCCGCGCCGTGCGAGGACGGCTGCAATCGTAACGAGGTCGACGACTTCGTCGGCATCAACGCGGTCGAACACTTCGTCGGCCATTACGCTCTCGAGCACGGACTGAAGCTGCCTGCGCCCGGCGAACCCACGGGCAAGCGCGTGGCCCTCGTCGGCGGCGGCGTCGCCAGCCTCGCCTGCGCCTATAACCTGCGCCGCAAGGGCCATGCCTGCACGATTTTCGAGGCGCGCGCCGAACTCGGGGGCATGGTGCGCTACGGCATTCCCGGCTATCGCACCCCGCGCGAAGCGCTCGACCGCGAAATCCAGCGCATCCTCGACATGGGGGTCGAGGTGCGCACGGGCGTCAAGGTCGGCGTTGACGTCACGCTCGACGAATTGGCGCGCGATTACCACGCCGTGTTCATGGGACTCGGCGCGCAATCGGGAACGCCGCTCGCCGTGCCGGGCGCGAAGGAAGCCGCCAATTGCATCAGCGGCATCGCGTTCCTGGAAGCCTTCAACGACGGCAGGCTCAAGGTCGGCGCCGACCGCGTGCTCGTCATCGGCGGCGGCGACACGGCCATGGACGTCGCCGCCGTGGCGCGCCGGCTGGGGCATATCTCGCAGATCCACGAAAAGGACCGGCCGGAGCATGTCGTGCTCGGCCGAACGACCCACGACGTGGCGACGGCGGCTCAGCGGCAAGGCGCCGACGTGACCATCGTCTACCGGCGTCCCATCGAGAAGATGCCCGCGTCGAAAGCGGAAATCGAGCAGGTCACTCGGGAAGGCGTGCGGATACTTCCTTCGCTCGCGCCGGTCGCGGTGGTGCTCGATGGGTCGGGCCGCGCCAAAGCTCTGCGCGTCGTCGAGGTGGATTGGTCGGGCGGCAAAATGGCGGTCAAGGAGGGCAGCGAGCGGGACATCGAATGCGAATTGATCGTCGCCGCCGTCGGCCAGGGCAGCGACTTCACTGGCCTGGAGATGCTCGACAATGGCAAGGGCGCCGCCGCGTCCGACGCCTGGCAGCGCTCGCCCAAGCGCCCCGGCGTCTTCGTCGGCGGCGACGTGATACGCCCGCACCTTCTGACGACGGCGATCGGCCATGCCTGGATCGCGGCCGAGAGCATCGATCATTATCTCAAGGGGGAAGACCAACCGAGCTTGCCCAAGGTCAACGCGCATCATTTCAGTCTGCTCGAGAAGCTGAAGGAAACGGGGCACGAACCCGCTCCGTACGACCACCGTCAAAGCACCGGCACCGATCACGCCGCCTATGCCGTGCACAATTTCGAGGATCGCTCGCGATCGCAGATCGTTCCAGCCGACGAGCTGTTTCTCGGGCATTTCGCTTATTCGCCGCGCGCCCATCGCGCCGAGAACGCGATCGACGCCAGCAACGTCCTGGGAAATTTCGAGGCGCGCCTCCAGCCCTTGACGGAAAAGGAGGCGCAGGCCGAAGGCGAGCGCTGCATGAGCTGCGGCATGTGCTTCGAATGCGACAATTGCATCATCTATTGCCCGCAGACGGCGGTCGCACGCACGCCGAAGAAGGAACGCGTGCTCGGACGCTACGTCTACACCGATTACGCGAAGTGCATCGGCTGCCACATCTGCATGGACGTCTGCCCGACCGGCTACATTCAAATGGGTCTGGGGGAGTAGCAAGATGCCGCGAGCCTGGCTGCTTTCGCTCGCCGCGGCGCTGGCGCTCTTCGGAGCGGCGGCCGGCGCCGCTTGGGGCCTTGACGTGAGCGGCGACAGCGGGCGAACGCCAGTCCCCCATCCCCCGAAGGGAAGGGGCGAGCATTGCGTCGCGGATACGCAGTTCATGCGACGCAATCACATGACGATGCTCTTTCATCAGCGGGGCGAGACCGTTCACCTCGGCGAGCGCGGCATGCCGTTCAGTCTGGCCGCCTGCGTCGACTGTCATGCGGTGCGCGGCGCGGACGGCGTTCCCGTGACCTATGCCGACCCGCGCCACTTCTGCCGCTCGTGCCACGGCTACGCCGCGGTCTCCGTGGATTGCTTCGAGTGCCACGCCTCGCGTCCCGGCGAACCGAACAAGGCGGCGGCGATCGGCGCGGACGAAAGGGACCTCGCCGCGCTGAACGATTACCTCAAGGAGAGGAAGCCATGAGCGCCGGCGCCGAACCGATCCGGCTGATCGCGGATCGCCGCTCGCTCCTCAAGGGCGCCGGCGCCGCCCTGGGAGCCCTCCTCGCTCCAGGCGTTACGCTTTACGCCTTCGGCGCCAAAGACGCCGGGGCGCGCGCGGCCGGCGAGCCCGCTTCGGCGAAGGTTCGTTGGGGCCTCCTCATCGACGCCAACAAGTGTCCCGCCGATTGCGACCGTTGCGTCTCCGCCTGCCGCGACGAAAACGGCTGGAAAAGCACGGGCCACGCCGAATCCGACGCGCAATGGATCCGCAAGGTCGCGTTGCGCGATCCCAAGACAGGCGCGCAGCGCTCCGCGCCGGTGATGTGCCAGCATTGCGCCAACCCCGCCTGCGTCGACGTCTGCCCGACCGGCGCCTCTTTCAAGCGCGCGGACGGCATCGTCCTCGTGGACAAGCACATTTGCATCGGTTGCCGCTATTGCATCATGGCTTGCCCCTACAAGGCGCGCTCTTTCGTTCATGAGCCGATCGAAGACCAGAAAACGAACGCGCCGCGCGGCAAGGGCACGGTCGAAGGGTGCACGCTCTGCGTCGATCGCGTGGACGCCGGCCGCAAACCCGCTTGCGTCGAGGCCTGCGCGAGCGAGGGAGGCGGCGCGATGACGTTCGGCGATTTGAACGACCCCAACAGCGATATCGCCAAGGCGGTCGCGGCCCTCTCGACGACGCAGATCCGTTCCGACCTCGGGCTCGACCCCGGCGTTCGGTATCGCAACCTCTAGAGGAAGCCGATGGCGACGCTGAAATTCCGCAAGCTCGACGCGCACAGTCCCTCGTTCTGGGGCCTCATCGCGCTGAACGTCGCCGTCGTGGCGCTCGGCCTGGGGGCCGCCCTCTACATGGAGACCTACGGTCATGTCGTCACCGGCATGAGCAATCAGATCGTGTGGGGCGCGCCGCACGTCTTCGCCGTTTTCCTGATCGTCGCCGCCTCGGGGGCGCTCAACGTCGCCTCGGTGTCCTCAGTCTTCAATCGCCTCGCTTACAAGCCCTATGCCCGCCTCTCCGGCGTTCTCGCGATCGCGCTGCTGGCCGGCGGCCTCGCGGTTCTCGTGCTCGACCTCGGGCGCCCCGAGCGACTGATCGTCGCGATGACGACGTACAATTTCAAATCGATCTTCGCCTGGAACATCTACCTCTATACCGGGTTCGTCGCCGTCGTCGCCGTGTACCTGTTCTCGATGATGGACCGCCAGGCCTCGAAATCCGCGGCGTTCGGCAAGACGATGGGCTCGATCGCCTTCGCCTTGCGCCTCGTGCTGACCACCGGCACCGGGTCGATCTTCGGCTTTCTCGTCGCGCGCGAAGCCTACGACGCCGCGCTGATGGCGCCGCTCTTCATCGCGGCTTCGTTCCTCTACGGGCTCGCGTTCATGGTTCTCGTTCTCGTCACGATATCGTGGGAGACGCGCGAAGAGCTGATGAACGAGGAAATGATCGGCAAGTTCCGCGGCCTGCTGATGATCTTCGCCTTCGCCGTGCTCTATTTCACCGCCGTCCTTCATCTGGCCAAGCTCTACGCCAGCGCGCATCAGGGCGTCGAGACGTTCATCTTGCGCGACGGCGGGATTTACACCCTGACGTTCTGGATCGGCCAGATCGCGATCGGCACGTTGGCGCCCATCGCGCTGCTGGCCTTCAAGGGAGAAGGCAAGGCCGGCCGGCGATCCCTCACGATCGCGTCGACGCTGTTCCTCATCGGCGGCCTCGCGCAGATGTATGTCGTCATCATCGCCGGACAGGCCTATCCGCTCGAGCTTTTCCCGGGAATGGAAGTCTCGAGTTCGTTCTTCGACGGCGCCGTCACGCTCTATCGGCCCTCGCTGCCCGAAGCTCTGCTCGGCCTCAGCGGGATTTCCTTGGCGATGCTGATCGTCGCGCTGGCGTTACGGCTGATGCCGTTCCTTCCACGCGCGCAAACAAATTGAAGGGGTCAAAACGGAATCATGAGCCCAGAGCCGTGTCCCAGGCGCCCGTCGCCGATCAACCGCGCTATCCGTCATTGCGAGCGGAACCGCCTTTCGGCGGCGGCGTGAGCGCATGGGCCGCCTGTTCATTTCCGCCGCTCACAAATCCTCGGGGAAGACGACGATCACGCTCGGCCTAGCGGCGGCTCTGGCGGCGCGCGGCCGCGCGGTTCAAACCTTCAAGAAAGGCCCGGACTATATCGATCCGATGTGGCTGGCGCGCGCCAGCGGCCGCGCCTGTTACAATCTCGATTTCAACACCCAGAGCGAGGCCGAAATCCTTGGCGCTTTCCGTCGCGCGGCGCGAGGCGCCGACATCGCCCTGATCGAAGGAAACAAAGGCTTGCACGACGGGCTCGATCCCGAGGGTCGCGATTCCAGCGCTTCGCTCGCCAGCCTGCTGCGCGCGCCCGTCGCGCTCGTCGTCGACACCGAGGGAATGACGCGCGGAATCGCGCCGCTGGTTCTCGGCTACGCAGCGTTCGACCCGCGCGTGGAGATACGCGGCGTGATCCTCAACAAAGTCGGCGTCGCGCGGCAGGAAGGCAAGCTTCGCCAAGCGCTCGAGCGCTACACCGACATCCCCGTGCTCGGCGCGATCGGTCGTGACGAAGGCTTGAGGGTCGAGGAGCGACACCTCGGGCTGACGACGCCGGGCGAGAGCGACGATTCTCTGCGGACGATCGCGCGCACGCGCGACGTCGTCCAGCGAGGCATCGACATCGATCGCTTGATCGCCGTCGCGGACGCCGCGGGGACCCTGAGCGGACCCACGCCGCTCGAGGCTTCCCCCGCTCCGGACTTACGCATCGCGGTGGCGCGCGACGCCGCGTTCGCTTTCTATTACGAGGATGATTTCGAGGCGTTGCGGCGCGCCGGCGCGAGCTTGATCTTTTTCGACGCCTTGCGCGATCAGAGCCTGCCCGCCGCCGACGCCCTCTTCATCGGCGGCGGTTTCCCCGAGACCCAGGCCGCCGCGCTCGCCGCCAATGCGCCGTTGCGCGCCGAGATCAAAGCCGCGATCGCCGCGGGGCTGCCGACCTACGCCGAATGCGGCGGGCTGATGTATCTCACCCGCTCGATCGCCTGGAGAGGCCAGACTTACGAAATGGTCGGCGCGGTTCCCGCCGAGACCGTGGTCGGCGACCGGCCGCAAGGCCGAGGCCTCGTCGTTCTCGAGGAGACGGAGGACGCGCCCTGGCCGCGCAGCGGCGAGCGCGTCGCAATTCCCGCGCATGAATTCCATTACGCCGCGCTGGAAAACGTAGACCCCGCCTGCCGTTTCGCCTATCGCATGCAGCGCGGGTACGGCGTCGACGGCGGGCGCGACGGCATCGTCATCGGCGCCCTGCTTGCGAGCTTCAGCCATTTGCGGGACACCTCCCGGCATCATTGGGCGCGGCGGTTCGTGGCCTTCGTCCGCCAGGCCCGGGCGCGCCAGGGCGCGAAGCCGACGGCGGGCCGCCTCGTCGCCGACCCGGGCCCGCCAGACGCCCGGCGACGCGCCGGCGCGGCTTCGCCGCTGGGGCTCGCGAGGTGACAACGGAGCGGCGTGAACGCCCGAAGGGCGGGATCAGGGAATCGATGGAGACTCTTCCAGTTTTTCTGCGCATCAACGGCAAGCGCGCGGCCGTCGTCGGCGGCGGCTCCGCTGCGGCGCGAAGAGCCGAAACGCTTGTGCGCGCCGGCGCGCGCGTGACCGTTTTCGCGGCGCGGCTCGACGACGAGTTCCGCGTCCTGCGCGACGAGGCGACGTTCGAACACGTCGCGAGCGAACCGACGCTCGCCGATCTCGTTGGGTTCGTCCTCTGCTACGTCGCGACCGGCGACGGCCAGGCCGACGAGCGCGTCTTCGCCGGAATACGAGGCGCGGGCGCGCTGATCAATGTCGCCGACCGACCGGACTTATGCGACTTCATCGCGCCGTCTCTCGTCGACCGCTCTCCCCTCGTCATCGCGATTTCCACCGGCGGCGCTTCTCCCATGCTCGGCCGCATGCTCAAAGCGCGCTTGGAAAGCTTGGTCCCCGCCGCCTACGGACGCCTCGCGGCCTTCATGGGGAAGTCGCGCGCGCTGGTCGGCGCGAGACTGAATGACGCGCGGGCGCGCCGCCGCTTCTGGGAGCGCGTCCTCGAAGGCCCCATCGCCGAGATGGTTCTGGCGAACAACGAACCGGCGGCCGAGGCGGCGCTCGCGAGCGAAATCGAACGCGAGGCCGGCGGCGGCGAAATCGCGCCGAGCGGCGAAGTCTATCTGGTGGGCGCCGGGCCGGGCGATCCGGACCTGCTGACCTTCCGCGCGCTGCGCCTGATGCAGAAGGCGGACGTCGTGCTTTACGATCGCCTGGTCGGCCCGGGCATCGTCGATCTTGTGCGCCGCGAGGCGGAGCGGATCTATGTTGGCAAGCGCCGCAACGATCACGCACTGCCGCAGGAGGAGATCAGCGAATTGCTGGTGCGGCTGGCGCGAGAAGGCAAGCGCGTGCTGCGGCTGAAGGGCGGCGACCCCTTCATTTTCGGGCGCGGCGGCGAAGAAATCGAAAGGCTCGCGGACCACAAGATCCCGTTTCAGGTCTGTCCCGGGATCACCGCCGCGGCGGCGTGCTCCGCCTATGCCGGCATTCCCCTGACCCACCGCGATCATGCGCAGTCCTGCGTCTTCGTGACCGGTCACGGCAAGGACGGACCGATCGACCTCGATTGGAACGCGCTCATCCGCCCGAACCAGACCGTCGCGATCTATATGGGGCTCGGCCATCTCGAGGAACTCACGCAGGCGTTCCTCGCGCACGGCGCCGATCCGGATCTTCCGGCTGCGGTCATCGACAACGGCGCCCGCGCCAATCAGCGCGTCGTCGCCGGCACGCTGCGCACGATCGTGCAAGAAGCGCGCGCCGCGGCTCTGCGTGGTCCGACGATCATTATCGTCGGGACGGTCGTGGCGTTGCGCGACAAGCTGAAGTGGTACGCGGGGGACAGCGCCGCGCGACACGAAACATGAAGCGCGTCGGGGTCGGCATGGAAAACCGGCGCGGCGCCGGCGCGCGAGAGCTTCATCGGGATGTTCAACCGGAGGAACGCCATGGCGTATGAATTCGAGGGCAAAGCGATCGAGACCACCGCGACGGGCTATCTCGTCAACCCCGACGACTGGAGCAAAGCCCTCGCCGGGCACATCGCCGGCCTTGACGGCGTTACGCTCACCGACCGGCATTGGGACGTGATCGACTATTTGCGCGACGAGTACTTCAACAACAATCAGAACACGCCGAACACGCGCGCCATCCTCAAGGCGATGGCCGATCGCTGGAGCGCGAAGGTCGACCAGAAGACGCTCTACGATCTTTTTCCGCTGGACCCGTCCAAGCAAGGCGGGCGCATCGCGGGATTGCCGGAAAGCCGCCGCAAGGGTGGGTATTGATTCGTGCCGCAACGCGGGCGCCGCGCCGCCGACGAGTCAGATGCCGGAGGCGTCGAGCCCGCAGCTATCGCCTTCCGGCGAGCAATAAAGGCCGTAGAGCGTATTGAGGATCGCCGTGACCTCGCGCCCCGAAAGCCGATAATAGATCGTCTGCGCGGAGCGACGGACCTGCACGAGCTTCATGCGACGCAGAACGGCCAGGTGTTGCGACAGCGCGGACTGGCTCAGTCCGATGATGCGTTGAAGATCGCCCACGGACCTTTCGCCGTGAACGAGATTGCACAGGATGAGCAAGCGCCACTTGCTGCCCATAGACCGCAGCATTGCCGCCGCCTGCTCCGCGTGAACTTCGAGTTCGTTCGTTTCGATCTCGGCCAGCGCGAGCATCAATGCGCCAGCCCCGCCAGGCAATCCGCCGCCAACGCGGCGTCGGCGCGATCGCCCGTTCGGCGGCGCATATCTTCAGGCGGGACGCGATCGAGCACGACAGTCATGGCCTCTCCGATTACCGGCGTGAGTCTAGGCGCAACGACCACAAGGAGCAACAATCTCGTGGGTCGAACAAAGAGCCGACACTTTCTCGCTTGCGCATATGAAGAAAGACTAATAGCTTTTAAGAAAAGCAATCGGGTGGGAACCCTAACCAGGGAATCGTGGCCATGAGCGAGTCGGGCGCGACGCAGGCGGAAAACGCCAAGACGATGACGATCATCGTGACGAAGGGGTCCCTGGACTGGGCCTATCCGCCCTTCATCCTCGCCACGACCGCGGCGGCGATGGGCGTCGACGTCACCATGTTCTTCACTTTCTACGGCCTGCCGCTTCTGCTGAAGAAGCTCGATCTGCAGGTGACGCCGCTGGGCAACGCCGCGATGAAGATGCCGATGATGGGCATGCACATGACGATGCCGAACATCGTCGCCATGATTCCCGGCGTCGACGCCGCGGCGAGCGTGATGATGAAAAACCTGATCAAAAAGAAAGGCGTCGCCTCGATCGAGGAACTTCGCGAAGCGGCGATCGAGTCGGACGTCCATCTGATCGCCTGCCAGATGACGATGGACCTGTTCGAATACGACGCCAAAGACATGATCCCGGGAATCAAGCTCGGCGGCGCCGCCACCTACATGGAGCGCGCGCTCAAATCGGACGTGAACCTCTTCATTTGAACGCCGTAAAACGATCCCGGCTGCGCCCGCTTCGGCGCTGGCGGATTAGTGTGACAATTCTGTATCGACCGACGAAAGTTGCATGACGGTCCGTCAGGCGGCTTGTCGAAGCGGACATTCGTATGTGATGATTAAAAAATAAAGCGATTCACGCGACTGCGCCGTTTTGGCGGCGAGGACGCGCGGTTCGAGCGAAAGGTCGGCGCCAAGCCGACGAGCGCGGACGCCTTTCGGGCGCCGCGAGGAACTGGGGGGAAAAATGGCGGTTACGATCAGAAGCATGCTGCTGGCAGGCGCGGTCGCGCTGGCCGCGCTGGGCCTGGGCGCGGCGCACGCCACCGACGGCTATCTCGAAGAAGGGGTCAGCCCGGCGGACAAGGCGACGGGCGGCGCCGGCGTCGCCGAGGGGCGTGACGCGCTGACGCTGGGCAACAACCCCGCCGGCCTAATGGACGTCGGCCAGCAGTTCAACCTCGATCTGACGCTGTTCGCGCCCTCGCGCGGCTACGAGGCGACCGGCACGTTCTTCGTCGCGCCGGGCGCCCACGAAAGTTCCTATGATCTCTTCGGCGTTCCCGCGATGGCCTATTCGCAGCCGATCGACGGCGACTTGTCGTGGGGCGTCGCGCTCTACGGCAACGGCGGCATGGACACCGACTACAAGGTTTCCGGCAACCCGAATTGCGGCGGCGCGCCCGGCGTGTTCTGCAGCGGCAAGGCGGGCGTCGATCTCGAGCAGGCGTTCCTGACCGTCGGCTACGCCCACCGCTTCGGCTCGTTCTCGGTCGGCGTCGCGCCGATCCTCGCGATCCAGGAGTTCGCCGCCGAAGGCCTCGCCGCGTTCAAGCCCCTCTCCTCCAATGCGAACAATTTCACTGACAACGGCGGGGTCTTTTCGGTCGGCGGCGGCCTGCGCGCGGGCGTGGAATGGCGCGCGACCGATTCGCTGCGGCTCGGCCTCTCGGCGACGACGCCGATCTGGACCAGCAACTTCAGCAAGTACTCCGGCCTGTTCGCCGGTGGCGGCGGCTTCGACATTCCCGCGACGATCGCGGCGGGCCTGGCCTACGACGTGGCCCCGACGATCACTCTGCTCGCCGATTACAAGCACATCTTCTATAGCGGCGTCCCCTCGGTCGCCAATTCGTCGCTGCTCTGGCTTTCCGGCCTCAAGTTCGGCGCGTCGAACGGACCCGGCTTCGGCTGGCAAGACGTCGATGTGGTCTCGATCGGCGCGGAATGGCGCGCGACCAAGGATTTGACGCTGCGCGCCGGCTATTCCCACAACACCCAGCCGATCCGGCCGGCCGACGTGATGTTGAACATCCTCGCCCCCGGCACGATCACCGACCACATTTCGGCCGGCGCGACCTACGCGCTGAACAAGAACAACGCCATCGACTTCGCCGCCGTCTACGCTCCCGAGCAAAGCGTCAGCGGGATCGAATACCTGCCCGGATTCGGCCCGAACACGGGGTCGAACATCAAGATCCATCTCTCCGAGTTCGAGGCGACGCTCGGCTGGACCTACAAGTTCGACTCGATGGCCTCGAACGCGCCGCTCGTCACCCGATACTGACAAATCGCGCCTACGCGGCGGCCGGCGCCGCCAGCGAAAGCCCGCGGAGCGACCCAGGCGGACGCTCCACGACCTCGACCGGCTTCGCGAAAAGAAAACGCCGCGCCAGAAAGCGCGGCGTTTCCCGTTCGTCCATCAGTCGCGCCGCGGCTTTTCAGCCCGATTTCACGCGCGCTGCGCGCAGCGCGCGTATGATGGCGTTCACGAACTGCGCGGCCTCCTGCGTCTGCTGCTGCTTCATCAGCGTCCAAAGCCCCGCAAACCCGCCCTGCGGCCGCGGCGCCGCCGCCACGTCCTTGCCGGCTTGATCGATCGCGGTAATGAGATCGGACAGCAGGCCGGACCTCTCGACGCGATCGGCGAGCGTCAGCCACCGGTCGACGAATCCGTTGCGCGTCACACGATCGATGATCGCCACGGCATCGGTCGCCAATCCCGCGAGCCGGGTGACCATGTCGTCGGAAAGAGCGTCTTGCGCGCTGCCGACGACGCGCGCCAGCGCGACGATCCGATCGAGATCGCCGTTGTCGACGAGCGCCGTAATCGCCGGCAAGGCTCGCGCCACCCCGCTGCGGTTGACGCGGTCGAGCAGATCGAGCCCGTCCGTCGCCAGTCCCGCGAGCCGGGTGACCATTTCGTCCGACAGGGCGTCCTGCGCGCTGCCGACGACGCGCGCCAACGCGACGATCCGATCGAGATCGCCGTTGTCGACGAGCGCCGTTATGGCCGGCAAGGCGCGCCCGACGCCGCTGCGGTTGACGCGGTCGAGCAGTTCGAGCCCGTCCGTCGCCATCCCGGCGACGCGGCCGACCATTTCGTCGTTGAGGGCGTCCTGCGCGCTGCCGACGACGCGCGCTAACGCGACGATCCGATCGAGATCGCCGTTCTCCACCAGGGCCGAAATCGCCGGCAAGGCGCGCCCGACACCGCTGCGGTTGACGCGGTCGAGCAGTTCGAGCCCGTCCGTCGCCATCCCGGCGAGCCGCGTGACCATGTCGTCCGACAGAGCGTCCTGCGCGCTGCCGACGACGCGCGCCAGCGCGACGATCCGATCGAGATCGCCGTTCTCCACCAGCGTAGCGAGCGCGGCTTCGAACGGCGGAGGGGCTTGCTGGGTCTGTTCCATTAAGCCCTCCCTCACAGGATCCCGCGCGCCGACGCCCAATATAATTTATTATAGGCCATCTTGAAGGCGTGGACCGCGCCGTTCGGCGCCTTGGGCTGCGGGGGTTGGAGGTAATTGAACATCGCGTAAGTGGCGCGGTCCTTGCCCGCCTCGATGAAACAGAACACCTTGCCGTCGTAGGCGCGCACGGGGCGCCCGATCTTGATGAGCGCCGCGACGTTCTCGGCCGCCGCGTCGGCTTCGAAATGGGCGGTCGAGCCCGCCTTGCTGATCGGAATGTTGGTGGTGTCGCCGAGCACGATGACGTTGGCGCCCTGGTCGCCTTCCATGTGAAGCGTGTTGCGATTGGTCGGGATCCAGCCGTTCTGGCCGAGCCCGTTCTTCTCGATCACTTCCATCCCCTTGTGCGGGGGAACGGCGACCAAGAGATCGTAAGGGAGGTCCGACCCCTCCTCGCTGCGCACCCTGGCGTTCTTGCCGTCGACTTCCTTCATGTTGAAAAGGGTCTCGGTCTTGATCTTCATCCGAGCGAATTCGACCGCCGCCCATTTGCCGACGTTCTCCAGGCTGTGAAGCCGGCCGATCGGATAGGTGTAATAGAACTCGGTCTTGTCGAGCAGACCGCGATCGGCGATGAAATCGTACATCGTCATGGTGATTTCGAGCGGAATCATCGGGCACTTGTGCGGCAGCCCGACGGTTACGAGAATCCGTCCGCCCTTGAACGCGCTGAGCTTTTCGAAGAAGTCCAGCGAGTTGGCCTCGGTGTAGCAATTGACGGAATTCTCCGCCAGGCCGGGAATAATCTCGGGCGTCGGGCGCGATCCGGTCGCGATGACGATCACGTCGTATTCGTGCGTCTTGCCGCCCTTGGTGACGACGTGATTGGCCTTGAGATTAAAGGTTTCGACGGGATCGACGTGAAGCGAAATGCCGGGCTCCAGCAGGCTCGCCTGCTCGCGATAGAGTTCGTCCGGGGTCATCCGCCCGAGCGCGACATAAAGGAGCCCCGGCTGGTACATGTGCTTTTCCGAGGCGGTGAGCATCGTAATCGACGCTTTGCCGGATTTCAGCTCGCTGTGGATTCTGCGCGCGAGATTGTTGGCGAAAATGGTGCCTCCCATTCCGCCGCCGACGACGAGAACTCTCATGACCTATCCTCCCGATGATGTGCGTTTCCTCTAAAGATTTTCTACCGCACGCTTATTTCATCTTGCGCACTTGAATATGCCAGACGCCGCCGCCGTCCTGAGTCGTGCCGACCATCTGGTGGCCGACCTTGTTGATCCACTCCGGAACGTCCTGAGCCGACCCCTTGTCGGAAGACAGAAGCTCGATGGTTTCGCCGACCTTCGACATTTTCATCCCTGCAATGAGCTCCATCAGCGGCCCCGGGCAAAAGCTGCCTCGCGCGTCGATGATTCTGTCCGCTTCCATGCGACGATTCCCTTTCTCCTGATTTAGAAAACGACGAGTTGTCCCGTCTCGGCTTCGCTGAGGAATTTGGTGAGGCCCATGGCGCCGGCGACATTGCTGGCCAGCTGGTCCTCGCGCACGCCCGAGACGTCCATCGCCATCGAGCAGGCGTAGATTTTCGCGTCGCCGAGTTCGACCGCCTGCTGGAAAATGTGATGAAAGGAAGGGACGTTCTTGCTTTCCATGAGGGCGCCGAACGCCCCCTCGGCCGGCGCCGCCGGCGCGCCCTGGACGAACAGGGGAAATGCGTTCATCGACAGGAAAACCGTGACCGGGCGCCCGCACACCGCCGCAACCGACGCCGTCATCGCCGCGAACTGCAACTTTTCCCGAGACCCGCTCAGGCAGACGATGAACAAGCCCTGCATTCTTCCTCCCAAGGGTGTGGCGGCGAAGCTTCGCGGCTCGCGCGCTCATCGAACGCATGTTCATCGTAGTTGAGGGAAACGTCAATTAGATATTTGTAATATACAGAGCGGAGGCTCGCGCGCTGTCCATTTACAAATTGATTTCGTGCTATGCGCCGTTCCGGAAATTTGTGGCTTGAGTAGCGGGCGCAACGCGGCGCCGGGGCTTGTCCGGCCCCGCCTTGTCGACATTGAGAAAAACGCTCGCGCTTCGATCGCGCAGGGCGCGACACTTCGCCGCGGGCCCTGGCCTCGCCCGGCTAGACGGCCCGAACGACGCGCCCGAGCTTTTCCGCGACCTGATCGGCGATCTCCGCGAGGGCCGGGTTCCCCACCCGCTCCATCGTCGCCCGTGGGTCGATCGCCGCGACCTCCGTCTTCCCCGCATCGGCCTCCTGGACGACGACGTTGCACGGAAGCATCACGCCGATCTTGTCTTCCGCCGTGAGAGCCTTGTGGGCGAGCGCCGGATTGCACGCGCCGAGAATGCGATATTTGCGAAAATCGACGCCGAGCTTCTGCTTCAACGTGCTGGAGACATCGATCTCGGTCAGAACGCCGAAGCCCTCCTGTTTGAGCGCGTCGATGACCTTTGCGACGGTTTCGTCAAAGCCCGCTTCGACGACCCGCGAGATATAGTAATTCATTCGAATTCTCCGCTTTCATCGCCATGGCCGGACGGCGATCCGTTTCGCGGCGCGAGGGCGCGCTGGCGCAACTGTCAGGAAAACGCCTGGCCGGGCCTGACGCCGAACCGCTTCAGCAGAGTCACGAACGGGCAAAAGCCGGTCATCGAAGCCTGGAGCAAATTGAGGCCGACGAAGGCCGTCAGCAGCAGCCAATAGGGGCTGTGCCAATGCGCCAGCGCCACGCTGACGAGGATCACCGTCCCCGCAACCGCCATAACCGCCCGATCGATCGTCATTTCGTTCCTCGCTTGTTCGCCAGTCGCTTCACGCCGCAATCGGGCGCGCAATAAAGTTCGTAGAGAAGGTCGATCAGCTTCGTCACGCGCTCGCTCGCCAGCGAGTAGTAGATCGTCTGCGACTCACGACGCGTCGTCACGATGTCGTCCGCGCGCAATCGCGCCAGATGTTGCGACAGCGCCGATTGGCTCAATCCGATCGCGCCGCGCAGCGCCGACACCGATTTCTCGCCGCCGAGCAACTCGCACAGGATCACCAGCCGGCGCCTGTTGGCGACTGTCTTGAGCAACGACTCTGCTGCGCCCGCCTGCAATTCAAGGGCCTCTAAATTCATGCTTGCTAAATTAGTTCTTTCTCATATATGTGTCAAGACCTCGCTGAAGGACCCTTCGATGCGCCGATTGGTTTTCCTCGCCGCCTTGCTCTTATCCCCGCCGCCAGCCTTTGCGGCCGCGGAGCGTTTCGTCGTCCATGCCTCACAGATTCAGGACCAAAAGGCGGTCGTCGCCACCGTCGAGCCGGTGCATCAACTCGTCGCGCGCGCGCGCCTCGGCGGCACGATCGTTTCGCTGAAGGCCAGGGAGGGCGACCGCGCCGACGCGGGCGCAGAGTTGGCCACCGTCGCGGACCCCAAGCTTCTTCTTCAGATGCAGGCGCTCGATTCGCGAATCCAATCCCAGGTATCGCAGGCCGAGAAGGCCAAGACCGATTTCGATCGCGCCGAAGAGCTGCAACGAAAGGGCGCCGGCACCCAAGTCCAGGTCGACGCGGCCAAGACCGCTCTCGACGTCGCCCAGCGCACGCTCGAGGCGATGCGGAGCGACCGCGGCGTCATCGCCCAGCAGATGAGCGAGGGAGCCGTTCTCGCGCCGGCCGCGGGCCGCGTCCTCAGCGTCCCCGTCTCGGAAGGCCGCGTCGTGCTGCCGGGCGAAACGATCGCCACGCTCGCCGAAGACCGCTACATCCTGCGTCTGCAATTGCCTGAACGGCACGCTCAGTTCATGCGCGCGGGCGACAAGGTTCTCATCGGATCGCGCGGCCTCGGCGAAGGGCCCGACGAGAACAAGCGCGAGGGCCGCGTGCGCATCGTCTATCCCGAGATCCAGGGCGGACGCGTGATCGCCGACGTCGACGTCGAAGGGCTCGGCGACTACTTCGTCGGCGAGCGCACGCGCGTCTACGTGAATACCGGCGCGCGGCGCGCGATCGTCATTCCGCGCTCCTACGTCTTTCGTCGCGCGGGCGTCAATTACGTGAAGACCGGGGATGGCGCGGAAGTGGTGGTGCAGCCTGGCGCGCAACGCGACGACGGCGTCGAAATCCTGTCCGGCCTCACGGACGGCGACGTCTTGGCCGCGCCATGAAGCTCGGTCTTTCCGGGGCGCTCACCCGCCGCTTCATCAGTTCGCCGCTGACGCCGCTTCTTCTGCTGGCGGCGCTGGCCGCGGGCGCGATCGCCCTCGTCTCGCTGCCGCGCGAGGAAGAGCCGCAGATCAGCGTGCCCATGGTCGACATCATGGTCACGACCAACGGCTACAAGGCGGACGACGCGGTGGAACTGGTCACGCGTCCGCTCGAGGACATCGTCAAGGGCATCGACGGCGTCGAGCACGTCTATTCGCAAACGCAGGACGACAGGGTTCTCGTCACCGCGCGCTTTCTCGTCGGCACCGACCAAGACACGGCGGTTCTGCGCGTCCACGAGAAGATCCGCGCCAACATCATCGGCTTGCCCAAGGGCATCCCGGAACCCCTGATCGTCGGCCGCGGCATCAACGACGTCGCGATCGTCGACCTCACGCTTTCGGCCGACCCCGAACACGCCGCCCTGTGGACCGACAATGGCCTCTATCAGGTCGGCGAGGAGCTGCAACACGAACTGGCCAAGGTCGACAACGTCGGCGGCGCCTATATCGTCGGAGGGAGCCCAAACCAGATCAGGGTCGAGCCCGATCCGGAGCGGCTCGCGCTCTACGGGATCACCCTGAACCAGCTCATCGACAAGCTGACCAACGCGAACCGCTCGTTCGTCGTCGGCGCGTTGCGCGAGAACGGGCGCTCGCTGCCCGTCGTGGCGGGGCAGACGCTGCAGGGCGTCCCCGACATCGGCCTGCTGTTGTTGACCTCGCGCGACGGCCGCCCCGTCTATGTGAAGGACGTCGCCAATGTCGTTGTCGGCGCCGCGGAGCCCGAACATCGCGCCTGGACGATGACGCGGCTCGCCAACGGCGAATTGCAGCGCCGGCCGGCGCTCACCATCGCCATCGCCAAGCGCAAGGGCGCCAACGCGGTCTCGGTCGCCGACGACGTGCTGCGCCGTCTGGAAATCGTCAAAGGGCGGATTTTGCCCCCGGGAATCGATGTCGCGGCGACGCGCAACTACGGGGCGACCGCGACCGAAAAGGCCAATGAACTGTTGTTCCACCTCGCGCTGGCGACGCTGTCGATCGTCGTGCTCATCACCTTCGCCATCGGTTGGCGCGAAGGCGTGGTGGTGCTCATCATCATTCCCACGACGATCCTGCTGACGATGTTCGCGTCCTGGCTGATGGGCTACACGATCAATCGGGTCAGCCTGTTCGCGCTGATCTTCTCGATCGGCATTCTCGTCGACGACGCGATCGTCGTCGTCGAGAACATCGCCCGGCACTGGTCGATGCGCGGCGAGCGCGGCCTCGTCGAGACCGCGATCGAGGCCGTCGCCGAAGTCGGCAACCCGACGATCGTCGCGACGCTGACGATCGTCGCGGCGCTGCTGCCGATGATGTTCGTGAGCGGCCTGATGGGCCCGTATATGAGCCCCATTCCGGCCAACGCCTCTATCGCGATGCTCTTTTCCTTCGTCGTCGCGGTCACGGTGACGCCGTGGCTGCTGCTGCGCTTGGCGGGTCGGCGCCGCGCGCAAGCCGCCGAAGGCGCCGACCATTCCCACGACATCGGCGCGCTCGGCCGCCTTTATACGGCTTTGGCGCGCCCCTTGCTGCAAGAGCGCTGGCGCTCGCAAATCTTTCTCCTGACGGTCGGGTTGGCGACGGTGGCGGCGTGTCTGCTGTTCGCGACCAAGGACGTTCGAGTCAAGTTGCTGCCCTTCGACAACAAGTCGGAAATCCAAGTCGTCCTCGATCTCCCGCAGGGAACGAGTTCTGGAGGAAACCGACCGCACGCTGATGGCGGCGGCGCAGCGGCTGAAGAACCTTCCCGAGCTGACGTCGATCCAGGCCTACGCCGGCGCAGCGGCGCCGTTCAATTTCAACGGTCTCGTGCGCCACTATTATTTGCGCGACGATCCGCAGCAAGGCGACCTCGCGATCAATCTCGTCGGCAAGAGCGATCGCTCCCGCGCCAGCCATGCGATCGCGCTCGACATCCGCCGGCGCCTCGCCGACCTGCCGCTTCCCCTAGTTCGGCGCTCAAGGTCGTGGAAGTTCCTCCCGGCCCGCCGGTGCTTGCCACCGTGCTCGCCGAGATCTACGGGCCCGACGCCGTGAGCCGGCGCGCGCTCGCTGCGAAGGTGCGCAAGGCGTTCGAGGCGGTGGACTTCGTGGTCGACGTCGACGACAGTTTCCCCAAGCCGGCGGAACGGCTGCGCATCTCGATCGACCAGGACGCCCTGGAATTCCACGGGGTGAACGAGCAAGCCGTCTACGACACGATCGGCGCGCTGCTCGGCGGGGCGCCGATCGGTTATTCCCAAAGAGGCGGCGGCCTCAAGCCGATCGATATCTCGGTCGCGCTGCCGCGTTCCGCCCGCGCGCCCGACGAGCGCCTCCTGTCGACGCCGCTGCCCGCAGGCGGCACCTTGCGCCAGGGCGCTAACGTCGAACTGGGGGACGTGGTCAAGCTCCAGAGGGAGCCCGGCTCTTATCCGATCTTCCGCCACAATGGCCGCTTCGCGGAAATGGTGACGGCGGACGTCGCCGGTCGGTTCGAAGCCCCCGTCTACGCCATGCTCGCGATCGAAGACAAGATCGCCGGGATGAACTGGGGCGCCGAGGGTCCGCCAACGATCAAATATCACGGGCAGCCGGAGAACGACGCGGCGCGGACCCTGCTCTGGGACGGCGAGTGGGAGGTCACCTATGTCACCTTTCGCGACATGGGCGCGGCCTTCATGGTCGCGATCCTCGGCATCTATCTTCTCGTCGTCGGCCAATTCGGCTCGTTCAAGTTGCCGTTGGTCATCCTGACGCCCGTGCCGCTGACGCTCATCGGCATCATGCTCGGGCATTGGATGCTCGGCGCGGCGTTCACGGCGACCTCGATGATCGGCTTCATCGCGCTGGCCGGCATCATCGTGCGCAATTCGATTCTGCTCGTCGACTTCATCCGTCGCCGCCAGGCCGAAGGCGCGCCTCTGCGGACGGCGCTGATCGACGCGGGCGCGACGCGCGTGAAGCCGATCGTCCTGACCGCCGCGGCGGCGATGATCGGATCGGCGTTCATTCTCGCCGACCCGATCTTTCAGGGGCTCGCCATCTCGCTGGTGTTCGGCTTGGCGTCCTCGACCGCTCTGACCTTGCTGGTGATCCCGGCGATCTACATATGGCTGAGAGACGACGAGCGTCCCGCGAAGAGTTCCTCTTAACGCAGCCGAACGACAAGGAGACGTCATGACGCAAAAAGATTGGCCTTCGTGGACGAAGGAACTCAGCGCCGAACTCAGGAACCTGCGCGGCGGGTCGGGCGACGTGATGAAGGCCTTCACCGCCATCGCCCAGGCGGCGCTCGCCCCCAAGGCGCTCGACGCCAAGACCAAGGAGCTGATCGCGCTGGCGGTCTCGATCGCCGTGCACTGCGACGACTGCATCGCCTTTCACACCAAGGCCGCTGTCGAGCACGGCGCCACGCGCGAAGAGGTTCTCGAGACGCTGGGGATGGCGATCTATATGGGCGCCGGCCCTTCGGCCATGTACGCGAGCCACGCCCTCGGAGCTTTCACCCAGTTCGAGGCGGCCAAGGCCGCCTCGACGAGCAACGGATAGGACGCCCATGATGTTTTCGAGATTCTTCGGAAAAGCCGATGCGAACGCGCTGCCGCGCGAGATCGGCCACGAGGAGTTGTTGCAGGCCCTGCGCGACAAGTCCTGCGTCGTCGTCGACGTGCGCGAGCCGCACGAATTCGCCAGCGGCCACATTCCCGGCGCGATCAATGTGCCTTTGTCGCGCTTCAGGCTGGAACATTTGCCGGCCGGCAAGCCCGCGGTCCTCATTTGCCTCTCGGGCGCGCGCTCGGGCTCGGCGGTGCGCCACGCCCACGGAGCGGGCGCGACCGACGTGCGCCACTACGCTCGCGGCATGCACGATTGGCGGGGCCGCGGCGGCCCCGTCGTGAGATAGCCGACGACGAGCGCAAAATTTTGGGGGCGAGCAGAATGGAAGCTAATCCCACGATCGCTTGCCCGCGCTGCGGTGCCGTCAACCGGGTTCCGCGCGCGCGGCTCGCCGCCGGCGACAAGCCGAACTGCGACCAATGTCATCAGCCGCTTTTCGACGGACGCCCGGCGCCGATCGCGACCGCGGCGCAATTCGATCGGCTCGTCGGACGCACGCAAATCCCCGTGCTCGTCGACTTCTGGGCCGACTGGTGCGGCCCGTGCAAGGCCATGGCGCCCCATTTCGCCGCGGCGACGCAAGCGCTCGAGCCGCGCCTGCGCTTGGCCAAGCTCGACACGGAAGCCGCGCCCGAGGCGGCGGCGCGCTTTCATATCCAGGGCATTCCGACGGTGATCCTGTTTTCTGAAGGGCGCGAGATCGCGCGCCACACCGGCCTCATGAGCAAAGACGCGATCGCGGCCTTCGTGCAGCGCAACCTTCCCCCAACCTCCTGATCCCCGGCTCCGTTTCCGTCTTTTTTTTTTTTTTTTTTTTTTTTTTTTTTTTTTTTTTTTTTTTTTTTTTTTTTTTTTTTATTTTTTTTTTTTTTTTTTTTTTTTAATTAATTTTTTATTTTTTTTAATTTTTTTTATTTTTTTTTTTTTTTTTTTTTTTTTTTTTTTTCCCTCACTCTCTTCTCTAATTACTTCTTATAAATAACAACAACAAAACAATAAAAAAAAAACAAAACACTAAAAAACTCAAATTAACACAACAAAAAAAAATAATACTCAACAACAATAATAATATTTAACAACACAAAAACAACTAAAAAAACACAAAAAACAAACAACTACACAACTCCCCCCCCCCCCCCTCCCTCCCCCCCCCCCCTCCCCCCCCCTCCTCCTCCCTCTCTCCCCTCCCCTCCCCCCCCCCCGCATCGCTCGCGCGCCTCCCCTCGCGCGCGCGCGCCCCCCCCCGCCCACACCCCCACCCTTCCTCCCCCCCTCCCCCGCACGCGCCCACCTCCCCACCCCCCCCATCCCTCCCCGCCCCGCGCCCCGCGCGCGCCGCCGCCTCTCGCGCCAGCCTTATGAACCGCGCGCCCTTCTCTCCTTTCGCCACTCTCGTTTGCCGCGCCCCCGCGCGACGCGCGAGCTCAGCTCTCCGCCCCTGCCTCGACGTCGCGCGCCTGCACGCGCCGTTCGCCCGGCCGCACCTCGCATTTCAGCCCCTTTCGCGCGCCAGCGCGCGCCAGCGCGTCGCGCGCCTCTCTCGCCGAGATCGAGCAGCCTCGCGACGTCCCCGCGCCTCCGCATGACGCCGCTCCGGGCGCGCATTCGCCCGCGCGCCTGCATGTCATCGAATCCTCTTCCTCGCCGCATCCGCCACACGCCCGACCGGCAGCTCGTCGCCGCCTTCGCGCGCACGCCGCGCGCACGCCCGAAGCCGCGCCTCCACCTCCATCGCCGCCTTGTCTGTTTCTATCTCTAACAACAACTGCCTTCGCGCACGCGCTCGCCCTCGCACAACCAGCGCCCCATCTTGCCCGTCGCCATATTCATGTCGACGCGCGGCAGAACGACTTCTCTCTCCATCTGCCGCCGCCCTATTGTTGCGCCTCCTCATCACACCCGCCCCTGCGCGAGGCCTCGCGCCGCCGCGACGATGTCCTCTACCTGCGGAACCGCGGCCTTTTCCAGCACCGCGCTATAGGCTATCGGCGCTTCCGCGCCCCCAGCGCAGTATCGCGCGTCGAGATAGTCTAAGCTTCGCTTTCGGCGACGAGCGCGCTGACCTCGCGCCCAGGCCCAGCGTCTTCACTCCTTCGTAGACCGCGAGCAGCCGCTTCGTCTTCTTGACGCTGGCGACTATCGTCTGGCCGTCGAGCGGCCTCAGGCACCTCGATCGGCGATCTCCGCCTCGACCCCCTCGCCTGCGAGATCGCCGCCGCCTCTAGAGCGCATGCTCATATTCCCGTCGCCACATGTCAATCGCGCCCTCTCGCCTGAGCGCCGCCTTGTCTAGCGCGACGCTATAGTCTCCCTCTTACCACCCTTCGTCTTGTAGAGCAGCTTGTGCTCTAACAGTATCACCTTCGGCGTCGCATGCGCAGCACATACCCTTCACGTCTTGCGCGTCTAAGCTCACACCTTCAACCCCGCACATGCGCTAACCAGCCTCCAAGCTCTGCTGTGCTGCGCCGCGCCCCCTAAGCCGAGCCCGTCCGCATGCGAACACCACTCGCACTTTACTGCCTCTCGCATGTACGGATCTTGCCGCCTGTTACTATCTGCTCCATCGCCAGCAAGAGAAATCCAGAACTGTATGTAGACCGGCCGCATGCCGTGAGCGCCGCGCCACCGCACGCCCGCCGCCAGTTCGCTATCGCGTGTCTATCACTCGCTCCTCGCCAGCGCTCACAATCGCCGTACCTAACGCGCCGCCGTAACACCATGTCCTCTCCCATCAATACGCGCTCGTCGCTGCAGGCATGCAGCGCCTCTCGCATCGCCTCCGCGTAGTGAGTTCGCTAACGCTTCCACATACCGCTCACTCCCCTCGCAACGTCTCGCGTCACCTCTGCGCGCGCGCCGCTCTTCATGCAGTCACCGCGCCGCCATTTCCGCGCACCTCTCCTCTATCGCGCATCTCTTCACGCAGCAGCTGAGCACATCTCACTGACGCCGCATCATCGCGCTGCTTCCATCTCTATCTCCTCGCGTGCGATAGCGTTGCGTCGAGCGCGAGTGCCGCGTGCGATAGTCTTGCTTCTATCAGCGTCGCCCGTCGCCGCGCGCGCGCGCTCCACCGCGAAAACACGCCTCGCGACCTCGGCGAAATCGTTGCCGTCGACGATCACGCCGGCATGCGTAGGCGACGGCGCGATCGGCGACGTCGCGCACCGCGGTCGAACGCGCGATCGCGGTCGACATCGCGTATTGATTGTTCTCGCAGACGAAGACGACCGGCAGCTTCCAGATCGAGGCGAGGTTGAGCATTCGTGAAACGCGCCCTCGTTGTTGGCGCCGTCGCCGAAGAAGGCCACCGCCACCGCGCCCTCGCCCCGCCGCTTGGCGCTGAGCGCGCGCCCACCGCGATCGGCAGCCCGGCACCGACGATGCCGTTAGCCCCGAGATTGCCCCGCGCGGGATCGGCGATATGCATCGAACCGCCGCGCCCCTTGCACGTGCCGGTCTCCTTGCCGAGGAATTCGGCGAACATCGGCCCGAGGTCGCGCCCTTGGCGATGCAATGGCCGTGCCCGCGATGGGTCGAGGTGATCGCGTCGCGTCGGTCAGCGGCATGCAGACGCCACCGCCGTCGCCTCCTGCCCGATCGAGAGATGCATCGTGCCGTAGGACAGGCCGCGAACATAAAATCCTCCGCCGCCTCCTCGAAGCGTCGGATGCGATGCATGCGCCTCAGCGCATCGAGCGCGTCGGACGAGGAAAGCCTGAAATAGACGGCGGGACGATTGGCATGCGGCGTGTGCGCGGCGCCGGCGCGGTCAGGCATGATGGCGTCCTCGGGGGCGAAGTTCGCGGGGCCGGCGGGAACGGTCGGAAATGTGTACTTTTGTATCCCTATCAGACCGAATATTCCCGCTCAAGCGCGCAGCGCGTCCGTTTGGCGCAGGCCTATTGTGGTCCCACGAGAAAATTGGCCTGGAAAACTCGCAGCCGCTCGTTTTCGTCCGCCCCATTGCTGTGCATAGTGCTGAAAATTTCATCATCAGCCGTTTCGCTTCAGGCGAGGCGATGAGCCAGAGCGCCTCGGCCTCGTCGGTCCAAAGGAATGAAGAGCGTCCATGAAGATCATCACCGCTATCGTCAAACCGTTCAAGCTCGACGACGTGCGCGAGGCGCTCGACCGGCTCGGCGCGCATGGCATGACCGTCACCGAGGTCAAGGGATACGGCCGCCAGAAGGGCCATACCGAGATCTATCGCGGCGCCGAATACGTCGTGAACTTCGTGCCCAAGACGCGCCTCGAAATCGCCGTCCCTGACGAGCGCGCCGACGCGGTCGTCGAGGCGATTCGCGCCGCGGCGCAGACCGGCGCGATCGGCGACGGAAAGATTTTCGTCATCCCGCTCGAGCGCGCCGTGCGCATCCGCACCGGCGAAACCAACGACGACGCGCTCTAAGAACCCGTCTCCCTCCCATCGAGATCGCGCCCATGAGCCCTCTGATTTCGCGCGCCGGCCTGCCCGCGGCCGCGCTCGTCGCCTTTTCGGCGCCCGCTTTCGCCGCGCAAGGCAAGATCGATCCGGCCGACACGGCCTTCATGATCGCCGCCACCGCGCTGGTGCTGCTGATGACGATTCCCGGTCTGGCGCTGTTCTATTGCGGCATGGTCCGCCGCAAGAACGTCCTCGCGACGATGGCCCAGAGCGTCGCCGCGACCGCCGTCGCGTCGCTGCTGTGGTTCGCGCTCGCCTATAGCCTCGCCTTTCGCGGCGACGGCGCGCTGATCGGCGGCCTCGACCGCTGTTCCTGACGGGAATCGGCCTCGAGATCGATCAGCCCGTTCGCCAAGTCGATCCCCGAAATGCTGTTCATGGCCTATCAGATGACCTTCGCGGTCATCACCTGCGCGCTGGTCGGCGGCGCCGTCGCCGACCGGATGAAGTTTTCCGCCTTCCTCGTCTTCTGCGCGCTGTGGCTGTTCATCGTCTACGTCCCCACCGCGCATTGGGTCTGGGGCGGCGGCTTCCTCGCGCGGCTCGGCCTGATCGATTTCGCCGGCGGCACGGTCGTTCACATCAACGCCGGCGTCGCCGGCCTCGTCGCGGCGCTGATGGTCGGCCCGCGGCAGGGCTATGGGCGCGAGAATCTGGCGCCGTTCGACCTCTCGCTGGCCGTCATCGGCGCCGGCCTGTTGTGGGTCGGCTGGTTCGGCTTCAACGGCGGCTCGGCGCTCGGCGCAGGATCGCGCGCCGTCTTCGCCATCGTCGCCACGCATCTCTCCGCTTGCGCCGGCGCGCTGGTGTGGAGCGCGCTCGAATGGGCGGCGCGCGGCAAACCCTCCGTGCTCGGACTGATCTCCGGCGCGGTCGCCGGGCTCGGCACGATCACGCCCGCCTCGGGCTATGTCCTGCCCTGGCAGGGCGTCGTCATCGGCGCCCTGGCCGGCGGCGTCTGCTACTGGGCGAGCACCGCGCTGAAGCGCCGGCTCGGCTACGACGATTCGCTCGACGTGTTCGGCGTGCACGGCGTCGGCGGCGTCCTCGGCACCCTGCTCGCCGGCGTATTCGCCACCGCCTCGGTGAGCGCGGCGGGCGGCGAAGCCGGCGTATCGGGGCTGCTCGAGGGAAACCCGTGGCAATTCGTCGCCCAGGCGATCGGCGTCGGGGCGACGATCCTGTGGTGCGCGATCGGCACCTGGATCACCCTGAAGATCGTCGACGCCCTCGTCGGTCTGCGCGTCCGCGCCGAGCAGGAGCGCGAAGGCCTCGACGTCGCCCTGCACGGCGAGGCGATGGGGCTGTAAGGGAGGCGAAGCGCCGGGGCGCTGGAAACGCGGGCGGCGGGAGGCCCGTCGCAACGCCTCGCCCAGGGCAAGGCGTCGTTGCGCAAGTTCATCGCAGCCGCCATTGCAAGCCGAGCGAAGCAAGCCAGCCTCTATGCCGGCCTCTCGACGCAAGGCTCGCGAATTCATCCGCCTCAATCCAGCGACTTGCGGAAGCGCAAAATGCACGCCGTCAGAAGCGCGGCGCCGAGAACGGCCAGAGCGAGCATTTGCGGCCACAACACCGCCAGGCCGACCCCCTTGAGGAAGGTTCCCCGGATGATCACGAGGTAGTAGCGCACCGGATCAAGATAGGTGAGCCACTGCAAGGCGCCCGGCATGCTCGCAATCGGGAAGCTGAATCCGGAGAGTATGAACATCGGATTGACGACGAAGAAGTTGGTCGCGAACGCCTGCTGCTGCGTCACGCACAGCGTCGAGATGAGCAGGCCGATGCCGAGGACGCTCAGGAGATAGAGCGAGGTGCCGAGCAACAGCACCAACGGGTTGCCGACGAAGGGGATGCGGAACCACAGCGTCCCCACGGTGGCGATCAGAACCATGATGGCGAGGCCGACGAGGAAAAACGGGATCGTCTTGCCGAGGATGAATTCGAGCGGTCGGATGGGGGTCACCATGACCTGCTCGAGGGTGCCGACCTCCCGTTCCCGTACGACGGCGAACGAGGTCAGATTGACGACGATCGTCAGGGTCAGCGTGGCGATGACGCCGGGAACGAAGAACCATCGGCTGTTGAGGTCGGGATTGTACCAAGGCCTTTGTTCGAGCGTGACTTGCGTGGCGCGCGCCTCAGCGCCATGGAGCCGCTGCATGAGATCGGTCGCGTAGTCCGTTGAAAATTTCGCGGCGACTTGGCCTACATAGCCGAGCGCGATCAGCGCGGTGTTGGAGTTCGTGCCGTCGACGATCACCTGCACCGGGGCCGACTGGCCCTTGCGCAGCAACTCGGCGAAACCGGGATGAACGACGATCGCCACGGTCGCCCGGCTGCTCTCGATCGCCGCGTCGATCTCGGCCTGGGTCTGCGCGATTTCCACGATGTGAAAGCGGCCGCTGTAGGTGAAGCGCGAAATCAGCTCCCGGCTTTCCTGGCTGTGGTCGAGATCGAGCGTCGCCGTCGACACGCCGAAAACCTCGAAGGTCGCGGCGTAGCCGAATACGATGACCTGGATGAGCGGCGGCACGACGAGCCGGAAGCGAGCCCAGGTGTCGCGCCTGAGCTCGATGAATTCCTTGATCAACAGAGTGACGATGCGGCCCCACATCTTAGCTAATCCAACGTCTTGCGGAACGCCCGCGCGGCGAGGAAGGCGACGACCGCGGCGTAGAGCGCGAGCAGCGAGATGGGCTCGGCGAGTTCGATGAGCCCGGCGCCCTTGAGAAAGACGGCCTTGAGGATCGTCACGTAATAGCGGGAGTGCACGAGATAGGTGATCGCCTGGACCGGCCAGGGCATCTGATCGATCGGGAAGGTGAAGCCGGACAGCAGGTTGGTCGGCAGCAGCGTGACCAGCAAGGCGAGCTGGCTGGCGCCGAGCTGGCTGCGAACCGCCGCGGAGATGAGATAGCCGACCCCGAGCACGACGACGAGGAACAGCGACGTGGTGAAGAGCAAGGTCGCCAGCGCGCCGCGGAACGGCGCCTCGAACCAGAAGACCGCGAGCGCGAGGCAAAACGCCGCGTCGAGAAGGCCGATGGCGAAGTACGGCAGGATCTTTCCCACCATCAGCTCCGTGCGCGTGACCGGCGTGGAGATGAGCACCTCCATGGTTCCGCGTTCCCACTCGCGCGATATCGTCAGGGACGTGAGCTGGGCGCCGACCAAGGCCAGCACCATCGCGACGACGCCGGGGATGACGAAGTTCCGGCTGTTCAGATCTTCGTTGAACCACACCCGGGATTGCACCACGGCGGGCGCGTTCTGCGGGATCGCCCCTTGCCTTTGCGACGTGAGGGCCTGGATATCGCTGGAAAAGCCTTCGACGACGTCCTGCGCATAGCCGAGCCCGATATTCGCGGTGTTGTCGTCGGTCGCGTCGAGGATGATCTGCACGGGGATGGTTCCGAGATCGACGAGCCGCTCGGAAAAGTGCGGGGGGATCACGACGCCGATCTTGCAGCGGCCGTAGTCCAGCGCGTCTTTCAGGGCGCCGTAGGAGCCGACCGCCTCGACGATGCTGAAATAGATCGACGCCTGAAAGCGCTTCAGCAAGGCTTCGCTCCGCTCGCTTGCCTCCCGGTCGAACGTGCACACAGGGATGTGCTTGATGTCGAGGCTCACGCCATAGCCGAGCAGCGTCATCTGCATGAGCGGCATCAGCAGCGCGATCATCAGGCTGCGGGGATCGCGCCGCACCTGGATGAGTTCTTTCTTGGCGATCGCCTTGATCCGTCGCGCTTTCATGGCGCCGCCTCGTCGGGGCGCCGGGCGCCGACCAGTTGCACGAAGACATCCTCGAGCGTTGGCTTGATCGGCTCGACGCGCGTCCAGCCGAGGCCACGCGCGGAAAGGAATTGCTCGATCCGGGGAATGTCAGCGGCGGGATCGTCGACCAGAAGATGAAGCGCCGAGCCGAAGGGCGCCACATCGCGCACGCCCGGCGCCGTTTCGAGCGCCGCCAGCAGCGGGCCCGCGTCTTCACATTCGACGAGCAGGAGCCGCCCCCGGATCGCGCCGCGCTTCAGTTCGCTCGGGGTCCCCAACGCGACGAGACGTCCGAGGTCGATCAGGGCGATGCGGTTGCAATATTCCGCCTCGTCCATGTAATGGGTCGTGATGAGGACGGTCACCCCCTCCTCGGAGAGCGCGTAGATCAGATCCCAGAATCGTCGTCGCGAAGTCGGGTCGACGCCCGATGTCGGCTCGTCGAGGAAGAGGATCGGCGGCTGGTGCAGAACCGCGCAGCCGAGCGCCAGGCGCTGCTTCCAACCTCCGGAGAGATTCGAAACCAGCGCGTCCGCCCGTCCGGCGAGCCCGGCCATTTCAATCGCGAATTCGACGCGCTGCGTCAGCCGTGGACCTTTCACTCCATAGATTCCGCCGAAGAAGCGCAGGTTCTCGATAACCGAGAGGTCGTTGTAGAGCGAAAACTTTTGCGACATGTAGCCGATGTTCTCGCGCACGCGCTCCGGATTGCGCGCGACGTCGACGCCCGCCACCTCGGCGCGGCCGGCGGTTGGGCGCAAGAGTCCGCACAACATCCGGATCAACGTCGATTTGCCTGCGCCGTTGGGGCCGAGAAAACCCATGATTTCGCCGCGTCGCACGGAAAAGCTGACGTTGTCGACCGCCGTGAACGCGCCGAAACGCTTGACGAGACGATCCGTCACAATTCTGGCTTCGCCGTTGGCGGTGTCGGGGCTCATGATGCGTCCGCCGGACTGAGCAACGAGGCGAAGAGATCCTCGATCGAGGGAGGCAACGGCTCCATCTGCTCATAGGCAATCCCGGCGGCGGCAAGCGCGCGTTCGAGTTCCGGAATTCTCAGCTTCGCGTCGTCGACGACGATGTGGACGCTGTCTCCCAGCGAGAGTGCCGCGCGAACCCCTTCGAGCCCGGCCAGCGCGTCGCGCGCCGCCCGCGATCGAGGCGACGTCAACGAGATCAACTCTCCCGGCATCAGCTTCTTCAGCGCGTTCGGCGTATCGCAATGCAGCATGCGCCCTTCGTAGAGCAGCCCGAGCCGCGTGCAGCGCTCGGCTTCGTCGAGATAGGAAGTCGCGATGACGATCGTGACGCCCTCCTCGCGAAGCCCGTAAAGGATGCGCCAGAAGTCGCGCCGCGAGACCGGATCGACCCCCGCCGTCGGCTCATCGAGCAGCAGCACTTTGGGCGTGTGGATGAGCGAGCAGGTCAGGCCGAGCTTTTGCTTCATGCCGCCCGACAGTTGCCCCGCTCGGCGCTTGCGAAACGGCGTCATCCCGGACGCCGCCAGCAATCGCGCCGCGCGCTCGTCGCAGCTCTTGCGGTCGATCTCGAACAGATCGGCGAAGAATTCGATATTCTCGTCGACGGTCAAGTCCTCGTAGAGTCCGAACCGTTGCGGCATATAGCTGATGTGCTGCTTGGCCAGCTCGGGGTCCGCCACGACGTCGACGCCGTCGATCGCGATCGACCCGCCGTCGGGCGTCATGACCCCGCCGAGCAGCCGCATGATTGTCGTTTTCCCCGCGCCGTCCGGGCCGACGAAGCCGAATATCTCTTCCCTCGCGCAGGTGAAACTCAGCCCGTCGATGCCGAAGCCGCCCGCGAATCGCTTGGCCAGACCCTCAACGACGATGATCGGCGGCGCCGAGGCGGTCATGACGGGCCGGCCGGAAGCAGAGGGATTTCAGCGTCCGCCGGCATGCCGGGAACCAGTTCATGCGTCGGATTCTCGATGTCGATGCGGATCCGGTAGACGAGCGTCACCCGTTCGGCGTGGGTTTCGACGCTCTTGGGCGTGAATTCCGCGCTCGAGGATATGAAGGAGATTCGACCTCGGTATTGCTTGCCCGGATAGGTGTCCGTGGTCACCACTGCGGCGCCGCCAAACCGCACCTTGCCGATGTCGGGTTCGTTGATATAAGCGCGCAGCCAGACGTGATCGATGTCCGCCAAGGTCACGATCGGCGCGCCGGGGACTGCCACTTCCCCCAGTTCCGCCTGCCGCACGAGGATCACGCCGTCGAAGGGCGCAAACAGCGTCGTGTATCCCAACACGATTTCCGCCATCCTGAGCGCGGCCTCAGCGCTTTGCGCGTTGGCCTGGGCGAGCGCGACGTTGGCTTCCGCGGTCGCTTCGAGCGCCTTGTCGCGAGCGAGGGCCGCGGTCGACTGCTTGAGGGCGGCGCTCGTTTGATCGCGCGCCTCCGTCGTCCCGGCGCCTCTCGTCCACAACGCCTGCGCACGATCGAATTGGAGCTGCTTGAGTTCGAGATCCGCCTCGTCGCTGACAATTGTCTTTTTCGCGGCCTCCACGTTGTCCTCCGCCACGGCCAGCTGACGCCGCTGCACGGTCAGAGCGGAGCGAGCGATGACCACTTGTTGGGCATAGTCGGACGAATCCACTCGTGCGAGCACGGTCCCCGTCTTCACCCATTGCCCTTCGTCAAAAGGGAGCTCGACGATCCGCGACTGCACGGTCTTGAAGCTGACGACGCTTTCATGCGCCTCGATGTTCCCGGATACGACGAGCGCTTCCGCATGGGTCGAAGGGCCGATCCACTCGCGAATCGGCGCCGCGAACCGATAAGCGGCTGCGCCGCCCAGTGCGAGAACGATGAGGATGGCGAATATCGCCCCTCGTCTGCGCATCGTCACGTTTGGCAAGTCCCAACGAAGTCGCGGTTTGACCGGACCACCATTGTTGAAAACAAAACTGCCGGCCTTGACGCGCCTCAACCGAACTCGGCGTTTGAATTTTCGTGATAATCGCCATCGGCCTCGCTCGAGGAGCGGTCCTTGCAAAGCCGCGACCCCTGAGGTTGACTCAGGTCAAGGCGATGCGACGGACCGACCGCTATGTTTTTTCTTCAAGGGGCAAATAGGTCGCCGCCGCGGCTTCCCGGGCTGATGCGATGAATGCAAAAGATCGTCCCCTTCGCACTGAGCAGCGAACGTCCTGTCGCCGCGACGACGCCTCGCCCTCCGTGCAGCGGGACGAGCCGTCTGGACTGTCCCGGCGGTCGTTTCTCGAATTTTCCACCCTGACCGCGGCGCAAGCGGCCATGGTCGGCGTCGCCCGAGCAACCGAGAGCGAGAGCCCGATGGCGCAGGACACGAATTCCGCGATGCCGCAGCCCGGCGCGATTTCGATCGCGCTGAGCGTCAACGGCGTCGAGCGATCCTTAGAGGTCGAGCCGCGCACGACGCTGGCCGAGGCGCTGCGCGGTCCGATGGGTCTGACGGGCGTCAAGATCGCGTGCAATCGCGGCGCTTGCTCCGCCTGCACCGTTTGGCTCGACGGCGCGCCCGTCTGCTCGTGCATGACGCTGGCGATCGAGGTCTGCGCGCGCAAAGTCACGACGATCGAAGGACTTGCGCGCGGCGACGCGCTCCACGCGGTCCAGGCCGCCTTTATCGCGCACGACGCGGTGCAGTGTGGATACTGCACGCCCGGCCTGATCATGAGCTGCGCGGCGCTGCTGGAGCGAAATCCCGACCCGACCGCCAAGGATGTCGAATTGGCGATCGCCGGGCATTTCTGCCGATGCGGAACCTATCCGCATGTCGTCGCCGCGACGCTGGCGGCGGCCCAAGCGCGAGGGAACTGACGATGGCCGGCGATCCAGGGATGCGCGTCGAGAAATTCCCAAGCGGCATCGCGAGCGTCGGGCTCGGCGAAATCGAGCGGCGGGTTCCGGCCGACGAGCCGCCGGCTCTCGCCCCCAACGCTGCGCTCGCCGTGATCGGCAAGCCGATCCCACGAGAGAACGCGCGCGGCAAGGTCACCGGCGCGACGCGCTTCACCGTCGATATCGTTCTGCCCGGCATGCTCTACGGCCGAATTCTGCGCTCGCCGTGGCCGCACGCGAGAATTCGCCAGGTCGATCTGACCGACGCCGCGCTCCATCCCGACGTCCGCGCAGCATTGGCGATCGCGCGGCCGGGAGACCCCGCGAGCGGCGTCGTACGCTATGTCGGCGCGCCGATCGCCGCGATCGCCGCGACTTCGATGGCCGCGGCGCGAGAGGCGGCGGCGCTGATCCGGGTGGACGCCCAGCCGCTGCCTTTCGTCGTCGACCTGGAGGCGGCCAAAGCGCCGAACGCCCCGATCGTTCACGACGAAGCCTCCGCCCCCGACGGCCATCCGTCGGGCTGGCCTTCGCCGCCCGGTCTGCCGATCGAAGGCAACGTGCGCGGTCCGGCGGCCTTTGGCCGAGGCGACGCCGCGCAAGGCTTCGCGGACGCCGAAATCGTCGTGGAGGGCGAATACCGCACGCAGGTGCAGACCCATTGTTGCCTCGAGCCGCACGCGATCGTCGCGGATTGGGGGGCGGACGGCCTCACCGTCTATATGTCGACGCAATTCCTCGCCGGGGTCCGCGAGGAGCTGGCGGAGGAATTCGGCCTGCCGGTCGAACGCGTGCGCGTCATCGTCGACGGCATGGGCGGCGGCTTCGGTTCGAAGTCGTCGCTCGGCGTTTACGGGCGCGTCGCGGTCGCGCTGTCGCGGCACGCCGGGGCGCCGGTGCGCATCTCGCTCGAACGGCGCGAGGAACAAATGGACGCCGGCAATCGGCCGGAAACCCGGCAGCGTCTGCGCATCGGCGCGCGCCGCGACGGAACGCTGACGGCGATCTCGCTGCAGAGCTACGGCTCCGCCGGCGTGGCGGTCGGCGGCGGCGTCGGCTTCTTCGCGCAAGGCCTCTACGCCTGCCCGAACTTCGAATCCGCCCAGTACGACGTGTTCATCAACGCGGGGCCGGGATGCGCGATGCGCGCCCCCGGCAATACGCCTGGCGCGTTCGCCATGGAGCAGGCGATCGACGAGCTCGCCGAACGCCTCGGCATGGATCCGCTTGCGCTGCGCGACCGCATCGACCCGAGCCCGGTGCGGCGCGAGGAACGCCGCCTCGGCGCGCTGCGGTTCGGCTGGGAGCGGCGGCGAGCGGCCGGCGCCGATCCCGGACCGGTCAAGCGCGGCCTCGGCGTCGCCCAATCGCTTTGGGGCGCCAATGTCCACACGCGTTCGTCCTGCGAAGTGCGGGTCGATCGCGACGGCGCGGTCGAGGTCTTGTCAGGCGTGCAGGACATCGGAACCGGCATCGGCACGGTGATGGCGCAGACCGTCGCCGAGGTCTTCGGGTTGCGGGCGGAGGATATCGTCGTGCGCATCGGCGACACCGCCTTTCCCGTGGCGACCCCCTCATACGGCAGCCGCACCACGGCCTCGATCACGCCGCCGGCGCGCGTCGCCGCATGGCGCGTGTTGCAAGCCTTGTTGCGCGAGGCCGCGCTGATTTTGAACGCCGGCGCCGACGATCTCGTCGCGCGCGAGGGGCGGATCGCGGTCCGCGGCGACCCGAGCCGGAGCCTCGGCTTCCGCGAGGCCGCGATGCGCATGAGCGTCGATCGGATCAGCGCGACCGCTTCGCGAAGCGACGATTACGGCGGGTTTCGGCGGCGCATGCCCGACGCGGCGATCGCGCAGCAGGATCTCGGCGGCGTGCAGTTCGCCGAAGTGGCGGTCGACACGGAGACCGGCATCGTGCGCGTCGAGCGCGTCGTCGCGGCGCAGGACTGCGGCCGCCCGATGAACCCGCTGCTGCTCGAGAGCCAGGTGCACGGCGGCGTCATCATGGGCCTCTCCTACGCCCTGTACGAAGAGCGCATTCTCGACTCCGCGAGCGGCCGCATGGTCAACGCCAATCTCGAGGATTACAAGCTCGCCGGTTCGCGCGAGACGCCGGCGATCGAGGTCATCTTGCTGGAGAACTATCTCGCCAACAGCGCGACCGACGCTTACGGCATCGCCGAACCGTCCAACATCGCGACCGCGCCCGCCATCGCCAATGCGATCTATAACGCGATCGGCGTCCGCCTTCGCGCGTTGCCGATGACGCCGGCGGCGATCCTTCACGCGCTCGGCAAGATCGAGAGGCGGAGTTGAAGCGATGAAGAACTTCGCATGGGCGCCGGCGCGATCCCTCGCCGAAGCCGCCGCGGCGGCCTCCAGCCTCGTCGCGGACGCGATGATCGCGCCCGCCGGCGCGGATGTTTCGATCGTCAAAGCCGGCGGCGTCGACATCCTCGACCTGATGAAGGAGGGCCTCCTCGCTCCGGCGAGGATAACCGGCTTGCGAGACGCGCCCGGCCTCGACGCGATCGAGGCCGGCGCCGACGGGTCTTTGCGCATCGGAGCCATGGTCACGTTGAGCCGGCTCGCCGACCACGCCGGGGCGCGCCGCAGCTTTCCCGCGTTGATCGACGCGGTCGCGAACTCCGCGAGCCCGCAAATCCGCAATGTCGCGACGTTGGGCGGCAACCTGCTGCAACGGCCGCGCTGCTGGTATTTCCGCGCCGCAGAATATCGTTGCCTGCGCAAGGGCGGCGGGCATTGCTTCGCGATTTACGGCGAGAATCGCTATCACGCGATTTTCGACAATCGTCTTTGCGCCATCGTCCACCCATCGACGGCGGCGACGGCGCTCGTCGCGCTCGGCGCTTCGATCGAGCTCGTCGACGCCGACGGCGAGAAACGCGAAGTTCGGCTCGAGGATTTCTTCATTTCTCCCGATCGCGACGTGCAGCGCGAGAACGACTTGAAGCCGCACGAAATCCTCGCCGCGATCAAGCTGCCGGCTTTGCCGGCGAGCGCGCGCATGGCGCATGTCAAGATCGCCGAAAAAGCGTCGTTCGATTGGCCGCTCGCCGACGTCGCCGCGCTCATCGACTTTAGGCCGGACGGGCGATGCGCGAGCGCTTCGATCGTTCTCGGCGCGGCGGCGCCGACGCCGCGCCGCGCGAAGTTCGCCGAAGGCGTTCTCATCGGCCAGCGCATCGACGACGCGGTGGCCAGAGCGGCCGGACGGGCCGCGATCGACGGCGCGGCGCCGCTCGCCGACAACGCATACAAGCTGCCGCTGTTCGAGACCGCCGTTCGCCGCGCGATCCTCAACGCCGTCGCCGTCGGATGAGAGGCGAGCCGGTCGGGACCGCGATCGAGGCCGGAGGAGCGACGATGATGACGAGACGTGAAATCAACGCGGGAATTCTCGCCGGCGCGGCTTTTGCCGCGACGGGGGGCGAAGCGGCCGCGCAGGAGCCGACCGCGCTGAAACTGCCGCCGCCGCGCAAGACCGGCGGCATGCCCTTTTTCGACGCGATCGCGCGGCGCCGTTCGATCCGCGAATATTCCGATCGGCCTTTGCCGCAGCAAGCGCTGTCGGATTTGCTGTGGGCCGCTTTTGGCGTCAACCGTCCCGACGGCGGCCGCACGGCCCCCTATGCGCGCCACATCATCATGATCGACGTCTATGTCGCGACGGCCGAAGGCGTCTGGCTTTACGAACCGGCGTCCCATGCCTTGCTGCCTCGTATGACGGACGACATCCGCGCCGCGACCGGCGAACAGGATTTTGTCGGGCACGCCGCGCTGGACCTCGTCTATGTCGCGCATGGCGAGCGCATGAGCGACGTTCCGCCTCAGGAGCGCATCCTCAACGCCTGCGTCGACACCGGGTTCATCGGCCAGAACGTCTATCTCTTCTGCGCTTCGGAGGGCTTGGCGACCGTCTTTCGCGGGGCGCTCGACGCTTCCAAGCTCGCTCGGATCATGAAGTTGCCGAGCGAGCAGTTCGTGACTTACGCGCAGACGGTCGGATTTGCCGCCTGAGCCCATCCATGGGAGCGCAGCATGAGGAAAATCGCCCTTGAGGAGCATTTCACCCGACCCGAATTGTCGGCCTATGCCCAGTATGCGGGATCGAGCCGAGGTTCGCCCGTTTTCGAGGCCTTTCAGGAACGGTTGCTCGATTTCGGCGCAATGCGGCTCGAGGCGATGGACCAGGCCGGGATCGACGTGGCCGTGCTTTCGGTGACGACGCCGGGCGTGCAGGCGGAGCCCGACACGAACGTGGCGATCAAGCGCGCCCACATCGAAAACGACTTCCTCGCCCGCGAAATCACCAAGCATCCCACCCGTTACGCCGGCTTCGCCCATCTGCCGCTGCAGGACGCGAAGGCGGCGGCCGATGAACTTTCGCGTTGCGTCGAACAACTCGAATTCAAAGGCGCCATGGTCAACGGCCATACCAACGGCCGCTATCTCGACGAAAGAAGCTACGATCCGTTCTGGGAGCGGGTCGAAGCGCTCGGCGTCCCCATCTATCTGCACCCCCGCGACCCCTTCGACTCGCCGCATATGTTCAACGGCCATCCCGAGCTTTTGGGCGCGACCTGGGCCTGGACGGCGGAGACTGCGACGCATGCGTTGCGCCTGGTGTTCGGCGGCGTCTTCGACCGATATCCCAAGGCGAAGCTGATCCTCGGCCATATGGGCGAGACCCTGCCCTATCTGCTGTGGCGGCTCGACAGCCGCTGGCGCGTTCAAGCCGGAAACGAGCCGATCGAGCGGGCGCCTTCGGACATCATACGCAGTAACATTCTCGTTACGACGACGGGCGTCTGTTCTCACGCTTCGCTGCTTTGCGCGCTTTCGGCGCTCGGCGAAGACAGCGTGATGTTCTCCGTCGACTACCCCTACGAGGATTGCGAGGTCGCGGCGAAGTTCATCGATTCGGCGCCTATTTCCGACGAAGTGCGCGCCAAGGTCTGCGACGGCACGGCGCGGCGCGTGTTGCGCTTGTAGCCGCAGGTTCCCGCCGGATCCGCCGCAGGCGCCTGTCCGCGGCGCCTTGCGCTCGGCGCGGCCGACGCAGCGCATCCACGGATAGACAAAATGATGCGAGCGCTGCAATCTAACGCGTAAGGCGGCGCGAAAACGCCAGCGAAATCCGAAACGACTGGGGGCGAACATGAAGCGTCATTACCTCGGCCTAGCGCTCCTTCTGGCGGCCCTGGCCGCGGCGCCTGCGCATAGCCAGCAGGCCGCGGGCGCAAAGCCTTACGTTCCCGATCTCGGCGATTTCATGGGCGACTCGCAGCTCCGTCACTTCAAGCTCTGGTTCGCCGGCCGATCGCAGAACTGGGAATTGGCCCGCTACGAAATCGAACAGATTCGCAAGAGCTTTGAAAACGCGGCGATTTACTATCCCAAATCGGGCGACGCCGATAACGCGGGATTGATCAAGAGCGAAGGCTACGCGCCTTTGGACGCGGTGAAATCCGCCGTGGAGGCGCACAGCAACGCAAGATTCGGCGTCGAATTCGACAAGCTCACGCGGGCTTGCAACCAATGCCATCGCGAGACGCATTTCGGCTTCATCCAGGTGCAGGTGCCGACCGCCTCGCCGTTCAGCAATCAAACCTTCGTCCCGCCGCCGAAGTGAGCCACGAGGCGCGCCCTTAGCGCAAGCGCGCAAAATCGCCGCGACAGGCCGCAACCTCGCCGATCGTTGATGCAAATCAGTCCCCGCCGATCCAATTGCCGTAAATAGATCAAAAAGGGTGTTTTGGAACCGGCGGGGATGAACGAGAGAGTTGAAGCGAAGCCCGCGGCCGTCGCGCCTTCGCCGCCGCCTCGGAGCCCGGCGCCGCCGCGCCGGATATGGCGGCTCGCCGCATTCTTCTTGCTGCTCGTTCTGATCGGCGCGGGCATGGCCTGGTATATGCTGCGCCAAGCGCCGACAGTGCGCTACGTGACCGCGCCAGTGACGCGGGGAACCGTGGCGCGGATGGTCACCGCGACTGGGACCGTCAATCCCATCCTGACGATTATCGTCGGAAGCTACGTGTCCGGCGTCATTACAGAATTATCCTGCGATTTCAATACGCAGGTCAAAACGGGACAAATCTGCGCCAAGGTCGATCCGCGGCCTTATCAAGCCGTGGTCGATCAGACGAAGGCCAACCTCGGGGTGGCCAACGCCCAGCTCGAGAAGGACAAGGCCAACCTAGCCTACACTGACCTCAACAATCAGCGCAATCAGCAATTGCTCAAGCAGGACTCGGTGTCGAAGGACGCCGCGGATCAGGCCAAGAACGCTTTCAATCAAGCCCAGGCGCAGGTCGGTCTCGACACGGCGAGCATCCAACAATACCAGGCCGCGCTGAACGCGGCCGAGCTCAATCTCGGCTACACCGACATCATCTCGCCCGTGAACGGCATCGTCGTTTCGCGCAACGTCACCCAGGGCCAGACGGTCGCCTCGAGCCTGCAGACCCCGACTCTGTTCCTCATCGCCACCGACCTCAAGACGATGCAGGTCGACACCAACGTCTCCGAGAGCGACGTCGGCGGGGTCAAGCAGGGCGACAAGGCGACCTTCACCGTCGACGCCTACCCCAAGCGGATATTCAACGGAAAGGTGACCCAGGTCCGCGTCAACCCTCAGACCGTGCAGAACGTCGTCACCTACGACGCCGTCGTCAGCGTGGGCAATGACGATCTGGCGCTGTTTCCGGGCATGACGGCCTCGACGAACATTGTCATCGATCAGCGGCTCGACGTGCTGCGCGTCCCCGATCAGGCGCTCCGCTACGTCCCCGGCGGTCTTCCCAGAGCCGGCACGAGCGAGGTCGCCGGCACGAGCGAAACGGCGCGCGTCTGGGCGTTGCGCGAGGGCAAGCCCGTCGCGATCGCGCTCACGACCGGCCTCGACGACGATAGTTTCACCGAAATCGTCAAAGGCGACCTCAGCCCTAGCGACGTCGTCATCCTCTCAGAGGATCGCGGCCCCGAGGGCGCACGATCGGGGACGCCTTTGCCGCGCCTCTGAGGCTTGGCGCAGGCCAATGAAGGTTCCGCAATGCCGGAAGAGATCCTCAGAATCGAAAACGTGACGCGGACGTTCACCGTCGGCGACACGCAAGTGCAGGCGCTCAGGGGCGTCAGCCTGTCGATCGAGCGCGGCGAATTCGTCGCCATCATGGGTTCGTCCGGATCGGGCAAGTCGACGCTGATGGCGATCCTGGGCTGCCTCGATCGTCCGACCAGCGGCCGGTACTTCCTCGCCGGCGTCGACGTCGCCGGGCTCAAGGAGCCGGAACTCGCTGGCATTCGCGGCTCGCGCCTCGGCTTTGTCTTCCAGAGCTTCAATCTTCTCGCGCGGACGAGCGCGATCGACAATGTCGGCCTGCCCCTCTATTACGCGCCGACGGGGCCGGCGAGCCGCAAGGCGCGCTTCGAACGGGCGCGCGAAGCGCTGCGGCTGCTCGGCCTCGGCGATCGCGAGCGCAATACGCCGGGACAGCTTTCCGGCGGCCAGCAACAGCGCGTCGCCATCGCGCGCGCCTTGATCAACTCGCCGAGCCTTCTGCTCGCGGATGAGCCGACCGGCAATCTCGACACGCGCACATCGCACGAAATCATGGAAACCCTGGTCGCGCTCAACCGCAAGCAGGGCGTGACCATCGTCGTCGTCACCCACGAGTTCGACATCGCCGCCTATGCCGATCGCGTCGTCACCATGCGCGACGGCCTCATCATCTCTGACGAGCGCGCCGCCAAGGCGGCGCCTTCGCCGCCGGCGCCGGAGCGCGAAGCAGGCGCCGAGGGCGCGAGGCAGGTTCGCCCCGTGGAAGCGGGAGAGGCCGGGATTCCCGTCGGACAGTCCTGGGCGTTCGGCCTGATGATCCTCGCCGCCGCGGCGCAAGCGATCGGACGCAACGTAATGCGCTCCGCGCTCACCATGCTCGGCGTCTTCATCGGCGTCGCCGCGCTGATCGTCATGGTCGCCGTCGGCCAGGGCGCCAATGAAGCGGTGCGCAAGCAGATCGAGAACCTCGGAACCAATGTGGTCGTCATCCTGCCGGGCGCGGTGGTCACGGGGGGCGTGCGCGCTGGCTTCGGCAGCGCCAGCACGCTCACGGTGGAGGACGCGCACGCGATCCGGCACGAGGACCCGGCGGTCGCGCAGGTCGGCTATCTCATCCGCCAACAGGGGCAGACGCTCTATTCCAACCAGAACTGGACGACGACGATCCAGGGCGTCAGCGCCAATTACCCGCCGATCACCAATTGGCGAATCGCGGCAGGCCGGGGACTGTCCCGGGACGACGAGAGCAAGGCCGATCTCGTCGTGCTGCTCGGCCAAACCGTCTACCGCCAGTTGTTCCCTGCAGGCGAGAACCCGCTGGGCGCTTTCATCCAGGTGCGCAGCGTGCCGCTGCGCGTCGTCGGCATCCTCGCCGCCAAGGGCCAGTCCGCCTTCGGCCAGGACCAGGACGATCTCGTCATGATACCGTTCACGACGGCGGAGCGCAAAGTCCTCGGCGTCGCGGCGCCCACGCAAACGCAGACGCAAAACAACTGGCCCTATTTGCCGCCGCCAAACCCGTACAATTTGACGCCGCGCCTGACCGGCTACGCCAACATGGTTTACGTCCAGGCGGTGAGCCAGGAGCGCGTGCCGGCGGCGATCAACGAGGCGACGCAGACGCTGACGCGCCGTCACCGCATCAAGCCCGGCCAGATCAACGACTTCAGCGTGCGCAACCTCAGCCAGTTCGCCGAGACGGCGGAGAGCAGCAGCCGGATCATGGCGCTGCTGCTGGCCTCCGTCGCGTCGATCTCGCTGGTGGTCGGCGGCATCGGCATCATGAACATCTTGCTCGTCTCGGTGACCGAGCGCACGCGCGAGATCGGCCTGAGAATGGCGATCGGCGCGCGGCGGCTGCACGTGCTGCTGCAATTCCTCACCGAGGCGATATTCCTCAGCGTGAGCGGCGGCGTCGCGGGCATCGTGACGGGCGTCGGGGTCGCCGCCGGAATTTCGCTGATCTTCGGCTGGCCGGCGCCGATCTCCTTGGCCGCGATCGTCGGCGGATTCCTGTTCTCCGCCGCGGTCGGCATCTTCTTTGGCTTCTATCCCGCGCGAAAGGCCGCCATGCTCGATCCGATCGAGGCGCTGCGCTACGAGTGAAACGGCGGCGGCCCCCTTCGTCAACGCTCGGCGCGCAGCGTCATCGAGGCGACGCCGGCCGCGAGAGCGAGGCCCGACTGCACTTCGACGGACAAAGGCTGCAGGGTGAACGACCGCTCGAAGCCGCCGACCAGCGCGTTGGCGCCGAGGCCGGCGCCGACGGTGACCGAGGCGTCCGCTCCTACGTAGTCGCCCGCCAGCGCCCCGCGCCGCGCGCCGGTTGTCGGCGCGAACACGTCCCACGCCAGAACGCCCCGGCCAGTCTGACCAATGTCGAGGCCGAATTTCCGGATCGTGCCGTAATACCGCTCCGTAAATCCGTGCGTCGACGTGTAAACGCATCGCATTTCCTTGGCCGATGTGATGACCATGCCCAATCCGGCGGCGACGTCGCAGCGCAAGGCGCCGACTTTGACGTTGGACTGTGCCTGCGCGGGTTGCGCGAGGGCGGCAAGCGCGGCTAGCGCGATGGCGAGTGTCGGGGCGCGAAGATTTATGTGGGTCTCCTGTCGCCGAGCGCGTATGTCCGTGTGCTCGCGCGGACAGTCTCGGGTGCGCCATTCATTCAAGAGATCGGCGCCGCGAGCCATGATTTGGATCAAAGCGCGAATTGGCCCCGTCGAGCGCCGCGGCCCGCCGGCGCCGCCGCACCAAGCAAATTGCACGCTCGTATTGACGTCGATCAAGGTCATTGCACGTTGAATGTTGCAGAAAACAACATCGATCGTGGCTTGCAAACCAGCGCCTCGACGCCAAACAACGAAATCGGTTGAAGACGAGCGTCGTCGCTGCATCGAGGAGGCGCGGATGCGCGTGTCATTGCTGAAAGCCCTCGGCGTTTCGATTGTTGCGCTTGCTCTCGGCGGCGCGCTCGTCGCGACGCCGGCTTCCGCTAGGGGAGGCTTCGGCGGGGGCGGCGGGACTTATCACGGCGGCGGCGGCCCGTCTTTCGGCGGCGCCCCGTCTTTCGGCCGCGCGCCTTCGTTCGGCGGCGCCCCTTCGTTCGGCGGCGCCGGACCGCATGGAAACCCGCTTCCGTCTGGAGGCTTCGCGCCCCACGGAGGCGGCGTCCCGCATGGCGGCTTCTTTCACCCCGGGGGCGCCATGCTTCATCATCGCTATACGCCCGGCCACCGCTATCCCCGCGGATGGGGCGGCGTCGTGATCGCCCCGGAAATGTGCGACGATTACTATTGCGATTACGAGTACAATTACGACTACAATTACGAGGACACCGACTGCTGGGTCTATCGCCGCGTTTACAACAAGCACGGCAAGTTCGTGGGGTGGCGGCAGGTTTACATATGCCAGGGGGGGCAGTAGGTCGCCAATGAGCGCGCCCGTATGGGCTTGCCCAGACGGGCGCGGCTAATCGGAGTCGCTCGGCCTAGGCGCGCGTTCACGCCCCTGCGCGCCCTTCCCCACCCGGCGGGCGCGGCAGGGCGATCAGCTTGTCGACGACGGCGTAGTCCTGATAGCCGCAACGCGCCAACGGCCGGGCGGCGGCGGTGTCGAAGCGGCCCTCGCGGATGTATGCGTCGTCGATATGGAACGCGACGACCTCGCCCACGACGAGGTAATTGTCGAGCGCCTCGCCGCGATGGTTTTTCAGCGTCACGATTTCGACGACCTTGCATTCCATCGCCGCGTGGCATTCGGCGACGCGCGGCGCTCTTACGAGCCGGCATGGCGCCATTGTCAGCCCCGCATGTTCGAATTCGCTTTGTCCGCGCGGCAAGGGGGCGGAAGTCGCGCTCATCGCCTGCATGAGATCGTGGCTCGCGAGATTGGCGACGAACTCGCCGCTTTCGCGCGCAAAAGATGCGGAGTTTTTCAGCCCCTCGCTGGAGAATCCGACGATCGGAGGCGCCGAGGAAAAGGCGTTGAAGAAGCTGTAGGGCGCCAGATTAATCCGTCCGTCGCCGCTGCGCGTCGAAATCCAGCCGATCGGGCGCGGCGCGACGATCGCCTTGAAGGGGTCGTGGGGCAACAGGCTTTTGTCGCGTTGGCGGGTTTCATAGAACATGGCGAACTCCCATCAAGCCGTGAAGACCGTCACGATCTCGGAAAGCGCCGGCCGCGGACGATCCTCCATGACGAGTTTGGGCCGACCGATGTGGATGAATCCGGCGATCCGCTCATGCTCGGCAAGGCCGATCGCCGCGCCAAAACGCCGATCATAGGCGCACCAGTCCGTCAGCCAGCCGGCGACAAAGCCGAGCGCATTGGCGGCGATCACGAGATTCATGCAGGACGCTCCCGCCGAAAGCACTTGCTCCCATTCGGGGATCTTCACGTGCGCCGCGGCGCGGGAGACGATCGCGACCACGAGCGGCGCGTGCGAAAAGCGCATCCGCTCGATCGAACGACCGGCCTCGTCGAGCGCGGGATTGTCGGCGAGTTTGATCTCGAGCGCGATGCGCCCGGCCCGGTCGCGCGCGGCGCCCTCGAACAGGATGAACCGCCAGGGCGCGAGCTTGCCGTGATCGGGCACGCGCGAGGCGATCGTCAGCAAGGTCTCGATCTCGGCGGCGGTCGGGCCGGGGCCGGTCATGTTCGGCGGGGCCAGCGAGCGGCGACGTTTCAGCAAGGCGATCGTTTCGTTCATGGGTTCCGTTCGTTCCGATGCGGCTTGGCCGCGCAACGCGGCGGCGCCCCTCAATGCCGAGAATCCCGCGCCGAGTAAATCGCCTTCGAACCGCCCCATTGTCCCGGCACGAGCCGGCGCCGGCAGGGTTGACCGGCGCCCTCGATCGCGGCAAGGCATTTCACGCATGGTTCGGTTCGTTTTTTCGCTCGCGCTGGCGCTCTCGGCCCTCGGCGGTTTTTGCGCCTTGGGCTTGGCGCAGACCCCGACGCCCGATGCCGGCCACGGGACGCTGCGGCTGTGGGCGGCGCTGGGCGGCTCCCCGGCGCCGCTGACGGGCGGCCTGCGCTGGCGGGTGTTCGCCGCGCGCCCCAACCTCGACGGCTCCCATCCGCTCGTCGCCGAATTGAACGAGCCGCAACCGACCCTGACGGCGCCGCCCGGCGACTACGTCGTTCATGTCGCCCTTGGCCTCGCCAGCGCGGCCAAGCGCGTGTCGGTGGCGCAGGACGAGGTCAAGAGCGAGCGGTTGACGCTCAACGCCGGGGCCTTGCGCATTACGGGAACCCTGGGCGGCGCGGCGATCGACCCTTCAAAGCTCTCGCTGGCCATCTATGTGCCTGAACGCAACAATCCCGAGGCCAAGCTGGTCTATCCCAAGGCGCGGGCCGGCGAAATCATCGGCCTGCCCGAAGGGGCCTACCACATCGTCTCGACCTTTCTCGACACGGTCGGCGTCGGTTCGGTCGGCGTCGGCAAGCCCGGCGGCGGCGCGCCCAGCGCCCCGACGCCGACCAATTCCATCGTCGCCGCCGACATCAAGGTGGTCTCCGGCAAACTCGTCGACGTGACATTGCGCCATCGCTGCGCGACCGTGACCATCAAGCTCGTCAACACCGCCGGCGCGGAAGCCCTGGCCAACAGCAATTTCACCGTGCTCACCCCCGGCGGCGACCTCATCCGCGAGCTGATCGGCGCTTTTCCCTCGCTCGTCCTCGGAGAGGGCGAGTATGTCGTGATCGCCCGGCACGACACGAAGACCTATCAGGCGACCTTCCAGGTGCAATCGGGTCTGGACCGCGACGTGGAAGTTATTGCACAAGAGAGCGCCAAGCAGGAATGACGACATCATGCAAACGTTCTTCGTCGAAATCAAATGCGCGCTCGGACGCACCTACGAAGTGGCCAACGCTCTGGCCGAAGCCGAGATCGCCTCGGAGATCTACTCGATCGCCGGCGATTTCGACATCCTCGCCAAATTCTATCTCGAAAGCGACGTCGATATCGGCCATTTCGTCGGCCAGAAGGTGCAGCTGATTCCCGGCATCGTCGACACCCGCACGATCATCACCTTCAAGGCGTTCTGAGCGCCGCCCCGATCCTGCCCCAAGAGCCCGCCATGCGCCTCGCCGCCTCTCTCGCCTTTACGCTGGTCGCCGGCGCCGCCCTTGCGGAAGACGCGTCGTTCCTGTTCGACGCGCTGCGGACGCGCCCCTATCGCGCCGCCTGGGACAAATTGATGAAGGAAGTGCAGCCGACGCCGGACTGGCTGGTTCAATTCAACAAGAATTTCGACGGGGTCGCCAGCGAGCTCACGCCGATCACGATCGAGGGCAAGGCCTACCAGCTCTCGTTCGTATGCAAGCCGCAGGATTGCGCGAACCGCAAGTTCGAGGTTCTGTTCGACGCCGGCGGCGAACACGCCTATGGCGCGCTCGGCGGCCGCAACGACGAGCCGGCGTTCTTCGGCGCGCCGCCGCCGGCGTTGCAGGACGCACTGGCCAAGGCCATCAAGGGGTAGAACTTTTCCTGGCGAAGCGAAATCCGGGCTATGATTGCGACGATGCCGCCCGCCCCGCTCCGCCTCGTCCTCTGGGTCACCCTCAGCGCCATGCTGCTGGGGGCGCTGTTCGGCGGCGTCGAGTACCAGCCGCTCGGCGGCGCCGATCTCGCCAACACCTATCTGCACGGCGCGCTGGCGGGCGGCCTGATCGGCGGCGCCCTCTCCGCGTTCGAGATTTTCGTGCTGCGCCGCGCCTCCGGCGCGCCCTTCCGCCAATTGCCGTTTCTCGTCTATCTCGGCCTGCGCTCGCTTCTCTATCTCGGCGTCATCCTGCTCATCGAAGCGACCGTGAATCGGCTCATGCCCACCTCTACCGGCGAGATCGCCCCCGTCACCCGCGCCGAAGTGTTCTTTTCGCTCGCGCTCAGCCTCGGCTACAATTTGTTGTACGGGGTCAACGCGTTGCTCGGATCGGGCGTGCTCTTGGCCTTCGTCGCCGGGCGCTATTACCGCCCGCGCGTCGAGGAGCGCGCGCTGCTGTTCATCGACATGCGCTCCTCCACCGCGATCGCCGAGCGCCTCGGCGAGCTGCGCTTCCTCGACTTTCTCAACCGCTTCATCACCGACCTTTCGCTCGCCATCGCCGAGGCGGGCGGCGACGTCCACAAATACGTCGGCGACGAGGTCATCGCCACCTGGAGGCTCGCCGCCGGCCTGAACGAGGCCGGCTGCGTGCGCGCCTGTTTTTCCGCCCTCGACCGACTCGCGGCGCGCGGCCCCGCCTATGTCAGCGAATTCGGACTCACCGCCGATTTTCGCGCCGCCCTTCACTGCGGTCCGGTGGTCGTGGGCGAACTCGGCTATCTCAAGAAGGAGATCGCGCTGATCGGCGACACCATGAACACCGCCGCGCGCATCGAGCAGGCCTGCCGCGACACCGACTGCCGCGTGCTCGCCTCGGCGGCGCTGCTGGACAGGCTCGCCGCGCTGCCCGTCGGCGTCACGCGGCGCGCGCTGGGCCCGCTGCCGATGCGCGGCAAGAGCCAAGCGATCGAGCTTTACGCGCTCGAGGCCGACGCCGAATTGCGGCGCGAATCAATCCGTTCGCATCCTGCTCAAGATTCGTCCCTGGCGACACGATCCTCATAACGGCGCGCGATCCCCGAGGGATCGGCGATGTCGTAGCCGCCGTCGAGGCGCTGGGCGACATAGGCGGGCCCGATCGGGACTTTGCCGTGCGCGCCGGGAATGTCGATGACATAGGTCGGCAGCGCGAGGCCGGAGAGGCGCCGGCGCAATTCGCGCATCAAGGCCTGGCCTTCAGCGACGGTCGTGCGCAAATGCGCGGTGCCGGGCGCGAGATCGCCGTGATGGAGGTAATAGGGCTTGACGCGCGTCTCGACGAACGCGCGCATCAGCGCTTCGAGCGTGTCGGCGTCGTCGTTGACTCCCCGGAGCAACACGCTCTGGCTCACCATCGCCGCGCCGCGATCGATCAGCCGTCGGCACGCCGCGCGCGCTTCGCGCGTCAATTCGCGGGGATGGTTGGCGTGCAGCGCGACGTAGACGGTTTTGTCGTGGCCGCGCGTCAGCGCCTCGGCCATCGCCTTGGTCACGCGCTCGGGCGCTGCGACCGGCAACCGCGTATGCCAGCGCAGAACCCTGACGTGCGGGATCGCGGCGAGGGCGCGCGTCGTCTCGGCGAGGCGGCGCGACGAGAGCATAAGCGGATCGCCGCCGGTCAGCACTACTTCCCAGATTTCTGGACGCGCGCTGACGTAGTCGAGCGCGGCGGCGAAATCCGCTTCGCCCAACGCGCCGGCGCCCGGCCCGACCATCTCGCGGCGGAAACAGAAGCGGCAATAGACTGCGCAGACCGAGACGAGTTTGATGAGCACGCGGTCGCGGTAGCGATGCACGAGGCCGGGAAGCGGGCTCTTCAGCGCGTCGCCGATCGGGTCGGCGTCCTCGGCCGGATCGCGCACGAGTTCGCGCGCATCGGGAACATATTGCCGCGCGATCGGGTCGGCCGGATCGTTCCTGTCGATCAGCCGCGCCACGGCGGGCGTGAGCGCGATCGCGTAGCGCGCGCCGACCGCCTCGACCTCACCGCGCCGCGAGGCCGCCACGAGGCCCGCCGCGACGAGATCGTCGGGCGACTTCAACGTGGGCGCGGGCCGGCGGGAGGTCATGGCCGCTGTTTAGGCGCGCGGCGCGCGGAAGGAAAGGCGGGCTCGACGAGATCAGCGATTCGGCGAAACGCCGCGGCGCGGCAAGACGGCCCACGGACGACAAGGCGCGCGTCAGCGAAATCGTATCGAGATCGTTTCCCGCCGCCGCTCCATCGCGACGGTCTTTCCCGCCGTTACGCCACGGCGGCGCGACGCTTTTCGAGGAAGCTCGGCGCGAAGTTCGCGAACCAGTCCAGGCTCGCGGGATTGGACATGGAGCCCCGGTTGACGACCTTGTCGAGAGGCTGGCCGAGCAACAGCTTCTTGATGGGCACTTCCATCTTCTTGCCCGACAAGGTGCGCGGCACCTCGGGGATCTGCAGGATGGCGTTCGGCACATGCCGCGCCGAGAGGCCCGTGCGGATACGCGTCTCGATCGCGAGCCTCGAAGCGTCGTCAAGCGCATGCCCCGGCCGCAGCACCACGAACAGGGCCATGTGCGGCTCCTGGCCGAGAAATTCCATATCCACCACGAGACTGTCGAGCACCTCCGGCAGGGATTCCACGATCGAATAGATCTCGCTCGATCCCATTCGGATGCCGTGGCGATTGATGGTGGCGTCGGAACGCCCATAAATGATGGCGCCGCCGCGCGCCGTGATCTTGATCCAGTCGCCGTGGCGCCACACCCCGGGGAACAGGTCGAAATAACTCTCGCGCAGACGCCGACCATCGGGGTCGTTCAGAAGCCTCAGCGGCATCGACGGCATCGGCGCCGTGCAGACGAGTTCGCCAACCTCCTCGATCACCGGGCGGCCGGCGTCGTCGTAGGCCTCGACCTTGGCGCCGAGGCAGCGGCACTGCATCTCGCCGGAATAGACGGGAAGAAGCGGGTTGCCGCCAACGAATACGCCCGCGAAATCCGTGCCGCCCGAGATGGGCACGATCCAGATGTCGCGTCGCACATTGTCGAGAATCCACTCATAGGCCTCGGCCGGCAGCGGCGAGCCGGTCGAGCCGAGGCCGCGCAGACGCCCGAGATCGGCCTGTTGCGAGGGAACGACGCCGGCCTTCATGCAATTGATGAAGAAGGCGGCGCCGCAACCGAAAAACGTCGTTTGCGTCTCCTCGACGAAGCGCCAGATGCGGCCGAGATCGGGCGTCGCTGGGCTGCCGTCATAAAGCGCGATGGTGGCCCCGACCAGCAGGCCGCCGACCTGGCAGTTCCACATGATCCAGGCGCAGCTCGTGTACCAGTGGAAGACGTCGCCTGGCCCGATGTTGTTGTGCAGGGTGGCGGACTTCATCGCCTCGAGCACGACGCCGCCATGCCCATGTACGATCGGCTTCGGCATGCCGGTCGTGCCCGAGGTGTAGACGATCCACAAGGGGTGGTCGAAGGGCGCCGGCAGGATTTTCAGCGGAACGTCGCTCGTCACGAGGTCGGAGAAGTCGTGCGCCTGCGGAAAGCGCGCTCGATCCAAGGCGCCCGTCAGCGCCGGCACGATAACGAGATTTTGCACGCTCGGCAGCCTGCCGGCGAGCGCGAGCACGGTCTGCGTGCGGTCGACGGTCTTGCCGTTATAGACATAGCCGTCGACGGCGATGAGGACCTTGGGTTCGATCTGCCGGAACCGTTCCTCCACCGCCACCTCGCCCGCATCGGGCGCGCAGAGCGACCAAGTCGCGCCGATGCTCGCAGCGGCAAGGAAAGCGATGACCGTCTCCGGGACATTCGGCAGATACGCGGCGACGCGGTCGCCAGGCTGGACGCCGATCTCGCGCAGCCAGGCGGCGAGGGACGCGACGCGCCGCTCAAGGTCGCGCCAGCTCATCGCCTGCAGCGGCTTCGTCTCGCTCGCATAGAGGATCGCCGGGCGCTCATCCGAAGCATGGCGAAACACTTGCGCCGCATAATTGAGGGTGGCGCCGGGAAACCATCGGGCGCCCGGCATTTCGCGCGATGCGAGGGCGGCCGTCGGGGGCGTCGCGAAGCGAATGTCGAAGAAGTCGACGATCGACTGCCAGAATGCTTCGAGATCGTCGACCGACCAGCGCCAGAGCGCCTCGTAATCGGCAAAGCGCAGGTCCCTCTCCTGCGCGAGCCAATCCATGTATCGCTTGAGATGCGCCGTTTGCTTGAATTCGGCGTCCGGCTCCCAGAGGAGCTTACCTTCCGCAAGAGTTGCCATGTCGAACCTCCCGAGCCCGCTTATAAGGGCCAGACCCGGAACCGACCTGCTCATGAGCCTCATGGCTTCGGGGAACGCACGGCTCGCCGTAGGGTCGGCGCCGATCTGCGCCCAGTCGCCGTCGATCCGATAGTCCAAGACATGGCCGGTGGCAACAATGCGCGCGTCGCGGAATTGCGGGGATCCGCGCCGGGATGACCCGCCTGACGGCGTTCGTGCGCCGTGGCCGGCGCCTCCAGACGAGGAGCGCCTGTTCGGGGGCTGCGGCGGAGCGGCGATCCGTTTTACCGTCGACGCCGGCCTTATAGCGACGGCGCTCGGGATGGCGGGCGTAAATCACTAGTTCCAACCGGCCCCGCCGCCGTCGAGCTTCGTGTCAGCGCCCGCGAAGCGGCCGGCGGAGGCCTCGCATTCGCCTCGACTTGACCTTGGCGGCGAACGCGGCGACGGCATGGGAAAGACCGCGCAGGGTCGAGTGGACATGATCGCGCATCCGAACGCCGAAAAGAGACGTCCAATAGGTGAATGCGGACGAGTTGGCGTAACCTGGAGATCGACTATGCCGGATCATTTTGCTCTCCTCGACGCTTCTGGATGTCGCCGCAGGCGCCAAAGCGCTGAACCTGCTCAAGCGGTTTTTAGAAAAAGCGCGAACGGGCTTTCCCTGGGCGATACGCTCCGCTCGAAGCTTGGAGCGAGGCGCCGATTCCGCGTGATCGGGCCTCGTCCTTTGCGCGCTTCGTTCAGAGCGAGGCGGTCCGCGGCAATTTGGTCACGTTGGTTTGTTGCGGCGCCGGTGCCTCGCCGGGCTCCGACGCCGATGAGGCCGCCGTCGCCTCGCGGTGGGCCTCGCCAGTCGTCGGCGAGGCGCGCCGGGCCTGCTGACGCTCGGCTCGCGAAGCCTCCAGCGCCCCGTCGGTCAGTTGGCGCTCGGCGCGCATGCGGGCGATCTCGTCCTGGAGCGCGGCGGTGCGGCGCTCCAGCTCTTCTTTCGCGCGCTGCCTGCCGCTCGCCATTTCCTCGAGCCGGGCCGTCAGTTGCTCGGTCGTTCGCGTCGCCGCTTGCAGCGCCGTCTCTTTGGCCCTCAGGGTGTCGGTCAGGCCGTTGACCTGATCGACGAGGGCTCCGCGCATGCGCTCCGTGCCGGCGATGCGTTCATTGGCGGCGGCGAGGTCCTCCTTCTGCGACCGCGCGCTCTTTTCGAGCCCGTCGATTTGGATGCCGTTTTCCAGCAATCGGCGTTCCGCGGCGCGCAATTCCTCGATCTTCTCGCGCAGCTGGCCGCGCGTCTGATCGAGAATCTTGTTCGTCACGTCGACGCGCCCGCGCACGGCGTGAACGGTGTTGTTGAGCGTGGCCATTTCGGTGCGGCTGCGCTCGGCGAGTTCGAGATGCTTGGCGCGCAGGTTCGCATGCGCGGCCTGCTCCTCCGACAACGCCTGCTCCAGCGTGGCGATTTGGTGCTTGCCTTGATCGACCAGCGATTCGTAATCGACGACGCGCGATTCATACTCCGCGATGCGCCTGCTGGCGGCGTCGAGGCTGCTCGACAGAGCTTGCGACGATTCGCGGAGCGTCGCGTTTTCCTGCGACAGCACTGCGTCCTGGTCGCTCGCCACCTTGAGCGAAAGCTCCAGGCTCGCCAAGCTTTGATCCTTGCCGGACAGTTCGTTCTTCAGACGCCGAATCTCGTCGGCCAGGCCGCCGGTCAGGCGCATCTCGACCTCGAGAAGGCGTTCGAACTTGTCTTTCGCAGCGGCGCATTCGCGCAGTTCAAGCTGCGTTTCGCCCAGCGCGACGTCGACGCGTTGCACGCGCTGCCCTATTTCGCGATTTTCTCGCAGCAGCGCATTTCTCGCTTCCGCGACGGCGTCGCGTTCCTCGATCGCCGCCGCATGGCGCGCGCTCAACCCTTCATGCGCGTCCTCCAGAAAACCGAGCTTGATTTTCATTTCATGCAGGCGCGCCTTGGTCGCCTCGAATTCCGCCAGCAATTCCGACATCGGAGACAGTAAGCCGTGGAATAGACCCTTCACCTGATCCAGACGTTCAAATCCGTGCTCCACTTCCTCGATCTGCGCGCGCAGAGTCTCGTTCTGCATGCCAACCGCTTCGAGCGACGCATTCGGCGGATAGCGCTGCGGTGCGACGCTCGCCGCGCCCAGCACCGCGACGGCGTCTTGCCGCCCTGCCGAGCGCTCGGACGGCTGAACGAAGTTGACGACCTGATCCCAAAACGTTCCCATTGCATCCCCCGTCGCGTGGCGACCCGATAAAGCCGGCTGAAAGGCTCATGAAACGCGAGCGATACACAAAGAGGTCCGACGCCTTCGCATCCGATCTTGAAATGCTCGCGCTTCACCGGGCGCGCCGCATCGCGTCCGACCGCAGATGCCGGGCTCCCTGCGGAATTGCCGCCCGCGAGGAGTTGTCGGTTGCAATGACCTAATCAGCGCAACTTATACGTGTCAAGAATGGCGCGATGATAAAACGGTGCAAAAGAATCGCGCTGCGTGCGATGCATAAAAAGCTCACGAAATTCAGCGGCGGCGAACGGCGCGACGAGCGCCGTCGGCGGGCGAGCGGGGTCCTCGCTCCGACTTTGCGGCCGGCGTTCGAGCTCTCGACGCCGTCGCGTCGGGCGGCAGGAGCGAAGACGGAAAACAGGCGCGGAACAGCCGTCGCAAGAAGCCTAGACGCGAGCGGCCACGCGCCGATATCTGAGGCCTTGAAACCTGAATGGTGCGGACGGCGGGGGTCGAACCCGCACAGCCTTGCGGCCGAAGGATTTTAAGTCCTTTGCGTCTACCAGTTTCGCCACGTCCGCGTCGCCGGCCGTTGTTTCACATTTCCGCGCCGAATTGAACCCGCGCGCTTCAGCCCGCGGCGTCCTTGGCGATCGGCGGCTGGAAGGCGAGGCCCATATCCCAGGGGAAATAGATCCAGGTGTCCTGCGAAACCTCGGTGATGAACGTGTCGACGAGCGGGCGCCCCAGGGGCTTGGCGTAGACGGTGGCGAAATGCGCCTTGGGCAGCATTTCGCGCACGACCTTGGCAGTCGCGCCGGTGTCGACGAGATCGTCGATAACGAGAATCTTCGCGCCGCCGCCCGACTTGGACACCTCGGCGGCGATCGTCTTGAGCACTTGCAGGCCGCCCTGGTTCTTGTAGTCGTGGTAGGAGGCGATGCACACCGTCTCGATGATGCGCAGTTCGAGTTCGCGCGCGATGATCGCCGCCGGCACCAGGCCGCCGCGCGTGACCGCGACGATCGCCTCGAACGGCCCGGATGAGGCGAGGCGCCAGGCGAGCGCGCGCGCGTCGCGGTGGAACTGGTCCCAGGAGACCGGAAAGGCTTTTTCGCGACCGTCGGACATGGCGGCTTCCTGTAAACGAGGCTCTGTCGGCGACCCTGCATAGCAAGCGGCGCGTCGCGGGGCGAGCGCTCGCGGCGTCCGTCAACAGCTTTGGCTGCAGCGGCCCTTGCTATAACGGCTTGGCGTCGCTCCTGATCTCGGCGAGCATCGCCTCGATCGCGCGGCGCGCCGCTGCGACTTTCTCGGCGTCCCGGCCGCGCACGACGATCTCGTTCCTGAATTTTCCGTCGGCCAAGGACGGATAGGAGCCGATGATCGTCTCGCCATGCGCGGCGGCGAGGACGCCCAGCGCGTCGCCGTAGCGCCCCTCGGGAATCCCGCCCGCCTCGATCGTCTCGACGCTAAGCTTCACGCCCGTCTCGAGACGCTTGGCCGCGCAGTCAAGCATCGCCTGCATGACCGAGGGCACCCCGGCCATGACGATGACGTTGCCGATGCGAAAACCGGGCGCCCAGGAGACCGGGTTTTCGACGAGTTCCGCGCCGGCCGGAATGCGCGCCATTCTGCGCCGCGCCGGCGTGAGCTCGCCGGGCTTGTAGCGCTGCATCATCACCGCGATTACGCGGGGATCTTCATCGATCGCGACGCCGAAGGCCTTGGCGACCGCGTCGGCGGTGATGTCGTCATGGGTCGGACCGATGCCGCCCGTCGTGAAGACATAGGTGTAACGCGCGCGCAAGGCGTCGAGCGCGGCGACGATCTCGGCCTCGACGTCCGGCACGATGCGCGCCTCGCGCAGATCGATGCCGAGATTGGCTAGATAATCCGCGATATAGCCGATGTTGCGGTCCTTGGTCCGCCCCGACAGGATTTCGTCGCCGATGACCAGGATCGCCGCGGTGATGATCTTATCGGTCATGAACTCGGCTCCTTGCGATCGAGCTCATAGGCGACGTTCTCGACCGTGCGCAAGATCTCGCGGTAGCCGAGCGCGCGCAAGCGCTCCTCGAGCTGCGCGCCGACGCGCAACAGGGAGAATTCCATGATGATGAGACGCGGCCACAGCGCCGGCGGCGCTTCGCTCAAGAAGGGGTCGAGGACGAGATCCTCGGCGCCCTCGATATCGAGCTTGATCCCGTCGATCTTGGCATAGCCTTCCTCGCGCGCCAGCGTCAGCAGCTTCTTGGCGCGCACGCGCATCTGTTCGACGCGCGCCTCGGCGCTGACGATGCGCACCGAGGCCTCGCCCTGATTGCTCGTATTGACGAAGAGCGTGATCTCCCCGTCGATATCGGCAAGCGCGCAGGAAACCGCCTTGACGTTGGCGAAGTCGCTCTGCTGAATGTTGTAGACGAGCCGCTCGAAGAGTTCCGGCAACGGCTCGACGGCGAGAATGCGCGCGCGTGGCCCGCCCAATCCCGCAGCGAAGAGCGCATAGCCGCCGACGCTGGCGCCGACGTCGAGAAACACGAAATCGCCTTTCAGGCGCTCCGCCAGAAGCGCCCGTTCCGGCGCATCGAAATATTGCGGCGTGAACAACAGCCGCTTTTCCGAGACGTTGTGGGCGGGCTGGAGGCGCATCCGCGCGCCCAACGAAACGATGTCGACCGGCCGGCCGCGCAGCGAGCGCATCGCGACGCCGCGCAAGAAGAAGGCGGTCCGCTTGCCGAACCATCCCACGGAGCAGCGGCGCGTCACGCGCAAGGCGAGCGCGCAAAAGCCGCTCGGCGCGAAATGGCCGTAGGGCGCGGACTCAAGGACGCTGTCTCTGGGCATTCGCGCTCGCAATCGGTCTGAGAGCCGACCCTCCTAGCACGAGCGGGCGTCGGCTCGCCAGCGCTCGCTTGCGTCCGGCCCTCGGCTATCGCGGCGCGCTTCCTCCGCGAATTTCTCGCGCTCCGCGCGCTCGCCGTCGTCGCGGCGCAAGGCCCGAGCTTAGAGACTTCGGCGGGTCTGAGCCTGGTCGTCGCCCCCTGCCGGCCCCGGGACGCGATGTCGACACACTCATCCTCGCCGGCGGCTTCGGCGTCGACGCGGCGGCTGAGGACGCCGCGCTCGTGGCGTGGCTCGGCGAGAGGGCGCGCCGGCCGCGCCTGGACCTTGGCCGCGAAGGCGCGCTCGCCGTCGCCCGTCAGCTCGTCGTCTTCCTCAAGCGGCCCGGCGGCCAGTCGCAGTTCAGCGCCGCGCTGTCGCTTCAGAGCCGCGGCGAGACGTTTGACGCCATGGATACGTGGATTAGCCGTGATCCCAAGGTCGATTTGTCGATCCCGCGCCTGGCCGAGCGGGCCGGCATGAGCGAACGCACGTTGCTGCGCCGCTACCGAGAGGCGACCGGCCTGACGCCGGCCAAAGCCGTCGAACGCCTGCGCGTCGAGGCGGCGCAGCGCCAGCTCTGCGAGTTGCGCGTTCCCATCAAGCGCGTCGCGGCCCTTTGCGGCTTCGGCTCGCTCGAATCCATGCGTCGCGGTTTCGCGCGCCTCGCTCGCGTCACCCCTAGGGATTTCCGCGGGCGCTTTTCGCATTGAGCCCGACGATCCTTGTATTGCGCGGCGGCGAAGGCGTATTAAATGGAGGCATGACACGGCGCGGCGGCGCCCGAGGCCCCTCGTAAGGTTCTTTCCATGACGTTCGTCGATTCCGCGCTGCTGCAAAGCCGGCGCAACGGCCATATCAAGCTGCACGGACCCGAAGCGTTCGCGGCGATGCGCAAGGCCGGCGCGTTGACCGCGCAGGCGCTCGACCTCTTGGTCGACCGCGTGCGGCCGGGCGTCACGACGGCTTCGCTCGACAAATTCATTTACGAATTCGCTAGGGATCACGACGCCTATCCCGCGCCGCTCAACTATCGCGGCTACCGCAAGTCGATTTGCACCTCGATCAATCACGTCGTCTGCCACGGCATCCCCGACGAGAAGCCGCTGCGCGAAGGCGACATCGTCAATATTGACGTCACGCTGATCGTCGAGGGCTGGCACGGCGACGCCAGCCGCATGTACGTGGCGGGCGAAGCGCCGCGGCGCGCGCAGCGGCTCATCGACGTGACCTACGAATGCTTGGTCCGCGGCATCGCCGCGGTCAAGCCGGGCGCGACGACCGGCGACATCGGCTACGCCATCCAAAGCTACGCCGAGGGGGAGCGCTGCTCGGTGGTGCGCGACTTTTGCGGCCACGGGCTCGGCCGCCTGTTCCACGACGAACCGAATATTCTCCATGTCGGCCGGCGCGGCGAGGGCGTGCCCCTGCGTCCGGGCATGTTTTTCACCATCGAGCCGATGATCAATCTCGGCGGCCCCGGCGTCAAAGTCTTGTCCGACGGTTGGACCGCCGTGACGCGCGACCGCTCGCTCAGCGCGCAATTCGAGCACACCGTCGGCGTGACCGAGACGGGCGTGGAGATTTTCACCTCCTCGCCCGCCGGCCTCGAGCATCCCCCCTATTCGCGATGACGCCCGGCCAAGATCAGGCTGAACCGGCCCATTATCTCGGCCATCGCGAGAGATTGCGAGGCCGCTTGCGCGAGGCCGGGCCGGAGGCGATCGCCGATTACGAACTCCTCGAACTCGTTCTGTTTCGGGCGATCCCGCGCCGCGACGTCAAACCGCTCGCCAAGGCGCTCATCGCGCGTTTCGGCTCGTTCGCCGAAGCGATCGCGGCGCCGGCGCAGCGGCTCGCCGAGGTGGAAGGCATGAGCGCCGGCGCGATCGGCGAATTCAAGATCGTCGAGGCGAGCGCCAAGCGCTTCGCCAAAGGCGTCGCGAGAAAGCGCCTGTCCATCGGCTCCTGGAGCGAAGTGGTCGACTATTGCCGCACCGCGATGGCCTTCGTCGAGCGCGAAGAATTCCGCGTCCTCTTTCTCGACAAGAAGAACGGCCTCATCGCCGACGAGTCCCAAGGCGTGGGCACAGTCGACCAGACGCCGGTCTATCCGCGCGAAGTCGTGCGCAGGGCCCTGGAGCTCGCGGCGACCGCGGTCATCCTCGTCCACAACCATCCCACTCGACCCATTTCGATCACGCTCGATCACGCTTATTCCCATTGAATCATTGATATTTTTCTGCTTGGCGTAGTTTCGGATGCCGTGGCATATTGGGGTCGGTTTTAGGGGGGATCGGATGCCCTTATGACCCCAGTCGCCGACCCCTACTGCCCGTCTGGCGACCCCACTTGGAAACCCATGGGAGAGCCCAGTGCCGAGCCTTACCGATGGAGAGATACGCCGCGCTCTGAAGCTGGTGGAGCAGACCGGAAAGCAACTAAGCCTGGTCGATGGAGAGGGGCACGGCACCGGCCGCCTGATCCTGGTCTTGAAGCCCATGCCAACCCGCGTCACGGCGGATTGGATGGCGCAGCAGTGGCGAGATCAAAAGCGCCTCAAAAAGAAGCTCGGATCATATCCGTCGATGCCGCTCAGCAAGGCGCGCGAGGTTTTCAATCGAGATTATGCGGACATAATCCAGAAGGGCCGCAGCATTAAAATCGCCGGCGACACGCGCCCCGGCACCGTTGCCGATCTCTTCGAGGCCTACGTCGCCCATCTGAAAGAATCTGGCAAATCGTCGTGGAAGGAGGCGGAGAAAGGCCTCAACAAGATTGCGGACACCCTCGGTCGCAATAGGCCGGCCCGAGACATCGAGCCAGAGGAAATCACCGATCTAATCCGACCGATCTACGATCGTGGCAAGCGCTCCATGGCCGATCATGTCCGGAGCTACATCCGGTCCGCCTATAGCTGGGGCATGAAATCGGAGCACGATTATCGCAACGCATCGCTCCGGCGTTTCCGACTCGTCTATAACCCCGCAGCGGGCATCCCGACCGAGCCCAAGAAGGTGGGCACGCGCTGGCTCGACGAAGAAGAGTTCTTGCGCCTCTACCGCTGGCTCGAATGCCCCGACGCGCCCGTTCATCCGCCCTATACGCGCGCCGTACGCATCCTCATGCTCACCGGTCAGCGCGTCGAGGAAATCGCCCGCCTGCATGTCGATCAATGGGACGCGAAGGAACGGATCATCGACTGGTCAAAGACCAAGAATGGCAAACCACACGCCATTCCCGTCCCTGAAGTCGCGGCGGAACTGATCGAATCAATCAAGCCCAATGAGCACGGCTGGTTTTTCCCCTCCGCGACCGACCCGGCCAAGCCGGTCAGCCACGGCACGCTTTATTCGTTTATGTGGCGCCAACGCGACCGCGAGGTCATTCCTGTCGTAACCAACCGGGACTTGCGCCGGACCTGGAAAACGCTGGCTGGAAAGGCTGGCCTATCGAAGGAGATCCGCGACCGGCTGCAGAACCACACGCTTCAGGACGTCAGCTCAAAGAGCTACGATCGCTGGAACTACATGCCGGAGAAACGGGCCGCGATGAAGAAATGGAACGCTTTCGTCCAAACCCTGCTTAGCAAGAAGCGCCTAAAGACGGCGGCATAGATGCGCCGAGGTCGACAGACCGCTCCCATCGGGCACAAACCGGACCGGCTCGCTCAATCCGGTCGGACCTGGGCGCCGGAGAGGAAAATGCGGTTCGACCTGGAGCGCGCGCTGATTTGCAAGGCGCGACGGCGTTTCAGGGCATCCACGCCAGTTAACTCGCGGCGCAGTTGTCGCACACCGTCAGCTTGGCCGCCGGGCGCCTCTCGATGAGCTCCGAAGGGCGCTATAGAGCGATGGTGATGGCAAGCTTCAAATTTCTGCATACGGCCGACGTTCACCTAGACAGCCCCTTGCGGGGCCTCTCCCGCTATGAGGGCGTGCCGGCAGACGATATTCGGATTGCGACGCGCACAGCGCTCAACAATCTCGTTGATGCCGCGATCGAGGAGCGCGTGGCGTTCATCGTAATTGCCGGTGACATCTACGATGGCGATTGGCAGCATTTCGGCACAGGCCTCTTTTTCTGCGCGGCGATGGGCCGGCTGGAGAAGGCTGGCATCGATGTATTCCTGCTCTTTGGCAATCACGATGCGGAATCGGTCCAGACCAAGAAGCTGCCCCTTCCGAAGAACGTCCGCACCTTTGACACCGAAAAACCCGCCACCTTCATCCACGAGGCTACGGCAACCGCGCTGCACGGGTGGAGCTACAAGATCAAAGACACCCGCGCGAACCTGGCCGCCTCCTATCCCGCCGCGCTACCCAACCATCTCAATATCGGCGTGCTGCACACGGCGCTGACGGGTGGGCGCCCGCCCCATGCTCCTTACGCGCCCTGTTCGCCGGCAGAACTTTCGGCCAGGGGCTATCACTATTGGGCGCTCGGGCATGTCCATGATTTCGAGGTGGTCTCCGAGAGCCCCTTCATCGTGTTTCCCGGCAATCTTCAGGGGCGCAACATCCGGGAATGCGGCGCTAAGGGCGCCGTGATCGTCACCGTCGAGGATGGGGCGATCGTCGATCCTCCGCAGCCGATACCGCTTGACGCCGTGCGTTGGGCGCGCGTCGGGGTGGACACCGAAAATCTGGAGCATGACCGCGACATCCAAAACCGCGTGCGTGACGGGCTGAACCAGGCCTTTTCCGAGGCGGATGGTCGCCCGCTGGTGGTGCGAGTCACGCTCACGGGCCGCACGGCGCTGCACGGCGACCTAGCGCGTCGGCGGGAGCAATTGCGCGAAGATATTCGCGGGATTGCAATCGCGATCTCCGACCAGCTCTGGATCGAAAAGGTGGTTGTCGAAACCGAGGCCTTGTCGGTGCAGGTCCCCGGTGCGGCGAGCGTGCTTGAGGAACTGGGCACGCTGCTGGCATCCGGAAGCCAGGATTCGGCACTGACCAGCGCATTTGGGGCGGAGATGGACGAGTTCCTCGCCAAGATTCCGCCGGACCTGGGAAGTGACGACGATCTTCTGGGCCACCTGCGCGGCGGAGGCGTTCCGGCGCTGCTCGAAGACGCCGGGGTCGTTCTTCAGGCGCAACTCAGTCATGAGTCTGACTGATGCGCCTTACCGAACTCAACCTCCTCAAATATGGCCGGTTTGACGGTTGCGACCTTCATTTTCCGTCGCAGACGCCCGACCTCCAGATAATTTACGGGCCGAACGAGGCTGGCAAGTCGACCACGATGTCAGCGATCTCGGACCTGCTGTTCGGCTTCCCACACATCACACCCTTCGATTTCCGCCACGATAAGCAGTTGCTTCGGATTGGCGCGGTGCTGCAGGCGGGCGCCGAACCTATCGCGTTCCGGCGCAAAAAGGGCCGCACCGGAACCTTGCTGGACAGCGAGGATCGCGTTCTGGATGAGGGGCGGCTATCGGCGCTGCTTGCCGGGTACACGGCCGACAGCTTCCAGCGCATGTTCAGCCTTGACCATGGACGGCTCCGCCAAGGCGGCGCAGCGATCCTTCAGGCTGAGGATGACATTGGCCAGGCGATCTTTGCCGCCGGGTCCGGCCTCGTCGGTGTCGCCCGATTGCTCGAAGCGCTGGAAGCGGATGCCCGCGCCGTCTGGACCAAGCGCGTCGGCAACACGTCCTACCACCTCGCCTTTAAGGCGTTCGAGGACGCCAAGAGCCGACTGAAAACAGCGCAGATGAAGCCCGCCGCTTGGGACGAGATGCGGCTCAACCTTGCACGGTTGGAAGAGAAGCTAGCCGATCTGCGCAAACGCCGGACGGCCCTTGATCTCGACCGTGAAAAAATCGAGCGCCATCGTCGCGTGTTGCCGCCGGCCGCACTTTATCGGCAGGCCACGAAAGAGCTGGAAGATCTGGGCGATGTCGTGGACCTGCCGGCTGACGCCGCCGCAATTCAGCAGCAGGCGTTGGCGGCGACGGCGACGGCCAAGACCCAGGCTGGCTTGGCGGATACCCAAGCGACGGGGCTGCGAGTCACGCTCGATGGGCTGGTCGTCAACACGGCCGTGTTGGATCGCGGCCAAGAAATCGACGAGCTTCGCGAGGCGAAGGGAGCGGTTGACAAGGCCCTGGCTGATTTGCCGCGGCGTAACACGGAGCTCACGACGCGCAGCGCACACCTTGCCGAGTTGCAGCGAGAGATCGGCTGGCCGGAGGAGCCCACCAAGGTCGCCAAAGGGCGACTGCCGGAGCGTGTCCGACTGGCAGAAGCTCGATCGCTCCTTGAAGAGCGAAACGGGCTGGACCGGCTGCTCAGTTCAGCAGAGGACGAGCACACGGCTCGCCGGCAGGATTTGGACGAGCTTGAGCGGCAGCGTGCGGCGTTGCCGGCCGCCCGTGAGGTGGCCTCGCTCGGCGAGGCGCTACGTTTTGCGCGCAGTCGTGGAGACCTTGATGCAGCGGTCGCAGTTGCGCAGCGAGAAGCGGACCGCAAAAGCGAGGTGGTGGAGGCCAGCCTCGCTCAACTGACGCCGCGCGTTGGTGATGTCGCGACACTTCGTGCGCTCTCGGCGCCAAGCGACCGCGAGGCGGCAGAGGCAATGGCGGCGCTGTCCCGAGCCGACGAGGCGCTTGCGCAAGCTGGCCGCGATCTGCGCAACGCCAAAGATCGCCTTGCTGAGGTCGAGCTTCAGCGCAAGCAGCTCGTCCGTGATGAGCATGCCGTGTCATTCGACGTGGTTACGAGCGCCCGGTCGGAGCGGGACGCCACATGGGGCCAGTTGCGCGCCCATATCGTCGATGGCGCGGAGTTATCCAACCCCAGGGCCTCCGCCAATCAATTTGAAGAACAGTCCGCCGCCGCCGATGAGGTGTCGGACCAGCGGTTCTTCGCCGCGGCACAGTCAGGGCGACTGGCGGGCCTTGAAGAGGAAATCGAGCGGATCGCGCTCGCCATATCTCAGCACGAGCGGCAAATCGTCGAGGCGCAGTGCGAGGTCGATCGGGTTGCCGGAGAGTGGCGTGCGGCGCTTGCTCCAAGCGGGTTGGATTTGACGCCGAAGGCATACACGACCTGGGCGGAACGCCGTGGTCGTGTTCTGGACGCCGCCACGGCGGCGGCCGAAGCGACAGCGGCACTGGACGCCGCGACAACACGTCGGACTGAGACAGCCTCTCTGCTTGGGGCCGCTTTGCAGAGTGCCGACGCAAGTGCGTCGGCCAAGACGAATTCATTCGGGCTCCTGCTCCAGACCGCAGAAAGTCTGTATGGGGCCGAAGACGCGGCCGCCAAGCGTCGCGATGAATTGCAGACCCAGACCGCTACCGCGACCACTGCGCTCACGCGTGCAGAACTCAAACGCAGCAACGCACGTCAAGGGATCACGGATTGGGAGACGAAGTGGTCGTCTGTCGTGGTGGCGGTGGGTCTCGACCCAAGCACGACGCTCGCGGTGATCCGGGCGAGGCTCGACCTTCTTGAGGAAGCGCGCGGCGAAATCGAAGCGATTCTTGAGCTTGAGCGTCGCACAACCACGATGCAAAGCGACATCGATGATTTTGATCTTCAGGTTCGTGTGCTGGCAACCGCCTGCGGCGTGACCGACCTATCAGGAACAGCGGCCGATATTCTGATCGGGCTCGCACGGGCCGCCAGCGAGACGAAGACATTGGCCGAACGCCGTGCCGGGCTTGAACAACAACTCTCCGCCGCTGAAACCCAATTACAAAGCGCCAACGATGCCGGCGAGCTGGCGAAGGCGGGACTTCGGCCGCTGATGGAAGCGTCGCGTGCCGAGGATGACGCGGCCCTTGCTGCCGCCATCGCCCGTTCGGACAAGGCGCGGGCGCTGCGCGAGGACCTGGATCGGCTAGCGGATGAAATCGTCAAGGCTGGTGGCGGCCCCTTGCTGGAGGCCTTGCTGGACGAGGTGCGCGACGCCGAAGCGGACGCGCTGAAGGTGCAGTCCGGGGATCTTCAGGAAGCGCTTCGGACCCTCTCCGACGAGATCGAGGCTAAAGCTGCTGAGCGCGCGACCGTACAAGCCGAGTTTGCGCGCTTTGATGACGGACCGGACGCGGCGATCGCGGCGGCGGACATGGAACAGGCAAAGGCCGAAATGGCCGCCCAGGCTGAAGCCTATGTGCGCAAACGCGCTGAGGTGAACCTGCTGCGATGGGCGATTGATCGGTACCGTGCGGAAAAGCAGACGCCGCTGCTCAAGCGCGCCTCCGCACTGTTTTCGATCCTGACACGCGGCAATTACGTGAGCCTGCTGGTCGATGCCGAGGGAAGCAAGGCGCGCCTATCGGGACTCGACCGCAATGACGCCGTCGTGCCGGTCGATCGGATGAGCGAAGGAACGGTAGATCAACTGTTTCTGGCGCTGCGTCTGGCGGCGGTGGAGGACGCCGTCGCGGGCGGCGCGAAGCTGCCATTCCTGGCCGACGACCTCTTCGTCAATTACGATGACGAGCGTGCGCTGGTGGGCTTTGAGGTGCTGGCGGAGCTGGCGAAGTCCACCCAAGTGCTGTTCTTTACCCATCACCGCCATTTGCTGGGCGTGGCCGAGCGGGCGCTTGGGGCCGCCAGGGTGGCGATCTGCGAGATGGCTTAGCCGCCACCGCCGCACCGTCGGATGAAGGAGACGCCAGCCTGCCGGCCCAAAGGACACCGATGGTGTTGGACGCCTAGCGCAAGGCCTTGTTCAGGAGGAACGCCATCCTGATTCCGGCCTTCTCGATCTGATCCTCGGCGTCGCGCTGCGCCATGGCCTGGTAGTCGGCCGAGAGGGCGATCGAGCCGTGCTGACCGCAGATCGGCCGCGCAGGGAGCTTGTAGGCGTCGCTTTGAGCGAGCCGAAACGATTCCATCGCCCAGTCCCTCGCACCGCCACGGCTCCATTCCCTCGCCATCGCCAGAGTGATCGTGCCGTCCAGCCTGGCGGCGATGTCCCGCGCCGAGGCGCCCAAGGCCTCAACGGCGCCCGTATCCCAATAGGCGTGCAGGTTCCTGGCATAGCCGTCCGGGGACGGCTCCAGGCCGATGCAGTTGCCGCCGCGGTCGTCGTGATCGGAGGCGTGGAGCGGCTGATGCAGATCGCCGACGAAGTGGATGAGGAATTTCAGGGCGAGCACGCGCTCGGCCGGCGCCGTGGCGGGGCTGGCGAGTTCGGCCTCAAACTCCTCGATCTTGTCGACCACGCAATCTTGTGCAGGGCCTTGGCTGGCGGCCTGACCGGGCGCCAAGGCGGGGAAGCCGAAACAGGCGGACGCCAGGTCAGGATGGTCGATCTCAATGTCCACGAAATGCCAGGCTGCGGTTTCGCGATGGCCGTTGCGGTATTTGTCCGCCCAGGTTGCCCGGCTGGCGAAATCCGGCGCCGTGAGCGTGTCGGCGTCGCTGGCCAGGAGCGCATCGACCTTGGCCTTTGATGCTGGCGTCAGGTGGCGATAGGCGATCAACGCCGTCACTTCGTGGCCGAGATCGCCCCATGCCGCGGCGGGGCCGGCGATCGCAAGGGCAGCGCCAGCGACGGCGAAACAAGCGGCTCGCCTGGAACGCCTCATCAAAATGGCTCATCTTCTTCGGCGGCGCGAAACACTGTCACGCGGCGGGTGATATCGGAATAACGTACCCTGCCGACAACGCGCTCCTCTTCATCCTCCTGAATAGTATCTCCCCACGTTTTATGGATAATATACCTCGCATAAGCGGCAACATTCAAATCACTCCATTTTGGCTGACCGGTAATAGCTCTCGGCCAACTGTTATTGCCGCCCCTCAAAATACCGCCGTCGTGCTTGAGCACCACGGCTACGTCTTCAGAACCTTCGAAATCCTCGCGGAAGTCCTTGGGGTGAACATCATCTTTATCCTCGTCGTAGTCGAACTCACCATCAAAGCTGATGGCAATTACGGTCGAGGAGCGAAGTCGATCTTCAAATTCGCTCGTGGTCAGCCAATCAGTTCCCCATTTGATGAATTTGAGATTTCCAATCTCTCCTCCGCACTCAAGCACCACTTCCGCGGAACGCGCTTGACGCTCTTCGTCCTTAACTGATCCCACGATCAATTCGGCTTGTTTCGACGCCCATTGCGCAAGCGCCTCCTTTGTAGCGATTGGCTGAGCGGCATCGCGGGCGGCAGTCACCGCCTCGCCGAGCAATACGCCCTCCACGTTATGGAGCCTGCCGGCACGCAATCCGGAGATGGTCACCCAGCCGCCGTCTGCCGAAAACGAATACCGCGACGGTGAAATAAAGGCCCGGCCAAACACCTGATTGTCGGCCCCTTCTATGGGCTGCATCAACGCCCGATCTGCCTTCGGAGCGTCAGCTTCGGAACCATCGGCGTTTGGGTTCAGTCGGCGGACGAGATCGAAGTCGCTGATTTTCAGCCAGTCACCCGGCCGCGCGACCGATTGTGAACCTTCCGCCGCCATGGTCGAGATAGCAACATCGAGATTGGGAGCCACCGCGCCCACGAGCGTAGCCAATGGCATTGTTCGCTTAGAATATGAGTTGATATAGAGAAGGCCGCCCGCCTGAAGAGGATTGCCTTTCAACATGACCTCCACGCGCGTGCCTCCATCGATCGGCACGGGCTCACCGGGAATAGGAGACAGAATTGGTCGGGCGCTCGTACCGCCACGAAATTCCAATAGTCTGCCTGTTTCTTGTCCTTTGTCGCATCGTCGCGAGTAGACGCGAACGACGGGTCCAAGCATGAAGACCGAGAAGAATCCGATCCCAAATCGGCCGATGGCGTGCATTCCCGCAGCCATGAGCCCAGGAAACTCCTCCATTGCGAGAGGCGACCGCCAAAACGACGTCCCGAAATCGAGAAGTGGACCGGTGAGCACCTGTTCAGACATGCCGATGCCATTGTCCTCGACAACCAGCCAAACCTGGTCGCCTTCCGAAAGCAGTCCGACCGTAATGAGCCCCCAGTCGGCGGGACGCTTTTGGTATTTTCGCCTAGCCTGTACCGCATCGGCCGCATTCTGAAATCAACTCGCGAAGGGCAACCGTCGGATCGTTTCCATAAAGCTTCGACCCGCCGAGGTTTTCGACGATGCGCGGAACATCCGAAACCTGAAGACGAGCATCGACTGGGCGCCAGCCCCGGGTCTGGACCGAGCGTGCAAGGATTTCCGGCGATCCCGCGCCCTTAACCCGTCTCGCCTTTAGGATCTCCGCGACCGCGGCCTTGTAGGAGCAGATCAACGTCTCGAAGCTCGCGATCGACAGCGTTTAATGTGTCGTACGCTAACCACCAAGCTTCAGCGTCCTCTCGCCCGAAGGGCTGGCCCGTGGTGAAGACCACGGCGTCGAGTTCAATATGCGGCCTAGCCAGCCTCTCCTGAAACGACCAGTGAAGGGCCGAAATGCCGCTTGGATTTGTGAACGCGCGAAGGAACCTGGGCGCACGACGGCTGTCGAGGTGCAAGGCATCTGCAACACGCAGCAGACAGGCAAGTTTTACCCGATCAACCCGATTGAGGGTCCGACTTGCAAGAGCGCCCAGGTCCTCCGAGAATTCCTGTTCGAGTTTTTGCACAGACCACCAATGACTGTGGGCGATCTGACCAATCGTAGGCCCATAGAACCGACGCAGTTCCAATTCTTCAACGAGATAAACCTGCGATCCGTCCGGAGTGCGCCACGCTTGTTCGGCGAGTTCCTCGGCGCGCTCGGCATGTAGTCGGCGAAGGACATCTGGTACGATGCGTTGCACGATTGCATCCGGCGGATTCTCAACATCAAACTTCTCGCCGCCACTCTCCTCTGAGGCCAACGCGAGGCGCGCAACAGCATCTTTCCATGCCACCGTTGCCCTGACTTCTGCTAGGCCATCCGGGTATGCCGCCAGGCTCATCGCGGCGTCATGCAGAAGAATGCTTGCGCCAAGAACAAACGCTTCGGCCGGATTGACGTTTACCGCGCCCTCAGCAACCGAAGAAGCGGTGTCCCACAGAGCATCTAAATGACTGATGTCGTGAACGGTCATCCCCGGCAGATCAACTGCAATTCGAGAAACTAGCTGCGCCGCGCGCTCCCGAATCGAGAGGTATTGCGTCCTGAAGAAATCCTGCTCTTCAGTGGTGCTATCCGACCGTGGAGTTTGAAACGCCTGCCTCCAAAGCCACGTTTGACGAAAATCTGGCCCGCTTACAGTCATACAATCCTCGACGAGAAATGAGGTTACTGAGCTACTGGCGCTGGATCCGGCACAGCGAATTCGAACTGCGCCTCGCAGCCGTCATGGGCGCAGAGGGGTCTCTTCAGAGTAAAGGGCCGCTGGAACTTGGTCCGGCTGCATTTCTTGCAGGTGAATTGGCCACGGAACGCTTTGAACTCCTCCCAACGGGCCTTTTCGTCGCCGATAGAGCCGTCGCCATAAGGGCCATCCTGGAAATGACTGCCGAAATTCTCGATCTCGCCCTTCGCTAAACTCGCGAGGAACCGATTGTTGACTCCCGGCACGAGCGTCGGCTCCAGCTTGGCGTCCTTGAGGAAGGCGGCGAGCGCCATGGCCAGTTCGCTGCGCTCGTAAGAATAGGCCTTCTCAAGCGGCCGGATGCGCACGCTGACCCCGAAATCCCGGCACATGCCGAGCAGCCACTCCTCCTCGGCCTGGCGCATCTCGTTGGCAGCCGACTGGCCATTCGCCCAGCGCGCCTCGATCATCTCGTCGCTGACCTTGTGGTCGGCGAACCGCGGACCATAAGCCGGGTCGAGCCCAATGATCCGGGTGAAGTGCCACGTCTTCGCCTCAAGCTGATCCTTCAAATAGTTGAAGAACCGCTCGTCGTGGGTTGTGATCAGGATCTGGCAGTCTCCGAACCTGCTCGCGATGAGACCCGCAATGGTGCGGCGGTGATCGGCGTCGTAGGACGTGACGATGTCGTCTAGCGCGATGATGCGGGCGCCGATTGTTGAACTGCTTGATCGCCGCCATTCGCAGCGCCAGCGCCAACGAGTGGATCTGGGAATCGCTCAAATAGCCGCCGGGCTGCACGCCCGTTCGGTTTTTGGCAAAATCGATCAGCAGATTCAGCCGCTGCTGGTTCGTATCGTCTTCTGCCGGCAATTCGAGCCGGATCGGCGTGGCGCCAACGCCCTGGATCACCTTGTAGATATCGTTCATTGGCGTCTGAAGCTTGTCGAGCAGCGCCTGGACCTTCTTGCGGATCTCGGCCGAAACAGTCGCCGCTTGCGCCGTCAAGGCGTCCGAGAGCTTCAGCAGTTCGTCTCGCGTTCGTAACGCCAAGATCGCGCTCAGCCTGCAGCTCCAGCAGCCGATCGATCTTCGCCTTGGCCTTGATATAGGTGTGATCACCTTGCTTGGACTCGATGTCAGCGATGGCCTGATCGAGCGTGGCGAGCAGCTTGGTGATCGCCGCGACAATATCGGCCGAAGCCGGCGCGGCGCTGTGCGGCCAGCCGGCGATGCCCGTTTGATACGCGAGGAGATCGGCTTTCAGAGCGGCCTCACCGTCGCCAAGCAGGCCTATCAGCCCCGGCAGCGCCGCCACCAATTGGGTATGGGCCTTGGTCGCCGCCATCCTGGCTTCGTCGAGCAGCTTCTTGGCGGCGGCGTAATCAGCCAGCTCTTCGAGATGCTTTGCGATGTGTTCCCGGATCGTCTCGGCGTTGCCCGCCGCCGTGTCCGCGACAGGCGTTGCACAGACCGGGCAAACATCAGGCGCCGGCACGCCTTCGGCGAAAAGCGGTTCTGCGGCTTTCCACAAAGCCTGAAACACGGTGCTTGCCGCCTTGCCGCGTTCGTCCGTTTCCTTACTCTCCGCCGCCGGCAGCGCCGCGATAGCCGCGTCGAAGGTCGGAATCGCGCCGCTGACTACAGTCTCGCCGCTCTCCGCATCCGTCGCCTCCGCCCACAATGCGGCAGCCGCATTGCGGATTTGACGCAGGCCCGCGAGCCCGATTTTGTTCTCCTCGACCTTGGCGCGCGCTTCCAGTTCGAGATAAGCCGGATCGCCAGCCGCCAGCGTCGTAAGCACCAGCGCCGGATCGAGTGGCGCCAGGACCGACATGTTGGCGTGGATAAGCACCGCCGGCGAATCCCAGGCCTTCACCACCTGGGCCGTCTCCTTGGCAAGCTGGGTGTCCACGTGCTGCAGCGCCGTCTTGTCCTCGGCTGCAGCCTTTACCTGCGTGCGCAGCGCACGAATATTCTTCTGAACCTCGACCAGCGGGCCGAGTTGCAGCCAATTGGCGACATCCGCGTAGCGCTGTTCGGGCGTATGGATTTCGACGAAGGTGCGCAGCGCGTGCCCGCGAATGATCGGCGGCACCGCGAAGCAGGCGTTCACAGTCGTGGCCACCGCCGGTATCGGCCGCTTCGCCCCTGTCGCCGATCGGCTGCCGTTGGCGGCATCCTTGCCCGAGACGACGCCGATCGTGACCGCCGGAGCGATCTTCGCCTCCTCAGCCAGATTATGCGCCAGCGCCACAGGGCCGGCCTGGTTGTTGATGGCCCGCTGCCCGAGCCTTTCGAGTGTTCCGTCCTTGGAGAACATGAATTCCAGCGCATCGATTACGCTGGATTTGCCGCTGCCGTTCGGCGCGAAGATCGCCAGGCAACGCTTCTTGCTGAAATCGAACGTCTTCGGTTGGAGGTAGGCGCGGAACCCGACGAGGCCCAACGATTGGAGAAAATAAGGGTCAGCCATTGGCCACCTCCGGCTTCGGTAGGTTGGCCCGCTCGCCTGCAAGCTTCAGGATGGCGTCCTTGGCTTTCGCGAGGGCATCAACGGCTGGCGCGGTGGTCAGCAGGTGTTTCGCGAGAATTTCTGCCAAGCCGACATCGACATCGTCCTTTTCGCGGAGTGCGACGCCCAGATTTGCCAGGAAATCAGCGGGAATCTCCACGTCGTCCGCCGTCAGCGCCTCCTCATCTCCTGCGTCCGCCATACGCGCCTCCCTATTGCGTTGTTTCCCAACACGACACCAAGAGCAGACCTCTGCCGACACTCGTCAAAGCTCCGCCGTCACCATCGACGCGGCGCCGCGCCTGATCCACGCAAGGACCGTTACTCACGCCAGCCCCCCAAGAGGACGCTCGCGCCTCGGCAGAGGATTCGTCGAATGTTTCGGCCTCGTCGCTTTGTAATTTCCATTCTTCTTGAGCTTCAGCGCCAGTTTCCGGCGGTGGCAGATTGGCGGCGCAGAACTCCTCGGCCAAAGCCAGCATCGTGGAGATTCCCTTCTTAACGCCATCGACTTTGAGGGAGGAGCATCCGGCGCCTAACAGGAAGGCGACGTTTCGGGCGTTGAGCGCATCGCTGATCGCCTTACGAACTTCAACTGGGCCCTCCTGCCAGTCACGCGAAGCCGGCGCGGCGTCGCCGTTGCGCAGGAATTGGAAACGAGGCGCAGGCGCGGCCTTCGGCGGCATTTCGGTCATGACCTTCGCCCGTGCTCGCAGTCGCGAGTGACCTGGTGGTGCGTGGCTGCGGAGCGGCGGTCGCCGTGTAATATCTCAGACATCCTCGTCCTCCACGCCGGGCGCGTTCAGCAACCTCTCCAGCTTGACCACGCTCCCGAGCACCTGATCGAATTCGGGCGCCGGCCCAAATATCATCGCGGCCATGGCCCCATAGTCGCGCCGCAGGGCGTCCACCATGCCGTCATGGGGCAGAACCGCGAAACTGGGCGGTTGGGCGGAGGCGAGGTCATAGTCGGCGCGATTGAAAAACATGCGGGCGTGGGCCACGCAATCGGCGCCGAGCGCCCTATTCGCCAATGCTCGGCGGCCGACATCGGACTCCATGAGCCGGTGGATGTCATAATAGTGGCGGGAAATCCGTTGACCGCCGCCGCGCAGCTCACCGCGCCGTTCATACCAACGGCGCAAGCCGTGAAGGATCACCACCTTGTCCCAGAACGTCCGTTCCGGATCGACCGTGGTGACGTTCGCCACGGCCAGGTCGAGACCGGGCGCATCGTCGTTCACGTAGGGTCGAATGATCTGGACCGTGTTGGGATCGAGCGCCGATTTCGCGCCTGACTCGATTTTTATGGCCGGACGGACATAGGCGTCCGCGGGCGACGCGGCCGGATACCAGACAAGGAGCGTTTGATCATCGTCCTCGTCGGGGCGCACCTGGAATCCGTCGCGCGGCAACCCTGTTCGCGCGGCGGTCGCGGCGACGATGGCGCTCAAGTTCTCCAATAGCGGCCCCTGAATATAGGCCTTACAAGCCGCCGCGATGGCGTTCAGCTTGGCCGTGCGTTTCGTGCCGCTGAGAGCCCGCAGATCTTCGACGGTCGCGTTGACCCGCAGATCCTCTCGGAACACCGTCACATCGATGTCCTCGGAAAATCGGCTGATCAGTCCGAACCCCTTGGACAGCGAGGTGCCGCCCTTGAACAGCAGCCGCGGGCCGCCGACGGGCAAACCATTGAACAGCGCGTCCAACGTCCAGCAGACCCAGAAATCCTTCTCGATATTTTGCGGTGTGGAGCCGAGACGCAGGGCGGTCGCGGTGAAGAGACCCGCGCGGGTCTCCGCGTCAGCGCTCAGGACTTGGTCATAGGCGGAATTCATCGGCCTGGCGCCCCTCGACTTTGGGCGCCAATCGGCCCGGCGGCGCCTATCGGCGCGCCGTCGTCACCATCCGTGCCGGAGGCGTCATCCGCCAGAAGCGGTTTCAGGAGAACCTGCATCCAGGCGGGCAAGGTGAGCAGACCTTCGCGCAGATCATTCTTCAGGCGCGGCCCTTGCTCGGGATCGTTCAGCAATCGGCGCAGGCGGCGCAGCAGCATGCGATCACCCTCTTCCTGCCCCATCATGTCGCGCAGCCAGTGCAGGGCCTGGACGATGCGCATGGCTGGCCGATCCGCCCAATAGAGTTTGCTCGCCGCCGTGGGGCGGAAGGTGATGTTGAGGGCGTCCAGGTGGATCGGCCGCAGTCGGGCGTCCGTGTGGACAACGATCCGGGCCGGCACGGCATCTGTCAGGCCAAGATCGTTGGCCGCCGTCATGCCGTCGACGAGCACCCGGATCTGATCGCGGCGCGCCACGGCGTCAATGACGCCGCGCGGGTCAGGTGGGCTCTTCTGGTGGGTCAGCTTGTTGAGCGCCGGTCGATCATAAAGACCGCGATCGATCCGGCGCAATTCGTCGGCGGCGACGAGGCGCTGCAGCGTCTTGTCGACCGCATCGCGGCTGCCGAGGTCGAGAAAGTCTGTAGGCGTCCAAACGGTCCGCGGCGGGCTGGCGCCCATGCGGTTTTGAATCATCGCCTTCAGCTGAGATCGACTGTCGGTCATGTCCGAAATATGTACACGAGTTTCGGACGATTTACCAGACCACCATTGTCCGAAGCGTGCCTACAAATTTCGGACGGATGCAATCTCCGATCTCTGCGTCGAGCGTGGTACCAGCGCTCCGAGTTCAACCCCGTACCCTCCCGGGTGCAGCAACGCATGCCCTTATGGCAGCAGCGGGCAAGGGTCGGCTTGCGGCGTCATGATGGTCACTGCCCGCCGGGCACGCGTTGCGGCGACATGAAGGTTGAAGCGGGCGGAACGCTGGCCCTCCGCGTCTTGTCTCTGCAAAAAGCGTTGATACGCTCCCTCGAAGACAATCACCTCGTCGAACTCCTTCCCCTTCGCTTTGTGGATGGTCATCACCGTAACGCCGAGATGGGCGCGCGTCGTTGCGGCAAACTGATCTTCCACCACGGCAGCACTGAGAAGCGCGCGAGCGTTGCGATAGCAGCCCTGCGATCGCCACGCTTCCGCCAATCGCCCCTCGATTTGGGCCCCCCTCCGGAGCAGCCGCATATGACGAGCTTCCTTGCCGACCGCCTTGATTTCATCCCGCTGGTTCTCATCCAATAAGCGTCGGACGGCTCGCCAATCCGTCATCGGATCTCCGCTGAGCACCAAAGCCGTGACTTGCTGGATGAGGGCCTCCACGCCGCGCCCGATGACCAGCTTGCTCAGAGCGCCGTCGCCGTCGGCTTTGACCTTAGCCGCTAGTCTTCGATAGCGCGTGGCGTTGCTGATCGCGGCCTGCGGCGCTGTCTCGGACTTGCCGAGTTCGAACGCCGCCAATCCCTCCAGAACCAACGCGCCAAGAGGATCGGCGTGGTCGCGCGGCTCCAGCAATAGCGCGATCAGGTTGGCCGCCAGCATCGGACCTTCCGACGAGACAACGATTTCAATCGGGTAGCTTGGCAGACCATGCTCGGCTTGGCCCATATAGTCGAAGATGCTGGCCGCTAGGCTGTTGGCTGGAACGAGGACCGCCAGCGACCACTCACCGCCACCCCGCCGGAGCCGTCCGGCGGTGGCCAACACGGCCCGCTTGAGCGGATTTAAACTCATGCCGCGAAACCGCGTATCGGGATACTGCGTGACCGTGACACCGGCATAAGCCGCCGCGCCGAACACGCCGACGATCATGTCGTCGGCGAAGTCGGTGATTTGCGTCCCGGCGCTCCGCCGGTTCTCCCCCTTGAAGTCGAACTCGGTCGGCCGGAACGCCGCGATGAATTCGTCGAAGCGCTTAGGGTCGGCGCCCTTGAAGTCGTAAATTCGCTGTTTCGGATCTCCGAGCGCGATGATCCGGCTACGCCGGCCCAGTTGTTCGATCATCGCCCATTCCTCGGCATTGGTATCCTGGAACTCATCGACAATGATCAGCGGATAGGCGCCGCCATAGGCTTGAGCGAGCACCGGTACCCGCGTGAACAATTCGGTCAACAGCGCCGGAAAGAGGTCGAAGGCGATCAACCCCTCCTCGTCAAAGAGTTGCCGCTGCCGGGAGAGGCGCGCGGCGCCGTCCAAACCGGCCAAGCGGCCACGGGCCTGCGCAGGAAGAAGCAGCGACACCCCTTGACGCGCGCAAAGAAGATACGCGTGACTCTTTAGCACCGACCAGGCGAAGCCGTGGTAGGTGTTGATCTCAATCCGACCGATGTGCTCGCGCGGCATGCGTACCGATCGCCTGTTCCGCGACGCGCGCCACCGTCGCCCGCGCAAAGCTTAAGAAACAGCGCCTTGCCATCCCGGACCGAGCACGCCTGCGGCGAGGTCGGCGCTGGCCTTCGCCAGTGAAATCGTCGTTTTCCCCGACCCGGCACCGCCGCGAACGAGGATGTGTCCCCCGGTCGCCAACAGTCTCCGTCGATCATCACAAAGCACCAGCGCCATGGCGCCTCACTCGAAAATGGTTCGCCGGCTCGCGCCTGGCGGTGCGGGTGGCGGAGGCGGCGCCATCATGTTTCACAGCGCCGCGATCGTACGCCATCATCGTCGCCGGGAAATGTCCCACCTGGCACTGTTCGAAAAAAACCGTGAGATAATCGTCACCCTTCTTGTGCATGAACAGCTCGTGGAACGCTTGGCCATAGGCGTCGTCGGCGGCGCCAGCAGCCGGAACAAGATGTCGCAGGGCTTGCGGCCATTCGCCGGCCTGCCACGAACCACCTGACGAACCAGGCTCTGCATGGCTTGAGCCAGATCTCGGCGCGCAGAAGATGTTCGAACCCGGCGTAGGGCTGCTCGAAGGCGGCGTCGCACGACGCGATGATCGCTGCCGCGTTCGACCGGCGGCTGCTGATCGAAGATGGTAGCCACCGTCTTTCCCAGAGATCGAAAGAAGCTTGCGAACGACGCCACCGCGCTTTGTCCGGCCGCATCGAATGGCACCCAACCCAGCGCATCGAGACGCTGGTAGGTGGCCGGATCGAGTTCGGCGGCGCGACGCGCGACCGCGCTATAGGCAACCAACTCGGTCTTGCCTTCCACCACGATGCACCCGTCTCGCCAGCAGCGCCTCACAGAAGCGGGTTCGAAAGCCGTCGCGAAAAATCTTCAGCTTCAGATTGTCGGGCAGGATCACATTGGCGGCCTGCAGCAGCCCCAGCGCCATCGCGCGTCAGCACCGACATCTGTTCCGGCGCGAAACTGTTCGATCACATAGGGCGAATGCGAGGTGAAAAGCGCCTGGGAGGCCAACGACCGCACCTTGTCGACGACGCGCTTTTGCACATGCGGCGGAAGCGAGAGTTCCGGCTCCTCCATGGCGAAGATCACGCGCCCGTTGCGGCGAGTTGCAATCAACCCCAGCATCGCCAGGACCAGGGCGTTGATCGTGCCAGAGCCCTTGGTGTTGGAACGGCGCCGCATAGCCTGGCACGCCGGTTGCGAGGAACGATTTGAGCACGCGCCGCAGATCCTCGCGCGTCAGTTCCGAGACCCGCAAATGTGGCGAGTCCGCCCACTCGCCCGGTACGATCTCGCGCATGGCGTCGCGTGATCGCCGTCAAGATAACGCCGAACTCCGCGTCCTCCGCGCCGACCACATCGAGATTGCGAAGCCTGTCCAGCAGGCCTTCCCACATTTGGGTGCGAACCTCGTAAGTTTTCAGGATCACGTCCAGAAGCGATCCGCGCTCCATGGATAGCGCCCGACTGCCCGTTCGTAGAGCGCGCAGATGAAGAAAACCGAACTCCCGCTTGTCGCCCGACCGGCATTCGCTAATCGGCGTGCCATCCTCCTGACGAGGCACTGCGAACCACGCTCTTGGCTTACGAATTCGTCGTTCTCCGCGTCATAGGCGCCCTCGAAGCGGATGCGAACAGCCGGTTCCATCGCCCTCCTGGGCCGCCGCCGACGACATCCCCCGCCCCAAGCAGGGCCCGATCCGCCAGCCGCCAGAACTCGAGGTTGGCGCGAAATTTTATCACGATGCTGTTCGTCGAGGCCGGCGATTACGACCTCAATGACGATTTTTCGCCCGGCTGATCTTACCGTCATTCAGATAACTGCCACCGTGGAAATCGTGCTCGTCGATCGCCTGGGTTCGCGCCAGCCGGTCGGCGCCAATTGCAAGCTCGATCGCCTCGAATATCGTCGATTTACCGATGTTGTTATCGCCCAGCAGCACCGACGTGCCGTTGAGGTGAATGTCAGCGAGGCTGATACCTCGGAAATTCTCGATGTGAACCCTGACAATCCTCACGTGCCGCCACCCTTACTACTGTTTTTTGTCGCTGCATTATTGTGATCGTTGCCAATGTCAAAGCCACGATTGTCGAGTCGGAATGCGCAGGAATCCCCAAAGACCCAAGCGCTGGTTATCGTGATTGCGCATAGCCGTTAATCTATACCGGAGCGGGTAGCTACACGAGAGCGATCGAAGTCGGGCGTCTCCCTGCGGGAGCGGGCTCTCGGCTGCGCGGAAGCCCCGCCCAAGACGGGTCTTCCCCCTCCGGGCTTCCATCCCTGACGCGGCAGGGAGCCGGCCTCGCTGCCGCCGGTGGGGCTGCCGATGCAGCCTCGGAAGAGTGAGAGTGCAGGCCGGGTTTGCCGTGACGGGTTGAAGGTCGCGAGAGAGGCTCGCGGCGCCCGTCGCGGAGATCCGCGATGTCCAGATACACCGCTCGCGCCCGTTCCGGCCAGGACCGGACGAGCCTCTATGCCGAAATCACCGACAAGATCATCGCCGAACTGGAAGCCGGCCGTGTGCCCTGGGTCCAGCCCTGGGGGACGGCGGCGGCGAAGGCGCCGCTCGCCATGCCGAAGAACGCCACGACACAGCGCCGCTACTCCGGCGTGAATGTGCTCATTCTGTGGGGCGCGGTCATTGAGCGAGGGTTCGTCGGCCAGAGCTGGCTCACCTTCCGCCAAGCCTTGAGCCTCGGCGGCAACGTCCGCAAGGGCGAGCACGGCACGACCGTCGTCTATGCTGATCGCTTCACGCCGGAGGACGAACGCCGGCGGGCCGAACGCGACGGCGACGAGCCTGGCGCCATCCCGTTCCTCAAGCGGTTCACGGTGTTCAACACGGATCAGTGTGAGAACCTTCCCGACGGGCTGGTCACCGCGCCGCCGCCCGTGCCCGAGGGCCTGATCCTGCCCCAGGCCGAAGCCTTGATCGACGCAACCGGCGCCGATTTCCGCATCGGCGGCGACCGCGCTTTCTACAGCCCGGCCAACGACTACATCCAAGTGCCGCGGCCCGACGCCTATTTCGAGCCGATCAACTGGCACCGGACGGCCCTGCACGAGCTCGGTCACTGGGTCGGACATCCCTCGCGGCTTGGCCCGCGATCTATCGGGCGCCTTCGGCTCCGCCCTCTATGCCAAGGAAGAGCTCGTGGCCGAGATGACCAGCGCCTTCGTGTGCGCTTCGCTCGGCATCGTGCCGACCGTGCGCCACGCCGATTACCTCGGGTCCTGGCTGGAAGTGCTGCGCGAGGATGACCGCGCCATCGTCCGCGCCGCCAGCGCCGCGTCGAAGGCGGCCGACTATCTACTGGCGTTCCGGCCCGACCGCTATACTCGAGGCCAATGTGATGACGGACGAGCGGGACGCGGCGTGATGATTCTGTCCGGGTCTCCGGAAAGCCGCCTTTCCGCTTCCGCGGCTTTCCGGGTTTGCGGCCTCAAAGAGAGCGAGAGGAAGGCCGGGTTTTTTGTGACGGGTTGGAGGTCGAGAGAGAGTCTTTCGGCCGCCCGTCGCGGAGAATCCGACATGGCTACCGCCGTTCAGAAGATCACCCTCAGCGCCTCGCGCGACATCCCCTTCAATAAGCTGGTGCTCAGCCAGGCGAACGTCCGGCGCGTGAAGGCCGGCGTCTCGATCGAGGAACTGGCCGAGGACATCGCCCGACGCACGCTCTTGCAGAGCCTCAGCGTCCGGCCGGTTCTCGACGCCGAAGGCCAGGAGACCGGCATGTTCGAAATCCCGGCCGGCGGCCGGCGCTTCCGGGCGCTCGAACTGCTGGTCAAGCAGAAGCGCCTGGCGAAGACCGCGCCCGTCCCCTGCGTGGTGCGCGAGGGTGGCATCGCCGAGGAGGATTCGCTGGCCGAGAACGTCCAGCGCGTCGCGCTCCATCCGCTCGACCAGTTCCGCGCGTTCCAGGCGTTGCGCGACAAGGGGCTTGGCGACGAGGAGATCGCCGCCCGGTTCTTCGTGACCCCGACCGTGGTGAAGCAACGCCTGCGCCTGGCCGCCGTCTCCGACAAGCTCCTCGACATCTATGCCGAGGACGGCATGACGCTGGAGCAGTTGATGGCGTTCACCGTCACCAACGACCACGCTCGCCAGGAACAGGTCTGGGACGCCGTATCGCGCGCCTACAACAAGGAGGCGTATCTGATCCGCCGCCAGCTCACCGAGGGCGCGGTCCGGGCCACCGACCGCCGCGCGCGGTTCGTCGGCGTGGACATCTACGAAGCCGCCGGCGGCGTGGTCATGCGCGACCTCTTCCAGCATGACGATGGCGGCTGGCTGCAGGATCCGGCGTTGCTCGATCGGCTGGTCATCGAGAAGCTCCAGGCCGAGGCCGAGACGCTGCGGGCCGAGGGTTGGAATTGGATCGCGGTCGCCACCGACTTCCCCTATGGCCACGCCGCCGGTCTGCGCCGCCTCACCGGCGAGACGGTCGATCTCAGCGAAGAGGAGGACGCCAGCTTCGCCGCGCTGAAGGCCGAACAGGACGCGCTTGAGGAGCAATACGCGCAAGCCGACGAGTTGCCCGACGAGGTCGATCAGCGCCTCGGCGAGATCGAGACCGCCATCGCGGTGTTCGAGAACCGGCCCGTCCGTTACGATCCGGCCGAGATCGCTCGCGCCGGCATCTTCGTCAGCATCGACAACGAGGGGGCGCTGCACATCGAACGCGGCTTCGTCCGCCCCGAGGACGAAGCGCCGGTCGAGCCGGTCCAGGGCGGCGATGGCGATGCGCCGGAGACCGCCGCCACCGCCAGCGGCGCCATCCAGCGGGCCGTCATCACCATCGGCGGCGCGCCGACGGGTTCCGAGATCGACACGCCGGAGGAGGACGAGACCATCCGTCCGCTTTCGGATCGGCTGGTGACCGAGCTGACCGCCCATCGCACCCTGGCGCTGCGGGATGCGCTGGCGAACGATCCGCACATCGCTTTCCAGGCGGTGCTGCACGCCCTCTGCCTCAACGCCTTCTACCGCTACGCCTCGAACACCTGCCTGGAGATCACGGCGAAGCACTCCGGCTTCAGCGCTCAGGCGCCGGGGTTGGCGGAGACCGCTTCCGCCAAGGCGATCGATGCGCGGCACGCGCAATGGGCCAAGCAGTTGCCGGAAGCGCCGGCGGCTCTGTGGGACACGCTGACGGCGTTCGACAGCGACAGCCAGTCGGCGCTGTTGGCCCACTGCGCCTCGCTCACCGTCAATGTCGTGAAGGAGCCGTGGAACCGGCGTCCGGACGCTTTCGCGCATGGCGACCAGCTCGCCCGGACCGTCAATCTCGACCTGGCCGCCGCCGGCTGGGCGCCGACCGTCGATAACTATCTCGGCCGGGTTCCGAAGGCGCGCATCCTCGAAGCCGTGCGCGAGGCCAAGGGCGAGCAGTCGGCGCAGCTCATCGACCACCTCAAGAAGACCGACATGGCCAAGGAGGCCGAGCGGCTGCTTGCCGGCACGGGTTGGCTGCCGGAGCCGCTGCGTCTCGTCGAGGTCGCGCCCGTCGCCGACGAGTCGACCGGCGAGTCCGAGGCGCTGCCGGACTTCCTCGCGGGTGACGAGGACGAAGCGCCCGCCGACGCCGACGAAGAGCCGGCGCACATGGTCGCGGCCGAGTGACTGTCGACATGCGGGGTGGCTTCGGCCGCCCCGCACCCGTTTCTCCATCCAATTCCACCCGAAAGCCCGGCCCCCTCAGTCAGTCGAAGGGCGCCGGGCTTTCGCATTTCTGGAGACCCGACATGGCCGACGACTTCTCACCGACCGTCATTCAGCAACCGATCCCGATCGCCGACATGACGCCGCTCGAACGTCTCGTGCTCAGCCTCATCTTCGACGCCGAGCCGGACGGCGAGGCGGTGTATTTCCACACCGCTCTCGGTCCGAGCGACGCCATCGGGCTTTCGATCGACGAACTTCGGGCGGCGTTCGATGCGTCCGCGGAAATCGACAGCACGGCGAGCGCATACATCGCCGAGCGCATGGGGTCGCATCCACCGACGACACCGAGATCGAGATCGATTTCAGCGGCACGTCCTGGGAATTCATCTTCCAGGACATCGTCCGGCGCTCATCCACACTCCGCTACGTAACCGCGGTCACGTCTTTCACCTGTTCGAAGATGCGGCCCGACGGCTTCGGCGGCATGGCGGTGCTGATCACGGTGGATGCGATCCTCGGCAAATCCACCAATGACATCATCGAGGACTTCCTCTCGGAGATGGACGGAGACGCCGCCGAGCAACGGCTCGCTCCGGTCGGCTGATCATCAAGATCCACCAAACCCACTCGGCGCCGCGCTCCTCACGCGCGCCGTCCTCATCCCCATCGAAAGGAGGCGGCCATGGGCTGGCTCTACATGACATCCCTCAAGGGCCATTCCAGCCCGCACCAGTATCTCGACGCCCAGTTCACCTACGAGCGTGCCGACCTGCACTCAAATGTGCTGCGCTCGGCACTGGTCGGCAAGCGCGTCTACTACGCCGCCGTGGAACAGGTCCGCATCGCCACCGGTGCGCGCGAGGTCTGGGCCGCGATCTGCCTCGTTCGATATAATCCGCGCGACCCCGAGGGCTACATCTTCGGCTACAAGGACATGGAAGAGTCGATGGGGCCGTATGAGTGCGATTGCCCCGCTCCGATCCTCGATCTGCTGACGCCGACCGACGCTCAACATGCGTTGCAATGGCGAGCACGTTGCCGCGAAAACGCCGCCGCCAGACGCGCCAAGGCCGCCCAGCCGAGGCCGCGCGCGGGCCAGGTGATTGTCTTCGACGAGCCGCTCTCCTTCGCCGATGGCCGAAGCTTCGAGCGGCTGGAGGTCATCGCCAACCCGCGCGGCCATCG
>CAWJIB010000002.1:0-79656 GCA_963842835.1 uncultured Alphaproteobacteria bacterium | reverse complement strand
CGCCCGTTATATATGCCTCGCCTTTGACCACCCCCACGATCGGCGCCTCTCACCCCGCGCCGCCGGAGCCTCCGCCCTTGTTCATCACGCCAGCCTTCGCCCAAGCCAGCGGCGCGTCCCCCTTCGGGTCGACCGACATGCTGATTCAATTCGCCCCGTTCATCGTCATTTTCGCGATCATGTATTTTCTGATCCTGCGCCCGCAGCAACGGCGCGCCAAGGAGCAGCGCGAAATGGTGCAGGGCGCGCGGCGCGGCGACATCGTCGTCACCAGCGGCGGATTGATCGGCAAGGTCACCAAGTCGACCGACGACAACGAAGTCGAACTCGAGATCGCGCCCAACGTCAGGGTTCGCCTGGCGCGCTCGGGCATCGCCGACGTGCGTTCGAAGGGCGAGCCGGTGAAGGACGCCCCCGGCGCCAAGACGCCGCCGGCCAAGAAAGACGCGCCAAACCCCTGATGCGGCGCTAGCGCGTCGAAGGCGCGTCGCCCGCGCGGAGATTTTCAGTCCCGATGTTTCGTCTTTCTCCCTGGAAGTTCGCCTCCATCCTGGCGCTCGTCGTCTTCGCGGCGCTGGCGATCGTGCCGAGCTTTCTCGCGCCGCGAAACCGTGGCGGCCATCGAGAGCCGCCTGCCGTCCTTCGTGCCCTTCCGCGCGATCGTGCTCGGCCTCGATCTGCAGGGCGGCGCGCATATTCTCATGGAGGTCGACAGCGCCTCGGTGACGAAGGGGCAGGTCGAATCGTTGCGCGACGACGTGCGCGCCAAGATGCGCGAAGGCAAGATTTCGATCAGCGGCGGCATCGCGATGCAGCCGCGCGGCGTCGTGGTGCGCATCGCCGACCCGGCCGAGCGCGCGCGCGCGCTGAGCCTGCTGCTGCCGCTCAATCAGAATGTCGGCGGCGCGCTGAGCGGCGCGACCGGCCATTCGCTCGATATTTCCGACACCGGCGACGGCGCGGTGCAACTGCTGCTGACGGAAGCGGCGACCACCGAAAAAATCCGCCATGCCGTCACCCAGTCGATCGAAGTGCTGAACCGCCGCCTCAACGGCACCGGCACCAAGGAAACCAACGTCCAGCAGCAAGGCGTCGACCGCGTCCTCATCGAAGTGCCGGGCCTTCAGGACACGACGAAGGTCAAGGATCTCCTCGGCGCCACCGCCAAGCTCGAGTTCCGCCTGGTCGCCGACCCCGGCGATCCCCCGAACGAATTCGAGACGCTGCCGAGCAGCAGGGCGGCACGATCACGGTGCAGAAGCGCATCATGGTGGCGGGCGAGGACCTCGTCGACGCGCAGCCGAGCTTCGATTCGCGCACCGGCGAGCCCGACGTCAATTTCCGCTTCAATCTGCGCGGCGGCCAGCGATTCGGCCAGGTCACCTCCGAGAACGTCGGGCGCCTGTTCGCCATCGTGCTCGACGGCAAGGTGATTTCGGCGCCGCGCATCCTCTCGCCGATCACCGGCGGCTCGGGCCAGATCACCGGCAATTTCACGGTCGAGCAGGCCGACAATCTCGCCGTGCTGCTGCGCGCCGGCGCGCTGCCCGCCAAGCTCACGGTCGTCGAAGAGCGCACCGTCGGCCCCGGCCTCGGCCAGGATTCGATCGACGCGGGCAAGCGCGCGGCGCTAGTCGGCGGCGCGCTCGTCGTCGTCTACATGCTCACGACCTATGGCATTTTCGGCGTCTTCGCCGATCTCGCGCTCGCGGTGCACATCCTCTTCATCTTCGCCTCGATGGCGCTGCTCGGCGCGACGCTGACCTTGCCCGGCATCGCCGGCATCGTCTTCACCATCGGCATGGCGGTCGATTCGAACGTGCTGATCTACGAGCGCATCCGCGAGGAGGCGCATCTCGGCCGCTCGGTCATTTCCGCGCTCGACGCCGGCTTCAAGCGCGCTTTCGCCACCATCATCGACTCCAACGTGACGATGTTCGTCGCGGCGGTGATCCTCTATCTCTTCGGCTCGGGCGCGGTGCGCGGCTTCGCGGTTTCGCTCGGCCTCGGCATTCTCACCTCGGTCATCACCGCGGTGACGATGACGCGCATGATGATCGCGCTGTGGTACCGCAGCCGCCGCCCCAGCGTGCTGCCGATTTGACGTCGCGCGAAGGATTGGCCCGATGAAACTGCTGCGCCTCGCGCCGGAAAACACCAAATTCGGCTTCATGCGGCTCCGCCGCGTGAGCTATCCCCTGTCGGCGTTCCTTTCGATCGTCTCGGTGGCTGATGTTCTTCTCCGTCGGCATGAATTTCGGCATCGACTTCGCCGGCGGCACTCAGGTCGAGTTGCGCGCCAAGAGCGGCGCGGCCGATCTCGCCGCTTTGCGCGCCAAGGGCGAGGGTCTCGGGCTCGGCCCGGTCGAAGTGCAGCGCTCCGGCGCCGAATCCGACGTCGTGTTGCGCCTCAACGTGCAGCCGGGCGGCGAAGCCGGCCAGCAGACCGCGATCGCCAAACTGCGCGACGCGTTCGGCGCCGACTACGAATTCCGCAGCGTCGAGGCGGTCGGCCCGCGCGTTTCCGGCGAACTGGTGCAGAGCGGCACGCTCGGCGTCGTCGTCGCGATCCTCGCGGTGCTGACCTATCTCTGGTTCCGCTTCGAATGGCAGTTCGCGGTCGGCGCGATCATCGGCACGATGCACGACCTCCTGCTGACGGTCGGCTTCTTCTGCGTCACGCAGCTCGAGTTCAACCAGACCTCGATCGCGGCGATCCTGACCATCGTCGGCTATTCGCTCAACGAGACGGTCGTCGTGCTCGACCGCATCCGCGAGGTGATGCGCAAATACAAGCGCCTGTCGACCGCCGAGATCGTCGACATGTCGGTCAACGCGGTGCTGCCGCGCACGATCATGACCGCGACGACGGTGTTCCTCGCGCTGCTCGCGCTGTTCTTCCTTGGCGGCCATGTCATCCGCTCGTTCTCGGCGGCGATGATCTGGGGCATTTTCGTCGCCACCTATTCGTCGATCTTCATCTGCTCGCCGATGCTGATCTATCTCGGCGTGCGCGCGGACGCGCTCGACAAGGCGGCCGAGGCCGAGGCGGACGCAGGCCGCCAAGGCGAAGGTGTGAGCGCGCCGCGCCCGCCGCTCGAAGGTTACGTTCCCGGTCGCCACGCGATCGAGGCCTATGGGGCGGGCGGCTTTCGCTTCGCCGGCATGTTCGCATGTCGGCTCGATCCTCGCGACGCCGAAGGGCGTGCGCGCCGTCGCGATCGCGGCGCCGGCCGACATCGACGCCGCCGCGCTCGCGCCGCTGTTCGCCGAACTCGCGGCCGACGCCGGGCTCGATCGAGTTCCTCGTGATCGGCACGGGCGCGCGCATGGCGCCGCTGCGCCGGCGCTGCGCGGAGCGCCTGCGCGCGGCGGGTCTGCGCTTCGAGGCGATGGCGACCGGCCCGGCGCCTCGCGGGTCTACAACGTCATGATCGGACGAGCGCCGCGTCGCGGCCCTGCTGATCGCCGCGCCATGAGCGCTGGGCGCCAGGCGCGCCGAGGCGCTGCGCGCAGGCTTACGACCATTGCGCGGCGTCTCGCGCGCGAACACGCGCGCGATCGTTGGCTCGCGCGCCCTGTTCGCGCCCGAGCGCGCGCGTCCGCACCTTCACGCGCTCACCGCCTTCGACACCGAAATCGCGCGCGTTCGCGCCGCGCGCGCGCGACCCGCTGGCCGGCGAGATGCGCCTCGCCTGGTGGCGCGAGGCGCTCGCCGGCGCACGGGACTCGGAGGCCTCGGGCCATCCCGTCGCCGCCGCGCTGATCGACACCATGGCCAAGTTCGCTCTGCCCGCGCGGGCGTTCGAAGATTTGTTGCAGGCCCGGATTTTCGATCTTTACGACGATCCGATGCCGACGCTCGGCGATCTCGAAGCCTATTGCCGCCAAACCGCTTCGGCGCTGTTCGAGCTGGCGGCGCTGGTCCTCAGCGAGGGGCGCGACCTCGGCGCGGCCGAGGCGAGCGGCGCCGCGGGGCTCGCCGTCGGCCTGACCGGGGCGTTGCGGACGTTTCCCGAGGCCAGCGCCCGCGGCCAAGTCTACGCGCCGCGCGAAATGCTGGAGCGTCACGGCGCCTCGCTTGAGGACGTGCGGGCGCGGCGCGACGGGGCGGGTCTGCGCGCGGCCCTCGCCGAACTGCGCGGGCTCGCCGAACGGCGCCTCGCCGAAGCGGAGACGCGCGTCGCGGCGCTGCCGGCGATTGTCGCGCCCGCCTTCGTCCCGCTGGGCGCCGTGCGCCTCGACCTCGAGCGTCTCAGGCGCGCCGACGCGTCGCCCTTCGCGCCCTTCGCCGAAGCGCCGGCCTGGCGGCGTCAATTGGCGCTGTGGCTGTGGGCGAAGCGACGGCGAGGCGCTTAGGCGGCGCTGAGGCGCGCGCAAACGGCGGGTCCGGAGTTGGCGCGGATCGGGCTAGGCGCAAATGAAAACGTCACGTATCCATTTGCCCATGCAGACGCTTGCGCCTAAGCGGCGGACGTTCTGGGCGGCGCTTGGACGGCGCGCGGCGCAACGTTCTGGGATTGACGGCGCAGGGATTCCTTACGTTCTGTCCGGTTGATTTGGAATTCGCCGATCAGACCCGAAAGTTGCGCGGTCTCCTGCGACAGCGAATGGGTCGCCGCCGTCGATTCCTCGACCATGGCGGCATTCTGCTGCGTCACCTGATCCATCTCGTTGATCGCGATGTTGACTTCTCCGATCCCCGTGGCCTGCTCCTTGGCGTTGGCGGCAATCTCGCCGACAATGGCGCTGATCTGGGTCACCTGGCTTATGATCCGCTCAAGCGACTTGCCGGTTGCTCCGACAAGCGCGACGCCCGTTCGCCACCTGCCGCGTCGAAGCCGTGATCAGTCCCTTGATCTCTTTGGCCGCTTGCGCCGAACGCTGGGCGAGCGCACGGACTTCGGAAGCGACGACTGCAAAACCGCGGCCGGCGTCGCCCGCCCGCGCAGCCTCGACCCCGGCGTTCAGGGCGAGCAGATTGGTCTGGAAGGCGATTTCATCGATGACGCCGATGATCTGGCTGATCTGCTGCGCCGATTTGGCGATTCCGTCCATCGCCTCGACCGCCTGTCGCACCACCACGGCGCTCTTCTTGGCGTCCTCGTCGGCGGCGGCGACCACTTCGTGAGCGTGCCTGGCGCCTTCGGCCGATTTCCTGATGGTCGCATTGATTTCTCCGAGCGCAGCCGCGGTCTCTTCGAGACTGGCCGCCTGTTGCTCGGTGCGGCGTGACAGATCGTTGGCCGCCGTCGATATCTCCTCGGTTCCTGACTGGATCAAATTCGCGCTGTCGGTGACGCCTTGCATCGCGCCTTCAAGCTGACCGATCGCCGCATTGAAGTCCAATTGTAGCTTGCGATAGGCCTCGGGTATTTCCGACGACATTCGGTAGGTCAGATCCTTGGCCGCCAGTTTGGCCAAAGCGACGCTGATCGAATTGACGGTTGCTCGCACCTGTTCGATTGCCTCCCGCTGAACCTGTTCATTGCGTTCGCGCTCGCGCTCCCACCTGCGCGCGGTGCTCAGCCACCTCAAATTCAAGACGCGCATTCTCGACCGCCGCGTCGCGAAACACGAGCACGGCCTTGGCCATCTCGCCGATCTCGTCGAACTCGATCCTGAGCGGGAACCTCGATCGTCGTGTCGCCCTTCGCCAAGCGTCCCATCGCCCCCGTCATGCCGGTTAACGGTCGAGTGACCACCCGCCCGAGAATCAGCCGGATCCCTGAGATCACGAGCAGGCCCCCGAGGACCGCGCCGGCCGCCGTCAGCAGCAGAAGCTGTCGCAGGGCGGACATGTCCTTGACGGTGGGTACGCCGCTCGAAAACACAGCGATCACTTCGCCGTCTTTCAGGCCCATCCCCGCGCTATGGCAGCCTTCGCAAGTTTCCTTCGGCGCCGCCAAGGTCTGGCCGAGGATGATCGGCAGGCTGTAGCGATAGGCGCCGTCGACGAAGCGCGCGATCGGCCGACCCGTGCGCAGCGCCTCCTTGTCGATTTCGTCCAGCGGCGCTTTGGCGGCGCGGTCCGGATACGCCTGCGCCATGTAGGCCGTCACCTTCGGGCTCCAGACGCTCCAGAGTTTTCCCGGATATTCTTTGTTGCGGCTCTCGAACCAGCCGTTGAACACCCTGATGGCGACGTTCTGCGGATCGTTGCGGCGCGACAATCAGGATGAGAATCCCGCGACAATCGGGATGAGAATGTGCCGGCGCGGGGGTGACGAAGGGAGGGCGTAGCCCGACCGAAGACACCCCCGTGGCGGCGGCGAGCGCCCGAGAGGCCTCGTCTGGCGGTAACGGCGACTGGATAAGGGGTCGGCTTTCTCTTTCGAGAGGACCGACTTTTTGCCCGGCCGACACGTCACCGATTGTCAGATGAGGCTATTCATGAACTTGCGTCGCAACCATTCGCCGGCGATTGCCGGCGCGAAGGCCGGCTTCAGCACGGCCGCCGCCTACCGGTTTGAGAAAGATCCCCGACTTCCCAGCCAAAAGAGGGCGCGTCGCGAACGACGCCGAGCCGATCCCCTCGCCGATGTCTGGGACAATGAAGTCGTACCGATGCTGAAGGCGGCGCCGGGGTTGAGGCCGGTCGCCGTCTTCGAAGAGCTTTGCCGCCGGCATCTGGACCTGGGCGCCGGAACGCGGCGGACGCTCGAGCGGCGCATCAGAGCTTGGCGGGCGGTGAACGGCCCGGATCGAGAGGTGATCTTTCGCCAAGAGCATCCACCGGGCCGGATGGGATTGTCGGACTTCACCGAGGTCGCCGATCTCGGCGTCACCATCGCCGGCCAGATCCTCGACTGCCGGCTCTATCACTTCCGCTTGCCCTTTTCCGGCTTCGAACACGCCCATGTCGTGCTCGGCGGCGAAAGCTTTGTCGCGCTGGCGGAAGGGTTGCAGAACGCCCTGTGGGCGCTGGGCGGCGTTCCCGAGCAACATCGCAGCGACAGCCTCTCGGCGGCCTTCCGCAATCTGGGCGCCGACGCCAAGGAGGATTTGACGACACGCTACGAAGCGTTCTGCGCCCATTACGGCATGACGCCGACCCGCAACAATCCCGGCGTCAGCCACGAGAACGGCTCGATCGAGAGCGCCCACGGTCATCTCAAGCGAGCGCTTGCCGACGCCCTGTTGCTGCGCGCCTCGCGCGACTTCGACGATCTCCCGGCATGGCGGGGCTTCGTCGACGAGATCGTCGGCCGCGGCAACGTCCGCAACGCCAAGCGCATCGACCAAGAGCGGATGGCGCTGAACAAGCTGCCGGTTCGCAAGACTGCCGACTATGAGGAGGTCAATGTCGACGTCACCAGCTCCAGCGCCTTCACCTTGCGCAAGGTGTTCTACTCGGTCCCCTCCCGACTGATCGGCCATCGGTTGCGGGTGCATCTTTATGACGATCGGCTCGAATGCTTCCAGGGCTCGACGTCCATCCTCACCTTGCGGCGCGGCAGGGCCCAGGCGAACGGCAGGCATGGCCATGTCGTCGACTATCGTCACGTCATCCATTCCCTGCGCCGCAAGCCCATGGCGCTGCTCAATCTGGTCTATCGCGACCAGCTCTTCCCCCGCCGAGCCTTCGCTCTGGCGTTCGAGGCCTTGCTCGCCGGCTTGGGTGAGAGACCGGCCTGTCGCGCCATGGTCGGCCTTCTCGCGCTCGCGCACGAACGCGCCTGCGAGGCCGAACTCGCCGTCGCGCTGCAAGCGGCTCTCGACGACGGCGTCCTTCCAGACCTCGAGGCGCTGATCGAACGCTTCCGGCCGAAGGACGCCGCGGCGCCGATCGTCGTCGTCAGGCTGCCCTCCCTCGCCGTCTACGACCAGATCGTCGCGACCGTGGGAGAAGCGGCATGAAAGCGACCGACAAGATCGACGCCGCCCGCATCGACCTGCTGCTCGGCGAACTGCGACTGCCCGGCATCAAGCTGATCTGGGCCGCCCTGGCGGCGACCGCCGACAAGGAGGGCTGGCCCGCCGCCCGCTTCCTGGCCGCCCTCGCCGAACAGGAGATGGTGGAGCGAAGCCGGCGGCGCTTCGAACGTCATCTGGAGGAAGCGCGATTGCCGCCGGGAAAGACCCTCGACGCGTTCGACTTCGACGCCGTGCCGATGATCTCGAAGGCGCAAGTGCAAGCGCTCGCCGCCGGCGACGCCTGGCTCGACAAGGGCGCCAATCTCTTGTGCTTCGGACCGCCCGGCGGAGGGAAATCCCATCTCGCGGCGGCGCTGGGCATGGCCCTGATCGAAAAGGGTTGGCGCGTCTTGTTCACCAGAACCACCGACCTCGTGCAAAAGCTCCAGATCGCGCGACGCGACCTCGTACTCGAAGCGGCGATCACCAAGCTCGACAAATATCATCTGCTGATTCTCGACGACCTCGCCTATGTCACCAAGGATCAGGCCGAAACGAGCGTTCTGTTCGAACTGATCAGCGCTCGCTACGAGCGGCGATCGATGCTCATCACAGCAAACCAGCCCTTTGGCGAATGGGGAAAAATCTTCCCCGATCAAGCTATGACGCTTGCGGCCATCGATCGCCTCGTCCACCACGCCACAATCCTTGAAATGAATGTCGACAGCTATCGGCGAAAGGAAGCGCTCGACAAAGCGCGCGAAGCGGGACGCCCGCCGACGCGCGCCACAATCAAAGGATCCTCATGATTGTCGCTCCGCGACAATCAAGTCACACGACAGGAAAATACCGCTTGCGTTATCGTCGCGCCGCGACAATCATCCCTCCGCCGCGACCGCCAAAATGGCCTTCCTGATTGTCGCTGCTTTCCCATCCAGTTTGTCGCGCTACAGATCGTCGACCCGCTGTTGCATCGCGGTTTCCACCAACGCGTTCAGCGACCTCAACTCGTTCTCGGAAAGCACGCGCAACTTGCTTTCCATGGACGCATATTCGGACCAGCTGATGACAGCCAACGTCGCGGCGGCGATCGCCAGCACGCCGACGGCGGCGATCGCCATGAAGCGCGCCTGGACGCCGAGATTCTTCCAACTGATGGTCATGATGCACCATAACAGTCAGTATTTCGCGAAAGACGCGAGGGGCAGTTGTGCCTCGGTACCAAAATATAATTAAAAGATAGTAAAATATAGCTGAAGATATTGTTATGCGTTTTCGCAAGCCGTGACGTAGCCGTCAACGTCCCGTTGCTTAGCGGTCGCATACTCTCTATAGTCTCTTCGCCGGCGTTGGCGTCGAAGACTTGGTCGTAACCTTCACGCGGCGAGCGTCGGCTCGTTGCGCTTGTGCGATCCGCGCCGCCGCGGTCCGCCGCCGACGAAAGCTCTCGCGGCGTCTGCGTTCATGGGGCGGCCGATGAGATAGCCTTGCGCGATGTCGCAGCCCTGTTCACGCAGGAACTCGAATTGCGCCGGCGTCTCGATCCCTTCCGCCACGACTTCCATTCCGAGGTTATGCGCGAGATTGATGATGGCGCGCACGATGATCGCGTCTTCGGAGCGCGATTCGATCTCGTGCACGAACGATCGATCGATCTTCAAGCGATCGACGGGAAAGCGCTTCAAGTGCGAGAGCGACGCATATCCCGTGCCGAAATCGTCGAGAGCGATCGCGACGCCCAGATCGTGCAGGCTTTGCAATGAGTGCGCGATTCGGTCGCCGGCGCGATCGAGCAGGACGTTCTCCGTCACCTCGATCTCCAGCGTCGTCGGGTTCAGCCCGTGACTGTCGAGCAGCGATTTAACTCTTTCGACAAAGTCGTCCTGCTTGAGCTGGAATGCGGCGACGTTGACGGCGATCCGTCCTGTGTCGCAGTCCCGGTCCTGGAATTCGCGGGCCAACGCCAGGCATTTGTCCATTATGCGGTATCCCAGGGGAACGATCAGGCCCGTCTCCTCGGCGATCGGGATGAATTCAGACGGCGGAACGTATTGACCCTGGTTCCTCCATCGCGCGAGGCCCTCGAAACCCACGAGGCGACGGCTTTCAAAATCGAACTGAGGTTGAACGGCGATTTCGATTTTGTCGTTGGCCAAAGCGGCGCGCAGAGCGTCGCCTCTCGCCTGGCGGCGCTCCAAGCCGACGCGAAGGTCCGAATCGAAGAAACAGCAATTGCCGCGTCCGCGGGCCTTGGCTTGATACAGGGCGATATCGGCGTTCTTGAGGAGGTCCTTCGGCGTATGGCCATCGACGGGGTAAAACGTCACCCCGAGACTGCAGCTGGGACGGATGGTTCGACGGCCGAGAACGATCGGTTCATTGAGCCGCGAAACAAGCTTTCCGATGATTTTTTCAGCTTCGCCGATTTTCGTGACATCGGGCAACACGATCGCGAACTCGTCGCCGCCGATCCGCGCGATGGTGTCCGATTTGCGCAGCGCCTCGCTGAAGCGGCGGGCCAGCGCGGTCAAGAGTTCGTCGCCCGCGCCATGGCCGAGCGTGTCGTTGACGTGCTTGAAATTATCGAGATCGACCATCACGAGGGCGCCGGATTGTCCGACCCGGCGACGGGTGGACAGGGCTTTCGACAAGCGATCGAGAAGCACCGTGCGGTTAAACAGGCCGGTCAGCGGATCGAGCTCGGCCTGCGCCTTGATCGTCCCTTCCGCTCGCTTGATTTCCGTGATGTCCGTGCAAACGCCCACGGTGAGGCCGGTCTTCGACCGGCGCGTTTGCAGCTGAAGCCAGCGGCCATCGCTCAACTGCTGAATGACCGGACGATCGGGATGGCGGCGCCTGTTTGCGACAAACTGCACGTACGCCTTGCGGACTTCCGGATCGTCCCCGAGCCCGGAAAATTGGCCGTGGTCGACGGCGTATTCGAGTATGTCGGCGAAACCGGCGCCTTTTACGATCGCCGGCGCGGCGAGCGCATAGAACTTCTTGTAGGCCTCGTTGTAGTGGGTCAGGCGATCGTTTTCGTCGAATGCGACGAGGCCATCCGGGATGGCCTCGAACAGGTCGCGCAGCAGCGTCTCGGCCTTGCGACGCTTTGCGTTTTCCTCAGCGAGCGCAAGTTCCGCCTCTTTGCGTTTCGTAACGTCGTAACGGATCGAAACGAAGCCGATGACCTTTCCAGAATCGTCCCGTCTCGGGGCGATGGTCGTGTCGACCCAATAGATGGAACCGCCCTTGGCGCGATTGCATATTTCGCCGCGCCAAGACTTTCCCTTGCTAATCGCTCGCCACATCGCGGCGAAGAATTCCCTGGGATGATGGCCGGAATTGACGATGCTGTGTTGGGCTGCCGATTAGTTCGTCGCGCGAATAGCCGCTGATTTGGCAGAAGCGGTCGTTGGCGTGAATAATCCTGCCGGCGCGATCGGTGACCGCGACAATCGTATGCTGGTCGAGCGCCGCCAAATACGCATCGAAATCATTGTACGCCTGCACATACACAGGAGCCATGAGGGTTTCCTATTTCCGCGGCTGGCGCCTTCGGCGGCGCCAGCCTGTAAGATCTTATGAGGCCGTCGCGCTTTTCGAGCGCCTCAGAATTCCCGCCATCCGCCGGCATCGTCGCTGACCGGCGCTCCGTTCACGCGCGCCTTGGGCGCCGCGCGGGCCGCCCTCGCGGGCGTCTTGCGCGGTTCCGCTCGAGGATTGTGTGCGGCCGCGGCGTTGGCCGGCTGGCGGAAGGCGTGCGGCGCCGCCTTTTGCAATTCGCGGCGCATCGCGTCGTCGCCGTGCGCGCCGGCCGACCCGGAACTGGCCGATCAGGTCCGAAAGCTGTTCGGTCTCCTGCGACAGCGAATGGCTCGCCGCCGTCGATTCCTCGACCATCGTCGCGTTCTGCTGCGTCACCTGATCCATCTGGGCGATCGCCGTGTTGACTTCGGCGAGCGCCGTCGCCTGCTCCTTGGCCCCCGAGGCGATTTCTCCGATGACGCCGTTGATCTCGGCCACCTGGGTCACGATCCGCTCCAGCGACCTGCCGGTCTCGGCCACCAGCTTGACGCCGTGATCGACCTGGGTGGTCGAAGCCGAGATCAGGCCCTTGATCTCCTTGGCCGCTTCGGCCGAGCGCTGCGCCAGCGCGCGCACCTCGGAAGCGACGACCGCGAAGCCGCGGCCGGCGTCGCCCGCCCGCGCCGCCTCGACCCCCGCGTTCAGGGCGAGCAGATTGGTCTGGAACGCGATCTCGTCGATCACGCCGATGATCTGGCTGATCTGCTGCGCCGATTTGGCGATCGCGTCCATCGCCTCGACCGCTTGGCGCACCACGACGGCGCTCTTCTTGGCGTCTTCGTCCGCGGCGGCGACGACCTGACGGGCGTGGTTCGCCCCTTCGGCGGATTTCTCCACGGTCGCGGTGATCTCATGGAGCGCGGCCGCCGTCTCCTCCAGGCTCGCCGCCTGCTGCTCGGTGCGTTGCGACAGATCGTCGGCGGCGCTCGAGATTTCCCGCGTGCCCGAATTGATGGCGCTCGTGCTGCCGGTCACGCTCTTCATCACGTCTTCGAGCTGTTCGATCGCGCCGTTGAAATCCGCTTGCAGCTTGCGATAAGCGTCGGGCATTTGCGTCGACAGCCGATAGGTCAGGTCCTTGCCCGCCAGCGTGGCCAAGGCGACGCCGATCGAATTGGCGACGAGCGCCCGCTCTTGCTTGATCGCTTCCTGTCCCGCTTCCTCGGCCTTGCGACGCTGGTCGTCCAGCGTCTCCATGTAAACCGAAATGGCGAAATCCATGTCGAGCATCGCCGCCTTCACGAGGCACGAAAGCGCGTCGGCCATGCCCTCCGGACGGCTCTTCGCCATCTGCATGAGACGAGGCCACTGATCCCTGACGATGGCGTGAATGAGCTGCTCGATCACCACCGCATAGCCGCCGATATACCATCGCGGCTCCAGGCCGATTTGCGCGTGGGTTTGGCCGATCTTTCTGACCGCGCTCACATAATCGTCGCTGTAATTGGCGGCGGCGATGACGCCCCAGTGGCGCTCCTGGGCGCCCTTCGCCATCGCCATGTGGCGGTCGTCGCCGAAGAATTTTCGTGTGCTCGGGATTCGCCTTCACTTTCTCGTAAAAGGCGTCCAGCGCCGGTCCGATCGATTTTTGGATCAGCGGCTGCAACTTGCTCAGCGTCGCTCGGGCCTGCTGGTTCAAGCCGATGAAATCCAGACGCTCATTTAAAAACGCTTCGTTGCGAGTCGAATCCGCCATGATGTTGGTTCCTTGTTTGGCGCGCTTGTTCCCGCCGCGGCGCGAAAGCCGTCGTGCAGGCCTGACTGATGGGGCGGAGAATCCGGATCGAAACCGGAATGAACGTACGGCGTCATGCCCTCGATCGGCCGCTTGCGCTTGATCCGGATCGACACGTCATCAGGATACTCAAACAAAACAATGGATTGTAAAGCTGTCTGACAATTAACCCGGGCTGGATAGCCAACAAACTTCCGCGTTGCTATTATGCGTCGATTTGCCGCGGACGACTGTGTGAGCGCCGCTTTAACGAATGGTTAATTGCGCTGCCGCAATCGCAGTCGCTAAGCTTGGGGCGAATTTTTTTGATGCTGTATTCGGACAGTCAAATCCAGATCTGGATAGGCCGTGTGCTTGAAGAACGGCGCAGCGGCGGATTAGCTTTCGTTAAGCGCAAATTCACGGTTCATCTGGACGTGAACGCGAATCAGCGCCGGAGGCGACCCCTCATTCCCCTTTCAATTTCGAGCCGGGCTCCGCGATTGGGACGAGCGGAGAGGGTTGGTGTTCGAAAGCTGAGAAAAAAGCCTACATGAATTGGAAGACCAAAGAACGGACGCTGACTCAGCATTGTCAGTCATGACGCCGAAGAGCTGTCCGAAATCCTGACCAAGCGAATATTTGACGCCCGTGTTCGCCCGCTCGGCGACGGGCCGCGATTTTTCCTTCGACATGAGGGCCTACTATTTTGATTTCTTTTTCGAAGCGATCGTGCCGGGCGGCGGCGTGTTGACCAAGCCCGAGGGCGTCGGGCTTGGACATCTATAGTCTCTTTATCGCCCTGGAGGGCGCCGTCGATTTGAAGGCTGGCTCCGGGCGGGTGCTTCCGCACCGCGGCATGGCGGGCTTCGGCGAGGACTCCCACTTTTCGGAACACGTCTATTCCGAACGGAGCAAATTTACTGGCGATCGGCGTCGATCGGCGGGAAATGGTCCGGCATTTGAGCGAGCTGATCGAGCGGCCGGTGACGAGGCCGTTGGAATTCGCGCCAAACATCGACCTCGCCAAGGGCGCCGGCTTGGCGATCACGGCGTTGGCGAGGGCGCTCCAGGCCGGCCTTGCGGGCGATGCGCCGCTGCTCCGATCGCCCATCGCCATGCAGCGAATGAAGGAGACCATGATCGCGCTATTGCTCGAAAGCGTTCCCCATCGCTTCTCCGACGGACTTCGCGTTCCCGTCACAGCCGTTTCGCCCTATTACGTGAAGCGGGCGATCGAGTACATGTGGGCCAACGCCTATCGGCCCGTGTCCGCGAGCGAAATCGCCGCCGAATGCGGGGTCGGCGTGCGCGCCCTCAATTCGGGCTTCCGGCGTTTCAAGGCGATGCCGATGATGGCGTATCTGCGTGAAATTCGCTTGAGCGCCGTGCGTCAGGAGCTGCGAGACCCCACCTCGATCGGCGCAATCGGGGAAATCGCGGGGAAATGGGGTTTCACCCACCTCGGCCGGTTTTCCAGCGAGTACGAGAAGCGTTTCGGAGAGCTGCCGTCGCAAACCCGGCGCAGAATGGTCGGCGCCGGTCCCGGCGGCCTGTAACGCCGCGTGAGCTCCAGGCCTTTACGGGCGAGCCGCGGAGCGATCGCGCGAGCGTCAGCTCGCCTCGATCAGCCACTTCGCCAAATCGACTTCCGCCCGCGCCGACAGCGCGCGCTTGCGCGCCGCGCCGCGTTCGGGCCCGCGCAGGCGCTTGCCCGCCTCGTCGAGACGCGGCTCCTCGATCGGCGGAAACAAGCCGAAATTGACGTTCATCGGCTGGAACGAGCGCGGGCCGGCGTCGATCGCCTCGATATGGCCGCCGGTGATGTGATTGAGCGAGGGCGCCGATCGCGGTGGTCGGCGGCGGCGGCGCGAGCGCGCGCCCCAACCGTTCGGCGGCGGCGAAGCGGCCGGCGATCAGCCCGATCGCCGCGCTCTCGACATAGCCTTCGCAGCCGGTGATCTGCCCGGCGAAGCGCAGTCGCGGCGCGGCCTTGAGGCGCAGCCGCGAATCCAAGAGGCGCGGCGAATTGAGGAAGGTGTTGCGATGCAGGCCGCCGAGCCGCGCGAATTCGGCGCCTTCGAGCCCGGGAATCAGGCGCAGCACGCGCGCTTGCTCCGCGTATTTCAGTTTGGTCTGGAACCCCACCATGTTGAACAAAGTGCCGAGCGCGTTGTCCTGGCGCAACTGCGCGACCGCGTAGGGTTTGATTTTGGGGTCGTGTGGGTTGGTGAGCCCGACGGGCTTCATCGGTCCATGGCGCAAGGTCTCGCGCCCGCGTTCGGCCATCACCTCGATCGGCAGGCAGCCGTCGAAATAGGGGGTGCCCTCGAACTCGCGAAACTCGGTCTTTTCCGCTGCGAGCAGAGCGTCGACGAAAGCCTCGTATTGATCGCGGCTCAGCGGGCAATTGAGGTAATCGGCGCCCGTGCCGCCGGGACCAGCCTTGTCGTAGCGCGACTGCCGCCAAGCGATCGACATGTCGATGGAATCGCGATGCACGATCGGCGCGATGGCGTCGAAGAACGCCAACGCCTCCTCTCCGGTCACGGCGCGGATCGCCGAGGCGAGCGCCGGCGAGGTCAGCGGCCCGGTGGCGATAACGACATTGTCCCAGTCGTCCGGCGGCAGGGCGGCGATTTCGCCGCGCTCGACGCGAATGCGGGGCTCCGAAGCGATCGCGGCCTCGACCGCGGCGGAAAAACCCTCGCGGTCGACCGCCAGCGCGCCGCCGGCAGGCACCTGATGGGCGTCGGCCGCGCGCATCACGAGGGAACCGAGCGCGCGCATCTCGCGGTGGATGACGCCGACGGCGTTGTTCAGCGCGTCGTCGGAGCGAAAGGAATTAGAACAGACGAGTTCGGCGAGGCGCTCGGTGCGGTGCGCTTCAGTGCTGCGCAGCGGGCGCATCTCGTGCAGGACGACGGGGACTTCGCGCCGAGCGATCTGCCAAGCCGCCTCGCAGCCGGCCAGGCCGCCGCCGATGACATGAATTGGATGCATGGCGGCTTGTCACAAAGCCGCGCCGCTTCGTCAAGCCAGCGGCGCGCCTGCGGCCGAACAAAAGAAAACGCCCGCCGGGGGAGGATCCGGCGGGCGTTTGTTGCGTCGGGCGTCGCCCGACGCGGCGGACGCGTCCGGAGGGAGGACTGGACGCGTCCGGTATTACTGCGCGAGCGCTCCGCGCGCCACGAAGTGAATGTCGCCGCGGCGGATGCCGATGTCTTCGAGTTCGCGATCGCTCAGCTGCGACAATTCGCGCACGGCTTCGCGATAGCGGCGCCAAGCGTTCAACTTCTCGGCGATGGTCTTGAGCGAGGTCATTGGACCCTCCATTCTTAGAAACTTCTGGCCGAGCGCCGCCGGACGGCGGCCGACTCTGCCTGTGCGCTGCAACATAGGCGCCCCGATCTCGATCGAGAAGGGCAGGGTGCCGCCGCCCAGGCATGCGAAAAATGCATACATCTTTTCGGAGAATTTTAGCAATTTGTTCATAATGGGCGGATTTCCGAGCGAAATCCGCATAAAATCGCGAATCTTCTCGCATATTGCCGGGCAGCGCGGCTCTGAAGATAAATTCAGCGCATTTAGCAATGTGAAGGTTTCATGGCTCTTTTGTTGCGGCGCCGCAAGGTCGATCCGCTGGGACCGCGTCGGAGAAGCCGGCCGGGACGGACCCCCGAGGAGGCTCAGCCCTTTTTCCAGCTTCGCGCGCGAGGCCGGGCGCGTGTACGGTGATTTCAGCGCTTGATTTTGTCGCGTGGAGCGGCGACATCCGGCGAGGCGCGCGCCCGACGGCGGCGTAAGACTCGATGGGAGCCGGAAATGGAAAATTTGCTCGCCCGCGTCGCTGCGGCGGCCGATACGACGCCCGACACTGCACGTCAGGCTGTCGGCTTGGTAGTCGATTTCATCAAGCGCGAGGCGCCGGAGCAGGCGGTCGAGGCCTTGCTCGCCAAAGCCCCCGCGCTCAACGCCATCGTCGCGTCGATCGCCTCGACGGCCGGCGAGGGGATGAGCCCCGCCGTCAAGGGCCTGATGGGCACCGGCGCCGGCGCGATGGGCGGCGGCGGCCTGATGGCGCTCGGCAGCGATCTGATGGGGCTCGGCCTGGGCATGGGCCAGATCCAAGCCGTGGGCAAACAGATCTTCGATTACGCGCGCGAGACGGCGGGCGACGACGTCCTCGGCGAAATTTCGGCGGCGATTCCGGGACTGTCGCAATTCATTTGAGACGGGGGCCGGCGTGACGCAGTTTTCGGGCGCGTTCGAGGCGTTCAGCGAGGCCGATTGGCGCAAAGCCGCCGAGGCCTCCCTGAAGGGCGGGCCGTTCGACAGGCTCGTCTCGCGAACGTCCGACGCGATTGCGTTGCAACCGCTCTATCCCCGGCGCGAGGGTCCGCGCGCGCCGCGCGGCGAAGGCGGCGCCTGGCGGGCGCTTGCGCGCCTCGACCACCCCGACGCGGCCGCGGCGAACGAACAGGCGCTCGACGATCTCGCCAACGGCGCCGACGGGCTGCAAGTCGTTTTCGCCGGCGCGGCCGGGGCCTACGGCTTCGGCCTCGCCAAATTCGATTCCGCGACGTTGCACCGCGCATTCGAAGGCGTGCAATTCGACGGGCCGCTGCGCTTCGAACTCGATCTGGGCGCGCAGGCTGAGAGCCAGGCGACCGGCTTCGCCAGTCTCGTCGAACGCAGCGGCGCCAATCCGCAAACGCTCGATCTCAACTTTGGGCTCGATCCCATCGGCGCTCTCGCGCGCAGCGGGCGCGCCGCGGGCGCATGGGAAGACGAGGCGCGCTCGCTCGCCAAGATCGTAGCTTTTCTCAAGGCGAAGGGGTTCGCCGGCCCGTTCGTCGTCGCCGACGGACGCGCGGTTCACGCCGCCGGGGGAACGCCGGCCCAGGAGGTCGCCTTCGCGCTCGCGGCGGCGGTCGCCTATTTGCGCGCGCTCGGCGAAAACGGCCTCGCGCTCGAGGACGCGCAGGCGGCGATCGCGTTTCGCCTGACCGCGGACGCGGACCAATTCGTCACGCTGGCCAAGTTCCGCGCGCTGCGCCTGGCTTGGGCGCGGGTCGCGCAGGCCAGCGGCCTGACGCCGCGGCCGGCGCGGATTCACGCCGAAAGCGCTTGGCGCGTTTTGAGCGCGCGTGACCCTTACGTCAACGTGATGCGCGGCGCGACGGCGGCGTTTTCGGCCGGCCTCGGCGGCGCCGACAGCGTCAGCGTGCTGCCGTTCACTCAGGCGATCGGCTTGCCCGATTCGCTGGCGCGCCGCCTGGCGCGCAACACGCAGCTCATCCTGTTGCAAGAGTTGCATTTGGGCTTCGTCGCCGATCCCGCCGCCGGCGCGGGCGTTTTCGAGGCGCTTACGCGGGAATTGTGCGAAAAGGCCTGGATGCTGTTCCAGGGGTTGGAGGCCGAAGGCGGAGCGCCGCGCGCGCTTCTCAGCGGCGACTTTCAGCGAGCGGTCGCGCAGGCGGCGGCGACGCTCGCGCGCGACGCGGCGAGCCTGAAGGCGCCGATCACCGGCGTCAGCGCCCATCCCGATCTCGCCGAAGCCAAGGCCGAGGTTCTGCCCGCCCCGGCGCCCGCTTTCGCCTATCCCGGCGAGGCGCTGGCGCCGCCGATGGCGCGGTTGCGGATCGCCGAGCCGTTCGAGCGGCTTCGCGACGCCTCGGACGCCGTCTTGGCGCGCGAGGGCGTCCGGCCGAGGGTCTTTCTCGTCGCGATCGGCTCGGCCGCCGCGCACGGACGGCGCGTCAACTTCGCGCGCGAGCTTTTCGAGGCGGGGGGCGTCGAAGCGCTCGCCGACGCCGGCGCGGCGGACGCGCAGGAGGCCGCCGCCCGTTTCGCGGCCAGCGGGTCCGCAATGGCCTGCCTTTGCGGAAGCGACGAAGGCTACGGCGAACACGCGCAAGGCTTCGCCCTCGCCCTGAAGAAAGCCGGCGCGCGCTGCCTCGTGTTGGCGGGCGAGGCGGGCGAGCGTGAAGCGGCCCTACGCGGCGCGGGCGTCGACGAGTTCATTTTCTCGGGCTGTGACGCCGTCGCCGCGCTCGAGCGGACGTTTCGCCGGCTGGGCGTGGAATTCTAGACCGCCTTCGAAGGATCGGTTCATGAGCTCGATACCCAACTTCGCTTCGATCGCCTTCTCCGCGGCGCCGACGCCGACGCCCGCCGCGCCGCGCCATTGGCTCACCCCGGAGGGCATCGACGTGAAGTCGTTTTACGACTCGCGCGATTGGCAGGGCCTCGATACTCTTGAGACTTGGCCGGGCCTTCCGCCCTATCTGCGCGGCCCCTATCCCACGATGTACGTCAATCAGTCGTGGACGGTGCGCCAATACGCCGGCTTCTCCACGGCCGAGCAGTCGAACGCCTTCTACCGCGCCAATCTCGCGGCGGGGCAGAAGGGGCTTTCGGTCGCCTTCGACCTGGCGACCCACCGCGGCTACGATTCCGACCACCCGCGCGTCGCCGGCGACGTCGGCATGGCGGGCGTCGCGATCGACTCGATCTACGACATGCGCACGCTGTTCCAAGGCATTCCACTCGACTCGATGAGCGTGTCGATGACGATGAACGGCGCGGTGCTGCCGATTCTCGCGCTGTTCATCGTCGCCGCCGAGGAACAGGGCGTGCCGATGGCGGCGCTGTCGGGCACCATCCAGAACGACATTCTCAAAGAATTCATGGTGCGCAACACCTACATCTATCCGCCTGCGGCCTCGATGCGCATCGTCGCCGACATCTTCGCCTTCACGGCGAAACATATGCCGAAGTTCAACTCGATCTCGATTTCCGGCTATCACATGCAAGAGGCGGGCGCGACGCAGGACCTCGAACTCGCCTATACGCTCGCCGACGGCGTCGAATACTTGCGCGCCGGCGTCGCCGCGGGCATGAGCGTCGACCAGTTCGCGCCGCGGCTGTCGTTCTTCTGGGCGATCGGCATGAATTTCTTCATGGAGGTCGCCAAGCTGCGCGCCGCGCGCATGCTCTGGGCGGGCCTCGTCAAGGGCTTCGGGCCGAAGTCGGACAAGTCGCTGCCGCTTCGCGCGCACTGCCAGACCTCCGGCTGGTCGCTGACCGCGCAAGACCCGTTCAACAACATCGTGCGCACGCAGATCGAGGCGATGGCGGCCACGCAAGGGCATACGCAGTCCCTGCACACCAACGCGCTCGACGAGGCGCTGGCGCTGCCGACGCCGTTCTCGGCGCGCATCGCGCGCAACACTCAGCTCTTCCTCATCGAGGAAAGCGGCACGACGCGGGTCATCGATCCGTGGGGCGGCTCCTTTTACGTCGAGCGTCTGACCGCGGACCTCGCGGCCAAGGCGCGCGCGCATATCGACGAAATCGAGGCGCTCGGCGGCATGGCCAAGGCGATCGAGCTCGGGCTGCCTAAGCGTCGCATCGAAGAAGCGGCCGCGCGCACGCAGGCGCGCATCGATTCGGGCCAGCAGACGGTAATCGGCGTCAACAAGTTCCCGCCCAATGTCGAGCGCGAGCTGAATGTCCTGAAGGTCGACGCCGCGAGCGTGCGCGCGCAGCAGATCGAAAAGCTTCAACGCCTGCGCGCCGAACGCGACGAAGCGAAGACGCGCGCCGCGCTCGAAGCGCTGACGAACGGCGCGCGGGGCGAGGCCAATCTGCTGCATCTCTGCGTCGAGGCGGCGCGCGCCAAGGCGACGGTCGGCGAGATTTCGCTGGCGATGGAGAAGGCGTTCGGCCGGCATGTCGCCGAGATCAAGTCGATCTCCGGCGTCTATCTCGCCGAATCGGGCGCCGGCGCCGGCGCCGAGGCCAACGAGCGCATTATCGCGATGACGCGCGCCTTCGCGGAGAACGACGGCCGGCGTCCGCGCATTCTCGTGGCCAAGATCGGTCAGGACGGCCACGACCGCGGCCAGAAGATCATCGCCTCGGCGTTCGCCGATCTCGGCTTCGACGTCGAGATCGGCCCGTTGTTCGCCACCCCGGAGGAAGTCGCGGCGCTCGCGGCGGAAAAGCAGGTCCACATCGTCGGCGTGTCCTCGCTCGCCGCGGGCCATCTGACGCTGGCGCCGGCGCTGAAGACGGCGTTGCGCGCCGTCGGGCTCGGCGAAACGATGCTCGTCGTCGGCGGCGTGATTCCCGCCGAGGATTTCAAAGCGCTGCGCGCGGCGGGCGTCGACGCGATTTTTCCGCCGGGCGCCGTCGTCGCCGACGCGGCGTTAAGCCTGATCGAGCGCCTGAATCAGCGGCTCGGCTATACGCAGCGCGGCGCGGCCTGAGCGCCCGCGCTAATTTGGCGCGGCGCGCGGGCCGTCCCATTCCGGCGCACGTCAGGCCTTACGTAACCGGCGCCGCAATTGCGCCGCGCATTTCCGAACTTTCGCTCTTCGGAGAATGCGATGGCCGACAAGATCGAAGAAATCGTCAATCGGGCGATCGAAAACACGCTGACCATTCTCGGCGCCTCGCGCGCGGGATGGAGAGTCGCGCGGACGGGGCTGGAAAAAATACACGACAACTTGGCCCTCGGCGCGCCCGGCCATCCCGCACTGCGCCGACTGAAGGCCTTTATCGCCGATCAGGACCAAGCTCGTCGCGAGCGCTGAGACTTCCCGTCGCGCCCGCCCACGAACGACGTAGCGTCAATGTCCCCAGACGCCGGTCAAGGTGGCCTTGGCCAGCGTATGGAAGTTCAGGTTGAACCCGACGAGAGCTCCCGAGGCGTGCTCGTCCGCGTCGAGCCTTTCGGTGTCCACCGCGAAGATCGTGAATTGATAACGGTGCGGCTTGTGGCCCTTGGGCGGGCAGGGGCCGCCGTAACCGGTCATGCCGAAGTCGTTGCGGCTCTGCACGGCGCCTTTGGGCGCCTTGTGGCTCTTGGGATCGCCCGCGCCCTTGGCGAGGCTGGTGATATCAGCGGGAATATTGAACATCACCCAATGCCAAAAGCCGCTGCCTGTCGGCGCGTCGGGATCGTAGAGGGTGAGCGCGAAGCTCTTGGCGCCTTCGGGGGCGCCCGACCAGCTCAAGGCCGGCGAAACATTCTTGCCCGAGCAGCCGAAGCCGTTGAACGTATATTCGTCGGGGATGCGAGCGCCGGGCTGGATATCGGGACTCGTCAGCGACATCGCGTGCGCCGCGCGGGGGCTCGCCAAGGCGGCCATGGCGACAGAGACGGCCAATGCATGCGTGATCATCGAAGTCTCCCTCTTTCCGGCGTCGTTCGAACGCCGCGACAATTGTCTTGCGTTGACGCGGCATTGCAAGCGAAACTCACAACCTTTAGCGCGTTGGCGCGGGAAGTCGCGGCCCCGATGCTGAATTGGCGGGGACTCGACGTGGATCGCACGGCATTCGCTGGCGGCGGCGGATGCACGAACGTTCGAAGATGCGGAGGGGGCGATGGCGGGGGCGACGCATGCGCGGGCAAGTCGCAAGCGGAAATTCACGGCGCGGTCCGGCGCCGTGCTGCAATTTACCGAATTGGGATTCGGCGGGGCGCCGCTGGGCAATCTTTATCGGCCGCTGACTGAAAAGGAAGCGCGGGCGACGCTCGACGCCGCCTGGACGGCCGGTTGCCGCTATTACGACACCGCGCCGCTCTATGGGCTCGGCCTTTCCGAGACGCGACTCAACGGGTTCCTGCGCGCCAAGCCGCGCGACAGCTATCTGCTCTCGACGAAGATCGGGCGTCTGCTCGAGGTCTGCCCGCCGGAGCGGCGCTCGCGCCAGGGCGCGTTCTTCGAGACGCCCTCGCGGCGCGAGATCTTCGACTATTCCTACGACGGCGTCATGCGCTCGCTGGAGTTTTCGCTGGAGCGGCTCGGCGTCGATCATGTCGACATTCTCTACGCGCACGACGTCGACGTCTTCACCCATGGCAGCAAGGCGGCGTCGGACGCGCGTATTCGCGAACTGTTGGAGGGCGGCTACAAGGCGTTGATCAAGCTGCGCGAGAGCGGCGCGATCAAGGCCATCGGCGCCGGCGTCAACGAATGGGAAGTCGCGGAGACTCTGGCGCGTTCCGGCGATTTCGACATTTTTCTGTTGGCGGGCCGCTACACCCTGCTCGAACAGGAGGCGCTGCAGAGCTTCCTGCCTTACTGCGTGGAAAGGAACATCGGCGTCGTCATCGGCGGACCGTTCAATTCCGGCATTCTCGCGACCGGGCCGAAGCGTGGAGCGTTCTACAATTACGCACCGGCGCCCGACGCCGTGCTCGAGCGCGTGCGCCGAATCGAGTCGATCTGCAAGGTCCATGAGGTGAAGCTCGCGGAGGCGGCGCTTCGCTTTCCGCTCAGCCATCCCGCGATTCTCAGCGTGATCCCCGGCGGGCAAAAGGCCGGCGAGGTTCGTCGCAACGCCGAGATGCTGAACGCCCAAATTCCGCCGGCGTTGTGGCGCGCTCTCAAAGCCGAAGGGCTGTTGCGCGCCGACGCGCCGACGCCGCGTTGACGCCATTCGAGGAGCTGTGGCGATGCTGAAAGCGATCGACCCGCTTTTGACCCCGGATCTTCTCTATGTCCTGCGCGCCATGGGGCACGGCGATGAAATCGCCATCGTCGACGCCAATTATCCCGCGCAATCGGCGGGGCCCGACGTGGTCAGGCTCGACGCCGCCGACGCGACGCGCGCGCTCGACGCCGTGCTCAGCGTTCTCCCGCTCGACACCTTCGTCGCCGAGGCGTGCTGGCGCATGCAGGTCGTCGGCGACGCCGACGCCGAGCTGCCGATCTTCGCGGAGTTCCGCGCCATTGTCGCGAGGCGCGAAGGGCCGCAGTTCAAGATCGGGAGTCTCGAGCGCTTTGCCTTCTATGAGCGCGCGCGCCGATGTTTTGCGATCGTCGCCACGGGCGAGCGCCGGTTCTACGGCAACATCATCCTCACGAAGGGCGTCGTTCGCCCGGATTGAGGCGCCGCTCAGAAGAGCCCTTCGATCCGGCCGTCGCGCACGAAGATTCTCTCGGCCGCCGGCGAGCGCGGCAGTCCTGGCATGGTTCTGATGTCGCCCATAAGCACGACGACGAATCCCGCCCCCGCGCGCAGGCTGACCTCACGGATCGGCGCGATATGGCCGCTGGGCGCCCCGAGCAGGCTCGGGTCGGCGGAAAATGAGTATTGCGTCTTGGCGACGCAAACCGGCAGATCGCCGTATCCGGCCGCTTGCAGTTCGTCGAATTGCGAGCGAACCCGAGCCTCGGCGGCGATATCGCTCGCGCCGTAAATCTCGCGCGCGATCAGGCGCGTCTTGTCCCATAACGGCATTGCGTCGGGGTAGAGCGTGCGAAACGACAGCGGCGAAGCGTCCGTCAGCTCGGCCACGACGCGCGCCAGCTCCTCGGCGCCGGCGGAGCCTCGCGCCCAATGGTCGCAAATCACCGCCCGCGCGCCGCAGGCGCCGGCGACGAAACTCCGGATCAGCGCGAGCTCGGCGTCGGCGTCGGCGTCGAAACGGTTCACCGCGACGACGACGTCGAGGCCGAATTTCCTGACGTTCGCGATATGCCGTTGGAGATTGGCGAGCCCTCTTTGCAGCGCCGCCAAATCCTCGGCGCCGAGCGCGGCTTTGGCGACGCCTCCATGCATCTTGAGCGCGCGCGCCGTCGCGACGATCACCGCGACTGCGGGCTTCAGCCCCGCCTTGCGGCACTTGATGTCGAAGAATTTCTCCGCGCCGAGATCGGCGCCGAATCCGGCTTCGGTGACGACGTAATCGGCGAGCTTCAGCGCGGCGCGCGTCGCGACGAGGGAGTTGCAACCGTGCGCGATATTGGCGAATGGCCCGCCGTGCACCAGCGCCGGATTGCCCTCCAGGGTCTGCACGAGATTGGGGCGCAGCGCGAGCCGGAGCAGCGCCGTCATCGCGCCCGCCGCCTTGAGATCGCCCGCCGTCACCGGCTTCTTGGCCCGGGAATAGCCGACCACCATGCGGCCCAGCCGCGCCTCGAGATCGTCGAGGCCGTCGGCGAGACAAAACGCGGCCATCACTTCGGAGGCTACGGTGATGTCGAAGCCGTCCGCGCGCGCGAACCCGTTGCCGACGCCGCCGAGCCCGACCACGATTTCACGCAACGCGCGATCGTTGACGTCGAGCGCGCGTCGCCAGACGACGCGACGGGAATCGATGTCGAGCGCATTGCCCCAGTAGACGTGGTTGTCGACCATCGCGGCAAGCAGATTGTGCGCGGCGGTGATCGCATGGAAATCGCCGGTGAAATGCAGGTTGATCTCGTCCATCGGCGCGACCTGCGAATATCCGCCGCCCGTGGCGCCGCCCTTCACGCCGAAGCACGGCCCGAGCGAGGGCTCGCGCAGGCAGATCGCGACGCGCTTGCCGATGCGCGCGAGCGCGTCGCCCAGACCGATCGTTGTCGTCGTCTTGCCTTCGCCCGCCGGCGTCGGGCTGATCGCGGTGACGAGAATGAGCTTGCCCTGCGGCTTGCCGCCGAGCGCGGCGAGGAAGCCGTCGTCGATCTTGGCGATCGCGCCCCCGTAAGGATGCAGCGCCTCCGCCGGGATGCCGAGCTTGGCGCCGACCGCCGCTATGGGCGCGAGCGCGGCCTCGCGCGCGATCTCAATATCCGGCTTCATTGTCGTCGCCCCCTGACGCTTCGCCTGTTACGCCGATGCGGCTCCTCCGATCGCGCCGGCGATCGGCGGCGCCGTCTTCGCGATCGGGTGAAGCCGGCGGCGCGGCGAGGCGTTAGACCTCGCCCCATACCTCGCGCGCGATCTCGACGCAGCGCGCGAGCTTCTTCCATTGGTCGGCCTCGGTCAGATCGTTGCCGTGGGCCGTGGAGGAGAAGCCGCATTGATGGCTGAGCGCGCATTGCTCGAGAGGAACGTACTGCGAAGCTTCCTCGATGCGGCGCTTGACCTCGTCCTTGCTCTCGGCCGCGGCGTGTTTCGAACTCATGAGGCCGAGGACGATCGTCTTTCCCTTCGGGGTGAAGCGCAGCGGCGCGAAATCGCCGGAGCGTTCGTCGTCGTATTCGAGGAAGAAGCCGTCGATCTTCATTTCGTTGAGCAGGATTTCCGCGACCGGCTCGTAGCCGCCCTCGGCGACCCAGGCGCTCTTGAAATTGCCGCGGCACAAGTGCACGGATATCGTCATGTCCTTGGGCCGGTCGCGAATGGAATCGTTGACCAGACGGCAATAGAGGCGAACCAGAGCGTCCGGGTCGTCGCCCCGCGCGCGCGTCGTCTCGCGAATCTTGGGATCGCAGAGATAGGCCAGATTGGTGTCGTCGAGCTGCAGATAGCGGCAGCCGCGCGCGGCCAGATCCGCGATCTCTTCGCGATAGGCGGCCGTGAGGTCGTCGTAAAACGCCTCCATGTCGGGATAGACGCTTTGGCTGATGGCGTCGCGGCCGCCGCGGAAGTGCAGCATCGAGGGCGCGGGAATGCAGACCTTGGGCGTCTTCGTGACGACGCTCTTGAGGAAATCGAAATCGCGGCCCTGGATCGGCTGGGAATGACGGATCTTGCCCTCGACATGCATGGTCGGCGGCTTGAATCCGACTTCCGAGCCGTCGTCCTTGCGGAACTTGGCGACGAATTCGCCGTAATGGGTCTCGACGCCGTCGAGGCGCTCGAGAAAATCTACGTGGAAATACGTGCGCCGGAATTCGCCGTCGGTGATCCCCTTGAGGCCGACGTTTTCCTGCGAGCGCACGACCTCGCGGATGCATTCGTCCTCGATCGCGCGCAGTTCGTCGGCGGGCAGGGTTTTGGCGAAAAACTTCTCGCGCGCCTCTTTCAGCCGCTCCGGCCGAAGATAACTTCCGACATGATCGGCGCGGAACGGCGGCTGCGACATGAAATCCTCCCTTGGGCGTGAGCGGCGCGCGGCGCCGGCGCCGGCTTTTAGCAGAGCGAGCGGGATTCTCAAGGGCGCGCATTTCCCGCGCGGGGCGGCTCGTCCGCGGTCGGGTGAGCGAGAGCGGTCCAAAGTTCGAGGCGCCGACGGCCTCGGGCGCTCGCGCCGGATTTCGCCTATGGGGTCAGCCGACGGGGACAGCGAGGAGGGGCCAGCTGGCGTCGTCGAGAACGCGCGCGGTCGTGCTTCCGCGCACGGCGTCGAGCAGGCCGTGTCGCCCTGCAGTCGGCATCGCGATGACGTCGACCTTCAGATCATCCGCGACCTTGAGTATCGTGTCGACCACGGGACCCTTGCGCACGATGATCGGCAGGTTGAGAGGCTCGCCATTCTCGTCGGCCAATTTGGGAGCGCTGTCGCCCACATGCAGAAGCTGGACGGGGGCGTCGCTAGCGATCAATTTAAGGATCGCCTGGATCCGGCGAATCGCAGCAGCGCACGGCAGAGCGCCGTCGATCGGGACGAGCACCTTTTTCAAGGCTAGGGCGCCGGTCTCGACGTCGACGAATCCCCTCGAGCCGTCGCGCAGGAAAAGACTCATCATGCGCGCCTTGCGCAGAACGCCTTGTTGGACGGAAACGTCGAGCCAACGGGTCAAAGCCCTGTTCTCGTGAGTGGCGAGCACGACAAGTTCGCATTGCCGGTCGTCCAGGAACTCCAAGACGCCGGCGCGCGCGTTGCGGGCCGTGATGCTCACGCTCGACACTTGCAAGTCGAGTTGCTCTTCCCAGTGATCGTACGGCGCGTCCTTCGCCAGCAGGTTCCAGCGCACGAGCGCGTCGCGCACTTGGCGAAGCCCCTGCGTCCGCGAGAAATAGGCGTCGTCTTCGCCTCGTACATGAAGCAGGCACAATTGGGATTTGGACGCCAACGTGATTTTCAAGGCATGCGCGAAAGCCAAGCCGCCGCCGGCCGCAGGATTCATCGCATGCACGATCGTCGCGCGCGGCGCCCTTAATGAAGCCATGGTTGTCGCCCGTCTCGTTTCGTCCGCCCTGGACGGATCGCAATTTATCGCGCGGTGGTTGAGCGGGGCTGGATTGTCACGAAGGCTTTGTCGGGCGTTTGCGCCGCAAACTAACTCTGGAAGCGCGCCCAGGAGGGCGCCGGAACGGCGCGCGAAGGCGCGCAGCCGCTATTCCGGCGAAACGATGAGGGAAATATCGGGGGTCTTGACGTCGCTGAGCTGGATCGTGAGCGGCTTCGCCTCGAGCGGAAACTTCACGCTCTTGCGCAGGCCCGCGCAGTCCAGCGCGGCGCTGAAGGCGACCGGCTTGACGAGGCGTGCGTCCTGGATGACGTCGATCCAACCCTCGCCGGAAAGGCTGACCTTGTAGGTTCCCGCCGCGCCCGGCGCATTGAGCTTGATCGCGCCGGCGTAGCTCGCCGAGGCTTTGGGCGCCCTTTCCGGCGGCATTTCGAGTTTCGCCTCCGCCAGGCGGGCCAGATGCACGCTCGCGGCGGCGTCGAAGGCCAGGACCGCGCCGGCTTCGAGGCGCGTCGCCTGCGGGGCCGAGAGCGCCGATTGCTCGTGGGCGATCGGCCACTTGAACTTGTCGCAGCCGCTCGGCTCGGCGGCTTGCGCGAAAGCGGGGCTCAAAAGCCCCGCGATCAGGAGCAGCCGGAGGGACGGCCTTGTCGCACGCCGACGAGCTTCGCGACGTTCCGGACGCTGATCGACATCGCTCATTGCCTCGCTCCGGGCGGCTCGGCGATCGCCGCGCGACCGCTTTTCTCGCTTATGATGACGCCGGCCGCGGGGCGGCGCAAGAAGGAGAAATCCGCAACGACCCCCGCTCGAGGTTGCGTCGCCGCGACGCTTCCCGTAAGCCTCCGGCCGCCTATTCCCCTCCGGACCCCGCTCGATGATCCGCTCCGCCCTCATGACCGTCATGACCAACGCCGCGATCAAGGCGGGCCGCGGCTTGAAGCGCGATTTCGGCGAAATCGAGCAGTTGCAGGCGTCGATGAAGGGGCCCGGCGATTTTGTCAGTCTCGCCGACAAGCGCGCGGAAAAGGTTCTGTTCGAGGAGCTTGCCAAGGCGCGCCCCGGCTACGGCTTCGTTATGGAGGAAAGCGGAGTGGTCGAGGGCTCGGACAAGAGCCACACCTGGCATATCGATCCGCTCGACGCGACGACCAATTTCCTGCACGCGATCCCGCATTTCGCGATTTCGATCGCGCTGGAGCGCGAGGGGCAGATCGTCGCCGGCGTCGTCTACAATCCCGCCAGCGACGAGATGTACGTGAGCGAGAAGGGGCAGGGCGCCTTCGGCGGCGCCCACCGCCTGCGGGTGGCCGCGCGCCGCGAATTGTCGCAGGCGCTCATCGGTTGCGGCGTGCCGCATCTGGGCAAGGCGGCCGAGCATCCCCGCTTCAAGGCCGAACTGGCGGCGGTGATGGCGCGGGTCGTCAATATCCGGCGCATGGGCTGCGCCTCGCTGGACCTCGCCTACGTCGCCGCAGGGCGGTTCGACGCCTTCTGGGAGCGCGGTCTCCATTCCTGGGACATCGCCGCCGGCGAGCTGCTGGTTCGCGAGGCCGGCGGCTATGTGTCGGGCGCGGACGGGGAGGCCAATTTTCTCGAGACCGGCTCGATTTGCTGCGGCAACGAGACGATGCAGCGGGAGCTTCTGGCCCTGTTGCGAGCCGCGCGATGATCGCCGCGGCGGGCGCGGCCACGTGTCGCGGCGCGAAAGGAGCAGAAATCTTGTCTTGACGCGGGACCCCGCCGGCACGCTAGCATGCAAGCGGACCTAAAGATTCGGTCGATCGCCCCAATGTCTCGTCATTTCAGCAATCCGCCTCGCGCCGCGCGGCGATCCCAGACGCCTTCCCCAAGGGAAGTCGCGCGCCGATGAGCGCGCTCTCTGTGCTCCTGGGCTGCGACGCGGCTCTGCTGGCGCTGGGCCTCGTCGCGATGGTCGTGGCCAAACGCAAGCACGGAAGCGTTTTCGTCTACGCCGCCGCGCTCGCGCTCTGTTCGGTCCTGCTTGTCGCGGCCGCCAGCCATTTGTTCGGCCGTCAAGCCCCCGCGGCGCTCATGCTTCCGCTGGGCCTGCCGTGGATCGGCGCGAATTTTCGTCTCGACGTGCTTTCGGCGTTCTTCGCGACAGTCGTCAACCTCGGCGCGGTCGCCGCGAGCCTCTACGGACTCGGCTACGGACGCCACGAGCACGATCCCGAGCGTGTGCTGCCGTTCTTTCCGGCGTTTCTGGCCGGCATGAATCTCGTGCTGCTCGCGGACGACGCCTACGCCTTCCTCCTGTCGTGGGAGTTCATGTCGCTCGCCTCGTGGGCGCTGGTCATGGCGCATCACCGCGAACCCGGCAATCAGCGCGCGGGCTATGTCTATATCGTCATGGCGAGTTTCGGCACGATGTCGCTGCTGCTGGCGTTCGGTCTGCTGGCCGGAGCGAGCGGCGCCTACACCTTTCAGGCGATGCGCGAGGCCAGCCCGACGGCGGGGGTCGCAGCCCTGGCCCTGATGCTCGCTTTAGCGGGGGCGGGGTCGAAGGCGGGGCTCGCGCCGTTGCACGTCTGGCTGCCGCTCGCCCATCCCGCCGCGCCCAGTCATGTTTCCGCGCTGATGAGCGGCGTCATGACCAAGGTCGCGGTCTACGGCTTCATCCGCATCGTCTTCGATCTGGCCGGCCCGGCCGACTGGCGCTGGAGCGTGCCGGTGCTCGCGGTCGGCGCCGCGACCGGCCTCATCGGCGTGCTGCATGCGCTGGCGCAGACCGATCTCAAGCGCGTGCTCGCATTCAGCACGATCGAGAACATCGGCCTCGTCTTCGTCGCTCTCGGGCTCGCGCTCGCCTTCAAGGCGAGCGGCATGGGCGGCGCGGCGGCTCTGGCGATGACGGCGGCGCTATTTCATTCGCTCAATCACGCGTTATTCAAGAGCTTGCTGTTCCTGGGCGCCGGCGCGGTGCTCACCGCGACGGGAGAGCGGCGTATGGGACGGCTGGGCGGCCTCCTCAATCGCATGCCGGTTACGGGCTTCTTCATGCTCGTCGGCTGCGCGGCGATTTCGGCGCTGCCGCCGCTCAACGGGTTCGTTTCGGAATGGCTCATGCTGCAAGCCATTCTGCTCAGCCCGCAATTTCCGCAATGGCCGCTGAAACTGCTCACGCCGGCGGTCGGCGCGATCGTCGCCCTGGTCGCGGCCCTCGCGGCGGCGTGCTTCGTGCGCGCCTTCGGCATTCCCTTCCTCGGCCGGCCGCGCAGCCCGGAGGCCGAAGCCGCGCGCGAGGTCGATCGCTATTCGCTCGTCGCGATGGGCGCGCTTGGCGTTCTCTGCCTCCTGGCCGGGATTTTCCCCGGCGCCGTGATCGACACGCTGAAGCCCGTCGCGCTGGCGGTGACCGGCGCCAGCATGCCGATGCAGGCGAAGATTCCCTGGCTGTCGATTGCGCCGATCGCAGAAAGCCGCAGTTCCTACAACGGTCTCCTGGTCTTCATCTTCATCGTCGCCTCGGCGACGCTCGCCGCTTCGGCGATCCATCGCCTGGCTTCGGACGCGTTGCGCCGCGCGCCCGCATGGGACTGTGGCTTTCCCGAACCCAGTCCCGCCGCGCAGTACACCGCCGAGAGCTTCAGTCAGCCGATCCGGCGCGTGTTGGGCGGCTTCGTCTTCAGAGGGCGGGAAAGCCTCGACATGCCGGCGCCGGGCGAAATGCGCCCGGCGAGCTACCACTTCGCGCTGCGCGATCCGATCTGGGACGCAATTTATCTGCCCATCGTCGGTGCGGTGACCAATTTGTCGATCCGCCTCAACCGGCTGCAGTTTCTCACCATCCGGCAATATCTGAGCGTCGTTTTCGGCGCGCTCGTTGCGCTTCTTCTCATACTTGCGGCGTGGCCATGATCGATCTGGCCGTCAATCTCGTGTTCCAGCTGCTGCAGATGCTTCTGGTCATCGGCCTGGCGCCGCTGCTGACCGGCCTCGTGCGCAAGGCCAAGGCGCGACTGCTGCGCCGCCAAGGCCCGCCGCTGATCCAGCCTTACCGGGATCTCGCCCGTCTGGCGCGCAAGGAGGCGGTCGTCGCGCAAAGCGCGTCCTGGCTCTTCCGCATTGTGCCCTATCTCGTCTTCGCCTCGACATGGGTCGCGGCCGCGCTGATCCCGACCTTCGCGACGGGGCTGCTGTTCAGTTGGTCGGCGGATCTCATCGCCATCATCGCCCTGCTCGGCGCCGCGCGATTCTTCCTCGCCCTCGCGGGCCTCGACGTCGGCACGAGTTTCGGCGGCCTCGGCTCGAGCCGCGAGGCGATGTTCGCCACGCTCGCCGAGCCCGCGATGATCGTCATCGTATTCAGCCTCGCGCTCATCGCGGGCTCGACGCAGCTTTCCACCGTGGCGGCCTTCATGGCGTCCTCAGCGGTCGGCTTGCGCGTTACGCTCGGCATGGCGCTGATCGCGCTGATCATTGTCGCGATCGCGGAGAACGGCCGCATCCCCGTCGACAATCCCGCCACCCATCTCGAGCTGACCATGGTTCACGAGGCGATGATCCTCGAATATTCCGGGCGCCATCTGGCGGTGATCGAGCTCGCCTCGATGCTCAAATTGTTGCTCTACATTTCGCTGATCGTCTGTGTCTTCACGCCCTGGGGCCTGGCGATCGCCAACGCCAGCGTCGGCGCTCGCCTTCTCGGGGCCGGGATTTATGTCGTCAAACTGGGGGTCGCCGGCCTGATGCTCGCGGTCTTCGAGACGAGCATCGCCAAGATGCGCGTCTTTCGCGTGCCGGATTTTCTCGGCGCGGCGCTCATGCTCGGTTTTCTCGGCGCGCTGCTGCTGTTCGTGTCGCGGAGCCTGAAATGACGGGGCTGTCCTTCGACGTTTCGCATCTGCTCGCCGGCGCGCTGGTGCTCGTCAGTTTCCTGCTGCTCTATCAGAACCGGCTTTTCGCGCTTCTCAACGTTTTCGCGCTGCAAGCCGTCGTGCTGTCGCTCTCGGTCGCCTGGCAGGCCTATGTGCAGGCCGCGCCGCATCTCTACGTCACGGCGGCGATCGCGCTCGCGTTCAAGGCGATCATCATTCCGGTGGCGTTGCATCGCATCATCGCCAGACTCGGCATCCACAGGGACGTCGAGAACGTTGTCGGCATCGGTCCGACCATGCTCGCCGGCCTGGCGCTGGTCGCGCTGTCGGTCGTGGTGATGCTGCGCGTGGTGAGCGAGGCCGATGCGCTGGCGCGCGAGGATCTCGCTTTCGCGCTGTCCGTGGTGCTTCTGGGAATGTTGATGATGGTGGTGCGGCGCAACGCCGTGAGCATGGTCGTCGGCTTCATGTCGCTCGAGAACGGGCTGATCCTCGCCGCGGCGGGCGCCAAGGGCATGCCGCTGGTGGTCGAAATCTCGGTCGCCTTTTCCGTGCTGGTCGCCTTCACGGTCATCGGCGTCTTCCTGTTTCGCATCAGCGAACGGTTCGAGACCGTCGATGCGCGCGCGCTCGACCAATTCCAGGGGGACCGCGAGTGATCGCGTTTGCATTCGACGGGGTGACGACGATCCTCGCGCTGCCGGCGGCGACGGCGGCGCTGCTCGCGTTTCTGCCGGCCTACCGGGTTTCCGCCGTCGTCAACATGATCTCGGCCTTCACGACCTTCGTGGCGGCGTCGTCGTTTTTCCTTATCAAACCGGCGAGCGGACCCTATTTCCTGGTCGACGATCTCAACATCGTCTTCATCGTGCTCAACACCTTCGTGGCTTTCACCACCAGCGTGTTCAGCGCGAGCTATATCGCGCACGAATTGGAAATCGGGCGGCTGACGCCGACCCATCTGCGCTTCTATCACGCGATGTATCAGGCGCTGCTGTTCGCGATGAATTTGGCGCTGGTGGCCAACAATATCGGGCTGATGTGGGTCGCCATCGAGATGGCGACGCTGACCACGGTGGCGATGGTCGGCATCTACCGCACGAACGAGGCGATTGAAGCGGCGTGGAAATATTTCATTCTCGGCAGCGTCGGCATCGCGCTGGCGCTGTTCGGCACGATCCTGGTCTACATGGCCGCGCGCCCGGTCGTCGGCGAAGGTCTCGACGGCATGGTGTGGACGACGCTGATCGCGCGCGTCCCGGAGTTCGAGCCGGCGCTGCTCAACCTCGCCTTCGTCTTCCTGCTGCTCGGCTACGGCACGAAGGTCGGCCTCGCGCCCCTGCACGCGTGGCTGCCGGACGCGCACGCGGAAGGCCCGACGCCGATTTCCGCGGTTCTTTCCGGGCTGTTGCTCAATGTCGCGCTCTATGCGGTGCTGCGCTTCAAGCTACTGCTCGACGCCAACGCCAATGCGATCGCGCCCGGCCCGCTGATGGCGACGCTGGGCATCGTCTCGCTGATTTTCGCCGCGTTCATGCTCTACCGGCGCCGCGACATCAAACGCCTGTTCGCGTTTTCCTCGATCGAGCACATGGGGATCATCGTCTTCGCCTTCGGCATGGGCGGGCCGCTCGCCAATTTCGCCGGGCTGCTGCATATGACGATGCACAGCCTGACCAAGTCGGCGATCTTCTTCACCGTCGGCCATATCGCGCAAGCCAAGGGAACGCAGAAAATCGCCGACATCCGGGGCCTGACGGTCTCCCATCCCACGCTCGGCTGGAGCCTCATTCTCGGCGTCTTCGCCATAGCCGGGCTGCCGCCGCTCGGCATTTTCACCAGCGAGTTCCTGGTGGTGAGCTCGACTTTCGCGCGCGCGCCCTGGCTCGCCATTCCGCTGGTGTTCGGACTGCTCCTCGCCTTCGGCGCGTTGATCCTGCGCTTGCAGGGCATGGCGTTCGGCGAGCCGACTCCGGGCGAGAAGCATTCGACCGCATCGCCGCTGCCGATCGCGGCCCATCTCGGCCTCGTTCTCATGGCCGGCCTCTATCTGCCGCCGCCGCTGGTCGCGTGGTTTCAGCACGTCGCAGCGTTGTTGCGCTAGGGGAGCCGGCATGACGACGCCAGACGAGATCGGGGGCGAGCGCGAAGTCGGGGAGGGCGCCTGGCGCGAGGCGGCGTTGCGGCTCGCTTCAGGAGAGGCCAGGCTCGTCAGTCTCTGGGGCGACGGAGCCGAGGCGCGCATGGCGCTGTCGTCGGCCGGACGCGCCGATCTGGAGCTGGTGAGCTATTCCTGCGTCGACGGCAAGTTCCCCTCGGTGGGCGTCGCGCATCCGCCCGCGATCCGCCTCGAACGCGCACTGTGCGACCTTCACGGCCTCACGGCGGTCGGCGCGCGCGATGCGCGGCCATGGCTCGATCACGGCCGCTGGCCGATCCGCCATCCCCTCGGCGCCGGCGAGGCAAGCCCGGCCGCGCCGGCGCCTTATGCTTTCCTCGGCGCGGACGGCGCGGGCCTGCACCAGATTCCCGTCGGGCCGGTGCATGCCGGAATCATCGAACCCGGCCATTTCCGCTTTCACGCCACCGGCGAGACCGTTGTGCGGCTGGAGGAACGGCTCGGCTATGTCCACAAGGGCGTCGACCGTCTGATGGCGGGCGCCGACCTGACGCGTGGCGCCCAATTGGCGTGCCGCGTCAGCGGCGACAGCACGGTCGCCTACCAAATCGCCTTCGCGCGCGCCGCCGAGGCCGTGCTCGGAATCGCGATTCCCCGTCGCGCCGCCTGGCTTCGCGCGCTGATGGCGGAATTGGAGCGGCTCGCCAACCATCTCGGCGACATCGGCGCGATCTGCAACGACGCGTCGTTTTCCCTGATGCACGCCCATTGCGGCGTGTTGCGCGAGCGCGTCCTGCGCGCGGCGAAGGGGGCGTTCGGCCATCGGCTGATGATGGACGCGGTCGCGCCGGGCGGCGTCGCCGTGGACCTCAACCTCGGCGGGCGCCAGGCGCTGCGCGATCTCGCGTCGCTCATCCGCGACAGGTTTCCCAGGCTGGTCGAACTCTACGACAACACGGCTTCGCTGCAGGACCGCACGGTGCGCACCGGCGTGCTCGATAGCGAACTGGCCCAGCGGTTCGGCTGCGGCGGCGTCATCGGCCGCGCCTCGGGCTGCGCGTTCGACGCGCGCCGCGACCACCCTTACGCGCCCTATGACGAACTGCGCTTCGACGTGCCGTCGCTGCGCGAAGGCGACGTCAACGCGCGCGTTTGGGTGCGCATCCGCGAGGTCGAGGAGAGCTTGCGGCTCATCACGCAGATTCTCGATCGCCTGCCCGGCGGGCCGGTTCGCGTCGAGATGGCGCCGAGCGGCGCGCCCGGCGAAGCCCATGCGCTGGTCGAGGGGTTTCGCGGCGATGTCTTTGTCAACCTCCGTCTCGATGCGGACGGAAGGATCGCGCGCTGTCACCTGCGCGATCCCTCGTGGTTCCAATGGCCGCTGTTGGAAGCGGCGATCGAGAACAACATCGTCGCGGATTTTCCAATCTGCAACAAGTCGTTCAACTGCTCCTATTCCGGGCACGATCTGTAAGGGGAGGGGGAGAGGATGCGCCGCGTGCTGCTCGAAGGCGTGATTCATGGCCCGCTCACGGAAAGCGCGCCCGACGCCGACGATCCCGAACTCGCCGCGCTCGCCCAGCAGGTCACGAGCGCCGCGACCGCCAGTCTCGGCCGCAGCCTGTCGATCCGCCATGTCGACGCGGGCTCGTGCAACGGCTGCGAACTGGAAATCCACGCGCTCGGCAACGCCTTCTACGATCTCGAGCGCTTCGGCCTGCGCTTCGTCGCTTCGCCGCGTCACGCCGACGTGTTGCTGGTGACGGGGCCGGTGACGCGCAACATGCGCGAGGCGCTGGAGCGCACCTACGCCGCGACGCCGGCGCCCAAATGGGTGATCGCTTCGGGCGCCTGCGCCAAGGACGGCGGCGTCTTCGCCGGAAGCTACGCGATCGCCGGCGGCGTCGGCGACGTCGTGCCCGTCGACCTCCACATCCCCGGCTGCCCGCCGAGTCCGGCCGCGCTGCTCAAGGGGCTGCTGGCGCTGATGAAGGGGAAAGGGCGCTGAGCCAAGCGAAGCTCGGCGGGCGACGCGGTAGCGTGAATTTCGATTTGGCCGCCCTCGCCGGCCCGCTCCGCTCGCATTTGCCGCCCATCGTCCGGCGCTGCTAGTCTGGCGCCCCCCATTCAACCCAAAGGGCCACCCCCTTGCCCTACGCCCGCTATCCCAGCCTACGCGACCGCGTCGTCTTCATTACCGGCGGCGGTTCGGGGATCGGCGCTGCGATGGTGGAGGCTTTCGTCGCCCAAGGCGCGAGCGTCGCCTTCGTCGACATCGCGAGGAACGAGCCCTCGGACGTGGTCGAGCGCCTGGCCGCCGGCCCGCAAGAGCCCTTGTTTCTCGAATGTGACGTGACGAACCTCGCGGCGCTCGAAACCGCGATGGAGGAAGCGCGGCAAAGGCTCGGGCCAATCGCGGTCCTCGTCAACAACGCCGCCAACGACGCGCGGCAGGACGTGGACGAGACGACCGAGGCCGATTGGGATCGGGCGATGGGCGTCAACCTCAAGCATCAGTTTTTCGCCGCGCAGATCGCACGCCGCTCGATGCGCGAAATCGGCGGCGGCTCGATCATCAATTTTTCCTCGATCGCCTGGATGACGGGGATGGCGCGCCTTTCCGCCTATTCCGCCGCCAAGGCCGGCGTCGTCGGCCTGACGAGGAGCCTGGCGCGCGAATTCGGCCCCGACAATATTCGCGTCAACGCGATCGCGCCCGGCGCGGTCGTCACCGAGCGCCAACGCCGCTTGTGGCTCAGCGACGCCGATGTCGCGCAAATCGTCGCGCGCCAATGCCTGCCGCGCATCCTGCTCGCCGACGAGATCGCGCGCATGGCGCTGTTCCTGGCCGCCGACGACAGCCGCATGATCACCAAGCAATGCCTCATCGTCGACGCGGGACTGAGATGACGCGTGGCGCTGGCCTCGTTCTCGCCCGATCGCCGCGCGGCGATGCTTAGAATTACGCTTGATCGCACGCATGGACCGGCGCATGCTTATTAAATAGGCGGTCTCGGCAGAAGACCGCGGAACGAGGGAGGCCCGAATGACCGTTGCGCGGATTCTCAGGGAAAAGGGCAGGGATGTCGTGACGACCCAGCCCCATCGCACTGTGAAGGAGGTCGCGGCGCTGCTGGCCGCCAAGGGCGTCGGCGCTGTCGTCGTGTCGGATGCGGCGATCAGCGTTCTCGGCATCGTGTCGGAGCGCGACATCGTCCGCGCAATCGGAAACGGCGGCGCGAGCGCGCTCGAGGAGCCAGCTTCGCGGCATATGACATTGAAGGTCACCACCGTGACAGAGAACGCTTCGATCGACCACGTCATGGAGATCATGACCGAGGGGCGGTTTCGCCATCTGCCGGTGGTCGAGCACGGTCGGCTCGTCGGCATCGTTTCGATCGGCGACGTCGTCAAGCGGCACGTGAACGCGATCGACACCGAGCGCAAGGCGTTGCGGGAATATATCGCTAGCGCCTGAACGCGTCCTATTCCTCGCGCTGTCGCCTCGTTCCCGCCACCTGGGAACGGGGCGGCGCTCGTTGCGTCGCGGGCGGCGTCAGCCCTTCGCCGGGGTCAGTTCGACGTGTTCGGCGATTTCGTCGCGGGCCCTGCGCACGGCTTCGCGGCCGAGCGCGATGAGCTCGTCGGCGCGATGGAATTCGAACAGACCGATCTTGCCGATTTTCAGGCTCACCAGGACGTCGGGCGGGTCGCCCGCCAGACGCGAACGCATGATGCGATCCTGGGTGATGTTGAAGGCGTTGACCATCACGGAAGCGAGCCCGGGAGCGCCCGGCCCTTCGCTCGTCCACTGCCGTCGCAGCATTCCCGCGCCGCGGCGAAGGCCTTTCATCACGCCGGCTCGCGGGTCTTCGGCGGTCGGCGTGGGCGCGACCGGCGCCTCGTCGGCGTCAGGCACGTCCTGGATCGCTGTTCCGCGGCCCGATCCTTCGCTGGCGATGTTGAGCGCGACGACGCGATCAGCGCCGAGCGCGCGCGCGACGCTCACGGGAACGGGGTTGACGATGGCGCCATCGAACAGCCAACGGCCGGCGACGCGCACCGGCTCGAACAAGCCGGGCAGGGCGTAGGAGGCGCGCATCGCTTCGACGAGCGGTCCGCGCTTCAGCCAGATTTCGTGTCCCGAGCCGATTTCCGTGGCGACGCCGGCGTAACGGATCGGCAAGTCCTCGATGCGCATGGCGCCGATCGATTCCTCGAGCCGCCAACGCAGCCTGTCGCCGCCGATCAGCCCGCCGCCGTTGAAGGAAACATCGAGAAGGCCAAAAACGCGCCGCTTGGTCAGCGAGCGGGCGAAGCTCTCGAGGGTATCGAGCCGGCCGGCGGCGAAGCAGCCGCCCACGACCGCGCCGATCGAGGATCCCACGACGATGTCCGGGGAAAGGCCCATCGCCACGAGTTCTTGCAGCGCGCCGATATGCGCCCAGCCGCGCGCGGCGCCGGCGCCGAGCGCGACGCCGACCCTCGGCCGCGAGGGCCTGGAGCCGCCGGAAAACAACTCGGACTCGCTCTTACGAAAGAAAGCGCTGGGCATAGCCACGCCTCACAATCCGGCTTCCCGTGTCCTTCCTGGTGCGCCGGTAGCCGAAAACGCTAACACGCGCCTCTCGCCGATTGGTTAATGGCGCGCCCGCGGTCATATTACACGTAACGCGTCGTTAGCGCACTTTCGCTTCACGTTTTCGCGACCGGCGCCAGGCGCGGACCGTCGCCGGTTTTCTCGATGCGCCGATAAAAACAAGACCACCGCCCGGTGTGGCAGGCGCCGCCGTCGCCGCCGACCGACACGCGCGCCAGCAAGGCGTCTTGATCGCAATCGACGCGCAATTCCTCGAGCCTTTGGATCTGCCCCGACGTGTCGCCCTTGCGCCAAAGACTTTGGCGTGAGCGCGACCAATAATGCATGATTCCGCTCGACAGCGTCTTGTCCAGCGCCTCGGCGTTCATGTGCGCGACCATCAGCACTTCGCCGCTGCGGGCGTCGACCGTCACGCAGGTCAGCAGCCCGTCGGCGGAGAAACGCGGCGCGAATTCCGAGCCTTCCTCGCGGTCGATCGCGGCGGGCGTCAGGGACATGGCGTCACCTCGCGCCGCGCAACAAGGTCAGGAAGCGGATCTGTTCGTTCGGCTGCGTGCGAAAGACGCCGGAAAACTGCGTCGTCACCGTCGAGACTCCGTGCTTCTTCACCCCGCGCATGGACATGCAGGTGTGTTCGGCTTCGATCAACACCGCGACGCCGCGCGTATTGAGCGAGGCGTCCACCGCCTCGACGATCTGCGCCGACATGGCCTCCTGCGTCTGCAGGCGGCGCGCGAACGTGTCGACGATGCGCGCGAGCTTGGACAGGCCGACGACACCGTGACGCGGATAATAGCCGATATGCGCCTTTCCGAAGAAGGGCGCGATATGGTGCTCGCAATGCGAGACGAACGGGATGTCGCGGACCAGCACGATGTCCTGGTACCCGTCGACTTCCTCGAACACCCGCGAAAGCGCGTGGGCCGCCTCCTCGTCGTAGCCGGCGAAGAGTTCTTCGTAGGCCTTGACGACCCGCCTGGGCGTGTCGAGGAGGCCTTCGCGGGTCGGATCGTCGCCGGCCCAGGCAATCAAGGTGCGAACGGCCGCTTCAGCCTCGTCGCGGCTCGGCCTGAGGGGGAGGTCGCGGCGCCGAGCCTCCCGTTTAACGATGTCATCCATGTCGATCTCTCAGCGGTTCGGCGACGGCGAGGCCATGACCCGTCCGGCCCTCTTCTTTGCCCGCACGGCCTCCTATATAGGAGGACGGAGCGGTTCGACCAGCCGCGCGCATCGCGATCATGTTGAACGAGATATACAACACACGCATTCTGGAATTGGCGGCCGACATTCCTCGGCTCGGCCGGCTCGCTTCGCCCGACGCAAGCGCGAAGGCCCATTCGCGGCTTTGCGGTTCGACGGTCACCGTCGATCTCTGCCTTCACGACGGTCGCGTCAGCGACTTCGCCCACGACGTCAAGGCTTGCGCGCTGGGGCAGGCTTCCTCGTCGCTGATGGCGCGCCATATCATCGGCGCAACTCCGGCGGAACTCATCGCCCTGCGCGAGACCGTGACGCGCATGCTCAAGGCGAACGGGCCGCCGCCCTCGGGAAAATGGTCCGATTTCGCCGTCCTCGAGCCCGTGCGCGACTATAAGGCCCGCCATGCCTCGACGCTGCTGACGTTCGACGCGGTGGTCGACGCGCTCGGCCAGATCGCGGCCAAGGCGAGCGCAGTCAAGCAGCCCGCCGCCCCGGCGCCGGCGCCATGAATGCCTTTCGGCTCGCGCCGCGCCGACTCGCGCACGCGCTCATCCGCTTCTATCAACTGACATTTTCGTCGCTCATTGGGCGCCAGTGCCGCTATCTCCCGAGCTGCTCGGCCTATGCGGACGAGGCGATCCAGCGCCATGGCCTCTGGGCGGGCGGCTGGATGGGCGCTGCGCGGATATGTCGCTGCCATCCGTGGAGCGCCTCCGGCTTCGATCCGCCGCCGCGGGCGCTTCCGCCGCGCGCCTCGTGGATGCGTCCCTGGCGCTACGGGCGCTGGCGCTATCGCTGCGAGTGAGCGAGGCGGCAGGGGCCGATCGCCTCCGATGGCCCGAAAAAGGCGGTTTTCATCGCCCATTAACCATGGCGTGTTCTCGTGCAGGAAACTGCTTCTCCCAGGTGATGCTATGTCTTTGCGAGGTTTCGTTGTTTGCTTCCTGCTCGCTCTCGGCGCGCCCGGCGCGGCCTTGGCCGAGGACGTGAGGATCATCGGCGACAGCATCGGGGAGGGCGTGCATTTGGCGACGAACCTGCCCTCCCCCGCCAATCGGTTCAACGTCGCGATTTACACGCCCTTCATTTTCAAGCAGTTGAGCGAAATGCCGCGCGGCGCGACGGTGTTCATGAGTCTCGGGACCAACGACGCCGTCGGCGGCGCCGGCGCCCTCGACGTTCACAAGCGCGTCGAGGCGATCGTCGCGGCGGCCGACGCGCAAGGCGTCAAACTCTATTGGATGGGTCCGCCTTGCGTTCTCAAGCCCTGGGAGACGTATTCGAAAAAGCTGGACGAGGTCTTGAGCACGCAGCTCGCGGGCACCTCGGTAACCTACGTGAGTCTGCAGGACCCGAGCTTTTGCGAGCGCTCCCTCCACGCCGGAAACGGCGTGCACTTTACTATGGCGGGCTACGCGCGCATGTGGCAGAAAGCGGCCTCGGCCGCGGGTCTCCCGGTTGTCGTCGCCGCTGCGAGCGAACACAAGGCTGTCGTCCACGGCGGCAAGAAGACGTCCGGCAAGAAGGGACACAAAAGGAAAAGGCGCCTCGCCGATATGGCGACGCCAACCACGCCCGCGCCGAACTGAGGGCAATCGTCAGCCGAGGGCGCTTAAGGCATGTGGAAGAAAACGGTCTATACGTCGACAGTCTGCGTCGCATTGAGCTTGGTTTTTGCTTGCGGCCCGAGCGCGCGCGCCGCGTTGGCCGCGCCGGGCGATCCCCCGCCGGTTCACATCGCTTTTGTCGGCAATTCCATGGCGGACGGGCTCTGGGGGGCGCTGTTCCGGCGCCTCGGAAAAGACAAGTGCCTGGCCGACAAGATTAAATTGATTCGTCACGCGAAGAACGGGACGGGATTGACGCGGCTGGACCAGTACAACTGGGTGGACGAAGTGGCGGCGATTGCGACCGACCCGGGCGCCGATCTGTTCGTCGGCTCGTTCGGCATCAACGATCGTCAATCGATCGTCGACGCCGCGAAGACGCGCACCGAATACGGCGGACCCGACTACGACAGCCGCTACGAGGCGCTTGTCGAAGACGTCGTGCAAAATGCGCTCGCGCATGGCTCCTCGATGCTGGTGATGGGTCTTCCCGTCATGCTCAATTCGGCCGCCAACGCCGACGCGACCGCCAAGAACCGTCTGTTCGCCGAGGCGCTCGCGCATGTCGGGTCGCCGCGCGCCGCCTATGTCCCGCCCTGGGAGTCGCGTGCCGGCGTCGACGAATACAAGCCCTTTCTGCCCAACGCGAATAATGCGATGGTGCAAGTGCGCGCTCCCGACGGCGTTCACTTCACCACCGTCGGTTACGACATGGTGATGGACGCTTTTTATCCCTCCATCATGCAAAGCCTGAAGCAGCGCGGGCGTGACGTTGCGAGCGAGTGCGAGAAAATGGGAGCAAGGTGAGGGAGTGCGAAATTCGTTGGCGCTGCTCGCATGGGCTGTGGCCCTGCTGATCGGCGCGGCGGGCGCGAGCCTGACCGCGAAGGTTGGCGTGAGCGCCGCCTCGAGCGACCCCGCCGTCGAGCGATCCCTCGAGGCGGCGAGCCAGCTCACGCTGCCCCTGAAGCCGGAGGTCTCCTCGCTCGCCCTCGCCGATGTGCGCCTGGCGGTCTGGCGCCCACGAGAGCGACCCGCGCCGACCGAAGCGTCTGATCGGACGGACGCCCCGCCGAGCCGGGCCGAGAAATTGCTGCGCGTCGCGATGCTCGCCGCCCCGACGGTCGACGCTGCGCCCACGAGCCGCACGAGCGGCCTTGGCGCGCTCTCCGCGCTGGAGGCGGCCTTGCCCGCCCCCGATCGGCCGGGGGCTGAGTTTTCCGCCTACGGCGAACTGACGCCCGACATTTTCGCCACCCGCCGCCTGACGATCCTGCAGCTCGGCGACAGCCATACCGCGGCCGATTATTTCACCGGCCGCGTCCGCGAGCGCCTGCAGCAAGTGTTCGGCTCCGGCGGGATGGCCTATATCGTACCGGGCAAGCCGCATCTCGGCGTGAGGTCGGCCCTGTTCGAGAGCGACGCCTCCGAGGGCTGGACCTACGAGGCGCTGCAGAAGTCGGACGAAAAGCGCCGCTTCTACCTTTCCGGCTTCAACGCGGTGGCGCGCCGTGCCGGCGCCTCGCTCAGCCTGAGGGCGCGCGGCGGCCTTCCTTACAACCGGCTCGAAGTGGCCTTTCTCAAGCAACCCGGCGGGGGTCGCGCCGAAGTGCTGGTCGACGGCGAGCCCGGCGGGCAGATCGATCTCGACGGAGCGGCCGACGAGCGCGCCACGCTCGATGTGCAGCCTTCGCAGTCGGGCCCGCGAGGTTTTCACGACATCGCGGTGCGCGCGCTCAGCGACGCGCCGGTGACGGTGACCGGCGTCGAAGTCGCTCGCGAAGGCGACGGCGTCTCTTACGTCAGCCTGGGTTTCCCCGGCGCGACGGTGCAATTGCTGCAAAAGCTCGCCACCGAGAATCTCGCCGACGACTTGCGGCGGCTGGCGCCGGATATCGTCGTGCTCGCGTTCGGAACCAACGAAGGCTTCAACGACGCGCTCGACGTCGCGGCCTATTCGGCTCAATACGAACAGATCGTGCGAAGACTCCAGGCGCTTCGGCCGGGCCTGCGCATCATCATGATCGGTCCGCCCGATGGCGCGCGCGCGGCGCCCACGCCGCAGCCGGCCGCCGCCGGCGGACCATGCCGCCTGGCGACGCCGCCCAAGCTCGCGCAGGTGCGCGAGGCGCAACGGCGGCTCGCCGAGCGCATCGGCGCCGATTTCTGGGATTGGTCGTCCGTGATGCCGGGCCCGTGCGGCGCGCAGGTCTGGGCTGCCGCCAGCCCGCCGCTCATGGCGCATGATTTCGTGCACATGACGCTGGAAGGCTATAAACAAAGCGCCGACCAATTCGCGGATTTCCTCATCCCGCGGATCGATGGCCCGCAGACTAGCGCCCATGTTGTTTCCAACAATTGATTTCGCGCTGTTCTTCGCGTTCTCGTTCGCGTTGGTCTGGGGTCTGAATTCCTACAACACCTTGAAGAAGGTCGTCCTGCTCGCGCTGAGCTTGGCCTTCTACGCCTCGTGGAACTGGCGGTTCCTGCTGCTGCTGCTGGCGAGCGGCGCGATCTCCTATTTCGTCGGCCTCTATGTCGACGCGGGCGCGCGCCGGCCCTTTCGTCGCCTCGCGCTCGGCCTCGGCGTCGCGCTCGACCTCGGCATTCTCGCCTATTTCAAATATCTCGACTTCTTCATCGCGCAGGTTCTCACCCTGGCGCATGCGCTGGGCCTCAATCCGTCGATCGACTTCGTCAACGTCACGCTGCCGGTGGCGATCTCGTTCCTGACCTTTCACGCGATTTCCTATGTCGTCGACGTTTATCGCGGGCGCCTCGCGCCCTCGCGCTCGCCGCTCGACATCGTGCTCTACATCAGCTTCTTCCCGCATCTGGTGGCCGGGCCGATCGTGCGCGCGCACGAATTCCTGCCGCAGCTCGCCTCGCCGCGAAGAGCCGGCGACTTCTCGTTCGGCGAGAACATGCTGCTCATCCTCGGCGGCCTGTTCAAGAAGATGGTGATCGCCAATTACCTCGCAGTGCGCTTCGTCGATCCCGTGTTCACCGATCCCTCGCAATTTTCGCGCTTCGACCTGATCGTCGCGGTCTACGCCTACGCGATCCAGATCTACGCCGATTTCAGCGCCTACACCGACATCGCGATCGGCGTCGCGGCGCTGCTCGGCTATCGCTTTCCGCAGAATTTCAATCAGCCCTATCGCGCGCTCGGCATCGGCGACTTCTGGCGCCGTTGGCACATGACGCTGTCGAACTGGCTGCGCGACTATCTCTACATCCCCTTGGGCGGCAATCGCCACGGCGCGCTCGCGACCGCCCGCAATCTTCTGCTGACGATGCTGCTGGGCGGCCTCTGGCACGGCGCCAATTGGACGTTCCTGATCTGGGGCGCGATGCACGGCGTCGCGCTCGTCGTCGACCACGCCTGGCGGCGCAGCGCCGCCTTTGCCCGCTTCGGCGTCGGTCCGGTCGCCCGCGTCGTCGATTGGGCCGTGACGTTTCATTTCGTATGCTTCGCCTGGCTGTTTTTCCGCGCGCCTTCGCTCGACGCGGCGACGCAGTTTCTGGCCGGCGTGTGGAACGACAACGGCGCGCCCAACACCATGCCGATGGTCGTTCTGCCGCTCATCGCCTGCGGCGCGCTGACGCAAATCGTGCCCTGGCAGACGCGCGGCGCGATCGGCGCCGTTCTCGACGACCGCGGCCCGCTGTTACAGACCGCCTTCGGCTTCGCGCTGCTCTATGCGATCGTCGTCATGGCGCCCTCGGCCTCGGCGCCGTTCATCTATTTCCAGTTCTAGGGAAGGCGCGATTGACCCCTCCGCCGCAACGACCTCCCTCGACGAGCAGCCCCTGGAGCTGGGCGCGCGCCATCTACGCGGTTCTCGCGCTGACCGCCTTCTGCTTTCCCGGCGGCATGCTCGACTGGCTCGACGAACGCAACGCCGGCGGCTGGCTCGCCGCGCCGCTGGCGATCGCGCGCGGCCTCGACGCGGCCTCGGCGGCGCTCGGGGCGAAGGGGGTCGGGGAGGGGCTGCGCAAGTGGTTCGCGCAAGCGGTCGGCGGCTCGGACACGTAAAAGGCGGCGCCGCGCGCCTAAGCGAAACTCACTCCGCGCCCAGGAGCCTTTGCGTTCTTGAAGCCCCGCGACGGCCTGATCCAAGTCGTCGAAGACCAGTCGCTCGGTCATCGCCGGCTGGGCCATCGTGTGACGCGCTCTATTTCAGCGGACCGCCGCGAGCGGCGCCTTGCCGCGAATCATGTCCGCCGCCTTTTCCGCGATCATGATCGTGGGCGCATTGGTGTTTCCGCCGATGAGCGTGGGAAAGATCGAGGCGTCGACGACCCGCAAGCCCCGAAGGCCGCGCACGCGCAGTTGCGGGTCCACCACGGCCATGTCGTCGACGCCCATCTTGCACGTGCCGACGGGATGATAGACCGTGTCCGCGCGCGAGCGGATGTGATCCTCCCACTCGGCGTCGCTCATGCCGTCCCTTGTGTAGAGTTCCTTGTGACGGAATTTGGCCATCGCCGGCCCCTCCAGTATCGCCCGGGTCATCTTCGCGCCCTTGATCAAGACCTGAAGATCCTCGGGATTCGAGAGGTAGCGCGGATCGATGCCCGGCGCCGCCATGGGATCCGCGCTTTCCAGAAACACCTCGCCCGTCGAGCGCGGCCGAAGCACGCATACGTGACAAGAGTAACCGTATCCCAGGTGCAGCTTGCGGGCGTGGTCGTCGATGATCGAGACGACGAAATGAAGCTGGATGTCGGGCCTGGCGAGCGATCGATCGGTCTTCAGAAACGCGCCGACTTCGGCGCCGGGAGAGGCGATCAGGCCCGTCCCATCCTTCCGCCACTGCAGGATGTGCTTGGCCAAGGCGACCGTTCCCGCCGCGCCGATGCCCAAAAGGTCCGTGTCCTTCGACTTATAGGCCATGACGAAATCGAGGTGGTCGCGCAGGTTCTGCCCGACGCCGGGAAGTTCGTGCACGATGCCGATGCCGTGGCGCCGAAGGTCGTCCGGTCGTCCGACACCCGACAATTGCAAAAGCTGGGGCGAATTGAAGGCGCCGCCGCACAGGATGATTTCGCGTTTGGCCTCAACTCGTTTCTCGGCGCCGCGGACGCGATATCGAACGCCCGTCGCCTGTTTGCCCTCGAATTCGATCTTCGTGGCGTGGGCTTTTGTCACGATCGTGAGGTTTGGCCTGTCGGAATGAGGATGCAGATAGGCGGCCGCCGCGGAGCAACGTTCGCCGTTTCTCTCGCGGTTGTGGAATTGAGTCACCTGGTAGAGACCGACGCCTTCCTGCTCCGGCCCGTTAAAGTCGTCGTTGGTGCGCAATTGCAGTTCGCTCGCCGCCTGGATGAAGGCGTGAGAAATGGGTCGGGGACTCTCTTGGTCCGAGACATGGAGAGGGCCCGAGCCGCCATGCAGTGGGTCGGCGCCGCGCTCATTGGCTTCCGAGCGTCGAAAATAGGGAAGAACGTCCTGGTATGACCAGCCCTCGCATCCCAGGTTGGCCCAATCGTCATAGTCGGAGCTGTGCCCACGAGTATACAGCATGGCGTTGATGGCGCTCGAGCCGCCGAGCGCCTTGCCGCGCGGCTGATAGCCCCGGCGCCCTTTCAGCCCGGCTTGGGGGACAGTCTGGAAAGCCCAGTTGTTGATTTTTGGCCGTCCGGGCAGCATGACGGCGATGCCGGCAGGGGCGCGCACGAGCACGCCGTCGCCTTGGCCGCCCGCTTCAAGAAGACACACAGTTACGGCAGGATCTTCCGATAATCGCGATGCAAGCGTCGAGCCCGCGGATCCGCCGCCCACGATCACGTAATCGAACTTCACCGGTTCCTCCCGTTTCGTTTTATTGTCTCGTTTTGTATTTCTTGGCCGCCGCCAGCCTTCTGAGGGCTCCGCTAAGGCTCGAACGAGCAAATCCTTCGACGTCGCGTCGATTTTCCCGCCGACAAAGGCTCGCAAGCCGTTCCGCCTCCGGCCTTTCCTTTTTCCAAAACCAAGGCCGATCTCGAAGCTAATCGAGATTGAGCGCTTGTCCAACGCGTTCGTCCAAGCTGAGAGGCCATGGGAAGGCTCCGGCTATGGCTTGAGCGTGAAAGGGCGGCTCGCGATGCTCGAGAGTCGGCGCCAGCGTCCTCGCCGCCGCGGTACGGCGGTCGCTCGGCGCGGCTTCCCTGCGCCGCGCTCCCGCTCGCATGTGGCCAGCATTTGTGATCGGCGCGCTCGAATGCGAGGGCGTTCGCTCTGCCTCGCATACCCTCGGGTCGCGGCAATTTGCATCGCAAGCCTTTGAAATCATGGCCGCGGTCCTGAAAATGGGGCCCGTCCGGCGCGTCGCGGGATGCGGCTCGCCGGCCATTGCCCTCAGCGTCCCGCGCGATTATACCCCGCCCATCGCTTACGCCGATTGGTATCGGCGAGTGAGCCCTTGGGAGTCTTTATGATCCACGTCACTTTTCCCGACGGCGCGCGGCGCGCCTTCGATCCCGGCCTCTCCGGCCTCGAAATCGCCAAGTCTATTTCCCCGTCCCTGGCCAAACGCAGCGTCGCGATGGTGCGCGACGGCGCGCTGGTCGATCTCGCGGAGAAAGTCGAAGCGGACGCCAAACTCGAATTCATCGGCCGCGACGATCCGCGCGCTCTCGAGCTCATCCGCCACGACGCCGCGCATGTGCTCGCCGAAGCCGTGCAGTCGCTGTGGCCGGATACGCAGGTGACGATCGGGCCGGTGATCGAGAACGGCTTCTATTACGACTTTTTCCGTTCGGCGCCGTTCACGCCCGACGATTTTCCCGCGATCGAAAAGCGCATGCGCGAGATCGTCGCGCGCGACCGGCCGTTCACCAAGACGGTGATGGGCCGCGAGGAGGCCAAGAGCTATTTCGAGAAGAAGGGCGAGGCGTTCAAGATCGAGCTGATCGACGCGATTCCGGCCGATCAGGAGCTGAAGCTCTATAGCCAGGGCGAATGGACGGACCTCTGCCGTGGCCCGCATATGAGCTCGACAGGCAAGATCGGCGACGCCTTCAAGCTGATGAAGGTCGCCGGGGCCTATTGGCGCGGCGATTCGACCAAGCCGATGCTGTCGCGCATCTACGGCGCCGCCTTCGCCAAAAGGGAAGAACTCGACGCCTATCTCAAACAGCTCGAGGAAGCCGAAAAGCGCGACCACCGCAAGCTCGCGCGCGAAATGGACCTGTTCCATTTCCAGGAAGAGGGGCCGGGCACGGTGTTCTGGCACCCCAAGGGCTGGACGCTGTTCCAGGCCCTGATCGCCTACATGCGCCGGCGGCTCGCCGCGGATTACCAGGAAGTCAGCGCGCCGCAGGTGCTCGACAAGCATCTCTGGGAGATTTCCGGCCATTGGGGCTGGTATCGCGAGAGCATGTTCATGGCGCGCGCCGCCGGCGAGGACGCCGAGGCCGAGGACGAGCGCATCTATGCGCTGAAGCCGATGAACTGCCCCGGCCATATCCAGATCTTCAAGAACGGCCTGCGCTCCTATCGCGAATTGCCGCTGCGCCTGGCCGAATTCGGCATGGTCCACCGCTACGAGCCGTCCGGCGCGCTGCACGGCGTGATGCGCGTGCGCGCTTTCACGCAGGACGACGCGCATATCTTCTGCACGGAAGATCAGCTCGCCGCGGAATGCCACGGGATCAATGAGTTGATCCTCTCAGTCTACAAGGATTTCGGCTTCGACAAGATCGTCGTCAAGCTTTCGACCCGGCCCGACAAGCGCGTCGGCACGGACGAGATGTGGGATCACGCCGAGGCGGTGATGCTGCGCGTGCTCGAAGAGATCAAGGCGCGCCACGGCGACGTCGTGACGACGCAGCTCAATCCGGGCGAGGGCGCGTTCTACGGCCCGAAGTTCGAATATGTCTTGCGCGACGCGATCGGGCGCGACTGGCAATGCGGCACGACGCAGGTCGATTTCAATCTGCCCGAGCGTTTCGGCGCCTTCTACATCGCCGCCAACAGCGAGAAGACGACGCCGGTGATGGTCCACCGCGCGATCTGCGGCTCGCTGGAGCGCTTTACCGGCATTTTGCTCGAGCACTACGCCGGCCACCTGCCGCTGTGGCTGGCGCCCTTGCAGATCGTCGTTTGCACGATCACCCAGGACGGCGACGACTACGCGATGGAGATCGTAAGCCACGCCCGCAAGCGCGGCCTGCGCGTCGAGGCGGACCTGCGCAACGAAAAAATCAGCTACAAAGTGCGCGAGCATTCGCTCGCCAAGGTTCCCGTGCTGATAGCCATCGGGCGCAAGGAAGCGGCCGAGCGCAGCGTGTCGATCCGACGGCTCGGCTCCAACGAGCAGACGACGATGAAACTGGGCGAAGCGCTCGACGCGCTCGTCGCCGAGGCGACGCCGCCGGATTTGAGGCGGGAGCACGGTTCGCCCCATGCCCACTAATCCCATCGTCCAGGTCGGCCGCGGCGCGGGCGCCGTTCGCTTCGGCGCGGAGTTGCCGCTTGCGCTGATCGCCGGCCCGTGCCAGCTCGAAAGCCGCGCCCACGCGCTGGAGATGGCGGGCGCGCTCAAGGAGATCGCAGCGCGGCGCGCGATCGGCCTCGTCTTCAAGACCTCTTACGACAAGGCCAACCGCACTTCGGGCGCGGGCGCGCGTGGGCTCGGCCTGCAGGCGGCGCTGCCGATCTTCGCCGAAATCCGCGAGACGCTCGGCCTGCCCGTCATCACCGACGTGCACGAGTCCGCGCAATGCGCGATCGCGGCGCAGGCGGTCGACGCGCTGCAAATTCCGGCGTTTCTCTGCCGCCAGACCGACCTGCTCGTCGCCGCCGCGCGCACGGGCCGCGCGGTCAACGTCAAGAAAGGGCAATTCCTGGCGCCCTGGGACATGAAGCACGTCGTGGCCAAGATCGCCGAAGCCGGCGGGGCCGACGTGCTCGTCACCGAGCGCGGCGTCAGCTTCGGCTACAACACCCTCGTCTCCGACATGCGCGCGCTGCCGATCATGGCGCGCGAGACCGGCGCCCCCGTCATATTCGACGCCACTCATTCGGTGCAGCAGCCGGGCGGGCAGGGGGCGTCCTCGGGCGGCCAGCGCGAATTCGTGAGCGTTCTCGCGCGTGCGGCGGTCGCGGTCGGCGTCGCCGGCGTTTTCATCGAGACCCACGAAGCTCCCGATTCTGCGCCCTCCGACGGTCCGAACATGGTGCCGCTGAAGGATTTCGAGGCGCTCGTCGCGGAATTGCAGGATTTCGATCGCTTGGCGAAGCGGCGGCCGGTATAAATCAGAACTCGCGTCGTCCGCGCGTGCGCGTCATCGAGCGGTCATCATCGTGACATATCGAGGCGTGATGGACGAATATCTCTTCAGCTACGCGACCGCGAGCGATTCTCCGGTCAAGCGCGGGCTTATCCGTCTGGTCGAGAAGGCGACGGGGCAGCCTAAGCTGAAACGCCTCTACATTCACAATCAGCGCTTTCCGCGTCCGAGCGAGAGCTTTTGGCAGGCGGCGGTGCGCAGCCTTGCGCTCGACGTGCGCTTCGAGGCCGCCGCTCTCGCCCGCATTCCCCGAACCGGCCCGGTGCTGTTCGTCGCTAACCATCCCTACGGCGTCCTCGACGGCATCGTGATCTCCTGGCTGGTGGAGAAAGTCCGCTCGGACTTCGCCGTGCTCACCAACGCGGTGCTGATGCGCGCGCCCGAGGTGCGCGACTTCGTCCTTCCCATCGATTTTGCCGAGACCGAGGAAGCGCGGCGCACCAACCTGGCTTCGCGCGCCGCCGCGCGCGCGCGGCTCGACGAGGGCGGCGCCGTCGTGGTGTTTCCCGCCGGCGGCGTCTCCACCGCGCCCGATCGTCTGGGACGCAAGCCCGCGGTCGACGCGCGCTGGCAGCCGTTCGTCGGCCAGCTCGTCCAGCGCTCGAAGGCGACGGTCGTGCCGATCTGGTTCGGCGGTCAGAACAGCCGCCTGTTCCAAATCGCGAGCCACGTCAGTCTGACGCTGCGGCTTTCTCTGATCTTCCATGAAGTGAAGACGCGCATCGGCGCTAGCCTTCCCGTCGCGATCGGCGCGCCGATCCCCTTCGAGGACATCGCCGCGATCAAGGATCGCCAAGCGCTCGCCGACGATCTGCGGGCGCGCGTCTACGCCCTGGCGGCGATCGCGCCCAAGGAGCGGGGGAAGCCGCGCCGGGCCCAAAAGCTGCTGAGCAAATTGAGCCGCCTGCGCGCGCGCAGCGCGGCTTAATCCAAATTCTGAGGACCTCCAACCGCCGTCACGCCCGTGCTCATCGCGCGGCGCGACGGGTCGTCAATTGCGAGCCCCGGTATAAGGCGGGGGGACAAGCCGCATCATTATCAATGCGATGCGGCGATTTGCTCGCTTAATATTTCACTTGAGCTTCGGCCTTGGCCCTCCGCCGTCGCGCCCGAATTCAGCCGCGGCCGCGATAGGGCGCGACGCCCTGGTCCGGCGCCCAGACGCCTTTCGGCAACTGCCCGGTCTGCCAGAATACGTCGATGGGAATGCCGCCGCGCGGATACCAATAGCCGCCGATGCGCAGCCAGCGCGGCTTGAGCAGCGCGGCCAGCTCCTTGCCGATGCGCACCGTGCAATCCTCGTGAAAGGCGCCGTGATTGCGGAAGCTGGCGAGATGCAGCTTCAGGGATTTGGATTCGACGATCCACTTGTCCGGGACATAGTCGATGACGAGATGGGCGAAATCCGGCTGGCCGGTCACCGGGCAGATCGAGGTGAATTCGGGCGCCGCGAAGCGCGTGACGTAATCGACGTCCGGGTGCGGATTGGGCGCGCGCTCGAGCGTCGCCGCGTCGGGGCGATCGGGAATCTGCGTGGGATGGCCGAGGTGGGCGAAGGCGCTGGCGGATTTGGGAGTCTTGCTCATGGCGGCTACATAGCGCTTGGCGCCGGAAAGGCAATGCCGCGCCCGCCGGGCCGCGAAAGTTCGGCCCTGCGGCGCCCTAAAGCCCCGTGGCGAACCGCGCCATGACGACGATGATCGCCGCTTGCATCGCGCCCTGGAAGGCGACGACATAAAAATAGCGGCTCATCATGGCGCCGATTTTCGCGACGTCGGGGTCGCTTTTGCGCAATTCGAAATAGACGCGCAAATTGGTCGGCAGCAAATAGCCGAGCCCCTGGACGGTGAGGATCGCGACGATTGCGAGCGACGCCGCCACCCAATAGAATTGGGGATAGCCGACGTCGAGAAAGCCCATCTGTCGGGCGAGGAACCAGCCGCTCGTTCCCGTCAGGATCGACAGGGTCGGCATGATGAAGAGCGTCTTCGGGGCCAGCCGCGTAATGATCGCCCGGCGCGCCTCGAACGGCGCCGCGCGCAGAATTGGTCCGACGACGAAACCCATGAACAGGTCGATGCCCGTCCACATCACGCCGGAAATGACGTGAACGAAATCGAGCAGCCAGGCGTTGCCGATCAAGATCGCCGCGACCATCGCGGCGAGCGCCGCCGCCGACCAAAAGACGTTGAACGGGTTGATCGGCGCGCCGACCTGGGGCGCGGCGGTTTTCACGGATGCGTCCATCGGCGCCTCTCGGTCATGATCGCGATATTCAAAAGTATACCGCACCTTGTCGGTTTCGGCATAGATCGGCGCGCGGGCGGTGGTCGCACGGCCATTTTGAAGGGACTGGGCCGGCGTCGCGTCTCCGTCATTAAGATCGGCCGAATGGCCCTCCCATTGCGCGCCGCCGCCGGCGCGGCTAAAGCACACGCGACCGGAAGAACGCTTGACTTCATCGATAGACGCACGACTTCGCGCCCGCTCGGCGCTCGAAGAAATCACCGACGCCGCGCGGCGGGCGGGAGAGATCGCCTTGCGCGATTTTAGCCACGGCGAGGCGACGAGCGCCCGTGTCCACACCAAACACGGCGGCTCGCCGGTCACCGCCGCGGATCTGGCGGTCGATCGCTACTTACATGAACGGCTGCGCGCCGCTTTTCCCGACGCCGGTTGGCTCTCCGAGGAGACGACGGACGATTTGGCGCGCCTCGACAAGGCGAGCCTTCTCGTCGTCGACCCGATCGACGGCACGCGGGCCTTTCTGGCGGGCGATCCGCGCTGGACGGTGTCGATCGCGCTCGTCCTCGACGGGCGTCCGATCGCGGGCGTGGTCCATGCGCCCGCCCTCGGGGAAACTTACGCCGCGGCGCTTGGCTGCGGGGCGAGGCTCGACGGCGCGCCGATCTTCGTTTCGGCCCAGCCGGCGCACGAGAGAGCGCTCGTCTGCGGGCCCAAATCCATGATCGCGGCGCTTGCGAGCGCCGCGGGAATCGAATTTGAGGCCGCGCCGCGCATTCCCTCGCTGGCGCTTCGTCTGGCGCGGGTCGCCAGCGGCGCCCTCGATATCGCCATCGCTTCGGCCAACGCCCACGACTGGGACGTCGCCGCCGCCGACGTGATCTTGAGCGAAGCGGGCGCGCATCTGACCAACGCGCATGGACAAACCCTACGCTATAATACAAATAAGACGCGCCACGGCGCCTTGCTGGCGTGCGGCGCGCATCTCGCGCCGGCCCTCGTCGTGGCGGCGCGGCTGGTTTTGGCCGAGCGGCCGGCATGAAATTTGAAAGCGCTGGAGCGCGCGCCGGCGGTTGCGTTTTTCGCTTGCGCGGGGCAAAGCCCTCGCGGGCCGGGGCGCTCAACCCGCGTTTGTTCGGCGCCGGCGCGCCTCCCCGAGGGAATTGACGAAATGACGCAAGACGAAGCCTCCTCTTACGAATCCCGGCAGCATCTGTACCTGGTGTTCGGCGGCGAATTGAAAGACCTCGACAGCCACGAATTCCGCGATCCCGCCAAGATCGACCTCGTCGGCGTCTTTCCCGATTACGACAGCGCCGAGAGCGCCTGGCGCGGCAAGGCTCAGGCGACCGTCGACAGCGCCCAGACGCGCTATTTCATCGTCCATCTCCATCGCCTCCTCGAGCCGCCGAGCCTCAACCGCAAGCCGGCCTGAGGGGGCGATGTTCAAACGGCTGGCGCGGAGCAAGTTCGTGCAGGAGGCGCTTGGCTTCCTGCTCGCGCATTATCTCAAGCTCGTTCAGCGCACCAATCGCTTCGAGTGCGAGCCCGCCGATCTCGACGCGGCGATCGCGGGTCAGACGCCGGTGATCGTCGCGATGTGGCATGGGCAACACCTGATGATTTCGTTCGCGTGGCCCAAATCGATTCCGCGGATGGCCGCCCTCATTTCGCGCAGCGGCGACGCCGCCCCCCAGGCGGCGGCGCTGCGTCGGCTGGGCGTGACGCCGGTTCGCGGCTCGGGCGGGCGGGCCGACCGCAGCCGCCGCAAGGGCGGCGCGCCGGCGATGCGCGAATTGCTGCGCCAGCTCGAGGGCGGCGCTTCCGTGGCGATGACCGCCGACGTGGCCAAGCGCGCGCGCGTCGCCGGGCTCGGCATTGTCATGCTGGCGCGTCTTTCCGGACGGCCGATCGCGCCGACCGCGGTCGTCGTCAGCCGGCGTTTCGACTTCAATTCCTGGGACCGGGCGAGCCTCGGCAAGCCGTTCGGGCGCGGCGCGATCGTCGTCGGCGATCTCATCCGTGTCCCACCCGACGCCGACGAGGCGGCGCTGGAGGCCGCGCGGCGGGAGGTCGAAGCTGCCCTCGACGCGGTGCACGCGCGCGCCTATGCGATGGTCGGGGGACGCGATCCCGGCGCGGACGTGAGGCGCTCATGAGCCTTCCGCTGATGCTCGGCGCCTATCGGCTCGCCACGCGCCTGGCGACGCCGCTGAGCGGTCCGTTGCTGTCGCTTCGGCTCAATAGGGCCAAGGAAGATCCGCTGCGCGTGGACGAGCGGCGCGGGTTCGCCAGTCTCGCGCGCCCGGAAGGGCCGCTCGTCTGGCTGCACGGCGCCAGCGTCGGCGAGGCGCTTTCCCTCTTGCCGCTCGTCGACCGCCTGACCCAAAGCGGGCGCGGCGCGCTAATGACGACCGGGACTGTCACGTCGGCGCGTTTGCTGGCGCAGCGCTTGCCGGCGGGGGCGCTGCATCAGTTCGCGCCGCTCGACGCGCCGGGCTTCATGCGCCGCTTTTTCGCCCATTGGCGCCCCGATCTCGCGCTGATCGCCGAGTCCGAGTTGTGGCCGAACATGATTCTGGAAGCGCGCCGCGCCGGCGCCCCGCTGGTCATGGTCAACGCACGCATGAGCGCACGATCCTTTGCGCGCTGGCGCCGCGCGCCCGACTTCATCGCCGCGCTGCTCGGGCAGGTCGACCTCTGCCTCGCGCAGAGCGAGGGCGACGCCGAGCAACTCGCCGGGCTCGGCGCGCCCGCGGTGCGCGTCGCGGGCAATCTGAAATTCGACGCGCCGGCGCCGCCCGCCGACCGGCGGGAGCTGGCCGCGCTGGCGGGGTTGACTTCCGGCCGTCAAATCTGGATCGCCGCTTCGACCCATGACGGCGAAGAGCGGATCGCGGCCGAGGCGCACAAGCGCGTCGCGCAAACCTTCCCCGACGCGCTGACCCTGATCGCGCCGCGTCATCCCGCGCGCGGAGAGGCGATCCTCGCGCAATTGCAGGCGCTCGGACTCAACTGCGCGCTGCGCTCGCGCGGCGAGCGGCCGGAGCGTGAAACGGCGATCTATATCTGCGATACGATGGGCGAGCTCGGCCTGTTCTACCGGCTCGCCGGCGTCGTGATGGTCGGCAAATCGTTCGTCGGCGAGGGCGGGCAGAACCCGATCGAAGCCGCCAAGCTGGCCAGCGCCGTACTGCACGGTCCCCATGTCGCCAATTTCGGCGACGTTTATGCGCTGCTCGACGAGGCGGGCGGGGCGGCTCTGGCGCGCGACGCCGAAGAACTCGCGGCGATGCTCGCCGCGCTGTTCGCCGATCCGGCGCGTCTCAGGGCGATGGCGCGGGCCGCCGCCAAGGCGGTGGAGACGCAGGGCGGCGCGGCCGATCGCGTGATGCAGGCGCTCGGGCCATTTCTGCCGGCGGCGAGCCCGCCGGCGGCGGCGTGATCGCCCCCGACTTTTGGGCGCGCGCGCGCCCGAGCCTCGCGGCGCGCGCGCTCGAGCCCCTCGGCGCGCTCTACGGCCTGGCGACGGCGCGGCGCATGGCGCGGCCCGGCGCGCGCGTCGACGCCGCCGTCGTCTGCATCGGCAATTTCGTCCTCGGCGGCGCCGGCAAGACGCCGACCGCGATCGCCGTGGCGCGCATGCTGCAAGCCGCGGGCGAGCGGGTCGCGTTTCTCTCGCGCGGCTATGGCGGGGCCGGGCGGTCGGAACCGACGCAAGTCGACGCCGCGATCGACGGCGCGCGCGCGGTCGGGGATGAGCCGCTGCTGCTGGCGCGCGTCGCGCCGTGCTTCGTCGGGGCGGACCGCGTCGCGGCCGCGCGCCAGGCGATCGCGGCTGGGGCGAGCGCGCTGGTGCTCGACGACGGGCTGCAGAACCCGTCGCTCGCCAAGGATTTCACTTTCGCCGTGATCGACGGCGAGGCGCGCTTCGGCAACGGCCTGTGCTTTCCCGCCGGGCCGTTGCGCGCGCCGCCGCAGCGGCAAATGCCGTTCGTCTCGGCCGAGGTCGTGATCGGCGGCGCCGAGGACGCGCTAACCGCGTTGCGCGCGCTGGCGCCGCGAAAGCCGATCTTTCGCGCGGCGTTGGAGGCCGACGCGATCGTCGGCGCCAAACTCGTCGGCCGCCCGGTGCTCGCCTTCGCCGGCATCGCGCGGCCGGAGAAGTTTTTCGCCACGCTGGAAGCGCTCGGCGCGCGCGTGGCGGCCAAACGCCGTTTCGCCGATCACCATAGCTATGACGCGCGCGAAATCGAAGCGCTGATCGCCGAGGCGGCCGCGCGCGGCCTGACGCTAGTGACGACCGAAAAGGACTACGTCCGCCTCGCGCCCGTCCACCGGCGCGCGATCCTCGCCTTGCCCGTGACCTTGCGATTCGAGACGCCCGATCGGGTCGCGGCGCTGCTGAAGGAGGCGCTGGCGGCGCGGCGAGCGCGTTGAGCCGTCGGCGCGCTCAGCGCGCGATCGCCGCTTCGCTCCCGCCGGTCAGGCGCAGGAGATCGGCGGGCGTCAGGCGGAACACCGCGTTGGGCGTCCCCGCCGCGGCCCAGATCGCCTCGAAGGCGCTCAGAGATTCGTCGATCAGCGTCAGCAGCGGCTCGGCGTGGCCGAGCGGCGGCACGCCGCCGATGGCGAAGCCGGTCTTTTGGCGCACGAAATCGGCGTCGGCGCGGACGATTTTCTCGCCGACAAGATCGCCGACCTTGCGCTCGTCGACGCGCTTTGTCCCGGAGGCGATCACGAGCACCGCGCGCCCCGAAGGCTCGGCGCGAAAGATCAGCGACTTGGCGATCTCAGCCACGCTGCAGCCGATCGCCGCCGCCGCCTCGGCCGCCGTGCGGGTCCCCGCGTCGAATTCCAGCACTTGGTAGTCGGGGCCGAGCGCGGCCTGGACTCTCAGGGCGCTGGCGGCCGTCGCGGGCTTCATGGTCTGTCGCCCTCCGGGGCCGCGAAGACGAGGATCATGCGCGGCAGGCTAAGGGAAAACGTGGAGTCGGGGAAGCGCCGCCGCGCGCCGATCGCAAGATTTGCTCGCCTCGCCGCGCTTCGGGCTTGACGCGCGCCGCGCTTTGGCCAGTCTCAGCCAAGCCGACGCGTTCGCCAGGAGCAATCACGATGAAGCCTTTCCTATTGATCGTTTTCGCCGCGCTCGCCCTCGCGGCGTGCAATGCCTCGGCGCCCGCGCCGCAGGCCGCCGCGCCGGAGCCCGCTTCGATCGCCGTGACGCCGCCGAATTTCCAGATGCCGCTCGGCGAAGGCTGCGCGGGCGACATCGCGCGCTATCGCGCGATCCAGGACAACGATCTGGCGATGGGCCATGTCGCGCAATCCGTCTACAATCAGATCAAGAAGGAAATCGCCGAAGCCGAGGCGCAATGCTCGGAAGGGCACGAGGCTCAGGCGCGCGCGACGATCCTCGCCTCGCGCAAGCGCCACGGCTATCCCACCAATCTCTGAGCGAAGGCGTATTCGAGAAAATCGACGACGAAGCGCGGCGAGCGCGTTTGGTTTATGTCCTCGGGGCCGCGCACGATATGCACGCGCGCGAGTTCGGCGTCGGGATCGTCGGCGAGAAACGCGTCGATGCGCGCCTTGATCGCCTCGGCCGGCGCGGACAGGCGCATGATTTTCATGCAGGCGATCCGCGGCGGCGCACAGACGAGCGTCCATGCCGGGCCATAGGCGACTTCATGTGTCTCGAGGCCGGTTTCCTCCCGCAGTTCGCGCGTCGCGCTCGCCGTGAGATCGACGCGGCCGTCGAAGACGTCCTTCGGATCGGGAGTGCCGGCGGGAAAATAGATCGCGCCGGCGTTGGCCGTGTGCGCGGCCATCTCGCCGAGCAAAAAGGCGCCGTCGGCGCCGACGAGTGCGGCCATCGAGAAGCCGTTGCTGACCTGGCTGTCGGGAAAGCCGAAATCCCGCCAGGCGAGGAAGGCCGCGTAATCGGTCTCGAAATACGCGCCGTGCAGAACCTCGGCGCCGTCGGGGCGCGCCTCCAAGGCGTGGCGGCCGAGCAGCAGCACGCGGCCGTTGTAAAGGCGCGGCTGGACCGCCTTGCGCGACCGCCAATGTGCGGCGATCCTCTCCGCTTCGGCCTCGGCGAAGGGCCATGCCTGCGGCTCGAACCGCAAGTCGAGCTCGGCGACTTCGACAATGCGCGGCGCCCTCACAGATCGATCGTCCCTTCGGCGATCAGCACGGCCGAGCCGCCGATCGACGCGGAGCGCAGCGCGCCTCCCTCCACTTCCATGCCCAGCGCGATCACGCTGGGGCGGCCCATTTCGACGCCTTGCTCGATGACGATCGAATGCTCGCCGTCGGCGGGCTGGTCGAATTCCATCACGACCCCGGCGAAGGCCGAGGCGGCGGCGCCGGTCGCCGGGTCTTCTCTTATGCCCCAGCCGGAGGCGAACATGCGCGCGCGATAGGTCGCCGCGCCTGCGCTCGTCTCGCGCGTGTAGAGATAGACCCCTGGACCGCCGTCGGCGCCCCAATGCGCGCGGTCCGGGCTCGCTTTGGCGATCGCCGCGGCGCTCGCGATCGGCGCGAAGAGAAAATCGACGCCCGCGCTGTAGACGGTCGGGCGATGCGCGCCGAAGCCGATATCCGCGGCTTCGAGGCCGAGGCGTTCGGCGAGTTCGGCGGCGGGGCGCCGCTCCGGCCGACTGCGGCAAACGCGGCAGAATGAAATAGGAAGCCAGCGCCTGGCCGCGGCGGTGGCGCGCGACGCAGACGACTTCGCCGATTTTTTCTTCCAGCACTAGGCGCAGGTCTTGCACGGCGAGAAGTTGCGGCGCGCGCAGATGCGCGAGCAGCGCCGCTGCGCCGACCGTCGGATGCCCGGCGAAGGGCAGTTCGCGGGCGGGGGTGAAGATGCGCAGCGCCGCGGTGTTGACGGGATCGCGCGGGGCGCGGACGAACACCGTCTCGGGAAGATTGAACTCGCGCGCGATTAGCTGCATGCGCGCGTCGTCGAGCCCTTCGGCGTCGAGCACCACGGCGAGCGGGTTGCCGGCGAGCGGCGTGTCGGTGAAGACGTCGAGCGTGTGATAGTTTCGGCGCATGGCGGCTCCTCCGCGGTTCGCTTCTAGTGCGCTTTCCGACGGATTGAAATCCTCATTGCGGCCCCAAGGGGAGCGAGAGGGCGGCAATCTGCTTTGCGCCGACCGCAACCGCGGGGTCGCCTCATCGCTCCGCCGCTTGCAAAGACGCGGCCGGCGCATTTGCGCTTGGCCGCTTTGGGCGAGTCCTCGACAAACGCGCTTACGCCAGCGTCACCGGCCTGTCGGGGAACGCGAGCTGCTCGCGGTCGCGCCAATCGCTGACATAGTTGATCTCCATCAGCCGCCGCACGCCGTTGATGGGCCGCTTATCGAAGCCGTGCCAAGTGTTCGGGCCGGCCTTGAAGATCGCCGCCGTGTTGAATTCCGCTTTCGAGCGGCCGACCCACCGCTTTTCGTCGTCGTAAATGTCGGTGCCCCAATCCTTCGCGTGCGGCCCGGTGCAGAGATAAAGCACCATGGAGAACAATTTCTCGCGAATGTCGCGGTGCGGCTCCAGCCACATGCCGTCGGTGTCCTGCATGTATTCGACGCGCACGAAGCTTCCGGCCGCGCGAATTCCCAGCGTCTCCTCGAGCTGGCGCGCGACGTCCGGACGCTGCAACGCCTGTGCGAGGTTTTCGCAAACGGGAAACTGCGCGCGCAATTCCGGAGTGAAAAAGGTCCGGCGCGCATTGTAGGTATTGCGCGTGCCGTCGGTCGCCCCGAGCATTGGCGGCACGACCGGCAGCACCAGGATCGCCGCGCAGAGCGCCTCGGGAAATGCGTCGACGAGCGACCAGCGCCGATAGGGCGTCTCCAGCCGCGTGGCGTGGCCAAGCGCGCCGATGAAATGCCGGGCGATCGTTTCGGGCTCCGGGACGAAGGGATAGGGCATCGTCAACCCTTTCCGCCGAACGAACGGGGCGCCATGAAGACCAGGTCGCGCAGGCCGGGAATCGATTTCGCGAAACCGCTGATCGCGTGGCGGATATTCTCGCGACGCGCATACCATTCCGAGTCCACGTAGCACAGCTGCACGCTCATCCGTTTGCCCTTTTGCGGCAGAAAGCCGTGCCAGGAATGGTCGCAGACGCGGAACATCAGCATGCGGCCGAATTCCGGCGCGAACTCGAAGGCGTAGTCGTCGCGGTCGTTGCTGCGCAGAACCCTCAAGCGCCCGCGCTCATACGGCCATTCGCGGCTGAAGCCGACCAGGACGGTGATGATCTTGTGCTTCGAATCGGGATGGGCGTAGCCCTCGTTGTAGGCCCCGCTGGTGGCGCCCATCATGACGATCGAGGTGGGACGGCTGGTGAGATCGACGTCGAACTTCTGCTCGACCAGCCGGCGAAACCGCAGGCTCTCGAGATCTTTCATGCAGGCCGCGAATTTCGGGCCGTATTTCAGGTTCGCCAGCGCGTAGCTGCCGCGATGGGGAATTTCTGGCGCGTCGGCGAGCACCTCGTCCTTGAATTTTTCGTCGATGGCGTGTTCGACAAAGGCGAAATCATAGGGGTCGCGGCGCAGTTCGGCGGCCTTTATGGCTTCCTCGTTGAGCATCGACAATCCGGTTTCTTCGAGCATGGGGCACCTCTCCCTGATCGCCTCGCGGCGCTGTCGTTTGGTAGTCTAGAACCGCGGCATGGTCGCGTCGTTGTTTTTCGCGATCGCGACGCCTTCGACCTCCACCAGCCATTCGGGCCGGCAAACCGCGCCTTGCACGACAATCAGCGGCAGGTCGGCGAAGCGTTCGCGCAGGCGCCCCTCGATTCGCGCGAGATCGGACGCGTCGCGCAGATAAACGATCAGGTGCGTCATGTCGGCCAAAGACGCCGATCCCGCGCGCAGCAGGGCTTCGACGTTCTCCAGCGCGCGATCGAGCTGGCGCCGCACGTCGCCGAGGTGCACGACCTCGCCCGCCGCGTCGATGCTCGCCGTGCCGGAGATGAAAATATGCGCGCGGTCCGCGTAAGCGACGCGCGTGGCCCGTTCGAACGTGACGTTGTAGTCCTTGGTCGCGCAGAGTTTGTCGAAGTCGTTGAGGTAAGAAACCTGCCTCGGCTCGACGTCGATGTTGGAATAGGCGTCCATGGCCACGACGTCGTAGCGATGCGCGCAAGCGCCCTCGATGCCCGTGCTGGCGATGAAATGCGTCGCGCCGGTCAGCTCTTGTTCGGCGAACAGCGCGCGGCGGCTGTCGACCATGCCGCGATAAAAGATGTCCACGTCCTTCATGTAGATCCACGTCCGCAGACAATGATCGCGCAAGCAGGCGCCTTGGCGCGCGAGCGTTTGGATCAGGTCGTCGAAGATGGCGCGCGTCTGCGACTCGGCCGAAAGCGATCTTTCGGCGTCGCCCGAGCAAAGGCGCGTGCTCCAGAGATGCCGCTTGCCGGCTTTCTCCACCAACAGATGGCGGGGCGAGACACGGCGCTTCGTCAAGCCTTCGGGACTGTCGATATGGTAGGCGAGCAGCGCCACCTTCGCCCCCCGAAGCGGGCGCTGCTGCACGATCGAGATCGCCACGGAATTGTCGAAGATCGCGCTGTCCCGCACCAGGGCGGCCTGATTGAGAACGTCGCTCAGAAAGATGCGCCGGAAGACCGCCGTCGTCGGCGTTAAACCGAGGCTCGATTGCGCTTCGCGATAGGATTCGGCCAGAAAACGAATTTGAGCCGGCAAGTCGAGAGACTCGGCCGCTTCGACGACGATGAAGTGCTCGCGCCCGCCCTCTGCGCCGCCGAACGTACGAATAGAAGCCATGCGACCCTCATACCAAGCATCGCCCGGCAAATCCCAGCGCGCTCCTGATAAATAACATCTTGCGCGCCGCGCCCGACTGGCTCCTTGATTTGCGTCAAGGCCGGCCGCGCCCGTCGCCGACGCCTTCGGCGCGTCGGGGGATGCAGCGGGCCTGCTAAAGGCGCTCTGGGCGAAAGAGCCGCGCGGGGCGCTCGAGTTCATCCTGCGCGGCGACGATCGCCAATTCGCGCGAGCCCGCCTTGGCCGTCGCCGCGACGATCGCGTAAACGGCGCAGCCGGCGCTGGCGAGCGCTTCAACCGCCGAGCCCGAACGCAGCCAATGGAAGAAGAACAGCGCAGCGACGAGGTCGCCCGCGCCGTTGACCGCGATCGGCAGTTTTGGCGTGCGCAGGCGCCAAAGTTCGCCGCCGTCGCAGGCGATCATATCGAGCGCGTCGGCGGGCGTGTCGTCGAGCCGCAGCGAGGTGACGAGGATCACTCGCGGACCCCGCGCGCGCAAGGCTTCGAGCGCCGCGCGCGCCTGCCCGACATCGCCGACCGGGCGCTGCGCGAGGAAAGACAATTCGAAGGCGTTCGGCGTCAGGACGGTCGCGGCGGGCAGGGCGCGCTCGCGCATGAACGTCGCGACCGCCGCGTCGACGTAAACGCCGCGTCCCTCGTCGCCGATGACGGGATCGCAGGAATAGGCCGCGCCCGGGTTCGCCGCCTTGACGCAGGCGTAGGCGCGAAGCGTCGCTTCTCCGATCTCGGCCTTGCCGAGATAGCCGGAGATGACGCCGTCGCAACGCGCGAGCGCCCCGATCGCCTGAAGCCCGGCGACGCAATCGTCGATCAGCCCCGCGTCGAAGACCCGGCCGCGCCAGCCGGGATAACCGGCGTGGCTGGAGAATTGCACGGTATGGATCGGCCAGACCTCGCAGCCGAGCCGCTGCAGCGGAAAAACGGCCGCGGAATTGCCGACATGGCCGTAGACGACATGGGATTGGATGCTGAGGAGGCTTCGCGGCATGGCGGCAGGGGACGACGATTCGAGCGTTTCGTCAAAACCGCCGTCGGGACGCGCATAAGCGAACGGCGCCGCATTCGCCCCGGCGCTGGTCCCCCGTTCGCTCGCTTCAAGCCAGGGTCAGATGGTCTTCGACCGCAGCGACGCCCGGCACCGACCAGGCCGCTCGTTCGGCGACTTCGCGCTCGTACCAGGCCTTCACCTTGCCTTCGAGCGTCACCTTGTCGCCGTGAACGAGGACGTTGATCGAATCCGCCTCGAGTTCGGCGTTGCGCTCGAGCGCGTCGACGATCCTGCTGCGCACGTCCTCGGGCCGCGCACTCGGCGTGACGCGAATCTCGTTGGTCACGCCGACAACGCCGGAGAGCCTGCGCACCGACGACTCCGCTGCCTCACGCTGGAAATGCCAATTCACTTCCCCAGAAAGCGTCACCCAGCCCTGCTGCACCTTCACCATCACGTTTTCGGCCGGAATCCGAGCGTCCCAACTCATGATCGACACGGCTCGCTCCGCGATCTGATCGTCCGCCGTCTTCTTGTCCTCGGGATAACGAACGACGATTTCCTGCGCGATCGCGCGCACGCCCTTGACGCGTTGGGCCGCCCGTTCGGCGGCGATTTTCTCGGCGTAGCTGCCGACATGTCCGGTCAGGGTGACGACGCCCCCCTCCACCGCCACGCCAATGGTCTCGGCGTCGATGCTCGGATCGAAGTCGAGCTCGCTCACTACGTTCTGTCGCAAAGCCTTGTCGTCCATGTGCGTCTCCCCGCGTTCGGCGCGACCAGAAGCCGCAAGTCTTGTGAAGAATTACGCTGGCGGCGGAAGAAGGCTTTGATCGAGCGCAAGGCCGGCCGATGATTTGTGCGGCTAGATGAACTGGCGCTCAAGCGAGCTTGTTCGTGCGGCCGGACGCGTGGCGACGAAGATCGACGCGCTCGTTTGGGCCCGGGGAGGCGTTCGGCTCTTTCGATCGAGCCCGTCGCTCTCGCTGCGGCGGCGACCGATCGGCTTATCGAGGCGAGAATGAGGGCGAAAGGGAAATCGCCGGCCGAGGGAACGGCGACGAAGCCGCCGGATCGGGCGGTTGCGGCTCCGCGCAACGAGGACATCGCCCGCGCTTTTGACGAGACGGCCGACATTCTCGAGATCGAGGAGGAGAATCCGTTCCGCGTTCGCGCCTATCGCAACGCAGCCCGCACGCTGCGCAGCCTCGGCGAAGAGGCCGCCGAGATGGTTTCGCGCGGCGCCAATCTCGAGGATCTGCCGGGAATCGGCGAGGATCTGGCGGCGCAAATCGTCGAAATGGTTTCCAGCGGCCATCTGAGACGGCTCGATTCCCTGCGGCCGACGGCGCCGGCGCTCCCCCTGGCGCTCGCGCGTCTGCCCGGCCTCGGCCCCAAGCGCGCCGTCCGCCTTTGCCAGGCCCTGAGGCCGAAGCCGAAGACGCTCGAGGACGTTCTCGCGGCGTGTCGGGAAGGGCGCGTGGCCGGCCTTCCCGGTTTCGGCTCCAAGAGCGAACGCACGCTGATGGAGCGCCTGAGCGCCGATCTGCAACGCCAGACCCGGTATAAGCTGGCGAGCGTCGAGGCTTACGCGGCCGCCGTGTTGGCTAGCCTTCGCGACGTCGAGGGAGTCGAAAAGATCGAAGCCGCCGGCAGCTATCGCCGCAGAAGGGAAACCGTCGGCGACCTCGATTTCGTCGCCACGTCGCGTTCGCCGGCCAAGGTCATCGAGCGCTTCACGTCCATGCCCGAGGCGGCGACCACTCTGGCCGCCGGTCCGACGAAAGCGAGCGTCGTTCTTAAGAGCGGCATTCAAGTCGATCTGCGCGTCGTGGCGCCGGCGAGCTATGGCGCGGCGCTGCTCTATTTCACCGGCAGCAAAGCGCACAACATCGCGCTGCGCCGCATGGCCCAGGAGCGCGACCTGAAAATCAACGAATACGGCGTCTACAGGGGAGCGGACTCCATCGCGGGCGGGACGGAGGCCTCGGTCTATCAGGCGCTCGGCCTATCCTACATCGAGCCGGAACTGCGCGAAGCGACCGGGGAGATCGAAGCCGCGGCGCGTCACGATCTGCCCAAGCTCGTGCGCCTCGCCGACGTCAAGGGCGACCTCCACGCCCACACCAGCGCCACCGACGGCATGAACACTTTGGAGGAAATGGCGCGCGCGGCCCGCGATCGCGGGCTCGAATACCTCGCGATCACCGATCATTCGCGCCGGCTGACGGTCGCGCACGGGCTTGACGCCGATCGCCTCCGCCGACAGGGGGAGGCCATCGACAAGCTGAATGCGCAAATGCGCGGCTTCACGATTCTCAAGGGAATCGAGGTCGACATCCTCAAGGACGGAACGCTCGATCTTCCCGACGACGCGCTGAAGCGGCTCGATCTCGTCGTGGCCGCGATCCACTCCGATTTCGCCCTGTCGCGGGAAAAGCAGACCGAGCGGATCTTGCGCGCGCTCGACAACAAATACGTCACGACTCTCGCCCATCCGACCGGACGGCTGCTGCTCGAGCGCGACCCTTACGATATCGACATGCCCCGCATCATGCGGGCGGCGCGCGCGCGCGGATGTTTCCTGGAAATCAACGCGCATCCCGATCGCCTCGATCTTTGCGACGCGCATTGCCGGATGGCGAAGAGCGAAGGCGTGAAGCTCAGCTTGGGAACCGACGCGCATCGTGTCGGCGATCTCGCCAATCTGGCGTTCGGGATCGATCAGGCGCGCCGCGGCTGGCTGGAGGCGAAAGACATCGTCAACACCCGGTCGGTTAGGGAACTGAAGGGGCTCCTGAGCGCGGCGCGCCGATCGGAAGGGGAGGGTGGCGAATGACGACGATGGCTGTTGACGATCCGCCTCTGCGGCGCCTCTTCGATCGGCTCGATTTCGCGCCGCGGCCGCCCCAGGCGCGATTGTCCGAGCTTCTCGCGCAATGGGAAGCGCTGCGCAACGAGCGGGTCGCGCCACGGCCGCCTTTCGCGCGGGGCGCCTTCGCGCCGGACGCGTTCCTCTTCGCGCAAAGGGATGGCGAGAACGACTACGTTCTCGAGCGTCCCTGCTCCAGTCTCGAGAGCGTGCTGGGGAGCGGCGAGGCGGGCGACACGCTGGCGGCCGCGCCCAATCCGCGCCAGGCGGCGCGCCTGCGCCGCCTGTTCGACGCCGTCATCAAGGCCGGCGAACCCGTGCTCGCGGAATTCGTCATGGAAGGCGCCGGCGACGGCGCCGTGGCGGTGGATTTGCTCGCGGCCCCGATGGCCGACGCCGAAGGCCGGATTTGCGGAATCTTCGGCGGCTGCGAGTTGCGCTCGAAGTCCGAAGGCGCCGCGCATCGATCGAGCCCGGCGCGCGGGTTTGCCGGGCCCGTTCTCTTCGCCTTGGCGAACGCGCGCCCCCTCGCCGAAAGCGTCGCGGCTCGGCTCGCAACCGAGGTCGCGCCGCACGAAGAGCGCGATTTCGAAGACGGCGAGCACAAGATCCGGCCGACGGCGGGCGTGCGCAATCGCGACGTCTACGTCTTCGCCGATCTGACGACGTCTCCCGGGCAAAGCGTGAACGACAAGCTTTGCAAACTGCTGTTCTTCGTGGGGGCGCTCAAGCAATCGGCGGCGCGCTCGGTGACGGTCGTCGCGCCCTATCTTTGCTACGCGCGCAAGGAGCGCCAGACCAAGCCGCGCGACCCCGTCGCCACGCGCTATCTCGCGCAAATGTTCGAGGCGGTCGGCGTCGACTGCGTGATCTCGGTGACCGCCCACAACCTCGCCGCGTTCCAGAACGCGTTTCGCTGCCGCACAGAACATCTCGACACCGACGCGCTGTTCGCCCACGCCTTGGCCGGGCGGCTGAAAGGGCGCCAGGCGAGCGTCGTGTCGCCCGATCCCGGCGGCGAGAAGCGCGCCGAGCTGTTCCGCGCCAAGCTCGAAAGCGTTCTCGGCATGCCCGTCGCCAAGGCGTTCGTCGACAAGACCCGCAGCATGGGCAAAGTCACGGGCGAACTGTTCGCCGGCGATGTCGCGGGGCGGACGGCGATCATCCTCGACGACATGATCAGCACCGGCGGCACGATGACGCGCGCGGCGGCCGCGTGCCGCAGAAACGGGGCGAGCGAGGTCATCGCGGTGGCGACGCACGGCCTGTTCGTCGGCGGCGCGGAGGAATTGATGCGCGACGCCGCGATCAACGAGATCTGGGTCACGGATTGCGTAGCCCTGTCGGACGCGCTGGAAGGCGAAGCGCATCGCGGCAGGCTGCGGATCGTCCGGGCGGGAGATCTCCTGGCGGGCGCGATTCGACGCTGCCATCGCGGCGGCTCGATCAACGAGCTGCTGGAGCATGACATCGCGCTGACGAGCTGAGGGCGGCGCCGGCGCGGCGGGATTCCGTCGCTTGCGTTAACCGATTAACACCCAACGCGCTCCGCTTCGGTCTATCCCTTGACGAAGCCCAGCCATTCGGGAGGAAGCAAGATGACCGGCAAGCGCATTTTGATGATAGTCGGGGACTTCGGCGAGGACTACGAGACGATGGTGCCGTTCCAGGCGCTGCTCGCGGTCGGCCATACGGTTCACGCCGTCTGTCCCGACAAGAAGGCGGGCGACAGCATCGCGACGTCGATCCATGATTTCGAGGGGCAGCAAACCTACTCGGAGAAGCGCGGCCATAATTTTGCGCTCAACGCGACGTTCTCGGAGATCGATCCCTCGCGCTACGACGCGCTCGTCATTCCAGGGGGCCGGGCGCCTGAATATCTGCGCCTCAACGCGCGAGTGATCGAACTCGTCCGCCATTTTTTCGAGCAGGACAAGCCGGTCGCCGCGATCTGCCACGGGGCGCAGATCCTCGCGGGAGCGGGCGTCTTGAAGGGACGGACCTGCTCGGCTTACCCCGCCTGCCGTCCTGAGGTCGAGCTCGCCGGCGGCGTCTATGCCGACATCGCCATCGACGGGGCGGTGACCGAGGGCAATCTGGTCAGCGCGCCGGCCTGGCCGGCCCATCCCGCGTGGCTCGCGCAGTTCCTCACGGCGCTGGGCACCACGATCAGCCACGCGAGCGTGCGACAGGCGGCGTGACCGCTCGGCTCGGCGATTGGCGTCGCGCGAGGGAGCGATTGGCCCCTTGCGCGGCGGTTGCTATGCTGGCGCCCGGCTTGGCGGCGTGGGCGCCTTGGGAGGTGGCCGATGTGCAGGCTCTTCATCGGCGCGGATGCGCAGATGTGGCGAACGCGCCTCAAATCCGTGCGGATGCGCGGCTATTCAACGAGCGTTCGCCTCGAAAACTTCTATTGGCGCGTGCTTGAGGAGATTGCTCAGCGCGACGGGATGAATTTGCCGCAATTGCTGGTGAAGCTCCATGAGGAGCTTATGGAAGCGCATGGCGAAGTCGCGAACTTCTCGTCCTTTCTGCGGGTCTGTTGCGGGCGCTACTTGATGCTGCAACTTTCGGGCGACGTGCCGCGCGATCTCGACCTGCCGATCCGCGGCCTCGACGCGGAAGGCATATTGCGGCGGGAAGCGGCGCGTCTGACATCGTCTTCGCACCTCGCTTCGCTTGCCCGATCGCCGGTCGGGGCGCCGCCCGCCTCGGCGCCGTAGAACCGTCGAGGAAATTCGCGCTTGGCGCGGCGTCACTGTTGCGGAGCGACAAGCGGCGGCGCGCCGTGGGCTTCGCATGACGCGAGCGGATCGTCCGCCGCGACGCGACCGGGGGCGCCGTCGCCCAGCAGCCTCTCGAACTTCTCTCCCCGATCCGCGTCGAAGACCATGACGCGCGGCACGGCGAACAAATCGCCGTCGGGGCGCGCCAGATGGCCTTCGACGGCGAACGCCGCGCTATAGCCGGCCGCCGCGGCGGCCCGCTCGAGATCGCGGTCGAAAATGCCGTAAGGCCACGCCAGGAATTCGACCGGCCTCTTCAAGCGCTCCTCGAGCGTCTTCTTGGACCGCGCGAGCTCCGCGGCGACGAAGGATTCATAGTCGGCCGGGCTCCTGCGCGCCCGCTCTTTGTCGAAATACGGGTGCGAGCAGGTGTGCGATTGCACGTCGACGAGGCCGGATTTCAGCATCTCCTCGATCTCCGCCCAGGTGAGCGCGTCGGGTTCATACGAGACGGCGTCGGTATAGACGAAGAGGGTGACGGGGACTTTGTAGCGCAGAACGATCGGGAACATCTCGGTGTATTGCGATCGTCGTCCGTCATCGACGGTGATGGCGACCGTCATCGGCTCGAGAGGGGCGCCGCCGCGCAGCGCGGCGACGACCGAAGCGAGCCGCTCGACCTTGTAATGATGATCGGCGAGCCAGCGGAGCTGCTCCTCGAAAGCCGGCGTCGTGACCGTCGTGGGTCCGGCAACGCTGGGATGAAACCGATGGTAGAGCAGGATCGGGACGCCCGGATCGGCCGCCCGAGCCGGGATCGCGCCCGCGGCAGAGCCGATCGTCGCCGCGCCGAGAAAGGCCATCGCCGCCATCCTCACGAGCTTCATCATGGCGATCTCTCTATTTGTCCGACCACAATGCCGGGCGAGACGGGATTTCAGAAAGCTCGGCTGCGGTTCAGTCGGCCGCGACCCTCGAGGCGCGCGCCCGCTCGAAGCGCCAGTCCGGGCGCATCGACTTGATCATCATCATTTCCGCGAGGTTCTGGCGCGTGAGCAGCCCGACGAGGACTTCGTCGCGATCGACGACGCAAAGCCCCGACGCATCCTGCTGGTAGAAGCGATCGAGCGCGGCTTCGAGCGGCGTCGTTCCCCGCAAGGTCTCGATCGGCGCGCGCATGAAACTGGCGACCGCCGCCTCGCGATCATGGTCCTTCAACGCCGCGAGGATATCCTGGCGCATCATCAGACCCACCGGCTTGCCGAAGCCGTCGACGACCGGAAATTCGTGCTGCGCGGTGGCGAGCAGCGTCTCGACCGCGTCGGACAATTTGGCGTTCACTGGGAGCGCGGCGAAGGTCGTCTCCATCGCCTGGGCGACGTCGAGGCCTCGCGCGGATTCGTGAAAGGCCGTCATCTGGGCCTCCCCCGCCGCGGCGACATAAACGAAAATCGCAATGAAGATGAGCAGCGGATTGCCGAAGAGACCGAGAAAGCCGAGGACGAAGGCGAAGGCCTGTCCGATCGTAGCGGCGATCTGGGTCGCTCTCGGCCGGCCGAATCTCATCGCCAGCAGCGCGCGCAGCACGCGGCCCCCGTCCATGGGAAAGGCGGGGACGAGATTGAAGACGGCGAGAAAGACGTTGGCCGCGGCGAGCCGCGCGAAAAGCGAAACCTGGGGGTCGTCGAGCCGCGCGAGGTCGGCGGAATTGATCCGGCCGACGAGCAGGAGAAGCACGATCGCGATGGCGAAATTGACCAGCGGCCCGGCGATCGAGATGGCGAGCTCCTGCGCAGGCTTTTCGGGCAGGCTCTGCATGCTCGCCACCCCGCCGATGGGCAGCAACGTGACCTCGGGCGTCGCGATGCCGAAATGGCGCGCCACGAGGATATGGCCGAATTCGTGCAGCACGACGCAAGCGAAGAGAAGCACGATGAAGACGACGCTGTCGCGGGCCGCCGCCGCGCCGTGCAGTTGCCAGGCGCTAAAGCCGATCCAGGCGAGTAAGAGCAGGAAGGTCACGTGAATCTTCACGGCCGTTCCGCCGAAGCGGCCTATCGTCAGCGACCAGCGCATAGCGGACTCCTCGATTTGGCTTTGGTCGGCTCTTGACGCATATCAAGGCGGCCTCGTCGATTGCCGCTCTTTGTATCCCATATTGGCAACCGATGTCATCGAGCCGGAGGCGTGTCATGATTGGGATCACCTTGAGCCCCGAACAGATACGAACCGCCCCGCCGGAAGTGCGGCGATGGTTGCAGCGAGAGATCGCCGGCTCTTTCGATTTTCAGCCGGAGCGCGAAGCCGCGAAGACGAACGCCGAACATCTCGTGATATGCGGGCCCGACGAGGTCGCCGCCGTTTACGCCGCGATCCAAGGGATGCTTCCCGTCGTCAACGTATTTTTCGAGCTCGGCCGCGAGGGCGACCGCGTCGGCTCCGGAGCCGTCGAGGCCTATCGGCTCGACGACATGGCGCACCACGCGCGCCTGCAGAGCGTCGAGCAGCTCGACACGTGTCTGCAGATCATCGACGAGGCGGTCCGCGCCATTCGCAACGACCCCGGCGCCACGCTCTATGTGCTCGATCCCAGGGGCTATTGCCTGATCGCGACGGCGACGCGGACGAACATTCTGGCGCTCTGGCGGCAGCTCGTGGTCAGTCAGGGCGGTCCGAGCGTTCGCGCGGCCAGCGGCGCCGAAAGTCCCGGCGCCCGTTCGGCTTCTCCGGTCTTTCCCGAAGTTTCCGCCATGATGCCGGCCGGATCGGCGCACATGAGCGAGGCCGCCGTCGAACCGCGGGAAGGATGACTGCCGCCGCTACGCTTTGGCTGGCGTCTCGACGGGGAAGCGGGCGAGGATCGCGTTGACTTCCTCGTCCGGCACTTGGCTGAAATCGGCGTAAAAGGCGCCAACGGCGCCGAAGCGGCGCGGCGCCTCGAGGCAAACCAGGTCGTCGACCTCGCTTCGCAGCTCCTCGACCGTATCGCTCGCGGCGACGGGAATGGCGAGCACGAGTTTTTTGGGACCGCGCTTGCGGATCGCCTGCAGGGCGGCCCGGGCCGTCGCGCCCGTCGCGACGCCGTCGTCGGTCACGATCGCCGTATGTCCGGCGATTTCGGCGCGGCGTCTTTGGCCGAGGAAGAGCACGCGCCGCCGCTCGATCTCGACGAGTTCGCGCGAGCACGCGGCCTTGAATTCGCGTTCGCTCACCCCCGCCGCGCTGATGACGTCCTCGTTGCGCACCGTGACGGGTTCGCCGCCGTCCACCACCGCGCCCATCGCGAGTTCCGGCTGGTAGGGCACGCCGATCTTGCGCACGAGAACGATATCGAGCGGAGCCTCGAGCGCCGCCGCGATTTCGGCCGCGACCGGAAGGCCGCCGCGCGGCAGAGCGAGCACCACCGGATTTTGATCCTTATACGAGGCTAAGGCTCGCGCCAGCTTGCGGCCGGCCTCCGCGCGATCGAGGAAGGGCATCGCAGCGTCTCCTACATCGCCATCTCCGCCTCGGCGCCGCGCGCGCTCTTTTCTTCGGGGATTTCGGTCATCGTCGCCTCCGTCAGCAGCAGGACGCTCGCCACGGACACGGCGTTCTCGAGGGCGACGCGAACGACCTTGGTGGGATCGACGATGCCGGCCTCGATCAGATCGACATATTGCTTGCGTCCCGCGTCGAAGCCTTCATTGCCCTTGCCGCTCGCCATGCGCGCGACGACGACGCCGCCGTCGACTGCGGAATTTTCCGCGATCTGACGGGTCGGCGCCTCCAGCGCGCGCTTCAAGATCTGCACGCCGGTCCTTTCATCGTCTTGGCATGCGGCTTCCTCCCGCTGAACCGCGTCGATGCAACGCAACAGCGCGAGCCCGCCGCCGGGGACGATGCCTTCCGCGACCGCCGCCTTCGTGGCGCTGATCGCGTCATCGAGCGCCTCCTTCTTCGACTTCATCTCGGCTTCCGAAGGGGCGCCGACGCGGATCACCGCGACGCCGCCGAGAAGTTTCGCCAGTCGCTCCTGCAGCTTCTCGCGATCGTAGTCGCTGGTGGTGTTTTCGATCTCATGGCGTATCTGGACCGTTCGCCCCTCGATCTGCTTGCGGTCCCCGGCGCCGCCGACGATCGTCGTGTCGTCCTTGCCGACGACGACGCGCTTCGCGCTGCCGAGCTGGGCGATGGCGACGTTTTCGAGCTTGAGGCCGACCTCCTCGGAAACGACCTGTCCGCCGGTCAGCACGGCGATGTCCTCGAGCATCGCCTTGCGACGATCGCCGAAGCCCGGCGCCTTGACCGCGCAGCTCTTCAAGACGCCGCGAATGTGATTGACGATCAGCGTGGCGAGCGCCTCGCCCTCGACGTCCTCGGCCACCACCAGCAACGGCCGCCCGGACTTGGCGACTTCGTCGAGCAGCGACAACAGGTCCTTGAGCACGGAGATCTTGCGATCGCAGATCAGCGCCAGCGCGTTTTCGAGGACGCATTCGGTCTTTTCCAGATCGGTGACGAAATAGGGCGAGATGAACCCGCGATCGAACTGCATCCCCTCGACCACCTCGAGCGTCGTTTCGGTGGTCTTGGATTCTTCGACCGTGATCACGCCCTCGTTGCCGACCTTGTCCATCGCGTCGGCGACCATCTCGCCGATCGCGGCGTCGTTGTGCGCGGAAATGGCGCCGACCTGGGCTTTTTCTTTTCGTGTGCTCACCGGCCGCGACATGGCCTTCAGCGTTTCGACCGCGCGCTTGCAGGCGCGGTCGAGGCCGCGCTTGATGTCGATCGCGCTCGCGCCGGCCACGACGTTGCGCACGCCGTCGGCGAAAATCGCATGCGCCAGGATCGTCGCGGTGCTGGTGCCGTCGCCGACCATGTCGCCCGTCTTTTCCGCCGCCTCGCGCAGCATGCGCGCGCCGAGGTTTTCTTCCGCGTCCTTGAGGTCGACCTCCTTGGCGATCGTCACGCCGTCGTTGCAGACGATCGGCGCGCCCCATTTCCTTTCGATCAGCACCGATTTGGAGCGAGGCCCGAGCGTCACGCGAACCGCGTCGGCGAGCTGGGTCGCCCCGCGCAGGATTTTTTCGCGCGCCGCCGAACGAAACAAAATCTGCTTATGCGGCATTTCTGCCCCCTGATTGAAGGCGTCCGCCAACGTCCGGCGGGCCCGCCCGCATGCAAAGCGTTTTTCTTTTCCGCCCGAACCCGCCCCGCCGCATTGATCTGACGCAGTTCCGGCGCGCCCGTGCGAACGCCGGCAAGCCCCTGAGGCGACTTGACGCCGCGCAATGCCCAGCGCGGGCGGCGTCGGTAAATCCTGGCGACGCAAACGCTCGATGCAGCGGGGTGCAAGAGCATGGCGGTTCGACCCGCCGATCTCCAGCCAAACGCCGTTCTCGCGGGAAATCTTCGCGAATACGCCGATCTCTTGCGCCAGCAGGGCGCCGAGGGCTTTCGCGTCGCCGCCTATGAGCGAGCGGCGGGGGTGATCGAAGGCCTCGATCGGCCGCTGGACGGCCTGTTCGCGGAGCAAGGCCGCGACGGCCTGACGGCGCTTCCCGGAATCGGCCGCTCGATCGCCGCGGCCCTCGCCGAGATGCTGACCACCGGGCGATGGGCGCAGCTCGAGCGGCTGCGCGGCGCGCTGGAGCCGGAGAAGCTCTTTCTCACCATTCCCGGCGTCGGCCCGCAGCTCGCCCGGCGCATTTTCGACGCGCTGCACGTCGAGACCTTGGAGGCGCTGGAAACGGCGGCGCACGACGGCCGCCTCGCCAGCGTCGAAGGGATCGGGCCGCGACGCGCCGAGATGATCCGCACGGCGCTGGCCGAGCGGCTCGGCCGGCCGCGGCTGCGCCGCCTGCGGCAGGCGAGAGAGCGCCCGTCGGTCGCCCTGTTGCTCGACGTCGACAGCGAATATCGCGAAAAGGCGGCGACGGGCGCCTTGCGCAAAATCGCGCCCAAGCGCTTCAATCCGACGGCCGAGGCGTGGCTGCCGATCCTGCACGCGACGCGCGACGGGTGGCGTTTCACCGCGCTCTATTCCAACACGGGCCTCGCCCATGAGCTCGGGCGCGTCAAGGACTGGGTGGTGATCTATTATGAAACCGACGCGCTGCCCGAGGGGCAGTGCACCGTCGTTACGGAAACGCGGGGGCCGATGGCCGGCCGCCGCGTGGTGCGCGGACGGGAGGAAGAATGTCGCGACACTTGGCTGAAGCAAGACGCGCGCGGACCCTCCGCGGCCTGAACGCGCGATGATCGATTCGCGCGCCGATGCGAGCGGCGAGGATCGCCGCGCCGAGGACGCGGGCGCCCGCGTCGCGATCGAGGACAAGGTCCGCTTCCTCAGCCGCGCGGCCGCCTATGGCGAGGCCGGCGGCGTCGTCGAGATCGTCGAGACCCATATGTCCTACGTGTTCCTCACGAGCCGGCGCGCCTACAAGATCAAGAAGCCGGTGCGCTATCCCTTTCTCGACTATTCGACTCTGCGGGCGAGGGAAGCCGATTGCCGCGCCGAGCTGACGCTCAATCGCCGCCTCGCCCCTGACGTCTATCTCGGTGTCGCGCCGCTCAAACTCGCGCCGAACGGATCCTTGGCGCTGGACGGGGAGGGCGAGACGGTCGAATGGATCGTCGTCATGCGCCGGCTTCCGCAGGCGCGGATGCTCGACCGGCTGCTGACGGGTGGCGCGCTCGGCGCCGAGGACGTCGAGCGCATCGCCCGCGCGCTCGCTCGCTTCTATCAGCAGGCGGCCCACCCCGCGATAGCGCCGGCGGCTTACGTCGATCGGCTCATCGAGGAACAGGCCTTCAATCGCCGCATCCTCACCGCGCGGCGATTCGCCGTCGACCACGGCCGCGCGCCGGCGATCCTCGACCGCATGGACGCCGCCTTGCAAACCCATGCGGATTGGCTCAGCGCGCGCGCCGCTCAAGGGCGGCTCGTCGACGGTCACGGCGATCTCAGGCCCGAACACGTCTGCCTCGAGGACGAGGTCGCCATTTTCGACTGCCTGGAATTCAGCGCGGAATTGCGAATGGTCGATCCCGTCGACGAACTCGCCTATCTCGGCGTGGAATGCGCTCTGCTCGGCGCGGACTGGTTGGGGCCGGCGATTTTCCAGCGCGTGACGAACGCGCTTCGGGACAAGCCGCCGGATCGACTGTTTCATTTGCACGCTTCGCGCCGCGCGGTGCTGCGCGCGCGCCTCGCCCTGGCGCATCTCCTCGATCCCGCGCCGCGGCAGCCGGCCAAATGGGAGCCGCTCGCGGCGCGCTATCTCGGCCTGGCCGAGCAAGCGCTCGATCGCCTGGAAAAGGGCTGACGCCCCCGTCGGTCACGAGGCTTTCGCGAGGGTCCGCAGCGCGAATGCGCGCCGTCCGACGCGCGCCACGATCGCCGCGTGGATCGCCAACGCGAGCGCGAGCCCGAGCGCGTGCTGCGGCGCCGAGGCCGGAATCCGCCACAGCGCGAAGAGCGCGAGCGGCAGGAACAGGACGCAGGCGGTCGCGAGGCCGGGATTATAGGCGCGCATCCGGGCGGCCGGCGCGCAATGCACGAGCGCGTTGACGAGCATGAGATAGGGCGCGACGAGGCCGAAGCCGGGGTCGACGTAATAGGCGGCGTAGAGCGCGGCGAGATTGAGCCCCCAGACGCCGGGGACGTTGATCCAGAGAACATCGACTGTCGTCAGCGCTTCGAGGCCGCCGAAAACGCGCGCGTTGACGTAAGCGCGGAAGCGGTCGCCGCTATGTTCCTCGACCTGGTGCAGCATGTAGACGGGCGAATGGAGATAGACGAGACCGACCGGCCATCCCCAGGCGCCGACGAGCGGCGGCGCCAAAAGCAACAGCGCGATCGCCATCAGCAGGGCGCCGGGAACCCAATGCGCGGCGAGCCAGTCCTTCATGGCAAGGGTTCTCGTTATCCCATGGGCAGGCGGATCGTCGCGCTCGCGAGGCAGGCGATCCCCTCGCGCCGGCCGGTGAAGCCGAGCCCCTCCGACGTCGTCGCCTTGACGCCGACGCGATCGATGGCGACGCCGGCGATCTCGGCGATGCGGGCGCGCATCGCCTCGCGAAACGGGCCGATCTTCGGCGCCTCGCAAATCAACGCGGCGTCGAGATGGGCGATGATGCCGCCGCGCGCGCGCACCCGCGCCGCGGCGTGGCTAAGGAAGATCGAGGAGGCGGCGCCGCGCCAGCGCGGATCGGAGGGCGGGAAATGGGCGCCGATGTCGCCCTCGCCGAGCGCGCCGTAGAGCGCGTCGGCGATCGCGTGCAAGGCGACGTCGGCGTCGGAATGGCCGCTCAAGGCCTGGACGTGCGGGATGCGCACGCCGCCGAGCCAGACATGATCGCCGGGCGCGAAGGCGTGGACGTCGAAACCCTGGCCGACGCGGACGTCGCTCGCAGCATTCATCAGACGCGCCTCGGCCGCGCGCAAATCCTGCAGCGTCGTCACTTTGGAGTTCTCCGGGTCGCCGTCGAAAACGTAAGTCGCATGGCCGGCCCAGGCGGCGACCGCGCCGTCGTCGGTGAGATCCGCGACGCCTTCGCGCGCCGCGCGCCGATGCGCTTCGAGGATCAGATCGAAGCGGAACGCCTGCGGCGTCTGCACCGCGCGTAAGGAGGCGCGGTCCGGCGAAGCGAGGATGCGCCCCGAGGCGTCGACCTGCTTGATCGTGTCGCTGAGCGGGATCGCCGGGATCGCCGCGCCGTGACGCTCGGCGGCTTCGATCGCCCGCGCGATCAGCGCGCGCGAGGGAAAGATGCGCGCGCCGTCGTGGATGAGGACGAGATCGGGCCGTGCCGAGCTCTGCGCCCCGAGCCCGGCGAGCACGCTTTGCTGCCGGCTGGCGCCGCCGAACGCCGGCGGCCCGAAGCGGCAAGCCGCGGCGGGCGAGAGAAACGCCAGCGCGGCCTGGTAAAGCGCGAGATCGTCGGGGTGGATGACGACGGTGGCGGCGCAAAACTCGTGCGCCGAAGCCAGCGCCTCGAGCGCGTGAGCGATGAGCGGCTTTCCCGCGCAATTGAGATATTGCTTCGGCGTCGCCGCGCCGAGCCGCGCGCCGCGTCCGGCCGCGACGACGATGAGGGAAACGCGAGGCGGCAAGCGCTGAAAACTCCGGCGGCGTGAAAGGGCCGAGGCGCATCCCCCCGGCCGCGCAGAGATAAAGCAGCGCGCCGCAATCGCCAAGCCGGACGCGCCGCTCAGGCCTCGAAAGCGCGCGCGGCAAGCGCGATCATCGCGACGAAGGCGGCGAGCGAAGCCAGTTCCCAGAGATCGCGCAAAGCGGAGACCATATGCCGAGCCATGCAGCCCTCCTGCGTACGAGA
>CAWJIB010000001.1:0-496447 GCA_963842835.1 uncultured Alphaproteobacteria bacterium | reverse complement strand
GAATTGCGAACTTCTTGGACATGGTTTCCTCCCGAAACAACTGCACTGGCGACGGGGTCTGCGCTTCGCGCATGACGTGGACGAAGCGCCGAAACCAACTCTGGCCAAGTCGGGTCCGCACCGTCGCACCGCCATAGGGACAAAATCCGAGCGCGGAGTCAATGGATAAATCAATCCGCTTGATTTATTATTGACAGGCCGGCCGCGCCCTAGCATGCTACGCGCAGCGAGAAGGGCGACCGCCGCCAAGACGCCCCGCCAGGGAAAACGCGCGAGGAGAGTTCATGTCGGAAAGGGTCGACGAGAGCGGCGCGCCTCCCCCGCTATCGCCGCCCGCGGCCAGCGGCGCCGACCAGACGGGCGTGCGCCTTTACAACGAGCGGTTGATCCTCTCGCTCGTTCGGCGTTTCGGGCAGCTCTCCAAAATCGAGGTTGCGCGAATGACTGGACTTTCCGTGCAGTCGACTTCCGCCATCATAAATCGCCTGCAAGTGGACGGCCTACTGCGCCGCGAGGCGCCGTTGCGCGGGCGCGTCGGCCAGCCGACGGTTCCAGTGTCGCTCGATCCCGAGGGCGCGTTCTCGCTGGGCTTGAAGATCGGCCGCCGCAGTTGCGATCTCGTCCTGATCGACTTCTGCGGACGAATTCGACAACGAACGCATCGAACCTACGCCTACCCGACGCCGAATTTGGTCATGGATTTTTTCACCGACGCGCTGGAGCCGATGACACGGACGCTGACGCCCGCGCAGCGGCGGCGCATCGCGGGACTCGGCGTCGCCTCGCCCTTTCAATTGTGGAACTGGTCGGCCGAGATCGGCGCGCCGGCCGAAGAGATGGACGCTTGGCGATCCTTCTCGATCGAAGAGGAATTGGCGCGCTCGTGCCCCTATGCCGTGACGTTGTGCAACGACGCGACGTCGGCCTGCGCGGCGGAGTTCTTTTTCGGCGAGGCGTGGCGGCATCGCGATTTCCTTTATTTCTTTCTCGGCGCCTTCGTCGGCGGCGGGCTCGTCCTGGACGGGGCGCTCTATCCCGGCCGCACCGGCAACGCCGCGGCGCTCGGATCGATGCCGATCGCGCCGCAGGATCCCAGCCGCCAGACGACGTCGCAACTGATCGCCCGCGCGTCGATCTATCAGCTCGAGCGGCGCGTCGAAGCCGCGGGAACCGATCCCTCCTCGATCTGGCGGACTCCCGACGCCTGGGACGATTTTGGGCCGCTGCTCGACGAATGGATCGAGGAGGCTTCCTTTGCGCTGGCCTATGCGACGATCGCGGCGATCTCGGTCCTCGACGTCGAAGCGATCGTTATCGACGGGGCGATGCCCGTCGCCGTCCGCCAGAAGCTCTGCTTGCGCGTGGCCGCGCAGATCGAAACGCTCGATCGGCGCGGTTTGTCCGACGTGAAGATCATCGCCGGCGCGATCGGCGCGGATGCGCGCGCAATCGGCGGCGCGGCGTTGCCGCTGATCAAGAATTTTGCGCGTGACAGGGAAGTGTTGTTTAAGGACGCGCCGATCGCGCTGGCCTGATTTTCGCGATCCGCGCGCAAGCGTCGAGCTATCTTCCCGTGCGCAGCGCCAGTCGACCCAAAGCGAGAGAGAGTCCCATGGCGGCCAGATTCATAAAAGTCGAGCCCTTCGATCTCGTCGTCTTCGGCGGCACGGGCGATCTCGCCTATCGCAAATTGTTCCCCGCGCTCTTTCACCGCGAAATGAGCGATCAGTTCACCGAGCCCACGCGCATCATCAGCGTTTCGCGGCGCCCTTTCGATCGCGAGGCGTTTCGGGCCTCGGTCAAGGATGCGCTCGTCAAGTTCGGCCCCGCGGAGCTCAGGCCGAACGAATTCCTCGATCGCTTCCTTCAGCGCGTCGACTACGTCGCGGTCGACGCCGTCGGCGAACCCGGATGGGAGCAATTGAAGGCGCTGCTCGGCCCGGACGAGCGCACGCGCGCCTATTATCTCGCGACCGGCCCCGATCTTTTCGGCCCCATCGCAAGGCGCCTCGGCGAAACCGGATTGGCGACCCCGCGATCGCAAATCATCGTGGAAAAGCCGATCGGCAAGGATGGAGCGAGCGCGGACGCGATCAACGATGCGATCGGCGACGTCTTCCTCGAGACGAACATCTTTCGCATCGACCATTACCTCGGCAAAGAATCGGTGCAGAACCTGATGGCGTTGCGCTTCGCCAACGCGCTGCTCGAGCCGCTGTGGAACAACGCGCATGTCGATCATGTGCAGATCACGGTCGCGGAGACGCTCGGCGTCGAGGGGCGCGGCGCCTATTACGACGAATCCGGCGCGATCCGCGACATGGTGCAGAACCATATGCTGCAGCTGCTTTGCCTCGTGGCGATGGAGCCTCCCTCCTCGCTGCAGACCGACGCGCTGCGCGACGAAAAGCTGAAAGTGCTGAAATCGCTGACGCCGATCGACGCCTCCAACGCGTCGGCGGCGACCGTGCGCGGGCAATATCGCGCCGGCTTCGCCGAGGGCGCCCCGGCGCCGTCCTATCTCCAGGACATCGAAAGCGAAGCGAGCGAAACCGAAACCTTCGTCGCGCTGAAGCTCGCGGTCGCCAACTGGCGATGGGCGGGCGTGCCTTTCTATCTTCGCACCGGCAAGCGATTGCCGCAGCGTTTTTCAGAAATCGTCGTCGGCTTTCGCCGCGTGCCGCACGCCATCTTCGAGACGGACGCCGACGGCATCCCCGCCAACCAACTCGTCATCCGCGTCCAGCCGGATGAAGGCATCAAACTCTGGCTGATGATCAAGGAGCCCGGCCCCGGCGGAATGCGCTTGCAGCACGTGCCGCTCGACATGAGTTTCGCCAAAACGTTTTCCGCGCCTTCGGCCGACGCTTACGAACGCCTGCTGATGGACGCACTGCGCGGCAACGCGTCGCTGTTCATGCGCCGAGACGAGGTGGAAGCGGCCTGGCGATTCATCGACCCGATTCGCGAAGCCTGGGCGCACTCGCATGATTCGCCGCGACCCTACGCCGCCGGCACGTGGGGCCCGGCCGCCTCGATCGCGCTGATCGAACGGGACGGGCGCACCTGGAACGAGGAATACGAATGAGCACGATCGCTCCGGCGCGCCACGATTTTGCCACCGGGGCGGCCCTCGCGCCTGTCCTCGCCCAATGGACGGCGCAACGCTTGCGCGAGGCGATCGAGGCGCGCGGCGCGGCGCTGCTCGTCGTCTCCGGGGGAACCACGCCGCTGCGCTATTTTCACGCGCTCTCGAGCCAACCGGTCGACTGGTCGCGCGTCACGGTCACGCTCGCCGACGAACGCCGGGTTCCCGACGACGACCCCCGCTCCAACGCCAGATTGGTTCGCCAAGCGCTGTTGCGCGATCGCGCCGCGAGCGCGCAGTTCTCTCCGCTCGCCAATTCGCGCCTGGACGAGGATCGTGAACTGGCGGCGGCGAACGCGCGAATGGCGACGCTCCCCTCGCCGGCCGATCTCGTCGTCCTCGGCATGGGCGAGGACGGGCACGCCGCCTCGTGGTTTCCCGGCGCCGACGGGCTTGTCGAAGCGATTGACCCGGGCGCGCGGGCGCTGGTGGCGCCGATCCGAGCGCCCGGCGCGGCCGAACCGCGGCTGACGCTGACCGGGCGCGTGATCCTGCGCGCGCGCGCGATCGCGCTTCATATCGAAGGGGAAGCGAAGGCGGCGAGGCTGGCGAAGGCGCTGGGCGAGGGGCCGCTGGAGGCGATGCCGATCCGCGCGGTTTTGCGTCAGGCCGGCGATCGTTTGACGGTGTTTTGCGCGGCGTCTTGGTGAGGCCTGGAAACGCGAAAACCCCCGGGCGTTTAGGCCGCGGGGGTTTTGGTTGTGTTTGGTTGCGGGGGCAGGATTTGAACCTGCGGCCTTCAGGTTATGAGCCTGACGAGCTACCGGGCTGCTCCACCCCGCGTCAGATAGATGGGCATTGGGACGGCGCAGGCAATGGTGGGGCGGAGGGAAAGACGGCGCCGCCGCCTGACGACCACGGCCTGAGCCTGTTTCGATTTTGTGTTTTGGCGATTGAGGAACTTCCGTCCTTTGCAGGCCTGGCGACGACCTACTCTCCCGTGTCTTGAGACAAAGTACCATTGGCGCTAAGGCGTTTGACGGCCGAGTTCGGGATGGGATCGGGTCTGATCGCCTTGCAAAAGCCACCAGGCCGGCAAAGGACGGAGTGAAGCAAAACTGGAATTGGTTTTCGGGCGACGCGAGACCCGCATTCCCGGAGGGGATGCGGCAAGCGCGACCGCGCGCCCGCCCTGACGGGCGGTTCTTAAACGAGAACGCTTTCGCGTTCTCGTTTCTTCAATGACGCGCATTGGCAAATGAGGGCAATCAAGTCGAACGAGCGATTAGTACCGGTAAGCTGCACGCATTGCTGCGCTTCCACACCCGGCCTATCGACGTGGTGGTCTTCCACGGCTCTTCAGGGAGAACTTGTTTTGAGGCTGGTTTCCCGCTTAGATGCCTTCAGCGGTTATCCATTCCGTATATAGCTACCCTGCACTGCGGCTGGCGCCACAACAGGTCCACCAGAGATACGTTCACCCCGGTCCTCTCGTACTAGGGGCAAATCCTCTCAATTCTCCGACACCCACGGCAGATAGGGACCAAACTGTCTCACGACGTTTTGAACCCAGCTCACGTACCACTTTAATCGGCGAACAGCCGAACCCTTGGGACCTTCTCCAGCCCCAGGATGTGATGAGCCGACATCGAGGTGCCAAACACTCCCGTCGATATGGACTCTTGGGGAGTATCAGCCTGTTATCCCCGGCGTACCTTTTATCCGTTGAGCGATGGCCCACCCACGCGGGACCACCGGATCACTATGACCGACTTTCGTCTCTGCTCGACTTGTTTGTCTCGCAGTCAGGCTGGCTTATGCCATTGCACTCGACGACCGATTTCCGACCGGTCTGAGCCAACCATTGCGCGCCTCCGTTACTCTTTGGGAGGCGACCGCCCCAGTCAAACTACCCACCATGCGTTGTCCCGGCCCCGGATGACGGGGCGCGGTTAGACATCCATGAAGTCAAGGGTGGTATTTCAAGGGTGGCTCCACCAGAGCTGGCGCCCCGGCTTCAAAGCCTACCACCTATCCTACACATGACCACACGAATGCCAACGCAAAGTTATAGTAAAGGTGCACGGGGTCTTTCCGTCTGACCGCAGGAACCCCGCATCTTCACGGGGACTTCAATTTCACTGAGCTGACGTTGGAGACAGCGGGGAAGTCATTACGCCATTCGTGCAGGTCGGAACTTACCCGACAAGGAATTTCGCTACCTTAGGACCGTTATAGTTACGGCCGCCGTTTACCGGGGCTTCAATTCAAGGCTTGCACCTCTCCTTTTAACCTTCCGGCACCGGGCAGGCGTCAGACCCTATACGTCATCTTACGATTTCGCAGAGCCCTGTGTTTTTGTTAAACAGTTGCCACCCCCTGGACTGTGCCCCCCCAGACCACTTGCGTGACCCGAGGGCCTCCTTATTCCGAAGTTACGGAGGTAAATTGCCGAGTTCCTTCAACGTCATTCTCTCAAGCGCCTTGGTATGCTCTACCTGTCCACCTGTGTCGGTTTCGGGTACGGTCTAATGCAGGGGCTATTTCCTGGAACAACCAGGCGGCAGGGAAAATCCAGTAATCCCCTACCGCTTTCGTCATCCGTCACCACCTGCTGGCCCACGAATATTAACGTGGTTCCCATCGACTACGCCTTTCGGCCTCGCCTTAGGGACCGGCTAACCCTGCGAAGATTAACTTTACGCAGGAACCCTTGGACTTTCGGCGACACTGTCTTTCACAGTGTTTGTCGTTACTCATGTCAGCATTCGCACTTCCGATGCCTCCAGGATGCCTCACGGCTGTCCCTTCGTCAGCTTACGGAACGCTCCGCTACCGCGCATTGCTGCGCCCAAAGCTTCGGCTCATGGCTTGAGCCCCGGTACATCTTCGGCGCAGAAACCCTTGTTTAGACCAGTGAGCTGTTACGCTTTCTTTAAAGGATGGCTGCTTCTAAGCCAACCTCCTGGTTGTTTTGGGATTTCCACATCCTTTCCCACTTAGCCATGAATTGGGGGCCTTAGCTGTTGGTCTGGGTTGTTTCCCTCTCCACAATGGACGTTAGCACCCACTGTGTGGCTCCCGAGAATGACTTCCAGGTATTCGGAGTTTGGTTAGGTTTGGTAGGGTTTTAGCCCCCCTAGCCCATCCAGTGCTCTACCCCCTGGAGCCTCATCTCGAGGCTATACCTAAATATATTTCGCGGAGAACCAGCTATTTCCGAGTTTGGTTGGCCTTTCACCCCTAATCACAAGTCATCCGAGTCTTTTTCAACAGACACCGGTTCGGTCCTCCAGCAAGTGTTACCTTGCCTTCAACCTGCTCATGACTAGATCACTCGGTTTCGGGTCTAATCCGAAGAACTGAACGCCCTGTTCAAACTCGCTTTCGCTGCGCCTACGCCTATCGGCTTAAGCTTGCTCATCAGATTAAGTCGCTGACCCATAATACAAAAGGTACGCCGTCACCCTTGCGGGCTCCGACTGTTTGTAGGTATCCGGTTTCAGGAACTGTTTCACTCCCCTCGTCGGGGTGCTTTTCACCTTTCCCTCACGGTACTTGTTCGCTATCGGTCGCTGAGGAGTACTTAGGCTTGGAGGGTGGTCCCCCCATGTTCAGACAGGATTTCACGTGTCCCGCCCTACTCATATCTCTCGCTCGGGTTTATCCATACGGGGCTGTCACCCGCTGCGGCCCGGCTTTCCAGCCGGTTCTGGTAATCCAAGCAAAAGCGTTGGCCTGATCCGCGTTCGCTCGCCACTACTAACGGAGTCTCGTTGATGTCCTTTCCTCCGGGTACTTAGATGTTTCAGTTCCCCGGGTTCGCTTTTATTCCCCTATCAATTCAAGGAATAAATACCTTCTTTTGATCTCTGCTAGTCCAAAGATCGCCCAAACCCGCCCCTAAGGGGCGAACCCAAGCCGAGAAAACGCCCGCCGCGAGCCGCCGGGCGTGAACCCTAAGCTCGTGTCGAACGATCCTCTCTTCGGAGTAACAGAGATCGAAGGTGGGTTTCCCCATTCGGAAATTCACGGATCAAAGCCTGTTCGCGGCTCCCCATGACTTATCGCAGCGTACCACGTCCTTCATCGCCTCTCAGCGCCAAGGCATCCACCGAATACCCTTAAGACACTTGATTGCTCTCATTGCCAACGCGCGCCGTTCGGCTGCGCCTCAAAAGACAATCTCACGATTCTCTCTCAAGACGCCGCCCATTCAACTCGGCAGTCTACGGACCCTCGCTCTTGTGCGGAGTTCGGGTTGGCGTTGGACTTTTGAAAAGACCAGTTTTGCTTCAAACGCATCCGGGAGCCTAAGCGGTCAAGCCAAGCCCACGACTGAGATGCTCTCAGGGTCACGACGAAGACCGGTTTCGGCAAATCTCGCGATCCGCCAACCCTCTTCGCCCCGGCCCTTCGACCGAATGCGTTTCCTCTTCACGATGTCAGATAATTCCCGCCCCGCGCTCTAAGCGAACGCCAGGCGAAACTCTTGTTTCCAAAGGACCGCTCAAAGCTCGGCCGGACCGCGCCCTCGCAAACCCTCGAGGGTCTTCGGCGACCCGCCGTCTGGTGGAGCCAGACGGGATCGAACCGACGACCTCATGCTTGCAAAGCACGCGCTCTCCCAACTGAGCTATGGCCCCATCTTACGATAGAGAAGGCCCTCGCGTCAGCTCGGCGGCGCGTTCGCGCCTAGCGAACCCAAGGGTTCGCATGAGCTAGTCTAGATGGCCCTTCCAATCGGAAGCGGCGCCAAGCGTCACACCCGCAAAGCCGTCAGGCTTTGCTAGGAGCGAAGCGACGCCGAGCTGATGCGAGGGCCTTCCCTTAATAAGTATGGTGGGCCTGGGAGGACTTGAACCTCCGACCTCACGCTTATCAAGCGCGCGCTCTAACCAACTGAGCTACAAGCCCGAGCTTTGGCGCTCGTCCGCCGATCCCTGCGGATCCAAGAGATCCCCACGACCCAACACGGTCGAGAAAGACCCAAGCGAAAAGCGACGAACCGGGCTCGTCCTTTGGGGAAGAAAGAGAGGCGAAGACGGCGGCGTCCCGCAAATGCGGCCTGACTGGCCGCTTAAATCTAAGATGTCCAGTAAGGAGGCCAGAAGCGAACTTCTGACGTCCAATAGAGAACAATCCTTAGAAAGGAGGTGATCCAGCCGCAGGTTCCCCTACGGCTACCTTGTTACGACTTCACCCCAGTCGCTGACCCTACCGTGGTCGTCTGCCCCCTTGCGGTTGGCGAAACGCCTTCGGGTAAAACCAACTCCCATGGTGTGACGGGCGGTGTGTACAAGGCCCGGGAACGTATTCACCGCGGCGTGCTGATCCGCGATTACTAGCGATTCCAACTTCATGCACTCGAGTTGCAGAGTGCAATCCGAACTGAGACGGCTTTTCGAGATTGGCTAAGGATCGCTCCTTCGCTTCCCTCTGTCACCGCCATTGTAGCACGTGTGTAGCCCAGCCTGTAAGGGCCATGAGGACTTGACGTCATCCCCACCTTCCTCCGGCTTATCACCGGCAGTCCCCCTGGAGTGCCCAACTGAATGATGGCAACTAAGGGCGAGGGTTGCGCTCGTTGCGGGACTTAACCCAACATCTCACGACACGAGCTGACGACAGCCATGCAGCACCTGTGTTCCCGGCTCCGAAGAGAAGATCGCATCTCTGCAATCCGTCCAGGACATGTCAAAAGCTGGTAAGGTTCTGCGCGTTGCTTCGAATTAAACCACATGCTCCACCGCTTGTGCGGGCCCCCGTCAATTCCTTTGAGTTTTAATCTTGCGACCGTACTCCCCAGGCGGGATGCTTAAAGCGTTAGCTGCGCCACTGAAGAGCAAGCTCCCCAACGGCTAGCATCCATCGTTTACAGCGTGGACTACCAGGGTATCTAATCCTGTTTGCTCCCCACGCTTTCGCGTCTCAGCGTCAGTTCCGGGCCAGTGAGCCGCCTTCGCCACTGGTGTTCTTGCGAATATCTACGAATTTCACCTCTACACTCGCAGTTCCACTCACCTCTCCCGGACTCAAGATCTCCAGTATCAAAGGCAGTTCCAAGGTTGAGCCCTGGCATTTCACCCCTGACTTAAAGACCCGCCTACACGCGCTTTACGCCCAGTAATTCCGAACAACGCTAGCCCCCTTCGTATTACCGCGGCTGCTGGCACGAAGTTAGCCGGGGCTTCTTATCTCGGTACCGTCATTATCGTCCCGAGCGAAAGAGCTTTACAACCCTAAGGCCGTCATCACTCACGCGGCATGGCTGGATCAGGCTTGCGCCCATTGTCCAATATTCCCCACTGCTGCCTCCCGTAGGAGTTTGGGCCGTGTCTCAGTCCCAATGTGGCTGATCATCCTCTCAGACCAGCTACCGATCGTCGCCTTGGTGGGCCATTACCCCGCCAACTAGCTAATCGGACGCGGGCCAATCCTCCGGCGATAAATCTTTCGCCGCTAGGCCGTATCCGGTATTAGTCCAAGTTTCCCTGAATTATTCCGAACCGGAGGGTATGTTCCCACGCGTTACTCACCCGTCTGCCACTCCCCTTGCGGGGCGTTCGACTTGCATGTGTTAAGCCTGCCGCCAGCGTTCGTTCTGAGCCAGGATCAAACTCTCAAGTTGAATTGAGATTCTCTCCTGACTGGTCACTTACCGGAAACCTCTCGATCCCCGGTCATTCTTGACGAGTTCCAAACACATCCGCTCAAACCCAAACACGCCCCCACGCCTCACGACGTTCGAGCGCGCTCCTTAAGTTCAAGCGCGATGAATTTTGAAACGTGACCGTCAGTGGTCTCTTCGGACCCCATCATCCAGGCCAGCCTCGCTCACGCGAACCCAACCCAAACAACAAAGCCCCGCAAGGACCCCGCCGTCCACGTCTCTCTTTCTTCCGATGCAATTGTCAAACAGCACAGGGAAGAAACCTTCCCCAAGCCCGCCACAACCGCCCAGGCCAAAAGCCCAAGACGATCCTGCCGGACCTAATTCCAGAACCCGGCGAATTCGCTTCGCCAAGCCGCTTTTGGTCAAAGCCAAAAGCACGAAACGACCGAAATCCTCCGCCCCGGCCTCTCAGCAGGGAGGAGCGCGTCTCGAGATCGTCCCGAAGTCCCGATGCCGCATCGGCCGCCAAAGCGCCAACGCCGTCGGTCTGGTTGGTATAGGCAAGGTCCTCGCAGCTGTCAAATTCTTTTTGCAAAAGAGTCGCAAACGCCCGCCCGCCGCGCTCCGGCTTGGGGATAAACGACCTGGGAACAACCGGCTCGGGCCCGGCGGATTTTGGCTCGGCCTTGCCGCACAAGAGCCATGGTTTGCGCGGAATGACGCGGCGAACCGGGACGCCGCCGCGCCTTTGCGTTGCGCGCGCGGGCCTAGACCGCTAACACTGGGATGACCGGAATGCCCGAGTTTTCGAGCGAGCGACAAGACAAACCGTGACGACTTTGGCCGCCCGATTCGCCCGTTCGCCGACGCAAGTCGAACGCTCGCGCTTTAGCGTCGAGCTCGGCCACGAGCCGCCAATGGAGATCGGCGGTTCGCGCATCGAGGGCGGCGAGCGCCGCCGTATCTCGCTGCGCTGGCTCGCCGGCGTCGCGCTCGCCGGCCTTTGCGGCCTGGCGCTGATTTGCTCGGCGCTTTATCTCGACCTCGATCGTCAATCGACATTCGCCCAGGCGCCCGAATTCGCCGCCGCGACGCACAAGGAGGGCGAGCAAAACGAGGGCGTCAATCCCGGCAAAGGCGATCGCCTGGTCCGGCCGATCGACATCGTCGCGGCCAAGCAGACCTTCAAAGCGCCGACGACGATCAAGATCGGCGACAAAGAGGTCGTCAAGGCGCGCCCGTTCACGATCCTGGCGACCACCCTGACGATGACGCCGACGGGATTCGCGGACGCCGTCCCGCCATTCGACCCGCTCAAGGCGACGAGCGGTTCGGCGGAGAAGGCCGACGCGCCGCCCGATCCCGGCCCCATGCAGGATGACGCGGAAGTCGCGTTTTCCCAGCGCGACCTGACCGCCGAGGACGCCGCGGCGGCGACCGGCGAACTGACGCTCGCCGAAGCGCAGGCGCAAGTCGTGGAAATGATCAAAGCGACAGCCGCGGGCGACAAGGCGCCGCCGCTCCCCCCGCAAATGTTGCTGACGCGCACGAGCCAAGCGGGCATCGATCCGCTCGGCGCTCTGTCTTACGCAACGAGCGGCGCCGAGGGCGCCAATGCGCCCTTCGCCTCGATCGAAGTGCGCATGGTGCCGGAAAACGTCACCGACGCCGTCAAGGCTCCCGCCGACGACCAGCCCATCGGCCGCGAACGGCTGGTGCAGATGCGTCACGGCGAAACATTCGAGGACGTGCTGCGCGCCAACGGCGCGAGCAAGGACGCCGCCAGCGCGATTCTCGCCGCTTTCGGCGCCAAGCGCGGCGATTCGCCGGTCGCCGAGGGACAAAAGATCATTTTGCAGTTCGACGAGCCGCTCGCCGAGGGAAAACCGGCGCCGATCGCGCGCGTTTCGGTCTATGCCGACGAACAGCTCAAGTCGACGATCGCGATCGACGACGAGGGCGACTATGTGCCGGTGACCCTGCGCCGCGACGGCGCGGCGGGCAAGGCCGCCCAGTCCGGCGATGCGGACAGCGGCGGCATGAGCCTTTACGAGAGCTTCTACGAGACCGCGCTGAAGCAGGGCTTGCCGCGCCCCATCATCGACGAAATGGTTCGCGCCTTCGCCAACGACGTCGACTTTCAGCGCTCCGCCCAGCCCGGCGACTCGATCGCGGCGTTCATCGCCGAGGCCGACGAAATCGATCCGCATCCCCAGCTCCTGTTCGCGACGATGACGGTGCGCGATCAGGTTTTCAAATATTATCGCTTCCAGACGCCCGACGACGGTCTCGTCGACTATTACGACGAGAGCGGCCGATCGACGCGCAAATTCCTGATCCGCAAGCCGATCGTCGCCGGCGAAATCACTTCGCCGTTCGGCATGCGCTACCATCCGATCCTGCGCTACACGCGCATGCACACCGGCGTCGACTGGGGCGCGCCGATCGGCACGCCGATCCTGGCGGCCGGCGCGGGCGTCGTCATCAAGGCGGAATTCACCTCCGGCTACGGCCGGCGCGTCGAAATCCAGCACGCCAACGGCTACGTCACGACCTATTCGCACTTGTCGGGCTTCGCGCGCGGCCTCGTCGCGGGCGCTCGCGTCACGCAGGGCCAGCTGATCGGCTATCTCGGCCAGTCGGGACTGGCGACCGGCCCGCACCTGCATTACGAAGTGATCATCAACGGCAACTTCGTCGATCCGATGGCGATCAAGCTCGCGCGCACGCGCGAGTTCGACGGCAAGATGCTCGCCTCCTTCAAACGCGAACGCGACCGCATCGAACAGCTGATGGCGCAAGCCCCGAACGCTGCGCCGGCCTCGGCCGCCGTCGCCGCGAAGTTCAACTGAAGCGCACGACGAGCCGCGACCGGCTCGGCTCGGCGAAGCCCAGCGCGGCGCGCACCTCGAGGGCCGAATAACCTTCCTCGCGCAAGGCGCGAAGCGGCTGCGACGAGGCGCTCTTCGACATTTTGGCGCCCTCGGCGTCGAGCACCAGACGATGGTGGCGATAGCGCGGCGGCGGCAGGCCGAGCAGGAATTGCAGCAGCCGATGAATCGCCGTCGCGGCATAGAGATCGCGGCCGCGCACGACGTCGCTGATCCCTTGCGACGCGTCGTCGACGACGACGGCGAGGTGATAAGCGGCGGGCGTGTCCCTGCCGCGCAGCACGACATCGCCCCACGCGCCGGGATCGGCTTCGACGATCGTCTCGCGCGCGCCCTCGCCGAATTCGCGCCAGGTCAAGGGCTCGGCCAGCCCCGACAGCGCGCGCGCCCCATCGAGGCGCAGCGCGGGGCGCTCGCCGGCGGCCTCGCGTCTTGCAATTTCGCCTCGCGAAAGCGCCAGGCACGGGCCGCGATGCAACGGCGCGCCGTCGGGATCGCGCAGGCCGCCGTTGGCGCGCGCGATTTCAACGCGCCTGCAGAAACAGGGAAAGACAAGGCCGCGCGCCTCGAGCGCGGCGAGCGCGCGCGCATAGTCGTCGAGATGTTCGCTCTGACGACGCAGGGGCTCGGAAAAACCGATGCCGAGCCAAGCGAGATCCTCCAGGATCGCCGTTTCGAATTCGCGCTTGCAGCGGCTTACGTCCGTGTCTTCAATGCGCAGCAGGAGGCGCCCGCCCGTCTGGTCGGCCAGGCGCGCGTTCATCAACGCGGAATAGGCGTGGCCGAGATGCAGCGCGCCATTGGGCGTGGGCGCGAAGCGAAACGTCGGGCGAGCGGCGAGGTTCATGGCGAGAAAGCGTTGCGGCCCGACGGCGGCGCGATGGGAATCAGCGATGGCGCACAGTCTTTCCAAAAAGCGCGGCGGCGGCAAGCGCGCGAAAAAGCGCGCGGCGAAGGCGCGCGCCAAGCCCAAGCGGCGCGCTCGCGCCCGCTCGGCGACGCCGCAGTCCAGCAATCTCTATCATCCCGGCCCGATGATCGACTGCGCGGCGGCCCTCGAGGAGGCGAGCGCTCGGCTCCTGGCGCTCGACCCCGAGGTCGTCGGCCGCCTCCTCGCCGTCGGCGGGCCGCCGCCGCTGCGACGGCGCGAGCCGGGCTTCGCCGGACTCGCGGCGATCATCGTTTCGCAGCAAGTGTCGGTGGCGAGCGCGAATGCGATCTTTCGGCGCCTGGAAACGGAATTGGCGCCGCTCGGCGCGGCGAGCGTCGTCGCGGCCGACGACGCCGCGCTCAAACGCTGCGGCCTCTCCCAGCCGAAAATGCGCGCGCTGCGGGCGCTCGCCGAGGCGACGGCCGGCGGCCTCGATCTCGAGGCGCTCGGCGCGCTCGGCGCGCGGGATGCGCATGACGCGCTCATCGCGGTGAAGGGAATCGGGCCGTGGACGGCCGATATTTTCCTGCTGTTCTGTCTTGGCCATCCCGACGCGTTTCCCGCCGGCGACCTCGCTCTGCAGGAGGCGGCGAGGATCGCGCTAGGCCTGCCGACGCGCCCCGACGCGCGGCGGCTGGAGAGAATCGCAGAACGCTGGCGCCCGCTGCGCGGCGTCGCGGCGCGCATGCTGTGGGCCTATTATCGCGGCGTCAAACAACGCGAGGGCGTCGCGGGCCAATAACATCGGGCCGATAGAAATGGCGCTCGCGGCGCGTTCGGGGTAGACCGCGCGGGAACATAAGTCCTCGGAGCCCGCTTATGACCGCCAATTTGACCGGACCGCGCCTCGATCCCAAGGGCGGCCCCGCCAAGCAACTCGTGGTTTTCCTGCACGGCTACGGCGCAGACGGCAACGATCTGATCGAACTCGGCGGGCAATGGCGCGCGCTGATGCCCGAGGCGGCTTTCGTCTCGCCGCACGCGCCCGAACGCTGCGCGGCTTCGCCGATGGGCCGGCAATGGTTCGCCCTGAGCAACGCTCCGCCCGACGATCCCAGAGGCGCGGCGGACCGTTGGCGGGGCGCCGTCACGGCGCGGCCCGCGATCGACGCTTTCCTCGACGCGGAGCTGGCTCGCCTCGGCCTCGACGATTCGCGCCTCGCGCTCGTCGGCTTCAGCCAGGGCGCGATGATGGCGCTGCATGTCGGCCTGCGCCGCGCCCGCGCGCCCGCCGCGATCGTCAGCTATTCCGGGCTGCTGGTCGGTCCCGAGTATCTGAGCGAAGCCGGCGCCCGCGACGCGCGCGGCGCGCGGCCGCCGATCCTGCTGGTCCATGGCGATCAGGACCCGTTGATCCCGGTGGAGGCGATGTTCATGGCCATGGACGACCTCGCCAGGGCCGAAATCCCCAGTCAGTGGCATCTGTCGTTCGGCGTCGGGCACGGCATCGACGCCGGCGGCCTGCGCCACGGCGGATTGTTCCTGGCCAAGGCGTTCGGCGTCAGGGCGCAGTGAGAAACGGCGCCGAAGAGGGGCGCGCTTTCAAGGTCTTCAATGCGAAAACTGCTGTTTCCTGTCCTCGTCGCGTTGTTCAGCCTCGTCTGGAGCTCCGCCTTCATCGTGGCAAAAGTCGCGCTCGTCGATTTCGATCCCGCGACGATCCTGACGCTTCGCTTCGCCCTCAGCGCGGCCCTGTTGCTCGCGCTCCCCGGCTGCAGTTTGGCGCGGCTGCGGGAGACGCTGCGCATCGGCGCAACGCTCGGCTTGCTCAATAACGCGGCCTATCTCGGCTTGACGTTCACCGCGCTGCAATTCGTGCGCCCCGTGGTCGTCGTGGTCATCGTGAGCTGCGCGCCGTTCATGACGACCCTCTTGGCGGCGATCGCAGGTGTGGAAAGGGCGAACGGCTTGAAGCTGCTCGGCGTCGCCGTGGGCTTCGTCGGCGTATTGATCATCGCGGGCTGGAATTTGGGCGGCGACCCTGTCGGCGTCGTCTTGGCCGGCGCCGGCGCGGCGGCTTTTTCATTCGCGACCGTGGTCTTTCGCGCCAAGGCGGCGGCGCTGCCGGTTCGCGAACTCAATTTCTGGCAATCGCTCGCCGGCGCGCTCGCGCTGGCGCCATTCGCGATTCTCTTCGGCCGCGGGCTCGGCGCGGCGTCCCTGCCCGGGGCGCTGGCGATCCTCTATCTCGCGGTGGTCGTCACGATCGGCGGCATGGGCCTCTGGATGATCCTGATCCGCACGAGCGGCGCCGGCTCGGCCTCCGCCTATCATCTGCTGAATCCGTTTTTCGGCGTCGTCCTCTCGGCCGCCATTCTGGGCGCGCCGATGCGCGGCGCGGATTTCCTCGGCGCGGCGGTCATCGCCTTCGGACTGCTTCTCACGATGACCGCGTCGAAACAGGGCGAACCGGCGAAGGAGGCCGCATCGACCGCCCGCTGACGATCCGAACCCCGCCAACGAAAAGAGCCGCCTCGATGAGGCGGCTCTCGTAACTTCTCGAACTCGTCCGCTTCGCTTAGCGCGAATAGAATTCGATGACCAGGTTCGGTTCCATGTGCGTGGGATAGGGCACTTCCGACAGACCGGGAATGCGCGTCATCTTGGCCGTGCCCTTGGCATGATCGACTTCGATGTAATCGGGAACGTCGCGCTCGGCGAGGGCCGCCGCCTCGATGACGGTCGCCAACTGGCGCGAGGATTCCTTGATCTCGACGAGATCGCCGACCTTGACCTGGTAGGAGGGGATGTTGACGCGACGGCCGTTAACCTTGACGTGGCCGTGGTTGACGAACTGGCGCGCGGCGAAGACGGTGGGCACGAATTTGGCGCGATAGACCAGCGCGTCGAGCCGGCGCTCCAAGAGGCCGATCAGATGGGCGCTCGAATCGCCGCGCAGGCGCAGCGCTTCGACGTAGTATTTGTGGAACTGCCGCTCGGAGATGTTGCCGTAATAGCCCTTGACCTTCTGCTTGGCCTTGAGCTGGGTGCCGAAATCGGTGGCCTTGCCCTTGCGGCGCTGGCCGTGCTGGCCGGGGCCGTATTCGCGCTTGTTGAAGGGGCTGCGGGGACGGCCCCAGATATTCTCGCCCATGCGGCGATCGATTTTGTACTTGGCTTCTGCGCGCTTCGTCATCGCGGTTCCTCTGATAGAAGTTCAAATGGTCAGGGAACGCGCCCTCCTCTGCGCCGTGTCTTCTCAAAGCGAGAAAACTCCGCGCCGACAGGCTTTCGCCGAGCTAGGCTTGGCCACGGGTGCGTCAAACGACGAACGCGCCCCCGTGGATGAGGGCGCGCCCGTCGCGGCTCCCCTAGGCCGCAATCGGCCCGCTGTCAAACCGAAAATGGGCCGCGCTTCCCCGCGCATGGAGCGTCTTTGCCCGCGTTTCGGACGCGCGGCCACGAAATGGAAACCGGCAATGCACATTGTGTTGACGGAATGTTCTTTATTTGTTCTCATGACAATGTCTCCATTCGAGCTGGGGCGATTGGGATGGGCGCGTTTCCTGTTTTTCGTTTCTTTCGCCTGAGCGACGAGGGCGTGCGCTGCGACGAGAACGGACTGTTCGTCGGCGGCGCGCCGTTGCTGGCCGCATCGCCGAGGCCCCGCGGCGGTGTCGCATGGGCTGCACGCCCCGCCGATGAACAGCGTCACGATCTCGGGTCCCGCTACGGTTTTCCGGTCGACGTGGCCGCCAAGCGCGAGGGCTTGGCCGGCGTCGCGCGGGCGCTCGAGCACGGCGACCTCGCGCTGGCGCAGGTTTCCGCCCTGCTCTTGCGATTTCCGGACCCGCCCTCGCTCGCCAAGGGCGCCCCGGCGCGCGGCTCGGCGGAGCTCGCGAGGCAATTGGTCGAGAGCGGCCTTCTCAAGGCGGACTGGGATTCGGCGAAACATCCGCGAACCGGCGAGCCGCCGAATCCCGGCTGGTTCGCGCCCAAGGACGACGCGCCGGCGCAGATGGCCCAGAACGATTTCGAGCCGAGGCCGACGATGACCGACGCGGCGCCCGATAGTGGCGGATTTGCGCCGAGGGTCGACGAGCGCAAGCCCGTCGCGACGATCGACGCGGAACGCGAGCCCGCCGCCCAAGGGCGAGCCCGGACCCGAGCCGACGTCGAAGGGCGAGCCAAAACCCGAGCCGGAGCCAGCGCCGCCGAAGCCGAACAGCTCGCCGCGCGCGGTCATGAAGACCTTGCGCGACTTTCTCAAAGACGTCGCGTTCCCGATCATCGCGGACCGAGCTATCGTCGACTGGGGCGCGGCGATGATCAGGAACGCAATCGCCGAGGCCGTCGCGAAGCTGCAGGTCTTAGCAGCGACCTCGTCGGTCGGGGTCGATCAAATCGTGCTGCGCGCCCTTGCCGAAGCGCAGGCCGCCAAGGACCCGCCCAAGACGCTCGCGGAACTGCAAACGCGGCCGACGCAAAACGCCGCCGGCTACGACGGACATCATATGGTTCAGCAGAACGACATCAACGTCGCCAAGTCGCCGCGCGACGTTCACATCGAGAAATTTGGACGGAATGTAATCGACGCGCCAAACAACATCGTCTGGATCCCGCGGGTCAAACACAGCCTGATCACCGACTGGTACAACAGCAAGGATCCAAAAGACACGAGGGGACGGCTGCGTCGTGAGGTCGTCAGCGAAATGAATTATGACGCGCAGTATCAGGACGCCCTGACGACGCTGCGCATGTTCGGAGTGCTGCAATGAGCGCGGAAGATTATGCTGCCCTTCCCACCGACCGCCTGCTCGAACTCTTCGCGGACGCCGCCAAGCGGTTCGGGCTCGGCAGCGGCCAGTTGGCGTCGGTGCGGCGGATGCGCGACCCGCTCGCTTCGAAGCTTGCCCAGAATCCCGAGGAACAAAAGCCTGCCCAGAATCCCGAGGAACAAAAGCCTGCCCAGAATCCCGAGGAACAAAAGTCCGCCGCCGCCCAGCTCTGGGCGACGAGCGCCATTCTGAACGCGCGTCGTCCGATCGCCGAGGTGGAGCGGATGTTGGAGGACGACGACCCCGACATCCGCGCAACCACGGCGACGTTCATGGGCGACCTCTCGCCCGAATTGGCCGCGGCGGCGACCGAAGCCTATCTCGTGGAGCTGCCGACGCGCGAAGTTCTCGCCTTGCAGCGCCGAGCGCGCCAAGCGCCGCCGGAGCGGCCGACGTTGGAGGAAATGACTGACGACGAGCTCGTCGCACGCTTCGAGGACGCGGCGCTGCGCGAAAGCGGGGCCGGTTTCCTCGACTACCTCGAAAATGACGACGACAAGGATTTGCAGAACGCCATCGTCGGCGAAGTTTGGGACATCATGCGGCAGTTGAAGGCGAGCGGCCAACTCGCGAGGCTGCTGCCGCTTCTCGCCAGCGACAACTTGACTGTCCGTCGCGAGGCGGCGACCGCCTGCCTTCGCACCGCCGAGGCGCAAGCGATCGGCGTGCTGGAGGACGTCGCTCGCAACCTGGGTTCCCGCGAGGGGTTCGAAGCAGGCATGGCCCTCGCGCGATGGCGCAAGGACAGAACGATCGTCTACGGCGTGTGACGACGCTTCGTCGACGCTCCGCGGACGGATGCCCGCCGCACATCGGCCTCGGTCTGCGGGGAGGCAGTCGCGAGACGGATTTCAGCGGCGAGACTCGGCCCCGGGCGCCTGTCGGGAGACCGTCCGACGCGCCGCCGCGATTGCGCCATCGCGCAGCCGCGTTCCGACGCGCCGTCGAGTCGGAGAGCAAAGGCGGCCTCGGGCGCCGAATCCGGCGCGGGCGGCGGGGCGCCGCGGCGCGATAGCTGACATGCGCGCTGCGCGTAGCAAACACCCACAATCGGGCAATTATCGTCGAAACCGTGGGCCGATTTCTAAATTTCCCAACTCTTTGTTAACTTCCCACGTTTTCGCCGCAATTTATTCATGCGACAGTCGCATAACTTATCGCATCGCATCATTGACTTTTGCACCGCACCAAACTATCTCTGCGTCGTCATGGAGAAGGAACGCTCGAGGGATTCACGCCAACGAAAAGGTCAAATGACCAAGTTCGTCGGCCTCTAACGAGATGGAGACTGCCATGAAATTTTCCTTCATTCGGCGATTTTTCCGCGAGCGGCGGGTGTACTGGTCGGTGATTCAGGAACTTGGGTCCTATACCGACCGCGAATTGCACGACCTCGGTATTGATCGCGCCGATATCGAACACATCGCCCGCGAGGCTGCGCGCGGCTGAATCGCATGAGCCCGAAGGCTCGCTCCCCCGCGAGGCGGCGTCATCGCCTCGCGGGAGCGTCGCCGAGCGCATCCACCTCGTGCTACCCGCGCATCGCCAGACCCGCTGGATCGTAAGCCGGCCCATTGAGCCGAATCGCCGGGCGGCGTTCGCCGATGATTTCGATCTCGAACCCGGAATCGGCTCCGGCCAGCTCCTTCTCGACATAGCCCATCGCCAGCGATTTTCCGACGCAATGGCCGTATTCGCCCGAGGTGACCCAGCCCACCACCCTGCCGTCGCGCCAGATCGGCTCGTCGCCGATCGCGTCGGCGTCGACCGCTTCGACCGCGAAGGTCTGCAGACGGAGCTTGCCGCCGCTCTCCTTTTCCCGCGCGGCCACCTCGCGGCCGATGAAGTCGGGCTTCTTGAGATCGACGAAACGGCCGAGCCCCGCCTCGTAGGGGCCGTAGATCGGCCGGTACTCGCGAGCCCAGGCGCCAAAACTCTTTTCCAGGCGCAGGCACGATAAGGCGCGCGTGCCGAACTGGGTCAGGCCGAGCGGCTTGCCGGCTTCGAGTAGCAAATCATAGAGCGCGCGCTGATATTCCGGCCGCACCCAGATTTCGTAGCCGAGTTCGCCGGTGAAGCTGACGCGGCCGACCAGCGCCGGGATCATGCCGACGACCATCCTGCGGAATGACAGGAACGGGAGTTTCGCGTTCGAGACGTCGTCGCGCGTCAGCTTTTGCAGGAGTTCGCGCGCCTTCGGACCGGCGATCGACAGACCGGGATAATCCATCGACGCCGCGCGGCAGGAGACGCCGCTCGCCGGCGTATGACGCTCGAACCATCTGAGGTAATAGCCCTCGGCGGCGTAGGAACAGACGAGCAGGAACTTGTCTTCGGCGGTGCGGCCGATGGTGAAATCGCCGATCAGCCGGCCGCCCTCGTTGAGCATCGGCGACAGCGCCAGGCGCCCGACGGACGGCAATTTGTTGGCCATCACGGCGCTGAGGAATTCGGCGGCGCGCGGCCCCTCGACCTCGATCTTTCCGTAATTGGCGATTTCGATCATGCCGACTCCAGCGCGCACGGCGCGGCATTCCCGGCCGACGTGCTCAAACGCGTTGGAGCGGCGGAACGTCGTCTCCTCGCGCGGCTCCATGCCTTTCGGCGCGAACCACAGGGGATTTTCGAGGCTGCAATATTCCCCGAACACGGCGTTTTCCGCGACGAGGCGATCGTAGATCGGCGTCGTGCGCAAAGGCCGGGCCGCCGGCAGCTCCTCGTTGGGAAAACGGATGCGGAAGCGGCGCGAATAGTTCTCGCGCACCTTGGCGTTGGTGTAGGGCAACGTCGCCCAGTCGCCGAAACGCGCGACGTCCATGCCCCAGACGTCGTGGCCCGGATCGCCCTCGATCATCCAGTTGGCGAGCGCGAGACCGACGCCGCCGCCCTGGCTGAAGCCCGCCATGACGCCGCAGGCGACCCAGAAGTTCTTCAGGCCCCTCACCGGCCCGATCAACGGATTGCCGTCCGGTGCGAAGGTGAAGGGGCCGTTGACGACCTTGCGGATGCCCGCCTTGCCGAGCTCGGGGAAGTGCTCGAACGCGGTCTCCAAACTCGGCGCGATCCGATCGAGGTCGTTGGGCAGCAGATTCTGGCCGAAGTCCCATGGCGTCTCGCGCTCGGACCACGGCTGGCAGGCTTGCTCGTAGGTGCCGATCAGCATGCCGCCGCCTTCCTGGCGCATGTAGATTTCGCCCTCGAAGTCGATGACGTGGAACTTGTCGACCTTGGGATCGATGACGCCCGGGATGTCCTCGGTGATGAGGTAGTGATGCTCCATCGCGAGCACCGGCAATTCGAGGCCGACCATACGCCCGACCTCGCGCGCCCAGAGGCCGCCGCAATTGACGACGTGCTCAGCGACGACATTGCCCTTGTCGGTGATGACGTCCCACGAGCCGTCGGGGCGCGGCTGCAAATCGACGACGCGCGTGAAGCGGTTGATTTCGGCGCCGGCCAACGCCGCGCATTTGGCGTAGGCCTGCGTGACGCCCCAGGGATCGAGATGGCCTTCGACGGGATCGAACATCGCGCCGACGAAATGCTTCTTCTCGATGAACGGATACATTTTGGCGGCTTCGTCGATCGAGAGGATCTCGAGATTCATGCCGAGATAGCGGCCGCGCGCGCGCGCCATCTTCAGCCAGTCGAGCCGCTCCTTCGTGCCCGCGAGATTGAGGCCGCCGGTGACGTGCATGCCGCAGGAAACGCCGGAGATCGCTTCGATCTCCTTGTAGAGATTGATGGTGTATTGCTGCAGCTTGGCGACATTGGGATCGCCGTTGAGCGTGTGCATGCCGCCGGCCGCGTGCCACGTCGAGCCCGATGTGAGTTCGGCGCGCTCGATCAAGACCACGTCTTTCCAACCGCCCTTCGTCAAGTGATAGAGCACGCTCGCGCCGACGACGCCGCCGCCGATCACCACGACCTGACAATGCGATCTCATGACTTCGCCTCCGCCGGAATGAAAACGAGCATCGCGCCGACCGCCAGGGCGAGCAGGCCCGCGAACAGCGCCAAAGCGCTGGAAAGGGAAAAAGCGTCGGCGACCGCGCCGGTGACCAGCGGCGCCGGCAGGCGCGCGAAGGAGCCGAACAACGCCGCCATGGAAAGTCCGGCCGCGGGGGAAACGCCCGGCCGCGACGCCGCCAGAGCGAAGCCGCAGGGAACGACCGCTCCCGTGCCGAAGCCGATGACGGCGAAACCGATGACGCTGACGCCGAAGCCGGCATGAGCGGCGACGACGAGAAAGCCCATCGCGGCGACCCCGAGCGAAGCGACGATGAGCCTTCGATCGTCGACGCGCGCGCGCAGCCTGTCGACGTTGAAGCGCAGCGACGCCTGACAGGCGGCGAAGAACGCCGCGCCGAGACCGGAAAAAGCTGCCCATTGCGGCGCCTCGCGCCGCAGGATCAGCGCCGACCACGACATCGCCGCGCTCTCGCAGGCGATGGAGACGCCGATCACCAGCCCGACGACGATCAGCGTGCGCGACAGCAGCCCCGCGCGATTGACCGCGACCGCGCCGACCCCATCGGCGAAATCGCGGGGAACGCCGACGACGACGAGCGCGACCGCGGCGAACAAGGCCAGCGCGACGACGAGGCTCGAGGCCCAGGGCGCGGCGCTCGCCGCGATGACGCTGCCCGAAATGGCGCCGATCGCGGCGCCGGCCGACGCGCCGCCGTGCAGGCGCGCCAGGATCGGGCGGCCGAGGGCTCGCTCGACCCGCGCTCCCACCGCGTTCATCGTGAGATCGACGATCCCCGCGAGAAAACCGTAGACGATCAATCCGGCGAAGAAAGCGAACGCCTCGCTCACGAGCAGAAGCGCGGCGAGGATCGGACCCATCGCCAGCGCGGCGGCGACCAGCGTGCGCTTGACCGTGAAACGCCGGCTCAACGCGCCGGCGGAGGACATTGCGACGAGATAGGCGCCGGTGAACGCCGTCAACGCCACGCCGAAGGTCGATGCGCCGACCCCGACGCGCAGGAGAATCGTCGCCGACGCGCCGAACCAGAATCCGATTCCCAGACCGAACGCGATGAACATCGCCGCGATCGCCGCCCGAGGCGTCGGCGAGAGCGCCAAAAATCGCGCAGGCGCGGGGCGCGGCGGGCGAGGGTCCGCCGCGTCGCGGGCCAGCGCCGCTGCGACCGCTCGCTCGCGCGCCATGCCGTTCAAAAGTCCGTCGGGGCGCCGCCCTCGGCTTTGCGGCGGGCGACGAAAGCGGCGAGCGCCTCGCGGCGCTCCGGCTCGAAATCGGGCGGAACGTATGTTCTCAGCCGTTCCTTGTAGATGCGCTCGGCGGCGTCATAGGCGGTCGGCGCGCCCGCCTCGCGCCAGGCCTCGTAATTGCGCCAATCCGAAATCATCGGCGCGAAGAAGGCGTTGCGATAACGCGATTGCGTATGCGCCGCGCCGAAGAAATGGCCGCCGGGTCCGACTTCCCGCATCGCCTCGAGCGCCAGTTCGCCCTCGTCGACGCGGACCGGCTTCAAGAACTCGGCGACCATGGCGAGCAGGTCGGCGTCGAGCGCCATTTTCTCGAACGAGGCTTGCAAGCCGCCCTCCATCCAGCCCGCGCCGTGCATCAGCAGATTGACGCCGCCCATGATCGCGCCCCACAGCGAAAACACGCTTTCATAGGCGGCTTGCGCGTCGAGCGAATTGGCGGCGTTGGCGTTGGACGAGCGATAGGGCAGGCCGAGCCGGCGCGCCAATTGCCCGCCGATGATCGCGGTCTTCATATATTCGGGCGTGCCGAAAGCGGGCGCGCCCGATTTCATGTCGACGTTGGAGGTGAAGCCGCCGTAGACGAAGGGCGAGCCCGGCCGCACGATCTGCGCGAGCGCGAAGCCGGCCAGCGCCTCGGCGTGCTGCTGGGCGAGCGCGCCCGCCAGCGTCACCGGCGCCATCGCGCCGGCGAGCGTGAAGGGCGTCAGCACGACGACCTGATTGCGTCGCGCCATCTGGATGACGCCCTCCAGCATCGGCGTATCGAGCCGCAACGGCGAGGAAGAATTGATGATCGTGAACATCGAGGGCTCGCGCTCGAAAGCCGCGTCGTCGAGGCCGCGCGCGATCCTGGCCATTTCGATCCCGTCGCGAATGCGTTCGCGACCGAGGCTGTAAGCGTGGATCGGCTTGTCCGAAAGCGTCAGCATGTCGTAGAGCGCGTCGAGGTGGCGCACCGAGGCGTGAATGTCGGCGGGCTCGACGGGATAGCCGCCCATCACGTGGATCGAATCGAAACTCTGGATCAGCCGAAGGAAGTTGCGATAGTCGCGTTGATTGCCGGGCCGCCGCCCGCCCTCGCGATCGAACGAATTGGGCGCGCTGCCGACCGAGCAAAAGGCCACGTGCGCGCCGCCGATGACGACGCTTCGCTCCGGGTTGCGCGCGTGCAGCGTGAACTGCCGCGGCGCCTTGCCGATCTGCGCCTCGACGAGCGCGGGATCGAACCGAACGCGATTGGACGCGGGATCGACGTCTGCGCCGGCTTGCTTGAGCGTCGCCTTGGCTTCCTCATGCAGAAAATCGACGCCGATTTCCTGCAACACCGTCAGCGCGGCGCGATGGATCGATTCGAGTTCGTCGCGGGAAATGAGATCGACCGGCGCGAACGGCAGTCGCGGCTGCGGCGTCCGAGCATGCGGCGTCGAAGCCGCCGAACGTTCGCCGCGACGGCGGCGGCGAGCGGAATCCTCGCTCAGCGGATCAGCGGACATGGTGCGCGCCTCACGTTTGATTGGTTGCGCAGCGTCCCTTCTCCCCGCTTGCGGGGAGAAGGTTAGGATGAGGGGCCGGGCGAAAAGCCGCAACGTCGCGGCCAACAACCCGGCCCCTCACCCCAGCCCTCTCCCCGCACGCGGGGAGAGGGGGCGCTCGCGCCGAAATGCCGAGAACCCCAGTGGCTAGCCGACTGTAACGAGCGATCGCAACGGCGCCACGCGCGAAAATGGCATCGCGACATGCCAATTTGGCCGCCGGCGCCAATTTGGCCGCCGGCGCCCGACAATTTTGACGCCGGCGCCCGCATCCGCCTCACTTGACCGCGCGCATCTTCGGCCCTTCCGCGACGGCGTTTTCGGATTCGGGCGGATTGCCCGCCGAAGCCCCGCTGAAGCGCGCGATGAGCCACGAGCGGAACAGCGCCACCGCCTCGTTGCTGAGGTCTTCGGGGTGCGTCGTCAGATAATAGCCGTAACCCTCGTCGAGCCAAAGGTCGAACGGCCGCACGAGCCGTCCCGCCTTGATTTCCTCATGGAACAGCAGGGGATCGGCGAGCACCAGGCCGTCGCCGAGCATCGCGTATTGGACCGCCATTTGTTGCGTGTCGAACACCAGGCCGCGATCGACGGCGAGGTCGGGACGGCCGATCGAGCGCGCCAGCATCTCCCAGAAGAAGTGACGGGGACGACCGTCGATCTTGACATGGAGGAGATCGTTCGCCGCAATGAACTTGGCCGGGTCGGAACGGTCGGTCGTCTCCAGCAGATTCGGGCTGCACAGGATCGTCGAGCGCACCATCCACAGCAAGTCGTGGATCGCGTCGGTGACGCGCGGCTCGGAATAGACGATGGCGATGTCGATATCGCCGTCGACCTCAGTGCCGGTCGTCGGCTTGGAGACGATTTCGAGGCTGATGCCGGGATTCTCCGCGCGGAAATCACGAAGGATCGGAATCGCCAGGCGATGCGCGAAGGAAGTCGGCAGCGCGACCTTCAGCACGCGCTTGGGCCGCCCCTTTTCCTTGATGACTTCGCCGAGCGCCTGATCGATGCGGTCGAAAGATTTCGAGACGACCGGGAGAATATGCCGGCCCGCCTCGGTCAGCACCAATTGCTGCGGCCGACGCTCGAACAACGCGACGCCGAGAAAATTCTCGAGCACGATGACGTGCCGGCTCACTGCGCTCTGCGCGACCGTCAGGCTGTTGGCGGCGGCGGTGAAACTCAGATGCTGTCCCGCCGCCTCGAACGCGCGCAGCGCATTGAGCGGCAACCACTTGCGATCCATCGTCCCTCCCCCCGGACGAGGCGCGAGACCTCAGGCGATTCGCGTTCTCGCGAGCAAGTCGATCGCCAACTCGTAGCCCATGCCGGGTTTGTCGGACAGCACGATATGACCCGCGTCGTTCACCCGCAAGGGCTCAGCCATCATGTAGTCGCGACGATCCACATCCCACTCGGGCGGATCGTAGGGAAATTCGAGGAACGGCGCATCGCAAAGCCCTGCGGTCAAATGCGCGTTGGCGACGACGCCCATGCCGTTCGTCCAGGTGTGCGGCGTGAAGATCAGATTGTGCTCCTGCGCCATCAGCGCGACGCGGCGCAGGCCGGTGAGCCCGCCCGCCAGCGCGGCGTCCGGCTGCAACACGTCGAGGCAACCCTCGGCGATGAGGTCGCGGAACTCGTAAAGCTCCCTGGTCATCTCGCCGCCGGCCACGCGCACGTCGACCCGATCGCGCAAACGCCGCATGCCGACGCGGTCGCCGCGATGCAGCGGCTCCTCCATCCAATAGACGCCCAGACGCTCGAGTTCGCGGGCGACCTCCAGCGCGTCCTTGAGCGTCCAGGGCGCGTAGGCGTCCCACGACATGCGCCAGCCCTGATTGCAATCGACCATCAGTTCGAGGCGGTCGCCGACGCGCCCGCGCACGGCTTCGAGCGCCCTGATGTCGGCGCGCCAGTCGCCGCGATGGAAGCGAATCTTCAGCGCCGTGAAGCCCTTGGCGATGTAGCTCTCGGCCGCGTCGGCCAGTTCCGTGGGGCCGCGCAAGGTTCCCGACGAGGCGTAGGCGCGCACGCTGTTGGAAAGGCCGCCAATCAGCTTCCAGCAGGGTTGGCCCGCGATCTTCCCCGCGAGGTCCCACAGCGCGAGATCGAGCGGCCAGCAGCGGCCCCAGTGAAAGCTGATGTTGTTGAGAATGCGCCAGTGGCGCTCCAGCGCCAGCGCGTCCTCGCCGATGAAGAGCGATTCGTGGCCCTCGAAGCCGAGCATCATGTCGCCCGAGCCGATTCCGGTGACGCCGAGATCGGTATGCACGCGCACGATCGCCGCGTCCCAGAACGTGCGCGGCTTGGAGTCCCAACTCGCGCGAAACGGCGGATCGAAATGGAGGCGATGACGGGTGATCTCGATCCCCGTGATGACCGCTTTGGGCGCGTGAGCGAGAGGCTTGAAAGGTTCGGGCATGGCGGCTCCGTCTCGTGGAATCCCTCCTCCCGCCAAGCGGCAGAAGGGTCTGGTCCGCTCATTTATACGCCGTCCAGATCGTCTTGAAGTCCATGTATTTGTCGACCGCGTGCGGCGAGCGATCGCGGCCGAAGCCGGATTGCTTGAAGCCGCCGAACGGCGTCGTCAGCGACGAGCGATCGTAAGTGTTGACCCAGACCGTGCCGGCGCGGATCGCGCGCGTCAAACGGTGCGCCGCGTTCATATCCGAAGTCCACACCGCCGCGCCGAGGCCGTAGATCGTATCGTTGGCGAGGCGGATCGCCTCAGCCTCGTCGTCGAAGAGAATGACAACGACGACGGGTCCGAAAATCTCCTCCTGCGCAATGCGCATGTCGTTGCGCGCGTCGTCGAGAAGGGTCGGCTCGACGTAATAGCCGCCCGTTTCCTGCATCGCCCGGCGCCCGCCGAACGCCACGCGCGCGCCCTCCTTCACCCCGAGTTCGATGTAGGACAGCACGCGCTCCATGTGCCGCTCCTCGACGAGGGCGCCGAGCTGCGAGGCCGCCTCGAAGGGATGGCCGAGCGGGATTTGTGAGCGTTGGACTTCGCCGATGGCCTCAACCAGCCTGGCGCGAACCGAGGAATGCGCGATGACCCGCGAGCCGGCGTGGCAGGTTTCGCCCTGGTTGTAGAAGATGCCCCAGGCGATCGCCTCAGCCGCCGCCTCGATGTCGGCGTCGGCCATGACGACATGCGGGCTTTTTCCCCCGCACTCCAGCGAAACGCGCTTCATGTTGCTCTGGCCGGAATAGACCAGCATCAGCTTGCCGACCTCGGTCGAGCCGGTGAAGGTGACCATGTCGACGTCCGCGTGAAGGGCGAGCGGCTTGCCCGCGCCCTCGCCGAAGCCGGGCACGACGTTGAGCACGCCGTCCGGCAGGCCCGCCTGCTTGGCGAGGCCGGCGAGAAACAGCGCGCCGAGCGGCGATTGCTCGGCGGGCTTGAGCACCACGGAATTTCCCGCGACCAGCGCCGGGCCGATCTTCCAGGCCGCGATGATCAGCGGATAATTCCAGGGCACGATGGCGCCGACGACGCCGAGCGGCTCCTTGCGAACCATAGCGACGTCGCGCGCGCCGACGGGCGCGACCTCGTCGTAGAGCTTGTCCGCGAGCTCGGCGTAATACTGGATGCAATCGGCGCAGAACGGCGCGTCGACCGCGATCGAATTGGCGATCGGCTTGCCGACGTCGAGGGTCTCCAACAGCGCGATTTCGTCGGCGTAGCGGCGGATCAGTTCGGCGAAGCGCAGCAGCACGTCCTTCTTGCGCATCGGCGCGGCGTCGCGCCATTCGCCCTTTTCGAAGGCGCGGCGCGCCGACGCCACCGCGCGGTCGATGTCGGCCGCCTCGCAGTCCGCAACATGCGCGAAGACCTCGCCGTCGACCGGCGAGATCCTGGCGAAGATCTTGCCGCTGAGCGCGCCGACATAGGCGCCGTCGATGAAGGCGCGGCCTTCCGGCTTCAGCGCTGCGGCGCGGGCGAGCCAGCCCTCTTTCGAAGTGGGACGGTCGAGCATGTCGCCTCCTTAGGCCAGGGAAAGAATGCGCCTCGACAGTTCGAGCAAATCGGCGTCGCTCGACGCTCGCTTGTTGGAATCGCGCATCGCGGCGTTTTCGGCGCGCGCGGCCTGCGCGGCGAGCGTCTCGGCGCCGACGCCGGCGAATTCGTCGGCCACCGAAAGTTTCAGGCCGCACGCGCGCAAGAGCTTCTCGTAGGCCGCGATGAAGCCGCTGGCGCTCGGCTCGGCGCCGAGCGCGGCCGCGCAAGGGCCGAAGGCGTCGTTGCCCTCGACGTTCCAGGGAAGGCTCGCCAGCATCGCGACGCCGACGGCCCGGCCGTGGTGGATGGGCCTGAGCGAGCCCATGGCATGGCCGAGCGCATGCGCGATCGCCGTGCCGCAATTGTCGATGGCGACGCCGCCGTAGGCCGCCGCCCATTGCATCGCGCCGCGCGCTTCGAGATCGCCGGGGCGCTCGATCGCGCGGATCAGATGTCGCCCCACCAGCCTGATCGCCTCATAGGCGAAGAGGTTGGCGGCCGGATTGGCGTTGCGGTTGGTCGCCGCCTCGACCGCGTGCACCAGCGCGTCGATTCCGGTCGCGGCGGTGAGGCCGGGCGGCAGGCTCCGGGTCAATTCCGGGTCGAGCACGACTTCGTCGGCCTTGATCTCGTCGCCCCACAACCAGACCTTGGCGTGATCGGCGCGGGTCAGGATCGCCGTGCGCGTCGTCTCCGAACCGGTGCCGGAGGTCGTCGGCGCGCAGATTTTTCGCAACGGTCGCGACGGCAGGGGATGTTCGAAAAGCTGATAGCGCTCGGCCGAATCGGGCGCCGGCGCGATCGCGGCGACCGCTTTGGCGAGATCGAGCGCCGAGCCGCCGCCGAGCCCGACGACGACGCTCGCCGTGGCCTCGCGCGCCTCGGCCGCCGCGGCGTCGGCCTGCGCGATCGTCGGATCGCTCTGAAAGGCGGTGAACACCGAGACCGAGAAGCCGCCCTTGCGAAGGCCGGCGGCGGTTTCCTCGATGAGGCCCGTCGCGCTCAGGCCGGGATCGGCGACCAGCAGCGCGGCGCCGCCGGCGCCCGCCAGAGACGCGATTCGCTCGCGCGCGCCGACGCCCGCGGTGATGCGCGGCAGCCGCGCGAGTTCGTAAACGCTCATCGATCGCCCCGCTGGAATGGCTCGAATCCGGGCGCACCATTGACCGCGGACGCGCGGCGGGAAACCTGATTTTGAAGATGCGCCGATCACATCCGGGCATGCGCGGTCCGAAACGCCCTTCCCCTGGCCGCCTCCGCGTACTATGTGAGTCGCCGCTTCCCCCTCATCCCCCGGACCCATGACCGAACTAAACCCCGTCGCGCGTCGGCGCACCTTCGCGATCATCTCGCACCCCGACGCCGGCAAGACGACGCTCACCGAGAAGATCCTGCTGTTCGGCGGCGCCATTCAGCTCGCCGGCGAAGTGCGCGCCAAGGCCAACCGGCGCCAGACCCGCTCGGACTGGATGGGCATCGAGCGCGAGCGCGGCATTTCCGTCGTCACTTCGGTGATGACCTTCGAATACGCCGATTGCGTCTTCAACCTCCTCGACACCCCCGGCCACGAGGACTTCTCCGAGGACACCTATCGCACCCTGACGGCGGTCGACTCGGCGGTGATGGTGATCGACGCGGCCAAGGGCATCGAGGCGCGCACGCGCAAATTGTTCGAGGTCTGCCGCCTGCGCGACATTCCCATCGTCACCTTCATCAACAAGATGGACCGCGAGACGCGCGATCCCTTCGACCTGCTCGACGAGATCGAGAAGACGCTGGCGCTCGACACAGCGCCTTTGTCCTGGACGGTCGGGCGCGGGCGCTCGCTCGCCGGCGCCTACGACATCCGCCGCAAGACGTTTCGCGCGCTGGGCAAGGACGCCGTGGACGTCGCCGCGTCCGGGCCGGACGATCCCGCCATCGCCGCGCTGCTGCCCGAGCACGAGCGCGCCGCCGCGATCGAGGAGATGACGCTCGCGGTCGAAGGCTGCCGCGCCTTCGACAAGCAGGCCTTTCTCGAAGGCCATCTGACGCCGGTGCTGTTCGGCAGCGCCCTCAAGGAATTCGGCGTGCGCGACCTCATCGACGCGATGGCCGAATTCGCGCCGCCGCCTCGCGCGCAAGAAGCCTCGACCCGCACGGTGAAGGCGGACGAGCCGAAGATGACGGGCTTCGTCTTCAAGATCCAGGCCAACATGGACCCCAACCACCGCGACCGCATAGCCTTCATGCGCGTCTGCTCAGGGAGGTTGACGCGCGGCATGCGCGCCAAGCTGGTGCGCACGGGCAAGTCGATCACGCTGTCGGCGCCGCAATTCTTCTTCGCCCAGGATCGCTCGCTCGCCGAGGAAGCCTTCGCCGGCGACGTCGTCGGCATCCCCAACCACGGCCTGCTGCGCATCGGCGACACCTTGACCGAGGGCGAGGAGATCGTCTTCCGCGGCGTGCCGAGTTTCGCGCCGGAAATCCTGCGCCGCGTCAAGCTCGCCGACGCGATGAAGGCCAAGAAGCTGCGCGAGGCCCTGCAGCAGATGGCCGAAGAGGGCGTGGTGCAGGTGTTCCTGCCGCACGACGGCGCCAGCGCCATCGTCGGCGTCGTCGGCGCGTTGCAGCTCGACGTGCTGACCGAGCGCCTCAACGCCGAATACGGCCTGCCCGTCTCCTTCGAGCAGAGCCGCTTCGAGGTGTGCCGCTGGGTGAGCTCCGGGGATCGCGCCGAACTCGACAAGTTCGTTTCCGCCTACCCCTCCTCGATGGCGGCCGATCTCGACGGCGCGCCGGTGTTCATGGCCTCGAGCGCGTTCAATTTGCGCTACGAGCAGGAGCGCTGGCCGAAGATCGCGTTCGCCGACGTGAAGGATTATCAGAAGCGGGTCGGCGGCTGAGACGGGCGGCGCTGGTTCTCCCCTCTCCCCGCGCCTTTGCGGGGAGAAGGCACGCCACCCGCGACCGCTACTGCCCCGCCGCCAAACGGCGCGCCCGCTCGTACGCCTGCTTCACGCGCGCCGTCGGCTTGACCGCGACGCGCTCGGCGAGCAGCGCGCGCGCCAGATTCCATTGCCCCGAACGCTCCGCGGCGGCGATCAGGGTCTGATTGACGATGTCGCGCTGGGCGTGGCTGCCGCCGATGCGGAACGCCTGATAGCGCGCCGGCGCCAACGCGGCGATCGCGCCGGCGTAATCGCCCGCGCCGAAGGCGAGCATGCCCTCGACCAGCGACCGGCCGACTTCGGCCGTGACGTCGCGATTGTCGCCGGCCCCGAAGCGCTGGTAGTCGTCGAGCGAGCGGCGCAGGCGCGAGACATCGCCCGCGTCCTTCGAGCGCGAGGCGGCCAAAGCCAGATGCAGATCGTTGAAGGCGAGCACGTGGTCGTCGACATGCGCCATCCATTGACGCGCGACGGGCGCCCAGCGCTCGCCGACGTCGACGCCGGCGAGTTCGAGGCGCCAGAGCAGCGAGGCGGCGTCGACGCGGTCGAGCGTCGCGTCGTCGGCGAGCTTGGGCGCGGCGAAGCGGTCGTAATCGGCAAGAACCTCGTCGAAGCGCTCCTGCTCGATGAGATAGACTGCGAGGTGCCAGCCGTTGTGTCCGGCCATGAAATGCGCCGGGCTCCAGGACGGACGCGACGCCTTGAGAAAGGCGACGCCCTCCTCCTGACGGTTGGCGGTCTCCATGACATGGGCGAGCGCGTGCACCGCCCAGGCGTCGGCAGGATTGCGCGCCAGAGCCTCGCGGCCAAACTCCTCCGCATGGCCGAGTTCGCCTGCCTCCTCCAGCCCGAAGGCGTATGCGCCGAGAATGAAACTGGTCAACGGGTTGTCGCGATCCCAGGCCGGCAGAACCCGCGCGACGGAATCGCGAATGCCGAGGGATTGGCCGAGAAAGAAATAGGCGTCCTGGGCGAAGCGCAGGGCGAGCGCGTCGGTGGGATGCTCGACCAGAATGTCTTCCAAAACGAGCGTCGCCTCGAACGTCCGCCCCGCGGCCCAGGCCTTGGCCGCGGCGAGATGGCGCCGTTCGCGAGACGAGGCGCCGCCGATCGCGGCTTCGGCGGCGCCGAGCGCGTTGGTAACCTCGGGATGATCGCCGCGAAAGCCGCCGATCAGGTACAGCGTGGCGATCGCAACGCCGCCCAGCGCGAAAGCCGGATCGCGCTCGACCGCCTGCTTCAAGATGCCGACGGGATCTCCGGTCAGCGCGTAGTAGTCGGCGACTGCGCGGTCGAACGCCTCGGCCGAGCCGGGAGACCCGGCGAGCGTCAAGCCTTGTTGGTCTCTGGCCATTTTCGGCTTCCCTCGGATTGCGGCGAAGTCGCGCAACGCGTCGCTGCGAAGATAGCGCGGATCGATCCTGCGCGAAAATCAGAAAGCCCCAGGGAAAACCGCCGTCGCCGCGCCGCGCCATTCACGCAATTCTGACTTGTTCGTCCTCGAGGATTGTGCGAGTCGCCGACTTGAAGCCGACTTCCAACAGAGGCGCGTCATGCAGGGCAAGACCGTGGTCGCGACCGGCGCGACGTCGGGCATCGGCGAAGTCGCGGTGACGAAACTGGCGGCGATGGGCGCGCGCATCGTCTTCATCGCGCGCGACGCCGAACGGGCCGAGGCGACGCTGGCCAGGCTCGAGCGGATCGCGCCGGGCCGCGGCCATCGCGCCCATGCCGCCGATCTTTCGCTGATCGCCGAGACGCGGCGCGTCGGCGAGACAATCGCGGCGAGCGAGCCGCGCATCGATGCGCTCGTCAACAACGCCGGCGCGATGTTCTCAGCTCGGCGCGTCACCGCCGAAGGCCTGGAAGCGACGTTCGCGCTGAACCACATGGCCTATTTCGTTCTGACGCAGGCGCTGCGCGCGAGGCTCGTCGCCTCCGCGCCGGCGCGAATTGTCTCGACCGCCTCGGCGGCGCACGCCGCCGCACGGCTCGATTTCGACGACCTGCAATGCGCTGGAGGCTATAGCGGCTGGAAGGCCTATTCCCGCTCGAAACTCTGCAACATCCTGTTCACGCGCGAGCTGGCGCGCCGGCTCACGGGAACCGGCGTCACCGCCAATTGCTTGCATCCCGGCTTCGTCGCCTCGCGGTTCGGCGACGAAGCCGGCGGATGGACCGGCCGGCTGATTCCGCTCGCCAAGCGCTTCGCGATTTCGCCCGAAGCGGGCGCCGACACCATCGTCTACCTCACGTCCTCGCCGGAGGTCGCGACCGTGAGCGGCGAGTACTTCCTCAAACGCAAAATCGAGACGCCGTCGGTCGCCGCGCGCGACGATTCGGCGGCGGGGACGCTGTGGGAAAAGAGCGAGGCGATCGCGGGGTGAAGACGGCGGGGGCGATAGCGGCGCGTCGATAGAGCGGCTAATCTGTCGAGCGTCGCCGGACCGCGGCGACATGCTTGCTTGAAGGGAATCCCCGATGCTGCGCGCTCTTGTCGTCCTGGCCTGGCTTATCCCCGGCGTCGCCTGCGCGCAGTCGATGCACGACCACGACGCCGGCGCCCATCACATGCACGCCATGGGCGAAAGCGGCGCGGCCGGCCGAGTTCCCGCTGAGGCCGGGCAGAGCGCGTTCGCGGCCATTCAGGAGATCATCCAGATTCTCGAAGCCGATCCCAAGACCGACTGGTCCAAGGTCGATATCGAGGCGCTGCGACGCCACCTGATCGACATGAACAACGTCACCTTGAACGCCGACGCACGCGGCGAGCCGGTCGAAGGCGGCATGCGCTTCATCGTGACCGGCGCGGGCGCCGTCAAAGACTCGATCCGCCGGATGGTGAGCGCCCATGCGGCGACGATGAACGGCGTCGACGGCTGGCGATTTATTGCGAGCGAGACCGACGACGGCGCCGATCTCACCGTGCTCGTTCCCGCCAAGGACGCCAACAAACTGCGGGGTCTCGGCTTCATCGGCGTGATGACGCGCGGCATGCATCACCAGATGCATCACCTGATGATCGCCCGCGGCGAACATCCCCACCCGTAGCCCGCTTATGCGCGCGGGCGCCCGCGCCTGCGACCGCTCGCTCCTTCACACCGACAGCCGCTTCCTCACCTCGGCCTCGACCATGTCCTTGCGTTCGCCCGCCAGCACGACCGCGCCGCGATCCATCACCGCGTAATCGTCGGCGATGTCGCGCGCCCATTCGAAATATTGTTCGACGACGAGGATCGCCATGTCGCCCTTTTGCCTGAGATAGAGAATGGCGCGGCCGATGTCGCGGATGATCGAGGGCTGGATGCCCTCTGTCGGCTCGTCCAGCACCAGCAGCTTCGGCCGCGTCACCAGCGCGCGCGCGATCGCCAGTTGCTGCTGCTGGCCGCCGGAGAGATCGCCGCCCCGCCGGCCCATCATTTCGCCCAGCACCGGAAACAGGCTGAAGATTTCGTCGTCGACGAAATGGTTGGCGCGCGGCTGCGTGGCGAATCCGGTCATCAGGTTTTCGCGCACGGTGAGCAGCGGAAAGATCTCCCGTCCCTGCGGGACGTAGCCGAGGCCGCGCCGCGCGCGAAGATGCGGCGCGAGCGCGCTGATGTCCTCGCCCATCCAGCGGATCGCGCCGGCGGCGATTTTCTGCTGGCCGACGATGGCGCGCAGCAGCGAGGATTTGCCGACGCCGTTGCGGCCGAGCACGCAGGTCACCCGGCCGACCGCGGCCTTCAGCGAGACCGAGCGCAGGGCCTGCGCGGCGCCGTAATAGAGATCAATCGACTCGACGCTCAGCATCGCCTATCGCCCGAGGTAGACTTCGATGACGCGCTCGTCGGCGCTCACTTGATCGAGCGAGCCTTCAGCGAGCACCGCGCCTTCGTGCAGCACCGTGACCTTGACGCCGAGTTCGCGCACGAACGCCATATCGTGCTCGACGACGACCACCGAGTGGTCGCGCGCGATTTCGCGCAACAGCTCGGCCGTCGCGACGGTTTCGGCGTCGGTCATGCCGGCGACCGGTTCGTCGACGAGCAGGAGCTTGGGGTCTTGCGCGAGCAGCATGCCGATCTCCAGCCATTGTTTCTGACCGTGCGAAAGCGCGCCGGCGAGCTGCTCGCGTTGATCGCCGAGGCGGGTGGTCGCCAGGATGCGTTCGATCGTCTCCCGTTCTTTCCCGGCCGCGCCGCCGAACAGCGTCGCGAACACTCCCCGCGGCGCCTTGGCGGCGAGCAGGATGTTGTCGGAAACGGTGTGGTTCTCGAAGACCGTCGGCTTCTGAAACTTGCGGCCGACGCCGAGTTCGGCGATTTGGGCCTCGTCGAGCTGGGTCAGGTCGTGCCGGCCCTCGAAATAGACGTCGCCCTCGTCAGGCCGGGTTTTTCCCGTGATGACGTCCATCATCGTCGTCTTGCCCGCGCCGTTGGGACCGATGATCGCGCGCATCTCCCCCGGCTCCAGCGCGAGCGACAGGCCGCGCAGCGCCTTATAGCCGTCGAAGGAGACGCTGACGCCGTCGAGATAGAGCAGCGAACTCGTCAGCTTGGGATTGTCGGCTTCGCTCATTGCACGCCCTCCTCCTGCGCCGTCGGCGACGCCGGAGCGGTTGCGCGCGTGGCGCGCGCGCCGAGGAATCCCATCAGGCCCTTGGGCAGGAACAGCGTCACCAGCACGAACAGCCCGCCGAGCGCGAAGAGCCAATATTCGGGGAAGGCGCCGGTGAAATAGGTCTTGGCGAAATTAACGACGATGGCTCCCAGCGCCGCGCCGATCAGCGTGCCGCGCCCCCCGACCGCGACCCAGATCACCGCCTCGATCGAATTGGCCGGATCATATTCGCTGGGATTGATGATGCCGACCTGCGGCACGTAGAGCGCGCCCGCGACGCCGGCGATGACCGCGGAAACGACGAAGACGAACAATTTGTAATTCTCGACGCGGTAGCCGAGGAAGCGCACGCGGCTCTCCGCGTCGCGCACCGCGATCAACGCCTTGCCGTATTTCGAGCCGACGATCGCCTTGGCGATAAGGAAGCACAGCGCCAGCGTCAGCGCCGAAATCGAGAACAGCGCCGCGCGCGTGGCGTCCGACTGGATGCTGAAGCCGAGAATGTCCTTGAAATCGGTCAGGCCGTTATTGCCGCCGAAGCCGAAGTCGTTGCGGAAGAAGGCGAGTTTCAGCGCGTAAGTGAGCGCCTGCGTGATGATCGAGAGATAGACGCCGGTGACGCGCGAGCGGAACGCGAACCAGCCGAAGGCGAAGGCGAGCAGGCCGGGAACGAGCATGACCATCAGGCCGGCATAGGCGAAGGAATGGAAGCCCCACCAGGCAAGCGGCAATTCCTTCCAGTTGAGGAACACCATGAAATCGGGCAGCAGCGGATTGGCGTAGACGCCGCGCGCGCCGATCTGGCGCATCAGATACATGCCCATCGCATAGCCGCCGAGCGCAAAGAACGCGCCATGGCCGAGCGAGAGAATGCCGCAATAGCCCCAGACCAAATCCAGCGCCAGCGCGAGAATGGCGTAGCACACGTATTTGCCAAGCAAGGCGACGACATAGGGCGGAATGGCGAAAGCCGACTCGCGCGGGACGACGAGCGCGAGCGTGGGCACGAGGATCGCGCAGATAAGCGTCAGCGCGAGGAAAGCGAGGCCGAAGCGATCGAGCCGGAACGAGAGGGCTTTCATCATCACGCCTCGACCGCCCTGCCCCTGAGCGCGAACAAGCCGCGCGGACGCTTCTGAATGAAAAGGATGATGAATACGAGCAGCAGGATCTTGCCGAGCACCGCGCCGATGGCCGGTTCGAGCAGCTTGTTGGCGAGGCCGAGCGTAAGCGCGCCCAGAAGCGTGCCCCAGAGATTGCCGACGCCGCCGAACACGACGACCATGAAACTGTCGATGATGTAGCCCTGGCCGAGATTGGGCGAGACATTGTCGATCTGCGACAGCGCGACGCCCGCGACGCCTGCGATGCCCGAGCCCAGGCCGAAGGCGAACATGTCGATGCGCCCGGTCGATATGCCCATCGACGCCGCCATGCGGCGGTTCTGCGTGACCGCGCGCATGCGCAGCCCGAACGGCGTCGCCCGCAACACCAATTGCAACGCGACGAACACGAGGATGGCGAGCGCGATGATCCACAGGCGCCCCGCCGTAATCGACAAGCCGCCCCATTCGACCGACCCCGACATGAAGGCCGGCGCGCTGACCTGGCGATTGTTGGCGCCGAAGATCGTGCGCACCCCCTGTTGCAGGATCAGGGACACGCCCCAGGTGGCGAGCAGAGTCTCCAGCGGTCGGCCATAGAGAAAGCGGATCACCAGGCGCTCGATCGCGATGCCGACCGCAGCGGCGACGAGAAACGCCAGCGGCAACGCGATCGCGAGCGACCATTGCGCCGCGGAGGGCGGCAACAGGCTCTGCACGACAAAGGTCGTGTAGGCGCCGAGCATCACCATTTCGCCATGCGCCATGTTGATGACGCCCATCACGCCGAAGGTGATGGCGAGGCCGATCGCGGCCAGAAGCAGCACCGAGGACGCCGACACGCCGTACCAGAGGTTCTGCACGACATCCCACAAGGCGAGGCGCGTCTTGATCGAAGCGAGCGCGCCTTGCGCGGCGTTCTTGAGCGCGGGATCGTCGGTCTTGGCCGCGACTTCGTCGATCAGGCCCTGCGCGTCCTGATCGCCGCGCTCTTTGAGCGTCGCGATCGCCGCGAGGCGATCGGACGCGGGGGCGCTCGGATCGAGCGCGAGGATCGCCGCGCGCGCCTGGCGCAGGGCCTCGGCGGCGCGCGGATCGCTCTCCTTGGCGAGTTGCGCTTGGAGCGCCGAAAGCGCCTTGACGTCGCGCGCTTTGAACACCGCCTCGGCCGCCGCGATCCGCTTTTGCGGATCTGGATTGGCCAGGGTCAGCGCGCCGAGCGCCGCCTCGATCGCGCGCCGCAGCGCGTTGTTGATGCGAACCTTCTTGAAGGACGCGACGTCGACGCCGGTCAGTTTCTCGCCGGTCTTGGCGTTGATGACGTCGCCGGCGGCGGTGCGATAGACCAGAACATGCGCGACCGGATCGATCAGCAGGCGATTGTCGCCCAGCGCCTCGAGGATCGCCGGCGCATTCGCCGCCCCGCTCGCGGCGAGTTCGCCGATCGCCTGTTCGGTGCGCGGGAACTTGTCTTCAAGGAACTTCGCCAACGTGTCGTCGAGCGCGTCGGCGCGCGCGAGGCTCGCGCAGCAAAGGAAGAGGAGGGTGGCGAACAGGCGCGCGAAAGGCATGGCAAGCGACTCTTGTGGCGGGCGACCCTCACCCCAGCCCTCTCCCGCAAAAAGCGGGAGAAGGGGCGCGCTCCCCTTCTCCCGCATAGGGCGCCCGAAGGACGCCCGTCTTCGACGGGCTTTGCGGGAGCGGACGAATGCCACGCATTCGCCTAGGGAAGGGGGTCTGCGTTTGCGCTTACGTCGTTGCGGCTGCGTTCACCCCCCGCACTTGCCGGTCTTGACGTTCAGGTTTCCGCAAGACAGCGGCTTGCGCCAATCGGCGATGAGGTCGCGCGAACCTTCGAGATAGGGCGACCATTCCTGGGCGACGACCGTGCCGGGCGTCTGCCAGACGGTGTTGATCAGGCCGTTCTCCTGGATTTCGCCGATATAGACCGGCTTGGTGATGTGATGGTTCGGCATCATCGTCGCGATGCCGCCGGTGAGGTTCGGCACGGCGACGCCGATCATCGCGTCGATCACCGCGTCGGGGTCGACCGTACCGGCCTTCTCCACCGCCTTGACCCACATGCTGAAGCCGATGACATGCGCCTCCATCGGATCGTTGAACGTGCGCTTCGGGTTCTTTGTGAAGGCGCGCCACTTCTCGATGAACGCCTTGTTCTCAGGCGTGTCGATCGTCTGGAAATAGTTCCAGGCGGCGAGATGCCCGACCAGCGGCTTGGCGTCGAGGCCGGCGAGTTCTTCCTCGCCGACGGAGAAGGCGACGACGGGAATGTCGGTCGCCTTGACGCCTTGATTGCCGAGCTCCTTGTAAAACGGCACGTTGGCGTCGCCGTTGATCGTCGAAACCACCGCGGTCTTCTTGCCCGCCGCGCCGAACGCCTTGATCTTCGTGACCTCGGTCTGCCAGTCGGAGAACCCGAACGGCGTATAGTTGATCATGATGTCTTCAGGCGCGACGCCCTTGGACTTCAGATAGGCTTCCAGGATCTTGTTGGTCGTGCGGGGATAGACGTAGTCGGTGCCTTCGAGAACCCAACGCTTCACCGAACCGCCGTCCGCGCTCATGAGATAATCGACGGCGGGAATGGCCTGCTGGTTGGGCGCGGCGCCGGTGTAGAAGACATTGCGCTGCGACTCCTCGCCCTCGTATTGCACGGGATAGAACAGGATCGAATCCAGTTCCTTGAAGACCGGCAACACCGACTTGCGCGAAACCGACGTCCAGCAGCCGAACACCACCGAGACTTTGTCCTTGGCGATCAGCTCCTTGGCTTTTTCCGCGAACAGCGGCCAGTTCGAAGCGGGATCGACGACGACCGCCTCGAGCTTCTTGCCGAGCACGCCGCCCTTCTTGTTCTGTTCGTCGATGAGCATCAGCATGACGTCTTTCAGCGTGGTCTCGCTGATCGCCATCGTGCCGGAAAGCGAATGGAGAATGCCAATTTTGATCGTATCCTCCGCCTTCGCGGCGAAAGAACTCAGCGCGATCGCGCCGCCGATCAGCGCGCCCGTCGCGCGCAGTACAAAGCGTCTCGTTATTGACATGTTCGACCCCGTCCTCTCTCACCATCGGGGATCGGCGCGCTCCGCGGCCCGCCCCGGCCGGAGCGTTGACGCAAGCGCTATGCCAATAAACTCGGGGGAAATCCGGCGGCGCCGCAAAGGATCGGCGCCGAAAGGCGCGCCATCGCGCGCAAATCTTGGGCGCCTTGCCGGACGAAGCGCCCGGATCGCGCGTCAGCGCGGCGCGCGCTTGCTGAGGATGCGCTGCAACGTGCGCCGGTGCATATTCAGCTGGCGCGCGGTTTCCGAAACGTTGCGGTCGCACGATTCGTACACGCGCTGAATGTGCTCCCAACGGACGCGATCGGCCGACATCGGATGTTCGGGACTGTCGACGGGATCGGCCCGCTCCGCCATCAGGACGGCGACGATCTCGTCCGCGTTGACGGGCTTGGCCAGATAGTCGAACGCGCCCAGCTTGACCGCGACCACCGCGGTGGCGATCGCGCCATAGCCGGTCAGGATGATGGCGCGCGCGTCGGCGCGCTTGGCTTTCAAGGCCCGCATCACGTCGAGCCCGCTGCCGTCGCCGAGTTTCAGATCGATCACGGCGAAGGCCGGCGCATCCGCCTGAATGGCCGCCAGCCCCTCGGCGACGCTGACGGCCACCCGCGGCGTGAATCCGCGCGAGCCCATGGCCCGCGCCAGACGCTCGCAAAAGGGTCTGTCGTCGTCGACGATCAGCAGGGTTTTTTCCAGCGCCTCCGATTCATCGGCCGGCTGCTGACTGTTGGCGCCTCTTTCAATATCCATAGGATCACTGCGATTTGACATTGTCATAGCTGTCTAGCGCTTGTCGGCGCGACAGTCGAGCGTGCTCGAAGGCGGCGAGCGACCAAACGATCGTCACCACCGCGCCCGACTGCGAGGGCGGCGCATTGGCGATCTCGAGAGAAGCGCCGGAACGCTCGAGCAGCGCATTGGCGATGAACAGCCCCAGACCCATCCCGCCAGCCGCCTCGCCTTCGCGGCGGCGCGCGCCGCCGCGCGTCGATATATAGGGCTCGCCCAAGCGCGCCAGGACCTGCGGGGGAAAGCCCGGCCCGTCGTCGGCAATGACGATCTTGACGATCGTGCTCGTCCAAGCCGCGCGAATCGCGACCCGGCTCTCCGCGAAGCTCACGGCGTTCTCGACGATATTGGTCAAGCCGTAGATCATCGCCGGGTTGCGGCGACACACGGGTTCGGGCGCCGGTCCCTCGCGTTCGACGGCAATCGCCACGTCGAGCAGACGATGGGGCGCGGCGATTTCTTCGATCAGCTCCCCGAGCGTCGTTTCCTCGAGCGAAGAGTCCGCGATCGTGGCGGGCGAGGAGAGCTTGCCGAGGATCGACCGGCAGCGGCCGACTTGCTCCTCGACCAGATGCAGGTCCTCGGCGCAATGCGCGGCGACCAGGGGCTGCGCCGCCAATTCGTGAACCACGAGCGCGACGGTCGCCAGCGGCGTGCCCAATTCGTGCGCCGCCGCCGCGGCCAGGCCGTCGAGCTGCGAGAGGTGCTGTTCGCGGGCCAGGATCAACTCCGTGGCGGTCAGCGCGCTGGCGAGCTGACGCGCTTCCTCGGCGATGCGGTTGGCGTAGATCGTGACGAATATCCCGCTGACGGCGATCGCCGTCCACACTCCGACCCCGTACAGCGCCGGTGGTTGAAAATCCGCGCCGCCCGGCCAGCGCAGCGTCCAATGCCAAAGCTGCAGCGCCGTCGCGCAAACGAGGGTGAAGGCGAGCAGGCCGAGCGTGCGGCGCAGCGGCAACGAGACCGCCGACGTCATGATCGGGGCCAAGAACAGGATCGAGAAGGGATTGGCGAGGCCGCCCGTCAGGCAAAGCAGCGCGGCCAATTGCGCGATGTCGAAGCCGAGAATTATCGCCGCCCAAAAGTCGTCGAGGCGATGGCTGACGGTAAAGCGCATTCGCAGGCCGGCGTTGGCGAGGACCGACGCGCCAATGCACAGAAAACAGGCGATAATGGGAAATTCCAGGCCCAATGCGAAATGCGCGATAAGCACAGCCGCGGATTGGCCAAATATCGCGAGCCAGCGCAGCCAAATCAGCGTGTCTACGCGAAGACGGCGCGCCCTCTGGCCGAAATCCTCATCATTGAAAGCGTCCAAAGCGTCTTTACAACCTATGTCCGGGGCCACAGCGCGACGCGGCTATGGGATCTTCTCATCGGGGTATACGCCCCACAAGAGGACCTGTTCAATATACCCTTTGTATCCGTCGCCATCGATCAGGCACCAGGCGCCGTCGCATGTGCGCACGTTGGCGATAACGCCCGACTGCAGCGTCGCCGCCACATCCCCGTTCGCCTTCGGCTGGGTGTAAATTTTGAAGAGTTGCCCTTTCTTGCCGACCCCGACCAACCCCGTCCGGCGCCCCGAAAGCAAGGAATGAAGAACCCACCCCTCGGCGCCCTCGGAATCGCGGACCTTGCGCCAGATTTCGAATTCGGCGGTGATCTCGACCGGCAGGCCGGCGCGCTGGAACACCCACTTGGTCGCATGCTCCTTCGAGGGCCCCTCGCGCAGATTGACGCGATCGGTCTTCAGGCTCGCGTAGCGCGGCAGAGGCAGGCCCGTCGCCGAGCCCACGGGATCGGCCAGCGTCAGCGCGGGCCAGAGCGACAGCAACGCCGCCGCGGGGCCGAGACAGCCTCTGAGCGAGCGAACAAAGCGGAGAAGAAAGGCGATGAGTTTCATTCCCGATCCATGAAAGACGGCGCGACCCCGGCTGTCCTTGTCTTTGCCTCGCCATCTGCTAGAGAGGCCACAGCGGCGCGCGAAACGAAGGCTCTGTCCCCTGGGCTCCCCTTTGGCTTTCTTTTGCGCGGCGCGCCGTTAACGATGCGTAAAGGCATATGATATTGGGCGCGAACATGGTTGAAATCGGGCCGACGGCATTCAGGCTCCAGCAGAGCGAGGAGAGAAGGGCCCATGTCTAGGAAGAAGCCCCTCGTCATCGTCACGCGCCGGCTTCCCGACCTCGTGGAGACGCGCATGCGCGAACTCTTCGACGCGCGCCTCAACATCGAGGACAAGCCGATGTCGGAGAGCGAAATCGCCGAGGCGATGCGCGAAGCCGACGCGCTCGTGCCCACCATCACCGACCACATCACCGCGCCCATGATCGCCCAGGCCGGCGAGCAAATGAAGCTGATCGCCAATTTCGGCAACGGCGTCGACCACATCGACGTGACCTCGGCTTTGCGCCGCGGCATCACCGTCACGAATACGCCGGGCGTCCTCACCGAGGACACCGCCGACATGACGATGGCGCTGATTCTCTCCACCGCCCGCCGGCTCGCCGAGGGCGCGCGGGTGATCCCCGAAGGACGCTGGACCGGTTGGTCGCCGACCTGGATGCTCGGCCGGCGCATCGGCGGCAAACGCCTCGGCATCGTCGGCATGGGCCGCATCGGCCAGGCGCTGGCGGTGCGCGCGCGCGCCTTCGGCATGTCGATCCACTATCACAACCGTCGCCGGGTCGCGCAGCAGATCGAGGAATCGCTGGAGGCGACCTATTGGGATTCGCTCGATCAGATGCTCGCGCGGATGGACTTCGTTTCGATCAACTGCCCGCATACGCCCGCCACCTATCATTTGCTGTCGGCGCGGCGGATGAAATATCTGCGCCCCGAGGCGATCATCATCAACACCGCGCGCGGCGAGGTGATCGACGAGAACGCGCTCACGCGCATGCTCGAGGCGGGAGAAATCGCCGGCGCGGGCCTCGACGTGTTCGAACACGCGCCCGCCGTCTCCGACAAGCTCATCGCCCTCGCCAACAAGGGCAAGGTGACGTTGCTGCCGCATATGGGCTCGGCGACCTACGAAGGCCGCAACGACATGGGCGAGAAGGTCATCATCAACATCAAGACCTTCATGGACGGCCACCGCCCGCCCGATCGCGTGCTGCCGAGCATGCTGTAGCGGGCGAACCGCCGCCGTCGCAGCTCCGCTCGGCTCGCCATGACGGGCTTGCGCTTGCCCCGCGCGGTCAGCTGCCGGCGAATTTCTGCGGCGCCGGGCTGATGGCGCTCGCCGCGCCGGCGCTGATCTGCATCACCGCGAGGCCGCGTTCGTTCGGGCCGTCGGCCCGGAAGCGGAACACGCCGTCGACGCCGTTGAACCCCGAGGCGTTGGTCAGGACGCTCTGAGAAAATCGTTGCGCGCCCTGCGTGCGCGCCAGCGCCGCCGCAAGCGAAACCGCGTCGTGGGAAAGCGAGGCCAGCCGCGGCGGATCGAGGGCGAACTTGGCTTTGTAGCGCTGCGCGAAGGTGTTGAAACCGGCGTTTTCCGGCGCGGCGAACCAGGCGCCTTGCAGCGCCGGCAGCCTCGTCACTCGCGCGTCGCTCCACACCCCCGTGCCGAGAATCTGCGTTTTGACGCCGCTCGCCGTCAGCGCCGCCCCGACCGCGCTCATGCCGTCCGCCTGTTCGGGGATGAACAGCGCGTCGATCTGGTTGGCGAGGCCGGCGACCTCCTGAACGGCGCTGTCGGGCTGGCCCGGCGTATAACGAGCGACGGTGACGATGCGCGCGCCGGCGCGCGCCGCGGCCTGCTGGAATTCGGCGACCGCGACATTGGCGTAGTCGCTCTGAGGGGCGAGCACGGCAAAGGATTTCTTGCCGCGCGAGGCCGCGTATTCCGCGATCCTGTCGGCATAGGATTCGATCAGGAAGGACAAGAGATAGACGCCGGGCGAGGCGGCGCTCTCGTCGGTCGAAAACGCGATGACGGGACGTCCGGCGGCCTTGGCGAGGCGTCCGACTTCGCGCACTTCGGGCGCGAGCAACGGCCCCAGGATGATTTCCGCGCCCGCGCCGAGCTCGGCCTGAGCGGCCTGCGCGGCGCCGTCCGGCGTCCCATGATCGTCCTCGATCATCAGCGTGATGTCGCCTACGCCCGATTCTTCGATCGCCAGTTGCGCCGCGTTGCGCAGCGAGGCGCCCACCACGCTCGGGCCGCCATTCTGCGTCAACGGTAGGATCAAGCCGACCCGGACCGGGCCCGTGCCCAGAACCTCGCCGACGGTGGATCCGGACGGCGCTGAGAGCGGCTGCGCCTGGACCTGCGGGACCGGCGCCGAGCCGAGATCGGGGCCAGGCAGGCCGAGTCCGCTCGAACCGCAACCCGCAAGCGCCAGAACGAGGCTCCCGGCGAACGCCTGACACGCATGTCGGGCGAGCCCGCGCGTTCCCAGCGTCAACGAGGCGCTTATCGGCATCACGACCTCCAAATGGCCGCAAGCGAAAGAGCGAATTGCTTCAGGGCCAAACTTACATTACGCCCTTCGCGCCGGCGGCGCCTCTTTCAACCCGGGGCGGCCTCAGCATTTGCGGTAATTGTGGCTTTTTCACCCGCCGGTGATAAGGGAATTGCCGGATCGGAGCCCGCGACGCGCGGGCCGAGGATCGGGGCGAAGATGGCGACGCGCCGCTTGGATGAAACGAAGACGCCGCCGAGGCCGCCGAGGTCGCGCAGCTTCTCGGCGCTGGGCGCGCGCGTCGAGGCGCCGCCCCTCGCGCCCGGGCTCTATATCGTGGCGACGCCGATCGGCAACCTCGCGGATATCACGCTGCGGGCGCTGGCGACGCTAGCGGCGGCCGACGCGATCCTCGCCGAGGACACGCGGGTCTCCCGCCACCTCTTGGACCGTTACGAGATTTCCACGCCGCTCGTCGCCTATCACGAGCACAACGCGGCGCAAGTGCGTCCGCGGCTCCTTGCGCGCCTGGCGGCGGGCGAAGCGCTGGCGTTGATCTCGGACGCCGGCACGCCGCTGATCTCCGACCCCGGCTACAAACTGGCGGCCGAGGCGGTGGCGGCAGGAATCGCGTTGACCAGTTTGCCCGGCCCTTCGGCGGCGTTGGCGGCGCTGACCAGCGCGGCGCTGCCGACCGACCGGTTCTTTTTCGAAGGCTTCCTGCCGCCCAAGGCCGCGGCGCGACGCGAACGGATCAACGCCCTCGCGGGCATTCCCGCGACGCTGCTGTTTTACGAGGCGCCCAGCCGGCTCGCCGCCGCGCTCGCCGACCTCGCCGGCGAACTTGGGCCGCGACCGGCGGCGATCGCGCGCGAATTGACCAAGCTTTACGAAGAAACGCGCAGGGGAACGTTGCCGGAGCTGGCCGCGCATTACGCGGCCGAGGGGCCGCCCAAGGGCGAGATCGTTATTGTCGTTGGCCCGCCGCAAGCGGCGCCGCAACTCGACGCGGACGCGCTCGATTCGCAAATTGTCGAGGCGCTCGGCGCCCTCTCCGTCAAGGACGCCGCCGCGGCGGTCGCCGCGCAAACCGGCCTGCCGCGGCGGCAGGTCTATGCGCGGGCGCTGCGTCTGGCGGGCGCGCGGCGCTGATGGCTAGGCGGCCGGCGAGAGCGCGGCGGCGCGCCTATCTCTTTGGCTTGCGCGCCGAGGGAATCGCCGCCATCCTGATGAGGCTCAAGGGTTACCGCGTCCTGACGCGCCGATTCGTCGTGTCGGGCGGCGAGATCGACATCGTCGCCCAGCGCGGCCAGACGATCGCCTTCGTCGAGGTCAAGGCGCGCGACAATCTCGACGACGCGGCGAGCGCGATTCTCGAGGCCAAGCGCCGGCGCATTTCCCGCGCCGCGCGGGTCTGGCTCGCCCGCAACCCCTGGGCCGCGGGCGCGACGCTGCGCGGCGACGCGGTCTTCATCGCGCCGGGGCGTCTTCCCCGCCACGTCGGCGCGGCGTATAGGCTGGACCTCGATTGACAGAAAGCCTTTCCGCCATGCCTTTGACCGTCGCCGTGCAGATGGACCCGATCGAGCGCATCCGCATCGCCGGCGACTCGACCTTCGCCCTGCTGCTCGAGGCGCAGGCCCGCGGACACGCGCTTCTTTACTACACTCCCGACCGGCTGTGCCTCGAGGGCGCGAATCTCGTCACGCAGGCCCAGCCCCTGAGCGTCAGGGACACGCAGGGCGAACACGCCAGGCTCGGCGAGGCGCGCCGCGTCGATCTCGCCGAGGTCGACGTCGTGCTGTTGCGTCAGGATCCGCCGTTCGACCTGGCCTATGTCACGACGACGCATCTGCTCGAGCGCATCCACCCGCGAACGCTCGTCGTCAACAATCCCCGTGCGGTGCGCGACGCGCCGGAAAAGCTGTTCGTGATGGATTTTCCCGAGCTGATGCCGCCAACGCTGATTTCGCGCGACCGCGTGGCGATCGACGCCTTTCGCGCCCGACACGGCGAAGTCGTGATGAAGCCGCTCTACGGCGCCGGTGGCGCGGCGGTGTTCAAGATCGCGGCCAAGGATCCGAATTTCGGTTCGCTGTTCGACCTCTTTTCCGTCACGTTCCGCGAACCCTGGGTCATCCAGAAATTCCTGCCGGCGGTCGCCTATGGCGACAAACGCATCATCCTTGTCGACGGTGAGCCGCTCGGCGCGGTCAACCGCGTGCCGGTCGGCGATGACATCCGATCGAACATGGTTCGCGGCGGCTCGGCGCAGGAGACCGAGCTCACGGCGCGCGAGCGCGCGATTTGCACGGCGATCGGCCCGGAGTTGAAGCGCCGCGGCCTGATTTTCGTCGGCATCGACGTCATCGACGGGCATCTGACGGAGATCAACGTGACTTCGCCGACGGGCATCAGGGCGATTCGGCGGCTCGGCGGCCCGGACCTCGCCGCGGCGATCTGGGACGTGATCGAAGCCAAGCGGCGCGCCTTCGCGTCGCAGGCCTCCGATCTCGCCGCTTCAGACTAGGGCCCCGCCATGGAGACATCCACCGCCGTCGTCCGACCCGCGCGCCGATCCCGCGCCGCCGCGCCGAAACGCGGCTTCGACCGCGCGCGGCTCGACGACGAGCTGGCGGCGCTTCGCCGCGAAACGCCGGCGGACGACGCCGCGTTCCGGCGCCAAGCGGTCGAGCTATTTCGCGAACGGCTGGACGAGTGCCGCGCCGACGCGCGCCGCGCCCTCGAGGAGGGCGGCAAGGGACGCGCCTGCGCGGCGCGGCTCAGCGACCTCGAAGACGAGATCATCCGCGCCATCCATGACATGACCCTGCGCTTCCTCCACCCCGCCTGGGCGAAAAACGTGCGCATCACCATCGTGGCGGTCGGCGGCTACGGCCGAGGTCTGCTCGCGCCCGGCTCCGACATCGATCTGTTGTTCCTGCTGCCGAGCGAAGCGCCCTCGGGCGGCCAAAAAATCATCGAGACGATGCTCTATGTGCTGTGGGATCTCAAGCAGAAGGTCGGCCACGCCACGCGCACGATCGAGGAATGCCTGAAACAGGCGCGCGCCGACATGACGATCCGCACCGCCTTGCTCGAAGCCCGTTTCCTCTTGGGCGACGAAGCGCTTTTCGACCGCCTGCGCGCCCGGTTCGATAAGGAAATCGTCGCCAAGACCGCGAGCGAGTTCGTCGCCGCGAAGCTCGCCGAGCGCGACGCGCGGATCAAGCGCGCGGGCGAGTTGCGCTATCTCGTCGAGCCCAACGTCAAGGAGGGCAAGGGGGGCCTGCGCGATCTCAACACGCTGTTCTGGATCGCCAAATACGTCTATCGCGTACGCGACGCCCATGAGCTCGTCGCGGCCGGCCTGTTCTCGCATCGGGAGTTCGCGCTGTTTTCGCGCTGCGAGGAGTTCCTGTGGGCGGTGCGCTGCCACCTGCATTTTCTCACCGGGCGCGCCGAGGAGCGCCTGAGCTTCGATTTGCAGCGCGCGATCGCCGAACGGCTCGGCTACGCCGCGCGCGCCGGTCAGGCCGACGTCGAACGCTTCATGAAGCACTATTTCCTCATCGCCAAGGACGTCGGCGATCTCACGGCGATCGTCTGCGCCGCGCTCGAGGAACGGCACGCCAAGCCGACCCAGGCGCTCGATCGCTTTCTCGGCCGATTGCGCCGCCGGCCGCGCGCCGTCGCCGACGCCGTCGATTTCAAGGTCGACAACGACCGCATCAACGTGATCCGCGCCGACGCGTTCGAGCGCGATCCGGTCAATCTCATCCGTCTCTATTGGGCCGCCGACCAATCGAGCCTGGCGATCCATCCCGACGCGGCGCGGCTCGTCACGCAATCCCTCAAACGCATCGACGCCAAGCTGCGCGCAAACCCGGAAGCCAACCGGCTGTTCCTGGAAATCCTGACCTCGCGCCGCTCGCCCGAAGTCGCGCTGCGGCGCATGAACGAAGCCGGCGTGCTCGGCCGCTTCATTCCCGACTTCGGCCGCGTCGTCGGCATGATGCAATTCTCGATGTACCATCATTACACCGTGGACGAGCACCTGCTGCGCACCGTCGGCGTCCTCAGCCAGATCGAAGCGGGAAGCCTCAAGGAGGAACATCCGCTCGTCAGCGAAATCCTGCCCCATATCGCCAATCGCACGGCGCTCTATGTCGCCGCTTTCCTGCACGACATCGCCAAGGGACGTCCCGAGGACCATTCCAGCGCCGGCGCCGAGGTGGCGCGCCGCCTTTGCCCGCGTCTGGGCCTGCAGGCGGCCGATTGCGACCGGGTAGCCTGGCTGATCGAACAGCACCTGACGATGTCCAACACGGCGCAGGGGCGCGATCTGGCCGACCCCCGCACCGCCGAATCCTTCGCCGCGATCGTGCAGACGTTGGAGCGGCTGAGAATGCTGCTCGCGCTGACAGTCAGCGACATCCGCGCGGTCGGACCGGGCGTATGGAACGGTTGGAAAGGTCAATTGCTGCGCACGCTGTTCTGGGAGACCGAAGTCGTGCTCGGCGGCGGGCACTCGGCGATCGACCGCAAATCTCGCGTCGCGGCGGCCCAAGAGGCGCTGCGCCGCGCGCTTCCCGGCTGGTCCGACCCCGAGTTCGACGCCTATGCGCAGCGCCATTACCCCGCCTACTGGCTGAAAGTGGATCTGGCGCACAAGGTCGCGCACGCCAAACTCCTCTATGCGATGGCGGCCGAGATGCACTCGCTGGCGACCGAGGTCGCGAGCGACGCCTACCGCGGCGTGACCGAGCTGACGATCGTCGCGCCGGACCACCCGCGCCTGCTCGCGATCATCGCCGGCGCCTGCGCGGGCGCCGGCGGCAATATCGTCGACGCGCAGATTTTCACCACGACCGACGGATTGGCCCTCGACACGATCTCCATCTCGCGCGCCTTCGATCGCGACGAGGACGAACTCCGGCGCGCCGGGCGCATTGCGCGCACCATTGAACAGGCTTTGCGCGGCGAAATTCGCGTCAGCGAAATCATCTCGGCCAAGAACGGGCGCGACGCCCGGGCGCGCGCCTTCGCCATTCCGCCCGAGGTGATGATCGACAATACCCTTTCCCGCCGTTACACGGTGCTCGAGGTCTCCGGGCTCGACCGTCCGGGACTGCTTTACGATCTGACCTCGGCGCTCTCGAAGCTCAATTTGAACATCGGTTCGGCGCATATCGTGACTTTCGGCGAGAAGGCCGTCGATTCCTTCTACGTCACCGATCTGACCGGACTAAAGATCACGTCGCCGTCGCGTCAGGCTGCGATAAAGAGGCATCTGCTGGCGATCTTCTGAAAGGCGGGGCGCGGCGGGCCTGCCCGCGCTTGATTTTTGCCCCGCCAGCCATGATATCGGGCGCGACCAAATCCGGGATTTTGACGAGATGAACGAAACCACCAACGCACAGACCTCCGAAACCGCGGCCGGCGCGACGCCGTCCGGCGAGGCCGAAGGCTTCGCCGTCATCGAAAAGCTCAACGCGGAAAACGCCGAGCTGAAGGATCGCGTCTTGCGCGTCCTCGCGGAGATGGAGAACCTGCGTCGGCGCACCGAGCGGGAAGTCGCCGACGCGCGCGCCTACGGCGTGACGTCTTTCGCCCGCGACATGCTCACCGTCGCCGACAATCTCGCCCGTGCGCTCGAAAGCGTGCCCGCCGAGGCGCGCGCCAGCGCCGACAGTTCGTTGAAGGGCTTGATCGAAGGCGTCGAGCTGACGGCGCGCGACCTGCAGGCCGCGCTCGGGCGCCACGGCGTCACCAAGTTGGAGCCGCTCGGCGAGAAATTCGACCCGAATTTCCATCAGGCGATGTACGAAGCTCCCGACGAGACCGTGCCAGCCGGCGCCGTCGCCCAGGTCATGCAGAGCGGTTGGAAGATCGGCGAACGCGTGCTGCGGCCGGCGCTGGTCGGCGTCTCCAAGGGCGGAGCGAAGGCCGCGCCGAAAGCGGAAAACACCGAATCAGGCGGCCCCGCCGCCAAGTGAGGGGCGCCCTCTAAGCGCGCGTCACCCGCCGCATCGTCAGATTGATCCGCCCGCCCTCGGCGAGCAGCGTCGAGCTTCCCGCGAGGATGCGATCGACGCCGTGGAAGGCGAGGCGGGCCGGGCCGCCGATCGTCATTGCATCGCCTGAGGCGAGGCGGAAAGAGCGCGTCGGCGCGCCGCGCGTCAGGCCGCCGACGCGGAACAGCGCGGTGTCGCCGAGCGATAGCGAGACGATCGGCGCCGAAAGCTCCGCCTCGTCGCGGTCCTGATGCAGGGCCATGCGGGCGCCCGCGTCGTAGAAGTTGATCAGGCAGGCCTCGGCCGGCGGCGCTCCCGGCGCCAGAGCAGCCCAGGCTTCGAGGAGCCGGGCCGGCATCGCCGGCCAGGGCGCGCCGGTCGCGGGGTGGGTCGGTTGATAGCGGTAACCCTTCTCGTCGGAGACCCAGCCGAGCGGCCCGCAATTGCTCATGCGCACCGAGAAGGCCTTGCCGGTGCGCGGCATGCGGGGCTGGAACAGCGGCGCGGCGGCCAGAACGGCGCGCACGTCCTCGCGCAGGGTTTCCTGCGCGGCTCGGTCGAGGTAGCCGGGGTAGTGGACGAGGCCGGGAATGATTTCGAGCGCGGCTTTCACGGCTGCGGTCCTCTTGTGATGAAGCGCCGCCTTCCCTAAGCGCGAGGCGCGGCGTATAGGAAGCGCAAATTTTACACCGCGCGCGTGTCCCGCGCGCATTTCTGAGGCGAGGCATGGCCGGTCATAGTCAATTCAAGAACATCATGCACAAGAAGGGCAAGCAGGACGCGATCCGTTCCAAGCTCTTCTCAAAATTAGCGCGCGAAATCACCGTCGCGGCGAAAATGGGCCTCCCCGACCCCGCGATGAACGCGCGCCTGCGGGCGGCGGTGCTCGCCGCCCGCGCCGAGAACATGCCCAAGGACAATATCGAGCGCGCGATCAAGAAGGCCTCGGGCGCCGACGGCGAGAATTACGACGAAGTGCGTTACGAGGGCTATGCGCCGGGCGGGGTCGCGGTCATCGTCGAGGCCCTGACCGACAATCGCAACCGCACCGCGGGCGAAGTGCGCTCTTATTTCACCAAGGCAGGCGGCTCGCTCGCCGAGACCGGCGCGGTTTCCTTCATGTTCGATCGCGTCGGATCGATCGTGTTCGACCGCAAGGTCGCCACCGACGACGCGATGCTCGAAGCGGCGATCGAGGCGGGCGCGGACGACGTCATTTCCGGCCCGGAAGAACACGAAGTGATCACCGCCGTCGAGGCGTTGCGCGACGCGCAAAAGGCGCTCGAGGCCAAGTTCGGCGAGCCGCGCAAGGCTGCGATCGTGTGGCGGCCGCAAAATACGGTCGCGGTCGACGACGAAGCGGGCGAAAAGATTCTCCGATTGGTCGGCGCTCTGGAAGAGAACGACGACGTGCAGAACGTCACCGCCAATTTCGAGATTTCCGATGCGCTGATGGCGAAGATGCAGGGCTGACGTCGCTTCGCTCAGCGGCAAGGGGAAATGCAAACCGCGGAAGCGCTGCGCGCTTCCGCGGCGTTGTTTAGCGGGCCCGGCTCAATACGAAGGAGCCGGGCCGGGAAAGCCCTTCACCACCAGTGGCAGTGCAGGTGGCCCCAATGGCCGCGCCAGCAGTGGCGATGATGATGCCACCAGACATGGTCGATATGCGAGGCCGCCATCGGCTGTTCCAGCGACGGCGAGGACAGCGTGAAGGCCGAAGCCGAACTCGCCGAAATCGCCAGCATCGCCACGCCCGCCAGAGCCGCGACGGCTCCGCCTGTCAGAACGCGTGTGAACATGAGATCCTCCTTTGTTCACTCAACGGCGCTATCTCGCACAGTCCGCATGAACTCGACGTGAATAAATAATGGCCTCCGGGGCTTTCATCGTTGGGAGAAATCGTATTCGCGCGCCGATCGGCGCGCGAGGCGACTCCGCCGCAATCGATTCCGAGCTTTGCCAGCGGCAATATTTACCTTTTTCGAGTCCCTGCGACCATTCGCCGCGGCGCAACCGCGAAAATATTACGCGCGGGGCGATCTCGCGCGCCTCGCTCCCTTTACGGTCCGGCGCCTTTCTCACCGCCGCCCCGCGGTGACGCCGAGCAGATCGCCGAGCCGGTCGAGCGCGACGCGCAGGCGGTCGGCGACGACCGCGTCGGCCCGCCAGGGGGTGACGATTTCCGGCACGTAAGTGCGGCAGTCGCGCACCCCGGCCCCCTCGATGACGATGCGCACGACGATCGGCCAGGCGGCCTCGCCGGCGCGCAGTTCGGCTGTGCGAAGCTTGTCGCGCGCGTGGAGCGCGATTTCGCTCGCCGGCAGGCCGGAGCGCGGACCGAACGCCCTCGAGCCGACGGACTCGAGCGGGACCGCCCGCAAGGCGTCGAGTTGGGCTCGGCTGTGCAGGCGCCGCAGCGCCTCGCCGATCAGCCATCTGATGTCGTTGAGCTTGGGGTCGTGCGGCGCGAGCGCGCGGGTCGAGCGCATGACGTCGAAGGGATCGAGGAGGCGGCGCAGCCGATCGGGGCCGCGTTCGCTCCGTTGGCCGCTTTCCCTGGCCCTGGCGAGCCGCTCCGGCGTGGCGTCGAGCCGCTCCGGCCCCGGCTGAGCCTTGGCTTTGGACCGGCGTGGCGTGGCTTTCGCGCTCATTGCGCCAGCTCCGCGCAGAGTTGGGCGGGAGAGGTGCAGTAGGAGGCGACGGGTTCGCCGCTCAGGCGCTGCGGGATGGCGACGCTGGCTAAGCCGACGTCGGCGGGCGGGCGGCCATGGGCGCGCTTGAGGTCGCGAAGATGCGCGGCGCAAGCGTTGACGGTTTCCTGACGTTCGGTCTCGGTCTTGGGCGGGCGGCGGCGATTGCGGGCCTGCATCGGCTTTGTCTCCCCTCGTCTCAAAGAGCGACGGGCGGGGCCGGCGGCCGCGCCAATGTTCTCTCTTTGTTCTCAGTTTCTGAACATCCGGACGATCCGTCAAGGAATATTTCTGATTTTCATCATTGCGCGAATTCTGAAAAGCAGAATAAATGAGCCATGACCGTCGATTGGATCCGTGACGCCCTGCGCGAAACCGGCAAGACCCGCAGCGGCCTCGCCAAGGCGCTCGGGCGTTCGCCCTCGGCCGTCACCGACCTTCTCAACGGCTCGCGCCGCCTGCGCGCGGACGAGATCGCGATTGCGGCCGCCTATCTCGGCGTCGAGCCGCCGCGCCTCGTGGGCGGCGGCCGGCCGCCGGCGGCCGGCGCCAAGGTGCCGCTCGTCGGCTATGTCGGCGCGGGCGCCATCGCCCATTTCTACGCCGACGGCCAGGGCCCGTTCGACGAAGTGCCCGCGCCCGACGCGGCGAGCGCGAAAACCGTCGCGGTGCAGATCCGCGGCCATTCGCTCGGCGCGCTATTCGACAATTGGCTGGTGTTCTACGACGACGTGCGCGATCCGCCCGGCGACGATCTCGTCGGGCGCATGTGCGTATGCGGCCTCGCCGACGGTCGGGTGCTCATCAAAGCGCTCAAACGCAGCCAGCTTCCCGGTCTGTGGATCTTGTTGTCGAACGCCGAGCCGCCGATCTACGACGTCGTGCTGGAATGGGCCGCGCTGGTGCGCGAAATGCGGCCGCGATAGGGGCCTCTCATGTCCGCAAAGCCCATCGGCGCGCTCGACATCGCGCGCGCGCTCATCGCTTTCCCATCGGTCACGCCGGCCGACGCCGGCGCCCTGCCCTATCTCAAGGGCCTGCTCGCCGAAGCCGGTTTCGCCGCCGAGATCGTGTCGTTCGCGGCGCCGGGGACGCCGACGATCGACAATCTCTATGCCCGCTTTGGCGCTCATGCGCCGAATTTCGTCTTCGCCGGCCATACCGACGTCGTGCCGCCGGGCGAAGCGGCAAAATGGCGCTTCGATCCCTTCGCCGGCGCGGTCGCGGACGGTCAGATCTGGGGACGCGGCGCCGCCGACATGAAGGGCGGAATCGCCGCGGCCGTCGCCGCCGCGCTGCGCTTCGTCGCGCGCGGCGCTTTCGAAGGATCGATCAGTTTTCTCATCACCGGCGACGAGGAGGGGCCCGCCGTCAACGGCACGGTCAAGTTGCTGGACTGGGCGCGCGCGCGAGGCGAGCGTTTCGATCATTGCGTGCTCGGCGAGCCGACGAGCGTCGCCGCGCTCGGCGACACGATCAAGAACGGCCGGCGCGGCTCGCTGACCGGACGGCTGGTCCTTTCCGGCAAGCAGGGCCATGTCGCCTATCCCCATCTCGCCGACAATCCGATTCGCGCGCTCGCGCCGATTCTGACGGCGTTACAGACGCCGGCCCTCGACCAGGGCACGCCGGACTTCGACGCCTCCAATCTCGAAGTCGTCAGCGTCGACGTCGGCAATCCCGCGACCAACGTCATTCCCGGCGAGGTCCGCCTCGTTTTCAACATCCGCTTCAACGATCTCTGGACGCCGCAGACCCTGAGCGCCGAAATCGAGCGGCGCGTCGCCGCGGCGGCGTGCGGCGCGCGCGTCGCGCTCGCCTTCGATCCCACCAACGCGGTCGCGTTCCTCACGCCGCGCGGCGCCTTCACCGATCTCGTCGCGAAGGCCGTCGAGGACGTGACGGGGCGACGGCCCGAGCTCTCCACCAGCGGCGGCACCTCGGACGCGCGCTTCATCAAGGACGCCTGCCCCGTCGTCGAAATCGGGCTCGTCGGCGCGACCATGCACGGGGTCGACGAACGCGTCGGCGTCGACGAACTCGAGGCGCTTTCGCGCGTCTACGAGCGCGCGCTGGAGCTTTATTTTTCTTCCCCGCGCTCGGCGTAATCGACGCGCGCGAGATAGAGCCCGCAGGCCGGCGCGACCTGGCCGCAGCGGCTGCGATCGGCCGCCTCGAGCGCCGCCTTGAGATCGGCCGCGCGCCATTTGCCGAGCCCGACCTCGACGAGCGAGCCGACCATCGAGCGCACCTGCCGATGCAGGAACGATAACGCGGCGACGGAAAACTCGACCCGGTCGCCCTCGCGCGTCACGTCGAGGCGCGCAAGCGTGCGCACCGGCGATTTGGCCTGACATTGCGAATCGCGAAAGGTCGAGAAATCGTGCCGGCCGATGAGCGCGCGCGCCGCGTCCTGCATCGCCGCGGCGTCGAGATCGCGCTTGACGCGCCAGGCGCGGCCGCGCTCGAGGGTCAGCGGCGCGCGGCGATTGACGATGCGATAGAGGTAATGGCGCATGATCGCGCGGCGGCGCGCGTCGAAATCGTCGGCGGCGCGTTCGGCCCCCAGCACGGCGACGGGATGGGGAACGAGATGCGCGTTGATCGCCTCGCGCAGGCGCCAGCCGCTCCACTCGCGTTTGAGATCGACATGCGCGACCTGTCCCATCGCGTGAACGCCGGCGTCGGTGCGGCCCGCGCCGTGAACGACAGGGGCCTCGCCGGTCAGCGCGAACAGCGCCTCTTCCAGCGTCTGCTGGACGGAAGCGCCGTTCTCCTGGCGCTGCCAGCCGGAAAATCCTGTTCCGTCGTATTCGATCGTCAGCTTGTAGCGCGGCATGGTCGCCGCTCAGACCGTCAGCACGATCTTGCCGACATGCGCCGAACTCTCTATGCGCCGATGCGCGGCTGCCGCCTCGGCGAGCGCAAAGACCGAGTCGATGACGGGCTTGCAGCGCCCCTGCGCCAGCAGCGGCCAGACCTTTGCGTGCAGCGCATCGGCGATCGCCGCCTTTTCCGCGGGCGAGCGCGGCCGCAGCGTCGAGCCGGTGTGGAAGAGGCGCTTGGCCATGACGACTTGCAAGTCGATCTCGACTTTCTGTCCGCGCAGGAACGCGATCTGCACGATGCGTCCGTCGGTCGCCGCCGCGGCGTAATTGCGCGCGACGTAATCGCCCCCGACCATGTCGAGAATGACGTCGGCGCCCTTGCCGTCCGTCGCGCCGAGCGTCGCCGCGACGAAATCCTCGGCGCGGTAGTTGACCGCAAGGTCGGCGCCGAGCCCTACGCACTCTTTCACCTTTTCGTCCGAGCCCGCCGTCGCGACGACGCGCGCGCCGAACGCCTTGGCGAGCTGAATTGCGGTCGTGCCGATGCCCGAGCTTCCGCCATGCACGAGCAGCGTCTCGCCCGCCTTCAGCGCGCCGCGCTCGAAGACATTGGTCCAAACGGTGAAGTATGTTTCGGGAATCGCCGCGGCCTCGACCGGTGTCAGGCCGGGTGGAATCGGCAGCGCGTTGCTCTCGTGGGCGACGCAATATTCGGCGTAGCCGCCGCCGGGAACGAGCGCCGCTATGCGCGCGCCGAGCGCATAACGCGACGCGCTTGGCCCCAGCGCGACCACCTTGCCGGCGACTTCCAGGCCGAGAACGTCCGAAGCGCCGGGCGGCGGCTGATAGCGGCCCTGGCGCTGCAAGACGTCGGGACGGTTGACGCCCGCCGCTTCGACCTTGACGAGGATCTCGCCCGCGCCGGGCCTTGGGCGCGGCCGGGTCTGAAGCTCCAGAACCTCCGGTCCGCCCGGGCGGGCCGCGAGGATCGCGCGCATGGATTCTGGCAGATCGGGCATGTTCTCGGCCTCGTGATGATTTCGCGCTTTGTCGACCGTCCGCTGCGGCCAAGTCAATGCGCGGACGCGACGGGCGCCGTTACGCCATCGAGCGCCGGCGCGGCGAGGAACGCCGGCAGCGCCTCGGCGCGCGCGCAAAACGCGGCGAGCCGGGGGTAGCGCGCCTTGTCGACGACATCGGCGAGCAGGAGTTGGGTGAAGCCGAACGCGCAGGCCGCGCTGACGTCGGCGATTCCGAGATCGCCGCCGCCGATCCAGCCGGCGCCCGGCGATTCGCGATCCAGCGCTTCGAGCCCCGCCGCCAATTGTCGATCGACCCGCGCGATCCAGGGTTCATGCTGCTTTTCCGGCGGCCGCAGCGCCCTCTCGTAGTGGCGCTGCACCGCCTTTTCCATGACGGTGAGCGCCAGGCCGGTCGCGCGCGCGGCGGCGAGCCGCGCGGCCGGCGCGCTCGGGGTCAACGCGGCCACGGCGGGCGCGATCGAGGCGAGATAATCCAGGATCACGCTCGAATCCATCAACACCGCGCCCTCGTCCGTGACGAAGCTCGGCGCCTTCAGCAGCGGATTGATTTTCGAAAATTCATCGATGTGCCGGAACAGCGAAATCGGCCGATGGGAAAACGGAACCCTGGCGGCCAGCAGCGCCACCGCTACGCGCCGCACATAGGGCGAATCGAGCATGCCGACGAGTTCCATGACGGGATCGTTCTTGCAATCGGAGGGCCGCCAGGACTTGCGCCGGCGCCGCGCGTTCGTCAAGTCCGCGGGTTCGCGAAGCTTCGTCGGACCGCGCTCTTTGCCGCGCGTTCGTGAGGCTGGAGAACGCCCCCGGAGCGGTTAGGCTTCGCGGGCGTTTGGCGTGGTTGGGTTGCCGGGACGCGCGACCATCGGCGCTCAGCGCAATCCGGCTTGCGCACCCCTCCAATCATTGCATCGATTCGACAGTGGCGAGAACGTGGCGCACGGCGCCTGCGGGAAACGGCCAGGGGCGCGAATCCGCTTCGAACTTCGACCCCGCCTTTCTCAATCCCTTCAAAGGCCTGCCCGGCCGACCGGCGCTCGGAGCGCGACGGATTGAGCGGGCGCGATAATTCGTAGCGCATCGGGGTCGTCGGCAAAGGGCGACCGCTTGAAGGCCCTCGCCGCCGCTGCGGCCGATCTGTTGCAATCGGGACACACTCGCTCGGGAACTGTGGCGACCGCACGGCGCGCGGGCGCGGCCCTTGGGATACTGTCACATGAATGACACGTGCGCAGTCAAGCCATTTCATCGGATTTTCTGAGACTAGTGATGTCATTATTCCGTCGTAATTGTCACATCGTCAAGCCTTGTGCCACATGGCCGTAGTATTTGCTGGGATATCGAAACTGAGTTATGTGGAGGCGGTGAGTGTCGGGCAGCCGAAGCTTACACATCCCAAGTGGATTTACGAGAAGCGCGCGGCCACTACAGGCGAAGCGCGGCAGAAACTGGATATAGCGACAATGCGCCGCCAGAGTGAAATTCGGCGCGGCCAACAAAACCGACGGGGCTGATTATGGGATTTTTGAGACATTTGCTCTTGGCTTCGACCGCCGGGCTGTTGCTCGTCGGCGGCGCGCAAGCCGCCGATTTGCCGACCAAGAAGACGCCGCCGGCCCCGCCCGCGACGTCGTGCTTCGCCAGCTTCATGAGCTGGCTGGATTCGACCGCCGCCAACTGCCCGCTGAGCTATATGGGCGTCACCGTTTATGGCACGATCGACATGGGCGTCGGCTACGAAAGCCACGGCGTCGACTGGAATCGCCAGTATCCGACCGGCGTCGAGGAACTGATTTCGAAGAACAGCCAGGGCGGCAAGTGGGCCTTGACGCCGGGCGGCCTCAGCCAGTCCAATGTCGGCATCAAGATGTCCGAACCCCTGGCTTCGACGGGTTGGAGTCTCGTCGCCAACGTGCAGACGGGATTTGATCCTTACACTCTGCAGCTTGCCAACGGTCCGGGCGCGATGGGCCAGAACACCCAGCTCCCGCTCAACCTGCAGAACGGCAACGGCAACTCGAGCCGCGCCGGTCAATGGGACAACACGCTCGCCTATATCGGCGTCAGCAACAATACCTTCGGCACTCTGACGTTCGGCCGCGAGTACTCGCTGACCCTGGACGGCGTGAACGCCTATGATCCGATGGGCGGCTCCTACGCCTTCTCGCCGATCGGCTATTCCGGCAAGGTCGGCGGCGCCGGCTCGACCGAAGACACGCGCCCCAACAGCGCGTTCAAGTATAACGTCACCTTCAACAATTTCCGGCTCAGCGGCCTTGCGCAGGTCGGCGGATTCGAGCAGGGCAACGGTTCGAACGGCGAATACGAGGTCGGCGCGGGCGCGGACTTGTATGGCTTCTCGTTCGACGCCATCTACACCTACATCAAGGATCAGGTGAACTTGGGGACCTACAACGGCGCGATCCCGGCCGGCGCGCCCTCCGACGCGTTGAAGGCGACGCTCTCGGACAATGACAGCGTGATGTTGCTTGCGAAATATACTTATGGCCCCGTGAAATTCTTTGGCGGCTATGAATACATCAAGTATATGAACCCGAGCGACGCGTATCCGGGTGGCATGACCGCCATTGGCAATCTGCCGGTTGTGGCCGGCGGCGTGACTTCCACCGCCTACGTCGACAACTTGGACTTCCAAGTGTTTTGGCTCGGCGCGAAGTACTCGATCCTCAGCAACCTCGACGTGACCGGCGGCTACTACCACTACAACCAAGCCAACTACGACACGAACCCGGGGGCGAACTGCGGTCCGAACACCACGGCCCCGATTCCGGGCTACGCCCCGCAGGGCACCAAGAAGGGCGATTGCGCCGGCACGCTCGACGCCGTCTCGGGGATGATCGATTGGCATCCCTACAAGCGGCTCGACCTCTACGCCGGCCTGATGTACTCGCAGGTGGCTGGCGGCTTGGCTTCCGGCTACCTGCACACCAACAACATCGATCCGACCGTCGGCCTGCGCCTGCAGTTCTGATCGAAGTCTCTCAAAATCTACGCGATTTCAGACCCCGGGCCTGCGGCCCGGGGTTTTTCTTTGCCCCGGGCGCAGCGGGCGGGCGATCCAGGGCGCAATTCGGCGCTTCGCGTGGGAAGCCGCCGGTTGCGCCGGCGCAATGTTTTCGAACGACGACGAAGGCCGCGCCAGCGGCTGTCGGAGCGGCGGTCATGTCGGCGTCGACCCGACGGTCGGCCCCGCTTCAGGCTCTCGAGACCAGCTCTTGGGAAAAGCGACGACTCTCTATCCTGCACCGACGCGATCGGCATTCTCACGGGCTCTCGCCCTTCGACGAACGAGCGCCGCGCTCCCGCCCGGCGCTTTTTTGCTGTCGATCGCGACGGTCTGGGTCGATTCGCAATTCCTTTCGCCCGCGCGTCACGGCGCGGGCGTCGCGCGCCGGCTGCGGCGAATCGGAAATGAGAGCGGCGCGGCGCGAGATTTTAGGACGCGCAGATGGCCCGGCCGCCGCCGGTTCGCCCGAGCTTCGGCGGATTCTCGCCAGGCGCGTCCGTGGATCAGCTTGTCGCGCGGGGCGCGAGGGGCGTCTTGTCTCGCGGCGACGCCGCGTGGGCGGAGAGCTTCTCCGCGGCGGCGCTGTCCGCACGAGCAGGGGAAGCCGAGGCGTTGAGCATCGCCTCGACGAGCAGCGCCCTGAGCCGCCTGTTCTCCTCCTCGAGCTCCTTGAGCCGCACGGTGAGGGACGGCGGCACGCGGCCGTGTTCGGCTTTCCAGCGATAGAACGTGCGAACGCTGATATTGTGCCGACGGCAGAGCGTGCCCACTTCCGCGCCCGCCTCGTGTTCGCGCAGCACGCCGACGATTTCGTCATCGCTGAATTTGCAGACGTAAACCATGGACCGACTCGTTCGTGTTGATAAACAATAATATCGGAGCAGACACGACGGCGGCGCGACAAGCGAGAGGCGAAATAATAAAAAATATTTTATAAATGAGATTTTATAAATATAGTTTTATAAACAATTTCGGCAAAGCTTGTTATGCTACACGATGTGAAATTGAGTGGCCTGTGTCAACGAGAGAAAACGTCGCATAAAGCATATGCCGCCAACATACACGGGTGCTATAGCTTGCCGCATCGATTCTATGCTTATTGTCGGGCTATGCTTGCGGGCGGACGATTTCCGCGGCCGACGCGCGCGGCGAGCGCCAATTCGATCCTGCAAGCGACGGCCTGGTTGCGGGAGATGCTTCACGGGGGATTTCGGCCTCATGAAAGCCTTGTGCGCTATTCGCTCGGCCAACCCGACGCCTTCGCGGGCGTCAGCGGCGCGGCCAAGACAGACCCGAACATCATTATGCTAAACTTACGAAATTATCCAACATAGGCTGGCAAGACGGAATATTGAGGGGAGCGTCGGCGCGTTCGGCGCTCCGCTCGAGAAGAGGATTGGGCGACATCGATGCTCATGAGAACGGATTCAAGCATGAAGCCTCCTGTTCTTGTCATCGAGGATGAGCACGACTTGGCGGAGGAAATTCGCTTTGAACTCCAGGCCAGCGGACACGTCGTCCGGCTCGCCGAGACGTGGGAGGAGGGCTTGCGCGCCGCGCGCGCCGGCGGCGTCGCGGTGATGGTCATGGACCGAATGCTGCATGGCGAGGACGGTCTGACGATCATCGAAACGTTGCGCGACGAAGGCAATTCCACGCCGGTGCTGGTCATCAGCGCGCTCTCGTCCGTCGACGACCGCATTCGCGGGCTGAAGGCGGGCGGCGACGATTATCTCGTCAAGCCCTTCGAGCTGCGCGAGCTCAGCGCTCGCGTCGAAGCGCTGTCGAGGCGCGCCGCGGACTCGCGCGCCACGCGGTTGCGCGCCGGACCGCTCGAGATGGATCTGGTGGACCGCACGGTGCGCCGCGGCGAGCGAGCCATCGATTTGCTTCCGCGCGAATTCAAGCTGTTGGAATATTTCATGCGCCGCCCCAATCAGATCGTCACCCGGGCCATGCTTCTCGAAGACGTTTGGAACTTCAAGTTCCTCCCCCAGACGAACGTCGTCGACGTTCACATCAGCAATCTGCGCCGCAAGATCGACGAAGGCGGCGAGGCGCGCCTCATCGTCAACGTGCGCGCGACCGGCTTCAAGCTGCATGTGGACGATTGAGTTTCTGCGGGCGCGCGCCTTCCGCATCGCGATCGCCTTCGCGCTGGCGATCGCGATGGCCACGTCCGCGGTCTTCGCGTTGATCTACCTGAAAGTGTCGACCGCGGACGTCGAGCGGGTCGGCGCGCTTCTGGTCGACGAGGCCGCCAAGGGCGTCGACGACAGCAACGATCGTCTGCGCCGCGCGCTGGACTTGCGCATAACGCGCGATCTGCGACGGCTCGACTACGTCGCGCTGTTCGACGCGAAGGGCGGCCTGGCGTTCGGCAATGTGCCGACGATGCCGTCGATCGCGGTCGACGGCCAGGCGCATCTCGTCTCCACATTCCCCTTGCCGGGGTCGGACGAGAAAGCCAATTCGGCGATTTTCGTCGCCCGCAGGCGGCCCGACGGCGGCGTGTTGCTGCTCGGACGGAGCCTGCTGGAGGTCTATGCGCTGCGCGAGACCGTGTCGCAAGCCCTCGCCATCGCGCTCGCGCCGACGATTCTGCTCATCCTTGCAATCGGCATATTCTTCGCCAGCCGCGCTTCACGGCGGCTCGGAACGATCCACAAGAAGATCGCCGACATCATGAACGGCGACCTCGACGCGCGTCTGCCCGAGACCGGCGAGGGCGACGACATCGACAAGGTCGCGCGCGACGTCAACCTGATGCTCGACGAGATCCACCGACTTCTCGATCAGTTGAAGAGCGTCGGCGACAACATCGCCCACGACCTCAGATCGCCTCTCGCGGTGGCGCGCGCCAAAATCGAGCGCGGCCTAGCGCGAAAGTCGACGCTCGAAGATCTGCGCGCGGCGATGGCGGACGCATTGGATCACCTCGACCGCGCCGCGGTGACGATCGCCGCTCTTCTCAGAATCTCGGCGGTGGAGAACGGGCCGCGCGAAAAGAGCTTCGAAGAGGTCGATCTTTCGGCGATTTGCGCCAGCGTTTTCGAGCTCTACGAGCCGCTCGCCGAAGCGAAGTCGATCGACCTGACGCTCAGGGCGCCCAAGCCCACTCTCGTTCGCGGCGACGAGGATCTCATGCGCGAGGCGATCTCGAACCTCGTCGACAACGCCGTCAAATTCACGCCGGTCGGCGGGAAGGTGCGCATCGAGGCGGCAACGATCGATGGTCGACCGGTCGTGCGCGTGAGCGACACCGGCCGCGGCATTCCGCCGGAGGAGCGAGACAAGATCTTCCGACGCTTCTACCGAGCCCAAGAAGACGGCCGCTTCGCCGGACATGGTCTCGGACTCAACATCGCCGAGACCATCGCCAAGCTTCACGGGTTCAATCTCACGGTGGAGGACAACAATCCTGGCGCACGTTTCGAAATGCGCGCTGCGGACAAGGCGTCGCTGGCTCTGGAGACGGCGCGCTCGTAACCGTCGCACGGCGCGCGTCGCTCCCCGTCTCGAGACGGGGAGCCCGCACGCAGAACAAAAATTTTATTTAGTGTTTCGCGCCGCCAGCGGACGTTATCACGCCCCCGCAGGCGGGGCGGCACATCCATAGGCGCAAGCGCGCCCCGCGCCTCCCCGCGCGCCGAACGCCAAATTTCTCTCGCGCGAACCCTTCATGCTTGCAATCGTCCGAATCGCCCTTAGCCGCCCCTACACGTTCGTCGTCATGGCGATGCTGATCGTCATTTTCGGCACGACGGCGTGGGTGAAGACGCCAGTGGACATCTTTCCCAACATCGGCATTCCCGTCGTCGCCGTCGTATGGACCTACAACGGTCTGCCGCCCGACGACATGTCGGGTCGCGTCATCTACTATTACGAGCGCACGCTCAGCGCGCAGGTCAACGACATCGAGCATATCGAATCGCAGTCCCTGCCGGGCTACGGCGTCGTCAAAGTGTTCTTCCAGCCCACGGTCAACATCAACGCCGCGCTGGCGCAGATCACCGCGGCCTCGCAGACGGTCCTGAAGCTGTTGCCGCCGGGCATCACGCCGCCTTACGTTCTTCAGTTCAACGCCTCGAGCGTGCCGGTCCTGCAACTCGCGCTCTCCAGCGATTCGTTGTCCCAGGCGCAAATTTTCGACGCCGGCCAGAACTTCATTCGCCCTCAATTGGCGACCGTGGCCGGCGCCGCCGTGCCTTCGCCCTATGGCGGCAAGGTCCGCCAGGTTCAGATCGACCTCGACCAGCGAAAGTTGCAAGCCTACGGGATCGCCGCGCAGGACGTCGTCGACGCCATCGCGCGGCAGAACCTCATCACGCCGGTGGGCACCGAGAAAATCGGCTCCTTCGAATACGTCGTCGCGCTCAACGACTTGCCGACGCGCATCGCGCAGCTCAACGACTTGCCGATCCGCCAAGTCGACGGCGCGACGGTTTTCGTGCGCGACGTCGCGCTCGTTCACGACGGCAGCCCGCCGCAGACCAACATGGTGCGCGTCGACGGCTCGAACGCGGTGCTGATGACGATTTTGAAGGCGGGCTCGGTGTCGACGCTCGACGTGATCGACGGCGTGAAGGCGTTGCTTCCCAAGGTGCGCGAGACCTTGCCGGCGAGCTTGCACCTGGAGGCGGTCGGCGACCAATCGGCCTTCGTCAAGGCGGCGGTGTCCTCGGTCATTTTCGAAGGCGTCGTCGCCGCGGCGTTGACGGGACTGATGATCCTCATCTTCCTCGGCAGCTGGCGCTCGACGCTCATCATCACCATCTCGATCCCGCTGGCGATTCTCGCCTCCGTCGCGATGTTCTCCGCCATCGGCGAGACCATCAACGTGATGACGCTCGGCGGCCTCGCGCTCGCGGTCGGCATTCTCGTCGACGACGCCACCGTGACGATCGAGAACATCAACTGGCATCTCGAACAAGACAAGGACATCGAGAGCGCGATCATGGACGGAGCGCGCCAGATCGTCATTCCTGCGACGGTTTCCCTGCTTTGCATCTGCATCGTGTTCGTGCCGATGTTCAAGCTCGGAGGCGTGGCCGGCTATCTCTTCCGCCCGATGGCGGAAGCGGTCGTGTTCGCGCTGATGGCCTCGTATGTCCTCTCGCGCACCCTGGTGTCGACGATGGCGCGCTATCTCCTCGCCAGTCAACGCGTCCACGGAAACGGGGAATCGGCCCCCCCGACCCGCAATCCGCTCGTTCTGTTTCAGCGCGGGTTCGAGCATCGCTTCGAGCGCACGCGCGCCGCCTACCGGCGGCTTCTGGCGACCGCATTGGGCGCGCGCCGGATTTTCATCGTCGGGTTCCTGGCGGCGGTCGCATGTTCTTTCGCGCTGGCGCCGTTCCTCGGTCAAAACTTCTTTCCGCCCGTCGAGGGCGATCAGATCAAGCTGCACGTGCGCGCGCAGACCGGCACGCGCATCGAGGAAACGGCGCGCCTTTGCGATCGCATCGAAGCGACGATACGGGCGACGATCCCGCCGCAGGCGCTTGTCAACATCGTCGACAACATCGGGTTGCCGATCAGCGGAATCAACGCGGCCTACGGCAATTCCGGCACGATCGGCGCGAACGACGCCGACATCTTGATCAGTATGAGGCCCCAGTGGCAGAGCAAGGTCGACGAATTCGTGACGCAGTTGCGCGAGCGGTTGCCGCGCCAGTATCCGGGAACGAGCTTCGCGTTCCTTCCCGCTGATATCGTGACCCAAATTCTCAATTTCGGGCTGCCGTCGCCGATCGACGTACAGGTCATCGGCCCGAACTTGGACGCCAATCGCGTCTATGCCGACGCTCTGTTGCGGCGCATCGCCCGCGTGAGCGGCGTCGCGGACGCGCGGATTCAGCAAGCTTTCAACGCGCCGACGCTCAATGTCATGGTCGATCGGGCGCGCGCGAGCCAAGTCGGATTGAGCGAGCGCGACGTCGCGACGAGCCTGCAGGACACGCTGGCCGGCAGCATCCAGACGGCGCCGACCTTCTGGCTGAACCCGGCGAATGGCGTCTCCTACCCGATCGTCGCGCAGTCGCCGCAATATTGGGTCGATACGCTGTCCGGCCTGGAAACCGTGCCCGCCTCGCAAGGCGACTCGAAACAACTTCTCGGCGGCGTCGCGACGGTGACGCGCGGCGCCAGCAACGCGGTCGTGTCGCATTACGCGGTGCAGCCGGTGATCGACATATTCGCGGCGAACCACGAGCGCGATCTCGGCGCCGTTTCGCACGACATCCAGGCCATCCTCAACGAGACGGCCAAGGACGCGCCGCCCGGTTCGACCATCGTGCTGCGCGGTCAAACCTCGACCATGACGTCCGCATTTTCCCAGCTCTATGTCGGTCTCGCGCTGGCGATCGTGCTGATCTACCTGCTCATCGTCGTCAACTTTCAGTCCTGGCTCGATCCCTTCGTCATCGTCAGCGCTTTGCCGACGGCGCTGGCGGGCATCGTGTGGATGTTGTTCGTCACGCGCACGACGCTTTCGGTCCCCGCTCTCACCGGCGCGATCATGTGCATGGGCGTGGCGACCGCGAACAGCATCCTGGTGGTGAGTTTCGCGCGGGAAAGGCTCGCGGACGGCGTCGACGCCGTGACTGCGGCGATCGACGCCGGCTTCACGCGGTTCCGCCCGGTGCTGATGACGGCTTTGGCCATGATCATCGGCATGGCGCCGATGGCGCTCAGCGCCGAGCAGAACGCGCCGCTCGGACGCGCTGTGATCGGCGGCCTGATCTGTTCGACGGTCGCCACGCTGTTCTTCGTGCCTGCGGTGTTCCGGCTCGTCCACGAAAAGCGGCGCGAGGCCGCGCCTCACGCCTCCCCAGGACTCCAAGCCCAGGCAGAGCCGATATGAATGCGAATCCGCCGCAAGATTCCGACGAAATCGCGAAACAACGCGCGCCGGCGAAGATCGGGCGCGCGCTCGTCCTGCTCGCCCTGGTCGCGGCGGGCGCGGCCGCCTGGGGGATCTCGTCGCGACGCAACGACGAAACGAAACTCGCGCAGTGGACGCTCGAACGGGCGATTCCAACGGTTGCCGTCGTCTCCCCCGAACGCGGCGGCGCGGCGCGCGAACTGGTTCTTCCCGGCGATGTCGACGCCTTTTACAACGCGGTCGTTCACGCCCAAGTGAGCGGATATGTCCGGGAATGGTACAAGGACATTGGCGCCCACGTGAAGGCGGGCGACGTGCTCGCCACCATCGACACGCCCGAACTCGACCAGCGCCTTGCAGAGGCTCGCGAGCAGCTGACGAAGGCCAAAGCCAATCAGGCGCTGGCGGCGGTCACCGCCGAGCGTTGGAAGTCGCTTCGCCAGTCCGGCGCGGTCTCGCAGCAGGCCGCGGACGAAAAGATCAGCGACGAGGCGGCCAAGGACGCCGAGGTCGCCGCGGTGAGCGCCAATCTCGATCGGATGAAGGCGCTTAAGGCCTTCGCCAATATCGTCGCGCCGTTCGACGGCGTCGTTACGCAGCGCAACGTCGATATCGGTTCTCTGGTCAGCGACAGCGCCAACGCCAGCAGCGGCCTCTTCGCCGTCGCCGATACGCATGAAATGCGTGTATATGTCAGGGTGCCGCAAAGCTTCGCCGCCGATGTGCACGAAGGAATGAGAGCCACGCTCAAGCTGCCGCAATATCCCGATCGAAACTTCGATGCGGCGATCACGACGACTTCCCAAGCCATCGACCGGAAGTCGCGCTCGCTTCTCGTGGAGCTATCGGCGAAAAACGAGGACGGCGCGTTGCAGCCGGGCGCCTTCGCGGAGGTTCGTTTTCAGATTCCGGAGGCCGCCGACGCTCTCAGGCTGCCCGCCAGCGCGATGATTTTTCGCGGCGACTCGGTCGAAGTCGCAACGGTTGGCGCGAACAATCGCGTCGTGATGAAGAAAGTCGAGATCGCTCGCGATTTCGGCTCCGAGGTCGCGATCGCCAGCGGCCTGTCGGCCAACGACCGCGTCATCGCCAGCCCGTCCGACTCGGTCGAAGAAGGCGACGAGGTGCGCGTTCTCTCCCCGACCGGCGACGGGCGCCCGGAAGGCGGCAAGGACGGAGCGTCGTCGCGAGAGACCAGCGACGCAGCGGGCCCGTCGGTCGTGCAGGCCGCGCGGGGACATACTGAATGAAGGCGCGTTCCCTGCTGGCGGCGTCCGTGACTTTACTGCTCGGCGGCTGCGATCTCGCGCCGAACTACGAGCCGCCGACCGTCGCGCTGTCATCGCGATTTAAGGAAGCGCCTACGCCGAGCGACGGCGTCCTCGACGCGACGGGTCTCTGGTGGCGAAGCTTCAGCGACTGGACGCTCGACGATCTGGAGGATCAGGTCGACGCGGCCAATCCGGACCTTGCCGCGGCCCTCGCCGCGTACGATCAGGCGCACGCCTTCGCGGCGGCGGCCGAATCTGGCCTCTATCCTCAGCTCGATTTCGCCGGGGCGCTGTCCTACAACAGGCAATCCAACAATCGGCCGTTGCGTTCGAAGGGACAGCCGGACTTTTACGGCGCCAACCAGATCGACGCGCAGGTCGTTTCCTACGAGATCGACTTCTGGGGGCGGGTGCGCGATCTCGTCAAGGCGGCGAAGGCCGACGCCGAGGCCAGCGCCGACGCGCTCGCGCAGGCGCGCCTCGAACTGCACGCGGAACTCGCGAGCGCCTATATTCGCCTTCGCGGTTTCGACGCCGAAGCCAAGCTGCTTTCCGATACGATCGCCAATTATCAGTCCGCGCTCGATCTGACGCGTGAGCGGCTTGCCGCGCAGATCGCCCCGCCCATCGACGTCGAACGGGCCGTGACGCAACTCGACACCGTCAAGGCGCAGGCGTCCGATCTCGTCGTGCAGCGCAGCGCGCTGGAAAACGCGATCGCGGCGCTGGTCGGCAAGTCGGCCGCGCAGTTTTCGATTCCGCGCGCCGCCAAGTCGATCGCGTTTCCCAAGAGGCCGCGCGCAGTCCCTTCGGACGTGCTGCGCCGGCGGCCCGATGTCGCCGAGAGCGAGCGGGTCGCCGCCGCGGCGAGTGCGGGAATCGGCGTCGCGCGCGCGGCGTTCTATCCCAAATTCACGCTGAATCTTCTCGGCGGGACGCAGGACACGCACCTCGCTCTCCTGTCGCCCGGCAACGCCCTGTGGTCGGCCGGGCCAGCGGTTTCCTTGCCGCTGTTCGATGCGGGATTGCGGCAAGCCCAACTCGACGCGGCGACCGCCGCCTACGCCGAGGCGGCGGCGCGCTATCGCGCCGCGATATTGCGCGCGGTCAAGGAGGTCGAAGACAATCTTTCGGCGCTGCGCTGGCTCGCCGAGGAGGCGCGCGAAACAAACGCCGCCGCCGACGCCGCGCGCAAGGCCGCGGAAATGGCGATGTCTCTCTATCGCGACGGCGCGGCGTCCTATCTCGACGTCGTCACGGCGCAAAACGCCGCGCTCGACGCCGAACGCGCCGCGATCGCCTTGCGCACGCGCCAACTTGACGCCAATGTCGGACTCATGCTCGCGCTGGGCGGCGGCTGGTCGTCCGACGCGAGCGCGAACGTCGAGAACCGCTGAACCATCGAAAAGCCAAGCAAGGGGGCCCGCCTTGAACGACGCGCCGGACAGTCCCGCCAACTGCGCGAATTGCGTGTTTTGGCATCGTTTGAGGGAGCATGAGGGCGATTGCCGCCGCCGCGCGCCGAACCCCGCCACCAGTGCGGAACAGGTCGCGCACTGGCCGCAGACCCACAGCCATCAATGGTGCGGCGACGGCGCCGTCGCCGCGTCGCCCACGCCGGGCGCGACTTGCGCCGACTGCTTCTACTGGCGTCAACCGACCGGCGGCCTCAATCCGGTCGACCGCGGCGACATGCCAATGGCCTGGTGGGCGCGCGCCGGCCATTGCGCGCGCCACGCGCCCAAGCCGGTTTCCGAGCCGGGGGCGCGCGCGTTCTGGCGCGCGACGCACAGCGTCGACGCTTGCGCCGAAGGACGCCCGCGCAAACGCGACAATCCGGCCGCATGATCAAGTCTTCATGAGTTGAGCGGCGCCGCGCCGCCGTGATTCGCTCGATCGTTTCCACGCGATGGTCCGCGTCAGAAAGCCCGGCCTCCCGGAGCGCGGGATCGCGGCGGCGCGTGAAGCCGGATTGGCTTCATTGGCCGACGGAATCATCGCCGACGATTCCGCCGTGCTGGATCAGGCGGGGGATCGTTTGACGGTGTTTTGCGCGGCGTCTTCGTGAAGGTTGGAAACGCGAACGCCCCCTCGCTTTGCGGCGAGGGGGCGTTGTTTTGACTTGGTTGCGGGGGCCCGCAACCACCGAGCCCATTCATGGTTCCGTCTGCGCATCCGCCCAATCATCATGCCGATTTGATTTGGCCGCGCAATCGGCCTGCGAACCGGCGCCGTCCCGCAATCCCAGCGCCGGTTCCCCAGAGGTAGAGCTCTCAGGCTATGGTTTAGTAAGCGACCCGGAATTGCAGTCGGCAGTCTACCGCGAGACGACGGCGAGAGGGCCAGCCGGCGCCCTTTGCGGGTCGATTCCGGCGAACTCGGGCCGCCGCCGGCCCGAAATGCTTTCGTCATGAAACCCGAATAGGCTTCACCGGTTTGGGTTGCGATCGATGTCGCGGGAGCGGCGAGGCGCGGTTCGCGGCGTCGGGATTGAGCGTGGCCAGTCTTGCGCAGGTCAATAGCCTTGGGCGCGAATATGGGAAGATGTCGCATGATCGTTTCGCTAATGTCGGCCAAGCCGCTACGCCAGCCGTCGCCGGCGCGGCGCTCCGGCGCCTGGCGCATTTTCGTGCTTGCCTCATTGGCTTCCATTCTCGGCCTTGATTGCGCTCGTGCGGATTCGATGGCGGCGGGCGAGCGCGCTTACGCGCGTCACGATTACGCGCGGTCGGCGCAATTTCTTCTGCCCGAGGCGCGACGAGGCCTGCCGAAGGCGCAGACCTATCTCGGCTTCATGTATGAAAACGGCTTCGGCGTTCCGCAGGATTACGTCGAAGCCGCGAAATGGTTGCGGCTGGCCGCGGACCAGGGCGACCCGACCGCGCAATTCCTGCTCGGCCAACTCTATGACAGGGGCCTCGGCGTCAAGCGGGATTTCGTCGAGGCTGAGGTCTGGCTCGAACTTGCCGCCGCCAACGCCAAGCCCGCGAGGCGCAATTATTGGGCTGACATGCGCGACGCCGTGGCGAGCAAACTAACGTACGCGGAATTGGCCGAAGCCCAGAGGCGATCCTCGCAGTGGGCGCCGCCGACGCAGCGATGACCCGATGTGCGCGAGCCGGCCCGGCGCGCGTCAAATCCCCCATCGCTCCCAGAGCCAGCACAACCATATCGCGGGCGCGAGGACGGCGCCGAACGGCAGCTTCGTGAACGGGCCGAGGCCCCCGCGCGAGCGGGCGCGCCAAGAAAGGGCGATCGCGAGGCCCGACAGGGCGGCGATCTCCAATGCGATCGGCAAGCTCGGCCAGCCCAACCACAGCCCTGCGACGCCAGCGAGCTTGACGTCGCCAAGCCCCATGCCCTCGCGACCGCGCAGGTTGCGATAGGCGAAGCGGAACGCCAGAAATACGCCCGCCGCCACGATCGCGCGCAGCACGGCGTCCAACATCGCCCCGGCGAAATCGTCAGGTCGCTCGAGACCGATATCGACGACACGCAGACCGACCGCGAGCAGGTTCAGCGCATTGGGGATGACAAAACGGCGCCAGTCCTCAACCGCGATCACGAGCATGACGCTGGCCAGCAGTGCGCCCGCGAGACCGGAAACCCCCGGCGAGACGTAGAGGCTGGCGCCGATGGCCAGCGCTCCGGCGATCACGACCAAGGGAACGCTCGGGGCTCTTGCGCCTTGCGGCGCGACCGTGTCGGCGCTTGAGCCCGATTGGCTCACTGGAGCGGTCTCGCCAGAACGTTCAACGCCGCCGGCAAGCTGACGGCGTCGATCTTGCCGCCTCGCATCTTCGCGCGAAGCTGCTCGGCGACCGTCGAGGCGTCGGCGCCGTCGCGGATGATCTGCGGTCGGATGAGAATGATGAGCTCGGTGCGCGCCGTCGATTTTCCGGTCGTTGCGAAGGCGCCGCCGACCATGGGCAACTGGTCCAGGACCGGTATGCCCGAGCGCGAATTGGTTTGCGTATCGCTCACGAGGCCAGCGAGCATGACCATTTGCCCGTTTGTGACCGAAATCGAACTCTTGACCTTGCGCTCGGAGATGGTCGGCGTCAGGTTGGCGCTGTTGTCCGGCACGCTGCTTATCTCCTGCTCGATGTCGAGCAGCACGTTTTCGTCGGGGCTCACCCGGGGGAGGACGTGAAGAATGATGCCGGTGTTCTTGTAGTCGACTGTATTGACGACAGCGTTGTTCGCGCTGAGCACCGTCGCGCTCCCCGTCGTGATCGGCACTTGATCGCCGACTTCCAGCGTCGCTTGTTCGTTGTCCACGACGACCAGGGAGGGGTTGGAGAGAATTTTCACGTCGGTCAGCGCGTGCAGGGCGTTGATGATGGCGTGCGGCGTCGCATTGTTGCCGACGAAGATATTGAACCCCGCCGGCGCGTTTGCGGAGGCGGTCGGCTGGCCGGTGGTCGAATTGACGATCGAGCCGAGCTTGCTCGAGAGATAGAACTGAACGCCATAGTTCAGTTGATCGTTCAAGGTGACCTCGGCGATCGTGACATCGATGGCGACCTGGAGCCTGGGCCGATCGAGCTGGTTCAGGGTCCTCTCGATCACGCGGTAGCTTTCTGCGTTCGCGTAAATCAAAAGCGAATTGGTGGCGGTGTCGGCGGTGATCCGGACGCCGGGCAAGATGGCGCCACTCGCCGAACCCTGGCCGGCGGCTGCGAAGGCGTTGCTCAGGGCGGCGGTCGGAATCCCGCCGAACGGCGTCGTCGCCGCGCTCTGCGTGCTCGCCGCGGCGCCGCCGTTTGCGTCCGACCCATTGTTCTGTCTGCCGCCCGTGAGACGCTCGGTCGTCGTCAGCGTGGCCGCCCCCGAGGACGGAGCGATTTGGTTGGTCGCCGAGTTGGCCGACCCGCCCGGGGCTCCATGCAGGAAAATGTCGCTCAGGAGCTGCGCCATCTGTTTGGCGTCGCCGTAGCGAACCTTGTAAACTTTGACGCCCACGCTCGCGGAATTGGGCGAGTTAAGTTGGGCAATCCAGCGAGCGGCGGTCCGAAGCAATTCCGGTTTCGCGGCGACGACCAGGATCGCGTTCTGGCGCGTGATCGATTGAAATTTCACCATGCCGTGCCCGAGTTCGGAGTCGCCGGAGTCCATGATTTTCTCGAGTTCCGCGACGATCGGTTCGGGATCGCTGTTGCGCACGGGATACATCCCGACGGATTGCCCGCGCAGCCAATCAACGTCGAAGCTGCGCACCGTGTCGAGCGCGGATTGGCGCTCGCTTCCCGTGCCGACGATCAAGAGTATCTTTCCCGAGGGGTCGGTGCGGATGGCGCCAGGCCGCGCGGCGAAGCCCTCGAGAAACTTAGTGAGCGTGGCGCCCGACACGTATTGCAAGGGGATCACGGTGAGGCCGTAGCCGGGTTCGGCGGCGCTCGCGCCGCCCGAGCGATCCAAGGGGCCGACGCCGCCATCGCCGATGGGAGCGATTCGGTAGCCGGCGCCCTCGCGGAGCATCGCGAGATTGTTCGCGCGCAGCGCGTTTTCGAGGACGAAGAGCATGTCCCTCTTGGCGATCGGACGTCCCGAGGAGAGAGTGATCGTACCCTGCGCTCGGGAATCGATGACGTAGCCCACGCCCATGATGTCGCCGAGCACGACCTTGGCGACGTTGGAGACCGGGCTGTCCTCGAAGTTCAGCGTGAAGCTGTCCTTGGCGTCGGGCTCCGCGCGCGCCTCCTCTTCCTGCCGCGGCGGATCGGACGGCGGCGACGAGGAGCCAAAAAACGAAAAGCCCTTGTATTGCGACGCCCCGGCGTCCGCATCGGGCACAGATTTTGCGAATCGCGGCTGTAGATTGGCGATTCTAACGACGTCAGCCGCATTCTGCGGCTGGTCGTCGCGTTGCTCGAGCGACGCCGGCGCGCACCCGCTCAGGGTCAGCAACATCATCGCAACGAAGGCCGAACGCCGCCCGACGCTCGCAATGTCCACCGTGAAATGCAAGCGGCTTCCATCCAAGATAGAGAACGAAACATCGATTGAACCGGCCGAGAAAAATCATTAAAAGAAACGTCGTGTCAAGAAAACAAAAATGCTTCCTGTCATCAATTTGATGTAAAAATGTCATGAAACTGTCAAGCAACAGCGCTGTCCCCCAAATCGGCTGTATAGACGAAGCCGTTGCCTTGACCAATTCTTTGCTGGAACGGAAGCTACTCTCCGGCAATCGTCACCGGGAGCTGACGGAATCTGGCCTCGGACGCTCGACGATCCAGCTGCGCCAGCTGTGGGAGGCGAGCGACATCTCGGCGCATGAGTTCGCCGACGAGGTCGCCGCCCGCTATCGCCTGCCGCGGATCACCCTGCCGCAATTGATCGGCGCGAGAGCGTTGATTTCGCGATTCACGCCGCGTTTTCTACGTGAGGCCGCTGTGTTTCCGTTCGCGGCGGACGACGGCGCGCTGCATTTGGCGGTCGCCGATCCCAGCGACAATTCGGCGCGAAGGGCGGCCGAGATCGAACTCGGCAAGCCCCTCGCGATCGCGGTCGCCTCGTTCGAGGACATCGCGACGGCGCTCTCGGAGCGGCTGGGCGAAGGGCAGAAGCCGGCCGAGGCTTCGGCGGACCGTCCGACCGCGAGCGCCGAGGACAGCATCGACAGTCTGCGCGACCTCGCGAGCGGTGCGCCGGTCGTACGGGCCTTCGACGATCTGATGGAAAAGGCGTTGGACATGCGCGCGAGCGATGTCCACATCGAGCCGACCCGCGGCGGTTTCGCCGTGCGCATGCGAGTGGACGGCCTGCTGCGCTCGGTCCCGGCGCCGACGCAGATCGTGCCGCAGGCGCTGATCTCGCGCATCAAGATCGTGTCGGGCCTCAACATCGCCGAGCGCCGATTGCCGCAGGACGGCGCGGCGCGATTGCGCGTCGCGCGGACCGAAATCGATATTCGCGTCGCCACGATGCCGACCCAACACGGCGAGGCCGCCGTTATCCGCGTGCTGCCGCGCGATCGCGGGCTGCTCGAAATCAGCAAGCTCGGACTTTCCGGCGCCGACGAACGCAAGCTTCGGCGCGCGCTCGATTTCCCGCACGGCATGGTGGTCGTCACCGGCCCGACCGGCAGCGGCAAGACGACGACGCTCGCGACCATGTTGTCGGCTTTGAACACGCCTTTCCGAAAAATCCTGACGATCGAGGACCCGATCGAATACGAACTTCCCGGCGTCAATCAATCGCAAGTCAAGCCGGCGATCGGGCTGACCTTCGCGGCGGCGATGCGCGCGTTCGTGCGTCAGGATCCCGATGTTATCATGGTCGGCGAAGTGCGCGACGCGGAGACCGCCAATATCGCCATCCACGCGGCGCTGACCGGCCACCTCGTGCTCACGACCCTCCACACCGAGACCGCCGCCGCCGCCGTGCCGCGCCTGATCGATCTCGGAATCGAGGGCTTCTTGCTCAAGTCCACGCTGCGCTCGATCTTCGCCCAGCGCCTGGTGCGCGTGCTGTGCGACCGCTGCAAGACCCAACGCAGGCTGCAGCCGGCCGATCTCGCGGCCGACCCGCGCTACGAGGTCTGCGGTTTCGCGGTCGGCGATTCCGTCTTTGAACCCAAGGGTTGCGAGCGCTGCGGCGGGATCGGGTACCGCGGCCGCATCGGCGTGTTCGAGGCGCTGGAGGTGACGGGCGAGGTGCGCGATCTCGTCGGACCGCAGGTTGACTCGCACAGGCTCGACGAAGCCGGAATGCGCGCGGGCATGACGACGATGATGGCCGACGCGGTCGACAAATGCCGCGCCGGTGCAACGTCCGTCTCGGAAGTCCTGCGCGTGACGACGGTGAGGTGAGCCCTTGGCGACGTTCCGATACCGCGCATTGACCCAGGCCGGCGAAGTCGTCAGCGGCGCGCTGAGCGCGCCGAGCGCAGCGGAGGTGACCAATCGCATCGCCTACCTCGGCCTGATCCCGATCGAGGCGGTCACCGAGCAAAGCGAGGCGCGCAATTCGATCGCGGGCGAGTTCTCGATGCTTTCGCGCCCGCGCCCGCAAGACCTCACGATCTTCGCCGGCGATCTCGCTTTGCTGCTGCGAACGGGCGCTCGCATCAACGACGCGCTGGAACTGCTGGCGACGGACGCCGACATCGGCCGCATGCGGCCCACGATCGCTGCGCTCGCCGCTTCGGTTCTTTCAGGTGAGAGCTTCGGCGAGGCGCTGGCCCGCCATTCCCGGGTTTTTCCGCCCGTTTACGTCGCGCTGGTCAAGGTCGGAGAGGCTTCGGGAACGTTGGTCCCCATTCTGGAGGCGCTGAGCGCGGAGCGCCAGCGCGCCGAGGCGCTAAAGCAGCGCCTCACCGACACATTGCGCTATCCCGCGTTTCTGTTGCTCGCCGCGGGCGGCGTGATGCTGTTCTTCCTCACCTTCGTGCTGCCGCAATTCGCCAACGTCTTTCGCGACTTCAACGCCAAACTGGACCCCGTTCTCGTCACGTTCCTCGCGCTGTCCGATCTGTTGCGCTCCAACGGGGAGGCGCTCGCCGCCGGCTCGCTGGGCCTGATCCTCGCGATTTGGCTGGCCTCGCGCTCGCCCAGGGCGCGCGAGCGCGTAATCGGGATCGTCTCGCGGCTGCCGCTGGTTCGGCCGGCGATGGAATACCACCGTGCGAGCCTGTTCTGCCGCAACCTCGGCTTGTTGCTGTCGAGCGGCGTGACGCTCACCGCCAGCCTGGGCATTCTGGCCGATATCATGGCGACCACCGGCGGGTTCACACGATGGTCAAATATTGTGGACATGGTGCGCCAAGGCAGGAAGCTCTCGGACGCCCTGACGGCGGCCAAGGCGCTGCCGCCGATGGCGGTGAGGACGTTGCGCCTGGGCGAGGACTCCGGCCAATTGCCCATGCTCTCGGGGCGTGTGGCGGAGTTCTACGAGGCCAAGCTGCAACGGCGCCTGGATCGAATGACGGGAATTATCGGACCGCTCGCGATCATCTTCATCAGCTTGATCGTCGGCGGGCTCATCGTTTCCGTGATGACGGCGCTTCTCTCCGTCAATCAAGTCGTCAGCTGAGGAGCAGGACAATGCAATTGCTCACTGTTGCGCCGAAGGGCTATTTTCGAGGACGCCGCCGTGCATCGCGGCGGGACGGCGAGGCGGGCTTCACCCTCGTCGAAATGCTGGTCGTCATCACCATAATCGGCCTGATCATGGGCCTCGTCGGCCCGCGCGTCCTCAACTATCTCAGCGAGTCCAAGGCGAAGGCGGCCAAGATTCAGATTGAGAGCCTCTCGGCCGCGCTAGACCTGTTCTATCTCGACAATGGGCGCTATCCCGGCGCGAACGAGGGCCTCGTCGCGTTGGTCCAGCGCCCAGCCTCGGCAAACGCCTGGAACGGCCCCTATCTCAAGACCGGCGCGGTGCCCACCGATCCCTGGGGACATCCCTATATCTACAAGGTTCCCGGCGATCACGCGGCCTACGAGATCGAACTCATATGGATCGGCGGGTCCCGAAGGGGGCGCCGGGTCGTCGGCGACCCTGATCACAAGCTCGGCGCGGTAGTTTGACCATGAATCGCGCGGACGGATTCACCCTGATCGAGGTCGTCTGCGTTCTGGCGATCGTCGCGCTGCTCGCCGCGATCGCCTTGCCGCAAATGCCGCGAGCCACGACGCCGGCTCGCCTGGCTGGCTACGCCGTCGAGGTCGCTTCGCTGCTTAAGGCGGACCGAAGCGCGGCGATCCGCAATCGCGCCCTCGTTTCGACTTCGCTGAGCGCCGCTTCGCGCATCGTGCGCTCGGGCGACGGCCGCAGGATCGTGCAACTGCCGCGGGACGTCGCGTTCGATGCGATCCTCGCTCAACGTTGCGACGGCCGCGCCGCGGGCGCGACGATCGATTTCTTTCCCAGCGGCATGTCGTGCGGCGGAACGATAGCGCTCGCAGGCGCCGCCGGAGGTTTCCAGATACGCGTCAACTGGCTGACGGGAGGCGTCGACATTGTTCAGTTCGACAAGTCCTAGCGCGAACGGGACCGCCGGTTTCACGCTGATCGAGGCGCTCGCCGCGCTCGCAGTAGCGGCGGTCAGCCTCGCGGCGATCGGCGCGCTCGCCCATACCAGCTTTCGGGCGGGCCTTGGCGTCGAGCGCCGCCTCGCCTTGATCGCGAGCGCACGCAAGATCGTCGTCGGCATGCCTTCGCGCGCCGAACTCGCGAACGGCGAACTCAGCGGCGTCGTCGACAACCATGCGTGGCGGATCGACGCTTCGCCCTTCCCTAATTCGCTCGTGGGGCCGACGAGCGGGAACGTCTGGGAGCCTCAGCGCATCGCCCTGCAGGTGCGAGCGCCGAGCGGCGACGTCATCGAGATCGACTCCATCCGGCTGCGCAAGCGGGCGGCGCCATGAGACGCTCGCGCGCGGGCCTCGGCGAAGCCGGCTTCACGCTCATGGAGGCGATGGCGGCGGTCGCGGCAATGGGCGCGATCGTGCTGGCGATCGCGATGATTGCGGGTCAGTGGCTCCCCAACTGGCGCCGCGGCTTCGTCGAGCAGCAACGCGCCGATCTGTTGAACCTCGGCCTCGAGCGCATCGCCGCCGACGTCGCAGCGGCAAAATATGTATCCGCGAGCGGCGCGGCGCAGGAGCCCTTGTTCGACGGAGAGCGTCAGTCCGTCACGTTCGTGCGATCCGCGATCGAGCCCGACGCGCCCTCACGGCTTGAAATCGTGCGCATCGCGGAAACAGTCGACTCCGGCGGTTTCGCGATCGTGCGCACTCGGGCGCCGTTCGTTCTCTCAACGCCCGGCGCGCCGGGGTCGAAGTTCGCGGATCCGGTCGTGCTCGTGCGCGCGCCGTTTCGCCTATCCTTCGCCTACGCGGGCCCCGATCGAAACTGGACCGAGACCTGGCGAGGCGGCAAGCGGTTGCCCGATTCGATGCGCGTGACCGTGCGCGACGCCGAGGGAGGCCGCGTCCTGGCCGCCTCGACCGCCGTCGCGCTGAGAGTGACCGCGCGTGCGGTTTCGGAATTGGCGAAGGACGCGAATGCGCAGGCGGGCGTGACCACGCCCTCGCCTGCGGCGTCGGCTCCGGTCCGGTGATCCCATGACGAGACCGACGCTCAAGGCCGCCAGTTCCACCCCGCGCGCCGACGATGGCTTCATATTGGTCACGGTGCTCTGGCTCGTCGCCGCGCTGGCGGGCCTCGCATCGATCTATTCGGTCTACGCCGTCAATAGCGCCGTCGCGTCGCGCCTTTCCGACGACCGACTGCAGGCCGAGGCCGCGGTCCGCGCCGGCGTCGAGCTGGCCGCCTATCAGGCGATTTCCGCGCTGGCCGCCGCGCGCCCGGCCCACGGCGCTTTCGTGACGAAGCTCGCGGGCGAGACGATTTCCGTGCGCTATCGCTCCGAGGCCGCACGGATCGATCTCAATGCGGCGCCGAAGGAGCTTTTGGCGGGCCTATTCAGCGCGCTTGGCCTCGATCCCGCGGTCGCTTCGGGCTACGTCGACCATATCCTCGCTTGGCGCAAGACGAGAGCGCCGACCGCCGCGGACGATGCGGAGGCGGCCGCGTACAAGCAGGCGGGCCTGGCCTATGGGCCGCGCGAGGCGCCGTTCAACGACGCGCTGGAATTGGCTCTCGTGCTCGGCGCGCCGCCCGGCGTCGTCGAGCGAAGCCTGCCGTTCGTCACCGTCTACAGCGGCCAGCCGACGATCGACGCCCTCGACGCCGACCCGCAAACGCTTTCAGCTTTGCCGGGGATGACCCCCGAGCTTCTACAAGGCGCGTTGCGCGCGCGCGCACGCAACCCGGAGGACGGTCAGGGGTTGTTGAAGTTCCTCGGGGCGGCGGCCAAGCAAGCGACCGTCGATTCCGGCAAGGCGCTGCGCGCATCGATCCTGGTCGAACTCCGCGGCGGGCGTCGCGTTCAGGCCGAAGTCGTCTTCCGGCTTGCGGACGAAGGCGAGGCTCCGTTCAACATTCTTTACTGGCGGGACGATTTCGATGGTCCGTTGCAACAGGGGTGAGGCCGTGCGCCATCCTCCGGCCTTCACGAGAGACTTCCCATGAGCGCGCTGAGCCAGGTCATCGAAGTCTTGTCGCGCGGGATCGACGACGCGGCGCTCGGGTTCGCGCGCGCTTACGAGGTCCTGCGCCGACCGCGCAAGCTGCAACTCGTCGAACAGGCCGACGGCGGCTTCGCGTTGCGCCCGGTCGGCAAGACCCGCCCGCGCGCGGCGGACGAGCCGCGGCTGCGGATCGAGGACGGCGAATTCGTCGGCGTCAGTTCTCAGCAGGCCAGAACGCTGCTCGCGAGGAGCCGGGTCGAACTGGTCCTGGCGTCTTCGCGCTTTGTGTTCCGCGAACTCGAGCTGCCGCGCCGCGCGGGCGAGTTTCTCGACGGCATCGTGCGCGCGCAAATCGATCGCCTGACGCCCTGGAAGCCCCAGGAGGCCGCGTTCGGCTGGAGCGCTCCCGCCGACCTCGGCGGCGAGCGCATCGTCGTGACGATCGCGGCGGCGCCGCGCGCCTCAATCGCCGCGTTGGCGAGGGCGTTGGAGACGGCGCGCATCGAGTCGCTGGCAGTGTCGACCCATGTCGAAGGCATCGACGCCGTGGAGCGCAAGATATCGGTCTTTTCGCAACGGGCCCGCGGCGAGCTTCGCATGCGGCTTTGGCGCCGCGCGATGGTGGGCGGCCTCGCGCTCGCCGGCGCCGCGACCGCCGTCGGCGCCGCGGCGGCGATTTTCGCCGGCGGCGATCTCGAAGCGCAACAGGACGCGCTGCGGCGCGAGATCGCAACGCGCCGCGCCGCATTGCTGAGCGGATCGAGATCCGTCGACGACCCCGCGCTCGCGGCGCTGAACGCAAAGAGGCGAGCGACGCCCGCCAGTGTCGTCGTGCTCGAGGCGCTCTCGCGAACCCTGCCCGACAGCGCCTATCTCACCCAGTTGCACGTCGAGGACGGCAAGGTTCAAATCGCGGGCCTCGCCGAGGACGTGCCCGGGCTGATCCGCCTCATCGAGCGATCTCGTCACTTCACCCATGCGGCCTTCTCCGCGCCGACGACGAATATGCCGACCGAACGCGGCGAACGATTCCATATCGAGGCTCACGTCGAGCCCGTGTTCACGGTGACGCCATGACCTTCGCCAGGGCGCAGCGAGCGGGCGCCGGCCGTCGCGAATTCATTTCGGCGATTGTCTATGGACTGGTTGTCCTAGGCCTGCTCGGCTTCGCGTTCTCGACCGCGAGCGGCCTCTTCGACGATGCGCAGGCCGTCGCGGCTTTGCGCAAACGGCTCGCCGATCTCGACGGCCGCGCGGGGTCGAAGGCGGCCCCATCGGCGGACGGCGGCGCGCCGGCGACCGGTTCGCCGTTTCTCGAGGGGCAGACCGTGACGCTCGCCGGCGCGGCGCTGCAACAGCGGATCGAGCGGGCGGTGGCGAAGGCCGGCGGCGCGCTGCTATCGTCGCAGGTCGAACTCGACGGCCCCAAGGCTGGCGACGGCGTCCTGAGACTGATGGCGAATTTGGAGATTGGTCAGGCTGCGCTGCAACCCCTCCTCTATGATCTCGAGGCCGGAATGCCCTATCTCTTCGTCGACTCGCTCGACGCCCAGGCGCCGCAGGCGTTCGGCGAGGGCGAAAGCGCGCCGATGCGGATCGCGATCTCCGTGTCCGGGGAATGGAAGCCCGCCAAATGAAACGGGTCTTGGTTCTCACCGTAATCGTGGTCGCGATTTCAGGCGCGCGCGCCGAAGATGGCGACGCCTCCGACCGCGCGCAGATGACGGCTGCGTTCGAATCCGCGCGGTCCTCCGATCCGGATGCGCTCCACGGGGTCCAAGCCTCGGCGTCGCTCCCTCCCGGGGATGCCGGTCCCACGGGCAACCCGCTCTGGTCGCTTCCTCTGAGCGCCCTTTCGGCCACACGTGACCGGCCGCTGTTCTCCACTACGCGCAGACCGCCGCCTCCGGCCGTCGTTGCGGCGCCGCCCCCGGAAGCATCGGCGCCGATCGAAGCGAAACCGACCGAGCCCGAGCGACCGCCGTTCGCGCTCGTCGGCACGATCGTCGGCTCGGGCCCGCGCATCGCCCTGCTGCTCAACCGTTCGACCAATCTGGTGACGCGGCTGCGCGAGGGAGAAACCGAATTGGGATGGCGCGCGCAACTGATCGGCCCGCGCTCGATCGTCCTGCAGAGAGGCGCCGAAAGCGCAACTCTGGAATTCCCCAAGCCGACTGACCCGCCGAAAGACACCGTCGCCGCCGACGCAAACTCGCCCCGCAAAGGCCTAGCTCGTTGATGTCTGGCGCTAACCGTGCGTCGGCGACAAGCGCTCGCGGCTCAGCGATGCGGCCCGTGATAGGCGATAAGCGCGGTCGAGCATGTTGCGACGTGATGGAATAGCACGACCACCCTCATTCGGCCCTTCGGGCCGCCTTCTCCCGCATAGCCGTCGAAAGACGGGCGTTCGTCCGAACGCCCTATGCGGAAGAAGCCAAGCCAGCGGCGCCGCAACGTCCCTCTGCCGTTTACGGGAGAGGGGTCGGGGCGAAAGCGTTTCCATCGAACAGCGAAACGCTCTACAGCACGGGCCCAGCGATCGCGCAGGCATGGTCCTGCAAATCCTCGGCGTGTCCCCCCGCCACCAGCTCAGCGTGATCCGCGAGCAGGATGAAGCCGGGCTTGCCAGCGAAATTGGCGCCGATCGCGGCGAGCGACCACTGACCCATTTCTTGCTTGGCGCCCGCGACGCCTTCGGCGAGCAAGCGGAACGGCGAGGCGTCGGCGAGGTCGGTCGAATCCAGCCGTCGCGCCCAGTAGCGACGGCCCTTCAGCTCGACGGTCATCACGCGCCACTGCTCATCCAGCGGGCCTTGATAGTCATGCAGCGCGGCGGCGACGTCCTTGTCGACGCAATCGATGCGCAAATGCAATTGGTCCTGGCTGCGCGCGACCATCGAATTGACCGTGACGCCGACCGCCTCGCGCGGCAATCGTCGGCGCAGATGCGCCTCGACGCGCACGCGCCCCTCCCAGGCCGCCGCGAAATAGTCGGGCGCGTCGGGCGCCAGCAGCGCGGGATCCTCGATGCCTGTCACGCGGCGCGTGGGAACGGCGAGCATCTGCGCGACGCCGACGACGTCCTTCAGCAGCGCGACGCCGCGATCCTCCCCCTGCGATATGTCGACGCTCTCACAGGGCGTGGGCGCCTCGGCCTTGGCGAAATGGCGCAAGCATTTGAGGGCCACGATATTCCAAAGCGTCGTCCGGTCGGCGCGCGCCGGTTGGGCCGTGAACAGGACAAGGGGAATCATGGCAATCAACAGACACTGTGCGCTAGTCCGAGCCTTCATGGTTTACCTCCGTTGACGATCTCGAGCCGTTCTTTCCCTCTGTCGCACGCTTGCACGACCGCCATATTGCAATCAGCGAATTTGCCATCTTGTGGCTCGAAGCCGCGGAAAACAGGGCCGTCCCCGCGCAGACGAAGAGAGCGCAGCGGGCTCTCTGCGGGCCGAAGTCGGGCTGGTCGAAGCTCCAGCGCGACGGCGGCGAGACGAGGGACGAGAACGCCAGGGATTGACGCTCCAGCCCCGCGTTGGATGACGGCCCCATCGACCGCCATCCCGCATGATGGGATCGGCGTGGCGCGTTGTCGCGAGCGTCACTCCGATATAAAGACGCCTTGCTCGCGGTCGGGATCGGACTCGCCGAAGAATGGGAAGCGGCCCGGACCGAGCGGCCTGATCTTCACTTTGCCCTGCTGTCCCGGCTGAAGCGGCCTCTCGAGCGCAGGGATCAGCATCTCGAATTCGTCGGCGGCGTCGCTCGCATTGGTGACGACGACGAAGAACGGCTTGCCCGTGGGCACATGAATTTCCGCTGGATTGAAATGATGGTCTTTCAGCGTGATCTCATAGGTTGCGAGGTCGTCGGCACGGGCGAAGCCGGCGGGCGCGAGCCAGAGCGCGGCGAGCGCGCCGACGCGAAACAGGGAAGACGACACGACACTCTCCTTTAAAATATCGGGCGAAAACTCCGCGATGGGCCGCGCGTCACGACGGGGCCTCGAACAGCCTCTGCCCGATGAATTCGCCCTTGGCGACGCCGCGGGGAATGGCGAAATGGCCGCCGCCGACGTTGGTGACGAACTGGTTCATCATGTCGAAACGCGACATCTTCTCGAAGATCTTGACGAAGCCGTTGCTCAGATCGCGCTGGAAGCAAATGAAGACGAGGCCGGCGTCGAACTCCATGCCCTGCCGCCAAGGGGGCCATCGCTCGGCCGTGATATTGGCGCCGTCGTTGTAGGAATAGGAGCGCCGCAGAATTCTCGAGCCGTCCTTGGCCATCTGATGCGCGATCCCGACGTGCGAATTCTCGGGAACGACCGGGTCGCCATTGGCGGTCTTGGCGTCGAGGTCGATCGGATCGAACTCTTCCCTTGCGCCGAGCGGCGCGCCCGAAAGCTTCTCGCGTCCGAACGTTTGTTCCTGGAAAGAAACGTTCATGCGGTCCCAATGTTCGAGCGCGATCCGCGCGCGGCGGACCACCATGTAGCTGCCACCGCGCATCCACGGCGGCGCCTCCTCGCCCGCCCAGACGACGGCGTCCATCTCCTTGGGATCCTTGGTCGCGGGATTTCCCGTGCCGTCCTTGAAGCCCATCAGGTTGCGCGGCGTGCGATCGGCGCCGAAGTCCGAGACAAATCCCGCCTGAACCCAGCGGATATTGGCGACGCCGTAGGCCAGGCGCGCCAATTGACGAACGGCGTGGAAGGCGACCTGCGGATTGTCGGCGCAGGCCTGCGCCAGCAGATCGCCGCCCGTGCGCGCTTGCGCCAATTGGTCGCCGGGGAAATGCGGCAGGTCGACGAAGGCGGCCGGCCGTTGCGCGCGCAGGCCATAGCGGTCGACCCCGTCCTTCTCGAACAGTCCCAGGCCGAAGCCGAAGGTCAAGGTGAGCCGCGCGGGCGACAGCTCCAGCACGTCGGAAGGATCGGCCTGCGCCTCGTAGTCGCCCTCGCCCGGGATCTCGACCGGCCGGCCCTCGCTCAACGCCGCGGCGGCCTCCGTCCATCGGCGCAGCAACGTCTCGACGTCGGCGCGCTTGGCGGTCGCAAGGTCGAAGGCGGCGATATAGGTGTGCGCCTGGGCGGGCGTGATGACGCCGCCCTGATGCTCGCCCCAGAAGGGCTCGATCGCGCTCTTCGTTTCGGCGCCCTGCGCCCGAGCCGCGCCCGGCGCCAGATGGGAGCCGGCCAGGGCGGCCAATCCCGCCGTCGCCGTGAGGAAGCCGCGTCGGCTCGCGTGCGGGAGATTGGGATCGCGCTTCGTCATGGCGTCGCCTTCGCGAGCATGTTCACGTCGTCCTCCACGTAGTAGAAACCGCCGCCGTCCGGCGCGACGGCCAGGCCGAAGAGGTCGCCGTTGCCCGGCGGCGACTGCGCCTGGTTGGAATCGACCCATTGCGCCGCCAATTGCTTGCCGGAAACGGGATCGAATTCGACGACCTGCCCGTTCTTGGCGTTGGTGGCGAGGATGTGGCCGCCGGCGGTCGCCGCAAGCGCGAGCGGGCGCTGCAACAGGCCGCCCTCGGTGACGGTGCGGCCGGTTCCCGCGCTGCCCGTGCGCGTCGTCGCGTCGGGGATCGCGACGATGCGGTTCTTCAGCGCGTCCGAGACGTAGAGCGTCGAGCCGATCAGCGCGAGGCCGGTCGGTCCGATGAGGAAAACGTCCTTATCGGCGCGCTGGCCGAAGCCGCTGGCGATCACCGTCTGGCTCGTCACCTTCGGCGGGCCGCTCGCCGGGATCGCGAGCTGGATGCGCAGCACCGTCGCCTTGTCGACGACGACGGGCAGGCCCGTGGCGGGATCGAGCTTGTCCGGGCCGGGGACGTCATAGCCGGACATGCTGACGAACAGCGTCGCCTTCGCGCCGTTGTCGACGACGGCCATGTTGCCCCAGGGATCGTTGATGTGCGAACCCGACCACACGGTCGCGAGCTGGCCGTTGGAATCGAACACCAGCAGGCAGCCGGCGCCCTTCGTGGCGGTCGTGCCGTCCGCGCTCGGCGTGCTGCCGACGATCACCCAGCCGCTGCTCAGTGCGGCCATCGCGGTCGACAGACCGATGCCGCCCGGGCATTGCGGCAGGTTCTGCGGCGCTTTGGCGAACAGCGTCGTCGACCGGGTCGAGGGGTTGTAGTCGACGATCGTGCCGCCGGTTCCCTGCAGGTTCGACTGATTGTTGAAATTGTCGACCAGCACGTCGCCCTGATGGATCTTGCCCACGCTCGCCGGCGCGACGACGACGGCGTAGGGGTTGAGATCGCCGTTGTCGGTGATGGTCGTCGTCAGCGTCGTGTGATGGCGCAATCCCTCGAGAACGCTCTGCGCGCGCGCGGGCGCCGCGCCGAGCAGGAGCGCCGCCGCGAGGCCGCCAAAGACGATCCCTCCGATGAAACTTCGGTTTAACATATCGATTTCCTCGTTCTCATACGCTTGCCGGGCCGCGTTCAGAAGGTGATGTTCGTGCGCAGGCCGAGCACCAGCTCGTTCTTGATCCTCTGCGTGGGATTGTCGGGATTGGCGATCCCGGCGCCGGGATTGAGGACGTATTGAACGTCCGGCTGGATCTGCCACCACGGCATGACCTGATATTGATACGTCGCCTCGAAGACCGTCTCGTTGTGGCGCGTCGGCGAGTAGATGCCGGGGTTGTAGAGCGCCGTATCCTCATCGAGCCCCGCCGCGCCGCTGCTCACCTGCGCAAAGTTGACGCCGACGCCCGCGGTGTCGTCGTCGCGGCCGAAGAACGGCTCGTGCATCGTCAGGCCCGCGTTGAGGCTGAAGGCGATGAGATTGCGGTCCTGCAGCGGCGTGAACATCGGGCGGATGAAGACGTTGACGTTGCGATCGGCCTCCCCTTCCGAGCGCCAGATCATCTGGTCCGCGACCGCATAGATCGCGTAATCGCCGCGATGGCTTGCGGGAATTTGGCTGTTCGCGGGATTGCCGAGGGGGAGGCCGGCATAGTCGGTGCGCAGGTCGGCGAAGCTTTCGCTGTCGTACCAGACGCCGATCTTGTAGGTGCGCGCGAGCGGCTCCGTCTCGCCCGCCTGCACCAGCGCGCCGGGGCCGGGATAGACGAACTGCAGCTCCGCAATCGCCAGCACGCCGCCGTTGAGCGGGAAGCTCAGCCCATAGGGATTGCGCAATTGCGGATCGCCCGTGTTGTTGGAGACCGGGCTGCCGTTGAAGATTCCGGCCAGAAGCGTGACGTTGTCCGTCACGTGCGCCCGCGCGCGAACGCCCAGCGCCGAGAGCGGATAGGCCGGGCCGCCGCCGGGCAGATCGGCCGAGGGCAGCATCGGCCAGCCGAACATCGTGTTGATGAAATAGCCCGCGTTCTGGCTGACCATGAATTCCTGGTCGAGGCTCTGCTGGCCGATCTTGACGTCGAACGCATCGCCGAACTTCTGCTGATACCAGAGCTCCCACAGCCGCGTGGCGCGATCGGCCTCGATGCCGCTCGCCGTCTGCAGCGTGTCGAGGTTCGAGGCGCTGAGATTGCCGCCGTGGATCTGCAGGCCGCTGGCGTTGAACAGGCCGCCGTTCAGGCCGAAGGCGCGCTGCGTGTCCATCTGCAGCGTCGCGGTGGTCAGGCCGTTGTATTCGAGGCCTTGGCGCCGGCCGCCGCTCACATTGCCGAACAGCTCGCTGTTTTCGACGACGGAGAGCGTCATGCCGTACTTGCTCAGCGCGCTCCGCAGCCCCCACATGTCGCCCAGCAGGTTGGAGCTGCGCGAGGCGGCGCTCAGGAACCCCAGCGGCCCGGCGCCGCTCGAGCTGGCCGCCGCCGCCGCGGCGGGCGCGGCTACGGACGCCGTCCCATTCGCCCCCACCGGCGTCTCCACAAACTCGCCAAACAGGTCGCTCTGCGCGCTGGCGCTGCTGGGCGTCGCCGCCGCGGAACTCGCCGTCGGCGGGATCGAGTCCGCCAGCGCGTACGACCCCAGGAGCATTGCGCCGAGGGACGCTCCGCAGAGGGCGCGCAGACATAACAGCCGCAAGGCCATGCCGGAAAACGCCCGAGACCGAAAAGGCATACCTCTACTCCCGCCGCAACCCCGACGCGCCGAGCGGGCTATCGCTGGAAGGCCTCGGCTCCGGGGGGCGTTGGCGACATCGAAAATCGAAGCAGCTCGAGGCGCCATATCGGACCCTAATGACAAAACAGTGACTCGCCTGACCGACCAGCGGCCGGTCGCTGCGCGCGAGCGACGCGCCTCGAGAAGCAAAATCGATCCGCCTTGCGATCAGGCGCACGATCGTCGACGGCGCGAATTCGAGGGGCCATTCGGCGCGCGCAAGAACCGCCGAGCCGGCGGCGGCTAAAGAGACGCCGGCTTGGGTCGCAAGCCGGCGTCGAGAGGCGGTGTTCAAGCCGCCGCAATCACTCAGGGTTTATTCCAGCCGCCGTGGCCGTGATCCGAGCCGGCATGGTCGAAGTCGAACAGGTCGAACAAATCGCCGATGGCCGGGGAATTGACCGGGACATAGGGATTCCCGGCAACAATCGGATTCGGCAAATTGTCGCGGCTGCGCGCCGTGATCGGGCTGAGGCGCCAGTTACGCTCGATGAACTTCAACGTCGAGACGTGATCGGTGTAGCTGTGCGAGATATGGCCGCCGCGGCTGTAGGCCGAAACCACGATCATAGGAGTACGGGTGCCGTCGCCGAAGAAGTCGAGCGGCTGAACATAGCCGGAGTCCCAGTAACCGCCGCCTTCGTCGAACGTGACGAAGATCGCGGTGTTGCCCGCCAGTTCCGCATTGGCCTGCACGGCGTCGACGATCTTCTTCACAAAGCCTTCGAAGAGGATCAGCTTCGAAGAGGCGGGATGCCCGTCAACCAAGCCGCTAGGCTTGACGTACGAGACCGCCGGAAGGTTCCCAGAGGAAATCTCCGAATAGAGGTCCTTGGTGTCCTTCAGGTGCGCGGCGCGCTGCGCGGGGTTCGTCATGATGTCCGTCGAGTACTGCGCCCAGTTGCAGATGTTGCAATAATCGTCGGTGGGGCTCAGATCATACTTGTCGTTCACATACTGATCCCATTGATCGCCGAAATACGCCCACGAGACCGACTGCGCATTCAACCGATCGCCGATGTTCGTCACGTTCGACGGGGGGATCGTGTAGACATGGTTGTTCGGGTTCGTATCGGTATAGGCGTTGCTGCCGTCGCCGAAATAGCCGGGATTGTAGTTGTTGACGAGGTAGAAGTGACCGGCGTCGCAGTTCGGCTTCACCTTGTTCGGCAACGCGTTGAGGTAGTTCAGTTGCGGCGCCACGCCCGGCTGCGTCGCATCCGCGCAATTGACGTACGAGCCGCCGCCGTAGTTCGCCGAGGGGCTCACCGCCGCGGGAGATCCCGACCCGCCGCCGTAACCGTCCTGGGTGTAGTAGTTGTTGGTGCCCGGCTGCGGATTGGGGTTCTCGATTTCGCTCAGCGCGTTGGTGTCGCCGGCCGGCGGCGTTCCGGGCGCCGCCGGATTGACGGTGACATGCGGCGGCGTCTGGGCCGCGCCATTCCCGTTGGAGAACCAGATCGCGTCGCCGGTGCCGATCATGACGTGATTGGCGCCCGTGCCGCCGTTCACCGCCTGATGATAATTGTCGCTCATCGAATAGGCGTCGGCGAGCGATTTCAGATAGGGCGCGTCGCCATTCTGAACATTGTAGAAGCCCATCGAGGTGGAGCCCTCTCCGGTCAACTCGTTGGTGAAGCCAGCCGGCTGCGCCTTGCCGTTGGAGCCGGCGCCGACGGTGACTTCGACCCAGGGGTACAGATCCGAGGAGCAACCCCAGCCGTTCTCCTTCGTCGCCGCGGCGGCGTCGCAATCGAGCTGCTGCATCATTTGATTGAAGCGATGCACCGGGCTCGCCGCATAGGCGTCATAGGGATAGTTCGCGTTCGTGAGCTGATAGGGACCGGGCGGCAGATGGCTCGCATCCTGGCCGTCGTAGCTGACGCGCTTGTCCGGCGTCTTGCTCGTCTGGCCGGTGCCGCCGGTCAGGAGATACTGGTAGTAGTTGCTGTCGAGGCCGTTTTCGACCGTCTTGACGGCCGCTATGTTGGCCGGCGAGACGCAGGACGTGCCGGTGGTCACGCCGAGAAATTGGCAGGCGTAAGGCGTCGAGGGTCCGCCGACGAGCGCGGGCGGCAAGGTCGCGTAGGGCGCTTTGGCCGGCGTCAGCTTATACGTGTCGAAGTCGTACGCGTTGTATTGCAGGGCCTCGCCATAGTTCGGACCGGGCGAGCCGTCTTCCTTCACGATCCCCTTGGACAGAAGGTTCAGAACCTTCTCGTCCCTGTTGACCGGCTTGTAGGTCGCGAACACGTGATCGAAGCTGCGGTTTTCGCCGATGATGATGATCACATGCTTGATCGGCGACGTCGTGGCATTGTCGTTCGAGTTTGCAAAGGCCGGGGCGATCGAATTGCCGGCCAAGATGCCGATAGCGGCGCAAGCAAGCAGCTTGCGTCGCAAGCCGCCTGTTCCAGAACTCACGAAATTCATGGCATGCCCCTATTGTTCGTGGTGGAGAATTCCCCCACGCCATGACGTTACGAAACCAATTTCTCGGTACGTTGACTTTGAGATGATTTCTGCGTGACAGGGGATAACGCGGCAGGCATGCGCTCTTTTCGTGAAGGCGATCAGAGCGATGGTCGTGGGCTCTAAAGTGCGCCGTCGACGTCGTCTCGCCAGGAGGGCGCGTGATAGGGTTCATTCTCCCCTTGCAAGATGCGAATTACGAGCCGCGCGCGAGCGACGCGAGCGTTGTCGAGACGAACGTCGACATGAACGCGGGTTGCCGGACTCGTTGCGGTTGTGGCGTTGGCGCGCGCCGGACCGAGCAAACATAGCAAAACCTCGCCATCTCGCATGCGCGGACAATCGGTCAGTCGCGTGGCGTCGCTGCGTCCCAGCGATAGCCAATTCGCAAAATGACGCGGGACCGGACGTTCGCGCTGTCTTCGTGTTGTGAGGCACGGACATCCCCGTCGTTCGCCCCGAACAGGGGTCCAAACAAGCGCGACCGACCGCCGCTGCGCGCAGATATCGCCGTCGATATAGCGCTCAGCGGTTTTGATTGATCGACGCCCCGGGAGAAGCTGAACGTCACGAAGGCTGCATCCCGATTGGTGGATGTTCCGCGCGGCGACGGGAACGAAGCTGCGCTGTCCCGAATGCGACGAATGGTTCGCCGTCAGCGCGTGATCACCTGGGCCGAGCCATCCAGAGACGACTCGTCGCGCCAACGCCCTCAAGTCAAGAGATCGCTCCCCGCGTCGAAGATGTCCTCGCCCTTTGGGAAGACCCGATTGATCTGTTCATGCGCACCGTTGGCGTCGCACGAGCGACGACGAAGATCGGCATGGCGAACCTCGTCTACAAGAACCTGGTTTCCAATATCAAGAAGCTGCCGTTCCTAGGCAGGCGCCCCGCGGCGCGAGGGCGCTGCGAGGCCAAGGCCGGCCTCCGGAGCGCCAAAGCGAAGCCAAAAAGCTCACGGCCGTCATGCTGAAACGGCGTCGAAAGCCCAAGCCGGCGCCAGGAGCGACGTCGATAAAACCGCCCGTCTTCATATCGGTGATCGTCATCCGCCGGTCGCAGGAATGTAACGTTGGGGAACCATGGTCTGCCGCCACACGTTCGCCAAAGCGAGCGTGAACCAAATGGGGGCTCGCCATGACACCTAATCGCTCAAGTAAACTTAAGGTTCGTTATCTCGCCGAATCCGGCGTAGCCGCGGCGGCTGTTCTTTGCTGTCTGTCACAAGCGCCGACGGCTCTGGCCGACGACTTCGACGGCGGTCTCCAGCCCGACAATTTGCTGCTCAGCAAAGTTGTTTACGACAACAACGCCAACAATGTGATCGCAGGGACGACTTTGTTGCCGCCGGGCTGCGTCGGAGCGGCCTGCGTGACCGCGACGGCGGGCGGCGTGTACCCCTTGGTCTTCAACAACGCGCTTGTGGACGGGAGTTTCGGCATCACCTCGAAAATCGTGTTGGACCAGCTTTCGCGCGATGGGCGCTGGATCAGCTCGATCGAGGCGCCCAACAGCTCGCAGCGTCGGATCGAAGCGAATTCGAACCAGATGGTCGGCAGCTTCTCGTCCAAGTCGGAGCTGGCTCTCAATCTTTCAGCCGACGGTCGCTTTGTGAGCTTCATGGGATATCTCGCGCCGATCAACACATTGGATGTGTCCAACTCGAATACGCCCGGCGTGATCGATCCGACGAATCCAGTTTCGTCGAGCTACTACCGCGTCGTCGCGCAGCTGGATCGCCACGGCCGGTTCCAGTTCACCAAGACGAACGGCTACAGCGGCAATAACGGCCGCGCCGCGATCCTGAACAATGGCGAAGGCGTAGACGTCGTCTACACATCCGGCAATGCCGGCAATGGCTCCAATCCTCAGCCCACCGGCGTCGTGTTGGGCGCGGGCGCGCAGATCTTCAGCCCGTCGAGTCAGCCGCTCAGCGCGCAAGCGGACCCCGGTCTGCCCACGCCGGTCGGCAGCTTCAACATCACGCAGCTCGGCGACAAAGCGGACAAGATCGGCAAGGACACCAACTTCCGCGGCCTCTCCGTGTTCAATGACGTCGTCTATCTGACCAAAGGGAGCGGCGGCAACGGCGTGAACACTGTCTATTTCATCGATACGACAGGGTTGGACCCCAACGGCAATCCGCTCGCTTGCCCGAAGGGGGTCGGCGTGCCCGCAGCGGGGGCGAAGCTGCCGACCGCGCCGATCGCATATGTTCCGGGGCAACTCGGGACCAAGGGCGTCTATCCCTACAACATGTGCGTTCTTGCGGGCTTGCCGACGACGCTCGCCAAAACCACGACCGCTTATCCGTTCGGGGTCTGGTTCGCAAACGCCACGACGCTCTATGTCGCTGACGAAGGCAACGGCACCGCCACGTATAATTCGGGCTCTTACACCGCCGCAGCCAGTCAGACCGCGGCCGGTTTGCAGAAGTGGGTGTTCAACGCGACCACGAAACAATGGACGCTCGCCTACGTCCTCTCGGCGGGGCTGGACCTTGGCGTCCCCTATACGGTCGAGAATTACCCGACTGGCAATAATTCTGCGACCGGCGCGCCGTGGTCGCCCGCGACCGACGGCCTGCGCAATATCACCGGCCGGGTGAATCGCGACGGGACCGTCACGATCTACGCGATCACCTCCACCGTGAGCGGCAGCGGCGATCAGGGCGCCGATCCGAACAAGCTGGTCGCGATCACGGACGATCTCTCCGCGACGAGCCTGCCGGCGAACGAAGGCTTCCGCACGTTGAAGACCGCTCGGTTCGGCGAGGCGCTGCGCGGCGTCTCGTTCACGCCGGAGTCCGGCCGTCAGGGTCGCGACGACGACGGCCGGTTCTAATCGCCGGCCTCGCCTCGGCGCTCCAGTCGCCGGGGCGCGGATGCCGGATATGAGCCCGCCGGCGCATGCGTCGGCGGGTCTTTGCTTGGCCTGAACGAATTACGGAGGGCCGAGCGGACGTTCCTAACGACCAAGAGCCTTTTCGCCACTCGGCGGATCTTTCACAAACTCGACGAGACCATTCGCGGCCACGCGTCGTGCAGCTTCGCCGCCGCGCTTTCCCGGCGCTTGCGCTCGCGTCAGAGCCTCGAACGGTTTACAAAATCGCTGTTTGGCGCGCTGTTCGCGCCCGCGATCGGGTTGTGTTGGCTGTTGGCGCAGGGAGAACTAAGACGAGCCTCGCGAGCCCGCACCGACCTCAACGCGCCACAGAGCATAGGCCGCAGTCGGACTCCTTAGCTTCGCGTCCGCGACAAACCAATCGACCCTCCGGGGCAGCCTGACCGAGCGTGGATTTGGCGGTTTCCGGCGCGGTCTATCGCACCGGCCCCCGGATTTTCCTCGTGATCGCGCTACTTCATCGGCCTCGGAGCCATTAGCCCGCCTCGCGTCCATAGATCGTTCAACCCCCTGTCAAGTTGATACGGATGGCCCGTTGTGCGCTCAAAGATCTCGCCGTAGTTGCCAGTGGCGGCGATCACCTTGGCGGCCCAGTCGTGCGCCAGTCCGAGCGCTTGCGCGGTGGCAAAATCGCGGCCGAGTAGCTGGACGGTCCGCATGTCTTCACGTTTGGCGGCTTCGGCCACGTTGTCCCGCGTGATGCCAAGCGCCTCCGCCTCAATCAGGGCGCTGATCGTCCAATCGACGATCAGTCCGAACGCCTGATCGCCATAGCGATAGACGGGAACGACTGGACTGAGCGCAAACCTCTCGGGCAGGAAGACGAAATCGCTGATCCGCGCATGGAAATTCGCGCGCGATTGTGCAAGGCGCGTCTCCATTCCTGTGCCTGCGGCGCAGCGACGCACGGCAACCGCCGCATCCAGTTCGCCCTGCTCGGAATGGGACATCAGCGCGTAGGGGATGTGCTGCTGGGTCAACTCGTCGCGCAGCGTTCGCTCGGGCGGGCTCATGTCGAGCGCGCAGATCAATTTATCGCGGAGATCGGCGAGGTTGGCGATGCCACTCTGCTTCGCGACCATGATGCGCTGGGAATCGAAGAACACGGGCGGCCCGAAGCCGACGCCGAACTGCGTGGCGACCGTGGTCGACGGCGAAATGCCTATCGCCAGTTGGATGCCTCCGGCCTTCAAGGCGGCCAGAGCCTCTGGCTCGGCGGGAAATGCGTGAATCGCCAGGCCTTCCGCATCGCCGAGGATGGCGACGGCCACAGCGCGGCAAATCTCGCCGCCGAGGCCGGAGAGATCGCCGTGGACATCCTCGCCATTCCAATCATCGGCGCCTTGGACCGTGCCGCAATCGAGATGATGGGAGGCTCTGATCGCCGCCAGCGTTTGCGCGTGCGCCGCACACGTCAGCGACAGAAGGCCGAGAACGAAAAGTCCGTGAGCGAAGCGAAACATAAGCCATCCTTTGACGCGATTCCTAATAACGAAAAGGACGGAAGCCGCGGCTTCCGTCCGATCGAGGGTTATCCAAGGCTCGCAGCCGAGGCTGCGAGCCCGGGATGAATCAAGGGGTCCAATTGCCCGCAGTCGGCGTGCCGGGCGATTGGGTCGGCCGGGGGTTCACGTTGGCGGGATACGGATCGATCGGGTTGCCGTGCTTGTAGTCAGCGTAGGTCTTGAAATCGGTCGGCAGAATGCCGATCGCTTCGCAGGCGCCGTTGGTGTAGCCGTTGGGCGAATAATTCGGCGTCGCCAGATGCGGCAGAGTCGCGATCTGCGCGGGTGTAAACGTAGCCGCCGAAGCCGGGATCGGCGCCGTATCGCCCCGCAGTCTGTCGTAGTCGAACGCCTCCGTCAGATCGCCGACATAGTTTTCCGGGTCGTCAGACGGACCGAGGTTATCCTGGCCGAGGTTGGTCTTGCCGAGTTGCACGCCGTTCTTTTCGTCCGGCAGTTCGGCGAGAGGCACCAGACCCTTCAACTCGTTGATGAACTTAATCACCGAGCCGTGCTCGCTGTAACGATGCGAGATCTTGCCAGACGCAGCGTAGGGCGAGATCACGATCGTCGGAATGCGCGGGCCAGCCGCCAGGGGAGAGCCGTCGCCGAACGTGTTGCGGCGCTTCGGCGAGACGTGGTCGTAAAAGCCGTCCGTTTCATCGTAGGTGATGATGATGGCGCTCTGGGACCAGTACGGGCTGTTGGCGATGTCGTTGATCGCCCGCGCCGCCAAGGCCTCCGATAACTGCTGATCCGAGTAACCCGGGTGATCGTCGTTGCCAAGGAACGCGTGCTGGATCGCCGGCGTCGGATCCACCGGCACCATTCCGTCGTTGTTGTTATATCCGCCGCGCAGGTAGAACACGCCGCCCTGGTTCGGCAGCTTCCGGCCCTCGACCGCGTCGAAGAAGTCCTTCGCGCCATGGAGGTTGTTGTTCAGAACCTGCGGATTGTCAGCGAGGTAGCCGAAATATTGCGGGGCGTTATGATGCAAGACATAGCCGCTGTTCGGGCCCGGCGGCTCGTAGGGATCCGCCACATCGTTGGCATTGAAACCTTGCTGATACCAACCCCACGGCACCGGCTTGTTGAAGGCCGCAATTTTCTGAATGTCATTCTTCACGTCGAGCAGATCGGCCGCCGGATTGGGGTCGGTCGCGATGATCTTCGCGATATCAGACCCCATGAACGACAGCGGCTGCGTCGCGAAGGTCAAATTGACCGTCGGATTCGCCGGGTTTTCGTCGAAGTTAAAGGGCGGCTTGACGGCGCTCGTGTCCAGGTTGGAGCCGGGGAACGGGCCGGGATCGTTCACCACGGGGACAAACGCGTTGCTCGTGGACGGATGGACCATGGAGCCGTAGCTAGCCCCCAAGACATTCGGGAACAACGGGTTGGCGTAGGTAGTCGCCACGCCCTCGTTCGGGTGCTCCGCCCACTGCGTCTGACCGGACTGGCCAGCGATGATCGCGAGCGCATTCGGGGTCGAAGGTCCAACGATCGTCTGACGGAAGTTGTCGAAAAGAACGAAGTTCTTCGCCCAGTGCCACATGAAGGGGATCGTATCGCAGTCGATGTGGCCGATGTCGGTTTCGCCCTTCTGGTACTGAGCGAGCGTCACCGCGGTCGGCGTCGCGCCCTTGCTCGTCACGATGTTGCCATTCGAGTCGGTGGTCAAGGACCTCCTGATCCATCGCGTAGCGGTCATTGGCCGCAATCCCCGTCGTCGGATCGATGTCCAGGCCGTTCGCCATGCCCTGATGGCTATGATCGACGGAAATCTCGTCGGCGGGATAAATCGGCACAATCTGCCCATTGGTTCCGACGACGGCCTGAGGCATCAGGAACGGAGAGATCGTCTGGACGTTCAGCGACGTGTCGAGCAAACGCTGTTTGAAGCTCGGCGTTTTGTTGGCGGGAGTGACGCCATTCGGAGCCTCGAAAAGGCCGTTGGCGCCGGGGTAGGTGCCGAAAAAGTGGTCGAAGGACTGGTTCTCGTGAAAGATCACGAACACGTATTTCACCTTGTGACGCAGAAGCTCGATCTTCTCTTCTAACGAGAGACGATCGTCGCGATCGCGAAAGCCGTCACGGTACGGCTCGCCGTTTCCGTAGGGCCCGGTCCAGCCGCCTTCGAATGCCGCAGCGTTGGAGACCATCGCCATAACGCCGAGAGCGGCGGCGGCTGATTTGCGGTACTTATTATTACTGCGCATAAGATCGATCCCCCTTAGAGTTCGCGAAACTTGGTGGCGCCCCGGTATTGCGGAACCTCCGGTATGCAGCGATATTCGGTTTGAATTGCGAGTTGATGACACTTAACCAACGTTCGTGTGAACCGGCGCGAAGGACGTGCACAGTCGGATTCTTGCGGAGCCGCTCGCGGTGTTTCCGATCTTTGCGACGACGAGGACGCGCGACGCGCAATGGTCGGCGATCGTCGCCTGGGCGATCAACTCGCTGCTTGCCGATGCGGGAGCGAACGCGCCGTCATCGACCGCAGGCGTCGACGCGTTTCCGATCAAGGCGTCGGAACTCGGACTGAGCGAAGATTGGCGGCAACGCGTCGTAAGCGCGGGGGGGAGCTATGCCGAGATCTATCGGCGCAACCTCGGCGATCAATCGCGCCTCGAACTGCGGCCCTGCCCCGAACGCGCCGCGCCGCGAAGGCGGACTGTTTGTGCAACCTTACATCGAATAGTGGGTCACGAAATTGCGGTCGAAGACGCGCCTCGCTTCATTTTGATCGAAAGCCCATCCGAAGTTCCTTTCACAGAGGCAAGGTCGCTGGGGAAGCAGTTATCAAGACCGTGTTCCCCGACTTCCTCCAGGACCGGGCTACAAAGTAAGGCGGGTCAGCGTTTGTGCCCGTTACCTTTTTCCATGGTCCCTTTGACTAAGGCCGCGAAGGGCTCCTTGTAGCTGGGATGCCATCGTGAGAGGGCTGGGCGATTCTTGATGATGTCGTCGGCCGCCCATTGAATTCGGAGAGCGTCGATATCGCGATTCACGTCATTGTCCGGACATAGAATATAAAAATCTCCGGCCGCGACCGCATCAAGCATGAAGTCGATCACTTGCTCCGGCATCCATGCGCCGATTGGCTTTTCTTGCGTGCGGACGCGCGTGAAGCCCGTGAAAGTAAATCCGGGAATCAGCAAATGCGCCGTGATCCGGCACCCCTGAATATTACGCAACTCGTGCGCCAAAGCTTCGGTCACGACCTTCACGCCGGCCTTCGAGACGTTGTAGGCTGTGTCGCCCGGTGGGCTGGTGATCCCTTGTTTCGATCCGGTGTTTACAACTACGCAGTCGCTTCCCTGTTCCAACATTGCGGGGAGAAAAGTTTGCACGCCATTGATGACGCCCCAAAGGTTGGCGCCAATAATTTTCGGCCAACGGGATGGCTGCGCAAAAAGCCCGCCGCCGCCTTCGACGCCAGCGTTGTTCATGAGGAACGCCACTTCGCCGAAAGAGGAGTAGACGCGTCGCTTCAGCCTCTCGACGTCTTCGATGCGGCTCACGTCCGTCGGTACAGCTATGACGTCGGCCCTAATCGGAGCGAATTCGGCAATTTTTTCCGCCGAACGTTGCAGAGACGCAGCGTCGATATCCGCCATACAGATTTTCATTCCAAGTCTTGCAAGGCGTTCCGCAGCGGCGAGCCCAATGCCGCTGGCTGCGCCAGTAATGACAGCGACGCGGTCGCGGGCGAAGGCGGGTTGGAGAGCCATCGTAGAACCTCGTGATGGTTGGATGCCGTAGGCGACTGCCGCTCACGCAGTCGTCCGTTGATTGAAAAGTTGCTTTCGTTGCGTCGAAGCTTTGGCTGCAGCCAAGAGGTTGGCAAACTCGACGCAGTGTTCATCTCGTCAGTGATTGTGTCGGCGGTGATTTGCAACATTTCGGCGAAGCGACCTAGCGCGGATATCGATCGAAGGACAACCCAGTTGTGCTTCTTTCACTCGCATCGGCCGTCATTCATGCGCAGTGGCCTGCCGCTCATCTCGATAGACGTCGAACGCTGCCGCTTCGCTCCTTCGACAGCAGGCCTTGAGCCGCGCATCGGCCCGATCCGTCCTCACATCTGTCCCAAATAAAGCCTTTCCCATATCCGTGGCACGGCTTCTCGAGGCGCGATTCGGGCGGCGGCGCAAGCCGCATTCTCTCGCGCGGATATGGTGCGCCGCAGCATATTTTTTCGATTGGGCATAGTTGACAATTTCTCCGGCTTCCGGATAGTCTGCGCAATGACAGCGCTGTCATATTCATGCGCGAAGTAATGACAGCGCTACCATCGCAGGCTTATACGGGAAGAACTTTCAGATAGTCAACGGGACGAAACGAGAATTTCCCGGATCGGAATCGAGTCATACAAGTCGCGAAAACGCGAAAATAATAGAACTCGACAAAGCAGTATAATTGGGGCCGGGAGGCTGGAGGCTCATGTCAGTGGTCAATCGTCAAGTCAGGCAGCCTATCGCCGTCGCCGAGTCGTCGCTAGCGCGTCGGCTGGTGGCTCTGAGCAAGGTCCGCGAGCTCAACGTCTTCATTGCGCTGATCGTTGTTGGAGCGCTCATCAGCCTCGCGACGCCCTACTTCCTGACGACCAATAATCTCATGGGCGTGTTTCGTTCGTTCTCGATGACGGCGATCATGAGCATCGGCATGGCGATGGTGATCATCACGGGCGGAATCGATCTATCCGTTGGATCGGTCATGGGCCTGTCGTCATTGGTGACCGCGCTCGGCTTCGCCTACGGTTTGCCAACCGGTCTGTGCATCGGCGGCGGTCTGACGGTAGGCGTGGTTTTTGGCGCGTTCAATGGCCTGCTGATCACTCAAATTGGGCTTCCGCCTTTCATCGCCACTCTCGGGTCGCTCAGTATTGGCCGCGGGCTGATGTACATCATTACCCGCGGCGTCCCGGTCACGCCCGATACGCCAGATCTGTTTGCAGTTCTTGGCCAGGGTTACGTCGGTTTCGTTCCGGTTCCCGTTGTCATCATGGTCGTCATGATGATCGGCTTTTCGATCCTCATGCGAAAGACCCGGTTTGGACGACATGTCTACGCAACTGGCGGCAACGAACAAGCGGCGCGTCTGAGCGGCGTGAAAACCAGCCGCGTCAAATTGATCGTTTATATTTTGTCGGCAGCGATCGCGGCGCTTGCCGGCGTCATCAGCTTTTCTCGCTACCTTTCGGCTGAGCCAGCTTCTGGCTTTGGAGGCGAATTAGACGTCATCGCCGCCGCGGCGATTGGCGGCGCCAGCCTGTCCGGCGGCGTTGGCAGCGTCGGCGGAGCGGTTATAGGCGCAGCGCTCACCGGAATTATCGCCAACGGCGTGGTTCTCATGAATATCAACACTTACGCACAACAGGCGATTACAGGCGCCGTCATTCTTATCGCTGTCGGCCTTGATGTCGTGCGTAACCGCCGAAAGGGAGGGTAGCCGCAAAACAAATCGCTTCATGAAAACGAACGGTCGAATCTCAAAGCAAGCAAATAGCAATTGGAAACGTTGAAGCTCTTGGAAGGACATCACATGAAAAATCTTCGCACATCGCTACGGGCTCTGTTGATCGCGGCTCCGATTCTCGCCGCGGGGAGCGCGATGGCTAAAGACGCCAAGGATATCGTCGTCGCGGTTATTCCCAAAGTTGCGGTTCCTTTTTTCGATGATTGCAATACGGGGGCCAAGCAGGAGGCCGAGAAACTCGGTGTGCAATATCAATGGGTCGTGCCTCAGAATACCCAGGGCGCAACCCAGGTGAAGATCGTCGAAGATTTGATCGCCAAGCACGTCGATGGGATCGCCATATCGGTGAACGAGCCGAAATCGGTCGAAGGCGTGATTAAGCAGGCTATCGCGGCTGGAATTAAGGTTTTGACCTACGATAGCGACAGCGCGAAGAGCGGTCGCAGCATGTATATCGGCACGATCAACGAGGCTGCTGGGGCGACCATGGGCAAGTCCATGGCCAAGGCCCTGGACGGCAAGGGCGAAGTCGCCATCGTGACCGGCCAACTCGGCGCGTCGAACCTTAACGAGCGCATCGCCGGGATCAAGAAGGCTCTCGCAAATTATCCCGATATCAAAATCGTCGCCACTGAAGGCACCGAGGACGATCTCGCCAAAGCAGTTTCCGTTGATGAGGCGCTGTTCCGGGGGCATCCGGGCTTGAAGGGGATCTTTGGCGTTAGCCAGGTCGGCGGCCCGTCGGTTGCGAAGGTGCTCGCGACCAAGGAATTCGCTGACAAGAAAGGCGCTGTGAAGGTGTTCGCCTTCGACGATCTGCCGGACACCATCAAGGGCGTCAAAGAAGGCTTCATCCAGGGCATCATGGTGCAGCGGCCGGTCACAATGGGGAAGCTGGCGGTTGAGCATCTGGTCGCCCAAATCAATGGCGCTGAGACTCAGCCGAAGGACATCGACACCGGTGTGACCGTTGTCGACGCCTCGAATCTCGGCACTTACACAAAGTAAGACATTCAAACTCGTCACCCGGGCGAGGCGATGGCGAAAGCTATCGTCTCGCCCGGGTGGCCGATCGTGGGAGACTGCTGTGACGCCTTTTCTTGAGATGCGCGACATCTCGAAGACCTTTCCTGGCGTGAAGGCGCTCAACCACGTCGATCTCTCGGTCTGCCTAGGCGAGGTTCATGCAATTGCGGGCGAAAATGGCGCAGGCAAAAGCACGCTGATGAAGATCATGACGGGAGTGAACGCGGCCGATCATGGCGGCGTCATTCGTATCAATGGCGTTGAGACGATCATCAAGGACGCGACACATGCCCGCTCGCTCGGAGTCAGTATCATTTACCAAGAACTCTCAATGGTCGAGAACCTCACCGTCGCCGAGAACATTTTCCTTGCGAGAGAACCGATAAGCCGTAGTGGTCTCATCGACGCTCGGCGCATGAACAACGAAGCGCGGAAGGTCTTGGACGTATTACAATTACAAATTGAGCCGACTACTTTGGTGAGCGAACTCAGCGTCGGCCATAAGCAGATGATCGAGATAGCGAAAGCGATCTCCTACGATTCGAAGATAATCGTGATGGACGAGCCGACTTCTTCGCTTAGCCATCATGAGACTGAAACGCTTATGGAGCAAATCAAATTGCTTCGCGAGCGAAATGTTGGAATCATATATATTTCGCATCGCCTTGAAGAGATCTTCGAGATCGCCGACCGCGTCACCGTGCTTCGCGACGGCATGACGGTTGCCTCCTTGCCAATCGGCGAAGTCACGCGCGAGCTCCTCGTTCGCAAGATGGTCGATCGAGAACTCACGCAACTCTATGGGCGCCATGAATCGCACGTGACCGAAGAAGTGGTCATGTCGGTGCGCGACCTAACGCTTAAGCACGCTACGGCCCACCAAGCTCGCGTCGCCGATGTCAGCTTTGACCTTCACAAGGGTGAGGTCCTCGGGTTCTTTGGGCTGATCGGCGCTGGGCGCACTGAAATTATGGAAATGATATTCGGTCTGCGCCCCTATACGGGAGAGATTCGCATCGATGGCGAACGCGCCGATATTCTCGACCCGGCCAGCGCCATCGAGCATGGGATTGGGTTTGTCACCGAGGACCGCAAAGCCCAAGGGCTCGTGCTCGGCATGTCCGTGCGCGAAAACTTCAGCTTGACGCACTTAGCCGACTATTGCGCCTTTGAATTTGTGGACCAGGCCCGCGAAAGCGCCCGCTGTCGTGAGTACGTGCGAACGCTCGGCGTCAAGACGCCTTCGATCGAGCAGGCAGTCATCAATCTTAGCGGCGGAAACCAACAAAAAGTTGTGATTGCTAAGTGGGTGGCGCGCGAGCCCCGAATTCTGATCGTGGATGAGCCGACGCGCGGCATCGATATCGGCGCCAAGGCCGAGGTGCACGCCCTTTTGGCGCGACTCGCAAAACAGGGGGTCGCCATTATCGTCATTTCGTCGGACCTGCCCGAGGTTCTTGCGGTCAGCGATCGCATCATCGTCGTGAAGGACGGCCGCGTCGGCGGTGAATTGAGCCGCGCCGAGGCGAACCAGGAGCGCGTTATGTCCGCTGCGACCGGCTGAGCGTTTCTCGGCTCGTTGGAAGGATTCGCGCCCTAGACGCCAGCCATGCGGCAGAGCATCGGCAATTTGAATCAAATCTCAATGGAGAGAGCAATGACCAAGCGAATCGTTTTTACCGGCGGCACAGGCAAGGCTGGGCGTCATGCAGTGCCGCATCTTTTGTCAAAGGGATATTCCATCCTTAACGTTGATCTCAAGCCGCTCGACGTGCCTGGAGTCAACACGTTGATCGCCGATCTCACGGATAGCGGCCAGGCCTTCAACGCGCTGACGACACACTTTGGCTTCGAGGGCTTCGAGAAGGGCGAAACGCCGCGCGCGCCGGACGCCGTCGTGCATTTCGCGGCGATTCCGCGCGTGCTCATCGAACCCGACAACAAGACGTTCGAGGTCAACGTCATGAGCACTTACAATGTGATCGAAGCGGCGATGAAGCTCGGCGTCCGGAAAGTCATCGTCGCTTCGAGCGAAACGACCTATGGCGTGTGCTTCGCCGAAGGGGACAAAGATTATCACAGCTTTCCGCTCGAGGAAGATTACGACAGCGACCCTATGGACAGCTACGGTCTGTCCAAGGTGATCAACGAGAAGACCGCGCGCGCGTTCGCGATGCGTTACGCCGCCGACATTTACGCTTTGCGCATCGGCAACGTTATCGAGCCGCATGAATACGACCGCTTCCCCGACTATCTCGCCAACCCGATGACGCGCAAGCGCAACGCGTGGAGCTATATCGACGCGCGCGATCTCGGCGAGATCGTGCACCTGTGCCTGGAGAAGGACGGCCTCGGTTTCCAGGTCTTCAACGCGGTCAACGACACGATCACGGCGACGTCGCCGACAAGCGAGTTTCTCGCGCGATATTGCCCGTCGGTCCCGGTGACGCGCGCTCTTGGCCAATTCGAGGCCCCGCTTTCCAACCGCAAGACGCGCGAAATTCTCGGCTTCAAGGAGGCGCACAACTGGCGCAAATACGTATCGCCAAAGGGATAGGACGCGCTCAGCGCCAATCGACAGTCTGTGGGGCGCGCCAGCGCAAGACGCTGGCGCTCCTCTTCACTGAGCCTTCCAGGCGTTCAGCCAAGCCAAGCCGGACAAGGTGGCGCCCGCCGGGCGATATTCGCAACCGACAAACCCCTTATAGCCAATAGCGTCCAAGTGGCGCAAAATATGCTCGTCGTTCAGTTCGCCGGTTCCCGGCTCATGACGTTCGGGTACCGATGCGATCTGCACGTGGCCGATGATCGGCAGTAGATCGTCGAGACTCTTGACGATGTCGCCGCGCATGATTTGGCGATGATAGATATCATACTGAAGCTTCAAACGTGGAAGCGCCAGCGCGGCGATCAAATCCACGGCAAGGTCGAAATCGTTGAGAAAATAACCGGGCATGTCGCGAGAATTGATCGGCTCGATCACGACGTCGACGCCGCGGGCGCCGGTCAGTTCCGTCGCGTATCGGAGCGCGTCGCGAAAGGCCGTCATCGCGACTGGATCACGCGAATTCGCGATCCCGCTCATGACGTGCAGCCGCTTCACGCCGGTGGCTTCGGCGTAAACGAGCGCGGTGGCGACCGACGATCGGAACTCCGCCGCGCGTTCGGGTATCGCCGCAATCCCGCGGTCGCCGGCGTTCCAATCGCCCGGCGGGAGATTGAACAAGGCTTGAGTCAGGCGATGGCGCGTGAGGCGCCCGGCAATTTCGTCGGGGGAAAACTCATAGGGGAAGAGATATTCCACCGCGCTGAAGCCCGCGTCGGCCGCCGCTGCGAACCGATCGATGAATTGCCATTCGGTGAACATGAAGGAGAGATTGGCGGCGAATGTGGGCATTGAATTTCAGCTTGGGTTGGAGGGGGCGGGCAATTCGAGACCGGTAAGTTTTGCAATCATTCGGGCGACCGAGGCGTCGTCGTCGCGTTCCATCTTGGCGGCGGCGGTCATGAGGAACATTTGCAGCGCCGTCGCAGCAATCTGCAAAGGAAATTTCTCCCGCCGTCCCATGTCGCTGAGGATGCCGAGATCCTTTGTGAAAATCTCCACGGCGCTGCGTGGACTGTAGTCGCCATCGAGAATATGGGGGACGCGGTTCTCGAACATCCAGGAATTGCCCGCTGACGCTGTGATGACTTTATAGACTGTCGGCAAATCGAGACCGAGCTTGGCCGCGAAAGTGATTGCTTCGCAAGCCGCCGCGATGTGGACCCCAGCCAAAAGCTGATTGACCATCTTGAAGGAGGCGGCAATTCCCGCGGCGTCGCCGAGTTCGTATACTGTGGCCGCGATCGCATCGAGCACGGGGCGCGCTCGCGCGAACGCCTCCGGACTTCCTGAAGCCATAACCGTTAGTTGGCCCGCCGCAGCTTTAGCGGCGCCGCCGCTTATTGGCGCGTCGAGATAGTGGAGGCCTTGCGCCCCGGCTTTTGCGGCGAGTCGGCGCGCATCGTCTGGAGCCATGGTAGCGCAAGCGACGATAACGCCGCCCCGCTTCATTGCGGCGGCAGCGCCGTCGCTTCCGAAGAGGACCGCGTCGGTCTGTGCCGCGTTGACCACGACCACGACCACGACATCGGCGTTTCTTGCTGCGTCGGCGGCGCCGGCGGCTGCGCCGCCACCACTATCCACGAGTTTTGTGACGGCGTCGGGATTGACGTCAAATCCGGCAACCTTGATGCCGCGCTTGACGATCGACTGAGCGATGCCCAGTCCCATCGACCCGAGGCCGATAACGCCGACCAAAGGCTTTTCATCACTTGACATAGTACATCTCACTTCCCCCAGTTCATTGTCCTGACCGCGGACCTGCTTGTCCAAAGCCTTTGATCTGAGGCGCCCCAACCGCCCGGAAACAAGAGTTTGCGGCATCGCTCACTAATGGCTTGCCAAAAAATGGTAGCGCTGTCATAACCTCATCATCGAGAGTTTTGTGCATAAGTCAATGACGATTTCGCCGCGGCTCGGAAGACAGCGTGTTCCAGACAGCCGTTCGCGATAAGGCTCATTTTGGGCACTAAAATGCAAGCGGAAGAGCTGCAGGATAGGCAATGGTGAGATCATGAGCGGCAAGCGTCGACTGCCGGAGCGCCGATCGAGCGTCACGCTTGCCGAAGTCGCCAAACTTGCAAACGTGAGCGAGATCACGGTTTCGCGAATTATGCGTAACAAAGGACCGATCGCGGATCGCACGCGCGAGAAGGTTATGGCGGCCGTAAAGGCGGTCGGTTATGTGCCCAACCGTATTGCCGGTTCTTTGGCTTCGGCCAATTCGAATCTCATCGGCGTCATTATCCCGTCACTCTCCAACATCGTTTTTCCAGAAGTGTTGCGAGGCATAAGCGCGGCGTTGGAAGAGTTGGGGTTCCAAGCCGTCGTCGGCGTGACCAATTACAGCCTCGCGACCGAGGAGAGCCTCGTCCGCTCGATGCTCGCCTGGAAGCCCGCGGCGATGATCATCGCCGGCATCGAACACACGGATGCGACTCGGCGAATGCTGGAGCAAAGCGGCATTCGCGTTGCCGAACTGATGGACATCGACTCGACCCCGATCGACGTTGCCGTCGGTCTGTCGCATCGCCGCGCAGGCTACGACAGCGCCCAATATCTCCTTCGACAAGGCTATCGCCGCTTCGGCTATGTCGGACACGACTGGAGTGCGGATCGGCGCGCGAAGCTCCGTTATGACGGCCTCGTGGAGGCTCTTGGCGAGAACGGGTTATCGATCGTCTCGCATGCTATTGTGAATGGACCGAGTTCGACGCTCGCGGGCCGCGCAATGCTTGCCGATCTCATCACGCGGTCGCCGAATATCGACGTCGCCGTGTTCTCCAATGACGATATGGCAGTGGGCGGAGTGTTCCACTGTATCGCGGCGAACATAAAGCTCAAGGAGGATCTCGCCGTGTTCGGTTTCAACGGACTGGAAATTGGCCAGTCGCTGCCGGTGCCGCTTTCCACAATCTTATCCAATCGCTATTTGATCGGCAGAATTAGCGTCGAAAAGATCATTGAAAGCCCGCAGCGCGGCCCCGATCCGATCATTGTCGACACCGGTTACGAGATCGTTCGAGGCGGGACGGCCTGATCGCCTATCCGCAATAGCGACAACTCAAACGCGTGAGCGGAAAGGGGCCGAAGCATGATCTTGGGCGTGGTGGCTGACGATTTGACCGGGGCTACCGACGTCGCCCTGATGCTTTCCCGAAATGGCATGAAGACTGTGCAGGCGATTGGCGCGCCGTCCCGCGAGATCGACTTCGGCGACGCGGAGGCGGTCGTCGTGGCCCTGAAGTCGCGGACAATTCCTGCACGAGAGGCGATCGCGTCGTCGATCGCCGCCGCCTCCGCGCTGCGATCGGCCGGCGCCGAACAGTTGATGTTCAAATATTGTTCGACTTTCGATTCCACGGATGAGGGGAACATAGGCCCCGTCGCCGCGGCGTTGCTCGACCTCATCGGATCGGACCTCACGATAGCGTGCCCCGCTTTTCCCGCGGCCGGGCGATCGATTTATCAGGGCCACCTTTTCGTCGGCGACACGCTGTTGTCCGATAGTCCGATGAAGGATCATCCGCTGACGCCGATGCGAGACGCAAACCTCGTCCGCGTATTGCAAAGACAAGTCAAAGCGAAGGTCGGATTGATCCCGTTCGCGACTGTCGAACGCGGCGTTGCGGCCATCCGTGAGGGACTCGAGAAAGCAAGGTCCGAAGGCAAGCGCATGATGGTCGTGGATGCGATCAGCGACGAGCACTTGCGCGCGATCGGCGCCGCATGCGCAAATATGCCGCTAATCACCGGCGGTTCGGGCATTGCGATGGGACTGCCGGACAACTTCCGCGCCGCGGGCAAATTGACCGCGCGCAGTCCTGTCTCAACTCTCGCGGCGCCGGCCGGAAAATCTGTGATTCTGGCGGGTTCATGCTCCAAGGCCACGCGCAGCCAGATTCAGGTCGCCATCGAAGCGGGAACGCCTGCTCTCCAACTCGACCCTTTGGCGATCGCCGCGGGAACGATTACCGCTGACGAGGTTGCTGCATGGGTGATTGAAAACACGACGGCTCGTCCAGTCCTCGTCTATTCCAGCGCAGATCCGTCGGTCGTTCGAGACGTGCAAGACAAACTTGGCGTGGAGCGGGCGGGCGCTATCGTCGAAAAACTGCTCGCAGATGTCGGACGCTTGTTGCTCGCCAACGGATTCACGCGCTTTCTTGTCGCTGGGGGCGAGACCTCGGGCGCGGTTGTCGGCGCGCTCGGCGTTGCGGCGCTGCAGATTGGTCCGGAGATCGACCCGGGCGTGCCTTGGACTCTCGGCATCGGAGCCCCGCGGGTCGCGCTCGCGCTGAAATCGGGAAATTTCGGCGCGCCCGATTTCTTCCTGAAGGCCTGGGCGAAGTTGACTTGAGAAGCTTGGGGACGAGGGAGCGATCACATGAGCGAAGAGGGCCAATCCCGCGAGGAGATTTGCCGTGTCGGGCTCTCGATCTTCCAGCGCGGCCTGACCTTCGGATCGACGGGCAACATCAGCGTGCGGCTTTCGAACGGCGGTTGGCTTATGACGCCGACCAACGCTTCGCTCGGGGCCCTCGATCCCTCGAAGCTTTCAAAATTTGACGCCGACGGTCGGCTCGTCGAGGGCGACCCTCCCACCAAAGAGGCGTTTCTTCATTTCTGCATGTATGGGCAACGTGCCGACGCGTCCGCGGTCGTGCATTTGCATTCCACGCATTCTGTAGCTGTCAGCATCCTGGCCGACGTCGATCCGAATGACGTCTTGCCCCCGCTGACCGCTTATTTCGTCATGCGGGTTGGTTCGCTGCCGCTCGTGCCCTATTTCCCTCCCGGCGACGAGGCTCTCGCCAAGGCCGTGCAGAAGCTCGCAGGGCGCCACCATGCCGTGTTGTTGGCCAATCATGGCCCGGTCGTCGCGGGGTCCTCGTTGGCGAACGCGCAATTCGCGACCGAGGAGCTGGAGGAAACCGCGAAGCTGTTTCTCATGCTCCGATCGATGCCTATCCGCCCGCTGACACCGGATCAGGTCGAAGCGCTGCGAAAGCGTTATAATTTATTTTAGGCGCCGCTCGTCGCCTCGACAGAGAAAGCCAGCGATCCGGCTTTTACGGGCATTGACAGCGCTAACATTGGCCGTCAAAAGACCCAAAGCGCTAATTTGTGACACGAGCCGCCAATCAAGGGATCGCCTGCAGCGCGCGCGCGAAGTCCGAACAGGAGAGGAAATGTCGATGTCCATTACATCTCAGTCCGGCGAGCAGGTCGGCTTCATCGGGCTCGGCCTCATGGGTCATGGGATGGCGAAAAACATCGTTGAAAAAGGCTATCCGCTCGCAGTGCTGGGACACAGGAATCGCGTACCGATTGAAGATTTGGTCCGGCGAGGGGCGATCGAAGCAAAGAGCGCCAAAGAGATCGCTGCCCGCTCGACAGTTATTTTCCTTTGCGTGACCGGGTCCAAGGAAGTCGAAGCGATCGCGCGCGACGCGGACGGTTTGAAGGAGGGGTTGAAGCCAGGCTCCGTCGTTGTCGACTGCTCGACCTCGGACCCGAATTCGACGATCGCGCTCTGTGCGGAGTTCGCGCCCCTTGGCGTCGACTATGTCGACGCTCCTCTTAGCCGGACGCCGAAAGAAGCGTGGGAAGGGACGCTCGATACGATGGTCGGGGCTCGTGACGCGGTCTTTGCTCGGCTCAAGCCGATCCTTGACACTTGGGCCGGCCGGGCGGTGCACGTCGGCGGCCCAGGCGACGGACATCGGATGAAGTTGCTCAACAACTTTCTTTCGCTCGGCTATGCCGCGCTCTATTCGGAGGCTTTGGCGTTATCTCAAAAGGTGGGCATTTCGCCTCAACGCTTCGATAGTGTCATACGTGGCGGCCGAATGGACTGTGGTTTCTATCAGACTTTCATGCGGTGGACGCTGGATGGCGATCGCGAAGCGCATAAGTTTACGATCGCCAACGCGTTTAAGGATCTGCGTTATCTTGAAGCGATGGCGGACGCGGCCGGTCTCCTAAATCCGATGGGCAACGCCACGAAGAATTCATTTGCCCTTGCTAACGCCGCAGGCGGCGCCGAGAGCTATGTGCCGATGCTAGCCACCCATATCGGTAGAGCGAACGGGGTTGACATGGAGCCGAAGAAGACGAGCTGATTTTTTCGTGGTCCGAGAGCCGATTCAGGAACTTGTCGAATCACGAGACTCGGTTTTGATTCCTTGTTTGGCGCTTGGTTCTTCGAGGAGCGCCCGATGTGGAAATCCGAACGCTGCAGCGCCCCCGACCGCCGCGGCCTTCGCTACCCGCGCGATATGACAGATGCGGAATGGCGCGGGTTGCGCCGCCGATTCCGCCCGCGCGGCGTGGCGGACGCAAACGTTCGGCCGATTTGCGCGAGATTCTCGACGCGATTTTCTATGCGCTGCCGGTTCCGTGAGCTCTGTCGCGAATGCGCTTGCCAGCCAGAAAACACCACAAAATGAAGGACTCTCACCGATTTTCGCGGACGACCGGGTAATTAATCGTGAAATTTTATCGGCTCGCCAGAGTTCGAGATCAATAGGTCAAGGAAAGCCTCGGCGACGCGATTTGACGGCCGGCGGTTGCGTCCCTTGAAAGCGACAATGAGTTCCCAGCACGGCGGCTCCTCGCCAGCGAGTTCGATCACGACAATCGGGCTGGCGCGAACGTCGGCGGCTCGGGCGCGCGCGAGCGATTCGGGGACCAGCGCTATGCCGAGACCCCGAGCCGCCAAATCCATAAGCATCGAGACGTCATTCACCTCAAAGCCGACTTTCCGAACCGCGTGAAGCGATGCAAAACTTCGGTCGAGCAACCGCCGCATACCCCAGTCCGCCTTCAAATCTACGAAGGTCTCACTAAGCAGAGCTTGAAGCGTAACGGCGCGTGTGCCCGCCAAGGGATGGTTTGGCGCGCAAACCGCCACCATATCCTCGCAGGCCAGCATCAGGGTCGCCATCGATGCGCCGACCTCACCAGGCTGCGTGAAGACGAGATCAAGCCTTCCCTCGTTCACTTCATCGAGCAAGGGCGCCGCCCCGTCGAGCAGGAGTTCAATATCGATCCCGGCAAACTTCTCCCGGAACCGGCCAAGCGAAGCCGGAAGATCGACAAACGGCGCCAAGCTCTGGATCGAGCCGATGCGAAGCTGCCCGCGGGCAAGACCGTGGACTTGAGTCACCGCCAAACGCGCTTCTCGTGCAGCGGTCAGCACGTGATAGGCTTCTTGGAGCAAAATCTTTCCCGCCGGGGTCAAATCGACCCGGCGCGTGCTGCGCGCGAAGAGTGGGCCGCCAAGCTCTTCCTCCAGGGTCCGGATGTTTTGCGAAAGCCCCGACTGAACGACCCCAAGACGTTGAGCCGCCCGTGTGAAATGCCGCTCTTCGGCAACCGCAACGAAGCACTCAAGCTGTTTAATATCCAATGCGATTACCCATTTATCATCAAAGATGCTCAATCAAATTACATATTTCGATTTGCCCGCACGGGCAAGATGCGTGCATACGCATAGGCGGTTCGACGAGGCCCGCCGTTTCAAGAAGCGGCTAATGGAGCATTCGATGCATGCCGCGTTCGCTTGCGCTTATTCACACCGTCACGGGTTTGATTCCAGTTTTTGAAGCGTTGATGAAACGACACCTCGAAACCTGGACATCCTTCAACATCGTCGACGAAAGCCTTCTGCGAAATACGATCCGGGCAGGGGAGCTTTCGCCCGCCACGACACGGCGACTCATCAATTACGTCTGGTCGGCTGTGGACGCAGGAGCCGATGCGGTGTTCGTCACCTGCTCGTCGTTAGGACCGGCCGTCGATCTAGCGGCGCCGATCTGCCCCGTGCCGCTCGTTCGCGTCGATGAAGGAATGGCTGATGCAGCTCTGACGTACGGCCGCCGCATCGGCGTGCTGGCGACATTGCCGACGACGCTGAAGCCGACGACCGACTTGATCGAGCGCCGCGCCGCCGCAGCTGGCGGATCGTTCTCCGTCCTTGCGAAATTGTGCGAGGGCGCCTTCGCTCGGCTGGCTCAAGGCGACAGCGAGGGCCACGATGCGCTCGTCGCCGACGGCTTGCGCGCCTTGGTCGGCAAAGTCGACGTGGTTGTCCTCGCGCAAGCTTCGATGGCGCGCGCGCTAAAAGGCGAGCAGGGCGCGACGGGACGCGCGCCGATCCTAGCCAGCCCCGAACTCGGCGTAATCCATCTCAGGTCTCGGTTGGGCGCCCTGGGCGTTCTATAAGCGCGATGAGGCGGGGCCGCCATGACGCCTCCTTTGACGGGCCGCGCCGAAGCGCCGGCGCCAGACGGCGCATGGAGATTCGGCCGGGTGCAGGCTTTGTAGGTGACCGTGTGATTTATTATCAGAACTGCTGAATGAAATTATCTAAACCAATTTGTGGGATGCAAAATACACAGTCATACTCCGAGGCGAAAACTCGCTTTCGTCGCAACGTTAAGTCAAACTTGCAAATCGAGTAGGAAAAATTCAATGGAATATCGACTGCTTGGCCGGTCCGGCCTCAAAGTTTCGGTTCTTACGATGGGAACGTTCACCTTCGGCGGAAAGGGCGCTTTCGCGATGGTCGGCCGTCAAGGCGTTGAAGAGGCCCGCCGATTGGTCAATTTGTGCATTGATTCCGGGATTAACCTTTTCGATACGTCCAATATGTACTCGAATGGCTTGTCGGAAGAAATTCTTGGAGAGGCTCTCGGCGCCAAAAGGGGAGAGATCCTTATATCGTCAAAGGCGCGCATGCGTATCGGCAATGGCCCGAACGACGAGGGCGTTTCACGCTACCACCTCATTCGCGAATGCGAAAAGAGCCTCAAGCGTCTGAAGACGGACGTTATCGACATCTACTACATGCATGAGTGGGACGGCGCCACGCCGCTGGAAGAGATGCTCCACGCTCTCGACACGCTCGTGGCTCAGGGCAAAATTCGTTACATCGGCTGTTCAAATTATTCTGGCTGGCACGTCATGAAAGCGCTGGGCGTCAGCGACCGAAACGGACGCGAACGCTTCGTCACACAGCAGATTCATTACACGCTGGAGGCGCGCGAAGCTGAATACGAATTGCTGCCGATCTCTGTCGATCAGGGGCTGGGCGTTCTGGTCTGGAGCCCGCTCGCCGCGGGATTGTTGTCGGGCAAGCATCGCCGCGATCGGGCGACGCCCGAAGGGTCGCGGCAGTTCGCCGGCTGGACCGAGCCGCCGATCCGCGACCCTGACCGTTTATGGAACATCGTCGATATGCTGGTGCAAATCGGCGATAGTCGTGGCGTCTCCGCAGCGCAGATCGCGCTGGCCTGGCTGCTCGAGCGGCCGGCGGTGACGTCGCTTGTCGTCGGCGGGCGCAACGAAGCGCAGTTCAAGGACAACATTGCCGCGGTGAGCCTGAAGCTCACGGACGACGAGCGGCAGCGCTTGAACGCGGTTAGTTCAATTCCGATGCTGTATCCTTATTGGCATCAGCAGAACTTTGCGAAAGATCGACTCAGCGCGGCAGATTTGGCGTTGCACGGGAACTTCAACTCGCCCTGAAAAAACCGGCGATCCCGGATGAAAAGCCCTGCGAAGCATGGTCGGAACGGACACGCCAAGTCAGGCAACAAGCTCCTCGATCGGCTTTTCGACGATGGGATTGTTCGCATCGTCGGGGATTAAGCTACGCTGGAACAAGCGTCGCCGGCCGCGCCATGGGCTCGGCCGGCGCTCGCAATTTTGCACGAAAATGGCGCGCCGCTTCGCTGGCGATCTACGAACACCGTCTGGCGTCATCGCACGAGCGACAACGTCTTGTTCCAGCGTGCATTCATCGCCAATAATGCGGACGAGGCCATCCTTGACCTGGATGCTGCCGACCACCGATTGGATATAGGCCTTGCGGAAGGGAACCTCTCCGGAAGTGACGTTTTCACGCATGGCCGACCGAAGCGCTCAATCCCCTCGGGGTCGAATTCCGTCGGGGCGACGGCTTGCGCCGTGATCCGGCGGCCGTCCCGGAGCGCCGGCCTGCGCCGCGAGCGCATCGTCGAAGTCGCGCTGTTCGATGCGCAGCAATTCAATGTCGACCGCCTCGCCGCTTGTCGCGGGAAAGATGCGGCGAACGGCGCTGAGGGCCGCGCGATCGCAAACGAAACGGACCTCGGCGGCGGATAATCCCTCCGTCAGCTCGGCCAGAGCCGCAAGATCGATGCCCTCGGCTACGGGCTTCTTGCGCAGATGGACGCCCAGAATGGCCGCGCGCGCGACGCGATCCGGCCGCGCCACCTCCAGGTGATAGTCGAGCCGCCCTGGGCGCAGGAGCGCATCGTCGATCATGTCCAGCCGATTTGTGGCGGCGATCACCCAGACGTCGCCCAGCGCTTCGACGCCGTCGAGTTCCGTGAGCAACTGGCTCACGACCCGATCGGTCACCGGCGAACGACCGTCCGAGCCCCGCTTCGGCGCCAGCGCGTCGACCTCGTCGAGAAAGACGATGCAGGGCGCGGCATGGCGGGCCCGCGCGAAGAGTTCGCGCACGCCTTGCTCCGATTCGCCGATATATTTCGACAACAACTCAGGGCCCTTGATGGAAATGAAGTTGATGTTGCTTTGCGAAGCCAGGGCCTTCACCAGCAGCGTCTTGCCGTTTCCGGGCGGGCCATAGAGCAAGATGCCGCGTGGCGGCGCCAGCCCGATTTTTTCGAACAACGCGGGTTGGCTCAAGGGCCAAGCGATGGCTTCGCGCAGGGCGGTCTTGATGGGCTCGAGGCCGCCGACGTCGTCCCAGCGCACATTGGGCACTTCGACGGAGACTTCACGGAGTCCCGAGGGCGCCACTTCGCTCAACGCCTCTCTAAAGTCCAGCATTTTGACCTCCATGGCCATGAGCGCCTCATAGGGAACCGGCCCCGCGCCGAGCGACAGCTCCGGAAGTTGGCGACGCAGCGCGGCCATGGCGGCCTCGCGGCAGAGCGCGTTCAGATCGGCGCCGGTGAATCCATGCGTCGTCGCCGCGAGATCGGCGAGGTCGACGCCTTCGCCGAGCGGCATGCCGCGCGCGTAAATTTCCAGGATATCGCGCCGCGCATTCTCGTTGGGGATGCCGATGGCGATCTCCCGGTCGAAGCGTCCGGGTCGCCGCAACGCGGGATCGATCGCGTTCGGACGATTGGTCGCCGCCATGACGATCACGTCGCCACGGCTCTTGAGGCCGTCCATTAAGGCGAGAAGCTGCGCGACGACTCGCTTTTCGACCTCGCCTTCGACGCGTTCGCGCTTGGGCGCGAGCGAGTCGATCTCGTCGAAGAAGATGATGCAGGGGGCGCGCTTGCGGGCGTCCTCGAAAATCTTTCGTAATTGAGCTTCGCTCTCGCCATAGAATTTCTGAATGATCTCCGGTCCGCTTACGTAGATGAACTCAGCGTCGGATTCGTGCGCCACCGCGCGCGCGAGCAGCGTCTTGCCGCAGCCGGGCAGCCCGTGCAGCAGCACGCCTTTTGGCGGCGTCATGCCGAGACGCTCGAAAATCTCGGGGTGGCTGAGCGGCAGCTCGATCATTTCGCGAATCTTCGCGACTTCGCGCTCCATTCCGCCGAGATCGTCGTAGGTCACGATGTCCTCGGCCTCGCGAGCCGCTTGGCTCGGCGCGCCGCCGCGAGCGCTTTCGACCGCGAGCAAGGTGTCGGGATGGATCATCACCGGCCCGTCGGGTTCGGTGCGGATCACATGGAAATCGCGATGGCTTCCTCCGAACAGGGCGATTCGCACGCGGTCGCCGGTTTTGACGGCAAGCCCGTCGAGCCGGCGCGCCATATGTTCGATTTCGTCCTCTTGCAAGGCGCCCGCGCCCAACGGAGCTGCGACCACGCGCCGAGCGACGGCGTGAGCGACCTTCTTGATCGCGGCCTTCTGGCCAAGCGCGACGCCCGCGTTGGTGCGGCCGACGCCGTCGAGCTGAATGATCTGTTGTCCCCGTTGCTCCTTGTAGGTGGGCATCGCTTTGGCGACCGTCTTCGCGCGACCTTCGATCTCCAGCACGTCGCCGGGCGAAGCGCCGATCCGCCGCAGGGTTTCGGGGTCGATCCGGACGATGCCGCGTCCGACGTCGTCGCGTCGCGCCTCGACGACCGTCAGGCGTAGCGTTTCGCTATTCTCAGGCGCCTCGTGGGACATCGACGTCTCCGTTCGCGGTTATGGATCGCGGCTATTGGCCGCGCACCGACAAATATTGAACCTTGATGCGCGGGGGCAGAAACCTCGCGACCTTATGAAGAGCGCCGATGAAAAGGACGCCGTCTTCTTCATCGCCAAGCGTCGCATCGATTCGCTTGGCGATGAATCGGTCGCGCGCTTCCAACAGCGCAGCGGCCTGGGCCTCCGTGCGCTCGGGCGACTGCAGCAGCCTGTATTCGTCGAGAAGCAGAGTTGGGAACTCGGCGCCGACGAGCGTGGCGCCTTCCCGCACGAGGCTCTCGAGGAGCTGGTGATTGCGGCTGCCCAGCGCCGCCAAATCCCGCACCAGTTCGTTCTCGTGGCCGCAGACAGGCAGGCTGTCCTGATAAAGTTTGACACGGCTGAAATCGAGCCCGAGACGCTTGATCTCGTCGGCGATAACGCGCCACACGGCGTCGAATTCGGCGGAGCGCTCGGCCCACTTGCGCTCGCCGTAGCGGGCGACGAAGGCCGCCTTGTAACCTGGCGCGGCGGAGCCCATCTCGGCCGTGCTGTGTACGACGGGTACGTATATCAATCGCGGCATTTCGCAATCGGCTCCCTTGCCCGCTTCGCGTGACCGGGAAGCGCTAAGTTGCTTTGCTCAACCGAACTTCGAGGACGCCATTGCGCAAATTGAGACGCGGCGAACCGGCGGCGAGTTTTTCTTCGATCAGCGTTTCCTTGCGGTAGAGTCGATCCTCGGTCTTCGCCTCGAGCAGCAGGATGTCGCCGTCGAGGATGCAGCGAATGGCCTTGCGTTCGACCCCGGGCAATTCGAACAGCAACACGATCTCGTCCTGCTCGTCGAATATGTCGGTGACGGGCTCGAGGACTTCGAGAGGGCTCTTCTTCGCCGCCCTTTTCGGCTGCGCTTCCTCGCGCGGCGCTCGCTCCTCCCCTGAGGCCCGCTTCTCTCCCGCCGCTTCGCCCAGCGTGCGCGTTGCGAAGGAATATTCCATCACCCGTCCATCCTTTTCGTGTCGGCCGCGGCGTGGAAGCTGGTCGAAATCGGCGAGCACGTTGAACAGGTCGGAAAGACCGCGCGCAATCTTCGCAAAACCCGCCGCGCCGGTGGCGTCGTCCCCGTCATTGGGATGCTTTTTACTCATGAGCCGCACTCCCTCGTTCGAATGGCGCCGCGACGACCGCGCCCAACGCCTGCTCGATCCGCCCCAATCGTTCGCCCATCGCCTCCATCGCCGCGTTGCGCTGCGACGCCAGGCGGTCGGCCCGTTCGGCATGGTTCCACCAGTCGAGGCCGAGTTCGCGCGCCTTGTCGACCGAGCAGATCACCAGGCGCAGCTGAATCGTCAAAAGTTCGACCTCGACGAGCTTGATCGAGATGTCGCCGGCTATGACGACCCCTTTGTCGAGGATGCGCTCGAGCAGATCGGCGAGATTCGTGCTCTCGACGGAGTGAGACATGGACTTGGCGGAGGGCATAGCGATACCTTTCACAGCGCCCCGTCCGGGACGCCGAGGTCGAGGGATAGGTCCTTTTCGGAGAAGCCGAACTGCCGCTGCAGTCGCAAAATCTCTTCGGCTTGCGCGAAAAGCGCCGTTCCCAGATTGTCGATTTGCACGTCCGTGAGCCGACCCGCCTGCATGCGCCGCACGGCCTGCCGTTCGAGCACTTCATGGAGCAGTTTCACCAGGGTGAGCACGAGCCGGACGAGGCCTTGCGCGGTCGATGATCCGCCCGCGCCTTGGCGATCGTTCACGGCGATCGGCGGGCCGTCGCCGACGCTCCCGAGGGGGACGTCGTGCGACAGGGTCTTGTGCGAAGCGGAGGGCGGCTGCGAGGATGCAGGGGTCGGCGAAGGCGTTCGCGGGCGGACCGCGGGGACAGCCGGACGGCCGTCCGGCCAGATCGTGTCCACCGAGCCGAGCAGCAGTCGAAGATCGAGGAACAACAGGTCGACGTCGGCCAGCCCGATGGTGAGGTTGCCCTCCAGCGACACGCCGCGATCGAGGATTCGGTCGAGCGCCTCCGCCAGCGACAAATCATCGCGATAAGGTCGCGCCGCGTTGACCGGGCGAGCGACAGGGTCAAGCGTCATCTGCATCGCTTGCCCCCTGAGAATGCAGACGATCGAGCCGGTCGAGCAACTTCTGCTCGCGCGCGTCGAACTCCGCCTCCGTGATCGCCGCGCTGTCGAGCGCGCGGTGGAGGGCCGACAGATCAGCCATGATCGTCCGCTCCTCCGCCTCGGCTTCCTCGTGGGCAGCCTCGTTGATCTTCTCGAGAACGAACATCAGACCGCGCAGCGGCGCCGCCAACAGACTGTCGATGATGATCATGAGCTTGTTCTCCGCGTCCTTCGACGGCCGATCGAGCCGACGTCCATCTTCTCGGTCCTGCCGTTCGAACCGCGCTGGAATGGCGGATCGAAAGGATCTTGCTCAGAATCGAGCCGACGCCCTTCAGCGACGCCGCCAGCAAATCGTCGATGATGAACAAAGCCTCGTTCTCCCGGAATGGACGGCGGCGTTGCGCGATCTATCCGTCGTGTGGATCGAATTGCACGAAATTGTGCGGCGGCCAGGGGCCGCCGATGGCGAAGGCGATGTCTTCGTCGATCTGAGCCGCAGAAGCGTGGACGGCCGCTTCGAACTGGTCGACGCCGGAGCGGGACACCAGCGCCGCGAGGTTCGCGATCTCTCGCTCTGTGCGAACCGGCAAGGCGACGACTTCGGCGCAGGAAGCTTCGACAGCGGCGACGACCTGCGCCGTATGCGAATCGCGATAGTGCTGGAGCGCATCGTCGAACATCTGCCCCAGGCGAATCTTGTCGTCGTTGGAGGGCGGTCGGCGACCGTGGAAAACTCGCTCCCGCGCCGCCCGCAGCGCCGGCGTGCGTTCGACGAGATAGGCGATCGGATCAGGCGCCTCGAGATTCAAACGCAAACTCATTTCGATCGCGCCCGAGACCCGTTGCAGCTGCGCCACGAGCGTCTCGTAATGATCGTCGAGGAAATGGCGGAGATCGTCCTCCGATTTCGTTATCGTGCCGAACGCCATCGGCAATACATCGAACCGCGCGCTGAGAGCGGCGAGCACGGCTTGCGTCGCGGCGATGTGTCGGCGCTCGGCGCGCACCGCGGCGACCGGGCATTCGCTTACAACCGCGCAAAGCGATCCAACGTCGAGCCGATAGGCGGGCTGGTCGAAAACGCCTGTCAACGGCGGCGTTTCCCCTTCGCCGGATCTGCCGACCGCGTAGACGTAAAGGCCCATGAACCGCTCTCCCGCGGGCTGACGATCTTCGAAAATTGTGACCTGTTGAAATCGGACCATGCGTTAAGACGACCGGAAAGACGCGTGACCAATTCGACAGGAGACGTTCATCCTCACTCGCCGTCCGGCCCGGCGTGCTCATACGACCTGACTGTCAAGTCCGCCTCGAGTTCGAGCGCGTAGTGTTCCCGTTCGAGAATTTCCTGCGTCAGCGGAAGTCCGAGCATCTTGACCTCCAGGTTCGGCACCAGAATTTCCGCCTCGGCGGTCCACCCCCCCGAGCTATGGTCGGCGGGAATGAGCTTGGTGATGCGAACTTCGCGGGCCCCCAGTTCGGTCGAAAGAAACTTGAGCACCGCAGCGCGAGCCGCCGACAGCCTGCCGATGGGCGCGGATGCAGGCTCCACCTTTGAAGGAGGCGGCGTCTTTCGATGAGGAGCCGCATGTTCGGCCCTTTCGCCTTTCTGCATCATTGGCGTTGTCTCCGTTCGAGCGCCTCAATAGGCGAATTGAAAATGTCGAGTTGCCGGCCGGCGCCCGACGGGCGAGCGATGCGGCGCCTGGACCGCCTGCGCTCGGGGCGAAGTGGAATCCAGGCTCGCGCGAATATTGGCGATTTCAGCGTCGATCTCGCGAAAGCGACCGTGGATGGCATCGAGGCGATCGCGGCAAGTGCGCACTTCTTGCATTCGCCGCGCGCGCTCGAGTTCGAGAAAGCTGATGCGGAGATAAGCCTTGTGAGCGGAAATCTGTACGTCCGAGCGCCCGGTGAGCGTTCGTAGATCGGAAAGTCCCCGCGATGGCCGTCTTTGAAGCGACATGGTCATGGTCCTAAGCTCGAATGCGCCGCCGTTTTGTCAGCCAAGCCCGCGCTATCCAGACGTCGCAGAAGAAGATCGACGAAGGCAGGCGAAACGGCGCCGTCGTTCTTTGTCTGCGGCGACCCCTGGCTGAGGATGTCTCGGCAAGCCCAAAGGAAGACGGGGTTGTGCAGGCTTGCTTCGCCGCCACGGGCGGCAAGCACCCGTGCGATGGCGATCGAGGCCCGCAATGTGGGATGATAATTAGGATCGTGTCCCTCCGAGCGGCAGAGCCTCACCAAATCGACCACCCGTGCCGCGCGAGCCATATCGAGACCGGATTTGCTCGCGGTGATGGCGATCTCCGTATCGCGGTCGTAGTGATCGAGATGAAGGGTGATCATCCGATCGAGCAAGGCGTCCTGCGTGCGATAGACGCCTGCGTATTCCGCCGGGTTCGACGTGAAGATGGCGCGAAAATTCGGATGGACGTTGACATAACCTTCGCCTCGGCTATGCAGCGCGGAAATGTTCAGCACGCCTTCGGACAGGATGCTCAAGAACGGATTGTTGGCCTCCGGCTTGCTTCTGTTGAATTCGTCATAAATAATCGTATGCCCTAGTCGGCAAGCCGTTGTGATCCGATTGTCGATCCAGAGCGCACGTCCCTCTTCTTCAAGCTTCATGACCGAGGCAATGTAATTGTCGACCACGCGCGACTTGCGATAACCGCTCTCGCGGCCGATCAAATCCGAACTGCCGAATTCGTGATCGCCATGAAGCAGAATCGCGGGACGAGCGATCTGCGCGGCGACATGGAACGCCAGAGTTGTTTTTCCCGTGCCGGCAGGCCCGGAGAAATGCACGGCGTAGCCGGCCTCGAGATAAGCGAGAGCCCTTTCGGTAATCTCTTGAACGACCGGCGAGGTCACGAACGCATTGCTCGGACCCAGGGCGATCGAGCCGTCGTCGCCGCCTGTGGGCTCCTCGGCGACCGGCTCGGAGGTTGCAAACGCTACGACGCTCATTTCGAACCCCTTCCATGACGTGCCGACGAGCCTCGATGCCCTACGGCGCCGGAGGGGCGTCGACCGGACCGATCGGCGGGATCCGACGACTGCGCGGCGGCGACTTCATAGGTCTCGCCGGCCGAGCTCGCGAACGCTGGCGGCTCTGGCGAGACCGGAGCGGCTTCCGGCGCTGGCGGCGGTTCCGACGGCGCCCTGTCGGCGACTCGAGATTCCGCCGCCCGCGGCTGGGCCGCTTCGCCGCTCGCGGCGCCCGCGCCTCGTCCGCGGCTCGGGCTTTCGCGCCACCCGGCGATCGCCTCGCGACGATGGAGCGCGTAGGCCGCAAGGCGTTCGTGGGTGGCCGCGGCGCGTTCGCGGGCGGCGGCGGCGCGTTCGCAATCCTTCTTGGCGAAATCGTCGCGAAGCGCCACAACGCCGCTCGTTAAATCGCGCATGAAGGCCGCCGCTTTGTGGCGCAGCGCCGTTGCAAGCCCCTGACGATGGCGCCGACGTGCGACGCGTTCACGGGCAAACTGCGTCAAGAGCGCGCTCACCTCGGCTTTGCGCGCGCTGTTCGCGGCGTTGGCCTGTCCTTGAGATTCTCGGCTCGCCTTGCGGCGCGACGTTTTCAAGCTCGCCAGCAAGGAGCGGATGTCGCCGCGGCGGGCTCTGTGCGCCTTCTTCATTTCCGCCGCCTGCTCCCGGCTCGCGCGCCCTCGCGAGCCCGCCAAGCTCGACAGCAGCGAGCGGACTTCGCTACGACGGCTTTTCGTCGCCGCCTTGACCTCGATCGCCAGTTCGTCGCGTCGCCGCCGGCCTGCTGCAAATCCGCCCGCCGCGCGCGCAATGCCTTCCGCCACCTTCGCCATGTCCTGTCCTCCATGTCAGACCTGTCGCCGCCGGGAGCGAGCGCAAAAGGCTCCCGCTCCCGGCAGCCGCAGTCGTCGCTTACGCGGGCGCCGCCGCGGACGCCGTCAGGCCGACCGCTTCGGCATATTTGAGATACGTCTCGACCGAGGCGACGACGACGCGGGCTTCGATCGTGATCAGCTCAATGCCGACCAGCGACACCTTGACCCAAGCGTCGATCACGATTCCCTTGTCGAGAATCCGATCGACGACTTCGGCGAGGCTCGAAGAGTTGGTGGACTTTTGGACGCGTGCCATGAAGGTTCTCCTTGATGAAGGCGTTGAGCCCTTCGTTTGCATGCCGGAGCAAATCGAAGACCCGTCCGGCCCTCACACAGAGCGCAAGAACGAGGCCAACCGAGCGCAGCTCCGGGCTATTCTTGGTGAGCCCGCTATATCAACGCCTTGCGAGAATGCGCCGCAGGGCCATTGACGGCTGCGTTAACGAAATGCGGGCGAGGGCGCCCGCAATCATGGGGGGAAATTCCCGTTGTCCTTGCCCGCTACGACCTTCAGGATCGTTTCAATTTGAAATGGTTTTGCAAGGAAGCCGTCGATTCGACGCTCGCGCATCGCTTCCGATATTCGCGGATCGTCCTCCAGGTAATAGCCGGAGATCATGATTATCCGCATCGCCGGCCGTAGGCCGCGCAGTTCCTCGATGAGGCGAAAACCATCCATATCCGGCAGCCTCGCATCGACAAACGCGACGGGAAAGGCGTGAGCGGCGACCGACGCCATAGCGCTCTGCGCCGTGCCGACGGTCTTTACGGCGCGGCCGAGGCCACCGAGCGCGGCATCGAGAACCCAGCACATGTCCTGATCGTCATCGACGACGAGGATCGTTTCGGCCGCTTGCGGGATGGCGGGCGCAGCCAAGTCAGGACGCCTTCTCATTCGTCGCCGCCAGACTCAATTCTCGCGCGGCGGGGATGCGCACGATGAAAGTCGTTCCGTTGGACGGCGATGTGCGGACGTCCACGCCGCCGCCATGTTGACGCACGATGGAATGGGACACCGACAAGCCGAGGCCCGATCGTCGACTGTCGTTCCGAGTCGTGAAAAACGGATCGAATATCTTAGAGACATGAGCTTCCGGTATCCCCGGGCCGGTGTCGCCGATTTCGATGACGATTTCCGCGCCGTCGCGCCAAGCGCCGATCGTCAGCCGACCGCCATTGGGCATGGCCTGGAAGGCGTTCAGGATGAGGTTGATGACGACCAGCTCGAGCAGGTTCTGTACGCCCTGGGCATAAATAGGACCGGCCATGGAAGGCAGCCTCCATTCGACGGACGTCCCGGCCGCCGCCTCGCCGGAGGCAAACATCAACGCGTTTTTCAGCACCTCGAGCACATTGATCTTCATCGTCTCCGCGATCGGCCCGGGGCGCGCGAAACGCAGCAGGCTTTCGACGACGAGAGAAGCCCTGTCGATGCCCGCGATGACTTTTCCGATGCACTCTTCGAGCAAGGCCGGCGACGCGATCCTGTCTCTCATGAGCTGCGCGGCTGCGGAGCTGACGCCCAAAGGGTTGCGGATTTCGTGCGCGATCCCGCCGATGACCATACCGAGCGCCGCTAGCTTTTCGCCTTGGCGGATCTGCGCCTCCATGGCGCGCTGCTCGACGAGATTGCGCCCCACGACCACGACCCCGGTAACCTCGCCGGTATTGCCGGTCATTTGCGACAGGCGCCACGATACCGGTATGCTTTCTCCGCTTTGACACCGCATCGGCCACTCGACCGATCGGCGATCGTCGATCGCGGCGATCCCGCGAAAACAGGCTTCGACCTCGAGATTTTGTGGTTCTTCGATGTGATCCGCGAGCTTGGAGCCGCGCACGCCGAGATGGGTGTAACCGGTGGCTTTCTCCGCCGCCGTATTCCAAGTCATGATGGCCCCATTCGGATCGGTGGAGATGATGAGATCTCCTGCGCTCTCGACGATGCTGGCCAGATGCAGTTGCATCCGCCGCACTTCTTCTCCGAGTTGCAGCAGATCGGTCACATCGTCCATCACCAGGATCGCCCCGTGCGATCCGCCGACCAACTGCAGCGGGCAGATGCTGTAGGAATAGACCCGTAACGAAACGCCCGGCGCTCGATAGGTCATACGCTGGCGGTGCAACGTCCGCCCGGTGACGATGACCTCGCGGATCTGCCGATCGAGCGCCGTATCCTGGAAAGCCGGGGGGAAGATTTCATGCAATCGCCGTCCCAATATCGAATCCAGGCTGTTTCGCGACTTCTCCAAGAAATTGTGATTGACCGTCAGAATGGCGAGGCGCTCGTCCAGGATCAAAATCGACGAGGGGATCGTCGCCATGATCGCGTGAAAGAAGCTTTCGTGGTCGAGCTGCGTCAAAGCCATTTTGTCGCCCCAATCCAATTCGGCTATTTCAAATCCGGTCGGAAGCTGAACGGCGGCCACGGTCCCGATAGCGCAATCGCCACGTGCCGGTTCGACGCCCTCGGGGCTGCTTCTTGGACGCGGTCCCTTATTGCCGCGACGCCGGTCTTCGCTACGAGAAGGGCGTAACGAGCGACGGGCTCTTGCCCGTCCGCGCTGGGCAGGCGGGGGAGGCCGAGCAGCCTCGTGTCGCTCGCAAGCGGCCGAAGCTCCGCGACAAACTCGCCAACAAACGCGGCGGCCTCGGCTCGACCGTAATCGAGCAGCGCGTTTTTGTCGCGGCAGAGCCGCATGTATCGCGAGCCCTTCGATAATTTCCGCCAGTCGGGCCACGCGTCGCAGGCCAGTCGATCCAAAGCGTCTGGGTCGTCGAAATGTGCGACAGCCCGCAGTTCCCATTCCTCCTTGTCGGCGACGGCGCAAAGAAAGGCGGCGATCGCCGTTTCATGCGCATGCATGAACGCCGTCAGATTATCGAGGCTCGAGTAAAGCGTTCCGAATGGAGCGGGGAAGACCGGCGACCGCTGCGCCATCCACGCCACGAGTTCGGCATGACGGCGGACGCGGGGCGCGAGCCAAGCGATATCGCTCAAACGACGTTCGGAGTCGGCGCCGTCGTAATCGGCGATCGGGATGACGCCGACAAGGGCCGCAACGGATTTCACGCAGTGCAGCACCAGCCGCTGTTCGAGCGTCGCGTCAGGCAGACGGGGCCGGAGCGCGTCGACGCATTCGGCGAAGGCGAAGAGGCAGATTGCCGTTTCACTCGTTAGGCCGGATGAATCGCCGCCATTGTCGCGCAGCGAGAGCAGCTCAACTTCGGCCATCGGCCCGCGCTCCATGCCGTTCGGCCAGCGTCTTCAATTTTGTGCGGTAGGTCTTGTAGTCGATGCCGAGGAGGCGAGCCGCTTCGGCCTTGTTTCCTCCGGCCTGATCGAGCGCAGCGACGACCGCCTCGCGTTCGATCGCCTGTAGCTGGATTCGCAGCCGATCGCGCAAGGAGGCGGAGCCGAGCGGCTTCTGACCCGGCGTCGCGGGCGCGGCGCCATCGCCGAGGTGGTCGGCCAGATTGTCGGCCGTGATCGTGCGCGAGGCGGTGAGGGCCGCCCGCCTCATGACATTGCGCAGTTCGCGGACGTTTCCCGGCCATCGGTAGGCGCTGAGCAGATCGAGCGCGGCCGGCGCAATTTCGACCGGCGCTCGCCGCAACGCCTCGCGCGCCTGCGTCAAGAAGCGTCGCGCTAGGAAAGGGATATCCTCCGGCCGGGAGCGCAAGGGGGGAACCGTGACGACGTATTCGGCCAAGCGGAACAAAAGATCTTCCCGAAAGCCCCCAGCTTCGGCCCGCTCCTGGAGATCGTCGTTCGTGGCCGCGATGACGCGCAGGTCGAGCCTGATCGTCTCTGTTCCGCCCAGCCTGCGGATGGTGCGTTCCTCGAGCGTTCGCAACAGAGCTTTTTGCCCATTCAAGGGGAGGTTTCCGATCTCGTCGAGAAAGATCGTTCCGCCGCAGGCGGCCACTTCGAAGCAGCCGTGGCGGCGCGCGTCGGCGCTGGTGTAGGCCCCTTTTTCGTGACCGAAGAACTCGCTGTCGATGAGGGACTCCGCGATCGCGCCGCAATCGACGACGACGAGCGGGTGAGCCGAGCGCCGACCGTGCTGATGCAGGGCGCGGGCGACGACTTCCTTGCCGGCGCCGGTTTCGCCGTAAATGACGACGGAGTAATCGGTGGAGACGACGGCTTCGATTTGATCCGCGAGCCTTTGAATGGAGGCGCCTTGTCCCATGATCGCGGTGACCGCGGCGCGAGCGCCTGCGCCGCAGTGAGCGACCGCTCGCCGCGCGATGGCCCGCCGCACGGTCTCTACGAGATGTTCGTTGCGAAAGGGCTTGGTGATGAAATCGAAAGCGCCCTCTCGGGTTACGCTCACCGCAGAAGAAATGCTGCCATGGGCGGTGACAATGATCACCGGCAGGTCCGGATCGAAAAGACGGAGGCGCTTCAGCACCTCGTCGCCGCCGAGGTCAGGCATCCGCATGTCCAGTAGGACCGTGTGCGGTCTGCGGCGGGCCGCGACTTCGAGACCGATTCCGCCGCCTTCGGCTTCAGCGACGTCGAAGCCGGCGTCCGACAGGACATTCCGCATGACCCATCGTATATTCTGATCGTCATCGATAACGAGAACCGTGCCTTGTTGGCGCATCAAGATGGCCTTGCAAAATAATCCGCGATCGATCCGGCGGGCGACGCGCAGGATCAAGGCGATGTGGCGTCTGGCGCCGCAAGCGGCCTGCGCCCCGACGACGCCGGTCCTTGCGGACTGCGCGACGCCCGGCTCGAACCCGACCCCGTCCCGCCCTCATCCGCGACGCGGGCGGCCTTGACACAGACGCAACCGAGACGGCGAAAGAATTGGCCCTTATACACAACCGGCAACCCGTTATGGTGGCGCGCAACAAGCCTATGCTCGTTATCGGTGTATAGCCTTAAGAAAGCGTTTATCATTTTAATAATACGATTTTTCCTTGATTAATCATCAAGGGCGACAGGAACTCCGTCGGCGGACTGTGACTTTTCACCGAATTGGGACCCTGGGTGAATTACCGCTGAAGGCATTGATAAGCTTAAACTTGTTTGGAATTTTGAGGGATCCGACTTGCATCTCACGGAACCCCTCTCGCAGTCCCGATTGTCGAATTGGTTCAGCAGGTTAGCGCCATTTGTGGCAAGGTCCCAATTCGACGAAAAGTCACAGCTGAACTCCGTCGCGCCCGAGCGCAGCACCTTGCGGACCGTATCTCGCGCGACCCCAAGCTCCCGCGCGATCCGTTTGATCCCTTTGCCGTTTTGAAAATGCTCGAACCGGATCCGCGCTATCGTCTCCACACCCGTCATCCCCCTTCCCTTCCGCAAAACCGGTAGGGTCGTTCAAAACCAAAAACGGGGGCTACGATTTAAAGCGAAAACGCCCCTCAGGGGGACAACATTCCACGCGACCTCACACTCTAGGCCGCGGGACGGTCAACGCGCCTTCGAAATCTTGCCAAAAAGTGATGGAATATCGCGGCCGCGCATTATCCCGCGAGGCTGGAATACCAAGATCAGGAGCAGAACGACGCCAAGGCCGATCTCCTGGCTTCCTTGCGGCAAAGCCAACGAAGCGCCGGCAAACGAAACGCCGATCTCCAGCCGGCGCAACACCTCGATGATCATTGTCATGGCGACCACGCCAATCACGCTGCCGCTGACGCTGCCCATGCCGCCGAGAACGAGCATCGCCAGGGTGGTGAAGGTCAGGTCGAGGTAAAAGACATCCACGGTGAGCACGCCCAGAAAATGCGCGTACAACCCTCCTCCGATCCCGACGAAGAACGCGCTGACAACGAAGGCGGTCAAGCGAACGCGCGGAATGTTCACCGCCGATGATCGAGCGGCGAATTCGTCGCCCTTCGAGGCGCGCAGCAATAGTCCTGAACGAGAGCGCCAGAACAGGTGCGCGGCAACCACGGTCGCCGCGGCGAACGCCGTGGCGGACCAAGGTCCCACCGCCGTCGGGATGCCGATGATCGAACTCGTCCCGGCCGTCACCGAATCCCAGTGTGAATAGACGCTGTTGACGATCACCAGAAACGCGAAGGTCGCAATTGACACCGCAATGCCGGAGAGGCGCATGATCATCGCTCCGAAGAGCAACGCGACCGCGGCGCTGAGCGAGGCGCCGCCGAGCACCGCGACGAGGAATGGATATTGGTGGTCCCGCAGCGCCTCGGGCAACCCGGCCAGGGCGATTCCCTTCCAAATGGGGGCGGTGCTCGCCCAAGCCGCTCCGTAGGCGCCGACGCACATGAAGCCGATGTGTCCGAACGAAAGGATGCCTGAATTGGCGATGAAGATCGCCATCCCGACCACGACGACGACGCGGACGAGCATTTCGGTCAACGTGATGTCCGATTGGGCGTCGCCGAACGCGGAGTTGAGGGCCGCGATGATCGCGAGGCCGGCGACAAGGATTGCTGGGGTCCAGCAATTGCTGAGCATGCGCTGGATCTGTCCTTCGGCTGCCATGGCTGCTCGTCAAGCCCTTTCAAGTGAATATCTGGTCTTGACCAACCCCGACGGCCGGAAGATCAGAATGAGAATGACCAGGCTGAAGGCGAATGCGTCCCGGAAATCCCTGAGATCAGTAGGCAGGTAAGCTTCCAGGAAGACAATCGCCAATCCGATCGCATAGCCGCCGACGACCGCGCCGAGCAGGCTGCCCATGCCGCCGACGACCGTCGCGATGAATGCGAATAGGACGAGCGGCGTCCCCATCGAGTAGCTCAGCGTCCCTGTCTGAGAGAGGAACAAGAGCGAGACCGCCGCGGCGAGAATGCCGCTCACGGCGAAGGCGGCGCCGATCACCAGATCGCTGCGCACGCCGAGGTGTTGCGCCATGCGGAAATCCTCGGCCGCCGCGCGCATCTGGACGCCGAACGACGTTCGTCGCAAGAACAATATCAGCGTCACCATCAGAACGATCGTGGTCGCGATGATGACGAGCTCGAGCTTCGGGATCCGAAGACCGGCTATGGCGATGGGATAGTTGAGCCCGGACCAGAAATCGACCGTCTTGGCGCGCGCTCCATAAATCATGATGAAGCTGTTCTGCATGACGTAGCCGACTGCGAAGGAGGCGATCATCAGGATCGGCGTATCGGCGCGGCGCAACGGGCGGAACACCAAGGCGTTGGCGGCGAGCGCGACGATCACCACGATGACGGCGACGGCCGGGATCATGAACAGCCAGCTCCATCCGCCGATGATCATATGCGCGGTGACGTCGGCGGAAGGCGCGATCAACGCGTAGGCGCCCAACGTGATGAAATCGCCATGCGCAAAATTGATCAGCCGCAAGACGCCGAACAGCAAACCGATGCCGAGCGCCGCAAGGGCGTAGAGGCTGCCCAAGCTGAGCGCGTCGATCAGATGCTGCAGGAAATCCATCATTTGGCGTTCTTCGTGTTCGCCGCGAGTTCAGGCCCTTCGAAGCCGAAGTAGGCCTGCATGAGCGCGTCGCCATGCCGGAGAGCCTCGGCGCGATCGTGCAGTCGAAAGGCGCCGCCGCGCAGGACATAGATTCGGTCGGCGTGCTGGAGAATTCGTTGCGACGATTGTTCGTTGATCAGCATCGTCAGGTTCCGTTCGCGACGGAGATCCGTGAGGATTTGATAGACTTGATCGACCAGGCGTGGAGCCAAGCCCAGCGACGGCTCGTCGATCATGATGAGCTTCGGCCGGGTCATCAGGGCGCGGCCGATGGCGAGCATTTGTTGCTCGCCGCCGGAAAGCCGGCCTGCAGGAAACGCCCGCCGCTCGCCCAGTTGTGGGAAATGCGTCAGGATCCGCTCGAAATCTTCGTCCATTTGGCGACGCCCCAGGCGATAAGCGCCGATGCGGAGGTTTTCCTCGACCGACAGGCTGGTGAAGATGCGTCGTCCCTCAGGAATGTATGCGACGCCGAGCCGCGCGATCTGCTCCGGGCGCTGACCGATCAACTCGCCGCCGTCGAGGCAGATCGATCCACGATGGGGCGTCACACCGCCGGCGATCGCGGTCAGCATCGTCGTTTTCCCCGCGCCATTGGGGCCGATCACGCAAACGATCTCTCCGGCCGCGACTTCGAGCGAGACGCCCCGCAGAGCAAAAAGGTGGCCGTAGGCGACGTGGAGGTCGCGGACCTTGAGCATCAGTTCGCCGCCTCCTGCGGGTCCAGCTGCTGACCGAGATACGCGGAAATCACTGTCTGATCGCGCTGAATTTCGCCCGGACTCCCCTCGGCGATCGTGCGGCCGCTATCGAGCACATGGATGCGATCGCACACGCCCATGATCATCCGCATGTTGTGCTCGATCAACAGGACGCCGCATCCGAAGCGTTCCGGCATCCGGGATACGAAGGCCATCAGATCATTGCATTCGCCATCCGACATGCCCGCGGCCGGCTCGTCAAGCAGGACGAAGGCTGGCGACAGAGCGAGCGCGCGGACCAAGCCAACTCGGCGCTCGTCCGTATAAGGCAGCGTGCCGGCTATCAATGCCGCCTTGTCGGCGAGACCGATGGATTCAAGCAGTTCCATCGCACGTTGAGACGCCTTGCGTCGCGTCAGTCCGAGGCCTAAGGCCGCCACCTCGACGTTTTCGACGACCGACATGTCCTTGAACAGCCGCACGCTTTGAAAGGTGCGGGCGATGCCGGCCTTGGAGAGTTGCTGCGGGGTCCAGCCCGTTATGTCCTTGCCGGCCATCAGGATCCGTCCCGAGGTCGGGCGAAGGAATCCGGAAAGGCAGTTGACCAACGTCGTCTTGCCGGCCCCGTTCGGCCCGATCAACCCCACGATTTCCCGGCTTCGGATCCGAATGGAAACATCCGCCATTGCCACCAGACCGGAAAACTTTACCGAAACATTGCGGGTCTCGATTTCACAATCGCGCGCCCTTGGATCGGATGGAAATGCGTCCATCATTTCAGACAGATATCTCAAATGTTCTATTTCAGGGGGCGCCAAAATCTTGTGTGAATGCTTGTAGCGACTCGATCACACCCGCAGGCAATCACGGCGCGATTCAACGAGCTTCATTTGCCCGATCAAGGCGCGATCTCATGTGACGAATACCCCAAATGATCGTTGGGCGATTTCTCCCGTCCGAACGCCGTAAATTCGCATTTTGCCCCAATTTCTTATCTTCTACCCGAAAGCTATATGATTTGGTCGGCCTCCTCTATTAAGATATTTTGATAGCAGCCATCAACGCCGCGCATCTCTTCGTGTATGATGGCTTGTATCAGTAATCGTTAATCGCTTCGATGATGTAAAGCTCGCATACTATTTGAAAAAGATCGACGGGGGAGAGCCCGGAAAAGAACGATCTGCTTGTTTTGATCGACCGGATAAGGCATTAAACTCGGGGAGGTTCAATTGAAGAATAGATCAAGTATTCCTGGTGTCGTGCGAAGGGTGGCGGTGGGACTGTGTTTCGGTTTGGCGATTTTCGCGCCGGCGATGCCCGCGTCGGCGGCCGACGACATTGTAGTCGGCTTTGCGGTAGCGAAGTCCGGCCCCTTTCAGGTCTATGATGCCGATGGAACCAATATGGGATTGCTGTTCATCGATCAGCAGAACGCCAAGGGCGGGTTGCTCGGCCGCCGGCTGAAAGGAGTAATCGCCGACACAAAATCCGACCGGGCGGAGGGCGCAAAGGCGGGCCAGGCCGTGCTTCAGCAGGGAGCCTCGCTCGTGGTCGTGACCGGCGACTATGATTTCGGCGCGCCGGCGGCGCTGGCGGCGCAAAAAGCCGGCGTAGTTTCGATGTTCCTGTCGGCCGAGGGGCCTCTCGCGGGCATCCCGGGCGTCGGCCCCTATTCGTTTACGGCTTCGGCGGCCGCGCCGATCCAGGGGGCGACGATGGCGGAATGGGGTTACAAGAAAAAGGGCTACCGAAACGCCTTCGTTCTGCTCGACGACGCGATCGACTACAGCAAGTCGGTTTGCGATGGCTTCGACTGGGCGTTCGAAAGGCTAGGCGGCAAGATCGTCGGCCACGACACGTTCAAGAACGGGGATCCTTCGATCGCCTCGCAAGTCACACGGATTTCCCAGGCGATACGTGATCAGAAGGTCGATTCGATTATGCTTTGCACCTTCATGCCGGGAGGGGCCACCGCCGTCCGGCAGATCCGCGCCGCCGGGATCGATTTGCCGATCCTCAGCGACAGCGCCGCCGATGGCGACTATTGGCTGAATGCCGTGCCGGGATTGAAAGAGTTCTACGCGGCAATCCAGGCCAGCGTTGGGGAAGATCCGAGGCCCGAAGTCCGCGATCTGACGGCCGCCTATAAGGCGAAGTTTGGCGGCCTTCCCGCGACAATGTACGCTTATCCTATCTATGCAGGGCTGGAGCTGTGGGCCAAGGCGGTCGCGGAGGCGGGCGCCACGGATGCTGCGGCGGTTGTGGCAAAGATGGAACAATTCAAGGACGAGCCGACGGTCCTTGGACCGCGCTCCTTCAGCAACACGCTGCATGTCCAGATGCGGATTCCCATGCAGATCGAGGCGGTGACGAACGAGAAGTTCAAGGTCGTCGACGAATGGAAGCTCGACGAGCCGGTGCCGGAGAACGTCTTCTTCAAGAAGAAATAGTTCCTACGCCGCGGCGCTTGCGCCTCGACCATGCCCGCCGGGCGGACCATAACCCGGCGGGTTCCCCTATGGCGGAGCTCCGCCCCGCCGGATCTCAATGAAGATCGCCGCCGAGTGAAAGATCTGAACCGCGCAATGTGCGGTCGCGCCGGCGCTGACCTCCTGCGAGCCCGGATGATTTCGCCGCTCTCGCCGCCCATCGCGCGCAGGTCTTGAGGAAGACCCAAAACGAAGACCGAGATTGCGCCGTCACCGGCAAGGCGGCCTCCGGATCTCGCTCGCGATCGAGAAGATTCGACAGACGAAAGACTTCGATATCAGCGGCGTAAGCGCTCCGGTCAGCTTCGACAATCGGCGGCAATTGTCCAGCGCGGCGGTCGCGATCCATCAGGCGATCGCCAAGGACCCGAAGCTCACGGCGTTTGGTGTTTCAGGCGACGCCAACGACCGTTGCGACGCTCGCTCCGATACAGGGGGGCGGGCCTCGCCAGATGCTCGCGCGGGGCAAGAGCGCCAAGCGAGCCGCTCAATGCACCGCCGCGTACATGATCTTTTGCTCACTCGCCTCGTCGATGCTCATCTCTTCGATGATCTTGCCCTGCCGCGCGACGAGCACCCGGTCTGACAGCGCCATGATCTCGGGAAGGTAAGACGAGATCACAACGACCGCGAAGCCGTCGTCGGCGAGGCGGTTGATGAGTTGGTGGATCTCGACGATAGCGCCGACGTCGACGCCACGAGTAGGCTCGTCGAAGATTATCAGCTTCGGCTTCTGAACCAGGGATTTGGCAATCACCACCTTCTGCCGATTGCCGCCGGAAAGCTCGATGATGCGAGCGTTCGCGTTAATGGCGCGAATGGAAAGCGCTTCAATCCAGACTTTGGCGAGCGCGCGCGCCTCATTGAGCGATACGACCTTCAGGGGATTGATCCCGGTCGCCTCATCGCCGACCTGAATGTTTTCGGCGATCGACATGGTTTCGAAGAATCCTTCTACCTTACGGTCTTCGGTTACGTAGACGACGCCGTCGCGAACCGCCTGCCGCGGCGCTCGATAACGCACGGACTTGCCGTGAAGCATGACCTCGCCGCCATAGAACAGATCCCGCTTGAGCACGCCCGCCACGACCTTCATCATCTCGGTGCGGCCGGCGCCGACAAGGCCAAAAATGCCGGTGATCTGTCCCGCATAGAAGGAGAAGGAGGTGTTGCGCACCATGCTCCCGCTCGACAAGTTCTGCACGCTGAGCCCTTTGCGCCCATAGGGCCGCGGCTCGCGTTCTGCGACGCCGTGCAGCGTGGCGCTGAGACTGCGGCCGACCATGGCCTGAACGACGCGCTCGCGATCGAAATCAGCGGCGCAGGCGGAAGCCGTGGCGGAGTTGATCCCGCTCGCCGCGCCCGCGATGAGAATCGTAGCGCCGCTGAGCGAGAACAATTTCACCATCGTAGGGTCCCCCGCGGCCAAGTTTCCTCCAACGATCTTTGAGTCTATGCTTGATATTCACGTGGAGCGGCGACATTCGGGCTCGCAGAAATTCCGTGGCTGCGTGACCGTTCATGGCGCGCTTGAGGATTTCCAATCGATTGATTTGCGCTGCGATTCGGCCGTTGCTACAGCGCTCCTTCAAAGCGTTTTGGGCGGCGTCGATGCCTCGTCGCAATGTGCGAGAAGCGTTGCACAGCATTAATGCCGGATCGATGTACGTCATTCAGCCAGCCGTCAAGACTTTAGCCGTCACCGTATGAAACAAGGGGCTCACGCCAATGGATCTTCGTCAGGTTCAGTATTTTGTCGCCTTATACGAGGAGGAAAGCGTTACGAAAGCGGCGCGGCGCCTGCACGTCGTCCAGCCTGCGGTGAGCATGCAGATTCGTCGTCTCGAAGCCGATTATGGGGTTGCCCTTTTTGATCGAATCCCGCAGGGGGTCCGCCCGAACGCGGTGGCTCGACGGCTGTACCCCCAGTGCCTCGATATTCTCGAAAAGGTCGATCTGGTCCGTAACCGGTTGCGCGAGTTGGCTGGCCGTCTCGCCGGCAGGCTGACGGTCGGCGTGCCGCCATCGATTGCCGAGGGAATCCTCCCCGACGTGTTGGTCGAATTTCAAAAACAGAATCCGGAGATCCAGCTGATCGTCCGTGAGGGCTACACGGCCAATCTAGTCGATTGGCTGGTCCAGGGTGATCTGGATTTCGCCGTGCTAACTGTGTTGGAGGATGAAAGACGGCTCCGATACCAGGAACTGGCGACTGAGGAGTTGCACTTGGTCACGAGCATGGAAACATCGATCGGCGGATCGCAGATCAAAGGTTCGGATCTTGTCAGCCTCAAATTAGTGCTTCCGTCATCCCGCAACCTGATGCGCATGCTCATCGAGACGGAATTTGAGCAGGCGGGATTGCCTCTATCACCGGCCATGGAAGTCGATTCTCTTTCGGCGGTCTTTGGCATCATCCGGCGCGCGGGTTGGGCGTCAATTCTTCCTGCATCGGCTCTGCGATCTGGCCAGCGTCAGCGCCACTTCCAGTCCCTGAGACTAGTTGACCCGATCATTCGACGCCTGCTTGTGGTGGCGTTCCAGCCGCAAAGGGAAGCCACCCCCGCCGCCCAACTGCTGATCGGCAATCTGGAAACAGCGCTAAAAGGACGCATCGGGGCGCCGGAAGAACTGGTGCACGGGCTTCGTAGCGGTGTCGATTGAAGAATGTGAAGAGCCTGCGTCTCGCGTATTTTCAACCGTCCATATGTCGACTTACAGGTCGTGTCCCTGCATGTGGCGTAGCTTCGGCGGGGCATGGCGCAGCGCGAATTGCCGTCGCCGGTAAGCTCGCCGTCCTGCTGTTCCGCGCGCAGAGTCACGAAGCCGAGTTCCGCTTCGCCAAACAGCTTGCCGCGAACGCCTGTCTCGCCACAGCCTGAGGAAATGAAAGCGCGGGCAAGAGGAATTGGTCTGAGAGGGTGAGCCGGATCGTTCCCGCGGGGGACGACGGGAAGCGTGATCTCGTTGAGAGCCTCGAGCCTGTAAGGCGTCCCCTGCAAGGTCGTGAAAGAGATTGGGATGCCTCCCTTCCCGGCCCCTGTCATGCGGCGAACTTGCGCCGACCGCGGGGAGGAGCAAGCGACCCACACGTAGAACGCGAAACGCCAAAAGGCGCACGGGGCACATCGACTTCAACAAACCCAACCGGAAGGGGCTCCAAATTCACCTCTCTTCGCCGTTTTCTTGATGAGCCGGCCAAGCTTATGAGCGATATAAATAGTTGTTATTTGACTTCCGCCAGCCTGTTGTGAATTATATTTCACCGTATCAAACGTAAAAGTCCTAATATTCATAAATGTTGAACCCCGTGCCCCGAAAAATTCGCGTGTTGATCGCCAAAGTCGGGCTCGACGGCCACGATGTAGGCGCAAGGGTTGTTGCCCGCGGTCTTCTCGAGGCGGGGATGGAGGTCATCTATACAGGCATACGACGCACCCCTGAACAGGTGGTCCGTACTGTAATCGAAGAAGACGTTGATGTCGTTGGGGTTAGCATCTTGTCGGGCGCGCATAATGTGCTGTTGCCTAGGGTGCGGCAACTGCTCGATGAAAACGGCGCCAGCAACGTGATACTGATTGCGGGCGGAGTCATACCACAAGAGGATACGATAGAGCTAAGACAAAAGGGCGTCACGAAGGTGTTTCTTCTCGGCACAACGATAGGCGAGATCGCCGAATTCATCGAATTGGCGCTCGCCGATCGCATCAGGACTTCGTGATGGGCATCAACAGTCCAGTCCGCTACGCGGCCGCGAGATTTGCCGGTCGCATCGCCTTGATCGAAAATGATCGCCAATGGAGCTTTGCCGACCTGGACCGGAGCGTGTCGGCGATCGCCGCTGGGTTGTCCGCGCGGTTGCCTCCAGGGGCGCGCGTCGCACTCTTTATGAACAACAGGGCCGAATACGTCATTCTGCAGCTGGCGATCGAGCGCGCCGGCCTTGTCCGCGTGCCGATCAACATGCGCAACACCGCGCATGAAGTCGGCGGCATTGTCGACGATTGCGAACCGTCAGCCGTTTTCTTCAATTCCGCCACCGCCGATCGCGTCGCGGCCCTTGATCGTCCCGGCCTCTGGCTGTGCGACGTCGGCGGCGGCGGCGGCAGCGGCGGTCCCGAATGGGCGGCGCTCCTGGCGAGCGATCCCGATGCAGGCCGCGGCTTTCCTGACATGGATGCATTGAGCTCGATCAACTACACATCGGGCTCTTCGGGCCGCCCCAAAGGCGTGATGCTGACGCATCGCAATTGGCAAGCGGTCTACAAGAACATGCTTATCGATCGGGACATTCGCTCCGACGACGTGCTCGCCCATGTCGGGCCGCTCACCCACGCCAGCGGGACCTATGTCACGCCGTTTCTCCTTCGCGGCGCCGCCAACGTCATCGTCGGCAACGGCGCGCTCGATCAGTTGCTGCCGACGATCGAGCGATTCCGGGTCACCGCCTTCAGTTGCGTCCCGACCGTGCTGACGCGCGTGCTGGGCTCCGCCGATATTGATCGCTACGACCTTTCCAGCCTGCGCTGGATCAGCTACGGCGCCGAAGCGATCCAGCGCAAGACGCTTGAGAGAGCGCTCGCCCGCTGGGGGTCGATGCTCACCCAGAATTACGGATTGACCGAGGCGATGATGACCTGCGCGCGTCTCGGTCCCGAGGAACATTTCACCCAATCCAACGGCGGCGATCGAACGATCCGCTATGACAGCATCGGGCGTCCCTACACTTTCGTCGAGATCGCCTTGCGCGATCCATCGGGAGAGGAGGTCCCCGCCGGCCAGACCGGCGAGATCACCATTCGCGCCGAGCACGTCATGCAGGGGTATTGGAGGCGCCCGGAGGAAACCGCCAAGGTCCTGCGCGACGGCTGGCTGTGGTCCGGCGACCTCGCCCGCAGGGACGAGCGCGGCTTCCTCTATCTCGTCGGTCGCAGCAAGGAAATGCTGATCAGCGGCGGCTTCAACATCTATCCGGCCGAGCTCGAGGCGTGCATTTCGAGCTATCCCGGGGTGCAGGAAGTGGCTGTCGTCGGGAGCGCGGACGAGAGCTTCGGCGAGATCGCGGTCGCCTTCGTCGCGGCCGAGAACGGCAAGGCGCTGACCCAAGAGGACTGCATCGCCTATTGCAAACCGCAACTGGGCATCAGAACGCCGAAACAATGGCGCTTCGTCGCCGCGCTGCCGCGCACCGCGGCGGGAAAGGTCGACAAGGTGAGGCTTCGCGACGCGTTGGCGAGGGGCGAACCGCTTTGACGAAATTCAATCCCGAAGAGGCCTTGATCGTCTCCTTCGCCCGCACGCCCTTCGGCCGCTTCGGCGGAGCGTTGCGGAATCTGAGTGGAGTTGAATTGGGGGCGGCCGCGATGGACCGGGCGCTGTTGCGCGGCAATATCGACCCGGCCGCCGTCGACGCTGTCTATGCGGGGGTGGGCATGATCGCGACCGCCGTCCTGACGCCGGCGCGGCAAGCGCTCTTGCAATCGTCGGCGCCCCCTACGACGCCGTCGCTGACCGTTGACCGCGCCTGCTGCTCGGGGATGAGCGCGATCGGACTCGCCTGGAAGGACATCCGCCTCGGCCTCGCCGACGTCGTGTTGTGCGGCGGCTTCGAAAGCTTGAGCAACACGCCGTTCCTCTGGCCGCGCCAGCGTGGCGCGCGGCCCGGCAATGTCGAAGTCCGCGATCCGCTTCTCCTGCGGGCCGACTTTCTCGACAAGGCGATCGCCGCCTATACCGGCGACGAAGCGCTCCGCTTCGGCATTGGTCGGCGCCGGCAGGACGAATGGGCGTTGCGCAGCCATCAACGCTATTTCGCCGCCCAGAATGACGCCTACTTCGAGCCCGAACGCTTCCCGATCTTGGGCGCGGACGGCGCTGAATTGGTCGAGGATGAATCGCCGCGCGCCAACTCCTCGCTCGAGGCCCTCGCGCGGTTGAAGCCCGTTTATGGCAGCCCGACCGTGACCGCCGGCAACGCTCCGGGGCTGAACGACGGAGCCGCCTTCCTGGTGGTGGTCTCCGGCCGCTACGCCCAAGCCCACGGCCTGGAGCCGCTGGCGCGCATCGTCGGCTATCAGCAGGTCTCGGATGGCCCGACGGCCGGCACTTCGACGCCGGCGTTCGCCGTCAAGAAGCTGCTCGACGGCGTAGGCCGCGGGCTCGCCGACGTTGCACTCATCGAGATCAACGAGGCGTTCGCCGCGACGCCGCTGGTCAGCACCTTGCGCCTGTCGGACGGCGACAGCAGACTGGCCGAGGCGCTGCAGGAACGAACCAACGCTCATGGCGGCGCCATCGCGATCGGACATCCGCTGGGGGCCAGCGGCGCGCGATTGGTCATGACATTGGTCAATGGACTGCGTCGTCGCAACGGCGGATTGGGCGCAGCGGCGATTTGCGGCGGATACGGCCAGGGTGACAGCGTCCTGGTCGCCGTCGAGTAAGAGGTCCAACATGCTGTCAGGCAAGCGGCGCGAACTGGCGAAAGCCCTTAGCACGGTTGAGAACCGAGCCGCCGGCTGGCGGGAAATCCTCTCGCGAAGCTTTCGCACGCCGAATGACGCCGTCGTCATCGGCGTCACGGGACCGGCGGGCAGTGGAAAGTCGACGCTCGTCGATGGCTTGACGGCGCATTGGGCCTCTGACGGGGAAGAGGTCGCCATCATCGCCGTCGATCCGTCGAGCCCGTTTTCCGGCGGCGCCGTCCTGGGCGATCGGGTGCGCATGCATCGCAGCGAGAACCTCGATACGGTTTTCATTCGCAGCGTGTCCGCGCGCGGCAATCCGGGCGGGTTAAACGAGGCGGCGATCGACTTCACCGCCGTCGTCTCGGCCTTTGGCGTGAAGCGCATTCTTCTCGAGACGGTCGGCGCCGGTCAGAGCGAGACAGACATCGGCTTCGCCGCTGATTGCGTGATTGTCGTCGCCGTTCCGGGCTTGGGCGATTCGGTGCAGGCCAGCAAAGCCGGCCTGATGGAAATCGGCGACATCTATGTCGTGAACAAGAGCGACGCGCCGGGCGCCGACATCGTCGTTCGCGACCTGACCGACATGACGAGCCTGATGTTTGCGGGCAAGCCTGGCCGCAATCGGGACAAGGGCGACCTGTCCACGACTCGCAAGGGGCGGGAAGGGCGCAATCTCGCGATCGCTCACGCGGATTCGGGACCGGCGGCCGACACTTGGCGTCCGCCCGTCGTGGCCACCTGCGCAACCGACCAGCGCACGATCGGCGCTCTCGCCGAGACGATCAACTCGTTCCTCCGGTGGGCGGCGGAAACCAAGGCGGGCGGCGCTCGAAAAACCCGGCGGGCCGACATGCAATTACGGCAAATCATCAAACGCCGGACTTTCGAGAAATTGGCCAAGAGCGCGGCCAGCGACCAACGCATGTCGGTGGACTACTGGGCCGAACAGGTCGCTCGGTGCGCCGCCGATCCCTATAGCGCGGCCGACCATATCTTCGGCGCGGCGGACGGCGCGCCCATCGACGTGGAATCCGGGGAGGACCGCAATGGCTCTTGAGCAGCGGGCGGGCGCGTCGTCGCCGACCGACGAAAATGGCGCGCCAACGGATCCTGTGCGCGAAAGCCAGATCGCCCGGGAGCATATCCGCTGGTTGCGGGACCGGTATGGCCCGGCAGTCGAGGCGACCCCCGAGCTTCGCGACTTCGTAACCGATTGCGGCATCGAGATTGAACCGCTGTACACGCCGAAATCTCTCGAAGATCTCAACTTCGATTATCTCGAGCACCTCGGCTTTCCCGGCGAATATCCGTTCACGCGGTCCGACACCGTCGCCAAGTACCGGACCGAGCCGTTCGTCGTTTCGGCCTATTCAGGTTCGGGCGAAGCCATCGAGTGCAACCGTCGCTTCAAGCAACTTCTCGAACTCGGCGTCGAGCAGATTCTCGTCGCCTTCGATCTGCCGACTCAGTGCGGCTACAACTCCGATCACCTCATGGCGAGCGGCGAGATCGGACGCGTCGGCGTCTCGATCGACACATTGGCGGACATGGAGCTGCTGTTCGAGGGCATACCATTCAACAGCATCAAGCGCGTCGGCACGCTCGGCAATTCAATCGGGCCCATCGTCCTGGCCATGTTCGCGATCGTCGGCGAGAAGCAGGGGCTCGCTTGCGGCGATTACATCGTCAATCTCCAGAACGATCCCTTGAAGGAATATCTGGCGCGGGGAACGCAGATCCTGCCGGCGGCGCCCGCCGCGAAGCTGGCCGTCGACGCGGTCGAATGGTGCGCCGAGCACGCGCCCGGCTGGTCGCCGCTCACCGTTTGCTACAACCATCTCAACGCCGGCGGCGCGCGTTCGATCTGGGGCGCCGCGCTGGCGCTGGCCAATGCGGTCTATTATTTGGACCTGCTGGTGAAACGCGGTCTCGATATCGACAGCGTCGCGCCGCTGTTCCATATGTTTCCAGACGAGCGCCACGATTTCTTCGTCTGCATCGCCAATCTGAGGGCTCTGCGCCAAGTATGGGCGAGACTGCTCAAAGAGCGTTATGGCGCCAAATCGCCCGCATCGATGGCTTTGAGAACAACCGTGTACGGTCACGGCCAGGAAACGCTCCAGGAGCCGCTGAACAACATCGCGCGGATCGGATTTGGCACGCTCGCCTATGTGCTGGGCGGAGCGAGCTATGTCTACATCGCGTCCTTCGACGAGGCGTTCGGAACGCCGACCGACGAGACCGTGCGGGTCGCGGTTCGCACCCAGCAGATCCTCGCCAACGAGCACGGCTTCACCGATGCGATCGACCCGTTGGGCGGCTCCTACATGGTCGAGGCCCTCACCCTGAACATCGCCAAGCAGATGCGGAACGGCCTCGACAAGATCCTCGCCGCTGGCGGCGCGTTGCGCGCCATCGACGGCGGCTTTGGTCGCGACATCATGAATCAAGGCGCGGTGCGGCGCCAGCAAAGGATCGATTCCGGGACCCGGCCGTGGGTGACCGTGAACCGCTGGCCGACCAAGCCCGAAATTCGCTCCGGCTCGACCCGCGTCGGCGAAGAAGCGAGCGAGCGCCAGCAGGAGAGAACCGCGCGTATCCGTCGCGAGCGGGACAGCGCAAGGGTCGAGAGGGCGTTGGCGGCGATCGGCGAGGCGTGTTCGAAAGATGTCAACGTCATGCCCGCCGTCTTCGAGGCGGTTCGCGCTTACGCCACGGTCGGCGAGATATGCGACGTTTGGCGAGCGCGTTACGGGGTATTCGAACACTCCGGCGCGTTGTGAGGGGCCGCCCCACGACGCCTTTCGGCGGAAGAGCGCCATCGCCAATGGGCGTGGCAGGCGTTCGGACGGTGGAAGTGACCAAGAGCAGGAACTAGCTAGGGAGGAAAGGTAAATGGGTCTGAAGCTTCACGTGCTCGATCTGGGTCGAGTTCGGCATGACATCAATTTCGCCATTGGCCACGGGGTGGTGGCGACGGTAGCCAATCCAAACCCTCCGGCGCAATTGATCGATATTCCGAACTCGGCCTATTTGATCGAGCACGCCGATGGCAATGTGTTGTTCGACACAGGCTGTCATCCCGACTGCATGAAGCCCGATGGCCGCTGGCCCGAAGGCCTACAGGCGGTGTTCCCTCATAGCGGCGGCGAGGAGTGCGACCTTCCCAACCGACTGGAGGCGCTTGGCCTGGGGCCCGACCAGATCCGATATGTCGTGCTGTCGCACTTGCACATGGACCATGCGGGCTGCGTCGAATTCTTTCGCAAATCGCAGCTGATCGTGCATGAGGACGAACTGTCTTGCGCGTTGCGTCACTTTGCGATGCACGATCACGGAAGCGCATATATCTGGAAAGACATCGACCAATGGGTCAGGCAGCCGCTCAATTGGCGGCCGATCGGGCGAGAAGAGCCGCATCAAAAGTTGGTCGATGGCGTACGGCTGCTCAACTTCGGCGTCGGGCATGCCTACGGAATGCTGGGGCTGCAAATCGACTTGAGAAGTCAGGCCGACGTCATGCTGGTTTCGGACGCCTGCTACAATTCCGACAATTACGGGCCGCCAGCCCAGGTGCCGGGTTACGTGTACGATGCGCCGGCATTTCTGCGCACGTTGCAGAAGATCAGGGCCATGGCGGGCGACGCCGGCTCCGAAGTCTGGTTCGGGCATGATCTCAAGCAATTCGAAACGCTGATGAAGTCGACCGAAGGATTCTACGAATAGTTGGCTCTGCCTCACGCTCCCTGCCGCCCGACTTGATCGGTTGCATGCGCGCCGTTATCGACGCGCATGCAAGAATGATCAGGGCGTATCGCTCGTATCGGTCACCCAGGCGTTCAATACGACGGGCAGCATGGGTGTGACTTTTCACCGAATTGGAAGCCTGGGTGAATTACCGCTGAAGGCATTGATAAGCTTAAACTTGTATGGAATTTTGAGGGACCCGATTTGCATCTGACGGAGCCCCTCTCGCAGTCCCGATTGTCGCATTGGTTCAGCAGGTTAGCGCCATTTGTGGCAGGGTCCCAATTCGACGAAAAGTCACGCCTTCGCGTCCGGTGCGGCGAATGCGCGGCTGGAACAGCAACGGACCGCGCTCGGTTATGGTCAGCCCCTTCAGAGGCGACCACGTCCGGCCGGTCTTGGCGACAAGGGCTTGCTATCTCTTACGGGGCACGGCGCGACAACGCCTGGTACGAGTTCTCGCGGATCCGTCGCAAAAAATCAAAAAAAATGCCCGGATTTCTCCGGGCATGGGCTGTTGGCGTTGAATTTATTCGGCATTTTCTGAAGAAACTGGTTGCGGGGGCAGGATTTGAACCTGCGGCCTTCAGGTTATGAGCCTGACGAGCTACCGGGCTGCTCCACCCCGCGTCAGATAGATGGGCATTGGGACGGCGCAGGCAATGGGCGGGGCGGCGGGAAGGACGGCGCCGCCGCCTGACGACCACGGCCTGAGCCTGTTTCGATTTTGTGTTTTGGCGATTGAGGAACTTCCGCGCTTTGCAGGCCTGGCGACGACCTACTCTCCCGTGTCTTGAGACAAAGTACCATTGGCGCTAAGGCGTTTGACGGCCGAGTTCGGGATGGGATCGGGTCTGATCGCCTTGCAAAAGCCACCAGGCCGGCAAAGGACGGAGTGAAGCAAAACTGGAATTGGTTTTCGGGCGACGCGAGACCCGCATTCCCGGAGGGGATGCGGCAAGCGCGACCGCGCGCCCGCCCTGACGGGCGGTTCTTAAACGAGAACGCTTTCGCGTTCTCGTTTCTTCAATGACGCGCATTGGCAAATGAGGGCAATCAAGTCGAACGAGCGATTAGTACCGGTAAGCTGCACGCATTGCTGCGCTTCCACACCCGGCCTATCGACGTGGTGGTCTTCCACGGCTCTTCAGGGAGAACTTGTTTTGAGGCTGGTTTCCCGCTTAGATGCCTTCAGCGGTTATCCATTCCGTATATAGCTACCCTGCACTGCGGCTGGCGCCACAACAGGTCCACCAGAGATACGTTCACCCCGGTCCTCTCGTACTAGGGGCAAATCCTCTCAATTCTCCGACACCCACGGCAGATAGGGACCAAACTGTCTCACGACGTTTTGAACCCAGCTCACGTACCACTTTAATCGGCGAACAGCCGAACCCTTGGGACCTTCTCCAGCCCCAGGATGTGATGAGCCGACATCGAGGTGCCAAACACTCCCGTCGATATGGACTCTTGGGGAGTATCAGCCTGTTATCCCCGGCGTACCTTTTATCCGTTGAGCGATGGCCCACCCACGCGGGACCACCGGATCACTATGACCGACTTTCGTCTCTGCTCGACTTGTTTGTCTCGCAGTCAGGCTGGCTTATGCCATTGCACTCGACGACCGATTTCCGACCGGTCTGAGCCAACCATTGCGCGCCTCCGTTACTCTTTGGGAGGCGACCGCCCCAGTCAAACTACCCACCATGCGTTGTCCCGGCCCCGGATGACGGGGCGCGGTTAGACATCCATGAAGTCAAGGGTGGTATTTCAAGGGTGGCTCCACCAGAGCTGGCGCCCCGGCTTCAAAGCCTACCACCTATCCTACACATGACCACACGAATGCCAACGCAAAGTTATAGTAAAGGTGCACGGGGTCTTTCCGTCTGACCGCAGGAACCCCGCATCTTCACGGGGACTTCAATTTCACTGAGCTGACGTTGGAGACAGCGGGGAAGTCATTACGCCATTCGTGCAGGTCGGAACTTACCCGACAAGGAATTTCGCTACCTTAGGACCGTTATAGTTACGGCCGCCGTTTACCGGGGCTTCAATTCAAGGCTTGCACCTCTCCTTTTAACCTTCCGGCACCGGGCAGGCGTCAGACCCTATACGTCATCTTACGATTTCGCAGAGCCCTGTGTTTTTGTTAAACAGTTGCCACCCCCTGGACTGTGCCCCCCCAGACCACTTGCGTGACCCGAGGGCCTCCTTATTCCGAAGTTACGGAGGTAAATTGCCGAGTTCCTTCAACGTCATTCTCTCAAGCGCCTTGGTATGCTCTACCTGTCCACCTGTGTCGGTTTCGGGTACGGTCTAATGCAGGGGCTATTTCCTGGAACAACCAGGCGGCAGGGAAAATCCAGTAATCCCCTACCGCTTTCGTCATCCGTCACCACCTGCTGGCCCACGAATATTAACGTGGTTCCCATCGACTACGCCTTTCGGCCTCGCCTTAGGGACCGGCTAACCCTGCGAAGATTAACTTTACGCAGGAACCCTTGGACTTTCGGCGACACTGTCTTTCACAGTGTTTGTCGTTACTCATGTCAGCATTCGCACTTCCGATGCCTCCAGGATGCCTCACGGCTGTCCCTTCGTCAGCTTACGGAACGCTCCGCTACCGCGCATTGCTGCGCCCAAAGCTTCGGCTCATGGCTTGAGCCCCGGTACATCTTCGGCGCAGAAACCCTTGTTTAGACCAGTGAGCTGTTACGCTTTCTTTAAAGGATGGCTGCTTCTAAGCCAACCTCCTGGTTGTTTTGGGATTTCCACATCCTTTCCCACTTAGCCATGAATTGGGGGCCTTAGCTGTTGGTCTGGGTTGTTTCCCTCTCCACAATGGACGTTAGCACCCACTGTGTGGCTCCCGAGAATGACTTCCAGGTATTCGGAGTTTGGTTAGGTTTGGTAGGGTTTTAGCCCCCCTAGCCCATCCAGTGCTCTACCCCCTGGAGCCTCATCTCGAGGCTATACCTAAATATATTTCGCGGAGAACCAGCTATTTCCGAGTTTGGTTGGCCTTTCACCCCTAATCACAAGTCATCCGAGTCTTTTTCAACAGACACCGGTTCGGTCCTCCAGCAAGTGTTACCTTGCCTTCAACCTGCTCATGACTAGATCACTCGGTTTCGGGTCTAATCCGAAGAACTGAACGCCCTGTTCAAACTCGCTTTCGCTGCGCCTACGCCTATCGGCTTAAGCTTGCTCATCAGATTAAGTCGCTGACCCATAATACAAAAGGTACGCCGTCACCCTTGCGGGCTCCGACTGTTTGTAGGTATCCGGTTTCAGGAACTGTTTCACTCCCCTCGTCGGGGTGCTTTTCACCTTTCCCTCACGGTACTTGTTCGCTATCGGTCGCTGAGGAGTACTTAGGCTTGGAGGGTGGTCCCCCCATGTTCAGACAGGATTTCACGTGTCCCGCCCTACTCATATCTCTCGCTCGGGTTTATCCATACGGGGCTGTCACCCGCTGCGGCCCGGCTTTCCAGCCGGTTCTGGTAATCCAAGCAAAAGCGTTGGCCTGATCCGCGTTCGCTCGCCACTACTAACGGAGTCTCGTTGATGTCCTTTCCTCCGGGTACTTAGATGTTTCAGTTCCCCGGGTTCGCTTTTATTCCCCTATGGATTCAAGGAATAAATACCTTCTTTTGATCTCTGCTAGTCCAAAGATCGCCCAAACCCGCCCCTAAGGGGCGAACCCAAGCCGAGAAAACGCCCGCCGCGAGCCGCCGGGCGTGAACCCTAAGCTCGTGTCGAACGATCCTCTCTTCGGAGTAACAGAGATCGAAGGTGGGTTTCCCCATTCGGAAATTCACGGATCAAAGCCTGTTCGCGGCTCCCCATGACTTATCGCAGCGTACCACGTCCTTCATCGCCTCTCAGCGCCAAGGCATCCACCGAATACCCTTAAGACACTTGATTGCTCTCATTGCCAACGCGCGCCGTTCGGCTGCGCCTCAAAAGACAATCTCACGATTCTCTCTCAAGACGCCGCCCATTCAACTCGGCAGTCTACGGACCCTCGCTCTTGTGCGGAGTTCGGGTTGGCGTTGGACTTTTGAAAAGACCAGTTTTGCTTCAAACGCATCCGGGAGCCTAAGCGGTCAAGCCAAGCCCACGACTGAGATGCTCTCAGGGTCACGACGAAGACCGGTTTCGGCAAATCTCGCGATCCGCCAACCCTCTTCGCCCCGGCCCTTCGACCGAATGCGTTTCCTCTTCACGATGTCAGATAATTCCCGCCCCGCGCTCTAAGCGAACGCCAGGCGAAACTCTTGTTTCCAAAGGACCGCTCAAAGCTCGGCCGGACCGCGCCCTCGCAAACCCTCGAGGGTCTTCGGCGACCCGCCGTCTGGTGGAGCCAGACGGGATCGAACCGACGACCTCATGCTTGCAAAGCACGCGCTCTCCCAACTGAGCTATGGCCCCATCTTACGATAGAGAAGGCCCTCGCGTCAGCTCGGCGGCGCGTTCGCGCCTAGCGAACCCAAGGGTTCGCATGAGCTAGTCTAGATGGCCCTTCCAATCGGAAGCGGCGCCAAGCGTCACACCCGCAAAGCCGTCAGGCTTTGCTAGGAGCGAAGCGACGCCGAGCTGATGCGAGGGCCTTCCCTTAATAAGTATGGTGGGCCTGGGAGGACTTGAACCTCCGACCTCACGCTTATCAAGCGCGCGCTCTAACCAACTGAGCTACAAGCCCGAGCTTTGGCGCTCGTCCGCCGATCCCTGCGGATCCAAGAGATCCCCACGACCCAACACGGTCGAGAAAGACCCAAGCGAAAAGCGACGAACCGGGCTCGTCCTTTGGGGAAGAAAGAGAGGCGAAGACGGCGGCGTCCCGCAAATGCGGCCTGACTGGCCGCTTAAATCTAAGATGTCCAGTAAGGAGGCCAGAAGCGAACTTCTGACGTCCAATAGAGAACAATCCTTAGAAAGGAGGTGATCCAGCCGCAGGTTCCCCTACGGCTACCTTGTTACGACTTCACCCCAGTCGCTGACCCTACCGTGGTCGTCTGCCCCCTTGCGGTTGGCGAAACGCCTTCGGGTAAAACCAACTCCCATGGTGTGACGGGCGGTGTGTACAAGGCCCGGGAACGTATTCACCGCGGCGTGCTGATCCGCGATTACTAGCGATTCCAACTTCATGCACTCGAGTTGCAGAGTGCAATCCGAACTGAGACGGCTTTTCGAGATTGGCTAAGGATCGCTCCTTCGCTTCCCTCTGTCACCGCCATTGTAGCACGTGTGTAGCCCAGCCTGTAAGGGCCATGAGGACTTGACGTCATCCCCACCTTCCTCCGGCTTATCACCGGCAGTCCCCCTGGAGTGCCCAACTGAATGATGGCAACTAAGGGCGAGGGTTGCGCTCGTTGCGGGACTTAACCCAACATCTCACGACACGAGCTGACGACAGCCATGCAGCACCTGTGTTCCCGGCTCCGAAGAGAAGATCGCATCTCTGCAATCCGTCCAGGACATGTCAAAAGCTGGTAAGGTTCTGCGCGTTGCTTCGAATTAAACCACATGCTCCACCGCTTGTGCGGGCCCCCGTCAATTCCTTTGAGTTTTAATCTTGCGACCGTACTCCCCAGGCGGGATGCTTAAAGCGTTAGCTGCGCCACTGAAGAGCAAGCTCCCCAACGGCTAGCATCCATCGTTTACAGCGTGGACTACCAGGGTATCTAATCCTGTTTGCTCCCCACGCTTTCGCGTCTCAGCGTCAGTTCCGGGCCAGTGAGCCGCCTTCGCCACTGGTGTTCTTGCGAATATCTACGAATTTCACCTCTACACTCGCAGTTCCACTCACCTCTCCCGGACTCAAGATCTCCAGTATCAAAGGCAGTTCCAAGGTTGAGCCCTGGCATTTCACCCCTGACTTAAAGACCCGCCTACACGCGCTTTACGCCCAGTAATTCCGAACAACGCTAGCCCCCTTCGTATTACCGCGGCTGCTGGCACGAAGTTAGCCGGGGCTTCTTATCTCGGTACCGTCATTATCGTCCCGAGCGAAAGAGCTTTACAACCCTAAGGCCGTCATCACTCACGCGGCATGGCTGGATCAGGCTTGCGCCCATTGTCCAATATTCCCCACTGCTGCCTCCCGTAGGAGTTTGGGCCGTGTCTCAGTCCCAATGTGGCTGATCATCCTCTCAGACCAGCTACCGATCGTCGCCTTGGTGGGCCATTACCCCGCCAACTAGCTAATCGGACGCGGGCCAATCCTCCGGCGATAAATCTTTCGCCGCTAGGCCGTATCCGGTATTAGTCCAAGTTTCCCTGAATTATTCCGAACCGGAGGGTATGTTCCCACGCGTTACTCACCCGTCTGCCACTCCCCTTGCGGGGCGTTCGACTTGCATGTGTTAAGCCTGCCGCCAGCGTTCGTTCTGAGCCAGGATCAAACTCTCAAGTTGAATTGAGATTCTCTCCTGACTGGTCACTTACCGGAAACCTCTCGATCCCCGGTCATTCTTGACGAGTTCCAAACACATCCGCTCAAACCCAAACACGCCCCCACGCCTCACGACGTTCGAGCGCGCTCCTTAAAGTTCAAGCGCGATGAATTTTGAAACGTGACCGTCAGTGGTCTCTTCGGACCCCATCGTCCAAGCCAGCCTCGCTCACGCGAACCCAACCCAAACAACAAAGCCCCGCAAGGACCCCGCCGTCCACGTCTCTCTTTCTTCCGATGCAATTGTCAAACAGCACAGGGAAAAAACCTTCCCCAAGAGCCTCACGAAAGCGCCCGGACCCAAGTCCGCGACAATCCCGCAAAGCCCAATTCCTAACCAACGCGACCCTGGAAAACGTGCGAACCGCTCCAACCCCGCCTCGCAGCAGGGAGGAGATCTTCAAAGTTCAGCCCGAAAACCGGTTGGTCAACTCGCCGCTCAACGCGGCAGCGCCGTCGGTGCGCGGTGATATAGGGAAGGCCTTCCGAGCTGTCAAACGGTTTTTGCGGAAAAATTTTCACCATGCCGTCGCGCTTCACGGCGCGCGCCGACGCACGATCATTTTCATGCCGTGGCGCGAGCGCAGGGTCACGCGCTGGATCGGCGCGACGACGTGCCCCGGGGCGAGATCGAAGCGCAGCGCGCGGATGAGATGCGCGAGCACGATGACCGCCTCCTGCATTGCGAAGCTCATGCCGATGCACACGCGCGGACCGGCGCCGAACGGAATATAGGCGTAGCGATCGATCCGTTCGCGATTGTCGCCGAGGAATCGCTCGGGATCGAATGCGTCCGGGTCCTTCCACAAAAGGCGATGCCGATGCAGGACGAAGGGCGCCACGGTCACGATCGTTCCCGCGGGAATGTTTGACCCCGCGAGCCAATCCTGCGCGATCGCCTCGCGGCTGAGGAAAGCGGCCGGAGGATAGAGCCGCAGCGCTTCCTCGAGCACCGCCTTCGTCACGGGCAGCGAATCGCCGGGATCTCCCTGGTTTTCCGGATCGAAGCGCGCGTCGATCTCGGCTTCGGCGCGCGCGCGCCATTGCGGAGCTTGCGAAAGCAAGTAGAGCGTCCAGGTCAGCGCATTGGCGGTCGTCTCGTGCCCGGCGCCGATGAAGGTGACGATATTGGCGCGCACATCCTCTTCGCTGATCGCGCGGCCGGTCTGCGGATCCTGCGCGCGCAGCAGCAGCGTCAGAAGATCGTTCGGCGCCGCCGCTCCCGAAGCGATGAGGGTCTTGCGCGCCGCGATGATGTCGTCGACCGCCTTTTGGAAGAAGCCAAGCGTCGCCCGCCCGCGCAGGCGCCACAAGCGCGGCAGGAATTGCGGCGCTCCGATCAGATCGAGCGGATCGAGCCGCCCGAACGTTTCGAAATAGCGCGTCACCGCTTGTTGAAACGCCTCGGCGCCGCGCGCCAGGCCTTGCGAGAACAGCGTCTGCTCCAGCACCTCCAACGTCACGCGCGCCATATCCGCGGCGACGTCGCTGACGCGCCCGTCGCGCGCGGCCGCGTAACGCTCGGCGGCCGCCCGCGCCACCCGATGCATGGCGGGCGCGAAATCGGCGACCTGGCGAGGCGAGAACAACGGCGCGATCGCGCGCCGCTGGACGCGCCAATCCTCGCCCTCCGCGGTGAGCAGGCCTGTGCCGAGGCCGGGACGCAACACGCGCAGCTGCAACGCGTCCTTGCGATAATTGGCCGCGTTGTCGAGAAAGACGCGCCTGACCGCGTCGGGATCGTTGACCACCGCGCGCATCCCCATCACCGTGCGCCCGACGAGGATCGGCTTTTCGTAATGGGCGCGCGTCCAAACCTCGAGCGGGTTGCGCCACAGCGCGTAAATCGTCGCCAGGGTCCCGATCGGCCCGTCGTGCGGCCTCGGCGCCGGCGGACGGAACGGCGAGAACGTCGTCGATGCGAGCGACATGAGCGATCCCTTGGATTGGCCGGGTCGCGCCGACCGCGGAGCGGCGAAGCGGCCCGAAGCGCGACGCACATTAGCACGAAACGCGGGGCGAGGCCGCGGCCGCTGCGCTAGAACGCCGTCCGCTGGCGCATCGCGGCAGCGAGCGTGCCGTCGTCGAGATAATCGAGTTCGCCGCCGACCGGCACGCCGTGAGCCAGGCGCGTGACCTTGACGGCGTAAGGGCTCAAGCAGCTCCGTCACGTAATGCGCGGTGGTCTGTCCGTCGACCGTCGCATTGACCGCGAGAACGACCTCCTTCACGCCGCCTTCGCCGACCCGCGCGACGAGGCTCGCGAGATTGAGGTCATCGGGCCCGACGCCGTCGAGCGGCGACAAGGCGCCGCCCAGCACGTGATAGCGCGCGCGCGTCGCATTGGCGCGCTCCAGCGCCCAGAGATCGCCGACCAATTCGACGACGACCAATGTCGCGCCGTCGCGTCTCTCGTCGCTGCAGATCGTGCAAGGGTCGCGCGTGTCGACGGCGCCGCAGACCGAACAGGTCACGATCCTGTCGTGCGCGACGCGCATCGCCTCGGCGAGCGGCCCGAGCAACGGCTCGCGCTTGCGAATGAGATGGAGCGCGGCGCGCCGCGCCGAGCGGGGCCCGAGACCCGGAAGGCGCGCGAGCAGCTGGATCAATCGCTCGATTTCCGGCCCGGCGACATTCGACGTCATGGCGTCTCAGAACGGCAGTTTCATGCCGGGCGGCAAGGGCAGGCCCGCCGTCAGGCTTTGCATCTTCTCGGCGGCCGCGCGATCGGCCTTGGTCCTGGCGTCGGCGTAGGCGGCCAGAATCAAATCCTCGGTCATGTCCTTGTCCTCGGGCGTCAACAGCGACGGATCGAGATGAATCGCCCGCATCTCGCCCTTGCCCGACAGCGTGATTCGCACCATGCCGCCGCCCGACTGTCCCTCGACCTCGAGGCGCGACAATTCCTCCTGCGCGTCGGCGAGCTTGGCCTGCATCGCCTGCGCCTTCTTCATCATTCCCATAATGTCGACCATGTCAGCTCCAACGTTTAGAGATCGTCGTCACCGAGCGAATCGGCGTAGGCGACATCGTCGTCGCCAGCGGGGGTTGGCGCGGCCGGAGCGATGTCGGGCGCGCGCACGTCGACGATTCGCGCGCCGGGAAAGCGCTCGAGAACCTTGCGCACGATCGGATGGTCGCCGACGCCGCTCAGGCGCTCGGAATGCCGCGCCGCCGCCTGTTCGCGCAGGGTCGGGGCGCTCGCTCCGGCGGCGATCGTCACCATCCAGCGCTCGCCCGTCCATTCCGCGAGGCGTCGCGACAGAGCCTGGACGATCGCGGACGAGGCGCCCTCGACGAGCGAAAATTCGATGCGTCCCGGTTCGAAGCGGGCGAGCCGCACGTCGCCTTCGAGCGCCTGACAGAGCTTAATGTCGCGTTTGACCCGCGCCAGCGCGACGACGTCCTCGAAGCGCGCGAGGCGCGGCGCGCTCGTTGGCGCGCTTCGCTCGGGCGCCGGCGGCGCGGCGACGCGCAAAGCCGACGCTCCGCCGCTCGGCGAGGAGGATCGCGTCGGGCCGGCGGGCGCGGCGCCGAGGGGCGCGGGTCGCGGCGAGGTTTCGCCGGATTCGGCCAATTTGCGCAGCGCGTCTTCCGGCGTTGGCAAATCGGCGGCGAAGGCGAGGCGAATCAGGGCCATTTCGGCCGATGCGAGCGGTCGCGGCGAATCCTTCACGTCCTCGACGCCCTTGATGAGGATCTGCCAGGCGCGCGTCAGCGGCCCCAGATTCAGCCTTTGCGCCAGCTCGGCGCCGCGGCGGCGCTCGTTCTCGCTGATCGCGGCGTCGTCGACGCCGCTCGGCGCCAGCTTGGCGCGCGTGACGAAATGGCAGAATTCCGCCAGCTCGATGAGAAGCTCCGCCGGATCGGCGCCGTTGAGATGCAGGCGCGCCATCAGATCGAGCGCGGGCGCGATTTCGCCCGCCATCGCATGGACGAAGAGATCGATGACTTCGCTTCTGTCGGAGAGCCCGAGCATGGCGCGAATATCGCCGGTCTCGACGCGCCCCTGCGCGCCATGCGCGATGCCCTGGTCGAGCAGCGACAGCGCGTCGCGCACCGACCCTTCCGCGACGCGCGCGATCAGCGCCAGCGCGTCAGGTTCCGCGACGACGCCTTCGGCGGCGCAAATCTTCTCCAAATGGCGCACCATCGCGCCCGTCTCGATGCGCTTGAGATCGAAGCGGATGCAGCGCGAGCGCACGGTGATCGGCACCTTCTCGATCTCGGTGGTCGCGAACAGGAATTTGACGTGCTCGGGCGGCTCTTCGAGCGTCTTCAACAGGCCGTTGAACGCCTGTTTGGAAAGCATGTGCACTTCGTCGACGATATAGACCTTGGTGCGCGCCGAAACGGGGCGATAGCGCGCGTTCTCGATGATCTCGCGCACGTCGTCGATGCCGGTGTGCGAAGCCGCGTCCATCTCGATGACGTCGACGTGGCGCGATTCCATGATCGCCTGGCAGTGCTCGCCGAGTTCCGGCATCTCGATGCTGGGCCGGTCGATCTTGCCGGGAACGCTGTAGTTGAACGCCCGCGCGAGAATGCGCGCGGTCGTCGTCTTGCCGACGCCGCGCACGCCGGTCAGGATATAGGCCTGATGGATGCGGTTGGCGGCGAAGGAATTGGCGAGCGTGCGCACCATCGGCTCCTGGCCGATCAGATCCTCGAAGCGGGCGGGGCGATATTTGCGCGCGAGCACGCGGTAGGGCGTCGCGCCGTTCACGGCTTCGGGAACGGGATCCAGGCCGAGCGAAGGCTCGACGGCGGCGCTCTGTTCAGGCGCTTTCAGTTCATTCATGCGCCAAAGGCTCGGGTTCGACGGCCCGGCGCCGCTGCGGCCCGAGCGCGGGACGGCAAGGGGTTGGGCGGTAGGAGGTTGGACAAAGACCCGCCCTGGCTCGTTAGGGCTGCTTCCTTCCGGACCTGACCCGGTTGGCGAGCGGTACGTCCTTCGCCAACCTCCCATGCCCTATTTGGACTATGCGCGGCCCCGGCGCAAGGGCGGCTGTGCAAACGCCTCAGTGGGCGTCGATCGCGGGAAGATTGAGGTGTTGCTCGACCCGGCGCATGCGCGCTTCGAGCTCGCTGATCAGAACCCCATGGCCGATGACCGCCGAATGATACTCGACCACCGCACGGCGCAATCCGGCGATCTGATCGCGCGTGACCTTATGCTGGGCATCAGCCTTGGCCTGCATCGCCGCGAGGTCCGAAGCGACGTCGGCGCGCAGCGAATGGATTTCGGCTTTCAGCTCGGCCTTGGTCGCCATCTCGGCGCGGACGGTCGCCACATCGCCGCGAATGCCGCGGAGCAACGGGAGAACGAGGTTTTCGGGTTCGTCAGCCATGAAACCTTTTATAACGCGCCTATTCGGCCGAGGAAAGACGCCCGGCGACATCGCGATCCCGAACGGCGGCGCGGCCGGTTGCATCCAGGCATTTACCGGCGCTCTGCCGCATTCCTGCGCACCGGTTTGGCCCAGCCGCGCAAAATCGCGTACATCCCCCGGCCATGGAGGCCGCCAGACCGCATTTGCGCATCTTCGTCGACGCCGACGCCTGTCCGGTGAAGGACGAGACCTATCGGGTCGCGGCTCGCTACGGGCTCAAGGTGTTCGTCGTCGCCAACAGCCCGATCCTGATCCCCCGCGTGGCCGGCGTCGAACGGGTCGTCGTCGCGGCGGGCGCCGACGCGGCGGACGACTGGATCGCCGAGCGGGCCGGGCCGGGCGCGATCGTCGTCACCTCCGACATTCCGCTGGCGAGCCGCTGCGTCAAAGCGGGCGCCGAGGTCGTCGCCCCCACCGGCAAGCGCTTCAGCGAAAGCTCGATCGGCATGGCGCTGGCGACGCGCAACCTGATGGACCACTTGCGCTCGACGGGACAAGCGACGTCGGGGCCGAAAGCCTTCGGCCCGCGCGACCGCTCGAATTTCCTCAGCGCGCTCGACAACGCCGTGACGCGGCTGAAGCGCGCGGGCGCCGCGTCGCGCGGCGCTTGACGCAGGCGTGAGCGGCGAAGGCGCTGTGACTCGCAGCTCCGACGCCGCCGCACTGAAGGCCGACCCCATGGGTTCTCCACGGCGCCGCCGAGCCGCAACGAGATAAGCGCGCTCTCGCCGCAGCTGCTATATGGCGCGGCGAGGAACACTACGATGCAACGCGCCCTCATCGTCATCGGATTGGCCATCGCCGCGGCCGGCCTGCTCTGGCCCTGGCTGGGCAAGCTCGGCCTCGGCCGCTTGCCCGGGGACATTTATGTTCGCGGCGAGCATGGCTCGTTCTATTTTCCCATCACCACCTGCATCCTGCTGAGCATCGTCCTCTCGCTCGTCATTTGGCTCATCAATCGCTGACGGCGGCGGCCTCTCTGCTTGGAGCCCACCGCTGGCGGCGTAACCCCAGGGGGAAATCCGCAGGCAAACCGCAGCGGGAGGTCCGCTGCGCGCTTCTCCCCTCGCAACGCCGCAACTTTTGGGTATAGTGCGGCGCCTTTGCCGGAGCCGTTTCGTGATCGTAGCCCCTATGCAAATTTCCGCCCCGCGCGTCGCCGCGCTTTTTCTGGTCGTCGGCCTGGCGCTCGGCGCGTCGGGCTGCGGCCGTAAGGGTCCTCTCGAGCCGCCGCCGACTCCGAACGCCGTCGCCACGCCGTCGAGCAGCGACGCCATGACGCCCCAGGGCCCCCACAGGCCGCCGCCGATCACGCCGCCCAAGGCGCCTTTCGTCCTCGATCCGCTATTGTAAAGCCCTTCGCCGCCATGAACCATTTCGCCTATCGCGGCGGCGCCCTGCACGCCGAGGACGTCGATCTCGCGCGAATCGCCCGCGAGATCGGCACGCCGTTCTATTGCTATTCCAGCGCGACCATCGAGCGGCACTTTCACGTCTTCAGCTCCGCCTTCGCCGATTCCCCTGCGCTCGTCTGCTACGCGATGAAGGCCAATTCCAACCAGGCGGTGCTCACGACCCTGGCGCGCATGGGCGCGGGGATGGACGTCGTCTCCGAGGGCGAACTGCGCCGCGCCCGCGCCGCCGGCGTTCCCGCGGACAAGATCATTTTTTCCGGCGTCGGCAAGACCCGCGCCGAAATAGCGCTGGCGCTCGAGGAAGACATCCTGTGCTTCAACGTCGAATCCGAGCCGGAGCTCGAGGCGCTCTCCGAGATCGCCTCGGCGCGCGGCAGAATCGCGCGCATCGCCATTCGCGTCAATCCGGACGTCGACGCGCGCACGCACGCCAAGATCTCCACGGGCAAGTCGGAAAATAAGTTCGGCATCCCGATCTCCCGCGCGCGCGCCGTCTATGCGCGCGCGCGCGCCCTGCCCGGCCTCGCCGTATCCGGCGTCGACATGCACATCGGCTCGCAGATCACCGACATGCAGCCCTTCGACGACGCCTTCGCGCTGCTCGCCGATTTCGTGCGCGAGTTGCGCAGCGACGGCCATGCGATCGATCATATCGATGTCGGCGGCGGCCTCGGCATCCCCTATCGCTTCGACAACGAGCCGCCTCCTCACCCCAAGCATTACGCTGAAATCGTCGCCCGCCGCACGCGCGAACTCGGCTGCAAGGTCTATTTCGAACCGGGACGCCTCATCGTCGGCAACGCCGGCGTGCTCGTGACCTCGGTGCTCTACGTCAAACACGGCGACGGCAGAAATTTCGTTATCGTCGACGCGGCGATGAACGACCTGATCCGCCCGACGCTCTACGACGCGTATCACGAATGCCTGCCGCTCGCGCAGCCGCCCGCCGACGCTGCGCGGCTGCGCGCCGACATCGTCGGCCCGGTCTGCGAAAGCGGGGACTTCCTCGCGCTCGATCGCGACATGGCGGAGCCGAAGGCGGGCGATTTGCTTGCGGTCATGTCCGCCGGCGCTTATGGCGCCGTTCAAGCCGGAACCTACAATACGCGTCTTCTCGTCCCGGAAACGCTCGTCAAGGGAGCGGAATACGCGGTGGTGCGTCCGAGGCCGACCTACGCCGACTTGATCGGCCTGGACAAAATTCCGCCTTGGTTGAGGTCAGGGTGAAGCGTCGCTTCCGGCGCGCATGACGCCGCCGTCGAGGAGAAACGCGTTGGATTCAGGCGAACCGAAGCACGGCGATCTGCGCGACGCGAAGCCGCGCGCGGCCGACGCGAAGGCGGGCGCGGGCGACGCGACGCTTGACGCTCTGGCGCGGCGGGCCGAGGCGGTCCTCCTCTTCGAGCGCGCTTGGCCGCCGCTGGCTTGGACCGGGGCGCTTCTCGCCCTGTTTCTCGCGGCCTCGTGGTTCGGCGTCTGGTTGGACGCCCCCCGCGTGGGCCGCATCGCCGGCGTCGCGCTGTTCGCAGCGTTCTTGCTGGCCGCGCTCGCCCCGCTCGCGCGCCTGCGGCGGCCGACGCGCGAGGAGACGCTTCATCGTCTCGACCGCGACGCGCACATGCCGCATCGGCCGGCCGCCTCTCTGGCGGATCGACTCGCCATTCCCGGGGACGATCCGACGACGAACGTGCTTTGGATCCTCCACCGGCGCCGCCTCGCCCAGCAGGTCGCTGGGATCGCGCCCGCCGCCCCCGCGCCGCGAATGGCCTTGCGCGACCCGCGCGCGCTGCGTTTCGGCGCCCTCGTCCTCGCGCTCTGCGCCGCCATCGTCGCGGGGCCCGAACGGTATGGGCGCGTCGCGGCCGCGTTCGACTGGCGCGGCGGTTCGGCCGCGGCCGCGGCCGCGCGCGTGGACGCCTGGATCGATCCGCCCGCCTACACCGGCAAGCCGCCGATCCTCATCGACGTCTCTCCCAGAGCAGGCGCGCCGGAAAAAATCGTCGCGCCCGAGGGCTCGATTCTCGTCCTGCGGGCCGACGCGAGCGCGATCGAAGCCCGCGTCGAGGGCGCGCTGACGCCCCTGGCCGGCGACAAGAACGCGCCCGCGGGGAAGGCGCCGATCGAACGGCGCTGGACCGTTCGCGGCGACGGCGCGTTCACGCTGTTGCGCGACGGCTCGCCGTTCGCGAGGTTCGATATCGCCGGGATCGCGGCCGGCGCGCCGACGATTACGCTGATCGATCCGCCCCGCGCGAATTTGAGCGGCGCGTTGACGCTCCATTACGCGCTCGCCGACCGCTATGGCGTGGCGAGCGCCGAGGCTGAATTTTCGAAGCCGGGCGGCGTCGGCGCGACGCCGCCGCCGCGCGCGCTGATCCCGGCGCCGAAGCTGCCGTTGCAATTGCCGAGCACGGCAAGCGGAACCGGCCAGGCGAGCACGACCAGCGATCTTTCCGAACATCCCTGGGCGGGCGCCGAAGTCGTCATGACGCTGAAGGCGACCGGCCTTTCCGGCGAGGCCGGCGCGAGCGCGCCGATCGCGATCACGCTGCCGCAGCGTAATTTCCAGAATCCGCTCGCCCGCGCGCTCGTCGAGCAGCGACGCGGCCTCATCCTCGATCCCGACCACGATCGCGCCCGCCTCGCCAAGGCGATCGAGGCTCTGCTCATCGCGCCGGACGTCTTTCAGACGCGCGCCGGGGTGTTTCTCGGTCTGCGCGCCGTGCAATCGCGCCTCGCGGCGGCGCGCGGCGATCCCGATCTCATCGCGGTCGCCGATCTCTTGTGGGCGATGGCGGTGCAAATCGAAAACGGCGACGCGTCGCAGGCCCAGCGCGATCTGCGCGCGGCCGAGCAAAAGCTGCGCGAGGCGCTTCAGCGCGGCGCCGACGACGAGGAGATTCGCGCCCTGACCAAGGAATTGCGCGACGCCGCTGAGCGCTACATGGGCGACCTCGCGCAACAAGACGCCGGCGAAGATGCGGACGCCGCGCCGATGGAGGAAAAAGACCTGGAGAGCCTACTCGATCGCTTCGAGGACACCGCGCGCAACGGCGCGCGGCAGGACGCCGAAGCGATGCTCGATCAATTGCAGGGCATGTTCGAGAACATGAAGAGCGCGCGCGACGCCCAGGCGAGTCCGGCCGAGCGCGAGATGCGCAAGCAATTGAGCGAACTCGAAAAGCTGCTGCGCGATCAACAGACGCTACGCGACGACACCTTCCGGCGCGATCAGCGTGAGCACATGCGCCGCGAGGCGGCGCCCGAGGCGAACGAGGGCAAGTCGAAAGCCGAGCCGACGCTTGAACAGCGCCAGCGCGAGCTGCGCGACCGTCTGGCCGAGACGCAGCGGCGGCTCAAAGGCCTCGGCATGAAAGGCGAAAAAGGCTTCGACGACGCCGAAGGCGCCATGAAGGAGGCCGAAGGCGATCTGAAGGGAGACGGCCAGGCGAAGGACGGCCAGGGACAGGACGACGCGCGGGGCGAGATGGGGCGAACCGGCAAAAGCCAGGCCGTCGAAGCGCAGGGTCGCGCGCTGCAGGCCCTGCGCGAAGGCGCGCAGGACCTACAGCAGCAGATGCAGGGCCGCGGTCAAGGCGGATTCACGGCGACCGCCCGGCGTCCCGGCGGTCTGAGGCAGGGGCGCGACCCGTTGGGACGCGAACTCGGCGACCAGCGCGGCTCTATGGAAGGCGCGCTCAACGGCGGCGCCGACGTCGCCGAGCGCGCGCGGCGCGTTTTGGAGGAGCTGCGCCGGCGCCTCGCCGATCCCAACCGCTCGAGCGACGAACGCGATTACCTCGAACGGCTGTTGAAACGCGATTGATCGTCAGCGGCGGCGGGGCAGGTTGAATGGCCGATGGGGCGGAATCGGGTCCGCCCGCGGGCGAGCGACAGACGCGGCCAAACCGGCCACGCCGCCGAACCGTGCGCTCATTTCACGACCACCACCGTGCAAGGCGCAAGCGCAACCAGACGATCGGCAGTGCTGCCGATCAGGTGATCGTACAGCGCGGAGTGGCCGAGGAAGCCCACCACGAGCAAGTCATAGCCGCCGCGCTCGACGATTTCGACGATTCTCGGCACCGGATGCCCAGCGACGATCTGCGCATCGAATGGGACGCCTTGGGCCTGCGCCAGCGTCTTTGCCGAGTTGACGACCGAATCGAAGGCGCTCGTTCTTTCCGCCTGCGCCTCGGCGACCACGTCGACGACGGCGGGAAAACGCGGCACATCCTCGACGCAGACCATGGCGAGGGCGATGCCGAGTCGCTTGGCGAGCTCTAGCGCGCCTTCTAACGCCTTGGCGCCGCCCGGCGAACCATCGTTGGCGACCAGCATCTTGCGATACATTCATCCCTCCTCGGCGATTGCGGGCGTGTCGGGCGGCTTGTCTTCTTGCGATGCAAGCTACGGCGGGAAAGACCGTCGCGCAATCAGCGTTGTCGGAGACCGCCGCTACGGGTCGCGAGCCGCCACGCGACGCGCACTGCGAAAGGTCCGCCCCGGCTCGGCAGCCGAAATTCGAACCGCCGGCCGTCATCCGCCGCTCCCAATGCCGCTCGGTTTGGCCAAGAGCGCTGCGCTCCGTACAAGCGGCTTGGCTCTGGAGCATGATGTCTTTAGATTGAAACAGACCTCCGTCGCCCGGAACCCGCTCATGCCGTCCATCCCGAACGCCGCCGTCACCGTCGCGATTCTCGCGGTCGCCGTCGTCCTCGTTCTCGGACTCGTCAACATGATGCGCGAGGGGGCGAGCAATACGTCGCAGAAGTTGATGCGATGGCGGGTGGGACTGCAATTCCTCGCCATCGTCATCGTCGTCGTCGTGCTGCTGACGCGAACGCATTAGGTACGAATCGATGGTCCGCCTCAATCGCATTTACACTCGCACCGGCGACGACGGCACCACCGGCCTCGGCGACGGCGATCGCCGGCCGAAGTTCGACCCGCGCGTGACCGCCTACGGCGAGGTCGACGAGACGAATTGCGCGATCGGTCTAGCCCGTCTCGCGACCGGCGCGCCGGGCGATCCCCGCCTCGCGGCCATCGACCTGACGCTCGCGCGCATCCAAAACGATCTCTTCGATCTCGGCGCCGACCTCTGCGCGCCGCCCGCCAAGGGCGAGGCGAGCGCCCCGCAGGCTCGCTCGCGGCTGCGCGTCGCGCCCAGTCAGGTCGAACGGCTCGAACGCGACATCGACGCCCTCAACGCCGAACTGGCGCCGCTGCGCTCGTTCGTGCTGCCCGGCGGAACGAGCGCCGCCGCGGCGCTGCACCAGGCGCGCGCGATCTGCCGGCGCGCCGAGCGCCACATGGTCGCCCTCGCCGCGATTCCCGGCGAAACGGTCGGCGCGCCGGCGCTGGCCTACATCAATCGGCTGTCGGACTATCTGTTCGTCGCCGCGCGCTACGCCAACGACCTCGGCCGCGGCGACGTGCTATGGGTTCCCGGTGCCCATCAAAACGAGAAGCGACGCTGATGAGCCAATTTCTGTTCGATCCCCGGCCGGTCCCCTCGCTCGCCGTCGAGGGCCTCGATCTGCGCTATCCCGTGGCGCGAATCTTCTGCGTCGGGCGCAATTACGAGGACCATGCCCGCGAAATGGGGCAAGCCATCGATCGCGAGAAACCCTTCTATTTCTCCAAGAGCGCGACGGCGCTTCGCGAGTCCGGGGCGACGATCCCCTACCCGCCGGGGACGACGAACTATCACTTCGAATGCGAGCTGGTCGTCGCGATCGGCGCCCCGGCGTTCAAGACGGCTGCGGCCGACGCGCCCGGCGCGATCTACGGCTACGCCTGCGGCCTCGACATGACGCGCCGCGACCTGCAGCTCGCCGAGCGCGCCAAGCAGCGTCCGTGGACCCTGGGCAAGGACGTCGAGGCGAGCGCCCCGGTCTCGCCAATCGCGCCCGCCTCGCGCATCGGCCACCCCGCGAGCGGGCGCATCGAACTTAGTCAGAACGGCGTCGTTCGCCAGTCGTCCGACATCGGCGCGATGGTCTGGTCGGTCCCCGAGATCATCGCGCATCTCTCGGAATTTTATCATCTCGGCCCCGGCGATCTGATCTTCACGGGCACGCCGGCGGGCGTCGGGCCGGTCTTGCCGGGCGACCGCCTCGAGGGTTCGATCGAAGGCGTCGGCGCGTTGACGGCGATCGTCGGGCCAGCCGAATGAGCGCCGGCGGGGCGGACCTCGCCACCGCCATCGGCGCGATCAGCGGCACGTCGATGGACGGGATCGACGTCGCGCTGATTCGAAGCGACGGGCGCGCGCGCGTCGAGACGGGCCCGGGCGCGACTTTCCCCTACCCTTCCGACGTCAAGGGCGCGCTTCGCGAGGTCGTCGCCGACCCGGATCAGGCGCTAAGGCCGCTCGAAGAGCTCGAACGCGCCGTCACCGACGCCCATGTCGCCGCTGTCACGGCTTTTCTGGAAAAATTCGACATCGACAGGAAAAGCGTCGCGCTCGTCGGGCTGCACGGCCAGACGGTTCTGCATCGACCGCACGAGCGATTCACACGCCAGCTCGGCGACGGCGCGCGCGCCGCCGCGGCGCTGGGAATCGGCGTCGTCAATGATTTTCGCGCCGCGGACGTCGCCGCCGGCGGCGAAGGCGCGCCGCTCGTTCCCCTCTACCACGCGGCGATGAGCGCGGGGCTCGAGCGCCCGCTGACGCTGCTCAACTGGGGCGGCGTCGGCAACGTCACCTATCTCGGCGCCAAGGGCGAAATCATCGCCTTCGACACCGGCCCCGCCAATGCGCTGATCGACGACTTCGTCGCCAAGCGGCTGGGCGTCACTCACGACGAAGGCGGCGCGCTGGCGGCGGCCGGCCGCGTCGACCGGGAGCTGGTGGCGCGCTTCCTGCGCGACGCCTATTTCGATCGGTCGCCGCCCAAGTCGCTCGACCGCAATCATTTTCACGACGTCGCGCGCGCGGTCGAAGCGCTCGGCGACGCCGACGGGGCGGCGACGCTTGCCGCCTTCACCGTCGAAGCGACCGCGGCGGCCTCGCGCCATTTTTCGCTGAAGGCGTCGCGGTGGCTGGTGTGCGGCGGCGGACGGCGCAATCTGACGCTGATGCGCGCCCTCGCCCGGCGGCTCGAGGCGCGCGTCGATCCGATCGAGGCGATCGGCTACGACGGCGACGTCGTGGAAGCGCAGTGCTTCGCCTATCTCGCGCTGCGATCGCGCCAGGGACTGCCGATTTCCCTGCCGACGACGACGGGAGCGCCGCGGCCGCTGACCGGCGGCGCGTTCTGGCCGGCGAAGCCGTAGGAAAACCGCCGCTCGAGGGAAATCGAGCGGCGGAAGGACTTAGGCCTTGTCGACCGCCCAAACGGACGGACCGGCCGCGGCGACGTACAAGAAAACGAAGCAGTAGAGAACCGCCAGTTCGCCGTGATTGTTGACGGGAAAAAAGCCCTGCGGGAAATGAGCCATGAAATAGGCCACGGCCATGAAGCCCGAGAGAATGAACGCCGCCGGACGGGTCAGGAAGCCGACCACGATCAGAGCGCCGCCGATCAACTCCACGCCGCCGGTGAAGAGCAGCAAGCCGTGCGGCATCATCTGCTCGATGCCAGGAATGACGGGGAAGTTCAGCAGCTTTCCGGTTCCGTGCTCGAGAACCAGGAGCCCGGTCATGATGCGCAGGATAGCCTGAAAATAAGGAGTCCAGGCGGGGGGAAAAATGGCGAAATTCATGAGTCGCCTCTATTCGTGTTTCGGCCTTCCGCCCCCCAGCGGTCGCGCGGGCTCGGAGCCCGCGCGATAATGATTATCTCATATAGTCATAAATGCCTCAGAGGATTTTGGCGATCTCATCGAACGAAAAGCGCGGGCTGCGCGGGAACAGCTTGGAAGCGTCGCCGTAGCCGATGTTGACGAGCACGTTCGACTTCACGTCGGTCCCGGCGAAGAACTCGGCGTCGACCTTGGCGTTGTCGAAGCCGGTCATCGGGCCGGTGTCGAGGCCGACGGCGCGCAGCGCAAGAATGAGATAGGCGACCTGCAACGTGCCGTTCTGGAACGCGCTGCGCTCGGCGAATTGGGCGTTGCCGGAGAACCAACCCTTGACGTCCATGTGCGGGAACAGGAACGGCAGATGCTCGTAGAACTTGACGTCGTAGCCGACGATCGCGACGACCGGCGCGGCGAGCGTCTTCTCGAGGTTGCCCGGCATCAGCGCGGGCGCGAGCCGTTGCTTGGCCTCCTTCGAGCGCGCGAAGACGATGCGCATCGGCGACTGGTTGACGCTGGTGGGCGCGATTTCGGCGAGCTCGACGGCGCGACGCAGCAATTCGTCGGAGACCGGCTTGTCGAGGAAGCCGTTATGCGTCCGTGCGTCCGTGAAGATCTGGGCGATGGCGTCGGCGGCGAGGAGCTTGTGGTGGGGCACATGAATTGTCATTGGCGGTTTCCTTCGGCGCAAGTTGCGGTGCACAATAAATGAGGGGGGCATTCCATCATTGCAATCGGCAAAATTTTGGTGGAACATATCAGTTGAGGTGATGGATGTTCGATCCCCTGACGCTTGACCAGATGCGGGTTCTCGTTGCGGTCGAGGAGGCCGGCAGCTTTTCGGCGGCGGCGCGGCGGCTCGGCCGCGTGCAGTCGGCGATCAGCCAGGCCGTTCAGTCGATGGAGGCGACGCTGGGAATCGCCTTGTTCGACCGCTCGACGCGAACGCCGGTTCTGACCGACGCCGGCCTCGCCGTCGTCAAGGACGCACGCGCGATCCTCGAAAGCGCCAAAGCGATGCGCGCCCGAGCGGAAAGCATGGCCGAGGACGTCGAGCCGGAACTAACGCTCGCGGTCGACGCAATCTTCCCGATGCCATTGTTGATGATGAGCCTGAACGCGCTGCGCGGCGAGTTCCCGAAGCTGCCGGCGACCGTGTTCACCGAGGCGCTCGGCGGCGCCGAACAGCGCCTGCGCGAAGGCGCCGCGCGCATGGCGATCTACACCCTGCCCGCGGGGCCGCCGCGCGATCTCAACGCCGAGTTTCTCACCCGCATCGCGCTCATTCCCGTCGTCGCCGCCGATCATCCGCTCGCCCGGGCGAGCGCCCCGATCGCGCGCGAAGCGCTGGAGCCGCACGTGCAGCTCGTGCTGACCGATCGCACGTCGATGACGCAGAACATGCAGGGCGGGGTGGTCAGCCCCCATATCTGGCGCTTCGCCGATCTCGCGACGCGGCTGGAGTTTCTGCTCGCCGGCTTCGGCTGGTGCAACATGCCGCGGCACATGGTCGAGGCCGATATCGCCGCCGGCCGCCTGAAACGGCTCGCGATCGCGCACAGCGTTCCCGTCGAATTGCCGATCTATGTCGTTCATGAGCGCGGGCGCGCGCTCGGGCGCGCCAGCCACTGGCTCGTCGGCGACCTGCGCGAACGCCTGAAGACCTGCCCGGGCGCCACCCAGCGGGCGGCGGTTCACGCCGACGCCGGCCTGGTGGCGTAGGGGCCAGATCGGGGGCGCCGCCCTCACCGCGGCCCTCTCCCGCAAGCGGGAGAGGGGGCGCTTCCCTTCTCCTGCTTGCGCGAGAAGGTGGTCGGCGCCAGCCGGCCGGATGAGGGCCCCGCGCGAGCGGCTACCCGATCACTCGCCCTTCTTCGGCTTTTCCGCCTTGTCGCGGGCCTTCAGCGCCGCGCCGAGGATGTCGCCGAGCGAAGCCCCCGAGTTGGCCGAGCCGTACTGCGCGATTGCTTCCTTTTCCTCGGCCACTTCAAGCGCCTTGATCGACACCGCGACCTTGCGCGCGCGCCGGTCGAACTGCGTGATGCGCGCGTCGACCTTTTCGCCGACCGAGAAACGCTCGGGACGCTGGTCGCCGCGATCGCGCGCGAGCTCGTTGCGCTTGATGAACGCCACCAGGTCCGTGCCGGCGATCTTGACGTCGATGCCGCCTTCCTTGACCTCGATGACCTCGCAGGTGACGACCGAGCCCTTGCGCAACTCGCCTTCGCCGCCCTCTTCGCTCACCTTCTTGGCGGCGAAGGGATCGGTGGCGAGCTGCTTGACGCCGAGCGCGATGCGCTCCTTCTCGATGTCGACGTCGAGAACTTTGGCGCTGACATTGTCGCCCTTCTTGTACTCCTCGATCGCCTGCTCGCCCGGCTTGGACCAGTCGAGATCGGAGAGATGCACCATGCCGTCGACGTCGCCGTCCAGGCCGATGAACAGGCCGAATTCGGTCTTGTTCTTGACCTCGCCCTCGACCGTCGAACCGACGGGATGTTTGGCCGCAAAAGCCTCCCAGGGATTCTGCAGCGTCTGCTTGAGCCCGAGCGAAATGCGGCGCTTGGAGGCGTCGACTTCGAGCACCTGAACCTCGACTTCCTGGCTGGTCGAAACGATCTTGCCGGGATGGACGTTCTTCTTGGTCCAGGACATTTCCGAGACGTGGATGAGGCCCTCGATGCCGGGCTCCAGTTCGACGAACGCGCCGTAGTCGGTGATGTTGGTGACGCGGCCCTTGAGGCGCTGACCGACGTGATAGCGCGCCTCGATCGCGGCCCAGGGATCTTCCTGCAGCTGCTTCATGCCGAGCGAAATGCGGTGCGTCTCGTGGTTGATCTTGATGATGCGCACCTTCACCGTCTGGCCGATGCTCAACACCTCGCTCGGATGATTGACGCGCCGCCAAGCGATGTCGGTGACGTGCAGCAGGCCGTCGATGCCGCCGAGATCGACGAACGCGCCGTAATCCGTGATGTTCTTGACGGTGCCTTCGATGACCTGCCCTTCAGCGAGGTTGGCGACGATCTCGTGGCGCTGCTCGGCGCGGCTCTCTTCGAGAACCGTGCGGCGGGACACCACGATGTTGCCGCGACGGCGATCCATCTTCAGGATCTGGAAGGGCTGCGTGACGTTCATCAGCGGCGCGACGTCGCGCACCGGACGAATGTCGACCTGGCTGCGCGGCAGGAAGGCCACGGCGCCGTCGAGGTCGACGGTGAAGCCGCCCTTGACCTGATTGAAGATGACGCCGTCGACCTTCTCGTTCTTCTCAAAGGCCTGCTCGAGCTTGACCCAGCTCTCCTCGCGGCGCGCCTTGTCGCGCGAAATGACGGCTTCGCCGAGCGCGTTCTCGATGCGCTCGAGATAGACCTCGACTTCGTCGCCGACCATCGGCGCCGCGTCGCGGCCGTGATTGGTGAATTCCTTCAGCGCCACGCGGCCCTCGGTCTTCAGACCGATATCGATGAGCGCCATGTCTTTTTCGATTGCGACGACCCGGCCCTTGACGACGGAGCCTTCAAAGGCCTCGTTCTCGCCGTAGGTCTCGTTCAATAGAGCGGTAAAATCCTCGCGCGTCGGCGCGGAGACGGTGGATACGGACATTTTCTCTCCTAAGGAGCCCTTTTTGGGCGGCGCCGGCGGGGGGTTGGCGTTGACGAAAAGCTCCCGTCGCCGGTTCGGGCCCACAAGCGCTCGGCTTCGTGGGGCCCATCGCCGCCTCTTGAAAAGGCGGGCCGGCGCAGGCGCCGGCGTCGAGAACTCGTGGGTTGACGCGTCCGGCCGCAAGACCAAACGCGCGGGCTAACTAACAAGATTGGGCGCGTCGGGCAAGAAAAATGTGCGCCCGCCGCGGGGCGAGCCGGGGCGCGGTCTTCAACAGCGCATTTCTCCTGCCGATCGGCCGCCAGCGCTTCGATTCGCTGCGTCGTCATCCCAAACGAAGAGATAACGCGTCGACTGCATATTTCATGCTTTCGCTGACCTGAACTTAAAGCGCTTAATCTAGATTTCAAGGCCCCCCGCTTCTTTCAGATTTGCAGGAACCGCTATGTCTTTGAGCGTTTTCGACTCGTTGATGACCGTCAGCAACATTCACGATATCAGTCGCAGGCAGCCAGCGAGGAACACCCTCGCGCAGCAGGCGTCGTCCGGGTCAGAAACCAATGGGGCCGGTCTGGTCGCGCAGCCGCCGAGTCCGATCAGAACCTGGCGGCTGAATGCGGTCACGGCTAGTGCGCCTTCATCCGCCGACATAATGTCGGTCGACGCGGCGAACGCCGCCTACGCCGCTCAAGGCTCGCTCACAGACGCCAACGAAGCCGGCTCGACGTCCCTCGGCCAGCCGGAGCAGAGCGCCAGCGCGGCGACGCCTACGTAAGGCAACCAAAGCGCCGCGGGCGTGAGGCGGCAGCGGCGTGACTGATCTGATTCTTGAACGGCGAGTTCGCAAGCCGCCGGCCGCTCATTTCGCAAGATAATCGTGGAGAATCCGGCCGTAGGGCAAGGTCAGATCGGCGATGAAATGGTGCGCGGCGACGATTTTGCGCACGGGTATGTCGGCGACGGGCGCGTTGACATGCGGGACGAGATGCAGCCGTCCCGGTCCGATCCAGGAGCCTTTGACGGCGATATCGGTCAAATTATAGGCGACGAGCTGGCAAATGCCGGGATTGCCGTCGACGCCAGGAATGAGCTTCAGATTGACGGCGGTCTTGGTGAGCAAGGCGGTCGTCTTGACGCCGTTGCCCGCCATGCTCTCGTGCTTGTAGCCCATCGTGCCCAAGGCGACCTGCGCGCCGGAATATTCGAGCGTTCCCGTCAGCGTGTCCTTGACGACGGCGAGCTTGGGATGCGCGTATTTCTTGGGGAAGCCCCAGATCTCGCGTCCCGCCGCGATCGGGGGGTCGTCGTCAAGGTACATTTGCGAGACGAAGTTCATCTCTTCGCCCTTGTAGCGGCAGCCGATGACAAGGCCGCACTCGGTGTAGCTGCCGAAACCGGAGGAATTGGGCATCGATATCCACTCGTAATGGACGAGCGGGCGATCGAGCGGCTCGAGCGGCTCGGGCAATTGCTCGCGCACGACCTCGGGATCGGTCTCGTAGGAAATAATCATATATTGACGGTCGACGAACCGGTACGGCCCGCGCGGATAGCTCGGTCCGGCGAGCGGCATCGAAGGCAGATCCAGGATTTCGCTAACGCGCATCGCTCTCTCCATTCCGGCGCCCGGAACCTGCCCGCACTCGGCTCAATTTTGACGATGCGGACGTGCGCGCTAGTGCGCCGTCCAGCCGCCGTCGATCGGGATGATCGCCCCGGTGATCGAGGCGGCGGCGGGGCTCGCGAGGAAGACCGCGAGGGCGGCCACTTCCTCAACCGTGACGAAGCGCTTGGTCGGCTGGGCCGCCAGGAGAACGTCGCGCACGACTTCCGCTTCGCTGATGCCGCGCGCTTTGGCCGTGTCGGGAATCTGTTTCTCGACGAGCGGCGTCAGCACATATCCGGGACAGATCGCATTTACGGTGACGCCGTGTTCGGCTGCCTCGAGCGCGGCGGTTTTCGTCAGGCCGGCGATCGCATGTTTGGCCGCGACATAGGCCGACTTGAAGGGCGAGGCGACGAGCGCGTGGGCCGACGCGATGTTGAGGATGCGGCCCGAGCGGCGCGACTTCATGCGCGGCAGCACGCGGCGGGTCGCGTGAAAGGCGGCGGATTGGTTGATCGCGATGATCTGGTCCCATTTCTCCGGTGGGAACTCCTCGATCGGCGCGACGTATTGGATCCCGGCGTTGTTGACGAGCACGCCGACCGGCCCGAGATTGGCCTCGGCCTCGTCGATCATTTGGGCGATCTCGGCCGGCTTCGACATGTCGGCCGACGAATACAGCGCCTTCACGCGATAGTCGGTCTCGATCGCCAGCCGTTCGCGCTCGATGTCGGCCGCGGCGCCGAATCCGTTGATGAGCACGTTCACGCCTCGGGCGGCGAAGGCCCGCGCGATCCCAAGACCGATGCCGCTCGTCGACCCCGTCACGACGGCTACCCGTTGCTCGGCCATGAACGCCCTCTTGATGATGAGTTTCGCGCGGTTGCGCGGGTCGCTCGCCCTTCTGCGCGATCTTGTTGAAGGTGATGTGACGAGCGCGCGGAAAACGCCCACGGACATCAATGCGGCGCGAGCGGCGCGCAAATTTCCTCCCCCTGTCACCGTGCTGTTATTTGTCGCTGCTTACGTCGCCGAGCGGAATTGCGGCGGGCGGGCCTTGCGGCGCGACGATCGCCGACTTCCGACTCCGCTTTTTTTTGTGACCGGATGGAGACGCACATGGACGCGAAAGTCGGCTCGGAACGAGCGAACGAGCAACAGAGCGTCTTCAGCGGCTGGCGTCCCGAGCGTTGCGACCGCATCGCGCTGATCTTCCAGGGCGGCGGCGCGCTGGGCGCCTATCAGGCCGGCGTCTACGAGGCGCTGCACGAAGCCAATATCGAGCCGGACTGGGTGACGGGCGTCTCCATCGGCGCGATCAACGCGGCGATCATCGCCGGCAATAAGCGCGAAAACCGCATCGAGCGGCTGCACGCCTTTTGGGACAAGATCACCGATCGACGCGTCTGGGCCTTTACGCCGGACGGCGACGTGTTTCGCCGCGCGCGCAACGCGACGAGTTCGCTGATGACGATCGCTCTCGGACAGCCCGGCTTCTTCAAGCCGCACGAGATCAGTCCGTGGATGAACCTGGCGGGCGCCAAGACCGCGACGAGCCACTACGACACCTCGCCGCTCGCCGAGACCCTCGGCGAACTCGTCGACTTTTCCCTCGTCAACGAGCGCGGGCTCCGTTTCGCCGTCGGCGCGGTCAATGTGCAGACCGGCAACTTCATCTATTTCGACAACGCCAACGAAGAGATCGGGCCCGAACATGTCATGGCGTCAGGCGCCCTGCCGCCGACGCTGCCGATGGTCAAGATCGGGACGGACTTCTATTGGGACGGCGGCATCGTCTCGAACACGCCGCTGCAGCATCTCCTCGATCAGGAAGACGGCGTGAACACGCTGGTGTTTCAGGTCGATCTGTTCAGCGCGCGCGGCCATCTGCCGCGCGATATGGAAGACGTGCTCGGCCGCCACAAGGACATCATGTATTCGTCGCGCACGCGCTACAACACCGACATGTACCGCCACATCATGGAATGGAAGCGACGCGCCTATCAGGCGCTGGCAAAGGTTCCCGACGATCGCTTGACCGAAGAAGAACGAGCGCTGCGCAACCGGCTCGCCAATTTGCCGGAAATCAATATCCTGCATTTGATCTATCAGCAAAAGGCCTATGAAGGCCACGCCAAGGATTACGACTTCTCGGCAACCTCGATGCGCGAGCATTGGCAGAGCGGCTACGAGGACACGAAAAATACTTTGAAACATCACAAGTGGTTGGCGATGCCGGAATCCGGCGTGGTCGTTCACGACGTGCACCGCCTGCGAGACGTCTAAAGGCCGAGGTCCGATCCGCCGCCAGGCTCAGCCCATCGCCCAATTCCCCCGCCCCGGCAAAACCGCTATGAGTCGGCCAACCGCTCACGACGAACGCCGAGCGGGAGGCGGCGGTCAATGCCCAAGTCTTTCGATGCGACCAACGCGCCATTCGATCGGCTGACGCCACGCGAGGTCGATGCGGTGCGCGCGGCGCTCGACATCGGCTATTTCCGTCCCGGCGAAACGATCATCGCGCGAGACAGCGCGCCGGATTCGCTGTTCATCGTCATCAAGGGCTGCGTCGAAGAGCGGGACGGCAAAGAACTCCTCAGCTTGCGCGGCCCCGGCGATTCCTTCGACAGCCGCGCCCTCGTTCAAGGCGGCGGATCGAACGCCTTCGTCGCGCGCGAGGAAACGCTGTGCAATCTGCTGCCGCGCGACGTCACGCTGCGGCTGATCAACCACAACGCGCGCTTTGCCGCCTTCTTCTATCGCGACATTTCCCGCAAGCTCGACGCCGTGACGCGCCAGGAGGAAGCCGCGCGCTTGAGCCCGCTGATGAATGCGCGCGTGCGCGATCTCGCTCTGCATCCCGCCGCATTCATCGAGGCCTCCGACTCGATCGAGCGCGCCGCCGTGAAGATGCGTGAAATCAAAGCCAAAGCCTTGTTCGTGCGCGAGGGCGAACGCGTCGGAATCATCACCGGAACGGATTTGTCGAACGCGGCGATTCTCAAGCGCCTGCCGATCGAGACGAGCGTGGCCGGCGAGACCCAGTACGAAGTCGTCTCGGTCGCCCCCGACGACTTCGTCTCGATGGCGCTGTTGCAAATGACCAAGCACAACAAGCGCCGCGTTGCCGTGCTCGAGGACGGCGAATATGTCGGCATTCTCGAAGACATCGACCTCTTGAGCTTCCTGGCCGGCAATTCGCAGCTCGTCGCCGCCCGCATCGACCGTGCCGGCAGCGTGGCCGAACTCGCGGTCGCCGCTGGCGGAATCGAGCGCCAGACGCGCATGCTGCGCCGCCAGGGCGTCAAGGTCGAAGTCGTTTGCGAAATCGTCTCCGACCTCAATCGGCATTTGTTCGCCAAACTCTTCGAGATGACGGCGTCGCCGGCGATCCGCGACAACGGCTGCCTCATCGTCATGGGCAGCGAGGGACGCGGCGAGCAAACGGTTCGCACCGATCAGGACAATGGCTTGATCCTTTCGGCGCCCGTGCCGGAGGGCGAATTGCAGGCTTTCCGCACGGCGTTCACCGGCGCGCTGGAGAGCTTCGGCTTTCCCCCCTGCCCCGGCGACGTGATGGTCGTCAATCCGCAATGGTCGAAGACGATCGAGGAGTATCGCGCCGACTTTCGCCGTTGGCTCGCCATGCCCGACGAACACGCCCACATGAACGTCGCGATTTTTTACGACGCCGACGCTGTCGCGGGCGACGCGGAGCTCTTGCGCCGGGCCAAACTGGAGTTGATCGACGCCCTGAGCGGCGAGCGCGCCTATCTCGCCCATTTCGCGCGCGCCGTGGACGCCTTTCCCACGCCGATCGGCCTGTTCAACAATCTCGTCACCTCGAAAGAGGAGGGCGACGCGCTCGATTTGAAAAAGGGCGGCATCTTCCCCATCGTGCACGGCGTGCGCTCGCTCGCCATCGAACATCGCCTGCTCGAAACGGGCACGGCCGCGCGCATCGCGCGTTTGGCCGAACTCGGCTCGTTTACGCCGAATTTCGCACGCGAGCTGACGCAAGCCCTGCGCTATCTCATGACGCTTCGCCTCGACGGGCAACTCGCCGAAGCGGCGTCCGGCAGCCTTGTGCGGCCGGCGGAACTCTCGAGCATGGAGCGCGACCTGCTGCGCGACGCCTTCCAGATCGTCAAGCAGCTGCGCGAAATCATTCGCCGCCATTTCACCCTTGCGATGTTTTGACGATGCTGCCGCGCTGGATCAAACGGCCTTTCCAACTCGCGATGCTCAAGGAACCGGCTTTTCGTTTCCTCTTCGAGCCCGGGCCGCCCGACGAAGCGGTTTCGATCGACTGCGAGACGACGGGGCTCAATCCGCGCAAGGACGACATCGTCACCATCGCCGCGATCAGGATTCGCGGCGCGCGGATCCTGACCAGCGAGAGCTTCGAGGCGACTTTGCGCCCCGAGGCGAGAATGAGACCCGACGCGATCAAGATTCATCGCTTGCGTGAAGCCGACGTCGCGAACGGACGCGCCATGCGCCACGTGATTCCCGATTTCCTGCGTTTCATCGGCGGCCGGCCGCTGGTCGGCTATTACCTCGACTTTGACGTCGCGATGCTGAACAGGCACGTTCGGCGTTTCCTCGGCGTCGAGTTGCCCAACCAAAGAATCGAGACGTCGGCGCTCTATTACGAGCGCAAATACGGCGACGCGCCGCCCGGCACGCAGGTCGACCTTCGCTTCGCCAGTCTTCTCAATGATCTGAAATTGCCGGTGCTCGACCAGCACGACGCCTATTCCGACGCGCTGATGACCGCGATGGCCTATGTCGCGTTGCGCGACCTCAAGGAGCGCGACGTGCGCATCGAGCGCCAGCGTTCCAAAGGCGTGCAGCACTTCGAGGCGGGCTGATTCGCCCCGCCGGCCGCCGGCCAGCGCCCGGCGAGGCCGCGCCTTGGCAGCGGCGGAACGCCGGCATAAGCTTTGCATGCGCCGTCAATTCGCGCAGGCGTCCAGGGGACCTTGAAAATGAGCGGAGCTCGTTGGCTGGCGCTATTGCCGGTTCTTGGCATTCTCGTAGGGACGGCGTTCGTCAATCAGGTCGAGCCGCTGGTTTTCGGCCTGCCTCTCGTGCTCGCATGGATCGTCGGCTGGGTCGTTGCGGGGTCGGCCCTGATGGCGATCGTCTATGCGCTCGACGCCGCCAACGGGATACCGGAGTCCGGCCACGAAGGAGGCCAGCGATGAACGCCGCGCTTGTCATCATCGCCCTCACCGCGCTCATGGCGCTGGCGCTGGGTCTGGCGGCGCGTCGCGGCCTGCGCATGAGCCTGGAGCAATGGACGGTGGCGGAGCGCGCGTTCGGCGGTCCGTTCGTGTTTCTGCTGACCGCGGGCGAGATCTACACCACCTTCACCTTTCTCGGCGGCAGCGGCTACGCCTACGGCAAGGGCGCGCCTGCCTATTATATCCTCGCCTACGGCACGTTGGCCTACATCCTGTCCTACTGGCTGCTGCCGCCCATTTGGCGCTACGCCAAGCACGAGCGGCTGATCTCGCAGTCGCATTTCTTCGCCAAGAAATACGACAGCCCCGGCCTCGGGATCCTCGCCGCCGTCGTCGGCGTGGTCGCGCTCGTGCCCTATCTCGTGTTGCAGCTCAAGGGCCTGGGCATCATCGTTTCCGTCGCCTCCTACGGCTCCATCTCGCCAACGCTCGCGGTCTGGATCGGCGCCGCGACGGTCACGATCTACGTCATGATCTCCGGCGTGCACGGCACGGCGTGGAACGCCGTGGTGAAGGACTTTCTCATTCTCGCGGTCGTGGTGTTTCTCGGGATCTATCTGCCGCTGCATTATTACGGCGGCTACGCCGAAATGTTCCGCGCCATCGACGCCGCCAAGCCGGGGTTCCTGACGTTCAAACCGGCCGGCGAAAGCGTATTGTGGTTCCAGTCGACGGTGGCGCTGACCGCGTTGGGCTTCTTCATGTGGCCGCACGCCTTCGCCGCCGCGCTCACGTCCCGGCATGAGCGCACCTTCCGCCGAAATGCGGTGATGTTGCCGCTCTATCAGCTGATCCTGCTGTTCGTCTTCTTCTGCGGCTTCGCAGCGATCCTTAGGGTTCCCGGCCTGACCGGCGGCGAAATCGACCTGTCGCTGTTCAAGCTGGCGATCCAAAGCTTCGATCCGTGGTTCGTCGGCGTCGTCGGCGCGGCGGGCGTGCTGACGGCGCTGGTGCCGGGCTCGATGATCCTTCTCTCGGCCTCGACGCTCCTCGCCAACGACGTGCTGCGCGCGCTCAAGCCCGATCTCGCAGAGGACAGTGTGACGCTGACGGCGCGCGGCCTGGTTCCCGTCGTCGCGCTCATCGCGGTCTACTTCACCCTGCAGGGCGGCCAGACGATCGTCGCTCTGCTGCTGATGGGCTATGCCTTCGTCACCCAATTGTTTCCCGCGCTGATCTGCAGTCTGATGGCGAGGAACCCAATGACGAAGCAGGGCGCGAGCGCGGGGATCGTCGTCGGCGTCGCGACGGTCGCCTACGTTACGCTCACCCACAGCACTTTCGTGAGCCTGTTTCCGTTCCTTCCCTCGCAAGCCAACGACGTCAATGTCGGCTTCGCCGCGCTGGCCCTCAATGTGCTGGCGGCGGCGGCGATGAGCCTGGCGACCCGGCCGGCCGCGGTTTCCATGGCTTCGCGGCCGGGCTAATCGAATATTTCGTACTCGTGCGGAGCGGCCTCTCTCGAGTCGGCTTCGCCCGCGTCGTGATGTCCGAGACTCGAAGCGAGTTCGTGGAGATCGATCGACAGGCTCGCCCCTTTCGAGTCGGCCAACCACTCAACGGGGACATCGCTCGCCAGTCTCTCCAGGAAGGCGGCGATGCCCACGATTTCCTGAGTGGCGCGATCGAGATCCTGCAAATCATGGAAATGCGCCGAGCGCGGCGAGGCGGAATCGAACACCAGCCGGCCGACGGCGGTTTGCACCTTCTCCAACCTTCCCGCGACTTTACGCAGTTCCTCGGTCACGCGGCAGAGTGTCGTTGCAATGGGGGACAATGGAGTCTTCTCCTGCTTTTTTCTTCGACGCCGCCGCGAACTCCGGCGTCGTGCGTTCAAAACAGCTCGACCTCGCCATAGCTGCGGCTCGCCGGCGTCTTGAGGATCTCGATATCGTCGATGCCGATGCCCGCGACGACGTAGCTTTGCCTGGCGCGACCCGAGACCGGCCAATATTGAAGACGACGCCCGCGTTGGCCGCCGAGGTCCTTGCCGACGACCTTGATCCCTTCGTACTTCAGGTAGCGCTCCGCGAATTCGGCGTTCTTCTTGCCGATGTCCGAGAGGCCGCTCATCATTCGCGCCCCGCCGAACAGCTTGGCCTCGAGTCTGTCGCGATGAGCCCCCTGCTTCATGAGCCCGTTCACGAGCAGCTCCATCAGATAGTCGCCGTACCGCTCGGCTTCGTGCGAATGCGACCTTGCGTCCTCTCCCGGCAGAAGAAAATGATTCATCCCTCCCACGCCGGCGAGCGGATCGCGGATGCAGGCCGCGACGCAGGAGCCGAGGAGCGTCGAGACCACCACGTTCGGATCGTCGCTCACTTTATATTCGCCCTGGACGATGTGAATTCGTCGCTCCAGGCGCGCGGCGCTCGTCATGCCAGTCGTCCGACCACGGCCTCGATGGCCCCCCGCAACGAAGTGACCGTGAAGGGCTTCGTGACATAATTGTTCAGGTTGTACTGTCGGCCTCGCTCGATCAGGGTCTTGTCGGCGCTGCCGGTCACCAGAATGAACCCGATGCGGCTCGTCGGCTTGTGCTCGCGCAGACCCTTGAGCAAGCCGAGGCCATCGAGCCCCGGCATATTCATGTCGGAAATGACGAGATGCACCGGCTGCGTTTTCAGGGTGCTCAGCGCCGACGCGCCGTCTTTGGCGATCACCACGCCGCGCACGCCCATTTGGTCGAGCGCGTCGACGATGAGGGCCCGGCTGACCGACGTGTCGTCGACCACCATGATTCGAAGTTTTTCCGCGAGCGACATTCGTTAGCTCTTTCCATTTAGCGTTGACGTGAGGTTCAGGATCTCCCTCCCGATGTCGGCGAGCGACACTTGCTTCTCGACGGCCCCACACTCGAAGGCGACCTTCGGCATTCCGAAGACGACGCTCGTCACCTCATTTTGGCCGAGCGTCCTGGCGCCCGCGCGGCGCATGGCGAGCAATCCCGCGGCGCCGTCCCGCCCCATGCCCGTCAGGATGACGCCAACCGCTCTGGGACCACACGCCTTGGCCACCGAAGCGAAGAGAACGTCGACGGACGGACGATGGCCGTTGACGGGATCCTCGCTCTGCAGTCGACACCGCCAGTGACTGGAATTCGACACCTCGAGGTGGGTGGCGCTGCCGGGGGCGAGATAGACTCGGCCGGCCTCGAGCGGCGCGCCCTCTTCGGCTTCGCCCACGCGCGCGTCGGTCAGTCCGTCAAGACGCCGAGCGAACGACTTCGTGAACGGCGTCGGCATGTGGAGCGTTATGACCGTCGGCGGGCAATTCTGCGGATATCCCGTGAGGACCGAGATCAGGGCCTCGACGCCGCCCGTCGAGGCGCCGATCGCGACGACCTTTCCGTCCGACCGGTAGGACGGCGAGGGCGCGCGCGCCTTCGCGACGCGTTCGTCCGCGCGCTTGCGTAGACGCGCGGTCGCGGCCGCCTTCACTCGAGCCGGTAGATCATCGAAGGAATTCGGGTGGTCGATCGACGGCTTGCCGACGCAGTCGACGGCGCCGAGCTCCATGGCTCTGATCGTGGCGCTCGCCCCTTTGGCCGTCAGGCTCGAGACCATGATCACGGGAAACGGCCGAAGGCGCATGACTTTGTCGAGAAACTCGAGCCCGTCCATTTTCGGCATCTCGACGTCCAGCGTCATGACGTCGGGATTGAGGGCCTTGATCGCTTCTCGCGCTTCCAAGGGATCGGAGGCCTGCCCGACCACGGCGATGCCGGCGTCGCGGGACAACGCGGCCGAAATCAAGCCGCGCATCGTGGCCGAATCGTCGACGATTAAAACGCGAACGGGATTCATGCGCGGCTCCCGCCGTCGAGCCGATAGGCGGTGACGCCCTCGCTGGTGAACCGCGAAGCCGCGGGGCCGGTCACCCGTTCGGAATGGCCGATATAGAGCCAACCATTGGGCTCCATCTTCGATGCGAATTTGCTCCAGACCGCCTGCTGGGTCGGCTCGTCGAAGTAGATGACGACGTTTCGGCAAAAGATGACGCGAAACTTTCCCTGCATCGGCCAATCCGCGTTCAGATTCAGCGTCCGGAAGGAAACCAATTCCCGCAGTTCGTCGGCGACCGCCCACTCCTGACGGTCCGTGCGCCCGGCCGAAACGAAATATCGCTTCCTCAAGGCGGGCGGGACGTCGACCAGGGCGGCGTCGATATAGGCGCCGCGCCGAGCTTCGGCGACGATGCGCGGATCGATATCGGTGGCCAATATCTTGATGTCGAGCGCGGCGGCGTTGGGTTCGAGCGAAAGAAGGGTCAGCGCGATCGAATAGGGTTCCTGGCCGCTCGAGCACGCGGCCGACCAGATCCGGGCTCTTCCGCCATGGCGCGCGGAATCCAGGAGAGACGGCAAGACGTGAGTCCTGAGATGATCGAAATGGTGCGGCTCTCGGAAAAAGCGCGTCACGTTGGTCGTCAACGCCGACAGCATCTCCAGGCGCTCATTCGCGCCGTCGGGCGCGCCGACGAGGCTGCAATAGTCGCGGAAACTTTCAAGGTTCAGCTTTCGCAGCCGCTTGACGAGGCGCGAATACACCAGGGTCGCCTTCGATTCGTGCAGATAGATGCCGGCGTCTGCGTAAAGCATCGCCGCGATCTCTCTGAAATCCCGCTCCGTCATCGTGAACTCGCCGGGGATCAGCGGTTCGCGCGCGCGGCTTTCGGCCCTGGCGGCTCCTTGACGGGTCACGCTGCATCCTCCACTTGATCGGCCATGAGATTGTCGAGTTCGACGAGGCCGATCATGCGACCGTCGATCGCAAGCACGCCGCCAATGAACGACTTGACGGCGCCGGTGGCGATGTCCGGCGTCGGCTGAATATTGTCCGTCGACTGCGTGAGGATGTCGGAGACCGCGTCGACGAGGAGGCCGATGATCTGGCTCCCGACCTGAACGACGATGATCACTTGGCGCGCCGTGGCGTCAGTGGGCGGAAAGCCCAGCCGTTCGGCAAGATCCACGATCGGCAGCACGGATCCGCGCAGGTTGATGACGCCGCGCACGTAAGAGGGAGCATGGGGCAGCGCGGTCGCGGGCGTCCAACCACGGATCTCGCGCACCGACATGATGTCGATGCAGAATTCCTGGAGTCCGATGCGGAACGCGATGAACTCGCATGCGGAGCCGCCGGCGGCATGGACTATCTCGGTCATGGCTCTAACCCGCCGCGGCAAGAAGGGGTTCTGGCGCCGGCGCGCCCCGGTTGGTGCGCGCCACGAACGTGTCGATGTCGAGGATGAGGGCGACGCGCCCGTCGCCGAGAATGGTCGCGGCGGCGATGCCCGGCACTTGGCGATAATTCGCTTCGAGGCTCTTGATAACGACCTGTCGCTGATCGTGAATCGCGTCGACGATGAGAGCGCAACGCGTGCTCACCTCGGTCTCGACGACAAGAACGACCCCGCTGAACGGATCGGCGGGGGTCGTGCGGTAGCCCAGCTCCCGTCCGACGTCGATCAGCGGCGCGAATCCGCCTCGATCCGAAATGACTCGCGCATCGACCCCGATCGCGTGCACATCGCTTCTTTTCGGCCTGAGCGTTTCGACGATGGCCGTCAGCGGGACGACCAGCGTCTGATCGGCCACCTTGACCACCATGCCGTCGAGCACTGCGAGCGTCAGGGGAAGGCTCATCGAAAACGTCGATCCATACCCTGGCCGGGAAGAGATCGAAATCCGACCGCCCAGCGCCTGGATCGAACGTTTGACGACGTCCATGCCGACCCCTCTGCCGGAAATATTCGAGATGGTCGAGGCCGTGGAGAAACCGGGAAGAAAGAGCAGATTGTCGATTTCGCTGTCGGACAGCTGCGCGTCGGCCGGAATCAATTCCTTCTTGACCGCGATCTCGCGAACGCGCTGCCGGTTGATCCCGGCGCCGTCGTCCGCGACCTCGATGACGATCCGTCCCGAGCGATGCGCCGCCGACAACTTCACCTCGCCTTGGCTGGATTTGCCCGCCGCCGCGCGAACCTCCGGCGTCTCGACGCCATGATCGACGGCATTGCGGATCATATGCGTGAGCGGATCGGCCAGGCGCTCGATGACGGTCCTGTCGACCTCGGTCGCCTCGCCCTCCGTTCGCAGCCGCACCGATTTTCCCGTGGCGTCGGTCAATTCGCGCACGATCCGCGACATGCGTTGGAACAGCGGCTTCACCGGCTGGGCGCGGATCGCCATGACGCCTTCTTGAATTTCCCGCGTCAGCTGCTCGAGGGCGCCCAGGCCGGCCGCCACGCTCGAGGAGCGCGCGAGCCCCGCCTCCATCACGCGCTGCGAAAGCATCGCCTGATTGATCACCAGCTCTCCAACCAGATTGATCAGACGATCGACGCGCTCGAGATCGACACGGATCGTCGGCGCCGCGGCCTCGACTTTTGCGTGTTCCGACCGCGCCTTTTCCGCCTCCTGGGCCGCCGGCGGCGTCCCCGCGGATTGCGCTTCGTCCTTGTGACGGAGGCTGTCGCCCTTCGAGTCCTCGCGGTTCTCGACCGGGTCGGCGACAAGCGGCGCGCTCTGCGCCTCCGGCTCGACTTCGATCGTCGGAAGTGACGCGGACTCAGGCTCCTCGTCGGCCGCGCCGGTTCGAGACGGGCTTATGTCCAGATCGCAATCGTCGACGACGAACTCGAACAGCTCCTCGATCGAGGCGATGTCCTGGGTCGTCGACAGCTCGACCCGCCAAGTCAGATAGGCGCCTTCCGGATCGAGATCGTCGAGGCCCGGCACCGAGTCGATATCGCAGGCGATCGAGATATCGCCCATACGCGCCAGTTCTCGCAGCAATCGCACGGCCTCGTTGCCCTTGCGATAGAGATCGGGCCTGGGCGTGAATTGGATCGTGTAACCTCTGGCTTCCGCTTCGGCGACCTCGAGCTCGTCGTCGAAGGAAAGCATCACGGGCTGAAAATCGAGCGGTTCGGCTTCGTCGCTCGGTTTTTCGTGGCCCAAGACCGAATGCGTGTCGTTCGCGAGGCCTTTCAACTCGTCGATCAAGGACTCCACTCGCGCTTCGTCGACCGGCTCGTCGACTCGGGCCGCCTTCACCAAGTCCGCCAGAACGTCGGCTGACCGAAGCATCGTCTTCAGGACGGCCGTCGACGGCGCAAGCTGTTCGCTGCGGATGAGGTCCAGGGTCGTCTCGAACGTGTGCGCGAAACGCACGAGCCGATCGAGCTTGAACGCTCCCGCGCCGCCCTTGATCGAATGCACCGCTCGAAAGACCGCGTTGACCGTCTCGGGATTGGTGTCGCCTTCGTCCATCGCGACCAAGCCGACCTCGAGTTCGCCGAGCTGCTCTTCGCACTCCTGGAAGAAAGTTTCCCGGATCGCCGCCATCGTGTCCATTCGAGAACCCCTTATCCGGTTAGGCGGCCACGCGGCGCACGACGTCGACCAGTTTCACCGAGTCGAACGGCTTGACGATCCATCCCGTCGCGCCCGCGCGACGCGCGAGATTCTTCTTCTCCGCCGAGCTTTCGGTCGTCAGAACGAGGATCGGAACGCCAAGAAACCGCTGGTCCTTGCGAACGTTCTCGATGAAGCCGAATCCGTCGAGCTTCGGCATATTGATGTCGGTGATGATGACGCGCGGCGCCTCTTGCTGCAGAACCTCGAGGCCGTGCATGCCGTCCACCGCCTGCACGACGCGATAGCCGGCGTCCGTCAGCGCGACTTTCAACATGTCTCGCATGGTGCGGGAATTGTCCACGGTTAGGATCGTCATATTCATTGCGGCTGTTCTCCAGTCGTAAACGTCGTCAAATCGATCCCGAGAAGTTGGAGGTCCTCGATCATCCGGGGCGCGCAATTGACAACCGAGAGGGGGATCCCGTCGGCGCCCCACGTTCGCTTCGCCGACACAAGCACCTGGACGCATTGCGCGCCCAATTGACGAACCGACGAGCCATCGAGAACGATCGGCTTGCCGCGACGCTCCAGCAACGCCCTGGCGAGCGGCGTCGCGGCGAGAAGATCGAGACATTCGGGCAGCCGCAACGCCCCCTCCGGCTCGCTCGTCGTCTCCGCCGCGACCGGCGGCGGCGCGGCGGCGAGATCAAGACTCTCCAGCGGCGGCAGGACTTGCTCCGCCTCGCTCGCCGGCTCCGCCAGGTTCACTTTGGGATAGTACTCGGCTTTGGCCGACCGGCATTTTCGCGCCCGCCGCTGCCATACGGATTCCTTGGCCATTATGCTTCCTCGCAATTTCTTCCGATCCTCGTCCGCGCGCTCGTGGAGAGAGGATCATCCGCGCCTTTGCCGATCCGAACCGCGCCGGCCACGTGCGGAAATCGCGTCGAAGTCCCGGGGACGCCGTGCGAAACGTCTTCCGACTGGCGGGAAAGCGAGCGAGAAAAGAGCGTCATGCGGCCTCCGGGAGCAAGCGAGCGCGATCGAACTCGAGGCTCGACTGGCCGCAATGCGCCAAGCCGCATCGGCGCTTGAACACGGCGATCAAACGAAAGCGATCGAATTCGAAAAAGGGGGCATGTCGGCTTTGGGCCCGACGCGAGCGAGCGGCATCATGCCTCAGGCGCCTCTGAAGGGAGGCGATTTCTGTCGATCGCGGAAATAGTCCTAAAGAGGATTGGTTTCTCGATTGTTAAGATGTTCGCCGATCGATCCCCAAGCCGCCCGGCCGACGCGGTCGACGCGCCGGCAACCAACGAATCATCGCTCAATTCGAAGGCGCGGCGCGGTTCCGGAGCCCTCGCGCGCGGCCGGAATTCGCGCTCCGGCGGGCTCCCCGCTCAACCCAGCGCTTCGAGTTCGCCGATCAAGCGCTCGATCAGCGACAGCCCGATCCCCCAGAACGCCGGATCGCGGGCGTCGAGGCCGAAGGGCGCGAGCAACTCGCAATGATGCTTCGTGCCGCCGGCCGCGAGCATGGCGAGATAGCGTTCGGCGAAGCCCTCGTGCGAGCGTTCGTAGACGCCGTAGAGGGAATTCACCAGGCAGTCGCCGAACGCGTAAGCGTAGACGTAGAACGGCGAATGAATGAAATGGCCGATATAGCTCCAGTAGGTCTCGTAACCGGGCCCGAGCTTGATCGCCGGCCCCAGGCTCTCCGCCTGCACGCTCATCCACAGCGCGCTGATCGTCTCGGCGGTCAGTTCGCCGTTCTTGCGCTCGCTGTGCACTTTGCGCTCGAATTTGTAGAACGCGATCTGCCGCACGACGGTGTTGAGCATGTCCTCGACTTTGGCCGCGAGCATGGACTTGCGCGTCGCCGGATCGCTGGTCGAGGCGAGCAGCGCGCGAAACGTCAGCATCTCGCCGAACACCGAAGCCGTTTCGGCGAGCGTCAACGGCGTCGGCGCCATCAGCGCGCCGTTGGGCCCGGCGAGCACCTGGTGCACGCCGTGGCCCAGTTCGTGCGCGAGCGTCATGACGTCGCGCGGCTTGCCGAGATAATTGACGAGCACGTAAGGATGCGCCGACGGCGTCGTCGGATGGGCGAAGGCGCCGGGGGCCTTGCCCGGCCGCACCGGCGCGTCGATCCAGCCTTCGTCGAAGAACCGGCGCGCGATGTTGGACATCTCCGGCGAAAAGCCGCGATAGGCGTCGAGCACCGTGTCGCGCGCCGCGCTCCAGGTGAACACGCGCGCCGGCGCATTGGGCAGCGGCGCGTTGCGGTCCCAATGATCGAGCTGGGGCTTGCCGAACCAACGCGCCTTGAGCGCGTAATAGCGATGCGACAGGCGCGGATAGGATTCGGTGACCGCGGCGACCATCGCCTCGACGACCTCCCGCTCAACGCGATTGGCCAGGTGACGCGAATCGGCGATATCGTCGAATTTGCGCCATCGGTCGGCGATTTCCTTGTCCTTGGCGAGCGTGTTCATGATCAGCGTGAACACGCGAAGATTGGCGCCGAGCGTCGCGGCGAGCGAATGGGCGGCCGCTTCCCGCTTCTTCTCGTCGGCGTCCTGCAGTTTGGCGAGCAACGGCTCGAGCGTCAGCTCTTCGCCTTCGAACGCGAAGCGCAACGAGGCGATTGTCTCGTCGAACAACCGGTTCCAGGCGGCGGCGCCGGACACGGACTTTTCAAGGAACAATTGCTCGATTTCGTCAGAGAGCTGGTGCGGGCGCTCCTTGCGGATGTCTTCCAGCCAGGGGCGATAATGGGCGAGCGCGGAGTTTTGCATCGCCGCGTCGAGAAGCGCGTCGTCCAGGCGATTGAGTTCGAGTTCGAAGAACAGCAATTCTCCGGCCAGCGCGGTGACCTTTTCCTGCGCGTCGCCAAAAAATTTCGCGCGCGCGACGTCGCTGGTGTCGCCGGCGTAGAGCAGCGACGCGTACGACATGATTCGTCCCATCAAATCCTGCAACGCTTCATAGGCGCGCACCGCTTCGCACAGAAGCTCGCCCGCGTGCGAACCTTTGGCGAGTTCGGCGAGCTTGCCCTGATAAGTCGTCGCGAAATTCCTGGCCTCGGCGGCGGCGCGCTGCAAATCGGCGGCGAAGCGCGGCGAATCCATGCCTTCGTAGAGATCGTCGAGCCGCCACTGCGGCAGGACGCCCAAATCTTGCCCAGCCGAGTCTTGTCCGCCGCCGCTCGCGGCGACGGCTTGAAAAGCGCCCGCTTGGAAAACGCCCGCTTGGAAAACGCGCCCGCGCTGAATCATTCGATCGTCCCTTGCGACGGAAAGCGCTCTATATCGCCCAATGTCGGCGCGCCTTCAATGCGCATATGCTCGACCGGCGCGCCAAATTGGGACGACATTAACCCGGCATTTACCGTGATACCCGAGTGTCGGGCGGCAAGCGGCCGGCGAAGGCCGCTCACGATGGGACTTTCATGGCCGCCCTCATTCTCATTGTCGACGACGACCCGATTCAACGCCGACTTCTCGAAGCGATGGCGCGTCGATTTGGCTATGAGGTCGAAACCGCCGATTCGGGCGAGACGGGTCTGGCGCGAATGGAGGCTTCCGACCGGCCGCCCGTCGATCTCGTCGTTCTCGACCTCGTCATGCCCGATCTCGACGGGATGGGCGTGCTCACGCGCATGCGCCAGCGCGCCATCGCCATTCCCGCGATCGTCCAGACGGCGCACGGCTCCATCGAGGCGGTGATCTCGGCGATGCGCGCGGGCGCTCACGATTTCGTGGTCAAGCCGGTCGGCGCCGAGCGTCTGCAAGTGTCGATCAAGAACGCCTTGCGCGTCGACGCACTGGAAGACGAATTGCGGCGCGCCACGCGCCGGCGCACGGGCGAACTGAGTTTTCGCGACATCGTCACCAAGGTCGAGAGCATGGCCCGGACGATTCGCTTGGCCGAACGCGCCGCCAAATCGAACATCCCCGTGCTGATCGAGGGCGAATCCGGCGTCGGCAAGGAATTGATGGCCCGCGCGATTCAAGGCGGCTCGGAGCGCCGCGGCAAGCCGTTCGTCACCGTCAACTGCGGAGCGCTGCCGGAAAACCTCGTCGAGTCGATTTTGTTCGGGCACGAAAAGGGCGCTTTCACCGGCGCCACGGAAAAGCACGCGGGAAAATTCGCCGAGGCGCACGGCGGCACGCTTTTTCTCGATGAGATCGGCGAATTGCCGCCAGAGGCCCAGGTCAAATTGCTGCGCGCGCTGCAGGAAGGCGAAATCGACCCCGTCGGCTCGCGCCGTCCGGTCAAGGTCGATATCCGTCTCGTGTCCGCGACGAACCAGAACCTCATCGAACTCGTCAAGCGCGGCCGCTTTCGTGAGGATCTCTTTTATCGCCTGAACGTCTTCCCGATCACCATCCCGCCGCTTCGCGCCCGCGCGATGGACGTGCCCGATCTGGCGCGACGTTTCCTCGCGCGCTTTTGCGCGGAAGAAGGCAAGCGCATTCGCGGCATCGCCAACGACGCCTACGCGCTGCTAAGCGCCTATGATTGGCCGGGCAATGTGCGGCAGCTCGAGAACGCGATGTTTCGCGCGGTGGTCCTGGCGGACGGCGACGAATTGACGATCGCGGAATTTCCGCAGATCGCCGCGCAGGTCGAAGGCTTCGACGTGCGCATTCCCGCCGCCCCGCCGCTCGTCGCCGAGACGCCGGCGCCCGCCTCGGCCGGCGCGGGGGGCGTCCCTTTCGAACCGCGCGATCCCCATGTCATGCGCCTGATCGACGAAAGCGGCGACGTGCGCAAGATCGAGGACATCGAGGCCGAGGCGATTCGCTTCGCGTTCACCCATTATCGCGGTCAAATGTCCCAGATGGCGCGCAAGCTCGGCATCGGCCGTTCGACTCTATACAGAAAGATGAAGGAAATCGGCATCGACGCCGAGGTTCTCGGCGACGCGGCGGCCTAGGCGGCGCCGGGCGGGCCGCCACACCATCTTAAAAAAAGCGCTGAAGACGGACCTATCCCGGTGGAACGCCAGACCGCTATGATTTCTATGACCGCCCGCAGCTGGGCGCGCGGCGAGGGGACTTCTTCATGAGCCCGTTCTTCACGTCGGTTCGGCTCTGCTCGGTCAGCCTGGCCGCACTCGCCTGCCTCGCCGTGGCGGCCGCGTCGGCCGAATTGGACGCCTTGCCGAGCCTGGCCGGCCTCGCGCCCGCTCCGCAGCCGGCGTCCGCCGCGCCGTCCCCCGCCGGCCCCGGCATGGTCTCGACCGGGCAACCCCCATCTCCCGAAGCCCTGCCCGGGGCGGCTGGCCGGCCCGCCGGCGCGCCTGCTGCGGCGACGGCGGACGCCCCCATGCCCTCGCAAGGCGCCGAGCCCGGCCCCGCCGCGCCGCCGCCCGAGGTTTCCAAGCTGCCGGCGGCGCTCGACGCCGCCCTCGCCGCCCTGGTCGCCCGCGACGTGAAGGTCAGCCCTGTCGGGGCCGGCGACTGGCGCGCGGCGCGCCAGGCGATACGGACGTTCTATGCGGCGCGCGACTTCGCGCCGGTCTGGGTGACCGACCAGGGCCTGACGGCGCGCGCCGAGGCGGCGCTCGCCCGCCTCGCCCGCGCCGACGAGGACGGGCTCGACCTCGCCGCCTTCGCCTTGCCCAAGGGACCACTCGCCGACATGTCGCCCGAGCGGCTGGCCGACGCCGAAACGATGATCTCCGCCGCGGTCGTCGCCTATGCGATGCAGGCGAGCGGATCGCGCCTCGTGCCGACCCGCATATCGCCGCTCATCACCGCGCGGCCGAGCGTCGCCGATCCCGGCTTGGCTCTGGCGGCCGTCGCCGCCGCCGCCGCTCCCGGCGAGACGCTCGAGGGATTCAATCCCCAGCAAAAGGGCTATCGCGACCTTCGCGACCAATTGTCGCGCGCCGAGGCGCCGCCCGCCGCGCCGGCCGCCGCGCCGCGCATCCCCTCCGGGCCCAGCCTCGGCCTCGGCATGGTCGATCCGCGCGTTCCGCTGGTGCGCGCCCGACTCGGCCTCGAGGCGAACGGGGCGGGCGGCGACGTCTACGATCTACGCACGGCGACGGCGGTGGCGGCGTTTCAGCGCGCCAACGGCCTGCCTGCCAACGGCGCGCTGACGCCGGCGACGGTCGACGCGCTCTCCGGCGGCGCGCCGCCGGCGCCGGCGAGGCGCGACGCGATGATCCTCGCCAATATGGAGATGTGGCGCTGGGAGCCGCGCGCGATGGGCGACGAGCGCATCGAGATCAATATCCCCGACTTTTCCCTCAGAGTGATGAACGGCGACGATCTCGTCCATCAGGCGCGGGTGATCGTCGGCAAGCCGGACACGCCGACGCCGGTTTTCTCCAACGAAATGCGCTACATCCTGGTCAATCCGGTCTGGCGCGTGCCCGATTCGATCATCCGCAAGGAAATGGCGCCCAAACTGGCGCAAGATCCCACGTATCTCACCCGGCGCGGATTCGAGGTGAGCCAGGTGGGCGATCGGCTCGTCGTTCGCCAGCCGCCCGGCGAGGCCAACGCGCTCGGACGCATTCTCTTCATGTTCCCCAACGAACATTCCGTCTATCTTCACGATACGCCCGCGCGGGCGCTGTTCGCGGCGTCTCGGCGGGCTTTCAGCCATGGCTGCGTGCGCGTCGAGCAGCCGATGCGCCTGGCCGAACTGGTGATGGGCGGCGCGAGCGCGGGGTGGACGACCGGGCGCCTGCAATCGCTGTTCGGCGCGACGGAGCGGACAGTCTTCCTACCTCATACGATTCCGATTCATCTCGAATATTTCACCGAATTCGTCGACGGATCCGGCGCCTTGCAGGATCGCGAAGACATATACGGGATCGCGCGGCGCGTCGCCGGCACAATTACGCGGCCGAGTCAAGATTGAAATGTCGGCATCGAAGGTCTATAGGGTCCACGTGAGCGTTTTTTGCGTAATGTGCTTTATAAGACACATCGACGACATCACGGCGCGAGGGGCCCAGTAGGCCGTCGCGCCGCGGCGGGCGCGCCCTCGGCTTCGGGCGCGCAGGGGATCGGAAGGGGATAATTCGTTTGGCGTTTGTTTCTGCCATCGGCGCCGCGGTTCGGCGCGAGAAGGCGCTGGCGCGCCTGCTTGCCGCCCCCGTGCTGCTGAGCCTCGGTTTTGCTCCCAGTTCCACCGAATCCGCGATCGCCAACGGCGACACGCGCACGATCAGCCTTTCCAATTCCCATACCAACGAATCCGGCTCGTTCACCTACATGGTCGATGGAGTCTACGATTCGGCGGTGCTGGAGAAACTGAACTGGTTCTTGCGGGATTGGCGGCTCAACGAGCCGACCAAGATGGACCCCAAACTGTTCGACATCGTCTGGGAGGTCTATCGCGAATCCGGGTCGAGCCAGCCGATCGACGTGCTTTCCGGCTATCGTTCGCCGCGGACCAACGCGATGCTGCGCCGACGCTCGCGTCAGGTCGCCGAGCATTCCCAGCATATGGAAGGCAAGGCGATCGACGCGCATTTCACCGACGTCGGCACCGCGACGATCCGCGACGTGGCGATGCGCATGCAGGCCGGCGGCGTCGGATTCTACCCGACAGGCGCGACGCCGTGGGTGCATATCGACAGCGCATCGGTCCGCTACTGGCCGCGGATGAGCCGCGACGCCCTGGCGCGGCTCTTTCCCGACGGCAAGACGGTGTTCATTCCCTCCGACGGTCAGCCGATGCCCGGTTACGAGCAGGCGCGCGCCGAGATCGAAGCGCGCGGCGGCGAGGTGTTGACCGCGCGCGCCGGCGGTTCGAATTTCGGCTTGCTGTCGTGGTTGTTCGGAGCGCGCGGCGGCGGCGCCGACGACGAGGAGGAGAGCGGCGGGAACGAAGCCGTCGCGTCGGGCCGAAACGGCAAGACGAGCGGCGCGCCCGCCCAGCTCGCGAGCGCGAGCGCGGATTCGCTGGCGGCGGCCAAGCGCGACTTGCCGCATGGCGCGACTTTCATGCAACCGGCCGAACCCGCGGCCCGGACGCCGCAAGCCGTCGCTTCGCTCGATTCGAACGCGCAGAGCGATGCGAGCCCGGTCAGCCTGCATGGCCCGATCGCCGCGCAATTCATCGCCCCTGTGCCGCCGCACAAGCCCGCCGACCTCGCCGCGGCCCAGCTCGCCGAGGCGGATGCGCCGATCCCGCCGCAGCGCCCCGCCGAATTCGCGTTCGCGCCGCCGCCGCCAGCTAAAGCGACGGGCGAAGAGGGCGCCGCCAACCGGGACCTGATCGCCGCGCTTCTCGAACGGGGCAGGCTGCCGGGCGTGATCACCCGCGGCGTCGGAGCCGCTCCGTCGGACGTTCTGGCGCTTGCGGAGACGACCGCGCCGGAACCGCCGGAACGGCCGGCGATGCTCGCCCGCGCCGCCGCGCTCGCCGCCCCCCTGCCCCCGATCGCGCCAGTGCGGGCGCCCGCGCATGGCGCGGCTAAGTCCGCGCCGAGCGACGGCTCGTCCGCCCAGCCGAGCGAGACCTCGACGGCTCCGGCCAAGACGGTCGCGCCCGCCAACCCGCCCGCGGCTCCCGCGACGCGCGCCCTGGCCTTGCTTTCGACGAGCGATTCTCAGCCCAAGCCGGCCAACCCCTATGGCGATTTGGTCTACGACGCCTTCAAGGTCGCGTCCGAACCGCGCGCGGCGGACGGTTTTGCGGAGTTGCGAGGCTCGTCGCAATAGAGGGCGGACCCGCCCTCACCCCAACCCCTCTCCCGCAAGCGGGAGAGGGGCTTTGCGGCGCCCCTTCGCCCGCTCGCGGGAGAAGGTGTCGGCGAAGCCGACGGATGAGGGGGCCGCTTAATCCCTGACGAACTCCGCGCCGGGAATTCCCTGCGCATAGAGCAGCGCGGTGAGGTCGGCATAGTCGACCCGGGCGTGGGCCCTGGCGGCGACCGTCGGCTTGGCGTGATAGGCGACGCCGAGGCCCGCCGCGTCGAGCATCGCCAGATCGTTGGCGCCGTCGCCGACCGCCAGAGTCTCGTGCGGCGCGAGTTTCAGCCGTACTGAGATTTCGCGCAGCGCCGTCAACTTGGCGTCGGCCCCGAGAATCGGATCGGCGACCTCGCCCATGATCTTGCCGCCCGCTGTCACGAGGCGGTTGGCGCGATGTTCGTTCGCGCCCAGCCGTTGCGCGATGGCGCCGGTGAATTGCAGAAAGCCGCCGGAAACGACCGCCGTGTGGGCGCCGCGCGCGCGCATGGTTTGGACGAGGACGCGCGCGCCGGGCGTCAGCGTGATGCGCGTGGCCAGCACTTCGTCGATGACGCTTTCCGGCAGGCCCGCCAGCAGCGCGACCCGCTCGCGCAGCGCCGGCTCGAAAGCGATCTCGCCGCGCATGGCGCGCTCGGTGACGGCGGCGACATAAGCGCCGACGCCAGCGAAATTGGCGAGCTCGTCGACGCATTCCTGGCCGATCAGCGTCGAATCCATGTCCGCGACCAGCAGGCGCTTGGCGCGCGTCGCCGTCGCCTGGACGATGACGTCGATGTTCTCCAGCACCCCCAGCTGCATGAGCGCGGCGCGCGCGTCCGCTTGGCCCTCGTAATACAAATCGGCGGCGACGCCGGGATCGAGCCAGCAGCTGGCGACGAACCCGGGCAGGGCTTGCGCGGCGCGGGCGATCAAGGCATCGCTGAGCGCGCCGTTCAGCGGATTGGCGACAAGCGTGGCGACGAAGGCGGCTGACTTCATGGGCTCCACAAACAGGGCATGGATATCGAACGGATGATTCGCGCGCTCCTAATCGCAGGCCCGACGGCGAGCGGCAAGTCGGCTGTCGCGCTCGCGCTCGCCAAGCGATCGGGCGGGATGATCGTCAACGCCGATTCGATGCAGGTCTATCGCGACTTGAGGGTGCTCACGGCGCGCCCCAGCGCGGCCGAGGAGCGCGAGGCGCCGCATCGGCTGTTCGGCGAGATCGACGGCGCGGAGAATTTCTCCGTCGGGCGCTGGCTCGAACGCGCCAAGGACATCCTCGCCGAGGCGCGCGACCGATCCGGTCCGCTGCTGTTCGTCGGCGGCACCGGCCTCTATTTTCGCGCGCTGACGCAAGGGCTCTCCGACATTCCGCGCGTGCCCGAAGCCGTGCGCGCCGCCGTTCGCGCCGAGGCCGAGCCCCTGCCGACGCCGGACCTGCACGCCCGCCTCGCCGATCGCGATCCCCTCACCGCCGCGCGGCTGCGCCCGAGCGACCGGCAGCGCGTGCTGCGCGCGCTCGAAGTCGTCGCCGCGACCGGGCGTCCGCTCGCCGAATTTCAAGTCGCCCGCGAAGCGCCGGCCCTGGCGGCGGGACAATGGGCCGGCTTGTTTCTTTCGCCCGAGCGCGCCGTCCTGAACGCACGCATCGAGGCGCGGTTCGCGGCGATGCTGCGCGAAGGCGCGCTCGAGGAAGTCGCGGCCCTGATGCGGCGCGGGCTCGATCCGGCGCTGCCCGTCATGCGCGCGCACGGCGTTCCGCATCTCATCGCGCACTTGCGCGGCGAGCTGTCGCTCGACGAGGCGACCGAGCTCGCCGTGCGCGACACCCGCCGCTACGCCAAGCGGCAATTCACCTGGGCGCGCCATCAAATGCCCGATTTCGCCTGGGTCGCGCCCGAGGCCGCCGAAGCGGCGGCGCTCGTCGCTCTTGGCTTCCGCTGACGCGGCCGCTGCGATAAACCTTTTCCATGCCCGGGAAAAAGACGCTCCCCGAAAAGCTCTCGCTCGCCGCCGCCCGCGCCGAACACGCGCGCCTGGGCGCGGAAATCGCCGAGCACGACCGCTACTACTACGAGGAAGACGCGCCGATCATTTCCGACGCCGATTACGACGCGCTGCGCCAGCGCTACTTGGCGCTGGAGGAGGCGTTTCCCGCGCTGGCCGGCGCCGAATCGCTGAGCCGAAAGGTCGGCGCGGCGCCGTCGGAAAAATTCGCCAAGGTCCGCCACGTCGTGCCGGTGCTCTCGCTCGGCAACGTCTTCGAGGACGCGGAAGTCGAGGAGTTTTGCGCGCGGGTGCGGCGCTTCCTCGGCCTCGACGAGGCGGCGCCGCTGGAAATGACCGCGGAGCCGAAGATCGACGGCCTGTCCTGCTGCTTGCGCTACGAACGGGGCAAGCTGGTCCAGGCGGCGACGCGCGGCGACGGCTATGAGGGCGAGGACGTGACCGCCAACGCGCTCACCGTCTCGGCCATCCCCAAAGCGCTGCACGGCGCGCCGGAGGTGCTCGAGGCGCGCGGCGAAGTCTATATGGCCCATCACGATTTTTCCGCCCTCAACGCGCGCCAGCAAGCGGCCGGCAAGCCGCCGTTCGCCAATCCGCGCAACGCGGCGGCCGGATCGCTGCGCCAGCTCGACCCGCGCGTCACCGCCGGGCGGCCTTTGCGCTTTTTCGCCTATGCGTGGGGCGAGATCAGCGCGCCGCTCGCCAAGACGCAAATGGCGGCGATGGACGCCTTTCGCCACTTCGGACTGCCGGTCAACCCGCTGACCAAACTGTGCCGGACGGCCGAAGAGATGCTCGCGCATTATCACGCCATCGAGGCGCAGCGCGCGACCCTCGGCTACGACATCGACGGCGTCGTCTACAAGGTCAACGACCTCGCGCTCCAGGATCGGCTCGGCTTCGTCTCGCGCAGCCCGCGCTGGGCCGCCGCGCACAAATTCCCCGCCCAGCGCGCGTCGACGATCGTCGACGCGATCGAGGTCCAGGTCGGGCGCACCGGCGCGCTGACGCCGGTCGCCAAATTGCGCCCGGTGACCGTCGGCGGCGTCGTCGTCTCCAACGCGAGCCTGCACAACGAGGACGAAATCGCGCGGCTGGGCGTGCGCATCGGCGACACCGTCGTGGTGCAGCGGGCCGGCGACGTCATCCCGCAAATTCTCGAAGTCGTGCTCGACAAGCGGCCGCACGGGACAAAACCTTATGTTTTCCCCCAAGACAAGAAGGGAAACTTCATCTGCCCGGTCTGCGGCTCGGCCGCGCTGAGGGAAATCGACGAAAAGACCGGCAAGGCCGACGTCGTGCGCCGCTGCACCGGCCAGCTCGTCTGCCCTGCGCAAGCGGTGGAAGGCCTCAAGCATTTCTGCTCGCGCAACGCCTTCGACATCGAGGGGCTCGGCGACAAGCAGATCGAGCTGTTCTTCTCCGAAGGCCTGATCAAGACGGCGGCGGACATCTTCACTTTGCAGGCGCGCGACGGCCACGGCCGGCCGCCTTTGCGCGAATGGGAGGGGTACGGCGAGACCTCGGCGGGCAATCTCTTCGCCGCGATCGAGGCGCGGCGAACGATCGCGCTCAATCGCTTTCTCTATGCGCTCGGCATCCGGCACGTCGGCGAAACCAACGCGCGGCGGCTCGCCCGCCATTTCGGCGATTTCGCCAAGCTGCGCGCGGCGGCGCGCGCGCGCGACGCGGCCGAGGCTTTCGACGGCATCGAGGGCATTGGGCCGGTGGTGGTCGAATCAGTGGTCGATTTCTTCGCCGAGCCGCATAACGAGGCCGTGCTCGACGCGCTTCTGCGCCAGGTTCGCATCGAACCGATGGCGCCGATCGCCGCCGGCAGCCCGCTCGCCGGCAAGACGATCGTGTTCACGGGATCGCTGGAGCGCATGACGCGCGACGAGGCCAAGGCGTTCGCCGAGCGCCTCGGCGCCAAAGTCTCCGGCTCGATCTCGGCCAAGACCGACCTCGTCGTCGCCGGACCGGGAGCGGGCTCGAAGCTGACCAAGGCGCGCGAACTCGGCGTCGAGACGATCGACGAGGAGGAATGGATGAGGCGCGCGGGGCGGGAGTGAGACGAACACCCCGCGCCCGCCTCGCCCCCGCCGCGAGCGGACCCTTACGGACTGTCAGTCCGTGGTCGTCGCTCGGGGCGAAATCCCGGCGCAACGCCGATCGACGCGACGCCGAGATCGAGGCTCCGTATTACGGCGCCTTCGAGGCCTGCGGGCTCGACGCAGGCGGCAGAGTCAGGGCGTCGAACCGGGCCTTCTGCTCATCGCTCAGCGAAGCGTAGAAATCCTGCAGCGCCGGCCGCACAATACCGACCCCGTTCAGCATCGCCTGGAGTTGGGCGCGGACCGCGTCGAGCCGTCCGGGCGGCGTCAGCGGCGCTCGCGCCGGGCAAGTCGCCAGGATCGCGTCGTCCGCCTTGGTCGCGTCGTCGCGCAGCGCGACGAGGGCGGCGCGCTGCTTGGCGTCGGGTTGGACCGCCTTGTCGATTTGATCCGTCGCGATGACGGGAACTGCGTTGTTCGGGCCACACAGTCGGGCGAGGCTCCTCTGTCCGGCGGCCCCCTGTTTCATCGCCTGCTGGCTTTGGCCGAGGTTATTGAAGGCCGCTTTCTGTTCGTCGGTCAGCGACGAATAGAAATCGCCGAGCGGCGTGCGCACGATGTCCGCCGCCTGGATCATCGCCTGGAGGCGCGTTTGCACCGCGTCGAGGCGTCCGACCGCCGTCAGCGGCGTTTGCGTCGCGCATGAGGCGCTGAGCGCCTTTTGCGCGCCCTCCTCGGCGCTCTTCAACGCGTCGAGCTTGGCGTTCTGATCCGAGGTCGGCTGGACGGCCTTGGCGATCGCGTCGGTCGGAATCCCGGCGGCGATCGATTCGGCCGACACGCACGTTTGAGCGGCCGATGAAGCCGCAATCGGGGCGCCCTGTTGCGGCGCCGGCGCGGGTTGCGCTGCGCCGTACTCGTTATATTGGCCCGCGTACTCGTAGGGCAGCAAGATCCCGGCGAACAGATCGTCATAGCCATACGCCCAGAACAGATCGTAGTCGGGCCCGTAGCCGTAAGGCCAGAACGCGTAGTCGAAAAGGTCGTCGTAGGCGTAAGGCCAGAACACCGGCCCGGCCCAGCCGACGAAGTTGCGCCGGAAGCCCTCCTGCCCGAACCGCCCGTGACGATACCCCTGCGCTCCGCGGCCGAAAGCGAACGCGTGGCGGCCGGCGAAGCCGGCGGCGCCGTGACGCCAGCCGAAGCGAGGGCCGGCGCCATACCGGCCGATCGGATGGCGCCAATAGCGCGCGCCGCCGAAGTGGCGGCCCCAAGCGAAACGATGTGCGCCGCCGAAGTGGCCGCCCCAAGCGAAACGATGTGCGCCGCCGAAGCGGGGCGTGGCGAAGTGCGACGCGCCGAAGTGGCCGCCGCCGAAATGAGGCGATCCGACATGCATCGTTCGCCCCCCGAACCCGCCGCCCCCGCCCCCCGCGTGTCGGTATTGCGCGGCGGCGGCGTCCTCGACGAATGCGGCGGTTCCGACGGCGAGCGCGACCGCCAAAGCGACGGCGAATTTTCCGATCATTTCATCCCTCCATTGCTTGTCGACGCGAGCGCGGACTGAAGAACGCGGGGGCCTCGGCAAATCGGCCTTGCCGACCGGCGGCGCGTCGGACGGTCGACAGCGATCAAGGAGAACTGCGCCGCCGGCGGTCGGTCGTCGCTTAGCCCATGCAAGAGCGGTCGCCTCGGGCCCGACGCGCTCGCCGCGCCGATCCGAGGCCTTCGACAACACAAACGACCGATACTCGCATTGTTGGGCGACTTTTCGGCGCCTCGAACTTATTTTCCGATTGGAGGTCGGGGTTGTCGCGCATCCCCCGCTGCGGACCCTGGATCGGCGCGGCTCGGCCGCTTAGCGATACAAATCCGCCCGCGTCGGCGGCAGGCCGCTCGCGCCGCGCGCGCGCTTAGAGACCAGCGTCTGGTAGACGCCGCCGCTGCCGCGCTCGAACACGATCGAGCAAGACGCGAGATAGAGCTGCCACAGGCGCGTCTTGGCTTCGCCGACCTCCCGGCAGGCCTCGTCGTAGCGAGCGGCAAGGCGGTCGTGCCAGAGGCGGCACGTGCGTTGATAATGTTCGCGCCAGCCCTCGACGTCATGGACCTCGAAGCCGTGCAGCTCGAGATTGGCGATGGTGCGGCCGAGATAATCGAGTTCGCCGCCGGGGAAGATGTAGCGCGTCAGCGCCGCGAATTCCGGCCGCTTCTTGCCCCCTTTGACGGCGGCGCGCTTGCCCGGCCGCGTGATCGCATGGTGCAGATAGAGCCCGCCGGGTTTCAAGAGGCGGTGCACGGTATCGAAATAGGTTGCAAAATTCGAGACGCCGATATGCTCGAACATACCCACCGAGCTGATCTTGTCGAAGCGCTCGGCGCCGTCCAGCTGCGCGTAGTCGACGAATTCGAACGTCGCCTTGTCGGCGAGGCCGAGCCGCTGGACCTTGTCGCGGGCGTAGCCGATCTGCTGTTCGGACAGCGTTACGCCGAGGACCTTGACGCCGTAATGGCGCGCCGCGTGGCAGGCGAGCGAGCCCCAGCCGCTGCCGATGTCGAGCATCGTCTCCCCTGGCTGCAATCGCAGCTTGCGGCAGATCATGTCGAGTTTCTGCGTCTGCGCGGCGTCGAGACTGTCGCTCCAATCGTGAAAATAGGCGCAGCTGTAGACCATCTCCTCGTCGAGCCAAAGCCGGTAGAAGGCGTTGGAGACGTCGTAGTGATAGGCGATGTTCCTCTTGTTCTCGGCTTCGGCGCCGCTGCTCTCGCGGTCCTGGCCGATCCTCTCCAGCGGCCAGGGCCCGCCGCGTGCGACGAAGAGGAAAGCGAGCGCGGTCCTCAGCGCCGCGAGCTTGTTCAAACCCTTCCTGAGATCGCGCGTGCGCCCCTTCGGCCGCTTGGCGACGAGATCGAACAGGTCGCCATTGACGATGTCGAGGCGTTTGGCGACCCAGAGATTGGCCAGGGTCGTAAATCGCGGCGCGCGGATGAGGCTCGCGACTGCGCCCTCGTCGGCGATGACGATCGTCAGCGCGTCGCTCGGCCAGTCGACCGGAACGACGGCGCCGTCCCACAGGCGAAAGCCGATTTCCAGGCCCAGGCGCCGATGCGCGTCGTCGAGCAGCGCCTTGAGACTCGCCAGCCTTTTTTCCGCCTTGCCCATATTGTCTCCCTCGTCCTATCAGACGACGACCGAGCGAATGATTTTCACACTAGACGCCGGGCGTCGGGAACGGCAAGCGCTCCGCGCGGCGGCCGCATGCCAGGCGTTCGGGGAACAGGATGCAAATGGGCGCCTTCGGCGGCATTGTGGTTCGTGCGGCCTCGCCCGACGACCTCGACGCGATCGAGGCGCTGGAGCTTGCGGCGTTCCCCGGCGATCGACTTTCGCGCCGCTCGCTGCGCGCCTTCATTCGGGCCGCGCATCGGCCTCTGATCGTCGCCAAGTTCGGCGAGAGGCTCGCCGGCTACGCTCTGATCGCGTTGCGCCGGGGCGGCAGAAGCGTGCGGCTCTATTCCCTCGCCGTCGATCCCGCCCACGGGCGGCGCGGCATCGGCCGCGCGCTGCTGCAGGCCTGCGAACGCTACGCGCGCGCGCACGATCGCGTCGCCGTGCGCCTCGAAGTGCGTTACGACAATGCGTCCGCGATCGCGCTCTACGAGAAGATGGGATATCGTCAGTTCGGACAATACGAGGGCTATTATACCGACGGCGCCGCTGCGCTGCGCCTAGAGAAGCGCCTCAACTCGGCGCTCGGGGCGCCGCAGGCATGAATTTGCGCGAAAATCAGGCCAATGGCGCTCGGCGCCAGTTGCGCCCGCCGCGACAGCGACGCATGGTGGCGCGCGCGGCGCTTCGACGAACGCGATTCGCGCTCGCGTCGCGACGACTAAAGGCTTCGCTTCTCGCTCGGCCAAGGAGCCGAACGCCCGCATGATTGGATTTTCCCCCGAAACCTTCGCGCGTTCGCCGCGGCGCGGGGCGACCCCGGCGGATTGGCCATGAACGGCTGGGTGATTCTCGTCGATCATGCGCGCGATTTTCCCAACGCGGACACGCCGCATAAGGTCATCACGACCAGCGACTATCTCGCGCGGCCGAAATTGTTCGCCGGCGCGGGACGCGCCAAGATCATCAACCTCTCGCGATCTTACAATTATCAGTCCAAAGGCTATTACGCCTCGCTGCTGGCCGAGGCGCGCGGGCATCGCATCATCCCGACCGTCGAGACCATGCTCGAGCTGCGCGAGCACAAGCTGTACGAGCAGTCGCTGCCCGATTTGCAGGAGGCGCTCAACATCGCCGCGCACCGCGCGCGCGCGAGCGAGACCACGACCTTCGATCTCCTGTTCTGCTTCGGCTTGTCGCCGGATCCGCGCTTCGAAGCGTTCGGGCGGTTGTTGTTCGATTGGTATCGCTGCCCGGCGATCGAGGTGACGATCACGCCGGGCAAGCGCTGGAAGATCGACCGTCTGCGCGCGCGCCCGCTCGCCAAGCTCGGCCCCGAGGAGGCGGAGTTCTTTCGCGCCGCGCTGCACCAGCACACTCAGCGCGACTGGCGCAATCCGCGCGCGCGCGCCGTCGCCAAATATTCGCTGGCGGTGCTCTATGATCCGCAGGAGGAGCTGCCCCCTTCGTCGGTGGAATCCATTCGCTATTTTCAAAAGCTCGCCGAGCGCCATTCCGTCGAAATCGACCTGCTCACCAAACGGCAATTGGCGGAGCTGGCCGAATTCGACGGCCTGTTCATCCGCGCGACGACCTCGATCGACAATTACACCTACCGCTTCGCGCGCCGCGCCTTGCAGGAGGGGATGCCGGTCATCGACGATCCCGTGTCGATGATTCGCTGCACCAACAAGGTCTATCTTCACGAACTGATGGACGCGCACGGCGTTCCCGTCCCGCCGACCGTCATGCTGGCCGAAGAGGACGACCTCGCCAAAGCCGAAAAGCTCCTGGGCTGGCCGATGGTCGTGAAAATCCCCGACGGATCGTTTTCGCGTGGCGTCCACAAGGTCGACAATTTCGAGGCGTTGAGGACGCTGACGGATCAGTTGTTCGAGGACACCGACCTGCTGATCGCGCAACAATTCATGCCGACGGACTTCGATTGGCGCGTGGGCGTGCTCGACGGCGAACCGCTGTTCGTCTGCCAGTATCAGATGGCGCGCGGCCATTGGCAGATCATCAAGCACGGGCCGAACGGCGCGCGCGAAGGCGGCTTTCGCACGATGGCGGTCGCCGAGGCGCCGCCGCGCGTCATCGACGTCGCGTTGCGCGCCGCGCGCGCGATCGGCGCCGGCCTCTATGGCGTCGACGTCAAGGAAGCCGGCGACGCGATCGTGGTGATCGAGGTCAACGACAATCCCAACCTCGAACACGGCGTCGAGGATCAGGTCGGCAAGGAAGAAGTCTGGAGCCGCATCCTGCAATGGTTCATCAGGCGCATCGACGCGTAGGGCCGCGCAGCGAAGCGCGTCACAGCTCCAGGTTGACCGGAAACGTCAATGCGAAGACCGCCGCCGCGAGGGTCAACAGGACATGGGCGGCGAATTCGACCGAGGCGAGAACGCGCAGCGCCCTATCCGGACGCAAGGCGCAGCCGAGGCTCGTCGCCAGCGTCGCGAGTTCGAACGCGAACAGGACGATCATCGCGGCATAGAGGCCCGCGGCCCAGCGATCGGGACCGGCGGCGAGCGCGAAACCGAGCGGGATTGCGAAGCCGATCGCGGCAACGCCATTGAAAATGATCATCGGCGCGGCGTCGGCGCGCCGCAGCCCCCAGCCGAGGACCGCCACTTCCACGATAAGGGCGATGACCGGCAGCGCTTGAAAGGTTTCGTTCGACGTTTGGCCGCTCCGCTGTCGCTTTACGGAATGCGTCCTTGTTTCGCCGGTGCCGCCCTCAATAGCCCGCCGCCAACGTCCCGCGCTGACGCGGGTCGGAGGCGCCGGTCAGCACGCCGCCCACACGGGCGATCGTGTTGGCCGAGCCCATCGCCTCGCGCACCACGACCTTGTGGCCCATCGCCTCGAGCAGGCGGATCGTGTCGCGCGAAACGCCGCGCTCGATGCGCAACTCGTCGGGAAATCCCTGGTCGTGGACGCGCGGGGCTTCCTCGGCTTCGGCGACGTTAAGGCCGTGATCGATCACGTCGAGAATGATTTGCACCACCGTCGTGATGATGCGCGCTCCGCCCGGGCTTCCCGTCACGAGTTCGATCTGACCGTCCTTGAACACGAGCGTCGGGCTCATTGAGGACAAGGGCCGCTTGTTCGGGCCCGGCGCATTGGCGTCGCCCCCGAGCAGGCTGTAGGCGTTGGCGGCGCCGGGCTTGGCCGAGAAATCGTCGAGTTCGTTGTTGAGCAATATTCCGGTCCCTTCCGCCACCAGGCCGCTGCCGTAGGAGAAATTCAGCGTGTAGGTATTGGAGACCGCGCCGCCGTCGGCGTCGACGATCGAAAAATGCGTCGTCTGATCGCTCTCATAGCGCTGCGGCCCGCCGGGGACGATCTCGCTCGCCGGACGCGCGCGGTTCTGCGCGATGCCCGCGCGCAAATGGTCGGCGTAGGCTTTCGAGGTCAGGCCGCGCAACGGAATGCGGACGAAATCGGGATCGCCGAGATAGGCCGCGCGGTCGGCGTAGGCGAGTTTTTCCGCCTCGGCCATCTCGTGAATCGTCGCGGCCGAATTGAGCCCCTGCTCGCCGATCGGAAAGCCTTCGAGGATGTTGAGGATTTCCACGATGTGCGCGCCGCCGGAGGACGGCGGCGGCATCGAGACGATTTCGTGGCCGCGATAGGTCCCGCGAACCGGCTCGCGCTCGACGGCGCGATAATTGGCGAGATCGTCGAGCGTCATCCGCCCGCCGGCCTGCTGCACGGCGGCGACGATTCTTTGCGCGATCGGGCCGTGATAGAAGGCGCTCGCGCCCCCGGCGGCGATCGCGTCGAGCGTCGCCGAGAGATCGTCGATCGCGATATGCGCGCCCACGGCGGGCGCGCTCCCGTCCGGCTCGAGATAGATGCGCGCCGAGGACGGATGCTGGGCGAGCAGCGGCGCGGCGGCGGGCAGCGAATTGGCGAGATCGTCGTCGACTGTGAGGCCCTGATGGGCGAGCCGCGCCGCAGGGGCGACGAGATCGGCGAAGGAGAATTTGCCCGAGCCGTATCGGCGCCACGCCAGCTCCAATCCGGCGACCGTCCCCGGCACGCCGATCGCCAGGCCGCTGAAACGCGACTTGAACGGATCGGCCTCGCCGTTGGCGTCGAGGAAGACGTCCTTGGTCGTCAGCGCCGGCGCACTCTCGCGATAATCGATGGCGACGGTCTTCTTGAGATCGCCGCGATGGATCAGCATGAAGCCGCCGCCGCCGATATTGCCGGCGCGCGGCAGGGTCACAGCGAGCGCAAAGCCGACCGCGACCGCGGCGTCGACCGCGTTGCCGCCGCGCTTCAAGATGTCGACGCCGATGTTCGAGGCGACCGCCTCTTGGCTGACGACCATTCCGTGCGTCGCCACGACCGGGCGCGCGGTGGCGAAATCGGAAATGATCGGCGCCGGATCGGCGCGCGCGGCGAGCGGGGACGCCAGCGCCGTGATGAGCGCGAGCCGAAGCAACACGGGAAAGGAAGGAAAGAGCATCGCCTGGGGTCCTTTGCGGCAGTGAGAGCGTCACGCGCTCGCCACGCGCCGGCCCTTTTCGTCGACGACGCGCTCGCCGCCTTCCTTGAAGAATTCGCCGCGCTGCGGCGGCAGCAGCTCGATGACCTTTTCGCAGGGCCGGCACAAACGCACGCCTTTGGGCGTGACGACGAGCGGGCGGTTCATCAGGATTGGATGCGCCGCGATCGCGTCGAGCAGGGCGTCGTCGTCGAGAGTTGGGTCCGAAAGGCCCAACTCCCGAAACGGCGTCCCCTTCTCCCGCAGGATCTCGCGCACGCTCAGCCCCGCGCGCGCCAGCAATTGCTTCAACAGCAGCCGTGTCGGCGGGCATTTCTGATAATCGATGATATGCGGCTCGACGCCGGCGTTGCGAATGAGCGCGAGCGTGTTGCGCGACGTGGCGCAGGCGGGATTGTGATAGATGATCACGTCCATCGTCGCATCCTGTTTCCTGTCCAAGCGACCTCTTCCTCTAAATTCTACGTCCTGATAGCAGCGCGGTCCATGACGCACGATCCTCTCCACCAGAGCGCCTCCCGCGCGGCGACGCTGATCGGCCTTGCCGCGATCCTGCTGTGGTCCGTGCTGGCGCTGCTGACGGCCTCCGCCGGCGACGTTCCGCCCTTCGAGCTGGCGGCGCTCACTTTCGCGATCGGCGGCGCCTTCGGGCTGATCTACGCCGCCGCGCGCGGGCGCCTGAGCGCGCTCCGGCAGCCCTGGCGGGTCTGGTTCGTCGGCGTCGGTGGGCTGTTCGGCTATCACGCGCTCTATTTCGCCGCGTTGCGCCGCGCGCCGCCCGCCGAGGCCAGTCTCATCGCTTATCTCTGGCCTCTGCTGATCGTGCTCTTCTCCGCGCTGCTGCCGGGCGAGAGGCTGCGCGCGCGCCATGTCCTGGGCGCGGCGCTGGGCTTTGCCGGAGCGATCGCGCTGTTCGCCGGCAAGGCCGGGGGCGGCCTCGGCGCCCATGCGCTCGACCCCACAATCGCGCTCGGCTACGCGCTCGCGCTCGGCTGCGCGTTCGTCTGGTCCGGCTATTCCGTGCTTTCGCGGCGCTTGAAGGCCGCGCCGACCGAGGCGGTCGCCGGCTTTTGCCTCGTCACTTCGGCGCTGGCGGCGATTTGCCATTTCGCCTTCGAGACGACGGTCGCGCCGGCCGCGACCACGCAATGGCCGGCGATCGCCGGCCTCGGCCTCGGACCGGTCGGCCTCGCCTTCTACGTCTGGGACTACGGCGTCAAGAACGGCGATCTCAGGCTGCTCGGCGTCGCCGCCTATGCCGCGCCGGTGCTGTCGACGATCCTTCTCGTGGCCGCCGGTTTCGCGCCGGCGACGGCCTCGCTCGGCCTCGCCTGCGCGCTGATCGTCGGCGGCGCCGTCGTCGCCACGCGCGCAAGCTGAGCGCGGCCGGCAAGCAAAAGGCCGGCGCGAGGCCGGCCTTTGCACGGGAAACGCCGGCGTCCCCTGGGACGGCGGCCGTTACGCCTCGACGTTGGTCTTAAGCCTCGACGTTGGTCTTGGGCTTGAGCACCTGACGGCCGCGATACATGCCGCTCTTCAAATCGATATGGTGCGGGCGGCGCAGCTCGCCCGAGTCCTTGTCTTCGACATAGGTCGGGGCCTTCAGCGCGTCGGCCGAGCGGCGCATGCCGCGGCGCGAGGGCGAGGTTTTACGTCTCGGAACAGCCATCGAAAACTCCAAAGGGCGCGCCGGTCGGCCTCGTCGCCAACCGGAAGAGAATGGGAAGCGGGCCTCTTACACGCAAACGCGGGGGAGCGCTAGCCCCTCAAGCCGCGGCGGCGGGTCGACGTGAATTTCGGATTTCGACCAAAGCCGCCCTCCGCGACGCCGTCGAGGGATGGCCGAATTGCGCGCCGAGACCGAGCGGACGCAATCGACAATGCAGGCGAAAGCGTTCTATCGGCTCGGACCCGCGGCCCTGGGGAGATTTCACAACCTCCCCGAGGGCGCCGAAACGAGTCAGTCTCTGATCGTCTCTTCGGGGAGATGAAGCTCGTGCCAGACCGCATTGAGGATCCCCGCGCCGGTGGCAAAGCCAATGCCGAGCGCCCAAGCGAAATACCACATGATCTTTTCCTTTCAATAAAGACTGGCGCTGTTGTCGCGAACCTGCGCCGCCGTAACCGCCCCGCGCATGGTGTAAAACGCCCAGCTCGTGTAGGCGAGCACGATGGGCAGGAAGATCAAGGTCGCGATGAGCATCACGAACAGCGTTCGCTGGCTCGACGAGGCGTCCCAGACCGTCAGGCTCGACGACGGCTCGATGCTCGACGGCAGCAAGAACGGGAACATGCTGACGCCTGCCGTGGCGACGATGCCGAAAATGGCGATGCCGCTCGCGACGAAGGCCATGCCCGCTTTGCCGCGCGAGGACAGGAACGCGATCAAAAGCCCTCCCGCGACGCCGAGCAAAGGCGCGAGCGCCATCCAGCGATGGCTCCCGTAGTTGCTGAGCCAGGCGCCGGGCGCCTGCGTGACCGTCTTCAGGAGCGGATTGGACGGGCCGTCCGCCGGGATCGCATTCGTGATGACATAGCCCTTGATGCCGAAAGCGATCCAAACGCCGGCCAAGAGGAACAGCGCGACCGTGACGAAGGGAGCGCGCGAAGCCACCCAACGCGCGCGGTCCTTGACGTCGCCGTCGGTTTTCAGGACGAGATACGTCGCGCCATGCGTCACCAACATGGCCAGCGAGACCAGTCCGCAGAGCAGGCCGAACGGATTGAGCAGCTCGAAGAGGCCGGACCCTTCATAGAATATCCGCATTTCGGCGTCGATGCGGAACGGCGCGCCCTGCAAGAGATTGCCGACCGCGACGCCGAAGACGAGCGAGGGCACGAGCCCGCCGACGAAGAGCGCGTAGTCCCAAAACGCGCGCCACCCGGGATCGTTGATCTTGTTTCGGAACTCGAAGCCGACGGGACGCACGATGAGCGCCGCCAGCACGAGAAACATCGCGATATAGAAGCCCGAGAACGCCGTTGCGTAAATCGCCGGCCAGGCGGCGAAAATCGCGCCGCCGCCGAGTATCAGCCAGACCTGGTTGCCGTCCCAGACGGGACCGATCGCGTTGATGGCGACGCGCCGCTCGACATCGGTTCGCGCGACGAAGGGCAACAGCGTCGCGACGCCGAGGTCGAAGCCGTCCATGATGGCGAAGCCGATGAGCAGCACGCCGAGGAAGAGCCACCAGATCAGGCGGAGGATTTCGTAGTCGATCGGAATGGACATGTTCGTTTCCTCACTCGGCCGGCACGGCGGCGGGGTTGGTCGATGACGCGGCGGGATAGAGAGCTTCCACCGGCCCCATCCCGATGTATTTGCGCATCAGGATCACGTCGATGACGAGCAGCGTCGAATAGAACAGGACGAAGCCGCACAGCGTGAAGAGAACCTGCGGGGTGGACAACGCCGACGATGCGAGAAAGGTCGGCAGGACGCTGTCGACCGCCCAGGGTTGGCGGCCGTATTCGGCGACGATCCATCCCAACTCGATCGCCACCCATGGCAGCGGCCACGACCAGACGAGGATCGTCAGAAGGCCCCGCCGACCGAACTCGCGCTTGCTGATCGCCCAGAACGTCGTCGCGAACAGCACGATGAAGTAGAAGCCCAACGCGACCATGATGCGGAACGTCCAGAAGATCGTCGATACATCGGGCACGGTGTCCGCAGCGGCGCGGGCGATCGTCGCCTCGTCGGCCTTGCGGGGATCGTCGACGTATCGCTTCAACAAGAGCGCATGGCCGAGATTGGCCGCGTGCGCGGTCACGAGCTCTCGCGCGGCGCTGTCGGTCCGATCCTTGCTCAGACGTTGAAGCGCGTCATAGGCGATCAGGCCATCCTTGATTTTGTCTTCGCTCTTGGCGACGAGATCCAGAATTCCTTCGATCGGCTGATCGAACGATCGGGTTGCGATCAATCCGAGAACCCAGGGAAACTTGACTTCGTATCGATTGACCTGCCCCGCCACATCGGGAATCGCGAATAAAGAGAACCCAGCCGGAGCCGGCTCTGTCCTCCACATCGCCTCCATCGCGGCGAGCTTCATCTTTTGATTCTCGGTCACGTTGTACCCGCTCTCGTCGCCCAGAACGACAACGGACAAGGACGAGGCCAGTCCGAAGGCCGAAGCGACGATCATCGAACGCTTGGCGAAGGCTTGGTGACGCCCGCGCAGCAGATACCAGGAGGAAATCGCCAAGATGAAGAGCGATCCGCAGACATATCCCGCGCTGACGGTGTGCACGAACTTCGATTGCGCGACGGGATTGAAGAGCAAATCGTAGAACGAACTCAGCTCCATGCGCATCGTGTCGGGATTGAATGTTGCGCCGGTCGGATTTTGCATCCAGCCATTGGCGATCAAAATCCAAACCGCCGACAGGTTCGAGCCGATGGCGACGAGCCAGGTGACGATGAGATGGCCGACTTTCGACAGCCTCCCCCAACCGAAGAAAAAGAGGCCGACGAAGGTCAACTCGAGGAAGAACGCCATCAAGCCTTCGATGGCGAGCGGCGCGCCGAAGATGTCGCCGACGTAATGCGAGTAATAGGCCCAGTTCGTGCCGAACTGGAACTCCATCGTGATTCCGGTGGCGACGCCCATGGCGAAGTTAATGCCGAACAGCTTGCCCCAAAATTTCGTCATGTCCCGCCAGATCTCGCGGCCGGTCATGACGTAGGCGCTTTCCATGATCGCCAGCAGGAACGAAAGCCCCAGCGTGAGGGGAACAAACAGGAAGTGGTAGAGCGCCGTCAGCGCGAACTGAAGTCGCGCCAAGCTCATGGGATCAAAGTGTTGCATTTGAGAGCCTTTCGAAAATCTAGTGAGTTGCCGGGCCGAGAACGCTTTGGATCGCCGCCGCGTTCACATCCGGTTGCGCCTCCCCCAAGAGCAGGAAAACCTGCATCGATACGACGACCACAAGCTTGAGAACGAGCACCAGGACAATGGCCCTTGCGAGCGGCGTCTTCGGCCTTATTCCCGCGAACACAAAATCGCGGAGCGACGACAGAACGGGATGAGAACGCGGATCAGTCGTCGTCGCCACGATGGTCCTCGCCGAAACAAGCCGGGCCAGCGAGCGAACCGAGACCCGCCGATGCGATGGCCAAGCTGACCAGTTCCCATAGAGACGCGCCGCCGCGAGACGCCGGCGCGAGTTCGTGCAGGTCAAGAAAGAAGAGGCCGCCGACGAGGAGCGAGGCGCCGACGGAAGCGGCGAACGCCCCGAGCAAGCAAGACCGTAGCGCGGCTTGCGAGACATCTTGTTTTGGCGACGTGCGCATGCGAACGCCCGATCCATCGGCCGTCGCGGGACTGATCAGCCCCAGGGACCGGCCCGATGGAAATACTAGTCCATGATGGGCCTCAGAGCTAGCGTGGCGATTTGCCACGTCCGCTGAGCCCGGCGGGCGATCGCTCCGCCGCGTTGGCGATGAGCGCGTCCGAGGATCGCGGACGCGGCGAATGTCGCGGCTTGTTACGCTCGAGCCTTTGACTGCGCTCGCGCACGAAATGAAATCGCCGCCAGTCCCTTCTGTCTATCTCTGGCCGATCCCGGCTTCGCCCCTCAAGCGTTGCCCTGGGTCTCGAACATCGCCAAGTCCATCGCTTCGCGGGCGCTGCGGCCGGCCCAAAGGACGAACTGGAAGGCCTGGTAGTAGTTTTCGCAGGCGCTGAGCGCGGCGTTGACGATCGTGCGGCATTGCGCGTCGCTCGGCTGCGCGCCGCCGGAAAGACAATGCGCGTGGCGGAACATCACGATGTCGTCGCGGCTCCACAGATCGAAATGGCCGAGCCACAATTGCTCGTTGATCAACTGGACGAGGGCGGTGATCTCCGCTCGCCGGCGCGAAGGAATTTTCAGATCGAAGGAACAGCTGACATGCAGCGATTCGATCTCCGGCAGCCAAGTGAACGCGACCTCGTAATGCGCCCAGACTCCGGCCACGAGAATAGAGATTTCGTCTTCGTCGGCGCGATCGAACGCCCATTCGTTCAACGCGGCGAGCCGCTCGACGACGTCCACGGGGTGTTCGGGACGCTCGGCGGTCTGGTTTTCGTTGGCGATCATCGATGAGCTTTCGCAAGGCGGTGGCAGGACAGCACGGCACGCTACGCATATCTCAACGGCTGGCGTCGCATTAACACGCCCAGTCGCTTGCGCGGGCCTTACTCGCCTGCGCGCCGCTCGAGCGAGGCCAGACTCGATGATTCGCGGCGCGACGTAAACCGAGCTTCGCCCTTCGTCCACAGAATCCACGAGGCGAATCAAGCCGCTGGCGGCAAATTGCCGCAACGGCAAGCCTCCCGCGTCGGCGCTCCGCGCGCTTTCGCGCGCGCCCGACCCTCGGCGCGCGAACCCCGACTCGGCTTCAGGGATTGGATTGGGCGAGCTTGGCCTCGAGCGCGGCGACGCGGGCTTCGAGCTTTTCGTTCTCGGCGCGGGCGAGCGCGGCCATCTCGCGCACGGCGTCGAATTCCTCGCGCGAAACGAAGTCCATGCCGGCCATCAAGCGCTCGATTTGGCTCCGGGCGAGCGTCTCGACTTCGCGCCGCGCGCCGTCGGCGAGCCCGGCCGCATCAGTCATCAAGCGCGAGATATCGTCGAACAGGCGGCTGCGGGTCTGAGGCATCGCGGTACTCCGAAAGGACGGGAAAGGGGCGCCTTGCGAAAATCTATGTGGCGCGCCGCGCAGCCGGACGCAAGAGAACGGCGCCGGTCAGCTCGTCAACAGGGCCTTCACGATCGCGCTCGCCTTGGCGAAATCCATCTGGCCGGGATAGCTTTCCTTGAGCGCGGCGACCACCTTGCCCATGTCCTTGAGGCTGGCGGCGCCGGTGGCGGCGACGGCCGCCTTGGCCGCCGCAGTGATTTCCGCCTCGTCCATCTGCTTGGGCAGGAATTCGCTGATGATGGCGATTTCCGCGCTTTCCTGCTGGGCGAGATCGGCGCGTCCGGCCTGTTGATAGATGGCGAGCGATTCCTGGCGCGATTTGACCATTTTGGTCAGCAGCGCCAGTTCATCGGCGCGGCTGACGATCTTGCCGGCCCCGCGCGCTTCGATCTCGCGCTCCTTGAGCGCCGCCATCATGAGGCGAAGCGCGCCGACCCGGACCTTGTCGCCCGACTTCATCGCCTCTTTCATCTGCGCCGTCACCGCGTCGCGCATCGCAATCGATTCGGCCATGGGTCCTCTTAAGGGGTTGGCGGCGGTCCGGTTCGGCTTGACGCGCGGCGCCGCGGGCGCTTAAGCACAGGCTCATGTCAGGCGCAACAAGTCTTAACCAAACGGCGGGTCCGGTTCAAGGCGAGGCGACCCGCCCGGGATGGAGCGCGCGGCGGCCGACCGCACTGCTGATTCTCGCCAATGGCGAGACGATCGAAGGCTTTGGCGTCGGGGCGACCGGCTCGGCGGTCGGCGAAGTGTGCTTCAACACGGCGATGACCGGCTACGAGGAGATCCTCACCGATCCCTCCTACGCCGGGCAGATCATCACCTTCACCTTCCCGCACATCGGCGTCGTCGGCGCCAACGACGAGGATATCGAAACCGTCAATCTGGCGGCGTCGGCGGGCGCGCGCGGCGCGATCTTCCGCGCCGAGATCGGCGAGGCCTCGAACTACCGCGCCACGCGCCGCCTCGACGACTGGCTGAAGGCGCGCGGGATCATCGGCCTCACCGGCGTCGATACGCGCGCCCTGACCGCCATGATCCGTCAATCCGGCATGCCCAACGCCGTGATCGCCCATAATCCCGAGGGCCGATTCGATCGCGCCGCGCTCGCGGCCGAGGCGGCGGCCTGGCCCGGGATCGACGGCATGGACCTCGTGCCCTCCGTCACCTCGGCCCAGCGCTACGACTGGGATCAGACGAGCTGGACGCTCGAACACGGCTATGGAAAGCGCGAGCGCGCCGATTATCGCGTCGTCGCGATCGACTACGGCATTAAGCGCAACATCCTGCGGCTGCTCAGCGATTGCGGCTGCGCGGTCACGGTGGTGCCCGCGACGGCTTCGGCCGAGGACATTCTCGCGCTGAAGCCCGACGGCGTCTTCCTGTCGAACGGGCCGGGCGATCCGGCCGAAACCGGCAAATACGCCGTCCCGACGATCCGCGCGCTGCTTGAGACGCGCGTCCCCCTGTTCGGGATTTGTCTCGGCCACCAGATGCTGGGATTGGCGGTCGGCGCGCGCACGATCAAAATGCTGCAGGGCCATCACGGCGCCAATCATCCCGTCAAGGATTTCACCACCGGCAAGGTCGAGATCGTGTCGATGAACCACGGATTCGCGATCGACGTCGCGAGCCTGCCCGCCAATGCAAGGCAGACCCATGTCTCGCTGTTCGACGGCTCGAACTGCGGCATCGCGCTGAGCGATCGTCCGGCCTTCTCCGTGCAATATCACCCGGAGGCCTCGCCGGGGCCGCGCGACAGCCATTATCTCTTCCGCCGCTTCGTCGACTTGATGGCTGCGGCGAAAGCGGCCTCGGGCGCCTCCCGCTCACCGCGATAACTCGTCCGCCAATCCCTGCATGAAGGCGACGCAGGCCGACAATTGCGAGGCGGCGAGGAATTCGTCGGGCTTGTGGGCCTGATCGATCGAGCCGGGGCCGCAGACGACCGTCGGCAGCCCGGCCCGCTGGAAATGTCCGGCTTCGGTCGCGAAGGGCACCGCGATCGCATGGTTGGAGCGGGCCAGCCGCAGCGCCAGCGTCGTCGCCCGCTCGTTGTCCCTCGCCGCGAGTCCGGGCACGTCGACTTCCAGGATCGTCTCGATGCTCGGACCGTTGACGAAGCGCGTCAGGCGCGGCAGCGCGACTTCGTCGACGAACGCCTGCACCATCGCCGCCGCGTCAGCGGTGGCGACACCGGGAAGACCGCGGAACTCCCAGTGGAACACGCATTCGCGGGCGAGAATGTTGCGCGCATTTCCCCCGCGGATCATGCCGACGTGCAAGGTCGAATAGGGCGGATCGAAGCGCGCATCGAGCTTCTCCGGCGCCTCGAACTCGCGCGCCAGGCGGCCGATCTCGCTGACGATGTCGCAGGCGACCGCCACCGCATTGGCGCCGAGCGCGGGCTTGGCCGAATGAGCCTCGAAGCCGGTGACGAGCGTTCGAAACGTCGCCACGCCCTTATGCGCGTCGGCGACCGTCATCATCGTCGGCTCGCCGACGATCACGAGGTCGGGACGCGGCGTCTCCCGCCCAAAGCTCGCGATGAGATCGAGCGAGCCCAGGCAGGTCGTTTCTTCGTCGTAGCTGAGCAGGATATGAATCGGACGCTTGAGCCCGGCCGCCTGGAAGACGGGGACCATCGCCAGCGCGACGGCGTCGAAGCCCTTCATGTCGCAGGCGCCGCGCCCATAGAGACGTCCGTCGATCTCGCGCAAGCGGAAGGGATCGCCGCTCCAGATCTGCCCCTCGACCGGCACGACGTCGGTGTGGCCGGAGAGGACGACCCCGCCCTCGGCCATCGGCCCGACCGTCGCCAGCAGCGCCGCCTTGTCGCCCGCGGCGTTGAGCGCGCGCGAAGTGGGCACGCCGAGACCGCGGAGATAGCCCTCGACGTAATCGACGAGCGACAGGTTCGATCGGTCGCTCACGCTGTCGAACGCGATCAGGCGTTGCAGAATCGTCCTGACGCGGGCTTCGACGTCGGCGCTCATGACATAAGGGCTCCAGTGGCGTTTGTCGCCCCCTCGATCATAGAGGCCCAGTTCGACGAGTCGAGGCGGTCGGCATGGGCGCATCCAGCAGGGCTTGCCATGCGGCCGGCCTGCCGCGGCCTTCGCCGCGCTGGATCCAATCGATTCGATCCTTGCGTCCCCTCGGCCGGAGCTGCGCGGCAAGGCGCCGCGCCGTAAAGGCCGCCGCCTTCGAGCGCGATTCCCGCCGCTTCGTATTTCTTTTTATTGACGAGCGCCGCGATCCTTGTCGCTTCGCGATGGAAGGCGGCGTGCGCGCGCGGACCGGGGTTTCCTTCACGGCCAGACTGAGGCATAAACGCGACGCAGAAACTAGCATGTCAGTATGACCCTGGGCAAAGCCCGCGCCGATGCGCAAGCGCGGCCGCCGGGTCGTGAGAGCGCCGATTCGCCCGCGCCCGCTGCGGCCCCCAGCGGCGTCGTCAAAGCGCTGACCGAGATCTGAGCGATGAGCTTCCCGATCCTGCAATTCGGCACCAGCCGATTCCTTCAGGCGCATGTCGATCTTTTCGTCGCCCAAGGGTTCGTCGAGGGCGACGGAACGAGAAAAATCGCGGTCGCGCAGACGACAGCTTCGCCGGACAGCGCGCGCCGCCTCGCCTTCTTCAATTCGGGCCGGCCCTACCGCGTCCACGTGCGCGGCCTCGCGGCAAACGCGGTCGTCGACGAATGGGTCGAAGTCGGCAGCATCGGGCGCGGCGTCGACGCCAACAACGATTGGGGCGCGCTCGAAAAGCTCTTCGTCGAGGACGCGCGCTGGATCGTGTCGAACACCGGCGACCGCGGCTACGAACTCAACTCGGGCGATCGCTTCGAGGGCGCCATTCCTCGCTCGTTCCCCGCCAAGCTGACGAAACTGCTCCATGCGCGCTTCGCTGCGGGGCGCCCCGCGCCGACGCTTTTTCCCTGCGAACTCGTCGAGGCCAACGGCGATCAATTGCGCGCGCTCGTGCTCGAGGTCGCGCAAGGCTGGCGCCTCGCCGAAGATTTCCAGCGTTGGACGGCGGATGAATGCCTCTGGATCAATTCGCTCGTCGACCGCATCGTTTCCGAGCCCCTGGAGCCGGCCGGGGCGGTCGCCGAACCTTACGCGCTGTGGGCGGTCGAAAATCGCCGCGGCCTCGTGATGCCCTGCCGTCACCCAAGCGTAGTCACCACTGACGATCTCAAGCCTTACGCGCGCCTGAAGCTCTTCATCCTCAATCTCGGCCACAGCTATCTCGCCGAGGGCTGGGCCGCGCGCGGCGGCGCCCGGTCCGAAACCGTGCGCGCGCTGCTCGCCGACCCCGCAGCCCTCAACGACCTCAACGATCTCTATGACCGCGAAGTCTTGCCCGTCTTCGACGCGATCGGGCTCGGCGCCGAGGCGCGCGCCTATCGGGCAAGCGTCATCGAGCGCTTCCGCAACCCCTTCCTCGACCATTATCTCGCAGACATCTTCACCAACCACGCCGCCAAGAAGCAGCGCCGTTTCGCGGGCCTGATCGCCTTGGGCGCGCAGGCGGGCGTCGCGATCGCGCAGCCGCGGCTACGGGCGGCGCTGGCGCTTTGATCGCTCTTGCCGCGCTCGGCGAAAGAGTCCAATGTTCCGCGCGTTCGCGCCGTCCGAGCCCAGGAGTTTCTTCGTGACCGCTTCGCCTTCGTCCTCTTTCGTTCTCCGCGCCGCGGCCGCGGCTTTCGCCATCGCGGTTTCCTTCGCTGGCGCGGCGCAAGCGCAAACCGCGCCCAAACCGGACGGGACGGTGGACATGGCGACGGTGCTGCAGCCCGGGCCGTTGCCGGAGCTTTCGATCGGCGACGCCAAGGGCGTTCCCGTCGTCGAATATGGCTCGCTGACCTGCCCGCATTGCGCCGTGTTCGACCGCAACGTGATGCCGGCCTTCAAGTCCGCCTATGTCGACACCGGCAAAGTGCGTTTCATCTTCCGCGAATTTTCGCGCAATCCCCTCGACGCCGCGGCTTTCGTCCTGGCGCGCTGCGTCGGCGACGACAAGGCGTTGGCGACGATCGAGCTTCTGTTCTCGCAACAGGACAAATGGGCGTTCGCCGACAACCCGCTCGATCCCTTGATCGCCGCCATGCGCCCGACGGGCATGAGCCACGACAAGGCGATGGAGTGCCTGAAGGACCAGGCCAAGGCCGACGCGATGCAGAAGATTGTGCAAACGGCGGTGTCGGTGGTCAAGGTCTCGGGAACGCCGACGTTCGTCATCGACGGCAAAGTCTACGGCGGCGAACTGGGCCTGAACGAACTCAACGCGATCCTCAAGCCGCTCGTGAAGTAAAGCGTCGTCCCCTCGCCCCGCGCAGCGGGGAGAGGGGACGTCTCACCACTGCAGGAATCGCCGCCCCGCGAGCGCGCCGGCGGCGACGACGACGAGCGTGGCGAGGGGATACCAGCTCGCGACGAAGAGCGGCGAATCGTCGGTGCAATTGGTCGCGTAGATCGTCGCGGCGACGCCCGCCGCCGCGGCGCCCGCCAGCGCGCCGCTCAGCGCCGGATATCGCGGCGCGCCCGCGCGCATGGCGGCGATCAGCGCCGTCAACGGCGGAATCGATAGCAGCGGGATCAACGTCAGGCAGTGCAGCCAGTTGTGGCCGATCATGCGCGTCCCCCACAAATCCGGCGGAACGAGCGCGAGTTCGGCGACGACGGCGCCCGCGAGCAGCGCGAAGGGAGCGACCAGCAGCAAGGCGAGCGCGCGCGGGCGCGCGTCGGGCCGCATGAGCCGCCAGCACAGCAGCGCCGAGGGCGCCAGCAGCGTCAACGTGTCGACGAATTTGAGATCGAAGCGGACGGTTCGCGCCGCCTCGGCGAAATCCGGCCGCGGCCCGAGCGCGGCCATGAACAGCGTCAGGCTCACCGCCGCGCCGAGCGCCAGCGCGAGGCTCACCCGCCTTCCCAGACGCATCGGCGGCGCGGCCGAATCCGCGGCGAGCGAATTGATGAGATCGCCGGTCTTCATTGCGTCGCGCTCCGCCAGGCCGCGGCCAGAGCCTTCAGCGCGCGGTGCAGCGCGACGCGCACGGCGACCTCGCTCATCGAGAGTCGCGCCGCGGTCGCAGCGATCGACTGGCCGTCGAGCGAGATCGCGGTCACGATGTCGCGCTGACGGGGCGCCAATTTCTGCATGACGCGCTCGATATCGCTGCGCATATGCGGGTCCTCCGCTTCCGGGGCGGCGAGGACCCGCTCGAAATCCTCGATCGGCTCGGAGCGGCGCGCGCCGCGTCGGCGCATCGCGTCGATGATCTTATGGCGCGCGATCGCATTGACCCAGGGCGCCAGCTTGAGGCCGCCGTCCCAGGTTTGCCGCTTCAGATGGATCGCCAACAGAGTCTCCTGCACGACATCCTCGATATCCGCGTCGCCCACCCGCATCCGCGAAAAAGCCCCTCGCGCCATCGCGCGGACCGCCCGGCCGATCTCCTGGAGCAACCGACGATAGGTCGCCTCGTCGCCCTTGAGGGCGGCGCGCATCATCGGCGCCCATTTGTCTTCGCCGGGACCGACGGCCGGTTCCTCGCTCATTCGTCCTTCGCCCCATCGCGACAAATGTTACGAGCGGAGCGGAACCATCTGTCAAAGGGCTCTCAAACTCGTCTCCGACGCCCTGTAACATGCGGCGCGCCCGGCGCGAAGACGCCAGCGAACACCCGGAGCGGCGCCGAGCCGCAAGGAGGAATCCGTGTCCGCTTCGCCAGCCTCGTGCGCCCGCGTCGCCGCGCCCTTGCCGAAACGCGGCGGCGTCGGCCTGAAAGCCGACCACGTCGAACACATTCTCGCGGAGCGGCCCGCTCTCGGGTTTTTCGAAATCCACGCCGAAAACTACATGGGCGACGGCGGGCCGGCGCATCGCCGGCTGGAGGCGATCCGCGCACTCTATCCCCTCTCCCTGCACGGCGTCGGCCTCTCCATCGGTTCGCCGAGGCCGCTCGACAAGGACCATCTCAAGCGCTTGGCCGCCCTCGCCGAGCGTTACCAGCCCGGCCTGTTCTCGGAGCATCTGGCCTGGTCGAGCCACGACCAGGGCTTCTTCAACGATCTTCTGCCGCTGCCGTACACTAGCCAAACGCTCGCGACGGTGTGCGATCACATCGACGAGACGCAGGAGGCGCTGGGCCGCCCCATGCTGCTCGAAAATCCCTCGACCTACCTCCTCTTCGCGGAAAGCACGATTTGCGAGACGGATTTCCTCGCCGAAATCGCGCGCCGCACCGGCTGCGGGCTGCTGCTCGACGTCAACAACGTCATGGTCTCCGCGACCAATCACGGCTTCGATCCGATCGCCTATCTCGACGCCTATCCGCTTCGCCATGTCGAGGAAATCCACCTCGCCGGCTATGCCGAAGCCGAGGACGACGCGGGCCGCCCACTGCTGATCGACGCGCACGATTCGCCGGTTCGCGATCGGGTCTGGTCGCTCTACGCAGAGGCGATCCGCCGCCTCGGGCCGACGCCGACCCTGATCGAATGGGACAACGATGTGCCGGCCTGGCCGGTCCTCTTGGCCGAGGCGCGCCGCGCCGAGCGGACGATGGCGCAGGCGGTCGCCCTGTCGGACGGGAAAGAGCTTCGCCATGCCGTTTAAAGCGACGATCGATGCTTTCGCGCAATCGCTCGGCGACCCGGCGCGACCCGTTCCCCCGCAGACAAAAGGCCGCGAGGGGCGCCCCGACGCGCGTCGCTTCGCCGTCTACCGCAACAATATCGCGGTCGGGCTCATCGGCGCGATCGAGGCGCGATACCCGGTCGTGCGCCGCCTCGTCGGCGAGGAATTCTTCCGCGCCATGGCGCGCGCCTATGTCGCCGCCGAGAAGCCGCGCTCGCCGGTGCTGATCCATTACGGCGCGGACTTCCCGGACTTCGTCGCGCGATTCGAACCGGCGCGGGAGGTCGTCTATCTCGCGGACGTCGCACGGCTCGAGAACGCCTGGGTCGAGGCCTATCACGCCGCCGAGGCCCCCGCGCTGGCGCTCGACGCGCTCGGCGAGGTCGAGCCCGAGCATTTCGGCGCCCTGCGGTTTTCCCCTTATCCGGCCGCGCGGCTGCTGCGCTTCTCGCACCCCGCCGCCTCGATCTGGGCCGCCCATCAGGGAGCAGGCGAGCCGCGCCCGCCAGAGCGATGGCGCGCCGAGGATGCGCTGGTCACGCGGCCCGAGGCGGACGTCCTGGTGCGCATCCTGCCGCCCGGCGGCTACGAATTCGCTCGAGCCCTCTTCGCCGGCGCCACGCTGGCCGAGGCGGCGCAGATATCCGCCGGCGAGGGCTTCGATCCCGGCTCCCATTTCGTCGGCCTCCTCGCCGCCGGCGCAATCGAAAAGTTCCGCTGAAGGAGAAACCCATGACCGCGAATTCCCTCGCCGCGCGCGCCGCGGCGGCGAACCCGCTGGCCCGCTTCACCGCGGCCCTCTTCGGGCTCGCGCCGATTTCCCTGACGATGCTCGCGCTGCGCTTCGCGCTGGCGGTTCCCTTCTGGAAATCCGGCCTGACGAAATGGGACGGTTATTTCACCCTCTCGTTCGGCGCCCAGCAGCTCTTCGTCGACGAGTTCAACCTGCATTGGCTCGGCGCGGAATATCCTTTCCCCTACCCCGAACTGATGGCGACGCTTTCGGCGATCGGCGAGGTCACGCTGCCCGTGCTGCTCGTTCTCGGCCTCGCAACTCGTTACGCCGCGCTCGGCCTGCTCGGCATGACCGCGATCATCCAGCTCACCGTGCCCGACGGCTGGGCGAACTTCCACCTGCCATGGGCCTCGATGGCGCTCGCGATCATGACCTTCGGGCCGGGCAAGATCGCGCTGGATTATGTGATCGGGATCGACCGGGGGACGCGTCTCGGCTGAGCGACCGAAACCGTTCGCGCCCTACGGCGCGACAGCCCCCCGCAATCCCGTCTCAATGCGCGCCCGCGCCGCGCGCCAGCGATCGGCGAGCGCGGCCATGTCGGCGTCGTCGAGCGGCGTTACGCGCTCGAACACGACGGCGCTGACGCCTTTTTCCAGATGGAAGACCTCGTCGGTGCGCCGATAATGCGCGCCGATCCCTTCGCCGGCGAGCATTTCGCGCGACGGCACGATCACCGTCTGCTGGTAGTCGGGGTCGATATGGGTCTGCACGGGATCGCCGACCAGCAGGATCGCGCAAGTCTTCAGTTCGGGATTGGGCGGCCCCTCGACCGTGTCGACGTCCGACATTTTCACGTAAGGGCGCAGCTTCGGATCGCCGTAGAGCGGCGAATGCTTCGCGTCGAGTTGCCAGAGCTCCTCGATCAGCTGGCCGCTGAACGTATAGCTGGAGCCGAGCCCGCATACGCGATTGTCGGGGCGCGCCCGCGCGTCGACCCAGGCCTTAAGGCGCGCGAGCTCGGCCAGATCCTCGCGCGGAGCATGCGGCAGGCCGCCGATCGGCGCGAAACCCTTGGGCGCCATCGCGCCGACCACCGGCGTCAGGGTCGTCGCCGCCAGGGCGACAAGCGCCGCCAGCCCCGCGAGCCGGGCGCGCGCATAGAGCTGCAGGATCGGCGCGGCGATCAGCGCCGTCGCCGCGGGAGCGACGAGATAGAGGTGGTGGACGTAGGGCGTCTCCACGCGCAGGAACAGGATCGCCGCGACGATCGCCGCGCCGCAGGTCAGGCGCAACAACCGGCCGTCCGCCGAGCGCGCGGCGAGAACAAACGCGCCGGCGAAGGCGAGACACAGCACCGCCGCGCCGAACCAGTCGAGAATCTCGGCGAGGAAGACGGCGGTCGGCTTGCGATAGGCGGCGTAGATCGCGGCATAGTCGTGCGCCGACGTGTTGGGCAGCCAGTCGACGATGACGGGGCTCAGCAGCGCGAGCAGGACGAGCGCGCCGAGCGAGGCCGCCATGACGGTTTCGCGCCAACGGAAGCCAGGCCCACGCCGGACAACGAGAAGCGCGATTTCCAGCGCCAGCATCGCCGCGATTCCGACGGCGGCGAAGGCGTACCAGCGGCGAAACAGGAACATCGCGAAGACGCAGAGCGCCAGCGCCAGCGCGACCCGGCGCGTGAGACGGCCGACGAGACGATCATGGCCGCGCGGCAAGGCCAGAAGACGGCTCAGACGGTCCGCGAGGCGCAGCGCGCAGACGTAAAGGACGAGGCCGCCGATATCGAGCATGCCGCGCGCGGCGACGGCGACGCCGGTCGGGTAGGCGGCGAAAACGGCGGCCATCGCCACGGCGAGCATCGTCGCGGGAGCGGCGCCCGCGCGGCCGAGGCCGGCGCGGCGGGCGAGATCGCGCGCGAGGACGCCGAGCGCGAGAATCGCCGGCGCCGCATAGAAGACGATGATCGCGGCGCTATAGACGACGCCCGACAAGGGCGCGCCCAAGGCCAGGACTGCGCCGGGCGCCAGCGCCGCCGCCCAGCAATAGTCGTCCTTCATCGAGACGACGATGGCCGCGATCAATTCGCGCCATCGCCCGGCGTCGATGAGGGTCGCGACGGCGATCGAGACCTGGCGGTAATAGATGAAGTCCGCGATCATCAGGTCGCGCGAGACGACGACATAAATGACGAAATAGATCGCGAGGGCCGCGATCAGCGGCGCGCCGAGCGCCAGAGTCGCGTAGGCGGGAATTCGGCCTCGCCGCGGCGCGGCTTTCGCCAGGCTGTAGGCGGCGCCGGCGGCAAGGCCGAGCGCGCCCACGCCGAAAACGGCCTCCAACCCAGCGGGATCGCCGGGCACAAGCGCGGCGGCGAGAACCGCGAGCGCGCCGAGACCGAAGGCCGCGGCGTACTCGGGAAGCGCCGCGTCCTCGAGCGTCGCGGCGAGGCCGCCGGCCGAAACGAGGCCGACGAGGCCGAGCCCCGCCGGCGCGAGCGGCGTCAGCGAGGGCGCGACGCGCCGCGCGAGGAGGCCGATCGCCAGGCCCAGCGCGATCGCGCCCGCCCATGTCAGCACGCGAAGCGATGCGCGGAGCGGAGCGCGACGCGCGGCGTGAGCGAAAGCGGACATGCCCGCGAGCTTGCGGGAAGATCGTTAACTTTTCCAAAGCGGCGAGGCGGAACTTTCATCCGTCCCCGCGCGCCTCTCGAGGGCCCGAGGCCCTCGATTGCCTAACGCACCGTCACTTCGCCCCCAGAGCGGCGAGGATTTGCGCGGTGGAGCGAATGCGCGCGATGCGGGGAAGAATCGTCTCGATCGAGAATTTGTGGAGCGCTTCGCCGAGGCTGCTCACCGCGTCCTCGGCGACGACGACGGAATAGCCGTATTGCCAAGCTTCGCGCGCGGTCGATTCGACGCCGAAATTGGTGGCGACGCCGGTGTGAACGATCGTGTCGACGCCGCGTCGGCGCAACTAGAGATCGAGCTCCGTCCCGTGAAAGGCGCCCCACTGGCGTTTGACGATGACGAAGTCGGCCGGCAGGCTTGCGATTTCCGGCACGAAATCGGACCAGTCGGCGGGAAGCGGGGCGGCGGGATTGGGCCTGTCGACCTCTTGGCGCAGACGGTCGGCGCCGCCGGGCGAAAAGGCGACGTGGACCGGCGCCACGACCCCGCCGGCGTGGCTGAGGCTCGCCCCCAAGCGGGCGGAGTTGTCGATGACCTCAGCGGCGCCATGGGGCGCGAGAGGCATGGCCAAAACGCCCTTTTGCAAATCGATCAGCACGAGCGCGGTGGATTTCGGGTTCAGGCTGAGCATGGTCGCGATCTCCTTGTCGTTGACGCCGAACGGCGGCGCCGGTATCTGCGGGAGCTTGCTCCCAGGACGTCATGGTTCTGTCATCGAGATGTTGTCACAGCTCACGGGGCTGCGCGCCGACGCGGTCGCGCGTAATATGGGTTCAGCGGCCGGGGCGCCTCAACAATGAATTTCTCCCAACGTTTCACTTTTCTGTTTTCCGCCCCGATGTTCGACGCGGACGATCTCGAGGGTCTGCGCGTCAACCAGATCATCGCCGCCATCGAACGCATGGGCTTCCAGGTCATCAAGGCGCGGCGGCTCGAAGACGCCGAAATCGCGGTGCAGACCGACGCCGCGATCGGCTGCATGGTCGTCGACTGGGGCAAGAAGGGCCTCGAAGGCAAGGCCGCCTCGCTGATCAATCTCATGCGCAAGCGCGGCCTCGAAATGCCGATCATGATCCTCGTCAGGCGCAAGCGCTTCGAGGACATTCCCGTCGAGGTGCTCGATTTCATCGACGGCTATGTGTTCCTCGCCGAGGAGACGCCGGAATTCATCGCCAAGAATCTCGTCTCGCGCCTCAAGCAATACGCCGAAACTCTCAAGACGCCGTTCTTCGGCGCGCTCGTCGACTACGCCGAAGAGGGCAATCAGCTCTGGACCTGCCCCGGCCACAACGGCGGCATCTTCTATTCCCGCAGCCCGATCGGCCGCATCTTCGTCGAGCACCTCGGCGAGGCGGTGTTCCGCGACGACCTCGACAATTCGATTCTCGAACTCGGCGACCTGCTCACCCACGAGGGGCCGGCGCTCCAGGCGCAGAAGGAGGCGGCGACGATCTTCGGCGCCGAGAAGACCTATTTCGTGCTCAACGGCACGTCGACGTCGAACAAGGTCGTGCTGACCAGTCTCGTCGCCGAGGACGATCTCGTGCTGTTCGACCGCAACAACCACAAGGCCGCCCACCACGGCGCGCTGCTGCTGAGCGGCGGCGTGCCGATCTTCCTGCCCGCGGAGCGCAACGCCTTCGGGCTGATCGGCCCGATCCGCGCCGACGCCTTCGACGAAACGGCGATCCGCGAGCGCATCCGCGCCAATCCGCTGGTCAAGGATCCCGAAGCCTGGAAGCGCGAGCGCCCGTTCCGCATCGCGGTGATCGAGCAATGCACCTATGACGGCACGATCTACGACGCCGAGCGGATCGTTCAGCGCATCGGCCATTTGTGCGACTATATCCTGTTCGACGAGGCCTGGGCCGGCTTCATGAAATTCCACCCGCTCTATGAGCGGCGCTTCGCGATGGGGCTCAAGAACCTCGGCGAAGCGTCGCCGGGCGTTTTCGCGACGCAGTCGGCGCACAAGCAGCTCGCGAGCTTTTCCCAGGCTTCGCAAATCCACGTGCGCGACCGCCACATCAAGGGCCAGCGCCGGCGCGTCGAGCACCGGCGCTTCAACGAAGGCTTCATGCAGCACGCCTCGACCTCGCCGTTCTATCCGATATTCGCCTCGCTCGACGTCGGCGCGCAGATGATGAAGGGCCGCTCCGGGGAAGTGCTGTGGGACGACACGATTCGGCTCGGCATCGAATTGCGCAAGAAGCTGCGCGCGGTCAGGCGCGAATTCGAGGAGAAGGAGAAGGACCCGGCGCGACGCTGGTTCTTCGATCCGTTCGTTCCCGACCGCGTTTCGATCCCCGACGTCGCCAACGAAGGCGGCGCGCACGTCGTGCCGTGGGAAAGCGTTTCGACCGACCAACTCGCGCGCGACGCGCGTTTCTGGGAACTCGCGCCGGGCGAAGGCTGGCACGGCTTCAGCGAGCTCGAAGCCGGCTTCGCCATCACCGACCCGGCCAAGCTCACCCTGCTGACGCCGGGCTTCGACCGCAGAAGCGGCGCCTACGAGGCGCACGGAATTCCGGCGCCGGTGGTCGCGCAATATTTGCGCGAGAATCGCGTCGTGCCGGAGAAGAACGACCTCAACTCGCTGCTGTTCCTGCTCACCCCCGGCGTCGAATTGAGCAAGGCCGGCACGCTGGTCTCGTCGCTGGTCGCGTTCAAGCGCCTGCACGACGACAACGTCCCGCTCGAGGACGCGATGCCCGAATTCGTCGCGCGCCGGCCCGCGCGCTATCGCGGCAAGCGCCTGCGCGACCTCTGCGCCGAGATGCACGCCTTCTTCCGCGAGGCCGGCGTCAGCGCGTTGCAGAAGGCGCAGTTCGAAGCCGCGCACCTGCCGGACATGGTCATGACGCCGCGCGAGGCCTCGCGCCATCTCGTGCGCAATAACGTCGACTACGTGAGCCTCGACGCGATCGAGGGACGGATCGCCACGACGCTGTTCGTCGTCTATCCCCCGGGCATCGCGACGGTCGTTCCCGGCGAGCGGCTCTGCGCGCGCGCCCGGCCGATGATCGATTACCTCAAGACGTTCGAGCGCAGCGCCAACGTCTTCCCCGGATTCGAAACCGAGATACAAGGTCTCTATCGCGAAGCCGACGCGTCGGGCGCGATCCGGTTCTTCACCTATGTCGTGCGCGAATGAAGCGCGCATATTCCAGGCGGGCGCTCCCATGACGATGCAGGACGTCGAAAAGGGTTTCAACGGCGAGGCGGCCAACGGCGCGCTCGTGCGCCCCTCGCGCGAGACCGACGTGCCGGCGATGCTCGCGATCTATCTCCATCACATCCGCCACGGCGTCGACCCCGGCGCCGCCGGCGACATCGAGACGCCCGACGCGGACGACCTCAAGCGCCGGCGCAAGACCATGCAGCGCGGGCGATTGCCGCACCTCGTCGCCGAACAGGCGGGCGTCGTGATCGGCTACGCCTACGCCGTGCCGTTCCGCAAGCGGCCCGCCTACCGTTACGCGGTCAAACATTCGATCTACGTGCATCACGAGCATCTGAGCCGCGGCATCGGCCGCTTGCTGCTGCCCGCGCTGATCGACGCCTGCGCGGCCGCGGGATACCGCCAGATGATCGGCTATATCGACGCGGCCAATCAGGCCTCGCTCAAGCTGCACGAATCCTTCGGCTTCCGGCAGGTCGGCTATCTCCCGTCGATCGGCTATAAATTCGGCCACTGGACGGACTCGGTGATGCTGCAGCGCTCGCTGGGGCTGGGGGCGACGGCGCCGCCAGACCGGTGATATTCTTTCCGGTCGAATAGTTCGCGCGCTCGCGCAGACCCCTCTCCCGCAAGCGGGTGAAGGGGCGCGCCGCGAAGCCCCTCGCCCGCTCCGGACGAATGCTTCGCATTCGCCGTGGGGAGAGGGGTTGGGGCGAGGGCGTACGGAGCGTCAAAGAGCCGGCGGCGGCGCTTATTCGGCGGCCAGCTTGCGCAACAGCGCCCAGCTATAGATCCCCGTGTCGTGCCCATCGTCGAAGGCGATGCGCGCGGCGTAATTGCCGACCGTCTCGACGCCGACGATCCCGACCCCGCCGGCGGTGGCGGGCGCGCGGCGCTTGTCCGCGCTCGGGCTCGCCGCGCGCAGGCGTTCGGCCGGGATGCTCGCCGCGAAGCCGTCGACGAACGTGATGCGCAACACGCGGCCAGCCTCGCGCACGCGCAATTCGCTCGGCCACGCGTCCGGAACCTCATTCGCCATCGCCAATCTCCTTGCGTCGCGGCCCCACCCTCACCCCGACCCTCTCCCGCAAGCGGGAGAGGGGGCGCACCCCTTCGCCCGCTTGCGGGAGAAGGTGGCGGCGCGTCAGCGCCGCCGGATGAGGGCTCACTCGATCACGATGCGCGGCGGGGCCCGTTCGGCGCGCTCGCCGGCGAACAGCGCCTCGCGCACGCGGCCCGCGAGCGCGATATAGGCCGCGGCCTGCGGGCTGTCGGGCGCGCTGGCGACGACGGGCGCGCCGCCGTCCGAGGTTTCGCGGATCATGACATCCAGCGGAATTTCGCCCAGGAACGGCGCGCCATGCGCCTCGGCTTCATGCCGCGCGCCGCCATGCGCGAAGATGTCGGTGCGTCCGCCGCAATGCGGGCAGAGAAAATAGCTCATGTTCTCGACCACGCCGAGCAGCGGCACGTTCACCTGCTTGAACATCGCCATGCCGCGCCGCGCGTCGATCAGCGAGAGATCCTGCGGCGTCGAGACGATCACCGCGCCCGACAAGGGCACGTTCTGCGCCATCGTCAGCTGCGCGTCGCCCGTGCCTGGCGGCATGTCGACGACGAGCACGTCGAGTTCGCCCCAATCGACCTCGCGCAGGAATTGCGTCAGCGCCGACATCACCATCGGTCCGCGCCAGACGATCGCTGCGCCCTCCTCGACCAAGAAGCCGATCGACATCACCTTGACGCCGTATTTCTCCAGCGGCTTGAGCTTCTGGCCGTCGGGCGCGAGGTCGGGCTTTTCCGTGATGCCGAACAGCCGAGGCATCGAGGGGCCGAACACGTCGGCGTCGAGCACGCCGACCTTGAGGCCGAGCCGCGCCAGGCCGAGCGCGAGATTGCACGCGGTGGTCGATTTGCCGACGCCGCCTTTGCCGGAGGCGACCGCGATGATCTTGTCGATGCCGGGGATCGGCCTGGCGTCCGGCGGGCGCGGCCGATGCGCGGCGTGGCCGGTCGGCGGCGGCGTGGCCGGGCCCTCGCTTTGCGCGGTGAGCGTCACCAGCGCGGAAACGACGCCGGGCAGCGCCTTGATCTTCGCCTCGGCCTCCGCCCGCATCGCTTCCATCGCCTTGGCGTGCCTCGGGTCAATCTTGATGGCGACGAACACCTTGCCGTCGCGCGCCGTCACGCCGTCGATGGCGCCCGATTGCGGCAGCGGGGTCTTGCCGTCCGGCCCCGGCACGGTGGCGAGCGCCGCGAGGATGTCGTCTTTAGCGAGCATGGCGTTCATTTCCCTTTCGTTTCTCCCAATCGAGGCCGAGCGGGCCGGCCGCTTTCTTGTCCTCGCCCGACTTGAACCAATTCTAATATTCGCGCAAGTCGATGTTTGCTCTCCGGCCCCTCGAGTTGAGAAATATCGGCCGACGATCCATCGCGGCTTCGCGCCTCGCGCGGGTTCTGGCTCGGCTCGGCGATCCGATCACGCGACCGCCGCCAGGGAACCCCGGTCGCGCCCGCGCCAGAGCGCTTCCGCCCGCGTCTGCGCGCGCGCTGGGTCGCCCTCGACGCCCATCGCCCAGAGGGCGAGCGCGATCGTGCCGACGACCGCCGCCTCGCCGTATTCGTCGGTCTGCGCGCCGCGCCAGACGGCTTCCAGCCTGTCGAGGTCCATCGTCTCGTCGGGCGCCTGCCGCGGCTCGAACATCGCCGGCCAGCGAGCCTCCTCGCAGACGCCGTCGACGATCAAGAGCGTGTCGCACGGTTTGTTCGGCCGGCGCTCGTTCTCGCCGCCGTCGCCGCGAAACACCAGGGTCCGCTTTTCGCCGAGCGCGATTGCGGCGTCGCGGTGAATTGCGACATAGCCGGGATGAAAGACCGCCTGCAGCGAGGTCGGCGCGGCGAACGGATTGAGCCCGCGCGCCAGCGTGTGAACGGGCGAGCGCAGCCCGAGGATCGGCTTCAGCTCCATCATGTCAGCCAGTTTCGGGCTCATGCGCGCGAGCGGCATATAGGCGAAGCGATGGCGCCGCAAATGGCCCGCCGCTTCCTCGAAATCGCCGGCGACGGGAAAGCCGAGGCGCTGGAGGGTCTCGCCGGCCCAGACGCGGCCTTCGGTATGTCCGTCCAGGCCGTGCATGAACACGCTCCAGCCGCTGCGCGCGAGCGCCACGGCGGCGAGCAGGAACCACGGCAACTGCCGCTTCTTGCCGGCATAGGACGGCCAATCGAGATCGACGCGCGGCGCGTCGGCCGGCACATGGAAAGAAGCGCGCGCGGCGCGAGTGAACCCGGCGATCTCCTGGCCCGTCTCTTCCTTCACGCGCAGCAGCATCAGGAAGGCCCCGATCTGCTCCGGCCGGGTCTCCCCCGCCAGGATCATGCGCATCGCCTGTTCCGCTTCCTCGAGGGTCAGGGAGCGCGTCAAGGTCTTGCCGCGTCCGAGAATATTGACGAAGCGAGCGAAGGGATGCGGAGCCGCTGGCATAACAGAAAATCCTCCGATCGCCCTTGTCGACAGGGGCGAGGCTGGCCGGGCCTGCGAGTTGAAGGCCGCATCGGCCAGATAAGTCTGGCACAGCCCGCCGACAAGGAATAGCTGCGCGGGTCGGGGTCGGCCCATGCCCGCCGGCCGCCGACCCGGCGCGATTGTTCAGACTTCGCCTGGCGAATCGCCCGGGGGCCCTCTTCGCGCCGTGGGCCCGGCGCTCGCCTAAAGATTGAGCAATCGGCCGGTCTTCTGAGCATCGCGCCGTTCGAAAGCGCATCGGGACGATTGAATCTTGCGCAGCGGCGGCCATTTGTCGCAGCGGCGCGGCTGGCATGGCTATTGCTGCGAATCGCGGCCAAATCGCTGGCGCCAGCGGGCGCAGCCTGTGAGGGGAGTTCCGCCATGATACGAAACGCTATTTCGCGCCGTGCGTTCTTGCAATCGACCGCCGGGGGCGCGGTCGGTCTGGCCGCCGGCTTGGGCGCGCCGGGGCGCGCCTTCGCCGCCGACCTGACCGTCGGCATCGTCTATGTCGGCGCGCGCGACGACTTCGGCTGGAATCAGGCGCACGCCGTCGCGATCCAGGCGCTCAAGCAGGTTCCCGGCGTCAAGGTGGTCGAGGAGGAGAACGTCCCCGAGACCGACGCCTGCTCCAAATCGATGGAATCCATGGTCAATCTCGACGGCGCCGGGCTCATCCTGGCGACGTCGTTCGGCTATTATTCGCCGTTCGTGGTCGATCTCGCGAAGAAATATCCCGCCGTCGAGTTCCGCCACGCCGCGCCGCTGTGGAACAAGGACAAGGATCCCAAGAACGCCGGCAGCTATTTCGGCTATCTCAACCAGGCCCATTACGTCGACGGCGTCGCGGCGGGGCTTTCCACGAAAACGAACAAGATCGGCTTCGTCGCCGCCAAGCCGATCGCGAGCGTCCTCAGCAACATCAATTCGGTGCTGCTGGGCGCGCGCAAGGTCAACCCGAAGGCGATCGTCCACGTGATCTTCACCGGCGACTGGTCGATGCCGGTGCGCGAAGCCGAAGCCGCCAACGCGCTGGTCGATGCGGGATGCGACGTCATCACCTGCCATGTCGACGGACCGAAGGTCGTCATCGAAACCGCGGAGAAGCGCGGCGTGATGAGCTGCGGCCACAACGCCAGCCAGGCGCCGCTGGCGCCCAAGGGCTTCATCACCGGCGCGGAATACAAGTGGGAGACGATCTACAAGCTGTACGCGGCCGACCTCGCCAAGGGCGCAAAGCCGCCGAATTTCACCGCCGGCGGCTATGAGAGCGACTATGTCCAGAACACCGCGTTCGGCGCCGGCGCGACGGACGCCGCCAGGACCGCGGCGACGGCGGCGATCGCGGCCTTGAAGGCCAAGGCGCCGATCTATGTCGGGCCGTTGAAGGACAACAAGACCGGCAAGATCGTGATCGACAAGACCTACGACAATCTCGATCCCTACCTCGATAAGATGGATTATCTGCTCGAAGGCGTCGTCGGCTCGATCACCTGAGATCGAGCGCCGCATTGACCTTCGGCGGCGAAAGCTGCGTCATGGCGAGGCGGATGCGACGCATTCGCCCCGCCGTTCCCGCAGCGACCGCCGCCGGCGGACCGCCATCACTTTGGGAAGGACTGTTTCGATGCCAGAAGGCGCGACCGCGGCAGGCGCCATGAGCGCGTCCTCCTCCCTGCCCGCCGGCGAAACGACGATGGGCGAATTAGCGCGGCGGCTGCGGACGAATTCCGAGTATTTTGCGATTCCTCTGTTCGCGCTGCTCGTCGCGGCGTTGCTGTTTTCGTTGTTTCTCCTGACGATCGGCAAGTCCCCGATCGACTTCGTCTCCTATGTCTGGCGCGGCGGCTTCGGCACGGCGTTTTCGTTGCAGAATACGCTGCAACGGTCCTCGCCGCTGATCCTCGCCGCACTGGCGGTGGCGATCCCGGCGCGCATCGGCCTCATCATGATCGGCGGCGAGGGCGCGCTGGTGCTCGGCGGCTTCGCCGCCGCGGCGGTCGCGACGCCTCTCGTCGGCGCGCTTCCCCCGTTGCCGACGCTCATCATAATGTTCGTCGTCGGCGCGTTCGTCGGCGCGGTGTGGGTGGGCGTCGCCGGCTATCTGCGCTATGCGCGCGGCGTCAACGAGACGATCGCGTCGCTGTTGCTGACCTATGTCGGCATCGCGATCATGAATTTCTTCGTCGAGGGCGCGCTACGCGACCTTTCCAATCCCAACAAGCCGTCGACCAAGCCGATCGGCGAGGCCTATATGGTCGGCAAGATTCCCGGCACCGAGGTGCACTGGGGCTTCGCCGTCGGCATCGCGCTCGCGGTTCTGCTGCAACTCCTGATGACGCGCACCACGTTCGGCTTCGCGGCGCGCGTCACCGGGGGCAATTTTCGCGCCGCGCTCGCCCAAGGGCTTCCCGTCGGCAAGATCATCGTCGCCTGCTCGATGATCGCAGGCGCTTGCGCCGGCATCGCAGGCTTTTACGAAGTCGCCGCAATCCAGGGGCGCGCCAACGCCTCTCTCGCCGCAGGATATGGCTTCACCGGCATTCTCGTGTCGTTCCTCGCGCGCCACAATCCGCTGGCGATCGTGCCGGTCGCCATCCTGTTCGGCGGGCTCGTGGCTTCGGGGGGCCTGATCCAGCGGCGCATGGAATTGCCCGACGCCACGGTTCTCGTGCTCCAGGGCCTGATCTTCATTGTGCTGCTGATCTCGGAGACGCTTTACGGCCGCTTCGCCTTTTTCCGCGCCGGCGAGTTGAAGGAGCGCACATGAACAGCGCGCTCGCAATTGTCCTGATCGCCATGCTCGGCGGCGCGATCCGCGTCTCGACTCCGTTCATGTTCGTCGCGCTCGGCGAATGCCTCACGGAGAAATCGGGACGCGTCAATCTCGGCCAGGAAGGCACGCTCGTGCTCGGCGCGATGGTCGGCTACGCCATTTCCTATCACACGGGATCGCCCTGGGCGGGCGTCTTCGCCGCGGGCCTGGCCGGCTCGGCTCTCGGCGCCATGCACGGCGCGATCTGCCGCCTGCCGCGCGTCAACGACGTCGCGGTCGGCATCGCGATGATGCTGTTCGGCACCGGCGTCGCGTTCTTCTTCGGCAAGCCCTATATCCAGCCGACCGCGCCGCGGCTCGGCGCGATCCCGCTCGGCGCTTTCAGCGCCAATGCGGACCTGCGCAGCGCGCTCGACGTCAATCCGCTGTTCTTCGTCGGCATCGTCATCGCTCTCGTCATGGCCTGGGCGTTCCGCAATACGCGCTGGGGCCTCACGGTGCGAACGGTCGGCGACAGCGCCGCGGCGGCGCGCGCGATGGGCATTTCCGTGGACCTCGTGCGCTTTCTCGCGACCGCGGGGGGCGGATTTCTCGCCGGAATCGGCGGGGCGTTTCTCTCGCTCTCCTATCCCGGCTCATGGAACCAGGGGCTCTCCTCCGGACAGGGGCTGATGGCGGTGGCGCTGGTGATCTTCGCGCGCTGGAGCCCGTTGCGCTGCGTGCTCGCGGCGCTGCTGTTCGGCGGCGCGGGCGCGATCGGCCCGGCGCTGCAATCGGTCGGCGTCACCCAGGGCTATTACTTCTTCAACGCCGCCCCCTATATTCTCACGCTCGTCATCATGATCGCGACGTCCAGCGCTACGCGCTCGGCGCGCGACATGCCGGGCGAATTGAGCATGGTGAAATAAATGCCGACGCTCGCCGCCGATCCCTATCCCTGGCCCTTCAACGGCGACTGGCGTCCCGCCAACACCGCGCTCGTCATCATCGACATGCAGACCGACTTCTGCGGAATCGGCGGCTATGTCGACCGCATGGGCTACGACCTTTCGCTGACGCGCGCGCCGATCGAGCCGATCCGGCGCGTGCTAGCAGCGATGCGCGCCAAGGGCTACCCCGTGATCCACACGCGCGAAGGCCATCGCCCCGACCTTTCCGACCTGCCGGAAAACAAGCGCTGGCGCTCGCGCCGCATCGGCGCTGGAATCGGCGACCCCGGCCCCTGCGGAAAAATTCTCGTGCGCGGCGAGCCCGGCTGGAACATCATCGAGGAACTCGCCCCCGCCCCCGGCGAGCCGATCATCGACAAGCCCGGCAAAGGCTCGTTCTGCGCGACCGATCTCGAATTGATCTTGCGTTCGCGCGGCATCGACAACCTCATCCTGACCGGCATCACCACCGACGTCTGCGTGCACACGACGATGCGCGAGGCCAACGACCGCGGCTTCGAATGCCTGCTGCTCGCCGACTGCTGCGGCGCCACCGATCTCGGCAATCATCAGGCCGCGATCAAGATGGCGACGATGCAGGGCGGCGTGTTCGGCGCGGTCGCCGATTCCGAGACATTCCTCGCGAGCCTGCCATGAGCCTCGCCGCCCTCTCGCCCATTTCGCACGATGCGGCCAGGCGCGGCCCCTCGCTCGAAACGATCGGCATGACCAAGACCTTCGGGCGCTTCACCGCGCTCGACGACGTTTCGATCCGGGTTCCCGCCGGCACGTTCCATGCGCTGCTCGGCGAGAACGGCGCGGGCAAGTCGACGCTCGTCAAATGCGTCATGGGCTTTTACACGCCCGACCGCGGAAGCCTGCTGCTCGACGGCGAGGAGGTCGTCGTGCGCAATCCGCGCGACGCGCAGGCGCTCGGCGTCGGCATGGTCTATCAGCATTTCACCCTCGTGCCGTCGCTGACCGCGGCCGAGAATCTCGTGGCGAGCCGCGCCGACGCGCCCGCCTTCATCAATTGGCGCAAGGAGCGCGAGGCGCTCGAAGCGTTTCTCGCGCGCACGCCGTTTCGCGTGCCGCTCGATCGGCCGGTTTCCTCGCTCGCGGCGGGGGAAAAGCAGAAGCTGGAAATCCTGAAGCTGCTCTACCTCGACCAGCGCTTCCTCATTCTCGACGAGCCGACTTCGGTGCTCACGCCGGGCGAAGCGGACGAAATCCTCGGCCTCCTCAAGGCGATGGCGCATCGCGGCGAGATCACCGCGCTGATGATCACCCACAAGTTCCGCGAGGTGGAAGCCTTTTGCGACGACGTCAGCGTGCTGCGCCGCGGCGCCAAAGTCGGCGGCGGCAAGGTCGGCGAACTGACGACGCGGGAAATGGCGGCGATGATGATCGGCGACGCCGTGGTGCGCCCCTCCGCGGCGCACGTGAAGGCCCCCAAGAGCGGGACCGTTCTGGAGATCGCCGGCTTGTTCGTAGAAAACGACGAAGGCCGCGACGCAGTCGCGGGCTTCGATCTGAAAGTCGGCGCCGGCGAGATCGTCGGCGTCGCGGGCGTTTCCGGCAACGGCCAGAGCCAGCTCGTCGAGGCCTTGTCCGGGCAAAGGCCGATCAAGCTCGGGCAGATTCTCATTCGCGATCAGAATTTCGAGCCCAAGCGCGACCATTTCGCCCGCTTCAAAGTGTTCGGCCTGCCCGAGGAGCCGCTGAAGAACGCGACGGCGCCGATGATGTCGGTGGCCGAGAACATGGCCTTTCGCACCTTCGACAAGCCGCCGATCGCCTCGCTGCGATGGTGGCTTTCGCCGGGGCCGATGCGGGCGCGGGCGCGCGAACTCATCGCCCGCTACAACGTCAAGACGGTTTCGCCGGACTCGCCGATCCGCGACCTGTCCGGCGGCAATGTGCAGCGCGCCGTGCTCGCGCGCGAACTTTCCGAGGACGTCGACGTGCTGATCGTCGCCAATCCCTGCTTCGGTCTCGACTTCGCCTCGGTCGCCGACATTCGCGCGCAGATCGTCGAGCAGCGCAACCGCGGCGCCGCCGTGCTGCTGGTCTCGGAGGATCTCGACGAGATTCTCGAATTGTCCGACCGCATCGCCGTCATGTCCGAGGGCAAGGTCGCCTATCTCACCGACGCGGCCGGCGCCGACCGCACCACCATCGGCCGTCACATGGCGGGACACTGAGATGATCGCCGTCCCCGCCGAGCCGTTCGCCTTCGCGCTCGATCCCCGGCGTTGCGCGCTGGTGGTCATCGACATGCAGCGCGACTTCATCGAAAAGGGCGGCTTCGGCGAAAGCCTCGGCAACGATCTCGCGCCCGTCGCCGCGATCGTGCCGACCGTCGCTTCGCTCATTGCGCTGTTCCGCGCGCGAGGCTGGCCGATCCTGCATACGCGCGAGAGCCACGTGCCCGATCTCTCGGATTGCCCGCCGGCCAAGCGAACGCGCGGCGATCCCAAGTTGCGCATCGGCGACGTCGGGCCGATGGGGCGCATTCTCGTGCGCGGCGAGCCGGGCGCCGCGATCGTGCCGGCCTGCGCGCCGGCGCCCGGCGAGATCGAAATCGACAAACCGGGTAAGGGCATGTTCTACGCGACGGACGTCGACGCTCTGTTGCGGGCGCGCGGGATCGCGCAACTCGTCTTCGCCGGCGTGACCACCGAAGTCTGCGTGCAGACTTCGGTGCGCGAAGCCAACGACCGCGGCTACGAATGTCTGTTGATCGAGGACGCGACGGCGAGCTACTTTCCCGAGTTCAAGGCCGCGACGCTCGCGATGATCCGCGCGCAGGGCGCGATTGTCGGCTGGACGACCCCGCTCGCCGAGCTCGAAAAGGCGCTGGCATGACCGAACCCGGATTCGACGCCGACGCGCTCATCGACGCGACGCTGCCGCTCCTCGGCCTGGCTCTGCCCGAAGGCGCGCGCCCGGTCGTCAAGTTGCACCTCGAGACCGCCGAGCGGCTGGCTCGGCTCGTCGTCGAATTCCCGCTCGACGACGAAAGCGAGCCCGCGCCGGTGTTCACGCCATGAAGGCGGCGCTGCACGCCCTCAGCGCGCATGAGCTTCGCGCCGCGCTCGTCGGCGGCGAGACGAGCGCGCGCGAGATCGTCGACTCGGCGCTGGCGCGCATCGGCGCCGCGAATCCCAGGCTCGGCGCCTTCACCGACGTCATGCCCGAGCGCGCGCTCGCCAAGGCCGACGAAATCGACGCGCGGCGCGCGCGCGGCGAGACGCTGGGGCCGCTCGCCGGCGCCCCCTTTGCGGTCAAGAACCTCTTCGACGTCGCGGGCCTGCCCACGCGCGCGGGCTCCAGGATCAATCGCGAGCGCGCGCCCGCGCGCCGCGACGCGACGTTGATCGCGCGCCTGGAGGCGGCCGACGCGATCCTCGTCGGCGCGCTCAACATGGGCGAATACGCCTATGACTTCACCGGCGAGAACGCGCATGACGGGCCCTCGCGCAATCCCCACGATCTCGCCCATATGACCGGCGGCTCGTCGGGCGGTTCGGGCGCGGCGGTCGCGGGCGGCCTCGTTCCGGTCGCGCTGGGCTCGGACACCAACGGCTCGATCCGCGTGCCCTCCTCGCTCTGCGGCGTTTTCGGCTTGAAGCCGACTTACGGGCGCCTGTCGCGCGCGGGAAGCTTCCCGTTCGTCGCGAGCCTCGACCACCTCGGGCCGTTCGCGCGCTCGGTCGTCGATCTCGCGGCGAGCTACGACGCGATGCAGGGCGCCGATTCGGGCGATCCCGCGCAAGGCGCGCGCCCGATCGAGCCCGTGGCGCCAACGATCGAAGCCGGGATCGAGGGGCCTCGCGTCGCGCGCCTCGGCGGCTATTTCGCCCGCGGCGGCGAGCCGGCGGCGTTCGAGGCGGTCGATCGCGTCGCCCGGGCGCTGAAAGCCGATCGAACGATCGAATTCCCCGAGGCGGAGCGTGCGCGAGCGAGCGCCTATCTCATCACCATGGTCGAGGGCGCGGCGCTGCACGCCGACCGGCTTCGCGAGCGCGCGCGCGACTTCGACGCGGACGTGCGCGACCGCCTCATCGCCGGCGCGATGCTGCCGGGCGGCTGGGTCGTCAAGGCGCAGAAGCTGCGCCGCTGGGTTCGCGACCATGTTCGCGAAATCTTTCGCGACGTCGATGTCGTCCTGGCGCCGGCGACGCCGACGCGCGCGCCGCGCATCGGCCAGAGGACCTTCGTGCTCGACGGGCAGGAAATGCTGGTGCGGCCGAATATGGGTCTGTTCACCCAGCCGATCTCGTTCATCGGCCTGCCCGTCTGCGCGGTCCCCCTGTGGACTGAGGGCGAGCGCCTGCCGATCGGGGTGCAGGTCATCGCGGCGCCGTGGCGCGAAGACCTAGCCTTGCGCGTCGCGCGCGCCCTGGAGCGCGAGGGCGTCGCGCGCGCGCCGATCGGCGCGGCGGTTTGAGGAGGCAGCGATGACGATGAGCGAGCGCTCGCGCTGGGCGGGGCGCAACGGCGCCAAGGACGTCGTGCGGGCCAAGGTCTGGCGCGCGCTCGACGAGTCCGGCGTCGCCGTCGGCCCGGTCTTCGACCGCATCCCCAATTTCGTCGGCGCCGACGCGGCGGCCAAGCGCTTGAGCGAACTCGAGGAATGGAAGCGCGCGCGCGTCGTCAAATGCAATCCCGATCCGCCGCAGATCCCGGTGCGCCTGCGCGCGCTCTACGACGGCAAGCTGCTGTTCGCGCCGGTGCCCTATCTGACCAGGGGCTTCCCCTATCTGCGCATCGACCCCGACAAGCTGGCGGCCAAGGGCGTCGACTTCGAGACGGCGGCGACCGCGCAAGGCTTCCTCGCCCATGGCGAGCCGATCGGCTTCGAAGACATGCCCAAGCTTGATTTCTGCGTCGTCGGTTGCGTCGCCGTGACGCGCGCGGGCGGGCGCACCGGCAAGGGCGCCGGCTTTGCCGACCTCGAGCACGGCATCTTTCGCGAACTCGGCAAGACGACGGCCAAGACGCCGATCGCCACCACCGTCCACTCGCTGCAAGTCGTCCCCGAAGCGCAAGCGGTGATGGAGGCGCACGACAACGCGCTTGCCTTCATCGCCACCGAGAGCGAGCTGATCGGCGCCGGCGCGCTCGGCGCCGAGGCCGCCGGCGTCGATTGGGCGCGCGTGCGCGCCGATCAATTCGCCGACATTCCCTTTCTCCAGGAGCTGCGCGTTTCGATCGAGGCGCGCAAGGCCGCGCGATGATCGTCGACGATCCGCAAACCCGCGCCGAGGTCGAGGCTCTGTTCCGGGATTACGAACGCGCGCTGGTCGCCAACGACGTCGCGGCGCTCGACCGGTTCTTTCACGACGGCGCCGAGACCATCCGGTACGGCGCCGGCGAGAATCTCTACGGCATCGAAGCGATCAGAGCCTTCCGCGCGGCGCGCTCGCCCGCCGGCCTCGCGCGCGAGCTGGCGCGCACGCAAATCACCACTTACGGCCGCGACTTCGCGATCGCCGCGACTTTGTTCCGACGAGACAACGCGCCGGGCAAGATCGGCCGGCAGATGCAGAGCTGGGTCCGCTTCGCCTGGGGCTGGCGCATCGTCGCCGCGCATGTCAGCGTGATCGACGATCCCGAGGCAAAGCCGGCGTCAAAATGACACTCATCGGCGTCGCGCTTCTTGGAACGGCCGGCGAAACCTCGCCGACCTGCGTCGACATTGTCATCGACAACGGGCTGATCGCCGCGATCGAGCCTTCGCGCGCGGCGGGGACGCCGCGCCTTCTCGCCATGCCCGCCCTGGTCAATGCGCACGATCACGCGCGGCCCTTGTCGCCGACGTCCTTCGGCGGCGCCGGCAAGCCGTTGGAGACTTGGCTGCTGCGTCTGGCCGCGATGCCGGCGGTCGATCCCTATCTGGCCGCGCTCGCGGCTTTTGGACGCGCCGCGCGGTCGGGCGCGGCTTCCGTGATGGCGCATTACGTGCGCCCGCATGGCCCCATGCCGCTGGTCGAGGAGGCCCGCGAAGTCGCGCGCGCCGCCGCCGACGTCGGCGTTCGCGTCACCTTCGCCGTCTCCATGCGCGACCGCAATCCGCTGGTCTATGGGCCGTCCGAGGCCGTGCTGGAGAGCATGCCGCCGGAGGCGCGGGCCATCGTCGAGGCGCAATACCTCGGCCCCATGCCGAGCGTCGAAGAGCAGGTCGCGCGCGTCGAGGCGATCGCCAACGCCGTCGAGAGCCCGACCTTCGCGGTGCAATTCGGCCCCAACGGCGCGCAATGGTGCTCTGACGAACTGCTGCGCGCGGTGGCGCAAGCCTCGCAGCGAACCGGCCGCCGCGTCCACATGCATCTCTTGGAGACGATCCATCAGCGCGCCTTCGCCGACGCGGCCTATCCCCAGGGCGTCGTTCGCCATCTCCAAGAAATCGGGTTGCTCACGGAGCGCCTGACCCTCGCCCATTGCGTTCACGCTCGGCCCGAAGAACTCGATGCGATCGCAAGGTCCGGCGCCGTCATCGCCACCAATCCAAGCTCGAACCTGCACTTGCGCTCCGGGATCGCGCCGATCGGCGAAGCGATCCGACGCGGCTGCCGCGTCGCGCTCGGCGTCGACGGCTCGGCGCTCGACGAGGACGACGACGTGTTGCGCGAAATGCGGCTCGGGCATTTCCTGCACGGCGGCTGGGGCTTCGACAGCGTCATCGAGCGCGCGCCCTTTCTGGCGACAATCGTGGCCAACGGCCGCTTCGCCAATGGGGCGCCGGGATCGGGCGCCTTGAGCGTCGGCGAACCCGCCGACATTCTCGTTCTCGACCTTAATCGGCTCGATCGCGACGCCGTCATGCCGGTCGCGCCGGTCGATCTCGTCTTCGCGCGCGCTGCGATGGCCCATGTCGAAAAGCTGATCGTGGCGGGCCGCGAAATCCTCAGCGACGGGCGCCTGACCGGCGTCGATCTGGAGGCGGCCGAGGCCGCGCTGCGCGAGGCGTATCGCCGCGCCATGCCCTCGCGCGCGCCCTTCCTGAGCGCGTGGAGCGCGCTCGAAACGGGCGTCGCGCAATTTTATCGCGGACGGCTCGGCTGTTGCTGATCGAGCCGGCGCAAACGGAGACTTGGAGGGCCATGACGGACAAACTGCCGGTGATCGATCTCGAAGGGCTGGCGAGCGGCGACGAGGCGGCGCTCAACCGGATCGCCGGCGAGATCGGCGACGCATGCCGAGAAATCGGGTTCTTCTACGTCGTCAATCACGGCGTCGCGCCGGCTCTGATGCGCGCGGCCTTCGCGCAATCGGCCGCCTTCTTCTCATGCCCGCTCGCGCAAAAACAGGCGCTGGCGATCGAGCGCGTCGGGGGAAACCGCGGCTATTCCGGCCTCTTGCACGAGGCGCTCGACCCCAAGCGCGGCGCCGACTTGAAAGAAGCCTTCAACATCGGGCTCGAGCTTTCGCCCGACGATCCCGAGATCGTCGCCCGCGCGCCGTTCCGCACGCTCAACGTCTGGCCCGACCTCGGCGAATTCCGCGCGACGCTGCTCGCCTATTTCGACGCCTGCGCGGCGCTCGCCGGCGCCATTCATCGCGCCTTCGCGCGCGACCTCGGCCTTCCCCTCGATTTCTTCCGCGACAAGTTCGATCGGCCGATGGCGACGCTGCGCCTGCTGCATTATCCCGCGGCGCCCGCCGGCGCCGAGGACCAGATCGGCGCCGGCGAGCACACCGACTATGGCAATATCACCCTGCTCGCCACCGACGAAGTCGGCGGGTTGGAGGCGCGCACGCGCGCCGGCGCGTGGATCGCCGCGCCGCCGACGCCGGGCGCCTTCGTCGTCAATATCGGCGACTGCCTGATGCGCTGGACCAACGACGTCTATGTCTCGACGCCGCATCGCGTCGTCAATCGTTCGGGCAAAGAGCGCTATTCCATCGCGTTCTTCTTCGATCCGAACCCGCAGGCGCGGGTCGAGGCGATCCCAAGCTGCCTCGCGCCGGGCGAGGCGGCGCGCTATGCGCCGATTCTGGCGGCGGACTATCTCAAGATGCGGCTCGACGCGAGCAAGCCGGCGGGGGTGTGAGCGCCAATCCCCTTCTCCCGCTCGCGGGAGAAGGTGGCGCGGCGAAGCCGCGACGGATGAGGGCTCGGCGGGCGAGGAGGGCCGGCGCGCGCGCCGCCGACATTGAGGAAGCTTCGACAATCCCCTCATCCGGCGCTTCGCGCCACCTTCTCCCGCTCGCGGGAGAAGGGACGTCCTGCCCCATTTTTTCAAGATTCGGCTTTATCGTCGGCGCGGGAACGGGCATATCTCGGCTTCCCCGAGCCCTCGATCCAGCCGCGAGTCAAAAAATGTCCGATTGGTCGCAAACCTTCACCTTTCTCGACGGCGAATGGTTCGAGGGCAACCGGCCGATCCTGGGGCCGCGCAGCCACGCCTTCTGGCTCGCCTCCAGCGTGTTCGACGGAGCGCGCGCCTTCGAGGGCGTGGCGCCCGACCTGGACAAGCATTGCGCGCGCGTCAACCGCTCCGCACGTACGATGTGGCTGAAGCCGACGATGAGCGAGGAGGCGATCGAGGGGCTGGCGCGCGAGGGGCTGAAGAAATTCACGCCGGGCGCGCATCTCTATATCCGCCCGATGTATTGGGCCGAGCGCAATGGGCCGGGCTCCGTGCCGCCCGATCCGGAGTCGACGCGCTTCTGCCTCACGATCTACGAGGCGCCGCTCCCGGACCTGACGGGCGTTTCGATCACCCGCTCCCATTACGCCAAGCCGCTCGCAATGACGATGCCGATCGACGCCAAGGCGGGCTGCCTCTACCCGAACAACGCGCGCGCGCTGATGGAGGCGCGCTCGCGCGGCTTCGACAATTGCCTGCTCGCCGACATGCTCGGCAATGTCGCGGAACTCGCCACCGCCAACGTGTTCATGGCGCGCGACGGCGTTGTCATGACGCCGATGGCGAACGGCTCTTTCCTCAACGGGGTGACGCGCCAGCGCGTGCTGGCGCTGTTGCGCGCGGACGGCCGGGAAGTGCGCGAGGCGACGCTGTCCTTCGCCGATTTCGAAACGGCGGACGAGATTTTCGTCGTCGGCAACTATGGCAAGGTGACGCCGGTCAACCGCATCGAAAGCCGCGATCTGCAACCCGGTCCGGCGTTCCGCCGCGCGCGCGAACTCTACTGGGATTTCGCCCACTCGCGCTGAGGGGGCGACCCGCGCTTGCCGGCGGCGTCCTTGTGGAGCAGCATGAAGCCTCGTGAGGAGCGATGCCGACGCGTCTGACCATTCGTTTCGATTTCGATCCGGACCGTCGCCTGGGGCCCGGAAAGATCGCCCTGCTGGAGTTGATCGCCGAAACCGGATCGATTTCCGCCGCGGGCCGCAAGCATGCGATGTCCTATCGCCGCGCCTGGCTGCTCGTCGAAGACTTGAACCAGATTTTCGGCGAAGCCCTGGTGACGGCGCGGCCCGGCGGCTCGGGCGGCGGCGGCGCGGCGCTCACGCCGGCGGGCGAACGCGTCGTCGCGCTCTACCGGGAAGCCGAGCGCAAGATGCGCGCCGCGGCGGCCAAGGAGATCGCGGGGATCGAGCGGTCGTTGGCCCATGCGCTGGGTGGTCCAGGATCGTCGGCGACGAGGGCGGCCACTCCCCCCGCCCCTCACCCGGCCTCTCCCCGTTTACGGGGAGAGGGGAAGAAAGGCGCCGCGACCTCCTCTCCCCGCTCGCGGGGAGCGGCCGGGTGAGGGGCTTGGCGATTGGCCACAGGCCTCTCCGAACCGCCGCGTCGCGGCGGCAAGACGCCCTTACGACAAACCAAGCCCCGCCTCAGCTCGCCTCCAAGAATTGCTCCGCCGTCGCCAGATCGACCGAGACGATCTGGCTGACGCCGCGCTCGGCCATGGTCACGCCGAACAGCCGGTCCATTCGCGCCATGGTGATGGGGTTGTGCGTGATCGTGACGAAGCGCGTGTCGGCGCGCTTGCTCATCTCGTCCAAGAGATCGCAGAAACGCTCGACGTTGTAGTCGTCGAGCGGCGCGTCGACTTCGTCGAGCACGCAGATCGGCGACGGGTTCGTCAAGAACACCGCGAAGATCAGCGCCATCGCGGTCAGCGCCTGCTCGCCGCCGGAAAGCAGCGTCAGCGTCTGCGGCTTCTTGCCGGGCGGGCGCGCGAGCAGTTCGAGCCCCGCCTCCAAGGGATCGTCGGACTCGATCAGCTGCAATTCCGCCGTTCCGCCCTCGAACAGGGTCGCGAACAATTCGCCGAAATGCTTGTTCACGACGTCGAAAGCGCTGAGGAGGCGCTCGCGCCCCTCCTGGTTGAGGTTGTGGATGGCGTGGCGCAGCCGCTTGATCGCCTCGGTCAAGTCGTCGCGCTCGGCGATTAATCGCTCGCGGCTGCCCGCGACTTCGGCGAGTTCCTCGTCGGCGCGCAGATTGACGGCGCCCAGGCGCTCGCGCTCCTGGCGCAGGCTCTCGAGCTTGCGTTCGACGAGGCCGGCTTCCGGCGGCGCCGCGCCGCTCGCGAGGCCCGCCAGGGCGGCTAGCCCTGCCGGCTCGACGTCCAGCTCCGTCGCGATGGCGCGCAGCAGCGTCTCCCGCCCTTGGCGCGCGCCCTCGAGCCTTTCTTCCGAGGCGGCGCGCGCTTCGCGCGCCGAGCCCATCGCCTCGAGCGCGGCGCGCGCGGCGCGGTCGGCATCGGCGAGGGCGGTCTCGGCGGCGGCGCGCGCGTCGGCCGCGGCCTTGCGCGCCGCCTCGGCCTCGTCGAGACGCCCGATCAACTCGCGGCGCTGCGCTAAGAAAACGACCGGCGCGTCGGCGAGCGATTCGAGTTCGCTTTGCGCGGCGAGGCGCCGCTCGGCGATCTCGGCGATATGGGCCTCCGCCTTCGCCCGCCGCTCGATCCAGGAGCCTCGCTCGATCGCGATCGCGCGTCGCCGCGCCTCGCGAGTCTCCGATTCGCGCGCCAGAGTCTGCGCCGCCGCCTTCGCCTCGGCGAACTCGGCGCGCTCTTGGGCGGCCCCCGCGCGCGCGCGCTCCAGGGCCAGAGCCAGTTCGTCGCTCGGCGCCAGATCCTTGAGCGCGGCCTCGGAGCGCGCCTTGCGTTCGGCCGCCTCGTCGCGCGACGTCAGCGCGCGCGCCAGCGCCTCGTCCAACGCGGAGAGGCGCGAAAGCGTCTGCGCGCGACGCCGTTCCGTCGCCGCCAGTTTGTCGCGCGCCGCGTCGCAAGCGCTTCGCGCCGCGCGCGCGCGCTGGCGAGCCGCGCTTTCGGCGTTCGCCGCTTCGCGCAACGTGGCCTGCGCGCGCGCCGCTTGGGCCCTTACCACTTCGGCGGCTTGCCGCGCCGCTTCCGCCTCGCGCGAGAGATCGCCGAGGCGGTTCTTTTCGACCAGGCGCCGCGCCGCCGGCGTCGGCGCCTCGGCGGTCGAAACGAAACCGTCCCAGCGCCAGAGATCGCCGTCCTTCGAGACGAGGCGCTGACCCGGCTTGAGCCTCGCCGCGAGGCTCCTGCCTTCGGCGCGCGCGACGACGCCGATCTGCGCGAGGCGCCGACGCAGCGCGGGCGGCGCTTCGACGCGCGAAGCCAGCGCTTCGACGCCGGCCGGCAGTTCGGGATCGCCGTCGGCGCCCCCGGCGTGCGACCAATGCGTGGGCGCCCCGACGTCCGTGGACGCTTCGAGGTCGTCGCCGAGCGCGGCGCCGAGCGCAGCCTCGTAGCCCCGCGCGACATTCACCGCATCGACGACCGGCGGCCACGGCCCGCCGGAAGCCGACCCCAACAGCTTCGTCAGCGTGCGGATCTCCGTGTCGAGCCGTTGCGCGGCGCGCTCCGCCTCCGCGAGCGGCCCGCGCGAACGCGCCTCGGCCTCTCGCGCCTCGACATGCGCCGCTTCGGCGGCCAGAGCCTCCGCCTCGGCTCGGCCGAGCGCCTCGCCGAGCGTCTCGACCGCCTCGCTCTCGGCGCGAAACGCCGCGTCGTCCGCGCCGGCGCCCCGCAGCGTAGCGCGCTCCCGCTCGATCGCGGCCCATTCGCTCTCGAAACGGGCGAGGCGGCGCGCCTCTTCGGCCAGCCCCGCGCCGAGCGCGTTGCGCCGCGCGTTGAGGTCCGCCGCGGCGGCCTGCGCCTCGGCCAGCGCCGCCTCGGCGCTCGCGACCCGCTGCTCGAGGCGCGCGCGCCGCTCCTCGGCCTCGCGCTTGACGTCTTCCGACTTGGCGGCTTCGGCGGCGAGCGTCTCGTCCTCGGCCGTCAGTCTCGCCATGACATGGGCGGCGTCGGCGATCAGCGCCTCCTCGCGCTGCAAATCCTGAGCGAACTGCGCGATGCGGCGCTCGAGTTCGGCGACGCGCTCCTTGGCGCGCTTTTCCTCGCCCGCGAGCGCGTCGCGCGCGAGCACAAGGCGATGCAACGCGGCGCCGGCGCGGGCCTCTTCGTCGCGCAGCGGCGGCAAGTCGGCCGCGGCGATCGCCTGCAGCCGCGCGGCCTCGCCCTGCGCGCGGGTTCGCTCGGCGACCTCGCGCACGTCGGCTTCGAGCCTCGACTGGGCTCGAGCGAATAGCGCTTCATGTTCGCGCCAGGCGATCAGCCGCGCGAGCGCCTCGTGGCGGCGGATGTCCTGCGCCAGGGCGCGATAGCGCGTCGACTGGCGCGCTTGCCGCCTCAGGCTGTCGATCTGCGCGTCGATCTGTTTGAGAACGTCCTCCAGCCGCAGGAGATTGTCTTCGGCGCCCTTGAGCCGCAACTCGGCCTCGTGGCGGCGCGAATGAAGCCCGGAAACGCCGGCCGCCTCTTCCAGAATGAGACGGCGCGCTTGTGGCTTGGCGGCGATGATTTCGCCGATCTGCCCTTGGCGCACCATGGCGGGCGATCGCGCGCCGGTCGAAGCGTCGGCGAACAGCAATTGCACGTCGCGCGCGCGCACCTCGCGTCCGTTGACGCGATAGGTGGAGCCCGATTCGCGCTCGATGCGTCGCGTGACCTCGATCGTTTCGGCGTCGTTGAACGCGGCGGGCGCGCGTCGATCCGAGTTGTCGAGAACAAGGCCGACTTCGGCGATGTTGCGCGAGGGCCGCTTGCCAGAGCCGGAAAAAATCACATCGTCCATGCCGGAGGCGCGCATGTTCTTGTACGAGCTTTCGCCCATGACCCAGCGCAGGGCCTCGACGAGGTTGGACTTGCCGCAGCCGTTCGGACCGACGACGCCGGTCAATCCGGGCTCGATCCTGAAGTCGGTCGCGTCGCAAAAGCTCTTGAAGCCGGCCAGGCGCAGCCGCTCGAATTTCATGGGCTTCGCCCTCTTCCATCCATTTCCGTGCGCCGGCGCACAGCGCGCCGGCGTGGAACTTGGGCAGTTTCCGTCACTCTCGCCTCGTCGCCCCGACAGCGGGCAATCCCGGCACGCCGCCACAAAGACGGCGCGCGATCAAGGCCCGAAGCCGAGAAAACTGTGCGAAACCGCCCTATTTCAACAGCGGCTCCAGGACTTTGTCGAAGTCGGAGATCGCCAGCTCGCCGCTCAATTTCCGCCCGTTGACGAAGAACGTCGGCGTCGAATTGATGGCGAATTGCTCCGCCGCCCGGTCTCGGGTCTGATTGACCTGATCGTATAGCTGTTGGTTTTTCAAGCAGGTTTCGAAGTCCGCCGGCGAAAATCCCGCCTGTTTGGCGAGCGCGAGGAGCGGCTCGATCGGCTTGTCGACGAACGCCCAGCTGTTCTGCTGGGCGAACAGACGGTCGATCAACGCGTCGCGTTTGTCCGGGCCGGCGCAACGCGCGAGCATGAAGCCGGCGGCCGCCAGCGGATCGAGCGGAAATTCGCGCAGGATGAACTTGGCCTTGCCCGCATCGACATATTTGGCCTTGAGACTGGGCCATGTTTCCTCATGGAAAGCCGCGCAATGGCTGCAGGTCATCGAGGCGTATTCGATGATCGTGATCGCGGCCGACGGCGATCCCTGGACGATGTCCGGCAGTGGGCCGGGCTCCATGAGCTGGTCGATCGGCGCCGTGTCGGGCGTGGCGTTCGCGCCCTCAGCCAGCGCCGCCGTCGTCGCGAGAGCGAGCGCGAGGAGGCCCGCCGGCGCGACGCGCGCGGCGCGGCGAAAGCGACGGGTCATCGCGGCGGCGAAACGAACAGGCTTCATGTGGCTTCCTCGGAGATGCGCGGCCGAGAAACGCGGCTCGGCCAATCGCGGGCGAAAATAGCGGGAGTCGCCCAGGCTGCCAAATCCGGCGACTGCGGCCTCGCGACGGCTCGACTTCCCGGCGGCTTTGCTGTATGAGGCGCGCCTCAAATGAAAACAGCGCGCCGAAGCGCTCGCCGAACCCGCCGGAGCGGGCTCGGCGTCACGGCATGGAGAACGACAGTGAACATCATCGAGACGCTCGACGCCGAACAGGCGGCCAAATTGAGCGCGGGCCGCAAGATGCCCGAATTTTCGCCCGGCGACACGATCGTCGTCAACGTCAAGGTCAGCGAAGGCGAGCGCACGCGCGTCCAGGCCTACGAGGGCGTCTGCATCGCGCGCAACGGCGGCGGGCTCCAGGAGAGCTTCACCGTCCGCAAGATTTCCTACGGCGAAGGCGTCGAGCGCGTTTTTCCCGTCTACTCGCCGATCATCGATTCGATCAAGGTGGTGCGCCGCGGCAAGGTCCGTCGCGCCAAGCTCTATTATCTGCGCGACCGCCGCGGCAAGTCGGCGCGCATCGCCGAACGCGTCGAGGGCGCGGCGCCCAAGGCCGCCGAGCCGGCCAAGCCGAAGGCGTGACGGAACTCGCTTGAAGAGGGGCAGCCACGATGTCTGAACCGCATGTCGCGCAAAAGGCACCCTTCGCCGTCCCCTTGGAAGCCGACAAGACGTATTACTGGTGCGCCTGCGGAAAGTCGGCGAAGCAGCCGTTCTGCGACGGCTCCCATAAGGGATCGGAATTCTCGCCCAAGCCCTTCGTCGCAGAAAAGACCGCAACCGCTTATCTCTGCGGCTGCAAGCACTCCAAGAACCAGCCGTACTGCGATGGCTCGCACAAGAGCCTGTAGTCGGGCTTCGAACGGGTCGACGCGCCGCTCGCCCTCACCCCAATCCCGCTCCCGCAAGCGGGCAAGGGGCGGGGCGGCGCGTAACCTTCTCCCGCTTGCGGGTGTCAGGCGAACCTTTGGTTCGCTGAGAGGTGGCCGGCGCCAGCCGGTCGGATGAGGGCCCGCGCCAACCGTCGCCGGCGCCGCGAAATCCTACCCTCCTTCAGCGCCGCGTGTTAATCGCGTCGGCATGACCGATCCTTGCCGAGACGACGCGTTGGACCCCAAGCGAAGCGTCGTCGTCGACGTGCTCGCGCCGGTCGCCGTCGACACCGCTTACAGCTATCGCGCTCCTGCCGATTGGGGCCTTGAGCCTGGGCGTTTCGTCGCCGTGCCGCTGGGGACGCGCCGCGCCGTCGGCGTCGTCTGGTCGACGCGCGAAGCGGGCGGCGACAATCTCAAATCGGTCGCCGACGCCCTGCCGTGGCCGCCGTTGCGCAAACCCTTGCGCGATTTCGTCGACTGGGTGGCGCGCTGGACCCTGGCGCCGCGCGGCATGGTGCTGCGCATGGCGACGCGCGCGCCCGAGGCGGCGGCCGCGCCGGCGCCGCGCCTCGCCTATCGCGCGACCGGCAAAGCGCCGCTTCGAGCGACGCCGGCGCGCGCGCGCGTGCTTGCGGCCCTCGCCGATTGCGCGCCGATGCCCAAGGCGGCGCTCGCCGAAAGCGCCGCCTGCAGCGCGGGCGTGATCGACGGCCTCGTCGACGACGGCGCGCTCGAGGTCGTCGCATTGGCGCCCGAGCCGGCCGCGGCGCCGCTCGACGCCGATTTCGCCGCCCGGGCGCTCGAGCCCGACCAGCGCGCCGCAGCCGACGCGCTGACGCGCGTGGTCGAAGCCCGCGCCTTCGCTGCGATCCTGCTCGAAGGGGTCACCGGCTCGGGCAAGACCGAGGTCTATTTCGAGGCGGTCGCGGCGGCGTTGCGCGCGGGGCGTCAGGCGCTCGTCCTGTTGCCGGAAATCGCGCTGACTTCGCAATTCCTCGACCGCTTCGCCGCGCGTTTCGGCGCCCGCCCCGCCGAATGGCACTCGGCGATCACGCCGCGCCAGCGCGAGCGGCTGTGGGGCGCTGTCGCGAGCGGGGCGGCGCGCGTCGTCGTCGGCGCGCGCTCGGCTTTGTTCCTCCCCTTCGCCGATCTCGGCCTCGTCGTCGTCGACGAGGAGCACGAAGGCGCCTACAAGCAGGAAGACGGCGTGATCTACCACGCGCGCGACATGGCGGTGGTGCGCGGGCGCTTGGAAAGCGCTCCGGTGGTGCTCGCCTCGGCGACGCCGTCGCTGGAGACGCGGGTCAACGCCGAGCAGGGCCGCTACGGCTGGCTCAGGCTCGCCTCGCGCTTCGGCGAGCGCGCCCTGCCCAATCTGACGGCGATCGATCTCAGGCGCGAGGGCCCGCCGCGCGGGCGCTGGCTGGCGCCGCGCCTCGTCGCCGGAATCGAGGCCGGCCTCGCCAACGGCGAACAATCGCTGCTTTTCCTCAACCGGCGCGGATATGCGCCGCTGACCCTGTGCCGCGCCTGCGGCCATCGCTTTCAATGCCCGAATTGCGCGGCCTGGCTGGTCGAGCATCGCTTCCGCAAGGCGCTGGTCTGCCATCACTGCGGGCACGTCGAAAAGCGCCCGGACGTCTGCCCGCAATGTCAGGAGGCCGACAGCCTCGCGGCCTGCGGTCCCGGCGTCGAGCGCCTCGCCGAAGAAGTCGAGGCCTTGTTCCCTGAAGCGCGCACGCTGGTGCTGTCCTCTGATTTTCCCGGCGGGTTGGAGCGCCTGCGCGCGCAGCTCGATGCGGCCGCGCGCGGCGAATACGATCTTCTCATCGGCACGCAGCTCGTCGCCAAGGGCCATAATTTTCCGCTGCTGACCTTGGTCGGCGTCGTCGACGCCGACGTCGGCCTCGCCAACGGCGATCCGCGCGCGGCCGAGCGCACGTTCCAGCTGTTGCGTCAGGCGACGGGGCGCGCCGGCCGCGGAGAGAAGCCGGGGCGCGCCATGTTGCAGACCTGGCAGCCCGAGCATCCCGTCATTGCGGGGCTGTTGTCGGGCGACGTCGAGCGCTTCTACGCCGAGGAGGCGGAGCAGCGGCGGCGCGGCGGCCTGCCGCCGTTCGGGCGCCTGGCGGCGATCGTCGTCTCGGGCGAGGACCGCGGCGGCGCCGAAGCGCATGCGCGCGCGCTCGCGCGAGCCGCGCACGCGCTTCAGCCGGGTAAGACTTGGCGTCTGGCGCCGATCGGCGGCGTCGCGCAGAGCGACGAGATCGCGTTGCTCGGCCCCGCGGAGGCGCCGATGGCGGTGCTGCGCGGGCGCCACCGCTTCCGCCTCGCGGTGAAGGCGCCGCGCGGCGTCGACCTACAGGGGTTCTTGCGCGCGCTGCTGGCCGCCGCCCCGCCCCCACGCGGCGGCGTGCGCGTCGCCGTCGACGTCGATCCGCAGAGTTTCATGTAGCGGGCCGAGGCGGAGCGGTCGGGGCCTATTGCCGACCGCAACACGGCATCCAGCGTTATGGCCGGGCTTGTTCCCTGCCATGACGGGCGTGGTCCTCCGGAGAAGGTGGTGAGGACAGGGAAAAATACTTCGTGGAAATGTATGAATAAAAATCCTCTAGATCGTTCTCGTATAATATGCTATCAGCCTCATTTAACGACATTATTTGTCAACTTATCGCAGTGAAATCGCTTCGCTCCCGCCGACGCCCGCGTTGGAAATCGAGCGCAGTCGCAAATGCGGGAAAAGGAAGCCTCGTGAGCGAGATCGTCACCGCCAATCGGCTCGCCGACGGCGTCGTCGTGTTCCAGGACGCTCGCGGCGGCTGGGTCGAGGACTTCGCGGGCGCCGCCGTCCACGCCGACGCGGCCGCGCTTAAGGCCGCGCTCGCGCTGGCGGGCGAGGCTGTCGCGCAGAGCAGAATTGTCGATCCCTATGCCGTCGAGGTGGAATGGCGCAACGGCCACTACGCGCCAAAGGCGCTGCGCGAGGCGATCCGCGCCTCAGGGCCGACGGTGCGCCGCGACCTCGGCAAGCAGGCGCAGGGGCAGGCGCCGATCTTCGCCCTGCACGCGCCCTTGGAGACGCCGCATGTATCGCTATGACGAATTCGACGCCGCCTTCGTTTCGGCGCGCGTCGCGCAGTTTCGCGACCAGGTCGCGCGCCGCCTCGCCGGCGAGCTCACCGAAGAGCAGTTTCGGCCGCACCGGCTGATGAACGGGCTCTATCTGCAACTGCATTCGTACATGCTGCGCATCGCCGTGCCCTACGGCACGCTCAACTCGCGCCAGATGCGCAAGCTCGCCGAAATCGCGCGCAAATACGACCGCGGCTACGGCCATTTCACCACGCGACAGAACCTCCAGTTCAACTGGCCCGCGCTCAAGGACACGCCCGACATTCTCAGCGAGCTCGCCAGCGTCGACATGCACGCGATCCAGACCTCGGGCAATTGCATCCGTAACGTCACCGCCGATCACTACGCCGGCGCCGCGGCCGATGAGATCGCCGACCCCCGCCCCTATGCGGAAATCCTGCGCCAGTGGTCGTCGCTGCATCCCGAGTTCTCGTTCCTGCCGCGCAAGTTCAAGATCGCGGTCAACGGCGCAGCCCACGACCGCGCCGTGATCCAGGCGCACGACATCGGCTTGCAGATGGTGCGCAATGAGAAGGGCGAACTGGGCTTTACCGTTTACGTCGGCGGCGGGCTCGGCCGCACGCCGCTGCTCGGCCACAAGGTGCGCGAATTTCTGCCCGAGCGCGATCTCCTCGCCTATGCCGACGCGATCCTGCGCGTCTATAACCTCGAGGGCCGGCGCGACAACAAATACAAGGCGCGCATCAAGATCCTGCTGCACGAAAAGGGCCTCGCCGGCCTGCGCGAGGCCATCGAAGCCGAATTCGCCGCGCATGACGGCGCCGCGCTCACCCTGCCCGCCGAGGAAATCGCCCGCATCAACGCCTATTTCGCGCCTCCCGCGCTGGAGGCCAAGAAGCCGGTCAGCGATCGGGTCGAGCGGCGCCGCGGCAAGGACGCCAAGTTCTCGAAGTTTTTCGAATCGAACGTGACGCCGCACAAGACGCCGGGCTACGCGATCGTGACGATATCGCTCAAACCCATCGGCGGCGCGCCCGGCGACGCGAGCGCCGACCAGATCGACGCGGTCGCCGATCTCGCCGAAGACTATTCGCACGACGAATTGCGCGTCTCCCACGAGCAGAACCTGATCCTGCCCCATGTCGCGCTCGACGACCTCAACGCGGTCTACGACCGGCTCGCCTCGGTCGGGCTCGCCACGCCCAACGCCGGGCTCATCAGCGACATCATCGCCTGCCCCGGGCTCGACTATTGCGCCCTGGCGACGGCGCGCTCGATCCCCATCGCCCAGCGCCTCTCCGAGCGCTTCGGCGACGGCGCGCGCGCCCGCGCCATCGGCCCGCTGAAGATCAAGATCTCCGGCTGCATCAACGCCTGCGGCCATCATCACGTCGGCCACATCGGCATCCTCGGCTTGGAGCGCGCGGGCGAGGAGACCTACCAGGTCACGCTCGGCGGCTCGGGCGACGAAAACGCCGCGATCGGCGAGATCGTCGGCCCCGGCTTCAGCTCGGAGAACATCGTCGGGGCGATCGAGACGGTCGTCGAGACCTACATGGCGCAGCGCAACGGGCCGCAGGAGGATTTCCTCGCCGCGTTCCGCCGCCTCGGCATCGCGCCGTTCAAGGAGGCGCTCTACGAGCGCAGCGCCGGAGCCGACATCTGATGAGCGCGCATGACGTCAAACTGTTCGGCGACCAGATCGCCGCGTCACGGCTTGAGGACAGGTTCGCGCGGGTCAAGGCGAGTTCGCTGCTGCGCCTGGCGATCGAGGACCTGTTCCCCCGCCGCATCGCGCTGGTCTCCAGCTTCGGCGCGGATTCGGCCGTGCTCTTGCACATGGTCGCCGGCATCGACAAGAAAACCGCGGTCGTCTTCGTCGACACCGGCCAGAACTTCCCGGAAACTCTTGGCTACCGCGACGAGCTTTGCGCGCGGCTCGGCCTCGAAAACGTCATCGTCGCCGATCCGAACCCGGCGCTGCTCGCGGCCGAGGACCCGGAGAACTTCCTCTTTTCCAGCGATCCCGACCGCTGCTGCGAAATCCGCAAGGTTTTGCCGCTGGCCAAGGCGCTGGAAGGCTTTGAGGCCTGGATCACCGGACGCAAGGGCTTCCAGAGCGTGACCCGCTCGACGGTCCCGCTGTTCGAAGCCGAGGGCGAGCGCGTCAAGGTCAATCCGCTCGTCGGCTGGAGCGCCACCGACGTCTTGAATTACATCCGCGAGGCCGATCTGCCGCCGCATCCGCTGGTCGCCAGGGGCTATCCCTCGATCGGCTGCCTGCCCTGCACCAGCCCGGTGCGGCCGGGCGAAGACGCGCGCGCGGGCCGCTGGCGCGGACGCGGCAAGACCGAGTGCGGCATCCACACCGAACCGCTGTCGGCGGGACAGGATATCTGATGGCTCTGTGGCGCGACGGCGGCTTCGCCGAAGACTCTTGGCGAAAACTCGACGACGCCGAGCCCATCCCGCCGACGGGCGCGATCATCGTCTCCTTTGCACGTTGGAGCGCCGAGCGCGAAACCTTGAGCGCGCGCGCCGATCCCGTCGGCGTCGCGATCGCCGCCGGCAAGGACGCGCTCGCGCAATTGCCGGAAGCGGCGAGGCGCCCGCTCGTCGCGCTGAGCTTTTCCAAATTCGCCGACGGCCGCGCGTTCTCCTACGGCGAGTTGCTGCGCGAGCGCTACGGCTTCGCGGGCGAATTGCGCGCGACCGGCGACGTGCTGCTCGACGAGATTCCGCTGATGCGGCGCTGCGGCTTCACCACGTTCGAGGTGACCGACGCGCCAACCTTGCGCGCGCTCCGCGAGGGGCATGCGCCCTCGGTTTCGCTGTTCTACCAGCCGAGCGTCGGCCCACGCGAAGCGCCGGCGGGGACGCGGCCGTGGCTGAGGAAGGCGGGGACGTAATTCGGTTCGCGCGTATCGCCGCCGGAATTCGCGAGTTCGCGGGTCCCCTCATCCCGCCGCGCTTCGCGCGTCCACCTTCTCCCGCAAAGCCCGTCGAAGACGGGCGTCCTTCAGACGCCCTATGCGGGAGAAGGGACTGGCGCCGCAAAGCCCCTCGCCCGCTTGCGGGAGAGGGGTTGGGGTGAGGGCAAGCGCCGCGCCAATCAGCCGACCCCCCGCCCCTCTACTCCGCGCCCTTCGCCAGCCGCAGATGCGGCGGCGCCTCCACTTTCCCCGCTTCCTCGCCGAACTCCATCGCGTCGATGCGCGCCGCGCGGCGCGTCACCTTCTCGGCCGAGGTCGCGATCAGGCCGACGTCTTCCTGCGCCTGGCGGAAATGGCCTTCCAGTTTCGCCGTGCGCTCGGCGAGCAGGCGCACGTCGTTGAGCAATTTTCCGACTTCGCCGTGGATCGCGTGCGCCTGGTCGCGCATGCGCGCGTCGCGCAGGATCGCCTGCGTCACCTGGATCGCCATCATCATCAGCGACGGCGAGACGATGACGACGCGGCCGCGATGCGCTTTTTGCACCACGTCGTCGAAATGCTCGACGAGATCGGAATAGATCGATTCCGAGGGCACGAACATCAGCGCGATGTCCTGCGTCTCGCCGGGCAGGAGATAGCGCTCCATGATGTCCTTGACGTGCTTGCCCACATCCGTGCGCACGCGTTGAATCGCCGCCTTGCGCGCCTCCTCCGAGCGCGCCTGGTTGAACAAAGTGAAGGCTTCGAGCGGGAATTTGGCGTCGACCGCGAGCACGCGGGCGTCGCCGGGCAGGCGAATGACGCAATCGGGACGCGTCTTGTTGGAGAGCGCGAACTGGAACTCGTAGGCGCCCGCGGGCAGGCCGTCGCGCACGATCGACTCCATCCGCCCCTGGCCGAAGGCGCCCCGCGTCTGCTTGTTGGACAGGATGTCCTTGAGCGAAACGACTTCCTCGGTCATGCCGGCCATGCGCGCTTGGGCGGCGTCGATGACGGCAAGCCGTTCGTTGAGCTTGTTGAGGTTCGCGCCCGTCGTCTGCGCATGGTTTTCGAGCCCGGCGCCGAGCCGCGCGCCGACATTGTCGAGGCGCTCCGCCATCACGCGGGTCATGTCCGCCTGCCGCGAGCCCAGCCATTCGCTCATCGAGCCCAGACGCCCGCTCAGCTCGGCGTTGGATTGCAGAATCGCGGCGATGCGCGCCTCGAGCTCGCGCTGGCGCTGCGCCGCCGCCTCGGCTTCGCGCCGGCGCGCGGCGCTCGAGCGCGCGAGCGCGACGACGAGAACGAAGAGCAGCAGCGCGATCGCCCCGAGCGCGCCGCCGAGCGCCTGGCCGAAGGTCAGGGGAAAGCCGTCGAGGACGATCAGGACCTGGTTCATGGCGCCGAGCTTAGCCGATTCGCGGCGGCGAATCGAACGAAAGAAGAACAGGTTTGACCGCGACGCGCCGCGCGATTATCAGACGAAGACGAAACGAGAAAACGAAGCGAACGCGATGGCTCTGCGCCACATTATCATCCTGCCCGACCCGAAGCTGCGCCTCGTCAGCGCCCCGCTGGAACGGGTCGACGACGCGCTGCGCAAGCTGATGGACGACATGGTCGAGACCATGCACGACGCGCCCGGCATCGGCCTGGCGGCGATTCAGATCGCCGAGCCGATCCGTCTCCTGGTGATCGATCTCGCCAAGAAGGACGAGCCGCCGCAGCCGCAATATTTCGTCAACCCCGAGATCGTCTGGTCCTCCGACGAGCGCTCGGTTTATGAAGAGGGCTGCCTGTCCATCCCCGAATATTACGAAGAGGTCGAGCGTCCCGCCAAAGTGCGCGCGCGCTTCCTCGACCGCGAGGGCAAGCCGCAGGAAATTCTCGCCGAGGGGTTGCTGGCGACCGCGTTGCAGCACGAGATCGATCATCTCAACGGCGTATTGTTCATCGACTATATCTCGAAGCTCAAGCGCGACCGGGTGGTCAAGAAATTCGCCAAGATGGCCAAGCGCGCCGCCGAGGGCCAGCGGCCGCTGTGAGCGGCTTAGAATCGAAAGGGAGCGAGGCGATGAGGATCGACGTCGACGCCTTTCGCGTCTCCGAGGGCGGGCCGGCCTCGCTCGCCAAGCGCGCGACGCAGGTCGATCCCGTCTACCAGTCGAAGGCCGACTACGAAGAGATCCTCGCCAAGCACGTGGCCGACTTGAGCCGGCTCCAGGAGCACCTCTACCGATCGACCCGCTACGCGCTGCTGATCATCCTCCAGGGCATGGACACCGCGGGAAAGGACGGGGCGATCGCGCATGTGATGTCCGGCGTCAATCCGCAGGGGTGCAAAGTCGTCGCCTTCAAGCAGCCGACGAGGGTCGAAGAGGAGCACGATTTTCTCTGGCGCGAGGTCCGCGAATTGCCGGAGCGCGGCGTCATCGGCGTCTTCAACCGCTCCTATTACGAGTCGGTGCTCGTCACCCGCGTCCATCCCGAACTGCTGCGCGAGGAGGGCGCCTTCGAGGCGCATGGCGACCACGACGCGCTATGGGCGGAACGCTTGCACTCGATCCGCGGGCTGGAGCGCCATCTGCATGCCAACGGCACGCGTTTCGTCAAGATCTATCTGCACCTCTCGAAAGACGAGCAGCTCCGACGCCTGCTGCAACGCCTCGACACCCCAGACAAGAACTGGAAGGCCTCGCGCACCGACGCCGAGGAGAGGAAGTACTGGAAAGACTACGTCAGCGCCTATGACCATGCGCTCGGCGCGACCAGCGCCGCGTCCGCGCCGTGGCACGTGGTTCCCGCCGACGACAAGCTGAACGCGCGTCTGATCGTGTCGCAGATCGTCATCGACGCGCTGGAAGCATTGAAACTCACCCCGCCCCCGATCGACGCGGCGCGGCGGAAGGAATTGCAGACGATCCGCGAAATGCTGGAAAAATGAAGGCGCCGCCCCCTTGCCCCTGCGGGGCGAAGGGGACGGCGCCCTTCTTGTTTCAGGAGGCCTTCAGGGCGTCCAGCGCCATGTTGAGACGCAGCACGTTGACGCGGGGCTCGCCGATCAGTCCGAGGAAACGGCCTTCGATATTCGCCTCGACGAGAGCGCGCACCTTGTCCTCGGGCAAATTGCGCGCCTTGGCGACCGCCGCGATCTGGGCGATCGCGTTTTCCGGCGAGATATGCGGGTCGAGACCCGAAGCCGACGTCGTCACGGAATTGGCGGGGATCGCTCCCGTCCAGCCCGCGGCGTGCTTGGCGTCGACGTCGGCCTTCACGCGGTCGAGCAGCTTCTGCGAGGTCGGACCGAGGTTCGAGCCCGTGGAATTGGCCGCGTTATAGGGCGCGTCGATCGTCTTCGTCGGATCGTCGGGATGCGCCGGATCTTGCGTCTGGGTCGCCGAGGGGCGGCTATGGAAATATTTGTCGGCGGCGAAGTTCTGACCGATCAGCTCCGATCCGACCGGCTGTCCGTTGACCGCCAGCAGGCTGCCGTTGGCCTGATACGGCAGCAAGGCTTGCGCGACGCCCGTGATCGCCAAGGGATAGACGAGCCCGGTCAGAAGGGTGAACAACGCCAGCAAGACGATGGCGGGGCGAATTTGGCTCAACATGACGTTTATCCTCAAGCCAGATGCAGGAAGGTGATCAAGACGTCGATGATCTTGATGCCGATGAAGGGAACGATGATGCCGCCCAGGCCGTAGATGGCGAGGTTGCGGCGCAGCAGCGCCGCCGCGCCGATCGGGCGATAGGCCACGCCCTTCAGCGCCAGCGGAATGAGCGCGATGATGATCAGCGCGTTGAAGATCACCGCCGAGAGAATCGCCGACTTGTCCGAATGCAGCCCCATGATGTTGAGAGCGCTGAGTTCGGGATAGGTCGTCACGAACAACGCGGGAATGATCGCGAAATATTTCGCGACGTCATTGGCGATCGAGAAGGTCGTCAGCGAACCGCGCGTCATGAGCAACTGCTTGCCGATGCCGACGACCTCGATCAGCTTGGTCGGATCGGAGTCGAGATCGACCATGTTTCCCGCTTCGCGCGCCGCCTGGGTGCCGGTCTGCATGGCGACGCCGACGTCGGCTTGCGCAAGCGCCGGCGCGTCATTGGTGCCGTCGCCGCACATGGCGATGAGGCGGCCGCCCTGCTGCTCGCGCCGGATATAGGCGAGTTTGTCTTCCGGCGTCGCCTGCGCGATAAAATCGTCGACGCCCGCTTCCGAAGCGATCGCGGCGGCGGTCAACGGATTGTCGCCGGTGACCATGACCGTCTTGATGCCCATTGCGCGCAACTCGGCGAAGCGCGGACGGATGTCGGGCTTGACGATGTCCTTGAGATGGATGATTCCCAGCAACCGGTTGTTGTCGGAGACAGCCAGAGGCGTGCCGCCGGCGCGCCCGATGCGATCGACCGCCTGATTGAAATCGGCCGGCGCCTTTTCGCGCGCGAGGCCGGCCTCCGAGAGGATCGCGTCGACGGCGCCCTTGCGCAGCACGCGTCCGGGAAAATCGATGCCGGAGATGCGCGTCTGCGCGCTAAAGGGCACGACCTTCGATTGCGCGTTATTCGCCGGAGCCTCGACGCCGTAGCGGCTCTTGGCGAGCGCGACGATCGAGCGGCCTTCGGGAGTCTCGTCGGCGAGGCTGGCCAGCGACACCGCTTCGGCCAAACTGCGATCCGAGACGCCCGCCACGGCGATGAACTCGTCGGCCATGCGATTACCGAACGTGATCGTGCCGGTCTTGTCGAGCAGCAACGTGTCGACGTCCCCGGCCGCCTCGACGGCCCGGCCCGAAGTGGCGATGACGTTAAAGCGGACCAGCCGATCCATACCGGCGATGCCGATCGCCGAAAGGAGGCCGCCGATTGTCGTCGGAATGAGGCAGACGAGGAGGGCGATCAGCACCGTCACTGAAACGACCGTACCGGAATAGCCGGCGAGCGGCCACAGCGTTACGCAGACGATCAGGAAGATCAGCGTCAGGCCCGAGAGCAGGATCGACAGGGCGAGTTCGTTTGGCGTCTTCTGCCGCTCGGCGCCTTCCACCAGCGCGATCATGCGATCGATGAAGGTCGAGCCCGCCGCGGCGGTGATGCGGACCTTGATCGAGTCGGAAAGCACCGTCGTGCCGCCGGTCACCGCCGAGCGGTCGCCGCCCGCTTCGCGGATGACGGGCGCGGATTCGCCGGTGATCGCCAACTCGTTGACCGACGCCAGGCCCTCGATGATGTCGCCGTCGCCGGGGATCATATCGCCGGCTTCCACGAGAACGACGTCGCCGACGCGCAGATCCGTTGCGTTCACGCCCTGGTAAACGCCGTGGAGATTCTTCGGGTCGACATAGCGCTTCGCGCGCGTGTCGGTGCGGCTCTTGCGCAGGCTCTCGGCCTGCGCCTTGCCGCGTCCCTCCGCCACCGCTTCGGCGAAATTGGCGAACAGCACCGTGAACCAGAGCCAGAACGCGATCTGGCCCGAAAACAACGGCGAGGTTTCATGCGTGATGAGATCGCGGATGAAAAAGCCGGTGACGACGACCGAGACCACCTCGGTGACGAAAATCACCGGGTTGCGCGCCAGCGCCCGCGGGTCGAGCTTGCGCAGCGCGTCCAGGGCCGCTCCGCGGATAATAGTGGGATCGAACAGTCCCTGAGCCTTCGCCTTCGTGGACATGGATAACTCCAATCAGAATGAGACTTGCTGTCAAAAAGCCTTGCCGCCCAGCATCAGGAAATGCTCGACAACCGGCCCCAGCGCGAGTGCGGGGAAATATTGCAGCAGGTAGAGGATGACGATGACGCCGATCAGCAGACCGACGAACAACGGTCCGGTGGTCGGGAAGGTTCCCGCCGAAGCGAGCGCCTTCTTCTTGGCCGCCAGCCCGCCCGCGAGCGCGAGCACCGGGATCACATAGGCGAAGCGGCCGAGCAACATGGCGAGGCCCAGAGTCGTATTGAACCACGGCGTATTGCCGCTCAGTCCGGCGAAAGCCGAGCCGTTGTTGGCGTTGGCCGAGGCGAAGGCGTAGATGATCTCGGATAGACCGTGCGGTCCCGAATTGCCGAGGGCGTCGGCCGTGCTCTTCAACATCACCGAAGCCGCGGAGAAGCCGAGCACGCTCAAGGGATAGATCAGCACCGCGAACATCGCGAGCTTCATTTCGCGCGATTCGATCTTCTTGCCGAGATATTCCGGCGTGCGGCCGACCATCAGCCCGGCGATGAAGACGGCGATGACGGCGACCACGAGAAAACCATAGAGCCCGGCGCCGACGCCGCCCGGCCAGATGCAGCCGGCCAACAGGTTGAACAGCGGCACGAGGCCGCCGAGCGGCGTCAGCGAATCGTGCATCGTGTTGACGGCGCCAGTGCTGGTGCCGGTCGTCGCCGTGGCGAACATCGAACTCAGCGCCTGCCCGAAGCGAACCTCCTTGCCCTCGAGATTGCCGGCCGAGGGATCGACGCCCAGCGCGGTCACGCCCAGAGTTCCCGCGCATTCCGCCCAGTAGACGACGCCGATGCCGAGGACGAGCAGAATCGCCATGGCGATCAGGATCGCGCGGCCTTGCTTCAAATCCCCAACTGCGCGGCCGAAAGCGAGGACCGAAGCGGTCGGGATGAGCAGCAGGGCCCAGATCTCGAGGATATTCGTCCAGGCGTTGGGGTTCTCGAACGGATGCGCCGAATTGGCGTTCATGAATCCACCGCCGTTGGTGCCGAGCTCCTTGATGACTTCCTGGCTCGCCATCGGCCCCATCGAAATGGTCTGCTTGGCGCCCTCGAGCGTCGTCACGTCGATCGAGCCGGCCAGCGTCTGCGGCATGCCGAGCGCGACGAAAACGACGGCGAAGACGATCGAGATCGGCAGCAAGACATAGAGAACGACGCGGCTCATATCGACCCAGAAATTGCCCACCGTCGTCGCGGATGAACGCGCGAAAGCGCGCACCAACGCAAAGGCCATCGCGAGGCCCGTCGCCGCCGACACGAAATTATGGACGGTGAGGCCGAGCATCTGCGTGAGATGACTCATCGTCGTCTCGCCGCCATAGTTCTGCCAATTGGTGTTCGTGATGAAGCTGACGGACGTGTTGAACGCGAGATCGGCCGGAACCGCGTCAAAGCCCTGCGGATTGAGCGGCAAGACATTCTGAAAGCGCTGAATCGCGTAGAGCGAGACGAATCCGGCGATCGAGAACGCGATCATCGCCATCGCGTAGATGAACCAGCTTTGTTCGCGCGTCTCGTCGACGCCGGCGAGGCGATAGAAGCCGCGCTCGACGGGCCGCAGCACCGGCGAGAGGAAGTTGTCTTTGCCCGCATAGATGCTCGCAATAAGGCCGCTCAAGGGTATGGCGGTTGCGAGCACGAGCGCGAGGACGATCGCGATTTGCGACCAGCCGACGATTGTCATGGCGTCACCTTCAAGTTCGGAATTTTCTGAAAGCTCAGAATTTTTCGGGGTGGATCAGCGTATACAGGAGGTAGATTCCGAGGCTGATCCCGACGATCAAGCCGATCATGGGCTCGGTCATGGCGATTCTCCTTACAATCGGTCGCAAGCGACGGCGTAAACACCCATCAGGACGAAGAACAGAATCCCAACGACTAAATAGACAACGTCAGCCATGGCATGCGTCTCCAAATTGACGGCCGGTTCTTGCGCGCGGAGCCCGTAAGCGATCAATGCGGGATTGGGCGCCGCAGCATAAGGAAAACGTAAGGATCGGCTTGCAGCATAGGTTCCGCGGCGGGCCGAGGGCGCCTTACGAATCCCTTATACCCCCGGCCGAAATTCGATATGGAATACTTGCGGCGCCCGCCCCTAGCATTGTTCTCCGTCAATTCGGCCCAATTCAGGAGGTCGCCGTGATCGAGAACAGCGCTCGCGCTGGGGTCAGCGCAATTCCAATAGCCGCCGGCGCGAATTTCCGCCGCCGGCCGCCGGGCGGGATCGCCCGCATCGCATCGCAAGCGATTTTTGTCGCGATAACCGCCGCTTTGTTCATTGCCTGGTTGATTTCTTCCCATTAACGCTTGGCTCTGCTCTGCAATTTGCAGCTTCGGCGCCGAAAAGATGGCGCCTGTTGCCTAACGCCGCGCTTCATGCGCTATACTGATTGCCAGAAATTGGTGAAGTCGCGATCTCTTGGCCAACGAGCGAAACCCTGAGCGTCGACCCAGTCCGGACGCGCTTCTCGCGTTGGCGGAGAAGGAAAAGCGCGGCCGATTGCTGGTGTTTCTGGGCGCCGCGCCGGGCGTCGGCAAGACCTACGCGATGCTGCAACGCGCGCGGCTGCTCCGCGAGGAAGGCGTCGACGTCGTCGTCGGCCTGGTTGAAACCCACGCCCGCGGCGACACCGAAGCGCTGACGCAAGGCCTTGAAATCCTGCCGCGCCGCGTCGTGCGTTACCAGGATCGGCAGATCGAAGAGTTCGACCTCGACGGCGCGTTGCGCCGCAAGCCCAAGCTGATCATCGTCGACGAACTCGCGCACACCAACGCGCCGGAGAGCCGGCATCCCAAGCGCTGGCAGGACGTCGAGGAATTGCTCGACGCCCGTATCGACGTCTGGACCGCGCTCAACATCCAGCATCTCGAAAGTCTCGCCGACGTCGTCTCGCGCATCACCGGCGTCACCGTGCGCGAAACGGTGCCGGACATCGTGCTGCGCGACGCGGACGACATCGTGCTCGTCGACATCACCTCGGAAGAGCTGATCCAGCGCCTCAAGGAGGGCAAGGTCTATCTGCCGGAAACGGCGAAGCTCGCGCAGCAGAAGTTCTTCACCCTGCGCAATCTCACGGCCTTACGCGAAATCGCGCTGCGCCGCACGGCGGCGCGGGTCGACGACCAGATGGTCGAACAGCTGCGCCAGGGCGCGATCGAAGGCCCCTGGGAAACCGCCGAGCGCCTTCTCGTCTGCGTCGGCCCGGACGCGCTGTCGATGGACGTCGTGCGCGCCGCGAGCCGCCTGGCCACCGGCCTCAACGCCAGTTGGGTCGCGGTGACCGTCGACGCGCCGGGACACGGCGAGGCCGCCGGCAAGAATGCCAAGCACGTCGACGACGCTCTGCGCCTCGCGCAAAGTCTCGGCGCCGACGTGACGCGACTGGTCGGCCACGACCTGCCCGCCGAAATCCTGCTCTACGCCCAGCGCGAGAACATCACCCAGATCGTCGTCGGACGGTCGCGGGCCGGCTTTCTCGTCCGTCTTGCCGGCCGCTCCTTGTCCGAGGCGCTGGTTCGGCGCGCCGTTCTCATCGGCGTGCATGTCGTCACCGGGGAGAAGCCCCGCGAGCCGACGACGCGATGGCGGCCCGGCGCGGCCTTTACGCGAGGTCTGCCGGTCGGCCTTTTCGCCGCAATCGGTTCGGTCGCCGCGGCGGTCGGCGTCGGCAAATTGCTCAATCTGTGGCTGCGCCTGCCCAATCTCTCGATGATCTTCCTGATCCCGGTGCTGATTTGCGCGGCGCGCTTCGGCCTGCGCTCCGCGATCGCAGCGGGGATCCTTTCGTTTTTCGCCTATGATTTTTTCTTCGTCGAGCCGCTGTACGAGTTCACCGTCAGCGAGCCGCATGAATTTTTCGCGCTCGTCATCTTCCTGATCGTCGCCATTCTCGTGGGCTGGCTCGCCGGCCGCGCGCGCGACCAGGAACGCCTGGCGCGCGAAAGCGCCCAGGCGACGCGCTCGTTGTTCGAACTTTCGCGCAAGCTCTCCGGCGCCGTCGCGCTCGACGACATTTTGCAGGCGGCGACCGTTTATGCGCAGAAGACGCTCAACGCGCGCTGCGTCGCGATGCTGCTGCCCGAGGACGGCGATCTCGTCCTCGGCTCCACCTGGCCGCCCATCGACGCGCTCGATCCGGGCGAAACCGGCGCGGCGCGCTGGGCGTTCGAGAAAGGCGAGGCGGCGGGCTGGAAGACCGGCACCTTGCCGAACGTGCGTTTCCAGTTCCGCCCGCTGATTACGACGCGCGGCGTCGTCGGCGTCTGCGGCTTCGAGCCGGCCGACGCCGTCGCCCCGATTTCGCCAACGCTCGAACACGCGCTCAACCTCATTCTCGAACAGGCGGCGATCGCGATCGACCGCGCGATCCTGGTCAAGGCCTCCGTGCGCACCGTGGCGCTGGAGGAGAACGAGAAGCTGCGCACGACCCTGCTGGCCTCGCTGTCGCACGACTTGCGCACGCCGCTGGCCACGATCACGGGCGCGGTGACGACCTTACGCAAATTCGGCGACGCGATGCCCGCCGAGCAGCGCACCGATATGCTCGCTTCGATCGAAGAAGAATCGGGCCGCCTGACGCGATTCATCGCCAATCTCCTGGACATGTCGCGCATCGAGGCCGGCGCACTGAAGCCGAAGAGCGACTTCGTCGATGTCGCCGAAATCGTGCGCGCGGCGGTCGAGCGCGCGAACAAGGCGTTCCCGGCGCAGCCCTTCTTGACGAGTCTGGCGCGCGATCTGCCGTTCATGCGCGGCGACGCCAACCTCCTCGAACAGGTCCTGTTCAACCTGCTCGACAACGCGCAGAAATATGGCGGAGGCGGGCGCGTCAGCATTCACGCGCGACGCGACGGCGCCACGGTCTTGCTTTCCGTCACCGACGAGGGGCCGGGCGTCAAGCCGGCCGACCTCGAACGCATTTTCGAGAAATTCTATCGCGGAGGGCGGGCCGACGGGCGCAAGACCGGCACCGGTCTCGGCCTTTCCATCAGCCGCGGGCTGGTCGAGGCGATGGGCGGCAGGATTTGGGCGGAAAGCCCGGCGGCGCGACGACGCGGCACGCGCGTCGTCATCTCGATGCCGGCCGCCCAGGCGCCGGAAATCGCGAAGGCGGCGCCATGACCGGAGCGCGCATTCTCGTCGTCGACGACGAGCCGCAGATCTTGCGATTTCTGCGCCCCGCGCTCGAAGCGTCGGGCTATGCCGTGCTGCACGCCGGCTCAGGTCACGAGGCGCTGCGCCTGATGGCCAACGCCGCGCCGGACCTCGTGGTCCTCGACCTCGGGCTTCCCGACATGGACGGCAAGGACGTGATCGTCGCGGCGCGACAATTCACTCAGGCGCCGATCGTCGTTCTCTCGGCGCGCGACCGCGAAGCCGAAAAGATCGCGGCGCTCGATCTCGGCGCCGACGACTATATCGAAAAGCCCTTTGCGATCGGCGAATTGTTGGCGCGACTGCGCGCCGCGCTGCGCCACGCCAACGCCGGCGTCGCGCCGAAGACGCGCATCGAGATCGACGGCCTGACCATCGACATGGACCGGCGGCTGGTGACGCGCGACGGCGCGCCGATCAAACTGACGCCGCGCGAATACGATCTCTTGTGCGCGCTGGCCGCCAACGCCGGGCGCGTGATGACGCACGGCCAGATCCTCACCGCGGTCTGGGGCCCCGCCCATAAGGACGATACACAATATCTGCGCGTCTTCGTCGGTCAGCTGCGCAACAAGATCGAGCGCGACCCCTCGGCGCCGGAAATCATCCGCACCGAATCGGGAATCGGCTACCGCTTCAGCGAAGGCGTTCAGGCGCCGACGCCGATCGGGCAGGACACGCCCGTGCCGCCGAGGCCGCAATAACCGCCGGGATTCTTGGCCAGATACTGCTGGTGATAGCCTTCGGCGAAATAGAACGGCCCGGCCTGGGCGATCTCGGTGGTGATCGGGCCGAAGCCCTTGGACTTCAGCGCCTCGCCGAACGTCGCCGCGGATCGGCGCGCCGCCTGCAACTGCTCCGGCGTCGTCGCGTAGATCGCCGATCGGTATTGAGAACCGACGTCGTTCCCTTGGCGCAGGCCCTGCGTCGGATCGTGGCTTTCCCAGAAGATTTGCAGCAGCTCGTCATAGGCGATTTTCGTCGGGTCATAGGCGACCAGCACCGCTTCGGCATGGCCGGTCCGTCCGCTGCAGACCTCCTCGTAGGTCGGATTGGGCGTGAAGCCGCCGGCGTAACCCACGGCGGTGACGTAGACGCCCTCGCCCGCCTGCCAGAATTTGCGCTCGGCGCCCCAGAAGCAGCCCATGCCGAAAACCGCGGTCTCGATCCCCTGGGGATAGGGGCCCGCGAGCGGGCGGCCATTGACGAAATGTTCCTGCGCGGTCGCAATCGGCTGCGCACGGCCGGGCAGGGCCTCGGAGGGCGAAACGACGCGCGTCTTGTTGGCGAGGAAGCTCAACACGGTCGGCTCCTGAGTGAATTCGGCGTTTCTTCGCCCGGGCGGCGCCGTTCGTTGCTTCAGAACCGCGAAAGGCGTCTTCAGCGAGCCCGGCTCGAGACGCCGGTCCTCGCCGCGCGAGGGCGAATGAGATAGAACAGGACAAATCCGAGCACGGCCAAATCGACAAAGGCCGGCGCCGAGAGAATAGCGACGAGAACCCGATCCCACAACATCGGGTGCAGTCGTTTGACGAACGGCTCAAGTAGCGGGAATTTGCTGGGAAACGCGTAAGCGAGCGCCCTACCCATGGTCGTCAACATGACTTGTTGGGCGGCAAGCGAACTCGCGCCGTCGATGACCGCGGCGGCGAAGGCGCCGGCGAGCAGGACCAGGCCGACGAAGCGAAGCAAAAATCGGAACACGCCGCAATCCCGCGCGAGGCTCAAGCGGCCTCGTCTTACGCAAAGCCCCGCGCCCTGTCCACGCCGCGATGAGCCGGGCGCCGACGCGGCGCGCCGACTTGCGCGCGAGCCGCGCGAGATGATATGCGCGCTGCTCGCGCGAAAATGCGCGTCGCGGAGGGGTGGCCGAGCGGTCGAAGGCGCACGCCTGGAAAGTGTGTATACGGGAAACCGTATCGCGGGTTCGAATCCCGCCCCCTCCGCCAGTTTTCTCGTAAGCTATTGAAAATACATGGTTATTATTGACGGCTTTTCCTAGCCCCACAACTGGCCCCACATATCGATGATGCTGGACACCCCAATATGTGGCCGGCTCGATGATCCGATGCCGCTGGCCGGTTATGAACGGGACTTGCGCGTCAACGGCCTGGCCTCTTCGAGTGGCCTCCACAGAGGACTCACATGGCCCGTGGGCGGCTTCGACGGTGGCCGGCTCCCCAACTCCGCCATTCGGCTCGATGGACGTATACGCCCTCCTCTGCGGCCTACAGGCCGGCGACCCCGACTGGCAACGGTGACGAACGATGCGCCAGCTGAGAGAGAGCGCGCCCGCGCGGAGGGGAACAGTAATTCTTTTTGCCCCGGCAGCCCCCGGGAGGGGGTTTCGAAAAAGAGACCGGGGGTGCCTCGATGATAGCACATACATCTTTTGCGAATTCTCGACATTTCAACACAATACATAAGGTAATTGGCGCGGGATGCAATCGAAGGGCGACCGGCCGGCGAGGCCGTTACTTCGATCACGCGACAGCATCGGCTGGCGTGAAGCTCGTTGGCCTTCCCCGCCAGATCGGATCACCATGGCCGCTCCTTCCGGTCGTTGTTAAGAGGCGCGCCCTCTCCCTAACGCCGTACCGGTCAAAAGCCAGCAGCGCCCCACCATCCCTGCTCCCGCCGGTAACCGAGCCGTCGACGATTTGCTTATTTTTCCGAGATGACACGGCCGGACCCGCGGGGCGAGCGCTCGCGTCGAATTTTCCCGATTAACAAGAATTCAAACTTTCAGCGGGTACAATTTCCACCTTCGAGACGATCCTCTTTATAGGGAATTGCGTCATGGGTCGGAGCCAGATCGTGGCCGTTACGTTCTGCTCTCTCACATGCCTAGGCTACGCGAACATGAGCGCCCATGCGGGGTGGTTTGGTCCGAGCAACTACCAGGAATGTCTGCTTGAGGAAATGAGGGGTCAGTCGCCATACATGCTCCCGTCCGCTGCGGCGGTTTGTAACCGCAAATTCCCGCCGCCGCCTCCGAAGCCCCCTGAGCCCGAAGAGGTTCTATTAGGCGAAAATAATGAATCAGATGTAAAATACAACCTTTGCTCAGGCGATAATCAAGATGAAACAAGAATATGCATTATAGAAAATCCGCGTAACTACAAAATAACTAAAGTGATTGGGCATTTTTCCATCAAGGTTCCCTGCACTTTTGTACGGTACCCGCGCATACCCAGTCTCGGTCTTCAATTTCAATACAATTATTCGCAGTTGCTATCTGAATACGACGAGAATGTTCGGATGTACCGAGCAGACCAAGAAACGTTCACAAATATAATAGGTACGCAATCGTTTTTCTCTCAAACATATAGTTTTAGTATAAAAGGTAATTACAATTGTTCGTATGTCTCAATTTACGGTTTTGTTGAATAGCAAAATGTTTAAGGCACTCACTCTTGGCTTCCGCGAAGCGCGATTCCGACTCCTACCGGGCTGGATACCATAGAGCGCCAAAACCAGCACCTCCACGCCATCGCCGTTCCCGCCGAAATCCAAGCCGACGTAGTGCATCCCCCAGCTCACCAACGTGGCACCGACTATGGCCGCGCCCTCGGGGGCGCAGCTGGGCTTGCAAGGCCAATAGCGACAACCCCTCGGCCTGGACGGCGGGCGGAATCGCCGCGAGCAATCTGGCGAGCCGCACTTCTAGAGGCACCATCCGGTCGCGCCCGGCCTGCGCGGCGGCGCGCTCCTGCTCGGCACGTTGCGCTTCATTCGCGGCTGCCGACTCCGCCAGCAAACTGTTGATATACGCGCTCACGACAGCCTCCCTTACCCCCAGCGCTGCGACGACCGAGTGAATGAGTTTAAATCCCCCGGGCGCAGGAGCTGCAGGGTGCGATGTCCCGCCGTGCCGGTGAGGATCGCTTCGGCTCTCGACATTGCGGCTTGAGGATCGTCGAAGCCTTCGTGCCTCAAGATATACGTCATATACGTCCTCTCGGGGTCATGCCCACTCGCGGGGTAATAAAGAATGACCTGCCAAGGCCCCCATGAGGTCGAGAAAACCATGGCGGCCAACTCCTGTTGAAGAACGCAAACAAAATTGGCACGCACGTCCTGCACCCAAGCGAACGAGCCCCTCTTGTAGAAGCTACTGCACATGTTCAACCCTCCGTCTCGATCCTGCTGATTCCGACACGGCATGAGCGCCGCGCCAGGCATCGTGGTGATTGTTTCCTGTGGTGATTGACACAGGTTGCGCGTCCGACGGCGCTGCCGCCCAAAAGGCGAGCCGTCTGTAGGACGGTGGATTGGCGCGGGCGGCTGAAACGCCCAGAAAATAAGGCTTCTGTGTCGCCCGCGAAGGCGATAATTCCGGGCGACTGCGCGCAGGCGGCTGAAAGCCCCATTTTGTAAGGGTTCTGTGTCGCCCGGCCACCTTCGTGACGCCCGCCGGGCGGCGGGCTTCGGGCGGCTTGAATTTCGTCGAGACGCTGCGTCGGCTTCATCTCACGGCCCCGCCACGTCGAGGACATGCTTTACGCGGGGACCGTGGCCGAACGTGTCGCGTTCCTGATCCGACGGCGGCCGGTTGATCAGTCGGCCGTCCGCAATCAGTGTCTCGATCGCCCCCTCCAGTTCACTCTTGCTCGCCTTGAACCCCCCGGCGGTCTTGCCCGACTGCGATTCCCTCAGCCTCGTCTTCGAGTACTGCCCGGGGTGGCTGCCGACGAACGCGATAAGTTTCGTCTCCAGGTCGGCGGCGGTCTTGGCGTTCGTAATTTGCGGGCTCAGGGTGACATGCTCAAGCAATCCGATTCCGTCGAAGGGAACGCGTTTGAACCAAATCACATCACCGTTTGGTCCATAGTTGTTCTTCACGATCGCCAACGAGACATATTGCTTGCGGTCTTGGGTCGAGATGCCGAAGCTCTTGGCCTCCTTCTCCCGCATGGTGGCGAGAACCCACGCGCCGCGCGCTTGGTCCACGAATGCGGTGGACCCGGCGATCATGGACGCATCGGACTCGTCTTGCAGGTTCGCGCTCTTCGGCGTGTGGGCCAGCACCAGCACTGATGCCCCGGTTTCCTGCGCAATACGGTTCACGACCCGCATCGTGACCGCTGCGTCCTCCCGGGCGTTGTGATCCCCACCATGGATGAGGCCCAAGTGGTCGACCACAATCAAGCGAACATCGCCCATGGCGTTGGCGGCAGCGATGACCTCCTGTGCGAACTCCTGTTCGGTCAGGCCGTTCTCGCCCTTGGCCGTCAAACGCATGTCATGGCCTACCAACGGGAAGGCCAGGATACCGGCTTCAAGTCGGTGGATTCGCGCGTCGTCGAGATTCTCATACCGCGCGACCGCGTTCACCCTGCGTGCGATCTCAGCCTTATCTTCCTCACCCAAGATCGCGATAACGTTGCCCGACTTGACGGCCTTCCCCATGAACGGGCTTCCGAGGACAAGCGCGATAGATAATTGAATGGCGAGCTGAGTTTTGGAAACTCCGCCGAACCCGGCGAGAACCCCGGATTTGCCGGAAAACAGGAGACCCTCGACCGTATAGTCGCGCGGGAGCGGCTCCGTGGTGTCGATCGCGATCTGACCGTTCGCCAGATCAAGCAGATTGGTCGGCCGATCGTCTGCTTCCGGCTTGGCACCCTCCAGCGCCGTGGCGAGGGTATTGTTGCGATAGCCGTCCCGCTCCCATTTTTCGCGATACAAACCCGATGTGCGAAATGCGATATCAATGCTCCCCGCGTTCAATCCACGTCGCGCAAACTCGCCGCACAGCGCGAGATCGGCGCGTGAATGGTCCTCGCCGTAGTCGGAGAGATTGCCCCTATAGACCGGCCCCCAACGATCGTCCGCGCGAACGAACTCAACAACGGCAACGAACTTGGGTGCGAAGCCGAACCCGTCCGGCATCGACAGGAATGCGTCGTACGGACACGGCCCTCGGATCGTGAGAGCGCCCCTCTCGTCGGCGGAAACAGCCCCGCTCGGACGATCTGGGAAAAGGCTCAACAAGGCCGGAATGTTGACGCTCATGACAGCGCCCCTTTCCCGATACCGGTCGTCGTCAAGTATCGATTGATGGAATAAAACTCGACGCTCCGGCCGGCGATCTCCGTCCTTCTCGACGCCAGAAGTACATCGTGCAGGAAGAATCCGCGGAACCCGGTGCCCGAGATTGACAGCTCTTTGCGCGGCATCGACAGCTTCTTGATCTCCGCGTTGACGGCGGCATCCATGACGTAGTTTTCGATGCAGTGATCCCAGTCGAACCCGTGCAAGTAGCGCCCGTTGAAATGCGGCTTGCCATCCAGCACGAACCCGACGCCGATGTAGCCGCCCCCCTCATACGCCTTCTTCACGGCGTCGAAGGTGCTCCAGGTCGCCGGATCGCTGTGGCTGGCGGGGCGTCCGTTGGGTTGAAAGGGCGGCTTTGTTGTCTTTCCGTCGCGGACAACGGCCTTGGCGAGCACCCAATTGGGGACCGCCTTCAGGTTCGGCAGGATGCCGTCGAAATCGGGCTTGATCCACACTTCAGTCTCCTCTCGGCAACGAAGCGCGCACGCCACCCACGCGAAAGCGCGTGGAGTGGCCGACCTTGACCGGGCGAGGTAGCCGCCCCTGCGCGACATCACGCCAAGTACTCGCGGGGCTGCGCCCGCGTAGCGCGCAGACCACCCGAATATCGATCAGGGCGTCATCAGGAAGGGAGGGGAATTGTTCGAGAGCGCGTTGAACACGACGCGCAATATTTTCGCTAAATTCGTCGCGATGAGGTCCGCGATCTGAGGGTGACGCAACCATGGGTACTCTCCTTAACGAAACTCCACTTCAACCGCGCTGCCGGCAGGCTTCGTTAAGTGAATGATTGCGCTTCGGACTGCGTTGACTTGCGATATAAGCTCGTCTCCTCTCATTGCAAGTCGTGCCAACTGACCGACAAGGGCGAATCATCCTAGTTACTTATCGTTTATTTGATTGTATAACAAACTCAGATAGTTAGGTCCAGAGGCACGGCGAATCCGCGCATGACGTTTTGGCCGTCGCCAACGCCTATTTTGCCTTCCCTCGTAGCGGCACAACGCTGCTCGCTGCCGCGAAACCCTCGATATGCTTCGCCCAAGCCTCCATCATTGCGCGGCGCTGCTCAAGCAGGTCTGTTCGATGATAGGCGGCCTCCGCTTGGTTGCTGATGGTGTGCGCCAAGGCCCGCTCGGCGAGATCGCGCGCGTAGCCATTTTCAGACGCCCAGTCGCGGAATGACGAGCGGAACCCGTGCGCGGTGGCAACACGCCCCTTGTCGGTGCTGCGGGCTATCTGATCGCGCAGGAATTTGGTCAGCACCATATCGCTGAGGACAGCGCCGCGCGGCGCGGGGAACACCAGATCAGCATCGGGATGAAGCGCGCGCTGCGCCGCCAGGATTTCAACCGCCCGCTCGGAAAGCGGGACCCGATGGATGGCCTTTGCCTTCATCCGATTGGCCGGGACGGTCCACACCTTGGCCTCTAGATCAACCTCGGTCCACGTCATGGCCCGCGCCTCTCCAGACCGCGCAGCGGTCAGGATGACGAACTCCAGAAGGGCTCGGGTCACATTGGACGCGCCGGCGTGTAGCACTCCCTGCACGAACGTCGGAATGTCGCGCCAGGGCATCGACGGCTGATGCGTCGTCCGCTCGCGCTTGCCCGGCTGCTGAGGCAGCAGATGATCCACAACATCGACCGGATTGCCCTTGACCATCTCCTGAGCCCAACACCACTTCATGACGGTATGGCAGCGCTGCTTGACCCTTGAGGCTGTCTCCGGCTTCGCCAGCCAGATCGGGCGCAACACCTCAGCGAAATCCGCCGGGCTCAGTTCCTTCACCTTCCGCTTGCCGATCTTGGGGAACGCGTAATCGCACAGGGTATTGATCCACTGGTAAACATGCTTGGGGTTCTTCCAGCCGGGTTTCAGACCTTCGTGGACCTGTCGCGCCGCCTGCTCGAACGTCATGGCCTTTGCAATGGCCGCGCTGGCAGCTCTGTCGGCCTCGCGCTCTTCGATGGGGTCCTTGCAGCTGGCGATCATTTGGCGCGCCGCCATGCCCCTAATGCGGGCGTCTGCGATCCCAACATCTGGGTAAGTGCCAAGGCCCATGTCGCGCCGCTTGCCAGTCACCGGCGAAACGAAGCGAAGAATCCACTTGCCCTGCCCCTTCGCCGACCCGGGTTCCAGCCTGAGCCCTCGGACCGTGCCATCGGCCACAGGCTTGTCGCCGGAGGCGATCTTCTTTGCTTCTAGATTGGTGATTTGGGTCATCGCCAGCCCCACATTTAGCCCCACACAATTCGTCGGATTCAATGATCCGGCATGAGACGACCTGCGTCAAGCGCTTAACATAGCCATGTTTTTATAGATGTTCTTCATGATAGTGAGACGGTGTGACACCGCACGAGGCGATAGTCCGGCGGACGCCCCCTCCGCCATTCCGCTTCGCAGGCTTGGCTCCGACCCCGAGGGGAGCCGGACCCATCCCCCCTACGAAGCCTTGAAGACGCAGGGCCGCTCTCGGGTTACGTGTCCTTGTCCGCGCGCAAAGCGCCGGCTACCGCGCGCCGCCGGCTTGACATCCAATTTCAAAGCGCGGCCTTGCGCTCATAATGGCGGAAAGTTCGTCCTTCGGCATAGTAAGTTATTGATCGCAAAGCGAATGAAGGCGTCGCAGTCGCGAGCCGAGCGAAACGCCGTTGACCCAGGTCAAGCCGACGCCGGGCCAGATTGAGCAAGACTGCGTTCGTCAACAGCGAGGAGAGCTCATGAAGACGCAGATTCTCGCGGCGATCGGCGAGAAGGATTTGCAGCCCGCGGCGGCCTTGAACGCGGCGCTCGCCGCGAATGACAGAGTGAAATACTTTTTTTCGCTGCTGCAAATGGCGTTGGCTCACGCCGAGAATCCGGAGCAACCGGCGGCCACACTGAAACACGAGCGCGTCAGCTGCGGCATCGACGACGCGGAACTCGACACCGTGGCGGCGGGAGCAAGCAAGGTCGCAGACTCTTGCCGCGTGCCTGGCGCCGCGCGGATTCTCGCGCGCCTGGCGGACGACATGCGTTTGATGGCGGCGCCCGTGCTCGCCGCCAAGGCCCAGGGCGTCAAGGCGCGGCTCGAGCGGCTGCTGGCCTCCCTGCCCAAAGCGGAGGACGATCTGCTCGCTCCGAACGCCATCTCCGCGATTACGCAGGCCGGCCGCGGCCGCGAGGACAGCCTGCACCGGCTGGTAATGGATTTGCACAAACGCCTCAACGCCATGCAGGCGGCCCTGGCCGAAGAGACGATCGAGGGCGCCGCCGCATACAATTTGACGCAGGCGGACCGCGCGTTGGTCTCGGCGTTCATGGCCGGTCTCAATCGCACTGCGAAGCTGAAATTTACTCACCCCGGGCTGGGCGCCACCGCAACGCGAGCGGGCGACCGGCTCGTCATCCAGAACGACATCGGCTTGACCGCCGCGCATGTGCTCGTCATCCACGTGCAAGGATTGTCCGTCAGCGTCACCTACACGGACATTCATCCCGAGCGGATCGCGTTCTTCCAGGACATGTTGAAGGCCCATGCGGTGAAGTGGGAGAGCGGTCGTACGGGCGCCCTCGCCGCCGGCGCGGCCTTTATTCTCGCGACGGGCCGTTACGACGCCGCCGACGCCGCCGCCTGCAGCGCCTATCTCGAATATCTCGGTTCGCGCATCGTTTTCCTGATCGATTGGAATCGGGCGCGCAAGCAGTTGCGAGGGTTTTTGCGCGGCCCGGATCGCGTCGCGCTATTGGCCTGGGCGGCGCAGGCGGAGATCGGGCATCGCGGCTTCTTGGAGCTTGGAGGCGCCCGGCTGGTCAACGAGGCGATCGAGGCCACCGCGGGATCCTCCATGCATTTCGGCGATCGCTTGTGCGACGTGCTCGGCGACGCCGAGACGCTCGAATTCATGCGCTTCGTGTTCAAGACCGCAACCGAGGGCCTGCTTTCCGCCCAATCTCAGGGATTGATCCGTGATCGCGTTCGGGTGGCGCTGGCGACTCATTTCACCAACGAGGAACGACAGCTATTGAGTCTGGCGGCCGATCACGCCGGCCTGATCTTCGAAATCGCCAGTCTGGCGCGCGACGGCTTGCAATTGGAGCAGGCCGGCGCCGATAAACGCGCGCGGCGCGCTCAGCGCTACGAGCATGACGCGGATCAACTGGTTTTGGCGGCGCGGGAAGCTGTGTCGCGCCGTCCCGATTACGCCGTGTTTTACCCTTTGTTGGAAGCGGCGGACGACGCCGCGGACGCGCTCGAGGACGCGGTCTTCTTCCTCAAACTGGATCTGCTCGAGGGGAAGCCAACGGCCGCGTTGCGGAACTTGGCCGACTTGCTCGTCGAGGCTTCGCAAGAATGGATCAAGGCCGTAGGCCACGGCAAACAAATAGGCCGCGCCGCCAGCCGCGAGGAGACCGAGGATTTCCTGACCGCGATCGATCGCATCGCCGCCCTCGAGCATGAGGCCGACGAGGCCGAGCGCGCGCTCACGGCGAGCGCCGTCCAGCACTCGCAGGATTTCCGAGCGCTGCATCTCTTCACGGCGATCGGCAGCCGGCTCGAGGCGGCCGCGGACGCGCTCAAGCACGCCAGCCTGATTCTGCACGAACACATCCTCAGCGACGTGATCAATGGCTGAATTCTACCCCATTCTGCGCGGCGCCGCGCCGGCCGAGGGCGGCGTCGAGGAAGTGGGCGGCAAGGCCTGGAACCTCATGCGCATGGCGCAAATCGGCCTTCCCGTTCCGCCCGCTTTCGTGCTGCCGACGACATGGCGCCGGCGCGTCGGACCGGGACGCGAAGCCGCCCTGCGCCGCGCGCTGGGCGAGGGCATAGCGAGGTTGGAGGCGGTCACCGGGCTCGCCTTTGGAGCGGCGCGCCGTCCGTTGCTCGTATCGGTGCGCTCGGGCGCGGCGGCCTCGATGCCGGGGATGATGGAAACCGTCCTGGATGTCGGATTGAACGCCGAGACGGTCGAAGGGCTGATACGATGGACCGGCAATCCGCGCCTCGCCTGGGACAGCTATCGCCGGCTGCTGCAGGGTTACGCGGAAGTCGTGGCCGGCCTTCCGACGGCCCCGTTCGACGCGCTGGTGGCCGCGGCGGTGAAGCAAGCCGAAGCGGAAAGCGAACGCGAACTCGACCATCGCGATCTTCGCGCTCTGACGGCGGCGATGCTGGATCAGTACGAGGAATTGAGCGGCGCCGCCTTCCCGTCCGATCCTCGCGAGCAACTTGCCGCGGCCGCCGAGGCGGTGTTCCGCTCGTGGGATGCGCCCAAAGCGGCGAGCTATCGCCGATTGAACGCAATCAGCGACGAGGGCGGCACCGCGGTGACCGTACAGACCATGGTTTATGGAAACGCGGGCGGCGCGTCGGGCGCGGGGGTCGCATTCACCCGCAATCCCGCCACCGGCGCGCGAGAGCTCTACTTCGATTTCCAGTTCAACGCGCAGGGCCAGGACATCGTCGCCGGACGCCAGCGTCTGAGCGACAACGAGCGACTGCGCTCCGCACTGCCCGACGTCTGGGCGCAGTTGAGCGACGTTTGCCGGCGGTTGGAGGCGATGGCGGGCGACGCGCAGGATTTCGAGTTCACGGTTCAATCCGGCGCCTTGTACGTGTTGCAGACGAGGCGCGCCAAGCGCACCGACTGGGCCGCGCTGACGATCGCCGTCGACATGGTCGAAGAGGGGCTGCTGACTCCGGCAAAGGCGCTTGCGCTGCTCAACGCGATCAAACTGGACGCGGTGGTCCGCACGAGCTTCCCCAAGGCCGCGGCGCCGCCTTTGGCGAGAGCTGAGGTGGCGAGCATGGGCGTGGCGAGCGGCGCCGTCGCGCTGGATCCCGACGAGGTCAAGCGCGCGTCCGAAGCGGGCGCGCCCGTCATCCTCGTGCGCCAGGAGACGGTGACGACGGACATCGAAGGCATGGCGCTGGCGGCCGGAATTCTCACGGCGACCGGCGGGCGCACCTCACATGCGGCGGTCGTGGCGCGCCAACTGGGCAAGGTTTGCCTCGTCGCGTGCCCGGGGTTGGAGATCGATCTTCCCCATCGCCAATGCCGGATCGGCGGCGCGCTCCTCAACGAGGGCGACGTCTTGTCTCTCGACGGCAATAGTGGCGCCGTCCGCCTCGGCCAACTCGAGCCGTTGACGGAACGGCCCGAACGGGCGCTGGCCGCCATCGCCGGCTGGCGTCGCGCGGCGGCGACGGGCGCCAAGGTTCAGTGAGCGCGACTCAAGGGGGAAAGCTCTGCGACCCCGCGCGCCCGCTTTACCCCCCGCCCCGCCGCCTCTATAGCGTTGCCGACCGGCCGTTCCCGCGCACACGCCCCGTCCGCTTGCGCCTATTCGAACAGCCGTGCGATATCCGCCGTCGGCCGAAACAGCTTCATCGGCTGATCCGGCAAAGACAGAAAGCTCTCCCGCTCGTAAAACCGCCGCGCCGCTTCGTCCTTGGCGTCGACGATGACGGCGAACGAGGCGATTTCGCTGCGGACGGCGCGAAGCAAAGCGTCGGCGAGCAGGAAACGTCCGTATCCCTTCCCGCGATGGCGCAGATCGACCGCCAGCCGCCCGAGAAGGGTCGCGGGAACGAGGGGATACCGCGGCAGCCGCCGCGTTGTGGCGGCCGGAAGCTCGCTAAGTTTCACGGCTGTGGACGAAAGCGTGTAGTAGCCGCCGATCGCGCCGTCGGGCAGCACGAGCGCGAAGGGCGCCGCCAAATTCCTGCGGGCGTCCTGGCCGGCTTGCGCGCGAAAATATCGGTCGAGGGACTCGACGCCGCAGCGGAAGGAATTGCGATCGTGCTGCGGGCCGACGGCCTCGACGCGTAGCGATCCTTCCGGCCCGCCGGGCGCCACTATGCGCCGGAAGCTTCGCGATAGCGGCGCACGGTCTCGCGCAGCCGGTCATCGACGGGCTTCGGATTCAGCAGCGCCTCGACGAACGCCTCGCTGTCGCGGACGGACAGCTCGAGTTGCCTATGCTCCTCGATCGCCCGGCGCGCGGCGTCCTGCACGCTGGTCAGCACGAAATCCGTCACCGTCCGCCCTTGCAGGGCGGCGGCGCGCTCGATGAGCGTCTTCTGCTCCTGCGTCACCCGCGTCTCGAGTCGCTGGGCGCGGGCGCGGCCGCGACTCGGTTTGGAAACTGGATTCGCCATGGGGCCTCTCCCGCGCCAGATGTACGGCCAACGGCCGGCCGCGTCAATACGCCGAGCCGTCCTTGCGAGCGAACCGCCACTTGCCGTCGACGAACGCGCCTACGAGATCGTCGTCGGCATAGCTCACTTCGTCGCCCGGCGTCCGGTCGCCGATTTCGAGGTAGACGACATCCTCGCTCGTCTCGTTGATGAGGCGATGCCCGTTCCCCGTGCCCGCCTTGAAGCCCGCGCACATGCCCGGCGCGAGTTCGACCTTGCCTTCGTCGGTGTGCAGGGTCGGGCGCCCCTCTAGGATGTAGACGAACTCGTCCTGCTTGGTATGCGCGTGCCGCAGCGCGGAAGACCCGCCGGGAACGAGCCGCGTCAGGTTGACGCCGAAATTCGTCAGCCCAAACAAATTGCCGAGCGGCCGCTTCTCCCGGCCCTTCATGCGCGAGGCGAAGGGCTCGGGATAGTTCGAGGGTTTGACGCGCGCCGGGGCGTCGGCGGCGCGGATGCAGGTGGGGTGCTTCGCTGTCGTCATCGCCGCCGCCTGCGCGCGCCTCACACGTCCAAATTCGCCACGCTGAGCGCGTTGTCCTGGATGAACTCGCGGCGCGGCTCAACGATGTCGCCCATCAGTTTGACGAAGATGTCGTCGGCCTCGTCGAATTCGCGGATCTTCACTTGAAGCAGCGAGCGCGCCTCGCGGTCGAGCGTCGTCTCCCAGAGCTGGTCCTTGTTCATTTCGCCCAGGCCCTTGTAACGCTGGAAGGTCACGCCCTTCCGGCCGGCGGCGTTGACCGCCTCGAGCAGGTCCGAGGGGCCTGAGACCGGCGTCTCGTCGCCGCGGCGCAGGAAGACGGCGGGCGCGCGGAACGCTTCGCGCAACGGCTTGGCGTGTTCGTCGAGCCGGCGCGCCTCGGCCGAGCCGAGGAGCCCAGCGTCGAGCGTCACGGCTTGCTTGACGCCGCGCAGTTCGCGCATCAGCACGTAGCCGCCCCCTTCGCTGCGCCCGCTCCAGCCGCGCTCGGTCTCTTCGGAAATCGCGTTCATACGCTGGGCGAGGAGGGCGGCGCGCGCCTCCCCCTCGGGGTCGTCGGCGGCGCTGAGCGGCTTCAGCGCGCCGGCGAGCGCGGCCTGTTCGACGGCGCGCTTGTGATAGCGCGAATGCAAATGCTGCAAGAGGTGGCGCATCGCGCGCGCCTCCTCGACCAGCGCCTGCAAATCGGCGCCCGCGCGCACTTCGCCGCTGCCCAGGCGCAGCGCGGCGCCTTCGAGCCCGGTGGCGACGAGATAGTCCTCCATCGCCCGCTCGTCCTTGAGATATTGCTCGGACTGGCCGCGCTTGACCTTAAACAGAGGCGGCTGCGCAATATAGAGATGGCCGCCTTCGATGATCGGCCGCATCTGACGGAAGAAGAATGTCAGCAGCAGCGTGCGGATATGCGAGCCGTCGACGTCGGCGTCGGTCATGATGATGATCTTGTGGTAGCGCAGCTTCTCCACGTTGAAGTCGTCGCGCCCGATGCCGGCGCCGAGCGCGGTGATCAGCGTGCCGATCTGCTCGCTCGACAGCATCTTGTCGAAGCGCGCGCGCTCGACGTTGAGGATCTTGCCGCGCAGCGGCAAGACGGCCTGGAATTCGCGATTGCGGCCCTGCTTGGCGGTGCCGCCCGCCGAATTGCCCTCGACGATGAAGATTTCCGACTTGGCGGGATCGCGCTCCTGGCAATCGGCGAGCTTGCCCGGCAGGCTGGCGATGTCGAGCGCGCCCTTGCGCCGCGTCAGCTCGCGCGCCTTGCGCGCCGCTTCGCGCGCCTGCGCCGCCTCCACCACCTTGCCGACGACGACGCGCGCCTCCTGCGGATGCTCCTCGAACCACTGGCCGAGTAGTTCGTTGACGAGGCCCTCGACCACCGGGCGCACTTCCGAGGAGACGAGCTTGTCCTTGGTCTGCGAGGAGAATTTCGGGTCGGGAACCTTGACCGAGAGCACGCAGGTCAGGCCCTCGCGGCTATCCTCCCCCGTCAGGTCGACCTTTTCCTTCTTCGACAGGCCCGAGCTTTCGGCGTAGCCGGTCACCTGGCGCGTCAGCGCGCTGCGCAGGCCGATCAGATGCGTGCCGCCGTCGCGCTGCGGGATGTTGTTGGTGAAGGGCAGCACGTTCTCGTGATAGCTGTCGTTCCACCACAGCGCGACCTCGACCACGATGCGGTCGCGCTCGCCCCGGATTACGATCGGCTTGTCGATCAGCGGCGTCTTGGCGCGATCGAGATAACGCACGAAGGCTTCCAGGCCACCCTCGTAATGCAGCTCCTCGCGCTTGGGCTCGGCGCCGCGCAGGTCGGTCAGAACCATGCGCACGCCCGAATTGAGAAAGGCGAGCTCCCTCAGGCGATGTTCGATCGTGGGATAATCGAACTCGACCATGGTGAAAGTCTGCGGCGAGGGGGTGAAGGTCACCTGCGTGCCGCGCTTCGGCTTGCCGTCGACGATCGGCGCCGGCCCGACGACCGTCAGTTTGTCGACGGCGTCGCCGTTCGCGAAATGCATGACGTGCTCGAGCCCGTCGCGCCAGATCTGCAGCGTCAGGCTGGTCGACAGCGCGTTGACGACGGAGACGCCGACGCCGTGCAGACCGCCGGACACCTTGTAGGAACTCTGGTCGAATTTGCCGCCGGCGTGCAGCTGGGTCATGATGACCTCGGCCGCCGAGACGCCCTCTTCCTCGTGAATGCCGGTGGGAATGCCGCGTCCATCGTCGCTGACAGAGCAGGAACCGTCGGCGTTCAGCGTCACCGTGACCAATTTCGCGTAGCCGGCCAGCGCTTCGTCGATTGCGTTGTCGACGACTTCGTAGACCATGTGGTGCAGGCCCGAGCCGTCATCGGTGTCGCCGATATACATGCCCGGCCGCTTGCGCACTGCGTCGAGGCCGCGCAGCACTTTGATCGCGTCGGCGCCATAGGCGTCGCGGCTGGCCTGGTCCTGCGCAATTTCGTCGAGATCGCCCGACGATTTCGGTTCATCCGTCAATTTGAAAGCCTTCTTTTCCGGCTGGAAACGTCCGCGCGGGCCCCGCCCTGCCGCGGCGATTCGAACAAATGACATTATAGCCCGGTCCCGGGCCCGATTGCACGCTTTTCCCCCTGGCCGGCACAGGCGCCGGCGCGAGCCGCGGGAAAGAGAAAATTCCCCTGGAAAATTCCGCTCGACCCGAGGGTCGGACGAGCCGACAATGGCGCGCCGAGAAGGCGTGATTCGGCGCCGCGCCTCGGCTGGGGCGGCTGGAGGAATTTGGGCCGGGCGTGCGCGACCAAGTGAACGAACCCCTGGGGCAGACCTCGCTCGCGCCCTCCTTGGCGGCGGCGTTCGCCAGACGTTTCGGACCGCGCCTCGCCGTGGGGCTCGCGGCCGCGGCCGCCGGCGTCGCCGCCTTCGCGATCGTGAAATCCGACAATCGACGCGGCGGCGAGCCTTTCGCCGTGGCGCGCATCGAAGAGGCGCCGCCCGCGCCGCCGCCCGCCGCCACGACCCCGGCGCCCGCCGCCGCGCCCCTCCCCTCCTCGGCGACGGGCGACCAGATCGAAGCGGCCAGCGGCGTCAAAGTGGTGCGCAAGGGCGGCGGCGGCGCCTCCGGCGCATTGATCATCGACGTCCCGCAAACCCTCGGCGTGCATCTCGTCGCCGCGCCCGACAAGCGCCTCGTCGAGAAATCGCGCTACGGCCTGCTGCCGCGCATCGGCGAGGACGGCGCTCGGCCGGCGGACGTCTACGCGCGGCCCATCGTCGCCTCCGCGAGGTTGCGGCCGGGCGCGCCGCGCGTCGCCGTCATGATCGGTGGGCTCGGCCTCAACGCCGAAGGCACGGCTAACGCGATCGCCAAGTTGCCCGGCGCCGTTTCTCTCGGCTTCGCGCCTTATGGCGGCGACGTCGAGCGCGGGGCCGCCGAGGCGCGCGAGGCCGGCCACGAAATTTTGCTGCAAGCGCCGATGGAGCCGTTCACCTACCCCGCCGACAATCCCGGTCCCCACACGCTGCTCGACGCCGCCTCGGACCCCGAAAATCTCGATTCGCTGCACTGGCTGATGTCGCGCTTCACCGGCTATATCGGCGTCGTCAATTACCTCGGCGGAAAATTCACCGCCGACGCGCATGTCCTTTCGCCCGTCCTGGCCGAAGTCGCCGCGCGCGGGCTCGTCTATCTCGACGACGGCTCGTCGCCGCGCAGCCTGGCGCGCGAGACCGCCTCGACCCTCAATTTGCCCTCGGCGTGCGCCGACGTCGTCATCGACGCCGATCCGGCGCCTGAGGCGATCGAAGCCGCGCTGACCCGGCTGGAGGCGCTCGCTAGAAGCCGGGGCGGCGCGATCGGCGTCGCCGCGGCGCGTCCGGTCAGCGTCGAGCGCATCGCGCGCTGGAGCGCGGGCCTGGAGGCGAGCGGCGTCGCGCTCGTGCCCGTCTCGGCGATGATGTCGCGCGCGCCCGGCCCCGCCGCGCAGGCAAGCCCCTAAGACGTGAAAGGCGCAACCGCGATCGGCGGCTCGGGCGCAGTCAATTTGTCGCGTTGACAAAGTAGCCTCCGCTCCGATCCCTAGGGATCAGCGAGAGCGCGAAACGCTGGAGAAGACGAGACGCCCGTGACCAAGGATTTGCCCTATCGCCGCAGCGCCGGCGTCATGCTCGTCAATCGCGACGGCGTGGCCTTCATCGGCCGACGCAGGAAGAGCCGGGAGGGACTCGTCGTCGGCCACGAATGGCAAATGCCGCAGGGCGGCATCGATGACGGCGAAGCGCCCTACGACGCGGCGCGTCGCGAACTCTACGAGGAGACCAACGTCTCCTCCGCCTCCCTGATCGCCGAAGCGCCGCAATGGCTGTGCTACGATCTTCCGGAAAACGCCGGCAACCGCTGGCGCGGCCGCTATCGCGGCCAGACGCAGAAGTGGTTCCTTATGCGCTTCCAGGGCGAGGACTCCGAAATCGACATCGCGCATCCCGGCGGCGGCGGCCATACGCCCGAATTCGACGCCTGGCGATGGGAGCGCCTGGAGGCGTTGCCCGACCTCGTCGTGCCGTTCAAACGGCGCGTTTACGAAGCCGTCGTGGCCGCTTTCGCGCCGCTCGCACGCCCGGCGTGAACGTCGATCGGCCTCACTTGCCCGCCTGGATCTCCGCGACCGCCTGCGCCATCGCCTCGTCGATCTTGCGGCCGATGCGATGGGCGGAAATGTCAACCCCAGCGCGCGAAAACTCTGCCCCGAGATCAGCGGCGAGCGCCGCGTCGTCGCTGCGCCCGACTTGCGCTTCGACCAGCGCGGCGGCGCGGGCCTTCGCCGCGTCTCCTTCGTAGCCGAGCAGTTGCGCCGCCCAAAGGCCGAGCAATTTGTTGCGCCGCGCCAGCGCCTTGAACCGATGTTCCTCGGTCATGACGAAGCGCTTTTCGAAGCTTTCTTCCCGAGTGTCGAACACGCCGCTCATGCCACCCTCCCGACTGCTCGGCCGCGCCGGCCTCACCCTCTCATCTGGCCTCGCCCCATCGCAACCGCAAGACGACGCGGCGCGACGGGCGGCTCGGCGTCATTCCAGACAAGCGCGGGCCAATTTCTGGAACGCCCGCGCGCGGTGCGATAGCGCCAGCGACCCGTCGTCGGGCAGCCCGTGCTTTTCGCGCGCGCTCATTTCGCCGAAGCTGCGGGCATGGCCGTCGGGAATGAAGATCGGATCGTAGCCGAAGCCCGCCGTCCCGCGCGGAGGGAAAACCAGCCGGCCGTCGACCCGGCCCTCGAAGATCTCGACGTGGCCGTCGGGCCAGGCGAGCGCCAGGACGCTGACGAAATGCGCGCGCCATGGCGGCGGCGCGCCGCGGCTCTTCAGTTCGCGCTCGATGCGCGCCATGGCGGCCGCGAAATCGCGTCCCTCGCCCGCCCAGCGCGCGGAATAGATGCCCGGCGCGTCATCGAGCGCGGCGACGCACAGGCCGGAATCGTCGGCGAGCGCCGGCAAGGCGGCGCCGAGCGCGCCCGCGCGCGCTTTCAGCACGGCGTTGGCCACAAAACTGTCGCCGGTTTCCTCGGGCTCGGACAAGCCGAGATCGCCCGCGCCAACGACCTCGACGCCGTAAGGCGCGAGCAGGTCGCGAATTTCGGCGAGCTTGCCTTGATTGTGGGTCGCCGCCACGAGCCGGCCGACGAGGCGACGATGGACGGACGGGAGCGCTTCGTTCACGGCGCGACGACCTTGTAGCGCTGGCCCGCGGTCAGCGGCGCGGCGCGCTCGAAACCGTTGAGAACCAGAAACTGAGCGAGCGCACGGTCTCCGAACGGCATGCGCCGGGCCAGCGTTTCCGCGGTGTCGTCCGGCTGCGCCGCGACAATCTGCAGATGCAGCTCTCGCGCCTCGGCCGCCTCCTCGGGCTTCAGGCGATGGAAAGACCGGATGGCGGCGAGAAAGCGCGCGTCCACCGCCGGACTCAGGCTATGCGCGGCAAAGATCAGGCGAAAGACCCGGCCGCCGAGTCGGACGGCGCCGAGGCGAAAGCTCCATTGCTCGCCCTGAGCGACCGCGGTCGCCATCGGAAGATCGCCGCCCGAGATCGTTTCGATCGAGCTGGTCTTCACGCCGTCGATCCAGCCCGAGGCGAGCGCGCTCTCCAGCGTGGTGGACTTGCTCAGCTCGATGCTGTCGAGCCGCAGCGCCTGCGCGCCGCCCTCGCCGACGCCGATGAGCGCCGCCGCCTGATTTTCCAGCGTGAAGCCTTCCGGCGCGGCGAAGGCGAAGCCCAGCTTGGGATGGAGAAAGCGGTCGCCGCGCACCAGCCCCTGCGTCGGGTCGTCGCCGTAGGCGATGCCGTCGATCGCGCTCAGATAGGCGTCGCGGGCGGTTTCGCCGATGCCCGGCGCGCCGACCTGACGCGCTTCGGCGATCGCCTGCGCGACGCGCTCCGGCGTCGAGGGATGGGTCGCCATCATGTCCGGCTTGTCGGCGGAGCCAAGGCCGATCAGCGAGGCGCGCAACGCGCTCCAGCGTCCCAGCGACGTCAGGAAACGCGAGGCGGCGTAAGGATCGTAGCCGGCCTTGGCGACGACGCCGATGCCGATCTTGTCCGCCTCGAATTCCTGCTGGCGCGAGAAATGCGCGATCGACAATTTCATCCGCGCCTGGACCTCTTCGCCTTCCTGTGGGCGATCGAGGACCTGCGAGGACACGCGGGTGAACAGCGCGGCGGTCTTTTCGAGTTCGGCGCGCTGGGCGGCGTGATGGGCGGTGACATGTGCGATTTCATGCGCCATCACCGCGGCGACTTCCGACCCGTCGTTGGCGAGCGCCAGCAGGCCGCGGGTGACGAAAATGTCGCCCGAGGGAAGGGCGAAGGCGTTGACCACGGGCGAATCGAGGATGGTCACGCGATAGGGCTCGGAGGGCGTCTGGCTCGCCGGCGCCAGACGCGCCAGAATTTCGTTCAGATATCGTTCGGTCGCCGGGGCGCTGTATTCGCCGCCGAAGACGTCGATCAGGCGCTTGCGCTCGGCGCTGACCGGCCCGCCGCCGGTCGTCTGCGGCGCCGCGGCCGGCGCGAGGCTGCCGACGGCGGGCGCCGGCGGCGCCTCGATCGAGGCGCAACCCGACGCCAGCAGCGCGAGCGCGCCGGCCACGGCCTGGCGCGCGCGGGCGCAAAGGCCCCGCGCGACGCGCCGTCGTGTCGTTTCGCCTGGAGCCATAGTCATCCGCGTCATCCGCCCGGCTTGGTCCCTTCTTTCGCCTCGGCTCGACCGAGGCGCTCGATCATGAGCGGCTCGGCGACTTCCAGTCTCGGGCCGAAGCGGCCGTCCAGCACGCCCCGAACCCGAATTTTCTCCCCCGCCAGGGCGTTCAACGGCACGCCGGCGTTTTGAAACGCGGTTTGCGATTTCCGCGCGACGACGACGGTGAACCCGTCCCGGCCGCCAAAATCAAGATAGAGGCGCGCGCGCCCGACGCCAACCCGGCGCACGATTCCCTCGACGAGGACGAAGCGCCCGTCCCGTTCGGCGAGATCTTCGACGTCGGCCGCCTCGAGGATGGAATAGTCGGGATCGTTCCACAGGCCAAGCCCCGCGGCGCGCGCCCTCGCTTCGGCGGCCAATCGCTCGGCGACGCAGCCGCGCGTCTCGAATTCCGGCCGCACCCGCGCGAAGCCCTGGGAAAGCATCAGCGACGCGGCCGAATCCGCGCCGCCGGCCGGTTGGGAAAGGCTCAGATCCGCTGGAATGCGCCCCCAGCGGTCCGGCCTGGCGGCGAAAGCGACCAGAGCGGCCTGGCGGCCCGCGAGGCGACCGGACAGGAACGCGCGCGCGTTCGCCGCCGTCTCGGCCGCGCCACGCTGCGGAACGGGAACGTCGAGCCCGGCCAGGCGCACGAGCCGGCCGTCTTCGAGGCGAATCTCGAGCCGTTCGGTGACCTCGGCGATCCTCGCCGTCCCTGCGGCGAGGCCGCAGGCCGCTGAGGCCGGCCCCGCGAGGGCGAGCGCGAACGCCAGCCCCGCGCCGGCGCGCGCGCCGCGCCGGCTTCGCCAAATCCTGGGATGCGCGAACGAAATTTTCATGCTAGAGGCGCTTTGCCGTCGAAGACGAAACGGTCTTTAGCGGCTTTGTCCCCCGCGGTCATGACGAATGGGGCGCGTGGCGACGAAATAACGCGGCAAGCGCAGGATCGACGCTCGGCGCGAACGCAAAGGGGTCCCGGTAGCTCAGCAGGATAGAGCACAGGTTTCCTAAACCTGGGGTCAGGGGTTCGATTCCCTTCCGGGACGCCAGTTCGGCTCACGTCCGCGAACGCCGCCAGACGCCATGACGCGGCCGGCAATCGGTTGTTCCAGCGGGATTTGTCGCCGACGATGCAGATCAAGCCGTGGGCGACCTCGATGCGCTCGACCGCCGATTGAAGGCAGGCCTTCCGAAAACGTCTCTGGCGACGTAGTCGAAGCTGCTCTTTTTGATTCGCCAGCAGAACGTCGAGGATTTGAAGGAGGACCTGCAATGCGGAAGGCGCCGGCTCGTGGCCGCTCCAAGAGGCCCCTGGAATTTTCGAGAATTGCCAATGGCCTGTTGGCCGCCGGCCTGATCGGCGCGCAATTCTTCGTGGCGGCCGCTGCAGCGCGGACGTTTCCAATTCCCAGCGAACGGCCCGTCGCCACCGTCGAGATTCCCAATTCCTGGCGTCCGGCGCTCGCGCCGAACGGGGTCGAAGGTTCCGCAAGCAATGGCGCCGTCCATCTGGCCGTCGAATTCGTCGCCGCGTCGGATTTGAACACGGCGACGGCGACGGCGATGGAGAAACTTGCAGAACGCGGCGTCGTGCTCGCTCCTGAAACGAAGCGTTCGGCAGCGCGGCGGTTCAACGGACTCGACGCGCTCAAGATCGACTTTTCGGGTACGGATTCCAACGGCGAATCCGACATTACCTTGATCCTGGTCGCCGTGCCGAGAAAACCCGGCTTTGTCGCGATCTGTTATTGGGGCGACGACGAGGCGCAGGAGTTTGTCGGCAACGACCTGCAATCAATCGCCGACAGCATCCGGTCATCGAAATAATCGCGCGAACGCGGGGACAGCCGATGCGCATACATATCCTCGGCGCGCTTGCGCCGACAATGCGGATCCTTTCGCGCCGACGAACCCTGCCCGGCCGGCAAGACGAGCCGGCCCGCCCAACAACCCAATACCGTCTCCATGCTGAAAAATAGGAGGATGGGCGCGCGGCTCCTCGTCGACCACGAAGCGCCGCGCGGCGTAACAACTACTCATAGCTTTCCCCGGCGGGGCGAACGACAATCTCGCTATGGCCGAGGCCGGCGTCTGACCGACGTCCGTCCAAGAACACTCGGATCAGGAACGGCCAACTCAAGATCGGAATGCTTCGTTGGCAAGACAAACGGCGCCCGAAGCTCTGAACGCCGTGTCGACCGCGTATTCGGCGTGGACTTCCGCGGGGCCTCCTTGCTATGACTGCCAATCTTCGCGCCACAATCGGAGCGAGTTGATGAAATTCTTCGACGCCGCCCCTTTGGCTAAGAATCCAGCCTCGCCGCGCTTGGCGTCTGTCGCGCCGGACGCGATGGCGCCACCGAAATCTCGGGAGAAACAGTGATGAAGGCTCGCTGGCTCGCCTTGGCGTCGCCAATCCTTCGCGGCGCGCTCCTGACGTTGTTTTGCTTTTTCGCCTTCGCCGGGCCCGCCGGTGCAGCCGACGTTTCGCCTTTCACCACTGTCGACGCCGCCGAATGCGCGAAACTGGACGACAAGAACTTGCAGGTCGGCCCGCCCGACGCCGAGATCGTCGAGGCTTGCGCGGCTTTGCGCCGTTCCGCGGTTTTCGGCCAAAGCTTTTCCGGAGGCCCGGGGGCGCTGGCGCTCGCTCTCTTCGGCATGGTTCTGGTCTATGCGGCCTTTGGCGTCCCCATGCGCTCGGCGGCCGGGCTGATGGGGCGATCCGGCGGGCGGACGACCGGCGCCATGTCGATCGAGACCGTGCTGGGCTTGGTCCTGCGCGGCCTCATCGGCCTGTTGCTCGTGGCGATCCTCAGCCTTCCCTATGCGATGGCGGCGGGCTGCGTCGTGATCGCGGCCTTGCTGATCCTACAGTTTCGACCGTCGCGCGTCGCGCCGATCCGCGTCGCGCCTGAGAGCGCGACTGCGCCGCCGGCGGTTTCGAGCGTCGTCATTGCCGATTTGATCAATGACGCCGCGGCTAGCGCCGTCGGCCTTCTCGCACTCGCCTTGCTGGCGCGTCGAGACTTGTGGCTTCTCAGCTTCGGAATCGCCCTCGCGATCGTCGCATCGGCTCCCGCCGTCATCGCGGCCCGCCGTCGGCTGCGGCGGCGTCATGTCTATCTGCTTGCGGCCGCGGCCGTTCTGGGCGCCATCCTCGGCGTCGCCGCCAATGCGGACCCGCTAGTGGCGCAGGCCTTCGCGGAAAGCACGCTGCCGGGGCTTCTGACCCCGCTGCTGTTCGCGGCAGTCGTTGTGGGCGCGGTCCGAATGGGATTCCGCAACCCGGCCACCGATGCGGCCTCCGGCTGATCGCCTGTTATTTCGATGAAAATCGACGCCGCCGAGCGGGCTCGGATCGGGTGTTCGCTTGGCCAGCCAAACCAGCCGCCTTACGCCGCCGGGGACTGCGACGGCAGCGCGTCTCGTCTCCCGACGGCGAATGCTTCAAACCTTGGCGGACGCGTAGCTCGTCACTTCCATGCCGACGCATACTTCAACGATCACTGGAGTCGTCCAAGACATAGTTAGCTCCCTTGGCGTATTTGTGCGGACAACGCGATCTCACACGAAAATATATATAACAGGTCGCGTCGGCCCGGAAAGGGAAGCCGCAATCGCAGGAATTTGACGTCGCTTCATCATTCCCGCTGTCGAACGCCATTCGTTTGCAAAATGAAAAGCGCTTATGATTCAATGACAATGAGCGATTGCTTGCTCGCCCTCGGGGAAATCGGCGAGGCGGAATTCCCGGCCCCGGCGACGCGTTAAAGGGCGGGACGACAAACTATCCCACGATGCGGAAAGTCGAATAGCGCCTCCAGCGCTGGAAATGGCGCGATGCGTCATCATAAGCCATTGCCTTAGCTCAACAATTATCGCGTTTTCCACGATACGGGAAATGATCGCCGATTTCCGCGGCGAAAATTGTATTACAATGGTGTTCCTGTATCTTATGAAGAGGCCGCGACCGCGAGGGCGATGACTCGGCGGGCGGCTGCAAGAAATACAGCGCGAGCAATGAAGCGCACTGCTGGATGCCTGGCGCACTTGGGAGGGAAGCATGATTTCATGATGAACTCCGCTGAGCGGAGAAATGCAACTTTACAGCTTGGATCCGTAAAGGTCGCGCTCAACAGTCAAGACGTCGTGGCGCGAGCATGAAATCGGACAGGTCGTTGCGTGCAAGCCGAGCTCGGCGCCGCAGCTTCGAATCGATCCTTAACAAAGGCACGCAAGGGAGGACTCAATGAAACTACGCTTTACCACCGCGTTGGCGATAACCACGCTGCTGGCGGCTTGCCCCGCCGTCGCGCAGACGGATAATGTTCTGGAAACACTCGGCGGCATGCACAAGACGGCGCCGATCGATTGGCCGACGATTCCGCAGACCGGACCGAAGGCCGATCAGGTCAAGCAGATCCTGACCAAGATCAAGCTGCCGCCCGGGTTCCACATCGACCTTTACGCCCTTGTCCCCGACGCCCGTCACATGGCGGTCGGTCCGCAAGGCGTGGTGACCATCGTTGGAACGCGCAAGACCAAGATATACGCGGTTACCGACCGCTCCCGCAGCGGCGTCGCGGAGGAGGTGAAGGAGTTCGCCCCCTCGATCCCGAAGGTCCTGCCCAACGGCCCCTGCTGGTCGAAGGACGGGTTCCTGTATATCGTCGAACAGAACCGCGTTCTGCAGTATCCGGCTGCCGAGTTCTTCTATGAGAGCCCCGACGTGGCGGTCGGCGTGGTCGTCCCCCAGGGTCAACTGATCCCGGCGTCGGAAGAAAGCTACAACCACACCGCACGCGAATGCCGCGTCGGACCGGACAACAAGCTCTATATTCAACTTGGCCAGCCCTACAATGTGCCGCCCAAGGAGAAAATGGACTTGTACCGGAAAATTGGGATGGGCGGCATCATCCGCATGGACCAGGACGGCAAGAACCGCGAAACCTACGCAATCGGCATGCGCAATCCCGTCGGCATGGACTTCAATCCGAAGGACAAGACGCTCTGGAGCAACGACAATCAGGTCGACGGCATGGGCGACGACATCCCAGCCGGCGAAATGAACCGCATCGACAAGATGGGCGAGAACTTCGGTTTCCCGTGGTACGGCGGCGGGCATACGCGCACGGTCGAATACAAGAACGATGTCCCGCCGGCCGACGTCGTATTCCCCGAGGTCGAGCAAGTCGCGCATGCGGCTGACTTGGGCCTGTCGTTCTACACCGGCGACATGTTCCCAGCGAAGTACAAGGGCGCGATCTTCTCCACCCAGCACGGTTCTTGGAACCGCACTGTGCCGGTCGGCGCTCGCGTCATGGTGACCTTCCTCAAGGAGGACGGCCATGTCGCAGGACCGTCCATCCCGTTCGCCGAGGGCTGGAACGAGAACGGTCATTATCTGGGCCGTCCGGTGGACGTGCAGCAGTATTGGGACGGCTCGCTCCTGGTCTCCGACGACCTCGTCGGCGCCGTCTATCGCATTTGGTACGACGGCAAATAAAAGCGGCATGACGCTGCCTGACGGCTCCGGCGACAGCCGGGGCCGTTTATCTTTCGTTTCGTGCAAATGGGTATGGCTGCAATGAAGTTGACGCGATTCCCGGCGAGAAGCGCCGGGATTTTCATAACGTCGTTTGTCTTTTTGCTCGCGTGTCATGGCGGCGCCTACGCCCAGGGCGACATGAAGGCGGGGCGCGAGACGGCTCACAAATGCGAGACCTGCCACGGTCTCGACGGGCTGTCGAAGATCGCGGAGGCGCCCAACCTTGCCGGGCAAACCGAGCCGTACTTGATCGAACAATTGAACGCATTCAAATCCGGGGAACGCAAGAACGAGATGATGTCGGTGGTCGCGCCGACGCTCTCGCCGAAAGATATCGAGGATCTGGCTGCCTATTATTCAGCGATCGAGATCGCGGTAAAAAAACTCCCGGGGCAATGACGCCCGCATCTGGCCAAAGTCAATATTATCATATTAGCTGTCAATTCGTCGGCGCGAGGATAGCGAATAATGGCCGTGTCGACTTGAAGAATTGGGAGGCGCCTATGATAAATAGAGAACGCTGGCACCCTCATAATATTAGTCGGTTGAAGTCTGGCTCGGAATCGATATCCCTCGCAGGCGCAGAACAGCCCGAGAAGCCGAGCCACGTGAGCGCCCGCTGCAAGAGAACGACCGAAAAGGCCGACGGCGTCCAGTCGCTCAGACGCGCTCTGGCGATAATGCGCGTGATCGCCGACGCCAGCGACGGCGTGACCTTGACTGAGATCGCGCGCGCCACCGGCCTCGCTTCGTCGACGGTCCATCGCCTGCTGACGACGCTTCAGCAGGACCGCTTCGCCCAATTCAAGAACGACGGCGCTCGCTGGACGGTCGGCGTGGAGGCCTTCACGGTGGGAAGCGCTTTTCTGAGCGTTCGCGATATCGCGAGAGCCGCGCGGCCGCTGCTGCGCCGCCTCATGGAACAGAGCGGAGAGACCGCAAACCTGGCGATCCTCAGCGACGATATGGCTGTGTATATGGAGCAGGTGGAGTGTCTGCAGACGGTGCGGGCCATCTGTAAGCCAGGCGGCCGCGTGGTGCTCCACTGCACCTCTCTGGGCAAGAGCATGCTGGCCGCGATGCGGCCAGAGGAGGTCAATCGCATTCTGATGGCCAAGGGGATGACCCGCTTCACGCCCAAGACCATCGATACGCCCGCCCGAATGACGATCCATTTGAGCGAGGTGCGGGCCGTCGGCTACGCGGTCGACGATGAGGAACATTCGCCGGGCTTGCGCTGTCTGGCGGCGCCGGTGCTGAACGAGCACGGCGAGCCGATCGGCGCCATCTCGATCTCCGGACCGGCGATTCGCGTCGCGCGTGAACGAGTGCCTCAACTCGGCTCCCTGGTGCGCTCGATCGCCAGCGAACTCACCTTTGAACTTGGCGGAAGGTCCGTAGCTTTTGGCGCAAACGGCGCATCGGACGCTTCGACGAACAGGAACGGCGGAATCGCCGCCCGGCGTGGCTCGCTGGTCAGAATTTTGGATGTCTGAACGCCTGCGTCGGCGCAAACGCGACGACGGTCGATAAGATCGCCGCCAGCCAGGCCACGATATTCGGCAACGTCGCGGCAGGGAAAGAGGGACGTAAAGAAGCTAAACTGGGGGCAATATGTTTCAGCAATTGTTGACGCCGGTCTCCGGAAGTCTCGGCCTGTCGTTCGTTGTGGCGATCCTGCCGATCCTGACGGTGCTGATCCTGCTCGGCGCGCTTCGTCGACCGGCCTGGCAAGCTTCGCTCGCCGGCCTTGTCGTCGGCCTGATCATCGCCGTCGCGGTCTGGAGCCTTCCGATCGGCCTGGCGCTCAATGCGGTTTTCAATGGAATCGTATTCGCGCTCTGGCCGGTGATGTGGATCGTGGTCAATGCGCTGCTGCTCTACAATATCGCGGTGCGCTCCGGACGGTTCGAGTTGTTCCGGGCTTGGCTGATCAACAATCTGCCCAATGACCGCCGCGTCATCCTGGTGGTCGTCGGCTTTTGCTTCGGCGCTCTTTTGGAGGGCGTCGCCGGATTCGGCACGCCGGTCGCCATCACCAGTTCGCTTTTGATCCTGGTCGGCTTTCCGCCGCTTGAGGCGCTGGTCTTCGTGCTGATCTTCAATACGGCGCCGGTCGCCTTCGGCGCACTGGGCGCGCCGGTGACCGTTCTTGGCGCGGTCACCGGGCTGCCGGCCACTGCGCTCGGCGCGATGATCGGCCGGCAATTGCCGGTCGTCGCGCTGATCCTGCCGTTCTATGTCATGGCGCTCTATGGCGGCGCCCGCTCGATCCGCGCGCTGTGGCCAGTGCTGTTGGTCGCCGGAGCGAGCTTTGCCGTTTCGCAGTTCATCGCCTCGAACTTTCTCGACTATTCGCTCACCGACGTGCTCGCTTCGCTCGGCTCGCTGGTCGTCACCTTGCTGTTCTTGCAAGTCTGGCGCCCGACGCCCGATCCCGAATTTGCGGTCAAGCAACTCGCGCCGGCGCCCCAGAGCGCGGGAGTTTCGGCGCCGGCGTGGCAGGGCTGGCTGCCCTGGATCATCGTCTCGGTGGTGGTGATCCTGTGGACCTCGTTCAAGATATTCGCGATCGGACAAGCGGCCGTCCATTGGCCGGGCCTGGACAACGCCATCTCGATCACGCTTTACAACAACAAGCCCTATGCGGCGGTGTGGGTGTTCCAGCCGCTTGCCACGGGAACCGCCATTCTTCTGGCGGCGATCGTGACGGCCGCGATCTTCCGGCTCGATCCGGCGGCGTTCTTCGCCTGCGTGAGGGATACGGTTCGTCAGATCTGGATCGCGGTCGTCACGGTGTGCTGCATTGTCGGCCTCGCCTATCTCATGAACTATTCCGGCCTCGCCTACACTTTGGGTCTGGGCGTCGCATCGGCGGGAGGCCTCTTCGTGCTGCTGTCGCCGTTCCTCGGCTGGGTCGCCGTCTTCCTGTCGGGCAGCGACACGTCCGGCAACGCGCTGTTCGGCAATCTGCAAGTCGTCGCCTCCAAGCAGCTCGGCCTCAACCCCCTCCTCTTCGCGGCGACCAATTCATCGGGCGGCGTGATGGGCAAGATGATCTCGCCGCAAAATATCGCGACGGGCGTTTCGGTGACCGATCTGAAGGGCAAGGAAGGTTTGGTGTTCGCCCGAACCTTCGTGCATAGCGTCATCCTCACCATCTTCCTCGGCCTGCTCGTCGCCTTGCAGCAATATGTGATCCCGTGGATCATCCCGACCGTCGGGGGAACGCCGTGATCGCCACGCCGTCGGCCGGAATAGGCGCGCCCGATCCGGCGGTCGGCGCATCGCCGCGTCGCCGCGACAAGCTGCGTCTGCAAACTGCAATTGATGAAGGCATGGTCGCCGCAGCCGCAGCGCCAACGTCGCAACGCTGACGCCAACGCCTTGCTGTTCTTTGCCGGGACGCCTTACGGACTGTGGTCTCGCCCGCTCGTGCCAATCGGCGGCCCGGCGCCGGAGTCGAAATCGGCTCACCGGCGCCACGAAGCGCGACCCACTTGCGGGGGCGTAATTGAGAGCGGGCTCAGGTCCATGAAGCCGATTGATATGCCGCCTTTTGAGGACACGGCGCCCTTGCCCGCCGGGGCGGGTCTCGAGCGCGGCTGGTATTTGTGGTTGACGGCGGCGACAGTGGGCGCGGTCGCTATCGCCGGGCTGGCAGACGCATTCGCAGGGTTCCTATGATCGATTTCGGCTTCGATCCTTCGGCGGCCTTTGCGGGTCTTCTCGGGCCGCTGCAGATTCTGCTCGTCAACCTGCTTCTCAGCGCTGACAATGCGCTGGTGATAGCCATGGCGTGCCGAGGCCTCCCCGCGGAGGAAGTGCAAAGAGCGACCATTTTCGGCATCGTGGGCGCAATTTCTCTTCGCATCGCCATGGGATCGGTTGCGCTGATTTTGCTGCGCGCTCCCTTTCTCCAACTCCTCGCGGGAGGCATTCTGTTGTTGATCGCCGTGCGATTGACTCTCGTGCGAGACGACGAAGAAACTCGGGCCGCGCTGGAAGCCAATCCGTCGACGGATGGGCCGTCGCGCTGGGGCGGGCGCATCGATTTGCTCAGCGCGGTCTGGGCTATCATTGTCGCCGACGCCGCCATGAGCCTGGACAATGTCGTTGCAATCGCCGCTATCGCGCAAGGCAACCTGATCTTCATTGGCGTGGGCCTGGCGATGAGCATACCGATGCTGGTTTGGGGCAGCGTCCTGATCCGGCAGTTTCTTGATAAGAACGGCTTCTTCGTGCTGTTGTCGGGAATGTTCCTTGGCTGGATCGCGGGCGGCGTCGCGGTTTCGGACCCAACAATTGCGCCATCGATCGAGGCCAACGCGCCGGCTCTCCCGTTTGCCGTGCCGCTGGCTTGCGCGATCTTCGTCATCTGGCAGAACCTGATCTTGGACCAGCGCCGGGAGACCCCTGGAGGCCAACATGGAAAATGATCAAGACGATTTTGGTCCGGTTTTCGTGACGGCGGCTCAGGTCCAGTCATGGCTCTCCCGATTTGGTCGCAGACGTGTGCAGGAGGCCGCGTCTTCGCCGGCGCCGGAGGCGGCGCCTACGCGGATAGAACGCACAGAAGAGGCTGCGCCCCGGCGCACGCTTCCCACGCTGCGCAAACACAGCATCGCGGCGACTCTTGTGCTGGCGCTGGCGGTGTGGGCGGCAAGCGGCTTTTACAAAGTGCAACCCGACCAGGTGGGTCTTGTGCTGCATTTCGGGCGTTGGATCGACACGCGCGGACCGGGGTTGAACTACCACTTGCCCTATCCGATCGAAGCCGTGCTTCTGCCCAGAGTCACGGCGGTTAATCAGCTGAAGATCGGCAACGGCATGGTTATGCAAATGCTCACGGGGGATGAGAATATCGTCGAAGCGACAGCGTCGATATCCTGGCGGATCAAGGACCCCGCGAAATTCCTGTTCAACGTCTTCGATCCCGAAGCCACGGTAAAAGTCGCGGGGGAAAGCGCAGTGCGCCAAATTATCGGACTCAACCCGATCCAGTCGGGGTTGTCGGATCAACGACAGAAGATCGCGGACGACGCGCAGGCGCTGCTGCAGAGGCTTCTTGACTCGTATGATGCGGGAATCGAGATCACGCAGGTCCAGTTGCAACGGGTCGATCCGCCCTTGGCGGTGATCGACGCCTTCAACGATGTGCAGCGCGCCCGCGCGGATCAGCAACGCGCGCGCAACGAAGCCGAGGCCTACCGCAACGATATCCTGCCGCGCGCCCGCGCGGAGGCCGACCGTCTCAACCAGGAGGCGCAGGCCTATAAGGAACAGGTCCTGAACCAGGCGCATAGCGACGCTGACCGGTTCGCGGCTTTCGATTCCGCCTACGGCAAAGCTCCCGAAATCACTGCGCGGCGGCTCTATCTCGACACGATGGAGGAGGTTCTCAAAGCCGCCGGCAAAATACTGATCGACCCGTCCGGCCACGCGGGCCCTTCGATCATCCCGTATTTGTCGCTCGCCGGGCCGCAATCGGCCGCGCCCGCAGCTGCGAAGGTGGCGCCATGAGCGCGCGCGGGGCAATCCTAATTTTGGCTGCGCTGGCCCTATTGGGCTGGATCGCGTCTCAGACTTTTTACGTTGTCCAGCAGGACCAGCTTGCCCTGCTCGTGCGTCTTGGCAAGCCTGTGGCTACCATCGCCGAACCAGCGCTGAACGTGAAGATCCCTTTCGTCGACACAGTCGTCGTCTACGATAAACATCTGCTGGCGCTTCAGCCTCCGCTCGACCAGATTATTCTGGGCGACCAGAAACGCATCGAAGTCACCACGTTCTTGAGATTCCGCATCGACGATCCGCTGCGATTCTACCAATCGGTCGGCACGGAAGAGCAAGCGCGGGTCAATTTGGCGCAAATTGTCAGCAGCACGGCGCGCAAGCAGCTCGGAAAAGTCGCCCTGCCAGCCTTGCTGACGGAACAGCGCGACCAAATCACGAATCGGATACGCGACGAGGTCGCGACGCAGGCCAAGGCTCTGGGCGTCATCGTGACGGATGTCCGCATCCTTCGCGCCGAACTGCCGGCTGAGACGAGCCAGGCCATCTATGACCGGATGACATCCGAGCGCGTGCGTGAAGCTAAAGAACTACGCGCCCAGGGCTTCGAAGCAGCCCAGCAAATCCGGTCCAAGGCGGATCGCGACCGCGCGGTTCTGCTGTCGGACGCATTGCGCGCCAGCCAAACGGTCCGTGGCGCGGCCGACGCGCAGGCCAACGACATTGCCGTATCCGCTTACGGCCGTGACGCGGGATTTTACGATCTTTATCGGACCCTTCAGGTCTATCGTTCCGCTTTGACCCAAGGCGCCCCCGTATTGGTTCTGGCGCCTTCCAGCGAGCTCATGAAATATTTCGACGCCGGGCCGAATGCGCGAAAGCCCGCGACCCAACTTCCGGCGCCGCAGTCGCAGCCTCCCGCCCAGGAGCGCGAGCCATGAGCGCCCTTCCGCCGACGCCCGTCATCGCAAGCGCCGCGCCGCGCGCTAATGACCGCTGACGAACGCCTTCCGACTCGGCATTTGGATCTCGGGCAGCGATTTCGCGTCGAGAACCATGTCTTCCGGAACGAGGCGATTGAGGAAGAGCACATAGGCGCTCACTGCATAGACTTCATCGTGCGACAGCGACTGCGGCGCGTCGAACGGCATCGCGCGGTTGATGAAGTCGTACAGCGTCGTCGCATATGGCCAGTAGCTGCCGACGGTCTTTACCGGCTTTTCGGCGCCGATCGTGCCGAGCCCGCCCGCGAGTCGATCCATCGGCTTGCCCTGACCTTGATCGCCATGGCAGGGCGCGCACTTCTGCGCAAAAATCGCTTTCCCCTCTTGGACGCCGCCATGGCCCGGCGGGAGGCCTCGGCCATCGGGCGAGACATCGATGTCCCAGCCCGCGATCTCGCTCGGCGTGGCGATCCGGCCAATGCCATAGGCCTCCTGCGCACAGGACGCGCCGACCCAGATCGTCCAGATCGCAAAAAACGTTGCGCTGCGAATGATGCTAGCCGGCATTGGCGACGACCCCGTCCGCGGCGACGCTCCAACTCTGGATCGCGTTGTAGTGATAGTACGATCGCGCGTCGCGCTCCTTGAGGAGCGCCTCTCGGGTCGGTTGCACGGAGCCGCTTTCGTCCGTCGCGCGACTCGACAGCAGGGCCGGCGCGCCGGTCCAGCGCCAGGGCAAGCGGAATCGCGTCAGGCACTTCGAAAGGACGGGCTCCTGCAGGGCCGCGTCGGCCCAGCTCGCGCCCCCGTCGGTGCTGACTTCGACCCTTGTGATTTTGCCGCGCCCCGACCAGGCAAGACCGGAAATTTCATGGAAGCCTTGGGCGTCGAGCTTGCGCCCGCCCGAAGGAAACGTAATCACCGACTTGGCTTCCATAATGAAATTGAATTGGCGGACCGTCCCGTCCGGCATGATCCAGCTATATTTCGACGTTTCCTCGCGCGTTTGCCAAGGCGCGTCGCCGAATTTGAGCCGACGCAGCCATTTGACGCTGGCGTTGCCTTCGTAGCCCGGCAAGAAAAGGCGCAAGGGATAGCCCTGCTCGGGCCGCAGCCGCTCGCCATTCTGCGCATAGGCCAGGATGGCGTCGTCAAAGACCTTTTCTATGGGAATGCTCCGCGTCATGGCGGCGGCGTCCGCGCCCTCCGCAAGCATCCATTTGGCCTCGGGCTTGACCCCGATTTCGCCGAGAACCGTTTTGAGCCATGTTCCCGTCCACTCGCAGCAGCTGAGCAGCCCGTGCGTGTCCTGGACCGTCAGTTCGCGCGCCGGCTTGCCCCAATTCTGGGTATTTCCGGAACATTCGAGAAAATGAATTCGCGACACCGAGGGAAACCTCAGAATGTCGTCCATCGTGAAGATCATCGGTCGTTCGACCATGCCGTGAATGATGAGCCGATGCTCCTGCGGATCGATGGTCGGCACGCCCGCGTGATGGCGCTCGTAATGCAAACCATTGGGCGTTATCACGCCATGGAGGTCCTGCAGGGGGGTCAGGCTGACCGCCGCTTGTCTCGTCGGATAGGGGGAACCGCCGGATCGTTCGCGCCGGACGACGCTCGCCTCGAATTTGGAGGGCAAGCCGTATGGCGGGCTCATGACCTCGCCGCCCGGCTTGGTCTGCCAATCGGGAATATGGGGCGGCAAATTATCCGAAGACGCCGCGGCGGCCGGGACCGCGGCCAGAGAACCCAAGGCCGTTCCCCCCGCCAACGCGCTCGCGGCGCCCAGAACGTCGCGACGCGTAACGACTTCCCTCGCGATTGGATTAACAGGTCGCTCGACGTCCCTCACTGCCGATCTCCCCATAAGCAATCGGGTTGACGCCCCAACCGGCATTAATGCCCGATAGTTGCGGCGTTGCCAATCGCCCGCGTTCCCGGGTTACTCGACGCCATCGAGAATGCCGATTGCACAGGATATGACCGGTTTCGGCGGGGCACGATCCGACCAGCGGGTTTGAGCCCTTTGGCGCGCCCGCCCGATCAAATTCCCAGCTGCCGTGAGGCGAGATCCTTCATGATCTCCTCGGAGCCGCCGCCGATCATCATCACCTTGACCTCGCGATAAATTCTTTCGCTCTTTGTCCCGCGCATGAAGCCCATGCCGCCAAGGATCTGGATCGCCTGGTCGGCGCAGAACTGCATGGCCTGCGTCGCCAGAACTTTAGCCATGCAGATCCGCGCCACCAACTGGGCGGGGTCGCCGGCTTGATGTTGGATACGATAGGCCAGTTCGTAGACGAGGCAACGAGCCGCATCGATGCGCAGCGCCATGTCCATCAGTTTGTGGCGCACAACCTGTCGCTCTGACAGAGGCAGCCCGAATGTCCGGCGCTGGCGGGCCCAGTCGACCGCCTCTTCCAGGCAGACCTGTGCGTAGCTGTAGGCGCCGGCCGCCATGCCCAGGCGCTCGGAGTTGAAGTTATTCATGAAGGTCTTGAATCCTTTGTTCTCGACTCCGATCAAGTTGGCGACCGGCACGCGGCAATTATCGAAACGCAGATGCGCGGTGTCGGACGCCCACCAGCCCATTTTCTTAAGCTCGGTGCGCGTCAAGCCTGGCGTGTCGCCTTCGATCACCAACGCCGAGACGCCGCCCGATCCTTTGTTCGACGGATCGGTGCGTACGGCGACGGTGAAAAAGTCCGCGCGCATCCCGGAGGTGATGAAGGTTTTCTCGCCGTTGACGACATAGTGATCGCCGTCGCGCGACGCAGTCGTCTTCAGGGCCGCGACGTCGGAGCCGCCCGAAGGTTCCGTCACCGCCAAAGCGGCGATCTTGTCGCCGGCCAGCACCGGGGGAATGAATTGATGGCGAAGCGCTTGGCTGCCGTCGATCAACAACGGCGGCAGGGCGATGGTGTGTGAATTGAGCGATGCGGCGACCCCGCCGCATCCCGAGCGCGCGTATTCCTCGGAAGCGATGAGATGATAAAACACGTCCGCTGGCGTGCCGCCGAGTTCTTCCGGGTAGCCCAGGCCGGTCAGCCCAAGTTCCGCCGCGCGCTTGTACAGCGATCGCGGAAACGCGCCCGCTTCGTCCCATTCGTTGACGTGGGGCGTTATCTCACGCGAGACGAACTCGCGCAGCATTGCGCGAAATTGCTCGTGTTCCGAAGAGAAGTAGTGAGGAAGCGGTTGAAAGTCGAACACGATGTGGCTCCCTTAGTGGCCGCGGCAAGCTGGCGCGCGAGCCGATCGTCAGGCTGCAGTCGGCGCCGATCCAAAGGCAGATTCTACCGGAAGCGGCGGTCGGGGTCGAAATCGAACGGTCGGCGGTCCTACGGTTCGAGGAGGAATGAAATTGCTGATCGCGCAGATATCCGATCTTCATATTCGCCCAGCGGGACAACTGGCTTATGGCGTCGCGGAAACGAACGTCATGGCTGAACGCGCGATCCATGCGTTGTCGCGATTGCGCCCCCAGCCCGACGTCGTGATCTTGACTGGCGACGCCGCCGACTGCGGTCTCGATGAGGAATATGCGATCCTGCTCGCGCTTCTCGATCGGCTGCCGTGCCCGGTGCATATCGTTCCCGGCAATCACGACCGCCGAGAAAACATGCGCGCGGCTTTCGCGCCTTTCGGCAAGTTCGGGGCTCGCGGCCCGCTCAACTTCGCCGCGGACGCCGGCCCGCTGCGGCTGGTCGGCCTCGACAGTCTCGTTGAGGGCGCGAGCCATGGCGAACTCTCGAGCGAGACGCTGGCGTTTCTCGAGGGCGAACTCTGCGCGCACCGCGATCGCCCGACGATCGTCTGCCTGCACCATCCGCCATTCGCCTGCGGGATCGAGCATATGGATCGAATTCGCCTGCTCGCAGGCGGCGAAGAACTGGCTGGGATCATTGGGCGATATCCGCAGGTCGAGCGCATACTCGCCGGCCACCATCATCGCTCGATCCAGGCTCGTTTCGCCGGAACGATCTGCCAGATCGCGCCGTCGGTGGGGCACGCGGTGGTTCTGGACCTCAGCCCCGACGGGCCCCCCGCTTTTGCGCTGGAGCCGCCGGCGTTTCTGTTGCACCAATGGAGCGAGGCCGCCGGAGTTGTCACCCACACCTGCTTCGTCGATCGTTCGCCCGGACCGTTCCCCTTCGTGCTGCCCCCGGAACACCCTGGGCGGTGATCGGCGTCGATCGACGGGTCCAAAGGGAATGTTGCGGCCTGGGCGCCTTCGGGGCGCGGATCACGAACGGAACAGCGCGAAATAGATCACATAGAGCCAGCCCAAGATCCCGTCGATGATCGCCCAGAGGATCGAATGGTTGTTAACGTAGGATATCGTGATCGCGAGGGCCGAACCGAACCCCACGCCGTATTTGGCCCCCTCGATGCGAACGCCGTAGAACCGATTTCCCGCCATGTCCGTCGTCTCCGCCGCCGAATGGAACGCCATCCCAATTTGAACATAGCGCAAAGACAGCGCCGCCGCTGTATTTTTCGGCGGCGCGCAGGCGCGGCAAGGCGTCTCGCCGCGGCAGATCCCCTGCGCCGAATCCCAAAGAATTGTAGCGACGCGATCGCCTCCCCCACTCGCAAATTCGGCCAAATCGCATTATAGGCGCGTGCCGAGACATGAAACGAGGAGGCGTCGACGCCTCCCCCACAGGAGCTTCCATGAAACTTTCCCCGCAAGCGCCGGCTCGCCGGCTCGCCCTTTCCCTCGCCTCGATCCTTGGCTCGGCCTTGCTTCTGGCCGGCGCCGCCCATGCGGAGCCCAAGATTTTCGCCAAGATCGACGGCGTTCCGATCACCGAGGACGACGTGAACGACGCGCTTCTCGACATCGGTCCGGGCCTGCCGCAAAAGATGGAAGGGCCGGCGCGCGAAAAATACGTGCTCGACTACCTCATCGATCTCAAGCTGGTCGCCAAGAAGGCCGAAGCCGACAAGCTCGACGCCGGCGCCGATTTCGCGCGCCGCCTCGCCTATTATCACGACAAGCTGGCGATGGAGGCCTTGCTGACCAATGTCGCCAAGGCGGCGACCACCGACGAAGCCGAACACAAGGCCTATGACGAAGCCGCCAAGGCGCATCCGCCGATGCCGGAGATTCACGCCCGCCATATCCTCGTGCCGACCGAAGATGAGGCCAAGGCGGCGCTGGCGCGCATCAAGAAGGGCGAAGATTTCGCCAAGGTGGCGACCGAATTGTCGAAGGACCCCGCGAGCGAGGGCGGCGATCTCGGCTGGTTCACCAAGGACCGCATGGTGCCGGAATTCGCCGACGCGGCGTTCAAGCTCGAGCCCGGCCAGGTCTCCGATCCCGTGAAGAGCCAATTCGGCTGGCACATCATCAAGGTCGAGGAAAAGCGCATGCAGACCTTCCCGCCCTTCGAGCAGGTCAAGGATCAAGCCGCTCGCTACGTCGCGCAAAAGGCGCAGGGCGACTTGATCGCCTCGCTGCACGCGGGCGCCAAGATCGAGCGCATGGACGAGGAGCAGAAGCCGGACGCGGCGCCCGGCGGCGAAGCGAAGACGCCCGCCGGCGAGGCCAAGCCCAAGACGCCGTGAGCGGCCCCGCCGTTCTTTCTCGAGCGTGATCTCAGGAAAAGCCGAATTCGCTTTTCCAAGATCACGCTCTTAAAGCTCGCAATGAGGAACTCCGCTCCATGGCCGCTCCCGCCCCGCTCTCCCCGCTCGCGCCGAAGAAATATCCGGCCTTGCCCCCGATCGAGGGCGTGCGCTTCGCCACGATCGCGGCGGGCGTGCGCTACGCCGGTCGCACCGACGTGATGCTCGCGCTGTTCGACCGGCCGGCGCGGGTCGCAGGCGTCTTCACGCGCTCGAAATGCCCCTCGGCGCCCGTCGACTGGTGCCGCGCCAATCTGCCGAAGGGCGAGGCGCGCGCGCTGGTCGTCAATTCCGGCAACGCCAACGCTTTCACCGGCGCCGCCGGGGCGAGCGCGGTCGCCGCGGTCGCCGAGGCCGCCGCCAAGGCGACGGGCGCGGCGCCGCACGAGATCTACATGGCTTCGACCGGCGTGATCGGCGAGCCGCTCGATGCAGGCAAGATCGCCGGCGCGCTCGGCGCCCTGGTCGCCGCGGCCAGGCCCGACGCCTTGATGGACGCCGCCAAGGCGATCATGACCACCGATACGTTTCCCAAGGTCGCGACTGCGCGGGCGAAGATCGGCGAGACGGAGGTGACGATCAACGGCGTCGCCAAAGGCGCCGGCATGATTGCGCCGGACATGGCGACGATGCTGTCCTTCGTCTTCACCGACGCGCCGATCGCGGCCCCGGCGCTGCAGGCGCTGCTGAGCAAGTCGGTCGGCCGTTCTTTCAATTGCATCACCGTCGACAGCGACACCTCGACCTCCGACACGCTGCTGCTGTTTTCGACCGGCACCGCGGCCGCGCGCGGCGCGCCCGAAATCGCCGACGCCGCCGATCCGCGCCTCGCCGCGTTCCGCCGCGCGCTCGACAAATTGCTGCTCGATCTCGCCCAGCAAGTCGTCTGCGACGGCGAGGGCGCACGCAAGTTCATCGAGGTCAGCGTCTCCGGCGCGGCCTCGCGCAAGGCCGCCAAGCGCATCGCGCTTTCCATCGCCAATTCGCCGTTGGTCAAGACCGCCTGCGCGGGCGAAGACGCCAATTGGGGCCGTGTCGTCATGGCGGTCGGCAAGGCGGGCGAGAAGGCCGAGCGCGACAAGCTCGACATCCGCTTCGGCGACATCCGCGTCGCCCACGCCGGCCAGCGCGACCCCGATTACGACGAAGCGGCGGCCTCCGCCTACATGAAGCGCAAAAGAATCGTCATCGGCGTCCATGTCGGCGTCGGCACGGCGACCGCGAAAGTGTGGACCTGCGACCTGACCAAGGACTACGTCGCCATCAACGGCGACTACCGCTCTTGAAATTGCTGCTCGTCGTCGCCGCGGCGCTCGTCGACGCCGACGGCCGCGTGCTGATCGCCCAGCGCCCTAGGGGCAAGGCGCTGGAGGGGCTGTGGGAGTTCCCCGGCGGCAAGCTCGACCCCGGCGAACGGCCCGAGGACGCGCTAATCCGCGAATTGCGCGAGGAACTGGGCATCGCGGTCAAGGCGCCGTGCCTCGCGCCGCTGACCTTCGCCAGCCACGCCTACGCGGATTTCCACCTCCTGATGCCGCTCTACGTCTGCCGCCGCTGGGAGGGCTTCGTCCAGCCGCTCGAGGCCCAAGCGCTCAAATGGGTCCGCCCGAAGCACCTGCGCAATTATCCGATGCCGCCGGCGGACGAGCCGCTGATTCCGCATCTGGTGGATTTGCTGGGGTGAAGGCGGGCGGTCCCAACCCCAGCGAGTGGATTGAGCCGGATAGAGGGCCGCCGGGCCGGATGTCCGCCAAGGGGGAGAGCACTCTTTCGAGGGGCGGCTTTTCAACCAATTGAATGCGACAAAAGCGGACCTATGAGAATTGCTAAGGCGCGCCCTGATATGAACACCGGAGCCGCCTAGCCGCCCCATTCCTTCAGTTTTTGCAGCTCCGTCAATAAGAGCGCTACGGTTTCGCTTCGCGCTGTTCTCGCGAGCCCAAGGAGTAGCCCCAACGTGATTGAGGACAGGTGCCAATCGGTGATGAACGGGAGGACGCGTTCTACCGTCCTGTCCAGTTGAGCTAGTTTCCAGAAATCGTCCGTCGGCAATACAAGTTGATGCAAATAACTATTCCGCATCGAATTTGATTCCGTGAGTGCGAACAGGAACCCCGAGAATTCCGTCGTGTCGAGGCCCCTCTCGGTTTTGGCTGCAACTATTTTTTGCAGCAATTCTAACCGATAGCGATGCCCCTTACCCATCATCAACTTGCGCGCCTTGTCGTGCGCGTCGACCGCGCCGACCAGCGCTCCTTCGAGGGCGACCTCAAATGCAGCATTTGCAACAACCAGCGCTTCCATGGCGAATCCAGCACCAAAGAGTTGCCGCACGCGTGAAGCAACAAAGTAGAGGTCCAATTGCTTTCGCAGTTTCTCATCGGCAAGACGGAGGAGCGCGCTGCCTGTCTGCCATTGACCTGCCAGACCAAACGATTGCTCCCCTTGATGCTGAAATCGATGAAGAGAAATTTGACCGTCCGCACGGCGTGCAAAAGAAAGCAACGAGCGCAGAAGCGCGTCCTCAGTAACGTGCCCTGGAACGACGCCTCCGTACTCCAGGGCAAAGGCCTGGAGCGCAACATTTGCCATATCGGCAACAGCATAGGTTAGAAAGACTGGCGCCTTGTCGATCAACCAATCAATTCCTGGGCCGTCGGACCGCTTGCGAGCGGACCGCGCGTAATGCTGGGCAAGAGAATCCGCGAAAAATGGCTCGATCCACTTTCGGACCCGCGCGCGCTCGTTCCTGAACAGCTTCTGCAATAAGGCCACCGCGACCTCAATCTCGATCATTCCTGCCTGCAGAGCCTTGAACCGAATAGGGACGAGCGAAGGCGCTTCGACGCCCATGGCGCCAAAAACGTGTGGAAGCACATCTTCAGGCGTCGCTGGTATATTCCGGATTCGCACATTGAGCTTGATCGGTGCCGCGTGTCCGCGAGGTCGGTATTCAAACTGGCGTGTCAGCGGTCCGGCAAGATGCTGCCAGCCCCGATCGAGAACCGCACAAAAGATTAGAGCATCAATTTTTTCGTCACCTGCATCGGCTGCCTTGGGGTCCTTAATCACGCATTCCCCAGCTTCAGCCGAAGCCTCAAGCAGCTCGTACAACTTGTTACTGGCGTCATGGGGAATGAACCCAAGATTCGTATCGTACCCGGTCAAAGCTCTTTCCGACGTGTAAACCCTCGTCGCCGTGGTTATCCTGGGCTCAACCTCGTTGCATTGCCCGTTGGCAATTCTTTCGCGAATTTCACGATAATCATTGTTACGGTCATCGCACGGAATTGTCGACCCGGCCGTCCGGTAAGCGACGTGCTCGCCGCGCCAATTATATTGCTTCGTCACAGTTTGAATGCCCGAAAAATCCATATTGCGAAGCTTCCTTGAATGCTCAGTCGCGTTGCCGAGTGCAGCACTTGTCAAGACATCCAGTTTTTCCGCTTTGGGGCAGGGGTGTTGCTCTGACCGTTACTGCCGAAATTCGCCTTCGGGTCGGCGGCGGACCTACCCCATTCTCCGCATGCGAACGCGGCCGGGCTCAATGACGCTGAAATGCCCCGCCCGGTCCTGGCGTCCTCCGACAAGCTTTGCGAGTTGTTCGCCGGCTGCGGCGGCGGGGGCCGGAAGCGGTATCCGAAAGAGGATGACGCCGCATGCGTCAGGAAGTTTCGATTTCCTCGCGAGTTCGCCGAAGTCCTTGTCGAACGTCAGAATTATCCAGCTTTCGCGCGCGGCCAGTTCGAGCACGGCTACGTCGCTTGCGCCGCGCGATACCTCCCCGATCCAAAGAACGTCGTGGCCGAGGCGCCTCAGCGCGACCGCGCCGGCGCCGGGAAAGTTCTCGTCGGCGAGAAAGCGCATTGTCAGGCGGCGCTCGGAAACACTTTCTCCGAGCTCAACGCGTCGCGCGGGTAGGCGAGGCACGCTAGAATGTGATCATGCGTCAGACCGGGATAATTGGCGAGAACCTCCGCCTCGCTCCAACCCTCGGCCAACAGACCGATGACGAATTCGACCGACAGGCGCGTTCCCGCGATCACCGGCTTTCCCGAGAGAATTTGTGGATCGAGGACAATGGCAGGAACTGCGGCAGTCATGACGAGAGGTCTCCAGTGTATTTAACAATACCGCATTCTCTCTGAACTTGCGACAGCTGGATTGTTGCGCCGGACGCCGCGCGAACCGGGACGCCGACGCGATGGATCGACGGCACCGATCCACGCCTCAAATTGCCATCCCCAGCCGCAGCGCGTCGTAGATCGCCGCATGGGTGTTGCGCGCGGCGACGGCGTCGCCGATGCGGAAGAGCTGGAATGCGCCTTGCGGGTTGGCGCGGATCGTCTGCGGCCGGCCGGCGATGAGCGCGGCGTGATCGACGGCGCCGCCATTCAGCGAAAGCGGCTTCAGGGCGAAATAGAGATCGTCCAGCGGTCGCGTTCCGTGATTGACGACGATCTGCTCGACGACCCGCTCCTTCAGCGCATCCACGTAATCGCTGCCGACGCTCGCGATCAAAAGATTGCCCTCGCGCCTCGCGCTCGTCACACGGAATCCGACGGTGAAGGCGACGTCGCGCACTTGCAGGCTGCGCATGTAGGGCACGAGATTCATCGCCATCACTTCCGGCGCGAACGTGCGGTCCGGCGTCATGATCTCCAGTTTGGCGCCCGTCGCGGCGATGAATTCGGCCGCCTGCAACGCGGCGTGGTCGCCGGCGTCGTCGAACAGCAGCACGCTCGGCGCCGGTTTCACGTCGCCCGACAGAATGTCCCAGGTCGAGGCGACGAGGTCGTTTCCGCTGGAGAGAATCTCGGTATGCGCGACCCCGCCGGTCGCGATGATCGCGACGTCGGGATTTTCACCGAGAACGTCGTCGGCCTCCGCCCAGACATCGAAATGGAACGTGACGCCGCGCGCCGCGCATTGGGCCATCCGCCAATCCACGATCCCCATCATCTCCCGTCGGCGCGGGCTGCGGGCGGTCAGTCGCACCTGACCGCCCGGCTGGTTCGCGGCCTCGAACACCACGACCTCGTGCCCGCGCTCGGCCGCGACCCGCGCCGCCTCCAGGCCGGCGGGCCCGGCGCCGACGATCACGATCTTGCGGCGCTCGTCGCTAAGCGCGATCTCGTGCGGCATCGTCAATTCGCGCCCGGTGGCGGCGTTGTGCAGGCAAAAGGCCTCGCCGCCCTGGTAGATGCGGTCGAGGCAGTAATTGGCGCCGACGCAAGGGCGGATTTCGTCCTCGCGGCCTTCCCTGATCTTGCGCACGATGTGCGGATCGGCGATGTGGGCGCGCGTCATGCCGACCATATCGAGCTTGCCCGAGGCGACGGCGTGGCGCGCCGTCGCCACGTCGGCGATCCGGGCGGCGTGGAAGGTCGGCATCCCCGTCGCGGCCCGCACCTCGCCGGCGAAGTCGAGGTGCGGCGCGCTCGCCATGCCCTGCACCGGGATGACGTCGGTCAGGGCGGCGTCGGTGTCGATGTGGCCGCGCACGACGTTGAGGAAGTCCACCATGCCGCAAGCCTTCAGGCGTTGCGTGATCTCCAGCCCCTCCGCCTTCGTCAGACCGCCCGCCACGGCCTCGTCGACGACCAGGCGCACGCCGAGGATGAACTCGGCGCCGACGCGCTGGCGAATGGCGCCGAGCACTTCGAACGCGAAGCGCAAGCGGTTGTCGAGCGAGCCGCCATAGGGGCCGTCCAGCGTATTGGTCAGCGGCGACCAGAACTGGTCCATCAGATGGCCGTAGGCCTCGAGCTCGACGCCGTCGAGGCCGGCCGCCTTCATGCGCTCGGCCGCGTCGGCGTAGTGGGCGACGATGCGGGCGATGTCCCAGTCCTCGAGTTTCTTGGGAAAGGCGCGATGCGCCGCCTCGCGGTTGTGTGAAGGCGAGACGACGGGCAGCCAGTCGCCCCGATCCCAGCGGGTGCGGCGGCCGAGGTGCGTCAGTTGGATCATCACCGCCGCGCCGTGCTCGTGGCAGGCGTCGGCGAGGTCCTTCATCCAGCCGACCACTTCGTCCTTGTAAGCGAGGATATTGTTGAAGGCCGGCGCGCTGTCGCGCGACACCGTGGCGGAGCCGGCCGTCATCGTCAGGGCGACGCCCGCCTTGGCGCGCTCGACGTGATAGGCGCGGTAGGCGGCCTTCGGCATGCCGTCTTCGGCATAGGCGGGCTCGTGGGCGGTGATCATCAAGCGGTTTCGCAACGTCAGATGCTTCAGCCGAAAAGGTTGCAGAAGCGGATCGTCGGTCATGCCCAAGGCCTCGCGAGCGGCTCTTGGCCGGGAAACTAGGGATACTGTTCACTGCTGTCAATTTAGGCGACATGCTCGTACAATTGCGTTGCGCGGAGCGTTTTGGGCGCCTATCATCAACAAATGCGGCCGTTCAAGCAAAACGAAACGGGTTGGCGCGGGTCACGCGAAGGGTGGCTGGAAGCGGCTTACGAAAGCCTGCTCGAATCCGGCGTCGAAGCGGTGCGGATCATGCCGCTGTCGAAGCGGCTGGGCCTTTCCCGAACGAGCTTTTACTGGTTCTTCAGGGACCGCGACGCCCTCTTGGCGGCTCTGATCGACCGCTGGCGCGCGAAGAACACCGGCAATCTCGTCAAGCAGGCCGAGAGTTACGCCGAGAGCATCTGCGAAGCGATTCTCAACGTGTTCGATTGCTGGCTCGATCCCGCCTTGTTCGATTCCCGCTTCGAATTCGCCGTGCGCAGTTGGACGCATCAATCGCCCGAAGTCGCGGCGGAGATCGCCGCCGCCGACGCGACGCGCCTGAAGGCGCTGGCGGACATGTTCGTCCGCTTCGGCTTCGACAAGCTCGCCGCCGATGTCAGAAGCCGGGCGATCTATCTCTCGCAAATCGGCTACATCTCGATGAAGACGGAGGAAGACGTAACGGTCCGCATGGCGCGCGTCTCCGAATATATCGGCGTCTTCGCGGGCAAGCCGCCGCGGGCGAGCGAGATGGATCGGTTCTTCGCACGCCACGGCTTCGCGGCCAAACGGCCTGCGATCGCGCGCGCCCGCGCATCCTGATGTCGGCCGGCACCCGTCGTTTCGGCAGGTTTTTTGCCGCGGTCCCCGCGCGAAGAGGCGCAGCCGTCTCGGGCGGAACCGCGCAAAGGAGACAGGACGGAGAGCGAAACGGCGCAGCTCGTCGTCCAACCCAGCGTTAAGCGCCGCAAGAGGTAGGGGAACGACTATGAAGGCATTCCTTGCGTCGACCATGCTCGCCATGGGCGTCTTCGCTTCCGGCGGCGCGGCGCTGGCCGCGGGCTGCGGCGACGTCACCATCGCGAGCATGAACTGGCAGTCCGCCGAAGTGCTGTCGAGCATCGACAAGATCATCTTGACGAAGGGCTACGGCTGCAACGTCAACATCGTGGTCGGCGACACCGTGCCGACCATCACCTCGATGACCGAGAAAGGCGAACCCGACATCGCGCCGGAGGGATGGATCGACCTGCTGCCCGACGTCGTCAACCGCGGCGTGAAGGAAGGCAAGCTCGTCGTCGCCGCGACGGCTCTGTCCGACGGCGGCGTGCAGGGCTGGTGGATCCCGAAATACATCGCCGACGCCCATCCCGACATCAAGACGATCGCCGACGCGCTCAAGCATCCCGAACTTTTCCCCGCGCCCGAAGATCCGTCGAAAGGCGCCGTCTTCAACGGTCCGCAGGGTTGGGGCGGCACGCGCGTGACGGGTCAACTCTACAAGGCCTTCGGCGCGCAGAAGGCGGGTTTCGTCCTGGTCGACACGGGCTCGGCGGCCGGCCTCGACGGATCTCTGGCCAAGGCCTACGAGCGCAAGCAAGGCTGGCTCGGCTATTACTGGGCGCCCACGGCGCTGCTCGGCAAGTATGAAATGGTCAAGCTCGACTTCGGCGTTCCCTTCGACGCGGCCGAATGGAAACGCTGCTACACCGTCGCCGACTGCCCCGATCCCAAACCCAACGCTTGGTCGACGGATCATGTCGTGACCCTCGTGACCGCCAAATTCGCCGAGCGGGGCGGCGTCGCCATGGACTATCTCAAGAACCGCTCCTGGGCGAACGCCACCGTCAACAAGCTCTTGGCCTGGATGACCGACAACCAGGCGACGGGCGACGAAGGCGCGAAATACTTCCTCAAGAACAATGCGGACGTCTGGAGCAAGTGGGTTCCCGCGGATGTCGCGGCGAACGTCAAAGCCGGCCTTTGACCTCGCCATGAAATGAAAACGTCGGCGCGCCCATCGCCGGGCGCGCCGACGTTGGCGTCGCCCAGGCCGCGCGCCGGCGGAACGCGACGCCAATTCGCCTTACGCCAAGGGGCAAACGATGGATTGGCTGTTCAGCTTTCCGCACCTGAGCGACGACACGTTACGAGTCTGGAAGAAAACCGTCGACGCGGGCTTTCTCGCGTTCACGCGGACCTATGGCGACGCCATCGAACATCTGTTCGATCCCCTGCAGTATTTTCTCATTCACTCCGAGCGCGTCTTGCTCGGGGCGCCGTGGCCGATCGTCGTCCTCGTCGTCGCGGCGATCGCCTGGTTCGCCGGGCGGAGTTGGATCGTCGTCGCCGGGACCGTCTCGACGCTGCTCGCGATCGGCCTGTTCGACATGTGGGAAGACACGATGAAGACGATTTCGATGATCGTCGTGTGCACCGTGCTGTCGATCGTGCTGGGCATCCCCATCGGCATCGCGATGTCGCGATCGGATCGGTTGCAAAAGTCGATCAATCCGATCCTCGACGTGATGCAGACCCTGCCGAGCTTCGTCTATCTCATCCCGGTCGTCATGCTGCTCGGCATCGGCAAGGTTCCCGGCCTCATCGCCGTCGTCATCTACGCGATTCCGCCGATGATTCGATTGACGGACTTGGGCATCCGGCTGGTCGACCGGGACGTTCTGGAAGCCGCCGACGCGTTCGGATCGTCGAGCTGGCAGAAGCTGGTGAAGGTTCAGCTTCCCCTCGCCCTGCCCACGATGATGGCGGGCGTCAACCAAACCATCATGATGGCGCTCGCGATGGTCGTGATCGCCTCGATGATCGGGGTCCAGGGCCTCGGCCAGCCCGTGCTCAAGGCGATCGCCAATCAATATTTCACGCTCGGCGTCATGAACGGTCTCGCCATCGTCGGCATCGCGATCATCTTCGACCGCGTCAGCCAGGCTTATGGCCGGCGGCTGCAGAAACACCGGAGCGTCGTTCATGGCTGAGCGCCCGGCAGAGGGCGGCGGCATCGAGATCCGGCGTCTCTACAAGATCTTCGGCGAGAACGCGCGCGCCTATCTCGAACCCGTCGAACGGGGGATGAGCAAGGCCGAGTTGATGGCGCGCCACGGACACGTCCTGGGCCTTAGAGATGTCAACATTCACATGAAGCCCGGCTGCATCCAGGTCATCATGGGGCTGTCCGGATCGGGCAAGTCCACCCTCATCCGCCATATCAACCGACTGATCGATCCCACCGCCGGCGAGGTGTGGGTGGACGGCGTCGACGTCGTCAAGATGAACCAAAGCGAATTGCGGCAGTTTCGCCGTCAGCATACGGCGATGGTGTTCCAGAAATTCGCGTTGCTGCCGCATCGCACCGTGCTCGACAACGCGGTCTTCGGCCTCGAGGTGAAGGGCGTCGCGCGCGCGGCGCAGGTCGAATTCGGCGATGCGCTGGTTGGCCAGGGTCGGGCTCGCAGGCTTCGAGGACCGCTACCCCAACCAGCTTTCGGGCGGCATGCAGCAGCGCGTCGGCCTCGCCCGCGCGCTGGCCAACGACGCGCCGATCATGCTGATGGACGAGGCCTTTTCGGCGCTCGACCCGTTGATCCGCGTCGACATGCAAACCGTCCTTCTCGACCTGCAGAAGGAAATCAAGAAGACCATCGTATTCATCACTCACGATCTCGACGAAGCGCTGCGGCTCGGCGACGCCATCGCCATCCTTCGCGACGGCGAGGTGATTCAGCAGGGCACGAACCAGGACATCGTGCTGCGGCCGGCGGACGACTATGTCGCCAGTTTCGTCAAGGAGGTGAACCGCGGCCGCGTCATCAAGGTCGAGGCGATCATGGGACCGGCGAAGGAGAACGCCGACGCGCCGAAGCTCGCCATCGCCTCGGGCGCCGTGCTCGAGGACGCCGCGAGGCTGCTCTCCGGCGCCAATCAGGCCGCGCTCGCCGTCCTCGACGGGAAAGGGCGGCGCGTCGGCCACGTCGACATCCAACGGATCTTGTCCGCAATGGTGACGCCGGTCGCCGGCGGCGGCGGCGAACGCCGCGATTCCTCCTTCCCGCTCCCCGACGATCTGAGGCCCCCGGCCGAAACGGCAACGCGCGGTTAACGCGGCTCTGCGAGTATCGCCGCGTTGCGAAACTTCGTCATGGCTTGGCTCGTTCTCGCCATGACGGCAAAAGCCGGCCCGCACGCTTGAGCCCCGAACACCGCCTCGCGCAAGCCGCCCTGCCCGCCGCGCCCGACCTCGCGGCGCTCGTCGTCGCGTGGCTCGCCCATTTGCGCCACGAGCGCCGGCTCGCCGCGCATACGCTGGAGGCCTATGGCCGCGACGTCCGGCAGTGTCTCGCTTTCTTGGCCGAGCGCTTCGAAGCCCCGCCCGCGATCGCCGATTTCGTCGGCCTCGTCCCCGGCGATCTGCGCGCGTTCCTCGCGCGCCGGCGCGCCGGCGAGATCGACGGGCGCTCGCTGCAACGCGCGCTCTCCGCCCTGCGCTCGCTCGCGCGCCATGTCGAGCGCGAGGGCCATGGATCGGCTTCCGCCTTTGGCGCGATCCGGGCGCCGCGCGCGCCGCGGCGGCTGCCGCGCCCGCTCGCCGTCGCCGACGCCAAGGCCGTCGCCGCGTCCCAGACGCGGGCCGGCGAAGCGCGCGAGCCCTGGATCATCGCGCGCGACGCGGCGGTTCTGGCGCTGCTCTACGGCGCGGGGCTGCGCATCGGCGAGGCCTTGTCGATCCGCCGCCGGGACGCCCCGATCGGCGCCTGCGAGGCCGTCACGATCGTCGGCAAGGGCGCCAAGACGAGGCAAGCCGCCGTCATCGCGCCGGTGCGCGCGGCGATCGAGACCTATCTTAACCTCTGTCCTTATGTCCTGAAGCCGGACGGGCCGCTTTTCGTCGGCGCCAAGGGCGGGCCGCTTTCGCCGCGCATACTCCAGCTCGCGATGGAGCGCCTGCGCGGCGCGCTCGGACTGCCCGACAGCGCGACGCCGCACGCGCTGCGCCATTCCTTCGCCACGCACCTGCTCGCGCGCGGCGGCGATCTCCGGACGATCCAGGAATTGCTGGGGCACGCCTCGCTGTCGACGACGCAGGTCTATACCGCCGTCGACGGCGGACGGCTGCTGGCGGCCTATCGGGCGGCCCATCCGCGGGCCTAGCGCGGGTTCCATTAACCTGGAACCGCCATCCGCAACCGGGCCAAGTCCCGGGCCCCCGTAGGCGCCGACGCTGACCGCGCCTTGCCGGTGGCCGAGGAAGCCATTTCGAGAAATCCGTTCGCCGAAATCTCGCGGCTCATCGCCGAACCGCCTTGGCCGATCCGGAACGCCCGCGAGGCGCGCGGTTGTCGTTCACTCCGCCGGAAAGCGCCGGAGAGGCTTGTCGGGTTGATAGAAATTTCAGCATTTTCGTCTCTAAACGAGACGACGGGGCGTTCCCGCGCTCGTCGCATGCCTGCCGGCGACTTCTGCGGGCGTGTCGGAAACGCCGCCCCTCGTCGACTTGAGCGAGAACTGCCTGATATCCGCGGAACGTCGAATAGGACCGCCTCGTGACCGCTTCGCCGCCGAGTTCTTCCCGAGGCCTTTCGCCTGGCGGCCCGCACATTTTTCATGCGCTGGACGGCCTGCGGGGAATCGCGGCGATCATCATCGCGATATATCACGTTCCTTTCCTTTGGCCGCAGGATATTCCCGCCGGACTCTTTTACGAAAGCTATTTGTCTGTCGATTTTTTCTTCGTTCTCAGCGGCTTCGTTCTCGCTTACTCGTATGGCCGCCGTCTCGAGGCCGAACTCTCCGCAGATCAGTTCATAATTATGCGGCTCATTCGGCTCTACCCGCTGTATTTCTGCGCATTCCTGATTTCCGTTGTCGTAGAATGTTTGGCTCTTCGTCAGGGCCTCGTGAGCGCGGCCACGGCGATCTCGCGCGTGACGTTCGCCGCCGTGTTTTTTCCCGCCCCGTTCGGCGTCACCCTTTACCCGATGAATTTTCCCGCGTGGTCGCTGTTCTACGAAGTCGTCGCCAATCGCACGTTTGGGATGTCAGGCAAGCGGATGACAACGCGCGTGTTGACGATAATCGTCGCGGTCGCGGCGCTGACGTTGCTCTACGCTGTTTCACGCCGGAGCCTGGGCTTCGGGACCATGGAGGGAGCGATGAACGCCGGCTCGCAATGGCCCGCGATCGGCGCCGGCTTCGCGCGGGTCGCCTATTCGTTTTTCGCCGGCGTGCTGGTGTTTCGGCTTTGGCGCGTTCAACGCCGTAAGATCGTTCTGCCGCCCTTAGTCCTGTCGGCCCTTCTCATCCCGATTTTGGTCGCGCCTCCTTCGGGGGCGTATCAAACCGCGTTCGATCTCCTCGCAACGCTGCTGGTCTTCCCGGCGATCGTGTGGCTCGGCGCGAACAGCGTTTCTCGCCCGCGCGAGCGCGGGCTGTTCGTCTTTCTCGGACGAATTTCCTACGGCGTCTACGTATTGCAGGCGCCGATTTACGCGCTCATCACGCTATTGCTTGGCCACAAAGACCTTAATCTTGTACGCGCTGCGAGCTGCGTTCTTTTCGTCATGTTCGTAGCCGCGGTTGCCGAGAAATATTTCGACCGGCCGACGCGGCGGCGTTTGACCGGCTTACTTGTTGCTTGATTCAGATAGCCTGCGTGCGCAGCCTTGTGTCTTCGACGGCGTTCTCCCGAATCCCGCTGAACGGCCTTACGATCGCGCGCCTCACGCTATCGCAGCTGATCCCCCTTCGGCGGGCGGATCATCGCCGCAGAATCCTCACGCCGAGGCGCCGCTTACCGACGTCGCCGTCGACGAACTATTGGCGGCGTAGGCGTCCAGCACCTGCAGGAGATCCGGAACACCGTCGCCGGGCTTGGAGTGCGTGGTCGCGTCGCTTGCGCCGGGGGAATCCGTGGCGCTGGCGCCATCCGATGAACTCGTCTGGCTCGGTGGCGGTCCCGGGGGCGAACCTGGCGGAGGCCCGCCGACGCCCGGTTCATCCGATCCCTGGCTCGCGCCGCCCGGCGAGCCGCCGTCGAGCTGGGAGAGGAAGGCCAGCGCTGCCGCGGAGACCCGCACCGAGCTCGAAGCGTCGATGAAAGGGACGACGCTGCCGCCGGACGACGGGGAACTCGTGGTCGCGCTCGACCGGCTGGCGGCGCTGTTCTGGTTCGCAAGACTGGCCTGCGATCGCCGCAAAGGGATGTTCTGCCGCCGGTCTCTCGATACGGAAAGGCCCAACATTGGCTGCCTCCATCAACAATGGAACTTTTCGTAAAGGTTGGTTAATAAGGGGTTAACAAAATTCTCCCGGACCTGCCCAAAGAATATATGCGGGCTGGCCAAAAAGCAGGCGCAAGGGCGCTCGAGAGTTTTTGCGGCGCCGACGAGCATCGGCGCGCTCAGTCCGGGCGGGGAGAATTATGCTTTGGCATCGCTGGCAAATTTACGCATTTGCTGACCGCTGCGAGCGATCCCGTGCGACTGCCTCATATCGCGTCAAAAACGCAGTCCCGCTTCGCGCGCGATCGCGCGATACGCAGGCCTCGCGCGCGATTTCTTCGATTTTCTTATCGTTGAGAAGTCGCAAACAAGGCTTGGGGAGCGTCTCGAACGCCACCTTGCGAATCAGCGGGCAGTCCGTCGGAAGGCTCTTGAAAACGAACGCTCGCGCCCGGAAACCGGCGCGCCCTCACGTCCCCCGCGGCTTGGCCCGATTGGTCGGCGCCGCCGACGCCGGGTCTTCGGGCCAGAAATGGCGGGGATAGCGCCCGCGCAGATCGGCGCGCACGGACGCCCACGAGCCCTTCCAGAAGCCGGGGAGGTCGCGGGTGATCTGGATCGGGCGATGCGCGGGCGACAAGAGATGCAGCGTCAGCGGGACGCGGCCGCCGGCCAGGGCGGGATGCTGGGAAAGGCCGAACAATTCCTGCACGCGCAGCGCGATCGCCGGCCCGCCCTCGGCCTCGTAATCGACCGGGACGGCCGAGCCGGTCGGCGCGACGAAATGCGTCGGCGCTTCGGCCTCGAGGCGGCGCGACAGTTCGTAGGGCAGAAGCGCGCGCAAGCCCAACGCGAGATCGTCGCTCGATATTTCGTCGAGGCGCGTCTTGCCGAGCAGAAAGGGCGCGAGCCAGTCGGGCGAGGCGGCGAGCGCCGCGTCGGAAAGATCGGGCCACGGCTCGCCTTCGGCGCGGCGCAGGAACATCACGCGACCGCGCCATTGCTCGAGGCTCTTCGTCCACGGCAGCCGGGCGAGGCCGAGGCCGAGGATGCCACGCGCCAGCGCGAGCGCGCTGTCGGCGTCGGCGGGCACGCTCAAGTTCCCCTCGGCCAAGACAAGCGCCCCGAGCCTGCGCCGCCGCCGCGCGCGCAATGACCCGGAGGCGCGATCGAAAGTCAGTTCGTCGACAGTCGAAATCGAAGCGCCCGCGATGCTTTCGATCTGCGCCAACGTCAGCGGCGCGGCGGTGAGGATGCGCGCCGCCGCCGCCCGGCCGACGATTTCGCCGATCGCCAGGAACGCTTCGCCCGCGAGCGCGTCATGCGGCTCGAGCGAAGCCGCGCGGCCGTTGGCCATCAGAAACTCGCCGCGCTTGCCGCGCGCGATTGCGATGCGGTCGGGAAACGCGGCGGCGAGCCACTTGCCGACGTCGGAGAGGGAGGCGGCGCCAATGCCCTCATCCGGCCGGCTGCGCCGGCCACCTTCTCCCGCAAAGCCCGTCGAAGACGGGCGTCCTTCGGACGCCCTATGCGGGAGAAGGGGCGCGCGCGCGCGGTTCGCCAGGCTCCGCGCGAGGCGGCGCGCGTCCTCGGCGCGCGGCGAACGGTCGCGGCGAAAATTGTCGAGCCGATGGGCCAGATCGACGGCGTCGCCCCCGAGCCCGCGCTCGGTCAGCGCGACGGCGATCTCGGCCGCCAGGCCGGCGCGTCCCTCGCGCGCGGCGTCGACGACCATGCGCGCGAGGCGCGGCGGCAAGGCGAGCCGGGAAATCGCCCGGCCCTCCTCGGTGATGCGCCCATCGTCGTCGAGCGCCCCCAGCGAGGTCAGCAGCCTGCGCGCTTCCGCGAGCGCGGCGCGCGGCGGCGGATCGAGAAACTTCAGGCTCGCCGGATCGGCCACACCCCATGCGGCGAGATCGAGCGCAAAGCCGGAGAGATCGGCCGAGAGAATTTCCGGCGGCGCGTAGGGCAAGAGGCCGCCATTGGCCGCTTCTTCCCACAGACGATAACAGACGCCCGGCTCGACCCGTCCGGCGCGCCCGCGCCGCTGGTCGGCGTTGGCGCGCGAGACGCGCACGGTCTCCAGCCGCGTCAGCCCGATGTCCGGCTCGAAGCGGGGAACGCGCATCAGGCCGCTGTCGACGACGACGCGCACGCCCTCGATGGTCAGCGAAGTTTCGGCGATCGAGGTCGCCAGCACGATCTTGCGCCGCCCCGGCGGCGCCGGCGAAACCGCCCTGTCCTGCGCCTGCGCGTCCATCGCGCCAAAAAGCGGCGCGATGTCGACGTCGGGATTTTTGACGCGGTTCCCGAGCTCGGCGGCGACTCGCGTGATTTCGCCCTGGCCGGGCAGGAAGACGAGGATCGACCCGCTCTCCTCGGCGAACGCTCGAAGCGTCGCGCGCACGACCTGATCCTCGATGCGCGCCGCCGGATCGCGACCGAGATAGCGCGTCTCGACGGGAAAGCTTCGCCCCTGGCTCTCGATCAGCGCCGCCTCGCCCATCAGCCTGGCCACGCGCGCGCCGTCGAGCGTCGCCGACATCGCCATGAGGCGCAAATCCTCACGCAAGGCCCCCTGCGCATCGAGCGCCAGCGCGAGGCCGAGATCGGCGTCGAGCGAGCGCTCGTGGAATTCGTCGAAGAGCACGCCCGTGACGCCTTCGAGCGTCGGATCGTCGAGGATCATGCGCGCGAAGACGCCTTCGGTGACGACCTCAACGCGCGTGCGCGCGGAAATGAGGCTTTGCAGGCGCACGCGAAGTCCGATCGTCTCGCCGACCTTCTCGCCCAGCGTCGCCGCCATGCGCGCCGCGGCCGCGCGCGCGGCCAGACGCCGGGGCTCGAGCACGATGATCTTGCCAGCCCGCGCGAAAGGCTCGTCGATGAGCGCGAGCGGAACGCGCGTCGTCTTGCCGGCGCCGGGCGGCGCGACGAGAATCGCGTTGGGTCGGGCGTTCAGAGCGGCGACGATCCGCGGCAGGGCTTCGTCGATCGGCAAGCTGTCGGGAAAGGCGCGCATCGCGGCTTGATCGCAGCCGGGCGGCGAGCGCGCAAGAGGCGAGGCGCCGCCTCGCTTCACCCCGGCCCAATCCCGAGCATCGCGCGCGCCTCGGCGCAAGTCGCCGGCCTGGCGTCGTGTCCAGCCATCAGCGCGACCGCGACTTCGACGAGTTCGGCGTTGGAGCGCGCGAGCCGATCCTTGCTGATGCGGATATTGTCCTCCAGGCCGGTGCGCACGCCGTCGGCCCGACGCGCGAGCGCCCATTCCATCACGCGCGCCTGATTGACGCCGATGCCCGCGGCGGTCCAGGTCGCCTTCGGCAGCACGCGGCGCGTCTCGTCGAGCAGAATGTCGAGCAGGCGCTCCTCGGCCGGCATGGCGTTCTTCACGCCCATCACGAATTGCACATGCGGCGCTTCGCCCATCAGGCCGGCCTCGACGAGCCGGCGCGCGCCGTGGATATGCGAGAGATCGAAAATCTCGATCTCCGGCTTGACGCCATGGTCGCGCATCTTGGTCGCGAGATCCTCGACCAGCGCGGCGGAATTCTCATAGACGATGGTGGGAAAATTGACCGAGCCGGTCGACAGCGAGGCCATGTCGGGCTTGAGCGGCAAAGCCGAGCCGCGCGCGGCCTGATCGCGGCCGCGCCCGCCGGTGGAGAACTGCACGATCATGCCGGGGCAGTATTTGCGCACGCCCTCCATCACCTGAGCGAACAGAGCCGGATCGGACGACGAGCTTTCGTCGGCGTTGCGCACGTGGATATGCGTCAGGCTCGCGCCCGCCTCGAAGGCCTGGTGGGTCGATTCGACCTGCTCGGCGGGCGTCGTGGGCACTGCCGGATTGTCCTTCTTGCGCGGCACCGAGCCGGTGATCGCGACGGCGACGACGACGGGACGCATGGGCAAGGCTCCGAATAGGCCCGAGGGGCGCGAGAGGGCGCCGGTCTAGCGGATCGCGCGACGCTTGCCTAGCGTCCCGCGGCGATCCGCCGACGTCGCGGTTCGCGGTTCTGCAAGGGGTTAGAAGGCGGACCCGGAGACAGACGGCGCCGATGCCGTCGGGCGGAACGACCTGCGATCGCGACATCGCGTCGGCCTGACGGCGTCTTACGACTTGATCGCCAGTCGCGCTCTTGCCGCTTGCACGAACGCCGCACGATCGGACGGCGCCTTTACGTGAGCGGCGAGTTGCTCGCACAAGTCGTCCCGCGTGCGCGCCTTGGCGGCCGTCTTCTCGATAAGGATCTTCGCGATCGGGCCGACATGATGCGCGAGCAACGCCCTGACCAACTCGAACTCCTCGCTGCCGACCGCAACGATGGGCGCCTGCGCGACCCCGGCGCGCTTATTCTCCTGTGACGCCGCCGTCGTTGCGGGGTGCGCGACAATGCCCGGCGCAACGGTCGCGATCGCGTCGGTTCCGACCGCATCGCGCTCGTGCGACGGTGGGGAATTCAGAGTGTTGCGGATCGACGCGGCCAGCTTGAGGAGCGCCTCTTCCCGGTCGGGAAACATGTCGATCCATTGACGGGTCGCGAGTTCGTAGCGCAAGGCGCCGCTGGGGGTGATTGGGGAGAGCCGGAGCGGAAAGACCGGCGCGTTGACCCTTCCCGCCAGCGACAGTTCCTTCTTGACCTCCCCGGAAGCGCCCGAATTCGTCGAGAACAAGAAAACCATGCCGCTGGCCCTCTCGATGGCGTTGACGATGGTCTCCTGGTAGTTCTGGCCGCCGGAAACGTCGCGCGACGAGAACCAGCATCTGAGCCCCTCAGCTTCCAGGAATTGAGCGACCTCGCGCGCCACCGCCTCATCCTTCGATGAAAAGCAAATGAAGATGTGGGACATCTCGTGCGACACGATATTTCGTTCTCGCGCCTATCCCGACTTATCGCCGCGGCTCAATTACTTACCCAATTCATAGCGCGATGGCTAGCCGCGCCGATCGGCGACGGGCGGATCGGTGGAGGCGGCCCCACGGCTTCCTGCCCATCTCTTTTCGCAAGGATGCCGTCGCGCTCAGCCCTCCTTTCGGAGTAGGTTTGCGGCTCGCGAGCAAGAGCAATCTCGGGCCAAGCGTCTATCCGCCAACGGGGCCAACTCATGGGGCTTAGAGCAAAGTTCAATCTGGTGATCTTGGCGGCCTTCGCGATCGGATTCCTGATCGCCGCCGTCGTCCTCGATCGGGTCTTCGTCGACAGCGCGCGCGAGCAGGTGTTGCAAAACGCCCGCATCATGATGACGGCGGTGAACGCCTTTCGCAGTTACACCGACCAGGAGCTTGTGCCGCTGCTTCCCAAGGAGGTTGACGGGAAATTCGTCGCCGAGAACGTCCCGGCCTTCGCCGCGCAGAAAAACTTCAAGGTCGTGCAGGCGGCTTTCGCCGGTTACACCTATCGAGAACCCGCGCTCAATCCGACCAATCTGTCCGATCGAGCGCAGGATTGGGAGGCCGATATCATCGGCTCGTTCCGTAACGAACCCGCCCGCCGGGAGCTGGTCATTGAACGCGACACCCCGGTCGGACCCACGCTCAATCTGGCGCGGCCGGTTTCCGTCGACGATGAAGCGTGCCTGACTTGCCACTCCACGTCGGCGGCGGCGCCGGCGGCTTTGACGCGGACGTATGGGACCGCGAACGGGTTTGGGTGGAAGATCAATGAGACCGTCGGCGCGCAAATTCTGTCGGTGCCGATGGCGGTGCCGCTCAAGCTCGCCCGCGACGCCTACTTCACCTTCATGGGCATCCTCGTCGCGATATTCGCGATCGTCTTCGTCATCTTGAACCTGTTGCTGCACTATTTGGTGATTGCGCCGGTCAAGCGGGTGTCGAAAGCGGCCGATGCGGTCAGCATGGGCGAGGAGAACGTGGAGGTCTACGTCAAACCGGGCAAGGACGAGATCTCGTCGCTCTCGATCTCCTTCAGCCGAATGCAGGAAAGCCTCAAGCACGCGATGGAAATGATCAAATGATCGCGCCGGTTCGCAAGCGCCGCGTTGAACCGGGACGCGACCGGCGATCAGAGCGCCCTTGACAGCGGCGGGCGCCGCATTGTCTTTCATGTCGGGCGCGCGCTTCGGCTTCGGCGCGGCACATGCGAATTGGGGGGCGCGTCGCCATGGCGTTCGCGAATGTCAACGGCGCGGTCGTCCATTATTCCGATGAAGGCCGGCGCGACGCGCGCGGGATCGTCTTCATCAATTCGCTGGGCACGGATTTTCGCATCTGGGACGATGTCGCGCGTCCCCTCGCCTGGGCCTATCGCGTGGTGCGTTACGACAAGCGCGGGCACGGGCTTTCGCAGTTGCCGCCCGGCCCCGCGCTGATGGCGGACTACGCCGGCGATCTGGCGGGCCTGCTCGATCGCCTGGGCGTGAGCGGCGCGGTGATCGTCGGCCTCTCGATCGGCGGCATGATCGCGCAAGAGCTCTATCGCCTGCGCCCCGATCTCGTCGCCGCGCTCGCGCTGTGCGACACCAGCGCCAAGATCGGCACGGAGGAAACGTGGCGCCAGCGCATGGAGGAGGTCGGGCGCGGCGGCATCGAGGCGATCGCCGACGGCGTGATGCAGCGCTGGTTCACCGCGGATTTCCGCGCGCATCGGCTCGACGAACTCGCGGGCTGGCGCATGATGCTGACCCGCACGCCGAAAGACGGCTATCTGACCGCGTGCGGCGCTCTCATGCAGGCCGACCTCAGGGCCGATTGCGGCCGCATCAAGATCCCGACCCTGTGCGTCGTCGGCGACGAGGACGGCTCGACGCCGGTCGCGATGGTGCGCGAACTCGCCGGGCTCATCGGGCGGGCGCGCTTCGAGATCGTCGCCGGCGCCGGACATCTGCCCAATCTCGAAAAGGCCGACGCGTTGCGCGCCTTGATCGAAGCTCACGCTCGGGGAGCGGCCGCCTGAGCCTAGACGCCTGAGCCTCGCGGCGGGCCCAAGAGCGGGTCATTGAGCCCCGCCCGAACGCGGAATCGGGGCGCCCTTCCCGCGCCGACGGCGAAGCTGTATAGAACCGGCCGCTCCGGCCGCGCCTCGATCGGCGCGGCGCCTTAACCGGTAAATTCATGTCGCAGGATTTATCGCACGGCGTTGTCGCGCCTGCGGCCAACGGCCACGACGCGGGGGGATCCGCGCGCGCCTCCGGCAATTTTTGGGTGCTCGCGCTCGGCTCGGTCGGCGTCGTGTTCGGCGACATCGGCACCAGTCCGCTCTATGCGCTGCAAACCGCGCTCGGCCATTTCAAGGGCTCCGGCCTCGGCGTCAGGGAGATCGTCGGCGTCGTTTCGCTGATCATCTGGGCGCTGCTGATCGTCGTGACGGCGAAATACGTGCTGTTCCTGATGCAGGCGGACAACAAGGGCGAAGGCGGCGTTCTGTCGCTGAAGGCGCTTGCGCAGACCGCGCTGGGCAAGCGCACGACGGCCGTCTTCGTGCTCGGCGTAGCGGGCGCGGCGCTGTTTTTTGGCGACGCGATCATCACGCCCGCCATTTCCGTGCTGTCCGCGCTCGAAGGCCTCAAGCAGGTCAACGCCGAGCTCGCGCCGTTCGTTTTGCCGGCGACCGTCGCCATCCTCATTCTGCTGTTCACGGCCCAGAGCCGCGGGACAGCCGGCGTGGCGGCGTTCCTCGGCCCGATCATGGCGCTGTTCTTCGTCGTCAACGCCGCGCTCGGGGCGGCGCATATTCCCGATGCGTGGGTCATCCTGCGCGCGCTCAGCCCGGCGCCGGGGATGGCGTTCCTCTACGCCCATGGCGCGATCGGCTTTATCGTGCTCGGCAGCGTTTTCCTCGCCGTGACGGGCGCCGAGGCGCTCTACGCCGACATGGGTCATTTCGGCCGCCTGCCGATACAGGCCGCGTGGCTCTTCCTCGTGCTGCCGGCGCTGATGCTCAACTATCTCGGTCAGGGCGCGGCGATCATCGCCAACGCAAAGGCGGTCGAGAATCCGTATTACCTCTTGGCGCCGGGCTGGGGCTTGTTGCCTCTGATCGTGTTGGCGACGGTCGCGACCGTCATCGCCAGCCAGGCGGTCATCACCGGCGCGTTTTCGTTCGCCAGCCAAGCCATTCAACTCGGCCTGCTCCCGCGCCTCGAAATCATCCACACCTCCGAAATGCTCGAGGGGCAGATATTCATTCCGCGCATCAACCGCATTCTCCTGCTCGGCGTTCTCGCGCTGGTGCTGATGTTCCGCTCGTCCACCGCGCTCGCCAACGCCTACGGCATCGCGGTTTCCGGGACGATGGTCGCCACGACCGCGTTGGCCTTCTTCGTCGTCTGGCGCCTGTGGCGCTGGCCGCTGTGGGGGGCGCTGGCGCTGGTCTGCGCGTTCCTGTCGATCGACCTGAGCTTCTTCATCGCCAATCTCTACAAAGTGCTCGACGGCGGCTGGATTCCGCTCACGCTCGCCGGCGCGGTGTTCGTGGTGATGTGGACCTGGGCGCGCGGCAGCGCAATCCTCAGCGCCAAGACCCATCGCGATTCGATCCCGATGACCGATCTGATCAAGATGCTGGAAAAGTCAAAGCCCGTGCGCGTTCCCGGCACCGCGATTTTTCTGACCAGCGACCCGAGCGTCGCACCCTCCTCGTTTATGCACAATCTCAAGCACAACAAGGTCTTGCACGAGCGCGTGGTGATGATGTGCGTGAAGACCGAAACCTCGCCGCGCGTGCCGCAGGCCCGGCGCTTCGAGGTTCACGCGCTCTCGCCCGACTTCCTCTCGCTGACGCTGCATTTCGGTTACATGGAATCGCCGCGCGTTCCCCTCGCGCTCGCCGCGTTGCGCAAGACGGGGTTGAAATTCGACATTATGACGACTTCGTTCTTCCTCGGCCGGCGCACGCTCAAGCCGGCGCCCAACTCCGGCATGCCGCAATGGCAGGACCGGCTGTTCATCGCGCTGGCCAAGCAGGCCGCCAGCGCGCCCGACTTCTTCACCATTCCTTCCGACCGCGTGGTCGAACTCGGCGCGCAGATGAAGGTGTGAGCCGGCGGCCGAAAATATCGACCGCCGTCGTGGCCGGGCTTGTCCTGGCCATCCACGCCGTCACGCCGCTGCTTCGCCAAACAAAGGGCCGCCAATTCTCAGCGTCTTCCTGACGCGTGGCGGCAGGTTCACCGCGTGGATGCCCGCGACAAGCGCGGGCATGACGGCTGTTGGGGTCCTCAGAACTATTATGAGGCCGTCCCCGATCACCCTCCGATATTGAAGCTCGCCAGCACCGCCATGTTGACGATGTCCGAATCCTTGGCGGCCAGCGAGACGATCTGCACCGGCTTCTCCAGCCCAACGATCAGCGGCCCGATCACCGTGGCGCCGCCGAGCTCCTGCACCATGCGGGTCGAGATCGCGGCCGAATGGAAGGCCGGCATCACCAGCACGTTCGCGGTGTCGGTCAGACGGCAGAACGGATAGGCGCTCATCAATTCCTTGTTGAGCGCGACGTCGGCCCCCATCTCGCCGTCATATTCAAAATCGACGCGTTGCGCGTCGAGAATGCGCACGGCTTCCTGCACGCGCGACGCGCGCTCGCCCGCCGGATGGCCGAAATTGGAGAACGCGAGCATCGCCACGCGCGGCTCGTAGCCGAGGCGGCGCGCGACGCCGGCCGCCTCGACCGCGATCTGCGCGAGATCTTCGGCGGTCGGCAATTCGGTGATCGCCGTGTCGGCGACCAGGATCGGGCGGCCGCGCGCCAGAATCAGCGAAACGCCGATCACGCGATGGCCTGGCTTGTAGTCGATGACGCGGCGGACCTCCTCGAGCGCGATCGAGAAATTCCGAGTGACGCCGGTCACCAGCGCGTCGGCGTCGCCCTGCGCGACCATCGCGGCGGCGAAGGAGTTGCGGTCCTGATTGATGAGGCGCTGGCAGTCGCGGAACAGGAAGCCGTGCCGCTGCAAGCGCTCATAGAGGAATTGCGCATAGAGCGCGTTGCGTTTCGAAAGCCGCGCGTTGTGAATTTCGACGCCCTTCTCCGCGAGATCGAAGCCGGACTGCTGGGCGACCGCGCGCACGCGGTCCTCGCGCCCGACCAGGATCGCCGTGCCGAGACCTTGATTGACGAACGAATAGGCGGCGCGGATGACCTGCTCTTCCTCGCCTTCGGCGAAGACGACGCGCTTGGGCATGCGCCGCACGCGCTCGGTGATCCGCTGCATGGCGCCCGCGATCGGATCGCGCCGCGCGGAAAGCTGCGCCTTGTAGGCGTTCATGTCGACGATCGGGCGCTGCGCGACGCCCGATTCCATCGCCGCTTTGGCGACGGCCATCGGCACGACATGAATGAGCCGCGGATCGAAGGGCACGGGGATGATGTAATCGCGCCCGAAGCGCGGCCGCGCCCCGCGATAGGCGAGCGCGACTTCGTCGGGCACGTCCTCGCGCGCGAGTTCGGCCAGGGCGTGCGCCGCCGCAATCTTCATCTCCATGTTGATGGTCTTGGCGCGCACGTCGAGCGCGCCGCGGAAGATATAGGGAAAGCCCAGGACATTATTGACCTGGTTGGGATAGTCCGAACGTCCGGTGGCGATGATGACGTCGTTGCGCACCCTCTGCGCGTCCTCGGGCGTTATCTCGGGATCGGGATTGGCCATCGCGAAGATGATCGGGTTGGGCGCCATGGTCTTGACCATTTCGGGCGTCAGCGCGCCCTTGGCGGAAAGGCCGAAAAATATGTCGGCGCCGGCCACCGCTTCCGCCAGCGTGCGCAACGGCGTGTCGACGGCGTGCGCCGACTTCCACTGGTTCATGCCTTCCTTGCGATCGCGATAGACGACGCCCTTGGTGTCGCACAGGATCACGTTCGACGGCTCGAAGCCGATCGCCTTGATGAGATCGAGACAGGCGATGCCCGCGGCGCCGGCGCCGTTGCAGACCAGGCGCGTCGTCTTGATGTCGCGCCCGGTCAGTTGCATCGCGTTGATCATGCCGGCGGTGGCGATGATCGCGGTCCCGTGCTGATCGTCGTGAAAAACGGGAATGTCCATCAGTTCGCGCAGGCGCTCTTCGATGATGAAGCATTCCGGCGCCTTGATGTCCTCGAGATTGATGCCGCCGAAGGACGGTCCGAGATAGCGCACGCTATTGATGAATTCTTCGGGGTTCTCGGTGTCGATCTCGAGATCGATCGAGTTGATGTCGGCGAAACGCTTGAACAGAACCGCCTTGCCCTCCATGACGGGTTTGGCCGCCAGGGCGCCGAGATTGCCGAGGCCGAGAATGGCGGTGCCGTTGGTGATGACCGCGATCATATTGCCGCGCACGGTGTAGTCGTAGGCGCGCGAAGGATCGGCGGCGATCGCCTTCACGGGAACCGCGACGCCGGGCGAATAAGCGAGCGAGAGGTCGCGTTGCGTCGCCATCGGCTTGGTGGCGACGATCTCGAGCTTGCCGGGCCGCCCGCGCGAATGGAATTGCAACGCTTCCTGATCGGTGATCGAGGGGCGTTTAGGCGCGCCGTCAGAATGGTCGGTCATAAGAAATTGTCCTCAAGGGTTCACGAGGCGTGAGGGGGGGAAGAGGGGCGGCGAGGTCGTCGGCGCGGCGCCAAGTCTGGGTCTCGGCAATGGCGGGGACAGGACGGCGCGCGAAGCGGCGCGGATCAAGCAGCGAGCGTTTCCACATCGGCGCGCCTCCTCGAGCGCTTTCCGCTCGCGAGGCTCCCGTGCGTCCCCGCTTTCGCGTTGCGCTTCGTTCTAAAGCATGGCGTGCATTTGGCAACTCGACGAAAGCGCTAAGAGTGAGAATCTGACGCTTGGCGACCGCCAGCGCCTCAAGACTGTTCGCGTTCGGCTCTGGGCGGGTTGGCGAACCGCCGATGGCCGCCGCGCAATTCGCAGGCTGGAACAACCCCGGCAATTGAACTAGCCTCGATCGCTTATTCCTCGGTGGCGGCGGCTCGTCATTCATGTCCCGTATTTTCCTGAGCCATTCGAGCAAGGACAATTTCGAAGCGATCGCGATCCGCGATTGGCTCGCCGTCCAAGGTTGGGACGACGTCTTCCTCGATCTCGATCCCGAGCGCGGCATCGCCGCGGGCGAGCGTTGGGAGCGCGCGCTCAACGAGGCGGCGATGCGCTGCGAGGCGGTGCTGTTCGTGGTCAGCCGGGCCTGGCTCGCCTCCGGCTGGTGCCTCAAGGAATTCCGCCTAGCCGGCAAGCTCAACAAACGCATGTTCGGCCTGTTGATCGACGGGCTCGCCATCGCCGATCTGCCGCCGGATATCGCGCGCGATTGGCAATTGGTCGATCTCGCGTCGGGGCGCGATCACGCTACGTTTCGGGCCGTGACGCCCGACGGCGGCGAGGAGCGGCACGTCACCTTTTCGCAGAGCGGCCTCGCCCGCCTCAAAGCCGGGCTGAACCGGGCCGGGCTCGATCCCAAATATTTCGCCTGGCCGCCCGAAAACGATCCGGACCGGGCGCCCTATCGCGGCCTCAAGGCGTTGGAGGCGGAAGACGCCGGCATTTTCTTCGGCCGCGAGGCGCCGACGATCGCCGCGCTCGACCGATTGCGTGGCTTGCGCGAAGCGGCGCCGCCGCGCTTTCTGGCGATTCTCGCCGCCTCGGGGGCGGGCAAATCCTCGTTCCTGCGGGCCGGGATTCTGCCGCGGCTGGCGCGCGACGACCGGCATTTCCTGACGCTGCCCGTGGTGCGTCCGGAGCGCGCGGCGCTCGGCGGCGAGTCCGGATTCTTGCGCGCGCTCGATTTGGCCTTCGCCAACGCCCGGCTCGGCGTCACGCGCGCGCAAATCCACGCGGCGATCGACGGCGGCGCGGCGGCGCTCTCGCCCTTGCTGGCGCCGCTCGCGCAAAGCCGGCGCGCGCCGGCGGCGCCGGGCGAGCCGCACCCGGAGGCGCCGACCCTCGTGCTCGCCATCGATCAGGGCGAGGAACTGTTCCTGGCGGAGGGCGCCGCGGAGGCCCATGCTTTTCTCGCGTTGCTGAAGAACCTCGTGAACGTCCCGACGCCGGCCCTGATCGTGATGGTCGCGATCCGCTCGGACGCCTACGAGCGATTGCAGTCGGCGCCGGAACTGGAGGACGTGCGTCAGGAGACCTTCAGCCTGTCGCCGCTGCCGCATGGTTCTTACGAAAGCGTCATCGAAGGCCCGGCGCGGCGGCTTAGCCAATCGCGCCGCCCGCTGACGATCGAGCCGGCGCTGACGCAGGCGCTGCTCGCCGACATCGAAACCGGCGGCGCGAAGGACGCGCTGCCGCTGCTCGCCTTCACGCTCGAGCGGCTCTATGTCGATCACGGCGGCGATGGCGATCTGACGCTCGCCGAGTATCGTCAAACCGGAGCCGTGAAAGGTTCGATCGAGGCCGCCGTAGAGCGCGCCATGGCGGCGGCGGACTCCGACCCCAAAGTGCCGCGCGATCGGACCGCGCGGCTCGCCTTGTTGCGTCGGGCGCTGATCCCCTGGCTCGCGGGCATCGATCCGGAAACCGGCGCGCCACGCCGTCGCATCGCGAGGATGGCGGAAATCCCGGAAGAGGCGCGCCCGCTCGTCGAGCATCTCGTCGCCGCCCGCCTGCTGGCGACGGACGTCGCCGAGAACGGCGCCGTGACGATCGAGCCGGCCCATGAGGCGCTGCTGCGTCAATGGGGCTTGCTGCAGGGCTGGCTCGAACAGGATTTCGGGCTTCTGGCGGCGCTGGAAGGGGTCAGGCGCGCCGCGCGCGATTGGGCGGCCAACGACAAGGACGCGGCGTGGCTCAATCACGCCGGCAGCCGACTGGAGGAGGCCGAGCGGCTCAAGGCGCGCGCCGATCTCGCCCCGCTGATCGGCGCGCCGGAGCGCGAGTATCTCGCCGCGTGCCGCAACCAGGAAGCGGCGGCGAGAAGCCGGATGCGGCGCGTGCAGGCGCTCATCTACGCGCTGCTCGTCGGCGTGATCGCCGGTCTCGTCGGCTGGATCAATCAGGCCGCCATCAAGGAGCAGGTGAACTGGTATTTGACCATGCGGCCTTACATGTACGCCGATGTCCGGCCCTATGTGCTCAGCGCGCAGGCCCTACAGACGCTGAAGCCGGGGGCGAGCTTCCGCGAATGCGCCAGGGACTGTCCGGAGATGATCGTGGTCCCGGCGGGTCGCTTCGACATGGGCTCGCCCGAGACGGAGCCCGGCCGCAAGGACAATGAGGGCAAGCCGCATCCGGTGACGATCGCCAAGCCGTTCGCCGTGTCGAAATTCGACGTCATGTTCGAGGAATGGGACGCCTGCGTCGCCGTCGGGGGCTGCCCGGCCTACAGCGACTCCGGCATGGGGCGCGGCAGGAAGCCCGTGATTCATGTCACCTGGGACGACGCGCAGGCGTATGTCGCCTGGTTCTCCCGGATGACCGGCGCGCCCTATCGGCTGCTGACGGAGGCCGAGTGGGAATATGCGGCGCGCGCCGGCTCGACCACGGCGTACATCTGGGGCGACGAGATCGGCAAGGGGAACGCCGATTGCAAAGGCTGCGGCAGCCCTTGGGACGGCAAGGGGACCTCGCTCGTCGGCTCGTTCGCCGCCAACGCCTTCGGCCTCTACGACATGGCGGGCGACGTCTGGCAATGGGTGCAGGATTGTTATCATCCCGACTTCAACGGGGCGCCGACGGACGGGTCGGCGTGGACGAGCGGCGACTGCAACGGCCGCGTCGCCCGCGGCGGCTCCTGGGACGATTTTTCGGTGTACCTGCGCTCAGCCGCGCGCGTCAGGGTCACTTTCGACGACCGCAACGGCGACTTGGGGTTTCGCATCGCGAGGACGATCACCCCCTGAATCGCCGCTTTTTTGCCGCCCGCATCCACGGCGCTCTTGGCCCAGCCGTCGTCGCGCCGTACGGCCGGCGAAAACGCGTTCTCGTTCGCAAATGTCGCTCGCGCTCAAGCCGCCTCGGTCGAAGGATCGCTCTTGCTCCAGAGATAGGCCAGCGCTGGACAGCTCAGCGCGAGCGGATCGCCGGAGATCAGGCCCTGAAGCCAGGGAAGGTGTCGGGCTTGGTCGATGATGAGGTCGCCGTCCTCCGACAGCCGCCCCACCGTATTCCGGTCGTCTTCGAAAGCGACCGTGCATTTGGCTACTCGGCCGTCCGAGCGGATGACGAAGGCGTTCGCCCGGGCCGCGTAGCAGATCGCGTGCCCGGCCTCCCCTAAAGCCGCGTCCCGGCGGAGCTGAACGAACTGCGTTGGCGCGCAACCGGCCGCGAGCGCCTCGTCGATCAATGTCTCGATCGCCGCCCGCCCGTCGACCGCAGACGCGAAAACCGGCGTCTCGTCGTCATGGGGACCGCCCCACCGGCCCACAGCATGGAAATGCAAACGGAACCGCTCGTCGTCTTTCGCCAACGCGGTCGAAACCCTTCTGACGAAGCCCGCCGCGCCGAGAAGATGGCCGAGGGTCGTCGGATCAAAATGCATTCGGATCAAGACATCGAGCGAGTGCGGCGCGGCCTTGAGCGTTTCCAGCGCCATCCAGACCGCATCGAAGCTGCCCTCGCCCTGACGCGCGACCCTGCGGCGATCATGGACGGCCTTCGGTCCGTCGAGTGTCACCTGGAACGCGCGCACCTCGCAAGCCGCCAGCCGATCGAGACGCGAGCGCGTGAGCAGCACGCCATTGGTCGTCATGCCGCCGAGCATCTCGGTCCCATTGGCTCGGCAAATGTCCAACAGACCCCGAGCAAGGAGTTCCACGACGTCCCAGGCGACCAGCGGCTCGCCGCCGAAAAACTCGAGTCGAAACGTCTTCAGCCCCTTCTCCGCCCGCCGTTTCACCAAACTGAAGATGCCGGAGATAATTGTCTGAGGCATTTTCCCCAGCGCGAAGGTCTCATAGCAATAGGCGCAGCGCAGGTTGCAGCGTTCGGTCGGGTTCACGATCAGGTGGAGGTGGTCGTTCGTCACCGCTCCGGCGATTTGCGGAGACATCGCGTCGACACGCATGGGTGTTTCTCAGGTCGCGACCGACGACGATCCGGGCGGGCGTTTCCGCCGCCCGGGAATCCGCGCGCCGCGCTTCAATCGTTTAGCAGCCGTTATTCGTGGCTTGGCTGCCGCAGCTGTTGGTGTTTTGGCAGACTGGCGCTCCATGCGCGCGCACATCGACGGCCACGGTTCCGTCGAGCCCGACGATCAGGTCCGCGGCGGTCAACCCGGTGGCGACGGCGGCGAGGCGCAGCGCCGGTTGCTCGGCCGGCGACGTCGCCTGGGGAACCGACGCCATCGCCGGAACGGCCGACGCCGCGAGCGCCGCAGCAGAGAGCCAGCGCTTGTTTTTGCTCATCGATTCCTCCATCGGTGCGATTGTCGGAACGAACGCACGGCGCAGTCGATCGCGGCGCCAATACCCGCTCTACGCGAGTTTGACCGCGTTTTACTATACGAGACCTTATGTAAATTAAGGAGCGAGTCAAGCGCGAGAAAGTCGGCGCGCGTTCGGCCCGCCGACCCATTGCGCCGGCGCCCTGGCTTGCGGCGGGCTTGCAACTATATAAAGATATGCTTATGTGATTATGTCGCGCCCCAACCGGACTTTGGCCATGAGCGTCAACCCAACGCAATTCTTCGAAGCCCCGCTCGAGGTCGGCCTCGATGTAGCGAGCGCGCTCGCCGAGGCCGCGCGCGAGCGCATCCTCATTCTCGACGGCGCGATGGGGACGCAGATTCAGGACCTCGCCCTCGAGGAGACGCATTTTCGCGGCCCCCGCTTCGAGGGCTGCGAATGCCATCTCAAGGGCGACAACGATCTTCTCACCCTCACCCAGCCGCAGGCGATCGAGGACATTCACTTCGCCTATGCGATGGCCGGCGCGGACATTCTCGAGACCAACACCTTTTCCTCGACTTCGATCGCCCAGGCCGATTACGGCATGCAGGACGTCGTGTACGAGCTCAACCGCGACGGCGCCCGGCTCGCGCGCCGCGCGGCGCTGAAGGCTGAGCGCATTGACGGCAAGCGCCGCTTCGTCGCCGGCGCGCTTGGGCCGACCAACCGCACCGCGTCAATCTCGCCCGACGTCAACAACCCCGGCTTTCGCGCGGTCACTTTCGACGCGCTGCGCGAATTCTACGCCGAGCAGATCGTCGGGCTGATCGACGGCGGCGCTGACGTCATCCTGATCGAAACGATTTTCGACACGCTCAACGCCAAGGCGGCGATCTTCGCCTGCGAGGAGATCTTCGCCGCGCGCGGGCTGCGCTTGCCGCTGATGATCTCCGGCACGATCACCGACCGTTCCGGGCGCACGCTGTCGGGGCAGACGCCGACCGCGTTCTGGCATTCGCTGCGTCACGCCCGTCCCTTCACCGTCGGCCTCAATTGCGCGCTCGGCGCCAGCGCGATGCGCGAACATCTCGAGGAAATATCCGGCGTCGCCGAGACCTTCGTCTGCGCCTATCCCAACGCCGGCCTGCCCAACGAATTCGGCCTCTACGACGAGAGCCCGGAGGCGATGGCGGCCGAGATCGCCGGCTTCGCGCGCGACGGCCTCGTCAATGTCGTGGGCGGCTGTTGCGGCTCGACGCCCGCGCATATCCGGGCGATCGCCGAAGCCGTGCGCGGCCTCAAGCCGCGCGTCGCGCCGACGATCGCGCCGCTGATGCGCCTTTCCGGCCTCGAGCCGCTGACGCTGACGAAGGACATTCCCTTCGTCAATGTCGGCGAGCGCACCAACGTCACGGGCTCCGCGAAGTTCCGCAAGCTGATCACGGCGGGCGACTACGCCGGCGCGCTCGCCGTCGCGCGCGACCAGGTCGCCAATGGAGCGCAGATCATCGACGTCAACATGGACGAAGGGCTGATCAACTCAGGCCGCGCGATGGTCGAATTCCTCAATCTCGTCGCTGCCGAGCCCGACATCGCGCGCGTTCCCGTGATGATCGACTCCTCGAAATTCGCGGTCATCGAGGCGGGGCTGAAATGCGTGCAGGGCAAGCCGCTGGTCAATTCGATCTCGATGAAGGAGGGCGAGGAGGCGTTTTTGCGCCAAGCCCGGCTGGTGCGCGCCTATGGCGCGGCGGTCGTCGTCATGGCGTTCGACGAACAGGGCCAAGCCGACACGCTGGAGCGCAAAGTCGCGATCTGCGCGCGCGCCTATAAGCTGCTCACCGAGCAAGCCGATTTCCCGCCCGAGGACATCGTCTTCGATCCCAACGTCTTCGCCATCGCCACCGGCATCGAAGAACACAATGGCTACGGCGTCGCCTTCATCGAGGCGGCGCGCCAAATCCGCGCGAGCCTGCCGCATGTCCACATTTCCGGCGGCGTCTCGAACCTTTCGTTCTCGTTTCGCGGCAACGAGCCGGTGCGCGAAGCGATGCACGCGGTATTTCTCTATCACGCGATCCAGGCCGGGATGGACATGGGCATCGTCAACGCCGGCCAGCTCGCGGTCTACGAAGCGATCGATCCGGAATTGCGCGAGGCCTGCGAGGACGCGGTGCTCGATCGGCGCCCCGACGCGACCGAGCGGCTGCTCGCCATCGCCGAGCGCTATCGCGGCGGCACCGGCAGGGAAGCCAAGGCGCAAGACCTGAGCTGGCGGGAATGGCCGGTCGACAAGCGCATCGCCCATGCGCTGGTCAACGGAATCACCGACTATATCGACGCCGACACCGAGGAAGCGCGCCTTGCCGCCGCGCGCCCGCTGCATGTCATCGAGGGCCCGCTGATGGCGGGCATGAACGTCGTCGGCGATCTCTTCGGCGCGGGCAAGATGTTCCTGCCGCAGGTCGTCAAATCGGCGCGGGTGATGAAGCAGGCGGTGGCGCTGCTGTTGCCCTACATGGAGGCGGAAAAGAAGGCCAACGGCGGCGAGGGGCGCCAGAGCGCCGGCAAGATCCTGATGGCGACCGTCAAGGGCGACGTGCACGACATCGGCAAGAACATCGTCGGCGTCGTGCTCGCCTGCAACAATTACGAAATCATCGATCTCGGCGTCATGACGCCGGCCTCGAAAATTCTCGCCGCAGCCCGCGAGCACAAGGTCGACGTCATCGGCCTCTCCGGCCTCATCACGCCCTCGCTCGACGAAATGGCGCATGTCGCCGCGGAGATGGAGCGCGGAGGTTTCGACATTCCGCTGATGATCGGCGGCGCGACGACCAGCCGCGTGCACACGGCAGTGAAAATCCACCCGAAATACGCGCGAGGCCAGACCGTCTACGTCAACGACGCGAGCCGCGCCGTCGGCGTCGTCGGCGCGTTGTTGTCGCCGGATTCGAAGGCCTCATATGTCGCATCGCTACGCGCCGAATATCGCAAGGTCGCCGACGCGCATGCGCGCGCCGAAGCCGACAAGGCGCGGCTGTCGCTGGAAAAGGCGCGCGCCAATGCGCTGGGGATCGACTGGGCCTCGTATCTCCCGCCCCGCCCGAGCTTTCTCGGGGTCCGCGTCTTCGAGAATTGGGACCTCGCCGATCTCGCCCGCTTCATCGACTGGACCCCGTTCTTCCAGACCTGGGAGCTGAAGGGCCGCTATCCCGCCATTCTCGACGACGAAGCCCAAGGCGCCGCGGCGCGGCAATTGTTCGACGACGCGCAGGCGATGCTCCGGCGCATCGTCGCGGAGAACTGGTTCGCGCCCAAGGCGGTCGTCGGCTTCTGGCCCGCGGCGCGCGTCGAGGACGACATCCGCCTCTTTGCCGACGAGAGCCGCCGCTCGAGCCTCGAGACCCTGTTCACGCTGCGCCAGCAATTGAGCAAGCGCGACGGACGCGCCAATGTCGCGCTCGCCGATTTCGTCGCGCCGATCGAGAGCGGCAAGCCCGACTACATCGGCGCCTTCGTCGTGACGGCGGGCGTCGAGGAGGACACGATCGCCAAGCGCTTCGCTCAGCGCAACGACGACTATTCCTCGATCCTGGTCAAGGCGCTCGCCGATCGCTTCGCCGAAGCCTTCGCCGAGGCGATGCACGCGCGCGTGCGCCGCGAATTGTGGGGCTATGCGTCCGAAGAGGCGTTCCAGCCGGAGGAACTGCACGCCGAGCCCTATCGCGGCATCCGCCCTGCGCCCGGCTATCCCGCCCAGCCCGACCACACGGAAAAGGCGACGATCTTCCGCCTGCTCGACGTGGAAGGCCGCATCGGCGTCAAGCTCACCGAGAGCTTCGCGATGTGGCCGGGCGCCTCGGTCTCAGGCCTCTATCTCTCGCACCCGCAAGCGCATTATTTCGGCGTCGCAAAAATAGAGCGCGACCAGGTCGAGGACTACGCCGCGCGCAAGGGCATGGCGATTCGCGAGGTCGAACGCTGGCTCGCTCCCGTGCTCAACTACGCGCCCGCCGCGGCGAAGGCGGCGGAGTAGCGAGATCCGCTACACTGAAGGGCGCGCGCCCTTCAATTTAGCTGACGCGCGCCGCCTCGCCCTCGGCGCCGCCTCGTCGAGCCAGGCCTCGACGGCGCCGCGGCCGGCCTCGCGCAAGCGCTCGAGAAAGCTCCAGCCAAGATTTGCCGCGCTTTCCTCTTCGAGTCCCGCGAATTCGTCCTGCGCGGAGATGCGGCCGACGCGCAATCGCCGCAGCTTCGGCGTCGCCCCGACGATCATGCCGTATTTGAGCGCTTCGAGTTCTGAATTCAGCGTGCAGTTGAAATGAATCTGCTCGAGCCGCTTGGCGATTTCGCGCGGCGTCTTGGGCAGCCGCTCGGACGAAGTCGGCGTCACCTGCACGATCAGCACATTGTCGGCTTTGGACGCCTGAACGAGCGGGAGCAGCGGCGGATTGGCGGCGTAGCCGCCGTCCCAATAGGGCTCGCCGCCGATTTCGATCGTGTGATGTATGAGCGGAAGGCAGGCCGAGGCGAGCACCGCATCGACCGTCAACTCCCCGTTGGCGAAGATCCGCAATTTGCCGTCGCGCACCCGCGTCGCGCCGATCAGCAGCCTCATCGGCGATCGCGCGCGCAAGCGTTCGAAATCGACCTCCGCCGCCAGCGCCTCGCGCAGCGGGTTGAGATTGAAGGGATTGAACTGATAGGGCGAAAGCGCGCGCGCGACGAAGCCGAGGCCCGCGCCCAGCGGCGAGCTCGCCAGAGAGGCGGCGGGCACGAACGCGGCCGCGTCGCTCATCCGTTTCCAGAACCGCGCGAGTCGCGCTTTCGCCCCCTCGCGCCCGCCATCGATCATGCCCGAGGCGAGAACCACCGCGTTGACCGCGCCGGCGCTCGATCCGCTGATGGCGTCGAACGCGACGCCCGGCTCGTCGAGCAGCCGGTCGAGCACGCCCCAGGTGAACGCCCCGAACGAGCCGCCGCCCTGAAGCGCGAGCGAGAGCCGCTCGGGCGGCCAAGCCGGCGCGGAGTTGCGAAGACCCAGGAAGCCGAGCGCGTTGTCGATCAAACTCATGGCCGGCGCCTTCCCGTTGCCCAAGATCCGTTCAATATAATTGTGCGCCGCAACATAGACGTTCAAGTGACGCCCCGCTCGAATCCCGCCTCGCCGTTCGCGGGCGCCGGATGCTAATGTCGACGGGGAAACCCGGGCAGGCGTGGCAAACCGTTGATCTCAACCGTTCTTTTCGACATGAACGAAGTTCTCTGCCGCTACGACCGCGACGCGCGCGTCGCCTGCCTCGCGCGCGTCTGCGCAAAGGCGCCGTCCTTCGTCGAGGCGGCGATTTGGGGGTCCGGCTACGAGGATCTCGGCGACTTCGGGGCGATGGGCGCCGAATCCTACCTCAGCGGCTTCGGCGCGCGCCTGGGCTACGCGCTGACGCTCGGCCAATGGATCGCGGCGCTGCGGGGCGCTGTGACGCCCCTCCCTGAAGCGCTCGCGCTCGCCGAGAAAATCGCGCGCAAGGCGCGGGTCGCCGTGCTGACCAACAACAACCTGCTGGTCGCGCGTGAGATCGACGCCATCTTTCCCGAGCTGCGCCTGATCTTCGGCGACCGCATATTCGTCTCGGCCGAATTTCGCGCCCGCAAGCCCGACCCCGAGGCCTATCTGCGCTGCCTCGCCCGGCTCGGCGCGGCGCCGGACGAAACGCTGTTCGTCGACGACAGCGCAGCCAATGTCGCCGGCGCTGAGCGGGCGGGCCTCGTCGGCCATGTCTACGCGGGCGTCGACACGCTGACGGCGGCGCTGAGGCGCGAGCGATTGCTGCGGGCGGGCGCGTGAGAATGGGCGGGCTTGGCGTAAGCGCGCTGTCTTTAGATTGCGCCAGACTCCGCCGTCATCGCGCGCTAGGCAACGCGAGTTGACGGCCCCTTGCCCGGGCGGCGTGGCCGGGCGAGGTTGGCGAGTTACGGGCGGGGCGCTTCGCCGCCCCCTCACGCCCCCGGATAATCCTCGATCCGCCCGATCGCCGGCTCGCGCACTTCGCGCAGCGTTTCGCCCACGCGCTCGACGTCGCGCATGACGCGCAGCACGTTGCGCGAGGCGATCTTGGTCAGGTCGCGCTCGGAAAAGCCACGGCGGATCAGTTCGGCGAAAAGATGGGGGAAGCGGCCGACGTGTTCGAGGCCGACGGGTTGCGCGCCGCCGAAGAAATCCGAGCCGATGCCGACGTGATCGATTCCCGCGCTCTCCACGAGATAGACGATGTGGTCGGCGACCTCTTCGAGCGTGGCGCGCGGCGCGGGACCGTGCCGCGTCTCCAGCTCGGCGAGCTGGGCCTTGGGATCGGCGGCGAGCGGCGCCTTGCCGTAGGCGTCGCGCGAGCGCTTGAGCCAGTCGCGCAGGGGCTGCGAGACGAAGCCGGGCACGAAGGTCGCCATGACGACGCCGCCCGTCTCCTTGAGGCGGCGCAGCACGTCGTCGGGGGCGTTGCGCGGATGATCGCAAAGCGAGAAGGCGTTGGTATGGGAAAGCAGGATCGGCGCCTCGCTGACGTCGAGCAGGCGCCGGATCCCCTCGTGCGAGACATGGGCGCCGTCGACGATCATGCCGAGCCGGTTGCATTCGCCGATCACCGCGCGGCCGAAGGCGTTGAAGCCGCGATGGCGCGGCGCGTCGGTCGCCGAATTGACCCAGTCGAGCGTTTCGTTGTGACAGGGGATCAGCATCCGCGCGCCCGCCGCATGCCAGACGCGCAGGACGCTGAGGGAATTCTCGAGGCCGACGCCGCCTTCGACCACGATGTAGGAGGCGATCTTGCCGGCGCGCCGGGCTCTGGCGAAATCGGCGGCGCCGCGCGCGGGCAGGAAGACATCCGGATGAGCCGCTTCGATGCGGCGGATGAGGTCGATCTGCTCCAGCGTCGTGCGCGCGGGATGCGGCGCGCTGGTCGGCTGGAACGCCGACCAGAACTGCGCGCCCACCAGCCCCTCGCGCAGGCGCGGAATGTCGGTGTCGCCTTTTTCGTGCACGCGGGTGAGATCATAGGCGAGGACGTCGCCGCGCGCCTTGGCGTCTTTCTCGATGACCCAGGCCAGATCGTTGTGGCCGTCGAACAGCGGCGCGCGCGAAAGCAGCGCCCGCGCCTGGATCAGAGCCTCGTCGTCCTGCATCGCGTCCCACCGCTTTCGTCTGAAAGCAGCGACACAATCATCATTCGCGCTTTTGCGCCAGCCCCGCGTCGGCGGCCGGCGGGGCTTTGGCGTCGAGGGATTTGGGCGCGATCACGCGCGCCTCGCCCCCTTCGGCGAAACGAATCCCCGCCTCGACGCAGGCGACGGTCCAGGCGCCGATGGCCCGCGGGTCTCCTCCTGTTATCGCCAGCACGATCGCAGCGTTCGCCGCCTGCGCACAAGCCGCCGGGCCCGGAGCGATCGGCTTCTGATCGGGCGCACTCACGCTGCCGCCGGAGCGGCCAGCCGCGAGGGCGAGCCAGGTCGTCGCACGCTCCGGGTCGCCCGCCGTCCCGATTTCGAGCGCGGCGCGGCGGCGCTCCTCCTCGGGCGCGCGAACCCATGCGTCGGCTGCGCGCAAGGCGTCATCCTCGGCGCGCGGTCCCAGAATCGCGCCGACGCACTGACGCGCCCACCAGACCGCTTCGCGGCGCGGCAGCAGGCAGGCCAGAAACACGATCGCGTCGATCGGGCGCCGAGAGACGAGCAACCCGCGCGCATAATCGAGCGGCGCGGAGGCGTCGCCGGGCGCAGGCGCGATCCGACGCAAGTCCTTGAACGCCTCGAAGACGTCGCGGGCGGTGGAAAAGCGGATGCGGGAGGACATTTTCGCCTCCTCACACCGGGATGCCGCTGACGACGGCCGCCCCCGCGACCAGACTCGGGGTATTGAGAACCGCGCCCACAATGACGGCCTGGGCGGCCACGTTGATCGCGGCGTCGCCGGCCAGGGTGATTATCGGCGCCGTAATCGTCACGCCGCTCGGTTGGATCATGACCGCGGATACCCCCATCGTGGAGGACAGCGTAATTCCGGTCGCGTCCATGACGATCTGGTTCATCATCCCGCTCGGGCCGATGTTGAGCGTTATGCTCGACGTGGTCATGACGACCTGGGTCAGCGGCGACCCGTTCGGCCCGACGTTGAGCGTGATCGTCTGGAGCGCGTTCAGCGTGAAATTGCCGCCGCCGGTCGGCCCGCCGACGTTGATCGTCTCGTCGCCGCCGACGGTCTCGGTCTGGCTGCCGTTGATGTCGCGCGTTTCGTCGCCGAGCGACTTGAACATCAGCGCCTTCTGCGCGCGCAGCTTGACGTGCTCGTCGCCGGCGGTGTCGTCGAACAGCAGCATGTTGTAGCCGGCGCTGTTCTTGCTGGATTTCGTGAGAATCCCCGAACGCGTCTTCTTTGCGGGCAGGTTCGCGACGACCTCGTTCGCGCCGTTGTAGACCGAGCCGACGACGACCGGCCGGTCGGGATCGCCCTCCTCGTATTGAATCAGCACTTCGTCGCCGATGCGCGGCAGGAACAACGCTCCGCGATGGCTGCCCGCCCAGAATTGCGCGACGCGCACGCGGCGCGAGGCCTTCTTCTTGCGGTCCCAGTAGAACTGCACGCAAATGCGGCCCTGCTCGTCGACGTCGATCTCCTCGCCCTGTTTGCCGACGACGAGCGCCGATTGCACGCCGGCGACGTGCGGACGCTTCGTATCGAGTTCGGCCCGGAATTGTCGACTGCTCGGCGTGAACTCGAAATTGCCGAGATAGCTCGGCTGATGGCCGCCGCCGCCCGAGCGGTAGCGCTGACCGTCGAAGAAATGCGAGCAGGCGACAACGAGATATTCCTGGTTCTCGGCGCCGACCGGGTGCTGCGTCAGCGTCACCAGCGCGCCGGGGTAGAGCGAAAGAGCCGAGCCGGTTCCGGTGCGCCGATCGTCGAGCGACTGCGCCGCTTCGGCCTCGACCTGCGCGAGCGTCGCTCCCACGCCGCGATCGGCATATTCGCCGGGATAATCGTACATCTCCATCGAGTCATGCGCATAGCCGCCGGGCTTGTCGGAATCGGCGAGCAGGTTGGCGCCGGGTTTGTTGTAGTCGTAGTCGTTCAGCTTGAAGGAACCGCTTTCGACTTCGCGCCCGCGCGACCACTCTTCAAGGTGTTGCAGCTGCCGGCGCCCGCCCTCGCTCACCGGCAGGAACGGCGCCGAACTCAGGCCGTCGGCCGGCTTGGAACTCGCCTTCATGTCGGCGAGCACGAGCGTGTGCTTTCCGTCGGAATATTCGAAAAAGTAATAGATGCCGTATTGCTCCATCAGGCGGCTGACGAAAACGAAATCGGTCTCGCGATATTGCACGCAATATTCGAGCGTCGGATAGGAGGATTTCAATTCGTCGCGGAAATCGGAGAAGCCGCGGTCCGTGAACACCTGCTTGACGATGTCGCGCGGCGACTTCTGCGAAAAGATGCGGCAGTCCGAGGTCAGCGACAGGAGCCAGAGCCACGGTCGGATCACGAGCTGATAGGCGTAGAGAGATTCGCGCCGGCCGGCCCAGCGCGCCTCGGCCAGAAGCCCGTTGAAGTATCGACTCTGGCCGTCGGCCGTCTTCAGCATGACGGTCACGCTCTTGCCGAGCGCCGCGTTGAAATCGACGTTGGCTTCCGTGGAGATCGCTTCGATGCGAAATTCGAACAGCTCGCTCAGCGACTCGCCGCCGTCGAAACGCGAGAGCACGAGCTTGTCGTCGCCCAGCGGCGTCGTCAATTTGCCGATGCGATCGTCTTGCGAGAGATTGTCGCCCATGAAGTCCTCGTCGTCGCTGCAAAACGCGCCGGCTTCCTTCTCTCAGGCGGTTACGGTCTGGCCCTTTTCAGCCAGAGCCTGAGCTTGGCCAGCAAGTGAACAAGGGCATATTGTCGGAGCGATAGACCGAAAACAACGGATAGAGCTCATATTTCGCCGTCCACGGATTCATCGTGTGCAATAAGGCGCGCGCCGAGCCGATGTCCTGGGTCGACAAATAAATGACGCCCCAGACGATCTGCGCGTGGAAGAATACCTCGGTCGGCTTGGCCGGATCATGAATTCGCCAGGCCGCCATCAGCATGCCGTTGCTGCGCAGACGGTCGATGATGAATTTGTCGGTCAATATCGAGCGCGCGTCGGCGGCGCCCTCGAACGCATTGAATAAATAGCCGAAATCTTTGGCGATGACTTGCAGCTTGGGGATCGTGACGCCGCCGGTCGGCGTCGTCGCGTATTGCTTGACGAGGTCGTCTTCGCTGGCCTTCCTGGGCGACATGTTCGCGGCCAGAAGCGCCGACATGCAGCAAGCCCAGCAGGTGTCCAGATCCTTTTGTTTGGAGAGCTTGGGCGGATTCAATTCGTAGTCGTAATCCGTAGCCATCCTCGCGTCCTCGCCCGTTTGCCGCCGAGCCTTCGCGACGGGGCGCGGCTGGCGGCCTGACGCCCGAGTTTAACCTTGGCGGCCGCAGCCGCGCTAGACAAGCCGATCCGCCAGCCGAAGACGCTCAATAACGGCTTTCCGGCGCCGAAGGATCGGCTATGATGACGATATGGAATTACGGTCCGCGAGGCCTGTTGGCCAGCGCCCGCCCGCCGCAGACGGAGCCCGAGCCCCGCCATGGTCGAAACGCCCGACGCCGCCGCCGCCCTGCCTCCGGTCTCCCCGGACGATCCATGCGGCCCCGACCTCGATCTCATCGGCGATTCCGACTTCATGAACTTCATGGCGGCGACGGAAGGGCAATTGCCCGCCGCCTATTTCAGCTTCGACCGCAAGACGATCGACTTCAACGCCGCCTTGGAAGCGGCCGGCAAGCTGCTCGAACGCTCGCACGACCTTCGCCTTCTCGTGCTCATGGCCAAGCTCGCCATTCTCAACCGCGATCTCCAAGGTTTCGCGCATTGGCTCAGCGCGATCGCCTGGCTGCTGGTCAACCACTGGGACGACGCGCATCCGCGCGCCGAGGACGGCGACTATGCCGCCCGCCTGGTGCAACTGGCCACGCTCGACGACGGGCCCGTCGTGGCGCTGCCGCTGCAATATGCGCCGCTGGCGGAGACGCAGCGCGACGGCGTCTTTGTGTTTCGCGCCCAGCTTGTCGCCTCGGGCGACGCCCGGGCGCGCGAGGGCGAGAGCCTTCCCTCGGCGAGCGCGATCGACAAGATCCTAATGAACGTCGATCTCGACAAGCTCGCCGCGGCGGCGAGGGACTTGCGCGCGGCGCGCTCCGCCGTCGAGACCATCCGCGCCGTCTCGGCCGAACGCGTCGGCTTCGAGCAGGCGATCAGCTTCAACGCGCTCGCCCCGCTCCTCGGGCGCATGAGCGACTTCCTGCAAGGCGCGCTCGCCAAGCGCGACCCGACGCTGGCGCCCGAAGCGTCCGGCGTCGAGGCCAGCGCGCAAGCCGCCCGGGCGGAAACGGCGATGGCGACGGACGCATTCGCGACGCTCGCCGACGTCGATGCGGCGCTCGGCGCGGCGCTCGGCTATTTCACCGCCTGCGAGCCGTCGAGCCCCGCGCTGCTGCTGATCGGCCAGGCGCGCGAGACCCTAGGCAAGAATCTCTACGACGTAATGAAATTGCTGGCGCCCGCCCACGCCGACGCCGCGCGGGTGTTCGTCGGCGCTGACGGCGCTTTCACCGTGCCGGTCAGCGGCCTCTCGGGCGCGCCGAGCGCCGAATTCCCGCGCGCCCCCGCGGAGCCCGCGCCCTCGCGCGCGGCGGCCCTCGCCCTTATCGACAACGTCGCCAGCCATATGCGGCGCGTCGAGCCGTCGAGCCCCGCGCCTTACCTGCTCGATCGCGCCAAGGCGCTCGCCGCGCGCGATTTCCTCAGCCTGCTGCGCGACGTGCTGCCCGAGGACGATCTCAACTCGATGAAGAACGGGCGGTGAGCCGCTACTTGCCGACGTCGGTCAGAAACGTCGTCCAGTCCGGCGAATCCAGCGTGTCGATCTCGGCGAAATTGACCGCTTGCAATCCGCGCCGCCAGCAATCCGAAATGCCGAAAACCTTGAACTTGCCGCGGTCGACGCACATCGAAACCGCGCCTTTCAGCACGTCGGCGGCGTCGATGTCGGTGGCGTAGAGATACACGAAGCGGCCCTTCAGCGGCCCCTTGATCGGCGTCGCGCACGAGCCCGGCGTCACCGTCCACCAGCCTTCGGTCGAAAAGTCGGCGCCGGCGTTCGCGCCGACCGCGAGATTGATCAGAACCTTCGTTTTGTTGCAGACGCGAAGGTCGGCGCGGGCCGGAGCGAACGACCCGGCCAGGGCCGCGAGGACGAGAAGCGCCCGCCGCAAGCGGCGCCGGATCGCCGGCGCTTCGCTTCGTTCGCGATCAGGATTCCTCGGCGTCATCTTGCCAGCGGTATAGCTCGCCCCATTCCCTTTTCCAAACCGCGTCGGGATCGAGCACGACGATCGCCAATTGCAGTTCGTTGGCAAGCTTGACCGCGCCGGACAGCGCGTCCTTAGGCGCGATCGGCTCGCTCATCCTGTCCTCGAGCAGAGCGTCGTGCGCGCTGCTCGGGCAAAAGACCTTGGCCCATTGCCCGTCCGAGCGTTGCTCCAGGATGATCGTGATCGCGTCGGGGACGATTTCGTCGACCTGTTCAAAACGATTGGCCATGCCTCGCTCCTCATCGGTTCGGCGCCGGCGCGCCCTTGCGACGGCTCGTCAGCTCACTTCGTAGACGAACGCGCCGTTCGCCGCCGACACCTTCGCTTCGTGGATTTCCTCGCGCGCCAACGAGCGCTTGAGGATTTCGCGCGACAGCGCGGGCAGGATCGTGTTGGTGATGACGTTGTCGATCACCCGGCCGCCCGAATCGGGATCGTTGCACAGCGAGACGATATGATCGACCGCGCTCGGCTCGGCGACGAACCGGGCGCGGTGGTGGTCCTCGATCCGCTTGCCGATGCGGCCGAGCTGCAGGCGCACGATGCCGGCGAGCATCTCCGGCGACAGCGGATAATAGGGGATGGTGACGATGCGCCCGAGCAGCGCCGGCGGGAAGACCTCCAGCAGCGCGGGCCGCATTCGCGCGGCGAGCGCTTCCGGCTCGGGCGGCGACGGGCTTTCGGCGGCGCGCATGATGACCTCCGTGCCGACATTGGAAGTGAGCAGGATCAGCGTGTTCTTGAAATCGATGCGCCGGCCCGTGCCGTCCTCCATCACGCCCTTGTCGAACACCTGAAAGAAAATCTCGTGCACGTCGGGATGGGCCTTCTCGATTTCGTCGAGCAGGATCACGCTGTAGGGCCGGCGGCGCACCGCCTCGGTCAGACGCCCGCCTTCGCCGTAGCCGACGTAGCCGGGCGGCGCGCCCTTGAGCGTCGAGACGGTGTGCGCCTCCTGGAACTCCGACATGTTGATCGTGATGATGTTCTGCTCGCCGCCATAGAGCGTTTCGGCGAGCGCCAGCGCCGTCTCGGTCTTGCCGACGCCCGAGGGGCCGCACAGCATGAATACGCCGATCGGCTTGTTGGGATTGTCGAGCCTAGCGCGGTTGGTCTCGATACGCTTGGCGATCATCGCCAGGCCGTGGCTCTGCCCGATGATCCGGCGGTTGAGAATTTCGGCGAGGTGGAGCACCGTCTCGACCTCGTCGGCGACCATCTTGCCGACGGGAATGCCCGTCCAGTCCGAGACGACGGCGGCGACCGCCTGCTCGTCGACATGGGCGTAGATCATGCGCTTGTCGGGACCGATGTCGCCGAGCTCGCCGACCTTGGCGCGCAGGGCCGCGCGCGCGGCTTCCGCCTCACTCAGAACGACGGCGCCGTCCGGCGCCGCGACAGCGGCGATGTCGACGCGCGGAGCGGCGGGCTCGGCTTCCGGCGCCGGCGCCGGTTGGGTCGGCTCGACCGCGGCGGCGCCGATCGGCTCGGCGGCGATCTCGTCGCGCAACGCGAGGATTTCCTCGACGAGCGCGCGCTCCCTGGCCCAGTCGGCTTCGACCGCCGCGAGGCGTTCGCGCTGCTTGACGAGACTGGCGTCGATCTCGGCGATGCGCTCTTCGTTGGCGGAGCCGAGGTCGCGTTCGCGCGCCAGCGACTGCTTCTCGCTTTCCAACGACGCGATCGCGACCTCGGCGTCCTCGATCGCGGCCGGTTTGGCGTGCTGGCTGATCGCCACGCGCGCGCAGGCCGTGTCGAGCAGGCTAACGGCCTTGTCGGGCAATTGCCGCGCGGGGATGTAGCGATGGGAGAAATTGACGGCGGCGACGATCGCCTCGTCGCTGACGCGCACCTTGTGGTGCTTCTCCATCGGGCCGACGAGGCCGCGCAGCATCACCGCGGCGGTGGCGACGTCGGGCTCGCCGATGTAGATGGATTGGAAGCGCCGCGTCAGCGCGGGGTCCTTCTCGAAATATTGCCGATATTCGGCCCAGGTCGTCGCCGCGATAGTGCGCAACGTGCCGCGCGCGAGAGCGGGCTTGAGGAGATTGGCCGCGTCGCCCGTGCCCGCCGCGCCGCCGGCCCCGATCAACGTATGGGCTTCGTCGATGAACAGGATGATCGGCGTCGGCGAGGCCTGCACTTCGTCGATCACCGAGCGCAGACGCTGCTCGAATTCGCCCTTCATCGAGGCGCCGGCTTGCATCAGGCCGATGTCGAGCGCGTGGAGCTTGACGCCGCGCAGCGGCGGCGGCACGTCGCCGGAGGCGATCCGCTGGGCGAAGCCTTCGACGACCGCAGTCTTGCCGACGCCCGCTTCGCCAGTGAGGATCGGGTTGTTTTGGCGCCGCCGCATCAGCACGTCGACGATCTGGCGGATTTCCTCGTCGCGGCCGAGGATCGGGTCCATGCCGCCCGACTTGGCCTTGGCGGTGAGATCCTGGCTGAAGCGATCGAGCGCCGTGGTGCCCTTGGCGCCGGGCGCCGCGGTCGTCCCTTCGGAACTCGCGGCGGCGATGCCCGAACCATCCATCGGGCGAAGGTTGCCCTCTTCCGACTCGGCCCAGATCGAGCGATGGCTCGCCGCGACTTCGTCGACCGGGATCTTGGCGAATTCCGGCGAAATGCCGACGAGCGCGCGCCGCAGCTCGATCGACTTGAGCATCGCGACCAGGAGATGGCCGGTGCGGATCTGCGTCTCGCCGAACAGCAGCGTCGCATAGTGCCAGCCGCGATCGAGCGCGTCCGCGACCTGGTTTGAGATGCCCGGCATTTCCGTCTCGTTCTTGCGGAAGCCGTTGACGACGGCGGTCGTATCGGCGAGCAGCTTGGCGCGGTTCAGCTTGAAATGGTCCGCCGTCAGGGCGAGATCGGCGCGCTCCTTCTGCAGGAGGTGCAGCATCCAATGGCCGAGCTCGATGTTGCGATTGCCGGCGCTCTTGGCCTGCCGCAGCGCCTGGATGAAGGCCTCGTAACCGACGCGGTTGAGTTTGCCGGCCACCGATTCGACGCTGATGTCCGCGCCCATGGTTTCCTCCATCGCTAATTCTCGTGGGTCGCCCTGCGCTCCTGCGCCAGACGGCTGACGACATGAAATCTCGCGTCCCTGCGGATCGTCTCGTCGGTCTTCGACCAATTCGGCGCCATCCAGCTCGTCCAGCCGAGCCTGGCGCCTTGCCCAAGACGAACCGGCGTGATTTCTCCGGCGGGAATCGCCAGCTCCATGTCCCAGTCGTATTCCTCGCCGACATAGAGGAACACCGCGTCGGCGATCTCCCGCGCGCAATACGATCCCGGCAGGAAGCGCTGGTATTGCGCGAAATCGCGCACGAAGACGCGAACGCGGAACTTGTCGCTGACGCTGAACATGCTGGCGCCAAGCACACAGTCGCTCCCCAGCCGGCTGTGGCGCGCCCCGAGGCGTGAGCGCTCGTCGACCTCCAGCGTCAGCCAGGCGCCGACGAATTCGTCGATCTCGACGCGCGCGGCGAACAATCCGGAAAGCAGCGAGCGCAGCCGCGAAGCGCTCTTGACCCGCGGCGCGAGCAGGCCCGCATATTCCATCTTGGCGAAATCGGACAGCGAATCCGCGTCGCGGAACAGCGGCGTGCCGACCCCGATCATCGAACCGACATAGGCGCGAAACCGATCCTCGCCGGGCCGGTCGTTCTGTGCGATCGGACGCGCGTCCGCCCAGGCGCGAAAAAACAGCGCGATGAAGCGGCGCTGGAAGATGTCGGCGAAACGCGGAAAGGCGTCGTCGCGTTCGAGCAGCCAGAGATAGCTCTCTTCGGTGGTCGTCAGCGGCAGCGCGCCTTGCGGACCGAACATGCCGAGGAAGCGCGCGACGAGGCGCATCCGCCCGGACGGCTCGACAACCGCGCCTTCGAGATTGGAGGCGGGGAACTCCATATACGGGTTTTGCGAGACGACGAGATATTCCTCGGCGAGCGTCGCCGCGTCGCCGAGGCGCGGCTTCTCCGCGTTCTCCCGCTCGAAACGCCTGAGCGTTGCGAGCATGTCGAAGCGCCATGGCTCGGCGACGAGTTCGTCGCGGAAACTCACGAGACGCCCCTCATGCCCAGTCGCGGCGGCCACCGCATGATTTCGCCGCGCTCGCTCGTGCGCACGACCACCTGCGTGAAGTGATTGATCGCGACATATTCGGCGAAGAAGCGATCGAGAACGGCCCCCATCAGAAACGCGCCGGAGCCCTCGAAGGCCTTGTCGTCGATCAGCATGGCGACCTCGAGGCCGCGCGCCGCCGCGGCGCCCTGCGGCTGGCGGACGCGCCGAACGATCGGCCGCGAGTCGAGGCTTCGCAGGCCCCTGATCTTGCGCTCGGTGGCGCTGTCGGAAACGTCGGCGAACAGAACGAGAATCTCGCGCAGCGATTTTGCGCCGTCGCCCGCCGCGCGCTCGACGAGGCCGAGATGGTTGAGGCTGAGCATGTTGACGAGGCGCCAGGCGACGTCGCCGATCGAGGCCCCTTGCGTTTTGCCGACCATCGCGGTCATCGTCGGTTCGCGCGGCCGCGTCGGCCCGGCAATGCAGCGCATTTCGAGATCGACGTCGTCGAGAAGACGGAAATCGGCGCCGCCCTCGCCGACCGGCAGATGTTCCGTCAAATGGCGGTTCGTGCACAACGCCTGCACGCTCAATTCGGCGACGCGGTTGACCTCTTCGGGATCGGAGCGCTCGCCCAGCGACAGGAACATGTCGGTGCCGGTGTAATCGGACTTCTGCCCGTATTTGCGCTCTTCGATGGTGCGGCGGCGCGGCAGGCGGCGGACGGTGTAGCACAGCCCCGAGGCGCTGCGCCCGGCGGCGGCCGAATAGAGCGGTTCGACCGCGACCTTCTGCGTGACGCCGGGAATATGGGCGAAAACGTTGAGGATGCGGTTCGGCTCGAAGTCGAGCGCGCGGCTGCGGTCGGGCACGACAGGGTATTCGTGCTGGTTGGATTTCACGGGAATGCGATCGACCGTCTTTTCGAACAGATTGACCGCGGGCGCCGCGTAGAGCGCGAAGAATTCCTTGCGCACGGCGGAGGCCAGGCGCGGATTGACTTCGTCGAAGACGAGAACGACGTCGACCGTCTTGGCGGCGAGGCGCGGCGCGATCGCGCCGAGCCCGATCAGATCGAAGCCGAGAAATCGGCGCGGAAAGACGAAATAGTCGCGCAGGAAATCGAAGCCGCGAAACAGGCGCTTGTCGTTGGGGAGCAGCGCCTCGTCTTCGTCGAAACCGATCTGGCGCAACATTTCGTCGGCGCCCCTGACGACCACGGGATCGCCGAAGGCGTCGAGAAAACGAAAATAGACGCCCCGGCAATGCGCGAACATCTGTTCGTAGAGCGCGATCGCGTCGGATTCCTGGCCCAGCAGGTGAACGCGCAAGTCCTTGACGCGGCACGCCGAGAAACGCAGTTCCGGCCGCGTCTCGGCCTCCTTGTCGGCTGGTTCGTCCTCGATGCGCGGCGCGGCGCGCACGTTCAGCTGCAAGCGCAGGCCGGCCGCGCATTCGACGCCGAGCGGCAGGCCGAGCGCCTGCAATGGCCCGGCGCTGGCGAAATATTCGGCCCGCGCGATCTCGAACGGCCAGAGCGCGATCGGCGCCGTCAGCTTGAAGCGACAGGCGATGTTGCGCTCGAGTTCGCGATACGCCGCGTCGAAATAGGCGCCGCGAGCGATGACGCGGCCCTCGCGCAAGGCCGGATCGCCGAATTTCGGCTGAACTTGCGCGAGAAGAAACGACGGCGTCGGCGCGAGATAATGCGGCGCAAGCTGATCGATGAGATTGGTGGTGAAATCCGCGAATTCATGCTTGAGTTTGAGCTGCACGCGCGCGGCCAGAAACGCCGCGCCTTCGAGCAGGCCGGCGATCATCGGATCGAGCCGATCGGCCACCAGGCCGCCCAGGCGCTCGGCGACGCCGGGGTATTCCTGCGCGAATTCGCCGGCCTGTTCGCGCAGGAGCGAAAGTTCGCGATTGTAGAATTCGAGGAATTCACGGTTCATCGCGTCACACCCGATCGATTCTTGATCTTGCCGTCGAGTTCGACCTCGGCGACGAATTCCACGGGAACATTGACGGGTTGCGCGCGCAGATCGGCCTTGACGAGAAAGCGCAGCTTGCAGATCCTCGACCGCGACGCTCGCGTCGCGCGACGCCTTGATCGAGCCGCGCGCGAGACGAGGCTCGAAATCGGTCAGCGCAACCTCGATTTCGCGCGCGACATCGGACAGACTGTTCTCGTCGATCGTGCGCCAGGAGAGATCGGGAAAACCGTAATTCAAGATGGAGCTGCGCACGGCGGCAAGCGTCGACAAATCCTCCGCGGCGTCGAGGTTCGTCGTATTGAGCAGACCCAACAGATCCGTCATCACCTCGCGCCGCAGGCCGGATTCCGAAATTGGCGAGCGCGTCGTCACGCGCCGCGCAGCGATCACCCGCTCGCCCGCCTCGTCGCGTAAGTCGAGCCGCTGCTTGGCGTCGCGTTTCTCGTGCGCGGCGCGGAACGCATACATCAGCGGCGGAGCGAGGCGGTCGTTCTTGTTCGTTGCCATCGGCGTCGCCTACGTTCAAGAAAATTTTCGTAAGAGGGGCAGAACTCCGGGCGGCGGTCTCTCGTAAACGCGGGCGTTGACCGCGTCCGGCGCGCAGCGCCTCGTTCTGTGAATGTCGACACGCCCGAACCGGCGCGGCCAACGGCCGCGCCTACAAAGCGCCCGGACTTCGGCCGCTCTCACAAATTCTCGGCCCAACCGCCGGATCGCCATATGAAGCCTCGTCAAACTATGCACAACTCCGCGCGGCGGCGCAAATTGCTCGGATGGCTCCCTCCCGCTTGCGCCGGCCATCTCCCCATAATCGTCGTCGAGCGGCGATGGCGTTTGCGAAGAGCGACGATCGCCGCCTGCCTTTCGATCGACAGAATTGCGGACCTCGGCTCTTTCGGGCTGGCCGCCGAAACCCACGGGGCGAGCGCCGCCTTTTCTGCTCCTTCGCGAGAGGTCAATCGCCTGCCGGTCCTCACAACAACCGCATCGGCCGGGTGATCGGCCCGCCGTCGAACACCGATTTCGGCTGTTTCGCGTCGAGATTGTCCACCAGGTCGCCGAGCAGGGACCCATGATGCTTCTGGCCGAGAAAGCGAACCCAGAGAATATTGAGAAAGCGCCGGCTCGTCTGGTCGCCGAGATATTGCGTCACTTCGCTGGGATTGATCCCGCAAGCCGTCAGCCGCGCCAGGATCGGATCGAGGCGTTCGACGGCGGCGTCGGCGAAGACCCGATTGTTGGCGTCCTCTTCGCTCCACGCGGCCTCCCAGATCTTGCCGATCAGCGAGCGGTCGTCCGGCTCGGTCGCGCGGCCGATCTGCGTCGACCAGTAATTGACGTCGCGTTGCTTCGCCCAAACGACCCACATGAACACTTCGAAGACCGGCGCGAGATCCTTGTCGCTGTACAGATAGTCCCTGACCATCGGGGCCTTCTGGATGAACGGGCTCAGGAGGTAGCCGTCCAGCGTCGCGATGAAGTCCTCCAGGGTGGCTCCGCTGCCCTGCCGCTTCATTCGCTCGATCGCGCTGACCGCGTCCGTGCCAAAGTCGTTGATCGACTTCTCGAGCTTCAGGAAGAACCGCAACGGAGAATCGGCGACCGCATTCCATTCGCCGTCGAACTTCGGCACGACTGAATTGAGCGCGTTCGAGGCTTCCAACTTCGTCAGGTCCTTGGCGACGGAATTCAGGCCGCCGACCGCCATGTCCGCCAGCGTCTTCTGATTTTTCTTCGCGATGTCGAATAGACCTGACATCATCACCTTCGCATTGTCGGATACGAGCACGGAAACGCCGCCGCCTAGAGCCGAAGGAAGTATCGCCCCAAACAGGACGCTGCGCATGAATTCGAGCTCGTTGCGAATCTTCTCGCGAATTCCCGAAAGCGTGCCGGTGTGCAGGCTGTAGGCTGCGTCGTAAGCCAACGACAGGCCGTCGACATAGGAAGACCAGGCCCGCGTGCGCGTATTCAGAAGATCCTTGAGCGTAGCTTCTTTCTTCTTCGCAGTCTGGACCGGATCGTGCGGAAAGCCGATTTTGACGCTCATTTCCTGTCCTCCCTCGGCAGTGCGGCGGCTGTCGCGCCTTTGAAGCGACGACCTGTTCCGTCTTCGCGCCAAAGACGCCTGACGCTTTCTCCATGGGGTCTAAGCTTATCCAACATTTCCGAGACGACGGTCGGTTCAAGACCGAATTTACGAGCCTTTCAGGTTCCAACGAAGGCTGGATCGCCGCGGCGCGCTCGAGACCGAAGCCGGTGCGCATCACGGCGTCGCCAATCGCCGAAATGCGCTATCCCGCGAATCCGGGCCTATAGTCGCGCGTTTCCCCGATCTCCAGATCGAAGCGGAGCGGCGCCAGGCGATCGTTTCGTCCGTCGGCCATCGTATGGATCGGCCTTGAAAGAAAGCGGGCGCAACCGTCGTCATCCACGGGACGCGCGCTGCAGACGGCGCGTCGCGTCGCCTTGCGGCGCCGGCGGGCTTCTTCTGGCGCGAAGCCGGCCGGCTCGGATCGGCTTCGATCAGACCTTCGCATTCTTCTTGATGTCGTAGCCCGTCTGGATGGCGGCGCCCGCGGAGCCGTCGGCGTTCTGCGGCTTGTAGGACCATTCGACCTTGGAGAAATTGAGCGAGAGGCTCTCCTGGGCGATGCCGCCGCCCTCGCTGGCGCTCATGTTGCTACTCGACACGAACACTTCCGTCAGCTTGTACACGAGATATTCCACCGGCTTGTCGCCGCCCGCCTTGCGCATGGTCACGATCGCGTTGCCGATCGACTTGCCGTTGCAGCACGCGATGAACAGATTGGGCGATGCCTTGTCGGAGTGCTTGGACAAATGCAGGTCGTGCACGACGGCTTTGCCGGAGCCCGACCCAGTGCCCGTGTGGCCCGAGCCCGCGTTCGAGACGCCGAAATGGAACGAATCGACATGAATCTCGCCCTTGTGCTTGTCGTCCTGCGCCTCGCCGTCGAGACCGTCGATCTTGAGGAAATAGTCAGCTGTGGCCATCGTTGTAGCTCCTGTTGAAGAGTTGCACTTCGCGCCGAGCGGCCTTGCCGCCCTTCAAGCTGTTCGGGCGTCTTGCCCGTCGGATTGGTATTACGGTCCGCATTTTCCGGCCTTGCGCCGATGCGGACCGCTCTACGGAATATTTTTATTGTTTCTCGGCCGGGATCTTCGAGACCAGGCTCATGCCGATGTCCATCCCCTCCAACTGGAAGTGCGGGCGCAGATAGAAGTTGGCGGCGTAATAGCCCGGGTTTTCCTCGTCCGCGATGACGGTGACCTTCGCCGCCGCGAGCGGAAACCGCGCCTTGGTCTCCTCGCTCGAATTCTTCGGATCGCCGTCGACGTAGAGCGTGATCCACTCGTTGAGCCATTTCTCCAGCTGGTCTTTTTCCTTGGTGGAGCCGATCTTGTCGCGCACCATGCATTTGAGATAATGCGCGAAGCGCGACACCGCGAACATGTAGGGAATGCGCGAGGAGAGATTGTCCGCCGCGGTCGCCTCGGGCTTGTCGTAGAGCTTCGGCTTATAGATCGACTGCGCGCCGATGAACGCCGCCTTGTCGGTGTTCTTGCGATGGATGATCGAGATGAGGCCGGCCTTCGAAAGCTCCGCCTCGCGCCGATCGGTGATCGCGATTTCCGTCGGGCATTTCAGATCGACGCCGCCGTCGTCGGTCGGGAACGTATGCGTCGGCAGATTGATCACTTCGCCGCCCGACTGCACGCCGCGAATGCGCACCGTCCAGCCGTATTCCTTGTAGGCGCGATTGATGTTCGCGGCCATCGCGTAGGCGGCGTTCATCCAACCGTATTTCGCGCCCTTGTGGCCGTCGGTGTCCTCCTCGAAGGCGAATTCCTCGACCGGCTCCGATTTGGCGCCGTAGGGCAGACGCGACAGGACGCGCGGCATGCATAGTGCGACGTAGCGGGCGTCGACCGCGTCGCGCAGGCCCTTCCAGGCGGCGTAGTCGGGCGTGTCCATCAGCTTGCCGATGTCGCGCGGATTCATCAGCTCGGTCCACGAATCCATGCCGAGCAGATTGGGATCCGCGCCGGTGATCAGCGGCGCCAGGGCGGCGGACGCGACTTTCGACAGATCGCGCAACAGCTGCACGTCGGTCGGCGCGTGGCTGAAATGATAGTCGGCGATCAGCGCGCCGTAAGGTTCGCCGCCGAGCTGGCCGAACTCGCTTTCGTAGACCTTCTTGAACAGCGGACTCTGGTCCCAGCGCGCGCCGGGATAGAGCTTCAGATTGCGATAGAGCTCGGTCTTGCCGACGTTCATCACGCGGATTTTGAGCGTCGCGTCGGTCTCGGAATTATAGACGAGATAGTGCAGGCCGCGCCACGCGCTCTCCAATTGCTGGAACTCGGGCGCGTGAAGGATTTCGTTCATCTGCGCCGAGAGCTTTTCGTCGAGACGCGCGATCATCTCCTCGATCGTGTCGATGACGTCGCCCTTGACGAGGCTCGCGTCGGCGAGCGCCTGGGTGACCAGGGTCTGCACCGCATTCTCGACTTCGCTCGCGGCGCGTTCGCTGCGCGGCTTGAAATTCTGCTTGAGCAAAGCGGCGAAATCGTCCGCTTCGGCGACGACCGGCGCTTCCGGAGCGACGCCCTTCTGTTCCTGTTGCGTGGCCATTGCGCTTCCCCTTATTCAGCCGAGCCGTCGCCCGAAGGCTTCTGGCTGAGTTTCTGCTTCATCGCCGCCATCAGTTGCGGATCGGCGAGCAATTTCTTGATCGAGTCCTCGGCGGCGACCTTGCCGTCCATGTAACGCAACAAATTGGCCAATTGCTCGCGCGCCTCCAGGAGCTTGGCCATCGCCGGAACCTGCCGCGCGATCGCCGCGGGCGACATGTCCTCCATTTTCGAAAACTTCAGATTGACGCCGAGCTTGTCTCCGCCCTCGCCGTCGCCGAGCTTGTTGGGAACCTTCATCGTCAGGCCGGGCTCGATCGCCGCCATGCGCTTGTCGAAGTTGTCCATGTCGATGTCGAGGAACGCTCGATCGTTCATGTCCGGCTTGGCCACCGCCGAGTTGTTCCCGGAAAGGTCCGCCATCACGCCCATCACGAAGGGCAGTTCAACGAGTCTTTCGGCGTCGTAAGGATCTTCGTAGGTGATGTGGACGCGCGGCTTGCGATTGCGCGAGATGAACTTCTGACCGGAATTGCTGTTCGAGGCCATGGCGTCGTCTCCTGTCCCGTCGCGAATTAATCCGCATGTTTTCGCCAAGCATAGTATATTGCGCAGCCAGCGCAATAAGCGTGAAAGCTCTAGTCTCGATTACGTCGAGTCCCGGGCTCGTGGGCGCCTGAGTTTATTACGGGATGAAGCGGGAACGCCGCCGCCGGCGGCCGGCAAGGCGGGGGAGCGCGCTTGTCAAGACGCCGATCGGGCTGATAATGGCGCGAGGCGAACGCCTGCCGCTTTCGACCGCCCGTCGGCGAAAACGCGAAAGACTTGAACCATGAGCGCTGCGCCGGCGGCCAAATCGGGTCGCGACATCGTCGCCTATTTCGCCGGGCATCTGGCCAATCTCGTCAACGGCAACGACACGCTCGGCGAGGTCGAGGACATTGTCGTCGTCAAGCCTTTCCAGCTTTTCGAGCGCGTTCGCCGCCTTTTGATCTCAAATCGCCGATATTCCGAGGGGCTGGTCGGTGCATGGGCCTATCCGCCGCCGGACGGCGTCGAGGAAGCCGCCGACTTCTATTTCGACCAGGTGCTCGATCGGCCAATCGCGGCGCGGCGCGGCGAGCCGACCTCGGCGGACAATCTGGCGGCGCTGGTGGCGAGCCGCGCCGCCGGACCGCGCGCGGCCGCGCCGACCGGCGGCCCGCTGTCGACCTGGAAAGCGCTCACGGGCGGCGCCTCGCAGCTCAGGCGGTTCAAGCAAAGAAGCGAATTGTTCGAATTGTCCAACCGCATCCTCAAGTGCCTGGACGCGGCGAACCGGCCCTACGCCGAAACGCTGCGCCTTGGACTTTGCCCGAAGGAGTGGCTGGTCGGCGACGGCGCCGTCGGCGTCAACACGCTCAAGTCCGCCAACGCGTTCCTCAAAGCGCTGAAGGCCGAAATGCGCGGCGAACTGGGACGCCGGCCAACGCGTGAGGAGCTCGAAGCCGCCTTCGCGAGCGCGCCGATTCCTGGGTGCGAGGACGCGCGGGAATTCGCCTCGGGGCTGCTCGGTTCGGCCATTCTGACCCGTCTCGCCGGCCAGGATCAAACCTATCTCGTCTCCTTCGACGCGATCGAGGCGACCCAAGGCGCCGAGCTCCCCGAGGAGGCGGGCGAGCCGTTGATGAACGCCGAAGAAGCGGCGCCGTTTCTCGACGGCGCGGTCCAAGCCGGCGCCATCGCGCCGCCCGAACGCGATCTCCTGGCGGCGATCATGGGCGGTCAATCGCTCGCCGAGGCGCTCGGCGCCAATCTCCTCCTGCGGCGGCGGCTGAAGAACGAGTTCAACGGCGATCTCGCGGCCTATGTCGAGGAATTGTCGTCGCGAACCGCTCGCTTTGTGATGGAAGCGAAGGCCAGACCGTAAGCATCCCCCGACGCCTTGCGCCTCTTCGTCGAGGCGGCGAGAGTCATGTTGAGGAGATTGAAATGGACCGCACGTTCGACCCTCGAGAGGCGGCGCGCTTTTTGCAGACCCTGCGCGTGGCCACGCAGACGGCGCTTGCGCTCGACGACCTGCGGCGCGGGCGCAGCCGGGAGCGGTCTCTCTCGTCATTCACGGCCCTGGCGGCCAAAGGGGCGGGCGAATGGCGGTTTCCCGCCGCCGGCTTGCTCAGCGCCGACGGCCTCGTCCTCGCCCATCTCCTCCACGAAGGCGAAGAGACGAAAGTGCTCGCCCTCCAGGCGCAGGGCGTCGCCGGGCTCACGACCTACGCGCTTCGCGGCGCGCGCCTGCGGCTGGGCGAGGCGTTGCAAGTCGAGGGCGTGTTCGACCGCGACGGCGCTCTGCACATCGTGCTCGACAAGGCGTTGAGCGAAGCCGACCTTTCGCGTCTGGAGATCGAACTGCTGGATCCGGCGCCATGACGGCGCGCGTCTTCGTGCCCTTGGTCGGCGCGAACGGCGAGGGCGCGCAACTGTTCGAGGCGATCGCCGGCGATTTCGCGCCGGAGGCGCATCCGGCGCGGCTCCTGCCGCAGATCTCCGAGCTGTTCGATTTCGGCCTCTACGGAATCGGGCAGACCGTGCGCGAAGCGGTGACGCGCTTTGTCGCGTCGCGGCGCGCCAGGCTGTGGCTCAGCCGCAGCAACGGCCGCGTCAATTCGTGGAATTTGCGCATTTCCGATTTGCAGATCGGCCGCCTCTCCGACGAGAACGCCCGTTCGGCCGGGCTGGGGCTGGCGCTCGCCGCGATTTGCCAGGCCTTTTCGCGCGATCCCGGCATCGTCTTCGCCACCGGGGAAATCCTGCTGCCCTCGGGTCCGGACGCGCCCGCGGTCGCCATCGGCCCCGTCGGCGGTCTGCGCGGCAAGCTCTCGCTCGTCGGCGACTATGTCGTTCAGCATCGCCAGGCGCTCGAGGGCAAAAGGATGGTCGTCGTTCTGCCGGCGAGGGCGATGGACGGGCGGGCGCTCGGCGCCGCCGAGGCGACGACGCTCGATCGCTTGCGTGAGGAGGCGCGCGGGGCGGGCGCGCGGCTGGAATTCGTCTTCGCCGACACGCTCGACAGCGTCGAGGCGGCGCTCGGTCCTTTCGCCATGCGCGAAATCGTGACGCCGGCGCGCGCGGTCGGGCTCGCCGCCGCCCTCGGCTTGTTGGTCGCGCTGGTCGCCGCCTGGACGGCGCTGATGCGCGCGCCGATCGCGCTCGCCTTCGAGCCGGTCGCCGCGCTGGCGACGACGCGCCCCGACGACGCCGCGCCGCAACGCGCGCGATACGATTCGGCGGCCGACAAACTGCGGCTGCTCGAGCCCTGTTTCGACGATCAGCGCCAACCCGTGGTTGTCGGCGGCGAAACGCTGGTCCTGCGGGTCAGCGCGCGCGACGGGCTGCCGTTCGCGAGCCGATTGCGCGCGCCGCGGCTGTTCATCGCCTCGGTCTCGCGCGCGGCCGATCCGGTCATCCTCGACGCCGAGCATTTCCGCTCGCTCGTCGGCGCGCCGCAAGCCGATTCCGCTTTCGATCTGACCGCAGCGATACCCATCGAGCCCGTCGAGGACGAAGTTCGACTGTTCGTCGTGGCCACGCGCGACCCCTCGATCGAGATCACCGGTCTGCAGGAGGCGCTGCGCAAGAATCTGCAAGGCCTCGCCGGCGCGGCGGTGCTGACCACGACGACGAGTTTCCTCGCCGATCGTATCGGCGCCGAAATCCAATACCAGTTCAAGGTGACCAATGACCCGCATGCTTGTCCGTCCTGACGAGCCGGCGCCGGCGCGCGCGCGGCGGGGCAAGCGGCTCGCCTGGTTGCGACGCGCCGCCGCGGTTCTCGCCGCGACGCTGTTCGCGCCCGCGCTCGAAGCCGCTCCGCTGACCTTGAGCGCAGAAGCCGACTTCGCCGCGCTCGCCGACCGCGTGCGCGACTATGCCGGGGCGAGCCGGGTGAAGTGGATCGTCGCGGCTGAGACGCAAGCGGACGCCGACGCGGCGGTCGCCGCGCTCGCGCGTCATCTGACGCCGGCGGATCGCTATCTCGTCGCGCGCGTCAAGGCGCAAGCCCTCGCCGACGCCGCGCCCGACCTTGCCGGCGCGGGCGCGCCGCTCGCCTGGATCGCGCCGCAGATCGGCGCGGCGCCGGGCGCGCCGGCCTGCTCATGGCAGGTCTGGGTTTCCGATCCGGCCTTTCCCTCCCCCGGCGACGCGCCGCTCGCGGTGCCCCTGGCCCCGAACGACCGCCTGCCCGTCGGCGCCGCGGCGACGTTCCGCGTCGGGCACTCCGGCCTGCTGCAGTCCAAGCTCTACGCCTTCGACGAAACGCGGCCCGGCGCCATCCGCGACCTCGCCACCGTCGCCGACGCCGACATTCCCGTCGCGGCGGAGCCAGAGGGCGAAACGATTTTCCTGGCGATGGCGCGTCAGACCGCGCCCTTTCTCGAGCGGCTGAAGTCCGCGCTCGCCGCCAGCGAAGGTCAGCGGCGCGACCTCGGCAAGGATTTTGCGCTGCGCGACAAGCTGCTTGGCGAAGGCCGCGGCATCGGCGCGAATATCCAAATCATCCCGCCGGGCATGGTCGCGCCCAAGCAGGAGAAAACGGCGAACGGCGAGGCCAGGCCGCGATCCGAGGGCGCCGGCGCGCTGATGGAAACCTGCCTCTTCGCGCTGACCCCCGCGCACTGAACGGCGCCTGCGGGGCTCGCGGTCCTTTGTCCTCACTCGACGAGCTTGAAGAACTCGGCCTCCACCGACGCCGAGCTGGCCGGCGCCTCGCCGACCAGCCGGGGCGCGATTTGCGTCAACGGAGCCGAGCGCAGCCCTTCGAGCGCGGCGATCGGCTTGGCCGAGGCGATCGCGAGGACGATTTGGAGCGGGCCGACTGAGGACGCGTCGGCGACGAGCGGTGCGCTGAACGTCGCGGAATCGCCGCCCGGAAGCACTTTCGTTTCGAGCCGATGCGCGACGCCGTCGTTGTCGACGAGAAGCAAGGCCAGACGACGGCCGGCGAGGCCGGAGACCGTCCCCGCCAGCGGTTTGCCCCGCCCGACTTCGTAACTCGTGAGTTCGATACGCGGCGCGGCGGCGCCGTTCGCCGACCCGAGCCGGATCAAGTCCAGCGCGGGGCATTCCGTGGCGGCGATGAGGCGCAAGCCCAATTGCGGCTCGACGCCGACTTCGCGCGTATAGTCGGCGTCGAAGCGCTGGAAGGGCGCGAGTTCGATCCCGACGCCTTGAAGCGCGCGGCCGCGGGCGGCGCCGGGCAGAGGCCGAACCAGGAAGCACGCGCCGCCGTCGAACCCGCCGATGAAGGCGCTCGCCTTGTCGAGGGGCGCCGACGGCGGGCGCGCGGAGCTCGGCTCGGGCGTCGCGGGCTGGGGCGCCGACGCGACGACGATCTTGACCGCCATGCGGGCGGCGAGGCCGGCCGCGTTCGTCGCGACGACATCGAAGGCGAAGGCGCCGGCTTGCGTCGGCTTGCCCGAAATCTCGCTGAGGCCGGACCCGAGATCGACGAAGGTCAGGCCGTCGGGCGGAGAGGGCTCGGCGCGCAGAGCCAGACCCCGCGCGTTCGCGCCGACGTTGAACGGCGGCAACGCCGTGCTGTAGTCCTCCCCAATCCTCGCTCCTTCGAGGACGGCCGACGCCTGCGAGGGTCGCGGCGGCGCCTGTTGCGGGGTCGGCGTCGAAGCGGGCGCGGGCTCCCCGGCCGGCGGCTTGTCCGCGACGACGATCGTCGCCGTCATTTGCGCCGTCAGTCCGTTGTGATTGACCGCGACGATTTGCAGGCTCGACTTGCCCGCGCGAGTTGGCGCGCCGTCGATTTCGCTAACGCCGCCGCCGAGATCCTTGAAAACCAGACCGTCCGGCGGCGAGTCCGCCTTGAGTCGCAACCCCTTGCCGCCGGGATCGGCGAAGGCGGGAAGCTCTTCGTGATAGGGCTTGCCGATCGTCGCCAGCGCCAAGGCGACGAGGGCCTGCGGCGCGCGCGGCGGCAGGGCGTCGATCAACTCCTCGCTCGTGGGAACGTGCGGGGGCGGCGTCGCGGGCGCCGTGGCAGCCGGAGCGGGCGTGGGCGCGCCGCCCGAAGGCGTTTCGACGGCGTTCGCAGGGGTCGACGGCGGCGCCGTCGGTTGCGAACCGAGCGGCGGCAGCTTGGTCGGGGTCGGACTTGGCGCCGAGGTCGGCGCAACCAGCGACGACGCCGACTTGAACCAGAGCGCGGCGTCGTCGCGAAAGACGTAGATCGCGCCGCCGACGCTGGCGATCGCGATCAGCGCGCCCAGGATCGCCGCCGTGCGCCCTCCGGACGAGGCGCGCGGCGGCCGAGCCTGCCGCCCGCCGCGCTCGAACGCCTTCGCGGCGCCCGCGCCGCTGGCCTCGTCCCACGCGGCGGCGCCTGCGCCGCCAGCCTCGCCCCAAGCGGCGACCGCCGCCATGCTCGGCGGGCGATCCGCCGGCGAGGGTTGCAGCATCGCCTGAATGAGCGGCCGTATCGAAGCGTCGATGTCGGAAAGATCGGGAACGACTCGGCGCTTCTCGACGACGTCGACCTGCGAGCCGCTCATGTCGATCGGCCGCCCGCGCAAGGCCTCCGCGAGGACCAGGCCGAAACTGTATATGTCCGACTTGAACGTGACCTCGCCGCCGGCGAGGCCGACCTGCTCGGGCGAGACGTAGTTGTACTTGCCGGCGAACCCGTCGCCGATGATCGTGCCCTCGCCCGGCCGATGCGAACGCGCGATTCCGAAATCGATGATCTTGGCGCGCCGCACGTCGCCGTCGGGCAGAATGACATTGTCCGAGGAAATGTCGCGGTGGACGACGCCGAGGCGATGCGCCGCTTCGAGCGCGCCGCCGATGCGCTTCTGCAGGATCTTGACTTCCCCGAGCGAAAGCGGCCCGGACGCGAGCCGCTTGGTCAGCGACGGACCGTCGACGAATTCCATTGCGAGATAGGCGCGCTGCAGATCGGGATCGACGGAAAAGACGAAATAGCGCACGATCGCTTCGTGCTGGAGATTGTGCAGGGTCGAAGCCTCGCGCCGGAACAGCGCGAGGGCGTCGGGATTGCGCGACAGCTCCGGCCGGATCATCTTGATCGCGACGAGATCGTTGGTCTGGATGTTGAAGCCCCTGTAGACTTCCCCCATGCCGCCTTGGGCGATGAGCTTTTCGATCTCGTAGATGCCGTTCAGCCGCGCGCCCGGTCTCACGCTGCCGCCCGGGGCGGGCTGAAATACGGTCTTGTCCTCCACGGCGCGCGCGCTCCAAACCCGATGCGAACGGCGAAACCCGTCCGACGAAAGGGCCGGCGACGCCGCTCTCGAACGGGCCCGCACGAGCCGCCGCCTCCGCCGGACCCATCGCCGACCGGGTTCGCGAGCCTAACGCCGAAGGGCGGCGAGGGGAACCGCATTTCCGCGAGCGGCCGTCGAGCCGACGGACCCCCGTCCGGCTCGACCGGACGAGCAGACCGTAAGCGAAAGGTCAGTCAAGCCGCCGCGCGCCGGCCGAGGGCGCCTCGGCAAGAGCGATCGGCGCGACACCCAAGGAGCACGTTCATGTCGAGTTTTTCCGTTCGCCCCGGCCGCGCCTTCGGCGCCGCGACGTTTGACGCTGACGCGAAGCAACGGCATAATTTTCCGCGGCTCGCCGAGCGCGAGCGGAAAAGATGGGGAATCTCCATGCGCGCGTCTTTGACTTTGGTCCTCGGCGCGGCGGTTTGTTTTGCGCTCGCGCCCTCGGCGCTGATCGCCCCCGCTCACGCCGATCCTGCCTATTCCGCCGACAAGGTGATCGATATTTTCGTCAAGGACAAAGCCGCCGCCGAGGCGGCCAAGGCCAACGGCAAGACCCGTTCGATCTGCGTCGGCACGGCGGCCGAGTGCCCCGCGCCGCCGGCGCAATCGGCGACCCGCTTCGATCTCCTGGTGAACTTCGAATTCAATTCGGACAAGCTCACGCAGTCCGCCAAGGAAAATCTCGACCAGTTCGCCAAGGCGCTGCTCGATCCCCAGCTCAAGGGGCAGAAGTTCGAGATCGACGGCCATACCGACGCGACGGGCGCCGAAGAATATAATCTTGGCCTGTCGGAGCGCCGCGCCAACGCCGTCGTGGCCTATTTGGCCTCGCAAGGGCTCAACCCCGCCAACTTGGTCGCCAAGGGCTTCGGCAAGACCAAGCCGCGCGTCGCCGATCCCTATAGCCCGGAGAACCGTCGGGTCGAAACCCATCTCCTGGAGTGATTTGCTCGCTCCCGGCTTCAGGACTTCTGCGGCGCGCCGAGAAGGCGCCATTGTTTGAGAGCGGGCGCCAACGCGGGCCCGCTCTTGCCGTCGATCGGGCCGGAATAATATCCCGCGGCCTGGAGGCGCGTCTGCACAGCCTTGACCGTATTGGCGGTCCACGTCGGGGTCTTGCTGGTTAGATCGGCGATGGATTCGCCGGAGTCGGCGGCGACCGCGCGCAGCAATTCGTCCGCCGCGGCGGCGGGATCCTTGGGAACGCCCCGCCCCTCGTCGAGAACGGCCGCGGCGGTGTGATATCCCTTGGCGTAGCCGAAACTCGCGGCGCGCCTGTACAGATCGAGCGCGTCCGACTTCTTGCCGCCAAAGCCGTGTTCGGCGAATTCGGCCAGATCGTAGGTCGCCCGGGCCGACCCTGCGTCCGACGCCTGCTGCAGCAACGCATAGGCGCGCGGCAGATTCTTTTCGATGCCGGCGCCTTGCGCCAGCGCGACGGCGAGATTGATCGCGCCGTCGGCGAGACCGCGCTGAGCCGCCTTCTCGTAAAGCGCATACGCCGCCTTGAGATCCTTGGGCGCATGGTCGCCGGTTTCCAGCATCAGACCCAGGCTGTACATAGCGCGGGCGTCGCCGGCGTCGGCCGCCTTCTTGTAGAGCCCATAGGCTTCCTCGAGACGCCCGGCGGCGGCGGTCGCGCGCGCGAGCAGAGCCGTATAGTGCGCGATCTCGGGATGGCGCGTCGCCGCCTCGCCGCAGACGCCGATCGCGGCGGCGGCGTTCTCGCTGAGATTCGCGAGATCGACCCCCGGCATGCTCGCCGTCGCATCGTCCGGATGGGTCGCGAGGCGCTCGCACACGACGCCCGGGTCCGACGCTGCGCCTTGCGCGTCCCGCAAGCTGGCGAGCAGATCCTCGGCCTCCTGGACATGCGCGCCGGAGGGATAGCGCGCGAGATAAAGCTCGACGAGCTGGCTCTGCCGCCCGCTGCGCGCCAGACTCCATAGGAGGTCGTCGACGTTCGCATTCGCCGCGGCCGGCGGCGATTTGTCCGACTTGCCGACTTCGGCGAGTATCGCCCTTACATCCGCGATGTGCGAGCCCTCGGGGTAGCGATCGAGATAGATGGAAAGCAGCCTGGGATCGCGCTGGCCTCCGGCGAGCCGCCAAAGCAGGGTTTCGGGCGAAGCCTCGCTCGCCGCGTCCCCGGCGAAATAAAATTGCCGCGTCAGCGAGGAATTTTCCCAGGGAATCTGCGCGCCGCCGGTCGAGGCGATGACGTCGCGGCGCACCGCGATCATCATGCTGGAAATATCGACGCCGGGCGAGGCCATGTGCCCGAGAAGCGATCGCGCGAACGGGCTGTTGCGGCCCCCGCCGTCGAACGCGACGTTGTCGGGCTGCGTCGCGAAGGCGATCAGAAATCCCGCCGCGTTGCCGACGCGCGCCAGGCCCGCGGAGCGCAGCGTGACGTTGGATTCCTTGAGCGGATTGTTGCGGCAGGCGTCGAGAAATACGAGATGGATTCCCGCACCCTTGGACTGCGCGTCGAGCACGTCGTCGAAATGAATCGTGCGCTTCTCGATATCGTCGACGGTGTGCAGCTGCGCGTCGACGGGAATGAGATAATTGTGGGCGGAAACCTGCAAGCCGTGGCCGCCGTAATAGAACAGCGACACATCGGCCGCCGCGGCGCTCCTGCCGAAATCGGCGATGGCGCGCTGCATTTGCGCCTGATCGAGATCGACGCCGAGCGTCACGCTGAACCCCAGGGATTTGAGCGCCTCGGCGACGTCCTTGGCGTCGTTCGGGGGATTGGCGAGTTCGGGAACCGCCTTGTAGCCGCCGTTGCCGATGACCAGCGCGACGCGGCTTTCCGCCAGCGCCGAGCCGGCCGCGACAAGGGCGAGCGCCGCAGCGAAGGCATGGCGCAGGAAGCCGCGCGCCCGTCGCCGCGGCGAACGGCGCGTCCGAGACACCCAGGCTGCTTCGACCTCGCGCACCGCGCCCATTGGCGTGATCCCGAACACCGCGCTCGGTTTCGGATGCAATCCCGCGCGTCGCAAGTCAAGATTCGCGGCGGAACGAGGCAAATTCTTCGCCGGCGCGCGAACCCGCGCTCACAGTCCGCCGGCCTTTTCCAGCGACAGGCTCGCCACGTTGAGCGTTTCGGCGACGAAGCCGCCGCTTCGCGTCTCGCGCTGCTGCATTGCGGGATCTTCCGCGCGGACCAGCGAGATGTCCTTGTGAATGACGGCGATCGCCTCGTGCAGGGCCTTGACCGCTTCCGCCCTCGTTCGGGCGCTGCGAACGCGCCGCGCCGCCCGTGCGACGATATTCGGCATGTCCTGCAATTCCGGCGGCAGCCGCGGCGCGACGACGGCGAGCGCTTCGGCATACTGATCGAGCGCGTCGGCGATGCATTGCTGAGTGTCGCATCCGCATTGCTTGATGTACCGCTCCGTGGCGCGCGAGAGGGCCTTCACCGCGTCGCCGCCGTCGCCAAACGGGGACGGGGGCGCGAGTACAAGGCCGTCCCCGCAAGCGCCCGACGAGTCCGCGCCGGGACCGGGAAGCGTCACCGAGTGGCCGCCAGAAGAGGGGCCGGGACCGGAGGGGCCAGGACCGGAGGGCCCGTTGCCGGCGCCAGCAGTCGCCGCATGCGCGCAAGACGCGAACACCGCTACAAGCAGCGCCGCCGCGAGCGTTCGCACGGCGAATTGAAGCGAGATCGAACGCATGTGCCGCCTCCATCCGCGGAGATATCGGGGATCAGTCCAAATTCGCCGCCCGGCCGATCGAATTTCCCTCACCCTTCGCGCTTACGGTCCGCCTGACGGCGGTAATTTTCCACAGCCGGGGCGGCGCCCAACGCCGGCGCGTTGGAGCCGTTCCGGCCGGCGCGAATTCGCGCACCGCCGTTCCGCTCAAAGCCCACCCGCTTTTTCCAGCGACAGGCTCGCCACGCTGAGCGTCTCGGCGACGAAGTCGCCGCTTCGCGTCTCGCTCCGCTGCGTCGCCGGGTCTTCCGCGCGGACCAGTGAAACGTCCTTGTGAATGACGGCGATCGCCTGATGCAAGGCCGTGATCGCTTCCGCGGTCGTTCGCGCGGCGCGCACTCGCCGCGCAGCCCTTGCGACCAGGCTCGGCATGTCCCGCAGTTGCCGCGGCAGCCGCGGCGCGACGACGGCGAGCGCTTCGGCGTATTGATCGAGCGCGTCGGCGACGCATTGCTGACTGACGCACTGGCATTCCTTGATATACGTCTGCGTTTCGCGCGAGAGCTCCATCACGGCGTCGCCGACGTCGCCGGACGAGGCCGGGGTCTCGAGAACGAGGCCGCCGCCGCAGGCGCCCGAGGCGCTGTTGGCGGCCGGCGCGGCCCCCCCGTGACCGCCCGACGGGGCTGGAGCCGGGGCGTTGCCATCCGAGGCTGGGGCGGCGCCGACCGGGCCGGCGTTGCCTACCGCAGCCGCCGCGTGCGCGCCCGTTGCGAAAGCGGCCAGGAACAGCGCCGCCGCGAGCGTTCGCACGGCGAACGGAAACGAGATCGAACGCATGTGCTGCCTCCATCCCAGGAGATATCGGCGATCCGTCCAAAGTCGCCGCCCGGCCGATCGAATGTTTCTCAGCCTTCGCGCTCACGGTCCGGGCGACGGACGATGACAGTTTTCGATGTCGTTACTGTTACGCCAAACCTTGCGTTCGGTCTATTCTTGCCCAGGGCGACGACCGTGCGGCCGCCAATTTCCTTGCTAGCGCCCAACTTCCTGGTTAGGCGAGAGCTCGGCGAGCGCAAACCCATAAGAAAATTCTGGAGCGCGACGACACTTCCATGACCCGACGTGGCGGCACTCTCGCATTGGCGGCCTCGCTGGCGGTGTTTTGCCTCTGCGCCGGCCTCGTCGGCTGGCGTCTCATGACGCATCGGCCGGCGACCGGGCCCGAGCCGACGAAGGTCTCGAGCGCACCCGCGTCCGCTGCGGGCAAGGCGCCGCCCGCCGCCAAACTCTCGACCATCATCGACCTTCCCGGCGATCCCGTGCTGGTGCGGCGCGGCGCGGTCTCGGCGCCGAAAGAGTTGCGCCTTGCCGTGCCCAGCAAGCTCGCCGCGAACGCGCCGAAGCTCGAGGCCCAAGCCTATTACGTCAGCGCCGCGCTGGTCTCGACGGACGGCGGCTATATGGGGAAGTTTCCCGAAGCAGGCCAGGAGGCCGACGCGCTGGCGGAGCGGCTCGCGATGAATTCCGCGCAAATGGCCGGCGCAGGCGACGCGGCGCAGATGGAGGCCGGCGCCGACGACGACGGCGGAGCCGACACCCCGGACGACGCGCAGGACCTGATGCTGACGAGCGCCAACAGCAACCAGCTCGAGGTCGTCGCCGGAGGGGCCGACGGCCGGCCTCAACTCAAGCAGACGATCCTGAAGACGCTCGTGGCGGAAAAGATCGGCGACTTGCTGATCGCAAACGGCTTCGCCGGAGACAGCGCGCGCGCCGTCGAAGCGGCGGCCAAGGCGGCGTTCAACGTGCAGACCCTGCCGGCGCAAAGCGTGGCGCTCGCGGTCGGCGCGCTCGACGCGGCGGGCGACTATCGCGCGACCCAACTGGCGATTTACGAGAACAACGATTACGTCGGCGCGATCGCTCTGGCCGAGAGCGGCCTCTATGGCGAAGGCGCCCGGCCGACGATTCCCCAGGGGCTGCTCGACGATTCCGGCAGGACGGCCGACGCCGCCGTGCATTTCGACCTCGCCGACGGAATCTATAGCGCGGGCCTGCGCAACGGCATGCCCGAACCCGTCATCCGAGAGGCGATCCAGCTCATCGGCCGCCTGACCGATCTCAAATCCCCGCTGCTCGCCGAGGAAACCCTTCGCGCGATTTTCGCGCGCGATTACCGCGACAAGTCGAAATCTTCGGGCAAGATCGTCTATGTCGGCTTGCGCGGCGGCGGCGCCGGCGCGGTCGATTGCTATTCCTTCGAAGCGGCCGACGGCGCGTTCCGCTGTTTCGACGCCAAAGGCGCTTTAGAGCCCAAGGCCGGCGCGCCGCCGCAGAGCCTCGGCGACAGCGGCGCCGTCAGCGTCGGCGGCATTCTCGCGCCGATCAAAGGCGCTACGGTGACCTCGCTGTTCGGCATGCGCTTCCATCCGATCCTGCACATCCTCAGACTGCACGCGGGGATCGACTTCGGCGCCGCGGTCGGCTCGCAGGTGCGCGCCTCGGCGGACGGCAAAGTGGAAATCGCCGCGCCGGTGTCCGGCTTCGGCAACCATATCCGCCTGCAACACAAGGGCTTCGAGACGTCCTATTCGCACCTCTCGGAAATTCCCGCCGCGATCAAGCCCGGCGTGGATGTCACGCAGGGCGAGATCATCGCGCTTTCCGGCAACACAGGCCTGTCGACCGGGCCGCATCTGCATTTCGAATTCTATCTCAACGGCGTCGCGGTCGATCCGATGCCGCATATGGGCACGGAGGTGCAGGCCGCGGCGGCGACGCTGGCGAGCGGCGCCGCCGCGGCCACGAGCCCCGTCGCCGCGACGGGCGCGAGCCCTGCCGAAATCGCCGCGTTCCCCGCCGCCAAAGCGCCGGTCGACGCCGCGCTGGAAGAGGCGGCGAAGTGAGGCGGCTGATCCGCTAACCGCCGCTCGCTATAACCTCGCGCCGCCAAGCGCCGTCGGAGCGCACCGTGCGCTGATCGGCGTCGCAGGCGACGACGATGAGCGAGACATTGTCGCTCGCGCCGCGCTGCAACGTCAGCGCGAGCAGGTCGTCGCAGGCCTTCTGCGGATCGTCGGCGGCCAGAGAAGCGGCGATTTCGGCGTCCTCGACATGGGCGGTCAGTCCGTCGCTGCACAACAAGAACCGATCGCCGGCCAACGCCGGCCCGTCGACGATTTCGAGTTCGGCCTGGTCGGCCGCGCCGAGCGCGCGCGTCACCACGTTGCGGCGCGGCCAGGTTCTTGCTTCCTGCTCGTCGAGCACGCCGCGGTCGATGAGGTCCTGCACTTCGGAATGATCGCGCGAGATTTGCGCGAGAGCGCCGCCGCGTAAGAGATAGACGCGGCTGTCGCCGCACCAGACGCAGGCGAAATGAGCGCCGTGGACCAGCACGGCGACGAGCGTCGTGCCGACGACCGACGCGCCGCGCGAACGCGCCAGCGCCCGCAATTCGGCGTTGACGCTGACGATGCGCGCTTCGAACTCGCCCAGCAGCGCCGCGGCCGATGGCTGCGGCGCAAGCGTCGCCAACGCCGCGACGACCGAGCGGCTCGCCACGTCGCCGCCGCCGTGGCCGCCCATGCCGTCGGCGACGGCCCAGAGGCCGATCTCGGGTCGCGCGAGCACGCTGTCCTCGTTGAGCGTGCGCACCTTGCCGACATGGCTGACGCTCGCCGTGCGAAACAGGAAAGCGCCGGTCATTCCACAGGCCCCTCGGCGATCGCCGGCGCGCGGCCGAAGGCGCCCGTCAGCATATCGGCGAAACGGGCCGCTGGAGGCATGCCGACCAACGACAGTGCGAGCGGCGCGAAGCCTTCGCCGCCGATCGTCCACCAGAACGACTGCGAGGCGAAAGTGCGGCGGTGGCCGAAGCGGCGCGCGGCGCGAAAAGCGAGCGACAATTGCCGATCGATGTCGCGCACCAGCACGCCGCCTTCCGGCAGTTCCTCGATGCCGGATATTTCGGCCGCCCGCGGCTGCAGGGCGGGCGGCGCCATGGCGGCGGCCCTCGCCGCGATCGCCTCAAAGGGCGTGTTCGGTTCGAGCGCGTCGAGCAGAAGGGCTTCCGCGGCTTCGCACCATTGATCGTTGGACTCGAGTTCGGGCGGCAATAGCGAGGCCCCGCCCTCCCCTGCGAACACCGCCAGCGGAAACGAACGTCCGACGCCGTCGACCGACGGCATGAAGGCGCCGATCGTCGCTTCGCCGCAAAAGTCGGCGCCGAGCCAGAAGCGCCAGATCGGCGCGCGATTGTAGGCTTCGCTCCACGCCGCGCCGAGCATCTGGCGCGACGTCGCCACGCTCGCCTGAAGCCACGGCTCCCAGACCTCCAGGAACCGGCGCGGCGCGTCGGCGGCGACAAAGTCGCGCTTGGCCGGCAGCTTACCGAAGAGACCGGCGGGCATCGGACCTCACAATCCGTTGGGGCACTTGAATTGCCGCAACGAAGGCATGCTCAAGGGATTGTTGAGCGAGGCGGAAGTGAACTGGTAGGAGACCTCGCGTCCGCCGACGACGAAGCTGACCTTGAGGGCGTTGCCGTTCTGGATCAGCGAGCCGGCCTCGACGAGTCGGAACAACGCCCAGGCGCCGGAGCGCTCCAGATTGGATTTGCGGTCCGGCATGTCCGGGGCCATGACGATCGACGCCGCACCGGCGCCGGCGCCGGGCCATTGCACGGTTGAAGCGGCGTTGACCCCTTGCTGAGCGACGACCGTCGCGCCGTTGATCGAAAGCGTCGCGGTCTGCGCGTCGCTGCCCAGCGTCAGCGGCTTCACCTCGAGACTGACATTGGGCTGGTTGCCGCCGGTCGGGAAGAAGGCGTCGCGAATTTCGGCGGCCTGCTGGAATTCGCGCAGCGTCGTATCCGACAATTTGCGCGTCATGTTCGGATTCGGCCGCCAGACCCAAGTCTTGCCGGTCAGATTGACCAGCGGCGCGAGATTGGTCGAGAAGAATCGATCGATGACGCCGCCCGGCGCGAACAGTCGCGCGAAATCGGCCATCGGCACGTCGCGATCGCTCTTGGCGAAGGGATAGCGGTTGGCGGCGATCTGCTGACAGGGAGCGGAGACCTGCTCGGCCATGGCGTCGGAAATCTGGGCGATCGAACTCGCGTTGGCGTCGCCGGCGGCGTCCTTGGCGACCTTGTCCATCATGCCCGCGAGCGGCTGCGGCAACCGCGTCACGTTCGATCGCAGGCTGGCCACCTGCACCTCGACCTGATCGAGCGCCTGCTTGGCCTGGGTGGGGTTGTCGGCGGCCAGGGTCAGTTGACGATAAAGCTCGTTGAGATTGGCGAGCAGCGCGTCGATCGGCCGCGAACCCGCATCGCCGTCGACGAGAATCTGGAACGGCTTGAAATTGGCTTCGATCGATGCGCCGGGAACTTCCGCCGGGGGGTCGCCCGCCTTGCGCTGCGATTTCATCGCCAGATCGAGCGCCTCGCGACTCACCGAACCCAAGCGCCGCGTCGCGGCGGCCGCGGCGTCTTTCTTGGCTTGGTCCGCCGCGCCATTGGCCGGCGGCGCCGACTTGCGCTCGCGCGTCAGCGCGGTTTCGTCGCGGACGGATTCGAAGATCTGCTTGATCGGCGAGGTCGGCGCCGAAGCGGCGCTGAGGGCGAGATATTTCGGCTTGTCGGCGAGCATCGGACGCAATTGCAGATTGCCGAGCGCGACGTTCCAGGCGGCGAGAAAATCCTTGCCGTAGAGATCGAGAATATCGGGAAACAGGCTGGCATATTGCTGCTTGACCGCGCCCTGGTCGCCCGAGGCGCCGAGCACCCAATTCTCCTTCTGCAATTTGTCGGCGATGGTCGGCATGTGATCGAGCAGCGCGCCATAGAAGCCCGCGTAGGTGAAGAACGCGGGCACGCGCACGGTGTCGAGGCTCGCGCCGTTCGCCGCCTCGAAAACCAGCGCCATGTCGGGCCCGCCGCGCTGCGAGGCGACCCAGTCCTCGATCGGTTCGTTGTGCGCCTCGGACTTCAATAGCGTGTAGGCGCGTTCGGAGACGCGCATGCGCGCCAGCGTCGCCTGCGCCTGTTCGACCAACGGGCCGTTGAGCGAGACTTTCGCCGTTCCGTCGATGTCCATGTCGAGCATCGCCTCGAGATGCGATCGCAACAAGGCGCGGCCCTGCACGTAGGGCGCGCCGGGAAAAGCGCGCTCTTCCCAATCGCGCGCGAACCAGCTGACGATCAGGTCCTTGTCGACGCTCGGCGCCTTGCCGCCGAGCATGAGGTAGACCTTCAGCGCTTCGTAGACAAAAGTGGGATCGGCGATGTTTTTCTGGATCTGCTGCTCCAGCGACAGAACCAGCCGCGGCCGCATCAAGCGCTCGAGCGCCTGCTGATAAATGAGATCGGAAGCGTCCTGCAGGCGCGAGCGTTGGCTGAGACCGAAGGTCTGCACAATCGGCGTCGACGCCTCGCGGCGGGCGTAGCCGACGGGCAGGTCGGGCAAGGCGCCGATCAACTCGTAGATGGGGAGCAGATTGGGGTCGGTGACGGTGTTTTGCTTGATCAGCGGGTCCGCCGCGGCGGCATAACCGTCGACGCCGCGCTCGGTCGCGGCGATGAGCGCGGCGTTGCGCGCATAGCTCATCCACCACAGCCCGAGCATGCCGATCGTGGCGAGGCCGATCAGCGCGAACGCCGCCGCGCGCAGGGCGAAAGAGCGGCGCACCGCGGCGATGTTGGTCGACACCCACCCCGCCTCGCCGAACACCACTTTGGCCAAGAGATCATGGAGGAAATAGCTCTTCCCGGGGCCGGAAAACGCAGCCGCGCCGAAACTCTCGACGCCGTAACTGCGTTGCAGCGCGCCGATGATCGAATCGAAAGGCGTGCCCTCCTGCGTGCCCGAGGTGAAGTAAAACCCGCGCAGCGTCGCCGTCGTCCGGTAGCGCGTCGGCTCGAAAATGCGATTGAGAAAATCGGCGATCGGCTTGCGAATGGCGCTGAGCTGGGCGGGCAGGCCGAACAGGATCGCGCGCGAGCGCAGGTCCGGCTCCTCCTGCAAGCGCTCCGGCATGCGCTCGCCGACGCGCTGAATCAGGAGATCCATCTCCTGCGGGACTTTGCCGACGTTGTTGGCTTTCTTGTCGGAGGTCTGGAACGTCGCGCCCCAGACGGCCTGGCGCTTGGCTTCGTCGAGATCGGCGAAATATTGGGTGAAGCCGACGATCAAATCCATCTTGGTGAACACGGCGTAGACGGGAAAGTCGACCCTCAGTTCGTCGTGCAGTTCCGTGAGGCGCTTGCGGATCGCGTCGGCGTGCGCGGCGACCTCGGCGGCGGAGAGATTGAGCACGTCGGCGATGCTGATCGCGACGATGACGCCGTTGATCGGCTGGCGCGGGCGGTTGCGGCGCAGCATGTCGAGAAAGGCGAGCCAGCTCTTGCGATCGACCTTGGCGTCTGAATCCTGCGTGGTGTAGCGGCCGGCGGTGTCGATGAGCACCGCCGCGTCGGTGAACCACCAATCGCAATAGCGCGTTCCCCCGACCCCCTGGATCGCCTTCGCCGCGTTGTCGCCCGCGAGGGGAAACTTCAAGCCGGAATTGACCAGCGCCGTGGTCTTGCCGGCGCCGGGCGGGCCGATGATGAGATACCACGGCAAATCATAGAGCGCGCCGGCGCTCGACCGCGCCGTGCGCTTGAGCGTGGCGAGCGCGTCCTCCATTTTCTCCTTCAGGATCGGCGCGTCGCTTTCCTCCGCGACGGGCTCGGTCATCGCCTTTTCGAGCGCCGCGGCGGCGCGACGGCGGCTGACGATCCGCCAAGCGATCGAGGCGCCGACGATCAACCAGATGACGAGGATGACGCCGAGGCGCGCGCCGACGCTCTCGAACGGCTGCGCGTCGCCGATGAAGACGAGCGGACCGCCGAGCCAGATCAGCGCCGCCAATATGAAGGCGGCGACGATGCTGAGCGCGATCCAGAGCCAGGCGACGATCGTCATGGAAACGGATTCTCCTGCCTCGCAATCGAGGCTTGCGTTCGGCTCCGATCAGTCGGCGCGCGGGATGGAAATTTCCACGCGCCGGTTCTTCGATTTGTTCGCTTCGGTGTCGTTCGGGGCGACGGGATTGTCGGTTCCCTTTCCCGCCACCGCAACGCGCTCGGGGCGCCCAAGGTCGCCCTTGAGAAGGCCTGCGACTGACTTGGCGCGCGCCTCGGAAAGCTCGAAGTTCGACGGGAACGCCACGGTCTTGATCGGATCGCTGTCGGTGTAGCCGTCGACGCGGATCGCGCCGGGCTCCTTGTCGAGCGATAGCGCGATCTTCTTGGCGATCGGCGCGAAGCTGTCGTTGACCTTGGCGCCGCCGGAGGGAAACAGCACGACGCTGCCGATACGAATGATGATCGAAGTCGCCGTCTGATCGGCGCTCACTTTGCCGGCGAGAATTTCGTCGGCGAGCGCGGCGCGGATGCGCTCGAGCTGCGTGGACGTCTTCACCGGCGGGTCGGGCGGCGGCTTGACGGCGGTCTCGCGCGCGATGGCGATTTCCGTATCGGGGTGCACTCGCGCCATCGCAATCGCGAGGGCCTCGGCCTGGCCGCTCAGCATGTTGCGCAAGAAGAGATAGGCGCCCAGCAGGATCACGCCGGCGACCGCGGCGACCGCCCAGACGGGAACCTGGAACCGGCTGCCCGCCAGGGCGATGGTCTGGCCGCGCCAATGCGGCGAGAGATCCTCGATCGTCTTGGGTTGGGCGCGGCGGATCGTTTCGTAGAGGTCGCGGCGCACGCCCTGCAGCGCGCCCGCGCCCCCCGAGGCGCGATAGACGCCTTCGAAGCCGAGGCTCAAACAGGCGTGCATGACTTCGAGCAGGCCGAGATTGACGGCCGGGTTCTGTTTGGCGCGATCGAGTTCCTGGAAAAATTTCACGCCGCCGGTTCGTTCGCCGAAGAAGCGCACGAGCATGCTGTATTGCGTCCAAATCTGACGATCCTCGCTCGGCAGGTTCTGCACGATGTCGTCGGCGCAGGCCGCGAGCGCGTACTTGGCGGTGTTGACCTGATCGGCCGGAGCGCCCGCGGCGCGCGCGTCGATCTCGAACTGCTGGATCGCCTGCGCGACCTGGTCCATGAGCTGGCCGGCCCCGGCGCGAGAGAGCGAGGCGCGCAGCCTGCCGAGCAGCAACAGCAGCGACGCCGCGGCGCGCATCAGCGGGTTCGCCGCGACGCTCACGAGATCGACGGACACGTGCGGCGAAATCGGCGCCGGCGTCATCGGCGCTTGCGCCGCGCCCTGTTGCAGATAGGGATTGACCGGCGAGGGCGTCGGCGACGTCATCCAGCCGTCCCAATTGGCCTGCCCGGCGGGCGGCGACGCTGGCGGCGCAGGGGCCGGCGAATAGGGGGCCGGCGAATACGGGGGCGCGGGATAGCTGACCGGAGGCGTGGGCGTCGAGGCCGGCGGCGCGCCGCCCGCAGGGGGCGCGGGATAACCGCCGGGCGTGGCGGGCGACGCAGGCGGCGCCGGACGGCGCCCGCCCGGATTGGGACGGATGATGGTTCGGTCGCGGCGGCCGAACGGATCGTCGTTATCGGTCATCGCCTATCTTCCCTGATCGCCCACAGCTCCATCTGGAGTTCGGGCCAATCGCCGGCAAAGTGCATCCCGATCGCGCTGGCGACGCTGAATTCCGGCCATAGCGGCGAATTGCGATCGAGATAGAAATAGACGTGGTCGGTGATCGCGCGAATCTGCGGCGGCGGCGTCGGCAGATGCACGAGATTGACGCCCGGCAGATGGGCATGGACGATCTCGTTCATCTTGGTGTTGGGTCCGACTTTGAGGAACGCCGGCAGGTTCTGCTGGATTTCCGTCAGCGGGCGGCGCGCCGACACTTCGAGCACGAGCGTCGCGTTGCGGAACAACGTGCGGTCCTTGATCGTCGAGATGAAGGCGTTGGGCGCGCGCTCGATGAGTTCGAGGCGGATGGCGCGCCGATCGAGACGGGCGCTGAGAAAGTCCTGAATGTCGCGCAGCACCGGCGCAAAGACGCTTTCCAGATCGTCGTGGTTGTACGCCCCATATTCGCGCGAGCGCCGCTCCTGGGTGGCGAAGGTCGCGAGTTCGCCGGCGATGCGCAGGAACTCCTCGTATAGGCGCTCGGGATGGACGTAGCGCGAGGCGCGGAAATGCTTGAGGACGGGAATTTCGCGATTTAGCATTTGCAGCATGAGATAGTCGGCGCTTTGCAAGCCGCCGCCCGCGGTCGCGTCGCTGGCGTAGCGCGCGAGCTCGTCGAGCTTGGCGCCGATCCAGCCGACGACGCGGTCAAGCCAGCCCTCGACCGTCGGATGCGCGGCGCAAACGAGCAGAGGCGGCGCGAACTTCTCGTCGAACACCAGCGTGCGGTCATGCACTTCGACGATTCGCGCGATCGGCAGACCGACATAGCCCGGCTTGGCGGTCTTGCGGATTTCATAGGCAAGGCGCGGATAGGCGACCTCGATCTCCTCCTCGATGCGCAGATGGGAGGTGGAGTTGATGACGGTTTCGGCGCCCACGACGAAGCGCGCGGCGTTTTCGGCCCTGTCCGGACTGACCTCGCGCGCGTTGTCGGCGCGCGCCGGCATGGTGAGCCACACGAGTTGGCCCGCCGCCGCCTCCGGCGCCTCGATCGGCGCCGGCGCCGGACTTTCCCCGGGAAAATCGAACAGCCCTCCGTCGGGCATGATCCCCGAAGCCCGGCGCAGCGCAAATTTGCTCTGCTGGGCCAGATCGCGATCGATTTCGACCGTCGCGAAGCCCCAGGGATATGGCGTCACATGGCGCGCCCGGCTCTCGATCGCGCTTTCGAGATAGCGATCACCCTGTTGCAGGTGATGGGGGCGAAGAAAAAGTCCCTCGGTCCAGTGAACTTTGGCGTTCCACGACATGCCCGCTATCCCTCATCCCGCGATTGCGTTCCCCCCCCGGCGATGCGAGCGCCGCGTCGGGCGGCCTCGCCGCCTCATGCCTTACGAGGTCTTGTTCTGCAAACGATCGTAAGCCTCCGCGAACAGCGCCATGAACGCCTCGAGGAGGCGCCCGTCCGCGCGCTTGGTCTTGGCGCGCCATCGCTCGGCGTAGATGTCCCATAGTTTCGCTTTACGGGACCCCACCAGGGCGCCCAGGCCCTTGTCGGGCTCCACCGAGCGGTCGATTTTCTCGGGCGCGAGATCCTCGAACAGCGCGTCCAGCGCGCCCTGCATCGCGCTGAAAGTCAAGATCTGGTGGGTCTTGAGGTCGGAAAAGCTGCTCTCGATGGTCGCGCGGGCGTCGAGATAATTGCGCGTCGGCGGCCCGAACATGATGGCCAGCGCCTCGTCGGGCGATCCGGTGAATTTCAGCGGGTTGTTTTCGAGCGCGCGGATCATCGTGCGGCTCGACGATCGCATGAGAGTCTTCGATTCGGCGCGCGAGGACAACAATTGCGCGAGGTTTTGCGCGGTCAGGCGAAGCGCGAGGCCGATTTCGTCGGCGAGCGCGTTCGGGTCGCGGCCGGCGATCGCGCGCTCGGGGATTCCCGCCGCCGCGGCGATGCGGGCGATCACATCCGAGGCGGGCGGCGCCGGCGCCGCGTATGGCGGCGGCGGCTCCGGCGCTGGCCGGCGCGGCGAGGGCGCGGCGGGCGGGGGCGCCGGCGCGGGAACCGGCGACGGCGGCCCGCGCAACCAATTGTCCTCGGCGGCGACCGGCATGGCGAATGCGTCGGCCGCGGAACCCGCGGGACCCACCGAGGAGGCGAAATCGAGAAAGTCGGCCGTCGGTTCCCGAGGCCTTTGCACGCGATAGGCGCCGCGATCCTCGGGCGCCGCCGCCTCGCCGACCGGGCCCCAGACATCCGCGCGCGCCGGCGCCGCGAGCGCCGCCGGCGGTGCGGAAGCGACGGCCGCCGCCTGCCCTTCGATCGCCACCGCAATGACATAGGGCCCGATGCTCAGGCGGTCGCCGTTGCGCAGGAGGTGCGGCGCGTCGAGGCGAAATTGCGCGCCGTTGACGAAGGTGCCGTTGGTCGAGACGTCATGCAGCCAATAGCCGCCGTCGCGAAACCGGATCTCGCAGTGCTTGCTCGAGACATAGCGGCTCGGATCGGGCAACGTCCAATCGAGATGCGCGTCGCGCCCGATATCGAGGCCGCGCCCCTTGACCTCAACGCGCAACGGCCCGCCGTCGGGCAATCGATCCATGTTCTCGATCGTCAGACGAAGCGTCATTGTCGCTCCCGGAACCGCAAATCCCTTAAAAACCATTATCCTGCTCTTTTCGGCGAGCCGCAAGGATCGCGCGAGCCCGGCCGAGGTTGACGGCCGGCGCTTCGCGGCTAACTTGGCCTCGCGGCAAAAGGGGGCGCCATGACGGGAATGGTCAAAGGGCCGGCGATTGTCCTGGCTCAGTTCGCCGGCGACGCGGCGCCGTTCCATTCCTTCGACGCGATTTGCCGCTGGGCCGCCGCGCTCGGATACGAGGGCGTGCAAATCCCGACCTGGGACAGGCGGCTCATCGATCTGACCCGAGCCGCGGCGTCGAAGGCCTATTGCGACGAACTGATGGGAATCGCCGCGGGCCACGGCTTGGCGATAACGCAATTGTCGACCTGTCTTCAGGGCCAACTCGTCGCGGTCAACCCGGCCTACGACGAAGCCTTCGACGCCTTCGCGCCGATGGAGACGCACGGGCGCCCGCGCGAGCGCCAGAAATGGGCGGTCGCGCAGTTGCGGATGGCGGCCGAGGCCTCGCGTCATCTCGGCCTGAAGGCGCACACGACGGCCTCGGGAGGCTTCGCCTGGCCTTTCGTCTACCCTTGGCCGCGGCGCGCTCCGGGTCTGATCGAGACGGCCTTCGAGGAATTGGCGCGGCGCTGGAAGCCGATCCTCGACGCCTTCGACGAGGTCGGCGTCGATGTCGCCTTTGCGATCCGTCCGGGCGAGGACATTTTCGACGGCGCGACCTTCGAGCGCTTCCTGGGCGCGCTGAAGGGCCACGAGCGCTGCGCCATTCTCTACGACCCCTCGCACTTGCTGCTGCAGCAGCTCGACTATCTCGCCTTTCTCGACATCTACCACGAGCGCATCAAGGCGTTTCACGTCAAGGACGCCGAGTTCAATCCGACAGGGCGCCAGGGCGTCTATTCCGGCTATGCGCCCTGGATCGACCGCGCCGGTCGCTTTCGTTCGCTCGGCGACGGGCAGGTCGATTTCGGCGGCGTTTTCTCCAAGCTCGCGCAATACGGCTATTCCTCCTGGGCGGCGCTCGAATGGGAATGCTGCCTCAAGCCTGCCGAGGACGGCGCGCGCGAAGGCGCCGAGTTCATTCGACGCCGCATCATCCGCATCGGCGAAAAGGCCTCTGACGACTTCGCCGGCGGCGCGATCGACAAGAAGCGGATCAAGCGCGCGCTCGGCTTGCGCTGACGGAAGAGGCGAGGATGAGCATCGAGGGACGAAGCGACGCGGCGCCGGGCCGCAAGATCAAGCTCGGCATGGTCGGCGGCGGCGAAGGCGCCTTCATCGGCGCGGTGCATCGGCTCGCCGCGCGCATGGACGACCACTACGAACTGGTCGCCGGCGCGCTGTCCTCGACGCCCGAACGCTCGCGCCGCTCGGGCGAGGCGCTCGGTCTACCGAGCGACCGCACCTACGACGACTACGACGCGATGGCGAACGCCGAAGCCAAGCGCCCCGACGGGATCGAGGCGGTCGCCATCGTCACGCCCAACCACATGCACGCCGGGCCGATCTATGCTTTTCTCGAGGCGGGCGTTCACGTCATTTGCGACAAGCCGCTGACGGTCTCGCTCGCCGAGGCGAGGGCGATCAAGACGGCGGTGGAAAAATCGGGCCGCATCTTCGCGCTGACCCACAATTACACCGGCTATCCCATTGTTCGCCGCGCGCGCGAGATGATCAAGGCGGGCGATTTGGGCGAAATCCGCCTCGTCCAGGTCGAATATCCGCAGGACTGGCTGACAGGTCCGACCGAGGCCACGGGCAACAAGCAGGCGGAATGGCGCGTCGACCCCAAGCGCGCCGGCGCCGGCGGCGCGCTCGGCGACATCGGCACGCACGCCTTCAATCTCGCCGACTATGTCTGCGGCGTCGATCTCGTCGAACTCGCCGCCGATCTCAGCGCGTTCGGCGAGGGCCGCGTTCTCGACGACAACGCCCAGATCATGCTGCGCTACGCCAACGGCGCGCGCGGCGCGATTTGGGTGAGCCAGGTCGCGCCGGGCAACGAGAACGGCCTGCGCCTGCGAATCTACGGGACGAAGGGCGGCCTGCATTGGGTGCAGGCGAACCCCAACGAAATGCTCTATTCGCCGCTGGGCAAATCGACCCGCATCGTCACGCGCGGCGGGCCGGACGCGGGCGAGGCGGCGGCGCGGGTGACGCGCGTCCCCGCCGGCCATCCCGAGGGCTATCTCGAAGGCTTCGCCAACATCTACAGCGAGATCGCGCTCGCCATCAAAGCCGCGCGCACGGGCGAGAAGCCGCCCAAGGGCGCGCATTTTCCCACGATCGACGACGGCGTCAAAGGTCTCGCCTTCATCGAGGCGGCGATCGAGTTGTCGAAGGCGAACGGCAAGTGGGTGAGGCTGGCAGGGGCGTGAGGGCAGGCGTGGGCCCGCCCCGCCGCTTACGCCTTCTCGACCCGCACTTCCGCACCGTCTTCGACCGCGACGACGCGCACCTTCGCGCCGGCGGGCAGATCGTCGCCGGCGACGCGCCAGACGCTGTCGCCGACGCGAATGCGCCCGAAGCCGTGCACGATCGCCTCGTCGAGGTAGAACTCCTTGCCGATCAGCGCGTGGGCGCGGCTCAGCGGCAGCTGCGGCGTTCCCGCGTCGAGCGAACCATAGACCCGCCGCCCGACGAACACGAAGGCGACGACGAGCGCGGCGAACAGCAGAAGCTGCGGCGTCAGTTCGAGGGGAAAGACGAACTCGACGGCGCCGACGACCACCGCCGCGGCGCCGATCCAGATCAGAAACGCGCCGGGAACGAGCGTCTCGGCGGCGCACAGCGCGAGCCCCGCCACGAGCCAGACGGCGTAGGTCTCGAGCGTGAACAGGCCGAAATGGACCATGGCCTAGCCCTGCCCCGGCGGCGGCGGCGGCGGCGGCGGCGAGTCCGGAACCAGGCCGGCCGTACGCCCGGCGGCGCGCGCGGCGCCCTCGCCGAACGCGCCGGCGGCGATCTGCGAAATGCCGCCGAGCGTGCCGGCGAGCGAAGCAAGCTCCAGCGGCACGATGAACGTCTTCTGATTGGGCGATTGCGCGAGCGCCTGGATCGCGCGCACGTATTTGTCGGCGATCAGGTAATTGAGCGCCGCGACGTCGCCGTGGACGGTCGCTTCGCTCACCATCCGCGTCGCCGCCGCCTCGGCCTGGGCGGTGCGCTCGCGCGCCTCGGCGTCGCGGAACGCGGCTTCCTTGCGCCCCTCCGCCTCGAGCACCACCGCGGCCTTGCGTCCCTCGGCGCGGGTGATGTCGGACTGGCGCATGCCCTCGGCCTCCAAAATCACCGCGCGTTTTTCGCGTTCGGCCTTCATCTGCCGGCCCATTGCCTCGACGAGGTCCTTGGGCGGCTCGATGTCCTTGATCTCGATGCGCGTGACCTTGACGCCCCAGGGCTCCGAAGCCGCGTCGATGACGCCGAGCAGCCGGGCGTTGATCTCGTCGCGGTGGGAGAGCAACTGATCGAGGTCCATCGAGCCCATGACGGTGCGGATGTTGGTCATGACCAGATTGAGCAGCGCCTGCTGGAGATTGGCGACCTCGTAGGAAGCGCGCCTGACGTCGAGCACTTGATAGAAGGCGACGCCGTCGACCGTCACCGTGGCGTTGTCCTTGGTGATGATCTCCTGGCTGGGAACGTCGACCACCTGCTCCATCACGCTGAGCTTGCGCCCGACGCGGTCGACATAGGGAATGACCAGGCCGAGCCCAGGCGTCAGGGTCTTGTTGTAGCGGCCGAAACGCTCGACGGTGTAGTTGTAGCCCTGCGGCACCTGCCGCACGCCCATCAGCACCGTGACGATGACGAACAGCACGATGACGATCGCGACGACGCTGAATCCCTCGATCATTGGCGTAAGTCTCCCCCTCGGACTGCTGCCCATCTGCCGATGCGCATTGGCGCTTACGGGACGGCGCGGACTTTAGCCCCGCCGTGAACGCATGGCCACGGAAATTCCTTCGCGGGCCGTCGCAAGCCTAGCGTGGGATTGTGACGGATCGGCTCGGCGATCCGCGAGGGGCGCTTTCCCCGGCGATTTCGCTTACGGGCGGCCGACGCCCTCGCCCTCCGCCATGACCACCCCGACTCCCCCGGCGCTCAGCGCCCGCCCCGCCGCCTTGGCTTCCTCGACGCGGTCGAGCCGCAGCACCGCGAGCGCGTGGCGGCCCGACGACGAGCCGAGCACGCCGACGCGAAGTTCGCCGTCCATCACCGTCGCGCCGGGCGCCGGCGCCGGGCCGTCGAGGCGCACGCGAACGACGCGCTTGCGGACCTCGCCGCGGTGCCTCATGCGCGAAACGACCTCCTGGCCGACGTAGCATCCTTTTTCGAAGTCGAGGCCGTGGAAGAGATCCATGTCGGCCTCATGGGGAAAGGCCTCGCCATAGGCGAAGTCGACGCCGCCCTTGGGGACGCCGAGACTGATGCGCAGCGCCTCGTATTCGCCGACGCTCGCTTCGCCGACCGCGACCGCCTTAGCGCGCGGCAGGATCGCGCGATGGCCGAGAGCGCCGACGCGCGGATCGGCGTAGAAGACCCCGCCGGGCGCGTTTTCCGGCTCGCCCTGCCAATAGGCGATGATCCCATGGTCGGCGCTTTCGTCGGCGACGACGATCTTGGCGCGCAGCCGATAGAGGCCGAGGCGTTTGACGAGATCGCCCGCCTGCGCGGCCGCGCAATCCAGGAGAAACGTCGCGCCCGTGTCGGCGGGCGCGTGCACGACGAGGAAATCGAATAGGATCTTGCCCTGCGGCGAGAGCAGCGCGGCGTAGCGCGCCTCGTGCGGCCCGAGCTTGGCGACGTCGTTGGTCAGCAGCCCCTGGAGAAAGCCCGTCGCGTCCTCGCCGCTGACGCGCACGACCCCGCGGTCGTCGAGGAAGGCGGCTCTTCTGGTCATGTCGGGGCCTCCACAAGCGCTTGCCATGCGCGAACTTGTAAATTAGGCCGATCGAGCCGCCGCGCAAGGAAGGAAACCGGAATGTCGCGCCTGTTCGATTGCATTCTCGCCGACGCGACCGTCGTCAACCAGGACGGCGTGGGAAAGCGCGACATCGGCGTCATCGACGGCAAGATCGCCGAGATCGGCGATCTCGGGGCCGCATCGGCGGGCGAGCGGCTGGATTGCGCCGGCCTGCATATCCTGCCCGGCGTGATCGACAGCCAGGTCCATTTCCGCGAGCCCGGCCTGACGCACAAGGAGGATCTGGAGACGGGCTCGCGCGCGGCGGTCCTGGGCGGCGTCACCGCCGTGTTCGAAATGCCCAACACCGATCCGCCGACGACGTCCGCCGCCGCGCTCGCCGACAAGGTCGCGCGCGCCAAGGGGCGCATGCATTGCGACTTCGCGTTTTGGGTTGGGGGAACGCAGGAGAACATCGCCGATATCCCGGAGTTGGAGCGCCTGCCGGGCGCAGCGGGAATCAAGGTGTTCATGGGCTCCTCGACGGGAAAGCTGCTCGTGCCCGACGACGCGGGCGTCCTCGCCATTTTGAAGGCGACGCGCCGGCGCGCGGCGTTCCACAGCGAGGACGAGGCGCGGCTCGCCGAGCGCAAGGGCCTGCGCGTCGCCGGCGACCCTTCGTCCCACCCCGTCTGGCGCGACGAAATCGCCGCGCTGCGCTGCACCGAGCGGCTGATCCGGCTCGCGCGGGAGGCGCGCGCGCAGGTGCATGTCCTGCATATTTCGACGCGCGAGGAAATTCCGCTGCTGCAAGGCGCCAAGGACGTCGCCAGCTGCGAGGCGACGTCGCACCATCTGACGCTGAGCGCCGAGGACTATGCGCGGCTGGGGACCAAGTTGCAGATGAACCCGCCGGTGCGCGGGCCCGAGCACCGCGAGGGGATCTGGCGCGGCCTCGCCCAGGGCGTGATCGACGTCCTCGGCTCCGACCACGCGCCGCATACGCTCGAGGAAAAGGCGCGGCCCTATCCCGAAAGCCCCTCTGGGATGACCGGCGTGCAGACGCTGGTCCCGATCATGCTCGACCACGTCGCCGCGGGACGCCTGACCCTGCAACGCCTAGTCGATCTGACTAGCGCCGGCCCCGCGCGCCTCTTCGGCGTCGTCGGCAAGGGCCGCATCGCGGCGGGTTACGACGCCGATTTCACCGTCGTCGACCTGAAGCGCCGCGAGACGATCCGCGATTCCTGGATCGCCTCCCGCTGCGGCTGGACGCCTTACGACGGCAAGACCGTCACCGGCTGGCCGGTCGGAACCATCGTGCGGGGGCGGCGGGTGATGTGGGAGGGGGAGCTGACGACGCCGGCGCAAGGAGAGGCGGTGCGGTTCGCCTGACGCCGCGCCCTACCCCGCCATCACGTACATCGTCAGCCATTGCGCCGCGAGCGCCGGCTTTTGCGCGCCCTCGATCTCGACGGTCACTTCGTGGCTCATCAGCCATTCGCGCTCCGAGCGGCGCATCGCGCCGACGAGCTTGAAGCAGCCGCGCACGCGCGCGCCGGCGGGGACGGGGGCGAGAAAGCGCAGGCGGTCGAAGCCGTAATTGACGCCCATCGCCACGCCGGCGACCTCGGGCCGCGCGTCCTTGGCCATCGCCGAAAGCATCGCCAGCGTCAGAAAGCCATGGGCGATCGGCCCGCCGAACGGCGTCGCGCGCGCCGCCTCGGGGTCGACGTGGATGAACTGCCGGTCCTCGGTGATCTCGGCGAAGGCGTCGATGCGCGGCTGATCGATGAGGAACCAGCGCGAAACGAACGGCTCGCCGCCGACGCTCGCGGCCAGGTCTTCGATCGTCATTTGTTGTGGCCTTGCGCCGTGCATCACGCATGCTCCCTGAACATCGGCGGCGGGGCCGCGGCGCTGAGGCCGCCGTCGAGGGGGACGATCGCGCCGCTGGTGTATGCGCCGCCGCGGCCGGTCAGGTAAAGCAGCGTCGCAGCGAGATCCTCGGGCCGGCCGAGCCGGCCCAGCGGGATCGTCGCGGCCGTGTGCGCCGCGCCCGGTTCGTCGCCGACGGCAAAGCGCGTCATGTTGGTCGGGAACGGCCCCGGGGCGATGGCGTTGACCGTGACGTGACGCGCCGCGAATTCCTGCGCGAGGATGCGCGTGAGGTGGTGCACGGCGGCCTTGGAGGCGGCATAGGCGTAGGCGTTCTCGGCCTGCGTCACCGTCCCCATGACCGAACCGATGTTGACGATCGTCGCCGGGCGGTCCGCCGCGCCGGAGGCCACGAGCATCGGCATGAGGTCGCGCGTCAGCGTGAACAGGCCCCCGACATTGACCATCATCACCCGCTCCCAGCCCTTCCAGGCATAGGCCTCGAACGGCTCGCCCCAATTGACGCCTGCGTTGTTGACGAGGATGTGCAGCGCCTTGGCGCGCTGGCGCACTTCAGCGGCCAGCGCCGCGACGCCCGCCTCGCTCGCCACCGTGCCGCCGAAGCCCTCGCACGGGCCGATCGCGCTCAATTCGCGCGCGGCCTCCTCGCAGGCCTCGCCCTTGCGCGAGGCGATCAGCACGCGCGCGCCGGCGCTGAGCAGCGCCTCGGCGCAGATTCGGCCGAGGCCCGTCGCCCCGCCGGTGACCAGCGCCGTGCGTCCGGCGACGGAAAAGAGATCGGTCAAGGCGAACATGCTTCCTCCCAAATGCGCAAATCGACGGCAGACTAGGCGAATGCGGTCCGTTCGCCAACGCGCGTGATTCCGAGAGATCGCCGCACCGGGTCACGCTGCAGCTTCGCGCCGTTTGATCTTCCCTACCTCGGAGCCAATTTCGGATCGGGCGGTCTCCAACTCGTATTGGCTTTGCAGGTTCATCCAGAACTCCGGCGTCGTGCCAAAGAACGCCGCGAGACGAACGGCCGTGTCGCCGCTGACGCCAATTTCCTCTCGGGACAGTCGCTCGATGCGGGTGCGCGGCACCCCGCAAGCCTTCGCCACAGCGAGCGCGCTCAAACCAAGCGGAACGAGAAATTCCTCCCGAAGAACTTCGCCAGGGTGCATCGGAGGCAGTTTCTTTCTCGCCATCTTATGATCCTATCTTAAGCACGCTCGTCCGAAAACATAGCATTGTTCCGTCCGCGCCGAACCCGGACACGGGGTTGACGCCCGCCCCGGCCGCGGCGAAAGTGCCGAGCTTCGCCGCAGGTCCAAAGGCCCATGAAAGTCTCGCTCGTCCAGATGAACTCCATCAGCGACAAGGCCGCCAATATCGCGGCGGCGCGCGCGTTGATCGAGCGCGCGGTCGCTCAAGAAGCGCCGGACTGGGTGCTGCTGCCCGAGCAGTTCGACTGGGCGGGCGGCGTCAAGGGCGACAAGGCGGCCAACGCCGAGGTCCTGCCCGGCGGCCCCGCCTATTCGATGGCGCAGGAGCTCGCGGCCAAGCATCGCATCTTCATCCACGCCGGCTCGATCATGGAGAAAATCTCCGGCGACGAGCGCATCCACAACACCTCGGTCGTCTTCAACCGCGAAGGCGAGGAGATCGCGCGCTACCGCAAGATTCATCTCTTCGACGTAACGACCCCGGACGGCGCCGCCTACCGGGAGAGCGCGACGGTGAAAGCGGGCGAGGCGGTGGTCACTTACGATTGCGAGGGGGTCACGATCGGCTGCTCCATCTGCTACGACCTGCGCTTCCCCGACCTCTTCCAGGCGCTCGCGGAAAAGGGCGCGCAAGTCATCGCCCTGCCCGCCGCCTTCACCCTGCAGACCGGCAAGGACCATTGGGAGACGCTGCTTCGCGCGCGCGCCATCGAGACGGAAACCTATGTCTGCGCCAGCGCCCAGACCGGCTCCTTCATGGCCGGCAACGAGCAGCGTCACACTTACGGCCATTCGCTCGTCGCCGATCCCTGGGGCCATGTCGTCGCCAAGGCTTCCGACGGCGTCGGCCTCGTTTCGACGCGGCTCGACATGGCCCAGATCGAGCGCGCGCGGCGGCTGATCCCGGTGGCGCAACACAAGGTCAGGCTGCCTCGCGCCTGACAAAAGCCGCCGGGGCCGCAAAATGTGGGGCCCGCGCGCGATAATTATGCTTTGCGCGGCAAGAGCATGCGACAATATGGGGCGCAAACGGGCCCGGCCCCGCGCCGGCTCGAAAACGGCGGGAATTCAGCCCATGGCGGATGACGAACTGGACCTCTCCACGCTCTCCGACGACGATCTCGTCGCGCAGATGCACGAAGACCTCTACGACGGCCTCAAGGAAGAGATCGAGGAGGCGGTCGGCATCCTGCTCGGCCGCGGCTGGGCGCCTTACGACGTGCTGACCAAGGCGCTGGTCGAGGGCATGCGCATCGTCGGCGTGGATTTCCGCGACGGCATTCTCTTCGTGCCGGAAGTGCTGATGTCGGCCAATGCGATGAAGGCGGGCATGGCGATCCTGCGCCCGCTGCTCGCCGCCACCGGCGCGCCAAAGATGGGCAAGATGGTCATCGGCACCGTCAAGGGCGACATCCACGACATCGGCAAGAATCTCGTGTGCATGATGATGGAGGGCGCCGGCTTCGAGGTGTTCGACATCGGCATCAACAACGGCGTCGAGAAATATCTCGAGGCGATCGAGAAGCACCAACCGGAAATCTTAGGCATGTCGGCGCTGCTGACGACCACCATGCCCTACATGAAGGTGGTGATCGACACGCTCAAGGAAAAAGGCGTGCGCAACGACTATATCGTGCTCGTCGGCGGCGCCCCCTTGAACGAATCCTTCGCTCAAGCCGTCGGCGCCGACGCCTATTGCCGCGACGCCGCCGTCGCGGTCGAGACCGCCAAGGCGTTGCTCGCGCGCCGGCAGGGCTCCCAGCAATCGCTCGAGCGCGTCTAGAGAGCGCGAGCGAGACACGCGCGCTCAGAACCTCATGAGGCTTTACCCGTGAAAGCCGACGGCGAAATCGCAGACGAGACGGAGGCCGAGCGCGATTGGCCGCGCCGGCGCGAGGGGGCCCGGCGAATTCTGGTCATCGCCTGCGGCGCGCTGGCACGGGAGATCCTCGCGCTGCGCGAGGGGCCGCTCGGCGCCTTCGACGTGACCTGCCTGCCGGCCAAGCTGCACAATCGCCCCGAAGGCATCGCCGAAGCGGTGCGCCGTAAGATTCGCGCCAACCGCGCCGCCTACGATGAAATTCTCTGTCTCTACGGCGATTGCGGCACGGGCGGCGCGCTTGATCGCGTGCTCGACGAAGAACAGGTCACGCGCATCGCGGGCGCGCATTGCTACGCCTTCTTCGCGGGCGAAGCCGAATTCGAGGCGATGATGGCCGAGGAGCCCGGCACGTTCTTCCTCACCGATTTCCTCGTCCGGCATTTCGACCGGCTGGTGATCGAGGGCCTCGGCCTCGACCGCTTTCCGCAATTGCGCGACGATTACTTCGGCCATTACCGCCGCCTCGTCCATCTCGCGCAGACCGACGACGCGGAACTGACGGCGAAGGCCGAAGCCGCGGCGCGGCGTCTCGGCCTCGCCTTCGAGCGGCGCGCGACGGGCCTCGGCGGCCTCCAGCGGTTTTTCGAAACGGCCGCCCGCAAGCGAGAGGGGACTCTATGGCCAGCCTGATCGTCCTCTATTGGCGCGACATCCCGAGCCAGGTGATCGTCAAGTCCGGGCGGGCGAGCGCCAAGCGCGAATTGCCCGAACGCTTCGTGCGCGCCATCGACGCCGCCGCGATGCACGCTCACGCAAGCGACGCCGACGCCTATCTCGCGGATTGGCGGCGCAGCGAGCCGATCCCCTGCGGCGACGATCTCGAAGCCGAGGCGGAGGCGGCCGCGGGGCGCTTCGAGGCCGAATACGACGCGCATCGGCTCGCTGTTCTCGCCAAGCGCAACGGCCGCGAGGCCTGACGCCTTGAGCGGCGCGCTGACCCCTTCCGCCTTCGAGCCGCGCGGCAAGCGACCGCCGCCCGACCGCGCGTTGCGGCTGCGCTTGTGGAGCGTTCGCCACGCAGCGCTGCTGGAGCGCGTCTACGACGCCTTCGAGGCTATGCTCGTCGCCGCAGCGCCGCTGATGGCGCGGATCGGCTATCATAGGCTCGAACGCCCCTTCGCCTTCGTCGAGCGCCATGTGAAGGGCGCGCTGTTCGACTGCCGCATGTGCGGGGATTGCGTGCTCTCGTCCACGGGCATGTCGTGCCCGATGAATTGCCCGAAGGCGTTGCGCAACGGTCCCTGCGGCGGCGTGCGTGAGAACGGACGTTGCGAAGTCTATGCCGAAATGCCCTGCGTATGGGTCAAGGCCTTCGAGGGAAGCCGGCGCATGCGCCACGGCGCACGGATCGAAGCGCCCCTGCCGCCGGTCGACCAGCGCCTCAAGGGCTCGTCGGCCTGGCTGCGGGCGGCGCGCCGGCGCAGCGGCGGCGAGGCGGCATGACCACGCTCGCGCCCCATCCCCACGACATCGGCCCCGATCCCGGCGCGCCGCTCGTCGATCTGCCCGGCCACAGCTCGCGCGGGCGCCTCGAGCGCGTGCTCAGGCGCGGCGAGTTCGCCGTCACCGCCGAGCTGGACCCGCCCGATTCCGCCAATGCGCAGGATGTTTACGAGCGCGCGCAAATCTTCGAGGGCTGGGTCGACGGGATCAACGCGACCGACGGCTCGGGCGCGCACTGCCATATGTCGAGCGTGGCGATCTGCGCGCTGCTGACCCGCGTCGGCTATTCGCCGATCCTGCAGATCTCCTGCCGCGACTACAATCGCATCGCCATTCAGGGAAACGTGCTGGGCGCCGCCGCGCTGGAGGTCGGCAACATTCTGTGCCTGACCGGCGACGGCGTGCAATGCGGCGATCATCCCGAGGCCAAGCCGGTCTTCGACCTCGATTCGACCTCCCTACTGGCAATCATCCGGCGCATGCGCGACGAAGGAACGTATCTTTCCGGACGCAAGATCACCACGCCGCCGCGCGTCTTCATCGGCGCCGTGGAGAACCCCTTCGCGCCTCCTCACGACTTTCGCGTCGTCCGCCTCGCCAAGAAAATCGCCGCGGGCGCGCAATTCGTCCAGACGCAATATTGCTTCGATCCGCCATTGCTGCTGCAGTTCATGGAAAAGGCGCGCGACATGGGGCTCGACGAAAAATGCTTCATTCTCGTCGGCGTCGGGCCGCTCGCTTCGGCCAAGGCGGCGCGATGGATGCGCGCCAATGTCGCCGGCGTCCATATTCCCGACGCTGTCATCGCGCGGCTCGAAGGCGCGAGGGATCAGCGCGCCGAGGGCAAGCGCATCTGCATCGAGACGATCCAGCAGCTTCGCGAGACCAAGGGCGTCGCGGGCGTCCATGTCATGGCCTATCGCCAGGAGCGCTACGTCTCGGAAATCGTTCACGAGTTCGGCGTGCTCAAGGGACGCGCGCCCTGGCGGCGCGACTTCGTGGCGAAGATGCAGGCCGTGGAAAGCCTGGGGGCGGGATGACGCGGACATCATTGCCTTCGCCATCATTGCGAGCGAAGCATTCGTCCGGATTCGCTCGCAATGACGTTTAAGACCGACAAGGACACTGCGCCCCATGACCGAAACCGTAATCTCCTCCGCCAAACAAGAAGTCGTCATCGGCTTCGAACGCCGCTTCGTGATGATCGGCGAGCGGATCAATCCGACGGGGCGCAAGCTGCTGGCGGCGGAAATGACGCAAGGCGACTATTCGCGCGTCGTCGCCGACGCGCTCGCGCAGGTCGAGGCGGGCGCGCAGATGCTCGACGTCAACGCCGGCATTCCGCTCGCCGACGAGCCGCGCATCCTCGCCGAATGCGTCAAGCTGGTGCAGGAGACCGTCGACGTTCCCCTGTCGATCGACTCTTCGATCGTCGAGGCGCTCGAGGCGGGGCTAGCGGTCTACAAGGGCAAGCCGCTGGTCAATTCCGTCACGGGAGAAGAGGAGCGCCTGGAGCGCGTGCTGCCGCTGGTGAAGAAATACGGCGCCGCCGTGATCGCCATCTCCAACGACGAAACCGGCATTTCCGAAGACCCCGACGTGCGCTTCGCCGTCGCCAAGAAAATCGTCGAACGCGCCGCCGACTATGGGATCAAGCGCGAGGACGTGGTGGTCGATCCCCTGGTGATGCCGGTCGGTGCGATCAACGACGCCGCCGCGCGGCTGATGCGTCTGCTGCGCCGTCTGCGCGAGGAGCTGAAGGTCAACACCAGTTGCGGGGCCTCGAACTTTTCCTTCGGCCTGCCCAATCGGCGCGGCCTCAACGCCGCGTTCCTGCCGATGATGATCGGCGCCGGCCTCACCTCGGCGATCATGAACCCGCTGCACGCGGAAGACATTCAGGCCATTCTCGGCGCCGACGTCGTGATGGGCCACGACGCCAATTGCACCGCCTGGATCCGCAAATACCGCGAGCCGACGCCCGAGGGCGAAGCGGGCGCCGGGGGCCGGCGCGAGGGCGGACGCCGCCGCGCGCGGGCCTGACGCCTTGAGCGATCCTCTCGTCGTCTTCACGCCGTCGGGCAAGCGCGGGAGCTTCGCGGAGGGCGCGAGCGTCCTCGACGCCGCGCGCAAGCTCGGCGTCGATCTCGATTCGGTTTGCGGCGGGCGCGGCATTTGCGGACGTTGCCAGATCGACGTCGCCGAAGGGCGGTTCGCCAAACACGCGATCGCCTCGTCGCGCGACCATGTCACGCCGTGGAACGCGGTCGAGCAGCGTTACGCCGACAAGCGCGGGCCCTTGCGCGAGGGACGCCGCCTCGGCTGTCAGGCGAGAATCTGCGGCGATCTCGTCATCGACGTGCCCGCCGAAAGCCAGGTCCATCGCCAGGTCGTGCGCAAGCGCGCCGAGGCCCATCCGATCGAGATCGATCCGATCGTGCGCCTTCACTATGTCGAGGTCCGCGAACCCGACATGCACGATCCCTCGAGCGATTTGCGGCGTTTGCAAGCGGCGGTGCGCGAACAATGGGGCGTCGAAGACGCGGGCGCCAACCTCAGCGTGCTGCACGGCTTGCAGAAGACGCTGCGCGCCGGCGCCTTCAAGGTCACCGTCGCCTTGCGCCATGAGCGCGAAATCGTCGCGATCCTGCCGGGCTTTCGCGAGCGCGCCTACGGGCTCGCTTTCGACATCGGCTCGACGACGATCGCCGCGCATCTGTGCGATCTCGCCACCGGCGAAGTCGTCGCCTCCGCCGGCGCCATGAATCCGCAAATCCGCTTCGGCGAAGATCTGATGAGCCGCGTCTCCTACGTCATGATGAACCCTGGCGGCGAAGCCGATCTGACCCGCAGCGTGCGCGCGGCGATGGACGCGCTGGTCGGCGAACTCGCTGATGAGGCGCGGGTCGAGCGCGGCGAGATTTTCGAGGCGACGATCGTCGGCAACCCCATCATGCACCACCTTTTTCTCGGGCTTGATCCGACCGAGCTCGGCGGCGCGCCCTTCGCGCTGACCCTCGACAGCGGCTTCGAGGCGCGCGCCGGCGAACTCGGCCTTAGCCTCGCCCCTGGCGCCTTCGTCTACGCCCTGCCCTGCATCGCCGGCCATGTCGGCGCCGACGCCGCGGGAATGGTGCTCGCGGAAGGCCCGTATTTGCGCGACGAACTGACCCTGCTCGTCGACGTCGGGACCAACGCAGAGATCGTGCTGGGGAATAGGAACCGCCTGCTCGCCTGTTCGTCGCCGACCGGCCCGGCCTTCGAAGGCGCGCAGATTTCCTGCGGCCAGCGCGCCGCGCCCGGCGCGATCGAGCGCGTGCGCATCGACCGTGCGACTTTGGAGCCGCGCTACAAGGTGATCGGCTGCGATCTCTGGTCGAACGAGCCCGGCTTTGCCGAAGCGACCGCTTCGTCCGGCGTCACCGGGGTCTGCGGCTCCGGGATCATCGAGGCGATAGCCGAGATGTACCTGGCCGGAATCGTCTCGCCTGACGGCGTCATCGACGGCGCGCTCGCTGAACGTTCGCCGCGCGTCGAAGCGCTCGGCCGGACGTTCTCCTATGTGCTCAGCGAGGGCGAGCCGCGTCTCGTCATCCATCAGACTGACGTGCGCGCCATTCAGCTGGCCAAGGCGGCGCTTTACGCGGGCGCGCAATTGCTCGTCGAACGCCTTGGCGCCGGCCCCCCGCAACGGATCGCCCTCGCCGGCGCCTTCGGCAGCCACATCGACCCGCTTTACGCGATGACGCTCGGCATGATTCCCGATTGCGATTTGAGCAAGGTCGTCGCCGCCGGCAACGCCGCAGGCGTCGGCGCGCGCATCGCGCTGCTCAACCGGGCGGCGCGCGTCGAAATCGAAGGGGTCGTGCGCCGCATCGAAAAGATCGAAACCGCGATCGAGCCGAGCTTCCAGGAGCGCTTCGTCGCGGCGATGGCGATCCCCAACAAGATCGACGCCTTCCCGAACCTGGCGAGGGCGGTTGACCTGCCCGCGCCGAGGGCGGGCGGCGAGGCGACGCGACGAAGGCGTCGATAGGCGAGCGGCGCCGCTTCAGAACGCCGCGCCGCGCGACCATCCCTCCAGCGCGATCCCGAAGAAGAGGATCAGCCCCGCGTCGCGGTTGGAGCGGAACAATTTGAGCGCCGTCGCCGGGCTCGCGCCTTCGACCTGGGCGAGCTGCCAGAGAAGATGCGCCGAAAAGCCGGCCCAGCCGAGCTCGGCGAGGAAGCCCGCGCCGACCATCAGCAGCGCGCCTTGGACGAGCAGCGCGGTCAGGAGATAGAATAAGCCGACGCCCAGCCGCGCATGGGCGCCGAAAAGCCGCGCCGTCGATTTGATGCCGACGATCGCGTCGTCGCGCGCGTCCTGCAGCGCGTAGATCGTGTCGTAGCCGATCGTCCAGCAGAACGCGGAGGCATAAAGCAACAGGGCGGGCGGCGCGAGCGCGCCATAGGTCGCCGCCCAGCCCATCAGCGCGCCCCAGGAAAAGGCGAGGCCGAGCACCGCCTGCGGCCACGACGTGACGCGCTTCATCAGGGGATAGACGGCGACGACCGCGAGCGAGGCGAGACCCAGCACGATCGAGAACGCATTGAACGAGAGGAGCACGGCGAGGCCGACGAGCGCCTGCGCGACGAGAAAGGCTGCGGCCGCGCGCACGCTCACGCGGCCGGAGGGCAGCGGGCGCCCCTTGGTGCGCTCGACGCCGGCGTCGAGCTTGCGATCGAGGATGTCGTTATAGGTGCAGCCGGCGCCGCGCATCGCGATCGCGCCGGCGAGGAAAAGCGCGACATGCCAGAGGTTCGGCCCGCGATGCGCCGCCAGACCCGCCAGCGCTGTCGATTCCCAGCACGGCGCGAGCAGCAACTGCCAGCCGGCCGGACGATCGAGCCGGGCCAGTTGCACGAATGGCAGAGCGAAATTCGGCGTCAGCCGCAGCACGAGGCTCGTCGGGCGCGCGTCGGGCAGCACGCCGGGCCGAGAAGCCCCGAGGCTCAAAGCGGGCCGGTCGGCAGCGGCTGAACCTGGGGGCCGCCCTGCGCCTGCTGATCCTTCATCTTCTTCATCTGCGCAGCCACCTGGCAGGCCTTGCCGGAGAAAGCGACGCTCTTGGCGTGGTTGGCCTTGAGCTGGACGAGCGCCTCGTCGGGGACCTGGCACCAGTCCTTGTTCTTCTCCATATAGGCGATCATCGCGTTTTCCGCCGCGTTGAGGCCGGCGGACTTGGCGCAGAAGACCGCCGGATCGAGCTGCTTGCCGTGCGCGGCCTTGACCAGATTATTGATCGTCGCCAGTTCCGCCTCGCGCCGTTGCGCGAGCTTTTGCAGATCTTCGCCGCAGCTCTGCTGCGCGTAAGAGGGAGCCGCCCACCCCGCGCCGCCCAGCGAGAGCGCGAGAAACAGCATTGTCGTGAAACGCCTCGTCATTGTCGAGAATCCCGCATTCATAAAGCGTTGTATATTACAACATCTCGCGTTCGCGCGACAGCGCAGGAAAAAAGCGGCGAAAACGGGGCGGCGGCGCTAATAAACTGTCGCTTACACCCAGCCGCGCGCTCGCGTATCGATCGCGTAGAGCTGCGGCGCGGCGGCGATCGCGGCCATGCCGACAAGAACGGAATCGGCCCGCATGACGAGCCGCGTCGGGATGCGGCGCGCCAGCGCGTCGACCGGCGCCTTGGCCTCGAAGGCGCGGCGGAACGCGGCATCGTCAAGAAAATCGACGATGCGCGGCAATACGCCGCCGGCGAGCGTGACGCCGCCCGTGGCGACGAAGGCGACGCCCATGTCGCCGGAAAAGCGCGCGACGATGCGCCAGTACAGCCTCACGCTCGCCGCCTCCTCGCCGCCACGGTCGGCGAGCGCCGCGGCGACGAGCGCCGGCCCGTCGAGCGACGGCTTCGGCCACCCCAGCGCCGTCATGCGCGCGGCGTGCACGCGAACGAGGCCGGGACCGGATATGACACTTTCAGTGGTCACGCGGCCATGCACGCGCTCGAGATGCGGCCACAACGCGCCCTCCTCGTCGCCGACCGGGCCGAAGTCGATGTGGCACGCTTCCGAGGCGAGCGGCGTGTGGCGTCCGCCCGCTTCTATGAGGGCGCCGATCCCGAGACCCGTGCCCGGCCCGAGGATGACTTGGGGCCCGCGCGCGCCGAACAGCGCCGGCCCGATCGCGCGCGCCCATTCCCTCGGGATCGCCGGCAGCGAAAGGGCCTGCGCCTCGAAATCGTTGAGCAGCAGACCCTGGCCGAGGCCGAGCCGGCGCGCCGCCTCGGGGCCGTCGATCAGCCAGGGCGCGTTGGTAAGCTTGAGCTTGCGCCCGTCGACCGGCCCGGCGCCGCAGGCGATGACCGAACGCGGCCGCCCGCCGAGCTCGGGGATCGCCGCCTCGATCGCCTCGGCGAGACCGGGATAATCCCGGGTCTTCAAATGCGCGACCGGCCCGAGCGGCGCGTCCGGCGCGCCTTGCAGCGCCAGGCGCACATTGGTGCCGCCGACGTCGCAGACGAGAACGGGGAAGGGAAAGGCGAAGTCGTTCATGACGGCATAAGCGGGAATCCCCGGCCGGCCGTCAAGGCGAGGGGCGCCGATCGGCGCGGACGCAACCCCATAGATCGTGACGGGGCGCCGAAGCGTCGCAATTTCTGGTCGACCGCCTCAAGCAACGCGCGAAGACGATTGTGAACCGTGCCCCACGCCAGACGCTGCTGGGGTGCACCCGTTTTGACCGGACAGCGAGGCGTAGCGGATAAGGCATATGCTTATGGATACGACTATGCGTAATGATGAAGCTGGCCGTCGGGGCCGTATTCCCGCTGGCCTCCAGACCTACGCGGAACTGACGTTCGAAATTGAGCCCTCGGTGAGAGCTAATGAAAAAAGCCGTTTCGAGTTTGAACAACTTCAGTCAATATGGCGAACGGCGGTCATCTCTGGGGGGCTAGGCGATGTCGAATGAATTTCGGTTGAATAAGTACCTGGCGCGTATCGGCTTTGACGGAACGACTGGCCCGGATCTCGCAACGCTCGCGGCTATTCATGCCGCGCACGTCAATGCGATCCCATTCGAAGGCTTCGATCCACTGCTGGGCCGGCCGGTCACGCTCGATCTTGCCTCGGTGCAGGAAAAACTGGTCGACGGTCGACGCGGCGGATATTGTTTTGAGCAGAATACGTTGCTGAAAGCGGCGCTTGAGGAAATAGGCTTCAAGGTCACCGGGCTCAGCGGGCGCGTGCGCTGGATGTCGCCGCCCGACAGTCCGCTCGGCCCGAGAGAGCACATGTTGCTCAAGATCGATCTCCAAGACGGGTCGTACCTCGCCGATGTCGGCTTTGGCGCCTGCGTGCTCGATTCTCCGCTGCGATTTGAGACTGATGTCGAGCAGCGTACGGCCATGGGCACGTACCGGCTGAGCGAAGCTGACGGCTTATTCTCTCTGAGCGCAAAACAGCTCACCGGCTGGCGGGTCATGTATGTCTTCAACCTGGAACCGCAAATTCCATCAGACTACGAGCTTGGCAACTGGTTTACATCCACGAGCCCGCGCGCGCCGTTCCTGCACATGCTGATCATGGAGCGCGTCAGCAGCGACAAGCGCTACAAATTGATCAATCGCAGGTTTGCGATCGAGGCGCGCGACGGTCAGGTTGCTGTTGAACGCTCAATCGACAGAGCCGAAGAGCTGAGCCAGGTTCTTGATGAAACTTTTAACGTAACGCCGCCCGCGCCGATCGAGGAGATTTTCACTCGGATCGGCGGCTAAGTCATCCAATCCCCTGTCGGGTTAAACGGGGTGCGCTCCAGCTGCCGCGCATGCTCGTAGATGCGCCGGTAAACCTGGCGAGCGCCTCCCATCTGCGCCCACGGGATATGCGCATGGCGAGCCTTCGTCTCCGGCGGCATCCGGCGCCAAGCCTGCGAGATGATCTCGAGGCGCCGCGTCACGGCGTGCAATGCGAGGTCGTTGTCGCGAAACGTCGGATATCGACGAGCCGACGCCGCGAGCCTGTCCCGTCAGAACCCATTGGCCGCCTCGGATTCGGCGGGCGGGCGCACATAAGGGTTGAGCGCCGCGCGATCGACGACGTCGAGCGGCTCGATCTCGATCATGACATCGATATCGCCGCCGGGCCGGTCGTCGCCGGGGCGCGCGAACCGCACAGGGCGGCGTGCGTCACGCCCCGCGCCGCAAGGCCGCTTCGTTCTCACGCAGTCTGGCGATGATGACCTGCTGGTCCATTTGTTGTCTCTCAGCACCATCGACCGCCGTTTGGGACCGGAAACTCGTTGCAGCGGAAACCTCGCAGCGACGGTTGCATGTGCGAATTAACGAGATATAAGGAACAAAGAACGAACATCGCCGCCAGCCGGCGATTCGTCGTGTTGAATTTCCGTCGTCGCCCGGAGTCCACAGGAGATTTGGACGGAACCGCCGATTCAAGCCGCGCAGAGTTTCGAAAACGCGTTGTTCGCTTTAATCTCGCTCGTGAGGGGACGGTCGCCGATATGAGCAGTTACACCTTCTACGAATTTTTCGCTGGCGGTGGCATGGCTCGCGCAGGTCTAGGGGCGGGGTGGAACTGTGTATTCGCAAACGACTTCGACCCTATGAAGACGGCGACGTATGCGGCGAATTGGGGAGACGCGCATGTCCTCTGCGCGGATGTCGCCAAACTTTCCACATCTTGTCTGCCAAGCAAAGTCGATCTCGCGTGGGCGTCGTTTCCATGTCAGGATCTTTCTCTCGCGGGCGACTATGCGGGTCTTGGGCACTCCGCGTCGCCGACGATGACGCGATCCGGTACGTTCTGGCCATTCTGGGCGTTGATGAAGGGCCTTAAGAAGGAAAGTCGTGCGCCACGTCTGATTGTTCTTGAGAACGTCTACGGCGCCCTCACTTCGAATGAAGGACGAGATTTCGCGGCGATCGGTGAGGCGCTGTCCGGGTCCGGATACAAGTTTGGAGCAATCGTCGTTGACGCGATACGATTTGTCCCGCAGAGCCGTCCGCGCGTATTCTTTGTCGCTGTCGAACGGGGCGTTACAATTCCCGAATTGGCGTTGGCAGACGTCCCGTCTGACGAATGGCACCCGCGCACCCTCATAGATGCTTACGCCCGTCTATCTGCCTCCGCGAAGAAAAAATGGGTGTGGTGGCGGCTTCCTAATACTCCCGCCCGCAAGGACGCCTTTTCCGATCTCATCGAAGATGACCCAGTGGGAGTGAGGTGGCACACTGCGGAAGAAACAGCGCGCCTAATTGAGATGATGTCCCCCGTGAACAGAGCGAAGGTCGAAAGCGCGAAGCGGACACGGCGCCGCGTAGTCGGAGCTGTTTACAAGCGCACGCGGCAGGATGCTAACGGCATCAAGAGGCAACGGGCGGAAGTTCGATTTGACGAGGTTGCAGGATGTCTTCGGACGCCAAGGGGTGGTTCGAGTCGACAGACGATTATTTTGGTTAAGGGCAGCACAGTGCGTTCGCGCCTACTTTCTTCGCGAGAGGCCGCGCGCCTCATGGGGCTTGCGGACGGATATAAGCTGCCGGAACGTTACAACGATGCCTACCACGTCGCGGGCGACGGCGTGTGCGTTCCGGCCGTTAGGCACATAGCGGCGCACTTGCTTGAACCGATCCTGCAAGTCGCGACACAAGAAGCGCGTCCCCTAGCGGCGGAGTAGCTAGGTGGCGATCGACCTTGCATTCAGACGTAAGGCGGTTCGAACTCTCGTGCGCGAAATCGGCTGCTACGTCCTTTGCGACCTCGATCAAGTTCCGATTTACGTCGGGCAATCGACGGACGGCATACGGTCCAGGGTAAATCGGCACCTGACGTCTGCACGATCGGACATAATCGCTAACCGACAGGTTGATGTTTGGGAGATCGCTTGGGTGTGGGCTTTTCCGGTCGAAGACAAATCGATGATCGGCCCCCTTGAGAACGCGCTGTTCCATCATTTCCATGGCAAATCGGCACTGATGAATGGGAAGGTGCCGAAGTCGTCATTCCCGAGAATGAAACTGCCGAATCCGGCTCAGATCGTGCAAGTTATGTCCGACGCGGAGATCAAGGAAAAACTTGACCCTGCTTTGCGTCTTCCGAGGCAGGCGGAGCACTACTCCCAAATCGTTGGGCATTTTCTCGCAGTGAAAAACTCGAAGGAAATCGCCTTCGCGATACAGGCCCATTTTGACCGGCTTTGTAAATATCATAAGACCCTACTCGGCCTTGCGACCGATATAGATGGCGATGCGTCCGATTAGTGGGTAGAAGACACCGGTCGCGGCGCGATCGGGATACAGATGAAAGATTCGAGCGCTCGAATATCGACGACTCCCAAACTCCGCAAGCCCTCCCCCGAGCGCTCCGCCGTCATGCGCGCGGTCAAGTCGCGCGACACTGGGCCGGAACTGGCGGTGCGCGCGATTCTGCGCTCGCTCGCGCCCGGCTATCGCCTCAATCGCGCCGATCTGCCCGGCAAGCCCGACATCGTCTACGCCGGTCGCCGCCTGGCGATTTTCGTCCACGGCTGCTTCTGGCACGGCCACGACTGCCCGCGCGGCGCGCGCATGCCCAAAGCCAACGCCGACTATTGGCGACAAAAGATCGCGCGCAACCGCGCGCGCGACGCCAAGAACGTCGAAGCGCTGGAGGCGATGGGCTGGCGCACGCTGGTGATCTTCGAATGCGCGCTCAAGGACCCGGCGGCTTTGCGCGCGCGCCTTGGCGCCGCGCTTGCATCGACTGCGTAGCGCGCAAATCGCTTGCGCCGCTGATTGACGCGCCGCAACATAGACGAAAGTTCAGTTCGCGCTGGCCCGTGCGGCCGGCCGCTCGGGGTCCCGCCAATGCCGATCGCCGTCGTGAGAGAGCGCGCCGAGGCGCGCGAAGTCGCCGAAGCGGAGAAGGACGCGCCGCTGCGCGCCGACATCCGCATGCTCGGGCGCCTTCTCGGCGACACGGTGCGCGAACAGGAGGGGGCCGAGGTCTACGCAATCGTCGAGCGCATTCGCCAGGCTTCGATCCGCTTCCACAGGGACAACGAGGTCGGCGCGCGGCGCGAACTGGAGGCGACGCTCGACAGCCTCGACAACGACCAGACGCTCAGCATCGTGCGCGCCTTCAGCTATTTCTCGCATCTGGCCAATATCGCCGAGGACCAGCACCATATCCGCCGCAACCGCGCGCATGTGCGGATGAAATCGGAGCCGCGTCCGGGCGCGCTCGCCTACGCCTTCAGGCGCGCCGCGGAGGCCGGCATCGACGCTCGCGCGCTGCGCGCGTTCTTCGACCATGCGCTCGTCAGCCCGGTGCTCACCGCCCACCCGACCGAGGTCCGGCGCAAGAGCACGCTGACGCGCGAATTGGAAATCGCCGCGCTGCTCGACGCCCGCCAACGCCATGGCGGCGACGAGGTCGAACTGGCGCGCAACGAGGAGCAGCTGCGGCGCGCCGTCCTCATCCTGTGGCGCACCAGCATGTTGCGGCAGACCCGATTGAAGGTGATCGACGAAGTCGCCAACGGCCTTTCCTATTACGATTACACCTTCTTTCGCGAACTCCCGCGCATTTACTGTGCGATCGAGGACGAGCTGGCGCGTCAGGATCCCGCGGACGCAGGCAAGCGCATCGCCCCGTTCCTGCGCATCGGCTCCTGGATCGGCGGCGACCGCGACGGCAATCCTTTCGTCACCGCCGACGTGCTGAGCGAGGCGACGCGGCTGCAAAGCGCGAGCGCGCTCGGCCATTATCTCGAAGAATTGCATGAACTGGGCGGCGAGCTGTCGCTGAGTTCGAGCCTCGTGAGCGTCAGCGACGCGCTCGCCGCGCTGGCGGAACGTTCGAGCGACGCCTCGACCACGCGCCGCGACGAACCCTATCGGCGCGCCATCGCCGGCATTTATTCGCGCCTGGCCAAGACCGCGCGCGATCTCGATCATGTCGTCGCGGCGCGCCAGCCGCTGATCGACGCGCCGCCCTACGCGAGCGCGGCGGACTTAAGCGCCGATCTCGAAACCATCGCCCATTCCCTCGAGGCCAACGGCGGCGCCATTCTCGCGCGCGGCCGCCTGCGCGCGCTGCGCCGCGCCATCGACGTCTTCGGCTTCCATCTCGCCCCGCTCGATCTGCGCCAGAGCTCCGACGTGCACGAGCGCACCGTCGCCGAGCTCCTCGCCGCGGCGACGCCCGGCGTCGAATACCTCCGGCTCGACGAAGAAGCGCGTGTCGCGCTTTTGCTGACCGAACTTCGCTCGCCGCGTCCGCTCGTCTCGCCGTTTTTCGCCTATCGCGAGGAAACGGCGGGCGAACTCGAGGTGTTCCGCACGGCCGCGGCGATCCGCAAGACCTACGGCCGCGACGCGATCCGCACCAGCATCGTCTCCAAGACCCAGGGCGTCTCGGACATGCTGGAACTCGCGTTGCTGCTCAAGGAGGTGGGATTAGTGAGCGCCGACGGGCGGGCCGCGCTCAACATGGTCCCGCTGTTCGAGACGATCGACGACCTGCGCGCCTGCGTCGAGGTGATGGACCGGCTGCTCGCCATTCCCGAATATCGCCGCCTCGTCGACGATCTCGGCGGCGAGCAGGAGGTGATGCTCGGCTATTCCGATTCCAACAAGGACGGCGGCTTCGTCACCTCGGGCTGGGAGCTCTACAAGGCCGAGATCGGCCTGATCGAGGTGTTCAGGAAGCACGGCGTGCGCATCCGCCTGTTTCACGGACGCGGCGGATCGGTGGGGCGCGGCGGCGGGCCGAGCTACGACGCGATCCTCGCGCAGCCCGGCGGCGCCGTGCAGGGCCAGATCCGCATCACCGAACAGGGCGAAATCATTTCAAGCAAATATTCCAACGGCGAAGTCGGGCGGCGCAATCTCGAGACCCTCGCCTCGGCGACGCTGGAGGCGAGCCTGTTGCAGGAGAAAGTCGCCGCCCCCGATCCGGCCTACTTGAGCGCGATGGAGGCGCTGTCGCAAAGCGCGCTCAAGGCCTATCGCGGGCTGGTCTACGAGACCGAGGGCTTCGAGCGCTATTTCTGGTCCTCGACCGTGATCACCGAAATCGCCACGCTCAACATCGGCTCGCGGCCCGCCTCGCGCAAGAAGACGACGGCGATCGCCGATCTGCGCGCGATCCCCTGGGTGTTCTCCTGGGCGCAATGCCGGCTGATGCTGCCGGGCTGGTACGGCTTCGGCGCGGCGGTCAAGGAGTTCGTCGCGGCCAATCCCGAGGACGGCCTCGATCAGCTCAGGGCGATGCACCGCGACTGGCCGTTCTTCCGCACCCTGCTCTCCAACATGGACATGGTGCTCGCCAAATCGAGCCTCGCGATCGCCTCGCGCTACGCGCAGCTGGTCGGCGACGTGAAGCTGCGCGAGGCGATCTTCTCGCGCATTTCGCGCGAATGGCGCGACTCGGTCGACGCGCTCAACACGATCATGGAACAGAAGCATCTGCTCGAGACCAACCCGTTGCTGCTGCGCTCGATTCGCAACCGCTTCCCCTATCTCGACCCGCTCAACCACGTGCAGGTCGAGCTCTTGAAGCTGCACCGCGCGCATTCGGCGAGCGACAAGGTGCTGACGGGCATTCAGTTGACGATCAACGGCATTTCGGCAGGCTTGCGCAACAGCGGATGAGGAGGCGGCGTTTCAGCGCGCGGCCCTTTCGCGGCCATAGAGCAGCAGCATGCAGACGATCACTACGCCATAGACGATCTGCCGGCCGAATTCGGGAATCTGCATGACCGAAAGGATCGACTGCAACAGGGTGATCAGCATGGCGCCGGCGACGGTGCCGAGATAGCTGCCGCGCCCTCCCAAGATCGAGGTGCCGCCCAACACGACGGCGGCGATCGCGGGAAGGAGATAGGCGTCGCCCATCGACTGAGCCGCTTTCGAGGCGTAGCCGGCGAGCAAAACGCCGCCGAACGCCGCCGCGCCGCCGGAAATGGCGAAGACGGCGAGGACGACGAGGCGCGTGTTGACGCCCGAGAGATAGGCGGCCCGTTCGCGATTGCCGATGCCGTAGATCGCGCGCCCGAAGGTGGTGCGCGTCAGCAGGAAGACCGTCGCGGCGAAGACCGCAATCCAGCACAAGACGGCGTTCGGCACGCCGGGAATGGTGAAGCCGGTCGCGAGGTAGCGCATCGCCGGCGAGGCGAAATCTCGCGGCGAGAAGCCGCCGGAGTAGACGACCATCAGCCCCTGCGCGACCGCGTTGGTCGCCAGCGTGACGATCATCGAGGGAATTCGCAGGTAAGCTACGCCGAATCCGTTGATGAGGCCGATCGCGACGCCGCAGAGAACGCCGAAGGGAACGGCGAGGATCGCCCCGATGGCGCCGTAGCTCGCCACGGCGCAGGACATCATCGCCCCGGTCGTCACCACCCACGGCAGCGACAGATCGATCTGGCCGAGCAGGATCACGAGCATCATGCCGCTGGCGATGACGCCGAGAAACGAGGCCACCTTGAGCTGCTGCAGCAAATATTCCGGCGACAGGAAATTGCGCGAATAGAGACTTCCCACGAAAAGCAGGAGAAGGATGCACACGAACGCCGTCGCCACCGCCGGATCGAACCGGCGCGCGAAGGCCAGCTTGCTTGCGATTCCCGTCTCGCTCATCCGAACCAATCCAGGCGGTTGCGCACGCGGAGCAGCCCGAATGCGCCGAAGCTCACCGCCAGGAGCAGCACGACGCCTTGGAACAGCGGCTGCCAGAGCGGATCGAGATTGAAGACGAACAGCAGATCGCCGATCGTGCGAAACGCGAGGGCGCCGAAAATGGCGCCGATGGCGCTGCCGCTGCCGCCGGACAGCGAGACGCCGCCGAGCACCACGGCGGCGATCGAAAACAGCGTGTAGGCGTTGCCGCTCGCGTAAGCCGCGTCGCCCGTATAGGTGAAGAACGTCACGAACAGGCCGCCGATCCCCGCCAGCAGCCCGGCGACCGCGTAGGCCGTGAATTTGGCGCGCTGGATCGGCACGCCCGACATATAGGCCGCGGCTTCCGACGACCCCGTGGCGTAGGCCGCCCTGCCGATCGCCGAGCGGCTGAACGGAATCCAGACGACGGCGACGACCGCCGCGAGCGCGACGAGGCTGGTCGGGACGACGTCGAACAAACGGCCGGTCAGCGCGTCCGCCAGCGTTTCGTCGACGCTGCCGCCCGGCGTCGGCCGAATGGCGAGCGCCAGGCCGAAATAGATCGCCCCCGTCGCGATCGTGGCGACAATGGGCTGCAAGCGGCCGTAGATGACGATCAGGCCGTTGGCCGCGCCGCAGGCGAGCCCGGCCGCGAGCACCGCGACGACGCCGGCGGCCACCTCGACTGGCGAGCCGATCACGATCGCCGAAGCCAGACAATTGGTCAGCGTGAAGATCATGCCGACGGAAAGATCGATTCCCGCCGTGATGACGACGAGCGCCTGAGCCATCGCGACGAAGGCGAGCAGCACGCCCTTGTTGGCGGCGGTCTGCACGACGTTGGCGCTGAACCCTGCGGGATGATTGAGGCCGTAGACGAGGAACATGAACGCGAAGATCGCGATCGCGGTCACCGTGCCGCGCTGTTCGGCGAGCCAGAAACGCCAGTCTTTCATGCCACGGCCGCCGGACTCGTCCCGACTTCCTCTGCCGCGATGTTGAGCGCGCTCGCGATCAGCGCCTTCTCCGTGATCTCCTCGCCCGCCAGCTCGCGCTTGACGAAGCCGTCGTACATCACGAGGACGCGGTCGCAGCAACCGATCAATTCGTCATAGTCGGTCGAATAAAAGACGATCGCCGCGCCGTCGTCGGCTAGCTTTCGCAGCAGCTGATAGATCTCCTGCTTCGTGCCCACGTCGATGCCGCGGGTCGGATCGTTGAGCAGGATGATGCGCGGACGATTCATCAGCCACTTGGCGATCACCACCTTTTGCTGATTGCCGCCCGACAAGGCGCCGACTGCGATGTCCGGCCCAGCCGCGCGAATGGCCAGCAGGCCGATCATTTCGTCGATCAGGCGCCGCTCGAGCGCCCGATCGACCACGCCGCCGCGGGATATGCGATGGAAGGCGGCGAACGTCAGGTTGTCGCCCACCGACATCGGCAGCATGAGACCTTCGGTCTTACGATCTTCGGGGATCAGCGCCATGCCGACCCTCTCGGCCTTCGCGGCCGCGGGGCTCGAAATCGAGACGGGCTCGCCGTCGATCAGCACCAAACCGGCGCAGCCCCGCAGCACGCCGAACAGGGCGAGCAGCAACTCGCGCTGTCCCTGGCCGTCCAGTCCGCCCAGGCCGACGATCTCGCCCGCCTTCACTGAGAGCGAGATATTCCGCAATCGGCCGGCCCACGACAGATCGCGCGCCGCCAGCAAGGGCGGCCCCGCGTCCGGCGGCCGGGCGGGTTTCCGGGGAAAGACATGGCTGTATTCGCGCCCGATCATCAGTTCGACGACCTCGTTGTCGCTCTTGGCGCCGGCTTCGTAGGTCGCGACCTTCTGGCCGTTGCGGAACACCGAGCAGTCGTCGGCGAGCTCGGCGATCTCGTGCATGCGATGAGAGATGTAGAGAAGAGCCAGCCCCTCGGCGCGCAAGCGCTTCAGCACGGCGAAGACCTTCGAGACGTCCGCAGCGGCGAGCGCCGAGGTCGCCTCATCGAGGATGAGGATGCGCGGGCGCCGCGCGAGCGCCTTGGCGATTTCCACCATCTGCCGACGCGACAGCGGCAGATCCTTGACCAGCGCGAGGGGATGAACGTCGTCGGCGCCGGCGCGGCTCAACGCCTCCTCGGCGATCGCGCGCTGCTTGCGCCGATCGATCAGCCCGAAGCGCCGTGGAGGATCGCTGATCGCGATGTTGTCGGCGACGGAGAGGTCGGGGATCAGCGACAGTTCCTGAAAGATGCACACGACGCCGGCGGCGCTGGCGGCCGCCGGCGAGGGAAACGAGACTTCCCGCCCGTCGAGCGTCATGCGCCCTTCGTCCGGCGCGACCACGCCGGCCATGATCTTGATGAGCGTCGACTTGCCGGCGCCGTTCTCGCCGAGAATCGCATGGACGCGGCCTGCGGCCACCTCCAGGTCCGCCTTTTCCAGCGCGCGGACGCCGCCGTAGCGTTTGGACACGCCCGCCATGGTGAACAGCGGCGCTGTTGTGGCCACGCCTTCCTCCCGAAGTCCGGTTCGCGGCGACGGCGTCGCGGAGCGCGCCCCGCGACGCCGCCGACAGCTTATTGATTTTCCTTCGACTGGCCCATGATTTCCTGGGCCGTGAAGTTGATGCCGCAGGTCGGGAACGAATTGCCGACAAAGAAATTGTCGGACTGGTCGGGGAAATAGTCCTGCCCCTTCTTGAAGTTCGGGTCCTCGACGATGGCCAGCGGCAGCTTCACCGATTGCGGAACCACCTGCCCCTCCAGCGCCGCGATCGCGACTTTGACCGCCACCGCCACTTGGGCCGGACCGGTGCCGGCCGACGAGCACTTCAGGCCATCGGCCGAATGGGCGGCGCAGAGCTTGCGGAAGCCGTTCTCGGTTTCGCCGCCGAACGGCACGAACGGATGCTTCGCGTCGATCATCGCCTGCACGATGCCCGTGTCGCCGCCCTGAGCGGTGATGCCGACGAAGGGGCCGTTGGTCGCGATCGCGTCGGCGGTCGCCTTCTGGGCGACGCCGTCGTCCCACTTGCCGAAGACCTCGGTCACGGTCCACTTCTTGCCCGAGGCGTCCAAGGTCTCATGGACGCCATTGTGCCGATCGGTGTCGACGGACGTGCCGGCGACGCCGCGGACCTCGAGGATCTTGCCGCCGTTCGGCACGTCCTTGATGAGCCAGTTCGCCCAAAGGACGCCCAGGCCCTTCTGGTCGACGTCCACGTTGATCGCGTCTTCGGTGTCGAGGATGTTGTCGAACGCCACCAGGATGACGCCCGCCGCCTTGGCTCGCTTGATCACTGGGCCGAAGGCCGTCGGATTCTGGGCGTCCACGACGATGGCGTCGTAACCGGAGTTGATGAAATTGTTGATCGCAGAGATTTGCGCCGGCACGTCCTCGCCGGTGGAGACGACCTTGAACTCCTTGAGCTTGGCAGCCACGGCTGGCTGCGCCGCATAGGCCTTGGCCGTCTGGATCATTTGTATGCGCCATGTATTGGCGATGTATCCGTTGGCTAGAGCGATGCGGAACGGCCCCTTCTTGGCCGGATATTTGAAGAATTTGGTCTGCGGCGCCCAAGGCGCGAAACATTTCATGTCGGCGGACGGTCCCGCGACGATTTCCGGGCCCGCGGCGCGCGCGGCGGCGCTGAAGCTCGTCGCCGCAGCCAGCAGGGCCGCCGCGCTCGCGACGTGACGCAGAGTTGATGCAGATTTCATCATTACACCTCCCTTGAGACTCACGAAACGGTGGCCATGGCCGTTGCTTCGGGAACGCGTCGGCCCCCTCGCCGGCCGGCCGTCTATTGTCATTTTCTTCCAGATACATCTTGCTAATACATAACGACATGCAATATACAATACTATGAAAGCGCTGTCAATAACACGGTCCATGACGGTACAAATAGCGCGCGCGGTCGATTCGAAAAGCGCGCCGCGCAGCTCTGTCTGTCGCAGAGGAGCCCTTCGGCGATGTTGCGCAAGCCGCGGCCCGCCCGCGCCACCCTGACCGATGTGGCCGCGCTGGCGGAAGTCAGCGCGGTGACGGCTTCGCGCGCGCTGCGCAACCCGGAAATGGTGTCGCCTCGCCTTCGCGCGCGCGTCGAGGCCGCCGTGCGCGAACTCGCCTACGTCCCCAACCAGCTGGCGAGCGCGCTCGCCTCCTCGCGCACCGGCTGCGTCGGCGTGATCGTCCCCTCGCTCACGAACGGCGTCTTCGACGACTACCTGCGCGCGCTTTACGACGCATTCGCTCCCGCCGGCTTCCAAATCCTCGTGCTGAATTCCAACTATCTGCCGGGTCGGGAGGAAAAGGCGATTTCCACGATGCTCGGCCAGTTTCCCGAAGCCGTCATTGTCGCGGGGATCGAGCAGACGCGGCAGGCGCGGCGCCTGCTTCGTCAGGCCGGAGTTCCGATCGTGCAGACGATGGAAATCACCGACGCGCCGATCGACATCAACATCGGCTTTTCGCACACCGACGCCGGCTACGCCGCCGCGCGCCATCTCTTCGAATTGGGGCACCGCAAGGTCGGCCATCTCATGGCGCCGCGCGACTCCCGGGCGCGCAAGCGCGCCGACGGCTACACGCAGGCCGCGAAAGAGTTCGGCGCCGAGCCGATCGTCGCGGCGGTCGACGAGCCGTCGAGCGTGGCGATCGGGGGAAGGCTGCTCGCCGAAATGATGGAGCGCGAGCCGGGAACGACTGCGATATTCTGCGGCAACGACAATCTCGCGCTCGGCGCCCTCTTCGAATGCCAGCGGCGCGGCGTTGCGATCCCCGGCGACATGTCGATCATGGGATTCAACGATCTTGAATTTTCCGCCTACGCCTACCCCTCGCTGAGCACCGTTGCGACGCCGCGCTACGAGATGGCCCGGCGCGCCGCGGAGATCATTCTCGAAATCGTTCGCGGATCGGGCAAAAGACCAAAAAAGCGGCAAATCGACCTCGGCTTTCGCGTCGTCATCCGCGAAAGCACGGGCAAGCCCCCCGCGCAGGCTTAGCGGAGGCGCGGCCGGCCGCCCTCAGCGATCGCCGAGCGCCATGTCGTCGCGATGGATCATCTCCGCCCGTCCCGGCGTTCCCAGGATATGCGCGATGTCGCGCGAGTTGCGGCCGCGGATGCGCTCGGCGTGGAGCGCGTCGTAGGCGATGAGGCCGCGACCGATTTCGGCGCCGTTCTCGTCGCGGATCGCGACGCAATCGCCGCGCGCGAACACGCCCTCGACGCGCGTCACGCCGGCCGGCAGCAGGCTCTTGCCGTTCGCCAGCGCCTTCGCGGCGCCGGCGTCGATCATGACGGCGCCCTTGAGTTCGAGGGAGCCGCCGATCCACACCTTGCGCGCGGTCACCGGGTTGGACGGAGTGAGGAACCAGGTGCAGGGCGCCCCCTCGCCGACGCGCGCGATGGGGTGGACGACGCGCCCGTCCGCAATCACCATATGGACGCCGCCGCTCGTGGCGATGCGCGCCGCCTCGATCTTGGTGCGCATGCCGCCGCGCGACAGCTCCGAGGCCGCGCCGCCCGCCATCGCCTCGATCTGCGGCGTGACGCGCTCGACGAGTCGGATCAGCTTGGCCTTCGGATCGTCCTTCGGCGGCGCCTCGTAGAGGCCGGCGACGTCGGAGAGCAGGATCAGCAGATCGGCGCTCGCCATTGTCGCCACGCGCGCGGCGAGCCGGTCATTGTCGCCGTAGCGGATTTCGCTGGTGGCGACGGTGTCGTTCTCGTTGATGATCGGGATCGCGCGAATCGCGGAGAGCCGCGCCAGCGTCTCGCGGGCGTTGAGATAGCGCCGCCGTTCCTCCGTGTCCTGCAGGGTCAGCAGCACCTGACCGGCGACGATGCCGCGCTGATGAAGCGCCTGCGACCATGCGCGGGCGAGCGCGATCTGGCCGATCGCGGCCGCCGCCTGGCTGTCCTCCAATTTGAGCGCGCCCTTGGGCAGCCCCGCGACGGTGCGCCCGAGCGCGATCGCCCCGGAGGACACGACGAGGACGTCGGCGCCGCGCGCGTGCAGGCCCGCGATGTCGGCGACGAGCGCGTCGAGCCAATCCTGCTTCAAAATGCCGCGCCCGCCGTCCACCAGCAGGGACGAGCCGACCTTGACGACGACGCGGGAAAATTGGTCGAGTGCAGGAAGCTTCGTCACGGTCGGCGCACAGTCGGAAATGGCGAGAAGATCATCTGGCCGTAGAGCAGCCCCGGCGCTAAAGCAAGCCGAGCGGTTGACCGCGCGCGGCGCCGTTCATTAGAATGAGTCTAATTAGTCGGCCTCACGCCAGCGCGCAGCGCGCTGGCGTTTCGTTTCTCGACCGGGCGCCCGCGCCGGCCCTCGCCGAACGCCGCACCTCGATTTTTCAGGAGTCCTGCCAATGCGCAATTTCGACGACCTCGCCGAGCGCGAAATTCTCGCGCTCGCCATCGGCGCCGAAGAGGAGGACGGGCGCATTTACGCCGACTTCGCCGACGGCCTGCGCGAAAATTATCCCGCCAGCGCGCGTGTGTTCACCGACATGGCGGCCGAGGAGAACACGCATCGCCGACGCCTGATCGACCTCTACGTGTCGAAATTCGGCGAGCACATTCCGCTCATCCGCCGCCAGGACGTTCGCGGCTTCATCGCGCGCAAACCGATCTGGCAGTTGCGTCCGCTCGGCGTCGACGCGGTGCGCGCGCGGGTGCGCGAAATGGAGCAGGACGCGGCGCGTTTCTACCGCTTGGCCAGCGCGCGCGCGAGCGACGCGGCGATCCGCAAATTGCTCGGCGATCTCGCCGAGGCCGAGGTCAAGCACGATCAGACCGCCGCGGCGCTCGAAGCCGAATACCTGACCCCCGAAGCCCGCCGCTCCGAAGACGAGCATGCGCGCCGCCGGTTCATCCTGCAGGTCATCCAGCCCGGCCTCGTCGGGCTGATGGACGGATCGGTGTCGACGCTCGCGCCGGTGTTCGCGGCGGCCTTCGCCACCCACAATCCCTGGAACGCGTTCCTCGTCGGCATCGCGGCTTCGATCGGCGCCGGCATTTCCATGGGCTTCGCCGAGGCGCTCGCCGACGACGGCAAATTGTCCGGGCGCGGCACGCCGCTGCTGCGCGGAATCGTCTGCGGCCTGATGACGATCGCCGGCGGCATCGGCCACACCCTGCCCTATCTCATTCCCGACTTCTTCACGGCGACCGCGATCGCCTGCGTCGTGGTCGCCATCGAGCTCGCCGTCATCGCTTGGATTCAGTGGCGCTATATGGACACGCCGCCCTTTTCCGCGGCGGCCAAAGTCATGCTCGGCGGCGGCCTGGTGCTCGCGGCGGGCATCGTCATCGGCAGCAGCTGAGCGCTTGCGACGCGCTTGGAGCGGGTTCTTCGCGGAGCGCGCCCTTGTCGGAAAACCGGTCCCCGCTTTTCCGCGACGCGCTCAGCCGTGCGATTTCACGAATGCGGCAAAAGCGCGCAGCGTCGTCTGCGAGACGTAATGCTCGATGCCCTCGGCGTCCGCTTCCGCCGCCTCGAGGGGCACGCCGACCGCGAGCAACAGGTCGACGACCAGGCGGTGGCGCTGGCGCGAGCGTTCCGCCATCGCCTTGCCAGCGTCGGTGAGAAAAACGCCGCGATAGGGCCGCGACACCGCCAGGCCCTCGCGCTTCAGCCGGGCGATCGCCTTGCTCGCGGTGGGATGGGCGACGCCCAGGCGCTCGGCGATGTCGGTGGTGCGCGCCTCGCCGTTGCAGGCGATGAGATCGGCGATGAGCTCGGTATAGTCTTCGAGCATCGAGGCGGCGCGCCGCTGCCGCGCCGCGCCGAAGCGCTTGGCCTGAACCGGCGCGGTCGCCAGATCAGGCTTGCGCGACTTCGCACTGGCGTTTCTCACGATCGCAACCTCTCCCTCGCCCCCTGGCTCGCGAGCCGCGAGGGCGTCGTTCCCAGCGCCCGCGCCGTTGCGCTTCATACGCCCGGTCGCCGCCGCGTTTCAACACCCGGCTCAAATGCGGGCGCGCCGCCTAACCCGCCGATCCCCCGCCCCCCGGCCGGCGCGGCTTCCGCCTCGTTACAGAGCGGATCGCAAGCTTGAGCAGCCAGCGGCCCTTGAACAACCGCACGCGGGTCTTGCCGAAGGGAATGCTGGGACGAGAGCCGCCCCGCCCTTCGGCGGGCGATCGCCGATAGCGTCTAAGCTGCCGGCGCATGTAGCGCTTCGACCATCGCGGACAATAGTGTTCGAATTCGCGATGGATCAGTTGGATCGGGACGCCCCCGAGACGAAACGCCTCGGCGACGACGAATTGCTCGAGATCGTGCCGAGTCAGTCCGGCGCTCCACAGCCTGTCGAGCAGAACGAGCGCGTCGTCGAGCAGCGCAATATGTTCGGGACGCGCCGCAACGAGGCCGGAATTGAACATCAGCGATTTTTCCGGATCGAGGCTGTAGCGGCCGAGATGCGGCAGCGTCGTCTCGTAACGCCCGAAAAACGGATAGGGATCCTTGCGCACGAACGAATTCATCGCCGCGCCCGACCGAAGCGCGCGCGCCACCGCCGCGTCGAAGCCGCGCCTGATGAAACTGTCGGTGTCGAGCAGCACGCAGGCGCGCCCGTGCAGCCTCAGCGCCTCGGCCAGAACGACCGGCTTGGCGCGAAACATATAGGTCCGGCCCCAGGTCATTTGCGCGAGGCGCGGACCGATGTCGACGATCCGCTCCTTGCCGCCGTCGAACGCGCGCGGCTCATCGGTGAAGATGGTGATCCGCGAGGAATCGCCGCCGATCTCGGGGAGCAGCGTTTCGATGCTGTACCGCAGCTCCCGCGTCACGCTCGGGGATTTGCCATAACAAAGATAGATGTACTGGTGATCGGTCATCGCGAGATTTCGAACATGCCTTGTTCGCGGCCGGCCGGCCGCTAGCCTCGGCTCCGCTCCAGCACCTCGCGCACGCGCGCGACGAGTTCGGCCTCGGGCGCGGCGAACTGCGCGCGCTGGCGAAGTTCGAGATAATCGGCGCGGTCCTTGCTCGCCTTGGCGAGTTCGGCCCCCAGCCTGAGATCGCGGATGACGACCTGTCGGCCGCCCGCCGCGTCGCGCTCGTTCGAGCCCTGGATGATCGCGCAGAGGCTGCCGCGCTTGTCGGCGTATTTGAGCTGCGCGTTGAGGCCGCTCGCGCCCAGGTACATTTCGGCGGCGATGCCAGCGCCGCGCAGGCTCGTCACGAGGCGTTGGTAGTCCGCCATGTGGTCGCGGTCGAGCACGACGACGACGACCGGGCCGGGCTTGGCGGCCGAGGCGACGATCGGGCTGCGAATTGCGCGCAGGGCCGAAAGCAGGCGGGATACGCCGATCGAGAATCCCGTCGCCGGGGCGGGCTCGCCGCGAAAGCGCGCCACCAGACCGTCGTATCGCCCGCCTCCGCCGACCGAGCCGAAGCGGATCGGCTTGCCGTCTTCGCCGGGCGTCTCGAAGGTCAGCTCGGCCTCGAACACCGGGCCGGTATAATATTCGAGGCCGCGAACGACCGAGGGGTCGACGACGATTCGGTCCTCGGCGCCCGCGGCTTCGATCAGGCCGGCGATTTCCACGAGTTCGGCAAGGCCCGCTTCGCCGACGTCGGAGCCTTTGACCGCCGGCTCCAGCGCCAAGAGCGTCGCGCGGTTGTCCCCGGCTCGCGCCGCGGTGTAGGCGAGCACGCGATCGGCGTCATCCGCCTCCAAGCCGGCCCCCTTGGTGAAGTCGCCGCTCTCATCCTTACGGCCAGGGCCCAGCAGCGCGCGTACCCCCTCGGGGCCCAGCCGATCGAGCTTATCGATCGCGCGCAACACGGTCAGGCGGCGCCCGAAGTCCTTCGGCCCGCCGAGACCGATCCTCTGCATCACGCCGTCGAGCACCTTACGGTTATTGACCTTCACGACATAATCGCCGCGCTTGATTCCCAATGCTTCGAGACAGTCCGCCGCCATCATGCAAATTTCGGCGTCCGCCGCGACGCTTGCCGCCCCGACGGTATCCGCGTCGAACTGCATGAACTGGCGAAACCGCCCCGGTCCCGGCTTTTCGTTTCGGAACACCCAGCCCGCGCGATAGGAGCGGTAGGGCTTGGGCAGCTTTTCGTAATGCTCGGCGACGTAGCGCGCGAGCGGCGCGGTCAGGTCGTAGCGCAGCGACAGCCATTGCTCGTCGTCGTCCTTGAACGAGAACACGCCCTCGTTCGGCCGGTCCTGGTCGGGCAGGAACTTGCCGAGCGCCTCGGTATATTCGATGAACGGCGTCTCCACTGCCTCGAAGCCGTAAAGCTCGTAGACGGCGCGGATCTTCGCCATCATCGCCTCGGCGCTGGCGATATCGGCGGCGTCGCGGTCGACGAGCCCGCGCGGCAGGACGGCGCGAACGCGAGGCGTTTGTGTTGAATTGGTCATGGAGATTAAGCGCCGGGATTGGAAAGGCGCTTGCCTTGCCCGACGCAGCCCCGAGGGTCAAGCGGAACCCGCGACGCGTCCTGCCCCGCCGGCGACGGCGCATTGACAGGCCCGCGGGTTCTTGGCACGGCTGGCCCGTCCTTATCAATCATTAGGGACGGAGCCCGAGGCGCGATGGCGGAGCCGGAAGACGAGCAAGCGTTGCGCGCCAAGCTCGACGCACTGAAGGGGGCGTTGGAGCGGCGGAGCGCCGAGAAGCGCGCGGAAGAGACCGCCGGCCCCTCCGAATCCGAGCGCGCCGCGACCGCCTCGGCGTTTTCGCTCGGCCTGCGCGCGGCGAGCGAATTCGCCGCGGCAATCGTCGTCGGCGGCCTGATCGGCTGGCAACTCGATCGCTGGCTGGGGACAAAGCCGGCGTTCCTGATCGTGTTTTTTCTCATCGGTACGGTGGCCGGCGTATGGAACGTCATCCGGGCGACTTCGCCCAAAGGCCCGCCAAAAGATCGCAATTCGAGCTTGTCTGGCGATGCGGCGCCGGATAAAGACGGGCGGCGCTCGGCCCCCGCGGCCGGCTTCGAGGCCCCGGGCGGGGCGGACGACGACGAGGACTAGACGTGGCAGGCGAAGCCGGACCGGCGATCAATCCGATCGAACAATTCTCCCTAACGCAGATCGTGCCGATCGAGATCGCTCACCGCGACTTCTCGCTGACCAATTCGTCGCTTTTCATGTTGCTCGCGGTCGGCATCGCCTGCGCGATCATGGCGGTCGGGGCCGCCGGCGGCGCCGGGATCCCCGGACGGGTGCAGGCGCTCGCCGAGATGGCTTATGAATTCGTCGCCGGCATGGTGCGCTCGGCGTGCGGCGAGACGGGCATGCGGTTCTTCCCGCTGGTGTTCAGCCTGTTCATGTTCATTCTCATCTGCAATCTGGTCGGCCTGATCCCCTATTCCTTCACCGTCACCAGCCACATCATCATCACGGTTTCGCTGGCGCTGCTGGTGTTCTTCACCGTCATCATCGTCGGCGTGATGGAGAACGGCCTGCATTTCTTCAAGCTTTTCGTGCCCTCGGGCGTGCCGATCTACATTCTGCCGCTGGTCGTGGCGATCGAAATCATCTCGTTCCTGTCGCGCCCCTTGAGCCATTCCGTGCGTCTGTTCGCCAACATGCTCGCCGGCCACATCACGCTCAACGTGTTCGGCGGCTTCGTCGTCATGCTGCTCGGCGCAGGCGCGGCGACCAAGGCGCTCGCCGTCCTGCCCTTCGCGATGACGATCGGTCTCGACGCGCTCGAATTGCTCGTTGCGTTCCTGCAGGCCTATGTCTTCACCATGCTGACCTGCATGTACCTCAACGACGCGCTTCACCCCGGCGGTCACTGACCGGTCGTTTTCCTCAACGCTAACAATCGAAAAAGCAGGAGTTTAAGAAATGGAACCCCACGAACTCGCCCTGGCCGCGAAATATGTTGGCGCGGGCCTCGCCGCGATCGGAACGGGCGCCGCCGGCATCGGCGTGGGCACGCTGTTCGGGCAGTTTCTCAATGGCGCCTTGCGCAACCCGAGCGCGGTCGACGGCCAGTTCGGCCGCCTGATCTTCGGCTTCGCCGTGACCGAAGCGCTGGGCATTTTCGCATTGCTGATCGCGTTCCTGCTGCTGTTCGCCGTCTAAGGCGCTCGGTCTCTTAACGCATCGCGGGAAGGCGCCCTTGCGGCGCTTTCCCGCCATAGGACATTTGAAAAGCGATGGCTGAATCCGCGCAAACGCCGGCCCCTCAAGCGACCCAGACGGAAGTCGGCCACGAGGCCGGCGGCCACTCGAGCTTTCCGCCCTTCGAGAGCGGCACGTTTCCCTCGCAGTTGCTGTGGCTGGCGATCAGCTTCGGCGCGCTCTATTACTTCATGTCGAAGGTGGCGTTGCCCAAGGTCGGGGCGGTGATCCACGAGCGCAAGGCGCGCATCGCCAGGGATCTCGACGACGCCACCGCGATGCAGCAGAAAGCCGACGCCGCCGCCGCCGCGCACCAGAAGGCGCTGGCGGAGGCGCGCGCCAAGGCGCAAAGCCTCGCCCAGGCGGCGCGCGACCAGCTCGCCGCCGAATTGGAAGCCAAGCGCAAGGCCCTCGACGACGAACTGGCGGGCAAGTTCGCCGCCGCCGAGAGCCAGATCGCCGCGACGCGCGCGCAGGCGATGGCCAACGTCGGCGCCATCGCCAAGGACGCCGCGGCGGCGATCGTCGAGCGCCTGATCGGGCGCCCCGTGCAGCCGGAGGCGATCGCCGCCGCCGTCGATTCCGTGAAGCCGAACTGAGCGGGAGCCCGTCATGGAATTCAACGCTGAATTTTACGTCCTCCTCGGCTTTATCGTCTTCTTGTGCCTGCTCGGCTATCTCGGCGTGCATCGCACCGTCCTATCCGCGCTCGACGCGCGCGGTCAGGCGATCGCCGATGAACTCGCGCAAGCCGCCAAGCTGCGCGCGGAGGCGACCGCGCTGCTCGCCAGCTTCGAGAAAAAGGCCATCGAAGCGGAGGCCAACGCCGCCGCGATCGTCGCCGAGGCGCGCGCCCAGGCGGAGCAACTGGCCAGAGAAACCGCCGAGCGCATGAACGAATTTGTCGTCCGCCGCACCAAGCAGGCGGAAGCGAAAATCGCCCTCGCCGAGACCCAGGCCGCCGCCGACGTGCGCGCCGCCGCCGCCGACCACGCCGCCAAGGCCGCCGAAGTCGTGCTGCGCGCCGAGACTCAAGGCGCGGCCGGCGCCGAATTGGCGGCGCGCGAAATCGCCGCGCTCAAGGACCGGCTGAACTGACGCGCCGAGTTGCGCGCCCCCTTGGCGGGACGCGCCGCGGATTTGTCGTGTCGACCCTTGACCCACGGCGGGGCGCGCATCATGGTGAGGCGTCTGCTCGAAATAGGCGAGAGTCGGCCATGAAACGCATCGTTGTCTGTCTCGCGGCGTTGCTCGCTCTTGGCGCCCGCGCCCATGCGGCGGGGATCATCGTGCCCGCCGAACAGCGTTATTCCGCCTATTCCGCCGACTTGCCGGCATGCGACGACTCAGGCGTCCTCGCGCGAATCAGCGATCGCTTCGCGCAAAAGGAATCCGGCTATTGGAATTCGCCGTTGCAGATCGGCGGCTACGACCGCGTCCGGGAGATCGGTTTTCGCTCCAACGGGCTCGGCTATATCCCGCGTCGCTATTGCGTCGCGCGCGCCCTCGACAGCGATTCGAAGGAACGCACGGTCATCTACGACATCGAGGAGAGCCTGGGCATGATCGGCTGGGGCTATGGCGTGGAATGGTGCGTCGTGGGCCTCGATCGTGATCTCGCTTATGCTCCGGCCTGCGGCGCGCTGCGTCCGTTCGCCGAGCGTTATCTCGGCGAGAAGGCGCTGCGCGCGCGCTATTGAACGCGAGGCGGCGAGCCCGACTTTCCCCGATCGCCCAAACGTCTTCACAGAGCGGAATCGACCATGCGCGTTGCAATGATCGTCGGGTACCTGCTGGGCGCGCTGGCGTTCGCGCCCTCGGCCGGGCTCGCGCAAGAGGCGGGCGCCTTCGATTTCTACGTCTTCGCGTTGTCCTGGTCGCCGGGGTTCTGCGACACCGGCGGCGCCGACAAGTCGCCGGGCCAATGCGCGAGCGGCGCGGGAGCGGGCTTCGTCGTGCACGGCCTGTGGCCGGACAGTTCGTTCGGCCGCAACCCGCAGAATTGCCAATATGGCGTCTCGATCGCCGCCGGCGCGTTGCAGCTGACGGACGGCGTCTATCCCGACGAGGGGCTCGCGCGCTACGAATATCTCAAGCACGGGACGTGTTCGGGCCTCGACCCGCAAGCCTATTTCGCCGCGGTGAAGGCGCTGCGGGACGGAATCGTCGTGCCGGACATGCTCAAAGCGCCGCGCCAGCAACTGACACTGGCGCCGGACGATCTGGAACAGGCCTTCATCGCCGCCAACGCCAATTTGCGGGCCGACAACATGGCGATCACGTGCCAGAACGGCGAACTCGTCGACGTGCGCATATGCGTCTCCAAGGATCTGCGCGCCTTCGCCAACTGCCCGAAGGTGTCGGGCCACAGCTGCCATGCGTCGTCGATCGCCGTCGCGCCGATCCGTTGAGCGCGCCCTGATCGGCGCCAAGCGATGAACTATCGCCACGCTTTTCACGCCGGCAATTTCGCCGATGTCTTCAAGCATGCGATCCTTGCGCGCATTCTCGTCTATCTCGCGCTGAAAGAGGCGCCGTTTCGCTTCATCGACACCCATGCGGGCGCCGGCCGCTACGATCTTTCGAGCGACGCGGCGCGGCGCTCGCCGGAATGGCGCGACGGCGTGGCGAGGCTGCTCAAGGCGCGCCCGCCGGCCCGCGTCGCCGCGCTGCTGGCGCCCTATCTCCAGGCGATCGGGCCTTTCGACGGAGACGGCCGGCCGGCCTCCTACCCCGGATCGCCAGCGATCGCGCAGGCGCTGCTGCGGCCCCAGGATCGCATCGCTCTATGCGAGGCGCACCCGGAGGAACGCCAGCGCCTCGTCGCCGCCCTGGGGCGCGACAGCCGCCTGTCGATCGTGGGAACCGACGGCTATGTCGCGCTCAACGCCTATATTCCGCCCAAGGAGCGGCGCGGCGTCGCTCTGATCGATCCGCCCTTCGAAGACCCGCAGGAAAGCGAGCGCGTTGAAACGGCGCTCGCGCGCGCGCTGCTCAAATGGCCGCGCGGAACCTATGCGCTGTGGCGCCCGATCAAGGCGCCCCTCGAGGACGCGCGCTTCCTCAACGCGATCGCCGCGCTGGGCGCGCCGAATATCCTGCGGCTCGAACTCGACGTCGGTCCCGTCCCGCCGAGCGCGCATTCGCCGAACCCGCTGAGCCGCACGGGGCTCCTCGTCGTCAACCCGCCCTTCGGCCTGATCGACGAGGCCCGCGTCCTCATGCCCTGGCTGACGCAGTTGTTGCGACGCGACGCGCAGAGCGGATTCGTCTGCGCCTGGCTGACGGAGCCCGAGTAATTTCGGCAGGTGATTTCGCGAAGTGATTTCGCGTTGCCTCACGGCGACGGATCAGTTTATATGTGAACAAAATAGGGGAAGCGAACCATGACGTTGCCGAACGCCTTGCGAGGGAAGCTGCGATTGCCGGTGATCGGCGCCCCGCTGTTCATCATCTCGCATCCCGAACTGGTGATCGCGCAATGCAAGGCGGGAATCGTCGGCTCGTTTCCCGCGCTCAACGCGCGCCCGCTCAGCCAGCTCGACGAATGGCTGCACGAAATCACCGAGGCGCTCGCCGCGCATGATCGAGCCCATCCCGAGAGCCCGGCCGCGCCGTTCGCGGTCAATCAAATCGTGCACAAGTCGAACGTCCGGCTCGAGCAGGACATGGAATTGGCGGTGAAGTGGAAGGCGCCGATCGTCATCACCTCGCTGGGCGCGCGCGAAGACGTCAACATCGCCGTCCATTCCTATGGCGGCGTCACCTTTCACGACATCATCAACGTCCGCTTCGCCCATAAGGCGGTCGAAAAGGGCGCCGACGGGCTGATCGCGGTCGCCGCGGGCGCAGGCGGCCACGCCGGTCCGTTCTCGCCCTTCGCGCTGGTGCAGGAGATCCGCGAATGGTTCGACGGCCCGCTCGCGCTCTCCGGCGCGATCGCCAACGGCGGCGCGGTCCTCGCCGCGCAGGCGATGGGCGCAGACCTCGCCTATATCGGCTCGGCCTTCATCGCCACCAGGGAAGCGCGCGCGCTCGAGGCTTACAAGCAAGCGATCGTCGACGGCACAGCCGAGGACATCGTCGGCTCGAGCCTGTTCACCGGCATATTCGGCAACTACCTCAGGGCCTCGATCGTCAAGGCGGGGCTCGATCCGGACAATCTGCCCAAGGGCGACGCGAAGACGATGAATTTCGGCTCGGGCGGCGGCTCGGATGCGAAAGTGTGGCGCGACATCTGGGGCTCGGGCCAAGGCATCGGCGCCGTCAAGGCGGTGACGCCGGTCAGCGAACTCGTCGCGCGCCTCGCCAGGGAATACGCGGCGGCGAAGGCGCGCATCTGCGCGTCGGCGTGAGGCGAGCGCGAAGGGGGCCGGCGGCGTCAGCGCGAGAAGGCCTGTGCGGGGCGGTAGGTCCGTTCCGACTGCTGCAAATGGGTGGAAAGCGGTCGTGGAAGGACCGCCACGCCGAAGTCTCCTTTGCGCCCACTATTGCCGTTCCTGGCAGCGATGGCGCTTCTCGAAACCGGACATAAAGCCGATCTAACCTGATCGGCGACAGCCAAGGGGAACCAGTTATCGCCCTGAGCGGCCTCGGCACATGTTCGTCTCGAAACGTCAGGCCGCGCTCGGCAATCGCGCGCCGATCTCACCCCGCAAGACATCGAAATCGATCGGCTTCGTCAATAACCTCTCGGCCCCGCCTTCCAGCGCACGTCGCTTTGTCTCGGGATCGCCATAGGCAGTGATCATTATATCGGGCACATCTGACCGAAGGGCCTTCACCTTCGGTAGCATTTCGAGACCGGTCATGCCGGGCATGTTGATGTCGGAGAGGATCAGGATCAACGAAGCGTCCCCCGATCCCCCGACGCGCGCCAAAGCCTCGGCGGCGGAAAGGGCAAATTCCATCAAGAACCGCCCGGAACGCAAATCTCGACGAAAATGCTGACAGAACAATTCCGCGACATCGGGTTCGTCATCGACCACGAGAACAAGAACGCTCACGACTGCTCCCTCACGACTTCCTGAGACCGACTCGCGCGCGGTAAGACGATTGTAAATTGCGTATAGACCCCTGGTTCCGTCTCGACCTCCAATGTCCCGCCGTGCTGCTTGACCACGATATCGTGGCTGAGCGAGAGGCCGAGCCCCGTTCCTTCCCCTGCGGGTTTGGTCGTAAAGAATGGATTGAATATCTTGGCCTTCGCCTCATCGGGAATGCCGGTACCGTTGTCGCGGATCGCAATCGCGATCCGATCGCCGAGATCGTGGGTCGAGGCCGAAACAGTTGCCTCGTAAGCCACGTCGGCCTCGGTCAGCCCGCGTTTCGCCGTCGCATAGAAGCCGTTCGAGATCAGGTTCAGTAGCACCCGCGTCATCTCCTGCGGATAGAGATCGGCGACGCCGGCGTTCGGATCGAGCGACTTGTCGATGGTCACTTTGAAGCCAGGCTTCTCGGCGCGCGCCCCGTGATAGGCGAGGTTGAGCGCCTCCTCGACCAACGAGTTGACGTTGACGGTGGACAGCGTCCCGGACCCCTCGCGCGAATGCAACAGCATGTTCTTGACGATCGAGTTGGCCCGTTTGCCGTGCGTGACGACCTTGTCGAGGTTGGAGGCGACCATGCCGATCAGATCTTCGGCCTCGTCGCGTTGCGCCTTCTCGAACGGATCGATGGCGATCGTCTCGCTGAGTTCGCCAAGCAATTCGCGGGACAACGCCGAGAAATTGTTGACGAAATTGAGGGGGTTCTTGATCTCGTGCGCGATGCCGGCGGTGAGCTGGCCGAGCGAGGCGAGTTTTTCCGACTGCACGAGCCGGTCCTGCGCCTTGCGCAGCTCGCTCAGCGATTGTTCGAGCTCGCGCGTGCGCGTCTGCACCTCCTCGAACAAGCGCGTATTCTCGATGGCGATCACCGCCTGGTCGGCGAAGGTTTCGACGAGTTCGATCTCGCGCGCGGAAAAAGCCTGCGGCGCCTCGCGCGGCACCGCGAAACAACCGATGGCCTCGCCCTCGCGCATCAGCGGGACGCAGAGCATCGCGCCGAAGGTGGCCTCGGCGCGCACGCGTTCGGAAACCAGCGCGCGGTCGGTCACAAGGTCGGCGAGGTGAACCCTACGTCCATCGCGGATCGAAGTCGGGACGAAGCTATCATCGTCGAGCGAAAACGGGTTCGCCAACAGATAGTCGCGCAGGCCCGGGGGCACGTTGGAGTGAAACGCGCGCGCCTCGACCCGGTCGCCGTTGCGAATGAAGATCGTGCCGCGACTGCCGTGACAGAGCCGGACGGCGGTGTCGATGAGCGTGCGCAGCACGGACTCGAGATCGAACACGGAGCGGCTGATCGCCTTCAAAACGTCCGCCGTCGCCGTCTGCTGTTGCAGCGCCTCGGCGAGGTCGCGTGTGCGCGCCTGCACCTCGTCGAACAGGCGGACGTTTTCAATCGCGATGACGGCCTGGTCGGCGAAAGTGCGTACGAGTTCGATCTGGCGATCCGTGAACGGGCCCGGGTTTGGTCGCCCGAGCGAGAAGACCCCCAGGACGTCCTTTTCGCGCAGGAGCGGCACGGACAGAAGCGCGCGATAACCGCCCAGTCGCTGGCCCTCACTCAGCCGGTAATCGGGATTTTCCAGCACATCGGGAAAATGAGCGACTTTCCCGGTCAGCGCGGCGCGGCCAACGCCGGAATAAGGGCTAGGAGGCTGGGGGTTGTCGAGAACCCAGCGCTCAAAGGCTTCAGGATAGCCCTTCTGTTTGGTCATCCGAAGAACGGGTCCGTCCCGCATGAGCAGCATACCCTGCGTCGCATCGCAGAGCGTGCGCGCCGACTCGATCAACGTCTCCAGCACGGCGTCCAGATCGAACGCCGACCTGCTGATGACCTTCAGCACATCGGCGGTCGCGGTCTGCTGTTGTAGGGCCTCGGTCAGATCGCGCGTTCTCGCTTGCGCCTCGTCGAACAGGCGCGTGTTTCCGATCGCGATCACCGCCTGGTCGGCGAAGCCGCGCAGCACCTCGATCTGCTTGTCCGAAAACGGTTGCGGTTCGGCGCGACGGATGACGATGGCGCCGATACTGTCGCCGTCGCGCATCAGCGGCATCGCCAGGAGCGCGCGATGGCCCATGCGCTTGGCTATTTCGAGTCCAGCCGGGAAGTCATCGCCCGCCAACCAAAGATCGCGCACGTGGTACGGCTTCCGGTCGAGAACCGCGCGCCCGGCGACCCAGTCTCGATTGAGCGGCCATTTTTCGAGGTTGACTGGAATGGGGCCGCGATGGGCGCTGAACCGCAGATAGTCGCCATCCCTGAGCAGCACGGCGGCGTCGTCAGCCTCGCAGATATCGCCCGCGCTGTCGATGATGGCTTGCAAGACCGGCGCGACGTCGGTTGGTGATGACGCGATGACCTTGAGGATGTTGGCGCTTCCGGTCTGGTAGACCAGCGCCTCGGAGAGGTCGCGGGTTTTGGCCTGAACCTCCTCGAACAAACGCGCGTTCTCGATGGCGATGACCGCCTGATCCGCAAAAGTCTCGATGAGTTCGACGATGCGCTGGGGGTAGGGGCCTGCCTCCATTTTCGACACCACGATGGCGCCAGTCACGCGGCCGTCACGCTTCATCGGCACGCCCAAAGTGCCGCGCGTCAGCATCGTGCGCCGGAGATCGGCGTCGATCTCCTCGTCCTCAGTGGCGTCTACGATGTTCTGAACTTCGCCCGTCAGCGCGACGCGCGCGACGGTCGTCCTGCGCCCGGGCCGCTGCGGATGCGCGCGCATGTAGTCCATGAATTCGGCGCGCCGGTCCTCGTGGGAGAACGCCCGGCCGTGCAGCAGCCCGTCCCGCGCCAGCCAGATCATGCCAAATTTCGAGCCGCTGAGCCCGACCGCGGAGTCAACGAGCGTGTCGAGCACCTTCTGCAGGTCGAACACCGAGCCGCTTATGACCTTCAACACGTCGGAGGTCGCGGTCTGCTGTTGCAGCGCTTCGGTCAGATCGCGCGTTCGCGCTTGAACCTCCTCGAACAGCCGCGTGTTTTCGATCGCGATCACCGCCTGATCGGCGAACGTGCCGACGATCTCAGCGTGTTTCGACGTGAAAGCGCCCGGCTCGCTTCGGTTCAGCGAGAGGGCGCCAATCAATTTGCCCTCGCGCAGCAAGGGCACCGCCAGCGTCGTGCGATAGCCGGCGGCCTCGCGCTCGCCCGTCAAGCCATAGTCGGGGTCGGCGAGCACGTCGGGAATATAGACCGGCTTCAAAGAGGCGCCCGCGCGCCCCAGCGCGGAGGGATGGCCCGGCGCGATCGGTCGACGCTCCAGCATCTCCCGAACCTCGGGCGGAAAGTTCCAACTGGCGAGGAAACGGAACACCTCGCCGTCGAAGCGCAAGAAGATGGTCTGCTCCGATCCGCACAGACGGGACGCGGTATCGGAGATCGTCTCCAATACGGGCATAAGGTCGGACGGCGAGCGGCTGATGACCGACAGGATTTCGTTGGTCGCGGTCTGCCGCTCCAGCGCTGCGGTCACCTCGTGCGTTCTTGCCTGGACTTCCTCGAAAAGCCGAGTGTTGCCGATCGCGATCACCGCCTGATCCGCGAAGGTCTCGACCAGCTCCATCTGCCTCGCGGTGAAAGCGCCGGGCGTGGGCCGCGAGAGCGCCATGACGCCCTCGACCTTGCCGTCGCGGAGCATCGGAACCGCCATCACGGCGCGAATACTAGCGATCGACGCCGCGGGAATTTTGATTTCTGGGTCTTCCAGAACATCAGGAACGCAAACCGTCTTGCCCGTCAGAATCGCGCGCCCGATCGCTGAACCCCGCCCCGCCCGCTGCGGATGCTCCTCGAGATAGCGCACCCAATCCGAGCTGACCGCGGCGTTGGACATGGCCCGATAGCGGAAGAGATCCCCGTCGCGAAGAAACATCGAACCGCGAAACGCGCCGCAAAGTTCCGCCGCGGATTGGATCAGCGTGTCCAAGACGGTTTGCAAATCGAACGCCGAGCGGCTGATAACTTTAAGCACGTCGGCGGTCGCGGTTTGCTGCTGCAGCGCTTCGCCGAGTTCGCGCGAGCGCTCTCGCTCCGACTCCAGCAGCCTCGAATTCTCGATCGCGATCACCGCTTGGTCGGCGAAGGTGCGCAAAAGCTCGATCTGCCGCTCGGCGAACGGAGCGACGCGGTGACGGTTGACCCCAAGCGTGCCTACGACCTCCCCGTCCCGCAATAGCGGCACGATGAGTACAGTGCGGAGCCCCGCGACCTTGATCGAACTCCGGCACCGCATAGTCGGGATCGGCGGCGAGGTCCGCGACTTGAACGACGCCGCGGTCGAGGATGGCGCGTCCGGCCATGGTGTCGCGTCCGGGAACTATGGGACGCGCGCTCAAAACCGCCCTGAACTCATCAGTTAGGCCGTAAAAGGCGGCGTAGCGGAACACGTCGCCGTCGCGAACCGTAAGCCCTCCGCTTTCAACGCCACAGAGTTCGGCCGCGGTCCGCATGAGTTTGTCGAGCACGGTCGGTAGATCGAACGCCGAGCGGCTGATCGTCTTCAGGACGTCGGCCGTCGCCGTCTGCTGTTTAAGCGCCTCGTTCGTTTCGTCGAAAAGCCGCGCGTTCTCGATCGCGATCACCGCCTGATCGGCGAAGGTCCTGAGCAGGTTAACGTCATTGGCATCGAAAGCGCCGGCTTGCTTTCGCGAGACGCTGACGAAGCCTAGCGCGCGGCCTTTGCGAACCAAGGGCACGAACAGCATCGCGCGATAGCCGCGACGCCGCGCCAGTTCGCGAATTTCGACGATCGATTGCTCTGTGTCCGCGATTTCGACGACCTGTTCGAGCGTCCGCGCGATTAGCGGCATTTTCACGACATCGATTGGGTAGGTCGCCTTCAAGGCGGCGTCGCCTTCCGGCCCCAGCGAAGAGAAGGCGGCCAAATGCAGTAGCCCCTCGTCGGGGCTCAGTGTCGAGACCACGGCCGAATACGCATCCAGAAGACGTTTGGCGTTGTCCGCGATGGCCTGAAACACCGGCTGCACGTCCGACGGCGAACTCGCGATGACCTTGAGAATCTCCGCCGTCGCCGTCTGCCGCTCCAGCGCCTCCTCGCGTTCGGCCGATTTTGCCTCTAGTCGCCTCTCCAACTCGGCGACGTTCCGCTCAAGTTCGGCCACCCTGTCGAGATCCGCGCTCATATGTCTCCGCCCATTTCGGCCCGCGCTTGGCAAAAGCAGGCTCACTCCGCCCCAGAGACGCCAGCCCCGGCTCGGATTGGTGGATCATACACGATCAGATTGGCTGGGCTATGCCGTCGGCCGACCGCGGCGCCGGCGAAGGTCGCCCCAATTGCGATCCCGCTTGCTGCCGCACGTAAGTGGGGAGCAGACCTCACGGGTCTGGAAATTACCGTGTCCGAACGACGAATCTGGATCGACGCGGGGCTGGACGTATGTCGACGATGAATGTCGGCTTCGGCGGCTCGTTCGTCCGGAACGCGTCGTTACGCGCACGGCCAAGTTCGCTCGTGACCGGTCGGACCGAATCGCGCCCTACAGAGTCGTTCATCCGATGGTCGCCCCAGTTCTAAAGCAGACATTTAGGCGACGGGCCCGATCGACTGTTTTGGGCGGGGAGCCGAAGTTCAACAAATCGCAGCAGTCCGCCCGAAAGCTGCCGGAGGCGAATTGGCAAGGATGCGTCACTATCGGGAACTCCGCCCGTCTAATGGAAATCTGGTGGGGCTGTCGCACCGCTTACAAATAGCCAACAACGACGCAAGTACGACATGCCTGATCGAACCGTGCTCTTCCGGTATGTGCAAGCGAACGCTGCTGGTCACATTCGAGTTAGCACTAAGCGCCGATCGTTTTCAGGAGTGCTCGACGATAGCCGGCGCAACCGGACCGAACATCCTCTTCAGTTAGAGAGTAATGGACGTCAGGGGTTATCCCCTTCCATTGAATTGGTTGACCATTCGTGCGCCACGCAATCGTCCATGTGAGAGTGACATCCTTTATGCCAAACTCTTCGCTGTGTGGCGGTAAGAAATGCTTGACGCAGCCGCCGGCTCCCGGTGTCCTTTCGCCGAAAAGCGTCGCTCTCTTGTTATCCTGAAGAATGGCGGCAAGAAATTCCGCAGCAGAAAAGTCGAGCTCATTGATCAGAACGATGATACTCTTCGTATATGCATACTTGCACGGCAGAATTTCGGGGATGCCCATCAGGTATCCTGGATTCGAGATTTTCCCGTACCCGCGACCTGCCTCAATTTCCGATAGGACAAAACGTGAGTAGGCAACCAATTCTGGAGATATTGATTCCCCTGCGTTGGCCTCAGACAGGTTCCTGTAAGCGGTGGCCTCATCATCTTCGTTTAACATCATTTGATGCTTTGGCACACTCAGAACCCGATCTGTGAGATGGGCAAGCATTGCGTACATTTGAATCATGCTTCCACCAGGGTTGTTGACCTGATCGAGAATTAGCATCGTGATTTTACTGTCAAATTGATCCATTAAATTTCCGAATTCATTTGCGGCGATCTCATCGTATTCAAAGTGAGGCACCCGCACGTAACCGATCGGTCGGCCCTTGCTCACCTCGTAGATACGAGCGGAAAATGGAACAGCTGCAGCGAGAGATTCGGGCAACTCCCATAGTACCTTCCCGAGCGGCGGCACGAAGCTTCGCTTGCCGCCCAATGCCCATGGGTTCTCGTCGTCGACATGGCCGCCGACAGGATGCTCAGGGCTAAACGCTGACCAAAGGTCCCCTACCTTCGCATCGAACTCCCCGCCTATCTGAAATATTCGCCTGCAGAAGTCATGCGGGTTGGCTTCCCCAAAGGCGGGAGAGCTAGCGAGGGACATGTGTGTGGTGGGCGCGCCGACCGTCAAAGCTGCGAGCACAAATGCACGCCGTGAAACGCAAACGGTCGAAGAATTGCCTTTATCAGACATCTTGAAACCTCGCGGCCGGCGATGGGCGTGCCCGGCATGCGCGCTTACTGGTAGAGCTTGACCTCAGATAGGCTACCGATATCCCTTCCGGAGACAATGCTAGCGGTCCCTCCGGGAGGAAATGCCGTTTTGACTTTCAGCGTAAGCTCAGCGACCAGCCTGCTCGCATCCGAAGCAATTAGATCGGGCGAAGCGATAGCGGCTAGACGGAACGCCCCAAGAGCATCCCACGCGTCCTTTGCCTTGCCTGCCTTGATTGCCAATCGGATCGCTTCATGGCGATCCTTGAGATCAGGTATTGTGCCGAAGTCTGACTTCTCCGCCGTCGATCGAAGCGAAAACACGGCGTAGCCGCAGTCAAGAGCGTTTCCATCCAGCAGTAGCTTGTGGTCTCGATCCAAAGAGAGTTTCGAGGCGTCGATCGATCTCTTCGGACGGTCGATGATCGCCGCTACACAGCCGCTGGTCAAAGTCAGATCGGTATCGACGCCGACCTCGAGCTGCGTGTCCTCGCGTTGGCCGGCGATCAGTTCCATGCCCTCACTGATCAGAGGAAGGAACGGCTTGATCGCTGCGGCGTAGCTAATGCCGGCGGTCGAGGAGACACGCGCGACGTAGTCCAAAACCGCGGTCATCAGGTTTCCGCTCTTGACCGAAAACAAGCCGAACTGCAACGACACAGGACCGCCGCGAAACGGGGTCGCGCCCATCATCCGCTTGGACAGGGTAATGACGCGATCTAGCGAACCCTTATCGAGTTCCGCTAGCTGCTCAGGCTTTGAGATCGCGGCAAGCTGGGCAGGCTCTTCCCCTTCACGGGAAAGTGTCACGAAGGAATACGCGACAGCATGGAAGCGGGTAGCAAATTTGCGCGCTTGTGCCAGCCTAAGCGATTCCAAGTACAACTCGATGTAACAAGATTCGGGCTCGATCGCTTTACCGATCCCCGGTATGCCCGCATTTGTTGCCGGAATTGACGGAACAAAAGTCAGATCGATCGGCGGTGCCCCTTCTACGCCCATAATAAAGCTTTTGAGCCAGCTCATACCCGGCACCTTCTCGACGGAGCCTTGGGCGGTACTTGAGCCGGTCCGCAACACCGCGCTCGTCGCTATTGCTGCCGCGCCGAGTGCAAAGTTGCGGCGACAAAGCATGAGCATCTCCCGATCTCCGGTAGCTGCATTTTGATTTACTTTATTGCCAGTCGGAATGGCCAACGGTTCGACGCATCTAGCAAGAAACGTTGCTCAAATATCACGACTTAAGCTGCCTCGCCATGATCCAGCTCAAAAATGGCATTCTGAACAAAACCGCCTTGGGTCAACTTGGGTCGGTCGCCACGCAGCCGGAATGGCCGCTTCCAAATCATGATCAGACCGTCACGGCTACGTACCGACCGACTGATTCGACAGCAGCCGAGCGTCTATCGACCATGAATGTCCGCGTGGGCTCCCCCCTCGTCCAAACCCGCCCTTCCGCTCTCGGCCACGATGCGGCCGAGCGTGGCGATGACCTGCTGGCGCACCGATGCGCCTTCGCGACGGCTTTCGACGATCTGGAGATAGGCGCGGCCGCCTGAGGTCTTCTTGCGGAAATACATGGCGCGGAACCGTCGGAGCGACTCATGCGTGGTCCGCACACAATCGCCGATCACACCAGGCGAGTCAAATGAAATCGCCAATGACGTGGCACTACATTTTCGCGAAATCCACGCCTCGATCCAACAATATCAATGACTTACAACCCGTACCCAGGCCGCAAGTGTTGAAGATCAGTTTGAATGCCGACGAGGGCCCGCAGACGGCTTACATTATTACGGAGCGCATCGACGACGGAAGATCAACTTGTCAATTGGCTCTTAAAATTGACATTCGGGGGTCAATTTCGACGAAGGATTACAATCAGCTGTCCTGGCGCGCCGTAACGCAGTGAACCTGCGTTGTTCAAAAAAGCTCTGAAATAAAAATGCCCCGCCCGGATGAAGCCGAGCGGGACCGTAAATCAGTCTACTAAAACGCCTAAGAAAGCGTCGGCCTGGAAGAGATGCCGCTTATTGGGCGCTTCGGATACCGTTCAATGTAGTCGTGAATTCCACCGTGAGCTGCCTGTCCAGAAGGTCCTGAGCGCGGTCTTGACTGTCGCTCTTAGCCGCCGTCTTGGCCGCCGCTGTGGGCGAGGATGGTTTTGTTTCCGCGAAAGCAAAACTGAGCTTGTCGATATTCACTTCGGACAGCGACAAAAGGTTACCTGGCCCCTTGAAATGAACCAAGGTCCAAGTCGGACCAACTGCGTTGACGTTCTTCGTAAGCGTGAAGTTGATGACCCCCATGAACTCGCCGGAGGTCGGCGTGGGGGCGGTCGTCGACGCCGCGCTATCTGCCGTCAGCAACGCGGCGGTAACCTTTTCCTTTAGCCCAAGGTCCCCGGCCAGATTCGTATCGACGCTGCTAGCGGGCGCGCTTACCGGGCATGTCGCCAAAATCGCCTTTTTTGCTGGCGGCGCGTGCAAAAAGTCATCTACCAACGAGTAAGTCAGGTTTATCCCGAGGCTATCTTCCCGAGCTTGTTGTAGCTCAGCTGCGGCGTTGAATGAAAACATCTTGTTGGCCGGAAAGTTTGCAGATGGAGCGAGGCCGCCGGTGTCGGTAACATCAAGGTTCAGCAACATCGCTACCTGATAGCCGTGAGTGAGTAGGGTCACTCGATGCTGATATTGCTGTTCTTTGGGAACGTCATCCCGAACCAAATTGTATAACTCGCATTCAATTTCTCGCGTAATGGTTGCCGTCGACGGCGCGCCATTGGCGTTGTATGAAACATCAAATTTTGGGACGACAGTGGCGCATCCGGAAAGAATGGACGCACAAAATGTCGTAGCACACAGTGCTCGTGCGAATTTCGGCATGCCGCCACCCCCGGATAATTAAGTGAAGGGTCAGACCTGTAACTGTCTGCTTTTTATCCCCCAAAACATTTTTGGCCTGGGACTACCGGCCTAGCTGTGCCTCCCTTCTCGGCGGCAAGCTCTTGGCATTCCTGGTTGGTCATGTTGTTCGCGCAATAGTCGGGAGTGTCGTCGCTGAATACGATAGTACATGCGCCGCGCGCATCAGCGGGCGTCAGTGCAATAGTATGTGCGACTATCGCGGCCGCATGCGAGTTCAGTGCTTGTGCGTGGGTGTTGAGAGCAGCGGTGTGCTTATTCAACGCCGCAACCAGGGTTGCAGAATCTTTCGCGGCTTGACCTCGCCCTGTGTTCTTCGCGGCTTGACCGCGCGCACTCTTCTTCGCGGGTTGACCGGGCACAGTGTTCTTCGCCATTTTGCCCCCCTTGATGCGCACCGGAGCTAATCGTGCGCCTTTAAGAAGGCAGCCTATCGGAGATGCCGCCTACCGCGCAACCCTCCACGAACACCCTCCACGAACGCGTCATTGTGGGCACCCTTCGCAGCAAATATCGCCCAGACAAGAATACAGAACCACGGTTTTAGGTCGGGTTTCCGCGATCTGTGCAGATGCGAATGTCCGGTTCGCTCATTCTATGACCAAAACTTGCCGTTCCGCTCTCGGCCAGGACCGACCAGGACCGTCCAACTCGGGTCGTTTCCCCGTCTGCCATTGCCATTGGGGTTAGCTGCGGGTGTGCGAGCCCCACGGGCCGGAAGGGGGCTCAGGGGCAGACGGGCCGTCGCGTTGTGCAGGCGGGCGCGACGGCCGGAACGGTTGATTTGCCGCAGCTTCGTCTGCGCCGCTCTCCGCTGAGCCCCACGGGCCGCTCGACGGCGGTTGATCGGGGCCGGAGCGATCGTCCGCGCCGCGCGCTTGCGCCGGCAACGCAATCGGGCCGGGATCATGCCCGCCGGCAAACTTGATCAGGGCCGCGACTTGGTTCTCCACTGTCGGATGGGTGTCGAACAGCTCGCCAAAACCTTCGCGCGGGTTGTCAACACACATTTCCATAACGGCGGAGGTCGCGCCCGGCAATTCGCCGCGGCCCTCGATCTTGCGCAACGCCGAGATCATGGCGTCGGGATTCTTGGTCAGTTCCACCGAGCCGGCGTCGGCGAGGTATTCGCGCGAGCGCGACAGCGCCAGGCGAATGATGAATGACAGCACGTAGGCGAGTACTAGGAGTGCGATAGCGATGAGAAACGCCACGCCGGCGCCGCCGCCCCGGCGGTTTTCGGAGGAGCGCGCGCCGCGGTTGCTGAAGCCGCTGTAAAACCAGAGCCGAAAAACCAGCTCGGCGAAGAAGGAAACCACGCCGGCGATGACGACGGCGACGACCATCATGCGCACGTCGCCGTTCCGGATGTGGGTGAGTTCGTGGCCGAGAACCGATTCGACCTCGGCATCATCGAGCCGGTTGAGCAGCCCGGACGTAATCGTTATCGCGTATTGCTTCTCGTTCATCCCGGTGGAGAAGGCGTTGAGCGCGTCGCTCTCCATCACCTTGAGCTTGGGCATGGTGATGCCGCGCGAGATGCAGAGATTTTCCAGAAGATTGTAAAGCCGCGGCTGTTCGGTGCGCTGCACCGCGCGGCCGCCAGTCAGCGCGTCGATCATGTTTTGATGAAAATAATAGGCGATCACCACCCAGAGCGCCGAGCCCAGCGTCGCCACCGGCGCCGCGTGGAGCAGGTCGATCCAGGCTTGCTGCATCAGCGTGTTGAGGTCGGCATTGACCGACAGCGCCTCGGCGGCCAGCGCGCCGGCATAGACGAGCACGTAGACGAGAAGGAACAGGCCGACGATGAGGATGATCGAACGGCGCCGGTTCGACTGGATATGAGAGTAGAGGCCATAAGCAGCCATGGCAGCTTACTCCCTTTGTGTGACGCTCAGAAATTCACCTGCGGCGCTTCGCCCAGCGTCTTGCGGTCCTCGCCGAGGTCGAAGAAATCCTTCGGCGCGAAGCCGAACGAGGCGGCGAACAGGGCGGCGGGGAATCGCTGGATGCCAGTATTGTATTCCTGCACCGCATTGTTGAAGAAGCGCCGCGCGGCGGCGATCTTGTTCTCCAGGTCGGTCAGCTCCGCCTGCAACTGCAGGAATTCGGCGTTGGCCTTGAGATCGGGATAGGCCTCGGAGAGGGCGAAAAGCTGGCGTAGCGCTCCCGAGAGCATGTTCTCGGCCGCCGCCTGTTGCACCGGCCCCTGCGCGGCGACCGCCGCATTGCGCGCCTTGACGACCTCGTCGAGCGTGCCGCGCTCGTGCGCGGCGTAGCCCTTCACCGTCTCGACCAGATTGGGAATGAGGTCATGGCGCTGCCGCAGTTGCACGTCCACGTCGGCAAAAGCCTCGTTGACGCGTTGCCGCATGGATACGAGGCCGTTGTAGACGCTGATCGCCCAAAGAACGACAACGACGATCACAGCAAGGAGAATAATAGTCGAGCTGCTCATGGAGACACTCCTTCCGCACGATTGTTTCTTTGCCGGTCATTTGAACGATCAAAAGTCGGCCGACGTTCACCGGATGGTGCCCTTGCCAATACTGAGAGTGCCGGTGTTGACTGACGTTGGCAAGGCCGAAGCTTCTGGTCCGAAGCTTCTGGTCGAGAGCAGAGGCGCACTCACCCCTTTAGTCGACGGCGATCGGCAAACGTGTCAGAGCGCTGCGTTTTTTTCAAAAGGTCGTTGCGCCAGGCGCATGATACCCTGCCGCGCCTGGCTCGCCCCCGCCATCAAATGAGCCACGGCAGGAGGAGTGGAACCAGGATCGGGGTCACGACAGCGTTGAGGCCCATTGCGACGCCGGCGAAAAGACCAGAGACCGGGTCAACGCCGAACGCGCGCGCGGCGCCGATGCTGTGCGAGGCAAGACCGACCGAATAGCCTCGCGCCGCATAGTCGCGGACGCCAAGCGCGTTCATCAACGGCGTGACCATTATGGCCCCGACGTTCTGGGACGCTAGCGCTACGAGTGCGGCGACGTCCGCTTTTCGCTGCTATTAGCTCGAAGGCAGAAAGTCTCGTATCGGCCATGGCTTCCAAAGGTTGAGCGTGAGCGCCTTGTTCTTCTCCAAGGCCGATGGTGGCCGGAAGAGGAGAAGGCTATGGGACACTCAGAGTATGATCCGGCGGCCAAAGATCAGCGCCCCTGGAACGTGGGCCGGATGGTTGGCGCCAAGCGCGCGCTGAAGCTGCAGCAGGTCTGGGCCATCCGGTTCTGGCTCGACCGCGAACGCCGGCTACGGGACCGCGCAATGTTCGATTTCGCTATAGATAGCAAGTTGCGCGGATGTGACGTCGTGAAGGTCAAGATCGGCGACCTTGTCAGCGGCGGTCGGGTTCGGTCACGCGCGATCGTCGTCCAGCAGAAGACCGGCCGGCCTGTTCAGTTTGAACTCCTTGAACCCACCCGCGGCAGCATCCTGGCCTGGCTCGAACGCCGAGGCGGCACGCTTGACGAGTTCGTATTTCCGAGCCGAATTGATCATGCCGATCATATCAGCACTCGGCAGTATGCTCGACTTGTTGATGAGTGGGTGACCGGGATCGGATTACGCCCGGAGGATTACGGGACCCATTCGCTGCGCCGAACCAAGGCGTCCATTATCTATAAGCAGACAGGCAACCTACGCGCTGTGCAGATCCTGCTCGGCCACACGAAGATCGAGAGCACCGTTCGCTATCTGGGCGTCGACGTGGAGGATGCGCTTGCCCTCGCTGAGGGCACAGAGGTGTAGAATTTGATGAGCTCCTCGACCTCAGCGTCGAGGAGCTTTGTGCTATCGACGCCGCCAGCCGTTCCGCGCCCATTAACGTCATTCAGTCGCAACTGCCCGTTTCTCGAAAGCCGACATTGCTTCGGGCATCGACATTGACCGACGGAGTTCAATTCCGGGCGATGGCGTTCGAGCCCCGGCACCCACAGGGCGTCAAGAAGTTGGAATGGCGCCAAAGTCCGTTGTTGGCGCCGAGGCGACATAGGCGAGGGTTCGGAACTCAAAATATGTTTCCCCTGGCGGGGGAGAGCAAGAGCTTGGCCGCCTGAATTCACCCTGGTTTGTTCATGAAGCCCGCGAAGTAGGCCGCCAGCCCCTCATAGTCGTCGAGCGGCAAGACTTTCGCGATGTACTGGTCCGGTCGAACGATAACGATCGCGCCTTTGTCGCGATCGACCCCTCGCAGATCGAAAATGTCGACGCCCGATCTGAGGTGCGGGCAGAACATCTTCTCGTAATCCCGAAGGCCGAGCGGGCCCTTCGTCGGCCACAGCAGATCGGGCATGGTTTCCAGTTTCAGCTCACGGTGGCCCTGCTGGAATACCACGCGCAGGTCGATCACCGAGTCCACGTCCGCGCCGGCCGGGGTGTGCCGACGCACGGGCGAATCTGGCGATTGCATCAGGAACTCGCAGAGCGCGCTGGTTTTCGAGCCCGGCGCCGCCGGTTCGCCCCGGTCGGAGAAGGCGATCAAACGGAAGCGGCCGTCGGCTTCCATCGTCTCGATCAGTTCGATCGCCTTGGCGTCGGAAAGCCGCACGACGGGCGCAGAGTGGAAGCGGGTCCCGACCTCGAACCCCTTGGCGAGCGCCTGATGCTCCCCCCCGCCCGTCAGCACGGAATGCTGATAGCGGGTCACGACGCCCGCCGTATAGCGACCGTGCTGGACGAAATAGGTCTGCAAATCGGCCGGATCGACGCCGTGCGGCGTCTGCGGCGATTTCAACGGCGCCGCCATCATCGCCGCCCATTCGCGATCGAAGTCGATGAGGTTCTGCGCAATCGCGCGTCGCTCGGCCGAATAGGTCGAGAGCAGCGAGGCGGGCGCGCGCCCACGCAGCACGCCGGCCAGCTTCCAGCCCAGGTTGAACGCGTCCTGAACCGAGACGTTGAGGCCCTGTCCCGCCTTGGCGCTGTGGGTATGGCAGGCGTCGCCCATGATGAAGACGCGCGGATCGCGCGCGCCGCGCGCAGGCGAAGCGTCGTCGAAATGGTCGGTGATGCGCTGGCCGACCTCATAGACCGACCACCAGGAGACCGACTTGGCCTCGAAGGAATAGGGGCGCAAAATGCGCTGCGCGGCGCGAACGATGTCGTCGAGTGTAATCGCGCGGCTGGTGACGCGCTCATTCTCGGCGAGTCGATCCATCTCCACGTAGATGCGCAGCATGTAGCCGCCCTCGCGCGGGATGACGAGGACGTTGCCCTCGCGCTCGGACTGGATGACGCACTTTTTGCGGACGTCGGGAAAATCGGTGACCGCGAGCACGTCCATCACGCCCCAGGCCTGATTGGCGTAATCGCCGACGAGCTTGAAGCCGAGCGCGTCGCGCACCGAACTGCGTGCGCCGTCGGCGCCGACGACGTAACGCGCCCTGACGGTCTCGATCTCCCCCTTGTGCGCGTCGTCGAGGCGTTCGATCCGCGCCGTCGCCGCGTCCGCGCCGATGTCCAGCCCGACAAAACGGCGATTGTAATTGGGGAGGAGCCGGTTGGGCGATTGCGCCATGATGTCGAGGAAGAACTGATGTACGCGCGCCTGATTGATGATCACATGCGGATAAGGCGCCAAACCGTCCTCGACGTCCTGGATGAGGCCTGAACGCACGATCTCGCCCGGCCGCTCGGCGTTCGGCTTCCAGAACGCGGTCTCGTTGACCCAATAGGCCTCGCGCTCGACGCGCTCGCGCATATTGAACGCCTGGAACATTTCCATCGACCGGCAGGCGATGCCATCGGCCTGCCCGATCAACAGCGGCCCCGCCTTCTGCTCGACGATGCGGGTCTTGATCTCCGGGAAGCGGGCGAGCTGGGCGGCGAGCGTCAGGCCCGCCGGACCGCAGCCTACGATGAGCACGTCGACCCCTTCGGGCAGAGCGTCGGTGTCGGCCAACATGTCTGGAATGGGGTTAGGTTCAAAGACTTCGGGATCGCCCGTCCGGAACCTGTCGAGATAGAACTGCACGGTATTCTCCCCTCCCTGCGGGCATCGTCGATCTGCCGCGCCTTCCGCGCGGTCTGGATATAGACAGTATGCTGATGATCAGTATACTGTCAATGTGGCGATCCTACAAAACGAGGGAACGGGATGAGTCAGAAACCCGGCTTCTTGGCCCGGCGCTTCCAGCAGATCGCCGTCGCCGTCTTTCACGCCGAGGTCGGCGCGGCGGGCTCGGACCTCACGCCCGTCCAATATTCGGTCCTAACGGCGCTGCGGTCCCATCCTGCGCTCGATCAAGTGACGCTCGCCGGGCTCATCGCTTTCGACCGCACGACGATCGGCGGTGTCGTCGACCGGCTCGCGCAGCGAAACCTGTTGAGCCGGCGGACGCATCCGTCGGATCGGCGCGCGCGAGCGCTCGAAATCACCGCCCAGGGGGCCGATCTGATCGAGCGAATCGAGCCGGCGGTTGAGCGCGCGCAGCGCATCATGTTGAGCGGACTCAGCGCCAGCGAAGCGAAGGAGTTCATGCGGCTGTTGGAGAAGGCGGTGGAGGGCTGCAATGATCTCAGCCGCGCGCCCATGCAGACGGCCATGGGGGAGGAAACGATCCGCTCATGACATAGGGAGCGCGACAGGCCGCGTGTGTCCACCGCCGCTCAATCACTGATCGGCGCCAACCCTAACTGATCGACGTTTCCGAAAGTCAAAGTCCTACATTGGCGCTAGGCAGACACCGTCAACGTAACGAACCTGTTGTCTCAAGCATCGTCGATCATGCCGATGCGGGAAACGAACGAATGTCCGCTTAAACAATTTGATCGACCAGCCCCGCCATTCCGCGGCCAATCCTTTCCGTTTTGGCCGCAGGTGCGAATGTCGGCTGTGGGTCAACTCGCGACGGTCATGTCGTCTGTCACCGACATCGGCATGGTCGTCGTGAACGGGGGGGCAAGCGGTCTTTGGCCATGCAATGACCTCTCAGCTTGCAATGAACGATGCGGCTATGCGAACATTCCATACAAAGGACAAAGGCGGGATGTCGGAGGAGCTAGCCTTCAAGGACGAGGCGGCGGCGGAGTACGACCGCGCCTTCGCGCACGTCGCCGCGCATTTCATGCCCTTCTTGTTGCAGGCCGCCCATATTGCACCGGGTATGCACGTCCTTGACATCGCGACGGGCACGGGGCTTTCGGCTGAGGCGGCCCTCGCCGCTGTCGGTCCCACCGGCCGTGTCATCGCCGCTGATGTCTCGCCGGCCATGGCCGAGAAGGCGCGTGAGCGTCTTGGCAAAGCGCCGAATGCTTCAGTCTCTGTGGAGGATGGGCAGGCGCTTTCGTTCGCGGATTGCAGTTTCGATGGAGTACTGTGCAATCTCGGGCTGATGTTCTTCCCCGACCCGGTGCGGGGACTCTCCGAGTTTCGTCGCGTGCTTCGCCCCGGCGGTCGCGTGGCCGTCTCGGTGAATACCGTCGTCGAGCGCTCTTATAACCATCAGATCAACGTAATCATAGCACGACATATGCCAAGTTTGGCCGAGGCCGTCACTCGCTCTTTCGCGCTCGGCGAAGCGTCGCGACTCCGGTCTCTCTTCAATGAGGCTGGCTTCGCGGACATCGAGACCCGTATTGTGAGGCACACCTTCGTGCTGTCGTCATTCGATGCCTATTACGGCCCCTTTGAACGCGGTGGGGCTTCCACTGGCCAGGCACTCGCAGCACTGCCGGAGGAGATACGCCGCGCCGTGCGGGAGGAAGTGCGGCGCGACCTCGCCGACAGGGGCGGGCCTATCGAGGCGGAGGCGGAGTATCGGATCGCCAGTGCGCGAAGGTAGCAGGGTGTACTGAAGGGGACGACCGGCATCGTCGGTGCACGAGTACCGCGATTGACAGCATTGGGTCCAGTCCGGGACGCCCCCTGCCATGCACACGTTCAGGTGGCGTCGGCTGTAGGACCGCTTAGGGTCGACTCGCGACGATCGGGGTGATCCCTCGCCAGTGGCCGGGTTGATCGTCTCGACCGGGTCGGTTTGCGACGGTCGCCTCGATCGTCCCAAATGGGGGAAATCGGCCGATCGCGACGAACGTGCAAGGACGCTTTCGCCCCTATAATCTGTACCGTCTGACTTCTTGAAATCTCAGCCTCGAAAGTCGGGGACAAGATTCTTTATTTATGCCCCTGCCGAGGGGCTACACTTGGTTTTAACGACGCCTTACCAAAAGGTGCGGGCGATTTGACTAAAGCTTTACGCCGCATACGCAGTAGATGTGGCCGCATTGCCGCGAACGATCTCCGCCAATTCCGTCGACCGTTCGCGGCGGACAACAATCATAACTTGTTGGCTACGCCTCACGCGTTTGGCGCTCTGTAGGCGCCCTTGGCGTCGTGCGCTTGTTTCATTGCCGCTTCGGCTTCCAACGTCGGCATGAGCACCGTCGTTTCGAATTTCGAGAATGCCCCAGTTGATCCCGCCTTCATCGAAAATGCGGCGGCCGATTTGTTGTCCGGGAATTCTGCAATTCCCACTCCGTCATAATCACCAAAAGAGAAAAAGTAGTGGTGCAGTTTCCCCCCAAAGCTCTCCACCAGCGTCTTTGCGGGGCCGTTGCGATCGTGCGGATTTTCGATCATCGCTTTAGCAGAAGCGCTGTTGAACTGGAATCGGACTAAAAACCAAGCCCTCCCTTTTTTCGAACGGTAAGTGTGACTTTACCTAGCCCGAATACGGGCCGGCGACAGCAGAAATCTGCTCTACTACGGCCTATTTGACAAGCGTCAGCCGCGCGCCGAATTGCGGGCGCGCTCAGCACGATTTCCGGCGATTGGCGCGCCTCTGCTCGCTCAGAATGCTCGAAAATTCGGCCAAGATCGGCGTGATCGATTTCTCGCCCGAGTTTTCACACAGCCTCGGTCGACCTGCGACGGTCGCCGTGGTCGTCGCAGTTGGGGGGAGAGCGGACGTAGATGACCAGGCCATTAGGCGGCAAACTCGCGCCCAACATAGCCGTTCAGCCGATGGTCGCCGCAACTCCGAAGCAGACGTTCAGGCGACGGCCAGGATCGACTGCTGTGGGGGGAAACCTGCCGTTCGTTCGATCCGCTTGAATGGCTTGGTTGTGCCAAAGCCGGACGTGCAGGAGAGCCTATGCGTACGCACTGCGACGCTGGTGGCGCCTCGCATAACATCGTCTACTGCATTTTCACAGCCCGCTCGATCTGGCGAGATGCTGCGTTAGCAATGGTCCGAAATCGATCTGGAGAAGAAGGCCAGGACTGTGCCTGCGAGTCGAAAGGCCGGGCGAAAGCATAGGGCCTCTCTGCCAGCCCGCGCCGTGGCCATTCTCAATACCCCTTTCAAGATCAAACAGGGCGTCAGTCGCAGGAATATGACGCCGTCACGCTCGCAGAGTGGATGGACCCATGGTTCATGCGGCCGCTTGAGGTCCAGCTCACTCCGGCAGCCCAGCCTTCAGCATACCGGCGCGAACGTGGTCCGCGTCAACGTGCTTTTTGAATGGCAACGTCTTCACATACTGCTCCACGGAAAAGCCTGGTCGTACTCTGAGAACTTCCGCGACATGAGGATTTGCCTTGATGCCATCTTTCAGTTCAGCAAGACACGCGGCCATATGGGCATGGGTGAAGAATTGCGGCGTGGCGAGCCTGCTGAAGGCCTGGGTCGCATCCGCGTATCTGCCGGCGGCGTGCAGGACAATCAAGGATCTCATATAGTAGTCACCGGGTTGCGCCGGATCAAGTCGGAGCGCCTTCTCGATCCACTCGACCGCCTCAGGAGCTTGGCTCAAGCAAGTCAGCAAATACCCCCTTTGCGCTACCACGCTAGGATCGTTCGGGTTGAGCGATAATGCCCGCTGCTGATGGTATTCAGCTCGGTCAAAATCCTTCCGGATCAGATTAATCTCGCACAGGATTCGATGACATTCTGCGTCATTGTCATCCAACGATCGAGCGGTTTCCGCGGCTACGAATGACCGCTCCGACACGCTCTCGGATTGCGCAATAAATCCGCGATGCATTGCCTGTCCGAGGGTGCACGCCAGCCACGCATGGGCCTGCGCGTAGTTCGGGTCAAGCTCGAGCGCCATTTCCACCAAGAGGAGCGCCTGGGCGTTGTCCTCCCTGGTCACGCGATGATGATGGTGCTTCACGCGCAGCACGTAGTCATAGGCGACCAGACTAGCCGTCTGCTTTCGGGTCACCCGTTCCAGATCCGCGTCCTCCAGCCGTCGCGTCAGCAAGGCGACGATTGACTGCGTCACTTCGCTCTGCACCGCGAACACATCTTCGACATCACGGTCAAATCGTTGCGCCCAGACATGGTTTCCGCTCACAGCATCAACCAGTTGGGCTGTTACGCGAATGCGCTTGCCCTCCTTGCGGACGCTGCCCTCGACCACGTAGCGCACGCCGAGATCGTGGGCTACATCCTGCACGCGAACGCTGCGGCCCCGGTAGACGAAAGCGGAGTTCCGGGCGATGACGAACAAAGAACGGAACCGCGACAGCTCCGTGATCAGATCTTCCGTAAGACCGTCAACGAAATATTCCTGCTCCGGATCGCCGCTCATATTTTGGAACGGCAGCACGACGATGGACGGTTTGTCGGGGAGAAGCAGTGCTGGGTTTGACGGCGGCGCGGAGGGAATCTCGCGAACCGCCCCGGCGGATCGCTCTTCTTCCTGTACGGCCCCCACAAACCGAAAGCCTTTGCCACGCAACGTCTTGATCAGGTGCTGATCGTCGCCGTTATCGCCGATGGCGTTCCGGGCCGAGTTTACCCGCGAAGTCAGCGTCGATTCGGAAACGATGCGCCCGCGCCAGACGGCGGCGAATACATCCTCTTTGCTGACGACGTGTGCCCTGTTGCGGATCAAGTATTCCAGCAGATCGAACACCTGCGGCTCGACCGCGATCAAATTCGTCCGGCACCGCAATTCCCGCCGCTCGGTATCGAGCACATGGCTTGCGAAAACAAATTTCAATCGCTTCGCTCCCGCAAGCCCACCAAGCCTTTGTTTATAAACCCACATTAACTTGCGGCTCCCCCTGGCGCTAGGAAAATCGGGCTGGTCTGGACGAAAAATCAAGGCTGTCTTGAAGCGGGGATTTTTGCGCCATGGCATGGTCGCTGAAACGGCATCGCGTCGCCGTGAGCTCAGGAGAGAACAATGAACGACATCGCCACGACCCAACGCGCAGGCTCTGCCCAACTACAGGGAGAATTGTGGAGTGCGCGTGCCCGCGACTACGCCGAATTACAGGAAGGCCATTTCCGTCCGCTGTATGAAAGCGTGCTGCGCCGGCCCGAACTCTCGAAATCGAAAATGAGCCTCGATGTCGGCTGCGGTCCTGGCCTCGCCGTGCAAGTGTTTGCACAGACAATGGCCAAGGTTGCCGGTATCGACGCCTCCGCCGCGTTCATCGATATCGCGCGTGCGCGCCTGCCCAGGCAGGATTTTCACGTCGGGGAGATGGAAGCGCTACCGCAGCCGGATGGAAGTTTCGATGTCGTGACCGGCTTCAATGCATTTCAATATGCCGCCTCGCCAATCAATGCGCTGCGCGAGGCGCGCCGCGTGACGCGGCGGGACGGCGCGATCGTGATCGCAACCTGGGGCCTGCCTGAGGAATGCGAAGCAGCCGGGCATCTCAAAGCCCTCGGTGCCTTGATGCCGCCGCCGCCGCCGGGAGCGCCAGGTCCGTTCGCCTTGTCCGACGGATCAAAATTGAAGGCGCTGGCGTTCGAGGCAGGTCTTGCGCCGGGAGAAGTGGTCGACGTTGAATGTCCGTGGATCTACCCAAGCCTGGATATTGCGCTTCGTGGAATGCTGTCTGCCGGACCTGCCGAACGGGCCATCCGAAATTCCGGCATGGAGCGCGCGCGTGACGCCGTTGCGCATGCCATTACACCCTACCGCCAACCTTCAGGTGCGTACCACTTAAATAACAAGTTCCGCTACCTCATCGCCCGCGCTTGATCGCGCCGAGCAAAATGAACTTAATTTAGAGCAAGATCGAAGGGGAGCCTTCAGGCTAAACTGCGGCGGGTCAAGTCCAGGATGGGTCAATTCCCGTCATGCAGCGCCCCGATCCCAACGCCTGGATGGGTCGGAAGCGCCCGAGCGTCTATCGACAATGAATGTCTGCTTCGGCTCCCCGCTCATCCAGAAGCCGCTATTCGGCTCTCGGCCAAAGTCTGACATTGCGACCGGCAATCCCAACATTCGACATGGGTCGATAGCCGAAATTTCGATCTGACCCGCTACCATGGGTCTCGCGGCCTTGGTATTTCTATCAAAAGTGCAATAGTTGCACTACGATGTTTGATGGCCTTTCATGCCCACGTTGCAGCGCCTCGGCCCCGTCAGCGTGCGTATGTACGCTGACGACCGCCGCCCTCCGCACTTCCACATCGTCGCGCCTGACTTTCAGGCGCTGGCGTGGGCGAGAGACCATCAGGAATGGCTCGCCCTCAAACGGGTTGCACTCAACGAGCGAGGTTGACCGATGCCGAAAAAGAGTTTGCCGCGCATCGTCGCCGTGACGGCCGACGAGAAGCCTTTGACCTTGCGCGTCCAGTGGGACAGGGCGAATGAAAGCCGCGTCGACGTCTCCAGTCTCGTCGAGACCTTCCGCGTCTACGAGCCGTTGCGCCGCTCGCCGAAATTGTTCGCTCGCGTGCGCGTTGGCGAACACGGAACAGACGTTGTCTGGTCTGACGAGATCGACATGTCGGCCGATACGCTATGGCGGCTCGCGCAAGAGCAGACGGGCCTCACCATGTCGGCGGACGCGTTCAAGCACTGGCGCGAACGCAAGGCCTATACGCTGGACGCCGCCGCTCGCGCGCTCGGCGTCAGCCGTCGCATGGTGGCCTATTACGAACAGGGCGCCAAGCCTATTCCCCGTGTTGTCGCGCTCGCCACGCGCGCGCTCGAACTCGCCTGAGCTATGAGCCTGTCTTAACGGCTCGACGAAGCGCTCGCCATGCGAACCGCCGGCGCCGCGATCGAAGTCAAGCGCCGCGCTGCGATCGAGCCGCAAAAATATTTTCGCCCGGGTATTGCGGGGACAATCGCCCGTCCGCGGCGCAGCGCGCTCGCCTCGCCCGGCGATCCGTGACACAAGGCTTTTTCCGGTCGGTCGACGCGCGTATTCTGGCGCCCGACCCCGAGTCGCGTTTCGCGTTCGCTTTCCAACCCTTTAAAAAAAGAACCGCTCGAAGAAGCCCATGGCGACCGTTGAACAATTCCCGGGCCGGCTCGCCGCCGTCCCCAATTCTTCCGAACCCGCCTACCGCACGCCGCCGCTCAACGTCGAAGCCGAGCAGGCGCTGCTCGGCGCGATTCTCGTCAACAACGACGCCTTCGACCGCGTCTCCGACTTTCTCAAGGCGGAGCATTTCGTCGAGGAGATTCATCGCCGCATTTACGAGATCGCGGGCTCGCTGATCCGCGCGGGCAAGCTCGCCTCGCCGATCACGCTGAAGACGTTCCTCGGCGAGCACGACCTCGGCGGCGTCAGCGTGCCGCAATATCTCGCCCGCCTCGCCGCCGAGGCGACGACGATCATCAACGCCAACGATTACGGGCGCACGATCCACGATCTGGCGGTGCGGCGCGAGCTGATCCGGATCGGCGAGGACGTCGTCAACGTCGCCTATGACGCGCCGGTCGATTCGACCCCGCGCGAGCAGATCGAGGAGGCCGAGCGGCGCCTCTATCAGATCGCCGAGGGCGGACGCTACGACGGCGGCTTCCAGCGCTTTTCCGACGCGCTGAAGATCGCCGTCGACATGGCCGCCAAAGCCTATGAGCGCGACGGCAATCTGAGCGGCGTCGCCACCGGCCTTAACGATCTCGACCGCTACATGGGCGGCTTGCAGGCCTCGGACCTCGTCATCCTCGCGGGCCGCCCGGGCATGGGCAAGACGGCGCTCGCCACCAACATCGCCTTCAACATCGCCAAGGCCTATCGCGGCGAAACGCGCGCCGACGGAACCCAGCAGACGGTCGACGGCGGCATCGTCGGCTTCTTCTCGCTGGAAATGTCGGCCGAGCAATTGGCGACCCGCATCATCGCGGAGCAGTCGGGCGTCGCTTCGTACAAGATCCGCCGCGGCGACATCACCGAGGCCGATTTCCATCACGTCGCCGAGGCGGTGCGCGAGATGCAGTCGATCCCGTTCTTCATCGACCAGACCGGCGGCATTTCGATCGCCCAGCTCACCGCGCGCGCGCGACGCCTGAAGCGCCAGCGCGGCCTCGATCTTCTCGTCATCGACTATATTCAATTGCTGTCCGGCTCGAAGACGCGCGGCGACAACCGCGTGCAGGAGCTGACCGAGATCACCACCGGCCTCAAGGCGCTCGCCAAGGAGCTGAACGTCCCCATCCTCGCGCTGTCGCAGCTCTCGCGCCAGGTCGAGCAGCGCGACGACAAGCGCCCGCAGCTCTCGGACCTGCGCGAATCCGGATCGATCGAGCAGGACGCCGACGTCGTGCTGTTCGTCTATCGCGAGGAATATTACCTCAAGAACAAGGAGCCGCGCCCGGGCACCGAAGAACACGTGGCGTGGATGAACGAAATGGAGCGCGCGCACGGCCGCGCCGAGGTGATCATCGGCAAGCAGCGCCACGGACCCACGGGCATGGTGGAATTGCAATTCGAGGCCGAGCTGACGCGCTTCGGCAATCTTGCGCGCGAGGAGGCGATTCCGGAGATCAGGTAGAGGGGCGCGCGTCCCGCGTCCGCTCGCGACCCTGCCTACCCCCTGGCGCCGGCGGCCGGCGCATCGGGCTACGTATCGTAGGAATATTCCCGGATCGCCAGGATCGCCGCGAGCATCGCGATATTGGCGATGAAGACGTAGTAGACCGAAGCCAGAGGATTGCCGGTGACGCCGACGAGCCAGGTGACGATATAGGTCGCGGTGCCGCCGAAAATCGCGACCCCGAGCGAATAGGTGAAGGCGAGGCCGGTGGCGCGGACCGTCTTGGGGAAGATCAAGGGGATCAGCATGATCCCGACCCCGCTGCTGGCGCCTTGCAGGACGCTCAGGACGGCGATCGCGAGCACGAGCGTTGTCGCGCTGGGGCTCGCGACCAGCCACCACATGACCGGCAGCAGGGCGATCAAGAGAATGACGCGCGGAATGACCGCGATCGTCTTGATGCCGAAGCGATCCGCGAGGAGGCCGCCGATCAAGGCGCCGGCGGCGCCGGTCAGCCCGACGGAAATCGAGCCCAGCATCGCGGCGGCGTCCGGCAAGTGCAGCGTGCGGATCGCATAGGGCGTCATGTTGATGAGGAAATATTGCGTGATCGTTCCGCCGGCGATCAGCGCGACGCCGAGCAGCACGCTGAACCAATAGTCCTTCAACACAATGGAAACGACGGCGCCCGCGTGAGCGGGAACGACGTTGGGTTCTCGCGCCAGCGTCTCTTCGAGCTGGTTGCGAATGTAGATGCCGATCGGCGCAATGAGGATGCCGAGCGCGAAGGGGATGCGCCAGCCCCAGTCGTTCAGGTTCTGCTTGGAAAGAATGAGGGCCAGCAGAAAGCCGATCAGGCCATAGGCGAGGCTGCCGAGGTTCTGGCTCGCGAGCTGCCAGCTGGCGTAGAAAATTCGCCGTCCCGGGGGCGCGGCCTCGAGCATGAACATCGTCGACGGCCCCATTTCGCCGCCGACCGCAAAGCCTTGCACGAGACGCGCGAGAACCAGCAGGATCGGCGCGGCGACGCCGATCGTGGAATAGCCGGGCAGAACCGCGATCATCGCGCTGCCGAGCGCCATCAGGCCGATCGTCAGCGTCATCGCGGCCTTGCGCCCCGCGCGATCCCCGTAAGCGCCGATCAACATGCCGCCGAGCGGCCGCGCGATGAAGCCGACGCCGAAAGTCGCGGCGGCCGCGAGGTCGCTGGCGAGCGCATTGTCGCCGGGATAGAAGGTCTGGCCGATGACGCCGATATAGACGGCGTAGACGCCGAAATCGAAGAATTCATAGCCGTTGCCGAGAACGACGGCGAAAATTCCTTTCGCCCCAATGGACGGCCTCGCCTTTGCCTTGGCCGCAAGGCCTTGCTGCGCGCTCATTGCGACCGCCCCCAGACAATTTTCAAGTCGATGATCTTGTTGTTCTCGCCGCGAGGCTCGCAGCGCGGGGACACGTTGTCAACGGCGCGGCGTTTGCCGCCCCGCATTGCGCGCGGCGCACGCTCAGAGATGAGCGCTATATTCTTCAGTTTGGCAACGAGGATTGCGACGTCGGTCGGCGCATGACGCCCCAACCCGCCTAAAGCCCCCGCACCTTCACCTTCTCCGCCTTGGCGACGGCGAGCCGATTGCGCAGCGGCAGGCCGAAAGGTTCGGCCTCGATCTCGAACACGTCGCCCTTTTGCGTTTTGACGCCATCGCTGAACGAAAGCGTCGCCGTGCCGAAGAAATGCACGTGGACGTCGCCGGGGCGGCGGAACAGGGCGTATTTGAAATGGTGCGCCTCGAGGTTGGCGATGGAATGCGACATGTTGTGCTCGCCCGAGACGAACGGCTTTTCCCACAGGACGTCCCTGCCGCGCCGGATGCGCGAGACGCCCTGGATGTCGGGCGGCAGGTCGCCGACCAGCAGTTCGGGCCCGAAGCTCGACGGGCGCAGTTTGGAATGGGCGAGATAGAGATAGTTCTGCCGTTCGGTGACGTGATCGGAGAATTCGTTGCCGAGCGCGAAGCCGACGCGAACGGGCGCGCCCGCGGGGTCGATCACGTAGACGCCGACGATCTCCGGCTCCTCGCCGCCGTCGAGCGCGAAGCTCGGGCTCACGAGATCGCCGCCCGGCGCGACGAGCGTCGAGCCGTCGCCCTTGTAGAACCATTCCGGCTGGACGCCCGCCGCGCCGGGCTTCGGCTTGCCGCCTTCGAGACCCATCTTGAACATGCGCATGGAATTGGTGAGGGCGTCGGCGTCGGCGAGGCTCTTGTGCATCTTGTCGCGCCCCTCGGCGGAGCCGAGATGCGTCAGCCCCGTGCCGGTGACATAGAGATGCGCGGGATCCCGGTGGTCGATCGGGTTGAGCACGCGGCGCTCCTTGAGCGCGGCGCCGAGATCCACCGGCTTGCCGACGCCGCGATCGGCGATGAGCTTGCGCAGCGGCGCGCCCGCTTCGATCGCCTGACGCGCGAGTTCGAGCGTCGTCCGCGCGCCCTTGACGAGGCGGCTTTCGCCGCGTGCGGTGACGACCAGCGCGCGCTTGCCGGATTCGTCGACGATTTGAGCGAGTCTCATGCTTTGTCCCTATTGCTGCGCGACGGCGCCCGATCCACTCGGCGATCGGCCGAATGCGCAGTCGCTCGAGATCGAAGAGCGGCGCGCTTACATCGTCGCGCCGATTTGCCACGGCACGAATTCGGCGTCGCCGTATCCCAAAGCCTCGGACTTGGATTTTTCCCCCGAAGCGACGGCGAGCACCTTGTCGAAAATCTCCTGGCCCTTTTGCGCGATCGAAACGCCGTCGAGCACATCGCCGCAATTGATGTCCATATCCTCGGTCATGCGCTTGTAGACCTCATTGTTGGTCGCGAGCTTAATCGACGGCGACGGCTTGCAGCCATAGGCCGAGCCGCGCCCGGTGGTGAAGGTCACGACATTGGCGCCGCCCGCCACCTGGCCCGTCACCGAAACCGGGTCGTAGCCCGGCGTGTCCATGAAGACGAAGCCCTTGGCCGTCACCGGCTCGGCGTAGCGATAGACGCCCTCGAGATTCGTCGTGCCGCCCTTGGCGGCGGCGCCGAGCGATTTTTCCAGGATCGTCGTCAGCCCGCCCGCCTTGTTGCCCGGCGACGGGTTGTTGTTCATTTCGCCGCCGTTGCGCGAGCAGTAATCCTCCCACCAATGAATGAGATCGACGAGCTTGCGGCCGATTTCGGGCGTCGCCGCGCGGCGCGTCAGCAGATGCTCGGCGCCGTAAATTTCCGGGGTCTCCGACAGGATCGCCGTGCCGCCATGGCGCACGAGAATGTCCGCCGCGGCGCCCAGCGCCGGATTGGCGGTGATGCCGGAATAGCCGTCCGAGCCGCCGCACTGCAGCGCCAGCGTCAATTCGCTCGCCGGCAGCGTTTCGCGCCGCGCGGCGTTGAGGATCGGCAACATCGCCTTGATGCGATCGAGCCCCGCCTCGACCGCCTTGCGCGTGCCGCCGCTCGCCTGGATCGTCAAGCTATGGAAGAGATCGCCCTCCTTGAGGCGGTAGTCGTCTTTCAGTCGGCCGATCTGAAAGACCTCGCAGCCGAGCCCGACCATCAACACGCCGCCGATGTTGGGGTTGGCGGCATAGCCCCATTGCGTGCGTTCGAGAATGTCGAAGCCTTCGCCCTTCGACGCCATGCCGCAGCCCGTGCCGTGCACCAGCGCGATGACGCCGTCGACATGGGGATAATCGGCGAGCAGGCCGGAACGCTCGACTTCCCGCGCGATAAGCCGCGCCGCGGTCGCCGAGCAGTTCACCGACGTCAGGACGCCGAGATAATTGCGCGTACCCGCTTTGCCGTTGGCGCGGCGATAGCCTTGGAACGTCGCTTGTCGCTCGACGGGCAGGACGGTCTGGGCGCGCGCGTCCTCGCAAAAGCGGTAATCGCGGGAAAAATCGTGGACGGCGCAATTGTGCTCGTGCACCCACTGGCCGGCTTCGATCGGCTTCGAGGCGAAGCCGATGATCTGGCCGAACTTGCGAATCGGCGCGCCGGTCTCGATCGGCGCCGTCGCGATCTTGTGGCCCTTGGGGATGCGCTCGACCGCGGCCGGGCAAGAGGCGGGCGCGTCGCCGGCGCGGATCTCGTCGACGGCGACCATCACGTTGTCTTCGGCGCTCAGGCGCAAGGCGCGCGGCGTGCTCATGGGGTCAAGTCCTCCTCGGTGGCCGTTCAGGCCGAAAACAGCGCGGGTCGTTCGCGCGCAAAAGCTTCGAATTGCTCAGTCGTGCCCGAGAGATGTCGATCCATCGCGGCGCGGGCGCCGGCGGCGTCGCCCGCTTCGATCGCGGCGACGATCGCCAAATGCTCGTTCAGGGTCATGCGAATTCGCCCGGCCGGCGCCATCAGCAGGCGGCGCACGCGCTCGAGATGCGCGCGCAAGCCATCGAGGATTTCTCCGCTGTGCTTCAAGCCCAAATGCGTCGTCAACGTCTGGTGGAAGCCGACGTCGAGCGCGTAAAACCTCTGGCGATCGCCTGCCTCGACCGCCTCACGCTCGCGCGCGACATTGTTCGCCAGCGCCTCGCGACCCTCGCGCGTCAGGCGGCGCGCGGCCTCGGCGGCGATTTCGCATTCCAGCGCCCGCCGTATGAACCAGCGTTCGCGCACGTCCTCGACGGAGATCCGCGAGACGAACGAGCCGTGCTGCGGTTCGATGACGACGAGTCTCTCGAAAGCGAGCCGACTCACCGCCGCCGAGACGGGGAAGCGCGACACGCCGAGCCGCTCGCATAGCGACTGTTTGTCGATCGGATCGCCCGGCTCCAGAGTTCCCGCCAGAATCGCCTCCTTGAGCTCGCCATAAACATGGTCCGCCTTGCTATTGATGCGCTCCCCCATGATCCGTATCGACTCCCGCACCCGCGTCGGGGGCGACGCCGCGCGCCCCTTCACAGCTGACATGTTAGACGCTAAAGACAGGGGGAGCCGACGTCAACCGCCTGCAGGGCGCCCAGAGCGGGACATCAATGACCAGTGTGCATTTGACCGAGGCGACGACGTTGCCGTCCGATGGCTTCGCCGGCGCCCTTTGCGGCCGCGTCTGGCGGCCGGAGGTCGCGGGCCCCTCGACCGTCGCCATACGCGCGGAGGGGGCGTTCGACATCAGCGCGCGCTTTCCTACGATGCGCGATCTGTGCGAAGCGCCCGATCCCGCCGCGGCGGCGCGGGCTGCGCCCGGCGAAAGGCTGGCGCCGCTGGCCGAAATTCTCGCGAACACGCCGCCGGACTCCCGCGATCCCTCCAAGCCCTGGCTGCTGGCGCCCATCGATCTCCAGGCGATCAAGGCCGCGGGCGTCACCTTCGCGACTTCGATGATCGAGCGCGTCATCGAAGAGCGCGCGCGCGGCCAAAGCGCCGCCGCCGCGGCGATTCGCGCCGACATGACCCGCCTCGTCGGCGCCGATCTCTCGACGCTCGAGCCGGGCTCGCCGGCGGCGATGCGCTTGAAGGAGGCTCTGATCGCCGACGGCGTCTGGTCGCAATATCTGGAGGTCGGCATCGGAGCGGACGCGGAAATCTTCACCAAGAGCCAGCCAATGTCCGCCGTCGGCGCGGGCGCCGACGCTGGTTTCCACGGCGCGTCGGCCTGGAACAATCCCGAGCCCGAAGTCGTGCTCGCGATCAGCTCGAAGGGCGCGATCGTCGGCGCGACGCTCGGCAACGACGTCAATTTGCGCGATTTCGAAGGGCGATCGGCGCTGCTGCTGGGCAAAGCCAAGGATCAGAACGCGAGTTGCGCCCTCGGCCCGTTCCTACGCTTTTTCGACGCGACGTTCGACCTCGACGACGTGCGCGCCGCGGAGGTGAATTTGCGCGTCGAAGGCGAGGACGGCTTTCTGCTCGAGGGCGGCTCCTCGATGGCGCGGATCAGTCGCGATCCGGCTGACCTCGTCAGCCAGTTGATGGGACCCTCGCACCAATATCCGGACGGCGTCGCGTTGTTCCTGGGCACGATGTTCGCGCCCGTCGCCGATCGCGACGCGCCGGGCAAAGGCTTCACTCACAAGCCCGGCGACGTCGTCGCCGTCAGCGCCGACAAGCTTGGGCGCCTGACCAACCGGATGCGGCATTGCCAGGACTGCCCGCCGTGGGATTTCGGCGTCGCTCGTCTCATGCGCAATCTCGCGCGTCGAGGCTTGATTTGAGACGGCGAACCGGACAGCATTCGAAACACTTTCGAGGGGCGACATGAACGAGATCCATAAGAACTACATCGCGGGCGAGTGGCTCGAAGGGGAGAGCGCGACGCGCAACGTCAACCCGTCCGACGCCAACGACGTCGTCGGCTTCTACGCGCAGGCCAGCGCCGCTCAGCTCGACGCCGCGGTCGCGGCGGCCAGAGCGGCTTTCCCGGCCTGGTCGCGCACGTCGCCGCAGGAGCGCCACGACATTCTCTCGCGCGTCTCAATCGAGATCGCAGCGCGGCGCGAAGAGCTCGGCCGGCTGCTGGCGCGCGAAGAAGGCAAGACGCTTCCCGAAGCGATCGGCGAAGTCGGCCGCGCGGCGCAGATCTTCGACTTTTTCGCCGGCGAAGCTCTTCGCATTCCCGGCGAGAAATTCGCCAGCGTGCGTCCCGGCGTCGACATCGAGGTGACCCGCGAGGCGGTCGGGGTCGTCGGAATCATCGCGCCGTGGAATTTTCCCATCGCCATTCCCGCCTGGAAGATCGCGCCGGCGCTTTGTTATGGCGATTGCGTCGTCTTCAAGCCCGCCGATCTCGTACCGGGCTCGGCGCACGCGCTCGCCGAAATCATCGTTCGCGCCGGCGCGCCCAAAGGCGTGTTCAATCTCGTCATGGGCCGCGGCTCGGTCGTCGGTCAGGCGATGCTCGATCACCCGCGCGTCGACGCCGTCACCTTCACCGGCTCGGTCGCGACGGGGCGCAAGGTGGCGGCCGCCTGCGCGAGCGCGATGCGCAAATTCCAGCTCGAAATGGGCGGCAAGAATCCGCTCGTCGTGCTCGACGACGCCGATCTCAAGACGGCGGTCGAATGCGCGGTCAACGGCGCGTATTTTTCCACCGGCCAACGCTGCACCGCGTCTTCGCGGCTGATCGTCACCCAAGGGATCTACGCACGTTTCGCCGAGGCGCTCGCCGAGCGGATGCGCGCTCTCGTCGTCGACGATGCGCTCAAGCCGGGCGTCCATATCGGTCCGGTCGTCGACCAGAACCAGCTCGACCAGGATCTGTCCTACGTCCGCATCGGCCGGGACGAGGGCGCTAAGCTCGCGCTTGGAGGCGAGCGGCTCAACCGCGCCGCGCCGGGGTTCTACATGGCGCCGGCGCTGTTCGTCGACGTCGACAATGCGATGCGCATCGCCCGCGAGGAGATTTTCGGCCCCGTCGCGGCGATGATCCCGGCGCGCGATTACGACCACGCGCTGGCCCTCGCCAACGACACCGAATTCGGCCTCTGCGCCGGCATTTGCACGACGAGCCTCAAACACGCCTCGCATTTCAAGCGCAATGCCGAGGCCGGCATGACGATGGTCAACCTGCCGACGGCGGGCGTCGATTATCACGCGCCTTTCGGCGGCCGCAAAGGCTCGAGTCTGGGCTCGCGCGAGCAGGGCCGCTACGCCGCCGAATTCTACACGACGGTCAAGACCGCCTATACGCTGGCGTGAGGCGACGCGAACACGGGGGGCGCCGACTGAATGATCCTCATCTCCGGCGAGGCGTTGATCGACCTGATTCCCGATCCCGACAAGGACGGCCGCTACGACGCCGTGCGCGGCGGCTCGCCCTATAATGTCGCGATCGGGCTCGGGCGGCTCGGCGCGCCGACGGCGTTCGTGTCGCGAATTTCGGCCGACGCCAACGGCGAAGGCCTCACCGCGGCGCTCGCAAGGGACGGCGTCGATCTCAGCCTGATCGCGCGCGACCCCAGGCCGACGCCCCTCGCCTTCGTCATGCGCGGAACAGCGCGAACGGGATCGCGCTATTCCTTCTATCTCGACGCGACCGCGTTCGACGGGCGTTGGCCGTTCCCGGCCGTCTGGCCCGAGGGCGCCCGACATCTGCATGTCGGCTCGATCGCCGCCGTCGATGCGCGCCACGGCGAGAGCGTGATCGCGGCGCTGCGCCTGGCGCGCGCGCGGGCGACGACGAGCTTCGACCCGAACATCCGCCCGCTCGTGACGCCGGATCGCGAAAGCGTGGTCGCGCTCGTCGAGCGGCAGGTTTCGCTCGCCGGCCTCGTCAAGGCGAGCGAGGAGGATCTGGAATGGCTCTATCCCGGCCGCGCGATCGAAGAAACGCTAAGCCATTGGGCGCGACTCGGGCCGAGCTTTTGCGTGGCGACGCTCGGACATCGCGGCGCCGTCGCTTATCTCGGCGGCCGGCGGCTGAGGGTCCCGGCGCCGAAAATCGACGTCGTCGACACCGTCGGCGCCGGCGATAGTTTCATGTCCTCGCTGCTTGCCGCGATGGATCGCGACGGCGCGCTCGGCGCCGGCGCCGCTGCGCCGAGCCTCGATCGGCTCGAGGCGTGGCTCGCCTTCGCCGCGACGGCGTCGGCGATCACCTGCACGCGAAAGGGCTCCAATCCGCCGACTCCCGTGGAAGTGGCGGAATATAAACGGATGTGAATATTCGACCTTGGACCAAGGACGAATATGATGATCATTGCGGACGGCCGACGACGGGGTTAAAAGACGCGCGGCGAATCTCCAACGGGACAAGCAACGATGGCCTCGACCGAATCGACGTCGGCTCCTCCACACTCCCGCCCGCTGTCGCCTCACCTGGGCATCTATCGCTTGACCCTGACGATGGTGATGTCGGGCGCCCATCGCATCACGGGCATCGCCCTGTGCGCCGGCGTGCTGTTGCTCGCGTGGTTTCTTATCGCGGCCTCGATGGACGCGTCCGCTTTTTCGGTTTTTTCCGCATTCATCCAATCGTTCATCGGCCGGCTCGTGCTGTTCGGATTCACCTGGGCCCTGCTGCATCACATGCTTGGCGGCGTTCGCCATTTCATCTGGGACAGCGGCCACGGCTTGGACGATCCCGAGCGCGAGCAATTGGCGCAGGCGACGTTGATCGGCAGCGTGGCGCTGACGCTGATCGTCTGGGCCGTCGGCTACGCCGTTCGATAGGGGAGCGCTTGCAATGGCCAATGTCGGCAAAGACTTGCGAACGCCGCTGCGCCGCGTTCGGTATCTCGGTTCGGCGCGCCTCGGGACTGGCGAGGCCTGGCTCGTACACCTGACGGCCACGGCGCTCGTCCCGCTGACGATCGCATTCGTCTGGCTCGTGCTGAGCCTGCTGCACAAAGATTACAATGGCGTTCGCGCCGAGCTGGCCCAGCCGCTTCCGGCGCTCGTTCTCCTGCTCTTCGTGCTCGTCGGCCTCTATCACATGCAGTTCGGCGTGCGCGCGATCATCCTCGACTACGTGCATGGCCACGCGCGCGAATGGGCGTTGATCGCCAACGCTTTCTTCGCCGTGGCGCTGGGCCTGGCCTGCGTCTTCGCCGTGCTGCGCATCGGATTCGTCTGAAATTTAGAGGGCTCGACACGAATGGCGACTAACGGCTCCAACGGCGCAAGCGCCCCTGCGCTCGGGCAGATGGCCTATCCGATCACCGACCACAGCTTCGACGTCGCGGTGGTCGGGGCGGGCGGCGCAGGCCTACGCGCGAGCGTCGGCTGCGCGCAGGCGGGGCTGCGCGTCGCTTGCATTTCCAAGGTATTCCCGACCCGCTCGCACACCGTGGCGGCGCAGGGCGGCATTTCGGCGGCGCTCGGCAACATGGGGCCGGACGATTGGCGCTGGCACATGTACGACACCGTCAAGGGCTCGGACTGGCTCGGCGATCAGGACGCGATCGAATATCTCTGCCGCAACGCGCCCGCCGCCGTCTACGAACTCGATCATTGGGGCGTGCCGTTTTCGCGCACCGAGATGGGCACGATCTATCAGCGCCCGTTCGGCGGGATGACGACGGAGTTCGGCAAGGGAGTCGCGCAACGCACCTGCGCCGCCGCCGACCGCACCGGCCACGCGATGCTGCATACGCTTTACGGCCAGGCGCTTAAGGCCAAATGCGAATTCTTCATCGAATATTTCGCCATCGACCTGATCCGCGACGCCGATGGAAGGGTGCGCGGCCTCGTCTGCCTGAACATGGAAGACGGCACGATCCATCGTTTTCGCGCGCAGACGACGATTCTCGCCACCGGCGGCTATGGCCGCGCCTTCTTCTCGGCGACCTCCGCGCACACCTGCACCGGCGACGGCAACGCGATGGCGCTGCGCGCCGGGATCGCGCTGCAGGACATGGAGTTCGTGCAGTTCCACCCGACCGGCATCTACGGCGCGGGCTGCCTCATCACCGAGGGCGCACGCGGCGAGGGCGGCTATCTCGTCAATTCCGCCGGCGAGCGCTTCATGGAGCGCTACGCGCCTTCGGCCAAGGATCTCGCCTCGCGCGACGTCGTCAGCCGCGCGATGACGGTGGAGATCCGCGAAGGCCGCGGCGTCGGCAAGCTCAAGGACCATATCTATCTGCACCTCGACCATCTCGACCCCAAGGTGCTGCACGAGCGGCTGCCCGGCATTTCCGAAAGCTCACGCATTTTCGCCGGCGTCGACGTGACCAAGGAGCCGATCCCGGTGCTGCCGACCGCGCACTACAACATGGGCGGCATTCCTACGAACTATCACGGCGAAGTGCTGACCAAGGTCGGCGCCGACCCCGATTCCATCGTCCCGGGACTGATGGCGCTCGGCGAGGCGGCCTGCGTCTCGGTGCACGGCGCCAACCGGCTCGGCTCCAACTCCCTCATCGACCTCGTCGTGTTCGGGCGCGCCGCCGGCCAGCGCGCGGCCGAGACCGTCAAGCCCGGCGAGCGGCAGCCCGATCTGCCCAAGGACAGCGCCGACGCCGCCCTCGCGCGCCTCGACCGTTTCCGTCACGCCAACGGCGGCACGCCGACAGCGGCGCTTCGCCTGAACATGCAGCGCGTGATGCAGAGCCATTGCGCCGTGTTCCGCACCGGCGATACGCTGAACGAAGGCAGGACCCTGATCCAGGAAGCCTGGCGCGCCGGCGCCGACGCGCACGTCACCGACCGCTCGCTGATCTGGAACTCCGATCTCATCGAGACGCTCGAATACGACAACCTGATCGTTCAAGCCGTCGTCACGATGGAGGGCGCCGCCAATCGCCTGGAAAGCCGCGGCGCGCATGCGCGCGAGGATTATCCCAAGCGCGACGACGCCAACTGGATGAAGCACACGCTCGCCTGGATCGACGCCGACAAGCATGCCGTCAGGCTGGATTACCGGCCGGTGCACGCCTACACGATGAGCAACGACATCGCCTATATCGAGCCGAAAGCGCGGGTGTATTGAGGCGCGGCGCCGAACGCATGGATAGGGAACAATGGTCCAATTCAACCTCCCCAAAAATTCCCGCCCGACGCTGGGCAAGGCCTGGCCGAAACCGGCCAACGCCAAGCGCCTGACGGAGTTCCGCATCTATCGCTGGAACCCCGAGGAAGGCGTCAATCCGCGCATCGACACCTACTATGTCGACCGCGACGATTGCGGCCCGATGGTGCTCGACGCGCTGATCTGGATCAAATCCAAGGTCGACCCGACGCTGACCTTCCGCCGCTCCTGCCGCGAGGGCGTCTGCGGCTCCTGCGCGATGAACATCGACGGCGTCAACACGCTCGCCTGCACCAGCTTCTTGGACGAAATCGAAGGCGCGGTGAAAATCTATCCGCTGCCGCATCAGGAGGTCGTCAAGGACCTCGTTCCCGATCTGACCAATTTCTACGCCCAGCACGCCTCGATCGAGCCCTGGCTAAAGACCACGACGCCGACGCCGGAGAAGGAATGGCGCCAGACGCCCGAGGATCGCGCCGATCTCGACGGGCTCTACGAGTGCATTCTCTGCGCCTCGTGCTCGGCCTCCTGCCCGAGCTATTGGTGGAACGGCGAGCGTTATCTCGGCCCAGCGATCTTGCTGCAGGCCTATCGCTGGCTGATCGACTCGCGCGACGAAGCGACGGGCGAACGGCTCGACTATCTCGAAGACCCGTTCCGCCTCTATCGCTGCCACACGATCATGAACTGCTCGAAGACCTGCCCCAAGGGCCTCAACCCAGCCAAGGCGATCATTCGGATCAAGTCGATGATGCTCGATCGCCAGGCGTAAACGCCGCCGGCGCCCGGGTCACGCGTTCTTCGACAATCCCAGCTGGATCGCGCGCAATTGCGCGTCGAACAGAGAGCTGGTGAAATCGACGAAATCGCGCGAAGCCTCGCGCATCAGCGAGAACGCCGTCGGCCGGCGCGCGATCAGGCGGCCGGTCATCTGGTTTTCCTCGAACGTGAAATGCGTTTTGAACTTCGCGGCCAGACGTATCATGCTGATATTGTCGGGCATGCAGACGATGTCGATCGTCTCGACGCCGTGATTGCTCGCCGCGCGCACGATGCGCCGGAACAATTGCTCGCCGACGCCGCGCCGGCGATAGGGCTCTTCGACGCTGAAGGCCGCCTCGGCATGGATATGGCGCTGGAACGGCGCCTGCTCCGTCCAAATCGCCTCGCTGGAGCGCAATTCGGCGGCGCCGTGCATCTGGCCGTCGATAAAGGCGCCGAACACGAGGTCGCCCTGGCCGAAGCAGCTCTCGGCGTAATGAATGATGAAGTCGTCGGACATGCCGCCGCCGAACCGCTCGTGGCGGCTGCGCGCGTCCAAACGCAACAGATGGTCCCGAAACGACGGCATGTCGGCAGGCCACAGGCGCCGAATTTCCACCGAGGGGTTTGTAGAATTCGTCATAATCTCACCTTCGAATCAACTCGCCCGGCGTCTCGACCCCGCTGGGATATTGTGCGCTGCAACAGGAAACGCAAGCCCTCGGTCTGCGCCAACTTGCCGCGCCGCGCCGAAAGCGCGCCTCCGGCGACAAACTTGCTAAAGACATCCTGATACGCCTTAAGGGTTCATTTAGCGTGAAAATAGGCGGCGCCTGAGCGATTCGGCCGCCTCGACGGCGCCGCCGGCTCTAACGCCCTCGCGCATCGAAGCTTTTGGCGGCGCTCCCGAATTTTACTCATTTTTCATTAACCGTTGGCAGGGTTACACAGCCAGGCGGAACGGGAAGCCGTCGCGTCGGATTTTCGCCTGGATCGCGGTCCAAAGACCGCCCGAGACAAAAGGATCGCCGGCGCCTGTCGGGATCGACGAAGGAAATCACGCCATGCTGCTTGCCGCGCCCCATGCCGTTCGCCCCCTGGTCGCCGCGCTCGGCGTTTGCCTCGCGCTCGCCGTTTCCGGCGCTGGCGCGACGACGACGAAGCCTGCGGACAAGAACGCCGCGCCGCCCGCCGCCAAGCCGGCGCTGGTGGGAACCTATGGCGACTGGAGCGTTTTCCAGAGCCAGAGCGGCAAGAACCGCATCTGCTATACGCTCGCCCAGCCCAAGGAGCGGGCGCCCGCCGACCTCAAACGCGATCCCGCCTACGCCTTCATTTCCGAGCGGCCGGGGGAAGGCGTGCGCAACGAAGTCTCCTTCATCATGGGCTTCGAGGTGGGGGGCGCGGCGCCCGCCGCCGAGGCGAAAGACGCCAAAGAGAAGGACAAAAAGAAGGACAAGAAGAAGGAGCCTGAAACCGTCGCCCCGACCGCCGTCATCGGCGACCAGACGTTCGACCTTCTGCCCAAGGGCGCCAATCTCTGGGTCAAGAACGCCGCCAAGGAGAGCGAGCTGATCCAGGAAATGCGCAAGGGCGCCAAGCTGCAGATCAAGGCCGCCTCCAAGAAGGGCAACGTCACCGTCGACACCTATTCGCTCGCCGGCTTCAGCCAGGCGATCGACCGCGCGCTGAAGGACTGCCCGGCGAACTGAGCCGGGCGGGCGCGGCCCCGCCGTCCCACCGCCGCCCAATCCCTGCTTTGGCATCGCGGCTTGCTGTATGATCGTCATGATGCTATCGTCATTACGGATAGATCATTGCCCCTTCGCAAGGCGCCGTTCATGACCCTCAGCATTCGCGACGCGGCGACCGACAAGCTGGTCCGCGCGCTGGCCAAGAAGAAAGGCGTCGGCCTGACCGAGGCGGTCCGACTGGCGGTCGGCGCCGAGCTCAGCCGCCTCGACGAAGAGCAGCCTTTGCGCGAGCGCGTCGCCGCGATCCGGCGCGCCATTCTCGCGCGCCGACGCACTGGCGAGCGCGCCGACAAGGCGTTCTTCGACGACCTCAGCGGCGATCTCTGATGTTCCTCGACGCCTCGGCGATCATCGCCATGCTCGGCGACGAAAAGGAGGGCGACGCCTTCGCCGATGCCCTCGCCGCCGCGCCTGTCCGTCTGACTTCGCCGATCGCCGTCTGGGAGAGCGTGGCGGGCCTCGCCAAGGAATACGCGCTGTCGATCCCCGAGGCGCGGCGCAAGGTTGCGGAATTCCTCGCCGTCGCCAAGGTGAGAATCGTCGCCTTGGGCGAAGCGGACCTCGAATTCGCGCTCGACGCCTACGACCAATTCGGCAAAGGCCGCCATCCCGCGCGCCTCAACCTGGGCGACTGCTTCGCCTACGCCGCCGCCAAGGCCCAGGGCGCGTCGCTGCTGCACAAAGACGAGGGCTTTTGGCTGACGGACGCGGAGCAGGCGCGGGCGCGGGGCTGAGAGGGCTGAGCCGTACCTCCCCACCCCCGTCATGACCGGGCTTGTCCGGGCCATCCACGCCGTCCGGTCGCCGCACGCCTATCCCAGGGTCTGCGGAGGCCGAACCGCGTGGATGACCGGGACAAGCCCGGTCATGACGAGTGGTGAACTCCGAACGTTGGCGCAAGACGCGGCGCCTCCCCGCCGACCCACCGCGCCGTCGACCTCATGGAGAGCAAAACTTCCGAAGCCTTTCCCCTGTCAAGGACGCGCTTTCAGCGCGCCGCCGAAGGCGGTCTTCGATCCTTGACAGGGGAAAGGCTTCGGAAAAGACGGCTTCCATGAGGTCGACGGCGCTTTCTGACGATGTGAGAACGGGCCTCGCCTCAGGGCTGTTAACGGAAGCCGTCGGAAATTTCACAACTAAGAAGCAATCATAGGATATACCCTTGCGCATCACCCGATAAATGGCGTCTCAGAGACATCAATTGGCACGCGCCCCGAAACAACCGATCGCGCAAATTCGATGTCTTCTTTCTGGTTCGCACCCGGACCAACGATGATGCGCTTGATAGGCAGGTCGGTGCAGAGCGCCTCAAACAAGTCGACATGCTTCTTCGAACCTCCCGGTGCGTGCACTTGCTTAACAGGTGGCCAACCAATTAGTCTGTCTTCATGGCCGCGATCCGCTAATGCCCGCCTTGACTGCGGGATAGCTACAATACGGACCTCGCGCTCTTCCCGAAATCCGCGATGCTTCAAAAGCGTCGCCGCCTGGAAGAATGGTTCGATGAATTTTTCACGCGGGCTCTTGCTTCCATCAATCATGTCCGAAATCATCGCAACCGCGCCATCTATCAGGTCTGGGAACGCTCTCTCCAGGGTTTCGGGGCCTTCCAGGTAAACAACTTCGGCCAATTCAAGTTTGACCCAAAAGTGCGCACGCCATTCGCGAGCGAGATGGCTATCAAGTTGTCGTGTGTCGAATACGATCGCGAAGCGGCCGTGGCCGCCATACCCTCGCCATTGGCTCAATAAGCCATTTGTCTTTTCGTATTCATTGTCATTGGCGTAACTACAAAACGAGCATATGAATGGTTCTGCGAGCGCGCTCACATTGCCACCAGTGAATGCAGTTGCTACATGTGCTTCGACGAAATCACGAGCGAGACCTTTCGTAACCTTACTTACACCTCCTTGCTTTTCGATCAACCGCCGCGTGCGAAGGCTATTTCGCTGCTTATCGATTAAATATCGTCTAATAGGTGGTTCCAATGCGCCTATGAGCGGATATTTCAGTAACTTTACCTCTGAAGAGTCAGACAAAGTTGAGAAATGCGTGGCCCACAATGTATTTGTTGTCCAAATTCCTTCGAGACCGCCGCGCGTTGTGTAGTGATGCAATTCGGGGTGTTTATGGATGGGAGCAACATTGTCCGTCCATGGCGGCAATTTATGCTCAGAAACAGAACTCCCTGATGAAGAATCAGATTCAATCATCAGCCCAACCTTCTCATATACGACCGAATTGAAGTGACTGATATGGTTGTTGTCTATCAAACCGGAGGCCTCCCCCTACCCCCGCCTCGCCGCCATGAAATAGTTCACCCCCAAATCGCGCGACAGCCGCCATTCCCCGCGCAGCGGATCGTAGCTCATCCCCCGCCTTTGCGTCACATTGAGCCCCGCCGCGCGCAAAGCGGCGGCCAGCTCGTCCGGCGTCACGAATTGCTCCCAGTGGTGCGTGCCGGGCGCAAGCCAGCGCAGAACATATTCGGCGCCGACGACCGCCAGCGCGAAGCTCTTGAAAGTCCGGTTGAGCGTCGAAAGGGCGAAGAGGCCGCCGGGCTTGATCAGCGAGGCGGCGGCGCCGACGAAGGCGGGGACGTCGGCGACGTGCTCGACGACTTCCATCGCCAGCACGACGTCGAAGCGCGCGCCTTCGCGTACGAGGTCTTCCACCGTGCCCGCGCGATAGGTCGGCTTGGCGCCCGTCGCCTCGGCGTGGGCGCGCGCGATCGCGATCGAGGTCGGCGCGGGATCGAGGCCGGTGACATCGGCGCCCAGGCGCGCAAGCGGCTCCGACAGCAGCCCCGCGCCGCAGCCGATGTCGAGCAGCGTCAGGCCGGCGAGCGGGGGCCCGCCGCCGGAATGGCGGAAATGCGCGGCGATCGTGTCGCGCAGCCATTCGATGCGGGTCGGATTGATCCGGTGCAGCGGCGCCATCGGCCCCGCCGGATCCCACCAGTCCTGCCCAAGCGCGTCGAAGCGCGCGACTTCCCCAGAGATCACGCTCGGCGCGGCGTTTGCGGCGGCCATGAGAAACATCCTTCCAACACGTCGACCCTACGAAGGGCGCGCGCCCTTTGGAGGCGTTGACCGCCCCCGGAAGCCCCTTTATACGCGCGCCTCAACGGCGGCGCGAGCCGTCCCATCCTTCCGCAAGCGGAATTCTCATGTCGCGTCTGGTGATGAAGTTTGGCGGCACGTCCGTCGCCAATGTCGAACGCATTCGCAACGTCGCGCGCCATGTCAAACGGGAGGTCGAGGCCGGGCACGAGGTCGCAGTCGTCGTCTCCGCCATGTCGGGCAAGACCAACGAGCTCGTCGCGTGGTGCCGCGAGGCGGCGCCGATCTACGACGCCGCCGAATATGACGCGGTCGTCGCCTCGGGCGAGCTCGTCACCGCGGGCCTGCTGGCGATCGTGCTCAAGGACATGGGGCTCAACGCGCGGTCGTGGCAAGGCTGGCAAATCCCGCTCACCACCGACGACGCGCACGGCGCGGCGCGCATCGCCGGCATCGAGGCGACGAATATCGTCAAAGGCTTCGCCGACCGGCAGATCGCGGTCGTTGCGGGCTTTCAAGGGATTCATGCGCCGAGCGGCCGGGTGACGACGCTCGGGCGCGGCGGCTCCGACACCTCGGCGGTGGCGCTGGCCGCGGCGCTCCACGCTGACCGCTGCGACATCTACACTGACGTCGACGGCGTCTACACTACCGACCCGCGCGTGGTGCCTAAGGCGCGTCGCCTCGATAAAGTGTCGTTCGAGGAAATGCTCGAAATGGCCTCGCTCGGCGCCAAGGTCTTGCAGGTGCGCTCAGTCGAAGTCGCGATGGTGCACAAAGTGAAGCTTTATGTACGGTCGTCCTTCGACGATCCCGCCGATCCGAAACTGGGCACGTTGATTTGCGACGAGGAGGATATCGTGGAACAGCAGGTGGTGACCGGCATCGCCTTTTCGCGCGACGAAGCGCAGATCACCTTGCGCAACGTGGCGGACAAGCCTGGCGTCGCAGCGGCGATTTTCGTTCCCCTCGCCGAGGCGGGCGTCAACGTCGACATGATCATCCAGGTCGTCTCCGACGACACCACGACGACCGACATCACCTTCACCGTGCCGACCGCCGAATTCGATCGCGCCAAGGCGATCCTCGAGCAGCGGCGCGAGGCGATCGGCTATTCGGCGCTGCACGGCGCGCCGGACGTCGTCAAGATTTCCGCGATCGGCATCGGCATGCGCAGCCATTCCGGCGTCGCCGCGCGCGCCTTCAAGGCGCTCGCCGACAAGGGCGTCAATATCCGCGCGATCACCACGTCGGAGATCAAGTTCTCCATGCTGATCGATGAAGCCTACACCGAACTAGCGGTGCGCACGCTGCACACGCTCTATGGGCTCGACGCAAAGGCGTGAGGCCAGCGCCCCTTCCCGCGCCTCGCAGCGTTCGCCTGCGTTGACGCATGTCAAGGTCGAATCTCCCGAAGCGCGATAGGGTCCGCCGCTCAAAATAGCTCGAAGGGAGAACATCCGTGGGCGCGACGAAGAGTCCCGGCCAGACGTCGAGCGCGATCGCCGTCAACGCCGACGCGGTTCAGGAAGGCATCGCCAAGTCGATGCTGGTTCCGAGGAAAATGATCGAGGCGAACCTGCGGGCGGGCTCGGCGCTGCTGAGCTTCGCCAGCCAGAGAATGCAGGCGCAGGCTGAATTTTTCGGCCGCTTCCTGCACTGCGACAACGTCGAGCAGGCGGCGGCGGCGCAAAAGGAATTCTTCGAGGCCATGATCGGCGATTATAGTCGCGAAATGAACGAGCTGATGGAGATCGCGCGCGAAAATTCCGCCTTTCTCGCCGGCGCGGCGACCGAGGCGCCGAAGACCGGCAAGGCCGCCTAGCCTCCGGGGCTCGCGCGTCGCATTGAAACGGAAAGGCGGGTTTCATGGATCCGGCGATTGCGAAGGAATTGGCCGCGCTACGCGAGGAAATTGAGTCGCTTCGCGCGGAAACGCGAGGAGGCCCGGCGGCCAGCGCGCCGACGGCGGCCGCGGAAGACGCAGCGGGCCCGCTGGGGGCGCGGATCGATCAGGTCAAGGAATTGATCGCGGCGATGCAAGGCGTCATCGAAAGCGCGGAAAGCAGCGTCTCCGTTCATCCGATAGCGGGCGTGGCGGCGGCCTTCCTGGCGGGCCTGCTGATCGGGCGCGCGACGAAGTTTGGATGACAAGGGGGCGAAGTCTCGACATGGAAAAGCTGACCCGCCGCTTGCGCGCCCTCGCACGGGCCGACACGCTGATCGCGACGATCTGGCTCACCGTCGCGGCCAAACGGGGCGCCCTGCTGGCGCTGGCGGCTCTCATCGCCGCGCTCGGCTTCGGCATGCTCGACGCGGCCGGCTATTTCGCGCTTGAGCCGCGGATCGGAGCGCTGTGGGCGGCGGCGTCGGTTGCCGGCGCGGACTTTCTGATCGCGGCGATTCTGTTGGTCGCGGCCTCGTTCGTGCGGCCGGGGCGCGATCTCGATCTCGCGCTCGAACTGCGGGACAATGCGATCGAGCAGCTTGCGGCGATCGCCGCCAGTCCCGTGGATCTCGCCAGTCAGGCCCTGCTCGGGCCGCTGATGGGGATCGTCTCGAGGCAATTGCGCTCGTTCGTCGGGCGCGCGCCGAAGGAGCCGAAGGAGAAATGACGCGCGGTCCGGCGCGTCGCTCGTCTCGTCGCGCACGGGCGCCGCGGCGGCGCGCCCGTTCGAAGCGCCGGGTTTAAGCGACGGCGACATCGTGCTATTCTCAAAGCGCGACAGGATCGAGCAGCCCCGACGTTCATGACCAAGGCCTTCAACCCCGGCGAAATCGCCCAGGGCGCCTCCCCCGGAGATGTCCGCGCCGCGATGCGCGCGATCGGCGCGCAGGCGCGGGCCGCGGCGCGCGCGCTCGCCAACGCGCCCGCCGAGGCCAAGACGCACGCGATCGCCGCGGCCGCGCGGATCTTGCGCGAGCGCTCGGGGGAAATTCTCGCCGCCAACGCCCGCGATCTCGCCGAGGCGCGCGCCAAGGGCCTCGCCCCCGCCTTTCTCGATCGGCTGGCGCTCGATCCTAAGCGCGTCGAGCAAATCGCGCGCGGTCTCGAGGACGTGGCCGCCCTGCCCGATCCGGTCGGCCGCGTGCTCGCCGTCTTCGAGCGGCCCAACGGCCTGAAAATCGAGCGCGTGGCGACGCCGCTCGGCGTCGTCGGGGTCATTTACGAGAGCCGGCCGAACGTCACCGCCGACGCCGGCGCGCTCTGCCTGAAGAGCGGCAACGCCGTCGTGCTGCGCGGCGGCTCGGACAGCTTCCATTCCTCGGCGGCGATCCACGCCTGCCTGGTCGCCGGATTGAAAGAGGCCGGGCTGCCCGAAGCGGCGATCTCGCGCGCGCCGTCCGTCGCGCGCGAGGCGGTTGGGGAAATGCTCGAAGGACTAGGCGGCGCGCTCGACGTGATCGTGCCGCGCGGCGGCAAGAGCCTGGTCGAGCGCGTGCAGCGCGAGGCGCGCGTGCCGGTGTTCGCCCATCTCGAAGGCGTCGTGCACGTCTATGTCGACCGCGCCGCCGACCTCGACAAGGCGCTCAAGATCGTCGTCAATTCCAAGATGCGCCGCACCGGCGTCTGCGGCGCCGCCGAGACGCTGCTCGTCGATCGCGGCGCCGCGCCGAAAATGCTCGCGCCGCTCGTCAAGGCGCTGATCGCGGCGGGCTGCGCGGTGCGCGGCGACGCGGCGACGCAGGCGGTCGACCCCGCGGTAAGCGCCGCGCAGGAGGCCGACTGGGGCGCCGAATATCTCGATGCGATCATCGCGGTCAAAGTCGTCGACGGGCTCGACGAGGCGATCGCGCATATCGAGGCCTACGGCTCGCACCACACCGATTGCATCGTCACCGAGGACGCGAAAGCCGCCGAGCGGTTCCTCCGGGAGGTCGACTCGGCGATCGTGCTGCACAACGCCTCGACGCAATTCGCCGACGGCGGCGAATTCGGCTTCGGCGCCGAGATCGGCATCGCCACCGGCCGCATGCACGCGCGCGGCCCCGTCGGCGTCGAACAGCTCTGCACGTTCAAGTACCGCGTCCACGGCGACGGCCAGACGCGGGGGTGACGGGCGCACAAGCGTCGAAGGAGGCGCCCGCCCAAGTCCCCTCATCCGGCGCTTCGCGCCACCTCTCAGCGAACCGAAGGTTCGCCTGACACCCGCGAGCGGGAGAAGGGTTTGGCGGCGACGCGAAGCCTCTCGCCCGCATAGCCCGTCGAAAGACGGGCGTTCCTCCGAACGCCCTACGCGGGAGAGGGGTTGGGGTGAGGGCGGCCGGCTGAAAGCGCCGCCTCAGTTCAACGCCAGCGCCACGAATTGCACATCGCCGGCGCCGTTGGAGACCAGCATCAGCGCCGATTTCTTGCCCGCCTTTTTCAGCGCGTCGATCGACTTGCCGACATCGGCGGCCTTTTCGACCGCCTGCTGATTGACTTCCTCGATCACGTCGCCGGCGCGTAGGCCCTTTTCGGCCGCGGGAGAATTCGGCTCGACGGCGGAAATGACGACGCCCTTCACGCCCTCTTTGATCTTGAAGGTCTTGCGGGCTTCCGCGTCGATCGCCGACAGTTCCATGCCGAGCGACTTGATGGCGGCCGGACTCTCGTCGGCGCCGCCCGCCTTTTCGTTGGCCTGCGCCATCGCCTTCTCGCCGTCCTCGAGGCGGCCGAGCGTCACGGCCTTCGTGATCTCCTGACCGTTGCGCATGACGACGACCTGCACCTCCTTGCCGACGGGCAGAGCGGCGACCAGACGCGGCAGATCGCGCGATTCCTTGATGTCCTTGCCGTCGAACTTGACGATCACGTCGCCCGCCATCAGGCCAGCCGGCTTGGCCGGGCCATGCTCGTCGACGCCGGCGACCAGCGCGCCGCGCGCGCTTCCGAGCCCCAGGCTTTCCGCGATCGCGTCGTCGACCGGCTGAATGCGCACGCCGAGCCAGCCGCGGCGCGTTTCGTGATACTTCTCGAGTTGGTCGATCACCGGCATGACGCTCGCCGAGGGGGTGGCGAAGCCGATGCCGATCGACCCGCCCGAGGGCGAAAGGATCGCGGTGTTGATGCCGATCACTTCACCCTGCAGGTTGAACAACGGGCCGCCCGAATTGCCCTTGTTGATCGAGGCGTCGGTCTGCAGGAAATCGTCGTACGGGCCGCTGTCGATGTTGCGGTTGCGCGCCGAGATGATGCCCGCGGTCACCGTTTCGCCGAGGCCGAAAGGATTGCCGACCGCCATCACGCCGTCGCCGACGCGCATCTTGTCGCTGTCGCCAAACTTAACCGTCTTCAGCGGCTTGTCGCTCTCGACCTTGAGCACCGCGACGTCGACCTTGGAATCCTTGCCGACGATCGTGGCCTTCAGCTTGCGCCCGTCCGTGAAGATCACCACGATGTCGTTGGCGTCGCCGATGACGTGATTGTTGGTGATGACGATGCCGCTGGGATCGATGACGAAGCCCGAACCCAGCGAAGACATCTTGTGCGCGCGCGGCGCGCCGTTGTTGAGGCCGTGGTTCTTGAAGAATTGGTCGAACATGTCGTCGAAGGGCGTGCCCTTCGGCAAATCGGGCAACGGCTCGGCGCCTTTCTCTTCGACCGTTTGGGTCGCGGAAATGTTGACCACCGCCTCGGCGACGCTGTCGACGAGATCGGCCAGATTGGTCGGGCGCGCTTGCGCGAAAGCGGGCGCGGCGAACAGGGGCGCCGGCGCGCCGATCGCCATCGCCGCGACGGTCAAGACGAGCGCCGCGCGCTTGAGGCGGGAATGGGTCGTCGCTTCGACGTGATCAAAACGCATGGCGTCTTCTCTCCTGATTCTTCGGCCCGGAGCCGCGATTATCGTCACCTTGGCCGCCAATCATGTCCGTTACGCGGCGAAACGGCTCCGCCGCGAAGCCTCAGAGCAGCGTTCGCGCGACCCAGACGATGGCCACTCCGAGAACCGCCGCGCCCAGGCCGACGCCGCACAGGCGCCCGGGGTTTTGCCGCGCGGCCTCGGCCATGCGCTTGCGCATCGCCTCGGTGAACCCGGCGAGAAGCAGGCCCTCGATCGCAAAAACGAGGCCGATCGCCGCGCCGAAATCACGCATGTCACTGCGCCGCGGGCGCGCTCGCCGGCGCCTCGCCGGCGGTCGGCGTCGGCGTCGTGAAATAGCGGAAGAAATCCGACTTCGGGCTCAGAACCGCGCGCGTCTCGCCCTTAAACCCCGTCTCATAGGCCAGCATCGAGCGATAGAAGGCGAAAAACTCCGGATCCTTGCCGTAGGCCTCGGCGAAAATGCGGTTGCGCTCGCCGTCGCCCTCGCCGCGGATCTGATCGGACTGCTGCTGAGCCTGGGCGATCGTCACGGTCACCTTGGCGTCGGCGTCGGCCTTGATCTGCTGGCTCTGCTGCGAGCCTTGCGCCCGGAACGAGGCGGCCAGCCGCTGGCGTTCGGCCTGCATGCGGCGGAATACCGCCTCTGAATTCTCCTCCGGCAGGTCGGCGCGCTTGATGCGCACGTCGACGGCCTCGATGCCGAAGCGCTCGGCGCCCGCCTTCACCTGGTCGCGAATGTTGGCCATCAGCGCGTCGCGCTTGTCGCGAACGATGTCGACGATCGAGGCCTCCGACAGCGTGCGGCGCAACGCCGAATTCAGCATGCCGCCGAGCTGCGCGTCGGCGCCTTTGACGTTGAAAACCGACTGATAGAACAGCAGCGGATCGGCGATCCGATAACGCACGAAGGCGTCGACCTCGAGCCGCTGATTTTCGGCGACCAGCACTTCCTGGCGCTCGTTGTCGAGCGCGAGAATGCGCTTGTCGATATAGACGACCGCATCGATGAACGGAACCTTCGCGTAGAGCCCCGGCGCGCCGATGAGATCGCGCACCGGCTGACCGAAGCGCAGCACCAGCGCTTGTTCCGTCGGATCGACGGTGAAGAACGTGTAGCTCGCCACGATGATCGCGAGAACGGCGATGACGACGAGGCCGAAGCCGCCGAGCGGATTTCTCATTTGGCGGCTCCCGCCGGTTTTTGTTGCAGCGGCTCGAGCGCGATATAGGGCACCGGCGCGCTGGCGCCGGTGGCGTCGAGGATCGTCTTGCTCATGGAGCCGAGCACGCGCTCCATCGTCTCGAGATACATGCGCTCGCGCGTAACGCCCGGCGCGTTCTTGTATTGCGCGTAAATTTGGTTGTAACGCGCCGTCTGGCCCTTGGCTTCGAGGATCGTCTGCTCGCGATAGGCCTTGGCCTCGGCGAGTATTCGCGCCGCCGCCCCTTCTGCCTCGGGCACGACGCGATTGGCGTAGGTGTCGGCGTCGTTGACCGCGCGCTGCTGATCCTGCTGGGCCGCCGTCACGTCGCGATAGGCGGAAATGACCTGGGCCGGCGCGTCGACCGACTGCAACTGCACCTGCTTGACGAGGACGCCGGCGTTATAGCCCTCGAGCACTTTCTGCATGCGGTCGCGCACGTCCGGCTCGATCGACTTGCGGTCGCTGGTCAGCACGCCGTCGATGGTCTTCAGGCCGACGACTTCGCGCATGATGCTCTCGGCGACGGCTTTGACCGTCTCCTTGGGATAGAGAATATTGAACACGAAATACTCGGGATGGGCCGGATCGATCTGCCAGATCACGCGAAAGCGCACGTTGACGATGTTCTGATCGCCGGTCAGCATCTGGCTTTCCGCGAGATTGTCGGCGCTGTCGGGGCCGCCGCGGTAACCGACCTCGGTGATCTGCTGATCCCAGACGGGAACCTTGATCACCGAGCCCACCGGCCACGGCCAGTTGGTGTTGAGGCCGGCCGCCGTCTTGCCGGTGTAGCGGCCGAAGACGAGGTTGATGCCGACCTCGTTCGGCTGCACGGAATAGAAGGAGCCGAGCGCGAACCAGACCAGCAGCGCGGCGAGCGCGAGCAAAATGACGCCGCGCATGCCGAAGCCGCCCCCCAAGCCGCCGCCGCCCGGAACGAGGCCGCGCAGGCCCTCCTGCAGCCGGCGCAGCAATTCCTCGAGATCGCTCGGCGGGGGCGACCCGGTCGGCCCCTGGCCCCACGGCCCCTGCCCCGGAGAGCGCCAGGGGCCGCCGCCTTGATTGTTCCAGGACATGAGACCTCGTCTGGGCGCGCCATGCGCCGCGGGCGCTTATATACGGGAGGCCTGCGGCGGCGGCAATGAAAACGGCTGGCCCATGCTTAAGGCTCGCGCGCGCCCGTGGTTTTGGCGGCGCTCGCCTCGCGCGGCGCCAGGGGCGCGATGCGCAGGGCTGCAATGCGGTTGCGCTGCTTGCGAAGCACCTCGAAGCGCAGGCCATGGAAGCTGAACGTCTGTTTAGGCTCCGGGATCGCGCGCGCTTCGTGGATGACGAGGCCGGCGATGGTCGCCGCCTCTTCGTCCGGCAGGTCCCAGTCCATCGCGCGGTTGAGGTCGCGGATCGTGACCGAACCGTCGACGACGATCGAGCCGTCGAGTTGCTTGCGTACGCCCTGCGCGAGAACGTCGTGCTCGTCCTTGATGTCGCCGACGATCTCCTCAATGATGTCCTCGAGCGTCAGCAGGCCGAGCACCACCCCGTACTCGTCGACCACCAGCGCCGAGTGAGTCTTGCGCCTCAGGAACGCCTGCAATTGATCGCGCAGCGTCGTCGCCGCGGGAACGAACCAGGCTTCCAACGCGATGTCGGCCGCCCTGATCCGGCTCGCATCGCCGCCGGCCGCCGCGAAGGCGCGAAACAGATCCTTGGCGTGCAGCATGCCGATGATGTTGTCGGGATCGCCGCGCCAGAGCGGCATGCGGGTATAGGGCGAAGCGAGCACCTCGCGCACGAGTTCGTCGGGCGGCAAATCGGCGTCGATCGTGCGCATCTTCGTGCGGTGGACCATGACGTCGGAGACGGGGATCTCCGACAATTCGAGCAGACCGCCGAACATGTCGCGTTCGTCGCGCGCGACGCCGCCCTCGCGATGCAGGATGTCGACCGCGCCGCGCAACTCCTCGTGACCGGAAACGCTCGGTTCGCCGCCCACCAGACTGACGCCGCACAGGCGTAGCATGCCGCGCACCAGCGCCTCGACGGCGCTGACGATGGGACCGAAGACCGTGACGAAGAACGAGACCGCCGGCGCGATCAGCAGCGACATCTGGTCGGGATAGGCGATGGCGATGGTCTTGGGCAGAACCTCGCCGAAAATCACGATCAGCGCGGTCATGATGCCGGTGGCGTAGACGACGCCTCGTTCGCCGACCGCCGCGACCAGCGTGCTGGTGGCGAAAGCCGAGGCGGCGATGGTGACGAGTTGTCCCCCGAGCAGCATCGCGCTGATGAGGCGCCCGCGCATCGCGATAAGCCTGTTGGCGAGCGCCGCGCGCTTATCGCCGGCCGTCTCCAACGCATGCAACCGCGCTCGCGAAGCCGCAGTCAGCGCGGTCTCCGCTCCGGCGAAGAACGCCGCGGCGGCCAAGCTGAGAACGATCAGGAGGGAGGCCAGGGGTATCGACATAAAACCTTTTTAGCACAAGAGCCGAAAAGGAAGCAGCGGGAGAAACGAGAACCGCCGCCGTGCGGCGCCGACCCCTCGGCTTTTACACGAGGCGCGCGTTTTCCGCGGGCCTGGCCGATTGCGCCTTGGACCGGGAGTCCCTCTCCAAGGCCCGACGGACGTCGGCGGCGGAGTCCTGAAGCAGTTGGGCCATACAGGCCTGCGCTTCTTCCGGCCTTTGAGCGGCGATCGCCTCGAGAACGGCGCCGTGTTGGAGCAGCCTCTCGTCCTTGATCGCCACGCCCCGCCAGCCCATCCTGAACGTGCCGACGAGGGCCGTTTCGATCAGGCCGCCGAGCGCCCCAATCAGGCGGTTGCCGGTCGCGTCGAGAATCTCCTTGTGAAAGCGCACGTCGGCGCCGATCAAGTCGCCGCGCCCGGTTTTTCGGCGCTCCATGTCGGCATAGGCCCCGGTGATCCGCTTCAGCGCCGCCGAATTGCGGAATTGCGCGGCGAGAAAGGAGGCCCGCGGCTCGAAAATCTGTCTGAGCTGAAAGATGTCGTTGACGAACTCCAGCGTCGGCGCGGCGCGCATATGCCAGGCGAGGAAATCCGGATCGAGCATGTTCCAGTCTGACTTGGCGCGAACGAGAGTGCCGACTTTTTGCCGCGAGACGATCAATCCCTTGGCCTCGAGCGCGCGGAAGGCTTCCCTCAAAGTGGGACGCGAGACGCCGAAGCGCGCCAGCAGGCTCGCTTCGGTCGGCAGCCGCGATCCCGGGGGATGAAGCCCGACAATGATCTCGCGGCCGAGCACGGAGGCCAGGGAATTGTTGGCGTTGCGCTTGTGCGCGAGTCGGCCGTAGGCGAAGTCGGCGTCCTCGTCGCGGGCGCTCATCTTGGCGCCTCGCGCCCCCGCCGAACGGCGCCCGTCCAGTGTCCTCTCAACCAAGACTTCGCTCCAGAAAACAAATGCTCAGGCCGGAGATCTCCCCGCCTTCGTCGGTTTCAAGATCGCCCTTTGCGCGACAATGAAAACAAACAACGGCGCGCCGATGAAGATCGTGATCCGCCCATTCGTCAAGCGGCCGTCAAACGCCGATCAGGGTCTGAATCGTCCTTTGAATCAAGTCCGCGAACAGCGGGCCGGCGCCGAAGGCCGCCGACGGATGGCGCGAACCCCTGTAGAACGCATAGACAGCGCCCGCAATGGCGCGGAAAAAGCCGCCGAGCGCACGCACGCGCGATAGCGCGACGGATGGGAACCCCCATCGATCGCGCCGATTCGCTGTCGCCGCCGGTCGCCGGATTTCGCCCGGCGCTAGCGCCCTTTCGCGCCAGCGAAGGCGGCGCCGCGCGCAACGGGACCGGCGCAGAAGTTCGCAGCGACCCCTAGCCGCGCGCGATTTCGCGTTCCAGAAACGCCAGCGTCTGAGCCTCGGAAACATCCTTGGCGATGAAGCTCTCGCCGATGCCTTTGACGAGAATGAACGTCAGCCGTCCGCGCTCGACCTTCTTGTCCTGGCGCATCGCGGTCAGGATCGCTTGCGCGTCGGCTTCGAGGCCGGGGATTTCGGCGATGCGGGTCGGCAGGCCGATCGTCTTGAGGTGATTTTCGACGCGCACCGCGTCCTGCCCCGGGCAAAGGCCGAGTTCGCGCGAAAAACGGAACGCGCAGGCCATGCCGATCGCCACGCCCTCGCCATGCACGAGGCGCGCGCCGTCGTATTGCGTGAGCCGCTCGAAGGCGTGGCCGAACGTGTGGCCGAGGTTGAGCAGCGCGCGCTCGCCCTGCTCGGTCTCGTCGGCGGCGACGACGCGCGCCTTGGCCGCGCAGCTCGTAGCGATCGCGTCGAGACGCGCCGGGCCTCCGGAAAAGACCTCGCGCCAGCGCGTCTCCAGCCAGTCGAAGAAATCGCGGTCGCCGATCAGGCCGTATTTGACGGTCTCGGCGTAGCCGGCGCGAAATTCGCGCGGGCTCAACGTGTCGAGCACCCCCGTGTCGGCGAGCACCAGGGAAGGCTGATGGAACGCCCCGATCAGGTTCTTGCCGGCGGGCGAATTGATCGCGGTCTTGCCGCCGACGCTGGAATCGACCTGCGCGAGCAAAGTCGTCGGCATCTGCACGAAGCGCACGCCGCGCCTCAGGCACGCCGCACAAAAGCCCGCGAGATCGCCGATGACGCCGCCGCCGAAGGCGATGACGATGTCGCGTCGCTCGATATGGGCGCCGATCAAGGCATCGCTGACGCGCGCGAATTCGGCGTAGGATTTCGTCGCTTCGCCCGGCGGACAGACGATGACGCTTGTCTTCAACCCTGCGCGCGCGAGGCTTCGCGTCAATTTCTCGAGGTGCAGCGCCGCGACAGTCTCGTCGGTGACGACTGCGCATTGCGCGCCGGGCGCGAGGCGCGCGATATGCTCCCCGGCGGCTTCGACGAGCCCGTCGCCGATCAGGATCTTGTATGCGCGGGCGCCGAGCGCGACATCGACTTCGCGCAACGCCGGGCCGTCCGGCGAGGCCGCCTTGTCGGGCGGCAAGGCGACGCGCCGGCGCAGGCCCGCTATGATGGCGTCGACGACCGAATCGTGCGGTCCGTCCCGCGATTCGATCGTTATGTCGGCGAGCGCGTAGATAGGGCTGCGCTCTTCCAGAAGCCGGCGCAGGGTCTGCTCGGGATTGGCGGTGCGCAGCAGAGGCCGGTTCGACCGCTTGCGCACCCGGCGCAACAACACTTCGAAATCGGGCTTCAGCCATACGGAGACGCCGGACTGGCCGATGCGCTGGCGCGTGGCTTCGTTGAGGAAGGCGCCGCCGCCGGTGGCCAGGACCTTGGGGCCGCCGACGAGCAGCCGCGCGATCACCCTGCGTTCGCCCTCGCGAAAATAGGCTTCGCCGAAGCGCTCGAAAATCTCCGGGATCGTCATTTGCGCGCCCGCCTCGATTTCGGCGTCGGCGTCGACGAAGGGCAGGCCGAGGCGTTGGGCGAGCCGCTTGCCGACGGAGGTCTTTCCCGCGCCCATCATGCCCACGAGCACGATCGAACGCCCGCCCAGAGCGGCGGCGAGCCCTTCGGCGTCGACGGTCGCGGTTTCGTTCATGCCATCCTTCCCAACGCCCGCAGAGCTCCCGCCGCGGCGCGGCGCGTTTGAAGCCGCCGTTCCTATCTCAACCGCCCGCCGATGGCCACAGGCGCCTTTCCCCTAAGCCAAAGGACGGCTTGCGCGGCGCGCCAAGACTTGTAAGCATACATCAAAGGCTTAGCCTGGAAGGCGATAGGAGGGGGCGATGGTCGCTGCCGGTCAAAATGGCGAACACAGGATTGCCGGGCCGCGATTGATCGCGATCGTCGGCCCGTTCCAGAGCGGCAAGACCAGCCTTCTCGAGGGTCTTCTCGTGCGCGGCGGCGGCGCGGCGCGGCAAGGATCGGTGCGCGAGGGCACCAGCGTCGGCGATTCCAGCCCCGAGGCGCGCGCCCACGCGATGAGCGTCGAGCCGAACATCGCCAGCGTCGATTACATGGGCGACCGCTTCACCTTCTTCGATTGCCCAGGCTCGGTCGAGTTCTCCCACGACATGCGCTTCGCGCTGCCCGTTTGCGACGCGGCGGTTGTCGTCTGCGAGGCCGATCGGCGCAAGGCGCCGGCGCTGCAGGTGATCCTGCGCGAGCTCGAGGAGCTTCACGTTCCCCGCATCTTGTTTCTCAACAAGATCGACCTCGCCGGCGGGGGCGTGCGCGAGACTCTGGAGATGCTGCAGCCGGCCTCGCGCACGCCGCTGCTGCTGCGCCAGATTCCGATCTGGGAGAACGGCGTCGCCACCGGCTTCGTCGATCTGGCGCTGGAGCGCGCGTTCGTCTACCGCGAGTCCCAGCCCTCCGTCGTCGTCGCGATGCCGGGCGGCGTCGCGAGCGACGAGAAAGAGGCGCGCTATTCCATGCTCGAGCGCCTCGCCGACTACGACGACGCGCTGATGGAGCAGCTCATCAGCGACATCGAACCGCCGCGCGACCGCGTGTTCGACGATCTCGCGCGCGAGTTGCGCGAGGGCCATATCGTGCCCTTGCTGATGGGATCGGCGACGGCCGGCCATGGCGTGACGCGGCTGCTCAAGGCGCTGCGCCACGAGGCGCCCGGCGTGACGCAAACGCGCGCGCGGCTCGGCGTCGAGCCGGAGGGGCCGGCGCTCGCCCAGATCATCCGCACGATCCACACCGCCCATGGCGGCAAATTGTCGCTGGCGCGCGTGCTGCGCGGCGGCTTTTCCGACGGCGCCGCCGTGATCGGCTCGCGCGGCAGCGAGGAGCGCATCGCCGGGATCGCGCGGCTGATCGGCGCAGTCTCCTCCAAGCTTGCGCGCGCCGAGGAGGGCGATACGGTCGCCTTCGCGCGCCTCGAAAGCCTGACGACCGGCGATCGCTTCAGCGACAACAAGAAGCCGCCCGAAGCGGCCCCGATCGTTCCACCGCCGCCCCCGACCCAGGCCGTCGCCATTCACGTCGAGGACCGCAAGGACGAAGTGCGGCTCGCCGCCGCGCTGGCCAAGCTGTGCGAAGAGGATCCTTCGCTCGGCTATGTCCAGGATCAGGAGTTGGGCGAACTCAAACTGTTTGGCCAGGGCGAAATGCACCTGCGCGTGATCGCCGAGCGCCTCGCCGAACGTTTCGGCGTCACGGTCGAGACGGCCAAGCCGTCGGTCGCTTATCGCGAGACGATTCGCGACGGCGTGACGGTGCGCGGGCGCCACAAGAAGCAATCGGGCGGTCATGGCCAGTTCGGCGACGTGCTCGTCGAGGTCGCGCCGCGCGAACGCGGCGAGGGCTTCGTCTTTTCCGAACGCGTCCACGGCGGCACGGTGCCCAAACAGTATTTCTCGTCCGTGGAAGCGGGCGCCCGCGACGCTTTGACGCGCGGTCCGCTCGGCTTCCCCGTCGTCGACGTCGCGGTCACCTTGGTCGACGGCTCCTATCACACGGTCGATTCCTCGGACATGGCGTTCCGCGCCGCGGCGAAGGCCGCGCTCGCCGAGGCGCTGCCCAAGGCCCGGCCGGTGCTCCTCGAACCCATTCTCGCCGTGACGATCTACGTGCCCTCCGACGCGCTGGCCCGCGCCAGCGCCCTGGTGAGCGCCAGGCGCGGGCAAATCCTCGGCTTCGAGGGGCGCAAGGGCTGGGACGGCTGGGAAGCTTTGCGCGCGCTCATCCCCGAGGCGGAAATCGGCGATCTCATCGTCGAATTACGCTCGGCCACGTCTGGCGTCGGCGCCTTCGAGACCAAGTTCGACCATCTCGCGGAATTGTCCGGGCGCGCCGCCGACGCGGTGATCGCGGCGCGGCGCAAGAGCCTGGGCTGAGGCGCGCCGCGTCTGTACAGCCGCGCCGCATTCGCTTATGGAAGGGCGCAATTTCTTCAACGCGCGGAGTTGAGCGGCGATGGCCGAAGCCCCCTACAGCAGTGATCGTTTGGCGACGGTTTTCGGCGGATCGGGCTTTGTCGGGCGTCATGTCGTGCGGGCGCTCGCGCGCGAGGGCTGGCGCGTGCGGGTGGCGGTGCGCCGGCCGGACCTGGCCGGATTCCTCCAGCCGCTCGGCGCGGTCGGGCAAATCGAGGCGGTGCAGGCCAACCTGCGCTATCCCGAGTTGGTCCAGGCGGCGATCGAGGGCGCGAATGCGGTCGTCAACGCGGCCGGCGTCAAGCGCCAGAGCGGACGGCAGAGCTACGAGGCCGTCCATGTCTTCGGCGCCGGCGAGATTGCGCGCGCGGCGTCGGCGCAAGGGGTCGGCGCCCTCGTGCTCGTCTCCGGGATCGGCGCCGACGCCGCATCGCGAAATCCCTATGTCGCGAGCAAGGGGCGCGGCGAGGCGGCGACGCGCGAAGCCTTCGCCGGCGCGATCGTGTTGCGCCCGTCGATCGTGTTCGGCCCGGAGGACGAATTCTTCAATCGTTTCGCCGCGCTGGCGCCCGTTCTTCCTGCGCTGCCGCTGTTCGGCGGCGGGGCGACGAAATTGCAGCCGGTCTTCGTCGGCGACGTCGCGCTCGCGGCGGCGCGCGCTCTCGACGATTCGACGGCGGCCGGGAGAACTTACGAACTCGGCGGCCCGGAGGTGATGAGCCTGCGCGAGGCGGTCGAGCGCACGCTGCGCATCATCGAGCGAAGACGAGTCCTCGTCCCGATTCCCTTCGGCGTCTCGCGCCTCTTCGCGCGCGCGACGGAATTCGCGAGCGCGATTTCGCTCGGGCTCTTCCCGAAGACGTTGACGACGACTCGCGACGAGATCGAGCTGTTGCGTCACGACATCGTGGTGTCCGCCGCGGCGGTCGCCGAAGGGCGCACGTTGCGCGATCTCGGCGTCGCCGCGCAGGGCTTCGAGGCGATCGCGCCCGCCTATCTCTATCGCTTCCGCAAGACCGGCCAATACGCGAGCAGCCGCACCGCCTGAGGCGGCCGCGCCGGCGCCGCGCGCGACGATTGGCGCCCTTGCGCCCGCGTGGCGCGGCGATTAGGCTTTGCCGGGTTTGCGGCGCGCTCGTCCCTGCGCCGTTTGAAGAGGTCGCGTGTCCACTTCCGCCGCCGATTATCTCGTCGACCGTCGCCGTCTGCGCCGCCAAGTCGGCTTTTGGCGGATCGCCGCGTTCCTCGCCGCGGCGCTCGTCGTTCTCGCGATCGGGTTGCGCTGGTACGGGCCGGCCGGGCTCGGCCAGGCGCATATCGCGCGCCTTACGATCTCCGGCCTCATCACCGGCGACGACGCGACGCTGAAGCTGATCCGCCAGGTCGCGGATTCGAAAGCCGCGGCGGCGATCGTCACGATCAACAGTCCCGGCGGGACGACCGAGGGCTCCGAGGTCCTCTACGAGGAAATCCGCCGACTTGCCGAGAAGAAGCCGGTCGTGGCCGTCGTCGGATCGATGGCGGCGTCGGGCGCCTACATCGCCGCGCTCGGCGCCGACCGCATTTTCGTTCACGGCAATTCGATCGTCGGATCGATCGGCGTGCTCGTCGAATATCCGAACGTTTCCGCGCTGTTGGAGAAAGTCGGGGTTAAGCTTGAATCGATCAAGTCCTCGCCGCTCAAGGCCGCGCCGAACGGGCTCGAGCCGACGAGCGAGGAAGCGCGCGCCGCGATGGCCGCGCTCGTCGCGGACTCGTTTTCCTGGTTCAAGGGGCTGGTCAAGGAACGGCGCCGCCTGAGCGACGACGAACTCGCCCGCGTCGACGACGGGCGCGTGTTCACCGGGCGGCAGGGCCTGCCGCTCAAGCTCGCCGACGCGATCGGCGGCGAGCGCGAGGCGATCCAATGGCTGGAGGCCGAAAAAGGCGTCGCCAAGAATTTGCCGGTGCGCGACTGGCGCACGAGTACCGGGTTGACCGGCTGGAAATTGACGAGCCTGGCCGCCGCGGCGGCGGACGCTTTCGGCCTGCGGTCGATCGCCGGCGCGCTGCGGCGCGGCGAATGGGCGGGCGAGGACGGTCCGGTTGACGGATTGGTCTCGATTTGGCAACTGTCTAGCGGGGATTGACGCGCGGCAAGGCGTTTTTTCACCGCGCGTTGTAGTTTCGAGGGGCATTTCCTTTGATCAAGTCCGAGCTCGTGCAGCGTATGGCGGCGCGTAATCCGCACCTTTATCAACGCGACATCGAACACATCGTCGACGCCATTCTCGGCGAGATCACCGAAGCGCTGGCGCGCGGCGAGCGCGTCGAACTGCGCGGGTTCGGCGCTTTCTCGACCAAGCAGCGTCTGGCGCGCACCGGGCGCAATCCGCGCACCGGCGACAAAGTGCCGGTCACCGAGAAACTCGTGCCGTTCTTCAAGACCGGCAAGGAATTGCGCGAGCGCCTCAATCACAAGCCCGGCGCCTGACGCGCGGAGCCGATCGGTTTGCGCTGAACGCGCTTTCGCGCCATTCTCGCGCCGCTCTCCCCTTCGAGAAAGTCGTCGGTTCCGCTCATGGCTCGCTTCCTCAAGCTCGTCCTCATCGCGCCCTTCGCGATCCTTTTCCTGATTTTCGCCTTCGCCAATCGCCACATCGTCACGGTCTCGTTCGATCCCTTCCAGTCGGGCGACATCCCCGCGTTCGCGATCAACGCGCCGCTGTTCGTCGTGCTGATCCTGGCGATGATGATCGGCGTCGTCGCGGGCGGCGCGGCGACCTGGCTCGCGCAGGGCAAGCACCGCCGCGCCGAGCGGCGCAATCGCGCCGAAGCGGACAAGTGGCGCGCCGAGGCCGAGGCGGCCAAGGCGCAGGCCCTCAGTCCGCCGGCGCAGCGTTGAACGGAGCCCGGCCGGGATGCGCCATTTCGCCGCCGCCGAAGTCGACGCCGCGCTCGATTTTCCCTCGCTGATCGACGCGCTCAGCGAGAGCTTTCGCGGCGGCTTCCACGCGCCCCAGCGCCATCACCACGAAATCGAACGCGCCGGCGAGCCCGCGGCGACGGCGCTGCTGATGCCGGCGTGGACGGCCCCCGGCGCCGGCGCTGGGGAATATCTGGGCGTGAAGATCGTCAACGTCTTTCCCGGCAATTCGGCGCGCGGCCTGCCGGCCGTGCACGGTCTTTACGTCCTGCAGTCCGGCGCCACCGGCGAAGCTCTCGCGACGATGGACGGAACGCGGCTCACGCTCTGGCGCACTGCCGCGGCTTCAGCGCTGGCGGCGCGCCATCTCGCGCGGAGCGACGCGAAAAGCCTCCTCCTCGTCGGCGCCGGCTCTCTCGCGCCCTTCCTTGCCCGCGCCCACGCCAGTGAGCGCCCGATCGAGACAATCGCGGTGTGGAACCACCGCCCGGAGGGCGCGCACAGGCTCGCGGCGAGTTTGACCGCGCTCGGGTTCCGCGCGCGAGCGGTCGGGCGGCTGGAGGACGCCGTGCGCGAGGCCGACATCATTTCCTGCGCGACCCTTTCGCAGACGCCGTTGGTCGCCGGCGCCTGGCTCAAGCCCGGCCAGCACCTCGACCTCGTCGGCGCCTTCTCGATGCGGATGCGCGAGGCCGACGACACGGCGCTGAAGCGCGCGCGCGTCTTCGTCGACACCAGCGCCGCGTTGAGCGAAGGCGGCGACGTCGCGCTCGCCCTGCAGAGCGGCGTCCTGGCCCGCGCCGACGTCGTCGCCGACCTCGCGGCGCTCGTGCGCGGCGCGCCGGGCCGCGGCGGACCGCAGGAGATCACGCTGTTCAAATCCGTCGGCGCGGCGATCGAGGACCTGGCGGCGGCGATGCTGGTATGGAAGAAGGCGGGCGGCGAGAAGCTTTGACTTCCCGCCCGTCTTGACCCAGATAAGCGGATGCCCTCGACCATCAAAATCTGCGGCCTGTCGACCGCCGACATGCTTCGCGCCGCGCTCGAGGCCGGCGCCGACATGGTCGGCTTCGTGTTCTTCGAGCGCAGCCCGCGCTTCGTCGGGCTCGATCACGCGCGCGAACTGGCGGCTGAGGCGCGCGGGCGCGCGAAGATCGTCGCGATCAGCGTCGACGCTTCCGACCGGACGCTGGCCGCGATCGTCGCCAGAGTCGCGCCCGATCTCCTGCAATTGCACGGTTCGGAAAACCCCACGCGCGTCGCCGAGATCAAGCGCCAATTCGGGGTCGGCGTCATGAAGGCGCTCGGCGTCGCGGACGCGGGAGACTTCGACAAAGCGTTGGAATACCAGGAAGCCGCCGACTGGCTGCTGATTGACGCCAAGCCGCCCAAGGGCGCGACGCGTCCTGGCGGCCACGGCGCGCCCTTCGATTGGCGCCTCGCGCGGAGATTTGCGCCGCAAAAACCCTGGCTGCTGTCGGGCGGGTTAGAGGCGGCCAACGTCGGCGAGGCGATCGCGCTCTCCGGCGCGCGCGGCGTCGACGTCTCCTCGGGGGTCGAGAGCGCGCCCGGCGTAAAGGACATCGAAAAAATCAAGGCGTTCGTCGCCGCCGCGCGCGCCGAGTTCGCGCGCCAGGACGGAGCAAGGAGCATCGCGTGACCAAGATCGACAAGCCCAATTCCTTTCGCAACTGCCCAGACGAGCGCGGTCATTTCGGCATTTTCGGCGGCCGCTTCGTCGCGGAAACCCTGATGCCGCTCGTGCTGTCGCTCGAGGAGGCCTACAAGGCCGCCAAGGCCGATACGAGCTATCAGGACGAGCTCGACTATTTCCTCAAGCACTATGTCGGGCGCCCGAGCCCCCTCTATTTCGCGGAGCGGCTGACCGAGCGCCTCGGCGGCGCCAAGGTCTATTTCAAGCGCGACGAGCTCAACCACACCGGCGCGCACAAGATCAACAACGTGCTCGGTCAGATCCTGCTGGCGCGGCGCATGGGCAAGACGCGCATCATCGCCGAGACGGGCGCCGGCCAGCACGGCGTCGCCACCGCCACCGCTTGCGCGCGCTTCGGCCTGCAATGCATCGTCTACATGGGCGCGGTCGACGTCGAGCGGCAGAAGCCGAACGTCTTCCGCATGAAGATGCTCGGCGCCGAAGTGCGCCCCGTGCAGTCCGGCGCGCGCACCCTCAAGGACGCGATGAACGAAGCCCTGCGCGACTGGGTGACCAATGTCGCCGACACGTTCTATTGCATCGGCACGGCGGCGGGGCCGCATCCCTATCCCGCGATGGTGCGCGACTTCCAATGCGTGATCGGAAACGAGGCGCGCGTCCAGATGCAGGAGGCCGAGGGGCGCCTGCCCGACTCGCTCGTCGCCTGCATCGGCGGCGGCTCCAACGCGATCGGGCTCTTCCATCCCTTTCTCGACGACACAAGCGTCGAGATGTACGGCGTCGAGGCGGCGGGCCTCGGCCTCGACGTGCCCGACGGCCATGCCGCCTCGCTGTCGGGCGGGCGCCCCGGCGTGCTGCACGGCAACCGCACCTATCTCCTGATGAACGACGACGGCCAGATCAACGAGGGCCATTCGATTTCCGCCGGCCTCGATTATCCCGGCGTCGGCCCCGAACATGCGTGGCTTAAGGAAACCGGCCGCGTGACCTATCTCTCGGCGACCGACAAGGAAGCGCTCGCCGCGTTCCAGCTGTGCTCGCAGCTCGAGGGCATCATCCCGGCGCTGGAGCCCGCGCATGCGCTCGCCAAGGTGATCGAGCTCGCGCCCAAGAAGCCGCGCGAGCATCTGATGGTGATGAATCTGTGCGGACGCGGCGACAAGGACATCTTCGCCGTGGCGGAATATCTGGGCGGGATGTGAGGGACCTAACCGGGAAGGAAGCGCAGGTCGCGTCGTAACCGATCGGACCAGCTTTAGGCGGTCGGGTCGGCCTTATTCCTTCTCCGCCACGCCCGCCTCGTCGAAAGTCGCCATGCCGTCGTGGCAGGCGACGGCGCATTTGACGATCCCGACCGCGAGCGCCGCGCCCGAGCCTTCGCCCAGGCGCATGCCGAGATCGACGAGCGGCGTCTTGCCGAGGCGGCGCAGAACCTCCGCATGGGCGCTCTCGGCCGAGACGTGGCCGGCCAGGCAATGGTCGAGCGCGCTCGGGTCGAGCGCATGCAGCACCGCCGCCGCGGAGCAGACCACGAAGCCGTCGAGCAGCACCGGCACGCGCTGGATGCGCGCTGCGAGGATCGCGCCCGCCATCGCCGCGATTTCGCGCCCGCCCAGACGGCGCAGGACTTCGAGCGGGTCGCTCAGATATTCGCGATGCAGCGCCACCGCCGCGCGGACGGCGTCCGCCTTGCGCTTGAGCCCCGCGTCGTCGACCCCCGTGCCGCGGCCGACCCAATCCTCCGCCCTGCCGCCGTAGAGCGCGTGATAGATCGCGGCGGCGACAGTGGTGTTGCCGATGCCCATTTCGCCCAGGCACAGGAGATCGGGTTGCGAGGCGAGCGCCTCCATCCCGAAGGCCATCGTCGCCGCGCAGGCCTTTTCGTCGAGCGCCGGCTCCCGCGTGATGTCCCCGGTCGGTTGCTCCAGCGCGAGTTCGAAAACTCTCAGCGAAATGTCGAGGGCCTTGCAAATCTGATTGATCGCCGCGCCGCCGCTGGAGAAATTGGCGACCATCGCCTGCGTCACGGATTGCGGAAACGGCGAAACGCCCTGAGCGACGACGCCGTGGTTTCCGGCGAAGATCGCGACGAGCGGCGCGTCGACACGCGGGCGCGCGGCGCCCTGCCAGGCCGCCAGCCATTCGGCGATCTCCTCGAGGCGTCCGAGCGAGCCCGCCGGCTTCGTCAGTTGCGCCTGCCGTTCGCGCGCCGCCGCCGCCGCCGCGGCGTCCGCTTCCGGCATGGCGCGCAATAGCGCGCGGATATCGTCGAAGGGGCGCGTTGACGCGTTCATCGGCCGTTCTCCAGGATCGAAGTCGCGCCTGCTATAGTCGAAAGTGGGCGCGAGGGAAAACGGCTGCGTCTATCGCGATCCGGCGCCGCCGCGGCGAAGGCGCGGGCGAAAGATCACGATATTGCCGATGAGGATCAGCGGCGCGCCGACGAAGGCCCAGCGGTTCCACTCGTAGCCTTCCAGCAGCGACGACATCGCCAGCGCGATGACCGGCGACAGCACCGTCGTGTAGGCGGCGCGCTCGGGCCCGATGCGCGACACCAGGGCGAGATAGGCGAGAAAACCCAGCACCGAGCCGACCGCGGCCAGATAAAGCAGCGCGCCGACGTAGGCGCCGCTCATTGCCGGCGCGAAGGACAGTCCGCGCGCCGCCGCCACGGCCGCCAGAAGAGCCGCGCCCCAGCTCATCGCGCGCGCAATCGCGTTGGGCAGGTCCGCCGCCGCACGGGTCGCCGGCAGCGAAGCAAGATTGCCGAGGGAAAAGCAATAGGCCCCGGCGAGCGCCAGCGCGACGCCGAGCGCCGCTTGGGCTCCCGCCGCCGTCGCGGCCAGTCGATCGGCGAAAAGGCACGCGACGCCGAGCGCGCCGATCAGCGCGCCGACGATCACGCGCGGCGCAGGACGAAAGCCGCGGAACAGCCATTGATTGGCGACGTTGAACGCTGACGCCATGCTGAACACCACCGAGACGACGCCGCTCGCGACGAAGCGCTCGGCGTTGTAGAAACACAGAAAATTGACGCTGAAGAGCGCGAGGCCGAGCGCCGCGAACCACACGTGCCCGCGCAGCGGCGCGCGGCGCAGCCGCCCGGTCGCCGCCAAACCCGCCCAGAGAATCGCCGCGGAAAGAAAGAAGCGCCAGAAAATCGACACTTCGGCTGGCGTCGCGCCCAGTTGCAGCTTGATGGCGTACCAAGTCAGTCCCCAGATGACGACGACGAATCCGAACAGAAGGGCGTTCATCATTTTCTCCGCGTGGGCGCCGGCGCTTCTTCCCACAGTCGGGCGTCGCATCTTGCACGGCGGATCGTCTTTGTCAGATTCTTGCGAAAATTTCTTCCGGCGCCGCCCACGCGCGCCTGAGCAACGACCGCTTGCGCGTCTAGAGCGCCGGACAGTCAGGTCGAATCGAGAGGGATTCCTGTGAGGCGCGGATCGTGATTCATTTCCGTAAGGAGGTGATTCGCGATGCCGAGACCTTATTCGCAGGATCTTCGTGAGCGTGTTGTGGCCTATGTCGAGGCCGGCCATTCCCGGCGCGCCGCCGCGGCGCATTTCGACGTTTCGCCGTCTTTTGTCATCAATTTGATGACTGCATACCAGGCGCGAGGCGACCTGGCCCCCAAGCCGCTCGGAGGGCGGCGGCACGCCAAGCTCGATCCGCATCGCGTGTTTCTGCTCAGGCGCGTGGCGGAAAAGGACGACATCACGATGCCGGAATTGGCGGGCGAGCTTGAAGCGGAGTGCGGCACGCGGGCCGACCCGGCCTCGCTGTCGCGCTGGCTCATCCGCAACGGCTACCGCTTTAAAAAAAACGCTGCTGGCCAGCGAATGCGATCGTCCCGACATTCGGCAGGCGCGCGAGGAATGGAAGGCTGAACGGCAACCCAAGATGCGCCTGGAACCGCATCGGCTGGTTTTCCTCGACGAGACTGGGACGACCACGAAAATGACGCGCTTGCGCGGTCGAAGCCCCAAGGGCCAACGCTTGCGCTCCAAAGCCCCGTTCGGGCATTGGAAAACGCAGACCTTCGTCGCCGGGCTGCGTTGCGACGCCCTCACCGCCCCGTTCGTCATCGATGCGCCCATGGATCGGCGCATCTTCGAAACCTATGTCGAAACCCAGCTCGCCCCGACGCTGGAAAAAGGCGACATTGTCGTCATGGACAACCTGCCCGCCCACAAAAGTGCGGTCGCCGAAAAGGCTATCCGCGACAGGGGCGCATGGCTTTTGTTCCTGCCGCCCTACAGCCCTGATCTCAACCCGATCGAAATGGCCTTCGCCAAGCTGAAGGCCCATCTGCGCGCCATGGCCGTCCGCACCATCGACGAGCTTTGGAAGGCCATCGGACAAATCTGCGACCTCTTCCAACCAAACGAATGCAAAAAACTACTTCACCGCAGCCGGGTACGGATTCAATTGAGCGTCCGATGCTCTAGGGAGTTGTCAGGCTTTAGCAAGCGGCCTTGTCGCCGATCTTTTCGCGGCGATCGGCGCATCGCGATGGAGGGGATTTAAAGTTGTAAAATCCGATCGTCGGCTTCGAGCTGCCCAGTGGCGACGAAATATTTGTACATGACGAAAAGCGACACAAGCCGCTCGCGCGTCGCGTCACGAAACTGTGCGGCAAAGCTGTTCGCGTTGCGTATGATTTGCTCGGCCTCGCCGATGTTGCTCTCGTAATGAAGGATCTTCTCCTCGAGATCCTCGAAATCGTCCCGCAGCAGCACATAGTGCTTGCCGGCTTCCAGGCGGCCTTCCATGAACCAAGTTTCATAACAGGGCGCGGGCATCAGGCATAAGCTGTTCGACGCCAAAATCCACTTGAGGTTCGTCGCTACGTCAACGCCCTCGACCGAGATCACATATCTGAAAAGCATCTGCTCGGTGGCGGAAAGGAATGGCTTGGGTGTAGCGCCTATCGGCTGTCCTAACGACACGCCAACATCGCAGAGCGGATGATCGAAGTAGCGCTGGACAAGCGCGGCCCGCTTTGCGTTATGTCCGCCGCCGCGCCAAACCGCCATCGGCTTCTTGTCTTGAAAGTTCATTTGATCGTTGAGAAAATTGAAGTGTCGAAATTTGTCCAGATTGAGCAAGATCGAATTCCGGTTGTCGCCGAAAATGGGCCGAGATTTCACGAAACTTGGACGATCGGGAATATGAGTGACATCGCCGAATATGTGATTGAGTTGGAAGTGTCTGGGAAAGTAGCGGGCGTGCTCCTTCAGGTCGAGGTAGTACATGCTGGCGCCGATCGGGATGCTCGCGATTGTCGTTGAGTATTCTTGAGCGCTCAGCGCGTAAGAAAGCTTGTTGTAGTAACCAACTCGCTGCGAGAGGTATGCGGCGTCGTAACGATCCGCCTGGGCGAGCATGTCTCGCAGACGTCGCCTGAAAAGGAACTGCGGCGCCAGCTCGCGCGTGATGTTAAGGGCCCAATAGCCGGCCCTGTCCAGCTTTCGTTTGATCGACGCCATCGTCCTTCGCCAGAGAAGTTGAGACAGACAAGAGTGTTATTTACAGGGGTCCCAAGCTCATCTGACGATCAATTTATACGGTTATTGTGAAACGGCATGGGTTCCGCCGCCGTCCATTTGATCAGCGATTTACAACTAACCGCCTTTCGCCGAATAGACGGCGGTTTGATGCGATTCTGCAACGATCTGGCGTTCTTGGCAAGCTTGCATCGCAGCTTGCATCGCCGCGCCGTGCTCGCGGCGCGCGAGGCGAACGAAACGTTCGCCGGGCGCCCCGCGCGCAAGGAGGAAGGCGCTCGCCTCAGCCCAGCACGCTCTCCGCCGGCGTATAGGCGAGCCCATGCGCCTGCGCGACGGGTTCGCACGTCACCTTGCCGTCGTGCACGTTCAACCCCGCACGCAGGTGGACGTCGTCCTTCAGCGCCTGGCGCCAGCCTTTGTCCGCGAGCGCCAGGGCGAAGGGCAGGGTGGCGTTGTTGAGCGCGAAGGTCGACGTGCGCGCCACCGCGCCCGGCATGTTGGCGACGCAGTAATGCACGACGCCGTCGACGACGTAGGTCGGGTGCGAGTGGGTCGTCGGCTTCGAGGTTTCGCAGCAGCCGCCCTGGTCGATCGCGATGTCGACGATCACCGCGCCGGGCTTCATGGTCGACAACATGGCGCGCGTCACCAGCTTCGGCGCCGCCGCGCCGGGGACGAGCACGGCGCCGATCAGCAGGTCGGCGCGCTTGACGAGTTCGGCGATCGTCGTGCGCGTCGAATAGATCGTGCGCACGCCCGTGCCGAACTGCGCCGCGAGGCGCCGCAAGGCTTCGTTCGACTTGTCGACCAGGGTGACGTTGGCGCCCATGCCGAGCGCGATGGTCGCAGCGTGAGTGCCGGCAACGCCGCCGCCGATAACCACGACTTCCGCGGCCGGCACGCCGGGCACGCCGCCCAGCAGGATGCCGCGCCCGCCCTGCCCCTTTTCCAGCGCATGCGCGCCGACCTGCGGCGCGAGGCGCCCGGCGACTTCCGACATCGGCGTCAGCAGGGGCAGGCCGCCGTAGGGCGAAGTCACCGTTTCATAGGCGATGCAGGTCGCGCCGCTGGCGACGAGGTCCTTGGTCTGCGCGAGGTCGGGCGCGAGATGCAGATAAGTGTAAAGCAGCTGGCCGCGGCGAAGCTGCTTGCGCTCGGCGCTCAGCGGCTCCTTGACCTTCACGATCATTTCGGCGCGCGCGAATATCTCTTGCGGCGCATCGACCAGCGCGGCGCCCGCCGCGACATATTCGTCGTCGGAAAGCCCCGATCCGACGCCCGCAGACTTTTCGACCAGCACGGAATGGCCGTGGTGCGTCAGCTCGGCGACGGAGGCGGGCGTCAGCCCGACGCGAAACTCATTGTCCTTGATTTCCTTAGGCACACCGATAAGCATCGAACCCTCCCGTTGCGTGGAAGACGCATGATCCTGCGGCGTCGAAGAAATTTCTCTCCCAAATGAGGCTCTTGTCGCCGGCTGCCGGCATGATATGCGAATCATGGCTCGATTCGAGAGAGATTATGCGAGTTGACGAAATCGACGATCGCGACCGGGCGATCCTGCGCGAACTGATGCGCGACGGCCGTCTGACCAATGCGGAATTGGCCGATCGGGTCCATCTGTCGCAATCGGCGTGCCTTCGGCGGGTCCGCATGCTCGAGGACAGCGGGATCATCGCGGGCTATGTCATGCTGCTCGATCCGGTCGCCGCGGACCTTCCCGGCGCCGCCTTCGTTTCGGTGACGCTGGACCAGCAGGGTCGTGCGGCGCTCGACCGATTCGAGCGGGAGGTCGGCCACCACGCCGAGATCATCGAATGCTATCTTCTGGCCGGCGCCTCCGATTATCTCCTGCGGATCGCGTTTCGCGACGCGCGCGACTTCGAACGCATCCACACCGACATTCTCACGCAATTGCCCGGCGTTTCCCGCGTGCAGTCGACGATGACGCTGCGCACCGTGAAGAAGACGACCGCCTTGCCGCTGTGAGCCTGCCGCGCTAGGACGGTCGAGGAATCCGAGGATCGCGCCATGACCGAACCGCCCGCCGAAATCGCCAAGATGCCGTTCGAGACGGCGCTGGCCGAACTCGAGTTGATCGTCGACAAGCTGGAGAAGGGCGCCGTCGCGCTCGAAGATTCCATCAAACTCTACGAGCGTGGCGAAGCGCTGAAGGCGCATTGCGATCAATTGCTCAAGAACGCCGAAATGCGCATCGAAAAGATCGCGCTGTCGGCCGAGGGCAAGCCCAAGGGCGCGGCGCCGCTGGACGGCGAGTGAGGCAAGGCGAGCGGCGACGATCATACAGAAAGAAAACGCGTATCGCTATGGAAACATAGGAATTTTCATTGCCGGCGCGCTGGATAGTCACACTTTGTTAACCATAATGCCCACAAACATGGACACTAGTTTCAACCATTGATCCGGCCCGCGATTCGCGGCCGGGCGCAATAAAAAGGGCGGGTCCATGCGCACGATTGCTTTCGTAACTCAGAAGGGCGGGTCGGGAAAAAGTACTTTGGCTTCTTCGCTGGCGGTCGCCGCCAAGGACGTCGGCGAGCGCGTCTGCGTGATCGACATGGATCCGCAGGCCTCCCTCCTCAGCTGGGCCAAGACCCGCGAGTTGGACGACATCGGCGTCGTCGCAACGACGGCCGCGAAATTGCCGGCGGTGATCGGCGCGCTGGAGAAGAAGGGAATCACGCTTGCGATCATCGACACGCCCGGCGCCGACGGAGCGGCTTCGGTGGCAGCGATGCGCGAGGCCGATCTGAACGTCATTCCCTCGCGCCCAAGCATTTTCGACCTTTGGGCCAGCGCTCAGACGCGCGCCGCCCTGAAGGCGTCGGCCAGCGATTTCGTCTTCATGCTCAACCAGTGCCCGCCGGCTCAGCAAACCGCGCGCGTCGACAACGCCATCGCCGCGCTCGAGGAGATGGGCGGCCTCATTTCGCCGCTCGTGCTGGCTCGCGTCGACTATCAGGAAGCGGCGCGCCACGGCCTGGGCGTGACCGAGATCAACCCGCACGGCGCAGCCGCGCAGGAAATGCGCACGCTGTGGGCGTCGCTGAAGCGCCGTATCGCGCGCGGCAAGGGCAAGGCGCCGGCCAGCAAGGCGGCGTGAGGCCGAGGCGATTACCCGCGGCGAAAATTTACCCGCCAATGCGCGAGCGGATCACTTGCCCGCCGCGCGTGATCGTCAGGTCCCAGGCGCGCGGGCGCTGCCCGCTCGCCGCATCGAGATCGCGGGTGGTCGCGATTTTTGCGCCGTTGACCTCGAGGATGACGTCGCCCTTCTGCACGCCTAGATCGGCGGCCAGCGACCCTTCGGCGACATCGGCCACCACGACGCCTTCGCTGACGTTGTCGAGCGACAATTCCTCGGCCACCGCGGGCGAGACGTTCATCACCAGCGCGCCCTGGAACGGCGATCGGCTCTTGATGCGGATCGCCTCGCGCGGCGGCGTTTCCGGCGCCGCCGTGAGTTTCAGCGGCAGGACGAGCGACTTGCCGCCGCGCTGAACCGTCAGCGCCGCGACGCCGCCCAAGGGCTTCACGCCGAGCCGGAAGCCAACGCCTTCGGCGTCGTCGACGCTCTGGCCGTCGATCGCCGTGATCACGTCGCCGCGCTTCAGCCCCGCTCCCGCGGCCGGGCCGCCTTCGAAGACGCTGACCACCAAAGCTCCGACAGGCCGCTCCAGGCCGATCGAATTGGCGATGTCCTTGGAGACGTTTTGCAGGCCGGCGCCGAGCCAGGGCCGCTTGACCGTGGCGCCGCCTTGCTTGGCCGCCGCGACGACGCTCTTGACCATGTTGACGGGGATGGCGAAGCCGATGCCGATGCTGCCGCCCGAGCGCGAAACGATCGCGGAATTGATGCCGACGAGCCGTCCATCGAGATCGACCAGCGCGCCGCCGGAATTGCCGGGATTGATCGCGGCGTCCGTCTGGATGAAGAAGCCGTAGTCGTTTATGCCGATCTGCGTGCGCGCGAGCGCGGAGACGATGCCTTGCGTCACGGTCTGGCCGACGCCGAAGGGATTGCCGATCGCCAGGACGAAGTCGCCGACTTCGATCGCGTCGGAATTGCCGAGTTCGAGCACGGGAAAGCGCTCCTGGCTCTGAATTTGCAGCACGGCCAGATCGGTGCGCGGATCACGCAGCACGATCTTGGCTTCGAATTCGCGACGGTCGGACAGCGCGACCTTCACGTCGGTCATGCCCTCGATGACGTGGTGGTTGGTGACGACGAGGCCGCTGGCGTCGACGATCACGCCCGACCCCAGCGATTGCGCCACGCGCGACTGCTGGCCCTGCTGGCCGAAGAACTGGCGGAAGATCGGATCGTCGAACAGGGGATTGCGCGCCATCGTCTCGACGCGGGAGGCGTAGACGTTGACCACCGCCGGCCGCACTTTTTTCACCACTGGCGCGAAGGACAGGTGCAGTTGCGCCAGGCTCTGCGGCGCCGTCTTCTCGACGGTTTGCGCCTGCGCCGCAGCGAAACCGAGGCAAAGGACGAAGGCGAAGGCGAATTGGAGCAAGGCGGGGTCTCTCAATGAGGATCGGGGCCTTGATATAGGCGCGGCCCGGCGCGCTGCAAAGCGAGCGTGGCTCAAAGCGACGATCCGGGTCGCCGACGGGGCCGAGCGCGGCCTCGAGCGGCGGTTGCGCCGGCGACCGGCAGGTTCTTTGGGATCGGCGCGGCGACGGGCTGTCCGGCCTCGATCAGCAGTCCGACGACGCGCCGGCCGATGAAGCCGCCGCCGCCGACAACGAATATTGGGCTCATGAGAGGTCCTGCGCGAACGTCTTCGCCCGACACTCGGCCCGGATACGCGCGACGGCTCGATCGAGCATCCCTGAATTCGGCGCCCGTGGTCTTGCGGAAGCATTGGGTTTGTTCGTGAAATAGGATTTTCGAGCGGCCGAAGCGCGGCGCCCGACCCCCCGGCGCCGCATATCGGGATGGACCCGCCGACCGCCGGTGCGCCGACCGGGCCGGTCCTTCCAGCGCAAGAATTGCCGTCGTAGCGTTCTCTACCCCGTTAGCCCGCATTCCGTGCGAATGTCTCCCGACGGAGACCGCAGGGACTTTGTCGAAGAGGGCGCCCGCGATGCTGTCAGGTCCACCGATTCCCGCGACCGGCGTCATGGCGGCGGTCCTCGGCGCTTGCGCGCTGCCGCTCGCCAATACCCTCGCCAACCACGTCCTGCGGATCCGCCGCAGCGCGTGGGTCTATCCGCTGGCGGTTATCCTGCTCGCTGGGACGGTCGCGCCGCTCTTGGTCGCGCGATGGTTGACGCGAAGCGGGTGGATCAAGGGCGATCTTCCCATCGATGGCCGCGATGCGCCCGTGTTGGGTCTCGCTCTTGTCGTCGGCCTGGGTCTGATCGCGCTCGCCTTGCGCGGGCCGCGGGCGTCGGAGCTGCCCCATATTCTTCGGCTGTTCGTGGCGCTATTCGCGGTCAGCCTTGCCGAAGTTCTCGTTTTCCTGTCGCTTCTGTTCGCCGTGATGGAGGCGCTCGCCGGGTCGACGCTCGGCTCGCCCTGGGCGACGGTCGCGGCCGCGACCGGTTCGAGCGTCGCGTTTGGTCTTTATCATTTCACTCATGCTCCGCCATGGAACAGCTGGGCGCGGGCGGCCCCGCTGGTCGTCGTCTGGCTTTTCGTATGTCTTGCCTATGTGCTGACGCGGGACGCATGGGTCGCGGCGGTCGTCGACTCGAGCTTTGCGACCATCGGCTTTGTGCGATACCGGGTGAGAACGCTCGACGATATGCGGATCGCGACGGCCCTCGCCTTGGACGCCCTCAGCATCGCCGGCGTTGTCATCGTTGTCGCGTGGGCGTGAGGCGCGCCGCGCGATATTTCCTGGCGGCGGCCTTGCGCCTTGCGGCGCGCGTCCCAATGTCTTCCCGGCCGGGCTCGGGCTGCGGGCGCGGCGCATCATGACGGAGGCTCTCGATGAGCACGGCGCAAAGCAGTTTTGGCGGGTCGAATGGCGCGCGGGACTTGGGCTCCGGCGAATGGGCGAATGCGACGTGGAGACGCCGCGGCTGCGGTGCGAGCCGCTGGACGGCGTTCGAACTCATCGCCATGATTCTCGGATTTATCGTCTTCTGGCCGATCGGCCTGGCAATTCTCGGCTACAAGTTCTGGCAGCGCAAAAGCGGCGGCGAGGACCTGCAGACGTTCGCCGCCGCCAAGTGGAGCGAAGCGCGCAACGCAATGGCGGGCGGGTCGTGGTCGAAGTCGGGCGCGCCTTGGAGCGGCGGGCGCTTCTATTCGCCTTCGACCGGCAACGCCGCGTTCGACCAATGGAAGGCGGCCGAACTCGCCCGTCTCGAAGAGGAGCGTCGCAAGCTCGAAGACGCGCACCGCGAATTTTCCGAATTTCTCGACAACATCCGCAAGGCCAAGGATCGCGAGGAATTCGAGCGCTTCATGAACGAGCGCCGCAATCGGCCGCAGGCGTAAAGCCCTCACCCCAACCCCTCTCCCGCAAGCGGGCGAGGGGCTTTTTCCCTTCTCCCGCCTGGCGAGAGAAGGTAGCCGACGAATTCCCTTCTCCCGCCTGGCGGGAGAAGGTAGCCGACGAAGTCGGCCGGACGAGGGCTCTCAACCGCCTTCATCCCCCGAACACGCGCGCGAAAATCGTGTCGACGTGCTTGAGGTGGTAGCCGAGGTCGAATAGCGCCTCGAGTTCGCTCGGGCTCAACGCATTGGCGACGTCCTTGTCCGCTTTGAGCAACGTGAGGAAGTCGCCCTCGCCGCGCCACACCGGCATGGCGTTGCGCTGCACCAGCGCATAGGCGTCCTCCCGCGAGACGCCCTTCTGCGTCAGCGCGAGCAGGACGCGCTGGGAATGGATGAGGCCGCCGAGCCGGTCGAGATTCTTGCGCATGTTTTCGGGATAGACCACCAGCTTGTCGATGACCCCCGTCAGCCGCGCCAGCGCGAAATCGAGCGTGATCGTCGCGTCGGGGCCGATCATGCGTTCGACCGAGGAATGCGAAATGTCGCGCTCGTGCCACAGCGCGACGTCTTCGAGCGCCGGCGTCACCGCCGAGCGCACCATGCGGGCGAGGCCCGTCAGGTTCTCCGTCAGCACCGGGTTGCGCTTATGCGGCATCGCCGAGGAGCCCTTTTGCCCCTCGGAGAAATATTCCTCCGCCTCCAGCACTTCCGTGCGCTGGAGATGGCGGATTTCGGTGGCCAGGCGCTCGATCGACGAGGCGACGACGCCGAGCGCGGCGAAGAAAGCGGCGTGGCGGTCGCGCGGGATCACCTGCGTCGAAATCGGTTCGGGAACGAGACCCATCTTCTTCGCGACATGCTCCTCGACGCGCGGATCGATATTGGCGAAGGTGCCGACGGCGCCCGAGATCACGCAGGTCGAAATTTCCGCGCGCGCCGCGACGAGCCGCGCGCGGGCGCGCGTGAACTCGGCATAGGCCAGCGCGAGCTTGAGGCCGAATGTGGTCGGCTCGGCGTGAATGCCGTGCGAGCGGCCGATCGTCGGCGTCAGCTTGTGTTCATAGGCGCGGCGCTTCAGCGCCGCGAGCAGAGCCTCGACGTCGGCGATGAGGATGTCGCTGGCGCGCTGCAACTGTACGGCCAGACACGTGTCGAGCACGTCGGAACTCGTCATGCCCTGATGCACGAAGCGCGAATCCGGGCCGATGAATTCGGCCAGATGCGTCAGGAACGCGATGACGTCGTGCTTGGCGACGCGCTCGATCTCGTCGATGCGCGCGACGTCGAAGGTCGCGTTCCCCGCCTTCTGCCAGATGGCCGCCGCGCTCTCCTTCGGGATGACGCCGATCTCGGCGAGCGCGTCGCAGGCGTGCGCCTCGATTTCGAACCAGAT